>NZ_CP069594.1:0-4800000 GCF_023651955.1 Pseudomonas sp. Y39-6 | reverse complement strand
CTGCGTGCCGCACGGCATCGATTTGGCCGCCAATTCCGGCACCAGGTTCCCCAGGTAGGCATTGCCGGCGACGATGATGAACTTCGCCCTGACCTTGCCCTCGGCGGTGTGTACTACTGGGGTGGCGCCGCGCTCGATGCGCAATGCGGCTGACTGCTCATAAATCGTGCCGCCGAGGGACTCTACGGCTGCTGCTTCGCCCAGCGCCAGGTTGAGCGGGTGGATATGTCCGCCGCTCATGTCCAGCAGGCCGCCGACGTAATTGTCACAGGCCACCACCTCGCGGATGCGCCGCTCGTCCAGCAACTCCAGCTGCGTATGGCCATAACGCTCCCACAAGCGCTTCTGCGACTCCAGGTGACCCATGTGCTTGCTGTTCAGCGCGGCGAATACTCCACCGTCCTTCAGATCGCACTGAATCTGGTACTTGGCGATCCGCTCACGAATGATCCTGCCGCCCTCGAACGCCATCTGTCCCAGCAACTGCGCCTGCTTCGGCCCGACGCTGCGCTCGATCACATCGATATCGCGGCTGTAGCTGTTGACGATCTGCCCGCCGTTGCGGCCAGACGCGCCAAACCCTACCTTGGCCGCCTCCAGGACTGTCACGCGAAAACCGTTCTCCAGCAGAAACAGCGCGCTGGAGAGCCCGGTGTAGCCAGCACCGATCACGCACACATCGGTTTCGACTTCACCTTGCAGCACTGGGCGAGGCGGAGCCGCATTCGCCGACGCGGCGTAATACGACTGGGGGTAGGGGGTGTTCGCCATCCTGGAACCTCTGTTTTATATTTTTTACGAGTGCCCCGATCCTACCTGAGTTGAAAATCGCCTGCCAGCCGCCCGAAAAATACGGGTGTACGGGCCGAAAATAAAAAATTCGCATATTCATAGGGTTAGCTGCAAAAAAGATGTTGACAGCCCTCCGGAATTCCGTAGAATGCCGCCTCACAGCAGGCACGTAGCTCAGTTGGTTAGAGCACCACCTTGACATGGTGGGGGTCGTTGGTTCGAGTCCAATCGCGCCTACCAAACAAAATCCGCTCTGCTGGGCGGTCTGGAAGGGCTCACCGAAAGGTGAGCCCTTTTTTGTTGTCTGAAATTTGGGCGTCGTTTTGCCACGCCCCGTTCGCGGCGGACGGTGAAGCGGGCGATCAGAAGAAAAGCTGAGCCACCGCTAGCAGACAGATGATCTGGACGAACATCTGGCCGAGAATTTCGCCATTGAACGTTTCCATATGCGTTTGTCCGGCGTACATAGTGGCTAGCCTCTTTGTCGGCAATCTTGCCCTGAACGATGCACAGAACGTGCGGTTGCTTTGTTGAGTGTAGTGGCTGAATGAGAATCTTCACGCCGGGCCGACACAAGGCGATCACCCCCCCCCCCACGGTTTGTCGGTCTGCAGCAACAATTCTCCCGCCTTGGAAAAAACCACTCGAAACACGTCGCCCCGCCCTGGGCTCTGCCGCTGTAGCGCCGGGGATGCGTCGCGTGAGCGCTGTTGGCGTTTACAAGCGTCGAGGTGATCCGTAGATTGCCTCGAGTCTATTTTTGTCGTCGCCTGCGAGGAAGCCACACCGTGTCCATCCCCGGTTCAGCCGTATTTGCCCAGCGTTATCGCGCCTTCCTGTTCGATATGGATGGCACCTTGCTTAACTCCATTGCGGCTGCCGAACGGGTGTGGAGTATCTGGGCTGAACGTCATGGCCTGGATGTGGCGGCGTTCCTGACCACCATTCATGGCGCGCGGGCGATCGATACGATCAGGCGTCAGGCGTTGCCTGGGGTCGATCCTGAGGCTGAGGCGCAATGGATCACCGAGGCCGAGCTGAATGATGTCGAGGGTGTGGTGGCGATTCCCGGTGCTGTTGCGTTCTTGAATGATGTGCCCAGCGATCAATGGGCGTTGGTGACGTCCGCCCCCAGGGAGTTGGCGCTACGGCGCCTACAGGCGGCGGGCATCAGTCCGCCGGCGGTGTGGGTGACGGCCGAGGATGTCGCCAACGGCAAGCCGGATCCCGCCTGCTATAGGCTGGGTGCGCAGCGTCTGGGTGTCGCGGCCCAGGACTGCCTGGTATTCGAAGATGCGACGGTGGGGATCCGAGCGGGGGAGGCGGCGGGCGCGGATGTGATGGTCGTGACCTCGACGCACCTGACACCCATGGTGACTGCGCATGCCTGGATCGACGGGTATGAGCAGTTTCAGGTGCGGCGCGACGCTGAAGGCCTGCTGCGCGTCGAGCGCCGAATGGAGTGAGAGGGAAAGGGCGCGCGTTCTATCGGCCGTGGCCTTCTTCACACGTGCCTGGGGCGCCGGGCGTGTGCAAAGGATAATTTTTCACGCCCTGGCGCGACAGCACCATCTCTCTGAGTATCTCATTGGCAAGTCGGGCAATCGCTTCTTCGCCGCGATAGTGTGCGCGCACGATGCCGGTGATTGCGAAGTGGTCGGTGTTCGGGCCGCTGAGAATGGCTGAGAGGGTGCCGTCAGCATGTAATGTGCAGACGACCTTATAGCTGGGCAAGCGCGATGCCAGTGCAGATTCGATTTGGGATTTGCTCAGGGTGTCCATCTGCTTCAACGCCTTTCAGCCGACCGTGCAAGGCCAAGCATAGGTGCTGCTGCAGGGCTGTAAATACCGGCGATCTGATAGCCAGGCATCAGCCGTCAGTGGGTAGTTCTCCGGTGTTCGCCGGGAGCTGCGCGCTGGCACATTTTGCGCTGGACGGTTTTCTGGATCGGCTTGAGGCAGAACACAAAAAGGTAGCCGCCGAGCAACAGCGTCAAGTCCAGCCATGACGGCACATCGGTGACGTAGATATCTTTGATTTCGAACCTCAAGCCGCATTCCAATCCTGCAAAGACGAGCCCGATGAACAGGGCGATCATCCAGGAACGGGCGGCAAAAGGTCGCTTCGTGCTAGGCCTCATCGACGTGCTCCTGAGTGCACTCGTATGGCGGAAGAGGTTCTCACGAGGTTCGGCTGCAAATCATGTAACAAGTTCCGGGCGTAATGACAGTTTCATCTTTTTAGCGACGATGAAAGGGCCGGATACGCTGAACGCGAAAAGAACGCGAGCAGGCCAATAGGGTTTTCGCCAGCCGTGACCGTGAACGAAAAGGCTGGCTACTGAAGGCGCTTCAAGGCGTCTGGTTTTTGTCCGGCGCCGTCAGGCCGGCCTGGATGCGCTGGTAGATTTCCTCGCGATGCACGGCAACATCCTTCGGTGCATTGATGCCGATTCGTACTTGCTGGCCGCTGACGCCCAGGATGGTGATCGTAATGTCATCACCGATGTTTATGCTTTCACCAACTTTACGGGTGAGTATCAGCATGGACTTCTCCTTGATTACTTTTAAGGACACATGTTTCAGACAGGGCAGGTGTCGGATGTGTGTAGCTTACTGCTAAGCGCTTCCCTGTGACTGCCTCTTTTAGGACGCATAGAGGCGACATTAATTCCCATGGCGTCATCATACAGGTCTGCGATACATGATTCGCATTGTTTAACCCAACGTTTATGACGGCCAGAATAGACAGTGGATGATAAAGTTGCCTCTTTATCCTTAAAGGAGCAGGGCAGTGCGTAAAGTAGCGATGGCAATGGCGGTGTTGGCATTGGCCGGTTGCGGTGAAGGCAAGCGTGTCGAAGAGCCCAGGGCCAAGCCCGCCGTGACTGAAAGCCAGCCGCAAACCGGTGCGATTGCCGCTCAGGAGTGGGACCTGCGCGTGGGTCCGCCGGATCACAAGCTGCAGGCGATCACCGACCTGACCGCCTGGTTGCTGGAGCATGGTTTCAATTTTTATATCGTGAAGGAAGACGGCAAGGATGTGGTGCTGTTGGGGCCATTCCAAACCAGGGCCGAGGCTGAAGCCAAGCAGGCCTTGCTGACGGAAAAACTTGCCCGTGCCAAGAAAAACGACACCGAGTCGCAGATCATCGAACACAAGGTCGCGCAGTAACCGGCCGATTGGGCGGGAAAATACCGATTTTTCCCGCTCGGTTTCAGTTGCAGGCTTTCAGATTCACCGAGCCGACGAACTCGTTGCCGCGCCCCATCACGCAGGCTACCGTCTGATTGCGTTGGCGCTCCCAGGTCTGCACCGGATAGGTCTTGTTCCAGGCTTCGTACAGTTGGCGATCCTGTTTCGACAGGCGCAAGCCGTATTGTTTACTCATGTAAAAATACGTCCGTGCGATCATCCCGCGAATGGACGGACGCGGCATCACCTTCTTGGCCTTGAAGTCGACCTGGGTCAGGCATGAACCGTACTGCCCGCTTTGCACCGGCAGCCAGCCAAAACTGAAGTTGTTCCGGTCGCCATTGACCTCGCCGATGCTCGGCACGAGGTTGTGCAGGTCGGCTTCGGCGCGTTTGAACACATCGTCATACCGCGTACAGTTCTTGCGCCCGCCATTCTGCCAGCACTGGCGCTGATGCCCGATCTGCCAGGCCGGCACGATATGTTCCCACTCGATGCGCGCGGCGCGGCTGGCGTTTTTGCGTGGGATGTAGCCGCAGGCTTTCAGGTCTACGCGGTTGCCCGTGTATTTGCAGCCGCAATAGAACTCGGTGGATTGTGGTGCGTAGAGTTTCCAGGCGATTTTCTTGGCTTCGCTGAACGTTCGGGGCGCTTGGGCGTGGGCGGCGATGGCAAAAAACAGACACAAAAACACAGCAGTAAAACGGACACTCATTGAATCAATCTTCCTTCGGCACAACCCAGAAAATCTGCACGCCACCGTCGTCCCGGTAGGCGAGTGTGACGTTGTCGTTCTCCGCAATTTCCTCCAGCAGACGTTGCCATTCGTCCTCCGGTTCATCCGGCAGGCGGAAGATCAAGGCTGCCTTGGCTTTCTGGGCGTTGGTCGAATTGATGATCTTTTGCACACGAAGGGCCAGGCGTTCGTAAGCATCAGGCGGGGTTGGCGCTGCGGAAGAGGACTTTGCCACGGAGTATTCCTTAGTAAGCTGTACGTGCATACAGTATTTAACTGTAGGCGATTTCGCAACTGCTTAAAATTCAACAAGCTCGTCTGACAGTGATTCAAGCGAATTGATGTAGGGCGGGGAGATATGTAGCGAGGGTTTTGCGGGGAAGCAGGGGCGGGCGAATCCGCCCCTGCACAGGTGTTACCAGGAATCAGTATTCCCAGAACATCCGTTGCAGCTCTTTGCTGTCCTGGGTCTTGGTCAGGCCAACCATTGCCAGAATCCGCGCTTTCTGTGGGTTCAGGTCGTGGGCAGCCACCCAGTCGTACTTGTCGTCAGGCTGTTCGGCGTTGCGCAGCACGAAACCGCCGGCATTCACGTGGGACGAGCGAATGATCTGCACGCCTTGCTTGCGCAGTTCCTGCAGGGCCGGGACGACCTTGGAGGACACCGAACCGTTGCCGGTGCCTGCAAAGATGATGGCTTTGGCGCCGGCCTGGGCCAGGGCTTTGGCGGCAGTGTCGCTTACGTTGCCGTAGCCGTAGGCAATTTCGACGTCGGGCAGGCTCTTGATGGTCTTGATGTCGAACTCGGAGTCCATGGTGTGACGCTTGGCCGGCAGGCGGAACCAGTAGGATTTGCCTTCAACCACCATGCCCAACGGGCCCCATGGGCTCTTGAACGCTTCGGTCTTGATGTTGACCATCTTGCTCACGTCGCGACCCGACTGGATCTCGTCGTTCATGGTCACCAGCACGCCCTTGCCGCGGGCATCCTTGCTGCCGGCGACGGCGACGGCGTTGTACAGGTTGAGCATGCCGTCTGCCGACATGGCGGTACCTGGGCGCATCGAGCCGACAACAATGATGGGTTTGTCGGTTTTTTCCACCAGGTTCAGGAAGTAAGCGGTTTCTTCCAGGGTATCGGTGCCGTGGGTGATCACGATGCCGTCGACGTCCTTGCTGTCAGCCAGTTCGGCGACGCGGCGACCCAATTGCAGCAGGTTTTCGTTATTGATGCTTTCGGAGGCAATTTGCATGACTTGCTCGCCGCGCACATTGGCGATCTGGCTAAGCTCGGGAACACCGGCGATCAATTGCTCGATGCCGACTTTGGCTGCCTGGTAGGTGGCGCTGTTAGCGGTGCTGGCGCCGGCGCCGGCAATGGTGCCGCCGGTGGCGAGGATCACCACGTTGGAGAGTTTGGCTTTGGTTTCGACTTCTTTTGCCTGAGCGGCAACGGGGAACAGCAGCAGGAGGGCGAGTGCGCCCGGAACAAAGGTCTTCAGTGCAGATTTCATTATTTTTCTCTCTGGTTTTTGATGAGTGCGGTAGCAAGTTCATCTAGAGCGCTCGGGCGGTTCTGAACGCCTCGAGGTGCAGGAAGGGAGCAGGATTTGTACCAGCCTGAACGCCTCCGTGTTTATTATCTAAAGTATTGATTTAAAACAAATTAAATTTATCTTTAAGAAGGTTTGTCCATGCACTTGTCCGGCTTTCCGAACAAAGCGTGGGTGTTGCGTTCGGTTGTCCGAAGATAATGACGGGATAGTCGCCGGAGGCGTATGACATCGGCGGCACTGCCTGTCGTTTTAGAGAACGATCCGGCGACGGTGATGTTTAATAACCCCGCGAGACAGGCTGGAACGCAGGCGCTAGAGGGCTTGGGTGGAGGGCGGTTTTCTTCCGTTGACAAATCCTGGCAAGGTTCTCATAGTTTGTTTAACGCAAACGTTTGCGAGATGTTTCGCGGGTACGCCCTGAACGTCTTGAAAGCTCGTATCAGTCGCCCGGGTGGGTGGGCTGCCGAAGTGTTCTTCGGTGCAAGCGTTGCTCCCAATAATCATAAGATCGGAGTGAACCCATGAAGCTGCCATTCGCTGGACGTCTTCTTGCTGTCGCTGTGCTTGCCGCCGCATCTGCTGCTCTGCCTCTCTCTTCTGCATTCGCCGCCGACACCGCCGCCAAACCCAAGGTCGGCCTGGTGATGAAATCCCTTGCCAATGAATTCTTCGTCACCATGCAAGAGGGCGCGAAGGACTACCAGAAGTCCCACGCCGCTGATTTCGACATGATCACCAACGGTATCAAGAACGAAACCGATACCAGCGCGCAGATCGATATCGTCAACCAGATGATCCTCGCCAAAGTGAACGCCATCGTCATCGCACCGGCTGACTCCAAGGCACTGGTCACCGTGCTGAAAAAAGCCTCCGATGCCGGCATCAAGGTCGTCAACATCGATAACCGCCTGGACCCGGGCGTGCTGAAAAGCAAAAACCTCGATATTCCCTTCGTCGGCCCGGACAACCGCAAAGGCTCCAAGCTGGTGGGTGATTACCTGGCCAAGCAACTGGCCGCGGGTGACAAGGTCGGCATCATCGAAGGCGTACCGACCACTACCAACGCGCAGCAGCGCACCGCAGGCTACAAGGATGCGATGGACGCGGCCGGCATGAAGATCGTCTCCACCCAATCGGGCAACTGGGAAATCGACCAGGGCCAGAAGGTCGCCTCTGCGATGCTGAGCGAATACCCCGACCTCAAGGCGCTGTTGGCCGGTAACGACAACATGGCCCTGGGCGCCGTCTCGGCCGTGCGTGCGGCAGGCAAGGCCGGCAAGGTTCTGGTCGTAGGCTACGACAACATCGCCGCGATCAAGCCGATGCTGCAGGACGGCCGTGTCCTGGCGACCGCCGACCAGGCTGCCGCACAGCAGGCCGTGTTCGGTATCCAGAACGCGCTCAAGCTGGTCAAGGGTGAGAAGGTCGACGCTCAAGACGGCGTGATCGAAACCCCGGTCGAACTCGTCCTCAAGAAGTAATCCCGGCTGCACCCAACAGCGTCCGCTCACCCTGAGCGGACGCCTGGAGATTTTCCTATGTCATCTTCCGCCCCGAACGCTGTCCTCTCGGTCAGCGGTATCGGTAAGACTTATGCCCAGCCGGTTCTGTCCGACATCACCTTGACGCTCAATCGCGGGGAAGTGCTGGCGCTGACCGGTGAAAACGGCGCAGGCAAAAGTACCTTGTCGAAGATTATCGGCGGGCTGGTCACACCGACCGCCGGGCACATGCAATTCAACGGTAAGGACTACCGCCCCGGCAGTCGCACCCAGGCCGAAGAGCTGGGCGTGCGGATGGTCATGCAGGAACTCAACCTGCTGCCGACGCTGACCGTGGCCGAAAACCTGTTCCTGGACAACTTGCCCAGCCACTGTGGCTGGATCAGCCGCAAGCAGCTGCGTAGCGCGGCGATCGAAGCGATGGCGCAGGTCGGCCTGGATGCGATTGACCCGGACACCCTGGTCGGCAGCCTGGGTATCGGCCATCAGCAAATGGTCGAGATCGCCCGCAACCTGATCGGCGACTGCCATGTGCTGATTCTCGACGAGCCCACGGCTATGTTGACCGCCCGTGAAGTCGAGATGCTGTTTGAGCAAATCACCCGCCTGCAGGCCCGGGGCGTGGCGATCATTTATATTTCGCACCGGCTCGAAGAGTTGGCCCGTGTCGCCCAACGCATTGCGGTACTGCGTGACGGCAAACTGGTCTGCGTCGAGCCGATGGCCAATTACAACAGCGAGCAACTGGTGACCTTGATGGTCGGCCGCGAGCTGGGCGAGCACATTGACCTGGGGCCCCGTACCATCGGCGGCCCGGCCTTGACGGTGAAAGGGCTGACCCGTGCGGACAAGGTCCGCGACGTCTCCTTTGAAGTGCGTGCCGGCGAGATCTATGGCATCTCCGGCCTGATCGGCGCCGGCCGCACGGAATTGCTGCGCCTGATCTTCGGTGCCGACCTGGCCGACAGCGGCACCATTGCCCTGGGGTCGCCGGCCCAAGTGGTGAGCATTCGCTCGCCGGTCGACGCAGTGGGCCACGGCATCGCCCTGATCACCGAAGACCGCAAGGGCGAAGGCCTGCTGCTGACGCAATCCATCAGCGCGAATATCGCCTTGGGCAACATGCCGGAAATTTCTGGCGGCGGTGTGGTAAATAGTCGCGACGAAACCGCCCTGGCCAAGCGTCAGATCGACGCCATGCGTATCCGCAGTTCCAGTCCGGCGCAGTTGGTGTCCGAATTGTCCGGCGGTAACCAGCAGAAAGTCGTGATTGGCCGCTGGCTGGAGCGCGACTGCTCGGTGATGCTGTTCGATGAGCCGACCCGTGGCATCGACGTGGGGGCCAAGTTCGACATTTACGCCTTGCTCGGCGAGTTGACCCGCCAGGGCAAAGCGCTGGTGGTGGTGTCCAGCGACCTGCGCGAGCTGATGTTGATCTGTGACCGCATCGGCGTGCTCTCTGCCGGGCGGTTGATCGAGACCTTCGAGCGCGACCGCTGGACCCAGGATGAATTGCTTGCCGCCGCCTTCGCCGGCTATCAGAAACGTGACGCGCTGCTCAACGATACAGTGCTTAGGAATGCCCAATGAAAACAACAACTTCCCCCGGTAAAGCGGGCGGCAATTTTTACGGCCTGGGCACCTACCTGGGGCTGGCGGGTGCGTTGCTGGCGATGATTGCGCTGTTTTCGGTGCTCAGCGATCACTTCTTGTCCTACGACACCTTCAGCACCCTGGCCAACCAGATCCCGGACCTGATGGTGCTGGCGGTGGGCATGACCTTCATCCTGATCATCGGCGGTATCGACCTGTCGGTGGGTTCGGTCCTGGCCCTGGCGGCGTCGGCGGTCAGCGTGGCGATTCTCGGCTGGGGTTGGAGCGTGTTGCCGGCCGCCGTGCTCGGCATGGGCTGCGCCGCGCTGGCCGGCACCATCACCGGCTCGATCACCGTGGCCTGGCGGATTCCGTCGTTTATCGTGTCCCTTGGCGTACTGGAAATGGCACGCGGCGTGGCGTACCAGATGACCGGCTCGCGCACGGCTTATATCGGTGACTCCTTTGCCTGGCTGTCCAATCCGATCGCCTTCGGGATTTCGCCTTCATTCATCATCGCTTTGCTGGTGATCGTCGTCGCCCAACTGGTGTTGACTCGCACGGTATTCGGCCGTTACTTGATCGGTATCGGTACCAATGAAGAGGCCGTGCGTCTGGCCGGGATCAATCCCAAACCTTACAAGATCCTGGTGTTCAGCCTGATGGGCCTGCTGGCGGGTGTTGCGGCGCTGTTCCAGATATCGCGCCTGGAGGCGGCAGACCCGAACGCCGGGTCCGGCCTGGAACTGCAAGTGATCGCGGCCGTGGTGATCGGCGGCACCAGCCTGATGGGCGGGCGCGGCTCGGTGATCAGTACGTTCTTCGGTGTGTTGATTATTTCGGTATTGGCGGCTGGCCTGGCGCAGATCGGTGCCACTGAACCCACCAAGCGCATCATCACCGGGGCCGTGATTGTGATTGCCGTGGTCCTCGATACCTACCGCAGTCAACGCGCCAGTCGGCGGGGCTGAACCATGGCGACGATTAAGGATGTGGCAGCACTTGCAGGTATTTCCTACACCACCGTGTCGCATGTGGTGAACAAGACGCGCCCGGTCAGCGAGCCGGTGCGCCTCAAGGTGGAAGCGGCGATCAAGCAACTGGACTATGTGCCCAGCGCCGTGGCGCGTTCGCTCAAGGCCAAGACCACCGCCACCATCGGCCTGCTTGTGCCCAACAGCCTCAACCCGTATTTCGCCGAGCTGGCCCGGGGGATCGAGGATTACTGCGAGCGTAATGGCTATTGCGTGATCCTCTGCAACTCCGACGACAACGCCGAAAAGCAACGCAGCTATTTGCGAGTGTTGCTGGAGAAGCGCGTCGATGGCTTGATCGTGACCTCGGTGGGCGGCGACGACAGCGGCCTGGCCGCGGGCTTGAGCGCGGTCCGCACGCCCATGGTGATTGTCGACCGGGCGTTGGACGGTATTGATGTCGACCTGGTGCGTATAGATCACGAGCAGGGCGCCTACCTGGCGACCCGGCATTTACTTGAACTGGGCCATCGGGACATCGCCTGCATCGGCGGCCCCGGCCATACCCGCGTGGCACAAATGCGTCTGGCGGGGTATCACCGCGCTTTGCGCGAGGCGGGTATCGACGTTGCCGCCAATCGCACCCTGGAAAGCGACTTCACCAGCACCGGCGGTTATGCCGCGGCAGTGAAGTTGCTGGCGGAAAACCCGCCGAGCGCGATTTTCGCCAGTAACGACATGATCGGTTTCGGCGTGTTGCGTGCGGCAGCCGAGCGCAACATCCGCGTGCCGAGCGAATTGTCGGTGATCGGCTTCGATGACATCCAAATGAGCCGCTACGTGTACCCGGCGCTGACCACGGTCGGGCAGTCGATCGTGCAATTGGGCGAGACGGCGGCCGAGTTGTTACTGCGACGAATTGCGACCCCCCAACTGCCGATCGATCAACGCATCGTGACGCCGAGTATTGTCTTGCGTGAGTCGACGGCGCCACTTGCCGGTGTGTTCGCCCAATACCGCTGAACCGAATTGATGAGTACTGATGTATGCCAGCAAAAGTAGTGGTAGTAGGCAGCTTGAACATGGACCTGGTCACCCGCGCCAGCCGGTTGCCCCGCGCCGGTGAAACCCTGATCGGCCAATCGTTTTCCACCGTCCCCGGTGGCAAGGGTGCGAACCAGGCCGTCGCATCGGCGCGGCTGGGGGCTGAGGTGGCGATGATCGGCTGCGTCGGCTCTGACGCCTACGGCGTCCAATTGCGCGATGCGTTGCTGGTCGAAGGCATCGATTGCCAGGCTGTGAGCCGTGTCGACGGTTCCAGCGGTGTGGCGTTGATTGTGGTGGACGACAGCAGCCAGAACGCGATCGTGATCGTTGCCGGCAGTAACGGTGAGCTGACGCCCGCTTCGTTGCAGGCGGCCGATGCGGTATTGCAGGCCGCCGACGTAATCGTCTGTCAGCTTGAAGTGCCGCTGGAGACCGTCGGGTATGCGCTCAAGCGCGGGCGTGAACTGGGCAAGACGGTGATCCTCAATCCGGCCCCGGCCAGCGGTCCTTTGCCGGCGCAGTGGTATGCCTCGATCGATTACCTGATCCCCAACGAGAGCGAAGCCACCGCCCTGAGCGGCGTGGCGGTGGACTCCCTGGACAGCGCCAAGCTCGCCGCGGCGCAGTTGATCAAGGCCGGCGCCGCTAAAGTGATCATCACCCTCGGCGCTCAGGGCGCGCTGTTCAGCGATGGCAACCGTTTTGAGCACCTGGCAGCGCCCAACGTCAAGGCGGTGGACACCACGGCTGCCGGCGACACGTTCGTCGGCGGTTTTGCCGCAGCGCTGGCCCATGGCAAAAGCGAAGCCGAGGCGATTCGTTTTGGTCAGGTGGCGGCCGCGCTGTCAGTCACCCGCGCCGGCGCGCAACCCTCTATTCCTACGCTGCACGACGTTCAAGGTTTTGTGCCCTCATGAAAAAGACACCGCTGCTCAATATCGCCCTGTCACGCCTGATCGCCTCCCTCGGGCATGGCGACATCCTGGTTATCGGTGATGCGGGCCTGCCCGTGCCGCCGGGCGTCGAGTTGATCGACTTGGCCCTGACCCAGGGCATTCCCGACTTCATCAGCACCTTGCGCATTGTGCTCAGCGAAATGCAGGTGGAAAGCCACGTGCTGGCCGAAGAAATCCTGCTCAAGCAACCGCCGGCACTCAGCGCACTCAATGCCCTGACCGACCAGGCGGCGCTCGGCGAGCGGCGTCTGCTCAGTCATGACGCGTTCAAGCAACTGAGCCGCAGCGCGCGTGCCATTGTCCGCACGGGCGAGTGCCAGCCTTATTGCAATGTCGCACTGGTGTCCGGCGTCACGTTCTAGAGTTTCCCAACGACAAGGAGTGTTTCATGCCGCGTAATCATCCAACCCTGAGAAATCTGTTCCGGAGTGTTTTGCTTTTGTCCGCACTCACCGCAGTGAGCGCCCAAGCGGCGGAAAAAATCGACCTGATCATCGACACCGACCCTGGTGCCGACGATGTAGTGGCCTTGCTGTTTGCCATGGCCTCCCCGGAGGAGTTGAACATTCGGGCGCTGACCACCGTCGCCGGCAATGTGCGCCTGGACAAGACCTCGCGTAACGCGCGCCTGGCTCGTGAATGGGCGGGGCGAGAGGACATCCCGGTGTACGCGGGCGCGCCGAAACCGCTGCTGCGCACGCCGATCTACGCCGAAAATATCCATGGCAAGGAAGGCATTTCCGGTGTCGCCGTACATGAGCCGAAAAAGGCCCTGGCCGAAGGCAATGCCGTTGATTACCTGATCAAGACGCTGAGCACCGCCAAGCCGCACAGCATCACCATCGCCATGCTTGGCCCGCAGACCAACCTGGCGTTGGCGCTGACCCAGGCGCCTGAGATCACCCAGGGCATCAAGGAAGTGGTGGTGATGGGCGGCGCGCACTTCAACGGCGGCAATATCACGCCGGTGGCCGAGTTCAACCTGTTCGCCGACCCGGTCGCAGCCGAGATTGTGCTCAAGAGTGGCGTCAAGCTGACCTATCTGCCGTTGGACGTGACCCACAAGGTGCTGACCAGTGAAGCGCGCCTGAAGAAGATCGCCGACATCAACAACAACGCGAGCAAAGTCGTTGGCGATATTCTCAATGAATACGTCAAAGGCGATATGGAGCACTACGGCATTCCTGGCGGCCCGGTGCATGACGCCACAGTCATCGCGTATCTGCTCAAACCTTCGTTGTTCAGCGGGCGTCAGGCCAATATGGTGGTGGACAGCCGCGAAGGGCCGACCTTTGGCCAGACCATCGTCGATTGGTATGACGGCCTGAAGCAGGAAAAGAATGTGTTCTGGGTTGAGAATGGCGACGCCCAGGGCTTTTTCGATCTGTTGACCGAGCGCCTGGCGCGCCTGAAGTAAGGTGATTGCCGGTCGGCGCTCGCCGGCCGGTGCTTAATCGCGCCCGGGGTTGTGTGCGCCCATGTGATCGGCCGGGTATTTCTCGAAAACCTGGCCAATGAACGCTTGCGCGGCCTGGGTGCCCAACTCCTTGACCAACAGGTCGATACCGATGATCGCCAATTCTTCCGGGCTTCCGGGGCTGTAGGAACTCTGCCCTTGGGGCCACTTGGCTTTGATGTCGGCTTGGAGCGTTACGGTGGTCATGGGTGTCTCACGAGCTGGAAGTACGGGGTGATGCGCTAAAACGCGGTTCTTACGTCGGCAGTTAAGCATTTTGTACGGCGTTTGGCACTGCTACTTATGCATGAGGTATTTCGAAATGAGGCAAGCAGTGTGCGACACTGTCAGCCTGTTTTAATGACCGGGGAACACCGCGTGCAGATCGACTTGAACAACCCCGAGAACCTGACACTGGCCGCCGTGCGCCAACTGCTTGCCAGTGCCAGTGACGATGAACACACTCAATTGCGAGTCACCAGGGCAGGTATTGCCTACATCTCCTCCGGCAAGGCCGTCGGCGGCGTCGATATCGATGGGTTGCTGTTTCGCCTGGAAACCTGGGCCAAGGGCTCCGGTTACGTCGGAAACGTGGCCGCCAGCGATGAGGTCTGGGTCACACAGATTTTCAATGCCTTGAAACAGAACTGGCCAAAGCCACCGTTTGACTACATCGACATCTACTGAATTCGTTCATATCTGGTGACGATTGATCGGGCGAATGCCTGCCCTGAGTCAGGCAGACTTGCCAGCAGGCGATTTACGTCTTGAAACCAATCCGCCTGATCGCTGTCGCACGATCTCTGTCCATTTTTTATCATAGGAGGCTTCATGCCTTGGAAGCTCGCATCATTCGGTACTTTGTTGGCGGCACTCGCGTTGGCGGGTTGCAGCACCCCGGGTACCTCTGAGCCAGCCAAAGATGCCGCCGTGACCGATGCCGGTCATAGCCGCTGTGAGGCGAAGGCCGCCGAGTTCACGATCGGCCAGAAAGCCTCGCCCCAGTTGCTGGAGCAAGCGCGTACCCGTGCCGGTGCGCAGAACGCCCGAATTCTCAAGCCTAACGATATGATCACCCTGGAATACCGCTCCGACCGCCTTAACCTCAACACCGACGACAACCTGGTGATCACCCGGGTCAATTGCGGCTGATAGCCACAGGCTTTTGCAGCGCCCATAAAAAACCCCGTCACATGGACGGGGTTTTTTTAGCTCAGCGGAGAATTACTCGCCGCGAACCTGTGCAGCTTGCATACCCTTTTGGCCTTTCTCAGCCACGAAGGAAACGGTTTGGCCTTCTTTCAGGCTTTTGAAACCGTCGCTTTCGATAGCTTTGAAGTGTACGAACAGGTCGTCACCGCCACCTTGAGGAGTGATGAAGCCGAAGCCTTTTTCATCGTTGAACCATTTAACGGTGCCGGTTTGGCGATTAGACATGGTGTATCTCCAAGAAACATATATTTTCAGTAGTGCTGTGCTGCTCAGGCCAACTGGGCACACAGGGCTATCATAGTCGAAATGTTCGGCTTGGGAGCCCCCCCAAGGCACTGTTTGCTAATCAATAGCCCCGGGTTTAGTCCTTCGGTTGGCTGAAAGCCCCGATCTACGGGGCTTTCGCACGAAATATCAGCTGGTAAAAAAAGCCGTAAAAGCTGCGTATTTTGTGCGAAATGGCAGTTTTAAGAGGGCTTTTACCGAAAAACTGCCATCCGAATTGCAGCGATTCTTACTTTTTCTTCACGACTTTGCAGGACGAAATAGCCGAGACTGCTTTGTTTTTAAGCGCCTGGCTCGCGTTCTGGTTGGTCATGAGTTCCTTGATTTCCGCGGTGCTCAATTCAGCATTGATCTTGTCGGCGCCGCATTCGCAGTGATCTTTGGCGGTTTTGATGTCCACGTTCTGGCTGGCGGCTGAGCTGCAGTCTTTGACGAATGCGTCCCTGGCGCCCGCAGGCCAGTTCGAAGGGGCGGCGGCCTGTGCGCCGAGGGAGAGAAGGGTAAGGGATGCTGCAAGCGCGAAGGTCGAGGAAAAACGCATCATTAAATGCTCCTAAAGTCGTGAGGACGAATGGCGATTCTCGGCGGATTTGACGGGGGACGTACAGCTCAAGTTCACTTTTGCCGCTATAAAAGCGGGAATTTGTTATTGGCTGTGGCGCCGTGGGCGCGATGACCGTTCATCTGTGCTAGCATCGTGTGCTTGGCTATTTCCGGGCGCGCCAAATGCCGCCTTGCCATGTTTCTTTTTCGTCCACTCCAGTCACTCTGGTTCGATCACCGGTTGGCCGAAAGGCTCCTGCCGCTGTAAGGCAGGCGTTCATCACTGAACGGCCTGGTATTGGATCTTGTACTGGCTCATCCCAACCCACGTGACCTTTGGTAGGGGTCACCACTAGGAGAGGAGGCGCCATGCCAACTATTACTCTTCCCGATGGCAGTCAACGTTCATTCGATCATTCGGTTTCCGTAGCCGAGGTCGCCGCATCCATTGGTGCCGGCCTGGCCAAGGCCACCGTGGCCGGCAAGGTCGACGGCAAGCTGGTTGACGCCAGCGACCTGATCACCGCCGATGCCAGCCTGCAAATCATCACGCCCAAGGATCAAGAGGGGCTGGAGATCATTCGCCACTCTTGCGCACACCTGATTGGCCACGCGGTCAAGCAGCTGTACCCGACGGCGAAAATGGTGATCGGCCCGGTCATCGACGATGGCTTCTATTACGACATCGCCTACGAGCGTCCTTTTACTCCGGACGATCTGGCCGCGATCGAACAGCGCATGCACGCGCTGATCGAAAAAGATTACGACGTGATCAAGAAAGTCACGCCGCGCGCCGAAGTGATCGACGTGTTCACTGCCCGTGGCGAAGACTACAAGCTGCGCCTGGTGGAAGACATGCCGGACGAACAGGCCATGGGCCTGTACTACCACGAAGAATACGTCGACATGTGCCGTGGCCCGCACGTGCCGAACACGCGTTTCCTCAAATCGTTCAAGTTGACCAAGCTGTCCGGCGCCTACTGGCGCGGCGACGCGAAGAACGAGCAACTGCAGCGGATCTACGGCACGGCCTGGGCTGACAAGAAGCAGCTGGCCGCCTACGTCCAGCGCATCGAAGAAGCCGAGAAACGCGACCACCGCAAGATCGGCAAGCGCCTGAACCTGTTCCACCTCCAGGAAGAAGCGCCGGGCATGGTGTTCTGGCACCCGAACGGCTGGACCCTGTATCAGGTGCTCGAGCAGTACATGCGCAAGGTTCAGCGCGAAAACGGCTACCTGGAGATCAAGACTCCCCAGGTCGTTGACCGCAGCCTGTGGGAAAAATCCGGGCACTGGGCCAACTACGCCGACAACATGTTCACTACCCAGTCGGAAAACCGCGACTACGCCATCAAGCCGATGAACTGCCCTTGCCACGTGCAGGTGTTCAACCAAGGCCTGAAGAGCTACCGCGAGTTGCCGATGCGCCTGGCCGAGTTCGGTGCCTGCCACCGTAACGAGCCGTCGGGTGCGCTGCACGGCATCATGCGCGTGCGCGGCTTCACTCAGGACGACGCCCACATCTTCTGCACCGAAGAGCAGATGCAGGCCGAATCCGCTGCGTTCATCAAGCTGACCATGGACGTTTATCGCGATTTCGGCTTTACCGAAGTCGAAATGAAGCTGTCCACTCGTCCGGAAAAACGCGTCGGTTCCGATGAATTGTGGGATCGCGCCGAAGCCGCACTGGCCGCTGCGCTAGACAGCGCGGGCCTTGCGTATGATCTGCAGCCGGGTGAGGGCGCCTTCTACGGTCCGAAAATCGAGTTTTCGCTGAAAGATTGTCTTGGTCGTGTCTGGCAATGTGGTACTTTGCAGCTCGATTTTAACCTGCCGATCCGTCTGGGAGCCGAATACGTCTCCGAAGACAACAGCCGTAAACACCCGGTTATGCTGCACCGGGCGATCCTCGGCTCGTTCGAACGGTTCGTCGGTATCCTGATCGAGCACTACGAGGGCGCATTCCCCGCGTGGTTGGCTCCGACCCAGGCAGTGATCATGAATATCACTGATAAACAGGCCGATTTTGCTGCTGAAGTTGAAAAAACTCTCAACGAAAGCGGATTTCGTGCCAAGTCCGACTTGAGAAATGAAAAGATCGGCTTTAAAATCCGCGAGCATACTTTGCTCAAGGTTCCCTATCTTTTGGTTATCGGAGATCGGGAAGTCGAGATGCAGACTGTCGCTGTGCGTACTCGTGAAGGTGCTGACCTGGGCTCGATGCCCGTCGCCCAGTTCGCTGAGTTCCTCGCGCAAGCGGTTTCCCGGCGTGGTCGCCCAGATTCGGAGTAATTATTATTAAGCGTGAAATGAGACAAGATAAACGAGCTGCACCGAAAGCCCCGATCAACGAGAATATCTCGGCACGCGAGGTTCGGTTAATTGGCGCTGACGGCGAGCAGATTGGCATCGTCTCGATTGATGAAGCGCTTCGTATCGCTGAAGAGTCCAAACTGGACCTGGTGGAAATTTCCGCCGACGCAGTCCCACCTGTTTGCCGGGTGATGGACTACGGCAAGTCGATCTTCGAAAAGAAGAAGCAGATTGCTGCGGCGAAGAAGAACCAGAAGCAGATTCAAGTAAAAGAAATCAAGTTTCGTCCAGGGACGGAGGAAGGGGATTACCAGGTAAAACTGCGCAACCTGGTACGTTTCCTGAGTGATGGGGACAGGGCCAAGGTATCCTTGCGATTCCGCGGCCGTGAGATGGCCCACCAGGAGCTGGGGATGGAACTCCTCAAGCGGGTTGAAGCTGACCTGCTCGAGTACGGTTCGGTCGAACAGCATCCTAAGATGGAAGGACGCCAACTGATCATGGTCATCGCCCCGAAAAAGAAGAAGTAATCAATAGGGCACGGCAGGCCTTCTGATTATGTTTATCAACTGAATGCGGAGTATCCGAACATGCCAAAGATGAAGACTAAAAGTGGTGCTGCTAAGCGGTTTCTGAAAACTGCTAACGGTATCAAGCACAAGCACGCTTTCAAGAGCCACATCCTGACCAAAATGTCGACCAAGCGTAAGCGTCAACTGCGCGGTAGCAGCTTGCTGCATCCGTCTGACGTGGCAAAAGTCGAGCGCATGCTGCGCCTTCGTTAATTTTTGGATCAAGAATAGAGGAAGTAACTCATGGCTCGTGTAAAGCGTGGCGTCATTGCCCGTAAACGTCACAAAAAAATTCTGAAACTTGCTAAAGGCTACTACGGCGCGCGTTCACGCGTATTCCGTGTCGCCAAGCAAGCGGTAATCAAGGCAGGCCAATACGCCTACCGTGACCGTCGTCAGAAAAAACGTCAGTTCCGCGCTCTGTGGATCGCTCGTATCAACGCTGGTGCTCGTGTTAACGGTCTGTCCTACAGCCGTTTCATCGCTGGCCTGAAAAAAGCGTCCATCGAGATCGACCGTAAGGTTCTGGCTGATCTGGCAGTGAACGAAAAAGCGGCGTTTGCTGCGATTGTCGAGAAAGCTAAAGCCACCTTGGCTTAAGTACCCCCGACAGTCACCCTGGGCTACTCCTGTGGCCCAAGGTGTTAAACGTCATAAATAGGGGAAGAGCCTTCAAGCTCTTCCCCTATTTTGTATCTGGAGTCTGTACATGGAAAACCTGGACGCGCTCGTCGCTCAAGCTCTTGAGGCTGTGCAAAGCGCTGAAGATATCAATGCCCTGGAGCAAATCCGGGTTCACTACCTTGGCAAAAAGGGTGAATTGACTCAGGTGATGAAGACCCTGGGGAATTTGCCGGCTGAAGAGCGTCCGCAAGTCGGTGCGCTGATCAACGTCGCCAAGGAGCGTGTCACAGAGGTTCTCAATGCGCGCAAGGCGTCGCTCGAGGAGGCCGAACTTTCGGCCAAGCTCGCCGCCGAGTCCATTGACGTAACCTTGCCTGGCCGTGGCCAGGCCTCGGGCGGTCTGCATCCGATCACCCGGACTCTGGAACGTATCGAGCAGTTCTTCACCCATATCGGCTACGGCATCGCCGAAGGCCCTGAGGTCGAAGACGACTATCACAACTTCGAGGCGCTCAACATCCCAGGCCATCACCCGGCCCGGTCGATGCACGACACCTTCTATTTCAACGCGAACATGTTGTTGCGCACCCATACCTCGCCGGTACAGGTCCGCACCATGGAAGCGAACAAGCCGCCGATCCGCATCGTCTGCCCAGGCCGTGTGTACCGCAGCGACTCCGATATTACCCACTCGCCGATGTTCCACCAGGTCGAAGGCCTGCTGGTCGATCGCGATATCAATTTCGCCGACCTCAAAGGCACCATCGAAGAGTTCCTGCGGGTGTTCTTCGAGAAAGAGCTGGCGGTGCGTTTCCGTCCATCGTTCTTCCCGTTCACCGAGCCTTCCGCCGAAGTCGACATGGAATGCGTGATGTGCAGCGGTAAAGGCTGCCGCGTCTGCAAGCAGACCGGCTGGCTGGAAGTGATGGGCTGCGGCATGGTTCACCCCAACGTGCTGCGCATGTCCGGGATCGACCCGGAAGAGTTCTCGGGCTTTGCCTTCGGCATGGGCGTTGAGCGTCTGGCCATGCTGCGTTACGGCGTGAACGACTTGCGTCTGTTCTTCGACAACGACTTGCGGTTCCTCGCGCAATTTCGCTAGTCGTAACGAATCTTTAGGAGAGCAGGATGAAATTCAGTGAACAATGGCTGCGTGGCTGGGTAAGCCCGCAGGTAAGCCGCGACGAGCTGGTTGCTCGTCTGTCGATGGCCGGTCTTGAGGTCGATAGCGTTACTCCGGCCGCCGGCGTATTCAGCGGTGTGGTCGTGGGTGAGGTGCTGAGCACCGAGCAGCACCCCGATGCCGACAAATTGCGTGTGTGTCAGGTCAGCAATGGCGCGCAGACGTTCCAGGTCGTGTGCGGAGCGCCTAACGTGCGCCCGGGCCTGAAGATCCCGTTCGCCATGATCGGCGCCGAACTGCCGGGCGACTTCAAGATCAAGAAAGCCAAGCTGCGTGGCGTTGAGTCCAACGGCATGCTGTGCTCCCAGGCGGAACTGCAGGTGGGCGAGGGCAATGATGGCCTGATGGAACTGCCGGCCGACGCGCCCGTGGGCCAGGACATTCGTGTCTACCTGGAACTGGAAGACGCCAGCATCGAGGTCGACCTGACCCCGAACCGCGGCGACTGCCTGTCCCTGGCGGGTCTGGCACGTGAAGTAGGCGCGCTGTACGACGCGCCCGTCACCCGGCCGGTGGTTGCCGCAGTTGCTGCGGTGCATGATGAAGTGCGCTCGATCGAAGTACTGGCACCCAACGCGTGCCCGCGTTACCTGGGGCGTGTGATCCGCAACGTCGACCTGTCCAAGCCAACGCCGCTGTGGATGGTTGAGCGCCTGCGTCGCGCCGACGTGCGCAGCATCGACGCCGCCGTCGATATCACCAACTATGTGATGATTGAACTCGGCCAGCCGTTGCACGCGTTCGATCTCGCCGAAATCAATGGTGGCATCCGTGTGCGGATGGCGGAAGAAGGCGAGAAGCTGGTTCTGCTCGACGGCCAGGAAGTCAGCCTGCGTGCCGACACCCTGGTGATCGCCGACCATTCCCGCGCCCTGGCGATTGCCGGTGTGATGGGTGGCGAACACAGCGGTGTGTCCGCAACCACGCGTGACATCTTTCTTGAGAGCGCATTCTTCGACCAGATCGCCATCGCCGGCAAGGCTCGTTCCTACGGCCTGCACACCGATGCGTCGCACCGCTACGAGCGTGGCGTGGACTGGAAACTGGCGCGTGAAGCCATGGAGCGCGCCACTGGCCTGCTGCTGGAAATCACCGGTGGCGAAGCGGGCCCGATCACTGAAACCGTCAGCGAACAATACCTGCCGTCGATTGCACCGATCACCCTGCGCGCCAAAAGCGTTGAGCAAATGCTCGGCCTGGTGATCGAGCCAGCGGAAATCGAGCGTCTGCTTTCGGCCCTCGGCCTGGGCATTGCCGCCGGTGAAGCCGGACAGTGGCGCGTTGAGGTGCCAAGCCATCGCTTCGATATCAGCCTCGAAGTCGACCTGATCGAAGAACTGGCCCGTCTCTACGGCTACAACCGTCTGCCGGTTCGCTACCCGCAAGCGCGCCTGGCGCCGCAACCCAAGGCCGAAGCGCGCGCGCACCTGCCTGAGCTGCGCCGTCTGCTGGTTGCCCGTGGCTATCAGGAAGCGGTGACCTACAGCTTCATCGATCCTAAGCAGTTCGAACTGTTCAACCCAGGCGTCGAGCCGCTGTTGTTGGCCAACCCGATCTCCAACGACATGGCCGCCATGCGTTCGTCGTTGTGGCCAGGCCTGGTGAAGGCACTTTCCCACAACCTGAACCGCCAGCAAGACCGCGTGCGTATGTTCGAAAGCGGCCTGCGTTTCGTCGGCCAGCTGGATGGCTTGAAGCAAGAGCCGATGCTTGCCGGTGTTGTTTGCGGTAGCCGCTTGCCGGAAGGCTGGGCCCAAGGCCGTGATGCAGTGGACTTCTTCGACGTTAAAGCGGACGTGGAAGCCGTATTGGGGTTTGCCGGAGCACTGAACGATTTCTCGTTCGTGCCAGGCAGCCACCCAGCGTTGCACCCGGGCCAGACGGCGCGCATCGAGCGCGAAGGTCGACTGGTGGGCTTCGTCGGTGCCCTTCACCCGGAACTGTCGAAAACCCTCGGTCTCGACCGTCCGGTCTTCGTTTTCGAACTGGTCCTGGCCGAAGTCGCTTTGGGCAAGATGCCGAAATTCAGCGAGCTGTCGCGCTTCCCGGAAGTGCGTCGCGACCTGGCGCTGATCGCCGATCGTGAAGTGTCCGCCACGGCCGTTCTGGATGTCATCCGTGAAAATGCAGGCGAATGGCTGACGGACCTCAGGCTATTTGACGTCTATCAGGGTAAAGGCATTGATCCGCATAGAAAAAGCCTTGCAGTTGGCTTGACCTGGCAGCATCCATCGCGCACTCTTAATGACGATGAGGTGAATACCACGACACAAAATATCCTCACCTCGCTCGAACAAAGGTTGAACGCCACGTTAAGGAAGTGACGTATGGGGGCTTTGACGAAAGCTGAGATGGCGGAACGTCTGTACGAAGAGTTAGGTCTGAACAAACGCGAGGCCAAGGAATTGGTCGAGTTGTTCTTTGAAGAAATCAGACACGCTCTGGAAGACAACGAACAGGTCAAATTGTCCGGTTTCGGCAATTTTGACCTGCGAGACAAACGCCAGCGGCCTGGCCGCAATCCAAAAACGGGAGAAGAAATCCCGATCACGGCTCGCCGTGTGGTCACCTTTCGTCCAGGGCAGAAGTTGAAGGCCCGAGTTGAGGCTTATGCTGGAACCAAGTCATAACGACGAGCTACCCGTCATCCCAGGCAAACGCTACTTCACCATCGGTGAAGTCAGCGAGCTCTGTGCGGTAAAACCGCATGTGCTGCGCTATTGGGAGCAGGAGTTTCCTCAACTCAACCCCGTCAAACGCACCGGGAACCGTCGGTATTATCAGCGCCAGGATGTGCTGATGATCCGACAGATCCGTGCATTGCTGTACGACCAGGGGTTCACCATCAGCGGCGCGCGCCAGCGCATGTCCGGTGATGAAGCCAAAGACGACACCACCCAATACAAGCAACTGATCCGCCAAATGATCTCCGAACTCGAAGATGTGCTGGTGGTTCTGAAAAAATGATTCAGGCTTTTAAAATACTTCCACATTTCAAAAGCTTGCGGTATATTCCTGATCGCTTCATTGCGAAGCGAACCCAGTAACACGCCTAGTCGGGGCGTAGCGCAGTCCGGTAGCGCACTAGCATGGGGTGCTAGGGGTCGAGTGTTCGAATCACTCCGTCCCGACCATATTTTTCAATGACTTAGCCCAATCTTTTCAGGTTGGGCTTTTTCAGGCCTACAAAATTACTCCCACATTTACTCCCACGGATATCTTGGATCTTGGTAGCGCTGCGATCTGAGATGGCGTATTTGTATTCGAGTCTCGTCCGCTGCGCCATATTTGCTTCCATTAAGGCCCACTGAACGCCTGGAAGCCACGGAAATAGCGGCCTTGAGCCGCTTTTTTCGTTTTCTGAATTCCACTGGAATCCATCTCCAGCCACGGTTTTTAAGTACACATTTAAGTACACCGCTGGCACAGCCTTTTACGATTCCTTGCGCATCAATTTTCGTATTGGTTCGTCTACCGCTGGGTTGTATTCACCTCCTTCATGCAAAAGGAGGTGTCTGATGGCTCTGACAGATACAGCGATCAAGCAAGCCAAACCCGCCAGCAAACCTTATACGTTAACTGATGGGGATGGCTTATCTCTGCAAGTTCCTACGACGGGTTCGAAGCGCTGGCATTGGTATTCGTCTATTGCTGCTGACGGGCGTGCGTACAGGAGAGCTACGGGCGGCGACGCCAGACCAATTCGACTTCGACAAGGGGATCTGGCTGGTGCCGCCGGAGGGTGTGAAGCAGCTCCGAAGTCGTGTGCGAACACAGGGAAATGAGATTCCACCTTATGTGATTCCGCTGTCTACTCAAGCAATTGCAATTGTGCAGCGGCTGATGCAGTTAAGGGCGCGTGGTGCACGGTATCTGCTGGTTCACCGATACGAACCGCAGGAAATGATCAGTGAAAATACCCTTAACACCGCGATTAGCCGGATGGGTTACAAAGGGAGGCTCACCGGTCATGGCATCAGGGCCACCATCTCAACGGCGCTCAACGAGGTTGGCTTTGTAGAAGAGTGGATTGAGGCGCAGCTTTCACATGCTGATGCCAACCAAATTCGGGCTGCATACAATCATGCAGAATACGTCGAGCCGAGACGTAGGATGATGCAATACTGGGCGGACTTATTAGATGCACTAGAGGTCGGCGTTCCGCTCCCTGCGCCTGAAGCTTACGTGTCGCAAATCGGGCGACCTTCAACGGATTTTCTGAGCCTGAAGCGGGTACCTGCTGATTAGCAGTCCGAAGTCAGGCTATGCGATCAAGGTCGGACAGGATAGATTTGAGGAGACCAAGGAGTGACGCACTGCGGCATGACTCCTTCGATCACTGATCAGGGAAGAAGGGCTTTGAGAAAGCCAAAGTGAGGAACAACGGTGAGTGCTACTAATTCGATCAACTGGATCGACGAAATCGCGGCTGAATCAGGTAGGCGAGATATTTCTCCGTGGGGGGGGTGCTTGACGCCTGAGACAATCACTCGACTACTAGCCTCTATGAACGCCGCCAGCCTCCTAGTGATGTGCGGCGCTAGGCTTTCCATGGATCCTCCTAATAGTCTGCCGTCAGCTAGAGAGGTGGCAAAGCGCTGCTTCTATAAGTACCGTCTTGATTTGGATGCAAATTGCGACCTCACAGACGCGAAGATCCCTCCTGCTCCGGTCGGCGTTCCACGTGTTGTTGCCACTGCATGAAGGGCGAGAGTGTGTTAATCAAGTCTTCTGTGCTGCCCGAACGTAGAGCAAACGGCCCTTGGAGCGATCTAGCGCTTCACACCATCGGCTGGCGCGCATTTCAGGATCTATGCTCCCAGGTATGCGAGGTCGTGCTTGGCCGGCCCGTGGAAATCTTCCGCGAAGCTCAAGACGGCGGTCAGGACGCGGTCTTCCTCATTTCTGCAGAAAACGACGCCCTGCTGATCGGAACCGTGCAATGCAAGCATACGTCCGATGCCGCAAAGGCGTTGAAGCTCAGTGATCTCACCGCCGAGATTGCTCATGTCGAGGAACTGGTCAAAGCCGGTCAAGCAGAGACCTACGCCTTCATGACGAACATGAGCGTAGACGCGCCCGTCGCAGCCGCAATGCGTGCCAAACTCCGCGCGCTTGGCGTGCGTAAGCCGCACATTCTCGGTCGCCAGTATATCGTCCGTGTTATCAGGAGCAGCGCGCGCCTCCGGGCCCTCGTTCCGCAGGTCTACGGCCTAGGCGACCTCACATCGATCGTAGATGAGCGGCTCAGCGAGCAGAGCCGGGCGTTGCTTGACAGCTGGATTCCAAAGCTTCGCACCTATGTGCCTACGCAGGCTCATCGCGATGCGGTCAGCGCGATCTCTGAGCACGGCGTAGTGTTGCTACTCGGTAATCCCTCCAGCGGTAAATCGGCGATTGGCGCCATCGTGTCGACCATAGCGTCGGAGAATCCAGACAACACGGTACTTGCTCTGACCAGCCCGCGCGACTTTGAGGCCGGTTGGAATCCTAATGATCCGGGGCGCTTCTTCTGGATCGACGATGCCTTTGGCTCCAATGTGCTACGCGACGATTATGTGCAGGACTGGACGTCTGCCTTCTCCAAGCTGCGGGCCGCGATCAAGCATGGCAATCGATTTCTTTTAACTTCCCGAAAACATATCTATGAAGCGGCGCGGCGCCGGCTCGGGCAGCGCAACCTTGCCCAATTTGCAGACGGCAGCGCCGTGGTGGATGTCGGCGAGTTGACGTTCGAAGAGAAGACGCAGATTCTCTATAATCATGTGAATTTCGGTGAGCAGAGCCAGAGCTGGCGATCGAGCATCAAACCGCATCTAGCCGCTGTCGCTGCGGTTCGCGATTTTCTCCCAGGGATCGCCGAACGTCTCGGCGACCCAAACTTCACCAAGGGCCTAGCGCCCCGCGAAAGCTCACTCGTACGCTTTATGGAGGAGCCGACAGAGCATCTGATTGATACCGTCAACGCCTTAGATGATCAGCTGCAGGCCGCGCTCATCCTCGTGTATGTCCATCAGGCCGGATTCGATCCTAGCGATCATGACGCTTCGGCCGCACAGGCGGTCGCTGAGCTGACTGGGTACACTCTCACTAAGATTCAGGATTGTTTTGCTGAGCTGAAGGGCTCGTTCCTGAAGCTTTCCGGATCAAAATGGACCTTCGCCCATCCGACGATCTCCGATGCCCTTACGGAGATTCTGCGCCAGAAGCCCCATATGATGGCGGCGCTCATACGAGGCGCGACTATCGACACCATTCTCAGCAGCTTCACGTGCGAGGGCTCGCCGCTCATTCGAGATGCGCTTGTCATCCAGACAACGCTCGACGACGCTCTGGTCGCACGACTTGGCCGCACGCCCGACGAATTGCACCGCAATTGGATGCTGTTTCACTTCCTCTCCTATCGTTCGAGCGAGGCCGTGTTCGTCAAAGCCGTCGAGCAATTTCCCAATCTACTTCGACGGTCCTGCTGGCAATCTGATCTAGCTAGCAACGATCCCCGAATCGCCACCTATGCACGTGCTCATCACCTCAGCGTCTTGCCTAACGATCTGCGCTCTGAGGTAGCCGACAGGCTGGAATCTGCCGTGCTCAACGGTCTCGACGTCTCCTTCTTCGACGAGCCACAGATGCTAGCGGTCATACCGCCGCTAAGGCTTATCGGTGTGGGCTTGGCGCTGCGGACAACTGTGCTGCCGTCGCTCGAAGAGAGGATCGATGAGATCGCCGCCGCCGCTGACTTGGACGAAGAGCCTGACAGCCACTTTAAAAAGCTTCTCAGCGTGCTTGATCGCATTGAGACGATTGGTGCCGACGCGGACGCCACGGCTTTGATCGACGACGCGCGAGATCACGTGAAACGCTCAGTCGAGGCGCTTGAAGAGCGCAAGCGCCAGCATGATGAAAGCTCCGAAGACGAAGCGGATTGGACGCACATCGTGACGCAAAAGAAGGAGGACGCTCCGCCTTCCACCCCCGTCGTGACAAAGCGCTCGGTGTTCGACGATGTCGACAAATAATCGTAGACGCTTACCAAGCTCGTAGATGTATCTCGCGAAGCGCCTGTTCCAGGTCGTCCTCACCTTGCAATGTGATCTGCATGTTTCCTCCATGAATGGTTTCAGTGTCGCGGCTCTGGCGTCGCGAGGGTGATGGGTTGTGGAATAGGGATAGTCGGCCAATTGCCATTAGTGGTAGCTTTCACACTAACACGCGCGTCTGCTATCCCTGAGTGAGCTCAGCATGCCGACGTGACTGGCTCGATTCAAGCGATACAGGGACGTCATGGTGCTTATCAAGATCCCATCGAACAAGGGCGGGCCTGCGGCAAGGCAAGGTTTCAAGTATCAGGATCACGTTGCAGTTTCCTTCATATTGAAGATGCTCCGCGATAGCAGTTACCAGCAGGTCGAGTGTGAGACTGCTGACGACATCGTGCTGGTCTCTCGCCAGTCTGGTGAGACGGTTAACGAATATATTCAGGTCAAAACTACCGAGGGCGACAGCAAGTGGAACCAGAGTGAAGCAACCGCTCTGGACAACGGCCGGGCTGACACTTCGCTACTGCAGAAGTCACTTCTGTGTGACTGTCGTCCTGGAAAAGCTCTGTTCCGAATGGTCACCAAGCGCGATACCGCCAAAGCTTTGAGTTGCTTCAAGCTGGAGCTTGAAAAGCGAACTCTGCCTGACCTTGCGACCAGCCGTGGAGCAGCTCTTGCTAAGAAGTTCAAGAAAACACGTTCACCCAGGGGGCGCGACTTTTGCTATTGGGCAGATAATTTTGTGTGGCAGATCTGTGGCGATGTGGATGCGCTGGAGTCGGTGAATTTGCGCAAGCTGGCAGAAATCATCGATCTTCAAGGCTCGTGGCCCACGCACAAACAACAGCAGGCAATCTACGCGGAATTTCTGGGCTGGGCCGATGATGCGGCAACTGCGAACGTTATCTCCGAATCTACACAAAAGCTCATTACGCGCGCCGCTGCCATGGATCGCCTCGATGCACTCCTGACGGCGGCTGACAGCAAAAACATCACCTACTCGAAGCCTTATAAATCCAAGCCTCCACCTTTTCTGGTCGAGTTCCATGCCGCAACCGAGGAGGGATTACTACGCAGCCTGACCGGGTACGACGTCCAGTATGACTTTGGCGAATGGAGGCATAAGGAGCTCGCTGAGCACCTGGTTCAGTGGCTCCCCGAGTTCTGTCTGCAAGCCAGCGAGATCGTGAATTTTCAGGTTCACCATGCGCAGACGATTCTGGCGAAGGCGATTGCTACGTTCACTCAGAATGGCATGGAGCGCGATAAGTTAATTGCAGAATTGATCCTGCATGTGATCCTGAGGAATAAGGAAAATAGCGAGCCGATCGCCTGCAAAGTGTTTTTTGCCTCAAAGACAGGCTTATCCGAGTTTGGGAACGCCCATGTTATTCAGCGCTCAGGCGAGGGCGATCAACTCTGGCTGGGTTTGTCGAGGATGATTACAGTGGGAACCATGGCCCAGACTATGGCGCAGGTTTGCAGCACGCTGGATTCCACAATTAACAAAGCCGCACTGACCAACGAGCGCGAGATCATCATCTCACTGCGCGAACCGAATCACCTTCGCTCCAATTCGGATGATTTCAATAGAGCATTGGAACGAAACGCGCCTACCGAAGAGATGCTGAAGGTGCTGTGCTTTCCTGTATTACTGGCTTACGACAGTGATGCCTTATCCTCTGGATACCTATCTAACTATATTGATCGGCTGAAGCACGAGATCAATGACCACTACAGTTCATTGAAAGCCCAACTGCCGAAGAAAATGGATCAGATCCGAATTGCAGTATTTCTTGTTCCTATCGAAAGCATCCAGAACTTGATCAAAGAGTTCAACTCACGTTGCAGGATTTAGGCTGACATGAGATATGAAGTAGTTAAGGAACGACTCGAACGACTCGGTGACGATTCAAGTTTCAGGATCGAGCTTCTCCAAGCCATCAGTGTTGCCGTGAACCGGGGGAACCCAGAGTGGGAAGGGCGAGACCTCGTCATCCGTGCACTCGATAAATTCGCCTTGTTTGATGAAGTTGAGCAATCCCTGCTGCTGAGCATGATCCGCGCAGTGGGGCTATTTCCCTACATCACCCCGTACCTCGATGAAGTATCGATTTCAGACCGCCTTGCCTACGAGCTGCATCGGGTGGATGGAGTTGAAGCGGGCATGGTTTTTCACCGGCTCCAGGCTCATGTGTTCAGCTTGCTAATGCAAGGACGTAACGTCGTGCTGAGTGCCTCCACAAGCGTCGGCAAAAGCCTGGTGATAGACGCCATTCTGGCCCAGGAAAAATTTCGCAAGATCGTGGTCATCGTCCCAACCATCGCCCTCATCGACGAAACGCGCCGACGTCTGGTCAAGCGTTTCAAACAGAGATGCAATGTCATTACGCATCCGACTCAGGAAGCCGACGACGCGCAAGTAAATGTCTATCTGCTGACCCAGGAGAGGGTTCTCCAGCGTGACGATCTACAGGACGTCGGTTTTTTCGTCGTAGATGAATTCTACAAACTTGATCTGTCCAGCGACTCGGAAGCCGGCAGCCGTGCGATTGATTTGAGCTTGGCTTTCCACAAGCTGGCGAGACAGGGGGCGCAGTTCTATCTACTGGGCCCTCATATCCAAAATATCCACGGTCTTGACGCTTACGAGTACAATTTCATCCCCTCCAATTTTTCCACAGTGGCCGTTGATGTTGAGCATTTCAATCTGCCGACCAACGGAGATGCGCGCAAGGACAAACTCCTAGAACTCTGCCGCAAAATTACCACTCCCACGCTCATCTACTCTCAGTCGCCGGCAAGCGCAAACAAGATTGCACAGCTCCTTATCGAAAAAGGCGGGCTTTCGCCGCTCGCGCAGACCCAAGACATTGCTCAATGGATCGCGAAGGAGTACCACCCACAGTGGAACGTCGCCAAGGCCATATCGCTCGGTATCGCCATTCACCATGGTGGCGTCCCTAGGGCGCTGCAGCAGTATTTTGTGAAGCTCTTCAACGAGGGGACAATCAAGCACATCATCTGCACGTCTACGATGATTGAGGGGGTCAATACCTCAGCAGAAAACGTCATCATTTATGACCGTAGGGTCAGTAACACACCGTTCGATTTCTTCACCTTCAAGAATATTTCTGGCCGCGCGGGCCGCATGAACCGCTACTTCATCGGCAAGGTTTACATGCTGGAGGCACCGCCGGAAGAAAAAGATCTCACCGTAGACTATCCGATCGGACTGCAGAACGAAGACTCGCCAATGGGGCTTTTGATGAAGCTAGAGCCGGAGTACCTCACGGAGATCTCCCGCCAACGGTTGGATCGGGTGTATGCCACACCGTTGCTGTCCACAGCCACCCTCGTCGAAAATCGGCATATCCCGGTTGACCGGCAGATAGAGATCGCCGAATCAATTATCAGAAACCTTCCAGTGAGTCGTCGAATGCTCACTTGGAAAGGAAACCCCGAACAAAACCAACTCGAATACGTGTGCACCCTAGTCTGTGATCACCTTCAGACCAAACTTATGGATTATGGAATCATCTCAGGCCCTCAGCTCGCCTTTAATATCAACTCTGTCCGGATGGAGAAGGACTTCTCGGCGTATCTGCAGAATGCGATCGACACTAACCGAGCAGGTACCACTGCGAGCGAAGCGATCAACCTTCGACTCAAGTTTATCCGTAACGTCCTGTGCTACCGCCTTCCTCGTGATTTTATGGCCATCAGCAAGATCCAGGCGGATGTTTTCACCCAGCGCAATATTGAGCCAGGAGACTTCAGCTTCTTCTCTGAGCAGATGGAGAACCTTTTTCACGATCCCTTACTGACGGCACTGGACGAATATGGTATCCCCACGCAGGTCTCGACGCGGATTAAGAATTCGATCCTTCCATCTGACAACCTGAATGACCTGCTGAACAAGTTACGGCACTTGGCGAGCCGTCTGGATAGGATGCCGCTGTCTCCGTTTGAGCGAAATATTATGAAATGGGCGATTGCCGAGATGTAGCTTGCCTAAGTCAGTTGTGTATAAGGAGCGATCTATAAGCCCCCTGCAAAGTGGACGAGGGGGGCTTAAATGGTCTAGGGGCTCAAGTTTGTAGTAGGTCAACAATCACCTTTTACGATTGTGGTTTTTAGTCATTGATAGAAGGCGGCAGAACCGAAAATTTGCATTATCGAATAGTCTTCATCACGATTGGCCAGCTTTTGTACTAGCTCAAACTCATTGCCGTAGCGATTGCGTAAATCATCTGCAATACTTACCGCTGACATTTGAAGTGCTTTGACTGCCTCTTGATAAGCTTCAAAGTAGGAGCGGTCAACCATTAAAAAATGGGCGAGGTAAACGCCAAATGCAGCGGATGGGAAGCCCATCACTGGCCACAAATGAGAAATCGTAGCTTGCTCGGGACCAGCTAGACCTGCCGCGAGACCTATTTTTGGGAGAAGACCTCTTTCCTCAAAGCGGGCTCCATCGCATACGTTTAGAACTAGTAGGCGTCGAAATTTTTCTGGTGGGGCTTTTCCCCAAATATCCTTTAGTGCTGCACTCTGTCCTTCATGGGAAATTTGCAATTTTACGTCTTTTGGCGACCAATGATCGAACTCGCCGTGGGACATTACCCAAAAAATATCAAAGCTTGGATCTTGATAAGCGGTGATAAAGTCTTCAAGTGAGCAATTTGTGGGTTCAAAAACTTCCACACTAGCCCCTGATTTTTGAAAGATATGTTTGACCAATTCGATCTCCATCTTTTCCGTCATACTTCCCCCACCGCTCCATAAAGCAACCCGCATTGGTTTACGGTCTGGTCGAGGATTAGACAAGGACGCTGCAATCGGCCAAGTCTTACCCCATGCTAAAAGCTGAGTAGCTTGAATCGGGTGGCATTCGGTAGCAAAAATGAGCTGGCACAACGGCTCTTCATCAAATAAAATATTCTGCGGGCAATAAGAGTCTAGCAATGCTGCATCCCAGGTTTCCTGCTTCTGCTGGTTCGGCACTCCAGGTCGGTCAGGTATAACTAACTTTGTGTTGTCGGCGTAAGCGACAGTCTTCGCCGTTCCAAGAAATGCATTTGTTAAATTAACAACTCTCTCAAGCAAAGTTTGATTGTTACGTAAGACTTCGTACTTTTTCTCATTTAAAACGGCTGTGGAACTATGTTCGCCGAATGGCATTGTGACAAGAATTTTCTCTGGTGATAGCTCTTCTCCGGGATGACGAATTTGATACCAGTTTTGAAGGCCTTCTAAAATATTCTTAGTGTCGGCAGTGGCCATGCATTTCGCGAAGTAAGGTTGGACGGCGCCGATCCTCAACGCCGCATCACGCAGGAATCTAATTTCACCCAACGTGCTGCGGTTCTTTGCTTGCACCAGCTCCATCTCAGCTAGGATCGGTTCCGCAGACAAATATTTTTCGTTCCAATGAAATAGAGATGCCATCATTTGGAGCTTTTGCTCTCCAACAAGATACCCTTCGAACTCAGTCAACGCTCTTTCTGCCCAGACCTGTGGCTGTAGGCTAGAAAATTGTCCTGCAGTTGTTGCAAGAGAAAGGCATAATAACGATTTTATTCTTCCGGGTAGCACCTCACTCTCGATTAGATTTTCAATGTAAGGCGCGAACTCTCGGGCATGATCTGGCGATTCTTTTCCCGCCCAGCAGAGCATACATACGCCGAGAAATATCTCAGGAGGGTCGATCAGGTCGGGATGCTGATTCATAACTTGGTGAAATGTTTTGACCGATAGGGTCCAGAATTCTTCTGCAATCAACTTCATCGCGCTGCGCTCTCGGGCGTAGTAATAGAAGCCTGCTAGGTAAGCGACCATGGTTGGCATGAAACCTATCCAAGTGTTGATGGATGGTGAGGTGTGGAATTCAATAAGCCTATCTATATTCAGAGTTTGCGTGTGTTCGTTAGTGATTGAATCCGATAGTGACCAGCCTATCCAGTCCCCCATTTCACTTAACTCACCATTATCTTGGGCAGCATTCAGTGCCCATGCAGAGACTATAAATTGAGAAAACTTTGGAACGAGTTGTTTATCTGTCGGCAACGATTCTCGATTTGAAACCCAGGTTTCAATCAGCTTCATTGTATCCTCGCGAGAATGGTTTAGAGTCTCAAATGTAGATGAGTGAACATGATCAAAAAGAGAGTGTATAATGTCGAGGGCTTCCATTGTTTTTTTCATAGTTTGTTCTCTTTTAACTTTTCTATGTTAAGAAAGGGATTGTCGGATGGCATTGTTTCAAACAATAGCATTGGTTCTTCAAGTAGATAGCCTTTCAGGGTAGCTTTCTTCCGAGGACCTTCGATTTGGCACGTCCAGATGTTCAAGCCATCCTCATGCTTCCTGTGGACCTTCAGTTTCTCGAACTGCTTCTGTACCCAACGCCATTCTTCAATCTCTTGATCGACACTTTGTGAGATGCCAGGAAACTCCTGCGCGTAGCGTTGGAACAGACCTGGTGTGACCAATAGCACGGTGCCGCTCACTGTGTGGATTTTAGCCTTGCTGTCGTTGATGATCAGCTTGTGGCTCTGGATGCCTGCCTTGACCCAATTCAGGAATGCCTGGCCAGGGTTGTCCGAAGTGGGATTTGATATTTCGAACGCATTTTGTGACGGCGTATCACGCGCCTCGGTTTCACCCATTTCGAACATATCCAATAGCGTTCCGAGGTAGTCGGCATCCTCCAGCGCCATGGGATCTGGCTGCGATGGGTTTTGAGTTGACTTTGTATTGACAGCCTTGGGGGCTGGTGGTGATACCGGAGCGTCAGTCGGGTGGTCATCGACTGCCACGCTCACCGTTCCGCTGAAAGCTTCTGGGCGGTCTTCGTTCCCCCAGATCAACGCCGGTTGAAGGCGCAAAAAGGTAAAGGTCTGCTGCCAGTTTCCCTGTGCCACGAGCGCGGTCCAGATGGCTTTGCCTTCTGGAGTCGACTCGACTAATCCATGCGATTGCAGTTCGTCGAACACGGCGATGTTTGAGGAGGGGATGCCCTCAATCGATTGCGACAGCAGATAGGCTCGCAGCTTGTCCGTGACCGTCTTGCTGACGAGCCAGAGTGCGTCCTGGGTCAGCCATCCCGCGGCACCTGGCTGGTTGAGTTTCAGCTCGTATTGAACCAGATGACGCAGTCCGCTGATCAAGTGATGTTGCAGCGAATGAATCGGCGCTTGCAGCGCCTTGCTCGGGTTGCCACCAATGTTCTGTGCGGTGGAGACGCGGTCGGCCTGAATGACCAATTCGCCCAGCACGCCGGCACGTTCGTATTGACCCGCCAGGACATACAGCAAGCTGGCCCACAGTGACGGAAATCCACTGAGCCAATCCAAGATAGGTCGGTCAAGAATTTGGGTGTAGAGCAAGCTGGCGGCGGCACCGTGCAGGTGGTAGTCACGACCCTTGAGGTAACGAAAGCGGTAGGGCTGATCCAGCGGACCCTGCCAAGGGTGCCAAAGACGGCCATCCTGGCGCTCGACCAGCAGGTCCACGGCGATCTTGCCGACGTCATGCAGCAGGGCGCCATAAGCAATACCCGCCGACCAGGCGTCAGTTTGGGCGGCCTGGTCTTCGGGCGCAGCGCCGGTGGGCAGCAGATACGACTGACGCAGTTTCAAACTGCAAGCGACCAGTTCCAGTCCATGGTCGAGCATACCGCCGAGATACGCATGGTGGTGGGTCTCGCTGGCCGGGAGTTGCTGGACCTGTTCGGCGTAGCGATGGATCGGATTTAAATAGAGCTGGATGAACTGCGCGTGGGAGAGGGCGGTGTACTGCCAGATGCGATCGAGCAACTGGCGGCGGTGCTCCGCAGCTAACAAGCTGTGAGCCGACTCGATGGGCAGGTAACCCTCGGCGACGTTGACGGTCAGTGGCGGAGAGGGCTTCTGCCTTTTGCGGCGAAACAGGCTGAGCATTGTGACCTCCGGGAAGTGGCTGGGTCAGTGGCCTTTTAGCCTTTTCGGATAGGGCTCTTACCCTTGCCCCCCCATTCCTTTCCAACCCTTACCGTCCTTTTGGCGCGTGTCCCTTTGCGCGGCAATCGGAATATGGATACGGCTAGGAATCGTTTTGTTGGGGCTAGTACGGCAAAGACAAGAGTCGGTACACTGCGGTGCCTATTTTTTGGGTCTTGCCATGAACCTCACTGACGCCACGCTCGTGCTGCTGCTCGCGGCACGTATCCATGGGACCGACGAAGCCGTCCGGGCCTCGGCGAAGAGCGTGGTCAAGAAGTTGCCGCGCAGTAAGCGTGATCTGATCTACAAGGTAATCGATAGCCGAGGTCCGCTCGAGCTGGTGGATTTTCTGGTGCAGAACCTGGATGCGGAATGACAGGGTGCGGGTGTGCCCATCCCTGACTCTTTGCATCAGAGCCCCGCGGCATGGGGTTTTCTGGGCGCAGAAAAAAGGGCCCAACTCGCGTTGGGCCCTGTGATGCGATTGCAGCGGTGAGGTAACGATCAAACTCCATCGTTCATGCAGAGTGAGTCGTCCAAGACCGCTCGCTTCAGTTGCTGCTCCAGGTTGAGTACATACTCCGAGGCGCTTCGAGCCTGACCACTGGCGCGAAAGATCGCGTGTTTGTCAGCCTTGAGCAGGCCGAGCCAGGAGTCGATGTAGCCCTCGTGTCGCAGCTCCCCCTGTATACCGGCGTAGGCACATAAAAAAGCAGCGCCCATCTCGGCGATCAACTCCTCAAACGCGTAGCCTGGCGAGCCGAACGGACAGGCTGACGTCATGCCTTCGCGCTGCAACCGAGAGTGATGCCCGGTCCAGTGCGTCAGCTCATGAAGTGACGTGGCGTAGTACCCGCCTTCATCGTGAAATTGTGCTTTTGTCGGCAGTTGGATGAGATCCCTGATCGGGTGGTAAAAGGCTTCGTCGGCAGGCCGATGAACGATGCGTGCACCTGAACTTAACAGCAGATTTTCCGCGGCGCTGTTGGGCTGGAAGGGATCACTTTGTTCCGTCTCGAGCAGGGTTTCATTGAGCATTTCGAGCCCCTCCGTTTGTTCTATGCTGAACAGAGAATGTGTCCTGAGAATGCCGAAATGAGTGACCTTGGGCTGACCGTTTTCATCGAGTACGGGTTGGCCTGACTCGGTCTGTTCCTCGCGCTCCATCGGCTTGTAGAGCACCGCCAGGGTGCTGTGCTCACCCTTACGGATGTGCCCGCCAGCTTTTTTGGCTTGATTGAAAGTCAGCCAACGATCTTGAGTGAACCCCTGCAACCTGGCCTCGGCCCAGAGCAGCGGTAAATTGATGCCCGAATACGGACGTCGCGTGATGGCGTTGATGGGGTAGGGTTGATGACCGATGTCAACTGAGCCACTTGAGGACCAGGGTTTGATCCAGGGAGCAACGCCTTGGTCTAACGCGGTAACGATCTTGTCAGTTACGTCTTGGTAGATATCGCGCATGGCAATTTCCTCGAGGGAAAAACGGAGGAACGCCGTGCCCGTTGGGGAGGGTTCCCCGGTTGGGTGATGTACTGGATTGATGCAGGTCTTGCATGCCGTCCGAATGTGGAGGTGGCGCCGCTAATTGCGCTTAGCGCTGGTGTTCTCCTGCAAGCGCTATCAGCAAGGCGCCAGGCTGACCAGGTTCTTGGAGTAGGCTCAGACTCAATTGCAGCAACGGGTCGTGGTCTAAGTGATCTGTTGGTTCAATGTGGACTACATCGAACAGCACATAGGGGTCGTGTGGATAGGCTAGGTGGGCTTCGAAGGCTGCGCGCAATACGTTGCTCAGCCGATTGACCTTCAGCTTCTCAGAGTGATCGGAGCGCTCGAGCAGTACTGCACGTTGCCACGCGCCAGGAGTGAACACGATGGGCAACCGAAGGGTGTTCAGTGTTTCCGGTGTAAGTGAGTCGGGCATGGTATTTCTCCGTTGAAAACGCGAAGAAACCTGTCCCGTGCGGGGAAAGACTTCCCCGCAGTGGGTTGAAGAAAATCAAAAGGGCTTACCTCATGAGCAGAGCTCGAAAGGCGCTCAGGAGAGCAGTAGGCGTTCATCACCGCAGTGGCGGTCACCGTGCGAGCTACCGAACGCTAATCGCACTTGGGGAGAACCATCACCGAAGTGACGTAGCCTTGAAGGCTCTGGCTATCTGGGCAGGTGCTGTTGATAACAGCGATCTGTACCTTGTATTTAGCCGGACAATTGATACGGGTCAATCACTATCGAGAGGCTGGCTCACGAGGCTTGTCTTCTGACTTCCAGTGAAGATTTTTCGGCTGGGCAAACTGATAAGCGGTCAGGCACGGGCCGTTTTCAGTAGTAGGCTATTACTCCTGTCTCAACCATGAAAACGCTCAGAAGAGGGCGAGACCATGCCGACTCAGCAACCTGTTCAGGATTCACGTGCCCACCGCTGGGTGTACGCCTGTGGTATGTCGGTGAAGCGTGGTTACCGTAAGTTGAAAACGTTTGAATCCCGCGTGGTTGAGCGTGCGGAGACGGCAGGTATGCCCGCAGCTAAATTACTTGTTCGCGGGAGCTTTTTGACTGCCCAGTTGGCTCTGCTCGGAGCATTTCTTTTTGTTAGCTTCTGGTTGTTTGTGCTGATGTGCACATTCGTCGCATTAGCAGCTATCCCAGTTCAAGATTCAGACACTCCAGATATTGACGATCTCGATGATCCAATGCATAGAACGTCTTGGCCTGAGCGGTACGATAAATGGGGTTCTCTGAAGTAGCCTCGTGGTTATTTTGAGCCCGATTTGCCTGAAATAATTCTTGCTCCGCTCATCAATTGAGAGCTCCCGCTAGAGCTCGCTGCCTGCGCAGAGTGGGTTCCCCGGCTGAGCATTCCCTCTACCCCTGAACCTACGCTATATCCGGCCCAGCTCATTGCCGCTAGAAAGACCATAGGCAACACGATAAACATCGCTCCCATCACATACTCAATTACCTGTGCCGTGACCGTCCCCTCCATAAACCCGGATGTGGGCAGCGACAACAGTACCTGATTGGAAGCCGAAACCTGGTTGTACAGGGTATCAAGCATGCTGGAGTCGACCCAGCGAGCAAGCTCCCACCAGAAGCTCAGCATATGCAAGGTGAACAGAGCGAATGTCACTGTCATGACGGTCTTCAACTGGTAGGTACTGACCAACAGAATTAACGGCAAGCTAATGATGACGCCCATGATCAGGAAAGCCTGCACCATCGGCAGGGCGGCATGTAGCGCATTCATTGCGGGAAAATTACTGAAGGAACCGAGGGCTAGCCCGGTGTTGGTGGCCAGGTTATTGAGCCCCTGATTGATCGACCCGCCGCGAGCACTGGAGCCATAGTCCTGGTACACCTGTCCGGGCGACATGGACATCGATTGCTGGCGCGGGCTGACCAGCTCGCGCAGGGTGGCATCCTCGATCTCGTTGCTCGAACGGCCAGTCAACCAACCTTTCAGCTGAGTCAGCAGCGAAGGATCGACCTGCTGGGTCAAGCGCTCGCGCAACCCGACACCGCTATCGCTCCACCACTGCTTGCAGGTGGGATAGCCCGCGCCATTCTCTAATCGAGGCAAGGAGACATCGCGGCTTTCATCATAGGGCCAACTGACTCGCGGCGTGCGTGAACGATCCGTATCGTAGTAGCCGGGCGTATCGAGAAAATAGTTTGAGCCGATCCAGGAGGCATCATGACTTTGTGCCTTATCCAGCTGCGGGCGGTTGGTGAACAGCCGAGAACGGGAATAGCCATAGCAGTCGCGGGTGAAGTCGGCGACTTCCTGCAGCAGTACCTGGCTATCGATGCGCGAGCTGTCGATCTCCATGCGCATCTGCCGGATATTCGGTGCGCAGGGGATGGTAGCCGTGGCCGCCGCGGTCACACCTTTACTCAAGGCATGCACCAGAAACCACCAGATAGGTACATTGGCGGAGCGTTCGCCGATAGTATTGAAGGTCGTCCCCCAGGCGGTTTCCGTCGGTTTGGCCACACTCACGCCGCAGCGCTGACTCGCCGCATCATCGAACGTCATTGACGAGAGGCTCAACGGAAACACAGGCGCGCAACCGAACAACACGACAATGTAGGCCAGCCACAACCGGTTCTCGATCCGCGGCACCGAGAGCAGTCCCTTGTTGCCTTCATCCGCGCCTTGCTGGCGGGCAGACAACCATTCCTGCAAGATTATTGCACCAAAGGGCGCGGCGAATAGCCCGGTGTCGGACAGGACACTCCAGAGGCCGTTGTTGATGATCCAGGCCAGCAGAGAGAGGTAAAACTCCAGGTAGCTGTTTGTGCTCATGAGCATGGTGGTGACCTCACAGTCGGGTGAGTTCGACGCAGGTAAAGAGCACGAGCCCTAATGCTCCGATGCGTTTCACGCGCAGTCGATCCTGTGGTCGATGTCGGTAGCGCCGAAGCAGATCCCACCAGAGCGCAAAGAGGGCGGCGTAGAGCAGGGCGCGCCACCACCGCAGATAAGGTCGTGCGGATTCGAATGCCTGCTGCCAGACCTCGAAACTACCCAGCGCAGTGCGGCCGATCCAGGCGACCAGTGCTGCGGTCAGAATCATCACCGCAGCAATCACCAGACCTGAAAGCAGAGTGAAAAACGGTGAGCGTTTCATGGCTCACTTGCGCCTGGCGTCAGCATCATTGAGTCGGCCCGGCTCAGGGTCGCCTTGCTCGACGGTGCGCGAAGCATCAGCACCGCCGGCATGCCGATCGAGCACCAGGCTGGCGGTGTTGGTGGCCAGCATCTGCCGGACCTGCAGTTCGGTCTGCAGCAGGCGTATTTCGCGCTCCAGGACGTCGATGTTTTTCGTCAAGGCGGTTTGGGCGGGCTCGGCGGAGGCGATGTTCGGTTCGTGACTGCCCGCCAGCAGGGTACGCAGTAGCAGGAGCGCCTTGTCGAGTACGCTGGACAGGGCCGTCTCGCTGGCCAGGCGCCGTGCCAACAGATCCTGGTCGGGATCGTCGCGCAGGGCTTCAATCACACCACGGGTTACCGGCAGCATAGGGCTGGAGGCTTTAGCCAGGTTGTCAGGGGTGGGGGGTAGTGAGCCAGACAGCAGCCCTTGCAAGGCTTTCAGTCGCTCGCTGTAGGCCTCCTGAATCAGCGGCGTCAGTCCGCCGCCAGCGGTCGCACGAAGGGTTTCGCAGGTGTCGCAGGTCGAGACTTCGCTCTCGCCCAACACGCGAACAGCCCATTCGGATTCCTCTTGGGGCGAGGTCCATGCCTGGCAAATAGCCCCGCCTAAGCAGTCGCTGCTACTGATCGAGGTGCTGTCATCCACCGACCGGTTATGCAGCAGGTTGTAGCCTGCGCGCACCACGTCGGAAGTCACCCGGATGGGTGTCTGCCCGCTACCTCCAGCCTTCTGGCCGCCGACCCAGGACACCCCATTGTTGCCGTTACGGGCCTCGGTGTTTTTCACCGCAGCCACCGCATCACCGCCGGTTTGCTCCAGATTGCCTTGCATCTCCTGGTTCTTGGCCAGCGCACCCCAGCCGGCTTGACCGACCTTGTCCTCCATCTTCTCGGCCATGGCTTGGCAGGTCAGTTTGGAGCGATCGAAGTCGATGCGGCCTTGCATCACCCCGTTGCTCAACAACTCGTAGAGGCCGGGGTTGGCGCGCTGGATGATCAACGCCGGTAGCGACATCACCGCTTGGGTCGCGTTCTGCACGATGCTGCCCATGATCTGCTGGAAACCTTCGGTGACGCCGTTCAGCTGGTTCTGCAGGGTATTGGTGAGGCTCATGTTTCCGCACATCATGTTCGCTCGCCAGGATACGCCGGTGCCAAGGCCACTGGGTCGGTAGAGCGAACTCGGTGAGCCGACTGCCGAGCCGCCACCAATGGTGTACATCACCCGGTCGTCGAGTACTTCGCCCTGGGTACCCAGGCGGTAATCGCCCTCGGCGGCGGGGACATGCGTGGCCATGGCCAATAGTCCACAGAGCAACAGACTCATCACGCCGAACCATGGTCGCGTGAAAAACCGACTCATGACGCACCTCCTTCGAAGTCGATGCTGAACAGGAAGGTCTGTCCCTCACGTTTGCAGCAGCTATAGGGACGCCACAGCGACCAGGCGTAGCCGCCATCCGCGCTCTGTACCGGATCGCTGGGGAAGATGGCGCACGTGGGCTGAACCTGAGGGTAGAGCAATTGCCATTTGTGGGTCGAAGCGTCGTTTTCAACGATCGGGCCAGGCGGCCAGTAGCCGTCGCGTTTGGAGGGCGTGAGTGGTAAGTACACATGCGGCTGCCAGTTGCGGGTAATCACATCGCCGGCCCGTTGCGCCATGACTGCGGCCGCCTTGAAATCGTCGGGCTGTACCAGAAAGCCCTGCCGGGGATAAACGTTGCCCCACATGTTTCCCGAGGCCTGACGACCGACTTCACGGATCCCCGGCATGAGCGACTCGGGGTAGACACTTTCCGGGATGCCATGGCGCCAGGCCAGTGAGTCCAGGGTACTCAGATAGTAAGGCATGAATGCAGTTGCACCGCTGGTGCAGGCATAGCCGGATTGCGAAGCCAGTTGCGTTGCGATCCAGCCACCGGGGTGGCCGATGCCATCGACGTTCTTGAAGCGAGGCAGGTTGTCGCGGCGGGCGTTCGGCGTGATCAGGTTGCCGCCACCCTCCGCGCCGCTGATAGGGCTGGAGAGGGCGGCCATCTCGGTCCAGGGGTTACTGCCGGTGTTGGCATAGCTCGAAACCACCAGTTCAGGAATGAAATGACGAACCTTGGTCGAGGTTTTGACTGTGCAGCCGAAGGGCGTGCAGAGGAGCCAGAAACAAATGCCGACGACCCTGTAGTCAAGACAATTTGGCGAAAGCACGGAGGACGTGATGCTGCCGGTTTCCAGCGCCACGCTTGGGCCGCACGCTAGCAGGACGCTCAGCGCCAAGGGCCGTAGCTTTGTGGGCGGGATTGACGAGCAGGCAACAGGCATGATCCAGGCTCTTGGTGTATGGCCTGGGCAGGTTCGGTTGCGGGCGGAAGACTGTCAGTGGAAAAAATGAAGGTGGATGTATCGGATTTGTGAGACGTGAGACTATTATTTGACGTGAATGGAGTTGCGAAGGGTGTCTGGTTCTGTAAGCAGTTGATCTGCGGTTATTTCTAAAATATTGGCGAGCTTGCACAGTACCAGCAGCGATGGATTGCCCGTGCATCGTTCGATTTGACTGACGTAGGTGCGATCGACCTCGGCCATGAGTGCCAACTGCTCTTGGGTAAGTTTTTTCACGCGCCGCATCAAGCGGATGTTCTCCGCCAGTTGCAGGCGAAGCTGTTCGTAGTCTTGAGTCATGCGCGCAAATTGCGCCTCGAGGGACTCTCAATCCACGGGATATAGTCTACATTTGCGTTGATCTCGGTGATTCCATGCTGATGCCTGTTATCGAGCGTTCATTTGGTTTTTATGATTTCGAGGCTGATCCAGCATCTAACAATAAAATTAGAAACTCAGGGTGTGTATGGACGAAAACTACATTTCAATTCCGGCTGCAGACGGTTGCGCAAGCATTCTGACTCCGTGGGGCAGCGAATTTGCACCGATGATCGAGCGTGGCGTGCAATGCGCTCAGGCTTGGCTTGAGTCAAACAGTGAGGTCCCGCTGTGGTGGGAACTGGCGCAAGCTCGCAAGACCTTTCCTATGGGGGACTGCCAGGACGCTTTTGAAGCAGGTTTTTTATTGAGGATTCAGCAACGGCTTCGGAGCGTGACACAGTAACCTTGTAGCTCATGGTCATGGGCGGTTACGATCGACTTGATCGCCCGCTTGCATTCAACCTGACCACATCGCACAAACCAGCAGATTGCAGGCCTAGACCGGGGGCGTCTAGGAGGCGCATTTTTGTCCAGCGGCTGAAATGCTTGGTGGGGGAGTTCGCTTCCCTTATTTGGGCGTTGCACGAAGACCGGTACATGCCTCAAATGCAGCCGGTCCCGCATCGAACGGGAAAATCTCTTGAAAGGTATGGTTCCAGACGCCATTCCTCTAGAATGGGGACTGACAGAAGTAGCTTTCGCCCTGTTACAAACAGGTTTACGTAGCTAAGATTCTGATTCAGTGCAGATTCTGCACGCTCTGAGAACGTGGAGCGCGATATGAAAGCCAAACGAGTGTTGAGTGACGATCTGGTGAGCCGACTAGAGGATAAGATCCCGGTCATGGCTGAAGGCGCCATCAATACCGCCTATATCAACGCGCTGGCTGCCGGCCGCAGTGTGATGGAGGTCGTGAACGGCATGCTTGTTGAAACGACTGCCGACGGTCAGCACAAGGTCATTCGGGTGGCCAAACCCAGGCACAAAGTGACTCTGGGTGGCGTAATCAAGGTGCGCCTCTGCTCATGACTGTTCCTCGGTTGAGGGTCTTTGCTGGACCCAACGGCTCCGGCAAGAGCACGATGAAAAGTGCCATCCCTTCACACTTGATCGGCATCTACATTAACCCGGATGAAATCGAGAAGGCTGCCAAAGAGAGCGGCCGTCTGGAGTTCAGTGATTTTCAATTGGAAGCTGAGGGCGATGAAGTCCTCGCTTTCCTTAGGGAACATCGACTGGTCAGGTCCTCCCAGCTAGATGAGGAAGTGGCCAAAATAGGCTTTAGCAGCAACGGTCTGAATTTCCAGACGGTCGCGATGAACTCCTATTTTGCCTCGGTGCTCTCTGACTTCATTCGGAACAAGCTTCTCGAAAAACAGCTGTCTTTCACCTTCGAAACGGTGATGTCCAGCGACGACAAAATCGCTTTTATGCTCAAGGCGAGAGAGTCTGGATACCGAACCTACCTCTACTTTGTGGCAACTGACGACCCTGACATCAATATCAACAGGGTCAGGAACCGTGTTGCGGCAGGTGGGCATCCAGTTCCCATAGAGAAAATTGTCCAGCGTTATGGCCGTTGCCTGAGCCTGCTGCCTGCGGCTATTGCCGCTTCGAACCGGGCCTACATATTTGATAACTCCGGTGCCGACCTCGTGCTGCTTGCCGAAGTCACGGATGGGACTGACCTTGAGTTCAAGGTTGACGAGGTCCCTGGCTGGTTCATGGATGCCTACGTTGAAAAAGTGCTCAACGGTTAGCTGCCGGGTTGGCCAACGCCGGATGCACTTTTCCTCCTTATATTGGCTCTATTCCACGGGCCTGATCAATGCGCTCAGCTACCCGATAGGCAGCTTCCAACTCCGAGCAGCCGTGTTCTTGCATCAATGTCCAGCGTTCTGCCTTTTCTTCGGGCTCAGTCATGGCAAGGGCGAGGTAGAGGCTCGGTGGGACCGCTCGGAATAACGTTTCGAGCTTTTTCGACAGCACGACCCCCTCGGTGTATTTGCCTGGCTCCTTGCTGGCGGAGAGCAACAAGGCTTTTTGCGCCGGCGTGAGCTTCTTGAAACGGGCGATCTCCTCGATCTCCGCTGGCGGCATGTTCAAGCAAATCCACCACTCAATCATGTTGAGCATGGTCTGCGCGGCAGCTGGAAAGTCGGCAAGGTTCTGCGTCGCCAACCAGAACCAGGCACCGAGCTTGCGCCACATTTTTGTACCTTTGACCACGAATGGCGCCAGCAATGGGTTCTTGGTGATGATATGGCCCTCATCGGTGACCATGATGATCGGTCGGCCCAGGTACTGGTCGCGTTCGGCAAGGTTGTTCACGTTGTTTATCAGGCTGATGTAGCTAATGGACATCTGTGCCTCGTAGCCTTCGCGAGCGTAAGTGGCGAGATCGACAATGGTCACATCGCTCTCGGGCCAAGGCGTGCCCGCGCGATCGAACAGTTCACCCTCGAAACCTTGGCAGAACAGGTCGATGGATTCGCCCATTTCCTGGGCCCGCTCACGACGCTTCTCCGGCAAGTGCGTGTCGGCGGCGACGCGCAGCAAGGCGTCGCGCACGTCGCGGGTCAGTACCTGTCTGCCCGCCGAGACACACGTCTGCGCCGCATCGAGAATGCACTCGCGGATTAAACTGCGATCGGCCCGGCTCAGGCGGGCTTCTTCCTTGGCCTCGCCGCCCGTGATCATCAGTCGGGCGGTGATTTCCAGTTCGCCGAGAATATCGCGCTGGTCTTCGCGACTGGTTACCGCCTCTTCGTCCAGCTCATCGATCGACAGACTCGCCACCTGATCCGGTTGCTCGACCAGGCGCCAGGCATCGGCGAAGGGGGCGAGACTGACTGAGGCGCCAGGTTTTAGCTGCATCTTGTTGACCGACAATCCCAGCGTCGCGAAGTAGTCACCCTGCAAACCAAACGAATTGCCAGCTTCGACGATAAACAGGCGAGGGCGATACACCGCCATGACCTGCATCAGTAGGGTGACTAGGGTGGCCGACTTACCGGCACCGGTCGGGCCGAACAACAGCAGATGGCCGTTCATGGCCCGGTCCAGTCGTGACAACGGATCGAAGCTCAGCGGCGAACCGCCGCGGTTGAACAGGGTGATGCCCGGATGGCCTGTGCCTGTGCTGCGACCCCAGACCGGCACCAGATTCGCCAGGTGCTGGGCGAACATCAGGCGGGTGTACCAGTTGCGTGTGTCGAGAGATGGGTTATAGATCATCGGCAACCATCGCAGGTAGCTGTTGCAGGCCGCGACCTCGTCACCATCGCGTACTGGCTGCAGACCCGCCCCCAACAGTGCGTTGGCAAGGCTTACCGTGCACTGGTGCAACTGCTGTTGATCACGACCGCGTACATAGAACGCCAGCGTTCCCCGGTACAGTTTGTGCTGGCGGCCGATGATCGCTCGGGCTTCTTCAACATCCTGACGAGTCTGGGTCGAGGCCAGATTTTCACCGATGGCTTTGCGCGCCAGGCGGTTTAACTGGTCCTCGAGTACATCCTGTGGTTTGACCACCAGGGTCAGGCTCATCACCGTACCTTCAGGCAACTGGTCGAATAACGCATTCACTGCGTCGCCCTTACGGGTTTCTCCGGTGAGTTGACCAATCAACGGTGCCCGGCGCAGTTTGTCCACCACCATGACCCGGTGGGGCTGATCGTCGAAGTACCAGAGTCCGTGTTGCACATCCGAACGCGGTTCATTGAAGAACAGCCGCTCGGAAAAGTCATGATCGAAGGGCAGATCCAGCGACTCACCGTCGCCCGACTCCGGATAGGCCACGCGGCGGTAGAACTCCTCGGGCGCTTCATCGGTGAGCCTGGGGGCGGGATTGAACCAGGGCAACAACCAGGCATACAGACCTCGGCCATCGACTCGCGTCGATTGCACCCCGCACGCCTGCAACGAAGCCGCGATACGTTCGCAAGCCTGATGCAGGGATTGCACCGGGGTGAGTCCTGCCTCCTCAGCGTCAGACTCAAGCCAGCGATAGACCACCAGGCGCACCCGGCGGTTATTGCCACGCCAGGGCAGGCGTGTCACCACTTTATCCTCAAACAGACCGCCAGGCTTGGCGATGGCCTTCAGATGACGGCGGCTGAGTTCCAAATACGCCTCAGTGAAGACCGTGCCTCGCGCGCTATCCTGAACATAGCCAGTGAGCCGGTTCAGGTAGGGGGTGAAATCGTTGTCGTCCTGGCAGAAAAACTGCGCCACCCAAGGCGCTTGATCCAGCTCGTCAAAGCTATCCTGCAGGGCATCCTCAAGGGCATCACGGGCTGCCATCAGCCAATCGGGCTCTCGCCCTTCGGTGCCGATGGGTAGTAACTCGAACACCGCACCCACCGAACGATTGTCATCGAGCAGAAAACACTGCTCGGTGTCGAGGTATTCGACCCAAGGCAGGTGATCGGTGAAGCTGGGGTTGTGCGCGTACAGTGCGGCTTCATCGGCCAGGGTGGCCCGAGGGCGCAATGGGTTGCGCCAGGCTTTCCACGCAGGAGTGCGGTTGCCCGAATCGCCGGTACGCACTACAAGTCTTCCTGACGTTCACCGGGCTGCGCGTACTGCACGCGTTGGTAAAACGGAAAGACCGTCGAGTAACCCGGGACCGGCGCCTGCTCGGTTCCACTCAAGTGGGGATATACGTACAGCACCAGATCGGGATTGGGTAGGCGGGGAAATAGGCTGCGGATCTCATTCGCTACTGTGCGGGTGTACGGTTCCTGGAAATATGCGGAGAGGTCTGCCTGAGCCAGCGGTCGTCGTAACTGCTGCCGGGCATCCAGCAGTTGCTGCTGAGTGCCTTGCGAACCGGCGGCGTTCCAGATGTCCAGCATGGTTTGCTCGCCATGGGGCAGCAGCGCCTCCTTGTCGGTGGAACACCCCGCCAAGACCAAACAGAGCAAGCTAATCCAGGTCAGGCAGGGAGGCATGGTTTTGTTCATGGCGAACACTCCGGCCCTTGGGCTCGTAGTCGATGGTGATCTCATGGTCGAGGTGCAGTGCGACTTGTGCGGCGGGTGGCACGTACACGGCGGCAAAGGCCTCGCCATACAGCTTGTTGACCCACTCGCGGATGTCGCTGACCCCACCACTGAGGATTGAATTCAGTGCACTGTTACCAGTGCTATTGGTGACCCCGAGCGTACTGCCGCCCGAACTGATCACGCTGCTGTTGTTCTGCTCATGCCCAAGTAGGGCGGCGACACCGGCACCGGCTGCGGTGACCAGGCTCTGGCTGCCGAGGTATTGCTGGGCGTTCGACCGGCGCTCGCCAGCGATGCAAGGAATGCCATACGGATCGGACAGGTAGCCGAGTCCACCGCGGATCTTGTCGGTGTTCGAACTCTGGGTGACGGAGGCATTGCGGCTGGCTATTGCCTGTGGCTGAGGCACCGTGCGGATGGTGCCGTCTATGAATACAAAGGTGATCGACTCGACTTGCCCGCGCACGCAAGACAGGGTCCAGTCACCGGACGCCGTGCCACTCATCACGGCCCCCGCGACGTCTGGCAGGTCGATACCGTTAGCAGTCAGGTTCTCGGAGCCGACCAGTACCTTGAAGGGGTAGGGATCATTCACCGTGCCGTCCACTGGAATTCTGCCGATCAGCGCGGTCATGGCGACCGAGCCCATCAGCGTGGCATTTTCGGGAATGGTGTAGATCGGTTTTGCGCCGTCGGTACGGTCAACGGATCGCGTCAGGTCACGCTCACTCTTGGTGACCGCACGCAACTGTTTCTGGCTGCGATCAATAGCGTTGTCTTTCAGGCCTTCCAGCGAGTTGAAGGCGGTAGGCAGGCTCAGTGCGGAGGAGGTCTTGGCTTTGCCTCGGGCGTCGGTGGCCAGAGCATCCGAGGGCTCAATCCACTGTATCGTGTCACCGGCAGGATGGGGCCCCTCGAACTGAGCGCCATCGCCCGGCTGAAGCCCCAGTCCGATCGGCAGATCCTGACCCTTGCCGGTCAGCCCGGACAACTGATCCTGCAACTTTGTCAGCAGCCCATGGGCCTGACGACTGTCTTGTTCAGCTTTGAGTCGGGCTTCGTTGGCTTGTCGGCGGCCCTCGTCGACCTGCTGGGTCACACTGCCGAGCGCGGTCTGAATGCGCGAATCGACACTGTTTTCCCGTTCTCGCAGGCGGTTGTTCTCGGTTTGTAGCGAATCATTTTGTTTCTTCAGGCCGAGCATATCGCTGCGCATCGCCTTCACTTGGCCGACCAGAGTGGCGACAGTGTCGCGGGGGGTATCACCCGCGATGCCTAGAGACTTGGCCTGTTCGGAAGACAGAGCAATATTTTGCTGGTCGCCTGATATTTTCGGCATGCTGCCAGTGCCATCCGCGACCCAGGTTTTCAGGATGATCAGTACCACGGCCAGTAGCGCACCCGGTACCAGCCATTTGAGCAGTGCGTTAGCGTTCATGGCCGCCACCTTGCGTAACAGATGGGATCAATAGGACTGCTTGTTCGAGACCTGCGCCGCGGGTGACGAGGTAGGCGACTGTGGTGTCTTCAGCGGTTCCAACAGGCCCGAGGAAAACATGCTGGAATGATGCGGCGAACAGCTTTGCCTGAAGTCGGCGAGGATCGAGTTGCACCGTCTCCGAACCATGATTGCGCAACTTCACCGCTGTCACCCAGTAATCACCGAGTCGCCAGGCGGCGATGGGTATGCTGGACACGTTTTCGGTCGGCAACAGGGTTGGCAGTTCGGTGCGCAGCTTGAGCGGTACGCGGCGTATGCCGGGTAGGGACTCGACGGTGCGCAGCTGCGCATACAGGCTTTGCGCGGCGTAGCGCGTCAAAGCGACCGGGATCGGCGTACGCGCTGGAACAGGGACGGTGCTAGATTCCGTCTCGGTAGCCTGCACCGGAGCATTCTTGAGAATACGCACGGGCTCCAGCGGTTGATCACTAGGCGTAGCCGCGATATCCAGCAGGATGATCTCGCCGGTCGCGACCGATTGCAGTTGCAGTCGGGTCGGGGCAATGGCTTCCGACGCGCGCAGGTACAGTGAGCCGCCGGTTGATTGCACACGCAGCTTGCCCGCCAGGGATGAGGGCACACCGACTCGAACATTCTCATCGACAAAGACCACCCGCTCCTGATTGATTACCAGCGGGACCGCGAGGGGGAGGCGCTCCCAGTGCATCAGCTCGACGGCCTGCGCTGCAGCTCCCCATAGCATCAGTGCAACGATGAGTCCCAGGGTAAAAATCCGCTTCATGGCTCAACTCCAGGCAGGGAGATTTTTTGCGGAGTGCCCTGATAACAATCCAGTGCAAGCCCCCACTTATTGCGTTCGGGGTCCAGATCAAAACGCACCACGCGTAATGGATAACGCACCACCACCCGTTTCACCGGTTCGGCGGCGTAATACTCATCGGCGTTGAGGTCGAGCTTGACCAGCCAGCTGTCGCGATCTAGTTGCTTGACCCTGAGTTCCGGATCTTCGCTGTAGCCTCGGCCCAGAATTTCGTAGACGCCACGCACCCGCTGGCGCAGTTCGCCGGCGGCTTTGCGGTACTCGTAGTCGCCATCGAGGAAGGCCTTGCAGGAGGGTGTCAGGTAGGACTGCAAGCCATAGATAGCGCGGCGATAATCCTGCTCGCCATCCAAGGGCCAGCGGTTGAGTTGACCGAAGATGTACAGGGCAAAGGCATAGACATTCTCTGAGGGGATATCCCACCACTTGCGAGTGCTGCCCGAGCGCAGATCCGGTGGTACATGCACAGTCAGATCGGTCGGTGCCGAGCGCCAGCCATACCAGAGTCCGGCACAGACCAGGGCGAGGATAATTACCGCCAGACGCAGGCTGAAGATATGGGCCTGTTGGGCATCCACCTTGTTCCGAAATCGGCTCATGGTTGCCACGGGGACAGGGCAGGGCGCAGTCGACGCGAACGGCGGACCGTCCAGGCGCCGGAGTGCAGGATTAAACTCCCGCGGTTTAGACGCCAACGGCTGGCGAGTACCCATTCGAGTTTGCGGTACAGCCAAGTCTCGGGGCGGGCCCGTTTGGCCCGACGCAAAAGCGTGCCACCGGCAAATAACACCACGGCCATGCCTGCGATCATGCTGGTCGGCGCCACGGCAATGGAAGTGCTGGCGATCGCTAGAGGAACGCCCAGAAGCAGGCCAAGTACTGCGCCGGTACCTAAAGCAATCCACATCTCATCATTGGTCAAACCGCGTAATACGGCAGGATCACGATTGAGCCGCTCTGGTAGAAAGACCAAGGTTCCGTCGGCAAGGTGTTCGATAGCGTCGTTCATCCCCACCTCACAGAATCGCGGCAGCCTTGGTCAGGAACCAGATGATGATCACCACTAGCAGGGCGCCGATGCCGACTACGGCGCCGAGGTCTTTCCAGGTCTTACGCTGGTTCTGCACGTCGGCATAGACGGTTAGGGAGTGCCAAGCCACACCGAGAAACGCGAGCAGGGCGATCAGCAGGCCGAGCAGGATGCCGCCATCATAGGCGTAGTTCTTGATCGTCTCGATCAACCCGGAACCTTCGCCGCGCGAAGGGGCTTCCATGGTGGGTAATTGGGCAAAAGCCAGGCTTGGACCGAGCACCAGCAGCAGACCGATCAAGCGCTGGCTCGCACGATCACGCAGGTTGTTTTTCAGGGGGACAAGGCACTTGAGCATGACGGCGATCTCCGGGGTTAGGAAAGGGTGAAGAACATCAGGACCAACAATGTGAGCAGCACGCGCGCGGCGCTGCCGCCAAACGCGCCGAAGCGCACACTGCCTGCTGCCCATCCCCGGTAAGCCGTCCACATCACCCAGGCACACCACAGCAAAGCCAGGACCAGAACCAGGGACAGCCAGAGCGTCGAACTGCTCTGCGGCGAGAAGCCCGAGGCGTTTTGGAACGCTGAGCTCTGCGCGTCAGTCATGCTCATGGCGAGGGCTTCGCGTGCGGCGTGTCGAGGCGGTAATCGCCGACCAGCTCACCAGGATCGCGAGGTTGAGCACGAGAGGGGGACAGATAGTCCTGTACACCTTGGCGGATGCGTCGGATGTCCTGAGTCAGCCGGGGATAGTCGAAGCGATAGCGATCGTCGGGTTCAGCCGTACTGGCTGCCTCAGCTTGCCTTGCAAGGCGTTCGATAGTGTCGAGTTGCTGCAGAATCAGACTGAACTGACCCTGCTCATGGGCGGAGGCGGCATAGCTATTGCTATGGACGATAGTCACCGAGAGTAGTAACAAGCAGCGAAAGACGGTAGTTGGCATGATGCTGGCCCATATGGATCTGGGAACAGAATCAAGTTAGAGGTCGAATTCTTCAGTAAGAAACCTGAGGTGTGATGAATCGCTTTTATGAAAAATTACTGGAGAATTTACTTACAGCTATCTGGCCTTCGACCGCCGTAGAGAGTTGAGGCTGGGTGTATTTCACTCTCAATGACATTTGCTGACAACGGTATTTGCCAGGAAGCTTGAAACCGTCGGCTCTCACCAGTAGCTGATTGAGAACGCGTAATCATGAGCGCGGGGAATGGCCAACGCAAAAAAGCAAAGGGACAGATTAATTTTTGAGCAGGAGGCGATGGCCTCTACCAGAAATAACTCTGCCCCTTCGGGAAGCTGCAGCCCTAAAGACTCCGCAAGCGATTACTGCTGAGTAATGTTATACCCTTCAAATGCTGTCTGTTGCTGAATGGCGGTAACGATGTTCTTGCGAGTGGCGGCTTGCTCTGCACCTTCGCCATCCACAAAAATTTCGCTTTGCAGTTCGGCCAGGTCACCGTGGCCCATGAATGCAAAGCCGAGGAACTCATACGCTTCACGGTCCATATTCGGTTTCGAGCGCGGCGTGCGCATTGGCAAAATGACGCTCGCGCCGTCCTTGCTGATGGTGAACACTTCGACCTCTTTCTTGGCGCGAAGGACCTTGCCCTTGCCGGCACTAGGGTTGCTGATGGCTTGATGGGTATGATTTAGCACTTTGAGCGCCAGGCCGTAGACCAGCTCTTGGAAAGCTGGGTCGTCCTTATAGCTCGACAGAATCCGGCTGATAGGGAATTTAGTGCTCAGGTCTTCCAAGGCTGCGATATCGGCGGCTTCTTCGTCCTTGAGACGCTTGAGCACACCCATGAGCTCGTAGGCTTTGTCGTCGTCAAAACTGTCATGTGCCTGGCGAATCGCCGCGCGCAGTTCGCGAATCTGGTCGCTCTCTTTCGAAGTGTGGAAGGTATCGAGGACCATCTCGCTGATGGTTTTGGCTTGAGGCACATGCTTTGAAAGATTGATGGCTTTTTCGTATTCGGCCTTGAAGGACGAGGGGATTACGGCTTCATCGGTATGGGAATCAGGCATTGAAATTTCGCTATTTCATTAACTAGGCTTGAGGCACGAAAAGCACTGAGCCTTTCGGGCCGAGTAATCTATTGGACGTGCGCGACGTTGTCACGGGAGAACCGGCGAGCGGGGCAAATTATTGTAACTTGTCACACAGCAAGAAGAGCTAGAGCAAAACCTGATGCGGCTCCAGCCAATAGCCAGCTAGGGGGGCTTCAACCTGACGACGGAGTGTTCCTCAGAGGAGTTCACCAGCAACATCTATAGTTAGGTAGCGTATATGGGCAGTATTGGGCCAACTGGGTGGCCGATATCGGTGACGTCGAGATACGTAGGACGGAACATCTATACCTTCAGCCGTAAAAATGGCGTAGATGACATTGTGCTAGACCCGATCCCCACCGTCCTACAAAACTCAAGCTCGGAACTAATCTGCTCGGAGCATTGCTGGTGGTAGTGCGTGACCAACGCTTTGCTGAAGCCTATCGATCAAAGTGGGTCTTTCACTATTGAACACGCATCATTGCAGCGTCAGATGTATTTTTTGAACGTCGCCGCCGTGATTGCCATGGTCACCCCAAGCAACACGGAGCAAGGCAGAAATACCGCCATTGGATTGATCGAAAAGGGCAGGGACAGGTAAATGATCCAGGGCACGATTAGCAGTGGTATCACTGCTCGTTTAGCTCGGTGATAGACGAAGCTACTTTCTCGCCCCGCGCCGAATTTACGCAGGTCACGGCGCATCAAGCCATCCACAAAACCGGTGAACATGGCCAGCAAAAACAGCGGTGTGGCCAGGGCCAGAATAATCAGGCGCACCACGAAGGTGAAGGTGACATACATCGCCGCCAGCACAAAGTCCTCAATGCTTATGTAGAGCTGATTGATCCAGCCCCAGAAACCGTTGCCCTGGCCCGATACCCGCGCTTGCTGGGCGAAGTCCGCAAAGCCGGTCTTGACCAGCAGCCACTGGTAGAGGAAATCCAGCACCTGGACAACCGTTTGCCCTGGCTGCTGGATGATTAGTGACGATTTGAAGTGCTCACTGAGCCAGCCTAGTTCGCTATTCAGCATCGCTTGACTGTGCCTCCAGCCTTGATCGCCCCAGAACAGTAGCAGGCCAGCGAACTCGATCAGGATCGAGAACAGCAGCGAGGCGAACAGCAAGCCGATGATGTGCAAGACCGAGCCAATCGCCGAGACAATCAGCCCTGGGCGCTGGATCGGTTGCGGCGGGGGGCTGTTAGCTGAAGTCGCCATCCTTTACTCCGGGGCTGACGTCGTCACGGCGCCTCCTGAGTGGGAGCACTCGAGCCCCCCGCCTCGACAGAGCGTGGCACTCCTACTCGATCTGGATCAAAGTCGAGCGTTGGACCGCCGCCGCTTGTGCTCCACCATTGCCCGGCCTGCTCGTTGTAGGCCGCCCGCATCCGTTGAGTGAGCTCCTGCAGATCCTTGGGCATGGCATCGTCGTTGGAGGGTTTGGGCAACGGCATGCGGATTTTCCACAGCTGACCACCGGCCTGAAAGGAGAACATTTGCCCTTTGGGCAAACTGACGATATGAGCTGGCTCGATCAGCGGCACGCTGGTGCTGCTAACACGGTCCTGCGAGGATGAAGTGAAGTCTGTATTGGCTTCAGGATCGGAGGTGTCAGTCGCACCCGACACCAGGGTTCTGGTTAGCACGTTGACCTTGGGCAACTGCTGGGTGAGCAGCTCCGCGGTGGCGGTCTCGCGCACGCGGAGCATCTGCAAGGTATTGAAGTTACCAATGACCTGGCCGGCCTTGGCGCGGTTACCGATTCGCGCTTCGATATCACTGAGGGTCTGGGTGTAGGCCGTCACCTGAATGCCGGCGCCACCGCCCTTATTGATCAGCGGGATGAATTCATCACCCATCAACTCGTTGAACTCATCGGCGTGCAGGTTGATTGGCAGCTTATCGCTGCTGCTGCCCGACTGGGGCAGGCCATGGTCAATACCGTGCTTGTAGATGTGCCCAGCCACCGAGACCAGATCGGCGAACATGGAGTTGCCCACGGCGGCGGCCACTTCTGCGTCGGTCAGCGCATCCAGACCGACGTAGACGATCCCGCGTTTTCGGATGATCTGCATCCAGTCGAAGATTGGTCGCGGGTCATCTAAATCGGTGTAGTTGGGGGCCAGCAACTGGGCGGTCTTGCCGGTGGTGAGTTTTTCCAGCAGCGGCAGCAGCGAAGCAACGATTTTGTCGAAGTAGGTGCGGTCATACCGCACCGCGGAACGCAGTCCGTCCAGTACCGGATCGAATACCCGCTTCACTGCCAGGTACTGCTCGATGGCCACCACGCGCTTTTCGCGCCCGATCATATGCCGGGGAATGTTCTTCTCGGTGAGCTTGCCTTCGAGTTGGACGATCACTTCCCAGGCTTTCGGGTCGGTCTTGGCGAAAAACTGCTGGGCGTATTCGATGAACAGTGCGTCGATGTTGACCACATGCCGTTGGATCTGCAGGTAGTCCGGGCGTCGGCCCAGTTCGATCAGTGCACGGGCGATGATGTTGACGAAACGCCAGGCGAATTCACGGAAGGCCGCAGAGTTGCCTTCACCGCTGAGTTGTCCGGCGATGCGTGAAGCCACCTCCGAGATGCGTCCGAAACGTCCCACGGCGTTGTAGCGGGCAGAGATCTCCGGCCAACCCAAATGGAAAACATAGAACTCCTTATCCCGGCCGGCTCGCCGGGCTTCGACGTACATGCGCTTGAGCAGGTCGGCATCGCCCTTAGGATCGAAGACGATGACTACCTCGTGCTCGAGGCGGTGAATGTCCTGGGTGATGTATACCTCGGCGAGCCGTGTTTTGCCGACACGGGTGGTGCCCAGCACCAAGGTATGCCCGACCCGTTCGCCCAGTGGCAGACTGACCTCCGTTTCATCGGGCTCGACCCCATGTAGCAGTGGTGAGCCGCCTACTGGAGGTAACGGGCGCAACGGATTGAAGGTATTGTCCCAGGCAGTGACACGTGCCAGTGTCGAGAGTGGATACGGTGCATGTTCCAGGCGCCGTTCGAGTCCACGAGCCAAGCGGTAGTGGGTTGGTTGATCGACATAGCGTGCGACAGCCGGATCTTGGGCCTCGACCAGGCGCTGGGTGTGCAGGCGAGTCCAGCGAAAGCCGAGGCCCATAAACAAATGCTTACGGCTGACAGGAATCTGTCGGCTGGTCAGTTCGTAGCGGGGCAGCCGACGGATATTGCGCCGATAGCGCAGCACCTCCCAGGCTTGTCGTAGCCGGATAAGGCCGAACAGGGCATAGGCCAGCGCTGCAACCAGTCCGATCTCGGGTGACAGGGCCACGGCCCAGGGCGAGTACACGCACAACACTGCAGCAGCGATGCAGATCGCTACGGTGTACAGCTCCACTGCTGGCCGGAGTTTGGACTCCATCGCATGCTTGGCCATGACCTGGACTCACTGTTCCAGCGAGGTGGCGGTGATCAAGACGGGGTAGTGCTCGATCTGCAAGCGGCTGGCGATGTCGTTACCGTTGACCGGTAGGATGGTGACGCCCGGAGCTACTGCTCGGATCCGGGCCAAGGCTTCGGTATCGGCCACTTCGATAGCTAGGCCGACGGCACCCATTTCCTGCAGTTCAGCAGCGCGTTGACTCAGCCAAGTCAGCGACTGGGGATCGTCACCCACCAGAAAGAAGGGGTGCAGGCCAGGCATGTTCAGGGAGCGAGGCGTGACCGGGCCGGGGCTCAGCCGAGAACTGCTGACGGGCAGTATCCAGGCCTCATCGGCAACCACGGACAGGTCTGCATGAATAAGCCCGTTAACCTGAGCTCTGTCATTCGTTTGAACTCCCGACACTCGAAGGTAGGGCTGGGTGAAATCGTCGCCCAGCCCCTTGACAGTACTCAGTTCGGCTTGGGCGAAAGGTGCCGAGAGCAGGATGAAATACCAGGTAAGGGGTATTCGTTTCATGGTGGTGTGCCCTGTTCTAAGGACGTTAGCAGCCGTTCGAGTTGCCGGGAAAAACCGGTGCGGTAGCGTGCGGCTGACGCGCCTCCTGCCGGGCGGTGGTAGCGTCCAGCAGCTGACACCCAATCACCGGTGGCGGCGTGATGCTCATGCAACAGCGCGGCAGTGACCGCAAGATTTCGGTAGGGGTCGAGGGCTTCGCAGGGGCTGGAAAAACGTTGTCCGTGGTAGCCCAGATTGGTTTGTCCGAGGCCGGCATCGATCCGCGTGGCGTCATTCTGGGCGAGCGCCTGAAGCAAGGCGTGACAGGCGCCCTGGCGAGTGGTGAAGCGATAGGGTGTGCCGGCTATGTTCAGGGTCCAAGGCCAGGGCAGCAGTCGACCACGGACGCGGATACCACTTTCCTGCAGGGCAATCGCGAACAGAACCATAGAAGGGATGTCGGCGTCATGCGCCGCCAGTTGGTAGGCAGGTGGCGGAAGTTCGTCTGCCTGGACGGCGAGCATTGTCAGCATGAGCGCAAGGCCACTCAGTCGAGGCGTTGCCATTGTCCGTTCACCTGTTGGAAAGTGGCGGGCAATGGCCCCGGTGCGCCCAAACTGAACCAGCGACCACGGTCATGGTTCAGGGTGATCTGCCGGCTTTGAACCTTGGCTGGGTCGATGTCTGCTTGCCGACCCCAGGTGCGGACGCGTTCATCCTCAGCTTGGCTGCCCACCAGGTAGATATCGAACTCCGCGCCACTGCTTTGCAGGCGCTGCGCTTCGGCGTTACACGCTGGGCAGTGATCCTCTACAAACAAGGCTGGGCGAGTGGAGACCGCTGAGCTGGCCGGAGATGGGGACGTCATGCCCTGGATCGGGAGCAGTCCGGGAAACAGCTTGGCCCAGGCAGCGGTGTAGGCGCTCTGGTAGGCCAGTTCGCGCTCAGCCCGTTTGGCTTCCAGTGCTACCTGCAATTCGGCGTAACGCTGGCGTTCCTGATCGGTCTCGGCTTCGACCCCGAGTGCAGTCAACGGATCGAGATTCGGGCTCCAGAAACCACGGGGACCCGCTTGGATCTGCTCGAAGCGTGACCACTCCTGCTCTGTCAGCCCCCAGTTCGCGGCTTGCGTCGTGTGGGAGCGTTCCAGAGGAATCGACTGTATGTCCTGGGGCAGTGACTGAGCCGTGGCGGTATCACCCACCGCAGAGCCGATGGCAAACATCGACGTGAGGCAGAAGACGGCGGGCAGCAGCACTCTGTTCATGATCGCCTCTCAAGGGAGTAGCACGGTCTGGTCTGGTTGATCGGCCACCGCGAAGATGGCTGAGTTCGGCTCCAGCACTTTCAGGTGCCAGGCTCCCAGTTGCTCGCCGTTATGCAGCAGCCGAACATCCATGAGAGAGCGACTGTCATGACGTGCGACCGCCAGAAAACGCTCACCACCACGGGACTCGATACTCAACACCGAGAACGGTGGTGAGAGCGGGATAGGTTTGGGGCGAGCCGTCTGTTTCGGTTTGGCTGCGGAAGACGTCGGTGGTGGGATTGGTAATTGGGTCTTGAGGTCCAGGAGCTGCTGCTCGACGTGCTCAAGGCGTGCGCGTAGCGCCGTCATGTCTGCCTCGGTGGCACGGGCTGCCAGACCATCGCGCAGTTTCTGTATCTCTTGCGCCCACTGATCCAGCATCGGATCGAGGGTATTGGCCTGTTGCTCACCGGAATCGACCATCTGCCTCAGGTCTTTCAGCGCGTACTGCAGTTTCTCCTGTACGTCCTTGAGGGCGCTTGAATCACGTTGCAGGGAGTCCAGCGTTTGTAGGTGTTGGGTGGTCGTGCTCTGCAGTCCGGACACGCGCTGATACTGGTTATACAAGCCACCGCTCAGCCCGGCGACCGCCAGACAAAGCAATCCAATGATGAACGTTTGAAATGTCGAGGCTTTCATGGGCGCGCCTGCGACTGGAGGGCCGGGGCAGGCATGACCGGCGAGATGGCAATAGCTGTTTTTTGCTGTTCGAAGCAGATCGAGCGGCTGACTTCATCAACCGTGAGTTGCCACGCCGGACCGGCCAGCACCTGTAGCGCGTCGTGCAGGGTGATCGGCCCAAGCCGGTAATGGGCTGCCGGCAGGGGGTGAGTGAAAAGAATCTTCACCGACGGGGTTACTGGGCAGAGCGAATAACCCGAGCGCTGCAAAACGTACTGGAGGGCATCCTGCACCGAGGGGTTCAGGTTGGAGGGGATGCTCACGTCGATGATCTGGGCGAGAAGCTTCCGTTGCTCCGGGGTGGGCGCGGTGCTGACCAACGTGTAGCGGCCATAACGAATCTCGGGCTGGAGATTGTCTTCCGCCATCGGTCCCAAGGTCTGGAGTTGACTCGACGGCGTGCTGCTGATCGCCATGGAAGGGGGCAATGATTTGGGAGACTGGGTGGTGCAGGCGGTCAATAGGCCCAGCAGGCAGACCGAAACGAGACGACGATCCATGGAAAAAACCTCATGCCAGATTCAGTGCAGAATCTGGCATGAGGAGATGGGCACATCAGTGTAAAAGTCGACTCACGAAAGGTCGTTTAAAACCGATGGTGTCATGTCGTCATTCATCGAATACCGTAAGCCCAGCCAAGACGGCGGCGTCGGGATCGAAAATCAGTAATCGCACATCTGCCAATGCCGCGAGGTACAGCACTTCGACCAACGCTGCAGGTGTGCCAGCATCGAGTTGTTCTTGCCTCAGGGATGAGTAAGGACGGTCCTCGATGTTCAGCAAACTATCGTCGGTCCAGGGTGTGCCGATCAGCTTGCACCCAACGCCGTTGCAGTCTGGCAGGGCAAAGGGTTCGAACAGCAGCCCCGTTGGCCTGGACGCGAAATTGCCAACTCGGCTTTCCAAGTAGTGCAACGCGTCGTCAGGGAGGTGTACCGTACTGATCTCCCACGCCCGACTGTAGTGTCCGGTCTCGAAGTTCAAGCGCTCTATCAGCGTTTGGGCTTGCTCCATGGAGTACAGATCGCCGACGTGATGCCGCTCATTGAGTGTTTCGCCGATCACGGCGTAGATCACCTGCCGAATCAGTCCAGTGCAAGGGCAGTGTTCCGCCAGATCCTCAGGGACGGAGTGCCCTTCGTTGATCAAGGCAAAATCGTCGTTGAAGAGACAGGGGAACAACTGCACCTCATCGTCGGACAGGTCAGTTTGTGAGTCATGCAGTGGTCGGTAGCAAGGTGGACAATCATCTTCATAGGTGATTAGCAACAGCCGTTCGATATGCAGTCGTTCGTAACCGCGAACAAATGGGTTTAAGTCGGGCTGCTGGGCTGGAGCTCGAAGTGTTGAGTTCATGACGCTTCTCCGGAAAAGAAACAAGGCGCCCGAGAGCGCCTGTGAGGGTTAGAGCCAGCCGTATTCGGCGAAGGAAAGAGGTCGGCCGGCGCCAACAATGAAGTGGTCGAGCACGCGGACTTCAACCAATGCCAGGGCCTCTGTTAGCCGTGCGGTCAAGACACGGTCCGCCTGGCTGGGTTCAGAGCATCCTGAGGGATGGTTATGGGCCAGAATGACAGCTGCGGCGTTATGGGCCAGTGCGCGCTTGACGACCTGTCTTGGATAGACCCTGGTGCCATCGATGCTGCCGTAGAACAGTTCTTCGAACTGCAGTACACGGTGCTTGGCATCGAGAAACATCACTGCGAATACCTCATGCTCTTGCTGGGCAAGGTGCAGTTTCAGGTAATCGACCACTGCGTCAGGCGCGGTGAGTTCAGGCCCTTGCGTGAACAGCCTGCGATCAAGAATCGTCAGGGCCTCGCCAATCACCCGATTTTCTTGGGCAATACGTTCGGCCTCGATGTGTGGTGTTTCAATCAGCGTGAGCTGGATGTTCATGGTGGTACCTCCATAGTGAAAGCGGGGTACACACCCTTGGGGAGTGGTATCCCCAAGGTGGATGAGTGGTTGAGTCAGTGCGTTCGGCGTGATCTGCGTTTACGCCGAGTCGGCTCGTATCGATCCCAGAGCTTGCGTCCCAGGTCCATGAAGTACGGATCGTTTTCTCCGTAACGGTTGTAGCTCGCCAACATGTCCATGAGGATCTGCAGGTGCTTGGTATCGAAGCTGGCAATCCAGTCCAGTCTGCATTTCCACTCCTCACCGTTGTAGAGGCTCAAGACGCAGAGCGACAACCGTTGGACGACGCTGTAGTCATGCTGCAGCAGAAGGTCTCCATGCTTGGCGAAGGGTGAATCGGTAAAGTCGCTGTTCATGAGAGGCTCCTTTTACAATTGAGTGAATCGGTGCCGTTGGCCCACCAGGCAGGAGCCACAACCGTCGCAGGATGTTTGGGAAAAGCTGTGTATGCCCAACCTTGTCTCGGCGTCGAAGTCAGCACTGATGGGCATCAGTCGCACTAATCTTTCACGAAGAGTGGCGATGCGTTTGTCGACCTCTTCCGTCGTGTAGTAGAGCGACAGTGTGCTGTAGTCCTCGTAGGCCGAGGCGAACAGGCAGTCGTCGCAAAGCCAGAAGGATTCCATGAGGGGTCTCCTATTCTGAGTGAAGAAAAGGCGCTCGACGGAGCGCCTTGCTGAGGAACATCGCGGACTGTTCAGACGGACTGAACGGTACGGGTGGCGTCACGGCGAGCCGTGCGGGGAGTGGGTGGAGATTCAGGTTCGACCCGAGCCTCTGTTGGGGTTTTGCGCTCCTCGGTTTCGGCATCAGCCGACGTTGGGCATGGCTCATCATTCGGCGCTTGCTCAGTAGGCGCTGTTGCTTCCTGCTTGGCGGGCGCTTTGTATTCGAACGTGCCGTTGACCTTGATCCAGTCGATGAACAGCAAACGGCCTTTTAGGCTTGCACCGGGTTGGCCCTGTTTTTCACCTTTGGTGTAGAGGAAGGGATCGATCCACAAGTCCCCAATGCGAAATGACACCAAGACCTTTTTCTCGGCCTGGACGGCATCCGCATAGAGTCGGATCAAACGTTCAGCTTCACCCCCCGCAACTTTGCAGTCGAAGCGGGTGTATTCCACCGCATCGGTGGCACCGTGCAGGGCGGCGATATCGCAGGCCATGAACGGCTGGCCGCGGCGGACTTGTACTTCACGAACACGGTTGAGGTAGCCGATACCGACGGTGTGCAGATTGAAGTAGGTGGACGCTTCTTGGGGTTGGTTGGCGTGGGCCATGGTAATTCTCCTGTTTCAAGGGGAAACGGAGACGCACAACCCCTAGACGGGAAGTGAGCCCCCGTCAGGGTGGGTAAGGTAAAGGTGAACGACGAACTTCCCGCTACCGGCAAGCCGATGACGATCAGGTCGATGCTTCTGGGGGAATAGCGGTAAAGTAAAAGAGGGTCCGCAGTAGTGGGCCGCAGACCTGGGGTAGTAGGCATTCATTACCGCTGAAGCGGTAACCGTGCGAGCTTCCGAACGCTGATCGCACTTGGGTAAACCACCACGAGCGTGGCGTAGCCTTGAAGGTTCAAGCTACCTGGGCTGGGCTGTCAACGACAGCGAACCACGCCTTTTGTATAAGCCTGTCAAAGGAGAGCGTCAAGGCGCTTCCTCCCGATTTTTTACGCCTGGAATACAGTGGCTATCACTGGAAAGAAAAAATGAAGAGTCGGCCTGACAGGGCGCCAGGCGAGGAACAGAAAAGCCACCTTTGACGGTCTTGCGCAGTCGAAAAGCTCCTCGCAAAACTGGATTCACTGCGTCACGATTCGCCAACCGACCCTTGTCGTGGCCTAGGTCGGAATAAGCTGGCACGCATCCGCGCACAAAGGGTGCCCAGTATTTCCCCGGCGGGCTCCGGGACTGAATACGATCGCCGAAGCGGATGACCGCTATAGCCTGCAGGAGGCAACAGTGGTCATCCGCTGCCACGATCAGGTCACGCACAAAGTGGGAAAGTTACTCCAATGAGGAAAAGGCTCCGAACTCTAAGAGTCCGACCGAGCTGCCCGGAGCTAATCGGTCTTGGGTCGCCATTGGCGATGAACCGGAGGTACTACAGCAGAGGGGGCGTGACAGCGTCAAGTCAACGGCACAACTCCAGATGTGCGGCCAATCTTTCAACCGTTTTCCCAAGATCGATCCTGACTTATAGGCGGTGCATCATTTGCGATGTGTCTCTTTTCTGACGGGCAAAGTTCCCTTGCAGGTCGGGTACTGGGAACAAGACCAGAACAGCCCTGATTTTCCCTTACGTTTGAGCATTGAGGCGTTGCAAACAGGGCAGGCCGGGCCGGTTTCGACAGGCACTGCCAACGTGAGCGTCCCGCAATGTTCGACCAATTGCACAATCCAAGCAGCCTGCTTGGCGACGAATGCATCGAGGGTCAGGCGTCCCGCTTCGATTTCGTCCAGGGCCTGTTCCCAAATCGCGGTCATACCCGGATCTGCGACCGCCGCAGGTACTGCCTCAATCAAGGTATGGGCAGCCGCAGAGGCCATTAAAGTACGTTTTTTCTTCAGCAAATAACCACGGTCGATCAAACCTTTGATGATGCTGGCCCGCGTGGCTTCGGTGCCGATGCCGGTGGTGTCCCGCAGTTTTTGTTTCAGGCGTGGGTCGTTGACCAGCTTGGCCACATTTTTCATGGCCTTGATCAGATCACCCTCGGTGAGTGGTTTGGGTGTGGTGGTCCGCATGGCCTTGAGTTCGGCGTCGCTCACTGCGCACGGCGTGCCCTGTTGCAATACCGGTAATACCTGAGACTTTTGACCGGGATCTTCGTCCTCGGCGGCGTCGTAGAATAGGCCTTTCCAGCCTTGGACCAGGATCTGTTTGCCAACGGCGGTCAACTGCTGTCCACCACACTCCAGTTCGACCTGGGTTCGATCAAACTCATGATGCGGAAGAAATTGCACGAGGTAATGGCTACGGATTAACTCGTAGATATTGCGTTCTTGTTCGGACATCCGCGCCAGGCTCGCCGGTTCGGTGGTGGGGATGATGCCGTGATGAGCGGTGACCTTGGCATCGTTCCATACGCGGGAGTGCAATGATCGGTCAAGTCTACCGAATACGGGCCGCAGCGCGGGATCCGTTTTGAGTAACGCATCGAGTACTGCGGGTACCTCGTCGAACATACTCTCCGGCAAATAGCGGCAATCACTGCGCGGGTAGGTGGTGGCTTTGTGGGTTTCATACAGAGCTTGAGCGATGTTCAGGACTTCCTGAACGCCAAGCCCCAGCTTGCGCGAGCAGACTTCCTGTAGCGTGCTCAGGTCGAAGGGCAGGGGCGACGCTTCGCGGAAATGCTCAGTCTGCAGCGAGAGTACCGTGGCGGCGCGACCATCAGTAATTCTTTGGACCGCCTGGCGGGCAAGTGCCTGCTGCAGGCAACGACCCGTCTCATCGCGTCCCTCGCTTGGCGGTAACCACGACGCGATGAATCGCTGCCCCATCGACGACAAGTGCACATCCACATCCCAGTAGGGCATCGGGACGAAGCTGGCAATCGCACGATCCCGATCGACCACTAGACGTAAAGTGGGTGTCTGGACGCGTCCAACTGACAATACACCGTCGTAGCCCGCCCGCTGGCCGAGGAGGGTAAACAAACGACTCAGGTTCATGCCGATCAGCCAGTCGGCACGGCTGCGGGCCAGGGCTGAGTGATAGAGCGAGAAGGTCTCCTGACCAGACTTCAGCGAGGACAGTGCTTTGCGAATCGACACCTCGTTGAGTGCGGACAACCAGAGGCGCTGAACGGGTCCTCGATACTTGCAGAGTTCCAGTAACTCGCGGGCAATCATTTCACCTTCGCGATCGGCGTCGGTGGCGATGACGACGGTGGTAGCTTCACTGAGCAGGCGCTTGATGACTTTGAACTGTGCCGCAGTCTTGGGTTTGACCTCAACCTGCCACTGCGCGGGAATGATCGGTAGATGATCCAACGACCAACTCTTGAATTGTTCGCCATAGGCTTCAGGCGGTGCTGTCTCCAGCAGGTGGCCGATACACCAGGTGACGGTTGTCTCTGTGCCGATCAGGCAACCATCACCACGTCTAGTGGCCTCGAGTACCTTGGCGATGTCTCGACCTTGGGACGGTTTCTCGCAGAGGAAGAGGCGCATAGAACTGCTCCGGATGGGGTCCGGAGCAGAGTCGTTGGAAACAGCAGTTGCGAGATATGAGAAACCTGAATTGCAGGTTCCTCATATTAGTCCGTAAGGGCAGGCTTGAAGAGTCCGAGGTTGCTACCCCGTTGTAGCGTGGACGACAGTGTGGATCCTCACGAGCAGTGAGTAATGACAGGCCAGCAACTTCGCGCAAAGGCGCATTTTCTATGCCTAATGCTCGTCATTCCGAAGGTGGCGGCCCTCTACGCTTTTTGGGTTTCGACGCAGGTGAACTGGCCTGTTCTGTACTTTGCCCGACGTGTGTCGCAGATGTCGCCGATTCACTGGATCGTTCCCGCATGACCACGCTGTGCACCCGGTGAGGCAGAATGCCGACTCGACGGGCCTCGATCTTGAAGGTCACCCTCGCATTGTCTTCGCTGTCCTCCCATTCGTCGCGCACTGTGCGGCCTTCGACCAACACACGCATACCTTTCTGGTACAGCGTGCTCCAGTGTTCAGCCTCGCGGTGCCAGAGCTCAACCGGCGCCCAATAGCCTCCTCGATCTTCATAGCTGCCATCGCGTGGCACGGGGTTGTCGAAGTACACATTCAGCCGCAGCAAACGCCGTGGCTCGTCATTGCCTGATGGAAACTCCTGGAACTCTGGCGCACTGCCGATGTTGCCTTCGCCAACGAAAAAAGTGCTCATCCTAATACCTCCACTGCGGTTGTGAGTTGGCGCAGTAACCGTTCGGCACTGGCCATTTTGATCGCGCAGGTCGTGGCCTGGCGGTAGAGCGAATGCACGACGCTCATCTGCAGATTCAGTGCAATGCGGTCGCCTTCAAAACGGTGCAGTCCTTCGCGTATGGTCTGTGACAGGGCTTTGTTGCAGATCTGCCGCTCCCAGACCGCAACGCCCATGTGGGCGAAGTCACGGGTACGCCAACGCAGGAAGGTGCTGCCAGCGCGGGTGTTCTGTAGTACCAATTGAATATCCAGCAGCGAGTAAGGTGGTCGTCCGACCTGCTGCACGACGGTCTCCATCAGGCGACATAACTGCGCCTCGATTTCCCTCGCCACCTGCGCCAGGTGCTCCAACTCTCCCTTACCCTTAAAGGGCTTTAAAAGGCCTTTTAGGGAGGCAGCGTGTTCAAGCTGTCGATAGGCATCCGGTGTCAACGCATCAAGGGGCATCGGTTGAGCCGGGGTCAGGGGATTCACGCTTCGTCCTCCGGCTCATCCACAGTCACAGACGATTCTCCCGCTTCCTCTGCCAATGCGTCAGCGTCATCCACTGGCACAGCACCATGACGAATGATCGGCGGTGCGAACTGGGAGCGACGAATACCCGTGAGGATGTCCTGCGGAGGCACACCGAACTTTTCGACTGCCGCACAGGCACGGGCATTGTTTGCCGCCATGTCATCGCGCGTGACACCGGCATGACGATAGCGCTGTGCCTGACCGAACAGACTGCGCAGCAGATGGGCGCCGTCGTCGATCCAGGCCTCCATGTCGATGCGGCCGATCAGGGCGGTGTGATGGGCCAGTAGGGTACGGCGCACCAGGGTGTCGTAGTCGGTCAGCAGGTAGACCGCCAGAAAACCCAACTGGCTGCCGATGTACAACGGCAAGGTCACCGGGTGGATGTTGAGGTTGTCGCTCATGTCGATCTGTGTCGGCAGGTCCTGTCTGATCCGATCCAACTGTTGGGTCAGGTCCAGCATCCCAGCCTTGGCCTGCATCAGTTTTTCTTCGAGTTGCACCATGGCCCAGTCGGCATAGGGGTCGTCTTGCGCAGCCATTTGTTTGATCAGGTTGGTGACGCTGATGTAGCCGGCCATGCCCATGATCGAATGGACACCTTCGCGTGCCGTCCGACCTTGCCAGATGCGGGCAGCGTGGTGAGTGTGCAGGGTCAGGGTGATGCTGCTGCGCAATGAACCCAGGTTGAGTTGATAATGATCGGCCACGGTGTTGTCCTCGCATAAGGCTTGGGCGAAAACGTTGCGACAGATGATGGTCGAGGGCAGTCAAAAAGCTGAATGCTGTCTGTTCGGTTTGGTTCGGTCGGTGCAACCTTTGTAGGGGGAAGGGTGATGCCAGCTGCATCATTTTCATGGATAGCTATGGAAATGCTGTTCGGCTTGCATAGGTTCGTACCTTTTTGATCTCACATTAGAACTCAGTAGATTTGATGCCACTGGCATCAAATCTACTGACGTCCAGGGCGTTTGCCGCGCAGTTGGCGTAGCTCACTCAGGCACGCTTGTGCGAGGGCGGATGCAGGTTCGCCCTGTTTTTGGGCCGGGCGTGAGGGTGCTGGAGGGGGAGGCTCCGCAATAGGTGACGGTTCTGTCAGACCTGCCCACGGATGAAAGTCGCCTTTGAGCGCACGCTGGACCAAGCCCATTAGATAGGCCGCTGGCTTGCGGATACTGCCGGCCGCGCAGCGTGCACCGGCTTCGTTGAGCACCGCCTGCCGATCTTTCGGCTTGAGCTTGTTCAACGCCACGGCGACGGCCTGCCGTTCGCTTGGACTCAGGTGCAACGGATCGGGCCAGTGCAGGTTATCCACCGCTGGGGTCGCGCGCGGTACTGTACAAATACTTTCTTTTAATACAGTACAGGCGGCGTTCGGATTCCGAACGGTGCCGGAAATCCTAGTGTTCAGGCCCGGTTCGGAATCCGAACCAGGGACTGCACGATTCCGAACTAGGTGATCACCACCCAGTTCGGAGTCGTGTAAAGCGTCATTGGTTGTCAGATCCAATCCTTGCTGCGTCCAGTGTTCCCCCCAACTATCGAGCCGCGATGGTAGTCGACCGACATCGATATGCGTGTCTTGACGAATTTCTTCCACAACGTGCTGGGCAACTACGCGCACCACCTTGGTGGCATGACCGAGGGCATGTCCGACCAGCTCCAGGTAATCCTGATCCAGTTCTATGGCTTCGGCGGGGGTTAACGGCTCATCGTGCAGGACGTACAGAGAACCTTGTAGGCGCCCGCTGAGCTGGTCTCGGCCACGACTCACCAAGCTGAGCCAGCGCGTCAATCTGAGCATGGTCAAGACGCGAGCAATGGTTTCACGGGAGGCTGATGCACCGTAGGGCACGCTCGACAGGTAGGGCTGCAGGTCCTCATAGCGCGGTGCGACCACGCCCTGGCCTTGCAGCATGAGTCGAAACACCTGCCAAGCGTTTCGCTCCAGCGGCGTCAGTCGATGATCCAGCAGCAAGCGCCGCGGTACGACTTCGTGTGATTGACCGCTGAACAGAAAGCCAGCCTGCAGAGCCTGGTTGGAGGGTTTTTCAGCAGTAGGGTGAGTGGGCCAGCGGTCACTCATCTGCTGGGTACACTGGAGTAAAACGCGCTGCCAGCGATTGGAAGGGGCAGTGTTCATGTTCCGTTGCTGTACTGGTCGATCTGCTGCCAAACGATGGTCAAGCTGATCTGTTGCTCCTCCGCCAGCATCATCATGGCATCGAGCTGATCCTCGGTACCGTCTTGCGCGCGCAGCTGACACCAGCGCTGCCAGAGTGCATGCTCCTGCGCTTCGCTCAAGTGCTGAGGTCGCCCCTTGCGGGTTTCTATTTTGAGCAGCCGCCGACGCATGGCCGTTTCCGAATGCGCCAAGCCGAAATATTGATACATGATGGTGCTGCTGGCACCCAGTTTGAGCGCTCGGTTGATCAAGCGCTCGTTCTGCTCGTCACGATCGGCTTGTTCGATAAGCCGGTGGAGTACCTGCGAGTCGATCTTGATCTCGACCCAGGACACGGTGGCATGGGCCAGGCGCGACAGCGTGCTGGGCGGCAAGGATTGGAGCAAGTAGATGTCTTCCTCGCCCAGTCCGAGCGCTTTGCAGCGCTGCAAATTACCCAGGCGCAGTTCATGCAGTACCTGGGTCAGCATGGCCTGGTTGAGCGCATTGAATGACAGGCTCATGGCAGTTCCTCCGGTGAGTCGTCTTCAGGGATAAGCGTTAAGTCGATCAGACGACGGGCCAAGCGGATCAAGCGATACAGTTTGAGTAATAGACTGTCGGGTAGTCGCTCCAGGCCCACGTCCATGACCGGACGATCCGTCAGCGGGAGTTGGTAGACCCCCAGCAACAGTTGGCCGAACAAAGCTGAGGGCAGTTGTTTGCGATCTTCCCAGTTCACCTCGTCTTGAGCGCGCAACAGGGCTAAAAGCAGCAGATGAACGCCGGTCGCGCGCGATGTTGCAAGATCCAGTCGCTCCATATCGAGGGTGAAACCCAATCCATATTGCTGATTGATGATGCTCTCGGGACGTCCGGCATACGTCGCCATTTCCCGCGCCAGAGCGGCGATGGCTAAACGCAGTTGCTCTGGGGTATCAAGCGCTGGTGCGATGGTCCAGATATCGTCGATCGCGCAGGCTTCGACGGTCGGTGCTGCTTCAGTGAGCGTCTCACGATTGATCTGCTCGCGGATCTGCTGTACGCGTGATAGAGGACTGACCGCTGATGCGACATTCGTTTCAGGCAGTTTGGGCAGCTCTTCTGGCGTCGGTCTGACCTGGGCTCCAGGCTCGGTCGATTTGAAGTGGGATTCGTGAGAAATGGGCTGGAGTTTGTGCTCCGAGGTCCTAAACTCGGAGGGTGGAGGTCCAGTCGCGGCTTCATCATCGCTCGGCAGATGGCTGTTCTCTGAAGGCGTGGTGACGACAACGCCAGGCGTCGATATGGCGTGTTGGGTATCGCTCATATCCAAGGCCAACATACGGTAGGGCTGACCGAGCAGTCGACTCATTCGCTCGAGCAGCTCATCCTGAATATGTTCAAGGTTGAAGGCCTCAAGTTCGGCATCGAAGTAGGCTAGGGTATCGAGCCAGAACTCTGGGAACGTAAGGGCGGCGGTTGGATAGCGATTCCAGGTTTGCTCTGCTTGTCTACGCAGACTGATCAGACGCTCGATCTGGGGCTTACCCAATCCCGCATACAGCGTTTGCGGAATGGCAGGTAGTAGGTATTCGAGGGTGTCGAGCATTCGGCTGATGTGTGACTGCGAAACCGGATACCCCCCAGCCGCGAGGCGTTTTGCCAGTTCCCGTTGCGAGAGTATCGTCCCATCCGGTTCGAGCATGGCTTTGAGTTTAGCCACGGCCAGCGCACGCTCGATGAAAGTGAGTTGGCCGTGCAGATCGCTTTCGGCCAGATGGCCGAGTAGAGCATTGATTTCATTGGTCCATGGCCGGAACAGGCAGTGAATACGAAAGAAGCGTTCGTCGCGGGTTTCTTGCCACAGCTCGCCGAGAATCGCCAAACGAGTATTGCCACCGTTGCGGATGATGAAATAGGTTTCTCCTGGGCGGCGAGTAATAGGTGGCGATTGATCCAAACCACGTTCACGGATAGATGCCTTGATATCGTCGTACAGCGGATTCCGGATGAAGCGCGGGTTGTGCTCATAGGGCCGCAACTGCTCCAAAGTGACCAGCATGGGAGTGTCGGTGAGTGGATCGGACAGCCGCTCCAGCTCCGGGCCCCGAGGAAAGTGGTCCTGCTGCAGCTTGCTGTTGATATCCTCCTGGCTGGGTTTCTTCATTTGAAAAACCTCAGTTAACTCTGGCTGCGCAAATGATCACCGACCTCAAACTTGACGATCTCGACAGTCCCCGAACCTTCGAAATGTTGGGAGAGTTCAGCGAAGAACCAACCCATGGCCGAGCGCCCGCCTTGCAGACGAAAGACCACGGTGCAGTACTCCTCGCAAGGTGGCGGGTCTGGTCGAGCCGACTTTTGAATGATGATGGGACGCTGATCCAGCATCAAAAAACTCCTTGCCAAACGCTATTGGCATCCAGGTCGATCAAACAAAATGACTTTGCGAGAAACGCTGGCTTGGCGATCCGTGTCATCGAGCCTCCACACATTTGTCCACCGCCGAGATCGCTTCGTGCCATTCAGGAAACAGCTCGATGGCCAGCGCTTGCATGGTTTCCAACGCTGATGGTGTGCGTCGTCTAAACGACTGACGAGTCTCGATTCGGTGGACCGGCTGGCCGAGGGAGGCGGCATTGAGATACGCCACCCGGTCCGGAATCACGGTTTCCAGCACCGAGATATTGGTAGCCTCGGCGAAGCTCTCGCGCAGGCTGCGGATGATCATCCGGGTGTCCACTCGATTGCCATTTACCTGGTTCAGTAGCAGTCGCAAGGGTGGCGGCGTAATGCCTAGGTGGCGGAATGGTTCAAGTTCACTGAGCAGCTTCAAGGTGCCGCGGTGGAGTTCGCGGGCAGCGAGCATTTCCGGTGTGATGGGGGAGAGGGCAATATCCGAGGCCAGAATGGCCATCTCCAGCAGTACGCTGCGCGCACCTTGGGTGTCGATCAAAAGCAGTTCATAACTGGGGCGGAAGGTATCGAGCAGATTGCGCAGCCGCAGTCGTCCATCAGGGGCATGCAGCAGCAACGTGCCCAGTCGACCCTGATCATCGTTGGAGAGGATCAGATCGAGTCCAGTGATCGCGGTATTGGAAAACACCTGTGCAGGATCTGTCAGGTTGAGTGCGAGCAGTTCGTAAACACCCGCAGGAGCCGCATGGTGCATCGCGTAATAGGTGGAGAGGGTAGGCTGGCTATCCAAGTCCAGCAACAGTACACGCAGTCCAGCATCCGCGAGAAGACCGCCGAGATTGGCGGCTACCGTGGTCTTGCCTACGCCACCCTTTGTGGAAACCACCGATACCACACGCATAGCATCAGTCCTGCTGCGCCAAGCGTTCGGTGACCCACTGCTCGATCTCCAGCGAGTCCCAACCCACAGCACGCAGTCCAATGCGTTTTGCCTGCGGGAACCGGCCTTCCTTCATCATGTTGTAGATATGCGCGCGCTTGAAGCCAGTTTTCCTTTCCACTTCGTCGCGGCGCATGATGTGGCGTTCAATCTGGGGGGCGGTAGTAGCTTCGGAAGCTGGCAATTGAATGGGCATACGGATCACTCCTAGGCACTGATGGTACGGTTAGGACGTGACAGGCATTAAAAAGGATCGGGCACGGTTTCACACCGCAAAATGCGACAGCAGCGCTCGCAATTTTCGGTTTCATTCTGATCCGGCGACGCTGCGTTTGGCCGCTGCGAACTTATCCTCCAAGGTTCGCTGCGTGAAGCCCTGCTTTCCTGAATTGTGGGCCAAAAGGACAGAGATGATCGATGCTTGGCTCGTGAAGGAGGAGTAGGCGTTACCTCCAGGCGAGTGCCCCAGCATGATGTCAATAAATGCGCCAATAAGGCGCAAGTAAGCTTTTTCGCTTCGCTCACTGGGAGGGCTCGTGGTGCGTAGGCGTGACAGCAAAGCGATATTTTCCTGCTGCAACTTCTCTCGCTCGGTCTTCAGCTCTTCTAGCAAAAGTTGGTTTCGGTCTCGTTGGGCTTTGAGCGCCTCTAGTTCAATTAACAAGGCCTGATAAATATCAATCGTAAGAGCCGAGGTGGTTTGTCTCTCTATGTCGGTAAACAGAAATTCAGGTTTGTCCAAAGGATGGTACTGATTGAACCATTGCTTCAAATCGGTATGGCGAATGGTGAGGTAGCGAGGATCGACCGTTTCGTCGGATTTCACCGTAATGCCCAGCGATCCGTACAACAGCTCATTATTACGAATAGCATCCCACAGGATTTCTAGCTTTTGGTCCAGGCAAGGCCACTGTTTAAACTTTCGATTAGGAAAACCCTGTAAGTGCCTAACATCTCTCAAGATTTGCTGTTCTAATGCCATTAGGTGGCACCACCGAAAAGCTATTTCTTCAGGCCGATAAAAAAGTTTAGCGTGGGGATAATTGCCAATTTCTTCATCCATAAAGAAAAGTCCTCAAGAATTTTCTGTCGGTTCTATTTGCCAATATCCTCTTTTAAATCAAGTGGGTGGCATTTTTTCTACGCTCTAATGCTTGCCGAGGCTTTGTATTTTTTGGTGAGGATGAGTGTGGATTCTCAAAAATGTTACAAGTACTTTGATGTATTGGAAAGCTCTAATCAAGCCCGAGCGGACGAGTGCAATCAATGGGGTGGGGCCCACCATCCGGCGTATCCGTTGATGGCCATGCCGCGGGTTCATCTGATGCAAAACTGGTTCGGCTACAGCGACCCGGCGATGGAAGAGTCCCTCTACGAAACCACGATTCTGCGCCAGTTTGCCGGGATGCATTTGTATCGGATTCCGGATGAAACCGCGATCCTCAACTTCCGTCGTATGCGTCCGGCCAACACATCTTCCTGACCCCAGAGCCAAAGGCGATGGTGTCCACCTAAATTGAAGTGGACACCAGTTCTAGCCTTTTAAGCGGGTATCGCATGCAACCACCACGTCGTTCTTACTCCAAATCCTTCAAGGCCCAGGTCATCCAAGAGTGCGCCCAGCCCGGCGCTTCGATTGCCAGCGTCGCACTGAGCCACGGCATCAACGCAAACCTCGTCCATAAGTGGATTCGACTGCAATCGCAGACAAGTGTTGCCAAGCAACCAGCCTTCATTCCGCTGGCTCTACAATCGCCCGTCTCTCGCTCAGATATCAATCCAGCCACTATTTGCCTCGAAATCCCACACCCGCGTGGCACCGTCAAAGTGAGCTGGCCAACCGAAAACGCAGCGGCCTGTGCAACTTTTCTTCGAGATCTGTTGCGATGATCCGCATCGATTCAATCTGGCTCGCCACCGAACCCATGGACATGCGTGCCGGCACCGAAACTGCTCTGGCACGAGTGGTGGCAGTGTTCGGTGCGGCGCAGCCGCACTGTGCTTATTTGTTTGCCAATCGCCGCGCCAATCGCATGAAAGTGCTGGTGCATGACGGGTTGGGTATCTGGCTGGCGGCCCGCCGTCTGCACCAGGGCAAGTTCGTCTGGCCGGGTTCTCGACACGGTACTCAGGTGGAGTTGGGTGCGGAACAGTTGCAAGCTTTGGTGCTGGGTTTGCCTTGGCAAAGAGTCGGGCCAAGTGGCGCAATTTCCATCCTATAACGCCCGCCATAGCCAGTCGGGCCGTGCAATTGTCCGATGGATCTATCGTCGGTATTAGCCTGTTCTGGCAAAATCGGCGGTATGAATTCGCTCCCCAATCTCGACCAACTAAACCCTGAACAACTGCGTGCTTTGGCGGCGCAGTTGATGCAGCGTGTCGAAAGTCTCGATCAGGCAGTCGAGGCAATGGGCAAAAAGATTCATCGTAACCAAACGGTGATCGAGAAGCTGACCCACGAGATTGCACAGCTCAAACGTTTCAAGTTTGCCAAGCGCAGCGAGCAGTTAAATCCGCAACAAGCCAGCTTGCTGGACGATCTGATCGATACCGATATCGCTGCGATTGAAGCTGAGCTTCAGGCACTGCAAACACCTTCCGTTCCTACCGAAACAAAGCAAAAGCCTAAGCGCACAGCGTTACCGCCGGAGTTCCAGCGCACCCTGATCCATCACGAACCCGACAATAGCCATTGCCAGTGTGGCTGCGCCCTCAAGCGTATTGGCGAGGATGTCAGCGAAAAACTCGACTACACGCCGGGCGTGTTCACTGTCGAACGCCACATCCGAGGCAAGTGGGTTTGTGATGACTGCGAAACGCTGATCCAGGCACCGGTTCCGGCGCACGTTATCGACAAGGGCATCCCGACCGCAGGGCTGCTGGCCCATGTCATGATTGCGAAGTTCGCCGACCATCTACCGCTCTATCGTCAGGAATCGATTTTTGGTCGAGCTGGCCTGGTCATCGCTCGCTCAACCTTGGCGCAATGGGTTGGCAACTGTGGTGTGCAGTTGCAGCCGCTGGTGGATGCCTTGCGTGATGCCGTTCTTGCACACGGCGTGATCCACGCCGACGAAACGCCGGTACAGATGCTCACGCCCGGCGCAAAGAAAACCCATCGCTCCTATGTCTGGGCCTACGTTACCAGCCAGTTTTCGGACTTGGCGGCGGTCGTTTACGACTTCAGCCCCAGCCGCGCAGGCGAACACGCCCGCAACTTCCTGGAAGGCTGGAAAGGCAAGTTGGTCTGCGACGATTTTGGCGGCTACAAGGCCAGTTTTGAACTCGGCGTGACCGAGATCGGCTGTATGGCCCATGCGCGGCGCAAGTTTTTCGAATTGCACGCCACGCACAAAAGCCAACTGGCAGAACAAGCCTTGCGATACATCCAGCTGCTGTATGAAGTCGAGCGTGAAGTCCGTGATCTAGAGCCTGATTTTCGCCGCCTGAGACGGCAAGAAAAAGCCGTGCCGGTGATGGATGCCCTGCATGCCTGGATGATCGCCCAGCGTCAGATCGTGCACGATGGTTCGGCTATCGCCAGAGCTTTAGATTACAGCCTAAAACGCTGGGCGGCGCTGTTGCGTTACCTCGATGACGGGGCCGTACCCATAGACAATAATTGGGCCGAAAACCAAATCCGACCATGGGCTCTGGGTCGAAAAAACTGGCTCTTTGCAGGCTCCCTGCGTAGCGGAAAACGTGCGGCGGCGATCATGAGTTTGATCCAATCAGCACGGCTAAACGGGCATGATCCGTATACCTATTTGAAGGACGTTCTCACGCGCCTGCCGACGCAGCGGGCGAGTGAGATTTCCGAGTTGCTGCCGCATAAATGGCAACCCGTTTAGTTACGCAAGACGGGATGCCCGGACGCATACCTTCCGTCGACTGTTGGAAAAATATGGCAGGTTATGCAGCTTCAGCAAAGCAACCCATGACGCTGGTTATGAGGGACGTATCTCAGGGGTAAGACCACTGTTCTAGCTGGACAAAATCATGATGGTGCTCGGCGATGCTAAGAAAGTGATTGAGTACATGGTCAAGGCAACGGATTAGAGCGAATGTTTCTATCTTGATCGTCACCACATCAAGGCGTCGAGCCCGACGCGTCACAATTGCGGAGGAGTGGGAGTGGGAGTGGGAGCTGGAGTGCCTAGGGCTGCATACGAGGTTTCCAGCGCTGTCAGACGTTCTGTAGGTCTCTTATTTGAGAGGGGGATTTTGAATCAGCATTCTTGAAGGCGCCGGTGACAGCTCACCCATCTTCTCGAGCCGCGCCCGCACGATGTTTCTGCTTATCCCCAGTATTCGCCCGGTTTGCAACTGGTTGCCATGGCAGAAACGGTAGGCGGTGCGAAAGATGGTTTCCTCTATGTGTTCGTACAGATCGGGAATGTTCTGTTCGAACAGTGTGGTCAATACACTTTCCAGATCCGGCTGCTGCGGGTTCGGGTCTGCTACTGCTACTGCTACTGCTATCGCGTTGTGCTGTTGGCGTCCTGTGGTGCAACGCATGTCGACCAAGTGCAGGTCTTCGGGTTGTACCAGTTGATTGCGGCAGACCAGCAGCGCGTGATGAATGGCGTTTTCCAGTTCGCGTATATTGCCCGGCCAACCGTGCGCCAGCAGTTTGCTCTCAGCCGCCGGGCTCAGGGTGGCGCGGTTGTAGCCAAGCCGTTGGCTATGTTCCTCAAGGAAGAACTCGGCCAGCGGAAGGGTATCGCCGGGGCGCTCGCGCAACGGCGGCAGGCGGATGGTCGCGACATGCAGGCGGTAGAACAGATCTTCACGAAAGTTACCGGCGACCACTGCGTCAGCCAGGTTGACGTTGGTGGCCGCCACCAGACGCACGTTGATCGGGATGGGCGTGCGTGAGCCAAGCCGAACCACTTCGCGCTCCTGTAGAACCCTGAGCAGTTTGACTTGCATGTTCAGCGGCAGGTCGCCTATTTCATCCAGGAACAGGGTGCCGCCGCGTGCCGCTTCGAACCAGCCGGCCTTGGTGCTGGTGGCTCCGGTGAACGCCCCTTTTTCGTGGCCGAACAATTCGCTTTCCACCAGTGATTCGGGGAATGAGCCGCAATTGACCGCGACGAATGGCTCCTTGCTGCGGCGGCTTAGATTGTGGATATGCCGCGCGACCAACTCCTTGCCTGTGCCGGTTTCACCCATGATCAGGGCATTGGCTTCGCTGGGCGCCAGACGCTCGATACGATTGAGCAGTTCCTGCGAGCGAGGGTCCTTGAAAATCAGCACGGTAGCTCGCACCGACTTGGTCAGTTCACGAGCATGTGGATGGGTAATCAGTGGCATGAGACATTCCTGAAGCAGAGTGCGCTGGAGAATGATGCACTAAAATCGCATAGATAAAAAAATTCTTAATTATTATGCATATATTCTTTTATCGAATATAAAAACGTGCCCGCCAAGCGCCCTCTCTGCTTATTGAGAAGCACCGGAAGGCCCATAACCAAGGGCGGCGTTTTGCAAGGTAGTTGTCGCGTCAGCTGTGTTTTATGCGGCTATTTTCAGTGTCGGTAACTCCCTTTCCGGATTGAGTGTGACCGCGCCGATGGGCTGCCAATTGCGTGTCGCACCTGACCAGCGATGTGGATGTTGATTACGAGCTTGCTGATACAGGGCATGACGCTTGGCCAAGATCTCTTGATCATCTCCTCGATGACGCTGCGCCGGGGTCACGAAGCGGATGCGGCTGTGGCGGTGTTGGTGGTTGTACCAGCGGATAAAATCGCGCACCCAGCTGCGTGCCGCGTCCAAATCTGCAAAACCACCAGGAGGCCATTGCGGGCAATATTTCAGGGTTCTAAACAGCGATTCTGAGTAGGGATTATCGTTACTCACCCGTGGTCGTCCGCGTGACGGGGTGATGCCGAGTTCGTACAGTTTGCTCAGCAACGTCACCGATTTCATCGGTGCACCGTTGTCCGAGTGCAGCACTAAGGGCCGTCCGGCGCAGCGTTCGGTGAGCACGGTGCGCTGCATCAGTTCGGCCGCCAGCTCGCCACTTTCTTGCTCGTAAACTTCCCAGCCCACGGCCTTTCGGCTGTAGATGTCCTCGATCAAATACAGATAGTAGTACTTCCCACGCACTGGCGATGGCAAGTAGGTGATGTCCCAAGACCAGACCTTATTGGCTGTGGTTGCGCTGTGAGTTGTCGGCGCAGCATGCTTGTGCGGTGCATGGCTGCGGCCACGTCGGTGCTGCTGATCAGCTTCCTTCAGGACGCGGTAAAAGGTTGCCTCTGAGGCCAGATAACGACCTTGATCGGCCAGTATCGGGACGATCTGGCTGGGCGGCAGGCTGACGAATGGCGGACTGTTGCAGACCTCTAAAATAGCGCAACGCTCCTGTTCACTCAGGGCATTAAGTGGTCGCGGACGTGACGTGGTGGTGCGCACGTCGGCCTGCATCACAGGCGTCAGCGCCCAGCGTTGCAGGCTGCGCAGCGACAGCCCGATCTCCGCGCTGGCAATAGTTTTGCGTGCACCAGAAGCAACGGCTTGGTTAAAACGTTCAACGAGTTGTTGCCGTTCTGGCAGCGAGGTCAGACGTCCTCGCTGTCGTTTCCCCAGAAGGCATTCATCTTTTTTCGCAGCACCAGAATCGCGGCGGTTTCTGCGAGCGCCTTGTCCTTGCGCCGCAGTTCACGCTCCAACTCGGCGATGCGTTTTTTGTCGGCGCGCGCCTGTTCTCGCTCGGCCTGGCGCTGTGCCTGGGCTGTTAGCTGGCCACTGATGCAGGCCTGTCGCCAAGCGCCGATTTGCTCGGGGTACAAACCCTTGCTGCGACAGTATTCGCTAAGCTCGATCTCGCTCAACGTGGCCGTGTGCAACACCGCTGCAAACTTGGCTTCAGCCGACCAGTTATCGGCACTGCTTTTATCTCCGGGCACCACTGCGCCTCCTGCTTTGAGCTTGGTTCGCCAAGCATACAGGGTGGCTTGAGAGATGCCTTCTTGACGCGACAACTCGGCCACGGACATGTTTTGAGGCGGCAGCAATTTGTTGATAAGGGCCGCTTTACGCTCAGGTGAATAGCTCGACATTACAGCTCTCTTTGGCGCCCCCGATCTATCGTTTTGATAAATCAGCTCAGGCGACAACTAGCCTGACACCGGGGGAGGGCCTGAAAATGGTCGGGCAAGCCTGTGCAAAGAGGTTGTTTCGCGCTTGCGGGTGTTGCGCTAGTTGTCGCCCACCAGTTCTTCAAGTAATTGGTTCTTGAGTTGTTGCAGCAGTGGCGAGTTTCTTTCCCGTGGATGGGGTAGATCGACTTTCACTTCATGTTTTATGCGGCCTGGCCTGGCCTCCATGACGATTACCCTGTCACCCAGATAGAGCGCCTCCTCGACGTCGTGGGTCACCATGATCATGGTGCTGCGTTGCTGGACCCAGATGCGTTGCAGTTCGTGCTGTAGATGGATGCGGGTCAGCGCATCGAGGGCGCCGAAGGGCTCATCGAGCAACAGGATTTTCGGTTTATTGATTAGTGCCCTGGCAATCGCGGCGCGTTGCGCCATGCCACCGGACAGTTGGTGTGGATAGGCGTTTTCAAAGCCCTCGAGGTTAACCAGTTCGATGTGTTCCGCCACCAGCCGGTCTTTCTCGGCCTTCGACAGCTTGTGGTTTTTCAGCGCCATGGCGATGTTCTGTTCGACGGTTTTCCACGGGAACAAGCGGTGATCCTGAAAGACAATGCCGCGTTCCAGGCTGGTGGATTCGATCCGCTTGCCATCGAGCAGAATGTCGCCGCTGTACTGCGCCTCCAGGCCGACGATCAGGCGTAGCAGGGAGGACTTGCCGCAGCCACTGGCCCCGACAATGCTGACAAACTCGCCTGGGTGGACGTGCAGGTTGATGTCTTGCAATACCGTCAAGGGTTCGCCATCGATCAAATACTGTTTGCCCAGCCCGCGAATTTCCAGGGCGCCCGGCACGTTGAGCGCGGTGCCCAGCAGGTTTTGCTTGAGTGATGCATTCATGGTCTATCCAACCCTTAACGAAGATCCCGCCAGCGCAGCAGATGCTGGCTCAGGCGGGTGAACAACTGATTCATGGCATAGCCCAACAGGCCGATGCACAGCACGCCGATTACTACCACCTCCATGCGCGAACCGGCTTCGGCGTTCATCATCAGGTTGCCCAGCCCGGTTCCAGTGGAAAGAAACAGTTCGCTGCCTATCGAGCTGACCCAGGCGAATGCCAGTGCGTGCAGCAGCCCGGTGGCGATGCTGGGCAGGGCGCTGGGCAACAGGACTTGGGTGAACTGCTGGATGCGACCGAACTCGAAAACCCGCCCGACTTCCCTGTAGCGTTTTTCGACATGGTTGAAGCCTTCATGGGTATTAAGGGTCATGGGGTAGAAGGCGGCGAGGCTGACGATCAAGACCTTGGCGAATTCGCCGCTGCCGAACCACAGGGCAATCAACGGAATCAGGCCCAGGATCGGCACTTGACGCATGATATGGAACAGCGGCCCCAGCAACCTGTCGGCCACCCGCGACAAGGCTGTCAGCGCGCCGACCACTACGCCAAGGCTGGCGCCAATCGCCAGCCCGGTGCAGGTGCGTTGCAGGCTGGCCAGGACGCTGATTTGCAAGTCGCCGTTGGCGAGCAGTTCGCGCAGCCCACTGGAGATCGTTGCCAACGGCACGAAGGCATACGCCTGCGAGGCGCCTTGGCGTGACGGGTATTCCCAGAGTGCGATCAGCAGGGCGGGCAGCACAAAACCGCGTAGCGGCAATAGCAAGCGTGCGGTGTTTTTCATGGCGGGCTCCTAGCGGGTCTTCCAGCGAAACAAGCGGACTTCCAGCAAACGCAGGCCGTAGTCGAGGACGAAACCGACCAGGCCGATGACCACCACGCCGACCATCACGATGTCGATGCGCATCATCTGCCGGCTCATCTCGATCATCTGCCCCAGGCCACTGTCCGCCGCCAGCAGTTCGGCGGCCACCAGCACCATCCAGGCCCGACTCAAGGCAACGCGCAGGCCGGTCAGGATGGTCGGTGCGGCAGCTGGGAAAGCAACGTCCATGATCAACGAGGGCAGCGGCAGCCGGTAGACGCTGGCGACCTCGAAGTAACTGCGCGGGATGGCCTTGATGCCTTCGCTGGTGGCCAACGCCACGGGAAAGAACACCGCTTTGCAGACGATCAGAATCTTGAAGGTTTCTTCAACGCCGAACACCAGGATGAACATCGGAATCAGCGCAATCGACGGTATCTGACGCAGGGTATGAAACAGCGGCGAGCAATAAACCTCGACGGTTTTCGACAGCGCCAGGATGACACCGAACAGCAATCCGGCGCTGGCCCCGAAAGCGAAACCGATGCCCAGACGGCTCAGACTGAAACCTAGGTTCATCTGCAACTCGCCGCTGTCCCAGAGCTCGCGCAGGCTGGTCAGCACATCGCCGGGCGGAACCAGCAGTTGAGCCGAATAGGCCCCGGAACGGGCCACCCAGATCCAGGCGAGCAACACCAGCAGGGGCGAGATAAGCCAGCTAAGCCGGTTCAGGTTGCGCAAGATGCGTGCGTGTGACATGAGCGGTCCTTTAATGGGCTAGATCGCCAGCTTATGTTTGCCGAGGACCGCTTCGAGCGGGCGATCATCCACCCAATCACGGACATTGAAACTGTTTTCGATGAAACGGTGCCGTTGCAGAAAGTCAGTGAGGTTCTGCAGCGCATCGAGTGATCGCTCTTCCAGTCGGGTGACCAGACGCTGATGGGCATCTTCGCCATAGGCCGCCGCTACCCAATACTCGCTGGTGTTCAGTTCCCGGGCGAGAAAGCGCCGGGTTTCGTCGGGGTGGGTCCAGGCCCATTGCTCTGCACGCAGTACCGTCTCGACAATCAGCACCGCCGCATCGAAATGTTCGTCGAGCAGGTGTTGGTCGACGGTCAGGGTCCGGGGTGTACCGATGTTGCTGCGGATAATCGGGTCGGGGTGCGAGCCGGTATCGATCACCACATGCAGGCCGAATTCGTCAGCCATCTGCACCGCGTAGGCACCTTTGACGAAAATAGCGTCGATATCGCCCCTGAGCAGGCCGATCAGTTCGTTATTGCGTCGTCGCTGGCTGCTGCGATTGAGGGCTACCTGCGCGCCGAAGATGTGCCGCAAAGGCTCGTCGCTATGAGTGCCGCCATAGGGGTAATCGACCAACTCAACATCGCTGACTTGCAGGCCTTCCAGGCTCAATGCATTTTCCAGGCTACGCAACGCCTGGGCACGACCGAAATCAATCTGCACATTGGCCCACTTGGGCACGCCGAAACGCCGATCACGCAGATCACGCACGGTTTTCACCCCGCTTTCCGGGGTGGTCACGATCAGTTGCACCTCATCGCTCCAGGACAAGCCCAGCACCCGGGTGGCCTTGCCGCTGGCGCGGGCCCAGATGGACGGGATATTGCCGCCGTGACGTACCGAGTTATGCAGGTGATGGTCGAAGTGGGCTTCGCGAACTTCGCGATCCGAAGACTCTCGCAGCCCCTGGATATTGGTGCCGTAAGGGCGAAAAGCTTCGGCCAGTCGTCCAGACTCAACGGCGATGCCCAGACCTGTGGGGACTGGGCTATGGGTATACCAAAGCGTATCGAGAGGGTTACTCATTCGTTCACGATCCAAACATTCATTCAAGCTATTAGGGGCCAATAACCGGGCAGCAGCGCTACCGCCCGGCGGTAAGCAGGTTATCCGGCCAGGGTAGCTACGGAACTGCGCAGCGCTTCAAGTGGGCGCGGGTCAATCCAGTCACGTACCGAAAAGCTCTGCGGGATAAAGTTCCAGCGAGCGAGGAAGTCAGTGAAATCTTGCACCGCAACCACAGAGCGTTCGTCGAGATTGGTCCGAAGGCGCTGGTGCGCGTCCGTGCCATAAGCGGCGGTGACCCAGAACTCGCTGCTGTTGGTTTCGTGGGCCAGAAAGCGTCGGGTATCCTCGGGGTGTGCCCATGCCCATTCTTCGGCACGTACCACCGAGGTGAGGATATTCAGCGCGACATCGAAGTGCTCATCGAGCAGGTTCTGGTCAACGCTGAGGGTGCGCGGGGTACCGTTGTTCGAGCGGATCAGGGGTTCGGGGTGCGAGCCGGTGTCGATCACCGTCTGCAAACCGAATTGATAAGCCAGTTGCACCGCGTGGGCGCCCTTGAGGAAGATCGCATCGACCTCGCCGCGCAACAGTCCGACCAGTTCGGCATTCTGGCCACGCCGCCGTGAGCCGCTGAAGTTGCTCACCCCATTGATCACCTCCGGCGCCTCGTCGCTGAACGTACCACCATGGATGAAGTCAACGAGTTCGACGTCCTTGACCTCCAGGCCATCGAGCTTCAAGGCATTTTCCAGGCTACGCAGGGCTTGGGCGCGGGTGAAGTCGATCTGCGCGCTGGCCCAATGCGGTAAGCCGAAGCGGCGGCCTTTGAGGTCTTTGGCGCTCTTGATGCCAGTGTCGGGGGTGGTCAGGATCAGTTGCACTTCGTCGGCCCAGGACAAACCGATGACCCGGGTTGCCCGACCGCTGGCGCGGGCCCAGATGGCCGGGATATTGCCGCCGTGGCGCACGGAGTTTTTCAAGGTGTGGTCGAAATGCGATTCACGCACGGCCTGCTCGCTGGATTCGCGCAGTGATTCGATGCGCGTGCCCTGACCGCTCAAGGTCTCTTCCAGCCAGCCTTTTTGCACGGCAATACCAAGGCCGGTCGGAACCGGACAGCGGGTATACCAGAGGGTATCGAGGGGTTGACTCATGAATGTTCTCCGGATGAGTGAAGGGTGAAGCGGTGGTTGTGGTCCAGGTACGGGTAATTGCAACGCCCATGCCATGCTGCTTTTAAATCCCCTGAAGGCCCGGCTGCACTGCGTTCCGGGGCTTAGCCCGAAAACCTTGCAGATGCCGACTGCTGCTCCAGCAGCAATCGATCAGCAGCCAGGGTGGGTGATCAGCAGCAGTGCCGTTGGGGTTGGCACTGCGTCACGCAATCACTTTGTCGTTAGGGGCGACAGGCGCTGTGGTCTGTTCATGAGCGCGATACAGCCCAGCGTAGACGCCTTGCAAGCGGATCAGGTCGGTATGATCGCCCAGCTCAAGCAGCCGACCATTGCGGACCACGGCAATCCGGTCAGCATCACGGATGGTCGCCAGACGGTGCGCGATGATGATCGCCGTCCGGCCTTCGCAGAGCCGTCGGAGCGCGCGCTGGATACGTCGTTCGGTATGCACATCGACCGCCGAGGTGGCTTCGTCCAGCACCAGTACCGCCGGATCAGCCAGGTAGGCCCGGACCAGGCAGACCAGTTGTCGCTGGCCATGACTGAGGTGGGCGCCCAGCGCGCCGACTTCAGTCTGGTAGGCATGGGGCAGACGTTCCAGTACCTCGTCGGCGCCCAGCTCTCGGGCTGCGGCGATCAATTGCTCGTCGCTGGCCTGGGGGGCCGCCAGACGCAGGTTGTCGAGAATAGTGCCGCTGAACAACACGTTTTCTTGAAGGACCACCCCGACATTACGGCGCAATTGCTGTTGGGTCAGTTGCCTGATGTCAATGCCGTCGAGCCGTATCGCACCGCTGTCGACTTCGTAGAACCGCGTCAACAATTGCACCAGGGTACTTTTACCGTGACCGGAGGGCCCGACGATGGCCAACACTTCGCCTGCCGGGATATGCAAGTCGAAGCCGTCGATAACCGGGCTGCCTTTGGGCACGTAGGAGAAGCTGACATGGTCGAAATGCACATCGCCGCGTACCTGCTCAAGGCTCAGGGGCGAAGGGTCGTCGACGATCTGCGCATGGGTGTCTAGCAACAGGAAAATCCGCTGGGCCGAAGCCGAGCCGGTCGCGTAGCGCTCGAACAGCTCCGACAGCTCCTGCAACGGGCCGAGAAACAGCATCACGTAGAACAAGCTTTCTGCGACCTGGCCCACGCTCATCCGGCCTTCGGCCAATCCATAGCCTCCGAGCAGCAGCAATAAGGCGATGCCCGTGGCGGTGAGGATTCCGGTAAAAGGCGCAAACCAGCCCGAGCGCAGGTTGCCCTGGATCAGCGCGTTATTGAAATCATCCAGCAGGCGCCGGTAACGCAAGCGGTTGGGGGCTTCTTGTACGCATTGCTGAATCATTCGCGCACCCGCCACGGTCTCGACCAGATGCGCAGTGAAACGGCTGCGGTTTTCCGCGACCCTGGCCCAGGTGCGCTGGGAAATACGCTTGAAGGCCCAGGTGGCGAAGAACAACAGGGGCACGCTGCTCGCCAGCCCGAGGAACAGCAGCGGCGAAATCAGCCAGAGCATGATCGAGGCAACGATGCAGCGCAGCAGTGCGCCCAGCAGCTCAGGCGGGCCCTGGATCAACAGGGGTTCTAGGCTGTCGACATCACGGTCGGCCCGGGAGATGATCCGGCCGGCTTTGGTCCGGTCGAAGTAGCCGATGCTCAGGGCCTGGACGTGGCTGAAGACCCGAATACGCAGTTGATTGAGTACCTGGATCGCTGCGCTGCCCGCCAGATATTGGGAAAACCCGGCGAGCAAAAAGCGCGCGACCCAGGTCAGCCCCAGCCCGCCACCCAGCACTGCCACCCAGGTAATGTCCAGCACCCAGGTGCCGTTGTGTCGGACCAGACCGTAGTCGAGTAACTGGCGTACGAACCAGGGTCGCAGGAACACCGCAACCACCAGGACCAATTCCAGGCCGATAACCGCGAAGATCCGTCCGCGTACCGGCCCCAGTAGCGGCAGCAGGCGCCGAAACATGCTGCGGTCGAGAGCTTTTTTGGCGAGCAGTTCCTCGATTTCGATATCGCTGAGCGCTTTGCCGGGCAGGACGTTAGACATGTTCGACCCCCAACAGATCACGGTAATGGACGTTGCGCCGAGTCAGGCTTGCGTGGCTGCCGCTGTCGACGATATGCCCGTCTTCGAGCAGCAGCACCCGATCAGCCAGCTCAATGGTCGATAGCCGGCTGGAAATCAGCAGGACCGTGGTGGTCTTGTTCAGGGTCTGACGCAGGCTGCGGATATTGTTCAGCAGGGTCCGCTCGCTGATCGAGTCCAGCGCGCTGGTGGCATCGTCCAGGCAGAGAATATCCGGCTGCGCCAACAGCGCCCGAGCTAGATTGATCCGTTGCCGCTGGCCGCCGGACAACGTCACGCCGCGATCGCCCAGGGCCGTGTCCAGCCCTTGGGGCAAGCGCTCCAGAATGTCTTCAGCGGCGGCCATGCGTAACGCCCAGAGCAGGTCTGCGGTGCTCGCCTCCGGTGCCGCCAGGCGCAAGTTGGCGGCCAGCGTGTCGGAGAACAGAAAGCTTTCTTGCGGCACCACATGCACGCGTTTGCGCAGACTTGCCAGACGTAGGTCACGCAGGTCGTGCCAACCCCGAGCGGATGAACCAATGCGCACGCTGCCAACCTGTGCCTGGGTCAGGCGCGGCAATAGACTGGCCAGCAGACTTTTGCCGGAGCCTGTGGCACCCACCAGGGCGACGACTTCGCCGGGTTCTATCTGCATCGAACAGCCCTGCAAGAGGCTGCGCCCACCTGTTGGCGAGGTCACGCTTACGCCTTCCAGTTGCAAACCCAGTGGCCCGGCTGGCGGCTCTTGATCGCCATCGCGGATTTCCCGTGAGGTGTCCAGCAGTTGCCAGATCCGTTCGGCCGAGGAGCGCGCATCGGCGAAGACCTGCATCACCCGACCAATACCTTCGACCCGGAACACCAGCGTGGTGGCAATCAACAGTGAAGTGACCAGCTCGCCCAGCCCCAGTTTGCCGTCACGCACCAGCAGCGCGCCGTAGAGGAAAATCCACACATGGCTCAGGGCGACAACTACCTGCGGCAAGGGTATTCGCGAGCTGGCGTAGGCCAGTGCCACACGCGCCTGTTCGGCAAAGAAGCCGACCTGCTGGCTGAAGCGTTCGATTCGCCCGGCTTCTAGGGAAAAGGACTTGATGACCCGGACGCCGCCGATACCCTCACTCAGGTCCTGGTTCACCCGGTCGTAGGCCGCGCCGACTTCGCGATCCAGAACCAGCAGCCGTTCGGTCTGCGTGACGAAAATCCATAACGCCAGGCCGGTCAACAACAACGGCACCAGCCCCAGCAAAGGGTTGTACCAGGCCAACAGGCTGACGGTCGCCAGTACGATAAGTGGCGTTTCAACCAGTTGTCGCCAGAAGTTGATCAGCGCATCGCGCAGCTTGTCGGCGTCGCGGGTGGTGCGGGTGATCATCTCCCCCATACCGTGCTGCCAGTGATAGCTCAGCTGCAAGCCCTGGACCTGATCCAGAATGCGAGCCCGCAAGCGCGTCAGCAGTTCCTGGCTGAGAATCAGCGAGAGCACACCGGCGACATACTGCAACAGCCCGCGACCGACTGCGACGGCCAATAGCACTGTAAACCAGCGCCAGGCGAGGCTGACGTCCAGGCTGCCATCGTCAAGCCGCATGACCGCGCGGCCATTGTTAACGTCGTCCAGAGCATGGCCGACCAGCCACTGTTGGGCGGCCAGACCCATGCTCACGGTAATAAACAACAGGTTGGTCAGCAGAAAGCGCCAGGGCATCTCGCGGTATATCAGCAGGCTGCGCAGCAAGGGGTAGTGCTTGATCATGGGTGTCTCATTGGCGGGGTGTCGAGAGAGGTCCGCAGACCGAGAAAAGCCCCGCGAACGGGGCTTTGGATCCGGGCCGGAAACTCAACCGGCGACTTTGAACACGCTGTGCGGCGCAGCGCTGGCAACGGGGCGATCGTGTACCAGCGGCAGCACTTCCTGACCGATGCGCAGGGCTTCTTCCAGATGAGGGTTGCTCGCCAGGATGAATGTCGAGAAGCCGGCATCGCGGTATTCGGCCAGACGCTCGGCAACGTTTTGGTGGCTACCGACCAGACCGATGGTAGGGCCTGGTTTGGCCTTGCCAAAACCGGCCCAGAGGTTTGGGCCGATGATCAGGTCGTCGAAGCGCTGGGAGTTCTGGTGGTAGGCGGTCTGGCGCGCCGCGCCGATGGAATCCGAACCGCTGGCGAAGTTTTTGATGAAGGCGCTGGTCTTGGCATCGATCAGTTCATATTGGCGACGCAGTTCGCTCCAGGCCGCTTCCTCGGTTTCCCGGGCGAGCACGTCAATGCGGATGCCGAAGCGTATTTCCCGGCCTTGTTTATCGGCCAGCTCGCGGACCCGCTCAATGTGCGGCTTGAGCTTATCGACGGGTTCGGCCCAGTTCAGGTAAACATCGGCATGGCGTGCGGCGACGTCCAGGGCCGGATCGGAAAAACCGGAGAAATAAACGCTCGGCTTGCGCTCCTGAGTCAGGCCACGGGGCAGCGCGCCGTTTTCCAGTTGGTAGATTTCGCCGTTGTAGGAGAAGGTTTCGTTTTCCCAGAGCCCCTTGATGATGTCGAGGAATTCTCCCGTGCGCTTGTAGCGCAGGTCATGTTCAAGGAAGTCGCCGTTGGCGCGCTGGGCAGCGGGGTTGCCGCCGGTGATGATATTCCAGTCCAGACGACCACGGCTGAGGTTTTGCAGGATCGCTGCCTGTTGGGCAACGTAGGCGGGAAGGGTCCAAGTGGCCTGGAAAGCGACCAGAAACTTGATCCGTCGCGTCTCGCGAGCCAGCGCTGCGGCGGCGATCCACGGCTCGGGTCCAGTGGGCAACAGGGCGCCTTCGAAACCGGCAATTTCCGCCGCCTTGGCCACCTGGGCGATATAGTCGATATAGGTGAAACCGTCAGGTTCGCCATTGGGCAAACGGCCAGGGGCGATATTGCCGGGGCGGTATTGGGCGCTGCCACGGTTGTTCTTGTCGGAGGCCAGTTGCGGGCCGTCACTGCCAAGCGGCAAGCGCCAGAAGAATTCGGTACTCATGAGTCACTCCCAAGGTCGAAAAAAAAGAAAATCGGTACAACAAAAGACAGGTGCAACGCGTGTGCCAAGCCGTTGACTGCTCTGCAGTGCCCGGTTTTGCTGAGCCGGAGTGAGAAGGGGGTGGGCATGGGGGAGTTGACTGCTGATCTTGCAGCAGTTGATCAGCAGGGCTGCTGGTCGTTCAGCAAGGTGGTGGCGGGAACGCGGTTCATGCGTTGAAAATAACCGCAATGTTAAAAAATAAATAAGCAAAAACAATAGGTTGAGATTATTTTAAGTGACTGGCACAGGAACTGCTGAGTAGTTAGCAGTTTCCTCGGCCAATCTTCCGTTACGGGTGAGGCGAGGTGCGTCGTGTTTAATCCTCCATCTACAGAGACTCTTCCCATGACCCAGCAACTCAATCCTCAACAGTCTGCCTATGTCGAACAGGCCAAGCGTGATTTCGCCAAAGCTTACCGGGTACTCAAGGACAGTCGCACACTGACCGCCACCAATACGTACCAGTCCTACCTGCGGGTTCCGGACAGCGATTTGGTGGTGGCCTTGCACGCGCCCAGCCCTTGGGCGGATGACGAAGAAATTCGCGCGATAGTCGCTGACTATTCGGGCCACCTGTACCTGGATGAAAGCCTCGAAGGTTCCGGCCTGCTTAGCGGCAGCAAGGCGGGCGGTAACGGCAAGCGCTACGCGGCGGTGTTCGCCAAACGCCCGGAAGTGAACGTCGTCACGCACGTCCATTCGCCCTACCTGGGCGGCTGGGCCAGCGCTCACCGGACCCTGCCTCTGCGCTACGCGGCTTCGCAGCGCGTGACACTGGCCCGGGAATTACCGATCTACATCGACCGCCGTCAGGAGGAAGCGGACTTTATCGTTGAAAAGATCGAGGAAAATCCGCATACCCCGGCCATTCTCGAAGCCAATGGCGGTTCGACGTTCTGGGGTGTGGGGATCATTCAGGTTGCCAAACTGATCCTGCTGATCGAGGAGGGCGCCTACTTCCAGGGCCTGGCCGAATCTCTCGGTGGCTCCAAAGAGTTCGGGCCTGGGGTGCTGGAGCAGCAATGGAAAATGACCGGGCTTTGGGCTCAGGGTCAGAAACTGCTGAGCAGTGTGGCCTGACCGTCGACTGTTTTTGCCGTTGAGGACTGCCTGTGTGACCCAAGCGTCACACAGGATTTTCATAAAACGAGTGGCATCCCTTCACCGGCTTGCCGGATCAAAGGCCGTCAATGGTGGCCCCTGACCAGCGGCAGCACTTCCTCACCGACGCGGTAGGCTTCTTCCAGGTGCGGGGTACTGGCCAGGATAAATGCGTCGGCACCCAGCTGGACGAGTTGGTCCAGGCGTTCAGCGACCTGTTGATAGCTGCCGACAATCCCGTTTGCCTGACCCCCGCGCAGCAGGTTGAAGCCGGACCAGATATTGGGTTCGATGATCAGGTCGCGATAGCTGGAGATGTTGCCTGGTTGCCCCAATTGCTGGCGGCTGACGCCGACCGAGTCGCCCGCCTGGCCTTGCCTGAGGCGTGCCACTTCGTGTGGATCGAGCCGTTCAAAGCCCTTGCGCACCTCGGCCCAGGCTTCTTCCTCGGTCGGTCGGGCGATGATATCGACCCGCACCGCGCATTTGATCTTGCGACCCAGCGTCTGTGTACGTTGTTTGACGCGATCGAATTTCTCCTTGAGTTGGGCGAATGGCTCCAGCCATGACAAATAGTAATCGGCATGCTGTGACGCCGAAGCCAGGGCTGCATCGGAGGAACCGGAAAAATAGATCTCTGGAAAGCTCTCGTGGTTCAAGGGTTCTGCCAGCCCGGCATCACTGACCTGATAGAACTTGCCTTGGTAGTTGAAAGGTCCGCCTTGCCATACGCCGCGCAGCACATCGAGGAACTCCTGGGTGCGCTGGTAACGATCATCATGGGCTACCGAATCGCCCCACCATAGTTGCGCCGGGCCACCGCCTCCAGTGATGATATTGAACAGCGCTCGGCCGCCGGTTGCGCGCTGTAGGCTTGCGGTCATGCGCGCAGCGGTCACCGGGTTGAGAAAGCCCGGCTGGAACGCGATCATGAAGCGAAAGGTGCGCGTTTCCCGGGCCAGGAACGAGGAGACTGCCCAAGGTTCGTCGGTCATTGGGAATGAAGGAATCAGGCCACCCTGGAACCCGGAGATCTCCGCGGCGCGGGCAATTTCAGCCAGATAGTCGATGTAGCTGTAGTGGTCGTCGCGGGTGCTCAGGCCCTTGCTGCGGGGCTGGCCGTTGCCGAAGAACCAGTCGCCTCGAAAGGGCTCCCGGTTGCGGTGGCTGCTGGGTTCGCCGTGGGTTGGCAGGCGCCAGTAAAAGTCAATCGCCATGGTTGATACTCTTTAATTAATAGGGCAGCTTTAATCAATAGGGCCGCTGATCGGGTGGGGTCAGTTGGCGAAGTGGGTATTTGCGATTGCGACAGGGACACCGCGCAACAGCGGCAGCAAGTTTTCACCGATTCGATAGGCTTCTTCCAGATGCGGTCCGGCGCTGAACAGGAAGGTATCGATGCCCGCCTCTCGGTACGCTTGCACCTGTTGGGCGACCTGCTGATAACTGCCGACCAGTGACGTTTGCGCAGGTGACGGCACGCTGCCCAGGCGTTGCTGTTGTTCGACCAGTCGCTGGGCATCGAACTGCGCTTCTTCCGCGCTTTCCCGGGCCAGCAGGGTAATCGGCAAGCCGAAGGTCACCACGCGTTCTTGAGCATTGGCGAGCCGGCCGAGTTGTTCGATCAATGAGTGGAGTTGGTCGATTGGCGCTGGTTCGAAGATGTGCACGTCAGCCTGACGCGCCGACAACTGCAAGGCTTCAGGGCTGTTGCCAGACAAGTAGATACGCGGCACCGGCTGAGCGCTCAATGGGCCTTCGAAGCCACCATCGAGCACCTCGAAGAAACGGCCTTTAAAACTGAACGGGTTCTGTTCAATAACACCCCTGGCCACGCTGAGAAATTCATCGATACGCGGTAGCTGGTCCGCCTGGGCAACGGTGTCGCCCTGTTGCCGGCGCCGCAGTGGATCGTTCACGCTGCTGATCTGCCAAGCGAACCGACCCTCACTGAAGCGCTGATAACTCACCGCGTTTTTCGCGGCGTAGACTGCCGAGCCTCTATCGGCGGTGAACTCGGTCAGCAAGCGCAGGCGGCGGGTACTGCGGGCCAGGTAGCCAGCAATGATCCAGGGTTCATCGCCGTCCAGATCGTTGCTGATCCTGATGCCGTCGAAGCCGGTTAGCTCTGCTGCCCTGGCGATTTGATGCAGGTAATCGAGGTAGTTGAACGCGTTGCCACGCGGGTCGCTGACGCCCGGGCGAAAAGGCGCAGAATCGCCGTCCAGGCGTTCTCCCCTTTTGCGCGATGTGGCGTCGCCATAGCGTGTGTCGCGGTTGTTTGGCAATTGCCAGATGAACTCGGCCATTACAGGCTCCCTATAGGTTTACAACAGTTTGAAATCGACTCGCGTTGGTCAGCCCTGATAACGAAGGGCTTGCTCCAGCAGCCCGGTGCGTTTCCACTGCAACTCCAGTGCGCCGGGGGTGTAGGCTTGAGCGCCGCCAATCTGCTCGGCGATGGCCTGGAAGCGTGCGGCTTCCTCGACGAACAGAATGGTTTCCGCGGTCTTGATGATCCCCTGGCCCCAGAAGTTGGCGCCCCCGTTGGACTCAAGCAACGCCGGAGGCGGCGCCAGTTCCGGGTGCTCATCGAGCCGTTGGCCGATGACCTCCCGGGCGCTGCGGGTACGCTCCAGATGGTTGGGGATCACCCGGGCCAGAAGATGACGCGCGGCTGCGACATACAAGATCGGAAAGTCCCGGTGCGCCAACGACCAAGCCGATAACCAGGAGGTATGGACATGGATCAGGGTGTCAGCTTGCAGACGCGCTTCTTGCAGCAGCGAGTCGGGAGTTTGCGCGAAGGAGGTCAGGCTTAGTTTCGGTGTCTGATCGCGTGCCAGCCCACCCGGAAAGCGCAACCCGAGCAAATGGTCTGTACCGGGGATTCGATGGCTGATATGGAAGGTCAGGCTGGCCGACAACGTACCGTTTTCGCGCAGCGTCTGGAACGCATGGACGGCATCGGCCCGCGCGTGTTCTATGATCGCCGTCAGGCTGGCGGCATCAAGAAGTTGGCTCATGAATAATCTCCGTTTGGCTCTGGGCGCCGGTGCGCCCTGTCAGGGGTTGGTGGAGGAATGGGCCTTCCATTCATCGCTCAGGTTGAGATCCTTGAGCCCTTGTTCGACAAACCGTGCATCGAGCAGGTCATCGACTTTGATGTCGTTGCGAATCAGCTTGGCCTTGAGGCTGTAGGCGATCCCGTCCTGATAATGCTGGCGCAGATTCCCGTCGATCAACGGGCTGAAATGATCCTTCCAGGACTCGCCTGCGACCTCGCGCAGCAAAACACTTTCCGGCTGGCCCGATTGCGCTTGCAGCTTGATGTACTCGGCCTTGTTCTGTTCTTCGCTGGCCCACTTCAGTGCCTTCAAGTAAGCGGTGACGATCAGTTGGGTGACTTGCGGCTGCTGGGCAACGAAGTCACTGGCTCCGAACAGTTCGGCGCGCATTCTCCAGTCGGCGGGTGCCTGTTTACTGGACCAGATGATCTTGCCGACCTTTTTGTCCTCCAGCAGGAAGGCGTCGCTCAAGGTAAAGAAACCATCCACCCGTCCGGCGCTCAGCGCAGCAGCACCGGCTTGCGGGTTGAGATTGAAAATGCGGAAGTCGTCGAAACCCAGATGCCTTGAGTCCAGCAGCTTGGCGAACGACAATTCCCAGGGGCGACCACGATGCAGGGCGATGCGTTTACCCTTGAGGTCGTCGATGGACTTGGCGGTAGAATCGGGCGGCACCACCAGATAAACATTGTTGCCAATGCCCCCGGCGGCGAGCAGTTTGGTCGACACCCCGGAAGAATTGAGAATGATAGTGGGCAGGTCGCCATAGAACGCGAAGTCGATGCGCTTGTTGGCGAACTCTTCGTTGATGAACGTGCCCACCGAGGCCGTGGCGGCGGGAACCCACTCAAGCTCCACGCCACGCTTGGCCAATTCCTGTTTAAGCCAGGGGTCTTTGTCCATCAGATAGGTCGGGCCATTGAAGGTCACCTTTCCGGCATTGGAGAAAACCACGGTGGCAATTCGCACAGTCTTGAGCTTGAGCGGCTCTGCTGCGAAGCTGCTCAGGCTCGCGAACAAGGCCAGCAGCAGCGAGACAGATGCAAACAATCGCGGTGAAAAGAGGCGGAGGGAAATCATGGTTATTGGCCCTGTCGGGCCATGGCCAGCCATTGGTGGCCATGGCTGGATTGATCAGAATTTGGTGGTCACCGATACACCAAAGGTCAGTGGGTCACCGTACATCACCCCGGCACTCTGGAAGCCGCCCGGTAACGTATGAGCGCGATACTCCTTGTTGGTGAGGTTGTGCACATAGGTAGTGACTTCGGTCTTGTTGCCTTGCAGCTCGTAGGTGACTCGCGCGTTGCCAAGGGTGTAGCCGCCGCTGCGCATGTTTTGCGTCTGGTCATTGGTGAAAAAGTATTGGCGGCTGCGCGTGTCCCAATCGGTACCCAGCACCACGGCTCCGCCGATGTTAAGCGGGATACGGTAATCGGCACCCAGCACCGCCGAGACGTTCGGCGCACGAACGAAGTTGTTTCCCGAGTAATCGTTGCTGCCGGAGGTGTAGTCAGTGAACTCGGTGTGCAGCAGCCCGAGGCCAAAATTGACGTGTAAGTTTTCCAGGGGGATGGCTTCGAGTTCGAACTCGCCGCCGTAGGCTTCACCTTGAGCACCGTTGGCCAGCCGCGAAACGGTCTGGTTATTGACGGCACTCACGATGTTCAGCTGGATGTCCTTGTAGTCGTAATAGAACACGCTGGCGTTGGCATTCAGGCGGCCATCGAACCACTCGGACTTGAACCCCAGTTCATAAGCTGTAAGAAATTCCGGGTCGACCGTGGCCACGGTGCTCTGGGTGGTGACTCCTGTGTTGTAACCCCCGGAGCGAAAGCCCTTGGAGTAGCGGAAGTACACCCGTGCATGGTCTGACAGCTTGTACTCGGGGGTCACGTCATAGGTCCAGTCGCTCCAGGTGTTGCTCTCGTCCTGGGCCGCAGTGGTTGCCAGTCGCGAAGTCACGTCGCTAGGCCTCCACCAGTCACCATTACCAAAAGTGGCCGCACCGACGCTGGCGATCCGGGAGAGATCAATCGACTTGTGTTCCCGGGTCCAGCGCAGCCCGCCCGTGAGGCTGAAGGCGTCGGTGAAGTTGTAGGTCAGGCTGCCAAATAGCGCATAGCTTTCGGTTTTCTGATTGTAGGCGATCAGGTTGTAACTGCGGTTGACGTAAGTATTGTCCAGGGTTCCGTTGGCGCCTTTGGCGTCCAGGTCTTCGTTGAAATAGTGAAACCCGGCTACCCAGTTCAGGCGGTCAGTACGCGGCGAGGCTAGGCGAAACTCTTGGGAGAACTGCTTGCTGTCGGCATAGGCATAGCTGCGTTGCAGTTCCAGGGGCGTATTGTCGCTGTCACTGAGCGCATCGCGCTTGAAGGATTCGACCGCCGTGATGGAGGTCAGCTCCAGGCCGCCCAATTGCCAAATCAGGTTCAGGTTGGCGCCGTTCTGTTCGATACTGGCGGTGTTCTTGGCGTTGTAGTAGACATCCCCTTGTTTGGGATCTACGTGATAGCCGAACTGGTTGTTGCCGTTGGCGCCCAGGCCGTAGTTGACGCTGGCGGTACTGCCGGTGTCGTGGTAGCGACGGCTGTGGAAATTCAGATTGGCTTCCAGATTGTCCGATAGCTCCGCTAGAAATTGCAGGCGAACAGCATCGTCTTCCAGTGCGCCCCGGTCGTTGCCGTTGGCCTTATTCTCGTTATAACCCTCATTGCCCTGATGGCGGACCGAAACCCGGGCTGCGAGCTTGTCGTCGATCAACGAGCCACCCTCGGCGCCCTCGACGGTACGACTGGCGTAATTGCCCATGTCGACCTTGAAGTAACCGTCCTGATTGAACGATGGCTTCTTGGAGATAAAGTTGATCGCGCCGCCTGTGGTGTTCTTGCCCCATAGCGTGCCCTGCGGCCCACGCAAGACCTCTACCCGGTCCAGGTCAAACAGCGGGAAACCCGTGGCGCTGATGTTGGAGATGTACACATCGTCCATATAGATGCCAACCGGGCTGACGGTATTGGCGCCTTGATCGCCTGTGCCCAGCCCGCGTATCCACCAGCGCGGCCGGCCGTGCCCATCGACGGTACCCGCCGAAGCGTTCGGGACATAGCGGGTGATTTCATTGGCTGAGTTCAGCGATGCCTGGCGAATTTTATCGCCACTGAGCACGGAGATCGGTGCGGCCACTTCCTGCACGGTTTCTTCGCGCTTCTGGGCGGTCACCGTGACTTTTTCAAGTGTTGTCGACGAACTGGTCTGTGCATCCTGGTCGACAGCGTCGGCGGCGAAGCTGCTTGCCATATAGGCAGTGCCGAGGCTGACGGCGATTGCGATGGGTAGTTTGCTGCGGATAAACATAGTGCTCCCCGTTACTGCTTAAACGAGAGGTTTGAATGCTCTCGATGCTGTCAGTTGGCTGAATGCAGGTCGATATAAGTGCCTGCTGCAAGGGGCTATCGCAACAACCGTACCGGAAAGTGGTGCGCTGCGAATAAAATATATCTAATTGAAAATAAAGGATATTTTTAGCAAGTTAGAGCAATTCTGAAAGGCGGGTCGTTATTGGGGTGCTGATACAGAAGCAGGTGCTGGGAGGGTGCTGCTACAGCAGCAGCTCTTTTATCGCTCAAGGATTTCGCCGAACAGCACTCGGTGCTCAGGCGCCGCTGGCTTTGAAGGCGATCAAGTCAGTGCAATAGCCGATTGCACCCGGCAGGTTGCTATCGATTAGCTGACGAAGTTAAAGCTTAATTTGAGTTCGTGTCGGGTACACAAAGTACTGTGGCGTGAGGCAGGAGGGGAAACGAGACATTCAGCTTATGCTTTGCAGGCAGGACGGGCGATGGGATCGCCCGGCACCCTTTTGTCGATCCAGAGAGAGGCAGCTTGTCTTTACTAATCGTTTAGTCGTTGAGTCGTAATCACTTGGCAGTAATCACCGACAGCTTGGTAATCCCCGCGCGCTCGATGGACGCCATGGCGCGGGCGACTTCGCCGTAATTGACACCGTCGTCGGCCTGCAATTGCACGCGCACGTCCGGGTTCTTGGCTTTGGCGCCTGCCAGGTTGATCTCCAGCAAGTTCGGCTGAATCTCGTCCTTGTTGATGAACACCTTGCCTTGGCCATCGATACTCACCACCAACGGGTCTTTCTGCTCCACCGGGGCGACCGACTCGGTCTTGGGCAAGCTGATCGGGATGGCATTGGTCAGCAGCGGCGCGGTGACGATGAACACCACCAGCAGCACCAGCATCACGTCGACCAGCGGTGTGACGTTGATCTCGCTGAGTACTTCATCGCTGTCTTGGGTCGAAAAAGCCATATCAGGATGCCTCCTTCACTTTCTGCGCGGCGGTGTTGGCCGAGGCCTTGTTCGCGGCCGGATGGATCAGTACCCGAAATGAACTCTTCTGCGCCAGGCTGTAGAAGTCATGGGCGAAATCGTCCAGGTCGGCGGCAGTCAGTTTCAAACGCCGTAAAAAGTAGTTGTAGACCAGCACCGCCGGGACCGCGACCGCAATCCCCACACCGGTGGCAACCAAGGCTGCACCAATCGGACCGGCCACGGTTTCCAGGCTCGCGGAACCCGCTGCACTGATCCCTTTCAAGGCCGACATAATCCCCCAGACCGTACCGAACAGGCCGATAAAGGGCGAGGTGCTGCCAATACTGGCAAGGATCGCCAAGCCGGTTTCCAGCGAACGACGCTCACGCACGATCTGCTGACGCAAGGCGCGTTCGAGGCGATCCTGATGGTTGATCGCCTGACTCAGGTCGGCGGCATGAGGGGCATCGCCAACCTGGATTGCGGCATAACCGGCCTGAGCAACACGCGCCGCCGCGCCAGGTTGGCGAGTGGCCAGCTCCGCAGCGGATTCGAGGCTCGAAGTGGCCCAGAACTGCTTGTGGAACTTGCGGTCCTGCGCCTTGAGGCGGGTGAACTGCACCCCTTTGAGCAAGGCCAACCCCCAGGTGGCGACGGAAAAAATGACCAACAGCCAGATGACCGCATGTTCAATGGATTCGAAGGGCGAAGAGAGTAAGTTCATGGCGTGTGTACTCTTGCTAGTGTGTTGAGGTCTGCTGTGGCGATGCTCCTTTTGTCAGGTGGCCCGCGGCTGGAATGCACTGCTGTGATGACGGTTTGATCTGGGTTAAACGGTTACTTGATCTTGAAATCGATGGGGACGCTGACCCAGCCGTCCTGGGCGACATCGCCTTGCTTGGCCGGAACAAAACTCCAGCGCTTGACGGCAGCGAGTGCGGCATCGTCGAGTTGCTCACGCCCGCTGGTTTTCTGAATCTGGATTTCACCCGGTTTACCGCTGGCCAGTACATGCACCCGCAACAACACGGTGCCTTCCCAGCCACGGCGCATGGCCAATGACGGGTATTCCGGTGCAGGGTTATGCAGGTAGCCGGCGTTGGCCGAAGCAGGGGTTACCGGCTTGGGCGCAGGAGGGGCTGGAGGGGCCGGGGCTGCGACCGGTTGTGCCGGTGCAGGTGCAGGTGCTGGTGGTGCAGGCGGTTGCGCGACTGGCTTAGCCACGAGTTTGGGTACTGGTTTGACCACGGGCTTTGGCTTGGGGACCGGTTTAGGCGGCGGCGGTTTTACAGCCAATTCATCTTCGACCGGCGGCGGTAGCTCGACCACAGGCTGCGGGATTGGCTCCGGCGGCGTAGCCACTACAGGCGGCGCAGGCTGGGAAAACTCGATGGTCATCGGCGGGATTTCCGGTGGCACGATCGGCAGCGCTGGCGGTGGATTCTGGTTGACCCAATAGATCACCGCGCCGTGCAATACCAGCGCGAGTACGCCCAGCAAAATCCCTTCACGACGGCTTAGGACGCCCTTGGGCGTGGTGTGCAGACGCGAAAGCGCCAACGGTCCGCGAAACGTCCGGCCCAGATCGACCAACTCGCCGATGGGTGCCTGGCGCCACAGCGCTTCAGGTGCGTCGGCTGCGGTCTGGACATTGGCCATTGATTAACTCCTGCGAACTTCGCATTTCATGCAATTGGATTTAAACGATCAAAACAACAGCAGCCCGGCGTAAGAATTAGAAAAACAACACCACTGACCTGCGAATCAATAGGCAATCAATTTCTGCGGTTGAATCTTCCCGGCATGACTTTGTTAATGAACTTTAAAAAGCTTCGTTGGCACTACAGCAATAACTGTGCCTTCACTGTTGGCCGATGATAAGTGCCTGTTTTCAGGGCTGGGGACTGCTTTAATCTGCGCTGAAAAATCAGGGCTGCTATTGAGGCAGCACTGATTGCTGCTTCGTTGCTGCTGTAGCAGCATCACGCATCAACCAGCAGGTTGTATTGTTTCATCCACGATATCTATCTATCCGGATGGTGCCCAATACTCTTGCTGTTTGATAGGTGTGGCAAAAGCGCAGATTTGCGGCGCTCTTCACCCAGCGCCAGCGCGGCTTGTAGAGGGCGCGGGTCAACCCAGTCGTGCAAGTCGAAGTCGTGTTCCAGGAAACCGTGCAACCACAGCGACTTCTTCTGCGATTGCAGTAAATGCAGGCGCTCGGCCGATAGGTCTGGATGCAGCGAGCGATGGAAGTCGTTGCGATAGGCTGCGGCGACGCCATCGAGGCTGCCAAGGGTTTCGCTTTTCAGGATGTCATGCACGCCGCTGAGGTTTTGCGCTGCCCAATCCGCCGCGCGCAGAGTTTGGTCCAGGAAGCGCACCAGCACATCGAAGTGGTTGTCGATGAAGTCCTGGTGAACGGTAATCGGCCTCGGGGTTCCGTTGTTGACTCGCCACTTGCGGTCTGGCATGGCATCCAGGTCGATGCCGACGACCGCACCCACGGCGCGTGCGGCATCGACCGCCGAAGCGCCCTTGACGTACACCGCATCGACCCGACCATTGGCCAGATAATCCAGACCTGACCAGAGGTTTCCCAGGCCCTGCCGGACAGTGCCGCGCTCGTCCCGGTTGGCGGGCACTTCAACCAGCTCGACATCGTCAAAGCCCAGCCCTGCATAGGCCAGCGCGCCCCGGTAACCCTGCAAGGACATGCCTCGAGCGATGCTGCTGCCCCGGGCATGGCTGGGGATTTCATGTTCGATCCAGTCGGGCAGTGCCAGGCGCTTGCCCTTGAGATCGGCTGGCTGACTGATACCGGAGTCGGGGCGAACCAGAATGGTTTGCCATTCATCGATCCAGGTCAAACCGAGCAGACGGGTCTGTGCGCCTTGGGCGCGAGCAGCCAGAGCAAGGATATTTCCGCCCTCGCGAATCAGTGACGGCAATTGATGATCGTAGTGATGGCGGCCAAGCTCCCGATTGTCCTGCAAGGTGTCGACGCTGATGCCATCGGCGGCGAACTCTTCGGTTAGCCACCCCAACTGATAGGCAACGCCAGTGGCGGTCGGCACCGGGCAACGGGTGAACCACAGCTGATTGAACGTCGGCGGTGTGGCAGGTGTATTGAACGGCATGTTGAGGCTCCTTGGATGATGGCACGTGGACGCAATCGGCTGCATGTGTTCAAGTCGCTGATGACTCAAGCCAGTTGGCCGACCCTGGCCGAACTGGACAGCATCAAGGTTCCAGTCTGCGTCATGGCTGGCGACAGCGATGGACTGACGCCCGCCAGTGGCGGTCAGGCATTGGCCGAGTATCTTGCGAACGCCAGCTTCGAACTATTGAGTCAGTGCGGTCATCAATTGATGCTGGAAAAGCCGGAGCAAGTGCTTCGGGCACTTGCGCAATTGTTGGACACGCCTGTTTGAGCGGTTTGGCAGTGTTCTAACTCTTCGTGTCCAGGCCAGTCTCTAGTCCAGTTCCTTCCAGACGGCGTCCTTAACCTCCACCCGCTTGGGTAATAATTTATTTTCATAAAATAGGTCTGCCGTCATCTGTTGCGCCTCAATAATTTTTTCATTGATTGGCAACACCGGTGAAGGTGGCCGATTGTCGACATAGCGGGTGACTACCGCTGTCGGCAATCCCATAGATTTCGCCAGCACCTGCACGCTCTCTTCCCGCTGGCTACGCGTCAACGCTTCGGCCGTAGTGAGTTCATTGAGCAGTGAGTGGAGGAAGGGCCCATTTCTTTCGGCATAATCACGCCTGGCCGTGTAGAAAGGCCCAGATAGACCAAGCCCTTCACCGCTGGCGAGTAAACGGCTATGGCCTTCGCTCAGTGCCAGCGAAGAGTAAGGGTCCCAAATTGCCCAGGCGTCGACGCTGCCTTGCTCGAATGCGGCTCGGGCGTCGGCAGGCGTGAGGAAGATCGGCTTTATGTCCTTGTAGTTCAGGCCTGCCTTGTTCAGCGCGCGGAGGATCAAGTTGTGCGAACTGGAGCCTTTCTGAAAGGCGACTTTCTTGCCTTTCAATTCAGCGACATTATGTAGATCGCTGTCATCGCGCACCAGAATGGTTTCAGTTTCTGGCTTGGCCGGTTCGGCACCTATGTAGACCAGATCGGCACCGGCCGCTTGAGCGAACAACGGTGGAATGTCGCCGGTGGATCCGACGTCTAGCGCGCCAACGTTTAAAGCCTCAAGCATCTGTGGTCCGGCTGGAAACTCAATCCATTGCACCGCGGTCTGGGCAAAGCGTTTCTCCAGAAGGCCATGTTCCTTGGCCAGCACCAAGGCGATAGAACTTTTTTGGTAGCCGACCCTCAGGGTCGCTGGGTCTGCCGCTATGGCGCTATTCGCTTGCCCGACCAGGGCAAGGCCTACGCAAATAAGGGCTAAAGGTTTCATTGCTGTCTCGCTTTGCTAAGCCGGAGCGTGAATGCTCACCCCGGGTGAGGAAGGGCTTATTCGGCAGTCGACGGTTTTTCCCAAAGATTGATCCCGCCTTCAACAGCGAAACGGTCGATTTCGGCCAGTTCTTCGCTACTGAACGTCAGGTTTTTCAAAGCGCCAACGTTTTCGATGATTTGCTCCGGGTGACTGGCGCCGATCAGCGCCGAGGTCACGCGTGGATCACGCAGCGTCCAGGCCAGCGCCATTTGCGCCAGGCTCTGGCCACGACGCTGGGCGATTTCATTGAGGGCACGCACGTGTGCGATGTTGCTCTCGGACAGGTGTGACGCCTGCAATGACCCACCGCCCGGGCGATTGACCCGAGAATCCTTCGGCACGCCATTCAGGTATTTGTCGGTCAACAAACCTTGCGCCAGCGCCGTAAAGGCGATCACACCCGCGCCGAGTTCTTCGGTGGCGTCCAGCAGGTCCTTTTCGACCCAGCGGTTGAGCAAGTTGTAAGCCGGTTGATGAATCAACAGCGGCACTTTCCATTCTTTGAGCAACGCCGCCATCTCGCGGGTTTTCGCCCCGGAATAAGACGAGATGCCGATGTACAGAGCCTTGCCTTGCTGCACGGCGGTTGCCAGCGCGCTGGCGGTTTCTTCCAGCGGGGTCAGCGGGTCGAAACGGTGCGAATAAAAGATATCGACGTAATCGAGGCCCATGCGCTGCAAGCTCTGATCGAGGCTGGCCAGCACGTATTTCCGCGAGCCGCCGCCCTGACCATAAGGCCCCGGCCACATGTCCCAACCGGCTTTGCTGGAGATGATCAGCTCATCTCGGTAATGCTTGAAGTCCTCGCGCAGCAGACGACCGAAGTTGATTTCGGCGCTGCCATAGGGCGGGCCATAGTTGTTGGCCAGATCGAAGTGGTTGATGCCCAGATCGAACGCGGTGCGCAGCAGTGAACGCTGAGTGTCCATCGGCGTGCTGTCGCCGAAGTTGTGCCACAGCCCGAGGGACAAGGCCGGCAAAACTAGGCCGCTACGGCCGACGCGGCGGTACGGAATGGATTCATAGCGGTTTTCGGCAGCGATATAAGTCATCAATCCCTCTCGTGTTCAAAGAATGGGTTGGCTGGGCGTTTCAAACCCAGATTCTCACGCAGGGTTTTGCCCTCATACTCGGTGCGAAACAACCCACGCCGCTGTAATTCGGGCACCACGTGGTGAGCAAAGTCCACTAGGCCACCCGGCAGGTGCGGCACTAACACATTGAAACCGTCGGCAGCGCCCTGTTCGAACCAAATCTGCAGCTGGTCAGCAATTTGCGTAGCGGTTCCTATCAGGCTGTAGTGCCCACGGCCTCCAGCGATACGGCGACCGAGTTGCCCCAGTGTGAGGTTCTCTCTGTCAGCCAGTTCAGTCAGCAACTGCTGGCGACTCCGCTGGCCGCTGTCGGTCAGCGGCAACTTGGGCAATGGCTCATTCAACGGATAACCTGACAGGTCGAAGTTACCTAGCATGCGCCCCAACAGGGCAACGCCCACCTCAGGCTCGACCAGCGCCTGAAACGACTCGAATTTCTCCCGTGCCAACGCCTCGGTTTCGCCGACCACCACGAACACCCCCGGCATAATTTTTAGCGAATCTGCACTGCGTCCGAATTTGCCCAGTCGGCCTTTGAGGTCGGCATAGAACGCTTGGGCACTGGCCAGCGAGGGTTGTGCGGTGAACACCACTTCGGCCGTTTGCGCTGCCAGCTCGCGGCCCGCTTCGGAGGAACCCGCCTGGACAATCACCGGCCGCCCTTGCGGCGAGCGCGCCACATTCAGCGGTCCTTTGACCCTGAAGTGCTCGCCTTGATGATTGAGTACATGAAGCTTGGCCGGGTCATAGTATTCGCCGCTGGCCTTGTCGCGACTGAAAGCGTCATCCGCCCAGCTGTCCCACAAACCGGTCACGACCTCATAAAACTCCCGGGCACGGCTATAACGCTCGGCGTGACCAATATGTTCGTCCCGACCGAAGTTCTGCGCTTCGGCGGCGGCATCGGAAGTCACCAGATTCCAGCCAGCGCGGCCATAAGACAGATGATCGAGCGAAGCGAACTTGCGCGCCACATGGTAAGGCTCGTTGTAGCTGGTGGTGACTGTACTGATCAGGCCAATGCGCTCGGTCACTGCGCTCAGTGCCGAGAGCAGGGTCATGGGCTCGAAGTGATCGGAGCGGGCCATGCGGCTAGCAATGTCGCCGGTGGCCGCTGCCACGCTGTCGGCGATAAACAGGGTGTCGAATTTTGCTGCTTCGGCGACCTGGGCCAGGTGCTTGTAGTGGGAGAAGTCCAACCCGGCATTGGCGGGCACTTCAGGATGGCGCCAGGCTGCGACGTGGTGACCTGTCGCCATGAGAAACGCACCCAGTTTCAGTTGTCTTGGAGCATGGCTCATGCTTAGAAATCCTTGCGCAGTTGAATGCCGAAGTAACGCTCATCATCCCGTGGCACTGCCCGGTAGATATAACCGGCGCCGCTTGCCAGCAGCGGAGAATAGGACTTATCGGCGAGGTTCTTGCCCAGCAACGCAACACGCCATCCATTGGTGTAGTCGGCCAATGCCACGCTGGCGTTCCAGATGCCATAGGCGCCTTGTTTGGTTTCGGGGTTCTGACTGATGTCGTACTGCACTTCGCTTTGCCAGTTGTAGTCGGTGCCCAGTTCGACATCCAGTCCGTTATCCAGCGGGATGGTGTAGTCGGCGCGTACGTAACTTTTCCAGTCAGGACTGAAGGGCAGGGGTTTGCCATTCACATTGCATGACGCCGCAGCACCCGCTGGGCAGGAGAACTGGTCGATGCGTGCTCTGGTATAAGCCAGCGCCCCTGAGAGCTTCAGGTTCTGCGTTGCCTGCAATGCATAGTCAGCTTCGACGCCTTCGGTACTGACGCTGCCGGCGTTGATCAGCCGCGTCACGACCTGCCCGGCAACGGTGTCATAGAAGTTCGCCTGGTAGTTGTCGTAGTCGCTATGGAACACCGCCACGTTGGTGGTCAGGCGATTATTCCAACTGGTTGCCTTGACCCCCAGCTCCCACGTGTTGGAGGTCTCGGGCTTGAGTGCATCGGTGTCGCGCGGCTGCATGTTGAAGAATACGTTATAGGCCGGCCCCTTATAGCCACGGGAGTAGGTCAGGTAGGTCATGATGCTGTCGGTCAGGTCGTATTGCACGCCCAGCCGTCCCGACCAGCCGTCTTCATCCACCGAGCCGGTGCTGCTGGTGCTTGGCTGGATACCGCTGACGGTAGTGGCCGATGTGGATACCCGACGGTGATCGTATTCCAGTTCATCATGGGTCCAGCGCAGGCCAGCGATGCCGCGAAAGGTAGAGGTAAAGTTGAGTGTGGTCTCGCCAAATGCCGAATAGCTGTCACTGGTGGTGCTGTAGTCGGCTACGCCACGGTTGGTCGAGGCTGGTGTGATCAATGTGCGGCGATAAGTCTCTTGGTCCTTGCCGTGCATGTAGAACAGCCCGCCAACGTATTCCAGAAACTGCCCTTTTGGTGAGGCCAGACGCAGCTCTTGAGAGTATTGGTTGTAATTCAGGTCTCCTTTGTCCTCGGTGCCGGGGAAGGTCGCAGTGATCGTGCTCAAGCGGTCGCCGTCCTGCCACTGGGTATTGTCCCAGCCGCGCCAGGCGGTAATGGAGGTCAGTGTGTAATCGCCGAGGTTCCAGTCGAGCTGAGCGGACAAGCCTTTGTTGGTGTCGTCGACATGGCTGCGGTAGTCGCTTTCGATATTGCGGTTGTCGTTGTTTGCGTTTACCGGCGCCAGTGCGGCGGCGAAAGAAGGGGTAAGGGCCTTACTGATTACGCCATTAGGAGTGTCGTCATGGGACTGTATGTAGTCGGCGGCAACCGTCAGCTTGATATCGTCACTGGGGGTAAACTCCAGCTTTCCACGAACACCCTTGCGGTTGTAACCGTTAACCTCTTGACCGTTGGCCTTGTTATGCACATTGCCGTCATAGCTACCGAACAGGGTGGTCAGAGAGCCTTTGAGGGTCTCGGGGATCAGGCTCCCGCCGATACCGAAGCGGGTGCGGCTTTCGTTGCCGCTGAACCAAGACTGATCAATGTAACCATGGGTTTCGGCGGTTGGTGCTCTGGTGATGACGTTCAGCACGCCAGCAGACGCGTTCTTTCCGAATAGCGTGCCTTGCGGGCCGCGTAGTACCTCAATGCGGTCCAGGTCAAGCAGATCCAGAGTGGCCTGCCCCGGGCGGCCATAAACAACCCCGTCGATGACCGTAGCCACGGTGGGTTCGACACCGGGCGAAGTGGAGATAGTGCCAACCCCACGGATGAATAATGAAGTGTCCTTGTTCGAGGCACCCGTACGGAAGTTTAAAGACGGTACTTGCTGGACGATGCTGGCCACGCTGTTGCGGTTGTCACGCTCTAATTGCTCACCGTCGATTACCGATATCGCCACCGGTACCTTCTGCAGCGATTCCTCGCGGCGGGTGGCCGTGACAGTTACCGCTTGTAGGGTCGCGGTATCCGTCGCTTCATCTGCCGCGAATACCTGGATGGCGGGTAGCGTGCTCAATGCCAAAGTGGCGGCAATGGCTTGGGCCAGTCGCGAAGGTCTTACGGGTTCCCTAAAAGTGTGGTGCATATTGATATTCGCTCGATAAAAATGCTTTGGTCACCGTGGTTCTGCGGCCACTGCGCCTGATGATTTGAAACGGGGTGACTTGTAGGGGCATTCGCTCGAGCGAGTAGCAGACAAAGCACTTCGTTAGCGCTAACATCGCCAGTATCTTCAAGAGATATATAGATCGTCAAATACTGAAAAATTACTTTTATATTCTTTTTTGGTTGGATAAGGACGAACGCTTTGAGCGATCACAAAAATCCGCCGCGCAAACGCCGTGGCGCCGGGCGCATCACCCTCAGTACTGTGGCTGAACGGGCGGGCGTCTCATCAATGACGGTTTCGCGCTATTTCAACCAGCCGGAACAAGTATCCCTGGAGCACCGCGAGCGGATCGCTCTGGCCGTAAACGAATTAGGCTATGTGCCCAATCTGGTCGCCGGCGGGCTTGCCTCGGCGCGTGGGCGGATCATTGGCATGGTCATTCCGAATATCTCCGGGCCTATCTTCGCCAACACCATTCAAGGCTTCAGCGATACGCTCAGCCGTCATGGTTATCAGTTGCTGTTGGCCTCAAGTTATTTTTCTGCCGAGCAGGAAGAGAATGCGGTCCGGGCGTTCCTCGGTTGGTCGCCAGCAGCGTTGGTGGTGACCAGTCATTTCCACAGCCAGGCCACGGAAAAAATGCTCGCCGAAGCCGACATTCCGGTGGTTGAGACCTGGGATTATCAGCCCGAGCGTGGGCCTATCCAGATCGGCTTTTCGCACTATCAAGTTGGCGTCATGGCCGCTCGCTACCTTCACGGTAAAGGTTATCGGCGCATCGCTTTCGTGGAGAACAGTGCAGCTGGAGATCTCAGTGCCCTGGAGCGACGGGATGGCTATGCGACGACCATGTCTTCATTGGGGCTGGTCCCTATCGTGTTTGCTCCCAGCCCTGACTGCGCACCTTTTGAGGCAGGCAAGCAAGCGATGGAGGTGTTGATGGCGGCTCAAAATAGGCCCGATGCGCTTATATTCGCTAACGATAACATCGCGGCTGGAGGGCTGTTAGCGGGGCAGCGTGCCGGCTTGCGGATACCCGAGGACTGCGCGGTGTTGGGTTTTGGCGACTATCCATTTGCCGAGATGTTGTTGCCCAGTCTGAGCACGATCAAGCCGCCGGCACTGGAAATAGGTGTGCTAGCGGCGACACGGGTGTTGCAGAGCCTTGGGGTAGTGGGGCTAGAGGGAGAGTTGCAGCGTTTGAATCTCCTGGAGTGTCGATTGATCGAGCGCGAAAGTGCCTGAGTGCTTTGGCTGAATACACGCAGACGAAAAAATCTGCGTCAGGCATTTATTATTCGGCTTGGGCTAAGCTTTGGGCCGAAATCCGATCCTGACGATGGTCGGCTGAGTGTCGTACTACCCGGTCGTTCGAGCAGTGAGTTTTTAGGGGTGAGCCGTTCGTGCTTGGCTCTAACCTTATACCTAAACGATATTTGTTATCTCTGCAGTTAGCTCTTTATGATCACGTCATTACTCGTTATGACAAGTGATCTTAATGAACGACACAGCCAAGGTTTTACTGCCGCTGTCCAGCGTACCGTTGCACACCCAACTGCGTGATTTATTGCGCAGCAGGATCCTTGATGGCGAATACGCCCAAGATAGCCAGATGCCCTCGGAAAGCGAGTTGTGCAGTCTGTTCAAGGTCAGTCGCATCACCGTGCGCCAGGCCTTGGGCGATTTGCAGAAAGAAGGGCTGATCTTCAAGATCCACGGTAAAGGCACCTTTGTCGCCAAACCCAAGACCTTCCAGAACGTCAGTACCTTACAGGGGCTCGCCGAGTCGATGACCGGCCGTGGCTACGAGGTGATCAATCGCCTGCGCAGTTTCAAATTCATCCCCGCCGACAAGCTGGTCGCCGAGCGTCTGCAACTGCTAGAAGGCGAGACCGTGGCGCAGATCAAGCGTGTACGACTGATCAACCGCGAACCGATTTCCCTGGAAGTGACCTACCTGCCGCAAGCCCTTGGCGAGCGGCTGGAGAGTGCCGATCTGGTGACCCGGGACATTTTTCTGATTCTGGAAAACGACTGCGGGCTGTCGCTGGGCCATGCCGATCTGGCCATTGATGCCGTTTTGGCTGACAGCGATCTGACCCAGGCGCTGAACGTCGAAGCTGGCTCGCCGATCATGCGCATTGAGCGTCTGACCCATTCTGCCGATGGCCAGCCCCTGGACTTCGAGCATCTTTATTATCGTGGCGATGCGTTCCAGTACCGCCTGCGTATCGACCGTAACCGAGGCCCTCAGGCATGACTCGAGCCGTACTTGAACAGGAATACGACATCGTCGTGATCGGCGGCGGTACTGCCGGGCCCATGGCGGCAATCAAGGCCAAGGAACGCAATCGCAACCTGCGCGTGCTCTTGATCGACAAGGCCAACGTCAAACGCAGCGGCGCCATCAGCATGGGCATGGACGGCCTCAATAACGCAATTATTCCCGGCCATTCGACGCCGGAGCAGTACACCAAGGAAATCACCATCGCCAATGACGGCATCGTCAATCAAGCGGCGGTATATGCCTACGCCACCCATAGTTTCGAAACCATTGAGCAACTGGACCGCTGGGGCGTGAAGTTCGAAAAGGACGAGACCGGCGACTACGCGGTGAAAAAGGTTCACCACATGGGTGCCTATGTGCTGCCTATGCCGGAAGGGCATGACATCAAAAAAGTCCTGTACCGCCAGTTGAAGCGGGCACGGGTGAGCATCACTAATCGCTTGGTCTGTACCCGTTTATTGACCGATGCCGACGGCGCGGTGAACGGGGTGATGGGTTTTGACTGCCGCACGGCGGACTTTCATGTGATCAAGGCCAAGGCGGTGATCCTCTGCTGCGGCGCGGCTGGGCGATTAGGGTTGCCGTCTTCGGGTTACCTGATGGGTACTTATGAAAACCCGACCAATGCTGGCGACGGTTACGCCATGGCCTATCACGCGGGTGCTGAGCTGGCGAACCTGGAGTGTTTCCAGATCAACCCGCTGATCAAGGACTACAACGGCCCGGCCTGTGCCTACGTCACCGGTCCCTTGGGCGGCTACACCGCTAACAACAAAGGCGAGCGCTTCATCGAGTGTGACTACTGGAGCGGGCAGATGATGTGGGAGTTCCACCAGGAACTCGAAAGCGGCAACGGTCCGGTGTTCCTCAAACTCGATCACCTGGCCGAAGAAACCATCCAGAACATCGAGCAGATCCTGCACAGCAACGAACGCCCGAGTCGGGGTCAGTTCCATGCCAATCGCGGCACTGATTACCGCAGCGACATGGTCGAAATGCATATCTCCGAGATCGGCTTTTGCAGCGGGCATTCGGCCTCGGGAGTGTGGGTCAACGAGCGGGCCGAGACGTCGGTCAAAGGCCTGTATTCGGCCGGGGATATGGCGGCGGTTCCGCATAACTACATGCTCGGCGCGTTCACTTATGGCTGGTTCGCTGGCACCAACGCCGCAGACTTTGTGGCTGATCGTGATTTTACGACACTGGATACGCAGCAGATCGAGCGCGAACAGGTGCGGGTTTACGCACCACTTGATCGCGAACACGGCCTGCCTCCGGCTCAAGTCGAATACAAGCTGCGGCGCTTCGTCAACGACTACCTGCAACCGCCGAAAGTGACGAAAAAAATGCAGATCGGTTTGCAACGCTTCAGTGATATCGAGCACGACCTCGATCAGATGAAGGCCAGCAATGCCCACGAACTGATGCGCGCCATGGAAGTGAGCATGATCCGCGACTGCGCAGAAATGGCTGCACGTGCCTCGTTGTACCGCGCCGAGAGCCGTTGGGGGTTGTACCACTATCGAGTCGATCACCCGCACCGCAATGACGCCGACTGGTTTTGCCATTGTCACCTGAAAAAGGGCGAGGACGGCAACATGATCAGCTTCAAAAAAGCTGTCGAACCCTATGTGATTCCTCTCGACGCCCACGAAATGCAGGCTTATGACCGGCTGCGAGTCTGTGCCAATGCAGCTTGACTGGCGCGAAATAACCCGTTACCCAAGAGAGCTGAAGGCTCCGAGGACACCGTGAAATGGCCTACCAGCCCCAGGAAATCTTCTTTCGCTCCAACGCCCCCGTCACCGTCGATGAGGACAAATGTATCGCCCATAAAGGCTGCACCGTTTGCGTCGATGTTTGCCCGATGGACCTGTTGGCGATCAATCCAGCCACGCAAAAAGCTTACATGGCGTTCGACGAGTGCTGGTACTGCATGCCGTGCGAAAAAGACTGCCCGACTGGCGCGGTGAAAGTGGAAATCCCTTACTTGCTGCGTTGAACCCATCGCTGGTCTGCTGACCGAGCAAAGCCATCCGGCAACTACCGGACGCCTGAGTGCACCACCCCTCGTTTCCCACCGCGCCTGATCGTGGCGGAGACGACTCTTATAAATTACGAGGGGATAAACCCATGTTATTGCGTGTAGTCCTGGCCGGCTTTGTCCTGGCCTCATTGACCTTGCCTGTCCAGGCAGAAACCATCCGCATCGCCATTGGCACCCAAGACGCCACCATTAACTGCGCCGCTGGCGGCTTGTTGATTCGTGAGCTGGGCTTGTTGGATAAATACTTGCCCCACGATGGTAAATACAAGGACGCGACGTACGACGTCGAATGGAAAAATTTCACCAGCGGTGCGCCGCTGACCAATGAAATGGTCGCCGGCAAGCTGGACTTCGGTGCCATGGCTGACTTCCCTGGCGCTTTCAACGGTGTGGCATTCGAAACCGCAGGCAAACACAGCCTGTTCATCAGCGTGTTGTCCGGCAGCATCAAAGGCAGCGGCAACGGTATCGTGGTGCCCAGCGGCTCAACCGTGCAGTCGTTGTCCGAACTCAAGGGCAAGAGTATTTCTGTTCCGTTCGCTTCGACCGCCCATGGCATGTTGTTGCGCGCCGTCGCCGCCGAAGGTTGGGACCCGCTCAAGGATGTGAATATCATCGCCCAGGCTCCTGAAATCGCGGGCTCGGCCTTGCAGGCGAAAAAAATCGATGCCCACGCCGACTTCGTGCCCTATGCCGAGTTGTTCCCCAATCGTGGTTTCGCTCGCAAGATTTACGACGGTTCCCAGTCCAACAGCCCGACCTTCCATGGCGCGCTGGTTGACGAAAACTACGCCAGGCAATACCCGGAAGTGGTGGTCGCCTATCTGCGCGCGGGGGTCGAAGCCAATCAATTGCTGGCCGCCGAACCGGAAAAATATAGCGAGCTGATTGAGAAAGTCACGGGTATCGAAGCCGAGGTCAATTATCTGTTCCACGGTCCGTTGGGCGTGCAGACCCGCGAGATGACCTGGAAGCCCGAATACCGTCAGGCCGTAGGCACCGCCATCGATACCCTCAAGCTGCTGAAGAAGGCCGACAGGGGGCTGGATCTGAACAGTTTCATCGACGATCAGTACATCCGCGCTGCGTTTAAAGCCTCGGGACTGGATTACACCGCGCAATTGGCCAACTACGTCCAGTCGCCGCTCAACGCCAATGACGCAATCAGCGGTAAACCCATCACCGACCTCACGCGTGTGGCTGAAATATGGGTCAAGGGTGAGCCGAAAGTGCGCCATTACGCTTCGGCGGAATCGGCCTTCAGTGCGCTGGACAGCTTAAAGAAAGAAGGCAAAAGCATCCGCGCGATCTATGCCCAGGCCAGTGACAGCGGGATCAAGCTACTGGCCGATCAGGCCTGGTTCGCCACTGATGCCAAGGGGGGGCTCAGCGTTTTTCTGCTCAAGGGGCAGGCGCAACAGTACGCCAGGGCCAAGGGCGGCAAGGTGCTCGATTTCACCGATGCCAGTGCCAAGTCCATCGCCAGTCGTTGAGGACCATTCGCCAATAAATCCGCTCCTGCAGAAAGCATGCAATCTCTGCGCGAGCGAATTCATTCGCGAAGGCTGCAGCACAGAATGTCCCGGAAAATATTTATGTCTGCATCATTTATTCGCTGGATCCCGCGTACGGCATCTTTACTGATGTGCCTGTTGTTCTGGCAACTCGCCGCCGGCCATCACTGGAATTTGGGCGTGGTGACCTTCGCCAATGTGCCTACCCCTCTGGCAGTGGCGCAGGCGGCAGCGAGTCTGATGGACTCGGGCAAACTCGGCCAGCATTTGAGCGCGAGCCTGGGCCGGGTGTTTGCCGGCTATGTAGTAGCCGCTGTGATCGGCATCGGGCTGGGTGTGGCCATCGGCCGTTCAAAATGGGCCGAAGATGTCTTGCTGCCTCCATTGGAAGTTTTGCGCCCGATCCCGGCCGTAGCCTGGATTCCTCTGGCGATTTTGATGTTCCCGTCATCGGAGCTGTCGATGATTTTCATCACCTTCACCGGTGCGCTGTTTCCGATCCTGCTCAACACCGTGCACGGTGTCGAAGGTGTCGATCCACGCCTCATAGCCTCGGCAAAAAGCCTAGGGGCAGGACGTCTGTCGATTCTGTCGGAGGTGATTTTGCCGGGCTCGGCACCGAGCATCATCACCGGCCTGGCGATTGGTATGGGCACTTCATGGTTCTGTCTGGTGACGGCGGAAATGATCTCCGGCCAGTTTGGCATTGGTTATTACACCTGGGAGTCGTACACCATCCAGAACTACGCCGACATCGTCGTCGGTATGTTGCTGATTGGCGTGCTCGGCATGGGTAGCAGTCTACTGATCAAACGGTTGGGTGGGCTGTTTACCCCTTGGTATCGACCGCGAGGCAAAGCCTGATGAACATTGCAAAAATCCCTGCAGGGCGCATCGACATCCATGACCTGTCCATCACCCTTGGCGAACAGAAAGACGCGTTCGAGGCGGTGCAGGCGCTGGAGTGCCAGATAGAGCCCGGTGAGTTCGTTTGTATCCTCGGGCCGTCAGGCTGCGGCAAATCGACCTTGCTTGGCGCCCTGGCAGGCCATCTGCAACCGCGCCAGGGTCGGCTGGAGGTCGATGGCGTGCCGGTGCAAGGCCCGTCGCCGCAACGCGGCATGGTGTTCCAGCAACACACGTTGTTCCCATGGCGTTCGGTTCGCGACAACGTTGCCTTCGGCTTGAAGATGAGCGGTGTTGGCAAGTCCGAACGGCAAGCCGCCGCCGATGAAATGCTCTCGCTGGTGGGCCTGAATGGCTTCGCTGATCGCTGGCCGAATCAGCTCTCCGGGGGCATGCAGCAACGGGTGGAAATCGCTCGTGTGTTGATCAACCGACCACGCCTGTTGTTGATGGACGAGCCGTTCGGTGCCCTCGATGCCTTGACCCGTTTGAAAATGCAGGAGTTGTTGTTGGATATCTGGACCCGCATCCGCACCACGGTGGTGTTTGTCACCCACGATATCGACGAAGCCTTGTTTTTGGCCGATCGCCTGCTGGTGATGAGTTCGCGCCCCGGTCGTATCATCGAAAACTTGCGCCTTGATTTTCCTCGCCCACGTTTGACTGAGCTGGTCACCAGCCCTGAATTTTCAAGTTTGAAGCGTCATTGCCTCGAACTGCTGCGTCATGAAGACGGTAGGCAATTACCTCGCCTGAATCCCCTCGGGCTTCCCATTGAAAATAATCGACCGCGATTCGCCATATGACTGATATGACCGACACCCTGAATGACATCGACAATCCCGACATTCTTGCCCTGCGTCCACGCCTTGAAGACGAAGACCCTGGCGTGCGGCGCATTGCCTTGATCGAACTCGCTGACTTTGAGGAGCCCGACGGGTTGCTTTGGTTGGTCGACCGGTTGCGCGCGGACCCTTCGATTGAGGTGCGTACGGAGGCGGCGCGCCTGCTTGAAGCCTGGGAAGAGGTCAAGGTCGTCCAGGTGCTGTGCGAGGCATTGACCGATCCCGCCCACGCCGTTAGAGACGCTGCGGCCCAAAGCTTGAGCGTGCTCAAGACACAAGAAGCAGGTGAGGTGATTCTGCCGTGGGCCGCGCACGCAAACGCCACTGTGCGCATCGCAGCGTTCCGGGCATTGCGTGAATTACGCTTGCCCGCCGCGGCGCCAGCGGCGGTGATCGCACTTAACGATGAGGATGCCAGTGTTCGCCGTGAGGCCGTCGGCGTGCTCGGCTGGCTGAAGCAAACCGAGGCTCTGGATGCCTTGGCCAGACTCGCCAGCGAAGACCCGGATACCGATGTGCGCCGCGCAGCCACTGGGGCTTTGGGGTTGGCCATTGATGCGCGGGTTTTACCTGCCTTGCGCCTGGCTTTGCAGGATGCAGCCTGGCAGGTTCGCGAAGAAGCCGCGACCACTTTAGGTAAAGTCGGCCACGACGATGCCGGCCCGGCGCTGATCGCGGCCCTGGGGGACGATTACTGGCAAGTGCGATTGCGTGCAACCCGCAGCCTCGGCCGCTTGCGTTATGTGCAGGCACTGCCGGGCCTGATCGAGACCCTTGGTCACAGCATCAGTAATCTGCGCAAGGAAGCCGCTTTGGCACTCGGTGAACTTGGCGACAAAGCGGCGTTGGCTGCGTTGCAAACTGCGCAGAACGATGGCGACCCGGAGGTGCGCAAAGCCGTGCGAATTGCACTGAGCCAACTGCAATGAGTCAGGCACCGCAGGCCATCGGTAATTCTCGGGGCAAACAGCAGTTGCGGCTGGACTGGGCCGACGGCAGCGTGCAGTTGATCGGTCACGCTCAGTTACGCCGTCAGTGCCCCTGCTCGCAATGCCGCGCGTTTCGACTGCAGGGGTTGAAGCCGGTAGTGTCGCCCGGCATTCGGCTGTTGGAAGTGAATCCCCAGGGGTATGGCCTGCAGTTGGTGTTCAGTGACGGCCACGAGCGGGGAATCTACCCGTGGGCCTATCTGGCAGGCCTCGGCGAGGCGTAAATTCAGTTGAAGGCTTTGCTGAATGAGTTGTCGATCACGGCCTTGGTATCAAAGGCTTTTTGCAGCGCGCCGGTCGTCAGCAGGAAGTCCGCCGTGCCTTGGTAGTCAGCCGCAGCACCTGCATCCACCGGGCCCACGGTCATGTCGGCCTGACCAATCCAGTGCCGCGAAACCGCCTGATCCAGACCGGATTTTGCAGCCCAGGTGTCGGCATAAGCATTTTTGTGCGTTTGAACCCAGGCCCGCGCTTTTTGCAAGCGTCCGAGGAAATCGGCGATAGCGGCGCGCTTGGGTTCGATAGAGTTTGCGTTGGCCGCGATGCTGGACAGTCCGGGCATCAGGCCGCGAGCGGTCAGGATCGTGCGAGCGCCGGAGAATACTTGCTGCTGGGAGATATAGGGTTCCCACACCGGAAAGGCGTCGATGCTGCCTTGTGGCAATGCGGCGGCGGCATCGATGGGCATCAACTTGACGAACTCCACATAGTCCTTGGGCAGACCCGCTTTCTCCAAGGCACGCAAGGTCAGTTGCTGGCTCCAGGCGCCCGGCCAATAGGCGACTTTCTTGCCTTTCAGGTCCTGAATGGTCTTGGCCGGGGAATCCTTGGGTACCAATAACGCAATGGTGTCGGGGTTCTGTCGGGATACGCCGATCAACTTGACCGACGCGCCTTTGGCGGCGAGGAAGATAAACCCGGAATCGCCGAGAAAACCTAGGTCCAGTGCCCCGGCTTCCAAGCCTTCAGCGACCGGAGCTGCGGATTGAAAGTGCTTCCAGTCGACTTTGTAAGGTGCGCCGTCCAGCACGCCTGACGCCTCTACCGAGGCCTGAACGTTGTAGTAGTTCTGGTCGCCAATCACCAACGTGATTGGCTCTGCGGCCTGGCTCAAAGGGGCTGCGAGGGCGAGGGTTGCCAGGCCGTGGCGGATAAAACGAAATAAATTCATTGCAGTCTCTCAAGGTCTGGCCGGTCTGGCTTCAATGCCGTCGGCAACAGGTTTGAGAAGAGCAATTGCACGGTGCATGCCAGCAAAAAACGGACGAGAAAGTCTGATTTAGAGGCTGTTCTTCGGGCGGGGATGTATCCTGTGGCGCACAGTGTTGACTCAGTGTTCGACTGGCAACACTTACCGTCCTTCTTGCTGCTTGCGATAGGCCCCCGGTTGCACGCCGACTACCTTGGTGAACGCCCGAGTGAAGGCGGCAATCGATTGATAACCCACCGCCGCGCAGACGTGCTCCACGGTCTTGTTAGTTTTGAACAATTGACAGGCGTGACGAATGCGCAAGGCCAGCAGCACCTGTCCGGGCGATTGCCCGGACAGTTCATTGAAGCGTTTGAAGAACGCCGAACGCGACAGGCCGATGCTGGCGGCCATGTTTTCCAGGGGCCATGGCTGTTCCGGGTGTTCGATCAGTTGCCCCAGCAGCGGGGCAAAGGTCGGGTGACGTGCCAGTGCCACGAGTCCGCCAAGGTTGGGGTTGCTCGTGACCTGTTGGCGCATTACATACAGAAACAGCAAATGGCTCAGGCGTTCCAGCAACACCGAGGAAGGGGCCGGTTGCCGGTTGCACTCCTCCAGGATCAGCTCGAACAGGCTGCGTGCTGCGCTTGAGGATGGATCACCCGCCTTCAGAATGATCCAGTCGGGCAGCGCTTCGATGATCAACGACGACAGCCCGGACTGAAAATGAAAGAAACCACACACCAGTCCAACGTCATCACCCGCGTCTCTATCCAGCGCTTGCATCGTCCTCTGCGGCTGATGTTGGGCGTCCTCAACGGATTCAGCGCTGGACAGGCGGTAACCCACATCACGCAGCAAAAAAACGGCATCGCCACTGTTCAGTTGTTGCGCCTGGGCTTGGCCGTCGATGTGCAGCCAGCAATGCCCCTGTACCACCAGATGAAAGCTGGCACGCGCCAGTCCTTGGGTACTGGCATGCCAGCCACCGCAATAGCGACCCACGTGGAAGAGGCTGGCGTCAAGTTCAAGGCTTTCTAATAACCAATCAATAAGGGGGCTGGACGAAATCATCTAATGGAAAGACTCAGAAGCAAGTAATAGCGACTTTAGAATATGGAATGAAATTCTTATAACCAACAGAAATGGAGGCATCCCCACACCGGGCCCAACATCAGGAGTCACTTCATGTCTCGCGTTACCTTGCACACGCTGGAAAGCGCACCCGAAGCAGCTCGCCCACTCCTTGAAACCGCGCTGAAGAACTCCGGTTTCATTCCCAACCTGCTGGGAGTGTTGGCGAATGCCCCAGCCGCGCTGGAAACCTATGTGACTGTATCGGGAATCAACGCCAAGGCTGAGCTAAGTCTGGCCGAAAGGGAAGTGGTGCAATTGGTTGCTGCCACCACACATGGTTGCGATTTTTGCGTCGCAGGGCATACCGCCGTCGCAACAAATAAGGCGAAATTGCCGGATGAGGTGGTCACCGCACTGCGTGCGCGTACACAACTGCCTCAAGAAAAGCTCGAAGCGTTGGCAGCGTTTACTCGGGAAGTGATCGCCACGCGTGGCGATGTCAGCGACGAAGACTTCAGCGCCTTTCAAGCCGCCGGCTACGCCGAGGGCCATGCGCTGGAGGTGATTCTGGGCGTCAGCCTGGCGACCCTGTGTAACTTCGCCAATGTCTTTGCGCGTACACCGCTCAACCCTGAACTGGCGAAATATCGCTGGGATAAGACTGCGGTTTGAACTGTGCAGGCTGTGGGGCGAATTTATTCGCGAATGGCTTGACGCGGCGTGCCAGATACACCGCCTAAAGGAGAAACATATGCTCGACCCTGAATTGAAACAATGGCTGGACGCACAGGCAAACGCCCTGGACCTGGGCACATGCGATGCGGAGCTGGTTCTGCCGCAATTGGCCGGTGCTGATGTGCTGCGGGTCGGCATCAGCGAGGAACTGGGCGGTGGAGGTGGCAATCTTGCTGATGCCGTGGAAATTGTGTCCCAGGTGGCCAGTCATTCATTGGCCGCAGCGTTCGTTTTTTGGGGGCAGCGAGCCTTTATCGAGTACCTGCTGCACAGCCCGAACGTAGCGTTGCGTGAACATCTGTTGCCGGATTTGTTAAGTGGCCGGTTGGCCGGAGCGACGGGGCTGTCCAACGCAATGAAGTATTTGTCCGGCATCGAAGCCTTACAGATCCGAGCCCGGTCGCAGGATCAGGGTTGGACACTCAACGGCCGTCTGCCTTGGGTGACCAACCTGCGTAAAAGCGGCTATGTGGTGGCCGCTGCCATCGAGCAAGAAGACGGTAGCGCCCCCTTCATTCTGGCTATTCCGGATGCAGTGGCTGGCTTGCAGCGCTCCGACGATTTGGACCTGATGGGCTTGCAATCGAGCAACACCGCCGCGCTGAGTCTGGAGAACGTGGCGTTAAGTCGTGACTGGCTGCTGCATGATGACGCTCGCACGTTTCTGCCAACGGTACGCCCGGCATTTCTCGGTCTGCAATGCGGGTTGGCGATTGGTCTGGCCCGGCGTTCGCTCGCAGAGGTGGACACCCACCTGGAGGACTCCCGCTCGGTACTGCGCGGTGAGTTAGTCGAGCAACGCCAGCAGCTCGAAGCGGCCGTCGACCAGTTGAAGCAAGGCCTGTTGGACCAGCGCTTCCTCACTCAGCCCTCCGCGTTGTTCCGCCTGCGAATCGCCCTCGCCGAGTCCGCTGCCAGTGCCGTACAGCTGGAATTGCAAGCCAGCGGTGGCAAAGCGTTCCTGTCTGCCCACGGCAGCGCGTTTGCCCGACGCTGGCGCGAGTCGGCTTTTGTGCCGATCGTCACGCCGAGTCTGGTGCAATTGCGCGCCGAACTGCAACGTCAGGCTCAAGCCTCGGTCACCGCAGCATGAGCGAGCTCTTGCTCGAAGCGCGCAAGATTAGCCTGGGGTATCCCCGTGATCACGGCTGGCAATCGGTACTGGAAGACTTCGACTTGCAATTGGTACCCGGGGAGGTGGTCTCGATTCTTGGCCCCAGCGGGGTCGGCAAGTCCAGTCTGTTGCGGGTGTTGGCCGGTTTGCAAACGGCTCACAGCGGCTCGGTCAGCCTGCTCGGCGAACCGTTGAAGGGGCCCCATCCGCGAGTGGCGGTCGCCTTTCAGGACCCCAGCCTGCTGCCATGGCTGAGCCTGGAAAAGAACGTAGCATTCGGCCTGGATTTCGTTAGTCAGCCATCGCTGAGTAGCGTGGAGCGCAAGGCCCGGATTGATCAGGCGATTGCCGAGGTCGGCTTGCAACATGCACAGGAACATTACCCCGCGCAGTTGTCCGGCGGCATGGCCCAGCGCACGGCATTGGCCCGTTGCCTGGCGCGGCAGCCGCAAGTGTTGCTGCTGGATGAACCCTTCGGCGCCCTGGATGAAGTGACCCGTGCCGACATGCAACACCTGCTGCTCAAGGTCATCGCTGAACACAATACCGCTGCGGTATTGATCACCCATGACATCGACGAAGCCCTACTGCTTTCCGAGCGTATTCTGCTACTGGGTAACAGCCCGGCGCGGACCCTCGGTGAATGGCGCATCGACCTGCCTCAGCCACGCGCCGAGTTGGTCGAAGAACTGGGCGCATTGCGCATCGACATCCTCAAAACCCTTCGGCGGGCGAGCCGCAACTCCAACACTTTTTCCGAATCGCTGCCCGACCCGCTGGAGGCTGTACATGTGCCTGGATGACTTCACTCACACACGTCGTGATTTTCTAAAACTCAGCGCGCTGCTGACCGCTGCGGGCGCGTTACCGCTGCTCAATAGCCTGCAAGCGCGCGCCGCCGCCGAACCGGATGCACCGGTAAGAATCGGTTACTTGCCTATCACCGATGCCACTCCCTTATTGGTGGCGCATAACAACGGCTTGTTCGAAGCCGAAGGTATCAAGGCCGAGCGCCCGGTATTGCTGCGCAGTTGGGCGCAAGTGATCGAGGCGTTCATCTCAGGGCAAGTCAACGTGATCCATCTGCTGTCGCCAATGACGGTTTGGGCGCGTTACGGCAGCAAGGTTCCGGCCAAAGTCGTGGCCTGGAACCATGTCGGCGGCTCCGGCCTGACGGTAGCGCCGGGTATTACCGATGTGAAACAGCTCGGCGGCCAATCGGTGGCTATTCCGTTCTGGTACTCCATCCATAACGTGGTGATGCAGCAGTTGCTTCGCGACCACGGCTTGCAACCGGTGACCAAGTCGGCCAACAGCCCATTGGCCGCCAACGAAGTCAATTTGCTGGTGCTGCCACCTTCGGATATGCCACCGGCGCTGGCCAGCAAACGCATTGCCGGGTATATCGTCGCCGAACCGTTCAACGCGTTAGCTGAGGATCTTAAGGTCGGTCGGGTGCAACGCTTTACCGGTGATATCTGGCGTAACCACGCCTGTTGTGTGGTGTTCATGCACGAGCATGATTTGAACGACCGGCCTGAGTGGTCGCAAAAAGTGGTCAATGCCATCGTCAAAGCCCAGCTTTGGACCCGTGATAACCGCGCCGAAGCCGCCAAATTGCTGTCCCGGGACGGTGAAAACCGCTACACGCCTCACACTCAACAGGTCCTGAGTCGGGTGTTGTCTCCGAGTGCCGGCGAACGGGAGGGCTACGTGACGAATGGGGCGATTCAGCACTCGACGTGGGACGAGCAGCGCATCGATTTCCAGCCGTATCCATTCCCCAGCTACACCGAAGAACTGGTACGTCGCTTGAAGGACACGTTGATAGAAGGCGACAAAGGTTTTCTCGCCAGTCTTGACCCGCAACACATCGCCCGCGATCTGGTGGACGACCGCTTCGTCAAAAATAGCATCACGGCAGTCGGTGGTCTGAAAGCGTTTGGCCTGCCGGACAGCTTTGAGCGCACCGAGGAGTTCAGCATTTGATTGGCCAGCATAAGCACGCCTCACCCATGCTGCAGTGGGCGTTGGGTATCACGGGGCTGCTCCTCTTACTGGCGCTGTGGTGGCTGGGCGTTGGCGTGTTTGGCGAGCCGGACGGGTTGTCAGCACGCTTTTCCCCCCAGGCAACGTTGACCAGCCTGATCGAGTTGCTTGGGCGCGCCGAGCTGTACGAAAACGTGCTGGTCAGCCTCAAGCGCATTCTGATTGGCTTGTTGTTGGCTCTGCTGGTCGGCGTGCCCTTGGGTTTATTGATCGGCAGCTCACGCAATCTGGAAGCGGCGACCACTCCGGCATTTCAATTGCTACGGATGATTTCGCCCCTGTCGTGGATGCCGGTGGTGGTGATGCTGATGGGCGTTGGCGATCAGCCTATTTATTTTCTACTGGCCTTCGCTGCCGTGTGGCCGATCCTGCTGAGCACTGTGGCAGGCGTTCGGCAATTGGACCCGCGCTGGCTACAACTGAGCCGCAGCCTCAGCGCCACCCGTTGGGAAACGCTGCGCCAAGTGATTTTTCCGGGGGTGCTTGGCCATATCTTGACCGGGGTCCGCTTGTCCATCGGCATTCTGTGGATTGTCCTGGTGCCGTGCGAAATGCTCGGGGTCAGTGCTGGCCTTGGCTATTACATCCTAGACACTCGTGACCGGCTGGCGTACTCGGAGCTGATGGCGATGGTGGTGTTGATTGGGGTCCTTGGTTTCGCGCTGGATGCGTTTGCTCGTAGCCTACATCGGCATTGGGCACATGGATGAATGGACGGGAACTAAACAACTGCGAATGAATTGGCTATGTCTGCGTTAAGTGATGAGGCACTGGCCATGCGTGGAGAGTGCCTCACGTCTGGGGCCGAAGGCATCACTAATCACTGCCTGAACTTACGTCAAAAGCGTCGTACGGCGGGTGCTTTTCATATTCAGAACGTCAATGCTTATCACAGCCTGTTGAGACCAATGCCGAATTGACCCACGTGCCGACGCAAGACTGCCCCACCTCAAAATCGGCACAAACCCTGTACAGACAATGTTTTTCGAGGAATCAGACTGGGTCAGTGACATCTCGGCAACTGGGTCAATTCGGCGTCAGCGTCAACAGACTTGTTCGGAGTTTCCCTAGGCACGCACGGTCCAATCTGCATTTTTTGGCGATTGCGCAACGCGACATGCGGCGTTACTACTGACGCCAAAACGCGCTCGGTAAAAATTACCAAGCTTTCATGCTTCCATATATGCAGCGGATTGCAGTACCAACCGTAACATTTCTCATCATTCCAAAAAATGATGGCCTAATATATTATTTTATCAGAGTGCGGGAAGTTCCCCGCGATCAAGTTGCGACGGTGCAGGGTGACTGAGGGTAGCTCGCCGAAAGTATTCTTGTAGTACTCGGCGAAGCGTCCGAGATGCAGGAAGCCATAGTCGAGGGCGACTTCGGTGACGCTGGTCACTACCGCCTGCGAGTCGCTCAGACGAGCACGGATCGCCTCCAGCTTGCGGTGGCGTATGTAGCGCTTGGGTGTAGTGCCGGCGTGCTTGTCGAACAACGCGAACAGCGAGTGCACACTCATGTGCGCCAGATCAGCCAGCCGCACAACACTTATGTCCTTCTTGAGGTTCATCTCAATGAGCTCAGCGAGGAGTTCGAATGACCGACAAACCCCCTGCAACGGCTCGCGACTAACGTCGCTGCCCGGTAAGCTTAGTAGTTTGCTAACGATAATTTTAGCATAATGCTCCTGTACCTGAAGAGGAGTGGCTGGCTCAGTTTCCGCCTCTTGACAGACTAGGCTCAGCAGATTGAAGAAGCCATCCAGCTGCTTGAGGCGGTGAACCGGGGCGAAGACCACTCCTGCGTCGGAGTGACTCCAGTGGTTCTCGCCGCAGACCTTGTTAATGAAGGAGGCCGGCAGCTTGATGATGAACTTCTCGTAGTCGTCCGAGTAGGTCAGGTTGAACGGAGCATCAGGGTTAAGCAGCAGCAACTCGCCTGGGGCGAAGCAGTGTTCCTGTCCGCGGCTGCGCCACAGGCAGTGCCCCTTGAGCAGGAAATGCAAATGGTAAACGGCCTCCCGCTCTGGCGAGGTGATTTGCACTCCATTGCCGTAACTCATCTGAAACAGATCCAAGCTGCCAATGGTCTTGTGTTTCAGGCTCGCCTGCGGATAACTGGTGTGGTGCTGGTTCACCCGGTGAGGGCCAGCATGCTGGTTAGCATAGCTCGAAACGGCATCGGGATCAGTATTGACGAAAACTTGGCTGTTCTCGCCTAGCAGATAAAAGTCCATAATTCAAAACGCTCTTATATTTTTTATACGCACTGAACAAAGCCCAAGCACAAGGCACTACGTTTTTTAAATTTGTATTCCAATTTTATGTTGTTAGCAACTGCTCTCGCAAAAAAAAGTTAGTCAGGGCGGCCGCAAAAACTGGATACGGTTTACGGCAGCCGCCAGCCTTCGGGTCATACGGTTCGATCAACGCCAACAAACCACTCCAGGACGTCCACCTGATCCATTTCGGTAAGGACGCGTTCACGGCGGGTTTGCTTGCGCTTGCTGGCATATCCGAAGTCGGAAAAGCTCATCTGGTTCATGAAGGGCTCGGGTTAGGTGATGAGTCTGTACTTCAGCACGTTTGAGGACTTGTTCGGAGAGTAGTTCCTAGGGTCTGTTCCCGTTTCACATGGGTAGCCAGAGTAAGGCGCAGGCCATGGCCACTACACTTTCGTAATTTGTCTTGAGCTTGTCGAAGCGTGATGCGACCGCCCGGTAATGCTTCAGCCGGGCAAAAGCGTTTTCTACCAGGTGCCGATTGCGGTAAAGCCCTCTATCCAGATCCGCGCTACCTTTCACTGCGTTGCGTTTTCTGGGAATCACGGCTTTGGCACCTTGTTGTTCAACCTGTTCCCGTATGGCCTCACTCGTAGCCCTTGTCCGCAATGATCGCTTGCGCAGCGGGAACCTTGGCAATCAAGGCAGGCGCCTGTGTGCAGATCGTTGATCTGACCTCCCGTGGTCTCAAACACGACGGGCGGCCCGCAGGCACCTACAGCCAGGTGAATATTGCTGGTGTTGCCTGCTCGACTTTTCCCGATTGCCTGATCCATACCGCCGGCAGCCCCTGCACTGTGCTGGTGGGCTTTGGCATAGCTGCCATCGATGAAAACCCACTCCATATCAGGATCAGCTACAAGCGTTTGAAACACCTTGAGCCACTTGCCTGAGGTCGACCACGCATTGAAGCGCTTGTAGACCTTGCTCCAGCCGCCGAATGCTTCGGGCAAGTCTCTCCAGGGACAGCCTGTGCGCATGCGATACAGCATGCCTTCGACGGTTATCCGTAGATCACGCTTATTGTAGATGGTCTTGTGCAGCAGAATTTCCCGCAGCTTCGACCCGTGCTCATCGCTGAGCATCAATCGGGGCATTGCAAACTCGTGTTGGTGTTGTGTGAGAACTACAACGATACGAGTTTTCTCTTAAAGATCAATTGGTTAGTACGAAACGGGAACAGATCCTAGGATATTTCCAAAAAACGGATATCGATAATTAAATAACGGATATCCCCCCGTATCTCCATATCGTAGTCTTAACAACAAATAACAGCGGAGAGTGAAGGTATCTACCCAGCGAGAAGTGTCCGCATACATTAGGCGCGCGACTCGAAGCAAGCTCTTGAGTTCCTTCAGAGTAACCCCGGTGGTTTCACTCACCCATACTGATCGGAGCAAGGCGCCAAGAGTCGCAACAGTACGGCGTGACAGTAAGCCAGGCCCAGTAACAAGACAGGGTGGAAGTGGTGTAATACGTCAGCGCGACATGGAGTTGCGCGGATTTACCGCATGGGCACTCTAATCAGTACTTTCTCACGGTATTCTAATGTGCAGTTTCACCTATTTCAGGTGTGTGTTGGGCTATAGATTTCAGAGATTCGTAAATTGGATTTTTACGGTAATGCGTCAGCATCATGGGTATTGGCTTTCGGCGCGGAAAGATAAAAAATTGGTTATCTTGGCTCTAGCTAGAGCATCATGAAGGAGACTTAGGTCATGAGTTCAACAATAAAAATAGAAGCGCAGGAAGTCCCTTTAAAATGGGTGAGAAACTGGTCTCCCGATGAGGTTCGTGCACTCGTTGATCAGGAAAATGGGTTGCTTGATCCCCGTATCTACTCCGATCAGGATCTGTACGAGATTGAGCTTGAGCGAGTTTTTGCCCGATCCTGGTTGCTGCTAGGGCACGAGGGGCATATTCCCAAAGCCGGGGACTACCTGACCACCTACATGGGTGAAGACCCCGTCATCGTAGTGCGGCAGAAGGACCGCAGCATCAAGGTGTTCCTCAACCAATGTCGGCACCGTGGAATGCGCCTTGAACGCTCGGACTTTGGCAATGCCAAGTCATTCACCTGCACTTATCACGGCTGGGCCTACGACACTGCTGGTAATCTGGTGAATGTGCCCTATGAAAAAGAGGCTTTTTGTGACAAAAAGGAAGGGGACTGTGGCTTCGACAAGGCTGATTGGGGGCCGTTGCAGGCTCGTGTGGACACCTACAAAGGGCTGATTTTTGCCAATTGGGATGCCGAAGCGCCTGACCTCTTGACTTATCTAAGCGATGCTACTCCATACATGGACGTGATGCTCGATCGCACAGAGGCGGGTACCCAGGTCATCACTGGCATGCAAAAGACGGTGATTCCCTGCAACTGGAAATTTGCCGCCGAGCAGTTCTGCAGTGACATGTACCATGCTGGCACGGTAGCGCATCTGGCTGGTGTTGTGTCCAGTCTGCCGCCTGATATGGACCTGTCCCAAGTGAAGTTACCTACATCTGGAAATCAGTTCCGGGCCAAATGGGGCGGCCACGGAACAGGCTGGTTCAATGATGATTTCTCACTTCTTGGAGCCATTATGGGCCCCAAGATTGTCGACTACTGGACCAAGGGTCCTAACGCCGAGCGTGCACAAGAACGATTAGGGGATAAGCTCCCGGCGAATCGCATGGTTGCGCAGCATATGACCATCTTTCCGACCTGCTCATTTCTGCCGGGAATCAATACGATCCGTACTTGGCACCCGCGCGGCCCTAATGAGGTCGAAGTCTGGTCTTTCATCTTAGTGGATGCTGATGCACCTGAAGAAATTAAGGAAGAATATCGCCGGAAGAACATCTTTACCTTCAATCAAGGTGGAACCTACGAGCAGGATGACGGCGAAAACTGGGTTGAGGTTCAGCGAGGGTTGCGCGGTCATATGGCTAGAAGTCGACCTTTTTGTGCTCAGATGGGGGTCGGTGTGCCGAACAAAAACAACCCGGACTTTCCTGGCAACACCAGCTACGTTTATAGCGAGGAAGCCGCGCGTGGGTTCTACCATCACTGGAGTCGCATGATGTCCGAGCCAAACTGGGACACGCTGAAACCTTGAGCGGGTTAAGTGATCGAAGAAAAGCAATAGTGTTTTTATCGTGCTACCAATTTGTTAGGTAAGTATTTTAGCCGGACTCATGGTTGCTGTAAGTTCGTGAAAGCTTTTTATTCAGGTTCATGCAAAACGTACAGCTTTTAGTTGGGTGATAATCTTATTAAGGTTTTTAGTTTTATGTGTGAGCGGATAACTTCAGTCGCCCAATATATGCATATAGGATATTAACTATGCCATCCACTGATTTGACTCAGGCCTTTGAATGGCCAGAGAAAGCCGTTAGTCTTGAGTTGCAAAACTCAGTTGAACAGTTCTACTACCGCGAAGCGCAGTTGCTTGATCATCAACGATATGAGACCTGGTTGACTTTGCTGGCCGAAGACATTCAATACTGGATGCCAATCCGTACTAGCCATACCTCCCGAAACAAGGCGTTGGAGTACGTGCGCGCGGGTGGGAATGCCCATTTTGACGATACATATGAGAGTATGCGCGCGCGTATTCGTGGAAGAGTTTCGGGGTTGAACTGGACGGAAGATCCGCCATCGCGCAGTCGGCACATTGTCAGTAACGTGATCGTTCGCGAAACTGAGGAACCCAATACGGTGGAAGTTAGTTCTTCATTCCTTTGTTATCGCAACCGATTGGAGCGAATGACGGATATCTATGTTGGCGAGCGTCGGGACGTACTGCGCCGTGTAAGCAACGGCCTTGGATTTAAGATTGCCAAGCGGACGATCTTGCTTGATCAGAGCACGATAACAGCTAACAATCTCAGCTTGTTTTTCTAAAGAAAGAGCGTTGGCCACTCACTATTAATCGCGCCGCTCGGGTTTTGTTAGTGGGGTGCGATTAAAAGAGACGGCTATGAGGAAAGTACGCATTTTTTATCGGCATAAGAGTTTTTTACATCAAAGATCTCATGGGTGCGTTTTCTTTTAGAACCTTGGGGTTGTTCGACATGATGTATCCAAGCGTCTAACTGCACATTCGCGAGTCGGTTCTCACCCACCGGTAGGATGCTTAGGGTTTTGTTGGCCGGAAATTGGGTGCCATCCGCGTGATTGCCTTGTTGGGCGCACGCGAACCAAGCCGCTACGGTGCTGTTATCTAAGTGGTCATTGCAATGGGAAGTGCAGATGGCATTTGGGGTTTTTACAGTATTGTGCGGAGTTACGAAGTGTTGTGGTTCAGGATGTTAACGCTGATGATGCGTTTTGGCTATATTGCCTAGGGCTTGCGCGCCTACTATGCATCCACATTGAAATACTGATGCGATCTTGGAATGCATCAGTTGTCTGATGTGCTGGTTTGGTATTTCGCTTAATCAGGAATTAAAATTAATTATAAGAGTGAGTAAGTAGTATGGCGTTTTCCAGAGTTTGTGACTTATCGGATGTTCCCATTGGTGACGCTTTTAAGGTTGGAGGTGACGGCGAAGCCGTCGCAATTTTCAACGTCGATGGAGATTTGTTCGCAACACAAGACCATTGTACCCATGGCGACTGGTCGCTGTCCGAAGGCGGCTATCTAGATGGTGACGTTGTCGAATGCTCGCTGCACATGGGCAAGTTTTGTGTTCGCACGGGCAAGGTCAAAGCAGCACCGCCTTGTGAGCCACTGAAAATATTTCCGATTCGAATCGATGGTAACGATGTGTATGTCGATTTGGATGCTGGGTATCTAGCGCCATGATTAAAACCATAGTAATTATTGGCGCGGGCTTGGCTGGCGCAACGGCCGCGCGCTCCCTTCGCGCCCAAGGATATCAGGGCAAGATCCATATGGTCGGGGAGGAGGCTCGTGTGGCTTACGATCGCCCCTCCCTATCCAAGGACGTTTTGGCTGGCAAGCTGGTCGAGCCCCCTTTGATCATGGACCCCTTTTGGTATGCATCGGCCGATATCGATCTCCATCTTGGGGTGCGCGTGACCGGTATTGATGTGGTCAGCCGCCAGGTACTTTTCGAATCCGGTGATACTTTGGCCTACGACCGATTGCTGCTGGCTACCGGCGCGCGCGCGCGGCGCATGGCGATCATGGGATGCGAATTGGCCAGCATCCACACCTTGCGTGACAGCGCCGACAGTTTAGCGCTGCGGCATGTGCTTGAGCCGGGTAAGTCGCTGGTCATTGTTGGCGGTGGCCTGATCGGTTGCGAGGTGGCGACCACCGCCAGCAAGGCCGGTACCAAGGTAACAATTCTGGAGGCTGGCGACGAACTGCTGCTGCGTGTGCTGGGCCACAAAATTGGGGCCTGGTGCCGAACCGAGCTTGAGCTCATGGGCGTCCGGGTTGAGCTGAACGCACAGGCATCGCACTTCGAGGGCAAGGGACACGTGTGTGCCGTCGTCTGCGCTGATGGGCGTCGGGTGGCCGCTGACGCAGTGCTCATCAGCATAGGTGCAGAGCCAGCCGACGAGCTAGCCCGGGCGGCCGGCATAGCATGTGAACGCGGCGTGCTGGTTGATGCGACGGGTGCAAGTTCGTGCCCGGAGGTGTTTGCCGTCGGTGACGTAGCAGTCTGGCCTTTGAGGGCCGGCGGACAGCGCTCGCTGGAGACCTATCTGAACAGCCAAATGCAGGCTGAAACAGCTGCCGCGGCCATGCTAGGCACGCCTGTCCCGGCCCCCCGGTGTCAGGCTAGTTGTCGCCTGAGCTGATTTATCAAAACGATAGATCGGGGGCGCCAAAGAGAGCTGTAATGTCGAGCTATTCACCTGAGCGTAAAGCGGCCCTTATCAACAAATTGCTGCCGCCTCAAAACATGTCCGTGGCCGAGTTGTCGCGTCAAGAAGGCATCTCTCAAGCCACCCTGTATGCTTGGCGAACCAAGCTCAAAGCAGGAGGCGCAGTGGTGCCCGGAGATAAAAGCAGTGCCGATAACTGGTCGGCTGAAGCCAAGTTTGCAGCGGTGTTGCACACGGCCACGTTGAGCGAGATCGAGCTTAGCGAATACTGTCGCAGCAAGGGTTTGTACCCCGAGCAAATCGGCGCTTGGCGACAGGCCTGCATCAGTGGCCAGCTAACAGCCCAGGCACAGCGCCAGGCCGAGCGAGAACAGGCGCGCGCCGACAAAAAACGCATCGCCGAGTTGGAGCGTGAACTGCGGCGCAAGGACAAGGCGCTCGCAGAAACCGCCGCGATTCTGGTGCTGCGAAAAAAGATGAATGCCTTCTGGGGAAACGACAGCGAGGACGTCTGACCTCGCTGCCAGAACGGCAACAACTCGTTGAACGTTTTAACCAAGCCGTTGCTTCTGGTGCACGCAAAACTATTGCCAGCGCGGAGATCGGGCTGTCGCTGCGCAGCCTGCAACGCTGGGCGCTGACGCCTGTGATGCAGGCCGACGTGCGCACCACCACGTCACGTCCGCGACCACTTAATGCCCTGAGTGAACAGGAGCGTTGCGCTATTTTAGAGGTCTGCAACAGTCCGCCATTCGTCAGCCTGCCGCCCAGCCAGATCGTCCCGATACTGGCCGATCAAGGTCGTTATCTGGCCTCAGAGGCAACCTTTTACCGCGTCCTGAAGGAAGCTGATCAGCAGCACCGACGTGGCCGCAGCCATGCACCGCACAAGCATGCTGCGCCGACAACTCACAGCGCAACCACAGCCAATAAGGTCTGGTCTTGGGACATCACCTACTTGCCATCGCCAGTGCGTGGGAAGTACTACTATCTGTATTTGATCGAGGACATCTACAGCCGAAAGGCCGTGGGCTGGGAAGTTTACGAGCAAGAAAGTGGCGAGCTGGCGGCCGAACTGATGCAGCGCACCGTGCTCACCGAACGCTGCGCCGGACGGCCCTTAGTGCTGCACTCGGACAACGGTGCACCGATGAAATCGGTGACGTTGCTGAGCAAACTGTACGAACTCGGCATCACCCCGTCACGCGGACGACCACGGGTGAGTAACGATAATCCCTACTCAGAATCGCTGTTTAGAACCCTGAAATATTGCCCGCAATGGCCTCCTGGTGGTTTTGCAGATTTGGACGCGGCACGCAGCTGGGTGCGCGATTTTATCCGCTGGTACAACCACCAACACCGCCACAGCCGCATCCGCTTCGTGACCCCGGCGCAGCGTCATCGAGGAGATGATCAAGAGATCTTGGCCAAGCGTCATGCCCTGTATCAGCAAGCTCGTAATCAACATCCACATCGCTGGTCAGGTGCGACACGCAATTGGCAGCCCATCGGCGCGGTCACACTCAATCCGGAAAGGGAGTTACCGACACTGAAAATAGCCGCATAAAACACAGCTGACGCGACAACTACCTTGCAAAACGCCGCGGCCCCTCAGGTGCCAACCTCGTGGACTGAGATTGCGGGGCATCGAATGCAGATGATTGGCGACCTCGGAGGCCCCGGAGAAATCGTCCTGCGCGGTGACATACAAAATGGTCAACCGTTGGTGCTGTTCAGGCTCCTTGATGGCCGTATTGAAGCAGCAATAGCGATCAATGATTTGAAAGAATTTTCCATTGCGACCCGCTTGGTGGTTGGTCGGGTTCCTGTTTCGGCCAAACAGCTGCAGGACGCTAGCTTGAACCTGCGGGAATTGCTGAAAGCTAAAGCGCAGAGATGCACATGACCGGCAATTTCCTTTAACCATTATAAGCAGAGCTCAAGACATGAGATTGACAGGTGAAGTGATATTGATAACGGGTGGTGCCGCTGGACTGGGGCGCGCTCTTGTGGATCGGTTCGTGGCCGAAGGTGCTAAGGTGGCTGTGCTCGACAAGTGCGCGGAACGCCTGCAACAGTTGGAATCGGATCATGGCGAAGAAGTGGTATGCATCGTCGGCGATGTGCGCTATCTGGAAGACCAGAAGCGAGCTGCCAACTGCTGCATTGCTAAGTTCGGGAAAATCGACACTTTGATCCCCAACGCTGGTATCTGGGATTACAACACGCCATTAGTCGATCTGTCTGAAGATAGTATCGATATTGCATTTGATGAAGTGTTTCAGATCAATGTCAAGGGTTATATCCATGCCGTCAAGGCCTGTCTGCCGGCCTTGGTCGCGAGTCGTGGCAGCGTGATCTGCACGATCTCGAATGCAGGTTTCTACCCCAATGGCGGAGGCCCTCTTTACACGGCGGCCAAGCATGCGGTCGTGGGCTTGGTGCGCGAACTGGCATTCGAGCTGGCACCGTATGTGAGGGTCAATGGCGTGGGGGTGGGTGGTATCAGCACGGATTTGAGAGGACCTTGCTCGCTGGGTATGAGCGAGCAATCGATATCGAGCCTGCCGTTGGCTGAGTTGCTGCAGGACGTACTGCCAATTGGCCGTATGCCTGACGCTGAAGAATATACAGGCGCCTATGTGTTTTTCGCTACGCGGTGCGACTCGGTACCGGCCACCGGGGCCTTGCTGAATTACGACGGTGGCATGGGCGTTCGCGGAATTTTTTCCGCGGTAGGTGGTAAAGATCTTCTCGAAAAACTGAACATCAATTAAGGAGATGACAATGTGCATCAAAAGCCTAGGTTACATGGGTTTCTCTGTAAGTGATGTGCCAGCATGGCGTTCTTTCCTCTCCGAAAAAGTGGGTTTGATGGAGGTCATCGGCTCCGATGATAGTGCTCAATACCGCATGGATTCACGCAGTTGGCGGATTGCCGTGCAAAAGGGAGAGGCTGATGATATAGCGTTCGCCGGTTATGAAGTGGCCAATCCGCTGGCGTTGCAGCAGATGACGGCGCGGTTACGGCAGGCTGGTGTCCAGGTGAAGACCGGCGACACTGAGTTGGCAGAGAAACGTGACGTGATGGAACTGATCTCTTTTGAAGATCCATTTGGAATGCCGCTGGAAATCTACTATGGGGCTACCGATTATTTCGAGCGGCCTCTCGTTTCTGGTACAGGTATCACGGGATTCCTGACTGGCGCACACGGTGCAGGGCATTATCTTTACGCTGTACCGAATATTGAAGAGGCACTAGCTTTTTATACAGGAGTGCTGGGCTTCCAGATGTCTGACGTCATTGATATCGCGATGGGCCCGGATTTGACTGCGCGAGGATACTTCCTACATTGCAACGGACGCCATCACACAATAGCGATCGCAGAGGCTCCGTTACCAAAGCGCATTCACCATTTTTTGCTGCAGGCCTTGACGCTTGATGATATGGGGCATGCATATGACCGTCTTGATGGAATAGGTGGTAAAACCACCGACTCCAATCTTGGGGATAGCACTTCTAGCTGCATTACGGCGACGATCGGACGCCACGTTAACGATCACATGGTTTCCTTCTATGCCCAGACGCCATCCGGCTTTGAACTTGAGTTTGGCTGGGGGGCGCGAGATGTCGATGATCAGTCTTGGGTGATGACGCGGCATAAGCGGACCGCTATGTGGGGTCACAAGCCCTTGCGCAGCAAGTCTCAGAAATCCTGAAAAATGCAACTTGTCCTAAGTGAGACTCTATTGTAGTCCTGCGCTTGCTTTTTATTATGCCGCAGGAGTTGGATTTGGGTTTCGATCTTATCAAGTTCGATCAGGCTAGAAAGAAGGCTGAGTCAGCTATGGCGTTCGGGGGGGCTCGGTGAAGTTTAGGATGACGACTTGAGAATGTTGCCCTCCAAAAAGAAATAAAGAACTATTTATTAATCAATGGAAGCCACGGCCGATATGTTACCTGAACTCATCCAAACTCTCGGCGACGAGCTCTACTCTGCCCTGTGCACACGCACAATGGTAGAGCCGCTGACTAGCCGTTACCCCAATATCACTATTGAAAATGCATACCACATCCAGCTGCGTATGATTTCTCGCCGCCTACAGGCCGGCGAACGCATCGTCGGCAAGAAAATCGGCGTCACCAGTGCCGCAGTGATGAACATGCTAGGCGTGCGCCAACCCGACTTTGGTTACATGCTCGATGGCATGATCCACGACGACGGCGCAGATGTTGACATTGCTATGCTTATCCAGCCAAAGGCTGAAGGCGAAATCGCCTTCGTGCTTAAGAAAGACTTGATGGGGCCGGGGGTCAGTGCTGCCGATGTGTTGGCCGCCACCGAAGGCGTTATGGCCTGCTTCGAGATCGTCGACTCACGCATCACCGATTGGAGAATCAAGATCCAGGACACCATCGCCGACAACGCATCCTGCGGGATCTTCGTGCTCGGTGACCGCATGGTCGATCTGCGCGGGCTCGACCTGCGGACTTGCGGTATGGTTTTGGAAAAAAATGGCGAAACGGTGGCTACCGGAGCAGGCGCCGCAACTATGAACTCACCTGTCAACGCGGTAGTTTGGCTCGCAAACACACTGGGCAAGCTGGGCATCTCGCTGAAAGCTGGCGAAGTGATTCTGTCCGGGGCACTCGGTGCGATGGTGCCCGTCAAGGCCGGCGACAACTTGCATGTCGCGATAGGTGGCATCGGTTGCTGTTCAGTTCGTTTTCATTAAAAAAGAGAGGATGTCAGATGATGAAAGTTAAATGCGCACTCATCGGCCCGGGGAACATTGGAACCGACTTGCTTTATAAGTTGCAGCGCAGCACGGTGCTGGAGCCTGTTTGGATGGTCGGTATCGACCCTACTTCCGAAGGCTTGCAGCGCGCTGCCGCCATGGGATTGAAAACTACCTCCGATGGGGTTGATGGTCTTTTGCCGCATGTCGCCGCAGATGGGATACAAATTGCCTTCGATGCCACCTCGGCTTATGTACATGCAGAAAATTCACGCAAGCTTAATGAGCTGGGCGTGATGATGATCGATTTGACCCCGGCTGCTATCGGCCCTTTTTGTGTGCCGCCGGTGAATCTGCTCAAGCATGTCGGTCAGCGTGAATTGAATGTCAATATGGTGACCTGCGGCGGCCAGGCCACTATCCCGATGGTCGCTGCGGTATCGCGTGTACAGCCGGTAGCTTACGGCGAGATCGTAGCTACCACGGCATCCAAATCGATAGGCCCCGGAACCCGCTCCAATATTGATGAGTTTACCCGCACCACATCCCGTGCAGTTGAAATCGTCGGCGGAGCCAAAAAGGGCAAGGCTATCATCATCATTAACCCGGCCGAGCCGCCGATGATGATGCGCGATACCGTTCATTGCCTGACCGAAACCGAACCTGATCGAGAAAAAATCACTGCGTCGGTGCACGCAATGATTAAGGAAGTCCAGAAATACGTGCCCGGTTACAAGCTGGTCAACGGTCCGGTATTTGACGGCAAGCGCATCTCGCTGTTCCTGGAAGTTGAAGGTCTGGGCGATTACCTACCCAAATATGCTGGCAACCTTGACATCATGACTGCCGCCGCTGTCCGCACTGCGGAGATGTTCGCCGAAGAAGTTCTCAGCGGAAAACTTACACTTGACTCGACGAAAAAGAAGCAAAAATAACTGCTCCGTGAGGAATAAACATGGCACTCAAAGGCAAAAAAATTACCGTTCATGACATGACACTGCGTGACGGCATGCACCCGAAGCGGCACCAAATGACGCTGGAGCAAATGACCAGCATCGCACAGGGCCTGGACGCTGCTGGCGTGCCGCTGATTGAGGTCACTCATGGCGACGGTTTGGGCGGCTCGTCAATCAACTATGGCTTTCCCGCCCATACCGACGAGGAGTATCTGTCGTCGGTGATCCCACTGATGAAAAAAGCAAAAGTGTCTGCGCTGCTACTGCCCGGTATTGGCACCGTAGATGATCTGAAGATGGCATATGAATTGGGTGTAAGTACTATTCGTGTGGCTACCCATTGCAGCGAGGCCGATGTCTCGCAGCAGCATATTCAATATGCTCGCAAGATAGGAATGGACACGGTCGGCTTTCTGATGATGTCGCACATGGCATCGCCCGAGCAACTACTGGAACAAGCGCGCCGTATGGAAAGCTATGGTGCCAATTGCATCTATTGCACCGATTCGGCTGGCTACATGCTGCCGGAAGATGTTAAAGCACGCATAGGGCTACTGCGCGAGAAACTTAATCCTGAAACTGAACTCGGTTTTCACGGCCATCACAATCTGGCGATGGGCGTGGCTAACTCGTTGGTGGCGGTAGAATACGGGGCTAACAGGATCGACGCCGCAGCGGCCGGACTCGGTGCCGGTGCAGGCAATACGCCGATGGAGGTTTTCATCGCGGTCTGCGCCCGATCGGGGATTGAGACCGGAGTTGATGTGTTCAAAATCCAAGACGTAGCAGAAGACCTTGTGGTACCGATGATGGACTTCCCAATCCGGATCGATCGCGACTCGCTTACGCTGGGTTACGCCGGTGTATATGGTTCGTTCTTGCTGTTTGCCAAACGAGCTGAGAAACAATACGGGGTGTCGGCACGTGACATTCTGGTTGAGATGGGTCGGCGCGGCATGGTCGGTGGCCAAGAGGATATGATCGAAGATACGGCGCTGACCATGGCGCGGGCCCGCAGTCTAGCGTCACTCTAGTTGAGTGAGTTATTAGTTCGTTAATTTATCGTCTGTATACAAAAGCTTGAGCGAGTTATCGAATATATAAAATAGATTGTCAAATCTATTAGTTGTGTCACTACATATTCTAATTTGATGTGTGCTGTCTTCTATGCTTCTAGTTTTTTCATGTAAATTTCGAGTGGTAACACTACTTCGGCGATATGCATTTGCAGCAAGTGCGAGGGAACGCATTTGTTTGCGATAAACAAGAAAGGGGAAGGCTGGAAAATCTTCATCCGGACATAAATTATAATTTTTCTTATAAATATAAGAGATAGAAAAATGAATCAAGGACTTATTCGGGCTATAACCATTGCGATATCGGCAACTGCCTCTCAAGCGACACTGGCTAGCAGCGATGTATTTCGGTTCGTTGGGTATGGCCCAGTGTCGAGTGCGATGGGGGGGGCTGCGACGGCGTTTGATGTGGGCGCGGCTGGTATGATGACGAATCCTGCAACGCTTTCTTTGATGGCGCCAGGTTCTGAAATTCATCTAGGCCTAGATGTTATCGTTCCTGATTTATCAGTTAAGAATCAAGCAACAGGAGAAACTGCCTCCTCCAATGATCACTCCAAAAACCGCGGCCCTTATGCGGCTCCCCAACTGGCTTTTACGTATCGCGGTGGTCCCTGGGCATTTGGCCTAGGTGTCTTCGCCCAAGGTGGGGTGGGAACGGAATATGGGACCAAGAGTTTTCTTTCTCGCGCTACCGGGGGACTTGATACAGGTCTCGAGAATTCGAGTCGCCTACTGACCTTGAACATTCCCTTTGCGGCGAGCTACGAAGTCAATGATAGGCTGACTGTGGGGGCGAGTGTTGATGCCGTGTGGCAGGGCTTGAACCTGGATATGTTGATGGGCGCGGACCAGCTTGGTTCGCTGATCGGGGCGGGGCGGGTGAGTGGTAGCCTTGTTCCTGTGCTTGGGGAACTACCTGACTTGCGCGGCGCTCATTTGAGTTTTACCAAGAACCAGCCAGTGGCGAGTGGTGCGGATGCGTGGGGTGTTGGCGGACGCATAGGTATGATATATAAAATCACGCAAGCTACGATTTTTGGTGCCGCGTATTCCATGGAGAGCAAGCTAGCTGACATGGAAGGTAATGCAACTCTTACGGCAGTAGATGCTGTAGTTGGCCAGGTTGCGCTGGCAGGCAAAATTAAGATACGTGACTTTCAAACTCCCGCGCAATTGAATCTGGGTATAAGCCATCAGCTTAATGACCAATGGCTGATTGCTGCCGACGTTTCCCGGATATTCTGGAAGCACGCAATGAAAGATATTGATGTTGATTTTGTTGCAGATAATGGCTCGAATATAAATATTTTATTGCCGCAGAATTATAGGGATCAGACCGCTCTATCGTTTGGCGCTGCCTATCAGACTGGCAAGTGGACGCTGCGAGGAGGGGGGCGCTTAGCGACTCAGGCGTTGCGCTCCGATACTGTGTTAGCGGTAATTCCTGCTATTCCTACCACGTTCGGCTCTGCAGGGTTTTCTTATCAATTCACACGGGCAAGTAAGATGGACTTTGCCTGGATCCATTCTTTTAAAAAGGAGATGGATAACTCCAGCCAGCCCAACACATCCGAGCCAATAAGGGTGGCGCATGCTCAGGATAGTATAAGTACGGCTTATGTTTACGAATTCTGAATATCCCGCCCTTTCTTTAGGGCGAAGACAGCATCCATGGCATTTCATGAGTTGGATAGTGTCCTTGCCATGATACGTTGGTGCTTTTCTATTTATTCAGTTCAACGCATAAATAATTTTTAGTGACCGAGGATAGAAGAATGGCTAATCCTGAAATAGGTAAGAGTATTGTAGCTGCTGGTATTCAAACAAATTATCACGATCTTGGTGAAGGGACGCCGGTACTCCTCGTTCATGGCTCCGGCCCCGGCGTAAGTGCTTATGCCAACTGGAGACTGACGATGCCTGCCCTGAGCAAGAACTTTCGAGTTATTGCCGCAGATATAGTTGGTTTCGGCTTCACACATAGGCCTGAAAACTATATTTATTCCATGGATAATTGGGTCAAGCACATCATTGGCGTCATGGATGCCTTGGAAATTGAAAAAGCCCACATCGTAGGCAACTCGTTTGGCGGGGCACTGGCGATTGCAATTGCGATACGGCATCCGGGTCGGATAGACCGCATGGTCCTGATGGGGGCAGCTGGAACGCAATTCGAACTCACGGATGGTTTGGATGCGGTTTGGGGTTACACGCCGTCAATCAAAAACATGCGTGATCTCCTCGACATTTTCGCCTATGACCGTAGCTTGGTCAGCGATGAATTGGCCAGGCTACGATATGAAGCGAGTATTCAGCCAGGCTTCCAAGAATCTTTTTCCCGGATGTTTCCAGCACCGCGTCAGCGCTGGGTAGCCGCGCTGGCTAGTTCGGATGCAGATATAAAAGGGCTTTCCAACGAGACACTGATTATTCATGGACGCGAGGATCAGGTGGTTCCGCTATCCAGCAGTCTGCGTTTAGTCGAAATCATTGAGCGTGCGCAGTTGCATGTTTTCGGGCGTTGTGGGCACTGGACACAAATTGAGCAGGCCGACCGATTCAATCGGCTTGTGGTCGAGTTTTTTGATGAGGCTAGCGTAGTGCCTAAACTGGATGTCTTGTAAGTCCGAGTGGTTCGCAAAGGCGGATGCGACTTTGGCTCCGCCAATACCACCCCGCTTGGCAACTTAGCATTATATTTTAGGTTGAGTTTTCTGCGCGGGGCCTCAGGAAAGGGCTGGAATAGTCTCATTTTTCGCGCTTATTCTGTCTGGATTTAAGGCACAAAAAAGACGTCTGCGGACGTCTGCGGACGTCTTTAGATGTAGATTTGGTGGAGCCGGGAGCAGTCCAAGTGTGGGGTGTGAAATACGCATCGCCTTCCGGGCATGTGGTGCCCGGCAGGGTTACTACATGATCCTGGACCAAGGCTCGGCAAATGGCCAGGTTTCCTCCTATCCCTGACGACCGCTTTCACTCTTTGGGTAAGCATTAAATAATAAATTAAAAGGCGGAATCCCTCGTATGGTCATGAGGTTGGCTATTGACTCGGTCGGCCTAGATCTAATCGCGATCCTTGTTGCTAGGATCACAGTTCTGATGTGGAGGGTCGAAGGAGAATTGACCGGCAATTGGTTGAAAAGGGCTGACTTATTCAGAGTCTTCTTAAGGGCTGTGTATTCGAAACGCAAAACTACCATTTTATAATAAAAATAAGGGGATGATTGTGGAGGATAGTGATCGTATGCTGGGAGGGCTTGGTGTTCAATTCAAGTTGATGCTCATGTTTTCTCTAGTTATTAGTGTTGGGATGATTGTCACATTTTCTGGGTTTTACAGTGTTTACGCACTCTCTGGTCTGCTAGAAAAAAGTGGGCTTATTGGTGATTTTAAGGTAGAAGATTCGAAATCTAAAGGCAGTGGAAAGACAATACCTGCTTCTTCATGATGAACAAACTCTTCAGGATAGAAACTCTGCAGTGGAGCGGATAAAAAGTAGCGTTGAAGTAGCTTTGCCTTTGTTTGTGTCTCCGGCGGCAAATGACTTAAATGGATTGACTGGCGAGCTAGTTGCCCATGATCGGACGTTTTCTGGACTGGTCCGCGCTTCAGTGCCTAATAATTCCGGATTGGCGCAGGGGGTGCTGGTTACTTGGAGTGAAGAAGCTGAACAATTGGCTGGTCAATATGCGAGCTTGGAGAAGTCGGTAGACAAGCTGATGTCGGATCTGGTCAGGGATCGTGATGATAAGGTGGCTTTGATATACACGCTCTTGGCTGGCGCTTCAGTGATTGCTATATTAATCGCCGCGTGTGGTGTCTGGTTCATATCGCGTCAATTGGTTCCTCCTCTAAAAGCAACTGTTCGGTTGGCTGAGCGTATTGCCTCTGGTGACTTGGTCGATGTGGAGGAAAGCTGCCGTAACGACGAGATAGGGCAGTTGCAAAGCGCTACTCGTAAAATGGCGAATGGTTTACGTCATCTCGTAGGAGACATCAATCAGGGAGCTTCGCAATTGGTAGCTGCCTCCGAAGGACTTTCGTCGATTTGCGCGCAGGCTCAAACTGATAATGAGCAGCAGAAATTTGCAATAGCACAGGTCTCTGCTGCTGTGAATGAACTGGTGATAACCGTTCAAGCGATTGCACAAAGCACAGAGGAAGCAGCCGCATTGGCAAGTATGGCGGATGAAAAGGCGCGCGACGGAGAGCGAGTAGTAAATGGTGCAGTCGATTATATAGAATGCCTTTCTGAGGATATGGCTAAGTTAGGTGGGGCTATGGAAAGACTTCAGCACGATAGTGGATGCATCAATCAGGTGATTGATGTAATAAAAGCTGTGGCGGAGCAAACTAATCTCTTGGCATTAAATGCGGCAATCGAGGCTGCTCGAGCAGGAGAGCAGGGGCGGGGATTTGCAGTCGTCGCGGACGAGGTTCGTGCGCTCGCGATGCGTACTCAGCAATCGACAAAGGAGATAGAAAGTCTCGTGATTTCGCTTCAGGAGGGAAGCCATACGGCGTGGGAGCTTATGCAGCGCGGCAATTTACGAACCAGAGATGTTGTAAACCTAGCCCAGCAAGCACGTACCTCGTTGCTCGAAATCACTCAAGCAGTAGCTGATATTCAGGCTATGAACCATCAGATCGCTGCCGGTGCAGAAGAGCAGGGTGCTACAGTGGTTCAGATCAACCAAAACATCATCGAGATTCACAGCATGGCTGACCTGTCCGCAATTAAGTCAGGGCAAACGATGAGTTCTTCAGTAGAGCTAGCTCGTTTAGGTAGTGACTTGCAACAGTCAGTCGGGCGCTTTCGTTGGTAAACAGCTTTGGGTTTCGCTCATGATCCGACTCATGCTGCATCATTGGAGACGCTTCATTATGCTCGCGATTTGTTATAGCGTGATGGATGATACTCAGTGATCGCTTCTGGCCGATTCTGTTGAAAAAGTAGACCTTCAACTCGGCCTGCGGCAAAATATGGACATCGGCCGGCGGGAGGATTCGCAGCATGATGGGACAATTATCGAGTGGACAGGAACGGCTGTTTTACTCGTTCAAGATTGAAGATCACATCCCACCAAATCATCTCCTGCGCAGCATTGATCGGTGTCTCGATCTGAGCGCCCCCCCCGGTGTCAGGCTAGTTGTCGCTTGAGCTGATTTATCAAAACGATAGATCGGGGGCGTCAAAGAGAGCTGTAATGTCGAGCTATTCACCTGAGCGTAAAGCGGCCCTTATCAACAAATTGCTGCCGCCTCAAAACATGTCCGTGGCCGAGTTGTCGCGTCAAGAAGGCATCTCTCAAGCCACCCTGTATGCTTGGAGAACCAAGCTCAAAGCAGGAGGCGCAGTGGTGCCCGGAGATAAAAGCAGTGCCGATAACTGGTCGGCTGAAGCCAAGTTCGCAGCGGTGTTGCACACGGCCACGTTGAGCTAGATCGAACTCAGCGAATACTGTCGCAGCAAGGGTTTGTACCCGGAGCAAATCAGCGCTTGGCGACAGGCCTGCATCAGTGGCCAGCTGTCAGCTCAGGCACAACGCCAGGCCGAGCGAGAGCAGGCACGTGCCGACAAAAAACGTATCGCCGAGTTGGAGCGCGAGCTGCGGCGTAAAGATAAGGCGCTGGCAGAAACCGCCGCGATCCTGGTACTGCGAAAAAAGATGAATGCCTTCTGGGGAAACGACAACGAGGACGTCTAACCTCGCTGCCAGAACGGCAACAACTCGTTGAACGTTTTAACCAAGCCGTTGCTTCTGGTGCACGCAAAACTATTGCCAGCGCGGAGATCGGGCTGTCGCTGCGCAGTCTGCAACGCTGGGCGCTGACGCCTGTGATGTAGGCCGACGTGCGCACCACCACGTCACGTCCGCGACCACTTAATGCCCTGAGTGAACAGGAGCGTTGCGCTATTTTAGAGGTCTGTAACAGCCCGCATTCGTCAGCCTGCCGCCGAGCCAGATCGTGCCGATACTGGCCGACCAAGGCCGTTACCTGGCCTCAGAAACGACCTTTTACCGCGTCCTCAAGAAGTCTGATCAGCAGCGCCGACGTGGCCGCAGCCATGCGCCGCACAAGCATGCTGCGCCGACGACTTACAGCGCAACCACCGCCAATCAGGTCTGGTCTTGGGACATTACCTACCTTCCATCTCCAGTGCGTGGGAAGTACTACTATCTGTCTTTGATCGAGGACATCTACAGCCGAAAGGCCGTGGGCTGGGAGGTTTACGAGCAAGAAAGTGGCGAGCTGGCTGATCTATCTGTTTTAACGTTTGTGAGCATCTCCAAGCGCTCGCCAAGTAGATTCCAAGCCGTGGCCATTTCGGCAGCGTAGCTGTGACGCTGATAGATTCGTTTCATTTTGTTGTCTTCAGTGTGATTTAGGCAGCGCTCAGCCACCTCGGGTAGCACTCCCGGCGCGGTCATCAGTGTTGCGCCTGTGCGTCGAAGATCATGAGGTGTCCATTTACCACCTGGAAGCAGTAGGGCCTGGGCTTTCGCGCTACGCCGGCTCAGGGTCCCTTCTTCAGGCTGGCGTTGACGGTCCCCTAGTTGTTTGGTCACGGTCTTGGGGCTGACAGGGCCGCTGTTATCTGTATTTGGGTAGCACTAGGTTGATTTACTGTTGATATGTTGTGCTCGCTTGAACTGTGCAGCTGCAAAGTTCGACAAGCTGACGAGATGTGGTTTTCCATTCTTGCTGTTTTCGCCGGGAATTAACCAAGTGCGCTGCTCAAGATCGATATGCTCCCATCTGCTGCTCAGCAGCTCACCAATACGACAGCAAGTGGATAGTGCAATCCAGATGGCCGCTTCGGTTGTCACCAGCAGACCGGCTTCCGAAGCTTTTTGGGAAATGTTGCGTATCTCGTCATCACTTAAGACTCGATCACGCTCGACATCTTTACCGCCAATTTTGGCTTTGCGAATCCCAGCACTGGGATCGTGTTCGATCAGGTCGCGATCTACTGCAAATCGGAACATCTGACGCATAAGGGAGAAGGCTATTTTTGCTGCACGATTGACGCCACGCGAGAGCATTACATCAGTTACTTCTGTGATATGTCCCTTTTTCACGTCAGCTACCGCGATGTTGCCTAGAAAAGGTAATACATCTTTTTCGAACATTCGGCGCACCTCCGCACCTCCGTCCTTGCGATTGATCAAGTCGACTTTGGCCCAGTGTTCAAATAGTTCAGTAACGCTCTTTCGGGCAGCTTGGCGGGCGAGCTCGGTTGCTGCAGTAGCTTTCTCAGCATTTAGTTGTGCCACCTTAGCGTCGCGGGCAGCGATACGTGCGGCTTCTTCGGACTCAAGATGTTCACGGATGTTTTTGATGCCTGTTTTGTGCAGGCTCGCGAGTTCCATTGCTCTTTGTCGTGCATCTGACAGAGTCATGGTAGCGGCATCGTCCCCCGGACCATACGTACCAATTGGCAGAGCGTATCGCTTGCCTGCCTCGTTTGTGTATTGGAAATAGAAAAGGCGATCCCCGGCCGGGGTGATTCGCGCCAAGAGGGAGCCATGGCCCCAAATTGCTACTTCACTCATCCATTTATGAGTGTGGCCAGGCTTCGCCTTCATCGCCTTATCTGTGAGATTGGCCACGGTTATATCCTTGGTAGTGAATTGGTAGTGAATTGAAAGGAGCTTTAAGCGGATGATAGCGGATGCCAATGGACGTCTGTAAGAGGCTTGTCCAGTATTTTCAGGGGGTAAGCTGTAAGCTTGGATTTTGTAGGACTCTATTGGACGGTTATTCACCTTTATGGGGTACTAGGGGTAGTGTTCGAATCACTCCGTCCCGACCATATAATTCAAAGGGTTGCGAGATTTTATCTCGCGACCCTTTTTTATTTTTAAGTGTTTTTACCCCCAGAAAACGGCTGGCTCTCGGTGGAATCTTCAGCGGACACCGAGCTCGGAACCCGTCCGGTGGGTGTTGTCCCAGCTAAATAACTGAGTTGATGACGGTTTTTTTGGGGTTCATTACTGTCGAACGTTATCGGCGGTATTGGCCGATAGCTGTCGGTCGCGACAGGCTTCTTCAAGGCGTATTTTTTCACCCTAGCCAAAGCGCGCTGGAAGGATAAGTTTTCGAAAATGCCAGAAAGATCCGGGCTAAATGGTCGAGGTTTGTTGCGGGGAATATGGCGGTTCAAACAGATTAGAACGAAAGTTGGTGTATCTTTAGTATGTTCAATAGCAGCGGTCAGTCGGATAAGGAGCGCCAACAGACTGCTGCTGAATTGTTGAGTTATCGGTTCTATTGCTTCTGTGGGTCGAATTGCTTGTCCTTGATAAACAGCGCCGGAATCACACCACAGATGAAGTAGGCCGCGCCCATGACTAGAAAACCCACGCCTATCGAGCCATGAGAGGCGAGGAAGCCGATAGCTGCCGGAGCAATCGCTGCGCCCAGGCGCCCGATGTTGTAGGCGCCGCCTACTGCGGATCCGCGGAATTTGGCCTCGAAGCTTTCAGTCATGTAGGTGGCGTTCACGCCGTAAGGAATGCCATACAAAAAGCCGAACACCACCAGCATCCACAGGATGTTTTCAGGGCTTTGAAACAGGACGATGACCGGTAGGAATACCGCGGTGCCCAGGGCACCAAAGGCGAACACGGTACGACGACCGATACGGTCAGCGGCCAGGCCCGCGAGAATCTTGCCGAGGATCATGGCGGTGTAGGTGCCGACCATGTAGCCGGTCATGGATTTGAGGTTCATGCCCAGTTCGCTTTCCAGATACGTCGGCATCCAGTTGTTTACGCCGTAGTAGCCGAACTGCAGAAAGCCGGCAGTCAGGGCCCAGGAGATAAACATCCGACGAGCCTGCGGATCACCGAAGATCAGCTTGTACATGCTCTCGCGTTTTTCGGAGGATGGCTTTTGGATGCCCTTGATTTTTTTCTTGGCGCGCTCGGCCTGAGCGTTGATCCAGGCTTGCGGCTCCGGCACGAAACGTTGCATCACCACGGCCAGGATCACCGGGATAATGGCAATGTAGAAAAGCCAGCGCCAGCCATGGCTAGGCAAGATCCAGCCGGCCAGCAGCGTCGCGACGATATAGCCCACTGACCAGCCCGCTTGCAGGGTGCCCAGTACCGTTGTGCGGTAGCGAGTAGGTACGTATTCGGCCATCAGCGTGTTACAAGCCACGTACAGTGCGCCAATTCCCAGCGATGCCACCAATCGGGTGATCGCGAACTGCCAATAGTTATGCGTCAGGCCTAGCACAGCCGTGCCGGCGGAAAAAAGTACGATGCTCCAGACCACGGTTTTTACCCGGCCGAAACGATCGCAAGCCCAGCCACCGTAGATGCCACCGATGGCCATGCCGGCCAGGGTGAAACTACCCAGGCTGCCGGCTTCGACGTTGCTCAGGCCAAACTCAGCCTTCAGGCTGCTGAGGCTGTAGGAAAGCAGCATCAGATCGGCGCCGTCGATTAACAATCCAAGAAAGCAGAAGATAAATACCAACACCCAGGTTTTGGTTTTGGCCAGTGTATTTGCACTGACCTGAGCAGCAGCGTCCATCACGTCACCTTATTATATTTATGGGAACAGGGGGGCTTGAACCAGAGTTTGAAGGCCTGAGGCCTCAGCTTTGAGCGTCGCGGATCATGTTTCGGGCGATCACCAACTGCTGGATCTGGGTGGTGCCTTCATAAATGCGGAAGAGGCGAACGTCCCGATAGAAGCGTTCGATGGCGTATTCGCTTACATAGCCTGCGCCACCATGGATTTGTACGCAGCGGTCGGCGACGCGTCCGCACATCTCAGTGGCGAACATCTTCGAGCAGGAGGCTTCGGTACCAATGTTCAGGCCCAAGTCGCGTTTTTTTGCCGCATCCAGGACCATGCAGCGTGCTGCGTAGATTTCCGCCTTACTGTCGGCGAGCATCGCCTGGATCAGTTGGAACTCGGCGATCGGCTTGCCGAATTGCTTGCGCTCAATTGCGTATTGCAGCGAGTCCGCCAGCATGCGCTCGGCTGCGCCGACGCTCAGGGCTGCAATATGCAGGCGACCTTTATCCAGTACTTTCATGGCAGTTTTGAAACCCACGCCTTCAACACCTCCGATTAACTGGCTGGCTGGAACGCGGACATTTTCGAAGATGACGTCACTGGTGTGAGCGCCTTTCTGTCCCATCTTGTGATCGCGTTTACCCAGGGAGATACCGGCCGTGTCGCGCTCTACGATGAATGCACTGATGCCGCCGGAACCCTTGATGTCCGGGTTGGTGCGCGCCATTACGGTGAAAATGTCGGCGTGGGGGGCGTTGGTGATGAAGCGCTTGGTGCCGTTGATGATGTAGTGATCGCCATCGCGCACGGCACTGGTTTTCAGCGAGGCGGCATCGGAACCTGAGTCCGGCTCGGTCAGGCAGAAGGCGCTGAGTAGCTCGCCCGAGGCCAGGCCTGGCAGGTATTTGAGTTTCTGCTCCTGGCTGCCGTCGAGCAGAATGCCGATGGAGCCGATACCATTATTGGTGCCAATGTAGGAACGGAAGGCTGGAGAGGTGCGCCCCAGTTCGAAGGCGATATTTACCTCTTCTTCCATGGTCACACCCATGCCGCCGAATTCTTCCGGGATAGTCAGCCCGAACAGCCCCATTTCTTGCAACTGGACAACGATGTCGTCCGGGATATTGTCGGTCTCGGCAACCTCGTTCTCCCTTGGGATCAGCGCTTCGTTGACGAACTGGCGAAGTGAATCCAACAGTATCTGTAGGGTTTCGGTATCACGGATCATGTGCGCTCCTGAGGCTCGCAAGCGAGCCGGTTTTTTAGGGCGCCGTTACTCCGTTGCGTCAGCGAGCAGCGGCGCTAATGTTGTTGACCATATTGATCAGGCGAGGCCCGATATCGTCCACGAGCTGTTCACGGGGTAGCTGAAAGCTCGGTCCACCGCAGTTGAAGGTCAGCAACCCGTACTGCGGGTGCAGCAACGGCACGGCAACGGAGTTAACGTCACGATGCCACTCACCGATCGACAGGCAGAACCCGTAGTCGGCGAAATCCCTGAACGCTTTGTCCAGTCCCTTGCGGATGGCTGGCCATTGCTCCGATTCGCGCTGGCGAATGTGGTCAAGTAGAAACTCCCGCTCTGTTTCCGGCATTGCTGCCAGGCAGGCTCGGCCCACCGAACTCTGTGCCAGCGGCAAGTAGCTGCCGATCTGACGGCGCATGGTCATGTTGCCCTGACCCTGAACCACATCCAGGTACACCATTTGAAGTCGATCACGGGCGGCCATGGCGACGGCCGCCTGAGCGTGATTGGCCAACTCCTCCATCAAGGGATGAGCCACCGTGCGAATCGCCAGATTCGACAACATGGCGTAACCGAAACCCAATACACCCACGTCCAGCTGATACTTGCCTGAATGCACTTCACGTTTGAGGCAGCCCAGCCGCATCAGCGTATTGGTCAAACGCGTCACCGTCGGTTTGGGCAGCCCGGTCATCCGCGCCAGGTCCTGATTGCCGAGCACGTTGTCGCGCGGGGTGAAACACCTCATCAGCTCAAGTCCGCGTGCTAAGGCAGTTACGAACTGGCCACTGCTTTCGTCTTCGCTCAGCGCGCTGGCGGGATCTAGCATGCCCATCTTCAGTAAGCCGATTTCATCCGTTCCTTTCGACTTGTCCACGGCCTGGTGATCAGCCTTGTTGCGACCCATGGTAGAACCTCGCTTTCGATAAATGCAAGAAAATAAAATACAGTTTCGTCAGGCGAAATTGTATTCGGTGCATTAAAAAAAACCAATATTTTTATTTGTCTAATCTAAGTAACTGTAAATAAAGGATTAATACAGATTTATTGGTTTTCCTGTTTACAGAAATTTAGAAGCGTATCTATGATTGATCGTAATTACGGTATTCAGTTTCGTATAGCGAAACAAAAATAAGAGGTAGGTATGGACTCTCAGCTTAAAGCTGTAGTGGATCTGCAAATTCGCGATGATGCCGTCGCTGTCGTACGGATCCAGCGACCCGAGGTCAAGAACGCGCTCAATAGCGCAGTGCGCGAACAGTTGGCAGAAATCTTTCGCTCGCTCGCCAACAATGAACGGGTGCGTGTGATCGTCCTCACGGGTGGTGAACAGTGCTTTGTCGCCGGTGCCGATATCCGTGAGTTCGCCAAGGCCAGTCCTATCGAGATGTATCGCCGCCACACGGAGTACTTATGGGAGGCCATCGCTCGTTGCCCTAAACCTGTGATCGCCGCAGTGAATGGTTTTGCACTCGGGGGGGGCTGCGAATTGGCGATGCACTGCGACATCATCGTTGCAGGGCAATCTGCACGCTTCGGTCAGCCGGAGGTCAAGCTTGGCCTGATGCCGGGAGCCGGTGGCACCCAACGTCTGATTCGCGCAGTCGGCAAATTCCAGGCAATGCGTATCGCATTGACAGGCTGTCTGGTCGCGGCCCCCGAAGCGCTTGCCATGGGCATGATCAGCGAGGTGGTGAGTGATGAACGCACAGTGCCGCGAGCACTTGAGCTGGCTGCTGAAATAGCCGCCTTGCCGCCACTGGCTGTGGCTCAGATCAAGGAAGTGATGCTGCTTGGTGCCGACTTGCCCCTTGACAGCGCCCTGGCGTTGGAGCGCAAGGCGTTTCAGTTGCTGTTCGATTCCAGGGATCAGAAAGAGGGTGCCAGTGCCTTCCTTGAAAAACGCAAAGCCACCTTCTCGGGAGAGTGATTCATGACACGCGAGATCAACCATATGGCTGTGGTGGGGGCTGGCATCATGGGCATGGGCATTGCCCAGATTGCAGCCCAGGCCGGTATTCAGGTCCTGCTCTTCGATAACCGCGAAGGCGCCGCCCAGGCCGCTCTTGATAACCTGAAACAGACGCTGGACAAGCTGGTGGGCAAGGGCAAGGTTCTCGGAGCTGACGCACGGGCCACACTCGATCGCCTGCAGGTAGCGGCTGCTCTGAGCGAGCTCAAGGACGTAGACTTGGTAGTCGAAGCCATTATTGAGCGACTCGATGCCAAGCAGGCTTTGCTCGCACAGCTTGAAGCCGTCGTCGGTGACGATTGCATTCTGGCAACCAATACCTCGTCGCTGTCCGTTACCAGCATCGCGCGCGGATGTCGGCATCCCGAACGTGTTGCGGGATTCCACTTCTTCAACCCGGTACCGCTGATGAAAGTGGTGGAGGTGATCGACGGCTTAGCCAGCGATCCGCTGGTCGGTGACTGCCTGCAGGCGTTGGCGGCGCGCATGGGCCACCTAGGTATTCGGGCCAAGGATACGCCCGGTTTCATCATCAACCACGCGGGTCGCGCCTATAGCACCGAAGCCCTGCAAATTCTCAAGGAAGGCATTGCCGAGCCTGCGGAAATCGACCGCATCCTGCGCGAGGGCTTGGGTTTTCGCATGGGGCCACTGGAGCTATTCGACCTTACGGCTCTGGACGTATCTCACCCGGTGATCGAGTCTATCTATAACCAGTTTTACCAGGAACCGCGTTATCGCCCGGCGGCGCTGACTCGGCAGATGCTAGACGCCGGGTATGTCGGCCGTAAAGTGGGACGCGGGTTTTACCGGTATACCAACGGGCAAATGATCGATCCGCCGTCGGCGCAGCCAGTGCCGGTTGTCGAGGCTATGCCACCGGTATGGCTTGGTACCGAGAACGAGGAGGATCGTGCCACCTTGAGTGCGCTGCTGGAAGCGTTGGGCGCGCAGGTGGAGCAGGGTGTCACACCGAGCAGCGAGGCGCTTTGTCTGCTCGCGCCCTACGGCCTGGATGCCACTGCTGCCGCTGGCCTGTTCGCCACCGACCCGACACGCACCGTGTGTATCGACCCGCTGCTCGACCCTCGTCGCTACCGCACGCTGATGCCGACACCGGCCACGCGAGTCGATATGCGCGATGCAGCTCATGCTTTGCTGGCACGCGATGGCGTCGGCGTCAGCGTGATCAATGACAGCGTTGGTTTTGTCGCCCAACGCGTGCTGGCAATGATCGTCAATCTGGCTGGCGACATCGTCCAGCAACGCATCGCCAGTGTTGACGACCTGGATGAGGGCGTCCGCCGTGGCCTGGGTTATCCGCAGGGTCCGCTGGCCTGGGGCGATAGTTTCGGAGCAAAGCGCTTGCTGACCATTCTCGAACGTATGACCGAGCTGACTGGGGATCCTCGTTATCGCCCAGGCCCTTGGCTGCGCCGCCGAGCGGCTCTGGGCCTATCGCTGCGCCATATTGAACCGACGCTCAACTGATCTCTGACATTCAGGAATTTTCCATGCTCGACGCCTATATCTTCGCAGGGCTACGCACCCCCTTCGGCCGCCACGGTGGGGCACTTGCACCGGTACGTCCGGACGATCTCGCTGCTCACGTTATCCGCGAACTGCTCGCCCGTCATGCCATTCCCGGTGATGCCATCGAGGACGTGATTCTTGGCAACACTAACCAGGCGGGAGAGGACAGCCGTAACATCGCTCGCCATGCTGCGCTGCTTGCCGGACTGCCGGTGACGGTACCGGGGCAGACGGTCAATCGCCTTTGCGCCAGTGGCCTGGCGGCGGTGATCGACGCGGCACGTGCGGTCACCTGCGGGGAAGGTGATCTGTTCATCGCTGGAGGCGTGGAAAGCATGTCCCGCGCGCCATTCGTCATGGCCAAGGCGGAGGCAGCCTACAGCCGCGAGTTGACGGTATTTGACAGCACTATCGGCGCACGCTTCCCCAATCCGAAAATCGTTACCGAGTTTGGCAATGACAGCATGCCGCAGACCGGTGACAACGTGGCCCGCGATTATGGCATCGACCGTGCTCAAGCGGACCTTTTTGCCGCAGGGTCCCAGGCCCGATACGAAGCAGCGCGATTGTCCGGTTTCTTCGCGGACGAATTGCTCGCGGTGAGCGTACCCACCGGTCGCAAGACACCGCCCAATGTCGTAGAGCAGGACGAACACCCCCGCCCGCAATCTGATCTGGCGGCCTTGGCGCGGCTCAAACCCCTGTCCGAGGGCGGCGTGGTCACTGCTGGCAACGCATCGGGCCTCAACGACGGGGCCGCTGCGCTGCTGATTGGCTCCAGGGTTGCAGGGGAACGCCATGGTCTGGTGCCGATGGTTCGCATTCTATCTGCCGCCGCTGTGGGCGTTGAGCCTCGCATCATGGGCGTCGGTCCGGTCGAGGCGATCCACAAGGCCTTGGACCGCGCCGGGCTGAGTCTGGCGGATATGGACATTATCGAGATCAACGAAGCTTTCGCTTGCCAAGTACTGGGCTGCCTCAAGGGCCTGGGTCTGGCCTTCGATGACCCGCGTGTCAATCCCAATGGCGGCGCCATTGCGGTCGGCCATCCATTGGGCGCGTCTGGCGCGAGGCTGGCACTCAGTACCGCCCGCGCGTTGCAAGTGAGCGGCAAGCGCTACGCAGTCGTCAGTCTGTGCATCGGTGTTGGCCAAGGGCTGGCGATGGTTATCGAGCGCGTATGAGCGCGGCAAACAAAGGTGAAATGAAATGGGTGCTTTGACTGGATACCGCGTGCTTGATCTGAGCCGTGTGCTGGCCGGTCCCTGGTGTGGCCAGACCCTGGCCGACCTGGGGGCCGAAGTGATCAAGATCGAACGGCCTGGTGTGGGTGACGATACCCGTGGCTGGGGGCCACCGTGGATGAAGGGCAAGAACGAAGAGGTTACCTACGAAGCCTCCTATTACCAATCGACCAACCGCGGCAAGTTATCGGTGGCGCTGAACCTGGCCAGCACCGAAGGCCAGGAGTTAGTGCGTGCACTGGCCACTAACTGCGATGTACTGATCGAAAATTACAAGGCTGGCTCACTGGCCAAATACGGGCTGGACTATTCAAGCTTATCCAAAATCAACCCGCGTCTGGTCTACTGCTCCGTAACCGGCTTCGGTCAGACCGGCCCACGCGCTGATGAGCCAGGCTACGACTTCATCATCCAGGGCATCGGCGGACTGATGAGTATCACTGGCGAACGTGACGATCTACCGGGGGGCGGTCCGCAGAAAGTTGGAGTGGCATTCTCTGACCTGATGACAGGGCTTTACTCCACCGTAGCCATTCAGGCCGCATTGCTCAGTCGCGAAAAAACCGGCTTGGGTCAGCACGTCGACATGGCTCTGCTTGATGTGCAGGTCGCCACCCTGTGCAACCAAAGCCAGAACTACCTGGCCTCAGGGAAGCCACCGGGGCGCTATGGCAATGCTCACGCCAACATCGTTCCTTATCAGGTGTTCCGTTCCAGTGATCGTGATTTCATCATTGCCTGCGGAAATGACAGCCAGTTCATCTCCTTGTGCGACGCCATCGGTCTCTCTGAGTTGCCCCGAGACCCGCGTTTTGCCCGCAACGCTGACCGGGTGACCAATCGCGAGGAGATCATCAGCATTCTGTCGCAGCACTTCCTCGGCGACAGTGCCGATGAGTGGGTGAAACGGATTCACTCGCAGGGCGTGCCAGTGGGAGCGATAAACAGCATCGCCCAGGCGCTGGACGAGCCGCAGGTAAAAGCACGAGACATGCTGGTAAACATTCCTCACCCACTGAATCCAGACTTTGTCACGGTTGGTAGCCCCATTAAGTTGTCGGGCACGCCGGTGGAGTACCTGCGTCCCGCGCCGATGCTGGGTGAGCACACGGACGAAGTTCTCAAGCGCCAATTGGGTCTTGGTGATGTACGCCTGGCCGAATTGAAGGCTCAAGGCGTGATCGAGCAGCTTGGCGACCGCTGAACATAAGCACCCCGAGCATGATCAGGTGCTGTCGGGGCAAATTTTATAAATGGAACCTGCCATGAAAGTCCTCGTAGCTGTCAAACGAGTGGTCGACTACAACGTCAAGGTTCGCGTCAAAGCGGACAACTCCGGCGTCGATCTCGCTAACGTCAAAATGTCGATGAACCCCTTCTGCGAAATCGCTGTGGAAGAAGCCGTCCGCCTTAAAGAAAAAGGCGTTGCGACCGAGATCGTCGTCGTTTCCATTGGTCCGACCACCGCTCAGGAGCAACTGCGTACCGCATTGGCTCTGGGTGCTGATCGCGCCATTCTCGTTGAGTGCGCCGACGAACTGAACTCCCTGGCCGTGGCCAAGTTGCTCAAGGCTGTGGTCGACAAAGAACAACCGCAGCTGGTGATCCTGGGTAAACAGGCCATCGACAGCGACAATAACCAGACCGGCCAGATGCTGGCTGCACTGAGCGGCTACGCCCAGGGCACCTTCGCCTCTAAAGTAGAAGTGTCTGGCGACAAAGTCAGCGTCACGCGTGAAGTCGACGCCGGCCTGCAGACGGTGTCCCTGAGCCTGCCAGCGATCGTGACCACAGACCTGCGTCTGAACGAGCCACGTTACGCCTCCTTGCCAAACATCATGAAAGCCAAGAAGAAGCCTCTTGAAGTGCTGACTCCGGACGCTTTGGGCGTTTCTACCGCCTCCACGACCAAAACCCTGAAAGTTGAAGCGCCGGCTACCCGCAGCGCAGGCATCAAGGTCAAGTCGGTGGCTGAACTGGTCGAGAAACTGAAAAACGAAGCGAAGGTAATCTAAATGACTATCTTGGTTATTGCTGAACATGAGAATGGTGTCGTTGCCCCGGCAACCCTGAACACCGTGGCTGCCGCTGTAAAAATCGGTGGTGATATTCACGTACTGGTGGCCGGTGCCAACGTTGGCGCGGTTGCCGAAGCAGCAGCGAAAATCGCTGGTGTTTCGAAAGTTCTGGTTGCCGACAATGCGGCCTATGCCCATCAGTTGCCGGAAAATGTTGCACCACTGATCGTGGAGCTGGGCAAGTCCTATAGCCACATCCTGGCTGCGGCCACTTCCAACGGTAAAAACACCCTGCCACGCGTTGCCGCGCTGCTGGATGTCGATCAGATCTCCGAGATCATCGCCGTTGAAAGTGCTGACACCTTCAAGCGTCCGATCTATGCCGGTAACGCCATTGCGACGGTTCAGTCTTCGGCTGCCGTCAAAGTGATCACCGTGCGTGCCACCGGTTTTGATCCGGTTGCTGCTGAAGGCGGTTCGGCTTCGGTCGAAGCCGTTTCGGCTGCTCACGATGCTGGCAAGTCCACCTTCGTTAGCGAAGAACTGGCCAAGTCCGATCGTCCAGAACTGACGGCTGCCAAAATCGTCGTTTCCGGCGGTCGTGGCATGCAGAACGGCGAGAACTTCAAACACCTGTATGCCTTGGCTGACAAGCTGGGCGCTGCTGTGGGTGCTTCGCGCGCCGCAGTCGACGCAGGTTTCGTACCCAACGACATGCAGGTCGGTCAGACCGGCAAAATCGTTGCGCCACAGCTGTACATTGCGGTCGGTATTTCCGGGGCGATCCAGCATTTGGCCGGTATGAAAGACTCCAAAGTGATCGTTGCGATCAACAAGGATGAAGAAGCGCCGATCTTCCAGGTGGCTGATTACGGCCTGGTGGCTGACTTGTTCGAAGCGGTTCCTGAGCTGGTTTTGACCGTCTGATACAGGTCAACCCTGGCCATTGAGTGCGACTTGGGGGCTGGTTTAGTAGCCCCCAAGTCGCATGCGCTATTTGTGCATACTCAAGCAGCATGCGTGTGTCAGGGCTAAAGCATTTGAAACATAGAATTGACATACTGAAAAAGATAATTTCTTGAGCCTTACAAAAGTCTTAAAAACCAAAAATACAAGAAAGTCTTTGATGGAGTGGAAAAATAATGCGAGAGAGCATTGGCTCCAGCTCACTTGGAGGCATAAGGAGCAGACATTAATATGAAAGAATTGATCTCACCAGAACAAATACCACAGTGGATTCCGGGTGACCTTACCTTGGACAGTGCTCCCTTATCTTGGGAAGGCATGGCGCTTAAGGGGTATCGCTACTCCGATTTGGACGTTGCGATACCAGAGATGCGTGATTTCATGATCGTCATCTATAAACGCGGCATAGCCGAGATGAGTCGGCGTAGCAGCGGGCGATGGCATTCCGAAACGGTCGAGCCCGGCGTCATGTCGATCCTCACCCGTGGCGAGCAATCGCAATGGCGCTGGAACAAACCGATCGATGTTTCCCATCTGTACCTGTCACAAGCCGCCGTCGCGCGTGTCGCAGGCGAGGTGTTCGAGCGCGACATCAAGGATATCGAAATGTGCGATCTGGTCAGCACCAAAGATCCGGTTCTACCAACCTTGGTGGCGATGCTTGAACATGAATTGAAAGAGGACGGGCTTGGCGGGAAACTCTACGTGGAGTCGCTGAAAAACCAATTGTGTATTCATATATTGCGCCGCTACGCGAACATCATTTTTCGTGAGCATCGCGCCTATGGGAGGCTCTCGTCGGCACAGTGCGGGCTCCTTGTCCAATATGTGAAAGAGAACATCGAGCAGAACATTTCGCTTGAGGATCTGGCCGGGCTGACACACCTCACCGTATTCAGTCTCATCCGGAAATTTCAAAACGAGTTCAACTGTTCGCCGCATGCCTATGTGATGCGGCAACGGATTGAGCATGCAAAGCGGCTACTTGCGCGCCAGGATATGCCGTTGAAGGTTATCGCTGCCAGTAGCGGATTCTCCGACCAGAGCCACATGACGCGCCTCTTCCGAAGCTTTTTCAACATGACGCCCACTGAGTATCGTCGTTCGACTGCAATGCGTGGATTTAAAAAATAACCCCCAGCGATGGGGCATTTGAGGAAGTTCTACGTGCACGAACGCGCGATCATGACGCCGCCATTTCGGATGCTATTGCGCATCAAAGGCGGCGTTTTGCAAGGTAGTTGTCGCGTCAGCTGTGTTTTATGCGGCTATTTTCAGTGTCGGTAACTCCCTTTCCGGATTGAGTGTGACCGCGCCGATGGGCTGCCAATTGCGTGTCGCACCTGACCAGCGATGTGGATGTTGATTACGAGCTTGCTGATACAGGGCATGACGCTTGGCCAAGATCTCTTGATCATCGCCTCGATGACGCTGCGCCGGGGTCACGAAGCGGATGCGGCTGTGGCGGTGTTGGTGGTTGTACCAGCGGATAAAATCGCGCACCCAGCTGCGTGCCGTGTCCAAATCTGCAAAACCACCAGGAGGCCATTGCGGGCAATATTTCAGGGTTCTAAACAGCGATTCTGAGTAGGGATTATCGTTACTCACCCGTGGTCGTCCGCGTGACGGGGTGATGCCGAGTTCGTACAGTTTGCTCAGCAACGTCACCGATTTCATCGGTGCACCGTTGTCCGAGTGCAGCACTAAGGGCCGTCCGGCGCAGCGTTCGGTGAGCACGGTGCGCTGCATCAGTTCGGCCGCCAGCTCGCCACTTTCTTGCTCGTAAACTTCCCAGCCCACGGCCTTTCGGCTGTAGATGTCCTCGATCAAATACAGATAGTAGTACTTCCCACGCACTGGCGATGGCAAGTAGGTGATGTCCCAAGACCAGACCTTATTGGCTGTGGTTGCGCTGTGAGTTGTCGGCGCAGCATGCTTGTGCGGTGCATGGCTGCGGCCACGTCGGTGCTGCTGATCAGCTTCCTTCAGGACGCGGTAAAAGGTTGCCTCTGAGGCCAGATAACGACCTTGATCGGCCAGTATCGGGACGATCTGGCTGGGCGGCAGGCTGACGAATGGCGGACTGTTGCAGACCTCTAAAATAGCGCAACGCTCCTGTTCACTCAGGGCATTAAGTGGTCGCGGACGTGACGTGGTGGTGCGCACGTCGGCCTGCATCACAGGCGTCAGCGCCCAGCGTTGCAGGCTGCGCAGCGACAGCCCGATCTCCGCGCTGGCAATAGTTTTGCGTGCACCAGAAGCAACGGCTTGGTTAAAACGTTCAACGAGTTGTTGCCGTTCTGGCAGCGAGGTCAGACGTCCTCGCTGTCGTTTCCCCAGAAGGCATTCATCTTTTTTCGCAGCACCAGAATCGCGGCGGTTTCTGCGAGCGCCTTGTCCTTGCGCCGCAGTTCACGCTCCAACTCGGCGATGCGTTTTTTGTCGGCGCGCGCCTGTTCTCGCTCGGCCTGGCGCTGTGCCTGGGCTGTTAGCTGGCCACTGATGCAGGCCTGTCGCCAAGCGCCGATTTGCTCGGGGTACAAACCCTTGCTGCGACAGTATTCGCTAAGCTCGATCTCGCTCAACGTGGCCGTGTGCAACACCGCTGCGAACTTGGCTTCAGCCGACCAGTTATCGGCACTGCTTTTATCTCCGGGCACCACTGCGCCTCCTGCTTTGAGCTTGGTTCGCCAAGCATACAGGGTGGCTTGAGAGATGCCTTCTTGACGCGACAACTCGGCCACGGACATGTTTTGAGGCGGCAGCAATTTGTTGATAAGGGCCGCTTTACGCTCAGGTGAATAGCTCGACATTACAGCTCTCTTTGACGCCCCCGATCTATCGTTTTGATAAATCAGCTCAAGCGACAACTAGCCTGACACCGGGGGAAGGATGCCTCTTCAAACCAATCCTAATTTGCGCAGACAGAATATAGTTCATCTTCGCCTAGAAGAGGAACAGCTTTCCATCGTCCGGACTGCGATCCAAAAAGAAAGGATAATGCTGAAAAACTTAAAACTTAAGGAAACTCTGGAAAAGACTTTCAAATCTGGTGAAATACGCCTGTCCCACGAACTGAACGGTTGAGCCCCGATGAAGCAAATGTCCTTCGCTGATGCCGAATACGCTGGCAAACGTAAGCAGACCCGCCGCGAGCGTTTCCTGATTGAGATGGATCAGGTCGTGCCCTGGAAAGGCCTAGTTACGTTGATCGAACTGCATTATCCGAAGGGTGAAGGCGGTCGTCCGGCGTATCCGTTGATGGCCATGCTGCGGGTTCATCTGATGCAAAACTGGTTCGGCTACAGCGACCCGGCGATGGAAGAGTCCCTCTACGAAACCACGATACTGCGCCAGTTTGCCGGGCTGCATCTGGATCGGATTCCGGATGAAACCACCATCCTCAACTTCCGCCGGCTGTTGGAAAAACATGAGCTGGCCGGTGGAATTTTGCAGGTCATCAACGGCTATTTGGGCGACCGAGGTTTGCTGCTACGCCAAGGTACTGTGGTCGATGCGACGATTATTCATGCGCCCAGTTTGACCAAGAACAAGGACGGTAAACGCGACCCCGAAATGCACCAGACAAAGATGTATGGTCAGCCCACCTCCCGCAACCCAGCGTGATGAACGGTAAAACATGCTTGCGCTAATGTATCCGGGCTCATGGTGAGCACAGTCATTAGCGCTCGGCCCTTGATGAGAAGTCGCTCCCAACAGTCCTTGATAAAAGGATCAGCTACGAAAAAAGCTATCTTCGTCTTCAGGTTTTCAGTCGGGATGTCTGCCGTTTATCGTCATCATCACTGTCGTCGCAAAAGCCGGTAGTAACTCGATTAGGTCAAACCATTTGTTGCACGTTGTAGCTACCGCCTCGGGCTAATACAGCCCAGACGATTCTTGCCATTTTGTTGGCTAGCGCACAGGCGACCTTGTTCGGGGGTTTGCTAGCCAAAAGCTTTCTTACCCAGGCTCCAATTGCATCGTTTCGTTTGTCGATTCGGATCATTAGTGCATGAGCGCCTTGCACCAGCAGGCAGCGCAGATACTTGTCACCGCGCTTGCTGATACCGAGCAGCTTGGTCTTGCCCCCAGTGGAATACTGTCGAGGCACCAAACCAAGTGAGGCGGCAAAATCGCGCGAGCTTTTGTAAGTCGAAGCGTCTCCGACGTCGGCCAAGAGCGCGCTAGCGGTGAGAGGGCCGATGCCGGGGATGCTCAACAAGCGCACGCCCGCATCGTCCTCAGACAATTGCTGCTTGATCTCGACATCGATCGCTTTGATATCTCGAGTCAGGCGTTGGATATCAAGCAGCATCCGCTCAACTGCGTTGCGTAGTCGAATTGGTAGTTCATGGTTTTCCATCAGAGCGGGCACCTGCTCCAGAGCAGCGTATCCAATGGGGAAGATGATGCCGAACTCCAGCAGAAAACCATGCACTTGGTTGATGATTCCCGTGCGATTATCCACCCAAGACTTGCGCAGCTTGTGCTCGGTCGACAGGATCTGCTGCTCAAGGGTCTTTACCGGAACCGAGCGGGTTCTGGGTCGCGACGCTGCTTCGCAGATGGCCTCCGCATCGATAAAGTCATTCTTGTTGCCGGTGATGTAGGCCTTTACATGCTGCGCCGCGATTAATTGCACTCGATGGCCTAAGCTTTCGATCTGCCTAGCCAGCCACTGTGAACCGCCGCAGGACTCCATGGCAATTTTGCAGTTTGGCAACTGCGCCAGATACGGTAGCAATTGGCTACGACTGAGCTTCTTGCGCAAGAGCTGATTTCCTCTGGCGTCCTGGCCATGCAAGTGGAAGGTGTTTTTGCCGATGTCGATACCCAGAAGCGTCACGGTACTCATGAGAGATCCTCCTTCGATAAAGAGAGAAGCCCGGTAAGTTTAGACTCACCGGGTTTCTCGAGCCGGGCTGACCATCTCATTAAAGGAAATCAGTACTATTTCGGGATGAAATCGCACATCGGTGTCGATGCTGAATCCGGTCTGGTGCATAGCGTAGTGGGTACGGCGGCGAATGTGGCCGACGTGACTCAGGTCGATCAGTTGCTGCATGGCGAGGAAACTTACGTCTCTGGCGATGCCGGTTACACCGGCGTGGAGAAGCGTGCGGAGCATCAACATCGCCAGATGATCTGGTCGATCGCAGCGCGACCCAGCAGCTATAAGAAGCATGCAAAAAAGAGCCTGATCGGTCGCATGCGCCGCAAAATCGAATACGCGAAAGCTCAAGTCCGGGCCAAGGTTGAGCATCCCTTCCGGGTGATCAAGCGCCAGTTTGGTTATACGAAAGTCCGCTTCCGAGGCTTGGTGAAAAACACCGCGCAGCAGACCACACTGTTTGCCTTGTCGAACCTGTGGATGATGCGAAAACGGCTGTTGAATGCAGGCGAGGTGCGCCTGTGATGCGGACAATGAGTCCTGAAAAGGGGCTATTCAGCAAAAAAATAGCGAACTGAGAGGAGGAAAGGTCTGATTTTCGATTAAGTCGGCGTTTTTTGAACCTCAAACAGCGAGGCCGTTAAAAACTGCTGCTTACTTCAGACCTTCCTTAAAACTTAAAACTTAAAACTTGGCGGGGTGGGGAGGTAGGGTCGGTTTTTTTCAATGGCCTACTAAAACCCCCGGCTTTGCCGGGGGGTATTTACTGTTGGTTACATGACGCGAAGTAGACGAAAATTAAAACACGTGCAGCAAACGAAAATTAAAGCGCGATTCCTCTTTAAAGCCATTGCTAACACTTAAATCCTTTCCGTACGAAAACAAAAATTGATTCCGCTGATCAATAAAAGTCGATACGGTGAACAGTGCCTTTGTTGTGTTTATTTTATTATCTTGATCGATCCCACTAATAGATGTTTCACCTCCAAAGGAATGAGATAGGCCGATGGCCAGTCTCGTGCCAGGATTCCACTGATAGCTTAAGTGCCCCTGAGCTTGATAGAGTAACTTTTGATTAAGTGATGTATCAGTATTTTCTCCGAAGTACATAGCGTCGCCCGCAAGTTCAATGTTGAATGCGCGTCCAATCCCATGTGTATAGCCGAGCTGCAAGTCATACTTCATGCGATTTTCACCGAGATTCAGCGGTTTGTCTTTGTCGTAGGAGCCGGTCGGAAGAAAGATATACGGCACTACAGCAAAAGAATTTCTTTCGGATTTATTGTCGATCAGCCAAATCGGGGCAAGGAATACTGCATCACCAATTCCAGAAGCATTTCCGAGGGACGATATATCCCCATCAGCTTTCAAATTGCCGAATGGCAGCAAGGCCTCCAAAGCAAAGGGGTGACCACCAAGCGTTGTCCAGTGTACGTAGCGCAGAATTGATATATTCGATTCTAGTTGAGCATTATTTGCTGCGACATTGCCTTTTGCAAACAGCTGATCCCTGTTTACGTGTTGTGCATAAATAATTGCCATGTCGGTACCGGCGGGAGCGGTGTCCCAATCGCCGGCATCAATATCAATTGCGTAAGACGGTAAAGAAACTTCTGCTGAACCTGCCAAAATTACGTTAATTGCAATGCTGGCAAATTTAGACTTGTTTTTTGGTTTGTGATTGATTTTTTTTGCAACGAGTTTCTTGGTTTTCATAGGTGTCCACTTTTGATATTTTTATTTTAAGGTCGGTGCTTTTCTAATCACCCTCGAATTGGTCGCGCGCACGGTGTATCGTGTAGTTCAGAACACGCGGCCGCCGGTGTGCGCCTTAGCCGCTATATAGGCTGAAGGCGACATCACTCGTTCAAAATCTTTGTCCTCGCTGCGTCTGTTTTTCTAAATCCCAGCAATGCCTCGCGACTCAATACTTTCCTTTGCGCGTAAAAAGATCGCTTGCTTCAAACCCGCTCCATCATCACGGCAATGCTTGGCTGCGCATTAGATCTGACGCATTAAGTGCTTGCCGATGATCAGTTGCTGGATCTGGGTGGTACCTTCATACAGGCGCCCATCGCGATAAAAGCGCTCAACCTTGTATCCGTTGACATGCCACAGGTCTGCGCTGATACATGCGCTTGTTGCCACAGTAATCGTCGCCGTCTTTCACGCCGCGATTACTGAGCGCGGCTGCATCCGATCCGACATCGGGCTCGGTCAGTGCGGTAAGAACCAGTTCGTTGGCCACTGCACATTCAAGTCAGTTAATTGAGTTGGGTCACGAATTTGGTCGTGAGGTAGCCGTCGAAGGTTTCGCTACCGCCCTCACTGCCGTAGCCACTGTCCTTGATGCCGCCGAATGGCGTCTCCGCGACGGCGAGCCCCAGATGGTTGATCGACACCATACCGGCCTCAAGCCCACGGGAGATGGTATGCGCGTTCTTACTGGAGGTTGTGAAGGCGTAGGATGCCAGGCCAAACGGCAAGCGATTAGCGCGCTGCAAGGCCTCCTCCACTGTTTTGAAGCGCACGATACCGGCCATCGGTCCAAACGGCTCGTCGTTCATGAAGCGGGAATCTTCCGGCAAATCGGTCATTACGGTGGGTGCAAAGAAGTTGCCGTCTCCCGGTAACGCACTTCCACCTGTCAGGATGCTCGCCCCCCGTTGCCGCGCATCCTCAACAAACCTTTCCATGGTGGTGACGCGACGATGTTGCGCTAATGGCCCCATCTGGGTGCCAGCCTCCAGGCCATCGCCCACCTTCAAGGATTGGGCTTTGGCCACGAAGCACTCGACGAAGCGGTCATAGGCCCCTTCTTGAACAAAAAAGCGTGTGGGGGAAATACAGACCTGCCCCGCGTTGCGGAACTTGAAACCGGCCATTGTTTCCGCAGCGCTGTCGATGTCGGCATCGTTGCACACGATCACCGGCGCGTGGCCACCCAGTTCCATAGTGCAGCGTTTCATCAAGGAACCCGCCAGTGCGGCCAGATGCTGGCCCACGGGGGTCGAGCCTGTGAACGAGATCTTACGCACGATCGGTGACTTGATCAGGTGGTCCGAGATCATTCCTGAGTCCCCCGAGACCAGGTTCAACACGCCAGGCGGTAAACCGGCATCATGGAACAGTTGAGCGATGGCAACCACCGCACTGGGTGTGTCACTGGAGCCCTTGAGGATGACTGAACACCCGGCGCCCACTGCCGCCGCCACCTTGCGGAAGGCTTGACTGAAAGGGAAGTTCCACGGAGAGAACGCCACGCACACGCCAATTGGTTCATGCAAGACTGTCTGTTGCACCTGACTGTTGCGTGCCGGGATGATCCGACCGTAGATACGACGGCACTCCTCGGCATGCCAGTCGGCATGTTCGGCGCAGACGGTCACTTCACCTACGGCCTCGGCCAGGGGTTTGCCTTGTTCCAGCGTGATGTTGCGGCCGATGACCTGTGCACGCTCACGCATCAACTCGCCCACCTTGCGCAAGATCTGGCTGCGCTGCAACGGCGAGCTCTTGCGCCAGGACTCAAACGCGCGCTGCGCGGTCGACAACGCCAAATCCAGATCCGCGTGCGTTGCATGGGGCAATTTGCCGATCGGAAGGTTCGTGGCAGGGTTGAGCACGTCATGTTCACGACGTCCACCGCCTTGAAGGAACTGACCATCAATATAAAGACTAAGCTCGGTATACATGGGGGGACCTTTGAAATTTCAGGGAATGAGGACCGTACGGCCGATCACCTTGCCGTTATGCAGGTCCTGCATGGCGGAGTTGATTTCGGACATAGGACGGCGCGTCACGGGAATGGCAGACATTCCTGTACGCTTGACCAACTTCACCAACTCGTGCAACTCGGCCAGCGAGCCGACATAGCTGCCTTCAATGGTCAGCGGGCGCATAGGGATCACTGGCAGCGACAGGGTGATGTCGCCCCCCATCAGGCCGCAGATGACGATGTGCCCACCACGCGCACAGCTTGCGATGGCCAGGGTTACCGTTGGCGTGGCGCCCACCAGGTCGAGGACTGCACGTGCGCCACCGTCGGTGGCTTGCATTATCTGTTGTGCTGCATCAGTGGCCTTGCCGTCGATGACCGCTAACGCACCAGCAGCGAGCGCTGCCTCGCGCTTGCTCGCGTCGATATCGACCACGACAGCGCCCTTGGCACCCATTGCCTTGAGTACCTCAATGGCCATCAGGCCCAGGCCGCCGGCACCAATGATGACCACCGGGCCTTCATGAATACGATTACCAAACTTTGAGATGGCGCTGAAAGTCGTAACGCCAGCGCAAGCCAGCGGTGCGGCTTCAGCGTCGTCGAGTCCCTCGATATCCACCAGGTAACGTGGGTGCGGCACGATGACGTACTCGGCAAATCCGCCCGCCCGCACCACGCCTAACGCCTGCGGCTTGATGCAGATGTTTTCTTCGCCGCGCTGGCAGGCTGCGCATTCGCCACAGCCAATCCACGGGTGTACAAGGCTGCGCATACCAACCTTCACCTGTCCCGCCTCGCTGCCAGCAGAGATAACTTCACCACATATTTCGTGGCTGAGGGTCATCGGCGGCTTGATTCCGCGATCAGCCAGCATCAGGCGCTTGCCAGCGCCCAGATCGTAAAAACCTTCCCACAGGTGAAGGTCGGTGTGACACAAACCGGCGGCTTTCACCCGCAGCAGCACCTCGGTGCCCTGCGGTTGCGGGATCGGTTTGTCTGTCAGCTCTAGCGGCTGGCCGTGGTGTGTGACGCAATAACAACGCATGGAATGCCTCTTGATTGAAGATAGGAAGTCGAAGCTGCTGAGCGCGAGCGTTTGGCAAGTCGATCATGAAGTCCAAGCCAGATGCGCAGCCCGGCAGCAAGATCAACTCGTCGACCGTGCCTGCGCATTGACGTATGTTCGGTCAGTTGGCGGTGTAGCCGCCATCGACCACCAGCTCTGCGCCATGCACGAAGGACGACTCGTCCGACGCGAGGAAGAGCACTGCCTGTGACACTTCGATTGGCTGAGCCGGACGCTTGAGCAGGGTTGGTCCGAGCAGGGCCGTGCGGATGACGGAGTCAGCCAGCAGATCCCGCGTCATTTGTGTCTCAATTACGCCTGGATGCACCGAGTTGACACGGATGTTGAAGGGGGCCAGATCCACCGCGCACGACTTGGTGAACATGCGTACAGCCCCCTTGGATGCTTGATAGGCGCTGGCACCGGGGGCGCCGACCAAGCCGTAGATGGACGATACGTTGACGATATTGCCTTTGCCTGCTTTCTTCATGAACGGAATGACCGTCCGCGTGCCAATGAAGACACTACGCGCGTTAACATCGAAGGTGCGGTCCCAGTCCTCATTGGTCGTGTCTTGCACAGGCTTCAGAATAAGGATGCCGGCGTTGTTGATCAGCACGTCGATGCGACCTGCACGTTCGATAACCTGATCCACCGCTGCATGCCAGTCAGCCTCGTTCGTTACATCCAGTTTCAGGAAGTCGGCCTTGCCGCCGCTCTTGCGGATACCGGCCACCGTGGTCTGGCCCAATTCCACATTCATGTCTGCCACAAACACCCATGCACCGTGCGAAGCGAGCAGTTCGCTGTGCGATTGCCCCATGCCCATTGCGCCGCCGGTAACGATAATGACTTTGTCTTGTACGCGATTCATGTTGCCCCCCTTAGTTTTCAAGTGATTTTTTACTGAAACTGGAAGCCTTGATAACCTTGATTTCGGACTTCGGTGAGTTGCTGTCGATAGGCACCGAGTCCGGCCATGTAGAAGTACACGGTGTTGGTTTTGCCTGGGATATTGGCGCCGAAAATCCATGACTCTGCTTTCGGGAAAAGCGTCATGTTCGCAATGTCCTGGCAGGTCTTGGTCCAGCAGGCCTCGGCCTCGGGCGTAGGCTCCACCGTCTTGAGGTTCTTGGCATTGGTTTCCTGGATCAGGTCGCTGATCCACTCGACCTGGGTCTCGATTGAAGGCGGCAAGTTGGTGAAGGGGCCGTTGGGGCCTAGTACCATGAACATGTTGGGGTAATTCACGTTCGCAACGCCTAGGTAGCTGGTCGGACCGGCCTTCCAGTGGTCCTGGATGGTCAGGCCTTTACGGCCTCGTATGTCGATCTTGGTGTAGTTGCCGTCCACCGCGTCGAAGCCAGTGGCGAAGATGAGCATGTCCAACTCGTGTTCGACCCCATCGGCTGTTTTCACGCCTTTGGGGGTGATCTCTGCTATCGGGTTGGCCTTGACGTCGAGCAGATTGACATTCGCTCGGTTGAACGTTGCGTAGTAACCGCTGTCGCACAGCGGGCGCTTGGCATACAGTTCACGCGGGGTGAGTTTGCGGGCGATTTCCGGGTCCTTAACAATTTCGGCAATCTTGGCTCGGATGAAGTCCTGCGCGGCCTTGTTGGCACGTTCGTCTGTGGCGATGTCGCAGAAAGTCTCAAACATGAAACGGAAGCCGCCACCGTTTTCCCAGGCTTTCTGGAAGACTGCCTGGCGCGCCTCATCAGAAAGACTCATCGCCGACACGGTACTTTCCTCGAAGCCGAAGGCGACTACAGAGTTCTTTACCTGGTCCCAGATTTTTTCGTAGTTCCTCTTGATGTTGTCGACATATTCTTTGCTGACGGGGCCGTTAGCGACCGGTACGCTGTATTGCGGCGAACGCTGGAACACCGTGAGGTGCTTGACCTGTGGCGCGATCGCCGTGATGACCTGGGTACCCGTTGAGCCTGTACCGATCACGCCTACACGCTTGCCCTCGAATTGAACTCCCTGAGGCCAGTTACCTGTGTGGTGCCACTCTCCCTGGAAGGTCTCGAGGCCCTTGATTTTTGGAATATTGGTGGCAGAGAGAAGGCCAAGTGCAGTCACGATAAACTTGGCGGTGTACGACTCACCGGTGTCGGTGCCTATCTCCCAGAGGTTTGTAGCTTCGTTGAAATGCGCTTGCGTGATCCCTGTGTTGAATTGGATATCCGGGCGCAGGTTGTGGCGATCCGCCACCATTTCGAGGTACTTGAGAACTTGCGGCTGGGTGATGTATCGCGTGGTGATTTCCATCTCCTGCAATAGCTCTTTATCCCACGAGTAGCAGTAAACGCAGGTTTCGGTGTCTGAGAGGGCGCCTGGATAGCGGTTCCAGTACCACGTGCCGCCCACACCACTAGCCTTGTCGAAGACGCGGACCTTGAGGCCCTGCTCGTCGCGCAGTTTTTTCAGCATATACAGGCCGCCAAAACCTGCCCCAACGACGATGGCGTCGAAATTTTTTGTTGTTATCACAGCGTGTCTCCTTATTACGGACAAAGCTCCGCCTTGCGGAAGCCTAGGCCCGCATTAATTGGGTGGAATGATGAAACTCCGGGCAGTCAAATCCGGGAACAGCAAGCGGCTATCCCGTCACGCGGACTTGAACCACTTAGCGATACGGCTGAGTTCGGCATCGGCCTCGCGGGCACGCCCAGCCAAGATCGGGAATACGTGCTGCATGCCGTCCACCACAGAAAGGGTCACGTCCCCGCCAGCGGCCTTGGATATCTGTGCCAGGTCAGTGGCGTTATCGAGCAGCGTCTCTAGCGACCCGACGGCGACATACAGGCGCGGAAAGCCCCGGTAGTCGGCCTTAAGTGGATTAGTAAGCGGATTGGTACGAGACACAGTCTCGCCGAGGAACATGCCCGACATACCCTGCAGAACAGCTTTACTCACCAGCGCATCAGTTGCGTGGTTGGCCTCAAGGGTCTTGCCAATATGCTCCATGTCGAGCCACGGGGAGAGCGCGATGACGGAACCCGGCAAAGCAATGCCGTCGTCGCGCAATTTGAGCACTGTTGCGATGGCGAGGTTGCCGCCAGCCGAGTCACCGCTTGTCGTAATGTTTTGCGCCTTGAAGCCGCGAGCGAGAAGCTCGCGGTACACCGCGGTCGCATCCTCGAGTTGTGCGGGGAAGGGATACTCGGGCGCCCGGCGGTAGTCGATGATGACCGCTGTGACACCCAATTGCTTTGCAAGATGTCCTGCGAGCTTGCGGTGGCTAGCGGCTGATCCCACCGCGAAGCCGCCCCCATGGGTGTACAAAATTACTTTCGAAGAGTCGGCTCCCACCGGCAGCGCCCAGATGGACTCGACTCCAGCGACAACATCTGATTTGTAGGTTACGCCCTCGGGTTCCAAGGTGGGTTGGTGCCATTCGTCAAACAGACTGCGTAAGTCAGCAATTGTCAGATTGGGATTGGCCGCCATACGGTCGGTCCAGGACTGGTAGAGAGCGCGCAGGAAATCTGCTTCGGATGAAGTGTTCATGGTAATTGTCTCTATTATTATTGTGAATACTGAACAGCTACCATGTATTTTGATGATTGAAGTGATGGAGATATTGAACGTTTCTTACATATTTCTTGGATAGAATTGCTAATCTCGGGGCCGTCTAAGAGTCAATATCATCAACTTAAGAAATTTCCCTATATAGATCATATAATTAGTACTCAAATTAGCGCATAGGAGAAACCCTTTCGGCCTCTCAATCCATACTGCTTGACACCGCAGCACGTGGCCGGCATTAAAGACTCCAAAGTGATCGTTGCGATCAACAAGGACGAAGACGTGCCGATCTTCCAAGTGGCTGATTTGTTCGAAGCGGTGCCGGAACTGCAACAGTCGATCTGACGCGTGAAGCGATGAGGCCAGGCGCTATGTTCGTAGCGCCTGGTGGATGGTCAGTTGTAGGAACCTTTGCCTGGCATTTTGATGCCATGCAGGTTCACTTTGCGATAGAGGGTGGCACGAGAAATCCCCAGCTCTTGTGCCGCCAGCAAGGGTTTCCACCGATTGCGCACCAGTGTATCGATCAAGGCCTGACGTTCCGGGCTGCCGGATACCGTTTCCTGACCCATTGCTGGGGCACTTATGCCGAGGGTGGCAGGCAAGTCCTCTACACCAATTACATGGCTTGCACAGACTGCGCACGCGTAGCGCAGCACGTGATGCAACTGACGCATATTGCCTGGCCAGTTGTAGTTTAAGAGCATTTCCAGCGCCGCTTCGCTCAGTTCGAGCCGCTCTCCCGAACGCTGGCACTCTTCATCCAGCAGCTTGTTGATCAGCGCGAGCTTGTCTTTGCGCTCACGTAGCGGCGGTATGTCGAAGCGCGCTCCACTCAAACGGAAATACAGATCTTCGCGAAAGCCACCTGTTTCTACCAGCGTAGAAATATCACGGTGGCTGGCGCAAATGACTTGGATGTCGATGGACTGCGGCCGGGCACCTCCCAACGGGGCCACCTCACCCTCACTCAGGACTCTGAGCAGGCGTGTTTGCAACATCAGCGGCATATCCCCGATTTCATCCAGGAACAGCGTGCCACCGTCGGCTTGCTGCAGCAGGCCGCGCATGCCTTTGTTGGATGCGCCGGTGAACGCGCCAGCGGCATATCCGAACAGTTCACTCTCAATCAGACTCTCGGGTATCGCCGCGCAGTTGATTGCAACGAAGGCTTTGTCGTGTCGCTTACTGGCGGCGTGCAGTTGCAGAGCAAAGTGCTCTTTACCGGCTCCGGTCTCACCATGAATCAGCACCGGCAGCCCGCGATCCTTGACGCGCACAGCCAGCTCCAGCGCCTGGGCGACCTTAGGGTCGACGGCTGACGCCAGTGTGCTAGCCGCAGGCGCACTGATGGGCCGGCGCGGGACCTTGAGGCGCACATGCAGGCCCATTGTCGGCAGGTAGTGGATGCTGTCATCCCCGGCGGCGGGCAGCTGCGCCGAGGCGAAGGCTTCGTCGATATGTGTGGGGATCCGGCCACAGCGCTGCAACAGCAGGCGTCGCGCGGCGGGGTTGAGCGCTTCGATGCGGCCATCACGGTCCCAGGCGAACAGGCACTGAGGCTGGCTGTCGACGTAGCCGGGCAGGGGATGGGCCCGTAACACCCACAGGTCCTGGGTGCTGTACATGAAGTAGGCATTTTCAAGGTCGCTGGCACTTTGGATAACCATCTGCCGAATCAGATGCTGGCTGCGCCGGTCATCCGGAGCGCGCACCGAAGAGACGTCCAATACCGCCAGGATCTCGCCATTGGGTGAAAATATCGGTGCCGCCGAGCAGGTATTGCCGATGAACGCCGCGCGGAAATGATCATGCTTGTGCACGGTGACCGGCAGTTTGTCGATCAACACAGCGCTAACAGCTGTCGTACCTTCCTCCTTTTCCGACCAGCAGGTGCCGACGTCCATGCCGGAACGGCGGTACTCGCCGCGCAGGGTCGATTCGATCCGGTAGTCGACGGTGCAACCCAGCGTATCGGTGAGCATCACACAGTAATCGGCGTCTCGTACGCGGCTGTGCAGCCGCGACATCTCATCACCGGCCAAGTGCAGGAAATCGTCGACACGCTGGCGGTGTTCATTGATTTGGTGAGCCTCCAGAACCCTGGGACCCTGCAATGACCCAGGATCGAGTTTGTAGTGCTGTATCGAGCGTCGCCAGGAATCGAGGATGATATTCGGCACCGGCAAGGTCGGGGCATTTCCAGCCGTGCGTAATACGCGATTCACATGTTCGACATGAACCTTAGACAAACCAGAGGACATGGTACCTCCGAAGATTGGATCTTATTTTTCTGTGAGGCTCATTAAAGGCGCGATGGCTGTCCCCTTCAAGCTGAATCGGTCAGCCGGTCCCGGTGAGACATAACATCTCAGCATTCGCAGGGGGACGTGAGGAAGGAGAGCCATTATGTCTTGGATCAGCCGCCCTTTTCACACCGTGATTTAATCACGTAACCCCTATGTTCCGGGCTTTGTAGCCCGATGAGCCGATCTTGGCACTCGACTTGCTCTGTCTGTCTCAGCGGGCCGCATGAGACGGCTGTATTTCAACAACAAGAATGAACAGAGGCACCCCATGAGCCAATTCAAAGCTGTCGATTTCTCCCTGGAAGGAAAAATTGCCCTAGTCACCGGCGCCGGTCGTGGTATTGGCCAAGGCATTGCGCTGAGCCTGGCCCAGGCGGGCGCTGACGTGGTACTCGCCGACTACGACTTGAACATCGCTGAGGAAGCGGCGGCCAATGTGCGTGCCCTCGGTCGTCGTGCTGTCGCCCTGCAGGTGGATGTCAGCCAGGCCGAGAGCGTCGCAAGCATGATTGAGCAGGTCAGACAGGCATTTGGCCGTCTCGATGTGGCAGTCAACAACGCCGGTGTGGTCAGTCTCGGCAGGGTCGATGAATTACCTGTCAGCGAATGGGACCGCATTATGAACATCAACGCGCGCGGGGTTTTCCTGTGCTGCCAGGCGGAACTCAAGCTGATGCGCGAGCACAACTTCGGCCGCATTATCAACCTCGCTTCGATTGCCGGCAAAGTCGGTTTCCCGGACCTGTCCCACTACAGCGCCTCCAAGTTTGCGGTGATTGGTTTTACCAACGCCTTTGCCAAGGAAGTTGCCCGCGAAGGCATCACAGTCAATGCTCTGTGCCCAGGTGTGGTCGGCACCGGCATGTGGCGCGGCGATGAGGGGCTTTCCGCACGCTGGGCCCAGCCCGGTGAAACCGAAGTGCAGTCCTGGGAGCGGCATCAATCCAGCCTGTTGCCCCAAGGTGAAGCGCAAACCGTGGAAGACATGGGCCAACTCGTGGTTTACGTGGCTTGCGCACCCCATGTCACCGGCCAGGCTATCGCCGTCGACGGCGGCTTCTCGCTCTAGTTGAATCAAGGGGCATGTCTTAGCCCTACGCACAATTTGATGATTACGTTCCCTGGACGCCGAGTTCAGGGAAACGGATACGGCTTGCCTGCAGCTTTGAATAACGCACTGAAGTGAGTTCAATCCCGCCGGCGCACTGATCGAAACAGGAGAACATAATGACAACTACAGTTCTGGCCAAACGTTCTGTTGGCACCGACATCATTAACTACGATGCTATTGTGATTGGCGCGGGCTTTGGGGGCATTTACATGCTCAAGAAGTTGCGCGATGAACTCGGTTTGAAAGTTCGCGCCTTTGATAAAGCGGGCGGTATCGGCGGCACTTGGTATTGGAACCGATACCCGGGTGCGTTATCCGACAGTGAGTCTTTTGTCTATTGCTTCTCTTGGGATCAAGAGTTGTGCCAGGAGTGGGATATCACCACGCGCTATCTGACCCAACCGCAAATCTTGTCCTACCTGAACCACGCAGTCGATCGACATGACCTGCGCCGGGATATCCAACTGGAGACCGCAATCACCTCTGCTGTGTTCGACGAGCAAAGCAGTCGCTGGCTGGTCACCACCGATGACGGGCATCAATACAGCGCCAAGTATCTGGTCACGGCGCTGGGCCTGCTTTCAGCGACTAACGTTCCGAAGATCAATGGCCTCAATCAATTCAAGGGCCATATGTACCACACGGCCAACTGGCCTGCCGATGCTGTGCTGGAGGGCAAGCGGGTAGGCGTCATCGGTACCGGCTCTACCGGTTGCCAGGTCATCACGGCGATCGCGCCAACGGTCGGCCATTTGACTGTGTTCCAACGTTCCGCCCAATACACCGTGCCAGTGGGTAATGGCCCGCTTAGCCGCGAATTTGTCGATGACATCAAGCGCAACTACGACGCCATCTGGAAAGAAGTGCGCAGTTCGCGGTTGGCGTTCGGTTTCCAGGAAAGCGATATTCCAACCATGAGTGTCGACGCCGCTGAGCGAAAAGCCATATTTCAGCGCGCCTGGGACGGTGGTGGCGGTTTTCGCTACATGTTCCAGACCTTTAATGACATCGCAACCAGCGAAGAAGCGAACCTCGCCGCCCAGGACTTCGTGCGGGAAAAAATCGCCGAAATCGTCAAAGACCCAGAAATCGCCCGCAAGTTGATGCCCCGCGACCTTTACGCGAAAAGGCCGCTGTGTGACAGCGGTTACTACGCCACATTCAACCGGGATAATGTGTCTCTTGTCGACGTTAAGGCCAACCCTATCGAGGAGATCACCGCCAAGGGCATTCGCACGGCGGACGGGGTCGAACACGAGCTGGATGTACTGGTGTTCGCCACCGGTTTCGATGCCGTGGACGGCAACTACAAGCGTATCGATATTCGCGGGCGCGACAACGTCTCGATGAAGGATCACTGGGCTGACGGCCCGTCGAGCTACCTGTCGGTCGCCACCGCCAAGTTTCCCAATATGTTCATGATCCTGGGGCCCAACGGTCCCTTTACCAATCTTCCACCGACCATTGAAACCGAAGTGGAGTGGGTGTCCGAGCTGATCGACTTTATGGAGCAGAACGAGCTGGCTTGCGTGGAGCCGTCGGCGCAAAGCGAGCACGAATGGGGTGTGATCTGCCAGGAAATCGCCGATCAGACATTGTTCGCCAAGACCGACTCGTGGATCTTCGGCGCCAACATCCCGGGCAAAAGCAACAAGGTGTATTTCTACATGGGCGGCCTGGGCGCGTTCAGCGAACAGCTGGAGGCGGTCAAGAATGACGACTACCGGGGCTTCAAGTTCAAGGCCGTGAGTGTTGACGGCGCGCAACCGCGCCGCGTAACGGAGAACCTGCAATGACTTTGAACAACCCTCAACTGTTGCGTCATCAAGCCTATATCGACGGTGAGTGGCTGGCTGCCGACAACGAAGCCAAGATCACCGTGGTCAACCCGTCGACCGGAGTGACCATCGGCCAGGTTCCGCGCATGGGGCAAACGGAAACACGCCGCGCCATCGAAGCCGCCGAGCATGCGCTGCCCACCTGGCGTGAGCTCTCCGCCAAGGCCCGCGCCAATGTGTTGCGCCGCTGGTACGACCTGATCATCGAGAACCAGCACGACCTGGCCCACCTCATGACCCTGGAACAGGGCAAGCCTCTGCCCGAGGCGTTGGGCGAAATTGTTTTTGGTGCGTCGTACATCGAGTGGTACGCGGAGGAGGCTAAGCGTGTCTACGGGGATCTGATCCCCGGCGCGACCGACAAGCGCCTGTTGGTGATCAAACAACCGGTGGGTGTTTGTGCCGCTATTACGCCCTGGAACTTCCCCAGTGCAATGATCACCCGCAAAGCCGGACCGGCCTTGGCCGCTGGCTGCACCATGGTGATCAAACCGGCCTCGCAGACGCCGTTCTCGGCACTGGCATTGGTCTATTTGGCTGAGCAGGCGGGCATTCCCAAGGGCGTGTTGTCGGTGGTCACGGGCGCAGCGGCGGAGATTGCCGAAGAGCTGACCAGCAACCCGGCGGTGCGCAAGATTTCCTTTACCGGGTCCACCGAGATCGGGCGCCAGATCATGGAGAAATGCGCCCGCGACATCAAAAAGATCTCCCTGGAACTAGGTGGCAACGCGCCGTTTATCGTCTTCGAGGATGCCGATCTTGATGCCGCCGTGGACGGCGCGCTGGCCTCAAAATTCCGTAACGCCGGGCAGACTTGCGTGTGCGCCAACCGGCTTTACGTGCACGACAAGGTGTACGACGCGTTCGTCGACAAACTGGCTTCGGCGGTCGGTGCCCTGAAGGTGGGCGATGGCTTTACCGACGGCGTCACCCTCGGGCCGCTGATCGACGGTAAGGCCGTTGCCAAGGTGCGCGAGCATATCGAGGATGCACTGGCCAAGGGCGCCAAGGTTGTTCAGGGGGGGCGCGCGCATGCCCAGGGTGAGAATTTCTTCGAACCTACCATCCTGGTGGACGTACCTGACAACGCCCGGGTCGCCAAGGAAGAAACCTTCGGCCCCCTGGCGCCGGTGTTCCGCTTCTTTGATGACGCCGAAGTCATCGCCAAAGCCAACGACACCGAGTTCGGCCTGGCGGCGTATTTCTATACCGCCAACCTGAGTCGCGTGTTTCGAGTGGGGGAGGCTCTGGAGTACGGCATCGTCGGGGTCAACACCGGCATCATCAGTTCCGAGGCCGCGCCGTTTGGTGGGGTCAAGGCGTCGGGTGTCGGCCGTGAAGGGTCCAAGTACGGGCTTGAGGATTACCTCGAGATCAAATACCTGTGTCTGGCCGGCATCTGAGCTGATCCATCACTGTCCACTTTTCAATTGATCGCTTGCTTCATGGCCGTCAGGGCATTGCCCTGCGGTCCGGTTAACGCTGTGTCGTAAAACATAAAAACAATAGGAAAAATCGACATGAACATCGCTTGGAAACTGCCGCTGGGGCTTGGGCTCCTGTCGTGCATCGCCGTACCTGCGTCCGCCGCTGACCCTTCACCGCAATGGGGAACGGGTGATTGGGGAGGGGTACGCAGCGAACTGCTGGAGAAGGGCGTTGACGTGATCGTCGGTTACGTCGGCGAAGCAGCCACCAATGTCCACGGTGGCTACAACCATGATCGTACCGCACGCTATACCGCGCAGTGGGCGCTCGGCACACACCTGGACCTGCAGAAGCTGCTGGGCTGGGACGACGCCGAGTTCCAGCTGCTGGTGACGGAGCGCAATGGCAATAACCTTTCCAACGAACGCATCTCTGACCCGCGCGCCCCGCAGCTCAGCTCGGTGCAGGAAGTGTGGGGCAGGGGGCAAACCTGGCGCCTGACCCAGATGTGGTATCGCCAGAAGTTTTTTGACGGCGCCCTGGATCTCAAACTGGGCCGCCTGGGTGTCAATGAAGACTTTGCCAGTTTCCCGTGCGACTTCCAGAGCCTGTCGTTCTGCAGTGCGCCCATCGGCAACGTGGCTGGGGATGTCTGGTACAGCGGCCCCGTCAGCCAGTGGGGCTTGCGCGTTCGCTACAACCTAGACGAGCAGTGGGCGCTGCAGGTCGGGGTGTACGAGCAGAACCCGTCGAATCTCAGCACCGGCAATGGCTTCAAACTCAGCGGCAGTGGTACTAAAGGTGCGCTGGTGCCGGTGGAAGTTGTCTGGAAGCCAACATTGGGCAAGGAAGCGTTACCGGGTGAATACCGTCTGGGTTACTACCACAGCAGTGCCAGCGCCAATGACGTATATGACGATGTCAACGGTGCTCCGCAGGCGCTGACTGGCCAAGCCCCCAAATCACGCAGCAGCAAGCATGGTGCGTGGATCATGGGCCAGCAGCAATTGACCACTCATCACGGCGATGCCTCGCGCGGCCTGAGCGTCTTTGCCAGCCTGACCGTTCATGACAAGGCTACCAGCGGCATCGAGAGTTTCCAGAACATTGGTGCGGTCTACAAAGGCCCTTTTGATGCCCGGCCCAAGGATGACATCGGGCTGGGTGTCGCGCGCCTGAAGGTCAACGACGACGTGACCAAACGGCAGCGCCTGATCAATGACAGTACGGGCATCACCTACTACGACGACCCGCTCTATGTCCCTGTGCAGCACAGTGAATACAACATCGAACTCAACTACGGCGTGCACGTTACCGACTGGCTGACCGTACGCCCGAACGTGCAGTACGTGCGTAATCCAGGCGGTGTCTACGAGGTGGACAACGCTTGGGTTGCCGGTCTGAAACTTCAGGCGAGTTTTTGAGCGTAGGCACGTACGTTAGCAGTCAGTAGTCGCTATCTAATTCTCCGTCACGATTGAGAAGGAAAACTGAAATGAGCAAATCTTTAGGAAAAGTCGCTTTTGTAACCGGTGCAGGTCAAGGGATCGGTGAGGCCATCGCGTTGCGATTGGCGGCAGATGGCTTTGCCGTAGCCTGTGCTGATATGAACATTGATACAGCCAGTCACGTGGCTGAAAGAATCAAAAAAGAGGGGGGTAAAGCTCTGGCCATAAAGGTTGATGTGGCCGATCGCGAGGATGTTTTCAAGGCCGTGCAGGCAGCGGTGGATGGCTTGGGTGATCTACATGTGGTCATTAATAATGCGGGTATCGCGCCTATTGCTCCCATTGAAGCGATTACGCCAGAGATCTACAGGAGAACGTTCGATATCAACGTAGGTGGTGTTCTCTGGGGCATACAGGCCGCGGTAAAGGCGTTTAAAATGCTGGGGCATGGCGGGAAAATCATCAGCGCTTCCTCTCAGGCAGGTCATATCGGCAACCCCGACCTCGCTGTTTATGGGGGGACCAAGTTCGCAGTGCGGGGCATTACGCAAACAGCGGCCCGTGAGTTGGCCCATCTCGGTATTACGGTGAACGCATATTGCCCAGGCATTGTGAACACTCCCATGATGCGCAAGGTTGCCCAGGATGTGGCGGACAATGCCAACCAGAGTATTGAATGGGGGATGGAACAATTTGCACAACACATCACCTTGAAGCGGCTTTCCCAGCCTGAGGATGTGGCAGCCTGCGTTTCGTTCTTGTCCGGTCCTGACTCTGACTACATGACAGGTCAGGCGGTCATTATTGATGGCGGGATGGTATTTAACTGATTCGTCATCAGCGCTGGAGAACGTTCAAGTTTATGCGTGTTGAGCGTTTTCGCGCATGCGACGTGAGGGATTGAGATGACTATTACTAAAGGTATTGCATCGCCGGCCAAGTTTCTGGTTCAGGCTGATGCACTGGTTGATTTATCGATGCATGGTAAAGCCTATGGGGCCAATGCCTATCTGATCTGCGATCAATTTATTGTGGGCCGGGTTCATGAAAAAGCGATGCCAGGATTCAAGCATGAACAGCGTGCTGAGTTGGCCGTGTTCGGTGGGCAGTGTTCCGACAGCGAAATCAACAAGCATGTCCAAGCCGCGCGTGAGGCTGACTATATTGTCGGTATTGGTGGCGGAAAAACATTGGATACCGCCAAGGCAGCAGCACATTTCCTGGAAAAACCAGTATTGATTCTGCCCACATTGGCTTCGACGGATGCGCCCTGTACCGCGATTTCAGTGATTTACAATGACGACGATACGTTTAATCGCTACCTGTTTTTATCAAAGAATCCGGACGTTGTTTTAGCGGATACGCGCATTTTGGCGGAACAACCGCCCAGGTTTTTTGCGGCTGGTGTGGGTGATGGTCTGGCAACTTATTTTGAGGCGAGAGCGTGCTTTGCTGCGCAACGCGACAACCTGATCCTGGGCAATGACGGAAAAATGCTCAAGCCTACGTTGATCGGTTTTGCTATTGCCCAAACGTGCTATGCAACCATCAAGAAGTATTCAGCGCAGGCGGCTTTTGCGGTGGAGAAGAAAGTCATCACTGCTGCATTGGAGAACGCCATTGAAGCCACCATTTATATGTCAGCTGTCGGAGCCGAATCTGGTGGTTGTGCTGCGGCGCATGCGATCCATAACGGAATGACCATAGTGCATGATCTACACGGAGCACAGCATGGTGAAAAGGTGGTTTTCGGCTTGTTCACTCAATTAGTGATGGAGGCCGCACCGATGGAGGAGATTGAAGAGGTTGTTGATATTGCGATCGCCGTCGGTCTCCCGTTGACGCTTGAGGATTTAGGGCTCAAAAGCTTTAAGGAAGCGGAGTGGAGAAAGGTCGCCGAACTGGCATGCGACAAAAACGACACGATTCACAACATGCCTTTTACGGTGACGCCTGACTTGGTGTATGACGCGATCGTGGCGGCTGACGCACTGTTGCATGCGTTTAAAAAGAAAAAATCTCTGCACTAGTGTATTGATTGGGAACCGGTTAATCGGGAGCCAATAGCGCTCAATCGGTCAGGCGCCGTCAATCGTTCAAATTGATTGACGGCGCCTGGTGCTGAGGTTAGGCCTGACAGTTAACAGTATTATTTTGGCTGAACTACGCCCCTCAACTTGGCGACTTGCGTAGCCAGCACATCCATCAAGTCAGGGGACAGGCAGTCATAGGGTTCAACGCCGATTGAACGAAGACGTGCACGGATTGCCTTCATCTCTTGAGGTGGCGTCCCTGTTTCGATTATCGATGAAACGAAAGCAGCGAACCCTGGAGCAGACCATCCGGCCTGGGGTGAAAGCTCAGTGTGTACGAAGTCCAATCCGTAGAACGCGTGATCCTTGTTCCCGATACGCCCGTACAAATGCGCGCTGCACTCGGTGCAAGCATGGCGCTGAATGGCCGCGTGCTCGTCCACAATGGCGAGTTTATCCGCGGGCGCGGTGACGCTGACTTTTTCCCGTGGGGCGACCGCAATAACAGCGAATGTCGCACCTGCCGGTTTCCAGCATTTGCTGCAGCCACAGGCGTGGTTGTGCAAAGTCTGAGCTGAGATCGTGACCTCGACCTTATTGGCGGTACACAGGCACTGCAGTGTCCCGCCGGTGAAGTTCGAGGCAACAGGGGATAGACCATTATCCAGTGATGGATGAAGTTTTATGTCGCTCACTGTGTATCTCCGGATCGGTAGGGAACTCGGACTGACGCCAGGGGCTTGCACCCTGGGCCATGCATCAGTACTTGATGACGGTACGGATCGACTTGCCTGCATGCATCAGGTCGAACGCTTCATTGATGCGTTCCAGTGGCATGGTGTGCGTCACAAAAGGCGCCAGCTCAATCTCGCCCTTCATCGCGTCCTCAACCATCTTCGGCAGTTGGGTACGGCCTTTTACACCACCGAAGGCGGAGCCTTTCCAGGTACGACCCGTTACGAGTTGGAAAGGGCGTGTAGAAATTTCCTGACCCGCCCCAGCCACGCCAATGACGATCGACTGTCCCCAACCACGGTGTGCACTTTCCAGCGCTGCACGCATGACGTTCACGTTACCGATACACTCGAACGAGTGGTCGACGCCCCAGCCTGTCGCGTCGATGATCACCTGCTGAATTGGCTTTTCATGATCTTTCGGGTTGATGCAATCAGTGGCACCAAAAGACTTGGCGAGTTCGAATTTTCCAGGGTTGGTATCCACGGCAATGATGCGTCCTGCCTTGGCCTGGCGCGCGCCTTGAATCACCGCAAGCCCGATACCGCCGAGCCCGAACACCGCAACGGTGTCCCCTGGTTGTACCTTGGCGGTGTTATGCACTGCGCCGATCCCGGTGGTGACGCCGCAGCCGAGCAAGCACACATGTTCGTGATTTGCGTCTGGATTGATCTTCGCGACGGAGACTTCAGCCACCACGGTGTACTCGCTGAACGTGGAGCACCCCATATAGTGGTAGAGCGGCTGGCCGTTGTAGGAAAAGCGGGTGGTGCCGTCTGGCATCACACCTTTGCCCTGGGTTTCACGGACGGCGACGCAAAGATTGGTCTTGCCGGATTTGCAAAACAGGCATTCGCCGCACTCAGCGGTGTAGAGGGGGATGACATGGTCACCGGGCTTGAGGCTTGTGACCCCTTCACCCACTTCCACCACTATGCCGGCGCCTTCATGGCCCAAGACCACGGGGAACAGACCCTCAGGATCATCACCCGATAACGTGAACGCGTCGGTATGGCACACGCCGGTGTCGGTGATCTTGATCAGCACCTCGCCTGCGCGTGGCGGTGCAACATCGATCTCGACGATTTGAAGCGGCTTGCCGGGTTCAAATGCAACTGCAGCACGGGATTTCATAAAGGCCTTTCTCCAAGTAGTAATGCTTGTCTGACCGAGGAAAATCGTCGGGATCGGTAGGTGTACCGGTAGTTACTTGAGGTAGGTACGCACCAACGAAACCACTTCGTCGATTGAGGAACGCTGCGTCTCGGACGTGTCGGTTAAATTTGAAAATTCCTCCCTCAGATGGCTTTCAAGAACGCCGGCCATCAAGCCATTTACTGCGCCGCGCAGTGCAGCAATCTGCTGCAATACAGGGCCGCACTCGGCGCCCTGCTCAAGCGCGGTCTGCAGCGCGTCCAGCTGGCCTCTGACCCGATTGACTCTTCCCAATACACGTTTTTTTCAGCGGGAGAATGTGGCATCGAACGACTCCAGTTATAGGCGTGAACGGCCATTGTACATCGGTACTGGGTGGGAGTATTTAAAGTACTGGTAGGGAGTATATTCGTATGCCGAAGAAACAAACACGACCATTCTGTTTGGGGACTTCCGTCAATTTGTTTCTAATGAACAATCGATGGTGAAAGGGCGCTGTTTGCCCTGCCTTTCTACTCCGCCTCGTGGATGGCCGGTAAGCGTCTGTTTTCCAGCAAATCACTCAGGCAGCCAGTGAGGTGCTGAATAGCCGTCTCGTTACGCTTCAAGAAATGAAAAGTGCCGGTTTTGTATACATCGACCAATGCCACCCCTTTGAGCACCGCCAAGTGTTGGGAGACTGTCGATTGGGACAGGCCGCAACGTTGTGTGATCTGGCCAACGCTCACCCCGAACTCAAAACCGCATGGTTGCGGGGGGAAATGCAGAGTCGGCGCCTTGAGCCACTGGAGGATTTTTCGTCTCACTGGGTGTGCGATCGCGCGCATGGTCGCGTCGAAGTGGGGCAAGGTGGACGTCGATTTTTGATCTGTATCGAGCATATCGGATACCTCGGGTTCATAGCCTTCGCTGGCCTCGTGTCGAGGTCAGCGAAAGAGGGACCGCAGTAACACCGTTCCCGTTGGTATCAGTCGAGCAGGTCGGAAATGGATTCGGCGGCGAGTTGATAGGAGCGGCAGCGTGCGTCAGGGTCGTAAATCCTCGCATCGATTATCACCTCGTCCACCTCCGTGGTTGCGATGAACTGGCGCAGCCAACGTCCTACATCGTCTTTGTTGCCAATTGCAGTGCACGACATGGCTTCAGCCAAATTCTGCCGATCATAGTTGGACAGCCGTTCCATAAAGCCCTCTTCTGGACGCGGCAGAGCGCCTGCTTTGCCCGTGTACAAGTTGCTGACCCACTGACGGTGTGAGCTCGCCAGGTAGTCGGCTTCGGCTCGAGTCGGGGCAGCGAAAACATTCGCGCCTGCGATGACATAAGGACTCTCCAGCACTGCTGACGGCCGGAACGTGGCGCGGTAATGCGTAATGGCTTCCATCAAAAATCGAGGTGCGAAATGTGAAGCGAATGCGTAGGGCAGCCCCAGTTTCGCGGCGAGATCAGCACTGTGCATGCTCGAACCCAATAGCCATAGTGGAACGTCATGTTTTCCAGGGATCGCGCGAACTGGCTGATTTCCATCGTCCGCTAGATAGTCGGTCAATTGTTGGATGTCTTGCGTGAAGTCGCGCTCAGAGGCATCGCCGCGTATGGCGTGGATAGCCGGCCCAGCGGATCCAGGTGCTCTGCCAATGCCTAAATCGATGCGGCCTGGAAACAAGGTGTCCAATGTCCCGAACTGTTCAGCCACCAACAGAGGTGAGTGGTTGGGGATCATGACGCCGCCAGAGCCCACTCGCAGGGTGCTCGTTGCCGCAGCCAGATGCTGAATGAGCAGGGTTGTAGCCGAAGACGCGATCCCTGGCAGGTCGTGGTGCTCGGCGATCCAGTAGCGCTTGTAGCCGTGAGCTTCCACGTGTCGCGCCAGAGAGACTGCGTCTTCTAGCGTGTGGGCGAAGGTTTTTTCTTCGCCGATCATCATGAGGTCAAGTACAGAGAGGGCTGTCATCACAGGCTCCATTTTTCAAATTAGGTTCGTGAGGCAGCGATGCGTTACTTCAATGGGAAGTCCGACCAGTGCGGATAACGTTCTAGGCGTCGATCGATATCGCGAAGCGTTGCCAGGCATCGCTGGAGTTTGAGGTAGATATCACCACCATAATCCCAGCCAAGTACGCCAATACTGCCCGTGTAACCGACGCGGTTCAGCGCTGCGATCAAAGCAAAATTGTCGAGCTCTCCGCGGTCGACCGGCTCCATGGTGGCCGCGCCGCCCCAGCCGAGTTGCGAAAGTGCGCTGCCCGACGTAACCACCTGCATCAGATAGGGCTTCATTGCCGCCAGACGCTGTTCCAATTCGCCTTCCTGGCTCGCGTACCAGTGATAGCCATTGAACGAGGCCCCCAGGCGAGGGTGAGCAAAGTGCTCGCAAATCTGCACCACCTGCGCGGTGGTCTGGGTGACATGGTGAAGATGTGGATACAGCGCGATCCGTAATCCGCGCTGTTCGGCAATGGGCAGCAGCGACTCGATAAACCGCAGAATGGCTTGGCTGCCATTGACTGAGGTTTGTATCGCCAGCTCGATAAGCTCTACGCCCTCGACGGTTTTGACGATACGCCGTATCAGGGCGTCGTTGCGTCCCTCATGCAGCACCAGGTATAGCCCTTCAATCCGCAGGCCATGTTGTTTCGGTACGCCCGGCAGCAGCGAGAGGTCGGTCAGTGGTGTGCCACCCCAGGCGGCGACAGTCATGCCGTCGTAACCGAGTTCAGCCAACATTTCGCACTGTGTTTGAAAGGCGTATACGCCCATCGACGAGTAGAAAAAGGAATCGAGTGCATGGATGCGATGAGCCATGGTTTATCTCCTGGCTCAGTGAGGCGAGTCGGTCAGGACAGCCCATTCAGGGTGGGCGGTCAATCGTTGCTCCATGGAACGGAACGCAGTGACCGAGCGGCGCAGGTTGCCGTAGACGTCACCGCCCATGCTTTCCCAGCCGAGCACGCCAAAACGTCCGTCAAAGCCGCGCCGTTCGAGCGCGCCCAACAGCACGAAGTTGTCCATTTCACCTTCATCGAGCGGTTCGATGGTTGCCAGGCCGCCCCATCCGAGCGGGGAGCGCCGAGTGCCGGCGATGTTCACTTGTTTCAGCCAAGGCCACACGGCATCAAGACGCTGCTCCAGGGCCTGCTCCTCAGTCGCGTACCAGTGATAGCCGTTGAACACGATATTGAGGCGCGGATGTTTGAACTCTCGGCATAGGGCCACCGCCTCTGTGGTCGTCTGCATGCCGTAGCGGGCGTGTGGGTACAGGCTGATCTCCAAGCCTCGGCGCTCGCAGATCGGCAGCAGGCGTTCGAGCATTCGGCGGTCAAAGTTCGTGACTTCGTCGCCGGAATGCAGAGCCAATTCGATGGTGGTGCAGCCCTCGATGGTCTCGAATATGTTGGTCACAAATGATTCCTGGCCCTGGCGATAGATCAGGTAGACCGCACCTACGTCCAGGCCCCAGGTGGGTTTAACCTGGGCGATCGACTTCAGGTCTTTGCTCCAGGCGGACATCGTCAGACCCTGGTAGCCGAGTTCGGCGAGCATCTCGCACTGCGCTGCTAAGGGATAGGTCCCCAGGGTCGTCTGAAAAATGAAATCCATATGATGCAGAGGACGATTCATGAGTGGGCCTGCGCTGGCGCTGGCTCAACGGGTAAGGACGCACTTGGAAAGTGCGGCAAGAGATATTCACCCAGTTCGTCGATGACTTCCGAGGCTTGGCGTCGCTGAGGTTTGAAGTGGAGGGCAACGTGACCGACGCCCTGATCCTGTTGGCGTTTCCAGTGTTCAATCAGCGCATTTCGCCCGGCACGCAGCACGCGACCCGCCTGGACGGGATGGTTTGGATCTCGGTCCAGGTCAAATAGGGTGCCGTAGCCATAGGGCTTGTAGACGTTGGCGCCACAGGCGGCACGCCAACGCTCGATGACTTCAGGAATCAAGGCTGGATTGGAAATATAGGAAAGAATGCCGTCCGTGTTTTCACCAATCCATTCCAGCGACTGGCCGGCCTGGCCAACGATAATGGTCGGCAAGCGTGCCCCCACGGGCTTGGGAACGAGGTCGATCTCTCCATTCAACTGGCCATAAAACCGCGATTGGTGCACGGCCCAGTGTGTTTCCGTGGTAGCGCGAATGATTGCCAGCGCATCACGGAAACGCTCGGCGCGGTTACCGAAGTCGAGTCCGAAGGCAGGGTACTCCACCGGCCGATCGCCCGTGGCGAGGCCCAGAATAAAACGTCCCCCAAGCAACTGATCGATGCTCGCTGCCTGCTTGGCAACGATCAATGGATCGCGCAAGGGGAGGACGATGCCGGCGGTGCCGATGGCAATCTGTTTGGTCACGCCTGCGAGGTAGCCGGCATAGACCAGCGGATCAAGGATTTGACCCACGTCACCGAAGTTCGGATCGTAAAAGGGCACGTCGCGTAGCCAGATGGCGGAAAAGCCCGCTTCGTCAACCTTGCGAGCCAACTGCGCGTGATCCTGCAGGGTCGGGCCCGGACTATTGGGATAGCTTTCCAGAGGGGCGATAAATCCGAAGGTCAAATGGCCGGGTTTAAATACGCGTGCATAGCCGGGATGTTGCTTGAGCTCCGGCGCAAGCCCGCAGGTGAGCGGTATCGATGTCATTCAAAAAGGGCCTCGTGTAGGCGGATAACGGTGACTTGGCAATCCGGCATAAGGGGTTGTAGTCACGATGACGGTGACTATAGGTTGTATGATGTGAAAGAAAAATAGGATTAAGTTCCGAACATTTATGAATAAAAAGCTCAAATAGACAGGAGTGGCTATGGATCATTTTGGGGCTCTCGGCGCGTTCGTTCATGCCGCGCAGACGCGCAGCTTCACCGAAGCTGGGCGCAGAACCGGCGTGTCTTCATCGGCCATTGGCAAGGCGGTCGCACGCCTGGAGGAAGAGCTTGGCGTAAGGCTGTTTCATCGATCCACGCGCGCCATCACGCTAACGTCCGAGGGCAGCCTGTTTCTGGAACGCTGCCATCGGATTTTTGCAGAGTACGAGGTTGCCAAACGGGAGCTCACCCAGGCTGCCGGCAAGCCTCAGGGAAAGTTGCGCCTCGGCTTGCCACAGCTGGGCATGAGGTTGATGCCTCACTTGATTGCGTTTCAGCAGGCGTATCCCGAAGTGGAGTTGGAGCTGGAGTTCAGTGATCGGTTGGTCAACGTCATCGAGGAGGGTTTTGATGCCGTGATGCGTATCGGTGAGGTTGAAGATTCTCGCTTGATGATGCGCAAGCTCAACGGCTACAGTCATCGCCTGGTCGCGTCGCCAGACTACCTTTCAAGCCGGGGTGTACCGTTACGGCCATCCGAACTGTCCGGCCATTCATGCCTGCGTTACCGATACCCCACCAGCGGTAAACTCGACCCTTGGCCTCTGGTGTCAAAAAAGGGGCAGGACAGTATTGAGCTGGGGCAATCAGCTACCGCCAACGCGATTGAACCGTTGCTCGCAATGGCTGAGGCGGGGCAAGGAATAGCCTGCCTCCCTGACTTTTTTGTCGAGGACGCCATCGCTGATGGACGATTGGTGCCTGTATTGGATCGCTACGTTCGCGACCACCGTATCTTCAGCATTCTCTGGCCATCTAGTCGCCAGCCGTTGCCCAAGATAAAGGCCTTTGTGAGCTTTATGACGTCGCGCCTGACGTGAACCGTTACGCTTCCTAAACGAAAACTGCCGATGCTCCGGAGATTTCCGCAGCGTCGGCAGGTTTTGAATCCGCTGTGACTTACGCTTTGTTGGATGCCTTTGCCGCAAAGGCGCCGTCACCCAGCAACGCTACCACCAGTGCCGTTACGGACAGGTAGACAGGATATTCCCAGCCGCCATTGGCGTTGGTGAAGCTCCAGCCATTGCCGAAGTGGACGGTTGCGGCAACGAACAGCTGAACCACCGCCAGAGCGGCCACCCAGCGCGCATAGACACCCAGCACCAGCATCAAACCGCCGATGACTTCAAAGGCCATGACCGGGTACGCCAGGAAGCCCGGGAAGCCAATGGATTCAAAAAAGCCTGCGGTACCTGCCGGGGTAAACACCAGCACTTTGGTCAGGCCGTGGGCAATGAACATGAGGCCGAGAGCCAGGCGCATTACGAAGGCGGCGTATGGAGCGGTACGTGAGTCGATCATGGCGCAGTTCCTTTTGTTTATTTGGAAAGTGACAACGTGTTGGTCAGCCATTGCGAAAAGTCGGCCAGTTCTTCAGCGACAATCTCGTGGGCCATGTCGTAGAAATGTGTTTCGTGGACGACGCCGATTCGATCCAGCCAGGCGTCCGCCTCTTTCGCCCAATTCACCGGCAGGACGTTGTCCCGATGGCCGTGGGCGATGAAGGCAGAGACCGACTTGAGCCGTTCGGCTGAAGCGATCCGAGGATCAAGTTCGCGCAGCATCCGGCCGCTCAATATCGCGAAACCTGCAACCAGTTCGGGTTCGGTGAGCCCAAGGCTTGCACTCATGATGCCGCCTTGGCTGAAGCCTGCGATCACGGTCGGCAGCTTGGGCTGCGCTTCGATGAAGCGCTGCAACAATTGCCGGCTGGACTCTGCTTGCTCTTGATTGAACGACGGGCCGTTGCTGGTGAAGTTCACCTGATACCAGGCGAAGCCTTGTGGGCCAACCTGCAGCGGACCGCGGAGCAGAATCACTTCCAGCTCCTCGGGCAGCGCTGCGGCCAATGACGCGAGATTCGCTTCATTTGAACCGACGCCATGCAGCAGAAGCAGGCGGCCCTTGGGCGCCGAAGTACGGCTACCTTTGCGGTAAAACAGGCCCGTTTGCGGCTCGCGAACGGCTTCGGAAAAAGAAGTATCACGCATGATCTGTAACGCCTTGGCTGGGTTGAGTGGAGTCGAGTCCACCAGTGTTGTTCGAAGAAAACAGGTAGCTATCCATCGCCAGTACGCCGTAGCTCACGCCGCCATCCAGGACACGAGTCTCATAGTGTTCGCCGGCCGCGCCGAGGGCGATGAGCAGCGGTAAAAAATGCTCATCAGTCGGGTGGGCACGTTCGGCTGAAGGTGCGTGCTGCTTATAGTCCAGCAGGAAATCGGTATTGCCCGCCTGCAGGGTTTGGGCTGTCCAGGCCGCAAACTCTTTCACGTAATCGGCCCCATGATGGGCCGCACCCCGAAACTCATACAAGTTATGGGTCAGGCTTCCGGAAGCCACGATCAGCACCTTCATATCCCGCAGTGGCTTTAGGGCTTGGCCCAGTTTCCAGGCCTGGTGGGTATCGAGGCCGGCAGGCATCGATACCTGAACGACGGGTACGTCTGCCTCAGGGGCCAGATGCAGCAGAGGCACCCAAGCGCCGTGGTCCAGACCTCGGCGGGCGTCAAGCCGGGACTTCCATCCCGCATTCTGCAGCAGATCCACGATATGAGCTGCTAGGGCCGGAGCGCCCGGTGCGGGGTAGCGCAACTGGTACAACGCGTCGGGAAAACCACCGAAGTCGTGAATGGTTTCAGGGGCGGTGCTCGCCGTAACGCCGACTTCGCCACGGGTCATCCAGTGCGGGGATACGATGACGATGGCGTCAGGTCTCGGCAGTTCGCGACCGAGCCTGGCCAGACGTTGACCCGCCAGACCAGGTTCGATGGCAAACATCGGAGCACCATGAGACACAAACAACAGGGGGAACGAAGTGTTCATGGTGAATACTCCTCAATGATTACTTGTTAAGCCAGACAGGGGCGATGGACGTGCCCAGGCCTGCGCCGTAGCCGAGGTAGATATTCAAGCCTGCCAATGGCTCCAGGTAACGGGCATTGATCAGTGCACCCGCATCAACCGTGTTCCAACCCAGGCTGTGTGCCAAGGCGGTCGCGGTCTGTTTGGCCCGCTCGCTGTCGCTGGCGACAAACACACTGCCGCACTGGTCATTGGCGAATGTCGGGCCGTCGGCAAGCACTTGGGCGAACAGGGTGTTGAACGCTTTAACGACATGGGCTTGAGGCACAGCTTTGGCAATTTCCTCGCCCGCGCTGGTGACGTGCCCAATGGTCAGCGACATGTAGTCGGCGCTCAGTGGGTTGGTGATGTCGATAATCACCTTGCCCCCCAGGTCGCCCAGGCTTTGCAGGGCTTTGGCGGCATCTTCGTAGGCGGTTGCAACGACAACAACATCGCTGTCACCCAGTGCCTCGGCAGCCGGAAAAGCGCTGACATTGTCAAACTGAGCGGCCAAGGCTTTGGCCTTGTCGATGTCGCGGCCCGTGATACGAACGATATGGCCAACGCTGGACAGCTGTTTTGCGAACGCCGAACCCATGTTGCCGGTACCCACTACTGTTATTTTCATAGCGACCTCATTTGCATTGATGTGCGTTTCGATAGGCTAAGTCTATAGGTTGTGAAATTGAGATAAATAAGGCCAAATGTGATTAATAGTTCCACTAAGTGAGACAGTGATGGATAGAGCGCTGGAGATGCAGGTCTTCTGCACCGTCGTCGATAAAGGCAGCTTCGTCGGCGCAGCCGAGCCCTTGGAGATGTCCAAAGCGGCTATCTCGCGCTATGTGAGTGGTCTTGAAGAACGGCTCGGGGTGAGGCTGCTTCATCGAACAACGCGACGTCTTTCATTGACGGATGAGGGACGGCAGTTCTATCACCAGGCGCGTGAGGTGCTGGCGCTCATGGATCAGGCCGAGGAGGCCATATCGTCCACCGCACCGGAACCCAACGGCGTTCTTAGGGTGAATGCACCGGTCAGTTTCGGAGTGCTGCACTTGGCGCCGATATGGGGCGACTTCATGAAGGCCTACCCCAACATCGAGTTGGACATCAGCTTGAATGACCGGCTGGTGGATCTGGTGGAGGAGGGCTTTGATGCGGCTGTTCGCATTGCGCGTATGGAAAATTCTTCACTGGTAAGTCGCCGTCTGGCGGGCACGCGAATGTGCCTGTGTGCCTCGCCCGACTATCTGGCGAACCATCCTCAGGTGCGCACCCTGGCCGACCTGGCACAGCACGGGGTGGTTGCCTATACCAACTTTGCCAGCGGCAATGAATGGCAGTTCCAGGGCCCTGACGGCAGCGAAAGTGTGCGCACCCGTTCCATTGTTCGCTGCAACAATGGCGATACCTGTCGCAGCATTGCCTTGGCAGGGGGCGGTATTGCCTTGCAGCCCAGCTTTATGGTGGCCGAGGATTTGCGGGCGGGGGACCTGGTGGAGATTCTGCCTGAGTACCAGTCGGTCGAACTGGGCATCTACGTGGTCTACCCCACGCGCAAGCATCTGGCGCCCAAGGTTCGGGTGCTGATCAATTTTCTGGCCGAGCGATTTGCCCACCCTCGATGGGAGCAATAGCGGGCATTTCGCCGGGCACGGTCTGACTCAGCAGTTATCCAGGAAGCCCCGCAGGTCGCTGGCGAACTTTTCCGGGTTCTTCAATGCCAGGAAGTGGTCGCCCTGTTCAGCCTTGGTGTACACATGCAGCACGGAGCCCGCGACCACCGAATTCATCCAGCGTTGGCTGTCCAGCCAGTCGCTGTATTCGCCGGTGAAAATGGCGGTTGGAACATCAATCTTTGTTTGGATGACATCCCGCCAATCGTTAGTGACGTGATCGAACAGCACGCGCTCCAGGAACGCCATGTCATCCCTCACAACGGCCAGTGTCAGGCTGATGACGTTGTGAAAGTAGGGCGAGTCCAGGGCCATGGCCCGTTCCAGAACACGAGTCGCGCTGATCAGTTGGTTGGTGGGCGCTCCTTTGGCGTAGGACGCAATCATGCGCTCTGGTGAGGTGGTGAACGCCCCGGCTTGCAGTCGCTCCTGTTCCGTCCAGTCTGCGTGACAATAAATCGAGGGTGCCTGGTCGATGACGCTCAGCGTGCGTATGCCTTGTGTACCGAACAGGTCGATATAGGCCCAGAGGATTGACGCGCCCATCGACCAACCGCAGTAATCGGCTTGGGACACCCCCAGGTGATCTGCAAACTCTTTCACGTCCATGGCATATCGGGAAATACGGTTACCAAAGGCTACCTTTTCGGAAAGCCCCTGGTTTCTGACATCCAGGACGTACACGTGGTAATGCTGGCTGAGGATGTGCATGAGGTGAAAGTACAGCGCGCCGTTGGCTGACCAACCCGGGATGAAAATCAGCGGCCTGCCTGCACCGGCTTCCCAATAGGCGAGGTTGACCTGGTCGCTGGTGACAAAGCTGTTGAGTTTCAGGCCTTCAAAGTCAGAAACCCGAAACGCTTGGCCAGGGATTTCATGGGGAAAGTGAAAGTCTTCGCCGAGCAGCGAGAGAAGCGATTGATTGTTCAGTGGGTATTTCAAAGTGCAATCCCATCCAGTTGAAGAAATGGCGCAGTTGATTCAGGGCGCGAGGGGGCGGCTCTTCATCCATGCCGGCATTTATTGACGCCGAGCGGAGGCTGCGTACAGGTTTACGGCGATGCAGAGCGCCAAGACCAGCGCGGAAAATAGCATCGCGGTGGATAGCCCAGCGGAAAAAGCGGCTTTATCCGAATGCGCAATCATCGTGCCGAAGACAGCGACGCCGATCACGCCGCCCAGTTGCCGGGCGGAGGCCATCAGTCCGGAGGCGATTCCAGCGTCGTGCTGTGTAACCGAGGACAGCATCGAGTTGGTAATGGACGGTACCGACATGGCGCTGCCAATACCCACCAACATCAGTGCACCATTGAGCAACCAGAGCGAGGTGTCGGAAGTGGTTTGCGAAAGCGCAATGAACCCGACAATCTGAACGGTGAAACCCGTCGTGATAATGCGAGTGGCACCGAACCGCTTGGCGAACTTTGATGAGAGCATCGTTGAAAGTGTCAGCACCGCCGTCAGCGGGATGAACGATAAGCCTGTTTTGAACGCATCGTAGTGCAGGAATGTTTGGAAGTAGATGCTGAAAACAAAGACCGTTCCATAAAAGGTCAGATTGATCGCAGCGCCTGCGAGCGCCATGCTCCCCAGTACTTTGTTTTTGGCCAAGTGAGCGGGCAGTATCGGATGTTTTACCCGACGCTCAATCAGAACAAATGCCACCGCACAGATCACGGCCATCGCCATCGCGGTGAGTGTTTCGCTTACCCAACCTTTTGCACTGGATTCGGTTAAGCCATAGGTCAGCGAGGCCACGCAAATCGCAATACTGATCTGGCCTGGAATATCGACCTGCTTATCAACCCGAGGGGAGGCGGGGGCGCAGCGCAGGATCAACCCGATAGCCAGCAGGCCGATCGGAATATTCAGCAGAAATACGCTTCGCCAGCCGAAGTACTCGATCATCAGGCCACCGATCACGGGACCGGCCGCCAGTGCGATACCACCACAGGCGCCCCAGAGCGCCACACCGGAACGACGTGCATCGGGGTCATGAAATGACACGCGGATCAAGGTGAGTGATGTCGGTATCAGCAAGGCTGCGCCGATGCCCTGCACGACGCGCATCGTGATCAGCATGGTCATGCTGGCGGCGAGAGCACAGCCAACGGAGGCGAGGGTAAAGATAGCGAAACCCGCAGCAAAGACGGTTTTTGCTCCCCATTTGTCGCCCCATGCGCCTCCCAGGATAAGCAAGGCAGAAAAAGGCAGCGCGTAGCTGTTAATGACCCACTGCAGGCCTGTGAGGTCGGTGCCGAACGCGCTCTTAAGAGCGCCAAGGCCGACGTTAACGACGCTGACGTCAAGTTGAACGACAAGAAACCCCAGACAGGCAGCAATCAGAATCGCGCGTAACGAAGAAGGTGATTTGGAGATAGCGGTCACTGCTTCACTGCCCCAGGCATGTCGCGGTTGTGAGTCGATCGGCAGCCGCCAGCGGACGTCAGGACGTGCCTGGCTACCACTGGCAGCATTCGCTTACACGAATTGCAGAACGTCTTTAACGGCTTTACGAGGCTTTTGTGGCCAGTTGGCCGAGCCAGGATAGCCAACGGTGATCAACATCACGGGAATCTCAGTCGTGGCCAGACCAAATGCCTGCGCCACTGCCGACTGGTCGAACCCGATCATGGGCGCCGAAACCAGCCCTTGGCCCTTGGCGGCCAGCATCAGAGTCATGGCGGCCAGCGAACCAGAGCGGATCGCTTCGTCGCGTTGCAACTGCGGGTTTGCCTGGTACATGCCCTGCGCGGCGCCCACCCACATGTCGTAGATCGCCTGGTCAATGATGCCGGCATCCAAAGTCGGTTTCAGGGCCGCAGGTAGGGTTTCATGGGGATTGAGGGTGCCGCAGACAATAAAGGTCACGGCTGCATCCATGACCTTCTGTTGACCGTAGGCCAATGGCAGCAACCGCGCCTTTGCTTCGGCGCTGCGGACTGCCAGGAACTTCCAGTTTTGCAGGTTGAAGGCGGAGGGGGCGTGTGTAGCCAGATCGATCAGGTCGGTGACCTGTTGATCCGTCAGCTGACGTTCAGTGTCGTAGCTGTTGGCGGAAATTCGGGACTTAATGATTTCAGCAATACCGGACATGGTGATCTCTGTGTGGGAAAGGGGATGCGCGCAGTCCCGGTTGTTGCCGTCGAGCCTGCGCAGTCAATGAACTCAGCGGCTGAAGCCGTCGAAAGGGGTCATGTACACCGCCCCGAACGGGTCCAGGCGTTTTCGGACTTCGGCATCCGGTGTGCCATAGACCACCAGGCTGGCAATAGTGCACAGTTCGAGGAATCGCTTGCCGAAAGGCGCAAAGGTGGTGTCTACGTGGCTGACGACGGCATCGGCGTTATAGCGTTCAAGGATGTGAACGGTGCTGTTGTCTTCGTTGACGCTGTATTCATAAACCAGCGTGCCAGGCTCGGTGCGGGTGGCTGCCACGATCGTCGCGATCAGCGCCTTGAACTCCGGAAACTCTTCGGGTTTCACAGCGAGGGAGAACAGGCAGGAGATATGTGGGTGCATGGATAGCTCTTCCGTCAGAGGCTTCATAAAAAGCCTGTTGAGGATGCATCGCTGGCCAAGCCGATGCATTCGGTGCTGATGGGTCAGGATTTCTCCGGCGCGTCCCCGAACAGTTTGCCGGCGCCAGCCCAATCCGAAGCCGCAACGTCTTCAAAAATGACGTAGATATAGCTGGCATCGGTACCGGTGTGTTTGACGATGCTTTCGGTGATGTCTGCGGCAACAGCGGCTTTTTGCGCGTGTTCTTTACCTTCGAACCAGCTCACACGTACGACGGGCATGATGGTGTCCTCTTGGGGCATTGATCTGGAGAGAGGTGCGCGATGTGTCATCACGATCTGCACCGTTGTCTTTCGAGAACCCATCCTACTGTTGAACATTCTGGCGATAAATGGCCTAAAACTATAATCTGGGTAGACTTGAATTCTACAATCGGCGATCCAGCATGGTACCTATCGATTCGTTTCAGGGCGTCATCACGTTCGTCGTGGCTGCGCGCTCGACCAGCTTCACCCAGGCTGCCGAGCGTTTGGGCCTGTCAAAATCCGCTGTAGGCAAAGCCATTGCACGTCTGGAAGAGCGCTTGGGTACGCAGCTGTTTCATCGCACCACTCGCCGGATTTCCCTGAGCGCGGATGGTGAGGCCTATTTCGCGGCTTGCTCTACAGCACTTGAGGAGATTGGCGCTGCAGAGAGCGGGCTGGGGCCAGGCGGTGGTGAACCTTCCGGACGTCTGCGAGTGGACATTCCTGTGGCATTCGGTCGTCGTGTCGTCGCCCCGTTGCTGTTTGAGATCGCCAACAAGTACCCGGCTTTGCAACTGAACTTGACGTTTTCCGACCACCTTGTTGACCCGTTCGAGGAGGGTATCGATTTGTTGGTCCGTTTCGGAGAACTGCAAGACACCAGCGGTCTGGTGGCGCGGCGGCTGACCCGACAACGCTGGGCCATTTGTGCCGCCCCCGACTACCTGAGACGCTTTGGTGTTCCGCAGACTCTGGAAGACCTGAACCATCACCGTTGTATTGTCGGGCATCGACGCGGCCAGCCGTTGTCGTGGCGGGTCATGCAAGCGGGGCAGACCGTACGCTACGCGCCGCCCTCGACCCATCAGATTGGTGACGGCGAAGCGATGATTCTCGCAGCAGTCGCTGGCACGGGCTTGTGCCAGATGCCACGCAGCCTGTTCCAGGACGATATTGAAGCGGGCAGGCTGGTGGAGGTCCTGCAAGTGTATGAACCGGAAGCTGTCGATGTGCATGCCGTGTGGCCAAAGGTGTCCCATCTGCGGCCGAAGGTGAGGTACGTGGTCGATGAGCTGGTCAAGCTGTGTGAGCATTTGCAGTGATGCAGGCTGACGCCAGGTGAGCACCGTCAGCCTTCATCGCTCAATCGCTGAACAGATCAAACATCAGTTGCCGGAACCATTTGTTGGCCGGGTCCCGATTGTATTTACCGTGCCAGAACAAGTTGATGGCGATCTCGGGAAGCGGCAGAGGCAACGGCAGGCTCGTCAGCCCGAAGGGGCCCGCGCAGCTGTTAGCGAAACGCTCGGGCACCGTGGCGATCAGGTCTGTGTTCTGCAGGATATGGCCGACAGCGACGAAGTGTGGCACCTCCAGTCGAATGTCGCGTTGCAGGCCGGCCCGCTGCATATGTGTATCGATTTCTCCATGCCCGGTGCTGGCGGCGACGATCCGGACATGCCCGAATTCGCAAAAGCGCTCCCGTGTCATGGGCTGTTCAGTGAGAGGGTGGTCCTTGCGGCATAAGCACACGTAGCGATGGTGGAACAGGCGCCTCTGGTAGAAGCCCGCTTGTAGATCCGGCAGCAATCCGACGGCCAGATCCACCTCGCCATTGGCCAGACTCTCGGAAAGTTCGGCATTGCTGCGCAATGTGCTGACCGATATCCCGGGGGCCTGTTTGAGTAGGGCGTCGATCAACCGTGGCACAAAGTAAATCTCCCCGATGTCGGTCATTGCCACTACAAAGCGCTTCTGGCTGGTCGTCGGATCGAACTCGTCATGGCGATTGATCGCGCCGTGCAGCAGGTTGATTGCCTGGGAGACTGGTTCAGCCAGTTGAGCGGCATAGGGCGTCGGCTGCATCCCCTGATGGGTGCGCACAAACAATTCGTCATTGAACGTGTTCCGTAAACGCTTGAGCGCATTGCTGACGGCGGGTTGAGTCAGCCCAAGGCTCTCGGCCGCAGCTGAAACACTTCGATCCACCAGCAATTGGTGAAAGATCACCAGCAGATTTAGATCCAGTTCACGCAGGTTCATCGCAAATTTTCTCGGCTTTGAGGCGGCTCTTGAAAGTTAATTGGTATTCAGGATGGTGATAGTTTGTATGGGGTTTAGGGTATTTATCAATGGTTTGTGAATAGTCATGATCGGGCTATTCCAAAAACAACACATAAGGTTTCCTCCATGAGTAGCCCTCATTCTGTCTTGCAAGTGGGCATTGTTGGCGGTGGTATCGCTGGCGTTGCCTTGGCACTGGATCTTTGCCGTCATCAACATCTTGATGTGAAATTATTTGAAGCTGCTCCCGCCTTTGGCGAGGTCGGCGCAGGCGTGTCCTTTGGTGCGAACGCCGTCCGCGCCATCGAAGGACTGGGTATTGGCAAACCCTACGAACTCATCGCTGACCGCACCCCGCAACCGTGGCAAGACATCTGGTTTGAATGGCGTCGAGGCGTCGATGCCGGTTATCTCGGTGCCAGCGTTGCCCAAGGCGTCGGTCAGTCTTCCGTTCACCGCGCAGATTTCCTCGACGCCTTGGCCAAGCAATTGCCAGAAGGTATCGCCTGCTTCGACAAGCGTGCGGTTGGTGTCCATGAGACGGGGGACAGGGTCAGCGTTCAGTTCACTGATGGCACGGACTATCAGTGCGACCTTTTGATCGCCGCCGACGGTATCAAATCCTCGATTCGCGACTATGTACTCCAGGGACTGGGTCAGCCTTTGGTCGCGCCCCGATTCAGCGGAACCTGCGCCTATCGGGGAATGATCGACAGCGAGCAACTGCGCGCCGCCTATCGCACTGCGGGTGTTGATGAGCACCTGATCAACGTCCCGCAAATGTACCTGGGGCTCGACGCCCACATCCTCACTTTTCCGGTCAAGCAGGGCCGACTGATCAACGTGGTTGCGTTCGTTTCTGATCGCACCGACCCCAACCCGGTATGGCCGCAAGACACACCTTGGGTCAAAAGCACCAGCCAGGCCCAGATGCTGGAAGCGTTCTCCGAGTGGGGGGATGCCGTTCGCGTGCTGCTCGAGTGCATTCCCGAACCTACCCTCTGGGCGCTTCACGAACTGGAAGAGCTTGCAGGTTATACCCATGGCCGCGTAGGGCTGATCGGTGACGCTGCCCACGCCATGCTCCCCCACCAAGGGGCCGGGGCGGGGCAAGGGCTGGAAGATGCCTGGCTGCTCGCGCGACTGCTGGGAGACTCTCGGGTGCTTCAAAGTGATGCCCAAAGCGTGCTTGAGGTGTACGACGCTATCCGCAGACCTCGCGCCTGCCGCGTGCAGCGAACGTCCTGGGAAGCTGGCGAACTCTACGAGTTTCGAGACCGTCAGGTCGAAGACCAAGAACCCCTTCTGTCGACAACTCTGGCCAGTCGTTTCGACTGGCTGTGGAACCACGACATGCAATCGGACCTGGCAGAGGCTCTCACCCGGCTCGGGTGGTCAGAGGCCGTCTGATTGCGTTCCTGCAATGCGCCAGTTCCCAGAGGCTGGCGCGCTACACCCACAATAAAAATAGGTGAAACCTCTATGGCTATCAGCATTTCCCATACCCCCCCAATGCTTGAGTTTCTCCAGAACGCAGCAGGGCTGAAGAACGCGGCGGGTAACCCGCGCAATAAACAAATCGTGTTACGTATTCTGCAAGAGACCGCCAGGCTCATTGAAGAACTGGAGATCAGTGATGGTGAGTTCTGGGCCGGTGTCGAATACATCAATCGACTCGGCAAAAGCAACGAGGCCGGCCTGCTGGCGGCAGGCCTGGGCGTTGAGCACTTTCTCGATCTGCTCAACGATGCCAAGCAAGCCGAAGCCGGGCGCACCGGAGGAACACCGCGCACGATTGAAGGGCCTTTGTATGTAGCCGGCGCGCCGCTCAGTCAGGGCTATGCCCGCATGGATGATGGTGCCGAAGATGATGTCGCGACGCCTATGTTTGTCGAGGGCCAGATCCTGGATTTGCAAGGGCAGCCGATCGCTGGTGCCCTGGTAGACCTGTGGCAAGCCGACAGCCAGGGCAACTATTCCCACTTCGATAAAAGCCAATCCGAATTCAATCTGCGTCGTCGCATTGTGACCGACACCGAGGGGCGTTATCGCGCCAGAAGTATCGTGCCGTCGGGCTACGGCTGTAACCCTCAGGGTCCGACCCAGGAGTGCCTCAACCAATTGGGCCGCCATGGCCAGCGCCCGGCGCATATCCACTTTTTCGTATCCGCCCCGGGCTACGAACACTTGACCACGCAGATCAACCTGTCCAACGACAAATACCTCTGGGATGACTTCGCTTACGCCACCCGGGATGGATTGATTGGTGAGGTGCACTTCATCGATGACCAAGCCTTGGCTGCTGCCCATGAAGTGGCAGGACGTTTTGCACAATTGTCATTTGATTTTCAGCTGCGCCCGGCAGCCAACCCTGAAGCGGAGCAACGGAGCAATCGCCCGCGTGCTCTTCAAGAGGCGTAAGTCAAAGCGGCATACCCAGAAAAACTTATTCAAGAGGATAAAGGCATGTCCACAAGCGATCTCACAGCCATCGAAGTAACCGTCGCCGTGTTGCGTGAAGCAGGTGGCAAGCTCCATCTTGAGCGCGCAAAGCTGGCCGCCCCGCGTGCCGACGAGGTCCGCGTGCGTGTCGTGGCTACAGGTGTTTGCCACACCGATATGGTCGTTCGTGATCAGCTCTTTCCTACGCCGTTGCCAATCATCTTGGGCCACGAAGGTGCGGGCGTGGTTGAGGCGGTGGGCGCCGCGGTAACGACCATTGTTCCTGGCGATCATGTGGTCATGACTTATATGTCCTGCGGCTTGTGCCTGCCCTGCGAGACCGGGCATCCCGCACATTGTTCCCATATGCATCCGCTGAACTTCGGTGGCGGGCGCCTCGACGGCAGTACTTCCACCTGCAGCTGCGACACCGATGCTCCGATACATGACCACTTCTTCGGCCAGTCTTCCTTTTCGACCTACGTCATCGCCAACGAGCGCAATGTCGTGAAAGTCTCCAAGCAGGCTCCACTCGAACTGCTCGGCCCGCTGGGGTGTGGCATTCAGACGGGCGCAGGTTCGGTACTCAAAGCTCTGCAGGTAGAGGCGGGAGCCAGTTTCGCCGCCTTCGGTGCTGGCGCGGTAGGCCTGGCTGCGGTGATGGCGGCCAAGGTTGCTGGCGCGACCACTATTATTGCCGTCGACGTCATGCCGAGTCGCTTGAGCCTTGCGCTCGAAGTGGGCGCCACCCACGTGATTAACAGCCGGGAAGAAGACCCTGTTGAGCGGATTCGCGAGATCACTGGCGGCGGGGTGAATTACAGCCTGGAATGCTCTGGCCGCGCGGAAGTATTGCGTCAGGCCATCGACGCCCTCACCACGCTGGGGACCTGCGGGATTGTAGGGGCGACCAAGATGGGTACTGAGGTCGCGTTCAACATCAACGACGTCATGATCCCCGGCAAGCGAATCATGGGCATTGTCCAGGGCGACGTGGTCGCCAACGCCTTCATTCCCACCCTCGTCGAACTGCACCTGCAAGGTCGCTTCCCGTTTGACAAGCTGTGCCGGTTCTACGCGTTTGACCAGGTCAACAAAGCGATGGCCGACAGCGAAAGCGGTATCACGATCAAACCGATTCTACGCATGCCGGCCGCGGCCGACCTGGCGTGATTGTTCAGGCTCATTAAAGGACCCCAAAATGAATGTTCAGCTCGTAATCGACAATATCCCGCAAGATGCCTCGGACGGTAAGACCTACCAGCGTGTTGACCCTGTCAGCGGCAAGGTCGTCACCACTGGCGCCGCCTGCAGCGTCGAAGATGCCCGGCGTGTTGCGGCCTCTTCGCAGCAGGCGTTCAAAACATGGTCGAAGGTCGGTCCTACCGAACGTCGTCGTCTGTTGCTGGCGGCAGCCGATGTACTGGAAAGCAAGATGGACCTTTTCTGCAGTGTCATGGCAGAAGAGATCGGTGCTTCCCAGTTATGGTCGCAGTTCAATGTGGGGGCTTCGGCCAACCTGCTCCGTGAAGCCGCCGCACTCACGACGCAAATCAAGGGTGAAACCCTTGCCACCGACAAACCTGGCACTTTATCGGTAACCCTGCGTCAGCCCGCCGGTACGGTATTGAGCATCGCGCCCTGGAACGGCCCGGTCATCCTGGGCACCCGATCCATCGCCTACCCATTGGCGTGTGGCAACACCGTTATTTTCAAAGGTTCGGAAAATAGCCCGCGGACCCATGAGTTGCTGGCGCAGGCCTTCTATGAAGCGGGCTTTCCGCCCGGCGTGTTGAATTTCATCATCTCTGCGCCTGAAGATGCTGGCGCCGTGACGGAAGTGTTGATTGCCCACGATACGGTTCGCCGGGTGAACTTCACCGGTTCGACCAAAGTCGGCCGGATGATTGCCCAGACCAGTGCGAAACACCTTAAACGCTGCCTTCTGGAGCTGGGCGGCAAGGCGCCGTTTATCGTGCTCGATGATGCCGACCTGGATGGCGCAGTCAATGCCGCAGTGTTTGGCGCCTTTCTGTACCAGGGGCAAATTTGCATGTCGACCGAACGGTTTGTCGTCGATGAAGCCGTGGCGGACGTGTTCGTTTCAAAGTTCGCGCAGCGTATCCGCAATCTTGAGCAGGGTAACCCTGTGACCAACCCTGCCAGCGTGGTGGGACCGATGATTTCCCAGGGCTCCGTGCAGCGCATCAACCAGTTGCTCGACGATGCCATCGGCAAGGGCGCCAATATTGTTGTAGGTGGGCTGGCGGATCAGGCTCAAATGGCGCCGACGCTGGTGGACCGAGTGTCCTCAGCGATGGAGATCTACGATGAAGAAACCTTCGGCCCGGTCACTACTGTGGTGCGAGTCAAAGGCGCCGAGCAGGCGCTGGAAGTCGCCAACGACACCGCGTTCGGCCTGTCATCGGCGATTTTTAGCCGCAATGTCAGCCTCGCCCTGGACCTCGCCAGCCGGTTGGACGCGGGTTGCGTGCATATCAACGGGGCCACCGTGCAAAACGAACCACAGGCACCTTATGGCGGCATGAAGAACAGTGGCTACGGCCGGTTCGACGGCAGCGCCGTGATCGAAGAGTTCACCGAAGTGAAGTGGGTCACGGTCGAGCCCTCCGACCAACTTTATCCGTTCTGACGTCAGGTCACGGTGATCGGCTCTGAGGAGCCGGTTACCGACACTCCTTGCTTTTGACGACGACACCCTTGCGCCAAGCGGTACTGGATCAAGCTAACAATTGCTCTTTAGGTTTGCTTATGCACGCTCAAGCGCTGGAGCTTCATTTACTTGAAGGTCTTTTGCAGCATGGAAATGATCAGTGCAATGGCGGCTACTACGATGACAGCCCAAAAGTATTCCATGCTTGCGACCAGGGTTGATTGTTGGTGCAAGGATTGTGCAAGCGTCGACACTGAAATCTGACTGGCTGGGCCCGCGCCTACGGCAGGGGTGAGTGCTTGAGTCAGCATCTGAGTCTGTTCCAGATAGAGCGGATCGCCTGAGCTGAAATGCCCGTTGAGGTTGTTGTATTGCAGGGTGGTGCGCCATTGCAGAAACAGGGTGGCAACGGTGGTGCCGAGTGCCATGGCAATCTGCGCCAGCATACTTTTGATCTGATAGGCATGGGCGAACAGCGTGTCATGGTGTGTCACGTCACGAAATGTCTGCATGGCCGCCGTGGCGAGCACCAGCATCACGAAGCACCCGTTAAGCACCAGCGCAGGCAAGATGTTCGACCACATATTGGCGTCGGGTGTCAGGGATGACAGCAGCATGCCAAAACTGATCAGGGCAACGAATCCGGCCACGAAAAACTTCTTGGGAGCTGGGTACTTTGGAATGACGATGGCCATGACGATCCATGTCAACAGCGCACCAGCCAAGCCGAAGGCCTGGAACGTACCGATGGTGTCCCAGGAATACCCCAGCGCCGTTTGCAGGAAGTACGGCAAAATGTAGTTGTTGCTGCCTAGCACAATGTAGGTGAAGCAGAACAACGCAACCCCGAGGATGTAGCGAGACTGCATCAAGTCCTTGACCTTAAGGAAGGGCGCCTCTTTACCGTGTTCGGCGTGGAAGAAGATATACACGCCCAGGGCGGCTAGCAGCGCGAAGGCGAGGAGGATGAACGTCTCGTTGTAAAAGTCGTAGTAGGAGCGCTGGAGCACATACAGCAGGAAGAAAGTACTGACGGATAACAACAGGATGTTCGCCGGGCTGGAGGGCGTCTGGTCATCCTCATGAATCGGTGTGTTGGGTAAAAAGCGAGTGCAGAGCACGGCCGCCGCCGACGCACCGGCGATCAGTAGCCAGAAGATCGCGTGCCACGTGTCCTCGACGACTACCAGTGATGAAAGAAAGGGCGCCGCTGCCGTACCGCTGGCCAGCCCCGTGGCGAATACTTTTACCCCGACGAATCGCCCGGGACCCGGCGGGAGCAGGTTGACCATCAGGCGTGCGGAGGTCATGAACGATGCGCCTCCCAGCGCCATGACCACGCGGCCGGCGGTGAAGGTGGTCAGGTCACTGCTGACGCCGCACACAAAAGCCCCCAACACGTAAATGCTGATGGAGCCCAGCATGAAGTTGCGCCAGCCGAGCCGTTCCACCAACCAGCGCTGTTTTGAGATAACCACCACTGCGATACACGCATAGAGCGCTGCAATCAGGGTGAATTCTTCAGGGCTGGCGTCAATCTCGCCGCGGATGGGGGCGGAGGCAAAGGCGATCATGCCTGCCTGCAGATACTCCAATGCGCACAGCAGCCCTACGGTGATCAACAAGGCGGCGTTTTTCCGGTACATGAGCTACCCCGTCAAGGTTTCAGATGCTTGGCATATTGGCCACGGTCATCGTTGGCGCTGATCACTTGCTCCACGACGTCATTGGCGTCCTTGAGCTCATTTTCAAAGACGTTGGTGCTGTAGGCCGGTTGCGCGGGCGTCTTTTTATTGAGTACCTGGCCACTGGTGTCGGTGGTATCTACAGACACGTGCATGGAGAGTCCGAGGCGCAGCGGGTTGGCGGCGATTTCCTCAGGTTGCAGGGCGATTCGCACCGGCACGCGCTGGGTCACCTTGATCCAGTTACCCGTGGCGTTTTGGGCGGGCATCAAGGAAAACGCACTGCCGGTGCCGGCATCCAGGCCCACGATGGTGCCGTGAAAAACCACTTTGCGGCCATAGGCATCGGCACGCAGCACTACGGGTTGGCCGATCCGCAAATCCTGGATCTGCGACTCCTTGAAGTTAGCGTTCACCCACACTTGATCAAGCGGAACCACCGACATCAGCGCCACGCCCGGATTGATGCGCTGGCCAACTTGCACGCTGCGTTTGGTGATCAGGCCGGTAACCGGCGAGTAGATTTGCGTGCGATGCAGGGAAATAAAGGCATCGCGTAAATTGGCTGCGGCCACCAGCACATCGGGATGGGTGCGCAGCGTCGTATTGTCGACCATAGCCAAGCGAACGGCCAGTGCATGCTGGGTGCCGTCGAGGCCTGCCAGGGCGTTTTTGAGGACTTCCTCGGCATGGCTGATCTCTTCACGGGAGACAGCGCCGCTGGCGGCAAGTTGACTGCGCCGGCGGACGTCGTCCTGGGCCTTGCGCACGTCGTTCTGTCGTTGGCTGACCTCAGCTTCCAGTTGTTGCACCTGGTAATACTGGGTGCGGGCCTGACGCACGGCGCGGGCCAGGTTGGATTGGGTGCGTTGGTACTGGATCTCGGCATCAACGGCGTTGAGCGTGACCAGAGGCGCATGGGCATCGACATGGTCGGTGTTGTCGCCACTAATCATCGTCACGGTGCCGCTGACCTGGGAGGTCACCTGAACGATGTTGCCGTCCACATAGGCATCGTCGGTAGATTCAGTGCCAAGTCCCATCAGGTACCAGATTCCCAAGGTGGCCATTAACAGCACAATGCCCAGGATCAGCAACAACTGCGGACGATAGGATGCTTTGGGTTGAGCGGGATGGACAGGGGAGGGTGTTTGGGTGGTCATGATTTATCAGCTACGGTTGGGAGTGCAGGGGCGGTGGTGGAGAGCTCGGGGCGATAGCCGCCGCCCAGCGCCCGGCTCAAGTTGGCTTGCAGAGAAAGCGCACGGGACTGCAGCGTGACCAATTGACTTTTCTGGGTCAGTGTCGCGTTCTCGGTGGCCAGCACTTGCAGGTACGTTGCCAACCCCGCGCCATAGCGCAGGTTGACCAAATCGGCCGCGGCCTGGGCTGTGTTGACCGCTTCAGTCTGTTGTACCAGGCGCTCTTTCAACCAACGCAGCGAAGACAATTGATCCGCAATGTCACGTAGTGCGTCGATGACGGTCTGGTTGTAGTTTTCAACGGCGAGGTCGTAAGCCGCATCCTGAGCATCCAAATTGCCGCGCAAGCGTCCACCCTCGAAGATGGGCAGGCTGATCGCCGGCGAAAAGCCCAAAATTCGACTGCTATGGTCGTTGAAGGTGTCGAACGCGAGGCTTTGCAGGCCAATAAAGGACGTGAGGTTCACGTTTGGGTAAAACCGGGCTTTGGCCACATCAATCTCATGCCCCGATGCCTCTACGCGCCAGCGTTGAGCGACCACATCGGGACGGTGCCCGACCAGCTCGGCAGGAATATGGCTGGGTAGCGCGACGGTGTTGCTTGCCTGCATGTGGGGGCGGGCGATCGAGCGTCCACGGTCAGGTCCCTTGCCCAGTAAAGAGGCGAGCTTGTTCTGGTTAAGCTCAATCACTTCTTTGAGGCCCGCAATATTGGCCCGGCTGGCGGGCAGCGAGGCTTGGGATTGCTTTATGTCGATCTGCGTGCCCAATTCGGCGGTAAAGCGCTGCTGCGTCAGCTGTTCGATGTGGACTTGCTGGTCGAGTAAAGCTTGAGCAACGTCAAGTTGCTCATAAGTGTCCTGCAAGGCGATGTAGGTTTGTACGATGGACGCCGATAGCATCAGCGCAGCCGCGTGGCTGTCGATCTCAAGCGCATGTCGGCGGCCCACGGCGGCTTCAACGGCGGAACGATTCTTACCCCAGAAATCCAGTTCGTACCCGACATTCAGTGTCGCCTGGTTGACGTTTTGCCAGGTGCCTTTCACGGGCGCGGGCGTGGTGCCGTTAGCACTGAAGCGTTCGCGGGTGGTACTTGCCGTCGCGTCAATTCGAGGCAACAGCGAGGCACTTTCGATGGCCTCCAGGGCGCCAGCCTGGTGCACACGAGCGGCGGCGGAGCGCAGTGTCGGACTATCCGCGAGCGCCTCTTCGACCAATGTGTTGAGCTGCGCATCGTTGAAGCTGGTCCACCAGGTTTCGGTTGGCCAAGCGGCAGGCGATAACGTGATGCCGCTATTGGCCAGGGTTTCACCGGCATCCCCGGGTGAGAGCATTCTGGACTGGGGCTTCAAGTCGCTGAAAGAGCAACCGGCAAGCAGGATCAGCAGGACAGCGGCTGACGCTTGGGCGGCAAAGGGGCGTCTGGATCGCACGTCCGTAAACCCCTCATTTTTTCGACTGTTCATGAACGGTATTCTCTGGCGTAAAGACTGACGGGCAGCAATGAAAAGATGACGGGTTATGAGTGCGGTGAAGCTAATAAAAACTATCAGTGTCGTTAGGGGCAAAAAAAAGATTCAGGTACCCAATCGACTATCGAACTCTCAAGCCTTTGACGATCACAGCGACCGAATTGTCGATGTCGTCAAGATTATCCAGGTTCGCGGTGACCAGATGCAGCCAGGACATACCTGTGAGCATCGAGACGGCAACTTCGACTGCAGGGCCGTCGACAATCTCCCCAGCGCTCACAGCTCTGGCGAATATCTTGCGCAAAGTACGTTCGCGACGCGGTAAAAATTCCTCTCGGAATTCCGCAATGGCCTTTGAATCCAACTGAATTTCAATGAAGACACTGCGAAGGGTTTCGCCGGCGCTTGAAGACCGCCACCAACTCCAAAGCGAGCGCAAATGTTCAATCAAATCCTGTTCCAGATTCCCGGTGTCGGGGGAGGTGACGAAAGTCAACGCTGTGCGCTCGTAAACATCCCTCAACAAAGCGCCTTTGCTGCGCCACCACCGATAGATGGTCGGCTTGCTTGACCCGGCGCGCTCGACAAGTGCGTCCATGGTGAACGCCCGATACCCTTGCTCTTCAAGAATAGCGGCGGCTGCTTCCAGGATGGCCTCGGTGCTTTGCGGGCTGCGCACTGCGCCAATCGAGGATCGGCTACGTGGTTTGGCAGGCGTGGACTTGGTGGTCTTTTGGGGCATGGGCTTGGCGATGCTCGAAATCGGATGTTCAGTGCTTTGCGAATTCTATAGAAACTGACAGTGTTTATACAATGGCGTTTTTCCAGTGGCAACGTAGCTAGCTGATGGTCGGAGGGGCTGCTTGCCGGTGGGGCGCGACGATGAGTTGAAAACTTGCAGGCATTGCTGTCTACGGGAACCGTCTGAACGTCAGGCTGATACGCGGGGTGACCGCAGCGTTGGTTTTCATCAGTGCATGGAACCAATATTGTTGTGTGTCCCCTCGCATCACGATCAGTTGTCCATGGTGCAGAGCCATTTCCCGGCGTTCACCAGAGCCCTTGTGTTTGAAGGCAAACTTTCGAGTTCCCCCCAGGCTCAGTGACGCGATCACAGCGTGCTCACCCATAGCCTCACTGTCGCTGTGCCATCCCATGCCTTGGGTGCCATCCTCATAACGATTGAGTAAGCACGAGTTGAAAGTCGTTGCGGTCAAGTGCTCAACCCGGGCTCTGAGCGAGTCGAGGATTTCGACATCCCATGGCAACGATTGTCTCAGAACGCCGGAATGGATGTAGCGCGATGGGGTGTCTGCATACCACGCCACTTGGCGCCTGGTTTCGATGACGTTGCCATTGATGATCGCAGTATCGGCCTGCCAGGCAATATCTGATTTCAGGCATGAGAAAATAACATCAGCTTCTATCATGCTCAGGACAATGCCGAAATCGTTCACGACACCATCAGAAGGAAGTAGATTGAGATCCTCGGGTCGAGCCAGAAATAGGTCTGTTTGCATGGGTGCATCCATTCGGCGATCAAGAAATTTAAAGCGTGGCTGAGAGGGTGTACCGAGGACCGGCCATTAATTTAATGGGCAAGGAATAAGTTTCATCGCCGCCCGCGACAGACGGGGATGCAATCGTCGAGTTACTTCCGGTGGCTTGGGCATTTGCCGGAGGTCTGGATTACTGCTGAGAAAGAATGCTCTCAAGTAACCCGGGGAAACCGACTGTCAAGTATGTCGGAACGCAACGAGTTCATATGCGTAGTGCCCACGTTACGGGTGTGTACAAGCCCTGCATCCCGTAAAACTCGGAAGTGATAAGACATGCTAGATTTCGGACGCTCCCTGTCAAGCTCTTCGCAACTGGCCTCGGCACCCCTGCCAGGCCGAACGATTTCCAAGCGAACAACGTCGCTCAAAGCGTACAGCACGCGTTCGAGAATCAGGTCTTCGATGTCGGGGTGTTTGAAGGCTCGCATGACTCGAATAATAACAGGGCTATCGTTCATTACCATAGTTCGATTAACGTCGAACAATAGAATGCAATTGCATCTCGTTTCCTGGAGCTTTCCCATGTCTGCATTGTTCGAACCCTTCAAACTGAAAGACGTTACGTTGCGCAACCGGATCGCCATCCCTCCGATGTGCCAATACATGGCTAACGACGGCATCGTCAACGACGTGGCATCACGTCCACCTCGCCAGCCTGGCCCGCAGGGGGGCCGGTTTGCTGATTGTCGAGGCCACTGCTGTCGCCCCTGAGGGGCGCATCACACCTGGATGCGCGGGGATCTGGAGCGATGAGCATGCGCAAGCCTTCGTCCCTATGGTGCAAGCCATTAAGGCCGCAGGCTCGGTGCCAGGCATCCAAATCGCCCATGCCGGCCGTAAGGCCAGTGCCAATCGCCCGTGGGAAGGCGACGACCATATCCCCGCTTCCGATGCCCGGGCTTGGCAAACCATCGCGCCATCGGCCATCGCTTTCGGCGCTCATCTGCCGAATGTGCCGCGCGCCATGACCCTGGAAGACATCGCCCGTGTTCGCCAGAACTTTGTCGATGCCGCCCGCCGTGCCCGTGACGCAGGCTTTGAATGGATCGAACTGCATTTCGCTCACGGTTACCTGGCCTAACGAGGGCAGGACTCAGGGCCCATTTGGCGGAGTAATTATACGTCTGGTCTGTATGGTAAGAGATTTAGGTGCAGCTATTGATCTGTTCGGCAGGCTGAAGGTTCTGCTTCAGCTGCCCGTGATGTGAGGAGCGTCTGAGGGGGGGGCAATTGCGATACCGCAGATGCAAATGCTCCTCTACCGGACCCGTGTCCCGCTCAAAATCATGATCTACAGACGTCCAGTGAAGTCTGTAAGTCGTTGAAATCAGGACATTCTGGTCCTTTTTCGTTCCAGCGAATTTCACTGGAAACCACCGACAGCCACGACTTTTAAGTTCATCAATACGGGTGTCACGGTTTCCGGATTGTTGCTGGATGAGCGAGGCCTACGCGACCAGTATCTGGTCCTGACCAAGAGTTCAGGAGCTAGAGCATGGCACTCTCAGATCTGGCTGTCCGGCAAGCAAAGCAACCGGAAAGTCCCACACCCTCGGCGACCTTGATGGGCTATCCCTGGCGGTCGCACCTGAAGGCGACAAGTAGTGGCACTGCCGCTACTACTGGGCTGGAAAGCAGAAACGCATGTCGCTGGGCACTTACCCCGAGGTCAGCCTCCGGGAGGCGCGTACCTTGCGCGACGAAGCCCGAGCTCTTTTGGCCAAGGGCATCAACCCCCGAGTACACCGTAAGCAGAAGCGGCAGTCCGTCCGCCTCGCGGACGAGAGCACGTTCAAGGCAGTGTTCGATAAGTGGGTCGAGCATCGTAGGCTTGTCCTCAAGGAAGGACGGCAGAGCAGGCTCTCACAGATCCAGCGCATCTTTGCAAAAGACGTTCTTCCCACCCTTGGGAGGCGGTCAATCTATGAGATCTGTAGTGGTCAAGTATCCGTCCGGCCAAGTCATCTAGCTACTCGACCATTGTTGAGTTTGCAGAGCGACTGGGTGTCACCGACGTGAGATGGCATCAGTCAATCTCTCACCCTCACCGTTAGGAGATCACCGTAGAGACGCTACAGGCTAAAAAAGGGAATGACGTCGTTGTGAAAACAGAACCCATGAATGAGCGGAGTCAAGAGCCGACCACTCCCCCGAAACAGTGTGGCGCTAGCACCAACTTCACATTTTGCGGAGTCGGTCAGCCGACAACTTTTCACGGGCTAGCGATCACCGGCAGCAGACGCTACATTGAAGCGGCTCAGCCATGCTGAACAAAATAATCTAGCCGGAACTGAGAGAGGGTGGCACAAATGAACGCACATCAGCGCCGCCAACGCATCGTGTTCTGGCGCGGATCATTCCCCGTGATATTGGGTTTTGTCGTTCTGGTTCTGGCTTTGATACTGGCTGACCGAGTAGCCCCGGTAACGCCGCAAGAACTCGACAGCGAAAGCCTGACTCAGCCAGAAGCTCATTCCCCAGAATTGGGGCATAAGGCCGCCGCGCCGATTCTGACGGTATCTCAATAGCAAAGATGCTCAGGCTGCATAATCCCATTCTGCTCAAGAGGGCGCATTCAGCCAGGCCAGGGCGCCAACCAGCATCGCTTCCAATCCGGTCTGCAGGGTCGGGTGAATTTGTGGGTCAAACCTTGATGAATGGTTAGAGGGGATCTGGTTGATATTTGCGCTTGATACGGCCTGCTGCCATATCGATTTTTCGGTGCTCCCCACGAACCAGAACATATAGGGAACCTTCCACTCTCGCCCGAAAACACTAAAGTCTTCACTAGCTGTTGGCGCTGATTGAAAACTGACCCAACGGGGGTGAAGTCCATTTCTCTGTTTCCTTTTGTTCGGTACTGAACGGATGGGCCAAATTATGAACCTGTTCGGCTCATCGATATTACCCGAATGCGTGCAGGTAGGGTTCTGCGCTGCAGCGAATCGCCTGGACAACGTGCGGGGCTTGCTCGCAGTGCTCTCTGTGGCGAGCGAGCACCCGTTCCACGGCTTCCAGCAGCCTGCGGATGCGCTCCTTGGGTTGTTCGATGTCGCAACTGTGAGCGAACTCCAGAAGGCCCAGGCGGGCGGCAAATAGCGACTTGTTGCCCGCAAGGTCCAGGGCCAGCGAGTCTTCGGGAATGTAGGCTGTGGTGTTAACGATGTCGTAGGCGGGGGCGAGTTGTGCATCGCGCTTGGTTGGTTCTGAATACAGCAGGCCAAAGTTCTTAAGGTGGGCGTCGCCATTGCCGATGATGCAGCTCAGGGCGACGCTGTCGAACAGTTGCTGAAGGGAGCTTCGCACGTGCTCGGGAGGGCAGTACAGCCGAATGGCTTTGGCGATGGCCGCGTAGCTCTTGCTGTATTTCTGCGGGGCCGAAAGCCCCATCAAAGCGGTCATGTCTTCGAAGCCCAGGGCGTTGAGTTGGCTGTCCCTGTCAAAACGGCGCATGACGAACAGCTTCATGTTGTCCGACAGGTAAAATTCCGGCACGGGTATGCCGGCCTCCTTGGCCATGCTCATGCACAGGAATTCGTTGATCGCGAGTCCAGGGAACTCTTCACGACCGCTCTTGATGATCAAGTCCGGTGTGCTGGACGTGACCTTGCGTGTTTGCGCCTCGGTTTGCTCAGGGACCAGTACCTTTGGCTGCACGCCAGAGATACCGGCTCGCAGGATGTAGCGATCGACCAGGTCGGCAAAAATATCCTCGGTGCCGTCCCAATGCAGGATTTCCTCCAGCTTCTCGCCGCTCGGTGTTTGTCGGCCTTGAAGCAGCTTGTCTACCGCTTCAGAATGCACGAAAACTCGACCAATAGGTGCGCTGCTTCCCGATAGTGCCAGCAACAGAAAAGGATCGACGTTGACTGTCTTCGCCAGTCGGTTGCGCAACTGCTCGAGAACGTAGCCTTCGGGCAGGTTCATTTGAAAGATCGGATGTAGCTCGCGCCGCCTGAATTCATCAGGGCGAACGGGCATTAGCAGGCTGATAGCTGCTTGAGGAGGGGCTTCGTTGTGATAACGGAAAATGTAGTCCTCAGCGCCGCTCAGCACGCTGCCGCTCGACCCTTGTGGGGTGCTGACCTGTAAGGCGGTGGTCTTCATTCAAACAGGCCCTTGATCTCATCGAGCGTTGGCATGGCGGCAGGGACAACAGTCAGTTCGCAGTCCAGCGCAATCAGCACCCGCGCATAGGCATTCATTGCAACCGACAGGCTGCCCTTTTCGATAGCGATGACCTTCTGCCGGGGCAAGCCCGCAAGCTCGGCAAGCGCAGCTTGGGTAAGGCCACGATTGAGGCGTTTCTCACGTATCTGTCGACTCAGTCGTTGCGAGAGGGTAGATATGTCCATGTCCCGTATACGGTACTTTAAAGTATAAAAGTAACGTATACGGGACATTTTATGAATGGTCAAATAAGGCGTTATCAAAACACGAACGAGCCGTCAGGTTCGTTACACCGGCTGGGCGGCATCAAGGACTGAACCATCAGGTCTTGGCCAGGTGATATGAGCTGTACGAACAAACCAAAAAGAAAAAGCCGGAACGGTGGTTGGGTCAAATACATAACTGGGAGCCAATCCAGTGAAATGGATATCACCGACCTGCGGGCTGCTTCTCCGATGGGCTGTAGACAAAAGCCACCCACAAGTTTTATCAGTACGGCGTCTTCTAGACTCAGCCAACTGCATACCATGATGTCCACGTAGAAGATCGACGTGCCATGGCTTTGGCGGGTGGACTTACCGCGCAGACGCAGCTCCAGTAGTAGGCAGGCCAAGCGATCACCGGAGATGGCTTGCAGCATACGTAAAAACCGCCACTCATTTGAGCGGCGGTTTCGTATGTACGTGATTTGTTGAGTCCCTACTGAAAGCAGCGTGAACTCACAACAGCAGCTCTTCTTCGGCTTCGGCCTGTGCCTCGGGTTTGTCCAGGAACGATGTGGTTGCTCCGGGCAGTCCGACCAGCTCGTCGGCCAAATCACCGCAGCCATAAGCAGCGAACACGGCGCGGTCGAGCTTACCGGCGAGATCCTGAGTCCGACGGATTCAGATAAACGAAACATCCAATGCATGCGCAAGGCGGGAGAGTCATTCGACTCTCCCGCCTTTTTTCGCTCGTTCAGACGTTCTTCAAACAGCCATGTCCGCCTGACGTGCTGTCGCTAAACCGGCGTTTACAGATCGCTCGAGGGTAAAGCCTTTGTAACCCGAGTTGGCAATATCGGTAATGACCTGTTTGTAATGTTTGCCACCACCTAGATAAACCATGAACACCTGCGATTTGCCGGGGATGTTTGCCCCTGAATACCATGAGGTCGCGTGTGGCAAAAGCGTCGCGTCGGCGACCTCTTTGACGTGGGCAATCCATTCATTTTCGTCCTGAAGATTGGCTTCAATACTGCCGAAACCGTTCAAGGTCATGTAGTCGATACACTCGGCAATCCATTCGCAATGCATCTCGATTCCAAGCGGCATATTAAACAGCACCGAAGGGCTTTGCGGTCCGGTGATGGTGAACATGTTCGGGAAACCATGTGCCGAGAGGCCAACCAACGTACGTGGGCCGGCAGACCAGCAATCCTGCAAGGTCTGACCGTTTCGGCCGCGGATGTCCATCTTGAACAGGGCGCCGGTAAAGGCATCGAATCCGGTGGCGTACACAAGGCAATCGAAATCGTACTGTTCGTTGGTGGTGGTGATTCCGGACGCTGTGATTGCGTCGATAGGGGCAGCCTTGATGTCGACGAGTGTCACGTTATCGCGGTTATAGGTTTCGTAGTAGTTGGTTTCACAAGGCTGGCGCTTGGTGCCGTAGGTCTGTCCAGCGGGCGGGCATAGCAGGTCGGCGATTGCTGGATCGGTGACACGCTGGCGAATTTTCTCCCTGACGAACTGGGCGGCCGTCTCGTTCGCTTGCTTGTCGAACAAAATGTCTTGATAGCTGCCAATCCACAAACTGAAGCCGCCATCGTCCCAGCAGGATTGATAATGCGCCTGGCGTTGTTCAGACGTCTCCTCTAGGGCCGAGGGTTTCAGGTTATTGAATGGAACCCCCGCGAACGTTTCCCAGGCCTGCTGACGAAGCCCACGATAATTGTCTTTGGCCTGCCGGTCGGTATCGGTGTCCATCGGAGCGTTAACTAGCGGAGCGGCATAGTTGGGCGTGCGCTGGAATACCGTGAGATGCGCGGCCTGTTCGGCAATCAGGGGAATCGCCTGCATCGCGGTGGCACCCGTGCCGATGATGCCGACGCGCTTGCCGGTGAAGTCAACGCCGTCCTTGGGCCATTGGCCAGTGAAATAGACATCACCTTTGAAGCTGCCGTGTCCCTTGAACTTCGGAATGTTCGCCGACGACAGGGTGCCGACGGCCGGGATGAAATACTTCGCACTCACGTGTTCGCCGGTGTCGGTGTCGACCAGCCAACGCTGTGAAGCCTCGTCATAATGCGCAGAGACGACCCGGGACTGAAAGGTTATGTCCTTGAGCAGGTCGAAACGCTGGGCCACGTGATTGAGATAGCTGAGGATTTCCGGTTGGGCAGCGTACTTCTCGGACCAGGTCCATTCCTGCTGAAGTTCTTCCGAGAACGAATACGAATAGTGGTGACTTGGGATGTCGCATCGAGCCCCGGGGTAGCGGTTCCAGTACCAGGTTCCACCTACGCCATCAGCTGCTTCATAAACCTGGGTATCGAGTCCCAGTTTGTCGCGAAGCAGATGGAGCATATAGAGACCGGCAAAGCCTGCGCCTACGACGACAGCATCGATTTCTGTTCGAGAGTGGGAAATGTGGTTGGTTGGGTTGCTTATGGACATGGGACTCACCTTTTATTGTTGTGGGGTTATGTCTGCTTGCTCAACCACGGCGACCTATCGTTTTGCGGTTTACCGAGGCAGCGGTGAGTGGGTTCTTCACCTGCTGATATCATTAGAGCAAGCCATGTGCCAAGTTGAATAAATTGATAAATATCAATAGGTTAAGTTGTTTTTTGAAAGTGGAGAGGTACTGATTTAGCAAAGGGTTTCTGAAATGATGGAATGAGCAAACGCTGTTTTAACCATTTCATGAAAGCCGCAGAAAAGTGGCGATAAAAAAAAGGCGCCAAAGGCGCCTTAAAGAGGAGCAGCAATCTACAGCGGCACGGCAAACTCGAACCACAGCGAATTGCCCTTCGGACCATTCTTGACGGACGTTTCTGCCAGCCATTTGAATACGATGGCTGTCGCCGGATTGAAGTAGTAAACAGCCTGGGGGCCTATGGCGAATTTGCTCAGACGGTTGCCGCCAGGGACGTCATGGCCATCGAACTGATCATCGGTGAACTGCTTGGTGTAGTGACCGGCCAGGCCCACTTGCCATTTCGGATTCATTGGCAGGCGATAGCCGGCATTGAAGTCGACATCCAAAATATTGCCTGACTTATAGTTGGTATCATCGTTTTTCTGATTGAAAGAAACGGTGGGGGAAACCGAGAATTCCCAGGCCGGAGTGGGCAACCAGGTTAAGCCGAACTCCTGGACATAGGACGCATAGTTGCTGGTGGTATTGATCAGGTCTTTTCTATCGTAATTTCCCAGAGGAATGAACGCGCTGAACCCCGTCAGCAGATGGAGCTCAGGCGTTGGCGACCACGTCAGATAAAGGGGGGTGAAGTACAGCTGATTAAGTCCGCTTTTATGATCCTTGAAACCTGCTACTTCCAAAGAATTGCGGCCTCCCGAAAGGATCGCTCCTGAGCTGAGTCCCACCCCCGATTCGGTTTTCACGTCCCAGGTATGCACCATCCGCAGTGCCTGGACAAATACATCCAGTTTGAAGTCGGGTAACGATGACTTTCCGTTGTTGCCACGAAAGCTATCGGCGGAATAATAAGCCGTGTAACTGTAGAGTTCAGTGGCTCCTTGAGGTGGAAGTATCGCGGGAATTACCGTGTTCACTCCCAGGGGCCAGTTAGTTCCACCATTTTCAGAGGCAACACTGAAACTGGTCTGGCCTAACACCAGCAGGGCAAAAAAAACGCGGCAGAATGCAATGAATCGAGTCATTTTTTGTTTTCCTTATTCTCGGTGGATTCTGGGTGGGGTATCAGGCAGCGGTCAGCGTGATGGTCATGTCGTTGTTGATTTGAGCATTCGCAGGCGTGCCTTTATGCCGTCGGTGATATATCGGCGAGCGCAAACACTTTCTGGCAGCACATTCAAAAGTGTGAAGAACCCATGCATCTGCCCGGTGAACTGACGCCATTGGACCGGGATGCCGGCGGCCGTCAGCTTTAACGCGTACGCATGTCCTTCATTGCACAACACGTCATGTTCGGCCGTGATCAATAAGGTAGGAGGCAGCCCGCTCAGGTCGGTCGCGAGCAGAGGTGAAGCTTGAGGGGAATGACGGGCTTGCACGTCCGTCAGGTAGTGATCCCAGAACCATTCCATGGACTGCTTGCCCAAGAGCCCTTGATTCAGTGGGTTCAGGTAGCTCTCGCCGTTGGTGTCAGGCTGCACGACCGGGTAGACCAGCACCTGTTGTGCAAGTTGTGGCTGCCCTGCAAGTCCAGCTTTTTGCGCGACGACAGCGGCCAGGTTGCCTCCGGCACTGTCACCCATGACAAGCAGTGGGCAGTGGATGGAACCGCCCAAGGCGAATCGATTTTCGTCAGCCCAGACAAGAGCTGCCCAGACGTCTTCAATCGCGGCCGGGTAGGGGTGTTCAGGGGCTAGTCGATAATCGACCAGTATTACCGAGCACCCGGTTTCCTCGGCCAGAAAACGACCTAGACTGTCGTAATCCTCAATGCCCATTAGACACCAGCCACCGCCATGACAGTAGACGATGATGCCAGTGGGAACGGCTGTAGGGCTCAGCATCCGCAGGCGAATGTCATGTCCAGCCGACCCGATGGTCGTCTCGCCGACATGGTACAGATCCGGACCGGGCCCGATCGCTGTGCGCAAGCCAGACATGAAACCTCGCGCCTGTGAAATATCCATTTGATGAAACGGAGCGATCCCTTGATCAGCCAGTTGCCCAAGCAATGATTGGCTTGCAGTATCGAGCGCCATATGTCACCTCTACGGTTATTATTGTTGTTGAGGTGCACAAAGCAACGTATGTGCCATACGTGATCTCAAGTCTCCAATAATTACTAAGTAATTGAAAAAAAACAAAAAAAATAACCGAACGAGTTTTGATCAGCGCCTTGGGCGAAGCCATCGAAGCAAGATTTCATGATTTGCGACATGCAGTTCAGCAAATCAGCAAATCAGCAAATCCAGCCCGATGCGCCGATGATCAACTCTCCTGACATGCAGGTTCTCGATGCCTACTGCCCTCGATCCAAAGTTTCCAACCAGTCGCGATCTGGTTTCGCAAATCAGCTTCGATACCGACCAGGGTAAAATCTGGATGCAGGAGCAGCGGATGCTCCTAGTCCATAGCAGCCTGTTCGCCAACTTGCGCAAGGAATTGATCAACACCCTGGGCATACCCCGCGCCCGAGGTTTGATGATGCGCCTGGGCTACCATTCCGGATGGCGCGACGCCAATCTCGCCCGGACGTTGCGACCCGACCTCTCAACGTCGGATGCTTTTTTCGCAGGGCCGCAATTGGCGTTGATCAAGGGCATGGTCAATGTCAAACCATTGAAGCTGGAGTTCGATGTAGCCGAAGGAAGTTTCTACGCCGAGTTCCAATGGCAGGACGCCTACGAAGCGGAGTTGCACTTAAAGGAACATGGACCCGTCAACGATCCGGTGTGCTGGCTGCTCACCGGGTACTCCAGCGGCTTTACCACCTATTACATGAGGCAAAGCATCTTCTACAAGGAGGTGGAATGCCTGGGATGCGGGGCCAGTCACTGTCGGATAGTTGGAAAACCTGCCCGCGAATGGGAGGACCGCGAAGAGATCGAACGACTTCTGCAACCCGACTCGATGGCCGATGAATTATTGGCGCTGCAAAGCCAATTGAGCCATTTGCAGGATAACGTCCGTGATAATGCGGAACATGACGCCCTGATTGCCAATTCAGTGGGCCGCTCTGCAAGTTTTCGCCAGGCCAGCAAATTGCTTCAGCGTGCGGCCTCAGGCCCGGTCAGCGTGTTGCTGCAGGGCGAAACCGGGGTCGGCAAGGAAATCTTTGCTCGTGGCTTGCATCTGCAGTCACCCAGGGCTTCAAAGCCATTCATTGCCTTGAACTGTGCCTGTATCTCCCCCGAGCTGATAGAGGCTGAACTGTTTGGCGTGGAGAAAGGCGCCTACACCGGTGCAAACACCAGTCGTGAAGGCAAGTTCGAGCGGGCCAACGGCGGAACGCTGTTCCTCGACGAGGTGGCGGAACTGACGCCCCGCGCGCAGGCCGCGTTGTTGCGGGTGCTGCAGGAAGGTGAATTGGAGAGGGTAGGGGGGACGAACACGATCAGGGTCGATGTCCGTCTTGTGGCAGCCAGCCATACCGATCTCGCCGAGGCGGTCAAACTGGGCCATTTCCGCGCGGACCTGTACTACCGTCTCAACGTTTACCCGGTCTACATTCCCGCCTTGCGTGAGCGCAAGGAAGATATCCCGCTGTTGGTGGATCACTTCCTTGGCAAGTACCAGACCCTTTACAACAAGCGAATTTCGGGAGTGTCCGACAAGGCGATGTTGGCTCTGATGGATCATGGTTGGCCGGGTAACATCCGCGAACTGGAAAATATGATCGAACGGGGCGTCATCCTCACCGATAACAACCAGATGATAGACCTGCACGGGCTGTTCTCGACGGTGCAAGAGCCAGGCCGGGCGCTGAATCAAATCGATACCAAGGGACATCTGAAGTCCACCCCTGCCCCGGAATCAGCCGATGTCGATCCGATTTGCGATGCGTTGCTCAGCGATGCCTTCAACCTCGAAGAGTTCGAGGCGCGTCTGCTGCGAACGGCGATGAAAAAAGTGGATGGCAACGTTTCCAAAGCAGCTCGGGTACTGGGGTTGACCCGTGCCCAGTTAGCTTATCGCCTGGAGAAAAAAGACAGTTGAACAGGCATTCCCCCGGCATCGCGAGTTGGCGGGGGCGTCCTGGGTCGGATAGCGCAAATGCTGAAAAACGCTTCATCAAATGCTGAAAAGCGCTGGCCACGCAGTCTGCTGAACACCCGCCGCGGTCTCCATTCGTCCTGTCAGATAAATAAAATAACTTGTTGTTAATCAACCACCTATAAGCACATCCCGCCCCGACAATGGACTGTGGCACAGCCATTGCTCTGTTCTGCATCAGCCCCAACCAGGAGCAGATGCATGAACCCAACACCCACTGCTTTCAACGATATGCCGCGCTACGTTCGCGTGCGCAGTTCCGCCGATGAGCCTTTCGTCGAATTCGACTTCGCCATTGGCGATCCCGAGCTCTACGTCGAGCTGGTGCTGCCGCGAGTGGCCTTCGAACAATTCTGCACCCACAACCGCGTAGTGCACATGAATGCGCAAATGTCCGCAGCCATCGATGCCGACATGCAGAAGTGGCGCTATGGCGAAGCAGACCCGAGCTGCTGAACCCTGGCACGTCGACCCTACAACAACAATGACAGGACGCACGCCCATGAGCGTTGAAATCAAGACGACCACCGCCCAGACCCTACGCAACACCTTCAGCCACACCCGGCGCCGGTTTGGCGACAAGGTCGCCAGTCGTTACCAGGAAGCCAGTTTCGACCTGGAATCGGCGACCAACTTTCATTACTGGCCGCTGTGGCAGCCGGACAAACTGCTCAACGATGCCACCCGCACCGCAGTGGTCATGGCCGACTGGTACGTGGTCAGCGACCCACGCCAGTACTACTACGGCTCCTATGTCCAGGCCCGGGCCAGGATGCAGGAAAACGCCGAGCACGATTACGCCTTCTGCGAAAAGCGCGACATGCTCGCCGGCCTGTCTAGCGCCAATATCCAGCTGATCAGTAAGCTGTTGTTGCCGCTGCGCCACGCCGAGATGGGCGCCAACATGAACAACAGCAACATTGCCGCCGACGGATTTGGCACCAGCGTCACGCAGATGCACATGTTCCATGCCGTAGACCGTCTGGGCATCGCCCAGTACCTGTCGCGCATCGGCCTGATGCTCGATGACGGCGACGTGCTATTGCTGGCCCAGGCCAAACAGCAGTGGCTGAGTGATCTGGTGTGGCAGGGCATGCGCCGCTACGTCGAGGACACCCTGGTGGTGCGTGACTGGTTCGAATTGACCGTGGCGCAGAACCTGGTCAGCGACGGCCTGGTGTACCCGCTGCTGTTCCACAAGCTCGACGAGCAACTGTCGGCCAACGGCGCGGGCCAGGTCGGCATGCTGACCGAGTTCATGCGCCTGTGGTTTGCCGAAAGCCAGCGCTGGGTCGATGCGATGCTCAAGACGGTGATCAATGAAAGCGCGGCCAACAAGGACCTCGTGCAGGGTTGGGTCAATCACTGGAGCCAGCGCTCGGTCGAGGCTCTGCAACCCTTGACTGCTTTAGGTCTCGATGAGTCGGCACTGGATAGCGTATGCACTGAGTTCGCCGCGCGTTTGAAAAAAATCGGCCTGACAGGAGCCAACGTATGACTTCCCTCGTTTACATCAACCTGCAAGACACCGATTACGCGCGCTCGATCGTCAGTGCCATTGTCCAGGACAACCCCCATGCCGAGATCCAGCACCAGCCCTCGATGATCCGCATCGAAGCCCGGGGCCGCCTGGATATTCGTCGCGACACGGTGGAGCAGATCACCGGCAGCCACTGGGATATCCAGGAAATGCTGATGTACGTGATCACCCTGGGCGGCAACGTGGTGGAAGAGGATGACAGCTTCTCCCTGCACTGGAGCAACTGATCGCCAGTCGCCATTGCGTGTTTGATCCATAACAAGAATTCGGGAGTGCCATCATGGCCGTGAAAAAACGCCTTAATGCCAAAGAGAAATACCGCTGCATGACCCGTGACCTGGACTGGGAGCCCAGCTACCAGACCCACGAGGATATCTATCCGCATGAGCGCTTCGAGGGTATCAAGATCACCGACTGGGACAAGTGGGAAGACCCGTTCCGCCTGACCATGGACAGCTACTGGAAATACCAGGCCGAGAAAGAGAAAAAGCTCTATGCGATCTTCGATGCGTTCTCGCAGAACAACGGCCATACCTCGCTCTCCGATGCCCGTTATGTCAACGCGCTGAAGCTGTTTCTGTCGGGCATCACGCCGCTGGAATACCAGGCCTATCAAGGCTTCGCCCGGGTTGGCCGGCAATTCAGCGGCGCCGGAGCGCGGATCGCCTGCCAGATGCAGGCCATCGATGAACTGCGCCACGTGCAGACCCAGATCCACGCCATGAGTCACTACAACAAACACTTCAACGGCCTGCATGATTTTTCCCATATGCATGACCGCCTGTGGTTCCTCTCGGTGCCCAAGTCGTTCTTCGAGGACGCGCGCACGGCCGGCCCGTTCGAGTTCCTCACGGCGATTTCGTTTTCGTTCGAGTACGTGCTGACCAACCTGCTGTTCGTGCCGTTCATGTCAGGCGCGGCGTTCAACGGCGACATGGCCACGGTGACCTTCGGTTTCTCCGCGCAGTCCGACGAAGCCCGGCACATGACCCTGGGTCTTGAAGTGATCAAGTTCCTGCTCGAACAGCACGAAGACAACGTGCCGATCATCCAGCGCTGGATCGACAAGTGGTTCTGGCGCGGCTACCGCCTGCTGACGCTGGTGGGGATGATGATGGACTACATGCTGCCCAATAAGGTCATGTCGTGGTCCGAAGCCTGGGGTGTGTATTTCGAAGACGCAGGTGGCGCGTTGTTCAAGGATCTGGAACGCTACGGCATACGTCCGCCCAAGCACGTCGAAGAGGCCAAGATCGGCAAGGACCACGTCAGCCATCAGGCCTGGTCGATCTTTTACCAATACAGCCAGGCGACCAACTTCCACACCTGGATGCCCACCGACGAAGAGCTCGACTGGCTGTCATCCAAATATCCCGACACTTTCGACAAGATCTATCGCCCGCGCTTCGAGCACTGGCGCGCACTGCAAGAGAAGGGCGAGCGCTTCTACAACCCGACCCTGCCGATGCTCTGCCAGATCTGCCAGATCCCGCTGTCGTTCGGCGAGCCAGATGACCAGACCACCCTTAGCCATCGCGCGACCGAGCACGAAGGCGAGCGTTATCACTTCTGCTCCCAGGGCTGCTGCGACATCTTCGAATACGAGCCGACCAAGTACATCCAGGCCTGGCTACCGGTGCACCAGATCCTGCAGGGCAATTGCGGTGGCGAGGATGTCGAGTCGGTGGTACGCGACTACTACAACATCAACCCCGGCGAGGACAACTGCGAATACCTCGGTTCCGCCGAACATCGACGCTGGCAGGACTGGCACCCCAACGACCGCAACAGTGTGCCGGCCGCCCCGGTGGACCCGGACCTGCTCAAGACCGGTTGAACATTGACTTTGCGTGCCGAAGCAAGCCTGCGGGCTTGCTTCCCCAAACAGACAACAATAAGGAAAACCATCATGCCTGTAACTGCCATCGGCGCCTATGACGCCCAACCTCTGGACCGCCAGGAAAATTTCCGTGGCCTGCAACTGGTGTACCTGTGCTGGGAAAAACACCTGATGTTCTGCGCCCCGCTGACCTTCCCGCTGCCACCGGCGATGCTGTTCGGCGATTTCATCGAACAGGTGGTCAAGCCAGCGATTGCCCAGCATCCGGATACAGCACGGATCGACTTCAGCCAGGCACTGTGGCGCCTCAACGATCGGCCATTCACCCCGGACAACGGCGCGAGCCTGATCGCCAACGGCATCGACCACAAGAGTCTGTTGCACCTCAACACCCCTGGCTTGAACGGCATTGCCGGCAGCTTCAACTGAGGACACCGCCATGAGCTTCCAAGTAACCATCGAACCCACTGGCGAGCAAATCGAAGTGGAAGAAGGGCAGACCATCCTTCAGGCTGCATTGCGCCAGGGTGTGTGGCTGCCGTTTGCCTGCGGCCATGGCACCTGCGCCACCTGCAAGGTCCAGGTGCTGGAAGGCGAAGTGGATCTTGGCGCGGCGTCGCCCTTTGCGCTGATGGATATCGAGCGCGATGAAGGCAAGGTCCTGGCGTGCTGTGCGATCCCGCAGAGCGACATGGTGATCGAGGCCGATATCGACGCGGACCCGGATTTCCTCGGCCATCCTGTCGAAGACTACCGGGCGGTGGTCAGCGCCCTGGTGGACCTGTCGCCGACCATCAAGGGCGTGCACCTCAAGCTCGATCGGCCGATGGCGTTCCAGTCCGGACAGTACATCAACCTGCAACTGCCTGGGGTTGAAGGCACACGGGCCTTCTCGCTGGCCAATCCACCGAGCCGCGCCGATGAAGTTGAACTGCATGTACGCCGGGTCGACGGCGGGCTGGTCACCGGCAAGATTCACGACGATTTGAAGGTGGGTGATGCGGTGGAATTGTCCGGACCCTACGGCCAGTTCTTTGTGCGCACGTCTCAGCCTGGCGACTTGATTTTTATCGCAGGTGGTTCCGGGCTGTCGAGCCCGCAGTCGATGATTTTCGACCTGTTGCAGGCCGGTGATACCCGGCAGATCGTGTTGTTCCAGGGCGCGCGCAACCGTGCCGAACTGTACAACCGCGAACTGTTCGAGGCACTGGCCCGGGACCACGCCAACTTCACCTATGTCCCGGCCCTCAGTCAGGCGGTGGAGGATCCTGAATGGACAGGGTTCAAGGGCTTTGTGCATGACGCCGCGAAGCAGCATTTCGACGGTCGCTTCAGTGCCAACAAGGCTTATCTGTGCGGGCCGCCGCCGATGATCGACGCCGCCGTCACGTGCCTGATGCAGGGACGGCTGTTCGAGCGTGATATCTTCATGGAGCGTTTCTACAGCGCCGCCGACGGTGGTGATACCAGCCAGCGCTCGGCACTCTTCAAACGTATCTGATTCAACCCCCAGCAAAACCGGGCGCTGCCGGCTTCGACAGCGCTTTGCCTGGTTTTTGCGAACAGGCTCTTCCTCGATCACTGCCCCGCCATGCCAGGCGCCACCTGCCACTCGAAGACCTATCCAAATTCCATATGCGACATATAGCCGCGGATTGTTTTATGGAACTTTCGATAAGGCATAAGGTGCCGCTCACGATAAGCCCCGGCAGACAGTCTTGAGCGTCTTGCAAGGCGACATAGGGTCACACCTGTCAAACCATCGCGCCTGCCTCTGAGCACACGTTTAGGGGAGGGGAATGCTTTGAGCATGAATCCGCTCGATGTTTCAGGTGCCTGAACGCAATACTGGAGAGGACGTTTACTTGACCGCCAACCGCTGGATAAACATTGCCGCAGCAGTATTGATTTTACTGTGCACGGGTTCCATCTATGCCTTCAGCGTACTGGCAGGGCCCCTTGCTCTGGCAAGAGGTTGGACGCCGCAAGAAATCTCCCTGGCCTTCACCATCAGCACCGCCGTGTGCCCGATCCCGATGATCATCGCCGGCAAGATCGTCGATAAGGGTTACGCGCGTGAAGCGATTCTGGTCGGTGGTGTCCTCTTTGGTCTGGCTTACGTGGGCATGGGCTATTTCTCTTCGCTGACGGGCCTGTATCTGGGCTATGGCGTGGTGGGTGGCGTCGGTATGTCGGTGGCCTATGCCGGTGCGCTGGGTAATGCGGCACGTTACTTTCCCGACAAGCGTGGCATGGCGACAGGTCTGGTGACAGCGGGCAATGGTGCGGCGGCGTTGATCTCTGCACCGCTGGCTCAAGCCATGATTGACAGTCAGGGTGTGCTGTCGACCGTGCGCACACTGGGTATCGGTTTTATCGTCATCGCGATCATCTGTGGCGTGATTTCTCGCACGGCACGTAGCGACTACCGCCCAGCCGGATGGACGCCACCGGTCAAGACCGGCAAAGAGGCGTCGGGCTCCGACTGGAAACAGATGCTCGCCAGCCCCATGTTCTATCTGATGCTGAGCCTGATGGCAGCGGGTGCCGTGTCCGGCTTGATGATCGCCGCCAACGCCTCGCAAGTGGGGCAAAACATGTTCGCCATCACCTCGAGTGCGGCCGCGCTCTACGTGGGGTTCTATGCGGCGAGCAACGCGGCGGGGCGCTTTATCTGGGGTTCGGTGTCTGACCGGATTGGATGTCCGAATTCCCTGGTGATCATTTTCATCCTGGTCGCGCTGATGTTGCTGTTGTTGATCAACGCGACATCGACCCTGGGCTTCGTCATTGCCATCTGTGGCATCGGCGTGTCGTTCGGGGGCGTGATGGGGGTTTTCCCCTCTATGGTTTCGCAGCGCTTCGGTGCCCGTTACTTCGGTGTCAACTACGGCATCATGTTTACCGGTTATGCCATTGCCGCCACGGTAGGTCCTCGTCTTGGCGCCTCGATGGCGGCCCGGAACAACGGCGATTTCAGCGACGCATTCGGCATCGCGATCGTCATTTGCCTGGTCGGAACCGCATTGGCCATCCTGCTCAGTCGTAACCTTTCCAACTGGAGCAAGGCGCAGGCTTGAAGGCGCCCAATATTTACCCGGTGCCGACCGGCGCCGGGTGAACGGTTCAATCCCGTTCAGCGTTCTCCTTCTCTCTGCCTCGGCTGCCTACGGATATTTCGAGAATCAATCGTCATGCGTTTGTGTGTGCGTTTCCTGCCTGCGTTCAAGCCTCTTTCTTATTTGTTCATCTCGTTTGCGGCATCCAATTGTCTCCAGGCCTGGGCCGAGCCCATGACCCTTGCCGACCCTTCAAACCAGGCGGCCCCGGCTCGCAAGGGACTCGCGGACAATGCGAAACTGATGGGATCGTCGACAAAGCGTTTTTTTGATGATGCGGCCGAAGAAGGGGGTTATTTTCGTGCAGGGCTCAATGTCGAAGTCGCCGGTAACGTCAGCGGAGGTCTACGCAAGGGCGTAACGGCCTCCGAGTACGCCTCGGTGGGTATGGATCTTGATCTGCAAAAAATGCTGGGATGGAACCAGGCCGCATTGCACTGGACGGTCATTGCCTTGCACAGCAAGGGGTTGAACAACGAGTACATTGGCGGTGGCGTCGACTCTCAGGAAAACTTCGCGCCTTTCAATCTGGTGCGGTTCCTGAACTTGACACTGGAACAACGATTTTCCCTGCTCCATGACAATGATCTGAATGTGATCGTCGGACGCATGGGCGCATTGCCTTATTTTGCTCAGTCCGAACTCACCTGCCAGTTCATGAGTCATGCATTCTGCGGGGTGCTGTATGGCTTCCCGCAAAGTACGGGAACTGCTGTGGCGCCGGTTTCTTCATGGGGTGGGCGCGTCAAGTTCAGCCCTGGCCCACGAACCTACGTGCAGGCAGGCGCGTTTGTGGCGGATGACACGACGTTCGACGATCGCACCGGGCTGTTTGATGTCGGTACCCAACATATCCACGGGACCAATTACATGGCCGAGACGGGGTACGAAACTCACTTCAATGATGAAGTAAAACCTCGTTATTACCGTTTAGGAGTGTCATATCTGGATGCCCGGCGCAGCGACGTGTTACTCAACACCGAAGGACGCGAACGCTGGAAGCATGGTGGCAGTCCCAAGAATCAGAGAGGTGAAACAGCTATTTACCTGACAGGAGGACAAGTCTTGCTACGTCCCGATACTTCATCGCGGCGTAACCTCTCGGCCTTTGGCAGTGTCTATTACAACCTCGATGACGCCGAGGCGATTCAATACACCGTCAAGGGCGGCCTCGTGAAAACGGGTTCCTTCGAAGACCGCGACGAGGACACGATGGGGCTGGCTGTTTCACAAATCCGCTTCAGCGGCAAAGAGGTCGATTATCTCTCGGGCATGCGTAGCGTGGGGGGCGGTCATTCCAACGTTTCTTCCCATGAAGAAATTGTCGAGTTGAACTATGGGATTCATGTATCACCGGGGGTGGTGGTGCTACCCAACATCCAGTACACCTTCAATCCTGACACTCGGTACACCCCGACCTCGCCTCGCGATATTCCGGACACGCTGGTACTCGGACTGCAACTGAATATCAGCCTGGACAAGTTCTTTGGCCTGCCCCACATGATGTACTGAGCAACACTATTAAACCGATGCAATCTCGAGGATCAGTTCCCTGAGCCAGGTGACGCCGGGGTCATAGTGGTTTCGGGGGTGCCAGGCCACGCTCAAAACGTACTCGGGTACAGTGAACGGCAGCTCGAAAAGATCCAGGCCATCAACGAAGTGGACAAGCAGCGAAGCGGGCAGGGTGCAAACCAAGTTGCCGCTTTGCAGTGTCTTCGGTACGAGCGATAGCTGGGGTAGGGTGACGACCACATTACGGCTGCGTTGCAAGGTCGAAAGGTATTCGTCCATGTAGCCTTGCGGGTTGCCGGTGTCACTCGATACCAGCAGGTGCTGGAGCGAGCAGTACGCCTCAAGATCCAGAGGCGCCGTGCCTCTTGGATGCCCTTGGCGTTGCGCCATGACAAAGCCACTGCGAAACAGCGTTCGGCTTTTCATGTTTTGAGGAATCAAGCGCACGTCATCGATCAGCAAATCAATTTCGCCGCGTTCAAACTGTGTCGCAATCTGGTCCTTCTGTGGCTGGCCAAAAATGAAACGCAGCGTTTGCGGGGAGAAGGTTTGCAGTTTGGTCAGCAAAGGGGTGCCCAGGGCGATCATGGCATTGTCGCTGGCGGCTATATTGAACAGTCGCGAGTCCAACTGCGGGTTAAAGCTGGGCTGAAACCTGACCAACTGCTTGAGGCCCTTGAGCGCCGTGCTCAGCGGTTCCTCCAGCAAAAGTCCCATGGCCGTGGGCGTCATGCCCCGGCCTCGTTCGGCAGGCATAAGTAGAGGGTCGTTGAACGCCAGGCGCAACCGGGCCAACTGGGCAGACAGGGCCGGTTGACTGATGTTCAAGCGTTGGGCCGCATGCGTGACATTGCACTCCTGGAGCAAGACCTCAAGGGAGACCAGAAGATTCAAATCGATATCGCTCAGTTCCATGCGCCTCTCCAGTAACAATGCTTCAGTGCAACTTCATTCTTGGATTGGTCTTGCGCCCGATGCGATCGCTGAGCATCAGCAAGCCGGTGCGGAACATACCGTAGAGCGCCATCTGGTGCATGCGGTACAGCGAAATGTAGAACATTCGCGCCAACCAGCCTTCTACTTTCACGCTGCCCATCAAACTGCCCATCAAACTGCCCATCAGGTTGCCCACGGCACTGAATTTCGCCAGTGAGACCAGGGAACCGTAGTCCTTGTACTGGTAGTCTGCGATCGGTTTGCCTTCCAGACGATTCTTGAGGGAAGTGGCCAACAGCGAGGCTTGCTGGTGTGCAGTTTGTGCCCGTGGTGGCACGTTTTTATCGCTGCTATCGCCCATCGGGCACGCTGCGCAATCACCCAGGGCAAAGATGTTTTCGTCGCGGGTGGTTTGCAGGTTTTGCTTGACCACCAATTGATTGATTCGATTGGTCTCAAGGCCGTCAATTTCTTTCAGGAAAGCCGGCGCGCGAATACCCGCAGCCCAGACTTTCAAGGTCGCCGGAATGAAGGTGCCATCGGCGATGATCATGCCGTCAGCCGTGATTGCCTTGACCGATGACGAGGTGCGCACTATGACGCCGAGCTTTCCCAGCTCACGCAGCACTGCCGAGCCGATGCGTTCAGGCAGGGCGGGCAACACTCGGGGTCCGGCTTCGATCAGATTGATCCGCATGTTCTGCGGCTCGATGCTGTTGAGTCCGTAAGCGGCCAATTCCTGTGCAGCATTGTGCAACTCCGCCGCCAGTTCGACGCCGGTGGCGCCCGCGCCGACGATGGCCACGTTGAGGTGATCGCCCGTTTCCTCACGCGCATGGGCACTGAGGTAGTGACTCAGCAGTTTGCGGTGCAGGTTCAGGGCTTGCTTGGGGTCGTCGAGGAAAATGCAGTGCTCGGCGGCGCCTTTTGTACCGAAGTCATTGGTCACGCTGCCCACGGCGATCACAAGGCTGTCATAGCCCATTGCGCGCGCAGGCACCAGCTCATTGCCTTGCTCATCCAGCGTCGCCGAGAGGCTGATTTGTCGAGCCGTTCTATCCAGCCCGTTGAGCCGGCCAATCTGAAACTCGAAGTGGTTCCAGTTGGCCTGGGCCACGTAGTTGAGTTCGTTGTCGGTGCTGTTCAGTGAGCCCGTGGCGACCTCATGCAGCAAAGGTTTCCAGATGTGCGTCAGGTGCGCGTCGACCAATGTCACGCGCGCCTTGCGCTTCTTGCCCAGGGTACGACCGAGTCGGGTGGCCAATTCCAGCCCGCCGGCACCTCCACCCACAATCACTATTCGGTGCATTACGAAAAACCACTCTAAGTATTCACTGACTGCCCCGCAGAAGGGCAGCCGGCGATGAAAGGAACAACGTGCGGGGCGCTACTGTTATTCAGGTTTGGCGCGATGCCATACCAGTTTCGAATTGACGGACTTGCCTTTGGAGTTGATGGGGCTTGCAGTGCCCAGAGTCAGGACGTCACCTTCCAGGCTCACGACGCGTGGCTGGGTCTGGCCCATCCAGTTGGGAAACAGCGAGATGAACATGCTGTGGGTCAGCGTGCGGTGCTCTTCATCGACCTTGAACGGACCGGTGTAGGCGATGTAGGTGGAACCGGCGGCCTTGTATTCTTCTAGCGTGCCTTCGTAGAAGTCATTGATGGCGAATTTGTCGCGGCCTTCTGGTTTCATCAACTGCGCGGACATGTAGCCCTCCGGCGTGTACATGATGATGCCCATTGGCTTCTCGCCCATCGGATAAAAAGGTTCGGAACCGTCTACCGGTGTTTCGACGTAGGAGTGCAGTTTCCAGGCGCCGATCAGTTGGTCACGCAGCTTCAAACTCATGATCTCTATCCTCAGGAAGTGTGTTGCATGTCGCAGTCGATAGGCAGCATCTGACCGGAAATCGACTCACCGCTCGGCGAGGCGAGGAAGAACGCCAGGTCCGCGATATGGTTCGGGTTGACCAGGTGCTTGATCGATTGGGTGCCCAACGCCGCAACAGTCTCTTCTTCGATGCTCCGACCGCTCAGTTGCGCACGGCCCTTGAGCACGTTCTGGAAGCGTGGGCCATCTACGGCGCCCGGCAGAATGGCGTTGACGCGAATATTGTCGGCGCCCAGTTCGATCGACAGGGTCTTGGTGAACCCGATCAGGCCCCACTTGGTCGTGGAATAGGCGCTGCGGTTCGGGTAACCGAAACGGCCCGAGACCGAGGACATGTTGATGATCGAACCGGCAGCGGATTTCTTCAGGTGAGGAATCGCGAAGTGGGTCACGTTGAACGTGCCATTGAGGTTGATTTGCACGACCTTGGCCCAATCAGTCGGATCCAGCTGATCGACTGGAGCGGTAGGTCCGGCGATACCGGCGTTGTTGATGAGCACGTCCAACCCGCCCAGGGTTTGAGCTGCCAAGGCCACCATTTTTTCAATGTCTGCGAGATTAGATATGTCGCACAGCGTGGATTTCACGCCTGGAAAGTCCGCTTCAAGCCTTGTTAAACCATCGGCATCGATGTCGCAAACAAAAACCTTGGCGCCTTGGGCCATGAACGCTTGGACAATGGCACGGCCGATACCGCCGGCACCTGCTGTAATAAGAACACGTTGCACAGTCATGCTTAGTCTCCTGTTCAAGGAATAGCCGAGCCAAAGGGGTCCGGCGCTGTTTGTTTATCTGATGGATTAACAATAGCCCCCCTAATGCAATCAGTGAAATCTATGATTGAGATACGACATATAATCAGTTTGCATAGGTTATCTATACGGAAAAGAGTGCGAACCTCGCACGCGGCCAATGACTGCTTTTGGTCGATTCTGTTGAAAAAGTCGGCTTATATTTCCACGACAGAAAAGTACGCGTCTGAGATTGAAATCTTTTTTTTGCGCAGTAGGTTCAGTGCTCAGATTTGACATGGCAGCGTGCAAAACGGCGTTTTCACCGTTTAATACATGGCTATCCGAGGCTGCGGAACACTCGGTAGCAATCGACTTCTGATATCGATTCGAAGAAGCGCTGCACGTCAACCTTGATCAGCCAGCGACTAGCGCAGTGGGGAGCGGCAGCATCAACCAGGCGGCAATTCGGTGCAAATGCTGTACTGGCAGAATGGGGGGATGCGGCGGAAATCTTGGACTACCTGGAGGTAGTTCATGTATTCATACGAAGACCGTATCCGAGCGGTCAAGCTCTACATCAAACTGGGCAAGCGAACCGGGGCAACTATTCGTCAGTTGGGCTACCCGACGAAGAACTCTTTGAAGAGCTGGCACGCAGAGTATGAGCGATGCCTCGACCTGCCGCGTGGCTACGAGAACTCGAAGTCGAAGTACTCACTGGCCCAAAGGGAAAAGGCTGTCGGGCACTATCTCGAATACGGTCGCAACATCGCCGCTACCATCAAGGCGTTGGGCTACCCCGTGCGGGATTCGTTGCGTGCCTGGATTTACGAAATGCACCCGAGTTGCATACGCGTGTTGTCGGTCGATCAGACGGGTTAGCCCGGCCGCCAGCGGTGAAGCAGGCAGCGGTCATCGCGCTGTGCACGCGAAAAGAAAGTGCGAAAGCCCTGGCTCAAAAGCTGGGCGTGTGCAGGCCGACCTTGTACAACTGGAAAAACCAGCTACTCGGCCCAGAGGTATCCCCATCCATGAAGTGTCGACTTGAACCCTCATCGTCACCGGAACGAGAGGAGTTGCAGCGGCAACTCGAATCTCTCCAGCTCGATGTTCGCCGTTTGCAGCTTGAACATGACCTGTTGATGAGGGCGAATGAACTCATAAAAAAAGAGACGGGCATCAACCGGCAAGTCCTGACCAATCGGGAGAAGACATTGCTGGCTGATGCCCTTAGGCAGAGGTACTCCTTGCTAGAGCTGCTTGACGCGTTGGGCTTGGCCCGAAGTTCCTATTTCTATCATCGAGCCCGAATGCAGGTCGCGGAAAAGTACACCGAAGTGCGTCGTGCCATGGCGGACATATTCGAGCGCAATCATCGTTGCTATGGCTACCGTCGGATGCGAGCTTCGTTGAGCAGGCAGCGTGTGCGCCTTTCAGAGAAGGTGGTGCAGCGCTTGATGAAGCAGGAGTGCCTAGTCGTCGCCAAGCCGAAACGGCGTCGATACGGTTCCTACCTCGGGGAGATCAGTCCGGCGCCGGAAAACCTCCTCAACCGCGACTTCACGGCCCTAGCTCCGAATGAGAAATGGCTGACCGACATCTCGGAGTTCCAGATCCCGGCAGGCAAGGTGTACCTGTCCCCCATGATCGACTGCTTCGATGGGAAGGTCATCAGTTGGTCGATCGGCACGCGTCCCGACGCCGAGCTTGTGAACACGATGCTGGATGCCGCTATCGAAACGGTGGCCAGCAACGATAAACGGCCTGTTGTTCACTCCGATCGTGGCGCTCACTACCGCTGGCCCGGCTGGTTATCGCGCATCGCTGATGCGAAGCTGATTCGTTCGATGTCGCGCAAAGGCTGCTCACCAGACAACGCGGCTTGTGAAGGTTTCTTCGGCCGACTGAAAACGGAACTGTTCTATCCTCGCAACTGGCAGTCAACGAGCATCGAGCAGTTCATTCAGGCCTTGGATTCATACATTCGCTGGTACAACGAAAAACGTATAAAGATTTCCCTCGGCGCGCTCAGTCTCATTGAGTATCGTGAAAGCCTGGGCTTCGCGGCATAACCAGTCCAAGTTTTTGTCCGCATCCCCACTGGGCCAATTCGGCCTCGGCGCCAACAGTAGTACATCTTTTTCGAACATTCGGCGCACCTCGGCGCCTCCGTCCTTGCGATTGATCAAGTCGACTTTGGCCCAGTGTTCAAATAGTTCAGTTACGCTCTTACGGGCGGCTTGGCGGGCGGGCTCGGTTGTTGCAGTAGCTTTCTCAGCATTTAGCTGTGCCACCTTAGCGTCGCGTGCGGCAATACGTGCGGCTTCTTCGGACTCAAGATGTTCACGGATGTTTTTGATGCCTGTTTTATGCAGGCTTGCGAGTTCCATTGCTCTTTGTTGTGCATCCGACAGAGTCATGGTAGCGGCATCGTCCCCCGGACCATACGTACCAATTGGCAGAGCGTATCGCTTGCCTGCCTCGTTTGTGTATTGGAAATAGAAAAGGTGATCTCCGGCCGGGGTGATTCGCGCCAAAAGGGAGCCATGGCCCCAAATTGCTATTTCACTCATCCATTTATGAGTGTGACCAACAAGACGATACGAATTTCTCAAGCTCTTACAATGGTGGATCAGGCGATGTATCAGCAGAAGCGTCAAAAGAAGTCGGCGTAACAGCAGTAGACAGGCAAGCCTGTTCATGCGTTTCGGCTCATACGAAAACGCGGCGGAGCACGCGACTGCCATCTCCGCGGCACTAAAAAATCGCATGGATCTATCGCTGTCCATCGCCATTGGTTCGAGCGTGCAGGTGGCCCTGTTCGTCGCCCCTACGCTCGTATTGGCCAGTCTATTCATCGGTCCGACTGGTATGGACCTGGCCTTCCGGCCCGGACTCGTGCTGGCGGTGCTGATTACCAGCGAGGTCGCCGACGATGGTCGCTCCGACTGGTTCGGCGTGCAGTTACTGGCAGTCTATATTTCCCTCGGGCTGGCGTTCCTTTTTCTCAGCGGCGCCCCGGCAGGATGAACCTGAACAAGTTCAGCCAACGCAAGACTCATTAGCCAGAGGCGCCATGGTCTCTGGGCCGAAAGCATGAAACCCGTGGGGTTTGATGCAGATCAACAAGCGCACATGAAATTGTTCTAATTTTTAAAAAGAGGTGATGTTGGTGAAATTAAGGGCCAGCAAATTCCGCACCTCGAATAAAGTGCAGGGGTGACGATAGAATCATGACCTCCGACAAGAAAATCTCCCGCAAGAAAGTCCGTAGGGCGAAACTGACACGGCAATTTCGCTCTCGCGAAGAGCGCATCGAAGCCGGTCGGCTGCTGCGCGAAACAGTGCCGCGGGAAAGCCACGCGATCTGGAAGTCGCCCGACAAGGGCCGCGACGTCATCGCCATACTGCAGGAGTCCAACAAGGAGCGCCTTCAGGAACTGGTACCAATCCGCTACGGGCGCATGCTGCGCAGCCCTTTCACCTTTTACCGCGGCTCGGCGGCGCTGATGGCTTACGACTTGTCTAGTACGCCGAACATCGGGGTCCAGGTGCAGGCCTGCGGCGATTGCCATCTGCTGAATTTCGGGCTGTTCGCCTCCCCGGAGCGCAATCTAGTCTTTGACCTCAATGACTTCGATGAAACCCTCCCCGCCCCTTGGGAATGGGACGTCAAGCGCCTTGCTGGGAGCTTCGCGCTGGCCGCTTTCGATAACCAGTTCGGCGATGAGGAGGCTCGCGAGGGCGCTATTGCTTGTGTACTGAGCTATCGGGAGAACCTACGCAAATACTCGAAGATGAACCCGCTGGAAGTCTGGTACTCGCGAATGGATATGCAATCCCTGATTGATACCGCTCCCGATCAAAAGACAAAGAAGTTGCGTCAGGAGGCCGCCGATAGAGCCCGAGAACGCGTGGTCGAAAACATCTTCCCGAAAATCGTCGGCAGCATTGCTGGGCAGCAGCGCATCGTCGACCAGCCGCCAGTACTCATTCACTTAGATGATCCAAAATTCATGGAGAAGGTCCAGGAGGGACTGGATATATATCGTGGGACGCTTTCAGACGAGCGTCGCGTGCTGCTGGACCGTTATCGACTGGTGGACGCCGCACTCAAGGTAGTGGGGATCGGCAGTGTTGGCACGCGCTGCTTCATCGCCCTGATGTTTTCCGAAGAAAACCACCCGCTCATTCTGCAGATTAAGGAGTCCAGTCACTCAGTACTGGCGCCTTACGCGGGGAAGAGCATCTACAAGAACCAGGGTGAGCGGGTTGTCATGGGGCAACGGCTGATGCAGTCCTCCAGCGATATCTTCCTGGGCTGGGCGCGTGGACGCGGTGGACGCGATTTTTTCGTACGGCAACTGCGCGACATGAAGTTCTCGGTACCCGTCGAAGGCGTAACCCTGTCGCAAATCAAACGCTACGCTGGATTGTGCGGCCAGACCCTGGCTAGGGCGCATGCCAAATCAGGGGATGCAGCAACCATTTCCGGGTATCTGGGCAAGGGCGACGTTTTCGATAAGGCGCTGGGCGACTTCGCCGTAGCCTATGCCAAGCAGACGGTGAAGGACCATAGGACTTTGGCCAAGGCGGTCAGGGCCGGGCATCTGGAAGCGCTGAACGAAGAAGAATAGCCATTAAGCGCAATCAGGCCCTAAAGCAGTATTGGGGCTGGGGATAAGCAAAGCATCTCCCGAAGGTTGTCATCCATCAGGTAACACCAAGGATATACAACATGAAAACAAATCTGCGCGTGACCGTGTTGGCCATTCTAACCACAGCCCCACTTCCTGTGCTGGCTGGTGGGCTGATGCTCTACGAGGTTGGTACTGATAACGTCGGTTTAGCTAATGCCGGTGCAGCTGCCCGAGCACAGGATCCCAGCACTCTTGCTAGCAATGTGGCAGGAATGGCTTTTCTGCCTGGCACACAGATCACTGCTGGAGCCCAACTGCTACACGGAAACCTGCGCTTCGATGTCGACAACGGCACTAATGTTGGAGGAGGTGATAGTGGGAATGCAGTGGAGTGGGTGCCAGGCGGAAGCTTATTTGTTAGCCATGAACTTGGCGATGGCTGGTCTGTAGGTTTTGCTAACTACGGAGATTTTGGGCTGAGCGTCGACTATGACAATAGTTGGAGCGGACGATACTTCCTCCAGAACGGCGAACTGCTGGGAATGACCTTCATGCCTACGCTGGCCTATAAGTTGAATGAGAATTGGGCCTTTGGTATAGGCGTCAGAGCTTATTATGCGAAGCTCGTCAATGAGTTGGCGGTCAACAATGGGCCTCTAGCGGGCGATGGCAGCGCAAAATATAAAGCCGATGACTGGAGTTATGGAGCCAGCCTTGGAGTGATGTACTCGCCACAACCAGGTACTCGTCTGGGCTTAAGTTATACAAGTGAAATCAATCTCGACTTCAAGGACAAGCTCAAGCTCGAGGGAATCGGTCCAGTTGCCCAGCATGCACTGCAGGAACGGGGAGTGCTTGATGCTGCCACCAAGATCAATATGCATGTTCCGCAGACACTGACTTTTAGCATTTATCATGAGCTGGATACTCAGTGGGCACTGTTGGCTAGTGCTAATTGGCAAGATTGGTCCCGCTTTGGACAGGTTGGTATAGACCTCGATAGCAATCAGCCTAAGTCGGTAAGCCTCGACGCAAAGTTCAAAGATACCTGGCACCTGTCGCTGGGTACACAGTATCGCTTTGATCGTCGCTGGATGTGGATGGCTGGCATTGGCTATGACAGTTCAGCTGTGGACGATAAAAATCGCACGGTCACTATTCCAATGGCTGAAACCTGGCGTTTCGGATCCGGTTTCACCTATACGCTGGATTCTCAGACAGAAGTTAATGTGAGTTATGAGTTCGCCTCCATGGGAGATATGCCTATCACCCAGGAAAAACCGGACGGGACACGCATCTCAGGTAGTTTTAACAATGCTTGGATTCAGGCGTTGAGTACCAGTGCAACCTGGCGGTTTTGAGATTTTTGTTGCTTTAGCTGTGTAGCCGGAACGATTGGGGCAGAGCAGAGAGGCTCGCTCAGCGTGTGCTTTAAAACTGATTGATTAGCTCGTGCGCCAAGGGGGGGGTGACTTTTTTGCGCAAAGAGGCCGAAGGCAGGGTGGACGCAATCCCGCAGCTTTGTGTACTGGCTTGATCAGGTCGAGGCGAGAGGCCATTGAGCTGGAGACACTGACAAGTGGAACCAGCGACGCCTGCTAGTCTTGACTAGGGATACCCCGCCATTCCACCAGCTGTATACAGCTCAGGTCATTGTGGTCTGACTTGAATGAAACAGTCGTCAAACACCCAAGCCATTCAATCCCGGAGACAGAGTACATGGAAGAGGACGATGAATCCGTCTTGGACATAAAGCGCCGTGAACTTCTCAAGGCCATTGGTGCGGGTACGCTTGCAGCGGCTTTTGGCGGTAGCCCGCTTAGTAATGCGGCGACAGCGGCAACGCAATCGTCCGCCCCAGAACATCGCAAGGGGGCGGGTGGGCCCTATAACATTCTGCTCATCCTGACCGACCAGGAGCGCTATTTCCGTCCATTTGAACTACCCAGAGACTACCACCTACCAGCCCACGAGAGACTGGCGAAGAAAGGCGTCGTGTTCGAGAACCATCGCATCAACTCCTGCGTTTGTACGTCCTCGCGCTCCGTGCTGTATACCGGTCGTCACATCCAGCAGACCCGGATGTTCGACAATGTGAACTTCCCCTGGATCAGTAGTATGTCGACTGAGATCAAAACGCTCGGTCACCTCCTGCGCGAGGCCGGCTACTACACCGCCTATAAGGGCAAGTGGCACCTCAGCCGGGAGTTCGAGACAACGAACACGCTAGCGGCACCCGAGAAGATTTTCACCAAGGAGATGGAGGCCTACGGCTTTTCCGATTACTTCGGGGTAGGCGACATCATTGCGCATACCCAGGGCGGCTACCTGCACGATGGAGTGATCGCTGCGGCGGCGGCGAGCTGGCTGCGCGGGCAGGCGGCGGCACTTACAGAACAGGGCAAGCCTTGGTTCCTGGCGGTGAACGTGGTCAACCCGCATGATGTGATGTTCTATGACACGGACGAACCGGGGCATCCCGTCCAAGGGGAAAACGTTCTGGCTCACATCGCTCCCGATCCGGCGCACGTACTATACGCGCCGCAGTGGGCCTTCGACCTTCCCGCCAGCTTTCCACAGCGACTCGACGCCCCCGGAAGACCTCTTGCCCACACTGATTTCGACAGATCAAACAGTGTGATGGTCGGCCCAATTGGGGATGAGACATCGCGCTGGCGCAAGCGGCATAATTACTATCTCAACTGCCTGCGCGATGTGGATCGCCACATCGAGACAGTGCTCGATGAACTGGAGGCAACCGGGCTCGCCTCAAGCACCATCGTCATCCTGACCTCGGACCACGGCGACCTCGATGGCGCGCACCGGCTGTCGGGTAAGGGTGCAACCTCCTACCGCGAGCAGAACAACGTGCCGCTGATCGTGGCACACCCGGCCTATCCTGGGGGCAAGCGCTGCAAAGCCGTTACGTCGCATCTAGACATCGCGCCTACACTGATCTCCTTCACGAACGCGAGTTCGGAAAAGAAGGCGGCGATCGCTAATGAGCTTCCGGGCAAGGACTTCTCTTCGATTCTTGCCGAACCCGAGAAGGCTGGTCCTGATGCGGTGCGCGATGGACAGCTCTTCTGCTTCAACATGTTCGCCACACTGGACGGCGAATTCCTGGAAAAGGCCCGCGATTTGCTGAAGCAGGGGAACGCGACGAAGATCAAGGAATCCGGTCTGCGTCCTGACATGATGAAACGCGGTGCGATTCGCAGCGTGTTCGACGGCCGCTATCAGTTCACACGCTACTTCTCTCCAAAACAGCACAACCGTCCGTTCACGATCGAGGAGTTGTTTCGGCTGAACGATGTCGAGCTTTTCGACCTCCAGAATGACCCATACGAACTCAAAAACCTCGCGCTGGATCTGACAAATAACACCGACCTCCTCATGACCATGAACACCAAGCTAAACAAGCTGATTGACTCGGAGGTTGGAGAAGATGTTGGTCAAATGCTGTCCGGAGGCTTGGAAGCCGGCTGGGTGGCTACCCCAGCGGTCAACGACTTATGACGTTGGGAACACTCGGATCAATGAATGGAATTTAAAGTAAGACCCAAGTTTCACAGCCCGCCGCCGAAGCGATACTGCCAGACTATTCCAATGGAGTCGTATTCACTGCCCGTGCGGGTATGCCCGCCATTACTCGCATTAAGCTTTAGCGAATGGTTTCGGTTCAATGGCAGCGTGAGGGTGCATCCGTAACGTGTGTTTTCCTGAAAATCGTGATTACCGACCCCATCGATTGAGCTACTCCCGCCAGCGAAGTAGGTCGCATCCAGCGCAACCCAAACACCATTGTTAAAGGCATAGATAAGATGCCCCTGTACCTGATAAATCGGGTTCTGGGAAAGTGTGTGGTCGCCGAGGAACTCATTATTGTCGGTGTAAAAGGTGCCCGCGCCGGATAATTCCAAAGTCACTGGCCCCAGGCGCTTGGAAATCCCGAGTTCGGGCTTGAATGACCAGCGATTGTTACCAAGATTTATCAGCTTGTTTGCGTCGTATTGTCCGAGGGGGGCCGTGATCGCCAGGCTGGTACCGATAATCACATCCTGTTGATAGCCGGGGAATTCAGACAGGGACAGCGCCGGGGCGCCATACAGGTTGACCGAGAAGCGGAATCTTGGGTCGATCAACCCGGTCACATTCCGCTCCTTGGGTTCACCGTCGAACAGAGCGGAGCCGGCCAATCTTGCCTCGGGCACGACGATATCGAATTTCCCGGAGCGGCCCCAGACGTCCAGGGACCTGGCAAAGGCGAACACGACTGTCTTGATGTTGAGCTTGGCGTCCTGAAGCGGGATTGAGGGGTTGGCCGTTACGTTGCCATGCAGGTCGCTGTAACCCATGAGCAGGAAATTGATACCGACCGGCGTATTGGCGTAGGACCTGGGCTCTAGATCTTCTGCGCCTGCACCGGGCGTTACGATGATGAGCGAAGCTGATGCGAACCGAACCAGCCTGACGAGGCAGAGTCTGTGTTTCATCCACATTCGCACGCTTCCTGTCAGGTCCCTGGAGTTCTATGGATTGTAGTAGTGCATCTCCATTTGTTTGGCACTCATCGCGGCGATCAGTGCCTCGCCAGATGGACGAATTTAAGGTCACAATACGAGTTACCGTGGATGTTGAATTCCGGATAACTCTGGGTACGAGAACCCTATGAAGGTGTCCGCGTCCTTGTCGCCGCGTACGATGGAAAAGACATCATCGACTCGGTCGGTTTGTGCTCATAGGTTGATGACAGAACTGCACTGAGCCGATCGCCTAACAGGTTCCAGGCGTGCTTCTTCTCTTCGGCATAATCGTGATGCAGGTAGTGGCGCCTGACCCGCGAGCCAGCCAGCACATGGTTTTGGCAGCGGTCGATGACGTCCAAGCTAACGCCTAAGGCCTGCATCATGGTCGCGCCCGTGCGGCGCAGGTCATGCGGCGTCCAGTCGTCGTTTTGGCCGTCGGCCAGGACCAGGGTGTCGTCGTGACGCCGTCTGGAGAGGGCCTTGCAGTTTTTGAACCGGGCCTGGCGATCGCCGACCTGCTTACTCACCACCTTTACGTCCACATGCCCATCATCCTGCTTATTCGGAAAGCACCACTGGGAGTCTCCCGTCAGGGTCTTGAGTTCCTGGAAGAAATGCAGGGCGAAGGGGGAGAGGAAAACATGGTGGTCCTGTTTCTTGCCCCGGGTGCCTTTGACGTTTTCGCTGGGGAGGAACCAGGTCTGCCGGTCCAGATCGACATTCTTCCATTCGGCCTGGAGCAACTCGCCAATCCGGCACAGCGTGCCCAGGCTGATCCAGAGTGCGAGTTGGGTTTCTTTCTTTAGCGGCCGTATGCCGTCGTATTTTTGCCCGGCGGGCAGGGCGTTGTAATCGGCAGTCATTTGCCGGAAGCGGTTGTGCAGTTCCAACAGCTCAGCCGGTGAAAGGATGCGCCTTCTTTCGGCTTCGTAGTCGGCAGGGATCAAGGGGGAGATGTCTACCAGCTCAGTTGGATCACCCTCGATCAATAAGGCCCGCCAAGGTTGGCGCTTTCTAGCCCAGCTGAACATCTGGGTGAGGTCGGCGAAGAAGCTGATGGCTTGCCGGTAAGCGCCGCGGTTGACCACGGCCCGGATCAGCGCCCGAACATCGTGTTCTGAAACATTGTTCACCGCTGTCTTGCCAAGTGCTGGTAAAAGGTCCTTGTTAAAGCGTCGTTGCAACTCGGCATTACCGTCTTTACGCGCCACGCCATCCAACAGCCAGGCCTTGGCCAGATCTTGGACAGTCAGTGTTTGCACCTTACGGGTCTTTTCCTGCTCGGACTCTACGTTAGCCACGGCGTATGCCTGTGCCTTGGCGGTTTTCTTGTGCTCGTTGGGATTGATCTGCTCATCAATGAGCACCCGCGCCTGGTTACGCGCCTTACGGATGTCCGTCAGGGATTTGCGCGGCCAGGACCCGCAGGAGTACTCTTTATTCTGCTCGCCCCACCGATAGCGATAGAAAAAGCTGACCGACACACCGTCCTTACGGACTGAGATTCGACCGGCGAGATTGCCATCCTCCCTGAGGATTCGGCCGGCATCGTTGGCGGTCAGCGACTCGAGTTCTTTGATGGTAATTTTGGCCATGAAACGGGCTCCCCCTACTTTTACCCCCACAAAAACGTCAGCTCTTGATGGACGTTCCTGGACTCTCGTAGAGCAGAACACCGCTGGAGCTCAAGTAAATACTAGCTTAGAAAAATCCAGAGTGAAATTTTGAAGTCTTTCAAGAAGTATGAAAAAGGAGATGGGGTGCTAGGGGTCGAGTGTTCGAATCACTCCGTCCCGACCATATAATTTAACGACTTAGGCCAATGTTCACAGCATTGGCCTTTTTCGTGTGCGTGACATTTGCGTGACTTCTCTATTTTTCACGCCTGCTTCCCGCTCCAAATGGGAGATGCCGGGAAAACCAAAGGTCATTCGCCTCTTGCCGGTGTGGCCGCATTTTGAGCAGTCGCTTGCTTCATACGAGCAACGGTATTCAGCGCCGCAATCACACGAACATCCACTGCACTCGAGCGTGCATGTCTGGATCTGCTTGTCTTGGCCATTCCGCTTGATCAGGTAATTGGTGCGTCGTTCCAGCCGAAAGCCGGTTAGTTTCTCGGCCACCGTGTAAGCAGCCAGATCCCATCGGAAGTTGTATTTGGCCTTTGGATCATCGGCGAGTCAGTTTACTTGGCGCATGGCGATTCCTCGTCCTCGAATCAAGCGGGGGCGCTCACCGAGCCTGGGTATCTCTTGCGCAAGACGCAACGCGACGTTGCGTCCTGACCATATTCTCTCAAGATGCAGTGCCGCCTATGTTGTTGACCTGGAAAACATCAATGCGCGTGACTTTTTCTGAAGAGTCACCGCTGTCGAACCTCAGGAGTCTATGGCATGGGCGTTTCTACAAGAGATACAGCAGCGACGATACAAAAAGCGTCGATGACAAAGGGGCTCGTGCTTCTGTTTGCTTTTTGTTGCGGTGCCATCGTGGCCAACATCTATTACGCTCAACCGATTATCAGCTTGATCGCCCCGGATATCGGCATGTCGAGTGGAAGCGCGAGTTTCATCGTCTCGCTGACTCAGATTGGTTATGCGCTCGGATTGTTTTTCCTGGTGCCCTTGGCGGATCTGGTAGAAAACCGTCGGCTGATGATCGCGACAATTGTGATTACGATCTTCAGCCTGGTAGCCGCCGGTTTGTCCAAGCAGCCGAGTGTATTTCTAGTGGTGTCGGCACTCATCGGTTTCAGCTCAGTCTCCGTGCAGATGCTTATCCCGTTGGCGGCACATCTGACACCGGAAGAATCTCGCGGTCGGGTAGTTGGCGGGATTATGGGTGGCTTGCTGCTAGGGATTCTGCTTGCGCGGCCGCTGTCGAGTCTGGTTGCCGATCATTTGGGCTGGCGGGCGGTGTTTATCGGGGCCGCCGCCTTGATGCTCGTTATCTCCATCGTGATTGGCATGACCATGCCTAAATGGCAACCGACCCATCGCGCGTCGTATGGTCAATTGCTGATGTCCCTGGGACAACTGTTTTGTCGCGAGCCCGTGCTGCGTCAGCGCGCGCTTTATCAAGGGCTGATGTTTGCGGCGTTCAGTTTGTTCTGGACCGCTGTGCCGTTGATATTGAGTCGTGAGTTCGGCCTCACGCAAAGTCAGATTGCGATTTTCTCTCTGGTCGGCGCGATCGGTGCAATTGCCGCACCTATCAGTGGTCGACTCGCTGATGCAGGACATACTCGACGAGCGTCGCAGTTGGCCATGGTGCTGGGTATATTGAGTTTCCTACCGGCCTTCATCAATCCCTTCTACGGTGTGATTGGGTTAGCGGTCACCGGTGTAGCGCTGGATTTTGCAGTGCAAATGAACATGGTGTTGGGTCAGCGAGCCGTCTACGCCTTGGGCATTGCTAACAGAGGCCGTCTGAATGCGTTGTACATGATCAGTATCTTTATCGGTGGTGCAATCGGTTCTTCGGTGGCCAGTTCGCTTTATGAACATGCCGGCTGGTTGGCGATTGCTGCGGTGGGAAGCGGATTGTCACTGGTCGCTTTGGTCGTCTTCTCGGTGGTTTCTCGTCGGACCCGAACTGGCGCAATGCTCAAGATGAACAACGGGTGAGTCAAGGAGTGTCATGGACAAGCTGCTCGCATTGAAGATGTTCGTCCAGGCTGTGGATTCGAAGGGCTTTTCTTCTGCCGCTCGACAGTTAGGCCTGGCGACGTCTTCTGTGACTCGGATGATCGATGGGCTTGAGGCGGAACTAGGCGCTGTCCTGCTTAATCGATCCACGCGTCAAATCTCATTATCAGATGCCGGGGCCGCCTACTACTTGAAAGCGCGGGAGGTGCTGAATGCTGTCGCCGAGGCGGATGCCTCGGTCACTGACCGCGGGGAACTCCCTGCGGGCCATCTTCGTATTTCCGTGCCCGTAGCGCTGGGGCGCCGTCTGATTGCGCCGCATATTGCCTCGCTGTTGAAGCGATACCCTCAACTTGTGTTGGACATGACGCTCTCCGATGACATCGTCGAATTACTGGGGGAACGCGTCGATCTGGCGATCCGATTGGGATCGGCAGCAGCCATGGATGGTGTCGTCAGTCGTCCCGTCGGTCATTTCAGACGCCGGGTTGTGGCCAGTGCCGAGTACCTGAATGCACATGGTTTTCCTGAACATCCCATGGACCTCATGCAACACGAGTGTCTGCGTTTTAGTTACGGCCCAAAGCAGCAGGTGTGGACTTTCTTAAAGGAAGGTGAGGAGACTCGGGTACCGATTGAGGGGCGCTTCAAAAGCAACAATGCGGAAGTTTTACGTGAGGTTGCGCTGGCGGGTGGCGGGGTGGCTCTGTTACCTGACTGGCTCGTCAACGACGGTATTGGCAGCGGTGATTTGACGTCATTGTTCGAGTCCTTTGTTATCAATCCGAACGATGCCAGTTCGGCCATTTCTGCGTTGTATCTTCCCAATCATCGTGGCTCCAAACGCGTCAATGCGTTTATCGATTTCATCAGCGAATTGCTCGGGCCTGAAGGCTTGGCCGAGCGCTGATCGCCTCATTGCTGTTTTCGCATGTTTGATCCACGACGTAACGAACCCCTTTCGCCGTGTGGCACGGCAGATCCCGGAGATTTGAATGAGCACTGCGACATTGCATTACGTCTACGACCCGTTCTGTGGCTGGTGCTATGGGGCGGCGCCGATGATCACGGCGGCCACCGCTATTCCTGGCCTGGAAATTCAGGCCCATGGCGTGGGCATGCTTTCGGGGGACAAAAGCAAGTTGATGTCGGGTGAGTGGCGCGATTTTGTTCGTCCTCACGAAGCCCGGATTACGGCATTCAGCAAACAGACCTTCGCGGACGCCTATGTTCAAGGCGTACTGGAACATGAAAATGTCCAGCTGGACTCTTCGCCACCGATTGCAGCGATGTTGACCGCTCAACAGCTGTCCGGACGTGGCATCGAAATGCTCAAACGCCTGCAAACTGCCTACTACCAAGAAGGTCAGGCCATTGCTGACCGAGGGGTAATCGCCGGCATTGCCAATGAGCTTGGGTTTGAACCCGAATCGTTTATGGCAACTTTTGATTTGATCACGGCAGACTCATTGCAAGACCACATCAAGCGCAGCAACGAGATGCTTGAAGCTCTGAATGCGCGCGGCTTTCCGGCATTTGCGCTGGAGATCGACGGCCAAATGGAAGTGTTGGCCATGGGGCATTATTTAAGCCGACCTGCGTTGTTCAAGAAGGATATTGAAAGTCGTCTGGCCAAATAGGTGTGGTTCATAGCCAGTGCATTCTTTTGTTTTGTATGATGCCTTAATGAAGCTCCAGCGAGGCGTTATGCAAGACTCAAAAGATAGAGACGAGAACGAGTCGGGAAAATCAGCGAAATCAGCAGACCCCGTCAAATCGACGACTCGACGCCTTTCGCCTGAGGTCAGGGAAAAGCAAATCGTGCAGAAAGCTATCGAGCATTTTGCGACGTGCGGATTCTCGGGCAGTACCCGTGAGCTGGCGCGACAACTGGATATTACCCAACCGTTACTCTATCGATATTTCCCCAGCAAAGAGGCACTGATAGACCGCGTGTACGACGAGGTATATCAGTGGGATTCCTCGTGGGAGGCGATGATCAAGGATCGCTCCGAACCCCTTCAGTCTCGCCTGGTTCATTTCTACACCTCATACGCTCGTGTGATTCTGCGGCGAGAGTGGATTCGTATCTTCGTATTCGCCGGGCTGACACGTGAAGGTATCAATGATCGGTATCTGGCTAAATTGCGTGAGCGGGTCTTCATCCCTGTCATTGCAGAAATCCGCCAGGCTCATGGATTGGCTCCATCCTCAGGTGACACGATCAATGAAAAAGAGCTCGAGCTGATCTGGAGTCTGCATGCCAGCATTTTCTATATCGGTGTTCGCAAATGGATTTACGATCTTCCCGTGACTGAGGACATAGATGCGCTGATCGAGCAAATGGTCGATGCGTTCCTTAACGGCAGTCCCCACGTATTGCAGCAAGTCGATAACGATTTGGGTAAGAAGCCTCGCTTGAATTGATCGGTTTCGATTTCCTGTTTGTTGCCTCCTGATCGCCTATTTTGCCCTGCTTTTCTGTCGACCACTCATCACCTGTTTCAGCCTTCAACTGAGCGGGTGATGAGGGGTGTCCACGCACCATCCTGCTCTGAAAAGCCCTTTCCCAACGCCTGAAGCCCGTTCGCTGTTGGCGACGCCACAGCGTGGTTCAAGCCTGTCCTCAAAAATTTGATCCGCCACCTATTTACTTCAATTTCAGCTGGTCGTATTGTTTATCAACTGATAAATAAATACAAAAAAACTGTTGGAGGCACCATGCAAGTCGTGAAGCTCGCTCACTACTCGATCCGGTCGTTCGACCTGGAAAAGTCCAGTCGATTCTATGAAAGGGTCCTCGGTTTTACTCCTGGCTACCGGCCGCCATTCGATTTTCCTGGCGTTTGGTTGTACATGGGCGGTGATGAGAAGGACTTCGGCACGGTCCACATTATCGGGATTGATCCTTCCAATCCTGAAGGCCTGAAAAAATACCTGGGCGATAAAGAAATCCCGCTGACAGGCACTGGGACGGTTGATCACATTGCTTTTTTGGTCACCGGCCTGGTCGAGTTCTGGGACGTCTTCAAAGCCGAAGGGATTGCGTGGCGCGATCGCACCGTGCCGAGCCTAGGCCTGCATCAAGTGTTCATCGAAGATCCGTCTGGTGTCACCATCGAGCTCAATTTCCCGGCCTCCGAGATCGATGCTGTGGGTTCTTACGCCTCCCATGCCTCTGCAACGGTGGGAGAGCAGCCATGATGAACGCCTCGAACAAGCCCCGCGCCATAGTCGTGGGCGGCTCGCTGGGCGGCCTGTTTGCAGCAAATATGCTGTTGCGCAACGGTTGGGACGTTGAGGTCTTCGAACGCGTTCCGGATGAACTCGCTGGACGAGGCGCAGGGATCGTTACACACCCTGAGTTGTTCGAAGCGATGGCCGCAGCGGGAATTCCCCTCGACGCATCGGTAGGTATCGATGTGCTGTCGCGCGTCACTTTGGCCCAGGACGGCGAAGCCGTACTTGAGAATGCGCTTCCACAAACGTTGACCGCATGGGGGAAGATGTACCAGGTGCTTCGCTGCGCATTCCCAGACTCACGGTATCGCTGCGGTGGCAGTGTGGTGTCGGTCGAAAGTACTGAAACCCATGCCAGCGTGACATTGGCCGATGGGACGACTCATCAAGCAGACGTCATTGTTGCGGCTGATGGGTTTCGGTCGACGATTCGCCAACATTTTTTACCCGATGTGCATCTGCAATATGCCGGCTATATCGCCTGGCGCGGGTTAGTCGATGAAAGTGCTCTGTCTGACGCTGCCCACGCCGCACTTTTCGATAAATTCGCGTTTTGTTTGCCCCCGCATGAGCAGATCCTGGGGTATCCAGTTGCCGGGCATTCCAACAGCACCCTTGTCGGCGAGCGCCGTTACAACTTCGTGTGGTACCGCACCAGCGGTGACGATGACTTGAAGGATTTGCTGCGTGATGAAAGCGGTAAACAGTTTGAAGGCGGGATTCCTCCGGCGCTGATACGCCGTGATGTGCTCGACAATATGTACAAGTCCGCAGAGACATTACTGGCCCCGCAGTTTGCCGAAGTCGTTAAGAAAGCTGCTCAGCCGTTATTCCAGCCAATTTACGACCTGGAAGTACCGAAGATGAATTTTGGCCGTGTCGCATTGCTCGGCGACGCGGCATTCGTGGCGCGTCCCCATTGTGGGATGGGTGTTACCAAGGCCGCCGGTGATGCGTTGGCAATCGTGGAAGCACTTGCGCGACATGCAACGGTTGAAGAGGCATTGGCGGACTACAGCGAGCAGCGCTGTCGTTTCGGCGCGTCGATTGTTCAGCACGCCAGGCATCTTGGCGCGTATATGCAGGCGCAACTGAAAAGCGAGGAAGAGCGTGACATGGCGGAGTTGTACCGGACTCCGGAAGCCGTGATGCGTGAGACTGCAGTGCCCGTGAAGTTTTAACTCAGCCACAAGCCATTTGCTGGAGATCACCATGGAACATGCATATCCGCAAGACGGTGGCCCGACCATGCCCGCTGAACAGGTTGACGACACTATTCAAAACCCGATTCTCGAAAATACGGAGTTTCGTGCTTTGGTAAAACAGCGCCGACTATTTTCGTGGAGCATGACGGCGCTTATGCTCGCCGTCTATTTTGGTTTTATTCTTTCCCTGGCCTTTATACCTGCCCGTTTGGGTACGCCTATCACAGAAGGGCAGCCGATGACGTGGGGCGTGCCAATCGGTTTTGGAATGCTCGCTTTCACGACTCTCCTCGTTGCTGTCTATGTCTGGCGCACTAACACCTGCTACGACCCTAAAATAAAAACAATTATCAGGAGCTTCAACAAATGAAGCGTCTACTTATTACAATCTCCGCCATGCTTGCTTCGGTAACGGTATACGCGGCCGATATCCCTGGCGCCGTACAAAAACATAATCCCATTGCCATCGGCATGTTTTTGGCCTTCGTTATTTTCACGCTGTTCGTCACCCGGTGGGCGGCACGCAAAAACAATAGCGTCGCGGATCACTATGCCGCAGGAGGAAAAATCACCGGCTTCCAGAATGGCTGGGCTATCGCTGGCGACTACATGTCTGCGGCGTCTTTGCTGGGCATCTCCGCCTTGGTTTTCACCAGTGGATTTGATGGGCTGATTTACTCGATCGGCTTCCTTGCCAGTTGGCCGATCATTCTGTTTCTGATTGCGGAGCCACTGCGAAACCTGGGGCGCTACACCCTGGCGGATGTACTGTCCTATCGGTTGAAACCGCGGCCCATACGGGCATTTTCAGCCTCCAGTTCCATTGTGATCGTGTTGCTTTACCTGGTTTCTCAACTGGTAGGTGCCGGAAAACTAGTGGAGTTGCTGTTTGGTTTCGATTACACCGCAGCAGTGCTTCTAGTGGGCACGCTAATGGTGATTTATGTTTTCTTTGGTGGGATGTTAGCAACCACCTGGATTCAGATTATCAAGGCCGTATTACTGCTGACCGGCTGCGTCTTCATGGCTTTCATGGTGCTGTCCCAATTTGGATTCAGCCTGAACCAGCTGTTTACTCAAGCGACCCAGGTGCATCCTTCCCATATAGCAATCATGAGTCCAGGCGGTCTGATCAGCGACCCGGTGTCTGCGATTTCCCTAGGCCTGGCATTAGTCTTCGGCACGGCAGGCCTTCCACATATTCTCATGCGGTTTTTCACTGTCGGTAACGTTAAGGCCGCACGCCAAAGTATTCTTTATGCCACCGGTCTTGTCGGCATAGGGTATGCCCTGATCGTAATCATCGGCTTCGGCACTATCGCCTTGGTTGCCAGCAATCCGGCCTATCACGATGCATCAGGGGGAATATCAGGCGGCGTTAATATGGTTGCGATTCACCTCGCACACAACGTAGGCGGTAATGTGTTCCTAGGGTTTATGTGTGCTGTGTCGTTCTCGACGATATTGGCGGTGGTGGCTGGGCTCACCCTTGCAGGCTCGTCTGCTGTTTCGCATGACCTCTATGCACATGCCTTGCGCCGGGGCACCGCCAGCGACCGTGAAGAGATGCGCGTCTCTCGCGTTACAACCATCGCGTTGGGGGTGTTGTCGATTCTATTGGCCATTGCTTTTGAAAAACAGAACATTGCATTTATTGTGAGCTTAACGTTCTCCATCGCCGCAAGTTCCAACTTTCCCGTGCTGTTATTGTCGATTTACTGGAAGGGCCTGACGACACGTGGCGCCGTGATTGGCGGATCGCTGGGGCTGGTATCAGCCATTACCCTATGCATTCTTAGCCCGACCGTGTGGGTCAAGATCCTCCATAATCCGCAAGCCTGGTTCCCATACGAATATCCGGCCTTGTTTTCCATGGCCGTAGCCTTTGTCGGTATCTTTTGGTTCTCTATTACCGATCGCTCGGTCAGTGCCATAGGTGAGCGCAATCGATTCGAAAATCAGTTGGTCGATTCTGAACTGGGTACGCCGGCAACATGGAGAGCGCTGCTGAAGGCTGATTGATTCGGGTTATTAGTGTTCGCGTTAACTAATTGCTGCATGAGCTCCAGGCGCTCACGAGCGTGCGCCTGGCTACCGATTCAGACGTTTCGCCGGAATCGGGTGGCTGACTTTTGGCTGAAGGGCATAACGTCGACACCGCCCGGATCGGTCATGACCCCAGCGCATCCTGCCAGCCACGTCGTGCCAGGGGCAGATCGAGCAAACGCTTGCCGGTGGCATCGTTGATGGCATTGCCCAGTGCTGCGGCCATGGGGCCCTGGACGATTTCTGCGGCACCCAGAAATGGCTGATCCGGCTGATCAATCATGTGGACCTCGACCTGTTGCGGTAAATCCGGAAAACGCATGATCGGATAGCCGCTCCAGTCGAAGCTGTGCATGCCGCTGGCGTCATAGAGGATTCGTTCATAGAGCGTCCAACTCGCGGACTGCACGATGCCGCCCTGGATCTGATTGAGCAGCCCGTCGGGGCTGACAATTTGCCCCACGTCGACGGCGGCGACTACGCGATCGATCATCACTTGGCCAGTCTGGCGCTGCACATGCAACTGCACGGCGATCGCGCAGTAACCCATGATGTTTTTGTAGCGGGCAAAGGCGAAGCCGATTCCGCTGCCGGGTCCCGTTGCTTTGTGCGGCCAGCGGAACTCAGCGGCCACGCGCTCCACCACCGCCCGTGCTCGCGGATCGCTCAAGTGATTCAGGCGAAATTGCACCGGGTCGATGGTGGCCCTAGCCGCCAGTTCATCGACGGTGCTTTCGATGGCGAAGATGTTGATGTGGGCACCGAGCGAACGCATGGCCGAGGTCCTGAATGGCATGGTCAGCACAAAGTTCATGTCGACCTTCAGGTTGGGTATCTCATACAACGGAACGGCATTACGGTCGCCGTCACCTTCGGGCTGAGCAATCGGGACTGAAGGGGCGGGGGTGAAGGGGTTGGCCAACAGCCACGCCGGCAACAGGCGCCCGGCATTGACGATACGTTCGTTGTGCGGGGTGCTCCAGAGTTCGTATTTCCAGTCACGAAGACGCCCACTGTCGTCCAGTCCCGCTTCCACCTCGGCAAGCATGGCGGAGCTGTACGGCTCCCAGAGGTTTTCCTGTTCGCGCATCCATTGCACCCGAATCGGCTTGCCGGGAATGGCCATGGCAATCAGCGCGGCATCGGCGGCGGCGTCATCGGCGCCATTGTGGCCATAGCAACCGGAACCTTCAGCGTGGATGCAACGCACCTGAGCCACTGGCAGGCCGACCATCTCGGCGATACCCGCGCGCAGAGGGTAGACACCTTGGGTATGGGTCCAGACGGTCAATGTTCCATCCTTGAACCAGGCCACTGCGCAGGAGGGCCCAATGGAGCCGTGCATCAGGTATTGCTTGGTCACCCGGGCCTTGTAAGCACGCGGCAGCGGTTGCGGGAGGTCACCCTTGGCGCTCACCGGATAGCGCCGCGCCGGTAATTCGGTGAGGAGTTGATGGATGTGTGTCGAGTCAGGCAGCGGGTTACCTTCTGTCCAGCGGGCCTTGGCGTAGCCTTCGCGCATCGCTTTGACCGCCAGCCATTCATCGGTGGCGACCACGGCGAGGTAGCTGCCATTGCGGACCAGTTTCACCTCGCCGGGAAGTTGCCTGAGGGCGGCCTCGTCGATCTCCAGAAGCTGACTGCCGCGCCGGGGCGGGCGTATCACCCGGGCGTGCAGCATATCGGGCAGCCGCATGTCCTGCACATAGGCCGCACCGCCGCTGACTTTGGCCGGGATGTCCAGCCGAGGTAACGATTTGCCGATCAGGGTGAAGCTGCCAGCTGGCTTGAAGGGCGAGTTGGCCGACGCAAAGCGATGCAGTTGAACCCCCACCACTGCCTGTGCGTAGGTCATGCTGCGGCCTTGTGTATCGTAGATCACCGCATCCCGCGTGGTCAGGCTGTCGATGCTGCGCTGCCATTGCCGTGCTGCGGACTCGAGTAACAACTGCCGCACCTGGGCCGCGGCGTTGAACAGTGCAGTGCCGCTGTCGACGATCGTATGGCTGCCGGCGGTGTAACCTTCATTGGGTGTCAGTGCAGTGTCGGCAGTGAGAAAACGGATGAGCCCAGGTGACACTTCAAGGCGTTCGGCGGCGATCTGCAGGAGCGCAGTTTTAACACCCGTGCCCAGCTCCACTTTGCCGGTGTAGACGGTGATGCCATCTTTCGCATCGATGCGGATCCAGGCGTCCAGATAGGGCGTGGCCCGCAGGCTGCCGGGCAGATCAGGCGCCAGGATTGTCGTACCCAAGGTGTCCACCTCGGTGTCAGCGAAGGCCCGGGGAATACCTGGAAGCATCGCGAACCCCATCACCAAAGCCCCGTTTATCACGAAGGCGCGGCGGCTCAGATTGACGTTTTGCGTGGGGTTTTTCATACCTTGCCTCCCTGCGCGACAACCGACTTGATCGCGGCGAAGATCCGCACGTGGGTGCCGCAGCGGCATAAATTCGGTGCCATGTGGCGGCGGATCGTTTCATCGTCCGGATGAGGGTTGGCCTCCAGCAGCGCCTGCGCCCTCACGATCATTCCCGCGATGCAATAACCACACTGGGCGGCCTGTTCATCGATAAAGGCTTTCTGCAACGGCCCCGGTTGGTCGACGCTGCCCAGGCTCTCGACGGTGCGTACCGATTTGCCCGCCAGTGCGCCGCACGGCGTCAGGCAGGAAAACACCGGCTTGTCGTTCACTAACACGGTGCACGCGCCGCACTGACCCAGGCCGCAGCCGTATTTGGCGCCATTGAGCCCCACCTGGTTGCGCAAGGCATATAGCAGGGGCATGTCGTCCGCGATGTCCAGTTCGTGAGTCTTGCCGTTGATGTCAAGTGTGATCACGGTTGCTGCTCCTGAGCCCGAATACTTTTGATTGTCTTGTCGAGATCCGTCCAGGGTCGGTTTGCACAGCTTTCATTGCGCAAGTACTCGGCAAGTGCGGCTACATGGGTGTCGTCCAGGTTGTGGGCGAAGGCAGGCATGTAGTGGCTGGAAGCGGCGCTGGACATCGGGATGCCCTGCAGGATGGTCTGGATCAAATTGCGTGGCGAGTCCGCCCTCACCGCCGAGGTGTTCGCCAGTGCCGGCCGCGATTCAATGACGCGCATCGGCGCCGCGCGGCCATGGCAACTCGCGCAGGCCCCCTCGAACAACGCGGCGCCCCGTAGCGCCGTGGCGCTGGGCTTGACCCCAGAGGTGCAGGGCGGCGATGGGGCATCCGATGAAGTTTTCTTGAGGTCAAGAATGTACTGCGCGATGGCATGCGCGTCTTCCTCCGGCAATTGCGCGATGCTCAGGCTGACCGGCAACATCGGGCCCGCCGCTGCGCCATGTCCTTCGGCGACCTCGCCCGTCAGATAGGCGACCAACTGGGCTTCATTCCAGGGGTGTTGTGCCTCGGTCATTCCGCGCAGGGCGGGAGCTGTCCAGCCGTCGACGACGCCACCGTTGAACAGTTCGCTGCCTTTCTCCCCACCAATCAGATTCAGGGGCGAATGGCACGACGAACAGTGCCCCGCGCCTTCGACCAGATAACGTCCGCGGTTCCATTGTGCTGATCGGTTGGGAAGTGGTTCCAGCGGATCCCCATGCAGGAACAGTAAGTTCCAGAAAGACACCAGCGGACGGAAGTTCATGGGGAAGACCATATGATTTTCCGGTGCGGTGTATTTGATCGGGTCCACGCTCATCAGGAAGGCATAGGCGTCGGCAATATCGGCATCGCTCAGCTTCCGGTAATGCACGTAGGGGAAGGCCGGATAGAGAAAGTGGCCGTCACGCGCGATGCCTTCACGCATGGCCCGTTCAAAGGCGTCCAGCGACCACTGACCGATACCGGACTGCGGGTCCGGGGTGATGTTGGTGGTGAAGAGGGTTCCGAAGGGCGTTACCAGCGGCAACCCACCGGCCATGTAGGCGCCCCCTGGCCGTGTGTGACAGACCGCACAGTCGCCCGCTTCGACCACGCGGCGGCCTCTGTCCAGCGTCTCGCGATCAGCATTCAGGTGTTGGCTGACAGTGGCAATTTCCGGCCTCCACATCATCCAGAACGCAAAGCCTAACCCCGCGACGCCGATTGCCAGAACGGCACCGATGATCGTCTTGCGCTTCATCGCCTTACCTCTCGAGCTGAATTAACGACAGATTTTTCAATCCGCCGCGTGCGATGGGCGGCGATTTTCCATGTCGTGAGCTTAGAGAGGGCGCTTGTGATGGAGTACCCCATCAAGGCGCAACGCTACATTGCGCCAGGCGCAACGGCGGCAGAATTAACAACCGTTAACTCGCGCAGGGTGCGCCGATGTCCAAAGATAGGCGCTCAAGGAGCGTAATGACGGAAGGGGTTTCATGGACAAGCTGCTCGCACTGAAAATATTCATCCAGTCAGTAGATTCCAAAGGCTTTTCGTCTGCCGCCAGGCAACTCAATCTGGCGACCTCTTCAGTCACCAGAATGATCGACAGGCTTGAGGATGACCTGGGTGCCGTGCTGCTGAATCGATCTACCCGGCGAGTCACGTTGACCGATGCCGGTAGTGTGTACTACCTGAAAAGCCGGGATATTCTGAGCGCCATGGCTGACGCTGACGAGTCAGTTTCGGACCGCGGTGAAGTGCCCGCGGGACAGTTGCGTATCTCCGTGCCCGTGGCGTTTGGACAGCGTCTTATTGCCCCTCATATCGGCGCGCTTTTAGCGCGCTATCCCCTGCTCGTACTGGATATGACGCTATCGGACGCCATCGTCGATTTGCTCGGCGAACGCATCGATCTATCGATCCGGCTGGGGTCGCCAGCGGCGATGGAAACGCTGGTCAGCCGCTGCATCGGCAACTTTCGCCGCCGCGTAGTCGCCAGCGCCGAGTACCTGAACGCTCGAGGATTTCCCGACGGGCCCATGGACCTCATGCAACACGAGTGCATGTGCTTCAACTATGGCGCGCCACAGCAGTTCTGGACATTTACAGAGCAGGGCCAAGAGCTGCGCGTGCCCGTCGAAGGGCAATTCAAGAGCAACAATGCCGAGGTCCTGCGCGAAGTGGTGCTGGCCGGGTGCGGGGTGGCGCTGTTACCCGATTGGTTGGTCAATGATGACGTCGACAGTGGTCGACTCACTTCCTTGTTCGACGCTTTTGTCGTCAATCCGAACAGCGCCAGTTCAGCGATCTCGGCTTTGTACCTGCCCAATCATCGCGGCTCGAAACGTATCAATGCGTTCATTGATTTCCTCACCGAATTGCTCAAGTCGCAAACACAGCCGACGACGTGATCGGTGCATCGTTGCGTTTTGCGAAAAGCAACGTTGTGCAGCAGGTGGATTCTCTGTCGGCGCTCCGGCACCTACCTTGGGGGGGTGAAACATTCAACCACGGAGACCGTCATGAGTTTGCATTCATCCAAAATTCAGGTGACTTACGACTTCATCTGCCCATGGTGCTGGATCGGTGAGGAAAATCTTGAACGCGCGCTGGCCGCTTCGGGTTTTTCAACGGACCGCCCAATCAGTTTCCTGCCTTATCAGTTGAACCCGGACATGCCGGTTCGAGGCATGGATCGCAAAGCCTATCGCTCTGGCAAGTTCGGCAGCTGGGCGCGTAGCCAGGCGATGGACGCACAGGTCACTCACGCCGGTAAGGCCGTCGGTCTTGAGTTCGATTACGAGCGCGTCGAAAAAACCCCCAACACCCTGGCCGCGCATCGGTTGGTATGGCACGAGCAACAGGCGGGTCGAGATGCTTCCTTGCTGGTCAAGGCCATTTTCAAGGCGTACTTCAGCGAAGGGCGGGATATCGGCGACCTCACTGTGCTGGCCGACATCGCTGCCGAAACCGGGCTGGACCGAGAGGTCATTGTCGACTTTCTCAAGGCCGATGAAGGCACCGCTGAAGTCTTGAAGCTCGAAGCCCAAACCAAGGCGTCCGGTGTGCGCTCGGTGCCGAGTATCCAGATCGCGGATGACGTGATCAGTGGCGCGCAGCCCATCGAAATAATGATCCAGATACTGAAGCGAAGCCAAGCCGCCTGAGGCGGTTTTTCAATCCCAATCCATTCAGGACATCATCATGACTCATCACTTGTTCAGCCCTATCAAACTCGGCCAATTCACCCTCGATCACCGCGTCGTCATGGCGCCTCTGACTCGCTCGCGAGCGGGGCAACCTGGCAACGTACCGACATCGATGAACGTCGAGTACTACCGTCAGCGTGCCAGTGCTGCATTGATCATTACCGAGGCTACACAGATTTCGCAGCAGGGCCAGGGTTACGCCTGGACGCCCGGCATCCATAGCGACGAGCAGATTCAGGGCTGGAAGGCTGTCAGCGAAGCCGTGCACGCAGAAGGCGGGCGCATTTTCCTGCAGCTCTGGCATGTGGGGCGAGTGTCGCACCCGGTGTTCCAGCCTAACGGCGGCTTGCCGGTGGCACCGACCGCGCAGCCAGTGCCCGGCAAGACCTTCATCCTGAATGAAGAGGGCGAGGGCGTATGGGGTGATGTACCTGTCCCTCAGGCGCTGGAAATTCCTGGGATCGAAGCGATCGTTGGTGACTTCCGCAGGGCCGCTCGCAACGCGATTCTGGCCGGTATGGATGGTGTGGAAATTCACGCGGGCAACGGCTACCTGCTCGACCAATTCATCAACAGCGCCAGCAATCAGCGAAGTGATCGCTACGGGGGAAGTATCGAAAACCGTGCGCGGTTGCTGCTTGAAGTCGTGGAAGCCGTGACCGCGGAAGTAGGTGCCGAACGCGTTGCTGTCCGCCTGACACCGATGGGACGTTTCATGGGAATGGGCGATGACACCCCGGAACAAACCTTTGGCTACATCGCATCCCGGCTCAATCACTGGAATCTCGCTTACCTGCACCTGGTAGAACCGATGATGGTCGGCACAGTGCTCGATGAAAGTAACGATCCACGCTGGGACGCGATCATCAAGCAACTGCGTACTGACTTCCACGGCGTTCTGATGTTGGCGGGTGGCTACTCCGGCGAAACGGCCGAACAGGCCATTGCGCAGGGCCGTGCAGACCTCATTGCGTTTGGTCGCCCGTTCATTGCCAACCCCGACTTACCGGCTCGCTTGCGTGGTCGCAACGAACTCAACGTGGCTGACGGCAACAGCTTTTTTGGCGGCGACGCCAAGGGGTACATCGACTATCCGGTGTTGGCATAACGCAACGGTAAACCGCAGCTGCGGGAATCACCCTGCAACGAGGAGAAAGGTAATGAAGAGTTCAGGCGTTCCAAAGGCCTTGGTCATTGGTGGTTCCCTGGGCGGGCTGTTCGCCGCCACGGCGTTACGCGCGATTGGTTGGCAGGTCGATATTTACGAGCGATCCCCTGCGGCGATGGATAGTCGTGGCGGGGGCATCGTTCTGCAAGCGGACGTCCTGCACCATTTTCGTTATGCGGGCATTCATCCGGCAGGTGCGCTCGGCGTCCGGTCCCATGATCGTCTCTATCTGGATCGAGAGGGTAGCGTCGTGCATAAAGAGCCGATGCCGCAAACCCAGACGTCCTGGAACACACTGTACAGCTCATTATTTTCTGCATTTGCTGCTGAGCATTATCACCGTGGCAAGACGTTGGTGGATCTGACTCAGAATGAACACCGGGTGACTGCGATTTTTGCCGACGGCAGCACTGCCGAGGCAGACCTGCTGATTGGCGCTGATGGCTCGGGTTCAACCGTGCGAAGCGTGGTGTTGCCTGGAACAGTACCCAGCTATTCGGGGTATGTGGTGTGGCGCGGGCTGGTCGATGAAGAGCAACTTCCAGACTTCGCCAAAATGCAGCTTTACGAGGACTTTGTTTTTCAACAAGACCCTGAATCGCTGATGTTGGAATACATGGTGCCGAGCGTGAATGGCTCCGTTAATCCGGGCGAGCGTCGGTTCAATTGGCTGTGGTACCTGAAAGCTGCGCAAGGGGCGGAACTGGACGCTGTGCTCACTGACAGCGATGGCCGTCGGCGTAGTCACTCCATTCCACCCGGAGCCTTGGCCGCTGGGCAGGATGCTTACATACGGGGAATGGGTGAGCGGCAGGCGAACCCGGCTTTTCGGGAGCTGATTCGCCAGACCCAAGATATTTTTGTGCAAGCGATCCTTGATCTCAAAGTTCCTCAGATGGTGTTTGGCCGTGTGCTGTTGACTGGCGACGCCGCTTTTGTGCCGCGTCCTCATACCGCCGGAAGCACGGCCAAGGCAGCCCGCAATGCACTGGCCCTGGCGCAAGCAATCGACGACATCGGCGACCTCGATAAAGCCCTGCTTGCCTGGCAGCACCAACAACTTGCAGAAGGCATGCGTATGGCGGATTGGGGGGTGAGTATGGGCAATCGGATTATGGGGATCGCCCAAGCCTGATGGAGCGGCTCACATCGGATTTATTGGCGAGAGCCTTGCGTTGGCGGGATGAAAGTGGGGTGTGATCGTTGGGCTGTTGCAGTCTTTCTAGACTGAATATAAAAAGAGGAGATTAGCTTCAGATCGAAGCGGTCTCCTCTTTTTTAGCACCTGTAAACTTTGAGGTTTTAACCATTCTGGCAAGCGCCACCGAGTATTTTGTATTGCAGGTCGTGCGTTATACCCTTGTGATCCACATACACCATGTGCGCGTCCACTGGGCCACAAGCGTTGTTTGTGTCCTCGGCTGTAGTGATGTGGATGACCTTGGCGATATCCAGGTGTTCGGAATAATTGTACTGCTCAGGTTCAGGGGCAGAGGCATTGTTGTTGGCGCCATCATGGGCTGAAGCGTATACGCTAAACATCATCAGTGAGGCGAGCATTGCATATTTCATCAGGGTGTCTTCCAGTAAGAATGAGAGAGGGGACAAGATCTCTTTGTTGGCTTCTGGAGCTGATTATGCTGTCGCCAGGTTGTTTGTAGAAATGCTCAGGCGGGATACTGATTATTACCGAAAATGATGTTTATCCATGTTTGTCTACAGATGGGCCAATATAATTTAATGGGTGTAGTGCTTGCTGTCGGCAATGCGGGTCGGTTGGTTTTTTATAGTCTTTTGACTGATTTATCTAAAGCTGCATGGGCCCATGGTTATGATTGATCGGTATTTGTTTATTCGGTTCGATCATCTTGGCTGGGGTCCCGAGCGAACGGCAGAGACGATTTGGTGAAGTCTTGAACGGTTCGCAAAAAAAAGGCCGGTCAAACCGGCCAAAGGGAAATCGAGAGTTTCGCCAACGCTATACGGGGAGTTTCAGGATTCTGGCTGCGTTGGCGCCGAGTACTGCCGCTTTCTCGCGCGGGCCCAAGCCTACGCTTTCGACAAAACGCACCGGCTGTTCATAGCCCATGTCGAAGCAGTAGTCGCTGCCCAGGACCAGATGGTCGATACCGACGTTGGCGATCAAATAGTCCAGCACCGGCCCGGAGTGCGACACGGTGTCGTAGCTGAATCGCGTCAAGTAGCTGCTCGGCTTCTGGGCCAGGCGTCGTGTCTCAGGACGTGAGGTCCACCCGGCATCGAGACGTCCCACGAGTATTGGCAAAGCCCCACCGGCGTGAGGCAATGACACATGCAGTTGAGGGTATTGATCCAATACTCCGCCGAGGATCAGGTGTGACGCCGCGATAGCGGTATCGAACGGGTTGCCCAGCAAGTTGCTCAAGTAGTAGTTGCTCAGACGGTTGCCGCCGACCGTTTGTTGCGGGTGCAGGAATACTGGGAGTCCGAGCTGTTCTATACGGGCAAAGACGGGCGCGAAGCGCGGATTGTCCAGGTCCAGGCCGTTGATGTTTGTGCCCATGTACACCCCACGAACCCCAGGCAATTCGGCGGCGCGTTCCAGCTCGGCGATGGCATCGTCAGCCTCTAGCATCGGCAACGTGGCCAGCACCACAAAACGTTGTGGGTGTTGGCGATGGACCATCGACGCAGCATCGTTCCAGGCACGTGCCAGGCGGGCATTGAGTTGTCGATCTGCCCAGTACACCATTGGCACGCTAAGGGACAGCGCCTGTACGTCGACGCCGGAACGGTCCATATCGAGCAAACGCGCCTGCACGTCGATGAATTTCAACGGCAATGGCCCCAATCCTCCGGCCGGGGTGGCGAAGCTGAAAGTAGTTTCCTGGCGGGTATAGCTTGCACCGAACGTTTTGCCCTCACTTCCCAGGAGGTGTAAGAACTCTTCAGGGTAGTAATGTGCATGGATGTCCACCGATCGCACCGGGACATCGGCACCTTTCTTGATCGGTGCCGCCGAGGCGGGTGATAAACGGGTAACCAGCAGACCACCGGCGGTAGCTGCCATGATGCCCAGCAGTTGGCGACGGGTCTTTGAAAGACAGCAGGGGCATTGCATCGTCGATCTCCTTTTTATTGTTGTCTTGACGGGTTCAAGTGCGCGCCTTTGTGCTTGCACGGGTTCAGAGCGACCGGTTCTCGCCGTGGCATGTACCCGCTCCGAGACGTCGCTCTATTAATCGGTCGATCATTTGATCAATTTTGATTATCATCCGATCAATAGGGAGATCGCAAGCCTCCTTAACCAATCAAGCCATTGAGCACAGCCATGCAAGACTCCCATTGCCTGGTCATGCACAGTCGCTACCTTTACCTTTCGATCTCGGAATCCGTGCATGGACAAGTTGCTGGCGCTGAAAATGTTTGTCGAAACGGTGCGCTGTGGGGGTTACTCATCTGCGGCGCGTAAGCTCGGCATCTCCACATCGTCTGTGACACGGCAGGTCGCGGGGCTGGAAAGTGAGTTGGGCGCCAGCCTGCTCAACCGCACCACGCGCAATACGAGCGTCACGGTGGCGGGGCAGCACTATTTCGATAAAGTCGTGGCGATCCTTGAGGCCATCGATGGCGCGGATGCCGTCGTTGCCGACCGTGGCAGCGAAGCTCAGGGGCGTTTGCGGGTCAGTGTCCCGGTGGAATTCGGCCGGCGAATCATCGCCCCGCACTTGGGGCGCTTGCTTGAACGCCATCCCGGTCTGGAAATCAGTCTCTCGCTGAGCGACGAGGTCAGTGACCTGCTCAGCGAACAAATCGATGTGTCAGTACGTCTTGGTTCATCGGTTGTCAGTGATGACATCGTCAGCAAGCGGCTGGGCTATTTCCAGCGTTGGGTGGTGGCGAGTCCCGAATACCTGACACGAACCGGACTGCCGCGACACCCTCGCGACTTGCTCGAGCACCCGTGCTTGCGTTTCGATTACCACACCGGCCACCACGACTGGACATTCCTGGGCGATGAGGACGTCATCCGCGTGAATGTGCAGGGACGGCTGCAAAGCAACAATGCCGACATTCTGCGCGAGGCTGCCTTGGCCGGTGGCGGGGTGACGCTATTGGCCGATTGGCTGGTACGTGAGGACGTCAGTGCAGGTCGGCTGACGCGGGTGCTGGAGCAATATGAAGTCAACCCAGGCAGTGCAAGCACCTGCATCAATGCGCTGTATCTGCCCAACCACCGTGGTTCCAGCCGCATCAGTGTATTCATCGCGTTTCTTCAGGAAATACTCGCGCCCTAAGCACGTCCTGCGCATCAGGCAAGATCGCGTTGCGCGTCGCTTTTGATCGAATTGACTGCCAGCCAATACCCGCGCGGCGTGCGAATACCCTCTTCCTCACCCGCAGGCCCACAACGTGTCCGGTTAGGGTAAAGGCAATGGAGCGATTTCGATGAACACACAAGAGAATGTCCAGACCGTGAAGATTTTTTTGCAGCCATGGGCCGCGGTGATAAGCCAGGGTTACTAAAACTCACGAGGGCACAATTTCCGAGCATTGTTGTGCTGGCTTCTTGTTCCTGAACGGTTGTTGCCAAGCGAGCTGTGCTTGGACTTCCGCCACGGCATCGAGGACTTTCTGTGCCCAGCGCTCATCCTCCGGATGCACGACAACAACGCGAAAACCGTGATCACGCCCTTCAGTCCGCACGCCTTCGGAATCGTCGACATGTAAGTCGATATCGAATGCCGGCGGAAATTTCGAGGGCGCGTTCGACAGGCCATGCACCGTCAGGGCACGGTTATGCAGCATGCTGTTGACCACCCCGTCGACGCGGATGCCGTACAGCAAAAGCCAACGCCTGATGTAGGACGGAGTGCGACCGGACGAGGTGTAGACCCAGATACTGCAGCCCTGGCGACGTAACTCTTGGGTCAGGGAGCGTGTGCCGATACGCAGCGGTTCACCCAGCCAACGATGCACACAGGCCGGCAGCCGGCTTGGCTCGACCGCGCAGTGGTGGAGTTGGCAGGCCAGGGTGTCATCGATATCGAACGAAATGCGTATGCGCTGACGCCTGAATCCGTGCATCGGGACGGCGCGCCGCATGGCGTGCCATACCCGGCTGCCGGAAGCTCGGCATTTAGCGAGCGTGGGATACCGGCTCATCGATGACCCTCCTGGTAGAGGGACGAGGCCTTGTCGTTGAGAAAAAATTTCATTGAATCAGATGCCTGTTCTTCCAGGAAGGCTGCATACTTTTTCTTGATCTTGGGCAATTCATACAACGCCTTGACGCCATGCTTGGCGGAGTTGCGTATGACCGATGACGGGTTGAAGTAGCCCTCGGCGTTTTTCAGCGTCAGCACGAACGGAGGCAAACCTGCGCGCATGAGCAAATAGCTGACGATGAGCGACCCACTGCGGTTATTGCCTTCAATAAACAACTGCGGCTTGCTGAGGATTCGCACGTAGACACCGGCTGCACGTTTCCAGACGGATTCGCTGCGATACGCACAGTACCAATTGAACAAGTCTTTTATCCCCCCCTCGACGTTGTTGAAGAAGTGTTCCTCGGTCGCCGCCAGATGTTGAGCGTATTCCCGTCGGCGTACCGGGTCCCGGCCACAGAGCACGGTGGCGTTGATCTCCAGCATCAGGTTCAGTTGCTGAAGGTCGAACAGGTCTACGCCGCTTGCGACATAGCTGTCAATCAACGCATAACCTTCAAGTACATTGTGCAGCACTTCGTCGGTCAAGGGGTCGCGCGGCTCGGTAAAGTGCCTGCTGAGCTCGGAAAAGCGGCTCTGCACCTCGCGTAGCGCGCGTTCGATTGCAGGTAAATCAAGACGACGGGGTGCAGGCATTGGCAATCCTGGGAAACGGTAGATAAGCAGGTAAAACGACCGGATGCCCGCTAAAGCACCTTTGGCACTATAGCGGTATGCGGTCTTGACTGGACGTTTGCTGTTTAGCTGAACTTGCCGCTGATGTAATCCCCGGTCATTTGTTCGCGCGGGTTATCGAAAATCTGCGCCGTTGGGCCCATCTCAACCAAATAACCGGTGCGCGTGCCCTGGGAAATATCAACCGAGAAAAACGCCGTCGTGTCTGCAACACGGATGGCTTGCTGCATATTGTGGGTGACCAGGGCGATGGTGTAATCCTTCTTCAGCTCAACCATCAACTCCTCGACCCGGCGCGTCGCGATCGGGTCGAGTGCCGAACAGGGCTCATCCAGCAACAGCACTTCAGGTTCGGTCGCGATGGCGCGAGCGATACAAAGCCGTTGTTGCTGGCCGCCGGAGAGTGACAGGCCGCTGACCTTGAGCTTGTCCTTGACCTCATCCCACAGCGCCGCGCCTTGCAGGGCGTGCTTTACACGGTCTCCCAGGTCGCCTTTGTAGCGATTGAGGCGCAGGCCAAACGCAACGTTGTCGAAAATGCTCATCGAAAATGGGTTCGGCTGCTGAAAAACCATACCGATGTAACGTCGCACGACCACCGGGTCAACGCCCTTGCCATAGACGTCTTGCCCAAGGAAATGCACGTGCCCTTCAAACCGAAAGCCTTTCACCAGATCGTTCATCCGATTGAGGCTACGCAGCACGGTACTTTTGCCGCAGCCAGAAGGGCCGATGAAACCGGTGATCTTGTTTTTTTCGATCGGCACATGGCTGTCACGTACCGCCATGAAGTTGCCGTAGAAAATTTTGTCCAGCTTGCAGTCCATGACCACAGGCGCCTGGGTGACAAACGGAGCGGCTATTTGCGCAGTTGATACGTTCAAAATTCAGATGCTCCCGTTCTCAATACTTGGGCTTGCCGAAAATGCGGCTGACAATATTCACGACCAGTACGATCATCACCAGCACCAGTGAGGCTGCCCATGCGAGCTCGAGTTGGTTGTCGAAGGGCATGCCGGAGAAGTTGTAAATCAGCACGGCAAGCGATGCAGTCGGATTCATGACCGCCAGGCTGCCGTCGTGAAAAATCCAGTAGTTGCTGAACAGCGCGGTAAACAACAACGGCGCGGTTTCGCCCGCGGCGCGGGCCACGGCGAGCATGACGCCCGTCAGGATCGCCGGCATGCCGGTAGGCAAGACGATTTTCCAGATGACCTGCGAGCGGGTACAGCCCATGCCGTAGGCCGCATCCTTCATGATTTTAGGCACCATCCTCATCGACTCTTCAGCCGTCAGCACGACGATGGGCAACATCAGTACCGCCAGTGCCACGCCACCCGCCGGTGCTGAATAGGTACCGGTGGTCATCACCACCAGCGCGTAGGCAAACACCCCGGCCAGAATGGATGGCAGGCCCGTGAGCATCTTGGCGGCAAAGCGCGCGGCGTTTGCCAGCTTGCTGTCTGGCCCCAGTTCCGCCAGAAAGATGGCCGCCATGATGCCGACCGGCACCGCGATTGCCGCCGCGATACCGACCATGACGAAGGTGCCTGCCATCGCGTTGCCGAAGCCACCGCCGGTCTCGAAACCGGTTGGCGGCAGTTCGGTGAATACCTCCAGGCTCAGGCGTGCCCCTCCGCGCGTGATCAGCATGTAGAGCACGGAAATCAGCGGCACGCTGGCCAGTAGAGCACCACCCCAGACCAGTGTTGTCAACACCAGGCTGCGCAGGGCGCGGCCTTCAAACTTGCGCTGCAGGCTTGGTAAAGCGGCTGTAGAGGAAGTGATGTCAGTCATCATTTAGTACCACGTTGGGCATAGACCATGATCATGGAACCGATGACGTTCACCAGGAGCGTGATAAACATCAGTACCAGTGCGGCGTACATCAATACTTCGATTTCGTTCGGCCCGGCTTCGGGGAAGTTCAGCGCCAACAAGGCCGCTAGCGTATTGGCCGGGGCAAACAGAGAAAGCGAGATGTTGTTCGCGTTGCCCACCAGCATGGCCAGCGCCATGGTTTCCCCCAGCGCGCGACCCAGGCCGAGGACCAGGGAGCCGAAAATACCGGTGGCAGCGGATGGCACCATCACCTTCAGAATCGCTTCCCAATGGGTCGTCCCCATGCCGTAGGCGGCTTGCTTGGTTTTCATCGGGACACCGGTGAGGGCGTCCTGCGACACGGCCGCAATGGTCGGCAGAATCATGATGGCCAGTACCAACGCCGCAGGAAGCAGCCCCGGCCCGCTCAAGGTCGTGCCAAAAAAAGGTATCCAGCCCAGTTCGCTGTTCAGCCACGCCGTAAGCGGGCGAATCGTCGGGATCACCACGTAAATTCCCCACAGGCCATAAACGACGCTGGGGATGGCCGCGAGTAATTCGACGATGGTTCGAAACACGGCTGCCAGCTTCGCCGGCAGGAAATCCTGGGTCAGGAAAATCGCCATGCTGACGCCGAAAAAGCCTGCGATCAGCAGCGCGATCAGGGCGCTGTAGAGCGTGCCCCAAATGGCCGGCAAAATGCCGTACTTGCCTTGGTTAACGTCCCAGACGCTGCCGAGAAGCACATCAAAACCGTGCTTTTCCATGCCTGGAAGGGCCTTGCGTCCCACCTCGAATACCAAGGCGAAGACCAACGCCAGAATCAGAATCACCCCTATTCGTGCGAGCGCACGGAAGGTGCGATCAACCAGGAAATCCTTTGCAGAGGGTGGCTGGCAGGCAGAATCCTGGTTAACCGGTACGACAAAAGGTGTGCTCATAGGCTAACTCCGGAACAAGGGGGAAACGCTCCCGGTATGGCTGAACGCGCATACCGAGAGAGGCCTCACGTGCGTTACTGGATGTTGGCGGACGCTTTGCGAACCTCATCGACAACCGATTTCGGCAGCGGGATGTAACCCATCGAGTCGGCGATTTTCTGCCCTTCGGTCAGGCTGTATTCGACCATTTCGCGCATCGCCTTGGCCTTGGCCGGGTTCTCGTTGTGCTTGCGGAAGATCATCCAGGTGTAGGACGTGATCGGGTAGGACTTGGCGCCGTCCGGATCCGGCAGCCAGGCCACCAGGCTTTCCGGCATTTTCACAGCCGCGAGGGCCTCGGCACCGCTTTCTGCGTTAGGGACAACGTACTTGCCGGCCTTGTTCTGCAGTTGGGCAAAGTCAACCTTGGCCAGCTTGGCGAAACCGTACTCGATGTAGCCGATAGCGCCCGGAGTCTGGCGCACGGTCGCTGTCACACCATCGTTCTTCGGCGATTTGATGAATTTGTCGCTGGCAGGCCAGTTGACGGTGTTGCCTTCACCCAAATCTTTCTGGAACTGTGGGTTGATCGTCGCCAGATGCTTTGTGAATACCGCAGTGGTACCGCTGGAGTCTGCACGCACGACCACGGTGATCGGCATATCAGGCAGTTTCAGGCCCGGGTTGGCAGCAACGATTTTCGGGTCGTTCCACTTGGTGATCTTGCCCAAGAAGATGTTGGAGTAAACGTCGCGTGGCAATTTGAGTTCTTTAGGATTGCCCGGCAGGTTAAAAGCCAACACGATTTCACCTGCTGTCATCGGCAGCAACTGCACGCCTTCGGCAACCTTGGCGATATCTTCGTCTTTCATTGCCGAGTCACTGGCGGCGAAATCGACGGTTTTGTTCAGGAAGTCCTGCACACCGGCGCCACTGCCCTTGGATTGATAATCCACAGTGACGCCTGCGGTTTTCTTACTGAAATCCTTGAACCAGGTCAGGTAGATCGGTGCCGGGAAACTAGCGCCTGAGCCGCTCAGACGAACGCTTTCCTCAGCAAAAGCCATGGAACTTGCACAAAGAGAAACCGCAACGGCGAGTGCAGCAGACTTCATCAAATTTTTCATCGAAGGAACTCATTGTGATAACGGGCTCCCGAACTCTGCAGCACTTTCGTTAAGCTTTTATGAAAGTTGAATGGCGGGTCGCGCCAACCGCGCCAGGCGCTAGAGGCTGGCCGTTGTGCATTAGGTGGTCTAGCCTTGTTTCGCCCTTTGTTTTTTGGGGGAGGGGCTGAGGGGGCAAAGTCTGAGCCTTGCCCGCTCCTGACAGACGATCAGAAAGGGGAGTGATGGCCTCTGGCAAAGCCCAGGCCGCGCAGGCCGCCGCACCTAGACCTTGAAACGCTCCACCAGCCGTTCCAGCTCATGTCCCAGCCGCGCCAGTTCGTTACTCGACGCGGCGGTTTCCTCGCAGGTGTTGGCCGTCTGGTCGGAGATGTCGCGAACGTTGATCACGCTGCGATTGATCTCCTCGGTGACGGCGCTTTGCTGTTCCGCCGCCGTTGCAATCTGCTGATTCATGGCCTGAATGATCGAGACCTTGCTGGTGATGTTCTCCAGCGCGCTGACGGCACGGTGGGTGCATTCCACGCTGCTTTCGCTCAGCAGCAGGCTGCTTTCCATGCCCGAGGCCACGGCTTGGGTGCCGCTTTGCACACCGGCGACCAGGCTCTCGATTTCTTCGGTGGAGCGCTGGGTGCGCAGGGCGAGGTTGCGCACTTCGTCGGCCACCACCGCAAAACCACGGCCGGCCTCTCCGGCGCGGGCGGCTTCAATCGCGGCGTTCAGCGCCAGCAGGTTGGTTTGCTGGGCGACGGCTTTGATCACGTCCAGGACACCGCCGATTTTATCGCTCTGTTCCTGGAGGTGGCGCACAGCGTCTGCCGACTGGTTGAGTTCTGTCGCCAGGCGCTGGATCTGCTCGATGGCTTCACCCACGATCTGCTCGCCCTCGCTGGCTTGCTGATCGGCGGCCGACGCAGCGACGGAAGCTTCCTCGGCGTTGCGTGCGACGTTGTGGACGGTGGCGGTCATCTCGTTCATTGCGGTGGCGACATGATCTGTTTCGGCTTTCTGGGTGCTGATCCCCGAATTCGTTTGCTCGGTCACCGCCGACAGTTGTTCGGCCGCGCTGGCAACCTGAATAACGCCGGATCGAATGCCATCGATCAGCTCATGAAGGTTGAGCATCATCTGCTGAAGGCCCGACTGCAGTTGGCCCAGCTCATCGCGCCGGGTCACCGCCACATGCTCGGTCAAATCACCCCGGGCAATGCGGTTCACCGCCTGGAGCGTGTGCTGCAGTGGATTGACGATTTGCCGTGTGATCACCCATGCGGCGAGCGCGCCCAGCAGCAGCGCCAGGGCCGCAACGAGGCCCAGCGAGGCCTTGGCGGACGCGGCATCCGAATCGCGTTTGGTGTTTTGCGACTCAATCAGCTTTTGCGTGGTGTCGAGCAACACGTCGCCCAACTGACCCATCCGTTTAAACAAGGCCGCCTGGTCAATATTGGGCGTGGCCAGGTCATGCAGCAGTTGCCCGTACCCTTTGACTGCATTTTCCTGCTGTTGAATCAGGTCTTGATCCTGCGGGTCGATGAATTTTTCCCTGATGCTGTCCAAGTGGGTTGCGAGGCGATCCAGGGTTTGCTGCAGCGGTTGATAGGCATCCGGTTGGGTGTTCGTACCGATGCGCAAGCGAATGATCCGCAAGTCTTTGGTGTAATCGCTGACCTGAGCAATTTCCTCAACCTTGAGCCCGCGGTCGGTCAATGCCACCACGGCGTACCAGCCGGTCGCGGCCAGCAACAACGCAAGCCCCAGTACCAGGCCGAATCCCCAACTTAATTTAGCACTGACTCGGATATTGCTGATCCAGCCGAACATATGGACTCCAGTGAGTAACTCAGGTTGATTGATCCTTTATCACCTGAATGTCGACCATCCCTCTTAATGCTTTAGCACTAGTGTGACGGTCAGGCTGATCCAGATGGCAAATCGGGCCATGTATGAAAAATATCAGGATGCGAGGGAGATTGATTGGCGGTGCGACTGAAAGGATACAGCTCCACGTCTGTCGGGCGTTGGCGGAGTTGTCGGTTATTCAACTAAGGTGGCTTTTTCGACACGCGTAGTGCGGCTTTGTACTTTAGTCGAATATTCAGCCGGCCCGAGTTCTGGCGGGCGCTGTTTTCGGCGCGCGAACGACCGAAAAGAGTGCAGGGCCGTACTGATAAGTCTAGATCTTGATCGCTTTTTTCAGATAGGAAAACAGCTGGTCCTGGCAGGCCCTGTATTGATTTTCAAGGTGTTCCACTTCCCACATGCGAGCCAGCCATACCTCATCACAGGCCGCTTCCAAATGATTGACGGTTGTCATCCAGGCGGTTTGGGCGTTAGCCGTCGCTTGGAGTAATTGCAACAGTTCCTCATTTATCGGAAGGGTATTCGCTGAAGAGGGGATGGGCGACATTCAAAGTACCGGGAGTCGATTTTAATAGTGGGTGATTTTTCTATTACACACTATAAAACGCTGTCCGCGAAAGGCAGTATTCGACTAATGGCTAACGGGGTGAGGCGGTAAAGTTCAATTCCTTTGGGGTGCATATTCATGCGATTTATAATGTTGCGCGCGCACTTATAGTATTTTCTCGGATTAAGCCAGTGATTCGATTCGGCCGATAAGTTGGATATTTATTTAGCCTTTATCTAATAACGTATCGCGCGGGTACTTGTATCTTGGCGGCCCGGGTGATCAACGGCTGCCACGATGGCGCGCCAATGCCCACGCCTGCCAGGCACGACCGAAGCGTGACGTTGAACCCTGACAGGCGTGTTTCACGCACGCCTGGAAAGTCGGGAATCCGCGCTCATGATCCAAGCGCTTTGACCAGCAGGGCCACCGCCACCAGCATCGACACGGCGGCAAATCCGCGTTGCAAGTGCGGGCCTGCCAGCCGCGCCGCGATCAGGCGCCCGCCGGCCATTCCAAACAAGGCGCCCACGGAGAACGGCAGGGCCACGGCCCACTGCAAATGCCCGGCCGCCGAGCTGGCGGCCACGCCAGCCATCGACACCAGCGCAATCACCGCCAGCGACGTCGCCAGCACCGACTGCGCGGTCAAATTGGTGTAGCGCTGCAGCGCCGGCACCATCACAAAGCCGCCACCCACGCCGAGCAAGCCCGAAAGCCCGCCCGCGATCACGCCCGACACCGTGAGCGCCCAGGCGCACGGCGCCGTCCAGTTCAGCTTGCCGCGTTGGGCGTCCAATACGCAGGGCGGCGGTTTGGTCGCGACGGCGGCCTTCGACGCCGGGGACGGCGGCAACGACCGTTTGAATACCCGGAACGCCACGTACATCAGCACGCAGGCAAACAGGATCGTCAACGGACGATTCGGCGTGCGCTGCGCCAACCACAGGCCCAGCGGCGAGCAGATGATCCCGGCGGTGGCGATCAACAGCGCCGCCTTGTAGCGGACGGTGCCGTTTTTCAGGCCCATCACCGCGCCCAGCGTCGCGGCCAGGCCCACCGCCAACAACCCGATGGGCCCGGCCTCGGCCATGCTCAAGCCCGCCCCAAACACCAGCAACGGCACCGCGAGTATGCCGCCGCCGGCGCCGGTCAGGGCCAGAATCACGCCGACTGTCAGCCCGAGCAGTAAGACGATGATCATCTCAGTCTCCTTGCGTTCAGCGCTGATTTCATTGGTCGGTCAACTCGGGTTTCGCCAGCCATTCGCGGCCCTTGAGCATACCCTTCCAATACAGCGGCGGAAGAATCCGCTCTTTGAGCAGCCACGCCAGCCGGGAAGGGCGGGTGCCGTCGATCAGCCATGACGGGAAGCTGGGGGCGACCTTGCCGCCATAGGTGAACTCCGCCAGGACGATCTTGCCGCGCTCCACCGTCAGCGGGCAGGAGCCGTAACCGTCGTACTGCGCGCAACCGTTGGCCTTGCCCATGGCCGCCAGCACGTTATGCGCCACCACCGGCGCCTGCTTGCGCGCAGCGGCCGCGGTCTTGGCGTTGCTCGTGTTGGCCGCGTCGCCCAGCGCATGGATATTGGCAAAGGTTTTGTGGCGCAGCGTGGCGGGGTCGACATCGATCCAGCCGGCCGCGTCAGCCAGCGGGCTGACCCGAATGAAGTCCGGCGCGACCTGCGGTGGCACCACGTGCAGCAAATCAAACTCACGGGTCAGCACACGGGGGCTGCCATCCGGGTTCACGCCGCTGAACGTGGCCGTCCGCGCCGGGCCATCGACGCGGGTGAGGGTGTTGCCGAAATTCAGGTCGATGCCGTAAGCGGTGACGTATTCCATCAGCGCGGGCACATAGTCGGGAACCCCGAACAGCACCGCGCCGGCGCTGTAGAACTCGATCTCGACGGCATCCAGCACACCGCTGCGTTTCCAGTGGTCGGCCGATAAGTACATGGCTTTTTGCGGCGCCCCGGCGCATTTGATCGGCATCGGCGGCTGCGTGAAAATCGCCCGGCCACCCCGCAGTTGCTGGACCTTTTCCCAGGTATAAGGCGCCAGGTGATACAGGTAATTGGAGGTCACGCCATTGCGGCCCAGGGTCTCCGACAACCCCTCGATGGCATGCCAATCGAGCTTCAGGCCGGGGCACACAATCAGTTGCTCGTATTTGACGACCCGGCAGCCATCCAGAATCACCGCATTTCGCTCGGGTTCGAAAGCCGCCACCGCCGCCTTGATCCAATGCACGCCGCGGGGCAGGGTGGTGCCCATGGTGTGCGCCGTTTGGCGCGCATCGAACACACCACCGCCGACCAGCGTCCAGCCGGGTTGGTAGTAATGCACATCGGCCGGGTCGACGATCGCAATGTCGAGCCCCGGCGCGCGGGCCAGCAGGCTGGAGGCGGTGGCGATACCCGCCGCGCCGGCACCGATGATGACCACGGTATGTTGTGCTTCGGCCACTTCGACCGGCGTGCGGCCCTGGTTCGCGATCCGCCGGATCACGCCTTTCATATCGAAGCCGGCTTTTTTGGCGCTTTCGACGATGTGCGGCAGGTCGTGCTGACCTGCTTGCGACAGCGCCCACATCGTTGTCGAGCGCATCCCGGACCGGCAATAAGCCAACACCGGTTTGGGCAGCGTTTCCAGCAACTCGCCGAAGGCAATCCCCTGCTCGTCGGTGACTTTGCCCGACTCGGCGGGAAGGTAGTGCGCTTCGATGCCGACCGCGTCGGCGGCGCGTTTGATTTCGGCAAACAACGGTTGGTCACTGCCTTCGCCATCGGGGCGGTTGCAGATGACGGCACGAAAGCCGGCGGCTTTCAGTTCGGCCAATTGGCTGGGGAAAATCTGTTCTGATACTGATAAAGCAGGCGCAAGGCGGCGGATATCCATAAGTGTCTCCGTTATGGGTATTTTTCTTATGATTTTTTTTAGGGTGGGGGGAATGTCAGGCGACGTTGAGTGGGATTTTCAGGTAGCGAATCCCGTTCGATTCAGGCTCGGGCAAATGCCCGGCTCGCATGTTGACCTGGACCGAGGGCAGGATCAGGGTCGGCATGTCCATCGAGGCATCCCGCTTGGTACGCATCGCCACGAACTCCTCCTCACTGATGCCATTACGCACATGCACGTTCTGCTCGCGCTGTTCGGCAACGGTGCTGACGAATTGCACCTCGCGGCCGCCCGGCTGGTAGTCGTGGCACATATACAGCAATGTATCCGCCGGCAGGCTCAACACTTTGTTGATTGACTGGAACAGCGTGCGCGCATTGCCGCCGGGGAAGTCACAGCGGGCTGTGCCGTAGTCGGGCATGAACAGCGTGTCGCCGACGAAGGCCGCCGTTTCGCTGCCATCGCTGACGACATAAGTCATGCAGGCCGGCGTATGGCCGGGTGTATGCAGTGCGGTGCAGTGCAGCGTGCCAATGCTGAACGACTCGTCGTTGACGAACAGGTGATCGAACTGACTGCCGTCGCGAGGCATATCGCTACCGGCATTGAACAGCGTGCCGAAGACCTTTTGTACCGTCGAAATCTGGCTGCCGATGCCGATCTTCCCGCCGAGCTTTTCTTTCAGGTAGGGCGCGGCGGTCAGGTGGTCGGCGTGGACGTGGGTCTCGAGAATCCACTCGACCTGCGCATTCAGCTCGCTCACCCGGGTGATCAGGCGGTCGGCGGACGTGGTGGCGGTGTGGCCGGATTTAGGGTCGTAATCCAATACGCTGTCGATGATCGCGCAGTGGAGGGTGGTCTCGTCCAGTACCAGATAGCTGACGGTGTTGGTGGCAGAGTCGAAGAAGCCTTCGACGTGAAGTTTGACGCGCATGAACTGTCTCCTTAGGGGGGGCTTTTTTTTCGAGCCGCTTAGACTAAGGACTGACATAGCAATAAGTTTGCCAGGCCATGGTTTTGCCGAAATAGCCTAATATCCAATTGATTTTATTGGGCTTTGTGTTTCTGTATAGGGGTATTCAGGCCTGTATCTGGGGGATTCTTCTGCCATTGGCAGTGCCTTGACAGAGGTGGCAGTGCCACAACAGGATGGAAAAATGGATTCCAGGAGCCATGATGAAGACTTTTCTGCCTACCCCAGCCAACGCCGTTCCACACCCGGATCAAGTGCAGTCGCTTGTTTCGTTTCTGGAACACGAACCCAATCCGATGATCGTGCTCGATCCGGACTACAACATCCTGGCAGCCAACACGGCCTATCAGCGCCAGTTCGGCAGCGCTGACAAACCCTTTATCGGCCATAAGTGTTATCAGATCTCACACCATTACGACGTCCCTTGTGACCAGGCGGGTGAGAATTGCCCGATGAAGAAGGCCCAGGAAAAGCGCGGGCCGGATCGTGTCTTGCACATCCACCACACGCCTCGGGGGCCTGAGCATGTCGACGTCGAATTACGGCCGATCCTCGACGAACATGGGGTGATCACCGCTTATGTTGAGCGCCTGACGCTGGTGCGCAGCGCCTCGGCGCGGCCGAGCAACGAAGGGCTGGTCGGTTGTTCACCGGCCTTCAACCTTGCCCTGTCGGAACTGCAGCGGGTGGCGCCGTCCATGCTGCCGGTGCTGCTCCTGGGCGAGTCGGGTACCGGCAAGGAGCTGTTCGCGCGCGCCGTCCATGAAACCAGCGAACGGGCCAGCGGGCCGTTTGTCGTGGTGGATTGCTCGGGCTTGACCGAAACACTCTTTGAGAGCGAGCTGTTCGGCCATGAAAAAGGCGCCTTCACCGGCGCCATCACCCGCAAGCCCGGCTTGGTCGAAACCGCCCAGGGCGGCACATTGTTCCTGGATGAGATTGGCGATGTGCCGTTGGCCATGCAGGTCAAACTGTTGCGCCTGATCGAATCGGGCACCTATCGCCGGGTCGGCAGTGTCGAGACTTTCCACGCCAATTTCAGGTTGATTGCCGCCACCCACAAGCCGCTGGAAAAAATGATGGAAAAAGGCGAGTTCAGGCAGGACCTGTACTACCGCATCAGCGCCTTCCCCATTCATTTGCCGCCCTTGCGCAACCGGGTAGAAGACATCGCCTTGCTGGTGAATTCATTCCTGCAACGGCGTGGTGCCGGTAAACGTCGACTGACCATCGATGCCGAAGCCCTGGCAGCCCTGCAGCAGTACTCATGGCCAGGCAATGTGCGTGAGTTACGCAACGTCCTGGAAAGAGCAAGCCTGTTCGCTGACGATGGGGTCATCCGCGCCATCCATTTACCCCAGGCCTCCGTGGCGCCGCCACCTCAGGCTGCGCCTGCGGCTTCGACGCCGTTCGACGGCAGCACGCTGGCGCAGGCCCTGGCCACATTCAAAGGCACCCGCAGCGAACTGGCCAAGCACCTGGGGATCAGCGACCGGACCTTGTACCGGCGCCTGAAGGAACAAGGCCTGGCCTAGCCCTCTACGACTGCCAGTGACTGCCAAGCTGCCAGACTGGCAGCGCATTGACCAGCAGCGGTGCGCCAGGGCTACCGCTAAAAAACTCATAACAAATTGTTTTATAACGATAAAAATAGAAGATCTGGCTTTGGCATGCCCTGTGCTTAGTGCATAGACATGACTATTTCCGACAAACGCCTACTACGCCATCTACTCACCGCGGTGCTGATCAAGCTCGTGCTGCTGAGCGTGCTGTGGTGGCTGTTCATCCGGGATTCGCACGTCAGTGTCGACCCGAACATCGTCGGCAACCGTTTCGGTGTACCCACCTCGACTCAAGGGGCAAGCAAGTGATCTCAGAACAACTGGTGGATTTGTCACGGCTGCAGTTCGCAGCCACTGCGCTTTACCACTTTCTATTCGTACCGCTGACGGTTGGCATGGTGTGGCTACTGGTCATCATGGAAAGCGTCTATGTGATGACCGGGAACGTCATCTGGAAGGACATGACGCGCTTTTGGGGCAAGTTATTCGGTATCAACTTCGCCCTGGGGGTGACAACCGGCATCACCCTGGAATTTCAGTTCGGCACCAACTGGGCGTACTACTCGCACTACGTGGGCGACATCTTCGGTGCCCCGCTGGCCATCGAGGGCTTGATGGCGTTCTTTCTCGAATCGACCATGATCGGTCTGTTCTTTTTTGGCTGGGATCGCCTGAAGAAAGAGCACCACTTGCTGGTCACGTTGCTGATGGCCATCGGTACCAACCTGTCGGCGCTGTGGATTCTGATCGCCAATGGCTGGATGCAGAACCCGGTCGGCTCGGAATTCAGCTACATCACCATGCGTATGGAGATGGTCGATTTCTGGGCGGTGTTGTTCAACCCGGTGGCCCAGGCCAAGTTCGTACACACCGTGTCTGCCGGTTACGTCACCGGTTCGATGTTTGTGTTGTCGATTTCCAGCTGGTACTTGCTCAAAAATCGCGATGTCGAATTCGCCAAGCGCAGTTTCCGGGTGGCGGCGGCGTTCGGCCTGGCCTCGGTGCTGAGCGTCATCGTGCTGGGGGATGAGTCGGGTTACACCGTGGGTGAGGCGCAGCAAACCAAGCTGGCGGCCATGGAAGCCATGTGGGAAACCAAACCCGCGCCGGCCGGCCTGACCTTGCTGGCCAGCATCAATGAAGCCGAGTCCAGGAATAACTGGGAAGTCGATGTGCCGTGGGTGATGGGCTTGATCGGCACGCGCTCGGTGAGCAAGCAGATCCCGGGCATTCATGACATCAAAGCGAAAAACCGCGCGCGCATCCTGCGTGGCATTACCGCCGTCAATGCACTTGAAGCCCTGCGGGCCGATCGCACCGATAAGGCGGCGTTCGATACCTTCGAAGAGTACAAAGCGGACCTCGGTTTTGGCCTGCTGCTGAAAAAGTATGTTGAAGACGTCAACCAGGCCACGCCGGAGATCATCGACAAGGCGATGAACGACACCGTACCGCGCGTGACCCCGATGTTCTGGGCGTTCCGGGTCATGGTCGCGCTGGGTTTCGCCATGCTGTTGCTGTTCGGGCTGGCCTTCTGGAGCACCTTGAAGTCGGTCTGCACACGCCGCCGCTGGTTGCTGCGTTGGGCACTCTGCATGCTGCCGGCGCCTTGGCTGGCCTGCGAGCTGGGCTGGTTCGTCGCTGAATACGGCCGTCAACCCTGGACCATCTACGGCGTGCTGCCCACTCACATGAGTGTCTCCACCCTTAGCGTCAATAACCTCTATGGCTCGCTGGCAGGCTTCGTCGCGTTCTACACCGTGCTGCTAGTGGTTGAAATGTTCCTGATGGTCAAGTTCGCCCGCCAAGGGCCCGGCAGCCTCGGAACCGGCCGTTACGCTTACGATGCCAACCTGAAGGAACTCCACCATGCTTGATTACTTCACTCTGAAAATTATCTGGTGGGCACTGGTCGGCGTACTGCTGATCGGCTTCGCCATCATGGACGGCCACGACATGGGCGTCGGCACCTTGCTGCCCTTCGTGGGCCGCTCGGACGTGGAACGCCGCGTCGCGATCAACACCGTCGGGCCGCACTGGGACGGCAACCAAGTGTGGTTCATCACCGCGGGCGGCGCGCTGTTCGCAGCGTGGCCGGTGGTGTATGCCACCGCGTTCAGCGGGTTTTATTGGGCGATGATTCTGGTCCTGTGGGCGCTGTTCTTCCGCCCGGTGGGGTTTGACTATCGCAGCAAGATTCACAACGCCAAATGGCGCAGCACCTGGGACTGGGGGCTGTTTGTCGGTGGGGCCGTGCCGCCGCTGGTGTTCGGCATCGCGTTCGGCAACCTGTTGCAAGGCGTACCGTTCCACTTCAACAACATGCTGGTATCGACTTACACCGGGAGTTTCTGGCAACTGCTGAACCCCTTTGCGCTGCTGACCGGTGTGGTGAGCAGTGCAATGATCACCCTGCAAGGCGGTACCTATCTGGCGCACCGCACTGAGGGCGTGATCCAGGCCCGTGCCATCAAGGGCGGGGTGGGCGCGGCGCTGGTGCTGCTGTGTACATTCGTTATTGCTGGTGTGTGGTTGCAATCGATTGACGGCTATCGCATCACCTCGGTGGTGGATACCGCCGGGCTGCCGGACATTCTCAACAAAACCGTGGTACGCGAAGCGGGCGCCTGGATGGCCAACTATGGCCATTACCCTCTGCTGTGGCTGCTGCCTGCGCTGGGCCTGGCGGGCGCCGCTGGTGCTGCGTTGTTGATGATGATGCGCCGCACACTGGCCGCGTTTGTCGCCTCGTCGCTCGCGGTGATCGGGGTGATCAGCACGGCCGGCGTGTCCATGTTCCCCTTCGTCATGCCGTCGTCGACCGTGCCTGCGGCCAGCCTGACTGTGTGGGACAGCGTGTCCAGTCATCTCAGCCTGTCCATCATGTTCTGGGCCACGTTGATCTTCATGCCGCTGATCGTGATCTACACCTCGTGGGCCTATCGCGTCATGCGCGGCAAGGTCACCGTGGCACAGATCAAAGCCAACGAACATTCGGCCTACTAACGCCATCAGAGGAGCAAAGACTATGTGGTATTTCGCCTGGATGCTGGGAGTCGGTTTCGCCTTGTTGCTGGCCATATTGAATGCGATGTGGGGCGAGAACGAAGCGGGGCGCGCCCTGAGCGACCGTGAGGAGCCGCGGCCATGATGCCGCGTGTCGCCGAGGCTCCGGCGCCCTCACGCATTCACTCGCTGAGCTTGCTTATCGCGATCGCGATCATGCTGGTGTGTACGCTCTATCCGCCCCTGATGGCCACCCCGGACGGCAAAGCTGATCATGGGCTGGCAATGGCCTTGTTCGCGGCGATGAGTGTGGCCTTTGTGCGGGGCGTGGGGTTCGTGCCGCGTGCGCGCGTGTGGCGCTGGCTGTTCTCGGGCTGGACCTGCTTTGCCGCGCTGGCACTGGCTGGCTGGTTGAAGTTCCTGCACTGAAAACGGACGATCCCGACGCCACCGTGGCGGTACTGCGCGGCGCCGGGATCGTCGAGTCAACCTGTCGGTTGATTGAGCCTTAGTGGTTATTTGCTAGAAAAAGCGCGGAAGCCTGTCCCTTTTTTTCACCTCGCCTGTCATTCCAGGTAAGTGAACAAAATCGAGAGCTTCCGCCCATGCCCGCCGTCCGCCCCTTGCTCAAACTGAGCCTGATGCTGAGCCTCAGCGCCAGCCCACTGTTTACCCCGATCAGCTATGCCGAAGACACCGCCACCCGCCGCAGCTACCAAGTGCCGGCCGGTAGCCTGGGTGCCGCGTTGACCCGTTTCGCCGGGTTGTCGGGGGTCAACCTGGCGGTGGACCCGGCGCTGGTCAGTGGCCGCGGTAGCAGTGGTTTATCCGGCGAGTACGCGGTGGAAGAAGGTTTTGCCCGCCTGCTGCAAGGTTCCGGCCTGCAACTGCAGCCGATGGGGGAGCAGGCCTACATGCTGGTGCCGGTGCCGCAGGGCAGCAGCCTGCAACTGTCTCCGACCGCCATCCTCGGGACCCGCAGCGAAGCCGACGGCGATATCTACGCCGGTGGGCAAGTGGCGCGACGCGGTTCGCAGGGCCTGCTGGGCTCGCGGGACTTCATGGACACGCCCTTCAGCATGACCACCTACACCCAGGAGGCGGTGAAGAACCAGCAGGCGCGGACCCTCGGCGACCTGATCGCCAGCGACCCGTCGGTGCGCGCCACCAACCCGGCCGGTGGGCGCTATGAACAGTTCACCATTCGCGGGTTCAGCCTGTTCAACAGTGATGTGGCCTACAACGGCCTGTACGGCGTGTTGCCGACCTACACCATCGACATGGAAATGGCCGACCGCGTCGACATCGTCAAAGGCCCCAGCCAATTGATCAACGGCATCTCGCCGCGCGGCAGTGTGGGCGGCGGGATCAACGTGGTGCCCAAGCGCGCCACCGACAAGGACATCAACTCGTTCACCGGCACCTGGGCCTCCGACAGCCAGGCTGGCGGCGCGGTGGACGTGGGCCGGCGTTTCGGCGAGGACAACAAGTTCGGCCTGCGCTTCAACGGCGTGAAACAGGCCGGTGATACCGAGTGGGACCATCAGCGTGTCGACCGTGAAATGGCCGTGCTGGGCCTGGACTTTCGCGGTGAGCGCCTGCGCCTTTCCAGCGATATCGGCCACACCGAGCGCGACACCAACGCCCCGCAGGAGCGCGTGCAGGTGGCCGCCGCGGCCCCGGTGCCAAGCGCCAACGATGTACGCCGCAACTACGCGCAGTCGTGGAGCAAGGCCAGCACCAACGACACGTTCGGCACGCTCAATGCCGAGTTCGACCTCAGCGATAACCTGATGCTCTACGGCGGTGTCGGCGCGCGCAAAAGCAACCACGACTTCCTGCGTCACGCCGTTTCCGTCAGCAACAGTGCAGGGGATTTCAGCGTGCAGCCGCGCGACTTCAGCCGCGATGAAAATGTGCGTACCGCCACGGCAGGCGTGCGCAGCGGGTTCCATACCGGGCCGGTGAGCCACGAGGTCAACCTGGCGGCCAGCTACTTCTACATGGACTTCACCAACGGCGGCGCACGCTATGCGGCGGCGCTGAGCAATCTTTACAACCCGGTGCAAACACCGACGCCGTCCACCGCCATCCGCCAGGATGCGCAGGTATACACCGAGAATAAATTCAGCGGCGTGGCGTTGTCCGACACCCTGGGCTTTTTCGACGATCGCCTGCTGCTGACCCTCGGCGCACGCTGGCAGCGGGTGAAGGTGGATGACTGGACCAACAACGTCAAAGGCGACACCGCCTACGACGAAGAAAAAATCTCGCCGTCCGGCGGCATCCTGTTCAAGGCCACCGACGCGCTGTCGCTGTACGCCAACTACCTGGAAGGCCTGAGCCAGGGCAAGGTCGCGCCTTCCACCTCGGTCAACGAAGATGAAATCTTCCCGCCGTTCATCAGCCGCCAGGTGGAAGTCGGCGCCAAATACGACGCCGGTGCGTTCGCCGTGACCGCCGCGGTGTTCCGCATCAAGCAACCGGCCTATGAAACCAACGCGACCTCGCGGGTGTTCGGCCCCAACGGCAAGCGCCAGAACGACGGCGTGGAACTCAGCCTGTTCGGCGAACCGCTCAAGGGCCTGCGCCTGCTGGGCGGCGTGATGTACATCGACAGCGAATTGACCCACACCACCAACGGCACGTTCGACGGCAACCGCGCCCCGGCCACGCCCAAGTACAACGTCAACCTCGGCGCGGAATGGGACGTGCCGCGCCTCGAAGGCCTGACCCTGACCACGCGCGGGATCTACTCCAGCTCGCAATACCTGGACCAGGCCAACGTCAAGGAAATCGACGCCTGGAACCGCATCGACGTGGGCGCGCGGTATGCGTTCAAGGTCGATGACAAACACATCACCCTGCGCGCGAATGTGGAAAACGTCGCCGATAAACGCTACTGGAGCTCGGCGGGCGCGTCGGACGACAGCGAACCGGGGCTGACCTTGTCGACGCCGCGGACTTACCTGTTGTCGGCGACGGTCGACTTCTGACGGGCAGATCGTCTGTGTTTGCTACCACGCGGCAAACCCAGCGCTCAGCGGCAATGAAGATCAATAACAAGGTTGTTTGAAAGTTTGAGCTTGATGCGCGTCGAGGAAAAACTTCGGCGCCTGGCTCTGATTAGCGAAGTGGCTAATTGCAATTAGCTGAATCCTTGGGTGTCGGCTTGGGGGCTTTAAATCAAGGCTTTCGCGGCTGTTTCAAGCCGGTCGCAGGCTATTCTTTTCAGTTTGTTTCCCCGCTTCAGGAACTAGCGCTGGAACTTCCAGTCGATTAACCCAGTTAACTCCGACTGCGGCGTGGCGAACTAATGGCATTTTATTTTTATATCCAGTAGTTCCAAATAGCCATACTTTCTCGCAACTAGACACCCCATTATGTCGTCAATGCCCATCGATGCCTGCCATACGCAGATACCGCACACCGACCGCGTGTGCGTGTGGCTGATGCAGCACGCCGGGCTGAAAACCGTCGACCTGGAGCGCGCCCGACGCTTGTCCCTGGACGGCAGTGACCTGCTCGGCCTGCTCACGCGCCTGGGGCTGGTGTCCGAAGTCGAACTGGCGCGCGCCTGGGCCGAGTTGCTCGGCGCGCCGCTGTTACTCGCCGATGCCGCGCCGCCGTTGCTCGACCCGTTGCCCGCGCTCACCGAGCGCTTCATGCGCCATTACCAAGTGGTGCCCATGGGCTGGGCCCACGGCGGGCTGCGCGTGCTTGCGGCCAACCCGACGCAGCATTATCCCTTCCAGGCCCTGGCCTACGCCTGTGATGTGCCGGTGTGGCTGGCCATCGGCCCGCGCACTGAAGTCGAGACGCTGATCGAGCGCTATTACGGCCAGGGCCGTTCCGCCATGGGCACCCTGATCGAGAACCTCGATGAGCAGGGCGGCGCGCTGGAAGATATCGAACACCTCAAGGACATGGCTTCCGAGGCGCCGGTGATCCGCCTGGTCAACCTGATCCTGCAGCGGGCGGTGGAGCAGCGTGCGTCGGACATCCATATCGAACCCTTCGAAAACCAACTCAAGGTGCGCTACCGCATCGACGGCGTGCTGCACGACGCCGAAGCGCCGCCGGCCAGTTCGTCGGCGGCGGTGATCTCGCGGGTGAAGATCATGGCGCGCCTGGACATCGCCGAGCGGCGCTTGCCCCAGGACGGGCGGATCATGCTGCGCATCCAGGGCAAGGCGCTGGACTTGCGGGTGTCCACGGTGCCGACCAGCTTCGGCGAGTCGGTGGTCATGCGCCTGCTCGACCGGCAAACCGTGCAGTTCGACTTCCCCAGCCTGGGCTTCGACGGCGAGCGCCTGGCCGCCTTCCTCGACGTGCTCGAACGGCCCCACGGCATCCTGCTGGTCACCGGGCCCACCGGCTCCGGCAAGACCACCACGCTCTACACCGCACTGGCGCGGCTCAACAGCGCCGAGCGCAAGATCATCACCGTCGAAGACCCGGTGGAATACCAGCTCGAAGGCATCAACCAGATCCAGGTCAAGCCGGCCATTGGCCTGGACTTCGCCGGCGCGCTGCGCTCCATCGTGCGCCAGGACCCGGACGTGATCATGATCGGCGAGATCCGCGACCTGGAAACCTGCCGCATCGCGATCCAGTCGTCGCTCACCGGCCATCTCGTGCTCTCCACCCTGCACACCAACAGCGCCGCCGCGAGCATCACGCGCCTGCTGGACATGGGCGTGGAAAGTTACCTGATCGCCTCGACCGTCAGCGGCATCCTCGCGCAGCGCCTGGTGCGGCGCCTGGACCCGGCGACCCGCGTCGCCTTCGAAGCGCCGCCGGAGTTGATCGAGGAACATGGCCTGCAGCGTTTCACCGATGAGCGCCCGATCTTGCTCTATCGCCCCGGCGCCGAAGGCGGCTACCACGGCCGCAGCGCGATCACCGAATTGCTGGTGATGAACGACGAACTGCGCGGCCTGCTGATGCGCCACGCCGATGCCGCGACGCTGGAGCAGGCCGCCCGACGTGCGGGCCTGCGCACCTTGCATGAAGAAGGCCTGCGCCAGGCAGTGGCGGGCGTCACCTCGCTGGAAGAAGTGCTGCGCGTCACCCGTGGTGAGGGCGCGTGAGTCTGTTCACCTTCCGTGCCCTCGACAGCCAGGGCGTGACCCAGCGCGGCACGCTGCAAGCCAAGGATCAGAGCGCCGCCATCGCGATCCTGCACAAGCGCGGCTGGCTGCTGTTGCAGATCGACGCCGCCGGCCGCCAGGGCCTGCGCCATGCCTTGCGGCGGGGGCCGTTGACGGGCGCGGCGTTGGTGAGTTTCACCCAGCAGTTGGCGACGTTGCTCGGCGCCGGTCAGCCGCTGGAACGTTCCCTGGGCTTGCTGCTCAAGCAGCCCGGCCAGCCTCAAGTGCGTGTACTGATCGAGCGTATCCGTGACCACGTCAAGGCGGGTAAACCGTTATCCGCCGCGCTGGAAGAAGAGGGCAGCACCTTTTCCCCGCTGTACCTGAGCATGGTGCGTGCCGGTGAAGCCGGCGGCGCGCTGGAAAGCACCCTGCGCCAACTCAGCGACTACCTCGAACGCAGCCAGCGGCTGCGCGGCGAGGTGATCAATGCGCTGATCTACCCGGCGTTCCTGGTGGTCGGCGTGCTCGGCTCCCTGGCGTTGTTGCTGGCGTATGTGGTGCCGCAGTTCGTGCCGATCTTCCAGGACCTGGACGTGCCGATTCCGCTGATCACCGAAGTGATTCTGGCCCTCGGCCAATTCCTCGGCGCCTACGGCCTGCTGCTGTTGGCCGGGTCGAGCGTCGCGCTGGGCACCCTGGCGGCACGCCTGCGCGACCCCCGGCGCCGCGAACGCTACGACCGCCGCCTGCTCGGCCTGCGCGTGCTCGGCCCGCTGTTGCAGCGGGTCGAAGCGGCGCGCCTGACACGCACCCTGGGCACCTTGCTGAGCAACGGCGTGGCCTTGCTGCCTGCGTTGGTCATCGCCCGACAGGTCTGCACCAACCGCGCGTTACAAGCCCAAGTGGCCGAGGCCGCCGAGTCGGTGAAAGGCGGCGGCACCCTGGCCAGTGCGTTCGGTGCGCAACCGCTGCTGCCCGACCTGGCCCTGCAAATGATTGACGTCGGCGAACAGGCCGGTGAGCTGGACAGCATGCTGCTCAAAGTCGCCGACATCTTCGACATCGAAGCCAGGCGCGGCATCGAGCGCCTGCTCGCCGCGCTGGTGCCGTCCCTCACCGTGGTCATGGCGCTGCTGGTGGCCGTGATCATGCTGGCGATCATGCTGCCGCTGATGAGCCTGACCAGCCATATATGAACCTTCAAGGAACCCGATCGATGAGAACTCAACGCCGTCAAAGCGGTTTCACCCTGCTGGAAATGCTCGCGGTAATCGTGCTGCTGGGCATTGTCGCGACCATCGTGGTGCGCCAGGTCGGTGGCAATGTGGACAAGGGCAAGTACGGTGCGGGCAAGGCGCAACTGGCCAGCCTGAGCATGAAAATCGACAGCTACGCCCTGGATGTCGGCTCACCGCCCAACAGCCTGCAGCAGTTGGTGGACAAGCCCGGCAACGCCAGCAGTTGGGCCGGGCCGTATGCCAAGCTGTCGGAGCTGAAAGACCCGTTCGGCCATGCATTCGGCTATCGCTTCCCGGGCGAACACGGCGCCTTCGACCTGATCTTCTACGGCCAGGACGGCCAACCGGGTGGCGACGGCTACAGCGCCGACCTGGGTAACTGGGAATAACCCGCCGATGCCCCAACGCGGCTTTACCTTGCTGGAGATGCTGGTGGTCATCCTGTTGATCAGCCTCGCTGTCGGCTTGTTGGGGCTCGGTGTGCGCCAGGCCGTGCAGGCGGCGAACGAGCGCCGCGTGGTCGGGCAGATGGTCGACGCCCTGCGCGCCACGCGGGCCGCGGCGATTGTCGAGGCGCGTGTGGCCAGGACCGAATTCGATCTGCAGCGCCTGACCTTCCAGGCCCCGGGCCGCGCCCCGCACGCCTGGCCGCCGCAGCTGCAGGTCACCGTGCATACCGCCGAACAGGTCGGCGCCGCCGTAGAGTTCTATCCCGACGGCAGTTCCACCGGCGGCCATCTGCTGCTGGCCAACGGTAGCCGGCGTTGGCGCATCGACATTGGCTGGCTAACCGGCAGCGTGCAGTCCAAGGCGCTGCCATGAAGCGCCAGGCCGGTTTCACGTTACTGGAAATGCTCGCCGCCCTGACGTTGATGGCGGTGTGCAGCACGGTGCTGCTGGTCGCCTTCGGCCAGAGCGCGCGCTCGTTGGCGCAAGCGGCTCACAGCGACCGCCTGACCCATGCCGCCCTCAGTGTGCTGGACCAGGAAGCAGCGGGGCGCCTGGTCGAAGGTGTCAGCCAGGGCGCGCTGGACGGCATCCACTGGCAACTGATCTGCGTGCGTCAGCAAGCCCATCTGTATCGTCTCGACCTGATCGTCAGCGAGGGGCCGCGCCAGGCCCGGTTCAGCACCCTGAAGGTGCGCCAGTGAGGCGCCGTGAGCGGGGCTTCACTCTGCTGGAAATCCTCGTGGTGCTGAGCTTGCTCGCGGTGCTGCTGGTGCTGCTCAGCGGTGCGTTGCTCGGCGCCAATCGTGCGGTGGCCAAGGCCCAACAGTACACCGTGAGCCTGGACGAAATGCGCGCCGCCCAGCAGTTCCTGCGCACCGCGATCAGTGAGGCGTTGCCGCTGGATGTCAGCGAAGACGACCGCCAGAGCGCCGGTTTTTTCTTAGGGGAGCCCGAGCGTCTGCAGTTTGTCGCGACCTTGCCCGGTGTGCTCGGCGGCGGGATTCAGCGCTTCACCCTGCAACGGGTCGCCGAGGATCTGCAGGTGGGGTTCTCGCGGTTGGAACGGCAGGCCGATGCTTCCCGCGATGCGCCGCAAGTGCTGCTGACGAACCTTGCGGCGCTGCGCTTCAGTTATCGCGGCGTATCGCCCCTGGGCCAACCCACCGGATGGATCGACCAGTGGCCGTGGCCCCGGCGCTTGCCCGCTGCGGTGCGGATCGCCGCGCATATCGACGGGCCGGTGCCGTGGGTCACTCAGGTGATTGCCTTGCGCTTGAACCTGGCCAGCGGAGCGTCGGGCGAATGAGGCGGCAACGCGGGGCGGCGCTGCTGCTGGTGCTGTGGGTGCTGGCCTTGCTCAGTGTGTTGCTGGGCGGTTTGGCCGGTTGGGTGCAGCTGGAAAGTCGCCAGGCGCTGTGGCATCGCCAGCACACCCAGACGGAGCTCGCAGCGCAAGCCGGCGTCGCCCTGGCGATGGCCGATCGGCACTGGATCGCCGACGGCCGTGAAAGGCTCCTGACCTTCGATGACGCGCAGTTGCACGTCAGCCTGCGCAGCGAGCGCGGCAAGCTGTACCTGGTCAACGCCGAGGCGCACGACCTCACGCGCCTGGCCCTGGCCTGCGGCGCCAGCCCGGCCCAGGCCGCGCAGGTGGCCAAGGCCTTGGACGCACGGCGCAAGCAGGGGCTGGCGCCGTTTCGCGTGCTCGAAGAAGTGCGCCAATTGCCCGGCATGAGCCAGGCGCTGTACCGCCAATTGCTGCCCGAGCTCACCTTGTGGAGCGACCTGGATCGGCCCGCTCCGGCGTTCGCCAGCGCGCTGATGCGCCAGGCCCTCAACCTGCCGCAGCAGAGCGCACAGGGCGCCGACCCTGGCGAGGTGCTGGTGGTCGACAGCCGCGCACAACGCCCCGGCGGCTATGAAGCACGCCTGCAAGTCACGGTTTTATTGAGCCCAACGGAGGACGGCGCACAACCCTACCGGGTGTTGCGTTGGCAAGAATGAATCGACTGGAACCCATCGCCCGTTATTGGCGTGGCAGCCTGCTGCAACAAGGTTGGCGCCTGTGGCTCACGGAGCTGCGCGCGTGTGTGCCGGCGTGGCTGGCGTTGCGCGAGCCGCCCGAGCAGCGCTGGCACTGGCCGTTGAGCGAGCCGGTCGCGTCGGCGCCGGGCAATGCGCGGCATGTGTTGGTGCTCGCGGCCGACGCGGTGCTGCTGCAAACCATCCACTTGCCCGTAGCCGCTGCGCGCAACCTTAGCGCCGTGGTCGGCTATGAACTGGATCGCTACACGCCGTTCGAGGCCGACCGGCTGTACTTCGTCGCGCGCCAGGAACGGCGCACGCCGACCCAACTGCAGGTGACGCTGGTGGCGATCCTGCGCGAGCGCCTCGATCAGATCCTCAGCGACTGCGCCGCCCTCGGCCTGCAGCCGCATCGCGTGGATGTCGGCGACCTGGGCATCGACTTGCTGCCCGCGCCTTTGCGCCCGCGTCCGCGTCCGCCGGGCAAGGGTTTGCAACGCAGCTTGCCGTGGCTGTGCGGCGCGTTGCTGATTGCGGCGATGTTGCTGTGGCTCAACGACCGCCAGCGCGTGCTCGACACCATGTACGACAGCGTCCAGCAGCAAAAGGCCCAGGTCGCCGAGGTGCATGCGCTGCGTCAGCAACTGCTCGCCACCCGTGGCGCGGTGCAGTACCTGACCCGGCGCAAGGTGGCCCAGCCGCCGCTGGTGGCGCTGCTCGACGACCTCACCCGATGCCTGCCCGCCGACACCTGGCTCGACCAGTTGGACATCAAGGGCAGCGAGATTGCCTTCTCCGGCCAAAGCGCCAAGGCCAGCGCCCTGATCACCCGGATCAAAGGCTGTCACCGCCTGGACAATGCGCAGTTCGAAGGCGTGATTCAACCCGATGCGCGCAGCGGCAAGGATCAGTTTGCCTTGCGTGCCCACCTTCGCCCGGAGGCCGCCGATGCGCCGACCCCTCACACCCCGTGAACGCCGTGGCACGGCGTTGCTGATCCTGGCCGTGGTGCTCGGCGCGGCGTACTGGCTGCTGATCGACAGCTGGTTCGCCGGGCCCTTGCGTGCCATGGGCGAACAGGCCGAACAACTGCGCGAACAGCAGCAACGCTATGCCGGCGTGTTGCGCCAGGGTGATGCGCTGCGCGAGCAACTGGAGCAGGCTCGCCAGGACCCGGCCAGCCAAACCAGCCTGCTGCCGGGGGATGACCCGGATGGGGTCGCCGCCGACCTCATGCAACGCCTCGCCGATCTGATCAGCCGCCACGCCAACCTCGGCGGCGGCTGCAGCCTGACCCAGCGCAAACCCATCACCCCGGAGCAGGACGACGGCGAACCGTATCGACAGGTGCAGGTCAGCCTGACCCTAGATTGCGCCATCGAACCGCTGACCGCGATCCTGCATGAGCTGGAATACCAGCCGCCGTTTCTGTTCGTCGATGAGCTGCGCATCCGCCGTGGCAAACAGGCGCCGGCCAGCGGCGGGGCGGGGCAGTTGGTGGTGCAGGTGCTGGTGCGCGGTTACCTGCAACCGCAGGTGGCCCGATGATCGGTGTCTTGCGCCCCTTGGAATGGGGCTTGCTCGGCCTGGTCGGGGCATTGGGCCTGTTGATGGCGTTCATCCTGAGCAGCATCGGCGACGAGCCGCAGTGGCTGCCCGAACCGGCGGTGCGCGGGCATTCCTCTGCGCGGGTGCAAGTCGCCCCCAGCGTGACGTTGGACAGCCTCGCCGGCACCTGGCAAACCCCGTTGTTCAGCGCGGATCGCAGCCCCGATCGCGCCGTCGGCAACACCCAGGCCAGCAGCCTGGCCAACCTGACCCTGAGCGGCATCCTGATCACCGGCAATCTGCAAATGGCGATGCTCAAGCAGGCCGACGGCCGCCCGCTGACGGTACGCCTGGGCCAGGTGCTGCCCAACGGCTGGCGCCTGGACCACCTCACGCCGCAATCCGCCCGTTTCACCCTGGACGGCCGCACGCAAACCTTGAACCTGTACGCCAAGCGTTTGCCGCCGCCGTCGACCCGGCCACCGATTTCCCTGCCTCGCGAGCCCTTCCCTTGATCGATCTGCGCACCTCGTTGTTTTGCCTGACTACCGCCGTCTCCCTGGGCGGCTGTGGCTCACTGCCCGACCGCCTCGACGCGGACGACGCGTTACTCCACGAAGCCATGCAAGGCACCGGCGCGCAACGCCCGCCGAGTGAGGTGCCCGCCGCGCAAAGCCCGCAGCCCGCGGCGAAGGTAGCGCCCCAACGCCAGATGAGGCGGGGCAGTCAGCAATTCGTGCGCCCACCCAGCGCCAGCCTGCCGGCGAAAGAGCAGGGCGGCGATATCGTGTTCAACTTCGCCGACCAGCCGATCGAAGCGGTGATCAACAGCGTGATGGGCGACCTGTTGCACGAGAACTACAGCATCGACCAAGGCGTGAAAGGCAATGTCAGCTTTTCCACCTCCAAGCCGGTGGACAAACAGCAGGCGCTGTCGATCCTGGAAACCCTGTTGTCCTGGACCGACAACGCCATGATCAAACAGGGCAACCGCTACGTGATCCTGCCGGCCAACCAGGCGGTGGCGGGCAAGCTGGTGCCGCAGATGAACCTGGCGCCACCGTCCAACGGCCTGTCGGCGCGGCTGTTTCCGTTGCGCTATATCTCCGCCACCGAGATGCAGAAACTGCTCAAGCCGTTCGCCCGCGAAAACGCTTTTCTGCTGGTGGACCCGGCGCGCAATGTGCTGAGTCTGGCCGGCACCCCGGAAGAACTGGCCAACTACCAGGCCACCATCGACACCTTCGATGTGGACTGGCTCAAGGGCATGTCGGTGGGCGTATTCGGCTTGCAACGCGCGTCGGTGGCCGAGCTGATGCCCGAGCTGCAAGCCATGTTCGGCCCGGACAGCGGCATGCCCCTGGCGGGCATGCTGCGCTTTCTGCCGATCGAGCGGACCAACTCGGTGGTGGCGATTTCTTCCCAGCCGCAGTACCTCAGCGAGGTGGGCGACTGGATTCGCACCATCGACGAAGGCGGCGGCAACGAGCCGCAGATGTATGTGTACGACGTGCGCAACATGAAGGCCTCGGACCTGGCCAAGTACCTGCGGCAGATCTACGGCAACGGCGCGATCAAGGACGATACGCCGGCCAAGGTCGCGCCGGGGTTGCGCACCACCACGTTGTCATCGCTCAACAACAATACCGGTGGCCTGCAGAACACGCCGCCGCCTGCCGACGAGCCCGAGCCCGTCGCCGAAGCGTCCGAACCGGCACCGGATAAAAGCCTCGAAGCCGGCACCCGCATCACCGCGCAAAAAAGCAGTAACCAACTGCTGGTGCGTACCCGCCCGGCGCAATGGAAAGAGATCGAAACCGCGATCAAACGCCTCGACAATCCGCCGCTGCAAGTGCAGATCGAGACGCGCATCCTCGAAGTCAAACTCACCGGTGAACTGGACCTTGGCGTGCAGTGGTACCTCGGTCGCCTGGCCGGCAATTCCACCAGCACCACAGTCGCCAACGCCTCCGGCAGCCAGGGCGCGTTGGGCGGTGGCGGGGCAGGGTTGGGGGCGTCGGATTCGTTGTTCTATTCCTTCGTCAGTTCCAACCTGCAAGTGGCCTTGCATGCCCTGGAAACCAACGGCCGCACCCAGGTGCTGTCGGCGCCGTCGCTGGTGGTGATGAACAACCAGCCGGCGCAGATCCAGGTGGGCGACAACATTCCTATCAGCCAGACCACGGTGAACACCGGCAATGCCGACACCACCCTGAGCAGCGTCGAATACGTGCAGACCGGGGTGATTCTGGACGTGGTGCCGCGCATCAATCCGGGCGGCCTGGTGTACATGGATATCCAGCAGCAGGTCAGCGATGCCGAGAACCAGACCGGCAGCAGCGACACGCCGGTGAATCCGCGTATCTCCACGCGTTCAGTCTCGACGCAAGTCGCCGTGCAGAGCGGGCAGACCGTATTGCTCGGCGGGTTGATCAAACAGGACAACAGCGAGAGCGTCAGTGCCGTGCCGTACCTGGGGAAAATCCCCGGCCTGCGCTGGTTGTTCGGCAACACCAGCAAATCCAAGGACCGCACTGAGCTGATTGTGCTGATTACGCCGAAGGTGATCACCAGCAGCAGCCAGGCGCGGCAGGTGACGGATGACTATCGCCAGCAGATGCAGCTGCTGCGGCCAGCGAACTGAAGGCGCGCGGTCAAAATGCCGCTTCATTGCTCTTGTAAATCCGGTACGACTTCAAGCGTGTCATCGAGCAAAAAGCGGTTCGACCTGAGGGGAAATGCGGACACTGCTGACCCTTCCATTACTCTCGAAGCTCACTGTGAAGAAGCGAGCCTGGGGGCACGAATCCATATTCAGGCTTTACGAGCCGCAGCCGGGCGTCTAAGCAACCCTCGGTTCGCCGGCGCCAAAGTGGGTATCTGATCATTGCGGTATCCACGGCGCGGCCAGGTGCAGCTTGATGAGATAGCGTTCTTCAGTGGGATGTCGAACGTCCTTGAAGCGATTGACCACCATCATCACTTGGTATTTGTCCGCCGCTTGCCAATAGGACGTACCGCCCAGGTTCACGTTCCGCAAGCGGGCACGCCATTGAGGGGTGTCGGCGAAGGGTGGGTCGTCTTTTATATGGATGGGGGTCCAGCCACCTTTGCGCCACTGTTCCTGTAAGTCCAGCACGATTTCAAGCGTGTCATCGAGCAATAGCGGTTCGATTTGAGGGGACATGCGGATGCCATCGATTTGCTCATCATCGAAGCCTATCGTGAAGAAACGGGCCAAAGGAGTTATGAATCCATATTGAGGGTCTACGAGCCGCAGTCGGGCATCGGATTTGGGCGCCCTGAACCAGTGATGCCCCGGAATGGCTGGGCCAATCTTTGCGCTGGAGCGCTGGCGCATATCTTCCCAGGGTTCGCCAGGCGTCAATGCAATCTCCGGTTCATCGGTGCCGAGACGTATCGCTAACCCTAAGAAAAGTACGACAGCGATCAGTCCTAGCCCAACACGTCGCCAACCGATCTGCGTGATCCGGCTCATCGGACACCCCGGTCTTCAGCGATGTCTTCTAGCGCCTGTTCGATTCGCTGCCGCTCATTGCTACGCAGCAGTGCATCAAATTTCGCCGCAGCCTTGAGCACGAAGGCCATGCGTTGATCGATATCGGCCAGGTTAGCGATAGGGCTGTTGCTGAATTCAATGGTTCGATCATCTTCGACGGGGCGGCATTGATTTGCCAGCGTTAGCTCAATGGCTTGCGCGGCCCCGGACGGTATGCCTGTGACATAGGAAAGATGGTTACTACGCAGCAGGGCTACCAGCTTTTGGTCGGTATACATGGCTGGCTGAAGGATGTTTCTTTGTTCGTGGTCAGCGAGATACTCAACACTTTTGGCGATATTGCCAGCTTCAATTGCCTCGAAAGCTTTCAGGATTTCACTGTGATTCGTACCAAACTCTAGTGTCTCGTTTCCGATGGGCCATAGCACGGGTGGCTGAGCCTTGTCATAAATATTCTTGCGCGACCGAAGACAGGTCTCAAGCAACCCCAACCCCCGCTCCTTATAAAACGCATGCAACGGAAACACATCCAAAAACAGCGTGGTATTGCCCATCGCCATCATCTCGTACACATGTTGATAAAGCTGCTGCACGCTCGATAACGGCTCACCCTCGCGCCGCCAATCAACATCAGGCACCGGGTTATTACGGCTGGCCTGTTCATACTCCCGCAGGCGCCGCTCGTACTCCCGCAGCTTTGCCTGCCGTTCACGCTCCTCGGCGCTGAACAACCCCCAAACCCCTTTCCGGGCACTCCTTCGCAATTGCTCCGCCGCTTCAAATTCCGCCTGAATTTTCTCGATGGATTCTGCCGCGTGCAGCAAACCGCACCCCACTTGCTTGGAGGCAAACGCCGCAAGGCCCGCCCACTGAAAACGGTTGTCGAGGCGCCAGAGCTGGGCATACGCCGAGTTGATGAGCCGGTTGCGCAACCTGGGGTCGGCGATCAGCTTGCCGCCGGGGGCGATCACGTCTTCTGCCTGCTTCTGGTAGAAGCGCCAATTGCGCTCGCAGGCTGACTCGAGTATTTCGCTGAAAGCGGAAGGTGCTGAGCTCAGGGTAGGATTTCTCGCGGGTGTTGACGCTGGCGCTTCCGATGCGGTCGCGCTTCGGCGGTGTGCCGCGGAGTCTTCGGCGGTAAGGGTCTGAAACCGCTCGAACTGGTCGGCCAGCAGGCGCGGGGGCGGGTCGCATTTACAGCGGCAGAGATCATCCGAGAGCGCCACCCGTCGCCCTAGTGCCCACTGCTCCAGGCGCGGGCCAACACAGACTATGACTCCGGTGGTTTTGCACACCGGGCAAAGCACCTCATGACCTTCAAGGGCGATGTCCACTTGGGTGATGCGAAAGCCCGTCAAACCGCCGACGACGGTCCCGCCAGCGGTGGTCTTGGCTCCTCGGGTAATGAAATAGCGCCGCATGCCAGCGGTGTCCTTATTGTGGGCGGGACCAGCAGGCTAGGCATGGCAGGCGAGGGCGAGAAGTCAGATGCTTCCGAGCCGGATGTAGGTTGCTTCGGTTATCGGGTTGGTGAGGCCGAAAGTCGGGGGTGTCAGCAACCGCGCGGGTTACCACCATTTCCAGCGGCCTTGTTTTTTCAGGGTGGCGATGATGGCTTCGCGCTTGTGGCGGATTTCTAGCATCTTGTGGCGCAGTTCGCGGCAGCGCTTGCTGTTGAGGATCAGGAGGCCGATCAGGGGGCTGAGGAGGGCCATGGAGTAGAGATAAGCGTTGGGGCGGTAGGCGATTGCGGGAAGTGATACCAGCAGGCAGATGAGGTATATCGCCATGTTCAGCCAGACCCAGTGGATGCGTCCGTATAACACTTCGTATTTGGCAAGGGCAAATACTGCACCAAGCCCCGTAGCGCCGAAAAATGATGTCTTGGTAGCAAAACCAATGGGGTACGTCGAGAGATAGGTGAGCATTGTCAGGATCGCCGTCAATCCTATTGAGGTGCATGCGACAAGAATGTCTGCTCCGATTACTGGCATGTACCGCTTGATGAATTCCCAATGGTTTTCAATAAAGATGCCTGCTGATGATGGCCTGCGCGACCGGCAAGCATTATCCCGAAGCAAGACTGGTAGTGCGCAAGGCGGGCGGTTCCAGCCCAGTGGAGTATCTGGTGATCACCCTCAAGGAAGTCATGGTGGTGTCCTACGGCACCGCTGCTGAAAGTAAGGATGAGGCGCTCTACGACAGCATCGCCTTGAACTTCGCCAGCGTCGACGTCAGCTACCAGCCGCAGAAGGCCGACGGCGCCAAGGACGGTGGGCCAGTGAAGTTCGGCTGGAATATCCGGCAGAACGTTAAAGCCTGAAGCCGCACCTTGTGCCCGGATAGCGGGTCTTTGCGCATCCGGGCGCCAGCACCCGCCGAGGCCATTCAAGATGAGCCTCGGTTTTCGTCAACAAAGGATGCTCGTCGTCTATCAACGGCCGCAGCAGTGCATGGAACATCATGTCGCCGAGGAACGGCAGCGGTTCGCGCTTGGCCATCAACTCGGCATACACGCGCCCGAACGCTACCGGCCCCGCTTCGGCGATGTAGGCCAGGGACAGGCGTTCGGTCAGTGACAAGCCATCCTGACTGCCGGGCAACTCCTGCAACTGGCGCAGTAAAGCGCGTGCAAGAAAGGGCAGCGCCGTGTGCGTCCCGTGGGCCAGTTCCGCCCACTGCACCGGGGAACTGGCGCAATACGCCGACCACGCCTGTTTGGCCAACTGCACCGCCTCGTCGTCGATCAGGCGCCGCTGCGGCCATAACCACGCCAGTACGTCGGGGGCCAATTGGCCAATGCCGATAAACCGTTCTACCCCCGGGATGCGGTCCACCTCGATCAGCTCCAGCTTGCGCGGTGCCTGGTCAAGAGCGGCCAGGGCGCGGATCAGGAACAGTTGGTCATACGCATCCGCCTCGCACCACAGCACGCTGTGTTCGGCGCTGGCCAAGGTTTCCAGTTGGTTGTATTCGTCGGCGACACGGCGCGCCACATCCGCTTCGCCCAGGGCAAAGGCGTGACTGATGAATGCGCTGCGCATGGCGCGGAATGCCTCGCGGGGCAGGTCGCGAACCGGGCCCATGCACAGCGGGTCGGTGAGCATCTGGAAGTGCCCCTTGAACCCCGCCAGTTGCAGGCTGTGGGCAATGTCGTTGCCACAGCGCCAATGGCTGGTGCGGGCTTCATCGCTGGCGGCGAAATCGGGATGGCGGGCGGCGAAGTCGATGGCGTCGACATGGGCCTTGAGCTGCGGCCAACTGCTGAAACCCAGCTGCTTGGCGATCTGCCATTGCGCCTGGGACAAGGTGGCGTCGGGGTTTTCGCTTTTCAGGCGCGGCAACAGTTCCTTGGCGCGCTTGCGCTGCTGCTCAAGGTTGAGACGGCCATCAGTGGTCGAGGATACGCGGCGTTGCGACATACGAGCTCCTTGCACACACCTTTTCCGCTTTAAGGTTGGGAGTCGTAGAAATGATTGAGTGCTTCACTGTCTTGGGCGCAGCCCTTTCCGCGGAAGGTGGCGTAGAGAGCGCCAGGCGGCAAATATAGGCAGGGCAGGGGGTGATTGCAAGGCGCCCGCCACGGGACCGGTCGCCATCGCTTGAACTTTTGCTATGAAAAGCCTGCCCGCCTGCTTCACCATTGCGCCTGACCGAAACATGAGGAGCCTCGCGTCCATGAGCGCACTGATCGAAACCCGCGCCCTGGCGCGCCGGGATGAGCGTCGCCAGGCGGTCTTGCTCCAGCCCACTGACTTCGCCCTGCACCGCGCCGACCGCGTGTCGATCACCGGCGCGTCCGGTTCCGGCAAGAGCGTGTTCCTGCGCGCACTGGCGTTGCTGGACGCGCCCACATCGGGGCAGGTCCTGTGGAATCATCGGCCGATCGCTAACGCAGACATTCCCGAGTACCGCAGCCGCATCTGCTACCTGTCCCAACGCCCGGCGCTGATCGACGGCACCGTGCTGGACAACCTGCGTTTCCCGTTCAGCCTCAAGAGCCTGCGTAAACGTCATTTCGAGCTGGCGACCGTCACCGCGCTGCTGCAGCATGCCGGCAAGTCGCCGGACTTCCTGGCAAAAAATGCCAGTGACCTGTCGGGCGGCGAGTCCCAGGTGGTGGCGTTGATCCGCACCCTGCAGCTCAACCCCGAGGTGCTGTTGCTGGATGAACCCACCGCCGCCCTCGACCCCGCGTCCTCGCGTGATGTCGAAGCGCTGATCGATGCCTGGTTCGCCGATGACCCGACCCGCGCGTATGTCTGGGTGTCCCACGACTTGGAACAGGCCCAACGCATGAGTGACATCCACCTGCACATGAGCGCCGGTGTGCTGAGCGGAGCCACCCAAGCATGAACTACCAGAACCTGACCGCGCTGGACATGGCCATCGCCGCCGCGCTGATCCTGATCAACGGCGCGCTGTCGCTGGCGTTGCGCCTGGGCCTGGAGCGCCAGTTGCTGTGGGCCGCCGTGCGTACCGTGGTGCAACTGCTGGCGATCGGTTACCTGCTGGGCTGGGTGTTCGCGTTCGCCTATTGGTACGTGGTGCTGCCGCTGATGTGCGCGATGACCCTGATTGCCGGCCTGTCGGCGGCGGGGCGCGGGCGGCGCACTTACCGTGGGCAACGGATCGACAGCATCGTCTCGGTGTGGGGTAGTTCGTGGCTGGTCACGGCGGTGGGCTTGTTTGCGGTGATTCGCATCCACCCATGGTACGAGCCGCAGTACGCGATCCCGATCCTCGGCATGATCCTCGGCAATACCCTGACCGGCGTGTCCCTGGGCATCGAGCGCATGACCCAGGAACTGACCTCGGGCCGCAACACCATCGAGATGATCCTCGCCCTCGGCGGCTCACGCTGGGAAGCGGCGCAGGAAGCGATCCGCCAGGCGGTGCGCGCCGGGATGATCCCGACGCTGAACCAGATGGCCGTGGTCGGCATCGTCAGCCTGCCCGGCATGATGACCGGCCAGGTGCTGGCGGGCGAGAGCCCGGTGGATGCGGTGCGCTACCAGATCGTGATCATGTTTCTGATCGCCGCTTCGTCGGCGTTGGGCACGGTCGGCGCGGTGCTGCTCACCTACCGGCGCCTGTTTTCCAGGAGCCATCGGTTTTTGCGCGATCGGCTGCAAGAGCGCTGACGGCCAGGCGATGGACCGTCGGTGATTGTTTCACCGCGTGAAATGCTCGATTGTAAATCCTGGTGATTCCATCGATAGGCGCCACGGCGGAACATGCCTGGCGTCAAGACCCCCACTTCTTTGGAGCCTTTCATGTCCCAGCCTGCGATCAAACTCTATGGTTTCCCCCTGTCCGGCCATTCCCATCGGGTCGAGCTGATGCTGTCGCTGTTGAGCCTGCCCAGCGAATTCATCCTGGTCGACCTCAAGCAAGGCGCGCACAAAACCGCTGAATTCGTCGACACGATCAACCCGTTCGGCCAGGTGCCGGCGATCGATGACAACGGCACCGTACTCGCCGATTCCAACGCGATTCTGCTGTACCTGGCGAGCAAGTACGGCAACGGCCAATGGCTGCCGAGCGACCCGCTGGAGCAGGCGCGTGTGCAGCGCTGGCTGTCGGCCGCCGCCGGTCAGCTCCACGCCGGGCCGGCGACCGCGCGGCTGGCGGTGGTGTTTGGCGCGGATGTCGATACCGTCGCCGCCATCAGCCGCTCCCACGCCTTGTTGCAATTGGTAGAGCAGCAGTTGGGCCAAAGCCGCTTCCTGGTCGGTGAGCAGCCGAGCATTGCCGACATCGCTTTCTACACCTACGTGGCTCACGCGCCGGAAGGCAATGTGGCGCTGGCCGACTACCCTCAAGTACGCGCCTGGCTGGCCAGTATCGAAGCCTTGCCGGGTTTTGTCGGCATGCCACGCACGGCGGTGGGCCTGCAATCACAGTAACCTTCAAGAGGGACACCGATGGACCGCTTTCATGAAATGCAGGTGTTCCTCGCGGTGGCCGAGGAGGAGAGCTTCGCCGCCGCCGCACGCCGCCTGAAAACCTCGCCGCCCAGCGTGACCCGGGCGATTGCCGCGATGGAACAGCGCATCGGCACCCAACTGCTGGCGCGCACCACTCGCAGCCTGCACCTGACCGAAGCCGGCCAGCGCTACCTGGAAGATTGTCGACGCATCCTCGCCGAGCTGAATGAAGCCGAGGAAGCGGCGGCGGGCAGTTATTCCATCCCCTGCGGCCAACTGACCGTGACCGCCCCGGTGCTGTTTGGCGAGCTGTATGTGGCGCCGTTGCTGGGGGCGTACCTCGATCGTTTTCCTCTGGTGAACATCAACGCTTTGCTGGTCGATCGCGTGGTGAACATGATCGACGAAGGTGTCGACGTGGCCGTGCGTATCGGCCATCTGCAGGAGCCGGGGCAACAGGCGATCCAGGTCGGTGAAGTGCGGCGGGTGGTGTGTGCGTCGCCCGGCTATCTCGACCGGCACGGGCGGCCGCAACATCCCACGCAGTTGCGTGAGGCCAAAATCGCTACGTCGTCGGCCAGCCAATTGATCAGCGCATGGCAATTCGTCGACGGCGAGCAGGAACTGACGGTGCCCATCGAGCCGCGCCTGGTGGTCACGGCGAACAACGCCGCGATCAACCTGGCGCGCATCGGCTGGGGCATGACCCGGGTGCTGTCCTATCAAGTGGCGGCGGCGGTGGCGGCCGGTGAACTGGAGATTGTCCTCGACGCGTTCGAGCCCGCGCCGCTGCCGATCCAGGTGGTGTTCCAGAAGGGCGCCCGCGTACCGGCGAAGGTGCAGACCTTCGTCGACTTCCTCACCCAGCATTTCGCGCAGGACCGTGGCCTGAACCCAGCGTCGCAGCGGCCGAACTGATGGAGCGCTATCGCGATATGCAGCTGTTTGCGGCGCTGGCCGGGCAACCGAGCCTGGCGGCGGCGGCGCGCAGCGCCCGGGTGTCCGGCGCGACGCTGGTGCGCGCGTTGGCGCGCTTGGAAGCGCGTCTGCAGGTGGCGTTGCTGCAACGCAGTACGCGGGGTGTCCGCTTCACCGAAGCCGGCCGTGCGTACCTCGCCGACTGTGTCCGCCTGCTGGCGGCCGTGGACGCCGCCGAAGCCTCGGCCAACGGCTCGCATGTGCAGGCCCAGGGCAATCTGCGGGTGTTCCTGCCGTTTCTGTTCAGCCGGTATGTGATGGCGCCGATCCTGGCCGGTTATATGGATCGCCATCCCGATGTTTACCTGACAGCCCGCTACCACGACTATTACCCGAACCTGCACGAAGAGGGGCTGGACGTGGCGATCCTGGTCGGTGCGCTGCCCAACTCGTCGCTGATCGCGCGGCCAGTCGGCCAGGTGCGGCAGGTCCTCTGCGCCAGCCCCGATTACCTTGCGGCCCACGGCGAACCCGCGCACCCGCACGAGCTCGAGCAGCATCGCCTGATCGCCAGCGCCGATCAGGTCCACTGGGATTTCCCCCATACCCACCTCAAGGCGCGTACACGCCTGCGCTGCACCACGGTGCAAGGTGCGATCAATGCGGCTGTGCATGGCGCGGGGATCATCCGGTGCCTGAGCTACCCGGTTCACGAGCACCTGGTCAGCGCGCAATTGCGCCGCGTCCTGCCCGCCCACGAGCTGGCGCCGTTGCCGGTCAACGTGGTCTACCGCGAAGGCCGCCAGGCGCCGATGCGCGTGCGCAGTTTTGTCGATCACTGCGTGGCGGCGTTGCGCGAGCATCCGGCATTTCAGTTGGCGTAATGCTCGATTGCCGAACGTGGGTATTCTCTCGCCGCGTGGCGGGGCGCAGCATCTGGCTATCTGACACGAGGTGATCGCCATGAACCTGATCGAACACTCCCCCTGGCACGCCGGCGAACGGCAGATGCAAGCCAGCGCCGGCGCCGCCGAGCGTATGGACATGATTGGCGCCAAGGTGATCCGCGATCATCTGCCCGAGCAACACCGGGGGTTCTATCCGCTGTTGCCGTACCTGATGCTCGGCGTGGTGGACGCGCACGGCATGCCCTGGGCGACGATGATCGAAGGCGCGCCGGGGTTTGCCCATTCACCCGACCCGCACACCTTACAGATCGACAGCCTGCCCGGCAGCGGCGACCCGGCGCGCTCCGCCCTGCAGCCAGGGGCCGCCGTCGGCTTGCTCGGCATCGACCTCGACACGCGCCGCCGCAATCGCCTGAATGGCCGGGTCGGCGCGCTGGATGCCGAGGGGTTTGCGGTCGATGTGGTCCAGACCTTCGGCAATTGCCCCAAATACATCCAACTGCGCCCTGTCGATGGGATCGCCCGCCAACCCGGGGGCGTGGCCGAGCGCAGCAGCCGCCTGGATGACGCCGCACGCGTAATGATCCGCAACGCCGACACGTTCTTCGTCGCCAGCTATGTGGACATCGACGGCGAACGCTCGGTGGACGTCTCCCATCGCGGCGGCAACCGCGGCTTCGTGCGCGTGGAGGGCGACGTGCTGACCATCCCCGACTTTGCCGGCAACCTGTTCTTCAACACCCTGGGCAACCTGCACGCCAACCCGGTGGCGGGGTTGTTGTTCATCGACTTTGCATCGGGCGACGTGATGCACCTGGCCGGGCACACTTCGTTGATCCTCAACGGCCCCGAGGTGGCGCGGTTCGAGGGCGCGCAGCGGTTGTGGACGGTCACGGTGGAACAGGTGGTCCGCCGCCCGGCGGCGTTGGCGTTGAGGTGGCGGTTTGCGGAGTTTTCGCCGTACAGCTTGGCGACGGGGCGTTGGTAGGGCTGCGCTGGAAAGCCTGGGGGGTGAGCGGGTGGTCAAACCCTCATCCGTCCCGTACCATTCGCCCCCCTCGCAGTGACGCGAGGCGCAGCGCCAGGATGGCTCATTGCATGTCTTTCCTGTGGCGTCTGCAGCTCCCTTTTTGCCCGCGTTCAGGATTCGACATGTTTTGCTTTTCCAGGCCTTTGGCCTTGCTCTTAATGGCTGCAGCCTTGGCGGGCTGCGGTACCCAGCCCGCGTCGCTGGTCAGTCAGCCGCTGCAACCCGGCCCCGAAGAACCGGTGGCTTATCTTGTGGGCTCCATCGGCCCGCAGAACCTCAAGGCGTCTCCCGCACCCAACCAGCGCCTGTTGTTTCGCAAGCGTGGCTCCGCCTTCGGGGCCGCGGGTATATGGGTCGGTGTCGGGCGGGAAACGCCTCAGGATGTGAAGGACCAGACCGGCGTCGCCAGTGTGTTCGTGCTGCCGCTCAAACCGGGAGATTATGAGTTTTATGATTTCCAGTTCTTCTCCAGCACCTATTCACCCACCCTGGGCACCACTTACACCTCGGTCCAGGCTCGGGAGAAGTTCAACCTGCCGATGCGCCTGCAAGCCGGCAAGGCCTATTACCTCGGTGAATTTCGCTCGCTGTGCCTGGGGGCGTCCCTGTGCGCCTTCCGTTGGCGCGACCAGCAAGGTCGCGATGAACCGATCGCGCGACAATCGGTTCCGCGCTTGCCGGCGCTGGAGTTGATACCGCTGGATTATCGCAGCGCCGCCCCGCATATCATCGCGCCGCCGTCTACCGCTGCGGGCCAGAACACCCCTCAAGAGATGCGTCCATGAACCGCGTTATTACCCTGGGCGTCCTGGCGCTGCTGACTGGCTGTGCGGCCACCAATACCCTGCCAGAGCGCGCGTTGCCCGACGGTCAGGACTACCTCAAGCCGATCCATGTCATGGTCGACGACCCGCTGAATGCCGCGCAAATCCGTAACCAGTTACGCGAAACCGGAGTGTTTCGCAGTGTCGAAACCGGCCAAGGCAAGGAAGGGGATTATTCGGTGTTGATCCGCTTCAATAGCCAGCGCGAGTTGCCACCTTTCCCGGTAATTCTGCTGAGTACGGCGACGCTGTTTCTGCTGCCCTTGTCCCAGAGTATCGACACCACCACCGAGTTTTCCCTGCAACAGAATGGAAAGCTGTTGAAGCAATACAGCTATCGCAACGTGACCCACAAATACACTTGGCTGCTCGATGGCAGCGGCGGGATGCAGCAAGAGAACGTAAACCGTATCACCCGCGCCTTTGCCCAGGATGTACAACGTGATGGCCTACTGCCTGTGGAGCACACGCAATGATCAGGATCACCTTAATGGCTGCCGTGCTGTTGCTCGGCGGCTGCGGCACCGCCCTCAAACCCCTGGACTACAAAGCCCAGCGCGCCTATGTGCCGATGAGCGTCACCATGCCGCCGCCCGAATCCCGGTTCGATCAGCAAAAGCAGCGCGAAGTCATCCAGTTGCTGCGTGATACAGGCGCCTTCAGTTTTCTCGACGGTGGTTTCAGCAAGACCGGCTACAGCCTGTTGGTCGACCAGAGTGGCGGTAAAGGGGCCGGAGTGCTCCCCGCAGTACTCGGCGCTCTGACGCTGCTGACCGTGCCAGTGCCCTACACCTACGAGCGGCAATTGCATGGCTCGGTGTTCAAGGACGGTCAACTGCTGAAAACCTATGCCTACAAGCGTGGCGGCTGGACGGCCACGACTTGGTACATCCCCATGACCGAACCGCGCAGCGAGAGTGAAATGCTCGGCGACCTGATGCGAGACCTGGACCGCGATCGCTTGATTCCCTATCAGTGAGCCGGTGAGGGATGTTCGGCGCCGCAGCGGCAACCCCTGCGGCGCCAACAGCGTGTGGCTTTGGCTGTCGTCGAGCGCCAGGGGCGGGCAGGTCAGCGCGACATCGGGATAAACGCCACACTCCCCCCCGCACGCTGGTGAAACAGCCGCTCGCCATTGTCAGGCTGGGTGGTGATCACCTGATGATCCGCGCCCAGGTAGGCCAGGGGCGTGGGATCGTCCTTGGAGTACTGCGCGATGATAATCGTGTGTTGCGGATCGAAGCGGCGGCCGCTGGTGTGTTCCAGCCAGGTCATGAACGCAGCGCTGTCGCCCTGGCGGGGGAAGTCCTGGGTTTCGGCGACGTAGTAGAACGGCTGACCGCCGTTTTGCAGGTACATCGGCAGTTTGTTGTCGACTTCCACCAGCACCATTTGCCATTGGTTCCATGGCGCGGTCTTCTCGGCTTGAGCTTGCACGTCCTCGACGAAACGCGTCACGCCGCCGTTGCCGTTGGTCCACGGGTACACCACGCCGAGCACCAGCAGCATCAGTGCGGCGGCAATGCCAAAGCCTTTCTGCCAGCGCGGCCAGCTGGCGGTTTTTTTCGCCAGCCGTTCGCTCAGCCACCAGGCTCCCAGCAACTGGGCGAACGGGACCAGCGGCAGCACGTAGTAACTGCGGCGGCTGCCGCTGGCGGTGAAGAACACGAACAGCAGGCCCAGGCCCCATACCAGCCAGCGCACGTTGGGCGGGGTCTGGCGCCAATGCCGCACGGCCAGCCACAGGCCGAGCAACCAGCACGGTGCCCAGGGCAGGGTGTAGGCGGGCAGGTAGATCAGATAGGTGTAGATCGGCCCCATATGGTCGAAGGGGTCGAAGAAACGCACGACGTTTTCGCGGAATACCAGGGCCAGGCCGCTTTCGCCGTAGGTCGGCGCTCCGTAGAGGTGCGACAGCACGAAGGGGATGGCATAGAACCCGGCGGCAATCAGCAGGGCCAGCACCAGGCGCGGGTTGAGGTGACGTTTGTAGCGATGCTCGCTGAGCAGGTGCGGCAGCAGCACCAGGCCCGGCAGCACAAAACCGATCAAGCCCTTGAACAGCGAGGTCGCGGCCAACAGCAGGAAAAACACCGTGTAGCGCCACAGCCGTGTGTCATCCGGCCCGCGCCAGTACCACCACACCGCCGCCAGCACACCGCACACCGTGAGCACATCCGCCGTGGCCACGCGCGCCCAGAACAGGAAGTAGAAGGTGGTGGCGAGCATCCACCCGGCAATCAGCCCGGTGCCTTTGCGAAACAGGCGCTCGCCGATCAGGTACACCAGCCAGATGCTCAACCATGCGGCAATCACCGACGACAGGCGCAGCGACCACGGCCCCAGGCCGCCCATCAGGTTGGCGAACCCGCTGATCAGCCAGTAGGAGGGCAAAGGCTTATCGTAATACGGCGTGCCTTTGAGGTAGGGATCGAAGTAGTCACCGCTTTGCAGCATCTGCACGACGATGTTCGCCCAACGGGTTTCGGGCCCCCACAGGTCGCGACTGCCCAGGCCCAGCAGCAGGAGCAGGGCCGACACGCCCAGCAATAGCAGCAGGGCGCCACGTTCGGTTTTCCAGACACTCATGGACGGTTCCTAGGGGAGTTTTGGATAAATAGTGAGCACCAGGTCGCCCTTGCGATAGCGCTTGCCGCCGGGTGGCAGTTGCCCTTCCTCAAGGTGTTCGCTGGTGCTCCTGACGCGCATCAGCACCCCGACCGCGCCTTGGCGGCGGGCTTCGGCCAGCCACGACTGGACGTCATCCAGCCCGACCTTGCGCTGTATGGTATCTGGGTATTGCAGGCCATATTGCAGCTCGCCTTCGGTGTCATAAAACGCGACATCCGACCGGTTCAGGCGCCACGCCAGCGCCGATGCCGAGCCTAACTCGTTGCTCAGCAGTGCTTGGGTTTGCTGCAGTTCATCCAGGTGTTCAAGCACGAACTGATCGGGCATTTCGTTATTCGATATCCGCGCCGGCATACCCGCTGGCAGGAGTAGTACCAGCAAGCCGATGCCCAGGACCGGCGTCGCCCAGAGTGTCAGCGGGCGAAAGGCTTGCAGCAGGTTGGTCAGCACCCAGCCCAGCAGCACAATGAAGGTCAACGACAGGCTGAACATCTCCGCGTGGCTGTTGCCGTACAGCGGGTCGCCGATCTGCAGATAGATCAACGTCACCATCGCGGCCATGCCGAGCACGAAGTTGAGCAGGCCGTTGATGCAGATCGCGCGGGTTTTGCCCTGCTGCATCACATCGATCAAGGCATGCCCCATCAACAACGCCAGCGGTAACAGGCACGGCATGATGTAGGTCGGCAGCTTGCCGCTGCTCAGGCTGAAGAAGCCCAGCGGCAGCAGCATCCACAGGGCGAGAAAGGCCGTCGCCGGTTGGCGCTTTTCTTTCCAGGTCTTGTGCAGTGTGGTTGGTAGCAACCCCGCCCAGGGCAGGCACGCGACGACCATGATCGGCAGGAAGAACCACCACGGCCGCGCATGTTGTGCAGTGCCCGAAGCAAAACGGCGGATGTGCTCGTGCCAGAAGAAGAAATTCCAGTAGTCAGGCTCCTGCACATGGATCGCCCACACCCACGGCAGGCACACCAGGACTGCCACGACGATCGCCAGCGGGCCGTACCGCAGCAACTCACCCAGGCGCCGCTGCCAGAGCATATAAGGCACCGCGATCAGCACCGGCAGCAGCCACGCGAGGAAGCCCTTGGTCATGAAGCCCATCGCGCAGGCCAGCCCCAGCACGGCCCAAGCGCCGAGTCGGGCTCGCGGGGTACGGCTGTCGAGGGCAAACCACAGCGCCACCAGGCTGAGGTTGACCCAGAAGGTGAACTGCGGATCAAGATTGGAGTAGCCGGCTTGCCCCGCCACCAGGCCGAAGCTCAAGTAGAGCAGGGCGCAGGCGAAGCTTTTGCGCGGGTCGTTCCACAGGCGGCGGGCGATCAGGTAGGCCAGCAGCACGCTCAGGCCGCTGGTCAACGCCGAGGCGATCCGCACACCGAACAGGTTCTGGCCGAACACCGCCTGACCGAGGGCGATCAGCCAGTAGCCGGCGGCGGGTTTTTCAAAATAACGCACGCCCATGAAATGCGGTGCGGTCCAATTGCCGCTCATGAGCATTTCCTGGCTGATCTGGGCGTAGCGGGTTTCATCGGGTATCCATAGACCGTGCAGGCCCAGGGGCAGGAGATAAAACGCGACGAAGGCCAGTAGCAGTAAGGGAAGGGGTTTGAATCGGGTCATGCGAACGTCGCTCCTTGACGTTTAAGTGTAGGAAAAGGATGTAAGGAAATAGTGCGATAAAATGTCACAGTGTTCACTAATGGGCTGAAAGTATTCATGACGTCCTTAACTAACAGGCGCAGTTAAACATGCCAGAAGTTGGCTGTCGTTTGGCTGAACATCTGCCTCTTGTGTAGGTAAAAGTGTCTAAAGTTGCTTGAGCGCCTCTGGCCAGTCTTCGCTGTTTATAATGCCCACGGCCTTGAGCTTGCCGTTGCCCAGCACCTTGACGAATAACGCGCTGCCGTATTCGGTGGATTTGGCGTGAGGATAGCCGAGGTCCCGTTCGATGTCGCTGATGCAGGCGCTGTGGGTAATCAGCATAAAGTTGTGCCCGGGTTGCTTGTGGCTGAGGATTTCCTCACCCATGGCATCGCCGCAGATCGATAGCTGGCTTGGCGACAGTTCGGTCTTGCCAAACATGAACAGCGAGGTCTGGGCAGTGCGGGTGGTCGGGCTGCTGAACACGTCTGTACCCTCCATGCCCAGTATTTTGAAGGCTTTGCCGATTTCGACGGCCTGTTGGGTGCCTTTGATCGTCAGGCCATCGGCGGGGCCGAAGCAAGGATTGGAGGAACGGTCGCAGCGTTCTTCATGGCGGACCAGCACCACCAGATTGCCGTCGCGCCAATTGGCCAGCAGGCCTGACGTCAGCAGGCGATTGGCCGTACTCAGGTCCGGTGGCGATACAGGCCAGGCCAGCAAACCTGCCAGCAATGTGCCGCACAGGGCGAGCGCTGCCGTGCCCAGCCAGAGTTTTTTCAGGCGTTTTGCCCGAGCTTGATACGAACGCGGTTTGGTCAGGGTCAGGTTAACCACACTATTCACCGTGGGATGTCAGGCAGCTTTTTATTAGTCAGGCACAACCGTTTGACTGGGCCCGTAGTGGAGCAAGAGCCTGTCATACAGTTGCTGTCTTTTTGCTGAAAACTGGAGCGTTAAAAGTTATGTGTGCCGACAACTAATAAGTTGAGCGTTATTGGCGCTTGTTCGGCACTTTATTCGGTGCTCGGTAGGTAACCGGTGAAATGTATGTGAAAAATTTGCGTGGCGAGGGCGGTCAGCCGTTATCCTCGATTGCAGTCCATTGGCGAGCGAGCGTTCCCATGTTGCAGGTGCAAGGTGTCCATAAATGCTACGTCACTGCGCAGGGCCCGCTGACGGTATTGGCCGGGGTTGATCTGCACTTGGCGGAGGGTGGCAGCCTGGCGCTGATGGGCGAGTCCGGCAGCGGGAAAAGCACGCTGCTGCACCTGGTGGCCGGCTTGGATCGTGTCGACGGCGGCAGTATCCGCGTGGGTGAGCAGCGTCTGGATCAGATGAGCGAGCGGCAGTTGGCCGATTGGCGGCGCACTGAGATCGGCCTGGTGTTCCAGCAGTTCAACCTGATCGGCAGCTTGCGCGTCGACGACAACCTGGCGTTCCAGGCGCGCCTGGCGGGGCGCTTTGATCCGCACTGGCAAGCGCAGTTGGTCGAGCGTCTGGGCCTGGGGGATCTGCTCAAGCGCTACCCGGAACAACTCTCCGGCGGCCAGCAGCAACGGGTGGCGGTGGGGCGGGCGCTGGCGTCTCGACCCGGCTTGCTGCTGGCGGACGAACCGACGGGCAATCTGGATGAGGCCACCAGCGATGAAGTGCTGCAACTGCTGCTGGACCTGTTGCGCGACACCCCCACCAGCTTGTTGATGGTCACTCACAGCCCGCGCATTGCCGCACGGCTCGACCGGCAGGTGGTGTTGCACCGCGGCCACGTCCTGCCTGCGGACGTCGGCTGAGATGGCGGTGCTCTATTGGACTTTACGCGCGTTGCTCAGCCACTGGCGGCGCCACCCCGTGCAGTTTTTCAGTGTGCTGACCGGGCTGTGGCTGGCCACCGCGCTGCTGACCGGGGTGCAAGCGCTCAACAGCCAGGCGCGGGACAGCTACGCCCGAGCCAGTCAGTTGATCGGCGGCGAACCCCAGGCCAGCCTCAGCATGCCCGACGGTGCCAGCTTCCCCCAGGCGCTGTTTGCCCAGTTGCGCCGCGCCGGCTGGCCGGTGTCGCCGGTGGTGCAAGGGCGGGTGCAGCTCAAGGGGCATGAGGACCGGCGCCTGCAATTGATGGGCATCGATCCGGTGTCGCTGCCCGGCAGCGGCGCGGTGGCGGGGCAGCGCTTGAGCCAGGCGCAAATGGTCGCGTTCTTCGACCCGCCGGGGCGCACCTGGATCGCCCCACACACCTTGCAGGCGCTGGGGTTGCAGGCCGGTGAACGGCCGCTGACGGCCAGCGGGCAAGCCTTGCCGCCGTTGCAGGTTCAAGCGGACATGGCCCCCGGCCTGTTGCTGACCGACATCGGTTTTGCCCAACCGTTGTTGGACATGCCGGGGCGCCTGTCGCGGTTGTTGCTCGACACATCGTTCGCCGCCACCCATCCCACGCCGCCGGCCGGACTGCAACTCAAACAGGCGCAGGACAATAACCTCGCGCGCCTCACCGAAAGCTTTCACCTGAACCTGGATGCGCTGGGTTTTTTATCCTTTGTGGTCGGGCTGTTTATCGTCCATGCCGCCATCGGCCTGGCCCTGGAACAGCGGCGCGGGCTGCTGCGCACCTTGCGTGCTTGCGGGGTCAGCGGGCGGATGTTGCTCCTCGGCCTGGGCATGGAACTGGGCGCCCTGGCCCTGCTTGGCGGTGTGCTCGGTGTCGCCAGCGGCTATGTGCTCGCCAGTGTCTTGCTGCCGGATGTGGCCGCCAGCCTGCGCGGCCTGTACGGCGCTGAAGTGCCAGGGCAGTTGAGCCTCAGCCCGTGGTGGTGGCTCGCCGGGTTGGGCCTGAGCCTGCTCGGGGCGTTGCTCGCCGGGACCGGCAGTGTGTGGCGCGCGGCGCGCTTGCCGTTGCTGGCGCTGGCCAACCCCCAGGCCTGGCATGAGGCCCATGGGCGCTGGTTGCGGCGTCAGGGCCGGGTGGCGAGTGCGGCGCTGCTGATCGCACTGTTGGCGCTATGGTGGGGCAACAGTCTGGCTGCCGGATTTGTGCTGATGGCGGCCTTGCTGCTCGGTGCCGCGTTGGGGCTGCCGGTGCTGCTCAATGCGCTGTTGAAAGCGCTGCTGGGACGCAGCCGCTCGGTGCTCGGGCAGTGGTTTCTCGCCGACTGCCGCCAACAGTTGCCGGCCTTGAGCCTGGCGCTGATGGCGTTGCTGTTGGCGCTGGCGGCCAACATCGGTGCGGGGTCCATGACCTCGGGTTTTCGCCTGACCTTCAGCAATTGGCTGGAACAACGCCTCACCGCCGAGCTGTACCTCAACCCAAGCACCCCGGCCCAGGCCGACCGGTTGAATACCTGGCTCACGCAACAACCGCTGGTGCAGGCGGTGCTGCCCACCTGGCAGGTCGCCGTGCAATTACAGGGCTGGCCGGCGGATGTGTTTGGCGTGGTCGACGCGCCGACCTATCGCCAGCATTGGCCGTTGCTCGAAGCCGTGAGCGCGCCGTGGGACCAGTTGCTGCGCAGTGACACGCTGATGCTCAGCGAGCAACTGGCGCGGCGCTTGAATGTGCAAGTGGGCGACGCCGTCAACATCCCCACGCCCGACGGTGTGTGGTCGCCCCAGGTGGTGGGGATCTACGCCGACTATGGCAACCCCAAGGGCCACGTGCTGGTCAATGCGCAGCACCTGTTGGCGCATTGGCCGACGCTGTCGCCGGCGCGCTTCAACCTGCGCGTACTGCCGCAAAACGTGGTGCCGCTGGTGCATGAGGTGCAGCGCGAGTTCACCCTGGACGACAGCCGTATCGTTGACCAACAGACCCTCAAGGGCTGGTCGAGCCAAGTGTTCGAACGCACCTTTGCCGCCACCGCCGCCTTGAACAGCCTGACGCTGGGCGTGGCGGGCGTGGCGCTGTTCATCAGCCTGCTGACCCAGAGCCAAAGCCGCCTCGGCCAACTCGCCCCGCTGTGGGCATTGGGCGTGACGCGCCGGCAATTGATGCTGCTCAACCTGGGGCAGACCTGGCTGCTCGCGGTGCTGACGCTGCTGCTGGCGTTGCCCTTGGGGTTGCTGTTGGCGTGGTGCCTGGATGCGGTGATCAATGTGCAGGCGTTTGGCTGGCGCCTGCCGTTGCATATTTTTCCCTGGCAGCTGGCGCAACTGCTGGGGCTGGCGTTGCTGGCCACGTTGCTGGCGTCGGCGTGGCCGCTGTGGCAGTTGTACCGCAGTCGCCCGGCGGATTTGTTGAGGACGTTTGCCCATGAAGATTAAGGCGCTGCTGTGCCTCGCTCTGGTGCTGGTGAGCGGCTGTGACAAAGCCCCCGCCCCCGAGGAAAGTTTCGCCGGCCTGGGCAGTGATGCGGCGGATTTTGCCCAGGTGGTGCCCGGCAAGGTCTTCGCTTTTCCCGAGGACCACGGCCCTCACGCCGGTTTTCGCATCGAGTGGTGGTACGTCACCGCCAACCTGCAAGACGCCCAGGGCCATGTGTTCGGCGTGCAATGGACCTTGTTTCGCAATGCCCTCAAGGCCGGGCCGACGCAACCGGGCTGGCACGACTCAACGATCTGGCTCGGCCACGCCGCCGTCACCTCGGCCACCCGGCACTACGCCGCCGAGCGCTACGCCCGTGGCGGCGTCGGCCAGGCCGGGGCCCAGGCCGCGCCGTTCAGCGCGTGGATCGATGACTGGAGCTTCGCCACCCGCCCAGGCGCCGCCGGCCCTTTGGCGGACATGCAGCTCAAGGCCAGCGGTCCGCAATTCGCCTACGACTTGCAACTGACGTCCAGTCGCCCGTTGGTGCTGCAAGGTGACAACGGCTACAGCCGCAAGTCCGACCAAGGCCAGGCCTCGTACTACTACAGCCAGCCGTTTTTCACCGCCAACGGCAGCGTCAGCCTCGACGGCAAGGTCTACCAGGTCACGGGCCCGGCCTGGCTCGACCGCGAGTGGAGCAGCCAACCCCTGGCCGCCGGCCAGACCGGCTGGGACTGGTTTTCCCTGCACCTGGACCGTGGCGAGCAGTTGATGCTGTTTCGCGTAAGGCAAAAGGACGGCACGGGTTATCTCACCGGCACCTGGATCGACCGCGAGGGCCATACCCAAACCCTGCACAACGCCGATATCCAACTTACGCCACTGGCCAGCACTGACATCGACGGGCGAAGTATCCCCACACGCTGGTCGCTGAAAATTCCCGGCAAGCAGCTGGATATCACCACCGATGCCGTCAACCCGAAGGCCTGGATGAACCTGAATATTCCGTACTGGGAAGGACCGGTGCAGTTTGAAGGCGGGGTTGGGTATCTGGAGATGACCGGGTATTAGCACTTTTCTGTAGGTGCTTATCGTCTTCTGCGTAGGCAACTTCCCAAATGTGATTTAGCCCCCTCGGACTTGTGCCGGGGCGGTGTTTGCTTGCTTATATTTCGACGCCAACTTCATCGCATCAAGGATGTAAGGCATGGCGCGGGGATACATCAACGACAAGCCAATCAGCTACAGCAGTTTGAAAACCTGGCTGATGGGCCACGGCATGAGCCGCCAGCACTCTGACCATTTTGATGTGTTGAATCATCACCTGCGCCGCGGGTGGGTGACGCCGGGGCGGATGGTGATTGTTCCAGACACAGAGAGCGTCAGTTGCTCCTGGAACGAATCCTGGTGGGTGCGTTATGCCGAGGAAATTGATCGCAACCTGGAGCTGGACGCTGCGGCTGCACAGACGATGATCGATAACTACGACCTGCTGCAGAGCCTTCTGACGTATGGCTCGATAGGTGTCGGCAGTGCGACATCGGCGTGGTCGCGGCACCTGGATGAAGTCGTGAACACATTGGAGGAAATCGAGCGTCTGCATCAACGCCTGAAAGCCGGCGGGTTGGATCGCCAGGCGTTTATCCGCCAGCGCCAAGTGCTGCTGGCGCTGCTGGGCACGCAACTGCGTGGTGCCGCACGATTTGGCACGGGATTGCGTGGCAATCAATCGCTGAAGAAGGTGCTGGGGATTTCAACCAAAAGCTATCTGAATAAGGGCGAGATCGCCGGGTATGCACAGCGCTTGAAGGCGATTTCGCAGACGTCGAAGTGGTTGGGCAAGGGCACTTATGTTGGGCTGGCGCTGGATGTGGGCGCAGCGGGTTTGGAGATCAAGGAGGCGTGTATGGTGGGGCGGGAGGCGCAGTGTCGGCGGGCGAAGTATGTGGAGATGGGGAGGTTGGCGGGTGGGGTTAAGGGGGGAGCTGTTCTTGGAACAGTCGGGGCGAAAGCAGCTCGTCGTACATGCAACATGTTTCTGGGTATTGCTTTGAAAGGACGCGGTGCATTGGCGTGCGAAATTATTGGAGGCGCTGCTGGAGGGTATGTCGGAAGTAGTGAATTTGGCGATGAGGGTGCGTTTCTGGGTGGAAAGATCCTAGAGATCGATGGTGATTTGATATTCCAGCCGGAGGGGGCTTAACCATGGATTTTTTTCTCGTCTATTCCATTGTGTTGTTTGTTGGGATGTCTGTCGTCTTGGGACTGTTGCTATTTGCCGAATATACAAAACTAGATGAGTTGGAAAGTTACTTCAGTGAAAACGAAGAAGTTCGCAACAATAAGCGTTTTTGGCGACGAAACCAGTGGATCGACAGACAATATCGCATGATGCTGATTTTTGAATACCTTGCAGACTCTAAACGCCATGTGAAAGCCGGTCTTGTGACCGAAGCCGAACTCGCGTCTATTCCTTTAGCGCTCAAACGTTGGGTGTTGTGGCCCTATTACCTTGCGTTCATTTGGGCTATCGCAACGGTCGTTTGGTCGGTTTGGCGCAGGTGGTGCAACATTCCAATTTGAACGAGGGAGGGAGTTTAACGATGTCGTTTTTTCCTGCTTACACCCTTGTAATGTCCATTGGGACGTTCGTCGTCCTGGGACTGATGCTTTTTGCCAAACGTACAAAACTCGACGAGCTGGAAAGTTACTTCAGTGAAAACGCAGAGGTTCGTAAACGTAAGCAACTCTGGGGGCCAAGCCCACGGTTCGGCGGATTTCATCGCATGGGCCTGATGATTGATATCCTGCTAATGCCAAAACGCTACGTGAAAGAAGGTCTTGTGACTGAGGAAGAGTTGGCCTGCGTTCCGTTATCACTTAAGCGTTGGGCCGTGTGGCCATATCGCCTTGCGATGATTTTGGCTATTAGCTGGGGCTATTGGTGCACTTGGCTCTAGTGGTCGCTCGTTTTCCTACACCTGAGCAGTTGATGCTGTTTCGCGTAAGGAAAAAGGACAGTACGGGTTACTTCACCGGCACCTGGAACGACCGCGAAGGTCAACCCAAACCCTGCACAACGCCGCTGTCCATAACTGAAGCTGTCAACTCGAAGGCCTGGATATTCCGTACTGGCAAGGGCCGGTGCAGTTTGAAGGTGGGGTTTCTCGGCGGAAAGATCATAGAGAACGATGGTGTTTTTATCTTTCAACCAGAGGGGGCCTGACTATGGATCTTTTTCTCGTCTTTAGTATTTTACTGTTTATAGGCGCTCTGGTTGGCGTGGGACTTATGTTATACGCAGAGTGCAAAAAGCTCGAAGTGTTGGAAAGCTACTTCAGTGAAAACAAGCTGGTTTGCGATAACAAACGTTTTTGGGGAAGAAATATGCGGATCGACAGGTTTCAGCGCATGCTCCTGATCAATCAATTGTTAGGAATGCCCAAACTGCATGTAAAGAGGGGCGATGTGACTGAGGCAGAGCTGGCTTCAATCCCGATATCCCTCAAGCGTTGGGCACTTTGGCCGTATCGTCTTTCTTTTATTTGGCTGATCGCATCAGTCGTTTGGGGCATTTGGTACCGATGGTAGCTCACCTGTCTTCACCGCCACCTGGGTGAACCTGATTATTCCGTACTGGAAGGGTCGGTGAGGTTTAAGGGGCTCTGGAGATGACCAGATATTAGCACTTTCTGTAGGCACTGATCTTCTTCTGTGTAGGCAACTTCCTAAATATGATTGAGCCCCCTAGGGCTTGTGTCCGGACAGTATTCGATTGCCTATATTTCGACGCCAACTTCATTGGTGATTTGATATTCCAGCCAGAGGGGGCTTAACCATGGATTTTTTTCTCGCCTATACCATTGTTTGGTTTTTTGGAATGTTTGTCATCTTGGGACTTATGCTATTTGCCGAATATACAAAACTCGACGAGTTGGAAAGTTACTTCAGTGAAAACGAAGAAGTTCGCAACAATAAGCGTTTTTGGCGACGAAACCAGTGGATCGACAGACAATATCGCATGATGCTGATTTTTGAATACCTTGCAGACTCTAAACGCCATGTGAAAGCCGGTCTTGTGACCGAAGCCGAACTGGCGTCTATTCCTTTAGCGCTCAAACGTTGGGTGTTGTGGCCCTATTACCTTGCGTTCATTTGGGCCATCGCAACGGTGGTTTGGTCGGTTTGGCGCAGGTGGTGCAACGTCATCATCTGAAAGGCACTGCATTCCTTTCAAAAAATACTGTACATATATACAGCAATATCCTACAGTCCATCCCAGGTGACCGGATGTCACCTGACCTTCAGTTTTTAACTATGGATGGATAAAAAATGAAATCGAAAAAAAACCTTATGCTGGGTGCAGCCATGGCGGCCTCCTGCTTCGTTTCGGCCTTCGCCCTGGCCGAGCAATACCCTCACCTGGCTGCGCAAGCGCTTCAACCCAACGTCAAACAGGCGTTGAAATCCGGTGCAAAAATCGCCGCCAACAAGGCTCCCACGGCGCTGAAACAGCAACTGCGGGCAGACGCTCAGTCGAAGAAAGCGGTATTCGTCGCGAAGGCCGAGGCCGATTCGGTGGTGGAAGACAACACCGCGCCGGCCCCCGTCACCCAAGTACAGAAAGCCACTGCCAAACAGGCTGCTGCAGTGCAGGCGGCGCTGGTTCAGGGTTGTGAAACCACGCTGGATGTCAACGCGCTCTATACGATCACCGGCGTGCAAACCGGCGATTTGCTGTGCTACCACTTCAACCTGCCGAAGAAGGCCCGGATCAACGCTCTGCTGGTCAGCCAGACGGCGGGCACCGACATGTCGTTGACCTTGTTCCAGGACGACGGCCAGGGCAATCCGCTGCCCTTGGGCACCTCCAATAACCCGGGCACCGCTGATGAGAGCCTTGGCGGCGTGGTGCCGGCCGGTGATTACTACTGGTTCATGGAAGCCAACGCGGCGGTCCAGGGGTCGGGCTTTCAGTTCGGTGTGGCGGTCGATACCAACCTCGACGCCTTCGAACCCAATGACACGCCGGACACCGCCTTCAAACTGCCTGACACGCTGAACTACATCAGTGGCAATGCCGACAGTCTCGATGACGTTGATTACTTCGACTTCACCGCAGTACGTGGCCAGAGCGTGGGGATCGCATTGACTGCCGACGCTGCCAGCGGCAGCGCGCGAGGCAAATGGATACTGGAGCGTTTCGATGGCGCGCAGTGGGTCACCGTGGGCGCGAATGTGCTATCGACCTCGATCCCGAGCCCTGGCGTCGGAGGGGTGGTCAAAGTGCGCGTGCGTCCGAACCAGCACCCGAACGAACCGTGGAGCGCGACGGGCAAATACAACCTGTCGCTGGGTTCCAGCCCGCGGGTGAACAGCCCTGATGTGAAAGGCGAGGCGAATGTGTTGCGCATCCCGTCCTCCGCTTCCAATGTGGGCTATGGCTACATGACCACCCAAGCCTATCGCGATCTGACTTGGACCATGGGCCTGTCGGACAGCACCGGTGCGCCGCTGGTAGGGCTGCATCCGATTGTGTATCTCGATCAGCATATCAACCCGGACACCGGCAATATCGTCTACAAGGCCTACTCGGCAGCCACCGACAGCTCGGGTCAAGCCGGCGGCACGATCAACGTGGGCACGTGCTCCGGTGATTTCCAGACCACCTTTGTCGATTATGCCCAGGGCTACAAAAACACCTGGCGCAGCGACTTTAACTACGGCGTGTGGCGCATGGAGGTACTGGAGTATCCGGGCATCGGTGTCGGTGGTGACAATGTCGAGTACGTCAGTTTTGGCCACTTGTGCAAACAGACGCTGCTCAGCAGCACCAAGAGCTGATGCAGTAAACCGGTAGTACCCAGGGCATACAGGCCGAGCGCCTGTATGCCCTTTTTGCATTATGGCGTCAGCGCCAGTTTCAACGGCACGCGTGCCATGCTCTCGGGCGGTGGAGAATGTGCGAGTTTTGGTCCAATAGGCGAACCCGCGCTAGGACGGGCTCAGGCGTGAACATTCAAATCAGCGGGTCCCAGCGTTGCGACCAGTCGCTTTCCGCCTTGACCACACCGCGCAGCAACTCCAGCGCCTGCTGCAACACGGCCGAATCCCGCGCCCGTGAGTACACCAGGAACGTCGGGAAGCTGAACTCCGGCGCCTTGGGCGCGCGTTGCATCACGCCGCTGTCGAGGTAGCTTTGCACCACTCGGGTACGGAAATACCCGGCACCGCCGTTCTCCAGAATGTACTGCAGCGCCAAGGGTCCGAGGTTGAAACTCAGCGCAGCGCGGGCCTTGTCGGGCAGCGCGGCGTCATGCTGCTGGCGAAACCCCGGGCCCCAGTCGATATACACATACGGGCCCGGCTTGCTCACCAGTTGCACCAGGATCAGCTTTTCTTCCAGCACCTGCTCCACCTGCAAACCCGGCCAGTACTGCGGCTGGAACACCAGCGCGGCGTCGAGCACACCCAGTTCCAATTGGCGCAGCAGGTATTCGCCCTCACGGATTTCCGTGCGCAGTGCATAGCCTGGGATATGTTCGCGCAAGGCCTGGGCCCAGCCGAGCATCAACGGGTTGCACAGGCTGACCTCACCGCCGATATGCAGCACATTGCGATAGCCCTCGGGCAATGGCAGGTCGCGGCGCGCGGCTTCCCAGGTTTGCAGCAACTGGTTGGCGTACACCACAAAGGCCTCGCCGTCGGCGGTCAGCCGCGCACCGGCGCGGTTGCGCACAAACAGCGTGCTGTCCAGTTGGCTTTCGAGGTTCTTCACGCGTGCGGTGATGGCGGTCTGGGTGACGTGCAGTTTCTCGGCCGCCGCGGCCAGGCTGCCGCAGCGGGTGATTTCGAGGAAAGTGCGTGCCAGTTCGATGTCCATGAAGCCCCCGGGGATGATTGGGGGCCTATTGTAGTGGAATGCGCTCAAAAACTGTGGGAGGGGGCTTGCTCCCGATGGGGGTGTGCCAGAACCCGATCAGTCAACTGACACACTGCAATCAGGAGCAAGCCCCCTCCCAGCGTTGGGTTGGATCTACGCTGTTCCGGTGATCGGGGCTGGCAGGGGGGCGGTAGGGAATGCCTTTGCATATGCCTGGCAAACCCGCAACACCGTCTCATCGGCAAACCGCGCCGCCACCACGTGCAACCCCACCGGCAAGCCATTCGCCGCCAACCCGCACGGCACCGACGCTGCCGGTTGCTGGGTCAGGTTGAAGGGGTAGGTGAACGGTGTCCACTCCATCCATTCGTGCATCCCGGAGCCTGGCGGCACGTTGTGCCCGACCTCGAACGCGGTGATCGGCATCATCGGCGACACCAGCACATCGTAGTGTTCATGGAATGCCGCCATCCGCGCCACCAGGGCTGCCCGTGCTTCCAGGGCCGCGCTGAAATCGTCCAGGCTCAGGCCCTCACCGCGTTGCGCGATACGCAGCAGGCCGGGGTCGAGCAGCTGTTTTTGCGCCTCGCTCATCGGGCCGGTCAGGCGGGCCGCGCCGGCCGCCCACAAGGTGTTGAACACCTCCTGCGGGTCGCTGAAACCCGGGTCGATCTGTTCGACATGGGCGCCCAACTGCACCAGGCCCGCCACAGCCCGGGCGACCACTTTGGCCACCTGCGGGTCGACATCGACGTAGCCGAAGGTGGGGCTGTAGGCAATGCGCAGGCCCTTCAAATCCACGGTCTCCGACAACCAGGGCGTGGTCCTTGGCGCGCCGATCAAGCCGTCTCGCGCATCCGGTTGTGCGACGGTTTGCAGCATCAAGACGCTGTCTTCCACGGTGCGGGTCATCGGCCCCAGGTGCGACAGGATCGTCATCGAACTGGCCGGCCATTGCGGCACATAGCCGAAGGTCGGCTTGATCCCGAAGGTGCCGGTAAACGCACAGGGAATGCGGATCGAGCCGCCGGCATCGCTGCCTTGGTGCAACACCCCCAGGTTCAGCGCAGCCGCCGCGCCCGCGCCGCCGGAGGAACCGCCGGTGGTCATGCGCGTGTCCCATGGGTTGCGGGTGATGCCGTACAGCGGGTTGTCGGTGACGCCTTTCCAGCCGAATTCCGGGGTGGTGGTCTTGCCCAGCAGCACCGCACCGGCCTTGCGCATAAACGCCGGGAAGGGCGCGTCCACGTCCCACGGGCCCTCGGCCGAAGAGGTGCGCGAGCCCTTGCGCGTGGGCATGCCGAGGGTCAGCGTGAGGTCCTTGATCGACGCCGGTACGCCATCCAGCGCACCGCAGGGTGCGCCTTTCAACCAGCGCGCTTGCGAGGCGCGTGCGGCGTTGAGTGCGCCCTCGGCATCGACATGGCAATAGGCATTGACCAGCGGGTTATAGCGCTCGATGCGCAACAGCGCGTCTTCGGTGACTTCCACCGGCGACAAGCTCTTGTCACGAAAATGCTGCAGCAGTTGCACCGCCGTCAGTTGGCCGATCTCACTCATGCCTGATCCCCCTGTGCCGCATTGACCATGGCGCGCAGCAACACCGCGCAACCTGCCGCCAGATCATCCGGTGCGGCGTTCTCGATTTCGTTGTGGCTGATGCCGCCTTCGCATGGCACAAAAATCATCCCGGCCGGGCCCAGTTCGGCGACGAAAATCGCGTCGTGCCCGGCGCCGCTGACGATGTCCATATGGCTCAGGCCCAAGGCGTCGGCGGCGTCGCGCACGGCGTTGACGCAGGCCGGGTGGAAGTCCAGCGGCGGGAAGTCGGCGGTAGCGGTCAACTCGAACGTCAGGCCGTGGCGTGCGGCGCTGGCTTCGATCACGCCGCGCACTTCATCGACCATGGCCTGCAGCTTGTCGGCATGCAGATGGCGCAGGTCGATGGTCATCTGGACCTGGCCCGGAATCACATTGCGCGAGCCGGGGCGCAGGCTCAGGCAGCCGACCGTGCCGCAGGCGTGGGGTTGCTGTTGATGTGCGATGCGGTTGACCGCGCTGACCACCTCGGCGGCGCCGACCAGGGCGTCCTTGCGCAGGTGCATCGGCGTCGGGCCGGCGTGGGCTTCGACGCCGGTGAGGGTCAGGTCGAACCACTTCTGGCCCAGGCAGCCCATCACCACGCCGATGGTGGTGGCGCGGTCTTCCAGCACCGGGCCTTGTTCGATATGCGCCTCGAAATACGCACCGACCGGATGGCCGAGCACCGCACGCGAACCGGCGTAACCGATGCGCCGCAATTCGGCGCCCACCGACAGGCCCTGGTCGTCCTGCTTGTCCAAGGTGTCCTGCAAGTCGAACTTCCCGGCGAACACCCCGGACCCCATCATGCACGGCGGGAAGCGCGAGCCTTCTTCATTGGTCCATACCACCACCTCGATCGGCGCTTCGGTTTCGATCTTCAAATCACTGAGGGTGCGGATCACTTCCAGGCCGGCCATCACCCCGAAGCAACCGTCGAACTTGCCGCCGGTGGGCTGGGTGTCGATGTGGCTGCCGGTCATCACCGGCGGCAGGGCGGGATTGCGCCCTGGGCGCCGGGCAAAAATATTGCCGATGGCGTCGATGCTGACGCTGCACCCGGCCGCCTCGCACCACTGCACGAACAGGTCGCGGGCCTGGCGGTCGAGGTCGGTGAGGGCCAGGCGGCACACGCCGCCTTTGACGGTGGCGCCGAGTCGGGCCAGGTCCATCAGCGATTGCCACAGACGGTCGCGGTTGATCAGCGGGGCGTTGCTCTGGAGCGGTTGTGCAAAGCTATTCATCTTCGAACTCCGGTCAGGCACTCAGGGCCAGGTAGCGGTTCTTGATCGTCGGGTCGGCGCGGAAGGCTTGCGCGCTGCCCTCGTACACCACGCGGCCCTGTTCGAGCACGTAATGGCGGTCGGCGAGCTTGTCGCAGACCATCAGGTTCTGTTCCACCAGCAGCACCGGCAGGCCGTCGTCCTTGACCTTGCGCAGGATCTTCACCAACTCGTCGACGATCACCGGGGCCAGGCCTTCGGTGGGTTCGTCGAGGATCAGCAGCTTGGGATCGTTGAGCAGGGCGCGGGCGATGGCGAGCATCTGTTGCTCACCGCCGGAGAGCGCGTGGCCGGCGTTTTTGCGTCGCTCCTTGAGGCGCGGGAACATGCCGTAGACGTCTTCGAGTTGCCAGCGGCTGCTCTTGCGCGCGGCGATGCGCAGGTTTTCCTCGACGGTGAGCAGGCGGAAGATCCCGCGGTTCTCCGGCACCAACGCCAACCCCTGGCGTGCGATTTCAAAGATCTTCTGGCCCACCAGCGCTTGGCCGTTGAAGTGGATCTGGCCCTGGCGCGGGCAGATGATGCCGAGGATGCTGCGCAGCGTGGTGGTCTTGCCGGCGCCGTTGCGGCCGAGCAGGGTCACCAGTTCGCCGGGGTTGACGGTCAGCGATACGCCTTCGAGCACGTGGCTCTTGTCATAGTAGGAATGGATATTCTCGACGATCAGCATCAGGCAGCCTCCCCAAGATAAGCCGTTCGCACACGTTCATCGGCGCGCACGAACTCCGGCGTGCCTTCCACCAGGATCTGGCCGTGGCTCATCACCGTGATGCGCTGGCTGATGGACATGACGATGCTCATGTTGTGTTCGATCAGCAGCACCGTGTGGTCGCGGCCCAGGTCGCTGATCAGTTGAGTCATGATCGGGATGTCATCGATGCCCATGCCCGAGGTGGGCTCGTCGAGCATCAACAGTTTCGGCTTGGAACAGATCGACATGCCCACCTCCAGCACCCGTTGCTGGCCATGGGACAACTCGCCGGCCAGGGTCGCGGCGCGGGCCGTGAGTTGCAGGCGTTCGAGCACCTGGTCGGCCATCTCCAGGTGTTCGCGCTTGCTCTCGACCCGACGCCAGAAATTCAAGGCACGCGCACCGTCGCGACCTTGGGCGGCCAGGCGCAGGTTTTCGCGCACGCTGAGGTTCTGGAACAGGCTGGTGAGCTGGAACGAACGCGCCATACCGAGGCCGACGCGGGCGTGGGCCGGTTTGCGCATCAGTGGCTGGCCGTCGAAATGGATCGCACCGGCGGTGGCCTGGCGTTCGCCGGTCAGGCAGTGGAACAGGCTGGTCTTGCCCGCGCCGTTGGGGCCGATGATGGTGTGGATGGTGCCGGCCGCGACCTTCAGGTTGACGCCGTTGACCGCATGGAACGCGCCATAGGCCAGCTCCAGGTTGTTGGTTTCCAACAGGATGCTCATAGCCCTTGCTCCTTGGCGACGACGACGGCCTTGCGGCGGCCGCGCACTTTCTCGAACAGCGACGCCAGGCCGCCCCACAAACCACCGCGCATGAAGATCACCACCAGGATCAGGATCACCCCCAGCAGCATCAGCCAGCGCGGCCACAGGTCGGAGAGGAAATCCCCCAGCAGCACGATGGAACCGGCGCCCAGCAACGAACCGAACAGCGAGCCGGTGCCGCCGACGATGGTCATGATCAGGATGTTCTCGGACATCGCCAGGTCGATATTCGACAGCGGCACAAAGTGCAGCAACATGGCGTACAGCGCCCCGGCAATCCCGGTGACCGCGCCGGACAGCACGAACACCAGGATCTTGAAGTGGCGCGTGTCATAGCCGATGGCCGAGGCACGGGTTTCGTTTTCGCGGATCGCCATCAGCGTGCTGCCGAACGGCGAGGCGATGACGCGGCGTGCGCCGATAAAGATCAGCAGGAACAGCACCGCGACAAAACCGTAGAACGCGCGGGCGTCGGCCAACGACAGCAACACGCTGTCGCCGATGCGGATCTCCGGGCGCGGCACGCTGAGCAGGCCGTTGTCGCCGCCGGTCCAGTCGCTCAGGGTGTAGGCGACGAAATACGCCATCTGGCTGAACGCGAGCGTCAGCATGACGAAGTAGATACCGGTGCGGCGGATCGCCAGGGCACCCACCAGCAGCGCCAGAAAGCCGCCGGCCACGGCAGCGCCGAGCAGTGCGCTGAACAGACCCAGTTGCAGGTGGATCATCAGCAGCGCCGCGCAGTACGCACCGGCCCCGAAGAAGATGCCTTGGCCGAACGACAACAGCCCGGTGTAGCCGAGCAACAGGTTGCAGGCCAGGGCGGCCATGGCAAAGATCAGGATCTCGCTGGCCAGGGTCGCCGAGGGCAGGACCAGCGGCAGGCCGATCAGCACTGCCAGCACCCACAGCAACATCGCTTTGGATTGGGTCTTGGCGAACGGCAGGGGATTTTTCTCGCTCATGTCAGGCTCTCCCGAACAGGCCGTAGGGGCGGACCAGAATCACCACGGCCATCGCGCCGTAGATCATCAGGCTCGCACCCTGGGGCCAGAGTGTGGTCATCAGGCTTTGCACCACGCCCACCAGCAAACCGCCGACCAGCGCGCCGCTGAACGAGCCCATGCCGCCGATGACGACAACCACAAAGGCGATCCCGAGAATTTCCGGTCCGACAAAGGGCTGGGCACCGCGCAACGGCGCGAACAGTACGCCGGCCATGCCGGCCAGGCCGACGCCGAGGGCAAAGGTCATGGAGAACAGGCGGAAGATATTCGTGCCCAGCAGCGACACGGTTTCGGTGCTCTCGCTGCCGGCGCGCACCAGTGCGCCGAAGCGCGTGCGTTCCAGCAGCAGCCACAGGCCCAGGCCCACCAGCCCGGAAAATACGATGAGGAACAGGCGGTAATAGGGATAGACGAAATCGCCCAGCACCAGCACCCCGCGCAGCAGTTCCGGCACGGCGACGCTTTTGCCCACCGGGCCCCAGATCATCACGCTGGCTTCCTGGATGATCAGCGCGATCCCCAGCGTCACCAGGATCTGGAACATGTGCGGCAAGTGATAAATCCGCTGGATCAGCAAGCGCTCGATCACCCACGCCAGCGCGGCCACCACCAGCGGTGCCAGCAGCAGCGCCAGCCAGAAGCTGCCGGTGAGGCTCACGGCGGTGTAGCAGATGTAGGCGCCCAGCAGGAAGAACGCACCGTGGGCGAAGTTGACGAAGTTGAGCAGGCCGAAAATGATCGTCAGCCCGACCGCGATCAGGAAGTAGATCATCCCCAGGCCAAGGCCATTGAGTATCTGGAACAGGTAAAGATTGAGCATGCAGGAACCCTCGGCAGGAAGCCGCTCGCGCGGCCCTGCGGTGCAAATAGTCAGGGGGTCAGCCGAGCGTGCAGCCCGTGGCCTCGACCGGCGGGAATGACTGGCCGGCGCTGAGCACCTTGGCCAGGTCGTCCTTGTCGGCCATGTCGGCGGCGGCCTTGCCGATCAGCAGGTAGTAATCCTTGATTACCTGGTGGTCGCCGGCACGGATCGACTCCTTGCCGGTGGGGCCCTCGAAACTCAGGCCCTGCATGGCCTTGGCCACGGTCGGCCCGTCGAAGCTGCCGGTGGCGATGATGGTGTCCAGCATGACCTTGGTGCTGATGTAGTCGGCGGCCAGCGGGTAAGTGGGGTTGATGCCGTACTTGGCCTGGGTCAGCTTGACCAGTTCGCGGTTGAGCGGGCTGTCGACCTGGTGCCAGTACTGCGCGCCGAGGTACACGCCTTCGAGCACATCGCTGCCCAGTTCCTGGAACTGGTCGAGGCCGGCAGACCACACCAGCAGCACTTTCATGCGCTCCTTGATGCCGAAGTTGACCGCCTGGCGCAGGGTGTTGGACGACTGGCTGCCGAAGTTGAGCAGCACCAGCACGTCGGGCTTGGTGGCGATGGCGTTGGTCAGGTAGCCGGAGAATTCCTGCTCCTGCAGCGAGTGGTAGCTGTTGCCGACGTGTTCCAGGCCATGTTCCTTGAGCACGTTTTTGGCGCCTTCGAGCAAGGCTTCGCCGAACACGTATTGCGGGGTGATGGTGTACCAGCGCTTGGCGTCCGGCAGCAGCTTGATCAGCGGCACCAGGGTTTCGCGGATCGCGCCGTAGGTCGGCACCGACCAGCGGAAGGTCGCGTGGTTGCAGTCTTTGCCGGTGACCTCATCGGCACCCACCGGGGTCATGAACACGCCGCCGGCCTTGTCGACTTCCTTGGCCACCGCCAGCGCCGACGACGACAGGGTGCAGCCCTGGAAGAACCGCGCGCCGTCCTGCGCAATCGCTTCCTGTACCTTGCGCACCGCCTTGCCCGCGTTGCCTTCGGTGTCGATGACCTTGTAGTTCAGCGGGCGCCCAAGAATCTCGGGGTGCTGCGCCACCGCCAGGCGCGAACCCATGTCGGCGAACTTGCCATAACTGGCAAAGGCGCCAGACATGGACTTGAGGCCGTAAAAGGTAAAAGGCTCGGCGGCGAATGCCGAGCGCACGCTCAGCGGCAGGCTCAGGGCGGAGGCGAGGGTGAGGCTGGCTTTCAATAACGTACGACGCTGCATGGGGTGACTCCCTGGTTTAGTTATTGGCAGGAGCGGCAAGGGCGATACGGTGGAGCAGGGCCTGTGGGCAGGCATTTTTTTATTGGGGTAACGCAGTGTGCGGGTTGGAATGCAGTCAACTGTGGGAGGGGCGGTGCGACGATTTGACTTGCTCCCGATAGCGGTGTGTCAGTCGATATAACGGTGACTGTGCCGACCTCATCGGGAGCAAGCTCCCTCCCACATTGGAGCTGGGGTGTTCTTAAGAGTGATCGAACTCCAGTAGAAAATGCGGGCTGACCTGGCCTTCGAGCGCGGTCATATGGTGTTCGGCGTCGCACATGTGTTCATGCATCAGGCTGCGCACCGCGCTTTCATCGCCGGCGCGAAAGGCGCTCAACAGTTGCTTGTGATAGTCGAGGTTGGCCGCGTCGAACTGCTTGCGCTTGGGCTTGTAGGCTTTTTTCAGCACCACCAGGTCGCGCAGCAGGTCGTTGAGAAATTGCGCCGTAAAGCTCAGCAGCGGGTTGGGGCAGGCCTTGGCGAGCAGGTTGTGGAACTCCAGTTCCGCCAGGCGTTGTTCGCGCTGGCCGGCCTCGCTGTCTTCCGGCGCGCTGCAAAAATCCACGTTGGCCTGCAGGGCCTGGTAGTCGTCTTCGCTCAGGCGCCCGAGCACCGACACCGCCAGTTCCACTTCGATGACCTTGCGCAACTGGTACACCTGCTCGCCATCCAGGTGCTGGAAGTGCAGGTAGTTGCGCAGTGCGCGGCTGGCCGGTTCGGTGCCGGCCTGGTTCAGGTAGGCTCCGCCACTCGGGCCGGTGCGCGTGCTGACCAGGCCTTCGACTTCCAGGGCCTTGAGCGCTTCGCGGGCCGAGCCCTTGGAGCACTGGAAGCTTTCCATCAGCTCGCGCTCGGTGGGCAGGCGGTCGCCGGGCTTCAAGGCGTCGGTGACGATGGAGCGCTTGACCGACTCGACAATCACGTCGGACAGCTTCTGGCGTTTGCGTCGTAGCGGGCGAGTGAGCATGGGGTCTATTTATCGTATTAATGCGGATAAATAGTACTTAATAACGATTGGGCCGTAGCGTCAACGCAGGGTGTCGTTTCTGGTGTGGAAAGGTCGCAAACGGAGACTCATTGCACAGTGGCATCCGTACACACCGTCGAGCGCGGCGGTTTGTTCCCATGCATCAGATAATCGCCCACCCACTGGTTCACACAGGCACTCACGCCGCTGAACGAAACCCCGTGGGCATAGGCGTTCTTCAGTTGTACGCGGCTCGCCGGGAAGGTGCGCTCGAAGGCCCAGGCGGCGCCGGTGGACGGGGTTTGGTCGTCGAATTCGGCCTGGACCATCAGCAGACTGTCGAGCCGGGCGAGTTCCTTGTACGGCAAGCCCCGGCTGTGTTGTTGCGGCCAGGTGGTGCATTGACGCGCCTCGAGGGCGCTGCCGGCGACCGGGTACTTGGCGAGTGATTCGGTTTCTTTCTGCTGCCAGAGGTCTTCGTTGGAGTAGGTCGAGTCATTGCACAGGATCGCGGTTTTGACCGAGTCGGCGGCCGACATGCGCAACGGCCCGGGCTTGGGCACGTTGGCCTGCAAGGGTTCGCGCACGCGCTGCAGCAGCAGGCTGAACATCGACTTGGCGCGCTCTTCGATCACCGGGTCGGGGCTGAAGCGGTGCGCGCGGGCACGCGTTTCCAGCGCCAGGTCGTCGCCGTCGGGAGTGTCCCGCAGCCAGCGACTGAGCACGTGGGCGCCCATCAGGCCGGCGGGGTCGCTGTAGAAACGGTTGCTGGAACGCAGCGCGGTACGCACGCTGGGCAGCAGTTCCATGAACACACGGCGCACGGCGGCCGGCGTGTCGCCCAGCTGATACACCCCAGGGTCGAGGGCGGCGGCCTGGGCCACGAAGCGCTCGAAAATCTTCTCCTTTTCGCTGGCGACGATCACGCTGGCGTGCTCGAACGTTGAGGTCCAGTTGATGTTCGAGTCGAGCACCATGCGCCCCACGTTCGCCGGAAACAGGCCGCCGTACCAGGCGCCGAGCCAGGTGCCGTAGGCGTTGCCCAGGTAGTTGAACTGCAACTCGCCCAATTGCTTGCGCACAAATTCCAGGTCGCGGGCGGTTTGCTCGGTGGTGATGTAAGGCGTCAGCGGGTGGCTGGCGCAGGCTTGGGCGATCAACCGCGCATTCTGGCGCGCGGCGGCGAGGTTGGCCGCGCTGCGGTCTTCGCTGACGTCCGCTTGCGGCACGATCCGCGCGTCGGAGCGGCATTCCAGGCGTGAGCCCGGCAGCCGGCCCAGGCCCCGCGGGGTGACTTCGATCACATCATAGGTATCGGCCAACTGGCGGTAAGTGTCGCCCCAGTCGGGTTGTCGGGCGTAGTGCTTCCAGACGGTGGCCAGGTGTACGGCGAAGGCGCCGCCGGCGTCGAGCCCGGGGCCACCCGGGTTGGCGAATATCGCGCCTTGGCGTGACAGCGGCAGTTTGGCGCCGACACGGGTGATGTCGAAGCTGATGCGACCACGCTCTGGCGCCCCATGGTCCAGGGGCGCGGTGACGATGCCGCATTGGGTGCGTTCGATGACTTCCGGGTCCAGGCGTTCGAGCGCCGGCTGCGGGCAGTCCAGGAACCATTCGATGCCGAACGGCGAGCGCGGCGTTTCAGCGTAAGCGCCGGTGGGCGCCAGGGCTGCGACCAGCACCAGGCAACGGTAGGTGATTGCGCTTGCAGCTGGAAGGGGTTTCATCAGCGATCCTGGCCTGTCGTGTGAGAAAAAGAAGCCACTGTTGTGGCTGCTCATTCGGGACGACTTTTTTACCAAGGACCGTGGGGGGAAAAATGTAGGAGGACAAAACGGCGAGTGTACGAAATGCGACTTTCGTTTATCGGATGTCGGATTCCCAGCCGCCGCCCAAAGCTTTGTACAAGGCGATACTGGCTTGCAGGCGCGACAAGCGCAGTTGCACATTCAGGTCCTGGGCCGTGTACAGGGTGCGCTGGCTGTCCAGCACGCTCAGCCAGTCTTCGGCGCCCGCCTGGTAGCGGCTTTCGGCGATGCGCAAGGCGTTCTGCGCCGCCTGCAGCTCTTGCGTTTGCCATTGGCGCTGCTGGTCCAGGCGTGTGATGTTGCTGAGGGCTTTTTCCACATCGGCGAAACCGTTGATGATCGCCCCGCGATAGGTCTGCAGCAACTCGTCCTGGCGCGCGCGGGCCTTGTCCCGTTCGGCGGTTAAACGGCCGTTGTTGAAGATCGGTGCGACCAGGCCGCCCGTCAGCGTGTAATACGGGCTGCGCAGGATCTCCACGGCTTTGCCGGCGTCGGAGCCGAAGGTCGCGCCGAGCGTCACCGCAGGCAGCATGGCCGCGCGGGCGACGCGAACATCTGCTTGCGCCGCCGCCAGTTCGGCCTCGGCCTTGGCCAGGTCGGGGCGCCGGCTCAGCAGTTGGCTGGGCACGCCCGAGCCGATGCGCGGCCAGGTGAGGGCCTGGAAGGGCTCGGTGCCCAGGTCCAACGCCTGGACCGGCTGGCCGAGGAGGGCGGCGAGGGTGATCCGCGACTCTTGCGCCAGTTGTTGAATCAGCGGCAATTGCCGTTGCTGGCTGGCGACCAGGCTTTGCTGCTGGGCCAGTTCCAGGGCCGTGGCGGAACCGGCGTCGTAGCGGGTCTGCACCAGTTCCAGCACATTGCGTGCATTCGCCAGGTTCAACTCGGCGATCTGCTCGCGCTGGCGTGCGGCGAGGGTTTGCGCGTAGCGGTCGGCGACGTTGCTGAGCAGGGTCAGTTCCACGGTAGCCTGGTCCGACGCGCTGGCCCGCAGGCTATGCAGGGCGCTGTCTCGCGCGGCCGTGCGGCCGCCCCAGAAATCCACTTCATAACTGGCGCTGAGGTTGGCGCCGAAGCTGTTGACCGTGTCATTGCTTTGCGTCGCGTCCAGGTCCGGCCCGCCCTGGCCGCGCAGTAACTTCTGATGGCTGGTGGACAGGTTGAACTTCACTTCCGGCAACAGCGGTGCGCCGGCGATCACTGCCGTGGCTTGGGCCTGGCGCACCCGTGCGACGGCGGCCGCCACGTCAAAACTGTCACGGCGCGCCTGTTCGATCAGGCGGTTCAGTTGCGGGCTGCCGAATTGCGTCCACCAGCGCTGGTTGTTGAGTTGGGCGGCGTCACGCTCGGCGTACTGCCAGGCGGTCGGTGCTGCCACGCCGCTGTCGACGGCGGGCAGGCTGGCGGCGCAGGCATTGAGCAGCAGGCACAGGCCGAGTACGCACACAGGGGGGGCGGGGGATCGTTTATTCACTGGTCAACGCCTTAACCGGATCGAGCCGGGCAGCTTTACGGGCCGGCATAAAGCCGAATACGACGCCAGTGACCAGTGCGCAGCCAAACGCGCCGAGCACCGCCACCAGGGAAAACTGCACCGCGACCTTGGCCAGCATCAGCACGCCGCCGACCAGCAGCGCCAGGCCGATACCGCACAGGCCGCCAACCACCGAGAGCATCAGCGCCTCGGTCAGGAACTGGCGCAGGATGTCGCGCTGGCGCGCGCCGGTGGCCATGCGGATACCGATTTCGCGGGTGCGTTCGCGCACGGTCATCAACATGATGTTCATCACCCCGATGCCGCCCACCAGCAGCGAAATCGCGGCGATCGAACCGAGCATCAGCGACAGCGTGTTTTGCGTGTGCGCCTCGGCCTGGATCATTGCCGCGTTGTTGGTCAGTTGGTAGTCACGCTTGCCGTTATGCAGGCGCAGCATCAGTTGGTCGATGGCTTGTTCGGCTTCCCGTACCTTGCGCGCATCGGCGGCGGCAATCACCACGTATTCGGGGTTGTACGTGCCGAACAGGCGCACGCTGGCGGCGGAGTAGGGAATGGCCACGCGGTCGTCGCTGTCTTTATTGCCGGAGCTGGAGCCCTTTTCCGCGAGCACGCCGATCACCTGGAAAGGCACGTTTTCGATGAGGATGTATTGGCCGATCGGGCTGACCTGCTTGAACAGTTTCTCGCGGATGCGGTGGCCGATCACCGCGACCGTGGCACCGGCGCGCTCGTCGGCTTCGGTGAAGTAACTGCCCTCGACCACCGGCCAGTTGAAGATCTGCGGAAAGTTGACGTCGTTGCCGCCCACATAGGCCAGGTAATCCAGGTTGCCGTAGCGGATGCCGGCGTCGCTGCCGTTGACCGGCATGATCCGCTTGATCTGCGGCAGCGTCGCCAATGCCGCGACATCGTTGAGGGTCACGATGCCCAGCGGCGTGCGCGGGTTGGGCGAGGAGCCGCTGAGGTAGAGGATGTTGGAACCGAATGCGCCCATCTGTGCCATGACCTGGCGCTTACTGCCTTCGCCCACCGCCAGCATCACCACCACCGAGGCCACGCCGATGATGATCCCGAGCAGGGTCAGGGCGGTGCGGAAGCGGTTGATCCACATCACGCGCCAGGCGGCCTGCACGGCGTCGAGCAGTTCGGCCTTCCACGCGCCGTTGTGCTCGGCGCCTTCGGCCAGGCGCTGGCGCAGGTCGACGGCTTGCAGCGCCGCGCTGTCGGCGCTGGCCGGGCGGTGGCGGGTGCTGTCGGCCGAGTCGCTGATGATCAGGCCGTCGCGAATTTCGATGATGCGGTTGGCCCGCGCCGCCACGTCGCGGTCGTGGGTGATCAGGATCACCACGTGGCCCTGGCTGGCCAGTTCGTCGAGCAGGCGCATTACCTCGGCGCCGCTGTGGCTGTCGAGGGCGCCGGTGGGCTCGTCGGCGAGGATGATATGCCCCCCGTTCATCAGCGCGCGGGCGATGGAGACCCGTTGCTGCTGGCCGCCGGACAGTTGATGCGGACGGTTGCCGGTGCGGTCGGCCAGGCCCAGGCGCGTGAGCAGGGCCCTGGCGCGGGCGTGGCGTTCGGCGGCGCTGATGCCGGCGTAGATCGCCGGCATTTCGACGTTTTCCTGGGCCGACGCCGACGGGATCAAGTGGTAGCCCTGGAACACAAAGCCGAAGGCTTCGCGGCGCAGCCAAGCCAGTGCGTCGCTGTCCAGGTGCGCGACGTTTTCGCCGGCGAACAGGTAGTCGCCGGCGGTGGGGCGGTCGAGGCAGCCGAGGATGTTCATCAGTGTGGATTTGCCGGAACCCGAGGCGCCGACGATGGCGACGAATTCCCCGGCATGGATCGACAGGTCGACGCCGCGCAATACGTCGACCTGCGGGCTGTCGCCGCCGCCGTAGGATTTGCGGATGTGCTTGAGTTCGATCAGGGGCGTGCTCAATTCAACCCCCCGCTGCCGTCGCCCGGCCCGATCAGCAGGTGATCGCCTTCGCTGAGGCCTTCCAACACTTCGACGCGCAGGCGGTCGCTGATGCCCAGACGCACGACGCGCTCTTCGATGCGGCCGTTTTCCGCGACCACGCGGGCGGTCTGCCGGTCGGCGCTGGTGCTGTCTTGCAGGGCGGCGACCGGCGCGGTGAGCGCATCCTTGACCTGGCCGGCGACGAAAAACACTTGGGTGGTCATTTCGGCCATCAAGGCGTTGTCGCTGTTGTCCACGTCCAGCAGCACGGTGTACAGCACCACGCGGCCGCTGCCGCTCTTGTTCGAACTGCTGGGGCTGCCGCTGCCCTGGGTTTCGTTCAGCGGCTTGGGCGGGATCGGCAGGATCTGCCGCACGCTGCTGGTCCAGCGGCGGTTGCCGCCGCTGAGGGTGGTGAAATAGGCGGTCATACCGGGTTTGACGTGGCCGATATCGGCTTCCGAGACCTCGGCCCACACGGTCATCGGTGACAACTTGGCGATGCGCAGGATCAGCGGCGTTTGCTGCTGGGCATTGAGGGTCTGGCCGACCCGTGCGTCCACCGCCACCACGGTGCCGGTCATCGGCGCATAGATGCGCGTATAGCCCAATTCCGCCTCGTCCCTGCGCAGGCTGGCCTGGGCCTGGAGAATCTGCGCCTGGAACATGTCGACCCGCGCCTGGGTGGCGCTCAGTTCGGACTTGGCGGTTTGCACGTCCTCTTCGCGGGTCGCGTTGCCGGCGGCCAGGCGCTGCTGGCGCTGGTACTTCTGGCGCGCCAGTGCGTGCTGGGCTTTCTGCTCCTGCAATTGGGCCTTGAGGTTTTCGATGGCGTAGCGGCTGGCGTCGAGCTTGGCTTTTTGCGTCGAGGGGTCGATCTCTACCAGCAACTGGCCTTCCTGCACCTGATCGCCGGCTTCGACATGGATCTTGCGGATCTGCCCGGACGCCTGGGCGCCCACATCCACATAGCGTCGCGGTTGCAGGGTGCCCAGGGCGGTGACGCTGTTTTCAATGTTGCCGCGGGTCACGGTAACGGTGACCAGGCTGTCGCGCCCCGGCGGCTGCAATTGCCAGGCGGCGATGCCGATAACAGGGATCAGGCACGCCACAACCAGCAGGGCGTGTCGGGCAGGTCGAGGGCGTTTCATGGGTTGGTTCCAGCCAGGAAAGTTCGGACCGCAGTTGCGGGGGGGCTGACAGTTAAACGAGAGCATGGCCCGAAGATTTAGGCTGTTTCACAAGTAGTTACAGTGCTGGCGAGTAAAAAAATTGCCCGCTGAAGCAAGTCTTCTTTAAAAGTAGATGAGAATTACTATAAATTGCACTTACCCAAACTGCCATCACTCATGGGCTGTCTTTTTAAGCATTCAAGGACCTAATACCGCCGTCAGGTGGTCGGGAGTCATGTTGGAAAACTACTATCGCGAGCTGGTGTGTTTCCTCAACGCCAAGCTGGGCAACCGCCAGGTGGCCGAAGATGTGGTGCATGACGCTTATGTGCGGGTGCTGGAACGCGCCAGTGACACCCCCATCGACCAGCCCCGCGCCTTTTTGTACCGTACCGCGCTGAACCTGGTGATCGACGGCCATCGACGCAACGCCTTGCGTCAGGTCGAGCCGTTGGAGGTGCTGGACGCCGAAGAGCGCTTCGCCAACGCTTCGCCCCACGCCACCCACGATCACACTCAGCGCTTGCAGATGCTCGAACGCGCCTTGGCCGAGTTGCCGGCGGTCTGCCGCGACAGCTTCCTGCTGCGCAAGCTCGACGGCCTGTCCCACGCGCAGATTGCCGAGCGCCTGGGGATTTCCCGCAGCCTGGTGGAAAAACACATTGTCAATGCGATGAAGCACTGCCGGGTGCGGATGCGCGAGTGGGACGCACCCTGAGCGTCGAGTGGTTAAATTTTAATTCATTGTCCTCGTTTCCTATCAACACATGACCTGTTGTGCAGGTCGTGAAGGTATTCCCGCCCCACCGCCAAGGGGCTTATCCAGAGGACACTGGAATGACACAGGCAATTGCTTCGCCCGCGGTTCACGACTTGATCGGTATCGGTTTCGGCCCTTCGAACCTGGCGCTGGCCATCGCCCTGCAGGAGCGCGAAAAGGCCCAGGGCAAACTGGACGTGCTGTTTCTCGACAAGCAGGCCGACTACCGTTGGCACGGCAATACCCTGGTGACCCAGAGCGAACTGCAGATTTCGTTCCTCAAGGACTTGGTGACGCTGCGCAACCCCACCAGCCCGTATTCCTTCGTCAACTACCTGAAAGCCCACAACCGTCTGGTCGATTTCATCAACCTCGGCACGTTCTATCCGTGCCGCATGGAGTTCAACGACTACCTGCGCTGGGTCGCCGGGCAGTTCCAGGCCCAGAGCCGCTACGGCGAGGAAGTGCTGGCCATCGAACCGATCCTGCATCAGCAGCAGGTTGAAGCACTGCGCGTGATTTCCCGCGATGCGTTGGGTGAACAGCATGTCCGCACCACCCGTTCGGTGGTGGTCAGCGCTGGCGGCACGCCGCGCGTGCCCGACGTGTTCAAGGCGTTCAGGGATGACCCCCGCGTGTTCCACCATTCCCAGTACCTGGCGCGCATGGCCCAGCAGCCTTGCGTGCAGGGCAAGGCGATGCGTATCGCGGTGATCGGCGGCGGCCAGAGCGCGGCCGAAGCGTTCATCGATTTGAACGACGGCTTCCCGGCGGTACAAGTCGATATGATCCTCCGCGGCTCGGCGCTGAAACCGGCGGATGACAGCCCGTTCGTCAACGAAGTGTTTTCGCCGGCCTTTACCGACCTGGTGTTCCAGCAGGTCGGCGCCGAGCGTGAGCGGCTGATCGCCGAGTACCAGAACACCAACTATTCGGTGGTTGACCTGGAGTTGATCGAGCGCATCTATGGCATCTTCTATCGCCAGAAAGTCTCCGGCACCGCGCGCCAGGCCTTCCGCACCATGACCGTAGTCGAGAACGTCAGCGCCGGTCCGTTGGGCATCGAGTTGACCCTGCGCAATAACGCCAACGGCGAAACCAGCGTCAGCCATTACGACGCGGTGATCCTGGCCACCGGCTACGAGCGCCAGATGCACCGCGAGTTGCTGGCGCCGCTGCAGGCCTATATGAGCGACTTCGAAGTCAGCCGCGACTACCGCATCGTGACGGATGAGCGGTGCAAGGCCGGCATCTACATCCAGGGTTTCAGCCAGGCCAGCCATGGGTTGAGCGATACCTTGCTGTCGGTGCTGCCGATCCGGGCGGATGAGATTGCCGCATCGTTGTACGCGCATGATCGCCACCGTGGGCAGGGGCGTTCGGTGCAGGATTTGCTGCTTGCTACGGCGAGCTGATGAACGCTTGTAGCGACTTTTGGAGGCATCTGCCGTACCGGGGTAGAAAATGTGGGAGGGGGCTTGCCCCCGATGGCGGTGTATCAGTCAACTAATTTGTAGCTGACAGATTGCAATCGGGGGCAAGCCCCCTCCCACACTCTTGACCGCGTTCGGTTTCCAGGATGTGGTCGGCTATAAGGCCGCGGCCAAGAGCAGAATGAGCTTTATCTGATCCACGGAGATCCAAATGTGGGAGGGGGCTTGCCCGCGATGGCGGTGTATCAGTCAACTAATTTGTAGCTGACAGATTGCAATCGGGGGCAAGCCCCCTCCCACACTCTCGACCGCGTTCGGCTTCCAGGATGTGGTCGGCTAATAAGGCCGCGGCCAAGAGCAGAATGAGCCCTATCTGATCTACGGAGATCCAAATGTGGGAGGGGGCTTGCCCGCGATGGCGGTGTATCAGTCAACTAATTTGTAGCTGACAGATTGCAATCGGGGGCAAGCCCCCTCCCACACTCTTGACCGCGTTCGGCTTCCAGGATGTGGTCGGCTATAAGGCCGCGGCCAAGAGCAGAATGAGCCCTATCTGATCCACGGAGATCCAAATGTGGGAGGGGGCTTGCCCCCGATGGCGGTGTATCAGTCAACTAATTTGTAGCTGACAGATTGCAATCGGGGGCAAGCCCCCTCCCACATTTGATCTTCGGTGTCTGGGGGTCAGGCCAGTTCGGTGGCGGTGTTTTTGACTACCGCGAGTTCGGGGTGGGCCACCAATTTGTCGATGTGCAACTCATCGTTGTTCAACCAGGTCTCCGTCAGCACTCGGTAATGTTCCATATCCCGGCAACGCATGCGCAGGCTGTAGTCGAACGGCCCGCTGATCAACTGGCATTCGAACACCTGCGGGCAGGCTTTGACGCAGGCTTCGAAGGCCTTTTGCGCCGAGCGCCCGCTCTGGTTGGACAAGGCCACCAGCACCAGCAGCGACAGCCCCGGTGAGACCATCTGCACGTCGATGATCGCCCCGTACCCGCGGATCACCCCGCGCCGTTCGAGCTTGCGCACCCGTTCCAGGCAGGGCCTGGGGGTCAGATGCACCAGCGACGAGAGCTTCTCGTAGGTGATACGCCCCTGATGCCGCAGCACGTCGATGATCGCCTCATCGATGCGATCCAGCGCAGGGGAGGAATGGGGTCCGTTGGCCTTGGTATCCATGGGTTTCACTTCAAGCGGTTGGAAAGAAATTGCTGCAAGCGTTCGCTGTTGGGATGGTCGAGAATTTCGGCACCGCCTTGTTCTTCGACGCGGCCCTGGTGCAAAAACAGCACTTGGCTGGACACCTGGCGGGCAAAGCCCATTTCGTGGGTGACCATCAACATGGTACGACCTTCCTCAGCCAACGTCTGTATGACTTTGAGGACTTCTCCTACAAGCTCAGGGTCCAAGGCGGAGGTCGGTTCGTCGAACAGAATGATTTCCGGTTCCATCGCCAAGGCGCGGGCGATGGCGACGCGCTGCTGCTGGCCGCCGGACAGAAACGCCGGGTATTGATCCGCCACCCGGCCCGGCAAGCCGACCTTGTCCAGGTACAGCCGCGCACGTCGTTCCGCCTCGGCCGCATTCACGCCCAACACCCGGCGCGGGGCCATGGTGATGTTTTCCAGTACGGTCATGTGGCTCCACAGGTTGAAATGCTGGAACACCATGGCCAGGCGTGTGCGCAGGTTCTGCAGTTGCGCCTGGTGCGGTGCGCGGGTGCCGGCGCGGCCCTGGCGCATTTCGATGCTGATGCCGTCCAGGGTGATGACCCCGGCGTCCGGCTGTTCGAGAAAGTTGATGCAGCGCAGCATCGTGCTTTTGCCCGAGCCGCTGGCGCCGATCAGGCTGATCACATCGCCGTTGCGTGCGTTGAGGGAAACGCCCTTGAGCACTTCATGTTCGCCGTAGCGTTTGTGGATGCCTTCGACTTGCAGTTTGACCGCCGCCGTCGCCGCCTTGGCGATAGGGGCTGCGGGTGTCTCGACGGGATAAGTGGCCAGGGCCTGCGCGGACTGATTCATGGGTTAGCCTCGGGTAGGAACAAGAAAACGCATCCAGCGACGTTCGGCCAGTCGAAACAGGCCCACCAGTGCAAAGGACAGCAGCATGTAGAGCAGCGCGGCGATACCGAAGGCCTGGAACGTCAGGAACGTCTCGGCATTCGCATCGCGGGCCACCTTGAGGATGTCGGCGACGGTGGCGGTAAACGCCAGCGACGTGGCGTGCAGCATCAGGATCATTTCATTGCTGTAGGCCGGCAACGCACGGCGCAGCGCGGCGGGCACCACCACAAACAGGTTCAGTCGCCAGCCGTGCAGGCCATAGGCGCGTGCCGCTTCGATTTCGCCATGGGGAATGTTGCGGATCGCCCCGGCGAAGATTTCCACGGTGTAGGCACAGGTGTTGAGGACGAACGCCAGCAGCGTGCAGTTCAACGCGTTGCGGAAGAACTGGTTGAGCAGGGCGTTGTCCTGCACCACCTCCAGGCTGTACAGCCCGGTGTAGCAAATCAACAGTTGGATATACAGCGGCGTGCCGCGAAACAGGTAGGTGTACACCTCCACCGGCCAGCGCAGCCAGGCGTGTTCCGAGACGCGGGCGATCGCCAGGGGGATCGACAGGAAAAACCCGAACAGCACCGAGATGATGAACAACCACAGGGTCATCGCCACCCCGGACACACCCGCGCCGTCGCTGTACAGGTAGGCCAGGCCGTATTGCTGGAACAGTTCGATCATCGCGCCATCCCCTTGATGCCGAGGTTGTAGCGCCGTTCGAGGCGCTTGAAGATGCGGTTGGAGAGGGTGGTGATCACCAGGTACACCAGGCCCGCGAGGATCAGGAAGTACAGCGGCTCGTTGGTGGTCTTGCCGGCGTTCTGTGCGGCTTTGACCAGGTCGGACAGGCCGATGATCGACACCAGCGCCGTGGACTTGAGCAACACCAGCCAGTTATTGCCCAGCCCCGGCAGGGCGAAGCGCATCAACTGCGGGAACAGCACCAGGCGAAAGCGCTGCCAGCGGCTCAGGCCATAGGCGGTCGCGGCTTCCAGTTGACCGGCCGGCACGCTGAGGATCGCGCCGCGAAAGTTTTCGGTGAAATAGGCGCCGTAGATAAACCCCAGGGTGACCACCCCGGCGGTAAACGGGTCGATTTCAAAGTAGTTCCAGCCGAAGGCTTCGGTCAGGTCGTTCAGCCACAGTTGCAGGCTGTAGAAAATCAGCAGGATCAGCACCAGGTCCGGCACGCTGCGAATCAGCGTGGTGTAGAGCGTGGCCGGCACCCGCAGCAGTTTGACGCTGGAGAGTTTGGCGCCAGCGGCGATCAGGCCCAGGCCAAGGCTCAGGGCCAGTGCGAGGAACGCCAGCTTGACCGTCATCCAGGCGCCCTGGGCGAGCATCGGGCCGTAGCCCTGCAGGTTGAGGAATTCGTTCATGGGGAGATCTCTAAAGGGCGCAGACAGACCCCTGGGGGAGCGGGCTTTTGGGGGAGGGGGATTGCCCCCTCCCACACAAGTCTTCTCTCACAGGGGCGGTGTTGGCTTACTCGTTGTAGATGTCTTGATCGCCGAAATACTTCTTCTGGATCTGGGCGTAAGTGCCATCGGCCTGGACGGCGGCGATGCCCTTGTTGATCAGCGCGCGCAGTTCCTGGTCGTTCTTGCGCAGGCCCATGGCGATGTCCAGGGGCAGCGTCGGGTCCTTGAAGGCCGGGCCGGTCTTGAAGTCGGCGCCTTCGGGCTTGGACAGGAAGTTGAGCTGGGCTTCGAGTTTGTCGGTCAGGGTGGCGTCGAGGCGGCCGTTTTGCAGGTCGGCGTAGTTCTGGTCCTGGGACTGGTACGCCTTGATCTGGGCGCCGAGCTTGGCCAGGTGCGCGCGGGCGTAGGCTTCCTGCAACGAGCCCTGCAGCACGCCGACTTGTTTACCCTTGAGGGATTCCGGCGTGTCGCCGAAGTCGGCGTTCTTGCGGGTGATCACCGAGGTGGGGCTGAGGAACAGGCGGTCGGTGAAGTCGATCTGTTTTTCCCGCGCCGGGGTCACGGCCATGGAGGACATGATCGCGTCGAACTTGCGCGCGCGCAGGGCGGGGATCATGCCGTCGAATTCGTTATGCACCCAGGTGCATTTGACTTCGAGCTTGGCGCAGATCGCGTTGCCCAGCTCGATATCGAAGCCTTGCAGGCTGCCATCGGCGGCGACGGACTCGAAGGGTGGGTATTCGGGGAATACGCCGAAGCGGATTTCGTTCCAGTCTTGGGCGTGGGCGGCGCTGGCGCACAGCGGCAATAGCAACGCAGCGAACAATGAGCGGAGTGGCGTCATGTGGAGTCCCTATATTTTGTAATTGATGTCAGGGCAGTCAAAGGAGCAGCGCGCATTCATTTGCTGACTCTTCGGTCGCGCTCAGAATGCTTCAAGGTGGTGCGTTTTTTGTGTCGTTTACCCCGTGCTCAAAGCGCGAATTGCGCTGTTAAAACAGGCAATGCAGCGGAATCGGCTGCGGCACCCGCTGAATCGGCTTTTGATCGTTGCGGTTCTGGCCTGCCCTCGGCGCAAAGCGGCAGGCCAGAGCGGTTTCAGGCGCGCTTTTTGTGCTGTACGCGCGGAGGTTGGGCCAGGCGTGCGAACAGGTCTTTCGGGTCGGCCAGGTCGGGCACCAGTTCCAGTTCGCTGCCGACGTCCAGCGCCTTGGCCACGTCCAGCACGTAGCGCAGCGCCGAATAGTCTTCGATGGCAAAACCCACCGAGTCGAACAGGGTGACCTGGCGCGCATTCTCGCGGCCGGGCGCCTGGCCGTTGATCACTTGCCACAGTTCGGTGACCGGCGAATCGGCCGGCATGTGCTGGATTTCACCTTCGATGCGGCTCTGCGGTTCGTATTCGACGATCACCCGCGCACGCTCGACGATGCGTCGGTCGAGTTCGGTCTTGCCCGGGCAATCGCCGCCCACGGCGTTGAGGTGCATGCCGGGTTCGATCATCTCGTCGGTGAGGATGGTCGCGTAGGCTTTGTCGGCGGTGACGGTGGTGACGATGTCCACGCCTTTCACCGCTTCGGCCACGCTGGCGGCCAGGATCACCTTGATTGCCGGGAACGCCTTGAGGTTGGCCGCCAGCTTGGCGGTGGCCCTGGCGTCGATGTCGAACAGGCGGATTTCATTGATGCCCAGCAGGGTGTGGAAGGCCAGGGCCTGGAATTCGCTTTGCGAACCGTTGCCGATCAGCGCCATGCTGCGGCTGTTGTCCCGGGCCAGGTAGCGTGCGACCAGGGCCGAGGTGGCGGCGGTGCGAATCGCGGTGGTCAGGGTCATTTCCGCCAGCAGCAGCGGTCGGCCGGTGTCCACATCGCCCAAGGCGCCGAAGGCCATCACGGTGAGCATGCCGGCCTGGGTGTTTTTCGGGTGGCCGTTGACGTATTTGAAGGCATACAGCGACGCGTCGGACACCGGCATCAGTTCGATCACGCCCTCCGGCGAGTGGTTGGCCAGGCGCGCACATTTCTCGAAGTCCTGCCAGCGCAGGTAGTCGGCGCGGATGTACTCGGCCATCTCGGTGATGCAGGTTTGCAGGCCTTTTTGCGAGACCAGGTAGCTGAGGTCGTTGACGTCGATATAGCGGGTCATGGAGTGGCTCCTGTAGTTATTGGAAGGTGGCGCGGGCGGGCAGATGCACCTCCGCGAGCATGCAGCGGGCACTGCCGCCGCCGATGCGTTCGATGTTGTCGATGTTCACCACCACCGGCCGCGTGTGGCGTTCCACATGCCGGCGCTGCGTGGGTTGCAGGGCGTTCCAGGCGCTGGCGGACATCACCAGCAGCGGCTGGCCGTCGCGGTCGTGGACTTCGAGCATGTTGCCGGCGAAGGCTTCCAACTGGTCGAAATCGAGGGCGAGGATGTCCTTGCCGGTGTCGCGCAGGGAATGCTCCAGGGCCTGGCGCTCTTCGGCGTCCGGCAGGGCTTGCAGGCACACCACCGAGAGGTTGCGGCCAACGCTCATCATCACGTTGCTGTGGTAGATCGGCGCGTGGTGGCGGTCGACGGCGTGGAACACGCAGAGCTGGTAGTCGAGGCGTTCGGCGAACTGGCGCAGGGCGTCGTGGTGGGTGCGCCCGGAGTGGCAGGCGTAGCTGATCCGGTGCTGGCGGTCGAGCACCATGCTGCCGGTACCTTCGAGGAAGATGTTCTGTTCTTCGAGATGGCTGAGGTCAATGGTGTCCTTGATTGCAAAACGCTGTTCGAGGACGTGCAGCACGCCCTTGTTGCGCTCCAATCGGCGGTTCTGGCCTTCCATCGGGTAGAGCACCAGGCTGCCGTCGGCATGGCTGCTCCACCAGTTGTTGGGGAAGATCGAGTCGGGGGTGTGCGGTGCCGGGGTGTCCTGCACGACCAGGACTTCGACGCCATGCCGGCGCAGGGTGTCGACATAGCCGTCGAACTCTTCCAGCGCTTTGTGCTGTGCGTCGAGCGGGTCGAGGGGCTGGCGTTGGAAACGGTTGTTGATCGCGGTGTCCGGGTTGAAGGCAAAGCGCGCCGGGCGAATCATCAAGACGGTGTTGGTGGTTTGCATGGGGGCACGAATCCATGGGTTGAGCAGTGGAGCTATTTTGTGCGGGTTGACGGAGGAATCCCGGCTGAAACCGAGGCGGCGCTCAGCCGGGAAAGCTGAAAAGTGGGGTGTGGCAGCCGAATCGGCTGTGCGGGCTGGAATGCGATCAAGCGGTGGCGGATAGGTTGGCTGACGGAGCGCTATCGCAGGCAAGCCAGCTCCCACATTAGTATGGAGGTGGTTGTGGTATCCGAGTCAGGAAGGAGAGTGCATGTCTATCGCCGTTCGTATTGCCCAGGCCGCCGATGCAGATGGGATCAGCCGGGTCATCCTCGCCGCCTTGCACAGCAGCAATGCGCGTGACTATCCGGCGGATGTGATCGCCCGGGTGGCGGGCAACTTCACACCCGATGCGGTGCTCGAACTGCTCCGGCGTCGGTCGGTGCTGGTGGCGGTTCAGGACGAAGTGATCGTCGCCACCGCTTCCCTTGACGGTAATGTGGTGCGCTCGGTGTTCGTCAACCCGGCGCTGCAAGGGCAGGGCATCGGTCGGCTGCTGATGATCGAAATCGAATTGCGCGCCCGTGAGGCCGGGGTGACGGTGTTGAACGTGCCGTCTTCGCTGAGCGCCGAGTCGTTCTATACCAAACTGGGCTTTCACACCGTGCGCGACGTCTACCATGGCAACGAGCGCACGTTGGTGATGGAGAAAGCGCTGTCGTCGCGTCACCCTATCGGCGTCTACCGCGACCGTCTGCACCGGGCGCAGGTGGTTACGTTGTGGCAGGACGCTTTTGGTTATGACACCGCGCACAACCTGCCGACCCTGGCGATCGATAAGAAGCTGGCGGTCAATGACGGGCTGTTCTTTGTGGCGACGGATAAGAACGTCGTGATCGGTACTGTTCTGGCGGGGTACGACGGGCATCGTGGTTGGTTGTATTCGGTGGCGGTGCGCGCCGACTATCGCCGGCAAGGGCTGGGTGCGTCGCTGGTGCGGCATGCGGAGCAGGCCTTGAGCGCCTTGGGGTGTATGAAGATCAACCTGCAGATCACCGGCGGTAATGACACGGTGGTGGGGTTCTACGAGGCGTTGGGGTACGGGGTGGAGCCGAGGATCAGCATGGGCAAGAAGATGGTGGAAAATATTCCGACTCAATCCTGAGAATGATCGCAGTTCAAATGTGGGAGGGGGCAAGCCCCCGATGACGGTGGGTCAGTCGATACCTCCAGTGACTGACACTCCGCTATCGGGGGCAAGCCCCCTCCTACAGGGTTTTGCGGTGTGGCGGGGTTAGACCTTGACGATCCAGCCTTCTGGCGCTTCGACGTCGCCAGATTGCACGCCGGTCAGCTCTTTATAGAGCTTCTGGGTGATCGGGCCGACTTCGGTCTCGCTGTAGAACACGTGCAGTTTGCCCTGGTACTCGATACCGCCGATCGGCGAAATCACGGCAGCCGTCCCGCAGGCACCGGCTTCCTGGAAGATATCCAGTTGGTCGATGAACACTTCGCCTTCGACCACTTCCAGGCCCAGGCGGGTCTTGGCCAGTTCGATCAGCGACATGCGGGTGATGCCTGGCAGTACCGAAGGCGACTTCGGCGTGATGAACTTGTTGTCTCGGGTGATCCCGAAGAAGTTGGCCGAACCGACTTCCTCGATCTTCGAGTGCGTGGCCGGGTCCAGGTAGATGCTGTCGGCGAAGCCGGCTTTTTTCGCTTCGGAACCTGGCAGCAGGCTGGCGGCGTAGTTGCCACCGACCTTGGCGGCGCCGGTACCGTGTGGCGCGGCGCGGTCGTAGCCGGAGATCTGGAAGTTGTGCGGCACCAGGCCGCCCTTGAAGTAGGCGCCGACCGGGATCGCGAACACCGAGAAGATGAACTCCGGCGCGGTACGCACGCCGATGTTGTCACCGGTGCCGATCACGAACGGGCGCAGGTACAGCGCGCCGCCGCTGCCATACGGCGGGATGAACCGCTCGTTGGCACGAACCACTTGCTTGCAGGCGTCGATGAAGGCTTCGGTCGGCACTTGCGGCATCAACAGGCGACCGCAACTGCGCTGCATGCGCGCGGCGTTCTGGTCCGGGCGGAACAGGTTGATCGAGCCGTCCTTGCAGCGATAGGCCTTGAGGCCTTCAAAGCACTGTTGGCCGTAGTGCAGGGCGGTGGAGCCCTCGCTGATGTGCAGCACGTTGTCTTCGGTCAGGGTGCCCGCTTGCCACTCGCCGTTTTTCCAGGTCTGGATAAACCGCTTGTCGGTCTTGATGTAGTCAAAACCCAGCTTGTCCCAATTGATGCTTTCGTTACCCATGACACCCTCTATCTCTGGTCAAGTCGGTTTTTTTCTGAATGAGCGCAACAATACTGCATTCTTGCTTCATGTGGGAGCGGGCTTTTGTGGGAGGGGGCTTGCCCCCGATAGCGGTGGGCCAGTCAACGCATGTGCCGACTGGCGCGCCCTCATCGGGGGCAAGCCCCCTCCCACAAAAGCCTGCTTCCACGGGGGGTTGCGTTTTTTACAGGTGGAGGGCGTGGCCCAGCGCTCGCAGGGCGGCTTCCTGGACGGCTTCGCCGAGGGTCGGGTGGGCGTGGATGGTGCCGGCCACGTCTTCCAGGCGCGCGCCCATTTCCAGGCTCAGCCCAAAGGCGGTGGACAGCTCGGACACGCCGACGCCAACCGCCTGCCAGCCGACAATCAGATGATTGTCACGCCGCGCCACCACCCGCACGAAGCCGCTTTTCGACTCCAGGGTCATGGCCCGGCCATTGGCCGCGAACGGGAAGCTCGACACGATGCAGTCCAGCCCCGCCGCCTTGGCCTCGTCGGGCGACTTGCCGACCACCACCAACTCCGGGTCGGTAAAGCACACGGCCGGGATCGCCGCCGGGTTGAATTCGCGGTGTTGACCGCTGATCAGTTCGGCGACCATTTCGCCCTGGGCCATGGCCCGGTGCGCGAGCATCGGCTCGCCGCTGAGGTCGCCGATGGCCCACACATTGCGCATGCTGGTCTGGCAGCGGTGGTCGATCCTGACCGCCGCGCCGTGCATCTCCAGGTCCAGCGCTTCGAGGTTCCAGCCCCGGGTGTTGGGGGTGCGACCGACGGCGACCAGCACCTGATCGGTCTCCAGCGACACGGTGTCGCCCTTCGGGTCGCGCACTTGCAGGCGGTTGTGCTCAAAGCCGGTGACGCTGTGCTTGAGGTACAGCTTCACACCCAATTGCTTGAGCGACTCGGCCACCGGCTGGGTCAGCTCGGCGTCGTAGGCCGGCAGGATACGCTCCTGCGCTTCGACCACGCTGACTTCGGCGCCCAGCTTGCGGTAGGCAATCCCCAGTTCCAGGCCGATATAACCGCCACCCACCACAATCAGGCGCTTGGGCACGCGGGTCGGCGCCAGGGCTTCGGTGGACGAGATGATCGGCCCGCCGATCGGCAGCATCGGCAGGTTGACGCTTTTCGAGCCGGTGGCCAGCAGCAGGTGTTCGCACTGGATACGCTGGCCGTCGACGTCGACGGTCTTGCCGTCCACCACCTGGGCCCACCCGTGGATGACCTGCACCTTGTGTTTCTTCAGCAGCGCGGCAACCCCGCTGGTCAGGCGGTCGACGATGGCGTCTTTCCAAGCCACGCTTTTGCGGATGTCCAGGGTCGGCACATCCACTTCGATGCCCAGTTGGGAGCCCTGGCTGTGGTGTACGGTCTGCTGGAACTGTTCGGCCACGTGGATCAAGGCCTTGGACGGGATGCAGCCGATATTCAGGCAGGTGCCGCCCAGCGCCTGGCCTTCCACGAGGATGGTCGGGATGCCCAGCTGGCCGGCGCGGATCGCCGCCACATAACCGCCAGGGCCGCCGCCAATGATCAGCAGGGTGGTGTGCAATGTCTGAGTCATGCCCTTACTCCAGGAACAGGCTGGCGGGTTGTTCGAGCAGGCCGCGAATGGCCTGGATGAATTGCGCCGCGTCCATGCCGTCGACCACGCGGTGATCGAACGAGCTGGAGAGGTTCATCATCTTGCGGATCACGATCTGGCCCTTGATCACCATCGGCCGCTCGACGATGCGGTTGACGCCGACGATGGCCACTTCCGGCAGGTTCAGCACCGGCGTGCTGACGATGCCGCCCAAGGCGCCGAGGCTGGTCAGGGTGATGGTCGACCCCGACAGTTCGTCGCGGTTGGCCTTGCCAGTGCGCGCGGCGTTGGCCAAACGCGCGATTTCCTCGGCATTGCCCCACAGGCTGCGCGCTTCGGCGTGGCGCACCACCGGCACCATCAGGCCCACATCGCTCTGGGTGGCGACGCCCACATGCACCGCGCCGAGGCGGGTGATGACCTGGGCTTCGTCGTCGTAACGCGCATTGATCTGTGGGAAATCGCGCAACGCCACGACCATGGCGCGCACGATGAACGGTAGCAGCGTCAGCTTGCCGCGTGTCGCGCCGTGTTTTTCATTGAGGTGTACGCGCAGTTCGTCGAGGGCGGTGACGTCGATCTCTTCCACATAGCTGAAATGCGCGGCGCGCCGGGTGGCGTCCTGCATGCGCTGGGCGATTTTGCGGCGCATGCCGATCACCGGGATCTGTTCTTCGTCGTTGCGTTCGGCGTAGGGGTTGGCGGCCGTAGTTTTTTTCGCCGGACTCTGGAGCAAGTAAGCGTCCAAATCTTCGTGCAGAATCCGGCCCGCCGGACCGGACCCCTGCACCAGGCGCAGGGGAATGCCTGCATCCAGCGCATGCTTGCGCACGGCGGGGGAGGCCAGCGGACGCTCGTTGGCATCGCGGGCCACGGGGGCCTGGGGCGCGACGGACGGTTTGAGTGCCAGTGTGCTTTCTACCGCTGGGGCCGGCTTGCTTTGCGCTACCGGCGCAGGCGCCGCCTTGGCCGGTTCAGCCGTCATCGGCACGTCTTTGGTATTGCCCGCGCCTTCCACTTCGATGCTGATCAGCACACTGCCCACGGCCATGACTTCACCCGGCTCGCCGCCGAGGGCAAGTACCTTGCCGTGGACCGGCGAGGGAATGTCCACCATCGCCTTGTCGGTCATCACATCCGCCAGCACCTGGTCTTCGACGACCAGGTCGCCGACCTTCACATGCCAGGCCGAGAGTTCAACTTCTGCGATGCCTTCGCCAATGTCCGGCATCTTGATAACGTGCGTGCCCATTCAGACCTCCATGACCCGTTTCAACGCCGCGCCCACACGGGACGGCCCTGGGAAATACGCCCATTCCTGCGCGTGCGGGTAGGGGGTGTCCCAACCGGTGACGCGTTCGATCGGCGCTTCCAGGTGGTGGAAGCAATGTTCCTGCACCAGCGCCACCAGCTCGGCGCCAAAGCCGCAGGTGCGGGTGGCTTCATGCACCACCACGCAACGGCCGGTCTTTTTCACCGAGTTGACGATGGTTTCCAGGTCCAGCGGCCACAGGCTGCGCAGGTCGATGACCTCGGCGTCGATACCGGTTTCTTCGGCGGCGACTTGCGACACGTACACGGTGGTGCCGTAGGTCAGCACGGTGACGGCCGAACCCGGACGCACGATCGCGGCCACGTCCAGCGGCACGCTGTAGTAACCGTCCGGCACTTGCGCCTGCGGGTGTTTCGACCACGGCGTTACCGGGCGGTCGTGGTGGCCGTCGAACGGGCCGTTGTACAGGCGCTTGGGCTCGAGGAAGATCACCGGGTCGTCGTTTTCGATCGAGGCGATCAACAGGCCCTTGGCGTCATAGGGGTTGGACGGCATCACCGTGCGCAGGCCGCAGACCTGGGTGAACACCGCTTCGATACTCTGGCTGTGGGTCTGGCCGCCGTAGATGCCGCCGCCGCAGGGCATGCGCAGGGTCAACGGCGCGGTGAACTGGCCGGCCGAGCGATAACGCAGGCGCGCCGCTTCGGAGATGATCTGGTCGCTGGCTGGGTAGACGTAGTCGGCGAACTGGATTTCCGCCACCGGGCGCAGGCCGTAGGCGCCCATGCCCACCGCCACGCCGACGATGCCGCTTTCGGAGATCGGCGCGTCAAACACCCGCGAACTGCCGTACTTGTTCTGCAAGCCTTCGGTGCAACGGAATACGCCGCCGAAATAGCCAACGTCCTGGCCGAACACCACCACGTTGTCGTCACGCTCAAGCATCACGTCCATGGCCGAGCGCAGGGCCTGGATCATGGTCATGGTGGTGGTGGTCATGGCGGTTTCCAATTCGATGCTGTTGTTGTGATCGTTCATGTCAGACCCCCAACTCTTGACGCTGGCGCTTCAAGTGCTCCGGCATCTCTTTGTAGACGTCTTCGAACATGGTCGCGGCGCTTGGAATCTGGCCGCCGGCGAGGGTGCCGTACTGTTCGGCTGCTTTCTGCGCCTTGACCACTTCGGCCTCCAGTTCGGCACTGACCGTCGCGTGTTCCTCTTCGGACCACTGGCCGATCTTGATCAGGTGCTGCTTGAGGCGCGCAATCGGGTCGCCCAGGGGGAAGTGGCTCCAGTCGTCGGCGGGGCGGTACTTGGACGGATCATCCGACGTGGAGTGCGGGCCGGCGCGGTAGGTGACCCATTCGATCAGGGTCGGGCCGAGGTTGCGGCGCGCGCGTTCGGCGGCCCAGGCGGAAGCGGCGTACACCGCGATGAAGTCGTTGCCGTCCACGCGCAGGGAGGCGATGCCGCACCCGACGCCGCGTCCGGCGAAGGTAGTGGCTTCACCGCCGGCGATGGCCTGGAAGGTGGAGATGGCCCACTGGTTGTTGACCACGTTGAGAATCACCGGCGCGCGGTAGACGTGGGCGAAGGTGAGGGCGGTGTGGAAGTCCGATTCGGCAGTGGCGCCGTCGCCGATCCAGGCCGAGGCGATCTTGGTATCGCCCTTGATCGCCGAGGCCATGCCCCAGCCCACGGCTTGTACGAATTGGGTGGCAAGGTTGCCGGAAATGGTGAAGAAGCCGGCGTCTTTCACCGAATACATGATCGGCAGTTGCCGGCCCTTGAGCGGGTCGTGCTCGTTGGACAGCAGTTGGCAGATCAGGTCCACCAGCGGCACGTCGCGGGCCATCAGGATGCTTTGCTGGCGATAGGTGGGGAAGCACATGTCGTCGATGTTCAGGGCCAGGGCCTGGGCGCTGCCGATGGCTTCTTCGCCGAGGCTCTGCATGTAGAACGACATTTTCTTCTGACGCTGGGCGACCACCATGCGGTTGTCGAAGATGCGCGTCTTGAGCATGGCGCGCATGCCCCGGCGCAGGATCTCGACAGGCACGTCTTCAGCCCACGGACCGAGGGCCTGGCCCTGGTCGTCGAGCACGCGGATCAGGCCCTTGGCCAAATCGGCGGTGTCGGCGGGTTCTACGTCGATGCTGGGTTTGCGCACCAGGCCGGCGTCGGTCAGACGCAGGTAGGTAAAGTCAGTCTTGCAGCCTGGGCGGCCCGAGGGTTCGGGAACGTGCAGGCGCAGTGGTGCATACGGCTGGTTCATGGCTTTCTACGCTCGATCTTGTGAATTTCTTGTAGTGGGCGCGCTAGCTGACCGTCATCCTCCGGGTAGGAGAAATCTTGTCCTACAACAATCATAGGCGGGGCGTAGAAGAATATTTATCTGTGTTTCGTTGCGCTCGGGCTCATTTGCGGATAAAAAAACTGCATAAACATAATAAACAGGTGATTTTGTCTCATGCGCAAACTGGACCGTACCGATATCGGCATTCTCAACGCCCTGCAGGAGAATGCGCGCATCACCAACGCCGACCTCGCCCGCTCGGTCAACCTGTCGCCCACGCCGTGTTTCAATCGGGTCAAGGCGATGGAGGAACTGGGCCTGATTCGCGACCAGGTAACCTTGCTCGATGCCGACCTGCTGGGGCTGCACGTCAACGTGTTTATCCATGTCAGCCTGGAAAAGCAGAACGAACTGGCCTTGCAGCAATTCGAAGGGGCGATTTCCGACCGGCCCGAGGTGATGGAGTGCTACTTGATGGCCGGCGACCCGGACTATTTGATCCGTGTGTTGGTGCCGACGATCCAGTCGCTGGAGCGTTTCATGATGGACTTTCTGACCAAAGTGCCAGGTGTTGCCAATATCCGCTCCAGCTTCGCTCTTAAACAAGTGCGCTATAAGACCGCGTTGCCACTGCCGCCGGATGGATTGATGGTCTGAGACAAGGTTCGCGGCGCAACGCAACGCAACTCATGCATTGCTCTTTATTGGCGCGCGCTTTTTAGTATTGACACCTGTCAATGTATGTTTTACCTGAGCGCTCTATTGTATCGGCTACGTTCCCCATTCAAGTGGCCGGACAAGTCATGGAGAATCAGCCGCCAAGGTGCCGTGTACCCTACGACTTTAATCTAACTTCGTATTCTAAATATTGCCGCCTGGCCCGATTGACTTCCAACGCGCTTTGGGCATCAGGCTGGATGAGTTTTGTTGTTTAGCTAAGTAATTAAAAAGAACGGGGTTTTTTTCTTGCATCATAAAAATTTCCTTGATCGCTCACGAATTTTTCACGCGTTATTAAACAAATTAGTTGCTATAAGCCACCTAACTAACAAGTCCACGTAAAAGGTGAATCGAGATGTCTATGAGATCCCTGAAATTGAATCTACGTACCACCCTTTGTTTCGGAGTGGTTTGCATTCTGCTGTTAATACAAGGGGGCATGACGCTGGTAAAAGTCGATTCCGTCTATTCTTCAACCGTTGAGATTGAAAACAACTGGCTGCCCAGTATTCGCCTGGCCGGAAGAATCGATTCAGCCCTGTTTAAGTTGCGTCTGGAGTTGCGCCGTTTTGCCATGGACAGTGCCCGGCAGGATCAAAGTTCACGGGATAGCCTTCAAAGTGTCCGATCGGAGTTGATGAAGATCGCCCAGAGCTACGCTTCCATGGTGTCGAGTCCCGAGGAACAGGCCAAATATGACGAAGTCATGAGCAGTATTGGCACTTACAACCAGAAGATCGACGAGTTTCTGACACTCTCTACCACAGGCTCCTCCGCGCAGATCGCCGCTTATCTGAGCGACGTGCAAGCCCCCGTCGCCCTCAAGGCGCAGGACTCGATCAACGACCTGATCACCCTGAACGGGCGCGGCTCCAATGAGGCGGTGCGGATCGCCTCCAGCGAATACAACGCGACTCGTCTGTTTACCTGGGTGCTGATGGGCGCTTCAGTGCTGTTGACCGTGGTCGTCGCGAGCCTGTTTACCCGCAGTATCATTACGCCAGTGCGTGAGTTGCTGGTGTCGACCTCCAAGATCGCCGACGGTGATCTGCGCGTGGCCATCGCCGTCAACGGCAAGGATGAGCTGACGGAGCTGCAACAATCGACTGCCGCGATGCAGATGAACCTCAAAACCACTTTGCAGCATATCTCCGAAGCCTCCGGGCAGTTGGCCTCGGCTGCCGAAGAGATGAGTTCGATTACCCGTGAGTCCAGCGCCGGTATCGAGCGCCAGAGCATGGAAACCGACCAGGCCGCCACGGCGGTCAATGAGATGACCGCGGCGGTGGAAGAAGTCGCGCGCAATGCCGTCTCGGCCTCCCAGTCGACCCAGGACTCCCAACGCTCGGCCCAAATCGGCCAGGAGCGTGTGACCCAGACCATCGCGTCGATTGAAAAACTCAGCGCCACCGTGCAGCAGACCGGTATGGAAGTCGAAGGCCTGGCCAAGCAGGCCCAGGACATCGCACGGGTGGTGGAAGTGATCCGCTCGATTGCCGAACAGACCAACCTGCTGGCGCTGAACGCCGCCATCGAAGCGGCGCGGGCTGGCGAGCAAGGCCGAGGGTTTGCGGTGGTGGCCGATGAAGTGCGGGCGCTGGCTCACCGGACCCAGACCTCGACCCAGGAAATCGAGCAGATGATCGCGAAGATCCAGGTCTGTTCCAACGAGGCGGTGTCGTCGATGACCATGAACCGCAGCGAAGCGGTGGACTCCCTGAAAATCGCCCACGAAGCAGGCCAGGCCATCACCCAGATCACCGAAGCGATTGCCGACATCAACGACCGGAACCAGTTGATCGCGACGGCCTCCGAAGAACAGGCGCATGTGGCGCGCTCCGTCGACCAGAACCTGATCAGCATTCGCGACCTGTCGATCCAGAGTTCGTCGGCCGCCGGGCAAACGTCGATTGCCAGCCACGAACTGTCGAAGCTGGCGATGGATCTCAAGCAGATTGTGGCTCAGTTCTCCATCGCGTGAACCCGCGACGCAGGTGGCCGGTTGAGCGCGTTCAGAGCTGATTGAGCGGGATCTTCAGGTACACCACCCCATTCTCTTCGGGCGGCGGCAGATTCCCCGCCCGCACATTCACCTGGATCGCCGGCAGCAGCAGTGTCGGCATCCCCAGCCCGGCATCGCGCTGGGTCCGCATCTGCACAAACGCCGCTTCATCCACCCCGTCATGCACATGGATATTGCCCGCGCGCTGCTCGGCCACGGTGGTCTGGCACCGGGCCTCACGGCCTTGTGGCGGGTAGTCGTGGCATACGTACAGTCGCGTCTGCGGCGGGAAGGCCAGGAGCTTGCGCATCGACGCATACAGCTGGTGTGCATCGCCACCGGGGAAGTCGCAGCGGGCGGTGCCGACGTCGGGCATGAACAGGGTGTCGCCGACCAGGATCAGTTGATCGTCGATCAGGTAGGCCATGTCCGCCGGGGTGTGGCCGGGCACGTGCAAGGCCTGGGCCTTCAAGTTGCCGATAGGGAAGATTTCATCCGGGGCAAACAGGTGGTCGAACTGCGAACCGTCGACGTGAAATTCCGGCTCCAGGTTGAACAGGTGCTTGAACACGTGCTGCACCTTGCTGATGGCCTGGCCAATGGCGATCTTGCCGCCCAACGTCCGGCGCAGGTAAGGCGCGGCGGACAGATGGTCGGCATGGGCGTGGGTTTCCAGCAGCCATTGCACCTGCAAGCGATGTTCGCGCACGTAGGCAATCACCTTGTCGGCCTGGCGTGTGTCGGTGCGCCCGGAGGCCGGGTCGTAATTGAGCACCGAGTCGACGATGGCGCAGGGGCCATCGTCGGCCTCATGCACCACATAGGTGTAGGTCGACGATGCCTCGTCCAGAAAAGCCTGAATCAACGCGGGCATGGGCGGCGGTCCTTGGTGGCGGGCTGCGGGTTACATTCGCGATGTGTCCCACATGGGCTTGGCAGATTAAGGGAAAAAAGCGCTGCGAGGCAAAGTGTCGACCTGTAACAGGACATGACGCGGTCTTTCGGCATGTTGTTCAGGGTCGGTCTTACACCCTAAGTGCCGCGTCTGTGAACGGGCCGGTCTTACACCGAATTTGCCGAGCCCCCGCTGCCCGTCCAAAGCACCCTGAAATTGGCGCCAAGGCAGCGTAGGCCGTGGCCTGGCAGCTTTCGATAATCGCCTCCGACATCATGTCCCCGTTGCGGAGCGCACCATGCATAACAATAAGAAACTCCCCCTGCGTCTGTTGCCTGTGTTTCTCGTCGGCCTGGGCCTGAGCCCGTTCGCCAGCGCCGAAATCATGCTGTACGACAAAGACGAAACCACCTTCTCCACCGATGGCTACATCAACGCCTTCTACGTCAACAGCAACGTAGACCGCGCCGGTGACCAATACGACCGCCGCCAGGCTCGGGTGAAGATGGGCTTTTTGCCCAACTACCTGGGCTTCAACATGACCAAGCAGGCCGACGACCTCAAGCTCGGCGCCCGTGCCTCGTTCTGGGTGACCATCAACGACAGCCAGACCAACGGCACCGACACCGCCATCGATGTGCGCCAGTTCTACGGCACAGTGGCCAACCCGGAGTGGGGCGAAGTGCTGATCGGCAAGGACTTCGGCCTGTTCGCCCGCTCCAACATCCTGCTCGACGAATTGCTCGCGGGCTACGGCCAGGTCAGCGACAGCCTCGGCCTGGTCGACGGCGGCGGGGTTTCGTTCGGCAATATCGGCAGCGGCTATCCATACCCGTTCCCGACCTCGCAGATCACCTACCGCACCCCGGTGATGGACGGCCTGCGTGTTGCCGTCGGCATCCTCGACCCGGTCGATACCAACGACAGCAGCCCCCAAGGCAAGGCCTACCAGAAAAACCCGCGTACCGAGAGCGAGATCACCTACCAGTTCGACCTGGGCGGGGCGAAGATCTACAGCTGGCTCAACGGCAGCTACCAGACCTCGGACAACACCGATTCCAATGTCGACAGCGTCACCTCCAAAGGCGTGGGCTACGGCGTACAGGCGAAAATGGGCGGCCTGTCCCTGACCGGCTCGGGCTTCCAGGCCAAGGGCATCAACCCGTTCTTCACCAACAATGCCGGCGAAGCGACCCTGCGCAATGTCGACAGCAACGGCTACCTGCTGCAAGGCTCCTACAAGCTGGGCAAGAACCGCCTGGCGCTGTCGTATGGCAAGACCAAGGACGACGGCAACGGCGTGGTGGGCAGCGGCGCCGACTATGACACCCGTGGCATTGCGCTGTTTCACGACGTGAACGACAACCTGAAGCTGGTCGCTGAATACAACCAGTTCCAGATCAAGGGGCATGACACCAGCGCACAAAATGAAGACACCGACACCTTCGCCGTCGGTGCCGTGCTCACCTGGTAAGACCTGACTGCCCTGGTCTTTAAGTGGTACGCGGTCAAAATGTGGGAGGGGGCTTGCCCCCGATAGCGGTGGTTCAGTTGGCTCATTTGTAGCTGATCCACCACCATCGGGAGCAAGCTCCCTCCCACATTTGATTACCTGCATCCTGGGCGTCTCATCCCATCGCATCCCCCCACCCAGTACCCAAGTAGCATAGGTTCCGCCCCCCCAGCCTTCGTACACTCATGCCTCAGAGCGGAGAGTCGACGATGCACAACCATGAAGGCGTAGTCAGTGCCATGTCTCTGGCCACCGATGCCGGGCAGGCCGCCGAAGAATTGGCCGAGCAACTGCTGCATCCGTACCTGGGCTTCGTGCTGTTTTTCTGCTCGGCTTCCTACGACCTGCAGGCGCTCGGCCAAGCCCTGCAACGTTGTTTCGGCAATGTGCGCCTCGTCGGTTGCACCAGCGCCGGCGAGATCACACCCCAAGGCTACGGGCGCAATTGCGTGACGGCGATGGGCTTTAACCACGCGCATTTTTCGATTGCCACCGAACTGATCGACCAGGTGGAACACTTCAGCCTGATCGACGCCCAGCACATGGTCGAACGCCTGGTGGGCGGCTGTCGCAGCAACACCCTGGCGCCGATCAAGGGCAACACCTTCGCCCTGACCTTGCTCGACGGGCTGTCCAGCCGTGAAGAAATGGTGCTCGCGGCCCTCAGCGCGGCGCTCGGCGATATCCCGCATTTCGGCGGCTCGGCCGGCGACGACAATTACCTCACGCACACCCACGTGTATTTCAACGGCGCGTTCCACAGCGGCGCGGCCGTGGTGGTGCTGGTCAATACCTGGCTGGACTTCGAGGTGTTCACCACCCACCACATTCTGCCGCGTGCGGAAAAACTCGTAGTGACCGGCGCCGACAGCCCGTCGCGGCGGGTATTCGAGCTCAACGCCGAGCCCGCCGCGGAGGAGTACGCGCGGCACATCGGCGTGGCCGTGGCCGACCTCGACCACCGCGTCTTTGCCGCGCATCCGCTGGCGGTACGTATCCACGACCAGTACTACGTCAGGGCGATCCAGCAGGTGCATGACGACCTGAGCCTGAGTTTCTACTGCGCCGTGGAAAACGGCATCGTCCTCACGGTGATGACACCCGGGCCGATCCTGCCGAACCTGGTAACCCTGTTCGACGGCCTGCAATCTCGCCTCGGCGAGCTGCTGCTGACCATTGGCTGCGACTGCTTCCTGCGCCGCCTGGAGCTGGAAGACAGCGGCACCCTGGAGCAGATCGGCGGCTTCCTGCGCGACCAGCGGGTGATGGGGTTCAACACCTACGGAGAACAGTTCAATGGCATGCATATCAACCAGACCTTCACCGGCGTCGCCATTGCCCGAGGGCGAGCCCCAGGATCGCAATGAACTGTTGGCCGAGTTGGCGCGGCTACGCCTGGACAACTACAAGCTGACGCGGATCAACGCGGCGCTGATCGAGCGCATCGAGTCCGGGGTGACCCAGGGCAACGACCCCTACACCACGTTCCAGCACTCGGTGGTGCTCGCCGAACAAGTGCGCGAGCGCACCGACGCGCTGAACCAGGCGATGGCCGAACTGCGCGCCAGCAACCACTTGCTGATCAACGCCCGCCTGCGCGCCGAAACCCTGCGCCGCGAGCAGGCCGCGGCGCAAAAGGCGCAGGAGAGCGAGCGCTGGATTCGCCTGATCACCGACCATGTGCCGGCGCTGATCGGCTACCTGAATGCCGACCTGGTGTATGAGTTCACCAACAAGGTCTATGAAGAATGGTACTGCTGGCCGCGGGGCATGATGCTCGGCCAGAGCCTGCGCGAAGTCCACAGCGAACAACACTGTCAGCGCCTGGATGCCTACGTCTCGCGGGCGCTGGCGGGGGAGAGCGTGACCTTCGAATTCGCCGAAACCAACATCAACAACCAGGAGCGCTACATGCTGCGCTCCTACGTGCCAAACCGCCTGGCCAGTGGCGAAGTGGTGGGGATCTTTGTGCTGATCCGCGACATCACCGAGCGCCGGCGCACCGCCGAAGCCTTGCACCAGGCCTATCAGAACCTGGAGCTGCGCGTCGCCCAGCGCACCTCGGAACTGACCTCGCTGAACGACCAGTTGCTGCGCGAAATCGACGAGCGCCGCCGCGTGGAATCGCGCCTGCGCGAAGCCAAGCTCGAAGCCGAGCAGGCCAACCTGTCAAAAACCAAATTCCTCGCCGCCGTCAGCCACGACCTGTTGCAACCGCTGAACGCCGCGCGCCTGTTCACCGGCGCCTTGCTTGAACGCCGCGAACCCCAGGCCAATGAAACCCTGGTGCGCAACGTGAGCAACTCGCTGGAAGACGTGGAAAACCTGTTGGGCACCCTGGTTGATATTTCCAAGCTGGATGCTGGGGTGATCAAAGCCGATATCGCCCCGTTCGCCCTCAGCGAGCTGCTCGACAACCTCGCCGTCGAATTCACCCAACTGGCGCGCAGCGAAGGCCTGGAGTTGCACTTCGTCGGCTGCTCGGCGCTGGTGCGCAGCGATATCCAGCTGCTGGCGCGGATTCTGCGCAACCTGCTGAGCAATGCGATTCGCTACACCTACTCGGGGCGCGTGGTGCTGGGCTGCCGCCGCCAGCACCAGCGCTTGTCGATCCAGGTCTGGGACAGCGGCATGGGCATTGCCGAAGATCGCCTGGAGGAAATTTTCCAGGAGTTCAAACGCGGCGATGTGCAGCGGCGCGACCAGGATCGCGGGTTGGGCCTGGGCCTGGCCATCGTGGAAAAAATCGCCGGCATCCTCGGCCATCGCATCACCGTCAAGTCGTGGCCGGGCAAGGGCTCGATGTTCGCGGTGGACGTGCCCTTGAGCGCCACCGCGCCCAAATCGCTGCCGCAGCCGTCCATGAGCGAACCGATGCTGGAGCGCCTGCAAGGCGCGCGGGTGTGGGTGCTGGATAACGACGCAGCGATCTGCGCGGGAATGCGGACCTTGCTGGAAGGGTGGGGCTGCCGGGTGGTCACCGCGTTATCGGAACAAGACCTGGCGCGGCAGGTGGACAACTACCACGCCGAGGCCGACCTGCTGATCGCCGATTACCACCTGGACGATGAGCAGAACGGCGTCGACGCCGTGGCACGCATCAACGCCCGGCGCGCCAGCCCGATCCCGGCCATGATGATCACCGCCAATTACAGCAACGAACTGAAGCTGCAGATCCGCGAACTGGGACACACCTTAATGCACAAGCCGGTGCGGCCGATGAAGCTCAAGACCGCGATGAGCCACCTCTTAGGCAAATGACCACCGAACGCTCCTCAAACAGCGATCAAACAGAGATCCAGAGATCCAGAGATCCAGAGAACCAGAGATCAAATGGAGATCCAATGTGGGAGGGGGCTTGCCCCCGATAGCTGACTGTCAGTCACTGCACCTATAACTGATCCACCGTTATCGGGGGCAAGCCCCCTCCCACACAAGCCCCACACAAACCCCACACAAACCCCTTCCCACAAGGGTTCTATGCGCTTTCCGAAAGATCAGCGACGCAGATAAGAACCAAAATCAATATCCCCCGCGCTCAAGATCGCCTGCACCCGATTATGCACATTCAACTTGCGCAAAATCGCCGACACATGGGCCTTCACCGTGGTCTCGGCGATCTCCAGGGTGTAGGCAATCTGCTTGTTCGACTCGCCCTTGGTCATCCGCTCCAGCACCAGCAACTGCTTGCGGGTCAACGCCTGCAGCAATTCCGGAGCGAAGCCCGGGTTTTCGTTCAGGCGCCGGTGGGTGCCGGGTTTCTGGGTGCGGATGATGTCCGGCGGCAGGTACACATTGCCGTTGAGAATCTGCTGGATCGCCTCGGTCATTTGCTGGCGCGGCGACGACTTGGTGATAAAACCGACGGCGCCATAGGTGATGGCCTGCAGCACGATTTGCTTGTCTTGCTCGGCGGACACGATCACCACCGGGATGGTCGGCGATTCGTTGCGCAGGTTGATCAGGCCATTGAGACCGTGCATGCCGGGCATGTTCAGGTCGAGCAGGATCAGATCGAGGTCGTCGTGTTCCTGGGTCAGCGCCAGGGCGCTGTCCAGATCGGCGGTCTCCATCACTTCGCTGCCGGGGAAACCATCGCTGATGACGTTATGAATCGCTTCGCGAAACAGTGGGTGATCATCGGCAATCAGGATTTTGTACATGGCCGTTCACCTTTCTTATTGTGGTTATTCAAATGGCTCGGGTTGCGCCACCGACACCGGCAGCTTCGCCGCTTCCCAGGCATCCAGGCCATCGCGATACCAATACACAGAGGTATAGCCCAGGTTGGCCGCACGTTTTACCGCGTTCCAACTCAGCCAGCAATCGGAGCGGCAATAGAACACCAATGGTCGTGCCAGGTTGCCGCCGCTGTAGGTGTACAGGTGGCGCACGAAATAGCTTTGCCACTCCGGCGTGAGGTCGCCGTCGCCGGTGTTGGCCAGCCAACGGCTGCCGGGCAGGTTGGCGTGGGGCTGGTCTTCGATGAAGCGGCCTTGCAGCCACTGGCGGCGATACGTATCGATCAGCACCGGGGCTGGGGTTTGGGTCAGCAGGGCTTGCAGGGCAGGGGTGTCGATGATCGTCGCGCCCTGCACATGATCGGGCGTGGGGCTGCGATACAGGCTGATGCGATAGCCGTCGGCGGAAAATAATGCGGTATCGGCCTGTACGTTGGCGGCAAACAGGCACAGCAGCGCCAACAAGGGCAGTCGGGCAGGCAGCATGGCAGGGCGATCCTTATCGTTATGCGCCCATTACACGTGAGTCCCGAGCCCTTGGGAATGCGACGATAGACAGTAAAACCAGTACTAAAGTAGTAGTTTTTGCCGCCCTCAGCCTTTTTTGCGCAACGCTGCATGCTGGGGGTTGAAGGTCAACACCGCCAACACCGCGAACAATACGGTCAAGCCCAGGCACACCGCGAGGGCCAGGCCGGCGAAGCGTTCATACAGGGCAAAGCGCACCAGCTCGACGGCGTGGGTGAAGGGGTTGATTGCGCACAGCCAATACAACCACTCGCTGGAGTCGCGCATCTTCCACAACGGGTACAGCGCCGACGATATGAAAAACAGCGGGAAGATCACGAAATTCATCACCCCGGCAAAGTTCTCCAGTTGACGGATCGCGTTCGACAGCAGCAAACCCAGCGCGCTCAGCATCAAGGCCACCAGCAGCAAGGCCGGCAGGGCGATCAACAGCCCCATGACAGGCGGTTGCACGCCGTAGACCCAGGCGATCGCCAGGAACCCGTACACCTGCAACAGTGAAATCAGCGCGGTGGCGAGCAACTTGCTGCACAGCAAAAACGTGCGCGGCAGCGGGCTGGTCAGCAGCACGCGCATGCTGCCCATCTCGCGGTCGTAGACCATCGACAGCGAACCCTGCATGCCGTTGAACAGCAGGATCATGCAAGCCAGCCCCGGGATGATGTAGACCTCATAGGGAATGTAGGTGTCGTAGGGTTCGATCACCGAGATACCCAGCGCGGCGCGGAACCCGGCGGCGAACACCAGCAGCCACAACAGCGGGCGCACCAGGGCGCTGAGAAACCGCGTGCGCTGCAATACAAAGCGCAGCCACTCGCGCAGCACGATGCCGCGCAAGCATTGCCAGTAAGCGTTCATGCCGGGGCTCCCGTCGTTGTGGGGCGGGTCAGGCGCGCAAAGACGCTGCCGAGGTCGCCACCCTGTTCGAGGATCAGCGCATCGACCTGCCCGCTGGCCACCAAGCGGCCCTGGTGCAGGATCATCAACGCATCGTCGGGTTGCACTTCATCGAGCAGGTGGGTGGTCCACAGCACGCTGATGCCTTGCTCAAGGCACAGGTTGCGCACGTGCTGGTTCAGCGCCAGGCGGCTGGCGGGGTCGAGGCCGACGCTGGCTTCATCCAGCAGCAGCAAGCGCGGTTCATGCAACAACGCCCGGGCGATTTCCACGCGGCGCCGGTGCCCGCCGTTGAGCTCGCGGACTTTTTCGCGGCGCCGCTCGGTGAGGGCCTGGCGCGCCAGCTCGGCGGCGACGCGCACGTCGGTCTGGCGCCGCGACAAACCGTGCAGCGCGGCGTGATAACGCAGGTTCTGTTCGACGCTCAAGTCCAGGTCCAGGGTGCTTTGCTGGAACACCACCCCCAGTTGCGTGAGGGCTGCGCGCGGTGCATCGCGCAGGGAGTGGCCGCCGACGCGGATGTCGCCGCTTTGCAGGTCGTACAAGCGCGTGAGCAGGGCGATCAAGGTCGACTTGCCGGCGCCGTTGGGCCCCAGCAACGCGGCAAAGCGCCCCGGTGCCAGGCTGAAACTCACCTCGTGCAAAGCCTGGCGCTCGCCATAGGCGAAGCTCAGGTCGCGCACCTCCAGGGCGTTCATGGCGTGACCACCACGCCCCATGGATAACGCCCGACCTTCACCGACTTGAGCACCTTGAGGCTGTCCACATCGATCACCGACACATCGCCGCTGACGCCATTGGTGGCCAGCAACTGTTTTTCGTCCGGGGTAAATGCCATCTGCCACACGCGGCGGCCTACCAGCAGGTAGTCGAGGATCTCGAAGGTCTTGGCGTCGATCACCGCCACATGGTTGGCCGGGCCCAGGGCGACAAAGGCGTACTTGCCGTCGGAACTGAGCTTGATCCCCACCGGCTGCACCTTGTCCGGGTGGACGCCCTTGATCTTGAACGTCAGGGTTTTGAGGATCGCGCGGCTGGCCACATCGAGAATGGTCACGGTGCCGCCGATCTCCGCCGAGGCCCACAGCTGCGAGCCATCGTGGTTGAACTCGACGAAGCGCGGGCGCTGGTCCACCAGGGTGCTGTCGACCAGGGTCTGGGTGCTGGTGTCGATCCAGTGCAGCATGTTCGTGGTTTCGCTGGTGTTCACCGCCCACTTGCCGTCCGGGCTCACGGCCATGCCTTCGGGCTCTACGCCGACGTTGATCTGGCCTAGCACCTTGGAGGTCTCGGTGTCGATCACCGTGACCAGTGCATCGTCTTCGTTGGACACATACAGCCAGCGGTCATTGGGGTGCAGGGCGAACTGCTCGGGGTCTTTGCCGGAGGGCAGCTCCTTGATGATCTTGCGCGTGGCCACGTCCATCACCTGCACGCGGTCCGAGTCGCTGGCGCAGATGTACAGCAGCTTTTTGTCATGGGACAGCAGCAGGCCCCGCGGGCGCTGGCCGACCTTGAGCGTGTCGGTGACTTGCAGGGTCTGCATGTCGATCAGGCTGAGGGTGTTGTCTTTCTCGTTGGAGACCCAGGCGGTGCTGGCCACGGCGTGCCCGGCGGCAAGCAGCAGGGCGCATGAGAGCAGGGTGCGGCGCATGGCGGATTCCTTATTATTGTGAGTAGGGGAGCGATCAAGGGAAGCGGCAGGTCACCTCGGGTTTGTCGTAGCCCAGGCTGTCCATTTCGTTGAAGGGGTGCAGGAAACCGTCCTGGGGCGAGGTGCTGACCAGGGCGCGGGGCTGCACGATCGGAATCGGTTGGCGCAGTTGGCCGTTCCACGGGCGATAGCTGAGCTTGCGGCCCTTGAAGCCGTCCAGCGGCAGTTGCTCGCTGATCTCCAGTTGGCGGATGGTCATGGGGTCGACCTGGCGCAGCTTGTTCACCGCACTGGCAACGCTGCGCACGGCCATCCAGGCGGCGAAGTCGCGGTCGTTCATCCAGCGCCCGGCCAGGGCTTCGAAGCGTTTTTGCAGTTGCGCGGCGCCGTAGGTTTCGACGGTCTTGTGCCAGCCGGTGGGCGTCAGGCCCTGGGTGCCGGCGACGGGGCGCGGGTACCAGGTCTGGTAGGGCACGTATTCGCCGAAGTCGCCGCGCTCGTCCGCCACCAGCACCACGTCGTATTCGGCGGTCTGGGTGAACAGCGGCATGTCTGCCTGGGCGCTGCGGCGTTGGTCGTTATCGAAGCGCCAGGCTTTCTCCGCCACCAGATGCACGCCGAAGCGCTTGGCGGCGCGGCGCAGGGCGGCGGCGTAGGCCTGGTCATCCTCGGTGGGGCCGACGATCAGCAGCGCCTTCTGCCATTTGCGCACCACCAGAAATTGCGCCAGGGCATCGGCGAGCATGGCGCGGCTGGGCAGCGTGTGCAGCACGTTGCCCAGGCAGTCGGTGCTGCGCAGGCTGTCATCGGGGCTGCCGGCGTTGAACAGCAGGCTGTCGGGCAGGGCCGCGCTGAGCTGGCGCAGGCTGGCGGCGGGGGCGTTGACCACGAACAGGCGCAGGCCCTGGTCGTGCTGGGCCTGGGCGGCGGCGAGCAGGGCGTCGGGGCTGTCCACCGTGGCGCTGGTCAGGCTGTAGCGTTGGTTGAGAAAGGCGCCGGTGCTGTTGCTGTCGATGATCGCCAGCTCCGCACCGCGTTGCCCGGCGTCGGTGGGCTCGGGGATCACATTCGACAGCAGCGGCCCAGGGTCGGGCCGATAGCCCAGGTAGCCGATCTGCACCGCCAACGGCGCCTCGGCGGCCTGGCTGGCAGTGGCCACCCCGGCGGCGCAGGCAATCGCCAGCAGGTAGAGCACGGCGTAGGGGGCGAGCTGGCGCATAAGGCACTCCATGTCAGGTAGCGCCAGCATAGGAAGCCTTATGTCTGCTGCAAATATGCAGAAAGTACCGCTGAGCCAGTACCAAGGTAGTAGCCCCGCGCAGGTGGCGCGGTCTTAGCATGGGTTACCCCCACCGTGTCCATCCGGGAGATGAACGATCATGCAAATCCTCAAGGCGCTGCTTTTGCCGTTCCTGCTGATCGTGAGCCTGATCGGCGTCGACAAGCTGCACGCACCACGCCCGGCGCTGAGCGTGCCCGCCAGCGTGGCGCACTAGGTATGTCGGCACTGTGGCGCATCAACCTGTGGGTGTGCGGTTTCTTCGCCTTGGTCACCTGCGCCTGCACCGCGCTGTTGCTGCATCAGGCCCTGACCGATGTGGAGCGTGAGCTGCAATCGGCCGAAGCGGTGGTGCATTACCTCAGCGCAACCGCCGAGCGCGACCCGGCCAGCCTGCAACCGCATCTCACCGCCAGCCTGCGCCATGTGCGCGTGCATTGGCTGGCCCCCGACGAGACCTTGCCGGCGCCGCTGCCGTCCGGCCTGGACGCCTGGCTCGGGCGCCTGCTGTTTGCCGAGGCGCGGCGCAGTGCCCAGGTGCTGGACCTGCCGGACGGCCGCCGCGTGTCCATCGCCGTCGACCCGCGGGATGAGATCGATGAAGTCTGGGACTCCCTGCAACAACTGTTGAGCCTGTGCGCCCTGGCCCTGGCCCTGAGCCTGCTGACCATCCGCTGGGCGGTGCGCCGTGGCATGGGCGTACTCGACGAACTGCTGCGCGCCTTGCAACAGGTGTGCGCCGGCCAGCTCAATGTGCGCCTGCGCAGCGCAGGATCACCCGAAGCGCGGCAACTGGCGCTGCATTTCAACCGCATGACCGACGCCCTGGAGCAGGCGCACACCGACAATACCCAACTGACCCAAACCCTGATGGCGGTGCAAGAGCAGGAGCGCAACCACCTGGCCCAGACCCTGCACGATGACCTCGGCCAATACCTGGCCGGCATTCGCGCCCAGGCCTGCCTGTTGCGTCTGGTCACCGACCAACCGCAATTGCTCGCGCGCACGGTGGCGCAACTGGAGGATCACTGCGATCACTTGCAGCAAGGCTTTCGCGCACTGGTCCACGACCTGTACCCGGTGGCCCTGCAGCACCTGCCGCTGGCCGAGGCGTTCGCGATGCTGGTGACGCAGTGGCAGGCCAGCCATGGCATCGATTGCCGGCTGCGGGTCAGCGCGGACCTGCCGGCGTTGTCCGGGGCGAGCAAGACGCACCTCTATCGCCTGCTGCAGGAAGCCCTGACCAATATCGTGCGGCATGCCGATGCCAGCCAGGTGCGCGTGCGCCTGCATCGTCACGGTTCGCGCCTGCGCCTGTGGGTGCGCGATAACGGCTGCGGCGCGCAAACGCCGCAGCGTCCGGGCGTCGGCCTGTATTCGATGTACGAACGCGCGCGCTGCCTGGGCGGCGAACTGACAATCCTCAGCCACCCCGGCGCCGGTTGGGCGCTGGCGTTGAACATGCCATTGGAGGCCTCATGAATATTCTGTTGGTGGACGACCATGCGGTGGTGCGCCAAGGCTATGCCAGCCTGTTGCGTGCACTGTTGCCGGCCATCGAAGTGCGCGAAGCGGCCAGCGGCGAAGAGGCCTTGAGCCGGGTCCAGGAAGCACTGCCGCATTTGGTGATCATGGACTTCGGCCTGCCCGGCATCAGCGGCCTGGAAACCACGCGCCGCCTGCGCCAGCGCCTGCCGCAACTGCGCGTGCTGTTCTTCAGCATGCACGACGAACTGCCGCTGGTGCGCCAGGCCCTGGAAGCCGGCGCCTCGGGCTACCTGACCAAAAGCTCGGCGCCCGAGGTGCTGATCGAAGCAGTGCGGCGCGTCCTCGACGGCCACGCCTATATCGAACAGTCCCTCGCCACCCAACTGGCCTACACGCCAAGCGACCAACGCTTGCAAGGCATGACCCCGCGTGAGCTGGAGATTTTCCTGATGCTGGCCAGAGGCACGCCGACCCGAGTGATTGCCGACCAGTTGAATATCAGCAGCAAGACCGTGTCCAACCACCTGACCCTGCTCAAGAGCAAATTGCAGGTCAGTTCCCATGCCGAACTGGTCCACCTGGGAATCGACCTAGGCGTGGTGCGCGTAGCGGGCTGATCCTCCCCCGTGTACCCCTGTTACCACTGTAGGAGCGAGCTTGCTCGCGAAAACCGTCAACGATAACGCAAAAAACCAGACCCCCCGCAGCGCTCCCGGGTTTTTCGCGAGCAAGCTCGCTCCTACAAAAGTTACCGGTCAGTGCCCATGCCTAGCGCGGGCACCTAGACCCCACTGTAGGAGCGAGCTTGCTCGCGAAAACCGTCAACGATAACGCGAAAAACCAGACCTCCCGCAGCGCTCCCGGGTTTTTCGCGAGCAAGCTCGCTCCTACAAAAGTTACCGATCAGTGCCCATGCCTAGCGCGGGCACCTAGACCCCACTGTAGGAGCGAGCTTGCTCGCGAAAACCGTCAACGATAACGCGAAAAACCATACCCCCCCGCAGCGCTCTCGGGTTTTTCGCGAGCAAGCTCGCTCCTACATTCAAATGGCGGTGTGCTAACGATTCCAGGTGGTGGGGCAGTCCTTGCAGCCTTCCATGTTGGCATCCTGGAAGTTCGCATAGTGCTGGCGGCTGCCCGTGAGGGTGGCCTGTTCCAGGTTGCTTTCGCTGAACTTGGCTTCCTGCAGATTCGCATCGCTCAGATCCGCCCCTCGCAGGTCGGCCTTGCTCAGCCAGGTCATTTCCAGGTCGGCGGCGCGCAGGTTGGCCTTGCGCATTTTTGCCCCGGACAGCCGCGCGAATTGCAGGTAGGCCGCGCTCAGGTTGGCGTTTTCAAACTGCGCTCCCTGGGCGAACAGGCCCCAACCCTGGATCGCCATCAGCGTGGCACCGGTGAAATCGGCCAGGCGCAGGTTGCTTTGTTGCAGGCTGGCGCGGGTCAGGTTGGCTCCCTGCAACTGGGCTTTTTCCAGGTTGGCCAGGTCGAGGTTGGCGTGGCGCAAGTCCGCATCGCGCAGGTCGGCGCCGGCCAGGTTCATTTTGCTGAGGTCCTGGTTGCTCAGGTTGGCGCCCCTGAGGTTGGCGCCGGGGCATTGGCTGTGTTCGGCGAGGGTGCAGCCGTTGATGACCAGCGGGGTGTCGTCGCCGTCGTCGGCGTGGGCCAGGGGCAGGGCGAGCAGGAGTAACAAGGGCAGATAGTTCATCTTGGAACCTCCAGACGAAGCAACCCCGTAACGTAGCAGCTGTCGAGCGCCAGCTGCTACGACGGGGCTGGGGACGGGTTATTTTTGGGCGGTCTTGTTATCCCAGCTCGGGATCTTGAACACCCAGAACGACCCACCCTGTGCCACCGGCTTGGTCAGCTCGGCCATGTCGCCGCCCCACAACGGCACCGCGCCGCCATAGCCGACGGTGACGCCGATGTACTGCTCGCCATCCTGTTCCCAGGTGATCGGCGGCGAGACGATGCCGCTGCCGGTCTGGAACTTCCACAGCTCCTTGCCGGTTTTCGCGTCGAAGGCCTTGAAGAAACCGTCGCCGGTGCCGGTGAACACCAGGTTGCCCTTGGTCGCCAGTACGCCGGCCCACAGTGGCAGGGCTTCCTTGTGCTCCCACACCACCTTGCCGGTGGTCGGGTTCATCGCCCGCAGTGTGCCGACGTGGTCGTCATACATGCGCTTGATACGGAAACCCATGCCCAGGTACGCCGAGCCCTTCTTGTAGTTGACCTCTTCGGTCCAGTATTCCTCTTTCCATTGGTTGCCCGGGATGTAGAACAGGCCGGTGTCCTGGCTGTAGGCCATGGGGTTCCAGTTCTTGCCGCCGAGGAACGGTGGCGAGACTTCCACCGGCTTGCCCTTGGTTTCACCGGGCAGCGGTTTGGCCGGACGCTGGCCCGGGTTTTCCACCGGACGACCGGTCTTCAGGTCGATATGGCTGGCCCAGGTGATGTTGTCGACGAACGGGAAGGCGTTCTGCAGCTTGCCGTTATTGCGGTCGACCACGTAGAAGAACCCGTTGCGGTCGGCGTGACCGGTGGCCTTGACCACTTTGCCGTCCTTGTCCTTGTAGTCGAACAGCACCAGTTCGTTGTTGCCGGAGAAGTCCCAGGCATCGTTCGGGGTGTGCTGGTAGAACCATTTCACTTCGCCGGTGCTCGGGTCGACACCGACCTGGCCCGAGGTGTAGAGGCTGTCGAAATCGTGCGGGTTGCCGTCCTTGGACGTGCGCGCCCAGGTGTTCCACGGGCCGGGGTTGCCGGCGCCGACGATGATGGTGTTGGTCTCGGCATCGAAACTCGCGCTCTGCCAAGGTGCGCCGCCGCCGTGGCTCCAGGCCTCGACCTTGCCGGTTTCGGTGGTTGGGTCATCCGGCCACGACGGCGCTTTGACGTCGCCGGTCGGGGTGCTGTCCTTGCCGTTCAGGCGGCCCATGTGGCCTTCGACGAACGGGCGCATCCACACTTCTTCGCCGGTGTCCGGGTCGCGCGCATACAGCTGGCCGACCACGCCGAACTCATCGCCGGAGCTGCCATGGATCAGCAGCACCTTGCCGCTGACCTTGTCTTTGATCAGCACCGGGGCGCCGGTCATGGTGTAACCGGCGGCGTGGTCGCCGAACTTCTTGTTCCACACCACTTTGCCGGTGTTCTTGTCGAGGGCGATCAGGCGCGCGTCGAGGGTGCCGAAGTAGATCTTGTCGCCAAAGATAGCCGCGCCGCGGTTGACCACGTCACAGCACGGGCGGATGTTTTCGGGCAGGCGGTGGTTGTAGGTCCACAGGCGTTTGCCGGTCTTCGCGTCGAGGGCGAACACGCGGGAGTAGGAGCCGGTGACGTAGACCACGCCGTCGCTGACGATGGCCTGGGATTCCTGGCCGCGCTGCTTCTCATCGCCGAACGAGTACGACCAGGCCGGGGTGAGCTTGAACACGTTCTTGTCGTTGACCTGGGCCAGCGGGCTCCAGCGCTGGGCGTTGGTGCCCATGCCGTATTGCAGTACGTCCTTGGTGCTCAGGTGGTCGTTGGCGATGTCTTCCCAGGTGACGTTGCGCGTCGCCTTTGCGGTGGACGGCGCGGCAGGGTCGGCGGCGGCGAAGCTGGCCGCACTCAAGGACAGGCTGCCGACCAGCAGGAAAGCCTGCACGGCAAGGCTCAGCGGCGAACGGGCGGGTAGCGATCTTATTATCATGGTTGCAGTTCCCAGTGGAGGTTTTGGCCTGCACAGGGTGGAGCGCCAGGGCGCTGCGCGGATACGGAAAAAGTCCCGCTGTTGCCGGGAAGACTTCCCGAAGCGCCGCTGTTTTAGGCGTGCCCCACAAGCCCTACTACCAAGGGAGGACAAGCCGGCCACCAAAGCAGCATACGGCCTATGCCCCAGGGTTTCTAAGATGGTTGCCATAACCTCTGCAATGAGGTTTTGCGTGCAATCCTGAGGGCAAAAATAATGACAACAAAACGCAATGCCTTGCTCGTCGCCGGGCTGTTGGCCGGTGTGATCGGTGCAGGCTCGGCCTGGGCCCACGGCAACGTGGTCCCGCAAGCAGTGGAAACCAAGGGCCTGACCTCGATCAAGGACGCCGGCGTGCCGGTCGACGAGGACGGCTGGGCGGCAGTGAACCCTTACCGCACGTCGCCTGAACACGACCGAGCCCTGGAAATCGGTTCGTCCGCCTACAATCAGAACTGCGCCGCCTGCCACGGCCTGGAAGCCAAGTCCGGCGGCATCGCCCCCGACTTGCGCATGCTGGATGTGGGCGAGGCCGGTGATGAGTGGTTTGTGCAGCGCGTGCGTCACGGCGCGGTGCGCGACGGCCGGGTATATATGCCGAAAATGGCCGATTACCTGAGCCAGGAAGCCTTGTGGGCGGTACGCACCTACCTGGACAGCGTTCACGTCGAGGAGTAAGCCATGCGCCTGTTCGCTTATGTGCTCGGCCTGGCCCTGCTGTGTTGCCAGACGGCACAGGCGCAGGTGCGCAGCTATGACCAGATGATCGCCGCCGGTGAGTTGAAAGTGGCGGTGTACAAGGACTTTGCCCCCTACAGTTTCGAAGACGGTGCCACCCCGCGCGGGGTCGACGTGGAGCTGGCCGAGGCCCTGGCCAAGGCGCTGGGGGTGCAGCTCAAATTGATCTGGGCGCCGGCCGGGGAAAAACTCGACGACGACCTGCGCGACTACATCTGGCGCGGCAGCCAGTTGCATAACCAGCAACTGGCCGACCTGATGATGCGCGCACCCTACGACCACGACTACGCGCAAAGGCGTAACGATCAGGGCGAACTGGAAAACGGCCATGTGGTGATGTTCGGGCCGTACCAGAACGAACAATGGCAGGTGGCCTACGACCGCCGCCGCCTGGACAAGGTCGCCAGCGTGGCGGTGTTCGAGGAGCACCCGATCGGCGTCGAAGTCGACAGCGTGCCGTCGTTCTACCTGACCTCGGTGTTCAACGGCATGCTCGCCCGCCAGACCCATCACTACCCCGGTGTACCCCAGGCGTTCGCGGCGATGAAGGCCGGTGAAGTCGACGCGGTGATGGCGATGCGCGGCGAGATCGACTGGCAGGTGCATCAAGCACGCGATCCGCAACTGGCCCTGGCGCAAAACGCTTACCCGAGCATGGGCCGGCAGCGCTGGGAGATCGGCATGGCGGTACACGAAAGTAATCGTCAGTTGGCCTATGCGGTGGAAGAGGCGCTGGAAGGCCTGATCCGCGACGGTTCGCTGCAAACCATCTACAGCCATTACGGCCTGCAGTACGAAGTGCCCGAAATGTACCAATAGGAGCAGGCGATGAACTGGCGACTGAACTGCATGTTGGCCTGCTGGTTACCGTTGGCGGCCCACGCCGCGGCCGTCGAACCGGGCACGGACCCGGTGCCGTCGGTGATGTGGGCGTTCTACCACAAGCAGTTGTTGGCCGATGCGCCGTTCGTGTTCGATGAGCGGGTCAAGCTGCTGGCGCCGCCGTTCGCCGAAGATGCGCGCCAGGTGCCCCTGGAAATCGACGCGCGGGCGTTCAAGGGGCACGTGGTAAAGATCCTCGCCTGGGCCGAACTCAACCCGTTGCCCAGGATTGTCGATTTTCAGCCCAAGGCCGGGGTGTTGCCCTGGCTGTCGATCCGTATCCGCATCGAACAGGCCACGCCCCTGCGTGCGGCGGTGCTCACCGATGACGGGCTGTGGCACGTCGGCTCGACCCTGATCGACGCGGCCGGCGGCGGCTGCACCGCGCCCAGCGTGGTCCGCACCCAGCCGGGTTGGGAAGAGCATATCGGCGAAGTCCTCGGCGGGCGTTACCCACGCGGCGAATTCAGCCGGGTACGCGTGCAGGTGGCGCACCCGATGGATAACGGCATGGTCAGCGGCATCCCCGAGTTCTATCTCAACCACGCGCAACTGCGTGGCCAGGACGGCCAGGTGCTGGCCGAGCTGGTGCTGTTCCCGGCGGTCAGCGAAAACCCCAACCTGGCCTTTGACATCGACGCACCCGGGCCGACGCGCCTGGTGCTGCGCGACAACAGCGGCAATGAATTCGACGCAGCCATTCCCTGACCAGAAGGAGCGCGGCATGCGCTGGATTCTATTGTTGTGCCTGAGCTTGAGCCTGCCCGCCGTGGCCGACCTCGACTACGCCCTCAAGCCACGACTGATCGCCGACGACACCTGGCTGCTGGAAGGCAGCACCGACAATTTCGCCAAGGACAACGGCGGCAATATCGTCAATACCGCGTTCATCGTCACCGAGGCCGGCGTGGTGGTGATCGACACCGGGCCGTCGCGGCGCTACGGCGAAGCCCTGCGCCGGGCGATCGCCAGCGTCACCGACAAACCGGTGATCCAGGTGCTGCTGACCCACCACCACCCCGACCATGCGCTGGGCAACCAGGCCTTCAAGGACGTGCCCATCGGCGCCCTGGCCGGCACCACGCGCCTGCTGCATGAGCAGGGCGACGGCATGGCGGAGAACCTCTACCGCATGGTCGGCGACTGGATGCGCGGCACCGAAGTGCAATTGCCCACGCAAGTGCTCGAACCCGGTGTGCTCAGCTTTGGCCGCCACGACCTGCGCCTGCTTGCGCTGACCGGCCACACCGACGCCGACCTGGCCATCCTCGACCAGACTACCGGCGTGCTGTTTGCCGGCGACCTGGTGTTCTACCAACGCGCCCTCACCACCCCCAACAGCCCCGGGCTGGCGGCGTGGCTGGCGGACATCGACACCCTGCAGGCCTTGCCCTGGACCCTGGTCGTGCCCGGCCATGGCCCGGTGGCCAACGATGCACAGCCGTTCGCGCAGATGCGCGACTACCTGACCTGGCTCGACCAACTGCTGCGCGACGGCGCCGCCCACGGCAGCGACATGGCCGAGATGATCCGCAGCCCCATCCCCGAGCGCTTCGCCGCGATCAACCTGAGCCGCTATGAACTGATCCGTAGCGTCAGCCACCTGTACCCGCGTTACGAGCGCGAGCAGATGCAGCGCGTGGATTCGGCGCGCTGACGGACCGGACCCGCTACTAAGGAACTAGCAATCTCGATACTGCGGTCAATTGTGACAACCGCCCCTGCGCCCAAGAATCTGTACCAGACCGGGAAAATTTCCCGGGTATAACAAAAAACCGCAGAGGTAGCCGTCATGACCCAACCCGCACGCCGCCAACCCTTCGCCTTGAGTGTGTTGCTCGGTGCCATTCTGTTATCCGGCCAGGCCATGGCGGCCGTGACCGATCAGGAGATTCTCCAGGACCCGAAAAACCCCGGGCAGATCGTCACCAACGGTCTGGGCGTCCAAGGCCAGCGCTATAGCCCGCTCGATACCCTGAATGTGGACAACGTCAAGGACCTGCGCCCGGTCTGGGCGTTCTCCTTTGGCGGCGAGAAACAGCGCGGCCAGCAGGCGCAGCCGATGATCAAGGACGGGGTGATGTACCTCACCGGGTCCTACTCGCGGGTGTTCGCGGTGGACGCACGCACCGGCAAGAAGCTCTGGCAGTACGATGCGCGTCTGCCCGATGACATCCGCCCGTGCTGTGACGTGATCAACCGCGGCGTGGCGCTGTACGGCGACCTGGTGTTCTTCGGCACCCTCGACGCCAAGCTGGTGGCCCTGAACAAAGACACCGGCAAAGTGGTGTGGAGCAAGAAAGTCGCCGACCACAAGGAAGGCTACTCGATCAGCGCCGCGCCCCTGGTGATCAACGGCAAGCTGATTACCGGCGTGGCCGGCGGCGAATTCGGCGTGGTGGGCAAGATCGAAGCCTACGACCCGAAAAACGGTGACCTGCTGTGGACCCGTCCGACTGTCGAAGGTCACATGGGCTACGTCTACAAGGACGGTAAAGCCGTGGAAAACGGCATTTCCGGCGGCGAGGCGGGCAAGACCTGGCCTGGCGACTTGTGGAAAACCGGCGGCGCGGCACCGTGGCTGGGCGGCTACTACGACCCGGAAACCAACCTGCTGCTGTTCGGCACCGGCAACCCGGCACCGTGGAACTCGCACCTGCGCCCTGGCGACAACCTCTACTCGTCCTCGCGCCTGGCGCTGAACCCGGATGACGGCACCATCAAGTGGCACTTCCAGACCACGCCCCATGACGGCTGGGACTACGACGGCGTGAACGAACTGGTCTCCTTCAACTACACCGAAGGCGGCAAAGAGATCAAAGCGGCGGCCACCGCCGACCGTAACGGTTTCTTCTACGTGCTCGACCGCACCAACGGCAAGTTCATCCGCGGCTTCCCGTTCGTCGACAAGATCACCTGGGCCACCGGCCTGGATAAAGACGGTCGGCCAATCTACAACGAAGCCAGCCGCCCAGGCGCGCCAGGCAGCGAAGCCAAGGGCACCTCGGTGTTCGTCGCTCCGGCGTTCCTCGGCGCGAAGAACTGGATGCCGATGGCCTATAACCGCGACACCGGGTTGTTCTACGTGCCGTCCAACGAATGGGGCATGGACATGTGGAACGAAGGCATCACCTACAAAAAAGGTGCGGCGTTCCTCGGTGCGGGCTTCACCATCAAGCCGTTGAACGAAGACTACATCGGCGTGCTGCGCGCCATCGACCCGAAAACCGGCAAGGAAGTCTGGCGCCACAAGAACTTCGCGCCGCTGTGGGGCGGGGTCCTGACCACCAAGGGCAACCTGGTGTTCACCGGTACGCCGGAAGGCTTCCTGCAGGCCTTCAACGCCAAGACCGGCGAGAAGGTCTGGGAATTCCAGACCGGCTCCGGCGTGCTCGGCTCGCCTGTGACCTGGGAAATGGACGGCGAACAGTACGTCTCGGTGCTCTCCGGCTGGGGCGGCGCGGTGCCGTTGTGGGGCGGTGAAGTGGCCAAACGCATCAAGGACTTCAACCAGGGCGGCATGCTCTGGACCTTCAAATTGCCTAAAGAACTGGTCGCCAAACACTGAATCTACGACCAAATGACAAGAGCCCTCCTGCCAACGGCGCATTCGCCCGGCAGCGGGGGCTCTTTACTATCGGGTCATCGCCTGTTGACCGACAGGCCCGGACCCAGACAGAGGCTTTAACATGATCTACGCACAACCTGGCACCCCTGGCGCCATCGTCAGCTTCAAGTCACGCTACGGCAACTTCATCGGCGGCGAATTCGTCGCGCCGATCAGCGGTGAATACTTCACCAACACCTCGCCGGTGACCGGTGAAGTGATCGCCGAATTCCCGCGTTCCAACGCCGCCGACATCGACAAGGCCCTCGACGCGGCCCACGCCGCCGCCGACGCCTGGGGCAAGACCTCGGCCCAGGATCGCGCCCTGGTGCTGCTGAAAATCGCCGACCGCATCGAACAGAACCTCGAAGTGCTGGCCGTCACCGAAAGCTGGGACAACGGCAAAGCCGTGCGTGAAACCCTCAACGCCGACGTGCCGCTGGCCGCCGACCACTTCCGTTACTTCGCCGGCTGCATCCGCGCCCAGGAAGGCGGCGCCGCCGAGATCAACGAACACACCGCCGCCTACCACTTCCACGAGCCGCTGGGTGTGGTCGGGCAGATCATTCCGTGGAACTTCCCACTGCTGATGGCCGCCTGGAAACTCGCCCCGGCCCTGGCCGCCGGTAACTGCATCGTGCTCAAGCCGGCCGAGCAGACGCCGCTGTCGATCATGGTGTTTGCCGAGCTGATCAACGACCTGCTGCCCGCGGGCGTGCTGAACATCGTCCAGGGCTTTGGCCGTGAAGCCGGCGAAGCGCTGGCCACCAGCAAGCGCATCGCCAAAATCGCCTTTACCGGCTCTACCCCAATCGGCGCGCACATCATGCATTGCGCGGCCGAGAACATCATTCCGTCGACCGTGGAGCTGGGCGGCAAGTCGCCGAACATCTTCTTCGAAGACATCATGAATGCAGAGCCGCAGTTCATCGAGAAAGCCGCCGAAGGCCTGGTGCTGGCGTTCTTCAACCAGGGCGAAGTGTGTACCTGCCCGTCGCGGGCGCTGGTGCAGGAGTCGATCTACGACGACTTCATGAAAGTGGTGATGAAAAAGATCGTCAAGATCAAGCGCGGCAACCCGCTGGACACCGAAACCATGGTCGGCGCCCAGGCGTCCGAGCAGCAATACGACAAGATCCTGTCCTACCTCAAAATCGCCCAGGAAGAGGGCGCCGAACTGCTCACCGGCGGCGCGGCCGAGCGTTTGGAGGGTGACCTGTCCAGCGGTTACTACATCCAGCCGACCCTGCTCAAGGGCCATAACAAAATGCGTGTGTTCCAGGAGGAAATCTTCGGCCCGGTGGTGGGTATTACCACGTTCAAGGACGAAGCCGAAGCCCTGGCCATTGCCAACGACAGCGAGTTCGGCCTGGGTGCCGGCCTGTGGACCCGCGACATCAACCGCGCCTACCGCATGGGCCGGGCGATCAAGGCCGGCCGCGTGTGGACCAACTGCTACCACCTGTACCCGGCGCACGCCGCGTTTGGCGGCTACAAAAAGTCCGGCGTGGGGCGTGAGAACCACAAGATGATGTTGGATCACTACCAACAGACCAAGAACCTGCTGGTGAGCTACGACATCAACCCACTGGGCTTCTTCTAACCCCGACTTGAAATGCAACCAACTGTGGGAGGGGGCTTGCCCCCGATAGCGGTGGATCAGTCAGGCATGTATTGGCTGACACACTGCCATCGGGGGCAAGCCCCCTCCCACATTTTGATCGGCGTACACCCGTTTCGGCACAACAAGAGGGCTTTGCCTGTTGGATCACTACCCGCAGACCAACCCCCTGGGCCTCTTCTAACCCCGACTTGAAATGCAACCAACTGTGGGAGGGGGCTTGCCCCCGATAGCGGTGGCTCAGTTATGCATGTATTGGCTGACCCACTGCCATCGGGAGCAATCCCCCTCCCACATTTTTGATCGGTGTACATCTGCTACCAAGGCATGCTTCAGGCTCGTTCGAAAGTAGCATTCGCACCCCCATCCCCCCATGCATTAATGCCATTACCGGAATCTTCCGGCACAACAAGAGGATCGCCCCATGTGGACTAAACCCGCGTTTACCGACCTGCGTATCGGCTTTGAAGTGACCATGTACTTCGCCAGCCGCTGATTCACCCCCGGCCAGCCTCGCGCTGGCCGGGGTCGTTTGGGGAATGACTCTTTGGTCTGATTGCATTCGCGCGCGGATGGGTTAGTGTGGAGCGCATCTCTCAAAAATAATAAAAACAGGCTTTCCAATGAGCCCAAATCTCAGCCTTCTGCGTAAGTTCGTTTCGCCTGAAATCATCTTTGGTGCCGGCTGCCGGCACAACGTCGGTAATTACGCCAAGACCTTCGGTGCGCGCAAAGTGCTGGTGGTCAGCGACCCCGGTGTGATCGCCGCCGGCTGGGTCGCCGACGTGGAAGCCAGCCTGCAGGCCATCGGCATCGATTACTGCCTGTACAGCGGCGTCTCACCCAACCCCCGCGTCGAAGAAGTCATGCTCGGTGCCGAGGTGTACCGCGACAACCATTGCGACGTGATCGTGGCCATCGGCGGCGGCAGCCCGATGGACTGCGGCAAGGCCATCGGCATCGTGGTCGCCCATGGGCGCAACATCCTCGAATTCGAAGGCGTGGACACCATTCGCGTGCCCAGCCCCCCGCTGATCCTGATCCCCACCACCGCCGGCACTTCGGCGGATGTCTCGCAGTTCGTGATCATTTCCAACCAGCAGGAGCGCATGAAGTTCTCCATCGTCAGCAAGGCGGTGGTGCCGGACGTGTCGCTGATCGACCCGGAAACCACGGCGAGCATGGACCCGTTCCTGTCCGCCTGCACCGGCATCGATGCGCTGGTGCATGCGATCGAGGCGTTCGTCTCCACCGGCCACGGCCCGCTGACCGACCCCCACGCGCTGGAAGCCATGCGCCTGATCAACGGCAACCTGGTGCAGATGATCGCCAACCCGGCGGACATCGCCCTGCGCGAGAAGATCATGCTCGGCAGCATGCAGGCGGGGCTGGCGTTCTCCAATGCGATCCTCGGCGCGGTGCATGCCATGTCCCACAGCCTCGGCGGCTTCCTCGACCTGCCTCACGGCCTGTGCAACGCGGTGCTGGTGGAGCATGTGGTGGCGTTCAACTACAACTCGGCGCCGGAGCGCTTCAAGGTGATTGCCGAGACGTTCGGCATCGACTGCCGCGGCCTGACTCATCCGCAGATCCGCGGGCGGCTGGTCGAGCATCTGATCGCGCTGAAGCGTGCCATCGGCTTCCACGAAACCCTCGGCCTGCACGGCGTGCGGGTGGCGGACATTCCGTTCCTGTCCCAGCACGCCATGCACGACCCGTGCATCCTCACCAACCCCCGTGAATCGAGCCAGCGTGACGTCGAGGTCGTCTATGGCGAAGCTCTCTGACGACCAGCAGCGCGCCCTGGCCGGGCTGCTGGGGCTGGGCGACCAGTCGGCGCGCAAGAGCCACTACCCGGAACTCACGGCCCGCCTCGATGAGCTGGAGGCCGAGCGCAACCGCTACATCCGCCTCAACGATGAGCTGGAGCAGCGGGTGGCGGCGCGCACTGATGAACTGCTCGAAGCCAACCGCAACCTGCAACAGCAGATCGCCCAGCGCGAACAGGTCGAACAGGAGCTGCGCGACGCCCGCGACGCCGCCGAGGCCGCCAACCGCAGCAAGGACAAGTACCTCGCCGCCGCCAGCCATGACCTGTTGCAGCCGCTCAACGCCGCACGGCTGTTGATCGCCACCCTGCGCGAACGGTCGTTGCCGAGCGTCGAACAGGTGCTGGTGGAGCGCACGCACCAGGCCCTGGAAGGTGCCGAGGATTTACTCACCGACTTGCTCGATATCTCGCGGCTCGACCAGGCAGCGGTCAAGCCGGACGTGGCGCTGTATCGCCTGGATGAGTTGTTTGCGCCGCTGGTCTCCGAGTTCCAGTCCGTCGCCCTGGCCGCCGGACTGAATCTGCGCGCACACACCGGCCATTACGCGATCCGGACCGACCTGCGCCTGGTGACGCGGATTTTGCGCAATTTCCTCAGCAACGCCTGCCGCTACACCGACGACGGCTGCATCCTGCTCGGCGCCCGTCGTCGCGGCGATCACCTGCGCCTGGAAGTGTGGGACACCGGGCGCGGCATCCCGGCCGACCGGCTCGACGCGATCTTCCTCGAATTCAACCAACTGGACGTCGGCCGCGCCTCGGACCGCAAGGGCGTGGGCCTGGGGCTGGCGATTGTCGAGCGGATCGCTGAGATCCTCGGTTACCCGGTGGCGGTGCGCTCGTGGCCGGGACGCGGGTCGATGTTCAGCCTCGAAGTGCCGATCAGCGAAGAAATGCCGTTGGCTATCAGCCAACTGCCCACGCAACCGACCACCGGCAACCCGCTGCCGGGGCGGCGTTTGCTGGTGCTGGACAACGAAGTCAGCATCCTCGAAAGCATGAGCGCGCTGCTCGGGCAGTGGGGCTGCGAGGTGGTCACGGCCACCGACCAGGCCGGCGCGTTGCTGGCATTGCAGGGCAGGGCGCCGGAACTGATCCTGGCGGACTATCACCTGGACCACGGCGTGGTGGGCTGTGAGGTGGTCAAGTACCTGCGCGAGCATTTTGCCCAGACGATTCCCGCGGTGATCATCAGCGCCGACCGCACCGACCAGTGCCGGCGCATCCTGCGGCGGCTGGACGCACCGTTGTTGAACAAACCGGTCAAGCCCGGGAAGTTGCGGGCGGTGTTGAGTCAGTTATTGGCCTAGAGGTTTGATACCTGTCAACACCGCGTGCGGCATTTTGCGCCATGCTCCCAGCCTGATTTGACGCCGACGGAGACTCCCCCATGAGCGCCCCCGCAACAACCGCTGCATCATTCAAGTTGCCCTTGGGCCTGGTCGTCGCTGTACTGGTGATGGTCGGGGTGCTGCTGTTACCGCTGCCCGCGGATTTGCCGGTGGCCGGGCATCGCATGCTGGCGATCCTCGCGTTTGCGGTGGTGGTGTGGATCAGCGAGGCGGTGTCCTATGAGGCCAGCGCGATCATGATCACCTCGCTCATGGCGTTCTTGCTCGGCACCGCGCCGTCGCTGCAAGACCCCGCGCACCTGATCGGCTCCAGCCCGGCCATCGGCATGGCGCTGACCGGCTTCTCCAACCCGGCGCTGGCCCTGGTGGCGGGGGCGTTGTTCATCGCCGCCGCCATGACCCACACCGGCCTGGATCGGCGCATCGCCTTGGTCACGCTGACCCGGGTCGGCACCAGCACCCGCGGCATTCTGCTGGGGGCGATCGCGGTGACTATTCTCCTGAGCCTCGTCGTACCCAGCGCCACCGCGCGCAGTGCCTGCGTGGTGCCGATCATGATGGGCGTGGTGGCGGCGTTTGGCGTCGATAAACGCTCCAACATCGCCGCCGGCCTGATGATCGTGGTGGCCCAGGGCACCAGCATCTGGAACGTCGGCATCCAGACTGCCGCCGCGCAGAACCTGCTGACCGTCGGGTTCATGGACAAGATGCTCGGCCAGCGCGTGTCGTGGATCGACTGGCTGATCGCCGGCGCACCATGGGCGCTGATCATGTCGGCGGTGTTGCTGTTCCTGGTGATCAAACTGCTGCCGCCGGAAAGCGACAGCATCCCCGGCGGCAAAGAAGCCGTGGCCCAGTCGCTGGTGGACATCGGCCCGATGACCGGCCCGCAAAAACGCCTGCTTGCCGTGTCGGTGCTGTTACTGTTGGCGTGGGCTACCGAAGGGCGCCTGCACAATTTCGACACCACCTCGACCACCTACGCCGGGCTGGTGTTCCTGCTGTTGCCGGGGATCGGCGTGATGACCTGGAAGGATGTGCAGTCGCGGATTCCGTGGGGCACGGTGATTGTGTTTGGCGTCGGCATCAGCCTCGGCACGGCGTTGCTGACCACCCAGGCCGGGCAGTGGCTGGGTTCGCAAGTGGTGGCGCACACCGGGCTGGACCAGGTCGGGCCGCTGGGCGTGTTTGCCATCCTCGGGGCGTTTTTGATCGTGATCCACTTGGGGTTTGCCAGTGCGACCGCGTTGACCTCGGCGTTGTTGCCGATCCTGATTGCGGTGTTGCAGACCTTGCCGGGGGAGTTCAACCGGTTGGGGATGACCATGCTGTTGGGGTTTGTGGTGAGCTACGGGTTTATCCTGCCGATCAATGCGCCGCAGAACATGGTGTGCCTGGGGACCGGGACGTTTACGGCGCGGCAGTTTGCCAAGGTGGGGGTGTTGGTGACGCTGATGGGTTACTTGTTGATGTTGGTGTTTGCGGCGACCTACTGGAGCTGGCTTGGCTGGATCTGATAGGGCGTGTCATGGGGTCGCCAATGCAAAGGAGATCCAATGTGGGAGGGGGCTTGCCCCCGATGGCGGTGGGTCAGTCATGCATGTAGTGGCTGACACACTGCCATCGGGGGCAAGCCCCCTCCCACAGTTGGAATGTATTTCAGGGTGAAATTGAGTTGGGTCGACTGGTTGTGCTCCAGCAGTTTCAGGCCCGGCCTGCCCGGCAAGTGATGGGCATTCACCGGATGGCTCACCGGCTCGATGCAGAAGAACCCCAGCCCCGGCGGGCAGTACAGCAGGAAGTAATCGGCGCCAGTGGCCTGGCATTCCAGGGTGTAACCCAGCTCCGGCTGTTCGATCCGGCAATGCCCGTCCCATTGGCAAAAACCGTTGTCGACCAACGCTTGGGGCAATCCCTTGAGCTGTTGGAAATCCCAATCGGCGTGTACAGGTGCCAGCGCCGTCGGCAGCTTGGACGCATCACTCATCCATACCTGCCCAGCCTTGGCCTGCAACCGCGTACCCGCCCGGCGCGGGAAGTAAGGATGCAAGCCCAAACCGTGCCACGCGGCGGCTTCGGCCAGATGCGTCACGCTCAGCCCGATACTCAACACGCCGTTGCTCAACCCAAACCGCTGCTCGGCGCGATAGGCGAACGGCGTGGCGCATTCCAGCGCAAGCAGCACTTCATCCGCCGACTGGCTGACCACGCGCCACGCCTGTCGCCAGGCCGAACCGTGAATCGGCAGCGGATCGGTCGCGCTGTTGGGCGTGAGTGCCAGCCAGCCGGCGGGCGTGTCGAAACCGCCGTTGGCAATGCGATTGGACCACGGCGCGAGGGGATAGCAGGCCAGTTTGCCGGGCAGGCCGCTGTCCAGCGCCGCTTGATCGCTAGGCCGCAGCAGGGGCTGGCCGCTGGCGCGCACGCGCCAGTTGACGATGCTGCCGCCCACGGCCGGGGCGAGGGTGAGGTGGGTCAGGTGATCTTCCAGTTCAATCAGCATCACAGCACCAGCCCTGGCAGCCACAGCGATAACGCCGGAATGTAAGTCACCGCGATCAGCACCAAAAACAGCACGCCATAGAACGGCAGCAGCGCCTTCACGGTGTTCTCGATACTCACCTTGCCCACCGCCGCCCCCACGAACAGCACCGCGCCGACCGGTGGAGTGATCAGGCCGATGCCGAGGTTGACCAGCATGATCATGCCGAAGTGAACCGGGTCGACGCCGATGCCGAGCACCACCGGCAGCAGGATCGGCGTGAGGATCAAAATCAGCGGCGCCATGTCCATCACCGTGCCGAGCAACAGCAGCATAACGTTGATGCACATCAGGATCACGTAGCGGTTGTCCGACAGGGTCAGAAACAGCGTGGTGATCTTCGCCGGGATCTGCATCAGGGTCATGATGTAGCCGAAGCTGGCCGCGAAGGCGATCAGGATCATCACGATGGAAATGGTGCGTACCGTGCGGTGCATCAGCTTGGGCAGCTCGTTCCATTTGTAGTCGCGGTAGATGAACATGGTCACGAAGAATGCCCACAGCACCGCGATCGCAGCGGACTCGGTGGCGGTGAAGATGCCCGACAGGATGCCGCCGAGGATGATCACCATGGCCATCAGGCCCCACAGTGCGTCGGCGCAGATTTTCAGCGCTTGCTTGAGCGGGATGACTTCGCCCTTGGGGTAGTCGCGCTTCTTCGCGAAGATCAGGCACAGCACCATCAGGCACGCGCTCATCAGCAGGCCCGGGACCACGCCGGCCATGAACAGCGAGGCGATCGACACCGTGCCGCCCGCCGCCAGGGAGTAGAGCACCGAGTTGTGGCTGGGCGGGGTCAACAGTGCTTGCACCGAACCGCTGATGGTCACCGCCGTGGCGAACTCCCGGGGGTAGCCACGGCGCTCCATTTCCGGGATCAGCACCGAGCCGACCGAGGCGGTGTCGGCTACCGAGGAGCCGGAGATCGCACCGAAAAACGTCGAGGCCATGATGTTCACCAGGGACAAGCCGCCGCGCACAAAACCCACCAGCACCCCGGCGAACGCCACCAGCCGCCGCGACATGCCGCCCTCGGCCATGATCGCGCCGGCCAGCACGAAGAACGGAATCGCCATCAGCGAAAACTTGTTCACCCCGCCAGCGATCTGAATCATCAGGGCCTGGTACGGAATGTCGATCCACCACGCGCCGATCAACGCCGACAGGCCCAGGGCATAGGCCACTGGCATGCCGATCAGGATCAAGCCGACAAAGCTGCCCAACAGAATCAATGCGTCCATATCAGGCAGCCCCTTCGCTTTCTTCAACCAGATCGAAGCGCACGACCCGTCGGTTGCTCTGGTCGCCGAGCACGAGTTTTTCCACCACGAAGACCAGGGTCAGCAACCCGCCGATCGGGATCGGCATGTAGGTGATGCCCACGCGCAGGGTGGGGATGGCGCTCATGAACTGGTTCCAGGTGGACAGGCACAGCTTGCTGCCCCAAATGGTCATGAACAGGCAGATGGTGCCCATCAGCAGTTGCGAGAGGATGCCGACGACCTGGCGTTGGCGCGCAGGCAGGCGGTCGGTGATCATCGCCACCGACATATGCGCCCCGGCGCGGTAGCTGGCGGCGGCGCCGATAAAGGTGAACACCAGCATCAGCAGGATGGCGGTGGGCTCCGGCCAGCTGGAGCCGGTGCCGAGGATGTAGCGGGCGAAGATGCCCCAGGGGATGATCAGCGCGACCCCGAGGACCGAGAGGCCGGCGACCCAGATGCAGGTCATGTAGAGGCGGTCGTTGATGCGCAGCACTAGATTCTTCATGGCGTTCACCGTGACCGGGCGCGTCGATGCCGACCGCGCCGGGCCTTATGCGAGAGGCAGGGCGGGTTATTGAACGGCGTCGATGCGCGCGATGATGTCGGCGTAAGGCGCGCCGTACTTGGCGCGAACCGCGGCGGTGGCGTCGTAGAAGGGCTGTTTGTCGACGCGGATGAACTCCACGCCAGCCGCCTTGAGTTTTTCCTCGCTGCTGGCGGATTTTTTATCCCACAGCACACGCTCATCGGCCTGGGCGGCCTTGGCGGCGTTTTTCACCATGAGCTGTTGCGCGGGGGTGAGCTTGTTCCAGGTGATTTTCGACATCACGATCGGCTCGGGCAGGATCAGGTGCTCGGTGAGGGTGTAGTACTTGGCGTTCTGAAAGTGGTTGTGTTCCAGCATGGTGGGTGGGTTGTTCTCGGCACCGTCGATCACCCCGGTCTGCAAGGCACTGAAGATCTCGCCGGTGTCCATGGCGATACCGTTGGCACCCATGGCGTTGAAGGCATCGATGAACAGCGGGTTGCCCTGCACGCGAATCTTCATGCCCTTGAGGTCTTCGATCTTGCGCACCGGTTTTTTGCTGTAGAGGTTGCGCGTGCCGCCGTCCATCCAGGCCAGGGCGACCAGGCCGAATTCGGAGTCGGTGATCTTGGCGAGGATTTCATCGCCGATCTCGCCGTCGATGACTTTGCGCATATGCGCCTGGTCGCGGAACACGAATGGCAGGTTGAACACGTTCACGTCCGGCACCACCGGGCCGACGATGCCGAGGCTGACCCGGGTCATCTGGATCGCGCCGACCTGGGCTTGTTCGACGACTTCTTTTTCCGAACCCAGGACGCCCCCGGGGAAGTACTTGAAGGTCAGTTCGCCGTTGCTTTCTTGGGTGAGGGCCTTGCCCATGTTCTCTTCGGCCACGACGGTGGGGTAGCCGGCGGGGTGGATGTCGGCGAATTTGATTTCCAGCGCGTGGGCGGCGCTGCTGAGGGTGAAGATTGCGGCGGCGAGCAAGGTGCGTTTGAAGTCCATGAGCGGTCACTCCTGTCTTGTTATTGTTGTATTCAAGGCACAGCGATGCAGCTAGAGGGCGAAGCGGGGTTCGGGCAGTCCTGTCGTGCCGGGGTTGAGGGCGAATACGCCGCCGGACAGCGACTGCTCGCTCTGGTCGTCACGGATCGAGGTGACGAACAGGGTGTCCAGGCGACTGCCGCCAAAGGCGCACATGCTGGGTTTTTTCACCGGCACGCGCAGGGAGCGGTCCAGGCGACCGTCGGGGGTGAAGCGGTGGATCAGGCCGGCGTCGTTGGCGCAGATCCAGTAGCCGCCGTCGACATCCACGGCTGCGCCGTCAGGGCGGCCTTGGTGTGGCTGCATGTCGACAAACACGCGGCGGTTGGACGGTGTGCCGGTGTCGGTGTCGTAGTCGAAAGCCCAGATCTGTTGCACCAGCGGGTGCGAGTCCGAGACATACATCGTGCGGCCATCGGGGCTGAAGGCCAGGCCATTGAGGGTGATAAAGCCGTCCAACTGCGCATGCGGCGCGGCGCCCGACGCGTAACGGTAGAGGATGCCTGCGGGCGCATTTGCGCTCATGTCCCGCACCATGCTGCCGGCCCAGAACCGGCCCTGGCGATCGCAGCGCCCATCGTTCAGGCGCATGTCCGCGCGCGGGTGCGCGACCTCGGCCAGGGGCGTGGTGTCGAGGCTGCCGTCGTTGTGCGCGGTGAGCTGGAAAAAGCCGCTTTCCATCCCGGCGACCCAGTTGCCCGCATCGGTGCGGGCAATGCAGGCGAGCATCTGCGGGGCTTTCCACGCGTCGATATGGCCGGTGGCGGCGCTCCAGCGTTGCAGGCCGCCGTTGGGAATATCCACCCAGTACAGGGCGTTTTCTTCGGGCACCCACACCGGGCATTCGCCTACGGCGTTGCGGGCGTCGACAATCAATTCAGCGGTCATGGCAACTCACTCCCTTGGGTTAGTGTGACGTCAGTCACCGAACGGCCCGGCGGCGCAGAACGCACCACCCTGGTAGACCTTGGCCGGGTCGTCGGCGGCCAGCGGCGGCTGGCGCTCGACCTGGGCGCGGAATACTTCGGAGCTGTCTTTGGGGGTGAAGCCCAGGTGTGCGGCGTAGCGGTTGTCCCACCAGGTGTCGAGGTTGGCCGACATGCCGTAGACCACGGTGTGGCCGACGTTCGGCGTGTACAGCGCGCGTTCGAGCAGTTGGGTCAGGTCATCGAAGCTCAGCCAGGTGTGCATCATCCGGCGGTTCTGCGGTTCGGGGAACGACGAGCCGATGCGGATGCTCACGGTCTCGATGCCGTAGCGGTCGAAGTAGAAGCTGGCCATGTCTTCGCCGTAGGACTTGGACAGCCCGTAGTAACTGTCCGGGCGACGCGGCGAGTGGGCGTCGAGGTGCTCGCCCTGTTGATAGAAGCCGATCACATGGTTGGAGCTGGCGAAAATCACGCGCTTGACGCCATGGCGGCGGGCGGCTTCGTAGATGTGAAAAATCCCGCAGATATTGGCGCCGAGGACTTCTTCGAACGAGCGCTCCACGGATACGCCACCGAAATGCAGGATGGCGTCGACGCCTTCGACCAGGTGGTGTACCGCGTGTTTGTCGGACAGGTCGCAGGGCTGCACTTCTTCATTGGCGCCGGCGGGGGCCATGTCGGCGATATCCGACAGGCGCAGCACCTGGGCATACGGCCGCAGGCGTTCGCGCAGCACTTTGCCGAGGCCGCCGGCGGCACCGGTGAGGAGGAGGCGGTTGAAGGGCGCTGGGGTAGTGGTGGTCATCTGGATTCCAGTTTTTGTTGTAGGTTGTCGTATGACTATGCCGAAGTATTGTTAGAGAGTCCCCGCTTGTCAATGTGGGAGGGGGCTTGCCCCCGATGGCTGTGGGTCAGTCACAGAGACATTGCCTGATACACCGTCATCGGGAGCAAGCCCCCTCCCACAATGGATGTGCCCGGGTTTTAGATCTTTAAAGCAACGAAATCGGGTAGCTGACGAAGACCCGGTTCTCATCGAACTCGTTATTGCTGAAGTCCCGGCGCATGGTCGAATTGCGCCAGCGCACGTTGAGGTTCTTCAGGACACCGCTCTGCACCGTGTAGGCCAGTTCCGATTCGCGGCCCCATTCCTTGCCATCGGTGATCGTGCCGGTGTGAACGTTACTGCCGCTGATGTAGCGGTTCATCAGGGTCAGGCCCGGAACGCCGAGCGCCGCGAAGTTGAAGTCGTGGCGCAGTTGCCAGGATTTTTCCTTGGCGTTGTCGTAGCTGGCGTTGTAGCTGTCGTTGGCCAGGGTGCCGCCGCTGGTGCCGTTGACCCGCATCCATGCGCTGTCGCCGCTGAGTTTCTGCAGGCCGACGTAGAAGGTGTTAGCGCCGTATTTGGCCGAGAGCAGGGCGAACGCGGTTTTGTTGTCCAGGTCGCCGGCCAGGGCGCTGCCGTCTTCCTTGCCGTTGAAGAAGCCGAGGTTGGCGCCCAGGGTCCAGTCGCCCAGCGGCTGGCTGTGGGTCAGGTTGAGGTACTGCTGTTGGTAGATGTCGGTCAGTTCGGCGTACCACAGGCCGACCTGGGTGCGCTTGTCGTTGAAGGTGTATTCGGCGCCGCCGAAGTTGAAGCGGTCTGAGGTGAAGGCGGCTTTGCCGTTCATGAACATGTCTTCCATGCTCGCATCGTTGCGCGGGCTGTTGCCGCGAAACTGCCCGCCGTAGAGGGTCAGGCCGGCGATTTCATTGGAGGTGACCTGGCCGCCCTGGAAGGTTTGCGGCAGGGAGCGGCCATCGTCGGAACGCAAAATCGGCAGCACGGGCATCCATTCGCCGACTTTCAGTTCGGTCTTCGACAGCTTGGTTTTCAGCGCCACGCCCAGGCGCCCGAAGTTGTCGGCGGGGCGACCGTCGTCGTGAACCGGCAGCAACTGGGTGCCAGCGGTACCTTTGCCGCCGTCGAGCTTTTGCGAGTACAGGCCCAGCACATCAATCCCGAAGCCCACGGTGCCCTGGGTGTAGCCGGATTTGGCGTCGAGGATGAAGTTCTGCGTCCACTCTTGGGCCTTGGCCTGGGGGTTGGACGGGTTGGTGAAATTGCGGTTGAAGTAGGCGTTGCGTAAGTTGAGCGTAGCCTTGGCGTCGTCGACAAACCCTTCGGCCTGGGCGATGAGGGGCAGGGTGAAAGCCAGGCTGCCGAGGCCGATAAGGCCGAGACGCGAGGAGGAATTGCGGGCGGATGGACGCACAGTGACGCTCCCTTGGGTTTGTTGTTTTTATTATTTGTCATACGTCGTCGTACAACATTGGGGCGATATTTGCGGGGTTTTTGTGGCTTGTCAATCAGAAGTTATACGATGACTACGCTTCACTGAGCAGAAGTGGTCGTGGTCCAGTGGGGAAGCTGACTATGGATTCAGCCGGCCATCGCCATCGGGGGCAGCGTGCCGAGGAGGGAGACGGCGGCTACCGCTGAAATACCTAGTAACCATTCAGCCGTCACACTGGCCTTCAAGGTCTCCAGTCGTTGTTCGCAGCGCTCGATACGCAAGCGGTTCAGCAGCGCCAGGGCCAACATGCCCAGCACCAGCATCGCCTTGATCAGCAGAATCAGGGCGAAACCGTTGAACAGCGGGGTGGGCCACAGTTGCCCGGTCAATACACGCACGTTGATCAAGCCGGTGACCAGCAAGCCGGCGACCAGGCCATAACCCACGCCGCTGAAACGCCGCAGAGTCGGCTCCAGCCCATGGCGCTGCGGTTGGCGCAGGATCAATACCAACAGCAGCAAACCGCCAAGCCAGGCGCCCACGCACGCCAGGTGGACGACCTGATTGAGGATCAGCAACTGGCCGCTGAGCCCGTTGAGCATGGCGCCGTGACCGACTGGGGCCAGGGTCGCCAGCAGCAGGCCGATCAAGGGCAGGCGCAACGCCGACCAGGGTTTGATCAAGGCGATCAACAGCAGCACGTTGAGCAGCAGATGCCAGAGCCACACTTGGCCGAAAAAGGTCTTGCCCAGCACCAATTGCACAGTGGCCGGTTGCAGTGCGGCGTCCCAACTGCCGGCCATGCTGACCGTGATCAGCAGCAACCAGGCCACGCCGGAGCCGAGCCCGAGCCAGGCCAGTGCTCGGCTGATACGCAGCACTTGCCGGTCCAGCGCCAACTGCGGTGCATTGCCCATCAGCCAGGGCCTGAATACACAGGCCCCGAACATCAACAAGACGACGATGAAATGCAGGAAACGGCACAGCACCAGCAGCGTCGCCATAGGTTATTGGCCGACCTTGAAGCTGTATTCGCCGTTGCTCTTGTGGGTGTCGACCGAGACCGCGTTCCACACCACTTTGTAGGTGCCGGCTGCCAGAGGAGCGGCGGGCGTCACCACCAGGGTTTTCTTGTCGGCATCCGGCGTTGCCAGGCCCTTGATTGCGATTTCGGTGCCGTCCTTGCTCAGGGAAACCTTGGAAAAGGTCGCCTCCACGCCTTCGCTGAAGGTCAGGCGCACATCGTTCGGTGCCGCGACGCTGCTGTCTGCCGCAGGCGTCGCGCTCTTGAGGTGAGCATGGGCAAACGCCGCCGAAGCGCCCAGCAGCGAGGCCAGCAGAGCGACGGTGGTCAGGGTTTTCTTGATCAACATTGAGCAATACCAATCAAAGGATAGGACGGGCAGTGTACGAAGTTTCGGCTCCTCCTGTCGCCCCGATCTAGAGCGGGTGGTAGTCTTTCCGTTATGTCTTTGTCGGGGAGCCCTTATGGGCAAGCACAAGATCGGAATTCGTCGGGTCAACGTCGAAAAAATCCTGCTAGCGGCGGAAAAAATCTTCGCCGAGAAGGGCTATGGCAGCACCGCCATGGCCGATATTGCCGCCGAAGTGCAACTGCCGCGTTCCAACCTGCATTACTACTTCACCACCAAGAGCGAGCTGTACAGCGCGGTGCTGTTCGATCTGTTGGAAGTGTGGAAGCAGGATGCCCTGAGCTTCGAAACCTTCGATGACCCGCGAGTGGTGCTCAGCAGCTACATCCGCGCCAAGATGCAACGCTCGCGCACGCGGCCGTATGGGTCGAAAGTCTGGGCCAACGAAATCATCCACGGCGCGCCGACGCTCGGTGAGGCGCTGGATGAAAGCCTGTACGACTGGGCCAAGATGAAGGAAGCGAAGATTCGCCAATGGGTGGAAGACAAACGCATCCTGCCGGTCGAGCCGGCGAGCCTGCTGTATATGATCTGGGCCTCGACCCAGCACTACGCTGACTTTGATCATCAGGTGAAGATTCTGAACGATCACCAGCCGTTGTCGGATATGCAGTTCGAGAGGGCGATTCAGACGGTGACCAGTGTGATTTTGCGCGGGATTGGGTTGGAGCCTTGAGGCTTGTGGTGAGGCTGAGGGCCTCATCGGGGGCAAGCCCCCTCCCACATTGACTGCATTTGTCTGAAAGGATGCGGTCAACTGTTTGAGCCTTGAGGCTTGTGGTGAGGCTGAGGGCCTCATCGGGGGCAAGCCCCCTCCCACATTGACTGCATTTGTCTGAAAGAATGCGGTCAACTGTTTGAGCCTTGAGTTTTGTGGTGAGGCTGAGGGCCTCATCGGGGGCAAGCCCCCTCCCACATTGACTGCATTTTGTCTGAAAGAATGCGGTCAACTGTGGGAGGGGGCTTGCCCCCGATAGCGCTCTACAGGACTACACCGCTTCCCGGTACGGATTACGCGGATCCTGGGTCCAGTTCAAGAACGGCTTGCCGGTGTCCACCGGCACCATCTCGATGCAATCGGCCACCGGGCAGGTGATCTGGCACAGGTTGCAGCCCACGCATTCGTCATCGATCACTTCGTACTTATGCGTGCCGTCCGCCTGTTTCAAACTGGCGATGGCCTGGTGCGACGTATCTTCGCAGGCAATGTGGCAACGCCCGCAGCCGATGCAGGCGGCCTGATCGATCTTGGCGATCACCTGGTAGTTGATATCCAGGTACTTCCAGTCCGTAGTATTGCCCACGGCGCGCCCGGAAAAATCCTGCAGGCTGGTGTAACCCTGACTGTCCATCCAGCGCGACAGGCCGTCCTTCATTTCTTCGACGATGCGAAAGCCATGCAGCATCGCCGCCGTACACACCTGCACGGCACCGCAGCCGAGGGCGACGAATTCCGCCGCATCGCGCCAGTTGCCGATGCCGCCAATGCCGCAGATCGGCAGGCCGTGGGTCTGCGGGTCGCGGGCGATTTCGGCGACCATGTTCAGCGCGATCGGCTTGACCGCCGAGCCGCAGTAACCGCCGTGGGTGCTCTGGGTGCCGACCGTCGGCAGGGCGACCATGCGTTCCAGGTCCACGCTGGTGATGGAGTTGATGGTGTTGATCAGCGACACCGCATCCGCACCGCCGCGATACGCCGCACGCGCCGCCACCCGGATGTCGGTGATATTCGGCGTGAGCTTGACGATCACCGGCAGCGAACAGTACGTCTTGCACCAGCGCGTCACCTGTTCCACATACTCCGGCACCTGGCCGACCGCCGCGCCCATGCCGCGCTCCGGCATGCCATGGGGGCAGCCGAAGTTCAGCTCGATGCCGTCGCAGCCGGTGGCTTCCACCAGCGGCAGGATGTTTTTCCAGGACTCTTCGACGCACGGCACCATCAGCGACACGATCAGCGCGCGGTCCGGCCAGTCCTTTTTGACCTGGGTGATTTCGCGCAGGTTGATCTCCAAAGAGCGGTCGGTGATCAGCTCGATGTTGTTGATGCCCAGCACCTCGCGGTTGGCGCCGTAATGCGCCGAGTAACGCGACGACACGTTGACCGCCGCCGGGTCTTCCCCGAGGGTTTTCCAGACCACGCCGCCCCAGCCCGCTTCAAAGGCGCGGACCACGTTGTAGGCTTTATCGGTGGGCGGCGCGGAGGCCAGCCAGAACGGGTTGGGGGCTTTGATACCGGCGAAGACAATCGAGAGATCGGCCATTACGCAGCCTCCACGTTGAGCATGAGTTGGGCGTGCATGGCTTCTGCCGCCAGCTTGCCGTGTTGCACCGCCTGTACGGTGAGGTCCTGGCCGAGGCTGATGCAGTCGCCGCCGGCATACACGCCGGGGATGCTGGTGCGCAGTTGCTCGTCGACGAAGATGCGTTCGCCGACTCGCTGCAGTTGCTGGGCCAGCGGGTCGTGCAGTGCGGCGTTGTCGAAACCTTGGCCGATGGCCTTGAAGATCGCATCGGCGGCCAGTTCGAAGGTTTCGCCGGTGGGTTGCAGGCGCCCGTTGTCCAGGTGCGTGCGGGCGAAACGCATGCCGCGCACATGGCCTTGCTCGTCCAGCAGCACTTCCTCCGGCTGGGCCCAGGTCAGCAGGCGAACCTGATTGGCCTTGGCGATGTCCTGCTCATGGCTGGTGGCGCCCATGTCCGCCAGGCCCCGGCGGTACACCAGGTTGACGTCGCGGGCGCCGAGGCGGGCCATTTGCACGGCCATGTCGATGGCGGTGTTGCCGGCACCGAGCACGATGCAGCGGTCGGCCAGGGGCAATTGGGTGAGGTCGTCGGCTTGGCGTAGTTCGCGGATGTAGTCGGTGGCGGCGAGCAGGCCGGGGGCGTCCTCATTGGGCAGGCCGAGTTGCTTGCTGGCGGCCAGGCCGAGGCCGAGGAACACCGCATCGAAGTGCTGGTGCAGTTCGCTCAACGACAGGTTGTCGCCCAGGCGCTGGCCGTGACGGATCTCGATGCCGCCGATCTGCAGCAGGAACTCCAGCTCCTTCTGCGCGAAGTCATCCACCAGTTTGTACTTGGCGATCCCGTATTCATTCAGGCCGCCGGCTTTTTCCCGGGCTTCGAAGATCACCACATCGTGGCCGTGCAACGCGGCGCGATGGGCGCAGGCCAGGCCGGCCGGTCCGGCGCCGACCACGGCGATGCGCTTGCCGGTGGTGGCGGCGCGCTGGAACGGGTGTTCGCTGAAGTGCGCGTTGTCGATGGCGTAGCGTTGCAACAGGCCGATCAGCACCGGCGCGCATTCTTCGCCGTGGTTACGCACGCAGGCTTGCTGGCATAGGATCTCGGTGGGGCAGACCCGGGCGCAGCTGCCGCCGAGGATATTGGCCGAGAGAATCTTCTGCGCGGCGCCTTGCACGTTGTCGGTGTGGAGGTTGCGGATGAACGACGGGATGTCGATTTCGCTGGGGCACGCATTCACGCACGGCGCGTCGTAGCAATACAGGCAGCGCGAGGCTTCCAGTTGCGCCTGGCGAGCGTTGAGGGGCGGTGCCAGGTCGGTGAAATGGCTGGCGAGGGTCGCCCCGTCTTCATGGGGATGGGGGAGGTGGGTCAGGGTCTGGATCACGGTGTGGGCCTCACGGTTTTTTTCGGATTGCCTCTGGCGGGCATTTTTGTTGCCTGGGTTGGCCTCATCGGGGGCAAGCCCCCTCCCACAGTGATCGCATTGTGTCTGAAAGCATGCGGTCAATTGTGGGAGGGGGCTTGCCCCCGATAGCGGTCTCAGCGGTTCACCGCAACCGGCTTGGAACGCTCAGCCCGCTTGCTCAACTGCTCGAACACCGACGGATACGCCGGCCGTTCCACATACCGCCCGGCACCGCGTTCGGCGCGCAGGTCGCCGTCGGCCCAGACCAGCTTGCCCTGGCTGATGGTGTGGCTCGGCACGCCGCGCACGGTCTTGCCTTCGAAGATGTTGAAGTCGACGTTCTGGTGGTGGGTCTTGGCGGAAATCGTGCGCGTGCCCTCGGGGTCCCACAGCACCAGGTCGGCATCGGCACCGACGCGGATTGCGCCTTTGCGCGGGTAGAGGTTGAAGATCTTCGCGGTGTTGGTGGAGGTCAGCGCGACGAACGCCTGCATCGACAAGCGCCCGGTGTTGACCCCTTCATCCCACAACAGCGCCATGCGGTCTTCGATACCGGCGGTGCCGTTGGGGATCTTGCTGAAATCGTCACGCCCGGCGGCTTTCTGCTCGGCGCAGAAGCAGCAGTGGTCGGTGGCGGTGGTGTGCAGGTTGCCGGATTGCAGGCCATGCCACAGCGCCTCTTGATGCCCGCGCGGGCGGAACGGCGGGCTCATCACGTAGCCGGCGGCGGTCTGCCAGTCGGGGTGGCGGTAGACGCTGTCGTCCAGCAGCAAATGCCCGGCGAGCACTTCGCCGTACACCGCCTGGCCTTTGCCACGCGCATAGGTGATTTCATCCAGCGCCTCTTTGGTCGAGACGTGTACCAGGTACAACGGCGTGCCGATGGTCTCGGCGATACGGATCGCGCGGCTGGCCGCTTCGCCCTCGACCTGGGACGGACGCGACAGCGGGTGCGCTTCCGGCCCGGTGATGCCCTGGGCCATCAGTTTGCGTTGCAGGTGATACACCAACTCGCCGTTTTCCGCATGCACGGTGGGTACCGCGCCCAGCTCCAGGCAGCGTTCGAAGCTGGCCACCAGGGTATCGTCGGCCGCCATGATCGCGTTCTTGTAGGCCATGAAATGCTTGAAGCTGTTGACGCCGTGATGGCTGACCAGCTCGGCCATTTCCTCGCGCACTTGCTCGCTCCACCAGGTGATCGCCACGTGAAAGCCATAGTCGGCCGCCGACTTCTGCGCCCAGCCGCGCCATTGGTGAAAGGCTTCGAGCAAGGATTGCTGCGGGTTGGGAATCACAAAGTCGATGATCGAGGTGGTGCCCCCCGCCAGACCCGCCGCCGTGCCGCTGAAAAAATCCTCACTGGCCACGGTGCCCATGAAGGGCAGTTGCATATGGGTGTGCGGGTCGATGCCGCCGGGCATCAAATATTGGCCGCTGCCATCGAGTACTTCGGTGCCAGCGGGAATATCCAGGCCCGTGCCAATTGCGCGAATCAGACCGTCTGCGCATAAAACATCGGCGCGGTAACTTTCGTCGTGGGTAATGATGGTGGCGCCACGGATCAACAGCGACATGTCGAGTTCCTCACAGGCTTGACCGGCTGGTGCCAGTTCTAAGTGTTGTAGTTGTTTTCAGCACAGGCTTGGTAAAAACCTGTCATCGGTGACAGGAATAGAAACTAGCCGGTGTTTTTAGAATGAGCAAGAAGATTTTTCATACGCTTAGTTTGTCTTTAACTTATTGAAATATAAGGATAAAAAATCAAAATCACCAAAATGTGGCGACTGATCACCATTTTGACGCACTTGACAGGTTCCAAATATGAACAACATTTCTTATTGCAAATCAGGCGCTTGAGACATGCCACTTGACGGCGGTGGTAAATAAAAATAATTGTGCTGCACCAGATTGAGTCCTGAACGTTCGGACAACTTGCGCGTTATCCAGCCTGCGTCACGCGGCAAGTACCGAAGGACTCATCGGCGTTTGAAATAAAGCTGATAAACATCAGCGAGTTATATATGCGGTGCAGGGTCAGGGCGGGTTGTCGGCACGTTTATTGAGTGCAGTGGCGGCTGGCCGGACCCTTGATGTCATGTTGTTTACGAGGTACTCCGGCCACCTGCACCGACCTTGCAGGTGAGCAACAATAATTCGAAAAAACCGTGGAGCGGCCATGCAACAGAACAGATCGCAAGTTATTGAACGCAACGGCCTGTACGAACTCGACGCCGGCCCCGACGTCCTCGACAGCCCTCGCTACAACCACGACATGGCACCGACCAAGGTGCATGAACGCACGTGGAACAAGTGGCACATCACCGCGCTGTGGGTCGGCATGTCGATCTGCGTGCCCACCTACACGCTGGGCGGGGTGCTTACCGCGTACTTCGGTTTGTCGGTGGGCGAGGCGCTGATGGCGATCCTCCTGGCCAATATCGTGGTGCTGATCCCGCTGACCCTCAACGCCTTCCCCGGTACCAAGTACGGCATTCCGTTCCCGGTGTTGCTGCGTTCGTCGTTCGGCATCCTCGGTTCCAACGTGCCGTGCCTGATCCGAGCGCTGGTGGCGTGCGGCTGGTTCGGCATCCAGACCATGTTCGGCGGGCTGGCGATTCACCTGTTCCTGGGCTCGATTTTCGAGGGGTGGAAGGCCTTGGGCGGCACCGGTGAGGTGATCGGCTTCATGATCTTCTGGACCCTCAACCTGTGGGTGGTGCTGCGCGGCGCCGAGTCGATCAAGCGCCTGGAAACCCTGTCGGCACCGCTGCTGGTGGCGGTGGGCATTGGCCTGCTGGTGTGGGCGATGCCGAACGTATCCCTCAGCGAGTTGATGGCGATCCCGCCCAAACGCCCCGAAGGTGCAAGCCTGACCGGTTACTTCATGGCCGGCCTGACCGCGATGGTGGGGTTCTGGGCCACTTTGTCGCTGAATATTCCCGACTTCAGCCGCTACGCCAAGAGCCAGAAGGACCAGATCCTCGGGCAGATTTTCGGCCTGCCGCTGACCATGTTCCTGTTCGCCGCCCTCGGTGTGATCATGACCGCCGCGTCGGTGAAACTGGTGGGCGTCAGCGTGTCCGACCCGGTGACGCTGATCGGGCATATCCAGAGCCCGGTGTGGGTCGCCGTGGCCATGGCATTGATCATCGTCGCCACCTTGTCCACCAACACGGCGGCGAACATCGTGTCGCCCACCAACGACTTCCAGAACATCGCGCCCAAGCTGATCAACCGCACCACGGCAGTGATTCTCACCGGCCTGGTGGGGTTGGTGTTGATGGGCCACGAGCTGCTGAAGAAGCTCGGGCTGATCGTTTCCGATGTGAGCCTGGAGACGGTGTATTCCAACTGGTTGCTCGGCTATTCCAGCCTGCTGGGGCCGATCGCCGGGATCATGGTGGTGGACTACTTCATCACGCGCAAACAGCGCCTGGACCTCGCCGGTTTGTACCGTGACGACGTGTACCCGGCGTGGAACTGGAGCGGGTTTGTCGCGTTTGGCGTGCCGGTGGTGCTGACCTTGCTGTCATTGGGCAGCGACGTGTTCAGCTGGTTCTACAGCTATGGCTGGTTTACCGGTTCGGCGTTGGGCGGCGTGTTGTATTACGGGCTGAATGCCAGGCGTGGCCTGACGCCGATGCCGGCCAAATCCCTGCTGTAACGCGATGGAATGCAGTCAAACAGGTGGTCATTCCACCACTGCATGGGTGACTGACCCACTGCAATCGGGAGCAAGCCCCCTCCCACATTTGAACTGCATTCCATTCATAACATGTAGCCTGAGGAGATCCCCATGAACGCTGCCCTGGACGTTCTGCAATCGACCCATCAGCACATCAACCGCGACCGTTTGTGGCAGTCGTTGATGGAGCTGGCCAAGCTCGGCGCCACCGCCAAGGGCGGCGTGTGCCGCCTGGCCCTCACCGACCTCGACCGCCAGGCCCGCGACCTGTTCGTGCAATGGTGCGAAGAGGCCGGGTGCAGCGTGACCGTCGACGGTATCGGCAACATCTTCGCCCGTCGCCCCGGGCGTAACCCCGACCTTCCGCCAGTGATGACGGGCAGCCATATCGACACCCAGCCCACCGGTGGCAAGTTCGATGGCTGCTTCGGCGTGCTGGCCGGTGTGGAAGTGTTGCGCACCCTCAACGACCTCAAGGTGCAAACCGAGGCGCCGCTGGAAGTGGTGGTGTGGACCAACGAAGAGGGCTCGCGCTTCCCGCCGTGCATGATGGGATCGGGGGTGTTTGCCGAGAAATTCAGCCTGGCCGACACCCTCGCCAAGGTCGATGCGCAGGGTATCAGCGTCGGCGCGGCACTGAATGCGATCGGCTATGCGGGGACGCGGCCGGAGAGTGGGCACAAAGTCGGCGCCTATTTCGAGGCACATATCGAACAGGGGCCGATTCTTGAGGATGAAAAGAAAACCATCGGCGTAGTGCTCGGTGCCCTCGGGCAAAAGTGGTTCGACTTGACCCTGCGCGGCGTTGAAGCCCACGCGGGGCCGACGCCGATGCACCTGCGCAAGGATGCCCTGGTCGGCGCGGCCGCCGTGGTCGCGGCGGTGAATGCGGCGGCATTGGGGCATCAGCCGCATGCGTGTGGCACTGTCGGTTGCTTGCAGGCTTATCCGGGCTCACGCAACGTCATCCCGGGTGAGGTGCGTATGACCCTGGACTTCCGCCACCTGGAACCGGCGCGCTTGGATTCGATGATCGCCCAGGTACGCCAGGTGATCGACGAGACCTGCGCCAAGCATGGGTTGAGTTTTGAAATGACACCCACCGCCGACTTCCCGCCGCTGTATTTCGACAAGGGTTGCGTCGACGCAGTGCGCGATGCGGCGAATGGGTTGGGGTTGTCGAACATGGACATCGTCAGCGGGGCAGGGCACGACGCGATCTTCGTCGCCGAACTCGGCCCGGCGGGGATGATCTTCGTGCCATGCGAAGGCGGCATCAGCCACAACGAAATCGAAAACGCCGCGCCGGATGACCTGGCGGCGGGGTGTGCGGTGTTGTTGCGGGCGATGGTGGCCGCCTCGGCCGCCATTGCCAGCGGCAAACGCGCGGCCTGAAACGCGGTAAAACCTGTGGGAGGGGGCTCGCTCGCGATGGCGGTGGGTCAGTTACAGATAAGCTGGCTGAACCACTGCTATCGGGAGCAAGCTCCCTCCCACATGGGTTTTGCGGTGTTCATACATTGTGTGTCTGGCGCAGGATCAGTGTGGGAGGGAGCTTGCTCCCGATAGCAGTGGTTCAGCCGATACACATGTGATTGACCCACCGCCATCGCGAGCAAGCCCCCCCCTCCCACAGTTGAACTGTGTCTATACCCAAATGGCATCCCACAACGGGTAGTCGCCAATCCGGCTAACCAATCCCGCCCGCAATGGATTGGCCACCACATACCTGGCCATTTTCACCAGGTCGTCTTCCTTGCGCAGCGCCCGGTCATGGAAACTTTCCTGCCAAAGCCTCCCCTTGCGTTCGCTCGCACCGTTGACGCTCCGTGTGCTTTTGGACTTCACCTGGCGCATCAGGTCAGCCAGCGAGCCTTTTTTCAGTTCGAGCAGCCAATGGAAATGGTCCGGCATGGTCACCCATGCCAGGGAGTTCGCCAGCCCTTGGTACTGAGCTAATCGAAACTGCCAGACCACCAAGCGACCGAGATGGAAATTCTTGAATATCGGGATGCGTTCGTGGGTGTTGGTGGTGATGAGGTAGATACGGTTGGGTTCGCTGAATCGACCGATACGCAGGCGGTGTGAAGCGGGTAAGTCGGGCATTCCCTGGCCTCTCTCTGGGTGTGTTTTGAGAGGCTAGATGGGTGAACTGCAGGTTGAAGGGCAGGCTTTTGGCAGGATGTGTCTGTGCGAACGCTATCGGGAGCAAGCTCCCTCCCACATGGGATCTGCGGTGTTCATACATTGTGTGTCTGGCGCCGGACCAGTGTGGGGTTGGCTTGAATCCTCCCACATGGGCTCTGCGGTGTTCATACATTGTGTGTCTGGCGCCGGACCAGTGTGGGATGGGCTTGAATCCTCCCACATGGGCTCTGCGGTGTTCATACATTGTGTGTCTGGCGCCGGACCAGTGTGGGGTTGGCTTGAATCCTCCCACATGGGCTCTGCGGTGTTCATGCATTGTGTGTCTGGCGCCGGACCAGTGTGGGATGGGCTTGAATCCTCCCACATGGGTTCTGCGGTGTTCATGCATTGTGTGTCTGGCGCCGGACCAGTGTGGGATGGGCTTGAATCCTCCCACATGGGCTCTGCGGTGTTCATACATTGTGTGTCTGGCGCCGGACCAGTGTGGGAGGGGGCTTGCCCCCGATGAGGCCGGAACTGACGCCGCCGCTATCACAGCAATACCGCGTACCGACACGCCAATGACAGTGATTACACGGCAGTGACCGTGTTTCTCAACAGTCGGCCGGAAGACTGAATATGCGCTGGATCAGTCGATGATGTCTGGCTGATCCAGCCTCATCAAAGCCAAACCAGCTCCCACCTTTGAACTGGTTTGCACAAAAAAAGCGTCAGGCGCCAGGTTGCCAGCCGCCGCCCAGCGCGGTGACCAGCCCCACACTCGCCTGCAACTGCCGTGTCTGCACCGCCTGCAAGGTCCGCTGTGCCTGTAACGCCGCTGTCTGTGCGGTCACTACATCCAGATAGCTCACCGCGCCGGCCTGGTAGCTGTTCATTGCCAACGCTTGCGTATGCTGCGCCGCATCTGCCGCGGCTTGTTCATCCTGTGCCTCCTGCTGCAAATCCCTCAGTTGCGCCAGGTTGTCTTCGACCTCGCGCACGGCTTTCAGTACCTGGCTGCGGTACTGTGCCGAGGCTTGTTCGAACTCGGCCTTGGCCTGGCGTTCGTTGGCGCTCAAGCGACCGCCATCGAAGATCGGCAAGTTCATCAGCGGCCCCAGCGCCCAATACCGATTGCCCGCCGACAGTAAATTCCCCACGCCTTGGGTCTGCCCGCCAATCAGCCCGGTCAGACTGAAATCCGGGTACCACGCGGCCTTGGCCACGCCGATATTTGCGTTGGCCGCAAACACTCGGCGCTCTGCCGCCGCAATGTCCGGGCGACGTTGCAGCAGGTGGCTCGGCAGTTGCGACGGAATCCCCGGCAGGGCGATCAGTTGTTGGCTCGCCGGCAGTGTGAAGTCGCTGGCCGCCACGCCGACCAGTTCACCGATGGCATGCTCGGTGAGGTTGCGTTGCCCGCGCACTTCATCCAGTTGCGCCTTGGCTTGGGCGAGCTGGTTTTGCGCGCGGGTCAGGTCCAGTTCCGAAGCAATCTGGCCCTCGTAGCGGCTGCGGGTCAGTTGCAGGGCCTGGCTGAAATCCTCCAGCGAGCTGTTGAGAATCCGACTTTGCGCATCCAGCCCATTGAGCTGCACGTACAAGGTCGCCAACTGATGCTGCAAGCTCAAGCGCGCCACCGCCAGATCGTCGCCCGACGCTTGCGCCTGCGCATCACCCGCCGCCACCTGGTCGCGGATTTTGCCCCACAGGTCCAAGTCGTAGCTCAACGAAAACCCCGCCGTGTTGCTGTTGTAAACCGACGGCTGCGTGGTGCCGCGCAGCGGACGCGAGTCGGATTGGCGCTGACGCAGCGGTTGTGCGCTGGCGGTGATCTGCGGGAACAGCCCGGCATGCAATTGGCTGGCATACGCCTGGGATGCATCGAAGTGCGCCAGCGCTGCCGCCAGGTCCGGGTTGGCCTTGAGCAATTGCTGTTGTAACTGATCCAGGCGCGGTTCGCGGTAGAGCGTCCACCACTGCGGCGCCAGTTGGTCGGACGGCTGCGCGCTGTGCCAGGGGCCATCGCTGGTCTGTTCGCGATAGTTGGCTGGCAGGTCGATCGCCGGCACGTTGTAGGTCGGCGCCAGCGAGCAACCTTGCAACGCCAGCAGCATCACCGCAGCAAGCGGTTTAAGCCTTGGGCGCATGGGCACCTCCGGAGGCGTCGGCCAGTTGCACGGGGTCGCCTTCGCGCAGGGCGTCGGGCGGGTTGTCGACCACGCGGTCGGCGGGTTTCAGGCCCTGGTCGATCACCAGGCGTTCGCCCAGGTCCAGGCCGATATGGATGGCCTGCAGGTGTATGTGGTTTTGCGCATCCAGCACCGCGACCTGGGTGCCTTGGGCACGGAAGATCAGCGCGCTGGCCGGGATGCTTACGCCATGGGTGTCTACCGGAATCGGCAGGGTCGCTTCGGCGTAATCGCCCGGCAGCAACTCGCCGTTGGGGTTGTCGGCGACAAACTGCGCGAGCAGGGTGCCGGAGCGGCGGTCGATGGCGGTGGAGTCGCCGATCAGGTGTGCCTTGAAGTGTTCGCCGGGGTGCTCGGGAACACTCAGCTCGGCTTCAAGCCCGGGGTGGATGACGGCCGCGTAGTTCTGCGGCACCGGCACGTAGAGGCGCAACTGGTGGGTGTCGGCGATGTTGAACAGCTCCGGGTCGCTGTCGGTATCGGCCTTGATCAACTGGCCGATGTCGGTGTTGCGCGCAGTGATGGTGCCAGCGAACGGCGCGCGGATAGTCTTGTAGCTTTCCAGCGCCGACAAGCGCGCGTAATCGGCAGCGGCGGCTTCGGCGTTGGCTTTGGCCGCTGCGGCGTTGGAGGTTTTTTCATCGGCCTCCTGGCGCGACACCGAATGGCTGGCCAGCAGGTTTTGCCAACGTGTCGCGGTGGTGGCGGCCAGCCGCGCATTGGCCTGTTGCTGCACCAGGCGCGCATGGGTCTGCGCCAGTTGTTGATCGAGATCGGGGCTGTCGATTTCGGCGAGGATTTGCCCGGCTTTGACCTGGCTGCCGATGTCGACTTTCCAGTCCTTCAAGTAGCCGCTGACCCGCGCATGGATCGGCGCCTTGCTCCAGGCTTCAAGGTGAGCGGGCAGGCGCAGGGTGTCACCGGCCACGTTCTGCTGCGGCTGGAACACCATCACCTGCGGCACGGCGGCGGTTTCGGTCCAGGCGGTGACGGAGCGTTCGTGCATTGTGCGGGCGTACAGGCCGTTGGCGACCAGCAGGGCGGCCAGGGTCAGGCCGCCGACACCCATGAGCATCAGACGCTTGCGCGAGGGTTTGTGATCAGACGACATGGGGCGTTTCTCCAACAGTTGCGCGAGTAGGCTGACGACCGTGGACCAGGCTGAAGACCACGGGAACAAATAACAGGGTGGCGGTGGTGGCGAGGATCAGGCCACCGATCACGGCGCGGCCGAGCGGCGCGTTCTGCTCCTCGGACAGGGCCAGCGGCAGCATGCCGATGATCATCGCGAGGGCGGTCATGCACACCGGACGAAAGCGCGTGTAGCCGGCTTCCAGTGCGGCCTTGAGCGCATCGCCATGTTCGGCCAGGCGTTCCCGGCAGAAGCTCACCACCAGGATCGAGTTGGCGGTGGCCACGCCCATGCACAGGATGGCCCCGGTCAACGCCGGCACCGACAACGACGTGCCGCTGAGGAACAGCATCCACACGATCCCCGCCAATGCCGCCGGCAGCGCGGTGATGATCACGAACGGGTCGACCCACGACTGGAAGTTGACCACGATCAGCAGGTAGATCAGCACCACCGCGCCGAGCAGGCCGACGCTCAAACCGCTGAAGGCTTCATGCAGCGCATCGATCTGCCCGTGCAGGCTGATCGTCGCGCCTTTGGGACGCATGGACGCGGTGTCGTCCAGCACTTTTTGCACGTCGCGGGCCACGCCACCGAGGTCGCGGCCTTGCACGTTGGCGTAGAGGTCCAGGGTCGGCTCGATGTTGTAGTGGGTCACCACCGCCGGGCTTTGCACGCGGGAGATGCTGGCCACGCCGCCGAGGATTTGCGGTTGACCATCGGCACCGGTCACTGGCAGTGCTTCCAGCGCCGGCAGGCTGTCGAGGCGGTATTGCGGGGTGGCGGCGACGATGGAATAGGACACGCCGTTGGCCGGGTTGAGCCAGAACGTCGGTGCGGTTTGCGAGCTGCCCGCGAGGGAGGCGACCATGCTGTTGGTCACATCGCGCTCGGTGATGCCCAGGCCGTTGGCGCGCAGGCGGTCGACATTCACTTGCAGCGACGGGTAGCCGGTGGACTGCTGGATGCGCAGGTCGGCGATGCCCGGTACGTGTTGCAGACGGCGTTCCAGTTCCACGGCGTAGGCGCGGTTTTCGGCATCGCTGCGCCCGGAGATTTTCACGTCCAGTGGCGCCGGCGCGCCGAAGTTGAGGATCTGGCTGCTGATGTCCGCTGGCAGGAACGCAAAGTGGCTGCCAGGGAAACTTTGCGGCAGCGCCTCACGCAGTTTTTTCACGTAGTCGGCGGTGGGCGCGTGGTGTTGTTTCAGGCTGACCTGGATATCGCCGTCCTGCGGGCCGATGGTGCCGCTGCTGCTGTAGGCCATGTCGATGCCGCTCAGCGGAATGCCGATATTGTCGACGATGGTGTCGAGTTCGTCGGCCGGGATCACTTCGCGTATCCGCGCCTCGATCCGGTCGAACGCCGCAGCGCTTTCCTCGATCCGCGTACCCAGCGGCAAACGCACATGCAGCGCCAGCGCCCCGGCGTCGGTGGCCGGGAAGAAATCCTGGCCCAGGCTGGGCAGCAGCAAAAACGAGGCGAGCACACAGGCTAAAAAGCCGACGATGAAGCGCTTGCGATTGCCCAGGGCCAACGTCAGCAGGCCATGGTAGGTGTCGCGGATGTTCGAGAAGTGCCGCTCGAAACCCTGCTGGAAATTCAGCACCGACTGCAGCGCCGCGTTGCGTGGCTTGGTGTGCTGCTCGCCTTCGTGGTGGTTGATGAACGCATCTTCCGGGTGGTGGCCGGTGCCCGGTTCCGGCGTGTGCGGCTTGAGCAGGTACATCGCCAATGTCGGCACCAGGGTGCGCGAGAGGATGAACGAGCTGGCCATGGCGAAGATCACCGCCAGGGCCATCGGCCGGAACAGGTACCCGGCGATGCCTTGCAGCAAGAACATCGGCACGAACACGATGCAGATGCACAGCAGCGAGACGAACGCCGGGCCGACGATCTGCGCGGCGCCGTCGAGGATCGCAGCCTTCACCGCCTTGCCCTGTTCCAGGTGCCAGTTGATGTTTTCGATGGTCACCGTGGCGTCGTCCACCAGAATCCCCACCGCCAACGCCAGCCCGCCGAGGGTCATCACGTTGAGGGTTTGCCCGCTGACCGCCAGCAGCGCGATGGCCGCCAGCACCGCCAGGGGGATCGAGGCGGCGATGATCAGCGTCGAGCGCCAGCTGCCGAGGAACAGCAGGATCATCGCGCTGGTCAGCAGCGCGGCGATGATGCCTTCCTGGGCCACGCTGCCCACCGATTGTTTGACGAACACCGACGCATCGCCGAGCAATGACGTCTTCAGCGACGGCGGCAGGGTTTCGTTGATGCGCGGCAGCATCTGGCGGATGCCGTCGATGATCGACAGGGTGGAGATGCTGCCGTTTTTCAACGCTGGCATCAGCACCGCGCGATGGCCGTCGACGCGCACGATGTTGGTCTGCGGTGGCGAACCGTCACGCACGTGGGCCACCTGGCCGATGGTGATCAGCGCACCGTCGACGGTCTTGATCGGCAGGTCGTTGAGTTCATCGATGGCCTTGGGGCTGTTGTTGAGCAGGATCGTGTATTCGTTGGGGCCGAGCTTGGCGGTGCCCACCGGGATGATCTGGTTTTGCAACGCCAGGGCATTGCCCACGTCCTGCGCCGACAAGCCTTTGGCGGCCAGCGCCTGCGGGTCGAGGTCGAGGGTGATCTGCCGCTGCTTGCCACCCATGGGCGTGGGCATGGCCAGGCCGGGCAGGGCGCTGAGGGGCAGGCGGATATTGTTCTGCACCAGGTCGCGGATCTTGGCTTCCGACAGTGTCGGGCTGGAGAACGCCATTTGCAGGATCGGCACCGTCGATGCGCTGTAATTGAGGATCAGCGGCGGCGTGATGCCGGGGGGCATTTGCTTGAGCACGGTTTGTGACACCGCTGTCACCTGGGCGTTGGCGGTGCGGATGTCGACGCCGGGCTGGAAGAAGATCTTGACGATGCCCATGCCCGGCAGGGATTGCGATTCGATGTGTTCGATGTCGTTGACGGTGGTGCTCAGGGAGCGTTCGTAGGTGTAGATCACCCGCCCGGCCATGGCGTCCGGCGACAGGCCGTTGTACTGCCAGACCACTGCAACGACGGGGATGCCGATATCGGGGAATACATCAGTGGGGGTTCGCAGGGCCGCCATCGGCCCGATGATGCAGATGAATATGGCCAACACGATAAACGTGTACGGCTTTTGCAGTGCGGTCTTTACCAGCCCGAGCATGCGTGAACCTCCGAGGGAGCAGGATTGCAAACCCCGGCAGTCTTGCCCGACCCACCTAACACGCACCTTTCAGCCAGGTGAAGGAAGATTTAGGTATGGGCTGAAGATCGTTTCATGTGTATTCATTTGTTCTACAAAGGGTGGCTCTCCAAGCTTGTGACCCATCGGATGCGATGCGTCTTTTAACTGAAATCCTTTGGAGCTCTGCCATGTCACTCAAACCGTTATTGCTGATTCCCGCCTTGAGCGCTGTGTTGTTACTGTCGGCCTGCGCCGGCCCGATGCCCAAAGCCGACCCCAGCGAAGCCTGGATCGGATTGAAAGAAGAAGCGCCGAATGACCTGATGGCCGAGCGCGTCGACGGCAAGCGCGTGGATGACGGGCGCTTTTTCGAAGTGCCGCCGGGAGCCCATCGTTTGGATGTGACGTTGTTCGAGGAAGAGCCGGGCGACGATAACCAGCAGGACTGCCAGGGCCGCGTGGAGTACGAGAACTTCAAGGCGGGTGAACACTACACCCTGATCGAATCCAGCCTGGGCACCACCGTGCGCGCATCGCTCCTGGATGGTCACGGTAAGGAAGTCGCGGCAACGCAGGACTTCAATTGCATGCCTGGCTAGGCGTGATGCACCGCCGTCTTGTGCGGCTTGGCGGATGCAGCTGCTTTGACGTGGGGGTGATGGTGCCGACGGGTAATGCGCAACACCCCCCACAACATGGCGGCGGCCACTGCGAGCCAACCGCAGATCAACAGGAAAATCGTCGTTGCAAGGCTCATTCTGGCCTCCTTTCGCCCAGCAGGGCGCACACACAGTCTTCTCAATGGACAGTCTAGTCAGACGACGGTTGCCTGCTATTGACCAATGGTCGTGTCGATCCAACTTCTTTGCTCTATCCCGGGCGTTTTACTGCGGTTCAAGGCTATACCCGAGCGGAAGAGCGTCCTATGATCAGGGCCCTTACCGGCAGTTGATCAAGAGGGTAGAAAATTGCGGTTACGGTCCAACGTTACAACGTCCTTGCTGCTGGCCTGCACCCTGGGGCTCGCGGCCTGTTCCGGGCAGCCGTCGAAACTGCCGGGCCTGCCGGAGCGTGTCGAGCTCAATGGCGTGCCGACGTTTCGCAGCGACGCTTATCAAAGCGGTCCCACGGCGTTAGCCAGCATGCTGTCGCAACAAGGCATTGTCATGACACCGGGCTTGCTGGATAAGCCGCTGCACTTGCCGGGCGGCGAGGCGGACCTTGAGCGCAACATGCAGGTGCTGGCCCGTGAATACGGGTTGATGGTGTATCCGCTCGACGCCAAGCTCACCTCGGTGCTGGCGCAGGTGAGCGCGGGTTACCCGGTGATGGCGCGGATCGGCGGCGGCCTGTTGTCCAGCACGCACTACGTGGTCGTGGTGGGTTTCAACCAGCAGAAAAGCACGGTGCTGCTGCGCTCAGGCATGGATCGGCGGTTGTTGATGAGCTTCAGTGACTTTGAGTCGAAGTGGAGCAGCGCCGGTCACTGGGCAATCCTCACCCAGCGCCCGAGCCAGTTGCCGGCCAATGTGGATACGCAGCGCTGGCGCGAAGCGGCCAATGCCACCGCCCAGGCCGGGCAAGAGCAAGCTGCGGCGCAGGCACTCAAGGTATTGGCCGAAAGAAAGTAAGACACACCGTGCCCGCCACGTTGGGGCGCGGTGTGTTTTCGCGCTACACCACAGCGCCGAACAACGCCCCGACGCTGGCCGTAATGCCCATGGCCAGCACGCCCCACAGGGTTACGCGCCAGGCGCCGACGAAGACTTTCGCCCCGCCGGCCCTGGCCGCCACGGCGCCAAGGCTGGCAAGAAACAGCAGGGACATGCCGCAGATCCACGGCACCACGCTGTGCTCTGGCGCGATGAGCGTCACCGCCAGCGGCAACGCGGCACCGACCACGAAACTCGCCGCCGAGGCCAGCGCCGCTTGCAGCGGTTTGGCGGTGAGGGCTTCGCTGATGCCCAGCTCGTCCCGGGCGTGAGCCCCCAAGGCGTCGTGCGCCATCAATTGGTCGGCGACCTGATGAGCCAATTCGGGTGATACGCCACGCTGCATGTAGATGTTGGCAAGTTCGCGGTGTTCGGCTTTCGGGTTACTCGCCAGTTCCGCTCGCTCTCGGGCCAGATCGGCGTGCTCGGTATCGGCCTGGGAATGCACCGAAACGTATTCGCCGGCCGCCATCGACATCGCCCCCGCCACCAGCCCGGCCATGCCGGTGACGATCAGCGAGGCGTGGCTGGCGTTGGCGGCGGCGACTCCGATCAACAGGCTGGCGGTGGAGACGATGCCGTCATTGGCGCCCAGGACCGCGGCGCGCAGCCAGCCGATACGGTCGCTGCGGTGGGATTCGGTGTGCCGGTGCATGAATTTCATCGGTGTGCGGGACTCACGTTCGTGGACGGGGTTGGGGCGGACGGCTTTCAATCTGCGCCTGCAGAATACCGCCGACAATCGATATTTCTTTGAGTTGTTCACCCTCGCGCAGCACGAACAACGCGTCCATCCCGCGTGCCTGCGCCAGGCGTGGGCCTTCGATTTCGCCCAGCACCATCAACGCCGTGGCCCAGGCATCGGCGAGCATGCACGAGGCGGCCACCACCGTGACGGCGGCGACGGTATTGCACAGCGGGGCGCCGGTGGCCGGGTTCATGGTGTGAGCATAGTGTCGGTCTTTCACGTCAATCCAGTGTCGGTAGTCGCCGGAGGTGGCGATGGCGGCGTCGCTGAGTTCCATGACTCCCATCACTTCACGCTGGCCCCGGCTTGGTTTTTCAATGGCCACGACCCACGGTTGAGCATCCGGCTTGACGCCGCGGGCACGCATTTCGCCATCGATGCCGACCAGGTAGCGGGTCAGCCCGAAGCCGTCCAGGCAGCGCGCCAGTTCGTCGACGCCAAAGCCTTTGGCGATCCCGTTGAGGTTGAGGTGCAGCGGCGCGCGTTTACGCACTTGGTGGCGTTGCGTGTCCACCGTCAATGCCGCAGTGGCCGACAGGCCGCTGCGTGACGGCAGGGCGTCGATGGTCTGTTCTGTGACTGAGGGTGCGCCGGGACCGAAGCCCCAGGCGTCCACCAGATCACCGACGGCGATGTCGAAAGCCCCGCCGGATTGCTGGCTGACCCGCAACGCGGCGGCCAACACCGTGGCCAGTTCCTGGGGCACCGGCAACCATGTTTGCTCGGGGCCGGCGTTGAGGCGGTTGAGGTCGGAATCGGCCTTCCAGGTGGACATCTGCTGGTCCACCCGGCCCACGGCCTGCGCCAGGCCGCGGTTGATCGCGTCGGTGTCGACGCCTGCCTCGGCATAGAACACGGCGGTATAGCGCGTGCCCATGGTCTCGCCGTTCAGGCTGTAGCGTTGGGGCTCAGTAGACATCTTCACGGTAGCGTCCTTGTGCTTTCAGGGCCAGCACACTCAGATGGAGCGGGGCCAACACGTTATCCAGCGCTTGCATCACGCCTTTGGCCATCTCGCGGCTGCCGCACACCAGCACTTGGGCGCCGTTTTCGATCAGGGCGCGCAACGCCAGGGCATCGCCGAGCAACCGGTCTTGCACATAGCTGCGCTCCTGAACCTGGGAGAACGCCGCGCGCAATGCGGTCAGGCGGCGGTCGGCCAGGTAACGCTTGAGCTCCGGTTCATAGAGAAAATCCGAAGCCGGGTTGCGTCCGCCCCAATACAGGTGCATCGGGTGTTTGGCGGTGTTATGGCGAATAAAACCGGCCAGGGGCCCGATACCGGTGCCGGCACCGATCAGAATCACCGGGTGCGCGCCCGACGCCGGACGAAATTGCGGATTGGGCTGGATGAACGCTTCGACCGACCCGCCGATCTTCAGCTCATGCAGGAACCCCGAGCATAGGCCACCTTCGTGTTTGCGCACGCAGATTTCCAGCGTGCCGTCTTCAGAGGAACTGGCCAGCGAGTAAAAGCGCGGCACCGGGTTGTCCGGCGGCAAAATGCCGACCAGATCGCCGGCCTGGAAGCTCGGTAGCGCGCCCGCGGCCTTGAAGCGCAGGACGTGGGTCGGTGCGTTCACGGCTTCGCCATAGACGATGCGCTCGGTCAATTCCAGACGACGGCTGCGCGGGCGCTGCGCCGTGTGGATCAGCGGCAGCTCGTGGCCCAGTGGCGCCGCCAACGCATCGCCCCAGCGCGCAAATTCCTGCGAGGATTGACGGTTCACGGTTTCCAGCCCCAGCAATGGCGTGCCGCCGGCTTGTACCATCGCGTCCTGCACCTGATGGGCGTACTGACAGAATCGCGGAAACTGCCGGTCGCCAAACCCGAGTACCGCAAAGGGCAGGCCGGGTTTGAGGCCCACTTGCTGCAGCCGTGCCAGGAACTGCGCGGCCGACGCCGGTGCATCGCCGTCGCCGTGGGTGGCGGTGAGGATGAACAGGCGCTGGGCAGCGCGGTACTCGCCCTTCCAATCGTTCATCGCGGCGCTGTGAACCCGGTGCCCGGCCTGGTGCAACGCCGCGTGCAAGGTATTGGCAAAACCCCAGGTGCTGTTGGTTTCACTGCCCACCAGAATCACGCTGTCGGCGGCGTGGGCCGGGCTGTTATGGCGAATCTTCGGCGCGGCCTTGCGGCGGCGCCACCACAGCAGGATGCCGGTCACGCTCATCAACGGCACGCTGAGGGCGCTAACCCCGAGGATCAAGCCCAGCCACCAGAGGCCTTCACCGGTGTGCAATTGATAGATCAGTTGATACAGGTTGTGCATTGAATCGTGGGCCTGATACGACAACAGCGTGCCGCTGACCGGGTCCACGTAGCCGTCACCCTGGGCGGTGCGCAGGGAAAACACGTCCTCGGGGTTACCGGGGCTCGGGTAAACCAGTTCGCGCAGGTCGTTCAGATCGATGGCCTGCAAGGCTTGCAGGTTGGCCACCGGCTGCGCCGCGCCGACGCTGATATGCGCGGGGAAGGCCGGCTCAGCCTGACTGCCGTCGGCGATCAAACCGAAGGTCGTGGCGCACATGTACAGCCCAGTCAAGGCCGACAGCAGCAGCCCGAGCACGGCCAGGCGCCCGACTTCGGCGTGCCAGCGCTGGCTGAACGAGCCGCGCAGCGGCCGCAACAGGTTGCGCAGGCCACCCAGGCGGCGCGCCAGCAACAGCGCGCCGGACACGCAAAGCATCAACATGAAGAGTGCGCCGACGCCCGCGATCCCATGCCCGGTGGTACCCATGAACAGCGAGCGGTGCAGGTCTTTTACCCAGCGCGAAACGGCGGACGGCTCATAGGGCCCGAGGCCCTGGCCGGTCAGTGGATCGACGGTTTGCGCACCCGCCTGGCCGTCCTGGTTGTAGTAGATGATCACTGTTCCGGAGGCGCTGCGCTGGATCTGCTCCACCCCCGGAAAGTGGTTGGCGATGCGTCCCGCCAACTGACCGACATTGAGCTGCCCGGCCGCGGTTGACGTGCTGTGCAGGCGTTCCAGAGCCGGATTGACGGACAGCACTGCGCCGCTGATGGCCAATATCATGACCAACAGGGCGGCGATCAGACCGGGCAGTGAATGGAACTGGCGAAGCATGTTCAGCCTCCAGAAGTCGCAGGTGTTACAGGTCGTAGGTAAAGGACTCGACATAAGTGCTGCCGCTGACCGGCTTGCCCGACCCGGCCGATGTCAGCGGGACACTGACGTCGGCGCGGCTGTCGCGCTTGTCTTCCACGGCGCTGTCGATACGGATCTGATACCCGGCGTCGATCAAGGTGTCGGCCAGTTCCACGCTGACGGTGAGGCTGCGGCCGCTGCCGACACTGGCGCCGCTGAGGCCGTCAAACTCGCTCGGCTTCATGGCGCTGCCACGCGCCCAGTCGCTCAGGTGCCGGTAGTACTTGGCCTTTTTGCCGGCGACCCAGAGGGTTTTCTGGTACTGGCCGTTGGCGTCGGTGACATAGATCGCCAGGTACGCGCCGTTGCCGCTGTAGTCCTTGAGTTGGGTGGTCAGGGTCACTTCGCGGGCCTGGGCCAGACCCGGCAGGGCAATGGCGCCGGCGAGGCAGGTTGCAGCAATGATCTTTTTCATGATGATGTCCTGGTTGAACGTTGTGGCGAGAGCCTGGACCTGCTGGCTGACAGCAACCTGAAAGCCGTGGAAAAACCGCTGATCATTCCGATCCAGGGCGGTTGAGGTAATCCCGGGCGTCGCCGTTGGCGCCGAAATGGATTTCCAGTTTGCGCAGACGAAGCGAGGCGGGTGCGTAGCTGGCTTCGATCGCATTGCCTTTGCGGTCGGTGCCCCTGAGTTCATAGCAGCCGTCGTCGACCTTGATGCGTTGCACGCTCCAGCCGTATTGCTGTTCCACTTGCTGGCGCAGGGTTTCGCGTGGTTGCCAGTCGCTGACCGGCTCGCTGCAGTCGTCGTCGGCCAAGGCGTTTGCGCCGAGCAGGACGCCCAGCAGTGCGGTGCTGACAATAAAAGCTGATTTCATGATCTGTCTCCGGCCGGATTGGCATTTGCGGCTTACCCTAAAGGGCATTCCTGACAACCAGCTGAATCTTCAGATTCACGTCAGGTAAGCTCGGTAAGGTGCGGCACGACAACCACCACAGGAGGTGCCAGATGCGGGTTTTATTGGTCGAGGATGCACCCGGGCTGGGCGAGGCGGTGCGCGAACAGATTGCCGACGACGGCCATGCGGTCGATTGGGTGCAGCGCCTGGAGCATGCGAACAACAGCGTGCGCAGCACGCCGTATGATCTGATCCTGTTGGACCTGATGCTGCCCGACGGTCGCGGGCTGGACTTTCTGCGCCAGCAGCGTTCGGCCGGCAATGTGACCCCGGTGATCATCCTCACCGCCCAGGACCAGATATCCGATCGTATCGCCGGCCTCAACGCCGGGGCCGACGATTACCTGGTCAAACCGTTCGACCTGTTCGAGCTGTCGGCCCGGGTGGCCGCCGTGGCCCGCCGTTATAGCGGCAATCCCAACCCGCAGATCAAACTCGGCGAGTTGCAGATCGATATGAACGCGCGCACCGTGCAGCGTGCCGGCATCACCGTCGACCTGACGGCGCGCGAATGGGCGCTGTTCGAGGCGTTCGTGCAGCGCCCCACGGCGTTGTTGTCGAAGTCGCAGCTCGAAGAGCGCCTGTACGCCTTCGGTGCGGAAATCGAGAGCAACACCATCGAGGTCTATATCAGCCGCCTGCGCAAAAAACTCGGGCGCGACCTGCTGGAAACCGTGCGTGGCATGGGTTATCGGTTGATGGCCGGATGAAGTCGCCGATCAGCCTGCAAAAACGCCTCGGCCTCGGGTTGACCCTGGGCATGACCTTGCTCTGGCTGGGGGCGACCGTCGGCGCCTGGCTGGTGGTGCAACACGAATTGAACGAGGCGTTCGACAGCGCCCTGGAAGAGACCGCGCAACGCATCCTGCCCCTGGCCGTGCTGGAAATCAGCAACCGCGAAGAGCCGCGCACCGCCCAGCACGTCGCCACCCTGAAGATGCACAAGGAATACCTGACGTACCTGGTGCGCGATGCCCAGGGCCAGATTCTGATGCAGTCCCATGACGCCAACCCGAAGATCTTCAACGAACACCCGAGCGAAGGGTTTTCCACTACCCGAAAATACCGGCTGTACGGCGCGAGTGCGCTGCGCGATACGCTGTTCATTGAGATCGCCGAGCCGCTGGGGCATCGCCGTGAGGCGGCGCGGGAAGCCTTGTTGGCCCTGTTGATGCCGTTATTGGCGCTGATCCCCATCAGCCTGTTGGGCACATGGTTGTTTGTGCGCTTCAGCCTGCGCAGCGTATTGGCTTATCGCCGTGCCGTGGAAGCGCGTGGTGTGGGGGATTTGTCGCCGATCAGCGTGGCCCGGCTGCCGGCTGAAATCGACCCGTTGGCCGACGCGGTCAACCACCTGCTGGAGCGCTTGCGCAAGGCCTTGGAGGCCGAGCGCAGCTTCACCGCCAACAGCGCCCACGAGTTGCGCACGCCATTGGCGGCGACGCTGGCGCAGATCCAGCGTTTGCGCCAGGAAGCGCCGGAAGGCCCGTTGCGCGTGCGTGCGGCGAAGATCGAACACGCCTTGCGCGAACTGGCGCGGCTTTCGGAAAAACTCATGCAACTGGCCAAGGCTGAGGGCGGCGGGTTGTTGTCCGAGGCGCCCCAGGACCTGATTCCCTTACTGGCCCATGGGGTCGATGAGTGGAACCGCAGCAGCGGGCAGCGCATCCGCTTGCAACTGCCGAGCGAGGGCAGCGTGTATTGCGCGATCGACCCGGACGCGTTCGGCATCCTGCTGCGCAACTTGATCGAGAATGCGTTGAAGTACGGCGCGGCGGATCAACCGGTCGACGTCAGCCTCACGGACGATGCGTTGCTGCGGGTGGTCAACGGCGGACCGGCCGTGCCGGCGCCGGTGTTGCAGCGCCTGACCGAACGCTTCGTGCGCGGCAGCAGCGAAGCCAGCGGCAGCGGGTTGGGCCTGGCGATTGCCAAGACCATCGTCCATGGGGTCAAGGCGCACATGACCCTGGCGTCGCCGGCGACAGGCCGGGACGACGGGTTTGAAGTGAACGTTCAGTTTTTGCGCTTGCCGGCCTGAACGTTCATCGCGCCCCGGCGGCGCTGCCGATCAGAAGTCGACGGTGACGCCTGTGTACAGCGCGCGCCCGTCGCCGGGTGAGTGCAGCGAGGCCTGGGCGCCGTCCGGGTCATACCAGACGTATTCGTAGTAGCGGTTGGTGAGGTTTTTCAACTGCAGGTCGACACTGACCGATTCGGTCACCTGGTAAGTCGCGCCGAGGTTCATCAAGACGTAGCCGCCGTAAGTGCCCTTGGTGTTCTCGCGTTCCAGGTAGTAATTCGTCTGGCCGTTCATCCACGCCGTCAACTGCAGCGCCCGCGTGGCCTTGTAGCTGACGCCAGCGTTGTACAGGTGATGCGGGATGTGGTCGATTTCCTGGCCTTTGCTGTTGGGCAAAGTCGCGCTGGGCTGGAGGATTTTCGAGTACTGCCAGGAGTAGGCCATCCAGATTTCGGTGCGTTCGTCCGGGTGCAGATTGACTTGCGCGTCGTAACCCCAGCGCCGGGTTTCGCCGACGTTGTCCGACTCGCCGCTCGGGTCGTTGAGCCGGCGACTGACTTCGCCGCTGGCTTCTTGCTGCCAATAGGCGATGCGGCCGTCGATCCAGTCCGCCGGGGTGAACTTGACCCCGGTTTCCCAGCCGTCGTTGATTGATGGCGCCAGGTTGGTATCCCGCGGTGGAATCTTATAGGCCGCCGCGCCGGTGCCGACCTGGAAGGTCCGCCCCCAGTTGGCATAGACGCTGGCCACGTCCCACGGTGAATACACCACGCTGAGCTTGGGTTGTTTGATCAGCCCATAGTCGTTGATGTCGTAGTCCATGCCGGTCATTTCGTTGGTGAAGTCGCCCTGGATCTTATCGACGCGATACGCCGGGACGATTTTCAGCGACTCGAACGGCTTGATCTCGGCCTGGACATAGGCGCCGTAGGTGTCGAAGTCGAATCGCTGGTCGCGGGTTTGGGCCAGGCGCAGGCGGTCCTTGGTGCGGTAGCGCTCGCTCTTGTTCTGCTGCTGCTGCATGTCCGCGCCGCCTTCCAGGGCGAAGTCGTACAGCCAGCTGACTTGCGGGCGCCAGGTCAGGGAGGTGAGGGCGCCGTACTGGGTTTCGTAGGCGTCGCGCTCCTGCTGGGCGCTGGTGCGCCAGTATTGCGTCCAGCGCCGGTCGTCGAAGGTGTTGACGTAGGTTTTTGCCGACCAGGCCAGCGTTTCGGCCAGGTCGGTGTCGAAGTGCAGGCTGACCTGGTTCATCCGCCGCGTGCCTTTGTCGGTGGCGTTGTAGCTGTTGGTCATGGTCGGGTGCTGGTGGGCGTCCTCTTCACTCAAGTAGCCGGGTTCCTGCGCCTCGGTTTCGTAGTGACGGGCGATCAGGCCGATGCGGTAGCTGTTGTCGTCCGGGGTGTAGAACCATTTGCCGGACATGGAAAACCTGTCCGCCTCGGCGTGATCGCGGTAACCGTCGGATTTCTGGTAGGCGAAGAAGTAGTTCTGCGTCCAGTTGCTGCCTTCGATGCCTTTGGCCAGCTGGGTTTCCTGGGTGTTGTAACTGCCGTAGCGCACCCGCGCCTTGGTGTAGTCGCCGCCGGTGCGGGTCAGCATATTGACGTTGCCGGCGATGTTGTTCAGGCCATAGCGCGCATCGCTGGTGCCGCGCACCACTTCGATGCTGTCCAGCTCCATGGGGAAAATCATGTCCATGAACGGCATGTTGCCGTCGTTGCTGTTGCTCGGGATGCCGTCGATCAGCAACTTCACTGCGTTGACTTCGCCTTCCCCGTTGAAGCCGCGAAAGGAAATCTTGCCGGAGGTGGTGCCTTGGTTGAACTCGGTGAGGATCACCCCTGGCGCGCGACTGAACAGTTCCCAGCTGTAGTTGACCGGCATTTTTTCGAGGATGTCGGCGCCGAGAATGTCCACCGAGCTGAGCACGCTGCTGGTGCTCAGCGGGCCGCTGCTGGCGCTGGCGCCCTGGACCGTGACGGTGCCGAGGGTGAGGGTGGAGTCTTCGGTTTTACCGGTTTCGGCCAGTGCCGAGGACAGCGGGTTGAGGGCGAACAGGCCGATGGACAGCAAGGGCCATAGCGGGCGGGACACAGAGACACGCTTTGCGCGAGGCAAAGTCATTCGAGCAGGCATAACGCACCATTCCTGATGATCAAGACACTTCGAGGACGCCCAGGCGGGCGGCTGACAAGCAGATCGCGCCGCCTATGGGGCGGCGCGGGTGTCGATCAAACGGTAGGGGAGGCGCGCGGGCTCAGGCTCGGCCAGCGGATTCTGGGGTGCAGCGTCGGCAACTCGGGGTTGTCGAGGGTGGTGTCGGGGGCGTATCGCGGTAGGAAATGCCTGTAGTAGTCGGACGGCAGCGCCGCCAGTCCGGCATGACCGCAGCAGCAATCGCTGTGTTTCATGGCGGATTGCGACGGCGCCGACTGGAGCGGGTCGATCAGCTTGCTCAAGTTGGGAGGCAGCGCTTGCGAGGCGCCCCCCGAGCAGAATCCGCCCCACATCAACAGTCCCATGTCCGGCGTCTGCATGGCGCGGCTGAGCGGCATGGCCAGCATGTTCAGCACGATGGCCAGGCAGGCTAGCCAGGGACTGATGCGTTTGAGACGAGCCATGAACGAAGTCGACTGAAAGGGGTGAACATTTAGCGGCAGTTCAGGCGCAAAGTAAAAGCCTGTCTGTGCGCTATTTTGCCGCAGATCGTGGGCGTGATCCGCAACCCCGGTTAGCGATGCAACGGCCTGTTTTTGCGAGGCTTATGCCGAAAAAAATGCCCCGAGCATGTCGGGGCATTGGTCAGGCGGGCGTTTTGGGGGGGGCGCCGTTCAGCGACGAACCTCTGTCGCGTTCGGGCGGTTCTTCAGGTTCTTGTCGGCCTTGTAGCGCAACGCAACGTCCGGCACCGAACCGCCCTTGCCGGTCTCGACCCAGTTGCGGATTCGGCTGGCATCGGCGAAGTGGGTGAACTTGCCGAAGGCGTCGAGGATCACCAGCGACACCGGGCGGTTACCCATGCTGGTCACCAGCACCAGGCAGTGGCCGGCCTGGTTGGTGAAGCCGGTCTTGGTCAGCTTGATGTCCCAGTTGGCGCGGTTGATCAGGTGGTCGGTGTTGGAGAAACCCAAGGTGTAGTTGGGCTTGCGGAACGCCACGGTTTTTTCCTTGGTGGTGCTCAATTGGCTCAGCATCGGGAATTTGCGCGCGTAGGCCAGCAGCTTGCTCAGGTCCCTGGCGGTCGACACGTTATGGATGGACAGGCCGGTAGGTTCGACGTAATGGGTGCTGGTCATGCCCAGCGCCTTGGCCTTGGCGTTCATCGCCGCAATGAAGGCTACGTAGCCGCCCGGGTAGTGGTGAGCCAGGCTCGCGGCGGCGCGGTTTTCCGAGGACATCAGGGCGATCAGCAACATCTCTTTGCGCGGCATCTGGCTGCCGATTTTCACGCGGGAGAACACGCCTTTCATTTCCGGCGTGTCGGTGATGTTGATGTCGATGTATTCGTCCATGTTCTGCTTGGCTTCCAGCACGATCAGGCCGGTCATGAGCTTGCTTACGGAAGCGATCGGCACCACCACGTCCGGGTTGCTGGAATAGATGACTTTGTTGGTTTGCAGATCGACCAGCATGGCGCTGCCGGAAGCGATTTGCAGTTTTGAGGTGTCACGCGGGGCCAGGGTGGTTTCGGCGGCGTGCGCAAAGGTGCCGGTGAAAGCAAATAAAAGGCTGACGAGAGAGAGACGAATTTTCACGCGGATGAACTCGCTAAAAAAAGTAAGAAATACCGTTCTGCAACGGGCTTTATGAAAAATGACGTTACATTTTAGGAGTATGGATCAGAAAACGATAGAGAGCCTTTAAATAAAGGCTGTAAGGCGATGATTGGTTAGGCTTGTAGCCCATCGCGGGCAAAAAAAGGCCCGCTATGAGGGCGGGTCTAATGGGGATTTTCAAAGGAGTAGAGGTAGGTTGCGCCCGATCCTGTCGATGGCGGGTGAAAAGGATGTCGAAGAAACGCGAAACCGGGTGCTGCGCCTGGGTGAACGAGCCGGATGTTCGGGTGCATGTTCTATTGGGCAAGCCCGTCAGCGTCGGCAGTTCAAGGCGGCTACCTGCATTTTGCCAGCGTCCCCCACATTGACGATGCTCAGGCTGTCAGCGCCAGCCTCGGCGGCTTTATTGAATGCGGTGTTCAGCGCGTCGCCGTTGGATGAGCCCTGCACCGTGAAGGCTTTGACGACGTGGCAAGCGTGGGCGGATGAGGCCGTGACGAGGTTGACCTGTTTGCCCGCTTCAGTCAGTTGGGTGGTGCAAGCGGGGATCAATACCGCGATGAGGATCAGCAGAGGGACGGCATGTAGGTTGCGCATGGCTAAAGCACTCCTGGGGTTCCTGCGGCATCTGGCGGGCGCCGAACATGTCAGCCGCGGATGCACGATAGCAGAGCGTGAGGTTCATCAGAAACCAAAAGCCCTGCGACAAGGCAGGGCTCTTTTCAGCGCGGCTGTCGATCAGCCGTGCAGGGTTTCCGCTGCATACAGCGTGTTTTCCAGCAGGCACGCACGGGTCATCGGGCCAACGCCACCCGGTACCGGGGTGATCCAGCCGGCACGGGGCAGGGCGGTTTCGTACACCACGTCGCCGACCAGCTTGCCGTCTGCCTGACGGTTGATGCCGACGTCGATGACGATCGCGCCTTCCTTGATCCACTCACCTTTGACCAGGCCCGGCTTGCCGGCAGCCACTACCACCAGGTCGGCGCGGCCGACGTGACCGGCGAGGTCCTTGGTGAAGCGGTGGGTCACGGTCACGGTGCAGCCGGCGAGCAGCAGTTCCATGGCCATCGGGCGCCCGACGATATTGGAGGCGCCGACGATCACGGCGTCGAGGCCGTAAAGGTTGACGCCGGTGCTTTCCAGCAGGGTCATGATGCCTTTCGGCGTGCATGGGCGCAGCAGCGGGATGCGCTGGGCCAGGCGGCCGACGTTATACGGGTGGAAACCGTCGACGTCTTTGTCCGGGCGGATGCGTTCGAGCAACTGGGAGGCGTCCAGGTGCGCGGGCAATGGCAGTTGCACCAGGATACCGTCGATGTTCGGGTCATCGTTGAGGCCGTCGATCAGGTCGGTAAGGGCCTGCTGGGTGGTCTCGGAAGGCAGGTCGTAGGCCTTGGAAATAAAGCCGACCTCTTCACAGTCTTTACGCTTGTGCGAGACATAAACCTGAGACGCAGGATCGCTGCCGACCAGGATCACCGCGAGGCCAGGCGTGCGCAAGCCTTGCTGGCTACGCTCGGTGACGCGTTTGGCGATCTGCTGGCGCAGGCTGGCGGCGATTGATTTGCCGTCGATAAGTTGTGCAGTCATTACGCGTGATTAACCATCGAGAGGGGGAAGAAAAGTGCGCGCATTCTCGCATGCCAAGACGTGGGGGCAAAGGCGCTTGGTCTGCAAATTGGCCTAACCCCTTAAATAAAATGAATTTTTTTCAAAAAAGATTTGACGGCTTTCCGGCGCGTCTATACTATTCGTCGCACTTGTCGGGCACAGCCTAGCACTGGTTAAGAAGGTCTAGCAGGATTGTTGTTCTGCAAGGCTGGAAGCACTTAGTTTGTAATCCTCCAAGAGTACAGATTAATCAGGCGCCCGTAGCTCAGCTGGATAGAGCATCCGCCTTCTAAGCGGATGGTCGCAGGTTCGAGTCCTGCCGGGTGCGCCATTAGGCAGCTTTGGCACAAGTAGCGTTAGATGGTGGGCGTAGCTCAGTTGGTAGAGCACGGGATTGTGACTCCCGTTGTCGAGGGTTCGATCCCCTTCGTCCACCCCATATTTTGAAAAGGCGCCAGATTAATCATCTGGCGCCTTTGCTTTAAGAGCTTCAAGCGCGGATGTGGTGGAATTGGTAGACACACTGGATTTAGGTTCCAGCGCCGCGAGGCGTAAGAGTTCGAGTCTCTTCATCCGCACCAATTAAAGCTTTGCCCGGCCGGAAGGCGGGGTCAGGCTCGACAAAGAAGTGGTTTGGTTTCTTTGTTAACGCAATATGGTGGGCGTAGCTCAGTTGGTAGAGCACGGGATTGTGACTCCCGTTGTCGAGGGTTCGATCCCCTTCGTCCACCCCATATTCGAAAGGCGCCAGATTTAACAGTCTGGCGCCTTTTTTGTTTTAGTGGTTCGAGTATTCCGCGGCTGCAGGTTCTGGGTCGCAAGGCAGGGCGTTTCGTCGTATTTATGTGTCTCGATGATGCCGCGCTGCCTGCTGGTCCTGTTCGCAGGGGCGGCCGTCAGGGAGATGATTGGCGACTTCTTCTATATATAGAAGGGTCGGCGCAGAGCCCTGGCGCGATTGGCTGTATTTGTCACCGGGGCGAGGCGCAACAGTGTCTTCGTACCGATAAATTGCCTGCTGTTTTTTTACCCGTTTCCAGTAGGGTGACTTCTTGAGTTTGACCCACTAGAATGCATGCCCTTGATTCTGGGGTCGGAAACGGCCGGCTAACGTCTGTGCAACGAGGAATATCCATGCAAGTTTCTGTTGAAAATACTACTGCTCTCGAGCGCCGCCTGAGCATCACCGTGCCGGCAGAGCGCATCGAGACTGCGGTCAACAAGCGTCTGCAGCAGACTGCCCAAAAGGCCAAGATCGCTGGCTTCCGTCCAGGCAAAGTGCCGATGAGCGAAATCAAGCGCCGTTTTGGTGCTGATGCGCGTCAGGAAGCGGTAGGCGACGTGATCCAGGCGTCGTTCTACGAAGCAGTTGTAGAGCAAAAGCTGAACCCGGCTGGTTCGCCTTCGATCGAGCCTAAGTCCCTGGAAGCGGGCAAGGACCTGGAATACGTTGCTGTATTCGAAGTGTTCCCAGAGTTCGAAGTTGCCGGCTTCGACGGTATCGCGATCGAGCGCCTGAGCGCCGAAGTGGCTGATGCCGACCTGGACAACATGCTGGAAATCCTGCGCAAGCAGAACACCCGTTTCGAAGTGGCCGAACGTGCTGCCCAGAACGAAGACCAGCTGAACATCGATTTCGTGGGCAAGGTTGACGGCGAAGCATTCGCTGGCGGCTCCGCCAAGGGTACTCAGCTGGTGCTGGGTTCCAACCGCATGATCCCGGGTTTCGAAGACGGCCTGGTTGGCGCAAAAGCCGGCGAAGAGCGCGTTCTGAACCTGACTTTCCCGGCTGACTACCAGAACCTGGACCTGGCCGGCAAAGCCGCCGAGTTCACCGTGACGGTCAACAGCGTGTCCGAGCCTAAGCTGCCAGAGCTGAACGAAGAGTTCTTCGCTCAATTCGGCATCAAGGAAACCGGCATCGACGGCTTCCGCACCGAAGTTCGCAAGAACATGCAGCGCGAGCTGCGTCAGGCCATCAAGTCCAAGGTCAAGAACCAGGTCATGGACGGTCTGCTGACCGCCAACCCGATCGAAGTGCCTAAGGCTTTGCTGTCCAACGAAGTGGATCGCCTGCGCGTACAAGCCGTTCAGCAGTTTGGTGGCAACATCAAACCTGACCAACTGCCGGCCGAGCTGTTCGAAGAGCAAGCCAAGCGCCGCGTCGTGCTGGGCCTGATCGTGGCTGAAGTGGTCAAGCAGTTCGACCTCAAGCCTGACGAAGACCGCGTTCGTGAAATGATCCAGGAAATGGCTTCGGCCTACCAGGAGCCTGAGCAGGTTGTGGCTTGGTACTACAAGAACGACCAGCAACTGAACGAAGTACGTTCGGTTGTGCTGGAAGAACAAGTTGTGGATACTGTTCTGCAGAAGGCTAAGGTGACCGATAAAGCGGTCTCTTACGAAGAAGCAGTCAAGCCGGCGGAAGCAGCACAAGCCGACTGATTGTCCAACTCGTTTGAAATACAACCATAAGCCAGCCTCGCGCTGGCTTATGCGTTTTCAAGACATGACTATTTGGGAGTAACTGCAGAGCATGTTCCGTAATTCCTATATTCAGCAGAACTCTGATATCCAGGCCGCAGGCGGCCTGGTCCCGATGGTTGTCGAGCAGTCCGCTCGTGGCGAACGCGCCTACGACATCTACTCGCGCCTGCTCAAGGAGCGAGTGATCTTTTTGGTGGGGCCGGTAGAGGACTACATGGCCAACCTGATTTGTGCGCAACTGCTGTTCCTTGAAGCGGAAAACCCGGACAAGGACATCCATCTTTACATTAACTCGCCGGGCGGTTCGGTGACCGCGGGCATGTCGATCTACGACACCATGCAGTTCATCAAGCCAAACGTGTCGACCACCTGCATCGGCCAAGCCTGCAGCATGGGCGCTTTCCTGCTGACCGCAGGTGCCGAAGGCAAGCGTTACTGCCTGCCGAACTCGCGCGTGATGATTCACCAGCCACTGGGCGGTTTCCAGGGCCAGGCATCGGACATCGAAATCCATGCCAAGGAAATCCTCTTTATTCGTGAGCGTCTTAACACGCTGATGGCCAAGCACAGCGGGCACACCTTGGAAGAAATCGAGCGTGATACCAACCGTGACAATTTCATGAGCGCCGAAGCCGCGCGTGATTACGGGTTGATCGACGCAGTGATTGACAAGCGCCCCGCTTAATATAAGCAGCTCAAAATAGGCCAGGTCGGCAAGTCCGATCACCTGCGGGCTTGAAAAAGCCCGCATAAGCCTTCATCTTGTGTTGCAAGCCTATCGGATTTGGATCGAACGAATGACTGACACCCGCAACGGCGAGGACAACGGCAAGCTGCTCTATTGCTCCTTCTGTGGCAAAAGCCAGCATGAAGTACGCAAATTGATTGCCGGCCCCTCGGTCTTTATCTGCGACGAGTGCGTCGACCTGTGCAATGACATCATCCGTGAGGAGGTGCAGGAAGCCCAGGCCGAAAGCAGCGCGCATAAATTGCCTTCGCCTAAAGAAATCAGCGGCATCCTTGATCAGTACGTGATTGGTCAAGAGCGTGCAAAAAAGGTTCTGGCCGTAGCGGTGTACAACCACTACAAGCGTTTGAACCAGCGTGACAAGAAAAACGACGAAGTCGAGCTCGGCAAGAGCAACATCTTGCTGATCGGTCCTACAGGCTCGGGTAAAACCCTGCTTGCGGAAACCCTCGCTCGCCTGCTGAACGTTCCGTTCACCATCGCCGACGCCACCACCCTCACCGAGGCTGGCTACGTGGGTGAGGACGTCGAGAACATCATTCAGAAGTTGCTGCAAAAGTGCGACTACGACGTAGAGAAGGCCCAGATGGGTATCGTCTACATCGACGAAATCGATAAGATTTCGCGCAAGTCCGACAACCCGTCGATCACTCGGGATGTTTCCGGTGAAGGCGTGCAGCAAGCCTTGTTGAAACTGATCGAAGGCACGGTTGCTTCCGTACCGCCACAAGGCGGCCGCAAGCACCCGCAGCAGGAATTCCTTCAGGTTGATACGCGCAATATCCTGTTCATCTGCGGCGGTGCGTTCTCCGGTCTGGAAAAGGTTATTCAAAACCGTTCCACCCGTGGCGGCATCGGCTTCAGTGCGGAAGTGCGCAGCAAGGAAGAAGGCAAGAAGGTGGGCGAGTCCCTGCGTGAAGTCGAACCTGACGATCTGGTCAAGTTTGGTCTGATCCCGGAATTCGTTGGTCGTCTGCCGGTCCTGGCGACATTGGACGAGCTGGATGAGGCTGCTCTGATTCAGATCCTCACCGAGCCGAAAAACGCCCTGACCAAACAATATGCCAAGCTGTTCGAAATGGAAGGCGTAGACCTCGAGTTCCGTACCGACGCACTCAAATCAGTGGCCAAGCGGGCACTGGAGCGCAAAACCGGTGCGCGTGGCCTGCGTTCGATCCTCGAAGGCGTATTGCTCGACACCATGTACGAAATCCCCTCGCAGTCCGAGGTGAGCAAAGTGGTGATCGACGAAAGCGTTATCGAAGGCAAGTCCAAGCCACTGTATATCTATGAAAACAGTGAGCCGGCTGCCAAGGCTGCGCCAGACGCGTAAGCGTCCGGCTGCTGCATAACAACAAGGGGCCTTTAGGGGCCCCTTTTGTTTTAAGGGCGTGTTTTTCCTGCATTTAACTGCTGGCATTGAGCTTGTTTTTTTTGCCGGCAGCCCCCATCTTGGTTTCATGCTTACTTTTCAACTGTCATAGAGGCGAAATCATGAAGACAACCATCGAATTGCCTCTCCTGCCGTTGCGTGATGTCGTCGTCTATCCGCACATGGTTATCCCGCTGTTCGTGGGGCGCGAGAAGTCTATCGAAGCCCTCGAGGCCGCGATGACGGGCGACAAGCAGATCCTGCTGTTGGCCCAGAGAAATCCTGCTGATGATGATCCAGGCGAAGATGCCCTGTATCGCGTCGGTACCGTTGCGACTGTCCTGCAATTGCTCAAGCTGCCCGACGGCACTGTCAAGGTGTTGGTGGAAGGTGAGCAGCGCGGTGCGGTCGAGCGCTTCATGGAGGTGGACGGCCACCTGCGCGCCGAAGTGGCACTGATCGACGAAGTCGAGGCCCCGGAGCGCGAGTCCGAAGTATTTGTACGCAGCCTGCTCTCGCAATTCGAGCAGTATGTGCAGTTGGGCAAGAAAGTCCCGGCTGAAGTCCTGTCTTCCCTCAACAGCATTGATGAGCCTAGCCGCCTGGTCGACACCATGGCCGCGCACATGGCGCTGAAAATCGAGCAGAAGCAAGACATCCTCGAAATCATCGACCTGCCGGCCCGTGTCGAACACGTCCTGGCGCTGCTCGATGCCGAAATCGACCTGCTGCAGGTTGAAAAGCGCATCCGTGGTCGCGTGAAGAAACAAATGGAGCGCAGCCAGCGCGAGTACTACCTGAATGAGCAGATGAAGGCCATTCAGAAGGAACTCGGCGACAGCGAGGAAGGCCACAACGAAATCGAAGAGCTGAAAAAGCGCATCGATTCCGCCGGCCTGCCGAAAGACGCCCTGACCAAGGCCAACGCCGAGCTGAACAAGCTCAAGCAAATGTCGCCGATGTCGGCCGAAGCCACCGTGGTTCGTTCCTACATCGATTGGTTGGTGCAGGTGCCGTGGAAGGCTCAGACCAAGGTGCGCCTGGACCTGGCTCGCGCCGAAGATATCCTCGATGCCGACCATTACGGCCTCGAAGAAGTCAAAGAACGCATTCTCGAATACCTTGCCGTGCAAAAGCGCGTGAAGAAAATTCGTGGCCCGGTGTTGTGCCTGGTCGGTCCGCCGGGTGTGGGTAAAACCTCCCTGGCCGAGTCGATTGCCAATGCCACCAACCGTAAATTCGTGCGAATGGCCCTTGGCGGCGTGCGTGATGAAGCGGAAATCCGTGGTCATCGCCGCACATATATCGGTTCGATGCCAGGAAGATTGATTCAAAAAATGACAAAGGTCGGCGTGCGCAACCCGCTGTTCCTGCTCGATGAAATCGACAAAATGGGCAGCGACATGCGTGGCGATCCGGCATCGGCCTTGCTCGAAGTGCTCGATCCGGAGCAGAACCACAATTTCAACGACCATTACCTGGAAGTCGACTACGACCTGTCCGACGTAATGTTCCTGTGTACCTCCAACTCCATGAACATTCCGCCAGCGTTGCTGGACCGGATGGAGGTGATTCGTCTGCCGGGTTACACCGAAGACGAGAAGATCAACATCGCCGTCAAATACCTCGCGCCCAAGCAGATTTCGGCCAATGGCCTGAAGAAAGGCGAGATTGAATTCGAGGTCGAGTCGATCCGCGATATGGTGCGTTACTACACCCGCGAGGCCGGTGTACGGGGGCTTGAGCGCCAGATTGCGAAGATTTGCCGCAAGGCGGTCAAGGAACATGCGCTGGAAAAACGCTTCTCGGTGAAGATTACCGCCGATGTGCTGGAGCACTATCTGGGCGTGCGTAAATTCAGCTACGGGTTGGCGGAACAGCAGGATCAGGTAGGGCAGGTGACTGGCCTGGCGTGGACCCAGGTGGGTGGCGAATTGCTGACCATCGAAGCCGCGGTGATCCCGGGCAAGGGCCAATTGATCAAGACCGGTTCCCTGGGTGACGTGATGGTCGAATCCATCACCGCCGCGCAGACCGTCGTGCGCAGCCGCGCCCGGAGCCTGGGGATTCCCCTGGACTTCCATGAGAAGCACGACGTCCATATCCACATGCCGGAGGGGGCGACCCCGAAAGACGGCCCTAGCGCTGGCGTAGGCATGTGTACGGCCCTGGTATCGGCCCTGACCGGCATTCCGGTACGCGCCGATGTGGCCATGACCGGGGAAATCACCCTGCGTGGCCAGGTATTGGCCATCGGTGGTCTGAAAGAAAAATTGCTCGCCGCACACCGGGGTGGAATCAAGACCGTGATCATTCCTGAAGAGAATGTCCGCGACTTGAAGGAAATTCCTGACAATATCAAGCAAGATCTTCAGATTAAACCGGTTAAATGGATTGACGAGGTCCTGCAAATTGCGCTGCAATACGCGCCGGAGCCCTTGCCGGATGTGGCTCCGGAGATAGTCGCGAAGGACGAAAAGCGCGAGTCTGATTCCAAGGAAAGAATTAGCACGCATTAATGCGTTAAAGCCTGGGGGCTTCCTTGACAGCTTTTTAGAGCCCTTGTTATAAAGCGGCTCTTAAGTGTCTGTAGGCCATTCAGCACTGGTTTTTGCTTTCACCAAAAAACTTAGAATCATACTCAATAGATATATAAGGGGACTTAGAGTGAACAAGTCGGAACTGATTGATGCTATCGCCGCATCCGCTGATATCCCGAAAGCTGCTGCTGGCCGTGCGCTGGACGCAGTAATCGAATCCGTCACTGGCGCTCTGAAGGCCGGCGATTCGGTGGTACTGGTAGGCTTCGGTACTTTTTCTGTGACTGACCGCCCAGCTCGCACTGGCCGTAACCCACAGACTGGCAAAGCACTGCAAATCGCTGCTGCCAAGAAACCAGGTTTCAAAGCCGGTAAAGCCCTGAAAGAAGCCGTTAACTAAGCCTCGATCAAGCCTTTACCTACCCGGGTCCGACGCAGGTCTGGCCTGGCAGCGGAGCGGCAGCTGACCCACGTATCCATCGGGTCACCACGCCGGGGGTGTGGGTTCTAACCCCCGTCCGCTCCGCCAGTTACGAGAGAAGGCGCATCCTCGGATGCGCCTTTCTTCTATCCGGACTCTACCCACGCTCCACGGTTGCCAATTTTTGAAGTTCAACCGTTTCTGGGGGACGCATGCTGCAAAATATCAGGGACAATTCACAAGGCTGGATTGCCAAGACCATTATCGGGATCATCGTCGCATTGATGGCGTTCACCGGTATCGAGGCTATTTTTCAGGCTTCGACCAACACCAAGCAGGACGTGGCCAAGGTCAACGGTGAAGCAATCACCCAGACCGAACTGAGCCAGGCCGTCGACATGCAACGTCGCCAACTGATGCAACAGATGGGCAAGGATTTCGATGCTTCCCTGCTGGACGAAAAACTGCTGCGCGACGCGGCGCTCAAGAGCCTGATCGATCGCAAGCTGGTACTGCAAGGTGCCGCTGATTCCAAGTTTGCCTTCTCTGACGCCGCGCTGGACCAAGTGATCCTGCAGACGCCGGAGTTCCAGGTGGACGGCAAGTTCAACGCCGAGCGTTTTGACCAGGTGATCCGTCAACTGGGCTACAGCCGTCTGCAGTTCCGTCAGATGATGACCCAGCAAATGCTGATCGAGCAGACTCGCTTGGGCATCCTCGGCAGCGCCTTCGTGACTGACGCGCAGGTGCTGGCATTCGCCCGCCTGGAAAAACAGACCCGCGATTTCGCCACCGTCAATATCAAGGCCAACCCTGCGGCGGTGAAACTCACCGACGACGAGGTCAAGGCTTACTACGACCAGCACGCCAAAGAGTTCATGACCCCGGACCAGGTGGTCATCGACTATCTGGAGTTGAAGAAGTCGTCTTTCTTCGACCAGGTCACCGTCAAGGACGATGAACTGCAGGCAGCGTATGAGAAAGAAACCGCCAACCTCGCTGAGCAGCGTCGTGCCGCGCACATCCTGATTGAAGTCAACGACAAGGTCACCGACGCCCAAGCCAAGGCCAAGATCGAGGAAATCCAGGCGCGCCTGGCCAAGGGTGAGCAGTTCGAAGCCCTGGCCAAGGAGTTCTCCCAGGACCCGGGTTCGGCCAGCAATGGCGGTGACCTCGGCTTTGCCGGTCCTGGCGTCTACGATCCGGACTTCGAAGCTGCCCTGTACGCCTTGAATAAGGACCAGGTCTCGGCACCGGTGCGCAGCACCTTCGGTTGGCACCTGATCAAGCTGTTGGGCGTTGAAGCGCCAGAAGTGCCATCGTTCGCCAGCCTGAAAGACAAGCTGACTCACGAGCTCAAGAACCAACAGGTTGAACAGCGTTTTGTCGAAGCGACCAAGCAATTGGAAGATGCGGCGTTCGAAGCCTCCGACCTGGCTCAGCCGGCGTCCGATCTGAAGCTGACCGTTCACACCTCTGCGCCGTTTGGTCGCGAAGGCGGTGAGGGTGTCGCGGCCAACCGTGCCGTGGTCACTGCCGCGTTCAGCCCGGAAGTGTTGGATGAGGGTGCCAACAGCACCGCCATCGAGCTCGACCCGGAAACCATCATCGTGCTGCGGGCCAAAGAGCATCTGAAGCCTACGCAACTGCCGCTGGAAAGCGTGGCAGCGGCGATCCGCACCCAGATGACCAAGGAACGCGCCAGCGCGGCCGCCAAGACTCACGCTGACGAGTTGATCGCCAGCCTGCGTGATGGCAAGACCCCGCTGAACCAGCCCGTTGATGGCCAGGCCTGGAAAGTCACCGAAGCGGCTACCCGTAGCCAGGAAACGATCGACCCGGTGGTGCTGCAAGCCTTGTTCCGCATGCCCAAACCTGCGTCCAAGGACAAGCCGACCTTCACCACCGTGACCCTCGCTGATGGCAGCCTGGTGATCGTGCGCTTGAACGGCGTCACCGAAGCGGCGGCTCCATCGGACGATGAGAAGGCGCAATACCGCCGTTTCCTCGCTTCCCGTGTTGGGCAGCAGGATTTCGCGGCGTACCGCAAGCAGCTGGAAACCAAGGCTGAGATCAAGAAGTACTGATCTCGGTTTGAATAAAAAGCCCCCGGCCTGAAAAGACCGGGGGCTTTTTCATGGGCGTTTGCAAAGGGCCAGCAACATCAACGCCACTACCGCCCAGGGAAACGCGAGCACGCCCCAGCTCTGCAACAACAACCCGCCCGCCAGACCGCCGCCGGCAATGCCCAGGTTCCATACCGTCACCAGCATCGACTGCGCGGCGTCCGCCGACTCGCCCGCCGACTTGGCCAGGGCGGTTTGCAGCAAGGCCGGTAGGCCACCGAATGCCAGCCCCCAGGCCGCGACGGCGGTGTAGATGATCGCCGGCGAGTCGATCCAGAACGCCAACGCCAGCGCCGACAGGCCAAACAGCATGCAACTGAACAGCACCAACGGGCGCAGCCATCGATCGATCAGCAGGCCCACCAGCCAGATGCTCAACAACGCCGTCAGGCCAAACACCAGCAGTACCCGGTCGATATCGGCCTGGATGCCGGCGGGCTCCAGCAGGGGGGCGATGTAGGTGTAGAGAATGTTGTGGGCCAGCACGTAGGTAAAGGTCACCCAAAGCACCGGACGAATACCGCGCAACCTCATCACCTGGCGCAGGCCCAGGCGCTGTTGTGCTGCTTGGCCGGCAAAGTCCGGGAGTTGCCAGCGCGCCCAGAGCAGCAATGCCAGCGTCAGCCCGGTCATGATCGCAAAACTCAAGCGCCAGCCAACGAGGGTGCCCAGCAGGGTGCCGGCCGGCACGCCCAGGGTCAGGGCCAGCGGTGCGCCAAGCATTGCGATGGCAATCGCCCGGCCTTGCAGGTGGGGGGCGACCATACGACTGGCGTAACCCGCCAACAGGGCCCAGAGCAACCCGGCGAATACCCCGGCGAAAAAGCGCGCTACCAGGGTCAGCCCGTAGTGGCTGGATACGGCCGTCACGCTGTTGACCAGGGCGAAGCCAGCAATGGCCACCAGCAGTAGGGGGCGTCGGCGCCAACCCCGCGTCAGCAGCGTCAAGGGGATGGCCGCGAGCAATGATCCGAGTGCGTAGAGCGTGACCAGTTGGCCAACCAGGGCGGGCGACACACCCAGGCCTGCGCCCATCTGCGGCAGGAGCCCCGCAGGCATGGCTTCGGTGAGGATGGTGATAAAACCCGCGCAAGCCAGGGCCAACAAGCCTCCCAGCGGCAGCACGTCAGGCTCGGCGTTCGCCGGGCAATGGGTAAGTGAAGGGTTGTCGCTCATGACGCTTTATCCATATAAAAGGGGCAAGGCGGCAGAGTAAGGGGCTGTGCTGTGCGGAAAAACAGGCTAAGGTTCCGAACTTAGCGGACGGATGCGTCCGTAATCAGTCGAGACGTGATCATGGACAGCTTGAGCAGCCTGTCGGTATTTGTGCAGGTGGCGGAGACGCGCAGCTTCACCGTCGCCGGTCGCGTGCTGGGGGTATCGTCGTCGGCCGTGGGCAAAAGTATCGCGCGCATGGAAGAGCGCCTGGGCGTCAGGCTGTTTCACCGCAGCACGCGCAGTATCACCCTGACCAGCGAAGGCTCGCTGTTTCTTGAGCGTTCGCGGCGCATTCTGGCCGAGGTCGAGGCGGCCGAGCAGGAATTGACGGACGCCAGCGCCACGCCCCGCGGCAAGTTGCGCGTCAGCCTGCCGCAGGTACGCGGCTTGTTGATGCCGGTGCTCAGCGACTTTATGCGCGCCTACCCGGATATCGAATTGGATGTGGATTTTTCCGACCGCATGGTGGACGTGATCGAGGAAGGTTTCGATGCGGTGATTCGCACAGGCAAGCCCGAAGATTCGCGCTTGATGGCGCGGCATCTGGGCTATTACCAGTTGGTACTTGTGGGCACGCCGGGCTACTTCGCTCAACACGGCACCCCGCAGCAACCGCAGGATCTCAACGATCACGCGTGCCTGCGGCACAAATTCTGCGCCACCGGCAAGCTGGAAAACTGGCCGTTGCGTCACCTGCCGGGCGCCGCCGAACCGACCTTGCGTACACCGCTGGTCAGTACCACCATTGAGTCCCTCAACCATGTGGTACACGAGGGATTGGGCATCGCCTGTCTGCCCGACTACATGGTCAACGAGGCCGTGGGGCAGGGGCGCTTGCTACGGGTGTTGGATGATTATCTCGAACACCGTGGCAGTTTCTGGATACTGTGGCCGTCAAGTCGTCATGCATCTGCCAAGTTGCGCGTGTTTATTGACCATATGTGCGCCGGGCTTTTCCCTGCAGGCACCGCTGTGTAGGCTTGTGACGTTTTATCGACAGGAATGCGCGCGCCAAGGCCTCGTTCTGTTGCACAATACCGCCCAGACCGTTTTCCTCAGGATTTTCAATGTCGACATCATTTCACTTGCGTAGCCTCGGGTTGGCGCTGGTGTTGGCGGGCGCCACGGGCTGCTCGTCACCCAAGACCGCTGTTTACGAGCACGAGAATTTCGACGACTCCGGTACGTTCTCCCGTAATTACCCGGTCAGTGACATCGCCGCGTGCGAGGCCGCACGCCGTGCCTTGCTGAGCCAGGGCTACATCATCACCAGCAGCGATCCGAAGCTGGTGGTGGGTAACAAGAGTTTCCAGCAGACCGGCGAAACTCACATGCAGATCAGCTTCAATGTGGTGTGTGCCAATGATGGCAAAGGTAAAAGCCACTCGACGATGTTTGCCAACGCCCTGCAGGATCGTTATGCGCTGAAGAAGGTCAACAACTCCGCCAGCCTGGGTGTGGGTGTGCTGGGCTCGGTGTCGATGCCGATCGGCTCCACCGACGACTCGATGGTGAAGGTGGCGAGTGAGACTGTCTCGGCGCCGAAGTTCTACGAGCGCTATTTCGCACTGGTGGATGTGTTCCTGCCCCAAGAGGTGAAGAAGACCGAACATATTCCCGAACAGCCCAAGGCTGAACTGGGGGTGCCGGAACCCAAAGTTGCCCCGGCAGCGGAGAAGGTGCCAGCGCCGAAGGAAGAACCTGTAGCGCCGGCCGTCTCGACGCCGGTTACACCGGCACCGGAGCCTGCGCCGATCGTCCCGCAGGCAGAACCGAGCCCTGCGCCGGCACCGGCACCTGCGCCAACCACGCCGGACCTGCCGCCGCCGACAGAGGCGATTCCGCCCCTGCCGACGCCCGCGCAGTAAGTCAGACCGCTACGGGATTGGTCTTGTCGACATTGATCCCGTAGCGACTGATCGCTTCACTGATTTTCTCGCGACCTATCAGCCCGTCATCGGCCAGCGCCTTCAGTGCCGCCAGCACAATGAAATGCCGGTCCACCTCGAAGAACTCGCGCAAGGCCTCCCGAGTATCCGACTGCCCGAAGCCGTCCGTGCCCAGCGCTACAAAGCGTCGGTTCGGCACAAAGGGGCGGATCTGGTCGGCGAACAGCTTCATGTAGTCAGTGGCCACCAGCACCGGACCCGTATGCCCGGCCAAGCATTGCTCGACGTAACTCAAGCGCGGCCCGTGTTCCGGGTGCAACAGGTTCCAGCGTTCGGCTTCATGCCCGTCACGGCGCAGCTCGGTCAGGCTGGGCGCACTCCATACGCTGCTGTGTACGGCAAAATCCTTGTCGAGCAACGCTGCCGCGGCGATCACTTCCCGCAGGATCGAACCGCTGCCCATCAATTGCACCTGTGCCTGCTGGTGTGTGCTCAGCGGATACAAGCCCTTGAGAATGCCTTCTTCCACGCCTTCGGGCATTGCCGGGTGCGGGTAGTTCTCGTTGAGCAGGGTGATGTAGTAGTAAATGTCCTCCTGCTCGACATACATGCGCCGCATGCCTTCGCGAATGATCACCGCCAGTTCGTAGGCAAAAGTCGGGTCATACGATACACAGCACGGAATCACCGACGCCAGGATATGGCTATGCCCATCGTCGTGCTGCAAGCCTTCGCCCATCAGGGTGGTGCGCCCGGCCGTGGCACCCAGCAGGAAGCCGCGTGCCCGGGCATCGCCTGCCGCCCAGGCCAGGTCGCCGACGCGCTGGAAGCCGAACATCGAGTAGAAGATGTAGAAGGGCACGGTCATCAGAGCATGGTTGCTGTAGGACGTACTCGCCGCGATCCAGGAGGAAATCGCACCGGACTCATTCAGACCTTCCTGCATGATCTGTCCGTCCTTGCTCTCTTTGTAGTAGCTCAGTTGCCCGGCGTCTTGTGGGGTGTAGAGCTGGCCGACGGCGGAGTGAATGCCGATCTGACGGAACAGGCTTTCCATGCCGAAGGTGCGTGATTCGTCCGGCACGATGGGCACGATCAGCTTGCCCAGGTGCGGGTCCTTGAGCAGTGTGCCGAGGATCCGCACAAAGGCCATGGTGGTGGAGATGGCGCGCTCGCCGGTGTCTTTGAGCTGGGTCGCGAAAGCGCTCAGTTCAGGAATCTGCAGCGATTCGACGGCGCTGTGGCGCGCCGGCACGTAGCCACCCAACGCCTGGCGCCGGGCTGCGAAGTAGCGCGCCTCTTCGCTGTCGGCAGCCGGCTTGAGGTAAGGAATTTCAGCCAACTGCTCGTCGGGGACTTCCAGGCCGAAGCGATCACGGAACGCTCTGACGGCGTCGGCGCCCATTTTTTTCAGCTGATGGTTGATGTTCTGGCCTTCGCCGGCTTCGCCCATGCCGAAGCCCTTGACGGTTTTCGCCAGGATCACCGTGGGTTGGCCTGAATGACTCATGGCGGCAGCATAGGCGTTATAGACCTTGTCCGGGTCATGACCGCCGCGTGAGAGTTTCCAGATGTCCTCGTCTGAGAGGTCCGCAACCAATGCCAGTAACGCCGGGTATTTGCCGAAGAAATGTTCGCGCACGTAGGCGCCGTCCTGGGATTTGTAGTTCTGATAATCACCGTCCACGCACTCCATCATGCGTTGGCGCAGCAGCCCGCTCTGGTCTTTTTCCAGCAGCGCATCCCAGCCGCCGCCCCAGATTACCTTGATCACATTCCAGCCGGCCGCGCGGTAGAGGCTTTCGAATTCCTGGATCACCTTGGCATTGCCGCGTACTGGGCCGTCCAGGCGCTGCAGGTTGCAGTTGACCACGAAGATCAGGTTGTCGAGTTTTTCACGCCCGGCCAGGGAAATGGCGGCCAGGGATTCCGGCTGGTCCATTTCGCCATCACCGAGGAACGCCCAGACCTTGCGGCCCTGGTGCTGCTTGAGCGCACGCAACTCCAGGTAGCGCATAAAGCGCGCCTGGTAGGCGGCGGTGATCGGTCCGAGCCCCATGGACACGGTGGGGAACTGCCAAAAATCCGGCATCAGCCGTGGGTGCGGGTAGGACGACAAGCCTGCACCGCCCGTTTCGCGGCGGAAGTTGTCGAGCTGGGCCTCGCTGATGCGGCCTTCGAGATATGCGCGGCCGTAGATGCCGGGGGAGGAGTGGCCCTGGATGTAGACCAGATCGCCATCGAAGGTGTCGGTGCGCCCACGGAAAAAGTGGTCGAAGCCGACGTCATACAGCACGGCGGCCGACGCGTAGGTGGCGATATGCCCACCGACGCCGGAGTGTTTACCGGCGCGCAACACCATGGCCATGGCGTTCCAGCGGATAAACGCACTGGTGCGGCGTTCGAGGGCCAGGTTGCCAGGGTAGGGCAACTGGCGGTCCAGCGGGATCGTGTTGATGTAGGGCGTGGTTACCCGCCCGTAGACGTCACCATGTTGCGCCACGTCGAAATCCAGCAACTGGTCGATCAGGTAGTGGGCACGCGGGCGGCCTTCGGTGGACAGCACCGATTCGATGGCTTCCAGCCATTCGCGGGTTTCCTGTGGGTCGTCGTCCAGTCTTACTGCGGTATTCGGGGTCATGTGAGGCTCCAGGGTCGGCGAATATCAAGCAGCGAGCTCCTTGTGGGAGCGGCGCACATATAGTTGCAATTGCAACTACATGTCTGAATCTAGCGCGGGATGAGCTACTATTGCAACCTTCTTGAAATTCCCCGGATGGTGTTGCATGTCGTCGAAAGAGCCTGATGTCTGGTTCCGTTTTGTCAGGGCCCACAGGACGGTCATCCGTGAAATCGAGCGGCGCCTGGCTGCGGCCGACCTGCCGCCCTACGCCTGGTACGACGCATTGTGGGGCCTGGAAAGCGGCCCCGAAGGTACTCGGCGCATGCATGAATTGGCCGATGTGCTGGCCATCGAGCGCTATAACCTGACGCGCCTGGTGGACCGCCTGGAAAAAGACGGCCTGGTGGTGCGCTCCCGCTCCGACGGCGACGGCCGTGCCGCGTTTGCCACGATCACCGAGGCCGGCCGGGTGTTGCGCAAAAAGATGTGGGGCATCTACGAAAGCACGGTAGATGAGCTGTTCCTGTCGCAGATCGCACCGGAGCAGCGTCAGGGGTTTGCCGAAGCCCTGGAACGTACTGCCGGGTTGGCGATGGAGGCTGGTGTGCAGGTCCGTAGCCGGCGCAAATCCTGAGACACGACGATTCAACGTGGAACATGGCGTGGTCCCGAAAGCAGACGGCTGTCGACTGACCCGCCGCTATCGGGAGCAAGCCCCTTGCGCCGTTGTTCGCATTCCGGCTCATTGCAGTGAGTAGCGCTTCATCGCCCGTTCGACCTGCTGTGCAGCGATAAGCCCGTCCTTCGCCAGGGCGCTCAATGCAGACACCGCAATCCAATAGCGACTGGGCGCCGATGCCTGCACCGAGCCCGCGCCCAGCCCCACGAACCGCGCATCTACGTAAGCCGCCAACGGGTCGACAATCGGCTGTGCATAGCCGGTCACTGCAATCACCGGCGCGGCATTCCCGGCCAGGCACTCGCGCAAGTGGCTGCTGCGTCTGGGGGCGGTGGGGTGCAGGCGATTCCAGCGTTCGGCCGCCGCGGCCTCTCGGGCCAGCCGCGTGTAGCTGGGGCAACTCCACAGCTGCGCGGTGATATTCCAGTCCTCTGCCAACAAGCGTTTGGCCTGCACGACCTCTTCAAGCGCCCGACCTGCGCCGAGCAAGCGCACGTCCCCTGGGGCATCGCGCTGGAGCGGATACATACCCTTGAGCGCATCTTCACGGTCCTGCTCGGTCAACGGTACTGCGTTGTCGTCGTCATGCAGCGCCAGGTAGTAAAACCCGGGCTTGCCGTCGATATACAAGGTGCGCAGTCCCGCCAGCACAATCGCCCGGACTTCCTCACCCGTGGCAGGATCGTAGGGTGTGCAATGCGGATTGCTCGCCAGCCACAGCGGGAGAGAAGGCTGTGCGCCCTTGGGCCAGGCCGAGGGTTGGGTTTCGATGTCGTTGCACAGGATGCCGCGCTGCGCCGTCTCGGTCGACAAGGCACACAGTTGTGCCGACGACACCGCGCTGTGCAGGTACAGCAACGGTTTTTCCGCAGTTTTGCGCGCAAACCAGACGGGCCAACTGCCCACGCGCCGGGAACGGGACTGGCCGCGAATCACCCAGGCCTGCCGGCTGGCTTCCAGGGTGTTGGCCATGCTCATGACGGTATGCAATGGCGAACTTCGTGTATGTCCGGCCTGGTTCAACGCATCACAGCAAAGCTGTGCGGCGTGCGCGGTGGTGGCAATCATCGGTCTGACTCCTCGGCAAGGGAGGCTTACCCTAAGGGAAATCGACTTATAATTGCAATTGCAATGGTTGCAATTGTTTTTCGATGACCCAGTGCTAAATCCGCACAACGCTGCTACGTTTAATCTGAACGTGCAGGAACGTCATGACACCGACATTTTTCCGTCATCACGGCACATTAGGCTGGCTGTGCAGGTCATTTACCTGCGGCTGCTTTCAACTCAAAAAGGAGTTCACCATGGACGATTACCAAGAAGAACTGCTGGAGTACCAGGCCTTTGAATGGGACCCTTTGGACCCCGCCGACGACGCTACTGAGCTGTAAGACCGGCTTCAGGCGGATTGCCGCTGACTGCGGCGAAATTCCCCTGGGGTTTGGTTGTTCCATCGCCTGAACGCCCGTTGAAAGGCCTGGGCCGAGGCAAAACCGAGCAAGTAGGCGATCTCGCCGAATGCCAGTTCCGTATCGCGGATATAGGTCATGGCCAGGTCGCGGCGGGTATCGTTGAGGATCGCCCGGAACTGAGTGCCTTCATCGGCCAGTTTGCGGCGCAGGGTCCAGGTCGGCAGCTTCAAGCGCGCCGCCACTTCTTCCAGGTCGGGTTCCCGGCCGCCATTGAGCATCGGCCCGAGCAAGCGGGTAATGCGCTCGCGCAGGCTGCGGGTGCGGGTCAACTGCTCCAACTCCCTTTCACACAGTTGTAACAGCAGTTGCCAGGTACTCGGGCAATGCTCCGGGTTGCGCAGCGCCAGGGTTGTCTGGCTCAGGCGCAGTTGATTGGCCTCGGCGCCGAAGTGGACCGGGCTGTCACCCAGCACGCTGTATTGTTCGCTGTAGTCCGGTGCTTCGAATTCGATCTCGATGCGCTGCGCCTGCACCGGCTGCTGGGCCAGGCTCGACAGTTGGTGCAGCCAGCCGGCGATGATCGAGTCGACCACAAAGCGGTTATAGGCGTTATACGGGCTGATGGAGTAGAAACGCAGCCACGCGCCTTCGGCGTCTTCATGAAAGCTCGACTGCCCGCGATAGTTGGAGCCGTACAGCGCTTCAAAGCGCGTGAGGGTGCGGGCCGCTTCGCGCACGTTGGGCGCCTGGGCGGCCGTGACGCCGGCCAGGCCGGCCTGGCTCAAGCGGCTCGATTGGCCCATGCGCAGGCCGAGGCCCGGGTCGCCAGTCAGTTGAATGGCGGCATGGCCCAGGCGCATGTAACGCGGGATCGACAAGCGCGCGCCGGCTTCGGCGAGCCGTAGCGGGTCCAGGCCGTATTGCAGCAACAGCGGTTGCGGGTCCAGGCCGTGGCTGCTGATGGCGTCGGCCAGGGTGTGCACGAAGCCCACCGACAGATCCCCCAGGCGTACCGGCTTCACGGCGTTACAGCCAGATATTCAGCAAGCGCGCGCCACGGGCGTCGCCGTCGGCGAACACCTGGCCGTTGCTGCTGAGAAAGCTCTGGCCGGCGCTGCCCAGGTCCCAGAACTGCCCGCGCAGAAATACGCTCATGCCCGCAATGGCCTGGCTGATGGGCGGCTGGCTGATCAAGGTCAGGCGTCGCCAGGCTTCGCCTTCGCTGAGTTCTTCGGGTTTGAGGCTGATTTCCGCGGGCGTCGACACGCTTTTGAAGCCGCGCCAAGGGCGGCCCCAGGTGTCGCGGCCGATAACAAACGCGGGGACGGCGATCAACCTTGCACCTTGCTCATTGAGCTTGCGGTAGTTGTCCGGGTACCAGCTGTCGCTGCCGATCAGGATGCCCAGGCGTCCGGCCGGGGTGTCGACCACGCTGACGGTGTTTTCATCCCCGGGCGCAATGAAGCCGCGCTCGTCGTAGATCGGGTAGAGCTGACGCTGCGGCTGGCCCAGGGGCAGGCCATCGGCCGCAAATACCAGGCTGGCGTTGTACAGCGCGCCATGCCCGACCTGCAGTTGCCCCTCGCTCACGCTGGGGTTGGGCAACGCGATGGAACCGGCCACCAGGGTCACGCCAAACTCCTTGGCCAGGCCGCCGAACAGCGCTTGGTAGTCCCGCGCCATTGCCGGGGCTTTCATGCGCAAGTATGCGTCGTCCATGCGGTTGTCGCCGGTGGCGCTGATCCAGGCGCGCATGAACTGCAGCGGGTTGCTGATCGACAGCCAGTTCATCGCATCTTTCAGGTGGGTCGCCTGATACAGCTCGTTTTTTTCGCCGCGGAGCATCAGCCAGGTGCCGATATGTTCCGGCAGCACCACGATGGTTTTTTCATTGATCAGCCCCTGGTTTCGCGCCGTTTGCAGGTAGGCCGCGAGCTTCAGGTGCAGGCGTTCCAGGCTCTGGTAGTCGCCAGGGAACAGTTCCGGCTGAATGCCCAGCAGGTTGCCGCGATCGGCAGGCTGGCCTTCGTTGACGGCCAGGGTGATGCGCAGGTCGGACAGGTAATGCGCCACGGGGCGTTCCTGGGTCCAGACCAGATAGGCGGCGACGGCGGCAACCAGCGCCAGGGTGACGGTAAAAGCGAGAAGTTTACGCATGGGGGAACAGACAACAGACCGAGTGCAGGGTTCGCGACTAGGGTAGGGCCCGCGGCTCGGCTTGCCAAGGGGCGCTGTGCATTTGGATCAATAACTTGTCAGTTTCGGTCATTGAGTGCTAGCCGAACGCCTCTTAGTCTGTGGGACATAAACCGATGGCAAGCCGTAAGAGCGTGCCACGTCCCGTGATGATCCGTTGTGGAGCTTGACCATGACCGCTGCTGCGTACCCGCACCTGCTGGCCCCGTTGGACCTGGGTTTTACCACCTTGCGCAACCGTACCCTGATGGGCTCGATGCACACGGGGCTGGAAGAAAAACCGGGCGGTTTCGAACGCATGGCGGCCTACTTCGCCGAGCGCGCCCGTGGCGGCGTGGGCCTGATGGTCACCGGCGGCATTGGCCCGAACGATGAAGGTGGGGTGTATTCCGGCGCGGCCAAGCTGACCACCGACGAAGAGGCGCAGAAGCACAAGATCGTGACCCGCGCCGTACACGAAGCCGGCGGCAAGATCTGCATGCAGATCCTCCACGCCGGCCGTTATGCCTACAGCCCCAAGCAGGTGGCACCGAGCGCGATCCAGGCGCCGATCAACCCGTTCAAGCCCAAGGAACTGGACGAAGCGGGCATCGAGAAACAGATCCAGGATTTCGTCACCTGCTCGCTGCTGGCGCAGTCCGCCGAATACGACGGCGTGGAAATCATGGGTTCCGAAGGCTACTTCATCAACCAGTTCCTCGCCGCCCACACCAACCACCGCACCGACCGTTGGGGCGGCAGCTACGAAAACCGCATGCGTTTGGCGGTGGAGATCGTGCGCCGGGTGCGCGAAGCCGTCGGCCCGAACTTCATCATTATCTTCCGCCTGTCGATGCTCGATCTGGTGGAAGGCGGTAGCAGTTGGGAAGAAATCGTGCAACTGGCCAAGGCCATCGAGCAGGCCGGTGCGAGCATCATCAACACCGGGATCGGTTGGCACGAAGCGCGCATTCCGACCATCGCCACCAAGGTGCCGCGGGGCGCGTTCAGTAAAGTCACCGCCAAATTGCGCGGCGCGGTGCAGATCCCGCTGATCACCACCAACCGCATCAACACCCCGGAGATTGCCGAGCAGATCCTCGCCGCAGGCGATGCCGATATGGTCTCGATGGCGCGGCCGTTCCTCGCCGACCCGGAGTTCGTCAACAAGGCCGCGGCCGGTCGTGCCGATGAAATCAACACCTGCATCGGTTGCAACCAGGCCTGCCTCGACCACACCTTCGGCGGCAAGTTGACCACCTGCCTGGTCAACCCGCGCGCGTGCTACGAGACCGAGCTCAACTATCTGCCGGTCAAACAGATCAAGAAAATCGCCGTGGTCGGCGCCGGTCCCGCGGGCCTGGCCGCTGCCACGGTGGCGGCCGAACGCGGCCATCAGGTGACGTTGTTCGATTCGGCCAGCGAGATCGGTGGCCAGTTCAACATCGCCAAGCGCGTGCCGGGCAAGGAAGAGTTTTTCGAGACCCTGCGTTATTTCAACCGCAAATTGCAGACCACCCATGTGGAGGTGTGCCTCAACACCCGCGTCGACGTCGCGCAACTGACGGCAGGCGGGTACGACGAGATCATCCTCGCCACCGGTATCGCCCCGCGCACGCCGGCAATTGCGGGCATCGATAACCCGAAGGTGCTGAGCTACCTCGACGTGATCCTCGAGCGCAAACCCGTGGGCAAGCGCGTCGCGGTGATCGGTGCCGGCGGTATCGGCTTCGACGTGTCGGAGTTCCTCGTGCATCAAGGCGTGTCCACCAGCCTGGACCGCGATGCGTTCTGGAAAGAGTGGGGCATCGACACGCAGTTGCAAGCGCGTGGCGGCGTCGCCGGGATCAAGCCGCAACCGCACCCGCCGGCGCGCGAGGTGTTCCTGCTGCAGCGCAAGGCTTCCAAGGTTGGCGACGGGTTGGGCAAGACCACCGGCTGGATTCACCGCACCGGGTTGAAGAACAAGCAGGTGCAGATGCTCAACAGCGTCGAGTACCTGAAGATCGACGACGCGGGCCTGCATATCCGCATCGGCGCCGAGGGCGAGCCGCAGTTGTTGGCGGTGGACAACATTGTGATCTGCGCTGGCCAGGACCCGTTGCGCGAATTGCAGGACGGCCTGGTCGCTGCGGGCCAGAACGTGCACCTGATCGGCGGTGCCGACGTCGCCGCCGAACTCGACGCCAAGCGCGCCATCAACCAGGGCTCGCGCCTGGCAGCTGAGTTGTAAAACGCCGAGAAGGGGCAGTGTTAGACTACTGCCCCTTTTTCATACGGACTTGCGCCGATGGGCCCTTTCGACTGGCTCCCCCATGCGCCCCTGGAACCGCTGCCGCTGGATTGGCTGAACGGGGTCGAATTGGCCGTGCTGCGCCTGGACCGCATCGACCCGCTGATCAGCGGCAACAAGTGGTTCAAGCTCAGCGAACACCTGGCCCGGGCGCAACAGGCCGGTGCCGACGGGATCATCAGCCTCGGCGGAGCGTACTCCAACCACCTGCATGCGCTGGCGGCGGCCGGCAAGCGTTTTGATTTTCCCACCGTCGGCCTGTTGCGCGGCCATCCCCAAGACACGCCCACCGTTCTCGATTTGAAAGCCTTCGGCATGCAGTTGCATTGGCTGGGCTATGGCGGCTACCGCGCGCGGCATGAACCCGATTTCTGGCAGCCGTGGCGCGAACATTATCCCCATCTCTACCCGGTGCCCGAAGGCGGTGGGGGCATCGCCGGGGCGTTGGGTTGCGGCGTATTGGTCGAGCAGGCGCGTGCGCAATTGAGCAACGTGGGGTGGGACGATTACGACGCATGGTGGCTGGCGGCAGGCACCGGCACGACTGTGGCCGGGCTGGCGTTGGCCGAGGCGGGGAGACATCCGGTGTACGGTGCAATGGCGGTGCCGGACGATCACGGCGTAACGCAGAACGTGCGCGCCATCGTGCAGGACGGCTTTGCGTTGTTGGACGCCAGCCGGGGCGGCTTCGCCAAGGTCGACCCGTGGTTGCTCGACTTTATCGAGACCACGCAACGGGCCTGCGGCCTGCCGCTAGAGCCGCTTTACAGCGGCAAGGCACTGCTGGCGTTGAAGCAACAGGTCGAAGCCGGACGCTTCCCTCCCGGCACGCGTCTGATCTTCGTCCACACCGGCGGCTTGCAAGGCCGCCGAGGGTTGGCTGCCTAACGCTTGGGCAGCATGCGCAACACGGTGTTATCGCGGATGAAGTAGTGGTGGTACAGACCCGCCACGGCATGCAGACCGATCAACCAATAACCGATGGAGCCGCCCAGCTCGTGCCACTCTTTGATCTGCTTGGACAAGTCCTTGTTTTCGCCGATCAGGGGCGGTAACTCGATCCCATAGAACATCACGGAATGCCCTTGGGCGCTGACGATCAGCCAGCCGGCGATCGGCATACCGATCATGAAGGCATACAGTGCAAAGTGCATCAGGGTCGCCAGCAGGCTCTGCCATTGCGGCGGTGCCGGTACGATTTTCGGTGCGACCCCCAGCGAGCGGGCAAACAGGCGCAGCCAGACCAGCACAAACACGGTCAGGCCGAACATGAAGTGCATTTCCACGATCAGCGCTCGCCCACCACTGCCTTTGGGGAAGATCCCGCGAAACTCAATACAGGCGTAGACCACCGCCAGCAACACCACCATCAACCAGTGCAACGCAATCGACATGGTGCTGTAACGTGAATCGGAATTTTTCCACGGCATCGCTTGATTCCTCACTCATCAGGGCAAACCTCCGTTCTTTGGCGACGAAGTCCTTTTACTGTAAGCCTGTTTTGCAGGGTTTGCTCGGCGCGAATGCCGTTGAGTTGACCTCGATCAGTGGCTTTGCGGCATTTCACCGCGGGCCAGGCGCTGGTTGATGTCGGCGATCACCGCTGGCAGGTCGCTGATGGTGTCGATCATGTAGTGCGGGCGCGAAACTTCGAACATCGCTTCGATACGCGTGCGCTCATGGGCCAGGCCGGCGCTGTCCAGGGCGCGGAACTGCGCGTAGGTCAGGCCCAGGGCGTTGCCGGAACAGGTCAGCGCCACGGTCCACATCCCGGCGCGACGGCCTTCGAGAATGCCCGGTACGGTGTCGTCGACCTTGACGCATGCCGCCACATCGTCAACGCCCAGGGCGATCACGTTGGCCAGGGCCTGCGCCGGCCATGGGCGGCCGTTGGGCACTTCGTCGGTGGCGACCACATGGTCGGCGACGTAGCCGTTGGTGGCGGCCAGCGCGACGACCTTGTCCATCACTTGCTTGGGATAGCCGGAACAGGAACCGATCTTGAGCCCTTGCGCACGCAGCACAGCGATGCAGTCGAGGGCGCCGGGGATCAGCGCCGAGTGCTCGGCGATCTTTTCGATCTGCAGCGGCATGAAGCGCTGGTAGATCGCGGTCACGTCCTCGTCGCTGGGCATGCGGCCGAACGCCTGGCGGTAACGCTCGGCGACCTGCGGCTGGTTGCACAGGGTGCGGATATGGTCCCATTTGCCCATGCCCATCGGGCCACGGGCTTCTTCGATGGAGACCTGGACGCCGAACTCGGCGAAGGCTTCGACAAAAATCTGCGTCGGCGCGAACGAGCCAAAGTCGACCACGGTGCCGGCCCAGTCGAGGATGACAGCCTGCAGGGTATCGGGGTGTTGATAGTTCATGGTTCAGATCCTGGGGGTAAAAAGGGCAATCAGATGTCCAGCACTTGCATCGCGTGCAGCGCCTGCGCAATGGCCGCGACCGCCGCGCGCATCTCGGCCGCATCGACGTGGCCGATGCAGCCCACGCGAAAGGTGTCCACCTCGGTCAATTTGCCGGGGTACAGAATGAAACCCTTGGCCTTGACCCGTTCGTAGAACGCCTTGAACTGGTAGCGCGGGTCTGTCGGCGCATGGAAGGTGACGATGATCGGTGCCTGGATCGCCGCCGGCAGGAAGCTGCGCAGGCCCAGTTCGGCCATGCCGTCCAGCAGCACCTGGCAATTGTTGGCATAGCGTCGCTGGCGCGCGGGCAGGCCGCCGTCTTCGTGGTATTGCAGCAGCGCTTCGTGCAGCGCGGCGACCACGTGGGTCGGTGGGGTGAAGCGCCACTGGCCGGTCCTGGCCATGTATTCGTGTTGCTCGAACAGGTCCAGCGCCAGGGAGTGGCAGTTGCCTTGGGCGGCGCCCAGCGCGTGTTTTTCAGCGAAGACAAAGCCCATGCCCGGCACGCCTTCCAGGCACTTGCCCGAGGCGGCGATGAGGGCGTCGAACGGTACTTCGCGGGCATCGATCGGCAGCGCGCCGAAGGAACTCATCGCGTCGACGATCAGGCGCTTGCCATGCTCTTTGACCGCCTGGGCGATCTGCGGCAGCGGGTTGAGCAGGCCGGTACTGGTTTCGCAATGGATCAACGCGACGTGAGTGATGGCCGGGTCGGCGTGCAGCAGGCGGTCGACGTCGGCGGCGCTGCAGGGTTCGTCTTCGGCGGTTTCAAAGGTGCTGAAATCGCGGCCGAGCACTTCGCAGATCTTCGCCAGGCGCTTGCCATAGGCGCCGTTGATCAGCACCAGCACCTTGCCGTTGCGTGGCACCAGGGTGCCGATGGCCGCTTCGACGGCGAAGGTGCCGCTGCCTTGCAACGGCACGCAATGGTGAGTGGCGGCGCCGTTGAGGATCGCCAGCAGTTGCGAGCAGACGCTGGCGGTCAGTTGATTGAAGCGCTCATCCCATGAACCCCAGTCCACCAGCATTGCCTGGCGGGTGCGGGCAGAGGTGGTCAGGGGGCCTGGGGTCAGCAGGATCGGCGCGGCGCTGCTCATTTCAAGTCCTCGCAAAGTGTTCGGGGTGGACGTTACGGCGCCTAAATTGCAGTTTGGCTTGTCATCAATCAAATTGTTTGTTGTTATGCGAGCTATCAGTCAGGCCGATAGAAAGGTCACTCAACATGAATTTGTTCCAACTGCGCGCATTCGACGCAGTGGCCCGCGAGGGCAGCTTTACCCGCGCGGCGGCGCGGTTGTTCATCAGCCAGCCGGCGGTGACCGGGCACATCAAGGCCCTTGAAGAGCACTACCAGATCCCCTTGTTGCGCCGCACTGCGCGGCGCGTCGAGTTGACCGAAGAGGGGACACGCCTGGCAGCGATCACCCGGGCGATCTTTGGCCTGGTGGACGAAGCCCAGGCCCTGCTGGAGGCCAATCGGCAGTTGCTCAGCGGGCGCCTCGAAGTGGCGGCCGATGGCCCGCACCTGGTGATGCCGATGATCGCCAGCCTGCGCGCGCGCTACCCAGGGATCACCGTGAACCTGCGCCTGGGCAATGCCCAGGAAACCCTGGCAGCGCTGCTGTCCGAGCATGCGGATGTGGCGGTGCTCACCGAAGTCGAACCACGCAACGGCCTGCACTTGCAGGCGCTGGGCGAGTCGCGGATCTGCGCGTTGGTGCCGGCCAGCCACCCGTGGGCGACGCTGGCCCAGGGCATTCAGTTGGAGCAATTGCATGAGGTGATCATGGTGCTGCGCGAGCCAGGCTCCATTACCCGGCGCACCTTCGATCACGCCTGCCTCGGCGCCGGGGTGCAGCCGAAAGTGCTGCTGGAGCTGGACAGCCGTGAAGCGGTGACCGAAGCCGTTGCCGCCGAGTTGGGGGTTGGCGTGGTGTCCTCGATGGAGGTCAGCCCGGACCCGCGCGTGTGTGCGCTGCCGATCCACGGGCAGGGGCTGCTCAACCGACACATGTTGGGGTGCATGGAGCGCCGTCGGTCGCTGCGTTTGATTCAGGCGTTTTTCGAGCTGGCGCCGTGAAGGTTTTTTGGTGGAACGTTGCGTTTTTGCCCTATAAACTCTGCCCCCAAAGCGCCGGCCAGTAGACGTCTCGGCGCGATGGATGAGGAAGAGAGCAAGTCATGGGCGCACAGTGGAAAGTCAAACATAAAGAAGCGGCAGCCAATGCCAAGGGCAAGATCTTCGGCAAACTGGTGAAAGAGATCACCATCGCTGCCCGTAACGGTGCCGACACCGCGACCAACGCCCACTTGCGTCTGGTGGTGGAGCAGGCCAAAAAAGCCTCGATGCCCAAGGAAACCCTGGACCGCGCCATCAAGAAAGGCGCCGGTCTGCTCGGGGAAACCGTGCAGTACCACCGCGTGACCTACGAAGGGTTCGCCCCGCATCAGGTGCCGCTGATCGTTGAGTGCGTGACCGACAACATCAACCGCACCGTGGCGGAAATCCGCGTGGCGTTCCGCAAGGGCCAACTGGGCGCTTCCGGCTCCGTGGCCTGGGACTTCAACCACGTCGGCCTGATCGAAGCCGCGCCGGACAGCCCGGACGCCGATCCTGAAATGGCGGCCATTGAAGCCGGCGCCCAGGATTTCGAAGAGGGCGAAGAAGAGGGCACCACCCTGTTCATCACCGAAACCACCGACCTCGACGCCGTGCAGAAAGCGCTGCCGGAGCAGGGTTTTACCGTGCTGTCGGCCAAACTGGGCTATATCGCGAAGAACCCGGTGACGGGGTTGACCGACGAGCAGATGGCTGAAGTCGAAGCCTTCCTCGAAGGCCTGGACAACCATGACGACGTGCAGGATATGTTCGTCGGCCTGGCCGGCTGATCCGTGCCTGAATAAACGCGCTCAAAACTGTGGGAGGGGGCTTGCTCCCGATAGCGGTGTGTCAGTCAACGATGATGTTGAATGGGCCACAGCCATCGGGACCAAGCCCCTTCCCACATTGGGTTCAGTGCTGTGGAATAGATTGCAGTAGCGCTTCGACTTCCTCGAAGCCCGGCCGCGCCAGCACTTCGGGCTGACAGCAGCGCGCCTGCAAGCCTTCTAGGATCTGGCGTGTGGTGTCGCTCAAGCCTACGTCGATCCGCTGCAACAACTCCCCGAGCAACACTCCGAACGCACGCACTTCAATGCGTTGCAGTGCCCGGGTTTCCAGGGTGTCGGCGGTGGCATGGAACGACGCCGCGCCGAAATCCCCGAGCAAGCAGTCGCCCGCCGCGTTCCACAGGATATTGTGGCCGTACAGGTCGCCATGGGTGATGCCATGGCGGTGCAGGTGCGCGCCCACCGAGGCGATGCCGCGAGCCATGCGCAATGCCACCGCGAGGCTGAAGCGGGTAGCCGGTTCGTAGATGTCGCGGGTGCAGGACGCCAGGCTCGGCAGGGCGGCGAGGTTGCGGTAGCTCGGCTCGATCAGGTCCATCACCAGCGCGGCCTGGTCGTCGGGGTGGCCAACCACGCGGCCTTCCACCTTGATCAGGTTGGGGTGCAACCCGGCGGCAATGCATGCCTGCATTTCGTGCAGCGGTGAGCCGTCGCTGGTGATGCTGCCTTTGTACAGCTTGACCGCCACCGGCTTGGCCGAGGGCTGCCAGAGCGCCTTGCGGATCACCCCGGAGGCGCCTTCCCCGAGCACCTCGGCCAGTTCCAGCGCCGACCATGGAATGTCAGGCGTCGCATCGTCGGCGGCCACGTCCGCCGCCATTTCCACCGGGTTGCCGGCGTAGGCCAGCCAGGTCAGGCTGGGCAGCGCCAGGAGCCAATCGGGCAGGCCGGTGAGGCGGTTGGAGGCGATGCGGATCAGCTCCAGGTTGTGACAATTGGCCAGGCTTGGCGGCAGGTGCGCCAGGTGGTTGCCGGCCAGCATCAGTTTTTGCAGCAGCGGCCGCTCGCCCAATTCGTCGGGCAGTTGGCTGATGCAGTTATCGGTGAGGATCAACCAGCGCAACAGCGGCGGCAACGCGGCGGCCGGCACGTGGCGGATACGGTTGGCCTTGAAGGCGATCATGCTCAGCTTTGCGCATTGGCCCAGGCAGGCCGGCAGTTCGGTAAAGGCGTTGTCCGAGCAGAACAACACACGCAGGTGCGGCAGGCGATGCAGGTCGTCGGGCAGGCTGCTCAGGGCGTTGCCGCTGAGGTTGAGGATTTCCAGGGAGTCGGCCAGTTCGAAGATTTCCCGGGGGAATTCGGTCAGCCCACAGGACAGGTCCAGGCGCTGGATGCCGGCCAATTGGCCGGCCTTGAGTTGGGCGAGGGTATTCATGAACGGCGCGGTCACTCGGCAAGGGGGCGTAAAAAGGCGCTCATGATACCGGGTCGGGCGTGTGTTGCGGGCGGACCGCCTGCAATTGGTTCAGGCGACTGGCGGTGCGCGCCAGATCGATGGCCTGGCCGCTCAAGGCCTGCTCCAGCGGGTGCGCGCCGATCAGGATCAGCTGTTTATCCTGGTCGTAGAGCACGTCCACCAGGTTGATAAAGCGCTGTTGCACGGCGATCGGGCAGTCTGCCAGATGCGGCAGCCCGTCGATGATCCACTCGTCGAAGTCCTGGCACAGCAGCAGGTAATCCATCACCGCCGTGAGTTGTTCGCAGAGGTCATGGAAGGTGAAGGCGATGCGCCGTGCCTGCTGGCTGCGGCAGCGCAACTGGCGGTTGCCGACCGTCAGCGCCTGCGCCGGGCAATCCGTGGCCGGCAGCCCGAGCGCGGTTCGCTGCGCCGGTGTCCCCGGCCACACGTACCGACCGCTGCTGAAGCGCTGTTCGGCATGGGCCTGGGGCAGGCTGCGGAAGTCCTTGGGCGAGCTGACTTCCAGCACGTCCATGCGCGCCGCGATCAGGTCGATCACCGGCTTGAATCGCTCGTGGTACAGCGGGTTGGGCAACAGCCCTTGCGGCGGATAATTGGACGTCACCAGCACCAGGACGCGACGTTGGAACAACGCCTTGAACAGGCGGTTGATCAGCATCGCATCGCCGATATCGTGGACATGGAATTCGTCGAAACACAGCACGCGGCAGCCGTCCAGCAGCGCATCCAGGGTCACCGCCAGTGCGTCGTGGTGCTGACGGTGGGCGAACATGCCCCGGTGCAGGCGGGCGAAAAAATCATGGAAATGCACGCGTTGTTTTTCGGCGATCGGCAATGCCTGGAAAAACCCGTCCAGCAGCCAACTTTTGCCGCGCCCCACCGGCCCGTGCAAATACAGGCTGCGGGTGGGCTGGCCGGCGAGCAGGTGGTGGGTCTCGCGCGCCATCGCCGCAATCGCCCGGGCCTGTGCGGCGCTGAGGGTATAGCCGTGCTGCTCGGCCTTGGTCTGAAAGAAGGTGGGGATGGGTGAGTCGTCGTGGGTGGGGTGTTTTTTACCGAGCAAACGACGGATCAGGGAACGCGGCGCCAAGGGGAGTCACTCTGTGTGCGGTGGTCGCTCACTTTAGGGCGACAATCGGGATTTGACCAATAGCGAAGCGCGCCGCCAGCCATCTCGAAAACGCATGGCCTTTACGAGGCGTGGGCTTCAGAACTGCAGCAGCGGCGTGGTCGGCAGCCCCTGCGGGCTGACCATTGCGTAGTTGTACCCGCCGCCGGACCAGTACTCGGCGAGCAAACCATCGGCGCTGCGGCTGCCGCGGGGCAGGAAGTTATTTTCCGGGCCCGGCGGGCGGATGTAGAAACTGATGTGCCGGCCTTGCCGATCCTCGTACAGCACCATCGCCGCTGCGCCTTGTTCGGTGCTGAGCAAGCGCCCGCTGACGGCGGTGAAACCCGCCTGGCTCAAGTCGGGTAGACGCTGGGCCTGGTTGAAATAGCGGTCGAGCCAGGTTTGCATCGTGGCGTTGCCCTGGGCGTGATAGTCGGCGGGCAGCACACCGTCCTGGGCAAACAGGCGGTAAGCCTGCATGGCATCGGCCATGGGCAGCATGGGCGGTTGCGTGGCTTCGCGCGCCTGCCAGCCACCCAGGCCGCCGAGGCTGACCGCCATCAGCAACACCGCCGCCGTGGCGAAATGGCGGCGCGACTGCTGCTTGATGCGCTGGCGGATCAGCGCCGGGTCCAGGGCCGGGTTGGCCGGCTGCTGCAACGCGCCACTCAAGGCGGCGCGCAATACGTGCGCGTCCTGCTGCCAGGCATGCACCTGGGAGGCGACCTCGGGGTGGGCGGCCAAGTAGGTTTCCAGCACGCGTCGATCGCTCTCCGGCAGTTGCTGGTCGACGTAGGCATGCAAATCGCGTTCGCTGGGGGGCAGGCTGATCATTTGAGTATCCGCAGGGAAGGGCTGGTCATTTCGCCATCGCTGAGTTGACGCAGGGCTTGGCGCGCCCTGGACAGACGCGACATCACAGTGCCGATGGGCACGTCGAGAATCTGCGCGACTTCCTTGTAGCTCAAGCCTTCGACCGACACCCACAACAGCAGGGCGCGCTGTTCGCTGTTGAGCCGGTCGAAGGCTTGCAGGGTCGACTGGGCGATTACCGTGCGTTCGACCGACGGCTGCACATCGTCGCGGCCGGTGAAGAACTCGAGCATGCGCGCATAGCGCCGGGTGCGCCGATGGGCATCGAGGAACTGCCGGTAGAGGATCGAGAACAGCCAGGCGCGCAGGTCGCCGTCGACGGTTTTGTCGGCCCAGCGGGTGATCGCCCGTTCCAGGGTCGATTGCACCAGGTCGTCGGCGCTGCTGGCGTTACGGCTCAGGGACAGGGCAAAGCGCCGCAGCCTGGGGATGAGTTCACGTAACTGTTCGTCGAGTTCATGCATGGGGAGTCGAGTCTAACCGGTTGTGTGCAGGTAGACGCTGCTCCCTGTAGGTTATTCCACTCGCGATGAAAAGAAACTTTACGCGTGTCGGTGAGAAGTTTCTGTAAAGCCTGAGCGCCTGTAATCGCAGGCTCGTACCTCAATCCACCCTCGTACCTGCCAGCCATTTTTCGGCAGTCAACCGATGAGGGTGTATCCATGATGTTTTCACCGACCGAAAAACCGCTTTTTTCCCCGCCCATGCTGGCGCCTCTGCCTGTCCTGCAGCGCGCCTTGGTTGAGCAATGGGGCTTTGGCCCATCGACCCCGCCGAGCGCCGCCTGTATCCACCACGCCATCGAAGCGCAAGCGGCGCTGGCACCGCATGCGACGGCGGCAGTGTGTGCGGGGCAGCGCATCAGTTATGAACAACTCAACCGCCAAGCCAATCGTTTGGCCGCGGGCTTGATCGAGCAGGGCGTCAAACGCGGCGACACTGTGGCGCTGTTCGTCGAGCGTTCGATCCCCATGCTGGTGGGCCTGTTGGCCGTGTTGAAGGTCGGCGCCGCGTATGTGCCGCAGGACGCCAGAATCGTCCCGCCCCTGCAACTGGCCATGGTCCTCGAGTCATTGACCAGCCCGCTGATCCTGACCCTGTCGCACCTGGCGGATCGCATCCCGTCAGACGCGGCCCATCGCAGCTTGTGCCTGGACACGTTCCTGGCCGAAGTGCCCTGGATCGCCCAGGACAATAAGCCGGTGGGCGCCGTCGTCGACACCCACGACCTGTGTTTCGTGCTGTTCACGTCCGGCACCACGGGGCGCCCCAACGGCGTGTGTGTCAGTCACCGTAACGTATGCAACATCCTGTTGACGCAGCCCGGGCGGATGGGCATGGCGCCGGGCCGCAACGTCGGGCAGATCCTCAATATCGGCTTCGACATGGCGGCCTGGGAAATACTCGGCTGCCTGGCCCATGGCGCGACGTTGCTGATTCGCGGCAAAGTCATTGCGCAGACCGCTGCACAGTGCCATGTGTTGATCGCAACCCCTTCGATCCTGGCCGGCCTCGATCCTCGGCAGTGCCCCGATCTCCAGGTGGTCGCGGTCGCCGGAGAACCCTGTTCCCAGGCCCTGGCCGAGCGTTGGGCGGCGCATTGCACGTTCTACAACGGCTGCGGCCCCACCGAAACCACCATCGTCAATACGCTGCATCGGCATGTGCCTGGCACCCCATTGACCATCGGCCAGCCGACCCCCAACAACAGCGTGTATGTGCTCGACGAACAGGGCCGCCCCTGTGAGGCGGGGCAAGCCGGGGAAATGTGGGCGGGCGGCGCCGGGGTAACGGCGGGCTACCTGAACAACCGCGCATTGACCCACGAACGGTACCGCCCGGACCCCTTTGTGGGCGGCGACGCCATGATGTTCCGCACACGCGACCTGGGACGCTGGACGGCCGACGGGCAACTCGAGCACCTGGGGCGCGTCGATGACCAAGTGAAAGTCCGCGGGTTCCGGGTGGAGCTGGACGCGGTGTCCAGTGCCCTGGAAGCCGGCGATGGCTGCACGCGAGCCGTCACGCTAAAACTCGACAGCCGCACCTTGGTCGCCTTTGTTTCGCCGGCCAGCGCCGACGTGGCGTCCTGCCGACGCCAATGCGAGCAGCGCCTGGCCTACTACTGCGTGCCGGCGCTGATCGACGCAGTGGAGCATTTTCCACTGACCGCCCGCGGCAAGATCGACAAGGCGCTGTTGCTGCAACGGGCGCGTGAAAGGTGGGTGGCCGTGCAGGCGTTCGCGGTGCAGGAGCCCGGCCATGCTTGATGCCCTGAGCCAAACCGTGGTGCCGCCCAAACCGGCGCTTTGGCGGCGCTGGACGGCGTTGCCGGTGTTTTCCTACTACAACCGCCTGGCGGCGTTGGTGTTGCTCAGCAACCTGGCGTTTGCGGTGCTGGGCGTCGGCCTGCAGGGCGTCAGCGCCCAGACGTTGTCGGCGCTGGTGCTGATCAACCTGTCGCTGGCCATCCTGATTCGCCAGCAATACCTGATCAATGCGTTGTTCTGGCTGGCGACGCGCATCCCCGTCACCTGGCCGCTGCGTGTGCGGCGCAGCGCGGCCAAGGTGTACCACGTCGGCGGGCTGCACAGTGGCGCGGCGCTGGCGGCCACGGGCTGGTTCGCGGGGTGGGTCGGTGTGCAGGCCGCGGACTATCTGCAGCGGCCGGGCAGCGTTTCGTCCGCTGGGTTGTGGCTTGGCGCGACGCTGCTCGGCGTGTTGCTGTTGATGGTGGGCATGGCGCAACCGCGCATCCGGGGGCGATTTCACAATGGCTTCGAGCGGGTTCATCGGTTTGCGGGGTGGGCCGCGTTGCTGTTGTTTTGGGCGCTGACCTTGCTGGCGTCCGTCGAACGCGGTGCGAGCCTGCTGCACAGTGGCGCGTTCTGGATGCTGGTGCTGTTGACGCTGAGCATCGCACTGCCCTGGCTGCGGCTGCGCAAGGTCGCCGTTGAGCACACGCGGCCTTCCGGGCATGCGGTGATTACGCGCTTTACCCACACCACGCCATTCGCCGGTTCGTCGACCGCGATCAGCCGACATCCGCTGTTGGAGTGGCACTCGTTTGCCAACATCCCCACACCGGGCCAAACCGGGTTTCGGCTGACCATTTCCCGCGCCGGGGATTGGACGGGGCGGTTTATCGAGGACCTGCCGCGCCATGTGTGGGTCAAGGGCATCACCACCGCTGGCGTGGCCCATGTGGAAACCCTGTTCAAGTCGGTGGTGTACGTCGCCACCGGCAGCGGGATCGGCCCGGTCATGCCGCATTTACTCGCGGCGCGGCTGCCGATCCAGCTGATCTGGTCGACCCGCAGCCCGCGCAAGACCTACGGCGACGAATGGGTCGACGAGATCCTGGGTGCCCAGCCCGACGCGTTGATCTGGGACACCGATGAGCGCGGCAAACCTGACCTGGTGCAGTTGGCCTACGGCGCCGTGCAAGCCTGTGGCGCGGAGGCTGTGATCTGTATCGCCAACCAACGACTGACGCAGCAGGTCGTGCAAGAGCTGGAAGCCCGGGGGATACCCGCCTATGGCGCGATCTGGGATTCGTGAAGCGTGTGTGTTCATTAAACGATATCAATCAATGGAGGTGCCTATGAATGTAGTGATCGAGCGTCAGGGTCGGGTGGTCCTGGTCAGGCTCAATCGTCCCCAGGTCAAGAATGCGCTGAACTCGGCGCTGATGACCGAGCTGGTTTCTTGTCTGGAGGCCCTGGACCAGGACCCTCAGGTCGGGTGTTTTGTCATCACCGGCGGTGCGCAGTATTTTGCCGCCGGAGCCGATATCAAGGAGATGAGCGGCAAGACCTATCAGGACATGCTCAACGAGGATTACTTCGTCGGCTGGGAGGCATTTACCCGCCTGCGCACGCCGACCATCGCCGCCGTCAACGGTTACGCCTTCGGCGGAGGGTGCGAACTGGCGCTGATGTGCGACATGATCTTTGCCGCCGATAGCGCCACCTTTGCCCAGCCGGAGATCAAGCTCGGCGTGATCCCTGGCATGGGGGCGACCCAACGTCTGACAGGCTTGATCGGCAAGGCCAAGACCATGGATCTGGTGCTGACCGGGCGGCCGATGACGGCTCATGAGGCTGAGCAGGCCGGGTTGGTGTCGCGTGTCTATCCGGCGGCGAGCTTGCTGGAGCAGACGCTGGCGGTGGCCGCGCAAATCGCCGGTTTTTCTCGCCTGGCCACCCGGGCGGCGCGCGAGGCGGTCGAGCAATCCCTGCAGCTCGGGCTGCACGAGGGCGTGCGGCTGGAACGCCGACTGTTCCACAGTCTGTTCGCCACGCCCGATCAGCAGGAGGGCATGCAGGCGTTTCTCGACAAGCGACCGGCCGCGTTTAATCGGGTGTAGGAGGGCTAAGGACTCGGCGCTGGGCTGCTCTGAAAAAAACTACAGTGAAGGAGGAATAAACCTACATGGGATTCGTCTCATAGCTCAATTTCCCCTTGGCCATGTGCCCTGGAGCTTTTCATGGTAGATCACTCATCACCGCCCCGTCCGCCACTCAGCACGGCCAGCCTGGCGATCAGGCTGGCGTGTATCGGTGGCGTGGTAGCGGCTGTCGCCGGGGCGTTTGCCTACGTCAACGGCACCTTCGACCCACAACGCCTGCAGCCCAAAACCCTGGTCAATGCCCTGGAAACCAATAACGGCATCCACCCGGGGTTTCGGCGCAACCATGCCAAGGGCGTGTGTGTCGCGGGGTACTTCGAGAGCAGCGCCGAGGCGCGTGCCTACTCCAGTGCCCAGGTATTCAATGCGGCCAGGACCCCATTGATCGGCCGGTTTGCCTTGCCCAGCGGTAACCCCTACGCGCCGGACAGCAGTGTGCCGATCCGCAGTTTTGCCGTGCAATTCAGCCAGGCCAACGGCCAGCAGTGGCGCACCGGGATGAACAGCATGCCGGTGTTTCCGGTGGGCACCCCCGAGGCGTTCTACCAACTGCTCAAGGCCGGCGCGCCCGATCCGGCCACCGGCAAGCCCAACCCGGCGAATATGCCGGCGTTCTTTGCGGCCCATCCCGAGGCCGCGCCGTTCCTGGCGTGGGTCAAGACGGCCAAGCCATCCGCGAGCTATGCGACGGAAACCTACAACGGCATCAACGCGTTTTTCCTGGTGGGCGCCGATGGCAAGCGCCAGGCCGTGCGTTGGGCGGTTGTCGCGCAAAGCCAGGATGCTGTGGGCGATACCGCGCCAGCCGGCAGTGACTTCCTGGAAAAAGACCTGGTGCAACGCCTGGCTTCAGGACCGCTGCGTTGGCAGTTGAACCTGACCCTGGCCAACCCCGGCGATCCGCTCGACGATGCAAGCAAACCCTGGATCGGCGAACACAAAATACTCAACGCCGGCACCCTGGTGCTGCAAAGCAGCCAAGCGCAAGCAGACGGCGATTGCCGCGACATCAACTTCGATCCGCTGATTCTGCCAAGCGGCATCGAGGCTTCGAATGACCCGCTGTTGGCTGCGCGTTCGGCCGCCTACGCCAGTTCCTACCTGCGCCGCGCCGCAGAAGTCAGCCCGTTGCACCGCCCCCCTCAGGAGTCGAAGCCATGAATGCCCAACCACGGTTTTTCGCCCCCCTGGCGCGCCTGCTGCACTGGCTGATGGCGCTGATGATCATCGCCATGCTGTTTATCGGCGCGGGCCTGGCAGCGTCGGTTTCCGAACGGCATGAATGGTTGATCCACCTGCACAAGCCGCTGGGTATCGCGATCCTGGCGTTGGTGATCGTGCGTTTGGCGGTGCGTTTTTCCACGCGCCAACCGCCGTTGCCTGGCGATTTGCCGCGATGGCAAGTGTTGGCGGCCAAGGCTTCCCATTGGCTGCTGTATGCCTTGATGCTGGTGTTGCCGCTGCTCGGTTGGGCGATGATTTCGGCGGCGGGCGACCCGGTGATGCTCAGCCATTCGGTGCAACTGCCGGCGCTGGTGTCGGCCAACGCACCGCTGTTCGCGGTGCTGCGCAAGGCCCATGGCTATCTCGCCTACGTGCTGTTTTTCACGGTGTTGTTGCACCTGGCGGCGGCGCTGTTCCATGGGTTGATTCGCCGTGACGGCGTGCTGCAGAGCATGACGGGCACCCAGGACTGAGGCCCGCGCTTGATCCGTGTGGCGAGCACGCTCGCCACATTCAGCGCAACAGGCCGACGACATCGGCCACGCTGCTCAACACATCCTTGCCCAACTGCATCGAGCGTTTGCCCGACCAGCCGGTGTTCGGGTTGGGCGCGTCGTCGTTGTCCTTGAAGGGCATCTCCAGGGTCAGCGACAGGCAGTCGTACTTCTCACCGACGGCATTGCAGGCCAGGGTCATATTGGCTTCGCCCGGCAGGTCGCGGGTGTAGCCGTGGGTGGTCTGGAAGTCACGGGTCAAGGCGCTCAGGTGGCTGCGAAAGTGCTTTTCCAGGGCTTCGATACGCGGGGTGTAACCGGGGTTGCCTTCGCAGGCGGCGGCGAATACGTAGGGGATTTCCTCGTCACCGTGGATATCGAGGAACAGGTCGACGCCATACTTTTCCATTTGCGTCTGGACGAACAGCACTTCCGGGCTGATCTCCTGGCTGGCGCTCTGCCAGGCGCGATTGAGGTCCTGGCCCATGGCGTTGGTGCGCAGGTGGCCGTGAAACGCGCCGTCGGGGTTCATGTTCGGCACCAGGTACAGGTCGGCGACGGCCAACAGCTTTTTCAGCTCGGCGTCGCCGTCCTGCTGCAGGCGTTCGATGATGCCTTCCATAAACCATTCGGCCATGTGCTCGCCGGGGTGCTGCTGGGCGATGATCCACACCTTGCGCCGACCTTCGCCACCTTTGCCACGGCGCAACAGTTGGATATCGCGGCCTTCGACACTTTTACCGGTGGCCAGCAAGCGGGTGCCCGCATGGTTCAGCGCCTGGTCGATGAGCCAGTCGTGGCGCTCGCGGCTGTAGGGTTCGAAGTAGGCAAACCAGGCGTGTTTCTCACGGGTTTCGAGACTGATATGCAGGGTTTCGCCGTCGAAACGCGTAGGCACCCGAAACCAATTGACGTGGTCATACGACGCCACGGCGTTGTAGCCGCTCCAGGCGTGTTTATAGGACGATTGCCCGGCATTGCTCAGGCGGAAGGTGTGGGTGTGGCCCACGTGCATGCCTTCGGCCTTGAAGTGGAACCATTGGAAATGGTGACTGCGGGTATCGGGTTTGATTGCCAGCAACAAGTGATAGGCATCGCTGGCATCCAGAACCTGGATGTTGCCGCTGTCGAAGTTGGTGCTGATTTTGATGGAGGTCAAGGCCACGGTCATAGTCTGGCTGCCTGAGTATGAGTGTTGTGGCGGTTATCTTACACAGAGGCCGGGCAAAATCCGGATGCAAAATTGTTGCGGGAGGAGGGGGGCGTCATCCTTGACGCCGCAGCAGCTTAGAATCTGTGAGATTGATTCTCAAGTGCTATTTCGCAAAGGTCTGAGCCAGAGCGGTCGCCCGACTTTCTTTTGACGATGGTCTTTTGCTATCATGCGTGCCATCAAGCAACACACAGTCTTCATTAGCCTGAAGCAAAGCCAGAAACACTGGCAAAAAAAAGACCCGGCCAAAGAGCCGGGTCAAAAACCGTGATTAGCCTGATGAGGAGATATTCCAAGAGTCCGACCTAAGGTCCCTTGGTCTATCGACTGATCTCGCGATCAGCTTGGTCCAATAATAATCATTATCATTTGCAAGTCAAATGTTTTTATCCGCGGGATAGAAATATTTTTTCTTTCGCGTGGCTCATGCACCGTCCTGGGCCTGCGGCGCCTGCAACGATCGCTCCACCATCGCCTTCGCCATATCAATCAAATACACCACTGAAAATGCCAGGTCACGCTGGTTGCCTTGATGGCTGCTCGCCGATTCGTAGGCTGTGGCAGCCGCGCTGCGCAACAGGTCCGAGGCATGCACCAGGGCTTCCTCCGGGCTGACGCCGGGCTTGATGCTGAAGAAGGCGTCGTTCGGGGCCGAGGCGCACATCTCTTCTTTCAAATAGTAATCCAGCGCACGTTGGGCGGCGCCGCTGCTGCGCATGTCGAGCAGCTCATGGGATTCGGGTTCGCAGGGCAGGCGATACGGGCTTGTCGTCATAGGGCGGTACTCGGGTTGGGTGTCGAAACGCTGATACCCGATGATAGTACGTATCGTATTTATGTCGTTTTATGGATTACTACAAACTGTTTATTGCCCTGAAAAATACGCGACGTATTGTCAGGCCCCATGGATAAATGGATCGCGTTGGTCAGGGCCAACATGAAAGACCGCAAGGTCACGCAGGATGAACTGGCCGAACGCCTGGGCATGTCCCAGGGCGGTGTCGGGCATTGGCTGAACAAGCGCCGGGTGCCAAGCCTGGCGGACATGAACCGGGTGCTGGAAGCGCTGGGGCTGGGCTCCCTGGAAGTCGCGCTGGATATTCGTCGCAAGGCCGATGCGCTGCCGGTTGGGCCACCACACTACAACCCGTACTTCCGCTACCCGGTCAGCGATTGGAAAGGCGTGTGCGAACTTCGCGAAGAGCGCCCGGCCTACGGCGCGGCGCGCTTCGAACTGACGGACTACCATGCCCAGGGCGAGGCTTACTGGCTGCCCGTGGTCGGCGACGCGATGACCGCGCCCAGTGGCCTGAGCATCGGTGCCGGGATGATGATCCTGGTGGACCCGGCCATCGATGCCGAACCCGGCAAGCTGGTGGTCGCGCAGTGGGCGCACAGCCCGCAGGCGACCTTCCGCCAGTTGTGCGAAGAGAGCGGCCAACTGTACCTGGTGCCGCTCAATCCGACTTACCCCAAGCGCCTGTTCAGCGACGATTGCCGCATCCTCGGCGTCGTCGTGCAGGCCACGGCGAAGTTCTAGTCCGCGGGTTCAAGCTCGACCAGCGCGCAACCTTCGGCAACCATTTCGCCTTCCTGGCAGAACAGTGCCTTGACCACGCCGGCCTGGGGCGCGCGGATGCTGTGTTCCATCTTCATCGCCTCCAGCACCACCAACTGCGTGCCGGCTTCGACGGTCTGGCCGACATCCACCAGCACCCGCACGATGCTGCCGTTCATCGGCGCGGTGAGGCCGCCTTGGTGGGATTGGTTGGCTTCGACTGCCGCAATCGGATCGAACAGGCTGACGGCATGCATGTCGCCCTCCCAGCGCAGGAACAGCGTGCCTGCGCTACGCACGGCCAGATGGGCACGGCGCACGCCCTGATGGTCGATCAGCAGCTGTTCGCCTTGCAGTCGCGGCGTGTGTTGCGCCAACGTCACCAGGCGATCCTGGCCGTTGCAGCTCAAGTGCAGTGAGACTTCGGCGGGCAGCCCTGCGCGAAAGCCGCGAGTGTCTGCCCACGGCCCGTCGCCGGCCGGCAGGCTCTGCATGAAGGCCGAACCCGCGGCCTGCCAGAATTCGTCGCTCAACGCTCCGGGCAGCGGCAGCAGTTCGTCCTGATAGCGCGGAATAAAGCCGGTATCCAGCTCGGCGGCGGCAAACGCCGGATGGGCGATGATGCGTCGCACAAAGCCCAGGTTGGTCTTGAGTCCGCCGACGGCGAACTCGTCGAGCATGCTCAACAGCCGCAGCCGCGCTTGTTCGCGGTCCTCGCCCCAGGCAATCAGCTTGCCGAGCATCGGGTCGTAGAAGGGCGAAACGCTGTCGCCTTGCTCGACGCCGCTGTCCACGCGGCGGCCCGGGCCGGGTGCGGATTCGCGGTACAGCGTCAGGTGGCCGGTCGCGGGGAGGAAATCATTGGCCGGGTCTTCGGCATACAAGCGCACCTCGATCGCATGGCCGATCAACGGCACCTGTGCCTGGGTGATCGGCAGCGCTTCGCCCTGGGCCACGCGAATCTGCCAGGCCACCAGGTCGAGGCCGGTAATCGCCTCGGTCACCGGGTGTTCCACTTGCAGCCGCGTGTTCATCTCCATAAAGAAAAACTCGCCACGGGCATCCAGCAAAAACTCCACCGTGCCCGCGCCCACATAACCGATGGCCTGGGCCGCACGCACCGCGGCTTCACCCATCGCCCGGCGCTGGTCGCCGCTCAAGCCGGGCGCCGGGGCTTCCTCGACGACTTTTTGGTGACGCCGCTGGATCGAACAATCGCGCTCGTTGAGGTACAGGCAGTGCCCCTGCTGATCGGCAAATACCTGGATCTCCACATGGCGTGGCTTGAGCAAGTACTTCTCCACCAGCATCTGCGCGTTGCCGAAGGACGACAGCGCCTCACGCTGGGCGGAAGCCAGGGCTTCGGCCAGTTGACTGACGTCCTCGACCACTTTCATGCCCTTGCCGCCGCCACCGGCCGTGGCCTTGAGCAGCACCGGGTAGCCGATGCGCGCGCAGGCGGCGTGGAAGGTGTCCAGGTCCTGCGCTTCGCCGTGGTAGCCCGGCACCAGCGGCACGCCGGCGGTTTCCATCAGTGACTTGGCGGCGGACTTGCTGCCCATGGCGTCGATTGCCGAGGCGGGCGGGCCGAGAAAGATCAACCCGGCCGCCTCGACGGCACGGGCAAAACCGGCGTTTTCGGAAAGGAAGCCGTAGCCCGGATGAATCGCCTGGGCGCCGCTGGCCTGGGCGGCGGCGATCAGTTTGTCGATTTGCAGGTAACTGTCGGTCGCTTTGCTGCCGCCCAGGTCGACGCGGATATCGGCTTCGCGGCTATGGCGCGCATCGCGATCGGTGGCGCTGTGGACCGCCACGGTGGTCAACCCCATCGCCTTGGCGGTACGCATCACGCGGCAGGCAATTTCGCCACGGTTGGCCACCAGTATCGTGGTCAGTGTGCTCATGAGCGTGGCTCCTGCGACTGCCAGCTGGGCGGGCGTTTTTGCAGGAATGCGCGTAAACCTTCCTGGCCTTCGGCGCTGACGCGGATCCGGGCGATGGCATTTTCGCAATAGCGCCGCAGCGCCGGGGTGAGGGCGCCGTTACCGACTTCGCGCAGCAGATCCTTGCTTGCACGCATCGCTGCCGGGCTGTTTTGCAGGAGGTTGGCAATCCAGTGGTCGACCTGTTGATCCAGGGTTTCGGCCGGATAGCTTTCCGCCAGCAGGCCGATGTCGCGCGCACGTTCGCCGCCAAAGCGTTCGGCCGTGAGCGCATAACGACGCGCCGCGCGTTCCCCGATGGCTTGCACCACAAACGGGCTGATCACCGCAGGCGCCAAACCGATGCGTACTTCCGACAGGCAGAACTGTGCGTCATCGGCCCCGATCGCCATGTCGCAGCAACTGATCAGGCCCAGCGCGCCACCGTAGGCTGCGCCTTGCACCACTGCCAGCGTCGGGATTTTCAGCTTGGCCAGGTTGTACATCAGCTCCGCCAGTTCGCGCGCGTCGTCGAGATTGGTGGCGTAATCCAGTTCGGCCGACTGTTGCATCCAGGCCAGGTCGGCGCCGGCGCTGAAGTGTTTGCCGCGCCCGCGCAGGACCAGAAAGCGCAGCGACGCATTGCCCTGCACCTGGTCGAGGGCGATGATCAGTTCGCGGATCATCTCGGCGTTGAAGGCGTTGTGCTTGGCTTCGCGACTGAGCCACAGCGTGGCGAAACCACGGCTGTCGGTGATCAGTTCGAGGGTGTTGAAATCGTTCATGGGGTACAGCTCCATTTACATGCGGAACACGCCGAAGCGGCTCGGCTCGATGGGGGCGTTCAGTGCGGCAGACAGGGCCAGGGCCAGCACGTCGCGGGTCTGCAACGGGTCGATGACGCCGTCATCCCACAGGCGGGCGCTGGAGTAATACGGGTGGCCCTGGGTTTCGTACTGGTCGAGGATCGGCTGTTTGATCGCCGCTTCCTCTTGCGCGCTGAAGCCGTTGCCGGCGCGTTCGGCCTGCTCGCGCTTGACCTGCACCAGCACGCCGGCCGCCTGTTCGGCGCCCATCACGCCGATGCGCGCGTTGGGCCACATCCACAAAAAACGCGGGTCGTAGGCGCGGCCGCACATACCGTAGTTACCCGCGCCAAAACTGCCGCCGATGATCACGGTGAATTTCGGCACCTTGGCGCAGGCCACCGCCGTGACCAGCTTGGCGCCGTGCTTGGCGATACCGCCGGCCTCGTACTTCTGGCCGACCATAAAACCGGTGATGTTTTGCAGGAACAGCAACGGAATCCCGCGCTGACACGCAAGCTCGATGAAGTGCGCGCCTTTTTGCGCGGCTTCGGCGAACAGAATCCCGTTGTTGGCCAGGATCGCTATCGGGTAGCCGTGCAAGTGTGCAAAGCCGCAGACCAGGGTGGTGCCGAACAGCGCCTTGAACTCATCGAACACCGAGCCGTCCACCAGTCGCGCAATCACTTCGCGCACATCGAACGGCTGCTTGGCATCGGCCGGGATCACGCCGTACAACTCTTCGCCGCTGTACAGCGGCGCCACTGGCGTGCGTTGCAGCAACTGGCCTTGTTTGCGCCAGTTGAGGTTGGCCACGCTGCGCCGGGCCAGGGCCAGGGCGTGTTCATCGCTGTCGGCATAGTGGTCGGCCACGCCGGAGATCTTGCAGTGTACGTCGGCACCGCCGAGGTCTTCGGCGCTGACCACTTCACCGGTGGCGGCCTTCACCAGCGGCGGGCCGGCGAGGAAGATGGTGGCTTGCTGGCGCACCATGATTGCTTCGTCCGCCATCGCCGGCACATAGGCGCCGCCAGCGGTACACGAGCCCATCACCACCGCAATCTGCGGGATGCCCTGGGCGCTCATGTTGGCCTGGTTGAAGAAGATCCGCCCGAAGTGCTCGCGGTCGGGGAAGACCTCATCCTGGCGCGGCAGGTTGGCGCCGCCGGAATCCACCAGGTAGATGCATGGCAGGCGGTTCTGTTCGGCGATGGTCTGCGCGCGCAGGTGTTTCTTGACCGTCAGCGGGTAGTAGGAGCCGCCTTTCACCGTGGCGTCGTTGGCGACGATCATGCATTCGACGCCTTCCACGCGGCCGATCCCGACAATCACCCCGGCGGCCGGCACGTCTTCGCCATACACCTGATGGGCGGCCAGTTGGCTGAGTTCCAGGAACGGCGAGCCCGGGTCGAGCAAGCGGTTGATCCGCTCGCGTGGCAGCAGTTTGCCGCGCGAGGTGTGGCGCTCCTGGGCCTTGGCGCCGCCGCCTTGCTGCACCTGGGCGAGCAGGGTGTGCAGGGCGTCGACCTGTTGGCGCATCGCCGCGCTGTTGGCGGCGAACTCCGCCGAGCGCGGGTTGAGCAGGGTGTGCAAGGTGGCCATGGCGCGCTCCTTCAGCGGGTTTCGTTGAAGAGTTCGCGACCGATCAACATGCGCCGGATCTCACTGGTGCCGGCGCCGATTTCGTACAGCTTGGCGTCGCGCAGCAGGCGTCCGGCGGGGAATTCATTGATGTAGCCATTGCCGCCCAGGATCTGGATCGCGTCGAGGGCCATTTGCGTGGCGCGTTCGGCGCTGTAGAGGATCACCCCGGCCGCGTCCTTGCGCGTGGTTTCGCCGCGCTCGCAGGCCTGGGCCACCGCGTACAGGTAGGCGCGGCTGGCGTTGAGCTGGGTGTACATGTCGGCGACCTTGCCCTGGATCAGCTGGAATTCGCCGATGCTCTGGCCGAACTGCTTGCGGTCGTGGATGTACGGCACGATCAGGTCCATGCAGGCTTGCATGATCCCGGTCGGGCCGCCGGACAGTACGACGCGTTCGTAGTCCAGGCCGCTCATCAGCACTTTGACGCCGCCGTTGAGCACGCCGAGGATGTTGTCCTCCGGCACTTCCACGTCATCGAAGAACAGCTCGCAGGTGTTGGAGCCGCGCATGCCGAGCTTGTCGAACTTGTTACTGCGGCTGAAGCCTTTCCAGTCGCGCTCGACGATGAACGCCGTGATGCCGTGGGCGCCTTTGTCCAGGTCGGTCTTGGCGTAGATCACGTAGGTGCTGGCGTCGGGGCCGTTGGTGATCCAGGTCTTGCTGCCGTTGAGCACGTAGTGGTCGCCGCGCTTGTCGGCGCGCAGTTTCATCGAGACCACGTCGGAGCCGGCATTCGGCTCGCTCATGGCCAGGGCGCCGACGTGTTCGCCGCTGATCAGCTTCGGCAGGTACTTGAGTTTCTGTTCATGGCTGCCGTTGCGGTTGATCTGGTTCACGCAGAGGTTGGAGTGGGCGCCGTAGGACAACGCCACCGACGCCGAACCACGGCTGATCTCTTCCATGGCCACCACATGGGCCAGGTAGCCCAGGCCGGCACCGCCGTATTCTTCGGCCACGGTAATGCCCAGCAGGCCCATGTCACCGAACTTGCGCCACAGGTCGGCGGGGAACAGGTTGTCGATGTCGATTTGTGCCGCGCGCGGAGAAATCTCCTTGGCCACGAAGGACTGCACTTGGTCGCGCAGCATGTCGATGGTTTCGCCGAGGGCGAAGTTCAGGGAGGGGTAACTCATGGACAGGCACCTTTATTGAGCTTTGTTGTTGTGGGGTGACGGCACCGGGGGAGGGGATGCTCACCTTTACGTTAACGTAAGCTTGCGTTGCGGCGCTGTCAATCGTAGTTTACGTTTACGTCAACCTACAAAAAAGACAACAGGGGTCGTTATGGATCAACCGAATCAGAGCTACAGCCGTGGCTCTCAGGACAAGACCTTGTTGGCCATGACGATCGGTCAGGCCTTCGATCACACGGTTGCGCAGTATCCCGATGGGGAAGCCTTGGTGGTGCGTCACCAGCAACGCCGCTACACCTGGCAGCAACTGGCCGAGACCGTCGACCTGCACGCCCGCGCGCTGCTGGCGTTGGGCCTGCAGCGCGGCGATCGCCTGGGCATCTGGGCGCCGAACTGCGCCGAGTGGTGCATCAGTCAGTTGGCCAGCGCCAAGCTCGGGGTGATCCTGGTCAATATCAATCCGGCCTATCGCAGCACTGAGCTGGAATACGTGCTCAAGCAATCCGGCTGCCAATGGCTGGTGTGTGCCGGTTCGTTCAAGACCTCCGATTACCACGCGATGTTGCAGGAACTGCTGCCCGGGTTGGCGGAGCAACCCGTCGGTCGCTTGAACTGCGAAAAACTGGCGGACCTGCGCGGCGTGATCAGCCTTGCGCCGCGCCCGCCCACGGGCTTTTTGCCCTGGTCGCAACTGGCGGCCCTTGGTGCGGGCATCCCGCCTGAGCGATTGATCGCGCGCCAAGCCAGCCTGCACTTCGACCAGGCCGTCAATATCCAGTACACCTCCGGCACCACCGGCTTCCCCAAGGGCGCTACCCTCAGTCATCTCAATATCCTCAACAACGGCTACATGGTCGGCGAAAGCCTGGGCTTGACCGCGCAGGACCGCCTGGTGATCCCCGTGCCGCTGTATCACTGTTTCGGCATGGTGATGGGCAACCTGGGCTGCATCACCCACGGCACCACCATGATTTACCCGAACGACGGCTTCGACCCGCTGCTGACCCTGGCCGCCGTCGCCGAAGAACGCGCCAGCGCCCTGTACGGCGTGCCGACCATGTTTATCGCCATGCTCGACCATCCGCAACGCGGCGAGTTCGACCTGTCCAGCCTGCGCACCGGGATCATGGCCGGTGCCACCTGCCCGATCGAAGTGATGCGCCGGGTCATCGGCGAAATGCACATGAGCGAAGTGCAGATTGCCTACGGCATGACCGAAACCAGCCCGGTGTCCCTGCAGACCGGCCCCGATGACGACCTGGAGCGCCGCGTCACCACGGTCGGCCGCACCCAGCCGCAATTGGAAAGCAAGATCGTCGACCTCGCCGGTCACACCGTCGCGCGTGGCGAGATCGGTGAGCTGTGTACCCGTGGCTACAGCGTGATGCTCGGTTACTGGAACAACCCCGACGGCACCCGCGACGCAATCGACGACGCCGGCTGGATGCATACCGGTGACCTGGCGACCATGGACGAGCACGGCTACGTGTGCATCGTCGGGCGCAACAAGGACATGATCATTCGCGGTGGCGAGAACGTGTACCCGCGCGAGCTGGAAGAGTTTTTCTTCACGCACCCGGCGGTGGCCGATGTGCAGGTCATTGGTATTCCGGATGAGCGTTATGGCGAAGAGATTGTTGCCTGGGTCAAGTTTCACCCCGGGCATGTGGCCAGCGCGCTGGAGTTGCACACGTGGTGCAAGGGGCGTATCGCGCACTTCAAGACGCCCAAGCATTTCAAGTTCGTGGACGAATTCCCGATGACGGTCACCGGCAAGATCCAGAAATTCCGCATGCGCGAGATCTCGATCGAAGAGCTGCGAACGCTGTCTTAGTCGTTTCGCTGAAAACTTGTGGGGGTAGGGAGCAAGCCCCTCCCACAGTTTAAATTGCGTAATCCCAGACAGCACAAAGGGGACCCGAAGGTCCCCTTTAATTTGTTGTTACGTGCTCTTTTTTTATTATTGAGGGGCGGTCTATTGTTGTTTTTGGCAACCGTTACCCTTTACCGCTGTTTTTGGCGACCCCATCCAGGGTCAAGAGCAAACGTATTTTTTTGAGCGCTGATCTGCTTCTTCGTACACGATCCAACCAGTGGGTAGCTACCTGAGGTAGTTTTATTTTTCTCTATCCGGTTGCGGGTTTCGGCATGCCGTACCCTGCGAAGCACATCTTCTCCAAAAAAATCTGTTAGCTGCGTCTCTGCCGTGTTGTTTTTGTTATGTCAGAGTCGTTTCGTCTTATTTTTATTAGGTTTGGCGCTTTTTATTCTTGTTATGCCATAGAGATAGCAGAAGCCGTGCCAACTTTTAAAAATCGTTTAAAATCAATGAGTTGAGTTTTTTGTGAGAAATGTCCTACGGTAAACACGGGAAAATATGTTCCCGTGTTACTCGTCCGGCCGGCCTGCGGTAACACATTGTCACGGCTAAGTTACTCAACTGGCGTTACGCGCCCCGGCAACGCGCGAGCCGCTGGGCCGGCCGAGCACGTCGCTGATCTGCCGGCCCGCGAGAATCAATCGCTCCAGGTCGATGCCGGTCTCGATCCCGAGGCCGTTGAGCAGGTACACCACATCTTCGGTGGCGACGTTACCGCTGGCGCCCTTGGCGTATGGGCAACCGCCTAGGCCGGCGATAGAGCTGTCGAACACGTTGATCCCTTCCAGCAGGCTGGCGTAGACGTTGGCGACGGCCTGCCCATAGGTGTCATGGAAGTGCCCCGCCAACTTGTCCCGTGGCACGTGCGCGCCCACCACCTCGAACAGCCGGCGCGTGGCTCCCGCGGTGCCGGTGCCGATGGTGTCGCCCAGGGACACTTCATAGCAGCCCATGGCAAACAGCTCGCGGGCCACCGCCGCCACTTGTTCCGGGGCGACCGCGCCTTCGTAAGGGCAACCCAGCACGCAGGACACATAGCCGCGCACACTGACACCCTGCTGTTTGGCGGCCGCCATGATCGGCACGAATCGCTCCAGGCTTTCGCTGATCGAGCAGTTGATGTTGCGCTGCGAAAACGCCTCGGACGCCGCAGCAAACACCGCGACCTCCTTGACCCCGGCGGCCAGCGCATCTTCAAAGCCGCGCAGGTTCGGCGCCAGCGCGCCGTAGGTCACGCCGGGCTTGCGCTGGATCTGCGCAAAGACTTCGGCGGAACCGGCCATCTGCGGGACCCACTTGGGCGAAACAAAACTGCCGACTTCGATGTAGCTCAGGCCCGCGGCGCTGAGGGCATCCACCAACTGCACCTTGTCGGCGACGCTGATGGGTTGGGCTTCATTCTGCAAACCGTCGCGCGGGCCGACTTCGACCAGGCGCACGTGGGAGGGGAGGGACATGGCAACTACCTTATGATCAATGGCCAGCCTGGCCTTGGATGGTTTCGGCCAGGGCCTGGGTGCAGCGCTCTTCGGCGGTGTCCAGTTCCAGCTTCATTTGTTCGATGTCCAGCAACTGCTGCTCCAACTGTTCGCGACGCTCGGCGATTTTCACCAGCATGCTGTTGAGTTGGACATGGTTGCCGCTGGTGGGGTCGTAGAGTTCGATCAGTTCACGGCATTCGGCCAGGGAAAAACCGATGCGCTTGCCGCGCAGGATCAGCTTGAGGCTGACCTTGTCCCGCGCCGAGTAGATGCGTTCCTGGCCCCGGCGTTCCGGGGCCAGCAGGCCTTGTTCCTCATAGAAGCGAATGGCGCGGGTGGTGATGTCGAGCTCGCGGGCGAGGTCGGAAATGCTGTAGGTCGTGCTCATGAAGGCGCTCAAGAAAGTCTTGGCGCTAAGCTAATGTCAGGTTGACGTAAACGTCAAGGTCGATCATCAATCCCTGTAGGAGCGAGCTTGCTCGCGAAAAACGTCAACGAGAACGCGGTAGCCCTGATACCCAAAGGCGCCCTCGGGTTTTTCGCGAGCAAGCTCGCTCCTACACGGCGACAGGTTCAGGCTTGCAGCTTGTCGAGTTTCTTCTCGTGCGCCGTGACCTGCTGGCACAACTCGATCATTTGCTCGCGCATCCAGCGGTTGGCGGGGTCCTGGTCGGTGCTCTCGTGCCAGTACAGGTGGGTTTCCACCGGCGGCACGTCGTTGACCGGCAGGTTGAACCAGTGCAGTTCATGGCGGCGGGCGAAGCGCTCGGGCACGGTCATCACCATGTCGGTCTGTTGCAACACTTGCGAGGCCATCAGGTAATGCTGGGAGCGCAGGGCGATCTTGCGCTGGATGCCCATCTTGCCCAGGGCCAGGTCGACATGGCCCAGGCCGTTGCGGCGGCTGGAGATATGGATATGGGTCAGCGACAGGTAATCGTCCAGGGTGAACTTGTCCTTGCCCGCCATCGGATGGCCCTTGCGCATGGCGCACACGTAGCGGTCTTCCATCAGCTTGACGTGGCGCACCTGCGGGTCGGTGTTGAGCGGTGCGTCGACGGCAAAATCCAGGCGCCCGGCGGCCAGTTCCTTGGTGGTCTCACGGCGTTTGGACAGGAAACTCTCGATCACCACCGTCGGCGCCAGGCGACGCAAGCGCTGGAACAGCAGTGGCAGGATCACCGCTTCGGTCAAGTCGGTCATGCTGATGCGGTAGGTCTTGGCCGCCTGTTGCGGGTTGAAAATCCGGCTTTCCTGCACCGACACGCGCAGCAATGACAGTGCGTTGCGCACCGGGCCGATGATGTTCTGCGCCATCGGCGTGGGCACCATGCCTTGGGCGGTCCGCACGAACAGCGGGTCGTTGAAGGTCTCGCGCAGGCGTGCCAGAGCGTTGGACACCGCCGGTTGGGTGATGCCGACAATCTGCCCGGCACGGGTCAGGTTGGCTTCGGTGTAGATCGCGTCAAAGACGATAAACAGGTTGAGGTCGACCTTGCTCAGATTCATTTCGTTGCGCTCTTATTGTTAGGTGGCCATGCCCCGATCATATATCGGTGATGAATGTTAATACACGCCGAGAATAGGCTAGGTAAATTATCAACGCTGTTCTAGCATCGATTGCATGACCTAAACAACCTCTCAAAGAAGGGAGCTGCTCATGGATTTCGCCTATTCGCCCAAGGTTCAGGAACTGCGTGAACGCGTCACTGCGTTCATGGACGCTTACGTTTACCCGGCCGAACCGGTGTTCGAACGCCAGGTCAGCGAAGGCGACCGCTGGCAGCCCACCGCGATCATGGAGGAGCTCAAAGCCAAGGCGAAAGCCGAAGGCCTGTGGAACCTGTTCCTGCCCGAATCCGAACTGGGCGCTGGCCTGACCAACCTTGAATACGCGCCGCTGGCGGAAATCATGGGCCGTTCGCTGCTGGGCCCGGAGCCGTTCAATTGCTCCGCCCCGGACACCGGCAACATGGAGGTGCTGGTGCGCTACGCCAACGCCGAACAGAAACAGCGCTGGCTCGAACCGCTGTTGCGCGGCGAGATCCGCTCGGCCTTCGCCATGACCGAGCCCGACGTGGCCTCCTCGGACGCGACCAACATGGCCGCCCGCGCCGAGCGCCAGGGCGATGAGTGGGTGATCAACGGCAAGAAATGGTGGACTTCTGGCGCCTGCGACCCGCGCTGCAAGATCCTGATCTTCATGGGCCTGAGCAATCCCGATGCGCCGCGCCACCAGCAGCACTCGATGATCCTGGTGCCGGTGGACGCCCCTGGCGTGAAAATCGTGCGCCCGCTGCCGGTGTTCGGTTACGACGATGCGCCCCACGGCCACGCCGAAGTGCTGTTCGACAACGTGCGCGTGCCGTATGAAAACGTCCTGCTGGGTGAAGGTCGCGGCTTTGAAATTGCTCAGGGGCGTCTTGGCCCGGGCCGCATTCACCACTGCATGCGCTCCATCGGCATGGCCGAGCGTGCGTTGGAACTGATGTGCAAACGCGCGATCAGCCGCACCGCGTTCGGCAAACCGTTGGCGCGCCTGGGCGGCAATATCGACAAGATCGCCGACTCGCGCATGGAAATCGACATGGCACGCCTGCTGACCCTGAAAGCCGCCTACATGATGGACACCGTGGGTAACAAAGTGGCGAAAAGCGAAATCGCCCAGATCAAGGTGGTGGCGCCGAACGTGGCGTTGAAGGTGATCGACCGCGCGATCCAGATCCATGGCGGCGCTGGCGTCTCCAACGACTTCCCGTTGGCCTACATGTACGCCATGCAACGCACCCTGCGCCTGGCCGATGGCCCGGACGAAGTCCACCGTGCGGCGATCGGCAAGTTCGAGATCGGCAAGTATGTGCCTAAAGAGTTGATGCGCGGCGGGCAGTAACACCGCGTCGCCTGCCGTCGCGGGCAAGCCCCCTCCCACAGTTGACCGAGTTGTGCATGAGAACGCGGTCTAGTGTGGGAGGGGGCTTGCCCGCGACGAGGCCCGTGCGAACAACACAAAACACAAACCTCAGTACACCCAAACCTCCACCCGCCGATTCTTGATCCGGCCCTCATCCGCGGTATTCGCCGCCACCGGCATCTGCGCGCCGAACCCGCGGATATCGCGGAGCACCACGCCGCTCTTGACCAATTCCCGACGCACCGCCATCGCCCGCAGCTTGGACAACAGCGCCGCGCGTTCGGGGTCATTCTTGATATCGCCAAACCCTACCAGCGTCACCTGCTTGTCGAGCTTGCCGTGGCCTTTTATATACGCCACCACGCGCTGCACATCCTGGCGCGCCTTGTTGTCCAGGCTCGCGCTGCCTTCCTCGAAGCGGAAATTCACCGTCAGGCGCTGGGCCTCGCGGGCAATTGCCTGATAGTCCTCGGGCATGGACGGGCGCGGCTCCACGCTTATCGCCTGGACCCGCTGCGCGATAAACCCGTTGGCCGCCACGATCGCCTGGCCCTTGCTGCTCTGGGTGAAGTCCACCAGCGCCTTGGCCCACGGATTGTGCGTGGTCGGCGGTAGGTAAAAGAACAGGCGGCGCGACAGCGGGTAGTCCTCGGTGGCTATCAGGCTGTTCAGCGGCAGCATCGGTTGCGAGTCACCGTCGACGATCGCCACCGCTTTGGCCTGGCGCACATAGGGCAGGCCGATGAAACCGATGCCTTGCGGGTCCTGGCTCACCGCGTCCGACAGTTGCTCGCTGGCCTCGAACCGCTTGGCCGACGCGGCGAGGGGCTTGCCGCGACGGCTCAGGACCAGGTCCTTGAAGGTGTCATAGGTGCCCGACCGATCATCCCGCGCATATAAATGAATCGCCCCGCCGATGCCGCCGAGTGCTTCCCAGGTGCTGATCTCACCGTTGAAGATTTGCGCCAGTTGCTCGGTGTTCAGCGTATTCAGCGGGTTGCGCGGGTTGAGGATGATGGCCAGGCCGTCGATGGCGATCACCTGTTCGGCCTCGGGGCTTTTCAGGTCGCCCAGGGGTTCGAGGTCCACCAGTTCGCTGTCTTTGATCGGGCGGGAGGCGGCGGCGAGGTCGGCGCTGGCTTTGTGCAGGGCGGCAAAACCGGTGCTGGAACCATGGGCGTCGACCTCGATGGTCAGCGTCTTGCCCTGGCGGGTCTTGCCGATCACGCGCTGTTCATTGGCGCCTTCGGCGGGTTCAGCGTGGACCCCTTGCAGCCCCTGCTGCTCCATCAACCCCTTGACCAGCGCCGGGCCAAGCGCCGCGCCGATCGTGTTGGAGCCCTGGATGCGCAAGGCGGGGCCCTGATCGGGGATGGGCAGCGGCGCGCTAACGGCACTCAGGGGAAAAAGGGTCAGCAGTAACAGAACGCGCAGGATCATGCCGGCACCGTCTCAAGGCAAAGGGAGTGCCGCGAGATTAAGTCAGTTGGGTTTCAGTAATATGACTGTCACTCAACCGTAAAAATGTGAGAGCGGGCTTGCTCCCACATTGTTTAAGCGCGCCGTCCGTGAAGTCAGCTCAATTCCAGCCAGATCGGTGCATGGTCCGAGGGTTTTTCCAGGCCGCGCAGTTCGTAGTCCACCCCAGCATCCTTGACCCTGGGCAGCAAGCCGTTGGACGCCAGGATCACATCGATACGCAGGCCACGCTTGGGTTCATCTTCAAACCCGCGACTGCGGTAGTCGAACCAGCTGAAGCGGTCGGTCACGTTGGGGTTGAGGTGGCGGAAGCTGTCCACCAGGCCCCAGTTCTTCAGGCGGGCCATCCACTCGCGCTCTTCCGGCAGGAAGCTGCACTTGCCGGTTTTCAGCCAGCGCTTGGCATTGTCGGGGCCAATGCCGATGTCGCAGTCTTCCGGGGAAATATTCACATCGCCCATTACCACCAGCGCCTGGTCGTTGCTGAACTGGCTTTCCAGCAACTGTTGCAGGTCTGCGTAGAAGCGCTGCTTGGCCGGGAACTTGGTGGGGTGGTCGCGGCTTTCGCCTTGGGGGAAATAGCCGTTCATGATGGTGATCGGGTTGCCTTGCGCATCGGCGAAGGTGCCCCAGATAAAGCGACGCTGGGCGTCTTCTTCATCGCTGGCAAAGCCTTTGTGTACGCTCAGCGCTTCCTGGCGCGAGAGCAGGGCCACGCCGTAGTGGCCTTTCTGGCCGTGGTAGTACACGTGATACCCCAGGGCCTGCACTTCGGCCAGCGGGAACTGGTCGTCGTGGACCTTGGTTTCCTGCAGGCCGATCACATCGGGTTGATGCTTTTCAATCAGCGCCGCCAACTGATGCGGGCGAGCCCGTAGCCCGTTGATATTGAAAGAGACGATTTTCATGGTCGGCTGTCCAGTCTGGCAAAAGGGCGATGCTAGCCGACAAGTCGGACGGGGGCCAGCGTGGCGGTAGGACGGATGCGCTGCTAATGTCTGGGAACGACTCGCGCTGCGTAAGTTCGTACCCATAAGAACGCCGTCTTTTGAATGGCGCCCAGGGAGATTCACTGTATGTCTGACACTTCAACTGCGATTGCCGAAATCCGCCTGCTCAATAGCGACTATTCCAGCGAAGCGCGCTCCCTGCTGTACCAGGCTTATCGCCATGAGCCGACGTTCGCCTACATCTTCGAAGCTGAGCGGCCGGGGTATGAGCAGCGGGTCCGTGCCACCGTGCGCGAGTTGGTCAAACAGCATTTCTTCCAGAAGCTTCCCGCCATCGGCCTGTTCGTCGACGACCGACTGATCGGCGTTGCGTTGATCGCGCCACCCCAGCGGCGCCTGGGCATCACCGAGAGCTGGGCGTGGCAATTGCGCATGTGGTTGAGCACCGGTGTGCGGGGGACGCGGCGTTACCTGGATTATCACCAGGCGGTGCTGGCGTGCCTGCCCAGCGATTCGGTGCATGTGTTGCCGTTGCTGGGTATTCACCCGCAATTCCAGGGCAAGCACTTCGGTGAGCAACTGCTCGGCGCGGTACACAACTGGTGCGCCGAGGACCCGCATTCGTCCGGTGTGGTGCTCGATACCGGCAACTCGCGTTACCTGGAGTTCTACAAGCGTCAGGGTTATGAGGAAATCGGCGAAGTCGCTGTAGGACCGATCCTGGAGCATGTGTTTTTTCATGCCAATCCACAGCCGTTACAGGCTGTAACGACTTGAGTCAGGATTTTCAGATAAATCTGAGTTCAAAGAGTCTCTCCAGCTCGTGTAGCATCCGCGCCTATGAAGTTTCCAGGAAGATTCACCAGCGGCTTGATTCTGCTGTTCACAAGCTGCGGCGCTTTGGCGCAAAGCGAACTGGACGTGCGAGTCAAACCCTCAAACGACGCGTTGAAAGCCAACATCGAAGGCTACATCGGCGGGGTAGGCGATCGCGATGAAGAAGCGTTGCTGCGCTTCAGCCGTGGCGCCGAAGAGCAGGCGCGCAAAGCGGCCCAGGCCTTGGGCTTCTATCAGCCGCAGATCAGCAGTGATGTGCAGGGCGGCAAGAACCCGCGCCTGACCCTGACCATCGAGCCCGGCGAACCGGTGCATTTGCGCGACGTGACCATTCGGGTCGACGGCCCGGCCGCCGCCCTCAAAGCCTTTCGTGTGCCTGCCAGCCGCGACCTTGAATCCGGTGCCGTGCTCAACCACGGCCATTACGAAGACGCCAAGCGTCTGATCCAGAACCAGGCCTCGCGCTACGGCTTTTTCAATGGGCGCTTTACCCGCCAGACCCTGTCGGTCGACCCCAAGGCGGGCGTCGCCGATATCGAACTGGTGTATGACAGCGGCCCGCGCTACACCTTGGGCAAGGTCAATTTTGCTGGCGATACGCCGTTCGATGAAGAACTGTTGCAACGCATGGTGCCGTTCAAAAACGGCGCGCCCTACGATTCCGAACTGATTGCCGAGTTGAACCAGAACCTGCAAGCCAGCGGCTTTTTCGAAGGCGTGCGGGTGGACGCCGCGCCGGCTGCGTCGGCCAACGATGTGATCCCGGTCGCAGTGCAACTGGAAACCCGCAAGCCACGCACCATGGGCCTGGGCCTCGGCTTTTCCACCGACGTCGGCCCGCGCGGCAAAGCCAACTGGACGCGCCACTGGGTCAATCCGCAGGGCCACAGTTATGGCTGGGAAGCCGAATTGTCGGCGCCACGGCAGAACGTCGGCCTGTGGTACGACATCCCGCTCGACCCACCGCTTACCGACAAACTGCGTTTTGCCGGCGGCTACCAGAATGAAGAACTGGCCAACACCGACACCCTGAGTAAATTGCTCACCCTCGGCCCGGAATGGCACAGCAAGTTGCCCAGCGGCTGGACCCGGGTGGTCTCCCTCAAGTGGCAGCGTGAAGAATATCGCCTGGGCGATGACTCGGGCCTGAGCAACCTGTTGATGCCGGGGCTCAGCTATTCCTATTTGCGCAGCGACAACCGCATCGATCCCCACCACGGCTATCGCCTGCAATTCGACACCAAGCTGGCCAAGGAAGGCTTCGGCTCCGACACCAACCTGCTTTACGGCACGGCCATGGTCAAAGGCCTGACCACCGTGTGGGACAAGCACCGCTTCCTCGCGCGGGCGCAGATCGGCGGCAGCGCCACCAACGGCTACAAGTCGGTGCCGCCGTCGCTGCGTTTCTTTGCCGGTGGCGACCAGAGCGTGCGTGGTTACGAGTACCAGACCCTGTCGCCGGAGAACGACCGTGGCGACCGCATCGGTGGCCGCTACATGGTGGCCTTGAGCGCCGAGTATCAATATTCCATCGCCGAAAAATGGCGGATCGCGACCTTTATCGACCAGGGCAACTCCTTCAACACCCTGGAAATGCCAAGCCTGAAAACCGGCGTGGGCGTCGGCCTGCGCTGGGTGTCGCCCGTCGGGCCGATTCGCCTTGACCTGGCCCATGCCCTGGAAGACCCGGGCGGTATCCGTTTGCACTTTTCCATGGGGCCTGAGCTGTGATGCGTGGTTTGAAAATAGCCGGGCTGGCTGCCGTTGCCCTCCTGGCCATGGTGTTGCTGGCGCTGTGGACCGTACTCGGAACCCAGGCGGGCAGCCGTTGGGCGTTGGGCCAGGTGCCGGGCTTGAGCGTGGATAATTTCCAGGGCCGTTTGGGCGGCCAATGGAGTGCCGAGCATCTGCTGTGGCAGCAGGGCAGTGACCGTGTCGAGCTCAACGCGCCGACGTTCGACTGGTCGCCGGCCTGCCTGCTGCGCCTGACGCTGTGCATTGACCGGTTGGCGGTGGATCAAGTCAGCCTGCAATTTGCGCCGAGCACGGAGCCGAGCAGCGGGCCGATCCAGCTGCCGGCGCTGAAGTTGCCGGTTGCGCTCCAGTTGGGCGACGTTCGCGTCGGCAGCCTGCTGTTTAACGGCAGTGAGGAACTCAAGGGTATGCAACTGGCGGCGCATTGGACCGCCGCGGGCCTGCAGATCGATTCCGTGCATCTGCAACGCGATGATCTGGTGCTGGACCTGTCCGGGCTACTCCAACCCAGCGGCGACTGGCCGTTGACCGCCAGCGGCAACCTGAGTCTGCCTTACGCCCCCGGCGGCGCGCCGTGGACGGTGGCGTTCAGGGCCGATGGCGACCTGCTCAAGACCCTCAAGCTCGACGCCGACAGCAGCGGCTACCTGCCGGCCAAGCTCAGCGGCGAGTTGCAACCGCTGGTGGAAAACCTGCCGGCACAGCTGCACATCACCGCCGACGCCTTCAAACCCAGCGCCGATTTGCCTGACACCCTGCAACTCAATCAACTTGACCTCACCGCCAAAGGCGACCTGGACAGCGGTTACCAATTGCTCGGCAAAGCCGTACTGCCCGCAGAAAAGGGCCCGGTGGACTTACTGCTGCAAGGTAAGGTCGATGCCAAGGGCGCGCAGATCGCCGGCCTGGATCTGAGCGCCGGTGACAAGCAAAGCCTGAAACTCACGGCACAGCTGGACTGGCAGCAGGGCTTTCAAGCCGATGCGAAAATCGATTGGCTGGACTTCCCCTGGCATCGCCTCTACCCCTTGATTGACGAGCCGCAAGTCACCTTGCGCACCTTCAATGGTGAAATTTTCTATAAAGACGGCAACTACCTCGGCAACCTCAAGGCCGACCTCGATGGCCCCGCGGGCAAATTCAACGTGGTCACGCCGTTCAGCGGCGACCTCAAACAAGTGTTCCTGCCCGAGCTGAAACTGACCGCTGGCCAAGGCAAGGCCGAAGGCCACCTCAACCTGCAGTTCGCCGACGGCCTCGCCTGGGACACGGCGCTCGACCTGTCGGCGCTGAACCCGGCGTACTGGGTCGCAGAGTTGCCGGGCACGCTGGCCGGACCGCTGCGCAGCAAAGGCGAGTTCAAGAACCAGCAGCTCAAACTGAGCGCCGACCTCGGCCTCAAGGGCCGTCTGCGCGGGCAGCCCGCCGTATTGGCCGCCAAGGCCGAAGGCGCGGGTGAGCAATGGACCCTGGCCAACCTGGATATCCGCCTGGGCGACAACCGCATCTACGGCAGCGGCAGCCTGCAACAACGCCTGGCCGGGCAGATCGATATCAAACTGACGCGGCTGGCCCAGCTGTGGCCGCAGTTACGCGGGCAGGTCAATGGCCGACTCGATGTGGCCGGTAGCCTCAAAGCGCCTCAAGGCAAACTCGACCTCAAGGGCCAGCAACTGGCGTTTGCCGACAATCGCCTGCAAAGCCTGAGCCTCGACGCCACGCTCGATAACGCCCAGCGCGCAAAGATCGACCTCAAGGGCAGCGGCATCCAAAGCGGCGACACCCAAGTCGGCACCCTGACAGCCAGCGCCCAGGGCGATGTCAGGCAACAGAAGGTCCAGTTGGATCTGGCCGGCCCACTGGTCAAGCTGGCCCTGGCCCTGGATGGCAACCTCGACCAAGGCAACTGGCGCGGACGCCTGGCCAGCGGTGACGTGCAGGCCGGCGGCCAGGACTGGAAGCTGCAGGCCCCGGCGAAAATCGAGCGCCTGGCCGATGGCAGGCTGACCTTCGCCGCCCACTGCTGGGTCGCGGGCCGGGCCAGCCTGTGTGCTGAAGATCAGCGCCTGATGCCTGAACCGAAGCTGCGTTACCACCTCAAGCAATTCCCCATCGATAGCCTGGCGGCCTGGTTGCCCAAGGACTTCGCCTGGCAGGGCACGCTCAACGCCGACGTACAGCTCGACCTGCCGGCCAGCGGCCCCAAAGGCGTGATCGCAGTGGATGCCAGTGGCGGCACGTTGCGCGTCAAGGACAAGCACCAGTGGCTGGATTTCCCCTACGACACGCTGCAATTGGACGCCACCCTCAACCCCAAGCGCATCGACACCCAGCTCAACTTCCAGGGCGGCAAGCTCGGTGAGTTGCGGTTGCAGGCACAGATCAACCCGCTGGCGAAAAACAAGCCGATCACCGGTACTTTCAGCCTCACCGGTCTGGACCTCACCGTGGCGCGGCCGTTTGTGCCGATGGTGGAAAAACTCAACGGCAAGCTCAACGGCAATGGCCGCATCTCCGGTGGCCTGCTGGCGCCGCTGGTCAACGGCAGCATGAACCTGGTGGGCGGCGAGATTTCCGGGGCGGAACTGCCCATCAGCCTCGAAGGCTTGAACGTACAGGCGCTGATTGCCGGCGAAAGCGTGCAACTCGATGGCAGCTGGCACAGCGGCAAGGCCGGGCAGGGCAGCCTCAAGGGCCACATCGACTGGGGCCGCGCCCTGGCGGTCGACCTCAGCCTGCAAGGCGCGCACTTGCCGGTCACCGTTGAACCTTACGCAGTGCTGGAAGTCGCGCCCGACCTGAAGATCAGCCTGAAGAACGACAAGCTCGCGATCGTCGGCAAGGTGCAGATCCCGCGGGGTGACATCACCGTGCGCGAACTGCCGCCGTCGACGGTCAAGGTCTCCGATGACACGGTGATCGTCGGCAGCCAGACTGAAGAGGGCAAGCCGCCGATGGCGATGGCGATGGATATCGACGTGGCGGTGGGTGAAGACCAGCTCAACTTCTCGGGCTTCGGCCTCACCGCCAAGGTGCAGGGGCATGTGCATATCGGCGACAACCTGGACACCCGCGGCGAGCTGTGGCTCAACGACGGCCGCTACCGTGCCTACGGCCAGAAGCTGGATGTGCGCCGTGCGCGTTTGCTGTTCGCCGGGCCGCTCGACCAGCCTTATCTGGATATCGAAGCGATCCGCAAGACCGGCGATGTCGTCGCTGGTATCCGCCTGAGCGGCAGCGCCGAACAGCCCACTACGCAGATCTTCTCCGAGCCGGCCATGAGCCAGGAGCAGGCGCTGTCCTACCTGGTGCTCGGCCGTCCGCTGAGCACCACCGGTGAAGATAACAATATGCTCGCCCAAGCCGCCCTGGGCCTGGGCTTGATGGGCAGTGCCGGCGTGACCTCGGACATTGCCAAGGACCTCGGCATCCAGGATTTCGAGCTCGACACCCAAGGCAGCGGCACCAACACCGCCGTGGTCGCCAGCGGCAAGATCTCGGAGAAACTCAGCCTGCGTTATGGGGTTGGGGTGTTCGAGCCGGCCAGCACCATTGCTTTGCGCTACCTGTTGAGCAAGAAGGTGTATCTGGAGGTGGCCAGTGGTGTGGCCAGTTCGTTGGATATTTTCTATAAGCGGGATTTCTAGATCCGCCCTCGATGAAAAAGTGCGAGCGGGCTTGCTCGCTCGCACATACCAAGCAAGCTAATCATTTCATTTGACATTAGCTGCCTAAGCAGTAATATCTCGTCACACATTCGCTGCCTAGGCAGTAATAAGGTGACTTCCGATGAAACACTTCACCCCGGACAACTTCCACAACTGCCGCCTCGGGCTGTTGCTGGGCCGTGCGGCGATCCTTAAAGACAAAATCATCGACATCCATATGGAACCGCACGGCATCACCGCCGCGCAGTTCAAGGTGTTGATCATCATGGCGCAGTTCGGTGTCGACACCCCGGCGGAGCTGTGTCGCCACCTGTCCCTGGACAGCGGTTCGATGACCCGCATGCTCGATCGCCTGGAACAAAAAGGCCTGCTTGATCGCAAGCGGTCGGCGCTGGACCGTCGCCAAGTGCAACTGGTGTTGACCGACGACGGCCAGCGCCTGGCGGACAGGCTGCCGTACATCGGCGCCGAGGCGTTGAACCAGTTGGCCAGCGCACTGGAGCCGGGTGAATTGCAAACCCTGGAAAAGATCCTCATGAAAATGCTGATAGCTGCCGGTGATCCGATCACCCTGCAGCGGGTAGGTAAAGCATGAACACACGTGCCCTTTGCCTGGTGCTGACGGCCATGAGCATGGCCGGTTGCGCCAATTTCAGCGGCCTCGACACCCAGGGCCAACGCCTCGACGCGAACACCCTGCAGACCGGTAAGTCGTTGACCGGCGTGACCCTGTCGAGCGCCGCCTGGCCCAGCGCCGACTGGTGGAAAAGCCTCGGCGATCCGCAGCTCGACGGTTTGATCCAGGAAGCCCTGCAAAACAGTCCCGACATGCAAGTGGCCAGCGCCCGTGCCCACCAGGCCGAAGCCGCCGCCTATGCCGCCAACGCCGCACGCCTGCCGACCCTGGACGCCAGCGCCGGTGTGAGCCGTTCGCGCCTGGCCAGGGACAAGGACCCGCTGGGGCAGGGCGATGCCTACTCGACGGTGCGAAACATCGGCGCCAGCTTCAACTACAACTTCGACCTCTGGGGCGGCCAGCGTGCTGCCTGGGAAGCCGCGTTGGGCCAGGCCCGCGCCGCCGAAGTCGACCAGCAGGCCGCGCGCCTGACCCTGGCGGCCGATGTGGCCAAGGCCTACAGCGACCTGGGCCAGGCGCATATCGTGCGGGACCTGGCCAATGACGACCTCAAGCGCACCCGGCAAATGCTCAGCCTGAGCCAGCGCCGCCTGAACTCGGGCATCGACAGCCGGTACCAGTACCAGCAGACCGAAAGCCTGGAAGCCAGCTCCCAGTCGCAACTGATCGATGCGGAAAAACAACTGCAGAGCGCGAAAATCGCCCTGGCGGTATTGCTCGGCAAAGGCCCGGACCGCGGCAACGAACTGGCGCGCCCGGCGGTGCTCAAGCCCAGCGCCGTCGCTGTGCCCTCGGTGCTGCCCGCCGAACTGCTGGGCCGGCGCCCGGACCTGATCGCCGCACGTTGGCGGGTGGAAGCGGCGAGCAAGAACATCGCCGCCGGCAAGGCCAGCTTCTACCCCAACCTCAACCTGAGCGCGAGCGCCGGGGCCGAGTCGTTGCTGGGGGATGCGATGTTCGGTTCGGCCAGCCGCTTCTTCAACATTGCGCCGACGATTTCGCTGCCGATTTTCGATGGCGGCCGCCTGCGCGCCAACCTCGATGCGCGCGATGCCGACTATGACCTGGCCGTGGCCCAGTACAACAAAACCCTGGTGCAAGCCCTCGGCGATATCGGCAACAGCCTTTCACAACTGCGCGAAACCGGTCGGCAGATCCAGGCCCAGCAACACGCCGCGGACATTGCCCAGCAGTCCTACGACACCGCGATGCAGCGTTACAGCTCCGGGATCGGCAACTACCTGGACGTGCTCAGCATCGAGCAGCAATTGCTGCAGGCCCAGCGTCAGCTGGCGACCTTGAACGCCGCGCAAATCGATCTGTCGATCCAATTGATGCAAGCCCTGGGTGGCGGCTACGACGCCGCAAATGTGGCATCGACCACCCCAGCTACACGCACGGAATAATTTGAGGTAACTGACATGGCCACTGCCGAAAGCAACAACGCAACGGGAACGCCCGATAACAACCCGCGCAAACGCAAAGTCATGCTGGTCGGCCTGGTGCTGATCGTCATCCTCGGCGTGGTCGGCGTGTGGGGTTGGTATGAACTCTACGGCCGCTTCAATGAAAGCACCGACGACGCCTACGTGAACGGCAACGTGGTGGAAATCACCCCGCTGGTCACCGGCACCGTGGTCAGCATCGGCGCCGACGATGGCGACCTGGTCCACGAAGGCCAGGTGCTGATCAACTTCGACCCCAACGACGCGGCGGTCGGCCTGCAAAGTGCGCAGGCCAACCTGGCCCGCACCGTGCGCCAGGTGCGGGGCTTGTACAGCAACGTCGACGGCATGAAAGCCCAGGTCAATGCGCAGAAAGCCGACGTGCAAACTGCCCAGGACAACTACAACCGGCGTAAGACCCTGGCCCAGGGCGGGGCGATTTCCCAGGAAGAACTGTCCCACGCCCGTGACAGCCTGACCGCGGCCAAGAATGCCCTGACCAACCTTGAGCAGCAGCTCAAAAGCAGCAACGCCCTGGTCGACGACACGGTGATCTCGTCCCATCCGGACGTGCAAGCCGCCGCCGCGCAACTGCGCCAGGCCTACCTGGCCAATGCGCGCAGCACCCTGATCGCCCCCGTCACCGGCTATGTGGCCAAGCGCACCGTGCAACTGGGCCAGCGCGTGCAGCCGGGGACGGCGTTGATGGCGGTGATCCCGCTGAACCAGCTGTGGATCGACGCCAACTTCAAGGAAACCCAACTGCGCAATATGCGTATCGGCCAACCGGTGGACATCGAAGCGGACATTTACGGCAGCGATGTGAAGTTCAGCGGCACCATCGACAGCCTCGGCGCCGGCACCGGCAGCGCGTTTGCCTTGCTGCCTGCGCAGAACGCCACGGGCAACTGGATCAAGATCGTGCAACGGGTGCCGGTACGCATCCACGTCAATGCCGAAGAACTGACCAAGCACCCGCTGCGGGTGGGCTTGAGCACGGTGGTCAACGTCGACCTGCACGACCGCAGCGGCCCGGTACTGGCGCAACAGGCACCCCAAAAGGCCTCGTTCACCACCAACGTGTATGACCGCCAGTTGGCCGAAGCCGATGCCATGATCACCCAGTTGATTCATGACAACAGCCTCGCCGCGCCCAAGGCTGTGCAACGCTGATGAGCCATAACGCGTCCTTCTCGCCACCCAGCTTGGTGATGGCCACGATTGGCCTGTCGCTGGCGACCTTCATGCAGGTGCTCGATACCACGATCGCCAACGTAGCGTTGCCGACCATTTCCGGCAACCTTGGCGTGAGTTCGGAGCAGGGCACCTGGGTGATCACCTCGTTTGCGGTGAGCAACGCCATTGCCCTGCCGCTGACCGGCTGGTTGAGCCGGCGCTTCGGCGAGGTGAAGCTGTTTCTCTGGGCCACCGTGCTGTTTGTGCTGGCCTCGTTTCTCTGCGGTATTTCCACGTCGATGCCCGAGCTGATCGGCTTTCGGGTGTTGCAAGGCCTGGTGGCGGGGCCGTTGTACCCGATGACCCAGACGTTGCTGATCGCGGTCTACCCGCCGGCGAGGCGCGGCATGGCCCTGGCACTGCTGGCGATGGTCACGGTGGTGGCGCCGATTGCCGGTCCCATCCTCGGCGGCTGGATCACCGACAGCTACAGCTGGCCGTGGATCTTCTTCATCAACGTGCCCATCGGCATCTTTGCGGTGATGGTGGTGCGTTCGCAGTTGAAGAAACGCCCGGTGGTCACCAGCTACCAGCCGATGGACTATGTGGGGTTGTTGAGCTTGATCGTCGGGGTCGGCGCGTTGCAGATCATCCTCGACAAGGGCAACGACCTGGACTGGTTCGAGTCCAACTTCATCATCGTGGGGGCGGCGATTTCGGTGATTGCCCTGGCGGTGTTCATCATCTGGGAGATGACCGACAAACACCCGGTGGTCAACCTGCGGCTGTTCGCCTACCGCAACTTCCGCATCGGCACCATCGTGCTGGTCCTCGGCTACGCGGGCTTCTTCGGCATCAACCTGATCCTGCCGCAGTGGCTGCAAACCCAGATGGGCTACACCGCGACCTGGGCCGGCCTGGCCGTGGCGCCGATCGGTATTCTGCCGGTGCTGATGTCGCCGTTTGTCGGCAAGTACGCGCACCGATTCGACCTGCGCGTACTGGCGGGCCTGGCGTTCCTGGCGATTGGCTTGAGCTGCTTCATGCGCGCCAGCTTCACCAATGAGGTGGACTTCCAGCACATCGCCCTGGTGCAGCTGTTCATGGGCATCGGCGTGGCGCTGTTCTTCATGCCGACCTTGAGCATCCTGATGTCCGACCTGCCGCCGCACCAGATCGCCGACGGCGCCGGCCTGGCGACGTTCCTGCGGACCCTGGGCGGCAGCTTCGCGGCCTCGCTGACCACCTGGATCTGGATTCGCCGCGCCGACCAGCACCATGCGTACATGAGCGAGAACATGACCACCTACGACGCGGCGACCCGCGATGCGTTGAATGCGTTGGGCGGCGCGGGGCAAAAGGCCTACGCCCAACTCGACCAGATCCTCACCAGCCAGGCATACATGATGTCCACCGTGGATTACTTCACGTTGCTGGGGTGGATGTTCATGGGCTTGATGCTGCTGGTGTGGCTGGCCAAACCGCCGTTTACCGCGAAGGCGGGGCCGGCTGCATCAGGGCACTGATCGGCCAAGGCTGGAATGCAATCAGCCAGGGCTGAAATGCAATCAACCAGGGTTGGAATGCAATCAACTGTGGGAGGGGGCTTGCCCCCGATAGCGGTGTATCAGTCAACCTATTTGAAGCTGACCCACTGCCATCGGGGGCAAGCCCCCTCCCACAGTTGATCAGGCGCCCGGCAGTGCCAGTTGCGGATTGACGAAGTCAAACGCCGCCAGCTGAAACCCTTGCTCATCCACCTGCAATGCCCAGCCTTGCTTGTCCCAATCCCCCAGCACAATACGCTTGGCCGCCTGATCGCCGATCTGCAACTTATGAATGGCGGGGCGGTGCGTATGGCCGTGGACCAGGGTACGCACGCCGAACTGCTGCATCACCCGCGGCACTTCCTCAGGGGTGACGTCGACAATGTCGTTGGCCTTCATCCGCGTCTGCGCCCGGCTTTCGTTGCGCAGCTTGCGCGCCAGTTTGTGGCGGGTGCGCAAGGGCAGGTGACGCAGGATAAACAGCACAATCGGGTTGCGCAGGATGCGCCGCAGCTTCATATAGCCGACGTCGCGGGTGCAGAGGCTGTCGCCGTGCATCAACAGCACCGGCTCGCCGGCGAGTTGCACGACGCTCGGGTCCTTGAGCAGCTTGGCGCCTGCGGCTTTGCAGAACGTCTTGCCGATCAGGAAGTCGCGGTTGCCGTGCATGATGAAAATCGCGGTGCCGCTGTCGCTCAGTTCGCGCAGGGCCGCGCAAATCGAGCGCTGGAAAGGGGTGATCCCATCGTCGCCAACCCAGGCTTCAAAGAAGTCCCCGAGGATGTACAACGCCTGGGCGCCACGGGCGCGGCCGTGGAGTAAATCCAGAAACGCCCGGGTAATGTCCGGGCGTTCCTCTTCCAGATGCAAGTCTGAAATCAGCAATATCACTCAATGATCTCGGCTTTCTCGATGATCACGTCGTCTGCTGGCACGTCTTGGTGGCCGGCTTTGCTGGTGGTGGCAACGCCTTTGATCTTGTCGACGACGTCAGTGCCTTCGGTGACTTTACCGAACACCGCGTAGCCCCAGCCCTGCACGTTCTTGCCGCTGTGGTTGAGGAAGGCGTTGTCGGCGACGTTGATGAAGAACTGCGCGGAGGCCGAATGCGGCTCCATGGTACGGGCCATGGCGACGGTGTATTTGTCGTTGGAAAGGCCGTTGTCCGCTTCGTTCTGGATGCTTGGGCGCTTGTCTTTCTTTTCTTTCATGCCAGGCTCGAAACCGCCGCCCTGGACCATGAAGTTGCCGATGACACGGTGGAAAACGGTGTTTTCGTAGTGGCCGGCTTTCACGTATTCAATGAAGTTGGCGACGGTGATCGGCGCTTTCTCGGCGTTCAGCTCGATGACGATGTCACCGTGGTTGGTGGTCAGTTTGACTTGAGTCATGTGTACTACTCTTTTCAGGGAATTCGTGGGTTCGGGCGCTGTGCGCCTGACCTGTTTGGCTAAACGTTGGCCAAGACGCGCAGTTTAGCGTGCCCTGCGGGAATTTCGAGGTGGTTTTTTACCGCCCGGGCAATTAAAGCAGCAGTTTTTGGCCGCACCCTGTCAGGCGGTTGACCGCTTCGGCTATGATAAGCCCTTTGTTTTATCTGGCCTGCCCAAGGCCACGTACTCGTCTGTTCAAGGATAATATGAGCAAGCCCACTGTCGACCCTACCTCGAACGCCAAGGCCGGTCCTGCCGCCACGGTCAATTTCCTGCGCCCGATCATCCAGGCGGACCTGGATTCGGGCAAGCACACGCAGATCGTCACGCGCTTTCCGCCGGAGCCCAACGGCTACCTGCACATCGGTCACGCCAAGTCGATCTGTGTGAACTTCGGTCTGGCCCAGGAGTTCGGTGGCGTCACGCACCTGCGTTTCGACGATACCAACCCGGCCAAGGAAGACCAGGAATACATCGACGCCATCGAAAGCGACATCAAGTGGCTGGGCTTCGAATGGTCCGGTGAAGTGCGCTATGCGTCCAAGTATTTCGACCAGTTGTTCGACTGGGCCATCGTGCTGATCAAGGCCGGCAAGGCCTACGTCGACGACCTCACCCCTGAACAGGCCAAGGAATACCGTGGCACGCTGACCGAGCCGGGCAAGAACAGCCCGTTCCGCGACCGTTCGGTGGAAGAGAACCTGGACTGGTTCGCCCGCATGCGCGCCGGTGAGTTCGCAGACGGTGCCCGTGTACTGCGTGCCAAGATCGACATGGCCTCGCCGAACATGAACCTGCGCGACCCGATCATGTACCGCATCCGCCATGCCCATCACCACCAGACCGGTGACAAGTGGTGCATCTACCCGAACTACGACTTCACCCACGGCCAGTCGGACGCCATCGAAGGCATCACCCACTCCATCTGCACCCTGGAGTTCGAAAGTCACCGTCCGCTGTACGAATGGTTCCTGGAGCACCTGCCGGTTCCGGCACACCCGCGCCAGTACGAATTCAGCCGCCTGAACCTGAACTACACCATCACCAGCAAGCGCAAGCTCAAGCAACTGGTGGATGAACAGCACGTCAACGGCTGGGACGACCCGCGCATGTCGACGCTGTCGGGCTTCCGCCGTCGCGGCTACACGCCCAAGTCCATCCGCAACTTCTGCGAAATGGTCGGCACCAACCGTTCCGACGGCGTGGTCGACTTCGGCATGCTCGAATTCAGCATCCGTGACGACCTCGACCACAGCGCCCCGCGCGCCATGTGCGTGCTGCGCCCGCTGAAAGTCGTGATCACCAACTACCCGGAAGGCCAGGTCGAGAACCTCGAACTGCCACGCCACCCGAAAGAAGACATGGGCGTGCGCGCACTGCCGTTCGCCCGTGAAATCTACATCGACCGTGACGACTTCATGGAAGAGCCGCCAAAAGGCTACAAGCGCCTGGAACCTACCGGCGAAGTGCGCCTGCGCGGCAGCTACGTGATCCGCGCCGACGAAGCGATCAAGGACGCCGCGGGCAACATCGTCGAACTGCGCTGCTCGTATGATCCAGAAACCCTGGGCAAGAACCCTGAAGGCCGCAAGGTCAAGGGCGTGATCCACTGGGTGCCGGCCGCCGCCAGCGTCGAGTGCGAAGTGCGTCTGTACGACCGTCTGTTCCGTTCGCCGAACCCTGAGAAAGCCGAAGACAGCGCGAGCTTCCTCGACAACATCAATCCGAACTCCCTGCAAGTACTCACGGGTTGTCGTGCCGAGCCATCCCTTGGCAATGCACAGCCGGAAGACCGTTTCCAGTTCGAGCGCGAAGGCTACTTCTGCGCGGATATCAAGGACTCGAAACCTGGCCATCCGGTATTCAACCGTACCGTGACCTTGCGTGATTCGTGGGGCCAGTGATTTAAGGAACCGTCGTGCTAACGATCTACAACACGCTCAGCAAGAGCAAAGAAGTCTTCAAGCCGCTGGATGGCAACAAGGTACGCATGTACGTGTGCGGCATGACCGTGTACGACTACTGCCACATCGGCCACGGCCGCAGCATGGTCGCCTTTGACCTGGTGACCCGCTGGTTGCGTTTCAGCGGCTACGACTTGACCTATGTGCGCAACATCACCGACATCGACGACAAGATCATCAACCGCGCCAAGGAAAACGGCGAGCCGTTCGACGTCCTGACCGCGCGCATGATCGCCGCCATGCACGAGGACGAGGCGCGCCTCAACATCCTCAAGCCGGACATGGAACCGCGTGCCACGGACCATATCCCGGGCATGCACGCGATGATCCAGACCTTGATCGACAAGGGCTACGCCTACGCTCCAGGCAATGGCGACGTGTACTACCGCGTCGCCAAGTTCATGGGCTACGGCAAGCTGTCGCGCAAGAAAATCGAAGACCTGCGCATCGGTGCGCGCATCGAAGTCGATGAAGCCAAGCAAGACCCACTCGACTTCGTGCTGTGGAAAGGCACCAAGCCCGGCGAGCCAAGCTGGGAATCGCCTTGGGGCGCCGGGCGTCCGGGCTGGCACATCGAATGCTCGGTGATGTCCACCTGCTGCCTGGGCGAGACCTTCGACATTCATGGCGGCGGCAGCGACCTCGAGTTCCCGCACCACGAAAACGAAATCGCCCAAAGCGAAGCCGCCACCGGCAAGACCTACGCCAACGCCTGGATGCACTGCGGCATGATCCGCATCAATGGCGAGAAGATGTCCAAGTCCTTGAACAACTTCTTCACCATCCGCGACGTGCTGGAAAAGTACCACCCGGAGGTGGTCCGCTACCTGCTGGTGTCCAGCCACTACCGCAGCGCGATCAACTACTCGGAAGACAACCTCAAGGACGCCAAAGGCGCCCTGGAGCGTTTCTACCACGCGTTGAAAGGCCTGCCCTCCGTGGCCCCGGCCGGCGGCGAAGCGTTCGTGGCCCGGTTCACCGAAGTAATGAACGACGACTTCGGCACACCGGAAGCCTGCGCGGTGCTGTTCGAGATGGTGCGCGAGATCAACCGCCTGCGTGAGAGCGATCTCGACGCAGCGGCCGGTCTGGCTGCACGCCTGAAAGAACTGGCCAGCGTGCTGGGCGTGTTGCAGATGGAAGCCGACGACTTCCTGCAAGCCGGCGCCGAAGGGCGTGTGGATGCGGCTGAAGTGGACGCGCTGATCCAGGCGCGCTTGACGGCGCGGGCCAACAAGGACTGGGCAGAGTCCGACCGGATCCGTGACCAACTGACCGCGATGGGTGTGGTGTTGGAAGACGGCAAGGGTGGGACGACGTGGCGCTTGGCTGATCAGGCTTGATAAGTAAACGCTGAATGAAAAACGCCCCGACTGGTTCGGGGCGTTTTTCATTTTGGGTTCAGCGAAACATGCGCGAAGGGCCGGTCTTCGTAACGCTGTCGGAACACGGCTTCGAGCGGTAGCCAACCTGCGACGTTCTGGAAAAAGCCCATTTGCTTTGACGCCCGCCCAATCCTGGCTTTAGATGGTCGACCAGACCAAGCCCATGATGAAACTGACGGTGATTCAAATGGATTGTATTTTCTGCAGCATTGTCCGAAAAACCTCCCCGGCCCATATTCTGTGGGAAGACCAACAGCATATGGCCTTCCTGTCTATTTTCCCCAACACTCCCGGTTTCAGCGTGGTGATCCCCAAGCAGCACTACGGAAGCTACGCCTTCGCCCAGTCGGATGAAGTGCTGGCAGGTCTGGTGGTGGCGGCGAAGAAAACCGCGCAGCAGATCGACCGGGCGTTTCCCGATGTGGCGCGCACGGGGATGATTCTGGAAGGCTACGGGGTGGATCACCTGCATGCGAAGCTGTTTCCCATGCATGGGACCGGACAGAACAGTGACTTCAAGCCCATCAGTTCCAGGGTCGACAAGTTCTTTGATCGCTACGAGGGGTACATCTCGTCCCACGATTTTGTGCGGGCGGATGATGCCGAATTGGCGGAGTTGGCGGCACACATCCGATCCTTCGCCTAGCCTCGATCCAAATGTGGGAGGGGGCAAGCCCCCTCCCACATTTTTTTTGACCGTGTCGCATCAGAACTCAGCGACGGCTGCTGACCTCGGCGGGCACATCGTCACCGGCCATGCGCTTGCGGAACAGCGCGGTGCGCGCCAGCAGCAGCGTCGTCACCGGCACGGTGATCGACAGCAAGATCGGGATCAACCACCCGTGCAACACCGGCCCGGACTTGAGCACCGAAAAATAGATGATCGACGCCAACGCCACGCTCCACGCGCCCAGCGTCGAGGCCAGTGCCGGCGGGTGCATGCGCTGGAAGAAATCCTTCATGCGCAGCAACCCGATTGCGCCAATCAGGGCAAACACGCTGCTCAGCACCAGCAACACGGCCACGCACACTTCAACCCATAACGGCATCATTCGATCACCTCGCCACGCAGCAGGAATTTGGCCAGGGCAAATGACCCGACAAAGCCAAACAGCGCAATCAACAGCGCCGCTTCGAAGTAGGTATCACTGGCATACCGAATGCCCAGCACCAGCATCATCAGCATCGCCAGGATGTACAGGTAGTCCAGCGCCAGGACTCGGTCCTGGGCCGATGGGCCTTTGAACAGGCGCACCAGTGTCAGCGCCATGGCCAGCGAGAACAGGAACAGGCTGAACAGGATCGCATTGGAGAGCAGGGCGCTCATTCGAAGATCTCCATCAAGGGCCGTTCGTAGTCGTGTTTGAAGTGCTGGATAAACTGCGCTTCATCGTCCAGGTCGAAGACATGCAGCAGCAGGATGCTGCGGTCCAGGGCGAGTTCCGACCAGACGGTGCCGGGGGTCACGCTGGTGATCATCGACAACACGGCCAGGCCGTTGGCGTCGCGCAGGTCCAGGGGGATTTTGATAAAGCGCGAACGCGGTGGCCGCGAGCCGCACACCAGCACGCCCCAGGCGACTTGCAGGTTGGAGATGATCACGTCACGCCCCACCCGGAAGAACAGGCGGATGATCACCCCAGGGCGGCGGATGCGGATCGGCAGCGGGCGCAGCGGCGCCATCAGCAGCGGCGCGAGCAAACCCAGTAGCGCGCCCAGTAACAGGTTGCCGGGGCTGATCGACAAGTTGAGCAGCAGCCACAACACCCACAACGCCAGCGATAACCACGGGGCCGGGAACAGGCGCTTCATGGCTGCACCTCCAGCGCCGCGGTCTTGGCTTCAGGGCTGGGCACCGGGCGAGTGGCCATGACCGCCATCACATACTGTTCCGGGTTGTTCAGGCTCTTGGCGGTGTCCAGGGTGTAGCGCATCAGCGGCTCGGCCTTGAAGGTCAGCAGGATGCTCAGGCCGAGCAGGAAGAAGATCGGCACGCACTCATAACGGCGCAGCAGCGGTGACGGGCGTTCTTCCGGGGTCCAGAAGCGCTGGATGCCCAGGCGGGCGAAGGCGATCAGCGAGGCCAGGCCGGACAAGATCAGCAACGTCACCAGGCCCCACGCGGCAGGGCGGACAGGCTCATCCAGCGCATGGCCCAAGCCCGGCGGATTGACCAGCGCGCTCAACAGGCTGAGCTTGCCGATAAACCCCGACAGCGGCGGCATGCCGATGATCAGCAGGGCGCAGGCGACAAAGCTCAAGCCGAGGAAGGCCATGGTCCAGGGAATCACCTGGCCGACCACGGCTTTCTGTTCGTCATCGAGGTTCACGCCGGGGCGCGGATGCAGGGATTCCATGGCTTTGGGCAGCGCATCGATCTCTTCATCCAGCGGCAGGTCGTTGGCCGAGCGCGAGCGTTCGATCAATTCGGCCAGCAGGAACAGCGCACTCAACGCCAGCGTGGAACTGACCAGATAGAACAGTGCTCCGGCTGTCAGGCTCGGCTGGGCGAACCCCGCCGACGAGAGCAGGATGCCGGCCGAGACCAGGATGCTCAAGCTGGCCATGCGCTCCAGGCGCTGCGCCGCCAGCATCGCCAGCGCCGCGCAGATGATGGTCGCCATGCCGCCGTACACCAGCCAGTCGCCGCCGAACAGCGCCGACGCCCCGGCCTGGCCGGAGAACAGCAGGGTCCACAGGCGCAGCACGGTGTACACGCCGACCTTGGTCATAATCGCGAACATCGCCGCCACCGGCGCGCTGGCCGATGAGTACGCGGGCGCCAGCCAGAAGTTCAGCGGCCACATGCCGGCCTTGGCCAGGAATGCGGTGGCGAGGATCGCCGCACCCGCGTGCAACAGGCCGCGATCGGCCTCTGGCACCAGCGGGATTTTCAGCGCCAGGTCCGCGAAGTTCAGTGTGCCGGTGACGCCATAGATCATCGCCGCGCCGATCAGGAACAGCGACGACGCCAGCAGGTTGATCGCGATGTAATGCAGCCCCGACGACACCCGCGCCCGGCCGGAACCGTGCAGCATCAAGCCATAGGAGGCCGCCAGCAACACCTCGAAGAACACGAACAGGTTGAACAGGTCGGCGGTGAGAAAGGCGCCGTAGAGGCCCATCATCTGGATCTGGAACAACGCATGGAAACTGGTGCCCGCACGGTCCCAGCGCGCCATCGCGAACAGCAACGCACTCACGCCGATGATCCCGGTGAGCACCAGCATCAGCGCCGACAGTTGGTCCACCACCAGCACGATGCCGAACGGCACTTGCCAGTTGCCGGGCAAGTACACGCCGATCGAACCGGGGCCGCCTTGTTGCGTCCAGTACAACAGCAAGATGGCGATAGCGAGGCCGAGCATGCTCGAGAACAGGTTGATACGCGCCTTGAGCGGGCGGTGCTTCTCGCCGAGCATCAGCATCAGCGCGGCGGTCAGCAACGGCAGCAGGATTGGCGCGACGATCAGTTGGTTGACCCAGGTCATTCCTTGGGCTCCCGGCCGTCCACATGGTCGGTGCCGGTCAGGCCCCGCGACGCCAGCAGTACCACGAGGAACAGCGCGGTCATGGCGAAGCTGATCACGATCGCCGTCAGCACCAGCGCCTGGGGCAGCGGGTCGGTGTAGTGCAGCAGGTCTTGCGGCACGCCGTCCTTGATGATCGGCTCCTTACCGATAAACAGGCTGCCCATGCTGAAAATGAACAGGTTGACCCCATACGACAACAGGCACAGACCCATCACCACCTGGAACGTCCGTGGCCGCAGGATCAACCAGACGCCGGAGGCCGCCAGGACCCCAATGGCAATTGCGATGACTTCTTCCATCAGGCGGCTCCTTCCGGTGTGGCAACGGTTTTCGGCTGGTTGCTCGGTTTATGGGCCCGCACCGATTGGTGACCGAGGGCGGTGAGCATCAGCAGCGTCGAGCCGACGACCATGGCGTACACGCCGACGTCGAAGAACAGGGCGCTGGCGATATGGATGTCGCCCAGCACCGGCACGCTGAGATGCCAGGTGTGGGTGGTGAGGAACGGGTAGCCGGCGAACAATGCGCCGAGCCCGGTCAGGGTCGCCGAGAACAGGCCGAAGCCCATCCAGCGCATCGGCCGCAAACTCATCTGCGCCTCGACCCACTGGGTGCCGGCGACCATGTATTGCAGGATAAACGCCACCGACATCACCAGGCCGGCGACAAAACCACCGCCCGGCTGGTTGTGGCCGCGCATGAACAGGTAGAACGACACCACCAGCGCAATCGGCAGCAGCAGGCGCACCAGCACCGCCGGCACCATCATGTAGCCCAGGGCGGTGTCGCTGGCCTGGCGCGGGTTGATCAGGTCGGTGGCTACGTCCGGCGCGAGTTGGCGCTGTTGCGCGGGCAGTTGCATGCTTTCCTTGGAGGGGCGGAAGCGTCGCAGCAGGGCGTACACGGTCAGCGCCACGGCGCCGAGCACGGTGATTTCGCCGAGGGTGTCGAAGCCACGGAAGTCCACCAGCATCACGTTCACCACATTGCTGCCGCCGCCTTCGGGGAGGGCGCGGCTCAAGTAGAATGAGGAAATGTCGTTGGGCGTCTGGCGGGTCAGCATCGCGTAGGACAGCAGCGCCATGCCGCCACCGACCACGGTGGACAACAGGAAGTCGCGCAAGCGACGAATGCGTGCCTTGCGCAGCGTACTGGGCAGTGGCGACACTTCTTCGATCCGCCGTGGCAGCCAGCGCAGGCCCAGCAGGATCAGCACGGTGGTCACCACTTCCACGACCAGTTGCGTCAGCGCCAGGTCCGGCGCTGAGAACCACACGAAGGTGATGCAGGTCATCATGCCGCACACGCTGACCATGGTCAGGGCCGCCAGCCGGTGGTACTTGGCCTGCCAGGCGGCGCCGAGGGCGCAGGCAATCGCCAGCAGCCACAGGGTGACGAACACGATGGAACCCGGGATCTTCGGCCGGTCGCCCCAACTGAGGCCGCTGTTGAGCAGCGGGATCAGCCCGCCGATCACGGCGACCAGCACCAGCAGGAACAACTGCGTCTGCAGGCGCTTGGTGCTGATGCGTTTCTCGATTTTGCGCGCACCGCGCATCATCAGCACCAGGCAGCGCTCGAAGCCGCGCTTGCCGTTGAAGTAACTGATCACCGGCGGGTACTTGAAGCGCCCGCGCTTGAGTTGCTTGCGCAGCAGCAGGTAGAGCAGCACACCGCCGCACATCGCCACCAGGCTCATGATCATCGGCGCGTTCCAGCCGTGCCAGATGGCCAGGCTGTATTGCGGCAACACGCCGCCGACGACCGGCAGCGCGGCGGCGGCGAGGATCGAGCCGACCACCTGGGCCGGGAAGATCCCCACCAGCAGGCAGGTGAACACCAGCAGCTCCACCGGCGCGCGCATCCAGCGGGGAGGCTCGTGCGGGGTGTGGGGCAGGTCCGTCGCAGGCGGGCCGAAGAACACATCCACGGTGAAACGCAGCGCGTAGGCCACGCTGAACGTGCCGGCGATGGTCGCGATCACCGGCAGGGCGATTTCCACCCAGGCGGTCGACGAGATGAATACGGTTTCAGCGAAGAACATCTCTTTGGACAGGAAGCCATTGAGCAACGGCACGCCGGCCATGGACGCACTGGCCACCATCGCCAGGGTCGCGGTAAACGGGATCAGGCGCACCAGGCCGCTGAGCTTGCGGATATCGCGGGTGCCGCTTTCGTGGTCGATGATGCCCGCCGCCATGAACAGCGAGGCCTTGAAGGTGGCGTGGTTGAGGATGTGGAATACTGCGGCGACGGCGGCCAGTGGGCTGTTGAGGCCGAGCAGCAGGGTGATCAGGCCGAGGTGGCTGATGGTGGAGTAGGCCAGCAGGCCCTTGAGATCGTTCTGGAACATGGCGCAGTAAGCGCCGAGCAGGAGGGTCAGGGCGCCGGCGCCGCCGACGAGCCAGAACCATTCTTCGCTGCCGGACAGCGACGGCCACAGGCGGGCCAGCAGGAACACGCCGGCCTTCACCATCGTCGCCGAATGCAGGTAGGCCGACACCGGTGTCGGTGCCGCCATGGCGTGGGGCAGCCAGAAGTGGAACGGGAACTGCGCGCTTTTGCTCAACGCGCCGATCAGCACCAGGGCCAGCATGACCGGGTACAGCGAGTGCGCGCGAATCTGATCGCCCGCCGCCAGGACCAGGTCCAGGTCATAGCTGCCGACGATATGCCCCAGCAGCATCACGCCGGCCAGCAGGCACAAACCGCCTGCGCCCGTGACCATCAACGCCATGTAGGCACCGCGTCGCGCATCGGCGCGGTGGTGCCAGTAACCGATCAGCAGGAACGAGAACAGGCTGGTCAGTTCCCAGAAGAACACGATCTGGATCAGGTTGCCGGAGATCACCAGGCCGAGCATGGCCCCCATGAATGCCAGGAAAAACGCAAAGAAGCGCGGCACCGGATCGTCCGGCGACATGTAGTAACGCGCATACAGCGACACCAGCGTGCCGATGCCGAGCACCAGCATCGAGAACAGCCAGGCGAAGCCGTCCATGCGCAAGACGAAATTCACGCCCAGGCTGGGCAACCACATGAATTCTTCGCGGATCACCCCGCCGTGGGCGATTTGAGGGTAGAGCAGGGCGACTTGAACAGTACCGATCAGGGCGATGAGGCCGGCCAGCAAGGATTCGGTGTTACGTGCGTTGTGCGGCAGCAAGGCCGCCAGACAGCTGCCGATAAAAGGCAGAAGCAGTAGAACTATCAGGGACATAGGCTTCTAATCTGCGGGAGTTTGGGATGCATCATACGTGCCGCTTTCTTGATCACCAAACGGCAACGTGTGGCAGGATCCTACAAGGTAGGCTGAAAACGCCCATTTGGCATTGTTTCAGCTAACCCCCCACCACGCGCACCAGCGCCTGATTGTGGACGCTGGGCGTGCCCGGGATGGCGATTTGACAGCCACCGCCCGGGCTCGGACCTTACCCCTGCTGTTCCTGTTCCCGCGCATTTTGCAATTCGATCGCCTTCTGCCCGCGCGTCTTCAACTCACTCACCACCACCGCCGCCACGATCAACGCCGCCCCGACCATGGCAATCGGCGGGAAACGCTCCCCGGCAATCCGCCCAACCACGCCGGCCCACACCGGTTCCCCGGCATAAATCAATGTGGCCCGCGTCGGCGAAACGCTTTGCTGCGCCCAGTTCATCGCCACCTGGATCACCGCGCTGGTCAGGCCCAGGCCCACCGCGCTGAACAACAGCAACCAGGAGAACCCCGGCAACGCCTCGCCCATCGGCACCACCATCAGGAACGACAACAACGACGCCGTGGCCAGTTGCACCACGGTCACCCGGCGCACGTCCACTTGCCCGGCAAATGCGCTGATCAGGATGATCTCGGCGGCAATCGCCACCGCGCCGATCAGCGTGGCGATCTCGCCGGGGCTGAAATTCAGCGAAGCACCGGCCGGGCCGGTCAACAGCATCAACCCGGCAAACGCCAGCATGATGCCAATGCTCGGCATCAACCCTGGCCGACGACCCAGCACCAGCCATTGCAACAACGGCACGAACGGGACATAGAGCGCGGTAATGAATGCCGACTGGCTACTCAGAATCGTCTGCAGGCCGATGGTCTGCAGCCCGTAACCAAACATGATCGCCACGCCGATAAACACGCCGGCTTTCAACTCGAACAGGGTCAGGTCGCGCAGGGTGCGCAAAGAGAAAAAACCGACCGCGATCGTCGCCGCAGCAAACCGCAGGCCCACGAAAAACATCGGCCCGCTGACAGTCATGGCGTGCTGCACCAGCAAAAAGGTGCCGCCCCAGATCATGGTGATGAACACCAGGATGCATTCGGCTTTGCTGAAGCGGTTGAAACGCGAGGGAGCATTCGGGGTGGTCATGGTGGCTCAGTCTTGCAAGGGAAGGGCGCGGACCGCACAATGCGCCGCACGCTGGGCAGTATACTGCGCACACCCACCCATTGAGCAATATAGTGCACAAAGAAAATCCGCAACGGGCCTCGGTCCTGCAGCATGTCAGCCAGAATGTTCGTCGCCTGCGTCATGCCGCCGACTTGAGCCAGACCGCGCTCTCGGAAAAGTCCGGAGTCAGCCGACGCATGCTGGTGGCCATCGAGGCTGGCGAGAAAAACGTCAGCCTGTCCACCCTCGACCGCGTCGCCGAAGCGCTGGATGTGGCTTTCAGCGACCTGATCCAGGCCCCGGATGCACCCGACCATAGCCGTATCAACGAACTGGCCTGGGCCGGTGACATCCCCGGCAGCAAAGCTGTATTGCTTGCCAAGGCCACGGCGCGGCGTGAAGTCGAGCTGTGGGAGATGCGCCTGGAGCCGGGCGATTGCTACAGCCCCGAGCCGGACCCGGATGGCTGGAGCGTGCAGTTGTTCGTGTTCGAAGGCCGCCTGACATTGGTGCTGGATGGTCAGGAAAAACCGGTCGGCGCCGGTGAGTTCTTCATGTTCGCCAGCCGCCAGGCCCACGCCTATCGCAATGACGGCGACGTGGCGGTGCGCTTTGTGCGCAATGTGGTGATCTAACTGTTGACCCGCCAACAGCGGATGGACACTTTGCTCGATCGCAGGCGGGTTCCCCTGCATTGAAATGACGGCAACCTACTGATCTTATTGAAGATTGGTTTCGGGCACGACTCCTGCAATCACTCCAGCATCCCCTTGGACTCTGGAGTCGGCCCATGTCAGCCCACCCTCAACACCCTGCTCATATCATCCGATCAGACGCCGAAGCCATCGCGGTCGCCACGCGCCTGGCCGAACGCTTCGCTGTCGAGGCCAGCGTGCGCGACCGCGAGCGGCGCCTGCCGGTCGCTGAACTCGACGAATTTTCCGCCAGCGGCCTGTGGGGCATCACCATCCCCAAGGCCTATGGCGGCGCCGAGGTGTCCTATGTGACGGTGGCAGAGGTGATCAAGTTGATCGCCGCCGCCGATCCGTCCCTGGCGCAGATCCCGCAGAACCACCTGGGGGTGGTGGATATCCTGCTGCAAACCGGCAGCGAGGAGCAAAAACTCCACTACTTCGGCAAGGTCCTGGCCGGCTACCGTTTCGGTAACGCTTTCTCCGAAGCCAAGAGCAAGAACGCCGGCACCTTCGACACGCAGATTCGCGTTCACGCCGATCATGCGCAGATCAATGGCGAGAAGTTCTACTGCACCGGCGCGCTGTTCGCCCATATCGTGCCGGCGGTGGGCACCAACGAACAGGGCAAGGCCTTGATTGCCTTCGTCGAGCGCGATGCGCCGGGCCTCACGGTCATCGACAGCTGGGATGGCTTCGGCCAGCGCACCACCGCCAGCGGCGGCGTGACCCTCGATGGCGTGACGGTGCCGCTGAGCGCGGTGATTCCCGCGCACCTGGCGTTCGACCAACCGACCGCTGACGGCCCGATCTCGCAGATCATCCAGGCCGCGATCGATACCGGCATCGCCGTGGGTGCCCTCGAGCAAGCGAAAGTCTTCGCGCGCCAGGCCCGCCCATGGATCGACAGCCAACAGGATCACGGCTGGCAGGACCCATTCACCATCGCCGCCATCGGTGATCTGGAATGGCGCGTACACGGCACCGAAGCGATTCTCGCCAAGGCTGGCAAGGCGGTCGACCAGGCCCTCGCCGAACCGAACGAAGACACCGTCGCCAACGCCTCGCTGATCGTCGCTCAGGCCAAAGTGCTGTCGGCCGAAACCGCGTTGCTCGCCAGCAGCAAGCTCTTCGAGCTGGGCGGCACCCGCTCGGTGACCGGCAAGCACAACCTCGACCGCTTCTGGCGCAACGCGCGCACCCACACCCTGCACGACCCGGTCCGCTGGAAATACCACCTGATCGGTAACTTCGTGCTCAACGGCGTCAAACCCGCACGCCATGCCTGGAACTGAGGAGCCTGCCCCATGAATGCACTGACCCAACCCACCGCGCTCGACCAGGCTCGCCAATTGCTGGAGAGCACCCGACGTGTGCTGCAAAAAAGTGATGACCCTTACGTAATCAGCCGCTTCGGCGACTGGCAGATCCGCGTGGAGGTGGCCGCCGCCTTGCTGGAATACGCCGAAACCCACCCAACGCCTGTCGCCGCCACCGAAGCGCAGATCGCCGCCGCCGAAGCCTTGCTGTTCGCCAGCGCCGCCGAATTCGAACTGACCGGCCAGCGCAGCGCGTTGCCGTCGCCCCTCGAAGAGCCGCTGCGCTGGAAGTACCAGCTTGTCGGCAACTACCACCTCAACGGTGTCGCCCCCGGGAGGACTGCTTGATGTCCCGTGAAATCCGCTTGAATGCCTTCGACATGAATTGCGTCGGCCACCAATCCCCCGGCCTGTGGGCACACCCGCGTGATCGCTCGTGGCAGTACAAGGACCTGGAGTACTGGACCGACCTGGCGAAAATCCTCGAGCGCGGCAAGTTCGACGGCCTGTTTATCGCCGATGTGCTGGGCATCTACGACGTGTACAACGGCAATGGCGACGCGGCGATCCGCCAGGCCACTCAAGTGCCGGTCAACGACCCGCTGTCGCTGATCGCGCCGATGGCGCTGGTCACTGAACACCTGGGTTTTGGCCTGACCGCGTCGTTGTCCTTCGAACACCCGTATCCGTTCGCTCGACGCCTTTCCACGCTCGACCACCTGACCAAAGGCCGTGTCGGCTGGAACATCGTCACCTCTTACCTGGAAAGCGGCGCCAAGAACCTCGGCCAGAACGCCCAGACCGAACACGATGCGCGCTACGACTACGCCGAGGAATACCTGGAGGTTTGCTACAAACTCTGGGAAGGCAGCTGGGAAGAGGGCGCCGTGCTGCGTGACCGCGAGCGGCGGATTTTCAGTGACCCGAGCAAGATCCACGAGATCCGCCACGTCGGCAAACACTTCCAGGTGCCCGGCATCCACCTGTGCGAGCCGTCGCCGCAACGCACGCCGTTGCTGTACCAGGCGGGGGCGTCCAGCCGTGGCAAGCAGTTCGCTGCCGAGCAGGCCGAGTGCGTGTTTGTCGCCGCACCGTCCAAGACGCTGCTGAAAAACACTGTCGCCGACATTCGTCGCCGCGCGGCCGAGGCCGGGCGTGATCCGCGCAAGATCCTGATCTTCAACCTGCAGACGGTGATCGTCGGCGAGACCGACGCGAAGGCCAAGGCCAAGTTCGACGAGTACAAATCCTACGTCAGCTACGAAGGCGCCATGGCGCTGATCTCCGGCTGGACCGGCATCGATTTCAGCCAGTTCAAGCCCGACGAACCGCTCAAGCATGTGCATACCAACGCGATTCAGTCGGCGGTGGAAGCCTTCTCCACGGCGGACCCGAGCAAGGTCTGGACGCCCAAGGAGCTGGCCGACTGGGTCGGCATCGGCGGCTTTGGTCCGTTGTTTGTCGGCAGCCCGGAGACGGTCGCGGACTTGTTGCAGGAGTGGGTGGAAGACACCGATGTGGACGGCTTCAACCTGGCCTATGCGCTGACCCACGAAACCTTTATCGACGCGGTGGAACTGCTGGTGCCGGAGTTGCAGAAGCGTGGGGTGTACAAGAAGGAATACGCCCAGGGCACGTTGCGCGAGAAGTTGTTTGGTGAAGGCCCGAGGTTGCCGGTGTCCCATCCAGGCAGTCGCTATCGAACGTTAGCGAATGTGCAGAAAGATAGGGCTGTTGAGCGTGCCTGATTCAACCGTGTGAAAGGACCGTCGGGTGGTGTGAATAACTCACAACACCCGACGACGACTCACGGTTCTCATCGTTCCATATCGAAAATTCCATTTTCTACTTTTAAGACGCGTACTTTGCCATCGTCAAGTTCGACGGTTGCCGTGAAGTTAAACTGTCCCGAGAGTTTTCCTGCAAAGCTCTCGAAGTTTGGAATGGATTTAAATGTGATCGTGCCGCTGTCGGCCGGCCAGACGAGACTTTCAGGGATATTGAAGAAGAATATCCGCACCTGTTTACTGTCTGGACTAAAACTGTAAGTGCCGGGTGCAAGGCCTTTGGCTATGTTGATGGATAATCGATAGTCCTTGAGGTCGGGTTTCGACGTGAGCTGTCGTGACCAGGCCTGTAGATAAGCCGGGAAACTACCTGAATCGTCTCCTAGGCTGAACGCTGTCTCAGTAGATTCATAGCGCTCAGTAATTAACTCGCTGAAGTCGCACACTATTGAACCGCTGGCTCTGGCTTTTTCGTCCTCGGTAAATCCCTGGAGTTTCATCTCGCCCTGGGTAAGAGAGACTGTTTTTGAACCGCTTTGTGCTGCAAATTCGAAGGTTGACTCCACTGTCTGCAGGGTGCTGTTCAGCGTGACCGTCACACTTCCGCTGATGGCGGTGTAAGGGCGAAATGACGAGGAAGTTGCTTTTGTCCATGACGCATTGGCTTTCCCCTGCGCACCATGGTCGTCAACGATTACGTAGGTTTTTTTTACAACGTCACCCTCGTTAGGCAACCACAGCGAAATATATTGATATTGACCAAGATGGTCTTCATCGCTTGCGCCTGAGATATACCATCTGTTTGTTTGTTCATCCAGATAGAAATAGAAGCGTGTGCCCTCGAAACTGTTAAAGTCCTCGTCGTCATTCACTATTGCACTGGCTGTGCCTGAAGTGGCTTTTGGCTTGGTTTTATTCGAGCTGCTCATAAGCGGCTCTCCTTTGTTGTGACGTGGGTTCGGCTTGAGTCTATTAAGCGGGCAACACAATATCTACTGTCAAAAATGACAGGTATAACGTGATCGTTTCTAATAGCGAAAGTGGTTATTCGGAACACATGTTTGAATGCCGGTGACTTATCAATTCCGACCCCGCTCGGCAGGGTGTTCGCTGTTGCTCCAGCAACAGCGAAGAAGCACTTTGTGCTGTGTCAGCTTCATAACTGTTGATGAACGCCTGGGTTATGCGGCGTTTTATATCGGCATGGTTCCTGCTTAGTCTTTATATCAACGCTATCGACTTTCCGTTCAATTCTCATTCAGCCAGCGGACCACCGCACGCTTACCCACCCAATAGGAGCATCACCCCTATGAGCGTGCATGTACTCAAACCTCCGCCGGCTCTGGAATGGCCGGCCGAGTTGCTCGGTCAGTTGCCCACGGCCCTGGAACAACTGCGCCATTGGGCACAGATCACGCCGCTGCACACCGCCCTGCGCCACAAGCGCCAGGGCCAGTGGTATGCCTGGCGCTGGATCGATGTGTTGCGCGATGTCGAGCGCCTGGCCGATGGCCTGCGTCAGCACGGGTTCAGCGAACAATCGCAACTGGCGCTCAGCGGGGCTTTCGAGCCCAACCTGTTATTGCTGGCGCTGGCCGCCCAATCGGTCGGCGGCCAGGTACTGACCCTGGCCGATGACTTGGAGCCCGAGGCGCTGCGCCAACAACTCTGGCGCATTCGCCCGAGCCATTCCTACGTGCAGGGGCGTCAGCAGCAGCGGCACTGGCAGTCGGCCAACCTGGTGGATTTCGCCCAAGTGCTTGGTGCGACCGACCCGGCCCGGCACCTCAGCCGCTGGTGGCAGCCGGCCGGCGAGAGCGTGCTGTGGAGCGAGGAGGGCACTCACTGGCAAGGCGGCCTGGCGGTACTGCTGGCGCAATGGCTGAACAGCGGTCACGGGCTGGCCTTCCCGGAAAGCCTGGCATCGGCCCGGCGTGATCGCGGCGAAGCCGCGCCCACCGGCTTGCTGTTGTCACCTGCGCGCCTGCAGCACTTGGCCGACGACATCGAAAGCCGCCTGGCGCCCCACGGCACCTGGCGCCGACGCCTGTGTGAGTGGGCCATCGCCCAGCCGCACAGCGGCCTGCGCCGTCTGCTGAAAAACCGCGTGCGTAAACTGCTGGGCTTTCAACGCCTGGCCTCTATCTGGCAGCCACCCAGCACGGGCAAGTCCGTTGTCGAGCCGGTGTGGCTGGCTGAATTCAAACGGGACATCGCATGAGTCAAGCCATTCTCCAGGTGCGGGATATCTCGCTGTCGTTCAAAGGGGTCAAGGCGATCAACGCGCTGTCCTTCGATGTCCAGCGCGGCGAAATCTGCGCGCTGATCGGCCCCAACGGCGCCGGCAAGAGTTCGCTGCTCAATGTGCTCAACGGCGTGTATCGCTTCGATGCCGGCGAGATCGTGTTCGAGCAGCAGCACTTCCACCGTATCGACCCCTTGGGCGCCGCGCGTCGCGGCATTGGGCGGACCTTCCAGAACAACGCGCTGTTCAAAAAGATGAGCGTGCTCGACAACATCCTCACCGGCCTGTCGCGGCATATGGGCACCCGCTTTATCGAACAGGCCCTCGGCTTGCCCCGCGCACGGCGCGAGGCCGAGGCGTTCCGCCGGCGTGCCCAGGGCATTCTCGAGTTTCTTGAGTTGCAGGCCCACCGTGATGTGCCGGTCGGCAACTTGTCCTACGGCCTGCAGAAACGCGTGGAACTGGGCCGGGCGCTGATCGCTGGGCCCAGCCTGCTCCTGCTGGATGAGCCCATGGCCGGGATGAACGCCGAGGAGAAACAGGAAATGGCGCGCTTTGTCGCCGATGTGAACCGCGACCTCGGCACCACCGTGGTGTTGATCGAACACGACATGGGCGTGGTCATGGGCCTGTCCGACCATGTGGTGGTGCTCGACTACGGGCGCAAGGTCGGCGACGGCACCCCTGCGCAAGTGCAGGCCAACCCCGACGTGATCGCGGCGTACCTGGGAGTGGTCCACTGATGACGTTCTTTTTTGAAACCCTGCTCGGCGGCCTGCTCGCCGGCACCCTGTACTCGCTGGTCGCCATCGGCTTCGTGCTGATCTACAAGGCCAGCGGCGTGTTCAATTTCGCCCAGGGCTCGATGCTGCTGTTTGCCGCCCTGACCTTCGTCAGCCTGCACGAGCAGGGCGTGCCGTTTGCCCTGGCGCTGTTGCTGACGGTGGTGGTGATGATCGTCGGCGCCTTGCTCATCGAGCGCCTGGTTCTGCGCCCGCTGGTGAACCGTTCGCAGATCACCCTGTTCATGGCCACCCTGGGCTTGTCGTTCATTGTCGAGGGCCTGGCCCAGGGCTTGATGGGCTCGCAGGTGCGTGCGCTGGACTTGGGCATCGACGACGTGCCGCTGTTCGTCGGGCCGCTGATGCTCAGCCAGTTCGACCTGATCGCCGCCGCAGCCGCCGTGGTGCTGGTGACGGTGCTGGCGCTGCTGTTCAACAAGACCCGCATCGGCGTGTCGTTGCGCGCCGTGGCGGATGACACCACGGCGGCGCTGTCCATCGGCATCAACCTCAACCGTATCTGGCAGATCGTCTGGGCGGTGGCCGGGACCGTCGGGCTGGTGGCCGGGCTACTGTGGGGCGCGCGTCAGGGCGTGCAGTTTTCATTGTCGCTGGTGGTGCTCAAGGCCTTGCCGGTGTTGATCATCGGCGGCTTTACCTCGATTGGCGGGGCGATTGTCGGCGGGCTGATTGTCGGCGCGGCGGAGAACCTTGCCGAGGTGTATATCGGCCCACTGCTCGGCGGCGGCATCACGCCGTGGTTCGCCTACGCCCTGGCCCTGGCCTTCCTGTATATCCGCCCCGCCGGCCTGTTCGGCGAGCGTGCCATCGAGCGAGTCTGAAACCATGTCGATCCCTGTTGTGCAAGAAACCGCGCCATTGCGGCTGATTCAGCGGCGTGTGCCTTGGGGCCTGCTCGGCCTGTTGGCGCTGGCGTTTGTCGTGGTGCCGCTGTGGGGCAATGATTATTGGCTCAATGCGATCCTGATCCCGTTCCTGGTGCTGTCCCTGGCCGGGCTGGGCCTGAACCTGTTGACCGGCTACACCGGGCAGACCTCGGTGGGCGCGGCCGGCTTCATGGCGGTCGGTGCGTTTGCCACCTACGGCTTTCTGCTGCGCCTGCCGGAGCTGGGCTTGCCGGTGGCGTTGCTCGGCGGCGGCATTATCAGCGCGCTGGTCGGTTTGCTGTTCGGCCTGCCCAGCTCGCGGATCAAGGGCTTCTACCTGATGGTCACCACCCTGGCCGCGCAGTTTTTCCTCGAGTGGCTGTTCGTCAAATTCCCCTGGTTCTACAACTACGGCTCGTCCGGCACCATCTCCGCGCCGAAGCTGGCGTTGCTCGGTTATGACCTCAACACGCCGCTGGGCCGTTACTGGCTGACGTTGCTGACCGTGCTGCTGTTGACCTGGACCGCCGTCAACCTGGTGCGCAGCCAGGTGGGGCGCAACTGGATGGCGATCCGCGACATGGACACCGCCGCCGCCGTGGTCGGCATCCCGGTGGTGCGCTACAAGCGCCTGGCGTTTGCGGTCAGCTCGTTCTACCTGGGCATCGCCGGCGCGCTGTGGGCCTTTGCCTACCTGGGCACGGCCAGCGCGAGCAGCTTCGATATCAATCGCTCGTTCCAGATTCTGTTCATCATCATTATCGGTGGCATGGGCAGCATCGCCGGCAACTTCGTCGGCGCGGCGTTTATCAGCTTGCTGCCGATCTTCCTCAGCCATGCCGGGCAGGCGCTGTTCGGCGGTTCGGTGGATGCGGGGCAATTGCAGAACCTGCAGAAAATCATCTTTGGCGTGCTGATCATCGTGTTCCTGATCAAGGAACCCGAGGGCTTGATTCGCCTGTTGCACAACTTTCGCGATCGGCTGCGTCAGTGGCCCCTACGGTTTTGACCTCTATGAGAACTCCCATGCGTGCATCCTTGAAACGTTCCCTGGCCGGCGCCGCCTTCGCGCTGGCCACCCTGGCCGCTGCAGTGCCCCAGGCCGTGGCTTCGGCCGACCAGCAGTTCTTTCCGTTGGCCACCTACCGCGTCGGCGCCTATGCCTCCAGCGGCGTGCAGGTGTGGGCCGGGATGATCGACTACCTGCGTTATATCAACGAGGTCGAAGGCGGCATCAATGGCGTAAAACTGGTGTGGCAGGAATGCGAGACCGAATGGACGGCAGAGAAGGGCATCGAGTGCTACGAGCGCTTCAAGAACGGCCTGGATGGCGCGCCGGTCGCGGTCTACCAGCCTAATGGCGCACCGGCGGCCTACGCCCTGAGCGAGCGCGCCGAGGTGGACAAGATCCCGTTGATCACCCTCGGTTACGGCCGCACCGAAGCCACCGACGGCACCGTGTTCCCGTACAACTTCCCGGTGATGCTGACCTTCTACAGCGAGGCGTCGAGCCTGGTGAACTACATCGCCCAGCGCGAAGGCGGTTTCGACAAACTCAAGGGCAAAAAGATCGCCACGGTCTACCACGACTCGGCCTACGGTCGCGAAACCCTCGGCCCGCTGAAGCTGCTCGCCGAGCAGTACGGCTTCGAGAATATCCAGATTCCGGTGGCCGACCCGGGCAACGAACAGTCCGCGCAATGGCGCCAGGTGCGCCAGGCCAACCCGGACTGGGTGTTCCTGCGCACGTGGGGCGTGTCCACGCCGGTCGCGGTGAAAACCGCGGCACGCTTTGGCTTCCCGGTCGACCATATCATCGGCGATATCTGGGCCAGTTCCAGCGAAGACGTATTGCCTGCCGGCACTGCTGCCAAAGGCTACCTGGCGCTCACCCCATACCCGGCCGGCGCCGATTTCGAGATCCACAAGCGCCTCAAGCAATACGTCCTCGACAAGGGCCACAGCGACCTCAAGGACCTGAAAAACTTCGGCAGCGTCTACTACAACTCAGGCCTGGTGAACGCCGCCGTGGCGGTGGAAGCGATCCGCACCGCCCAGGCCAAATTCGGCCAGCGCCCGCTCAATGGCGAAGAAGGCCGCTGGGGCCTGGAGCACCTGAATATCGACGACGCGCGCCTCAAGGCCATGGGCTACCTGGGCCTGATGCAGAACCTCAAGTTGTCGTGCCGTGACCACGAAGGTGGCGGCTCGGCGCGGGTGCAGCAGTGGGACGGCGCCAACTGGACGCTGGTCAGCGACTGGATCGCCGCCGACCGCGCGCTGTTGCGCCCGCTGATCGACGAAAAGTCCGCCGCGTTCGCCAAGGAAAAAGGCCTGACGCCACGCACCTGCACCGGAGATGAATAAACCATGAGCCTACCTGCCAGTGAATCCGCACACGCCGCGCTGCTGACGGTCAACGACATCGAAGTGATCTACGATGGCGCGATCCTCGCCGTGGCCGGGGTGTCGCTGAGCGTGCCCAAGGGCGCGATCGTCGCCCTGCTCGGCGCCAATGGCGCCGGCAAGAGCACCACGCTCAAGGCGATCTCCGGGCTGGTGCGCGCCGAGCGTGCCGAAGTCAGCCGTGGCGTGATCGAATACGCCGGCCACGACCTGGCCGGCGTCGACCCCAGCCAACGGGTGCGCCAGGGCATGGTGCATGTACTCGAAGGCCGCCATGTGTTCGGCCAGCTCACGGTGGAAGACAACCTGCGCAGCGGCGGCTTCGTGCGCCGCCTGAGCCGCCGGGCCATGGAGGCCGATCTGGAACGCATCTACGCCTGGTTCCCCAGGCTCAAGACCAAGCGTCACACCCGCGCCGGCCTCACCTCCGGCGGCGAGCAGCAGATGGTCGCCATCGGCCGGGCGTTGATGACCCGTCCTACTTTGGTACTGCTCGACGAGCCGTCCATGGGTTTGGCGCCTATGATCGTGCAGGAGATATTCGAGATCGTCGCGCAGCTCAACCGCGAGCAGCAGGTGAGCTTCCTGATCGCCGAGCAGAACATCAACGTCGCGCTCAACTATGCGTCCCAGGGCTACGTGCTGGATACTGGCCGCGTGGTCTTGAGCGGCAGCGCCGCTGAACTGTTGGCGCGGGGCGATTTGCATGACATCTATCTGGGTAAACAGTAAAGGCGAACAGGCATGACTGAATCCATCCGCAACGCCGATGTCCTGATCATCGGCGGCGGCCTGAGCGGTACGATGCTGGCCGTGCAACTGCTGCGCCTGCCCGGCTCGAGGCAGATCCTGGTGATCGAACCGCGCGCCGAACTTGGTCGCGGCGAGGCCTACAGTGCGGTCGAGCTGGGCCATACCTTGAACGGCAATGCGGCGCGCATGAGTGTCGACCCGGACAACGCCGACGACCTGACCCAATGGCTCACCGACTACATCGGCGCTGGCGGCTGGCCGGAGTCGGACCAGCAGCATGTGCCGATCAGCGAGCTGTTCCCGCCGCGCGGGATGTTCGGGTTGTACGCGCAGCAACGCTTGGCCGAGGCCAAGGCGCTGTCGACGTCTACCGTCGAGCATATCCGCGCCGAAGTGGTCGACCTGCAAGTGGACCCCGCCTCGACGCTGCTGACCCTGGATAACGGCCAGCAACTGCGCGGTGCCCAGGCGGTGTTGGCGACCGGCATGTTCCCGGCGGCGCGCACGCCGCAGACCGAATCCAGCGGTTTGAACGCCGCCGCAGTCGACCCGTGGGACGTGCAGGCCATGAGCCAACTCGACCCGCGCGCGACGGTGCTGATTATCGGTTCCGGGCTGACCATGGTCGATGCCGTGGTGTCCCTGGAACAGGCTGGGCACCGGGGCCCGATCGAGGTGTTCTCGCGCCACGGTCTGCTGCCCCATGTGCGTCGACAGCCACCGGGCTGGGACGATTTTCTCGCCGCCGACCACCGCCTGCGCAGCCCTCGGCAGTTGCTGCGCGAGGTGCGTCGGCAGTGTCGCATCGCGACGGCGCAGGGCATCGATTGGCAGGCGCCGCTGGACACCGTGCGCGCGCATATCGGCCGTTTGTGGAGCCAGGCCAGCGAGCGCGAGAAGCGCCAGTTCGTGCGGCATGTGCGGCCGTGGTGGGAAAGTCATCACCACCGTTCGCCGCCGCTGAGTGCGCAGTTGGTGGCGCGTCTGCATGAGGAAGGGCGCCTGCGCATTCGCGCGGCGTCGTTCAAGGGCTTGGCGCCTGCGGTCAACGGCGTCAGCATCCGCTTGCGTTACCGTGGCGAGCAAGCGATCACCCAGGTTGCGGGCGCGGCACTGATCAATTCCAGCGGCATCGAATACGACTGGCGCCGCGTAGCCCGGCCGTTGCCCCAGCAGTTGCTCAAACGCGGGTTGATACAGCCCGGGCCGCTGGCGCTGGGGATCGCAGCGGATGCCTCGGGGGCGGTGCTGGATGCCCAGGGCCAGGCCAGCCGGCGCCTGTTCGCCATGGGCCCGCCGCTGCGCGGGATGTGGTGGGAGAGCACGGCAGTGACCGATGTGGCGCTTCAGGCCAAGGCGCTGGCGTTGAAGCTGACAATGATCTAAAGGTGGGAGGGGGCAACTTCCTCTACCTAGGGGTCTTCACAAAACCGGGTTTTAGGCCAAATACCTCGACACCCTGCGGCGTCGATTGCCCGGTGGTCACGGTCACGCGTTCCACCGGCTGGTCCATCGTCGGCCGATATTCGACGGTCATGTCCGGCTGGATCGCCTGGCTCGGAATCACGATCGCCTGCGCGTTGTTGTAAGTGACGATGGTCAGTCGCGCACTCATCCCCAGCCGTACCCGCTGCAGTTGCTGCGGGGTCAGCCTGGGGATCGACAGGGTTACCGGGAACTGCGCGCTGCCCTGGGTATCGCCGGCAATCGCCAAGCCGCTGACCACACTCACCGAGCCGCTCAACCGTTCGCCGTCGAAGCCATCGCCCATCACTTCCACCGCCTGGCCCTGGTGCAGTTGGTTGATGTCCAGCTCGGAGACCCTGGCGACGATTTTCAGCCGTTCGATATTGGCCAGGCCGAACAGCACCTGGCCCTGGCTGACCTTGCTGCCGGCCTGCACCGGGGCGTTGGTGTTGCCAGCGCCTGCTGCCGCGTTGCTGCTTCCGGGTGCGGGCACCACGATGCCGGAGAAGGGCGCCTTGACCTCCTTGTCTTCGAGCTGTCGGTAGAGCGCGTCGTACTTCACCGTGGCATTGGTCAGCTCCATCTCGGCGATCTGTCGGTATTCGCCCTTGCCTTGCTCCAGTGCCTGTTGCAGTTCATCGCGTGCGGCGATCAGGTCCAGTTGTTGCTGCTGGGTCTGTTGCTTGAGGTCGTCCAGTTCGTTGCGCGGGATGATGCCACGCTGAAACAGGTTTTCACTTTCGGTGAGTTTGCGCTGGGTGTTGTCGGCGCTCATTTGCGCGGTGCGCAGGCTGCGGCGTGCACGGCTGACGGTGGGGCTGCTGTCCCAGTCTTGCATTTCCTGCACGGTGCGCCGGGCCTTGAGTTGCGCGGAGAGTGCATCGCGCAGTTGCACTTCGAGCAGGGCCGGGTCCATGCGCAGCAACACTTGCCCGGCGTCGACGCGTTGGCCTTGCTCCACCAGGTTGGCCTGCACATTGCCGTCGAACGGCGCGGTGAGGGTGAGGGTGGTGTCGGGCTCGATCTTGCCCACCAGGCCGATCTGATGCACCAGCGCGCCAGGCGTCACCGCCAGCCACTGTTCGGTCGGGAGGATCGGGTCGGCGGCGCTGCGATGGCTTTGCACCGCAACGCCGGCGGCCGCCAGCAGCACGATCAATCCAGCCGCCAGCAGGCGTTTTTGGTTAGTAGTCATTGAGGGCGATTTCCCAGCTTTCCAGCGTCATGCCCAGGGTCAGATCGAGCTGGGTCTGGGCGTTCAAGTAAGCGATCAGCGCATTGAGCTGCGTGTTTTCGGCGTTGCGCAGGTCGGTCTCGAAACTCAGCACCTGGAAGTTGGTGGAGCGCCCGGCGCTGAGTTTTTCGCGTTCGATCTCGATCTTGCGCCGCGACAATTCCACGGCGCGCTGGGAGATTTCGTACTGGCGCCAGCGCGTGCCGAGGTCGCGCACCACGTTGTTCACGCTGCGTTCCAGTTCCTGGCGGGCGTCGGTGATGCGGATGGCCTGATCCTCCACATTCACCCGTGCGCGCACTTCGGCCTGGCGCGTGCTGATGTCGCCGATGGGGATTTGCACCTGCACCCCGGCGTAGCTGTCCCAACTGCGGTTGTTGCCGCTGCCGGTGTCGTTGTCGTAGTTGTTGCGTATCTGGTTCGCCCCGGCCACCAGGTCCACTTGCCAGCGCCCGGAGTCTTTGGCGATCACCAGGTTGAGGTCGGCCTGCTGGCTGCCGAGCAGGGTGGCGAGGTACTCCGGTTGCTGGTTCTGCGCCAGGTTGAAGGCCTCGCGTTTGTCGATCTGCATGGGCTTGGCCTCCAGGGCTTCGGTGGCGCGGATCGGCGTCGACAGGTCGAGGGCCAGCAGGCGCAGCAAGGCCAGGCGGCTGGTGTCGAGTTGGTTCTGCGCTTCTTCCACGCCCAGTTGCTGGGTGGCGATATCGGCTTCGGTCTGCACGATCTCGAACTCGGCCATGCGCCCGGCGCTGATCAGCGCCTTGTTGACTTCCAGCAAGGTGTTGGCGCGTTTCAGCGCGTCCTGGACGATGCTCAGTTGCTCCTGGGCGCGCAGCAACTCGCGGTAGGTGGCGATGATCTGGCTGATGGTTTGTGCCACGGTGGCCTTGAGGTTCAGGCGGTTGGCCTGTTCCGACAGGCGCGACAGGCGCAACGGCGCGGTGGTCGCGTCCCAGCCGGCGCCGCGCATCAGCGGTTGGATGAGCGCCAGGTCGAGGCCGTCGCTGCGGTAGCGACCGGCCCGGTTGGCGTTATTCAGTTGCTGGGTCCAGGCCATGCTCAGGCGCGTGCCGTACTCGCCCAGCAGGCTGGTGGCAGGGGCCACGTTGGTATTGCGTGCATTGTCGGCGGAGCCGCGGGAGCTGCGGTAATAACTGTTGAGGGTGAGCTTGGGGTTGAACACGTCTTCGGCCACGCGCAGGTCGAATTTCTGCGCGACCCGCTGCAGGTAGGCGCTGCGAATCGCCGGATTGTTGCGCAGGCCCAGGTACACCGCGTCGCCCAGGGTGATGGCGGTGACCTGGGCATTCAGCGAGACGCCGCGATCATAGCCGCTGCGCGTGGTGCTGGGCGCCGTGGGCCGGATCAGCATATCGGCGGCGACACTCGGCAGGCTGATCAGCGCCAGGAGCAGCAGCAGGCGTTTATTCATCGCGCAACGCCTCCACCGGCTGCAACCGTGAGGCCGAGACCGCCGGGTAAATGCCGAAGAACAACCCCACCAGCAAGGTGCTGCCCACCCCCAGGGGCAGGGCGGCGACCGCCAGGGCGAAGGCCCAGCCCGACAGCCAGGCGTAGAGCCACGCGGCGGTCATGCCGAGCACCGCGCCGCACAGCGCGCCGACGGCGGTGAGGGTGATGGCTTCGAGCAGGAACAGGTTGCGGATATCCCGCTGGCGTGCGCCGAGCGCCATGCGAATGCCGATCTCGCGGCGGCGTTCGGAGACGTTCATCAGCATCACGTTCATCACCCCGACACCGCCGCCCACCAGCGAGATCGCGCCCAGGGCCAGCAGCAGGTAGGCGAAGGTGCGGCTCTGCCGGGTCATGCCGTCGATCATTTGCTGGGGCACCGTGATGTCGACGCTGTGCTCGGTCAATTGGCGTTGCAGCGCGGCGGCGGCGTCCCGGGCGATGCGTTCCATGTCCTGGCCCGGCGCGGCGCGGATGATCACGTTGCCGATTTGCGGGCTGGCGTAGATGCGGCGCATGCCGTCGGCGGGAATGAACAGCGATTCGTTGGCCTGCACCGGCATCAGCATCGCCCGGGGCTGGTGGTGCAGGATGCCGACCACCTGGAACAGGTAGTCGTTGATACGCACGCGGTCGCCCAGCTTTAACGGTGCGCCGGGGGTACCAAGGGCTTGGGCGATCTGGTCGCCGATCACGCCGTAGGTTTCGTTGGCATCGAACGCCGACAGGAAGCGCCCCTCGCGCAGCGCCAGGCGCAGGGCCGCGGGGATATCCGGTGTGCTGCCGACGAAGTTGGCGTTGACGCTGCGGCCCTGGAACACGATGGGGCCGCTGAACAGGCTCAGCGCGCCGATGTGCGCGATCCCGGGCACGGCCTGGCGCACGGCGTCGAGGTCGAGGCGGGCACGCATCGGTACGCTGCTGTCGGCTTTGGGCGGAAACTGCGCGACCAGGGTGTCGGTGCCCATGTCCTTGAAAATCAGCGCGGCATCCACCGCCGCGTTATGCCCGATATTGATCAGCGCCACCACCGACGAACTGCCGATCACGATGCCCAGCAGCGCGAGGATCGAGCGCTTGCCCAGGGTGCGCAGGCTGACGAACGCTTCATGCAGCAATTGGCTCAGGCTCTGCTCGACCCGCAGGCTCATGGGCGCCCGGCCTCATGCACCACGCCGTTGCGCACCAGGATCTTGCGCTCCAGGCGTTCGGCGATGTGTGCGTCGTGGGTGACGATGATCAGCGTGACCTGCTGCTCGCGGTTCAGCGCCAGGAGCAGGTCCATGATGTCCTGGGCGGTGCTGCTGTCGAGGTTGCCGGTGGGTTCGTCGGCCAGGATGACCGAGGGCTTGCCCACCAGCGCCCGCGCAATCGCCACACGTTGGCGCTGGCCGCCGGAGAGGTCGGCGGGGCGATGGTGCGCGCGCTCGGCCAGGCCGACTTGTTCGAGCATGCGCAGGGCCTGCTCCACCGACTCGTGGCGTGACACGCCGCGATAACTCAGGGGCAGGGCGACATTGTCCAATGCACTGAGGCGCGGCAGCAGGTTGAAACTCTGGAACACGAAGCCGATCTGCTGGTTGCGGATCGCCGCCAGTTCATCCGGGCTGGCGCTGAAAATGTCGTGGCCGGCAAAGCGGTACTGGCCGCAGTTGGGCAGGTCCAGCAGCCCGAGGATGTTGAGCAGGGTACTTTTGCCGGAGCCGGAGGCGCCGAGGATGCCGCAGCTGTCACCGCGGGCGATGGACAGGCACACATCATTGAGGATGGACAGGTGCTGTCCGGCGAGCTGATAGCGTTTGCCGATGCCTTGCAGGGAGATCAAGCCTGGGTGCGCGGGGGTATCTGTCATCATGACTACGCCTGCAGTCTCGACGCTGCCGTGCTGCCCCGGTAAAAATTTGTAACAAGTTCGGGAGCTGCCTGGGACACGTCACGGACTGGTTTGATTTCTTGTTTTTAAAATATTCTTTGAATACTAACCGCGTTCAACCCGCTCCGCCAGCCATCGTTGTAGAGGGTTTTTACCCTTTGAAATAAATGCACCGGGGGCAAACCCCATCGCAAAAAAAACCTTTGGTCAGCCTCGACGGGCCCGTCTGCCAAGGCTTGCGCTGATATGGCGCAGTGTCACTACTTGCTTTCGAGCGGTGGCCCCGGTATAAAAAATCAAATTTATTTTTAAAACAATATTTCCCGCGTGGAACTTTTATGGTCGTGAAGAAAGTCAGTTCTCCAAACGTTACCAAGACTCGATTGCTGGATGCGACAGAGGCTCTCTTCATCAAATACGGGTATGACGCTGTTTTGTTGCGGCAGATTACCGAGCGTGCCCAGGTGAACCTGGCTGCGGTGAACTATCACTTCGGGGACAAGGACGCCCTGATGAAAACCCTGCTGATGCAGCGCCTGGAGCCGCTCAACGAGCAGCGCCTGGAACTGCTGGCACGCTGCGAAGCCGAATCTGACGGCCCCCTCGATTGCGACACGCTGCTCGGTGTGCTGTTCGCCCCGGCCATGGGCCTGGAGCGCAGCGACCCGGCGAGTGGGGAAGGGCGTTCGTTCATTCGTTTCCTGGGGCGGGTCTACAGCGACACCTCGCCGTTTATCCAGGAATACCTCAAGGTCCATTACCAGCCGGTGTTCCAGCGCTTCTTCGAAGCCTTCGCCCTGGCCTTGCCGGACTTGCCGCGCAACGAACTGGGGGTACGCCTGCAATTTGCCCTCAAGGCGATTTCCGGTGTGATGGCCGGCACCGAACTGCGCCTGCTGATGAACTCCATGAGCCTGGGCCGCCCGGCCACGGATGCCGAAGTAATGGCCAAGTTGATCACGCTGGTCTCGGCGGCGATTCGCGTGCCGCAGCAAAGCCCCGAGGCGCAAGTGGCGTTGGCCAAGGTGCTCGATACCCAGCGCGCCATTCGCGAGCAAGCGTCCGCGCCCGCCGGCAAGGTGGCGCGCTAGCTCGAATCCGGGACAAAAAAAAGCCCGCTGGGGCGGCGGGCTTGATGTGCAACGTTTGTAACGGATGAGGCTTCACCCTACGTCCCGCGATGTGAATAAGTCGTGAAAAATATGTAAGAAGAAGTGTGAATGTGTTGGCGCAGGTAAACGCGCTAAATGCCCTCAGGTTCAGATCTTCCAGCGGCCAGCACTTTTGGCCAACTGCTGGCGCATCTCATCCACATTTGCCGCCAATTGCACGGTCAGCAACCGATACCCATCCAACGCACTGTAGACCGGCGCATCCAATGTCGGCTCGGTAGCCGTGGCCTGGCTCGGCCGCTCCAACCGTGGTGTCACGCCCGACCTCAGCGCGCGCGCCATGCCCACCAATTGCACGCGAATCTGCCGATGCTCGCCCTTCAACATTACCTGCATCCGCGCCATCGCCTGCTCGTCGCGAGGGTCTGGCCGGGTGTTGCCCAGAATCTCCAGGGTGCTGATGCACATGCGCAAATGCCGCTGGATCGTGTCCAGCTGGGTCATGGAGATCCGTACCTCCTTGGACACCGAAGGCATCAACGAACGCAGTTGCAGCATCGCTGTATTCACGCGGCTGAGCAGTTTGAGGTGTTCGTCATCAGTGACCGATTGACCGCTGATGATGCGGTTATAGATCGCGGCACAGTCGCGCAAGGCACTGGCCAGGTTGTAGCGCCAGGAGTACACGGCATACAGCGGCAAGGCGAAGGAAAACGCCAGGGCCAACGCAATACCGATCAGGATATCGACCGTGCGCCACAGCCCGTCCGACAGCGGATTGTCGCCATGCCCGGCGACGATAAACACGGTGATCGCCGACAACAAGGCGGTGTATCCGCCCTTGCCGATGGCGTGATAGGAGAAGAACCCGCACACCACCGACATCAACAAGTAGGTCAGCAGCGGCTGCCCCACATATGTCTCCTGCACCACCAGCAGCAAGCCGACGCTGGCGCCGATCAGTGTGCCGTAGGCGCGTTCCATGGCTTTCTTGCCGATGTTGCCGTGGTGCTGCAGGCCGCCGATCACCACCAGCATGGTCACCGACGCCCACTCGCCGTGGGGCAGGTTGATGCCGGTGGTCAGCAGGATCGTCGCCAGCAAGCCGATGGACACGCGCACGGCGTGGATCAGCTTGGCATGGCGATAGCGGCGGTAAGGGTCGAGCAGCGGGCGCAGCAGGCGCCGGGCAAATACAGGCAAGTGCAGGTTAATCAACGGCGAGGCGTCCTCTAGAAAATGTAGTCAGTGGTCAAGAAGCTCGAGTTGCGGTTGTGCAGGATCTCGCTGAGCAGTGCCTTGTTGCTGTCCTGGAACTTGGTCGCCACCAGGGTGCGGATCGAGAACACACGCAAGGCGTCATGTACCGACAGTGTGCCTTCGGCCGAGTTCTTGCGGCCGTTGAAGGGGAAGGTGTCCGGGCCGCGCTGGCACTGGGCGTTGATATTGATGCGGCCGACCTGATTGGCGAAGGTGTCCACCAGCCGTCCGATTTCGGCCGGGTCGGTGCCGAACAGGCTCAGTTGCTGGCCGAAATCCGATTCCAGTACGTAATCGATCACTGTCTCCAGGTCACGGTAGGGCACGATCGGCACCACCGGGCCGAACTGTTCCTCGTGGTACACGCGCATCTGCGGGTTGACCGGGTACAGCACCGCCGGGTAGAAGAACGAACCGCGACTGACGCCGCCATGGGCATTCATCACGCGGGCGCCGTGTTGGGCTGCATCGGCCACCAGTGCCTTGAGGTAATCGACCTTGCCCACTTCCGGCAGCGGCGTCAGCGCCACGCCGTCGTCCCACGGCATGCCGGGCTTCAAGGTCGCCAACTTGGCGTTGAATTTCTGGATGAAACTGTCGACCACGTCTTCATGCACAAACAGGATTTTCAACGCGGTGCAGCGCTGGCCGTTGAACGACAGCGAGCCGGTGACCGCTTCGCTGACGGCGTTGTCCAGGTCGACCTGGGGCAGCACGATGCCAGGGTTTTTCGCGTCCAGGCCCAGGGCTGCGCGCAGGCGGTGCGGGCGCGGGTGCAGTTTTTTCAGGTCGCTGGCGGCCTTGTTGGTGCCGATGAACGCGAAAATATCGATCTTGCCGCTGGCCATCAGCGCGCTGACGGTTTCGCGGCCGCTGCCATAGATCACGTTGATCACCCCGGCCGGGAAGCTGTCGCGGAATGCCTCCAGCAGCGGGCGGATCAACAGCACGCCGAGCTTGGCCGGCTTGAACACCACGGTATTGCCCATGATCAGCGCCGGGATCAGCGTGGTAAACGTCTCGTTCAACGGGTAGTTGTACGGTCCCATGCACAGCGCCACGCCCATCGGTACGCGGCGGATCTGGCCGAGGGTGTCCTGTTCCAGCTCGAAGCGGCTGCTGCGGCGGTCGAGTTCCTTGAGGGCATTGATGGTGTCGGTGATGTAGTCGCAGGTGCGGTCGAACTCTTTCTGCGAGTCCTTGAGGTTCTTGCCGATTTCCCACATCAGCAGCTTGACCACCGCATCACGCTGTTCGCGCATGCGCCGCAAGAACGCTTCGACGTGGCGGATGCGGTCGACCACGCGCATCGTCGGCCATTCCCCCTGGCCTCGGTCATAGGCGCGCACGGCGGCGTCGAGGGCGCTGAGGGCGGTGTCGGCATCCAGCAGCGGCGTGCTGCCGATTTGTACGCGTTCGTCGCCCAGTTGCACCGGGCTGAGCACTTGGGCCAAGGGGCCGTTCCACACCCGCAACTGGCCGTCGACCAGGTAATCGCGCTGTTCGATGGGCGCTCCCAGGCGGAATTGCTCGGGAATATCGGCGGCGCAGGAAGGAAACAGCTGGGCGAGCAGGTTATCGGTGGTCATGTCGCTACCCCTGAAATAGTTGCAAAACATGACTAGAGAGTCACCCAACAACGGGTTCTGTGGCAAGGCTTGCGCGCTTTCTTGTACGCACGGCTGCACATGGCGGGTAAACTGCGAGGCTTTCTTGAAGGAGTTCACATGAGTCAGTACCAGCCGGGCATTCTTGCCGCACCGGTGCCTTTACAGGCACGCCATCTGTTTTTTGCCGTGGACTCCCTGGCCGCTGTACCTGCTGCGTTGAACGCATTGGTGCAGTGGGCGGATTCGGCCGCAGTGGTCGGTCTGGGTGAGCCGCTGGTCAACGCACTGGGCGCGCAGATCGAAGGGCTGCGCGCATTCCCAGCTGTCAGCGCGCCGGGCGCGCACAACCCCTCCACGCAGCAAGCATTGTGGGTGTGGCTGCATGGCGTGGATCGCGGCGATTTGCTCTTGCGCAGCCGTGCGCTGGAGAAAACCCTGGCCCCGGCGTTCCGCCTGGTGCAGTCGACTGAAGGCTTCCGCTACAAGAGCGGTTTTGACCTGACCGATTACGAAGACGGCACCGAAAACCCCCACGACGATGCCGCCGTCGAAGCCGCGCTGACCGACAGCGGCGCCAGTTTCGCCGCGATCCAGCAATGGCAGCACGACCTCGATGGTTTCGCCGCGTTGCCTGCCCAGGAACGCGACCACATCATCGGTCGCCGCCACGGCGACAACGAAGAACTGGAAGACGCGCCCGAGTCCGCCCACACCAAACGCACCGCTCAGGAAAGCTTCACCCCGGAAGCGTTCGTGGTGCGCCGCTCGATGCCCTGGGCAGAAAACGGCCAGGCTGGCTTGATGTTCCTCGCGTTCGGGCATTCCTTCGATGCGTTTGAAGCGCAACTGCGCCGCATGAGCGGGTTGGAAGACGGCATCGTCGACGGCCTGTACCGCATCAGCACACCGTTGACCGGCGGCTATTACTGGTGCCCGCCGCTCAAGGACGGGCGCCTGGACCTGAGTGCCGTGTCGATCTGACCAGGCGTTTGCCTGGGTCATTGCGTCAGCCCACGCGCCATCACCGATACGGAGTTGGCGCGTTTTTTTTACGGCTGCAGGCAACATGAAGATGTTGACAGCCAACGCATTGGCGACTGGAAAAAATCGTCGCAGCCCGTAATCTAGAGGCCTTTTGTCACCTGTGCGGATTGTGCATGTCTTCTGTTGCCGATGGGCTGCCCCTGAATAAACGCCTGCCGGCGGTGATCGCCATTTCCCTGGGCATCGGCATGGCGACCCTGGACACGGCCATCGTCAACACGGCGCTGCCGACCCTGGCCGACGGCATTGGCACCGACTCCGCGTCGGTGATCTGGGTGGTCAATGCCTACCAGTTGGCGATCATTGCCACGGTGTTGCCCTTCGCTTCGCTGAGCGATGTGCTCGGGCACCGTCGGGTGTACCTCGGTGGCTTGTTGCTGTTTATCGTATCGTCGCTGTTTTGCGGGATCGCCGGGTCGCTGGTGACGCTCACGGCGGCGCGGGTGGTGCAGGGGCTCGGTGCGGCCGCGATCATGAGCGTCAACACGGCGTTGCTGCGGCATATCTATCCGTCGCGCATGCTCGGGCGCGGCCTGGGCTATAACTCGCTGGTGGTGGGGCTGGCGTTCACGCTCGGGCCGACGGCGGCGTCGGCGATCCTGTCGGTGGCGAGTTGGCACTGGCTGTACCTGATCAACGTGCCGCTGGGCTTGCTGGCGCTGATGTTGGGCCTGCGCTCATTGCCGGTCATTCCCATGGCCGGGCATGCCTTCGATCGCCTCGCCGCGCTGTTGTGTGCCGGGCTGTTCGCCTTGCTGGTGCTTGGCCTGGGGACGGCGGTGCATGGCGCCCAAGGTGCGTTGACCCTGGGCCTGATCGCGCTGGCGCTGGTCTGCGGCGCGCTGCTGCTGCGCCGCCAGGCCGGGCACCCGGCGCCGATGCTGGCAGTGGACTTGTTCAAGCGCCCGGTGTTTGCGCTGTCTTCGCTCACGGCGATCTGCGCCTTCAGTGCCCAGGGCCTGGCCTTTGTGTCGCTGCCGTTTCTGCTGCAGGCAGTGCTCGGGCACAGCCAGGTGGAGACCGGCTTTCTGATGACGCCCTGGCCTGCGGTGGTGGCGGTGATGGCCTTGGTCGCCGGGCGCCTGGCCGACCGCGTGTCCCTCGGCCTGTTGTGTGGGATCGGCCTGTTGATGCTGAGCGTGGGCATGGCGGCCCTGGCGACGTTGCACAATGATGCGTCGGCGTTCGAGATCGGCTGGCGCATGGCCTTGTGCGGAGCCGGTTTCGGGTTCTTCCAGTCGCCCAACCTCAAGGCATTGATGACCAGCGCGCCCTTGGCCCGCAGCGGCGGGGCCAGTGGCATTGTGGCGATCTCGCGGTTGCTGGGGCAGACGCTGGGAGCGTCGCTGGTGGCGTTGTGTTTTCACTGGTCCCTGGGCAGCGGCCCGCACTACGCGTTGTGGCTAGGCTGCGCGTTTGCGTTGGTGGGCAGCGTGGCCAGCGGCCTGCGGTTGTTGCCGTATGACAAAAAGGTTTAATCGAGCGTTGTAAAAAGCCGTTCGAGAAGGCTACGGTGGCGACCTGAATATTTCGGGATGTTTCAGATTTATGGCAAGCCAGGCCCAACGCACTGCCGACATCACCTCCCGCCGCGCCGCGCTGACCTTGGCTTTATGCCTGCCCAGTGACGTGTTGCTTTATCTGCTGCTGCCCATGGAATCCCAGGCGTTCGGCATCACGCTGGCCCAGGCCGGGGTGCTGCTGGCGGCCAACCGACTGGTGCGGATTTTCGGTTACCGCCACGTGCTCAATTTCTATGCCCGCCACGGCGATCGTCTGACCTGCATGATCGCCGCCGGTGCCGCGACGCTGTGTGCCTTGGGTAACTCGATGCTGTCGGGCTTCGCTGCATTGCTGGGCTTGCGGCTGGTCTGGGGCTTGTGTTTTGCCGCGTTGAACCTGTCGACCCAAGTGCTGGCGACCGCCGAGCCGACGGGTGCCGCACGCCGGGCAGGGCGGTCGCGGGCCTTGATCGCCCTCGGGCCGATGCTCGCATTGCCGCTCGGCGGCGGGCTGACCTTATGGGCCGGGCCGCGTCCGATCTTTCTGATTCTCGCCGGATGCTGCCTGCTGGGCTTGTGGATGGCGCGGCGGTTGCCTACTGTCGGCCATGATTTGCACAGCAGTCCGGGGCGCCGTTTCAAGTGGCCCGATAGCGTGGCGCTGTGGTCGTTTATTGAAGGCGTGGCGCTGGATGGGCTGTTTATCTTTGGCCTGTCGATCCAGGCACAGAAGCTTCTCGGGGGCGACGCGGTGCTGATCGCCGGTGCCTTGATGGCCTTGCGTTATGTCTCGGAAATGCTCCTGAGCCCGCTGGGCGGTCGCGCCGCGCAACGCTTCGGCGCCACGTCGATGCTGTTGTTGTTTTCGTTCCTGAGCGCTTTGGCCCTGGCGGCATTCGGCAGTTATTGGGTGATCGTCGGCGCGGCGGCAGTGCTGGTGTTGCGGGCGTTGCAGTTACCCCTGGTGACGACCTTGGTGGCCGAACGCAACCCCGGTTCGATGCGCGTGTCGGCATTGGCCTCCAACGCGGTATGGCGCGATATCGGCGCCGGCCTCGGGCCGCTGCTGGCGGGGTTGTTGCTGCCGGTCGCCGCGGCCCCTTGGGTGTTTGGCCTGGCGGGCGCCGCGATAGCCATCAGCGCCGTGTTCTGCTGGCGGGCAAAGCGTTCCAACTGACAATGTGAGGTAGTGTGTGACCCGACAAGAAGACTGTGTACGCGTGCTGGATGACGCCTATCGACACTGGACCGGCCAGGGCTTGCCGGCGCCCGAGCATCTGGACGCACAGCAACGCCTGACCTGGCTGCATGCCCATGCGCCCTACAGCCTGCTGGCCCACGATGGCGCGGCGGACCCGCGGTTTAACTACGCCAATGCGTGCGCCTTGGCGTGCTTCAAATACCCGCGCGAGACCTTCATCGGCATGCCGTCACGCTTCAGCGCCTCGGAACTCGACCGCGCCGCGCGCCAGGTGTTATTGGAGCACGTCAGCGCCAACGGCATCGCCCATGGCTACAGCGGCTGGCGGGTGGATGCACATCAGCAGCCGTTCATGATCCATGCCGGTGTGGTGTGGACGTTGCTCGATGCCGCCGGCCTGCCGTGTGGGCAGGCGGCGCTGTTCTGGCCGGATGCGCAGCGTATCGGGGTGTTGGCTTAAGCGCCTTTGAAACTGTCCAGCCAGGACGGGTCGAAACGGGTTTGCTCGGTATCGAGCCCCAACGCTTGCATCTTCGCCCTATGTGCCTCGATCTCGCCGACCAACTGCACCTGGGCGCTGGAGTTGGCGTCCAGCTCATGCATCTGCGTCAGCCCCAGGTGATAGAACCGCAGCACCTTGAGCGCCGTCGGGTCATTGGCTTGCACGCGGTCGGTGACCTTGTGCATCACGTTGGTCACGCGCATCAGGTTGCGCTTGAGCTGCCAGCCATACACCGCCGGCGCCAGCCATGGCTGGGTCCAGAACGGGCCACGTACCAGGGCGAGGGTGATCAACACCCCGGCAAACACCCCACCCACGTTGTAGCGAAAGTTGTCGCCGCCGGCTTCGCCAAACAGCATCACCGCCAGGCTCGACAACAGCATCGCCAGGGCCACGAACAACACGGCCACGATCAACGTACTGCGACGGGTCTGCTGGCGGTAGGTGATGGGGTCGCAGGGTTTGAGTTCGAACATCCGGGGAAAATCTCCTTGGCGTTTGTAGGGGATAGGGCAGGGCGGCATCTTCTCATGCTTGGCGACGGGGTGTGCGGTAAACACGTTGAACGAAGGCGTGTGGGGCGTTCTCGATGATCGATTACAAGCAGCCCCGGCCCGGATCGCACACGCAATGCCCCGAAAGAGCGTGAGCAACCAAATGCTGTCGAAAAAAAAGCCCCGTCGTTGAACGGGGCGTTTGTTTATTTGGGCGGTACCCAGTTGACGTCGGTGATGCCGTACTTCTCGGCCCAGGGCCGGGTGGTTTTTTTCACCTGTTCGTGGCCGACCCGACCGATGCGGCTGACATGCGCAATATCGGCATCAACGGCCGCCCAGTGCCAGGCCTCGGCGTTATTCATCACTTCGGCACGCACCACGAAAGACTTCGGTTGACCGTGCAGTTGATAGGTAATGGTGTAGATTTTTGCGCTACTCATGTTGCCTCCCTGTCTTGTTATAGATGGATAGGAAAGCGTTTAAAAAGGTTCATTCGAAATGACAAATTGCCGGTCCGGACGGCATAGTGGGGCCTTCGCCACGCGCCCAAGGATCGCGTCATGTCCCGCCTGACCCAAAGCCACCTGTACCTGCAACGCCTGGGCTACGCTGCGCCGCCGCCGCCGACCCTGCAAACCTTGCAGGACCTGCAATTGCGGCATGTGTGTACGTTCGCCTTTGAAAGCCTGTCGACCCTGCTGCGCTTGCCGGTGCCGATCGACCTGCCCAGCGTCGAACAAAAAGTCTTGCTCGATGGACGCGGCGGGTATTGCTATGAACTGAACCAACTGTTTCTGGAACTGCTGCAGGAGTTGGGCTTCGACGCACGCGGCATCACCGGACGGGTCGTGATGGGCGGGCCACCGGACGCACACACCGCGCGTACCCATCGCCTGAGCCTGGTGACGGTGGACGGTGTGCGCTATATCTGCGACGTCGGCTTTGGCGGCATGGTGCCGAGCAGCCCGTTGCTGCTGGACAGCGCAGCGATCCAGGCCACCGCCCACGAACCCTTTCGGCTGACCGTTAAGCACGGCAGCTACACCCTGTGGGCCGAGGTCGGCGGGGAGTGGCGTGGCTTGTATGTGTTCGACCTGCAGGTGCAGGCAGACATCGACTATGAAATCGGCAACTGGTACGTCTCCACCCACGCGGGCTCGCCGTTTCTCGGTCAGTTGAAAGTGGCACTGCTCGCGCCGGGTAAGCGTCACACCTTGAACAACGGCCACTACGCGATGCACTCCCTGGACGGTCCCAGCGAAAAACGCGCGATAGCCAGTGCCGATGAATTGCTTGATGTGCTGCGCGGCACCTTTGGCCTTCGCTTGCCGGTGCATCAGCGGCTTCGCGAAACGCTCGATGGTTTAGTGTCGGCCAATCTTTAGACGCATTGAGGCCGCATCTTCTCTGCCCCATAAACGCAAAAACGGCACCCGAAGGTGCCGTTTCTGTTTACTGCGTACCGCTAAGCGATCAAACGCCCAGTACCGCGTGCTGCACCAAAGTGAGCAACGGTTGTGGGTACACGCCGAGGAAGAAGGCGAGCACGGCGATGGCCAGCAGCATCACGCCACCGGCTTTCTGTTCCCAGTGCAGCTCAGCATCCACACGACGCAGGTTTGGCTCGATCAGGTACAGGGTGACCATCACGCGCAGGTAGTAGAACACGCCGATGGCGCTACCCAGGATGAGCGAGGCAACCAGCCACCATTGATGCGCTTCAACGCCGGTCGCGATGATGTAGAACTTGCCGATAAAGCCTGCAGTCAGCGGGATACCGGCCAGGGACAGCATCATCAGGGTCAACACGGCGGTCAGGTACGGACGGCGCCAGAACAGGCCGCGGTATTCGTACAGGGCGTCGGCGTCACGGCCTTTGTAAGGCGAGGACATCAGGGTGATGACACCGAAGGCGCCGAGGCTGGTGATCACGTAGGTGACCAGATACACGCCGATCGCTTCCAGGGCCAGGCCTTTGCTCGCCACCAGGGCGATCAGCAGGTAGCCGAAGTGGGCGATGGACGAGTAACCCAGCAGACGCTTGAGGTTGTTCTGGGTCAGCGCCAGCAGGTTACCGAACAGGATCGAGGCAACGGCGATCACGCTCAGTACGTCGCTCAACACGCCGGTGTTGGCCGCCGGGGAGATCTGGAACAGACGCACCACCACCGCAAACACCGCAACTTTCGTCGCCGTGGCCAGGAACGCGGCCACCGGCGCCGGAGCGCCTTCGTACACGTCCGGTGTCCACAGGTGGAAGGGCACCAGCGACAGTTTGAAAGCCAGGCCGATCAGCATCATCGCCAGGCCCAGTTGGGCGATCGGCGCAGGCATGCTGGTGGCCGCCAGGGCGTGGCCGATACCGGTGAAGCTCAGGCTGCCGGCTTCGGCGTAGAGCAGGGCCATACCGAACAACAGGAACGCGGAACCGGCGGCCGACAGCACCATGTACTTGATGCCGGCTTCCAGGGAGCGCTTGTTGAAGAAGGCGTAGGCCACCAGGCCGTAGGTCGGGATCGACAGCAGTTCCAGGCCGATGAACAAACCGGCCAGGTGCTGCGCGCTGACCAGCACGATGCCGCCGGCCGCAGCCAGCAGGATCAGCAGGTACAGCTCTTCGCGGTTGCCCGGGTAGCCGGTGCCGCCTTCGCCGAGGTAGGCGTGGGCGAGGGTGACGCAGGCCAGGGTGGCGACGAGGATCAACGCGATATACAGCAGCGCGAAGTCATCGATCATCATCAGCGGGGTCACCGCCAGGGGCGCGACCTTGAGTGCCGGGATGATCGACAGCAAGGCCAGGTTCAAACCCGCACAGGACAGCAGGAAGGTTTGCGCATGATTGCGACGCCAGGCGATCGACAGCATCACCACCACAATGGTGAGGCTGGTGATCAGCAGCGGCGCAAGCGCGATAAAGTGTTGGATCGTGAATTCCATAGCGCTCTTACCGGGCCGAAGCGAGTTGAGAGAAGGCGGTGCCGAACCACTGCTGCACGCCATGCATCGTTGCGGCAGAAGTGTCCAGGAACGGTTGCGGGTACACGCCGATGTAGATCAGCAGGACCGCCATACCGAGCACCATGATCAGTTCGCGAGCATCCATCCCGCGCAGGACGGTGTCGGACTTGGCCGGACCGAAGTACGCACGGTGGATCATGATCAGCGAGTAGACCGAACCGAATACCAGGCCGGAAGTAGCGATGGCGCTGATCCACGGTGTCTGCACGAAGGTCCCCATCAGGATCAGGAACTCGCCGATGAAGTTACCGGTGCCCGGCAAGCCCAGGGACGCGGCGGCAAAGAACAGGCTGATCGCCGGCAGGTAGGCGATGCGCGACCACACGCCACCCATCTCACGCATGTCACGGGTGTGCAGACGCTCGTACAACTGACCACTGAGGATAAACAGTGCGGCGGCTGAAACACCGTGCGCCAACATCTGGATCACGGCGCCTTGCAACGCCACCTGGCTGCCGGAGTAGATACCGATCAGTACGAAACCCATGTGGGAAACGGACGAGAAGGCAACCAGACGCTTGATGTCGGTTTGCGCGAAGGCCAGGAACGCACCGTAGAAGATCCCGATCAGACCCAGGGTCATGGCGATCGGCGCGAACTCGGCCGAGGCATTCGGGAACAGCGGCAGGGCGAAACGCAGCAGGCCGTAGGCCGCCGTCTTCAGCAGGATACCGGCCAGGTCCACGGAACCGGCGGTCGGCGCCTGGGCGTGGGCATCCGGCAGCCAGGAGTGGAACGGCACCACCGGCAGCTTCACCGCGAAGGCGATGAAGAAGCCCAGCATCAGGATGTACTCGGTGGTCAGGGACATCTTGGTTTTCAACAGATCGGCGTAGTTGAAGGTAATCACGCCCGTGCTGTTGAAGTTGACCAAGACCAGACCGAGGATCGCCACCAACATGATCAGGCCGGAAGCCTGGGTGAAGATGAAGAACTTGGTCGCCGCGTAGATCCGGGTTTTCTTGCCGTCCGAAGAACTATGACCCCAGAGCGCGATGAGGAAGTACATCGGCACCAGCATCATTTCCCAGAAGAAGAAGAACATGAACAGGTCGAGGGCGAGGAACACGCCGACCACGCCGCCCAGGATCCACATCAGGTTCAGGTGGAAGAAGCCCACGTGACGCTGGATCTCTTTCCAGGAGCAGAGTACCGAGAGGACACCCAGCAGGCCGGTCAGCAGGATCATCAGCAACGACAGGCCGTCGAGGGCCAGGTGTACGTTGATGCCGAAGCGCTGGATCCAGACGTGCTTGAACTCAAGCGCCCAGGTCGGATCGGCGCCAGGCGCCGGAGCAAATGAATAGTCGCCATGGGCCCACAGCCAGAGGCCGAGCGCGAGTTCCAGGGACATGGTCAGCAACGCAATCCAGCGGGGGAGGGTGGCGCCGAAGCGTTCACCCATCCAGCAGAGCAGGCCGCCGATAAAGGGGATCAGGATTAGCCAGGGCAGAATCATGACGGGCTCGTTTCCTTTCGCAAGTTCGCAAAGTTCGCAATGTACTTAGACATGGTCAGACCGCTACCACAACGATGGCGCCGATCACCAGGACGGCACCGGCCGCCATGGAAGCTGCATACCAACGTAATTGGCCAGTCTCGCTGCGGCTCAGGGCGGTGTGGCTAGCCTTGGCGGCACGCGGGATCAAACCGATGGTCTGGTCGAGCGGGTCTTTGCGCAGTACGTGGCTGATCGCAAGGTAAGGCTTGACGAACAGTTTGTCGTAGATCCAGTCGAAGCCCCAGGCGGCGAACCACCAGGCCGAAAGGAAACGGCCGATGCCACTGTTGGCGACGGCAGTGACGAAGCGACGCTTGCCGAGGAACAGCAGGGCCGCCAGCAGGATACCCGCGATGGCAATGGCGCCCGAGGCGATTTCCAGGCTGTGCTGGGCCTCGCCGCCGGCATGGCCGACGCTTTCCGGCAGTACGCCGGCCAGTGGCGGGGTGATCATGGCGCCGATGAAGGTCGACAGGATGATCAGCACCGACAGTGGCAGCCAATGCGAGATGCCGTGGCCTGCGTGTGCTTCGGTCTTGGCTTCACCGTGGAAGGTGATGAAGATCAGGCGGAAGGTGTACAGCGAGGTCATGAACGCACCCACCAGGCCTGCGTAGAGCAGGTTCTGGTTACCGCTGGCAAAGGCTTCCCAGAGGATTTCGTCTTTCGAGTAGAAACCGGCGGTCACCAATGGCAGGGCTGCGAGTGCGGCACCACCGACGATGAAGCTGGCGTAGGCCAGTGGCAGTTTCTTCCACAGGCCGCCCATCTTGAAGATGTTCTGCTCGTGGTGGCAGGCGACGATCACCGCACCGGAGGCGAGGAACAGCAGGGCCTTGAAGAACGCGTGGGTCATCAGGTGGAAGATCGCCGCGTCCCAGGCGCCGACGCCCAGGGCCAGGAACATGTAGCCGATCTGGCTCATGGTCGAGTAGGCGAGGATACGCTTGATGTCGGTCTGCACCAGCGCGGCGAAGCCGGCCAGTACCAGGGTCACGCCGCCGACCACGCCCACCAGGTGCAGGACGTCCGGCGCCAGGGTGAACAGGCCGTGGGTACGGGCGATCAGGTAGACACCCGCGGTCACCATCGTTGCGGCGTGGATCAGTGCCGAAACAGGTGTCGGGCCGGCCATCGCATCCGCCAGCCAGGTTTGCAGTGGCAATTGCGCGGATTTACCGACAGCGCCGCCCAGCAGCATCAGGGTCGCCAGGGTGATCCAGAAGTCGCCGACCTGGAATTTCTGCGGTGCCAGCACCAGCAGTTCCTGGATGTTCAGCGTGCCTACCTGTTGGAACAGGATGAACAGGCCGATGGCCATGAACACGTCGCCGATCCGGGTCACGATAAAGGCCTTGAGTGCCGCGTTACCGTTGTTGCGGTTGCTGTAGTAGAAACCGATCAACAGGTACGAGCACAGGCCCACGCCTTCCCAGCCGAAGTACAGGAACAACAGGTTATCGCCCAGCACCAGGAACAGCATGCTGGCGATAAACAGGTTGGTGTACGCGAAGAAACGCGAGTAACCGGCTTCACCGCGCATGTACCAGGACGCGAACAGGTGGATCAGGAAACCTACACCCACCACCACGCCGAGCATGGTGATCGACAGGCCGTCGACGTAGAGGGCGAAGTTGGGCTTGAAGCCCTCCACCGACATCCACTGCCACAACACCAGGGTGTAGTGGCCGCCTTCCGGCGGCGCGACGTTGAATTGCCAGATGACGTAGGCGGCGACAATCGCCGACAGGCCGATGGAGCCTACGCCGACCAGGGCCGAGAGGTTTTCCGACCAGCGTCCGCGAGAGAACGACAGCAGCAGGAAACCGATCAGGGGAAATACGAAAGTCAGAAAGATCATGTTCATCCGCGCATCTCACTGGCAGCGTCGATATCAAGCGTGTGGAAGCGACGATACAGTTGCAGCAGGATCGCCAGGCCAATACTGGCCTCGGCGGCTGCCAGGCTGATCACCAGGATGAACATGACTTGTCCATCTGGCTGGCCCCAACGGCTACCTGCCACGATGAACGCCAGTGCCGCAGCGTTCATCATGACTTCCAGGCTCATCAACACGAACAAAATGTTACGGCGAACCATCAGGCCGACCAGGCCAAGGCAGAACAGGATGCCGGCGACCGCCAGACCATGCTCCAAAGGGATAGCAGGCATCATCATTGCTCCTTGGCTTCGTTACGGCCCAAGTGGAAGGCGGTGATGACTGCGGCGAGCAGCAGCATCGAAGCCAGTTCGACCACCAGCAGATACGGGCCGAACAGGCTGACGCCCACGGCCTTCGCGTCAACGGTGGTGTGGCCGATGGCCTGGCCGCTCTGGTGAGCGAACAGGACATACAGCAGTTCAGCCAGCAGCAGCGCGGCGAGGACCACCGGGCCGAGCCAGATGCCCGGCTTGAGCCAGACGCGTTCCTGGGCGACCGAGGCCGGCCCGAGGTTGAGCATCATCACCACAAACACGAACAGCACCATGATGGCGCCAGCGTAGGCGATCACTTCCAGTACACCGGCGAACGGTGCGCCGAGGCTGAAAAAGGTCATGGCCACGGCGATCAGCGAAATGATCAGGTAGAGCAGGGCGTGCACGGGGTTGGTGTTGGTGACCACGCGAAGCGTGGACACCACTGCAATACCCGATGCGAAATAGAAAGCGAATTCCATCTTTCTTCCTTAAGGCAGCAAGCTCTTCACGTTGATCGGCTCGGCTTCGTTTTGTGCGGCGCCTTTCGGCTTACCGGCAACGGCCATACCTGCAACACGATAGAAGTTGTAATCAGGGTTTTTACCGGGACCAGAGATCAGCAGATCTTCTTTCTCGTACACCAGGTCCTGACGTTTGAACTCGGCCATCTCGAAATCCGGTGTGAGCTGGATCGCGGTGGTCGGGCAAGCTTCCTCGCAGAGGCCGCAAAAAATGCAGCGCGAGAAGTTGATGCGGAAGAAGTCCGGGTACCAGCGACCGTCTTCGGTTTCAGCTTTCTGCAGGGAGATGCAACCCACCGGGCACGCCACGGCGCACAGGTTGCAGGCTACGCAACGCTCTTCGCCATCGGGGTCGCGGGTCAGTACGATGCGGCCGCGATAGCGCGGCGGCAGGTACACCGCTTCTTCCGGGTATTGCAGGGTGTCGCGTTTGCGAAAGCCGTGACCGAACACCATCACCAGGCTTCGCAACTGGGTACCGGTACCCTTAACGATGTCGCCAATATATTTGAACATGGGTCAAATCCTCACTGAACCGCGCCCGCGGGCGTGTTCAACAACACAACGGCAGCCGTCACCAGCAAATTGATCAGGGTCAGCGGCAGGCAGAAGCGCCAGCTGAAATCCATCACCTGGTCATACCGTGGACGCGGAATGGAAGCGCGCAGCAGGATAAACAGCATGATGAAGAACGCGGTCTTCAGTAAGAACCAGAAGATCGCCAGCTGCGGCAGGATGCCGAACGGACCGTGCCAGCCGCCGAAGAACAGCGTGACCAGCAGGGCCGAGATCAAGATGATGCCGATGTACTCACCGACGAAGAACATGCCCCATTTCATGCCGGCATATTCAATGTGGTAACCGTCGGCCAGTTCCTGTTCCGCTTCCGGTTGGTCGAACGGGTGACGGTGAGTCACGGCGACGCCAGCGATGAAGAACGTACAGAAGCCAAAGAACTGCGGAATGATGAACCACAGGTTCTGCGCCTGGTACTCGACGATGTCGCGCATGTTGAACGAGCCGACCTGCACCACGATGCCCATCAGCGCGAGGCCCATGAACACTTCGTAGGACACGGTCTGGGCCGAGGCCCGCAAGCTGCCCAGCAGGGCGAACTTGTTGTTACTGGCCCAGCCGGCGAACAGCACCGCGTAGACCGACAAGCCGGCCATGGCGAAGAAGAACAGCAAGCCGATGTTCAGGTCCGCCACGCCCCAGGTCGGGGTGATCGGGATGATCGAGAAGGCGATCAGCAAGGCGCTCATGGCCACGACCGGTGCCAGGGTGAAGATCACCTTGTCGGCAAACGGCGGGGTCCAGTCTTCCTTGAAGAACATTTTCAGCATGTCGGCAGCGATCTGGAACATGCCGAACGGGCCAACGCGGTTCGGACCGTAACGGTCCTGCCACCAGCCCAGCAGGCGACGTTCGACGAAGCTGAGCAGGGCGCCCGCCACGACCACGGCCAACAGGATCACGATGGCCTTGACGACCGCAATGATCACATCGATGACTTCAGGGGTGAACCAGGTCATTGCGCTGCCTCCTGCAGACCGTCAACGGTTTGGCCAAAGATCGACGGTGGAATACCGGCGATGCCTTTTGGCAGTGCAACCAGGCCGGCACCCAACTCGTCGTTGATGCGCAGCGGCAGACGCAGGGTCTTGCCAGCGACGTTCAGACTGAGCAGGGCACCATCGTTGACGCCGAGACGGTCGGCTTCGGACTTGGCCAGGGACACGTAGGCAGCCGGGATGCGTTCTTGAACCGGTGCGGCTTTGGACGAGGTCTCGTCGCTGCCGAACAGGTGGAAGAACGGCACAACCTGCCAGGTGCCCTGGGCCGGGTTGAACGGACGCGGTACGGCGGCGAACCAGTTCAACGCATCGCCCTGGGGTTCGATCAGGCGGGTGCCCGGGTCGCCAGCGCGGATGTGACCACCGACTTCGTCCTGGAACTTGTTCCAGGCCTGCGGCGAGTTCCAGCCCGGCGACCAGGCAAATGGCACTTGCTGACGCGGCTCGACCGAACCCGAGTAACCTTCCATGGAGAAGGCGAACGCGGTGTCGTTGTCTTGCGGAGTACGCGGTTCATGCACGCTGATGTCGGCCCGCATGGCGGTACGACCGGAGTAGCGCAGCGGCTCACGGGCGAGTTTCATGCCCTTGATGCGGAACGCGGCGGACGGTGCAGCGTCGACGATACGCGCCAGTTGCGGGGCGCTCGCCGCGACGGCTGCGGTGACGTGGTCGAGTTGGGTCCAGTCGATCGGCTGATTGAGCAGAGTCGAGCGCAGGGCATGCAGCCAGCGCCAGCCTTCGTGAACCAGGATGCTGGCGTCCATGTACTTCGGATCGAACACCTGGAAGAAGCGCTGGGCGCGGCCTTCCTGGCTGACCAGGGTGCCATCGCCTTCGGCGAAGGTCGCGGCCGGCAATACCAGGTCGGCACGCTCGCTGGTAGCGGTCTTCTGGTGGTCGGCGACGATCAGCACTTTGGCAGCGTTCAGCGCGGCGTCGACCTTGGCCGAATCCGTGCGGGTGTACAGGTCGTTTTCCAGCACTACCAGGGCGTCGGCTTTGCCGTCGATCACGGCTTGCAGGGCGCTGTCGACGGACTCGCCACCGAGCATGGCCAGGCCGAGGCTGTTGGCTTCCGGCACGATCAGGCTGATGGAACCGTTCTTCTCGCGCAGCTTCAAAGCCTTGGCGATGTTGGCTGCCGCTTCGATCAGCGCTTTGGAACCCAGCGAGGTGCCGGCGATGATCAGTGGGCGCTTGGCCGCCAGCAGGGCGTCGGCGATGCGTTGGGCAAGTGCCATTGCTTCAGCGTCCAGGCCTTCGACGGCCGGCGCGCTGGCGTCAAGGGCGTGGGCCACGGCGAAACCGAGGCGGGCCAGGTCATCTGGCGCTGCGTGTACGCATTCTTCGGCGATGTCGTCGAGCTTGGTTTCGGCCAGGCTGGCGATAAACAGCGGGTTCAGCGCGTGCTGGCCGATGTTTTTCACCGCGGCGTCGAGCCAAGGCTGTACGCGCATGGCGTCGGCCATGGCTTCGGCCTTGCCTTTGACCGACTGGCGCAGCGACAGGGCCATACGTGCGGCGGTCTGGGTGAGGTCTTCACCGAGCACGAAGATCGCATCGTGGTCTTCGATGTCGCGCATGTTCGGCACTGGCAGCGGGCTGTCGTTCAGCACTTGCAGGACCAGGCGGATGCGCTCCAGTTCAGCGGCTTCGATACCGCAGTAGAAGTGCTCGGCGCCGACCAGTTCGCGCAACGCGTAGTTGCTTTCGAGGCTGGCACGCGGCGAACCGATGCCGACGATGTTGCGACCGCGCAGCAGGTCGGCGGCTTTATCCAGGGCTTCGTCGGTGTTCAGCTTCGCGCCGCCGGCCAGCAGTGGCTGGCGTGGGCGGTCTTCGCGGTTGACGTAGCCATAGCCGAAACGGCCACGGTCGCACAGGAAGTACTGGTTGACCGAACCGTTGAAGCGGTTTTCGATGCGACGCAGTTCGCCGTAGCGCTCGCCCGGGGAGATGTTGCAACCGCTGGAGCAGCCATGGCAGATGCTCGGGGCGAACTGCATGTCCCACTTGCGGTTGTAGCGCTCGGAGTGCGTCTTGTCGGTGAACACACCGGTCGGGCAGACCTCGGTGAGGTTGCCGGAGAATTCGCTTTCCAGTACGCCGTCTTCAACGCGACCGAAGTACACGTTGTCGTGGGCGCCGAAGACGCCGAGGTCGGTGCCGCCCGCGTAGTCTTTATAAAAGCGCACGCAGCGGTAGCAGGCGATGCAGCGGTTCATTTCGTGGGAAATGAACGGGCCCAGTTCCTGGTTCTGGTGGGTGCGCTTGGTGAAGCGATAGCGGCGCTCGTTGTGGCCGGTCATCACCGTCATGTCTTGCAGGTGGCAGTGGCCGCCTTCCTCACAGACCGGGCAGTCGTGAGGGTGGTTGGTCATCAGCCATTCGACGACACTGGCGCGGAACGCCTTGGATTCTTCATCGTCGATGGAGATCCAGGTGTTGTCGGTGGCTGGGGTCATGCAGGACATGACGATGCGACCACGGGTGTCGTTCTCGTCGGTGTACTGCTTGACCGCACACTGGCGACAGGCACCGACGCTACCAAGAGCGGGGTGCCAGCAGAAATAAGGGATGTCGAGGCCTAGTGACAGACACGCCTGTAACAGGTTGTCTGCCCCATCGACTTCGAGCGCTTTGCCGTCTACGTGGATAGTGGCCATGGTTCAAAGATCTTCGTTGGCCCGTTGTCAGCGGGCGTGGCTAATGGAATCTTGTTATTCATGTGCATCAACACAGCCTTGACGGCGTCAGCACATGACGAGGCGAAGGGCACGGACCCTTCGCCTGTTTAAGCGTTACGCGCCGACTACGATCGGCCTCGCCAGAGGCGGGACGGCGGCGCTGGTAGGCGCGATGCCGGCTTCGAACTCCGAGCGGAAATATTTGATTGCGCTGCCCAATGGCTCCACGGCGCCCGGTGCGTGAGCACAGAAGGTCTTGCCTGGGCCGAGGAAACCGACCAGCCCCAGCAGGGTATCGATGTCACCCTCGCGGCCTTCGCCTTTTTCCAGCGCCATCAGCAGCTTGACGCTCCACGGCAGACCGTCGCGGCACGGGGTGCAGAAACCGCAGGATTCGCGGGCGAAGAACTGCTCCATGTTGCGCAGCAGCGAGACCATGTTCACGGTGTTGTCCACCGCCATCGCCAGTCCAGTACCCATCCGGGTGCCCACCTTGCCGATGCCGCCGGCATACATCTGTGCGTCGAGGTGCTCGGGGAGCAGGAAGCCGGTACCGGCGCCGCCTGGCTGCCAGGCCTTGAGGGTGTAGCCGTCGCGCATGCCGCCGGCGTAGTCCTCGAACAGTTCGCGCGCGGTCACGCCAAACGGCAGTTCCCACAGGCCAGGGTTTTTGACCTTGCCGGAGAAGCCCATGAGCTTGGTGCCCATGTCTTCACTGCCTTCGCGGGCCAACGATTTGTACCAGTCCACACCGTCGGCAATGATCGCCGGCACGTTGCACAGGGTTTCGACGTTGTTCACGCAGGTCGGCTTGCCCCACACGCCAACGGCGGCAGGGAAGGGCGGCTTGGAGCGCGGGTTGGCGCGGCGGCCTTCGAGGGAGTTGATCAGTGCGGTTTCTTCACCGCAGATATAACGCCCGGCGCCGGTGTGTACGAACAGTTCGAAGTCGAAACCCGAACCGAGGATGTTCTTGCCCAGCAGGCCCGCAGCCTTGGCTTCTTGCACGGCACGGTTGAGGTGCTTGGCGGCGGTGGTGTATTCGCCACGCAGGAAGATGTAGCCGCGGTAGGTTTTCAGCGCGCGGGCGCTGATCAGCATGCCTTCGATCAGCAGATGGGGCAGTTGCTCCATCAGCATGCGGTCTTTCCAGGTGTTTGGCTCCATTTCATCCGCGTTGCACAGCAGGTAGCGGATGTTGATGGATTCGTCTTTGGGCATCAGGCCCCACTTCACGCCAGTGGGGAAGCCTGCGCCGCCGCGGCCCTTGAGGCCAGCGTCCTTCACGGTCTGGACGATATCGTCCTGGGCCATGTCGGCGAAGGCTTTGCGCGCAGCGGCGTAACCGTTCTTGGCCTGGTACTCCTCGAGCCATACCGGCTCGGCATCGTCACGCAGGCGCCAGGTCAGCGGGTGAGTCTCGGGCGACCGCTTGATGCGGTTGGCCGGGCCGAAGGAAGTCAGGGTCATGGGTAGCCCTCGAGCAATTGGGTCACGCCAGCAGGCTGCACGTCACCGAATGTGTCGTCGTCGATCATCAACGCCGGCGCCTTGTCGCAGTTGCCCAGGCAGCACACCGGCAGCAGCGTGAAGCGGCCGTCCGGGGTGGTCTGGCCGAGGCCGATGCCAAGCTTGTTCTGGATCTCGCTGACCACCGACTCGTGACCACCGATGTAGCAGACCATGCTGTCGCATACGCGAATGATATGGCGGCCCACGGGCTGGCGGAAGATCTGGCTGTAGAACGTGGCCACGCCTTCAACGTCGCTGGCGGGGATGCCGAGGATCTCGCCGATGGCGTAGAGGGCGCCGTCCGGCACCCAGCCACGTTCCTTCTGGACGATCTTCAAGGCTTCGATCGACGCCGCGCGCGGGTCTTCGTAGTGATGCAGCTCGTGCTCGATGGCCGAGCGCTCGGTTTCACTCAAGGTGAAACGGTCTGTCTGGATAAGCGTGTTATTCATGCTTAGCGGTCCACGTCGGCCATAACGAAATCGATACTACCCAGGTACGCAATCAAGTCCGCGACCATCTCGCCTTTGATCACCGAAGGGATCTGCTGCAAGTGCGGGAAGCTTGGAGTACGAATCCGGGTGCGGTAGCTCATGGTGCCGCCATCGCTCGTCAGGTAATAACTGTTGATACCCTTGGTCGCTTCGATCATCTGGAAGGATTCGTTGGCCGGCATCACCGGGCCCCACGAAACTTGCAGGAAGTGCGTGATCAGGGTTTCGATGTGCTGCAGCGTGCGCTCTTTCGGCGGCGGCGTGGTCAGCGGGTGATCCGCCTTGTACGGGCCGGCCGGCATGTTGCGCAGGCACTGGTCGATGATCTTGATGCTCTGGCGCATCTCTTCGACGCGGACCATGCAGCGGTCATAGGCATCGCCGTTCGCAGCCAGCGGTACTTCGAATTCGAAGTTCTCGTAGCCGGAGTACGGACGGGCCTTGCGCAGGTCGAAATCGCAACCGGTGGAACGCAGGCCGGCACCGGTGACGCCCCATTCCAGGGCCTCTTTGGTGTTGTAGGCGGCGACGCCGATGGTCCGACCCTTGAGGATGCTGTTGTCCAGGGCGGCCTTGGTGTATTCGTCGAGACGCTTGGGCAGCCAGTCGACGAATTCCTTGACCAGTTTTTCCCAGCCGCGCGGCAGGTCGTGGGCCACACCGCCGATGCGGTACCAGGCCGGGTGCAGGCGGAAACCGGTGATGGCTTCGATGACTTTGTAGGCGCGCTGACGGTCGGTGAAGGTGAAGAACACCGGAGTCATGGCGCCGACGTCCTGGATGTAGGTCCCCAGGAACAGCAGGTGGCTGGTGATCCGGAAGAACTCGGCCATCATGACGCGGATGGTGTCGACGCGGTCGGGCACCTTGATGCCGGCCAGCTTCTCGACCGAGAGCACGTAAGGCAGGTTGTTCATCACGCCGCCGAGGTAGTCGATACGGTCGGTGTACGGGATGAAGCTGTGCCAGGACTGGCGTTCGGCCATCTTCTCGGCACCACGGTGGTGGTAGCCGATGTCCGGCACGCAGTCGACGATTTCTTCGCCGTCCAACTGCAGGATGATACGGAAGGCACCGTGCGCCGAAGGGTGGTTCGGGCCCAGGTTGAGGAACATATAGTCCTCGTTGGTGCCGGAACGCTTCATGCCCCAGTCTTCCGGACGGAAGCGTGCGGCTTCTTCTTCCAGTTGCTGTTTGGCCAGGGTCAGGCTGAACGGGTCGAATTCGGTGGCGCGGGCAGGGTAGTCCTTGCGCAGCGGGTGACCTTCCCAGGTCGGCGGCATCATGATGCGCGACAGGTGCGGGTGGCCCGGGAAGTCGATACCGAACATGTCCCAGACTTCACGCTCGTACCAGCTGGCGTTGGGCCAGATGCCGGTGACGGTCGGCACGCTCAGGTCGCTTTCGGAGAGGGCGACCTTGATCATCACGTCGCTGTTACGTTCGATCGACAGCAGGTGATAGAACACGGTGAAGTCGACGCCGCTCGGCAGCCCTTGGCGCTTGGTGCGCAGACGCTCGTCCACGCCATGCAGGTCATAGAGCATGACGTACGGCTTGGGCAGGTTGCGCAGGAAGGTCAGGACTTCGACGAGCTTGGCGCGCGCCACCCACAGCACCGGCATGCCGGTACGTGTGGCCTGGGCGGTGAAGGCGTCAGGGCCAAAACGGTTATTGAGTTCGACGACCACATCCTGGTCGTCTGCCTTATAAGGCGGGATGTACAGAGCACTGCCTGTAGTCATGGTTTTTTATCGCTTTCGGTCAACGTAAAGAATGAAGCCAGGTTTTCGTTCTATAAAAGAAGCGGCTCTGGATCAGACTTCGTCGGGGCTGCGCAGGTTGGTGACCTGAATACGCTGTTCGCGGCGCTGTTCCTTTTGTGACGGCATCTCGGCGCGGTAAACGCCTTGATCTCCGACAACCCAGGAAAGTGGGCGACGCTCCTTGCCAATCGATTCCTGCAACAGCATCAAGCCTTGCAGAAATGCTTCGGGGCGGGGCGGGCAGCCAGGCACGTAGACGTCCACGGGCAGGAACTTGTCCACCCCCTGAACAACGGAGTAGATGTCGTACATGCCACCGGAGTTGGCGCACGAACCCATGGAGATAACCCACTTCGGCTCGAGCATTTGCTCGTAGAGACGCTGAATGATCGGCGCCATCTTGATAAAGCAGGTACCGGCGATAACCATGAAATCCGCCTGACGCGGCGAGGCCCGGATCACTTCGGCGCCGAAGCGCGCGATGTCGTGGGGCGCCGTGAAGGCGGTGGTCATTTCCACGTAGCAGCAGGACAGACCGAAGTTGTACGGCCACAGGGAGTTTTTACGCCCCCAGTTGACCGCGCCGCTCAGCACGTCTTCCAGCTTGCCCATGTAGATGTTTTTGTGGACTTGGTCTTCTAACGGATCGGAAACGGTTTCCCGTTCGCCGATGGGGTACTGCTCGTTAGGAGCATCCGGGTCGATCCTGGTGAGATTGTATTGCATCGCCAAAGCCTCATTGTTTCAGCTTCGCTTGCCGCTTGCGACGAGCTTCCGGAGCCCAATCAAGGGCGCCCACTCGAAATAGGTAGACAAGGCCTGCCAACAGAATTGCTATGAAAACGAGGGCTTCGACGAATCCGGTCCAGCCGCTTTCGCGGACAGACACAGACCAGGCAAAGAGAAAGAGGGCTTCGATATCGAAGATCACGAAGAGCATCGCGACCAGATAGAATTTGGCTGAGAGCCGCAAGCGGGCGCCACCTGTGGGCAGCATGCCGGACTCGAACGGTTCGTTTTTGCTGCGGCCCCAGGCTTTTGACCCGAGTAGGCTGGAGACGCCGAGCATGAAGGCACAGAGGCCGACAACACCGAGGAGGAAAATGGCAAAGCCCCAGTTGTGGGCCATGAGTCCTGTCGCTTCGGTCATGCTGGTAATCCTTAGCAGAGAGCAAAGGTCTCTGAGCTCGAAAAAGTAACAATGCAGTGACGATATGTCGCAGCGCAATCAATCGCGGTGATTTTATGGCTAAACACCGGGCAAGTAAAATTCATATAGCGAAATTATTCGGTGGAATAAGCACATAGTACGCCTCCGTAGGGCTGCAGCCCTTGAGTTACGGGCATTAGCGGGCTTTTTATCAAATATGTTTTGTTTAACCTGTAACGACGCTTTCATGGTCCAAATGATAATGAATGTTATTTGGGTGGGCGTTAAGCGGGTGGTTGCGGTGTGGTGCAGGAAGTTGTCGTTACTTGCTTGATTACCGCTAGTTGCCGGAGCGCATCTTTTAACTGATTTATCTGAACCAAATACCGCTTTGGATCAATGTTTCACACAAATTCTTCTGGTTGGCCCATTCCTCAATGTGGGAGGGGGCTTGCCCCCGATGGCGGTGGATCAGCAGCAGAGGTATTGACTGGCACACCGTAATCGGGGGGGGCAAGCCTCCTCCCACATGTTTGATCTTTGTGGTGTCAGGGGGGGATTTTCTTCGGGCAAAAAAACGCCCCGAACCAGTCGGGGCGTCAGGTCGTGCGGCATTGCGGTTAGCTGTTTACCGGGGCCGCAATGGCCGTTTGCTCAGTCACTCAGTGGAACTGTTCTTCTTCGGTCGAACCGGTCAGCGCGGTCACGGACGAGGTGCCGCCCTGGATCACGGTGGTCATGTCGTCGAAGTAGCCGGTGCCCACTTCCTGCTGGTGAGCCACGAAGGTGTAACCCTTGGCGGCGTCAGCGAATTCCTGCTCCTGCAGTTTCACGTAGGCGGTCATGTCGTTGCGGGCGTAGTCGTGCGCCAGGTTGAACATGCTGTGCCACATGTTGTGAATGCCGGCCAGGGTGATGAACTGGTGCTTGTAGCCCATGGCGGACAGTTCGCGCTGGAACTTGGCGATGGTCGCGTCGTCCAGGTTTTTCTTCCAGTTGAAGGAAGGCGAGCAGTTGTAGGACAGCAGTTGGTCCGGGTATTCCTTTTTGATCGCTTCGGCGAAACGACGGGCTTCTGCCAGGTCCGGCTTGGCGGTTTCGCACCAGATCAGGTCGGCGTAAGGCGCATAGGCCAGGCCGCGAGCGATGGCCTGGTCGAGACCGGCGCGCACTTTGTAGAAGCCTTCCTGGGTACGTTCGCCAGTGACGAACGGTTGGTCATACGGGTCGCAGTCCGAAGTCAGCAAGTCGGCAGCGTTGGCGTCGGTACGGGCCAGGATGATGGTCGGTGTGCCGGCAACGTCAGCCGCCAGACGGGCAGCGGTCAGCTTCTGTACAGCTTCCTGGGTCGGTACCAGTACCTTGCCGCCCATGTGGCCGCATTTCTTCACCGAGGCCAGTTGGTCTTCGAAGTGAACGCCGGCGGCGCCTGCTTCGATCATGCTCTTCATCAGCTCGTAGGCGTTCAGTACGCCGCCGAAACCGGCTTCGGCGTCAGCCACGATCGGCGCGAAGTAGTCGATGTAGCCTTCGTCGCCTGGGCCTTTACCGGCTTTCCACTGGATCTGGTCGGCGCGACGGAACGAGTTGTTGATGCGCTTGACCACGGTCGGTACGGAGTCCACCGGGTACAGCGATTGGTCGGGGTACATGGATTCAGCGGAGTTGTTGTCCGCTGCCACTTGCCAGCCGGACAGGTAGATCGCCTGGATACCGGCTTTTACCTGTTGGACTGCCTGGCCACCGGTCAGGGCGCCCATGCAGTTGACGAAATCTTTGTCGGGACGGAAGGATGGCTTGGCGCCCTGGGTGACCAGGTTCCACAGCTTCTCGGCGCCGAGTTTTGCAAAAGTGTGCTCAGGTTGAACCGAGCCACGCAGGCGGACGACGTCAGCAGCGGAATAAGCGCGGGTCACGCCTTTCCAGCGTGGGTTTTCAGCCCAGTCTTTTTCAAGGGCTGCAATTTGCTGTTCGCGTGTCAGTGCCATGGAGATAAACCTCGTCGCATAGGTCTGGGTGGAAAATTCCGTTTGCCAGCCACGTATACAGTGCGTGGGCTTGGCTGCTCGCTGACCAGAAGCACAGGTGTTCAAGTCAAGTCTGGCGGGGAAGCGACGGGATGAACGAATGACGAGGGGGGAGTAGGGCAGGTAGGGGCGAACTGCGAACGGTCTTCGGGCGTCGTGGGCCTTGGGGCGATTCATCAGTGTGTAGCCGGGTTACCTGGTTAGCTTCCGTCCCTCGGGACAACTTCGTTCCAGTCGCAACCTCGTCAAACACACCTTGTGGGCGGTACAGACACGAATCGGCTCAGTTGGGTAGCTTAGAGCGACGATCCGAAGGCCCTTGCCAGGGCCTCTGATTAGCGGGAGCGAGGCCATCATGCCCATGCTTTTTTGGATCGTCAAATGTTTTGTAGTGCTTTTTTTCAGGCACTACATCTTTAGTCTTATACGACTCATCAGTCAGTTATCGGTGCTTCAGTTCAAGGTGTCGACTTTAACCCGTAAAGTCAGGTCGTCGCGGCCCTGGGTAGCGTAAGTGCGGGTCGTAGAGGATTTGTCGGCCTGGGTTTCGCGATTGATGCCGGCCAGCGGAATCCACTCGCCCAGGCGGCCGCTGACGGTTGTGTCGGTGCTTTGCACGTTCACTACATCGGGACGCTCCTGGCTCATGCGGTCACGGTTGGTGCTGATCGCCAGGTGTACGGTGTCGCCGGTCACGCTAGCGGTCACGTAGAACCCCTGGGTGACGTTGCGGTATTGGGTCTGGTTCTGCGGGCGGCCGTAGGCATCGGGCTGGGTGGTGGTCAGTGGCACGCTCTGGCCTACCTGGATCAGTGCGGGCACGCCTTCACTGGCCTGGATCTGCTGGATGCCGCCGTCGCGGCTGGCGGTGCCGTAGCTGATGATGCGGGTCTGGCTGTCGCCGCTGCTTTGCTGGTTGTTTTCGTTGGTGTCGACGGTGATCAGCAGGCGCTTGGCCGGTATGTCCAGTTGCGAGAGCAGGGTGCGCAGGTCCTGGATCCTGACGGGGTCGGCATTGACGATCAGTTGATTGCCGTAGGCGCTGACGGTGCCGTCCTTGCCGAGGAAGTTCTGCGCCACGGGCAGCAGGTCGGCGCTGGTGCGGTGGCTCAAATTGACGACTTCGGTGTCGGCCGCCGCTGTGAAGCTGGCGGTCAGGAGGAGGGCGGTGAGCAGGGTGCGTAGGGACATGTCCGTTATCTCTGCGAGTCATAAGGCTTGATAGTGCCAGTTTGTCGGCCTGGCGGGTCGCAAGTTGAATCGTAGACGGCAAAACACCCTGGCATCGGTGGATGGCAGGGTGTTTTGGGGTGCTGTTGGTAATGCTATCGGGGGCAAGCCCCCTCCCACACTTGACGGCATTCCAAGGGGCGCTCTCGGTCAAAATGTGGGAGGGGCAAGCCCCCTCCCACACTTGACGGCATTCCAAGGGACGCTCTCGGTCAAAATGTGGGAGGGGCAAGCCCCCTCCCACACTTGACGGCATTTCAAGGGACGCTCTCGGTCAAAATGTGGGAGGGGCAAGCCCCCTCCCACACTTGACGGCATTCCAAGGGATGCTCTCGGTCAAAATGTGGGAGGGGGCTTGCCCCCGATAGCAACGACGCGGTCCCGGATCAGCCCTCGCGCACCATATCGACGTGCGGAATCCCGACTTCAAGGAATTCCTCGCTGACGATCTTGAAGCCCAGTCGCTCATAGAACGGCGCGGCATAAACCTGCGCACTGAGGAACTGTTTATTCTGGCCGCGCTTCTCGGCTTCGCCAATCACGGCTTCCATCAGCTTGTCGCCGACTTTAAGCCCGCGCCAATCCTTGAGGACCGACACGCGGCCGATCTCGCCGCTGGGCAGCAGGCGCGCGGTGCCAATCGGAAAGTCGCCCTCGAACGCGAGGAAATGCACGGCGTCCGCGTCGTCTGCGTCCCATTCCAGTTCGGGTGGGACCGATTGTTCGGCGATAAATACCGCTTCACGAATGCGCCGAATCTCGGCGATATCCTTATGCCAGTTCGCGACATTGACGTGAATCTTATTCATCGGCAAACCCCAGGCTTCCCTGCTTGACCAGCTCGCACAGCAGGTCGCGGGCATCGTCGTCCGCCAGCCATTCGCTCAGGTTGTCGATGTGCAGGGCGTCGGCTGCGCAGATCATTTTCAGCAGTTCGCGCAGCTTGCCCGGCAGGTAACGGCTCTGGCCGCTGGCGAACAGCAGCAGGTCGTCGTCGACTTCGGACCAGGCCATGCGCGCGCTTGGGTTGCGGATCAATACGCCGCCATCTTCCAGGCTGCCGACCACGTCTTCTTCCAGCAGCTCTTCCGGGCCGGCGACCAGTTCCGGGTAGCGCGGCTCGGTCATGAACTGGCCGAACCAGGTCAGCAGCATGCGCTCGTCGCTCATGTGCTCGGCCAGCAGGCTCTTGAGGCGGTCGAGGGCATCGCTCTGGATCTGGTGTGGATCGCTGGCCGGTTGGATGTCGGCGTCGGTGTAACGCTCTTCGTCGGTCAGGTACTGGCTGAGGAAGTCGGTGAAGTGGGTCAGTACTTCGGCGGCGCTTGGCGCGCGGAAGCCGACCGAGTAGGTCATGCAGTCATCTTCGGCAATGCCATAGTGGGCCAGGCGTGGCGGCAGGTAGAGCATGTCGCCTGGTTCCAGCACCCATTCGGCGATCTCTTCGAATTCGGCGAGGATGCGCAGGTCGGCGTGTTGCAGCATCGGGCTGTCAGAGCTGCACATCTGGCCGATCTTCCAGTTGCGCTTGCCATGGGCTTGCAGCAGGAACACGTCGTAGTTATCGAAGTGCGGACCCACGCTGCCGCCGGGCGCGGCGAAGCTGATCATCACGTCGTCGATGCGCCAGCTGGGCAGGAAGCGGAACTGTTCGAGCAGTTCGGCGACTTCCGGCACGAACTGGTCGACCGCCTGCACCAGCAGGGTCCACTCGCGCTCGGGCAGGGTGCTGAAGGTGTCTTCGGCGAACGGGCCGCGGCGCAGTTCCCACGGACGCTCGCCGTGTTCGATCACCAGGCGCGACTCGACTTCTTCTTCCAGGGCCAGGCCGGCCAGTTCATCGGCGTCGATCGGGCTTTCGAAATCAGGAATGGCCTGACGGATCAGCAGCGGTTTTTTCTGCCAGTAGTCGCGCAGGAATTCCCGTGCCGTGATGCCGCCCAGAAGTTGAAGAGGGATATCAGGATTCATGTGTAACCTATTGAAAAAAAGCACTTTTCAGACTGGAATAAAAACGCCCGGCGCGGCCGGGCGTCTCAAAGGGGCTTGCGATGATCAGATGCGTTTGGCTTGGGCCACGGCGTTGCCGATGTAGTTGGCCGGGGTGAGCAGTTTCAGCTCGGCCTTGGCAGCGGCGGGCATGTCCAGGCCGTCGATGAAAGTTTGCAGTGCTTCAGGGCTGATGCCTTTGCCGCGCGTCAACTCTTTGAGCTTCTCATACGGGTTTTCGATGTTGTAGCGGCGCATCACGGTCTGGATCGGTTCGGCCAGAACTTCCCAGCATGCATCCAGGTCAGCGGCGATTTTCTGCTCGTTGAGTTCCAGCTTGCTGATGCCTTTGAGGCTGGCTTCGTAGGCGATCACGCTGTGGGCAAAGCCCACGCCGAGGTTGCGCAGTACGGTGGAGTCGGTCAGGTCGCGCTGCCAGCGGGAGATCGGCAACTTGCTGGCTAGGTGCTGGAACAGGGCGTTGGCGATGCCGAGGTTGCCTTCGGAGTTTTCGAAGTCGATCGGGTTGACCTTGTGCGGCATGGTCGACGAACCGATTTCGCCGGCAATGGTGCGCTGTTTGAAGTAGCCCAGGGAGATGTAGCCCCAGACGTCACGGTCGAAGTCGATCAGGATGGTGTTGAAGCGCGCAATCGCGTCGAACAGCTCGGCGATGTAGTCGTGCGGTTCGATCTGCGTGGTGTACGGGTTGAAGCCCAGGCCCAGTTCGTCTTCGATGAAGGCGCGGGCGTTGGCTTCCCAGTCGATCTCCGGATAGGCCGACAGGTGGGCGTTGTAGTTGCCCACGGCGCCGTTGATCTTGCCCAGCAGCGGGACGGCCGCCACTTGAGCGATCTGGCGCTCCAGGCGATACACCACGTTGGCCAGTTCTTTGCCCAGGGTGGTCGGCGAGGCCGGTTGACCGTGGGTGCGCGACAGCATCGGCACAGCGGCGAAGCGGATCGCCAGTTCGCGGATGGCTTCGGCGGTCTGGCGCATCAGCGGCAGCATCACCTCATCACGGCCTTCGCGCAGCATCAGGGCGTGGGACAGGTTGTTGATGTCCTCGCTGGTGCAGGCGAAGTGGATGAATTCGCTGACGTTGGCCAGTTCCGGCAGCTTGGCCGCTTGCTCTTTGAGCAGGTATTCGATGGCTTTGACGTCGTGGTTGGTGGTGCGCTCGATCTCTTTGACACGCTCGGCGTGCTCCAGAGAGAAGTTTTCCGCCAGGGTGTTCAATACCGCGTTGGCTTCGGCGGAGAACGCCGGCACTTCACTGATGGCAGGGTGAGCGGCCAGGCGCTGGAGCCAGCGCACTTCAACCAGTACGCGGGCACGGATCAGGCCGTATTCACTGAAAATCGGGCGCAGGGCCTGGGTCTTGCCGGCGTAGCGGCCGTCAACAGGGGAAACCGCAGTGAGCGAAGAGAGCTGCATGGGGTGTTCTCGGACAGTCGGGCAACGAAATGGGGCGCGTATCATACATGAAAAAATCCGCCGGTCCGTTGCCAACTGACCGGCGTATTACGCGTAACGGCTTGAAAATAGCCCGTGGCTGCGACTTATTCGTTGCGCATCAACGGGTAAAGCTCTTTGAGCAATTTGCGACGGCTGATGACCAACTGCCAACGATGACCGCCCAACTGGCGCCACAACCGCGCCGAGCGGATACCGGCCAGAAGCAGGGCGCGGATCTTCGAGGCGTTGTTCGGTTGTTGCAGGTTGCGCATGTCGCCATGCACCTGGATGCGCTGGCGCAATGTGCTCAAGGTGTCCTGATACAGCGCGCCGCAGGCGGCGATGACGTTTTCGTGGGCCGGGCCGAAGTGTTCAACCTGGGACTGGATCTGCGGCAGGCGCTTGCCGATGATCTCCAGCAGGTCGTCACGCTTGGCCAGTTGGCGCTCGAGGCCGAGCATCGACAGGGCGTAGCGCAGCGGTTCGCGCTGCAAGGTGCTCGGGTCGCGCTCCAGTGCGCCGACCAGTGCGCGGTAGCCTTCACGCAGCGCCAGGTCGTCACCGCCATAGACTTCCAGGGTGTCCTTGGGGTCGCGAACCAGCAGGCTGCCGAGCATGCAGGTCAGGCCGGCCTCGGTAACCTGGCCGGTCTTGGCGATCTTGTCCACCAGCACGGCGGCGAGGAAGACCCCGCCGAGCGCGGTCAATTGCTCCTGGGTCGGGCTCATGCCGGGTTGCTCCAGGGTTCGGCGACTTCAATCACGCCGCCCCCCAGGCACACCTCGCCATCGTAGAACACCACGGACTGGCCAGGCGTGACCGCGCGCTGCGGGTCATCGAAAGTGGCGCGGTAACCGTCGGCGGTTTTTTCCAGGGTGCAGGGCTGGTCGCTCTGACGATAGCGCACCTTGGCGGTCAGGCGGCGCGGCGCGCTCAGGTCCACCGGGTTGACCCAGTAGATATCCGAAGCGAGCAGTGCGCGGGAGAACAGCCATGGGTGGTCATTGCCCTGGCCGACGATCAGTTCGTTGTGCTCCAGGTCCTTGACCAGCACGTACCAGGGCTCGTCGCCGGCGTCTTTCAAGCCGCCGATGCCCAGGCCCTGGCGCTGGCCGATGGTGTGGTACATCAGGCCGTGATGGCGGCCGATGACCTCGCCTTCGGTGGTTTTGATCTCGCCCGGTTGCGCTGGCAGGTATTGCTTGAGGAAGTCGCTGAAGCGGCGCTCGCCGATAAAGCAGATCCCGGTGGAATCCTTCTTCTTGGCGGTGGCCAGGTCGTGCTGCTCGGCGATCCGGCGCACTTCGGGCTTTTCCAGTTCGCCGACCGGGAACAGGGTCTTGGCGATCTGTTCGCCGCCAACGGCGTGCAGGAAGTAGCTCTGGTCCTTGTTGGGGTCCAGGCCCTTGAGTAGTTCGGTGCGCCCGTCGATGTCACGACGGCGCACGTAGTGGCCGGTGGCAATCAGGTCGGCGCCGAGCATCATGGCGTAGTCGAGGAACGCCTTGAACTTGATCTCGCGGTTGCACAGGATGTCCGGGTTCGGCGTGCGGCCTGCCTTGTATTCGGCCAGGAAGTGCTCGAACACGTTGTCCCAGTACTCGGCGGCGAAGTTGGCGGTGTGCAGCTTGATGCCGATCTTGTCGCACACGGCCTGGGCATCCGCCAGGTCGTCCATGGCGGTGCAATATTCCGTTCCATCGTCTTCTTCCCAGTTCTTCATGAACAGGCCTTCCACCTCATAACCCTGCTCCATGAGCAGAACGGCGGAAACGGAAGAATCCACGCCGCCGGACATGCCGACGATGACGCGCTTCTTTTGTGTGTCAGAAGGGGCTGGATCACGCATAGGGTTTCAACGGGTGTCTTGAAAAAGGACGCGATTCTAACAGGCCCAAGCCTTCAAGGCTAAAGAGAAGGTCGGATCAATTCGAGACTGTGGCGAAAGCCGGCCAGATAATCATCGATACACCGGATGATCAGCTCACTGCGCCAGGCGTCGCGCAGGCCCATCAGCTCGTCACGGCTCAGCCAGCGGGCGCGCACGATGCCGTCGTCAAGTTGATAGTCCGGGCGGTGTTTCAGCGCCTTGGCGGTGAAGCAGACCCTCTGGTAGGTCACGCCGTTGCTCGGCGCGGTGTACAGGTAGATGCCGACGATGCCGGTGGCTTCGACGTCCCAGCCGGTTTCTTCGAGGGTTTCACGCACGGCGGCTTCGGTCAGGGTTTCGTGCGGGTCGAGGTGGCCGGCGGGCTGGTTGAGCACGGCGCGGCCGCCCTTGAGTTCTTCGACCATCAGGAAGCGGCCGTTGTCTTCGACGATGGTGGCGACGGTGATGTGGGGTTGCCAGGTCATTGGATGCCTCTCGATTCTGAGTGCGGTGCGGTCTTCAGGCAGGATTGCAGTCGGTGTGGGAGGGGGCAAGCTCCCTCCCACATTTGAATCCGGTTTATTCGCTGGAAACACAAACCCCGGCACGGGGCCGGGGTTTGTTTGCATCCTTACAACCTTACTTCAGCTTGGCAATTGCCGCGTTGAGGGTGTTGCTCGGGCGCATGACTTTGCTGGTCAGCTCCGGGTTCGGCGCGTAGTAGCCGCCGATGTCCACTGGCTTGCCCTGTACGGCGTTGAGCTCGGCAACGATGGTTGCCTCGTTCGCGGCGAGGGTCTTGGCCAGTTCGCCGAATTGCGCTTGCAGCGCGGTGTCTTCGGTCTGTGCGGCCAGGGCTTGGGCCCAGTACAGCGCCAGGTAGAAGTGGCTGCCGCGGTTGTCGATGTTGCCGACTTTGCGCGATGGCGACTTGTTGTTGTCGAGGAACTGGCCGGTGGCCTGGTCCAGGGTCTTGGACAGCACCAGGGCTTTCGGGTTGTTGTAAGTCACGCCCAAATGCTCAAGCGATGCGGCCAGGGCCAGGAACTCGCCCAGGGAATCCCAACGCAGGAAGTTTTCTTCCAGCAGTTGCTGCACGTGCTTGGGTGCCGAACCGCCAGCGCCGGTTTCGAACAGACCGCCACCGTTCATCAGCGGCACGATCGACAGCATCTTGGCGCTGGTGCCCAGTTCCATGATTGGGAACAGGTCGGTCAGGTAGTCGCGCAGTACGTTACCGGTCACCGAGATGGTGTCCAGGCCCTTGCGGGTGCGCTCCAGGGTGAACTTCATCGCGTCGACCGGCGACATGATGCGGATGTCCAGGCCGTCGGTGTTGTGGTCTTTCAGGTAGGTCTGGACTTTCTCGATCACCGCACCGTCATGGGCGCGCTGTGGGTCCAGCCAGAAGATGGCCGGGGTGTTGCTGGCGCGGGCGCGGTTGACGGCGAGTTTGACCCAGTCCTGGATCGGCGCGTCTTTGGCCTGGCACATGCGGAAGATGTCGCCGGCTTCGACGGCCTGTTCCATCAGCAGGTTGCCCTTGCTGTCGGTAACGCGGACGACGCCGTCAGCCTTGACCTGGAAGGTCTTGTCGTGAGAGCCGTACTCTTCGGCTTTCTGTGCCATCAGACCAACGTTTGGCACGCTGCCCATGGTGGTCGGATCGAACGCGCCATTGGCCTTGCAGTCTTCGATGACGGCTTGGTAGATGGTGGCGTAGCAGCGATCTGGGATCACGGCCTTGGTGTCGTGCAGCTGGCCGTCGGTGCCCCACATTTTGCCGGAGTCACGGATCATGGCCGGCATCGAGGCGTCGACGATCACGTCGCTCGGCACGTGCAGGTTGGTGATGCCTTTGTCGGAGTTGACCATCGCCAAGGAAGGGCGAGCGGCGTAGACCGCCTGGATATCGGCTTCGATCTGCGCTTGCTGCTCGGCCGGCAGGGCCTTGATGCGAGCGTACAGGTCGCCGATGCCGTTGTTCAGGTTGAAGCCGATCTGCTCCAGCACGGCGGCGTGCTTGGTCAGGGCGTCTTTATAGAACTCGGCAACGATCTGGCCGAACATGATCGGGTCGGAGACCTTCATCATGGTGGCTTTCAGGTGAACCGACAGCAGTACGCCTTGTTTCTTGGCGTCTTCGATTTCAGCGGCGATGAAGCTGCGCAGGGCGTTCTTGCTCAGCACGGAGCTGTCGATGATTTCGCCAGCTTGTACGGAAGTCTTTTCCTTCAGTACGGTCGCGGTGCCGTCTTTAGCGATCAGTTCGATTTTGACCGCGTCGGCTGCCTCGATCTGTACGGCTTTTTCGCTGCCGTAGAAGTCGCCGTGGCTCATGTAAGCGACGTGGGACTTGGAGTCGGCAGCCCAGGCGCCCATCTTGTGCGGGTGCTTGCGTGCGTAGTTCTTGACCGACAGCGGTGCGCGGCGGTCGGAGTTGCCTTCGCGCAGTACCGGGTTCACGGCGCTGCCCTTGATCTTGTCGTAACGTGCACGGGTTTCTTTTTCCGCGTCGGTGGTTACGGTTTCCGGGTAGTCCGGCAGGGCGTAGCCCTTGGCTTGCAGTTCTTTGATCGCCGCCTGCAGTTGAGGCGTCGAGGCGCTGATGTTAGGCAGCTTGATGATGTTGGCTTCAGGCGTAACGGCCAGGGCGCCCAGTTCGGCGAGGTGGTCCGGGACGGCTTTGGTGCCCAGTTGCTCGGGGAAGCTTGCGAGGATGCGCCCGGCGAGGGAGATGTCGCGGGTTTCCACGGCAATATCAGCGGAAGCGGTGAAGGCCTCTACGATAGGCAGCAGTGAATAGGTGGCGAGGGCTGGTGCTTCGTCGGTGAAGGTGTAGATGATCTTCGAGCGGGTGGGCATATTCGGATTAACTCTCTTCTTTGCTGAAAGCGTGCGCAGAAACTCGAGATGCGCCGGGTAGAGCGCGTTCGTTCAAAGTCATCCATGAGCGAAAGGTCGAGGTTTCTTCGCGGTGATGTTGGGTTGCATCAGTCGAGCGTCAAGCGGGTGGACTATTGTTTAGTCCGGCTTTTCTGGCGCTGGGCGCTGCTTTCTATTGAAGAAGCAGGCGGTCGGCCGTCGTGACTCTTTGGTCAGCGGCGGCATTATACATAGGTCGCTATGCTTACGCCGAGCCTTCATACAAAAGGTGGGTCGTCCATTGGTCTAAAGGTCGCAGGGACCAAGTTGCGCCTAAAGTCGCATGATGTGCTCAAGATTGGCGCTTTTCCCTTTGCTTTCAAGCTTGTAGGCGACTAAATATGCTGTTTTCGATGCAAATGAGCGTGGTGTGAGGTTTAAGTCGTCATTTATCTGGAGTAGGCTCGAACGCAGCCAGATGTTCAATCCATAGATGGAGTTCAGCATGGGATACAAGAAGATTCAGGTTCCGGCAGTCGGCGACAAAATCACCGTCAATGCAGACCATTCTCTCAATGTTCCTGACCAACCGATCATCCCTTATATCGAAGGTGACGGTATCGGTGTCGACATCAGCCCAGTGATGATCAAGGTGGTCGACGCCGCTGTTGAAAAAGCTTACGGCGGCAAGCGCAAGATTTCGTGGATGGAAGTTTACGCCGGTGAGAAGGCAACCCAAGTCTATGACCAGGACACCTGGCTGCCCCAGGAAACCCTGGACGCGGTGCGCGATTACGTAGTCTCCATCAAAGGCCCGCTGACCACGCCGGTCGGTGGTGGCATCCGTTCGTTGAACGTGGCCCTGCGCCAACAACTCGACCTGTATGTGTGCCTGCGCCCGGTGCGCTGGTTCGAAGGCGTGCCGAGCCCGGTCAAAAAGCCTGGCGACGTGGATATGACCATCTTCCGTGAAAACTCCGAAGATATTTACGCCGGGATCGAGTGGAAAGCCGGTTCGCCGGAAGCGATCAAAGTGATCAAGTTCCTCAAGGAGGAAATGGGCGTCACCAAGATCCGCTTCGACCAGGATTGCGGTATCGGCATCAAGCCGGTGTCCAAAGAGGGCACCAAGCGCCTGGCGCGCAAGGCCCTGCAATATGTCGTGGATAACGACCGCGAGTCGCTGACCATCGTACACAAAGGCAACATCATGAAGTTCACCGAAGGTGCCTTCAAGGAATGGGCCTACGAAGTGGCGGCTGAAGAATTCGGCGCAACCCTGCTCGATGGCGGGCCGTGGATGCAGTTCAAGAACCCGAAGACCGGCAAGAATGTCGTGGTCAAGGATGCGATTGCCGATGCCATGCTGCAGCAGATCCTGCTGCGTCCGGCTGAATATGATGTGATCGCGACCCTCAACCTCAACGGTGATTACCTGTCTGACGCCCTGGCGGCGGAAGTCGGTGGTATCGGCATTGCGCCGGGCGCCAACCTGTCCGACACCGTGGCAATGTTTGAAGCCACCCACGGTACCGCGCCGAAATATGCCGGTAAGGACCAGGTCAACCCGGGTTCGCTGATCCTGTCGGCGGAAATGATGCTGCGCCACATGGGCTGGACCGAAGCGGCCGATCTGATCATCAAGGGCACCAATGGCGCTATCTCGGCCAAGACCGTGACCTATGACTTCGAGCGCCTGATGGAGGGCGCGAAGTTGGTGTCGTCGTCGGGCTTTGGCGATGCGCTGATCTCGCACATGTAAACACGCAGGCATAAAAAACGGCCACTCCAATGGGTTGGGTGGCCGTTTTTTATTTGCATGCTTCTCGCTTGGCAGTGAATCAGGCCGTTAGCTTCTTTTCTTTTTGAGCGGCGGATACAACGGGTTTTGCAGGTGTAGTGATCGTGCTTGCACAGATGTTCACGGCGTGCAGCCCTTTCGGTCCTTGAATGATCTCAAAGCTCACAGCTTGGCCCGCTTTCAGCGTTTTGTAGCCATCCATATGGATCGCTGAATAATGCGCAAAAAGGTCCTCGGTCTTACCTTCTTCATTAATGAAGCCGTAACCCTTGGCATTGTTGAACCATTTGACCTTGCCACTGATCTTGACGCCAGACATACCCATATCCCTCTGCACCAGACTCCATCACTGGAGTATCATCCAGTTTATCCGTCCTAACCCGAATAAATAAGGTTGACTGCGCGGACCTTTTTTACCCACTGTGGGTTCTATTGGTTGTAACACCGATTTGCCGATAGTCAAGGTGACCGAACGGTCGGAGTTGAAATTCTGACAGGTCGCCCCCACCACTGTATTTGAACCACTGACGAACCTTTCTTTCCATGCATGCAATCAGCCAGATTCGACTAACATTCAATCAGGATCGACCGGATCACGAGCACGATGACGACGGTTCTGCAGGCATTGCTGTTCAGGAGGCCAAGCCTGCTCTACAGGCGCCGCCGATGTACAAGGTGGTTTTGTTCAACGATGACTACACACCGATGGATTTCGTGGTCGAAGTACTCGAGGTGTTTTTTAACCTGAACCGCGAGTTGGCGACCAAGGTAATGCTGGCCGTTCACACAGAAGGACGGGCAGTATGTGGAGTGTTTACCCGCGACATCGCCGAGACAAAGGCCATGCAGGTCAACCAGTACGCCAGGGAAAGCCAGCATCCGCTACTCTGTGAAATCGAGAAGGACGGTTAACGCCGACCACTTGGGTATGAGGTGAAGCTATGTTAAACCGCGAGCTCGAAGTCACCCTCAATCTTGCCTTCAAAGAGGCCCGTTCGAAGCGTCATGAATTCATGACCGTCGAGCACCTGCTGCTGGCACTTTTGGATAACGAAGCTGCCGCCACCGTTTTGCGTGCGTGCGGCGCCAACCTCGACAAACTCAAGCATGACCTGCAGGAGTTCATCGACTCCACGACGCCACTGATCCCCGTGCATGACGAGGACCGTGAAACCCAGCCGACCCTGGGCTTTCAGCGGGTATTGCAGCGTGCTGTTTTCCACGTACAGAGCTCCGGTAAGCGTGAAGTCACGGGCGCCAATGTGCTTGTCGCCATCTTCAGCGAACAGGAAAGCCAGGCAGTGTTCCTGCTCAAGCAGCAGAGCGTTGCCCGTATCGATGTCGTCAACTACATCGCCCACGGTATCTCCAAAGTGCCTGGGCACGGCGATCATTCCGAGGGTGAGCAGGAAATGCAGGACGACGAGGGCGGTGAGTCTTCTTCTTCGGGCAACCCATTGGATGCCTATGCCAGCAATCTCAATGAGCTGGCGCGCCAGGGGCGGATCGATCCGCTGGTGGGGCGCGAGGCTGAAGTTGAGCGCGTGGCGCAGATCCTCGCACGTCGTCGCAAGAACAACCCGTTGCTGGTGGGCGAGGCGGGCGTGGGTAAAACCGCGATTGCCGAAGGCCTGGCCAAGCGTATCGTCGACAACCAGGTGCCGGACTTGCTGGCCAGCAGCGTCGTCTACTCCCTTGACCTCGGCGCGTTGCTCGCCGGGACCAAGTACCGCGGCGATTTCGAGAAGCGCTTCAAGGCGCTGCTCGGCGAGCTGAAAAAACGCCCGCAGGCGATCCTGTTCATCGATGAAATCCACACGATCATTGGGGCCGGTGCGGCCTCCGGTGGTGTGATGGATGCTTCCAACCTGCTCAAGCCATTGTTGTCGTCGGGTGATATCCGCTGCATCGGCTCGACCACGTTCCAGGAATTCCGCGGGATCTTCGAGAAAGACCGTGCCCTGGCGCGTCGCTTCCAGAAAGTCGACGTGTCCGAGCCTTCGGTTGAAGACACCATCGGCATCCTGCGTGGGCTCAAGGGGCGTTTCGAAGCGCACCATGGCATCGAGTACACCGATGAAGCGTTGCGGGCCGCTGCCGAGCTGGCGTCGCGCTACATCAACGATCGGCACATGCCGGACAAGGCCATCGACGTGATCGACGAGGCGGGTGCCTATCAGCGTCTGCAGCCGGTCGAGAAGCGTGTGAAGCGCATCGACGTGGCTCAGGTCGAGGATATCGTGGCCAAGATCGCGCGGATTCCGCCAAAACACGTCACCACCTCCGACAAAGAGCTGCTGCGTAACCTGGAGCGCGACCTCAAGCTCACCGTGTTTGGTCAGGATGCGGCCATCGACTCGCTGTCCACTGCGATCAAGTTGTCGCGGGCGGGCCTCAAGTCGCCGGACAAGCCCGTCGGTTCGTTCCTGTTCGCCGGCCCGACCGGCGTCGGCAAGACCGAAGCGGCTCGGCAGTTGGCCAAGGCCATGGGCATTGAGTTGGTGCGGTTCGACATGTCCGAATACATGGAGCGTCACACCGTGTCGCGCCTGATCGGTGCGCCTCCGGGCTATGTCGGTTTTGATCAGGGCGGCCTGTTGACCGAGGCGATCACCAAGCAACCGCATTGCGTATTGCTGCTCGATGAAATCGAGAAGGCTCACCCGGAAGTCTTCAACCTGCTGCTGCAGGTCATGGACCACGGCACCCTGACCGACAACAACGGGCGCAAGGCGGATTTCCGCAACGTGATCGTGATCATGACCACCAACGCCGGTGCTGAAACTGCGGCGCGGGCGTCGATCGGCTTTACGCATCAGGATCACTCTTCCGATGCGATGGAAGTGATCAAGAAGAGCTTCACGCCGGAGTTCCGCAACCGCCTGGACACCATTATCCAGTTTGGTCGCCTCAGCCATGAGGTCATCAAAAACGTGGTGGACAAGTTCCTCACCGAGCTTCAAGCGCAGTTGGAAGACAAGCGCGTGCAGCTGGAAGTGACGGACGCGGCGCGCAATTGGCTGGCCGAAGGTGGTTACGACGCGGCAATGGGCGCTCGCCCGATGGCGCGTCTGATCCAGGACAAGATCAAGCGGCCATTGGCCGAAGAGATCCTGTTCGGCGAGCTCTCCGACCATGGTGGCGTGGTGCATATCGACCTGAAGGACGGCGAGCTGACCTTCGAGTTCGAAACCACGGCCGAAATGGCCTAATCGTTCTGCAGCTACGCAAAAGGCGCCGAAAGGCGCCTTTTTGCTGTCTTGAAATGTAATTGCCAGAACAATGGCGATCCAATGCGGGAGGGAACAAGCCCCCTCCCGCATTGGGTTTCGGGTGTCAGGTAAATGCTATACACACAAAAACGCCCGGCATAACCGGGCGTCTTGTATTGACTTGATTAGCGGGCGCGGTAAGTGATGCGCCCTTTGCTCAAGTCATAGGGCGTCAGCTCGACGCGCACTTTGTCACCGGTAAGAATACGAATGTAGTTCTTGCGCATCTTGCCGGAGATATGCGCGGTTACGACGTGCCCATTTTCCAACTCCACACGAAACATGGTGTTGGGCAGGGTGTCGACGACAGTGCCTTCCATTTCGAAGCTGTCTTCTTTCGACATGCAGTAAAGCCCTCGGTATCCAGTGAATGGCCCGGTGCAACTGCGCCAGGCAAAAGCGGCGTGCATTGTGCCCGAAAAAGGGTGTTTAAGCCAAGAGGTTCTAGTTAAGCGTGACCCATCTTTGATTAATCAGCAGTTCAATCGGCCGATATTGGGTCTTGTAGTTCATCTTTTTGCAGTTTTTGATCCAGTATCCAAGGTACACCGCCTCCAGTTCCAAGCGCCGGGCTTCGCTGATTTGCCAGAGGATCGCGAAGCGTCCCAGGCTGCGCCGCTCTTCGTCGGGTTCATAGAAGGTGTACACCGCCGACAGGCCGTTGGGCAGCAAATCGGTCACGGCGACGGCCAGCAGGCGCCCGTCGAGTCGGAATTCGTAGAAACGTGAGAAAGGCAGTTCACGCACCAGGAAGGTGGAAAACTGGTCGCGACTGGGTGGGAACATGTCGCCGTCGGCGTGGCGTTGTTCGATGTAGCGCTGGTAAAGATCGAAGTATTCTTCGCTGAACCTGGGGTTGGCCGCCGTGACCGTCAGGTCGGCGTTGCGCTTGAGGATGCGCTTCTGGTTGCGGTCCGGCACAAACTGCGCCACGGGAATGCGTGCCGGCACGCAGGCATTGCAGTTTTGGCAGTGCGGTCGGTACAGGTGATCGCCGCTGCGCCGAAAGCCCATTTCCGAAAGGTCGGCATACACATGCACATCCATCGGCTGGCTGGGATCGAGGAACAGCGTGGTGGCCTGCTCGTCGGGCAGATAGCTGCAAGCGTGGGCTTGAGTGGCATAAAACTTCAATCGCGCCAGCTCGGTCATGATCAACCCTCGGATAAGCTTTGAAATAAGTGTAAGCCAGGTGCGAGGAAGTCGCCTAGGAAACCCACGGTCCAGCGTTGGGTTGGTCCAGATAGTCGCGCAGGAAGCCGGCGAACTCGCTGCGCGGTATGGCGCGGGCGCCCAGGCTGTGCAAGTGATCGTTGGGCATCTGGCAGTCGATCAGCACAAAACCCCATGCCTGCAGCTGCCGGGTCAGCGTGGCAAAGCCGAACTTCGAGGCGTTATCGGCGCGGCTGAACATGGATTCGCCAAAAAACAGCCGGCCCATCGCCAGCCCATACAGGCCGCCCACCAGTTCGCCATTGTCCCAGACCTCGACCGAGTGCGCGTAACCCCGTGCGTGCAGCTCCTGGTAGGCGCTCTGGATGCCTTCGGTAATCCAGGTGCCATCTGCATAGGCGCGAGGCGCGGCGCAGGCCTGGATGACCGCAGCGAAGTCCTGGTCGAAGGTCACGCGATAGCGCTGCTGGCGCAATAATTTGCCCAGGCTGCGGGATACGTGCAGTTCGTCGGGGAAAATCACCGTGCGAGGGTCCGGTGACCACCAGAGAATCGGCTGGCCTTGCGAGAACCACGGAAAGCAGCCGTGGCGATAGGCCTGGATCAGTCGCTCGGCCGACAGGTCGCCACCGGCGGCGAGCAGGCCATTGGGTTCGCGCATGGCTTTGGCCAGCGGCGGGAAGGTCAGGGTGTCGCGTTGTAACCAGGTCAGCATGGCATCCAGGCTTACGGAAGGGGAGGGGAGTGGCAGGCGTCGGGCCTGCCCAGAGGGTTGATTATTGTCGACCCGGCGTCAGGGGGCCAGCCCGAATCGGGCATTGCTGTGGATTAGCGTGAGCGGGTGTTTCTGCAACTCTCTCGCAGAGACGTGGTCGTATTCGGGGCTGCCCCATGCAGGCCAATTGCCAAGCTTGCCTGGATTGCTAAAAACAGCGCATAAGCCTTTGTCAGCAAAGACAATGCATGCTCAAATTGAACAGTGTGTGACACTTGAATTGTCCAGGCTGCCGCGCAAGGGGCAAGGGCGTGGCATCGCGGACACAAACCCGTACAATGCGGGCATTCTGGCGTTATCGCCGTTTCACTCGTCAATCGCTCGGTGTTAAAGGTAGATTTAACGGCGTTCGTTTATTTTTCGGCTGCTCGGATTGGGCGGCAGTGTGCAGTCATTCAACAGATGGACGCGCTAAAGGCGCAGGAAAAGACCCGTTTTGAAGAAATCCACCGCGACACAAAAAACAGTCGTGCCGGCCTGGCGTCAGCACCTGCATTATCGGCTCAAGGAAGGTGCGCTGATCGCCATCGGCGCGCTGTGCCTGTTCCTGATGATGGCCTTGCTCACCTATGGCAAGGACGATCCGGGCTGGAGCCACAACAGCAAGATCGATGACGTGCAGAACTTCGGTGGGCCTGCCGGTTCCTACAGCGCCGATATCCTGTTCATGGTGCTGGGTTATTTCGCGTACATCTTCCCGTTGCTGCTGGCGATCAAGACCTGGCAGATCTTCCGCCAGCGTCATGAGCCGTGGCAGTGGAGCGGTTGGCTGTTTTCCTGGCGCCTGATCGGCCTGGTGTTCCTGGTGCTGTCCGGCGCGGCGCTGGCGCATATCCATTTCCATGCGCCGACCGGCCTGCCGGCGGGCGCTGGCGGCGCGCTGGGTGAGAGCCTCGGCGACCTGGCCCGCAAGACCCTGAATATCCAGGGCAGCACCCTGATGTTTATCGCGCTGTTCCTGTTCGGCCTCACCGTGTTCACCGACCTGTCGTGGTTCAAGGTGATGGACGTGACCGGCAAAATCACCCTCGACCTGCTGGAGCTGTTCCAGGGCGCCGCGAACCGCTGGTGGGCGGCCCGGGTGGAGCGCAAGCGCATGGTGGCCCAATTGCGCGAGGTGGACACCCGCGTCAACGAGGTCGTGGCCCCGAGCACGCCGGACCGGCGTGAACAGGCCAAGGTCAAGGAGCGCCTGATCGAACGCGAACAAGCCCTGAGCAAGCACATGTCGGAGCGCGAGAAACAGGTGCCGCCGGTGATTGCCCCGGCACCGCCCAAGGCTCCCGAACCGAGCCATCGCGTGCAGAAAGAAAAACAGGCGCCGTTGTTTGTCGACAGCGCGGTCGAAGGCACGCTGCCGCCGATCTCGATTCTCGACCCGGCCGAGAAGAAACAACTCAACTATTCCCCGGAGTCCCTGGCGGCCGTCGGCCATCTGCTGGAAATCAAACTCAAGGAATTCGGCGTCGAAGTCTCGGTGGATTCGATCCACCCTGGCCCGGTGATTACCCGTTACGAAATCCAGCCAGCGGCCGGGGTCAAGGTCAGCCGAATCTCCAACCTGGCCAAAGACCTCGCCCGCTCCCTGGCCGTGACCAGCGTGCGCGTGGTGGAAGTGATCCCCGGCAAAACCACCGTGGGCATCGAGATTCCCAACGAAGACCGCCAGATCGTGCGCTTCTCCGAGGTGCTGTCGACCCCGGAATACGACAACTTCAAATCGCCGGTCACCCTGGCCCTGGGCCATGACATCGGCGGCAAGCCGGTAATCACCGACCTGGCGAAAATGCCTCACCTGCTCGTGGCCGGTACCACCGGTTCGGGTAAGTCGGTGGGGGTCAACGCGATGATCCTGTCGATCCTGTTCAAGTCCGGCCCGGAAGACGCCAAGCTGATCATGATCGACCCGAAGATGCTCGAATTGTCGATCTACGAAGGCATTCCGCACTTGCTCTGCCCGGTGGTCACCGACATGAAGGACGCCGCCAACGCCCTGCGCTGGAGCGTTGCCGAGATGGAGCGGCGCTACAAGCTGATGGCGAAGATGGGCGTGCGCAACCTGTCGGGCTTCAATGCCAAGGTCAAGGAAGCCCAGGACGCCGGCACGCCGCTGACCGACCCGCTGTACAAGCGCGAAAGCATCCACGACGAAGCGCCATTGCTGACCAAGTTGCCGACCATCGTCGTGGTGGTCGACGAATTTGCCGACATGATGATGATCGTCGGCAAGAAGGTTGAAGAGTTGATCGCACGTATCGCGCAGAAGGCGCGTGCTGCCGGTATCCACTTGATCCTCGCGACCCAGCGGCCGTCGGTGGATGTGATCACCGGTCTGATCAAGGCCAACATCCCGACGCGCATGGCGTTCCAGGTGTCGAGCAAGATCGACTCGCGGACCATCATCGACCAGGGCGGCGCCGAACAATTGCTGGGCCACGGTGACATGCTCTACATGCCGCCGGGCACCAGCCTGCCGATTCGCGTGCATGGCGCGTTCGTTTCCGACGATGAAGTGCATCGCGTGGTGGAAGCCTGGAAACTGCGCGGTGCGCCGGAATACAACGACGACATCCTCGCCGGTGTTGAAGAAGCCGGCAGCGGCTTCGACGGCGGCAGCAGCGGTGGCGACGATGATGCCGAAACCGACGCGCTGTACGACGAAGCGGTGGCCTTCGTGTTGGAAAGCCGTCGCGCCTCGATCTCCGCCGTGCAGCGCAAGCTGAAAATCGGCTACAACCGCGCCGCCCGCATGATCGAAGCCATGGAAAATGCCGGCGTCGTCACCGCAATGAACACCAACGGCTCGCGCGAAGTCATCGCCCCCGGGCAGATGCGCGACTGATCACGCGCCGCGTGGCAGCACGCGGCGCGCCCTAACGACTCAATGAGGACTCCCATGCGTCTTATCCGCATGCTGTTGTTGCCGGCACTGGCCCTGACTGCTGTTTCGGCTCACGCTGATCCGGCCTCCGTCGCCAGCCTGACCAACCTGCTGGACAAATCCAAGACCCTGACCGCGCGCTTCTCCCAGCTGACCCTGGATGCCGGCGGCACCCAGTTGCAGGAAACCGCCGGTGAAATGGCCGTGCAGCGCCCTGGGCTGTTCTACTGGCACACGGAAGGGAAGGCCGAGCAGACCATCGTTTCCGATGGCCAGAAAGTCACGCTGTGGGACCCGGACCTGGAACAGGCGACCATCAAAAAGCTCGATCCGCGCTTGAACCAGACCCCGGCGCTGTTGCTGTCGGGCGATGTGTCGAAGATCAACGACAGCTTCGAGATCACCTCCAAGCAAACCAGCAACGTGATCGAATTCACCCTCAAGCCGAAATCCAAGGACACGCTGTTCGACAGCCTGCACCTTTCGTTCGGTAACGGCGTGATCAATAACATGCGCCTGATCGACAGCGTCGGCCAGCGCACCGATATCCTGTTCACCGGGGTCAAGGCCAACGTGCCGGTGCCCGCGTCCACGTTCAAGTTCGACATCCCCAAGGGTGCCGACGTGATCCAGGAATAACCTGCCTAGAGGTTTCAAACGCTGCCCATGGACCTGTTTCGAAGTGACCCGATCGCTCAACCCCTGGCCGCACGCTTGCGTTCGACCAACCTGGATGAGTACGTCGGTCAGGAACACCTGCTCGCTCGCGGCAAGCCTTTGCGCGAAGCCCTGGAGCAGGGTGCGCTGCACTCGATGATTTTCTGGGGGCCGCCGGGGGTGGGTAAAACCACGCTGGCGCGGCTGTTGGCGAAAGTCTCGGATGCCCACTTCGAAACGGTCTCGGCGGTGCTGGCTGGGGTCAAAGAGATCCGCCAGGCCGTGGAAGTGGCCAAGCAGCAGGCCGGGCAATACGGCAAGCGCACCATCTTGTTCGTCGACGAAGTGCATCGCTTCAACAAGTCGCAGCAGGACGCGTTCTTGCCGTATGTCGAAGACGGCACGCTGATTTTTATCGGTGCGACCACCGAGAACCCGTCCTTCGAATTGAACAACGCCTTGCTCTCGCGGGCGCGGGTGTATGTGCTCAAGAGCCTGGATGAAGCGGCGATGCAAAAGCTGCTGCAGCGCGCCTTGAGCGAAGACAAGGGCTTGGGCAAGCGCCAGTTGAGCCTCAGCGAAGAAGGCTTCAAGATCCTGTTCAGCGCCGCCGACGGCGATGGGCGGCGCTTTCTGAACCTGCTGGAGAACGCCTCCGACCTGGCCGAGGACGGCAGCGAGATTGGCGTCGAACTCCTGCAAAGCCTGCTCGGCGACACGCGCCGGCGTTTCGACAAGGGTGGCGAAGCGTTCTACGATCAGATTTCGGCGCTGCACAAATCGGTGCGCGGCTCCAACCCCGACGGCGCGTTGTACTGGTTCGCGCGCATGATCGACGGTGGCTGCGACCCGCTCTACCTCGCGCGCCGCGTGGTGCGTATGGCCAGCGAAGACATCGGCAACGCCGACCCCCGCGCCTTGAGCCTGTGCCTCGCGGCGTGGGAAGTGCAGGAGCGCCTGGGCAGCCCCGAAGGCGAGCTGGCGGTGGCCCAGGCCATTACCTACCTGGCCTGCGCGCCGAAAAGCAACGCGGTGTACATGGGCTTCAAATCGGCACTGCGCGCTGCGGCCGAACATGGCTCCCTCGAGGTGCCGCTGCACCTGCGCAATGCGCCGACCAAATTGATGAAACAACTGGGTTACGGCGATGAATACCGCTACGCCCACGATGAGCCGGACGCCTATGCCGCCGGCGAAGATTACTTCCCTGACGCGCTCGAGCCGCAGCCGTTCTACCAGCCGGTGCCCCGTGGCCTGGAGCTGAAGATCGGTGAAAAGCTCAATCACCTCGCTCAACTCGACCGTCTCAGTCCCAAACAGCGGAGAAAGTAGTGCTCAAGACGATTCTTGCCGTGTCCGTTGCCGGCATCGCTGGTACATTATTGCGTTTCGCCACTGGTAATTGGGTTAACGCCAACTGGCCGAGGCATTTTTATACGGCGACCCTGGCGGTCAACCTGGTCGGCTGCCTGATCATCGGGCTGTTGTACGGTTGGTTCCTGTTGCGCCCGGAAGTGCCGATTGAAATTCGTGCTGGCTTGATTGTCGGCTTTGTAGGCGGTCTGACGACCTTTTCATCCTTTTCACTGGATACGGTGCGCCTGCTGGAAAGCGGGCAGGCCCTGGTCGCCTTCGGGTACCTGGGCATCAGCGTGTTCGGCGGGCTGCTCGCCACCTGGGCCGGCCTGTCCTTGACCAAACTTTGATAAACGAGAGACCGACATGCTCGATTCCAAACTGTTACGTAGCAACCTTCAGGACGTAGCGGACCGCCTGGCATCCCGTGGCTTTGCCTTGGATGTTGCGCGCATCGAAGCGCTGGAAGAACAGCGCAAGACCGTCCAGACCCGCACCGAAGCACTGCAGGCTGAGCGTAATGCGCGTTCCAAGTCCATCGGGCAGGCCAAGCAGCGCGGTGAAGACATCGCGCCGTTGATGGCGGATGTCGAGCGCATGGGCACCGAGCTGTCCGACGGCAAACTCGAACTGGACAAGATCCAGGGCGAGCTGGATTCGATCCTGCTGGGCATTCCGAACCTGCCGCACGAGTCGGTGCCGGTCGGTGCGGACGAAGACGGCAACGTCGAAGTGCGCCGCTGGGGCACGCCAAAGGCCTTTGATTTCGCGATCAAGGACCACGTCGCCCTGGGCGAACTGAACGGCGGCCTGGATTTCGAAACCGCCGCCAAGCTGTCCGGTGCGCGCTTTGCCTTGCTGCGCGGCCCGATTGCCCGCCTGCATCGCGCCCTGGCGCAGTTCATGATCAACCTGCACACCGGCGAGCACGGCTACGAAGAGGCCTACACCCCGTATCTGGTTCAGGCGCCGGCCCTGCAGGGCACCGGCCAGTTGCCGAAGTTCGAGGAAGACCTGTTCAAGATCAGCCGCGATGGCGAAGCCGACCTGTACCTGATCCCGACCGCCGAAGTGTCGCTGACCAACATCGTCGCCGGCGAGATCCTCGACGCCAAGCACCTGCCGCTCAAGCTCGTCGCCCACACGCCGTGCTTTCGCAGTGAAGCCGGTGCATCGGGGCGCGACACCCGCGGCATGATCCGCCAGCACCAGTTCGACAAAGTCGAGATGGTGCAGGTTGTCGAGCCGTCGACCTCCATGGAAGCCCTCGAAGGCCTGACCGCCAACGCCGAACGCGTGCTGCAACTGTTGGAACTGCCGTACCGCGTGCTGGCGCTGTGTACCGGCGACATGGGGTTCAGCGCCGTGAAGACCTACGACCTCGAAGTGTGGGTGCCGAGCCAGGATAAATACCGCGAGATCTCGTCGTGCTCCAACTGCGGTGATTTCCAGGCCCGTCGCATGCAGGCGCGTTTCCGCAACCCGGAAACCGGCAAGCCGGAACTGGTGCATACCCTCAACGGTTCGGGCCTGGCCGTAGGCCGTACCCTGGTGGCCGTGCTCGAAAACTACCAGCAGGCCGACGGTTCGATCCGTGTGCCGGACGTGCTCAAGCCGTACATGGCGGGCATCGAGGTCATCGGCTAAATGGAATTTCTGCCGCTGTTTCATAACCTGCGCGGCAGTCGTGTGTTGGTCGTCGGTGGCGGGGAGATTGCCTTGCGCAAGTCCCGCCTGCTGGCCGACGCCGGCGCGCTGCTGCGGGTGGTTGCTCCCCAGATCGAAGACCAGTTGCGTGAACTGGTGCTGGGCAGTGGCGGGGAACTGATCGTGCGCGGTTATCAGGAGGCCGACCTTGACGGTTGCACCCTGATCATCGCCGCAACGGACGACGAACCACTGAACGCGCAAGTGTCCAGTGATGCGAAGCGCCGTTGCGTACCGGTCAACGTGGTGGATGCGCCAGCCCTGTGCAGCGTGATCTTCCCGGCGATTGTCGACCGTTCGCCCCTGGTGATCGCGGTGTCCAGCGGCGGCGATGCGCCGGTGTTGGCGCGCTTGATCCGGGCCAAGCTGGAAACCTGGATTCCGTCCACGTATGGCCAGTTGGCCGGGCTGGCGGCGCGCTTTCGGGCCCGGGTCAAGCGTTTGTACCCGGACGTGCAGCAGCGCCGCGCGTTCTGGGAAGAAGTCTTCCAGGGCCCGATTGCCGACCGGCAACTGGCCGGGCAGGGCGATGAAGCCGAGCGTTTGCTGATCGAAAAGGTCAACGGCGCGCCGCCTTATGCCCCAGGCGAAGTCTACCTGGTGGGCGCCGGCCCCGGCGATCCGGACCTGTTGACCTTCCGCGCCTTGCGTTTGATGCAGCAAGCCGATGTGGTGCTCTACGACCGTCTGGTGGCCCCAGCGATTCTTGAGCTGTGCCGTCGTGATGCCGAGCGCGTCTACGTGGGCAAGCGTCGCGCCGATCACGCCGTGCCCCAGGACCAGATCAACCAGCAATTGGTCGACCTGGCTAAGCAAGGCAAGCGCGTGCTGCGCCTCAAGGGCGGCGATCCGTTCATCTTCGGCCGTGGCGGCGAAGAGATCGAAGAACTGGCGGCCCATGGCATTCCGTTCCAGGTGGTGCCGGGGATCACGGCGGCCAGCGGCTGCGCGGCGTATGCCGGGATTCCGTTGACCCACCGTGACTATGCGCAATCGGTACGCTTTATCACCGGGCACCTGAAGAACGGCACCTCGGACCTGCCTTGGGGTGATCTGGTGGGCCCGTCGCAGACCCTGGTGTTCTACATGGGCTTGATCGGTTTGCCGATCATCTGCGAACAGCTGATCAAGCATGGACGTTCGGCGGACACGCCAGCGGCGTTGATCCAGCAGGGCACCACGTCCAACCAGCGCGTGTTCACCGGCACCCTGGCCGACCTGCCGCGCCTGGTGGCGGAGCATGAAGTGCATGCGCCGACGCTGGTGATCGTGGGTGAAGTGGTGGTGCTGCGCGAGAAGCTCAAATGGTTTGAAGGCGCCCAGGCCCAGGTCTGAGCCTGAATGCATCGGGGGCAAGCCCCCTCCCATATTTTGGAATGCCTTCCAATGTGGGAGGGGGCTTGCCCCCGATGAGGCCATTAGATCCAACCCATCCTCTGGATCAACGCCAGACGCCCTTAGCGCTCAACCGCCCGCGATCATGCTCGGCATCAAACACCTGCAACGGCCCCTTGGGCACAATCCCCGTCGGATTGATGGTGCGGTGGCTGGCATAGTAATGCCCCTTGATGTGCGCAAAGTCCACCGTCTCGGCCACTCCCGGCCATTGATAGATTTCCCGCAACCAATTCGACAGATTCGGATAATCGGCAATCCGCCGCAGGTTGCATTTGAAGTGGCTGTAATACACCGCATCAAATCGAATCAGCGTGGTAAACAGCCGTACATCCGCCTCGGTCAGGTACTCACCGGCCAGGTAGCGATGCTCGCCCAGGTGCTGTTCCAAGTGGTCCAGTTCGGCAAACACATCATCGAACGCACGCTCATAGGCCTGCTGCGAGGTGGCGAAGCCTGCGCGGTACACGCCGTTGTTCACGGCGGGGTAGATGCGCTCGTTCAGCGCATCGATGCGCGGGCGCAGAGCCTCGGGGTAGAAGTCCAGGGTGTTGCCGGTCAGCCCGTTGAACGCGCTGTTGAACATGCGGATGATCTCCGCTGATTCATTGCTGACGATGCGCTTGAGTTGTTTGTCCCACAGCACCGGCACCGTGACGCGCCCGGTGTAATCGGCCGTGTCGGCGGTGTAGCGCTGGTGCATGAACGCGAAGCCATCCAGCGAGTCGCCGCTGGAGCCGCGGGCCTTGTCGAAGGTCCAGCCGTTTTCCAGCATCAGCCAGCTGACCACGGACACGTCGATCAGACCTTCCAGCCCCTTGAGTTTGCGCAGGATCAGCGTGCGATGGGCCCACGGGCAGGCGAGCGACACATACAGGTGGTAACGACCGGCTTCGGCCTTGAAGCCACCTTCGCCGCTGGGGCCGGGCTGGCCGTCAGCGGTCACCCAGTGGCGGCGTTGTGCCTGTTCCCGCTGGAACGCGCCATCCGCGCTACTTTCGTACCACTGGTCGTGCCAGCGTCCTTCAATCAGCAAACCCATGACTGGCTCCTTGGCTAATAAGCGTTGGAGTCCAGTCTAAAGGGATGAGTTCGAACTAAAAGCGCAAAGATTGCGGGGGAATGATCGATTAAATCGATTTATCCCGTGCGTCCCAGTATTGCTGGGCCAATTCGAACGCTTGCTCCCGCGGATGACCGAGGCCGCGCAAGGCCAGGGCCATGGTGGCGATCAAGGCGAGTTGCGGGTAGCTGTCCTCGACCTCGCCGCGCCACAGCGCTTTCAACTGTTCGGGCTCCAGGCTGGCCGGTTTGACATGGCGCTGGGCGGCGAGGGCGGGCCATTCTTCGTCCCAGCTTTCGCCACCGGTGCTGCCGTAGAGGTGGCTGATCGTGTCGGGGTTGATCTCGATTTCGCCGCCATCGCCCTTGACCACAATCACCGTGTCGCCGAGCAGGCCGCTGGCATCGCGGTGTACGCCCTGGTAGCCGGGATGGAAGATGCTTTGCAGGCCGCAGCGTGCATTCAGCGGGTTGAGCAGGCGTGCCAGGGAGTGGATCGGCGAGCGCAGGCCCAGGGTGTTGCGCAGGTCGATCATGCGTTGCAGTTGCGGGGCCCAGTCGCCCAGCGGGATAAATGCCAGGTTGCCGTGCTCGAAGGCTGTCTCGACCTGCTGCCAATTGCGGCACAGCGGGATCTGTAGACCTTCCAGCAATTGCTCGGTGTACAGCCGGCCGGCCGTGTGGGCGCCGCCGCCATGCATGAGGATGCGTACACCGTTCTGCGCCAGGCACTTGGCGGCCAGCAGGAACCACGGCAGGTGGCGCTTTTTGCCGGCATAGGTCGGCCAGTCGATATCCACCTCCAGCGCCGGGGCGTGCAGGCGCTCGCGCACCGCTTCGGTGAAACCGGCGAGTTCTTCCGGGCTTTCCTCTTTGTGGCGCAGCAGCATGAGGAAGGCACCGAGCTGGGTGTCTTCGACTTTTTCGTCAAGCAGCATGCCCATGGCTTCGCGGGCTTCTTCGCGGGTCAGGTTGCGCGCACCGCGCTTGCCTTTGCCCAGGATACGCACGAACGGCGCAAACGGGTGCTCGGCAGGGGTTTCGAGGGTCAGCGGAGCAAAGTCGGTCATAAGCAATTCGTCGGTCTGGGCAGGCCGGCCAGCTTGGCGGCGAGTTTGGCGGGAGTGCCGTTGAACAGTTTGTTGAGGTGCAGGCTGTTGCCCTTGTCCGCGCCCAGCTTCAAGGCGGTGTACTTGATCAGCGGGCGTGTGGCGGGGGACAGCTGGAACTCTTGATAAAACTGGCGCAGCAGCTCGAGGATTTCCCAATGCGCCGGGGTCAGCTCGAGGGCTTCGGCGGCGGCGAGGGCGTTGGCCACGTCGGCCGACCACTCGTTCAGGTCGACGAGGTAGCCGTCCTTGTCCAGTTCGAGGGTGCGCGCGCCCACGGTCAGGGTGTTCATAGCCAGGTGTTGACCTTGTCGTAGTCGATCGACAGCTGCACGAAACCTGGGTAATCCACGCAGTCGGCCCAGTCGGGCAGCGGCAGGTTGCGCGCCAGGCTGTCTTCGGCCAGCACAAAGACCTTCACGCCTTTGGTCAGCAGCGCCGGGTGACGCAGCCCGTAGGCGCCGTCGCCACAGAGCAGGATCGCATCGTCGCTGCCACAGACGCGCAGGCAGCTGTCGAGGCGGCTATCGGTAAACGGGGAGTGGGACACCACATGTAAAGTCGACATCAGAGGGTTATCACCTGGTCGTAACGGTCAATCAACTGGGAAATCTGTTCGTCGTTCAGTGGCTGTGCATTGACCGGGTGCGTCAGCCCGCGCGCAGCCAGGCTGTGGCCGCAGGCAAACACCTCGTCGATACCGAACAGCCCCAGTGCCTGCAGGTTGGCGCCGAGGTCTTTTTGCTGCACGGCCTTGGCGTCCTGGTGCGGCGCCAGTTGGAACACGCCGTCATCCAGGAACAACAGGCCGATGGGCAGATCGAACGCGCCGCCGGCCAATACGATATCCAGGGCTTCCCGCGCGCTCGGCCCGGACCACGGTGCCTGGCGGCTGATGACCAGCAAGGATTTGGACATGTCACGGCCCTCCAAAACAGATCAGGCGGTCGGCGGCCTGGGTCGCGTCGTGCAATTGCCCAAGGCCCGACAGCTCCCATGGCGCCTCCAGGTTCACCGCGCTGCGCTGGTAACGCGCGGCTTCTTCGCTGTCGAGCACGCCACGGCGCAGAGCGGCGGCGATGCACACCACGGCGTCCAACTGATGCGCGCTGACAAACTCACGCCATTGGCGAGCGATGTCTTGCTCATCCTGTGGCGCAACGATGGTGTTGGAGGCACTGTAGACGCCGTCCTGATAAAAAAACAGGCGCACAATCTCGTGCCCGCCGGCCAGTGCCGCCTGGGCGAACAGCAAGGCGCGACGCGAGGAGGGCGCATGGGCGGCGGAAAACAGTGCTATCGCAAATTTCATGGAACCCCCTGCAAGCAAACGTGGGCCAATGATAAGGCCGCCGCCGGGAAAAAGCCCGCCGTGATCAAAACGGTCACTGCCGATGATCGTTCTGACGATTGCCGTCGGCGCTGAAGGCTGACTACGCTGTCGCCAGTCGAATCGGAAACGGAGTCTCCATGTCAGGTCCCTTGGCGTCCCTTAAAGTACTGGATTTTTCCACCTTGCTGCCCGGCCCGTTTGCGTCGCTGATGCTGGCGGACATGGGCGCCGAGGTGCTGCGCATCGAATCGCCCACGCGCATGGACCTGCTGCGCGTGCTGCCGCCCCATGATCAGGGCACCTCGGCCAGCCATGCTTACCTCAATCGCAATAAGCGCAGCCTCGCCCTGGATCTGAAGCAGGCCGAGGCGCTGGAGATTGTGCGCGAGCTGGTCAAGGGCTACGACATCGTGCTCGAACAGTTTCGCCCCGGGGTGATGGAGCGCCTGGGCCTGGGGTATGCGGCGTTGAAGGCGATCAACCCGCGGCTGATTTACGTGTCGATCACTGGGTACGGTCAGACCGGCCCCTACAAGGACCGCGCTGGGCACGATATCAACTACCTGGCGTTGGCCGGAGTGGCCAGCCATACCGGGCGGCGGGACAGCGGGCCGCTGCCGTTGGGCGTGCAATTGGCGGATGTCGCCGGTGGCTCGCTGCACGCGGTGGTGGGCCTGCTCGCGGCGGTGATTGCGCGGCAACAGAGCGGCGTTGGCCAATACCTGGATGTGAGCATGACCGACTGCTCGTTCAGCTTGAATGCCATGGCCGGCGCTGGCTACCTGGCCTGTGGCGTGGAACCGGGGTGGGAGACCCATGTGCTCAATGGCGGCAGTTTCTACGATTATTACCGTTCCCGCGATGGGCGCTGGATGTCGGTCGGCAGTCTGGAACCGGCATTCATGCAGCAATTGTGCGCCGCGTTGGGGCGACCGGAACTGGCGGCACAAGGTTTGTCGCCCGAGCCTGAGCAGCAAAAGGCGCTCAAGCAGGCGCTGCAGGTTGAGTTTGAGAAGCGCAGCTTCGAGGAGTTGTGCGAGTTGTTTGCCGGGGTCGATGCGTGCGTCGAACCGGTGTTGAGCCTGAGCGAAGCCGTGGAGCATCCGCAGTTGAAGGCGCGGGAACTGGTCACCCAGGTGCCGCGGCCCGACGGCTCGACCCAGGCGCAGATGGCTTGCCCGCTGAAGTTCTCCGAAGGGTTGCCAGCCCCCCGGCATATCGGGGCGGCGGTGGGCGCGCACAGTGATGAAGTGCTGATGGAGTTGGGCTTGAGCTCACAGCGCATCAGCGCGTTGCGTGCTGCCAAGGTGATTGTGTAGTGACTGGGCGGGCCTCATCGGGGGCAAGCCCCCTCCCACAATTAGCTCTGTGAACAGGGTCAAAATGTGGGAGGGGGCTTGCCCCCGATGAGGCCCTCACACACACACCGCATATTTCACTCGACGCGAGTTTCCCCGGTAAACACCAACGTCTGCCGACAGCGCCTGCACAGATAACGCCGCCCCTGCCTCACCAGCCCATGGCGCTGTGACGAAAACGGGAAGTCGCTGTCCGCACACGGGCAGCGGTAGATATAGCGGGTCACCTGGCGGCGCTTGATCTCATAGGTGTGGCAACGGTCTGGCGGCAGTTCATACACACCGCGCATGATCAGTTGCCATTCCTCGCCATGGGGCTGGATGCGCTCGCCAAACAATTGGTGGGCGATCAGGTGCGCCACTTCATGGGCCACGGTCTGTTTCAGGAAGTGTTGGCTGTTTTCGCGGTACAACTGTGGGTTGAAGCGCAGCAGGTTTTCGTGCAAATGCGCGACACCGGCTTTCTGGCCCCGCAACTTGAGGCTGACCTGGGGGCGTTTGAAGCTTCGTTTGAAAAAGGATTCGGCTAGCAGGAAACAATCTTCGACGCGGGTATTGAGTTGCTCGGGCATGCTGTACATCTCTCCAGAGGTGGCCAGTATGCCGCAAAGGCGGGTGTTTCCGAATCGGTCAGGCGCCGAATGGTCATGCATGACGCACAAAGCCACCTTGCGGTGGCCTTGCCTGCTGGGTGAAACCGCTTAGTTGGTATAGATCGGGCCAACGCCCAGGCCCCAGACGATCACGGTGAACGCCATGATTGCCACCAGCACGACCAGACCCACGGCCAACACCGAGCTGGAAAACAGAAAGCCTTCGTCCGGATCGATGCTCATGAACGTCGGCAACCCCACATACAGCAGGTACACCGTGTAACAGATCGCCGCCGTGCCGACGACCATCCCCAGCCACATGTGCGGGTAGAGCGCCGCCAGCCCGCCGATGAACAACGGTGTCGCGGTGTAGGTGGCAAAGGCGATACAACGCGCCATGCTGGGGCTGGCGTCGTAGGTGCGCGCCATCCAGTGAATGAAGGCGCCCATGACCGCTACGCCGCCGAGCATCGCCAGGTACGACATGACGGTCATCCACAAGGCGCTTTCCTGGGTCAGCATGACCGGGGAACGACTGCCGATGACCCAGCCGACCTGGGTGGTGCCGATAAAAGCTGATACGGCGGGGATCGCCGCGAGAATCAAGGTGTGAGTGAGGTACATGTGGCTGACGCTTTCTTCTTTATCGCCACGAATTTCCCGCCATTCCTGGTCGGGATGGGTAAAAAGCCCCACGACGTGATGGATCATGCCAGTCACTCCTGTCGTTATTACCATCGCCCCCCATCGGAGCGCCCACGGGCCAGATGGCCTGAAAGGTCTGGATAGTTATGTGCGACCTCAAGTCGCAGTATAGGAAGTGATGACCGGAAAAACCGTAGGGCTTTAGAGCAAATTGCGCTGTAAACAGTGGGCTTAATCGCGGCGCGGTCTGTCGTTGGCAATGCACTCAAGTGGGGGAGGAGGTTTGCTCCCTCCCACATTGGAACTTGGTCAACCTTACCGGTAAAATACCGCGCTTTTCGTCACACACCTCTAGCGGATCCAAGCGCCATGGGCACTCTTACGGTCAACCAGAACAAACTGCAAAAACGCCTGCGTCGCCTGGCCGGTGAAGCGGTCGCCGATTTCAACATGATCGAGGACGGCGACAAGGTCATGGTCTGCCTCTCCGGCGGCAAAGACAGCTACACCATGCTCGACGTGCTGCTGCACCTGCAAAAGGTTGCGCCGATCAAGTTCGAGATCGTTGCCGTCAACATGGACCAGAAACAACCGGGCTTCCCCGAAGACGTGCTGCCGGCCTACCTCAAGACACTGGGCATCGAGTACCACATCGTCGAAAAAGACACCTATTCGGTGGTCAAGGAACTGATCCCGGAGGGCAAGACCACCTGCTCGCTGTGTTCGCGCCTGCGCCGTGGCACGCTCTACACGTTTGCCGATGAGATCGGTGCGACCAAGATGGCCCTGGGGCATCACCGCGACGATATCGTCGAGACATTCTTCCTCAACATGTTCTTCAACGGCTCCCTCAAGGCCATGCCGCCCAAGCTGCGCGCCGATGATGGACGCAACGTGGTGATTCGCCCGCTGGCGTATTGCAACGAGAAGGACATCCAGGCCTACTCCGACTTCAAGCAATTCCCGATCATCCCGTGCAACCTGTGCGGCTCCCAGGAAAACCTGCAGCGCCAGGTGGTCAAGGAGATGCTCCAGGACTGGGAACGCAAGACCCCAGGGCGTACCGAGAGTATCTTCCGCAGCTTGCAGAACGTGATCCCGTCGCAGTTGGCCGACCGTAACCTGTTCGACTTCACCAGCCTGCGTATCGACGAGAACGCCGCTTCGCGCTTCGTCAACGTGGTGAACCTCTGACGTTTCTCAACGCTCTGAACGACGGCGCTCACAGGCGCCGTTTTCATTTCAATCCCCAGGAGAGGGCATGCGCGATTACAAGTGGCTGCACGAATATTGTCTGAACCGCTTCGGTTCGGCGGCCGAACTGGAAGCCCGTCTGCCTGTGCCCAAGACGCCGGCGCAATTACGCCAGATCAGTGATGATCGCTACCTGTCGACCCTGGCGCTGCGGGTTTTCCGCGCCGGGCTCAAGCACAGCGTGGTGGATGCCAAATGGCCTGCATTCGAGCAGGTGTTCTTTGGCTTCGACCCGGAAAAAGTCGTGCTGATGGGCGCCGAGCACCTGGAGCGCTTGATGCAGGACACGCGCATCATCCGCCACCTGGGCAAGCTCAAGAGTGTGCCGCGCAACGCGCAGATGATCCTGGATATCGCCCAGGAGAAGGGTAGCTTCGGCGCGTTTATCGCCGACTGGCCGGTGACCGATATCGTCGGTTTATGGAAATACCTGAGCAAGCACGGTCATCAGTTGGGCGGGCTGTCGGCGCCGCGCTTCCTGCGCATGGTGGGCAAGGATACGTTCGTGCCGAGCGATGACGTGGTCGCGGCCCTGCACGCGCAGAAGATCGTCGACAAGGCCCCCACCAGCCTGCGCGACCTGGCGACGGTGCAGGGGGCGTTCAACCAGTGGCATGCCGAGAGCGGGCGGCCGATGTGTCAGTTGTCGATGATGCTGGCGTATACGGTCAATCATTGAGACCGAGGTGATGCCATCGTGGGCAAGCCCACTCCCACAGGAAACTGCATTTCAACTGTGGGCTTGTCCGCGATGATGATGGGTCAGGCTGGCTGACCCTCGCCGGCCAAGCGCCGATCCAACTGGAACCGCCAGCGCACATACAGCAGCGCCGTACAGAACAGCGCCAGGCTCGCCAGCATTTCCAGCACGCCGAACCACTGGCGGTTCGGGTCATACGCCGCCAGTGCGCCCTTGATGAAATACAGGTTCACCACAAAGCACATCCATGAATGTCCGCGTGCGCTGCCGATCAGTATCCCCGGCGCCAGCACCAGCAGCGGCACCAGTTCGATCAGCAGGATCACCCACGGCCGTGCGCCGTGCAGGTCGGCGACGAACAGGTAATACACGCAGAGCAAGCCCACCAGGCCGAAAAACGCCAGCAGGCTCAGGGCGCGTGCGACTTTGACCCGCGGCTCCAGCCACGCCTGGGGTGGCAGGATCTTAGGTTTTTTGGCCACGGCCGTTCTCCAGCAACGCAGCGGTTTTCGCCAGGCGCAGGCCGAGGGCCTTGCACAGGGCGATTTCATGTTGATCCAGCAGGCGCTTGCCGTCGGGGCCAGCATGGTGGCTGGCGCCATAAGGCGTACCGCCACCCTGGGTGTCGAGCAGCGCTTGTTCGCTGTAGGGCAGGCCGGTGATCAGCATGCCGTGGTGCAGCAGCGGCAGCAGCATCGACATCAGCGTGGTCTCCTGGCCGCCGTGCAGGCTGGCGGTGGAGGTGAACACCCCGGCCGGTTTGCCGACCAGGGCGCCAGTCAGCCACAGGTTACTGGTGCCGTCGATAAAGTACTTCAATGGCGCGGCCATATTGCCGAAGCGGGTCGGGCTGCCCAGGGCCAGGCCTGAACAGTTCTTCAGATCATCCAGGCTGGCGTACAGCGCGCCTTCGGCCGGAATGCTCGGCGCTACGGCTTCGCACTCGCTGGAGATCGCCGGTACGGTGCGCAGGCGCGCTTCCATCCCGCCTTGTTCGATGCCTCGGGCAATGTGCCGGGCCATTTCGCTGACCGAGCCGTTGCGGCTGTAATACAACACCAGCACATACGGCGTACTCACGGCAGGATCTCCAGCACGCTCTCCGGTGGGCGGCCGATGATGGCTTTGTCGGGGGTTTCGAGGATCGGACGTTCCATCAACTTGGGGTGCTCGGCGATGGCGGCGATCAACTGTGTTTCGCTGAGCGTCGCGTCTGCCAGGTTGAGGGTTTTGTATTCCTCTTCGCCGGTGCGCAGCAATTGGCGTGCGCTGATCCCCAGTTTTGCCAGCAGGGCCTTCAGTTGCGCGGCATTCAGCGGGGTTTCCAGGTAGCGCACCACCTTCGGCGCGAGGCCGCGTGCTTCCAGCAGTTCGAGCGCTCCGCGGGATTTCGAGCAGCGCGGGTTGTGATAAAGCGTCAGATCGGTCATGTGCGGGTCGCATCTTGCGTAAGGTGGCGGGTATTCTACCTGCGCTGCGCCCGGTCCTTAAACCGTAAGAGGCGATCCGTCGCAGCCAACGTTCATTTTTGCGAAGGATTACCCCATGACAAGGCGACTGATCGGTGCATTGGCGATCATCACAACCCTGCTGCTCAGCGGCTGCGGTAATGACTACGGCGTTGACCAATATGGCCAGAAAGTGGCGGCCGAACGCCTGGACAAGCAATGGCTGGTGGTCAACTACTGGGCGGAATGGTGTGGCCCGTGCCGCACGGAGATCCCGGAGCTCAATGCCTTGGCTGAACAGCTCAAAGGGCAGAACGTCGGCGTGTTCGGGGTCAATTTCGACAATGTGCAGGGCGCGGAACTGAAGGAAGCCAGTGACAAGCTGGGCATCAAGTTCACCGTGCTGGCGCAGAACCCGGACGGGATCTTTGATATTCCACGCAGCGAAGCGTTGCCGGTGACTTACATCATCGACGACAAGGGCAAGGTGCGTGAGCAGTTGATGGGCGAACAGACGGCACAAGGCGTGCTGGCCAAGCTCAAGGCCCTGCGCGGTTGAACATGTGGGAGGGGGCTTGCTCCCGATGGCGGTGTGTCAGCCAACATATTCGGTACTGACATAGCGCAATCGGGAGCAAGCCCCCTCCCACAGTTAGATCCCATTGAGCCTGCTATCAGCCTTCTTCCAGCCACAGGCGGATAGGCTTGCCTTCGGCCGGCCAGAAGCGGGTCTGCTCGATCGGCGAGATGTCCCAGCGCTCAACGCCTTGCAGGGCCTGGAAGAAGCGGTGTTCCTGCTCCATCAGGGCGTCGCCGCAGAGTTTGCGCGTACTGCCGATCTTGCCGAAGCTGAGTTTGTCGCCCTCCACGGTGTACGGCGCGAACCAGTGGTTGCACCCGCCGTTGCCGTAGGCGCGCCCATCGGCGCCCAAGGTGACACTCAGGTGCGCGTAATCCATCAGCGGCCGCTCACCGATCCATTCCACCACGTAGCTGTGATCCCGCTCGAGCTTTGCCGCATCGCCAGCGCAGCCCATCAGGCTCGCGCCGACGGCGGCCAGCAGAAGCAGGCCTTTCATTGCGCGGCCTTCTGGCATTTCGGGCAGCGGTGCTTGGCGCCTTCGCTGGCCCAACCCAACTCGGCAATGCGCGCATTGGCGGCCGGTTGCAGCGGTTCCTTGGTCAGCTTGGTCTCCACCGCGAATTCAAACTCCAGCACGGCCTCGCAGCTGTCGCAGTTGACCTTCCAGGTGTGAATCTCCAGTTCGCCGAACTTCGGCCCCTGGGCCATGGCGACCCACTGGCCTGCCGGGCGGATGGAGTAGCGCGCGTCACCTTCGACGGTGAGGCGCATCGACAGGGTTTTACTGCCGCGCAGGGTGACGATCAGTACGTCGCCATGCTTGATCGAACCACCGTTGCCGGTGACCTGATAGCGGCCCGGCACCAGGGCGCGGCATTCGATCAGGGTGTGTTGCGGGCTCAGCAAGCTGAAGCGGAAATCGTGTTCGGCCATGGTTCCTCCAAATAGGCGCGGCATCCTAGCACGCGCGCCTGCGGATCATGCGCCTGGTATGTGACCGCTGATCATCCGTCGACACGATTCTGCGCCCGGCCATCGGCCCAGGCCGCAATGTTGGCCAGGGTGGTCTCGGCGATCGCCGCCAGGGCCTCGCGGGTGAGAAATGCCTGGTGCGCGGTGATGATCACGTTGGGGAACGTCAGCAGGCGCGCGAGCACGTCGTCCTGCAGGGGCAGGTCGGAGCGGTCCTCGAAAAACAGCTGGGCTTCTTCTTCATACACATCCAGCCCCAGGTAGCCGAGTTGGCCGTCCTTGAGCGCTTCGATCAGCGCAGGGGTGTCCACCAGGCCACCGCGCCCGGTGTTGATCAGCATCGCGCCGGGCTGCATCTGCGCCAGGGAGCGGGCGTTGATCAGGTGCTTGCTGTCGGTGGTGAGCGGGCAGTGCAGGCTGATGATCTGCGCTTCGGCCAGCAGCTCGGGCAGGCTCACATAGCGCGCACCGAGCGCTTGGACCAGCGGGTTGGGGAACGGGTCGTAGGCCAGTAGGTGGCAGCCGAAACCGGCCATGATCTTGGCGAAGGTGGCGCCGATCTGCCCGGTGCCGACCACGCCGACGGTCTTGCCGACAAGGTCGAAGCCGGTCAGGCCATGCAGGCTGAAATCGCCCTCGCGGGTGCGGTTGTAGGCACGGTGCAGGCGCCGGTTCAGGGCGAGAATCAGCGCCACGGCATGTTCGGCGACGGCATGAGGCGAATAGGCGGGCACACGCACGATGGTCAGGCCCAGGCGTTTGGCAGCGGCGAGGTCGACATGGTTGTAACCGGCCGAGCGCAGCGCGATCAGGCGGGTGCCGCCCGTGGCCAGGTGCTCGAGCACGGGCGCGCTGAGGTCATCGTTGATAAACGCGCAGACCACTTCGTGGCGTTCGGCCAGGGCCACGGTGTCGAGGGTGAGCCGGGCGGGCTGGAATTGCAGTTCCAGGCCGGGCGGCAGCGACACGCCGAGAAAACTGTCGCGGTCGTAGGTCTGGCTGCTGAAAAGAATGACGCGCATGAAAAAGCTCCCTGCAATGTACGTTTTGGTAACGCGGACCCTGTGGGAACGGGCCCGGCGTTGTAAAAAATCTCAGGCGCTGACCCGCGCTTCACTGGCCAACCGGGCAATGGCCATGTCCAACTCGTCCAGCGCGGCCATGGCCTTGGCGTCGTCCTGCTTGAGCAGGGTTTCGGCGCGTTGGCAGGCGGCGCGCAGTTGCGGTACGCCGCAGTAGCGGGTGGCGCCATGCAGGCGATGGACGCGTTCGATCAAGGCATGGTTGTCATTGGCCTCCCGGGCGAGGGTAATGGCCAGGCGGTCGGCTTCGAGGGAGGCGAGCAACATGGCGAGCATGTCCGCCGCCAGGTCCGCCTTGCCCGCGGCCAGCCGCAGTCCTTCCTCGTGGTCCAGCACCAGCAATCGCACGCCTGGGCCGAGGCCTTCGGTCGGGCGCTCCGGCCCTTGGTTGCGCAGGGCCAGGCCGGTCCATTTCAGCACCACCTGGGCCAATTGCCGTTCGCTGATGGGTTTGGTCAGGTAGTCGTCCATGCCGCTTTGCAGCAGCGCACGCTTTTCGTTGGCCATGGCGTGGGCGGTGAGGGCCACCACCGGCAGCGGTGTACCGTGGCGCTCGCTTTCCCACTGGCGAATCGCCTCGGTGCTTTGACGACCGTCCATGCCGGGCATCTGCACGTCCATCAGCACCAGGTCGAAGGTTTCCTGCTGGACGGCATTGATGGCCGCATAGCCGCTTTCCACGGCCTGGACCTTGGCGCCCATGTCTTCCAGCAGGGTTTGCACCAGCAACAGGTTCGCCGGGTTGTCATCCACGCAGAGCACCCGCGGCGCGCGGCTGGACAACGGTTCGCCCGGTTCGCAGCGCGTGGGGCGCGGGCTGATCAGGTCGGTCAGGGCGCGGCGCAGCTTGCGCGTACACGCGGGCTTGGCCTGCAACTGGCTGTTGGGGTTGGGCACCGACGGGCTGAACAGCATTTGCTCGGTGGTCGGGCACAGCACCAGCACCTTGCAGCCCAGGTGTTCGAGGTCCCACAGATGCTGGTTGAGGCGCTCGGGCGGGAGGTCATTGGCGGTGACGCCGAGTACCGCCAGGTCGATCGCCTGTTCGGTCTGATGCGCGCCGGTGATGCCGTTGGTCAGGCTTTCCAGGGTATTGAACGGCGTGACATCCAGGCCACAGTCTTCGAGCTGGTGTTGCAAGGCCTGGCGCGCCAGTTCGTGGTTTTCCAGCACGGCCACGCGGCGGCCGAGCAGCGGCGCGCAGGGCAGGTCTTCGACGTCGTCGCGGGTCTTGGGCAGGTTCAGGCTGATCCAGAATTCCGAGCCTTCGCCCGGTGTGCTGTCGACGCCGATTTCGCCGCCCATCTGCTCGATCAAGCGCTTGGAAATCACCAGGCCCAGGCCGGTGCCGCCCGGTTGGCGCGACAGCGAGTTGTCGGCCTGGCTGAACGCCTGGAACAGCGCGCGCACGTCCTGGTTGGACAGGCCGATGCCGGTGTCCTGCACGCTGATGCGCAGTTGCACACTGTCTTCTTGTTCATCCTCGATCATCGCCCGGGCCACGATGGTGCCTTCGCGGGTGAACTTGATCGCATTGCTGATCAGGTTGGTCAGGATCTGCTTGAGGCGCAGCGGGTCACCCACCAATGCCAGCGGTGTGTCGCGGTACACCAGGCTCACCAGTTCCAGCTGTTTGGCATGGGCGGCGGGGGCGAGGATGGTCAGGGTGTCTTGCAGCAGGTCACGCAGGTTGAAGGGCACGCTGTCGAGTACCAGCTTGCCGGCTTCGATTTTCGAGAAATCGAGGATCTCGTTGATGATGCCCAGCAGGTTATCGGCGGACTTTTCGATGGTGCCCAGGTAATCCAGCTGACGCGGTGTCAGCTCGCTTTTTTGCAGCAGATGGGTGAAACCGAGGATGCCGTTGAGCGGGGTGCGGATCTCGTGGCTCATATTCGCCAGGAACTCCGACTTGATGCGACTGGCCTCCAGGGCTTCCTTGCGCGCCAGGTCCAGCTCGATGTTCTGGATCTCGATGGTTTCCAGGTTCTGGCGCACGTCTTCGGTGGCCTGGTCGATGCTGTGCTGCAGTTCTTCCCGGGCGTTCTGCAGGGTCTCGGCCATGCGGTTGATGCCTGAGGCAAGTTGATCCAGCTCCTGGCTGCCCAGCGCCGGCAAGCGGGTTTCCAGGTTGCCGTCCTTGAGTTGGGCCACGGCTTGCTTGATCTGGCCGATCGGCGAATTGATGGTGCGGCTGATGCGCAGGGCCAAGGTTGCCGTGCAGATCAGGCCGATGGCGATCAGCAGCAGGCTGGCGAACAGGCTGCGATAACCGCGCAGCAACATGCCGTTGTGGGACAGTTCCACCTCGACCCAGCCAAGCAAGCGGTCGGATTCATCGGGAATCAGCTCGCCGGCAAGGTTGCGATGACGGCCAAACACCGGCAGCAGATAGCGCGTGGCGTCGTTACCGGTGCGCTGCAACAGGTGCGAGCTGTTACCCACCGGCGGCTGGTTGAGCATGGTCGGGCCGGCGTGGGCCATCGACGAGCGGTCCGGCGCGAGGAAGGAAACGGCGCGCACGTCCTGTTGTTCCAGGGATTGGGTGGCGATGCGTTCGAGCAGGTCGGCGTTCTTGCTGCTCAGCGCCGGAGCCACCAGTGGGGCCAACTGCTCGGCGATCATTTCGCCACGTTGCAGCAACTGGGATTGCAACTCCGAGAGCTGCATCCAGGTGAAATAGCCGCCCAACAACAAGGCCATCAGACTGGTCGGTAATAAGGTCAGCAACAGTACGCGGCCTTTTATCCCCATTCTTCTAAGCACGCCACTCTCCTGCTACCACGTTGTGATCGATCGCCCGTGCAGGCATCCGGCCCGCACCCCTGCGCAGTGTAGCCATTTGCGCGGCGTGGAATCTTGCAAATTAATGACAGCAGGCAATCTTCGGGCCATTTGGCGCGACGTGGCGATTGCCTGGCGCGGAGGAATCTTGAATAATCAGTGATTGAGAATGACTTGCAGGCGCTAATGAATCCCGTGGAAGTTGGTCTACCCAGTATCCTGACCATCGAAGATGACCCCGTGCTGGGCGCCTATGTCCACGAGCATCTGGGGCGCTGTGGCTTTCAGGTCACGTGGTGCCGGAACGGCCAGCAAGGCCTGCAGATGGCCCGCGAGCACGTCTTCGACGTGGTGTTGATGGATATTCTGCTGCCGGGGCTGGACGGGCTGTCGATCCTCACGCATCTGCGCCAGAGCCATGCGGTCCCGGTGATCCTGGTGTCGGCCCTGGGCGCCGAAGCCGATCGCGTGAACGGCTTTCGCCTGGGTGCGGACGATTACCTGCCCAAGCCGTTCAGCATGATCGAGTTGCGCGTGCGTATTGAAGCCATCCTGCGCCGGGTGGCCCTGGATCGCCGTCCGCCGCTGAGTTTGCCGCCCGTGCGCGACGACGCCCGGAGCCTGCGCTTTGACGATGAACTGTCCGACGTCTTCTATCAGCAGCACTGGGCCGGGTTGACCCGCAGCGAGTACCGCCTGCTGCAGACCTTGCACAACAACGGCGAGGAAGTGCTGAGCAAAGCCTTCCTTTATCAGCACGTGCTGCAGCGCGGTTATGCGCCCCATGACCGCAGCCTCGATATGCATATCAGCCAGATTCGCCGCAAACTCAAGACCATCGGCTATAGCGAGCGTGAAGTGCGTACCGTCTGGGGTAAGGGCTATGTGTTGAGCGGTCACGATGACGGCCTTTGAGGGGGGCTTGAAACGTCTGCCGGGCAGGCACTCGTTGTTCTGGAAGTTGGCCTGCCTGCTGATTGCCTTCTGCTTGTTGATGATCTGGCTCAGTTGGTCCTGGGGCCGGTACATGGAGCAGCAGAACGCTTATCTGTCCGACACCTCCCGCGAGATTCTCAGCGGTTATGCGGCGGGAGCGGAGTTGGCCTGGAGTACCCAGGGCGCTGACGGCGTGGACGCCTGGTTGCAACTGATGGCTGCGCGTGAGCGCACCTGGATCGGCGTGATCGGCAACGACCTGCAATCCCTCGCCAGCACGCCGTTGACCGACAAGGAAAGCCAGCGCCTGACTTTTCTGCGCGGCCTGGACTGGCCGGTCAGCCGCCACGCCAAAGGCCTGCCATGGTTGAAAATCCCGTTTCCCCTGGACCCCAGTGTCGGCTCGCTGGTGATCGAGTTGCCCCAGCGCTTTATGCCGGGGCGCTACCAACTGTTCTGGCGGGTGGTGACCAATGGCGTGATTCCCGGTCTGTTTACCCTGTTGTTGTGCATCGGCCTGTACCGGCTGCTGATCATGCCGCTCAATCAATTGCGCGAGCAGGCCAACGCCTGGCGTGCCGATCAATTGAACACGCGGCTGTCCCACGATGCCACCAGCCGCCAGGATGAATTGGGCGAGCTGGGGCGGGCGTTTGACCATATGTCCGAGCGGTTGCAGGGCACGGTGGTATTGCAGCAACAGCTGTTGCGGGACATGTCCCATGAACTGCGCACCCCCCTCAGCCGTTTACGCGTGGCCTGTGACAGCGAGCAGGATCTGGCGCAACTGCGTGAACGGCTGGGGCGGGAGATCGACGTCATGCAGCGCCTGGTCGAGGACAGCCTGCAATTGGCCTGGTTGGACACCGAGCGGACGCCGCTGCCTGTCGAAGACATTCAGGTTCAGGCGTTGTGGGACATGCTCAAGGACAACGCCTGTTTCGAAAGCGATTGGCCAGCCTCGCGGCTGCCATGCCGGCTGGGGCCGGATTGTTGGGTACGCGGCAATCTGAACGCCCTGGCCCAGGCGCTGGAAAATATCCTGCGCAACGCCATACGGCATTCACCTGCGGGCGGTGTCGTCAGCCTCGATGGGCGCCGTGATGGCGCATATTGGCACCTATGGCTGGAGGATCAGGGCGGGGGTATTGATGAGCGCGATCTGGAACGGATCTTCGCGCCGTTCATCCGCCTGGACGGCTCACGGCCTGGCGACGGTGGCTTCGGGCTGGGGTTGAGCATCGCGCGCAATGCGGTGCAACGTCAGGACGGCAGCTTGTGGGCGGAGAATACCGGCCAGGGCTTGCGTGTGCATCTGCGTTTGTGCGCAGCCTAGGGCTCAAGCGCGACGCAGTTTGCGTTTATTCCATTGGTGCGCGACCCACCAGCGCCAATAACCCATGGTCAGGCAATAGGCCAGCGCGCCCAACACCACACCCAGTACCAGCGAGCCGAGCAGGAACGGCTGCCACAGCGTGCTCAACTGACCGCTGATCCACTCCCACGTCAGGTCGTCGGGCAGGCTGCGCGCCGGCACGTTCATCAGCCAGGCGCCGGTCATGTAGGTACACAGGAACACCACTGGCATGGTGATCGGGTTGGTCAGCCACACCAGGCTGATGGCAATCGGCATATTGCCCCGCACCGTGATCGCCAGCACCGCCGCCAAGAGCATCTGCAAGGGGATCGGGATAAACGCCGCAAACAGGCCTACCGCCATGGCGCGGGCTACCGAGTGCCGATTCAGGTGCCAGAGGTTCGGGTCATGCAGCAAGGTGCCCAGAAACTGTAATGACTTGTGTTCCCTGATACTGGTGGGGTCGGGCATGTACCGTTTGAATAAGCGCCGGGGCATAAGGGGTCCAGATCAAGTCGAGGGGCAAGTATGCGCGCATTCTATAAACAGAAAATTCAGACTTTGTGACAAAACATCATAGGCTGCGGCCGGGGGCCAGCTAAGACTGAATGGATCACGTCAAAGGAATGATCCATGAGGACAGGGATGTTCGCGCTTGCACTCGGGCTGCTTGCGCTGCGATTTCTACCCGCACTGCCGTCTGCCGGGATGCTGTTGGCCCTGGCAGTGGTGGCGTTGATGCTGCTGCCGTTTCGCACTTATCCGCTGGCGTTTTTCCTGTTCGGCTTGTGTTGGGCATGTGTGAGCGCGCAGTGGGCGCTGGATGACCGCTTGCGTCCGATGCTCGACGGCCAGACGCGTTGGCTGGAGGGGCGTGTGAGCGGGTTGCCGCAGCAGACTGACAGCGGCGTGCGTTTCGAACTGAGCGACAGCCGGTCGCGCAACGCCCGCTTGCCCGCGCGCATTCGGCTGTACTGGCACGGTGGCCCACCGGTACGCAGCGGTGAGCGTTGGCGCCTCGCGGTGACGCTTAAACGTCCGTCGGGGCTGCTCAACTTCCATGGCGTCGACCATGAAGCCTGGCTGCTCGCCCAGCGCATCGGTGCCACCGGCTCGGTAAAGGACGGCGAACGCCTGGCGCCGGCCCGCAATGCTTGGCGCGACGCGGTCCGTCAGCGCTTGATGGCGGTGGACGCCCAAGGGCGCGAGGCGGGGCTGGCGGCCCTGGTGCTGGGAGACGGCTCCGGGCTGACGGCCGACGACTGGCGTGTCTTGCAGGACACCGGCACGGTGCATTTGCTGGTCATTTCCGGCCAGCACATTGGCCTGTTGGCGGGGTTGATCTATGCGCTCGTCGCCGCTTTGGCGCGCTACGGCTGCTGGCCGCGCACCTGGCCGTGGCTGCCGTGTGCATGTGGCCTGGCGTTTACCGCGGCGTTGGGGTACGGCCTGCTGGCGGGGTTCGGCGTGCCGGTGCAGCGCGCCTGTGTAATGGTGGGGCTGGTGTTGCTGTGGCGTTTGCGTTTCCGTCATCTGGGCATCTGGTGGCCGCTGTTGCTGGCGTTCAATGGTGTGCTGATCCTTGAACCCTTGGCCAGCTTGCAGCCGGGGTTCTGGTTGTCCTTTGCGGCCGTGGCGGTACTGGGGCTGACGTTCGGCGGTCGGTTAGGCCGCTGGAGTGCTTGGCAGGCATGGACCCGTCCGCAATGGTTGATAGCCATCGGTCTTTTCCCGGTGTTACTGGTGCTGGGTTTGCCCATCAGCCTCAGTGCGCCGCTGGCCAATCTATTTGCGGTGCCGTGGATCAGCCTGGTGGTGTTGCCCCTGGCCCTGCTCGGGACGGCATTGCTGGCGGTGCCGTTCGTGGGCGCGGGCTTGTTGTGGCTGGCGGGTGGGGCGCTGGACGGCTTGTTCAACGCCCTGGCGCTGCTGGCGGGGCAATTGCCCGCGTGGATACCGGCCGAGGTGCCCATGGGCTATTGGCTGGTTAGCCTGGTCGGTGCGGTGTTGCTGTTGCTGCCCAAGGGTGTGCCGATTCGGCTGCTCGGCTGGCCGATGCTGTTGTTGGCGGTGTTCCCGCCGCGCGAGCCGGTGCCCCACGGGCAGGTGGACGTACTGCAGCTGGATGTCGGGCAGGGGCTGGCGTTGATCCTGCGCACCCGCCATCACACCTTGCTCTACGATGCCGGCCCGCGCTCCGGGGCGGTCGATCTCGGCGCGCGGGTGGTGTTGCCGTCGCTGAAGAGGCTCGGGGTAGACGCTCTGGACATGATGTTACTGAGCCATGCCGATGCCGATCATGCCGGCGGTGCGGCGGCTGTCGCCCGTGGACTGCCGATCAAACGGGTCGTCGGTGGTGAAACCGAAGGGTTGCCGGCGCTTCTCGACACTCAGCCTTGTATCAGCGGTGAACAATGGGCGTGGGACGGCGTGTCCTTTGAATTGTGGCAATGGCCAGACGCAGTTGATGGCAACCCCAAATCCTGTGTATTGCACGTACAGGCCAATGGCGAGCGCCTGCTGCTCACCGGCGATATCGATCGCGCCGCAGAGCAGGCGTTTCTGGCCTCGACCCTGGCGGTGCCGACCGATTGGCTGCAAGCCCCTCACCATGGTAGCCGCAGTTCGTCATCCTGGCCGTTTCTGCAGCGGCTGGCGCCGAAGTCGGTGCTGATTTCCCGAGGGCGCGGCAATGCGTTCGGTCATCCTCATCCACAAGTGGTGGAGCGCTATCAAGCGTTGGGAGCGCAGGTGTATGACAGCGCCGAACAGGGCGCGGTACGTTTGCGATTGGGCGCCTTCGCGCCACCGATTGTTGCGCGCAGTCAACGCCGCTTCTGGCGAGAAGCGCTACCGTAACCGCACGTTACCAATGGCCGAAGCCTGTGATCGGCGGGTCGTGGGTCGACGAGCCCCGCTGCCTGACCTATATGGTAAAGTGGCGCACTTTTTCGAGGGGACATTCACTGTGTGGGAATTGGTCAAATCCGGCGGCTGGATGATGTTGCCGATCATCTTGAGCTCCATCGCCGCACTCGGCATCGTTGCCGAACGCCTGTGGACCTTGCGCGCCAGCCGTGTCACGCCCGAGCATCTGCTGGGGCAGGTCTGGGGCTGGATCAAGAACAAGCAGCTCGACAAGCAGAAACTCAAGGAGCTGCGTGCCAATTCACCCCTGGGTGAAATTCTCGCGGCCGGGCTGGCCAACTCCAAGCATGGTCGCGAGATCATGAAAGAGTGCATCGAAGAGGCCGCCGCGCGGGTCATCCATGAGCTGGAGCGTTATATCAACGCCCTCGGCACTATCGCCGCCATGGCACCGTTGCTCGGCCTGCTGGGCACGGTACTGGGCATGATCGATATTTTCAGCTCGTTCATGGGCTCGGGCATGAGCACCAACGCCGCGGTGCTGGCCGGTGGTATCTCCAAGGCCCTGATCACCACGGCAGCGGGCCTGATGGTCGGTATTCCCTCGGTGTTCTTCCACCGTTTCCTGCAACGCCGGATCGATGAGTTGGTGGTCGGCATGGAGCAGGAAGCCATCAAACTGGTGGAAGTGGTGCAGGGCGACCGTGACGTGGACTTGGTCGGGGACAAAGCGTGAAATTTCGCCGCAAGCAACGGGAAAATGTTGATATCAACCTCGCGTCGCTGATCGACGTGGTGTTTATCCTGCTGCTGTTTTTTGTCGTGACCACCACCTTTACGCGGCAGACCCAGCTACGGGTCGATTTGCCGGAAGCGGTCAGCGGCTCGCCGGCCGAGGACCAGGAAGTCAAGCAACTGGATATCGCCATCAGTGCCGACGGCGTGTTTTCGGTGAATAACCAGTTGCTCGAGAAGAACGACCTCAACAGCCTGATGGAAGCCCTGCAGAAAGAGTCCGGTGGCGATACCAAGATGCCGCTGTCGATCAGTGCTGATGGCAAGACCCAGCACCAGGCTGTCATTACCGCGATGGACGCTGCCGGCAAGCTGGGGTTCAGCCACTTGCGCATGAGCACCGTCGAGGCGGTGAGCCAACCCTGATGGCCATGTCCGATCGCTTGCTCAAGGCCTGGTACGAAGGCCATCCGGCGCTGACGTTGCTACGGCCGCTGGAGTCGCTGTATCGCGCGGTGGTGCAGCGCAAGCGCGCGCGCTTCCTGGCGGGCGAGGGCGAGATCTACCAATCGCCGGTGCCGGTGGTGGTGGTCGGCAATATCACCGTGGGCGGGACTGGCAAGACGCCGTTGATCCTGTGGTTGATCGAGCATTGCCAGCGCAGAGGTTTGCGTGTGGGCGTGGTCAGTCGCGGGTATGGCGCGAAGCCACCGCAGTTGCCGTGGCGGGTCGAGGCCGGCCACGCTGCTGAAGTGGCTGGCGATGAACCCTTGCTGATCGTGCAGCGCTGCGGCGTCCCCTTGATGATCGACCCCGATCGCAGCCGCGCAGTGAAGACGCTGCTGGCCAGCGAAACCCTGGACCTGATCCTCTCCGACGACGGCCTGCAGCATTACCGCCTGGCTCGCGACCTTGAGCTGGTGCTGATCGACGCCGCCCGGGGCCTGGGCAATCGCCGCTGCCTGCCTGCCGGGCCGTTGCGCGAACCGGCGGAGCGCCTGAAGAGCGTGGATGCGCTGCTCTATAATGGCGCCGCGGCCGATCGCGAAGATGGTTTCGCCTTTCGTCTGCTGCCCACGGCGTTGGTCAACTTGCAAACCGGCGAACGCCAGCCGGTCGATTACTTCCCGGCGGGCCAGCAGGTGCATGCGGTCGCCGGTATCGGCAACCCGCAACGTTTCTTCAACACCCTTGAAACGCTACACTGGCAGCCGATACCCCATGCTTTTGCCGACCATGCGTCCTACAGCGCGGAAGTCTTGAATTTCACGCCATCATTGCCGCTGGTCATGACCGAGAAGGACGCGGTGAAGTGCCGCGCCTTTGCCCAGTCCGACTGGTGGTACCTTGCGGTGGATGCGGTGCCGTCGCCAGCGTTTGTCGCCTGGTTCGACATGCAACTGATGCGTCTGTTGCCCGCCCGTCTCTTGCCTTAAACGCTTCATTCCAGGAAACACTCATGGACACCAAACTGCTCGACATCCTCGCTTGCCCGATCTGCAAAGGCCCACTCAAGCTCAGCGCGGACAAGACCGAACTGATCAGCAAAGGCGCCGGCCTGGCTTACCCGATCCGTGATGGCATCCCGGTGATGCTGGAAAGCGAAGCCCGCACGCTGACCACCGACGAGCGCCTGGATAAATGACTACAGCCTTTACCGTTGTCATTCCATCGCGCTACGCCTCGACCCGCTTGCCGGGTAAACCGCTGCAACTGATCGGCAACAAGCCGATGATTCAGCTGGTGTGGGAACAAGCCTGCAAAAGCAGCGCCGAACGCGTGGTGGTGGCCACCGATGATCCGCGCATTATCGATGCGTGCAAAACCTTCGGTGCCGAAGCGGTACTGACCCGCGAAGACCATAATTCCGGCACCGACCGCCTGGCCGAAGTGGCCACACAACTTGGCCTGGCGCCTGATGCCATCGTGGTCAATGTGCAAGGTGACGAGCCGTTGATCCCGCCGCGCGTGATCGACCAGGTGGCCGCGAACCTGGCGGCCCATGGCGAAGCGCGCATGGCGACCCTGGCCGAGCCCATCGAAGACATTGAAACGCTGTTCAACCCGAACGTGGTCAAGGTGGTCAGCGACATCAACGGCCTGGCGCTGACATTCAGCCGCTCGACGTTGCCCTGGGCGCGGGATGCTTTTGCCAGGCATCCTGACCGGTTGCCAGAAGGCGTGCCGTACCGCCGTCACATCGGTATCTATGCCTACCGTGCCGGTTTCCTGCATGACTTCGTCAGTTGGGGCCCGTGCTGGCTGGAAAACACCGAATCCCTGGAACAACTGCGTGCCCTGTGGCACGGCGTGCGTATCCATGTCGGCGATGCTCTGGAAGCACCGCCTGCGGGTGTTGACACCCACGAAGACCTCGAGCGCGTCCGCCGCCTGCTGGGGGCCTGATGGAGGTTCTGTTTGTCTGCCTGGGCAACATCTGCCGCTCGCCCACCGCTGAAGGCGTATTGCGCCATAAATTGCGCGAAGCGGGTTTGGCTGGCCAGGTCGACGTGGCGTCCGCCGGCACGGGGGAATGGCATATCGGCAACCCACCGGACTCACGCAGCCAACAGGCAGCGCAGCAGCGCGGTTACGATCTGTCGGCCCAGCGTGCGCAGCAGGTCTCCCGCGCCGACTTTGCGCGTTACGACCTGATCCTGGCCATGGACCACAGCAACCTGCGTAACCTCAAAGCGATGCAGCCGGGGCAGGGCAAGGCCGAGCTCGACCTGTTCCTGCGCCGCTACGACTCTGAAGTGGACGAGGTGCCAGACCCTTACTACGAAGGCGAACAAGGCTTTGAGCGGGTCCTGGACCTGATTGAACGAGCCTGTGATTTATTGGTGATCGAATTGAAGGGGCGGTTATGACCTTGCAAGTGCTTGCGCAGGTATCGCTCAAGCCATTCAACAGCTTCGGCATCGACGTGCGTGCCCAGCTCTTCGCCGAGGCCCACAGCGACGCGGATGTTCGCGAGGCCCTGGCCTATGCCGCCGCCCAGGCAGTACCGCTGCTGGTGATCGGTGGTGGCAGCAACCTGCTGCTGACCCGGGACATTCCGGCCCTGGTATTGCGCATGGCGACCCAGGGTATTCGGGTGCTGCAGGATGACGGCCAGCATGTGGTGGTCGAGGCCGAAGCGGGCGAAGCCTGGCACCCGTTCGTACTGTGGACCCTGGAACATGGCTTCTGCGGCCTCGAAAACCTCAGCCTGATCCCCGGCACCGTGGGCGCTGCACCGATGCAAAACATCGGCGCCTACGGAGTGGAGATCAAGGATGTGTTCGCCGGCTTGACGGCCCTCGATCGCCAGACCGGCGAGTTGCGTGATTTCAGCCTGGAAGAATGCAACTTCGCCTACCGGGACAGCCTGTTCAAACACGAAACCGGACGGTGGCTGATCCTGCGGGTGCGGTTTGCCCTGAGCCGCGTCAGCCACCTCAAGCTCGACTACGGCCCCGTGCAGCAGCGCCTGGCCGGGCAGGGGATTACCGACGCCACCCCGAGCGATGTCAGCCGGGCGATCTGCGGCATCCGTCGGGAAAAACTGCCGGACCCCGCAGAACTGGGCAATGCCGGCAGCTTCTTCAAAAACCCATTGGTGTCCCAGGCGCTGGCCGCCGAGCTGCAGGGCTTGTATCCGGACTTGGTGGCCTATCCCCAGGCCGACGGGCAGATGAAACTCGCTGCCGGCTGGTTGATCGACAAGGCCGGTTGGAAGGGCTTTCGTGATGGAGATGCCGGCGTGCATAAGATGCAGGCATTGGTGCTGGTCAACTACGGCGGCGCCACCGGGCATGACATTGCCAACCTGGCGCTACGTATCCAGCAGGATATTGCCCAGCGTTTCAAGGTCGATCTGGAGATGGAGCCCAACCAGTACTGAGCCCTGAACAAAGCGCCCTGAAACAAAAATGCCCCGTATCTTGCGATACGGGGCATTTTTTGTACTGCTGGCAATCAGTCGTCGCGGCTCATGATGCCGAAGATCTGCAACAGGCTGATGAACAGGTTGTAGATCGACACATACAGGCTGATGGTCGCCATGATGTAGTTGCGCTCACCGCCGTGGATGATGGCGCTGGTCTGGAACAGGATGCACACGGAGGAGAACAGCACAAAACCTGCGCTGATCGCCAACTGCAGACCGCTGATCTGGAAGAACATGCCAGCGACCACTGCCCCCAGCAACACGAAGAAGCCGGCGGTGATGAAGCCACCCAGGAAACTCATGTCCTTGCGGGTGATCAGCACATACGCCGACAAACCACCAAACACCAGGGCTGTCATGGCAAACGCCGAGCTGACCACTTCCGCGCCGCCGGCCATGCCGAGGTAACGGTTAAGGATCGGGCCGAGGATAAAGCCCATGAAACCGGTCAAGGCAAACGCCGACACCAGGCCCCAGGCCGAGTCACGCAGCTTGTTGGTCAGGAAGAACAGACCGTAGAAGCCGATCAACACGACAAAGACATTCGGGTAGCCGACGTGCATCTGCTGCGCCATGAACGCCATCACGCCGCTGAATGCGAGGGTAAGGGCGAGCAAGCCATAGGTGTTGCGCAAGACGCGGCTGACTTCAAGCTGCTCAGCCTGCGCGTTACCATTCACTGCGTAATTCTGTTCGCGCATGGCGACACTCCTTCGGTTTTGAAACGTTCAGTCGCAAAGATCATAACAGACGCTCTGTAACAAGCGATGGCGAGAGTTTGACAGTGTGTTTCATTCGGGTATTATGGCGCCCGCTGAGACAGGATGGGCTGCTATAATCCTGTGATGCAAAAGGGAAATTGGCAGAGTGGTTGAATGCACCGGTCTTGAAAACCGGCGAACGTTAATAGCGTTCCCAGGGTTCGAATCCCTGGTTTCCCGCCAAGATTTACACGAAAGCCCCGCTGATGCGGGGCTTTTGCGTTTCTGGGGCTTGGACACTTCCGATCTTAATTTGCTCGGCGTTCCAGAACTATTATGGAAGCGTTCCATAACTTTTCTATTTTGACGGCTTCGCGGTGGCGCCGAGTCTCCTATAAACGCGCTTTGTGATTTCCTGATTGCTATGCCCCAATAGCAGGCTCGCATCGCCGATATCCACAATTTCAGACGCCGCCTTGGGTCGGATATCTCGGAATTGAAACCCGCCGATCTTTGCAGCGAGCATCGGATCTCCTTGTTCGATAGCTTTCTCGCAAGCCATCTCTCAGCAGGTGAGATCGTAGAAAATGGCGCTTCCGCTAGCGCCCGCTACGATCTTGTTGTGGCAATAAGCCATATAGGGGAGGAAGTGGGCATGAAACGGTTTATGATTTTTTCAGTGATAGCAGTGCTGGCAGGATGCTCAGGGAAAATTGTCACGTATGAGCAATCTGACTGCAAGAATGGTTGTGAGGGTGTTCCTTTTTTTCGGCTAGTTCAGGTAAAGGAGCATTACATTCAGGACAAAATCCTGAATAAAGAAGGTGAGATGCTACGTTACGCCGGCGGCGACGAAAACACTGGCTGCTTTGCGGTCCAAGTCACTGAAACGAAGCTAATCCCGGCGGCCCAGGAAAGCTATATCCGTTACGAGGCTGGATGGCTCGAAACTTCTAAATTCTCAGTAGACCTAAACGATAACGGTAGCTTGGCAAAGGTGGGCGCCGATTCGACACCCGGACTGAAGATGGCAGTGGACGCGGTGTCCACACTAGCAACCGCCTATGGGACGGTGAAGTCCGCCGATAAGTCTAAATCAAAGATTCAACTACCTTACTGCAACGCTGGCAGAGTTCCCGTGACCGGAGCCTAGTTGAACCAGTTAGGCCCAGCTCATCGCTGGGCTTTTTGCATCTGTACTTGGTTGTAGCGTACTGTATTTTCCCCTCTTTAGTATGCGGCGTGTTACCTATGTCTGATGAAGTTCGGCTTGTCGTCATCATCAATACCCAGCCAGGTCGAGGCTCGGACCAGCTCGCGGCTTTTGAAAAACTCGCTCCTTTGGTCAGGGCTGAGCAAGGGTGCATTCAATATGATATCCACCCTGTAGTCGGAAATAGCGATAGCTTTGTATTGATCGAGAAGTGGGCATCAAAAGAAGCGCTTGATGCACATGATCTCGCTCCGCATATGCTTGAGGCAGCCAAGCACAACCCGACGTTCCGTGCGGGGCCGGCTACAGTGCTGTTTTTGGAATCGGCGGTGCTTTCATCGCACTGAAGAAGGGCTGAGCTCACAACAGAAGAGCCCAGCCCCACGCAGGGCTCTTTGCATCTGGCTTTCCCAGTGCTATTTTTCCGAATTAACCCCCACACGGAGAGTGCAATGGCCCGATACTTCAAAAGTCTAGACAATGGCAAGGTTGAAGAAGTCGATGCGTTTCAGGTTCTGGCAATATTGTTCCTAGGCCCACTCTATCTTTGCTTCGCCGGCCTTTGGCGCCATTTATTGATCTGGGGTATTGCTATAGGGTTGGGGCTGTTTGCAGGCCCGCCTTGGGCAGCTATACCTATTGCTGGACTGCCAATCATCTACTGTTTTTTGATACGTAAAATTGTGGCAGATGAGTATTTGAAGAAGGGCTGGGTAGAGGTGGCTGATCCAAAGCTTGCACTCGATAAAGAAGTTCCAGACGCTTAGTCTCTTGCAGATTAGTTGCTTTGAGCCCAGCCTCGCGCTGGGCTTTTTGCTTTCTGCGGCCAGGTGCTACAGTCCCGCCAAACCAAAGAGGGAACGACATGCGAAGTGTTGTAGCGGGACTGGCGGTTATTCTGCTGGCTGGGTGTTCAAGCGTTAGCGACATCAGGAAGAATCCACCATTGCTTGAAATCGAGTCGAAGCATTCGGCTAAGGCTGTCGCCGAGTGCATCAGAGATGGGTGGCAGGCGACCGACCTGGTAGGTGGAAGCCTCGGAGGGATTTTGCAGACTTCGGGCGACCGATACACGGTGATAGCACCGAATCCTGAGAACCCATGGCATCTGGCTGACGTTGATCCGAAAGGAATAGGTTCACTTGTCCGATACCATTTTTTCCGTACCTGGCAGTCGCCATCAGACAAAATATCCGGTGTCGTGAGTGCTTGCTCTCGATGAGCGCTGTAGATATCAATGCCATCTATGGACAAGGTACGACATGCGAATTCTGATAGCGGCGCTAGCGGCAGTGCCGTTGTCACAGCAATAGCCGCTGGATCAGCATTGAAGAACGGGTATGACGCGGCCTCGGAGTCGGACAAGCCGGTAGCGGCAGCCTTGAAGGTTTTAGTGCTCACCCTCTCCACGGACTTGCTGTAGCGGTCGCCCCGGGCGTCGATGCACATGGCGCTCAGGTAGATCGGCCTGGCCAATTTTCCCCGGCGCGATGCTCTTCAGCGACGTGTAATTGATCATGCCCTGGCGGCCGCTCGGGCCGATGTTTATTCGCGGGCACGGCTGAATCATTGGGCTGATTTGCAGTCAAAAAATTAACCCTCTCAAGCAATTAGGACGTTCAAGATGAAGCGCGCAGCAATAACCCTTTTGGCCATTTCTGGTCTTATTCTGCTTGGTGGTTGCGTGCCTATCTGGGACGACGGAGGACGGTATGGGCATGATCGTTACAGAGGGGATGATCATGGGCGCAGATACGACCAGGGCTACGATGACCAAGGTCGGGGCCGTGGGTACGATCGCCGATACGATGATCGCGGGTATGATCGTTATCACGGTCGAGATCGTGATGATCGGGATGACTGATTCCTTGAGTATCAGTGGCGGCCTATAGCGTTATAGGCCGCGAATTCGTCCGCATCGGATGTCGCCCCTCCGAGTGTTGCCCGTCTACGCCGCGACAAAATCCGCTAAGGCCAGGGGCAAGGTGACACCCTGCTGTCATCACAGAGGGCTGAGCGATATCCGATACACGGCGCTGGTTGATCAGTCTTCCTGGTTCGCCTCGATCATCTTTTCGATGTCGGTGGCGATCGGCTTTCTCCAGTTTTTGATCCGGCCTGGCTTCAGGTCGATGTTCAGGATCAGGTAGTCGCCGTAATGCTGGGCGGGGAAGAGGTCCGGCACGTAGCCTTCATCGCACCCCACGAGCCTCGGCCACCTCGCAATAAGTCGCAGATAGCGAAACGCCCGCTCAGGGGTGGGATACGCATTCAGATCGGGGAGGACATCAATCGTCATGCTTGCGGCTCCAGGGGAGGGAGAAGCCAGAAGCGCAGCACAAGCAAGGGCGCGCGATCAGCCTTCGAGTCCCGCAATCCTCGCGTGACCCGAAGGGTGTTAAGCGCGCTTAGATGCGGATGATCTGGGTGATGTGCGGCTTACCTTTGAGGGGGGCGTAGATTTCTACGATTGCTGCCCAGATTGCTGGCGAACCAGGCTGCTGTGCTTTGGCGTGATAGCGATAGTTTGTGCCGGCGACGACCTGGGTCGCAACCGTCTCAGGGGTGTATTGCACCCCCACAAAGCCTTCCAAGGCTTCTTTGAATACAGCATGGTCCTTTGGAGTCAGTTCGTGGTAAGCAGTCCATCCGCCAACACCAACGTAGTTTTCTTGAGCTGACATACTATAAATCTCCATATTTAAGTTCCTACTCGTTTGGCTTTTCGGAGTTCGCCCCGTCTATTGAATGGTTTCCGGAATCCATTTCCTGAGGGTGCTCCTGGGCAACGACTGTTGGTCGCAAAACAGATTCCTGGGAAGGCACCAATGCTTAACGCTTTGGTCGGGCAGGGTCAGCCATAGGCGCGCGTGCATGCCTGAGCATTTGGCTATGGAGGATGGGGTGGCGGTCACCAGCTTCAGATCCTCTTCCCTGATAGAAACAATTCACCAATGAGTGATGATTGCCAGACGTCTACGTCTTGTCCAAGGTGGCTCTGCGCATGAGGCATGCCGCTTGATGGCTTTAAGCTATCAAATACAAGGGGAATGTATGTACGTGTTTGGCAGTGCTGGGTGTAAGGCATCGACGATTGGTGAATTCGAAAGCAGCACCTGATCCCGCAATTTTTTAACCTGGAGGGGGCCTAATCGGCGGTTATCGTTGGGCGCCACGCTCCGTTAACGGATGCAGCGAGCGGGATGAGTATTACGGAACCAAAACCTTCAATACCGTCTACATTTCAGGGAGCATTCCCTTCCGGAGAAGACCGTCATGTTTAGATCACGCACGCTTGTAGCTGCTATCTGCCTTACTTTGGCCGTTGGCTCGGTGGCTGCACTCGCAGACCCTGGCAATGGGAAAGGTCAAGGCAATGGAAAAGGCAACTCACAAGGTGGTCAAGGTCATGGCAACCAGGGTAATAAGGGGAAAGGTCCCAGCGGAGACGATTGGTCTCGCGGGCCAAGCATTGACCGGGGCAGCGTATTGGGAGTGCTCGGCGGCTACCGTGACTACTGGAGCCCAGGCCCTTCACTGCCACCCGGAATACAAAAGAACCTGGCCAGAGGGAAGCCTCTTCCTCCAGGCATCGCCAAGAAACTTGATGGTCGATTGCTGGGCAGACTTCCACATTACGACGGCTACGAATGGCAGCAGGCAGGCACGGACTTGATACTGGTCGCAATTGCTTCCGGCATAATCTACGAAGTCCTCAACGGCGCCTTCGATTAAGGCGATAACGCTTCGACGATCTATGCCAAACGCCCGCCGCCACGCGGGCGTTATTGTATCCGCGCTAAACGCGACCATGAGCAATCGCAAGGTCGGCTGCCTCAGGGGCTGATCGTAGGCTTGCTTCACGGCTACGCCAATGCACAAACACACCAAATCCATGACAGCCAAACAATCCGGCGGGTGCAATCGAACGTGCCTATCGGGAAAGATCAAGGCACATCACAACCATTCCGATTTCGGCCATGTCGGTACTGAAAGGGATTTCGCCCAGCGCCCTGAACAATTTAGGGCCAAAGGAAAAATGCCCAGAAGAGTTGGGTGTCAGCCTGCGCCAAAAAAGCAAAGCCCCGGAGGTTCGCGGCTCCAGGGCTTCTATTTTCGCCTCCATCCCTAAACGGCTGGCGAACGTGGTCGCAGATTATCAGCGGCCCCCGGATGTTTCACTACGACTATTGGCGATAGTGTTCGATCGGCAGCACGCGGGGGAGGGCGGAATGATTTCCGCAACCTTATGCGCCCCATGATCGGCGCGGGCTCCAACGCATTCAAAAGTGCCTTGGTGCGGTAATTATTAGAATCTAACGTATTGTTTTAAAAAGTTACTTTGGACTCCTGGAAGCCAGTGAGCGTTACTGGCAATTCCAGGGTTCGAATCCTGACGTACACCTTTTATGAAGGCGTTGACCCGAGTAAGAGGTTCGCCAACGTGACGAGTCCACTCGCCGCGTTACCCGATAATGTTCGAGGGGCGAAGCACCCGATGTTGCGCTGCTGATCCGGTTTGCTTTTCCAAAGCTGGGAGCCAATCTAAGCGATTAACTGCTGAACAGACCTCGCCAGGGTTGCGACATGTGCAGCCCCCGGCGAACTCGGGGATCAGCACGAAAGGCTTCGCTCAGTCGCTATGCTCGCTCCTCATTCGTATTAGCCATTTCACGACTTCGAACCACATTACGCTCAGCGCGACGATGCCAAATGCGAAAAGTAGCAGTACTGGCGCGGGTGTCACGAATGAGAACAGCTGGGTAACCGGCGGAAAAAACAGCGCTATCGCCAACATGGCCAACGTTGCGAAAGCGATCCAACTGAGCTGGGTGCCAAACGCGCCAGGCCCCACCCAGCGCGTGCGGCCCCATGACTTATTGGTATGGATCAGGGCGAGGTTGGCCAGCGCCAGGACGACGAAGGTCAGTGTTCTCGCAAGCTCATCTTGCTCAGACGCTACCGGCGCAAAGAACCTCATACCCGCATACGTCGCGAGAAGCAGTATCAGTAAGCCAATGCCCTGGCAGAGGCCGCGTATCATCACTGCGCTGTCGAACAACCGTTGCTCCTTTCGACGTGGAGGAGCCTTCATCGCATCCGGCTCAAGCGGTTCGGCCTCAAACACGACCGAGCAGGCGGGGTCGATGATCAGTTGCAAGAACAAAATGTGCGCCGGCATCAGCACCATCGGCCAGCCGAAAAGCACTGGAAGCATCGATAGGCCGACGATCGGCACGTGTACGGCCACCACAAACACAATCGCCTTGCGCAAGTTGGCGAAAATGCGGCGGCCATAGCGCACGGCGGTCACCAACGACTCGAAATCATCATTGAGCAAAACCAGCGCGGCCGCCTCGCGTGCGACCTCGGTGCCACGCGCACCCATCGCAACGCCAATATCGGCTGCCTTCAGTGCAGGCGCGTCGTTGACACCGTCGCCGGTCATGGCGACGACATCACCCTGTGCACGGAACGCGCGTACCAGGCGCAGTTTCTGCTCTGGCTGAACACGGCAGAAGATCTGCGTGGTGATCAGTCGTGCGGCCAGCTCAGAATCGTTCAGCGTGGACAGTTCGGTTCCCGTGATCACCGGCGCATCGGTGCCCAGCCCGGCCTGCCTGGCGACCGACATCGCTGTGGCCGGGTGGTCGCCCGTCATCATCACCACACGGATGCCGGCGGCCCGGCACTCGGCAATAGCCTGCGGCACATCTGGACGAATCGGATCTTCGAGCCCGACCAATCCTAGAAACCTGAAGTCGAAGTCGTGCTGTAAACCGGGCAATACCTCGGCGGCGAAGGTCGCCTGTGCGACGCCGAGAACGCGAAGCCCGTCTGCCGCCATCGCCAGCACCTGAGCCGCAATGCGCGCGCTGCGAACGGGATCCATATGGCACAAATCGACGATTGCCTCGGGCGCTCCCTTTGCAGCAATGAGTCGCTCTCGTTGATTCGGTGATTGCCACACCCGCGACATTGCCAGCATCTGGGGTGACAAGGGATAGTCGTCGATCAGCGTCCAGTCGGCGTGGAGGTGCTCGGTGAGCGCGAGCAGGCTCTGCCCGGTCTCGCCGATGGCCGACTCCATCGGGTCGAAAGCATGCCGGTGGCTGGCGAGAACCGCGTACTCAAGCACACCATGGAGCGCCTCCTGCAAAGGCGTGCCGCCGTCAGTACCGTCTCTGGCGACTTCATACTCAGCCTCCTCGGACCAAAGGCGCCTGACCGTCATTCTGTTAGCCGTCAGCGTACCGGTCTTGTCGACGCATAAGACGGTGGTCGCACCGAGCAATTCGACGGCAGGGATGCTACGCGCTAACACCTTCTCACGGGCGAGTCGCCAGGCGCCGAGGCCTAGAAAGAGCGTCAGTACAACCGGCAACTCCTCCGGTAGGATTGCCATCGCCAGCGTCAGGCCCGCCAGCATCCCATGCAGCCAGTCACCGCGCAGCAGCCCGAAAGCGATAGCGAGCGCCGCCGCCAGCGCCAGGCCTATGACAGCGACCCGCTTGACCACACGACGCGTTTGCTGTTGTGTCGGGGTGGGTTCCACCTCGATGTCTGCCAGTGACTGGCCAATCCGGCCCAGCGCGCTGCGCTCGCCTGTGGCGGTGACACGTCCCTGGGCGGTGCCGCACGTGACCAATGTGCCTGAAAATGCCTGCGCTAGGGCCGCATCCATTGGCGGCGGCGCTGGATCACCAAGTGTATGAGACTGCGGCGCGACCAGCTTGCTGACTGGCATGGATTCTCCGGTCAGCAAGGACTCATCAATTGATAGGTTGGCGCATGTTGTCAGTTGCAGGTCAGCGGGTACGCGATCGCCTTCAGCCAGCATTACAACATCGCCAACGACCAGGTCCCGCGCGGGAACGCTGCACTCTTTACCTTCCCTTAGCACTTTAGCCCTTGGGCTGGAGAGGTCCCGCAACGCATTCAGGGAGCGTTCACTGCGCCGCTGTTGGACAAAGCTGATGCTCATCACGACGAAGACAAAGCCCAGCAACATCAGGGCTTCCTGGACATCGCCCAGCACCATGTACAAAGCGCCGCACGCGACCAGCAGGAGAAACATCGGCTCGAAGGCCACGTCACACATCAGGCGCAAGGCGCTGCGTCGGCGGGAGGCGGGGAGTTCGTTCGGCCCGTCCTGCGCCAGACGTTGCTGCACCTGCGCCTCGCACAAACCCTCAAGCGGCGTCTGCGAACCTGAATGAGGTAGCTCAGCGTTCACAACGCGGCCGTTATGAGTGGGTGATCGTGATTCAAATCAAGGGGGGGCAATGGGGCAATGTGTGTCATCAGGTTCTGTACCCCCATGGCGCTGCGATATCTGCAGGCTGGCTCTATAACGATGTGATGTCCTGTCTCGAGGCTTGTAGTCGTATCGACCTCGAGGCATGCGTCTAAGACCATCATGTAATCCGTCCTACAGGTACGCTAGCACAACGTTGCTTTAAATATTGCGGCATTCGCCGCTCTCGATAAGGGAGCCCCAAGAACGCCTGAATCAGTTTGGCCCTTTGCGGATATCCAGGCTCAGAGCGTGCCGTTTTCATCGTGCAGTTGGGACTTTAGATGTATGCGAAACATCGATGTCCAGCTCATTTCACGCGTCCGGCTGTCTTGTATAAACCTGAATTGTTACAGAAATGGAAAATTACTTTCACGGGAAACGAGGTCATTCCATCGGCGGGAAAGTGTTATAAGTTTTTCACCTTAGGCTCTGCCCTGTACTAAAAATAAACCGTTATAAAACGGTACCTTGCGCTGCGCAGTCAATGCGTTGCGACTTAGAAACCTTCTCATCTGCCATCGACTTATGACTCTTCGCTTTTGACCGCCTGACTTCAGGGGAGACCCTGCTGACTGTGCGTTGAGAGACGAGGCAGCTCTATTAAAAACAGGGGAACAAACAATGTCTTTTAAGTGGAATTTGGTGGCGCTGACGGTCTCGCTGGGTGTTAGTCAACTAGCGTCAGCCGCGGGTGTGGAGGACCAAGCGACTGCCAAGGGGTTTGTTGAAGGCAGTAGTTTGAACCTGCTGCTTCGCAACTTTTATTTTGATCGTGACGGTAAGAATTCGGCGGGCGACAAACAGGATTGGTTGCAGGTGATGCAAGGCAACTTCTCCTCCGGCTTCACCCAAGGCACCATCGGTTTTGGTGTAGATGCTTACGGATACTGGGGCGTGAAGCTGGACGGTGGCAAAGGCAATGCAGGCTCTGGCAACTTGCCGGTCGACAGCAACGGCCGGCCGGAGAATGACTTCAGCAGTGCAGGCGCGTCGATCAAGGCACGGTTCTCCAAGACTGAACTGCATTATGGCAACTTGCAGCCCAACAACCCGGTCCTGGCCACGGCGGGTACTCGCGCCACGCCTCAAACGGCGACTGGCTTCAACCTGTTGAGCAGCGAAATTGAAGGGTTGAACCTCGACGCCGGGCACTTCACCAGCAGTAACGGTCCGACCACGACCAACAATAGCCACGAATTGTATGCCGGTTATGCCAACATACCGGCCAAGAGCATTGACTACCTCGGTGGCAAGTACACGCTGACCGATAACTTGTCCATGAGCGTGTTTGCCTCGGACCTCAAGGACGTCTGGCATCAATACTACGGTAATGCCAACTACACGATTCCGTTCACTGCCGATCAATCATTGAACCTGGACTTCAACATCTACCGCACCACCGACTCCGGCCAGTCCAAAGCCGGCTCCATCAACAACACCACTTGGTCGTTGGCGGCGGCGTACTCTTTCCTGAGTGCTCATACCGTCACACTGGCGTTCCAGAAGGTTCACGGCGACACGCCGTTCGACTATGTGGCCGTGGGTAATAACAAGTCGGGTGATCTGGCCGACTCCATCTTCCTGGCCAACTCGGTTCAATATTCTGACTTTAACGGCCCAGGCGAAAAGTCCTGGCAGGCCCGTTATGACTTGAACATGGCGACTTATGGCGTGCCAGGGCTGAGTTTTATGACGCGCTACCTCAACGGTGACAATATCGACGGCACGCACATGCCGGTCGGCAGCGCCTACCGTGCCTATGGTTATGGTGCTGACGGCAAGCACCATGAAACCAACTTTGAAGCCAAATACGTGGTGCAGAGCGGCCCGGTCAAAGACTTGTCGATGCGCGTGCGTCAAGCCTGGCACCGCGGTAACGCTGATCAGGCGGAAGGGGATTACAACGAAACCCGTCTGATCGTGGATTACCCCATCTCGATTTTCTAAGCGGACGATCGCCGGTCAAGCCCGGAAGACGCAACGCATTGACGGCCAGTTTCAGTTCTGCTGAAACTGGCCGTTTTGTTTGTATAAAGCGCTTGATGTCTGGGCTTTGCACGGCAAGGTTGAGGTCGCCGATTTTGGCGCCTGAACCTGCGGATCGTTGCGCGGTTGTGTTGGTTCGGGTGCCGACCGACCCTGAGGTCGCTTTGGTCTGCCCCATTGCGGCTGGTCTGCTACCAGCATCATTGTTTAACAATTAATGTGAAAATAATGCAATAGAACGAGTTGAGAGTACTTCCCATACTTAAGCAACTTAGTTGGTTTTGAATCGCGTGGAGTGTGAAAATAGTGTGATATTGATGTGAAGGGATTGCGTACTGGTAAGTGTGTTTGCGAAGAAAGCCGATAAGGCAAAAGCAATCTGTAGATTTGAATGAAAATGTCTTTTGCTCTATGTTTTTAGATGGGCTGTTGAAGGGGGCGGTGGGCACCGGTTGATAGATGGTTTATTCAGCCAGGCCAGGTTTATCTCTTCAGTTTCAACCCATTTTGCGCCAGGGTTTCGAGTGCAGGTCTTGAATCCTATACAGCAACCGTCGTTGTCGATCAAAACGTAATGTTTATAACGGTAATGTGGCGCGAATAGACCAAAACAGAACGCCATGATCGGGAACCTCATTCAAAATAGCTAAGTATATTTTGCAGTTTAGATCCGATACCTCAGGGATGTAACGATCTGGCAGGCTGCAGGCTCATCAATTTTATGTTTTTGTTAATTGTATTCAATCTCGTTTCTGCTGGTTCAAGCGATAGGTGATGCCGGCGTCACTTCGGTCGTTGAACCGGCGTTGAGCGCCAGAGTCCCCATTTCAATCTAAACAGCAGACGTCTGAAAGGAAGCGGTATTTCAGCGTATGGGCTTTGCAGAGCGTGATTTTAAATATTGAAAGTCACTTATTTTGTATTTGTGACTAAGCCACTCGGTACTAGATCCTGATTGGGTAATCCTGCCGATCGCGATACGGCATAGGGTGCTCGAAGTTGTGTCTTTGCGAAACGCATTAACATGCTCTGGGGGCTTCTCATGTCATTCCGGGTTTTCTGTTGCCCAATCCTGCACTTTTTCGGATTTTTCGGATCTATCTCTATCCCAGCCATACTCATACTGCGTGTGGACATAAGAACTAGACTTGGTGCCGATGGATCATACGTTCCCGCCTCTTACCTGCCGATGGATGAACCGCCCGCGCTGGCTCGTCCTCGTGTTTCTGCTCTGCACCACCGCCTGCAGCCAGCAACAGGGGCGCGATATCGCCAGGCAATTCAGCAATGGCAAGCCTGATGAGTTTCTCCAGACCAGCGTCGACCGCATGGCCACCCTCGGCATGCGCGATAACCTGCAAAGCCTGTATCTGCTGATGAACAAGCTGTACCTGCGCAACCCCAACCAGTGGCGGCAGTCGGGTTACCTGGACGCGGTGAGCGCGGCGCGGGAAATCCGCTCGGCCATCGAAAACCGTCAACCGCTGCCCGCCCTGGGGGATCGTCGCGATCTGGCGGCCCTGAGTTACTCCTTGAGCCCCGAGTTTCGCGGCGATCGGGTCGGGGCGTTTATCTATGCGATTGGCAGCATGCTGGTGACTGCACATGGCGGGCGCACCCGGTTCTATATCTCTGACACGATCAACCCGCAATTCGTCAGCAACGCGGCGCGCAATATCGAAAAGGCCACCTGGCTGCTCAGCCAGCGTCAGGATGCCAATGGCGTGCTGCTGCTGTTTTCCAACGAGATCTCGGAGGAGGGCAGTAACCTCAGTTTCGCCGTCGAGTTCGGCAAGATCGTCGCGCGGCTCGACCTGCTGACCCAGATGCTCGATGAGCGCTACCGACGCATTGGCGTCAATTACGCGCAAAGCCTGTTGCTGATGAATTTTCTGCCGGTGCAGTGAGCGTTAGGACCGTCGAGTGCGGTGTTTCCGTTTCCTCTGTAGGAAGTGCCCTATCTTGCACTGCACTGCTTGAAACGTCCATCTGTCGGCAATAGCCTCGGACTTTTCTTAAATATGAGGCCCTACCTTGGGTAAGCGAAAAACGGTTTGGCCCACGGATCGCGAAATCCGCCTGCGATTTATCCTGTTTGCGGTGATTGACGCCGCGAGTGCGCAAGGCGTTTCTGCCGAGCTGTTGTTACCGGCACACAAACTGCTGCAGGAGTCGCCGACCGAAGCGCAATTTCGCGACGCCCTCAACAGCATTCTGACGACCGACGAAATGTACGGGTTCCGCTTTCCGGCGGGGTCGGAGGCGGATGACTTCATGCGCGCGCTGGCGTCCGCCGCGGGCTAGGAGACAGGTAGTTTTTTCAGGGGCCGGGAAGGCTCTGCGCCGTGAATAAGGCGTGACCTGGCGAGCGTCCCGGTCTTCCCATCACAGTTCGCGTGCGAGGCCTGGCCTTCACGCCCCCGCATTCCAAGGACTCGCCCCATGTTGCTGCGCCAACCCCCGCTGCTTTTTGCTGCCCTGACCCTCAGTTCCCTTGTGCAGGCCGAAGACCTGCAACTGGCGCCGGTCGAAGTCACCACCAGCGAAGCCAGCGCGGCTGAAGTGGCGCAGGCGCAGCTCAAGCGCGTGCCCGGCGGCACCAATTACATCGACATGGGCAGCGTGCAACAGGGGCGGGTGAGCACCAACGAGGACGTGTTCAAGTATCAGGCCGGGGTGTACGCCAAGGCGGCAAATAATGAAGGCGTCAAACTCTCGATCCGTGGCTCGGGCCTCAACCGCAGCCCCGGCGCCCATGCTTCCGGGTTGTACGAGACGCTCGACGGTTTGCCGCTGACAGGCCCCGGCGGTACGCCCTATGAACTCAAGGACCCCTTGTGGCAAAGCCGCGTCGAGGTGCTGCGCGGTGCCAACGGTTTTGATCAGGGCGCGCTGGCCCTGGGTGGGGCGGTCAATTACGTGACCCACACCGGCTACGACGCGCCCAAGCTGCAAGTGCGCTACGAAGCGGGCAGCCGTGGCTACGCCCAGCGCGAGATCAGTTCGGGCCAGGTGCTGGGGGATGCCGACTATTACATCAGCCTCACCGATTCCGAATCCGACGGCTATCAGCAGCAGAGCGCCGGCACGGGCAAGGGCGTCGCGGCCAACTTCGGCTACCGTTTCAATCCGAACCTGGAGACGCGCTTTTACTTGCGCTACCGCGAAACCACCAACGACACGCCAGGCAAGCTCACGCGCTACCAGATCAGCCATGATCCGCGTGCCGCCAACAGCCTCAACGCCGCCCGCGATTCAAAACGCCTGCAACCGGGCTCCACCTGGATCGCCAACAAGACCACGTTGCAGCTCGACGACAACGCACGGCTCGAAGTCGGCCTGGCCTATCACGACTACCCGATGGACCTGCGCGAGGGCACCAATCGCCTGAAAGTCGCCTACACCGATATCAGCGGCACGCTGAACTACATTCGCCAGGACACCCTGTTCGGTCACGACAGTAAAACCACGATCGGCCTGCGCACCACCCAGGCGATGCCCAACAATGGCGCGTCGGAATACGTGCGAATTCCTGTCCGCAATACCGCAGGCTATGCCCCCGGCACCAAGACCCGCGACTACAGCTACCTGGGCTCCGACACGGTGCTGCATATCGGCAACGACCTGGAACTGGTCCCGGACCTGTGGCTGACCACCGGCCTGGCCGCGATCTACACCCGCCGCGAAACCCAGGTGACCTATCCCGACGGCCAGGCGCCGCTCAGTCAACATGACTGGGACTATGCGCCGCGCATCGGCCTGCGCTATGACTTCACCCCGCAATTGCAGGTGTACGGCAACCTGAGCCGCTCGGTCGAGCCTCCGCATGCCTGGTCGATGATCTGGGGTTCCAACAAATACTTCGGGCCGGGCAGCGGCCCGGCCACCGGCCTGCAACGCGAAGGCGTGAGTTTGAAAAACCAGACCGCCACCACCCTGGAAGTCGGTGGCCGTGGTGATGCGTGGTTCGGCCAATGGGACCTGGCACTGTACCGCTCGGAAGTGCGCCACGAGTTGCTCACCGTTGAAACCCAGGCCCAGACCCCCACCAGCGACGCGATCCTCGCCGAGTCCAACGCCAGCCCGACGGTTCACCAAGGTGTCGAACTGAGCCTGCTCAGCCCGCTGTGGGACGGCGGCGGCAGCGGTAAGCTCGCCCTGCGCCAGGCCTACACCTTCAGCGACTTCCACTACCGCAACGACGACCGCTTCGGCGACAACACCTTGCCGGGTATTCCCAAGCACTACTACCAGGCACAGTTGCGCTACAGCCATCCGACCGGTTTCTACACCAGCCTCAACACCGAGCATTCCTCGCGGGTGGCGGTGGATTACGCCAATTCCTACTACGCGGCGGCCTATACCTTACTCGGCGCCACGTTCGGCTACGACGCCCCGCAGCAGGACTGGCAAGCCTGGGTCGACCTGCGCAACCTGACCAACCGCCGCTACGCCAACACCGTCACCCCGGGTTATGACGACAAGGGCCTGGACGCCGCCCGCTCCACGCCCGGGGACGGTCGGGGCATCTACACCGGCGTGTCGTGGAGCTGGCGCTGAGACACCGACAACAGGCGCTCGACTTGCGCGTGCTCCCACGTACTCATCAATGCCACTGGGTTGGTGCCATAGCGTTGCCAGCTGTCCAATGAGCCATGCCGTCCATCGGGTGAGCGGCAGTGCTGGCACCCCACCAGCACCGTACCTTGGGTCAGCAGCACCATCCGCCAGCCGTCGGTTTCCACGCTCACCGTGTCATCCGCTGCCGCGCAGGCGCTGATGACCCGCGTTTCCAGGGCCATATCCTTGAGCACTTGATAAGCCTCCCGTGCAGAAACGGTGGCGGCGGTTGCGGTCATCGGCGGTGTCCTCGTGATGGAGCGGCGCAGTGTCGCGTGCGGGCGAGGCGGTTTCAAGCCTGAGGGCAGCGGTCGATTGCTGCCCGGGTTTCAGTCATTGCCTTGGCGCAGGCGCTTGTACAGGGTGTTGCGGCTCACGCCGAGTTCCCGCGCCAGGTGGGAAATATTCCCGCCTGCCGCTTTCAAGCGCCGCGTCAGGTCAATGCTGTCCTCCAGAGGCGCGCTGTCGGGCAGCGGCGCCGTCACGTTCAGATCGACGAAGAAGTCGTCCGGCAGATGCTCCGGGCGGATCGGCTGCTCCTCGGCCATGGCCAACGCCACCTGCAACACACTGCTGACCTGGCGCAAATTGCCCGGCCACGGGTGCTGCTCGAACAACGCCAGCACCTCGGCGCTCAGCCCGGCCCATTGCTTCGGTTCGCGGTGTTGCTGCCACAGTTGTTGGAACAACGCCCGCTTGTCAGTGCGCTCGCGCAGCGGCGGCAACTCCAGGGTCAGCCCGCCAATGCGGTAGTACAAATCCTCACGGAAGCGCCCGGCCTGCACCTGCTCGCGTAGCACATGGTTGGTGGCGGAGATGATGCGCAAATCCACCGGGAACAACTCGCTGCTGCCCACCGGTTGCACGCAGCGTTCCTGTAAGACCCGCAGCAAGCGGGCCTGGGTCGGCAGTGGCATATCACCGATCTCGTCGAGAAACAGCGTGCCCTTGTCGGCCTTGCGGATCAGGCCGACGCTGCCTTTTTGATTGGCGCCGGTGAAGGCGCCTTTTTCGTAGCCGAACAGTTCCGATTCCACCAGCTCAGCGGGAATCGCCGCACAGTTCACCGCGATAAAGGCCTGTTGGCTGCGCGAACTGGCCTGGTGCAGGGCTTTGACGAACACCTCTTTGCCCACGCCGGTTTCACCGTGGATCAGCAGCGGAATGTCCTTTTCCAGCAGGCGCTCGGCCTGGCGCACGGCTTTTTCCACGCGCACATCGCCGAAATGCAGGGTCTTGAGGCTGATCGGTGTGGCTTGCGGCGGCGCCGGTTCGCTGAAAACCCGCGCGTGTACCGGCATCTGCTTGGGCCGCTTCAACAAACACTGGAAGCGATTGCGGCCGGCCGCCTGCAAGGAGAACGGCAAACCCTCCGGCTGATTCAGTAACTCCAGCATCGACACCTTGAACAAGCGGTCGATCATCACCCGCGACAGGCTGATGCCCAGCAGGTTGTCGGCGCGGCGGTTGGCCGATAACACCTGGCCGCTTTCATCAAAGATCAGCAGGCCCGCCCATTGGCTGTCGAGGTTGTTCAGCCCGGTGTTGAAGGTCAGCTGGAAATGCTCGCCGCGAAACAGGTTGAGGATCAGCCGGTTTTCCACGGTCTGGCTCATCATCTTGACCATGCCCAGGGTGTGGGAGGGCGGCAGGTAGCTGTCGCTGGACACGTCCAGCACCGCGATGATTTCGCGCTGGGCGTCGAAGATCGGCGCCGCCGAACCGGTCATGAAGCGGTTGGCCTTGAGGAAGTGTTCATCGTGTTCGATATGCACCGCCTGGGCACAGGCCAGCGCGGTGCCGATGGCATTGGTGCCGCTGGAACGCTCCATCCAGCTGGCGCCGGGGCTGAAACCACGGGCCAACTTGGGGTCGATAAAGCGCTGGGTGCCCCACGACGTCAAAACCTGGCCCTGGTTGTCGGCCAGCATGATCAGGCAGTTAGAGTTGCTCAGGATGTTCTCGTAGTAAGGCAACACTTCCTGGTGGGTGGTCTGCACCAGGGAATGCTGGCTCTCCAGCAATTGGCTGATGCCCTCGGCGGGCAGTTGGTCAAAGCTGGGTGGGCTCTGGTGGTCCAGGCCGAATGCGCGGCAGCGGCGCCAGGACTCCTGGATGAGGGTGTCGTGAGTCAGCGGTTCGGCCATGGAGACCTTCTTTTTATTGTTTTTGGGTCTTGCGCAATCTAACGGATGTCACCCGGTCGATGTGGGAGGGGGCAAGTCGAATCGTCGCACCGCCCCTCCCGCATGTGTTCTGCGTTGTTCAGTCAATCGGGTTCAAACAGTGTTGTTCAGAACTGTTCATTGTCAACCCACTGAGTGTTCAGTTGTTCAGTCCGAATTGTTCATATTTGTTCGCTCCCGAACCTCGCTTTCAGGGCATTTCCTTGTGGATCAAGCACCTGCTGCGGTTGGCACGAAACTCGCTGTGACCACTGGCCAGATTCATTCCAATAATAAAAAAGGGCGTGTCATGTCATTGACCCTGGAACATGTCTCCCGCGTCATCGAAGGCCAGACCTGGATCGACGACGCCAACCTGCGTTTCGAGGCCGGCTCCTTCAATGTGCTGCTCGGTCGCACCCTGTCCGGCAAGACCAGCCTGATGCGCCTGATGGCCGGCCTGGACAAGCCCGACAGCGGCCGCATCCTGATGAACGGCGTGGATGTCACCGCTAAACCGGTGCGCCTGCGCAACGTGTCGATGGTGTATCAACAGTTCATCAACTACCCGACCATGACCGTGTTCGAGAACATCGCCTCGCCGTTGCGCCAGGCGGGTGTGTCCAACGAGCTGATCCAGAGCAAGGTGCTGGAAACCGCGAAGATGCTGCGCATCGAGAAGTTCCTCAAGCGCCACCCGCTGGAGCTGTCCGGCGGCCAGCAGCAACGCACGGCGATGGCCCGCGCGTTGGTGAAGGATGCCGAACTGATCCTGTTCGATGAGCCGTTGGTGAACCTGGACTACAAACTGCGCGAAGAGCTGCGTCAGGAAATGCGCGAGCTGTTCAAGGCCCGCCACACCATTGCGATTTACGCCACCACCGAGCCCAACGAAGCGCTGGCACTCGGCGGCACCACCACCATCCTCCACGAAGGCCGGGTGATCCAGAGCGGCAAGGCGGCCGAGGTCTATCACCAGCCGCAGACCGTATTGGCCGCCGAGTTGTTTTCCGAACCGCCGATCAACCTGATGCCGGGCAGCATCCGCGGCAATGAAGTGAGCTTCGCCAATTTCGTACACTTCCCACTCAATGTTGACCTGCGTCCCATCGGCGAGGGCGAGTTCCGCTTTGGCGTGCGCCCCAGCCATATCAGCCTGGTGCCCAGCAACGACGACGACCTCGAACTGGCGGTGACCGTGGAAGTCGCCGAGATCAGCGGCTCGGAAACCTTCCTGCATGTGCGCAGCGAGCATTTCCTGCTGGTGCTGCACTTGCCGGGGGTGCATGAGTACGACGTCGACGCGCCGATCCGTGTGTATATCCCCACCCATAAACTGTTTGTGTTCGATGGCCAGGGCCGCTTGGTCCAGGCCCCCGGACGCCGTGTCGCGAGGGTTGCCTGATGGCTGAGATCCATTTGCAGAACCTGGCGCACAGCTACAGCCCTACGCCGACAGGTCCCGAGGACTACGCCATTCGGGAAATGAACCACGTATGGGAGCAGGGCGGCGCCTACGCCTTGCTCGGGCCTTCGGGCTGCGGCAAATCAACCCTGCTCAATATCATCTCCGGCCTGCTCAGCCCGTCCGAAGGGCACGTGCTGTTCGACCATAAAGTGGTCAACGAGCTGACCCCGGAAAAACGCAACATCGCCCAGGTGTTCCAGTTCCCGGTGGTGTACGACACCATGACGGTATTCGACAACCTGGCTTTCCCGTTGCGTAACCAGGGCATGGCCGAGGCGAAAATTCACAGCAAGGTGCAGGAAATTGCCGAAGTCCTCGACCTGCAAAGCCTGCTGAGCAAAAAGGCACGCAACCTCACCGCCGACGAAAAACAGAAAGTCTCCATGGGCCGGGGCCTGGTGCGCGACGACGTCTCGGCGATCCTGTTCGATGAACCGCTGACGGTGATCGACCCGCACCTCAAATGGAAACTGCGGCGCAAGCTCAAGCAGATCCACGAGCAGTTCAATATCACCATGGTCTACGTGACCCACGACCAGCTGGAAGCCTCGACCTTCGCCGACAAGATCGCGGTGATGTACGGCGGGCAAATTGTGCAATTCGGCACGCCGCGGGAGTTGTTCGAGCGGCCGAGCCATACGTTTGTCGGCTATTTCATCGGCAGCCCTGGGATGAATCTGATCGAAGTGCAGGCCGAGGCCGGCGGAGTGCGCTTTGCCGACACCCATCTGCGGTTGTCCGAGGCTGTGCAGCAACGCCTTGCCGACACGGCCTACACGACCTTGCAGGTGGGGATCCGCCCGGAATTCATTCATGTGTGGGATGAGCATAACCCCGACGCACTGCAAGCCGACGTCACCCATATTGAGGACCTCGGCACCTACAAGATCCTGACCCTGAACCTGGACGGCGCCACCCTGAAAGTGCGTCTGGCCGAAGACAAACCGGTGCCCGAAGGCACCGCCTCTATCAGCTTCCCCGCGCAGTGGCTGATGCTCTACGCCGACGATTACCTGCTGGAGGTGCGGCCATGAACAAGGTGCAGAACAACAAGGCCTGGTGGTTGGTGTTGCCGGTGTTCCTGCTGGTGGCATTCAGTGCGGTGATCCCGATGATGACGGTGGTCAACTACTCGGTGCAGGACATTTTCGACCAGTCCAGCCGCTATTTCGTCGGCGCCGACTGGTACAAACAGGTGCTGCTCGACCCGCGTCTGCACGACTCGCTGCTGCGCCAGTTCATCTACTCGGCGTGCGTGCTGCTGATCGAAATCCCGCTGGGCATCGCCATCGCCCTGACCATGCCGACCAAGGGCCGCTGGTCGTCGCTGGTGCTGATCATCCTCGCCATTCCGTTGCTGATTCCGTGGAACGTGGTGGGCACCATCTGGCAGATTTTCGGCCGCGCCGATATCGGCCTGCTCGGCTCTACCCTCAATGCGATGGGCATCAGCTACAACTACGCGGCCAACACCATGGACGCCTGGGTCACGGTGCTGGTGATGGATGTCTGGCACTGGACCTCCCTGGTGGCGCTGCTGTGCTACTCGGGGCTGCGCGCTATTCCAGACGTGTACTACCAGGCGGCGCGTATCGATCGGGCGTCGGCCTGGGCGGTTTTCCGACATATCCAGCTGCCGAAGATGAAAAGTGTGCTGCTGATCGCGGTGATGCTGCGCTTCATGGACAGTTTCATGATCTACACCGAGCCCTTCGTACTGACCGGTGGCGGGCCGGGTAACGCCACCACGTTCCTCAGCCAGACGCTGACCCAGATGGCTGTCGGCCAATTCGACCTAGGCCCGGCCGCGGCGTTTTCCCTGGTGTACTTCCTGATCATCCTGTTGGTGTCCTGGCTGTTCTACACCGCCATGACCCATTCCGACGCCAACCGCTGAGGCCACCAACATGAGCAAGCGCAAAGTCATACCGCTGCTGATCTACATCCTGTTCCTGCTGGTGCCGATCTACTGGCTGCTGAACATGTCCTTCAAAAGCAATACCGAAATCCTCGGCGGGCTGACGCTGTTTCCGCAGGATTTCACCCTGGCCAACTACAAGGTGATCTTCACTGACCCGAGTTGGTACACCGGCTATCTCAACTCGCTGTACTACGTGAGCCTGAACACGCTGATCTCCTTGAGCGTGGCGCTGCCGGCGGCGTATGCGTTCTCGCGCTATCGCTTCCTGGGCGACAAGCACCTGTTTTTCTGGCTGCTGACCAACCGCATGGCGCCGCCGGCGGTGTTTCTGTTGCCGTTTTTCCAGCTGTATTCGTCCATCGGCCTGTTCGACACGCATATCGCGGTGGCCCTGGCGCACTGCCTGTTCAACGTGCCATTGGCGGTGTGGATTCTTGAAGGCTTCATGTCGGGTGTGCCCAAGGAAATCGACGAAACCGCCTACATTGACGGCTACTCCTTCCCCAAGTTCTTTGTGAAGATTTTTATCCCATTGATCGGCTCCGGCATCGGCGTGACGGCGTTTTTCTGCTTCATGTTTTCCTGGGTCGAACTGCTGCTCGCACGCACCCTGACTTCGGTCAATGCCAAGCCCATCGCGGCGGTGATGACCCGCACCGTCTCGGCGTCGGGGATCGACTGGGGCGTACTGGCGGCGGCGGGGGTGTTGACCATCCTGCCCGGCATGCTGGTGATCTGGTTTGTACGCAACCACGTGGCCAAGGGCTTTGCCCTCGGCCGGGTCTGAGGAGTCGATGATGGAATGGATGGCCTGGACCACCCCCACTGCGCTGTTCTTTGGCGGTATCGCCCTGATTCTGGCGGGCATGACCACTTGGGAATTGCGCGCGCCGAGTATCCCTCGGCGCGGGTTTCTGCCGATCAGCACCACCCGTGGTGATCGTTTGTTTATCGGTCTTCTCGGTAGCGCCTACCTGCACCTGCTGGTGATCGGCGCAACCGACTGGAGCATCTGGGTGGCGTCCGCGCTCTCCCTTGTATGGCTGTTGTGTGTGATGCGTTGGGGCTAGTGCGGATGCCTCTATTCCCTGTAGGAGCGAGCTTGCTCGCGAAATTCGTCAACGATAACGCGGCGTTTCTGGGCGTGCGCGGTGTCTGGGCGTTTTTCGCGAGCAAGCTCGCTCCTACAAGGGGTGTGTGGCGTTTGTAGTCCCTTTTGAAATCAACCAGGAGGTCTCTATGTTCGATAAAAACAATAAGCTGCGACATAGCATTTCATTGGCCGCCGTACTGGCCCTCAGCGGTTTGAGTGCCACGGCCTGGGCCGATGCGTATGAAGAGGCGGCGAAAAAATGGATCGGCAGCGAGTTCAAGCCGTCGACCCTCACGGCCGACCAGCAGCTCGAGGAACTCAAGTGGTTCATCAAGGCCGCCGAACCGTTCCGTGGGATGAAGATCAACGTGGTGTCGGAAACCCTCACCACCCATGAGTACGAATCCAAGGTGCTGGCCAAGGCCTTCAGTGAAATCACCGGTATCAAGCTGACCCACGACCTGCTGCAGGAAGGCGATGTGGTGGAAAAGCTGCAAACCCAGATGCAGTCCGACAAGAATATCTATGACGGCTGGGTCAACGATTCCGACCTGATCGGTACGCACTTTCGCTACGGCAAAACCGAATCCATCACCGACCTGATGGCCAACGAAGGCAAGGACTTCACCTCGCCGACCCTGGATATCAAGGACTTTATCGGTATCTCCTTCACCACCGCGCCGGACGGCAAGATCTACCAGTTACCCGACCAGCAATTCGCCAACCTGTACTGGTTCCGCGCTGACTGGTTCGAGCGGCCGGAGCTGAAAGCCAAGTTCAAGGAAAAATACGGCTACGACCTCGGCGTGCCGGTGAACTGGTCGGCCTATGAAGACATCGCCAAGTTCTTCAGCGAGGACGTCAAGCAAATCGACGGCAAGCGCATCTATGGGCATATGGACTACGGCAAGAAAGACCCGTCCCTCGGCTGGCGCTTCACCGATGCCTGGTTCTCCATGGCTGGTGGCGGCGACAAGGGTTTGCCCAACGGTTTGCCGGTGGACGAGTGGGGCATTCGCGTCGAGGACTGCCACCCGGTGGGCTCCAGCGTCACCCGGGGCGGCGACACCAACGGCCCGGCGGCGGTGTTCGCCACGCAGAAATACGTGGACTGGATGAAAGCCTACGCACCGCCGGAAGCGGCCGGCATGACCTTCTCCGAATCCGGCCCGGTGCCGTCCCAGGGCAACATCGCCCAGCAGATCTTCTGGTACACCGCGTTCACGGCCGACATGACCAAGCCGGGCCTGCCCGTGGTCAACGCCGACGGCACACCGAAATGGCGTATGGCGCCGTCGCCCGTCGGACCTTATTGGGAAAAGGGCATGAAGAAGGGTTATCAGGACGTGGGTTCCTGGACCTTCCTCAAGTCGACGCCTGAGAAGCAGAAGCTCGCGGCCTGGCTGTACGCGCAGTTCGTCACCTCGAAAACCGTGTCGCTGAAGAAAACCATCGTCGGCCTGACGCCGATCCGTGAGTCGGACATCAATTCCCAGGCCATGACCGACCTGGCGCCGAAGCTTGGCGGCCTGGTGGAGTTCTACCGCAGCCCGGCCCGGGTCGAGTGGACCCCGACCGGCACCAACGTGCCGGACTATCCACGCCTGGCGCAACTGTGGTGGAGCAACATTGCGGCGGCGGCCAGCGGCGAGAAAACCCCGCAACAGGCGCTCGACAACCTGGCCAAGGAGCAAGACGCGATCATGACGCGCCTGGAGCGCTCCAAAGTGCAACCGGTGTGCGGTCCGAAAATGAACCCGGAACGTGACGCCCAATACTGGTTCGACCAGCCCGGCGCGCCGAAGCCGAAACTGGCCAACGAGAAACCCAAAGGCGAAACCGTGGCCTACGGCGACCTGCTCAAGCAGTGGGAGGCGGCGCGTAAATAATCAGTTCAGGCAAACGCGGTAAACACTGTAGGAGGGGGCTTGCCCCCGATAGCGGTGGTTCAGTCAATGCATGTATCGACTGGCGCAATCGGGGGCAAACCCCCTCCCACATTTTGATCTTCATCTGCCAGGGGAGTCTGCCGGTTCCCCGACAAACCGTTTGGCCAGAAAGCCATACAACAGATACCCGAACGCCAGCACCAGCATCGCGCCAAATACCGCCTCTTCACCGCAGGCATAAATCGCATACAGCGAATACCCCACGGCCACCAGCACCACCAGCGTATTGCGCGCCTGCACCGTCGCGCTGGCGTGTGCCTTGTACATCATCACCAGCAGGCCGGTGAGGGCGGTCACGTAGGGCAGCAGGTTGGTCACCACCGCCAGGTTCACCAGTTTGCTGAACTGCGCGCTGGCGCTGGGCGAGATGGTCGACAAGGCAATCAGGCTTTGCAGCGTGGCACACGCCAGCAGCCCCAGCACCGGTGCATTCGCGGCGCTGATGCGGCTGAAAAAACGCGGAAACAGGCGTTGGTCCGCCGACATCTTGGCTGTTTGCGCCAGGGTGAATTGCCAGCCCAGCAACGAGCCGATACAGGCCACCACCGCCAACGCCATGATCAGCTTGCCGACCCAGGGGCTGAACATCTGTGCGTAAACCAGTGCGAACGGTGCGGAGGACGCCGCCAGTTCGGCATTGGGCACGATGCCCTGGATCACCGCGGTCGACAGCACATACACCACCGCCACCCCAAGCGTGCCGAGCAGGCAGGCCAGGGGCACGGTGCGGTTGGGGTTCTCCACCGCGTCGTAGCCTTGGGCGGCCGACTCCATGCCAAGAAAGGCCCACAGGGTCAGAGGAATACTCGCACTGACGGCGTCCCACAGGTGCCGTTGGTGTGGGTTCCAGGCGGCCGTGAACACCTCGGGCTTGAAATAGAACCAACCGATCACGCAGAGTCCCGCCACTGGAATGATCACGCCCCATACCGTGACCACTCCGATGCGCCCGGTGATGCGCGGGCCGCCGAAGTTGGCCACGGTGGTCAGCCAGATCAGCGCCAGGCTGCCGACGAACAACGGTCCCGGCCCGCTGCCCAGCCACGGAATGAACGACGACAAATAACCCACCGCCGAAATCGCAATCGCCACATTGGCAATGATCAGCGACAGAAAATACAGAAACGAACACAGGAAAAACCCCGACTTGCCGTGGGCCTCCTCGGTATACGCCGACATCCCGCCGCTGCGGGTACAGAACAGCCCGCATTGAGCGAAGCCGTAGGCGATCGCCATCGAACCGAGCGCAGTGACGACCCACGACAGCAGCGAAATCGCGCCCAGTTGCGCCATGCTGGCCGGCAACATGATGATCCCCGAGCCCATCATGTTGATCGCTACGAGGGTGGTCAGGCCCAACAGGCTCATCTTCTTGCTTGGTGCGGCCATCCAGAACTCCTTGTGATCAACGCAAAACCTGAGCTGTGCTTTTGCTGCGCCAACCCTGCGCGGCGGCAGTCGGGCGACATTGTCACGCGCAGGATGCCCGTCTCGGTGCGACGGTGTTCGGCTTTGGCGGTGAAGGCGCGTTATTCGATCAAGCGGCTATTCATCGTGGGCCATGCTGATCCCACTGATGAAACTTGCGCAAGGAAAAAGCCGAAATAGGCAGGATTGGCGTAGGGACAGCGGCGTCCCTGGGTAGGACGCTCGCTACTGTGCTCACTCAACGGTTCGATTTATCACCCCGACGCCTGAGCCGCACATTCAAGGGCGGCTCAAAGGGAGGGATCAGGCCATGGCCTGCGGTTGGATGCGCAGTTCGCCCTCGACATCCTTGGCCAACCCACTGGCCAGAAACAACGGGGCGAGGCGCTTGTGCAGCTGTGGCTCGACAAACTCCTTCACCGTCGGCAATGCCAGCACACCACTGAGCGGCAACTCCGCCTTGGTGTACGACAGCCACGCCTTTTTCAACATCAACAGCACATCGCTGCCGGCCGTCGAGGCAAAGCGGCGGTGGGTGGGTTTGGTGTCGAGGTTGAAGGTGTGCTGGAACTCATAGCCGGTTTCCTCCCCGCCAGCGGCAGCACAGCGCACGCAGGTGCAGGGGCCGTCGCCGAATGCGTTGCGCAGGTAGGCGTTGAAGTCCACCACGGGTTTGAGTGACAGACGCTTATCCACCTCGAACAGGTCCCCGATTATTTTTTCGTCAGTGTTCAACGTCCAATTCCTTGCTGGTAGGCGGCTTTTCAAAGCGCGGCACAATAGCAGCCAAGCACGGTTTTGGGGACTATTTGCATCACATTAGCGCCGGGCGCCGGCTTGCCGGCGACAGCGTTTCGGTCGCCGGCAAGCCCGCCGCCATCCTCAATCGGCGGAAAACTTCAAGATGGTGCGCTGGGTGTAGGTCTGCCCGGGGTCCAAGCGTGTCGAGGCAAACGTCGGTTGGTTCGGCGCATCGGGAAAGTGCTGGGTCTCCAGTGTGAAACCGCTCCAATGCAGGTAGGTTTTGCCTGCCTTGCCCTTCACCGAGCCATCGAGGAAGTTGCTGGTATAGAACTGCACCCCAGGTTCCGTGGTGTAGAGCTGCAAACGGCGGCCGGAGGCGGGGTCGTACACGTCGGCGGCGAGTTGCTTGATGTCGCCTTGGGTATCCAGCGCCCAGTTGAAGTCAAACCCGCCCTGTTTCGGCTCGGCGAATTTGAGTTGCGGATGCGCGTCCTTGATGTGCTGGCCGATGGCGGTGGGCTGGAGAAAGTCCATCGGCGTGCCCTTGACCGGTGCCACTTCGCCGGTGGGAATCAAGGTGGCATTCACCGGCGTGTAGTGGCTGGCGTGCAAGGTCGCCACCTGCTTGAGGATGTCGCCGTTGCCCGCGCCGGCGAGGTTGAAATAGCTGTGGTTGGTGAGGTTGAGCACCGTCGGTTTGTCGGTGGTGGCCTTGTAGTCGATGTGCAATTCGTTGTTGTCGTTGAGCCGATAGGTGACTTCGGTGGTCAGGTTGCCGGGAAAGCCCATCTCGCCGTCCTTGGACAGGTAGGTCAGGGTCACGCCGACCGAATCCTTGTCCTTGACGGGCTTGGCTTGCCACACGCGCTTGTCGAAGCCCTGGGCGCCGCCATGCAGCGAATTGGGACCGTCGTTGAGCGGCACCTGATAACGCTTGCCGTCGAGCTCGAACGCACCGCCGGCCAGGCGATTGCCGAAGCGGCCAATGGTCGCGCCAAAAAACGCCGTACCGCGCTGATAGCCCTGCACATCATCGAAGCCGAGCACCACGTCCTCGACCTTGCCGTGCTTGTCCGGCACTTTCAGCGCCTGCAACACGCCGCCATAGGTGATGACCGTGGCTTGCATGCCATGGCTGTTGCGCAATATGTACTGCTCGACAGCGGTGCCGTCGTTGGTTTTCCCGAAGGGTTTGTGTTCACTGGACAGACCGGCGGCCTGCGCGCCACCGCTGGCGATCAGCATGGACAAGGCGAGGCCGGACAACAGGTATCGAGGGTGCTTCATGGTCGAACTTCCTTTTGTTGTTTTGAGTGGAATAGTTCTACTAATGTGCGATATTTTGTCGGTGAGGCCGCAAATTTATAGCCTTAAACGCCGATTTCGTAAAATAAAATAAGACTAATTGATCGAGGCAACCTTGATATGAGTACTGAACAGGCCGTTTATCCCGACCTCAAGGGCAAGACCGTATTGATTTCCGGAGGCGCTTCGGGGATCGGCGAATTCATGGTGCGAGCCTTCGCCGGGCAGGGGGCCAAGGTGGCGTTCGTCGACCGCGCGCAAGGCCAGGGCGAGCGCCTGGCCGCGTTGTTGAGTGCCCAGGGGCACACCGTCGAGTTCGGTCACTGCGATATCACCGACGAGATTGCCTACAAGGCCGCGATTGCGCGCTTCGAATACGCCCTGGGGCCGATCACCGTGTTGGTGAACAATGCCGCCAACGACGTGCGTCATACCCTGGAGGAAGTTGATTCGGAGACGTTCGACAAGCTGATCGCGGTCAACCTCAAGCACGCCTTTTTTGCCGCCAAGGCTGTGGTGCCGATGATGAAACGTGCGGGTGGCGGTTCGATCATCAACCTGGGCTCCGTTGGCTGGATGATGGCCTCCGCCGGCTACCCGGTGTACGCCGCCAGCAAGGCCGCCGCCCACGGCATGACGCGGGCGCTGGCGCGTGAGCTGGGCCCGGACCGTATCCGCGTCAATACGCTGGTGCCGGGTTGGGTGATGACCGAAAAACAATTGACGATGTGGGTCGACGACGCCGCCAAGGAACTGATCAGCCGCAGCCAGTGCCTGCCTGGCAGCGTATTGCCGGAGCACATCGCCAGCATGGCGCTGTTTCTCGCCTCGCAGGCGTCAGCGATGTGTTCGGCGCAGAACTTCATTGTCGATGGCGGCTGGGTGTAACTCCGGTCACTCGATGGGGTAGCGCTTGAAGGCCGGGTGCTGCTCCAGGCGTTCGGCGTGGCGTTGCACATGGGGGAACGCATCCGCCTTGACCACCGAGGCCACGGTGAACTGGCTGAAGGACCAGGCGACCGCCACCGTCAGCGAGGCTTGGGTCAGCGCTTCGCTGTCGGCCTGGCTCAGGTGTTTGTCCAGCAGCGTATACGCGGCCAGCAATTGCCCGCTGACGCGGTCGAGCCACGGCGCATGCTGCTTCTCGGCCGGCCGCAGGTTGTGTTCATAGACGATCTGCACGCTTTTCTCACAGGCCGCCAGGGCCAGCCCGAGCAACTGCAAGTCCTTGGCGCGTGCCGCGGGGGGCTGCGGCAGCAGCTTTCTGTCAGCTGGCGCGAGGGTTTCGAGGTAATCCAGGATCAGGCTGGAGTCCATCAACACGGTCCCATCGTCCAACACCAGGGTGGGCGCCTTGACCACGGGGTTGATCCGCGCGAATGCGTTGTAGGTGCTGAACACGGACAAGGGCTCATGCACAAAATCCACCCCGTACAGTTCCAGGGAAATGGCCACGCGACGTACATAAGGCGAGTCCAGCATGCCGACCAGTTTCATAAAGCCTCCTTGGTAATGGGTAGTTGGCAGGATTGGTTAATTTAGGTAACTTTAAAGCGGCTGTAGGTCCTGCAATATCGATTATTTTTACCGTAAAAGGTTAGCTTAGCTTACATGAACGCATTTCCTCCCTTGACCTGCCTGCGCAGCTTCGAAGCCACCTCGCGATTGGGCAGCGTGACCTTGGCGGCCAGGGAACTGCACGTTACCCACTCAGCCATCAGCCAGCAGATCAAGGTGCTGGAAGAGCTCGTCGGTCTGGCCTTGTTCGTGCGCGAAGGTCGCGGCCTGCGGGTGAGCGAAGACGGGCGCCTGTACGCCTTGCAGATTCGCAAGGCGCTGGGAGATATCGCCGAAGCCACGCGCTTGATCCAGGCCCAACCCAAGACCGATGAACTGGTGGTCGCGGTGCTGCCCTCGTTCGGCTGCTCCTGGCTGGTCCCACGCCTGCCGACGTTCCAGGCGTTGTACCCGCATATCCGCATTCGCTTGCAAGCCAGCCTGAGCATTTCCAACCTGCATCAGGAATCGGTCGATATCGGCATCCGCATGGGCGAGGGCGATTGGGACGGCGTGGAGCAGCGGCTGTTGTTTCACGATGAAGTGATCGCCGTGGCCGCGCCTCATTTCAATCATGGGCAGCTGCCGCAGACACCAGAGCAGATCGTCGACAGCCCGATCATCCATAGCACCGAGTCCTGGCTGCCATGGTGCGAGGCGGCGGGCGTCGAGATGTCCGGCGAGCACGCCGGCTTATGCAGCAATGACTCCAACCTGATCCTGGAGGCGGTGCGCCTGGGGCAGGGCATCGCCCTGGAGCGGCGCAGCCTGGTGCAGGACGCCATCGCCCGTGGCGAACTGGTGCAGCTCGGCGATATCAGTGTGCCCTACGCGTATCCCTACTGGCTGGTCTGGCCGCCCCGCGAAGGTTCGCACACCAAGCAGCAGGCGTTTTCCCAGTGGTTGTTCAAGGAAGTGGACAGTTACCTGGGGCAATTGAAAGGCGTTACCGATAAGTGTCCACCCAGCGCTCAAGGATGAAGGCTGGGTTGTGACGCAACCCCAACCTTTGGTTTAGTCTGGGTCGATTCGTTGACCTCAAGCACATCAGGAGTCGTGAGCATGACCGAATACGTACCCCCCAAGGTCTGGACCTGGGACACCGAAAGTGGCGGCACATTCGCCAGTATCAACCGGCCCATCGCCGGAGCGACTCACGACAAGGTACTGCCGGTCGGCAAGCACCCGCTGCAGCTGTACTCGCTGGCCACGCCCAATGGGCAGAAAGTCACGATCCTGCTCGAAGAGCTGCTGGCCCTCGGGCATACCGGCGCGGAATACGACGCCTGGCTGATCAAGATCGGCGACGGCGACCAGTTCGGCAGCGGCTTTGTCGCGGTGAACCCGAACTCGAAAATCCCCGCCTTGCTCGACCGCAGCGGCGCCACGCCGATTCGCGTGTTCGAGTCCGGCGCGATCCTGCAGTACCTGGCGGAGAAATTCGGGGCGTTCTTCCCGACCGAACCTGCGGCCCGCGCCGAGTGCCTGTCGTGGCTGTTCTGGCAGATGGGCAGCGCGCCGTACCTGGGCGGTGGCTTCGGGCATTTCTACGCCTATGCGCCGAGCAAGATGGAGTACCCGATCAACCGCTTTGCCATGGAAACCAAGCGCCAACTGGATGTGCTCGACAAGCGCCTGGCCGTGAGCGAGTACATTGCTGGTGACGACTACACCATCGCCGACATCGCCATCTGGCCCTGGTACGGTGGCCTGGTCAAAGGCCGCCTGTATGACGCGGCGCAGTTTCTTTCGGTGCAGGATTACAAGCATGTGCTGCGCTGGGCCGATGCGATCGAGGCGCGCCCGGCGGTGCAGCGTGGACGGCGGGTCAACCGGGTGTCCGGGCCGCTCGAAGAGCAACTGCCGGAGCGGCACGATGCGCGCGATTTCGAGCGCTGAGGTCGATGAGGCTCAGCTCAACAACCCGGTGCTGACCGCCACGATCAGGAAGATCCCCAGCAGCGCACGGTAGATCACGAACGGCCAGGTGGAGAACCGCTCCAGGAACTTCATCAGGCCCCAGATCGCGAAGAACGCCGAGACGCTGGCGACTACCAGGCCAAACAGCAAGTGCGGCCAGGCATGCACCGGCATATCGGCGTGCAGCAGCACCCACAGCTCCTTCAAGCCGGCGAGGGCGATCGCCGGCAGGCCCAGCAGAAAGGAGAAACGCGCAGCCTCTTCACGCTTGAAATTGAGGAACAGCGCGGCGGTCAGTGTGGAGCCGGAGCGCGAGACCCCGGGAATCAAGGCGCCAATCTGTGCGATACCGACGATCAACGCATCGCGCAGGCGCATTTCGCTCACCTCCCGCGTATGCCGCGCACGCAGTTCGGCCGCCGCCAGCAACACTGCCATCACCACGCAGGCGATGCCGATCACCATCAGCCCGCGCAGCGGCGAGTTACAGGCATTCAAGGTCGACGACAACGCCAGGCCGGCAATGCAGATCGGAATGGTCGCCAGCACAATCGCCACCGCCAGCTTGAACCACTGATTGTTGTAGTCACCCTGGCGCACCGCGCCAATGCTGCCGGTGACCACCTGGCGCACATCGCGCCAGAAGTAACTGACCACCGCCGCCAGCGCCGCCAGTTGCATCGCCGCCGAAAACGCCGAGCCCGGGTCTTGCCAGCCGAGCAGGGCGGGGACCACACGCATATGGGCGGTGGACGACACCGGCAACAACTCGGTAATGCCCTGGATCACGCCCAGGATGAAAATCTGCAGGTAATCCAGGGAGGCGAAGCCCACATCCAGGCCGGCGGAACAGACGTTGGTCAAAGTACATGTCCTTGAGAAAAAAGAGGCAGCCGGCGAAGTTTATTCGAAATGTTTCGAAGGTTCGGACGGGGCGGCAGCTATTTGCAATCGGTTCAGCAAGTAGAAAGGTTCATGCCGCTATTGGACTGGGGCAGCGTTTTGTGAACAATGGCGCCCTGCGTTTTTTCACCGAGAGCCTCATGCCTGAAACCACCGTCGAATTGATCCAGACCGGCCCGGAAGCGTCCGAGCTGATCCGCAATCTGTACCAGTACTACGCCTATGAGTCCTCGGACTGGGAGCAGGAAGATGTCGAGGCGGACGGCCGTTTCTACATCCATGACGAACACCTGAACCGCTATTGGCACGACCCGCAGTGGAGTGCCAACCTGCTGCTGGTCGACGGTTATATCGCCGGCTTCCTGCTGATCGAAGGCAGTGAATTGCCGGGCATCGATGCCCTGGAACTGGCCGACCTGTTCATCCTCAAGCGCTATCGGCGCAAGGGCATCGGCAGCGCGATCGCCACCCAGGTGCTATGCAGCGGCGCGGCCAACTGGCTGGTGCGTTTCTATGACCAGGATGAAGTGTCCCAGGCGTTCTGGCGCACCGTGCTGGATAACCTGCCACGCCCGGTGCAGACCCTCGAGCTGGACGATGATCCGCAACTGACCAGTTACCTGATCACGCGGGCGTCGTTGCACTAAACGCTGCGCTCGCTGAAAAAAGCCTGCTGCATGGCCTGGGGCGGCTGCCCGAAGGCACGCAGAAACGCCTGGCGCATGCGCTCGCGGTCGCCGAAGCCGGTTTCGCGGGCGACCACCTCGACCGGGTGGCGGCTGGTTTCCATCATCGCCCGCGCCGCTTCCACCCGCAGGGATTCGATGGCCTTGGCCGGTGTCTGCCCGGTTTCTTCGCGAAACACCCGGCTGAACTGGCGCGGGCTGAGCCGGGCGACATCGGCCAGGGCTTCCACCGACAGGTCGTGGGTCAGGTTCTCGCGGGCATAGGCCAGGGCCAGTTGGATGCGGTCGGATTTGGGGTCCAATTCCAGCAACGCCGACAACTGCGACTGTTCGCTGCCCCGACGCTGGGCAATCACCAGCTTGCGCGCGATACGCCGGGCGAGGTCGCTGCCCAGGTCGTTCTCCACCATCGCCAGCGCCAGGTCGACCCCGGCGCTCATGCCGGCGCCGGTCCAGATCTGGCCGTCGACGATGAACAGTTTGTCTTCTTCCAACTGAATATCCGGGTAGCGTTTGCGAAACGCCGGTGCGTGAATCCAGTGAGTGGTGGTGCGCTTGCCCGCCAATAACCCGGCCTCGGCCAGCACAAAGATGCCCATGCACAGCGAGGCGACACGCCGCGATTGAGCGGACGCGGCCTTGACCAGCGCCAGCAGGTTGGCCTCCGGCAGGCGAAATTCCAGGTGACCGCTGACGATCAGGGTGTCATAGCCCTGCGGCCGGATCGGCGTGGTGTTCACCGAGAACCCCTGGGACGTCATCACCGCGCCGCCGCTTTCCGACACCAGGTGAAACTCGTAGGCCGGCTCGCCGCGCAGCAGGTTCGCGCACTCGAACACCGAGCCTAGGCTGAGGCTCAGGGACTGGAAGTTCGGGTAAACCATCAGCGCAACGCTATGCATCGCCATACTCCAACGCGGGCGGGAGGGGCGATTGTCGGCGCGTGCCGGGAAAACGGCAACCGGGTTCGGCGCATGTCCGCAATCCTTGCGGATATGACATTGTGGGCGCCCGGCCCGGCTCCTAACATTCACCCCATGCACTAGACGACTGGTCTAATCGGACGGAGTGAAGCATGCACAGCGCCAGCAAAAGTCCACGGCAGACCATTCTCGACGCGGCGCAATCGATTGTCGGCGCCAAAGGGTTTTCTGCGGTGGGGTTGAACGAAATCCTGCAAGCCGCCGATGTGCCCAAAGGTTCGTTCTATCACTACTTCCACTCCAAAGATGCATTCGGTGTGGTATTGCTCGACCACTACTTCGATCACTACGTAGAGGGCATGACGCAACTGTTCGAGCAGCCCGGGTTGTCCCCGCGCGCCAAGTTGATGCGCTATTGGCAAGGCTGGATCGACAACCAGACCGGCTGCACCGACGCGGGCAAATGCCTTGCCGTCAAACTCGGTGCGGAAGTGTCAGACCTTTCAGAACCCATGCGCTTGGCCCTGGATCGCGGCACGTCGAGGACCATCGCCTTGCTTGCCGGCGCGATCGGGCGCGGCGTCGAGGACGGTTCGCTGACAGTGGCGCAAGCCCCGCAAAGCCTGGCCCGGAGCCTGTATGCGTTATGGCTGGGGAGCAGCGTCATGAGCAAGATCACCCGTACATCCGCGCCGTTTGATCAGGCGCTGCTGCTGACCCGACAGCTGTTGGGTTGCCCTGACACACACTGACCTTAACCCTATCGAGGCACTGGAACATGAAAGTATTAATGGTACTGACCTCTCACGACCAGCTGGGCGATACCGGGCGCAAGACCGGTTTCTGGCTCGAAGAATTTGCCGCACCGTACTACGTGTTCAAGGACGCCGGCGCCGATGTGGTGCTGGCGTCCCCGGCCGGCGGCCAGCCGCCACTGGACCCGGCGAGCGATCAAGCGGATGCGCAGACCGAACAGACCCGCCGCTTTGCCGCCGACCCGGCCGCGCAGCAGGCCCTGGCCAACACCGTCAAGCTGGACACGATCAACACCGCCGACTTCGACACCGTGTTCTATCCAGGTGGCCACGGCCCACTGTGGGACCTGGCGGAGTCGCCGGTGTCCATCGCCCTGATCGAGGCGTTCGAGCGGGCCGGCAAGCCCATCGGTTTTGTCTGCCACGCACCGGGTGCCTTGCGCCACGTCAAGGCGGTCAATGGCGCGCCGCTGGTCAAGGGCCGTCGCGTCACTGGCTTTTCCAACGCGGAAGAAGCCGCGGTCGGCCTGACCGATGTGGTGCCGTTCTTGATCGAAAACGATTTCAAGGCACTGGGCGGCAAGTATGAGAAGGGCGCCGATTGGCAATCCTTTGTGCTTGAAGACGGTTTGCTGGTCACCGGGCAGAACCCTGCCAGTTCCAGCGCTGTTGCCAAGACCCTGCTGAAGCTCACCGCATAAGTTAATCAACGGTTTTAAACCTGCATGGATTGGCGGCTCTCAAGAGCCGCCAACGGTTTCGCTCGTCCTGAATTTGGAATCTTTCAAATGACCCACAGTGTTTTAAGTACCCCGATAAAACTCGGGCATCACACCTTGGCCAACCGCGTCGTCCTGCCACCGCTGACGCGTCAACGCAGCGCGCAACCCGGCGATGTCGCCACTGAGCTGATGGCCGAGTATTACCGTCAACGCGCCTCGGCCGGTTTCATGGTCAGCGAGGGCACTCAGATCGAGCCGCGTGGCCAGGGTTATGCCTGGACGCCGGGCATCTACACCCCGGCGCAGATCGACGGTTGGCGCACCGTCACCGACGCGGTGCATGCCGAAGGCGGGGTGATCTTCGCCCAGCTCTGGCATGTGGGCCGGGTGTCCCACAATGCGTTGCAGCCTGACGGCGCCGCGCCCGTCGCACCGTCCGCGCTCCAGGCCGAACAGGCGAAGGCGTTCATCGCCACCGGGCCTGGCCAGGGTGAACTGGTCCAACCGCCCGTGCCCCGTGCCTTGACCACCCTTGAGGTCAAGGCATTGGTCGGGCACTACGCACAGGCGGCACGCAATGCGTTGGACGCCGGGTTTGACGGGGTGGAGATCCATGCGGCCAACGGTTACCTGGTCAACCAGTTCATCTCGGCCCACGCCAACCAGCGCGACGACGAGTACGGTGGTTCGCTGCACAACCGTCTGCGTTTTTTGCGGGAGATTGTCGAGGCTGTGAGCCAGGTGGTCGGCCCGCAACGCCTGGGCGTGCGCTTTTCGCCGTTGTTCAGCGGCACCGACCAGGACCGCGTGTACATCGGCCTGGTGGAAGACGACCCGCACCACACCTACCTGGAAGCGATCAAGGTGCTGCAAGCGGCGGGCATCGCCTATGTCTCGATTGCCGAAGCCGACTGGGACAACGCCCCCGACCTGCCCGACACGTTCCGTCAGGCCGTGCGTGACACCTTCACCGGGCGGATTATCTACGCCGGGCGTTACACCGCCGAGCGCGGTGCGCGGTTGGTCGACGCGGGGTTGGCCGACCTGATTGCGTTCGGGCGGCCCTTCATTGCCAACCCGGACTTACCGCAACGGCTCTTCAATGGCTGGCCGTTGAATCCGCTGCGGGCGGAGGGGATGTATGGTGGCAATGAAGTGGGCTATATCGATTACCCGGTGCATGCCCAATAGGTCATTTCTTGTGCGAGCTGTCGGGCCCTGCCAAGGCCCGACAGTGACGGCATCAGGCGTCACGCCACCTGCAACACAATCTTGCCGATATGATCCCCACCTTCCATCCGGGCATGGGCCTGGGCGGCGTCGGTGTAGGCGTAGACCTTGTCGATGATCGGCAGGCAACGCCCGGCGGCCAGCACAGGCCATACCTGTTCGCGCAGCTGTTCGGCGATCATGGCCTTTTCCTCGCGGGTGCGGGGGCGCAACAGTGAACCGGTTAACACCGCGCGTTTGCCGAGGATGGTCAGCAGGTCGACGTCATGCGCCTTGCCGCCGCCGAGAAAGCCGAGCATGACCAGGTGACCGTCCATGGCCAGGGCCTTGAGGTTATTGTTCAGGTACGAGGCCCCCATGATGTCGAGGATTACATCAACCCCCTGATCGGCGGTCTTCTGTGCGATGACGTCGGCGAAGTCCTGCTCGCGGTAGTTGATCGGTTCGGCGCCCAGCTTGGCGATGGCGGCGCATTTGTCGGCGCTGCCGGCGGTGGCGAAGGCCTCGATACCGAATTCGCGGCAGAGCATCAGCGCGGTGGTGCCGATGCCACTGGTGCCGCCGTGGATCAACACGCGCTGGCCTTTATGCGCGCCGGCGAGGCCGAACAGGTTGGACCACACCGTGAAGAACGTTTCCGGCACGGCGGCGGCTTGAATCCAGTCCATGCCCTTGGGGATCGGCAACGCCTGGCTGGCGGGCACCGCGCAAAACTGCGCATAGCCGCCGCCATTGGTCAGGGCACACACCTTGTCGCCAATGGCGTATGCGCTGACGCCGTCGCCGAGCGCCACCACTTCACCGGCCACTTCCAGCCCCGGAATCAGGCTCATGCCGGGTTTCAGCGGGTACTTGCCGGCGCGTTGCAGGGCGTCCGGGCGATTGACCCCGGCCGCCTGCACACGGATCAGGATCTCGCCGGGGCCCGCCACCGGTACGGCGACCCGCCGCGGTTGCAGGACGTCGGGGCCGCCGGGCTGGGTGATTTCGATCAGGGTCATTTCGTGCGGGAGCGTCATTCGAGAGTTCCTGTGGCGATGAGCGTATGGGTTGGGACCGCCTCTGACGGGCGGCGGTTCAGCAGGATCATGCCCAGTTCCAGCAGCAGCGCGACCACGATGGCCCCGGCCGCGATCATGAACAACAGGGCATGCTGGCCGCCGCTGCCGTTGAACAGCGCCGAGTAGGCAAAGCCTGCCAGCGCCTGGAACGTGGCGAAAGATACCGTAGCGCGGCTCCAGGCGAGCTGTTGATGGTGATGGTTGGGCACCAGCTCATGAACCCGCGCCAATGCCAGCGGCACGATACCCGGCGGGAACGAACCGAGGATCACCGCCAGCAGCGCCAACGCGGTGAACGAACTGGAGATCGGCAGCAGGCCGACCGCAATCGCCTGCACCGCCAGCACCAGGCGGATGCTCAGGCGCGCACCGAGCTTGTCGGCGAGAAATCCATACGTGACCGGGCCGACAATCGCCCCCAGGCCGTACATTACCCAGATCATCGCCCCGACGTGCGGCCCGGCCCCCAGGCCACGGGCGACGTAGTCCACCAGGAACACCATGGCTGGCACCAGCCCGGCGGCCATGAACGCGTATTGCCCAAACAGCAGGTATACGCCCGGCGGGGTCGCGACGGATGCGTTGGCTTGCGGTGCCGCTTCATGCAGGGTGCCCGAAGGCCAGCCGAACCAGCTCGCTGCCGTCAATACCAGCGCCAACAGGCCCAGGCCGAACCACGTCTGTTGCAAACCCAGGCTCAACAACGGCGGCACAATCGTCCCGGAGCCTGCAATGCCCAGGCCGATGCCGAGGAAGATCGCGCCGCTGGCCAGGCCCCGACGCGCCGCGGGTACGTGGGGCAACACCGTCGCCGCCACCAGCACCATGATCGCGCCCCCGGCGATGCCCGACAGCAGGCGCCAGGCGAAGAACCAGAGCAACGACAAGGGAAAGCCACAGGCAAAGAACGCCAGGGTCACGGCCACCATCATCAGCCGCAAGGCGGCCGTGTTCGAGGTGCGCCGGGCGAGGGGCCGTCCGATCAGTGCGCCGACCAGGTAGCCCACCAGGTTGGCGGCGCCGAGGTACACCACGTCACTGGCGGCAAACCAGTGAGCCTGGATCAGCGAGGGGATCAGCGGGGTATAGGCGAAGCGCGCCAGGCCGATGCTGACCAGGCTGGCGCACAGGCCGGCGAAGATCGGTAACCACAGTGCGCGGCGGGGCGGGGTGTGAGTGTCGGGCATGACGGCGGTCCTGAGGGTTTTCTCTGGCGCTCAGCATAGCCCCGTTGCATGATGCAATAACGCTGCGAGTATGCGGCACATCGATGCATATATGCAGCATAAGGAGAGGGCATGAATTGGGACGATGCACGGGTCTTCCTGGCGGTGTGCCGCGAGTCGACCTTACGTGGCGCGGCGCGGGTGCTGGGGGTTGACCAGGCCACCGTCGGCCGACGGATCAACGCGCTGGAAAAGTCCTTGAGCGCCACCCTGTTCCTGCGCACCTCCGAAGGCTACGCGCTGACCGCCGTCGGCGAAGCCGCCCTGCGCAGCGTGGAAAAAATGGAGCGCTCGGCCCTCGAGCTGGAGCGCCAGATACAAGGCTTGGACGAACGCCTGACCGGCACCGTGCGGGTCAGTACCACCGACTCGTTGGCCATCGATTTTCTGATCCCGGCGATTGCCCGCTTGCACGAGCAGCACCCCGACGTGCGCGTGCATCTGGACGCGTCCACCCAGTTTCTCAGCCTGGCCAAGCGCGAAACCGACATCGCCGTGCGTAACATGCGCCCGGACAGCCCTGACCTGATCGCGCGGCGTATCGCACGTTGGCCGGTTGGGTTGTTTGCCTCCCAGGCTTATATCGACCGCCACGGCGCACCGGAGCCCGGCAGCCTGTTCGAAGGCCATGATCTGGTGGTGTACCACGCCTATCTGCAGAGCCAGAAGGACATGACCCTGGTCTGCGAACCCCTGGGCCGCGGCCGCATCGCGGCCACCCTGAGCTCCGGCCTGCTGGTGCGCCGTTCCATTGCCGCCGGCATCGGTATCGGTGAAATGCCGGTGTGTACCGGCGAACGCGACGGGCTGGTGCGTCTCTGGCCGGAGCGCACTCGGCCGATGCCTTACGACGTCTGGCTGGTGACCCACGCCGACCTGCGCCACACCGCGCGGGTGCGGGTGGTGATCGATGAAATCGTCGCGGGGTTTGCCGGCACCGGGGAGTGAGGTCAGCACACGCTTGCAAGCTCGCCGGCATCTTTGCGCACACAATCGGCGGCAGTCATCTCACGGACAGGTCGCTTATGAACGAATCAAGAAATCAGGATGTGGGTCTGCTGTTTCTGCGGGTCAGCGGCGCACTGTTTCTGTGTTGGGTGCATGGCATGCCCAAACTGCTCAATTACAGCGAGCAATTGAAACTGATCGAAGACCCGTTTCACCTCGGCGCCCACGTCACGTTGCTGCTGGCGATTGGCGCCGAAGTGCTGTGCCCGCTGTTGATCATCGCCGGGGTGCTGGTGCGCCTGGCCTGCCTGCCGATCCTCGCGGTGCTGTTGATCGCGATGCTGGTGGTGCACCCGGAGTGGACGTTGCTGGAAGGGCAGTTCGGCTGGCTGCTGTTGATCATTTTCACCAGCGTGCTGATCGCCGGGCCGGGTCGCTTCACCCTCGGTCAGCGTTTTGCCTGAGCAAAAAAAGGCCGGGCAAGCCCGGCCAAATAAGGAGAGCGGGATCTAAGCGGTTCAGCGGTTCAGGAACGCCAGCAGGTCTTCGTTCAATGCCTGGGCGTGGGTCACTGCAAACCCGTGCGGCGCGTCTTTGTAGACCTTCAGCTCGGCGCCCTTGATCATCTCGGCCGCTACCTTGCCGGTGGTTTCGAACGGTACGATCTGGTCGCCATCGCCGTGGATCACCAGGGTCGGCACGTCGATCTTGGCCATGTCCGGGCGGAAGTCGGTCTCGGAGAAGGCGGTGACGCAATCCACGGTCGACTTGAGCGATGCCAGCAGGGCGATCTGCAGGGTTTGCGTCAGTACGCCGTCGGAGACTTTCTGGCCTTTGTTGATGCCGAAGAACGCCGAGTTGAAATCAGCAATGAACTGCGCCCGATCCTTCAGCAGGCCGGCCTTGATACCGTCGAACACATCGGTGGGCACACCCTGCGGGTAGTCCGGTTTCTGACCGAACAGCGGCGTCACCGCGCCCAGCAGCACCAGGCCGGCGACACGGGCACTGCCGTGGCGGGCGATGTAGCGCGCGACGTCGCCGCCACCCATGGAAAAGCCGACCAGGGTCACGTCCTTGAGGTCCAGGTGTTCGATCAGTTGGGCGATATCGTCGGCAAAGGTGTTGTAGTCGTTACCGCTCCACGGCTGATCCGAGCGCCCGAAACCCCGGCGGTCAAACGCAATGGTGCGAAAGCCGCGGCTGCTCAGGTATTCCATCTGGTATTCCCACATGTCGGCGTCCAGCGGCCAGCCATGGCTGAACAACACGGGTTTACCGCTGCCCCAGTCCTTGAAGTAGATCTGGGTACCGTCTTTGGCAACGAATGTGCTCATGGAAAACTCCTTGGTTGAGGAACGAAAAACATCAGGATCACTATTGCCCCAAACCGGGCAACGGGCTTGTATGGGTGTGCTTGCTTGGGTTCACCAACTGAACTTGAGCTCTACCCCCAAATAATGACTGTCGTCGCCTCCGGCATCGCGCAAGGTCCGGCCGACTGCGTAATGCACCGCTTCAACCGCGCCGCTGAGGTTTGGCGTAAATACATAGTCGGTACGCAGTTGAGCGTAAGCACCGGTCCAGCGATCACCCTGGCCTGCGGTGCCGGCGACCGGCAAGTTCGGCTGGGTGTAGACCGCGTCGCTGGTGGTCTGCCGCCAGAGCAGGCCGACGGCGGTCTGCACGCTCAGCTTGTCGACAGGCTGAACGGTGATCGAGGGCTTGACGTGAATCAGGTTGCTGTAGCCCGTATAGCCCGCCAGGGAAAAATAGTAGCCGTTGGGAAACAGCGGGTTGAAAGTGCCGAGGGTGCCGTCGCCGGCTTTACGGTCGCCCGAGGCAATATCCAATTGCAGGCCGATGCGCGGTTTCCACGCCAGGCTATCGAAGGTGTATCCGGTGCGGCTGCCGCCGGCCCAGGCGCGAATGTCCTTGTGGCCTACCGAGCCGCTTTGCAGCATGGCTTCGATGTCCCAGTCGAAACCCTGGGCCGCCCCGCCCAGGCGTGCGTCGACGAAATGGCGGGTTTCATCGCCGTCCGCATCCAGATAGTGCGCGGCGCTGCGCTCATACACGCCGTAGTAGGCTGACAGTTCATTCTTGCCGCCTACCAGTCGCTCGACCCGCAGCATATGAAAGCGCGCATCGCTGTTGGATGTGTCGTCGAAGTGCCGCCCGTCCTGATACTGCACCGGCTGGCTGGCGATGCCGATAAAGCGCCACTGACGGGTCTCCCAGTCGGCCCACAGCGCATCAAAGGATTGCCGCACATTCGGGCCGTCCCGCGACGAGATGAAACGCTGCAAGTCAAAGGCAAAGTCCTGGCGGCCGATACGGCTCTTGAAGGTGCCGGCGTCGAAGGTGTTGATGTATTCGGCGAAGGCCAGGCGTAGGTCCACGCGGTTCTGATCGGCGCCGCCGATCGTGGTCTTGTCGTAGGCCCGCACATCTTCGAGTTGGGTGAACACACGCCAGTTTTCATTCAAGTGCAGGTCGGCATGGACCTGGAAGCGTTGGAGCAAGTAGCTATCACGGGCCACATTGTGTACGCCAAAACCGCTGGCATCGTTCATCTCGAAGCGCTCGCGCAATGTTGCGCCGAGGGACAGGTAGGTGAATGGGTTGGCGCTGGACAGCGGGAGGTACTTCAAGCTGTCCAGTGGCTGCGTGCGCAGCGCCGGATCGCTGAGTACGGACCAGTCTTCCTGCCAGCGGTTGGTCTTGATCGCCGGTCGCGTGGCCAACTCGTCTGCATGGCCACTGCTGGCGAGCAGCGGCCACAGCACAGCCAGGCCCCAGCCGGTGCGTCGAGTCATTGGCATGGGCTCAGTGCACCGTATTGAGCTGGTGAATTTCCGCGATATAGCCGCCCGGGAATTCAACCAGCGCGCTGCGCCGGTTTTTACTGGTGAAGGCCGGCACCAGCACTTTGGCACCCGAGCCGGTGGCTTTACCGAGCGTGGCGGTCAGGTCCGCCACTTGGTAGCCGGTGGTTTCATGCCCAAACGGGTAGGGCAGTTGGCCGTTAGTGACCAGCACCGTCATGCGTCCGAACGGCGATTCGATCTCGACGCGCCGGTAGGTGCCGCTGACCTGGCCCACATCGACCGCGGATGCGTGCTTGTCATCGGCCAGCACCTTGCCATGGGAGAAGCCCAGGAACGACCGGATGAACGTGTCGGCGCGATCGGCGGAGAGGTAAACGCGGTTTTCCGGTAGGGTCTGGAACGCCGCGTAGTCTGGGGTCTTGGTGTGCCAGTAGAGCTGCATGTTCACACCACCTGGCCATTGGATCACCGCGTCCCGGCCAATCGGGTCGGGAAAATCGCTGACGATCACCGCCGCACCGTTGTCCCGGGCGGCTTTGAGCGCTGCGTCCATGTCCTTGACCAGATAGCCGTTGCGCTCCTGGCCGAACGGATGCGGGATGGGGGTGGTGAAGCCAAACAGCGACACTGTGCCTGCTGGCGTCTGCAGCAACTGCGAGGTGGTGCTGCTGGGCACCGGCAGCACATTCACCACCACCTGAGGCGTGCTCCTGCCGCCGAAAGTGGCGAGGAAGCTCTGGGTGAAACGGTCCACATCGGCCGGGGCGACGTACACATGGCTAGTGTCATATTGCGGTGCCACGGCGACCGCTGGCGTCGCCGCAAAGGCGCAGTTCATCATGGCGCCGGTCAACAGCGTCAATGCCAGCGATACCGTTCTCACTTTTTTGTACATGCCTACTCTCCCGCCTTTTTGGAAAGTCAGGAGATTAGGGGGTAGGGCAGCCAAGCGAATTGTATGGGCGTGCTCGGTTGAGCGGTTCAGCCTTGATGGCCTGTCAGAGGTTCAAGGCCGCTGCGGTTTGACCGACGTCCCGAACGTATTGCCCATGCGAATGCTGGTCGCCGCCGGGGTGGACAGTCCCACCTGATTCGGCGGCCGCTTCTGCACCGGTACGTTCTGCGCCTCGCGGTTTTTCTGCGCCGCCTTGGCCGCGTCCGCGTTGTTGCCCATCTGCTGGCCCAGGCAGCCATAGTCAGGAGCCTTATAGCCATCCACCGTCACCTCGGTGCAGCCTTTGGCGGCGGTTTCGGCGTGGGCGAGCAGGGGCAGCGCGGTACACAGCAACAGGCTGGCGAGGGTGGGGAGTCGCTTCATGGGGCCTCCTGGCGGGCCTGGGGAATTGGGCCGATAAGGCTTGAAAGTGTAGTGCAGCGGGTTTCCCATCACCGTGATGTTTTTTTTGCTATCACCGTAACATCAGGTTCATAAACTGGCCTCAGGATGACGGTTTTCAAGGACACGTCGGCCGTGCAGCGATGCAGAGCGGGGGGTGAACAGTGGGGCTTGCGGCGCGCCATCGGTGCCCTGGCCTTGCTGTTGCTGCTGGCGCTGGGTACCCCGGCGAGGGCAGAGCCGCCGCTGTTGATACTGGACCTGCCGGCACAAGATCTGGAACACGCACTGCAAGCGTACAGCCGCGCCACCGGCATGGCGGTGCTGGTCGACCGTGAACTGACGCGGGGCCGGCGCTCCATCAGCGTGCGCGGGCGCTTCACGGCGCAGGAGGCTTTGGCGATGTTGCTGACGGGGAGTGGCCTGATGGCGCGCTATGCACGCAGTGACGCGTTCACCTTGCAACTGCCCGAGGTCAGCCAACCCCCTGCCGCCCGTGGTGCATCGGCACGCAACGCAGCACGGATCAACAACAGCTATGCCGCGGCGTTGCAACAGGCGATCGAAACCAGCCTGTGCCGTTCGCCGTTGACCCACCCCGGCAGCTTCAGAGCGCTGGTGCAGGTCTGGGTCAGCCCTCAGGGGTTGATCGAATACAGCCGGTTGGTCAGTTCCACCGGCGATGAACAACGCGATGAAGCCCTGGTGCGCAGCCTGGGCGCTGCCCGGGTCGAACGCCCGGCGCCGAGCTCGCTGCGCCAGCCGGTGACTTTACTTTTGATGCCCGACACAACAGGAACGCGCATGGAATGCACAGCAGGGAAAGGAGCCTGGGGCGGATGAAAGATTCCGGGCACAGCACGATGGTCAGCCTGTTCCTGGCGTCCTACGAGGAGTTCAAGGTGCGTCTGCGCAAGCGCCTGGGCTCGGAGGACCTGGCCAACGATGTGCTGCACGAAACCTACCTGCGCGTCGATCGCATGGACATGCCGCCGAACCTGGCGCAGCCCAATGCCTACCTGTACCGCATGGCCTTGAACATCGCCGCCGATCGCCGCGAAGCCGACGCCCGGCTGTTGACCGGCAGCGAAGTCGAAGAGCTGCTGCAAAGCGCCGATGAAGCCCAGGACCCCTCGCGGGTAGTGGGCGGGCAGAAAGAAATCCAGTCCCTGGTCAAGGCGCTCTACGAACTGCCGGCGCGCCGTCGCAAGATCCTCATCGCCGCGCGCCTGGAAGAAGCGCCGCACCTGGAAATCTCCCAACGTTTCGGCATTTCCACGCGCATGGTCGAAAAGGAAATCAAGGCCGCCCTGGGCCACTGTGCCAAGCGCCTGGAAAGAAAAGTGATCCAGCGGTTCGGTCCCGGGGCCGGAAAACCGTCTTAGTGTTGAGTCCCTGATAAATCCGTGAGTATTTGCGCGCTTGAACATTTTTAGCCTCTCCACCGCCCGGGCAACCCCCGCCAGCCCATTGCACGATGAAGCCCGCGACTGGCTGCTTCTGCTGACCTCGGGTCGGGCCACCGTAGCCGATGCCAAGGCCCTGAAAGCGTGGTGCGCCCAGAGCCCGGAGCATGCCCAGGCGTTCGAGCAGGCCAAGACGTTATGGCGGCAAGTGGGCACAGCGGCTGAACAGGCGCAGCCCCCGCGCCATTTTGGCCGGCGAGCCTTCCTCGGCGGCGCAATAGCGGCGTCGGCGGCGTTGGTGATGGTGGGCGTCGGCGCCCCGGGTGGGCTGGCCGGCTTGACCGCGGACTATCGCACTGCGGTCGGCGAGCAGCGCCAGGTACTGTTGAGCGACGGCGTGAGCCTGGAACTCAATACCCAGACGCGCATCAGCCGGGTGGGGCAGGGGATCGAATTGCTCGAAGGCGAAGTCGAAGTGCTCGCCCATGTGGCCCAGCCGCTCAAGGTCCAGGCCGGCGCTGGCTGGGTCAGTGCGGCACAGGCGCGGTTCAATGTGCGGCATACCGATCGCAACGTGTGCGTCACCTGTATCGAAGGGTGGCTGTCGGTGGATGTCGCCGGACGCACTGTACACATGGAGAGTGGCCGGCAACTCACCTATGGCGCCGCCGGGATCGGCGCGGTGGAGACGGTGGACGCCCAGGCGGTGGTGGCTTGGCGCGAGCAGGTGCTGGTGTTCAACAACGCGACGCTGGCGACGGTGGTGGACGAGATCAATCGCTACCGGCCGGGGATGCTGGTGTTATTGAACAAACAACTGGGCCAGCGCCGGGTGCAGGCGCGGTTCAGTTTGCAGCAATTGGCGGGGGTGGCGTTGTTGATTCGTGATGCGTATGGGGCGAAGTGTACGGAATTGCCGGGGGGGGTGGTGTTGTTGAGTTAGGTTGACCGGGCATTTTTTTTGGATTGGGTTGGATTGAGTACATATCCGTTATTTAGGTTACGGCGGCTTATGGTTCCGGTCCGTACAAAAAGCCCCAAAGTAACCAAAGGGCTCTTGCCCCACCACTTGGTGCCTCGCCTAAGATCAAAAGCCAAAGCGAGGCGGCCTTATAGCTGACCTGATCCTGGAAGCCGAACCGGGTCAAAAATGTGGGAGGGGGCTTGCCCCCGATAGCAATATGTCAGCCACTACATGCATGACTGACCCACCGCTATCGGGGGCAAGCCCCCTCCCACATTTGGATCTCCATAGATCAGATAGACCTTGCTCTGCTCTTGATCTGCTTTTGATCTGCTTTTGCTCTGTTCTTGATCTTGATCTTAGGCGCCCCGTAAAACCACGCTGGCCGAACGCAGGTGTTACGCAGCGGGTAAACCGGCAGGGATGCCGGTTTAGCCGTCCCGGGCCATGGATGGCCCGTGACGGCGGCCCGCGGAGTAATGCCTGCGTTCGGGCACACCGAGCCTAGGCGAGGTGCCGAGTGGTGGGGCAAGAGCCCTTTGGTTACTTTGGGGCTTTTCCAAAGTGACCCGCTGTAAGAGCGGAACCCTAAGCGGCCGTTACCAAAAAAACGGATATGTCCCCCATCAAAACCCCAAGCCGCCATTACCGAAAAAACGAATATGCCCCCATCACCCACCCCTACCAAAGCGGCCCCACCACCTGCCGATACCGCTCCACCCCCTGCGCCGTCTGCCGCACCAGGCTCACCTCCAGCCCCAGCGGATCTTCCCGCCGATTCCCGCTCAACTGCCGCCAGCCCTTGTCCGCCTCCCAAACCCGCACCTGCAGATCACTGACCCCGGTCAACACCACCACCCCATCCTTAGCCGCCGGCAACGGAAAGCGATCCCGCGCCGGTGCGGCTGCGCGGTACAGGCTGTCGCCCTTGAGCCACCACCGCACCCGTTGCAGCCCATCCGCCGCGACCGGCGCGCTGCGGATCACGTCCAGGCGAAAGCCCTTGCTGTCGGAACTGCGCACCGTCACCGCCGCCAACCCGCTGGGCTTGGTTTTATCGGCTTGCAGAGAAGCCGGCACGCTCAGCTCCACGCTGGCGCGCATGTTGAGATCGCGCTGCAACTGGTTCAGCGCCCGCAACAACGCCTCGGTCTGTTCCGTGCTGGCCTGCAAGTGCTGATCCGCACGGGTCACGCTGTCGAGGCCGCGCCAGGCGATGAGGCTGACCAGCGCCATCAGCATGATCGCCACCATCACCTCAATCAGCGTGAAGCCTTTCTGCGAGGCACTCATGGCTGGCTCACCACGCGCATCAAACCGGCGGCATCACGTTGCAGGCTGAGGCGGTGTTGCCCGTCGGACAGCTCGACCCGCACCGGCGGGTTGATCCATTCGGCGTCGAGCACCAAGGTTTGCCGCGGCTCGATCGTGACCTGCATCGGCGTGCTCTCCCATAGGCGCGGGCGCAGTTGGGTGTCGCCCTGGAATGACTCCACGCCGAGGCCGTCATCGCTGCGACGGTTGAAGCGGAAACCCTTGGCGTCCGCGCGCCAGGTGATCGGCCGCCCATCGGCGCGGGCTTCGGCCTGGGCTACTTGCAGCAACTGACTCAAACGCTCGGCATCCTTACGCAGCAGGTGCAGCGGGTCGGGCTTGATGGTCAGGCTGATGGCGGCGCTGGCAATGCCGATGATCACCAGCACCACCATCAGTTCGATCAGGGTGAAACCTTGCTGTTTCATGGGGCGGCACCTGGAAAGCTGGCGAGGTTATGAAATAAAAACGTGCGAATTGGCCTGTAGGCTGATGCCACGGACAAACAGGAGGTCCACCCATGGCACTTGCCCTTCGTTTTTCTCCCGCCCTCGGCGTGCAGGCACTGGCCGTGGTTGCCGCGTTGGCCGGCGTGGCGGTCTGGACGCCGTTGCTGCTCACTTCCGCCGAATCCCACACGCCGCCGGTGGCCGCCGAGGTGTTGGCGGCGCGCAGCGATAACCCGGCGTTGCAGTGGTTTTCCACGGCGCCGACGGCATTGCAGGTCAAGGTCTCGGGGGTCTTGGCCGGAGCGCGGGGCGCGGTGGCGATCCTCAGCCTCAACGATGGCCCTCCGCGCAGTTTTCTGCTCGGCGAGCGCCTCAGCCCCGGCGTGCGCTTGACGGCCATCGCGGGTGACGGTGTCGAGATCGAACGCGGCGGCGAGAAGGTGCGCGTGCAGCTCGACACGTTGCTGCAGGCGCCCGCATTGCCACGCCTCACTCGGCCTTGACCTGCGGCCTGGCCAGGGTCGTCGCCAGGCGCGCCAACGGCGGCGCCTCGCGGCTGGCGTCCCGCACCTGCACATCGACCTGCACCAACTGACTGTCGGGGCTGTTGCTGAGGGTCTGCTCGCAACGCAGTTTCAAGCGGCCCTGATCGCACGCGAAGGTCTTCTTACCGCTGCTCAAACGCCCCTCCAACTGCAACTCCGCCAGCCGGCTTTGCGCCGCCAGCATCGCCATCGACTTGTCGCGCAACAGGCCGTTGCTCTGGGTCATCAACCCGGCCACGCGCACGGCCGCGGCCATGGCCACCGCGATGATCGCCAGCGCCACCAGCACTTCAATCAGGGTAAAACCTCGCTCGTTGCGGTGCCTGCGCATGGCGTTCTCAAAGCCTGGAAACAGGTGCGCAGCCTAGCGCTGGCAGTTGACCGATTGGCGACCGAAACTCCCGAGGATTTTCAATACGACTGACATGTGTTCTTGCAACACTGCGCCCCGAAATGCACTCAAGCCAAGGAATGTCGAGATGGATATCGCACGCCTAACATCCCCACTGCCAGGCCCTCGCGGCCAGCGTGGCTTCACTCTGATCGAGATCATGGTGGTGGTGGTCATTCTCGGGATTCTGGCGGCGATGGTGGTGCCCAAGGTACTCGACCGTCCGGACCAGGCGCGGGCCACCGCGGCGAAACAGGACATCGGCGGGTTGATGCAGGCGCTGAAACTCTATCGCCTCGACCACGGCAGTTACCCGACGATGAACCAGGGCCTCAAAGTGCTGGTGGAACGCCCGGCGGATGCGAAAAACAGCAACTGGCGCGCCTACCTCGACCGTCTGCCCAATGACCCGTGGGGCCGTCCTTATCACTATCTCAACCCAGGCGCCAACGGCGAGGTCGATGTGTTCTCCCTGGGCGCCGACGGCCAACCGGATGGCGACGGCGTGAATGCCGATATCGGCTCCTGGCAGCTGTAAGGCGCGCGATGAAACGGGATTCGCCCGCAGCGGCGAAGCAGCGCGGCATGGCGATTATCAGCGCGTTGCTGATCGCGGCGGTGGTGGCGGTGATCGCCGGCGCCATGCTCACGCGCCAGAGCGTATTCACCCGCAGCGTGGAGGCCGAGCAATTGCGCATTCAGGGTCAGTGGCTGTTGCAAGGTCGCCTGGAACACAGCCGCCTGTTGCTGTGGGAGGCGCGCCAGAAGGACGTGCTGACGCGCCTCGATCAGCCGTGGGCGCGGCCCCAGGGCGGGGCGTTTGAAGGGCGCCTGGAGGACGAGCAGGGCAAGTTCAACCTGCGCAACCTGGTCAATCGCCAGCGGCTGGACGCCGAACAACTGCAAGCTTTCGAGCGCCTGTGCCGCCTGATCGACATCGACCCGGCCGTGAGCCGACGTATCAGCCGGCGAGTGATCGCCTCCTATGATCAACGTACCAACAAGACGCTGCTGCCGGCGCGCTACCCGATGCTGCGCAGCCTGGATGACCTGAGCGGTATCGAAGGGCTCGACCCGCTGTTGTTACGACGCCTGCAGACCTTCGTCGGCGTGCTGCCCGGCAATACCTGGGTCAACGGCAACACCGCCAGTGCCGAAGTGCTCAGCGCGGTGGTGCCGGAACTCAGTCTGGCCCAGGCCCAGGCATTGGTGGCCGAGCGCGACAGCGGGCGCTGGTTTATCAACCGTGGCGATTTCGTCAACCGCCTGCACCTGCCTCAAGTGGCGGTGGACAGCGTGCAAGTGGGCATCACCAGCGAGTGGTTTCGCCTGCAGGGCCAGGTACGCCGTGAACAGCGCCGGGTAACGATCGACGCGTTGTTGCATCGCCCCGAAGACCGCCGGCCCCAGGTGATCTGGTCGCGGGTGGGCGCATGAAACGCCTGCGGATCGGCTTGCCGCCACTCGATCAACTGACGGTCGACAGCCAGGTGCAATTTGCCTGGCTGGAGCGTGGCACCGTGGTGAGCGAGGGTTGCGAAAGCCTGCAGCAGTTGGGCCGGTCCAAGCCGTCGGTGGAGTGCTTCCTGCACCCCGCCGACAGCCTGTCGACCAGCCTCGAGCTGCCGCCGCTGGCCGCCGCCAAAACCGCCGCCGCCGTGGCCTGTGCCGCACAGGCGTTGATCCTCGGGCCGGTGGAGCAGATGCAGGTGGCCCACGGCCCGCGCGACAGCGATGGGCGCGTGCAGGTGGCCTGGGTGTCCAAGGCCGGGTTGGAGCGCCTGGGCCAGGTGTTGGCGCAGGGCCAGTTCAGGTTGCGCGGCCTGTACCCGGCGCCGTATGCCTTGCCGCTCGGCGCCGCGGCCATGCACGACGGTTATTTGCTGACACGCCATAGCCTGCACCAAGCGGCGGTGCATCCGCTCGGGCAACAACAGGTGTTGGATCAAGGGCTGGAGGTGCCGCTGGCGCCGGAGGCGCAACGCTGGAGTGGCGCCGTGCCTGGCTGGGGCTTGCACGGCCGCCTCAACCCACCGGCGAGCGGTGGCTGGGGCAGGGCGCTGGCCGCTGTCGCCCTGGCCACTGCCGTCTGGACCCTGGGCCTGAACCTGTACGCCGCGCGCCAGGCGGGCGAAGGCCAGCAGCTCAAGGCGCTGCTGAGTCAGCAGGTGCGCCAGGCCTTCCCCGAATTACCGGTGATCCTCAACCCCTTGCAGCAGGCCCGCCAACAGTTGGCCGCCCGCCAAACCGGCGCCGCCGCCGACCCCGCCCAGCGCTTTGGCAGCCTGCTGCAAGTAGCCGGCAGCAGCCTGCCGTTCATGGTCGGCAACGTCGACAACCTGAGCTTCGAACAGGGCCGCTTGCACGTGGGCTTGCTGGCCGACAGCCGTAGCCCGACGGCGCCGGGCGATGGGCAAGCGGCGCTGGCCCAGGCCGGGTTTAGCGCGACCCGCGATGAGCATGGCTGGACGTTGGGTCCGGTGGAAACCGCCGAAAAACCGGGAGCCGTCGATGAATAAGTGGCGCCGTCTACGCAGCCAGGCCCAGGCGTTCTGGAGCGGCCTGGCCCTGCGCGAACAACGCATGCTCAGCGGCGCCGGCCTGGTGCTGGCAGGTCTGTTGACCTGGCTGGTGCTGATTCAGCCGCCCTTGAAGACGATCGCGTATTGGCAGGCCGAAACCCCCAAGTTGCGCACCCAGGCCGCCACCTTGCACGCGCTGTTGCAGGGCGTCGCGGCGCCGCGGCCCGCCGATGCCGCCACGCTGCAACAGGCCCTGGACAGCGCCGGCCTGCAAGGTCGCTACCAGTTGCAGGCGCTGGATGCCGGCGCCTGGCGCCTGAGCTTCGACAACGCGCCGGCCGATGCGGTGATGGACTGGTTACTGGGCAATCCCCGTTCGTTTTCCCTGGAGGTGTCCGAGGCGCGCTTGCAGCGTAGCGCGGACGCTATCGACAACTCGGCCGGCACTGTGTCCGGGACCGTTCGCATGGATCAGGCGCTTGGCGCTAAGGAAGCTTCATGAAGTGGTCAGTCCCCAACCCTGCGCCTTTTCGCAAGATCGCGCCGCTGCTGTTACTGGCCTTGAGCGCGTGCAGCAACAACCCGTCGCCGACCAAGCCGTTGCAGGTGGACAGCGAACTCGGCCAGCCCCTGGCCGACACCCGGCGCAGCAGCGAGAGCGTGCTGGAGCGCCAGCGCGAGCCGGCGCCCAAGCCCCGCGTCCAGCACCCGCTGACCAACAGCGCCCGTGGCCACGCGCCGGCTGCGGTCAAGACGCGCAACCCGCTGGGCGATCAGCCGGTGCAGTTGAATTTTGTCGATGCCGATATCCAGGCGGTGGTGCGCGCGCTGTCCCGTGCCACCGGCCAGCAGTTTCTGGTCGACCCTCGAGTCAAAGGCAACCTGACCCTGGTCAGCGAAGGCCAGGTGCCGGCGCATCAAGCCTACGACATGCTGCTGGCGGCGCTGCGCATGCAGGGCTTCAGCGTGGTCGACGTCGGCGGCGTGGCCCAGGTGGTGCCGGAGGCCGATGCGAAGTTGCTCGGCGGGCCGATCTACAGCGCCGGCAGCAGCGGCATGCAGACCCGCACCTTTCGCCTGCAATATGAAAACGCGGTGAACCTGATCCCGGTGCTGCGCCCGATCGTGTCGCCGAACAACCCGATCAACGCCTACCCGGGCAACAACAGCATCGTCATCACCGATTACGCGGAAAACCTTGCGCGAGTGGCGCAGATCATCGACGGCATCGACACCCCCAGCGCCATCGACACCGACGTGGTGATGGTGCAGAACGGCATCGCCGTGGACATCGCCGCCATGGTCAGCGAACTCCTGGAAACCCAGGGCGCCGACCAGACCCAGAAGATCAACGTGATCGGTGACCCGCGCTCCAACTCGATCATCATCCGTTCCGGCAGCCCCGAGCGCACCGAGCTGGCGCGCAACCTGATCTACAAACTCGACAATGCCCAGAGCAACCCGAGCAACATGCACGTGGTCTACCTGCGCAACGCCCAGGCCGGCAAGCTGGCGCAGTCGCTGCGCGGCTTGCTCACCGGCGAGAGCGAGTCCGGCGTCAGCGACGAGGCGCGGGGCAAGCTCAGTGCCATGGGCGGCAATGCCCAGAGCACCCAGGGCAACAGCACCGCGCAGAACAGCAGCGGCACGCCCACCGGCAGCGGCGTGCAGGCCGGGTATGGCCAGGACAAACCGGCGACCGGCAGCAGCCCCAGCGATCAGAACACCGCGTTCAGCGCCGGCGGCGTGACGATCCAGGCCGACGCCACCACCAACACCTTGCTGATCTCCGCGCCGGACCCGCTGTACCGCAACCTGCGCGAAGTGATCGACATGCTTGACCAGCGCCGCGCCCAGGTGGTGATCGAAAGCCTGATCGTCGAAGTCAACGAAGACGACGCCAGCGAGTTCGGCGTGCAGTGGCAGGCCGGCAACCTCGGCGGCAAGGGCGGTTTTGGCGGGGTGAACCTGGGGGGCAGCGGGGTGAATGGCACGTCGACCAGCAAGACCAGCATCGATGTGCTGCCCAAGGGCCTGAATATCGGCCTGGTCGATGGCAGCGTCGACATCCCCGGGATCGGCAAGGTGCTCGACCTCAAAGTGCTGGCCCGCGCCTTGAAGAGCAAGGGCGGCACCAACGTGCTGTCGACACCGAACCTGCTGACCCTGGACAACGAAGCCGCGAGCATTTTTGTCGGGCAGACCATTCCGTTCGTCACCGGCAGCTATGTGACGGGCGGCGGCGGCACCAGCAACAACCCGTTCCAGACCGTGCAGCGCGAAGAAGTGGGGCTCAAGCTCAACGTGCGCCCGCAGATTTCCGAAGGCGGCACGGTGAAGCTGGATATCTACCAGGAAGTCAGCAGCGTGGACGCGCGGGCGTCGGTGGACGCGGGCACGGTGACCAACAAGCGGGCGATCGATACCAGCATCCTGCTGGACGACGGGCAGATCATGGTGCTCGGCGGGTTGTTGCAGGACGGCTACAGCCAGAGCAATGACGCGGTGCCGTGGCTGTCGGATATCCCGGGGTTGGGCGCGTTGTTTCGCAATGAAAAGCGCAGTGTGAACAAGACCAACCTGATGGTGTTTTTGCGCCCTTACATCATTCGCGACAGTGGCGCGGGGCGCAGTATCACGTTGAACCGCTATGAGTTCATGCGCCGCGCCCAGGGAGGCTTGCAGCCGGAGCGCAGTTGGGCAATGCCGGATGTGCAGGCACCGCAGTTGCCGTCGGTGGAGAAGGCGATTCCGGGGGCTGGGCCGAGGGCGGTGATCAGGGCGGTGCCGGCTCGTGATTGATATTGAGCGAGTGCAGATCCGGGGCTTCGCTAACGGCGGCTTATGGTTCCGCCCTCACGGCGGGTCACTTTGGAAAAACCCCAAAGTAACCAAAGGGCCCTTGCCCCACCACTCGGCACCTCGCTTGGGCTCGGTGTGCCCGAACGCAGGCTTGCGTGGTTTAAGATCAAAAGCGGCTCGCTTCGCATCGTGTTTACGCGGGGGGGCGGTGTTTTTTCATGGCCTGGATTTGTGCCACAACTCCGCTGCAATCAATGCAGTGCCCAGACGGGTGCAGTCGGATTTGACTGAGAATTCCTGGGCACTCACCGCTTCAAAATGTGGGAGGGGGCTTGCCCCCGATAGCGGTGGTTCAGTTACAGATGAATTGACTGACACACCGCTATCGGGGGCAAGCCCCCTCCCACATTTACAGTGCGCGGCGGCCCGCCGTAAGGGCGGAACCATAAGCCGCCGTTACCGCAGCAACGGATATGTACTCAATCCAAAAGGGTCAACCCCATGAGCCTGCTGCCCTACGCCTGGGCCAAATCCCAACGCATCCTCCTGCGTCCCGGCGAGGCCGGCCTGCTGCTGACGGTCTGCCCGTCGACCCCCGGCTGGTCGATCAGCGAAGTGCAACGTCAGTTCGGCCAGAGCCGCGTTGAACAGGTGCGCGATGATGAACTCGACGGCCTGCTCGCCAGCGCCTATGCCGACACCGGCAGCGCCGCTGCGGTGGTCGGTGCCGCCGAAAACGAAGTCGACCTCGACCGCCTGATGCAGGACATGCCCGAGATCACCGACCTGCTCGACACCCAGGACGGCGCGCCGGTGATCCGCATGATCAACGCCTTGCTGACCCAGGCCGCCCGCGATGAGGCCAGTGATATCCATATCGAACCCTACGAAACCCACTCCGTGGTGCGCTACCGCGTCGACGGCACCCTGCGCGACGTGGTCTCGCCGCGCAAGGCGCTGCATGGCGCGCTGGTGTCGCGGATCAAGATCATGGCCCAGCTCGACATCGCCGAAAAACGCCTGCCCCAGGACGGCCGCATCGCCCTGCGCGTGGCCGGGCGGCCGATTGATATCCGCGTGTCGACAGTGCCCACCGGGCATGGCGAGCGCGTAGTGATGCGCTTGCTGGACAAGCAGGCCGGGCGCCTGCAACTGGAGACCCTGGGCATGGAGCCGCAACTGCTGGCGCGCCTCGACACGCTGATCCGCCAGCCCCACGGCATCGTGTTGGTCACCGGGCCCACCGGCAGCGGCAAGACCACCAGCCTCTATGCCGCGCTGGCGCGGCTGGATGCGAGCACCAGCAATATCCTCACTGTCGAAGACCCGGTGGAGTACGACTTGCCGGGCATCAGCCAGATCCAGGTCAACGCCAAGATCGACATGACCTTCGGCCTGGCCTTGCGTGCGATCCTGCGCCAGGACCCGGACATCATCATGATCGGCGAAATCCGCGACCTGGAGACCGCCCAGATCGCCGTGCAAGCCTCGCTCACCGGCCACCTGGTGCTCGCCACCCTGCACACTAACGATGCGGTGTCGGCGGTCAACCGCCTGATCGATATGGGCGTCGAACCGTTCCTGCTGGCGTCTTCACTGTTGGGCGTGTTGGCCCAGCGCCTGGTGCGGCGCCTGTGCCCGCACTGCAAGCAGGCAGACCCGGCCGTGCCGGGCACCTGGCGCCCGGTGGGCTGCGCGCAGTGCAACCAGATCGGCTACAGCGGGCGTACCGGTATCCATGAATTGTTCTGCGTCGACGACGAGGTGCGCAGCCTGATCCACCAGGGCGCTGGCGAGCAGGAGCTGCGTCTGGCGGCACGCCGCGCCGGCATGTTCAGCATGCGTGAAGACGGCGAGCGCTGGGTGCGCAGCGGCACCACCGCGGCCGAAGAAATCCTGCGCGTAACACGGGACGCCTGATGAATCGCTATCGCTATGAAGCCGCCGACGCCAGCGGCAAGGTCGAGGCCGGGCACCTGGAGGCGGACAGCCAGAGCGCGGCGTTTGCCGCGTTGCGCAGCCGTGGCCTGACCGCGCTTCTGGTGCAGGTCGAAGGCAATCAACAGGCCGCGGGCGGCAGCAGCCTGTTCAGCGCCAAGCTGTCGGACAACGACCTGGCCTGGGCCACGCGGCAACTGGCGAGCCTGCTCGGCGCCAGCCTGCCGTTGGAAGCGGCGCTGAGCGCGACGGTGGAACAGGCCGAGAAAAAACACATCGCCCAGACCCTGGCCGCTGTGCGCGCCGATGTGCGCGGCGGCATGCGCCTGGCCGATGCCCTGGCGGCACGGCCACGGGACTTTCCGTCGATCTACCGTGCGCTGATCGCGGCGGGGGAGGAGTCCGGCGACCTGGCTCAGGTGATGGAGCGCCTGGCCGACTACATCGAGGAGCGCAACAACCTGCGCGGCAAGATCCTCACCGCATTCATCTACCCCGGCGTGGTGGGGCTGGTGTCCATCGGCATTGTGATTTTCCTGCTCAGCTACGTAGTGCCCCAGGTGGTCAGCGCGTTCTCCCAGGCGCGCCAGGACCTGCCGGGGCTGACGCTGGCGATGCTCAACGCCAGCGACTTCATCCGCGCCTGGGGGTGGCTGTGTTTTGCCGGGATCGTCGGCAGCTTCTGGGGCTGGCGCCTGTACCTGCGCGACCCGGTGGCGCGCTTGAACTGGCACAGCCGCGTGCTGCGCTTGCCGCTGATCGGGCGCTTTGTGCTGGGCCTGAACACCGCCCGATTTGCCTCGACCCTGGCGATCCTCGGCGGTGCTGGCGTGCCGCTGTTGCGCGCCCTCGAAGCCGCGCGCCAGACCCTGTCCAACGAGCGCCTGAGCCAGTGCGTCAACGACGCCACCGCCAAAGTGCGCGAGGGCGTCAACCTCGCTCCGGCGCTGGCGGTGGAGAAGGTGTTCCCACCGGTGCTGATCCACCTGATCGCCAGCGGTGAAAAAACCGGCTCACTGCCGCCCATGCTCGAACGCGCGGCGCAGACCCTGTCGCGGGACATCGAACGCCGTGCCATGGGCATGACCGCGTTGCTCGAGCCATTGATGATCGTGGTGATGGGCGCGGTGGTGCTGGTGATCGTGATGGCGGTGCTGTTGCCGATCATCGAGATCAACCAACTGGTGACCTGAATGTGGGAGGGGGCTTGCCCCCGATTGCGATGGGTCAGTCTATGCATCTTTGGCTGACACTCCCTCATCGGGGGCAAGCCCCCTCCCACATTGGACCCTACCTGTTCAGTTGATTTTGGGGTGGGCCGATACCGCCAGCCCGCAACCTCGGGTTCATCGTTTCGTCACAGCCAAGCCCCTCGCCGCAGCCTACGCCGCCTTGACGAAACCCCCACTGAAACCGCGCTGTCACCTGCCTCCAAACCGCTCAAAACCATGACCAAAACACCCGAGAATCTTTTTAAAAATCAAGCCCTTCCTCCCGAGGTTTTTTCCCTTAGCTGTCATCGGAAGCTGCGAAATTCTCTAGCCATGGCCTCACCCCCAGCCCCCCCCGGAACACGGCTTGGGACCGAAGCCATGGCGTCATGCAAGAGCCATCTACCTCAAACGTACAAACACGACGAAAGGAGATTCTTCATGTTTAAGCGCACTATGATCGCGGCCTCTTTGGCAGTTGCAGCACTGGCTTCGGCCCAATCCATGGCCGCAGTGGTCGGTGGCGGGGCCACCTTGCCGGAAAAACTCTACGGCAGCACTGCCACATCGACGACGGCTACCGGCATCCTCTCTGCCAGCATTCCAGGTTTTAGCCCCTACATCGGTGTGGGCAGCGGCGACGGCAAGAAGGCGTTCTTCGGTAACGATTCGACCAAGCTGAAATTGGCCTCGGGTATCACCGTTGACTATGCCGGTAGCGATTCGGTGGTGAGCGCCGCGGAACTGGCTGCTTACAACGCTGATACCGTTAAAGGCCGCGCCGCCTATGGCCCGCTGGTTCAAGTCCCGGCTGAAGCCACTTCGGTGACCGTGCCTTACCACATCGACGGTAAAACCTCGCTGCAGCTCACCAGTGCTCAGTTGGCTGATATCTTCGCCGGCAAGATCACTAACTGGAAAAACGTGCAATTCAACGGGGCTGCCGGCCCAGACCTGCAGATCAAAGTGGTCTACCGTCAGGAAACCAGCGGGACCACCGAGATTTTTACCAACCACCTCAAAGCGGTAAAACCCGCGTCGGTACCGAATGTCAGCAACAGCTTCGTCACCGCCATCGGCTTTGACCCCGCCACCAGCGCTCCGGTCGGTTCAAGCTACCTCGCTGTAACCGGCAGCCAAGGTGTCGCCACCGCGATCACCAATAACAACGGTGCCATCGGTTACGTCAGCCCTGACTACGCAGCGTTCAACAGCGCCGCCGCCGTTGCCTCGGTCAATGGCTTCCTGCCGACTGAAGTGAACGTTCAAGCTTCTCTCGATACTATTGCGCCACCGACCGTCGGTTCCGCCGCCGCCACCGACCCGTTGAACTGGGTCCCTACGTTTGCCAACCCGACTGCGGGCTACCCCATCGTCGGCTACACCAACCTGGTCTTCAGCCAGTGCTACAAAGACACCGCTGACAACACCCGCATCCAGACTTTCCTGAAACGTCACTACACCGGCGTGAACAACGCGGCTATCAGCAGCCACTCGTTCATTCCGTTGTCCACTACCTGGCAGAAAGCGGTCTACGACAACTTCGTTGCCACCACCAGCTCGCTGCGCATCGGCGACACCAACACCTGCAACGGTATCGGTCGTCCGCTGTAACACCCCGTCTCGACAGGGTTGGCCCCACAACCGGCAATGACTTCGCGTCATTGCCGGTTTTGTCGTTGTGCATCGCGACCCGCCAGTTGAACCGCGTTGTATGAACATTGTGTGACATCAGTTCGGTCGCACCCCTCGGCAACCGCCTTAAGCAATAACCACAACACGTGCCCGCGCAGTGTTCGCGCGCCCGTCGTTCGCCTGCCCCGTCAAAAGGACCTGTAAGTGATGCGTTCCCGTCTGAAGCTGCCTGCCAACCGCGCTGCCAACGTGCCTGCCACTGCCGGTCAACCGGTGTTGCGCCTTAAACCCCTGGCCCATGTGATCGCACTGCTGGTATTTACCGGCGGTGCCCACGCGGCGCAGCCCCAGGCGTTCAGTTCGGGTTGGTTTGCCGCCAAGGGCGTGACGCAGGCCGATGGCGGCGCACGCCCTGGCGCGACGTCACCGGGAACGCCGCCGCCGTTGGCCCAGCAACAGGCGCTTGGTCAGCAGTTGCAACGCTCCTTTCAGACCCTCAACACCAGCGTCGCCGCAATTGCCGCGCAACAGGCGGCGCAGGCCGCTGCCCGCAATAACGCCAGCGCGGGGCCGGAGACGATCCATAACGGTCTGGGCGGCAACGGCTTGAATGTGGTGATCGGCGCGGATGGCAAGCCGCTGTTCGTCAACGCCGAGGGGCCGGTGCAAACCGATGCCAACGGTAAGACGCTGGTCTCGATCAAGCAAACGGCCGATAAGGCGATCCTCAATTGGGACACCTTCAACATCGGTCGCAACACCACCGTGCAGTTCCAACAGAACAGCGATTGGGCCGCGCTCAACAAGGTCAACAACAGCACGGCGCCGAGCCAGATCCAAGGGGCTCTCAAGGCTGACGGCACGGTGCTGATCCTCAACAGCAACGGCGTCGTGTTCAGCGGCAGCAGCCAGGTCAACGTGCGCAACCTGGTGGCTGCCGCCACGGGCTTCAGCGATGAGCAATTCACCGCCAAGGGGCTGTACAGTTCAAGCAACAGCGCGCCCGGTTTCACCCAGGCCGCCGGCAAGGTGACGGTCGAGCGTGGTGCGCAGATCCAGACCCAGGTGCCCGCCACCTCCACTGCGGGCGGCGGTTATGTGCTGTTGCTCGGCAAAGAGGTGGAGAACGCCGGGACCATTTCCACCGCGCGAGGCCAGACCACCCTGGCGGCGGGCGACAGCTTTGTGATCAAGAAGGGCTACAGCACCGATGGCAATGTTGCGTCCACCACGCGGGGCAATGAAGTCAGCGTCACCGGCAACGGCAAGGTCAGCAACAGCGGGCTGATTCAGGCCTCTACCGGTGACATCACCCTGGCTGGCCAGCAGGTGTTGCAAAACGGTGTGTTACTCGCCAGTTCGTCGGTGGAAGCCCGGGGTACCCTGCATGTAAAGGGCACGGGCAACAACGCTAGCGTGACCCTGGGCGAGGGCAGCCTCAGCGCGATTTTGCTCGACAGCAGCAGCGCCCTCGACAGCCAGCGCGCCGGGCTGATGACGCCGTCGCTCGATCAGAACGGCAACATTGTGCCGGCCGATACCTACCGCCGTGACCAGTCCCTGGTGGAAATCACCAGCGACGGCACGGTGGATTTTCGCAGCGGTTCCGTGACCCTGGCCACTGGCGGCCAAGTCGGTATCAAGGCTGCGCAGCGCACCCTGGTGCGCGACGGCGCGGTGATCGACGTGTCCGGCGCCACCGGGGTCAAGGTGTCGATGGCGTCCAATAGCGTCAAGGTCAATATCCAAGGCAACGAGCAGCGCGATGCGGCGGTCAATCGCGACGACAAGTCCCTGAATAACAACGATGTGTGGGTGGATGTCCGCGACTTGATTTTTGTCGCGGCTGGCACCAATGGCTATGCCACCGACCGCTGGTACACCGCGGGTGGCCTGCTGGAAGTGGGCGGTTATTTGGGCACCCTTAACCACGGCATTGGCGAGTGGATGGCCCAGGGCGGTACGGTGACCTTCAGCGGTAAGGACGTGGTGACCCAACAGGGTTCGCAGATCAACCTGTCCGGCGGCACCCTCGATGTGCAGGCGGGCAAGGTCCAGCAAACCTGGCTCAAAGGGCCGGACGGGCGTTTGTATGAACTGTCCACCGCGCCGGGGGACTTGCTCTACAGCGGGATTTACAAAGGCTATGAAGACCACAGCCAGCGCTGGGGCGTGACCGAGTATTACTACAACCCGTTGATCGCCCCGCGTGAGCGTTCAGAAGGTGCCTACACCGTAGGGCGCGATGCCGGACGCCTGGTCGTCAGTACCGCCAGTGCGGTTCTGGAGGGCCAGGTTGTGGGTGACACCTATCAGGGCGAACGCCAGACCCAGGCCGCGCAAAAAGGCCTGGACGGTTATTTGCAATCGCAAAAAGCCGTGGCCCGCGGTGCCCAATTCGTGGTCGGTAGTTACGTGCCGTATTACGTCAAGGACAGCGCCACGTTGCAGTACGCCCTGGGGGCGGATGCCGGCACCGTGAAAAACGTCGTGCTCGGGCAGCGGGCGGCGGCTATCGCCGCAGGTCTGGACTTGACCACCGCACTGCCGGCTGATCGGGTGTCCACGCTCTATCTGGACACCGATGCCTTGAACGCGACGGAGCTGGGCGCGATCAAAATCGCCAGCACCGGTTCGATTCTGGTCAACAGTGCGCTGGAGGTGGCCGCAGCCGGCGACATCACCCTGTTTGCTCCGAAAATCGAGGTCAATGCCAACCTGACCGCGCATTCCGGCAGCCTGCAGTTGGGTAACGTACAAACGCAGATCACCCCCGCCGGCAAAGTCGATGTGACCCTCGGCGGGCGTGGCAGCCTGACGGTGAACAACGGCGTGTCCCTGGATGCCAGCGGCTTGTGGAGCAATCAGCGGCTGGGCACCGGCGATGGCAGCCGTTTGCCCTATCTCAACGGCGGCAGCGTGGCGTTGCGCAGTAGCGGTGATATGACCCTGACGGCAGGTAGCCAGGTCGACGTGTCATCCGGCGCAGCCCTGGATGCCAAGGGCCAGCTCACTGGCGGCAAGGGTGGTGACCTGACGCTCGCGGCCAACGCCAATAGTGGCGACAGCCGAGGCAGCCTGGCCCTCGACGGTGAGTTGCTCGGGTATGGGGTCAATGGCGGCGGGCGCCTGAGTGTGCAGGCCGGCCAGGTGCTGATCAGCGATTCGGCGGTTGCCCCAGGTACCGGGACGTTGCAGCTCGGCAGTGGGTTCTTCAATAAGGGCTTTGGCGCCTATGACATCACGGGCAATGAAGGTCTGGTGGTCGCCGATGGCACCCAGCTTGCCGTGACAACCCCGGTGTACCGCCTCAATGACAACGCACAAAGCGTGGCGAGCGGTGCAGCGCCACGCACTGCGCTGGAGATCTGGACTCCGCCGCAGTATCAGGAAAACCCCACCAAGGGCCTGTTGACCCCCCGCAAAGGCGCGAGTGTGAGCTTGCAAGCCGGTACGTTGTTGTCGACAGCGGCGCAGATGGCGTCGGCGCAACTGCGCATCGGCCAGGGCGCGCGGATTGAGGTTGATCCGGGTCAAGCGATCAGTCTACGCAGCATTGGCCAGTTGACCGTGGATGGCAGCCTGAATGCCTGGGGTGGCAGCATCACGCTGGGCGCTGTCAGCGTGCAACCCAACGTGGCCGATGGCGTTGAAAACCAGGGCCATGGCCGTTCGATCTGGATCGGTGAACACGCAGTACTGGACGTGGCCGGGCGGGCGTTCACCGCAGTGGACAGTCTCGGCCGGCGCTACGGTACGGTCGGCCAGGGCGGCACTATCGTGATTGGCGGGGTGATCGACCCGGCCACCGGGATCGCCTCCGCCGCCAACTTGTTTGTGGTGGTGCGCGAAGGCGCGCGCCTTGACGCTTCCGGCAGCCAGGCGGTGCTGGACCTGGACGGTGCCGGCCCGAGCGTGATCGCCAGCCGTGGCGGCAACATCTCCCTGGCATCCAACACCGGCGTGTACCTCGACGGTACGCTCAAGGCCGGCAGCGGTGGTGCCGGTGCGGCGGGTGGTTCCCTGAGCCTGGCCTTGGAAACGCCGCTGTACGCCGAATCGGCCGCCGCTCGCGTGCGGCAAGCCCGTGAATTGATTGTCAGTGCCGCCGATCCGGGCGTGCCGTTGCCCGCCGGCAGCACCCCCGAATCGGCCGCGGGCAGCCTGGTCTACGGTCATGGCCGGCTCACGGTCAGCCAGGTCGACGCCGGCGGCTTCGATAACCTGTCGCTGTTGAGCAATGGTCTGATCAGCTTCGACGGTGACGTGTCCCTGCGTCTGGGGCAGAGCCTGAGCCTGTATTCCGGGGCCATGGCGTTGACGGATGGCGCGCCCCGACAGTCCCAGGTGCTCCTGGCGGCGCCTTATGTACGCCTGGCCGGGGTTGGCAACAACAGCCAGGGCAGCGACGGCGCCGTTCGTCCGACGGTCCAGGGTGGCGTTTCCACGCAGGGTACAGCCGGGCTCTTGAGGGTTGAAGCGGCAAACGTGCTGGATGTGCGTGATAGCCTCAACTTCGGTGCCCATGCCGAGCGCTCCAAGGCGTTGGCTAACGGCATTGACCGACGCGCCTTCGATCAGGCCCAGTTGGTCAGCCTGGGGGATATGCGCTTTCTGGCCCGCAGCGCGAACAATACTAAAACCGCCTTGACCACCCAGGCCGACTTGAGCCTGACGGCGGCGCAGATTTACCCGGCTACGGGGGCCGTTGCCGAGGTCACGGCCGGCTACACGGGGCCTAACAGCGACTTTGACCCGACACGCACCTTGCGCATCGGCCGGGTCGGCAGTGAGGCCCCGGCGCAACCTTATTCAGTGTTTGGCAGCTTACTGCTGAGTGCCTCGACCATCGAACAAGGCGGCGTGTTACGGGCGCCCATGGGCGTGCTGACCCTGGGCATGGATGGCGGCATCGTCCGTTCCACCAAAGTGATCAACCTGTTGCCTGGCAGCCTGACCTCCGTCAGCGCCGGTGGCCTGGTGCTGCCGTATGGCGGGACAGTCGACGGCGTGACCTGGCAGTACAACGGCAAACAGGTGGAGTTGCTGGGCGTCGGCGGCACCTATAACACGGGCAGTCTGGCCGTTGGTATGCAATTGGTCGGGCGCTCGCTGAATGTGCAGCAGGGCGCGGTGCTGGACCTTGCCGGTGGCGGCGAGTTGCTCGGCGCGGCGTTTGTCTCCGGGCGCGGCGGCTCCACCGATGCGCGCTACAACCCGTTGGTGCAAATCGGTGCGGACGGGCGCTTTACCTTGCCGGGGCTGGCCACCAACCCGATCTATGCGATTGTTCCCGGCGCCCAGCCGGGAGTCGCGCCCAGCGGTGGCGAGCCGGGTGCGACCCAGCCGCTGGTGGGGCAACAAATCAGTATCGGTGCCGGGGTTCCAGGCTTGCCGGCGGGGACCTACACCTTGCTGCCGTCTAGTTACGCCTTGTTGCCGGGGGCGTTTCGGGTCGAGATCAACGGCTTGGCAACGGCGTTTGCCGCAGGTTCGATGCCGAACGCTTCGGCCATGAATAACGGTTCCTGGTCAACCGAGGGCTTCCTGTCGATTGCCCACACCGGCATTCGCGACAGCCTGTCGAGCCAGGTGATCGTCACGCCGGCGGCGGTATTGCGCCGGTATTCCCAGTACAACGAAACCCGTTACGCAGACTTCGTGCGCGCTGACGCTGCGCGCCTGGGCGTCCCGCGTGCGGCCCTTGAAGCCGACGCCAAAACCCTGAAGTTGCAACTGATCGCCGGTCAAAAAGACGTGGGGTTCACCTTTGATGGCGAGGGGCGTTTTAAACCCGCGGAGGGTGGATTCGGTGCCACTGTAACGGTGCAGGGCGACGCTATCGAGGTGATTTCTGACACTGCCCAAGCCAGTACCACGCCGTCGACAGTGGCGGTACGCGCCAGCGATTTGAATGCCTTGGGGGCCGCCCGTTTGGTGGTGGGCGGCTTGACGACGGTGATGTACGGCCAGGGTGGTAATTTTGTCGGGTTCGACACAGGATCCAGCGCGAACTCGGTGGTTGTGCGTCAAGGTGCGAGCTTGGCGGCGCCGGAAGTGTTCTTGATGACGGGTACGTCCTCGGGCGCCATTGAGATCGAACAAGGTGCGTCGATCAACACCCTGGGGCTCGGCAAGGCTGCCTATGACTCGGATGATGGTTTTATCTATCGACCAGGCGCTCATAGTGTCCTGGCAGTGTCCAATGGGCGCTTGCAGATGCTGGCCCCAACCGCTGGCGACAATAATAGAGGACCAGGCAGCATCCTGATCGGCCAGTGCAATCCAGGGGCTTGCAGCGGTGAAACGTCACTGTATTCCGAGGGCTCGATTGCCTTTGCCACCACCAACCGCTTTGCCTTGGGTGACGGTGTGCGCTACGGCACCCGTCATCTGGCGCTGGCGGTGGGTGGGATCAACGTCGGCAGCCCGGAGGCGTTGGCTGAGGCCGCCGCGCGCGGCGTGTTGCCGTCGGGCTTGACCCTCAATCAGCAAGTGATGGATCGCCTGTTGCGCGGCGATACCTCACGCGGCGCACCGGCCCTGAAAAGCCTGGCACTGACAGCTGGGCAATCCTTGAACTTCTATGGCAGCGCCACCCTGAGCACCCTCGACAGCTCGGGTAAGTCACTGCTGGATGAACTGTTACTGACGACTCCGGCGATCTATGGCTATGGCAACGCGGCGGATGTGGCGTTGATCCAGACCGGCACCTTGGTGTGGGGAGGCGATACCAGTGCGCCGCCGGCCGTGATCAACCAAGGTGCGGGCACCGGCAGCGGCACCCTGGAGCTGCAGGCTCGGCGCATCGAATTTGGCTATGGCCGCAATGCCCAGCCCGATGGCCTGACCGAGAATGGCCGCATGACCCTGGGCTTTGCCAATGTCCACCTCAACGCCGACGAACGCATTACGGCCAACCACAAAGGCAGCCTGGCGGTGCATCAGTCCCAGGGCGCTTATGAAGCGGGCAAGGGCTTTGCCTACAGTGGCGGCAACTTGACCATCACCGCGCCGCTGTTGACCGGTGAAGCCGGTTCGGTCAACCGGATCACCGCCGGTGGCGCAGTGACCGTAGTGGCCCCGGCCAACGGTGCGGCCCCGGCGGATGCGACGGCCATCGACGCGTTGGGCGCCGAGTTATTGCTGTCCGGGCGCAGCGTGGCGGTCGATACGGCGGTGGTGTTGCCAAGCGGCAAGCTGACCCTCAGCGCCGATGAAGCGCTGACCCTGGGCGCCTCTTCGCGTCTGGACCTCAGTGGTCGCACCGTGCGGAACAACGACGTGAGCAAATACAGCTGGGGCGGTGACGTCAGCCTGGAAAGCCGCCACGGCAACATTTATCAGGCCGCAGGTGCGCTCGTCGACCTGTCAGCCCGATACAACCAAGGTGGCCTGCTCAAAGCCGTGGCGGTGGACGCCGGAGCAGGGCAGGTCGACTTGCAAGGGCAGATCCGCGCCGGTAGCAGCGGCTATTACGATGCCGGTGGCACCCTGGTACCGTACCAGGCGGGCGGGGTGGACATTCGTGCGCAGCAGATGGGGGATTTCGCCGCGTTGAACCAACGCTTGAACCAGGGACAGGTGTGGGGTTCGCGCAGCTTCCAGCTCAAGCAGGGCAACCTGGTTATCGGCGATGAACTCAAGGCCAATCAGGTCAACGTCTCGGTGGATAACGGCAGTTTGACGGTGGTGGGCACTATCGACGCCAGTGGTGAGCGGGTCGGCAGTATCCGCCTGGCCGGCAAGCAGGGTCTGACCCTCGCCGGCAGTGCGGTGCTGGATGCCCACGGTACGGCGTTGCGGGTCGACAGCTACGGCAAAATCATCGATGCGCCGAACCGGGCGATGGTTGAACTCAACAGCGGTGACGGTCAATTGACCTTGGCCGATGGCGCGCGTATCGACGTGCGCCACGGCACGGCTGCGGTCCTGGGCCGTGGCCCGGGGCAATACGACGGCCTGGCCCGTGGCACCCTGGAACTGAATGCCCCCCGGCTGAATGCCAATGATGTGGCCATCGATGCGCGCGGGCGCGTCGATATCCTTGGCGCTCGCTCCATCGCGCTGAACGCCGTTGCCCGTTACACCGATGCGCCGCCCGGCGTTGAGCCGTCGGCCAGTGGCCGGCCGTATCAGGTGATCGATCAGGATTATCTGAATAAAAAACACGCGCTCAGTGAAACCTTTATCAACAATGCCTTGAACAACCTCGGGTTGACGCAAGGCAAGCTGGCGGGCTTGAACAACAGCCGCTACGCCGACGCCTTCCACCTGCGCCCAGGCGTGGAAATCGTCGCCGAAGGCGATCTGGTGGTCAGTGGCGACCTGGACCTGTCGGGCATGCGCTATGCCAGCCTCAACCGCAATACGCCGAAGACGTTGGTGTATGGTTCTGGCGAGGTCGGCAGCCTGGTGGTGCGTGCCGGTGGCAACCTGGACGTCTACGGCAGCATCAACGACGGTTTTGCCCCGCCGCCGCCCACCCCGGACGACAACGGCTGGGTGCTGACCCCCGGCCTGCAAGGGTTCGGCAGCGATGTGATCGTGCCCGGCCCTGGTGTGGTGCTGGCAGAGGGCAGTGCATTCCCCACTGGCAAGACCCTCAACTACTCGTTACCGATCCAGGCCACCACGCTGGCGCAAGGCACTGTGCTGCCGACGCAGGGCATCCTCGATGCGCCACTGACCCTGCCGGCCAATACCGTGTTGAGCGCGGCGGTGCGCGACAGCGCCGGCAACCTGCTGTATGCCGCCGGCACGTTGTTGCAACAACCTGTGGTGCTCGCTGCCGGTACACGACTGGACGCCGGCACCGTATTGGCGGGCGCTGCCGCCCTGCGCGCGATGACCTGGCCGGCCGGCGTGCCGTTACCCAGCCGAGGGGTGCTGATCGGCAGTGCGACCGACGGTGTTTTGCTGGCTGTGAACCTGGCTCTCAAGGTTGGCGCGCTGATTCCTTATGGCACGGACGTCAAACTGCCGAACGGCGCGATATCGGTGCCGTTGCATACCGTGACCGGCGCCACGGCACGCCAGAACTGGGCTGTGGCGCCGATGTTGGCCGAAGGCTCGCAGTCGTGGTCGTTGCGTCTGGTGTCCGGTGCTGATACCCAGGCGGCCGACACGCGTTCTATCCAGCCGGCCTTTGCCGGCGACCTGACCCTGGCGGACACGCACTACGGCATTTACGAGACTCACAGTAAAACCATCATCCCGGGGCAACCGGCCCGGCCAGGCGGCGCCTGGTACTGGAGTGACTTTGCCGCCGAGCTGTTCGGCGTCACGGCGGGTACTCCGGTGCCGGAGTCCGAGTGGGCTTCTTGCCCGGACTTGTGCGTGCGCGTCAACTACGTGTGGAGCGACTTAGCCGAGTTGTTTGGCTTTACTCCCGGGGCGCCGGTGTCACCCGAAAACGAAAGTATGTGCGACGCAGATCTGTGCGTTTCCTTGGGCGAACCCACTCCAGCAATCCCTGAACAGGTGATCGTCGGTCCGGTCAAACTGGTTTCACCCGTGAGTCAGCATTTCAGTGTGCTGCGCACCGGCACCGGTGATCTGGATCTGATCGCTGCGGGCAACGTCTCAATGCAATCGCCCTACGGCGTGTACACCGCAGGGGCGTCCAGCGCGTCTCGCGCAGGTGGTGCCGCCGCCGACTTCAACCAGGCTCGCGTCACCGCTGAGGATGGGACGGTGCTGGGCAGCGCGGCCAAGGCGTATGAAGCCTTGGTCGATGAAAGCAGCGCCAGCCCTTACGCCGCCTGGTACCCCGACGGCGGCGGCAACGTGTTGCTGCGCACCGGCGGTAGCCTGACGGGCGCTGTCTGGACGTCGATGCAAGATAGGCCAATGGACAATGACGGTCGCAGCCAACTCAACAGTGCGAACCTGGGCAACTGGTTGTGGCGCCAAGGCACAGGCAGCACGGCGGGTGTCACCCCGATACCGACCAGTTGGTGGATCAACTTTGGCACTTATATAAAGGGCAAAAGCGGCACTGCCAACCGGTATTTTGACGACGCTGCACAGATAGACCAGCTGCCACGCCTGGTGGGGTTCACCGGTGTCGGCACGCTGGGCGGCGGCAATCTGACCCTGGACCTGGGCAGCGACGGTGGCATGCAGACGCGCCGTGGCTCCGTGGATGGCTTGAGAGCACCGCGCAGTGAAGGCCTGGTGTTGGCAGTGGGGAGTACCGGGCGGGTGGTGGACGGTCAATTGCTGTTGACGGGGGGCGGCGACCTGGATGTACGCATGGGAGGCGATTTGAACCCTGGGCTGGACGCTCGTGCGACCCGCAGTAATACCGCCAGCTTGCAATCAGTCGACTATAAGGCACAAACACTCAGCCTCAATGGCGTGCTGACCAACCTGCGTGGCGCCTTGAACCTGCAGGCAGGCAGCCTGGGGGGCATTGCCTTGAACTACGGCAGTATGCGTAACGATCAGGATGTCAAGGAAAGCCGAGCCTACTCGCCGTACACCGCAAGCCTGGGCACGGCCACGGGCGGGATCACCTTGATGCTGGGCGACGCCACGGCCACGCTGTCGACGCGAGGTGACCTGGTGTTGGCGGGGACCGGCGACCCTGGACGCGTCTCTACCGAAAATACCCAAGCGTTCAGTTACAACGGTAGCGCTTATGGCAATGGCACCACATGGTTCTCATTATGGACCGAGCGTACCGCCATCGACTTGTTCTCCGCAGGTGGCAGTTTGACGCCTAGCGTGCAGAGCATGTCGCTGAGCGCCAATGGCCAGCTGAATCCTCTGCCCGAGCAAAACTACTCCAGTTCGGACGGGCGTTTCATCTTCCCCTCCAAGCTCGGCGTGGTAGCAGCCAATGGCAGTATTTATCTCGGCGCATCCGCGCTGGGTGCTGGCCCGCTGCCTAACAATCCTGCTTATTCGCTGTTATTGGCGCCGTCGAGCAAAGGACGATTGGCCATGTTGGCCGGGGACTCAATTTATGCCAGCGGTTATGCGGTCAACCAGTCGGGTGACAGCCAGGGTGCTATACCGACGCCGTTCGCGCCAGCCTTTGTCGGCAGGAACGGGTTTAGCCTGGTCGTCAACAACCTGGGCAGTGACGCGATACAGGACGACCTTTCCTTGTTCGCCTTTCGCAGCGCGACTGATCTTGCGCGTCCGGCTTCCCAGGCAGAACCGGCCAGGTTTTATGCCCAGCAGGGCGACATCGTAGGGTTGCGCAGCGGTGAGATCCTGACATTCGGCAGCCCGCGTCAAGGCCAGGTCCGCTATGAGTCCGCAGGCCCGGTCTGGATGCAGGCGGGGCGCGACATTGTCAGTTCAGGTACCGATATGGGCTCGTCGACGGTGCTTCCTAAACTGTTGGGTTACAACGGCGATTACTTGGGTGAAAGCCGCGGCAACCTGTTCGTTCACAGCCGCCCTGAGGACGTGTCAGTGGTTTCCGCCGGGCGCGACATTCTCTACAGCAGCTTCAACGTCGCCGGCCCCGGCACCCTGGAAGTCAGTGCCGGGCGCAACCTGTTGATGGCCGACAAAGCATCCATCACCAGCCTGGGACCGGTGGCGGCGGGCGACTCCCGTCCGGGGGCATCCATCGTGCTGGAAGCCGGGGTCGGGCTCAACGGCCTGGATTACCTGAAGTTCGTCACGCCCTACCTGGACCGCGCCAATCAGGCGGTCGAGGGTGTCGCGCTGGCCGCGCAAGCCGGCAAGGTGGCGAAAACCTACGAGGCCGAACTGTTGCAATGGCTCAACGAGCGCTACGCCTTCAGCGGCGATGCCGAGCAGGCGCGGGCGTACTTTGCAGGCTTGGGCCCCGAGCAGCAACGCATCTTCGCCCGTTCGGTGTACTTCGCCGAAGTGCGCGAAGGTGGTCGCGAATACAACCTGGCCGCTGGCCCGCGTTCCGGTAGCTTTGTCCGCAGCCGCGCGGCCATCAACGCACTGTTGCCGAGCAAGGACGTGGCGGGTAACCCGATCGTGTACAACGGCGACATCACCCTGTACGGCGGTGCCGGGGTGCATACCCTGTTTGGCGGCAATATCCAGATGCTCAGCCCGGGCGGGCAGCAGGTGTTCGGGATTGAAGGCAACGTGCCGCCGGCCAGTGCTGGGGTCCTCACGCAGGGTGCCGGGGATATTCAATTGTATTCCCGGGGCAGCATCCTGCTTGGCCAGAGCCGGATCATGACCACCTTTGGCGGGGCGATTCTCGCCTGGTCCAACGAAGGCGACATCAACGCCGGCCGTGGCTCGAAAACCACCGTGCTGTACACACCGCCCAAGCGGCTCTATGACACCTGGGGCAACGTGACCTTGTCACCCAGTGTGCCAAGCGCCGGTGCCGGTATTGCCACCCTGGCACCGATTGCCGAAGTGCCGGCCGGTGACATCGACCTGCTGGCTCCGGCCGGCACCATCGACGCGGGCGAGGCGGGCATTCGGGTCTCGGGCAACGTCAACATCGCCGCCTTGCATGTGGTCAACGCGGCGAACATCCAGACCCAGGGGAAGTCGTCCGGGGTGCCGGTGACGGCCACCGTCAACACCGGCGCCATGACCTCGGCCAGCGCCGCGGGGGCGGCGGCGTCCCAGGCGGCGGAAGACGCGGCGCGCAGCCAGCAGGCGGCGGCCAAGCAGGGCAGGGCGTCGATCGTGACGGTGGAAGTGTTGAGCTTTGGCTCCGAGCCGGTGCAGCGCGAGCCGCAGGAACAGCCGAAGACCTCGGAGTACAACCCCAACAGCCCGGTGCAGGTGCTGGGCGCGGGGCCGTTGAGCGAACAGGCGCGTGCGCGGTTGACGGATGAGGAGCGCAAGCAGATCACGTTGTAGGTGGAAGGACCTCTCGATGTACGTTTGGGGCAATCAGTGATTGCCCCGTTTTTTTTGCTGTTGGCGCGGCGGCCTAATAGCAGGCTGGTGTTTCATGGCTAACTCGGCTGGAAGGGTGGGAGGGGGCTTGCCCCCGATGGCGGTGGATCAGTCATGCATGTAGTGACTGACACACTGCCATCGGGGACAAGCCCCCTCCCACATTTTGATCTCCATAGATCAGATATCTCCATGGATCAGAACCCAAAGAACCGGACATGTAGCCGATCACCCCCTCCCCAAAAAATGCCCCCCACTCAATCCAAAATGAAGCTTTCGTGACAAAAGTTCGGTAGTGCCCGGCCACGCCCGTCTTGCCTATGTAACGCGCTGGAGGCGGCCACAAGTCGTCTCCCCAGCCGTCAGCAGGACGCCAGGAGTGGGGCACATGGGAACTATGGAACGTTACTCGAAAGTCGGCATGCAGGAGCTCGATCAGCGCCTGTCGAAGATCGTCGAAGCCGCGCGCAAGAAGCCGGTTTCGGTGTACCGCTACGGCGCGCCCTGGGTGTGGATCGTTTCGCAGGACGATTGGCAGGGCGCTTTGAAGGAAGTCTCCAGCTACATCCCCGCCGGCCATTCGCTGGTGTTGTTGCGCCCGCAGATCGATGCGGTGTTCGACCGCCACCACGACCTGCTGCAGCCCGCACCCGGGATGCAGATCGCGCCGCGCACCGTGTTGCAGATCCTGCTGCTGCAATTGCTGTACTCCGTGCCCAGCGAACAGCAATTGCACGAACAGCTCAATTACAACCTGCTGTTCCGCTGGTTCGTCGGCCTCGACCTGCACCAGAAGGTGTGGGGCATCCAGGTGCTGCAGCGCGATATCGCCACCCTGTTGAGCAACCCGCGGGCGGTGCAATTGATCCAGACCGTCATCGGTGAAGTGTTTTGTGGCGCCTTGCTGCACATGCCGGAGTTCTCGTTGAACTTCGCCTTGTTGCACACCTGGCTGGCACGGCACAGCCAACTTTCGACAACCCGCAATTGAGCAGGCCAAACGCCGTGCAATCGGCGAGGGCGCAACATTTTAGATATTTAGGGGGCTGTGTGGAGCATCTGTTCAAGTCAACGCTGGCGCTGTGTTGCCTGGCGCTGGGCACCTTGGTGCAGCCGGCGCTGGCCGAAGAGGGCGATGCCCCGGCGCGCCGGGTGGACGTCAACGAGTACTTCGTGCGCGGCAATACCGTGCTCGATGCGGCAACGATCGAAGAGGCGGTGTACCCGTTTCTCGGCCCGCAAAAGACCCTGAACGATATCGAAGGCGCCCGCGACGCGCTGCAGAAGATCTACCAGGCGCGTGGCTACCAGTCGGTGTTTGTGGAGCTGCCGGAGCAGAAGGTCGATGACGGCATCGTCTACCTGCAAGTCAGCGAAACCAAGGTCGGCCGCGTGCGGGTGGTGGGGGCCAAGCATTACTCGCCGGTGGAAATCCGCGAGGAAGTACCGGCGCTCAAGGAAGGTGCCGTGCCGGATTTCGCCAGCGTGCAAACCCAGCTGGCCGGGCTCAACCGCAGTGCCGGGCGCCAGGTCACGCCGCTGGTCCGCGAGGGCCAGCGCCCCGGCACGATGGACGTCGACTTGCAGGTGGAGGACCAGAACCCATGGCACGCCAGTATCGGCCTGAACAACGACTACAGCGCCGACACCGAGAAGCTGCGCTCGGTCGCGACCCTGGGCTACGACAACCTCTGGCAACTGGGCCACAGCATCTCGCTGACGTATTTCACCGCGCCCCAGGACAGCTCGAATGCCAAGGTCTGGTCGGGTTCCTACAGCGCGCCGTTGGATGAGCGCTGGACCTTGCAGTTTTCCGGTTATCAGTCCGACAGCAACATCGCCACTATCGGCGGCAGCAACGTGTTGGGCAAGGGCCATTCCTACGGGGTGTCGGCGATCTACAACCTGCCGCTGGACGGGAACTGGGCCAACTCGTTCTCCTTCGGCATCGACTTCAAGGACTTCGACGAACAGCTGAAATTCGGCGCCAGCAGCGACCAGGTGCCGCTCAAGTATGCCCCGTTCACCTTTGGCTACAACGGCTACCGCTACAGCGAAAAATCCCAGCTGGGCCTGGGCTTGAACCTGGTCGTCGGCACCCGCGCATTCTTTGGCTATGGCAGCGACGCCGAAGAATTCCGTGCCAAGCGCTGGGACTCCAGCCCGAGTTTCGCCGTGCTCAAGGGCGATGCCAATTACACCTACACCTTCGCCAACGACTGGCAGTCGGCGTCCAAGGCCGGCTTCCAGTTGGCCTCGGGACCGCTGGTGTCCAACGAGCAGTATTCCGCTGGCGGCGCCACCTCGGTGCGCGGTTACCTGGCGGCGGAGCGCACGGGGGATGAGGGGTTGCTGCTCTCCCAGGAGCTGCGCACACCGTCTTTGGCCAAGTTCCTCGGCAGTTATGTGCAGGAGTGGCGCTTCTACGCGTTCGCCGAAGGCGCGCGCCTGCGTCTGCACGACCCGCTGCCCGAGCAGGAAGACGAATACAGCCTGGCCAGTGTCGGCCTTGGCACCCGCGCCAGTTTGAGCAAATGGTTGTCCGGCAGCCTGGATTGGGGCTACCCGCTGCTCGACGGACCAAACACCCAGAAACAGGACTCGCGACTGCACTTCAGTGTGCAGGCGACCTTCTGACCCTTTTTCCCGGAGATTCTTCCCATGCAACGCCTATTCCTGAGCCTGTTGATCTGCCTGGGCTTCGCGCTCCCGGCCACCGCCCATGCCTGGTGGCAGGACGATTGGCACTACCGCAAACAGATCAGCGTGGACACCACCGCCCAAGGCGCCGCGATCAACCAGGCCCTGGGCCGCACCGCGCTGCTGGTGCGCCTGCACACCGGCAACTTCACCTTTGACGGGGTCAAGGACGACGGCAGCGACCTGCGCTTTGTCGGTGCCGATGACAAGACCGTGTTCAACCACCAGATCGAAAGCTTCGACCCGCTGATGGGCATGGCGCTGATCTGGGTCGATGTGCCCAAGGTCGAAGGCGCTCAGCGCCAGGACCTGTGGATGTACTACGGCAACCAGAAGGCCCCGGCCACCGCCAACGGCCAGCTGACCTTCGACCCGAATTACACCGCGCTGTATCACTTTGACGGGGCCAGCGGCACACCGCCACGGGACACCACCGCCTACGCCAACACCGCGCTGAATGCCACCGGCAGCAGCATCGACGGTGTGGTCGGGCGGGCCTTGCAGTTCAGTGGCCAGCCCTTGCTGTTGCCGGCCAGCCCGTCGCTGCAACATGCCGCCGGTGGTGCCTTCACGTTCAGCGCCTGGCTGCGCCTGGACCAGGCCAGCGGCGAACAGATCGTCCTCGCCCGGCGTGAGGCTCCGCATAGCCTGTTGCTCGGGTTGAACCAAGGCATGCCGTTCGTGGAAATCGACGGCCAGCGCGCCGTCTCGACCCAGCCGCTGAACCCCGGTCAATGGCAGCACCTGGCGTTCACCGCCGAGGGTGAAAAAGTCACGCTGTATGTCAACGGCCGCGAAACCGCGAGCCTGGCGGTGGCGATGCCGGCGTTCAATACACAACTGGCGATCGGCGCCGATCTGCCGGAAGCAGCCGGCCCGCACTTGCCGTTTGCCGGGGCGATGGATGAGCTGCGCCTGTCCAAGGTGGCCCGCCCGGCGACCGTGTTGCTGGCCGATGCGAGTGCCCAGGGCGCCGAGTCGAAACTGGTCGCTTACGGCGTGGATGAAGAACAGTCGGGCTACGGTTTCGGCAGCCTGGGCTTTCTGCTCAACGCGGTGCCGATGGATGCCTGGGTGATCATCCTGGTGCTGGTGGCGATGATGTTCCAGTCGTGGGTCATCATGATTCGCAAGAACCGTATGGTCAGCCGTGTGAGCAGTGCCAACGAGGCGTTTCGCGAGCAGTTCGCGCAGATCGGCACCCGCCTGGAAATGTTCTACGACGACAACGTACTCGCCGAACGCCTGACCCACTCTTCGCTGTGGCGCCTGTACTGCGTGGCGGTCAAGGAGATCCGCACCCGCCGCGCCCAGGGCGCCGACACCTCGTCGGTGTCGGCGGCCACCATCGAAGCCATCCGTTGCTCCATGGACGGCGTGCGTACCCGCGAAAACCAGGCGCTCAGTTCCAAACTGTCGACGCTGTCCAACGCCATCGCCGGCGGCCCGTACATCGGCCTGCTGGGTACGGTGCTGGGCATCATGGTGGTGTTCCTCGGCACGGCCATGGCCGGCGACGTGAACATCAATGCGATCGCCCCGGGCATGGCGGCGGCCTTGCTGGCTACGGCCATGGGCCTGTTCGTCGCGATCCCCGCGCTGTTCGGCTACAACCGCCTGATCACGCGCAACAAGGAAGTCAGCGCCGACATGCGCGTGTTCGTCGACGAGTTCATCACACGCCTGGCGGAGATGCACGGCGAGAGCCAGTTCAGTGAAACGGCGCACCGCGTGCCGCACCACGCGCCGGTTTCGGCCTGAGGAGAATCGCCATGGCTTCCGTAAATGCCTCCCACGACGATGACGACGATGCCGCCGTCGACAGCATCAACATCACGCCCCTGGTGGACGTGCTGATGGTGGTGCTGGTGATGTTCATCCTCACCGCCACCGCCCAGGTCTCGGGCATCCAGATTCACCTGCCCAAGGCCAGCGCCTCGGTGTCGCTGTCGGAGGCCAAGACCAAGGCCATCTCCGTCAACGACGGCGGCCAGGTGTTTCTCGATGCCTACCCGGTCACCCTCGGCGAGCTGGAGGAGCGCCTGCGCATCGAGAAAGCGCTGAACCCGGATTTCCCGGTGATCGTGCGCGGCGACGCCACGGTGCAGTACCAGAAGGTGATCGAGGTGCTCGACCTGCTGCGGCGGTTGGAGCTGTCCCAGGTCGGGCTGGTCACCGGCAAACCGAGCCAGGGCTGAGTCATGACCGCACAGATCCCGATGCCGCCGTTGCCCGTGAAAAACAAGCCGCCGCTGCGCCCGCTGAAGTGGGGCGCCGGCCTGCTGCTGGGCGCCGTGGCTGCCTGGTTTCTCTGGCAATGGGCCAATGACATGAGTGGGGTACGCCGCGAAGCACCCAAGGTGCCGACCATTATCCCGTTGCCGCCACCGCCGCCACCGCCGCCGGAAAAACCCAAGGAACCCGAGCCCCAGGTGGAAGAAAAAGTACCCGAACCGGTGCCCACGCCGGAGCCCGAAGAGGTGAAGCCGGCGGAAGAAGCACCGCCTTCGCCGGCCGACGACTTGGCCAACCCGATGCAGATCGATGGCGATGCGCAGTCCGGTAACGACGGCTTCAACATCGGCGCGGGCAAGGGCGGCGGCATGGCCGGTTCCGGCGGTGGTGGCCTGGGTACCGGCACGTACAAGCAATACCTGGCGGGGGTGTTTCAACGCCTGCTGAGGGAAGACCCGGAGTTACGCAAAAAGGCCTACGCGGTACAGGCGGATGTGTGGTTGAGCGCCGAGGGCCAGGTCACGCGTGTGGAGCTGGCCAAGTCCAGCGGCGACCGCGAGACCGATGCCCAGGTGCTGGCGGCGTTGCGTGTACCGCATGCCGCGCAACGCGTTCCAGCCTCGGTGAGCATGCCGGTGCGCCTGTCCCTCAAGGGTCGGCGTCCGGATTGATCGAACCCATTTTTTGCAGTTTTTTACAGGAGTTGCTTACGAATGATTTCCCCCGTGAATCGCCTGACCCTGGCGGTCGGCATGGTCATCGCGACCCTGGTCGGTCAGGCGACGGCCGCCCCGGTCGCCCCTTCGGAAAACGTCACGATCAACCTGATCCGCCTGCTGGTACAGCAAGGCGTGCTCACCCAGGACACCGCCAATGGGCTGATCGCCCAGGCAGAAAAAGAGGCCCAGCAGGCACGCCAGGCCAATGCCGCGCCGGTGGTCGCCAGCGGCCCGACGGCGGCACCTGGCGATGTGCGCGTGCAGTATGTGCCGCAAGCGGTGCGCGACCAGATCCGCGATCAGGTCAAGGCCGAAGTCATGGCCACCGCCAAGCAGGAAAACTGGGCCCAGCCCAATACCTTCCCGGATTGGGTCTCGCGCATCAGCTTTGATGGCGATATCCGCCTGCGTGACGAGTCGCGCTATTTCTCGGGTAACAACAGCAATGAAATCCTCGATTACGCCAAGCTCAATGAGAACGGGCCTTACGACGTCAACCGCAACTCCAACACCAAGTTGCCGCCGCTGCTCAACACCCGTGAAGACCGCGAAAGCCTGTTCCGCCTGCGTGCGCGCCTGGGCATGAAAGCGGTGATTTCGCCGGAATGGACCGCCGGCATTCGCCTGGGCACCGGCTCTGACAATAACCCGGTGTCCACTACCCAGACCCTGGGCGGTGGCTTCGGCAAGAAGGACATCTGGCTCGACCAGGGTTACCTGAGGTGGAAAACCACCGACTACATGACCTTGACCGGCGGGCGAATCGCCAATCCGTTCTACGCCACCGACATGATGTATTCCAACGAGCTCAATTTCGACGGCGTGGCTGCGATCTTCAACCACAAGCTCAACAACGAGTGGGGTCTGTTCGGCACCCTCGGTGCATTCCCGGTCGAATACACCGCGGATGCCGCCAGCAGCAACGGCAAGGACAAGGAAGACAGTCAGACCAAATGGCTGTTCGGCGGGCAAATCGGCGCCGATTGGAAGATCAACCGCGGCAACAGCCTTAAGCTCGCCGCGGCCTACTACCAGTTCCAGGACATCCAGGGTGAGCGCTCCAGCCCTTGTTCGCCGTGGGCCGGCGCCCCCGGTTGCGACACCGACGGCACGCGTGTGGCCTTTATGCAAAAAGGCAACAGTGTGTTCCTGCTGCGTAACAACACCACCAACCCGGCTGACCCTGTCAGAACGCCAGACCCGCAGTACGTAGGCCTGGCGTCCAAGTTCGACGTGCTGGACCTCAACCTGGTCTGGGACAGCGAACTGCCCAGCGACTTCAAGTTGCGCACCCAAGGCAACTACATCCGCAACCTGGCCTACGACAAAGGCGAAATGCTCAAGCGCAGCGAAGGCCAGATCGTCAACAACATCAATAGCAAGGGCCAGTTTGAAAGTGGCGGCAACGCCATGATGGTGCAGTTCACCCTCGGCAGTGCGCTGGAGATGCGCAAACGTGGCGATTGGAACGTGCTGGCCGGCTACAAGTACATCCAGCCTGACGCCTTGCCCGACGGTTTCAACGACTCCTCGTATCACCTCGGCGGCACCAACGCCAAGGGCTACTTCATTGGCGGCAACTACGGCATCGACAAGAACATCTACGCCAGTGCGCGTTGGTTGAGTGCGTCGGAAGTGTATGGCGCGCCGTTCGAAGTCGATGTGATGCAACTGGAACTCAACACGCGCTTCTGATGCGCAGGGAGATGCCCCATGAACACGCGAATATGCGCGCTGCTGTTGCTGCTGGTTACCACCGGTGCTTCGGCCGAAGGCATGGAAGAGCGCCTGCGCACGCAACTGCGCAGCACCACCCAGCAGTTGCAGGCGCTGCAAAGCGAGCAGGCCCAGGCCAGTGCCGCGCGCCTGGCGGCGGAAAACCAGGCCAAGCAGGCCCAGGCGCAAATCAAGCAATTGACCGCCGAGCTGGAAAAGGCCCGTGGCGTGGCCGAGCAACTCGCCGGCCAGCAACAGAACCTGCACAGCCAGGCGCAAGCCCAGGCGGCGGCGAGCAACGAGCAGATCGGCAAGTTCAAGAAGGCTTATGACGAACTGCTGGTGTTGGCCAAGGGCAAAGAAACCGAGCGCGCACGCCTGCAGGCGCAACTGAGCGAACGTGACACACAAGTGCAGCAATGTTCAGCCAAGAATCAGCAGATGTACGGCGTGGCTCAGCAGTTGCTTGCGGCCTACGAAAAAATCGACGTGGCCGAGGTGATGAGTATTCGCCAACCCTTCGCCAGCGGTGCGCGGGTCAAGTTCGAGGAACTGGCCCAGGGTTTTGGTGACGATCTGTACAAGACCCGCTTCGATGCGCCCCAGGCGGGCGTCAATCATTGATCCACAAGGAAGAGCAGACCATGAACGAATTGATCACCAGCGTCACCGCCCAGAGCCTCACCGAGTTGCTGCAAGAGGCCGGCTACCGGGTCAACCAGAGCGAGCAGAACGGCATCGTGCAACTGCTCAGCGCCAGCCAGGGCATCGGCTTTGCGGTGCGCTTCGGCAACCCGGCGACGGAGCCGGGCAGCTACGTGGATTTCACCTACAGCTGCGCGCTGCGCGTGCAGGGCGACCTGCCCGAAGGTCTGGCCCAGGTGTGGAACGCCTCGCGCCGTTTTGCGCGGCTGTCGGTGCAGGGTGAATTTCTGCTGATGGAAATGGACGTGGTGGTGGCCGGTGTCGGCGCCACGCACCTGCGCAGCCAGTTGGAACTGTGGGACCGCCTGCTGCAGGAATTTATCGTCTACCTGCGTGAGTACAGCCAGCACGCCGCGCAGTTGCAGGCCCAGGCGGCGGCTGAACCTGTGGCTGAAGAGGTACCGGTGCTGTGAAGAAGCGAACCGTGGTTGTCGGCGCGGGGGCGCTGACGTTGCTGGTGGTGGCGGTGGGGTTGAGCCTGCGACCGGGCAGCGACCCGGTCGCCGCTCAGCAACCGGCGCCTGTCGTCACGTCCTCGCCCAACGAGCGTGGCGCGCCGGCGGTGGCACGCCTGGGCAACCAGCAGATCGACGTGCCTGAACTGAAAAGCGTGCTGGCGAGCCTGCCGGCCGAATCCCGTGAGCAACTGCGCGGCAACCGTGGCGCCCTGGAGAGCTGGCTGCGTTCGCGCCTGGCGCAAAAGGCCGTGCTCGAACAGGCCGACGCCCAGGGCTGGCGCCAACGCCCGGAGGTGGAGCAACAGACCCGCGCCGCCACCGAACAGATCGTGTTTCGCGACTACATGCTCTCGGTCAGCCAGGTGCCGGCCGACTACCCAAGCGCCGCTGAATTGCAGCAGGCCTACGACGCTGGCAAAGCACAATGGATAACGCCGCCGATGTACCGGGTCAGCCAGATCTTCCTGGCGCTGAATGACCCGCAAAGTGTCGACGCGGTACGTCGCCAGGCCCAGGAACTGAGCCGCAAGGCCCAGGCCGCGCCGGGGGATTTTGCCGCCCTGGCCACGCAATACTCGCAAGACCCGGACACCGCCCAGCGCGGCGGCGACTCGGGCTTGCAGCCGTTGCAGCAACTGGTGCCGGCGGTGCGCGAAGCGGTGTCGCGGCTCAAGGTCGGCGCGGTCTCGGAGGTGGTGCAAAGCCCGGCGGGGTTCCATGTGCTCAAACTCACCGCCCAGCAACCGGCGCGCACCGCCACCCTCGACGAACTGCGCGAGCGCCTGACCCAGGCCCTGCGCGCGCAACGCCAGGAACAGATCGCCAAGGCGTACCTGGAAGGCATGCTCAATACCGCGACCTTGAGCATCGACGGCGCGCAGTTGAACCAGGTGCTGGAGTAACCCGCGTCAACCGCATTGGATGCACAAGACCTACAAGACAGGGAGTCTCCCATGGCATTTCTAGAACCGTCTGGCCCCCAGGGGCCTGCACCCTATCGCGAGCCGAGTCAGTCCCGCAGCGCCTGGTTGGCCCTGGCCAACGACATCGAGCCGGAGGTCGCGCGCTACTTTCTGGTGAGTGCGCGCTGCGGCTGTTTCATGCAGGCAGCGCGCAGCCTGAATATCAAGGCGACGCTGCTGCGCAAACGCCTGGCGCAACTGGAGGAACAGTTGCGCCACGTGTTGTTCAGTTTTCAGGGCAACGGCCTGGTACTCAGCCGCGATGGTCAACTGCTGCAGGCGCAATTGATTGCCCTGGCCCATGCGCGGCGCCTGCCGGTGGTGGAGCAACCGCTGATTCGCCTGGCCGTGGCCGAGCCGATCCTGCACGACATCCTCGGGCGCGACCTGATCGCCTTGCTGCGCCGCAACGCCAGCGTGCGCCTGGAAATCATCTCCATCGACAGCCAATTGTCCCTGCAAGCGGTGGACGTTGACGTGGTGCTGTGGCTCTCCGACGCCGATGGCCCCACGCCCGGCCCGAGTTTCCCCACTGCGCCGCCTCAAGTGCTGGCGCGCTTGGAGTACCTGCCGCACATCGCCAAGCGTTACTCGCGGCTGACAACCCGCCCCGACAGTGTCGAAGACCTGGATGACTACATGCTGGTGCAGTGGCAGCCGGATGGGCAGGTGAACGCCTTACAGCCATGGAACACGGTGGTGGCACAGCGCCTGGCCGCGGTCGTGCAGGTGCATGCCTATTCGTTGATGCTCGAGATGATCCGCTGCGGCGCCTGCATCGGTTTGCTGCCGCGCTACATGGGCAGCTTCGACCGTGGCCTGGTGGCCTTGCCGGGATTGCTCGCCGAGCCCATGCAGCGCCAGGTGTGGCTGGCGGTGAAAGCGCAGGTGCAGCATGCCGAGGCGGTGCAGATGATCGTCGAGTTGATCACCAGTACGTTCGAGGGGCGGCGGGAGTGGTTTGATTAGTGCAGGATCCGGCCCCGGACGTTGCGTGATCGCCCCAACTGCGCCAGTCTTGGCGGCCTCATCCTTCCTGTAGCTGCGATCCGCGATGCAAGCCACCCGTTTGACTCTGATCTGCCATGCCGTCACGCCGTTGCAAAAGCGCGGCTGCTTTGCCGATGACGAATCGTTGGCGATGGATTGGCAAAACGCGGCGTTATCCCTGGCCGGTCGCTTCAAGAAAAACGTGCGGCTGCGCTGTGGGCCCGAGGCGCGAACCCGTCAGACAGCGAGCTTGTTCGGCGATCGGGCGCAGATCGAAGAGGCCTTGCGCGATGGCGATGTCGGGCACTGGAAAGGCCAGGACATCGCCGCGCTCGACAGCGCCGAACTGACGACCTGGCTCACCGACAGCGCGAGCGCACCCCACGGTGGCGAGTCGGTGGATCGGCTCTGCGCGCGCGTCGCGCAGTGGATGCAGTCGCTGCAAACCGAATCCGGCCATGTCGTGGCCATCACCCATCCGTTTGTCATCCGCGCCGCGTTGCTCTACGTCATGCAGTTTCCCGTCGCGATGTTTTATCGCATCGATGTGGAGCCGCTGTCTTGCACTGAGCTGCGTTTCAACGGCGTCTGGCGCCTGCGCCTGGAAACTCACGCCTGAGTGCGTGAACATGGCAAAATCCACGCCCCGCAATGAGAGCAACCCATGAAACGCATCCTGATCATCGGCATTGGCGCCGGCAACCCTGACTACATCACGATGCAGGCCGTGAAGGCGCTGAACCGCACCGACGTGTTTTTCCTGATGGACAAGGGCCAGAGCAAAGACAAGCTGATCGACCTGCGCCGTGAGATCTGCGCGACCTACATCACCGAGCCCGGCTACCGCTTCGTCGAGGCCGATTGCCCCGAGCGGGTGCGCGGGGACATCGACTACGCCCGCGCCGTGCAGGACCTCAACCGCGATAAGCAGCAGACCTTCGAGCGCATGATCAACGAAGAAATGGCCGACGGCGAAGTGGGGGCTTTTCTGGCTTGGGGCGATCCGGCGTTGTACGACAGCACCATCCGCATTCTGCAGGCGATCCTGGCCAGTGGCCGCTGCGTCTTTGAATTCGAAGTGATCCCCGGCATCACCAGCGTGCAGGCCCTGGCGGCCCAGCACAAAGTGCCGCTGAACCGCATCGGCCGCTCCATCGAGATCACCACCGGGCGCCGCTTGGCGGCGGGGCAGGCGAGCGATGCCGACACCCTGGTGGTGATGCTCGACGCCGAAGACTCCTACCGCACCGTGGCCGATCAGGATCTGGACATTTATTGGGGGGCCTACCTCGGCACGCCGGATGAAATCCTCATCAGCGGCAAGGTGAGTGAAGTCGCTGAAGACATCCAACGGGTGCGCAAGGCTGCGCGTCTGGCCAACGGCTGGATCATGGACACTTATTTGCTGCGCAAACCCTGAGGTCGATCTCCATGTTCAAACTGTTCGCGCTGGTGCTGACCCTGGTGGCCGGTGCCGCCCACGCCGATTCCGACCTGCACACCGACTTGCCGTTGTTGTACCTGGAACAGACCCTGGGCGATGCGCGCAACCAGCCGCTGGTGATTTTCCTGCACGGTTTTGGCAGCAACGAGGAAGACCTGTTCGGCATCAAGGATGCGCTGCCGTCCACCTGGACCTACCTGTCGGCGCGCGCGCCGATGCCGGTGGACGCCCAAGGGTTCCGCTGGTTCACCAAGACGCCGGGTGACGGCGATTACGATGGGATGACCGACGACCTGCAGAGCAGCGCCAGGCTGATCAAGGCGTTTGTCGCCAAGGCTACCGTCAAATACCACACCCAGCCTGACCGGGTGTTCCTGGTGGGGTTCAGCCAGGGCGCGATCATGTCTTACGAGGTGGCGTTACGTGACCCTGAGTTGGTGCGCGGGATTGCGGCGCTCAGTGGCAGCGTGCTGCCGGTGCTCAAGGCACAGCTCAAGCCGGATGAGCGATTGGGCCAGTTGGCGATTTTCATCGGCCACGGCACGTTGGACCAAGCGCTGCCGTATGCCTCGGCGACGCGGGCGAACGAGGTGTTGTCGGGGTTGGGGCTCAAGCCGCAGTTTCATACTTATCCGGGCATGAACCACACCATCAGCGCAGCGGAAGTGCAGGACTTGAAGGCCTGGCTGGAAACCAATGTGAAGTGAACACCACTAAAAATGTGGGAGGGAGCTTGCTCCCGATAGCAGTGTGTCAGCCAACACATGCATGACTGATGCACCGCCATCGGGAGCAAGCCCCCTCCCACAGTTGATCGGTGTGGTTTTAACGGTCGGTTTACTTGCCGCCGGTGATCAGTTTCACCAACTGCGCATGCCCCTTCACATCATCCGCCCGCGAAATCGCCTGGATCACCAGTAAGTGATTGCCGGAACCGCCGAGGAAGGTGGAGTTCAAGGTTTTGCCGCCGCCTTGGGTGGCCGTGCTGTCCACCTGGCGCAGGCCGAGGCCTTTGAAGGTCAGTTTCTTTTCGTTCTGTTTCTTGAAGTCGGGCAGGGCGGCGCTCTGGTCCTTGACGAAGCCGGCGACTGCGCCGTCGAGAAACTGCGGGTCATTATCTTTAATGGTCACCCCGTCGTTACGCACGGTTTCGGCGACGATGACCACACTTTTCGTGGTTTGGTTCGCGTACATCGTACCTTGGGTATCCCCGGTGCCGTCTGCCGCCTTGCCGGCTGGCAGGGTGTCGGCGACATAGGCCTTGGGCAGGTCGAAGCTGAACTTGCCGCCCAAGGTGGAGATGGTCTGATCCGCCGGCTTGGCCGCGGCGAATACGCTGCCGGCGCTAAGCGCCAGGGCCAGCAGGACGGCGGTCTTGGTGAAAGTGGCCATGAAGAAGCGCTCCGGTAGATGAACGAAATTGCGCCGTATTCTGTCAGAAAATTCGCAAGATCGTTCATCCGCACCCTCACACCTTGTCGGACTCTTCCTCAAGACGGTCCATTTCAAACAACCGCGCCAGTTCCGCACGGGCTTCCTGGGCGGTCTGCATGACCTTGGCCGCGTCGTCGTACACCGCGTGCTGGGCGGCGAGGACCTGCAGGTCGTGGTTCTTGAACCGGGTGATGCGCGCGTCGGCCTGGGCTTGGCTCAGGCCGAGACCCACCAGGGTGCGGCGGCTCATTTCCAGGCTGGAATAGAAGGTTTCGCGCACCGGTGACGCGTCGAGGTCCACCAAACGGTGGACGTGCTGGCGGTTACGGGCGCGGGCGATGATCTTCATGTGCGGATAGAGGCTGCGCACCAGTTCGGCGGTTTTGATGTTGATCTCCGGGTCATCCATCGCGATGACGAAGAACTCCGCCCGGTCGACCTTGGCCGCGTGCAGGATCTCCGGACGTTGCGGGTCGCCGTAGAACACCGGCATGCCGCCGAAACTGCGGGTCAGCTCGATGGTTTCGACCGAGGTGTCCAGGGCGATAAACGAAATGTTCTGCGCGCGCAGGATTCGCGCGACGATCTGCCCCATGCGGCCCATGCCGGCGATGACCACGCGCGGCGCATCGCTTTCGATGGTGCGGTATTCCTCGGGGACTTCCACGGGTTTGACCTTGGGCTTGAACAGCTTCGGGCAGACCAGCAACAGCAGCGGCGTCACGGCCATCGACAGGGTGATGGTCAGCACCAGGATGTCGTACAGGTGCGGTTCGAACAGGCCCTGATCGCGGCCGATCTTGAACACCACGAAGGCGAATTCACCGCCTGCCGCCAGCACCACGCCCAGGCGCAAGGCGCTCTCGCGGTTGAGATCGCCCACCAGCCGGCCGACGGCATACAGCAGCGGCAGTTTCAAACCGATCAACAGCAGGGTCAGGCCGATCACCACCAGCGGCGAGCTGAGCAGCAGGCTGAGGTTGGCGCCCATGCCCACGCTGATGAAAAACAGGCCGAGCAGCAGGCCCTTGAACGGTTCGATCTGGGATTCCAGTTCGTGGCGGTATTCCGAGTCCGCCAGCAGCAGGCCGGCCAGGAACGCGCCCAGGGCCATGGACACGCCGACCAACTCCATCAGCCAGGCGGTGCCGATCACTACCAGCAACGCGGTGGCCGTGGACACTTCGCGCAGGCCGGTCTTGGCGACGACGCGAAACACCGGGCGCAACAGATAGCGCCCGCCGATGATCACCACGGCGATGCTGCCGAGGATCTGCAACACGTGCTGCACGCCCTGGGCCTGGGTGCTTGGGTGATCGCCCCCGGCCAGCAACGGCACCATGGCAATCAGCGGGATCGCCGCAATGTCCTGGAACAGCAGAATCGCAAAAGCCAGGCGCCCGTGGGGCTGGTTCAGCTCCTTGCGCTCGGCCAGGCTTTGCAGGCCAAAGGCGGTGGACGACAGCGCCAGGCCCAGGCCCAGCACGATTGCGCTGTTCCACGACTGGCCGAACAGCCACAGCGCGACCCCGCCCATCACCAGGCCGGTGAGCAGCACCTGGGCCAGGCCGACACCGAATACCGCCTTGCGCATCACCCATAAACGTTTCGGCGACAGCTCCAGGCCGATGATGAACAGCAGCAGCACCACGCCCAACTCCGAGAACTGCGCGACGCTTTGCGGGTTGCCGATCAGGCCCAGCACCGACGGGCCGATGATCACACCGGCGAACAGATAGCCCAGCACCGCGCCCAACTGCAGGCGCTTGGCCAGGGGCACGGTCAGCACGGCGGCGAGCAGGAACACCACGGCTGCTTGTAACAGGTTGCCTTCATGGGGCATTGCGAACTCCAAAATCTTTAAAGCCAATCAACAGGTGGCTATTAGAGCGCTTTTTACATGTCGATAATTGTGTTTTTGCAGTGTGGGATCGTGCTGGGCAGGTGATTTTTTGCTGGGCGACTGCGTTCTCGCGGGCGTGTCTTTCACTGGCTGAGTGTTTTTCCACGCGCACTGGCGGGCGTGCGGTACAACCCCACGGCCAGTCCCGTGATGATGAGCGCAATCGAGAGCAGGTTGGGCGTGGATATGCGCTCGCCGATGATCAGCATCGAACTGGTCATGCCGAACACCGGAATCAGCAGGGACAGCGGCGCTACGGTGGATACCGGGTATGCCTTGAGCAGTGAGTTCCAGCCCCAGTAGGCAAAGTGCGTGGCCAGGTAGACCTGGAACAGGATGGAACCCGCCGCCGTCAGGTCGAGGTTGGCGCCCACGTTGGCGAACGCTGCGCTGCCGTGCAGCCACCAGGCCATGAGCCACAGCGGAATCGGTGGGAACAGACTGGCCCACACCATGAACGAGAAGATCTCTTTCACGCCCGATTGCTTGATGATCACGTTGCCGACACTCCAGGCCAGCGCGCTGAAGACGATCAACAGAATACCCAGCAGCGCGTGGTCGCCGTGTTGCGTCGCGATGATCCCCGCCAGGCCGGTCACCGCGAGCACGGCGCCGAGCACTTGGGCCCTGCGGATTTTTTCCTGGAACAGCACATAGCCCCAACCCATGCTGAAAAACACGCTGAGTTGGATGATCAGCGAGGCGATTCCCGGGCTGACGCCGACCTGAATGCCGTAATTGATCACGCCCCACATCCCCAGCCCGAAGATAAGCCCGTAAGCCGCCACATAGTGGAAGCGCACGGCGGGGCGCTTGATGAAAAACACCAGCGGCAGGGCGGCGAGGGCAAAGCGTATGCCGGTGAGGACAAAGGGGTCGATTGCACGCAGGCCCAATTTTGTCAGGGGGAAGTTCACCCCCCAGACCAACGTAACCAGCACAGCAAGCACCAGGTGTTTTTTCTGCATGGGGTTTCCTTTTAGGCAGAGTGCAGCTTCAAAGGCGTCGATGTTAGGCGGCAGGGAAGTGGCCCGCTTGCTATGCAAGGTCAACTTTTGACAGAATCGGGCCATGATGCCGACTTTTGATTCCGACAGCCCCGACGCGCTGGTGACGCTGCGCGAATACCCCTCTGGCACCGTGTTTGCGCGGCACACGCACCCGCGAGGTCAGTTCGCCTACGCTTCCACCGGCGCGCTGAAAATGTTTACCGACCTGGGCAACTGGGTGGTGCCGCCGCAGCGGGCGATCTGGGTGCCCGGCGGCGTGCCCCATGAAATGCAGATGCGCGGCGATGTGGTGATGCTCAATACCTACCTGGACGCCGGCGCCGCCGCACGGGCGGGGTTGCAGGCACGCTGCCAGGTGTTTGAAGTGTCGCCCCTGCTCAGGCATCTGTTGCAGGCGGCGCTGGCCATCGAGCCCTCGACCTTACCCAATGCCAGGCAGGCCTGCGTGCTGACGCTGCTGATCGACGAGATCGGAGCGATGCCCGAGTTGCCCCTCAGCGCGCCGTTGCCCCGCGAGCCACGGCTGGCGAGCGCCTGCCAGCGTTTTCTGGAGGCCCCTACGCAACACACTTCGATTGACGAAATGGCCGCGTGGTCGAGCATGAGCCGGCGCACCTTTACCCGCCATTTCCTTGAGAGCACGGGCATGACGTTCGTCGCCTGGCGCCAGCAAGTCTGTCTGCTGGAAGCCACTGCCCGGCTCAGCCACGGCGTGTCCGTCACCGAGGTGGCGTTTGAGTTGGGCTTCAGCAGTGCCAGCGCCTTCACCGCGCTGTTTCGGCGCAACCTGGGCGATACCCCGGCGCGTTATCTGACTAAATCAAAGGCCGCGCCGTTGTTCTGAGGGGGTTGTGGCGTCCGCGCCCGTCAGGATTCACCTTCCTGCGGCCCGCCCTTTGTTACTATCGGCGTCCTTCGTCACCAGGAGTCACCGGCCCATGCAGCACCAGTGGGATGAAATGCACCGTACCCGCAAGCCCACGTTCGTACTGTGCGGCGAGCCTCAGGGGGACGTGCTCAATCTCTATGTTCACGGTTACTCGGCGTTCTTCAACCGGCAGCAACTGGGCAACTTCACGGCGCAACTGGCAAGTATCGAAGGTTCGACCAACCTGATGCTGTTCTGGCCGGCCGGGCATTTTCTGGAAAACCTGTTCGCACCGTTCAAGGACGTGATCACCGCGATGCTCGGCGGCGGCGGCCTGGGAGCGGCGACGGTAGGGGTGGGCAAGGCGATCGGGTATTTTCTCGACCATTACAAAAGTGTCGAGGCGCGGGTGGATGAAGTGGCCCGCAGCCTGTTGCCGGAATTGGCCGAGTTCCTCCACGGCGAGTCGCTGCAGGTGCGGCGCATCAACCTGATCGGGCATTCCCTCGGCGCGCGCATCCTGGTCAAGAGCGTGTTGGCCAACCCCGACACTGCGCGCGAACTGCCGTTGAACCATTTGCTGTTGATGGGCGGGGCGATCTGTACGTCGAGCCCTTGGGATGAAGTGTGCGCAGCGCTTTCGGGGCGGGTGATCAACTGTCACTCCAGTAAGGATTGGGCCCTGGCGATGAAACCGGATACCGAGCGTTGCATCGGTCGCTACGCCATCCCGATCACACCCGCGCTCAAGGCCAAGGTGACCAACGTTCACCTGGCCAGCTTCGATCACGCGGCCTATTGGCCGCAGTTGCAGACGGTGGTGCAGTACACCGACCTGCTGCAGGAGCGACGCGGCATGATCCGCGCCGACCAGCGCAGTAGCGAGGTGCGCTTTGCCGAAGAAGATGACGAACTGTTCCCGGTGCTGGTGCGGGCGCGCCCGGACGAGCTGAAGTTCCTCGCCGAATTGATCGCGCAAAAGCGCAGTGCCTCGATTGATGCCACGGTGCGCGAGCCGCTGAAGTTGGCCATCGAGTTGCAGCGCATGGGCGGCGACAGCTTCATGAACCTCGCCCGGGGGCACGGCGTGGGGTATCGCCAGATCGCCGAGGATGTGGCGCAGCGGCTGGGGATCAAGTTCGATGAACCGATGGAGACTGTCGTGCTGGCGGACATCGAAGCGCAAGTCGCGGAAAAACTCATCGAACAATACAAGGACAAACTCAGCCACGCCGACCGCCAGGCGTTCGACGCCGAGCTTCAGGCGGCGGCGCAAAAGGAGCAGGGCCTGTTCCATCGCATCGATGTCGGCCGTTCGGCCGCCACGGCGTTGAGCGGTACGGCGTTGGCGGGGCTGACCGGGTTCATCCTGCGGCGCGGCGCGGCCACGGCGATTCCGCTGGTGGGCCAGGCGCTGGCGGCGGCGATGTTGCTGGTGAGCGGGGTGCGTGCATTTTCCGGCCCGGCTTATTCGATCACGACCTTGGCGGTACTGGTGATCGGGGTGATCCGCCAGCGCATGGAGCGCGAAGCGTTGAACCAGGAAATGGACCTGGTGGTGCAAGTGGTCGAAGCGTTTGACCTGCCGCGGGACACGGTGATGCGAACGGTTGCATCCGACTGATAAGCTACGGGCTTGTCTAGAGTGTTTGCCTGGGATACTGCGTGAAATTCAGCCTGCCGAAAATCGCTACCGCTCCGTTTTGCCCGCCGGAAGTGGCTGGCTCTGTCATCGTCGACCCCAAGGCGTCGTTTTTCAAACGAATGCTGATGTTTGCCGGCCCCGGCTTGCTGATTTCCATCGGCTACATGGACCCGGGCAACTGGGCCACGGCGATCGAGGCCGGCTCGCGCTACGGCTACAACCTGCTGTTTGTGGTGCTGCTGGCCAGCCTGGCGGGCATGGTGGTGCAGTGCCTGTGCTCGCGGCTGGGCATCGCCACCGGCAAGGACCTGGCGCAACTGTGCCGCGAACGCTACAGCCAACGCTCGGCCCGCACCCAGTGGGTGCTGGCGGAAATTTCCATCATCGCCACCGACCTCGCCGAAGTGCTCGGCTGCGCCCTGGCGTTTCACCTGCTGCTCGGTGTTTCGTTGACCACCGGCATTGTCATCACCGCGTTTGACACGCTCTTGGTGCTGGCCCTGCAAAATCGTGGTTTCCGTCGCCTGGAAGCAATCATGCTGGCGCTGGTCGCCACCATCGGCGTGTGTTTCTTCATCGAACTGGTGCTGATCAAGCCCTATTGGCCGGACGTGTTCAGCGGCTTTGCGCCGTCGTTGTCGGCCATCAGCGATGCCGCGCCGTTGTACCTGGCGATTGGTATCCTCGGTGCCACCGTGATGCCGCATAACCTCTACCTGCACAGCTCGATCGTGCAAACCCGGCTGATCGGCAAAGACCTCGCCAGCAAGCAGGACGCGGTCAAGCTGGCGCGTATCGACACCATCGGCTCCCTGGCCCTGGCCTTGCTGGTCAACGCCGCGATCCTGGTACTTGCCGCCGCTGCGTTCCATAAAACCGGGCATACGGATGTGGTCGAGATCCAGGACGCCTACCATTTGCTCGATCCTCTGGTCGGCGGCGCCTTCGCCAGCATCCTGTTCGGCATCGCCTTGCTGGCTTCCGGGCAGAGTTCCACGTTCACCGGCACCATCGCCGGGCAAGTGATCATGGAGGGCTACCTCGACCTGCGCATTCCTTGCTGGCAGCGACGCCTGATCACCCGTGGGCTGGCGCTGATCCCGGCGTTCGTGGGCGTGTGGCTGATGGGCGACGCGGCCATTGGCAAATTGCTGATTCTCAGCCAGGTGGTGCTCAGCCTGCAGTTGCCGTTTGCGTTGTATCCGCTGATTCGCATGACCGGCGACGCGCGACTGATGGGCCCGTTCGTCAATCGCCTGCCGACGCGCTTGCTCGCGTGGTTTCTGTTTGCGCTGATCAGTGGCGCGAATGCGTGGTTGATCGGGCAGTGGTTGTTTTGATCCAAGGCCCGCGGTGCTGGGGCGATCTACACCAGGACCGCCAGCGATGTGTATTGGGCAACCTGCGGATCGGCCGTCAATAGCTTCATTGGTTCGCTCAGGGCGGTTGCAGCGATGAGCCGATCGAAAGGGTCTTTGTGATGAGGCTCGAGATCCTTGACCGCAATGGCGTGTTCTGACGTGATGGGGAGTTCGACGAAACCGCTTTGCAGGCAGCACTCACGGACTTCATCCAGATCGACAGTGAGTTTCCCCAGGCCGACCTTGATCGCCAGTTCCCAGAATGTGGCGGCACTGACATAGATCTCTGCGGCATGTTCAATCAGCTTTCGGGCTTTGCTGGAGAGCTTGGGGTCATCGTTCAACGTCCACAGCAGGATGTGGGTATCCAGCAGCACTCTCATGAATGAGTGCCCTGGAACGCCGCGATGAGGTCGTCGGACAAAGGCGCGTCGAAGTCATCCGGAATCACCAGCTTGCCTTGCATGGCGCCAATTCGGCGACCTTTGGATTTTCCAACAGGGACAAGCTGCGCCATCGCTCGCCCATGCTTGGCGATGGTGATGATTTTGCCGGCAGCTGCCTCATCAACCAGTTTTGACAGCGTGTTTTTGGCTTCGCCCAACGGCACTGTAATCATGGGGCTCTCCGCATATTTTGGCCAAATATAGCCAGAACTGCTGGCGCTATCAAAGACAGCCTGACCGCTGGTTGACGCCAACCGTTTTGAGCGCGACGGGTTGCGGTATATGACATCCATGGCATTGCTCCAAACAAGGATTTCGTCGAAGTCTGTCGCAGCGTGCCGGGCTTAGGAATAGTGGCCCGAAAAATCGGAATGGACCTACTTTTACCGCGAGGCGTTTTCCCCATGAGCGTGCTGATCGACCATTTCGGCTGGCTGGGCCACCCGGCCATCGAACTGTCGGGCAGCCGGATCGTGGCAATGGCCTGCCTGGCGCTAGCGCTGGTGTTCATGTACCGCAGCAACACCCGCACCGACTGACTGATGGGAGGAACCATCCGCGCCGGCCCGCAGTCACTGCTAAAGGTGTCGGCGCCCGCCGCACCGGGACGACCATAACGAAGGAGTCTGACCATGCCAGATACAACCTGTGCCTGCCCACACTGCAAATGTGTGCTGGGAGTGGAGGCGGTGATGAAAGACGGTAAGGGCTATTGCTGCCAGGGCTGTGCCGAACACCATGCCCATGGTGAGCCATGTGTGGCGCCGACGGGCTGCGAATGCGCCAAGTCGGCTAAAGGCTGAGCGCGGTAAAAATTCGCTCGGCTTGTCGGGCGCTGGTCATTACCATGGCCGCTCACCCTTGCCGGATGTGTTCCCCATGGCCCTGGCCACGCCCCCCGACCTCAGTGATCACGCCGTGCCCGTGCAGCCGCTGGCGCGGACCTACCCGCGTGGTTGGTATGTAGAGCCCCATCGGCATGACTGGGGCCAGTTGCTCTATGCCATGAGCGGGGTGATGTGGGTCGAGACGCCACGCGAAGCGCTGGTGGTGCCGCCCCAACGCGCCGTCTGGCTGCCGCCGGGCGTGGAACACGGGATACGCGTGGTCTCGGATTTGCAGATGCGCAATATCTACCTGCGCCCGGCGTTGGCCGCGACGCTGGACAGCCAGGTGCAGGTGATTGACGTCGGCGGGCTGCTGCGCGAGTTGATCGTCACCCTGGTGGAGCAGGGCGACAGTGGCGATGCCGGCTATTACGACGCGGTGGTCGGCCTGGCCCTGCTGGAGCTGCAGCGCGCACGCCGCGCGTCAATCCGCATCGCCATGCCGCCGGAGGCCGACCGCCGCCTGGTCAATGCCTGCCAGGCGGTGATGGCGGCGCCATCCCTGGCGATTCCCTTCGAGCATCACGCGGAGGCCGCCGGTGCCAGTGTGCGGACCTTGGCGCGGCTGTTCCAGAACCACCTTGGCATGGGCTTCGCCGAATGGCGCCGCCAGGTGCAACTGGCCACGGCGGTGGCCGAGTTGATCCAAGGCCAGTCAGTCAGCGCGATCGCACGGTCCCTGGGTTACTCACCCAGCAGTTTCAGCGACATGTTCCGTCGTGAACTCGGCGTGGCACCGTCGCAGTATCGCGGTTGAAGGTTTGGCCGAAATCCTGAAGCACTTGGCCGATGAGGTGGGCGGCGGCTTCCTACACTAAGCGCCATCCAACCACCAGGCGCCGCCCCCATGAGTTACTTGATCTCCCTTGCCATTGGCCTCTTCGTCGGCGTGATCTACGGTGCGCTGGATTTCCGCTCGCCCGCGCCGCCGGCCATCGCGCTGGTCGGCCTGATGGGCATGTTGCTCGGCGAAAAACTGTGGCCGATGGGGCGTCAGTTGGTCAGTGGTTGGTTGTCCTGAATGTCCTTTCCCCTTTGATGGATGCCGCTCATGAAAGCGCTGCAATTTTCCGCCACCGGCGACCTCTCCACCCTGCGTTTCGTCGACGTCGCCACCCCGGTGCCCGCCGCCGGGGACGTGCTGGTACAGATCAAGGCCGCCGGTCTCAACCCCAGCGACGTGAAGAATGTGCTCGGTCGCTTTCCCTACACCACGCTGCCGCGCATTCCCGGTCGCGACTTCGCCGGCGTGGTGGTCGAAGGCCCGCAGGAATGGGTCGGGCAGGCGGTCTGGGGCACCGGGCGTGACCTCGGTTTTTTCGCCGACGGTTCCCACGCCCAGTACCTCACTGTGTCGGCCAAGGGCGTGGCGCACAAACCCAGCCACCTGAGTTTTGCCCAGGCCGCCAGCCTCGGTGTGCCGTACACCACCGCGTGGGACGCCCTGCAGCGCAGCGCGGTCGGCGAGGGCACGCGGGTGCTGGTCATCGGTGCGAACGGGGCCGTCGGCAGTGCGGCGTTGGCCTTGGCGAAAATCCTTGGGGCGCAGGTACTGGCGGCGGTGCGACGCCCTGAGCAGGCCGAAGTGTTGCAGGCGCAAGGTATCGCCGCGATTACCCTGGGCCAGCCGGAGGATTTGGGCGCGCAGGTCAATGCCGTGTTCAAGGGCGGCGCCGATGTGATCTTCGACACCACGGGGTTCTGGTTGCCCGCCGCCGTGGCGGGGCTGGCGCCGTTCGGGCGCATCGCGATCATCGCCGCGCCGGTCGACGGTCAGGTGCAACTGCCGGCCCTGGCCCTGTATCGCAAGGGCGGTTCGGTGGTGGGGATCAATTCGTTGCTCTACAACTGCGAACAATGTGCGGTGATGCTGGAGCAGTTCGGGCACTTCTTTGACGAAGGGTTGCTGCCGCTGCCGAGCGGCCTGCGCGAAGTGGCGTTGGCCGAGGGTGTGAAATGCTTCGAGGAGGTGAATGTGGGCAGCGCCGATAAGATCGTCTTGCTGCCCTGACGCGCTTGAACAGGTGGGAGCAAACCCGCTCCCACCGGTGGTTTTTGGCTAGGCGTCGGGCACGCCTTTTTCCCACGCCGACCAGTGCTTCAGGATCGCCTGGACCAACGGGTTGCCCGTGCGGTACAGGTTCTCCAGCGCCGGCACGAAGCCGCCCTGGTCCGCATATTTGAGCAGGTTATCCACCTCGCTGTAGCCCGGATAAGGTCGGTCGAAATCCGACCCGGCGCGCACCACCGCCAGGCGCTGGATATCCACCAGCCCTTCGCGACTGGCGCGCAGCAGGGCTTCATAGGTGGAGTTGTCTTCCTGCTGGGTGGTGCAGTATTCGCCTTGGTTGTCGGTGAGCAACCGCGTCCAGACTTCGGCGCGCTCGCTCAGGCGCGTGCCGGAGAACCAGGTGTTGCCCGCCAGCGTGTCGCAGCGGGTGACTTGCGGCGGTTGGTTGGCCGGTGCCGCAGGGTAGTGTTTGCGCCAGGCGCTGGATTCCGGGCTTTCCGTCAGCTCAACCTTCTGCGACAGGGCAAACGCCTTGGCCTGCAGTTTCGGGTTCAGCTCGAACACTTCGGTCTTGTAGTCCAGCGGCGGTTTTTCGTTCGGACCCTTGGTGTTGATACCGATGTAGCCGGTCGGCCAGTCTTTGGGCGCGTCCCGCGAATCGATTTCCCACTGGGTGCCGAACTCCACCAGGTAATGCGCCCAGGCGGTGGTGCCGAGGGTGCCGTGCTTGGGGCTGATGCCAGCAATCCCGGCGATCAGAAAGTAGCTCTGGCGCAAGTCGAATTTGGGTGACAGCGCCAACGCCAGGGTGGAGGCGGCGGCGTTGGTCTGGCCCATGCCGGTCACCAGCAGGCAGACGTCTTCGGTATTGCAACGAATCACCGGGTATTCGGCAGACAAGCCCGGCACGCGGACTTCCTGCTTGAGCGCCAGGCGATCGATCCAGGTTTGCGCCTCGGGGGCGAACATGGTGATCAGCATCACCTTGGGCTTGATCGGCGCAGGCGCCTGCGCCAGTACCAGGTGGGGCAGCAGCGCCAGGCCGACGGCCAGCGAGACACGGGTAAACAGACTCATCTAAAACTCCTTGATCAGAATTGGTAGCCTACGCCGGCGTAGTATCCCCAGCCGTTGGAGCGGGCGCGGAAGTTACCGTCGCCGAAATTCAGCTCGCTGCCATCCTCCCAGTTACCGCCGTTGTGAAAGTAACGACCGACCAGAGTGAAGCGCAGGTGGGTGAACGAGTACAGCAACACGTTGGTCGCCACCAGCGCGTTGGCGGTGCGCGCCGGGTTGTCCTTGTGCAGGTCCGAGCCGAAATCGTAGTTGGTGAAGCCGATATAGGTCAGCGAGGCGCCATTGTCGAACGTGTCGATGGGCACAATGTACTTCATCTGCGCGCGGTAGCCGTCCCATGCGTATTCATTGCTGGCGCCATAGTTTTCCCATTGGTAACGCCCATAAAAGTTCGCCGACAGGTTGACCCGCGAGTGGGTGTCGATGTCGGTGCCGAGGCCGCTGTATAGCGTGTTGGCACGGTTGGCGGTGTTACTGCCGTGGTCGTAGATCCAGTCAAAGGCCACGTACCATTCCTTGAACGGGCCGATGGCCAGGCTGCGCCCCGCCAGGTAGTCGATGGAGATCCGTGGCTCGTGCTCCATGAACAGCGGCGAGCCATGATCCCATGCGCCTTTGTCATTACTGTTACCGATGCCGAGAATCTTCGGCACGTCGATATAACCGTATAGCTCGAAGGGACCCTTGCGGCCGAAGTACTCGTATTCCAGGTAGACGTCATCGGCCGGCTTGGGGCCGAAGCTGATGTCTTTGCTGCCGATCAATGTCAGGTCCTGGTTGAACCAGTCCGACAGGTACACGCCTTTTTTCGCCGGGCTGGCTTCAGGGCTCAGGGTTTCGCCCTGTGCTGAGTCATCGACGGGTTGTTCCTGCGCCAGAATGGGCGGGCTGAGTACTCCCGTAACGGCGCTCAATAGCAGGGAAACACCAAAGGAAGCGGAATGCCTTGAGGTGGGGTGCATTGAAAATCCCTATTCAGTTGCGGTTTAGACCCGATTCTTCGGGTTGAGGTGAACTTGGCGGCCAAGTTCGTTCCGCAAACGTTTGCACAAGCTGTACCAACTTTACTCAATGGGCTGAATAGCTTGGGAAAAATCCTAATTAATCGACCATTTGGTCAGTATTGACGCGGTGTCATTTTTTCGCTGCGCTGGAACAGGTGCATGGCCGTTTCGCGCCGATATTCGCTGGGCGTCTGATGCATCTCGATGCGAAAGTGCCGGTTGAAATTGGACAGGTTGGCGTAGCCCACTTCAAAGCAGATCGCCGCCACGGACAGCTCGCTTTGCAGCAACAGCCGGCACGCCCGCTGTATGCGGAACTTGCGCATCAGGTCGATAAAACCGTGGCCGGTGTTGCGCTTGAAGAAGCGTGAGAAGCCCGCTTCGCTCATCTCCAGTTGCCGGGCGATTACCGACAGGCGCACATCGCCGGTCAATTCGCGCATCAGGTAGTCGAACGCCTTGTTGATGCGTTCGGCGCTGCGCGCGTCCAGGGTCGGCGCATAGCACGGGCTGGCCAGGGCCTGCACCTGCGGCGGCGGGGCGTTCTTGAGGGTGTCGAGCAGTTGCAGGAACAGGATCAGGCGTTGCAGGCCGTGGGCGCTGCCGATGTCTTCCAGCAGGCGGGCCGCTTGCACAGCGGTTTCGCCGCTGAATGCCAGGCCGCGCCGGGCCTGTTCGAACAACGGCTGCACGTCGCCGAGTTCCGGCAGGGTCTTGCGCAGGGCGAGGAGGGCGCTGCCATCGAATTGCAGCACCACATCGCGGCCGTTCAGGTGTTCGCCGGGGGCCAGGTCGCCGATCCAGTCGTGGGGCAGGTCCGGGCCGATCAGCGCAACATGCCCGGCACCGAATGCGCCGATGTAATCGCCCGCCACCAACTTGCCGCTGCCTTGGCGGATCAGGTGGATCTCGAATTCCGGGTGGTGATTCCAGCGCGCCAGTTCGTAGGGGTAGTCATGTTCGAACCAGCGAAAACAGTGTTCCGGCTCGGGCAGGATCACTTCGAGTTCGGCGGGGCGGTGTTCGAACAACTCGGCGCGGCTGATGGGCATGGTGATGCCTCTTGTACTTGGGGAATTGCGCCAAAATACGCGTGTTGGCGACAGCCGCGCTACCGAAGCTTTCGCCCGACACTGATACTTTTTTGATTCCGGGCCTGCGGTTAAAAAAGTATCGGTCGGGCATTCGCCACGGGTTTGTGAGGGCCCGGCCAAGCTGCTGTAATCGGCCCTCGACCATAAAAACAAGCGGTGGACACCGCCGAGCACGAGATCAAACGCGCCGGTTATCCCCCATCAATGCCCGAGGGACACGCACCCCATGAAACGACTGGAAGGTAAGAGCGCGCTGATCACCGGATCGGCGCGAGGCATCGGTCGCGCCTTTGCCCTGGCCTATATCCATGAAGGCGCCACGGTTGCCATCGCCGATATCGACCTGCAGCGGGCCCAGGCCACAGCAGCCGAACTGGGCCCGCAGGCTTACGCGGTGGCAATGGACGTCACCGACCAGGCGTCGATCGACGCCGCGATTGCCGCCGTGGTGGCCCATGCCGGCCAGCTGGATATTCTGATCAACAACGCGGCGCTGTTCGATCTGGCGCCGATTGTCGACATCACCCGCGAGAGTGTCGAGCGGCTGTTCTCGATCAACGTCGCCGGCACCCTGTTCACCCTGCAGGCCGCGGCTCGGCAGATGATCCGCCAGGGCCACGGCGGCAAGATCATCAACATGGCCAGCCAGGCCGGACGGCGCGGCGAGCCGCTGGTCGCGGTGTACTGCGCGAGCAAGGCGGCGGTGATCAGCCTCACCCAATCGGCGGGGCTGAACCTGATCAAGCAGGGCATCAACGTCAACGCCATCGCCCCGGGCGTGGTCGACGGCGAGCATTGGGACGGGGTGGACGCACTGTTCGCCAAGCACGAAGGCCTGGCGCCGGGCGAGAAGAAGCAGCGAGTAGGCGACGAGGTGCCGTTCGGACGCATGGGCACCGCTGAAGACCTCACCGGTATGGCGATCTTCCTCGCGTCGAAGGACGCCGACTATGTCGTCGCCCAGACCTACAACGTCGATGGCGGGAACTGGATGAGTTAGGTCATACACCGATCAACATGTGGGAACGAGCATGAGGCTGCGATAGCGGGCTGTCAGCCAGCAAAACTGTCAGCAGTACCGGCCCCGTCGCAGCCTCGCCGGGGCTCGACACCTCCCACAGTAGATCGCCATGTCAGCCCGCAGCGCGGTCTCCTTGTGGGAGCTGTCGAGCTTCAGCGAGGCTGCGATAGCGGACGGTCAGGCGCCAAAAATATCAGCAGTACCGGCCCCGTCGCAGCCTCGCCGGGGCTCGACACCTCCCACACTAGATCGCCATGTCAGCCCGCAGCGCGGTCTCCTTGTGGGAGCTGTCGAGCTTCAGCGAGGCTGCGATAGCGGGCTGTCAGGCGCCAAAAATGTCAGCAGTACCGGCCCCGTCGCAGCCTCGCCAGGGCTCGACACTTCCCACAGTAGATCACCATGTCCGGCCGCACCGAGGTCTCCTTGTGGGAGCTGTCGAGCTTCAGCGAGGCTGCGATAGCGGACGGTCAGGCAGCAAAACTGTCAGCAGTACCGGCCCCATCGCAGCCTCGCCAGGGCTCGACACCTCCCACAGTAGATCGCCATGTCAGCCCGCAGCGCGGTCTCCTTGTGGGAGCTGTCGAGCTTCAGCGAGGCTGCGATAGCGGACGGTCAGCCAGCAAAAAAGTCAGCAGTACCGGCCCCGTCGCAGCCTCGCCGGGGCTCGACACCTCCCACAGTAGATCGCCATGTCCGCCCGCAGCGCGGTCTCCTTGTGGGAGCTGTTGAGCTTCAGCGAGGCTGCGATAGCGGACGGTCAGGCAGCAAAAAAGTCAGCAGTACCGGCCCCGTCGCAGCCTCGCCAGGGCTCGACACCTCCCACAGTAGATCGCCATGTCCGCCCGCAGCGCGGTCTTCTTGTGGGAGCTGTCGAGCTTCAGCGAGGCTGCGATAGCGGACGGCCAGGCTCCAAAAATATCAGCAGTACCGGCCCCATCGCAGCCTCGCCAGGGCTCGACACCTCCCACAGTAGATCGCCATGTCCGGCCGCAGCGCGGTCTCCTTGTGGGAGCTGTCGAGCTTCAGCGAGGCTGCGATAGCGGGCTGTCAGCCAGCAAAAAAGTCAGCAGTACCGGCCCCGTCGCAGCCTCGCCGGGGCTCGACACCTCCCACAGTAGATCACCATGTCCGCCCGCAGCGCGGTCTCCTTGTGGGAGCTGTCGAGCTTCAGCGAGGCTGCGATAGCGGACGGTCAGGCAGCAAAACTGTCAGCAGTACCGGCCCCGTCGCAGCCTCGCCGGGGCTCGACACCTCCCACAGTAGATCGCCATGTCCGCCCGCACCGAGGTCTCCTTGGGGGAGCTGTCGATTTTCATTTCAACCCATGCCGGGGTTTCCTCGCTGACGGGCAGGTCCCCAGCGCGAGGTTCAGTGTGATGTGCCTTCGGCAAATTCGATTTTGTTGCCCACGTTGTACTTGCCCGACGGTTTGTTCATCGGGATGCGCTTGATCTCCTTGAGTGTCTGGCTGTCATAGACGATCAACGCCCCATCGTTGGCCCAGATGCTCAGCAACAGGTAGCGACCGTCGCGGGTGAATTCCACGTGGGCGGCGGTCTTGCCCGGCATTGGGCGTAGGGTGTGGGCGATTTCCAGGGTCTGTTTGTCGATCAGGTGAATCGCATCGTTGTCCGGCCCGAAAAACACATCGCTCCACACATAACGCGAATTGGCATGGCTGCGCATGAAAAAGCCCGGGCCGAGGGTGGGGATCTGCTTGATCAGCTTCCAGGTCTTGAGGTCGATCACCGAGATTTGCCCCTTGCTGATATTGGGCGTGGCAAACACCCACTCACCATTGCGCTGCCAATACGTCCCCGAGCCCAGGTGCGGCATGCCGGACAGTGGGATGTCGGTGACCACGTGGCCGGTGTCCAGATCGATTACCTGGCCGCCGCCGGCCTTGCGTGAGGTGGCGACCAGTTGGCGATAATCCGGGGAAAACGAAAAGTCATCGAGCACGTCCTGGGCCTGGATGCGCCGCGGTTCGAAGCTGGGTCGGGCGGCGGCATAGGACAGTTCCCAGACTTCATTCACGTCCTTGAGTGCCACGATAAAGCTGTTGCGCGGCGGGGCGGTGTACACCGCGCTGACCCGCGACGCGGTGTCGAGGGTCTTGACCAGCGACAGGTCGCGGGCATCCAGCACCACCAGGTTGCCCGGCAGGTAATTGCCCACCAGCACCCAGCGCCCGTCCTTGCTCACCGCGAGGTTGCGGGTGTTGAGCGCCACGCGGGTTTCGGCGATCAGCTTGAGGTTGTGCAAGTCGTACAGGCTGATCCAGCCGTCGCGCGAGGCGAAGTACACAAAGCGCCCATCGGGGGAAAATTTCGGCCCGCCGTGGACCGCGAAATGGGTCGGGAAGCGGTCCAGCACGGCAAAGGTGTCACCGTCGAGAATGTCGATGTGATGGTCGCCGGACTCCACCACCACAAACAGGTTGAGCGGGTCGGCATGATGCTGAGGCGTAGTCGGCAAGCGGCTCAGGTCTGCCAGCAGGGTGTGGCTGTTATGGATGTCCTGCTCGTTCCAGGTCGCCGGTGTGGCGGGCGGTTGCTGCAGGAAATTCGCCAGGCCGTCGATCTGCGCAGCACTCAACTGTGGCGCAAACGCCGCCATCTGACTGGCCGGGCGCCCTTGCTCGATGACCTTGCGCACTTCCTCCGGCTTGATCCGTCCCAGGCTTTCCGGCAGCAACGCCGGGCCGCTGGCACCGATGCGGTTGAGGCCATGGCAGCTCGCGCAGTGACGCTGGTAGTCCTCGGCCGGCGTGCCGTGGGCGGCGGCGGCCCAGAGCAAGGGCAGCAGTAGCAGGCGTTTCATACCGCCACCGCTTCGCGGGCCGGCGACAGGCTGGCGGGGAAGTGCAGGGCGGCTCCGGCGAACAGGTTGACCACATGGCCGATCACCGTCAGGGTCGGCACACCGGGTTCGCAGTCGGCGGCCATCGTCGGCAACTGGCGCAGGGTGCCACGGGCCACCTGCTGGTCGGCTCGCGCGCCGTTGCTGATCAGCGCCGCTGGCGTGTCCGCCGGCAGGCCCGCCGCCACTAGGTGTTCGGCGATCAGCGCGAGGTTCGACAGGCCCATGTAGAACACCAGCGTCTGGCTCGGCTCGGCAAGGCTGGCCCAAGGCAGCTTCAACGCGCCATCGCGTTGCAGGTGCCCGGTGACGAAGCGGCAGGAGTTGACCAGATCGCGGTGGGTCAGGGGGATGCCGGCATAGGCGCTGCACCCGGACGCGGCGGTGATGCCCGGCACCACCTGGCAAGGCACGCCTCGGGCCAGCAGGTATTCCAGCTCTTCGGCGCCACGGCCGAAGATAAACGGGTCGCCGCCCTTGAGGCGCACCACCCGTTGCCCCTGGTCGGCCAGTTCGGCCAGCAGTTCGTTGAGTTGATCCTGGGGCAGGCTGTGACAGCCGCTGGCCTTGCCCACGTAATGGCGCGCGCAGGTCAGCGGGATCAGCGCCAACATCTCGGCGCTGATCAACCGGTCGAAGACCACCGCATCGGCCTGCATCAGCAGGCTCCAGGCCCGCAGGGTCAGCAGGCGCGGGTCGCCGGGGCCGGCGCCCACCAAGGCGACTTCGCCGGGGTGGAAGGGGCTGTGCAAACTGGCAGGTAAGGTGGTCGGAGTGTGCATGAGACGTCCTTGATACATCATCAGGTAGGCTGCCCCCGGTTGTGTCACCGGGTGGTCGAGCAAGGGATCAGGTTGCGAGGCTGCAGGGCGATCTCGGCGTCGCTGAGGTGGCAACCCGGATCGGGCCCCCAAAGGTCGCCGTTGGCCCAGGCGCGGGTGCGTGTGTTGCCGTTGCAGATCGGCAGCCAGCGACACTCGGCACACCGCCCGCCGATGGTCCGCGGGTGTTCGCGCAGGCGCAGCAGCAACGGGTCGGGCCGGTCCAGCCAGAGCTGGCGGAACGTGGTGTTGCGCACATTGCCCACCGAGTGCTGCCACCAGTACGTGTCGGGGTGTACCTCGCCGGTGTTGTCGATATTGGCGATGCCGCTGCCCGACGCATTGCCGCCCCAGCCGTGCAGCAGGTGTTCCAACTGCGGGTAATGCTCGGGCAGATGCTGGTGGACCCACTGCAGCAACAGCACGGCGTCGGCGTCGTTGTTGCCGCTGACGAAGTCACTGTCGACGCCGTTTTCGATGTCGTGCCAGGCCTGCTGGAAAATCAGCGTCATCGCATCGCGGCTCATCTGCCGGTGCGCGTCCAACTGCCGGCTGCGTTTGCCGCGCCCGCTGTAGTTGAGGTGCGACAGGTAGAACTTCTGCACATCGTAGTCACGCATCAGCGCCAGCAGTTGCGGCAACTGCCCATGGTTTTCCTGGGTCAGGGTGGTGCGCAGGCCCACGCGAATGCCGGCCTCGCGGCACAGACGGATGGCGTGCATCGAGCGCTGGAAGCTGCCCTGCAACTGGCGAAACGCATCGTGGGTCGCCTGCAGGCCGTCGATGCTGATGCCCACATAGTCGAAGCGCGCGTCGGTGATCTGCTGGATATTGTGTTCGTCGATCAGCGTGCCGTTGCTCGACAGCGCGACGAAAAAACCTTTGTCCCGGGCATAGGCGCTGAGCTGGAACAGGTCTGCGCGCAGCAGCGGTTCGCCGCCCGACAGAATCAGCACACGCACCCCGGCCGCGTGCAAATCGTCGATCACCTGGAGCGCCGCCGGGGTGTCCAGTTCATCGCGGAACACGCTGTCGGCGCTGGTGGCGTAACAGTGTTTGCAGGTGAGGTTGCAACGCCGCAGCAGGTTCCAGATCACCACCGGCGGCCGCTCCTTGCCGGGCGGCGAGGTCCGCGGCGGCGGGCATTTTCCGGCCAGGGTACGCAGGTACTGACTGATCCGTAGCATAGGACGCTCCTTCTAAGGTGCCGGCGTCAGGCGCAGGCCGGTTTTTTTCAGGATGCGGCTGCTCACCAGCATCTCGTCGCCGCGGCAGGCATCGCCGAGCAGGAACCGCAGGTGTTCGCGGTAGCTGTCGATTTCCTCGCGGCTACGCCCATGCACCATGGCGAACAGGTTGTAGGGCCAGTCGGGACGGCGCGGGCGGCGGTAGCAATGGCTGACAAACGGCTGCGCACCGATCAATTCGCCCAGGCGCGGCATCTGCACGTCGGCCACGTCCCACACGGTCATGCCGTTGTGGCGATAGCCCAGGCGGTAATGGTTGGGCACGGCGGCGACACGCCGGATCGCGCCTTCAGCCTGCAGGTGCTTGAGCAAGTCGAGGGTCGACTCGACGCTGATGCCCAACTGCTCGGCGAGCCAGGCCCAGGGATCGTCCAGCAGCGGCAGGCCACCCTGGGTGAGGGCGACCAGGCGCAGGGCCAGGTGGTGGTCAGACCGGGAAATACAGACCGACATGGTAGGTTTGCTCCTTCGGCAGATTGAGCACCGCCAACCCCGTCAGGGTCTCGATGCGGGACAGCGTGGCGGCCAGTTCGGCCTCGGTGCCGCAGGCCAGCACGAACCACATGTTCCAGCGATGTTCGCGGCGGTAGTTGTGGGCCACCTGGGGCAGCGCGTTGAGTTGTTCGGCGACCGCGTCAAAGCGCGCGTCGGGTACGGCCAGCGCGGCCAGGGTGAAGGCGCCGCCGAGGCGCTCGACATCGAACATCGGCCCGAAGCGCGTCAGCACCCCGTCTTCGAGCAGGTCGTGCAGGCGGTCGAGCACTTCACTCGGGTGGCTGTGCAGTTCCTGCGCCACCTGCCGCCAGGGTTCGCGCACCAGCGGCAGGCCGTGTTGCAGGCGATTGATCAGGCGCCGGTCGAGATCATCCATGGGCCCATACCTGCGACGACGGCGGCGTAAAGCGCCCGCCGCATTGCTTGAAGGCGTGGGTGCTGAACAGCAACTGGTGCGGCAGGTCACTCAGTTGCTGCTGTTCCAGCATCCGCTGGATATGCGCCGTGACCTCCTTGCGTTCGCGGCCATGCACCATGCAGAACAGGTTGTAGCGCCACTGCGGCAGGCGGCGTGGGCGCTGGTAACACAGGTTGACACCGGGCGCGCGGCCCAGGCGGTTGCCCACTTCGTCCACCAGCGCATCGGGCACGTCCAGCACCAGCATGGCATTGGCGACAAAGCCCAGGGCGCGGTGATTGAGCACCAGGCCGACACGGCGGAACAGGCCCTGGTCCTGCCATTGCTGCATCTGCTGCAACACCTGGTCGTGATGCGCGCCGATCTGTTCGGCGAGGTTGTCGTAGGGCCGCGAGACAAGAGGCAAGCCGCGTTCCAGGCATTGGCGCAGGTCGAGCATTTGCTCTTGGCTCAGCGGGATGATCACGGATGCGCTCCCAGGGAGAACCCGAGGTCGATGCGATAGGCGGTGAGCATCGGCAGATCCAGGGGAATGAGGCCGGTGTCTTGCTCCAGCTCGTCGAGGATCTGTCGCAGGTGCTGACGGTGTGGGCCGGTCAACACGAACCACAGGTTGTACTGATGCTCGCGCGCATAGTTGTGGTTGACTTCCGGGTACTGGCTGACGCGCCGTGCCACCTGTTCCAGGCGTTCGACCGGCACCGCCAGGGCAGCCAGGGTGCTGGCGCCGGCGCGGGTGTGTTCGAACACCGGGCCGACCCGCGACAGCGAACCGGCCAGTTCCAGGCGGTGCAGGCACGTCATCAACTGGGCCTCGCTGCAGCCCAGCACCTGGGCCATTTCGCGATAAGGTTCGGCGCACAGCGGCATGCCGTGCTGGTAGCGTTCGATCAATTGACGGCTAAGCAGGTCAAGGTCCATCTCAATACCCCATTTTTTGCGCGCGGCTGCTGAAGAAAATTCCACTGGGACTCAAGGCCGGCAAGATCTTGAGCAAGGTCATGCGGTACGGGTCCCAGACCTGCACCTGCTCACCGTCGCGCACCGACAGCCAGAGCTGTTCGCCACGCCCGGTGAACTCCATGTGCAGCACCCCGGGACCGGGGCGCAGGTCGGCCACCACTTTGTGGGTCTCGGTGTCGATCACCTGTACGCGGTCGTTGTCCGGGTAGGCGAAATTGACCCACAGCTGGCGCCCGTCGGGACGTGCGGTGACGAAAATCGGTTGGCCGGCGACGTCGATGGCGGCGGTCTGCTGCCAGCTGCGTGCATCCATCACCAGCACCTGGTGATGGCCGACGGCGGGCACGAAGGCTTGGTTGTCGGCCACGGCCCAGCCTTCGAGGTGGGGCATCTTGTACACCGGCAGTTTTGCCTGGCCGCGCCCGTAATCCGCGAGCACGCGTTTGACCCCGTGCTCGGGATGCCACAGGTCGAGCTGGGCCATGCCGTCCTCACCGAACAGCCCGGCCATGTAGTAACGGCCATCGGCAGTGATCAGCGCGTCGTAGGGTTGTTCGCCGATGCCGCGGAACCGGGTGATCTGCGGGGTGTTGCCCTGGCTGAAGTCGGCGCTCCAGATCTCGCCGGTGTCGAACAGGCTGAACACGAAGCGCTGGCCGGGCGCATCCACCAGGCCCACCACCCGCGAGCGTTTGCCGTCGGCCAGGGGCGTGGCGGGAATGTCGGCCACCTGGGCCAGGGTCTGCGCATCGAACACCTTGACCCCGCCGGGTTGGTAGTTGGACACGGCAATCAGGCGGCCATCCTGGCTGATGGCGCCGCCGATGCTGTTGCCGCCCTGGATGATGCGTTTTTCAACGCGTTGGCGCAGCAGGTCGACTTTGGTCAGGCCGCCATCGCGGCCGAAAATGTAGGCGTAGCGCTGGTCGCGGGAAAACACCGCCGAGGCGTGGGACAGGTCGCCCAAGCCGTCGATCCGGCCCAGCTCCGTCATCCCGCTGGTCTCGATGATTTGCACACTGGCGCTGGCGCGTTCGATCACCAGGCCCAGGTCGCCAGTACCGCGCAGCGGCGGTTGGGCACAGGCACCGAGCAGCAGGCACAGCGATAGAAGAGTGGGGCGCATCATGGTGCGGGGCTTCCTTGCAAGAGGCGTTCGACCAGCCAGGCGATCTCGCTGGAACTGAGCAACGGCGCCCAGCCGGGCATCGCGCGGGCAGGGCGGCCATAGGTAATGGTGGCGGTCAGGCTGTCGCGGCTTTGCCCGGCGAGGGCCGCCGGGGTGAGGGGCGGGCCCAGGCCGCCGGTGAGGTACAGGCCGTGGCAGGCGCCACAGTCCTGGGTCAGCAGGTGTTCGAGGCGGGCGGCGTCCGGTGTGGCCAGCGCCCACGTGGGAATCAGCAGGAACAGCGCCATGGCCGTACCGATCATCGATGCATTCATGGCGCGCTCCTTGTGCTTATTTCAAGGTCAGGACCCATTCGGCCAAGACCTTGGCTTCGTCTTCCGTCACCATATTCGGTGGCATCGGAACCGGCCCCCAGTTGCCTTGGGTGCCGTTTTTGATGTGGCTGGCGAGGGTCACGGCGGCGTCTTTCACCCCGGCGTTCTTGGCCGCGACGTCCTTCAAGGCCGGCCCCACCAGTTTGCTGTCAACCATGTGGCAGCCGACGCAGGGTTTGCTGCTGAACAAGGCCAGCCCGTCTTGGGCGAAGGCCGGTTGCAGACTGAATGCGGCGGCACAGGTCAGCAGTGCGAGGAGAGTATTTTTCATCGGAAGTCCTTGTGTTGATGGGGCTCAATAAATGTCGTGTTGGGTGTTGTAGACGTTGAATTTTCCGGTTGGGGTGATCAGGCGCTTGTCCTTGATAACAGCTTTGAGCTTCAGGGACTTGTCGTCGATCACAACCAGCGCCGATTCCTCGGTCTGGCCGTTCCACACCGAGAACCACACCTCGTCGCCGGCCTTGTTGTATTCCGGCTGCACCACGCGCAGCGCGCCTTGCTTGATGCCGGCGTATTCGGCGATCGGCAGCACCGTGTAACCCTTGTCCAGATGGTCGATGTCAAACACCGCGGCCGACTGGCTGAGCTTGGCGTCGGGGTTGAGGGTGGTGTCGACATACAAATGCCGGGAGTTGGGATGGGTCTTGATGAACAGCGAGCCGCCGCCCTGGCCCTTGAGCGATTCCACCTGTTTCCAGGCGTATTGCGGGTGTTTGATCGGGTCGGTGCCGATCACCGAAATACCGCCGTCGCCCAAGTGGCTGGTGGCCCAGACCGGCCCGTAGGTAGGGTGTACGAAGTTGGCGCCACGGCCTGGGTGCGGGGTCTTGCCGACCTCGACCAAGGCAGTGAGCTTGCGTTCCTTGGAGTCGATCACCGCGACCTTGTTCGAGTTGTTGGCCGCCGTCATGAAGTAGCGGTGCGTGCTGTCCCAACCACCGTCATGCAGGAACGGTGCGGCGTCGATGGTGGTGATGGTGAGGTTCTTGATGTCCTGGTAATTGACCAGCATCACCTTGCCGGTTTCCTTGATGTTGACGATGAACTCCGGCCATTCGTGGGAGGCGATGATCGCCGCGACACGGGGCTCGGGGTGATATTCCTGCTTGTCGACGGTCATGCCGCGGGTGGACACGATCTGTTTGGGCTCCAGGGTCTCGCCGTCCATGATGGTGAACTGTGGCGGCCAGTAGGAACCGGCGATGGCGTACTTGTCTTCGTAGCCCTTGAATTTCGAGGTCTCCACCGAGCGCGCCTCGATGCCGACCTTGATCTCGGCGACCTTGGTCGGTTCGGCGGGCCACAGGTCGATCATGTCGATCTTGGCGTCGCGGCCGATCACCAGCAGGTAGCGGCCCGAGGCGGAGATCCGCGAGATGTGTACGGCATAACCGGTGTTGATCAGTTTGACGATTTTCTTGCTGTCGCCATCAATCAGCGCAATCTTGCCGTCGTCGCGCAGGGTGACGGAGAACAGGTTTTCCAGGTTCAGATCGTTCAGCTGTTTCTTCGGACGGTCTTCGGGCTTGACCAGCACTTTCCAGGTCTTGAGGGTTTCGGCCATGCCCCATTCCGGCGGGGTTGGCGCGGTGTGCTGGATAAAGCTGGCCATGTGGCTGATCTGGGTTTTGGTCAACGCATTGGAGGTGCCCCAGTTCGGCATGCCGGCGGGGGAACCGTAGGTGATCAGCGCTTCCAGATAGGCCTGGCCACGGGCCTGGGTGATGTCCGGTGTCAGCGGTTTGCCGGTGGCACCCTTGCGCAGCACGCCGTGGCAACCGGCGCAGCGCTCGAAGTAAATCTGTTTGGAGGTGTCGAAGTCGGCCTGACTCATGTCTGGCGCGCCGGCGGTTTTCACTTCGGCCGGCTGGGGTGCGCCATGGGCGCTCAAGGGCAGTGCCAAGGCCAACGCGCAACTCAGTGCGGCGAGGCTCAGGGTGAAGGGTTTTCTGTTGCGAGTCAGCATTCCATTTACTCCTCAGGCGGGACCTTTGCGTTGCCTCGCAACACGGTGCGGGGCGCAGGTTCTTCGTGCGGGGCCAGACTAGGGGGCAGCACCGCAAACTTCGCTTGATCACGATCAAGTTTGTCTCGGGCGGTGCTTGCCAGGTTGTCGCAGGGGCCCTTAGCGTGGCCATCAAACCCGCTGTGGATGCCTGTCATGACTGAGCCCTTCTACCAACCCCTGGACAATGAACACCTGCTGTTCGAACACGCCTGGCGCCACCGCATGCCGGTGCTGATCAAGGGCCCCACGGGCTGCGGCAAGACCCGTTTCGTGCAGCACATGGCGCATCGTCTGAACTTGCCGCTGTACACCGTGGCCTGCCACGACGACCTGAGTGCCGCCGACCTGATCGGCCGTCACCTGATCGGCGCCGAGGGCACCTGGTGGCAGGACGGCCCGCTGACCCGTGCCGTGCGCGAAGGCGGCATCTGCTACCTGGACGAAGTGGTCGAGGCGCGCCAGGACACCGCCGTGGTGCTGCACCCGGTGGCCGACGACCGCCGCGAGTTGTACCTGGAGCGCACCGGCGAAGTGGTCAAGGCGCCGCCGTCGTTCATGCTGGTGGTGTCTTATAACCCCGGTTACCAGAACCTGCTCAAGGGCATGAAACCCAGCACCCGCCAGCGTTTCGTCGCGATGCGCTTCGATTACCCGGCCGTCGAGGGCGAAGCGCGCATCGTGGCGCGCGAGGCCCAGGTGGACCTTGCCCTGGCGACCCAGGTGGTGCGCCTCGGCCAGGCCTTGCGTCGCCTCGATCAACACGACCTGGAAGAAGTGGCCTCCACGCGTCTGCTGATTTTCACCGCGCGCCTGATCGCCGCCGGCATGCCCATTCGTGAAGCCTGCCTGGCATGCCTGGCCGAGGCGCTGACGGACGACCCGCACACCGTGACCGCCTTGATGGACGTGGTCGATGTGTACTTTGCCTGAACCGCGCCGCCTGCCGGGCGACCTGGCGATGTGGTTTTTCATCCTTGCCGAGTTGTCGGTGTTCGCGATTCTGATCCTCGCGTTCGCCGTGACCCAGGTGCTCAAGCCCGAGGTGTTTGCCGAAGGGCGCGCGCAACTGGACACCTCCACCGGGCTGGCGATGACCTTGAGCCTGTTGACCGCCGGGCTGCTCGCGGCGTTGGCATTGCAGCAGGTGCGATTGCAGCGCTGGCGGCGCGGCGCCGGCTTGTTCGTCGCGGCGCTGTTGGTGGCGCTGGTCTACGTGGCGATCAAACTCACCGAGTACGCCCACCTCGGCGCTGCCGGGTTGGGCCTGGAGCACAGCACGTTTTTTACCTTGTACTGGCTACTGACCGGGTTCCATTTCCTGCATGTGCTGCTGGGCATGGTGATTCTCGCGTGGCTGGCGCTGGGCTGCTGGCGCGGCGGGCTGTCGGTCGGCGGGCTGGAGTCGGGGGTGCTGTATTGGCACATGGTGGACCTGGTGTGGGTGGTGCTGTTTCCGTTGGTTTACGTGATTGGATGAGGTACCGATGTCCATTTCCCAAGGGCTGATCGTGTGTTGGGCCACGTTGGTCGTGCTCAGCGTCGGCACCGTGCTCGCTGGCGGCTCCGGGCTGTGGCTGGCGGTTTTGCTGCTGGCGGTGGTCAAGGCGTGGCTGATTGCCGATGGGTTCATGGAGTTGCGGCATGCTCCCAGGTTTTGGCGCGCTTTGGTGCTGGGCTGGCCGGTGGTTCTGGTGTTGGTGGTGGGGCTTGTCTAGGCTCGGGGCGCCCAAGATCAAAAGCCAAAGCGAGGCGGCCTTATAGCCGACCTGATCCTGGAAGCCGGGCCCGGTCACCAGTGGGAGCTGGCTTGCCTGCGATGGCATCGCCTGGGTGGACCTGATGGACTGAGATGTCTGCATCGCAGGCACCTCCGCTCCGCCTGCTTTGGGAAAAATCTTACGCCTCCCTCGGAAAGTCTCACCTGAGCAACACGTTAGTCGCGTGATTTGATTCCGGCCTTTTCAGGCAGGGATTGCTGGTCATGACTGACGCGTTTTGGGCCGCCCGCGAAGGCGACGCGCTGCTGCACACCTCAATGATGGCCGATGTTCTCGGCGGTGTGCTGGAAGTCGCCGCCTATGCCGCCATCACGTCCGTGGGCTGCCTGGCCGCTGGCGCGCTGATTGCCGCAGCGACCGGCGTGACCATTGCCACAGGTGGCGTTGGATGTGTCGCCCTGGGACTGGCGGTCGGCGCGGTGGTGGGGATCAGCGCCGGGCTCTCGGGGGCTGACGTGAAGATCTCCAGTTGGTGCGAAACCGCCGCCAACTGGGTTTTTCCGCCGGTGATCGAGGCCTTTATCACCAGCGGCTCAAACGACGTTTTCATCAATGGCAAACCAGCGGCCCGGGCCGCCGGACAGATGATGGCTGTGCCGATCGCGCCCAGTGAGCCACCGGCCCCCCGTTTTCTGGACATCGCACAGGGATTTTTCTCACAACTGTGGCGCCCGACGGTCGCCACATCCGCTGCCGGTACCGTGCCGTGTCCGCTGGACACGGTCGCCTGCACCAAGCACCCGCCCATGCCCGAGCAATTTATTGCCGAGGGTTCCAGTTCGGTCTTCATCAACGGGCAACCGGCCGCACGCAGCGGTGACCGCAGCACGTGTGACGCCAAGATCGGCAGCGTCGAGGGGCTGATTTCTGCCGATGTGCGTATCGGTGGCGACCCCGTCGTGGTGCGCGAAATTCGCAGTGGCAAGACACCGGGCGTCGGCTTGGCGATTGCCGCGCTGCTTGCGCTACGCGGCAATGTGAAAGGCTTTTGGAGCAAATTGCCGTGCCTGGCCGGCGGCGCGCTGGCGGGCGGGGCCGTGGCGTATGGAACCGGCAAGCTCACCTCGGCACTCAACAGCGCGGTCAACGGTTCGCCCAACCCGGTGCATAGCCCGACCGGGGCCAAAATCCTCGGCGCCGAAGAAGAACTGGACTTCGTCCTGCCAGGCCTGCTCCCCATCGACTGGCAGCGCTTCTACAGCAGCCTCGATCAACGCCACGAAGGCCTTTTCGGCGCCGGCTGGAGCGTTGCCTATGAGGTCGCCGTCGAGATCGATCAAGATGAACACCTCACCTACATCGACGAACAGGGGCGCCGCGTAGACATCGGCTACATCCCGTTGTCAGGCGGCGCCTTCAGCCCCGGCGAAGGCCTTGCGGTCAGGCGCAGCGCCGACGGCGCCATCCTGATCGAAAGTATCGACGGCCTGTATCGGCTCTTCGAGCCCGACCCTCTGAACTCCTTGCGGATGCGCCTGCATTTGCTGGGTGATCGTAACGAAGGGCGCATCTTTCTGGATTACGACGTCCAGGGGCGCCTGTGTCGCCTGCGCGACAGCCATGCGCTGATGCATGTCGACGTGAGCTACACCGTCGAGCATCCGCGGCGCGTGAGCCATATCGAGCGCCGTTACCTGCATCGGCAACATTTTGCTGGGCGCAGCGACGTGCTGGTCAGCTATCGCTACGACACCCACGGCGACCTGGCCGAAGTCCTCGACGCACAAGGCACGAGCCAACGACGTTTTGCTTACGACCGCGCGCGGCGCATGGTCGAACACCAACTGCCGAGTGGCTTGCGTTGCTTCTACCAATGGCACGCAGTGCCTGGCCCGCATGGCGAGGAATGGCGCGTCAGCCGGCATTGGACCGATGCCGGCGATGAATTCACCTTCGACTACGACCTCGATGCCGGTATTACGCGTGTCACCGATGGCCTGAAACGGGTCAGCACCCGCTATTGGAACCCGCAGTACCAGATCACCCGCTACGTCGATAACCTGGGCCATGCCTGGCAGTTCGAATGGAGTGAAGATCGCCAATTGCTCGGCGCGATTGATCCGCAAAACGGCCAATGGCGCTTCAGTTACGACGAATCCGGCAACCTGAGCGCAGTGACCGATCCACTGGCCAGGATCAGCAACACACAGTGGCTGGCGCATTGGGCATTGCCCGAAGTGGAAACCGACCCGGCGGGTAACCGTTGGCATTACCGCTACGACCGGCATGGCAACTGCATCGAAGAGATCGATCCGCTGGGCAACCGCACCCGCTATGTCTACGACGATTTCGGCCAGCCGGTGCAGATCATCGATGCCACCGACAAAATCCGGAAGCTGCACTGGGACGAGTGGAGCCAACTGATCGAGGAAGTGGATTGCTCGGGCCACGCCACCGGCTACCAGTACGATGCGTTCGGCAATGTGCTGGTGCACACCAATGCTGAAGGTGAGTCGGTGCGCTATCAGTACAGCCCGCAAGGGTTGTTGCTGGAATGCCGACTTTCGGACGGGCGCCTTGAGCATTTCCAGCGCAACGCCAGTGGTTATCTGACGGGCTATGTCGACCCCGCCGGCAACACGTCCCGCTATGCCTACGACCGGCGCGGCCAGGTCAAACAGCGCTGGGACGCGCACAACCGCTGCGTCACCTTCGATCACGACGCCTACGGGCGACTGCTGAAACTGACCAATGAAAATGGCGAAAGCTATCGCTTTGAGTGGGACGCGGCCGATCGCCTGGTGCAGCAACAAGACCTCGACCACAGTCGGCGCTGCTATACCTATGACCCGCTGGATAACGTCGTCGCCGTCGGTTACCTGCCGGGAAGGGAAGGCGAGCCGGTAGACGCGCTGACACACCAGTTCCAACGCGACCCGCTCGGGCGCCTGGTCAGCAAAGTCACCGCCGACGGCACCACCGTTTATAAGCACGACCTGAACGACCAACTGGTCGCGGTCACCTTCACCGCTCTCGACGGTCGCGAGCAAGCACTTGGCTTTAGCTATGACGCGCTGGGGCAACTGCTTGAAGAACACAGCTCGGCGGGGTGTCTGCAACACCATTACGACGAATTGGGCAACCTGACTCAAACCCACTTGCCTGACGGACGCTGGCTCAATCGCCTGTACTACGGCAGCGGTCATCTGCATCAGCTGAATCTCGACGGCCACGTCATCAGCGACTTCGAACGCGACCGCCTGCACCGCGAACTGCAACGCACTCAGGGTCAACTCAGAACAAATACCGACTATGACCGCAGTGGCCGGGTCCGCTCACGCCAGCGTCGCAGCATCGAACAGCCGTGGCAGTTGCCGCCCCTGGTCGAAACCCATTACAGCTACGACGCCAGCGACAACCTGATCGGACGCCGCCGTACCGACCGCCAAGAGCACCTGGCCTACGACAGTAGTGGACGTATCCTCGTCAGCCAACAGATAGGCCGGATCGAAACCTATGCCTACGATGCGGCGGCCAACCTGCTCGACGGGCCACAACAAGGCGGCCTGGTACGGCATAACCGGCTGCTGACGTATCAAGACAAGCGCTATACCTACGACGCGTTTGGGCGAATGGTTGAAAAGCGCAGCGCTGTGCGTGGTTTGCAGCGCTTTGCCTACGACGCCGAAAGCCGGTTGGTTGAAGTGCGTAATGAAAACGGCGGCGTGGTCAGGATGGTCTATGACCCGCTGGGGCGGCGCATCGGTAAAACTGAACACGACAAGAATGGCGTTTGCCTGGGAGAAAGCCGTTTCGACTGGGATGGACTGCGTTTATTGCAGGAACATCGTCATAGCCAGACCAGCCTTTATCTCTACGATGGCGACAGTTATGAGCCACTCGCCAGGGTCGACGGTGAAGGTGAATACCAACGCGTGCGGTATTACCACAACGACCTGAACGGCTTGCCGGAGCAACTCACCGAGGCCGACGGCCATGACGTCTGGCGAGCGACTTATCGGGTGTGGGGCAACACGCTGGAGGAGGTGCGGGAGCCTTACTTCATTGAAGAGCAGAATTTGCGGTTTCAGGGGCAGTATCTGGATCGGGAGACTGGGCTGCATTTTAATACGTTTAGGTTTTATGATCCGGATGTGGGTCGCTTTACAACAACCGACCCTATTGACTTGATGGGTGGGTTCAACCTTTATCAATACGCTCCTAATCCTTCGGGATGGATAGACCCATTGGGTTGGGCATGCTCCGCTGCACAGCGACGGCAGAATAAGGTCAATGGTTTAGCAGCGGAGAACCTGGTTTATCAGAGGCTCATGAAAAACCCTAATGTTACCGTGCTCGGTAGGCAGGTTTATGTAAGAACGCCAGGCGCAGGGCGGGGCCGCTACGTAGATATTTTAATAAGAAATAACAAAACACAAAAAATCATTTCTGTCGAAGTTAAATCAGGCCGTGCAATACGCTCTAAAGCCCAGCTTGCAAAAGATAAAGTCATCACTAATGGGCAGGGGGTATTTGGGCATTCCGGGAAAAAAGCAACAGGTGTTACTGTGAGTGAGGCTAGGGTGCCACTATGGAGGCTGCCGTAATGATTGGAAGTGTCGAGAATATGTTGAAATTACTGACCTCAGGTATAGCTGAGACGTTTGAAAACCATGGGTTCACGCAAAAAAAAGACCGTTTTTTTGAAAAAACCGACAGTAAGGGTCGAATCAGGCGCTACTCAATGGGGCTTTCCAAGCAAAAAGGATGGTTTTCTCTCCACTTGACGCTGCAGCTTCTCGATCCGACACTGATGGTGCATGTGAATACAGTCCTTGAAAAGGCACTGAGAGATGACAAGTTCGAGTATCCGGAAAGTTGGTCAAAATCAATTATAGAGAAATCTATAAAAACTCGCACATCCAATCAGGTTGTCGCCGAACTGACCGATTGGCGGATACTGAAGGAATCCAGCGAATCACTTCAGCACTTCAATGAGAGGTTTTCGATATGGCTATATTCATTCGAAACTCCGGATGAAAAGCCGGGCTGGAAAGAGCAGTTACTGACCAGCGTTGAGTTAGCACTCAAGTGGTTTGATGAAGTAGATTCAAATGAATGGATTCGCTCCAATACCGTGTACCCTGCTCTATACTTACTCGCTACTGAGGGGCTCAAGCAGAGAGTTGAGGAGCACTACAAGGCGGCGTTAAAATCGCTTGAAGATCCGCATGAGGTCGAGCTTTTTTATCGATATTTAGTTTAAAGGTAACACAAGCACACCCAGACCAGCCTCAATATTTACGAAGACGAAGGCCATGTCCTCCTGGCTCGCATCGACGGTAGTGGGGCGCTGTAGAAAGTCCGCTACTACCCACCGATCTCAACGGGCTGCGTGAACAACTGACCGAGGTCGACGGCCACGACATCTGGCGGGCGACTTATCGAGTGTGGGGCAATACGTTGGAGGAAGTGCGTGAGCCATATTACATTGAAGAACAGAAATTGCGGTTTCAGGAGCAGTATCTGGATCGGGAGACGGGGCTGCATTTTAATATGTTTAGGTTTTATGATTCGGATGTGGGGAAGTTTACCACAATCGACCACATTGACTTGATGGATGGGTTAAATTTTTCCGACAAAAGGAAAGGTGCATAATACAAAGATGCTATTTTTGACTTCTTCACACAACACCAGGGGCTAAAGTAGTGACTCAGTTCTTAACCATTGCCTACAACTTAAGCGCTATAGATAATCACGCGTACTTTTTTGATGGAGCACCTGATAGTATTTTTTGCAAAACCTGTGGTTGCTGCATTGATCAAAGCTATCTGCCTAGAGAACTGAAAACGCCAAACAAGGCTGATATTGGTGCAACTTATGATGGGCGCTTCATCGCGTCGCTACGTTTCAAGGAATACATCGAAAATTTAAAATTGAGTGTTGGATTTTCATTAGTCAATGAAAAAAATCAGCTATTCATGATGCGGCCTCAAAAAATCATCAAATACAGTGCTCAACAGTTGGAAAATCTCTGTAGTACGTGTGGTCAATATTTTGACTGTGTGGTTCCCATCCCGAGTTTCTATCAAGAAACTGGGAAGCGTCTAGAATATGGAATGTTTTTCACAAGTATTGGCTTCGGTAGCGGGAAAGAAAAAAGCCCGGCCATTATTCTCGGCATCGAAACCGCACTTGAAATAAAGAGCGCAATAAAATCATTAAAATTAAGAGGCGCTGATATTAGTGAGGTTCTTATGCCTAATGACTAAGACTATCACTCAGCGCTTATCGCCCAGGCGCGTAAGACGGGATAGGTCTATTTGTTATTTAGTCTGTTTATTTTTCGGCCACTTAAGCTAGTGCAAAAAGGCATAAATAAGACGGTTCTGAATTGCATGAATTCCTCACGCGCATGCTCGAAGGCAAGGCGCTGGCGGGTGTGCGGATCAGTAGCCGGGATAATGAATTGCACTACGACTTCAGCGACACCGAATAACGACTGTTGGAATGCGGTTTAAATGTGGGAGGGGGCTTGCCCCCGATGGCGGTGAATCAGTCACCAGATGCATCAACTGACACACTGCTATCGGGGGCAAGCCCCCTCCCACATTTGCAGCCGGTTTCTTCAGCTATTACGCAATTTACGGGTTAACCGATGCTATTCAACCAAACCTCACGCCTGGCCAAAATCACCAGCCCCCTCGGGCCGGACGTGCTGTTGCTCAATCAAATGGGTGGCGGCGAAGAGTTGGGTCGGCTGTTCGCCTATGAGCTGCAACTGACCTCCCTGGACGCCAACATCGACCTCAACCAGTTGCTAGGCAAGCCGATGAGCGTCGGCGTGCAATTGGCGGACGGCGGCGAGCGGCACTTTCACGGCATCGTCGCGCAGTGCAGCCAGAGCATCGACCAGGGCCAGTTCGCCAGCTACCAGGTGACGCTGCGCCCGTGGCTGTGGCTGCTGAGCCGCACGTCGGACTGCCGGATTTTCCAGAACCTGAGCATCCCGCAGATCATCAAGCAGGTGTTCCGCGACCTCGGCTTTTCCGACTTTGAAGACGCCCTGAGCCGGTCGTATCGCGAGTGGGAATACTGCGTGCAGTACCGCGAGACCAGCTTCGATTTCGTCAGCCGCTTGATGGAACAGGAAGGCATCTACTACTTCTTCCGACATGAACAGGACCGCCACGTACTGGTGCTGGCCGATGCCTACGGTGCTCACACCACGGTGCCGGGCTACGCGTCGATTCCGTACTACCCCAAGGACGAGCAGCAACGCGAACGCGACCACCTGTACAACTGGCACCTGGCGCAGCAAGTGCAGCCGGGCTCGCTGGAGCTCAACGACTACGACTTCCAGCGCCCCAGCGCGAGCATCGACGTGCGCTCGGCGATGCCGCGCCCGCACGCCGCCGGCGACTACCCGCTGTACGACTACCCCGGCACCTACGTGCAAAGCGCGGACGGCGAACACTACGCGCGCACCCGCATCGAAGCCCTGCAAACCCTGCATGAACAAATCGAATTCAACGGCAACGCCCGCGGCCTCGGTTCCGGCAATCTGTTCAGCCTCACCGGCTTCAGCCGCCAGGACCAGAACCGCGAATACCTGATCGTCGGCTGCCGCTATTACATCGTTCAGGAAAGCCTGGAAAGCGGCGGCGGCTCCAACTCGGCGCAGTTCGACAGCAGCCTGACCTGCATCGACGCCCAACAAAGCTTCCGCCCGCTGGCCAACACCTATCGCCCGATCGTCAAAGGCCCGCAGACCGCGCTGGTGGTCGGCCCCAAAGGCGAGGAAATCTGGACCGACCAGTACGGCCGCGTGAAAGTGCATTTCTACTGGGACCGCCACGACCAGTCCAACGAAAACAGCTCGTGCTGGATACGCGTATCGCAATCCTGGGCCGGCAAGAACTGGGGCTCGATGCAGATCCCACGGATCGGCCAGGAGGTGATTGTGAGCTTTCTGGAAGGCGACCCGGACCGGCCGATTATTACTGGGCGGGTGTACAACGCGGAGCAGACGGTGCCCTACGATTTGCCGGAGAACGCGACCCAGAGCGGCATAAAAAGTCGTTCGAGCAAGGGCGGCACGCCAGCCAACTTCAATGAAATCCGCATGGAGGACAAGAAGGGGTCGGAACAGGTGTATATCCATGCCGAGCGCAATCAGGACATCGTCGTCGAAGTGGACGAAAGCCACTCGGTGGGGCATGACCGCAACAAGCGCATCGGGCACAACGAGACGGTGACGATTGGCGCTAATCGCCTGCGCGTAGTACGCAACAACGACACCCTGCTGGTGGGCGGCGCCAAGTCTGACAGCGCCGCCACGCGCTATACCATCGAAGCTGGAGACAGTATTCGCCTGGTGTGCGGCGACAGTGTGATTGAGCTCACGGCAGACGGAGCCATCAACCTGACCTGTGGCTCGTTCAATCTGTTTTCCTCCGGCAGCGGCAAGATCCAGACCAAAGGCAAACTGGATATCAACCAGGGCAGTGACAAGGGCACATCACCCGGTCAGCAGGGTGTGCGAGCCACTATCCATAACGCCGTCGAATCAACATTTGCGGACAAACCGGGCGCCGGCCAATAACGAGATGCTTGCACCATGAACTACTTGATCAATGAAGCCCAATTCACCTTGCCCGATGCAGTCGTACAGGACGCCTCGATCAATATTCTCAAGTTCGCCCACCTGGGCACCACGCTGGTCGTCAGCCGTAGCCCGCTGGCGGACGGCGAAACGTTGCAAAGTAACTTCGAAGCGCAGCTCAAGACGCTCGAACAACAGGAGAAGTACCTTCGTTACTCGCCAGTGCAAGCCATAAAGGTGGGGGCCGCACTGGATGTCGATGCCTATGAAGTGCAGAACAGTTTCAACAAAGGCAGCGACAGCTTTTACCAGTACCAGTTGGCGCTGCAACTACCGGGCACACGCCGCCTGATCGCGTTGAGTTACGTCAAGACCCAACCCCTCGGGCCCGCCGAAGCGGCTCACTGGGCAACGCTAAAGAGCACGCTTAGTTTCTTCGCCACACCCTGAATCACACGGAGCCAAACCGACTGCTACTCAATCCCCCCAAGAATACCCGACCACCCCGATCAACAATTCTTGATCGCCATCAAGCGGTTTTCACCCTCCACCTTCCTATCATGACCCCCGCCAAGCCATGAGGAAGCGACCATGTCAGAGACCTTCACCAAGGGCATGGCCAGGAACATCTATTTCGGAGGAAGCGTGTTCTTCTTCCTGATTTTCCTGGCCTTGACCTACCACACCGAACAAACCTTTCCCGCCCGTAGCAATGTCGACCAGCTCACTGAATCGGTGATCCGCGGCAAGAGCGTCTGGGAGCGTAATAACTGCGTCGGTTGCCACACCCTGTTGGGCGAAGGCGCGTACTTTGCGCCGGAGCTGGGCAATGTGTTCAAGCGTCGTGGGGGTGACGAAGGGTTCAAGCCGTTCCTGCACGCCTGGATGAAAATGCAGCCCCTTGGGGTGCCGGGGCGTCGCGCCATGCCGCAATTCAACCTCAGCGACCAGGAGGTGGACGATATGGCCGAGTTCCTCAAATGGAGCTCGAAGATCGATACCAATAACTGGCCACCCAACAAGGAGGGCTGAGCCATGCGCAGCGCCAATCCCTATCTGAAATTCCAATCCCAGGCCGTGGCCAAACCCTACTTTGTGTTTGCCTTGATCCTGTTCGTCGGCCAGGTGCTGTTTGGCCTGATCATGGGCCTGCAATACGTGGTGGGCGACTTTCTGTTCCCGTTGATCCCCTTCAACGTGGCGCGGATGGTCCATACCAACCTGTTGATCGTCTGGCTGTTGTTCGGCTTCATGGGCGCCGCCTATTACCTGATACCCGAGGAGGCCGACCGCGAACTGCACAGCCCCAAACTGGCGATCGTGCTGTTCTGGGTGTTTGCCGCAGCCGGGGTGTTGACCATCCTCGGTTACCTGTTGGTGCCCTATGCGGCACTGGCCAAGCTGACCCATAACGAACTGCTGCCGACCATGGGCCGCGAGTTCCTCGAGCAACCGACCATTACCAAAATGGGCATCGTGGTGGTGTGCCTGGGCTTTCTCTACAACATCGGCATGACCCTGCTCAAGGGCCGCAAAACCACGGTCAGCATGGTGATGATGACCGGCCTGATCGGCCTCGCGGTGTTCTTCCTGTTCTCCTTCTACAACCCCGGTAACCTCGCACGTGACAAGTTCTACTGGTGGTGGGTGGTGCATCTTTGGGTAGAAGGCGTGTGGGAACTGATCATGGGCTCGATGCTGGCGTTCGTGCTGATCAAGGTCACCGGCGTCGACCGTGAAGTGGTGGAGAAATGGCTGTACGTGATCATCGCCATGGCTTTGATCACCGGGATCATCGGCACTGGGCACCACTTCTTCTGGATCGGCGCACCCGAGGTGTGGCTGTGGGTCGGCTCGATCTTCTCGGCCCTGGAGCCGCTGCCGTTCCTGGCGATGGTGATGTTCGCCTTCACCATGGTCAAGCGTCGGCGGCGCCAGCACCCGAACCGCGCGGCGACCTTGTGGGCCAAGGGCACCACGGTGACAGCGTTCTTCGGCGCCGGGGTCTGGGGCTTCCTGCATACGCTGGCACCGGTCAACTTCTACACCCACGGTACCCAGCTCACGGCGGCCCACGGTCACCTGGCGTTCTTCGGGGCCTACGCGATGATCGTGATGACCCTGATCAGCTACGCCATGCCACGCTTGCGCGGCCTCGGCGAAGCGCCCGATGCGCGTTCGCAGACCATTGAAATCTGGGGCTTCTGGCTGATGGTGCTGTCGATGGTGATGATCACCTTGCTCCTCACCGCAGCCGGTGTGGTGCAGGTGTGGTTGCAGCGCTGGCCGGCGGACGGTGTGGCCTTGCCGTTCATGGCCACGGTCGAGCATTTGACCGTCTTGTTCTGGGCCCGGTTGGCCAGTGGCGTGGTGTTCCTGCTGGGGCTGCTCTGCTACCTGTACAGCTTCCGCCAACGCCAAGCCGTCGCCGGTGCGCCGGCGCCGATTGTGTATTGATCGTCAATCCCTAAGAGGGCGGCCCGGCTGGTACAGCGGGCCGTTTTACGTTTGGAGCACGGCTCATGGCCTTTACCCTGGAATTGGAAGAGTGGGTCGGCAGCGTCTGGCACCGCTTCATCACCCGCCGTGCCAATGTCGATTTCCCCGAGGCGCAGGTCGCGCTGACGGACCATCAGCGCAGCCTGGCCCTGTTGTTCCGCGCCCTGGGCGGCGCTGGCGGGATGGCGTTGGAGGCGGCCTGCGAGCGCGACCTGTTGCTGCGCCGCAACCTGTTGATGCGTATCGCCGGCACCTGCAAGCAAGCCCCCCTGGCGTCCTGCGACGGTAACCGCTTGCGCTTGCCGGCACGCCTGGCGGTGTTTCCCGACGCGGCGCTGAATCACGAGTTGTACCGCTGGCTGGCGCTGCTCGCGGCCCACGCCGGGCCGATGAGCCACTGGGCGCGCGACAACCAACGCTGGACCTGGCTGCTGTTGCAGCGCTACCCGGCGATGCTGCCGCGCTACCAACGCCTGGTGGAGGCGCACCTGCAACTGCGCCCCGACCCCGCCAGCCTCAAACCCGACGAAGCCGCCCTGGAGCGGGCCTTGCGCAAGGCCCTGCGCGAACCCGGCAGCGTGCGTCACTTGCCGCGCAGTTCACGGGCCGCCTGGCCGTTGCCGTTATGGCTGTACCCGGCGCTGCAGTTGGACACCGCGCAAAATACCGACCTGGAAGAGGAGGGCGACGACCTCTCAGCCCCGCCCGGCGAGCAGCAAGGCGGGCCCAAGCGTGCCACCCGCGTTGACGACGCGAGTCGCGATGGCGGCCTGCTGGTGGTGCGCCTGGAAAACCTGTTCAGTTGGAGCGAACACGTCGACCTCGATCGCTGGTCCGACGATAGCCAGGACCCGGACGCTGCCCGCGTCGCCGAAGACCTCGACCAGTTGAGCCTGTCGCGCCAGCGCGTGCGCAAGAGCGGCGGGCTCAAGCTGCACCTGGATCTGCCGCCCGCCGATGTCGACGACATCCCCTTGGGCGACGGCATCAAGTTGCCCGAGTGGGACTATCGCCGGCAGTGCTTGCAGGAAGGCTTCGTCAACCTGCAATTGATGCAGCCGCGTTGCGACGCCCCGCAACCCTTGCCCGCGCGGTTGCAGGCCCAGGCCCAGCGCTTGCGCCGGCAATTCCAGAGCCTGCGCACCGACCGCCAATGGCAGCGCCAGCAGCCCCAGGGGTCAGAGGTCGACCTGCAGGCCTGGCTGGATTTTCATGTGCAGCGCCAGCAGGGCGCCTGCGCCGAACGCGGGCTGTTCCTTGAACAACGCCACACCCACCGCGACCTGGCGTGCCTGTTGCTGGCCGATCTGTCGATGTCCACCGATGCCCATGTCAACGATGAGCAAAAGGTCATCGATGTGATACGCGACAGCCTGCTGCTGTTTGGTGAAAGCCTGGCCGGGGCAGGGGATCGCTTTGCGTTGTATGGGTTTTCTTCACTGCGGCGGCACCAGGTGCGCTTGCAGGTGCTCAAAACGTTCCAGCAAGCCTATGACGACCGCACGCGCGGCGCGATCCAGGGCCTCAAGCCGGGCTACTACACGCGCATGGGCGCGGCTATCCGTCAGGCTACCCAGTTGCTGGGCGCCTGCCCGCAGCGGCGTAAGTTGCTGTTGTTGATCACCGACGGCAAGCCCAATGACCTGGACCTGTATGAGGGACGTTACGGCGTGGAGGACACGCGCCAGGCGGTGGTCGAAGCGCGGCGCCAGGGCTTGATTCCGTTCTGCATCACCATCGACAAACAGGCCGGCGACTATCTGCCGTACATGTTCGGCGCCCATGGTTTCACCCTGATCCATCGCCCGGAACAATTACCGCAACGCCTGCCGCAGCTGTATCGGCAGTTGACCGAGACTCAGTAAAAGTCCCTGGGCAACCAGAAGAACATCACCACGCAGAACAGCGTCAGGCCCAGGCAGAACCACTGGAAACGCTTCAGTCGGCGCGCCTGGGTGCTGGCGTGGGCCTCGGGCAGCGGTGTGGCGCAATGCTCGCACAGGTCGCGCTCCACGGCATTGCCGTGCTGGCAGACCAGGCAGGTTTTCACTCGAATTGCTCCAGGCGCGGGCGGTCGAGAATTGCGATCTGCCGGCCGTCCTGGGTGATGATTTTCTCGTCGATCAAGCGTCGGATAATCCGCGAAAACGTCTCCGGCTGGATCGACAGGTGCCCGGCAATCAGTTGCTTGGCCATCGGCAGCTCGAAGCTGCAGTCGGTAGTGCTTTGCAAGCGCACCAGTTGCGTGAGCAGGTAGCGCACCACGCGGTGGGTGGCGTTTTTCAGCGACAGGGTTTCGATCTCGTTGACCCGCTGGTGCAGGCGCACGCACAACTTGCCGAGCAGGGCGAAGGTCAGGCGGCTGTTGCTCTGCAGCAAACGCATGTAGGTGGCATTGGACAGCCGGTACAACTGCGTGGGGCACACCGCTTCGGCGCACGCCACGTAGTTGGGCGTATCCATCAGCATCATGGCTTCGGCGAAGGTCTGCCGTTCGCCAATCACCTCGAACACCTTCTCCTGGCCGTCCGGGGTGAGGCGGTAGATTTTCACCGCGCCGGCGATCACGAAGTAGAACGCATCGGCCGGTTCGCCCTGGCGGAACAGCGGTTCGCCTTTGTCGACACTGAGCAATTGGCTGCTGCTCATCAGCTCGTTCAACTGCGCCTCGTCCAGGGGTTCGAACAAGTGGTGGCTGCGCAGGATCTGGTGATGAACACGATGGAGCACCATCTTGACCTCGGGGAATATCGGGAAGGGATACCCAAGGTTAATCCTGTTGGCGTCGGCCGTACTTGATCTACGACAAGGGCAGCGCACAGGCAACGCTGCACGATCGTCGCAGTGAACGCTTGTGAAAGTGCGCTATGCGCGGGCCGCGGCGAGGCTGGGCGCGGCCCGGGCAAACAATATGTCGTTCTCCAGGCGGATGTGTTCGCGCAGGTCGGCATGAAAGGCGCTCAGCTCGCGGTACAGGCTGCGCCAGGTATTACAGGCGTCGGCCGGCGGGGTGATCTGGTTCGTCAGGCTCAACAGCTGCTCCAGGGCCTCGGCGTGTTGGTCGTGCTCGTAGCGCATCACCTGGATCGGCGTCGACGCCTGCGGCCCCATACCCATTTGCAGCATCGGGAACAATACCTGTTCCTCCTTGAGCATATGGCTCTCCAGTTCCTGCTGCATGTCGAGCAGCAGGTCGGCCAGGCCGTTGGGGCATTGCAGGTGCTGACCGTGGACCTGTTCGACGCGGCTCGCCATGCGGACCAGTTCCGGCAATTGCTCGCGATGACGTGCGTGGTAGCGCGCCAGCAGATGGTCGATCAAGTGGTCCTGGGTTTGGGTGTTCCAGTCGCTCACGGTCATCGGGCTTTCCTCATCGGCAATACGGGTATGAACCAGTGATTGCAGGCAGCGTGCCAATTTTAACGCATTGAAAAGTAACGATTTATCCCGGAGTAAGGTAATCATGACCACACGCTTCCAGGGTGCTCTGAACCCCAGGAGGGTCGAAATGACCGCGCCGCTCGACGGCATCCTCGGCCAGAGCGCGGTGTTGCAGGAGTTGCTCGACGAGCTGGCGCTGCTGGCCGAAACGCAGTTGCCGGTGTTGTTGCTCGGCGAAACCGGGGTCGGCAAAGAGCTGTTCGCGCGGCGCCTGCATCGTCTGTCGCAACGCGGCAACAAGCCTCTGGTGCAGGTCAACTGTGCGGCGCTGCCGGAGGCGTTGGCCGAAAGCGAGCTGTTCGGTCACGTCAAGGGCGCCTTCTCCGGCGCCACCCACGACCGCGCCGGGCGGTTCGATGCGGCCAACGGCGGCACCTTGTTCCTCGATGAGGTCGGCGAATTGCCCTTGAGCATCCAGGCCAAGCTGCTGCGTACCCTGGAGAATGGCGAGATCCAGCGCCTGGGCGCCGATCGGCCATTGCATGTGGATGTCCGCATCATCGCCGCCACCAATCGCCACCTGCCCGACCGCGTGCGTGACGGCCTGTTTCGCGCCGACCTGTATCACCGGCTGTCGGTGTACCCGCTGCCGATCCCGGCGTTGCGCGAGCGTGGCGAGGATGTGTTGCTGCTGGCGCGGCATTTCGCTGAGCTCAGCCGCGAGCGCCTGGGCTTGCATGACCTGCAACTGTCGCCGACGGCGCAACAGGCGCTGCTCGAGTACGCCTGGCCGGGCAATGTGCGTGAGCTGGAGCATGTGATCAGTCGCGCCGCGTTGAAGCAGCTCAGTCGTGGCGAACCGCGCAGTTCGGTGATCCGCCTGGAACCGCACGCCCTGGGCCTGGACACGGCCGCCGTCGCGGTGGAACGAGCCATGCCCGCGTCATCGATCGAGGCCTTCCAACCCTTGGCGGTGGCGGTGGACGAGTGCCAGCGCTGGAACATTCGCCACGCCCTGGAACACTGCGCCGGCAATTGGGCGAGTGCCGCGCGCTTGCTTGGCGTGGACGCGAGCAACCTGCACAAGCTGGCGCGGCGCCTGAAGCTCAAGTAAGAGGTGCGACAACGCGCCAGCCGTGCGTATGCGCCGCACCCTCATCGGACTCGACTTGATTTCGATCAAGGGCCACTTGCCATCGTCGCCCCACTATCGGGGCCCTCTTCAGCCCGACGCCTCAAGGGACTCCATGACTCGCTCCGCGCGCTTGACACGCCACTGGCTGACGCTGCTGGTGGTGTTGCTCATCACCAGCTTCACCGCCCAGGCCCGGCCTTACGGCGACATCGAACAGCAGCGTATCGAACGCGCTTTCCCCGCCCAGGATGCGGTCTCCGCGCCAGACGGTCCGTTCAAGGTGCGGACCATTTCGACTGCCGGCAAGCCCATTGGCTACGTGTTTCAGAGCCTGGATGTGGTGGCGATCCCGGCGTATTCGGGCAAGCCGATCAACACCCTGGTGATCCTCGACGCCGCCGGGGTGATCCGCGATGCCTACGTGCTGGAACACCACGAGCCGATCCTGTTGATCGGTATTCCCGAGATCAAACTGCACGAATTCACCGCGCACTATTCCGGCGTCGATGTGCGCCAGCGCGTGGTGGTCGGGCGTTCCAGCGATCCGAAGGCGGTGACGGTGGACGCGATTGCTGGCGCGACCGTGACCGCGATGGTGGTCAATGAAGTGGTGATGCGGGCGGCCCATGACGTGGCGGTGTGGCTCAAGCTGATCGACGGCAAGGCCGCGACCGCGCAGAAAGTCGCGCTGATCCGCACCGACCGGTTTGACCCCGCCACCTGGGCACAATTGACCGGCAACGGCGCGATCCGCCGCCTGCATTTGACCCGGGGCCAGGTCGACGCGGCCTTCAAGGACACCGCCGCCGAAGGCGCCGAGGCCGCGGATGAGACCTTCATCGACCTCTATGTGGCCGACATCAACCCGCCGAGCATCGGCCGCAACCTGTTGGGCGAAGAGCACTACCGCAACCTGATGCAGGGGCTCAAACCCGGCGAACAGGCCATCGCCGTGCTCGGCCGTGGGCTGTTTTCGTTCAAGGGTTCGGGTTATGTGCGCGGCGGGATTTTCGACCGGGTGCAGTTGCGCCAGTTCGGCAACGTGATCAGTTTCCGCGACCTCGACCACCAGCGCGTCGACGATGTCTACGCCGAGGGCATCCCGGCCTTCGACGAGATGTCGGTATTCATCGTGCGCCCGCAGGCCGGCTTCGACCCCGGCTCGCCCTGGACCCTGGAACTGCTGGTGCGGCGCCAGACCGGCCCGGTCAGCGGCACGTTCAGCAGCTTCGAACTGCCTTACCAGATGCCCGAACAGTACCTGGAACGGCCGCTGCCCACCGCCGCCGAACAAGCCGCGCTGGATGAGGCCAGCCGCCCACTGTGGTTGAGCATCTGGTACCAGAAACAGGTGCAGGTCATGGTGCTCGGCGTCGCGCTGCTGCTGCTTACCGCGATCCTGTTCCTGCAGGACAGCCTGGCCCGGCGCCCGCGCCTGCTGCACTGGCTGCGCCGCGGCTACCTGGTGTTTACCGTGGGGTTCATCGGCTGGTATGCGCTGGGGCAGTTGTCGGTGGTCAATGTGCTGACCTTCGTGCATGCGCTGGTCCAGGACTTCCGCTGGGAACTGTTCCTCACCGACCCGCTGATCTTCATGCTCTGGGTCTTCACCGCCGCCAGCATCCTGCTGTGGGGGCGCGGGGTGTTCTGCGGCTGGCTGTGCCCGTTCGGGGCCTTGCAGGAACTGCTCAACGAGGCCGCGCGCCGCCTGAAGATCCGCCAGTTCGAATTGCCCTTCGCGGTGCATGAACGGCTTTGGGCGATCAAGTACCTGATCCTGCTGGTGCTGTTCGGCCTCTCCCTGGAATCCATGGCCACCGCCGAACGCTTTGCCGAAGTGGAACCGTTCAAGACCGCCATCACGCTCAAGTTCGACCGCCAGTGGTGGTTCGTGCTCTACGCCGTGGCGTTGCTGGTGATCAACCTGTTCACCCGCAAAGTCTACTGCCGCTACCTCTGTCCCCTCGGCGCCGCCCTGGCGATCCCCAGCAAGTTCCGCCTGTTCGACTGGCTCAAGCGGCGCCAGGAATGCGGTAGCCCGTGCCAGCTGTGCGCGAAGGAATGCGAGATCCAGGCGATCCACCCGGACGGCCATATCAACGCCAACGAATGCCACTACTGCCTCGACTGCCAGATGACCTGGCACAACGAAAACAAATGCCCGCCGCTGATCAACAAACGCAAGAAGCGCAACAAGGCGGCGCCCGAACAGATTCCCGTAGTGCAGATAAATCCCAACGCTTGAAGGAGCAACCCATGAACGATACAGACGATAAACATGACGGCCTGACCCGGCGCAGTTTCCTCGGCACCGGTGCGGTGACCGGCGCCGTACTGGCGGGTGCGTCGGCCCTCGGCGGCGCGGTGTTTACCCGTGAATCCTTCGCGGCGGCGGCCAAGGACGCCAAATCGAAAATCCATGTGGAACCCGGCCAGCTCGACGATTACTACGGCTTCTGGAGTGGCGGTCACCAGGGCGAAGTGCGGGTGATGGGCGTCCCGTCGATGCGCGAGCTGATGCGTATCCCGGTGTTCAACGTCGATTCGGCCACCGGTTGGGGCCTGACCAACGAGAGCAAGCGCATCCTCGGCGAGGGCGCCAAGTACTCCAACGGCGATTGCCATCACCCGCACTTGTCCACCACCGACGGCCACTACGACGGCAAGTACCTGTTTATCAATGACAAGGCCAACAGCCGGGTGGCGCGCATCCGCCTGGACATCATGAAGTGCGACAAAATCCTCACCGTACCGAACGTCCAGGCCATCCACGGCCTGCGCCTGCAAAAGGTGCCCTACACCAAGTACGTGTTCTGCAACGCCGAATTCATCATCCCGCACCCCAATGACGGCCGAAACTTCGACCTGCAGGATCGCAACAGCTTCACCATGTTCAACGCCATCGATGCGGAAAAAATGGAGATGGCCTTCCAGGTGATCGTCGACGGCAACCTCGACAACGCCGACATGGACTACACCGGCAAGTACGCAGCGGCCACCTGCTACAACTCGGAAAAGGCCACCGACCTGGCCGGCATGATGCGCAATGAGCGCGACTGGGTGGTGGTGTTCAACATCCCGCGCATCGAAGCGGCGATCAAGGCCGGCAAGTTCATCAATGTGGACGGCGTCAAGGTGCCGGTGGTGGACGGACGCAAATCCGAGGACGGCAAGGACAGCGAGTTCACCCGCTACATTCCGGTGCCGAAAAACCCCCACGGCTGCAACACCTCGCCGGATGGCAAGTACTTCATCGCCAACGGCAAGCTGTCGCCGACCTGCACCATCATCGCCATCGAAAAACTCGACGACCTGTTCAGCGGCAAGATCAGCGACCCGCGCGGTGTGGTGGTCGGTGAACCGGAGCTGGGCCTGGGCCCGCTGCACACCACCTACGACGGACGCGGCTTTGCCTACACCACGCTGTTCATCGACAGCCAGGTGGTCAAGTGGAACATCGCCGAGGCCATCCGTGCCTATGGCGGCGAGAAGGTCAACTACATCAAGCAGAAGCTCGATGTGCAGTACCAGCCCGGTCACAACCATGCGTCGCTGACCGAAACCCGCGACGCCGACGGCCAGTGGCTGGTGGTCTTGAGCAAGTTCTCCAAGGACCGCTTCCTGCCCACCGGCCCGCTGCACCCGGAAAACGACCAGTTGATCGACATCTCCGGCGATGAAATGAAACTGGTCCACGACGGCCCGGCCTTCGCCGAACCCCATGACTGTGTGATGGCGCGCCGCGACCAGATCAAGACCAAGAAAATCTGGGAGCGCAACGATCCATTCTTCGCCGAAACGGTGGCCATCGCCAAGAAGGACGGGATCAACCTGGAAACCGACAGCAAGGTGATCCGCGACGGCAACAAGGTGCGCGTGTACATGACCTCCATGGCCCCGGCCTATGGGCTTTCGGAGTTCACCGTCAAACAGGGCAATGAAGTCACCGTGACCATCACCAATATCGACATGATCGAAGACGTGACCCACGGCTTTGTCATGGTCAACCACGGCGCGAGCATGGAGATCAGCCCGCAGCAGACCTCGTCGATCACATTCATTGCCGACAAGCCCGGGCTGCATTGGTACTACTGCAGCTGGTTCTGCCATGCCCTGCACATGGAAATGGTCGGGCGGATGAAGGTCGAGCCCGCCTGACACGCTGTTTGAGAAACGACACAAGGCAAATGTGGGAGGGACGGTGCGACGATTCGACTTGCTCCCGATGGCGGTGAATCAGTCACAGATGCATCAACTGACACACCCTCATCGGGAGCAAGTCGAATCGTCGCACCGTCCCTCCCACTTTTAGCCGCATTTCCTTTAAGAGGACATCATCGTGACTCGATCACTCGTCATCCTGGTGATGCTGATAGTGGCTTCGGCGGGAGCGGTCGCCGCCGTTCGCCCCATCACCGACTTACCCCTGCAAGCCGACGGCCCCAACCGTTGGCGCTTGCCTGCCGGCGAGTACCGGGGCTCGTTCCGCATCGACCAACCGCTGCAATTGACCTGCGCCCCCGGCGCCATCTTCCAGGCCGAAGGGCAGGGCAACGGCCTGCTGATCAGCGCGCCGGATGTCAGCGTCCAAGGCTGCACGTTCCTCGATTGGGGCGACGACCTCACGGCCATGAACGCCGCTGTGTTCATCCAGCCCCAGGCGCGCGGCGCGCAAGTGCTGGGCAACCGCCTGCAAGGCCAGGGCTTTGGCATCTGGGTCGATGGTACCCAGGACGTGAGCGTGATCGGCAACCGCATCCAGGGTGACACCTCGGTACGTTCGCAGGACCGTGGCAACGGCATTCACCTGTACGCGGTACACGGTGCCCGCGTCATCGATAACCACGTGCGCGACACCCGCGACGGCATCTACATCGACACCTCCAACGGCAACCTGCTGCAAGGCAACACCCTGGAAGACCTGCGCTACGGCATCCACTACATGTTTGCCAACGACAACCAGGTCCTGGGCAACACCACCCGCCGCACCCGCACCGGCTATGCGTTGATGCAAAGCCGCAAGCTGACGGTGATCGGCAATCGCTCCGAGCAGGACCAGAACTACGGCATCCTGATGAACTACATCACCTATTCGACCTTGCAGGACAACGTCGTCACCGATGTGCGCGACGGCTCCACCGGCGACACCATGATCGCCGGCGGCGAAGGCAAGGCACTGTTCATCTACAACTCGCTGTTCAACCGCATCGAAAACAACCGCTTCGCGCGCAGCGCGGTGGGCATTCACCTGACCGCCGGCTCCGAAGACAACCGCATCGCCGGCAACGCCTTCATCGACAACCAGCGCCAGGTCAAATACGTCGCCAGCCGCTTGCAGGAATGGTCGGCGGACGGCCGGGGCAACTACTGGAGCGACTACCTCGGCTGGGACCGCAACGGCGATGGCCTTGGCGATGTGGCGTATGAGCCGAACGACAACGTCGACCGCCTGCTGTGGTTGTACCCCCAGGTGCGGCTGTTGATGAACAGCCCCGGCATCGAGTTGCTGCGCTGGGTGCAACGTGCGTTTCCGGTGATGAAGTCGCCGGGTGTGATGGACAGCCACCCCCTGATGCAAGCCCCCACTCAGAAGGAACCTGCATGATGAATGTCGTCGAGATCGAAGGCGTCAGCCAGCGCTATGGGCGTGCCACGGTGCTGCACGACCTGAACCTGAGCCTGGCCCCCGGCGAAGTCCTGGGGTTGTTCGGGCACAACGGCGCGGGCAAGACCACGGCGATGAAACTGGTGCTCGGCCTGCTGCGCGCCAGCGCCGGCGAGGTGCGGGTGTTCGGCCGTGCGCCGAGTGATCCCCACGTGCGTCGCTGGCTCGGTTATCTGCCGGAAAACGTCACGTTCTATGCACAGTTGAGCGGCGTCGAAACCCTGCGTCACTTCGCCCGGCTCAAGGGCGCGCCGATGCATCAGGTCGACAGCCTGCTGGACGACGTCGGCCTGACCGCGGCGGCAGGGCGGCGGGTCAAGACCTATTCCAAGGGCATGCGCCAGCGCCTCGGGTTGGCCCAGGCCTTGCTCGGCGAGCCGCGCCTGTTGCTGCTCGACGAACCCACAGTGGGCCTCGACCCGTTCGCTACCCAGGACTTGTATCGCCTGCTCGACCGCCTGCGTGCGGCCGGCACCAGCACCATCCTGTGCTCCCACGTGCTGCCGGGCGTCGAGGCGCACATCAACCGTGCGGCGATCCTGACCCAGGGCCGCCTGCTGGCCTTGGGCAGCCTGGCGCAGTTGCGCGCCGAGGCCGGCTTGCCGACGCTGATCCGCACCTGCGGCTTGCAGCGCGTCGAATCGCTGCAACAACGCTGGAGCGCCGCCGGCCATGTCACCCGGCGCTGGGGCGTCGAAGGGCTGCAAGTGGCGGCGCACAACGGCAGCAAGGTGCAACTGCTGCGCCAACTGCTGGCCGAGGACAGCCCCAGCGACGTGGAAATCCTGCCGCCGTCCCTTGAAGACATCTACCGGCATTACATGGACAGCGCGATGGTCACGGCACAGGAGGCGGCCTTATGAACCCGATCTGGAACATGGCCCGCAAAGAGTTCTGCGACGGCCTGCGCAACCGTTGGCTGTTGGCGATCAGCCTGTTGTTCGCGGTGCTGGCCATCGGCATCGCCTGGCTGGGCGCCGCCGCCGCCGGGCAACTGGGCTTCACCTCGATCCCGGCGACCATCGCCAGCCTGGCCAGCCTGGCGACGTTCCTGATGCCGCTGATCGCGCTGTTGCTGGCCTACGACGCGATCGTCGGCGAAGACGAGAGCGGCACCTTGTTGCTGTTGCTCACCTATCCGTTGGGGCGCGGGCAGATCCTGCTCGGCAAGTTCGTCGGCCATGGGCTGATCCTCGCGCTGGCCACGGTCCTCGGCTTCGGCTGCGCGATGCTCGCCATTGCGTTGCTGGTCGACGACGTGGACTTCGCCATGCTGCTCTGGGCCTTTGGCCGGTTCATGCTGACCTCGGCCCTGCTTGGCTGGTGCTTTCTCGGGCTGGCTTATGGTCTGAGCAGCCTGTGCGCGGAAAAATCCACCGCCGCCGGGCTGGCGCTCGGCGTGTGGTTCTTCTTCGTGCTGGTCTTCGACCTGGCGCTGCTGGCCTTGCTGGTGCTCAGCAAAGGCCAGTTCAACCCGCAGGGGCTGCCCTGGTTGCTGCTGCTCAACCCCACCGACGTGTATCGGTTGATCAACCTCTCGGGTTTCGGTACGGGCACCCAGTCCGTCGGGGTCATGGCCCTGGGTTCAGACCTGGACGTGCCGCCGCTGGCCCTGTGGGCGTGCCTGCTGGCGTGGGTGGCCGTGCCGCTGGCGCTGGCCTACGGGCTGTTCCGCCGCCGTGCGGCGTGAGGATTTTTTATGACTGCTGGAGTGAGTGAAATGGGTTTCAAGACACGGGTAGTGGCGGCCTTGTTGGTCGGCTTGTTGATGAGCGCCTGCGACAAGGCGCCGGAGTCGAGCTTCAGTGACGCGCCGGTGGCGTTTCATCCCAACGACGAGTGCCACGTGTGCGGTATGGTGATCAACGAATTCCCCGGGCCCAAGGGCCAAGTGGTGGAGCGGGGCGGGGTGAAGAAATTCTGCTCTACCGCCGAAATGCTCGGCTGGTGGCTGCAACCGGAAAACCGGCACGACGACGCGAAGCTGTACGTACACGACATGGGCCGCAGCCAATGGAATGCTCCGGACGACAAGCACCTGATCGACGCCCGCACCGCGTACTACGTGATCGGCACCGGGCTCAAGGGCGCCATGGGCGTGGTACTGGCTTCGTTTGCCGATGAGGCCAAAGCGCAGAAAGTCGCGGCGGACACCGGTGGTCGGCTGTTGCGTTTCGAGCAGATCGACCTGGCGTTGTTGCAGCAACCGATGCCGATGATGCACAGCGGGCATTGACCGCGAGGGGGTATCAACCGGCTTGATACCCCATCAACTGTTCTGCGTTCAGGATTCGAATGGTGCGTTGGCGCACCTCGATCAACCCGCCTTCCACCAGCCGATGCAGAATCCTCGAAAACGTCTCCGGCTGAATCCCCAGCTTCGACGCCACCAGGCGCTTGGGCACCTGCAACACCACCTCACCGCTGACGTCGTCGCGCTCCTGGAACAGGAAATTGATCACCCGGCGACTGGCATTGGCCAGGGTCAGGGTGTCGATGTCCTGGAGGCGCTGATGCAGGTGAATACTCATGCTCGCCAGAATCGCCAGGCAAATGGCCGGTTGGTCTTCCAGGGCGCGGCGATAGTGTTGGCCTTCGATACTCACCAGCACGCTGTCCTTGAGCGCGGTGCCACTCACCGGGTACGCCTTGGCTTGGGTGAACAGCAGCGCTTCGGCAAACGTCTGGCCGGGGCGGATGACTTCCACCAGATGCTCCTGACCTTCGCCAGTGACCCGGTGCAGCTTGATCTGGCCGCTGACCAGCAGGAAGAACCGATCGGCGGGATCGCCCTGGTGCATGAGCGGGGTGTGATTGGGCAAACGCTTGAGACTGGCCAGGGTGCAGACATCCTGGAAGGTTTTTTCAGGCAGCCGGCTGAACAGGTGATGCCTGCGCAGGGTTAGAACGATGTGGGGATGGGTGAGCATAAGGGCCTCCGCGGTTCATCAGGGTAGGGCGGCCCGGGGTTTGGGGATATGCCTCGAAGGGGGTACCTCTTCCCATGTTCGGTCAGCTTGGGTTAAAGATGTGGCCTTAATGTGGGAGGGAGCTTGCCCCCGATGGCGGTGGATCAGTCATGCATGTAGTGGCTGACACACTGCCATCGGGGGCAAGCCCCCTCCCACATTTGGATCTCCATGGGTCAGATAGACCTCATTCTGTATTTGCTCTTGCTCTTAGGTGCGGCCTTATAGCCGACCTGATCCTGCAAGCCGAACGCGGTCAAAAATGTGGGAGGGGGCTTGCCCCCGATGGCGGTGGATCAGTCATGCATGTAGTGGCTGACACACTGCTATCGGGGGCAAGCCCCCTCCCACATTTGGATCTCTATGGGTCAGATAGACCTCATTCTGTATTTGCTCTTGCTCTTAGGTGCGGTCTTATAGCCAACCTGATCCTGCAAGCCGAACGCGGTCAAAAATGTGGGAGGGGGCTTGCCCCCGATGGCGGTGGATCACTTATGCATGCAGTGGCTGACACACTGCCATCGGGGGCAAGCCCCCTCCCACATTTGGATTTCCATGGGTCAGATAGACCTCATTCTGTATTTGCTCTTGCTCTTAGGTGCGGCCTTATAGCCAACCTGATCCTGCAAGCCGAACGCGGTCAAAATGTGGGAGGGGGCTTGCCCCCGATGGCGGTGGATCACTTATGCATGTAGTGGCTGACACACTGCTATCGGGGGCAAGCCCCCTCCCACATTTGGATCTCCATGGGTCAGATAGACCTTGCTCTGCTTTTGATCTGTTCTTGCCCTTGCCCGAGCATTAGTGAGGTGCCGAGTGTTGGGGCAAGAGCGGAGCCACCAGCCGCCGCTACCGAAGAAACGGATATGTACCCAACCCCCCGAAAAACCATCAACCCGCCTGCCGCAAGTGCTCCATCGCCCAAACCGCCGCCTCCACCCGCGACCGCAACCCCAACTTATGCAGCAGATTCTTCACATGCACCTTCACCGTCCCCTCGGTAATCCCCAACTTATGCCCGATCACCTTATTGCTGTAGCCACTGGCAATCGTGCGCAGCACCTGCCGTTCCCGCTCCGTCAAGTCCACCGCCGCATGGGGTTGCGGCGAGCGCAGTGCCTGGGCCAGCACCCGCGTCAACCCGGGGCTGATCACCAGCGCTCCATGCAACGCATCACGGATGAACTCCACCACCAACTCCGGCTCCATGTCTTTGAGCAGATACCCGTTGGCATCCAGGCGCAGTGCATCGCGAATGTCATCCTCGGCATCGGACACGGTAAACAGCAGCACCTTGCCCGCATAGTTCATGGCGCGCAGGCGGCGCAGGGTTTCCAGGCCGTTCATCTGCGGCATGTTGTTGTCCAGCAGCACCAGGTCCGGTTGCAGGGTTTCGATCTGGTCCAGGGCTTCCTGGCCATTGCCGGCTTCGCCGACCACCTGCAGATCGTCTTCGAGTTCGAGTATCTGACGCATGCCATGGCGCATCATCGGGTGATCGTCGACCAGCAAAATGCGGTGGCGGGGGAGTGTGCTCATGGGAGGTTACCTTGTAGAGGTTGCCCGAGAAATTCCGGTTGAAAACGTAAATGCACCCGTGTGCCCTGGGGCTCGCGGGGGCTGATGTCGAGTTGGCCGTGCAGGCTGCGCGCGCGTTCGTCCATGATGGTCAGGCCGTGGTGTTCGCGTTGGTCGACGGCGCCGCAAAAGCCACGGCCGTCGTCCTCGATGCTCAGGCTCACGGTCTCGCCCTCCTGGCGCAGTTGCAGCCAGGCGTTTTGCGCATGGGCGTGGCGCAGGCAGTTGGACAAGGCCTCGCGGGTGATCTGCAGCAAGTGGATCTGTTCGCTGGCCGACAATTGGAAGGCGAGGGCGTCGACGTGCAGGTGGACCTGGAATTCGCCGCGCCGGGAGAACTCTTCGGCGGTTTCCGATAGCTCCTGTACCAAGCCGGCATCGTGGATTTGCAGGCGGAAGGTGGTCAGCAGCTCGCGCAGTTGGCGGTAGGCGTTGTTCAGGCCGTCGCGCAGTTCGGCGGTGACGGTGGCCAGGGTTTCCACGGGTTCGCCCCGGCGGATCAGGGTTTGCATGCGGCTGACTTGCAGCTTCATGTACGACAGCGCCTGCGCCAGGGAGTCGTGCAGTTCCCGGGCGATGATGGTGCGCTCGTCGAGCAGCAGCAAACGATGGTCCTGTTCGCGCTGGCGTTTGAGCGACAGCGAAGTGCCGATCAGGTTGGCCAGGGCCTGGATCAATTGCTTTTCCCAGTCTTGCGGAGGGTGGCCATCGTCGAAGTGGGCCTTGAGTTCGCCCAGTTCCGAGCCCTGGTTGCTGATGCTGAATATCTGCGGCGGCGCCACTTTGTGTTTATGGCAACTCGCGCAATCGCCGATGGCGCAGATGTTACGGCTGTCGCCGCCGTGCAAGGCGAGCATCTGCTGGGCCGGTGCGAGGAAGTGGCCTTGCAGGCACAACGACAGGCGCAACCCCGGCAGGCGTTTCTGGAAGCGCCGGATCAATTCGTCCAGGCCCTCGGCATTGGCCAGGCGCGTGGCCAGGCTGCTGCTGCTCTGGTACAGCAGCTCGAGGGCGGCGTTGGCTTGTTGCAGGTTGAGGGTCTTGAGGCGCACCTGGCTTTCCAGGGTGCGGTGGGACGCCTCGATGGTCTCGGCCATGGTGTTGAAGCTCAGGGCCAGTTGCCCCAGCTCATCGTCGGAGCGGTGGTTGACCCGGGTCTTGAAGTCGCCGTCGCGAAAGCGCCGGGTGGCCTGTACCAGTTCCTGCAAAGGGTTGACCACGCCGTACTGCAATTCATACAGGCCGATCAACAGGATGATCAACGTGCTGAACAGCGCCAGGCCCTGGATGCCTTGCTGCCAGCTTTGTTTGCGTTCGCTCTGTTGCTGCAACAGGCTGACGAATTGATTCATTTGCTCGACGAATGTCGGCGCGCTGGCCTGGAATTGCGCCGTATCACCGCGCGTCAGGGCCGGGCGCAGCTCGTCGTTCCAGCGTTGCTGGATCTGTTGGTAGCTCTGCAGCAGGGCGCTGTTCGGGCCGTCTTCCAGCACCGCTTTGAGCGAGTCGCTGTCGAGTCGCCTTTGCAGGCTCTGGGTGATGGTGTCGATCTCTTCGGCCGGCGCGGCGGCGGCGAGCCGCCAGCTGAGGTGGTAGGTCTCCATACGCACGGAGCCGGCGGTGTTGATTGCGGCGGCGTCGCCCTGACTGAACCAGGCGATCAGCCCCGCACTCAAGGAACTGGCAAGGGCCAGGATAGCGATCAGGATCACAGCCAAGCCGGCGCGTGCGGGCAGGGAGCTGCGTAGCCAGTTAAACATCACGGCGTAGTCGGAGGGGGGAGAAAGCCTGCATGGCGGCACCTGAAAAGGAAAAACGAGCTGGAAAACGGCGATCCCTGGCGCACTACCTCTAAAGAGTTGCCGGCAAACCCTCCCACGGGAAAACGCCGGCACAAGAGATCAATCCATTGATAAATAAAGACTTTCTCTTGTTATAGGGACTACCTCCTTAGAGGTATATGGGATCAGCATAGCCTTATACCCCCCTGGCCGACGTTGATCTGCGTCAAGTTCCAAGGGGGTGTCGCCCCTAACCTGCGCTCATGAAATCACCTTTTGGAGCGCATACCGTGACTCAACCCCGTATAAGACAAGGCTTGGTGCTGGGCATGAGCACGCTGGCCTTCACCGTCTGCTTTATGGTGTGGATGATGTTCGCCGTGTTGGGCGTGCCCATCAAAGAGCTGCTGCAACTCAACGAAACCCAGTTCGGCCTGCTGGCCGCCACGCCGGTCTTGACCGGTTCCCTGGTGCGCCTGCCACTGGGCTTGCTGACTGACCGCTTCGGCGGGCGCATCGTGTTCTTCCTGTTGATGCTCGCCTGCGTGCTGCCGCTGTACCTGATCACCTACGCCACCGCCTATTGGCAGTTCCTGGTGCTGGGCCTGTTTGTCGGCCTGGCCGGCGGTTCGTTCTCGGTGGGCATCGCCTACGTCGCCAAGTGGTTCGACAAGGACAACCAGGGCTTCGCCATGGGCGTGTTCGGCGCCGGTAACGCCGGGGCTGCGGTCACCAAGTTCCTCGCCCCGGCGCTGATCGCCCTCGGCACCTGGCACCTGGTGCCCAAGGTGTTCGGCGCGATCCTGTTCATCACCGCGCTGCTGTTCTGGTTCCTCACCAGCGAAAACAAGGCCCACCGCAGTGCCGGCGGCGCCACCTTGCGCGAGCAACTGCGGTGCCTGAAAGACCCGGCCGTGTGGCGCTACTGCCAGTACTACTCGATTGTCTTCGGCGGCTACGTCGGCCTGGCATTGTGGATGACCAAGTACTACGTACAGGAATACGGTTTCAGCCTGCAAAGCGCGGCGCTGCTGGCCGCCTGTTTCTCCCTGCCCGGCGGCGTGCTGCGCGCAGTCGGCGGTTGGATGTCCGACCGCTGGGGCGCCCAGAGCGTGACCTGGTGGGTGTTGTGGGTGAGCTGGGTCTGCCTGTTCCTGCTCAGCTACCCGCAGACCCAATTGCAGGTGCAGACCGTCAACGGTCCCCTGGATTTGCACATCGGCCTCAACCCCACCCTGTTCACCGTGCTGCTGTTCGTGATGGGCATCGCCTTCGCGTTCGGCAAAGCCTCGGTGTTCAAGTACATCGCCAATGACTACCCACAGAACATGGGCGCGGTGTCCGGCATCGTCGGCCTGGCCGGTGGCCTGGGGGGCTTTGTGCTGCCGATTCTGTTTGGCGCCCTGGTGGACCTCACCGGCGTGCGCTCGTCCTGCTTCATGTTGATGTACGGCGTGGTCTGGGTGTCCCTGACCTGGATGTACCTCAGCGAAATCCGCAAACAACCGCTGCTGGGCAACACCGCCCAACGTCTCCAAGGAGAATGAACATGTCCATCGCGCAAAAGCCCGATTCGGGCCCGGTGATTCACGACTGGCGCCCCGAGGACCCCGCGTTCTGGGGGGCCAGCGGCAAAAAAACCGCTACCCGCAACCTGTGGATCTCGATTCCCGCGCTGCTGTTGGCTTTCGCCGTGTGGATGGTGTGGAGCACGGTGATCGTGCGCCTCAACGCCATCGGCTTCAGCTTCACCACCGACCAGCTGTTCTGGCTGGCGGCGTTGCCCGGCCTGTCCGGCGCGACCTTGCGGGTGTTCTATTCGTTCATGGTGCCGATCTTCGGCGGGCGTCGCTGGACTGCCCTGAGCACCGCGTCGCTGTTGCTGCCGGCGCTGTGGATGGGCTTCGCGGTGCAAGACCCCAACACCCCTTACAGCGTGTTCGTGCTGATCGCCTTGTTGTGCGGCTTCGGCGGCGGCAACTTCGCCTCCAGCATGTCCAACATCAGCTTCTTCTACCCCAAGGCGCAGCAAGGCACGGCCCTGGGCCTGAACGCCGGCCTCGGTAACCTGGGCGTGTCGGTGATGCAGTTCTGCGTGCCGCTGGTGATCACCTTCGGGGTGTTCGGCATGGTCGGCGGGCAAGCGCAAACCCTGCCCGACGGTAGCCAGCTGTGGCTGCAGAACGCCGGGTTCATCTGGGTGCCGTTCATCCTCACCGTCACCGTGGCGGCCTGGTTCGGCATGAATGACCTGTCCAGCGCCCGCGCTTCGTTCAGCGAGCAGGCGGTGATCTTCAAACGCAAGCACAACTGGCTGATGTGCTGGTTGTACCTGGCGACCTTCGGTTCGTTCATCGGCTTTTCGGCGGCGTTCCCGCTGCTGATCAAAACCTCGTTTCCGGACGTGGTGGCGTTGAAGTTCGCCTTCCTCGGCCCGCTGGTTGGCGCTCTGGTGCGCCCACTGGGCGGCTGGCTGGCGGACAAACTGGGCGGCGCGCGAGTGACCCTGTGGAACTTCGTGCTGATGATCGTGATGGTATTCGGCGTGCTGCACTTCCTGCCGCAGAACGGCCAGGGCGGCAACTTCTACGGCTTCCTCGGCCTGTTCATGTTGCTGTTCATCACCACAGGCGTGGGCAACGGCTCCACCTTCCGCATGATCCCGGTGATCTTCCGCACCCAGCACGAGAAAGCCAGCGCCGGTAAATCCGCCGCCGAGCGCGAGCAGGCCATCAAGAATGCCGGCAAGGAATCCGCTGCCGTACTGGGGTTCAGTTCGGCCATGGGCGCCTTCGGTGCGTTCTTCATTCCCAAGTCCTTCGGCACCTCCATGGCCGCCACCGGTAGCCCGGCGATGGCCTTCTACATGTTTGTCGGTTTCTACCTGAGCTGCATTGTCGTGACCTGGTGGTGGTATGCCCGCAAAGGTTGCGCCACCCCCTGCTAGTCCGACCTGAATTCGCGGGGCAACGCACCCCGCAGCACGCCTGATGAGGAAAGCACCATGAGTCATTTGTTGGATCAACTGCGGTTCTTCAACCGCAAACAAAACGAATTTTCCGACGGCCACGGCGAGACCCGTAAAGAGTCCCGCGACTGGGAAAACGTCTACCGTTCGCGCTGGCAGTACGACAAGATCGTGCGTTCCACCCATGGCGTGAACTGCACCGGCTCCTGCTCGTGGAAGATCTACGTGAAGAACGGCCTGATCACCTGGGAAACCCAGCAGACCGACTACCCGCGCACCCGCAACGACCTGCCCAACCACGAACCCCGTGGCTGCCCGCGCGGTGCGAGCTACAGCTGGTACATCTACAGCGCCAACCGGCTCAAGTACCCGAAGATCCGCAAGCCGCTGCTCAAGCTGTGGCGTGAAGCGCGCCAGACCCTGGCGCCGGTGGAAGCCTGGGCGAGCATTGTCGAGGACAAGGCCAAGGCCGACTCCTACAAGAGCAAGCGCGGCATGGGCGGTTTCATTCGCTCGAACTGGGAGGAGGTGAATGAAATCATCGCCGCCTCCAACGTCTACACCATCAAACAATACGGCCCGGACCGCATCGTCGGCTTCTCGCCGATCCCGGCCATGTCGATGGTCAGCTACGCGGCGGGTTCGCGTTACCTGTCGCTGATCGGCGGCGTGTGCCTGAGCTTCTACGACTGGTACTGCGACCTGCCACCGGCCTCGCCGATGGTGTGGGGCGAGCAGACCGACGTGCCGGAATCGGCCGACTGGTACAACTCCAACTACATCATCGCCTGGGGTTCCAACGTCCCGCAGACCCGTACCCCGGACGCGCACTTCTTCACCGAGGTGCGCTACAAGGGCACCAAGACCGTGGCGATCACCCCCGACTATTCGGAAGTGGCCAAGCTCACCGACCTGTGGCTCAACCCCAAGCAGGGCACCGACGCCGCGTTGGCCCAGGCTTTCAACCATGTGATCTTCAAAGAATTTCACCTGGACAAGCCGAGCGCCTACTTCACCGACTACGCCAAGCGCTTCACCGACTTGCCGGTGCTGGTGATGCTCAAGCCGATGACCGGTTTCGCTCCCGGCGCAGGCTTCCAGCCGGACCGCTTCCTGCGCGCCTCGGACCTCACCGGCAACCTCGGCCAGGACAACAACCCGGAATGGAAAACCATCGCCCTCGACGAGAGCGGTGAACTGGTCTCGCCGCAAGGCTCCATCGGCTATCGCTGGGGCGAGAAGGGCAAGTGGAACATCCTCGCCAAAGAGGGCGGTGAAGGCCGCGCGATCGACCTGAAACTCAGCCTGATCGGTGACGACGTCGCCGAAGTGGCGTTCCCGTACTTCGCCGGCGAAGTCCAGGAGCATTTCCAGCACGTCGCTGGCGAGGCGGTGCAGTACCGCCGCGTGCCGGTCCACAACGTGACCCTGGCCGACGGCAGCGTGGCCAAGGTGGCGACCGTGTTCGACCTGTCGGCGGCCAACCTGGCCATCGACCGTGGCCTGGGCGGCCACAACGTGGCCAAGGACTACGACGATGCCAGCGTGCCGGGCACCCCGGCGTGGCAGGAAGCGATCACCGGCGTCAGCCGCGAGAAAGCCATCCAGATCGCCCGTGAGTTCGCCGACAACGCCGACAAGACCAAGGGTCGCTCAATGATCATCGTCGGCGCGGCGATGAATCACTGGTACCACATGGACATGAACTACCGCGGGCTGATCAACATGCTCATGCTCTGCGGTTGCGTCGGCCAGACCGGCGGCGGCTGGGCCCACTACGTCGGCCAGGAAAAACTGCGTCCGCAGTGCGGCTGGCTGCCCCTGGCCTTCGGCCTGGACTGGAACCGCCCGCCGCGCCAGATGAACGGCACCAGCTTCTTCTACGGCCACAGCTCGCAATGGCGCCACGAGAAAATGAGCATGCACGATGTGCTCTCGCCTCTGGCCGACAAGTCGCAGTTCCCCGAACACGCCCTGGACTACAACATCCGCGCCGAACGCGCCGGCTGGTTGCCCAGCGCGCCGCAGCTCAACACCAACCCGCTGCACATCTGCCGTGAGGCGGCCGCAGCCGGCATGACGCCGAAAGACTACGTGGTCAAATCCTGGCAGGACGGCAGCCTGCGCTTTGCCTGCGAACAGCCGGACAGCCCGGTGAACTTCCCGCGCAACATGTTCATCTGGCGCTCCAACCTGCTCGGTTCGTCGGGCAAGGGCCATGAGTACATGCTCAAGTACCTGTTGGGCACCAAGAATGGCGTGATGAACGAAGACATCGGCCACAGCACCGAATGCAAGCCCACCGAGGCCGAATGGGTCGAGGACGGCGCCATCGGCAAGCTCGATCTGGTGACCACGCTGGACTTCCGCATGTCCTCCACCTGCGTGTATTCCGACATCGTCTTGCCGACCGCCACCTGGTACGAAAAAGACGACATGAACACCTCGGACATGCACCCATTCATCCACCCGTTGTCGGCGGCTATCGACCCGGCGTGGGAATCGCGTTCCGACTGGGAAATCTACAAAGGCATCGCCAAGGCGTTCTCGGCCATGTCGGTCGGTCACCTGGGTGTGGAACAAGACCTGGTCACCGTACCGCTGATGCACGACAGCGTCGGCGAACTGGCCCAACCGTTTGGCGGCACCGACTGGAAAAGCGCGCGCGTGGCCCCGGTACCCGGCAAGAACGCGCCGAACATCGCAGTGGTGGAACGCGACTACCCGAACATCTACAAGCAGTTCTCCTCGCTGGGCCCGATGCTGGAAAAACTCGGCAACGGCGGCAAGGGCATCAACTGGAACACCGATGAAGAAGTCGAGTTCCTCGGCGAACTGAACCATCACGAAAACGATGCCGGGATCAGCCATGGCCGGCCGAAAATCGACACCGCTATCGACGCGGCCGAGGTGATCCTGTCCCTGGCTCCGGAAACCAACGGCAAGGTCGCCTTGAAAGCCTGGGCCGCGCTGTCGGAATTCACCGGCATCGACCACAGCCACCTGGCGATTTCCAAGGCCCATGAAGCGATCCGCTTCCGCGATATCCAGGCGCAGCCGCGCAAGATCATCTCCAGCCCGACCTGGTCCGGCCTGGAAGACGAACACGTGAGCTACAACGCCGGCTACACCAACGTCCATGAAAACATCCCATGGCGCACCATCACCGGCCGCCAGCAGTTCTACCAGGATCACCCGTGGATGCAGGCGTTCGGCGAGCAGTTGATGAGCTACCGGCCACCGGTCAACACCAAGACCATCGAAGGCGTGAAGGGCAAGCGCAGCAATGGCGAAACCGAGATCGTGCTGAACTGGATCACTCCGCACCAGAAGTGGGGCATCCACAGCACCTACAGCGACAACTTGCTGATGCTCACCTTGAGCCGCGGCGGGCCGATTGTGTGGCTCTCGGAGATCGACGCCAAGCGCGCCGGGATTGAGGACAACGACTGGATCGAGTGCTTCAACGTCAACGGCGCACTGACCGCCCGTGCGGTGGTCAGCCAGCGCGTCAAGGAAGGCATGGTGATGATGTACCACGCTCAGGAACGCATCGTGAACGTGCCGGGTTCGGAAACCACCAAGACCCGCGGCGGCCACCACAACTCGGTGACCCGCGTGGTGCTCAAACCGACCCACATGATCGGCGGCTATGCCCAGCAAGCCTACGGTTTCAACTACTACGGTACGGTCGGTTGCAACCGCGACGAGTTTGTCGTGGTGCGCAAAATGGCCAAGGTCGACTGGCTCGATGGTTCCACCGGCGATGACTTGCCGCGCCCATTGCCGACTGATATCGAGGAGAACTGAGATGAAGATTCGCTCACAGATCGGCATGGTCCTGAACCTGGACAAATGCATCGGCTGCCACACCTGTTCCATCACCTGCAAAAACGTCTGGACCAGCCGTGAAGGCATGGAATACGCCTGGTTCAACAACGTCGAGTCCAAGCCCGGCATCGGTTACCCGAAAGAATGGGAAAACCAGGACAAGTGGAAGGGCGGCTGGGTGCGCAACGCCAACGGCTCGATCAACCCGCGCATCGGCGGCAAGTTCCGCGTGTTGGCGAACATTTTCGCCAACCCTGACCTGCCGAGCCTGGACGACTACTACGAGCCGTTCGACTTCGACTACCAGCACCTGCACACCGCGCCTTTGGGCGAGCACCAACCGACCGCGCGTCCGCGCTCGCTGGTGTCCGGCAAGCGCATGCAGAAAATCGAGTGGGGCCCGAACTGGGAAGAAATCCTCGGCACCGAGTTCGCCAAGCGCCGCAAGGACAAGAACTTCGACCAGATCCAGGCCGACATTTATGGCGAGTACGAAAACACCTTCATGATGTACCTGCCGCGCCTGTGCGAGCACTGCCTCAACCCGGCGTGCGCGGCCTCGTGCCCGAGCGGTGCGATCTACAAGCGTGAAGAAGACGGCATCGTGCTGATCGACCAGGAAAAGTGCCGCGGCTGGCGCATGTGCATCAGCGGCTGCCCGTACAAGAAGATCTACTTCAACTGGAAGAGCGGTAAATCCGAGAAGTGCATCTTCTGCTACCCGCGCATCGAAGCCGGCATGCCCACCGTGTGTGCCGAAACCTGCGTCGGCCGGATTCGCTACCTCGGTGTGCTGCTCTACGACGCCGACCGCATCAGCGAAGTGGCGAGCACCGCCAACGAGCAAGACCTGTACGAGAAACAGCTGGAAATCTTCCTCGACCCGAATGACCCGGCGGTGATTCGCCAGGCCCTGGCCGATGGCGTGCCGCAGTCGGTGATCGACTCGGCCCAGCGCTCGCCGGTCTACAAAATGGCCGTCGATTGGAAACTCGCACTGCCGCTGCACCCGGAATACCGCACCTTGCCGATGGTCTGGTACGTACCGCCACTGTCGCCGATCCAGAACGCTGCCGCCGCCGGCACCGTGGGCATGAACGGGGTGATCCCGGATGTCGACAGCCTGCGCATTCCGCTGCGTTACCTGGCCAACCTGCTCACCGCTGGCGATGAAAAACCGGTCAAGCGTGCGCTCAAACGCCTGTTGGCGATGCGTGCCTACAAACGCTCCCAGCAAGTCGACGGCGTGCAGGACCTGCAAGTGCTCGAAGACGTCGGCCTGAGCGTGGAACAGGTGGAAGAGATGTACCGCTACCTGGCGATCGCCAACTACGAAGACCGCTTTGTGGTGCCGAGCGCGCACCGTGAAGACGCCATGAGCGACGCGTTCGCCGAACGCTCCGGCTGTGGCTTCAGCTTCGGCAGCGGTTGCAGCGGCAGCTCCGACACCAACATGTTCGGTGCCAAGAAGGCCAACCGTCGCGACGTGTTGAAAACCGTACAGATCTGGGAGGACTGAGCATGCGTATTCTCAAAGTGATTTCGTTGCTGCTGGACTACCCCACCGAAACCCTGGTGAGCGGCCGCGACGAACTGGAACAGGCGATCATCGAGTCGCGGGAGATCAGCCCCAAGCAGCGCGGCGCGTTGTTCGAGTTGCTCGAGCTGATCTGCGCCAATGACCTGATGGACGGCCAGGAACACTACGGCGCGCTGTTCGGCCGTGGGCGCTCGCTGTCGTTGCTGTTGTTCGAACACGTCCACGGCGAGTCCCGCGACCGTGGCCAGGCCATGGTCGACATGATGGCCCAGTACGAAGAGGCCGGGTTTGCCATCGGCGTCAAGGAGCTGCCGGACTATATCCCGCTGTACCTGGAGTTCCTCTCGACCCGCGAAGACATCGAGGCCCGCGAGGGCCTGGCGGATGTGGCGCACCTGCTGGCGCTGCTCGCCGCACGTCTGGACGAGCGCGAGAGCGCCTATGCCAGTTGCTTCCGTGCGTTGCTGCAGATCTCGGGTGCCGAGCCGCACCAGGCCGTGGCCGAACTGCGCGCGCAGGTCGCCGCCGAGCCGCGTGACGACTCCCTCGAAGCCCTGGACAAGATCTGGGAAGAGGAAGCGGTGGACTTTATGCAGGCCGAACAACAAGACCGTTGCAGCTCGATGCCCAGCGCACCGGGCAAAGCCCGCGAAGAAAGCGCGGTGCCGTTGCACTGGGTGGATTTTCAGCAAGAAGGGCAGGCCGCAGTGCCGGCCACGGAGGTGGGTAATGTCTAAGTGGAATTTGCTGGTATTCGGGGTGTACCCCTATGTCGCCCTGGCGATCTGCCTGTTGGGCAGTTGGGCGCGGTTCGACCTGTCGCAGTACACCTGGAAGGCTGGCTCCAGCCAGATGCTCAACAACCGTGGCATGCGCGTGGCGAGCAACTTCTTCCACATTGGCGTGCTGTTCGTGCTGGCCGGGCACTTTGTCGGCCTGCTGACCCCGGCGTCGGTCTATCACCATGTGATCAGCACTGAACACAAGCAGTTGCTGGCGATGGTCTCCGGTGGCGTCTTCGGCCTGCTGTGCCTGGTGGGTTTGCTGATGCTGGTCAAGCGCCGCCTGGGCGACCCGCGTGTGCGGGCCACGTCGAGCCCGTCGGACATCCTGATCCTGCTGGTGCTGCTCGCGCAGTTGGTGCTCGGTTTGCTGACCATCGTCGCGTCCACCGGGCATATGGACGGTTCGGTCATGGTGATGCTCGCCGACTGGGCGCAGAACGTGGTGCTGTTGCGGCCAGTGGACGCGGCGGCGTCGATCGAGCCGGTCAGCCTGATCTACAAGGCGCATGTGGCGCTGGGCTTGACCCTGTTCGTGCTGTTCCCGTTTACCCGCTTGGTGCATATGGTCAGCGCGCCGATCTGGTACCTGGGGCGTCGTTATCAAATCGTGCGGCAGAAGTATTGAGGAGAGCGTCATGACAACTGGATGCGGATGTGGTGGCGGTAATGGCGGCAGCGGCGGTTGCGGCTCGTCGGTCAAAGAACCGGTGGTGGCCGAGGTTGCGGCCCCGGCTCTGTTCGAGGAACTGAAGACGCCTGAGTTGATCGCCAGCAGTGAACAGGAATGGCCGATCATCAGCGTCAACGGCGTGCCCGTCACGCCGGAGGCCATGGCCCTGGAGTTGCAATATCACCCGGCCGAAAGCCGCGAGGAGGCGGTGTATCTGGCCGCCCGTGCGCTGGTGATCCGCGAGCTGTTGCAGCAGCGGATCGCCGAGCTGGGCCTGGCGGTGGAGATCGCCGCCGGCGAGAACGAAGAAGAAGCCGCCACGCGCTTGCTGCTCGAGCGTGAGGTCAAGGTGCCTGAGTGCGACGAGGCCACCTGTGTGCGCTACTTCGAGAACAACCGCGGGCGCTTTCACAGCGCGCCGTTGCTGGCGGTGCGGCACATTCTGCTCGAATGCGCGCCGGACGACGCCGAGGCGCGCCATCTGGCGCACGGCCAGGCGGAAGTGCTGCTGCAGAACCTGAACGAGCAGCCCGGCCAATTCGCCGAGCTGGCCCTGCAGTATTCGGCGTGCCCGTCCAAGGCCCAGGGCGGTTCGCTGGGCCAGGTGAGCAAGGGCCAGACCGTGCCCGAGCTGGAGCGTCAGTTGTTCACCCTCGCGCCGGGCCTGGCCGGCAAGCCGCTGGAGAGTCGTTATGGTTGGCATGTGATCTATGTCGATCAGCGTATCGAAGGCCAACCGCTGCCGTATGAAGCGGTGGCGGTGGCGATCCGCACCCAGTTGCAGCAAGGCGTGTGGCAAAAGGCATTGGTGCAGTACCTGCAAACCCTGATCGGCGCGGCGGACATTCGTGGCATCGCGCTGCAGGGCGCCGACTCGCCGTTGGTGCAGTGACATGAGCCTGGTGGATGGGGTGGGCCGTTCGATCGATTACCTGCGCTTGTCGGTGACCGACCGTTGTGATTTCCGCTGTGTGTACTGCATGGCGAAAAACATGACGTTCCTGCCGCGCCAGCAGGTGCTGACCCTGGAAGAGCTGGAACGCCTGGCCGCGCTGTTCGTCGGCCAGGGCGTGCGCAAGATCCGCCTGACCGGCGGCGAGCCGTTGATCCGCCCGGGCATTGTCGGGTTGTGCCGCAATATCGCGGCACTCCCGGGCTTGCGCGAACTGGTGATGACCAGCAACGGCTCGCAGTTGGCGCGCCTCGCGCAGCCGCTGGTGGACGCCGGGGTCAAGCGCATGAACATCAGCCTCGACAGCCTGGATGCGCAGCGCTTTCGCGCGATCACCCGCAACGGTGATCTGCGCCAGGTGCTGGACGGTATCGAGGCGGCGCGAGAGGCCGGGTTCGAGCGGGTCAAGCTCAACTGCGTGGTGATGAAAGGGCGCAACTTCGATGAAGTGCCGGCACTGGTGCAGTACGCGATCGACCAAGGCATCGACATCAGCTTTATCGAGGAAATGCCCCTGGGCGACGTGGGCCGCTCCCGCGGCGAGACGTTCTGTGCCAGTGATGAAGTACGCAGCGTGATCGCCCGTCACCATGCCTTGCTCGACAGCACCGAAAACAGCGGCGGCCCGGCGCGCTATGTGCGCCTGGCGCGGCATCCGGGCACGCGTATCGGCTTTATCTCGCCCAACTCCCACAACTTCTGCGGCAGTTGCAACCGCGTGCGGATGACCGTCGAAGGGCAGTTGCTGCTGTGCCTGGGGCAGGACAACGCGGTGGACTTCCGCGCTTTGCTGCGGCGTTACCCGTTGGACGACGCGCCGTTGATCGAGGCGTTGCACAAGGGGTTGCGGGGTAAGCCGCTGCGCCATGATTTCACCGGGGCAGGGGAGGTGCAGGTGGTGCGCTTCATGAATATGAGCGGCGGTTGAATGTGGCAGGGGACTTGCTGTAGCAGGGAACTTACTGTGGGAGGAGGCTTACTGTGGGAGGGGGCTTGCCCCCGATAGCAGTGTGTCAGCCAATACATGCATGACTGATCCACCGCTATCGGGAACAAGCCGAATCGTCGCACCGCCCCTCCCACATTTTGATCTTCGTTCAGACTTGACCTTGATCAATGGCAGCCCAAACGCTTGACCGTAATATCACTGCATATTGTGTTTCAAAGATTTATTAAATCTATATGTAGTGTCTGGAGCCTTCCAATGCAAAGTATGCTCAGCCCGCTGGTCAGTAACCGCCTGCACAAACGCGACGGTAGCCTCGTTGCCTTCGACGCCGAAAAAATCCGTCAGGCGCTGATCGCCGCCGGCAATGCCACCGGCGAGTATCGGGAGGCCGAGGTCGACCTGTTGCTCGGTGCGGTACTGGCGCGGCTGCGCGGCATCGAACGGCTGGATGTGGAGCAGATCCAGGACAGCGTCGAGCGGGTGTTGATGGATGCCGGTTACTTCCTGTCGATGCGCGCGTATATCGTCTACCGCGAACAGCACGGTCGCTTGCGCCGTGACCGCAAGACCCTGGTGGAAGTCGCCACCTCGATGAACGAATACCTCGACCGTGAAGACTGGCGCGTGCAGGCCAATGCCAACCAGGGGTATTCCCTCGGCGGGCTGGTGCTGAACGTTTCGGGCAAGGTCACTGCCAATTACTGGCTGGACGAGGTCTACAGCCAGCAGATCGGCCGCGCACACCGTGAGGCGGATCTGCATATCCACGACCTCGACATGCTCGCCGGCTACTGCGCCGGTTGGTCGCTGCGCTCGTTGCTGCACGAAGGCCTCAATGGCGTGCCGGGCCGCGTCGAAGCGGGGCCGCCCAAGCATTTGAGCAGTGCCCTGGGGCAGATGGTCAACTTCCTCGGCACCCTGCAAAACGAATGGGCCGGCGCCCAGGCGTTCAGCTCGTTCGACACCTATCTTGCGCCTTATGTGCGCAAAGATCAGTTGAGCTACCCCGAGGTGCGTCAGGCGGTGCAGGAGTTCATCTACAACCTCAACGTGCCGTCGCGCTGGGGCACCCAGACGCCATTCACCAACCTGACCTTCGATTGGGTCTGCCCGGAAGACTTGCGCGAGCAGGTGCCGGTGATCGGTGGTGAGGAAATGCCATTTGCCTATGGCGACCTGCAAACGGAAATGGAGCTGATCAACCGCGCCTACATCGAAGTGATGCAGGCCGGGGATGCCAAGGGGCGGGTGTTCACCTTCCCGATTCCGACCTACAACATCACCCATGATTTCCCCTGGGACAGCGAGAACGCCGACCGCCTGTTTGAGATGACCGCGCGCTATGGCCTGCCGTATTTCCAGAACTTCCTCAATTCGGACATGCAACCCAACCAGGTGCGCTCCATGTGCTGTCGCCTGCAACTGGACGTGCGTGAGCTGCTCAAACGCGGCGGCGGGCTGTTCGGTTCGGCGGAGCAGACCGGCTCGCTGGGCGTGGTGACAATCAACTGCGCGCGCCTCGGTTACCTGTTCAAGGGAGACACCAGCGGCTTGCTGCAACGCCTGGACAGCCTGATGGAAATGGCCATGGAAAGCCTGGAGGTCAAGCGCAAGGTGATCCAGCACCACATGGACGCCGGGTTGTACCCCTACACCAAGCGTTACCTGGGGACGTTGCGCAACCATTTCTCCACCATCGGCCTCAACGGCATGCACGAGATGCTGCGCAATTTCACGGATGACACGCAGGGCACGCACACCGAAGAAGGCCGCGCGTTCGCCCTGCGCCTGCTCGACCATGTGCGCGCCACCTTGCTGCGCTTCCAGGAAGAAACCGGTCACCTCTACAACCTCGAAGCCACACCGGCGGAAGGCACCACCTACCGCTTCGCCAAGGAAGACCGCAAGCGCTACCCGGACATCCTGCAAGCCGGCAGCCTGGATGCGCCGTACTACACCAACTCGTCGCAACTGCCGGTGGGCTTCACCGAAGACCCCTTCGAAGCCCTCGAGCTGCAAGACGAACTGCAATGCAAATACACCGGCGGCACCGTGCTGCACCTGTATATGGCCGAACAGATTTCCTCGGCCCAGGCCTGCAAGCAATTGGTGCGCAAAGCGCTGGGGCGTTTCCGCCTGCCGTACCTGACCGTGACCCCGACCTTCTCGATCTGTCCGGTACACGGCTACCTCGCCGGCGAACACGAGTTCTGCCCCAAGTGCGATGAGATCCTCGCGCTTGCCGCCCAGTCTTGAACCTGTTTTTCAACCCGCAAGGAGATTCACCATGCAAACATCCCAGCCACAACGTCAGCGCTGCGAAGTCTGGACCCGGGTGATGGGTTACCACCGGCCGGTGTCCGCGTTCAACCCCGGCAAACAGTCCGAACACAAGGAGCGTGTTCACTTTACCGAAGCGGCTTGCGCGGCCGGGCGCCAATGAGTCGAATGCTACGGGTTGGGGGCATGGTGCCCCTGACCACCCTCGACTACCCCGGCATGCTCGCTTGTGTGCTGTTCTGCCAGGGTTGTGCCTGGCGCTGTCGTTACTGCCATAACCCGGACCTGATTGCACCGCGCGGTAGCGCGGAGATCGATTGGCGCCGGGTTTTGCTGTTTTTGCAGCGCCGCCAGGACCTGTTGGACGCAGTGGTGTTCAGCGGCGGTGAGCCGACCTTGCAGGAAGGTTTGCCGGCGGCGATGGACGAGGTACGCGCCATGGGCTTTCGCGTGGGCCTGCACAGTGCGGGGATCAAACCGGCAGGCTTTGCCAATGCGCTGCGCCATGCCGACTGGGTGGGCTTCGATGTGAAGGCCCTGGTCGAGGACTATCAACTGGTCACCCAGGTCAAAGGCAGCGGCGTCGCCAATTGGCGCAGTTTGGAGACCTTGCTGGCCAGTGGCGTGGACTACGAGTGCCGCACCACGGTGCATTGGCATCTGATTGATACGTCGCGCCTGCTGCGCCTGGCCCAGCGTTTGCAAGCCAGTGGTGTCAAGCGCTTCGCCGTGCAGATGGTCCGCACGGCAAGCATGCTCGATGAGCAACTGCCGATTGCCCCGGCACAGATGGCATTGCCGGAGTTATGGGGCTGCATGCGCGAGTTGTTTCCGGCTTTTGTATTACGAGGGTGACCGATCGCCCTCCCAGGATTTTTAAAGATGCTGCCCGTTTCGGGCAGGTATTCATCAAGGAATGTTTAGAATGACGCAGTTAACCACGGCACAACGCATTGTCATCGGCTTCGCGATTGCGCCGCTGGCTCTGGTCGGTTTGGTGTTTTACGCCTTGCATGACCTGGCAACCCTCAAGCAACAGTCCGAACAGATCGTGCAGCAGGACTGGCCGAAAATCGCACCGATCATGGTGATCGCCACCGGCGTGCGCGATAACGGGCGCAACACCCGCGACCTGCTGATCGACCAGGATAACCAGCAGGCCCAAGAGGCCATTGGCACCACCCGGCAGCGCATTACCCAGGCGTTCGCCACCCTGGAGCCACTGTTCGATACCGCCGAAGGCAAGGCGGCCTATGCCGCGTTGAAAACCCATCGGGAAACCTACGTCGCGGCCTTTACCCAGGTGCAGGCGCTGATCAAGCAGGGCGCCCGCGAGCAGGGCCTGGCCCAGCTCAAACAGCAGGTGGTGCCGGCCGAGCTTGAGGTGTTCAAGAGCCTCGATGCGTTGATGGCCATGCAAGGCCGACTGTTCGTCGAGCGCGAGCAGGCTGCGCAAATTCTCTACGACGATGCGCGCCGCACGATGATCGGGCTGTTGCTGCTATGCGTGAGCCTGGTCGTGGCGGCCGCCGTGATCGTCACGCGCAGCGTCACCCGGCCTTTGGGCGGCGAGCCGGACGAGGTGGCGCGGGTGCTCAGCCATATCGCCCAGGGCGACCTGACCATCGAGGTGCCGCTGGGCAACAGTGCCGACGGCAGCGTGATGCGCAACCTGCACCAGATGCAGCAGAACCTCAACCAGATGGTCCGGCAGATCGCCGCCTCGGTGGATGGCGTGGCCAGTTCATCCGAAGAGTTGAGCGCAGTCAGCAGCCAGACCAGCAGCAGCCTGCAGTTGCAGGGCCAGGAAATCGAACAGGCCGCCACCGCAGTGAACGAAATGACCGCCGCCGTCGATGAAGTCGCGCGCAACGCGGTGAGCACCAGCGAAGCCTCACGCCTGTCGGAACAGACCGCCCAGCTTGGGCGGGCGCAGGTGCAGGAAACCGTGGCCTCGATCAACACCCTGGCCACCGGCGTGGTGGAAACCTCCGAACGCATCCAGCAACTCGCCGGCCGCGTGCAAGACATCAGCGGCGTGCTGGATGTGATCCGCAGCATCGCCGACCAGACCAACCTGCTGGCTCTCAACGCCGCGATCGAAGCGGCCCGGGCCGGCGATGCCGGGCGCGGTTTTGCGGTGGTTGCCGATGAAGTGCGCGCCCTGGCCCATCGTACCCAGACCTCGACCCAGGAGATCGAGCAGATGATCGGCAACATCCGCCAGGACACCGAACACGCCGTGGCCGCCATGCACAGCAGCAGCGAACGGGTACAGGCGACCTTGGGCGTAGCGCAACGCTCGGGGGAGGCGCTGGATGAAATCACCCGCTCGATTTCGCAGATCAATGAGCGCAACTTGATGATTGCCAGCGCCACCGAAGAACAGGCACTGGTGGCGCGGGAAGTGGATCGCAACCTGGTGGGGATTCGGAACCTGTCGCAACAGGTATTGCAAGGGGCCTTGCATACCGAAACGGCGGGGCATGATCTGGCGGGGATGGCGGGGGAACTGCATCAGACGGTGGCGCGGTTTAAGGTTTAGGTGGTGTGGCGATGCGTTTCTTCGGTAATGGCCAACCCGAAAAGTAACCAACGCGCGGCGGCCTTATAGCCAACCTGATCCTGCAAGCCGAACTCGGTCAGAAATGTGGGAGGGGGCTTGCCCCCGATGGCAGTGGATCAGCCATGCATGTATTGGCTGACAGACCGCCATCGGGGGCAAGCCCCCTCCTACATTTTGATCTCCATGGATCAGATAGAACTCGTTCTGCTCTGGCTCTGGTTTTTGATCTTGATCTTAGGCGCCCCGTCAAACCACGCTGGCCGGAGTGAGGGCACACCGAGCACTAGCGAGGTGCCGAGTGGTGGGGCAAGAGCCCTTTGGTTACTTTGGGGCTTTTTTTCCAAAGTGACCCGCTGTAAGAGCGGAACCAATAGCTGCCGTTACCTAAATAACGGATATACACACAACCCCAACCCCGACCCCCGACTACCGGCTCTTGTCAGAAATTTCCCACAGGAGTACAAATGTACTCCATGACAACCCTAACCCCCCGCCGCACCGCCATCCTGACCTTCATCCGCGACCGCATCGCGCAACAAGGCCAATCCCCCAGCCTCGCCGAGATCGCCGAGGCATTCGGCTTCGCCTCCCGCAGCGTCGCCCGTAAACACGTTGTGGCCCTGACCGAAGCCGGCTTTATCGAAGTCAACCCCAACCAGGCCCGTGGCATTCGCCTGCTCAACCCGCCAGCGCGGCCCGAATGGCTGGACGTCCCGGTCCTGGGCCGTGTCGCCGCCGGTTTGCCCATCGGCGCCGATGCCGAAGTCCACAGCCGCCTGCAACTCGACCCGGCCACTTTCGCGAAAACCCCGGACTATCTGTTGCGGGTGCAGGGCGACTCAATGATCGAAGACGGCATCCTCGACGGCGATTTGGTGGGCGTGCGCCGCAGTGCCGAAGCCGTGAACGGGCAGATTGTGGTGGCGCGCCTGGACGGTGAAGTCACCATCAAGCGTTTCGAACGCAATGGCGACAGCGTGCGGCTGCTGCCGCGCAACCCCGCGTATCAACCCATCGTGGTCGGGCCCGATCAGGACCTGGCCATCGAAGGCGTGTTCTGCGGCCTGGTGAGGCAAGGCTGATGGGCGCCGTCGTTGCCCTGGACGCGCTGTTCAATGGCGGGCGCGTGTGGAAGGGCCGGCCCGCCGCGCCACCGGCCAGTGTTCACCCCACGGGGCTGGCGGCGCTGGATGCGGTGCTGCCCACGGGCGGCTGGCCAGAGTCGGCCCTCAGCGAAATCCTCATGGCCAAGGACGGCGTGGGCGAACTGCAACTGGTGTTGCCGACCCTGGCGCGTTTGTCGGCGGCGGGGGAGCGCATAGTGCTGGTGGCGCCGCCCTACACGCCGTACCCCCACGCCTGGCAGAACGCCGGGGTGGATTTGCGTCAGCTCACGGTGGTCCGGGCCGAGGAGCGGGATGCGTTGTGGGCGGTCGAGCAGTGCCTGCGTTCGGGCAGTTGCGGTGCGGTGTTGTGCTGGCCGCGCAAGGCCGATGATCGTGCCTTGCGGCGCTTGCAGGTGGCGGCGGAAACCGGGCAGACCCTGGCGTTTGCCTGGCGCGCCCTGAGTGACGCGCTCAACGCCTCGCCGGCCGCTCTGCGCCTGGCGGTCGACGCCCGGCCCGCGCAAGTGCGGGTGCTCAAGTGCCGGGGCGGGCTGGCCCACCCGGCGCCGATTGCGCTGGCCGGGCACTGAGGTTGGCATGCGCTGGGTGTGTATTGTCTTCCCGCAATTGGCGCTGGACGCGGTGCAGCGTATGCATCCGACGCCGCACGAGCCGCTGGCGCTGCTGGCCGGCACGCCGCAGCGGCGCGTCCTGCAAACCGTCAACGCGGCCGCGCATGCCTTGGGCCTGCGCTCCGGTCAATCGCTGACGGCGGCGCATGCGCTGGTCAAAACCTTTGCCTGCGCCGAATATGACCCCGTGGAGATCGAACGCTGGCAGCAGTTTCTGGCGGCCTGGGCCTACCAGTTCAGTTCCCAGGTCAGCGTGTTTTACCCGCGTGCCTTGCTGTTTGAGATCGAGTCGAGCCTGGGCCTGTTCGGGCCCTGGCCGCGCTTCGAGGCCCGTCTGCGCAAAGAGCTGAGCGAGCTGGGCTTTCGTCATCGCATCGTCGCTGCGCCCAACCCGGCGGCGGCGCGGGTGCTGGCGAACCGCTACGATGGCCTGGCCGTGGCCGATGATCACGCGTTGATGCAGGCCTTGGCGCCACTGCCCATCGACCGCGCCGGCCTGGACCCGCAGGCCGCTATCGCCTTGTCGCGCATGGGCTTGCGCAGCCTGGCCCAGGTGCAGGCGTTGCCCCGGCACACCCTGGCGCGGCGCTTCGATGCGGCGTTGCTCAAGCATCTGGATGCCCTGAGCGGGCAGCGGCCGTTGGCGCTGGGCTTCTATCAGCCGCCGGACCGCTTCGATGTACGCATCGAGCTGAACTACGACGTGCAATCCCACCAAGCCCTGTTATTCCCGCTGCGCCGCCTGACCGGCGACCTGTCCGCCTTCCTCTGTGGCCGCGACAGTGGCGTCCAGCGTTTCGCCCTGCACCTGGAGCACGCCCAGGCCCCCGACAGCGTGATCCCGGTCGGCCTGCTCAGCGCCGAGCGTGAAGCGCCGATGCTGTTCGAACTGGCCCGCGGGCGTCTGGAGCAGGTGCAAGTGACGTCCCCCGTGCGCGGTGTTCGCCTGGTGGCCCAGGACCTGCCGGTGTTCGTGCCGCAACGCCAGGACCTGTTCGACGACCGCCCGCAACAGACCCTGCCCTGGGCGCAACTGCGCGAACGCCTGCGCGCCCGGCTTGGCGATGAGGCGGTACACGGCCTGCGCTTTCACGCCGACCACCGCCCCGAATGTGCCTGGCAAGCGGCGACCGATAAAAACCCGTGCCCCACTTTGAACAACGTGCAACGCCCCGGCTGGCTGCTCGCCGAGCCGACCTTGCTGGCCGAGGCGGGCGTGCAGATCCTGAAGGGCCCGGAGCGCATCGAATCGGGCTGGTGGGATGGCGCCGATATCCGCCGCGACTATTACCTGATCCAGACCCGCGCCGGCCAGCAAGGTTGGGCCTACCGCACCGTGGGACAATGCGACGGGCTGTGGCTGCAAGGCTGGTTCGCATGAGTTACGCCGAGCTGCATTGCCTGTCCAACTTCAGCTTCCAGCGCGGCGCCTCCACGGCGCTGGAGTTGTTCGAGCGGGCCAAGCGCGAGGGCTACAGCGCCCTGGCGATCACTGACGAATGCACCCTGGCTGGCATCGTGCGCGCCTGGCAGGCGGCGAAAGCGGTGGGTTTGCCGCTGATCATCGGCAGTGAGATGCGCGTCGAAAACGGCCCGAAACTGCTACTGCTGGTGGAAGACCTCAGCGGCTACCAGCACCTGTGCCGCTTGATCACCCTGGCCCGACGACGGGCGGAGAAGGGCCGTTATCGCCTGCTGCCAGAAGACTTCGACCAACCGCTGCCCGGCCTGTTGGCGCTCTGGATTGCCGAAGACAGCGACACCCAGGCCTCGATCCAATGGCTGCGCCGTACCTTCGCCGAGCGCCTGTGGCTGGCGGTGCATCTGCATTGCGGGCAGGACGATGCGCGTCACCTGGAGCAACGCCTGGCACTGGCCGCCAGCCTGCAGCTCCCGGCGGTGGCCTGCGGCGATGTGCATATGCATGCCCGCGGCCGCCGCGCCCTGCAAGACACCATGACCGCCATCCGCCATCACGTACCGGTGGCCGAAGCCGGCACGCGCCTGCATCCCAATGGCGAGCGGCATCTGCGCAGCCTGTCGGCGTTACAGGCGTTGTATCCGCCGTCGTTGCTCGACGAAACACTGGCCATCGCGCGCCGTTGCACCTTCGACCTCAGCCAACTGCGCTACCACTATCCGCGTGAGCTGGTGCCCGCCGGCCATGACGCCCGATCCTGGCTGCGCGCCGTCACCGAAGAAGGCATCGCCCGGCGCTGGCCGCAAGGGGTCGACGCCAAGACCCGGCAGCAGATCGACCGCGAGTTGGAACTGATCAGCGAGCTGGGCTATGAAAGCTATTTCCTCACGGTGCATGACATCGTGCGCTTTGCCCGCAGCCGTTCGATCCTGTGCCAGGGCCGGGGTTCGGCGGCCAACTCGGCGGTGTGTTTTGCCTTGGGCATCACCGAGATCAACCCGAGCCTGATGAACATGCTGTTCGAGCGCTTCCTGTCCCGGGAGCGTAACGAGCCGCCGGACATCGACGTCGACTTCGAGCACGAACGCCGCGAAGAGGTGCTGCAATACGTATTCCAGCGCTACGGCCGCACCCGCGCAGCACTGACGGCGGTGGTCAGCAGCTACCACGGTGCCGGCGCGGTGCGCGATGTGGCCAAGGCCCTGGGTTTGCCGCCGGACCAGGTCAATGCCCTGGCCGAGTGCTGCGGGCGCTGGAGTGACCAAGCGCCACCCCTGGAACGCCTGCGCGAGGGCGGTTTCGACCCCGACAGCCCGGTGTTGCGCCGCATACTCGCGCTGACCCAGCAACTGATCGGCTTCCCCCGGCACCTGTCCCAGCACCCCGGCGGCTTCGTGATTTCCGAACACCCGCTGGACACCCTGGTGCCGGTGGAAAATGCGGCGATGGCCGAGCGCACCATCATCCAGTGGGACAAGGACGACCTCGACGCCGTCGGCCTGCTCAAGGTGGATATCCTCGCCCTGGGCATGCTCAGCGCGATCCGCCGCTGTTTCGACCTGCTGCGTCGCCACCGTGGCCACGACCTGTGCCTGGCGACGATCCCCAAGGAAGACCCGGCCACTTACGCAATGATCAGCAAGGCCGACACCCTCGGCGTGTTCCAGATCGAGTCGCGGGCGCAGATGTCGATGTTGCCCAGGCTCAAGCCGCAGACCTTTTACGACCTGGTGATTGAAGTCGCCATCGTGCGCCCGGGGCCGATCCAGGGCGGCATGGTGCATCCGTACCTGCGGCGGCGGAACAAAGAGGAGCCCACCACCTATCCGTCGCCGCAGCTTGAAGCGGTGCTCGAACGCACCCTCGGCGTGCCGTTGTTCCAGGAACAGGTGATGCAGATCGCCATGGTCGCCGCCGATTACAGCCCCGGTGAAGCTGATCAGTTGCGCCGTTCCATGGCGGCCTGGAAGCGTCACGGCGGCCTTGAACCGCACCAGCAACGCTTGCGCACCGGCATGCTCAAAAACGGCTACAGCGAAGCCTTCGCCGCGCAGATCTTCGAGCAGATCAAGGGTTTTGGCAGCTATGGCTTTCCGGAATCCCACGCCGCCAGTTTTGCCTTGTTGACCTACGCCAGTTGCTGGCTCAAATGCCATGAACCGGCGGCCTTCGCCTGTGCGTTGATCAACAGTTGGCCCATGGGGTTCTACAGCCCGGACCAGATCCTGCAGGACGCGCGGCGCCATCGTTTGCAGATCCGCCCGGTGGACGTGCAGGCCAGTGACTGGGATTGCAGTCTGGAACCCATCGCTGGCGCGCAACCGGCGATTCGCCTGGGGTTGCGCATGATCGCGGGGTTTCGCGAAGAGGATGGGCGACGGATCGAAGCGGCGCGCGAGCACCGTGCATTCAGCGACATTGCCGACCTCGACCGACGCGCCGGGCTGGATCCCCGCGCCCAAGCCTTGCTGGCGGATGCCGGAGCCTTGCGGGCGTTGGCCGGCAACCGGCACACGGCGCGCTGGGAAGTGGCGGGGGTACACAAACAACTCGGGCTGTTCGCCGGCCTGCCCAGCCCCGACGAAGCGCGGGTGGAGTTGCCGACACCCACGATGGGCGAAGACCTGCAGGCCGATTACGCCACGCTCGGCACCACCCTGGGCCCGCATCCATTGGCGTTGTTGCGCGAAGAATTGCGCAAACGGCGCTGCCGCAGTTCCCGTGAGCTGATGGCGGTGGAGCATGGCCGCACTGTCAGCGTCGCCGGCCTGGTGACCGGTCGCCAGCGCCCCGGCACCGCCAGCGGTGTGACCTTTGTCACCTTGGAGGATGAATTCGGCAACCTGAATGTGGTGGTCTGGCGTGACCTGGCAGAACGTCAGCGCCAGGCCCTGGTCGGCTCGCGCCTGCTCAAGGTGGACGGGCGCTGGGAGGCGGTGGGCGAGGTGCGGCACCTGATCGCCGGGCGCCTCACCGACCTGTCGCCGTTGCTGCAAGGCATCGCTGTGCGCAGCCGGGATTTTCACTGAGCGCAGTTGCCCCGGCCTGCGTGGATAAGCTATATGCAATGAAACGAAATCCCGCACCTGCTGAGCCCCGACATTCATCTGCTGAGCAAGCCCTATAACCCCGAAACCCAGACGCATCGGGTGCGCCGCGTGCTTGCCGCACCACAAGGTTGACCATGACTTCATCGCGCAACATCCCTCAGATCAATGCCCAACACCTTGGGTTCGTCCGGGTTCGCGGCGCTCGCGAACATAACCTGCGTAACGTCGATGTGGATATCCCCCGGGATGCCCTGGTGGTGTTTACCGGCGTGTCGGGTTCCGGCAAGTCGTCCCTGGCATTTTCCACGGTGTATGCCGAGGCCCAGCGGCGCTATTTCGAATCGGTGGCGCCCTATGCGCGACGCCTGATCGATCAGGTCGGCGTGCCCGATGTGGACTCCATCGAAGGCCTGCCGCCTGCCGTGGCCCTGCAACAACAGCGCGGCACGCCGAGTGCGCGTTCGTCGGTGGGCAGTGTCACGACGTTGTCCAGCCTGATCCGCATGCTCTATTCGCGCGCCGGCAGTTATCCGCCGGGGCAGGCGATGCTGTATGCCGAGGATTTTTCGCCGAACCTGCCCCAGGGCGCCTGCCCGCAATGCCACGGCCTGGGCCGCGTGTATGAGGTGACCGAGGCGCTGATGGTGCCCGATCCCTCGCTGACCATCCGCCAGCGTGCGGTCGCGTCCTGGCCCTTGGCGTGGCAAGGCCAGAACCTGCGCGACATCCTGGTGACCCTGGGCTATGACGTCGACATCCCGTGGCGTGATTTGCCGAAAAAGCAGCGCGACTGGATCCTGTTTACCGAAGAAACCCCGACCGTGCCGGTGTACGCCGGTTTCACCCCGGAGCAGACCCGCGAGGCGCTGAAACGCAAGCTGGAGCCGAGCTACCAGGGCACGTTCAGCGGCGCGCGGCGCTATATCCTGCACACCTTCAGCCACACCCAAAGTGCGCTGATGAAAAAGCGTGTCGCGCAGTTCATGCAGGGCAGCGCCTGCCCGTTGTGCGACGGCAAGCGGCTGACCCAGGCGGCGTTGTCGGTGAAGTTTGCCGGGGTGGACATCGGCGAACTCTCGCAACTGTCGCTGACTCAATTGGCCGAGCTGCTGCGGCCGGTGGCGGCGGGGCAGGACACGATGAAACTGTCGCTGGAAAAGCGCCTGGCCGCCCAGCGCATCGCCGAGGATCTGCTCGAACGGGTCAGCACCCTGACCGAGCTGGGGCTGGGCTATCTGTCCCTGGAGCGCAGCACGCCGACCTTGTCGTCCGGCGAGTTGCAGCGCTTGCGCCTGGCTACGCAACTGGGCTCGCAGTTGTTCGGCGTGATCTATGTGCTGGATGAGCCGTCGGCGGGGCTGCACCCGGCAGATGGCGAAGCGCTGTTCACTGCGTTGGCGCGTTTGAAAGCCGCCGGCAATTCGTTGTTTGTGGTGGAGCACGACCTGGAAACCATGCGCCGCGCCGACTGGCTGATCGACGTCGGCCCGGCGGCCGGTGAACACGGCGGGCAAGTGTTGTACAGCGGACCTCCGGCGGGTTTGGCGCAGGTTGAAGCGTCGCAGACCCGTGAGTACCTGTTTGCCGAACGGCGCCCGGCCAATCCCCGGCGCCGCGAACCGGCCGGCTGGCTGAGCCTGGAGGGCGTCACACGTAATAATCTCAAGGATTTGAGTGTCGATTTCCCGCTGGGTTGCTTCACTGCGGTGACCGGTATTTCCGGCTCGGGCAAATCCAGCCTGGTCAGCCAGGCGCTGCTGGAGTTGGTGGGCAGCGGCCTCGGCCGCGTGCCGGAAAGCGACGACGAACCGAGCCTGGAAGACGATGCCCCGCCCACCAGCGGCGGGTGCATCAGCGCCGGGCTGGAACGGATTCACCGGCTGGTGCAGGTGGACCAGAAACCCATCGGCCGCACCCCGCGCTCCAACCTGGCGACCTACACCGGGCTGTTCGACAACGTGCGCAAACTGTTCGCTGCCACAGCGGCCGCAAAGCAGCGCGATTACGATGCGGGGCAGTTTTCTTTCAATGTCGCCAAGGGCCGCTGCGCGAATTGCGAGGGCGAAGGGTTCGTCAGCGTTGAGTTGCTGTTCATGCCCAGCGTGTATGCGCCGTGCCCGACTTGCCACGGGGCGCGCTACAACCCCGAGACCCTGGCGATCCAATGGCAAGGTTTGAACATTGCCCAAGTGCTCGGCTTGACCGTCGAGCAGGCGGTGGAGGTGTTTGCCGAGCAGCCGGGAGTGCTGCGGTCGTTGCTGGTGCTGCGCGACATCGGCCTGGGCTATCTGCGCCTCGGCCAACCGGCGACGGAACTGTCCGGGGGCGAAGCGCAGCGCATCAAGCTGGCCACCGAACTGCAACGCAATGCCCGGGGCGCCACCTTGTATGTGCTGGACGAGCCGACGACCGGCCTGCACCCACGGGATGTGGACCGCTTGCTCCGCCAGTTGAACCATCTGGTCGACGCCGGGCATACGGTGGTTGTGGTGGAGCATGAAATGCGCGTGGTGGCCCAGAGTGACTGGGTGATTGATATCGGGCCGGGCGCTGGGGACCTGGGCGGCAAGGTGGTTGCCAGCGGCACGCCGCGACAGGTGGCGAAGAGCAAGAAAAGCCGCACCGCGCCGTTCCTCGCCCGAGAGCTGGTCTGACCATCAATGGGGCGCACTTCAGTGGTTCAGGTACTCATGCAGTGACTGATGCACCGCTATCGGGGGCAAGCCCCCTCCCACATGGGAGAGTGGGGCTCACCGCCGGCACCCGAGCATGAGCAAATGCCACTAACCCCGCCGATCAACCAAGGGAATGCGGTCAATGTGGGAGGGGGCTTGCCCCCGATAGCGGAGTGTCAGTCACCGTTGTGATCAATGTTCCTGCCGTTGGATCTGTTGCTTGGCCAGCTTCACCACATTCTCCACGGTAAACCCGAACTTCTCCTGCAACTTGGCCAGGGGCGCCGATGCGCCAAAGCTGTTCATCACCACTTTGGCGCCGGTCTGTCCGACATAGCGGTCCCAGCCCAAGGGGCCGGCCTGTTCCACCACCACCCGCGCGGTCACCGCTGGCGGCAGTACGCTGTCGCGGTAGGCGGTGGGCTGCTCTTCGAACAGCTCCCAGCTGGGCATCGAGACCACCTGCGCGGCAATGCCTTCGCCTTTGAGCTGTTCATACGCCGCCACCGCCAGGCTGACTTCGCTGCCGGTTGCCAGCAGGATGACCTCGGGGTGTGCGGCGCCGGCCAGCACATAGGCTCCCTGGGCGGCACCGGACGCGGCTGCGTACTGCGTGCGGTCCAGAGTCGGCAGCGGTTGGCGCGACAACACCATGCAGCTCGGCCGGTGAGTCTGGGCCAGGGCAACCTTCCACAGTTCCAGGGTTTCATTCGCGTCGCCGGGACGCAGGGTCAGCAACCCCGGCGTGGCGCGCAGTTGGCTCAGGTGTTCGATCGGCTGGTGTGTCGGGCCGTCTTCGCCGACGCCGATCGAGTCATGGGTAAACACGAACACCACCGGCAATTCCATGATTGCCGCGAGGCGGATCGGCGGCTTCATGTAGTCGCTGAACACCAGGAACGTCGAGGTGTACGGGCGCAGGTAGGACAGCGCCATGCCATTGGCGATCGCCCCCATGGCATGTTCACGGATGCCGAAGTGCAGGTTGCGTCCGCTGTAGTCGTCGGCACTGAAACGTCCGGCGCCGTCGAAGGTCAGGTTGGTTTTGGTCGACGGCGACAAATCCGCCGAACCGCCCAGCAGCCAGGGAATCTGCCGGGCGAAGGCATTCAGCACCGCGCCGCCGGCGGCACGGCTGGCCACGCCCTTGGCGTCGGGGTCGAAGCTGGGCAGTTCAGCCTGCCATTGCTCGGGCATGTTCCCGGCGCGCATGCGTTGCAGTTCGTCGGTCAGTTGCGGGTCGAGGGACGCCAGGGTTTGCTGCCACTGTCGGTACAACGGCTCGGCCCGCGCGTGCAATGCATCACGCAACACCGTGCGCGCCTCCTCGGGCACCAGGAAGCTGGCGTCTTCCGGCCAGCCATACGCGGCCTTGGTCAGGCGGATCTCCGCCTCGCCCAGCGGCTCGCCATGGGCAGCGGCGGTGTTGTGTTTGTGCGGCGAGCCGTAGCCGATCACGCTGTCGACCACGATCAGGGTCGGCGCACCGGTATTGTGCTGGAAGGTTTCCAGCGCCGTGCTCAGAGCACTCAGGTCGTTGGCATCGGTCACATGCAAGGTGTGCCAGCCATAGGCCTGGAAACGCTGGATCACGTCCTCGCTGAAGGCCAGTTCGGTGTGGCCTTCGATGCTGATGGTGTTGTTGTCATAGATCCAGCACAGGTTGTCCAACCGCAAATGCCCGGCCAGGGAGGCGGCTTCGCTGCTGATGCCTTCCATCATGTCGCCGTCGCCGCACAGGGTGTAGACGTTGTAGTCGAACAGCACTTGGCCGTCGCGGTTGAAGCGCTCGCCCAACCAGCGCCCGGCCATGGCCATGCCGACGCTGTTGGCGCACCCCTGGCCGAGGGGGCCGGTGGTGGTTTCTACGCCGGTGGTCATGCGGTACTCGGGGTGGCCTGGGGTCTTGGAACCCATCTGCCGGAACTGCTGGATATCGTCCAGGCTGATCGCCGGCAGCCCCGAGCGCTGGCCCTGGGCATCGATCTCGACCACGCCGGCCAGGTGCAGCAACGAATACAGCAGCATCGATGCATGCCCCACCGACAACACAAAACGGTCGCGGTTGGGCCAGTCGGGATGCTCCGGGTGATAACGCAGGAAGCGACTCCACAGCGTATACCCCACCGGCGCCAGGCCCATGGGCGTGCCGGGGTGGCCGGAATTGGCCTTCTGCACGGCATCCATGGCCAGGGTGCGCAGGGTGTTGATGCATTGGGTGTCGACAGCGGTGGCGGCGTGATTCATGAAACCGGTCTCCCTCGGGTGGCGATCTACAGTGGAGGGCAGGGCGCGGCAAAGGTTTGATTCCATCGCCGGTGTAGCGACGAACGGAACTGGTTTGCCCGCAAACATGACAAGACCCCCTGGAATGGGCTAGCTTCAAGGGCGTAATCATTGATCAACTTGCGGAGGTAGGCCATGCCAGTGAAACACGACCTGTATCAGGACTTGGGTTTGAGCAAGGACGAAGTCGATGGACACCGGGCGAAAAATCCGCGTCTGAACGCGCTGTTTGATAAATACAACGCCGTCGACGAACTGGTGGTGAGCGCTGAAAAGGCGGCCGGCAGCGATGAGGAACTGAAGAAGTTAAAGGAAAAACGCTTGTTGGTTAAAGATGAGATCAAGGGTTTGCTGGAGTAAAGCGCGCGATCCATTCACCCCGCAGGGAGCGCGTCAGTCGCTCCCTTGCACATTTTTTCAGATTTGGCTGAACGACATCCTTCCCGCCGATACTTATGATGCCCGCCGTCCACCCGGCTCTGGGGGGTTATAGGGCGCGAGGATTGCGCTGCTGAGCCGGGCGGGCAGTTTGTTTCAGGCCAGTAGCGTGTGAGTGCATTCATCCATCGAGCGTTGTTGCGTCTCGGCATACAGCGCCAACTCATCAAGGGTCTTGCGCCCCAGTGCCTGTTCGAATTCGGCCTGGTTCGAGTTGGCCGTGTAGTGATTTTGCGCTGCATCCCCCAGGTTCGACTGGAAAATCCCCGCGGCACTCACCGGCAGAAAATCCTCATACACCAGCGGTTCTACATCGACGTGACCGGCGGCGATCAGCGCGTCCAGCGTGCGCGGTTGGTCGGCTTGGCCGCGTGCCGCGAGGCCTTTGTCGGTGGCGAAGTAGCGGAAGTAGGCCAGGCCTTGTTCGCGCATTTGTGTGTGGTCGTCCGGGAAGGCCTGGAAGTGCTGTTCCATCAAGTGCATGTAATGCGCGGCGTTGGCTTCGTTGGGGAAGGCGCCGAGTGCGTCGCGGGCGGCATTCAGCAGTTGGTCGTACAGCGTGCGGCCTTTGGGTGTGAGGGCGACGCCGCGTTGTTCGATTTCGCCGAAACGCGCGCTGTGGCTGCCTTGGGCGTCGGTGAAGGCGATGGTTTCGTCGAGGGCCTTGAAGCTGGTCTGGCGCAGCAGGATCGGGCAGTGGCGGCGCGGCGGGCCTTCGATCACGGCTTTGGGGGTGATGCCTTTGCCGGGCATGGCGGCCTGGACCTGGTCGATATCCAGGGTGCGCGGGGTCAGGTGGTTGATGTGCGGGCCCTTGAAGGCCACCACGTCGGCGATCAGGCGATGCTGGTCGCTCAGTTGCCGGTACTGCGCGGCGGTGACGGTGGCGGTGTGGTGCCAGCGGAAGGTTTCCAGGGCCTGGCGGATGAATGTCTCGGCGTCGTCAGCGTTGAGGCCGCCATCGCGTTCCGCTTGTTCGATCAGGGCGAGGGCGCCGGAGGTGAAGATCGAACGCTTGGCCAGGGCGGCTTCGGCGAAGGCGCGCAGTTCGGGGTTCTCGATCAGTTCCAGGCGCAGCAACGAGGTGAATACGCGAAACGGGCTGGTTTGCAGCGCGCATTCATGCACGGCGCGAAATGCGGTGGAATGCACCGGCACGCCGGCCGGGGTCAGGTCGTAGTAGCCCACCGGTTGCATGCCCATCACCGCGAACAGGCGGCGGATGGTCGCCAGTTCGGCGGCGGTACCCAGGCGAATGGCGCCGTGGCGTTCCATGTCCAGGCGCTGGATTTCGCCGGTCCGTTGCAGTTGTTGCGCCAGGCTCGGGTCGGCGTCGAGCACGCGGCGGTTGATGTCGGCCACCAGCTCCATCAGCGCGCCGTACAGGGGCACTTCATCGCGGTACATGTCGGACATGGCCTTGGAAAAACCTTTGCGGATGTCGTCGGGGCTGATAAACGCGGTGCTGGGCATAGAAAAATTCCTGGCTGCGGTAAGAGTAATGAATGCCGTTACCCCCGATTCTGTTGGGCGCCGCAGGCCCGCGCAAACGAAGATTCCTCTGGACTTCATTCTGCAAACGAATGAGTGGGGTAAAACCGTCTTCATGTGCATCCCGCCGGGAATGGGTTCTACACTGGCCTTACGCGATGGCTGAGGGAGGATTGGATGAGCGCCACTATTGTGCAAACCACTGAAGGCCAGCGCCTGGCCGCCGATTCCGCCGAGTGCTGGCGCGAGTGGGGCCCGTACCTGAGCGAACGCCAATGGGGCACGGTGCGCGAGGACTACAGCGCCGACGGCGATGCCTGGCGTTACTTCCCGCACGAACATGCGCGCAGCCGCGCTTACCGCTGGGGCGAGGATGGCCTGGCCGGGTTCAGTGACAAGGCGCAACGCTGGTGCCTGGGCCTGGCGCTGTGGAACGAGCATGACGCGATCATCAAGGAGCGCCTGTTCGGCCTGAACAACGCCGAGGGCAACCACGGTGAGGACGTCAAGGAACTGTACTTTTTCGTCGACGGTGTGCCGAGTCATGCCTACATGCGTATGCTCTACAAATATCCCCACGCGGCGTTTCCCTACGCCGACCTGATCGCCGAAAACGCCCAGCGCGGGCTGGCGGACGCCGAGTACGAAATCCTCGATACCGGCGTGTTCGAAGACAACCGGTATTGCGACGTCAGCGTCGAATACGCCAAGCACCAGCCCGACGATATCTTCATGCGCGTCAGCGTCCACAACCGCTCCGACCAGCCGACACGCCTGCAAGTGCTGCCGCAGGTGTGGGCGCGCAATGATTGGAGCTGGACCGTCGGCGCGCCGAAACCGCAGTTGCGGCTGGACGGCGAGCGCGTGCTGGCGCGGCATCATGAATTGCCGGACCGCCACCTCAGCGCCTGGGGCCAGGACGGCGTCGAATGGCTGTTCTGCGAAAACGAAAGCAACGCCCCCAAGCTGGACGGGCAACCGGCGCCGGGGCCGTTCAAGGATGGGATCAACGATTACGTGGTGGCGGGGCAGGAAACCGCGATTCGCCGCGACAGCGGCACCAAGGCGGCCGCGCGTTTCGTCCTGGAGTTGGCGGGTCTGGAGCGCAAAGTCGTGTATCTGCGCTTTGCGCCCAAGGACGCGCCCGAGGTCAATGCGCGCAAGCTGTTTGAACAGCGCCGCCAGGAAGCCGATGACTTCTACGCCGCGTTGCAACAGGGTATCGCCGACGCCGACGCGCGCAATGTGCAGCGCCAGGCCCTGGCCGGTTTGCTGTGGTCCAAGCAGCTCTATTATTTCGACGTGAACCAATGGCTCGACGGCGATCCGACCCAACCCGCGCCGCCGCCCGAACGCCTGCAACGGCGCAATAGCCATTGGCGGCACCTGTCCAACTTCGACATCCTCTCCATGCCCGACACCTGGGAATACCCGTGGTATGCCTCCTGGGACCAGGGCTTTCAGGCGGTGGCCATGGCGCTGATCGATCCGGGGTATGCCAAGCAACAACTGTTGCTGCTGGTGAAGGACCGCTTCATGCACCCCAACGGCCAGTTGCCGGCCTATGAATGGCGCTTCGACGACGCCAACCCGCCGGTGCATGCCTGGGCCTGTTGGCGGGTGTATCAGCAGGACAAGGCGTTGACCGGCGTCGGCGACATGGATTTCCTGGAGCGGATCTTCCACAAGTTGCTGTTGAATTTCTCCTGGTGGGTCAACCGCAAGGATGCCGAAGGGCGCAACCTGTTTCAGGGTGGGTTCCTCGGCCTGGACAATATCGCCTTGTTCGACCGCTCGGCCGCACTGCCGCCGGGCTACCAACTGGATCAGGCCGACGGCACGGCGTGGGTGGCGGCGTATGCGCTGGACCTGATGCGTATCGCGCTGGAACTGGCCAAGCGCAATGTTGTGTACGTCGATATCGCGGTGAAGTTTTTCGAGCACTTCCTGTATATCGCTGGCGCGATCAACCGTGTCGACGACAGCGCCGAGGGCCTGTGGGACGAACAGGACCTGTTCTTCTACGACGTACTGCACCGTCCCGACGGTCAGAACGAACCGGTGCGCCTGCGTTCCATCGTCGGCCTGATGCCGCTGTTCGCCGTGCTGGTGCTGGAACAGCGCGAGCATGAGGGCCTCGAAGGCTTGCGTGAGCGGTTGTTGGGCTTCATGCACCACCGGCCGGACCTGGCCAAGCTGGTCTCGCGTTGGAACGAACCGGGGCAGGGCAATCGCCTGTTGCTGGCGTTATTGCGCGGCGAGCGCACCAAGGACTTGCTGCGGCGCATGCTGGATGACGATGAGTTTCTTTCGGCGTTTGGCGTGCGCTCAATGTCCAAGGCCTTTGCCGAGCAGCCCCTGGCGCTGAAGATGAACGGCGACACGTTGTGCGCGCGCTACCAACCCGGTGAATCCGATTCGCGTTTGTACGGCGGCAATTCCAACTGGCGCGGGCCGTTGTGGATGCCGGTGAATTACATGCTGATCGAATCGTTGCGCGAGTTTCATCGGTACTACGCGGATAACTTCTCGGTGGAGTACCCGACGGGCAGTGGTTATCTGTCGTCCCTGGAGGAAGTCGCCGACAGCCTCAGCCAGCGTCTGAGCCGATTGGTCCTCAGGGATGACAATGGCCTGCGTCCGTCGATGGCCGGGTATGCGCAGTTGGAGGCGGACCCGGCCAGTCGTGATCTGGTGTTGTTCCATGAGTATTTCCATGGGGAGACCGGGCGCGGGTTGGGGGCGTCACACCAGACGGGGTGGAGTGCGTTGGTGGCGTTGCTGTTGCATGTACCGTCCATGCCTTGAATCGGGTAAATTCGCCGCCCCGACTTTTACAGGGATGTAGAACATGGCGAACGCTGCCATCCCCCACCAGATTTGGAGCAGTTCAAGAAAGTCGACGCCGCTGATCGCCGGCCGAGAAACGACAAATCCCGCCATTGGCGGGATTTGTCGTTTCAATGCGTGCGTTACAGCCAGCGTTCTCAGGAAGGGAACAGATCGCTCAGCTTCATCGCCAGCATCATGTCGCCTTCGGTGCGCAGGTTGCCGTTCATGAAGGCCTGCATGCCGTCGGTTTCGCCGCTGACGATGCCTTTCAGTGTTTCGCCGTTCATGACCAGGGTCACCAGGGCGTCTGGGTTTTCGCCTTTCTGCAGTTCACAGGTGCCGTCTTTGACGATCAGCGAGAAGTGTTCGCTGTCATCGATACAGAAACCGAATACCAGGTCCAGGCCGGCAGCAGCGGCTGGGTTGAATTTGGCTTTCATTGCTTCTACGGCTTTAGCTACGTCAGTCATGGTTTCGATCCTTTAGGGTAGAGTCCAGCGACCTTGGGGTCACGGTTGGCCGCACTTCATCGGAAAGTGATGAGCTGCGGCGCCTTCAACAGTTGCAAGTGGGTATGACTGTTGAAGGAAGCCAGTGCCACCTCGCGACCGCGGAATTTCAGCTGGTTGAGCGAGGTGTTAACAATTTGCCAGTTCAGTTCGAAGGCCTGGGCGACCGGCATCCGGGTAATCAGGTGGAGCAGGGCAGTAATAGTGCCGCCGGAGGTGAACACGGCGATCTTGTGCGTGTTGTCGGCCGCTTCCAGCAGACGCTGCAGGCCACCCTGGACGCGCTCGACAAACCCCAGCCAGCTTTCCAGCCCCGGCGTATCGTAAGTGCCGGCCACCCAGCGCTCGATGATCAGGGCGAAGATGCGCTGGAACTCGCTGCGGTTCTGCGCGGCGTTGCGCAGGATGTCCAGGGCGTCGGGTTCGCGGGTGAGCAGGTCGGGGAGCAGGGCGCGGATGATCGCGTCGGCGTCGAATTCGTTGAAGGCGCTGTCGACTTCCAGGGCTGGAACCGCCAGGCCGAGGGCGCTGTATTGATCGAACGCGGCCGTGGCGGTGTGCTGCTGGCGGCGCAGGTCGCCGGCGACGCAGCGGTCGAACGTCACGCCCATGTCTGCCAGGTGGCGACCGAGGATTTGCGCTTGTTCCACGCCGACGGGCGACAGGACGTCATAGTCGTCTGCACCGAAGGAGGCCTGGCCATGTCGAATCAGATAGATGCTGCCCACGTCCGTTTTCCCGGTACGTTGAAAGTCTGGCGAGGTTATGAGGATGCCTGCGAGCTGTCAATGAAAAAACATACGCTTGTTTTAAAAGCGTGTTAGAGCGCCTGCCTGCTGGCGGTTTGAGCACTGGCTCCCCGGCGGTCCCGTCGGTATGCTTGGGCGATCCGCGCCTGGCGCCGTGCATTGTTAAGGAGACACATGGATTTTTTGGCTGAATACGCGAGCTTTCTGGCGAAGACCGTCACCCTGGTGGTCGCGATTCTGGTGGTACTGATCAGCTTCGCGGCACTGCGCAGCAAAGGTCGTCGCAAATCGGCTGGCCAGTTGCAGGTCAGCAAGCTGAATGATTTCTACAAAGGCCTGCGCGAGCGCCTTGAATCGACCGTGCTCGACAAGGATCAGCTCAAGGCCCTGCGCAAGTCTGAAAGCAAAGCCGAAAAGAAGAACAGCAAAAAGAAACCCGAGGCCAAGCCACGGGTGTTCGTGCTCGACTTCGACGGCGACATCAAGGCCTCGGCCACCGAGAGCCTGCGTCATGAAATCACTGGCTTGCTGAGCCTGGCCACGCCCAAGGACGAAGTGGTGCTGCGCCTGGAAAGCGGCGGCGGCATGGTTCACAGCTACGGGTTGGCGTCGTCGCAACTGGCGCGGATTCGCCAGGCGGGCGTGCCGTTGACCGTGTGCATCGACAAGGTCGCGGCCAGCGGCGGCTACATGATGGCGTGCATTGGCGAGAAGATCATCAGCGCACCGTTCGCGATCCTCGGTTCCATCGGGGTGGTGGCGCAGTTGCCCAACGTCAACCGCCTGTTGAAAAAGCACGATATCGACTTTGAAGTGCTGACCGCCGGCGAATACAAACGCACCCTCACCGTGTTTGGCGAAAACACCGATAAGGGCCGGGAGAAGTTCCAGGAAGACCTGGACATCACTCACCAGTTGTTCAAGAACTTCGTGTCGCGCTATCGCCCGCAGCTGGCGATCGACGAAGTGGCGACCGGGGAAGTGTGGCTGGGTGTTGCAGCCCTCGACAAGCAACTGGTCGACGAGCTGCAAACCAGCGACGAATACCTGGCCACCAAGGCCAAGACCGCCGAGGTATTCCACCTGCATTACTCTGAGCGCAAGAGCCTGCAAGAGCGCGTGGGCCTGGCGGCCAGCGGTTCGGTGGACCGCGTGCTGCTGACCTGGTGGAGCCGGTTGACCCAGCAGCGGTTCTGGTAAGCCTCTTTGGGGTATAGGTAATACCTGTGGGAGGGCGCTTGCCCCTCCCACATTTAGTTCGGTGTGGGTATCGGCTTGCGCATCAGCCTCCCCACCACCAGCGCTCCGAGCAATCCCAATAACCCTGCCACCCACAACACCCCGCTGAACCCGTCCACAAATGCCTGCCGCGCCAGCGGTTGCAGCCTCACCCGCGCCGCCTCGGGCACCAGGTTCAGCGCCGCCGGCATATCACCCGCCACCACCCGCGAAGCGATTCCCGCCACCTGCGCCTGCCATTGCGGGTCGATACTTGCGCGCAACAACTGTTCGCTGTGGCTGCTCAGCAGTGCCCCATACACGCCAATCGCCAACATGATCGCGCTGAAGCGCATGGTGGTGCTCATGCCCGAGGCCATCCCCGCACGCTCCCGTGGCACGCAGGCCATGATGTTTTTCTGCGTATCACCGTTGAGCAAACCGGCACCGGCCCCGGTGACTGCAATCGCCAGGGCGAAGGGCAGGTAGCCGCCGACATTCAGCGCCCAGGCGCTCAACAGGTTGCCGCAGCCGACGAGGGTCAAACCGCTGGCCATCATGGTCGCCGGCGCCAAGCGTCGCGCCAGGCGTGCGCCGATCCGTGGGCCAATCAGCATTGTCAGCGCGAACGGCAGCATGCCCAGGCCCGAGGCAATCGCCGAAAAGCCCAGGCCGTTCTGCAGGTAAAACGGCAGCAACGTCATCATCACCTGGGCGCAGCCGGCGTAGGCGAACATGCCCAGCAGGGCGCCGATAAAGCGCGGGTGACGGAACAGTTGCAGGTCGACCATCGGCCGCTGCTGCAGCCGCTCGACCAGCACGAACACGCCCAGGAGCAACCCGCCACCGAGCAGGCGCGCGTAGGTCAGCGGGTTGTCCCAGCCGATGCGGTTGGCCTCGATCAACCCCCAGATCAAACACAGCAGGCTGGCGCTGAACGCCAGGCTGCCCCACGGGTCGAGCCGCGCAGCCAGGGTATCTCGGGACTCGGGGATGGCGTGCAGCACCAGCGCCATCAACCCCAGGCCCACCGGCAGGTTGAGGTAGAAAATCCAGCGCCAGCCCAGGTACTCGGTGATCAAGCCGCCGAGGGTCGGTGCGGCGGTCATTGCCACGCCCATGCACGCGCCCCAGAACGCCCAGGCCTTGGCCCGTTCCACTTCGTCGTGGAAGGTGTGGCCAATGGAGGCGAGCGCCGAGGTGAGCAGCAGCGCGGCGCCGACGCCTTTGACGGCGCGCGCGATATCCAGCCACAGCGCGCTGGGCGCGGCGCCGCAGCCGAGGGAGGCGAGGATGAAAATACCCAGGCCCCAGATCAGGCTCCTCTTGCGGCCGAAGCGGTCGGCGACGCTGCCGGCGGGCAACAACAGCGCGGCGAAGGCGAGCATATAGGCGCTGACCACCCACTCGATATCCGCGAAGTTGGCCCCCAGGTCGCGGGCGATACTCGGCAGGGTGACGGCGACGATATTGGTGTCGAGCACAATCAGCGAGCAGACGCCGGAAGCGGTCAGCAGTGTCAGGCGTGGACTGACCCGGCTCATGCTGTAATTACCCTACAGGCAATATGGAAAAGACAGTTGACGGACATCGCAAGGGCTCTCTACTGTTGAAGTACCTTGAGCTTATCCCCGCACGCTGCTGCCTTTGTTAGCCACGGCGAAGCACTTCATTACCTTTGAGCTAATCCTCGTATGGACATCCGCCATTTTCGCTACTTCCTGGCCGTGGCCCGACAGCGCAACTTCACTCGCGCCGCCGAGCAGTTGGGCATCGCCCCGCCGACCTTGAGCCGGCAGATCCAGGACATGGAAACCAGCCTGGGCACGCGCTTGTTTATCCGTCAGCAGCGCGAAGTCAGCCTGACCGAAGCCGGCGCCGCGCTGTTGGTCGAGGCCGAAGCCACCGTGCGTCAATTCGAATTTGCCCAGCGCAGTGCCCAGCGTGCCGGGCGTGGCGAGACCGGCCACATCGAATTGGGCTACGTGGCTTCGGCGGTGTATTCCGGGTTGTTGCAGCGACAAATGCACGGGTTCAGCCAGGCGTTTCCCGACGTCAGCGTGAACGTGCGCGAATGTGCGATGGCGACCTTGCCCGGCGCGGTGGCGGATGGGCGCTACGACATAGGCTACATCCGTTCGCCGATGACGTTGCCCGACGGCGTGGAGGCGGTACGCCTGCACCGCGAAGGTTTCGTGCTGGCGCTGCCCCAGGATTCCTGGTTACTGGGGTTGAAGGGCATCGGTTGCGAGCATCTGCAAAACGAGACGTTTATCCTGCCGGAGCAGATCAGCGGCACGTTGCACGTCGCCGCCCAAGGCGGTTATGCGCCGCGCCTGGGGCCGCAGCCGGGCGGGTTGGTCGCGGTGGTGGCATTGGTGTCGTTGGGGCAGGGCGTGGCTGTGGTGCCGGCGTCGGTGGTCGGGCATGTGAGTCTGCCGGGCGTGGTCTATCGCAGTATCCAGGGCAGTGAGGCGGCGTCGTGGCTGTCGTTGATTCACCGGCGCTTCGAGCAAGCGCCGGCGGTGGCGCGGTATATCCAGCAGGTCAAGCAAGCGCCAGCCTGAGGCGTTACACCAGCCGCGGCTGCACGGAATCGGCCAGGCGGGTGAGGATCAGGCAGCACGACACCGCGCCGGCATCCAGCACGCCCAGTGAGCGTTCGCCCAGGCGGCTGGCGCGGCCGATCTTGGCCACCAGGTCCTTGGTCGAGTCGCGCCCCTGTGAGGCGGCGGTTTTCATCGCGTCGAGCGCATCGCCGAAGGACGCCCCCTGCGCATGGGCCCGCTCGAACGCTTCGACCGCCGGGATCAAGGTGTCCATCAGGCACTTGTCACCCACGCCGGCCTCGGTGATGTCTTGCAACGAGGTCAGGCCGCCGCGCAGCAGGTGGGCGAAGGTGGCCGCGTCGATGTCTTCGCAGCCGCGCACTTCATCGGCCATGCCGATAAACAGGCTGCCGTACAACGGCCCCATGGAGCCGCCGATGCCTTCCATCAGGCTCAGGGTCAGTTCGTCCAGGGCTTCGGCCAGGCTCAGTTGGCGGCCTTCGATCGCGCGCCCGCAATGGGCGAAGCCCTTGGCCATGTTGATGCCGTGGTCGCCGTCGCCAATCGCGCCGTCGATTTCGCTGAGGTACTCACGGTTGGCCACGATCACGCTGACCAGGTCGGCGACGATGGCGCTGCCGTCGCGGGTGGAAAAATGCTCGCTCATGGTTCACTCCGCCTGGGTCATGCCGATGGAACGGCAGGGTTGGTCGATCAGGGTTTTCAGCTCGGTGTCGAGGCCGAGCAGGGTCAGGGTCACGCCCATCATTTCCAGGGACGTGAAGTAGTTGCCCACGTAGCAACGGTGGATTTTCAAACCCTTGGCGGTGAGTTGGCGTTCCACCTCGGCGTAGAAAATATACAGCTCCATCACCGGCGTGGCGCCGAGGCCGGAGACCAGCACCACCACGCTGTCGTCCTGGCTGAAGTCGCGGTCGGCGAGGATCGGCGCGAGCATGCGCTCGGCCATGGCGGCGGCGGGTTCGATCGGGATGACTTCGATGCCCGGTTCGCCGTGATGGCCGATGCCCAGTTCCATCTGGCCGTCCGCAATCTCGAAGTTCGGCTTGCCCACGGCGGCAATGGTGCAGGGGGTGAGGCCGATGCCGATCGAGCGGCAATGGTCGACGGCTTTCTGGGTGACGCGGATCACACCGTCCAGGTCGTAGTGCTGGGCAGCGGCGGCACCGCCGATCTTCCACATGAAGATTTCCCCGGCCACGCCGCGCCGCTTGGCGATCTCGGCCTTGGGCGCGGACGCCACGTCGTCGTTGGCGACCACGGTGCGGATACGCATGTCTTTGCTGGCGGCCATTTTCATCGCCAGCTTCACGTTCATGTTGTCGCCGGCATAGTTGCCGTACAGGCAGGCCACGCCAGCGCCGTGGTCGGCGGCGCGGAACGCATCGAAGAAGCTCTTGGCGGTGGGCGAGGAAAAAATCTCGCCGACGGCCACGGCGTCGACCAGGCCGGGGCCGACGTAGCCGAGGAAAGCCGGCTCATGGCCCGAGCCGCCGCCGGTGACGATGCCGACGCGGCCTTGGCCCGACGGTTTGGCTTTGACGATGACCCGTGGATTGGTTTCGTACTGGCGCAATTGCGGATGCGCGACCAGGATGCCGCGCAGCATGTCCTCGACCACGTGGTCCGGATCGTTGATGACTCGATTCATAACGCGGGTTCCTGTGTTCTTGTTTTAAGGGTTCACAGCTGTTCAGTGTGGTGTGCTTAGGGTTCGAGGACGACCTTGAGTGATTTGTCGCCTCGCTCCATCACCGCAAACGCTTCCTTGAAGTCCGCCAGGGCGAACTTGTGGGTCACCACGTCACGCATGTCGATCTTGCGGTTGCCGATAAAGTCGATGGCGCGCGGGTACATGTACGGCCCCAGGTGCGAGCCGAGGATGTCCAGTTCCTTGCGGTCGCCGATGATCGACCAATCCACCGTAGCCTCGTCGTTGAACACGCTGAACTCAACGAAACGCCCGAGTTTGCGCAGCATCGCCAGGCCCTGGTTGACGGCCTTGTGATGACCGGTGGCTTCGATATAGATGTCGCAGCCGTAGCCGTCGGTGATTGCGCGGATCTTCGCCAGCACGTCCACCTCGGCCGGGTTCCACACTTCGTCGGCGCCCATGCGCAGGGCGAGGGCGGCGCGTTCGGGTTTCATGTCGAGCACGATCAGTTTTTTCGGATTGCGCATGCGTACCGCGCCGATGATCCCCAGGCCCAGCGTACCGGCGCCGGCGACCACCACCACGTCGTCGAAATCTACATTGGCGCGCTCCGCCGCGTGCAGCGAGCAGGCCAGCGGTTCGATCAGGATCGCCTCGTCCGGCGCAATCGAGTCCGGCACCTTATGGATGATGCCTTCCTTGGTGAAGATCATGTACTGCGCCATGGCGCCCTGCACATTGTTCTGGAAGCCATACAGGTCGTGTTTCTGGCACATCCAGTACTGGCCGTGGTTGCAGAAGCGGCAACCCCAGCACGGCACGATCTGTTCCGAGATCACCCGGTCGCCGACCTTCACCCCACGCTTTTCCGCGCCGGGGCCGAGGGCCACCACGCGGCAGACGAATTCGTGGCCGGGGATCATCGGCGGCTTGACGTAGCGCGGTTGCTCGGCGTCGCCCCAGAACGACGGGGCGCCGCGATAGGTCTTGATGTCGCCCATGCAAATGCCGCACAGCTCGACCTTGGTGAGGATTTCATCGGGGCCGGGGGTGGGCACGTCGACGGTTTCCAGGCGGTAGTCTTCCGGACCATGGCAGACCACGGCCTGCATGGTTTTCGGGATGATCGGGGTGAGTTGCTCGGGCGTGCGTTCGGTAACGGTGGACATGACAAAACCTCACGACAAATAGATGAATTATTGAATGCTGTAGCCGCCGTCGATCACCATGTTGGCGCCGGTGACCATTTGTGCCGCGTCGCTGAGCAGGTACAGCGCCAGCCCGGCGATTTCTTCCGGCTGGGCAAAGCGGCCCGCCGGGATCTGCAATTTGGCCCGTTCGCCGACTTCGCCGGCCCAGGCCTGCTTGCCCAGCGCGGTCTCGACGATGGTGGGGGAGATGGCGTTGACGTTGATCTGTGGCGCCCATTCCATGGCCAATACCTTGGTCATGCCGACGATGGCCGCTTTGCTCGCGCAATACGCGACATGCCGGTCCAGGCCGATCACCGCGGCCTGGGAGGCCAGGTTGACGATGCGCCCGCCGCCCTGGGCGAGCATGTGCCGGGCGCAGGCCTGGGCGACGAAGAAGCTGGCCTTGAGGTTGATGTCGAGGGTGGTGTCCCAGGCGCTTTCGCTGACGTCGATGGCCTTGTCCAGCAAGGCCACGCCGGCGCTGTTGATCAGGTAATCGAGGCGTTGGAAGTGGGCGAAAACCCGGTCGACGCTGTGTTGCACCTGGTCGATCTGGCTGAGGTCGACGGCAATGCCCAGATGCTCGGCGCCGAGGCTGGCGGCCACGGCCACCACCGCCGGGTCGCGGTCCAGCAGCGCCACCCGCGCGCCGCGTTCGACCAGCAGGCTGGCGCAGGCCAGGCCGATGCCGGCGGCACCGCCGGTGATCACCGCGCAACGGCCGGTGAGGTCGAAGGCTTGGTTCCAGAATCCAGACATGAATGACTCCTCTTTTAATAGCACTGGAGATTCAATGTGGGAGGGGGCTTGCCCCCGATGGCGGTGTGTCAGTCACCTGATCTATCACTGGTGCACCGCTATCGGGGGCAAGCCCCCTCCCACATTTGCTCCCACACTTGCTCCCACACTTGAGTGTGTTTTAAGCCAGTAGTTACTTGCCGCCGCTGACTTGTTGGTACAGCGCGTCGGCATTGGCGTTGGTCACCGGCACCCACGGCAGGATGTAGGTCTTGGCGGTGCCGTCAGCCCATTTCACGTCCTTGGCATAACGTTCCCAGATCACCGATTGCGGTGTGTAGTCCTTGCCGGCGAGGGCGCGCAATGCCACGTCCAATGCGCCTTGGGACTGGGCCTGGGCGTCCTGGAGGAAGGTGGTGACTTCGTCTTTCTTCGCCGCCTGGATCGCATCCGGCATGCCGTCGATCGAGGTGACGGGCACGTCCTTGGAGGTCAGTCCGTGGGACTTCAGGGCCTGCACAGCGCCCAGGGCCATGTCGTCGTTCTGCGCGATCACGCCGTTGATGCCTTTGGGGTGGGCGTTGAGCCAGTCTTCAGTCAGCGACAGGGCCTGGGCGCGGTCCCAGTTGGCGGTTTTTTTCTCGATGATCTTGATGCCGGGGTGTTTGCCCAGCACTTCCAGCTCGCCTTTTTCCCGGTCGATCTGCGCCGACTGGCCAATCGGGCCCTGGATGATCACCACGTTACCCTTGCCGTTGAGCTTGTCGACCATGGCCTGGGCCTGCAGGCGGCCGCCTTCGACGTCGTCGTTGCCCACATACGGCACGGCGGCGTCGGCCACTTTGGTGTTGGAGGCGATCACCACCACGTCGTTGCTCATGGCCTGCTTCACACTGCCGACGCCGGCCTTGGTGTCGATGGGCACGAACAGGATCGCGTCGTAGTGTTGGGTCACCATGTTTTCGATCTGGTTGTTCTGCGTCAGGGCGTCGTAATTGCCGTCGAATACGGTCAATTGCACGGTGCCGTCCTTGACCGCCGGGTGTTCCTTGAGCTCGCGGACCCAGTTCTGCATGAACTGGCCCTTGAGGCCGTAGACGGCTGCGCCGACCTTGTAGGTCTTGCCGTCGGCGGCCACGGCGATACTGCTGGCGAGCAGGGAGAGGGCCGCCACGGCGGCCAAGGTGGTACCAAGTTTCATGAGGGGAACTCCGTTATTGTTGTAGTTGGGTCGTTCTCTAGCGTTTTTTCTTGCGCCACACGTCGATCAGTACTGCGAACACGATGATCAGGCCCTTGGCGACCTGCTGGTAATAGGACGACACACCGAGCAGGTTCAGCCCGTTGTTGATCACGCCGATCAACAGCGCGCCGAACAGCGTGCCGACAATGCTGCCGGTGCCGCCCGACAAGCTGGTGCCGCCGATCACCACGGCGGCAATCGCGTCCAGCTCATAGGACACCCCAGCCTGGGGCAGGGCGGAAGTGGTGCGCGCCGACAACACCACGCCGGCCAGCCCGGCGAGCAGGCCCGAGACCACGTACACCGAAAACATCACCTTGCGCACGCCGATGCCGGAGGTGCGCGCGCTCTTTTCATTGCCGCCCACCGCGTACACATAGCGGCCGTAAGTGGTGTAGCGCAGCACCATCCAGAAGATCAGCGCGACCACGGCAAAGATGATGATGGGGATGCCGATCGGGCCGATCTTGCCGATACCCAGTGCTAGGTAGGCATCTGGCAGGTCGGTGATCGGGCTGCCGTCGTTGAGGATGAAGGTCATGCCGCGCGCAATGCTGAGCATGCCGAGGGTGGCCACGAACGGCGGGATCGACAGGTTGGCGACCATGAAGCCGTTCACCACGCCGAGCATCGCCCCGGCGAACATCCCGGCGCTCACCGCCGCCAGCAGGCCGTAGCCCTGGGTCGCGACCATCGCGCTGCACAGTCCGGCAAACGCCAGGATCGAACCCACGGACAGGTCGATGCCCTTGGTCAGGATCACGTAGGTCATGCCCACGGCGAGGATGCCGTTGATGGAGGTCTGGCGCAGGATGTCCATCCAGTTGCGCCAGGTCATGAAGTATTCGCTGGAAAACGCCATCACCACGCACAGCAGGATAAACACCAGCGGCAGGCCGAAGCGGTCGAGGGACAGGCGCAGGCGGTTGCGCGGCGCGGCGGTGATGGAGGTGGCTGGGGTGGACAGGGTTTTGGCATTCATGAGGCAAGACTCAACAAGGCTTCCTGGGAAAGGGCGGTGTCGGTGCTGATGGTCACCAGCCGGCCGCCTTTGAATACGGCGATGCGATCGCTCAAATGCAGCAGTTCCGGGGCTTCCGACGACACCACGATGGCGGCGCCGCCGGCACGCACGAACTGGTCGAGCAGGTGGTAGATCTCCTGCTTGGCGCCTTCGTCGATGCCGCGAGTGGGCTCGTCGCACAGCAGGCACACCGGTTCGGTCGACAGGCATTTGGCGAGCACGACTTTCTGCTGGTTGCCGCCGCTCATGGAGGCCACCGGCAGTTCCAGGGAGGCGGTCTTGATCTGCAGGCGCTTGACCATGTCCTGGGCCAAGCGGGTTTCCTTGCGCGCGTTGATCAGCGACCAACTCGACAGGCGTTTGTAGGCCGACAGGGCGATGTTCGACAGAATGCTGCCGGTCAGCACCAGGCCGCTGTCTTTGCGGTCTTCGGTGACCAGCGACATGCCGGCGTCGATGGTTGCCTTGGGCTGCCCGATCGGCATGGGCTTGCCTTGCAGGGTGACGTTGCCGGAATCGGCCACCGTCAGCCCGTAGATGCAATTGAGGAACTCGCTGCGCCCCGAACCCATCAGGCCATAGATGCCAAGGATCTCGCCCTGGCGCAGTTGCAGGCTGATGTCGTGGAACTCGCCTTTACGGCTCAGATTGTCGACCTGCAGGCAGGTGGCGGCGGCGCATTCGCGGCCGACCTTGTGGTCGATGCGCGTCAGTTCCTGGCCGACGATGCCGCGCACCAAATGGTCGCGGTCGATATCTGCCATGCGCCCGCTTTCCACGAAGGCGCCGTCGCGGAAGATGCTGTAGTCATCGGCGATCTGCGCCAGTTCGCTCAAGCGGTGCGATACATACACGATGCCGGCGCCACGGGCGGTGAGGCGGCGGATCGCCTTGAACAGGGTCTGCGCTTCGTGCTCGCCGATGGCTGAGGTGGGTTCGTCCATGATCATCACCTGGCAGTCATGGCTGAACGCCTTGGCGATTTCCACCAGTTGGATCTGCGCCACGCTGAGGCGGTGCATCGGGCTGCTGGCGTCGACGTCGAACTCCAGGCTTTCGAGCAGCTCGCGGGTGCGCCGGTTCAGGGCCTTGTTGTCGACGATGCAGCCGGCGCGGCGTGGTTCGCGGCCCAGCCAGATATTTTCGGCGACGGTCATGTAGGGGATGGGTTCCAGCTCTTGGGTGATCATTGCGATCCCCGATGCCAGGGCTTCACTCGGGCGGTTGAACTGCACCGCTGTGCCGTTGAGCAGGATGGTGCCGGCGTCGCGCGGGGTGATGCCCATCAGGATGCTCAGGAACGTCGACTTGCCCGCGCCATTACCGCCGCACAGGGCGTGGACGCTGCCGGCACGCAGAGAGAGGCGCCCGTCACGCAGGGCAGGGATACCGGCGTAAGCCTTGGCGACGTGTTCAGCCTGGAGCAGTAATGGCGTGGCCATCGGCGTGTCCTCGTGCTGTGAATTCTTATTAGGTCGCACAGTCATGTTTCGCTGTGAGCATATGTGTATCAAATGAAATTCTGATCAGTCAATCTCTTTCATGTAAAAGCTGGGATTCTGATGTTTTTCGCCAATAACGCCTTTCTAGACCGCTTTGACTGCCGGGTCAGTTAAATCATGCTTGACAGAGAGGGGGTGATGCCCGCGAAATGACTGAACGATATTTCACTGAGTGATCATCTGATCAGTCATAAGTACGACCTCGGCAGCGGAGCCAGACGCCATGAACACACCTTTCCCGGTGGCTATCGGATGCGATGAAGCGGGTTTTGAGCTCAAAGAGCTGTTAAAGCGCCATATCGAGACGCTGGGCTACCCGGTGACCGACTTCGGCACCCATTCCACCGCGCCGGTGCTCTATCCGGACATCGCGCTGGCCGTGGCCAATGCCATCAATGCCGGGCAGCAGCGCCTGGGCGTGCTGGTATGCGGCACCGGGATCGGCATGGCCATCTCGGCGAACAAGGTGTTGGGGATTCGCGCGGCACAGGCCCATGACACGTACTCGGCGGAGCGCGCGCGCAAGAGCAACGATGCGCAGATCCTGTCCATCGGCGCACGGGTGATCGGCGCCGAGCTGGCCAAGAGCATCGTCACTGCGTTCCTGGCCTCGGAGTTCGAGGCGGCGCGTTCCGGGGCCAAGGTCGCGCGCATCAATGCGATCGAGCGCGATGGGCATCAGTAGTGGACGTGGCGGGGCAAGAGTCGGGAGAATGTGCCTTTGACGCCGAAACGGAAGCCCGTCCCCATGAGTGACAGTAGCCAGCGCATTGCCAGCGATATCGATCAGATGACCGAAGTGGCGATGCTCTATTACCTCGAAAACGTCACTCAGGAAGCCATTGCCAAGCGCTTTGACCTGTCGCGGGCAAAAGTCAGCCGCCTGCTCAAACGTGCGCGCGATGAAGGCATTGTCGAAGTGCGCGTGTTGCAGCACCCGGCGATGAACAATGAGCTGGAACGCGCCTTGGTGGAGCGCTTCAAGCTCGACCGTGCCCTGATCGCCGTCGACCACAGCGACCCCGACACCCAGCGCTCGGCCGTCGCCAGCCTGGTGGCCAATTACCTGAACAAGACTTTGAGCGACGGCATGATCGTCGCCGTGGGCATGGGCCGTAACGTTGGCGCGGTGGCCGATAACGTGTTCCTGCCGGTGACGCGCAATTGCACATTTGTCTGCGCCATCGGCGGTTCGCTCAAGGCTGGCGAATACATGAACCCCGACCATATCTGCCGGCGCCTGGCCCTGCGCTTTGGCGGCGAGAGTGAAAGCCTGTACGCGCCGGCCCTGGTGGCCAACCCGGAACTGCGCGGCGTGCTGATCAATAACGACACGGTGCGCTCGACCCTCGATCGGGCGCGGCGTGCCGACATTGCGCTGATCGGCATCGGCGACATGAGCGAGAACAGCAACATGGTACGCATGGGCTGGTTCTCGCCCCAGGAGATTGCCCAGGCGCGGTTGTCCGGCACGGTGGGCGACATGATGGGGTATGACTTTATCGATATCCACGGGCAGCCGGCGGTCAACGCCATCCAGGGGCGGGTGATCGGGCTGACGGTGCAGGAGTTGTTCCGGATTCCGGATGTGGTGGCGATTGCCAGCGAGAACACCAAGGCGGCGGCCACGTTGGGGGCGTTGCGGTCGGGGGTGATCAACACCCTTGCGACCACGGTCACGAATGCTCATACCATATTGGCGCTGGATGAAGCGACCCGTAAAGCCTGACACGCCACAGGTCAAAGTGTGGGAGGGGTGGTGCGACGATTTGACTTGCTTCCGATAGTGGTTTTTCAGTTACTCATATGCTGGCTGATACACCGTCATCGGGGGCAAGCCCCCTCCCACATGGGGTGTTAGGGGGGGGGGGGGGACAGGTTTTGTAATGGTTTTGTGTTGTAGGGAATTTGTATTTCGAATGTAGGATTGAGGTCCTTTTGTTATTTCAGGACTTGCATGAACGCCCTTTCGGAGCCCCCCAGTCGTCTTTCTCCAAGACAACCGCTGTCGCTGTTCCCGCTGAAGCACCTCGTATTCCAATGGTTAACCCTTTCCCGGTCCCCTGACCGCGCTTTGCCGTGCCCGGCATTCTGAACACCGATAAAGAGACTCTATAAATGGAATGGTTAGCGGACCCTACGGCCTGGCTTGGCCTGTTGACGTTGATTGTGTTGGAACTGGTGCTGGGCATCGACAACCTGGTGTTTATCGCGATCCTGGCGGACAAGTTGCCGCCGGAGCAGCGCGACCGTGCGCGGTTGATCGGCTTGTCCCTGGCCTTGCTGATGCGCCTGGGCTTGCTGGCGAGTATTTCCTGGTTGGTGACCCTCACCCAGCCGTTGTTCGAGGTGTTCGACAAGAGCTTCTCCGGGCGTGACCTGATCATGCTGTTCGGCGGTGTGTTCCTGTTGTTCAAGGCCACCATGGAATTGCATGAACGCCTTGAAGGCCATGTGGCGCAACGCTCGGGCAATGTGGCTTATGCGATGTTCTGGCCGATCGTCGCGCAGATCGTGGTGCTCGACGCGGTGTTCTCCCTCGACGCGGTGATTACCGCCGTGGGCATGGTCGATGAGTTGGCGGTGATGATGATCGCGGTGATTATTTCCATCGGCCTGATGATCGTCGCGAGCAAGCCGCTGACCCGCTTCGTCAACGCGCACCCGACGGTGATCATGCTGTGCCTGGGCTTCTTGATGATGATCGGTTTCGCCCTGACCGCCGAAGGCCTGGGCTTCCACATTCCGAAGGGCTACCTGTATGCGGCGATTGGTTTCTCGATCCTGATCGAGGTGTTCAACCAGATTGCCCGGGCCCGGCGCAAGAAGTCGGCGCAAGGCGTGTTGCCCGTGCGTGAGCGCACCGCCCATGCGGTGATGCGCTTGCTCGGCGGTCGCAGTCTGGCGCAGGAAGAGCTGGGCGAAGAGGTGGCTGACCTGCTGGGTGAGCCGGATGTGACTCAGGGCCCGCTGTTCGACCGACGTGAGCGCGTAATGATCAGCGGCGTGCTGCAACTGGCCGCGCGGCCGATCCGCAGCTTGATGACGCCACGGGCCAAGGTCGACTTTATCGATTTGGCGGACGATCGCGATACTATCCGCCTGAAACTGATGCGTTCGTCCTGCTCGCGCCTGCCGTTGATCCGCAACGGTGCTGTCGATGAGCCATTAGGTTTTGTGCATAAGAAGGAATTGCTCAAGGATTACCTGGCCGGCAACGAACCGGACCTTGAGCAACTGGCGCGCCGGGCGATCAACTTGCTGGCGAGTTGCTCGATCCTCAACGCCCTGGAACAGATGCGCCAGGCCTCGACCCACATCGCCTTCGTGATCAATGAGTGCGGTGAGTTCATCGGCGTGTTGAGCATGACCGATATTCTTGAGTCCATTGCCGGCGAGTTGCCGGACGCCACGGTTCATGCAGGTTTTCCGGGGGGCGGTGCCACAGGCGTGGCCGGATAGGCTTGGGTGTACCGCTTGAAGGCGCTTTCCAGCGCGTCTTCGGCAAGGCCGGGGAGGGCGTCGAGCAGTACCTGGTCGCGGTAGATCAGCAGCATTGGAATGCGGTCGACACGCGGATGCTTGGGCGTGTTGACGCAGTCAAGGATCAAGACTTTGGCCTGGTCCTTGTAACGCTCGCTGATTCGCATGAAGCGCGGCATCGCGTCACTGCACGCGGTGCAGTCATGTGACATGAACACGATAAACACAGGCTGCGGGGTATTCAGTTCCCGTTCAAACGCAGCCTTGTCCTCAACCACCGCGTTGACATAGTTCACGAGGGCTTCTCCCTGTTGCACCTGCGCTTACGCTAGGTGGGAAGAACGCCTGCGTCTACTGTCAAACTTCACAGGTCGCTCGCACGCCCGTCAGAACCCGTTCAAGTGCGCGCACTGCCACGGTGCGCGGTAACGCCAGGCTGGTGCACCCAGGTGAGCCTGTCACCACAGTGTGGGGCCTTGGGTAGCAGAGGGATTGCACCTGCTGGCGATACGCCTTGTGCCGCATGAATGTTTATATCGCTGATTTAAAACGAGTTTATTCCCAACCTATTTTCCCACTCGTGCGTATGGCACACTTTCTGCTGTCTATTCCGTTGTTACATACTAAGTTCCGGTATAGCGGAATACACAATTCCTGGAGTGCTTGTCATGCATCACCGACCTTCCGTGTTCAAAGCGTGTGTTTTTCTCTTCGCCGCATCGGCTTCCCTCGCAAGCACTGTGCAGGCGGCGGGTAGCAAGCTCGATGATGTGCTCAAGCGTGGGCATCTGATCGTGGGTACAGGCAGTACCAATGCGCCGTGGCACTTCCAGGGAGCGGATGGCAAGTTGCAGGGGTTTGATATCGACATCGGCCGCATCGTGGCCAAGGGCTTGTTCAATGACCCGAGCAAGGTCGAGTTTGTGGTGCAGTCCTCCGACGCGCGGATTCCCAACCTGCTGACCGACAAAGTCGACATGAGTTGCCAGTTCATTACCGTCACCGCCAGCCGTGCGCAGCAGGTGGCGTTTACCTTGCCGTACTACCGCGAAGGCGTCGGCCTGCTGCTGCCGAACAACAGCAAATACAAGGAAATCGAGGACCTGCAGGCTGCTGGCGACGGCGTCACCGTGGCCGTGCTGCAAAACGTCTACGCCGAAGAACTGGTCCACCAGGCGCTGCCCAAGGCCAAGGTCGACCAGTACGACAGCGTCGACCTGATGTACCAGGCGGTGAACTCCGGCCGCGCCGATGCCGCCGCCACCGACCAGTCTTCGGTCAAGTACCTGATGGTGCAGAACCCTGGGCGCTACCGCAGCCCGGCGTATGCCTGGAGCCCGCAAACCTACGCGTGCGCGGTCAAGCGTGGCGACCAGGACTGGCTGAACTTCGTCAACACCGCACTGCACGAAGCCATGACCGGTGTGGAATTCCCCACCTACAAGGCCTCGTTCAAGCAATGGTTTGGCGTCGACCTGCCGGAGCCGGCGATTGGTTTCCCCGTCGAGTTCAAGTGATTCGTGAAAACCGGGGCGCCGCGAACGGCGCCCCCATCAGGTACTGTCGACTATGAACTATCAGTTGAACTTTGCCGCCGTGTGGCGCGACTTCGACACCTTGCTGGCGGGGCTGTGGCTGGGCCTCGAACTGGCGCTGCTGTCGATCGCCATCGGTTGCGTGATCGGCCTGCTGATGGCGTTTGCCATGCTGTCCAAGCACCGCGCGCTGCGCCTGTTGGCCTCGGTGTATGTGACGGTGGTGCGCAATACGCCGATCCTGGTGCTGATCCTGTTGATCTACTTCGCCTTGCCCAGCCTGGGTATCCGCCTGGACAAGATCCCGTCGTTCATCATCACCCTGTCGCTGTACGCCGGTGCCTACCTGACCGAAGTGTTCCGCGCCGGGCTGCTGAATATTCCCAAGGGCTTGCGCGAAGCCGGGTTGGCCATCGGCCTGGGCGAGTGGCGGATCCGCGCCTATATCACCGTGCCGGTGATGCTGCGCAACGTGCTGCCAGCGCTGTCGAACAACTTCATTTCGCTGTTCAAGGACACCTCGCTGGCCGCCGCGATCGCGGTGCCGGAGCTGACCTATTACGCCCGCAAGATCAACGTCGAAAGCTACCGGGTGATTGAAACCTGGCTGGTCACGACCGCGCTCTACGTGGCCGCCTGTTACCTGATCGCCATGCTGCTGCGTTACCTGGAGCAGCGTCTGGCAATCCGTCGTTAGAAGAGGCTCGCATGTACCAATCCCCCAACTGGCTGCATGAGTTGTGGATCGCCCGGGACACCCTCTGGGCCGGGTTCCAGGCCAGCGTCTATGTCTCGGCGCTGGCGATTATCTTCGGCACCCTGATCGGCATCGTCGCCGGGTTGATCCTGACCTACGGCAGATTCTGGATGCGCCTGCCGTTTCGTCTGTATGTCGACCTGATCCGTGGCACGCCGGTGTTTGTGCTGGTGCTGGCGTGTTTCTACATGCTGCCGGCGCTCGGTTGGCAGATCAGCGCGTTCCAGGCCGGTGCGGTCGGGCTGACGCTGTTCTGCGGCTCCCATGTCGCCGAGATCGTGCGCGGTGCGCTGCAGGCCATTCCCCGCGGGCAAATGGAAGCGGGCAAGGCGATTGGCCTGACGTTCCACCAGTCCCTGGGCTACGTGCTGTTGCCCCAGGCGCTGCGGCAGATTTTGCCGACCTGGGTCAATTCCTCCACGGAAATCGTCAAGGCCTCGACCCTGCTGTCGGTGATCGGTGTCGCCGAGTTGCTGCTCAGCACCCAGCAGGTGATCGCGCGCACCTTCATGACCCTGGAGTTCTACCTGTTCGCGGGTGTTCTGTTTTTTGTCATCAACTACGCCATCGAGTTATTCGGGCGCTACATTGAAAAGCGGGTGGCCTTGCCATGAACCAACCTCAAACGACCCAACCGCTGCTGGACATTCGCGGCCTGCGCAAACAATACGGCACGGTGGAAGTGCTCAAGGGCGTCGACCTGTCCATGCAGCGCGGCAACGTGGTGACGTTGATCGGCTCCAGCGGCTCGGGCAAGACCACGCTGCTGCGCTGCGTCAACCTGCTCGAAGAGTTCCAGGGCGGGCAGATCAGCCTGGATGGCGAGTCCATCGGCTACAGCGACATCGCCGGCAAGCGCGTGCGCCACCCGGAGCGGGTGATCGCCCAGCACCGCGCCATGACCGGCATGGCCTTCCAGCAGTTCAACCTGTTCCCGCACCTGACGGCGCTGCAGAACGTCACCCTGGGCTTGTTGAAAGTTAAGAAAATGCCTAAGGACGAAGCCGTGGCCTTGGCGGAAAAATGGTTGGACCGTGTAGGGCTCCTGGAACGCCGCAATCACTTCCCCGGCCAGTTGTCCGGCGGCCAGCAACAGCGCGTGGCCATCGCCCGTGCGATTGCGATGAACCCCAGCCTGATGCTGTTCGACGAAGTCACCTCGGCCCTCGACCCGGAACTGGTGGGCGAAGTACTCAGTGTGATCAAGGGCCTGGCGGAAGAGGGCATGACCATGTTGCTGGTGACCCATGAGATGCGCTTTGCCTACGAAGTCTCGGACAAAATCGTCTTCATGAACCAGGGGCGCATTGAAGAACAGGGCTCGGCGAAGGACATCTTCGAACGCCCGCAGTCGCCGCGCCTGGCGGAATTCCTGAAGAACATTCGTTTTTAACTGTCAGTCAAGGAGCACTATTTATGAGCATTACTCGTTACGGCACCGGCAGCACCGCCGGCGGCGGCCAGCCTCGGCCTTTCGCCCGCGCGGTGGAAGCGGACGGCTGGCTCTACGTCTCGGGCCAGGTGCCAGCGGTGGACGGTGAAATCATCAGCGGCGGTATCGTCGAGCAAACCCGCCAGACGATGCGCAACGTGGTGGCGATTCTCGAAGAGGCTGGCTACGCCTTGAACGACGTGGTGCGCGTCGGCGTGTGGCTGGAAGACCCACGGGATTTCTGGAGCTTCAACAAAGTCTTCGGCGAATACTTCAGCCCCGAACACGCCCCGGCACGTGCCTGCGTGCAGGCCAACATGATGGTGGATTGCAAGGTCGAGATCGATTGCGTGGCCTACAAGAAAAAGGGCTAAATGCCCCACTCTTGAAACCACAGTAGATCCAATGTGGGAGGGGGCTTGCCCCCGATAGCGGTACTCCAGTAACAGATGTGTTGACTGACACACTGCAATCGGGGGCAAGCCCCCTCCCACAAGGGATCACTGTGCAGCACATACCTTTCAGCGGACCGAAACTTCCATGACCGAAGACACCATCAAACGCCGCGCCAAAGGCCTGGACCGTGCATTCGATATCCTCGATTTCCTCAAGGAAGTCGGCCAGCCCCTGCGCCCGAATGATATCGCCAGCGGCATCGGCAGCCCCAAGTCCACGGTCTACGAGTTGGTCGCCTCCTTACTGGAACGCCGCATCCTGGAAACCGTGGGCAAGGACGGGCACGTCTACCTCGGCCGTCAGCTGTACTTCCTCGGTCAGGCGCACCTGCGCCATTTCGACCTGACCCGCGAGGCCGACCACGCCTTGCAGGCAATCGTCAGCCAGACCCACGAAACCGCGCAGATGTGCCTGCTCAACGGGCGCAAATACACGGTGGCGCTGATGCGTGAAGGCGAGCGGCATTTCCGGATTTCCTCGGACATCGGCGAAAACGCACCGATCCCGTGGACCGCGTCCGGGCGTCTGTTGCTGGGGCATTTGAGCGACCAGCAGATCGTCGACCTGATCGACCCCGACGATTTCATCCTGCCGGACGGCCAGCGCTTGCCGCTGGAGACCTTCCTCGCACAGATCCGTCAGGCCAGCGTCGATGGCTTCTTTTCCTTCGACAGCGTGGCCGACACCTTTACCCATTGCTTTGCCGCCCCGGTCCGGGACGCGCAGGGCGTCAGCATTGCGACCCTGTGCATCGTCGCGCCCCGCGCCGATGCCAGTAAAAACTACAACGACTACCGCCGGGTGTTGATCGAAAGCGCCAACAACCTGGCCCGTCGCATCAACGAATAGGAGCAGTTCATGCCTGCCATCAACGCCGTTGCAAAGGGCGCCGCCGCTGTCGGCGCCCATCTGGTCCGTGACGTCAGCCTGCCGGCCCTGGTGCTGCACCGCGACGCCCTCGAACACAACATCCGCTGGATGCAGGCCTTTGTCAGCAACAGCGGCGCCGAGCTTGCGCCCCATGGCAAAACCAGCATGATGCCGGCCCTGTTCCAGCGCCAGATCGCCGCTGGTGCCTGGGGCATCACCCTGGCCAGCGCGGTACAGACCCGCGCCGCCTATGCCGGCGGTGTGCGCCGTGTGTTGATGGCCAACCAACTGGTGGGCGCGCCGAACATGGCGTTGATCGCCGACTTGCTGGCCGACGCGGACTTCGACTTCCACTGCCTGGTCGACCACCCGGACAACGTCGCCGACCTGGGCCTGTTCTTCGCCGCCCGTGGCCTGCGCCTGAACGTGATGATCGAGTACGGCGTGGTCGGCGGCCGTTGCGGTTGCCGCAGCGAGCAAGAGGTGCGCGACCTGGCCACGGCGATCAAGGCCCAGCCGGCGCTGGCCCTGACCGGTATCGAAGGCTACGAAGGCGTGATCCACGGCGAACACGCCATCACTGGCATCCGCGACTTCGCCGCGAGCCTGGTGCGCCTGGCGGTGGACCTGCAGAACAACGGCTCGTTCGACCTGGCCAAGCCCATCGTCACCGCGTCGGGATCGGCCTGGTATGACCTGATAGCCGAGTCCTTCGAAGCGCAAAACGCCGCCGGGCGTTTCCTCAGCGTGCTGCGTCCCGGCAGCTACGTGGCCCATGACCATGGCATCTACAAAGACGCGCAATGCTGCGTGCTCGACCGGCGCAGCGACCTCAGCGAAGGCCTGCGCCCGGCGTTGGAAGTCTGGGCCCACGTGCAATCGTTGCCTGAGCCTGGCTTCGCGGTGGTCGCCCTGGGCAAGCGCGATGTGGCCTACGACGCCGGTTTGCCGGTGCCGCTCAAGCGCTACAAGGCCGGGATCGTGCCGGCGCAAGGCGATGATGTGAGCGCGTGCAAGGTCACGGCTGTGATGGACCAGCATGCGTTCATGAGCGTCGCGCCGGGGGTTGAACTGCGCATCGGCGACATTATTTCCTTCGGCACTTCCCACCCGTGTCTGACGTTCGACAAGTGGCAGGTCGGTTGCCTGGTGGATGAGCAACTGCAGGTGATCGAGTCACTGCATACCTGCTTCTAGACCGCGTCGCCTCCATCGTGAGCAAACCCGCTGCGCCCTTTGGATGTGTGAACACATTCAAAGGTAGGAGCGGGCTCGCCCGCGAAGGGGCCATCAGCCGCACCGGAGACAACAGGCATGAACACCACACCCCGCATCGCCCTCATCGGCGAATGCATGATCGAACTGCAACACCGCGCCGACGGCAGCCTGCACCAGAGCTTCGGCGGCGACACCCTGAACGCCGCGGTGTACCTGCGCCGCGAGTTGGGGGCGCTCGGCCACGTCGACTACGTCACCGCCCTGGGCGATGACAGCTTCAGCGACGCCATGTGCCAACAGTGGACCGACGAAGGCCTGGGCCTGAGCATGGTCCAGCGCCTGCCCGGGCGGTTGCCGGGGTTGTACTGCATCCAGACCGACGCCAACGGCGAGCGCAAATTCCTCTACTGGCGCAACGAAGCGGCCGTGCGCGACTGCTTCACCACGCCCGCCGCCGCACCGATCCTGGCAGCGTTGCCGGGCTATGACGTGGTGTATTTCAGCGGCATCACCCTGGCGGTGCTCGGTGAAGTCGGGCGCGAGCGCTTGTTGCAGGCCTTGATCGAAACCCGTCGGCGCGGCGGCCGGGTGGTGTTCGACAACAACTACCGGCCGCGTTTGTGGGCGAGTGTCGAGGCGGCGCGTGCGGCCTATCACAAAGTGTTGGCCGAGGTGGATATGGCCTTGCTGACCGAGGATGACGAGCGCGCGTTGTTTGGTCATGCCGACAGCGAGCAGGTGTTCGCAGCGTATCCGGCAGTCGCGGAAGTCGTGCTCAAGCGCGGCGCCGAGGACTGTTTGCTCCGTTGCGCAGGCCAGCGTTTTGCGGTGCCGGCGTTGCCGGTCGAGACGGTGGTGGACACCACGGCGGCGGGGGACTCGTTCAGCGCGGCGTACCTGGCCAGTCGGATCAAGGGCGGCTCGCCGCAAGAGGCGGCCTTGGCCGGGCATCGGTTGGCGAGCCGGGTGATCCAGGTGCCGGGGGCGTTGATTCCTAGATAGTCGGTGAATGGCCGCCTGCGGCGGATCGGGGGCAAGCCCCCTCCCACAGTGCGCGCAATGCGGTCAACTGTGGGAGGGGGCTTGCCCCCGATAGCGCCCTAAAGCCAACCCCTCAATCCCGATAAAACACCTGCACCAAGTGATACCCAAACTTGCTCTTGACCGGCCCATGCACCACCCGCAGCGGCTTCTTGAAGATCACCGCATCAATCGCGCCGACCATCTGCCCCGGCCGGATCTCGCCCAGATCGCCGCCGCGCTTGCCGGACGGGCAGGTGGAGTACTTCTTGGCCAGCACGTCGAACGCTTCGCCCTTGGCGATGCGCTGCTTGAGCTGTTCGGCTTCTTCACTGGTTTTCACCAGGATATGGCGGGCTTGGGCTTTCATGGTTCTCTACCGGGGTGTGCGACGGCGCGCGATTATGCCTGAACTGGATCGTCGACGCTGATCATGCTGCGGATTTTGGTGGCGAGCACGTCGATGGAAAACGGCTTGGCCACCATGTCCATGCCGTCTTCCAGAAAGCCCTGGCGTTCGGCGGCTTTTTCCGCATAACCGGTCATGAACAGGATGCGCAGGCCCGGGCGGTGCTGACGGGCGATTTCCGCCAGTTGCCGGCCGTTCATGCCCGGCAGACCGACGTCGGTCACCAGCAAATCCACGCGCAAGTCCGATTCCAGCAGCGGCAAGGCCGTGCGTGCATCCGCGGCCTGGTGCGCGGTGTAGCCCAGTTCATCGAGGACATTGACCACCAGCATGCGTACCGCCGGGTCGTCCTCGACCACCACCACAGCCTCTCCGGCCAGGGCCACGGGCGCGGCCTCACTGAGGCTGGCCGGCAAGCTGCTTGCCAGGGAAGTGCCGTGCAGGCGCGGCAGATACAAGCGCACGCAGGTGCCCTGGCCCGGTTCGCTGTGGAGGGTCACATGGCCGCCGGATTGCTGGGCGAAGCCATAGATCATCGACAGCCCCAGGCCGGTGCCCTGGCCGATGGGCTTGGTGGTGAAAAACGGATCGAAGGCTTTGGCCAGGATTTTCGGCGCCATGCCGGTGCCGTTGTCGCGCACGCCGAGCATCACGTAATCACCGGCCTTGACCGGTTCCGGGGTGGTGATGTCGGTGCCGTCGAGGTAGCTGTTGGCGGTTTCGATCAGCAGTTCGCCGCCATCGGGCATCGCATCCCGCGCGTTGATCACCAGGTTGAGCAGGGCGTTCTCCAACTGGCTGGCGTCGCTGTTCACCGGCCAGATATCGTGGCCCAGTTGCACCTTGAGCGTGATGTGCGCGCCCTTGGTGCGCTGGAACAAGTCTTCCAGCGAGGCCACCAACTGGTTCGGGTCGAGCGGGCGGCGGTCCAGTGACTGGCGCCGCGAGAACGCCAGCAGGCGGTGGGTGAGGGCGGCGGCGCGATGGGCGGAGGCCACGGCGGCGTCGGCAAAGCGGCCGATGTCGTCGCTGCGCCCGGCGGCGATGTAGCGTTGCATCAGGTCCAGGCTGCCGATGATGCCGGTGAGCATATTGTTGAAGTCATGGGCGATGCCGCCGGTGAGTTGGCCCACCGCTTCCATCTTCTGCGCGTGGCGCAGGGCGTCTTCGGCGCGTTCGCGTTCGACCATCTCGTTTTGCAGGCGCTGGTTGGCCTCGGCCAGTGCCAGGGTGCGCTGGGCCACACGCTCTTCGAGGTTTTCGTTGAGGTGGCGCAGGCGTTGCTCGGTGCTTTGCTGGGCTTTGAGGCTGGCTTCGGAGCGCTGTTGCAGTTCCTGGGTGAACTGGCGGCGTTCGTTGGTTTCGATGGCGGTGACGAGGATGCCGGCGACGCTGCCGCGTTCATCGCGGATCGGGCTGTAGGTCAGGTCGAGCCAGATCTCGGTGTCGCGCTGGTTGCGTTGCAGCACAAAGCGCTGCTCGCTGAAGGCGCGCACCTGGCCGCTGAAGACCGCGTCATAGATCGGCGCGGTGAAACTGTGCAATTCCGGCCAGGTCTGGTGCGCCGGCTGGCCCATCGCGTCGGGGTGCTTGTTGCCCGCCAGCAGGGCGAAGGCGTCGTTGTAGAGTTGGATGAGTTCGCGGCCCCACAACAGCTGCATCGGCATCGGCGAGTGGACGACGATATCCACGGCGGTACGCAGGCTTTGCGGCCAATCATTGGCCTCACCGAGGGGGTTTTTGGCCCAGTCCAGCCGCGCAATCAATGCGGCGGCTTCGCTACCGGTGGATGTTTCCTTCATAAAAAGCCCTGAGCGTAACGCTTTGAAAAATGACAACAGCGATTATCCGGTGGGATAACGGTGGGTGACTACCCCCGAAAAATAGCATGCATTGGGCTTTTTTCTGCAAATGAGTGCGTTGGCGCTGAAACCTTTCATCTTAAAGCGCCAGCTCAGGTCGGTCGCGAAACTGTGCCAGGGCCTCCGGGTTGGCCAGCGCGTCGGTGTTTTTCACCGGTTCGCCGTGTACCACATTGCGCACCGCCAGTTCGACGATCTTACCGCTGATGGTGCGCGGGATATCGCTGACAGCGAGGATCTTCGCCGGTACATGGCGTGGTGTGGTATTGGCGCGGATCACCTGGCGGATCTGCTGTTCGAGGGCGTCATCCAGTTCGACGCCGTCGTCGAGTCGCACGAACAGCACGACTCGCACATCGTCTTGCCAGCGTTGGCCAATGGCCAGGCTTTCCAGCACTTGCGGGACTTTTTCCACCTGCCGATAGATCTCGGCGGTGCCGATCCGCACGCCGCCAGGGTTGAGCACCGCGTCGGAGCGCCCGTGAATCAGCAGGCTGCCGTTGGGCCGCTGTTCGGCGTAGTCGCCCTGGGCCCACACGCCGGGGAATTGGCTGAAATAGGAGGCGCGCAGCTTTTTCTGCTGCGGGTCGTTCCACAGGCCGATGGGCATGGCGGGGAAGTGCCGGGTACACACCAGTTCGCCTTTTTCACCGAGCAACGGCCGCCCCTGGTCGTCCCACACCTCGATGGCCATCGCCAGGCTCTTGCATTGCATTTCGCCGCGGCGTACCGGCAGCACCGGGTTGCCGATGACGAAGCAGGAGACGATATCGGTGCCGCCAGACATCGATGACAGGCACACCTCGGCCTTGATCTCGCGGTACACGTAGTCGTAGCTCTGCGGCGACAGCGGCGAGCCAGTCGAAATCAGGCCCTTGAGGCTGCTCAGGTCATGGCTCAGGCGCGGCTGCAGGCCGGCTTTTTCCAGGGTGGCGAGGAACTTGGGGCTGGTGCCGAACACGCTGATCCGTTCCGCGTCGATCAGGTCGATCAAGCGCTCGGGGCCAGGGTGAAACGGCGAACCGTCGTACAGCACGGCGGTGGCGCCGAGCGCGAGTACCGAAACCAGCCAGTTCCACATCATCCAGCCGCAGGTGGTGTAGTAGAACAGGCAATCCTCGCGGGACAGGTCCGCATGCAGGCCGTGCTCCTTGAGGTGGGTGAGCAGCACGCCGCCGGTGCCGTGGATGATGCATTTGGGCACGCCGGTGGTGCCGCTGGAATAGAGGATATACAGCGGATGGTCGAACGGCACCGCGACGAACTCAGGCGTGCCGCCGGGTTGGTAGAAGTCACTCCACAGCGCGACATTGGCGTCGCTCCGATAGTCCTCGACCCGCGCCTGGGGCCGGGCATACGGCACGACGATCAGGTGCTGCAGGGAGGGCAGGCGTTCGAGGATCTCGTTGAGCTTGGCGCTCTGATCGATGGTTTTGCCGGCGTAGCGGTAACCGGCGCAGGCGATCAGCACCTTGGGCTCGATCTGGCCGAAACGGTCGATCACGCCTTGGGTGCCGAAGTCCGGCGATGAGCACGACCAGATCGCGCCCAGGCTGGTGGTGGCCAGCATGCCGACCAGGGTTTGCCAGGTGTTGGGCATGCACGCGGCAACCCGATCGCCCAGCCCGACCCCGGCCGCCCGCAGGCTGCGTTGCAGGCCGGCGACGTGGGCCGCCAGTTCGGCGTAGCTCAGTTGCTCGCGCTGGCCGTCTTCGCTGATGGCGACCACGGCGGGGTGAGCGTCGCGACGGCGCAGCAGGTGCTCGGCAAAGTTCAGGGTTGCGCCGGGGAACCACTCGGCGCTGGGCATCGCGGCGCCTTCGATCAATACCGCGCTGGGCGGGCTGCGAAACTGCACGTCGAAAAACGCCACGATCGCCTGCCAGAAGTCGGCGCGCTGGTCGATGCTCCACTGGTGCAACGCCGGGTAGTCGTCGAGCTGCACGCTGTAGCGCTGATTGATAAAGCGCCGGAACTGGTCCATCCGGGTGTGGCGGATGCGTTCGGCGGAGGGTTGCCAGAGGATCTCGGACATAAGCACGTCTCTTATTCTTGTACAGGTCTTCCAAACAATAGCGTTCCAATGTGGGAGGGGGCTTGCCCCCGATGGCAGTGGGTCAGTACCGCATGTGCTAGCTGATACTCCGCCATCGGGGGCAAGCCCCCTCCCACATTGGATTTTCTGTGTTTGGTCTATTGAGCCAGCCAACCACCATCGATGTTCCATGCCGCGCCGCGCACTTGGGCACCGGCCTCGCTGCACAAAAACAATACCAGCTCACCCAGTTGCGGCGGGGTGACGAACTCCAGCGACGGCTGCTTCTCTGCCAGTAAATCATGTTGCGCCTGCTGCGGGTCGACGCCGTTGGCCGCGCGATCATCGATCTGCTTCTGCACCAGCGGCGTCAGCACCCAGCCGGGGCAGATCGCGTTGCAGGTCACGTTGCTGGTGGCGGTTTCCAGGCCGACCACTTTGGTCAGGCCGATCACGCCATGCTTGGCCGCGACGTAGGCGGCCTTGCCCACCGAACCCACCAGGCCATGCACCGAGGCGATATTGACGATGCGCCCCCAGCCCTTGGCCTTCATGCCCGGCAGGCTCAGGCGCGTGCTGTGGAACACCGACGACAGGTTGATCGCGATGATCGCATCCCAGCGCTCCACCGGAAACTCGTCCACCGCCGCCACATGCTGGATGCCGGCGTTGTTGACCAGAATATCCACGCCGCCGAATTCGCGCTCGGCGTAGGCGAGCATGTCGGCGATCTGCGCCGGGTCGCTGACGTCCGCCGGGTGATGCCCGACCTTGCCGCCGAACGCCTGTACCTGGGCGATCACCGCGCTGGCGTCGCCGAAGCCGTTGAGGATCAGGTTGGCGCCGGCCTCGGCCAGGCTCAGCGCTATGCCCAGGCCGATACCGCTGGTGGAGCCGGTGACCAGGGCGGTCTTGCCGTTCAAATTCGTCATGAAAACCTCACACAATGCCGGTGGCGTAGAAAGTACCGATCACCACGAACACCGCGAGGGTCTTAATGATCGTGATGCCGAAGATGTCCTTGTAGGCTTCGCGGTGGGTCAGCCCGGTGACCGCCAGCAAGGTGATCACCGCGCCGTTGTGGGGCAGGGTGTCCATGCCGCCGCTGGCCATGGCCGCGACCCGGTGCAGCACTTCAAGGGGAATATTCGCCGCATGGGCCGCCGCAATGAAACTCTCGGACATCGCCGCCAGGGCGATGCTCATGCCGCCGGACGCCGAGCCGGTGATACCGGCCAGCAGCGTCACGGTAATCGCTTCGTTGACCAGCGGGTTGGGGATGCCCTTGAGCCAGTCCGCCAGCACCAGAAAGCCCGGCAGCGAGGCGATCACCGCACCGAAGCCGTATTCCGAGGCGGTGTTCATCGCCGCCAGCAGCGCACCGCTGACCGCGCTCTTACTGCCTTCGGCGAGCTTGCTTTTGATCGCTGACCAGCCGAACACCAGCACCATCACGATGCCCACCAGCAACGCCGCCTGCACCGCCCAGATCGCGGTGAGCTTGGCGATTTCGGTGGTCACCGGCGCGCTCATGCCCGGCAGGCTGAGGCTGTGGGTCTTGCCGTACCACTGCGGGATCCAGTGGGTGAACAGCAGGTTCATCACGCCCACCAGGAGCAGCGGCGACAGCGCGATCCAGGGGTTGGGCAGGCTCAGGTTCTCGGCGGTTTCCGGCTCGTTGCGCAGTTCGGTGCCGTAGCCTTCACCGGCCCGTTGCGCCTTGTTGCGCTGGCGCGCCAGGTAGAGCATGCCGCTGCAGAACACGAAGATCGTGCCGATCAGCCCCAGCCACGGCGCAGCCCAGGCGGTGGTGTTGAAGAACGTGCTGGGGATGATGTTCTGGATCTGCGGCGTGCCGGGCAGCGCGTCCATGGTGAACGAGAACGCGCCGAGGGCGATGGTCGCCGGGATCAGGCGCTTGGGGATGTCGCTCTGGCGGAACATCTCCGCCGCGAACGGGTACACCGCAAACACCACCACGAACAGCGACACGCCGCCGTAGGTGAGCAGGGCGCAGACCAGCACGATCACCAGCATCGCCTGGCGCGTGCCGAGCAAGCGGATTGCGGCCGCCACGATCGAGCGCGAGAAACCCGACAGCTCGATCAGCTTGCCGAACACGGCACCGAGCAGGAACACCGGAAAATACAGTTTGATGAAACCGACCATTTTCTCCATGAACACCCCGGTAAACGCCGGAGCGACCGCGGACGGGTCGGTGAGCAGGACAGCGCCGAGGGCGGCGATGGGGGCAAACAAGATGACGCTGTAGCCACGGTAGGCAGCCAGCATCAGCAGCGCGAGGGCTGCCAAGGCAATGATCACACTCATGGTGTGTCTCCATCAGATTGTTATTTTTGTGGGGTGATGCGTTGGAGGAGGGCTATAGCGAGATGCGTGCCATGTTCATAACCTATTGAAATAAATAGATATTATTGTATCCATGAACAAGCTTTTCAGATCTGGTCTCAATTCAGAGACAAAAACACATCAAAGGTGGGAGGGGGCTTGCCCCCGATAGCGGTGGCTCTGTAAAGAATAGGCTGACTGAGGCACTGCCATCGGGGGCAAGCCCCCTCCCACAAGGATTGTCTTTGTTTTGAGAATTTTGTCTCTTTATTGAGATGTGGCCAGGCCCAGCGCGACCATTTTCTTGTACAAGGTCGACCGGCCCAGCCCCAAGCGCTGGGCCGCGGCCACCACATTCCCGCCGCAGGCCTTGAGCGCCGCGGTGATCAGCTGCCGATCGAAGCGCTCCCGCGCCGCCGCGAATGTCTCGCCTTCGAACGTTTCCATCGCCTCGCGCGCCACCGGGCTGAACGTGCCGATCGCGGCGCGAATCTCAGCCGCGCCCAACACCCGGTCATCGCTCAACAACGCCGCGCGTTCCAGCACGTTGCGCAGTTCACGGATATTCCCCGGCCATGCATGCCGCGCCAACAGCGCCAGGGCCTCGCGGTCCAGTTCGTGGTGGCTGCGCAGGTCTTCGAGGATCGCTTCGCTCAGCGCCGGAATATCCTCCAGGCGTTCGCGCAACGGCGGCACCTGGATCGGCAGCACATTCAGCCGGTAATACAGGTCGGCGCGAAACTCGCCGCGTTTGATCGCCGCTTCCAGGTCCATGGACGTGGCGGCGATCACCCGCACGTCGCTGTGCCGCATGTCGTTGGAGCCGACCGGTTCGTATTCCTTCTCCTGCAACACCCGCAACAGCTTGCTTTGCAGCGGCAGGGGCATGTCGCCGATTTCATCGAGAAACAGCGTGCCGCCCTGGGCGATCTGCAACTTGCCGGGGCGGCCTTTGCGGTCGGCGCCGGTAAACGCGCCGGGCGCGGTGCCGAAGAACTCGGCTTCGAGCAGGTCATGGGGAATGGCCGCGCTGTTGATGCTGACAAATGCCTTGTGCGCCCGCGTCGAGGCGCCGTGGATCGCCTGGGCCAGCAACTCCTTGCCGGTGCCGGTTTCGCCGAGCAGCAACACCGGCGACTCGGCACTCGCACTGCGCCGTGCGCGGCGTTTGACTTCGAGGCTGGTGGCGCTGGTGCCGATAAAGTGCGCAAAGGTGTACTTGCTCTGGCGTGAACGCAGCAGCGAGCGGGTGGACGCCAGTTCTTGCTGCATGCTCAGGTAACGCTCGATCAGCGGCGACAGGTTGCGCAGCTCATCGAACAGCGCAAAACCGATGGCGCCGATCACCGCGCCGGCGTCGTTGTGGATCGGCAGGCGCATCACCACCAACGGGCCTTTGGGCGTGTCCTGGATATCCAGCAGGATCGGCTGGTCGTTGCGCACCACCTGGCGCAACAGGCTGTTGGCGATGACCTGTTCGCAGGGTTGGCCGATGGCTTCGTCGGCGCTCTTGAGGCCGAAGCGCTTGGCGTAGCGCTCGTTCATCCACACGATGTTCGCGTCGCGGTCGACAATCACCGTGCCTTCGCTGGACTGCTCGATGATCTCGAACAGCGACTGGATGGCCAGGCCGCGAACCTGTTGGTAGTCCTTGAGGCTGGTACTCATGCGTGCAGAATCCTGTAGGAGCGAGCTTGCTCGCGAAAAACGTTAACGATGACGCGGCCTGCTGGTTGAACGCGGTGTCCTTGCGCTTTTCGCGAGCAAGCTCGCTCCTACAAGGGGATGTGTGCGGCGGCCAGCAGTTCCTGGGTGTACGGGTGTTGCGGCGATTCAAACACATCATGGCTGGCGCCGCGCTCCACCACCTTGCCGTCCTTGATCACGATCATGTCGTGGGCCATGGCGCGCACCACGGCCAGGTCATGGCTGATGAACAGGTAGGTCAGGCCGTACTTGTCCTGCAGCTCACGCAGCAACGCTACCACTTGCTTCTGCACCGTGCGGTCGAGGGCCGAGGTGGGTTCGTCGAGCAGCATCAGCGCCGGCTTGAGCACCAGCGCGCGGGCGATGGCGATGCGCTGGCGCTGGCCACCGGAAAACTCGTGGGGGTAACGATACCGGCTGGCCGGGTCGAGGCCGACGTCCTTGAGCACCTGGATCACCTGCGCGTCACACTCGGCGAGGCTGCACGGTGCGTGGACTTCCAGGCCTTCGCTGATGATCTGCTGCACCGACATGCGCGGGCTGAGGCTGCCGTAAGGGTCCTGGAACACCACCTGCATCTGCTTGCGCCACGGGCGCATCTGTTTGTGGTTGAGCGCGTCGAGGGCGACGCCCTGGAAGCGGATGCTGCCGGTGGAGTCCAGCAGGCGCAGGATCGCCTGGCCCAGGGTGGATTTGCCCGAGCCCGACTCGCCGACGATGCCCAGCGTCTTGCCGCGCTGCACGCTGAGGCTGATGCCGTCCACCGCGCGCAGGTAGGTCTTGCGCTGAAACAGGCCGCCGCCGAGGGGGAATTGCACGCTCAGGTCGTCGACCTGCAACACCGTTTCGCGCGTTTCGCCGCACAGCACCTCGCCCGCCGGTTCAGCGTCGAGCAGCAAGCGGCTGTAGGGGTGTTGTGGCGCGTTGAACAAGGTTTCGCAGTCGGCCTGTTCGACGATCTCGCCGGTATGCATCACACACACGCGCTGCGCCATGCTGCGCACCAGGTTGAGGTCGTGGCTGATCAGCAGCAGCGACATGCCCAGGCGTTGCTGCAAGGACTTGAGCAGCAGCAGGATCTTGCGCTGCACGGTCACATCCAACGCGGTGGTGGGCTCGTCGGCGATCAGCAGTTCCGGCTCGCAGGCCAGGGCCATGGCGATCATCACGCGTTGGCGCTGGCCGCCGGAGAGTTGGTGCGGATAGGCCTTGAGCCGTTCCTGGGGGTTCTGGAGGCCGACCAGTTCGAGCAGTTCAATGATGCGCGCCTGTGCTGCTTTGCCGCCCATACCTTTGTGCAACAGCAGGGTTTCGCCGATCTGCTTTTCGATGCTGTGCAGCGGGTTGAGGGAGGTCATCGGCTCCTGGAAGATCATGGCGATGCGGTCGCCACGCAGCTTTTGCAGGGTGGCCGCCGATGCGCCGATCAACTCTTGGCCGCGATAGCGCACGGAGCCGCTGGTTTGCGTGCCGGCTTCGGGCAGCAGTTGCAGAATCGAAAGGGCCGTCACCGACTTGCCCGAGCCCGACTCGCCGACCAGCGCCAGGCACTCGCCGGGGCGCACATCCAGGCTCAGGTTGCGCACCACGGTCTGGCCGCTGAAGGCGACGCAGAGGTCGCGGATCTCGATCAGGTTGTCGCTCATACAGACTCACTCATGCACGGGGGTCGAAGGCATCGCGCAACGCCTCGCCGATAAATACCAGCAGCGACAGAATCAGCGCCAAGGTGAAAAACGCCGTCAGGCCCAGCCATGGCGCTTGCAGGTTCTGCTTGCCCTGGGCGATCAACTCACCCAGCGACGCGCTGCCCGCCGGCATGCCGAAACCGAGGAAATCCAGGGCGCTCAAGGTGGAAATCGCCCCGGTCAAAATAAACGGCAGGTAGCTCAGGGTGGCCGTCATTGCATTGGGCAGGATGTGTCGGCGCATGATCTTGGCGTCGCTCAAACCCAGGGCCCGCGCCGCCTTGACGTACTCCAGGTTGCGCCCGCGCAGGAACTCGGCGCGCACCACGTCCACCAGGGCCAGCCAGGAAAACAGCGCCATGATCCCCAGCAGCCACCAGAAGTTCGGTTCGACAAAGCCGGACAGGATGATCAGCAGGTACAGCACCGGCAACCCGGACCACACTTCCAGCACCCGCTGACCGATCAGGTCGACCCAGCCGCCGTAGTAACCCTGCAACGCGCCCGCGGCGATGCCGATGCTCGCACTGATCGCGGTGAGCGCCAGGGCAAACAGGATCGACACCCGCGCGCCGAAGATCACCCGCGCCACCACGTCGCGCGACTGGTCGTCGGTGCCCAGCCAGTTCACCGCCGAGGGCGGGCTGGGGGCAGGGCGGGTCAGTTCGTAGTTGGGCGTGTCGTCGTTGAACGGCACTGGCGGGAACAGCATCCAGCCGCCGTCCTGCTTGATCAGCTTCTGTACGTAGTCGCTGCGATAGTCGGCCTGGAACGGTAATTGCCCGCCAAACTGCTGCTCGGTGTAGCGCTTGAACACCGGAAAATACAGCTCGTTCTTGAAGCTCAACACCAAGGGCTTGTCATTGGCGATCAACTCGCCACCCAGGGTCAGGATGAAGAGGCCGATAAACAGCCACAGTGACCACCAGCCGCGGCGGTTCTTCTTGAACCGCTCGAAACGCCGACGGGCCACGGGAGATAGATTGAACATCAGGCGTTCCTCGCGGCGAAGTCGATACGCGGGTCCACCAGGGTGTAGCAGAGGTCGCCGATCAGTTTTATCAAGAGGCCGAACAGGGTGAAGATAAACAGCGAACCGAACACCACCGGGTAGTCGCGGGACACCGCGGCTTCGTAGCTCATGCGCCCGAGACCGTCGAGGGAAAAGATCACCTCGATCAGCAGCGAGCCGGCAAAGAACACGCTGATAAACGCCTGGGGAATCCCCGAGATCACCAGCAGCATCGCATTGCGGAACACATGCCCGTACAGCACCTGCCGTTCGCTCAAGCCTTTGGCGCGGGCGGTGACCACGTATTGGCGCGTGATCTCATTGAGGAACGAGTTTTTCGTCAGGATGGTCAGGGTGGCGAACCCGCCGATCACCAGCGCCGTGACCGGCAAGACCAGGTGCCAGAAATAGTCGGCGACCTTGCCCACCGTGCTCAGTTCGTCGAAGTTTTCCGAGACCAGGCCGCGCACCGGGAACCAGTTCAGCGAGGTGCCGCCAGCGAACACCACGATCAGGAACATCGCAAACAGGAACGCCGGCATCGCATAGCCGATCACGATGGCTGTGCTGCTCCACACATCGAAGTTGCTGCCATGGCGCACCGCCTTGCGGATCCCCAGGGGAATTGACACCAGGTAGGTGATCAGCGTGGCCCACAGGCCGAGGGAGATGGTCACCGGCATCTTTTCCAGGATCAGGTCGGTGACGGTCGCGCCGCGAAAGAAGCTGTTGCCGAAGTCCAGCCGGGCGTAGCTCTTGAGCATCAGCCACAGGCGCTCCGGCGCCGGCTTGTCGAAGCCGTATTGTTTTTCGATGTCCTTGATCAGTTTCGGGTCCAGGCCACGGCTGGCCCGCGAGCCGCTGCCGAGGCCTTCGCCGGCGGAACCGCCGATGCCGCCGCCGCCGATCCCTTGCAGGTGGGCGATCGCCTGTTCCACCGGCCCGCCGGGCGCGGCCTGCACGATCACGAAATTGACCAGCAGGATGATCACCAGCGTCGGGATGATCAACAGCAGGCGCCGCACGATATAGGCAAACATCAGCGCATCCCTCCGCGTTTTTTAAGCTCCGCGCTCATTTGTGCGTTTGTCAGTGGCGTGGGGCTGATTTCCCACCAGGTTTCCAGGGCTTCGTCATTCTTCGCCTCGATCGCCGGGCGGCCGAAGCGGTTCCACCACGCGGCGGACGTGCCGGGCGGGTAGTAATTGGGGATCCACAGGTAGTTCCATTGCAGCACCCGGTCCAGGGCGTGGGCGTAGGTGAGCATCTGCGCCTGGGTGTTGGCTTTCACCAGGCCCTTGATCAGGCTGTCGACGGCCGGGTCCTTGAGCACCATGTAGTTGTTGGCGCCCGGGTCGAACGCGGCGCTGGAGCCGAAGTAGTTGTACAACTCCATCCCCGGCGAGGTGGTGACCGGGAAGCCGGTGACGATCATGTCGTAGTCCCGCGTCATCAGCCGGTTGACGTACTGCGAGGAGTCGATGCGGCGGATAATCAGGGTGATGCCGATCTGCGCCAGGTTGCGCTTGTACGGCAGCAACAGACGCTCGAGGCCGGGTTGGGCATAGAGGAAGGTGAATTCCAGCGGCTCGCCCTCGGCGTTGACCAGCTTGTCGCCGTCGGGGTTCCAGCCGGCTTCTTCCAGCAGGGCCAAGGCTTGCAGTTGCTTGTCGCGGATCATGCCGCTGCCGTCGGTGACCGGGGCTTTGAAGACCTGGCTGAACACCTCGTCGGGCACCTGGCCGCGCAGGGGTTCGAGGATCGCCAGCTCTTCCGGGGTCGGCAATTCGCTCGCGGCCAGCGGGCTATTGGAGAAGTAGCTCTGCTGGCGGATGTACAGGTTGCGCATCATCTGCCGGTTGGCCCATTCGAAATCCCACAGCATCGCCAGGGCCTGGCGCACGCGGCGGTCCTGGAACATCGGTTTCTGCACGTTGAACACATAGCCTTGGGCCGGTTGCGGCATCTCTTTGGCCAGGTGCGCGCGTTGCAGGCGCCCGTCGTCCAGCGCCGGGCCGTTGTAGCCGATGGAATAACCGGTGGCGGAGAACTCGCGGTTGAAGTCATACGCGCCGCCACGCAGCACCTGGCGCGCCACTTCGGTGTCGCCGAAATATTCCAGGCTCAGGTGATTGAAGTTGTACAGACCGCGGCTGACCGGCAAGTCCTTGCCCCACCAATCAGGGTTGCGGGTAAAGGTGATGGTGCTGCCCGCGTCGATCTTGCTGATTTTGTACGGGCCGCTGCCCAGCGGCGCTTCGTAGCCGCCGCCGTTGGCGAAGTCGCGGGTTTTCCACCAGTGCTCGGGGAACACCGGCAGGGTGGCGATATCCAGCGCCAGGGTGCGGTTTTCATCGCTGGAAAAATCGAAGCGCACCTGGCGTTCGCCTTCGACTTCGACGTGTTTGACGTCGGCGAACAGCGTGCGAAAGCGCAGGCTGCCCTGGGTCATCAGCAAATCGAAGCTGTAGCGCACGTCTTCGGCGGTGATCGGTGTGCCATCGGCAAAACGGGCCTTGGGGTTGAGGTAGAAGCGCAGCGACAGGCCGTCGTCCGCGCGTTCCATCTTCTCGGCGACCAGGCCGTAGACCGTGTACGGCTCGTCCAGGGAGCGCAGGGCCAGGGGCGAGTAGAGCCAGCCGTCGATCTGGGACACGCCGATGCCTTTGTCGATATAGGGCAGCACATGGTCGAAGCGCCCGATCTCGATGGCCGAACGCCGCAGGCTGCCGCCCTTGGGCGCGTTGGGGTTGGCATAGTCGAAATGGCTGAAGCCGGTGCCATATTTGGCCGGTTCGCCATACACGGTCAGGTAGGTTTGCGGGGCCGCGATCACAGCGGTGCTGGCCAGCAGCAGGGCCAGGGTGGAGCTGAATAGAGTCGAAAAAGCCAGTCGCATTATCTGCCTTGAGCGCCGGGTGAAGGAGAATAGGGATTTGTACGCTAACGGCCTGAGCATCGCCAGTCATCCCATGCACAACGGCCCACCAAAAGGCGGGCCGTTGTTTCAAGCATCAGCGTGGACTGAATCAGTCCTGACGGCTGGTGACTTCCAGCAGGTGATAACCGAACTGGGTTTTCACCGGGCCTTGCACGGTGTTGACCGGGGCGCTGAACACGACGGTGTCGAATTCTTTAACCATCTGGCCTGGACCGAACGAGCCCAGGTCGCCGCCTTGACGGCTGGATGGGCAGCTGGAATTGGCTTTGGCGACTTCTGCGAAATCGGCGCCGCCTTCGATCTGGGCCTTGAGTTCGTTGCACTTGTCTTCGGTGGCAACGAGGATGTGACGGGCGGTGGCTTTGGCCATGGGAATTAACTCCTTGAGTAAAAACGCTGAGCGTACCGGATTCGGGCGGTTATTTCCTGGCAAAGTTCCCCTGTCCGTGGCGGGCGTGCTTGATCTACGACAAGGGCAAAGCGCAGGCTGCAGCGCAAGATTGTCGCATTCATCTGTTTAGGAGCCGTGCTATGCAAGTGCTCGATCGACGCAAGGCCATGGCCATTCCCCCATTGTTTCGCCTGGCATTCCGTCCGTTTTTCCTCGGTGCCTGCCTGTTGGCGGTGCTGGTCATTCCTCTGTGGCTGTTCGCCCTGGGCGGCGCCACCGGTACTTGGCAACCGGCCGGTGGCTGGCTGGCCTGGCACCGGCATGAGCTGCTATTCGGCTTTGGCGTGGCGATCATCGCCGGCTTTTTGCTGACCGCGGTGCAGACCTGGACCGGCCGCCCCGGCCTCAGCGGCGCGCCCCTGGCGTTGCTCGCCGGGTTATGGCTGGCGGCGCGCCTGGGTTGGTTGCTGAACCTGCCGTGGCCGCTGCTGGCGGTGCTGGAACTGAGTTTTCCGCTGGCCGTGGCCGGGGTGATGGGCTGGACGCTGTGGAAGGTCAGGCAAACCCGTAACTACCCGATTGTACTGGTGCTGGGCTTGCTCGCCGTGGCAGACGCGTTGGCGTTGTATGGGTTGCTGACCCATGACGAAGGCGTGGAGCGCCAGGCGGTGCTCACGGGGTTGTGGCTGGTGGCGGCGATGATGGGGCTGATCGGCGGTCGGGTGATTCCATTCTTCACCCAACGTGGCCTGGGCCGGGTCGATGCGGTCAAGCCGTGGCCGTGGCTGGACCGTGTGTTGCTGGGCGGTTCGATCCTGGTGGCGTTGCTTTACGCCAGCGGGCTGGCGGTGTTCCCCAGCCGGTGGAGCGGCGTACTGTTCGCTGTGCTCGGCCTGGGCCACTTGCTGCGCCTGGCGCGCTGGCATGACCGTGGCCTGTGGCGCGTGCCGCTGCTGTGGTCGCTGCACCTGGCCTACGCATGGTTGGCCGTGGCCTGCCTGGGCATGGCGCTGTGGCATTTCGGTGCGCCGCTCAACCCGAGCCTGGCCGTGCATGCGCTGACGATCGGCGCCATGGCCGGGCTGATCCTGGCGATGGTGGCGCGCGTCAGCCTGGGCCATACCGGTCGGCCGTTGCAGCCGCCGGGCGGGATGACCCTGGCGTTCGCCCTGTTGAACCTGGCGGCTGTGTGCCGGGTGGCACTGGTGTTGATCTGGCCCGTGGCGGCCTTGTGGCTGGCGGGGCTGTGCTGGTCGGTCGGCCTGGGCTTGTACCTGTGGCGGTATGGCCCGATGTTGTGGCGGGCGCGGGTCGACGGGCACCCCGGTTAGGAGCATTGCATGCTGTATTCGTGGTTGTTGATCGTGCATCTGCTGGCGGCGATCGCCTTTATCGGCACGCTGTTCTTTGAAGTGGTGATCTGGCACAGCGCCCGCGAGGAGCTGGCGTGGTCGGCGCGTTTCACCGCGGAACATGCGATCGCCCGGCGTTCGCGGCGGGTGCTGCATGGCGTGGTGGTGCTGCTGTATGGCGCGGGTATCGGCCTGGCCTGGCATTACCGCGGTCTGCCATGGAACAGCCATTTCGGACTGTTCCTGAGCCTGAAAATCTTCCTCGCCCTGAGCATCATCGGGCACTACCTGCTGCTGGCCTACTGGCTGACCCGCGAGCGCCTGAGCCCCAAGCGTGCGCTGTGGATACGACGCAGCATTCTCGCGCACATGGTGGTGATTGTGGTGCTGGCGAAGTCATTGTGGTGAGCCGCCTGCGGCGCCATGACGCGGCGGATTGTTGATCGCGGTCAAGGGCTAAAACCTGCGCAGTTCCCACACTGTGGCGAATTCTCTGGAGGTTCGTCCCATGCCCCTGTCCCTCGCGCAACTGCGCCGCAACTACACCCTCTACGGCCTGCGGGACGACGGCGAGCAAGACGATCCGCTGGTGTTGTTCGGCCAGTGGCTGAGCCAGGCGCGCAAGACCGAAGCGCCTCCCGCCGAGGCCAACAGCATGGCCCTGGCCACGGTCGACAGGGAAGGGTACGCCCATTGCCGCATCCTGCTGCTCAAGGGCTTCAGCGCCGAAGGTTTTGTGTTTTTTGGCAATTACCAGAGCGCCAAGGGCGAGGAACTGGCGAGCAACCCCCATGCCGCGATGACGTTTTTCTGGCCCGGCCTGGAGCGCCAGGTGCGTATTGAAGGCGCGGTCGAGCGCCTCGATCCGGCGCTGTCGGACGCCTATTTCCTCGACCGCCCGGCCGCCAGCCAACTTGGTGCCTGGGCCTCCCCGCAGAGTCAGCCGCTGACCCACCGCAGCGAGCTGGAAGGTTTGCTGCGTGAGGTCACCGAGCGGTTCGCCGGCCAGCAACCGCCACGGCCCGAGCACTGGGGCGGGTACTGCCTGCAACCGCGCCGCATCGAGTTCTGGCAAGGCCGCCCCGACCGCCTGCATGACCGCCTCGACTACCGCCTGCGAGACGGCGCCTGGCAGCGCACACGGCTGGCGCCCTGACGAGGTACCTCCTTCGAGGAATAGGCCCTGCGCCCGTTGCGGCGCAGGCTGAGCGCATCTTTTTATCTGCCTGGAGCCTTGATCATGGCCCATTTGACCCAACGCAGTTTTGTCTCCCTGAACATTGCCGTACTGACCATCAGCGACACCCGCACCTTTGACACCGATACCTCCGGGCAGACCCTGGTAGAGCGCCTAGAAGGTGCCGGCCATGTGCTGATCGACCGTGGCCTGGTGATGGACGATATCTACCAGATCCGCGCCCGTGTTTCGCAGTGGATCGCCGACCCTCAGGTGCAAGTGATCCTGATGACCGGCGGCACCGGCTTCACCGCTCGCGACAACACGCCACAAGCGGTGTTGCCGCTGCTGGATAAACAAGTGGACGGGTTCGGCGAGCTGTTCCGCCAGGTGTCCCTGGCGGAAATCGGCATGTCCACCTTGCAGTCCCGCGCCCTGGCGGGCATGAGCAATGGCGTGCTGGTGTGCTGCATGCCCGGTTCGCCCGGCGCGTGCCGTACCGCCTGGGACCAGATTCTGCTCAGTCAATTGGACAGCCGCACCGGCCCGTGCAACTTCGTTGCGCACCTCAAGCCTCAGTTCGAACAAGCGCTCAGCGCCTGCGAGGCGCGGTCATGAACACCCGCGTGTGCGACAGCGGGCAATTGATGCCGGTGGACGAGGCGATCGAGCAACTGCTGGCGCAGGCGCCACCTGCGCCGCCCACCGAAGTCATCCCCCTCGGCCAGGCCGCGGGTCGGGTGATCGCCGAAGAATTGTTTTCACCTCTCGACCTGCCGTGCTGGGACAACAGCGCCATGGACGGCTACGCCCTGCGCGCCGCCGATGTGCCGGAGCAGGGCGGCTACTTGGTGCTGGCCGGGCGGATTGCTGCCGGGCACAGCAGCGATGAGCTTTTACAGGCCGGGCAGACAGTACGGATTTTCACCGGTGCGCCGCTGCCGCCCGGCGCCGACAGCGTGGTGCCCCAGGAGCGTTGCCGCGTCTACGGCCAGCGTATCTGGTGCCCGCCGCTGCGCCTGGGCGAACACGTGCGCAAGCGCGGTGAAGAAATGCAGCGCGGGCAACGCCTGTTGCGTGTCGGCCAGCGCCTGCGCGCCCAGGAAGTCGGCCTGCTGGCGTCGGCCGGCATTCCGTGGGTCAAGGTTTATCGCCCCCTGCGCGTGTGCCTGCTGAGCAGCGGCGATGAACTGCGCGAGCCGGGCGAGTCGCTGGCGCCGGGGCAGATCTACAACAGCAACCGCCACCTGGTGACCGCGTTATTGCGCGGTTGGGGCGTGGAGGTGCTCGACTACGGGGTGATGGCCGACGCGTTGGCCGCCAGCCGCGACGCGTTGATCCTCGCGTCGTCCGAATGCGACCTGCTGCTGACCACCGGCGGTGTGTCGGTGGGCGAGGAGGATCATCTCAAACAAGCCATCCAGGAACTCGGTCGCGTGGATTTCTGGCGCCTGGCGATCCAGCCCGGCAAGCCTCTGGCGTTTGGCGAAGTGGCGGGCAAACCGTGGATCGGCCTGCCCGGCAACCCGTCTGCCGCGCTGATCACTGCGTTGGTGGTGGTGCGCCCGTTCCTGTTGCGCGCCCAGGGCGTCGAGCGCGTGTTGCCGGTGCCGGTCCAGGTGCCGGCCGGTTTTGAATGGCCTACCCCTAACAAGCGCCGCCAGTACCTGCGCGCGCGCTTGAGCCCCGGCGCGGATGGGCAATTGCGCGCCGTCCTGCACCCCCAGCAAAGCTCGGCGATGCTCACCGCCGCCTGCTGGGCCGATGGCCTGGTGATTGTCGAGCGCGAGCAACTGCTGCTCAAGGATGCACCGGTGCCTTTCTTGTCCTTCGCCGAGTTTCAATGAGGAGTCTCCATGCAACTGGTCTGCCCGGCAGGCAACCTGCCTGCGCTGAAAGCCGCGGTGCGCCAAGGCGCCGATGCGGTGTATGTCGGTTTTCGCGATGACACCAATGCCCGGCATTTCGCCGGGCTGAACATGGACGACAAGCAGTTCGACGCCGCCGTCGCCCATATCCGCCAGCACCAGCGCAAGCTGTATGTGGCGGTCAATACCTACCCGCAACCGAAGATCTGGTCACGCTGGCAACGCGCCGTCGACCGTGCGGCCGATCATGGCGTGGATGCGCTGATCGCCGGCGACCCGGGTGTGCTCGGCTATGCTGCCGCGCATCATCCGCAGATGGCGTTGCACTTGTCGGTGCAGGGCTCGGCCACCCATGCGGCGGCGCTGAAGTTCTACGTCGAACGTTATGGCATCCGCCGCGCGGTGCTGCCGCGGGTGCTGTCGCTGGCCCAGGTCAAACAGGTGGCGGCGAGCAGCGTGGTGCCGATCGAAGTGTTCGGCTTCGGCAGCCTGTGCATCATGGCCGAAGGGCGTTGCCACTTGTCGTCGTATATCACCGGTGAGTCGCCCAACCTGTGCGGCGTGTGCTCGCCGGCCAAGGCGGTGCGCTGGAGCGACGACGCCGATGGCCTCAGCGCGCGGCTCAGTGAAGTGCTGATCGACCGCTACACCCCGGAGGAACCGGCCGGCTACCCGACCTTGTGCAAAGGCCGCTTCCTGGTCGGCGGCAAGCGCTTCCATGCCCTCGAAGAACCGACCAGCCTCGACACCCTGGACCTGTTGCCCGAACTCAGCGCCATCGGCGTGGAGGCGGTGAAGATCGAAGGCCGGCAACGCAGCCCGGCCTATGTGGAACAAGTCACCCGAGTCTGGCGCGCCGCCCTCGACGCCCACCGCAGCGCCCCGGCCAATTTTGTGGTCAAGGACCAGTGGCGCCAGGTGCTGGCCGGACTTTCCGAAGGCAGCCAGACCACCCTGGGTGCTTACCATCGCGCATGGCAATGAGGAAACACAGATGAAGCTCAGCCTGGGACCGGTGCTGTTTTATTGGGATAAGGAACACTTGGGGCGCTTCTATTCAGACATGGCCGGCTTGCCCCTGGACGTGATTTACCTGGGGGAAACCGTGTGCTCCAAACGCCGCGCGTTTTCCCTGGATCAATGGTTGGGCCTGGGCCGCGAGTTGCAGTCGTGCAGCTCGGCGCAGATCGTGCTGTCGAGCCTGACCTTGATCGAAGCCGCCTCTGAACTGTCGAGCCTGCGCCGCCTGTGCGACAACGGCGAGGTGCTGGTCGAGGCCAACGACATGGGCGCGGTGCAGTTGCTGATCGAGCGCAAGTTGCCTTTTGTCGGCGGTCCGGCGCTCAACCTGTACAACGGCCACGCCCTGGCGCAATTGCTCGATGCGGGCATGCAGCGCTGGGTGCCGCCGGTGGAATGCTCGCAAAGCCTGATCGCCGATGTGCTGGAACAGGTGCGTGAACTCGGCCGGCCGCTGCCCGAAGTGGAGATCTTCGCCTATGGGCATTTGCCCCTGGCGTACTCGGCCCGTTGCTTCACCGCCCGCGCGGAAAACCGGCCCAAGGACGATTGCCAGTTCTGTTGCATCAACTACCCCGACGGCATGGCCCTGACCAGCCAGGAAGGGCAACCGTTGTTCACCTTGAACGGGATTCAGACGATGTCGGCCGATGTCACCAACCTGCTCGCCGATTACCCCGGCCTGGTCGCGTGTGGCGCTGACCTGTTGCGCCTGAGCCCACGCGCCGAAGGGATGGTCGGCGTGGTCCAGGCGTTTGACCAGGTGCGCCAGGGCGCGATGCCGCCGTTGTGCGTCGACGGTTGCAACGGTTACTGGCATGGCCAGGCCGGCATGCTGCGGGTCGAGGAGGTGGGCCTGTGTTGAGTCGCAAACAATGGCTGCTCAAGGGCGCCGATCGCTTGTTGCCGCTGGTGCGCCACGTGCCGTTCCGGGTGCAGCGCCTGGCCTTGCAGCAAGGCCTCAACCGCTGCCTGGCCGAGCCGTTGCGCGACGGTGGCTTCGACCTGCTGCGCGGGCGCTGGATGTGCCTGCGCATCCCCGACCTTGGGCTGTGCTGGTACCTGACGCTGGCGCGGGATGGCTTGCGCATCGCTGAAAAAGCCGAGGCCCAGGTGACCATCAGTGGTAACTGGCGCGAGTTCTTGTTGCTGGCCAGTCGCCAGGAAGATCCGGACACCTTGTTCTTCCGGCGTCGCTTGGTGATTGAAGGCGACACGGAGTTGGGGCTGGGCTTGAAGAACCTGATCGACAGCCTGGACCCGGACGTATTGCCGGGCTGGTTGTGGCGCAACCTGGAGCGGGCCGGGCGCGGGCTGGCGGCTTGAGGCGAACGACCTATCCTTTCGCGCTGAACGGATAGGTCACGGCCCTGGGCTAAGGCGTCGGCACCAGAAACGCCGCCTCCAGCAACTGCCGGGTATAGGCATGCTGTGGGTTGGCGAAAATCGCCGGCGCGTCGCCCTGTTCCACCACCTGCCCATGCTTGACCACCATCAACTGGTGACTCAACGCTTTGACCACCGCCAGGTCATGGCTGATGAACAGATAGGTCAGGTTGTACTTGGCCTGCAAACCGCGTAGCAATTCCACCACTTGGCGCTGCACCGTGCGGTCGAGCGCCGAGGTCGGTTCGTCGAGCAGGATCAGGCGCGGCTTGAGCACGAGGGCGCGGGCAATGGCGATGCGTTGGCGCTGGCCGCCGGAGAACTCGTGGGGGTAGCGATGCCGCGACTGCGGGTCGAGGCCGACTTCCTTGAGCGCTGCGATAATCGCCGCTTCCTGCTCCGCCGGGCTGCCCATCTTGTGAATGCGCAGGCCTTCGCCGACGATCTCGCTGACGCACATGCGCGGGCTGAGGCTGCCGAACGGGTCCTGGAACACCACCTGCATTTCCCGGCGCAACGGGCGCACCTGTTGCTGGCTCAGGCGGTCGAGTTGCTGGCCTTCGAAGCGAATCCCGCCTTTGCTCGCGATCAGGCGCAGGATCGCCAGGCCGAGGGTGGACTTGCCCGAGCCGCTTTCGCCGACGATGCCCAGGGTTTGCCCCTGGGGCAGGCTGAAGTTGATGCCGTCCACCGCCTTGACGTAATCGACGGTGTTGCGCAAAAAGCCTTTCTTGATCGCAAACCAGACTTTCAAGTCGTCCACTTCCAGCAACGGTGGCCCGACGGCGGTGGCGGCCGGCCCGCCGCTGGGTTCGGCGGCGAGCAGCTCCTGGGTGTAAGGGTGCTGCGGCGACTGGAACAAGGTTTCGCAATCGGCTTGCTCGACGATGCAACCCTGTTGCATCACGCACACACGGTGGGCAATGCGCCGCACCAGGTTCAAGTCGTGGCTGATCAGCAGCAACGCCATGCCCAGGCGCGCCTGCAGTTCCTTGAGCAGCTCGAGGATCTTCAACTGCACCGTCACGTCGAGGGCGGTGGTCGGTTCGTCGGCAATCAACAGCTCCGGCTCGTTGGCCAGGGCCATGGCGATCATCACCCGTTGGCGCTGGCCGCCGGACAGTTCGTGGGGCAGCGCCTTGAGGCGTTTATGCGGCTCGGGAATGCCCACCAGTTCGAGCAACTCGAGGGTGCGCCGGGTCGCGACTTTGCCGGTCAGCCCTTTGTGCAGGCCGAGCACTTCGTTGATCTGCTTCTCGATGCAGTGCAGCGGGTTCAACGAGGTCATCGGCTCCTGGAAGATCATCGCAATGCGGTTGCCGCGAATATGCCGGATGGTTTTTTCGTTGAGGGTCAGCAGGTCCTGGCCGACGTATTCGATGGTGCCCGCGGGGTGCCGTGCCAAGGGGTAGGGCAGCAGGCGCAGGATCGAGTGGGCGGTCACCGATTTGCCGGAGCCGCTTTCGCCGACCAGCGCCAGGGTTTCGCCGCGCTTGATGTCGAAGCTGACGTGGTTCACCACGCGGTGGTGATGCTCGCCGGTGACGAACTCGACGCAGAGGTCGCGGACTTCGATCAGATTGTCCTGATTCATCTCATTTCCTCGGGTCGAAGGCATCGCGAGCGGACTCGCCGATAAACACCAGCAAACTCAACATGATCGCCAGCACGGCAAAGGCACTCATGCCCAGCCACGGCGCTTGCAGGTTGGATTTGCCCTGGGCCACCAGTTCCCCCAGCGACGGCGAACCCGCCGGCAGGCCGAAGCCGAGGAAGTCCAGGGCGGTCAGGGTGCCGATGGCGCCGGTGAGGATGAACGGCATGAAGGTCATGGTCGAGACCATGGCATTGGGCAGGATATGGCGGAACATGATCGCGCCGTTCTGCATGCCCAGCGCCCTGGCCGCGCGCACGTATTCCAGGTTGCGCCCACGCAGGAACTCGGCGCGGACCACGTCCACCAGGCTCATCCACGAGAACAGCAGCATGATCCCCAGCAGCCACCAGAAGTTGGGCTGCACGAAACTGGCGAGGATGATCAGCAGGTACAGCACCGGCAAGCCCGACCAGATCTCCAGGAAGCGTTGCCCGGCCAGGTCGACCCAGCCGCCATAGAAGCCCTGCAGGGCCCCGGCGATCACGCCGATGATCGAGCTGAGCACGGTCAGGGTCAGGGCAAACAGCACCGACACGCGAAAGCCATAGATCACCCGCGCCAAGACGTCGCGGCCCTGGTCATCGGTGCCCAGCAGGTTGACCGAAGACGGCGGCGCGGGGGCCGGTACCTTTAGGTCGTAGTTGATGCTCTGATAGCTGAACGGGATCGGCGCCCACAGCGTCCACGCGCCCTTGGCCTTGAGCAGCTCCTGGATATACGGGCTCTTGTAGTTGGCCTCCAGGGGGAACTCGCCGCCGAAGGTGGTTTCCGGGTAGCGTTTGAGCGCCGGGAAATACCAGTCGCCGTCGTAATGCACCACCAGCGGTTTGTCGTTGGCGATCAGCTCGGCGCCCAGGCTCAGGCCGAACAGGATCAGGAACAGCCACAGCGACCACCAGCCGCGTTTGTTTGCCTTGAACCGCTCGAACCGGCGGCGATTGAGGGGGGACAGATTCATCTCAATGCTCCCGGCTGGCGAAGTCGATACGCGGATCGACCAGGGTGTAGGTGAGGTCACCGATCAGTTTCACCACCAGCCCGAGCAGGGTGAAGATAAACAGCGTGCCGAACACCACCGGGTAATCGCGATTGATCGCGGCTTCAAAGCTCATCAGGCCGAGGCCGTCGAGGGAGAAGATCACTTCCACCAGCAGCGAGCCGGTGAAGAAGATCCCGATGAACGCCGAGGGGAAACCGGCGATCACCAGCAGCATGGCGTTGCGGAACACATGGCCGTAGAGCACGCGGTGGTTGGTCAGGCCCTTGGCCTTGGCGGTGACCACGTACTGTTTGTTGATCTCGTCGAGAAAGCTGTTTTTGGTCAGCAGCGTCATGGTCGCGAAGTTGCCGATCACCAGCGCGGTGATGGGCAAGGCCAGGTGCCAGAAGTAGTCGAGGATCTTGCCGCCCCAGCTCAGCTCATCGAAATTGTTGGAGGTCAGCCCGCGCAAGGGGAACCAGTCGAAGTAACTGCCGCCGGCAAACACCACGATCAGCAGGATCGCGAACAGGAACGCCGGGATCGCGTAGCCGACGATGATCGCCGAGCTGGTCCATACGTCGAAGTGGCTGCCGTGTCGCGTGGCCTTGGCGATCCCCAGCGGGATCGAGACCAGGTACATGATCAGCGTGCTCCACAGCCCGAGGGAGATCGACACCGGCATCTTTTCCTTGATCAGGTCGATGACCTTGGCGTCGCGAAAGAAGCTGTCGCCGAAATCCAGCCGGGCGTAGTTCTTGACCATGATCCACAAGCGTTCCGGTGCCGACTTGTCGAAACCGTACATGGTTTCGATTTCCTTGATCAGTGCCGGGTCCAGGCCTTGGGCGCCACGGTAGCTGGAGCCGGCCACTGCGACTTCGGCGCCGCCGCCGGCAATGCGGCTGGTGGCGCCTTCGAAGCCTTCGAGCTTGGCGATCATCTGCTCCACCGGGCCACCCGGGGCGGCCTGGATGATGACGAAGTTGATCAGCAGAATCCCGAACAGCGTGGGGATGATCAGCAACAGGCGGCGAATGATATAGGCCAGCATTTAATCGCCTCCGCTCGCCGGGTCGGCGCTCGTGTCCAGGGTGGTGGCAGGTTTGACGTCGGGTTTGGCCCACCAGGTGGCGGTGCCGACGTCATAACGCGGTGGCACTTTGGGATGACCGAGATGGTCCCAGTACGCCACGCGGAAGGTCTTGATGTGCCAGTTGGGGATCACGTAGTAGCCAAATTGCAACACGCGATCCAGGGCCTTGGCATGGGCGATCAGGCTTTTGCGCGAGTCGGCGTCGATCAGTTCTTCGACCAGTTGGTCGACGGCCGGGTCCTTGAGACCCATGTAGTTGCGGCTGCCGGGCTTGTCGGCGCTGGAGGATTTCCAGAACTCGCGTTGTTCATTACCCGGCGAGGTGGACTGCGGGAAGCTGCCCACCAGCATGTCGAAATCCCGCGAGCGCAGGCGGTTGACGAATTGCGAGACGTCGACCCGGCGAATCACCAAGTCGATGCCCAGGTCTGCCAGGTTGCGCTTGAAGGGTAGCAGGATGCGTTCGAACTCGGTCTGCGCCAGCAAAAATTCAATGCTCACCGGTTTGCCGGTGGCGTCGACCATCTTGTCGTCGACGATGCGCCAGCCGGCTTCCTGCAACAGCTGGTAGGCCTCGCGCTGCTGGGTGCGGATCATGCCGCTGCCGTCGGTCTTGGATGGTTCGAAGGCCTGGGTGAAGACTTCGGCGGGGATCTTGTCGCGCAGCGGTTCGAGGATCGCCAGTTCGTCCGGGCCGGGCAGGCCGGTGGCGGCCATCTCCGAGTTCTCGAAGTAGCTGCGGGTGCGGGTGTAGGCGCCGTTGAACAGCTGCTTGTTGCTCCATTCGAAATCCAGCAACAGGCTGATGGCCTTGCGCACGCGCACGTCCTGGAACATCGGCTTGCGTGTGTTGAACACGAAACCCTGCATGCCGGTGGGGTTGCCGTTGGGGATCTCTTCCTTGACCAGGCGCCCCTCGGCCACCGCCGGAATGTTGTAGGCGTTGGCCCAGTTCTTCGCGCTGAACTCCAGCCAGTAGTCGAACTGCCCGGCCTTCAAGGCTTCCAGGGCTACCGTGTTGTCACGGTAATAGTCGGTGATGCGCTGATCGAAGTTGTAGAAACCTTGGGTGATCGGCAGGTCCTTGGCCCAGTAGTCCTTGACCCGCTCGTAGCGGATCATGCGCCCGGCCTTGACCTCGGCGACCTTGTACGGCCCGCTGCCCAGCGGGATTTCCAGGTTGCCCTTGGTGAAGTCGCGGGTGGCCCACCAATGCTTGGGCAATACCGGCAGTTGCCCGAGGATCAGCGGCAATTCGCGGTTGTTGGTGCGCTTGAACTTGAACAGCACCCGCAGCGGGTCTTCGGCGACCACTTCGTCGACGTCGGCGTAGTAAGTGCGGTAGAGCGGCGAGCCTTCCTTCATCAGCATCTGGAAGGTGAACACCACGTCTTCGGCGTGGATCGGGTGGCCATCGTGGAAGCGTGCTTCGGGGCGCAGGTAGAAGCGCACCCAACTGTTGTCCGGGGCTTTTTCGATCTTGCCGGCCACCAGGCCGTATTCGGTGATGGGTTCGTCCAGGCTCTGCATGGCCAGGGTGTCGTAGATCAGGCTGATATTGTCCGCCGGCACGCCCTTGCTGATGTAGGGGTTGAGGCTGTCGAAACCGCCCATGCTCGACTCGCGAAAGGTGCCGCCTTTGGGCGCGTCGGGGTTGACGTAGTCGAAGTGCTTGAAGCTGGCGGGGTACTTGGGCGGCTCGTTGTAGAGGGTCAGCGCATGTTGCGGGGCGGCGTTGGCCGCCGTGCAGAGCAACAGACTGCCGAGCAGTGCTGTACGCAAAGACATCATTGGGCTTTCTCCGAAGCTTTCAGCCACCACGCGCTCAGGCCCAGGCTGTAGGGCGGCGTGGTGACAAAGGCGAACCGGTTGCGGTAGGCCAGGCGATGATAGTTGAGGTACCAGTTGGGAATGCTGTAATGCTGCCACAGCAGGACCCGGTCCAGGGCCCGGCCGGCGGCCAGTTGTTCGTCGCGGGTCTGTGCCGCCAGCAGTTGTTCGAGCAGGCGGTCGACCACCGGGTTGGCGATGCCGGCGTAGTTCTTGCTGCCCTTGATCGCCGCCTGGCTGGAGTGGAAGTACTGCCACTGCTCAAGGCCGGGGCTGAGGGTCTGGTTGAGGGTCATCAGGATCATGTCGAAATCGAACTGATCGAGGCGCTGTTTGTACTGCGCCCGGTCGACCGTGCGCAGGTGCGCGTCGATACCGATACTGTTCAGGTTTTCCACGTAGGGCTGCAAGATGCGCTCCAGGTTCGGGTTGACCAGCAGGATCTCGAAGCGCAGCGGCTGCCCGTCCTTGTTGAGCAGGCGCTGCCCGGACAGCTTCCAGCCGCCTTCGCCGAGCAGGGCCAGGGCACGGCGCAAGGTGTCGCGGGGGATGCCGTGCCCGTCGGTCTGGGGCAGGCTGAACGGTTGGGTATAGAGATTGGCCGGCAGTTGGTCGCGGTAGGGCGAGAGCATCAACCATTCATGGCCGACCGGGACGCCGGTCGCCGAAAATTCGCTGTTGGGGTAATAGCTCAAGGTGCGTTTATAGGCGTTGCTGAACAGGGTGCGGTTGGTCCATTCAAAGTCGAACATCAGCCCCAGGGCTTCACGCACCTTGGCCTGGCTGAACGTCGGGCGCCGCGTGTTCATGAACAGGCCCTGGCTTTGGGTCGGGATCTGGTGGGCGATCTGCGCCTTGATCACGTCGCCGCGGCTGACCGCCGGGAAGTCATAACCATTCGCCCAGTTTTTGGCCTGATGCTCGATATAGATATCGAACTCGCCGGCCTTGAAGGCTTCGAAGGCGACGTCGCTGTCGCGGTAGAACTCCACTTCGACCTTGTCGTAGTTATAGAAACCCTGGTTGACCGGCAGGTCCTTGCCCCAATAATCCTTGACCCGCTCGAACACCAGTTGCCGGCCCGGGGTGACCTTGCTGAGGCGATAGGGCCCGCTGCCCAGCGGTGGTTCGAAGGTGGTGGCCTTGAAGTCGCGGTTTTTCCAGTAATGCTGGGGCAGCACTGGCAGTTCGCCCAGGCGCAGGATCAGCAACGGGTTGCCGGCGCGCTTGAACACAAAACGGATACGGTGGCGGTTGAGGATGTCGACCCGCGCGACTTCCTGCAGGTTGGTGCGGTACTGCGGATGACCTTCGGTCAGCAGGGTGCGATAGGAAAACGCCACGTCATACGCGGTGATCGGCTTGCCATCGTGAAAGCGCGCTTCCGGGCGCAGGTTGAACACCACCCAGCTGCGGTCCTCGCTGTACTCCACCGATTGGGCAATCAGCCCGTAGCTGGACGTCGGCTCATCGCCGGACGGCGCGTACTGGCCGGTGCCGACCATCAACGGTTCGTTCAGCTCATTGACGCCGTATTGCAGGAAGTTCGGTGTGGAAACCGGGCTCGAACCCTTGAAGGTATAAGGGTTGAGGGTGTCGAACGTGCCAAACGCCATGACCCGCAACGTCCCGCCTTTCGGCGCTGCAGGGTTTACCCAATCGAAGTGGGTGAATTTGGTCGGGTACTTGAGCGTGCCGAACTGCGCATAACCGTGGCTTTCGGTAATCGTCGCGTGCGCAGCAAAGCTCAAGGCCAGACTTATTAGTAGAAGGAGGGGACGCGTCAAGTCAGAGATCCGATCCAGGCAGCTTGGGCTTTATGATCGGTACAGTAACAGCTTGTTCCGGTTGGAAAAAGGCTGTTGGGAAGGGTGGCAGGAGGCTGGCGAGGTATTGAGCGGCGTAGAGATCAAATGTGGGAGCTGGCTTGCCTGCGATGGCATCACCCTGATGTAACTGATACACCTCGGTGTCTGCATCGCAGGCAAGCCAGCTCCCACAGGAGCGCGCTTGCCTGCGGTTTATCTTGGCCCGGAAACCACCAGCATCTGCCCAGGCTTGAGCGCCATGCCAGTGCGTGGGTTCCAGCGCTTGAGATGTTGCATCTCGACGTTGAAACGCTTGGCGACGATATACAGCGAGTCGCCTTTCTTGACCTTGTACTGCACTGGCTTCTTGCTGTCGGCCTTGGCCACCAGCTTGCGCGTGTCCTGCATCACCAGGGTCTGGCCGACCTTGAGTGCCTGGCCGTTGAGCTTGTTCCAGCGCTGCAGGTCATGCACGTCGACCTTGTTGGTCTTGGCGATCAGCGTCAGGTTGTCGCCGTTGCGCACTTTGTAGCTACGGCTGCGGCCGGCCACGGATTTGCTCTCGACTTCGTCGAAAACCGGCTTTTTAGGGCGTAATGCCAGTAACTCTTCAGGCTTCATCGCCGAAAGGCTGCTGGTCAGCAGTTGCGCCTTGGAGCTGGGCACCAGCAAATGCTGGGGGCCGTCCAGGGTGGTGCGTTGCTTCAGGGCCGGGTTGAGCTGGAACAGTTCGTCTTCGTCGATCTCGGCCAGCGCGGCGACCCGTGACAGGTCCATGCTTTGCTTGACTTCAACCACTTCGAAGTACGGCGTGTTGGCAATCGGGTTCAGGTTGACGCCGTAGGCATCCGGGGCCAGCACCACCTGGGACAGCGCCAGGAACTTGGGCACGTAGTCCTTGGTTTCCTGGGGCAGGGGCAGGTTCCAGTAGTCGGTCGGCAGGCCGAGCTTCTCGTTGCGCTCGATCGCCCGGCTTACCGTGCCTTCGCCAGCGTTATACGCGGCCAGGGCCAGCAGCCAGTCGCCGTTGAACATGTCATGCAGACGTGTCAGATAGTCCAGGGCGGCGGTGGTGGACGCGGTGATATCACGACGACCGTCGTAGGCGCGGGTCTGGCGCAGGTTGAAGTAACGCCCGGTGGAGGGAATGAACTGCCACAAGCCGACGGCATCGCTGCGCGAATAGGCCATTGGGTTGTAGGCACTTTCAATCACTGGCAGCAGCGCCAGCTCCAGGGGCATGTTGCGTTCTTCAAGGCGTTCGACGATGTAATGAATGTAGAGGCTGCCGCGTTCGCCGGCGTTCTCCAGGAAGGACGGGTTGCTGGCGAACCACAGGCGTTGTTGCTCGATACGCGGGTTGACGCCGAGACCGTCCTGCAATTGAAAGCCCCGACGCATGCGTTCCCAGACATCCTGGGGCGCTTCGGGGCTCGGCTTCTCTGAGAGCCAAATAGGTTTTTGCTTGATCTTGGCAGCAAGATTCGGTTTGGGTTGCACGGTGGATTGTGCAGCGAAATTTGTCGATTGGCAGCCCGCCAGAGTTGCGGAGACAGCCACCGCCACGGCTTGAGCCAGGCGGGTCAATGCGTCTGAATGATTGGATTTACGAGTAGATGACGACATTGGCTGGAAGTAAGTTCCGGGCAAAAATGTCGGGCGATTCTAGAAAGCGCTTTGGTTCCGGTCAACCATTCAGAAATTACGTATCAGATTGCGTCACGTTAGAACTTATCTTTCCAAGCCCTCAAGCTAGCAAATACCTCGTCCCCAGAGCGGTTGTCGCGGCCGTTCCGTTCGTCCGCTTTTTGTTTAACGGATGTTTCAGCGGTACGCAGAAACGGGTTGGTGCGTTTTTCCAGGGCCAGGTTGGACGGCAGCGTGATCTCGCCACGGGCGCGCAGTCGGTTGACGTTTTCCACCCGTTCGGCGATATCGGCGTTGTCCGGTTCCACGGCCTGGGCAAACCTGAGATTGCTCTGTGTATATTCATGGGTGCAGTACACCCGCGTGTCGGCGGGCAGGGCGGCCAGGCGTTGCAGCGAGGCATGCATTTGCGCCGGCGTGCCTTCGAACAGGCGGCCGCAACCGGCGGCGAAGAGCGTGTCGCCGCAGAACAGCACGCCTGGGTGGTAAAAGGCGATATGGCCGAGGGTGTGGCCGGGGACGGCGTACACAGCGAAGTCCCAGCCCAGCACGCTGATGCGCTGGTTGTCCTGCAGGGCAACGTCCCGCGCCGGGATCGTTTCGTGGGCCGGGCCGTAGACCGTGGCGCCGCTCACGCGTTTCAGCGCTTCGACGCCGCCCACATGATCATGGTGATGGTGGGTGACGAGGATGTCGCTGAGCGTCCACCCCGGGTTCTGCTTGAGCCAGGCCAGCACGGGGGCGGCGTCGCCGGGGTCGACCACGGCGCAGCGGCGGGACTGGGGTTCCTGTAACAACCAGATGTAGTTATCGGTGAAGGCGGGCAGGGCACTGATCTGTATCATTCTTCGATTCGCCAAGCTGAACACATTGGTGCATCTTAGAACGTCTAGGCGAGTTGGAGAATGCAATGACTGATAAAGCGTTCGCCCAGGCCGATCCTGAATGGCTGGCCCTGATCAGCGCGGCCCGTGACTGGCTGTCCGGGCCGATCGGGCAATTTTTGCTGGATGAAGAACGGCGCATGCTCGAAGACGAGCTGGGCCGGTTCTTTGGCGGTTACCTGGTGCATTACGGCCCGTCGGCCCAGACGCCGCCGTCCGCGCCGCAGGTGCAACGCAATGTGCGCCTGGGCGCGCCGTTGCCGGGGGTGGAGATCGTCTGCGAAGAGCAGGCCTGGCCGTTGAGCGAGCACGCCGCCGATGTGGTGGTGCTGCAGCATGGCCTGGATTTCTGCCTGTCACCCCATGGTTTGTTGCGCGAAGCCGCCAGCAGCGTGCGCCCAGGTGGCCATTTGCTGATTGTCGGTATCAACCCCTGGAGCAGCTGGGGCCTGCGCCATGTGTTCGCCCATGACGGCCTGCGCCAGGCCCGTTGCATTTCGCCGTCGCGGGTGGGGGACTGGCTGAACCTGCTGGGCTTCGCGCTGGAGAAACGCCGCTTCGGGTGCTATCGTCCGCCGCTGGCGTCGACCAAGTGGCAGGCCCGTCTGGCCGGCTGGGAGCGTCGGGCGGGGGCTTGGCAGCTGTCGGGTGGCGGCTTCTATTTACTGGTCGCACGCAAGATCGTGGTCGGGCTGCGGCCGGTGCGTCAGGTGCTACGCCAACCCATGGGCAAGCTGGTGCCGATGCCGATGGCCAAGGTCAACCGCAAGCAAAGCCAACCGTAGAACCCTCTTTTTGATTTCAGGCCGGATCAGTCGGCCTCGGGATACTGCCGGCCTAAGCCCGGCAACCCGTTTTGATGGATGTAACCGATGACCGATAGCGTTGAACTCTTCACCGATGGCGCCTGTAAAGGCAACCCTGGCCCCGGCGGCTGGGGCGCCTTGCTGGTGTGCAAGGGCGTGGAGAAGGAACTGTGGGGCGGCGAAGCCAACACCACCAACAACCGCATGGAGCTGATGGGCGCCATTCGCGGCCTCGAAGAGCTCAAGCGGCGTTGCGACGTGCTGCTGGTGACCGACTCGCAATATGTGATGAAGGGCATCAACGAGTGGATGGTCAACTGGAAGAAACGCGGCTGGAAGACGGCGGCCAAAGAGCCGGTCAAGAACGCCGACCTTTGGCAACTGCTTGATGAGCAATGCAACCGCCATAACATCACCTGGAAATGGGTGCGCGGGCACATCGGCCACCATGGCAACGAGCGTGCCGACCAGTTGGCCAACCGTGGCGTCGACGAAGTGCGGGGCTACAAGCAGGGCTGATGCCGGCTGACGTGTTAAGATTGCGCCCCTTGAAATACACCACACCGTTGAGAGCTGAACCCTGATGGCCATCCGATCTGTTGTACTCGATACCGAAACCACCGGCATGCCGGTGACCGATGGTCACCGGATCATTGAAATCGGCTGTGTCGAACTCATGGGCCGTCGCCTCACCGGTCGTCACTTCCACGTCTACCTGCAACCGGACCGCGAAAGTGACGAGGGCGCGATCGGCGTCCACGGTATCACCGACGAATTCCTCAAAGGCAAGCCGCGCTTCGCGGAAGTCGCCGACGAGTTCTTCGAGTTCATCAACGGCGCGCAGTTGATCATCCATAACGCGGCGTTCGACGTCGGCTTCATCAATAACGAATTTGCCCTGATGGGGCAGACGGATCGCGCGGATATTTCCCGGCACTGCTCGATCCTCGACACCCTGATGATGGCCCGTGAGCGTCACCCGGGCCAGCGCAACAGCCTGGATGCCTTGTGCAAACGCTATGGCGTCGACAACTCCGGCCGTGAGCTGCACGGCGCGTTGCTCGACTCCGAGATCCTGGCCGACGTTTACCTGACCATGACCGGCGGGCAGACCAGCCTGTCCCTGGCCGGCAATGCTTCTGACGGTGCCGGTTCGGCGGAAGGTTCGGGCAATCGCCCTTCGGAAATCCGTCGCCTGCCGGCGGATCGCAAACCGACGCCGATCATCCGCGCCAGCGCGCAGGACCTCGCCGAGCATGCGGCGCGGCTCGAAGCGATTGCCAAGTCGGCGGGCGCGCCTGCGTTGTGGACCCAACTGACCCAGCAATAATCTGGCTGAGCGCAGTCAAACAATGTGGGAGGGGGCTTGCTCCCTCCCACATTGGTGAGTCGCGGCTTTCAAAATCTTCATTCGCTACATCCGCTCACAGCTTCTACCCTGAGTGCATCATCCTCAGGACTCAAAGCCCCCATGTACAAAGACCTGAAGTTCCCCATCCTTATCGTGCATCGCGACATCAAGGCCGACACCGTTGCCGGCGACCGGGTTCGGGGTATCGCTCAAGAGTTGGAACAAGAGGGCTTCAGTATCTTTTCTGCGGTGGACTACGCCGAAGGCCGGCTGGTGGCCTCGACCCACCATGGCCTGGCCTGCATGCTGATCGCCGCCGAAGGTGCTGGGGAAAACACCCACCTGCTGCAAAACATGGTCGAACTGATCCGCCTGGCGCGGCTGAGGGCGCCCAACCTGCCGATTTTCGCCCTGGGTGAACAAGTCACCCTGGAAAACGCCCCGGCTGATGCGATGAGCGAACTCAACCAACTGCGCGGCATTCTTTACCTGTTCGAAGACACCGTGCCGTTTCTCGCCAGGCAAGTCGCCCGCGCCGCGCGCACGTACCTAGATGGCCTGCTGCCGCCCTTCTTCAAAGCCCTGGTGCAACACACCGCCGACTCCAATTATTCCTGGCACACCCCCGGTCACGGTGGCGGCGTGGCCTATCGCAAAAGCCCGGTGGGGCAGGCGTTTCATCAGTTCTTCGGGGAAAACACGCTGCGCTCCGACCTGTCCGTGTCTGTGCCGGAGCTGGGCTCGCTGCTTGATCACACCGGGCCGCTGGCCGAAGCCGAAGCGCGTGCTGCGCGGAATTTCGGTGCCGATCACACCTTCTTTGTGATCAATGGCACCTCGACCGCCAACAAGATCGTCTGGCACTCGATGGTCGCTCGAGATGATCTGGTGCTGGTCGACCGCAACTGCCACAAATCGGTGTTGCACTCGATCATCATGACCGGCGCGATCCCGCTGTACTTGTGCCCGGAGCGCAACGAACTGGGCATTATCGGCCCGATTCCCCTCAGTGAATTCAGCCCCGCGTCGATCCGCGCCAAGATCGAGGCCAGCCCATTGACCCGCGGGCGGCCGGCGAAAGTGAAGCTGGCGGTGGTCACCAACTCCACCTACGACGGCCTGTGCTACAACGCCGAGCTGATCAAGCAGCAATTGGGCAACAGTGTCGAGGTGCTGCACTTCGACGAGGCCTGGTACGCCTACGCGGCGTTCCACGAGTTCTTTGCCGGGCGCTATGGCATGGGCACGTCGCGCACGCCGGACAGCCCGCTGGTGTTCACCACGCATTCCACGCACAAGTTGCTGGCGGCATTCAGCCAGGCCTCGATGATCCATGTGCAGGACGGCGGCGCGCGGCAGTTGGACCGCGATCGGTTCAACGAAGCGTTCATGATGCATATCTCCACCTCGCCGCAATACAGCATCATCGCCTCGCTGGACGTGGCGTCGGCGATGATGGAAGGCCCGGCGGGGCGCTCGCTGCTGCAGGAAATGTTCGACGAAGCCTTGAGCTTCCGCCGTGCCCTGGCCAACCTGCGCCAGCACATCGCCGCCGAAGACTGGTGGTTTTCCATCTGGCAGCCGCCGTCCGTGGCCGGCATCGACCGGGTCGCCACGGCGGATTGGCTGTTGCAGCCCGAGGATGACTGGCATGGCTTTGGCGACGTGGCCGAAGATTACGTGCTGCTGGACCCCATCAAAGTCACGTTGGTGATGCCCGGGCTCACTGCCGGCGGCGCGTTGAGCGACTGCGGGATTCCCGCTGCGGTGGTCAGCAAATTCCTCTGGGAGCGTGGTCTGGTGGTGGAGAAGACCGGCCTGTATTCGTTCCTCGTGCTGTTTTCCATGGGCATCACCAAGGGCAAATGGAGTACCTTGCTCACCGAATTGCTGGAATTCAAACGCAACTACGACGCCAATGTCAGCCTTGCCAGTTGCCTGCCTTCGGTATTTGCCCAGGGCCCGGTGCGTTATCAAGGCCTGGGGCTGCGCGACCTGTGCGACCAATTACATAGCTGTTACCGTAGCAACGCCACCGCCAAACACCTCAAGCGGATGTACACCGTGTTGCCCGACATCGCGATGAAACCGGCCGACGCCTATGACCAATTGGTCAGGGGCGACGTCGAGGCGGTGTCCATCGATGCCTTGGCTGGGCGCATCGCCGCGGTGATGCTGGTGCCTTATCCGCCGGGCATTCCGTTGATCATGCCGGGTGAGCGCTTTACCGAGTCAACGCGTTCGATCATCGACTACCTGGCCTTTGCCCGCACGTTCGATAGCAGTTTCCCCGGCTTTGTCGCGGATGTTCATGGGTTGCAACACGAAGACGACGGCAGTGGTCGTTGTTACACCGTCGATTGCATCAAGGGATAAGGATGTTTATGCAAGCTGTAATGAACCCGAAGTATCCAGGGCTCAGTGTGCGGGTCGCCGACGAGGGCTTCGACGCCTACGTGTGGGGCAATGATTTCAGTTTTGAGGTCAGTGCCTATGGCGTGCCGGAGCTGGGCAAGCGGGTCGAACAGTGGCTCGTGGAGCGCATCCTGCCGTACCGCAAGTGCTACGGCATCGACCCGGAGGAGTTCGCCAGCTTTCGCGACGCGCCCGACAGCGCGGTCTTCATGGCCTTTCTGGACGACAGACCGGTCGGGCATGTCGTGGTCAGTACCAATTGGAATGGCTTCGCGCACGTCGATGAGCTGGCCGTGGCGTTGCCCGCGCGCCGTCACGGCGTGGCCAAGGCGCTGCTGGACGTGGCGCAGTTCTGGAGTCGCAAGAAAAACCTGCCGGGCATGATGTTGGAGACCCAGAACAACAACCTCGGCGCCTGCCGCCTGTATGAGCGTTGTGGGTATGTGGTGGGCGGGATCGACCACCTGCGCTATCGCGGGATCGACCCGCAAACCCGTGAGGTGGCGATTTTCTGGTATCGCTTGTTCAAGGCGGAAGTCGAGGCGGTCTGACGCGTTCAGCTCGCGAGCAGGCCTTCGGCTTTCTGCGTGACAATCTCCAGCAGTGCATTCAGTGCCGGTGAGGTCACGCCCTCCCGGAGGGTCAGCGCATACAGGCTGACCATGATCGGCGGCGATACCGGGCACGCGTCCAGCCCGGCCTCCCGGGCGCCGAACGCGGTGAACGGATCGACGATCGCCAGGCCTTCACCGGCCTCCACCATGCTGCGCATCATCTGGTAAGTCTGCACCCGCGTCTGCACCACCGGCAGCGGGCGCAGGGCTTGCAGTTTGGCGTCGAGCAGGCGACTGAGCAGGTCCTGGCCCTCCAGCCCGATCATCGACTGCCCGGCCAGGTCCTGCAGGGCGATGTACTTCTGCTTGGGTTTGAGCCAGCCATGGGGCGCGAGCAGTTGCAGTTTGCCCTGGGCCAATACGCTGCTTTGGATTTGCGGATGTTCTGGGTCATGCAGGCTCAGGCCCACGTCGGCCTCGTGCAGCAACAGGCTCCTGACAATCTCGCGGGTCGGCTGGCTCGACAGGTTGCACGGCGTGTCCTGGAAGCGTCGGCGCAGCACGGCGATGCTTTGCGGCAGCAGTTGATTGGCCAGGGGCGGCGTACACAGCGCACGCAGGGTTGGCGCGTGATGGTGCTTCAGGCGGCTGGCCAAGCGTTGTACCGGCTCCAGCGCTTCATACACATGGGCGATTTGCGCCTGTAACTCCAGGGTTTCCCGTGTTGGCTGCAGGCGTCCGCGCACGCTGGCGAACAACATAAAGCCCAATTGCTGCTCGGCGTCCTTGAGCGTCGCGTCCACATCGCCCACAGAAAGCTGCAACCATTCGGCGGCCGTGCCGAGGTGTCCGGTCTGCAAGATGGCCTGAATCACTTCGATATGACGTAAACGCATGGCCGGAGTCTAGGGTCAGCAGGGCCGGGATTCAATGGCCTGGAAAAAAACAGCGGGAGCGTTGATTCGCATCGACTTACGTTAGCCTTGCGCAACTGCAACAAGCAGGGCATATAACGAGCGTATCAACCGAGCGACAAGGGAGCTCAGAATGTCTGCACCAGTCATAGTCGGCAACCGGCACACCCACGGCGGCTTTACGCGGTGGGCGGTGCTGGTGGTACTCGTCGTCATCGGCGTGTTGGCCCTGGCATTGTGGCCGCGGCTGTTTGGCGAGATGACCCTGACGGAAATCGCTACGGCCAAGGCCCAGGTCGCCGAGCTGGGCAAGGCCGTCGAGCACTTCCATCAAGACACTGGCCGCTATCCGACCGATGAGGAAGGCCTGGAGGGGTTGATCAAGCCGCCTGCCGCCGACGCGAATTGGAAAGGCCCCTATGTCAACGAGGAGCTGCTGACCGATCCGTGGGGTGTTGCTTATCAGTATCACTTTCCGCCGAGCCAACCCCAGGTTCCGTTCGACCTGTTCTCCTTCGGCAAGGATCGGACGTTGGGCGGTGTCGGGGATAACAAGGATATTACCTACGGCGACAACTGATTCATCTGGCATTACCCATCGACCTGTTTAGAATGGTTGGTCTGATCATCAACGACCAATGCCGGTTACCCGGTACTTACAACAAAAACAGGTCTGGTCTCAAATGCCGATGCCCGCGAACTTCTTCGGGGTAACGGCCAGGCAACTGCTGGTCCTGGTGACCGTGGGAGGCGTGGCCGCTTATCTCTTGAGCAATCCCGACGACACTACGTCCGAAAACCTCGCACTCGATGCGTTCATCCGTTCCCAGGAACAGGTGGGCGCGCAGGTGGGTGCGGTGTTGGGCATCACGCTGGTCAGGCAGGTGGTGGCGTATCCCGCGTATGGTACGCCGGGCTACAAGCGCTTGATGTATGACGTCGAGGGCGAGAAGGGGCGACTGATGGTCACGCTCAAACAGGTTGAGGGAGACCCGGGGATTGAAGTGACGGAGGTTCGCCGCCCGTGATCGCCCGGCCCAGTCAATGCCGTCAATGGCCAGGACTGAGCAGGTACGCTCGGGGGCTCAAGCTTATTGCGCGCGGACGGTTTCCGATTCGCGGACGATAATGGTCCCGGACTGAATCAATTTGAATTCATCGCCTTCCAGTTTTTCTACACGGTCGCCAATGGCCAGCTTGTAGGTTGTGGTGGGCGCCGAGCCAGCCAGGCCGTCTAGCGGCGGGGTGGATTCCTGGAACTCATGCACCGAATACACGCGTCCTTCTGCGTCTCTGGCATGGAACTGTCCGACAAGTACTGCTGCCATCTGTTTAGAACCTCTGGAGATAAACACTCGATTTGCGGTTCTGTAGACCGTCATGGAGCGGGGTAGTTTACCTATGGAAAAAAAATACTATTCGTTGATGTTTTCAGACGCTTCCTACGCGGGTGGTCGCGAGGCAGACGCCGGGGGAATTATCAAAACCTTCTGGTGAACGCGTCGCGAAGGCTCTATAACTACAAGCTCCTTTAGTCAGACGTCGGGAAACCTCAATGAGCAAGGTCTACACGATTGCCGTCCTGGTGGGCAGCTTGAGAAAAGAGTCGATCAACCGCAAGGTCGCCCTGGCATTGGCCGAACTGGCCCCCGCCAACCTCACATTGAACATTGTCGAAATTGGCGATTTGCCGCTCTACAACGAGGACATCGACGGGGCATCACCGCCCGCAGCCTACAGTACTTTCCGTCAACAAGTGCGTTCATCCGACGCAGTGCTGTTCGTGACCCCCGAATACAACCGCTCCGTGCCCGCCCCGCTGAAGAATGCCATCGATGTGGGCTCGCGCCCTTACGGGCAAAGCGCCTGGAGCGGCAAGCCGGGGGCGATTATCAGTGTGTCGCCGGGGGCTGTCGGCGGCTTTGGCGCCAACCACCATCTGCGCCAGTCCCTGGTGTTCCTCGACGTGCCGTGCATGCAGCAGCCGGAAGCCTACCTGGGCGGCGCGGGCAGTGTGTTCGACGAGGCGGGCAAGCTGTCGGAGAAAACCAAGCCGTTCCTGCAGGCGTTTATCGATGCCTACGGCAAGTGGGTAGAAAAACAGCACGGCTGATCGCCGATGTGGAAACGGGCTGGCTCGCGATGGCGATGTATCAGTTGAAGATGCATGCACTGAAGCCGCGCAATCGCGAGCAAGCCCGTCAGCCTGTGTTCACGTCAGCGTAACCAGTTGGTGCGCGCCAGCTCGATCACTTCATCCCCGCGCCCGCTCATCACTGCCTTGAGCATGTACAGGCTGAAACCCTTGGCCTGTTCCAGCTTGATACTGGGTGGCATCACCAGCTCCTGGGTCGCCGTCACCACGTCCACCAGCACCGGGCCGTCATGGGCCAGGGCGCGGCGCAGGGCCGGTTCGAGGTCTTCGGATTGCTCCACGCGAATGCCCAGGATGCCCATGGCGTTGGACATGGCGGCGAAGTCCGGGTTTTTCAGCTCGGTGCCGGCCTCAAGGTAGCCGGCGGCTTTCATTTCCATGGCGACAAAACCGAGTGATGCGTTATCGAACACGATGACCTTCACCGGCAGTTTCAGCTGCGCCAACGAAATGAAATCCCCCATCAACATGGTAAAACCGCCGTCGCCGGACATTGAGATCACCTGTCGCCCGGGGAAAGCCGCCTGGGCACCGATGGCCTGGGGCAGGGCGTTGGCCATCGAGCCGTGGTTGAACGAGCCGATCAGGCGCCGTTTGCCGTTCATTTTCAGGTAGCGCGCCGCCCACACGGTGGGCGAGCCGACGTCGGCGGTGAAGATCGCATCGTCGTCGGCCAGTTCGCTGAGCAGGCGCGCCACGTATTGCGGGTGAATCGGCCGGTTGGCCTTCGACGCTTGCGCCAGGTCATCGAGGCCCTGGCGGGCTTTCTCGTAGTGTTTCAAGGACGTTTCGAGGAAGCTGCGGTCGGCCTTGCGGGTCAGGCGCGGTAGCAGTGCATCGATCGTCTCGCTCACGTCAGCGGCGATGCCCAGGTCCAGGGTGGCGCGCCGGCCCAGTGCCTGGGGGTTGCGATCGATCTGGATGATCTTCGCGTCGGTGGGGTAGAACTGGCGGTACGGAAAGTCGGTGCCGAGCATGATCAGCGTGTCGCAATTGAGCATGGCGTGGTAACCGGAGCTGAAACCGATCAGGCCGGTCATGCCCACGTCGAACGGGTTGTCCCATTCCACGTGCTCCTTGCCGCGCAAGGCGTGTACCACTGGCGCGCCCAAGGCATCGGCCAGGGCCACCACTTGGGCGTGGGCGCCGGCGCAACCGCTGCCGCACAGCAAGGTGACTTTCTGGCTGCTGTCGAGGATTTCGCTGAGGCGTTGCAGGTCCTGTTCCGCCGGCAGGGTGCGCGGCGCATGCAGGGCCGGCCAGGGTTTGAGCGTGTCTTCCACTTCCAGCAGCGACACATCCCCGGGGATCACCACCACCGCCACGCCGCGATTGAGGATTGCTGCGCGCATGGCGCGATGCAGCACTTGGGGCATCTGCTCGGGGTTGGTCACCAGTTCGATGAAGTGGCTGCACTCTTTGAACAGTTCCTGGGGGTGGGTTTCCTGGAAGTAGTTCAAGCCGATTTCGGAAGACGGGATTTGTGCGGCGATGGCCAACACCGGTACATGGTTGCGATGGCAGTCGAACAGGCCGTTGATCAAATGCAGATTCCCCGGCCCGCAACTGCCGGCGCACACCGCCAACTCGCCGGTGGCGGCGGCTTCGGCACCGGCGGCGAACGCGGCGACCTCTTCGTGGCGCACATGCATCCACTCGATGCTGTCCATGGTGCGCAGTGCGTCGGTGAGGCCATTGAGGCTGTCGCCGGTCAGGCCCCAGATGCGCTTGATGCCCGCCTGTTCAAGGGTGGTTGCCAATTGCTGGGCCAGGTTGATTTTCGCCATGAAGAACTCCAATCGTCAGTGAGGTTAAAAGTGGCTGATCAATAGAGGACAGTTCGATCACGGCGAATGCTCCGTGCTTAATGTGAAGATTGCGTCATGGTTGCGCGGTATTGGCGAGTGCGCCGGGCGATAAACCATTGATCGCGGACCAGTGCCATGCACGGCGCAACCTTGGGATTGGGGCGATGGCCGCGGCTCAGGCAACGCATCTGGTGACGCACCACGGCGAGGGCGGCGAGGGGCTTGCGCTTCCAACTGATCGATGTGAGTTGCGGGTTGGGGTCGCGACCTTCGCGCCAGTGTTTGATCAGTTGCGGTTCCAGGGTCAGGGCGGTGGCGATACCGGCCATGGCGATGCCGCTGTCGAGGACTTGCTGCACCACCGGCAAGCGGCGAATGCCACCGGTGACCATCACCGGCATGTTTGCGAGGGTCGCCAGTTCGCGGGCCATTTCCAGGAAATACGCTTCGCGGGCCAGGGTCCGCCCGTCTCGGGCTTCGCCCTGCATGGCCGGTGCTTCGTAGCTGCCGCCGGACAGCTCCAGCAGGTCGATGGGCAGGGCATTGAGCAGCTCAATCACGGCACGCGCATCGTCCGCGTCGAAGCCGCCGCGCTGGAAGTCTGCCGAGTTGAGTTTCACCCCCACGCAAAACGAGGGGCTGACACTGGCGCGAACGGCCTTGATCACTTCAATCAGCAAGCGTGCGCGGTTCGGCAGCGAGCCGCCCCAGTGATCGGTGCGCCGGTTGCTCAAGGGCGAGAGAAACTGGCTGAGCAAGTAGCCATGCGCTGCGTGGATCTGCACGCCTGTAAACCCGGCTTTCTCGGCCAGGCGCGCGCTGGTGGCAAAGCGCGTGATCACGTTCTGGATCTCGTCTTCGGACATAGCCCTGGGCTTGGCGAACATCTTCGAAAAAATACCCAGGTCGAGGGCCACGGCGGACGGCGCCAAGGCTTGCTGGCGCAGGTTGGCCGGCGTCTGGCGCCCCGGATGATTGAGCTGCACCCAGAAGTGCCCGCCGTTGTTGCGTCCGACGGCCGCCCATTCGCGAAAGCTGTCCAGTGACCGCTCGTCCTCCAGCGCAACGCCGCCGGGGCCGGTCATGGCGCGGCGGTCGATCATCACGTTACCGGTCAGCAGCAAGCCGGGCTCGCCATCCGCCCAGGCCTGGTACAACTGCTTCAATTCACGGGACGGCGCTTGTTGGGCGTCGGCCATGTTCTCCTCCATCGCAGCCTTGGCGATACGGTTGACAAGGACTTGGCCGTTGGGCAGTTGCAAGGGTTCGAAAGGTGACATGGTTGACTCCTGAAGGGGGGAGGCCTCAGGCTAAGCTTAAAGTTAACTTTAATGTCAAGCGGGCATGGCGATGAATATTGGTGAACTGGCGAAACAGAGCGGGCTGGCGGCGTCGCGTATTCGGTTTTATGAGGCCGAAGGGTTGATCAGCCAGGTGGGCAGGCAGGCCAACGGCTATCGGCGTTATGCCCCCGAGGCCCTGCAAACCCTGCAACTGATCCAGAGCGCCCAACAGGCCGGGTTTACCTTGCAGGAACTCAAGGCGCTGATGCCGGCGCCGGGCGAGCACAAGCGCGAGGCGCTGATTGAGGCGTTGGAGCGTAAGGTGCAGCAGATCGAAGGGATGCAGGCGCAACTGGCGCACAGCAAGGCGCAGTTGCTGGGCGTGATCGCGGCGGTGCGCGCGCAGCCGGAGGGTGTGCCGTGTTCCATGGAGCAGAAGCAGGTGCTGGCGTCGATCAAAATCGATGTATAAAAAAGCCCTGGCATGCCAGGGCTTTTCACGATGCTAACGCTTAACGGCGACGGAACAGCGGCAGCGGCTCGTCCGTTGCAGCCTGGTACGTCACGGAAAAGTCCTTGAGGCTTTCCAGCGCTTCATACGGGTCTTTGTCGGGGCGCAAGGCGAAGGCATCGAACCCGCAGCGGTGCAGGTAGAACAGTTGGTCGCGCAGCACGTCGCCAATCGCGCGCAATTCGCCTTTGTAACCGTAGCGGTCACGCAGCAGGCGCGCATTGGAGTAGTTGCGCCCGTCGGTGAAGGCCGGGAAGTTCAGGGCGATGACCTGGAAGTGAGCCACGTCGTCACCGATCTCTTCGGCTTCTTCATCGGCGTCCAGCCACACGCCCAGGCCGCCGTCACGGGCCTTGAGCGCATGACCGTGCTCGCGCCACAGCGCCAGCGGCACGATCAGGTCGTCGCAGTTGGAGATGCCGTCGAAGGTCGCGTCCTTGGGCAGCAGGTGCCAGGTTTCGTCGACGACTTCGTTGTTCTTAATGATTCGCTGCATAGACGCGCTCCTTGAACAGGTCAATGCCGATGCGCTGGTAGGTGTCGATGAAACGCTCATCTTCGGTGCGCTGCTCGATGTACACATCGATCAGTTTGCCGATCACCTCGGGCATGGCTTCCTGGGCGAAGGATGGGCCGAGGATCTTGCCCAGGCTCGCATCGCGGCTGGCGCTGCCACCCAGGGACACTTGGTAGAATTCTTCGCCTTTCTTGTCCACGCCCAGGATGCCGATGTGGCCGACGTGGTGGTGACCACAGGCGTTCATGCAACCGGAAATGTTCAGGTCCAGCTCGCCGATGTCGAACAGGTAGTCCAGGTCGTCGAAACGGCGCTGGATCGATTCGGCAATCGGGATCGACTTGGCGTTGGCCAGGGAGCAGAAGTCGCCGCCCGGGCAGCAGATGATGTCGGTCAGCAGGCCGATGTTCGGCGTGGCGAAACCCCCTTCGCGCAGTTCGCCCCACAGGGTGAACAGTTGGCTCTGCTCAACGTCCGCGAGAATGATGTTCTGCTCGTGGGAGGTGCGCAGTTGACCGAAGCTGTAGCGCTCGGCCAGGTCGGCCACGGCGTCCAGCTGCTTGTCGGTGATATCGCCGGGGGCGACGCCGGTAGGCTTGAGCGACAGGGTCACGGCGACATAGCCCGGCTTTTTGTGCGCCAGGGTGTTGCGCACACGCCAGCGGGCGAAACCTGGGTGCTGCTGGTCGAGCGCGGCGAGTTCGGCGTCCTGATTGCCCAGGGCTTTGTACTCGGGGTCGACGAAGTGTTTGGCCACGCGGTGGACTTCGGCGTCGGTCAGGGTGGTCTGGCCGCCACGCAGGTGTTCCATCTCGGCGTCGACTTTCTGCGCGAACACCTCAGGGGTCAGCGCCTTGACCAGGATCTTGATCCGCGCCTTGTATTTGTTGTCGCGACGGCCATAGCGGTTGTAGACCCGCAGGATCGCGTCGAGGTAGCTCAGCAGGTCCTGCCACGGCAGGAACTCGTTGATAAACGCGCCGACCACCGGGGTACGCCCCAGGCCGCCGCCTACCAGTACACGGAAGCCCAACTCGCCGGCGGCGTTGTGGACCGGCTCCAGGCCGATGTCGTGTACTTCGATCGCCGCACGGTCCGATGTCGAGCCATTGATGGCGATCTTGAACTTGCGCGGCAGGTAAGCGAATTCTGGGTGGAACGTGGTCCATTGGCGGACGATTTCACACCAGGGGCGCGGGTCGATCAGTTCGTCGGCGGCAACCCCGGCGAATTGGTCGGTGGTCACGTTGCGCAGGCAGTTACCGCTGGTCTGAATGGCGTGCATCTGCACGGTGGCCAGCTCAGCCAGGATGTCCGGCACGTCTTCCAGCGCCGGCCAGTTGAACTGCACGTTCTGGCGGGTACTGATGTGGGCGTAGCCCTTGTCGAAGTCGCGGGCAATCTTGGCCATCATGCGCGTCTGGCGCGAAGTCAGTTGGCCATAGGGCACGGCCACCCGCAGCATCGGCGCAAAGCGCTGAACATAAAGGCCATTTTGCAGGCGCAGAGGGCGGAACTCTTCTTCGCTCAGTTCACCTGCTAGGTAGCGTCGGGTCTGATCACGGAACTGCTTGACGCGGTCCTCGATGATGCGCTGATCGTATTCGTCGTATACGTACATATAGGTCCTGTTCTCGGCAAATCTGCGCGCACGGCCGCGCACTCCCAACGGAGCCGGGGCACGATACCAGTTTGCGTTTATGCGCAAAAGTGATGTTTGAATATATGCAAAGAACCAAATCGACTAATGGGAGCGATTGTCGGTATACACGCATTTGTCATGCGGGCAATCATCGACTTTACTGTGGGCGAGTCTGAATGCAATCACCTATAAAACCGACAAGAGGCGATGCGATGAGCCATCCGACAAAAGCCCGTAAACCCGACAGTACCGTGGATGCCTGGGCCATTCTATTTCTGATCATTCTCGTGGTAGGGACGGCGGTGTTCTGGGTCGGCCACCAGTAAACAGCGTTGACTGAGCCTCGAATGACTGTCCGATTGCCAGTATCATGGCGGTCAATGTTCAAGGCTTGAATAACCATGGTGAAGGTTCTGTTTACGTGTGTGTGGTTGCTGGGGCCAGCATTTTGTGGCGTGGCCCAGGCAGCGTCGGTGGTGTTTCTCAACCCGGGCATGTCGACGGAAACCTTTTGGGTCAGTTACGCGCAATTCATGCAGGCCGCGGCCAAGGACCTCGGCCTGGATTTGCGCGTGCGCTATGGCGAGCGCGATCTTCACACCACATTGGTCCAGGCCCGGGAGGAACTGCAAGGCCGCGAGCGGCCGGATTATCTGGTGCTGGTCAATGAGCAGTATGTCGCCCCGCAGATTCTGCGCATGGCCCAGGGCAGTGGGGTCAAATTACTGGTGGTGAACAGCGCGCTGACCGCCGACCAGGTGCAGTTGTTGGGCGCCCGCACGGGCATCGATCTGATCGGCAGCCTGGTCGCCGACGACGAAGAGGCCGGCTACCTGATGCTCAAGGACATGTTGCGCCAGCACGGCCGTGTTGCGCCCGGCGAATCCCTCGACCTGCTGGCCTTCTCCGGCATCAAGACCACTCCCGTTGCCCTGTTGCGAGAGCAGGGCATGCGCCGGGCGCTGGCCGAACACCCCGAGGTGCGCCTGCGTCAGTTGGTTTATGGCGAGTGGAGCCGTGAGCGCGCCTTCGAGCAAGCGACGCAGCTGTTCAAGCGTTACCCGCACACGGCGCTGGTGTGGTCGGCCAACGATCAGATGGCACTGGGTGCCATGCAGGCGTTTCGGGACAGCGGGCGCGTGCCTGGCAAGGACGCGCTGTTCAGTGCGGTCAACAGTTCGCCGGAGATCTTGCAGGCGCGTCTGAACGGGCAGTTGTCGTCCCTGGTCGCCGGGCATTTCACCGTGGGCGGGTGGGCGATGGTGCTGATCAATGATGATGCCAAGGGCGTGGACATCGGCGCTCACGGCGGGCGCGACCGCCAGGAGGCGCTATTCCAACTGATCGATTCCGCCCAGGCGCGGCGCTTGCTGGGGCCCATGCCGACGGTAAATTTCCGCGCACTGTCCGCTCTGGGCAAGCCTGCGTCCTATGGTTACCCCTTCAGCATGCGTCTGTTGCTGCACTAGACCCCGGCCAGCAGCAACACCAGCTTGACGATGCCGAACAGCGTCAAGGCAAACACCACTGTGAACAGAATGCCCAGGACCACAAAGTGGCTGGGCTTGCCATGGGTAAAGTCGCGGGCGCGGTTCTTGCCGCTCTGCACGCCAAAGGCGGCGGCGACGACGCTGTGCAGCATCTGCCACAGGGTAGGCGGTTTGTTGTTGGCTGGATCGTCCATACGTGCCTCGACACAAGATGTGTGAGGCAAGCATAGACAATCTGCGCGTGCTTAGTTGTCGTAACCCAGGTTCGGTGCCAACCAGCGCTCGGTCACGGCCAGGTCCTGGCCTTTGCGTGCGGTGTAGCTCGCCACCTGGTCTTTGTCGACCTTGCCCACGGCGAAGTATTGCGCCTGCGGGTGGGCGAAGTACCAGCCGCTGACCGCAGCCGCCGGGAACATCGCGTAGTGCTCGGTGAGGAACACGCCGCTGCGGCCGGCATGCATCTCGCGGGCCTCGGGGTCCAGCAGTTGGAACAGGGTGCCTTTCTCGGTGTGGTCGGGGCACGCCGGGTAGCCGGGGGCAGGGCGGATGCCGCTGTACTGTTCCTTGATCAGCGCGTCATTGTCCAGTTGCTCGTCCTTGGCATAACCCCAGTAATCTTTGCGCACCTGTTGGTGCAGCCATTCGGCGCAGGCTTCGGCCAGGCGGTCGGCCAGGGCCTTGACCATGATCGAGTTGTAGTCGTCGCCCGCGTCCTGGTAAGCCTTGGCCACTTCCTCGGCGCCGATGCCCGCGGTGGTGATAAACCCTCCCACGTAGTCGGTGATGCCGCTGTCTTTGGGCGCGACGAAGTCGGCCAGGGAGAAGTTCGGCTTGCCGTCGGTCTTGATGATCTGCTGGCGCAGGTGGTGCAAGGTTGCCAGGGGCTGCCCGTCGTCGCCGTAGACTTCCAGGTCATCATCGTTCACCTGGTTGGCCGGCCAGAAACCAAATACCGCGCGAGCGCTGATCAGCTTCTCGTCGATCAGCTTGGCGAGCATTTCCTGGGCGTCGGCATACAGCGCCGTGGCGGCTTCACCCACCACTTCATCGGTGAGGATGCGCGGGAACTTGCCGGCCAGGTCCCAGGAGATGAAGAACGGAGTCCAGTCGATGTATTCGGCGAGCACCTTGAGGTCGATGTTGTCCAGCACCTTGGCGCCGGTAAAGGTCGGCGTGACCGGCGTGTAAGTGCTCCAGTCGAACTGCGGCTTCTTGGCGATCGCCGCCGGGTAGCTCAGGCGTTCGGTGCGTGCGCTGCGGTTCGAGGTGCGCTCGCGCACTTCGATGTATTCCAGGCGGGTCTTCTCGACGAAACCGGCCTTCAATTCCTTGGACAGCAACTGCGTGGCCACGCCCACCGCGCGCGAGGCGTCGGTCACGTAGATCACTGCATCATTGCTGTACTTGGGTTCGATCTTCACCGCCGTGTGCGCCTTGGAGGTGGTGGCGCCACCGATCATCAGCGGCAGGTGGAAGTCCTGGCGCTGCATTTCGCGGGCGACGTGGACCATCTCATCGAGGGACGGGGTGATCAGGCCGGACAGCCCGATGATGTCGCACTTCTGTTCCTTGGCCACCTGCAGGATCTTCTCCGCCGGCACCATCACGCCCAGATCGACGATGTCATAGCCGTTGCATCCCAGCACCACGCCGACGATGTTCTTGCCGATGTCATGCACGTCGCCCTTCACCGTGGCCATGAGGATCTTGCCCTTGGCTTCCGGCTTGTCGCCTTTTTCCAGTTCGATGAACGGGATCAAGTGGGCCACGGCTTGTTTCATCACCCGCGCCGATTTCACCACCTGTGGCAGGAACATTTTGCCCGCGCCAAACAGGTCGCCGACGATGTTCATGCCGGACATCAGCGGGCCTTCGATCACTTCGATCGGGCGCGCGAACGACTGCCGGGACTCTTCGGTGTCTTCGACGATGTGCGTGGTGATGCCCTTGACCAGTGCGTGTTCCAGGCGCTTGTTGACCGGCCAGCCGCGCCATTCCTCGGTTTCGGCTTCCTTGACGCTGCCGTCGCCCTTGTACTTGTCGGCGATGGCGAGCAGGGCGTCGGTGCCGTCCGGGGTGCGGTTGAGCACCACGTCTTCCACCGCGTCGCGCAGTTCGGCGGGGATCTGGTCGTAGATCTCCAGCTGGCCGGCGTTGACGATGCCCATGGTCAGGCCGTTGCGGATCGCATACAGCAGGAACACCGAGTGGATCGCCTCGCGCACCGGGTTGTTGCCGCGGAACGAGAACGACACGTTGGACACGCCGCCGGACGTCAGCGCATACGGCAGCTCGTCGCGGATGTAGGCGCAGGCGTTGATGAAGTCGACGGCGTAGTTGTTGTGCTCTTCGATACCGGTGGCGACCGCGAAGATGTTCGGGTCGAAGATGATGTCTTCCGGCGGGAAGCCGACTTCATTGACCAGGATGTCGTAGGAGCGTTTGCAGATCTCTTTCTTGCGCGCTTCGGTGTCGGCCTGGCCGGCTTCGTCGAAGGCCATCACCACCACGGCGGCGCCGTAGCGTTTGCACAGCTTGGCGTGATGGATGAACTGCTCGACGCCTTCCTTCATGCTGATGGAGTTGACGATGCCCTTGCCCTGGATGCACTTGAGGCCGGCTTCGATCACTTCCCACTTGGAGGAGTCGATCATGATCGGCACGCGGGAGATGTCCGGCTCGCCGGCAATCAGATTGAGGAAGGTCACCATGGCCTTCTTCGAATCGAGCATGCCTTCGTCCATGTTGATGTCGATCACCTGGGCGCCGGCTTCCACCTGCTGCAGGGCGACTTCGAGGGCTTCGGTGTAGTTGTCTTCGCGGATCAGCCGGGCGAAACGGGCGGAGCCGGTGATGTTGGTACGTTCGCCGACGTTGACGAACAACGACTGGCGATCAATGGTGAACGGCTCCAGGCCCGACAAACGGCAGGCCTTGGGAATGTCCGGGATCTGGCGCGGCGCGTAACCGGCCACGGCCTTGGCGATGGCTTCGATATGCCCCGGCGTGGTGCCACAGCAACCGCCGACAATGTTCAGGAAGCCGCTCTGGGCGAATTCTTCGATGACTTTGGCGGTTTGCGCCGGCAATTCGTCGTATTCGCCGAATTCGTTGGGCAGGCCGGCGTTAGGGTGCGCGGACACATAAGTGTTGGCCTTGTTCGACAGCTCTTCGAGGTACGGACGCAACTCGCTGGCGCCCAGGGCGCAGTTGAGGCCCACGGAAATCGGCTTGGCGTGGCTGACCGAGTTCCAGAACGCTTCGGTGGTCTGGCCCGACAGGGTACGGCCGGAGGCGTCGGTGATGGTGCCGGAGATCATGATCGGCAATTCGAAGCCCAGCTCTTCGAATACACCCTGCACGGCAAAGATCGCGGCCTTGGCGTTGAGGGTGTCGAAAATGGTTTCGATGAGGATCAGGTCCGCGCCGCCTTCGATCAGGCCCTTGGTGGCCTCGGTGTAGTTCTCCACCAGTTCATCGAAGGTCACGTTGCGGTAGCCGGGGTTGTTCACATCCGGCGACAGCGAGCAGGTACGGCTGGTCGGGCCGAGCACGCCGGCGACGAAGCGTGGCTTGTCCGGCGTCTCCAGGGTCTTGGCGTCGGCCACCTTGCGCGCGACGCGGGCACCTTCTACGTTCAACTCGTAGGCGAGCGACTCCATGCCGTAATCGGCCTGGGACACTTGGGTGGCGTTGAAGGTGTTGGTTTCGAGGATGTCGGCGCCGGCATCCAGGTACGCCTTCTCGATGGAGGCGATGACGTCCGGACGGCTGAGCAGCAACAGGTCGTTGTTACCCGTGACGTCGCTCGGCCAGTCGGCAAACCGTTTGCCGCGGTAGTCCTGTTCTTCCAGCTTATAGCTCTGGATCATCGTGCCCATGCCGCCGTCGAGGATCAGGATGCGTTCCTTGAGGGCTTGGTGAAGGGCTTGCAGACGAGCGCTACGATCGGACATGGGACTACTCTGTTCAGGCATTACGGAGGGCGTGGATCATAGCAAACCTGTGTGGATTTGGAGCATGTGCAGGTTTTGCATGAATATCGTTCATGTTGGTGCGCGTGTTAGATCGGTAGAATCCGCGGGATTTTCCATTTTGGCTTCATATCGGGACCAGGCTCATGCCGTATCGCATCATCATCAGCTTCGTTCTGTTGCTGATTGGCAGCACTACACAGGCCCAAGATCCCGCTCCGGCGCTTTCCTACACCCGTGATATCCAACCGATCTTCACTGAGAAGTGCGTGGCGTGCCATGCCTGCTACGACTCGGCCTGCCAGTTGAACCTGGGCAGTGGCGAGGGCGCGGCGCGGGGGGCGACCAAGGTGCTGGTCTACGATGGTGATCGCAGTCAGGCGACCAAGCCGACGCGTCTGTTCTACGACGCGTTCGGCAAGGCTGCCTGGCGGCACGAAGGCTTCACTTCCGTGCTCGACGCCCAAGGCAGCCAGGCTGCGTTGATGGCGCGCATGCTCGAACTGGGCCACAGCCGCGCGCCGTTGCAGCCCAACGGCAAGCTGCCGGACGACATCGTGCTGGGCCTGAACCGCGAGAACATGTGCCCGCGGCCAGAGGAGTTCGACACTTACGCCGACGTGCACCCCAATGAAGGCATGCCGCTGGCCGTGACCGGCTTGAGCGACCAGCAGTACCAGACCCTGCGACGCTGGCTGGCCTCCGGTGCGCCGATTGACCAGCAGGGCGTGGCGCCAAGTGCCCAGGAAGCCGCGCAAGTGCTGCAGTGGGAAAACCTGCTCAACGCCCCCGGCGCCCGCGAAAGCCTGGTCGCCCGCTGGCTGTTTGAACACCTGTTTATCGCACATCTGTATTTCGAAGGCGGTGAGCCGGGGCATTTCTTCCAGTGGGTCCGCTCGCGCACCCCCAGTGGGCAGCCGATCGACCTGATCAATACCCGTCGCCCCAACGACGATCCCGGTACCCGGATCTACTACCGGCTGTGGCCGATACAAGGGGTGATCGTCCATAAGACCCACATCACGTACCCACTCAGCGCGGCGAAAATGGAACGGGTCAAAGCCTTGTTCTACAGCGGCGACTGGCAGGTCAGCGCCTTGCCAGGCTACGGTCCGGGCCGTCGTGCCAACCCGTTCGAGACGTTCGAGGCGATTCCGGCCCAGGCGCGCTACCAGTTCATGCTCGATAATGCCGAGTACTTTGTCCGCACCTTCATCCGCGGCCCGGTGTGCCGGGGCCAGATCGCCACGGACGTGATCCGCGACAACTTCTGGGCGCTGTTCCAGGCCCCCGAACACGACCTGTACATCACCGATCCGCTCTATCGCGGCCGTGCCACGCCGTTGCTGGCAATGCCCGGGCAGAACGACGACGTGGGCAGCGTGCTCAGCCTGTGGCTCAAGTACCGTGACAAGCGCAACGAGTACGAAGCGCTGCGTCGCTACCGCTATGGCGAGTTGCCGGCGCCCGGTTGGTCGACGCTGTGGGCCGGCAACGACAATGCGTTGTTGAGCATCTTCCGTCACTTCGACAGCGCGTCGGTCAATAAAGGCCTGATCGGTGAAGTCCCGCAGACGATGTGGTTGTTCGATTATCCGTTGCTGGAGCGCACCTACTACCAATTGGTGGTCAACTTCGACGTGTTCGGCAACGTCTCCCATCAGGCCCAGACCCGCTTGTACTTCGACCTGATCCGCAATGGCGCCGAACAGAACTTCCTGCGCCTGATGCCGGCCAATTCGCGGGACGATTTCCTCGACGATTGGTATCAGAACGGCGGCAAGGTCAAGTTGTGGATGGACTATGAGTCGATCGACGACGATAAACCCACCGGCCTGAAACTGAATGAAAAAGACCCGAAACGCGATTTCGTCAACCAGTTGTTGGCGCGTTATGGTGACCTCAATGCCAGCCCAGACCCGATCAATCGCTGTGTCGGCGCCTACTGCTCGCGGCCGGGCCTCGAACCGGTGCTGCGCGATGCCGAGCAGGCCCTGAGTCGCCTGACGTCACGCCCGGCGGCGGGGCTCAAGGTCATCGACCAATTGCCGGAAGCGACCATGCTGCGCATCGAAACCCGCACCGGTCATCGCGAGGTCTACAGCCTGCTGCGCAACCGTGCCCACAGTAATGTCGCGTTCATGCTGGGTGAGGCTTCTCGCTATCAACCGGGCCTGGACACGTTGACGGTCTACCCCGGCGTGCTGAGCAGTTATCCGAACTTCATGTTCAATATCCCGGCCGAGCAAGTGCCGGCGTTCGTCGCGGCCATGGAAAGTGCCCGCGACGCCCAGCACTTCGAGAAGATCGTCGATCGTTGGGGTGTGCGTCGCAGTCATCCGCAGTTCTGGGAGTACTTCCACGATCTGTCGACCTACATCCGCGAAACCACGCCGTTGGAAGAGGGTGTGCTGGATATGAACCGCTATGAAAACCTCTGACGGCGATGGCGAGGCTTTTCCGACAAAATTACTGGGGCTTTGTATCTGCGTAATATTTTGGCGTAAACTGCCAGCAAGCCTGTGAGGAGTTTCCATGACTGCCATAACCATTACCGACGCCGCCCACGATTACCTGGCTGACCTGCTGTCCAAGCAGAACACCCCGGGTATCGGCATCCGCGTCTTTATCACCCAGCCTGGCACCCAGTACGCCGAGACGTGCATCGCCTACTGCAAGCCGGGCGAAGAGAAGCCGGAAGACACCGCGCTGGGGCTGAAAAGCTTCACCGCGTATATCGATGCCTTCAGCGAAGCGTTCCTCGACGACGCGGTGGTCGACTACGCCACTGACCGCATGGGCGGCCAATTGACCATCAAGGCGCCGAACGCCAAGGTGCCGAACGTCAATGCCGACAGCCCGGTCAACGAGCGCATCAATTACTACCTGCAAACCGAGATCAACCCTGGGCTGGCCAGCCACGGTGGGCAGGTCAGCTTGATCGATGTGGTGGATGACGGTATCGCCGTATTGAAGTTCGGCGGCGGCTGCCAGGGCTGCGGCCAGGCGGATGTGACCCTGCGTGAAGGCATCGAGCGTACCTTGCTGGAGCGCATTCCGGAGCTCAAGGGCGTCCGCGATGTGACTGACCATACGCAGAAAGAAAACGCCTACTACTGAGTCAGGTGTTCGCTGCGAGCAAAAAAACGGCGCCCCGTGAGCGCCGTTTTTTTATGCTTAAAATTCAGCTGCTTACGCGACCTACCTAACGCTGAACATTAAGTGTGGGAGGGAGCTTGCTCCCGATAGCGGTGTATCTGTCGATTGATAAGTCGACTGACCCGCCGCTATCGGGAGCAAGCTCCCTCCCACATTTTTTTGTGTTTATTTAATTAAATCAGTGTTTTATGTTTGTTTTTTGATGTTTTTGATTAGGGGCGGTACAGGTGTGCATGCCCGGCCCGATACAGCGACGACGCGCTGAAACTGTCACTGGCCAGCACCCGACCCACCACAATCAGCGCCGTGCGCCTGAAGCCTTTGGCCGCGACTTTTTCGGCAATGTCCGCCAAGGTGCCGACAGCCCAATCCTGATCCGGCCAGGTCGCGCGGTGTACCACGGCAATCGGGCAATCCGAGCCATAGTGCGGCAGCAGTTCGGCGACGATCTTCTCCAGGTGATTGACCCCCAGATGAATCGCCATGGTCGTGCCGTGGCGGGCCAGGCTGTCGAAGTCTTCACCGGCGGGCATGCGGGTTTTATCGGCGTAGCGGGTGAGAATCACGCTCTGGGCGATGTCCGGCAGGGTCAGTTCAGTCTCCAGCAGCGCCGCGCAGGCGGCCACGGCGGTGACGCCGGGAATGATCTGGAACGCAATGCCCAACTCGCGCAACAGGCGGATCTGTTCGCCAATTGCGCCGTACAGGCTTGGATCGCCGGAGTGGACCCGCGCCACATCCTGGCCCTTGGCATCGGCGGCCTTGATCAGCTCGATGATCTGTTCCAGGTGCAGTTCGGCGCTGTTGACCACTTGTTCGGCCTGATGCCCCTCCAGTACCGCCGCCGGCACCAGCGACCCTGCATAGATGATCACCGGGCAACTGCGGATCAGCCGCTGGCCTTTGACGGTGATCAATTCCGGGTCGCCGGGGCCGGCGCCGATGAAGTAGACGGTCATGGAGAAATCCTGTGAAAAAACGCGCGAGCATGAGGAACGCTCATGATCGGAAGCGGCGATTATCGCGGTTTCAGTCGACGCAGGCCAATGCCAAGGTGGCCCGGGCGGATTTTTTGCGCGGGACCAACAGGCGCGCAGGGGCGTCGCCGAGTTGTTCGGCCAGGGCCAGGGCGGCGCTTTCGGCGATGCCGTAACAACCGGTATGGGCAAAGGCGACGGCAGACCTGTGGCTCAGGCGGTCGTCATACATCGCCAGGTGCGCCGCGCTGAAGCAGTGCAGCGGCAGGTTCAGCCATTGGGCCAGGGCCAGCAAGCCCGGTTCATCCTGCTTGCGATCAAGGCTGGCCAGGGCGGTGATGCGATGGCGCTCGATACCGCCCTCGGCGAGGGCGGCGTCCAGCAGGTCCAGCAGGGCTTGAAACTCGCAGCCGCGCTGGCAGCCCAGGCCGACCACGAGGTTCATGCGATGTATCGATCGTCGCGGTTGCGGCGAAACAACCAGGCGCTGATCAGCCCCAACGCCAGCCAGAACGCGACGTTGGTCAGTTGCGAGGCGATTTTGAACTGCGCTTCCAGAGCCTCAGGGGCCAGCATCGAATGCACTTCAGGTTGCGGAGCGCCAATCACATGAGGCACCGCGAGGATTGCCGCGCCCAGCGCTTTGAGCAGCCAGTTGCCACCGAATACCAGCAGCGCGATACCGGCCGCGGTTGAGGCCGCCGTGCCGATCCACCAGATCTGCCGTTGTGCCAGGTCGGCGGCGGCAGTGCCCGGCAATTCCGGCGGCAGGCCCAGGGTTGGCGCCAACACGAAGGTCGCGTAACCGGCCAGGCCCCACAGCAGGCCTTGAGCCGTGCGAGTCGGCGCGCGCAGGGTGTAGAGCCCGGCGAGCATCAAGGCGAAACCGACCGCCACCACCAGATTGCCGCCGGTGGTCGACAGCACGCGCTGCCAGCCGTCTTCCGGCTCCCAGGCTTCGGCGTCATGAGTGTGTGCAGCGGTGCCAGCGGCGTGCTCGTGTGCCACTTGTGTCGCGGCTGGGGCTTTTTCAAAGGTTTCCGCCTGCATGATCAGCGGGGCGACCCAGAAACTTTGCAGCAAGGTCAACAACAGGGCGGCCAGCAGCCCACTGAAACCTGCGGTTTGCGCAATACGCTTGATCATGTCGGCAGGTCTCAATGGCACGGGAACGCGGCGCTGTGGCGGGTATCGTGGGCGGCGTTGTGTACCGCTTCGATATGCGAGAACCCGGCGAAATACACCAGGCACGCGCCGAGGATCGACGCGCCGATGGCGGCGCCCAGACGTTGGCTCAGGGTGGCGGTGCTGCTGGTGCTAGGCGAGGTGCTGCTGATGATCGACATGGCGCGTCCCTTCAGGGGTTCAGGGTGACACGAGCGCATGCAAAACCCGCGAGCCAGGCACGCAGGGTTCAAACAGCGCCCGCCCACCGCGGGTTTGTTAGATGATTTTTTCGGGCCGGTCTCCGGGCTTGCGAGGGGGCTCTTGAACTGAGTCCTGAAAGCATCGCCTTCCCATGCACAAAGCACAGTGGCCGTGACGCTTCGCTCGCTTACCGTTGCGGGGGCAGCACCGGACTGGTCATATCGCTATGACGCACCGGTTTCCCGTTTCACCCTGTGAAGGGCACCCGAAACAAGGTGTGTAGGAAAGCATGCAGGGCGACGGTAGTCAAATTGACTGAGCCCCTGTAGCCTTGCACCCTCGAGGTTCTTCGGCCCAGGCCGGAGCTAAGAAGGGAACGCGGTTCAAGCCGCGGCTGCCCCCGCAACTGTGAAGGGTTTATCTGACTGCCACGCCACTGCCATCAAGGCGGGAAGGCGCAGCCAGCGCCGGTCGCAAGACCCGCAAGCCCCAAGCCAGGAGACCTGCCTCGCAACCGATTTTTCAATTCAACCGGGCGGGGTGATCCGGTGACGAAATCTGCTGCTGCGCGTCGCGCAGGGCCTATCGTCCCGTATGCCCGCCCCCAAGGGCATCCGATGAAAACACTGGCCAAACTCCCCGTCACCATCGTTACCGGCTTTCTCGGCTCGGGCAAAACCACCTTGCTGCGCCATATGCTCGATAACGCCCAGGGCCGTCGCATCGCGGTGATCGTCAACGAGTTCGGCGAGCTGGGCATCGACGGTGAAATCCTCAAGCAGTGCTCCATCGGCTGCACCGAGGAAGAAGCCAACGGCCGCGTGTATGAACTGGCCAACGGCTGCCTGTGCTGCACCGTGCAGGAAGAGTTCTTCCCGGTGATGCGCGAACTGGTTGCCCGTCGCGGCGACCTTGACCATATCCTCATCGAAACCTCCGGCCTGGCCCTGCCAAAACCCTTGGTCCAGGCGTTCCAGTGGCCGGAAATCCGCAACGCCTGCACGGTCGATGCGGTGATCACCGTGGTCGACAGCCCCGCCGTGGCGGCCGGCACCTTCGCCGCCTTCCCGGATCAGGTCGACGCCCAGCGCAAACTCGACCCGAACCTGGACCACGAATCACCGCTGCATGAACTGTTCGCCGACCAACTGGCCAGCGCCGACCTGGTGATCCTCAACAAGTGCGACCTGATCAGCCCCGACGACCTGGCCCGCGTGCGCCTGGAAGTCGCCGAAGAGTTGCCGCCGGCGGTGAAGATCATCGAAGCCAGCAGCGGTCGGGTACCGCTGGACGTGCTGATCGGCCTGGGCGCCGGCTCCGAAGAGCACATCGACGGTCGCCATAGCCATCACGATCATCATCACGAAGGTGAAGACGATCATGATCATGATCACGATGCGTTCGACTCCATTTCCATCGACTTGCCCCAGTCCGACGAAGCCCTGCTGCTCGACGCCCTGAGCCAATTGGTGGTGCAGCACGGCATCCTGCGCGTCAAAGGCTTCGCGGCGATCCCGAACAAGCCGATGCGCCTGCTGATCCAGGGCGTGGGTACACGCTTCGACAAACACTTCGACCGCGCCTGGAGCGCCGATGAAGCGCGCATCACGCGCCTAGTGCTGATCGGCCAGGACCTCGACGCGGCGGGCCTCGAAGCGCAATTGCGCGCCGCCCTCAGCGTTTAACCCATGCACCTGCTCAGGACCCAGCCCGGCGGTTTCGTCGCGGACGACAACATTGCCGACCTTGGGCAAACCCCCGCCGAGCTGGTGATCCTGTGCAGCGGCGACTCCAGCCTGGCGCTGCTGGCCGAAGCGGCCCAGCAGTTGCCCGAGGATTACCCGAGCCTGCGCCTGGCCAACCCGATGCAGGTGCAGAACCATGCATCGGTGGACCTGTACGTCGATGAAGTGCTGCGCCACGCTAAGGTCATCCTGATTTCCCTGCACGGCGGCATCGGCTATTGGCGTTACGGCGTCGAGCGTCTGGTGGCGTTGGCCGAGCGCGGGGTCACGCTGATCCTGGTGCCGGGGGATGACCGCCCCGACCCGGAACTCAGCGGCCTCAGCACCGTGGATGCCGCAGCGCGTGACCGCCTGTGGCAGTTCCTGCGCCAGGGCGGCCTGGGTAATGCGCTGGATTTTTATCGCTGCCTGGCCAGCGCCTACCTGGGCCGCGACTATGCCTGGGCCGAGCCGCAAACCCTGGCGCGCAGCGCGATTTATCACCCGCGTAAAGCCAATGCGTGCCTCAACGACTGGCAGTTGGATTGGAATCCTGAGTTCCCGGTGGCGGCGGTGCTGTTCTACCGCTCCCATCTGCAAGCGGCCAATACCGGTTTTATCGATGTGTTCTGCCAGCGTCTGCAGGCGGCGGGCCTGAATCCGTTGCCGATGGCAGTGGCCAGTCTGAAGGAGCCCGGCTGCCTGACGGTGGTCGAGGACTGGCTGGATGAGGTCGGGGCGGCGGTGATTCTCAACACCACCGGCTTTGCCCAGTCCAGCCCCGAAGCGCCGCATTTGCGCCCGTTTCGCCGCAATATCCCGGTGATCCAGGCGATTTGCGCCCAGGACAACCAACCCGCCTGGCAGGCCAGCGAACAAGGCCTCGGCCCGCGCGACCTGGCGATGCACATCGCCTTGCCGGAACTGGACGGGCGCATCATCAGCCGACCGATCAGCTTCAAGGACCTGGCCTGGCGCAGTGAGCGCAGCCAGTCGGACGTGGTGTGCTACCGCGCAGCGCCGGAACGCATGGACTTTGTCGCTGAACTGGCGCGCCGTTGGGTCGAACTGGCGCGGGTGCCGAATGCCGACAAGCGCATCGCCCTGATCCTGGCCAATTACCCGACGCGCGACGGCCGCATCGGCAACGGCGTCGGCCTGGACACGCCGGCGGCGGCGCTGAATATCCTGCGGGCCTTGCAGGCCGAGGGTTATCCGCTGCCCGAAATCCTGCCGGAAAGCGGCACCGCGCTGATCCACGAACTGCTCGGTGGCGTCACCAACGACCTGGACAACCTCGACCTGCGCCCGTGCCACCAAAGCCTGGGCCTGGACGACTACGAGGCGATGTTCAAGCGCCTGCCCGAAGCCAACCGCCAGGCGGTGCTGGAACGCTGGGGCACGCCGCACAACGACCCGATGTGCCGCGACGGCCGCCTGATGATCGCCGGCCTGCGCCTGGGCTTGACGTTTATCGGCATCCAGCCGGCCCGCGGTTATCAGGTGGACGCCAGCGCGGTGTACCACGACCCGGACCTGGTGCCGCCTCACGCTTACCTGGCGTTCTATTTCTGGTTGCGCCACACCTACGGCGCTCACGGCGTGATCCACGTCGGCAAGCACGGCAACCTGGAATGGCTGCCGGGCAAGGGCGTCGGGCTGTCGGAAAATTGCTGGCCCGACGCGCTGCTCGGGCCGCTGCCGAATATCTATCCGTTTATCGTCAACGACCCGGGTGAGGGCGCCCAGGCCAAGCGGCGCACCCAGGCGGTGATCATCGATCACTTGATGCCGCCGCTGACCCGTGCCGAAACCTACGGGCCGCTGCGCGACCTGGAGCTGTTGGCGGACGAATACTACGAAGCGCAACTGCTCGACCCGCGCCGCGCCCGCGAGCTGCAAAAGGACATCCTCAAGCTGGTGCGCGAAACCCGTATCGACCAGGAGCTTGAGCTGGACAGCGAGGCCGACGCGGCGATCTGGCTGCCGCGCCTGGATACCTACCTGTGTGACCTGAAGGAATCGCAGATCCGCGACGGCCTGCATATCTTCGGCGAGTCGCCCCAGGGCCGCTTGCGTATCGACACCTTGCTCGCGTTGCTGCGTATCCCGCGTGGCGACGGCCGAGGCGCGCAATCGAGCCTGTTACGGGTGTTGGCCAAGGCCTTCGAGCTGGGTTTCGACCCGCTGGACTGCGCCCTGGCCGAACCCTGGACCGGACGCCGCCCGGAGGTTTTGCAAAGGATCGATCTACAGCTGTGGCGCACCGCCGGTGATACCCGCGAGCGCCTGGAACTGTACGCTGCACGGTTGATCGAGCAGGCGCTGGCGGGGCCGCTGGAACAGCTGGAAGAGCCCGGTTGGGAGGACGTCAAATCCGTCATCGAAAGTCTGCGCAGTGTCGTGGCGCCACGCCTGGATGGGTGCGGCCCGGCGGAAATGCGCGGCCTGCTCGATGCCCTGGGCGGCCGCTTCGTGCCGGCGGGCCCGAGCGGCGCGCCGAGCCGGGGGCGTCTGGATGTGCTGCCCACCGGGCGCAATTTTTTCAGCGTCGACGTGCGCAACCTGCCAACCACCACTGCCTGGCGCATCGGTTTCCAGTCGGCCAACCTGATTCTCGAGCGGCACCTGCAAGACCACGGCGACCACCTGCGCCAGCTCGGCCTGTCGGTGTGGGGCACCGCGACCATGCGTACCGGCGGCGACGATATCGCCCAGGCCATGGCCCTGATGGGGGTACGCCCGGTGTGGGCCACGGGCAGCCAGCGGGTGGACGACTTCGAAATCCTGCCGATCAGCCTGCTGGACCGCCCGCGTGTCGACGTGACTTTGCGCGTGTCCGGGTTCTTCCGGGATGCCTTCGCCAACCTGATCCGCCTGTTCGATGCGGCGGTACAAGCGGTGGCGGCGCTGGACGAGCCTGACGATATGAACCCGCTGGCCGCCAAGGTCCGTTGCGAGCGCCAGGCGTTGCTTGAGTCCGGCCTGGACGAGGCCGCGGCGGCGAAACAGGCGGGCTGGCGTATTTTCGGGGCCAAGCCGGGTGCCTATGGCGCTGGCGTGCAGGGCGCGATCGACGGTCGCTTGTGGCAAAGCCGCGAGGACTTGGCCGAGGTCTACCTGAATTGGGGTGGCTACGCCTATGGTGGCGCCGACGAGGGCACCGCCGCCCGCGGGCAATTCGCCCAACGCCTGAGCCAGGTGCAGGCGGTGCTGCAAAACCAGGACAATCGCGAGCACGACCTGCTCGATTCCAACGATTACTACCAATTCCAGGGCGGCATGCTCGCCGCCGTGGAAACCCTGAGCGGCGACAAGGCCGCCAGCTACCATGGCGACCACAGCCAGCCGGACGTGCCGAAGATCCGCACCTTGAAGGAGGAGCTGAACCGGGTGATCCGTGCCCGCGCCGCCAACCCCAAGTGGATCGAAGGCGTGAAGCGTCATGGCTATAAAGGTGCGTTCGAGATGGCGGCGACCGTGGACAATCTGTTCGCCTTCGACGCCACCACCGCGCTGATCGACGATCACCAATACGCCTTGCTCGCCGACGCCTACCTACTCGACCCCGACACCCGCGCCTTTGTGCAACAGCACAACCCTGATGCCCTGCGGGACATGACCGAGCGCCTGCTCGAAGCCCAGCAGCGTGGCATGTGGCAAGCGCCGGGGGCGTATCGCGAGGCGTTGGAAAACCTGTTGCTGGATATAGAAGAAGACAGCTGATGACTGATATTCCCCATTTCCCGCTGTCGGCCGTGGTCGGTGCCGACGACCTGAAACTCGCGCTGTGCCTGACCGCCATCGACCCGAAGATCGGCGGCGTGCTGATCGAAGGCCCGCGCGGCATGGCCAAGTCCACCCTGGCACGTGGCTTGGCGGACCTGTTGGCCAGCGGTCAATTCGTCACCTTGCCGTTGGGCGCCACCGAAGAGCGCCTGGTCGGCACCTTGGATCTGGATGCAGCATTGGGCGAAGGCCGCGCGCAGTTTTCACCCGGCGTGCTGGCCAAGGCGGATGGTGGGGTGTTGTATGTCGACGAGGTCAACTTGCTGCCCGATCATTTGGTGGACCTGCTGCTGGACGTGGCCGCCAGCGGCACCAACCTGATCGAGCGCGACGGCATCTCCCACCGGCATGCGGCGCGCTTTGTGCTGATCGGCACGATGAACCCGGAGGAGGGTGAGTTGCGTCCGCAGTTGCTCGACCGCTTCGGCTTCAATGTGGCCTTGAGCGGGCAAACCGTGCCGGCCGAGCGTGGGCAGATCATCCGCCGGCGCCTCGACTTCGACAGCGACCCCGTGGCCTTCTGCGCGTTGTGGGCCGAACCGCAGGCCGCCCTGCGCGAGCGTTGCACCCGGGCGCGGGCCTGCCTCGAGGCCATTGCATTGGATGACGAGGCGCTGGCACAGATCACCCAACGCTGCTTTGCCGCGGGCGTGGATGGTTTGCGCGCCGACCTTGTCTGGTTGCGTGGCGCAAGAGCGCATGCAGCCTGGCGCGGCGCGACCGCCATCGCCGAGGAAGATATCGAAGCCGTGGCCGAGTTTGCCTTGCGCCATCGTCGCCAGGCGCAGTCCCCGCCGCCCAGCCCGCCCAACCGTGAGGGCCAGGCGCCTCAAGCGTCCGACACTTCACCCGGCCAAGGCCAGTGGGGCGATATGCCCGCACCGGCCTTGCCCACGGGCGCTCGCCGAGACGTGCCCGCCTGGCCAAAAAAGCCTTAGGCATCCGCCCCCGACCTGACGCGGGGGCGGATGCCCGGCCCAAGGCGGGGCGACTGGATAAAGGCAGGCACGGCAAGTCGCGCGACGCGCAGCAGGGCTCGATCAATTGGCCGGGCACCTTGCTCGGCGGGCGGCCGCAGTCTCGTGAGGACCTGCGTTTCCACCTGCGCAGCCGCTCGGCCCAGGAGTTATGGTTGGTGATTGTCGACGCGTCGGCATCGACGCGGCGGCATCGTGCATTGACCGATGCCAAAGGGTTATTGGCGCAACTGTTGGATGACGCCTACCGCCAGCGGGCGCGCATGGCATTGCTGACGGCGAGCGGGCAGTCGCCGAAGTGGCAGGTGCAGGGCCTGAAAGCCGCGAAAAGCCTGGCTGGCTGGCTCGATCAGCTCGGCGCGGGTGGCGGTACGCCGCTGTTGGCAGCGCTGGGCGAGGCGGCGCAATGGCTGGTGGCACGCAGAACGCGTTTCCCCACCGAACAGCAGCGGTTGCTGGTGGTGACCGACGGGCGACTCAAGGAGATTGCCGCGTTGCCATCGCTGGAGTGCCCGGGGTTATTGGTCGATATCGAGCGCGGGCCGATTCGGTTGGGGAGGGCGCGAGAACTGGCTCAGCACCTGTATTTGGATTATCGACATATCGATAGTTTTTAGGCTCTAAAACCAGATCGGGAAGTGTCGCTCTTGTAAAGTCGAATCTTCCGACATTAATCACCGATAACAAATCTTTACTCTCTGGGCTTTCGCGTCCAGGAGTAAAGGGAATGACTTCCAGCGTACTGCCGAGGGTTCTTTTCGATCACAGCCGGCACACCCTGAGTGTGCGCAACATCGAAGCCCGTCTCGACGTGTTGGCCTTTGAAGGCCATGAACACCTGAGCCAACCCTTCACCTATCGCGTGGAATTCACCAGCACCGAACGTGACCTCGCCGCCGAAACCCTGCTTGGCCAGGACGCCCGTTTCAGCCTGCACGCCGCCCCGCAAAAACCACCGGCCTCAGGCTTCAGCGCGCCCGCGGTCAAACCGCTGCGCACCTTGCACGGCGTGGTCACCGGCTTCAAGCGTCAGTCCGGCTCGAACGACCAGGCCCGTTATGAAATCACTCTGCAGCCGCGCCTGGCCCTGCTCGGCCAAGGCAGACAATTTCGCGTCTACCAGCATCAATCCGTGCCGCAGATCGTCGAAAGCATCCTGCGCAGCCGCCACGACTTTGAAGGCCAGGACTTTCTGTTCAGCCTGAAACGCGACTACCCCAGGCGCGAGCAGGTCATGCAATACGGCGAGAGCGACCTGGCCTTCATCGACCGTCTGCTCGCCGACGTCGGCATCTGGTACCGCTTCACCAGCGACGAACGCCTGGGTATCGATGTGGTCGAGTTCTGCGACGATCAGCGCCTCTACCAGTTCGACATCGCGCTGCCGTATCGCCCGCAATCCGGGTTGGGCAGCAGCGGGCAGGACGCGGTGTGGCACCTGCAATCGAACCACCAGGTGGTCGAACAACAGGTGCATATCCGCGCCTACCACCCCCGCGACGCCGGCGCCCACCTGAGCGGCGAGATCGACCAGAGCCGCGGCGCCAGCGGCACCTACGGCGAGGCCTACCACTACGCCGAGCCCTACACGACCCTCGGCGACCGGCTGGATCAGGACGAAGACCTGCTCAGTGAAAGCGGCTACTTCTACGCACGCCTGCGCCACGAGCGTTACCTCAACGCCCAGACCCAACTCAGCGGCATCACCAGCAGCGCCACGTTGGCGCCGGGGCAGGTGCTGCACATCTCCGGCGGCGCGCCCCAAGCCTTCACACCGGGCGCGGTGATCACCGGCCTGACCACCACCGCCGCCCGCGACAGCAGCTTGGTCGCGACCTTCCAGGCCATACCCTATTCAGACACCGTGTGCTTTCGCCCCGCACTGCAGCCCAAACCCCAAATCGCCGGCACCGTCCCGGCCCGCGTCACCAGCCCACAGGCCAACGACCCCTACGGCCACATCGACCTCGAAGGGCGCTACAAGGTCAACTTCCTGTTCGACCGCGACACCTGGAAACCCGGCGAAGAAAGCCTATGGCTACGCCTGGCCCGCCCCTACGCCGGAGATACCCACGGCCTGCATCTGCCGTTGATTCCCGGCACCGAAGTGGCCATCGCCTTTGAACAAGGCGACCCAGACCGGCCCTACATCGCGCACGCGTTGCACGATAGCCAGCATGTCGATCATGTGACCTTGCGTAACTACAAACGCAACGTGCTGCGTACCCCGGCGAACAACAAGCTGCGGATGGATGACACGCGGGGGCGGGAGCACGTCAAGGTCAGTACTGAGCACAGTGGTAAGAGCCAGCTGAATCTTGGGCATTTGGTGGATGGTCAGCGTAAAAAACGTGGGGAAGGGTTTGAGCTACGTACAGATGCTTGGGGGAGCATTCGTGCAGGCAAAGGGTTGTTCATCAGTACGGATATACAGGCCAAGGCTTCTGGTGATGTGCTCACCATGGCGCCAGCCACCGATCTGGTCGCGGGAGCCACACAACAAATCGCTGACTGGCAGGCAATCGCCCAGTCTCATCGCAGTCGCAAACCCGCCATTGATGGTCTGCAACAGTTCCAGGACCACGCCAAAGACCTGAACGCCTCAGCCATCCTACTCAGTGCGCCCAAGGGCATTGGTGCGGTAACCCCTGAAAGCCTGCTGCTCAAAAGCGGCGAGGCGATGTATGTGCAAAGCAACGATGAGATCAACCTGGCAGCCGCTCAACGGCTGTCCGTCCACGCGAATCAGGCCATTTCCCTGCTTGCCCAGCAGGAAGGCATGCGCCTGGTGTCCGGCAAGGGGCCGCTGGAAATCGAATCCCACAACGACGTGTTGAATCTGATTGCCCAGCAAGACATCACCCTGCAGACCGTACAGGGGCATCTGCAACTGACGGCTAAAAACGGCATCACCTTGGCGTGTGGTGGCGGGTATATCCGCATCACACCCGGCGGCGCTATCGACATCCACACCCCGGGCAAGCTCAACCTTAAAGGCCAACACGTCTGGGAAACCACGACCAGCCAGCGCTTTCCTTTGCGTGAGTTGCCGCATTCGGTGTGCGAAGAGTGCCTGAAAATTGCTCAAACGCAAGCAGCGGGCGCGGTCATGCGCGCCACCGACTGAGGGTAGAAAAATGCAAGAACACTACACACGCTGGATCGAGCAAATAGAAAGCCTGTGCGGTTCCGCGAACGTGGGGCATGTCGATGTCGTGGTTGATCAAGCCGCCTGGGATGTATCCCTATTGCCGGCCCTTCGCCTTATGGAACCGGGCATGCGCTGGTTTTCTTTATTCAGTGCAACACCAGAAGAGGCACTGTTGACGCAGGCGCCCATTTTGATGCGAATCAACCTCGACGACTGGCGGCACAAAGCCTGGCTGGAAGAACTGATTGAGCAAGTCGGGCATCTGCCACGCCTCATGCTGTTGATTTCACCTATGCCGTTTGATGTTTTGGCTAAGTCCCTTCAAGGGCTCTCGCAGCTTGAGTGGGGAGGCCAGTCGGGATTGCTGCGCTTCTATGACCCCCGCGTAATGCCCGAAGTGTTGGCCAGCGTATTGAGCCCAGAACAGAAAGAGCAATTTCTGCGGGTGACCCTGTTCTGGAGTTGGCTGAACCGGGACCAGCAGCCTGTCTGGCAGCCTGGTACCTATCGGTCGAATCAGCCCCTGGCTGAAACCTTTCCTCCCATCAACTTGGCTGACGCTCAATTTGACCGGTTGGGCAGCATCAGTGACGCACAGAATCTGTTCGAAGTTGCCAGGGCGAGGTTTTCGGAACTTTCCCATGAGCAGTGTTTTGCATGTTGTTATCGCGTAGTGCTGCAAGCCAGTCAAGAAAACTATTTTGGTGACTTGAAATTATACGCAGAGTTGCATTGGAGTAGGGCGGATGTTGTCTAGCTGATAGGCCTTAGTTGTCTGTTGAGCAATGCAAGTGGGTTCATGCCGAACTTTGGTGCGAATAAGGAGTAGAGGGTGAGCTATTTAAAAAGCAGCGCTATGTACCAATGGGTGGGCGGTTGTTTTCTTGTTTTACTCGCCGGATGCTCGGTGGGGGAGTCCAAGTTTTTAGCGGGTAATTTGAATGGAGTGAACCACACGTCAGCGGCCATTAATTACTTTTCGGTAAATGGCTATGGTGGCGCCAATATATCTCCGCATGGTTATGGTGGTGGGATGTGCTGTGCGATGTTGCCAAGGCAATGGCAGCCAGGCTTGAAGCTTGAAGTGGAGTGGGAAACTGACCCGAACCCCTATGCAAAATCTCCGCCTTTAGGTTCGGATGCATTTCGAATTTTTATGGCCAAACATAAAACCAACTACCAACAACACAGTGCCATAGTAGAGCTTCCTCCTTATGAGGATAGATTGTGTGCGTTGGAAGTGCATTTTTTACCCTGCAATCAAGTCAAGGTCTCCACGTCTTGTTGGCGCTATCCATCACCCAATAGCCCCATCAAGGAACCATTGGAAATGAAGGAGCCAGCCATATGTCCGAAGTGAAGAGCGCCGAATCGTTTTATGTGTCTGACTTTTCCAAGAAAGGATGTTTATCCAGTGAGTCGCAGGAGGTTCTGAATGAAAGAGGTTTGGCGCAGGTATTTTTCTTACAGAGCTTAAGTGTGAATAAGGAGCATGGGATGAACTATTTAGAAGGCAGTGCTATGTGCCGATGGCTGGGCGGTTGTTTGTTTTTGTTACTGGCTGGGTGCTCGGTGGGGGAGTCCAAGTTTTTAGCGGGAAATTTGAATGGAGTGAACCACACGTCAGCGGCCATTAATTACTTTTCGGTGAATGGCTATGGCGGCGCCAATATATCTCCGCATGGTTATGGTGGTGGGATGTGCTGTGCGATGTTGCCAAGGCAGTGGCAGCCAGGCTTGAAGCTTGAAGTGGAGTGGGAAACTGACCCGAACCCCTATGCAAAATCTCCGCCTTTAGGCTCGGATGCATTTCGAACTTTTATGGCCAAACATAAAACCAACTACAAACAACACAGTGCCATAGTAGATCTCCCAGCTTATGAGATAGAAAAGCTGTGTTCATTAAAAGTTCATTTCTTGCCGTGCAATCAGATCAAAGTCACAACTGCCTGTATGGCTTATGGCCAACCTGGATATCCGATTAAAGAACCATTGGAAATGAAGGAGCCAGCCGTATGTCCGAAGTGAAGGGCGCCGAATCGGTTTATGTGTCTGACTTTTTCCAAGAAAGGATGTTTATCCAGTGAGTCGCAGGAGGTTCTGAATGAAAGAGGTTTGGCGCAGGTATTTTTCTTACAGAGCTTAAGTGTGAATAAGGAACATGGGATGAACTATTTAGAAGGCAGTGCTATGTGCCGATGGTTGGGCGGTTGTTTACTTTTGTTACTGGCTGGGTGCTCGGTGGGGGACTCCAAGTTTTTAGCGGGTAATTTGAATGGAGTGAACCACACGTCAGCGGCCATTAATTACTTTTCGGTGAATGGCTATGGTGGCGCCAATATATCTCCGCATGGTTATGGTGGTGGGATGTGCTGTGCGATGTTGCCAAGGCAATGGCAGCCAGGCTTGAAACTTGAAGTGGAGTGGGAAACTGATCCGAGCCCTTACGAAAAAATTAAGCGTAAACCTGATGGATTTAATTTTGATGAGGTTGCGTTGGCTAGGCATGAGGCAAACTATGGGAGATATAGCACCATAGTAGAGCTCCCTCCTTATGAGGGCAGATTGTGTGCGTTGGAAGTGCATTTTTTACCCTGCAATCAAGTCAAGGTCTCCACGTCTTGTTGGCGCTATCCATCACCCAATAGCCCCATCAAGGAACCATTGGAAATGAAGGAGCCAGTCGTATGTCCGAAGTGAAGAACGCTGAGTCGGTTTATGTGCCGGCCATATTTCCCAAGAAAAGGCGCTTGCCCAGCGATTTGCAGAGCGTAAGTGCCAACTACGATCTACAAATGATCGAGGTGGAACAGTACCGCCAAGAGTTGAATGCCCTGCGTGGTTTACGTGGTGCTTCTACCTGCGCACATAGCTTGCATATCAGCTTGTTCTTTGACGGTACTAACAACAACGAACCCTACGACACCCATAAGGCCACGCCGCCCCATCCGACCAATATCGCTCGGCTCTACCACGCCACTCTGGAGCAGCCGGAAAGTGGCTATTTTCGTTATTACATCCCCGGTGTGGGCACCCCCTTTCCTGAAATTGGCGAGCTGGACTTCAGCATGCGCGGGTTGGCCTTCGCCAATCGAGGGGAGGACCGGGTTAATTGGGGGCTATTGCAAATTGCCGATGCGCTGTCCTTCGCCCTGAACAACAAGCAGGGGTTGGATCTGCCAGTCGCCCAGGCCAAGCTCAAAGCCATGGCCAGCACCTGGCCGCTGACTGCGCAGGGTAAAAGCAGCCGGCGCCAGGTCATGGCCTCGCTGCTGGAGCCCTTGCGGACCAGGGTCGCGACCGTGCAGCCCAAGGTGCTGGCGATCAAGCTGTTCGTCTATGGTTTTTCCCGTGGGGCGGCCGAGGCTCGGACCTTCGTTACCTGGTTGAGTGAGCTGTTCGATACCCCGCAAGGGGCCGAACACCCAGAGCAGGCATTATTGGGACTGCCGTTGACCATCGAGTTTCTTGGCTTGCTCGACACCGTGGCTTCGGTGGGCAGCGCCCATGCCGCGCCCTTTGCCGACGGGCATATGGACTGGGCCGATGGCACGCAGCAGTTACCCGATGTCAAGACATTCCCCGAGTGGATCAAGGTCTGCCGGCATTTTGTTGCGGCCCATGAGCAGCGCTTGTGCTTCCCGTTGGACTCGATCCGTTATGCAGATGGCCTTTATCCCCCTTATGCCCGAGAGGTGGTCTACCTCGGAGTGCACTCGGATGTGGGCGGCGGTTACCCACCGGGGGATCAAGGCAAGGCGCGAGGCGGTTCGGGCGAGTTGCTGTCGCAGATTGTGCTACATGACCTGTATGCGGAGGCTTTTGCGGCTGGAGCGCCGTTGACGGTGCCTGAGGCGGTGCTGCCAGATAAGCTCCGGCAGATGCTGCCTACGCGACATATGACTCTTGATACAAAAGAAGAGTTTGACATTACTCCAGAACTCATCGACCGCTTCAACGCCTGGCGCAATACCCTGGGCCTAACCGAAGAAACCACCCCGTCTAACGGCCCATTCCTACGCCTGGGCCACTCCCTCGAAGACGCCATGGCCGCGCAATTGGCCTGGCTTACTGGCTGGCGCATCGAGCGTCTGGCCCGTGGCAGTTACGTCAATCAACCTTTTTACGGCCAAGCCACACAGACCAATGCATCGCTGGAAGCGGCGCAAAAAGCCAAACGTGAGGCTGAGATAGCCATCGCCAAAGAAAAGCGCAAGGCGGCCCGGGGTCAGGAGAACGAAGCACAGCTTCTGTTGGGAACGGCCAGCCCGCCGGCTTACGAACCGGTAAGGGATCAGCAGCAGATCCGCGAGGCCGCTGTGGAGTTCGAACACGACTACCAAGGTTGGCGGCGCGATCAGACCAGCGTGGCAGGCTGGGTCGTCGATGTGGCGCTTAGGGACACGGTGTACCTGCTCAATGACGACGACGAGCAGCAGGAGTATGAGCGGATCAAGGCCGAGGGTGAAATGCGCGCCAAGGAGCTGTTTGTTGAGCTCGGGAACAACAGCAATAAGTTTCGCGTCAGCGATTCGCCGCAGAAAGCTGCACTGGTCGCGCTGTTTGACGACCAGATGCATGACTCGCGTGCCTGGTTTATGCACGACGCTACGAGTTCGCGGGAGTTGTGGGGGGATTATTTTCGTTACCGCATGGTGTATTTCGGCGACGAAACCAACAAGCGCATGACCCCGGTGGTGGTGGCCGGGCGTGTGGTGGGCATCGCACTGGTACTGGGCGGGGTGTACAGCATCCGTCGTCATGGCTGGAAAGGACTGGCTGGCACGCTGGCTGGTGCATCAGTGGGCTACCAGGTGATCGATGTCGTCAGTGGCAAAGTGGAGCCTTTCCTGCCAGGGGCGGAGAAAATCCTGCAACCGACCTTCGCGATCGGTGAGGTGGTGGCACAGCAAACACAAGCCATTATCGAGGGTGAAGAAGCCCTGCGCAGGCAGAACATGTTGGACTATCTGAAACGCACGGGCGGATTGGTCGAGCAGGTTAAGGAGCTGGTGTCATGATGCCCCTGGTACGCATGGGCGACCCACTGCACCCGTTTGGCGGTGAGGTGTTGTCGGGGCATTACAAAGCCTTCGGCAAACCAGTGGCCTGCGTGGATGATCAAGTTCGCTGCAACCTGCATGGCATTACGCACATTACCGAAGGCGCTTCGGGTTCAACCATGGACGGCAAGCCTGTGGCGCTGCACGGCCATCGTTGCGCGTGTGGTTGCCAGTTGGTCAGCAGCCTGCCGGCCACTTCAATGGTGGTTGCGCCATGAACCGTCCGCCTGAGTACCCCGACGTTATCGAACCGGGCGAGCCGCGTTGGCGCAGTTGGTGGTTGGGGTTGGCACTGCCGTGGGGAGTGCAGTCGGCCGTTTTGCTGATGCTGTGGCCCCAGGAGCAACCGCGCCTGGAATGGTGGCTGTGGAGTGCGGTGCTGCCGCTGTGCTGGGCGCTGATCCTGGCGGTGCGTGTGTTGGTGTGGCAGATCGAGCTGTTCAACCGCAAGGTGTATCTGCGCGCGCTGGAGGCCGCCATGCAGGCTTGGTGGCAACGGCGCTCGCTGGGTTTACCGGTGCAGGATGTGTTGTTGCTCGGCCCGGCGGGTGACATGCAAGAAGACTACCTGAACTTGATGACAAGCGTCTCGCCACCCTTGGCGATACCCGGCGCTACACAGCCCATGTTGCGTTGCCCACTGTCGCTGAGTTTGATCAGCGAGCGTGAACCTGCACTGGCACGGCATCTCACCCGTTTAACCTTGGCCCTCCCGGGGTTGTCCGAGTGCTGGCCACAGTTGCGGGCAATTGCCTGGGTGGGGGATGAGAGCGGCCAGGCTGCTTTCGTTGAGGCGTTGGTCCGGGCGGGAGTGGTGTTGCCCGAGGCCCGTTTGCTGCTACAGAACCTGACTGATTTGGATGACCTGATCGATACCTTCCATCGCGATTGTCGTGGCGAGGACGACTGGTTGTTGTGCGCGGGCGTGGCGTCGGTGGCAAGTGCCGAAGAGGGCGAACTGGGGGGTGAAGCGGGTTTCTTCTGGCGAGTGAGCTGGCAGGGGCAGCAGTTGGTGCATCGCGGTGAATACCTTGCAAGCCAGTCGCCCGCCGAGCTGTGTGCACAGATGCAGCGTTACGCCGGACTGCAATCTGCGCCGACCACCTGCCTGGCACTGGATCGAGCCAGCCAGGCTGCGTTTGTAGAGGGCGGCTGGTCGGCAGTCGAACATCAACTGGCCGGGCAATGGGGCGTGCTGGCGCACCTGGCGCCGTTTATCGGGATGTCCCTGGCATTGCTGCAAGCGGGGGCGGCGGGTCAGCCCTGTGGTTGGCTGAGCCAGGATGGAAACCAACGATTGGCGATTGGAGTGGCGGTGCCTTATGGCAACAGTTAAGGACGTGGGTAAGGGCTCGTTGGTTCGTGTGGGGTTGGGCTATCTGCTGATCATGACGCTACTGGTACTGCTCGGTGGTCTGTTGTATGGCTTGTGCAGCGGCTATCTGGGCTGGCCGAAAATGCCGCTCAAGCAATTGCTGCTGTGGGGGCTGGGGGTGTGGTTCGCGCTCTGCTGGTTCTGCCCGGTCATTTTGCTGGCCTGGGATCGTCTGGCGTTTCGCCAGGCACAGCAGGTCGTGAGGGCGGTCACCCAAACGCCGAACTCGCGATTGACCCGGGAACCCGCATCGCCAGATGCGGTAAAAGTGCGCGAGCACCTACGCGAGCACTACGGCCTCTTCTGGCGCCACAAAACCCGCCTGCTGCTCATCATCGGCGAACCCACCGAAATCGAAGCCATCGCCCCCACCCTGGCCGCTCACCAATGGCTCGAAGGCCAAGGCACCGTCCTGCTGTGGGGCGGTAGTGCGCAGGCCGCGCTGGATCAATCATTCCCTGAGCACTGGCGTGGGCTGAGCCGCTGGCGTGCGCTGGACGGAGTCGTCTGGGCGCTGAACGAAACCCAGGCCGCCGACGATGTCGCGATGGGCAAAGGTGTACGCCAGGTGCAGCGCCTTGCCCGTGACTTGCGCTGGCAGTTGCCGTTATCCCTCTGGCAGGTCTGCGGCAGTGCATGGGCGCAGGACACGCGCAAAGCGCAGCCGGTGGGCTGTCAGTTGCCCGCGCGCTTCTCGGCGGCGGCATTGGACGCCGCGCTGAATCGTTTGCTGGAGCCTTTGCGTCGCGCGGGTTTGGCGCAGATGAACGCGGTGATGAAGGATGATTTTCTGCTGCGTTTGTCGCGAGATTTAAAGGGCGAGGGCATTGATCGTTGGCGTCACACCTTGGCGCATCTGGCCGGCGAATTTGCCCGTGGCGTGCCGTTGCGGGGGTTGTGGTTCAGCCTGCCGGTACAGCGCTCGCCGCATGATCAACAACAGGCGTGGTCGGTGGCCCCGGTGTGGCACGGCGTACTCGGCGATAACCCCCGTGGCCGCCGACTGGGCTGGAGCGTGCCGCGAGTTGGCTACGCATTGGCCCTCGGCTTAGCCATGCTGTGGAGCGCAGGACTGCTGCTGTCATTCATCAGCAACCGCACGCAGATCGCCCAGGTACACAGCTCGTTGTCGACCTTGCAACGCGCATCACAAGGCGACGAACAGCTCCTGGCCCTCCATGAACTGGTCCGCGAATTGGCGCGCCTGGATGATCGCGTTCAAGGCGGCGCTCCGTGGTATCAGCGCTTCGGCCTGAATCAAAACCCAGCGCTGCTTGAAACTGTTTGGCCGCGCTACGTCGAAGCCAACAACCGCCTGATCCGCGACCCGGCCGTCGCCGCTTTACGCCAGCAGCTCACGGCCCTGGTCAAGCTGGCCCCGGACAATCCCGAGCGCGCCGAACGCGCCCGTGCTGCCTACGACCAGCTCAAGGCCTACCTGATGATGGCGCGTCCGGCAAAAGCCGACGCCAGTCTGCTGGTGAAAACCCTCGGCGAAGTCGAGCCTTCCCGCGCGGGCCTCTGGCAAGCCCTGGGCCCCACTTTGTGGCAGTTTTACGCTGAACACCTGGCCGCCAATCCCACTTGGCGCATCGACACCGACGCGCGGCTGGTCGCGCAAGTCCGGCAGGTCCTGCTCGGCCAACTGGGTCAACGCAATGCCGAAGCCAATCTGTACCAACAATTGCTCGATGACGCCGCCCATCACTACCCGGCCCTGGGCCTGCCGCAACTGGTCGGCGACACCGACGCCCAGGCCCTGTTCACCACCGAGGCCAGCGTGCCCGGCGTGTTCACCCGCCAGGCCTGGGAAGGCTCGGTGCGCCAAGCCATCGATGCGATCGCCGAGGCGCGCCGCGAGGAAATCGATTGGGTGCTCAGCGACCAACCTGCCGATGTCGACACCCGCCTGAGCCCTGACCAACTGCGCGCCCGCCTCACCGAACGCTACTTCCAGGACTACGCCAGCGCCTGGCAGGATCTGCTCAACAGCCTGCGCTGGCAGCAGGCCGCGAGTCTCGATGAGTCAATCGACCAATTGACGCTGATGAGCGACGTGCGCCAATCGCCCTTGATCGCGCTGCTGAACAGCGTGGCCTACCAGGCGCAGGCGGGCAGCCGACCCCAGGCCCTGGCCGACTCGCTGGTGCAGTCTGCGCAAAAGTTGATCGGGCCGGACAAGGCTCCAGCGATCGAACCGTTGGCCCAGGCCGCCACGGGGCCGCTGGCGGCGACCTTCGGCCCGTTATTGGCGCTGCTGGACAAGTCCAACACAGACGGCCTCAGTCTCCCGGCCTTCCTCACCCGCGTGACACGGGTGCGTTTGAAACTGCAGCAGATCAGCACCGCGCCCGACCCGCTGGAAATGACCCAGGCCCTGGCACAAAGCGTGTTTCAAGGCCGCAGCATCGACCTCACCGACACCCAATCCTACGGTGCCCTGCTGGCCGCCAGCCTGGGCGCGGAGTGGGGCGGGGCGGCGCAGACGCTGTTCGTGCAGCCGCTGGAACAGGCCTGGCAACGCGTGTTGCAACCCTCCGCCGCGGGCCTCAACAGCCACTGGCAGCGCTCGATCGTCAGCCATTGGAACGCCGCCTTCGCCAGCCGTTACCCGTTTGCCGCCACCACCAGCGATGCGTCGTTGCCGATGTTGGGGCAGATGATCCGCGCGGACTCCGGGCGCATCGCACAGTTTTTTCAGCAGCAATTGAGCGGCGTGCTGCGCAAGGAAGGTAGCCGTTGGGTAGCCGATCCGCGCCACAGCCAGGGCCTGCGTTTCAACCCGCAGTTTCTTAGCGCGATCAATCAACTGAGCGAACTGGCCGATGTGCTCTACACCGAAGGCGGCATGGGGCTGAGCTTTGAACTGCAAGGCAAACCCGTGCGCGACGTGGTGCAAACCACCTTCATCCTCAACGGCGACCGGCACCAGTACTTCAACCAGAAAGAAAACTGGCAGCGTTTCAACTGGCCGGGGCGCAGCGACTATCCCGGCGTGAGCCTCAGCTGGACCAGCATACATGCCGGCGAGCGGCTGTTTGGCGACTACCCCGGCACCTGGGGCCTGATCCGCCTGCTGGAAAACGCCCAAGTCACGCCATTGGACGACGGCAACAGCCGCTACCGCCTGGCCCTCAAGGCGCCCGACGGCCTGAGCCTGACGTGGCACCTGCGCACCGAACTGGATGCGGGGCCGCTGGCGTTGCTCAAGCTGCGTGATTTCAGGTTGCCGCAACAGATATTTCTCAATGAGGGCGCCGCAGAAGAACCCTATGCGCAGAACGGGAGTTTCGAACTCCGGTGAATCACTGTTCCATCGGCGCGCTGACGTAACCAAGGAACACCCTTAACAGGTATTGGATACAAAGGATGTGTAATGCAAAAAATTAAAACGTATCTTCGGGACCATGGCCACGCTCCATTCAAATTCGGCGAGGGGCGTATCAGCGGTTATATCTGCGCTGCGCTCGGGCTGTTGAGTCTGCTGGCCGTGTTGTGTTTCTTGCTTCCCGAGTGGCTGACCACGACCGAACTGCGCAAGGTTTACAACGAACAATTGGTGCGTAGCCTGCTACTGCTCGGATTGGCGCTCCTCATCTCCGCGGCGGTCTTTATTCCGCTGGAAAAGCTGTATGCCAAGAATGCGGTGCCGTGGTTATGGCGCTTCCATGCGGTGCACCATTCGAGTACGGCGATGGATTGGCTGGCCGGCTCGCGTGTCCACTTTGTCGAAGTGCTATTGACGTGCACCGCCGTACTGATGCCGCTGATGTTGCTGGGCTTTTCTGCGCAGGCATTGAATGCCTATGTGGTGCTGGTCGGCGTCCAGGCGGTGCTGGCTCATGCCAATGTGTGCATCAAAGGTGGTTGGCTGGAATACGTATTGGTACTTCCACGCTACCACCATTGGCACCATGCCCGTCATCCAGACTACCGCTACAAAAACTATGCGATTCACCTGCCGCTGATCGATAGGGTGTTTGGAACATTCAAATTGCCCGCAAAGGACTGGCCAACGCGCTACGGAGTGTTTGGCGAGCCGTTGCCGGACGGCATTCTGCGTCAGCATCTATATCCATTCCAGAAGCGTGTGCAGACGCGCGGCAAGCATGAGGGTGTAACACAGCCCGCTGGCGTGAGCGAGGGGTCCGAATGAGCCTGCGCGCCTTGATCGCCCGCTGCCTTGGGGAGCGTGACGCACTGTCTGTCGCACACGAACACGCCGCCCACTGGCAACCCTGGCTACACCCCATCAGCACCGAATCCCCCGTCGGCGACGACCCCGGCTACGACGATGACTTCCAACGCATGCGCGAAGAAGTCAACAAACTGTCGGGTGCCGATGCCGAGCAGGTTGCCCAACTGGCGCAGAAGCTGCTGACCCAGCGCTGCAAGGACTTGCGCGTCGCCACGTACTACCTGTGGGCGCGCTTGCACAAAGACGGCGAACTCGGCTTGGCGGATGGCTTGAGTCTGTTGGCCGCGCTGGTGGAGCGCTTTGCCGACGCGGTGCTGCCCAGCCGTCCGAACAGCCGCAAGATGGCCCTGGAATGGTTGGCCAGTGGCAAGGTGTTGGACACGCTGTCGCTGTACCCGGAAGTGGTCAAGGCCGAAGCCGAGCGCACCGCCGCCGCGCTCGCCTGGCTGGAGCGCGGCTTGAGTGGGTGGGCGCCGGAGCAGCGTCCGGATCTGCAGCCGCTGTACGCGGCATTGTCGGCGCGACTGGCGCAGTCCGGCGGGATGGACGCATTGGTCCCGCAACACACCGCCAGCCTTGAGTCGACTGTGCATGCCAACGCGTCGCCGCCGACGATGATCAAATCCGGACGGGACCTGTTGGACAGCGGCCGGGCCCTGACGAGCTACCTGCGCGAGCAACCCTTGGGCTGGCTGGCCGCTCACCGACTGATGAAGAGCTTGCGCTGGGACACCGTGCATCAGACGCCGCCTCAGGAGGCCAACGGCAACACGCGCCTGACGCCGCCGCGTGCAGACTATCGGGCACAGCTCAAGCGTTTGTACCTGCAACAGAACTGGGCGGAGTTGATCGAACAGGTCGAGCGGATGTATGCCGAAGGCGTGAACCATTTCTGGCTCGACCTGCAATGGTACCTGTATCAGGCCTTGAGCAAACAACCCGCACCGCAGGACCGCTGGGCCGCTATCACCAAACGTGACCTGGGCATGTTCCTCGAGCGCCTGCCGGGTCTGGAGGTGCTGAGTTGGAGTGACGGCACCCCGTTCGCCGACGAAACCACCCGCGAATGGATTGCCCAGCACGTCAGCGGCAACCAACCCCAGCAATGGCTGCCCGTACCCTCGGCGGCCGTGGCCAGCAGTGATGCGGACATCTTGTCCCTGGAAGGTGAGGCCGTGGCCCAGGCCGACAGCGACGGCGTGGATCACGCGCTGGCGTGGCTGGCTGCGCGGCCCGGTATCGACAGCGGGCGCCAGCGCTGGCTGCTGCGCTTGCTGATGGCGCGGGTGGCCGAACAGCATGGCAAGAGCGACCTGGCCATTCACCTGCTGGGGGAACTGGACGCCACCGCGCAACGCCAGGCCCTGGCCGACTGGGAGCCGGCGCTGCATTTCGAGGTCAAGGCGCGCCTGCTCAAGCTGCTGCGCGTGAAAGCCCAACGCAACGACGCCGACAAACCCAGCCTGGCGCGGCGCATGGAAACCCTGCTGGCGGCGCTGGTCGCCATCGACCCGGTACGCGCCGCCGTGCTGTGCGGCTAACCCTTATCTATCAGGAGTCGTTCTGTGAACATGGACAATCTCACACTGCGCTATTTCGATGCCGAAATGCGCTACCTGCGCGAGGCCGGCAAGGAATTCGCGGAGGCCTTCCCGGATCGGGCGGCACAGCTCAACCTGGACAAACCGGGGGCGCAAGACCCCTATGTGGAGCGCCTGTTCGAGGGCTTCGCGTTCCTGATGGGCCGCCTGCGGGAAAAACTCGACGATGACCTGCCGGAATTGACCGAAGGCCTGGTCAGCCTGCTCTGGCCACACTACCTGCGCACCATCCCGTCGCTGTCGATCGTCGAACTGGTGCCGGAACTGGCGCAGATGAAGCACAGCGAGTTGATCGCGCAGGGCTTTGAAGTGCTGTCGCAACCCATCGGGCCCCAAAGTACCCGTTGCCGCTACACCACCACCCAGGACCTGGCCCTGCGCCCGCTGGCCCTGGCCTCGGTCGGGCGCGGCTTCGCCCCGGATGGTCGCTCCGTGTTGCGCCTGCGTTTTGCCTGCGGCGCGTTGACCGACTGGAGCCAGATCGACCTGAGTCGCGTGCCGCTGTACCTGAATGCAGAAGGCCCTTTGGCCAGTGCTTTGCATCAGGCGCTGACCCTGAATGTGCAAGCGATGTTCGTGCATTGGCCCGGCCAGACCGAACGCCAGCCGGTCGCCGGGCATTTTGCACCCAAGGGGTTTGCCGATGAAGACCGGCTGTGGCCCAAGGGCGACAGTGCGTTCAGCGGTTATCAGTTATTGCTGGAGTATTTCAGTTTCCGCGAAAAATTCATGTTCGTGACCCTGTGTGGCCTGGAGCACCTGCAGATTGCTCCCGACGCCGCCTGGTTCGAGCTTGAAGTGGTGTTGCGCGAACCCTGGCCGGCCGATTTCGACCTGAGCCGCGAGCATATCCGCCTGCATGCGGTGCCGGTGATCAACCTGTTCGCGCTGGAGGCCGACCCGCTGACCCTGGCACCGTTGCAAAGCGACTACCTGCTGCGCCCCATGCGTTTGCAGGACGGCCATACCGAGATCTATTCGGTGGACCGCGTGACCGCCTCGCGAAACGCCGAGCGCCAGGACTATGTGCCATTCAGCAGCTTTCGCCACAAAGGCGGCATGCTGCGTGACGAGGCTCCCGAACGCTACTTCCATACGCGCCTCAAGCGCGCCGCCAATGGCTTGCATGACACCTGGCTGATCCTCGGCGGCGAGGGCTTCGACAGCGACCGCCTGCGCACGCGTGAAAGCCTGTCGTTGCGACTGACCGGCACCCACGGCCAATTGCCGCGCAAGGCACTGCAAAGCACCGTGCTCGACACGCTGGTGCAAAGCCCCCAGGCCGGTTTGCGGGTGCGCAACCTGTGTGCGCCGAGCTTGCCGTGCTACCCGCCGAACCGCGACCGCTTTCACTGGCGGGTGCTGAGTCACCTGGGCTCGAACTTCCTGCCGATGCTCGACAACGCCGAGGTGTTGCGCGGCACATTGGCCTTGTACGACTGGACGGGCAGCGAACTCAACCGTCGTCGTCTGGCGGCGATCGTCGAGGTCCGTCATCACTTGGTCCAACGTTTCGAGAAAGGCTTTTTGCTACGCGGCGTGGATATCGAGATCACCCTCGACGCCAACGGCTTTTCAGGGGAGGGCGACATCAGCCTGTTCGGCGAGATGCTCAATCGCTTCTTCGCCTTGTATGCCGACATTCATGTGTACACCCAGCTCACGCTGATCCTGCAACCTACTGGAAAGTGCCTGCGATGGAACGAGAATCACAGTCAGCGTATTCCCGGCTGAAAGCCAGCGGTTTGCTGGATGCCTTACAGGGGCAGGTGGCCGAGGCCAATCTGCAGCGTTTTTGCCAGTTGCTGGAACAGGCCTTGCCCGACCATCCGCCGCTGGGCAGCACCGCGCACCCGGCGGATGACGCCGTGCGCTTTCGGCCCGATCCGGGCATGGGCTTTCCGGCCGGCGAGTTGAAGTCGATTGAAATCGATGAAGCGCACCCGGAGCGAGCGGCGACGGTACGCACGCGCTTGCTTGGGTTGTACGGGGTCGATTCGCCGATGCCGACCGTGTACCTGGATGACATCGCGCAGCGTCGGGAGGGGCATGAAGCGCTGGAAGCCTTCCTGGATATGTTCAATCACCGGATCTTCACCCAGTTCTACCGGATCTGGCGCAAGTACTCCTACCCGGCGACGTTCGAAGCGGGCGGCACCGATGCCACCTCGCAATGCCTGCTGGGCCTGATCGGCCTGGGCATTCCCGGCACCGCGCAACAGGTCGCCACGCCGGTCTCGCGCTTTCTGGCCTTGCTCAGCGTGATGCGCCTGCCCACGCGGAATGCACAAGGCATCGTCGCACTGGTCAAATTGCTCGCCCCCGTCACCCAGGTGCAGGTGACTCCGCATTGGCCGCAGAACATTACGTTGGCGGCGCCGGCCAGCCTCTCCCGGCAACGTCCGGTGAGCCTGGCCCAGGGCACGCCGCTGGGGCGTATCGGCCGCGACGCCAACAGCCAGTTCGGTCTGACGCTCTATACCGAGCACGCGCAGGAAGCCCGTGGCTGGCTCCCCGACGGCCAGCTACACCGCGACCTGCGGGTGCTGTTGCGCGTTTACCTGGGGTGGCGTTGCACGGCGAAACTGCGCTTGTCGCTGCCGTTGCACAGCCTGCCTGCGCCGGTGTTGGGGCTGGCCACCCTCCGGCTCGGCATGACCGGTGTACTGGGCTTGGGAGACAGCGCCTGGCGCACGACGGAACACGAGACCCTCACGATCAACCTGGGGCGCTACCAAGGCCTTTCGATTAACCCGCGCAACAGGGAGACACAGCATGTCGCGTACCGTTTTTAATCTTGTGCTGCTGGCGGCTTTCACGCTACCGCTCGGCGGTTGTGGGTTGGCCCAGACCGTGGCGGATGGCACGGCATCCACCGCCAAGGCGATCTTCTACAAGCAGGTCAACACCCTGCATCTGGATTTCAGCGCGCGCACGGCGCTGAACACCGATGCCACGGACATGCGTGCGTTGTCGGTGCCGACCCTGGTGCGGGTTTACCAATTGCGCGACAGCAAGGCGGTGGAGCTGGCGACCTACGAAGGCCTGCTGGGCGATGACGAGCGCTTGCTCGCGCGTGAGTTATTGGACAAACACTCGGTGGTGGTAAAGCCCGAAGAAGGCGCTCAGTTGAACGTGCCGATGGACAAGGACACGCAGTTTGTCACGTTGGTGGCGTTGTTTCGCGACCCCGATACCCGGCAGAACAGCTGGCGCCTGACATTGACGCGTGACGACCTCGACCCGGATCGCGCACGGGTGATCGAACTGGGCGATAACCGCTTGATCCTGCGCCCATTGACGAAGGATTGAGCCATGACCGAGTACACCCCTTCGCTCTACGAACGCCTGTTGCAGAATTTCGCCGGTGAACTGGACCTGCAGCGGGTCTGCGAGGCGGACCAGCACACCCTCTCGGTGCTGGACAACCTGCAGCGCATCCTCAACAGCCGAGCGGGCGCGCTCAGCCATCTGCCGGATTACGGGCTGCCGGACATGGGCCTGATCCTGCAAGGGTTGCCCGCCACGGCCCAAGGCCTGATCGGCGTCATGACCGACACGTTGCTCAAGTACGAGCCGCGTCTGGCGGCGATCACCATCGAGCTGCTGCCCCAGGTGCTGCCGGGGCATCTGGAGTACGCCCTGGACATGCAATTGAAGGATGGGCAGCACGCGACCTTCGGTACCCGCTTGACACCCGAAGGCCGGGTGCTGGTGCGTCACTTGAAGCGACAGCATTACCTGTCGAAGCCTTGAACCGATAACGCAAGGGAAACCCGATGACGGCGTTGTTTGAGATGCGTATTCAAGTCGGCGGTGATCCGCGCGGCTTCAGTGAGTTTATCGCTTTGCGCGAGGAATTGGCCAAGCTCAGCCATCCCGCCTGCCCGGATGTGGACTGGGCCAAGGTCGAGCAAGGCTGCCTTGCGCTGTTCCAGCAAAACGGCGCGGAGTTGCACAGCGCGTGCTTTTACACCTTGGCTCGCGGCCAGCGTCATGGGGTCGAGGGCATCACCCAAGGTGTGGCGTTGATCGAGGCGCTGGGCGGTGAGTGGGTGCGCCTGTGGCCGCCGATGGCGTCGGCGCGCGTGGACTTGCTGGGATGGTTGTTCGAGCAACTGCAACTGGTGCTGCGCAGCCGGGCGATGACCGCCCACGGCGTGCCCGCGCTGGTTCAATTGGACCTTGAGTTGGCCCGTTTGCAGGTGCGTTTGCGGGCTCATCTAGACCACCCTCTACAACCGCTGCACGCCCTGCGCTATCAGGTCGGCGGCTTGATCCAGCGGCTGGAGCAAAGCCCCGCGCCGGACGGCACGATGCTCGCGCCGCTCAGGTTGCCGGCGCCGGCGCTGGTGAGCCCCGTGGTGATCCTGCCGCCACCCGCAGTGGTGGCGCGCCGGCCACGCATCGCGCTGTGGGGGCTGCTCGGGGCGCTGATCGTTGCCTTGCTCGCAGGGATCGGTTGGCGCATGTGGTTGGCCGGTCCAGGCACTGAACCCCTTATGCCCGACCCCGTTCGACTGGACAGCCTGTCGCTGTTCGATGCCGGCAGTGCCACGCTCAAGCCAGGCTCGGCCAAGGTGCTGATCAATGCCCTGGTCGACATCAAAGCCCAACCCGGCTGGCTGATCGTGGTCGCCGGGCATACGGACGCGACCGGTTCCGTCGAACAGAACCTGGCGCTGTCCCATGCCCGCGCCTCTGCCGTGCGCGACTGGATGCAGCGCATGGGCGACATCGCCGACAGTTGCTTTGCCGTCCAGGGCTTCGCGGCCAGTCAGCCGATTGCCAGCAATGAAACCGACGTCGGGCGCGCCGCGAACCGTCGCGTGGATATTCACCTGGTGCCGCAGACAGGGGCCTGCGGCGAGGCCACGGTGGCCGTGGACTGAGCGCTATTTCATCGCATGCTCGACCACCTGTGTCGCACGCGGCGCAGCCCGCAGACACTTGGTCAAAGCCTGCTGCACATCCGCCAGCAGGTCGGCGATGTCCTCCAGCCCGACCGACAGACGCACCAACCCCTCGCTGATCCCGTGGGCTGCCCGCTCCTGCGGGGTGTAGGTGGAGTGGGTCATGCTCGCCGGGTGTTGGGCCAGGGACTCGGCATCGCCCAGGCTGACCGCGCGGCTGAACAGCTTGAGTGCGTTCATGAAGCGCCGGCCGGTCGCGATCCCGCCTTTGAGCTCGAAGGCAATCATCCCGCCGGGCATCCGCATCTGCCGCGCCGCCAGTTCGTACTGGGGAAATGAGCGCAACCCCGGGTACGTCACGCGCTCGACGGCGGGGTGGGCCTGCAAGGCTTCGGCCACTGCCTGGGCGTTGCTGCAATGGCGGTCCATGCGCAGGGCCAGGGTCTTGAGGCCACGCATCAGCAGCGATGCGTCCTGCGGGGACATGACTGCACCGGTCAGGTCTTTGAGCCCTTGCAGACGAATGCGCTGCGCCAGTGCATGGTTGCTCACCGCAATGCCGGCGGTGATGTCGCCATGCCCGCTGAGGTACTTGGTGGCCGAATGCACGACCACATCGGCGCCCAACTCCAGGGGGCGTTGCAGGTAGGGCGTGCAGTAAGTGTTATCGACCACCACGATGACGTTGGGCTGCTGGTGCGCCAGCGTGGCGACGGCGGCAATATCGACCAGTTGCAGGTTGGGGTTGGCTGGGGTTTCGCAGTAGATCATACGCGTGGCCGGGGACAGCGCGGCGTGCAGTGCATCCAGGTCGGTGAGGTCGACATGGCGCACCTTGATGCCGAACTCCGCGATGCCATGGTGCAGCAGGGCGAAAGTGCAGCCGTAGAGCGTCTGGCTGACGATCACCTCATCGCCGGGGCGCAGCAGGGTCCAGAAGGTGGCGGCAATCGCGCCCATGCCGGAGCTGAAGGCGACGGCGGCCTCGCCGTTTTCCAGGGTCGCCATGCGCGCTTCCAGCAGGGCCAGGGTCGGGTTGGAAATGCGTGTGTAGAAGTGCCCGCTTTCTTCACCGGCAAAACACGCGGCGCCGTATTCTGCGGTGGGGAAGGCGAACGTGGCGCTGAGATAGATCGGCGGTACGAGGGCGCCGTGGTGGTCCTTGGGGTCGTAACCGTGGTGGATGGCACGGGTGGAAAAGCCGAATGCATTGTGTTTATTGTTCATGTCGGACACTCCTTATTTCCTACAATGCTATGCTCATAACCACAGCTGAACTTTGCAATATTTGCTGACAAATCCCGCGCAATGGGATGAAACCTTCCTAAAAATAATGATTAGAGGCACGTTATGCCCCTCAGTCTGGATCGCACTGACAAGGCGCTTTTAAACGCACTGCAAGGCAACGCCCGCTTGACCGTGGCCGAGCTCGCCGAGCGCGTGTCCCTGACCACCTCCCCGTGTTGGCGGCGGGTCAGGAACCTGGAAGAGAGCGGGGTGATCAGCGGTTACCAGGCGATCCTGTCGCCCAAGGCGTTGGGCTATGGGGTGACGGCGTTTGTCAGCATCATGATGGAGAGTCATACCCAGGAAATTGCGCGGGCGTTCGAGCAGCGCTTGCTCGACATTCCGGAAATCGTCGCCTGCCATAACGTCTCGGGGCGCTATGACTTCCTGCTGGAAGTGGTGGCCAAGGACCTGGAGTCGTTTGGCGAATTCGCGCGGGAGGTGTTGCAGACATTGCCGTGCGTCAAAGAGATCTACTCGAGCTTTTCCTACAAATCGGTGCGGCCTTTGCGCGTGATTCCGCTGCCGCGCTGAGGGGCTGAGCCCGTGGGCACATTGGCTACCTGATCTTTGCCGGAATTGGCTATTTCTCCTGAGTGCTGCGCTGACTAATCTGGCCACCAATTTCCAGTGTTCAGGAGCTCTACCATGCAACCCCGTACCGATTTCTACACCGCTTCCCCAGACGCCATGAAAGCCATGCTCGCCCTGGAAACCGCAGTGGGCAAACTGTCCATCGAACTGCCCCTGCTGGAACTGGTGCGCCTGCGCGTGTCGCAGATCAATGGCTGCGCCTTCTGCCTCGATATGCACACCGCCGATGCGCGCAAGGGCGGTGAGACCGAACGCCGCCTGTACACATTGTCGGCCTGGCGCGAAACGCCGTTCTTCACCCCGCGTGAACGCGCCGCCCTGGCCTGGGCCGAAAGCCTGACCCTGGTCAGCCAGACCCGCGCCGCAGACGAAGACTACAACGCACTCGCCGCCGAGTTCAGCCCCCAGGAACAGGTCGATCTGAGCGTAGCCATCGCCACCATCAACAGCTGGAACCGCCTGGCGGTGGGCTTTCGCAAGATGCCCAAGTAAGCCCGGGGCCGTGCGCGGTCAGAAGTTGACCGAGGCACTCAGGCGCGCGGTCAGCGGCGCGCCCTGGAACAGGTAGTCATCGCCCATGTACTCGCCCGCGTCGCGCCAGTAGCGTTTGTCGAACAGGTTGTCGACACTCAGGCGAAACACCGTTTCATAGCCATCGACTTTGGTGGTGTAACGGCTGCCGACGTTGACCACCGCATAGTCCCCGACCTCGACGTTGCCGCTGCGGTTGGCGTACTTCTTGGCGCTGTATTGCACGCCGCCCAGGACCGCCAGGCCGTTGACCCACGGCAGCGCATAGTCGGCGTAGACACTGGCACGCAGCTTGGGCACGTTGATCGCCTGGTGGCCTTCGTAGTCCGGCGTGCCGCTGCCGCTGACCCGCGCCCGAATCGCCGCGACGCTGGTGGCGATCTGCAGGCGGTCGGTGGCCCAACCATTCGCCGACAGTTCTAGCCCGGTGTTCTTCTGTTCGCCTTGTTGCACGTAGGTGAAACTCCCGGCGCCATCTGGCTTGGCGTACTGGTAGGCCTGGCGCGTCTGGAACACGGCCGCGGCGAAGCTGATGCGGCGCCAGTCGTATTTCACGCCGGCTTCTATTTGTCGCGACACGGTCGGGGCCAGGGTCTCGTCCGCGTTGTTCGCGAACCACGGCGCCGTGCCGCCCAGGGACAGGCCCTTGCTGTAGCTGGTGTACAGCGAGATGTTTTCAATCGGCTTATAGATCAGCGAGGCCTGGGGCAGGAACACATATTGCTGAGTGTGGCGCGCCTGGTCACCATTGCTGTCAAAGGCTTGTTCATCGAGGCGCACTTCGCGACCGCCGAGGAGGGTTTGCCACTGCTCGTTGAAGCGGATGCGGTCGGTGACGAACACGCCGTACTGGCGGCTGTCGAGGGTGCGATGGCTGTCGTTCAGCGGTACGTTGGTCGGCGCAAACGTCGGCGCGTCCTGATTGATATTGCCGCTGCCGATGTACTCGTTGACCGCCTTGCGCTTGTCGATCACCCGGCGAAACGCGCTGGTGCCGAAGGTCAATTCATGGCCCAGGCCGGCGGTGTCGAACAGCCCGGTCATGGCCGCCTGCACTTCATCGTCGCGGCGGGTGTCGTCGGGGCTGCGGTAGTCGTAGATGTCGTAGTCACCCTCGGGGCTGAACGTGTTGGCGTTGCACGTGTTCACGTAGAAACAGCCCCAGGCGAACGAACTGTAGTCATCGATCACCACCTTGCTGCGCGCCGCGCTGACACTGCCTTTCCACTGGTCGCTGAAGCGGTATTCGAACTTGCCGTTGAGGTTCAGCGAATCAATACCGACCTGCTTGGAACCGCTTTGATGGCCCAGCAGCTGTTTCGGCGATGCATCGTGGGGCACTTCACTGCCGCCCAGCAGTTGGTAGCCCGGCACCGAGCGCTGTTGTTTGTTCTGGTATTCGGCATCCAGTTGCAGCACCGCGTCGGGGCTGATGTTCCAGTCGAACGCCAGGGACAGGAAGTCGCGCTGGCCGTTGGCGTGTTCCACGTAGGAATTGAGGTCTTCATGGGCCACGTTGGCGCGCAGGCCGAACTGCCGCTCGCTGCCGAACCAGCCGCCGACGTCGGTGGCGATATAACCGCTGCCGCGGTCGTCGGTGGACACCGTCACCGAACGCACGTCTTGCGGGCGCTTGGTCACGTAGTTGATCACGCCGCTGGGCTCGGAGATCCCGCTTTGCAGGCCGGCCAGGCCCTTGAGTACTTCCACCTGCTGTTTGTTTTCCAGGGCGACGTTCTGCTCGCCGGTGATGGTGCGCCCGTTGATCTTGTAGCTGCTCGCCGCGTTCAGCGAGAAGCCGCGCACCACGAAGTTTTCGTAGTAGCCGATCGGTGCGTAGCTGTCGCCCACCGAGGCGTCGTTGCGCAGCACTTCGCTGAGCAGGCGGGCTTGCTGGTCCTTGATCAGGGCGGCGTTGATCACGCTGATCGAGGCGGGAGTGTCCAGCAGCGGCGCTTCATTGAAACCGCCGACCGAGGCGGTTTCACTGCGATAACCGGACTCATCCTGGCCCTGGACCTGTACCGCCGGCAGTTCAATTTCCGCAGCCAGGCTGCTGCCGATGCCACCGCTGAGCAGCAGGCCGAGGGCGAAACGTGACGTGACGACGGGGCGAAAACGCAGAACCATGGGGCAAGGCCTTAAAGCGCAGGACGGGGGGCGCATAAGCTAGGCATAAGTGCGCGCATTTACAAGGATTCGCGCATTGAGACATCCGGTCTCAGCGCGCACGCCGATTCATGTGCGCCTCGACAGCCCTGGCGTGCATCTGCGATAGACGAGGCTTCTCTCATCGTTGCAGGAGGTCGTTATGAGTACCGCTGGAAACCTCATCGCTGGAAAAGTTGCGCTGGTGACTGGCGCCGGGCAGGGCATCGGCCGCGCCATCGCCCTGCGCCTGGCACGGGACGGTGCCGATATCGCGCTGGTGGATATCAATGGCGCCAAGCTCGAAGCCGTGGCTGCTGAAATCGTCGCGGCAGGGCGCAAGGCCTCGGTGTTTATCGCCGACGTGTCCAAGCGCGAACAGGTGGTGGCCGCCGTCGAACATGCATACCAGACCCTCGGTGGTTTCGACATCATCGTCAACAACGCCGGGGTGGCGCAGATCGATTCACTGCTGGACGTCAGCCCCGAGCAGGTCGAGCGCACCCTGGGCATCAATGTGCAGGGTGTGTTGTGGGGCATCCAGGCCGCCGGCAAGAAGTTCAAGGCGCTCAAGCAGAAGGGCAAGATCATCAACGCCTGCTCGATCGCCGGGCATGAAGGTTTTGCGCTGCTGGGCGTGTACTCGGCGACCAAGTTCGCCGTGCGCGCCCTGACCCAGGCGGCGGCCAAGGAACTGGCCAGCGCCGGGATTACGGTCAATGCTTATTGCCCGGGCGTGGTCGGCACCGATATGTGGGTCGAGATCGACAAGCGCATGGCCGAGATTACCGGCGCCGAAGTCGGTGCGACCTATAAGAAGTATGTGGACGGGATTGCCCTGGGCCGTGCGGAAACGCCTGAGGATGTGGCCGGGCTGGTGTCTTACCTGGCGGGGCCGGATGCGGACTACATGACCGGCCAGTCGCCGTTGATCGATGGTGGGATTGTGTACCGATAACGCGGTTCAAAGGTGGGAGTGGGCTTGCCCGCGAAGGCGGCGGTTCAGTCACGGCATCGGTGGCTGATACACCGCCATCGCGGGCAAGCCCGCTCCCACATGTTTGACGGTGCTGGGTCAGATATGTTTGCCCGGCATGTCGATGCCCAGTTGGTTGACCCGGCGATACAGGGTCGCCCGCGAAATCCCCAGCGCCTGGGCCGTCGGCGACGGCTTCCAGCGATGCCGGATCAGTGCATCCAGCACCACCTGGCGTTCCGGGCTGACACGTTCTTCCACGTCGGCCTCGATCTGCTCGCCGCGCACCTCCACGGGCAGGTCAGCCAGCTGGATGGTGCCGCCGTCGCACACCGCACAGGCATACGCCAGCACATGGCGCAGTTGCCGCACATTGCCCGGCCAGGCATACCCGAGCAGCACCTCCAGCGCGGCGGGGCCGATGCCCACGGAGATTGCGCCGCTGTGCGCCTCCTGTTCCAGCAGCCGATTGATCAAGGCCAGTTTGTCGCTGCGCTCGCGCAAGGGTGGCAGGCAGAACCGTGCGCAGCCCAGGCGAAAGTACAGGTCTTCGCGAAAGCGCCCCTCGCTGACCAGCACCGCCAGGTCGCGGTGGCTGGCGCAGATCACCTGGATATCCACCGCACGGGTTTTTGCCGCACCCAGCGGCGCCACTTCACCTTCGGCCAATACCCGCAGCAAGCGCGTCTGCAGGGCCAGCGGCATATCGCCGATTTCATCGAGGAACAGCGTGCCGCCATCGGCCTGCAACAACAGCCCGGGCATGCCCTTGTTCGACGCGCCGGTAAAGGCCCCGGCGACATAGCCGAACAGCTCGCTTTCGATGAGGTTTTCCGGGATCGCCGCGCAGTTCACCGCCACGAAGGGCCCGTTGCGACGAGCGCTGCGCTCATGCAGTTGGCGCGCGAAGACTTCCTTGCCGGCGCCGGTTTCACCCTGCACCAGCACCGGCAGGTTGCGGTCCTTGACCCGCAAGGCCAGGCGCAGGTGTTCTTCCACCCGGGGGTCGACCTGATTGTTTACGGCCTTCGCTGGACGCGCCGGCTTACGCCGCGGCGCGCTGACCCGCACATGCAATGCGCCGGGCTCGCCCAGCCAGTGCAGCTGTTGCGCCGATTGATCGGTGACCGCGCGCAACGCATCCAGGTCGAAGACCTCGCCGATATGCGCCGGCACCTGGCCAAAGCGCCGACGCAGGGCCTGGCGCGCCTTGCTGTTCAACGCATGCAGGCGCCCATCCTGGTCCCAGGCCAGCAGCAGGTCGGGCTGGCTGTCGACATAGCCGGGCGTGCTGTGGGCCTGGAGCACCCAGTGCTGACGGGCGCTGTGCATGAAGAAGGCATTTTCGATGGCTTGTGCGCTCTGCGCCACCATCTGTCTTACCAGATGCTGGCTGCGCCGGTCATCCGGGGATTTGAGCGCCGAGGCGTCCATCACCCCTAGCAGGTTGCCCTGGGGGTCGAAGATCGGCGCGGCGGAGCAGGTCAGCCCGATAAATGCTGCGCGAAAGTGATCGCGCTTATGCACCGTCACGGCAGCCTTGCTGGTCAGCACCGTGGCCACGCCGCAGGTGCCTTCTTCGGCTTCCGACCAGCAGGTGCCCAGGTACAGGCCGGCCTTGCGGCAATCGGTGCGAATCGCCGTGTCCACGCGGTGGTCGATGGTCTGGCCCTGGGCGTCGGTGAGCATCACGCAGTAGTCGGCATGGCGCACGCGGTGGTGGAGTTGGCCGACTTCTTCGCTGGCGATGTGCATGAACAGTTCGGCGCGCTCACGGCATTCCTTGAGCAGCGGTTCACTGAGAATGCGTGGCCCTTGCAGCGAGCCAGGGTCGAGGTGGTGTTGCTCCATGGAACGGCGCCATGAATCGAAAATCAGCGACGGCACCGGAGCCTGGGGCAGGCGATCGGCATTGCGGACCACGCGACTGACGCAGTCGACATGGTCTTTGGAGTTCGCGGCGAGCATAAGGCCTCCGGTTCTCGATCTTTTGTTGTTATGCCCGCCATTAAGCGCGCATGCGCGCAGGGGGACAAGGGCGGCCTGACCAACTGCCCGGTGTGAGACGCAGCGTCTCATCCGGCCGCGCACGCCACGGGCAGGTTGCAATGGCGCGTCTCATTCTGTGGTTGGCGGCCGCCACCGCACAACCGTATGGCACTGCTCTGGATCAAGCCTGTGCGAGGTTTTTCGAGGCGTTGGCACAGGCTGTGCTGAAGGTCTTGCAACTGGCTGCAGCCAGCCTTTTGTGTGTCGAGACAACCTGGAGAACAACAAGATGTCCACTCACCTGTCCACTGATCAACTGCTCCATGCCTACACTGTGATGCGTACCATCCGCGATTTCGAGGAACGCCTGCACGTGGAATTCGCCACTGGCGAGATCCCAGGTTTCGTCCACCTGTATGCCGGCCAGGAAGCCAGCGCCGCCGGGGTCATGGCTCACCTCAACGATGAAGATTGCATCGCCTCCAACCACCGTGGCCACGGCCACTGCATCGCCAAGGGCGTGGACGTGTTCGGCATGATGGCCGAGATCTACGGCAAGAAAACCGGGGTGTGCGGTGGCAAGGGCGGTTCCATGCACATTGCCGACCAGGAGAAAGGCATGCTCGGCGCCAACGGCATCGTCGGTGCCGGCGCGCCCTTGGCGGCCGGGGCGGCGCTGGCCTCCAAGCTCAAGGGCAGCCAGGGCGTGGCCGTGGCGTTTTTCGGCGACGGCGGCTCCAACGAGGGTGCGGTGTTCGAGGCCATGAACCTGGCCGCGATCATGAAACTGCCGTGTCTGTTCGTGGCTGAAAACAACGGCTACGCCGAAGCCACCGGCTCGGGCTGGTCGGTAGCGTGCAAAGACATCGCCGAGCGCGCCGTGGGCTTCGGCATGCCGGGGGTGATCGTCGACGGCAATGATTTCTTCGCCGTCCACGCGGCCCTGGGGGTAGCCGTGGAACGTGCGCGCAGCGGCCAGGGGCCGACGCTGGTGGAGGTCAAGTTGAGCCGTTTCTACGGCCACTTCGAAGGCGACGCGCAAACTTATCGCGGCCCCGACGAAGTGAAGAACCTGCGCGAATCCCACGATTGCCTGGTGCTGTTTCGCCAACGCTGCAGCGCCGAAGGCTGGCTCGATGCGGCGCAGTTCGAGCGCATCGACGCGGAGGTCGCGCAACTGATCGAAGACGCCGTGCGCCTGGCCAAGTCCGATCCCAAGCCCCAGGCCGCAGACCTGCTCAGTGATGTCTACGTCGCTTACCGCTAATCGCCACCCACTACAAAAATAATCCGTGGAGAATTGATCATGGCTCGCAAAATCAGTTATCAGCAGGCAATCAACGAAGCCCTGGCCCAGGAAATGCGTCGCGACCAGAGTGTGTTCATCATCGGCCAGGACGTGTCCGGCGGCACCGGCTCTCCCGGCGAGCAGGATGCCTGGGGCGGCGTGCTCGGCGTGACCAAGGGCCTGTACCCGGAGTTTCCCGACCGCGTCTTGGATGCGCCGTTGTCCGAAATCGGTTACGTCGGCATGGCGGTCGGCGCGGCCACCCGCGGCATGCGCCCGGTGTGCGAGTTGATGTTCGTCGACTTTCTCGGCTGCTGCCTCGACCAGTTGCTCAACCAGGCCGCCAAGTTCCGCTACATGTTCGGCGGCAAGACCGCCACGCCGCTGGTGGTGCGCGCCATGTACGGCGCCGGCCTGCGCGCCGCCGCGCAGCATTCGCAGATGCTCACCTCGATGTGGACGCACATCCCCGGCCTCAAAGTGGTGTGCCCGGCCACGCCCTATGACGCCAAGGGCATGCTGATCCAGGCGATCCGCGACAACGACCCGGTGATCTTCCTCGAACACAAAATGCTCTACAGCCTGCAGGGCGAAGTACCGGAAGAGCTGTACACCGTGCCTTTCGGCGAAGCCAATTACGTGCGCGAAGGCAATGACGTGACCCTGGTCACCTACGGGCGCATGGTGCATATCGCCCTGGAAGCCGCTGCCAACCTGGCGCGCCAAGGCATCGACTGCGAAGTACTCGACCTGCGCACCACCAGCCCGCTGGACGAAGACAGCATCCTGGAAAGCGTGGAGAAGACCGGCCGCCTGGTGGTGATCGACGAGTCCAACCCGCGCTGCTCGATCGCCACCGATATCAGCGCGCTGGTCGCGCAGCGCGGGTTTTCGTTCTTGCGCGCGCCGATCGAAATGGTCACCGCGCCGCACACGCCGGTGCCGTTCTCCGATGCGCTGGAGGATCTGTACATCCCCAACGCAGCGAAGATCGAAGCCGCGGTGTTGAAGATCGCCGATAAGAGGACTGCCGCATGATCCATATCTTGACCATGCCCAAGTGGGGCTTGTCGATGACCGAAGGCCGCGTGGATGTCTGGCTCAAACAGCCGGGCGACCGGGTGGAGAAGGGCGAGGAAGTGCTCGACGTGGAGACCGACAAGATCTCCAGCAGCGTCGAGGCGCCATTCAGTGGCGTGCTGCGCCGCGTGCTGGCGCTGAGCGACGAGACCTTGCCGGTGGGCGGGCTGCTCGGGATCGTGGTGGAGGGCGAGGCCACGGAAGCCGAGATTGATGCGGTAATCGAGGGTTTCCAGGCCAGCTTCGTGTCGAGTGCGGCCGAGGCGCAAGCGTCCGGGCCCAGCGCGCAGAAAGTCGAGGTGGGCGGGCGGCTTTTGCGTTATCTCGACCTCGGTGAGGGCGGCACGCCGTTGGTGCTGGTCCACGGGTTTGGCGGCGACTTGAACAACTGGCTGTTCAACCACCCGGGGTTGGCGGCGCAGCGCCGGGTGATCGCCCTGGACCTGCCGGGCCATGGCGAGTCGGGCAAGCAACTGCGCAGCGGCGATGCCGACGAGTTGAGCCAGGCGCTGCTGGCGTTGCTCGATCATCTCGCGCTCGACCGCGTCCACCTGGCCGGCCACTCAATGGGTGGCCTGGTCAGCCTGACCGTGGCGCGCCAGGCCCCCGCGCGGGTCGCCTCGCTGACCCTGATCGCCAGCGCCGGGCTCGGCGAAGAGATCAACGCGGACTACTTGCACGGCTTCACCGACGCGACTAACCGCAACGCGCTCAAGCCGCACTTGATTCAACTGTTCAGCGACCCGGCGCTGGTCACGCGGCAGATGCTGGAGGACATGCTCAAGTTCAAGCGCCTCGAAGGCGTGGATCAAGCGTTGCGCCAGCTCAATGCCCAGCTGTTCGAGGGCGGGCGGCAGCGCCTGGATCTGCGCAATATTGTCGGGCAGCAGCCAAGCCTGGTGATCTGGGGCAGCGACGACGCAATCATCCCGGCCCGACATGCCGAGGGGCTTGAGGCTCAGGTGGAAATCCTGCCGGGGCAGGGGCATATGGTGCAGTTGGAGGCGGCGGAGCGGGTCAACCAGTTGATGGCAACCTTCCTCAACTCCCAGCCTTGATGCAGTCCAATGTGGGAGGGCATTTCAAAAGTTGGAGGCGGCGGAGCGGGTCAACCCGTTGATGGCAACCTTCCTCAACGCCCAGCCTTGATGCGATCCAATGTGGGAGGGGCGGTGCGACGATTCGACTTGCCCCCGATAGCGGTGTCTCAGTCAATATTCCTAGTGACTGACCCATTGCCATCGGGGGCAAGCCCCCTCCCACCATTTAGAGTGCATTTCAAAAGTTGGAGGCGGCGGAGCGGGTCAACCAGTTGATGGCAACCTTCCTCAACGCCCAGTCTTGATGCAGTCCAATGTGGGAGGGGCGGTGCGACGATTCGACTTGCCCCCGATAGCGGTGTCTCAGTCAATATTCCTGGTGACTGACCCATTGCCATCGGGGGCAAGCCCCCTCCCACCATTTAGAGTGCATTTCAAAAGTTGGAGGCAGCGGAGCGGGTCAACCCGTTGATGGCAACCTTCCTCAACGTCCAGCCTTGATGCAATCCAATGTGGGAGGGGCGGTGCGACGATTCGACTTGCCCCCGATAGCGGTGTCTCAGTCAATATTCCTGGTGACTGACCCATTGCCATCGGGGGCAAGCTCCCTCCCACCATTTAGAGTGCGTTTCAAACGGCGCGCTTGAGGGTTTCGCTCGGCAGCTCCTTGAACAACGCCCGGTAGCTATTGGAAAACCGCCCCAAATGCCAGAACGACCAGTTCATCGCCACTTGCGCCACTGTGGCCGCGGCTGAACTCAACAACTCCTGCCGCGCCCCGTTCAAGCGGCGCAAACGCAACCACTGCGCCGGGCTCATTCCGGTGTAGGTCTTGAAGCCTTGTTGCAACTGGCGCAACGGCACGCCGGCGATCTGCGCCAGCTCCAGCAGGTTGACGGTGTCATCCGGTGCATCGACCGCCCATTCGCCGATGCGCGTCATCAGCCGGCGCTCTTCGCTGCGGCGCTGCAATGACTGGCGGTCCAGGCATATGCAGGCGTTGTCGAGAATGAACAGGCAATCGTCGAGCAACTGTTGGGTGAGGGCGTCGCGGCTGATCGGGTCGGTGGTACCGGACAACCGTGTGAGCGTGCCACTGAGCCAGCGGCTGAATAACGCATTCTGCTGGCAGGTCAGCGGCGCCATGAACAACCCTTCGAGTTTCGCCACATCCAACCGATGGCGCTGCACGAACTGCGGCCCGAATACCACCGCCACTTCACGGTAGTTCTCCGGGGTGATCCAGGTGTTGCGGCTCTCGCCATTGAGCAGGTACAGCGCGTTGTCGCTGCCGTCGAAACAGAACGCCAGGGACCCCGGCGGCGCGTTGAAATGCTGCTCCACCCGGGTGTTCATGCTCTCTTCGTAGACCTCCACGCCGTGCAGGTCGAGGTAGCGGATCTGCCCGGCAAAATGCCCGGGGGACATCTGCTGGTAGTGCTGCACCCAGCCGGGTGTCGCACGGCATTGAGCGGCCACATCACCGGTGGTGAAGGCCTGTACGCGCAAAGCGGTTGCCTCTGTCATGGGGGGAACCTGCTCGCACTCTATTGGTGCGTTGTGTTCGGAGCAAAGTGGATAGATGCCGTGGCGCGGCGAGCCCAAGATAGACCTCAATGCGCCGGGAGTACAAGCCGGTGCAGTCTCCCACCCATGACGAGGTCCTTATGAACGCCCCCTTCGATCAGCTGTCCGCCTGGCTGAAAGAACACAAGATTACCGAGGTCGAATGCGTGATCAGTGATTTGACTGGCATCGCACGCGGCAAGATTGCGCCCACCAACAAGTTCCTGCATGAGCGAGGCATGCGCCTGCCGGAAAGTGTGTTGCTGCAAACGGTAACCGGGGACTTTGTCGACGACGATGTCTACTACGACCTGCTCGACCCGGCCGACATCGACATGGTCTGCCGCCCGGTGGCCCACGCCACCTACGTGGTGCCATGGGCGATTGAACCGACCGCCATCGTGATCCACGACACCTTCGACAAGCAGGGTAACCCCATCGAGCTGTCGCCGCGCAACGTGCTGAAAAAGGTGTTGCAGCTCTACGCCGAGCAGGGCTGGCAGCCGATTGTCGCGCCGGAAATGGAGTTCTACCTGACCCAGCGCTGCGATGACCCGGACCTGCCGCTGAAAACCCCGGTCGGCCGCTCCGGGCGGGCCGAAACCGGTCGCCAGTCGTTCTCCATCGACGCCGCCAACGAGTTCGACCCACTGTTCGAAGACGTCTACGACTGGTGCGAAGCCCAGGGCCTGGACCTCGACACACTGATCCACGAAGACGGCCCGGCGCAGATGGAAATCAACTTCCGCCACGGTGACGCCCTGGATCTTGCCGACCAGATCACCGTGTTCAAACGCACCCTGCGCGAAGCCGCGCTCAAGCACAATGTGGCCGCGACCTTCATGGCCAAGCCGGTGGCCGACGAGCCGGGCAGCGCGATGCACCTGCACCAGAGCGTGGTCGACATCGCCACGGGCAAGCCGGTGTTCGTCGACGCCGACGGCCAGATGAGCACGCTGTTCCTGCACCACATCGGCGGCCTGCAGAAGTACATCCCCAAGCTGCTGCCGATGTTTGCGCCCAACGTGAATTCGTTCCGCCGCTTCCTGCCGGACACCTCGGCGCCGGTCAACGTGGAATGGGGCGAAGAAAACCGCACTGTCGGCCTGCGCGTGCCGACATCGAACCCCGACGCCATGCGCGTGGAAAACCGCCTGCCCGGCGCGGATGCCAACCCGTACCTGGCGATCGCCGCCAGCCTGTTGTGTGGCTACCTGGGCATGATCGAAAAGATCGAGCCGAGCGCGCCGGTGGAAGGCCGCGCCTATGAGCGGCGCAACCTGCGCCTGCCGATCACGCTCGAGGATGCGCTGGTGCGTATGGAGGAGTGCGCGACGGTCAAGCAATACCTGGGCGACAAGTTCGTGCGCGGCTACGTCGCGGTCAAACGCGCCGAGCATGAGAATTTCAAGCGGGTGATCAGTTCCTGGGAGCGTGAGTTCCTGCTGTTGAGCGTCTAAACAATCATAAAGGGGTGTCGATATGCGTCTGATGAAAAAACTTCTCCCGCTGGCCCTGGTGGCAGCATTCAGCAGCGCCGCGCAGGCGGAGCCGACGGTCAGTGTCTACAACTGGACCGACTACATCGGCGAAACCACCTTGGCCGACTTCCAGGCCAAGACGGGGATCAAGGTGATCTACGACGTGTTCGACTCCAACGAAACCCTGGAGGGCAAGCTGCTGGCGGGGCGCACCGGGTATGACGTGGTGGTGCCGTCCAACCACTTCCTGGCGCGCCAGGTCAAGGCCGGCGCGTTCCTCAAGCTCGACCGCGCGCAGTTGCCCAATTTCAAGAACCTCGACCCCAAGCTGCTCAAGCTGCTGGAGAAAAACGACCCGGGCAACGCGCACTCGGTGCCGTACCTGTGGGGCACCAACGGCATCGGCTACAACGTCGACAAGGTCAAGCAGGTGCTCGGCATCGACCATATCGATTCGTGGGCGGTGCTGTTCGAGCCGGAGAACCTCAAGAAGCTCAACCAGTGCGGCGTGGCCTTCCTCGACTCGGCGGATGAGTTGTTCCCGGCGATCCTCAACTACATGGGCAAGGACCCGCGCAGCGAGAACCCTGAAGACTACAAACAGGCGCAAGCCAAGCTGTTGACGTTGCGGCCTTACATCACCTACTTCCATTCCTCCAAGTACATCTCGGATTTGGCCAACGGCGATATCTGCGTGGCGTTCGGTTATTCCGGCGACGTGTTCCAGGCCGCCAACCGCGCCAAGGAAGCCAAGAACGGGGTGAACATTGCCTATTCGATTCCCAAGGAAGGCTCCAACCTGTGGTTTGACCTGCTGGCGATCCCCGCCGATGCGAGCAACCCGAAAGCAGCCCACGCGTTTATCAACTACCTGCTCGACCCTGAAGTCATCGCCAAAGTCAGCGCCTCGGTCGGCTATGCCAACGCCAACCCGGCAGCCAATGCCTTCATGGACCCGGAACTGGTGAACAACCCTGAGGTGTACCCGTCCCAGGCCGTGCTCGACAAACTCTATATTTCCACCACGCCGACCCCGGCGACCATGCGCCTGATGACCCGCGCCTGGAGCAAAGTGAAGACCGACAAATGATCCAATCGAACGACCACGCCCGGTCCTATTACCGGGCCTCGGCCAATGCCATGCCCGAGCGTCCGGCCTTGGCCGCCGACTTGAGCGCGGATGTGTGTGTGATCGGCGGTGGGTTCACCGGGGTCAATACCGCCATCGAACTGGCCCAGCGCGGGCTGTCGGTGATCCTGCTGGAGGCGCGGCGCATCGGTTGGGGCGCCAGCGGGCGCAACGGCGGGCAATTGATTCGCGGCATCGGCCACGACGTGTCGGGCTTTGCCAAGTATGTGGGCGAGGAGGGCGTGCGTTATCTGGAGCGGGCCGGGATTGATTCGGTCACGTTGGTGGGTGAACGCGTTCGCACGCAGGGTATCGACTGCGACCTGCGCTGGGGCTTTTGCGAACTGGCCAATACCGCGGCGCAGTTCGCCGCGTTCAAGGGCGAGCAGGAGCGCCTATTGGCGCAGGGCTACAACCATGAGGTCCGTGTGGTAGGTCCGCAGGATATGCACCAGGTCGTCGGCTCGCAGGTCTATGCCGGCGGCCTGGTGGACATGGGGTCCGGGCACCTGCACCCATTGAATCTGGTGTTGGGCGAGGCGCGGGTCGCCGAGTCCCTGGGGGTGCGGATTTTCGAGCACACCCCAGCGTTGGAACTGCTCCACGGCGACACCGTGCAGGTACGCTGCGCCGGCGGTACGGTGCGCGCGGCCAATCTGGTGCTGGCCTGCAACGCGCACCTGGAGGAACTGGAGCCGCGCTTGAGCGGCAAGGTACTGCCTGCCGGCAGCTACATCATCGCCACCGAACCGTTAACGGAAGGGCTGGCCGAGCAATTGATCCCGCAGAACCTGGCGCTGTGCGACCAGAAAGTCGGCTTGGACTACTACCGACTGACCGCCGACCGACGCCTGTTGTTCGGCGGCGCCTGCCATTATTCGGGGCGTGATCCGCAGGACATCGCCGCGTATATGCAACCGAAGATGCTCACGGTATTCCCGCAACTGGCCAATACCGCGATCGAGTTCCAGTGGGGCGGCAAGATCGGCATCACCGCCAATCGCTTTCCCCAGGTCGGGCGGCTAAAACAGTACCCGAACGTGTTGTATGCCCAGGGCTATTCCGGCCATGGGCTGAACGTGAGCCATTGGTGTGCGCGGCTGCTGGCTGAAGCCATCCATGCCGGGCACAGCCAGGGCCTGGAGGTGTTCAGCCAGGTGCCGCACATGACCTTTCCGGGCGGCAAGGTCTTGCGCTCGCCGTTGTTGGCGTTGGGGATGCTGTGGTATCGGTTGCGGGAGACCCTGCAGTGATGAGCTGCCGCCGCATGGGGGCGGTTGGATTGAGCCGCACCTAAGGCTGCAAGGAAAACCGCTTTTCCTCGTCATGGCAAGGTTGCGCCTACGGCCCTGTAGTTGAGCGTGGAATCGGTTGCTGTGCCATACACGATCGCCCCGGAGCGCGTAATGCCCTCCAGCCGGCTCATCCGTCCGTCCAAAAGAGGGTTGATCTCCACGGTGCCGTTGACGCCGTCCCAGTAGGCGCCGCTGGGGTATTGGTTGGCATCGAAACTGTTCAAGGCGACGGTGTCGTTATCCGCCAAACCCACCGCGTTGGTCTGGGCGCTGCCAGGCAGCGGCTGGATCGACTGCACGCTGAACGAGTTGGTGGGGTCTGGCCAAAAGAGTGCTTTCTCGAAACCCGACGGGTCCCTGCCATACGCGAGTATATGCCCGGGGTTGTTGATCGACACCGCGTAATTCTGCGCATTGAGGGGCATGGTCAGCAGCAGGGGCGCGCTGCTGGGTGTTCCCCAGAATGCCGTTTGCGGCACATCGCCGGTAGCGCCGCTGAACACGCAGGTACCGACCACCTGAAGCTGATCGTTCATGCCCACCGCCCAGCAATAGCTGGCGCCGGAGGGGCTGGCCAGCGCGGTCAACACGTAGCTGCTGCCGTTCCAGGTGGCGACGGTGGGTTTGGGCGTGGCATTGGCCCCCGGACAGTTCATGACGACACTGGGATAGCCGTTGATCAAGGTGTTGTTCACGTCGATCCCGGCACAGTTGTCGCCATAGTTGGAAACGCGTTGGGGCGTGGCATTGCCCGGGGTATACAGCACCACGGTTGCCTGTAACGTGGCGCTGATGCTTTGAGCCAGGGCCGCGCCTAGCAGGTTCAGGGCGGTGGGCACGGTCTGGACATCGGCGGGTCGCAGCAGGGGAAACAGCAAGGTGCCAGGCAAGGGGGCCGTCGCCGTCGGCAGGCCACTGGGCGTCGCTGCATTCCAGAATACGGCAAAACTGAGATTGGCGGCGTTGGCGCAACTTCCCAGCATCCAGCCACTGTTAGCGATTGCCTCGACGCTGCACGGTTGCCCGTTCACCAGCGGCGGCAAGACCTGTTGAGGGCCGCTCAGCGATGCGGCGTACCAAGGATTGCTGTTGGCGCTGACCGTAGCGGATGAACAATTGCCCACGGCTTGTGCGCTATCGTTGACGCTACTGGTTGAACATTGCGCCCCGGCCGCACTGCCCGAGTCGACGTATGTGGCGGCACTGGCGGTTACACCATAGCCGTACAGCAGCGAGGCGCCGAGCAGTGTCAGCGCAGTGATCGAGGTTTTGAAATAACGCGGCATGATGAGTCCCTCCCTGGAGTGTTTACCTGTCGGTGCCGTATGGACAGGCGCCGTTGCGTACCAGTAAACGCTGGAGATGGGGGCGTTACAACTGTCATTTCTAACAGGTACAGAACGAGTGGCTGTGCGTTAGCATCGGTGTTTTTGCGCCCTGCGGGCCGTCCAGGCACGCAGATGATTTCAGTGGTCCGGTACGGCATGGCGTCAATCTCGAGCATCCATCGCGCCACGAATAGGGGGTGAAGTGACGAATCGGCTGGCGTACATTGTTCAACCCCGGTCGCCAGCAACTGTCGGTGCGACAGATCTGGCGATCTGAATTGTTTATTGTCTGGAGTATTGATTGTGCCTACAGCTTCTTCTGTCATTGAAGTTCCGGTTTCGGCCGATCAGGTGTGGCAATTGGTCGGCGGTTTTGACGCGCTGCCGGACTGGCTGCCATTGATCGTCGAGAGCAAGCCGGGCGACGGCGGGCGCCTGCGTCACCTGAAGACCGCCGATGGCGGCGTGGTGGTGGAGCGCTTGCAGACCTTTGATAACGTGGCCCGCACTTACAGCTACAGCATCGAGGAGTCGCCGTTTCCGGTGAGTGCCTACCTGGCGACGTTGCGGGTCGAAGCCCTGACGGAGTCGTCGGCGAAGGTGACGTGGTCGGGCGTGTTCACCCCGGTGCCGGGCACCACCGACGAGGCGGTGGAGGCTTTGTTTGCCGGCGTGTACCGCGGTGGGCTTGAGGCGCTGCGCGCCAACTTCCCGGCTTGACCTGATCGATCGGGCAACCGACACCCAATGTGGGAGGGAGCAAGCCCCCTCCCACCGTTTCGATCGGTGTCGTGTCTGGTTTATTTGGGCATCAGTTGCTGGCGACACTCCAGCACCAACCGCGCACCGCCGCGTTGGCTGGTGCCGACGTCCAGCTTGAAACCGTGCAGATTGATGATCGCCGCGACAATCGACAAGCCCAGCCCAAACCCACCTTGCTGGTCGCTTTCATCCACGCGATAGAACCGCTGGAACACCGCCTTGCGTTCCGCTGTTGGGATGCCGGGGCCGGAGTCGTGGACTTCGATACGCGTGCTGCCCGCATCGTTGACCGCGCGCAAAATCACTTCGCCGCCCGCTGGGGTGAACTTGATCGAGTTGCTCAGCAGGTTGGCCAGGGCCTCGAACAGCAAGGCCCGGTCGCCGGTGATCCAGGGCAGGGATGGCGGGGTGTCGAGCACCAGTTGCAGTTCGCCTTCCTCGGCCAGGGGCAGGTAGAAGTCGTGCAGTTCGCGCAGCAGCGGCAGTGGGTCCATCACCAGAAAGCCCGAGCGGCGTTGGTGGTCTTCCAGTTCCGAGATCCGCAACAACCCGCGAAAGCGCGCCATCAGCGTGTCGGTTTCCGCGATGGCGTCGTCCAGCTGCACCGCGTGGGCCGAGTCGTGTTCGGCTTGTTGCTTGATGCGATAGAGCTGCGCGCGCAAGCGGGTGAGCGGGGTGCGCAGGTCGTGGGCGATGTTGTCGCACACGCCTTTGACCTCGTTCATCAGCTTCTCGATGCGGTCGAGCATGGCGTTGACGATGGCGGCGAGCATGTCCAGTTCGTCACGCCGGTTCGACAGCGGCAGGCGATGGGTGAGGTCGCCGGCGACGATGGCCTCGGCGCTGGCCTGGATCCCGCGAATCCGTCGCAATGGGCGGCGGCGCAGCAAATGCCAGCCGGCGGCGCCGGGGATGATGGTCAGCGACACCGCCCACAGCAGCGCGTGCCAGATGATCCGGGTTACGCCGAACAGCGAACCGTTGGCGCGCACCAGCACCAGCCAGCGGCCATCGGCGGTGTGGGTGACCACGGCGTCGCAGCTGTCTTTGGGCAGTTTCGGGTCGTCGGAGTCGACGCAATTGGCCAGGGCGTGGATCTTGCCGTCCAGGGGCAAGTCGGGCGGTATCGCCTGGATCGGTCCGTTCAATGGGCGAAATTGCTCATCGAACAGGCCATAGGCGTCCACGCCCTTCATGTCGAAGGTCATGCTGGTGGTCAGGGCTTCCAACAGTTCTTCGCCGTCGAACCGCTGGAACAGGTGCTGGCGCTGCATCAGCGAATGGCGCGAGAGGTCGCTGAGGTAACCGGACACCTCGTAATACAGCACCCCCATGAGGATGCAGCTCCAAGCCACGAACAGCGAACTGTACAGCGCCAGCAAGCGGCTGCTGGAGGAACGCCAGCCCTTAGAGGGGTTCAGCAATGACATACCCGGAACCTCGTACCGTGCGGATCAGCGGCGTGAGGCCAGGTGGATCGATCTTCTTGCGCAGGCGACCGATGTGGACATCGATCAGGTTGGTCCCGGGGTCGAAGTGATAACCCCAGACTTCCTCGAAGATCATCATCCGCGACAGGATCTGCCCGGTGTTGCGCATCAGGAATTCCAGCAGTTTGTATTCGGTGGGCAGCAGGCTCAGCGGCTGCTCGGCGCGGCTGGCTTCACGGCTGATCAGGTTCAGCTCAAGGTCGGCCACGCGCAGCGCGGTTTCGAATTCCTTGACCGTGCTTTTGCGCCGCAGCAGCACTTCAACGCGGGCGGCCATTTCATCGGAGGCGAACGGCTTGGTCAGGTAGTCATCCCCACCGGCGCGCAGGCCGCGCACCCGCTCGTCGACATCGGAGAGCGCGCTGATCATCAGGATTGGCGTCGACACGCCGATGGTGCGCAGGGTGGTGACGATGGCCAGGCCATCGAGTTCCGGCAACATACGGTCGAGGGTGATCAGATCGTAATCACCACTCACGGCGCGGACCAGGCCTTCGCGGCCGTTGTCCACCCAATCAACATCCAGTCCATGGCTACTCAGCTCGGCGACGATCTCGCGGGCCGTTACGGCGTCATCCTCAATGGTCAAAATGCGGGTCATAGGATTACCTGGTGAGCGATTCACACTAGAAGTGTGGGCATTTTGCCAAGAAATGGCTGAACGCTTCCTAAATAAAACTTCATGTTGGCAAAACTGACACAGTTTTCATAAACACCGCCTGGCGCGCCAGCCCCCGTAGGTCGGTTATTTATCGTTATTAAAACCGTGGTTTTTAAACCTGTGAGATTTGACAGTTTACGCCCTCGCTCGAAGCAAATAGCGTGAGTCGACCAATCATGTTCAAGGGGCGTAGCCATGAACCAGACAACAGGAAGTTTTACCGCCAAGATCAATAACCCTCAGGTCAGTCCTCCCGAGCATTCCTTTCAAGGGGACGCCGATCAGATGATGATGTATTTCCTGGATAACAAGTTGTACATCAGTGCGACCGAAAAAATCGGCCCCGATATCAACGAGCGGCTCGGCTTCGATTTTGTTGTTTCGGACGTCCTGGACGATGGCGAGGAGCGAACGTATTCCCTTGGAAGTCAGGCCACGGGCACTTATTGGGCGCACGAAAACCTCGGCAGTGCACCCTACGTAGCGTTCACAGGGAGTCTCAGTCTGTCCCTTGACTCACAGGACCGGCTGGTCGGCACGTTCAGTTTTTCGGCCAAGCATGGCAGCAAGGACGTTGAAATCACGCAGGGCGTGATTAACCTGATCGGCTTGAGTTCGCGAATGTGCACACCGCAGATCACCGGCACCGGCTATATGCGCGGGTCAGTACCCGGCGGGCCGATGCCGGCGCCTGAGTTCGACGCGACGGAAGTGAGTCTCAGGAAGGTTGTAAGCACGTTTACTTACTGGCAGGTAATCGGTCGCCAATATGACGATCTTTCACGGGTTCAGAATCTGGTGCTGATTGTGGTGAGAGAAGAGGCGAAGGGTATGGCGTTTGACCTGGCCACCAGCAAGGAAGTGCAAGTTCAATTTGGCCGAATCAACTCTTTCGGTTTTGCCCATTCCATCAGTGGCAGCCTTGAATTTACTGCCTTGCCTGAGACCGGGCGTACAGTGGGCAGTGTGGATTGCATGGTGCAGAGGAACGAGGAGACGCCGTTTGCGGTGAGGGTGAATTTTGATATTTCCGAGTAGGTTTGAGGCTTGATCAAGCCCAAGTCGTCAGTCCCCTTGTGCAATGACCGGCCTGCGCCCGGGGACGCGGCGCTCGGGCGTCATCGTTAACGCTCTGCGCGAACAAGCCCGCGCCTGCAGATCCCTGGCGAGTCAGTCGTCGAAGCCCACCTGCTCATGAATCTCATCCACCTTCAACTCCAGGCGATACGCCACCGCAATGAACAGCGCCTGGCACAGGCACAACGTGGCGCTCAACGAACGGAAGGCAAACGACGAGCCTTCATTGACCAACAGCACTGCGTTCGCGCGCTTGGCCAGGGGCGACAGGTTGCTGTCAGTAATGATCAGGGTCTTGGCCTGGTGGTGCTGGGCGATACGCAGGCAGTGCTGGGTCTCTTTGCCGTAGGGCGTGAAGCTGATGGCGATCACCAGGTCATTGGCGCGCACGCTGCGCATCTGCTCGCGGTAGCTGCCGCCCAGGCCTGAGATCAGGTGGATGCGCTTGTTGGTGTGCTGCAGGTTGTAGACCAGGTAATCGGCCACCGCAAACGAACGGCGCACGCCAACCACGTAGATGTTGTCGGCGTTGACCACCAGGTCGACGGCTTTTTCGAACGCCGCGTCATCCAGTTCCAGGCCCAGGCGCTCGATGCCCGAAAGCGTGGCATTGACACACTCGCGCGCCAGGTCGCCGCCGCTGGCCTTCTGCGACTTGTTGGCGATCATGCTGCGGATGCGCTGCTGATAGTTCTGCACCGGCGTGGTCTTGTGGGTGTACGCCTCGCGAAACAGCGCCTGCATCTCACTGAACCCGCTGAAGCCGAAACGCTGGGAGAACCGCACGATGGCCGACGGATGCACTTCGCATTCGCGGGCGATGTCGCTGATGCGGTCGACCATGATCCGGTCGCTCTGCTGGCTCATGTAGCTGGCGATGCGCTTGAGCTGGCGTGGCAGGCTTTCGTATTCGTCGGTGATCAGCTGCAACAGGCGTTCGGCATTGATCGCAGGGCTGGCGAGAGTGTCGTGGGAAGCGGTCTCGGGCGTGGCCGGCTGATCGGTGCGGGACATGGGCAATCCTTCTGGCGGGTTCATCTGGTGCGCTGATAGTGGGCGCAAGTCTACAGGGTAGGCGCAAAAAAATACCCCAGCATGCGCCAGCGAATGGACGGCTGAAACGATGCACTGTCGCTGGCGTGCCCCTATGCTGACGTATTGGAAAAAATATTCTACCAAAAATAATTATGGAATAAATATTGATTGGGCTCGCTGAACGTTCTAGTCTGCTCCCACCAAGAGCGTGTGCCGTCGCCACGGCGGCACAACGCAGGCTGATAAAAATAACAGGAGCCAGCATGGGCCAGACTCGTTTTGCCAGTGGGCGTCAATTGGATCTGATTTGCCTCGGGCGCCTGGGCGTCGACCTCTATGCGCAGCAAGTCGGTGCGCGGCTTGAGGATGTGTCCAGCTTTGCCAAGTACCTCGGCGGTTCTTCCGCCAACATTGCCTTCGGCACCGCGCGCCTGGGCCTCAAGTCGGCGATGTTGAGCCGGGTAGGGGACGACCATATGGGCCGGTTCCTGACGGAATCCCTGGCCCGTGAAGGCTGCGATGTCAGCGGCATCAAGGTTGACCCGCAACGCCTTACCGCGCTGGTGCTGCTGGGCCTCAAGGACCGCGAAACCTTCCCCCTGGTGTTCTACCGCGAAAACTGCGCCGACATGGCCCTGCGCGCCGAAGACATCAGCGAAGCCTTTATCGCCTCGAGCAAGGCCCTGCTGATCACCGGCACGCATTTCTCCACCGACGCTGTGTACAAGGCCAGCGTCCAGGCCCTGGATTACGCGGCCAAACACAACGTCCAGCGCGTGCTCGACATCGACTACCGCCCGGTGCTGTGGGGCCTGGCGGGCAAGGCCGATGGCGAAACCCGGTTTGTCGCCGACCAGAGCGTCAGCCAGCACGTGCAGAGTATCCTGCCGCGCTTCGATCTGATCGTCGGTACTGAAGAAGAGTTCCTGATCGCCGGCGGCAGTGAAGATTTGCTCGGCGCCCTGCGCACCGTCCGTGAACTGACCCCGGCGACCCTGGTGGTCAAGCTCGGCCCGCAGGGCTGCACGGTGATCCACGGCGCGATCCCGGCCCGTTTGGAAGAGGGTGCGATCTACCCCGGCGTGCGCGTTGAAGTGCTTAACGTGCTGGGCGCCGGCGATGCGTTCATGGCGGGCTTTCTCAGCGGCTGGCTGAACGATGCCAGCGACGCGCGATGCAGCCAGTTGGCCAATGCCTGCGGCGGCCTGGTGGTGTCGCGCCACGCCTGCGCACCGGCCATGCCGACGCCGGCCGAACTGGATTACCTGTTCAACAGCCCGGTGCCGATCACCCGTCCCGATCAAGACGTGACCCTGCAGCGCCTGCATCGGGTCACGGTGCCACGCAAGGCCTGGAAGCAACTGTTCGTGTTCGCCTTCGACCACCGCTGGCAATTGGTCGACCTGGCGCAACGCGGCGGCCAGGACCCGAGCCGCATCAGCACGATCAAGCAGCTGTTTATCCAGGCCGTCGAACGCGTGGAGAAGACGCTGCGCGGGCAGGGCATCGAGGCCGATGTCGGTTTGCTCGCCGACCAGCGCTTCGGCCAGGACGCACTCAACGCCGCCAGCGGTCGCGGCTGGTGGATCGCACGCCCGGTGGAGGTGCAGAACTCGCGGCCCCTGGCGTTCGAACACGGCCGCTCGATCGGCAGCAACCTGATCGCCTGGCCCCAGGAGCAAATCATCAAATGCCTGGTGCAATACCACCCCGATGACGAACCGCTGCTGCGTCTGGAACAGGAAGCGCAACTCAAGGCGGTGTACGAGGCTTCGCTGGTCAGCGGGCATGAACTGTTGCTGGAAGTCATCCCGCCCAAGGATCACCCCTCGACCTACCCCGATGTGCTCTACCGCAGCCTCAAGCGCCTGTACAACCTGGGGATCTACCCGGCGTGGTGGAAAATCGAGGCACAGTCGGCCGAGGACTGGACAAAACTCGACGAACTGATCGAGGAACGCGACCCGTACTGCCGCGGTGTGGTGCTGCTGGGCCTGAATGCCTCGGCCGAGTGCCTGGCCGAGGGCTTCCGCCAAGCCAGCCAGAGTCGCACCTGCCGTGGTTTTGCCGTGGGACGCACGATTTTCCAGGAGCCGAGTCGCGCGTGGATGGCGGGGGAGATTGATGACGAGACCCTGATCCGCCAAGTCCGGGCCACTTTCGAGCAATTGATCAGTGCCTGGTGCAGTGCCAGAGGCTGAACGCAGTTCTTAATTTGAAATGTAATCCAATGTGGGAGGGAGCTTGCTCCCGATGGCGGTGGTGCAGTTACAGAAGTGTTGCCTGACACACTGCCATCGGGAGCAAGCTCCCTCCCACATAATGCAGATCTCAGTGATACCTGAAAATAATAAAGGTGCAGCCATGCCCGCAATCCGAATTGGCATCAACCCGATCTCCTGGAGCAACGACGACCTGCCGGCCCTGGGCGGCGAAACGCCCCTGAGCACGGCGTTGAGCGAAGGCAAGCAGATCGGCTACGAGGGTTTTGAACTCAACGGCAAATTCCCCAAGGACGCCAAGGGCGTCGCCGATGTGTTGCGCCCCTACGACCTGGCGCTGGTCTCCGGTTGGTACTCCAGCCGTCTGGCCCAGCGGTCGGTGGCGGAGGAAATCGAAGCCATCGCCGCTCACGTCGAGTTGCTCAAACACAATGGCGCCACGGTGTTGGTCTACGGCGAAGTGGCCGATTCGATCCAGGGCTCCCGCATCCGCCTGATCGAACGCCCGCGTTTCCACAGTGAGCAGGCCTGGCAGGACTACGCCGACAAGCTCACCGAGCTGGCGCGCTTTACTCTGTCCCAGGGCGTGCGCCTGGCCTACCACCACCATATGGGCGCCTATGTCGAATCGCCGGAGGACATTGATCAACTGATGCGCCGCACCGGCCCCGAAGTCGGCCTGCTGTTCGATTCGGGCCATTGCTACATGGGTGGCGGTGAACCCCTCGACGTACTGCGCAAGCACATCGACCGCGTGTGCCATGTGCATTTCAAGGACGTGCGCAAAGCGGTGGTGCAACTGGCGCGCAACCAGATGTGGAGCTTCCCCGACTGCATCGTCAACGGCACCTTCACCGTGCCGGGTGACGGCGATATCGACTTTGCCGCGTTGCTCGACGTGCTGCTGGCCGCGCATTACCGAGGCTGGCTGGTGGTCGAAGCCGAGCAGGACCCGGCTGTCGCGCCGAGCTATATCTATGCGAAAAAAGGTTACGACACCTTGCGTGCGCTGCTGAACGAGAGGACGGGGCAATGAGCTTGCTGGTCAAGAGCAATAAGCGCGGGCAAACCATGGTCGCCCTCGAAGCGGGCCGCCTGGACTATGTCGGCTTTGCCGCCTACCGCCTGAGCCTGGGCGAAACCCTGCCAGTCGCCGCCGGCGATCAGGAGCTGTGCCTGGTGCTGCTCAGCGGCCGGGTGACGATCGAAGGCGAGGGGTTCAACTGGCAGAACCTCGGCGATCGTCAGTCGGTGTTTGAAGACAAATCGCCCTTTGCCGCTTACCTGCCGCCGGGCACCGACGCCCAGGTGACGGCATTGAGCGACGTGCAGCTCGCGGTCTGCGCCGCGCCTGGCGCGACGGGTTTCGCGCCGCGCTTGATCCGCCCCGAACAGTGCAAGCGCAGCGTGCGCGGCAAAGGCGCCAACACCCGTTACGTGTGCGACATCCTGCCCGACAGCGAGCCCGCCCACTCCCTGCTGGTGGTGGAAGTCCGCACGCCGTCCGGGCATTCGTCGAGCTACCCGCCGCACAAGCACGACACCGACGACCTGCCGCACCAGAGCTTTCTCGAAGAGACCTATTACCACCAGGTCAACCCGCCCCAGGGCTTCGTGTTCCAGCGGGTGTACACCGACGATCGCAGCATCGATGAGGCCATGGCCGTGGAAAACAGCGACCTGGTGGTGGTGCCCAAGGGGTACCACCCGGTGAGCGTGCCGTATGGCTACGAGTCCTACTACCTCAACGTAATGGCCGGCCCCAAGCGCGCCTGGCATTTTCATAACGACCCGCAGCACAGCTGGCTGCTGGACCTTTAAGGGGCGCGACATGACCACCACTCGTTTGACCATGGCCCAGGCCCTGGTGAAATTTCTGGATAACCAATACATCGAAGTCGATGGTGTGCAGAGCAAGTTCGTGGCCGGGGTGTTCACGATTTTCGGCCACGGCAACGTGCTCGGTCTGGGCCAGGCGCTGGAGCAGGACAGCGGCGACCTGGTGGTGCATCAGGGCCGCAACGAGCAAGGCATGGCCCACGCCGCCATCGGGTTTGCCAAACAGCACCTGCGCCGCAAGATCTACGCGTGTACCGCATCGGTCGGCCCGGGGGCGGCGAATATGCTGACCGCTGCCGCGACTGCCACGGCCAACCGCATTCCGTTGCTGCTATTGCCTGGCGATGTCTACGCCAGCCGCCAGCCCGACCCGGTGCTGCAACAGATCGAGCAGTTCCATGACCTGAGCATCAGCACCAACGACGCCTTCCGTTCGGTGAGCAAATACTGGGACCGCATCAACCGCCCCGAGCAATTGATGAGCGCGGCGATCCACGCCATGCGCGTGCTCACCGACCCGGCCGAAACCGGTGCCGTCACCCTGGCGCTGCCGCAGGACGTGCAAGCCGAGGCCTGGGATTACCCGGATTACTTCCTGCAAAAACGTGTCCATCGCCTCGACCGGCGCCCGCCCACCGAGGCGATGATCGGCGATGCTGTGGCGGCCTTCGAGGGCAAGCGCAAGCCGTTGATCATCTGCGGCGGCGGGGTCAAGTACTCCGGGGCGAATGCGGCCCTGCAGGCATTTGCCGAACGCTTCGAGATGCCCTTCGCCGAAACCCAGGCGGGCAAGAGCGCGGTGCTGTCCAGCCATCCGCTGAACGTCGGCGGGATCGGCGAAACCGGCTGCCTGGCCGCGAACCTGTTGGCCGCCGAGGCCGACCTGATCATCGGGATCGGCACGCGCTACACCGATTTCACCACGTCGTCGAAGTCGTTGTTCAAGCACGCCGAGGTGCGGTTCCTCAACCTCAACATCAGCCCCGGCGATGCGTTGAAACTCGATGGCGTGCAAGTGCTGGCGGATGCACGAGTCGCCCTTGAGGCATTGGCCGCAGCGCTGGGCGATTATCGCGCCGGTTGGGGCGAGCAGGTGCGCGATGCCAGGGCGCAACTGGATGCTGAAGTCGACCGGGTGCATCAGTTGGAATACGCCGGTGACGACTTCGTCCCCGAGGTCGACGACCACCTCGACCGCGGCGTGCTGCGCGAATTTATCGAGCTGACCGGTTCGTGCCTGACCCAAAGCCGGGTCCTCGGCGTGCTCAACCAGGCGCTGGCCGACGACGCGATCATCGTCGCCGCCGCCGGCAGCCTGCCCGGCGACCTGCAGCGCAGCTGGCGCAGCAAGGGCGTCAACACTTACCACGTCGAGTACGGTTATTCGTGCATGGGCTACGAGATCAACGCCGCCCTCGGCGTGAAACTCGCCGAGCCGACGCGCGAGGTCTATGCGCTGGTCGGCGATGGCTCCTACATGATGCTGCACTCGGAGCTGGCCACCTCGATCCAGGAGCGCCGCAAGATCAACGTGGTGCTGCTGGACAACATGGCTTTCGGTTGCATCAACAACCTGCAGATCGGCAACGGCATGGACAGCTTCGGCACCGAGTTCCGCTACCGCAACCCCGAGAGCGGCAAGCTCGACGGCGGCCTGGTGCCGGTGGATTTCGCCATGAGTGCGGCGGCCTACGGTTGCAAGACTTACAAGGTCAGCAGCGTCGAACAGCTCGAAGCGGCGCTGGCCGATGCGCGCACGCAAACGGTGTCGACGCTGATCGATATCAAGGTGCTGCCCAAGACCATGATCCACGGCTACCTGTCGTGGTGGCGGGTGGGTGTGGCGCAGGTCTCCACCAGCGAACGCACCAACGCGGCGGCGAAAAAACTCAATGAACAGCTGGCCAAGGCCCGGCAGTACTAATAACAAGAGGAGTGAATGTATGTCGTTGAAGCTGGGTGTTATCGGTACGGGCGCTATCGGCCGGGACCATATTCGTCGTTGCAGCCAGACCTTGCTCAACAGCCAGGTGGTGGCGGTGACCGACATCGACCTGGAGCAGGCCGCCAAGGTGGTGGCGGATCTGAAACTGGACGCCGAGGTGTATCCGGACGGCCATGCGCTGATCCGTTCGCCTCAGGTCGAAGCCATTCTTGTCACTTCCTGGGGCCCGAGCCATGAGGCATTCGTGCTCGCCGCCATCGAGGCGGGCAAACCGGTGTTCTGCGAAAAACCCCTGGCGGTCACCGCCGAAGGCTGTCGCAGGATCGTCGAGGCCGAAGTGGCGCACGGCAAGCGCCTGGTGCAAGTGGGCTTCATGCGCCCCTATGACGAAGGTTATCGCGCCCTCAAAGCGGTGATCGACAGCGGCCGGATCGGCGAGCCGCTGATGCTGCACTGCGCGCACCGTAACCCGCGGGTGGGCGAGAACTACAAGACCGACATGGCGATCACCGACACCCTGATCCACGAGCTGGATGTGTTGCGTTGGCTGCTCGACGACGACTATGTGTCGGTGCAAGTGGTGTTCCCGCGCAAGACCAGCAAGGCCCTGGCCCATCTGCGCGATCCGCAGATCGTGCTGCTGGAAACCGCCAAGGGCACGCGCATCGATGTGGAAGTGTTTGTGAACTGCCAGTACGGCTACGACATTCAGTGCGAAGTGGTGGGGGAGACCGGTATCGCCAAGCTGCCGGAGCCGTCGCAGGTGCAATTGCGCAGCGAAGCCAAGCTGTCCAATGCGATTCTGATGGACTGGAAAGACCGCTTTATCGGCGCCTATGACGTCGAGTTGCAGGCGTTCATCGACAGCGTGCGCGCCGGGCAAGTGGGCGGGCCGTCGGCGTGGGATGGGTTTGCAGCGGCGGTCGCGGCGGATGCATGTATTGAAGCGCAGGGCAGTGGGCAAATTGTCCAAGTCAGCCTGCCTGAGCGTCCGCGCTTCTACGGCTGACACTCGGTCAATGTGGGAGGGGGCTTGCCCCCGATAGCAGTGGGTCAGCTAATGAATCTGGATCTGATCCACCGCCATCGGGGGCAAGCCCCCTCCCACAGTTGGATTGGGTGTGCACTTCAATGAAGGAGTGAATGTATGCGAATTGGACTGGTCGGCTATGGCCACGGAGGGCGCTTCTTTCATGCGCCACTGACTGCAACCCTGCCTTCTGTGGCTAACACTCGGTCAATGTGGGAGGGGGCTTGCCCCCTCCCACAGTTGGATTGGGTGTGCACTTCAATAAAGGAGTGAATGTATGCGAATTGGACTGGTCGGCTATGGCCACGGAGGGCGCTTCTTTCATGCGCCACTGGCTGCAACCCTGTCTTCTACGGCTAACACGCGGTCAATGTGGGAGGGGTGTGCACTTCAATGAAGGAGTGAATGTATGCGAATTGGACTGGTCGGCTATGGCCACGGAGGGCGCTTCTTTCATGCGCCACTGACTGCAGCCCTGCCTTCTGCGGCTGACACTCGGTCAATGTGGGAGGGGGCTTGCCCCCCCCACAGTTGGATTGGGTGTGCACTTCAATAAAGGAGTGAATGTATGCGAATCGGACTGGTCGGCTATGGCCACGGAGGGCGCTTCTTTCATGCGCCACTGACTGCAACCCTGCCTTCTACGGCTAACACGCGGTCAATGTGGGAGGGGGCTTGCCCCCGATAGCAGTGGGTCAGCTAATGAATCTGGATCTGGTCCACCGCCATCGGGGGCAAGCCCCCTCCCACAGTTGGATTGGGTGTGCACTTCAATGAAGGAGTGAATGTATGCGAATTGGACTGGTCGGCTATGGCCACGGAGGGCGCTTCTTTCATGCGCCACTGATTGCAACCCTGCCCGGCGCTACTTTTGTTGGTGTGGTGACTCGTTCACCCGAGCGCCGTCAGCAATTGAGCACTGATCTTCCAGGGGTTAAAGCCTTTGACAGCATCGGCCAGATCGTCGAGGCCGGCGTTGACGCCCTGGTGATTTCCACCACGCTTAAAGGTCGCCCGGCGCTGGTGCTGGAGGCTATCGAGCACGGCGTCGCCGTGGTCAGCGATAAACCTTTCGCCGCCAACGCCGAGCAGGCCCGGGTGCTGATCACCGCGGCTGAACGCCAGGGCGTGTTGCTCAGCGTCTACCAGAACCGGCGCTGGGATTCGGATTTCCTGACCTTGCGCAAACTGATCGACGCCGGCGCCCTCGGCGCTGTCACCCGGTTTGAATCCCGCGTCGAGCGTTTCAGCCCGCAATCGGTGGGCAATGCCAGCGGCGGCGGCTGGCTGCGCGACCTGGGCAGCCATCTGGTGGATCAGGCGCTGCAACTGTTCGGCCCGGTGGATCGGGTTTTCGCGCAACTGCACTACAGCGCCGAACACCCCAGCATCGACCACGGCTTCTTTGTCTCCCTGACCCACGCCAACGGGGTGATTTCCCACCTGTGGGGCAACGCCTTGCAGAACAGCCCGGCACCGCGCTTGCGGGTCAGCGGCACCCTGGGTTGCTACACCGTCGACGGGTTGGACGGTCAGGAAGACGCACTGATGGCCGGCAAGTCGCCCAAAACCGAGGGCGAGCACTGGGGGGCCGAGGAGCACCGCCGCTGGGGCTGGTTCGAACAAGGCCCCGAGCGCGAGCGTGTGCCGTCGGAAAAAGGCTGCTGGACCCAGTTCTATCGCCAGTGGCAGGCCGCCGTGCAAGGGCAGGGGCCGCTGCCGGTGGACGCCTACGAGGCGCTGGAAACCACAAGGATATTGGACGCCGCACGCCTGAGCGCCGAGCGCCAGCAGGTGGTTTCGACAAAAATAGAATAAAATTCTAAAATAGGTTGATATAGAAATTATTTTCCAATAAAGTCTTTTCCAGGTTGCATAAAGTACGTTCCGGACTCGATCCCGACGACTCAACAAAAACAAGATCAAAAACAACCAGGTACCGTCAGATGAAAATCTTCAACGCTGTACTGCGAGTTTTACGCCCAGCTCTTGCGCCACGCGGTCTGCCCCGCACCCGGCCGTTTTACTTCTCCTTCCTCAACGTGCTGTGCGTCGAAAACCAAGGCGCCCTGGTGTGCTGCATTCCGGGAGCACCGCTCGTCCGCCTGCCGTCATCCTCGCTCTGAAAAACGCAACGTCCAAAAAACCAACAAGAAAGTGGAGACAGACCGTTCATGAAGACCCCGATCCGTTTTACCGCGCTGGCGTTGTCCCTGCTGCTGGCCAGCGGTTTTGCCATGGCTGCCGATCTGAAGATCGGCGTGAGCATGTCGCAGTTCGATGACACCTACCTGACCAATGTGCGTGAATTCATGGACAAGCAAGCCAAGGCCTACCCCAAGGGCGATGGCGTGCAACTGCAGTTCGAAGACGCGCGCGCCGACGTGGTCAAGCAATTGAGCCAGGTCGAGAACTTCATCAGCCAGAAGGTCGACGCGATCATCGTCAACCCGGTGGACACGGCGTCCACGGCGCGGATCAGCAAGTCAGCGCTCGAAGCGGGTATTCCGCTGGTCTATGTCAACCGCCGACCTGACCAGAAAGACCTGCCCAAAGGCGTGGCGGCCGTGACCTCCGATGATGAAGAGGCCGGCAGGCTGCAAATGCAGTACATCGCCGAAAAACTGGGGGGCAAGGGCAAGGTGGTGATCCTGCTCGGTGACCTGGCGAACAACTCCACCACCAACCGGACCAAGGGCATCAAAGAAGTCCTGGCCAAGTACCCGCAGATCAAGATCGAGCAGGAACAGACCGGCATCTGGCTGCGTGACCGCGGGATGACCCTGGTCAACGACTGGTTGACCCAGGGCCGCGAATTCAATGCCGTGCTGGCCAACAACGATGAAATGGCGATTGGCGCGGCCATGGCGTTGAAATCGGCCGGCACCAAGCCGGGCAGCGTCTTGATTGCGGGGGTCGACGGCACGCCGGACGGCTTGAATGCGATCACCAAGGGCGAAATGACCGTGTCGGTGTTCCAGGATGCCAAGGGCCAGGCAGTCGGCTCGGTGGAGGCGGCGCGCAAGATGGCGAAGAAGGAAGCGATCGAGCAGAACATTGTCATCCCGTTCAAGCTGATCACCCCGGACAACGTCAAAGACTTCAAGTAGCCCTTACATCACAACAATAAGCCGGCAGGGCGGTCGTGCCCGCCCTGTCGATGGAGTACCGCCCTATGCTTGCTCAAGCCACTGTCTCGCAGCCGCCCGGTATCCAGCCGTCGCTGCTGGAAGAACCGTACCTGCTGGAAATCCTCAACATCAGCAAAGGCTTTCCCGGTGTGGTGGCCCTGGCCGATGTACAACTGCGTGTGCGCCCAGGCTCGGTGCTGGCGCTGATGGGCGAGAACGGCGCGGGCAAGTCGACCCTGATGAAAATCATCGCCGGCATCTACCAGCCCGACGCCGGGGAAATCCGCCTGCGCGGCAAGCCGATTGTGTTTGAGACGCCGCTGGCCGCGCAAAAGGCCGGGATCGCGATGATCCACCAGGAACTCAACCTGATGCCGCACATGAGTATCGCCGAGAATATCTGGATCGGCCGCGAGCAGCTCAACAGCCTGCGCATGGTCAACCACCGCGAAATGCACCGCTGCACCGCCCAATTGCTCGCCCGCCTGCGCATCAACCTCGACCCCGAGGAGCAGGTGGGCAACCTGAGCATCGCCGAGCGGCAGATGGTCGAGATTGCCAAGGCGGTGTCCTACGATTCCGACATCCTGATCATGGATGAGCCGACGTCCGCCATCACCGAGAAGGAAGTCGCCCACCTGTTTTCGATCATTGCCGACCTCAAGGCCCAGGGCAAAGGCATCGTCTACATCACGCACAAGATGAATGAAGTGTTCGCCATCGCCGATGAAGTGGCGGTGTTTCGCGACGGCCAGTACATCGGCCTGCAGCGCGCCGACAGCATGAACAGCGACAGCCTGATCTCGATGATGGTCGGCCGTGAACTGAGCCAGTTGTTCCCGGTGCGCGAAACGCCCATCGGTGAGTTGCTGTTGTCGGTGCGCGACCTGGGCCTGGACGGCGTGTTCAACAACGTCTCGTTCGACCTGCATGCCGGCGAGATCCTCGGCATCGCCGGGCTGATGGGCTCGGGCCGCACCAACGTGGCGGAAACCCTTTTCGGCATCAGCCCAAGCACTCGCGGGCAGATAACCCTCGATGGCAAGGCGCTGCGTATCACCGACCCGCACATGGCCATCGACAAAGGCTTTGCGCTGTTGACCGAAGACCGCAAGCTCAGCGGGCTGTTCCCGTGCCTGTCGGTCCTGGAAAACATGGAAATGGCCGTGTTGCCGCATTACTCGGGCAACGGGTTTATCCAGCAGAAAGCCCTGCGTGCGCTGTGCGAAGACATGTGCAAGAAGCTGCGGGTGAAAACCCCGTCCCTGGAGCAATGCATCGACACCTTGTCCGGCGGCAATCAGCAGAAAGCCCTGCTGGCGCGCTGGCTGATGACCAACCCGCGCCTGCTGATCCTCGACGAACCGACCCGTGGCATCGATGTCGGCGCCAAGGCCGAGATCTACCGTTTGATTGCATTCCTCGCCAGCGAGGGCATGGCGGTGATCATGATTTCCTCGGAGCTGCCTGAAGTGCTGGGTATGAGCGACCGGGTGATGGTGATGCATGAAGGCGAACTGATGGGCACCCTGGACCGTGCAGACGCGACCCAGGAAAAAGTCATGCAGCTGGCCTCCGGTATGACCGCGGTCCACTGACAGCCGCGCGGGCCTGCGGTTGGCCTGCGCCATAGAATAAAAAGGTGATTGGCTATGAACGCAATAACAGACAACAAGCCTGCCACGGCAGCGGTCAAGCACCGTCGGCGCTTGCCCACCGAGCTGAGCATCTTCCTGGTGCTGATCGGCATCGGCCTGGTGTTTGAGCTGTTTGGCTGGATCGTGCGAGACCAGAGCTTCCTGATGAACTCCCAGCGTCTGGTGCTGATGATCCTGCAAGTGTCGATCATCGGCCTGCTGGCCATCGGTGTGACCCAGGTGATCATCACCACCGGGATCGACTTGTCTTCCGGCTCGGTCTTGGCGTTATCGGCGATGATCGCTGCCAGTCTTGCGCAAACATCTGATTTTTCCCGTGCGGTGTTTCCGTCCCTGACCGACCTGCCGGTGTGGATTCCGGTGGTGGCGGGGCTCGGCGTGGGGCTGCTGGCGGGCGCGATCAACGGCAGTATTATCGCGGTGACCGGTATCCCGCCGTTTATCGCAACGCTGGGGATGATGGTGTCGGCCCGTGGCCTGGCGCGTTACTACACCGAAGGCCAGCCAGTGAGCATGCTCTCGGATTCCTACACGGCCATCGGGCATGGCGCGATGCCGGTGATCATCTTTCTGGTGGTGGCGGTGATCTTCCATATCGCCCTGCGCTACACCAAGTACGGTAAGTACACCTACGCCATCGGCGGCAATATGCAGGCGGCGCGCACCTCGGGGATCAACGTCAAGCGCCACCTGATCATCGTCTACAGCATCGCCGGGCTCCTGGCGGGCCTGGCCGGTGTGGTGGCCTCGGCGCGTGCCGCCACCGGCCAGGCCGGCATGGGCATGTCCTACGAACTGGATGCGATTGCCGCCGCGGTGATCGGCGGCACCAGCCTGGCCGGCGGAGTAGGGCGCATCACCGGCACCGTGATCGGCGCGCTGATCCTTGGGGTGATGGCCAGCGGGTTTACCTTTGTCGGGGTCGACGCGTATATCCAGGACATCATCAAGGGCCTGATTATCGTGGCGGCGGTGGTGATCGACCAATATCGCAACAAGCGCAAGCTAAAACGCTGACGCAGTGCAAAATGTGGGAGGGGCCTGCCCCCTCCCACATTCAGGCCTGTATTCGTCAGATCCAACCGTTTGTCTTCTATATAGCTCCACAACACTGAATTTCTTGCTATAAACGCACTCCGATGACCATTCGCCAAGCCCGTCCTGGTGCCTTTGGGGGTTATCTTGGAAAAAATGCCTGTCTTTTCAGTTGCTGCGCCCTCAAGTCGGCCTTAGACTGCCGCCCCTCGTAAATTGAGTGCCGGGTGGCGCTTGGAATGGATGGCGCCTTTCCGAGACCTGCAGAGGTTGACCGGAACGCTCCCTTATTCGCCTTAATGCACGTATTTTTTATAGAGAAATCAATGACAAAGGAAAAGTTGCTGGCCATGCCGGCGGATGACTACATGAATGCCGAACAGCACGCTTTTTTCGAGCAGTTGCTGCAAGACATGAAAGTGGAACACCACGAGCGCATTGAACAGAACCGCATCGCCATTGAGAGCCTGGACACCCCGGCCGACCCGGCGGATGCCGCCTCCGTGGAAGAAGAGCGCACCTGGTTGGTGAATGCCATTGATCGCGACCAGCGCATGCTGCCGCAACTGGAGCGCGCACTGGAGCGCATCAAGGAAGATTCCTTTGGCTGGTGCGATGACAGCGGCGAGCCTATCGGCCTCAAGCGCCTGCTGATCAGCCCGACCACCAAGTACTGCATCGAAGCGCAAGAGCGCCACGAGCAGATCGACAAGCACCAGCGTCAAGCCTGATGCGCTGAAGCTGGGGGGCGAGTACTGCGCTCCCCAGGGAAAATATCCGTTACGCCCGCTATATTGATCTGTTGCAAGCTCCCCCACTAAAGGCCCATAGATAATGGCCCGATAGTGGCGTTTAATGCAGAGACAATAATGACAAGCAGTGGGGTGACGAAGATGGCTGGAGACGGATCTCTGATGGGCGCAGCAGTGCCACCGCACGCGGTGGTGCGCGGGTTGCCCGGCTGGCTGACGCCGCTTTTGCAGAGCACCGCCGTGGTGCTGGTCCTGCTCGGCCTTGCGTTTGCCAGCCTGCCGATTTATCTCTGCCTGACACTGGCCTTGCTGGTGATCTGGCTGCCCCGTCTGAAAAAACGCACGCCCAGCGCGGCGCCGTCCGAAGCGGTCGATGCGATTGGCGACTTGACCCGCGACCTGTCCTATACCACCAGCCATAACGCATTGTCGGCGGCCGGCGTGGCCTATTCGGTCAAGCAACTGGCTGCGCGCCTGCAGTCGCAGTTGAGCGCTGCCCAGCAGATCGTCAACAGCGCCGAAGTGATGATCGGCACCGAACAAGTCACCTCCCAACTCAGTCACCAGGCGCTGGGCGCCGCCAGCCAGGCGCATCAGCGCAGTACCGAGGGCCGCGAAGTGCTGGCCCAGTCGATCACCCGCATGCACCAACTCAGCCAGCGCGCGAATGCCAGCCGCGAGATGATTGAAGCCCTGAGCCAGCGCAGCGAGGAAATCCAGCGGGTGACCCTGGTGATCCAGTCCATCGCCAGCCAGACCAACCTGCTGGCCTTGAACGCCGCCATCGAAGCCGCGCGTGCCGGCGAGCATGGGCGCGGGTTTGCCGTGGTGGCCGATGAAGTCCGTGGGCTGGCCGGCCGTACCGCTACCGCCACCGAGGAAGTCGGGGTGATGGTGGCCGATATCCAGCAACGCACCGGCCAGGTGGTGGAGCAGATTCGCCAACTGTCGGCGGACCTGCACACCGGCGTGGAGCAGGTGGAGCACGCCGGTGAGCAACTGCAGAACATCGCCAGCCTGGCCGCGGATGTCGAAGGGCAGGTCAACGAAATCGCCCAAGGCACCGAGACCAATCGGGCGCAACTCGACAGCCTGTTCCATGCCGTGGAGCAAATGCGCAGCGACCTGACGGTGAGCGACGAGCAAACCCGTCAACTGGCCGATGCCGCCGTGCAAATGGAAGGGCAGGCCGAAACCATCAGCGAACGCCTGGCCGCCGTCGGGCTGGATGACTATCACCAGCGCGTCTACGACCTCGCCCGCGAAGGCGCGAGCCGCATCGCCGAACAGTTCGAGGCTGATGTACTGCAAAACCGCGTCAGCCTGGAGGATCTGTTCGACCGCAACTACGCGGCGATCCCCAACACCCACCCCAGCAAGTACCACACGCGTTTTGACAGCTACACCGATCAGGTTTTGCCGGCGATTCAAGAGGCGCTGCTGCCGCGACACGAAGGTTTGGTATTTGCCATCGCCTGTACGCAACAGGGGTATGTGCCGACACACAACAAGGCGTTTTCCCAACCCTTGACCGGCGATGTACAGGTGGATGCGTTACAGAATCGCACCAAGCGCAAGTTCGACGACCGTACCGGGATTCGCTGTGGCAGCCATCAGCAAGCGGTACTGTTGCAGACCTACACCCGCGATACCGGTGAGTTGATGCACGACTTGTCGGTGCCGATCATGGTCAAGGGCCGGCATTGGGGCGGGTTGCGCCTGGGCTATAAACCCGAAGGCACGAAGGCCAGGCACTAGAGATTGTTGCTGTTTGCGCAATAGAGCTATCCAGGGGATAGCTTTTTCTGAGGGTAGGAAAAACGTAGCATGGCCGCCGTTGTTAGTTAGCTAACGATTGTTGCGGAGAAGCTCCATGCAAAACAAAGTCGATGTCGCTGTGATGATTGGCAGTGGCGTACCCGAAACCCTGCGTGCGCTGGGTCAGAAGGCTTGTTGGGTCGTGCTGCTCAACGGTGAGCAGCGTGGCACCGTCTTCGCCAGCCGTGATGAAGCCGAGGAGTGCAGGGCCGCCTGGCAAGCACTGTTGCGCATGGAACAGTCAGACAGCCTGCATTGAGGGGTGTTATTGCGCTTGGTGCAGACGCTGGTTCAGTTCATCCACGGCCATCGCCCATTCAGCGTCTTCCCGAAGTTCTTCCTTGAGAAACTGAGCCTGCTGGGGCGTCCAGAAGGGCGCGTCGATCAGCTTGACGTCGTCGGCCAAAGGATGGGCAGCGATAAACGCGTCGATGTCCTTCGGGGTGGAATCCAGGCCCAGTTGATCAAACAGGGTTTCAAGGGTTGGTACTGGCGCATCCATATCGTTCTCCATGCCGGTTTTGGGGGGGTATGCATCGGAGGCTTGTCGCGCAGTAGAGTTCTATCGGATTCTCAGGAGGTCAACGCCCCTGAGTCCACCGCTGTCTTGAGGGCCCTGGCGGCTTCTTTTGCCGCGACGGCGGCGGCGTCCGCGGTCTTGAACCAACGATCTTTTTCCACTTGGTGCATTGTGATCGTGGTCAAGGGGGGCTTGGCACGCATTACGATAACTGCTTGGAATTCTCCGTCTACTTCCTTGGCTTCGCCATGGATAAAAAATTCGCCAATATCAAATTCCGTCACGTATAACCTTCCCTTCAAGGTAACTGCACTGATGAAACCTGACCCGCACGGGGCAAACTTCAATGGACGGGCCAGTATGGCAGTTGTTGAGGGGCGACGGCGCGGTAAAGTCATCCAGGTGACGAAACGATCCCGCCGTGCGGGGCGTGCAGGGCGGCCTCGAGGGTTTTTGCCAGTTCGCAGGCGCGGATATGGTTGCTGCGAAAGCCTTTGATCCTGCCGCTGGTGACTTCCAGAATATGAAAGAAGTTGCGTCCGGCCGGTACAACTTGATAAAGCACGGAGTTTGAGTACCCATCATGGCTGTGCAAGCAGTAGTATTGGCGCTCGTCTTGATAGGATGAGTGAGTGCTGGAAGACGTAGCGTTGTGTTGACGTCGTTGCATGGTCAGTTCCTGTCGATCGATCTGGTTGGCCCGCCAGCAGCGGAACGGGTGGTTTTGACCCGTGTTGCTGTTTTAATATTGTCGTCGGCAATCGGTTCTCGGTTCCATTCCAGATGTTTTGTTTTGTGCAGGTTGTCGGAAACTGCGCTTTTTAATTGGGTTATTCTCTGAAGCTGGTCGACCCGTCTTCTCGGGCTGTTAAACCTGTGATTTGCTGTGAAGATCGATGGCCTGCATAAGGCTCGTCGTGTATGCCTGTATTAGTCTTATGGCACCGCAGGGGCGTTTTTTCAGGGTTTTTAATCAATGCGTTGTGTCAGCGTGCCGGTATGGCCGCTTTTTTGTGCTGCCCGTTTCGGCGGACAGTGCTTTTTTTGATCTGGGGGCGTTTCCTTGGCAGTCAGTAATCTGGATATGCACGCGTTATTCGTGCTGGGTGATTTGCGCGCAAAGTTGGTCAAGCAGTTTCAATCCCGTTTTGTTTACATCACTGAACAGACACCGGAAGGCATCTATATCGCCGAGATCGATACTGAATCGGCATTGGTCGTGGATGACAAACAACGCCTTGAACTCAAGGTCGGTGATCATTTTCGTGCCGCGGTATTGCCCAGTCGCGAAGGTGGCAAGTTTGAATTGAAGTTCCGCGATATCAAGTTGACGGTGTATGGCTTGGGCGACTATGCCTTTGTTTCCTCGGCCGAAGGCCAGGGCATTGTGTTCAAGGAAGGTCACAGCGTGATGCTGGTGTTTGCCGCCAACGAACAATTGCAGGAAGGCTTGACCAAAACCCTCAAGGCCGTGACCGGCAAGGCCGCCAAGTGGCGCAAGGGTGAACTGGTGACCTTCAAGGCCAGCGAATAACCCGCTCGTACAGCAAACAGCCTTTATCTCCCGGAACCTCTACTACAGTTGAGTTGACTTAACTATTCAGAGGCTTCGCGCAGTGGCGGCCAAGCCGTCCGTTATTGCAGCGAACACGTGAGGTGCAAAGGCATGAAAGGATTGAGATCCCTGTTGGCGGCGTCCCTGGCGAGCCTGAGTCTGTCGGTGGCTTCGTTGCCGGTTTCGGCTGCACAGGCGCCTGTGCATTTTGCCGACCTGAACTGGGAAAGTGGCAGTCTGATCACCGAAGTGCTGCGCTATATCGTCGAGAAGGGCTATGACCTGCCCACCGACACCTTGCCCGGCACCACCATCACCCTGGAAACCGCCCTGGCGAAGAATGACATCCAGGTGATCGGCGAAGAATGGGCAGGCCGCAGTCCGGTGTGGGTCAAGGCCGAGGCCGAAGGCAAGGTGGCCGGGGTGGGCGATACGGTCAAGGGCGCCACCGAAGGCTGGTGGGTGCCGGAGTACGTGGTCAAGGGCGACCCCGCCAAAGGCCTTAAGCCCCTGGCACCAGACCTCAAAAGTGTCGCGGACCTGGCGCGTTACAAGGACGTGTTCAAGGACCCCGAATCCCCAGGCAAAGGGCGCTTTCTCAACAGCCCCATTGGCTGGACCTCGGAAGTGGTCAACAAACAGAAACTCAAGGCCTACGGCCTGGACGACAGCTATGTGAACTTCCGCAGTGGCTCGGGGGCGGCGTTGGATGCCGAGATAACTTCCTCGATTCGTCGCGGTAAGCCAGTGCTGTTCTATTACTGGTCGCCGACGCCCTTGATGGGGCGCTACAAATTGATCCAGCTGGAAGAGCCGGCGTTCGATGCCGAGGCGTGGAAGACGCTGACGGATGCGGACAATCCCGATCCGAAGCCGACACGGTCTTTGGCGTCCAAGTTGAGTATCGGCGTGTCCACGCCGTTCCAGAAAGAACATCCGCAGATTGTCGGGTTCTTCGAGAAAGTCGAGTTCCCGATCGAGCCGCTGAACAAAGCCTTGGCGAGCATGAGCGAGAATCACACCGCGCCACGGGACGTCGCGCTGGCGTTTCTCAAGGCGCATCCTGATGTGTGGAAGGCCTGGTTGACGGAGGATGTGGCACAGAAGGTTGAAGCCAGCCTGAAATAGCGTCCCATCCTGCGGCAGAACGCGGGGCAAGAATGTGGAAGCGGGCTTGTCAGCGTGTGCCCGCTTTCACATTGGCTAGCATTCCAGCCTCAGAAGCGGGTTTGCACCGCCACTTCAAACGTGCGCGGCGACCCCAGGTAATACGCCGGCGACACATGGGCAAACTCGGCATACACCTCGTTGGTCAGGTTGCGCACGCGGCCGGTCACCGAGGTGTGGGCGTCCACCTTGTAGCGCAGGAATGTGCCGAACAGGGTGTAGGCCGGCACTGTCTGAGTGTTGGCGTTATCCGCATACACCTGGGCCACATACCGCGCATCCACGCCGCCTTGCCAATCCTCGGAAAAATCATAGGTCAGCCACAGGTTGCCGACGCGCTTGGGCACATTGGTCGGCGTATTGCCCTTGCGTGAGACCACCGCGCCGCTGGCGATTTTTTCGTTGAACTCGTCGTACTCGGCGTCCACCCAGGCGAAGTTGCCTTCGGCGAGTAGTCGCGGCGTGATGCGCAACGAACTGGCCAACTCAATGCCCTTGGACGACTGTGCGCCTACCGGGATGCTGTTGGTGGGGTCCAGCGGGTCGGTGACGGCAAAGTCCTTGCGCTCGATTTTGTAAGCCGCGACGGTGGCCGAACCGCGACCGTCCAGGTAATCGAATTTACTGCCCACCTCCCACTGTTTGCCGGTCGATACGTCGAATACCTGGGTGGTGGTACTCGGCTGTTCGGCGGCCGTGCTGTATTGCACGTACACGTTGGCCGTCGGGATGAACTGGTAGGTCAGGCCCGCGCGCCCGGTCACCGGCTCCCAACTGCGCGTGAAGTGCCGTGGACTGCTGGCGGTTATCGCGCCATGGTTGGTGACATCCAGGTCGATGGCGTCGTAGCGCAGGCCCGTCAGCAATGTCAGTTTATCGGTCAGGCCCAGGCGATTTTCCACGAACAGCGCTTTGGTGGTGACCTCGTTGGTCTTGTCGCTGATAAAGCCCGGTCGGGTGCCTGGGATGTCGTAAAAGTACCCCGGGTCGTAATGGTCAGGATCGACCGTGCTGTTGCCTGCGGCTCTCAGCGGGCTGTTGGTCGTGCTGTTGACCTTGTATTCGAAGCCGCCGGACCAGGTGGTGGCGAGACCGAAGACGCGGTTGTCGTGGCGCAGCTCGAACTGGTTGCCATTCTGCTCACCCTGATGACGCACCTGGTACGCGGTCGAGCGGTTCACCGCGCTGTTGTCGGCGTTGTACTGGTAGGTCTCGAGGTTGCGGTAATCGCGCTGGCTGTCCAGGTGATACAGGGTGTTTTTCAGCGTGGTGCTGTCGTTGATCCGGTAGTCGATGATCGAACGCGCCCAGAGCGTGCGCTGTTCGTAACGACCGTCGGCGACGTTGTAATTGTTGAAACGGTTGTGTTTATCGATCTTCAGCTCGCCGGCCTTGGGGTTCAGCACCGGCGTGCCCCAGTACGGGCTGTCTTCATGTTCGTCCTGGTATTCCAGGGCCAGGGTATGGGACAGGTTGGGGGTAAGGTCGCTGAGCAGGGAAAACGCTACGCTCCAGGCGTCGCGCTGGTCGCGGTCGATGTAGCTGTGGTTGGTGTTGCGGCTGACGTCCAGGCGTGCGTAATGCTGCACGTCGGCGCTGGGGTCGGTCAGCGCGTGGTTCAGGCCGAACGCCATGCCGGCGGTGTCGTAGCTGCCGTAGGTCAGTTGGCCTTCGGCGGCCTGTTCTTCGCGGGTGGCCAGCTTGGTCACGTAGTTCAGCGAACCGCCCACGGAGCCAGCGCCGTTGATCAAGGACGAGGGGCCGCCGACCAGTTCCACCCGATCATAGATCCACGCATCCACCGGCCGGGCCAGGCCGGTGGCGACGTTGATGCCGTTGAACATCTGGGTGATCTGGCTGCTGGTAAACCCACGATACGAGACAAAACCCCCAAACCCCGGCGGTGCGCTGGCGTTGACACCGGGCAAGGTATTGGCTGCATCCCGGAACGTCTTGGCGCCATGGCGCTCGATGTCATTGCGGTTGGCGATCGCCACCGAGGCGGGCGTTTCGCGCACGCTCAACCCCAGTCGCGATGCCACGCCGCTGGACTGGTCCAGGGCCAGGCCGGGTTCGTGGGAGGGTTCGCCATCGATGGTGGTCGGGGCCAGTTCGAGCGCCCAGGCACAGACTGGCAGGCAGCCGAACAGGCCTGCCAACAGAGGTAAATGTTTCATGCTTGAATCCTGAAAAACCTGCTTGAAAACAACGCACAGTCGCCCGTACTTCCTTACGGAAACGGTGTCAGTGCAGATCAGAAAGCGCGAGGATCAGGCGAGGGCGGGCGGCGCCCGTGGGTGGGCCGTGGGCCAGGTGAAGCGGGCAGGAATGTCAGCCGCCAGTACGATAGCCGGCGGCGGTGCGTGGGGTTGCGGCAACACCGCGACGTTGAGGCTGGAGTTCAGCGCCGGGCCCATGCCGCCGGTCGAGCACAGCGGGCAACCAAACGCCTTGGACAGCGTCGGCAGGCTTTCATCGGCGGGGGTGGACGGCTTGGGCGCCTGGGTGCGTGGGTCGACGGTACAGAACTGCCCGCCGATGCCGTTGAGCTGCATGCCCACCATCTGCCCATGACCAATGCTGCACGCGAACACATTGAACAGGACGCTGCAGTAGAGCATCCAGGCAATGAGCGAGCGGTCGGCACGGGTGATTTTCATGGGGTGGCACTTTACCATCGGCCGCCGACGAAATGCCTGCAAAAAATCTCAGGGGGACTATCCTACTTCGCACAAATTCCGGGAGAGGCCGCCATGAGCTTTATCGTCGCACGATGGATCGTCGGTATTTTCACCTTTGTCAGCATGGTGCATTTGTACTGGGCCGCCGGTGGCAAGCTCGGCAGCCTCGCCGCCATCCCTCAACTTCCCGGCGAATTCGCCAGCGGCCCCCGCCTGGCGTTCAAGCCTTCGGCATTGGGCACCTTGCTGGTGGCGATGGGCCTGGTGGCAATCGCCTTGCTCGTTTGCCTGCGGGCCGGGCTGTATTTTTCGCCGGTGTCCCATGGCGCATTGCAATGGGGCATCAGCGCGATTGCCGTGATCATGTTTGCCAGGGCAATCGGCGATTCGGAGCTGGTGGGTTTTTTCAAAAAGGTCGGTGGTTCGCGGTTTGCACGGTGGGATACGTATTTTTATTCGCCGTTGTGCCTGTTGTTGGGCGCCGGGTTGTTGGTGGTGGCGTGGAGTTGATCGCCTGATCGCGCCGCGAGCGTTCACCCGCCTGCAGACCCGCCCCGTGGGGTTGGGCGCTTACCGATAGGCGTTGATCCTGCCCACCCGTCAGGCAGCGCCCGTTATCCGGATCGTAGTAGCGGTGGCGATGGTAGTGCAGCCCGCTTTCCCGGTCGAAGTATTGACCTTGGAAGCGCAGCGGGTTTTCGATTTTTTCGACGTCCAATCGCGTGATCCGGCCATCGGCGCGGTAGTGCGCGGACCACACGATTTCGCCGTCGGGCGTGGTGAGTTCCTGCGCGGTGCCAAGGTGATCCAGTTGGTAGTGGAAAGGCGTGGTGTGCTGTGGGCCGAAGCCTTCCAGCAGGGCCAGTGGGCGGACACTGTCGGGTTCGTAGACGTAGCTGCGATGCCGTTGCGCGTGGTGCTCGGCGATCAGTCTGTCGCCTTGCCAGAAAAACTCGGTGGTCGTGCCGGCGACGGTTTTGCTGATGCGGCGACCAAACGGGTCGTAGCGGTAGTGGACAGTTTGGCCGTTGGGGCGGGTGAGGCCGATCAGGCGCTGCTGGCAGTCGTAGCGGTATTCGGTAACGACAGAGTGGGCCTGGCCACGCCGTTCGCGGATGAGATTGCCAAAGGCGTCGTAGTCGTAGTGGCGGTCATCCTGGAGCGTCAGACGGCTACCCGCCGGCGTGTAGGCGAAGCGTTCCTGTGGGGCCTGGGAATGATCAGCTCGGACCAGACGGTTTAGCGTGTCGTAGTGGTAGCGGTGCTCGCCTTTGCGGGTGTCGAGCAAGTACCTGAGGTTGCCGGCTTTGTCGTAGCTGTACTGGCGGCGGTAGCGAGTGCCTTCGATATCGCAGATGCCATGGTTGAACAGGCGTGCATGCTCATCGTATTGGTAACTGCTGAGCAGTTTGCCTTGGGCGCGTTGGTGTTCTCGGCCGGCGTCGAACAGGTGAGACGTCAACAGCGCGCCATTGAGTTCAACGGTCGCAAGGTGGCCGCCCTTGTCATGGTTGAACCCTAGCTGGTTGTTGTCTGGCAGGCGCAGGTATTTGAGTCGGCCGCAGGCGTCGTAGCCATAACGGAGTGTGCCCCAGCCCTGGTGTTCGACGATCAGGCGGTTTTGCGGGTCGTATTCGTAGGTAAGCGGGCGGTAGCCGTCGTCGACGCTGAGGAGGTTGCCCTGGCGGTCGTAGGTATATTCAACAATGCCGCCATCGGGCAGGGTTTTCCTGACCAACCGGCCGGCGTGGTCTCGCCGGTAACGGGTGACGAGCTGACTGCCGTCGGTGCCGTGTGCGGTTTTTTCCAGCAGGTGACCGTTGAGGTCGTAGGCATAGGCGGTGCGTCGGCCGTCGAAGTCGATTTCCTGCTGGAGCCGGCCGTTGGGGTGATAGTCGAAGCGGTAGATTTCGCCGACTTCGTTTTCGATTTCGGCGAGCAACAATCGCACGTGGTCGTAGCGGTAGTTGACCTGGGTGCCGTCCGCATTGATGCGGCAGCTGATCAGGGGCAGACCGTCGGTGTATTCGTAGCGAGTGACGTGCCCCAGTTCATCGTGTTCGGCGGTGATTCTTCCGTAGGGGTTGTAGCTGTATTCCCGCGTGCCACCGCCGGGCATGACCACACGAACCAATCGTCCGACACCATCCCACTGGTACTGGGTCGCCACCCCATGCTTGTCCTCTTGCGCCACCCTCCGACCGAGATCGTCATAGCGATAGCGCTTCACACTGCCGTTTGGCCAGTGTTCTTCAAGCAACTGCCCTCGCTCATTCCACCACCGCCGCAGGCAGCTATGGTCGGGAAACCATACCCCGATCAGTTGGCCATACTGGTTGTAGCTATAGTCGGTAACGTTGCCATCGGGGTCGGTCTGACGAATGACATTGCCTTGGTCGTTATGTGCGTAGTTCCAAACTGCCTGGCCACGACGTACAACTCTTAAGAGTCCATTGTCATACTCGTAGGACATTGGCTCATCTTCCCCCGGAAAAAAAGCGACCAAGCATCCAGCGTCGTCGTACTGATACGCCGTTACCGCGCCGAGGGGGTCTTGCTCGACTGTGAGACGGCCCTTGTCGTCATAGGATCTGAAATGCTTGGCGCCATCCGGACCCACCCGCTGCACCCGCCGTGCCTGCGGGGCATGAACATAGGTTTCCTGACTCCCATCGGCGTTGTGAAGGGTCACGCTACCGTCGTCCCCCCAGGCATACCGCGTGTCCATCTGCAAGAAACTCGCCCAATGCCGGACACATCGCGCCGCCTTGCCAGCTCGTTCCCAAGCCCAAAAGAAGCGCGCGCCGCCGGCTAACTGGCGTTCAAGGATCAAGTGTTGCTCGTCGTACCGATAGGTCTCGCTTTCCCCTACGGCATTGGTCGCCGAAACCAGTCTTCCAATGTCGTCATAGGTGTAGGAAACCACGGTCTGTTCGGTCATCCAATCCCCTGCCGCACCGCCCGCGGGCCGCTGAACCTGGTAATCGAGGGCCACCAAGTGGCCGCGCTCATAACGGAAAAACAGCGAGCGACCGACACTGTTATCCAGGCGTTCAATGTTCCCCAACACATCGCGGACAATTCGCAGCCGGTTGCCGTAGGCATCGCTGATCGCGGTCAGCACACCGTGGCAGAAGTGGTAGAAGCGCGATGCCTGGCACAGCACCAGCTCATCCGGCGGCGCCCCCAGGTAGATCGCGGCGTCGGCCTGGCGATTGCCGGTTGTCGGTCGCGCCTCGGTCGGTAAGGGCAGGGCGGTCGATCGGTGCTCATGGTCGATCCACACCGCCGAGGCGTCTGTCAGCGTCAGCCGATGCGCCAGCGAGTGGCTCCAGCAAACCCCCAATCCGCAGTCCACATCCACCGCACGGGGGTGATAGCACCGCGTCCATTCGAACGGCAGGAGCCCGTCCAGTGCGGCATCGGTCAGCCTCAGCGAATCCAGTGCGCCATACCCGGCGTTGACCTGCTGGGGATACTCGGCCCGGCGTTGATGCATGCCATCCAGCTCAGGTGTGATAAAGGCAATGTGGGAAGCGTTAGTCATCCGTGACGTCTCGGCGAAGGGTAAGACGTCGGAGTCTGCCGCGGAAAAAAGACGCTGGACGAACGGCTGGAAAAATCAGAAGGGGCTGACACACCCAGGGAAAATCCCGCGAAAAAGCAATTGAAAGGGCTACCCAAAAAGTCGATCCGACCGATTGCGAGACCGCCCGTCATCGTTCGCGCAAATAAAACCACTCGTCTTGCCGCCCGGTTTCCAGATATCGGCCGGCGAGTTGAGCCCGCGTTGTGGCGATCCTTCAATCCGTGCGATAAGGCAATTTAGTGGCCCCTTTGTAACAAAATTCTCGCCAGAATCGCTTTTATTTTCAGCTGGTTAGGTGAGGAAGCAAATGCGCAATGTAGGAATCATGCTGATCGCCTGTTCCCTGGCCGGCGGCGCGGCTGCCGTACAGGCGCGGGAGTTGCGCGAGGGCGACAAGTACATGTGCAGTTGGGGCGCGGGCACGGCCGCCAGGGCACAGGAACTCAAGCTGTCGGGCGTTTCACTGTATGCCGCGCGGCAGAAGATCCAGACCATCAAGTTCAACAAGTCATGGATGCGGATGATGGCCATGGGCATCACCGAGCAGACCTATGACAGCCGTTCACGGCTCAAGCCCGAGGCGATTCGCCTGAGTTTCTATCAGGATTGCGTGCGCTACAAAGTGGCGCGCAAATAAGGCGCTTCTTGCTGGTCGAGCAGCGCGGTTTACAAATCCACGACAATCTCAGTGTTTCTATTTGCATACAATTGCCCCCGTCATTGAGGAGGCTGGTATGCAAACGCTTTTTCCCGGGGCGACGTCGGATGATGTCGCCGCGCTGTTCCTGATCGCCGACGTTCGCTGCCGGAAGAGCAGGGCGCACTAAAATGATGACCCCTCCGGAGCCCCGGTCGCCCGACAGCTTGCGCTACTTCGCAGTCGCGGTGTTGTGCGTTGCGGTGTTGCTGGGGATCTATTTCGTACAACTCAATGCCAAAGTCGACCGCCAGCGTGAACAGACCGTCGAGTACCTGGCTCTCTGCAGGCAAGTGGAGCGCGTGGCCAGTGCCGCGTCGGCAAACAGGATTGAACTTAGCAATACGTGCAAACAGTTGAGCGGACAGTCATCGAAAAGTCTGACGCCGAGATCGATTGATAACCCTTCTTTATAAAGGGGAATAGTACTTCAAAGTCGCGATGGTATTTGCACCAAAAAGTGGCACTTATATACCTCCCTACCTTGATAAATGTGTGGTTATTGAAGGACTTACGATTGTTTTATTCCGACGAAAGGATTAAAACCATCTTGTTACGGGATTAGGCAATCGGTACTATAGCCGGGCGTTCACCTCCCACGGTTTATGCATTTTTTAAATCCCAAGTTTCCATCAGCTACTTGGGATTTTTTTTGCCTGGGATTTGTTGTCGGCATCAACAAGCTCCGCGCGCATCCGACCATTGTGCTTGGCTTGGTACAGCAACTCGTCGATGTTCTCGGCAAACTCGAGCATCACACTGTTCCATCCAACTCGCTGGATGAGATTACCGATTTCGGTGGCGAGCAAGTCGATAACCTGCCTGAGCACATTCGAGTGAAGCGCCCCGACGCAGAATCTGCACAGGCCGCCGGACAGAGCGCGGAACTACAGGCGTCGCAGAAAGGATTTGACGATGTGCCGGGTGGTATCGGTAGTGTCCAGCTCGTCCATCGCACTGTAGGCGTGCCAGCGGCAATCGATGATTTCGTTGCACGGCCGTGCTTGCGCGATGTTCACCACCGACGCCTCGAACACATGGTGCAGCGTGTCGCGCGCCTTCAATTCCTGCAGGTACAGCAGTCCGTCGACGTTCAACCCGGTTTCTTCTTCCAGCTCCCGTTCGGCGGCGCCTACCGGGCGCTCGTCGCGTTCGACCTTACCGCCCGGCAACGCCCATTTAGATCTGGCTTTGCGCACGAAGAGGATATGCCCCTCGTGTTCGCAAATCACCGTTGCGCGTATTTTCATCGTCTGTGCCCCGCAGCGAGATGTCTGTCATAAAAGTGTAATGCAAATGTCATGCTGGGTGGTGGTGGCGCATCTGCGTGAGGATATAGATACTGGTCGATTGACGACAACGCACGAGGGGAGCAGATGAAGACGGTACGTTGGGGCATGATCGGCTGTGGCAGCGTCACTGAGTTAAAGAGTGGACCTGCTTTCTACAAAGCGCCAGGTTCGGCCCTGGTGGCCGTGATGGGGCGCCGCGAAGAGGCTGTGCGCGATTATGCGGCACGCCACGGCATTGGTCGTTTCTATACCGACGCCCAGGCACTGATCAACGACCCTGAGGTGGACGCGGTGTACATCGCTACACCGCCCGACAGCCACCTCGAATACAGCCTGATGGTCGCGGCCGCCGGCAAGCACTGTTGTGTCGAAAAACCCATGGCGCTGAATGCCGAGCAGGGCGCATTGATGCAGCGCACTTTCGAACGTGCCGGGCTGCATTTGTTTGTGTCCTACTATCGCCGCTCGCTGCCGCGCTTCCAGCAAGTGCGCGACTGGTTGCGCGATGGACGCATCGGCCAACTGCGTCACCTGACCTGGTCCCTGTGCAAGCCGCCAGCCGTCGAAGACACCAGTGCCGCCAATTGGCGCACCGACCCGGCCATTGCCGGCGGCGGCTACTTTGCCGACCTGGCCAGCCACGGCTTTGATCTGTTCCAGTACCTGGCCGGCGACATTGTCGAGGTTGCCGGGTTTACCGCGCGACAGGCCGGACAGTATGCGGCGGAAGACGCGGTGACCGCCTGCTGGACTTTCAGCTCCGGCGCGCTGGGCATGGGCTGCTGGAACTTTGTCGCGGACCGCCGTGAAGATCGCGTCGAGCTGATCGGCACCCTGGGGCGGATCACGTTTGCGGTGTTCGACGACCAGCCGTTGCGGCTTGAAGGGGCGGTCGACGAAGTGCTGGAGGTGCCTTGCCACACGCATATCCAGTGGCACCATGTGCTGGGCATGAACGCCCATATTCGCGGCGAAGCCGAGCACCCCTCGCTGGCGATCGAGGCATTGAAGACCGACCGGATTCTGGACAAGGTGCTGCAACGCAATCCCTATCATCCTGAGTAGTTTTCCTGGCGCCGGCGTTGCATTCACCACTTTCGCCGGACCCTGGCCTGCACTCACAATGCGGGCTTATTTTTTTCAAGGAACAGACGGATGAAATACAAGGCAGCCTGGCTGGCCGTGGGGTGGGTACTGGCAAGCATGGCGACGCAGGCGGCGCCACGTGAGCAACGGCCGGCGGGGGACTTTGATTTTTATGTGCTGTCGCTGTCGTGGTCGCCGACGTTCTGCCTGGCGCACCCGAACAACGAGCAATGCAGCGGCAAAGGCTACGGGTTTGTATTGCATGGGCTATGGCCGCAATACGCGCGGGGTGGCTGGCCGGCGTCGTGCGATACGCAGTCGCGGCTGTCGGCGGATGAGTTGGCCAAAGGCGCGTTGATATTCCCCACGCAGGCATTGCTCAAGCATGAATGGTCCAAACATGGCACCTGCAGCGGCCTGGAAGCCACGCGTTACCTGCAAGCCACCGATGCGGCCTTGGCCACGGTGCAGATCCCGCAGCAATTGCAGCCGTTCAACGTGCCGGGTTACCTGGAGGCACGGGAGATCGAGGCGCTCTTTCGCGAGAGTAACCCGGCCATGGGCAACCATGGCGTGGCGGTGATCTGCAAGGGCAAGGTGCTGTCCGAAGTGCGCGTGTGTCTGAGCAAGGAACTGCGTTTTGCCGGCTGCCCCAAGAGTGTGAAAACCCAGTGCCGGGACGGTGATATCCGCATTCCGGTTCAGCGCTGATCGGGCGCCTGGAGCGAGTGCAATGCGATGGCCGCCGGGGCCTCGGTTGACGTCGACACCCCGACGCGGCCCGCCAGGTAACGCGCTGGCGGCTGGCCCACGGCCTTGCGGAACATGGTGATAAAACCGCTGGCATTTTCATAGCCCAAGTCCAGGGCGACCCGCTGCACACTTTCGCCCCTGGCCAGTCGTTGCAACGACAGGATCACATGCAACTGCCGACGCCAGCGGCCGAAGCTCAGGCCTGACTCCTCCAGCAACAAGCGCGTCATGCTGCGCTCGCTCATGCCGATGCGCGCCGCCCATTGGCCGAGCGTGGCCTTGTCGCCGGGGTTGGCCAGTAGGCTGTCGGCCAGGCGACGCAGCCTCGGGTCCTGGGGCATCGGCAGGTGCAGGCCTTCGATGGGCGCCTGGGCCAGTTCGTCCAAAAGCGTGTCGATCAAACGCCCCTGCGCACTGTTCACGTCGTACAACTGCGGGAAGCTCACCGCCTTGCTGATCAACTCATGCAACAGGCCGGATACCGACAGGGTGCAGCATTGCGAGGGCAGGGCGCCGGCAGCCTCAGGGTCGATCAGCAGGCAATACAACTCAGCTTCGCCGGCGCCACGCGCGGCGTGGGGCATGCCGCCGGGAATCCACAGCGCACACTGGCGCGGCACAATCCAGATGCCGGCCTCGATTTCGCAATGAATCACCCCGCGCAGTGTGTACATCAACTGGCCTTTGCGGTGGGTGTGCTGAACGTGCTCCCAACGCTCGGACGTACTGGTCGCGCTCACGGCCACCACCGCACGCTGGACCAGATCGGCATCCTTGGCTAACAACGGATCATGCAGGTCCAGGCGATGGCGTTTCATGGTGAGCTCGCAGCTTGGCTGAATTGCGAAACATTCTGGCTATTCTGTGCAATGCCGTCCAGCTTCGTCAGCCTTATAGTGAGACTCCCTCTCATTAAGGAACTCTGCCATGCGACTCGACAGTTCAGCATTTCCCGTGGTGAAGATCGTTTTTGATGCGCCGAATGAAGGCGGGTCGCAGGACAGCTTCGTGATGTTCGAAGGCCTGCTGGCACGTCAGCAATCTTTTGTGTTGCTGTATGAAAAAGCCTTGGACGAACTGAATCACGCGCACTCCTACGAAGAGCGCGAGCACGCCTCGCACTGGATGAAGACACACCGGCAGGCCCTGCGTGCGTATGTCAAAGGCATGATCCAGGTGGAGCCCTGCGCGGCCAAGCGCCGGGCACTCAAGCCGTTCGCCGCGACGTTTGGCAATGCCTGGGGTTATCCGCTGCTGATGGTGGCGTCCAATGACCAGGCGTGGGCGCTGGCGCGGGATGTGCTGGATGAGCAGGTGTCGGATGTGACGTATTTCTAAGCCATACACCGCCTCCCGCCAGTGGGACTGCCGAGCGCATTGAAGTATCCTCCGCGCCCCGCTTACCACTGATTCAAAGAACGATGACAGGACAAGACATGCAGGCGCTGTTGGAGTCGATTCTCGACGAAGTTCGTCCACTGATCGGCCTCGGCAACGTCGCCGACTACATTCCCGCGCTGGCCGACGTGCCCGCCGATCAACTGGGGATCGCCGTGTACGGCAACGACGGCGCAGCCTACTGCGCCGGAGATGCCGATACCCTGTTCTCGGTGCAGAGTATTTCCAAGGTGTTCAGCCTGGTGCAAGCCATCGACCACGGCGGCGAAACCATCTGGGAGCGCCTCGGCCACGAGCCCTCGGGGCAACCGTTCAACTCCCTGGTGCAGCTGGAATTCGAACGCGGCCGCCCGCGCAACCCCTTTATCAATGCCGGCGCGCTGGTGATCTGCGATATCAACCAGTCACGCTTTGCCGTGCCGATTCTGTCGATGCGCGACTTTGTGCGGCGCCTGTCGGGCAACCCGCAGATCCTGGTCAACAGCGTCGTCGCCGAATCGGAAGCGCAACACGGCGCGCGCAACGCGGCCATGGCCTACCTGATGAAGTCGTTCGGCAACTTCCATAACGACGTCGACGCGGTGCTCCACAGCTACTTCAACTACTGCGCGTTGCAGATGAGCTGCCTGGACCTGGCCAGGGCGTTCAGTTTCCTGGCCAACGAGGGGGTGAGTGCCCACAGCGGCGAGCAGATCCTGACCGCGCGCCAGACCAAGCAGGTCAACTCGATCATGGCCACCAGCGGGCTGTATGACGAGGCGGGGAACTTCGCCTATCGCGTGGGTTTGCCGGGCAAGAGCGGGGTCGGCGGCGGTATTGTCGCGGTGGTGCCGGGGCAGTTCACGGTGTGCGTGTGGTCGCCGGAGTTGAACGCGGCGGGGAATTCGCTGGCGGGGATCAAGGCGTTGGAACTGTTGAGTGAGCGGATTGGGTGGTCGGTGTTTTGAGGCCGCTCCCGTGTGTGCAGGAAGCATCACGAATCCAAATGTGGGAGGGGGCTTGCCCCCGATTACAGTGTGTCAGTCAATACAGCTGTGACTGATCTACCGCTATCGGGGGCAAGCCCCCTCCCACATTTTGGTTCGGTCTGCTATCGCCTATCAGGCAATCGCATCCCAGGCCCGATCGCCGTGCTCGTCTTTGATCCGAGTCGGCAAGCCCATCACGTCCAGCGCTTTCAGGAACGGCTCAGCCGGCAGTTCCTCGACGTTGGCCATGCGCTTCACATCCCACTCACCACGCGCTACCAGTAGCGCAGCGGCGACCGGCGGCACGCCGGCGGTGTAGGAGATGCCCTGGCTGTCGGTCTCGGCGTAGGCTTCTTCATGATCGGCCACGTTGTAGATGAACACCTCGCGCGGCTGGCCATCCTTGGTGCCTTTGACCAGGTCGCCGATGCAGGTCTTGCCGGTGTAGCCGGGGGCGAGCGAAGACGGGTCGGGCAGCACGGCCTTGACCACTTTCAACGGCACCACTTGCAGGCCTTCGGCGGTGGTGACCGGCTTTTCGGAGAGCAGGCCGAGGCTGTTCAGCACGGTGAACACGTTGATGTAATGCTCGCCGAAGCTCATCCAGAAACGCACGTTGGGCACGTCGAGGTTTTTCGACAGCGAGTGAACTTCATCGTGGCCGGTCAGGTACAGGTTCTGCGAACCGACCACAGGCAGGTCGTCGGTGCGTTTGACTTCGAACATGGTGTTGCTGGTCCACTGGCTGTTCTGCCAGCTCCACACCTGTCCGGTGAATTCGCGGAAGTTGATTTCCGGGTCGAAATTGGTGGCGAAGTATTTGCCATGGGAGCCGGCATTGACGTCGAGAATGTCGATCGAATCAATGCGGTCGAAATGCTGTTGCTGCGCCAGCGCGGCATACGCGTTGACGACACCCGGGTCGAAGCCCACGCCAAGGATGGCGGTGATGTTCTTCTGTTTGCACTCTTCCAGGTGGTTCCATTCGTAGTTGCCGTACCACGGCGGGGTCTCGCAGATCTTGCCCGGCTCTTCGTGGATGGCGGTGTCGAGGTAAGCCACGCCGGTATCGATGCAGGCACGCAGCACCGACATGTTGAGGAAGGCGGAGCCGACGTTGATGACGATCTGCGATTGTGTCTCGCGGATCAGGGCCTTGGTCGCTTCCACGTCCAGGGCGTTCAGCGCGAAGGCTTGGATGTCGGCGGGTACTTTGAGGCTACCCTTGGCCTTGACGCTGTCGATGATGGCCTGGCATTTGGAGATGTTGCGCGACGCAATAGCAATACGACCGAGTTCGTCGTTGTGCTGCGCACACTTGTGGGCCACCACCTTGGCGACACCTCCTGCACCAATGATAAGAACGTTCTTTTTCAATTGCTTTATCTCTCCTTTATCCGCCAGCTTACGAAAGGCTGGACAGGTAGTCGTCGTAACCAAATTCACGAACCACCTCGACTGTACCGTCGAGTTGTTTCACTACGATGGACGGCATTTTCAGGCCGTTGAACCAGTTTTTCTTGACCATGGTGTAGCCCGCGGTGTCGATGAACGACAGCCGATCGCCGATGGCCAACGGACGATCAAATTGATACTCGCCGAAAATGTCCCCGGCCAGGCAGGATTTGCCGCACACCATGTAGGTGTGTTCACCCGTGCTCGGCGCCAGCTTGGCATTGAGGCGGTAGATCAGCAGGTCCAGCAGGTGGGCTTCGATGGAACTGTCGACCACGGCCAGGTGTTTGCCGTTGTACAGCGTGTCGAGCACGGTGACTTCCAGCGAGGCGCTGTTGGTGATCGCCGCTTCGCCGGGTTCCAGGTACACCTGCACGCCGTACTTCTCGGAGAACGCCTTCAAGCGCGCACAGAATGCGTCCACAGCATAGTCTTCACCGGTGAAATGGATGCCGCCGCCGAGGCTGACCCACTCGACCTTGTGCAGCAGCGCGCCGAAGCGTTCTTCGATGGTGCCGAGCATCTTGTCGAACAGGCTGAAGTCGTCGTTTTCGCAGTTGTTGTGGAACATGAAACCGGAGATCTGCTCGATCACGCCTTCGATCTTCACCGGGTCCCATTCGCCCAGGCGGCTGAACGGACGCGCCGGGTCGGCCAGCAGGTAATCCGAACTGCTCACCTGCGGGTTGACGCGCAGGCCGCGGGTCTTGCCTTCGCTACGTTCGGCAAAACGCTGCAGTTGGCTGATGGAGTTGAAGATGATCTTGTCGCAGTTTTCCAGCATCTCTTCGATTTCATCGTCGGCCCAGGCCACGCTGTAGGCGTGCGCCTCGCCTTGGAATTTCTGGCGACCAAGCTTCAATTCATACAACGACGACGACGTGGTGCCGTCCATGTATTGCTGCATCAGGTCAAACACCGACCAGGTGGCAAAGCACTTGAGCGCCAGCAACGCCTTGGCGCCGGACTGTTCGCGCACGTAAGCAATCTTCTGCATGTTGATCAGAAGTTTCTGTTTATCGATGAGGTAGTACGGCGTTTTGATCATTTTTGAGAGCCTGCGGCGGTGCCTGCCAAAAAAGGACACGCATTGTGCCCGCACTTGGAGCAGATCGAAAGGTTAGCGGGCGGATTTTGCGCGTCGGGTTTCCAAGCATAGCCCCGGAATATGACTCTCCAACGGCATGCATCGACCCAATGTGGGAGGGGGCTTGCCCCCGATAGCGTTGTGTCAGACGCCCGATAGGCCAGCTGATCCACCGCCATCGGGGGCAAGCCCCCTCCCACATTCGGATCGCGGTGTGTCCAGGGCGCTGACATCAAACCGTCATCTGTCCACCACGTTCCTGCCACATTGCGCCGCTAATGTCCTCGCCAATGAGATCGATCTCAAGCGAGTGACCATGACTGATTTGAAAGACGTTGCACGGCTGGCCGGGGTCTCCCGTGCGACCGCTGCCCGCACCTTTGCCTCTCCCGACCAGGTACGCCCGGCGACCCGCGAACAGGTGTTCGCCGCTGCCCGTGAACTGGGTTTTCGGCCCAACTTGCTCGGCCGCCAACTGCGCCTGCAAACCACCAACCTGATCGGCGTGGTGGTGCCCAATCTGCTCAACCCGGTCTTCGCCGAGCAATTGCAGGCCATGGAGCGAGCGGCCCGTTTGCGCGGCTACAGCCTGTTGCTGGCAACCACCGACTACAGCAGCGAGCGCGAAAGCATTGTGGTGGAAGAGTTGCTGCGCCAGCGCGTCGACGGTCTGGTGCTGACGGTGACGGATGCCGAAAGCAACAGCGTGCTACACAGCCTGGCTACCGAGCAGACGCCGTTCGTGCTCGCCTACCACCAACCCAGCAACCCCGACTACAGCGCGGTGTCCGTCGACAACCGCGCCGGTATGGCCCAGGCAACGCGCTATTTGCTCGAAGCGGGGCACCGGCGCATCAGCATGGTCGCCGGCCCCGCGTTGCAGTCCGACCGCGCACGTCTGCGTTACGCCGGTTATTGCGATGGGATGAAAGAGCATGGCCTCCAACCCCGGCCAGTGATCGAAATGCCGGCCCACACCCAGGCCGAATTCGCCGCCATCGCTCCGTTTCTCAACGGCCCTGATGCCCCGACCGCGCTGGTGTGTTCCAACGACTTCCTGGCGATCAGCCTGATCGCCGAGCTGCGCCGCAACGCCTGGAATGTACCCGAGCAACTGTCAGTGATGGGTTTCGACGGCATCGCCCTCGGCACCCAGATGCACCCGACGCTGTGCAGCGTGGTGCAGCCCATCGCCTTGCTTGCCAGCACCGTGATTGACCAGTTGCTGGCGCAGATCGCCGGCAACGCCCCGATTTCCCATTGCCTGCCTTGCCATATCCGGCCGGGTGAAAGCACTCAACCCCATGAGGAGACCCTTGATGCGCGTATTCAGTAAAACCCTGGCCGCCGTGCTGCTGTGCGGCATGGCCAGCCTGGCCCAGGCCGCCGACACGGCGATTTGCTACAACTGCCCGCCGGACTGGGCCGACTGGGGCACCCAGCTCAAGGCCATCGCCGCCAGCACTGGCGTGCAGGTGCCGCTGGACAACAAGAACTCCGGCCAGTCCCTGGCGCAGTTGGTGGCGGAGAAAGCCGCTCCGGTGGCCGACGTGGTGTATTACGGCGTGACCTTCGGCCTGCAGGCGCAAAAGGCCGAGGTGGTCGATGGCTACAAACCCAAAGGCTGGGAGCAGATTCCCGCCGGCTTGAAAGACCCGACCGGCCACTGGTTCGCGATCCACTCCGGCACCTTGGGCATCATGGTCAACGTCGATGCGCTGGGTGGCTTGCCGGTGCCGCAAAGCTGGGCCGACCTGCTCAAGCCTGAATACAAAGGCATGGTCGGCTACCTCGACCCGTCCAGCGCTTTCGTCGGCTACGTGTCGGCGGTGGCAATCAACCGCGCCCTGGGCGGCGACCTGGACAACTTCGCCCCGGCCATCGACTACTTCCAGAAACTGGCGAAAAATGCCCCCATCGTGCCCAAGCAAACCGCCTATGCGCGGGTGTTGTCCGGTGAGTTGCCGATCCTGGTGGACTACGACTTCAACGCCTACCGCGCACGCTACAAAGACAACGCCAACGTCGCGTTCGTGATTCCCCAGGAAGGCAGCATCAGCGTGCCCTACGTGATGAGCCTGGTGGCCAACGCACCGCACCGCGCCAATGGCGAAAAAGTGCTGGATTTCGTGTTGTCCGATGCCGGCCAGGCGCTGTGGGCGAAGGCTTACCTGCGCCCGATACGCCCGGTGCAGATGCCGGCCGAAGTCGCCGCGCAGTTCCTGCCCGACAGCGATTACGCCCGCGCCGGCGTGGTGGACTACCAGAAAATGGCTGCCGTGCAGGAAGCCTTTGCCGCTCGTTACCTGAACGAGGTCAAGTAAGTGGCCGCATCGGCAAGACATACCGCCTGGGCCCTGGCCCCGGCCTTTGCGGTGCTGCTCGCGTTCTGGCTGTTGCCGCTGGCGCACCTGATGGTGCTCGGCGCCGAGAGCCGCGACAGCAACGGCAGCGGTTACTGGCAGGTCCTCAGCAGCGCGCAGTATCTAGGCAGCCTGGCGCAAACCTGTGCGCTTGCGGTGTTCGTCACTCTCGTGGCGTTACTGATCGGCGGCATCAGCGGTGTATTCCTGGCGCGCCAGCAGTTTTTCGGGCGTTCGGCGCTGGTTGCGTTGCTGACGTTTCCGTTGGCATTCCCGGGTGTCGTGGTGGGCTTTTTGGTGATCCTGTTGGCCGGGCGCCAGGGCCTGCTGGCGTCCCTGGGCCTGCAGTTGGCCGGTGAGCGCTGGATCTTCGCTTACTCGCTGGCCGGGTTGTTTATCGGCTATCTGTACTTCTCGATCCCGCGGGTGATCCTCACGGTGATGGCCGCGTGCGAAAGCCTCGACCGCAGCCTGGAAGAAGCCGCGCACTCGTTGGGCGCAGGGCATTGGCGCGTGGTGTGCGATGTGATCGTGCCGGGCCTGGCACCGGCGTTGGCGTCCTGCGGGGCGATCTGCTTTGCCACGTCCATGGGCGCCTTCGGTACCGCGTTCACCTTGGGCACCCGGCTGAACGTGACCCCGGTGGCGATCTACAACGTGTTCACCAACTACGCCAACTTTGCCGTCGCCGCGGCGCTTTCCGTGGTGTTGGGCGCGCTGACCTGGGCAGTGTTGCTGCTCACCCGGCGCTGGGTGAAAAACGCGGGGACTGTCCTGTGAAGCGCTCATCGCTGTTCGTGATGCAACTGCTGTTTACCCTGCTGGTGTGCGCCTTCATGTTGGTGCCGGTGTTGATGTCGTTGCTGGCCGGGCTCACGCGCAATTTCTTTGTGGGCCTGTCCAGTGGCTTGACCTTCGATTGGTTGATTCAGGTCTGGCAGGCCTATTCGCCGACGGTGTGGTTGTCGCTGCAACTGGCCCTGGCCTGCGCGGTGTGCGTCTGCGTGATCGGCGTGCCGGCGGCCTACGCCTTGGTGTGCATGAACAATCGCTTCAGTCGCGCCTTCGAGGAACTGATGGTGCTGCCGGTGGCGATGCCGGGGCTGGCCAGCGCGTTGGCCTTACTCTTGACCTACGGCCAGTTCGGCGCGTTTCGCAGCAGTTGGCTGTTCATTTTGGTCGGCCATGTGCTGTTCACCTTGCCGTTCCTGGTGCGCCCGGTGATGGCGGTGATGCAACGCCAGCAACTGCCGGTGCTGGAGGAGGCGGCGGCGAGCCTGGGGGCAGGTCCCATCAAGCGCTTTTTCAGCGTGGTGGTGCCCAACTGCCGGGCAGGGATTCTCGCGGGTGTGCTGATGGTGGTCACCTTGTCGCTGGGTGAATTCAACCTGACCTGGATGCTGCATACGCCCATGACCAAGACCCTGCCGGTGGGCCTGGCCGACAGCTACGCCTCGGCGCGCCTGGAAATCGCCAGCGCCTACACCCTTATCTTTTTGCTGATGATCGTGCCGCTGCTGATTGCGTTGCAGGCCATCAGTGCCCGTTTGTCCCGTGGAGAGCGTCGATGACCGCTATCACTATCCGCCTGCAAGGTTGCCGCAAGGCGTTCGCCGACGGCACCGTCGCCGTGCATGACTTGGACCTGACCGTCGAAGGCGGCGAAACCCTGGCCATCCTCGGCCCGTCCGGTTGCGGCAAAACCACGACGTTGCGCTTGATCGCCGGCCTGGAACGCCCGGATGTGGGCCAGGTGTTCTTTGGCGACCAGGACGTCACGCGCCTGCCCATCGAGCGCCGCGATGTGGGCATGGTGTTCCAGAACTATGCGCTGTTTCCCAACCTGGATGTGGCCGGGAATATCGTCTATGGCCTGAAGATTCGCGGCGTGTCGCCAGCGGAGCGCAACAAGCGCTGCGAGGAACTGCTGGAACTGGTCGGTTTGCAACACCACGGCAAGCGCAGCATTCATGAACTGTCGGGTGGGCAACGCCAGCGCGTGGCCTTGGCCCGTGCGTTGGCGCCGCGCCCCAAGGTGCTGTTGCTGGACGAACCCCTGGCCGCCCTCGATGCGCAATTGCGTGAGCGCCTGCGCAGTGAGTTGAATCAACTGTTGCGCGGCCTCGGTATCACCTCGGTGTTTGTCACCCACGACCAGGGCGAAGCCATGGCCCTGGGGGATCGCATCCTGGTGATGGAACACGGCCGCGTCGCGCAACTGGCCAGCCCGCGGGACATCTACCAGAAGCCGGCCAACGCCTTCGTCGCAGGCTTTGTCGGCAACCTGAATGCCTTCCAGGTCATTGAGCCGTCGCCCCATGGTTTGAAAGTCTGCGGCGGCGAATTGCCGTGGCATGCAGCGCAGTTGCCCGGCACCGTGTATTGCCGCCCCGAACACTTGCGGGTGATGGAACACGAAGGGCATCTGCACGGCCATCTGCTGGCGCAGTTTTTCCAGGGCGCGCAAAGCCGCCTGCTGGTGGATGTGGGCGGCCCGCAACCGTTGCTGGTCGACAGCAGCGACAACCAGCTGTACGCCGTCGGCGCGCCGATTGCCTTGGCCATCGCGCCGCACATGTTGTTCACCCTGAATGCGTGAGAGTTGCCTTGTGAACCGTCCGTTTTTTGTTGCACAGATCAGCGATCTGCACCTTAAAGCCGGCCAGCGCCTGACTTACGGCGTGGTCGACACCTTGGGCGCGCTGCGCCGTGCCGTCGACCATCTGAACGCCAGCCACCCGCGCCCCGATATCGTGGTGATCAGCGGCGACCTGGTGGACTTCGGCCGCGCCGATGAATACGCCGTGCTGCACCCTGAACTGGCGCGCCTGCACATGCCTTGCTACCTGGTGCCCGGCAACCATGACACGCGCGGGCCGTTGCTGGATGCGTTCCGCGATCACACCTACTTGCCGAGTTCGGCGGCGGGCCCGTTGGATTGGGTGGTCGACGCCCACCCGCTGCGCCTGATCGGCCTCGATTCCACCATTCCCGGCGGCCATGGCGGCCAACTGCTGGACAGCCAGTTGCAGTGGCTCGACCAGCAGTTGGCACTGCGTCCGCAAGCGCCGACCGTGCTGATCCTGCATCACCCGCCGTTTATCAGCGGCATCGGCCATATGGACCGCGAGCACTTTATCAATGCCGCCGCCCTCGAAACCGTTGTGGCGCGCCACCCGCAGGTGGAACGCTTGCTGTGCGGGCATTTGCACCGGTCGATGCAGCGGCGTTTCGGCGGCAGTTTGAGCTGTGTATGCCCTGGCACGTCGCATCAGATCGTGCTGGACCTGCAAGACGCCGCGCCGGCGCATTTCAACCTGGAACCGGCGGGTTACTTGTTGCATCGCTGGGATGCGCAACAAGGGTTGGTCAGCCACAACGGCGTATTTGGGGACTACCCGGGGCCATATCCGTTTTATGACGCTCATGGATTGATTGACTGAGGTTTTACGGAGGTTCACTTCACCCAACCAAGTAACTGAACGTTAGTTAACGCAACGGCCAACTCACGTGTGGCCGTGTGCTTCCTGCTGTCCATTTTTAGCGCCCGGAACTTGGATTCCGCGCCGGAGTTCGTCCTGATGAAAGCTACTTTGAATGTATTAAGCCTATTGACCGGCAGCCTGGGCATCGCCCTGAGCCCCCTGGCGTCGGCCGATTTCTTGAGCGACAGCAAAGCCAACTTGAGCATGCGCAACTTCTACTTCAACAACGACAACCGTGACGGCAGCGCCGCACCGTCGAAGACTGAAGAGTGGGGCCAGGCGTTCATACTCAATTACCAATCGGGTTTCACCGACGGCACCGTCGGCTTTGGCCTGGACGCGGTCGGCATGCTTGGCATGACCCTCGACAGCAGCGCTGGGCGCCATGTGGGCAGCTCGATGATCCCTACCGACGACGGCAAGGCCGTGGACAACTGGGCTCGCGGCGGCGCCACCGCCAAGGCACGCTTCGCCAAGACTGAAGCGCGCTACGGCTACCTGCGCCCGAACCTGCCGATTCTGGTGAGCAACGATGGCCGCCTGTTGCCGCAATCGTTCGAAGGCGGGCAGGTCACCAGCAAAGACATCGACAACCTGACCCTGATCGGCGGTCAGCTTCAACACACCACCGGGCGCGGCTCCAGCGACCGCAGCGGCCTGGCGGCGGCGGGCGGCACCCAGGAAAGCAATAAATTCACCTACGCCGGTGCCGACTACCAACTGACCAAGGACCTGATGGTCCAGTACTACTACGCCAACCTCGAAGACTATTACCAACAACACTTTGCCGGCTTGATTCATGTATTGCCGCTGGGCGACTACGGTTCGTTGAAAACCGACCTGCGTTACTTCAAGACCACCTCCGACGGCAAAAACAGCAGCGCCGCCGGGCGCGCCGAAGGCTACAAGTTCAGCGGCTATACCAAAAACGGCAGCGGTGAAATCGACAACAACACCTGGAGTGCGGCCTTCATCTACTCCCTGGGGTCCCACGCGATTACCGCCGGTTACCAGCAAGTGTCCGATGACAGCAACTTTGCCCAACTCAACCAGGGCGGCCTGGTGAACAAAGGGGAGGGCGGCTCCAGCCTGTACCTCTACACCGACCGGACAGTGCAAACCTTTATCCAGGCGGGCGAACGCACGGCCTTTGCGCAGTACGCCTATGACTTCGCAGCGTTGGGCGTGCCGGGCTTGAAGGCGTCGATGATGTATTTGAAAGGCGACCATATCCTCACCGCCAGCGGGAACAACGCCAGCGAGTGGGAACGGGATATCTCGTTGGATTATGTGGTGCAGAGCGGCACCTTCAAGAACGTCGGGTTCGGCTGGCGCAACGGTATGTCGCGCAGTGAGGTCGCGCGGGACCAGGATCAGAATCGGCTGTTCGTGAGCTATTCGATTCCATTGATGTAACAGCCTGTAGGAGCGAGCTTGCTCGCGAAGAACGCCAACGATCATGCGGGCTGCCTGACGGTACGCGGTGCACTTGGGTTCTTCGCGAGCAAGCTCGCTCCTACAAGGGTCAGGTGTTCAGGCGCCGTGAGCGCGGTATTAACATGAGTAGATCTTGTGATCATCAGGAATAAAATGAGTTTGTCTCACTATCGTCATCTGCCGACAATGGCTGCCATTACTACCTACAGTGGAGTTGTAAGTCATGGCAGTCGCTCATTCCCTCGGATTTCCGCGCATTGGACGCGATCGTGAACTGAAAAAAGCGCAGGAAGCGTTTTGGAAGGGCGAACTCGACGAAGCCGGCCTGCACGCTGTCGGCCGCGATTTACGCAAGGCACATTGGGCCCTGCAAAAACAGGCTGGCATTGAGCTGTTGCCCGTCGGCGATTTTGCCTGGTACGACCAGGTACTCACCCATTCGTTGATGTTCGGTGTGATCCCTGAGCGTTTCCGCCCGGCCGATGGCAAAGCCACCTTGCAGACCTTGTTCGGCATGGCGCGTGGCGTCAGTGACAATTGCTGCGGCGGGGCGCACGCCCAGGAAATGACCAAATGGTTCGACACCAACTACCACTACCTGGTGCCTGAGTTCAGCGTCGACCAGCACTTCCACCTCGGCTGGGACCAGCTCTTCGACGAGGTCAAGGAGGCGCTTGACCTGGGGCACACCGTCAAACCTGTGGTGATCGGCCCGCTGACCTACCTGTGGCTGGGCAAGGCCAAGGGCGGCGATTTCGACAAACTCGAGCTGCTCGACCGCCTGCTGCCCCTGTACGGCCAGATCTTCCAGCGCTTGGCTGACCTGGGCGTGGAGTGGGTGCAGATCGACGAGCCGATTCTGGTACTCGACCTGCCGCAAGCCTGGAAAAACGCCTTCGAGCGTGCCTACAACCTGATCCAGCGTGACCCGCTGAAAAAGCTGGTCGCGACTTACTTCGGTGGCCTGGAAGAAAACCTCGGCCTGGCCGCCAACCTGCCGGTGGATGGCCTGCACATCGACCTGGTGCGCGCACCGGAGCAGTACCCGACCATTCTCGACCGCCTGCCGGCCTATAAGGTGTTGTCCCTTGGGGTCGTCAACGGGCGTAACGTCTGGCGTTGCGACCTGGACAATGCCCTGGCCACCTTGCGGCACGCCCATGAAAAATTGGGCGATCGCCTGTGGGTGGCGCCGTCCTGCTCGTTGTTGCACAGCCCGGTCGACCTGGGCCGTGAAGACCAGCTCGATAACGAGTTGAAAAGCTGGCTGGCGTTCGCCGTCCAGAAGTGCGCCGAAGTGGCCGTGCTGGCCCAGGCCGTCGACCAGCCCGACGCGCCGAACGTGCTCGCCGCGCTCGCCGAAAGCCGCGCCGTACAGGCGGCCCGTGCCGCGTCGCCGCGCATTCATAAACCGGCGGTGCAAGCCCGCGTGGCGGCGATCACCGCTCAGGACAGCCAGCGCCAGTCGCCGTTTGCCCAGCGCATCGAGACACAACGCGCCGGTCTCAAGTTGCCGCTGTTCCCGACCACCACCATCGGTTCGTTCCCACAAACCGCGTCGATCCGCCTGGCGCGTCAGTCCTACAAACAAGGCAAGTTGAGCGAAGCCGAATACGTCGAGGCGATGCACAGCGAGATTCGTCACGCCGTTGAGGTGCAGGAAAACCTCGGCCTGGACGTGTTGGTGCATGGTGAAGCCGAGCGTAATGACATGGTCGAGTACTTCGCCGAGCAATTGGACGGCTACGCCTTCACCCGCTTCGGCTGGGTGCAGAGCTACGGTTCACGCTGTGTGAAACCGGCGGTGATTTTCGGCGACCTGAGCCGCCCGCAGGCGATGACCGTGGCGTGGATCCGCTACGCCCAAGGCCTCACCCGCAAGGTGATGAAAGGCATGCTGACCGGCCCGGTGACCATGCTGATGTGGTCCTTCCCGCGTGAAGACGTGAGCCGTGAAGTGCAGGCGCGTCAACTCGCCCTGGCGATCCGTGACGAAGTGGTCGACCTGGAAGCCGCCGGCATCCAGATCGTGCAGATCGATGAAGCCGCGTTCCGTGAAGGCTTGCCGTTGCGCCAGGCGCAGTGGCAGCACTACCTGGACTGGGCCACCGAAGTGTTCCGCCTGTGCGCCTGCGGCGTGCGTGACGAAACCCAGATTCATACGCACATGTGCTACAGCGAGTTCAACGATGTGATCGAGTCCATCGCGGCGATGGATGCCGACGTGATCACCATCGAAACCTCGCGCTCGGACATGGAACTGCTGGACGCGTTCGAAGCTTTCGCCTACCCGAACGACATCGGCCCGGGCGTCTATGACATCCACTCGCCACGGGTGCCGGACGCCTCGGAAATGGCCAACCTGTTGCGCAAGGCCGCCAAACGCATTCTGGCAGAACGCTTGTGGGTGAACCCCGACTGCGGCTTGAAAACGCGCGGCTGGCCGGAGACGGAAGCGGCCCTGATCCATATGGTCGCGGCGGCGCGGCAACTGCGCGCCGAACTGGCGTAACACGGCCCGACAAGGTGAGAGGGCGCTTGCGCCCTTTCACCGCAGGCGCAGTGACAGGTCACAGGTATTTAAGCCACGCCACATCCCGCCGCCGCGCCTTCAGCCCGGCAAACCAGCGCACCGGCCAATACAGCGCCATCGGCAAGAGCAGCGCGACCAGCCATACCGCGCCGACACTGTCGAAGCCGAAGTAGGCGCCATGGTTGAGGCCCAACAGCGCCACGCACGCGACATAGAGCATCTTCAGCACATACAGGTGCAACAGATAAAAGAACATCGGGGCTGCGCCGAATACCGCGAGCACGCCGATCCAGCGCCGCTGCCCCACGCGTTCAAGCGCCAGCAGCAATAACAGGCCAATGCCCAGCGTCAACGCGAGGAACAGCAGCGACGGCGGATACTTGGTGACATTGAAAAAGCTCATCAACGTCAGCACGCCGCTGTCATACGCGTGCCACGGCTGCTCGCCATAGCCATTGGCCGCCCGCAACAACACGAACCCCAGTAACGCACCAAATCCCGCCCGCAACAGGTAACGCTGGCGCAGGGCCGGCGCCATGGCCGTGGCAAACCATGGGCCCAGGCCGTAACCCAGCGCGATCACACCGATCCATGGCAACACCGGGTACGTGATGCGCAATCGCAGGTGATCGGACACTTCGATCCAACTACGCTCATGCAGGAGCGCCCACACAGTCTGCAGCGCTGTCCCTGGAGCGAAGTGCAGCGCGTCCAGCAGGTTATGCCCGGCCATGATCACCAGTGCCAAGCTGATCAGCAGCGGGCGCGGCAACCACAGCAGCGCGGCGAGGGCGATCATGCTCAGGCCAATCGCCCAGATCACCTGCAGGTAGATGACGCTGGGCGGCAGTTGGAAGGTCCAGGCAAAGTTGACCAGGCTGAACTCCAGCACGATCAAGAACAGCCCGCGCTTGAACAGAAAGGCCGACACATCGCCACGGCCCTGGTATTTTTGCCCGTACAACCAGGCGGACAGCCCGGTGAGCAACACAAACACCGGCGCACACAGGTGGGCGAGGGTACGGCTGATAAACAGCGCGGGCTCGGTGCTGTCGAGGCTCATCGGGTCGCTGACCTGACGGTGCAGCAGGAAGGTTTCGCGCACGTGGTCCAGCAGCATGAACAGGATCACCAGGCCGCGCAGGGCGTCGATGGAAAGCAGGCGTTGGCGCAGGGGAGCAGCGTCGGTCATGGGCGTGGATCACAAGGGCAGGATGGAAAGCGAATGTTATCCTATAACGTATGCGCGCGCCGCTGCGCGAAGTCATCGAGAGCGAACAGGTTCGCGCCTGGCATCGGGAGAGGCTGATCATGAGCAAGCCACACAACGACACCCCGCACACCGTCGTCGATTTCTGGACGCAGGCCGGCCCCAAGCGTTGGTTCGCCAAGGACGCCGCGTTCGACGCGGCGTTTCGCGACACCTTCAACGCAACTCATCTGCAAGCGGCGCGGCGTGAGCTGGAGGGCTGGCTGGACTCGGCGCAAGGTGCGCTGGCCTTGCTGATCCTGCTCGATCAGTACCCGCGCAACGCGTTTCGCGGCACGGCGCATATGTTTGCCACGGACCCGTTGGCGCGCCTGTATGCGCGGCGCATGGTGGATGCTGGGCTGGATCAATTGATCGAACCGGCATTGCGTGCGTTTTGCTATCTGCCGTTTGAGCATTCCGAAGACGCGCAAGACCAGCAACGCTCCCTGCTCCTCAACCAGCAGTTGGATGCCAACACTTACCGTTGGGCGAAGGAACACGCGCGGATCATCGAACGTTTCGGGCGCTTTCCCCACCGCAATGAGGTGCTGGCCAGGACGACCACGGAGGCGGAACGGGCCTTTCTGGAGCAGGGCGGGTTTGCCGGTTGAGGCGCTATTCCGCCGGGGAATGCCCCCATAAAAACTGCGCATTGTCTTTATCGCCGCCGATCTCGTAGCGTGGGGTTTCACTCAAGGAGATCCACCATGAACCAAGCTGCGCTGCGCCTCTACGTTGATTCGCTGTTCACCAGCCCCTACGCGATGTCGGTGTTCGTCACCCTGCGCGAAAAAGGCCTGGCGTTCGACACCGTGCCCCTCGACCTCGACGCCGCGCAACACCAGACGGCGGGCTTTGCCCAACTGTCCATGACCCAACGCGTGCCGATGCTGGTGGACGGTGATTTCTCCCTGTCGGAGTCCTCGGCGATCAGCGAATACCTCGACGAGGCCTACCCCGGAACGGCGGTGTACCCGGCCGATCCGAAGCTGCGGGCGCGGGCGCGGCAGGTCCAGGCGTGGTTGCGCAGCGATTTGCTGCCGATTCGCCAGGAGCGTTCGACGTTGGTGGTGTTCTATGGGCAGAAGATGCCGCCGTTGTCGCCATTGGCCGAAGCTGCCGCCCATCGCTTGATCGGTGCGGCGCAGGTGCTGTTGGCGGGGAATCCGGCGTACTTGTTCGGGGAGTGGTCAATTGCCGATGTGGACCTGGCGGTGATGCTCAACCGCCTGATCCTCAACGGCGACCCTGTGCCGGCCGACTTGGTGAGCTATGCGCAGCGCCAATGGCAGCGGCCATCGGTGCAGGAATGGGTCAATCTGCCAAGGCCCGCGCTTTAGGCCATTCCTGCGCGACGCGCCGGTCCAGCTCTTCCCAGTCCGCCATGCCCAGCACGCGGGTGGTGTTCAAACCGCGCAGGTAACCGAGCAATTGCTGGGCGATGGCGTAGGCCTGGTCCGGGTCGGCGGCCTCGTCCAGCAGCACGTCTTCATAGACAACCAGGTAATCGGCGACCCGATCGCGAAAATCCGGCAATACGGCTTCGCGGATGCGGTCGAAGGTTTTCTGGTGGGGTTTCATAGCGTGGTCCTTATAGATTTTATGTAAGCACTATTGATTCAGATAATAGTCAGCATCAAAGATTGCAAGTTCTGTTTTTTCCACAAAGGCGGAAAATCTCCCCATCGAGACGCAGTTCAAGGAAATCGCGCGATGAGGACGTTTATTCAACTGGCTTTAATGACCCTGATGATGAGCACTGTGGTCATGATCAACCCGGTAATCGCCGATGAACTGCGTACAGGCCATTTGCTGTCACTCGGCGGTAGCGTAGACTCGCTGCGGCACGAGCAGTCAGTGGGGGTGCTGTACAGCGAAAATACGGTCGACAACCTCAGCTACCTTGAACGCTACCACGCCACAGCCTTGAATGGCGCCAGAGATGCCCTTGATGGGCGCATCCGTGCGGCGTTCGTCAACAGTTCCGACCCGGAGTTGGCGATTGACTGGTTGATGAATTCGTTGCAAGGCACGTTTTTGTCGGTGACCGTTTACGACACGCTGGATGCGCTCGTGCAGGCTCACCCCGATGTGGTGGTGATGCTCGACACCCATAACCAACTGTTGACCCCGCGTAACGACCTGGTCGAGGCGCATTTTATCGCGCGCTTCTATGACGCGGACCTGCAGTACATCGCCAAGGCCGAAGGCTCGGTGCAGAAGCAGGTGCCGTCGGTGTGGGCGCATGACAAGGCGGCCCCGGAGATTGCCGCGCAGATCGAGCAGCAGCGCGATGTACAGCTCGATGCCTTGAAACAATTTGATGCGTCGCTCAAGGCATTAGTCCGAGCGGGTTGATGTGAACTTTTCCTTTTATATATTCAGGATTTCTATGCGCTCTTTTTTTGCCCCGGCCCTGGCTGTCGCTTCTTTGTTACTGGCCGGTTGTGTTTCCGCTCCGAATGCTCCGACATTGACCCTGCATACCGCCAAGACCCCCGAAGGTTATATGCAATGCGTGTTGCCCAAGCTTGAAAAACACAACCTCACCTCGACCGTGACGCAGAATTCGCGCCACGCCAAGGTGGTGTTGACCAGCAAGGTTGCCGCCGATGATGTACTGGAGGCCTACAAGAGCCAGGACGGCACCAAGGTGTTCCTGTATGAGCGCAAGCCGCTCGCGTCGACCATCACGCCGTCGCGCCTGGAATTGACGGCGCAAGAGTGCAAGTAACCGCAGGCCACCCATAACTCGGTGGGCGCGAGGGTTGGCTCAAGGGGTTGCTTCGTGGCTGAAGCTGTCGACAACCTTGACCAACCCTTGAGCCGCCAACGCCACCAACTCAGCGCCTTTCTCCACGGTCGCCAGGGCCGGGTCCGAGCCCATGCGCCCGTCGGGGAAGCGCGCGCGGAAGTCCAACGCTTCACGGATCGGCCCGGTGTTGGCGATCTGCGGCGAATAATCGGCAGACTTGATCGACTCCGGATAAGCCCATTGCGTCACGGCAATTTCCGACGGCGTGGCATGGCTGCCGTGGCCGACCGGGAACTGCCGGTGAGCCAGCTCGTTGACGCCGTCCAGATCCCACCAGTTCACCAGTTTCAGCGCAAACCCGGCCGGTTGGCGGGCGAAGCTGGCGGCGGCATACAGCTCGGAAAACGCCGCTTCGATCGTGGCGATGTTGCCGCCATGGCCATTGAGAAACAGGATCTTCTCGAAACCATGCCCGGCCAGCGAACGCACCCAGTCGCCAATCGCGGCAATAAAGGTGGAAGGGCGCAGTGAAATGGTGCCGGGAAAACCCAGGTGGTGCTGGGCCATGCCGATATTGAAGGTCGGGCCGATCAGGATGTCTGCGTGTAGCTGCGCTTGGTGGGCGATGATTTCCGGGCACATCCAGTCGGTGCCCAGCAGGCCGGTGGGGCCGTGTTGCTCATTCGAGCCGATCGGGATCACCACCGTGCGGCTGCGCTCCAGAAACTGCCCGATCTCGATCCAGGTGGACTTATGTAGAAGCATGCGACGCTCTCTTTATCGGTGGGGACAGGCTAACCGCCACGGATTGTACGACTACTCGCCACCTGTTGGGGTTTGCAGTTGAGGTAGGTCGAAGACTTCAACCAGCGCTGGTCCGGGTACCACGAGAACATGAACTGCCCATCCTTGAGTTTGTCCACCACCTGGCGCGCCACCTGCGGGCGCACTGCCGGGCAGCCCTGGCTGCGGCCGATACGGCCTTCGCGCTTGCTCCACAATGGGTTGACGTAGTCGGCGGCGTGAATCACCAGGGCACGGTCGCGCGCCTGATCATTGAAGCCAGGCTCCAGGCCGTCCATGCGCAACGAATAGCCATGGGTGCCCAGGTAACTTTCCTGGGTACGGAACAGGCCCAGGCTGGACTGGTGGCTGCCTTCACGATTGGAGAACTGGGTGGCGAAGTTTTCCCCGGACTTCGCACCGTGGGCCACCAGGTCGCGCAGCACCAGGGTCTTTTTGCGTAAATCGAAAATCCATAGCCGACGAGCGGTCGAAGGCTGGGAATAGTCAATCACGGCCAGGCGCTCGGAACGCTCTTCACCATTATTGACCGCGCACTGCACCGCGTTCAGCGCGCTTTTGAGTACAGTAGGATTGAGTTCTGGAGCCGAGCGCGCCAGGCTGCTATACAAGGAAACAGGGTTGCCGTCGGCGGCGAGCACAACGGTGCTCAGCGTAGCCACGGTCAAGGTCATCAGGCCGAGGCGGCACATAAAAGTCAGCATCTACAGTACATCCCCCCACTGTGGATTGGAGCAAAGCTATTGTTCAAAAAACACGCATGTTACTTGAGCATTTGCTTGCTCGTTGCACCGCTGGTCGCTACAGCCGACGAAGTACCGATGGGCACGTTACCGGTGATTCCAGCCAGCCCGGTCCAACAGGCCCTCGCGCAGTTGCCCAGCGTGTGCCCCAGCCTTGCGTCGCGCATCGACGCGGCGACATTGGCGCGTCTGCAGGCATTCTATCGGCAGCAGGGCGATGTGCCGCTGTGGGTCGCCGAACGCCGCCAGGCACTGCAAGCGCAGTTGCTGATGCTGGCCGACGACGGCCTGGACCCCACCCACTATAGCCTGCCCCCGGCGAACGCCACGGACAACGTGCTGTGCAGCGATATCGGCAGCAGCGAACAGTACCTGCAAGCCCTGCAGGATTTGCATTACGGACGCCTGCAGCAATCGCGCTTCGAACCGCTGTGGCATTTCCAGCCGCCCACCCGCGACCTGGATACCGAGGTGCTGGCCTTCGCCGCCACCGGGCTGCACGACATGGCGCAAGCCTTCGACCAGGCCCGGCCCAGCGCGGATTTATATCGCAGCCTGCGCAACGTCTATTCCACGCTGCGTAAGCAGCCATTACCGCATTGGGACGCGGTCGCCGGCGGGCCGCTGTTGCGCCCCGGCATGGAAGACCCGCGCGTGCCGGAACTGGCGCGGCGCCTCTACCGTGGTGGTTATCTCGCCAGCGAACCCAAGGACAACGGCAAGCTGTACCGCGACGAACTGGTCAAGGCGGTCAAGGCCTTCCAGGTCGGTCACTCATTGCAATCCGACGGCGTGATCGGCGCCGGCACCGTGGCCGAACTCAACATCAGCCCGGCGGTGCGCCGCGAACAGTTGCGCATCAACCTGGAGCGCTTCCGCTGGCTGAGCCAGGACCTGGAGCCCGAAGGCGTGGTGGTCAACGTCGCCGCGGCGCAATTGAGTGTCTATCAGAGTGGCATCCCGGTGTGGCAAACCCGCTTGCAGGTCGGCCGCGCCGAACGCCAGACACCGCTGCTCAAATCACGCATCAACCGGTTGACCCTCAACCCGACCTGGACCGTGCCGCCCACCATCATGCGCGAGGACAAACTCCCGGCCATCCGCCTCAACCCCGAATACCTGCGCCAGCAGAACCTGCAAGTGCTCGACCCCGAGGGCCGCCCGCTGGCGCCCGAACACATCGACTGGGCCCGCCCCGGCAACATCCTGCTGCGCCAGGAAGCCGGCCCGCGCAACCCGCTGGGCAAGATCGTGCTGCGTTTCCCCAACCCGTACTCGGTGTACCTGCACGACACGCCCAGCCAACCGCTGTTCACCAAAGGCCCGCGTGCGTTCAGCTCGGGTTGTGTGCGGGTCGAACAACCGTTGCTGCTGCGCGACCTGCTGGTGAGCCCGGCGGAGCGCGTTCGCACCGATGAATTGCTGGCCACCGGCGTGACCCATGAATTCCGCCTGGCGACGCCGGTGCCGGTGTTGCTCGGGTACTGGACCGTGGAAGTGGATCGCCAGGGCGAGTTGGTGTATGCGCCCGATATCTACGGGCGTGACCCCGTGTTGATGAAAGCCATGGGGAGCGTGCTCTGATTTGTCACCGCTCACAGAACACGCCATGACGCTGTCTTTCGTGAAGATGCACGCCCATGGCGACGACTTCCTCATCATTGATCGCCGTGGTCTGGATGATCCGATCTGCGCGCAGGTCGCTCGCCGTCTCGGCAATCGTCACACCGGCATCGGCTTCAATCAGTTGGCGGTGGTGCTCGATTGCGCAGACGCTGCCGCACGGATCAAATTCTGGAACCCCAATGGCACGCTCCTGCAAACCTGCGGCAGCGCTACGCGCGGTGTGGCCGAGCGGCTGATGCATGAAGCCGGCACCGATTCCATCGTGCTGCGTACCGACCGCGGTTTGCTGACCTGTGTGCGTGAGGCGGGGCGGCGGGTGTCGGTGAATATGGGCGCGCCATCGCTGGGCTGGGCCGCGGTGCCGCTGGCCGAGTCGATGGACACACTGTACTTGCCCCTCGAAGGCGACCCGGCGGCGTGCAGTATGGGCAACCCCCATTGCACCTTCTTTGTCGCGGACCTCGGCGCTGTCGACGTGGCAACCCTGGGCCCGGCCCTGGAAACCCACGTGCTGTTCCCCGCCGGGACCAATGTGCATTTTGTCCAGGTCATCGATCGCGGGCATATTCGCCTGCGGATCTGGGAGCGCGGCGGCGGCGTGCCGCTCGGGTCCGGCTCGTGCTGCTGCGGCGCGGTGGTGAATGGGATTCGCCGCGGCTTGCTCGACGACCGCGTCGAGGTGCAATGCGACGGCGGCACAGTCACCGTGCAGTGGGACGGGCAGGGCGGCGTGGTGTTGACCGGGAGCGTGGAGCCGATCATGCAGGGCATCGTCTATGTGCCCATAGGGTAAATTGAGTTCCGGCAGCGGTTCATCCGGTGCCGGCGGTTGAGCGTCGGCGGAGCGGGTAAAGCCGGTTCACGCCAGCACAATGTAGTCGTTCTGCTGGAGCACCGGCCGGTGCGGGGCTTGGACGAGGTGAAGGTAACGGCCGTCGACCAGATCGATGGGCAGGCAGTCGTCGATGTCCAGCACGCCGTCGGTGTGGGCCTGTGACCAGTGACGCAGCAGCTGTTGCTTGCCTTTGCCCGTCGCTTCCTTTTTGTCGCGGGCAACCACCAGCAGGTAGTGATGCGCCTCGCCAAAGCGGTTGGTCTCATAGCCGCCCAGGTTGATGAAGTACAGGCGCTGCGCGCCGGCCTGGGGCGCCAGGTGGCTGAGTTCGACTTTCCAACCGTCGACGCCATCGACCGCCATCCACGAATCGATATGCACGCCCTTGGGGCTGCCAAACCAGGCATCGCGTAACTGTGGGTAGGTGGCTTCCAGCGTATCCGCCACGGCGAATACCACGTCATGGACTTCGATCCTGGCCCGTGGGTGCTTGCCCCCGAGCATCACGACAAACAGCATTGCAGGCCCTTCCGGCGATTTGGCAAAAGGCAACCATACTTCGATTGAACCCGTTTGTCCGGTGAATGCCACACTGTTAACCCGCGAACGCATCAGGAGATTGTCATGCGAACCATCGATCTGGCCGGTGTTCCGGTCCCTGTCATCGGCCAGGGTACCTGGCGCATGGGCGAAGACCCGGACCGGCGCCGCGCCGAAGTCGCGGCGTTGCAGTGCGGTATCGACGAGGGCATGACCTTGATCGACACCGCCGAAATGTACGGCGAAGGCGGCGCCGAAAGCGTGGTCGGCGAGGCCATTCGCGGCAAGCGCGAGCAGGTGTTCCTGGTGAGCAAGGTCTACCCCCGCAACGCCAGCCGCCGGGGCGTACCGCGCGCGTGCGATGCCAGCCTCCAGCGCCTGGGCACCGATTACATTGACCTGTACCTGCTGCACTGGCGCGGTCAGTACCCGCTGGCAGAAACCGTCGAGGCGTTCGAGCGCTTGCGCGAAGCCGGCAAGATCGGCCGCTGGGGTGTTTCCAACTTCGATGTGGCCGACCTGCAGGAACTTGCGTCACCGGCCTGCGCGACCAACCAGGTGCTCTACAACATCCAGGAGCGCGGCATCGAATTCGACCTGCTGCCGTGGTGGCAACAACATCACTTGCCGTTGATGGCTTACTGTCCGATCGCGCAAGGCGGCGAATTACTGTCCAGCCCGACCCTCAAGCAGATCGCCCATCGGCATCAGGCGACGCCCGCGCAGGTCGCGCTGGCCTGGGTAGTGCGTCAGGACGGGATGATCGCCATCCCCAAGGCCGTCACGCAAGAGCATGTGCGGCTCAACGCCGCCGCCGCTCAACTGGTGCTGGACGAACACGACCTCGACGCCATCGACCGGGTGTTCGGAGCGCCCAAGCGCAAGCATCCGCTGGCGATGGTGTGAGGCGATAAAACCAGCATGGGGCGTGCCGCGTCAGCCGCTCACGCCATGCAACTCGCAGTATTCGTCCCAGCTCATCCCCGCCATCTGCGCCACTTCCTTATGCACTTCGAGGCGTTGCGCTTCGAATGCCTGGGCGGATTCGGCCGTCAGCTTGAGGGTCAGCTCCCAGGCAAACAGCCCCAGGCGCTCGGCTTCGGCTTCGAACGCCTCATGCAGGCGTTCGGCGCGGTATTGCGCAAGGGTTTCGCCTTTGGCCTGGGCGGCCAGCGGGTTCAGAGTGTCCAGTTGGGTGAGGACATCCGGGTGTGCCTGCAGAAATCGGTCCAGCGCGAGTTGATGGGTATCGCCGGGTTGGGACACAGGTGGGTTCCTCGAAAAAAAGTCAGGCATCTGCGCCGGCGTCTTGGCAAGCCTGTCTACGCCGGGCGCGTTTGCGCATGCGGCGGTTTATCCGGGTGCGTATGGGGTCGAGGACGAAAAGTAACAGGTACGCGGTCAGCACCAGTGTCAGGTCGATCCAGGTTTCGCTGATCGGCCCTAAAAACAGCTCCATAACCGCCTTGGCCAGGTAGAGCAAGGCAACCCCACATAACCACAGCAGTGCGTTAAACATCAGTGGGTGCATAGTATTAGACCGTTTGTGTTGCATCTCAAGCCAAGCTCCTTGCTGCTGGCGATTTCAGCGTGTTCCCCTTGCTGCGCGATCCGGGAACCCTGAAAAAGTCGCAGATATTACATCTTGAAACAGGCTTAGGGGCTGGTTTTTATCAGAAAGTTCCGTCGCTAAAGCGCAAGCGCGCACATGAGCGTGCTGAGAAACCTGAAAAATCAACTGGGCGACCGCAACGGCTTTTCGTGCCGCGCCTGGTCATGTGTGGCGTTGGCCGGTGTGTTCCCGGCCCTGTCTTTGAGGGGCTGCGCGCCGGCCGTTAGGGCGCGCTGTGCGTTATTCGGCGTCAGCGGCGTGCGCCTCGACGCCGACCCGAGCACCCACGGCGATCAGGGTGGTCGTGGTGCTGTACCAGGTTGCGTGCGCGGCGGGTCTAGGCCTGGGCCGATCGGTATTCGCGCTGGGTCTGTTCGATCTCTTCGACCAAGCCCTCGATCCTCGCCAGGCGCGCACGGTTGTCGTGGTCCCACGGATGAAAGCCTGGCTTGAAGTAGTGCAGCCACGGCCGCAGCATCCGCGGGAACACGCCCTTGGGTCCATACAAAAACTTGAGCATGCGCCAGAACCCTTGCACATGCCCGCCGGCCTTGCGGTCGGCAATCAGCAGGCGCAGGTGGAAGTCGAACACCACCAGCCAGAAGAGCAGCGTCGTGGTCAGCATGCTCCCGGTGCGCAGCAGGTAGCGCAGGGGGCCCGGCTTGATCACGCGGTTCCACACGTCAAACGCTACCGCCTTGTGCTCGGTTTCTTCGAGGGCATGCCAGTACCACATCTGCTGGTAACCCTTGTGTGAATCGCCGAAGCGCGAAGGGTCGCTCAGGAGGATTTCCGCGAGCATCGCGGTGTAATGCTCCAGGGCGATGGTCACCGCCAGGTTGAACGCCGGCGGCAGGTGTTTTTTCTGCAGGTCGAGGAAGAATTTCAGGCGCCGGTCCAGGCGATGTGCCGGCAGGCCTGCGGCTTGCAGCAAGTCGTTATAGGCGAGGTGTTCGCGGCTGTGCATGGCCTCCTGGCCGATAAAACCCTGGATCTCCTGTTTCAGCGCCGGGTCATCGATGCGTTGGCGGTAGTGGCGCACGCTGTCCATGAAAAACAGCTCGCCCTGGGGAAACAGCAGCGACAACGCATTGAAAAAATGCGTGATGAACGGACCTTGTTCGTGCCAGTCCTTGATGCGTTCGGCCGGCAAGGCAAAGCGGATATCGCGACGGATCGGTAGCATGGGGCTTGCTCCTGTTCAGAGACGGCTCTCGTCGTTGCTGTCAAACAGCGGCGTTGGGCGTTTGGGGGCCATGCGCTTGCTGGCGAACACCACCAGCGCTTGATAGGCCGCCGGCAGGCAGCGGGTGAGCAGGTCGAGAACATACGCATCGCGGCCGATGAGCACGCGGCGTTTATTCTTGCGCACGCCCTGCAGGATCACTTTGGCGGCCTGGTCGGCGTCGGTGATGAACAGCTTTTCGAAATCGGCGCGGGCCTGCTGTTCGCTGTGGATCAAAAAGCCGGTCATGTTGGCGTCGATGCGGCTGCTACGGCAGATATCGGTGCGGATGCCGCCGGGGTGGACACAACTGGCCGAGACGCCGCAACGTTGCAGGTCCAACTCCTGGCGTAGGGCTTCGGTAAAGCCGCGCACCGCGAATTTGCTGGCGTTGTAGCCGCTCATGCCGGGCTGGGCAAACAGCCCGAACACGCTGGACGTGTTGACCACATGGCCGTCGCCGCTGGCCTTGAGATACGGCAGGAAGGCCTTGGTCCCGTACACCACGCCCCAGAAGTTGATGCCGATGATCCATTCCAGATCGCTGTAGTCCACGCCTTCGACGGTGCTCGACAGCGCCACTCCGGCGTTGTTGAAGATCAGGTTGACCTGGCCGTGCTCGGCAGCGCAACGCGCCGCCCAGTCTTGCATGGCGTGCCGGTCGGACACATCCAGCACCTGGGTGGTCACCCGCACCGGCGCCAGGGTGGCGGTTTGAATCAACGCCACGGTCTGGTCCAGGCCTTGGCTGTTCTTGTCCGCCAGCGCCAGGTGGCAACCTTCGCGCGCCAGGGCCAGGGCCAATGCGCGGCCCATGCCGGATGCCGCGCCGGTGATCGCCGCCACGCGGCCGTTGAATGACTTCATGACAGGCTCCCTTCTGCGGTGGAATGTGGCGCAGCCATTGCGCGGGGCGCCGCGTCAATCGGTGCCATGCTGGCGACATAATCCTTGAGCGCAAAATGCCGGGTGATCTGCTTGAAGCGCCAGGTTGAGCCGGGCCACAGGGTGGTGTTCTTGCCGGTGCGAGGGTCGAGGTACCAGCTCCGGCAGCCGCCGGTGTTCCAGATGGTGCGCGTGAGTTTGTCCTGCAATTGGTGGTTGTAGGCTTGTTCCACCGCGGGTTTGACCTCCACTGTGGCAATGCGGTGGCGCTGCATTTGTTGCAGCGCATCGAGGATGTAAGCGACCTGGGCTTCGATCATCAGGATCATCGAGTTATGCCCCAAGCCGGTGTTGGGGCCGATGATCAGGAACAGGTTCGGGTAGCCCGGCACCGTGCTGCCTTTGTAGGCATGGGCGCCGTCGTGCCAGGCGTCCATCAGGTCGACGCCGTGACGCCCGATGATGCAGTCGCGGGGCAGCGGGTCGGTGGCCTGGAACCCGGTGCCGAAGATCAGGCAATCGGCCGGGTGCTTGACGCCGTCGGCGGTGATCACGCCATCGGCTTCGATGCGCAGCACGTCGTCGGTCACCACCTGCACATTGCTGCGCGACAACGCTGGGTAATAGTCGTTGGAGATCAGCACGCGCTTGCAGCCGAGGGTGTAGTCCGGCGTCAGCGCCTTGCGCAGGGCAGGGCGGGTGACGTGTTTGTGCAAGTGGCGCAGGGCGACTTTCTGCACCATCTTCATCAGCCGTGGGTGCCGGGCAAAGCCCACCACGCGGCCTTCCAGCGCCCAATACAAGGCGCCGCGCACCAGCCGTTGGGTGAAGGGCAGGTGCTTGAATGCCCAGCGCTCAACGCGGGAAATCGCTCGGTCGGGCTTGGGCATGATCCATGGCGGGGTGCGCTGGAACAGGTCCAAATGAGCGACCTGCGGCGCAATCTGCGGCACGAACTGAATGGCACTGGCGCCGGTGCCGATCACCGCCACGCGTTTGCCCTTCAGGGTATAGGCGTGGTCCCACTGCTGGGAGTGAAAGCGCTGGCCCTTGAAGCTGTCCAGCCCCGGAATATCCGGCAGCGCCGGGCGCGACAAGCCGCCCATGCCCGACACCAGCACCCGCGCGCTGACCTGGCGCCCATTGCTGAAGCTCAGTTGCCAGCGTTGTTGCTGCTCATCAAACACCGCACGTTGCAGGCCCATGCCGAAGCGCAGATACGGCGCTAGCGCGAAACGTCGGGCGCATTGCTCCAGGTAGGCGCGGATCTCCGCTTGCGCGGCGAATTGGCGGGTCCAGTCCGGGTTGGGCGCAAACGAAAACGAATAGACGTGGGACTGCACATCGCAGGCGCAGCCAGGGTAGTGGTTGTCGCGCCAGGTGCCGCCGAGTGTCTCGGCCTGTTCGGCGATAAAGAAGTCGCTAAAGCCGGCTTCCTTGAGCTTGATCGCCATGCACAGGCCGGCGAAGCCTGAACCGATGATGGCGATGTCGATGGAATCACTGTGGGCATTCATAGGCGGACCTGCGTGGGCATCGGATGTGCTCCTGTTTTTGTTTTGTCTTTTTAGATAGAACACCATTGCAAAGGAAAATTGAATTACTTATTTTAAAAAAGATTTTAAATAATCTACCTGAAAATATCGCCTAGGCTAGTCCCTGGCTCCTTATGTGCGACGGTATGCACGAAGTTTAGGTCCAGGGTGTGGGCGATGGCTGAGGCCTTGATCAATTCCGGTCGGGCGGTCGGCAGCAGGGAAGCAGAGGACCGAGCTATGGCTGTCGAATGGGTTATTGCTGCGGGTGTGCTGGTCGGTGCGAGCGTGGTGGCATGGGGCTTCAGTGCCTGGATGACACGGCGCATCGAAGCGGCCGTTCCAAGTAACGGGCGCTTTGTGGACGTCGATGGCGAGCGCTTTCATTATCTCGACGAGGGCAAGGGCCCACCGCTGGTGATGATTCACGGGCTGATGGGCAGCAGTCGCAACCTGACCTACGCCTTGTCGGGGCAGTTGCGCGAGCATTTCCGGGTCATCACGCTTGACCGGCCTGGCTCGGGCTATTCGACCCGGCATCCCGGCACGGCGGCGGACCTGCCGGCCCAGGCCCGGCAAATCGCGGCTTTTATCCAGGCGCTGGGCCTGGATCGACCGCTGGTGCTGGGGCATTCCCTCGGTGGCGCGGTGGCCCTGGCGCTGGCCCTCGACCATCCCCACGCGGTCTCCGGGTTGATCCTGGTGGCACCGCTAACCCATCCCCAGCGCCTGTTGCCGCTGGTGTTCCTGTCATTGGCGGTGCGCCCGGCGTGGCTGCGTCGCTGGCTGTCGCACACGCTGACGATGCCGATCGGCCTGCTGACCAAAGGCTCGGTGGTCAAGGGCGTATTTGCCCCCGATCCTGCACCAGCGGACTTCGCCACACGCGGCGGCGGGCTGCTCGGCATGCGCCCGGCCAACTTCTACGCGGCCTCCACCGAGATCAACCAGGTCAACGATCACCTGCCGGGCATGGTCAAGCGCTACCCGCAACTGACCCTGCCCATCGGCCTGATCTACGGCGCAAAGGACAAGGTGCTGGACTTTCAAAAGCACGGCCAGGCCCTCGCGAGCCGGGTGCCCGGCCTCAAGCTGCAACTGGTGGAGGGGCGCGGCCATATGTTGCCGATCACCGCGACGGAGCGTGTTGTGGCGGTGGTGGAACAGGTGGCCAAACGGGCCCGATCACCGCAAAACACCACCGTCCTGCATCCACCGTTGGCCCTGGCGAACAAATAATCGGGCCATCCGAGTCGCGGCACAACGGCGTCAATGCGCGCTCTAGACACCTGACCAGCCAGCTGAAAAAGAGACTGCTCGGTCACGCAAAAAAGGGCTCGATAAACTAGTTGACGACCTAACGATTCCGCGTTATTTATTTAAAAAAATATTTCAATGTTTGTTTTGAAATGATTTTTGAAATGCCTAAGAGCGAATAACAATGAAAAAAACGTCTTTTATCGCATGGTTGATTTCCCGGAGCCTTCCGCGCTCCTCGAACCTGTTTTGCACCTGCCTCGTCCGGAGGTTGCCATGAATCAGACCCTGGCCACCCCGCAGGTCTGGGCCGACGGCAAACGCCACCTGTGGTGGCTCGGCATCCTGCCCCTGGCAACGCCTTTACTCGCCGGCACACTGGCAATCACCAGCGGCGTGCAACAACTGTGGTGGGTTGGCGTATTGGTGATCTTCGGCCTCATCCCGCTGATCGATGGCCTGTTGGGCGAAGACGTGAGTAACCCGCCCGAGTCCGCCGTCAACCACCTCGAATCGCAACGCTACTACCGCTGGATCATCTACACCGGCGTGCTGTTCGTCATCGCTTCGGTGGTGATCACCGGTTGGCTGGCTGCCGGCGGTATTGACTGGATCATCAACGGCGGTTTGCTCCAGGCCACCGCCGCGCTGGAACCTTCGAGCTGGCTGGCGAAAACGGCCGCCTATCTCACCTCGCGCACCCAACTGCACGGCCAGGTCAGTGCCTTCACGTACCTGGGCATGGCCATGTCCACGGGCGCGGCGACTGGCATCGCGATCAACACCGCCCACGAGTTGGGGCACAAACCCAAGCCGCTGGAAGTGTTCCTGGCCAAAGTCACTTTGGCGCCGACGTTCTACGGGCACTTCTATACCGAACACAACCGGGGCCATCACGTCCGTGTCGCCACCCCGGAAGATCCGGCCAGCTCGCGGCTGGGGGAAAGTTTCTGGGCTTTCCTGCCGCGCTCGGTGTGGTTCAGCGCCCGCTCGGCGTGGAACCTGGAGCGCGAACGCCTGCGCAAACTCGGCCTGCCGGCCTGGCACTGGAAAAACGCCGTGCTCAGCGCCTGGCTGTACAGCGTGGTGTTGTGGGGCGCGATGATTGCCTGGTTGGGGGCGGCGGTGATTCCGTTCCTGATCATCCAGGGCATCTACGGCTTCTCGCTGCTGGAAGTGGTGAACTACGTCGAACACTACGGCCTTAAACGCCAGAAGTTGCCCAACGGCCGTTATGAGCGTTGCTCGCCGCGACATTCGTGGAACAGTAACCGGATCGTGACCAATATCTTTCTGTTCCAACTGCAACGGCACTCCGATCATCACGCCAATCCGACGCGCAGTTATCAATCGTTGCGTCACTTCGATGAATCGCCGCAACTTCCCTACGGTTATGCAAGCATGATTGTCTGGGCTTACGTGCCGTATTTGTGGCGACGACGGATGGACCATCGGGTGCTCAGGCATTATGCCGGGGATATCACCCTGACCAATCTTCAACCGTCCAAGCGTCTGCACTATCTGAAACAATACGGCGGCAATAGCAAAACGTTCTGAGATGAACTGAAAAAGTTACCTGGCGTGCTCGGGATCTTTGTCTCGCGCGGTTTCTTATCGCCCAGCGTTTATCGATTTCATTGCAAGAGAGTTGTTTGACCCCAAAAAAATAAAAGCAAGGGAAGGACGTTCACCATGCAAACACCTGCCAAGTTCACCGCCCATATCTTATTGGCGGCATTGGGTCTGATTGTCTATCAGCAAGCCCAGGCTGCCCGTATTGAACCTGCCGGTAGTGCGTTTACTGCCCAAGGGCCCATCAGTTTTTCCAAAGGCAAGCTGATCAGTGCCGACTGCACCATCAAGGTGGCGGGCAAGGTTGCCGCCGACGGTTCGTCCGTCAATGTCGACAAGGTCGAATTCGACGGCGGCCTCAAGTGCAGCCGGGTCGAAGCGATCAACCTGCCGTGGATCTTGGTGGCCAAAGACACCCAAAGCGGCTCGATGTCGAAGATCAGCGTGGACGTCCACGCCTTCGGCCTGGGCGGCAAGTGCGGCCCTTCCACGGCCGACGGCACCTGGGATAACGCCACCGGCAAGTTGGAAGCCGTCAATGTGCCGATTGGCGAAGACTGCAAGATCAAGACGGTGTCGATCAAGATGCCGGCCAACTTCAAAGTTGTCGAATAGATATATCCGATAGTTGCAGCGGTAATTGAATTGAAATTTGGCTGGAAAGGGAAGTTCTGCAGTTTCTCCGTGACCTCTCGTTCATGGCCATTACCCCTGGCGAATGACTCGCCATAACATGTGAGGAAAAATAATGAAAAGTTTGAAAACCCTCGTTTGTGCAACTTCGCTTGCTCTGTGCTTTGGCGCGGCTTCGATGGCCAACGCGGCGACGATCACGCCTGCGGGACCTTTCACTACTAGTGCCGGCACCATTGTGGTGACGTCTCCTTCGTCTGCGGGCGCCCCTATCACGTGCGGAGTCACTTTTGGCGGCACGGTGACTAGCGGTGTGGTCACCATCACTGCGGCAACTCTCTCTGGCGGCGGACTCTGTGGCTTGCCTGTCCTGAAGAACATTCCGTCTCCAGGTTGGGTATTAAGCGCAACCAGTTACGACCCAGTCACCAAAAAGGGCACCGCTACTGTGACCAATGTTGGCTGGACCGTTGCTTTCCCGCCTTCCAACTGTGGCCCAGGCACGCTGAATCTGGTTTGGGATGAAGTCACTCAAACGCTCTCGACGACTTCCAGCCAGTCGCTCTCGGGCAGTTGTGCTGTTCAGTCGTTGTCCGTCAAGGCGCCGACTCTGCACATGCAATAAGAACAACGGACTGATCACCCGTGCAAAGGCAGGCGCCTCGTCAGAGGCGTCTGTTGCGCAAAAGCCCGACGTATCAGCTGAGCGTTACGGATAAAAACAATAAGGAGTGGAGCATGAATAATAAGAAACAGCAGGCACACGCATTCATCGGCCTGACATTGCTGGGATGTCTGGTGGCAGCAGGGGCGGCTCAGGCAGGTGGCTTCATGACTCCTACCGCTAACACAGCCGGGTGGGGCCGGGCATTCGGTGGTGGTTCGATGTTCAAGGACGATCCATCATCGGCGTTCAATAACCCGGCGGCGATGGCGTTCATTGATAAAACCATCTCGCAATTCACCATCAACTACGCGGACATCAACATCAAGTACAAAGGCTCGGCTTACGATTATTCAGGCCGTCCGATGTCGGATACCACCCTTGATGAAAACTTTTCGCCGGTCTATCACGACCGCACCGGGGACGGTGGCCAGGGTGGTTTCGAGGCTTGGGTGCCTACCGGTTTCATGGTGATCCCCATCAATGACCGGTTCAGTTTTGGCCTGAGCCAAGTGGTGCCCATGGGCGCACGCACGACTTGGGACCCGGACTGGAAAGGCCGTGATTTTGCCGTGGATACCCGAATCGAAACGGTTGGCTTGACCGCTTCTCTGTCGTTCAAGGTCAATGATCAGTTTTCCGTGGGTGGCGGTACCATTCTTCAGCACACCAAAGGTTTTGTAAGTCAGAACGTCGATCTCTATGCCGCCGCCGCTCAGTCGCCAGGGTTGGGGGGTATTCCATTTCCGGCAGGCATGGGGCATGCGCTGATGCGGGTCAAGGTGGACAACAACTCCCTTGGCTGGTTTGCCGGTGTCGTCTGGAAACCCACGGAATTCGACACGCTCGGCCTGAATTACCACGCCAAAATCAAGAACAAACTGGAGGGCAAATACAATATCTACGCCGATCCGGGATCGGAAGCGTTGATGACCACACCGGTGGTTGATGGCAAAACCCTGGTGGAATTGGCATACCCGGGCTTGCACCTCTATCCCGGTGGCGCCAACGCTACGACGCAACTGGACATCCCGGCCAATACATCCATTGACTGGGTACATCAGTTCTCTGATCGCTTGAGTTTGGGTGCGAGCGTCACGTGGACCGAGTGGTCGTCGTTCAAGGACCTGACCTTGAAGTCCAATGGCAGCACCATTGTGTCGATTCCTTATAACTACAAAAACACATGGATGTACTCGCTCGGCGGAGACTACAAACTCACCGATGATTTAACCGTGCGCGCCGGCGTGGCCTTTGACCAGACGCCAACCCGTAACTCCACGCGTGACCCGCGTATTCCGGATGGTGATCGGACGTTCGCTTCCTTGGGCTTTGGCTACAAGATCCGTGCGATTCCTGGGTTGAGCATTGATGGGGCGTACTCTCGGCAGTTCGTGGAAACCGTCAACCTCAAAACCAAGAATGTGGATCGCCTTGGTGGTGGTTCGCTGGATGGCAAGTCTGAAGCAAAGGGTGAAGTGGTCAGCATGTCGGCAACCTACGAGTTCTGATTCATCGTTTTAGCCTTGCCGCGACGCTGGAAACGAGCAGTCAGCGCATCTTTCTGCACGGTTTGTCCCAGCATGGCATCGACGGGTCGCGCAGGCGACCCGTTCCACTCTCTTTCACATGGGCTCAACACGGCTGACTCGCTCAGCTTCGAATGTTTTCATCAAAGCATTAAATAAAAATTTCAAAATAAAATTTTAATCTGGTTTTCTGAGTTTGTAGCGTGGTTTTGCACCGCAGGTCATTTCGACTGATCCGCGCGTTCGCCACGCCCTGAATCGAGTAGAGGTATCCCCATGGTGATCTGGTTATTGGTGGGTTTCGCAGCCGCGATTGCCCTGGCGTATCGACAAGCCGCCGCTGTCCACTGGCTGGGCGCCGGCCTGGCCTGGCTGGCGGCCGGCTACCTGTTCAACGTGGTCGCCGTTTTCGGCACCACCGTCGTGGCGCTGCTAGTGGTCTTGCCCGCGTTGCTGATGACAATCAAACCGCTGCGCCGCAGCCTGTTGACCAGCAAGGCTCTGAGCCTGTTTCGTACAGTCATGCCGGCAATGTCCGACACCGAGCGCGCGGCCATCGAGTCCGGCACCGTGTGGTGGGATGCCGAACTGTTCAGCGGCCGACCCGACTGGCAGCGCCTGCTGCAAGCCGCGCCGGCCAGCCTGAGCGCCGAGGAGCAAGCCTTCCTCGACAACGAAGTCGAAACCCTGTGCGACATCGCCAACGACTGGGAAACCACCCAGGTCTGGCAAGACATGTCCCCCGAGGGCTGGCAGTACACCAAGGACGCCGGTTTCCTCGGCATGATCATTCCCAAGCAGTACGGCGGCAAAGGCTTCTCCCACTACGCGCATTCGCAAGTGGTGATGAAGCTGTCGACACGCTGCTCGGCGGCGGCGATTTCGGTGATGGTGCCCAACTCCCTGGGCCCGGCGGAACTGCTGCTGCATTACGGCACCGATGCCCAGCGTAATTACTACCTGCCGCGCCTGGCGCGTGGCGAAGACATTCCGTGTTTCGCGCTGACCAGCCCGTATGCCGGTTCCGACGCTGGGGCGATTCCGGACCTGGGCATCGTCTGCAAAGGCCTGCACGAAGGCGAGGAAGTGCTGGGTTTCAACGTGACCTGGGACAAGCGCTACATCACCCTTGGCCCAATTGCCACAGTGCTTGGCCTGGCGTTTCGTGCGCAAGACCCGGAAGGTCTACTCGGCCAGCCGGGTTCGCTGGGTATCACTTGCGCGTTGATCCCAACCTCCCATCCGGGCGTGAACAGCGGTCGTCGGCACTGGCCGCTCAACGCGGTGTTTCAGAACGGTCCCACCACCGGCAAGGATGTGTTCATTCCCCTGGAGTGGGTCATCGGCGGCCGCGAACAGGTCGGCAACGGCTGGCGCATGCTGATGGAATGCCTGGCGGCCGGTCGGGCGATTTCCTTGCCGTCGGCCAACGTCGGCCTGGGCAAGGTCGCAGTACGCGGCACCAGCGCGTATGCGGCGATGCGCAAACAGTTCGGCCTGCCCATCGGCAAGTTCGAAGGCGTGCAAGCCCCGTTGGCGCGCATGGCCGGGCATTTGTATGCCTGCGACGCGGTGCGCAAGGTGTCGGTGGCATCGCTGGATGCCGGCGAGAAACCTTCGGTGATCTCCGCCATCGCCAAATACCACGTCACCGAGCGCGCGCGGATGATCGTCAACGACGGCATGGACATCGTCGCCGGCAAGGGCATCTGCATGGGCCCCAACAACTTCCTGGCCCGCGCTTATCAACAAAGCCCGATTGCGATCACGGTGGAAGGCGCGAACATCATGACCCGCTGCCTGATCATCTTTGGCCAGGGCCTGATCCGTTGCCATCCCTATGTGTTGCGCGAGATGGAAGCGGCGCGCAACCCCGATCGGCGCAAGGCGCTTGAAGCGTTTGACAGCGCAATGTTCGGCCATGTGAGCTTTGTGCTGGCCAATACGGTGCGCGCCGCAGTGCATTCGCTCACTGGCGGGCGCCTGATTTCCGCACCCACCAAGACCGAGCCGGCGTTGGCGTCCTACTACCGTCAGGCCAATCGGCTGTCGGTGGTGTTGGCTTTGATCTCGGACGTTTCCATGGGTGTGCTCGGCGGTGCGCTCAAGCGCAAGGAAAGTATCACCGGGCGCCTGGGCGATATTCTTTCGCAGTTGTACATCTTGTCTTGCGTGCTCAAGCGCTTTGAAGATGACGGCCGGCCCCAGGCGGATTTGCCGCTGGTGCATTGGTCGGCCCAGGATGCGTTGCTGCGCGCCCATGAAGCCCTCGCCGAAACACTCGATAACTATCCGTCGAAAGCCGCGGCAGCGGTGGTGCGCGGCTTGAGTTTTCCGTTCGGTATTCCCCTGCGTAAACCCTCGGACCGGCTGTTGGCCCAGGTGGCGGATGTGGTGCAGACCTCCGGCGAAACCCGTGAGCGCTTGCTGGCCAATTCCTATATCCCACGTCCGGAAATCGACAAGCTGGCTTACGGCGAATTGGCTTTCCGCCTGTTGCCGCAGGTGGAGCTGATCGAAGCACGGCTCAAGCCTGCGATCAAACAGGGCTTGCTCGAACCGATGCCGATCGCCGCCACGGCCTTTGCCGCCTGGCGCGTCAAGGCGCGGGCGCTGGACTTGATCAGCAGCGATGAAGACGCCTTGCTCGCGCGCTATGTGGAATATGCCGACCACGGCATCCAGGTCGACGACTTCCCGCAGGACTTCGGTCTGCTCGAGGCGTTGCAGCAGCGTAAGCACGTGTTGCAACCATCTACCCAGCGTCGTACCAGCCAGGGCGAGAATGCTTCGGTCAATTGAGTGGCACTGAATGAACGCGCCTACATGGCTCGGGCGTTCATACCGATACCGTATCGTGAGTGGATGTTTATATGAGTGACAGCTACCTATCGTTCGTCAATTCCCCCTGGGGCCGACGCCTGGCCCAGGCCATCGGCCTGCCGCAACCGTTGCTGCTGCAACGTCATCGCCGTGGCCAGCAAGGCCTGGCCAACCCGGTGATCGTCGCGGGGGCAGGGCGCCTGGCTGTGCAAGTGCAACAGATTTTCAGCGCCACCGACACGGTCGCCGCCACTGCAGCGACCCTCAAGGCGCCGTCTACGGTCAAGGTGCAGGGCGCGGTGTTCGATGCCACTGGCGTCGTCGACCTGCAGCAGCTCGATGAGCTCTACGTATTTTTCCACGCCAACGCCAAGCGCCTCGCCCAGCATGGCCGCGTGGTGGTGCTCGGCACTGCTCCCGAAGACTGTCGGGATTTGCCCCAGGCCATCGCCCAGCGCGCCCTCGAAGGGTTGGTGCGTTCGCTGGCCAAGGAACTGCGCCGGGCGATCACCGTGCAATTGATCTACGTCGCGCCGGGGGCCGAAGACGCCATGGACAGCAGCCTGCGCTTCTTTCTGTCGCGTCGTTCGGCCTATGTGTCGGGGCAAGTGGTGCGCCTGGAAAAACCGCTGGACGGCCCTGTCACGGTCAACTGGGACACCCCCTTCGCCGGCCGCCGCGCGCTGGTTACCGGTGCCTCCCGTGGCATCGGCTTGGCGATTGCCCAGGTATTGGCCCGCGACGGCGCCCATGTGGTGTGCGTGGATGTGCCCCAAGCCGAGGACGCGCTGCAACATGCCGCCGCCAGCGTCGGTGGCTCGGCGTTGCCACTGGACATTACCGCAGCAGATGCGGCCTCGCTGTTGCAGGCCCATGTCAGCCAATCCGGCGCCTTTGACGTGGTGGTGCATAACGCCGGGATCACCCGCGACAAGACCATCACCAAGATGACCGAAGCGGCGTGGCGCAATGTGCTGGCGGTCAACCTGCAAGCGCCGTTGCAACTGAGCCACGCGCTGCTGGAATGCCAGGGCCTGAACCCGGGCGGGCGTATCGTCTGTGTGTCGTCGATTTCCGGCATCGCCGGCAACCTCGGGCAAAGCAACTACGCCACTTCCAAAGCCGGGGTGATCGGCCTGGTCCACGGCCTGGCACCGTTGGCGGCGGCGCAGCAGGTCACGGTGAACGCGGTGGCGCCGGGGTTCATCGAAACCCAGATGACCGCGAAGATCCCGCTGCTGATCCGCGAAGCCGGGCGGCGCATGAATTCGCTGTCCCAGGGCGGCCAGCCGATCGACGTGGCCGAGACCATCGCCTGGCTGGCCCACCCGGCGTCCGGCGGCGTCAACGGCCAAGTCGTGCGCGTGTGCGGCCAAAGCCTGCTGGGAGCTTGAGCCATGGACTACGTGACGCAGATCATCGACCCGCCGCCGTCGCAGCCCCAGTTGTTGCTGGACGGCCTGCGCGCCTTGCGCAAACCCAAGCTCGACGGCGCGCCTGAGTTGCCCAAGGCGCGTCTGGTGCGTTCGGCGGTGGAATTGTCGGCCACCGGCATCGCCGCGTATGGCCGCGCCTGTGGTTTCCGGCATGAGCAGGGCGTGCCGCTGGCCTACCCGCAGGTGCTGGCGTTCCCGTTGCACCTGATGCTGCTGACCCGGCCGAGTTTCCCGTACCCGGCCAGCGGCATGGTCCACCTGGCCAATCGCATTCGTCAGCACCAGCGCTTGCACGCGGGCCAGGCCCTGCGCCTGGAGGTGTATTGCGAGCGTTGGGTGGCGCACCCCAAGGGCCAGGCGCTGAGCATCGCCACCCGGGCCTACGGTGCGGACACGCTGCTGTGGGAAAGCGACAGCCTGTACCTGCGGCGCGACGTGAAAAACCCGGTGGGTGAGCCATGGGCGGACGTGCTGCCCTTGCAGGAAGAAGGCCTGTTGCGCACCCAGCGCTGGGTGCTGCCCGCCGATCTGGGCCGGCGGTTTGCCAAGGTCTCGGGGGATTTCAACCCGATTCATACCTCGCTGATCGGCGCAAAACTCTTTGGCTTTCGCCGCGCCATCGCCCACGGCATGTGGACATTGGGCCGCGCATTGGCCGCCGAGCAACCGCCGGGCGGCCTGGATCAGGCGCAAGCGCACTGCGACTTCAAGCTGCCGATCTTCCTGCCCGGCCAGGTCGCGCTGTGGCGCCGCCCCGTGAGCGGCCCGCGGCGTGAGTTCGAAGTGCGCAACTTCGCCGGTGACAAACCGCACATGCGCGGGCTTTTTATCTGGAACGAGCGCCTTAAATGAATGACTACAGCTTCAACCCGGCCCCGGCCCGCCGCGTGGCGATCATCGGCGGCAACCGCATTCCGTTTGCCCGCTCCAACACGGTGTACGCCCACGACAGTAACCAGGATTTGCTGGTGGCCGCGCTGCAAGGCCTGGTCGACCGCTACAACCTGCATGGCCAGCGCCTGGGCGAGTTCGCTGCGGGCGCGGTGATCAAGCACTCGCGGGATTTCAACCTGGCGCGTGAGTCGCTGTTATCGACCACGCTGTCTGCGCAAACCCCGGCCTACGACTTGCAACAAGCCTGCGGCACGGGCCTGGAAGCGGCCTTGCTGGTGGCGAACAAGATCGCCCTCGGCCAGATCGATGTGGGCATCGCCGGTGGCGCCGACACCACGTCCGACGCGCCCATCGGCCTCAATGAAGCGCTGCGCCACACCTTGCTTGCGGCCAATCGCGCCAAGGCCATGGGCGACAAGGTGAAGGCGCTGCTGAAGGTGCGTCCGTCGATGTTCTTCAAGCCGCTGCTGCCGCGCAATGGCGAACCGCGCACCGGTCTGTCGATGGGCGAGCACTGCGAAGAAATGGCCAAGCGCTGGCAGATCAAGCGCCTGGCCCAGGATGAATTGACCCTCAGCAGCCACCAGCGCCTGGATGCCGCCTATCAACGCGGTTTCTTCGACGACCTGATCAGCCCCTATCGCGGCCTGGCGCGGGACAACAACCTGCGCGCCGACACCAGCCTGGAGAAGCTCGCCAGCCTGTCCCCGGCCTATGACCGCCAGAACGGCACGCTCACGGCGGGCAACTCCACACCGCTGACCGACGGCGCCTCGGTGGTGCTGTTGGCCAGTGAAGCGTGGGCCGCCGAACACGGCTGGCCGGTGTTGGCTTACCTGCGCACCGGCGAGACCGCGGCGGTGAACTTTGTCGACGGCAGCGAAGGCCTGCTGATGGCGCCGGCCTATGCCGTGCCGCGCCTGCTCAAGCGTGAGGGCCTGGGCTTTGCCGACTTCGATTTCTTCGAGATCCACGAAGCGTTCGCCGCCCAGGTGCTCTGCACGCTCAAGGCCTGGGAAGACGCCGACTACTGTCGCGAACGGCTGGGGCTGGACGCACCGCTGGGCACCATCGACCGCGCCAAGATGAACGTCAACGGCGGCTCCCTGGGCTGCGGGCATCCCTTCGCCGCCACCGGGGGCCGGCAATTGGCAGCGTTGGCCAAGGCGATCCACGAGCGTGGCGGCGGGCGCGGCCTGATTTCGATCTGCGCGGCGGGCGGGCTGGGCATTACCGCCATCGTCGAAAAGTAGCGCTATCCAAAACAACAACAAGGAAATTGCCATGAACGCTATCAGCCTGGAACACACCGAACGCATCTGGTTGAACGCCTACCTGCCCGGCGTCCCGGCGGACATCGATGCCGGTATCGAGGACTACCCGTCGCTGCGCGAGGTGTTCCTGGAGCACCTGGAAAAATTCCGCGAACGGGTGGCCTACGTCAGCATCGGCACCGAAATGACCTATGCCGACTGGCACATGCAGGGCATTGCGTTTGCCGCCTGGTTGCAAGGCCAGGGTGTGAAGACCGGCGACCGCGTGGCGCTGATGATGCCCAACTGCTTGCAGTACCCGATCTGCCTGCTGGGGACGATCCTGGCCGGTGCGGTGGTGGTCAACGTCAACCCGCTGTACACCGCCCATGAACTCAAGCATTTGCTCAAGGACAGCGGCGCGGAGACGGTGGTGATCTTCGAGAACTTCGCCCACACCCTGGAAAAAGCCATGCCCGGCAGCAGCGTCAAGCGCGTGGTGGTGGCGGCCATCGGCGACTTGCTCGGCACCTTCAAGGGCGCGGCGATGAACTTCATCCTGCGCCGCGTGCAGAAACAGGTGCCGAGGTTCAACCTGCGCGGTTCGGTACGCTTCAATCAGGCGCTCAAGCAAGGAAGGGCGCTGACCCATTTCCCGGTGGACATGCACCTCGACGACCTGGCCTTCCTGCAATACACCGGCGGCACCACGGGTGACGCCAAGGGCGTGATGCTCAGCCATCGCAACATCATCGCCAACCTGCTGCAAGCCAAGGCCTGGGTCGGCAACCAATTGGACCAGGACACGCAGGAAACCAACGTCACCTTGTTGCCGCTGTATCACATCTTTTCGCTGACGGTGAACTGCCTGATGTTCATGTGCCTGGGCGGGCGCAACATCCTGATCGCCAACCCACGGGACGTGAAGCGCGTGCAGATGATCCTGCGCAAGGAGCGCTTCAACGGGATTGCCGGGGTCAACACGTTGTTTAACGGCTTGCTGGAGAACCAGGAGTTCTGTGCGCGGGACTTTTCCGACCTGCGCATGGTGATCGCCGGTGGCATGGCCACGCACACGGCGGTGGCCAAGCGCTGGAAGGAAGTCACCGGGCTGCCGATCATCGAAGGCTACGGGCTGACCGAATGTTCGCCGGTGGTGAGCATCAGCCCCATCGACATTTCCCGCATGCGCGAGATGGAATTCACCGGCAGCATCGGCGTGCCCTTGCCGTCGACCTGGGTGCGTTTTATGCGCGAAGACGGCGAATTGGCTGACCTCGGTGAGCAGGGCGAATTGCAAGTGCGCGGCCCGCAGGTGATGCAGGGCTACTGGAAGCGGCCCAAGGAAACCGCCGAGGTGCTGAATGCCGAGGGCTGGCTGTCGACCGGCGATATCGGGGTGATGGATACGCGCGGCTATATCCGCCTGGTCGACCGCAAGAAGGACCTGATCCTGGTCTCGGGCTTCAACGTGTACCCCAATGAAATCGAAGACGTGGTGGCGCTGCACCCCGGCGTTGCTGAAGTGGCGGCAATCGGTGTGGAAGATGGCGTGACCGGCGAGAGGGTGAAGATCATCGTGGTGCGCAAAGACCCGAACCTGACCCAGGAACAGATCCTGGCCCATTGCCGGGAATACCTGACGGGGTACAAAGTGCCCAGGTACGTGGAGTTTCGCAGCACCGAGCTGCCCAAGACCACAGTGGGCAAGGTGCTGCGCCGCGCGCTGCGTTAACTTGAATCTCTAGGTGATCTAAATGTGGGAGGGGGCTTGCCCCCGATAGCGGAGTTGAAGTCACCGAGCCTATCGACTGATCCACCGCCATCGGGGGCAAGCCCCCTCCCACATTTCAGACCGAGTTCACATTGACCCAGCGTTGTTCGCGAGCCGCCACGCGAATCGCCGTCGCCAGCCGCTCGACCGCCCACGCCGCGTCGAAGTCGCTGCCGTCCGCGCCCTGGCCGGTCACTGCCAGAATCAACTCGTGCACTTCCAGCGTCTTCAATTCGTTGTAGCCCAACTGATGGCCGGCGGCCGGGCTGAACGCCGCGTAGCCGGGCAGGGCGGGGCCGGCCAGCAGGCGTTGGAAGCCGTCCTGGCCCTTGTGGCACAGGCGCAGTTCGTTCAAGCGCTCCTGATCGAAGGCCAACGTGCCTTGCGTCCCGCTGATCTCAAACGCCAGGTGGTTCTTGTAACCGTGCTTGAGCCAACTGCTGCTCACCGTGCCGCGCGCGCCGTTGGCGAAACGCAGCAGGGCGTGTACCTGGTCGTCCACGGCAATCGACTTGAGTGTGTCGCCGCCTTTGACGGCGGGGCGCTGTGTATGCACGGTCTGCGTATCGGCGCACACGCTGACCACATCGCCCACCAGATAGCGTGCCATCGACAGCAAGTGGCTGCCCAGGTCTGCCAGGGCGCCACCGGCATGTTCCACCTCACAGCGCCACGACCAGGGTGACGCCGGGTCGGCCATGAAGTCTTCGCTGAACTCACCCTGGAAACTGATGATTTCGCCCAATTCGCCGTTGGCGATGATCTGCTTTGCCCACCCGATCATCGGGTTGTGCTGGTAGTTGTAGCCGACCCGCGTCACCACGCCCGCCGCACTCGCGGCGTGGCGCATGGCGTCGGCCTGCGCCAGGCTGACCGCCAGCGGTTTTTCGCAGTACACCGCCTTGCCCGCGGCGAGCGCGGCCATGGCCATGGGGTAGTGCAAATGGTTCGGTGTGGTGATCGCTACCACATCGACCGTGGGGTCGTTGACCAGCGCTTGCCAGTCGCCATGGGCCTGGGCAAATCCCCAGGCATCGGCGCAGCGCTGGGCGCGTTCGGTGTCGGCATCGGCCAGGGCGGCCAGTCTGAGGCTGACCGGCAGCTCGAATACCGTGCGGGCGTTATTGAACGCCAGGGCATGGGCGCGGCCCATGAAGCCTGTGCCGATCAGGCCGATTCCGAGTTTGCGCATAGCCGTGGTCCTTTGGATTATTGTTTTCAGGGAGGCTATTAATGGAATATAAATTCTCATAATTCAATATGTGGAAAAAATAATTCATTTCTGCGGCTATATCATTGCAGTTGATGTGGTTATATTCAGCGCAGGGTTAAAAGCCGCCAGTTAACAAAAGATAACGTAGCGCCGATTGTCAGACGATTCGAAAGCCCGATAGGATGGCCCCTACTTCCTCCAGGCGCTCTAGATTGCAGGTTTCAGAGCCCGGGAAGGTAAGACGACCTAACAATAATAAATGGGAGAAAGGTCTATGAGTGAGCCTGTCATGGGTTGGGTTGTTTGCCGCCCACGCGCCGCACGCAGGGTTGCGTTGCTGGCCACAGCGCTCTCGTTGCTGGCCGGTGCCGCGTTGTCGCCACCGCTGTTGGCAGCCAGCGATACCGCCGCACAGCCGGTGTTTGCAATTGAATCCCCCAAGGCCGCCAAGGGCCTGATGATCGACGTGGTCCACGCGGGCTCGCGCCTGGTGGCGGTCGGTGATCGCGGGCACATCCTCTATTCCGATGACCAGGGCAGCACCTGGACCCAAGCCAAAGTCCCCACCCGCCAACTGCTCACGGCGGTGTTTTTTGTCGATGACAAACACGGCTGGGCCGTCGGCCACGATGCGCAGATCCTCGCCAGCGTCGACGGCGGCGCCACCTGGGCCCAGCAATACCAGGACCTCAAGCGCGAAGCGCCGTTGCTCGACGTCTGGTTCAACGACGCCAACCACGGCCTGGCCGTCGGCGCCTACGGGGCGCTGATCGAAACCACCGACGGTGGTAAAACCTGGGAAGACGTCAGCGAACGCCTCGACAACGAAGACCAGTTCCACCTCAACGCTATTGCCCAGATCAAGGACGCCGGCCTGTTTATCGTCGGTGAGCAGGGCAGCATGTTCCGCTCCAGCGACGACGGCCAGACCTGGGAAAAACTCGAAGGCCCCTACGAGGGTTCACTGTTCGGCGTGATCGGCACCGCCCAGCCGCACACCCTGTTGGCCTACGGCTTGCGTGGCAACCTGTACCGCTCCACGGATTTCGGCAGCACCTGGGAGCAGGTCGAACTGAATGCGGCGCGCGGCGCCCTGGAGTTCGGCTTGTCCGGGGCGACCTTGCTCGATGACGGCGCGCTGGTGGTGGTCGGTAACGGCGGCAGCGTGGTGGTCAGCCATGACGACGGCCAGACCTTCAGCGTATTCAATCGCCCGGACCGTATTTCACTCTCGGCGGTGACGGCGGCGGGCAATGGCAACTTGATTCTGGTCGGGCAGGGGGGTGTTCGTGTTGCTACGCCAACCGGCGCCGAACCCACAAAACAATAAGAAGGCGGGGAAAGAATGAGCAGTCATCACAACGATAAAGCGACCTTTCTTGAGCGCCTGATCTTCAACAACCGCCCGGCAGTGATCGTCATCTGCCTGCTGGTGAGTATTTTCCTGTTCTGGCAGGCGACGTTGATTCGCCCCTCCACCAGCTTCGAAAAGATGATCCCGCTCAAGCACCCCTTCATCGAAAAGATGATGGAACACCGCAACGACCTGGCCAACCTGGGCAACACGGTGCGTATCTCGGTGGAGGCCAAGGACGGTGACATCTTCACCAAGGACTACATGGAGACCCTGCGGCAGATCAACGACGAGGTGTTCTACATCTCTGGCGTCGACCGCTCGGGCCTCAAGTCGCTGTGGAGCCCCAGCGTGCGCTGGACCGAAGTCACCGAGGAAGGCTTTGCCGGCGGGGAAGTGATCCCGCAGAGCTACAACGGCTCGCCGCAAAGCCTCGATCAACTGCGCAACAACGTGCTCAAGTCCGGCCAGGTCGGGCGCCTGGTGTCCAACGACTTCAAGTCGAGCATTGTCGACATCCCGCTGCTGGAGTCCTACCCGGACCCGCAGGACCAGGGCAAGTTGCTGGCGCTGGACTATCGGCAGTTCTCCCATGAACTGGAAGACAAGATCCGCACCAAGTTCGAAGCGCAGAACCCCAACGTCAAGATCCACATCGTCGGTTTCGCCAAGAAGGTCGGCGACCTGATCGACGGGCTGGTGATGGTCGTGCTGTTCTTCGGCGTTGCCTTCGTCATCACGCTGGTGCTGTTGCTGTGGTTCACCAACTGCCTGCGCAGCACCGTCGCGGTGTTGAGCACGACGCTGGTGGCGGTGGTCTGGCAACTCGGCTTGATGCACTTCTTCGGCTTCGGGCTCGATCCGTATTCGATGCTGGTGCCGTTCCTGATCTTCGCCATCGGTATTTCCCACGGCGTGCAGAAGATCAACGGTATCGCCCTGCAATCGAGCGACGCGGACAATGCGCTGACTGCCGCACGGCGTACCTTCCGGCAACTGTTCCTGCCGGGGATGATCGCGATTCTGGCGGATGCGGTGGGTTTCATTACCCTGCTGATCATCGACATCGGGGTGATCCGGGAACTGGCCATCGGCGCGTCCATCGGCGTGGCGGTGATCGTGTTTACCAACCTGATCCTGCTGCCGGTGGCGATTTCCTACGCGGGCATCAGCAAGCGCGCCGTGGCCAGGAGCAAGAAAGACGCGAATCGCGAACACCCGTTCTGGCGCCTGCTGTCGAATTTCGCCAACCCGAAGGTCGCGCCGATTTCCGTCGCCCTGGCGCTGGTCGCGTTCAGCGGCGGCCTCTGGTACAGCCAGCACCTCAAGATCGGCGACTTGGACCAGGGCGCGCCGGAGCTACGCCCGGACTCGCGCTACAACAAGGACAACAACTTCATCATCAGCAACTACTCCACCAGTTCCGACGTGCTGGTGGTGATGGTCAAGACCAAGGCCGAAGGCTGCTCGCGCTATGAAGCCATGGCGCCCATCGACCAGTTGATGTGGAAGATGCAGAACACCGAGGGCGTGCAGTCGGCGATCTCGCTGGTGACCGTGTCCAAGCAGATGATCAAGGGCATGAACGAGGGCAACCTGAAATGGGAAACCCTGTCGCGCAACCCGGATGTGCTGAACAACTCCATCGCCCGCGCCGATGGCCTGTACAACAACAACTGCTCCCTGGCGCCGGTGCTGGTGTTCCTCAACGACCACAAGGCCGAAACCCTCGACCGCGCCGTGCATGCGGTGCAGGACTTCGCCAAGGAAAACAACAAGGACGGCCTGGAGTTCATCCTCGCCGCCGGTAACGCCGGGATCGAGGCCGCTACCAACGAGGTGATCAAGGAGTCGGAGCTGACCATCCTGATCCTGGTGTACCTGTGCGTGGCGACCATGTGCATGATCACCTTCCGCTCTTGGGCGGCGACCCTGTGCATCGTGCTGCCGCTGGTGCTGACCTCGGTGCTGGGCAACGCGCTGATGGCGTTCATGGGCATCGGCGTCAAGGTCGCGACCTTGCCGGTGGTGGCCCTTGGCGTGGGCATCGGCGTGGACTACGGCATTTACATCTACAGCCGTCTGGAAAGTTTCCTGCGCGCTGGCCTGCCGTTGCAAGAGGCGTACTACCAGACGCTCAAGTCCACAGGCAAGGCGGTGCTGTTCACCGGGTTGTGCCTGGCGATCGGCGTGTGTACCTGGATCTTCTCGGCGATCAAGTTCCAGGCCGACATGGGCCTGATGCTGACCTTCATGCTGCTGTGGAACATGTTCGGCGCGCTGTGGCTGCTGCCGGCGCTGGCGCGGTTCCTGATCAAACCGGAGAAGTTGGCCGGGCAGAAAGGCAATTCGCTGTTCGCCCACTGAGTGCAGCGGTGGGGGCGGTTGCGCCCCCACCTGCAACGTCACACTGCGCTCACCGGGTTGCGCGCGGTATGGGCGCGATCGCCAGGAACAACTGATCCACCGGCGGCGTGATCAATACGTAGACAATCCGCCTGATCGGCTCGGCGCCCGGCTCCTGGGGGTTGCGCAAGCTGCTCTGGACGTGTTGCTTGAGCAAATCCTTCTGCGTGTATTTGCGCTGCTCCGCCAGTTTCAGATGGGCGCGGGTATAGCGCGCGGGCGGGGCGTCGGCGCTGGCGTAATGGAAGTGGGCATACCACAGCACCGTCGGCGGTTTTTTCGCTTTGTCATACACCGCGTATTCGGTGAAGAAATCGCCACTGAGGGTCGGCCGTTGCGGGTCGGCCAGGCTGGTCAGGTTGATATCGATCTGCTGGTGTTGCCACAGATACTCGAGGCTCTCCTGGGTCGGCCATTGACGCTTGTAGCCCTCGCTGCACACCCGTTCTGCCAGCCGCAGCATATCGCGGGCCTGGGCATGGTACTCATCGATCAGGTCCTGGGCCGAGGGTTTGTCGAGGTGGTCGCGCTGGATTTCCTCGGCCAGCGCGGTGAGCTTGTCCGCGTGCCCGCTGAGCAGCTCATCCCAGTCGCCCGGGTTGACCTGTTGGCGTGTGCGCGGCGAGTCGAGCTTTTGCCGGTCGGCGGTAATGACGCGTTCAATGTCGCGGCGCTGTTCGATCAGCGTCTGGGCCAAACCTTTGAGGGTCGCCAGCGTGCGGCCTCGCGGGGGCTGCGTGGGGGCTTGGGAAGGCGGTTCGGCGGTGGTCACCCAGCCGTCCGCGTGCTTGTTGAAAGAGGCAACGGCTTCACCGGTCAGCGTATCGGTGAGGGTGAAGTGCTCCTCGGCGTTCTGCGCATCGGCCGGCTTGAGTTCGCCGATCAAATACTCTTTTTTGCGGGTCTTGAACACGCGCTTTGTCGGCGCCTTGGCGCGCAGGGTTTTCGACAGCGGCAGCACCACCTCCAACGCTTCCTGCTTGCGCACCACCGATTCCAGCTCGCTGTTCGCCAGCGCCTGGGCGTATTCGAGGCCCGCCAGCAGACGTTCGGCCTGCGGGCGCAGGCGGCTCGGGTTGAGCGCCTTGAGTACGCGGATCGCCTCTTCATAACGGCGGTACTTTTTCAGCACGCTCTCGTACACCTGCCGTTGTTCGACCAGGGTGTATTCGGTGCTGCTGCGCACTTCGACGTGAGACAGCAGCGCCGCGCTCAGGTCGGTTTGCTCCAGGCGTTTGACGTACAGCTCTTCCTGCGGTGGCAGGCGTACATCGGTCATCTCCACGCTGCTGACGGCCAGGTAGTCGAGGGCGTTGAGCCGCAGGTTGTCGGGGAAAAAATTCTGCGGGTATTCGATCTGTGCCAGCAACTCCTGGCGTATCGTGCGCCCCGCCAGCGAATCGTTTTCCAGCTGTTCCAGGGTGGTTTCCATGGCAACGGAAACCTCGGCCATGTGCTGGCGGATGTTTGCTGACTCGGTGGCGTTGCGCACGTATTCGTCGTAGACCGTGGAGTCGCCGAGCAAGTTATTCACGAACATGCGGCGCGCCATTCGCGCCATGGGTTCGCCCGCGCCGGAAAAGCGCATGGCGTTCAACCGGCCCAGGAGCATCTCGTGGATAAACAGTTGTTGGTCCCAGACCGTCTTGAGGATTTTCGCGCGGTCATGCACATGCACGCCGGCACCGCCGACTTTTTCCAGTTCTACGCCGAGCTTGACCATCTCCAGGCGCGGGGCCAGTGATTGGGCAAACAGCAATTCTAGGTTCTCCAGCAGAATCTGAAACTCGGTGCGCAATTGCTGATGCTTGAGGGTTTCGCGCTGGTGCCGTGTTTCCAGGGCGGGCCTTTGCTGGTCGCTGGCTTTTTGCAGCAGGTTCCACACCAACTGCGCGGTTTTGCGTTGTTTGACCAAGGCGTCCAGGGCGGGAGATATCTGCGTGCTCGCTGCCTGGAATGGCGCCATCAGGTGCTGCATGTCTTCACTGAGCACTTGCACCCGGGCGAGCACTTCTTGTTTCTTGCGCAGGTTTTCTTCGCGCAAGGCGGCCAGGCGCTTGGGCCCGCCACCCAGCAGTTTGAGCCCGCGGTCCAGCGACCAATGGCCGTTGCCATCGGTTCTCAGCAAAATCCCGGGATGTTCGGGTTTTTGCGGATGAACGATGAACACGTCAGCAAAACCCGGGACGATGCTGACCCTGAATAACAGCCCGGCCACCGAGGCATGCCACAGGCCGTTGATGCGGTACAAGCCTTGGTGAGGCCCGGTGTCGAGTGGCGCGGGAGCGGGCACGGGCCACGGCACGTTGATGGCGCGCAGTTTCTCCAGCAGCGCGGCCGCGGCGGTGTCGCCGGCCAACGAATGGTCGAAGTCCAACGGCGTGCGGCCACCGCCGGGTGGTTCGCTGGGCAGGCCGATGACGCCGCGTTCGACCGCCGCCGCATGGCGGGTTGCCAGGCCGGGCGGGCGTCGGAAGGGCGTGCGCGTGACGGGCTGTTCGTCGAGCGGCGGGCTGGCACTGTGCGCGCTGAGGGGGCCTTGATGCACCAGCAGCATGCCGATATTGAGCAGCAGGTCGACCCACGCCAGCTCTTTCGCCGTAGGGTCAGGGCTCTCCAGCGCCGGCAGGTCCTGGGTCAGGCTTTGCGTCGCCTGGATCAGCCAGCCGATCGTCGCCAGGGGCCCGCGCACGGCCATCAACAAGGTGTTGAAGCCCAATTGCATGCCTTCGAGGATCAACGCCCAGCGGCTTTGCGCATTCGAGGTCGATTCGCGCTCGGCCTGGTCCAGCAACTGGCGGGTTTCGCAGCCGAACAGATAGTCCATCAGGCTGCCGTGGTTGAGCGCTTGCAGGATTTCGTCGCCGCTCGCATCGCCGGCTGGCGCCAATTCTGCGGGTTTGGGCACCTCGGGCAGCCGGTCGAACTCCGAACCGATGCCGATGCGCAGGATGTGCGGCTGGCTGAACCCGCCGTTGCTGTAGATCGCCCTGGCCGGGTCGGGCAGCCAGGTCAGCACGCTGTCCTGTAGCGCACCGGGTTGCACAATGGCCGCCAGCAGGTGTTCGCGGCTGCTGAACTCGAGCAGCGCGTCGCGATAGGCCGGACGGTACAGCAGGTGCGGCCCCAGCCGGGTGTCGAGCGGTTCGATGATGAACATGTTCTGCGCCACGTCCGCCGTGGCCGACGGCGTGCGCAGAAAGGCCAGGGGGCGGATGACCATTTCGTCGCCATCGACCCGGCGTGCCAGCGGGTTGGTTGCGAGCAGTGCCCGCACACAGCGCGCGCCGCGCGCGGTCAGGCCGGCTTCGCCGCGGAGCGCGTGCTCCAGCGCCTGGGTTTTCAGGTGCAGGGGCCGCTGTTGGTTGAACAGCCGCTGGCGTTTGCGCGCGGCGGCGGTGTCGCCCATCAGTTCTCGGCGCAGGTAGGCGGGATAGTTGTTGCCGATGTCCACACGCTGGACCAGTTGCAGCACGTAGGCGGGCGTCAACCACGCTTCGAGCGCCCGGCCGCTGCGATGGCTGAGCGTCATGCGGCCTCTGGGGCTTCCCGACAGGTTCTTCAGCGCCAGGTCCACCAGGCTCATGGACACCGGCGCGAGGTAACCGCCTGCAAGGCTGCCCACCGCGACATGAAAGGTCAGGGTCAACTCGTCGGCCCGGTAGCCGGCAGCGCGTGCCGCGTCGTTGCAGGTACGCTGGCCGCCCAGGGCGACAGCGCGATCCAGGCACAGTTGATGGTTCAAGTGCTCGGCGGCATAGCTATGCAGGCTTTCCAGGCCATCGAAGTCGGAATCGCCGAGGGTCTGGCGCTTGATCCCGGCCTGTTCAAGCAGGCATTCGCGGTAAGCCAGGCGGTCGGCGGCGCTGGCGCGTTGCAGCCAGTCGGGCAGGGCGGCCTGGAGGGACGCCAGGGTGACCAGCGCCGTGCCGCGGGCGCTGGCGAAAAACCGCGCCGGTTGGGTGATGGCGGCAAACTGTTGTTCCAAGGCCTGCACCGTGCTGTTGGCCGGGAGTTGCAGGGCGGCCAGGTCCTCCAATTGCTGGTTGAGGATCAGCGCGGCCTGGACCTCGAAAATATTGCCGTCGGGTTCGTACTGCTGCCAGGTGATGCTGTCGACGCTGAAGCGCTGTTGCAGGTGGTCGGCCCAGGCCTGGCCGAAGGCGTCCAGGTCAGGGTAGGCCTCGATTGCGCCGGACAGACGGCACAGCAACACCTGCTCGCGGCACACCACCAGCAGGTCGCTCGCTTGCAGCGTGAGCAGGCTGCCTGCGCGCGTCAGGTGCGCCTCTAGCGTATAGGCATGAATCGCGTTGTCGGGGGCCGGGCGGCGTGCGCGGGTGGCACGGTCTGGGTAGCGCGCCAGGGTATTGAGGATGTCCAGCGGTTGGGCGTGGCGTGCGGCGGCGTCGAGCAGCGTGCCTTGCAGCACGTCGGCCAGCCATTTCCAGCGGCTGCCGCCGGCGTCGCTGTCTTCGCCCCAATAGGTGGCCACAGCGTCTTGGAAGCCAATAAACAGCAGCGACGGCAGTTCGCGAATGACGGCTTCGATGACGTCAAGATCATAGGCGTGGGCGCCATTGGCCGGATAACCGAGCCGCGTGCCGCTGGCATCGCTCAAGTAGCTATCCAGGCCGTGGCGCGTCGACACATCGGGAAAGCTGCCGTCGGCGAGATGGTTCAGCGCGACCTCCAGCAACGGCAGCAACGCCCGCCCGCCACCGTCACGGGGTACGGCCAGTCGCAGGTCGGCGAGGGGGTGTGTCAACGGCGGATATTTCTCCGCCAGGTTGCGCGCCAGCATCTGCGCGGTGACTGCGCGCAGTGTCGGACGCTTGAGAAACTGGGCTTCAAGCGCTTCCCGCTGCGGGTCGGCGGCGAGGGGGGGATTGCGGTCTGGCATGGGTATTCCTTTACGTTGAATAAAGACGTGCCCTTGCACGGTAATCCGCGGTGTGGCGCCGATGCGGTAGCCGGTTATGGTTTTAGGTCCTGGCGGCAAAGTGGCCTATCATTAGCCCTTTGAACCTGATGAAAGACTGTGATGACTACTACTTTGACGGCCGTCCTTGCCACCAGCGACATGCTTGAAATCGACGGGCTGCATGCCTTCGAGTTCGCACTGGATGAAAAAAAGCTGCTGATCATCGCCATGGATGGCCGTGCGCAAAAACGCTGGAGTTTCAGTCTGGAACAGCTGCAGGCCGCGGTCTTCGATGAGACTCTGCAAAGCTGGACGCTGACCGGTGATGTGGGCGAGCACCGCCTGGTCTGCATGAGCGCAATCACCGCCAATAATAATGAAGAGGATGAAGCGGATGCTGATGCGTAAATTCTGGCCCTTGTTGATCGCGGGCAGCGTCGGGGCGATGTCGGCACAGGCCGCACCGGCCGACACCTATGAACTGTTGGTCGGCAGCTACACCGCCGGCAGCAGCGAAGGGATCTATCGCCTGCAATTCGACAGCCGCACCGGGCGGTTCCAGGGCCAGCCGGTATTGGCGGCAAAAACGGCCAACCCGTCCTGGCTGACCGTCTCCAAGGATCAGCAGCATCTGTTTGTCGTCAATGAAAACGGCCCCGGCCAACAGGACGCGGTCGGTCGCGTCAGCAGCTACCGCATCGACCCGCAGAACCATCAGCTCACGCTGATCAATCAGGTTCAAAGCCTGGGCAGCGAGCCGACGCATTCCAGCGTGGCCGCCGATGGCCGCTACCTGTTCGTCGCCAACTATTCGGTGCTTGAAGACCCGGGCGGCAGCCTGGCGATTCTGCCGCTGGACGCCCAAGGCAAACTGGCGGCGCCCGTGCAGTTGAGCGGGCACCCGGCGAGCCGGGTCAACCCGCAACGCCAGGCGTCCAACCATGTGCATTCGGTGGTGCCGGCGCCGGATGGCAAGTATGTGTTTGTGCAGGATCTCGGCGCGGACAAGGTGTTTGCCTACCGCTACGATCCCAAGGCCAACCCTGAGCAGCCCCTGACCCCGGCCAACCCGGCATCGGTGCCTTTGCCGCCGGGCAGCGGCCCGCGGCATTTGCTGTTCAGCGCGGACGGCAAGCATGCCTGGCTGACCACCGAGATGAGCGCTCAGGTCGCGGTGTTCGATTACCACGACGGCACGCTCAGCCAAACCCAACTGGTGGACTTCGCCGCCGGGCAACCGGTGTCCGACAAGGCCGGCGCGGCGCTGCATGCTTCCAGCGATGGCAAGTTTCTGTACGTGAGCAATCGCGGCACGGCCAATCAGTTGCTGGTGTTCAGCATCGATCCGGCGACCGCGCATCTCAAGGAACTGCAGCGCCGTTCCGTGGACGGCGACCACCCGCGCGAGTTTAGCCTGGACCCGAGCGGCAAGTTCCTGCTGATCGCCAACCAGAAAAGCAATGAAATCGTGGTGGTCGAACGCGACCCACACACCGGCCTGCTCGGCAAAACCGTGCAAAAACTACCGATCGATGCGCCCAGCGACCTCAAGTTCCTGGTGCGTCAATAAGCCACAGGCCCCGCACGTCGGGGCCTGATCCTCTTTATTAATTCGATTAATAACAGCTACTGTTTCAAAGCATTTCTAAGGCCCAACCCTCGGGCGTAAGTTGAGTTCCAAGGCCTCCCCGGCCACTCAACCAAACGAACACAAGGGTTACCGACATGAACTTCAATCTCTTCTCGATCATCGCCGCCTCCGCTGTTTCCGCCACTGTTGCACTGCCAGCTGCGGCCAGCGTGAACATCATCGGCAAACAATCCAGCACCAGCGCCTACACCCAGAAATACCTGCAACAGAGTGCCAACTTCTACGCCGCACTGGATCACAAAACCCAGTACTGAGCGCCCTGTGGGAGCCGGCGCGCCCGCTCCCACATCGATTCAGGCAGATTCAGGCTTGGCCATCACCGCGATAAACAGCGGCGAGTCCAGAAACCACTGCAACCACGCCTGCACCCGTCGATATGAGGTGCGCGCAAACCACTCCCGATCGACATGGGCAAACTGCCGCACAAACGGCGCCACAGCCATATCCGCAAGGCTTGGATGATCGGCGAGCAAATACGCACGGTCAGCCAGCAACGCCTCCAGCTTCTGCAAAAACACCTCACCGTCGGCCCGATACGCTTCCATCGGCCGCTCCGGGTAGCGCTCGGCATACTTGTAGTGATTCAAGTGATGTTTGAAGCCCAGGTCATTCTCGGCAATCAGCGCCAGCACCGCGGGATCACCCTGTAGCAACCAGTCTTGCGGATCGTTTTGCGCCAGGGCCCAGCGCATGATGTCCAGGCTTTCGTCGATCACCCGACCGTCGACGCTCAACACCGGCACCGTGCCTTTGGGCGACAGCGCGAGCATCTCGGCCGGCTTGGCCTTGAGGCTGACTTCGACAATCCGCAGCGGCACGCCGCAATAGCGCAGGGCCAGGCGGGCGCGCATCGCGTAGGGGCAACGGCGAAACGAGTACAGCAGCGCCTCGCTCACTTCACCTCCACGGTGCTCAAACCATTGCCTTGACGCTTGACCTGGATCTGCACCGGAATGCGCTCGTGCATTTCCTGTACGTGGGAAATCACCGCCACCTTGCGGCCCTGGGCTTGCAGGCCGTCCAGCGCGTCCATGGCCAATTGCAGGGATTCCGGGTCGAGGCTGCCGAAACCTTCGTCGATAAACAGCGACTCGATCTTCAAGGTACTCGAGGCCATCGACGCCAGGCCCAGCGCCAGCGCCAGGGAGACGAGGAACGTCTCGCCGCCGGACAACGAATGCACTGAGCGCAGTTCGTCGCCCATTTCCGTGTCCATCACCAGCAGGCCGAGCATGCTGCCGCCGCGTTTGAGGCGGTAGCGGCGCACCAGTTGGCGCAGTTGCACGTTGGCGTGGTGTACCAGCAAATCGAGGTTGTAGGCCTGGGCGATCTTGCGGAAGGTGTCGCCGGTGGCCGAGCCGATCAGCGCGTTGAGGCGCGCCCAGCGTTGCCATTCTTCATAAGCCTTGGTGATCTGTTCGGCCAGGGCGTGGTTGGCGTCCTGGCGGCGCTGGTCTTCGGATTGCCGCGCGCGCAGTTCGGCGCAGTGTTTTTCGCCCTCGGCCAGTTGCTGGTTGAGCGTGGCCAGTTGGGCGTCCAGTTGTTCGGCGTCGAGGTTGCCGTTGTGCAACGCCTGGTGCTCGGCCAGGCGTTGTTCGCGCTCTTGCAGCAGAACCCGGGCTTGCTCGACGGCTTTTTCGCTGTTGTGCAGTTGCTGGCGCAGTGCGCTGGCATGGGCCTCGTCCAAGGCCAGCAGGCGCTTGAGCCCGGCGTCGTCCAGGTCGGGGTGCAGGGCGCGCCACTCGCCCAAGCGCGTCGCGAGCGCGTGCTGTTCGGCGTGCAGCGTGTGCTGGCGGTCTTGCTGGGCCTTGAGGTCGGCGGCCAGTTGGATCAAGGCGTTGCGGATGTCCTGCAGCTGTTGATTGGCGTCGGCTTCGCTTTGCCGAGACTGCGCCACTGCCTGTTCGAGTTGCTGTTGCCAGTCTTCGGCGCGTGGGTGTTCACCGAGCAGGCGGGTGAGTTTTTCCTGGGCCGCGTGTTGCTGGGCGGCCAGTTCGCTGACCTGCTGGCGCAATGCGTCGAGTTGCTGCTGGCGATGTTGCTGATGGGTGTGTTCTTTCTCGATCGCCTGCTGACGCGCTTGTTGCTCGGCCAGTTCATCGCGCTGATGGGCCAACTGTTCGAGGCGCTGACCAACCTGTTGGTCCAACTGCATGAAGGTCGCCGCCGGTTCGCTGCGCAGGCCCTCGAGTGTCTCGGTCGGCAACAGGCTGGCGAACGCCTGCAGTTCTTCGTCGAGGCGTTCGCGGTCGTTGGCCAGTTCGCGTTGCTGGTCGATCAGCAACTGGCGGGCCTGCTGGCTGGCGTCCTGGGCGGCTTGCAGCTGTTGCTGCAGGCGCCCGGCGTTTTGTTGCAGGTTGAGCAGGGCGCCTTGGCGTTGCTCGTCCTGGGTGATGTTTTGCGTCAGTTGACTGAGCTGCTGGGCCAGCCAGGTGCTGCGCCGGGCCGCCTCCTGATTGAACAGTGCGGCCGCCAGCGGGTGCGCGTCCAGGCTCGGCGCCAGGGCTTGCTGTTGGATTGCCAGTTGCTCCTGTTGCTGCAGGAATTCCTTTTGCTGGGCGATCAAACCGCCGACTTCACCGCGCAGCTCGGTGAGTTTTTCCTTGAGGCTGTCGACGGCTTTCTGCGCCATCGCCTCTTCGTTTTCGTCGTGGCGACCGAGGCTGTGCAGCAATGCTTCGGGTTGGTGATACGGATGCGCTTGGCTGCCGCACACCGGGCAGGGCTGGTCATCCTGCAATTGCCCGCGCAACTCCTCGACACTGGCGCTGCGGGCCAGGCGCTGGCGCTCCAGCAGTTGCTTGGTCACCGTCAGGGTCTGTTCGGCGCGCGTGAGTTCGGCTTTGGTGTGCAGGCCGGTCTGGTTCAACTGATCGCGTTGTTGTTGCGCGTCCGCGAGTTTTTGCGTCAACACGCTGGCTTGCTGGTCCAGCTGTTGCTGGTTGTCCCACAGCCGGGTCAGGTCTTCGAAGGCGCGTTGCTGCTTGCGATTGTCTTGCAGCAGGCTGGCGAGTAACTGGATCTGCTCGGCGACGGCGTGAGGTTCGGCGCCGGCCTCCTGGTACAGCAGGTCGAGGGCATCGCGTTGTTGGGCGAACTTCTCGGCGGCGGCGGTGGCGCGCTGTTCAAGCTGCGGCAGTTCGGCCTGACCTTTGTTCAGGCGATTGCCGATCAGCATCAGTTGTTGCAGGCGGTCGCGGTAGGCGTTCCAGGCCTCGCTCAACGGCGCGAGGGCGGCGCTGCGTTCCAGGCCGGCGGCCAGGCGTTGCAGGCGCTCGGCGACGTGGGTGTGCTTTTCCTGCAAGCCCTTGAGCAAGGCCTGACCTTCGGCGCAGGCCGTTTCGTGCTGTTGCTGGTCCTCGTTGCGCTTGGCCAGTTCCTTGTTCAGGTGGGCGAGGGTGTTCTGTTCCTCGAAGGCCTGGCGCAGCAAAGGCCCGGCGTCGACCTGAGCTTGCAGGGCCGCGGCCAGCGCTGTTTGGGCCGATGCCTGCTGTTGTAGGGCTTGCTCCTGGCGGCCATGCAGATCGGTTTGCTGCTCGATCTGCGCTTGAATGTGCGCGGCCAGCGGCGTGAGCAAGGTGTCGAGCTCAGCCTGGCGCGCGAAGTGATGGCGCTGCGGCGCCAACTGTTCCAGGCGGCTCAAGTCCTCGCGCTGCGGGCCTTGGCTGTCCCAGTGTTGCTGGGCTTGCTGCAACTGTTCGACGGCACTGAGCTTGCGCTCCTGCCATTCGCGCAGTTCCTTGAGCCAGGTGTGCTGCAGCTCCAGCTGCTTGAGCTGGGCTTGCTCGGTCTTGAGCTGTTGCTGCGCGTGGGCCAATTGTTGGTCCAGCTCGGCGCGGGCTTGCTCGGCCAGGGGTTCCACGCCGGTGGCCTGGTCCTGCAGTTGTTTGTGGGCGTCCTTGGCGTCCTTGGCCTTGTCGAAGGCGCGACGGCCGAGTTGGGTGTAGAGCGCGGTGTCGGTGAGCTTTTCCAGCAGTTCGCTGCGCTCGTTGTCGTTGGCCTTGAGGAAGGCGCTGAACTCGCTCTGCGCCAGCAGCACCGCGCGGGTGAACTGCTCGAAGTTCAGGCCCAGGGCCAACTCCAGCTGGGTCTTGTATTCGGTTTTCTGGCTCGCCAGCAACTGGTCGCTGTCCAGGTCGATCAGGCTTTGCCGGCTGTTCTGCAACTTGCCGCTGGCTTTGTCGCGGGCGCGGTTGGCTTCCCAGCGCGCACGGTAGCGGCGGCCGTTGACGCCGACAAAGTCGACCTCGGCATACCCGCCGCCGGTGCCGCGTCGCAGCAACGTGCGCGGGTCGCCGATGGAAATATCGCTGTCGGCGTCGGGCATCTTGGCCTGGCCGGTATCGCCCAGGCGTGGCACGGCACCGAACAGCGCCAGGCACAGCGCGTCGAGCAGAGTACTTTTGCCGGCGCCGGTCGGCCCGGTAATCGCGAACAACCCGGCGCTGGCCAGGGGCTCGGCGGTAAAGTCGATCTCAAACGGGCCCGCCAGGGAGGCGAGGTTTTTCAGGCGGATGGCGAGGATCTTCATGGCTGTTCGCCCTCCTGTTGCACTTCCTGGAGCAGCACCGCGAAGTCCTTGAAGGTCTGTTCATCCACTTCACTGCCGTAGTTGTCCTGCCAGGCGCGGCTGAATAGCTCCTGGGGGGTGAGCTGGTCGAGTTCGATCAAGCGCTCGTTGTCGGTGTCGTCGCTGCCGCGTTTGCCGGCGTACTCGGCAGCGATACGCACCAGGCGCACGGCCTTGCCTTGCAGGGCGGTTTCGATTTGCTGGCGCAGGTCGGGCTGCGGCTCGTCGAGGCGCACGCGCACTTCCAGCCACGGCTGGCGTTGGGTTTCGGCGAGCAGGTCGATGTCCGGCAAGTCGCCGAGCTGCTTGAGGATATCGGCCAGCGGCGCGGCTTCCAGGCGTTGCAGGTTGACCGCGCGCGGGATCAGGCGCGGTTCGACGCTGAGCAGGGTTGCGCCGTCGAACGTCACGTCGAGAATCTGGTGTTGGTAGCCGATTTCGGAAAACGACAACGGAATCGGCGAACCGCTGTAGCGAATGCGTTCTTCGCCGTTGACCCGCTGCGGCTTGTGCAGATGGCCGAGGGCGACATAGCTGACGCTGGCGTCGAACAGGCTGGCGGGCAGCGCTTCGGCGTTGCCGATGATCAGGCTGCGCTCGGAGTCTTCCGACACCGAACCGCCGGCCATATGTGCATGGCTGATGGCAACCAGCGCCTGGCCGGGCTCGCGTTTGGCGTTGGCTGCGGCAATCAGCCACTCATGCACCTGGCCGATACCGCGCAGGTAATCGTCGCCCAGTTGCGCCCCGGTGACTTCCGCCGGGCGCAGGAACGGCAGCGCCAGGCACCAGGCGGCGATCTTGCCGTCGGCGCCGGGCAGCGGGATCAGCAAGCGCTCGGTATCCAGTTGCCTGTCATCGAGCCACAACACCCGGCCCAGGGCATGGGTGCGCAAACGGCGCATCAACGGCGCGGGCAGTTCGATGCGCGAGCCGGAGTCGTGGTTGCCGGCGATCATCACAATCGTGAGGTTGGGGGTTTGTTCGTGGGCGCTGATGATGAAATCGTACAGCCGCTCCTGGGCCTTGAGCGGCGGGTTGACCGTGTCGAAGATATCGCCGGCGATCAACAGCACGTCCGGCGCGTGCGCGCCGAGCTGACGCAGCAGCCACTCGAGGAAACAGGCGTGTTCGAAGTCGCGCTCCTGGCCATGCAGGTTTTGCCCAAGGTGCCAGTCGGAGGTGTGAAACAGACGCAAGGCGAGCTCCGTGGAGAAGATGAAAAGGAGGGGAGTTTACCTGTATTGCGCACACGCTGCTCCAGACGACGCAGATCCAGTGTGGGAGGTGGTTTGCCTGCGATGGTGGTGGTCCGCTTGAGCAGTGTTGTCTGGCCCATCGCTATCGGGGGCAAGCCCCCTCCCACAGGGGTATGCGGTGTGCGTTATGTCTTGGTGGGCAGGCAATCCAGGGCGCGGTCGGACAGGTTCGGGCTATGTCGACCAGGCGACGCAGATCCAGTGTGGGAGGGGGACGCGTTATGTCTTGGCGGGCAGGCAATCCAGGGCGCGGAAGGACAGGGTTCGGGCTATGTAGATCAGACGACGCAGGTCCAGTGTGGGAGGGGGCTTGCCCCCGATGGCGGCGTGTCAGTCGACATCATAATTGACTGATACACCGCTATCGGGGTGGTGGTGGTGGTGGTGGTGGTGGTGGTGGTGGTGGTGGTGGTGGTGGGTCCGCTTGCTCGGTGTTGACTGGCCCACCCCCCGTCCCGACTCTCGATTCGTGACGTATCAGGGGGGCTATTTGGGATACAACGGCGGCAAGCTGGTGGTGTCGGTCGTCGGGTCTTGCTCGCGTTCGGCCATTGGAATGGCTTTTACCGCACGCCACAGTTCTTCACCCAGCCAATAATGGCCGCTTTCGCTGTACAGCGCGCCGTTCAACCCATCCAGCGCGTCGGACAGCGGCACGAAGCGCGCCGCCATGTCGGCCAGGGTTTCCGGTTGTTGCCGGGCCCAGGCGTCGAGGGCCTGGCGCGTGGCCTGGGGGTCGTTGGCCTGGGTCGCGCGCTTGAGGTCGTCGAGCAGGGTGCGCGGGCTCGGGCCGGTTTGTGCGGCGCGTTGCACCGCCGGTTGGCGGCGTGCGCGCCACCACAGGCCGAAACCTAGCAACGTGGTGCAGGCAAGGAGCAGGGTGCTCAGTTGCCACAGCCACAGGCGGCTATCGTCGGGGGCGGTGATCACGGTCGGTGTCGCGGGTGTGTCCACCACCAGGCTCGGGTTATTCGCTACTTGCAGCGTGCGGGCGGGCAGGCTGGTGCGTTCGAGGTGGTCCTCATGGGTGTTCCACCACACCACTTCCACCGCTGGCAAGTCCAGCGCGCCGGCGCGGGTGGGCACCAGGGCTTCGCGGTCTTCTCGGCTGCCGATCAGGCCACGGTCGTTGTTCTGGTTGCCGACTACCGGCTGGTCCGGATAGCGGCGCAGGCCATTGATCTCGGTGCTCGGCAGTGCCGGCAGTTGTGCGCTGGAGAGTCCCTCGGCCTTGACCGTCAGGCTGCGGGTCAGGGAATCGCCGACCTGCACGTGGTCCGGCTCGGGGTTCCAGTTTTCGCTCAGGGTCAGGCTGCGTGCCGGCAGCCACGGCGCCTCGGCGGGGTACAGCTCGGGCTTGGGTTTGACCGTCAGCTCGAGGGGCGCGGAGCTGACGTGGATCAGCTTGCCCGGCTTGGTGCCCTGCAGCGTGTTCTCCTGCGGCGGGCGCGACTCCACCAGGGTCGCGCTGAAGGTCTGGGCGGCAATCGTCAGGCTGCCGCTGTGCTGCGGGTAGATCGCGTAGCGGGTTTCGATCACGCCGTGGCGAATGCTGTTGATGACCTTCTCGTAGGTGCGTGATTCGCCCAGTTGCTCGATGCGCGCATCGGGAATCTGCAGCGGTGTGAGGCTGCTGTCGTCGTACAGCGACACCGAGTGATACACGCGTACCGTCAACAGGGCCTGGGCCTGCACGTACACGGTGTTCTGGTCGAGGTTGGATTCGACGAACACCGGCGCGAGTTCGGCGTTGGTGTCCTGGCTGGTGGTTTCCAGCACTTGCAGGCTGATCGGCTGGGTCGTGTATTCGCCCACTTGCAGCGGCGGGATCACCACGGTGCCGTTTTGCTTGGGCAGCAGGGTAATGATCCAGCGCGTCGTGGCGTGGTTATCGCCGCCGAGGGTGGTGAGTTGGTTGATCTGGCGCGTGCCGCTGACTTCGAACTGCGCCTCCAGCGGCGACAGGTCGGGTTTGCCGAACTGCGTGACGTCGCCGGATTCCACCGTCAGCTCCACCGTTTCCCCGGAATTGAGGCGGCTGCGGTCGACGCTGGCGACCAGGTTCGCCGCCTGGGCGTGGCTTGCCGACAACGCGAGCAGAAGCAGAAGGGTGGTGCGGCGGCTCATCGAGTCTTGTCCTGATGCTGTTGCTGTTCGTACCAGAATTTGCGCCGCAGCAGTTCGCCGGGGTTGTCCGGGATCTCCTGCAGCCATTGTTCCAGGGCCTGGCGATGTTCGTCGTCCAGGCTGGCGCCGCTGGGGCGCAACGGCGGGGTGGTGGTTTGCTCGTCCTCCAGCTCGCTGCCCGGCACGTCATTGCCGCCCGCTTGTGGCGTGGCGCCGGCCTGGGTATCGGCGGTGCCGGCTTCACCCTGGTTTTGCGGCGATTGCTCGCCACCCGTGGCACTTTGCGCGCTGGCGCCCGGTTGCGCAGTTTGGCCGGGTTGGGTGGTTTCGTCATCTTCGTTTTTTGCGGGCGGGGCCGGCTCGGGCTGCGCCTGTTGTTGTATCAGGCTTTCCACCAGGGCCTTGTTTTTCAGGGCCGGCAGCAGATCGGGCTGGGCTTCCAGCGCCTGTTCGTAGGCATCGATGGCTGCTTCCAGCTCACCGGACCTGGCCAGTGCATTGCCGCGATTGTAGTGAGAGTAGGCGTCACTGCCCTCGGCAAAACGCTTGATGGCTTCGGCGTAGTTACCCGCTTCGTACAGCGCCACGCCTTGCCATTGCGGGTCTTGGAAGCGTTCGGCGGCTTCTGCGGGGCGTTTTTTCTTCAGCAGGTACTGGCCTTGCTGGTCGGGGCGCAGCCACAGGTCCTGGAGTTCGAAGGCATAACTGGGCTGCGGTGCGCCAAGCAGCAGCAACGGCAAGCAGAACAACCAGCCACGCCGCCCGGCGCACGCGGCCAGCAGCAACAACGGCAGCAGCAGCCAGTAACCCTGGTCGGCCCAGGTGTCGAGGTGCAGCAGTTGGCCGTCGTTGCGCAGGGCTTGCGGCGCGTCGAGCATGCCCAGTTGGCGCAGGTCCTTGTCGTCCAGGCGCGCGGCACGGTAGCGGCCGCCCATTTCGCTGGCGAAGGCTTTGAGCGTCGGGCTGTCGAGGCGCGGCACGAGGATGGCGCCTTGGTCGTCCTTGAGGAATTCGCCGCTCTCCAGGGTCACCGGCGTGCCTTCGCGGCTACCGATGCCGAGGATCGACAGGCTTGGCGCCTGGCCGCCTTGCAGCAGCAAGCGGATGCCCTGGCGTTCCTGCTTGGACAGCGATGAACCGATCAGCAGCAGACGCCCCTGGCCGAGGCCGCCTTGCTTGAGCAGGCCGAGGGCTTTCTCCACGGCCAGGTCGGCGCGGTGCCCGGGCTCGGGCATCAACGAGGGGCGTAGCGCTTCGAGCAGGTTGCGGCTGGTGGCCAGGTCGTCCGACAGCGGCACCAGGGTGTGGGCGCTGCCGGCATACACGACGATGGCGGTTTGTGCGTCGCTGCGCGCCTGCAGTAAGTCATACAGCTTGCGCCGTGCCTGCTCCAGGCGGCTGGGCGGGCTGTCGGTGGCGAGCATTTCCGGGGTCAGTTCGAGCAGCACCACCAAGGGGTCGGAAGGCTTCTGGCTGGTCTGTTCCACCCGTTGCCAACTGGGGCCGAGCAAGGCCAGTACTGCCAGCAGCCAGGCAATACCGAGGAGCACCCACGGCGATTTGCTTTCACGGCCATTGCCACCGCTGAGCAGCACGGCATGGAACGCCGGCGGCAGGATCATCTGCCAGCGCCCGGCGCGCTTTTGCCGGTGCCACAGCTGCCACAGCAACCAGCCGAGCAGCGGCAGCAGCAACAGCCACCAGGGACGGAACCAGTGCGGCCACAGGTCGATCATCGACGCCTCCGCAAACGCAGGCGTTTGAGGCGCTGGCGCCATTCTGGGTGCTGTTGCAGAAAATGCCCCTTGGTCGACAGTTTGTTGAACAGCCGTTGCAGCGCGTTGTTCGGCCAACGCTCCTGCACCACCAGCAACAGGCTGAGGATCAGCGCCAATGCCAGGGGGCCGCTGTACAGCGCCTGGGCCGGGCGCGCCTGGGTCGGTTGCTGTTCGACCGGTTCGAGTTGGTCGAGGGTTTCCTTGACCGCTTGCAACTCTGCGCCATCGCGGGCACGGAAGTAGCGGCCGCCGGTGGCCTCGGCAATGGCCTTGAGCGCCGGTTCGTCGAGGTCCAGGCTCGGGTTGACGCCCAGCACGCCAAGGGAACCGGTTTGTTCCGGATCGGCGCCGATACCGATCGGGTAGATCTTCACGCCTTCTTCAGCGGCCAGGCGCGCGGCGGTCAGTGGGTCGATCCGGCCGCCGTTGTTGGCGCCGTCAGTCACCAGGATCAGCACGCGGCTTTGCGCCGGGCGCTGGCGCAGGCGTTTCAAGGCCAGGCCGATGGCGTCACCGATGGCGGTGTTCTTGCCAGCGATGCCGATGCGCGCTTCATCCAGCCAGGTGCGTACCGTGTGGCGGTCGAAGGTCAGCGGCGCTTGCAGGTAGGCTTGGCTGCCGAACAGGATCAGGCCGACGCGATCGCCTTCGCGCCCTTCAAGGAAGTCGCCGAGCAGGTGTTTGACCAAGGTCAGGCGGCTGACGTCATCGTCCTCCCACTGCATATCGGGAAAATCCATGGAGCCGGACACGTCCACCGCCACCAGCAAATCGCGGCCGCTGGCGGCAATCGGTAGCGGTTCGCCGAGCCATTCCGGGCGGGCGGCGGCGGTCAAGAGCAGCAGCCACAGCACGACGAAAGGCGCCTGTTGCCGCCAGCCGGGCAGGTTCGAGCGTGCCCGGCGGCCCGCCAGGCCTTCGAGGTCGCTGAGGTAGCTGACTTTCAGCGCGGGCTCGCCGCTGTCGGCCGCCGGCAGCACCAGGCGCATCAACCAGGGCAGCGGCAGCAGGGCGAAGATCCACGGCCAGGCGAACTCAAACATGTTTGCGAATCCAGGTGTCGACGGCCTGGGTCAGGCCGGCGATGGCTTTGTCGTCGAGTTTGCATTCGGGCTTATAGGCGCCTTCCACCAGCACCATCCAGCGTGTGAGGCCGGCGGCGGGGCAGCGGTTATCGAGAAACGCCAGCCATTTGCGGCCGTTGAGGGTGTGGCTCTGGCTGTAGGGGTAGTCGTTGCGGCACAGGCGCTTGAGCAGGCCGTTGAGTTGCTGCAGCCAGGCCCCGGCGGGCGCGCCGTCGTAGGGTTTGGGCATCAGCGCCAGTTCGGCCAGGGCGGCGATGCGCAGCGGGTCGAGCGGTTGTTCGGCGCGGGACACGGGACGCCGCGTGGGCAGGAAGCGGCGCAGCCACCACACGCCCCAGCCCAGCAGCGGGATCACCAGCAGCAACAGCCACCAGCCTGGCGCAGGCGGCCAGAAGCCGATCGCCGGTGGGGCGATCAGCGGTTGGAGTTGGTCGAGGCTGCTCATTGCTTTTTAGCCGGGCGTTGCGGGTTGAGGTATTCGCGCAGTTGCTCGACCATTTCGCTCTGGGTGCTCAAGGGCATCAGCAATACCCGCAGTTTCTGCGCGAGCAGTTCCCAGCGGGCGCTGCGCGCTTCGGCCTGGGCCTTGTAGGCCTGGCGCAAATCGAAGTTCAGCGTGTCCAGTTCCAGTTGCGCACCGCGTTCGGCAAAGCGCAGCAGCCCAGCGGCGGGCAGGGCGTGGTCGAGCGGGTCGGAGATCGGCAACAGCAGCAGGTCGCAATGGCGTGACAACAGGCTCAGCTGTTGTTCGGCGCCTTCGGTCAGTGCGCGCTCGTCGCAGATCACGATCACCAGGCTGCCGGGGCGCAGCACTTCACGGCCACGGCGCAGGGCCAGGCCCAGGGCGTCGGTTTCGGGGCCGCTTTCGGTGCTCAGGCTCTGGTTGACCCGCACCAGGCGGTTGAGCAGTTGCAGCAGGCTCTGTTTGCTGCGCCGCGGTTTGATTTCGTAGTGCTCGTTGTCGCCGAAGACCAGCCCGCCGACGCGGTCGTTATGCCCCAGCGCCGCCCAGCCGATCAGGCTGGCCGCCTGGGCCGCGAGCACCGACTTGAACATCTGCCCCGAACCGAAAAACAAGCGGCAGCTTTGCTCCACCATGATGAAAATCGGGCGTTCGCGCTCTTCGTGGAACAGCTTGGTGTGCGGTTCCTGGGTGCGCGCGGTCACGCGCCAGTCGATGGTGCGTACATCGTCGCCGGCCTGGTAGACGCGCACCTGGTCGAAGTCGACCCCGCGCCCGCGCAGCTTGGAGTGGTGCAGGCCGATCAGCGGGCTGCGCTGGCTTGGCGTGGAAAACAGCTGCACTTCGCGCACGCGGTGGCGCATCTCAATCAATTCGCTGAGCGTGACGCGCACTCCATCGCTGGCGTTCATCGATTTCAAGCGACGGCTACGACGTCGAGAATGCGTTGTACCACGCGGTCCTGGTCGATCCCGGCGGCTTCGGCTTCGAACGACAGAATGATGCGATGGCGCAGCACGTCGAACAGCACCGCCTGGATGTCTTCCGGGCTGACAAAGTCTCGCCCGGCCAGCCAGGCGTGGGCACGGGCGCAGCGGTCGAGGGCGATGGAGCCGCGGGGGCTGGCACCATAGGCGATCCACTCGGCCATTTCCGGGTCGAATTTGGCCGGGGTGCGTGTGGCCATGACCAATTGCACCAGGTATTCCTCCACCGCATCGGCCATGTACAGGCCGAGAATTTCCTTGCGCGCGGCAAAGATCGCCTGCTGGCTGACGCGGCGTTCGGGCTTGGTTTCACCGTTGAGCGCCTCGCCACGGGCCTGCTGCAGGATGCGCCGCTCCACGGCCGCGTCCGGGAAACCGATCTTGACGTGCATCAGGAAACGGTCGAGCTGGGCTTCGGGCAGCGGGTAGGTGCCTTCCTGCTCGATGGGGTTTTGCGTGGCCATCACCAGAAACAGCGGCGACAGCTCGTAAGTACTGCGGCCCACACTGACCTGGCGCTCGGCCATGGCTTCGAGCAAGGCCGACTGCACCTTGGCCGGGGCGCGGTTGATTTCGTCCGCCAGCACCAGGTTGTGGAAGATCGGCCCCTGCTGGAACACGAAGCTGCCGGTTTCGGGGCGATAGATTTCAGTGCCGGTGATGTCGGCGGGCAACAGGTCGGGGGTGAACTGGATACGATGGAACTGCGCTTCGATGCCTTCGGCCAACTCCTTGATGGCCTTGGTCTTGGCCAGGCCCGGCGCGCCTTCCACCAGCATATGGCCGTCGGCAAGCAAGGCAATCAGCAGGCGCTCGATGAGTTTTTCCTGGCCGAGAATCTGCGTAGAAAGAAAGGTTCGCAGCGCAAGCAGCGCTTCACGATGTTCCATCGATGACGGTTCCTGGAGAGATGAGCCCGAGCGTCGAGAAAAAACGCCGGGCCTGGGGGGCTTACTTTAATGCATCGGGGGGGGCGGCGACTAACGGCGCGCGGGGTATTTTTCGCAAAACGTGTAGGAATTTTGTGTGGCAGTAGCCTCAGGCACGGATATAAGTGCCTGTGCCCCTGAGAATGTTCTGCAGGGTTTCTTCAACTTCAGCCAAATCCTCAGGGGCGGTGCTGTGCAGAATCTCCAGGTGATCCTTGCCGCCCAGCGCATCGGCATCGCCTGCCGCCAGCTCAATCAGCAACGTGCTGTCACTCAGCGTGACCTTCAGGCCCGCGAGGGTCGATGGTTCGTCGTCCCAGGTCAGCTCCACTTCGTCTTCATCCGGGTAACGGGCCAGTATGAACATCTCGCCCTTAGCGCTATGGCAGCAGAGCATGGCCATGTTGTCTTCTTCTTCGTCACATGGGTTGGCGATCAGGTCGGTAGTGATCAATTGCATGGCAGTCCTATGAGTTTATTGGCCGCAAAAGGGGGATTTTGCCACTGCTGCCATATTTATGTCGGTGTGAATTTCATCCGTGCGTCATGGTTTGAACACAACGTTTTTAATCGCGGTGCCGAAGGGGGCCGCTGCGTTGCCAAGCGCACTAGACGCGATGGGCGTCACGGAACGCCAGGCACCGTCGAGTATGCGCTCAGGTCCGCCAGGCCTGTTGTTGGCAGTGTCATCTATTCCGATACCCACCCGCCCCAGTCCCGCACCTAGTGAGAAGGCGGTCAGTAAATAACCTACGGGAGGAAATGCGATCCCGAGTGGCGCGAGTACCGTGGTACCCAGGCTCAGATACCCCAACGCTCGGATGACGGTGTTTTTTGTATGGTCTGTATTGAGCACGAATTGGTAGTACGCATCCGTGCGAGTGGCAGACTCGGTGCGTTTCTGAGTTTCCGTGAAGGGGTCGGCCACTCTCTTTCCGTCGAACATAGCGCCCTCTTCCCAAGCGTGGAGCCGTTCGTAGTAGGCATCGGCGCCTTGTTCTTTTGCCAGGGCCTGGTGGATCCGCAAGCGCTTTTGAATACCGCCATAAAACAGGGTGCTGGGTGCGTCCTCCATCAGAAAATGGCTCATAAATGAGTTTTCATTGTTGGGGTCGGCAGTGTGTGCGCCGAGCCACTTATTCATTGCTTCGGGGGAGTCGGACGAAATGATTTGAGGGGCGTTTCCCGGCATGAAGAGAAGTGTTCTCTGGGTTTTCTTGTCTCGAACATAAAATATGTCTGAGGACTGGGCGCCGCTGTAACTCAGGAATTTCGTTTCCAGGCCGGGGTCTGGCTGGTAGGGCTTGTTTAGGTCATCTGGTGTGAGTTGTGCGAATGATTTGCCGTGTGGCGTTCCGGCCGCCCGCTCAGCGAGTAGTAGGTCTTCCTTGCTCAGGGAGTGATTGTGATATTGCTCATTGGCGGCGTGTATGAAATTAAACTTTATACGTGTCGGATACTCTTTCCGGTTTGCGTCCCAGTATTGATCAATGTACGTGTCGTAAGGCTTTTTATAGGCGTGGTCCCATGTCATTTTCATAAAATCGTCAGGTGAGAGGGAAACCTGGTTTTCAGCGCTGTACGAATTGGGCGACGAACTGGAGGGCTCGGTATAAATGCCGGTGTAATGCGTTGAAATCCTTCCTCTGTCAGGCGCGTTGAAGACGCCGGTGATACTGGGCTGGTCTTTGGAGTGCCTTGAGTCTTCATGTATATCGAAGCTGGGTTTGCCTTGTTTATAGGTTGAATATCTAAACGGCGGCACGCCTGACGGTAGTTCTTCTCCCTGGATGTTTCGCATGGCTGCATCGGTGAGCGAAATTTTTCTTACGATATATCCCTTGTGGGGGCGCTTGTGCGAAGTGTGGTCGTAAGCGATGGTCGTCAAGTAGGTTTTATCTGGATCAACGTCTAATCCAAATTGTTGTTTTATCTGAAACTTGACGTGCGCTGCCACAAGGTGGCTCGGGCCCATAACCGGGGGCGCAGTTTCCATTATGTGGTTTTCGAGCGCCGGGTTTCGAACGAAGGAACCTCGGTAGTCGGAGGAGGGGGTTCCATCAGGGTGCCCGTGAAATGCTCTTATTTCTTTGGCGTATGAGGGGGGCGCGTAATCCGGGAGATTATCGAGTTTCCATTGAGATGATTTGCCAGCGTTTTGCAGTTTCCACGTTTCGAACCGCTCTTCGTCACTGATCGGCTGTGGCCTGGGGGCCGCCTGGTTATATTTATCCCATTGCGCAGAATATACGCCGCTGTCGGCGAACGAAATCGGCGGATTGATGTTATCCGGTGACGAGGTGGGTTGCGAAATGATGGGCGAGGGGGCTGTTGGCGTAATCATGACGGGCCTGCATAGATGACAGTCGGTTAACCACGCTCCCTGTGTTTTTTTTGATTGGCGGTTGGCGCAGGAAAAGTTCCCTGATGTTTGAGGTCCCTTGCTTGATGTGCCGTAGGTATGTGCCGACGGGCTTCGCGTGTGTTAGCTATCATTGGCTTGAAATCAGCGCCGGTGACCGGCTTTTTTGTCGTTCGGTGTGTGTGGTTGCCCTTTGTGCAACCCTTCGTTGCCAGCCGATGACCGAATATGTCGCAGCGCCGCAAGCAGCTGTCTTCCTACACTCGTTAAGCTGCGCAACGGATGTGCTCACTGCTGGGAGCCTGACCTGCCCGTCACACCGTCGCCTGGCAAGGTGTACGTCCAATGGAAGTTGTATGTGACCTGATCGTCTTGTCCAGCTTCACCCACCTGTCACCCTGATTCGTTTATGGTGCTTGTATCGTTACCTGCGAACAGGGCTGACGGTCTCCCCCAAAGGGGATAACACGCGACGCTTCCATCAATAACAAGCCCAAGCGGAGTACCACAGATGGCGTTCTTCACCGCAGCCAGCAAGGCCGACTTCCAGCATCAACTGCAAGCGGCACTGGCGCAGCACATCAGTGAACAGGCACTGCCACAAGTGGCGCTGTTCGCTGAACAATTTTTCGGCATCATTTCCCTGGACGAACTGACCCAACGTCGCCTTTCCGACCTGGCCGGTTGCACCCTGTCTGCCTGGCGCCTGCTTGAGCGCTTCGACCACACCGAACCCCAGGTGCGGGTCTACAACCCCGATTACGAACGTCATGGCTGGCAGTCGACCCACACCGCGGTCGAAGTGCTGCACCATGACCTGCCATTTCTGGTGGACTCGGTGCGTACCGAGCTGAACCGCCGCGGCTACAGCATCCACACCCTGCAAACCACCGTGCTCAGCACGCGCCGTGGCAGCAAGGGCGAATTGCAGGAAATTCTGGCCAAGGGCACCCAGGGCGAAGGCATCCAGCAAGAATCGCTGATGTACCTGGAAATCGACCGCTGCGCCAACGCCGCCGAACTGAACGTGCTGAGCAAAGAGCTGGAGCAGGTACTGGGCGAAGTGCGCGTGGCCGTGGCCGATTTCGAGCCGATGAAAGCCAAGGTCCAGGAACTGCTGGTCGGTATCGACGCCAGCCGGTTCAGCATCGACGGCGAAGAAAAAGCCGAGATCAAGAACTTCCTGGAATGGCTGGTGGGCAACCACTTCACCTTCCTCGGCTATGAAGAGTTCGTGGTACGTGACGAGGCGGACGGTGGTCATATCGAATATGACGCCGGCTCCTTCCTCGGTCTGACCAAGCTGCTGCGCGCCGGCCTCACCGCCGACGACCTGCGCATCGAAGACTACGCCGTGTCCTACCTGCGCGAGCCGACCGTGTTGTCGTTCGCCAAGGCCGCCCACCCGAGCCGCGTGCATCGCCCGGCTTATCCGGACTACGTGTCGATCCGCGAGATCGACGCCGACGGCAAGGTCATCAAGGAATGCCGCTTCATGGGCCTGTACACCTCGTCGGTGTACGGCGAAAGCGTGCGGGTGATTCCTTATATCCGCCGCAAGGTCGCGGAAATCGAACGCCGCTCGGGCTTCCAGGCCAAGGCGCACCTGGGCAAGGAACTGGCGCAGGTGGTCGAAGTACTGCCGCGTGACGACCTGTTCCAGACCCCGGTCGACGAGCTGTTCAGCACCGTGATGTCGATCGTGCAGATCCAGGAACGCAACAAGATCCGCGTGTTCCTGCGCAAAGACCCCTACGGGCGTTTCTGCTACTGCCTGGCCTACGTGCCGCGCGATATCTATTCCACCGAAGTGCGCCAGAAGATCCAGCAAGTGCTGATGGATCGCCTGAAAGCCTCGGACTGCGAATTCTGGACGTTCTTCTCCGAGTCCGTGCTGGCCCGTGTGCAACTGATTCTGCGGGTCGACCCGAAGAACCGCCTGGACATCGACCCACTGCAACTGGAAAAAGAAGTGGTGCAGGCCTGCCGCAGCTGGCAGGACGACTATTCCAGCCTGGTGGTCGAAAGCTTCGGCGAGGCCCACGGCACCAACGTGCTGGCGGATTTCCCGAAAGGTTTCCCGGCCGGCTACCGCGAGCGTTTTGCTGCGCATTCGGCGGTGGTCGACATGCAGCACTTGCTCAGCCTCACCGAAGCCAGCCCGTTGGTGATGAGCTTCTATCAGCCGCTGGGCCAGGTGTCCGGCCAGCGTGAGCTGCATTGCAAGCTCTACCATGCCGACACCCCGCTGGCGCTGTCCGACGTATTGCCGATCCTGGAAAACCTCGGCCTGCGCGTGCTGGGTGAATTCCCGTACCGCCTGCGTCATGCCAATGGCCGTGAGTTCTGGATCCATGATTTCGCGTTCATCGCCGCCGAAGGCGTGAACCTGGATATCCAGCAGCTCAACGACACCCTGCAGGACGCGTTCGTGCATATCGTCCACGGCGATGCCGAGAACGATGCGTTCAACCGCCTGGTACTCACCGCCGGCCTGCCGTGGCGCGACGTGGCGCTGCTGCGTGCCTACGCGCGCTACATGAAACAGATCCGCCTGGGCTTCGACCTGGGTTACATCGCCAGCACCCTGAACAACCACACCGACATCGCCCGCGAGTTGACCCGGTTGTTCAAGACGCGCTTCTACCTGGCGCGCAAGCTCACCGCCGACGACCTGGAAGACAAGCAGCAACGCCTGGAACAAGCGATCCTCAGCGCCCTGGACGAGGTTCAGGTGCTCAACGAAGACCGCATCCTGCGTCGCTACCTGGACCTGATCAAGGCCACCCTGCGCACCAACTTTTACCAGACCGACGCCAACGGCCAGAACAAGGCGTACTTCAGCTTCAAGTTCGACCCGCGGGCCATTCCCGAGCTGCCCAAGCCAGTGCCGAAGTTTGAAATCTTCGTCTACTCGCCACGGGTCGAGGGTGTCCACCTGCGCTTCGGTAATGTCGCGCGCGGCGGCCTGCGCTGGTCCGACCGTGAAGAAGACTTCCGCACTGAAGTGCTCGGCCTGGTAAAAGCCCAGCAAGTGAAGAACTCGGTGATCGTGCCGGTGGGCGCCAAGGGCGGCTTCCTGCCGCGCCGCTTGCCACTGGGCGGTAGTCGCGACGAGATCGCGGCCGAGGGCATCGCCTGCTACCGCATCTTCATTTCCGGCCTGTTGGACATCACCGACAACCTCAAGGATGGCGCCCTGGTGCCGCCGGTCAACGTCGTGCGGCATGACGGCGATGACCCGTACCTGGTGGTCGCGGCCGACAAAGGCACTGCGACCTTCTCCGACATCGCCAACGGCATTGCCATCGACTACGGCTTCTGGCTCGGCGATGCATTCGCCTCCGGCGGTTCGGCCGGTTACGACCACAAGAAAATGGGCATCACCGCCAAGGGCGCGTGGGTCGGTGTGCAGCGTCACTTCCGTGAGCGCGGCATCAACGTGCAGGAAGACAGCATCACCGTGGTCGGCGTCGGCGACATGGCCGGCGACGTGTTCGGTAACGGCCTGTTGATGTCCGACAAGCTGCAACTGGTCGCGGCCTTCAACCACCTGCATATCTTCATCGACCCGAACCCGAACCCGGCGACCAGCTTCGTCGAGCGTCAGCGCATGTTCGAGCTGCCGCGTTCGGCGTGGAGCGACTACGACACCAGCATCATGTCCGAAGGCGGCGGTATCTTCTCGCGCAGCGCGAAGAGCATTGCCATCTCGGCGCAGATGAAAGAACGCTTCGACATCCAGGCCGACAAACTGACCCCGACTGAACTGCTGAACGCCTTGCTCAAGGCGCCGGTGGACCTGTTGTGGAACGGCGGTATCGGCACTTACGTCAAGGCCAGCACCGAAAGCCATGCCGATGTGGGCGACAAGGCCAACGACGCGCTGCGCGTCAACGGCAACGAACTGCGCTGCAAGGTGGTGGGCGAGGGCGGTAACCTCGGCATGACCCAACTGGGGCGTGTGGAATTCGGCCTCAATGGCGGCGGTTCGAACACCGACTTCATCGACAACGCCGGCGGTGTGGACTGCTCCGACCACGAAGTGAACATCAAGATCCTGCTCAACGAAGTGGTGCAGGCTGGCGACATGACCGACAAGCAACGCAACCAGTTGCTGGCGAGCATGACCGACGAAGTCGGCAGCCTGGTGTTGGGCAACAATTACAAGCAGACCCAGGCCCTGTCCCTGGCCGCACGCCGTGCCTACGAGCGTGCCGCCGAGTACAAGCGCCTGATGAGCGACCTGGAAAGCCGTGGCAAGCTGGACCGCGCCATCGAGTACCTGCCGACCGAGGAGCAGCTCACCGAACGCGCCGCCACCGGCAAGGGCCTGACCCGTCCGGAGCTGTCGGTGCTGATCTCGTACAGCAAGATCGACCTCAAGGAAGCCCTGCTCAAGTCGCAGGTGCCGGATGACGAGTACCTGACCCGTGACATGGAGACCGCGTTCCCACCGAGCCTGGTGGCCAAGTTCGGCGAGGCGATGCGTCGCCACCGTCTGAAGCGCGAGATCGTCAGCACCCAGATCGCCAACGACCTGGTCAACCACATGGGCATCACCTTCGTGCAGCGGCTCAAAGAGTCGACCGGCATGAGCCCGGCCAACGTGGCGGGCGCCTATGTGATCGTGCGCGACATTTTCCATCTCCCGCACTGGTTCCGTCAGATCGAAGCCCTGGACCACCAGGTCTCCGCCGACGTGCAACTGGAGCTGATGGACGAGCTGATGCGCCTGGGCCGTCGTGCCACGCGCTGGTTCCTGCGCAGCCGTCGCAACGAGCAGGATGCCGGGCGTGACACCGCGCACTTCGGTCCGCACCTGGCCGCACTGGGTCTCAAACTCGACGAACTGCTCGAAGGCCCGACCCGTGAAGGCTGGCAGACCCGTTACCAGGCCTACACCGAAGCCGGCGTACCGGAGTTGTTGGCACGCATGGTTGCAGGCACGACGCACCTGTACACCTTGCTGCCGATCATCGAAGCCGCCGACGTGACCGGGCATGACGCCGCCGAAGTGGCCAAGGCCTACTTCGCCGTCGGCAGCGCCCTGGACTTGCCATGGTACCTGCAGCAGATCAGCGATCTGCCGGTCGCCAACAACTGGCAGGCCCAGGCTCGCGAAGCTTTCCGCGACGACGTGGACTGGCAGCAACGGGCGATCACCATTTCCGTACTGCAAATGGCCGAAGCGCCACAAGACATGGAAGCCCGCGTGGCCCTGTGGCTTGAGCAGCACCAGGACATGGCCGATCGCTGGCGCGCAATGATGGTGGAAATCCGTGCCGCGGTCGGCACGGACTACGCCATGTACGCGGTGGCCAACCGTGAGTTGCTGGACCTGGCGTTGAGCGGTCAGTCGGTGCTGGCATCGGTTTGATCGAGCGGTAAACAACTGTGGGAGGGGGCTTGCTCCCGATAGCGATGGATCAGTCAACACCGGTATGACTGATCCACCACTATCGGGGGCAAGCCCCCTTTTTCATTGTGAGCGCCATCGACTTGGGATCAGTGGTGCTTGAGTAGTCGGGTCTCCAGGTGATCCAGGTGCCGGGTCATCAAGTTCACCGCAATGCCAGAGGCCCGTTGCTCGATGGCATCGACAATCGCCACATGCTCCTGCCACGCACAATAGCTGCTGGCTTGCGCCTCGTACTGGGCAATGATCAGCGACGTCAACGGCACCAGGCTGTTGAGAAACTGCGCCAACGGCGCATTCCCCGCCATCGCCGCCAATTGCAGATGAAACTCCCCCGACAAGCGAATCGCCGGCCCACGCTGGTCGCGTTCAATACAATCACGCTCGCGGGCAATCAACTCGCGCAACTGGCGGATCTGCATCGGTGTGGCCTGGGCGCAGGCCAGTTGTACCACCGTGATCTCCGTCAACCGCCGCGCTTCCAGAATCTGCCGCGTTTGCTGGGCATCCGGTGCGGCTACCTGGGCGCGCTGGTTGGGGCGCAGGATGATCACGTGCTGGTGCGACAACTTGGCCAATACCCGGCGAATCACGCTGCGGCTCACTCCGAAGGTTTGGCCCAGGCTTTCCTCGGTCAACCTGGTGGACGGGGCGATGCGCTGTTCGAGAATGGCGTCGAACAGCCGTGGGTAGATGTCATTCACCGAGGGCTTTTTACCGGCCACCAGGCACATGGCGGGCAGGCCGGTGATGGGCAGGTCGCGTGGCAAGGCGTGGGCGGTCATGGCCGGTCTCCAAAAATCAACTGCCCAGATGGTCGTCCGGGATGGTCAAGCGAATGCCCATGCGCAGGCCTTCCTGGAGGATGTGCTTGCGCATTTCGGCGCTGGCCAGGGCGCTGTTCTTGTTGCGGATGGCGCGCACCACGGCATCGTTTTCCTGCAGGCGTTCTGCCAGGTGTTCCGGGGAGTTGCGCAGCACCTGTGCGCTTTGCTTGAGAGCGTTGCTGGTTTGTTGCACCACGTTCTGGAAGATCGGGTTGGAGGTGAGGGCGAACAGTTCTTCGTGGAAGGCAATGTAGGCATTCATCCCGGCTTCGGCGTCGCCAGCGTCGAGGGCTTCGCGCATGTCCATCAGGGTCAGGCGCAGTTGGCCAACCTCTTTGCTGCTGATGGATTGGGCCACCAGGCCGACAATAAACGGTTCGAGGGTGTAGCGCAGTTGCAGGATATCTTCGAGGCTGGCGTCGGCCACGGCGTCGCTCGATTGCGCCTCGTTGACGTGGGTTTCGAGCACCACCACGCCTTTGCCGGGCATCGAGCGCACCAGGCCGAGGGTTTCCAGCACGATCACGGCTTCACGCAGGCTGGGGCGGCTGATGCCCAGCTGTTCGGCCAGTTCACGCTGACCGGGCAGCATTTCACCGCGCCGCCACTGGCCCCGCGCCAGGGAGGCGCGGAGTTTTTCTACGACTGAATTGACGACGGTTGAGGGGGTGACCACGTCGATTGCTCCTTGATGTTGCGAATACAATTGCCACAAAGGCGACGATTGAGTGTGGGAGAGAGCAAGCTCCTTCCCACTGGTGATCTGTGTCGCTCATGCCAATGGGTCAGAACTCCTGGTGCGCGGGCACTACCGGCTTTTTAGCCTGGAACGCATAACCCTGCTGGCCGGCGAGTACCTTGTTGGCGCGCTGGATATCGATGTCTTTTTCCCAGCGCGCAATGGCCACGGTGGCGACGCAGTTGCCGATCAGGTTGGTCAATGCACGGCCGATGCCCATGAACCAATCCACCGCCAATACCAGCACCAGGCCGACCACCGGAATCGCCGGGATGGCCGTGAGTGTCGCCGCCAGAATCACCAGCGCTGACCCCGGAATGCCATGGGCGCCCTTGGAGGTGATCAACGATACCAGCAGGATGGTCAGCAAGTCGGTCATCGACAGCGGTGTGCCGGTAGCGTTGGCGATAAACACGATGGCCAGGGTCAGATAGATCGAGAAACCGTCGAGGTTGAACGAATAGCCTGTCGGAATCACCAGGCCCACGGTGGAACTGCCGATGCCCAAGTGTTCCAGTTTACGCATGATCTGTGGCAGCACCGCGTCGGACGAGGCGGTGCCCATCACGATCAGCAGCTCTTCGCGCAGGTACTTGAGCAGCGGCAGCATGCGCAGGCCGGACAGGCGCATCACCAGGCCGAGGATCACCCCGACAAACATAAAGCAGGTCAGGTAGAACAGGCCTACCAGGCTGCCCAGGTGCTGCAGTGAGTCCAGGCCGTAGGTGCTGGTGGTAAAGGCGATCGCGCCGAACACGCCGATCGGCGCCAGGCGCACGATCATGCCCATGATGCGGAAGATCACGTGACTCAGCTCGTTGATCAGCCGCGAAATGCCCGACGCCGCTTCACCCACCAGGTTCAAGGCGCTGCCGAACAGCACCGAGAACAGCAGCACTTGCAGCACGTTGTTGTCGGCAAATGCACCGATCACCGAGTTGGGGATCAGGTCCATCAGGAACTGGCTGGTGCCCTTGATGTGTTGGCCCTTGTCGGCCAGTTCATGCAAGCCGGCGGAGGACAATTGCTCCAGGTGGATATTCGCACCGCTGCCGATGCCGGTGCTGAAGGCCATGAGCAGGCCGATCACCAGGGCGACGGTGGTCAGCACTTCGAAATAGATCACCGACTTGAGGCCGATGCGCCCGACCTTTTTCAAGTCGCCGGCGCCGGAGATACCGCTGACCACCACGCAGAACACGATCAGGCCAATCAACATCTTGATCAGTTTGATGAAACCGTCACCCAGGGGTTTGAGTTGCGAGGAGAATTCGGGAAGGGCCAGGCCGCAGAGGATGCCGAGCATCAGACCGATCACGACTTGCAGGAAAATCGAACGCGAGCACCATCTGAACATGGGAGGGATCTCTATTCGGTGCCCTGGTGGGTCCAGGGCTTAATTGTTGTGGTCATACCGGTAAGTCCAGTGCGTGGCCAGTCTACGCTGGGTTTTTTCCAGGTCACAAGTGATTTTCGCGGCTTGTCCGGTTGCGGTCTGACCAGTTGCTCTGCGAGGGCGGTGCTTGAGCGGTTGACGGGGCGCAAATTTTTTCGCTTATCATCCGCCGCTGAGTACGCGAGGTGACGGATGGACAAACCAGGACTGAGCACCAACGACGCAGGGCTGACCCATTGCAGTTGGCGTACCGCTGCGCCGGAATATCCGCATTACCACGACCATGAATGGGGCGTGCCGGTGGCGGATGACATTCAGTTGTACGAGAAGATTTGCCTGGAGGGGTTTCAGGCGGGGATGGCGTGGATCACCATCCTGCGCAAGCGCGAGCATTTTCGGCGGGCGTTCGACGGTTTTGATTTCCGCCGTGTGGCGCAGTACGGCGAAGCGGATATCGAACGCCTGATGGCTGACCCTGGCATTGTGCGCAACCGCGCGAAGATCGTCTCGACCCTCAACAATGCGCGCAGGGCGTGCGAGTTGGTGGCCGAAAGCGGTTCGTTGGCGAAATGGCTATGGTCGTTTGAACCGACGCCTGACGAACGCCCGGCGCGGGTGGATCTGGCGTATTGGCGCGCCAACCCGACGTCACCGGCTTCGGTGCGCTTGTCGAAGGCCTTGAAGAAACGCGGGTGGACCTACGTGGGGCCGACCACGATGTATGCGTTGATGCAGGCGACGGGGATGGTCAATGACCATCTTGAAGGTTGTGCCTGCCGCGAGCCGATCGAAGCACTGCGCCGTCGATTCAATCGCCCTTGAGTCTCGCAGCGGTGCTATTCGTGCGCCAGAGGGGTGAGCACCTCAGCCTTGTCATCCAGCACCATCACCACCAGCAGTTTCGCCGGTCGGGTCTGGCTGGCATTGCTCGACTCGAAGTGCCGCGAGCCCGCCGGCTCGTAGAATGACTGGCCGGCCGTGTAGGTGATCGCCGGTTCATCGTTGACCCGCGACGTGATGGCGCCCTCCAGCACGTAAGCCACGGCAGTGCCGGTATGGCTGTGGGGCACGGTGGCCTGGCCCGCGGCGTAATCGACGCTCAGCATGATGGTTTTCTTGCCGGGCACGTTGCTCAGGGCGTGCTCTTGCAGAACCTTGATCGACTCCTGGTTGTACACCGGTTCATGGGCGAAGGCACTGAACGAGGCCAGTATCAGGGCGGTTGCGAGTGAGCGTTTCATGGCGAGTTTCCGAGTCGTTCGAGAGGTCTTCACCCTACGCCGCGTGCTCCCGCCGACCAATGACCAATCCAGCCGAAAAACCTCTAGCCAATCTGCTGGAGAATGTCGCGCACCTTGTCCAGGGCCGGGTCGATGTCCAGGGTTTCGATCGCGCCGAAGCCGATGATCAGGCCCGGGCGTACCGGCGTGTCGTGAAAAAACACGTCGAGCGGGTACAGGCCCACGTCGACCTGGCGTGCCAGCTGCATCAACAACGCAATATTCACCGGCACCTTGCACAGGGCCGCCATATGAAAGCCGGCCACGGTGGGCACCGCTTCGAACCACGGCGCCAGGTCGCCCGCCAGGCGCTGCAGGATGCGCTCGCGGCGCCCGGCATACACGCTGTGGCAGCGGCGAATATGCTTGAGCAGATAGCCTTCGCTGATGAACTTGGCTAACGCCCATTGCGGCAAGGTGGAGCTGTGTTGATCGGTCAATTGCTTGGCCTTGAGCACCGCGCCATAAAGGGCTGGCGGCAGTACCGCATAGCCCAGGCGCAACTCCGGCAGCAGGGTTTTGGAGAAGGTGCCGACGTAAGTCACCACGCCTCGGGTGTCCATGTTTTGCAGGGAGTCGGTGGGACGGCCTTCGTAACGGAATTCGCTGTCGTAGTCGTCTTCGATAACCATCGCCCCCAGCTCGAACGCACGGGCCAGCAGGGCTTCACGGCGTGCCTGGCTCATGGGCATGCCGAGGGGGAACTGGTGGGACGGTGTCACATAGATCAGCCGCGCACCGTCGGGGATCCGCTCGACCTGAATGCCCTGATCGTCGACGGGCACCCCGATGACGTTTGCCCCCATCGCCATGAACAACTGGCGCGCCGGGGTGTAGCCGGGGTCTTCCATGGCGACGATGCTGCCCGGCTCCAGCACGACGCGGGCGATCAGGTCGAGAGCCTGCTGCGCGCCGTTGGTGACCACGATGTCGTCGGCGCTGCATTTGACCCCACGGGAAAACGCAATGTGCCCGGCGATGGCGCTGCGCAACGCCAGCAGGCCTTCGGTCTGGCTGTAGAGGCCACTGTTCTGGGCAATACGGCGCAGGGCGTCCTGGGTGCAGCGTCGCCATTCGTCCTGGGGGAATTGGTGGCGGCTGGTGGCGCCGCCGAGGAACTCGTAGCGCAGGGCACTGTCGCGCGTGGGGTGATGCATGGGCGAGGGCAGTGCCTGCCACTTCGCCAGGTTGGCGGCGCAGGCCAGGTCGGTGGCGGTTTGCAGGCGTTCGGTCGGCGGAGTGCGGCTGTTGACGAACGTGCCGCGTCCGATCTTGCCAACCAGCAGGCCTTCGTAGGTCAGGGTGGCGTAGGTGTCGGACACGGTCTTGCGTGACACGCCCAGTTGCGCGGCCAGCAGGCGGCTGGGCGGCAATTGCGCCCCGGCGGCCAGGCGGCCGGAGTCGATGGCTTCGCGCAGTTGCTGGTAAAGCTGTTCGGCCAGGTCCTTGCGGCCGTTGATGATCACGTGCAGTTCCATGTTTTTCCTGAGGGGCTGAGTCGGTCCAAGACTACTCGCTGGCGACGTTTGCTCCAAAGGGGCTGTATGACAACGCGATAAAAAAAGTGGGAGCGGGCCTGCTCCCACCTGGGGATTGTGCTGCTTATGTGGTCAGGACAGGAAACCACCGTCCACGTTCAGCGACACCCCGGTGGTGTAGCTGGATGCATCGCTGGCCAGGTACAGCACCGCGCCGGCCATCTCGCTCGGGTCCGCCACGCGCTTGAGCGGGATCTGCGCCAGGGCCATTTTCAGGATCGCGTCGTTCTTCACCAGCGCCGAGGCAAACTTGGTGTCGGTCAGGCCCGGCAGCAGGGCGTTGCAGCGGATGCCGAATTCGGCGCATTCCTTGGCGAACACCTTGGTCATGTTGATCACCGCGGCCTTGGTCACCGAGTAGATGCCCTGGAACACGCCCGGCGAGATGCCGTTGATCGAGGCCACGTTGATGATGCTGCCGCCGCCGTTTTCGCGCATCAGCTTGCCGGCTTCCACCGACATGAAGAAGTAGCCGCGAATATTCACATCCACGGTTTTCTGGAAGGCGCCCAGGTCGGTGTCCAGCACGTTGCAGAATTGCGGGTTGGTTGCGGCGTTGTTGACCAGGATGTCCAGGCGGCCGAACTGCTCGCGGATGCCGGCGAAGACCTGGCTGATCTGCTCCATTTCACCGATATGGCAGGCAACCGCAGTGGCCTTGCCGCCGTCGGCGATGATCGCATCCGCTACGTGCTGGCAGCCTTCCAGCTTACGGCTGGACACGATCACGTGGGCGCCTTGCTGGGCCAGCAACTTGGCGATGGCCTCACCGATGCCACGGCTGGCGCCGGAGACAAAAGCGATCTTGCCGTCGAGGTCGAACAGGTTGGTCTTGGACATGGGGGTTCCTTGTGGGTCTTGGCTCGGTCGATCAGAGGGCGGATTTGCCGATGACATTCAGGCTCATCTGCTCCAGCAGCTTGTTCATCTGAATGAACTGCGCAAAGCGTTTGTCCTGGGTCTGTCCATGGAAAAAACGGTAGTAGATCTGCTGCACGATGCCGGCCAGGCGGAACAGGCCGTAGGTGTAGTAGAAGTCGAAATTGTCGATCTCAAGGCCGGCGCGCTCGGCGTAATAGTCGACGAACTGGCGACGCGTGAGCATGCCCGGCGCGTTGCTCGGCTGGCGGCGCATCAGTTGCACGGGCGCCGGGTCGGCGGCTTCGATCCAGTAGGCGAGGGTGTTGCCCAGGTCCATCAGCGGGTCGCCGAGGGTGGTAAGCTCCCAGTCCAGCACGCCGATGATCTGCATCGGGTTGTGCGGGTCGAGGATCACGTTGTCGAAGCGGTAGTCGTTATGCACGATGCTGGAAGTGGGATGGTCGGCTGGCATCTTGTCGTTGAGCCAGGCGCGCACGGCCTCCCAGCGAGGTGCGTCGGGGGTCAGGGCTTTTTCGTAGCGGTCGCTCCAGCCGCGGATCTGGCGTTCCACGTACCCCTCGGGCTTGCCCAGGTCGGCCAGGCCGCAGGCGTTGTAGTCCACTTGGTGCAGTTCGACGAACTTGTCGATAAAGCTTTTGCACAGCGCTTCGGTCCTGCTCGCGTCCAGGCCCAGTTCGGCCGGCAGGTCGGAGCGCAGGATGATGCCGTTGACGCGCTCCATCACATAGAACTCGGCGCCGATCACCGATTCATCGGTGCAATGCACGTAGGCCTTGGGGCAGTAGGGAAAGCCGTCTTTCAGCTGATTGAGAATGCGGAACTCGCGACCCATGTCATGGGCCGATTTGGCCTTGTGCCCGAACGGCGGGCGGCGCAGCACGAATTCCTGGCCCGGGTATTCCAGCAAGTAGGTCAGGTTGGACGCGCCGCCGGGGAACTGGCTGATCTTGAGCGTGCCGCTCAGGCCCGGGATATGGGCCTTGAGGTAGGGATCGATCAGGCTGGCATCAAGTTCTTCGCCTGGGCGGATCTGGGTCGATTGGTCGTTCAGCGCCATGCTTATCCCTTCTGCTTATTCTAAAGGCCTCGGACTATTGGCTAATCTAATGCGCCCAGCCGCCCGGCCACAAGGTCGGGGCGGCTTAATAGGTTCGCGTGTTGGATGATGATCAGCGTGCCTGATCGGTCATTTTTCGGGCGGGGGCAAGGCGACCGGCGTCAGCACCGGCCGGCCGGCGAAGTACTCCAGCAGGTTGTCGGCCACCCGTTGCACCGTATCGTGCGCGGCTTCCGGCGACAGCCCGGCCACATGGGAGGTCAGCACGGTATTGCTCAGGCGCTTGAGGGCATCGGGCACCTTGGGCTCGTCGTCGAACACATCCAGTGCCGCGCCGCCGATACGCCGCTGTTCCAGGGCGGCGACCAGGTCGGCGGTCACCACCACGCTGCCACGGCCGATATTCACCAGGTAGCCGTTCGGCCCCAATGCATCCAGGGCATGCCGATCGATCAAGTGGCGCGTGCCTGGGCCGCCGGGCGTGGCCAGGATCAGGAAGTCCGAGGTGTGTGCCAGCTCCACGGCGGTCGAGCAATAGATGTAGTCCACGTCATCGCGCGGCTGGCGGTTGTGGTAACTCACCTGCATGCCGAACCCGAGGGCGGCGCGCTTGGCGATCTCCAGGCCCACCGCGCCGAGGCCGAGAATCCCCAGTTGCTTGCCGCCCAGGGAAGGGCGCATCACCTTGGGCCATTCGCCGTGGCGCACTGCCGCGTCCGTTTGCGGAATACCGCGCACCAATGACAGCAGCAAGGCCATGGCGTGGTCCGCCACCGAAGGCGCGTTCACCCCGGCACCGTTGGTCACCACGATCCCGCGGTTGCTTGCCGCCTGCAGGTCGACATGCTCATAGCCGGCACCGATCACGCAGATGATCTCCAGCAACGGCAGCGCGGCGATTTCTTCGGCATACAGGCCCAGCGGGCCACGCGTCAGTACGGCCTTGATCTGCCCGCCGTGGGCCTTGATGGCCTGGGCGCGTTCGGCGGGCGTCGGTGCCAGGATCACATGAAAGTCATTGCTTTCGATGATGGGCAGGTATTCGTTGATGGTTTCGACCAGGACCAGAACAGTGGTTGTCATCGGACGGCTCTTCCTGAAGGTTTTGAGAGCAAGAGTATGCGGGATTTGTCAGCAAAATCGCTTTGCTGTGGCAGAAAAATCGTCGTAGGGCCGAGCTTGCAGGTGTTGGGGGCGACGCGTGCCCCCTACGGTATTTGCGTTGTCAGAAACTGATCGCGGCGGCGCTCACGCGTTGCACAAACGCCCCGGCCAACGTGGCATTGTGATGTTCGATGATCGCCGCCGCCGACAGCGTCGCAGTGTCCATGCAGGTGTGGCCGTCTTCGGGCAGTATCACCGAGAACCCCAGTTCGACTGCGACGCGGCAAGTGGTATCGATGCAGAACTGGGTTTTCATCCCGACAATCACCAGCTCATTGAGCTGCATCGCGCGCAGTCGCTGCGCCAGATCGGTGCCGAGGAAACAACTGGGCCGGGTTTTGTTGAAGAACTGGTCACGCGCTTCATCGACATCCAGCTCATGCCACACCTGCCAATACGGGCTGCCCGCGGCAATCGCGGAGCCCGCCGGGCCTGTGTGGCGGGCGACGAAGATCGGTGCGCCGGCGTGGCGCGCGCGCCCGATCAGTTGGTTGATGGTCTGCAGCACCCGTTCGCGTTCGAAGGGGTGCTCCGGGCCAGCGTACAGGCCGGTTTGCATATCGATGATCAGCAGGGCGTCAGCCATGGTGTTGCTCCTTTCGCGTGCCGGATGGCGGCGCAATAAAAAAGGCCCCGTCCATTGCTGGCGGGGCCTTGGGTTGAATCCGTGAGGTGTCTAGTTCAAGCACCCACAGCAACCGCACGACCCGCCAGAAGCGGTCGTGGTGGTGGTGCGGGTGAGGTGCTGCTGAAAAAGGTTCATGACCGATCATGCTGGGGCATAAGTTTGGCTGTCAAGCGTCGCGGGCAACTTCTTATAAGGCGTGACGATGTTTCGGGCATCCACAAGGGACTCGTCTGACACGCGACTACCCAGGGGGCTCTCCGTGCCAAATGCGCAAAAAATAGCCGACAACCTCGTCCTTGAGCCTCTGCACCGCTTAACCATTCCTCAGCTAAGCCTTTGCTTATTTAAAAGAATCCCGGACAATCGCGCCCCTGTTATAGCCGGGGCGCTGCCTGTCAGGTTTTTCTGACTCGTGCCGGCTGTGGAAATGCGGAGATCCGACCGGATGAATGATCAGGCCAATAGCGTCGACGAACGCTATGTCACGACACCTGTAATCCTTACAAGCTGGAGTCGTCAGGACACCACCTGGATGCTTGGCTTGTTTGGCACGGCGATTGGTGCCGGCACTTTGTTTCTACCTATCAACGCTGGCCTCGGCGGCTTCTGGCCGCTGGTGATCCTGGCGCTGCTGGCCTTCCCGATGACGTTCTTTGCCCACCGTGGCCTGACGCGTTTCGTGCTGTCCGGCCGTGAAGGTTCCGACATCACCGACGTGGTCGAAGAGCACTTCGGCGTCAAGGCCGGCGCGCTGATCACCTTGCTGTACTTCCTGGCGATTTTCCCGATCCTGCTGATCTACAGCGTGGCGCTGACCAATACCGTCGGCAGCTTCATGGAGCACCAGTTGCACATCATGCCGCCGCCACGGGCGATCCTGGCGTTTGTGCTGATCCTCGGCCTGCTGGCCGTGGTGCGTTGCGGTGAGCAGGCGATCGTCAAGGCCATGAGCCTGATGGTGTACCCGTTCATCGTCGCCTTGCTGTTCCTGGCGGTGTACCTGATCCCGCACTGGAACGGTGGCATCCTCAGCACCGCCAACGTGGTGCCGGCACCTTCGGCGTTGCTCAACACCTTGTGGCTGGCGATTCCGGTGATGGTGTTCTCGTTCAACCATTCGCCGATCATCTCGGCCTTTGCGGTGGACCAGAAGCGCCAGTACGGCGCGCATGCCGATGAGCGCAGTTCGCAGATCCTGTCGCGCGCGCACCTGTTGATGGTGGCGATGGTGCTGTTCTTCGTGTTCAGTTGCGTGCTGACCCTGTCGCCGGCGCAACTGGCTGAAGCGAAAGCACAGAACCTGTCGATCCTGTCGTACCTGGCCAACCACTTCGACAACCGGACCATCGCCTTCGCCGCGCCGCTGATTGCGTTCGTGGCGATTGCCAAGTCGTTCCTGGGCCATTACATCGGCGCCAGTGAAGGCCTCAAGGGCCTGGTCGCGAAAACCGGCCGGCGTCCGGCACCGAAGACCCTGGACCGCATGACCGCCGCCTTCATGTTGGTGGTGTGCTGGATCGTCGCCACGCTCAATCCGAGCATCCTTCGCATGATCGAGACATTGGGCGGGCCGATCATTGCGTCGATCCTGTTCCTGATGCCGATGTACGCGATCCGCAAGGTGCCGGCGATGGCCAAGTACCGCGGGCAGGCGTCCAACGTGTTTGTCACGGCGGTCGGCCTGGTGGCGATTACTGCGCTGATTTACTCGCTGCTCTCCTGACCGCACGCTGCACCGAACAGGGCCGATTCGCACGCGTGGCGAGTCGGCCTTTTTTTCGCTCGGAAAACCTGACGCGGCGCAACCGCCGCGCGGCAATGGGCGCTAAGCTGGAACACATTTTTAGCCAGGATGGATGGGGCCGATTGAAAACTGAAACCGATACGCCCGTTGTCGTTGCGTCGAAGCGAACCCAGGACATAATTGCCGGCTTATCGATTGCCGGTTTGCTGTTGCCGGAGGCGGTGGCCTATTCCAGCATTGCCGCGCTCCCGCCCCAGGCCGGTGTGATTGCCTTGTTTGCCGGGCTGGTGTGCTACGGCCTGTTCGGCACCAGCCGTTTCGCGATCGTCTCGGCGACTTCGTCGTCGGCAGCGGTGTTGGCGGCGGCAACGGCCAGCCTGGCGGGGGATGACCCGGCGCTGAGGCTGTCCCTGGCCTTCGGGCTGGTGCTGATCATTGGCGTGTTTTTTCTGCTGGCCGGGCTGTTCAAGCTCGGTGGCGTCACTTCGTTTATTGCCAAGCCGGTGTTGCGTGGGTTTGCCTTCGGCCTGGCGCTGACCATCATCCTCAAGCAACTGGCCAGTGTGGTGGGCGTCCACCTGACCGATAACAACCTGATCCGCTTCCTGCCGCAGTTGCTGGAGCAGCTGCCGCACTGGAACTGGCCCGCCGCGCTGGTGGCTGCGGTGGCCTTGTTGGTGTTGTGGTTATGCGCCCGCGTTCCGCGCCTGCCCGGCGGGCTGGTGGTGATCGTGCTCGGCGTTATTGCCGGCCAGGGCCTGAACCTGCAGGCCCACGGCGTCGCGCTGATCGGCCTGATCGACCTGCGCCTGGAGCTGGGGCATTTGCCGGTACTGCCGTTTGCCGATTGGCTGCGCCTGGGCGAGTTGGCGTTTGCGTTGGTCATGATTTTGTACGCTGAGTCCTACGGGTCCATCAGTTCGTTCGCTCTCAAGCACGGCGACCGGGTGTCGTCCAACCGCGACTTGCTGGCGCTGGGCGCGGCCAACCTGGTGTCTGGGTTGTTCCACGGCATGCCGACGGGCGCCGGGTATTCGGCGACTTCGGCGAATGAGGCGGCTGGCGCCTATTCGCGTTTGGCGGGGATCGTCGCGGCGCTGGTGATCCTGGTGATTGTGTTGACGGTGCTGCCGTATGTTGCGCTCACGCCGGAGCCGGTGTTGGCGGCGGTGGTCATCTATGCCCTGGGCCGGGGTTTGAGCCTGCAGCCCCTGGGGCGTTACTTCCTGTGGCGACGCGACCGTTTGCTGGTGGTGTGTGCGGTGGCGGCGGTGCTGGTGCTCGGCGTGCTGGATGGCTTGTTGTTGTCGGTCGGGATCAGCGTGGTGTTGATGTTGCGCCAGATGTCGGCGGCGGATATCCAGGTGCTTGGGCGCCTGGGCGACACTCATGATTTCGTGGACCGTCAACACCATGCCGATGCGCTGACCGTTCCCGGCGTGTTGATCATACGGCCAAGCGAGGCGCTGTTTTTTGCGAATGCCGAGCGCATCCTCGGCGCCGCCCTGCGCCTGATGCGTCAGTCATCCGCGCAGACGGTGGTGTTGAGCCTGGAAGAATCCCCCGACCTCGACGGCACCAGCGTCGAAGCGCTGGCCGCTTTTTTTGCCCAGGTGCGCGGGGAGGGCAAGCAACTGGTGCTGGCGCGGGTGCGCCATGACGCCCATGAAGTCTTGCAGGCGCTGCCCGAGGCCCAGGCGCCCGAGGTGTTGCTCAGCGGCTTGAGCGTCGATGGTGCGGTGCAACTGGCGTTGCACAGCCATCCCCAGGCATAAAAAAACGCCGCGTATCTTGCGATACGCGGCGTCCTTTACATCAACACACCCTTAGGCTTGCAGCACCGGGATGTTGGCGTTTGCAGCGCTTTCACGGAACTCGGCGATCTGATCGAAACTCAGGTAGCGATACACATCGCTGGCCATGGTGTTGATCTTCGCGGCGTATTCCATGTACTCCTCGACGGTCGGCAGGCGACCCAGGATCGAAGCCACCGACGCCAGCTCGGCCGAAGCCAGGTAGACGTTGGCGCCATCGCCCAGACGGTTCGGGAAGTTACGGGTCGAAGTCGACACGACGGTCGAATTCGGTTCTACACGTGCCTGGTTACCCATGCACAGCGAGCAGCCCGGCATTTCCATGCGCGCGCCAGCCTTGCCGTAGATGCCGTAGTAGCCTTCTTCGGTCAGTTGGTGAGCGTCCATCTTGGTCGGCGGCGACAGCCACAGACGGGTTGGCAGCTGACCCTTGACCTGATCCAGCAGTTTACCGGCAGCGCGGAAGTGACCGATGTTGGTCATGCACGAACCGATGAACACTTCGTCGATCTTCTCGCCAGCAACGCTGGACAGCAGACGGGCGTCGTCCGGGTCGTTTGGCGCGCAGAGCACAGGCTCCTTGATGTCGGCCAGGTCGATCTCGATGATTTCGGCGTATTCCGCGTCGGCATCGGCCACCATCAGCTCCGGGTTGGCAACCCAGGCTTCCATCGCTTGGGCGCGACGTTCCAGGGTACGTGCATCGCCGTAGCCTTCGCCGATCATCCAGCGCAGCAGGGTGATGTTGGAGTTCAGGTACTCGGTGATCGACTCTTTCGACAGCTTGATGGTGCAACCGGCAGCCGAACGTTCAGCCGAGGCGTCGGACAGCTCGAAAGCTTGTTCGATGCTCAGGTTGTCCAGGCCTTCGATTTCCAGGATGCGGCCGGAGAAGGCGTTCTTCTTGCCTTTCTTCTCTACGGTCAGCAGGCCAGCCTGGATCGCGTAGTAAGGAATGGCATGAACCAGGTCACGCAGGGTGATGCCAGGTTGCATTTTGCCTTTGAAGCGCACCAGGATCGATTCCGGCATGTCCAGTGGCATCACGCCAGTGGCTGCGGCGAACGCTACCAGGCCGGAACCGGCCGGGAACGAAATGCCCATCGGGAAACGGGTGTGGGAGTCACCACCGGTACCGACGGTGTCCGGCAGCAGCATGCGGTTCAGCCAGCTGTGGATGATGCCGTCGCCTGGGCGCAGCGACACGCCGCCACGGGTCATGATGAAGTCAGGCAGGGTGTGGTGGGTGGTCACGTCGATCGGCTTAGGATACGCCGCGGTGTGGCAGAACGACTGCATCACCAGATCGGTCGAGAAGCCCAGGCACGCCAGGTCTTTCAGTTCGTCACGGGTCATAGGACCGGTGGTGTCCTGGGAACCCACGGTGGTCATCTTAGGCTCGCAGTAGGTGCCTGGACGAACGCCAGTCACGCCGCATGCCTTGCCGACCATCTTCTGCGCCAGGGTGAAACCCTTGGTGCTTTCGGCCGGAGCTTCCGGCTTCTTGAACAGGTCGGACGGTGGCAGACCCAGTTCGGCACGCGCCTTCTCGGTCAGGCCACGGCCGATGATCAGCGGGATACGGCCGCCGGCACGGACTTCGTCCAACAGCACCGGGGTCTTCATTTCGAAGGTGGTCAGGACTTCATCGGTACCGTGCTTGCAGACTTTGCCAGCATGCGGGTACAGGTCGATCACGTCGCCCATGTTCATGTTGGTGACGTCGAATTCGATCGGCAGTGCGCCAGCATCTTCCATGGTGTTGTAGAAGATCGGAGCGATCTTGCTGCCGAAGCAGAAACCGCCAGCACGCTTGTTCGGCACGTAAGGAACGTCGTCGCCGAAGAACCACAGTACGGAGTTGGTTGCCGATTTACGCGACGAACCGGTACCGACCACGTCACCGACGTAGGCGATCGGGAAGCCTTGGCCGCGCATTTCTTCGATCTGCTTCATCGGGCCGGTCTTGCCTTGCTCGTCCGGCACGATGCCGTCGCGAGCCATTTTCAGCATGGCCAGGGCGTGCAGCGGGATGTCAGGGCGGGACCAGGCGTCCGGCGCAGGCGACAGGTCGTCAGTGTTGGTTTCGCCGGAGACCTTGAACACGCGCAGGCTGATCTTGTCGGCCAGGGTCGGACGGTTCTTGAACCACTCGCCGTCGGCCCAGGACTGGATCACGGCCTTGGCGTGTGCGTTGCCGGCCTTGGCTTTTTCAGCCACGTCGTGGAACGCATCGAACATCAGCAGGGTGTGCTTGAGTTGAGCGGCGGCAACAGGCGCCAGTTCGGCGTTGTCGAGCAGCTCGACCAGGGTCACGATGTTGTAGCCGCCTTGCATGGTGCCAAGCAGTTCAACGGCGCGTTTCTTGTCGATCAGGGGAGAAGTGGCTTCGCCCTTGGCCAGGGCAGACAGGAAACCGGCTTTGACGTAGGCAGCTTCGTCAACGCCTGGTGGAATGCGGTTGGTGATCAGGTCAACGAGGAATTCTTCTTCGCCAGCCGGGGGATTTTTCAGCAGCTCGACCAGGCCTGCGGTTTGTTCGGCATTAAGCGGCTGGGGAACAATACCCAGGGCTGCACGCTCTTCGATATGTTTGCGGTAGGCTTCAAGCACAGTTATTACCCTCATCAGTGGTCCCACGGGACGCTCATCCAGAAATGAACGGCACGCATGCGCTCGGGGGCTTTTTGGGCCGCAAAGCCAGCGCTGCCGACATTCCTCACAGAAGCTGCTTTCAAAGTTTTACGCCTGCAGAACGGAGCTGATGAGGGTTGGCGCTGGCTTGACCTGCCGGGTCATTGACCATCGCCAACACCGTTCTGAAGGAACGACTGTGCTCGTGACGCTTTGAAAACAGCTTCCAGCGGATTATTGGCGCCTTATAAGGCCGGATGATTCTACGGCAAAAAAAATCTAAACGTAAGTTGCCAAGCCAAGTTTGCTGGGTGATCAACCTTAGACAAAGGGCTAACATGGCGCCCTGTTTCGCTGATTTGCGTGTTGCCGCCCATGTCCAACCAAGCCATCAAGACCCCCTGCGTAGGCCTGTGCTCCACGGTTTACGGTGACCTCGTGTGTCGCGGCTGCAAGCGTTTCCACCACGAAGTAATCCAGTGGAACGGCTATAACGAAGAAGAAAAACGTGCGGTGTGGCTGCGGCTCGAGCAATTGTTGGTGCAGGTCATGGCCGGCAAGCTGGAGGTTTTCGACCCCAAGACCCTGCGCAGCCAGCTGGAGCAACGCAAGATCCGCTTTGTGCCGCACCAGTCCGAGTACTGCTGGGCCTACCAGTTGATCGCCCGCGGGGCACGGGTGATTTCCAACCTGGAGGCCTATGGCATGGTGCTGCTGCCGGAGTTCCGCGAGTGGAACCTGCCGCAGCTGCGCGATGCCATCGACCGTGAGTTTTTCATCCTGTCCGAGGCGCACTACCAGCGCTATATTGCGCCGGGGTTTCTCAAGGATGTGTTGGGCGCCTGACGATCAGGCTTTGTTGGCCAGCTTTTCCAGTTGATCCGTCAGTGCCTCGGGCTTGAGCACCAACACATCGCTTTCCAGCGCATCGAGCACCACTTCCGCCGTATTGCCGATCAGCGCGCCGGTCAGCCCGGTGCGTGCCACGGTGCCGATGATCGTCACTGCGGCTTTCAAGGTGTAGGCGGCATGGGGAATCAGCACATCCGCCGGGCCTTCTTCGATATGCAGGTGGGCGTCGTCGATATCGAACGTGGCCTGGAATGCCTTGCACTGCTCGCGATAACGCGCCTCGATGGTTTCCTTGAGCTGAAACACCGGGTCGCCGGCCGAGAGCATTGGCGATGGATGGGCGCTGATGACATGCAGTGACGCCTTGGCCAGGCTGGCGATGTCGAAGCCGTAGTCGATGATCATGTGGTGCAGTGCGCGATGCTCGGTGTCGGTATTGCCTACATCGATGGCGGCGAGAATGACGCCGTCGTTCCATGGCGTTGCTGTCTTGACCAGCAGCACCGGCGCCGGGCAGTAGCGCAACAGCTTCCAGTCGGCCGGGGTCAGCAGCGCCTTTTTCAGCGGGCTGTCGGGGTAGTGCTGCTTGATCACCAGGCCACAGCCTTCGGCCAGCTGCACCTCGATGATGGTTTCATACAGGCTGGTATTCCACGCCTGTTCGGTGGTGACGCTGTAGCCGTCTTCGGTCAGGCCGGACTTGAGCAGGCTCAACAGCGCCGAATGCTCATGTTTCTTGTCGCACACCAGCAGGTGCAGGCGCGCGCCGGTAGTCCCGGCGATCAGTTTGGCGCGTTTGAGGGCCAGGCTTTCCGAATGCTCGGGCTCAAGGACCACCAGGATGCTGCGGATGGCTTGCATGGTCGGGACTCTCCAGAAAGGGGGCGTTGAACAACTATAGTTGCTGCCCGCCAGACGTCATGTTGATGCACATCAAGGCCAGTGGCTGGTGGTCTGCGGCGCGGTCGGTATAATCGGCGACCTTTTGTGATCCTTTGCCCGTGAGCCCGATGAACCTGCCCGAAATCCACGAATTCCTCGGTTGCCCCACCCCTGACGCCTGGGTCCAGGCCGCGTTGGCCGATCAGGAAACCCTGCTGATCGACCACAAGAACTGCGAATTCAAGGCCGCCAGCACTGCCTTGAGCCTGATCGCTAAGTATCACAGCCATGTTGACTTGATCAATATGATGTCGCGCCTGGCCCGGGAAGAGCTGGTCCATCACGAACAGGTCATGCGCCTGATGAAGAAGCGCAAGGTCGCGCTGCGTCAGTTGCACGCCGGGCGTTATGCCTCGGGCTTGCGCAAGGTGGTGCGCAGCCACGAGCCGGTCAAACTGGTGGACACCCTGGTGGTCGGCGCCTTTATCGAGGCGCGCAGTTGCGAGCGTTTCGAGGCGCTGGTGCCACATTTGGACGAAGAACTCGGCAAGTTCTACTTCGGCCTGCTCAAAAGCGAGGCGCGGCACTACCAGGGTTACTTGAAACTGGCTTATCAGTATGGCGAGGCCAAGGATATTGCCCAGGTGATCGAACGGGTGAGGGCGGCCGAGCAGGAACTGATCGAGTCCCCTGACGTCGAGTTCCGCTTTCACAGTGGCGTGCCAGCCTGAGGCGACGGCTGCGCATACAACGCCCGGCGACGGCGTTAAAAATTGCAGGCTATTTGTTAAAAACTCTTAAAAGCATGAAGCTTCATCGCGTGTAGCCGGTCAAGCGCTGCCGGCGGGCAACTTGCCACCTATAATGCGCGCACTTCAATCCGCGTTGTGCACTGAGAACTTATGGAAAACCTGGGGCTGGGCAAGGTATTGCTCGTTGAGGACGATGAGAAGCTGGCAGGGCTGATCGCGCACTTTCTGGCACAGCACGGTTTTGAGGTACGGGCGGTGCATCGCGGCGATGCGGCCTTGGCGGCCTTTCTTGACTTCAAGCCCAAGATTGTCGTGCTCGACCTGATGCTGCCGGGCCAGAGCGGCTTGCATGTGTGTCGCGCGATTCGCGCGGTGTCCGACACGCCGATCGTGATCCTCACCGCCAAGGAAGACGACCTGGACCACATTCTCGGCCTGGAGTCCGGTGCCGACGACTATGTGATCAAACCGATTAAACCGCCGGTGCTGCTGGCCCGCCTGCGAGCGTTGCAACGGCGCCAGGCGCCAGAGCCGACGGTGCGCGGCGCCATCGAGTTCGGGCGCCTGGTCATTGATCGCAGTTGCCGGGTGGTCAGCCTGGGCGGCGAGAAGATCGACCTCACCACCATGGAGTTCGAACTGTTGTGGTTGCTGGCCAGCAGCGCCGGCAAGATCCTCTCGCGCGATGACATCCTCAACCGCATGCGCGGCATCGCCTTTGATGGCCTGAACCGCAGCGTCGACGTGTACATCAGCAAACTGCGCGGCAAGCTCAACGATAACCCCCGTGAACCGGTGTGCATCAAGACCATCTGGGGCAAGGGCTATCTGTTCAATCCGTTTGCGTGGGAGGTCTAGATGCTGCGCCTGTTTCTACGCTTGTATGTGATTCTGGCCCTGGGCCTGGCGGGAGCGATCTGGCTGGTCAACTACACGTTCGACGAGTTGCTGCCCGACGCTAACGAAACGTATAGCCGCGAGATCCTGCGCGGCCCCGCCTATGGTCTGGTCGAACAACTGCGGCCGCTGCTCGGCGAAGCGCGGCAAGCCCGCTTGGCTGAGTTGCAACGCCATTATGGGCTGCACCTGAAGCTGATTGAAAAGGACGCTCTGGCGCTGACCGAGCGTGAACAAAAACTCCTGACCGACGGCTCGCTGTTGGTGCGTGGTGACTTTAGCGAGTTCATCACTCCTATCGACGGTGGCGCGCAGTTGCTGGAAATCAAACTGCCGCAAGAACCCAAGATATACCTCTGGGCCTATGTTCTTCTCGGGCTGTGCCTGGCTATCGTGCTGTATTTTTGGGTACGCCCGCATTGGCGCGACCTGGAACATATCCGCCTGGCCGCCCAGCGTTTCGGCGATAACGACCTCGGCTCGCGCATTCTGTTGCCGCGTCGCTCCACCGTGCGCGAACTGGCCGGGCACTTCAACCAGATGGCCGAACGCATCGAGAGCCTGATCGCCAACCAGCGTGAGTTGACCAACGCGGTCTCCCACGAACTGCGCACGCCCATCGCACGCTTGTCGTTCGAACTCGACCAGCTCAAACAACAGGCCGATCCCCGGCAGTGCCTTGCACTGATCACCGACATGTACGCCGATCTTGGCGAGTTGGAGGAAATGGTCTCTGAGTTGTTGACCTACGCCAGCCTGGAGCGCGGCGCCACCCAGGTCACGCAGGAAAATATCGAGGCCCACAGCTGGCTCGACAGTGTGATCGGCAGCGTGGCCCTGGAGGCCGAGGCGGAAGGCGTGCAGTTGTCCTTGCGTACCTGTGAAGTCGACTTTATCCAGATCGAACCGCGCTTCATGGCACGTGCGGTGATCAACCTGCTGCGCAACGCCATTCGTTACGCCGAGCGCCGCGTGGAAGTGTCGCTGGTCAAGTTCGGCAGTGGTTATGAAGTGCGGGTGTGCGATGACGGCCCCGGCATCCCCGAGGAAGGCCGGGCGAAGATCTTCCAGCCGTTCATCCGCCTCGACGCCAGTCGCGACCGCCGCACCGGCGGCTTCGGCCTCGGCCTGGCGCTGGTGCAGCGGGTTTGCCAATGGCATGGCGGGCAGGTCCAGGTATTCGATTCGGAGTGGGGCGGGGCGTCGTTTCGGATGAGTTGGGCGTATACCGAATAAGGCTTTTTGGGGGTAATGGTTAAAAAACCGGAGACCGCTGTGCAGTCAACCGCAGCAAGCGCCCTCGCCACGGTTGGCTCCTTCCGTCGTTTCAATCGGGTTGTCGGATCAGAAGCTGTACTTCAGCGAACCCATCACCGATGTCTGCAACCGCCGCTCCACGATCGGGCTGTTGCCCGCTTCATTCGCCAGGTACTGCACATCCAGCAAGGTCGAGAACTGGGTGTGCTCACTGATCGGCACGCTCCATGTCAGGCTCATGCCGTTGCTGATATTGCCCCCCTCCGCGTTGTAGGCCTTGAAGCGGCTCTGTGCCGCCTGGCCGGTGGTCACGCCGTACCAGGTCTGCAGGTAGTCACGGTCTCCGAAGTGGCTGCTGAGGCTGGCGTCGATCACGCCATAGCGCCCGTCATACAGGTTGGTGCCAACGCTTAGTTCCAGATGGGTAAATGCCTTGCCGCTGTCTTTGTGATCATCTTCCTTGAGTGCATGTTCCAAGGTGGCGCCGACAATCACGCCGCCCAAGTTATAGCTCGCACTCACGCCCAATTGCGTGCGTGATTTGATTTCGCCCATGCCCTTGAGCCGTTTCGAGCCGGCGCGCAGGCGTTCGTTTTTGTCCATGCGTGAGGCGCTCGCGCCGACGTATGCGCTGAAGCTCAGGGCATCGTCTTTATAACGCCAGCCCAGGCCCTTGTCGGAGTCGAGGAAAATCCCCCAGGGGCTGACGATGGCGCCGCCGAGCAGCGGTTCGGTCCTGCGTTCATCGCTGCCGCTATACCGGGGCATGCTGGCTACGCCGGCTTTCAAGCTGTATGCCCAGTCCTGTGCCAGCACCGTGTCGGCGCCTGCCAACAGGCACACTGAGGTGATGGACAGGCAAAGGTGTTTCGAGCGCATAAGGAGGTTCATCCGTGGTTATAAAATCAAGGGTTTACGGGGCGCGTGCGTGCGTTTGAAGGCGTAGCCCGAGGCACTGAGGCCGTTGACCTGGCGGCTGACGGTGTCGCCCAGGCCATAGCCGTTGCCGGCAAGCACGGCATGGGCGTTGTCCACGGGCAGCAGGATGTAATCGGTCAGCGGCTTGTCGTGCAGTTGGCCGCGAATCACCAGGAAGCCTTCTTCCAGGCGCACGCTGATGCCGCTGAGTGGCGCGTCGGGTTCGTGGGTGCTGAGCACTTGATAGGTGCCGACGGTGTCGGCCCAGGCCAGTGGCAGGGACGGTGGGTCGATGCGTTCGCCCACGGCCACCCGCTGGCCGTGACTGCGCGCGGTGAGTATCTGCCGGCCTTGCACCGTCACCACGTCCAGTTGCACGCGGCCCAGCCCGCCGAGATCCTTGAGCCAGAACCCCAGGACTTTTTGCTGCGCGCGCAACCAGCCGTCTTCATCGCGCAGCAGTTCGAAGGTGTATCCGGCCAACTCGCCGGACAATCGCGTAGGGGTATCCCTGATCCTGAATACGCCCCAGGCCGTGGCGTAGAACCCGGCCAGGCGCTTACGGTCGATGGCGGCGGGCACCTGGCGCAACTTGCCCCCGTGCTTGGGCGCCTGGCAGTCGTCGGCGCATACCGGCGCGCCGGTTTGCGCCTGGAGCATCAGGCGCAGGGTGTCGGTGCTCAGCGCGACCACCATGTCTTCGGCGTTGCTGTCGTTGGCCATGATGATCACTGCCAACTGCTGGTCCGGCAGCACTGTCACCTGCGCGGCAAAATCGTCGCCCCCGCCGCTGTGCTGGAACGTGCGTATGCCGGGGCTGACCGGCTTGTCGCCACAGGGCGAGAGAAACCAGCCCAGGCCCATCTGGCAGTCGAAGTCCAGCACGTTGCCGATATTTTGTTGGGTAAACATCTGCTCGATGGAGGCGCGGTCCATTACGCGGGTGTCGTTGTAGAGGCCTTGGGCGAACAGCATCTGTACGTAGCGGCTGAGGTCCTTGGGGCTGGTCCACAAGCCGCTGGCGGCGAGGTCGCGCACCTGGGCATCGGTGCTGGCGCTGCCGTCCTGATAGCCGAGCGCGCGGTGGGCCACGTGTGCGCCGACGCCGACAAAACTCGATTGGTTCATCTTCAACGGTTTGAACAGGCTGTTTTGCAACTGGGTCTCGAATGCCTTGCCGCTACTGCGTTCGATAGCCGCGCCCACCAGCGCATAGCCGAGATTCGAGTAGGCCACCTGCGAACCCGGCGGGGTGCTCAGCCACACGCCCGACATACGCATTGGCATCTGGCCCATGGCGAAGGTGTTGCGCAGGCCGCGCAGGTGTTCGCTGGGCAAGCCCGACTGATGACTGAGCAAGCGGCGCAGGGTGATGGCGCGGTCGGCGTCGGCCTGCTCGTCATGGAAGCGCGAGCGCACATAGAACTCGCGCAAGGTTTGCTGGATCGGTGCGTCAAGCGCCAGTTGCTGTTGTTCCACCAGCTGCAGCGCGGCGGCGGCGGTGAGGAGCTTGGAGATCGCGCCGGCGCGAAACGCCGTATTCGGCGTCACCGGTACGCCCCGGGCCTTGTCGGCCACGCCGAAACCACTGGCCCAGATCAGCTCCTGGCCATTGACCAGGGCGATGGACAACCCGGGCACCTGCTCCCGGGCCATCTCCCACGGAATGCGGGTTTGTAGATAGCGAATGATCGCGTTGTAGTCGCCCTTGGGGATCGGCGGCGGGGCAGGCGGTTGGCCATGGCAACCGATACTGCCGAGCAGGCAGCCCAGCAGCGGAATACCGCGCAATGTGCGAAACATGAAGAGCACCCAGATGGCTGTTTGGATGCTCGAATGCTAGGGAAGGGCTGTCCGACAATCTTTGCAAGCTTTGTCGGAAAACTGTCAAAGACTGTTAACGCACCAACCCCAACCGCTCATGCCACTGCGCGATCGATTCCTGCGGGTATTCATCGAACTGCAGGTCGCCCTTGCGCACGCTGACTTCGACCCAGGGCGCCTTGGAACCGAGCATCAGGTGCGTGTGCTGCGGCGGCACCGGCAACGGTGTGTCGATGGCCGAGGCAAACGGATGGATCAACTCCGGCCATTGCGGGCTGAACAGCCATAGCGCGCTGCCGCATTGTGAACAGAAATGCCGCTCGGCGCTGCTGGCATGGGCGCGGCTGGCGCCTTCGGGCTTGAGCCTGGCGTGGTAGATCGAGATCAGCTTGTGCCCGCGCACTTTCAGGCTGTTGCTGTCGCCCGCGAGGTTGATCGCGTAACCGCCGCCACCCTGGGTCTTGCGGCAAATCGAGCAATAGCAGCGCTGGTAAGGGTAGGGGTGGGCACTGGTCAGGCTGAACGTCACAGCGCCGCAATGGCAGGAACCTTCGAGTTGCATGGGCAGTCTCCTCTGGCAAGGTGACTCTGGAGTCTAGGCGCTTTGTGGCATCAAGGTCGCGATCAGGGCACGAATGGTCCCCGGCAGCGCTTCCAGCTCGCGCACCAGGATACTGCGCTCGCGAATCGCCCATGGCTCATTCAGTTTCACCGCCACCAACTGCATGGTCCGGCTGTGCCGCACGGCGGCGGATTCCGGGATGATGCCAATGCCCACGCCCGCCTCGACCATCCGGCAGATCGCCTCGAAACTCGACATTTGGATGCGCAGCGACAACTGCTTGCCGACCCGCTCGACGTGCTCGCGCAGGAAACTCAGCAAGGTGCTGCCTTCGTGCAGGCCGATGTGCTGGTAGGCGAGGGTCTGTTCCAGCGTCACCGAGGGTTGGTCCGCCAAGGGGTGGCCCACGGGCACCATCAATACCAGTTTATCGGTGCTGAAGTGCAGCACCTGCAGGCCCGCGGCCTCCACAGGGCCGGCGATGATGCCCATGTCGCTGGTGCCATCGAGCACGCCGCGCACGATATCGCGGGACAGGCGCTCCTGCAGGTCGACAGTGACACCGGGCCGCTGGGAGAGGAAACCGGCCAACACTTCGGGAAGAAACTCAGTGACCGCCGTGGTGTTGGCGAAGATGCGGATATGTCCGGCAGAGTCGACGCCGTATTGGGTGAACTCACTTTTCAGGTAGTCCACCTGGCGCATGATCAGCCGCGCATGGTGCAGCAGCCGCTCGCCTGCCGGGGTGATCTCCACGCCGCGGCTGTCGCGGTACAACAGACGTGTTTCCAACTGGCCTTCCAGGGCCTTGATGCGCGCACTCGCAGCCGCCGGCGAGAGGAAGGCGCGCTTGGCACCCTGGGTCAGGCTGGGCGATTCGGCGATATGGATAAACAGGCGCAGGTCGGCGAGATCGAAGTGCATGGCGGCTCCGGGGTGGACAGGGCTGTTCGGTGCAACGGCGGTGCGGGGCTTGCCTGCGCTGACAGTGTGCCGGCGATGAAAATGCCAACCAACCGAAGCAAGCCCGTTGCCCATCAATGCGTGGCGTTCAGCATAGCCGAACGCTGGCTTATTGAAATGCAAATTCTCAGAACGGTCGGGCGCTTGCATGATCCGGGGCACACATTCACAGCCCGAGGACCTGCACCCGATGAGCGCCACTGATTGGATCGGCCGAAACGAAACGGCCCACGACCACCTGAGCCACAACCTGCTCACACGCATCGCCGCGACATTCGGCGAGCCCGTGCCCGAACACGGCGCGGCGGTGCCGCTGTTGTGGCAATGGTGTTTCTTCCAGGACCCGCTGCCGGAATCGGCCCTGGGCACCGACGGCCACCCGGCCCGGGGCGGCTTCCTGCCGCCGGCGGATAACCGCAATCGCATGTGGGCCGGTGGGCGTCTCGAGTTCTTGCATCCGCTGCGCGCCGGCGAGGCGGCCAGCCGTGTGTCGACCATCACCCAGGTCGAAGAAAAGACCGGCCGCACCGGTGCGTTGCTGTTTGTCACCGTGCGCCATGACTACACCCAGGACGGCCGCCTGGCGATCCGCGAAGAACAAGACATCGTCTACCGCGAACCGACCCCACCCAAGCCGGGCAACGGCGCGGCGCTGGCGGCGGGTGAGTGGTGCGAAGCGATCGAGCCGACGCCGACCCTGCTGTTCCGCTACAGCGCCGTGACTTTCAACGGCCACCGCATTCACTACGACTATCCCTACGTCACCGGCACGGAAGGCTATTCGGGCCTGGTGGTGCATGGGCCGTTGATTGCCACGTTGAGCCTGCGCGCCTTTTGTCGGGCCCATCCCCGCGCCACGGTGCGCCGTTTCGACTATCGCGGCGTGCGCCCGCTGATCGCTGCGCAACCGTTTGAAGTCGCCGGGCGTATCAGCCAAGCCGGCGTGGCAGAACTGTGGGCCGGTAATCACGATGGCTTGGCCCAGCAGGCCCGTGTGCATTTCGAATAACACCAGAACAACAGGCGGAGAGCCGTTAATGAACCCGAATGACAATGAAGCACTCAATGCCATCCGCGCGGGCGTGCGCGCCTTGTGCGCCGAATTCGATGCGGCGTACTGGCGTCGGATCGACGAAGAAAAAGCGTTCCCCGATGCCTTCGTCAAGGCCTTGACCGCCGCCGGCTGGCTGTCGGCGATGATCCCGGAAGAGTACGGCGGCTCCGGCCTCGGCCTGGCTGAAGCGTCGGTGATCCTTGAAGAGGTCAACCGTTGCGGCGGTAACTCCGGCACCGTCCACGGCCAGATGTACAACATGTTCACCCTGCTGCGCCACGGCAGCGCCGCGCAAAAACGCTTCTACCTGCCCAAGCTGGCCAGCGGCGAATTGCGACTGCAATCGATGGGCGTCACCGAGCCCAGCACCGGCACCGACACCACCAGGATCAAGACCACCGCGATCAAGCGCGGCGACAAGTACGTAATCAACGGCCAGAAAGTCTGGATCTCGCGGGTGCAGCATTCCGACCTGATGATCCTGCTGGCGCGCACCACGCCGCTGGCCGATGTGAAGAAAAAGTCCGAAGGCATGTCGATCTTCCTCGTGGACCTGCGTGAGGCGATCGGCAACGGCCTGACCGTGCAACCCATCGCCAACATGGTCAACCACGAAACCAACGAGCTGTTCTTCGACAACCTCGAACTGCCTCTGGACAGCCTGATCGGCGAAGAGGGCAAGGGCTTCAAGTACATCCTCGACGGCCTGAATGCCGAGCGCACCCTGATCGCCGCCGAGTGCATCGGCGATGGCCGCTGGTTTATCGAAAAGGCCAGCGCCTATGCCCGCGACCGCGTGGTGTTCTGCCGGCCCATCGGGCAGAACCAGGGCGTGCAGTTCCCGATTGCCGAAGCGCATATAGAAATCGAAGCGGCCGACCTGATGCGCTGGCGTGCCTGCGAGGAATACGACCGTGGCGCGCCTGCCGGGGCCAGCGCGAACATGGCCAAGTACCTGGCGGCCAAGGCGTCCTGGGAGGCGGCCAATGCGTGCCTGCAAACCCACGGCGGCTTTGGTTTTGCCTGCGAGTACGACGTGGAACGCAAATTCCGCGAGACCCGCCTGTACCAGGTGGCGCCGATCTCCACCAACCTGATCCTGTCCTACGTGGCCGAGCACTTGCTCGAGCTGCCACGCAGTTTCTGAGGGCCTGAACATGAGCCATACCCAAGCCCTGTGTCGGTTCCTCGCCGAATTGACCTATGCGCAGTTACCCGAACCGGTGCTGGCGCGCACCGAAGACCTTTTTCTCGATTGGCTGGCGTCGGCGCTGGCCAGCCAGGGCGCGCACCCGATCCCGCTGTTTGAGCGCTACGCGCAGAAAATGGGGCCGAGCAGCGGCCCGGCGCAGGTGATCGTCAATGGCCGCAGCAGCAGCGCGTATTTCGCCGCGTTGGTCAACGGCGCCTCGTCGCACCTGGTGGAGCAGGATGACCTGCACAACAGCTCGGTGCTGCACCCGGCGACGGTGGTCTTTCCCGCGGCCCTGGCGGCGGCCCAGGACCTCGGCAAATCCGGCCGTGAACTGCTGCTGGCCGCGGTGGCCGGTTATGAAGCCGGGATTCGCATCGGCGAATTCATGGGCCGCTCCCACTACCGCATCTTCCACACCACCGCGACCGTCGGCACCTTGGCGGCGGCGGTGGCCGTGGGCAAATTGCTGGGGTTCGATCAGGAGCAATTCATCAACCTGCTCGGCAGCGCCGGCACCCAGGCTGCCGGGCTGTGGGAGTTTTTGCGCGATGCCGCCGACTCCAAGCAATTGCACACGGCCAAGGCGGCGGCGGATGGCTTGCTCGCCGCGTACCTGACGGCGGACGGGCTGACGGGCGCGCGCAATATCCTCGAAGGCGACCAGGGCCTGGCGGCCGGGATGTCCCGCGATGCCGAACCGCACAAGCTGTCCGCCGACCTCGGCCGGCGCTGGGCGCTGCTGGAAACCTCGTTCAAGTTCCATGCCTCGTGTCGCCACACCCATCCTGCCGCCGATGCGCTGCTGCAGTTGATGCAGCGTGAAGGCCTCGATGCCGCCGCGATCGCCAAGGTGCAGACCCGCGTGCATCAGGGCGCCATCGATGTGCTGGGGCGCGTCACTACGCCGGCCACCGTCCACCAGGCCAAGTTCTCCATGGGCACCGTGCTGGGCCTGATCGCCGTGCATGGCAAGGCCGGGCTGGTTGAGTTCAACACGTTGGCACTGAGCGATCCCGCCGTCTCGGCCTTTCGCGACAAGGTCAGCATGACCCTCGATCGCGAAGTCGACGACGCCTATCCGCAGCGTTGGCTGGGCCGCGTCACCGTCACCACCGAGGATGGCCGCACGCTGCACGGCGCTATCGACGAGCCCAAGGGCGACCCCGGCAACAGCCTGAGCCGCGCCGAGCTGGCGGATAAATTCCAGCGCCTCAGCCAGTTCAGCGGCGCACGCACCCCGGCCGAGGCCGACGCGTTGATCGCCAAGGTCTGGCAGTTGCGCAACACCCCGTGCATGGCCCACTGGCTTTGAGGAATCGTCATGACTGCTAATCAACGACCGCTGGACGGTATCACCGTTGTCAGCCTGGAACATGCGATTGCCGCACCCTTTTGCACACGCCAATTGGCCGATCTCGGCGCGCGTGTGATCAAGATCGAACGCCCCGGCAGCGGTGACTTCGCCCGTGGCTATGACGAACGCGTGCGCGGCCTGGCGTCGCATTTCGTGTGGACCAACCGCTCCAAGGAAAGCCTGACCCTGGACCTCAAGCAAGACGCGGCGGGCGCCATTCTCGACAGCTTGCTCGCCGACGCCGATGTACTGGTGCAGAACCTCGCACCCGGTGCGGCGGCGCGCATGGGCCTGTCGTTCGAGACACTGCATGCGCGCTTCCCGCGCTTGATCGTCTGCGATATTTCCGGCTATGGCGAAGGCGGGCCCTACGCGCAAAAGAAGGCTTATGACCTGTTGATCCAGAGCGAGGGCGGCTTTCTGTCGGTGACCGGCGGGCCCGCTGACGACCAGATGGCCAAGGCCGGTTGCTCCATCGCCGACATCGCCGCCGGCATGTACGCCTACAGCGGCATCCTCTCGGCGCTGTTGTTGCGCGGCAAGACCGGCGAGGGCAGCCGTATCGACGTGAGCATGCTGGAAAGCCTGGTGGAGTGGATGGGCTACCCGATGTACTACGCCTTCGACGGAGCACCGCCACCGCCGCGTGCCGGGGCGGCGCATTCGACGATTTATCCCTACGGACCGTTTCCCACCGGCGACGGCGGTACGGTGATGCTCGGCTTGCAGAACGAGCGCGAATGGGCGGCGTTCTGCGACAAGGTGCTGCTCACCCCGGCGCTGGCCACGGACGAGCGCTTCTGCGCCAACTTCAAGCGCTCGGCCAACCGCGAGGCGCTGCGCCGGATCATCGTCGACAGCTTCGCCCGACTCGACGCCGAGGCCGTCATCCAGCGCCTGGAACATGCGCAGATCGCCAGTGCCCGCGTCAACGATATGCACGGCGTGTGGGACCACCCGCAACTCAAGGCACGTGACAGCTGGCGCGAAGTCGCGAGCCCGGCCGGTCCGCTGCCAGCGCTGTTGCCGCCAGCGCGCAATACGGCATTCAGCCCGCGCATGGATGCGGTGCCCGCGTTAGGCGAGCACAGCCAGGGCATTCTCGATCAGCTCGGTTATTCGGGCGAAACCATCGACGACCTGCGCGCGCGCGGCGTTATCTGACAAGGAGTGTGGTGATGCCAACGCCTGTAGTTCGTTCAGCCCTGTTCGTTCCCGGCAGCCGCCCGGAGCGGTTTTCCAAAGCGCTGGCCAGCGGTGCCGACGCGGTGATTGTGGATTTTGAAGACGCGGTAGAAGAGCCGCTCAAGCGGCAGGCGCGGGAGAACCTTGGCGCGTTTTTGCGCGCCCACTCCGACGCCCGGGTGTGGGTGCGGATCAACGCGCCGGAGCACGCCGAACACGCTGACGATGTGGCGTTCTGCAACGCCCATGCAAACGTGGCGGGCGTGCTGCTGCCGAAAGTCGAAAGTGCCGCCCAGGTCGCGGTGGTGGCCGCCGCCGGCAAACGGATCTGGCCGATTATCGAAAGCGCCAAGGGCCTGCTGGCGGTGGCCGCGATTGCCCATGCGCGGCAGGTGGAGCGCCTGTCGTTCGGCGGCCTGGACCTGGCGCTCGACTTGAATCTGAGCAGCCCTTCGCCAGCGGCTGACTTTGCCCTGGACCAGGCGCGCCTGGCGCTGATCGTGCATTCTCGCGCCGCCGGCCTGGTGGCCCCGCTGGACGGCGTCCACCCGGCCATCGACGACCCTGAAGGCCTGCGTCGCTCGATCCGGCATGCCTATGAAATGGGTTTTGCCGGCGCGCTGTGCATCCATCCCCGGCAGGTGGCGGTGATCCATGCGGCCTTGGCACCGAGCGCCGCAGACCTGGCCTGGGCCAAGCGCGTGGTGGCGGGCGGAGCCCACGGGGCAGGCGCGTATCAGATCGATGGGCAGATGGTGGATGCCCCGGTTCTGTTGCGCGCACAACGGCTGCTCGCCGCCCAGCGCTGACCGCAGCCGAAGCCAGAGGCGAGAGAGGATCTGCATTTTCGTTCGGGTTGGCGTTCATCTAGGCCGAACGCAGGTATCAAAAATTCGAAATTCACTACACGCGCCATATCAGGCACCTTGCCCTACAACACAACAATAAGAAGGTGATTTCCCATGCTCAAGCTCTCCCGGGCGCTGTTCTGCGCCGCCACCTTGTTCGTCGTGGGCCTGGCCCAGGCGGCGGACCCGATTGTGATCAAGTTCGCCCATGTGGTCGCCGAAAACACGCCCAAAGGCCAAGGCGCGTTGCTGTTCAAGAAACTTGCCGAAGAACGCCTGCCGGGCGTGGTCAAGGTCGAGGTGTACCCGAACTCGTCGCTGTTCGGCGACGGCAAGGAAATGGAAGCGCTGCTGTTGGGCGATGTGCAGATGCTCGCGCCGTCCCTGGCCAAGTTCGAGCAATACACCAGACAGGTGCAGATCTATGACCTGCCGTTCCTGTTCAACGACCTGGCCGCCGTCGACCGCTTCCAGGCCGCCCAAGGCAAGCAGTTACTGACCTCGATGCAGAACAAGAACATCCTCGGCCTGGCCTATTGGCACAACGGTCTCAAGCAGTTGTCGGCCAACAAAGCCCTGCACGAACCCAAGGACGCCCGTGGCCTGAAGTTCCGCGTGCAAGCCTCCAGCGTGCTTGAAGAACAGTTCAAGGCGATCCGCGCCAACCCGCGCAAGATGAGCTTTGCCGAGGTCTACCAGGGCTTGCAGACCGGTACGGTCAACGGCACCGAAAACACCTGGTCGAACTATGAAAGCCAGAAGGTCAACGAGGTGCAGAAGTACTTCACCGAGTCCAACCATGGCCTGATCGACTACATGGTGATCACCAACGCGAAGTTCTGGAACGGCCTGCCAGCGGATGTGCGCAGCACCCTGGAGCAGATCATGGCCGAGGTCACCGTTGAGGTGAACAAGCAGGCCGAGGCGCTGAACCAGTCGGCCAAACAGAAAATCGTCGACGCCAAGACCAGCGAAATCATCGAACTGACCCCCGCGCAACGCCAGCAATGGCGCGAAGCCATGCGCCCGGTCTGGCAGATGTTCGAAGGCGAGATCGGGGCTGACCTGATCAAGGCGGCGGATGCGTCCAACCTGTAATGCCGGGGCATACCGAGATCCCTCCCACAGGTTGATCCGGTTTCCACTCTGAAACCTATTCCCGCTTCGCGAGGTTTTGCCATGCAAACGCTCAGGCGCGTCTGGGAGCACCTGGAGGAAGGCGTCATTGCCTTCCTGCTGGCCGCCATGACCCTGGTGACATTCGTCTACGTCATGCTCAACAACATCTACACGCTGTTCTTTGCCCTGGCCGACCAGTGGGCCTGGAGCAGCCATTTTTTCAACGCCCTGGGCGACGGCACCATGACCTGGGCCCAGGACATGACCTGGAGCGTGGCGCTGACCAAGGCCATGTTCGGCTGGCTGATTTTCTTCGGCATTTCCTACGGCGTGCGTACCGCCGGCCACCTTGGGGTGGATGCGCTGGTCAAGCTGACCGGACGCCGGGTGCAGCGCTTGCTTGGGATGCTTGCCTGCCTGTGCTGCCTGGCCTACGCCGGGCTGTTCATGGTCGCCAGTTACAGGTGGGTGAGTGCGGTGATGACAGCACACATCGGCGCCGAAGACCTCGACCAGTTCGGCATCGATGTCGGCGACATCGTGCTCATCGTGCCGGTCGGTTTTGCCCTGGTGTTTATCCGCTACCTGGAAATTTTCTATCGCCTGTTCACCCACCGCCAGGTCGGGTTGGGGCTGGCCGACGAGGCCGGTGAGGCGAGCAAATTGGCCGGCGGCCATGAGGAGCGTCACTGATGGCCGTGCTCTGTCTGTTTCTGCTGTTGTTTGTGTTCATGTTCCTCGGCGTGCCCGTCGCGATTTCCCTCGGATTGTCTGGCGCGGTGTCGATCCTGATGTTCAGCCAGGACTCGGTGAGTTCCCTGGCGATCAAGCTGTTCGAAACCTCGGATGCCTATACCTTCCTGGCGATTCCGTTCTTCCTGCTGTCCGGTGCGTTCATGACCACCGGCGGCGTGGCGCAGCGGCTGATCGACTTCGCCAATGCGTGTGTCGGACATATCCGTGGCGGCCTGGCGATTGCGGCGGTGTTGGCGTGCATGTTGTTTGCCGCGCTGTCCGGTTCGTCACCGGCCACCGTGGCGGCCGTCGGTTCGATTGCGGTGGCCGGGATGGTGCGCTCCGGTTACCCGAAGGCGTTCGGCGCGGGCATCATCTGCAACGCCGGCACCCTGGGCATCCTGATTCCGCCGTCGATCGTGATGGTGGTGTATTCGGCCGCCACGGAAACGTCGGTCGGCAAGTTGTTCATGGCCGGGGTGATCCCGGGGCTGCTGCTGGGCCTGATGCTGATGGTCGCGATCTATATTGTGGCGCGCATCAAGAAGTTGCCGGCGCAGCCACGGGCGAGCTTTCGCGAGTGGTTGGCCTGCGCGCGCCGTGCGTTCTGGGGCTTGCTGCTGCTGGTGATCATCCTCGGCGGCATCTACAGCGGGATGTTCACCCCGACCGAAGCCGCGGCGGTGGCAGCGGTGTACTCGGCGTTTGTCGCGCTGTTCGTCTACAAGGACATGAGTCTGCGCGACTGTCCCAAGGTGCTGCTGGAGTCCGGGCGGCTGGCGATCATGCTGATGTTTATCATCGCCAATGCGATGCTCTTCGCCCATGTGTTGACCACCGAACAGATCCCCCAGGAAATCACCGCCTGGGTGCTGTCCGAAGGGCTCACGCCGATTGGCTTCCTGATCATGGTCAACGTGGTCTTGCTGATCGCCGGCAGTTTCATGGAACCGTCGGCGATCGTGTTGATCCTGGCGCCGATCTTCTTTCCGATCGCGATGAAGCTGGGCATCGATCCGATTCACTTGGGGATCGTGATGGTGGTGAATATGGAAATCGGCCTGGTCCACCCGCCGGTGGGCTTGAACCTGTTCGTGACCTCGGCGGTGACCGGCTTGACGCTGGGGCAGACCATTCGTGCGGCGATGCCGTGGCTGATGATCCTGTTGGTGTTCCTGATCATGGTCACCTACCTGCCGTTCATCTCGCTGGCGCTGCCGCACTGGCTGGGGATGTAGACCTCACGATGTGGGAGCCTGGCTCCCACCTTGCTCAGTGATCCAGCGCGCTCAGGATCGCATGGGCGACCTTGACCCGCTCGGCATTCGGATAGTTCTTGTTCGCCAGGATCACCACGCCCATGTCCTTGCTTGGCACATACGCCACATACGCGCCAAAGCCTGCGGTTGAGCCGGTTTTGTTGTACAGCACGTTGGCCGGTTGCGCTTGCGGCGTCGCCAGCCAATCGGGGCGGTGAGGTTCCATGGCCATCGGTGTCGAGTTGCCGTCAATCAGCGCTTGCAGGGCGATGGGGTAGGGGTAGTACTCCCAGCCCAGGCCCTGGGTCATGCCGTTCACGCGGTAATAACCAGCGTGGGTACTGGCGATGGCTTGTTGCAGCGGCTTTTCCAGGGTTTGCGGGTGCAGGTTGGCGATCACATAGCGCGCCAGGTCGTGGGTGCTGGTCTTGATGCCGTAGGCTTCGCTGTCCAGTGCGCCCGGGCTTACACGGACGGGTTTCTGCTGCTTGTCGTAGCCTTGGGCGTACTCGCCGGATTGCGCGGTGGGCACGCTGAGGTGGGTGTTGCTCAACCCCAGCTTGGGCAGCAGGGTGTGCTCCATGGCGACATTGAACGGCTGGCCCAGGCTTCGCGCCGCGAGGTAGCCAAACAGGCCGATGCTCGGGTTGGAATAGAGACGTTGCGCGCCTGGGGCGTAGCTGGGTTTCCAGCGCTGGAAGTAGCCGAGCATGGCGTCGGCGTTGTCGGCGGCATCCGGAAACTGCAGCGGCAGGCCGCCGGGGGTGTAGGTCGCCAGTTGCAGCAGGCTGATGCGGTCAAAGGCGCTGCCGGCCAACGCAGGCCAGTATTGGCTGGCCTTGTCCGACAGCGTGAGCTTGCCGATGGCCTGGGCGTAACCGCCCAGGGTTGCGGTGAAGGTTTTGCTCACTGAGCCGATTTCGAACAAGGTGTTTTGGTTGACCGGTTGCTGCGCTTCTTTCGATGCCATGCCGTAGTTAAAGTATTGCACCTTGCCGTTCTGCACCACCGCCACCGCCAGGCCGGGAATAGCCTGTTGCTGCATCAGCGGTTTGACGCTGGCGTCTACCACGGCCTGCAGGTCGGTGGCGGCCAGGCACTGGCCGGCGCCGAGAAACATTGCCAGCGCCGTTAAATGACGCACTCCAAATACCGCTTGTTGGGGCATGATATCGCTTCCATGAGTATGATCGATTGAATGAACAGCCTGCGCGGGCGTGCCAAAGGTAGACAGTTCGCCGGGCCTGGGCAAACGATGATATTTCGCACCAGCCATTAGAAAAATTAGGGGCAAGCATGCTGCGTTCCCATCTGCCTCTCAATGCCCTGCGCGCATTCGAGGCCTCCGCCCGGCACCTGAGTTTTACGCGGGCCGCCATTGAGTTATGTGTCACCCAGGCGGCGGTCAGCCACCAGGTCAAGAGCCTGGAGGCGCAACTGAACGTCACCCTGTTCAAACGCCTGCCGCGTGGCCTGATGCTGACCCGCGAAGGCGAGACGTTGTTGCCGGTGCTGCGCGAATCCTTCGACCGCATTGCCCACACCCTGGGCCAGTTCGAAGGCGGGCACTACCGCGAAGTGCTCAGCGTTGGCGCGGTCGGCACTTTTGCGGTGGGCTGGCTGCTGCCGCGGCTGGCGGACTTCCAGCACCGCTACCCGTTTATCGACCTGCGCCTGTCGACGCACAACAACCGTGTCGATGTCGCCGCCGAAGGCCTGGATTACGCGATCCGTTTCGGCGCCGGGGCCTGGCATGGCACCGACGCCTGCCCATTGTTCGAAGCGCCGCTGACGGTGCTCTGCGTGCCGTCAATCGCCGAGCAGTTACACACGCCGTCTGAGCTGTTGAAGCACACAGTGCTGCGCTCCTATCGCGCCGATGAGTGGAACCTGTGGTTCCAGGCCGCCGGGCTGCCTGCCGACACCCTGGTGCCGCGCAGCATCGTGTTCGACTCATCGTTGGCGATGATGGAAGCAGCGCTGCAGGGCGTCGGTGTGGCGTTGGCCCCGGCGGCGATGTTCGCGCGTCAACTGGAAAGTGATGCGATCCGCCAGCCCTTCAACGTGTGCATCAGCACCGGCAGCTATTGGTTGACGCGCCTGCAGTCACGCGCCGAAACCTCGGCGATGCAGGCGTTCAAGGCCTGGCTGACGGTGATGGCGGCGCAGGGCTGAGATTTTCATCAAGAAGCAAAATGAAACAGTTGTCGGCGGCTAACCTCTACACATTCAGAGGCGGTCAGGCCAGGTATTTGTTGAACCACCCCAGCGTGCGCTGCCACGCCAGGTTCGCCGCCGCCTCGTCATAACGCGGCGTCGAGTCGTTGTGAAAACCGTGGTTGGCGCCCTTGTAGATATACGCTTCATAGGTAGTGCCCGCGGCCTTCAGGGCCTTTTCATAGGCCGGCCAGCCTTCGTTGATCCGCGTATCCAGTTCGCCGTAATGCAGCATGATCGGTGCCTTGATGCGCGGCACGTCCTTGGCCTCTGGCTGCCGCCCGTAAAATGACACGGCGGCGCCCAGCTCCGGGTAGGCCACGGCTGCTGCATTGACCACGCCGCCGCCATAGCAGAAGCCGGTAATCCCGACTTTGCCGGTGCTGTTGTCGTGGTGCATCAGCCACTCGATGGCGGCGAAGAAGTCGTTCATCAGCTTGGTCGGGTCGACTTTTTGTTGCAGCGCTACGCCTTTTTCATCGTTGCCGGGGTAGCCCCCCACGGATGTCAGGCCATCCGGCGCGAGGGCGATAAAGCCGGCCTTGGCCAGGCGGCGGGCGACGTCTTCGATATACGGGTTGAGGCCGCGGTTTTCATGCACCACGACCACGGCGGGGACTTTGCCGGTGGTCTTGGCCGGGCGCACCAGATAGCCGCGCACCGTGCCGTTGCCCTTGGGCGAAGGGTAGGTGATGTAGTCCGCGACGATGTCCGGGTCGGTGAATTTCACTTGCTCGGCCAGCGCATAGTTGGGGCTCAGGGCGGCGAGCAGCGCCGACGCGGTGAGCCCGCCGAAGGTGAACAGTGCAGCGCGGTCGAGAAACTCGCGGCGGTTGATCTTGCCGTGGGCGTAGCCGTCGTAGAGCTCCAGCAGTTCGGGGGCGAAGTCTTTCGCGGTGAGACGAGTCATCGGTGCAGTCCTCGATTAGCGGTGCCAGTCAATGTAGACCAGGATCACGCGTTGCGAGCGTGGGCGGCGGCGGCCAGTTGCCCGGTATCGACGCGCACGAACACCGAATCGCCGATCGCCGTGAGCACATCGCCGGCGTAAACCTCGCAGACCACGCGGCTTTTACGCCCCACATCGCCCTCGACCCGGGCACGCAAGGTCAGCGTGACACCCAGGGGCGTGGGCTTGATGAATTTGATCCCGAGATGCCCGGTCACGCAGTCGATACGCGGCAGGCTGCCGGGTTCGCGTTGTTCGGCGCGGTAGTGGTAGGCCATGGCGGTCCAGTTCGAGTGGCAGTCCACCAGCATGGCGATCAGGCCGCCGTAGACCAGATCCGGCCAGCCGCTGTATTTCGCTTCCGGTTGGTGCTCGGCGACCACGTGAATGCCGTCGGCATCCCAGCGGCTCTTGATATGCAGGCCATGGGGGTTGTTGCCGCCGCAGCCGTAGCAGATGCCTTCGGGGGCGGTGGTGTCTTGCAGTGACGGGGTGTGCATGCCAAGTCCTTATTGTTCTGGGAGGGGACTGTCCTGTTTAACAGGACGCGCGCCGGATGGGAATAATGCCATCGCCGCAGACGCTAGCGCGCAAACCGCTTGGCTCCGGCCACACAGCCGATCACCGCGACTGTCACCAGCACCATGCCCAGGCTGACCTGCTCATGCAGCAGGCCCGCCGCCAGCGCCAGGCCGAAGAACGGTTGCAGCAACTGCAACTGGCCGACCGCGGCGATGCCGCCTTGGGCCAGCCCGCGGTACCAGAACACAAACCCGATCAACATGCTGAACAGCGCCACATAGCCCAGGCTCAGCCACGCCGGCAGGCTGATGCCAGTGAAGGTCGGCGGCGCGAGCATCAGGCTCAACGGCAGCGCCACCGGCAACGACACCACCAGCGCCCAACAGATCACTTGCCAGCCGCCCAGGCTGCGCGACAGCTTGGCGCCCTCGGCGTAACCCAGGCCGCACACCAGCACCGCCAACAGCATCAGCAGGTCACCGGCCGGGGCGGCGCTCAGGCCCTGGGCGACGGCATACCCCATCACCAGCGCGCTGCCCAGGATCGAAAACAACCAGAACACCGGGCGTGGCCGCTCACCGCCGCGCAGTACGCCAAAGAGCGCCGTGGCCAGCGGCAACAGGCCGATAAACACGATGGAGTGCGCGGACGTCACGTATTGCAGGGCCAGCGCCGTCAGCAAGGGGAAGCCGATGACCACGCCGAGGGCGACGATGACCAGGGGCAGCCATTGCGCGCGTGTTGGGCGTTTTTCCTTGAAAAAAACCAACAGGCACAACGCCAACACGCCGGCCAGGGTGGCGCGCAGCAGGGTGAGGAACACCGGTTCGAATTCCATCACCGCCAGGCGCGTCGCCGGCAACGAACCGCTGAAAATCACCACGCCGATAAAGCCATTGATCCAACCCTGGGTGCTGTTGGCCAGGGGATTGAGCGGTGAGGTCTGTTCCATGAAGGGGGCCCGAAAAAAGGAGAGGTTGCGTGCGGGCCATGCTAGGCAGGAAGATTAAGACAATCAAAAAATTGTCATGGATACATCGCCCATGCCCCGCGCCCGTTACAAAAACCTGGTCGACACCTTCGCCGAGGACATCCGCAGCGGCAGGCTGTCGCCCGGCGAGCGTCTGCCGACCCATCGGCAATTGGCCGCGCGCCACGGCCTCGCGCTGGTCACCGCGAGCCGCGTGTACAGCGAGCTGGCGGCGATGGGCCTGGTCAGCGGTGAAACCGGTCGCGGCACCTTCGTGCGCGAGATCTCGCTGCCGCCGGGGCAGGGCAGTGGGCAGATGAGCGTGGCGCCGGGCATGCTGGATCTGAATTTCAACTACCCGTCATTGCCGGGCCAGGCCGAGCTGCTGCGCACGGCATTGCGTCAACTGGCGCTGTCCGGCGATCTGCAAGCGTTACTGCGTTACCAGCCCCACGCCGGGCGCCAGCATGAACGCGCGGCGGTGGCGCGCCATCTGCTGAGTCGAGGGCTGACGGTCGAGGCCGACCAGGTGCTGCTGGTCAGCGGCGCGCAACATGGGTTGGCCGTGACGCTGATGGCGCTGCTCAAACCGGGGGATGTGATTGCCGTCGATGCGCTGACCTATTCAGGCTTCAAGGTGCTGGCCGAGACCCTGCACCTGGAAATGCTGGCGATCCCGCTCACTGCCAGCGGCCCCGACCTCGATCATCTGCACAGCCTGTGTCGCAAGCATCCGGTCCGCGCGGTGTATAGCATGCCGACCGTGCATAACCCGCTGGGTTGGGTGATGAGCCTGGAGCAACGCGAGCAGTTGGTAGCCATCGCCCGTCAGCACAACCTGATGATCATCGAGGACGCGGCCTACGCATTTCTGGCAGAACACGCGCCACCGCCGTTGGCGACCCTCGCGCCGGAACGCACGGTGTATGTCGGCGGCTTTTCGAAAAGCGTCGCCACCGGCCTGCGGGTCGGCTTTGTGTCAGCCCCGGCAGCGTGGGTGAAGGCCCTGGAACGCAGCATCATGGCCACGACCTGGAATGTGCCGGGAGTAATGAGCGCGATTGCCGTGGCCTGGCTCGACGACGGCACGGTGGCTCAACTGGAAGCACAGAAACGCCAGGATGCCCGGGCGCGCCAGGCATTGGCGGCACAGGTGCTGAAGGGGCTGACGTACATCAGCCATCCTTCGTCGTATTTTCTCTGGTTGCCCCTGGCGGAAGAGGCCCGCGCCGATCAGATCGCCATGACCTTGCAGCGCGAAAATATCGCCGTGTCCACCGCCGAACCGTTTGCCGTATCGGCCCATGTACCGCATGCGCTGCGCCTGGCGTTGGGCTCGGTGGACATGACGGCGCTGCGCGAGGCCTTGCTGGCGGTACGCAAGGTGGTGGCGTGGTGAAGCTATCCGGCACTTCCTGCTTAACTGGCACATCGCTATGCTACGGCGAAAACAACAAACCGCCTTGTGAGAAAACATGGACTTTAATTGGCACAGCGACCCCATCACCCGCAGCACCCCGATCACCCCGCGCTACAAAAACACCCAGAACGTGCGCCGTTTCATGCTTGAACACTGCGGCCCGGGGTTTAAGTTCGACCGCGCATTCATGGCCTGGATTCGCAACGATACGGCCAAAACCCTCGGCGATATGGTGGATGAGTGGCAGCGTCGAAACGCCGGCTTATGATTACTCAAGGCATGGCGACACTGGTTAACTACGGCACCCATTTGACGCCAGGCCTGCTGCTGTTCGGCGCGTGGTTCGCGCTCACACCCAGGTCGATGACGGCGATCCGCATCCTGATTCTGTTGGCGGCGTTTGTGCTGATGCGCGATGCGATGACGCCGTTGCGCATGTGGGCGCTCAGTGACGATGTGCAGATAGCATTCACCGCCAACACCTTTGTGCTGGCGGCGCTGGGCGGTCTATCGCTGTTGCTGGTTGCCGGGCTCGCGTGGGTAGCGCCGGACTTGTCGCGGCTGGTCTTGTGGTCCAAGGGCAATTGCGCCGTCGGACTGGCGAGGGGCCTGGCGGTGGGCTGCCTGATCGGCGTACCGCTGCGGCTTTACCAGGGCGTGGATACGCAAGCGATCCACGATTACTGGGTGTGGCTGCCAGGCATGGTGGTATTGGCCTATGGCGCCAATGCGTTGGAAGAGGTGTTGTTTCGCGGTTATCTGCAGGGGTATCTGGAACAACAACTGACGCCACTGCGGGCGGCCTTGATCAGCGGCGTGGCGTTCGCGGCCTGCCATGCGTTCCTGGCCCTGAGCGTCACTCAATTGGGCTGGCCGGTGTTGCTGTTTACCCTGATCGAAGGGCTGGCCTGCGCGTTGTTGCGCATGCGTCATGGTGTGTTGGCCGCGACGCTCGCCCATGGCACGGCGATCCTGTTGATTGCCGTGCCTCTGGTTGCCTGAATGAGCAGCGCAACCAGGTGGGAGCGGTGGCTCCCACCGTTGGACCGCGCGTCAGCGTGGCGTGAGCGCCGGCGTGCGCGGCGGAATCAGGCGTTTGCTGCCGGTGGCTTCATACGCTGACGCCAGCTGCAGCAACCTGGAGTCATCGTAGGCGCGCCCGGCAAAGGTCAGCCCGACCGGCATGCCGATATCCGCCATCACGCCCATCGGCACGGTAACGGTCGGCACGCCCAAGTGGCGGATGGCAAGGTTGCCGTTGGCCACCCACACGCCATTGCTCCAGGCGATGTCGGCGGACGCTTCGTTCACATCGGCATCGGCAGGGCCGACGTCGGCGACGGTGGGGAAGATCACGGCATCGAGGCCGAGCTTATCCATCCAGTCTTCGAGGTCGATGCGCCGGGTCTGTTCGAGGCCGCGCAGGCCGTCGGGCAGGGTGCTGATCTGGTTCCACGGGGTGATCCCGCGTTGGGCCATCCGCACGTATTCGTCCATGCCGGCGGCCAGTTCGTCTTCACGGTTGGGCAAGGTGCCGGGGTCATGGGGGAAAATCTTCGGCCCGTCGACATCCGCCAGGCGGTTCAGGTTCGGGTCGTTATTGGCGCGCAGGAAGTCATCGAAGGCCCACGCGGACAGTTCCCACAACTCATCGTGGAGGAATTCCTTGGACACCAGGCCACGGGTAAACACCGTCGGTGCGCCGGGGCGGTCGCCTTCGCAGTTGGACACCAGGGGGAAGTCCACTTCGATGACTTCGGCGCCGGCCGCTTCGAGGGCCTGGCGCGCGGCTTGCCACAGGGCGATTACGCTGGCGCGGGTGATGATCTTTTGCCCGGTCGGGCCACCGATGCCGGGTTTCTCGCTGGTGCCGGCGTCGGGGTCGGCGTTGATGTACATGCGCGGTACGCCAAAGCGTTTGCCGGCGAGGGATGCTGCGGTCGCGGCCAGTTCAGCGTAAGCCGCCGGGCGCACCGAAGCGACGCTGGGGATGGGCACCCAAGGTTGCAGGCGCCACAGGTCGCCGCGGGTGTCGGGGTCTTCGGCGACCACCACGTCGAGTACTTCCAGCAGGTCGGCCATGGTGCGCGCATAAGGCACCACCACGTCCATGGTGGGGGTCAGCGGCCAGTTGCCGCGCACCGAAATCACCCCACGGGACGGGGTATAGGCACACAGGCCGTTGTTGGACGCCGGGCCACGCCCGCTCGACCAGGTTTCTTCCGCCAGACCGAATGCCGCGAAGCTCGCGGCAGTCGCGGTGCCGGCGCCGTTGGACGAGCCGGAGGCAAACGGTGCCGTCAGGTAGGCGGCGTTATACGGGCTTTCCGCGCGGCCGTACACGCCACGCTGCATGCCGCCATTGGCCATCGGCGGCATGTTGGTCTTGCCCAGGCAGATGGCACCACCGGCCCGCAGCCGTTCGATGCTGAAGGCGTCGCGCTGGGCAACCAGTTTGGCGAACGCCGGACTGCCGGACGCCGCCGTGAGGCCCTTGATCAGGTAACTGTCCTTGGCGGTATAGGGAATGCCGTCGAGCGGTCCCAGCGTTGCGCCCTTGGCCCGGCGCGCATCGGACGCCTCGGCTTCGTCCAGGGCCGCGGGGTTGCGCACCACTACGGCATTCAGCGCGGTCGCGGTCTGCGCGCCGTCGTAGGCGTCGATCCGCGCCAGATAAGCCTGGACCAGTTCGACGGCCGTGGTCTGGCCGGACTCAAGCGCCGCGCGCAATTGGGCAATGGAGACTTCGGTAACTTGCATCAGGTTTTTTTCGCCGCCTTCAAGTGGGGGTATGGCGGCAGTCTACGGACAGATATTTCACAAAACCAGCGCCGCATAACCTTCGAAAGCGCTGCGCATGACCTGCCATGTGAAGTCGTCGGCGGGAATCAGATGCTCGATCCGCAGCGAGGTGAGGGTAATGTCCTGGGGCATGCCGAAGGTGGTGAAGGTCGATAGAAAGTTCAGCTCGCCCTGGGTCGAGCGCGCGCGGGTCAACACCAGTGGCGGCATGTCGCTGGGCAGTTCGGTGTGGGCGGGCACCGGCAGGCTGGTCAGCAGTGCCGCCAACGATGGGTTGGTCAAGGCCTCGCGGGTTGCCCGTTGCCAGGCGAGGGTGCGGATCTCTTCGGCGTTGATCAGGTGATCGCCCAGGCCGCCCGATTGCAGCAGGGTGCTCAGCAGGTTCACGCCATCGGCGGCGCCCGGGTCGATCCCGACCAAGCCAAAGAGCACGGCAGTGCTGGTGTTGGCCGCCAGCACCTGCCACTCACTGCCGAGCAGAATCGCCGGGGCGGGGTTGTTGGCGTGCAGCACATGGCTGACCGCTTCGCGAATGGCCGCCATGGCCGGCGAGGCGAGGGGGGTGGCGGCATAACGCGGGGCAAAGCCGGCGGCGAGGAATACGCGGTTGCACTGGTCGAGGGGCACCTGCAGCGCGCTCAGCAGATTGTGCAGGGTGCCGGGGCTCGGCTTGGCGCGGCCGGTTTCCAGGCAACTGAGATGACGCTGCGAGACTCCGGTGATCAGGGCCAGGTCGAGCTGGCTCAACTGTGCCTGGCGGCGCAGCCGGCGCAAGTGTTCGCCGGCGGTAGCAGGATTGTCCATGGCGTGACCATGACCTCCGAGGTCATTGCGAGGGGCTGAACCTTATCACTATCGTGGGCCTCGATCACTTCAAGGAAGAGACCATGCACAGACCCTTTATCGCCCTGGCCGGTTTGCTCGGGTTTTCGCTGTATACGCTGATAACGATGCTGACCGCGGAGCAGTCGCTGCTGGCGTTTGGCCGGCAATTGCTGTCGCGCCCGGACACCGCGCAAGTGGTGATCGACCTGTACCTGATGGCGCTGCTGGCTTGTGTGTGGATGTACCGCGACGCCCGGCGGCGAGGGCGGTCGGTGGCGTCGGTGCTGCCTTACTGGGTGCTGACGGCGCTGTTCGTTTCGGTGGGGCCGCTGCTCTATATCGTCATCACGGGGTTGCGGGATGAATGAGCTATTGCGTGTCTATGCACTGTGCGTGTTGATGCTGTGCCTGAAGATGCTGGCGATTTCCTGCTATCAGGGCTTCTTCCGCCTGCGCGCGCGGGCGTTCACTAATCCCGAAGATGCGGCTTTCTTCAACCGTGCGCCGCAGCCAGACGAACTGCCGCAAGTCGGCCGTGCCGCCAGGGCGTGGGCCAATGACCTGGAGAACATTCCGCTGTTTTTTGTCCTCGGCGGGCTGTGTGTCGTGGCGGGCACCGCTTCGGTAGCCACGGGAGTGCTGTTCGGGGTTTTTACCCTGGCGCGGGTGGCACACACGCTCATGTACCTGATGGAGTGCCAGCCCTGGCGCACGCTGGCCTATGGGGTGGGCGTGGCGTGTCTGATCGGGTTGGGCGCGATGCTCGTGTTGAAAATGATATGAAGGGCACCGGCGTCCTCAAGCGCTAGCTGTAGGCGCCGGCCCCGTGCGATCGAGCCGCCGGATGCCCCGGCAGGCTCAACCGATCAAACGCCTTTGGTCGACGGCAACAGAATCGTCAGAACCCCCAGCAACGGCAGGAACGAGCACAGCGTGTAGACGTACTCGATGCCATGGCTGTCCGCGAGCAACCCCAGCAATGCCGCGCCGATACCGCTGAAGCCGAACATCAGGCCAAAGAACACGCCGGCGATCATCCCGACATTGCCCGGCACCAGCTCCTGGGCGAATACGACGATGGCGGAGAACGCCGACGCCAGGATGAAACCGATCACCACGCTGAGCATCGCGGTCCAGAACAGGTCGACATACGGCAGGGCCAGGGTGAACGGCGCCGCGCCGAGGATGGAGAACCAGATGACGGTCCTGCGTCCGATCCGGTCGCCGATCGGCCCGCCAAAGAAGGTGCCCGCAGCCACCGCGCCGAGGAACAGGAACAGGTAAAGCTGGGAACTGGCGACCGACAGGTTGAATTTCTCGATCAGATAGAAGGTGAAATAGCTGGTCAGGCTGGACATGTAGAAGTACTTGGAAAACACCAGCAAGGCCAGCACCACCAAGGCAAAGGTCACGCGGCCTTTCGACAGGCCGTGGGTGGCTTTGCTGCCTTGCTTGAGCTTGAACAAATTGAGGTGGTTGCGGTACCAGCGGCTCAAGCCATACAGCACCAGGATCGCGAACACCGCAAACAGGCCGAACCAGGCGATATGCCCCTGGCCGTAGGGAATGACGATCGCCGCCGCCAGCAGTGGGCCGAACGCGCTGCCAGCGTTGCCGCCGACCTGGAAGGTCGATTGCGCCAGGCCGTAGCGCCCGCCGGAAGCCAGGCGGGCCACCCGCGACGTTTCCGGGTGGAAGGTCGACGAGCCGACGCCGATCAGCGCCGACGCCAGCAGGATCGCCGGGAACGTGCCGACAAACGCGAGCATCAGGATGCCAATCAAAGTACACACCATGCCCGCCGGCAGCAGCCAGGGCTTGGGGTGGCGGTCGGTGTGGTAGCCGATCCACGGTTGTAGCAGGGAGGCGGTCAGTTGGAAGGTCAGGGTGATCAGGCCGACCTGGGTGAAGCTCAGCCCGTAGTTGGCCTTGAGCATTGGGTAGATCGAGGGCAGCACGGCCTGGATCAGGTCATTGATCAAATGCGCCAGGGCGCAGGCGCCGAGGACGCGCATGACCAAGGGGCTGACTTGGGGCGGGCTGGAGGTGGCAGCGGGAGACGCGGTCAAGGTCGACATGCAGGCATTCCATACAAGGCAGTGAACGATGGGGACGGGCAGCGATGATTTAAACCGCCGCTCCATGGATGAACTCGGCGTTTATGCTAGATTTGTCGAAAACGCCTGTCTCGCGAAATTCGGGCAGCAAACATCGCAAAAGAGGCGAAGCCATCAAAACACTGGATAAATTTCTGCGGGATATCGATGAGGGCGAGTGGGCCGTCATCAGCTCGGCCACCGACTATCCGGAGAGCTGGGTGATTCCCGACCATAGCCACGAGAAGCATCAACTGCTGTACGCCACCGAAGGCGTGATGGTGGTGCATTCGGCGCAGAATCAGTGGACGGTGCCACCCAATCGCGGCTTCTGGATGCCCAGTGGGCATGTGCATTCGCTGCGCTGCGTCGGGGCGTTGAAAATGCGCAGTGTGTTTGTGCGCCCCGCGAGTTTTCCGAACCTGCCGAGCGAAACCAAGGCCGTCAGCATTTCACCGCTGCTCAGCGAACTGATCAAGGCGTCGGTCAGCTTGAAGCCGCCGTATGCCGAGGATTCGCGCGACGCGCGGATCATGCACCTGATCCTCGACGAACTGGCGCTATTGCCGGCCTTGCCGTTGTCCTTGCCCCAGCCTGCAGACCCGCGCATCCGCCGGATTTGCCTGGCGTTGCAGGACGACCCGGGCGATGCCTCGACCGTGGCGGATTGGAGCGAGCGCCTGGGCCTGGACCAGACCACCATCCAGCGCCTGTTCCGCCGGGAAACCGGCCTGACCTTCGGCCAGTGGCGCCAGCAAGCGCGGTTGCTGCTGGCGCTGGAGCGCATAGCCGTGGGCGAGAAGATCATCGATGTGGCATTTGAGCTGGGCTATGAAAGCCCGAGCGCCTTTACCAGTATGTTCAAGAAACAGTTTGGCAAGACGCCGAGTCATTTCTTCCGCTAGCGCAAGGCCTGTCGAGCGCTAACACGGCGGGGTGCTCGCGCACACGTCCAGCAGGCCGTTGAAGGCGTCGATGTCCAGCGGTCGGCTGAGGAAGTAGCCTTGGCCTTCGTCACAGGCCACCGCCTTGAGCAGTGCCAGGTGTTCGGCGGTTTCGATTCCTTCCGCGGTGACTGTCAGCGACAGGGCGCGTCCCAGGCCGACAATCGCCTGCACAATGGCCTTGTCATCGGCGCTGTCCTCCAGCCGGTTCAAGAAACTGCGGTCGATTTTCAGCCCGTCGAACGGGAACGCGCGCAAATAGCTCAGGGAGGAATAGCCGGTGCCGAAGTCGTCCATGGCGATGCGGATACCCAGGTGCTTGAGGGTGTGCATGACTTCAAGCGCGCCGACGGCATCTTCAAGCATCACGCTCTCGGTGATTTCCAGCTCCATGCGCGTTGGCTCGATGCCGGACTTATTCAGGGCGTACCGCACGCGCTCCACCAGGTTGCCGCGCTTGAATTCGGTGGGTGACAGGTTTACCGACACAAACAGCTCATCCGGCCACTGCGCGGCGCACGCGCAGGCGGTTTCCAGCACCCAGTCGCTCAGCGAGAGGATCAACCCCGATTCCTCGGCAATCGGGATGAACGTGTCCGGTGCGATCAGGCCACGCTCCGGGTGTTGCCAGCGCACCAGCGCTTCGGCGCCGACCATTTGCCCGTCGCTGATGCGGTAGCGCGGTTGAAAGTGCAGACGCAGCTCTGCGTGCTTGATCGCAAACCGCAGGTCGCTTTCCAGGCGGCGCCGTTCGATGATCCGCGCGTTCATTTCGCCGGAGTAAAAACGCCAGGTATTGCGCCCGGCGGCCTTGGCTTCGTACAAGGCAATATCGGCGTAGCGCAGTAACTCGGTGACGCCGTTGGCGTCATTGGGCGCGAGGGCGATGCCGATACTCGCGCTGATGAACACGTCCTGCTCGTCGACCCTGATCACCCGCTCGACGGACTCGATCAAGCGCCGGCACAGGGCTTCGACTTCGTCCTGGGCGCCGGCATCGATCAGGATCAGTACAAATTCATCGCCGCCGACCCGAGCGACCAGGTCACCGTGGCGCACGCAATCAGAGAGGCGGCTCGATACCTCATTGAGCACCCGGTCGCCGGCGGCATGCCCGAGCAAGTCATTGACCGGTTTGAACCGATCCAGGTCCAGGCTGAGCATGACCAAAGGGTGGGTGAGGGTGGGCAAGGCTTTGAGTTTACCGTCCAGAAACGCTTGCAGGCGCGTGCGATTGGGCAGCCCGGTGAGGGCGTCGTGCTGGGACAGGAACTCGATGCGGCGGCGCGCCTCGACTTCTTCGGTGACGTCGGTGGCCGTTCCGCGAAACCCGCCGCAGGGCATCTCGCGCGCCGACAGCCGGGTGGTGCGCTCCCGTCCCCGGGCGTCGACGTAGCGACACTGCAGGCTGATATCCGCGAGCCGCCCGGGCGTGGTCAGCCACTGAGAAAGGGCGCCGGCATCGGTGTCCAGCAGGTCGTACAGCGTGGCGCCGATCCAGGCCTGGCGGTCCAGGCCGGTGACGCTTTCGAAACGCTCCGACAGGTAGGTGAAACGCCACTCGCCGTCGATTTCCCAGACCCAGTCCGAACTGGCTTCCACCACATCGCGAAAGCGTGCTTCGCTGGTGGCCAGCGCGTTTTGACTGTCTTGCAGCGAGGTGTGGCTGTTGTCGAGGGCCTGGGCGTCCGCCGTGGTGCGGCGCACAATCAGCCAGGTCATCAGGCACACCAGCAACGCCGCCAGGCCCAGCAGCGGCAAACCGACAGCCATCAAACGCATACCGGGCCGCTCGGGGTGCCAGTGCAGGCTGCCGGCGGCACCGTTCTCACCAAGGGCGAACAACAAGGTCTTGCCGATTTCATCGGGTGTGGCGATGTGCAGGTGATCGACGCCAAAGTCGTTGCCGATTTCGGTCAGCTTGGCGCTGTCGAGGATGTTGATGAAGAGCAATACCGAGGCTTTTCGGTCATCGGCGATCACGCTGGGGTCAGTGCCGGGCGTTATCGCCGCTGCCGCCACCAGCGTGGGGTTGCCGCGCACGTTAATGAACGTCGTGACCGGTGTGTCCGTCGCGGCGCCTGCGCGCGCTTGTTCGAGTAGCGCCGCGACGGGCTGGTCGAGCCATTCGGTCAGCTCAATCGGTTGCAGCTTGCCCTCGACCAACGCGTATACCGTGCGGTCCAGGTCGTCGACGACAAACACGCCTTGGAAACCGAAATCATGAAACAGCGTGGGCCCGACGTTTTCGCGGGTATAGGCCCAATCCGTGTCCACGGAAACGTGCAGGTGTTTGTAGGCATCGCCCCAGAATGCGTAATCCTTGACGGTCAGGCGCTGGGATTTTTCCAGGGACTGCACCGCCTTGCGCGTGTAGAAGGCGCTTTCGCTGTCTTCGAATCGGTTCAGTTCCTGGGCGAGGTACACCAGCGAATAGCTGGCCGCCGCAAACACACAGGCGAGCAGCACCACGCACTGGAACAACGACGTGCGCGCCATCGACAGGCTGGTGCGTTGGGAAAGGTTACGAATGATCGGGGCGAAGGTATTTGGCATTGATTCCCGCAGGGCGTCGCCGCTTGTCAGGGTGATGACAGGCTATCGGCAGCCTTACGCAGAAAATGAGCGTTTGAGGCGCGGCGCGCCCATTCTCCCGGTACCTGGCTCAAGTGTGGGCGGGTGCCCTTAGTTGATTCGAGGCATGGAACCTCACCCCAACAGCCGCCATTCGATGTTTTGCTCATTGACTGTGATGATGTCGGGCAGCAAAAACCGCGGCTTAACGGCCGCGGGAGAGGCGGGCGTGGGTCTGCCGGTTGTCGGTTCAAGAAGTTTGGCTTTGGCCAACTGCTGGATCAGTGCTTCGCTGGGCTTTTCTGGTGGGACGTTGGCCAGGCGTGCTTCCAGCCATTGCAGTTTGCCGTCCCAGGCGGGGAGTTTGGCGGGGGGTAGGGGGAGGATGTCGTTGATTTCGGGGACTTTGGGGGCGGCATAGGAGTAGTTTGCGAGAATTCGCCAGATTTTTTCATAGCGTTCGGCGCGCTCCAAGTCTTCCTGTTGACCAATGTAGTACAACTGGTCATCAGGCTGAGGGCCACGAAAGCCTTTGCCCAAACGAGAGGCCGAACTTTCGTCGCCGGCAGCCACCCCCATCTGTAACACTTCGAGTGCCTGCTGGAAGAGCCCCATATTTTTTAGGTTGATGCCGAGGGCGCCAGCTGCATCACCGTGCCCCTGCTCAGCGGCACAGCGCCGCATTTGTCGAGCAATGTCAGGGGCGATATTAATGGGTGCCAGCTTGTCGCCTACAAAGGCTTGGGCCAGGGCACTCCCCTGATCAGAAGCCTTGCGGAAGTAGCGCAGAGCCATTTCCGGGTCTTGTTTTAGCCCAGCCGAACCGCTTTTCAGAAAGAGGCCGATAAAGTAGTACCCCGTCGCCACATTCGCGTCGATCAGTTGCTGGCTCAGGCGCAGATGCTCATCCCCTCTGAGCTTGAACTTTCCACGCATGGTCCCGTTCTGCAAGTTGATATTGGCCTTGTAGTGACCGTTCTCAGCGGCAATTCGATACAGTCGTTCAATCTCGGCATCAACGGTCTCGTCCTGCTTTAGCTGGTTATTTTTCTGCAACCAGCGGGCGTACTGGAATAGAACGTCGGTTCCGGCCGACGGTTGGGGAATGGTCTCGTGTACGCAGGTAAAGGTCAGTTTTTCCTTAGCCTCGGCGATCGGGTTCATGGGAAGGTCCTGGTTCAGGTAAGTAAGGGCATCGCCGTTATTACAGGCGGCCAACAGCAGGCTTGATAGCAGAAGCAATCGGCGCATCAATCGAGTTCCTTCACGGTCTTTCCATCCTAATAATGTCGACGCGACCGATAGAGCCGTACCGCCGCCCGTTGTCTTGTCGCCGACGCGAAAAATGCCTTGCATGCCTCACCCCAACAGCCGCCATTCGATGCTTTCCTCATTGACTGTGATGATGTCGGGCAGCAAAAAACGCGGCTTGTGACTCTCAACCTGCAGGGTGGGCATGATCTCGTTCTTCTCGAAACGGCGGATCACGCCATCGCTGAGCCGCGCATAAACATCGCGACTCAGGCTGAATGCCCGCCAATAGCCAGTATGGGGGCAGGCCTGGCCGCTGGTGCAGGTCGGTTCGGGGTAGCTGGCCTTGATGAACGCGGGGGAGTCGGGTGTGGGTCTGCCGGTTGCAGGTTCAAGGAGTTTGGCTTTGGCCAACTGCTGGATCAGCGCTTCGCTGGGTTTTTTTGGCGGGACATTAGCCAGGCGTGCTTCCAGCCATTGCAGTTTGCCGTCCCAGGTGGGGAGTTTGGCGGGAGGTAAGGGGAGGATGTCGTTGATTTCGGGGACTTTGGGGGCGGCATAGGAGTAGTTTGCGAGAATTCGCCAGATTTTCTCATAGCGTTCGGCGCGCTCAAGGTCTTCCTGCTGGCCGAGGTAGTCCAATTTATCGGAGGGAGGAGGACCACGGAAGCCATCTTCCAACCAACCCGCAGAGGTTTCATCACCCGCCATCACGCCCAATTGAAATGCCTCAAGTGCCTCCTGGTACTGATCATTGCTTTGAAGGTTTACGCCCAGAGCGCCAGCGGCCTTACCATAGCCCTGTTCTGCTGCACAGCGGCGCATTTGCCGAGCAACGTCCGGCGCGATGTCAATCGGCGCCAGTATGTCCCCCACTTCGTATTGGGCTTGCGCGCTGCCCTGATCGGCGGCCTTACGAAAGTAACGCAATGACATGGCCGTATCCTGCTTCAGCCCAGCCGAGCCGCTTTTCAGAAAGAGGCCGATAAAGTAGTACCCCGTCGCCACATTCACGTCGATCAGTTGCTGACTCAGGCGCAGGTGTTCGTCGCCACTGAGCGTGAAGTGGCCGCGCATGGTGCCGTTTTGCAGGTTGATGTTGGCTTTGTAATGGCCATTCTCGGCAGCAATCCGGTACAGGCGCTCGATCTCGGCATCAACGGTCTCGTCCTGCTTGAGCTGGTTATTTTTCTGCAACCAGCGGGCGTACTGGAATAGAACGTCGGCTCCGGCCGACGGTTGGGGAATGGTCTCGTGTACGCAGGTAAAGGTCAGTTTTTCCTTAGCCTCGGCGATCGGGTTCATGGGAAGGTCCTGGTTCAGGTAAGTAAGGGCATCGCCGTTATTACAGGCGGCCAACAGCAGGCTTGATAGCAGAAGCAATCGGCGCATCAATCGAGTTCCTTCACGGTCTTTCCATCCTAATAATGTCGACGCGACCGATAGAGCCGTACCGCCGCCGGTTGTCTTGTCGCCGACGCGAAAAATGCCTTGCATGCCTCACCCCAACAGCCGCCATTCGATGCTTTCCTCATTGACTGTGATGATGTCGGGCAGCAAAAAACGCGGCTTGTGACTCTCAACCTGCAGGGTGGGCATGATCTCGTTCTTCTCGAAACGGCGGATCACGCCATCGCTGAGCCGCGCATAAACATCGCGACTCAGGCTGAATGCCCGCCAATAGCCAGTCTGGGGGCAGGCCTGGCCGCTGGTGCAGGTCGGTTCGGGGTAGCTGGCCTTGATGAACGCGGGGGAGTCGGGTGTGGGTCTGCCGGTTGCAGGTTCAAGGAGTTTGGCTTTGGCCAACTGCTGGATCAGCGCTTCGCTGGGCTTTTCTGGTGGGACGTTGGCCAGGCGTGCTTCCAGCCATTGCAGTTTGCCGTCCCAGGTGGGGAGTTTGGCGGGAGGTAAGGGGAGGATATCGTTGATTTCGGGGACTTTGGGGTTGGCGTAGGAGTAGTCCGCTAGCAGGCTCCAGATTTTTTTATAGCGGTCAGCACGTTCGAGGTCTTTCTGTTGGCCGAGGTAGTACAGTCCATCGGTAGAAGGAGGACCAAGGAAGCCTTTACTCAAAAAAGATGCCGAGGTGTCATCTCCCGCAGCCACTCCCAATTGGAATGCCTCAAGTGCGCTCTGGTACTGGCCCAGTCCTTGAAGATTGACACCCAGGTCGGAAGCCGCATCACCATGTCCCTGCTCGGCGGCGCAACGGCGCATCTGGCGGGCGACCTCTGGGGCCATGTCGCTCGGTGCCAGCTTGTCACCCACAGAGTACTGAGCGTGGGCACTGCCCTGATCGGCCGCCTTGCGAAAATAGCGCAATGACATAGCCGTATCCTGCTTCAGTCCGGCAGAACCGTTCTTCAGGAAAACGCCGATAAAGTAATATCCCGTTGCCACGTTCACGTCGATCAGTTGCTGACTCAGGCGCAGGTGTTCGGCACCGCTGAGCGTGAAGTGGCCGCGCATGGTGCCGTTTTGCAGGTTGATGTTGGCTTTGTAATGGCCATTCTCGGACGCAATACGGTACAGCCGTTCGATCTCCAGATCGACCGCCTTATCCTGCTTGAGCAGGTTGTTTTTCTGGAGCCAGCGAGCGTATTGGAATAGCTCATCGGCCTCGGCGGACGGCGAAGGAATTTGCTCGTGTACACAGGTAAAGGCCAGCTTGGTTTTGATCTCGGTCAGTGGGTTCACGGCAGGGTCCTGAGTAGGGTGAGTAGGGGCGCTGCCGTTATCGCAGGCAGCCAGCAGCAGGCTTGTCAGCAATAGGAGTCTGCACATCAGTCAAGGTCCTTCACGATCTTTTCGCCGTAGTGAAATTTGACAAGTGGGGCCCAGGGCACTCCTGTTTTCTTATCTGCCTGGAGATCTTTGTTTTTTTTGATGATGCCCGTCCAAGCATCGAACGCCTCCTTCGGATCATCCTGCGCCCCCCTCCCATCCGTATGCAGATCCCACAACCTGCGCCGCAACGCCCGCGTCACACTCATCCACTCATGCGCAATGTTCAGCTCGCTATCCACCTGCATGCTGCGCGTGTTGATATTCGCCGAGCCGTGGGTGGTGAACACGTCATTGACGATCATCAGCTTGGAATGGATGTACACCGGCATCCACTGCTGCCCCGCCGGCGAATCAGGCGCGACCAGTGAGCACACGTGGATTTTCAGGCCTGGGCGCGACTCTGGTTCAAGCGTGCTTTGCTCAATCGCCGCGATCTGGGCTTTGAGAGCTATCTGTCGAGACGCATTGTTTCTGGCGGCGTCCCGTTGGGCTTCACGGGCCTTATCGCTTATCTCGCCACCCCCCAGTGCGTCGGTCAGGCTGGTCAACGTGAGCAAGGCTTGTCGCTCAAGCAGTTCAGCCAAGGTCGGCGTCTGCGCGTTGGCTTGGGCTTTGGCCTGTTCAATGCGCTGCAACTTGGTGATTTCAGGAATGGTATCGCCGCGTCCGAGGCTTTCGAGCATGCGCTGGGTGTTCAAGCTCCCCGGCCCCACGCCGTCTGGGCTGGCATTGGTGATTACAAACAGGTGTAAATTTCCATGCAGGCCCGGATCACGCCCAGCGCCGGTTTGGACTTCGGCCGCCGCTTTGATGGCCTCGGCCAATGGCGGCCAGCGAAAGTACTGGTTCTCGATGTAGATGAATTGGGTCGCGTTGTTGACCGCCTTCAGGTAGATCTTTTCGATATCGCGCTTGCCGTCTTGTGCCTGGGTACGCACGATTTGGGCCAGCTGGCGGGTGACGCCGGGGGCGCATTGCAGTTGGGGGGCCACCGCCATCGCTTTGCGCGATGCGAGCAGGTCTTCGCCGGTTTCCTTGCGCCAGGCGGTGGCGAAGTTATGGTGCAGGTGCTCCAGAATCGGCCCGCTGATCTGGCTGGAAATATCCTGGCGTGGTGTGTTGCCACGCGGCCCGCGATTGGGTGCAGGCTTGCTGCCCTCGGTGCGGTTCAGTGCTGAGTGCTTGTCGGTGTCCCAGTACTCGTCGAGCATGTTGTGGCCCATGACAAAACCAACGGCGCGGCCTGTCTGTTCATAGTCGATCAGGACGGTCTTCTGATGGTGGGTCGCAGTGCTGGCCAGCACGCCCAACGTGCTGAGGCTGAGCTGTGGGTCGAGGCTTTTGTATTTGGCCTGATAGGCAATTTCAGCCCGTTCATACATGCTGAAACCGCGGCCGACAAACACCGGCACATTACGAGCCACTCGGATCGCGGGCGCTAAGTGATCGGCGAATGCACATCGGGAAAACCATTTCCGATCTTCGGTATATTGGTCAGCGGTGGAGCTCTGCATCGCCCGATCCTTGATACGAAGCGGTCCTTTACCGGGAAGGTTGGCCTCGCCCCCTGCGCCCGCAGCATTGAACGGCATCTCCCAACCGAGCACCCGAACCTCGATCCCTTTCCCGGCTTTGGTCATCAGCAGTTCGCCAATGCTTGGGGCACTGCCATCGCGGATAAAGTACATCGACGGTTGAAACCCCCAGCAGATGATGTCGATGGTTTTAGTGGCTTGGGCGATAGCCAGATGCACGGCCTCGAAGGCTTCTTCACCGTTGATCAGCGGCTTATAGGTGGCTTTCGCAGGAGGGTACTCGGTGTTCGGCACGTACCAGGGCGCGGAGCAGGTCACCTGCTGTGTGTGTTGCAGGGCAACGGGGGCGACGATATCGGGTTCAGTCATGAAGTTTTCCCTTCCTGGTCATTGATCACGGCGGCATACAGGGCACGGTGATCCGTGTGCGATGTGGGTTGGCTCACCTCGGTGTCGGCTCGCGAGAGGTGGTTGTGCATGCCGCCATTGGCCAGGTGTGCTTGTTCGGCATTGCGATAGTCAGTAGGCACCGGGATCTGGTAGCTCACCCCGTTGGCTAACACCATTCGGTACTGCTGCGTCACGACCGCGTGGTCGATCGACACTTGCCCGGACTTGTCCAATACGCCGTGATTGAGCACTGCACCATCGGCGTAGAGCGTGTAGGGCATGCCTGCCCAGCCTTGATCAGGGGCATTGGGGGTTTGCGGCACGTTGAACCGCAGCGCTTGTTTGAACAGGCTTTGTGGGTACTCCGGATCTGCGGCTTTCTGGCTGGCTGGACCGAGGGCTTCGAAGTACGCCGATTTGATCAGGTAGTCGCCCAGGGTCCCTGACTCGATGCTGCTCGCATCGAGGGTGATGTAGCTGCCGCCGGCATTCAGGGTGATTTTCTGTTTCGCGACGATACGGATTTCATCTTCGCTGCTGATGATCTCCAAACCATGGCGGGCCATCAGTTGCAGCGCGTCGTTTTGTGCCTGGATCTTTACCGGGCCCTGGTTGGCGATCAATTGGATGCCCAGCTTGCGCACGAACAGGCTTACCCCTTGTCCCACGCCGATGAACAGGCGCTTGACCACACTGATATCCGCCTCGGCTCCGGCGTTGATCATCAGGTTGTCCTGAGCGGCCAATTGCAGGTGCTGGCCGCTGGTTACGGCAACGCCTTGGGGGGCGCTGAGCAATACGACCGAGGCCTTGAGTTGATCGAGCTGGTCTCGCATCAATTTCAGTTGCGCTTGCACATCCGCTGGACCTGCGTTGGCGGCCTGGGCATCGGTCGATAATCCTTCCAACTGGTCACTCGCCTGTTGCAACCGGCCCAGCGCGGTGCTCATTTCCAGCATGTGTCCCTGAGCCTTGGGTTGTGCGTCGGCACTGATCAAGATCCCACTGCCGGCACGAATGGCGGCATGCCCATCGGTCCGCAACTCCGCGCCCTGGCCTCGCGGTTGGCGCTTGGCATCAACCAAATGCCCCAGGTTGAGCTGGCTCTTACCACTGTGCTCAGTACTGAGCTTCACGTGTTCTTGCCCTCGCGTGTCGTCCATGCGCAATTTGTTATTGGCGGGGGTGCGCAAGACGTTGCGTTTGTAGTTGCGCAAGGTCACATGGTCAGGATGCTGGCTGTCGTGCAGGGCATGGGCGATGTAGGGCCGGTCGGGGTCGCCTTGTTCAAAGGAGATCGCCACTTCGGTGCCGGGGATCAACGGCAGGTGCAAGCCGTGGGTGTCGCCGGCGTAGGGCCTGGCCAGGCGGAGCCAGAGGCTTTCTTCGCCGGGTTTCCAGGTGTCGCGGTCGAACAGGAAATTGACCTTGTAGCGGCCTTCGATGTCGATGTGGCCGTAGGGGTCGTGCTCCTGCGGGCTGGTGACGCGGGCCGGGATGGTGCCGGCGATCCGAGGTTTTGGCGGCAGTGCTGGGCGAAAGCACACGGTTTCCGAGTAGGGAATGGCTTCAAAGTTGATTTCAAAACTGCGATCGCGGGCGGCGTGGGTGGTCAGTTGCGTGATCACCGCGCCGGGAGCAAAGGCCTGCGGCGCGCCGCCGGAGATGTTCAGGACCTGGCCGGGCGCCAGGGCGGCGCTACTGCTGACGCCGCTGAGTCGGGTCTGGCCGTTGAGGTAACGCTCGTGACGCAGGCGAGCATAGAAGTAGCCACTTTCGCTTTGCAGGTCTTCGTCATGGGCGTATCGGTCGCCCATCCCCGTGTACGCTTCGGCGTAGTGATAAGCCTCGCCGTAGGTACCGCTGGCGCCACGCGTTTGGTCGATCTCGCCATTCAGGTGAGCGTTGGCCACGCGGTGATGGTAGGTGCGGATGTTGACGCGTTTTTCCACCACGTGGTGGCTCGATTGCAGGCCCCACGTGCTGTCTTTTCCGCCGCTGCTGAGCCCGGATTGCGGACGGTAGGCCAGCTCGACATCGAACGTGTAATGACGCTGGTCGTCGTGAAATTCCACCACGTCGATGTTCAACCGCTCATCGTGGGTGAAGCGATACCAGATGCCCACATCGGCCAATAAGCGCGAGATAAAGGCCAGGTCGCTTTCGCCATATTGCATGACCTGCTCGCGCCTGGGGTATTCGCGCACCAGCTTGAAGAGGAAGTCCTGGCCTTCAAAGTCGTGGCGGCTGCGCAGGATGCTTTCGACGATCTGCGGGACAGATTGGTGTTGATAAATGCGGAACTGGCGGCCTCGCCCAAGCAGGGCCAGGCGCGGTTGCAGAGTGATTTCGTAGCGGGCTTCATCAACGGAGCCGGACAGTCGTTTGAAGCCGGTGACCACGCCGTGCAAGACACGCAGCGGTTCGCTCGAGGGCACGCTCAGGCCGCGAAAGGGCGGAGGCTGCGGCGCCCCGTACAGACTGAAGCAGGCGTTTTGGCCGAGCATCTTTTCAGCGGCAATGTCGCCGTCGGTGCTGGTGAATTCCACAGCATAGTTGAACGGTTGGCTCAGGCCTTCTGTGCCCTCGAAGTCCAGGACGTCGAGCGACTCGTCAACATCGCAAACAGTGAGCGTGTGCCGACGATGATCGAAGAAAACGCTCGGTAATCCGCTGGAAGCCATTCCTTTTACTCCTAGGCGCGAAAGCCCGAAGAGTAAAGATTTGGTCTCGGTGATTAATGTCGGAAGATTCGCCTTTACGAGACAGCCACTTCCTGAACGTGTTTTTGCGCTCCCTCTCACACAGGGAATGCGGCGTGCTCGACGATGTCCTCAGTGAGGCGCCGAACTTGGCGATTTGGCGTGTCATCCTACAACCATGGTTTTCATGGTCAGCGCTGTATCCGCAGAATACCCAGATAAACGGCAATCTTTCAGATTGACAGCGCAGAGGGCGCCGGCTATAAAAGTCACAGTTGTACGACGACATATGACGTTACATATGTCTTATCTAACAAAAATAAAAAGTGATGCCATGAACTTGAACGAGCCCATCAACGCCCATCGCGTGGGCCAAGCGGTAGGCAACTATCGCTGGACCATCTGCGCGATGCTGTTCTTCGCCACCACCGTCAACTACCTCGACCGCCAGGTGCTCAGCCTGTTGGCGCCACAGTTGTCCACGCAATTTGGCTGGAGCAACACCGATTACGCGAACATTGCGGCGGTGTTCCAGTTTGTCTATGCGATTTCCATGCTGTTCGCCGGGCGGTTCGTCGACAAGATCGGCACCAAGGCGGCCTATGTCGTGGCAATCGGCATCTGGTCCACCGGCGCCATCATGCATGCGTTCGCGGTGCCGATGGGTGAGGGGATCGCGGCCGTGAGCGGCGCGATTGGCCTGGCGGTGATTCCGGTGTCGATCGCGGGCTTTATGCTGTCCCGTGCGGTACTGGCGATCGGCGAGGCGGGCAACTTCCCGATTGCGATCAAGGCCACCGCCGAGTATTTCCCGAAGAAAGAACGCTCGCTGGCCACCGGCATTTTCAACTCGGGCGCCAACGTCGGCGCGATCCTGGCGCCGATCTGTGTGCCGCTGATCGCCGGGGTGTGGGGCTGGGAAGCGGCGTTCATGATCATCGGCATGCTCGGCTTCATCTGGGTCGCGGTGTGGGCCGCGCTGTATGAAAAGCCCGATCAGCAAAAACGCCTGTCGGCCGAGGAACTGGCCTACATCCGCAGCGATCAGACGGTCCAGCCGTTCACCGCGCAGGCTGCAGGCGCGGCGTCGCAAAAAGTCTCATGGTTCAAGCTGCTGACCTATCGCCAGACCTGGGCCTTTGCCTTCGGCAAGTTCATGACTGACGGCGTGTGGTGGTTTTTCCTGTTCTGGCTGCCGACTTATCTGTCGGCGCAGTACGGCATGAAAGGCGCCGATATCGTCATGCCGCTGGCGGTGCTGTACAGCATGACCATGGTCGGCAGCATCGGCGGCGGCTGGTTCCCCAGCTACTTCATGGCGCGTGGTGATGCGCCCTACGACGGCCGCATGAAAGCCATGTTGGTCATCGCGCTGTTCCCGCTGGTGGTGCTGCTGGCGCAACCGTTGGGCTACATCAGCTTCTGGGTGCCGGTGTTGCTGATCGGCGTGGGAGCGTCGGCGCACCAGGCGTGGTCGTGCAATATCTTCACTACCGTGTCCGACATGTTCCCGCAGAAAACTGTGGCCTCGGTGGTCGGTATCGGCGGCATGGCCGGTGGCCTGGGCGGGGTGGTGATGACCAAGGTCGGCGGCTGGGTGTTTGACTACTACAAGTCCATCGGCGATATCCACACCGGCTACATGATCATGTTCGCGATCTGTGCGCTGGCGTACCTGGTGGCCTGGAGCGTGATGAAGACGCTCGTGCCGCGCCACAAAGAAATCACCGATCTGTAAACCGGGCGGGGCTTGAGTCGTGCCAGCCCCGCATCACAACGCACGCGCCCAGGTCTGGCTGACCAATGGCTTGCCGAAACTGAGGGTGGGCTCTTCTTCAACCAGCTCAAAACCGGCTTTCTGGTAGAGCCTGCGTGCGTCGGTGAGGGCGCTCATGGTCCACAGCATCATGCGCGTGTACCCGGCATGTCGGGCAAAGCGCAGGCATTCGTCCACCAGACGCTGGCCGATGCCCAGGCCCCGCGCACTCGCGTCGACGTAGAGCATGCGCAACTTAGCGGTGCTGTCGTCATGGCGCACGACGAACACTGAGCCTACCACCGCGCCGTCTTTCTCCGCGATCCAGCAGCGCTCACGGGTCGGGTCGAACTCGCGCAGGTACTTGGCGACAATCTCCGCCACCAACGCTTCGAACTCCCAATTCCATTGGTATTCTCGCGCATACAGTGCCGATTGCTGCTGCACCACCAGGCCCATATCGCCAGGTTGGGGGTCGCGCAACACGTAGTTCGGCGTGCTGCCTTGCAGCAACGTCTGAATGCGCTGCATGGCTGCGGTCAATTGCTGTTGTTGCGGCTCGGGCAAGGCACTCAATAAGGCCATGACTTCTTGCTGGGTTTTCTCTTCCAGCGGAGCCAGGACTGACCGGCCGAGGTCGCTGAGGTGCAGTTGCACCGCGCGCGCATCGGTGATCGAGCGGACTTTCTGGATCAAGCCCTTCTTCTCTAGCCCGCTGATCAACCGGCTCAAATAACCCGCGTCGAGACTGAGCATCTGACACAAGTCGGCGCTGGTCAGGTCGCCACGCGAGGACAGTTCGTACATCACCCGGATTTCGGTGAGGGAGAAGTCGCTTTGCAGCAGGTGTTCCTGCAGCACGCCGATCTGGTGCGTATAGAAACGGTTGAAGCCGCGCACGATACCGGCGCGCTGCACAAGCAGGGGAGTGGACATGATGTGCGCTCTAATAGTTGCCTTGGGCAATTATATTGTTGCCTTAGGCAATTATGTCAATATGTTTAATTCAGCCGAACAGCACCTTCATCAGCGCGGCAACGATGGCTTCCGGTGCGTCTTCCTGCACCAGATGCCCCGCGTGCGGGACGCGAATGCAGGTCGGCTCCGCCAGCCGGCTCGCGAGTGCATCGCCTTGCGCCACGGCGAGCCACTGATCTTCCTCGCCCCACAGCAGCGTCACCGGGCAGCGGATCTCGGCGAGTCGCTGTTCGATCGCGTCGGTGTAGCGTTGATCCATCTGTGCGATCTGTCGATAAAAGGCCATCTGACCTGTTTCGCCGGTCCACGGTGCGACATAGGTTTGCAGCACCTCGGCCGGCAGTGGCTTGAAGGCGGCACCTTGGATGTAGGCGTGCACAATTGCCTCGTGGATATATGCCGGTGCTTCGCTGAACGCCGATTCGTGCAGACGCACGTGCTGGATCAACGGGGAGCCCCAGGGTGCCATCGCGACGGGATCGACCAAGGTCAGGCTGGCGTAGTTGCAGCCATCCAGCAGATGGGCGCGCAGCGCCGTGGCACCGCCGAAGTCGTGGGCGAGCACGTGCGGGCGGTCCAGTTGCCAATGCTTGAGCAGCGCCGTGAGCAGGGTGTTTTGCATGCCGAGGGAGACGTCCTGGCCGGGGGCTTTTTCCGACTGGCCGTAGCCGAGCAGGTCGTAATAGAACACGCGACACCGTTGCGCGAACAACGGCGCAATACGCCGCCAGACCTGGGACGAGAAGGGCGTGCCGTGAACCATCACCAGCGCCGGTCCCGCCGTGCCGATGTGCCCCCAGCGCACGGCCTGGCCGTGGAAATCAAAGGTGTCGGGTAATGCAATGGCGTCACGCGCGATGGTCATCGATGAGTCTCCTGTGAGGATGATGCGAACGGTTATGAACACGCCGCCCGACACCGGCGAATGTTGAGGAATGCGCGGCGGTCATCAGGCTTATCCATGAGGCCGTGCCTGCATGGTGCATAACCCCGATGCTGTGCTACAAACGAGTTCTCGGCCCTGAACGCATAACTTCAGATTATGAATATGTTCGGCAAGACCTTACCGCCGCTCGCCAGCTTGTTGCCCTTCGAGGCGGCGGCGCGCCTGGAGAGTTTCTCCAGGGCCGCCGATGAGCTGCACATCACCCAGGCCGCCGTCAGCCGGCAGATCCGCGGGCTTGAGGACAACGTCGGGGTGAAGCTGTTCTGCCGGCGCAATCGCGCGGTGTTTCTCACGCAAGAGGGGCGTGAACTGGCGCAGGTGGTCAGCCAGGCACTGCTCAGCATCAGCGAGAAGGCCGCCGCTCTGCGTGCGACGCCCCAGCGCAACCGTGTGGTCCTGCTCTGTCAGTTGTGCGAAGCGTTTTACTGGCTGATGCCGCGGCTGTCGAGCTTCCACCAGCAATACCCGGCCATCGAAATCCAAGTGGTGACGTCCACCCGGCCACTCGCCGAATTCAATGACCACTTCGATGTGGCCCTGCAAAGCACGCGGCGCGCCAGCGGGCCGCATGCGTTGATGTTCTCTGCCGCCGACGAGGTGTTCCCGGTGTGCAGCCCGGCCTACCTGAGTGCGGAACGACCGCTGCACCTCAGCGAGCTGCAGCCCTGTACGTTTTTGCACCACAGCTCCGAGCCGCCCCATTTGATGGAGTGGAACAGCTGGTTGCAGGTGTTCGGTCAGACGTTGGCCAGCGACGCGCGCAGCGCCACGTTCGACAGCTACCCGCTAATGCTCCAGGCCGCTGTCGAAGGGCATGGGATCGCCATGGGCTGGCGGCGCACCGCGAGCCGGCTGATTGAAAGCGGGGCGCTGGTAAGGCCGTGTGTCGAGAGCGTGCATTTACCGCAGGCGCTCTCGGTCTACCGACAGCGGGGCGGCGGCAACCGCCCCGAGGTGATGGCGCTGTTGGCCTGGCTTGAGGCGCAGTTGCAGAATGAGGGCTGACGGGAGCGAAATCGCTTGCGCCAACCATGTGGCAATGTAAGCGTTCTACGCGTATTTCAAACATCCTTCGACAGCGAAAACGGAGCCTTTCCTTATGCCCACCCTGCACCTGCTGTGCGGCAAGATCGCCTCGGGCAAGTCGACGCTTGCCAAGGCGCTCGTCAGTGAACACGCCGCCATCTTGCTCAGCGAAGACCTGTGGCTGGCACAACTCTATCCCGGTGAAATACTCGCGGTGGCCGATTACGTGCGCTGCGCCCAACGCATTCGCGGGGTCCTGGGGCCGCTGGTGATCGATCTGCTGCAGTCGGGCGTCAACGTGGTGCTGGACTTCCCGGCGAACACCCTGGCCAGTCGCGAGTGGTTGCGTGGCCTGGCCCAGGCCGCACAGGTGGAACATCGCCTGCACTATCTGGAGCTGGATGACGACACCTGCCGCAGTCGCCTGCATGCTCGCAATGCCCAGGGTGAGCATGACTTTGCCGCGACCGATGCCGAGTTCGAACTGATCACCCGCCACTTCTGTGTGCCGAGTGAGGACGAGGGCTTGGTCATTGAGGTCCATCGCCCATGAGCATGGAATGGCCAGCGGGATTTCAGCGCTGATGTCATCGGTCACGCCGACACTGACGCGGCGTGACCGTTCTGTCACGGCTCAGTAGACATCGCGCAAGTAACGCTTCTGCTCACTCATCCGCCGCCAGTAATCGACGGCGCTCTCGACGCCCAGCCCGCCGTGGCGATGGGCAACCTGGCGCAGCGCCTGGTCGACATCCTTGGCCATGTGGCTGGCATCCCCGCAGATATACAACTGCGCGCCTTCCTGCAGCCAGCGCCACAGCTCGGCGCCGTGTTCGCGGATGCGATCCTGCACGTAGATCTTCTGCGCCTGGTCGCGGGAAAACGCCAGACTCAGGTGGCTGAGCAAACCGTCGCGCTGCATGCCCTGCAGTTCATCCTGGTAGTAAAAATCGCTCGCCGCATGTTGCTCACCGAAAAACAGCCAGTTGCGGCCCTGATGCCCCAGGGCCCGACGTTCCTGCAAAAACGCGCGGAAGGGCGCCACGCCGGTGCCGGGGCCGATCATGATGATCGGCACATCGCCGTCGGCGGGAAGCCGGAAGTGCTTGGAGGGCTGCACGAACACCGGCACTTCGCCGTTGCCGGCACGGTCGGCGAGGAAGGTGGACGACACCCCCTTGCGCTTGCCGTAGCGCACGGCCGCCACGGTGAGGTGGACTTCACGCGGGTACGCCTTGGCGCTGGACGCGATCGAATACAAGCGCGGTTGCAGGCGCTTGAGCGTGCCGAGCAGTTCGTCCGCCGAGCAGTCGACGGGGTATTCGTGCAGCACGTCCGCCAGTTGCCGGCCCCACAGCCAATCTTTCAGTTCGGCTTTGCGCTCAGGTTCGAGCAGGTGTTTAAGGCCTGGGTTGGCGCTGCGTGCGGCAATGAAGGCCAGGGTCTCGCTGTTGGGCCGGGCAATTTCAAAGTGCTCGGTCAGGGCCTGGTGCAGCGGCACGTCGCCGAGTCTGTCGATGTTTACGCAGGTGCTGGAACCCAGGCGCGTCAGCTCGAGCAACTCGCTGACCAGTTCCGGGCAGTTGCGTGGCATCACTCCCAGGGCGTCGCCGGCTTCGTAGGTCAGCGCGGAGTCCGCCAGGTCCAGGGAGAACTGGCGGGTTTCCTTGTGCGGACTTTGCTGGTTCAGGTGCAGGTTGAGCAGCAACCGTGACGCATGAGGCTTGGGTTTGCCGCTCGGCGTGGCGAGCGCGACGGGCGTTGCCGGGCTGAGGGTGTGTAGGAACTGTGTGAACCAGGCATCGGCGCGCTCTTCGAATTCGGTATCGCAGTCGACGCGCTCCAGCAAGCGCGTGGCGCCCAATTCGAGCAGGCGCCGGTCGAGTTGTTTGCCGTGCTGGCAGAACTGGTCGTAGTTGGGATCACCCAACGCCAGTACCGCGAAGCGCAGCGACTCCAGGCGGGTTTCGGCGAGGGTCAGGCTGTGCCAGAAACCTTCGCCATTGTCCGGCGGGTCGCCGTCGCCGAAGGTGCTGCTGATCAGCGCGAGGTTCTGCGTGTGCGCCAGTTTGCTCGCGGGGAAGTCCGCCATCGCGCTCAGCTCCACCGCGATGCCGCCGGCGCGCAGGCGTTGGGCAAAGCGCTCGGCCAAGGCTTCGGCGTTGCCGGTTTGCGAGGCCCACAGCAAGGTGACGGCCGGGGTGTCGGCAGCGGGCGCCGGTGCCACGGCGCTGGCCTCGGTGCGGCTGAACAAGCCGCCCAACAGGCCGTCCAGCCACAGCCGCGCGTCCCTGGCCACGGGCGCATTCGCCGGCAGTGTCGGAACACCGCTGGCCTGGCGCGCAGCACTGGATTGCAGGCCACTGAGAAAACCGGCGAGGTAGGTACGCTCATTGTCGCTCAATGACGGCGACGGCAGGTTGCGGATGCCGACCAGGTCGGCGAAGGCGTCGAGGCGCGACATGGCGAGTTCCTCTGTTAAGGGGGAAACGGGGTGGGCGGCCGGTGCCGATACATCGAGGAACTGGTGCTCGATCAGCTCGACCCGTTGCAGGGCGACCGCACAGAACTTGAACTCGGGCTGCAGCGAAATCGGGTCGACCGCGTCATGGGTCACGGCGTTGATCGCCAGGTTGTCGCCGAACACATCGTTCCAGTGAAACGGCGCAAAACAGTTGCCCGCCCGCACACGGTCGCTGATCACTGCGGGCAGCACGGCGCGGCCGCGTCGTGAGCGCACCTCGACCGGGTCTTTGTGCTTGATGCCCAGGCTGGCGGCGTCGTCGGGGTGGATTTCCACGAAAGGGCCGGGGTTGAGTTTGTTCAGCGTGGCGACCTTGCCGGTCTTGGTCAGGGTGTGCCACTGGTGTTGCAGGCGGCCGGTGTTGAGCACGAACGGGAACGCTTCATCGGGCATTTCCGCCGGGGACAGGTGCGGGCGTGGGAAAAACCGGGCTTTGCCGTGTTCGGTGGCGAAAACGATCGTCGGCTGGCGGCCGTCGGCGTCGGTCTTGAGGGGCTGGTTGATGCCGTTGTTCAAGTAGCGGATCGGGTTGCGCTCTGCGGCCTCAATCGACGCGCACGGCCATTGCAGCGGTCGTTCGCGCAGGCGCGCATGGCTGGCGCCGCGAATGTCGTAGCCGGTGGCGGGGTTCCAGGCGCGCTTGATCTCGTCGAACACCTCGGCGGCGGACGCATACGTGAAGGCGTCGGCGAAGCCCATTTCGCACGCGACCCTGGCGATGATCTGCCAGTCGGCCAGCGACTCGCCGGGTGGCTCCACGGCTTTTTGCATCAGGGTCAGGTTGCGCTCGGAGTTGATCATCACCCCTTCGGCTTCGGCCCACAGCGCGCCGGGCAAGAGGATGTCGGCGTAGCGATTGGTCTCGGTATCGAGGAACGCATCCTGGGTGATCACCAGTTCGGCGCTTTGCAGCGCTTCGATCACGGTCTGGCGATTGGGTGCGCTGGCCACCGGATTGGTGCAGATGATCCAGCAGGCTTTGATCTGCCCGGCCGCCATTTGTTCGAACATGCCCACGGTGCCACTGCCGGCCTGGCGCGGCAGGCTGTCGGCGGGCAGGTTCCACAGTGCTTCGATAAATGCGCGGTCGGCGTCGACCAGCACCGAGCGCTGCCCAGGCAGGCCGGGGCCCATGTAGCCCATTTCACGACCGCCCATGGCGTTGGGTTGCCCGGTCAGGGAGAACGGCCCGCTGCCGGGGCGGCAGATCGCGCCGGTGGCCAGGTGCAGGTTGCACAGCGCGTTGGTGTTCCAGGTGCCGTGGGTGCTTTGGTTGAGGCCCATGGTCCAGCAGCTCATCCACTCGGCGGCCTGGCCGATCCAGTCGGCGGCTTGGCGGATGTCGGCTTCGGCCAGGCCGGTCAGTTCGGCGACCCGCTGCGGCGGGTAGTCTTCCAGAAAGCCGGGCATGGCCTCCCAGCCTTCGGTGAACGCGGCGATAAAGGCCGGGTCGGTGTGCCCGTTTTTCACCAGCAGGTGCAGCAAACCGTTGAGCAGCGCGAGGTCGGTGCCCGGCTTGATCGGCAGGAACAGGTTGGCCTTGTCGGCCGTGGCGCTGCGCCGCGGGTCGACCACGATCAGTCTGGCGCCGGCCTTGACCCGGTCCATCATGCGCAGGAACAGGATCGGGTGACAGTCGGCCATGTTGGCGCCGATCACGAAGAACAGGTCGGCGCGGTCGAAGTCTTCATACGAGCCGGGCGGCCCGTCGGCACCGAGGGAGAGTTTGTAGCCGCTGCCGGCGCTGGCCATGCACAGGCGTGAGTTGGATTCGATATGCGCGGTCCGCACAAAGCCCTTGGCCAATTTGTTGATCAGGTACTGGGCTTCCAGCGACATCTGCCCGGACACGTAGAACGCCAGGGCGTCCGGGCCATCGCGGTCGAGGACGGCGCGCAAGCGGCCGGCGGTCTCGCTGATGGCCTTGTCCATGCCGATCCGCACCGGGTCATGCTCCCGCGCCTGGCGCAGGTAGGCGTTTTCCATGCGGCCGGACTCGGCGATGGCTTGCCCGCAGGTGGTGCCTTTGGTGCAGAGCCGGCCGGCGTTGGTGGGGTGGGCCTTGTCGCCGATCACCTTGACCACGCGGTTGTGCTCGACCTGCATGACGATGCCGCAGCCCACGCCACAATAAGGACACACGCTGCGTACACTTTGGTTTGCCATCGGTAACCCTCGGATCATTTCTGCCGCCCATAAAAAAACGCCCTGCAACCCTCCGTTGGAAACGGGGATTACACGGCGCCTTTGTCGTGAGTGGCAGTCTGCGTTGACTGCTTGGTATGCGTATTCCTAGCAAGTCACGCGCCAGGTTTTTCACACGCCGCTGTGACGGGCCTGGTTGCCCCCAGCGCGGGCCCGTCACGCGCAGAAATGCACTTTTATGACGCCGGAGCGCACCAGTTGGAGGCACAACCAGCGGTGTCTGGCAGGGTTGAGCACCGTTTGCAGCCTTTGCGACGGGCATGGCGGCTGGTTGGCACAGAGCCTGCAAGCACACTGTACAACCCACCTCGGTCAACGACGATCGACAGGCCATACAGGTCATGGGCACCAGCGGTAGAACCGGCGAAGACGTCCGGATCGACCCCGCATCAGAACAGGCAAAGGCGCCTGGAACCGCAAGGTTTCAGGCGTTTTTTTTTGCTTTTTAAACCGTGATGAGCTTTGTCGGGTGCTTGATATGAATTCCACTCTCGCCAGTCTGAAACAGCTGAAAACCCTGATCGTCGTCGGCAATGGCATGGTCGGCCATCATTGTGTGGCGCAACTGATCGAGCGCGGCGCCCTGGAGCACTATCGCCTGCATGTGTTCAGCGAAGAGCCGATGCGTGCCTATGACCGCGTGCATTTGTCCGAATACTTCACTGGCCGTGATGCCGAGTCGCTGGCGTTGTCGCACGCTTCGCTGTACCAGACGCCGGGCGTGACCCTGCACCTGGGGGCGCCGGTACTGGAAATCGACCGCGCCCGCCGTGAGGTGATCACCGCCACAGGCAGCGTGGCGTATGACAAATTGGTCCTGGCAACCGGCTCTTACCCGTTTGTGCCGCCGATCGACGGCGCGCAAGGCGATTCGCGGCTGGTCTACCGTACCCTTGAAGACCTCGATGCCATCCGTGGCGCCGCCGCGAATGCGCGGCGTGGCGTGGTGGTCGGCGGTGGTCTGCTCGGCCTGGAAGCCGCCAACGCCCTGAAAAGCCTGGGCCTTGAAGCCCATGTGGTGGAGTTCGCGCCGCGCTTGATGCCGGTGCAACTGGATGACTTCGGCGGGCTGGCGCTCAAGGCGCAGATCGAGCGCCTGGGCGTGGGCGTGCATTTGTCCCGCGCCACTCAATCGATCAGCGCGGGCGAGCAGTACCGCTATCGCATGAACTTTGCCAATGACGAATTTCTGGAAACTGATCTTATCGTGTTCTCCGCTGGCATCCGCGCCCAGGACGCACTGGCCCGCCAGGCCGGCCTGGAGATCGGCCCGCGCGGCGGGGTGGTGATCAATGATGAATGCCTGAGCAGCGACCCGGACATCTACGCGATCGGCGAGTGTGCGTCGTGGAACGGCAGCCTGTTCGGCCTGGTCGCGCCGGGTTACCAGATGGCCCGAGGGGTGGCCGCCCTGTTGTGCGGGCAGACCGCCGAGCCCTTTGTCGGCGCGGACATGTCGACCAAACTCAAACTGCTGGGGGTGGACGTGGGTTCCATCGGCGACGCCCATGCACACACCCCCGGTGCGCGCAGCTACCAGTTCATCGACGAGGCCAGCGCCAGCTACCGGCGCCTGGTGGTGGACGCCAGCGGCAAGCAGGTGATCGGCGCGGTGCTGGTCGGCGACAACAGCTACTACGACACCTTGCTGCAGTACATGCAGAACGGCATTGCGTTGCCATCCGAACCGGCCGGCCTGATCTTGCCGTCGTCCGCCGGCGCACCGAGCCTCGGCCCTGGCGCGTTGCCGGAGTCGGCCACCGTCTGCTCCTGCCATAACGTCACCAAAGGTTCGATTTGCGCGGCCATCGACAGCGGTTGCGCCGACCTTGGCCTGCTCAAGGCGCAGACCAAGGCCTGCACCGGTTGCGGCGGCTGCGCCGGTTTGCTCAAGCAGGTGTTCGAGCATGAACTGGTCGCCCGTGGCGTCAGCGTCGACAAGAGCCTGTGCGAACACTTCGCCTACACCCGTCAGGAGTTGTATGCGCTGGTACGCGTGGAAGGGGTGATCACCTTCGAAGAGTTGCTGGCCAAGCACGGCCGTGGCCACACTGGTTGCGATGTATGCAAACCGGCGGTGGGCTCGATTCTGGCGTCGTGCTGGAACCAACCGATCATGGACGCCTCGCTGGTGCCGTTGCAGGACACCAACGACACGTTCATGGCCAATATGCAGAAGAACGGCACCTATTCGGTGGTGCCGCGTATTCCGGGCGGCGAAATCACCGCAGAAAAACTCATCGCCATCGGTGTGGTCGCGCAGAAATACCAGCTCTACACCAAGATCACCGGCGGCCAGCGTATCGACCTGTTTGGCGCGCAACTGCATGAGTTGCCGGACATCTGGGCCGAGCTGATCGACGCCGGGTTTGAAACCGGGCACGCCTACGGCAAATCCACGCGCACGGTGAAGTCGTGCGTCGGCAGCACCTGGTGCCGCTACGGCGTGCAGGACAGCGTGAAAATGGCGCTGCTGATCGAGGACCGCTACAAGGGCCTGCGTTCGCCGCACAAGCTCAAGTTCGCGGTGTCCGGCTGCACCCGCGAATGCGCCGAAGCGCAAAGCAAAGACGTCGGTGTGATCGCCACCGAGAAGGGCTGGAACCTCTACATCGCCGGTAACGGCGGCATGCGCCCACGCCACGCCGAGCTGTTCGCGACCGACCTGGATGACGCCACGCTGATCCGCTACATCGACCGCTTCCTGATGTTCTACATCCGCACGGCCGACAAATTGCAACGCACCTCGGTGTGGCGTGAAAGCCTGGAAGGCGGCCTGGATTTCCTCAAGGACGTGATCCTCGACGACAGCCTGGGCCTGGGCGCCGAACTCGAAGCGCAAATGCAACTGGTGGTCGACCGGTACGAATGCGAATGGGCCAATGCCCTCAAAGACCCGGAAAAACTCAAACGCTTCCGCACCTTCGTCAACGACAAACGCCCGGATCCGGACATCCATTTTGTCCACGAACGCGGCCAGCGCCGGCCGATCATGGCCGCCGAACTCAACCTGATTCCCGTCATCGAGGAGCTTGCCTGATGAGCCAGTCCAACACTTTGCGTAACCTTGCCACCTGGAAAAGCGTGTGCAGCGAAAGCGACCTGGTGAACAATTCCGGCGTGGTGGTGTGGTACGACGGCGCACAAGTCGCGCTGTTCTACCTGCCGGACGCGCCGGACCAGACCCTCTACGCCATCGACAACCATGACCCGGAATCCGGCGCGAACGTGATCGGCCGCGGGCTGGTCGGCAGTATCAAGGGCGATCTGGTGGTGGCTGCGCCGATCTACAAACAGCATTACCGTCTGGCGGACGGCCAATGCCTGGAGGCACCGCAGCAGCGCTTGCGGGTATGGCCGGTGCGGTTGAATGCGGGGGTGGTGGAGTTGGGGGTGAGTTGAGGCGAGGTCGGCCGAAGGCGCCCATCCTCCAGTTGCCTGCGGCATGTGGAGAATGGGCGCGTGCCTATCCGCCGTCAGCGGTTGAAACGTTCAACCAGTGCGTATTGGGTGGACGCGGTGTGGGTCAGTTCCTTACTCAGGTCCGCGGATTGATGGGCCTGGACCGACGTCTGGTCGGCCAGTTCGGCGATGGTGGTGATGTTGCGGCTGATCTCTTCGGCCACCGCGCTTTGTTCTTCGGTGGCGGCGGCGATCTGGGTGGTCATCTCGGTGATGTGGGACACCGCTTCGCTGATGCCGACCAGCGCCTGGTCGGCCTCAAGTACCCGGGCCACTCCTTCCTGCGCCTGGCGCTGGCCGTGTTCCATGCTTTGTACAGCGTTGCTGGACGACGCCTGGAGCTTGGTGATCAAGTCATGGATCTGGGTGGTGGAGTGCGACGTGCGTTGCGCCAATTGGCGGACTTCGTCGGCGACTACGGCAAAGCCGCGGCCCATATCCCCGGCACGCGCCGCCTCGATCGCGGCGTTGAGGGCCAGCAGGTTGGTCTGGTCGGCGATGCCTTTGATCACGTCGACGACAGTGCCGATTTCGTCGCTGTCGCGGGCCAACTGCGCCACGGTGACACCGGTTTCGCCGACCACGGCGGAGAGGCGCTCGATGGCTTCGCGGGTATCGCGGGCCACCTCGCGGCCACGCCCGGTCAGCACGTTGGCTTGCTGGGTGGCATCCGCGGTGCGCTGCACATGGCTGGCGACTTCCTGGGTGGTTGCGGCCATCTGGTTGACGGCGGCCGAGACCTGCTCGGTTTCGACGCGTTGACGGTCAAGGCCGGTCGAGCTGGCCGTGGCCAGTCGGTTGGATTGCCCGGCCAGCGCGTTGAGCTGCTCGGCACTGTCCTGCAGGCGGGTGAGGCAGGTCTTCAGCCGGGCGTTCTGGCTGAGGAACGCGGTTTCCAGGCGACCCTGGGGGCCGTGTTCATCGCTGTACATCTGCGCAATCAGCGCATCCGAGGTCGACGGTTCGACGCCCGAAAGCAAGCGTAACGTTGCACGCCGACGCACCTGCGCGCCGATCATGCTCACGGGTACCGCAACGGCTACCGCCACGGCCATGGCCAGCGGCGCACTGAGGAACAGCCCGCCCACGGCGCCGGCAAGCCCGGTGGCGACGTAGGGCACGCTGTCGAATAACGTCGACAGCCAACTGTCCCGGCGCGAAACCGCCGATTTGTCCTGGCTCAAACGCCGGTAAAGCGCCTGGGCACGTCGGATCTCATCGGCGCTCGGCTTGACCCGTACCGACTCGAAGCCCACCACGCGGCTGCCTTCGAAGATCGGTGTGACGTAAGCATTGACCCAATAATGGTCGCCGTTTTTCGAGCGATTCTTGACGATACCCATCCACGGCAGGCCTTGCTTGAGCGCGCACCACATATGGGAAAAAACGGCTGACGGGACGTCGGGATGGCGCACGATATTCTGCGGGGCGCCGATCAACTCGGCGCGTTCAAAACCGCTGATATCGACAAAAGCATCGTTGCAGTAAGTGATCATCCCTTTAACATCGGTTGCGGAGATGAGCTTCTGCGAAGGCGCGAGCGAAATCTCGCGCTGTGTCACGGGTTGGTTATTGCGCATTCGACTACTCCCAGAATTGCCTGTAGGACATCGGCACCCGTTCAGATAAGTTGAAGACTGTTTGTCTGACAATCTCAAACAGCAACATTGCAGCGGTCGAAATCAGGTATTCAGCCCTGTCAGTCGGCGGCCGAAACGCGAAAGCACAAGACTTCAAACGCAAATGCCGGATAATAGCGGCCAATTTGAAGTTCGCTATTTTGGTAATCCCGCATGGAAATTAAGGTTAACTTTCTCGACAACCTTCGACTTGAAGCCAAGTTCGATGACTTCACGGTGATCGCCGATCAACCGATTCGCTATAAAGGCGACGGGTCGGCGCCGGGGCCATTCGATTACTTCCTGGCTTCGTCGGCATTGTGTGCGGCGTACTTCGTGAAGTTGTACTGCGAGACACGCAATATCCCCACGGACAATATCCGGTTGTCGCAGAACAACATTGTCGACCCGGAAAACCGCTACAACCAGATTTTCAAGATCCAGGTGGAGTTGCCGGCAGATATCTCCGACAAGGATCGCCAAGGCATCCTGCGCTCCATTGACCGTTGCACGGTGAAGAAAGTGGTACAGGCCGGCCCTGAGTTCGTGATCGAAGAGGTGGAAAACCTCGACGCCGACGCCCAGGCCCTGTTGATGCCCAATTCCACTTCCGAGGCGGGCACCTACATCGTGGGCAAGGACCTGCCGCTGGAGCAGACCATCGCCAACATGTCGGGCATCCTGGCCGGCCTGGGCATGAAGATCGAGATCGCCTCGTGGCGCAATATCGTGCCGAACGTGTGGTCGCTGCATATCCGCGATGCCCATTCGCCGATGTGCTTCACCAACGGCAAGGGCGCGACCAAGGAAAGCGCGTTGGCCTCGGCGTTGGGCGAGTTCATCGAGCGCCTCAACTGCAACTTCTTCTATAACGATCAGTTCTGGGGCGAAGAACTGGCCAATGCGCCGTTCGTGCATTACCCGGACGAGCGCTGGTTCCAGCCTGGGCGCAAGGATGAACTGCCAGCGGAAATCCTCGACGCCTACTGCCTGAACATCTACAACCGCGACGGCGAGTTGCGTGGCTCGCACCTGTTCGACACCAACTCGGGCAATGAAGACCGCGGGATTGTGGCACTGCCGTTTGTGCGCCAGTCGGACGGCGAGGTGGTGTATTTTCCGTCCAACCTGATCGAAAACCTGTACCTGAGCAACGGCATGAGCGCCGGCAACACCCTGGCCGAAGCCCAGGTGCAGTGCCTGTCGGAGATCTTCGAGCGGGCGGTCAAGCGTGAAATCATCGAAGGTGAATTCGCCCTGCCGGATGTGCCGGCTGACGTGCTGGCCAAGTACCCGAGTATTCTGGCCGGGATCCAGGGGCTGGAAGCCCAGGGCTTCCCGGTGCTGGTCAAGGATGCCTCGCTGGGCGGCGAGTTCCCGGTGATGTGCGTGACCTTGATGAACCCGCGTACCGGCGGTGTGTTTGCCTCGTTCGGCGCGCACCCGAGCCTGGAAGTGGCACTGGAACGCAGCCTGACTGAATTGCTCCAAGGCCGCAGTTTCGAAGGCCTGAACGATCTGCCGCAGCCGACGTTCGAAGGTCACGCGGTGACCGAGCCGAACAACTTCGTCGAGCACTTTATCGACTCCAGCGGCGTGGTCTCGTGGCGCTTCTTCAGTGCCCGCTCGGATTACGAATTCGTCGAGTGGGACTTCTCCGGGCAGGGCGAAAATTCCAACGCCGAAGAAGCCGCGACGCTGTTCGGCATTCTCGAGAACATGGGCAAGGAATCGTACATGGCGGTGTATGAGCACCTCGGTGCCACCGCCTGCCGCATCCTGGTGCCGGACTACTCGGAAATCTATCCGGTGGACGACCTGATCTGGGACAACACCAACAAAGCGCTGTTTTTCCGTGCCGACATCCTCAACCTGCATCGCCTGGATGACGCGCAACTCAAGGCCCTGGCCGAACGCCTGGTGGAAAGCGAACTGGACGACTACACCGATATCACCACCTTGATCGGCATCGAGTTCGACGACAACACCGCCTGGGGCCAACTGACCATCCTCGAATTGAAGCTGCTGATCTACCTCGCCCTGCAACAGTACGAGGAAGCGAAGGAAGCGGTGGAAATGTTCCTGCAGTACAACGACAACACCGTCGAGCGCGGCCTGTTCTACCAGGCGGTGAACGCGGTGCTGGAGATGGAACTGGATGAAGACCTGGAATTGGCGGACTACGAGGCCAACTTCCGGCGGATGTTTGGTAACGAGCGGATGGATGCGGTGATCGGCTCGGTCAACGGCAGTGTGCGCTTTTATGGATTGACGCCGACCAGCATGAAGCTGGAAGGGCTGGACCGGCATCTGCGCTTGATCGAGAGCTATAAAAAACTGCACAGCGCGCGGGCCAACGTCACCCTGGCCTGACGCGGTACCCAGTGTGGGAGGGGGCAAGCCCCCTCCCACATTAGATATAGGCCAAGGCTTGCGCGAGGTCTGCGCGCAAGTCCTCCACATCTTCAACCCCCACCGACAACCGCACCAACCCATCGCCAATGCCCAATTGCGCCCGCGTCGCTGCCGGGATGCTGGCATGGGTCATGATCGCCGGGTGTTCGATCAGGCTTTCCACGCCGCCGAGGCTTTCGGCCAGGGCGAAGAGTTTGACGTGTTCCAGGAAACGCCTGGCGCCGGCCAGGTCGCTGTTCAATACCACCGAAATCATCCCGCCAAACCCGCGCATCTGCCGACGTGCCAGGGCGTGCTGGGGGTGCGAGACCAGGCCCGGGTAGTGAACCCGCGCCACCTGCGGTTGGTGTTCGAGCCAGCTCGCCAGGTCCAGTGCATTGCTGCAATGGCGCTCCATGCGCAGGGCCAGGGTTTTCACGCCGCGCAGGGTCAGGAAGGCGTCGAACGGCCCGGCGATGGCGCCGACCGAGTTCTGCAGGAAGCCCAGGCGCTCGGCCAGTTCGGGGTTGTCACCGACAATTGCGATGCCGCCGATCACGTCGGAGTGGCCATTGAGGTATTTGGTGGTGGAATGCACCACGATGTCGCAACCCAGCTCCAGCGGGCGCTGGATCCACGGGCTGGCGAAGGTGTTGTCGGCCACGCAGAGGATGCCGCGGGCGCGGCAGATGCGCGCGATGGCGCTGAGGTCGGTCAGGCTCAGCAGCGGGTTGCTGGGCGTCTCGACCCAGACCATGCGCGTGTCGTCCTGCAACGCTGCTTCAAACGCTTGCACATCGCTCAAGTCGACATAACTGAAACGATGCCCGGCGCTGCGTTGGCGCACCTTGTCGAACAGGCGGAAGGTGCCGCCATACAGGTCGTTGCCGGAGACGACATGGCTGCCGGCATCCAGCAACTCCAGCACGGTGGAAATCGCCGCCAGCCCCGAGGCAAAGGCAAACGCCTGGCGGCCGCCCTCCAGGTCGGCCACGCAGCGCTCCAGGGCGAACCGCGTGGGGTTGTGGGAGCGGCCATAGTCGAAGCCCTTGTGTACGCCGGGGCTGTCTTGCCGGTAGGTGGAATTGGCGTAGATCGGCGGCATCAGCGCGCCGGTGGTCGGGTCGGGCGATTGCCCGGCGTGGATCACACGGGTGGCAAACGCGCTTTTATCGGGCTGACTCATGCAAGGGATCTCCGCAGGTGATTGAGCAGGTCGACACGGGTGATCAGGCCATGGAAGCCCGACGCGTCGGCGATGATGGCGACCAGGCCGCGATCCAGCTCCGCCTGCAACTCGGCGAGGCTGGCGCTGGGGTCGAGGGTGTGCAAGGTTTCGGTCATGGCGCTGGCGACGATCATGGAAAAGTCCGCGGCGTCGTGGTGCAGGCCCAGCAGGATGTCGGATTCGTCGATCACACCCACCAGTGCCTGGCCGTTCACCAGCACCGGCAATTGCGAGACATCGGCCAGGCGCATGCGCTGGAAGGCGGTGAGCAGGGTGTCGTCGGGGCTGACGCTGATCACGCGGCCGTCTTCGAAGCGCCGGGCGATCAGGTCGCGCAGGTCGCCGTAGTGCTTGTAGTGCAGCAAGCCCGCGTCGCTCATCCATTGGTCGTTGTAGACCTTCGACAGGTAGCGCGTGCCGGTGTCGCAGACGAAGCTGACCACGCGCTTGGGCGCGGTCTGTGCGCGGCAATAGCGCAAGGCTGCGGCGAGCAGGGTGCCGGTGGACGAGCCGCCGAGAATGCCTTCGGCCTTGAGCAACTGGCGGGCGTGGTCGAAGCTCTCTTCATCGCTGATGGAGTAGGCGTGGCGCACGCTAGACAGGTCGGCAATCGAGGGGACGAAGTCTTCGCCGATGCCTTCCACCGCCCAGGAACCCGGGGTGACCAGGGTGCCACTGCGGCTGTACTCGGCCATCACCGAACCGACGGGGTCGGCCAGCACCATCTCCAGCGCCGGCTGCACCCGCTTGAAGAAGCGCGTCAGCCCGGTGAGCGTGCCGGCCGAACCGACGCCGACCACAATCGCGTCGAGGTCATGCTCGGTCTGCGCCCAGAGCTCCGGCGCGGTGCTGGTTTCGTGGGCGAGCGGGTTGGCCGGGTTATTGAACTGGTCGGCGAAGAACGAGCCCGGGATGTCCTTGGCCAGGCGCGCGGCCACGTCCTGATAGTACTCGGGGTGGCCCTTGCCGACATCGGAGCGGGTGATATGCACTTCGGCGCCCATGGCCTTGAGGTGCAGCACCTTTTCGGTGGACATCTTGTCGGGCACCACCAGCACCACCCGGTAGCCTTTCGCCCGGCCCACCAGCGCCAGGCCCAGCCCGGTGTTGCCGGCGGTGGCTTCGACAATCGTGCCGCCGACGCGCAGGCGGCCGTCGCGCTCGGCGGCGTCGATCATCGCCAGGCCGATGCGATCCTTGATCGAGCCGCCGGGGTTTTGCGATTCGAGTTTGAGAAACAGCGTGCAGGGGCCGGTGTCGAAGCGGCTGATCCGCACCAGCGGAGTGTTGCCGATCAGTTCAAGCACGGCGGGGCGGGCAAGCGTGGGCATGTCGTCACCTGGGTGTAGGGTGGGGGGACAGCAAACGGCAAAGCGTGGCTTGGAACATAGGCCGCTATTGCACGGGTCGCAACTGCGCGGTCGGCCGGCTGTCTTTTTTTGGCGCATGAGCGAAGGCTCGGTGCGCCATCGGTGGGCAGTCTTGCCGCGCCGCCTGGGCGCGAACCCGCGCAATCGTTGGGTGTGCGCAGCTGGCCTGGGGTTTGCTAGAAACAAATCCAAACTTGGATACAAGATGGAGACCCTTATGCAGAGTGTTATCGGCTGGACCCTCGGCGAATGGCGTGAGGCCTATCGCAACGGGACGATCACCCCGGACATCGTGCTGACCCTGGCCGCGCAATACGCCGCCGCCGACAACGCCTGGATCGCCCGCGCGCGGCCTGAACAACTGACGGCGCAGTTGGCGCAATTGAGCGAGCGGCTGGCGGCGGTCGGTGGCGATATGACCCAGTTGCCGTTGTATGGCGTGCCGTTTGCGATCAAGGACAACATCGACGCGGCCGGTTGGGAGACCACGGCGGCGTGTCCGGAATTTGCCTACGCCCCGGCGTCGGATGCGAGCGTCGTCGCCAAGCTGCGTGCGGCCGGTGCGATCCTGATGGGCAAGACCAACCTCGATCAGTTCGCCACCGGCCTGGTGGGCACCCGCTCGCCGTATGGCGCGGTGGTCAACAGCTTCAATCCGGCGTATGTCAGCGGCGGTTCCAGCTCCGGTTCCGCCTCGGTGGTCGCCCGGGGTTTGGTGGCGTTCTCCCTGGGCACCGACACCGCCGGCTCCGGTCGGGTGCCGGCGGGGTTCAACAACATCGTCGGGTTAAAACCCAGCAAAGGCCGCCTGTCCAATACCGGCCTGGTGCCTGCGTGCCGCACGGTGGATTGCATCTCGGTGTTTGCCCTGACCGTGGAAGACGCCGAATCCGTGGCGCAAGTGGCCGAAGGCTACGACGCGAGCGACGCCTATTCCCGCGCCAACCCCCATACCGCGCCGGTGGCGGTGGGGCGTGCGATCAAACTCGCCATTCCGGCGACCCTGGAGTTCTTCGGCGATACCCAGAACCAGGCCGTATTCGAGCAGGCCGTCGAGCGCTTCAAGGCGTTGGGGGCGCAGATCACCCCAGTGGATTTCAGCCCGTTCAAGGCGCTGGCGGACCAGTTGTATTTCGGCCCATGGGTCGCCGAGCGCACGGTCGCCCTGCACAGCATGCTTGAACAGCAGCCGGACGCGATCAACCCGGTGGTGCGCGGCATCGTCGAAAACGGGCTTGAGTACAGCGCCTGCGACGCCTACAAAGCCGAATACCTGCGCGCCGACCTGAGCCGGCGCATCAACGACACGCTGGCGGGCTTCGACGCATTGCTGGTGCCGACCTCGCCGACGATTCGCACCCAGGCCGAGATGGCGCTGGAGCCGGTGCGCTACAACTCGCAATTCGGCTATTACACCAACTTCACCAACCTGGCGGACCTGTGCGCGCTGGCGCTGCCCGCCGGCTTGCGCGCAGATGGCTTGCCCAGCGGCATCACCTTGTTGGCGCCGGCCTGGCACGACACGGCCCTGGCCCACTTGGGCAAGCGCTGGCAAGCCGGCCTCGGCCTGCCGCTGGGCGCCACTGCGCGCGAGTTGCCCGCACCGGCCGCACCAACCCCCGCGCCCGGCAGCGTGCGCCTGGCGGTGGTCGGCGCACACCTGAGCGGCATGCCGCTGAATTTCCAACTGACCACGCGCAATGCGGTGCTGGTGGAGCAAACGCTGACCGCCGACAGCTATCGACTCTACGCGCTACCGGGCACCGTGCCGCCCAAGCCTGGGCTGGCCAGGGCGGACAGTGGCCGCTCGATCATCGTCGAGCTGTGGGACATGCCCATCGCCCGCTTTGGCGAGTTCGTCGCCGAAGTCCCCGCACCGCTGGGCATTGGCAACCTGAGCCTGACCGACGGGCGCAGCGTCAAAGGCTTTATCTGCGAACCCTGGGCCCTGGCCGATGCGCTCGACATCACCGAATTCGGCGGCTGGCGCGCCTTTATCGCGAGCCGGGGCTAAGCATGCCGGGCTCAACCCTGAAAAATCCCAAGGCGCGCCCCGACAGCCTGGCCGAACGCATCTACGCGCAGCTCAAGGCGGATATCTTCGACTTTCGCCTGCTGCCGGGCGACCGCTTCAGCGAAGGCGAAGTGGCCGAGCGCATGAACGTCAGTCGCACCCCGGTGCGTCAGGCGCTCTATCGTCTGGAGAAGGAAGGTTACCTGGAGGTGTACTTCCGCAGTGGCTGGCAGGTGAAACCGTTCGACTTCACCTACTTCGAAGAGCTGTATGACCTGCGGATCATTCTGGAACTGGCGGCGGTCAACCGTTTATGCCTGATGGATGAACCGCGCCCTGCGCTGTTGCAAGGGTTACAGGCGATCTGGCAGGTGGAGGAGGGCGAACGCCAGCAGGACACCCAGGAGGTGTCCGCGCTGGACGAGCGCTTTCACTGCGCCCTGGTGGAAGCCACCGGCAACCGCGAAATGGCGCGCATGCACTACGCCATTACGGAAAAAATCCGCATCATCCGCCGGCTCGACTTTACCCAGGCATCGCGGATCGCGGCGACCTACGAAGAACACGCGCAGATACTCGACGCTATCCTGCAACGGCGCGGTGAAGAGGCGCAGCAGCTGCTCAAGCGGCATATCGAACTGAGCAAGCAGCAGGTGCGCAACATCACGTTACACCGGTTGCAGGTGGCGCGGGACACTCAATCAACCGGCTTCACAGCAACGCTTGCAGACGGCTGACGGTGGCATCGCCGGCCCGCTGCATCGGTGCGCGTAATTCACTGCCGATCAGCCCCTGCAAGGCCAGCGCGGCTTTGACCGGTGCCGGGTTGGGCTCCATAAACAACGTATCGATCAACGGCAGCAACTGGAAAAACGTCTGCCGCGCCTCGCTCAACTGGTTATCCCGCACCTGCTGCCACAGCGCCACGAACCGCTCGGTGTGTACATGTGCCGACGCTGCGATCGCCCCAGTGGCGCCAAGGCACAACGCGTTAAAGATCTGGATGTCCTCGCCACACAGCACATCCACCGCCCCACTGGCTAGTAGCGCCAGGGTATTGCCCAGGTTGCCGCCACAGTCCTTGACCGCGACGATGCGCGGATGGGCGACGATGTTCAGCAGCGTGGCCTGTTCGAAGGTCGCGCCGGTGCGATAGGGAATGTCATAGAGAATGATCGGCACACCGGAGGCATCGGCCACCGTGCGGAAGAACGCTTCAAGGCCGCTCTGGGACGGACGGATATAGCTGGGCGCCGGCACCAACAGCCCGGCCACCGGGCGTTTGAGGATTTCGCCCTGGAACTGCAACAGCTCAATCTGGTTATATCCCGCCAGGCCCATCACCACGCGGTGCGCCGGCACCCACTGCAACACCGCATCCAGCACCGCCAGTTGTTCCTGGCGGCTCAACGCCGCGGCTTCGCCCGTGGTGGTGCAGACCATGATCCCGGCCACGTGCTTTTCCAGCAGATGCTCAACCAGCCGGCGCAAGCCGATAAAGTCGATGGCGCCGTCCTGAAACGGCGTGACCACGGGAACCCAGATACCTTGAAACGCTGACATGCACTCTCTCCTGATGATTGACCGATTAAGTCACCGTCAGAAGGGCAGAAGGAATTGTGCAAGGGCAGGGTGTCCGTCGCGCTCAATGTCCTGTCAGCTCATCTGACGGGACAGCGCGCCCCGGTCACATGAGCGACTGTTTCTTCGATTTGAGGGCGCGCGCAACGCAACCTTGCGCCTTGGCGATCAAGCCAATGACGGAAAGGTTAACGAAAGACGTTGCAAGCATGAGCTGACACACCCTGAATGAGGGCTCCATCTTCAGGGGGTGTGAGTAAATGTGTCAAGCCCTGCGTAGTTACCGGCAGGTTGCACGGCCCAGGCACTTGAACAGTGCCTGGGCGGTGAAACGATCGTTGTCGGTCAGGGATTAGCCACTGCGGCCTCAATCGCGGCAATGTCGATCTTGGTCATGGTCATCATCGCCTCGAAGGCTCGCTTGGCCGTCGCCGGGTCGGCATGGGTCACGGCGGCCGACAACACACGCGGCGTGATCTGCCACGACAGGCCCCACTTGTCCTTGCACCAACCGCAGGCACTGGCCTGGCCACCGTTGTCGATGATGGCGTTCCACAGCCGATCAGTCTCGGCCTGGTCATCGGTAGCCACCTGAAAGGAAAACGCCTCGGTGTGCGGGAATGCCGGACCGCCATTCAGGCCGAGACACGGGATGCCCAGCACGGTGAACTCGACGGTCAGAATGTCGCCTTGTTTACCTGCGGGATAATCCCCCGGCGCGCGGTGTAACGCTTTCACCGCACTGTCCGGGAAGGTCTTGGCATAAAACGTCGCAGCGTCCAGGGCGGTGCCGTTGTACCAGAGGCACAGGGTGTTTTTGTTGTTCATGTTCGGTCTCCACGGTGAATGGGTGTGTGGAGTTTAGATCAGGGTGAAGGGCGGATGCGGTGTTGCGAACCGAGTACCGCGGCCTCGCCGACAGAGGCCGCATACAAAATCAGCATGCTGGGGCCAGCAACACCCACGATTCTCTCAAGCCGATCGTCAAGGACGAAGAACGCGCAGATGAGCAAAACGTCTGCGCGCCCCCAACGCCACCGTCACGAACCTCGTTGCTCGCTGACAGGCGCATGCTGCGCCATTAGCTCCGCGACCCAATCGATGAACACGCGCACTTTGATGCTGATATGCCGGTTCGGCGGAAATGCCACGTAGATCGGCATCGGGTCGAAACGCCAGTCCTTGAACAGGGGCACCAATTCGCCGCGTGCTTCGTAGGTCGTGGACATGTACTTGGGCAGCCAAAGCACACCCAGCCCGGCCAGGCCGGCCGCGAGGTAGGCGTTGCCATCGTCGACTGCCAGCGCATAGCGGCCTTTGACCTGGAGGCTCTCAGCGTGGTTGCGCATGGAGTAGGGCAGGGCTTTACCGGTGCGCGCCCACAAGAAGCCGACGATACGGTGTTGCGAATCTTCCAGCTCCCGCGGATGCGCGGGGATACCGACGCGGGCCAGGTAGCTCGGTGCGGCGAAAACGCCAAGCTGGAGGTCGCCAACCTTCCGGGCCATCAGCGACTGATCCTTTATCTCGCCGCCGCGCACCACGCAATCGATGTTCTCACCGATCATATCCACGATCCGGTCGCTGACGCCCATGTCGATCTGGATGTCCGGGTAGCGCAGGTAAAACTCGGGCAATGCGGGGACTAGAATCATGCTGGCCAGCGGGCTTGGCACATCCACTCGTAATCGCCCCCTGGGCAGTGTCGAGGCGCCGGACAGGCTGGTCTCGGCGTCGTCCATGTCGGCCAGCAGTCGTAACACTCGCTCGTAATAGACTGCACCGTCGGCCGTGACGTTGACTTTGCGCGTGGTGCGGTTAAGCAATTTAACCCGCAACCGTGCCTCCAACTGCTGTACCAGTTGTGTCACGGTGGTCTTGCTCATGTGCAGTGTTTCGGCCGCTTTGGTGAAGCTGCCAGCTTCCACCACGCGAGCAAACGCCTGCATCGCATCAAAACGGTCCATTGCTAACCCCCGCTCTCGATTGGATTGTTTGGATTTTACAAACAGTGCTGGCTAAGGTTGCGTGTTTATCGCCCAGGTACAAGTCCATACAGTCTCTGCATCGTTAGTTCCGGGTCGGCTTTGACCCATTGATGGAGGCACCTATGACGCAGCGTGATGTTGTTTTTCCACCTGGACGCCAGGCGCTTTACGAGCGCAATCGCTATTCGCCGGCGATCAAGTCCAATGGTTTTTTATTTGTGTCGGGGCAAGTCGGCAGCCACGAAGACGGCTCGCCCGAACCCGATCTGGAGGCCCAGGTCCGACGCGCGTTCACCAACCTGAATGCAATCCTGGTCGCTGCCGGTTGCACCTTCGACGATGTGATTGACGTCACCGTCTTCATCGTCGATCCCGAGTCGACGTTCGAGACGATCTGGAAGGTTGTGCCGGAGTTCTGGGGCCGGGCGCCACACCCGACGCTGACCGGCGTGGGTGTCACGTGGCTGTATGGTTACCAGTTCGAGATCAAGGTGATTGCCAAGCTGCCGGAAGGCACCGGGGGATGATCTGGCCAGTGATTACGCAAGGGCGCGGTACCGAAAGCGCTTCATCCTGAACCGTTGGGCTGTGACAGCGCGCACGTCACAGCACCGCAGTTGCAAGCGTTCTGGAACGCCAGGCAAAAGCCAACACCATCAGCAGCCCCAGCCCCGCCATTGCTGCCCCGGCCAGGGAAATCGCCGGATAACCCAGCCCGGCATTGATCACCGCTCCGCCCAGTGCCGCACCAATCGCGTTGCCTAAGTTGAAGGCGCCGATGTTCACCGCCGAGGCCAGATTGGGCGCGTCCTTGGCCGCTTCCATGACGCGCATCTGCAGCGGCGGCACCAGGGCGAAGCTGGCGATACCCCATATCAGGATGGCAACGGCGGCCGGCAGCGGCCAACGCATCAGTACGGTGAACGCGAGCAAGACGAGAATGAGCACGCTCAGCGAAACGATCAGGGTGCGATCTATCGAGCGGTCGGCGGCCTTGCCGCCCCACATGTTGCCCAGCGTCAACCCCACACCGAACAGCACCAGCATGGCGGTGATGTAGGCGGTGGACGCGTGGGTCTCGCTGCTGAGAATCGGCGCGATGTAGGTGAAGACGGTAAACATTGCCCCCGAGCCGACGACAGTGAGGGCCAGCGCCCCCAGCACCGGGCCACGGCCCAATACCCGAATTTCGGCCAGTACACCGCCGCTTTGCGGCGCCGGCAGGTTGGGCAGGGCGAACCATAACGCGGCCATGGCCACCACACCGAGGCCGGTAATCCCCCAGAATGCGCTGCGCCAGCCGAACAGTTCGCCGAACCAGGCGGCCAGCGGCACACCGCCGATGGTCGCCAGGGTCAGGCCCATGAACATGGCCGCAACCGCTCCGGCACGTTTCTGCGGGGCAACCACGCTGGCGGCGACGATGGCGCCGACGCCAAAGAACGCGCCGTGGTTCAGTGAGGTCACCACCCTGGCGACCATGAGGCTGTAGTAATCGGTCGCCAGGGCTGACATCAGATTCCCCAGGGTGAAAATCGCCATGAGTCCGATCAGCAGATAGCGCCGTGGAATCCTGCCGGTGGTCAGGGTCATCAGCGGCGCGCCGAGCAGTACGCCCAGGGCGTAAGCACTGACCAACAGACCTGCGGCGGGAATGGAAACACCGAGATCCGCCGCGATGCCCGGCAACATGCCCATGGGGGCGAACTCGGTAACGCCGATGCCAAAGGCACCCATGGCGAGTGCGACAAGTGGTGGATTGATACGCATGGAAGGCTCCTTATCTATGCCGCCAATGCTACGATTCAGCCTTTTCAGGCGGTAGATAGCATTTTTGGCAATCACCTTTGCGTAAGGAGCACAAATGGACTTCAACGGCAGATCGGGTGAAATGGGCGTGTTCGTCAGCGTGGCGCAGGAAGGCAGCCTGTCGGCCGCCGCGCGGACATTGGGGCTGACACCCTCGGCGGTCAGTCGAATCATCGCCCGTACTGAACAGCGTCTTGGCACTCGGCTGCTGTTGCGCACCACTCGATCGCTCACCTTCACCGCCGAGGGCGAGGCATTCCTGCGCGGTGCCCGGCGCATCCTGGCCGACATGGCCGAGGTCGAAGAAGCCATCGCCGACCAGGGCGTCCCAAGGGGGCGATTGCGCGTCAGCGCCGCGCTTGGTCATGGGCGGCTGGCGATCGTGCCCTTGGTGGCGGCATTCAGCGTGCGCTACCCGAACATCGTCGTCGACCTCACCCTCGGCGACGAAGTGGTCGACATTCTCGGCGGCCAGGCCGACGTGGCGGTACGCTTTGGTTATCTGCCCGACAGCCCGCTGACCGCACGCAGGATCGGCGCCACCGGCCAGGTAGTGGTGGCATCGCCCGCGTATCTGCAGCGCCACGGCATCCCCCTGGAACCGGAGGATCTACTGCGGCACAACTGCCTACGCTTCAACTTCCGACGTGCCGAACCCAACTGGCCATTCATCCGCGACGGAAAAGCGTTTTCCCTGAAGGTCAGCGGCAACATCGAATGCAGCAGTGGCGAAGCGCTGGCCCAACTCGCGCGAGTAGGTGCCGGCATTGCGCGTATCGGCGAATTCAGCGTGAGCGAGGACCTGCAGCGTGGCGATCTGATACCGCTGCTGGAAACCTGGAACCCCGGCGACGAGGAACCGATTCATGCGGTGTTCGTGGGTGGCTCGGCAATGCCGGCGCGGGTGCGGTTGTTCGTGGACTTCCTGCTGGAACATCATCGGATGTAGGTGCTGGCGTTAGCTGATCCTTGCGGGTACTCGCGCGATGCTGTTTGCATTAAGCAAATAGTGACCAACACCCGAATCCAAACTCATTCGAGTGCTAATAGAATGTTGCGCAGCAGCTGGCGAAGTACCGAACATGAATTGTATTCGACCGCCGAGCAATAAACTTATTGGCTCGGAAGTGGTCGTTTTGGGTGAAGTGCCGGGGCCAACTGCGAAGCACTGTTTTAGCTGCGCTTAAGCGTGACTTTGTTGTCCGACTTACTCACTATCTTATAGTTGCCTCTTAACTTTTTTAACACGCTAAGGCTTCTCACCGAAACGGCCATGGATATAGCCGCCGAAGTTGCTGCAGCCCCTAGAACGCTGAGGGCTCCGCCTGACCCGGCAACCGCTGCGAAGCCAGCAACCGGTGTGGCAACACCACCCGTACCGACGGTGGCTATGACGCCATAAAAGACTATGCATATAGAACCAATGGCCACAGCCCATGCAACCGTGCCGGTAGCCTTTATCCGAATGGTTTTTTTTGCAAGATCGCCTTCAATCACGATGGTGTCTTCATTGCGGTTTACCGCGTCGGCTAGTTCTTTCTCTGTCGTTACGCTCATTGCTTGTCCTTCGTTTTTTTATTGCCGGCAACAATGAATCCGATGATCAAAAAAAGAATAATGATCGGTGGAAAAGCTACGCACAAAGCGATTGCGCCAAGTAGCAGCAGCCCGCCGATTATCACGCCTACCATTTCCCCTAAAAGTGGAAGCAATAGCTTGAACATAACGACGGCTAAAATAATTCCGGCTATTACGACAATAATCATGTGCGGCCTTATGTGGGTTGTGTTGGTTTTTAGAATATGTTCGTCGGGTCTGCACTAAAGGCCGTACCCCGGAATGATCCGGAAAGCGTCGATTGAGCATCCATGTCCGTCGCGTGAGTTTCTGATCTTCCAGTTTGAAATCCCATCGCGATCCTGCGTACTTTGCTTATCTGATACTTGGTTGGGCTTCTAAAATCCCCCTTCGCACGCTCAGGTTGTCGGCTGTCGCCCATCATTCTTTAGTTTTAAGGCATCCCTGCCAGTCATTCCCAATCCCCTCAGTGATTAATGATCTGCACTTCGCGGTACTCAAATAACAGTTTGAGGTGTCGAGGGCGAGGCACAGCCATTGAGCACGCTAGGGTTAGAGCAGCCCTTCGTTATTCAGCTTCAAGCGCGCATAGAAGAGAATCGCAACCGCGGGAATCAAGGCCGAGTAGCCGGGCTTGACTGCACTTTTCAGGTTCGTAACCGCCGCCTTGATGCGCTCGGTCGAAACCAGATGAGTGAGGGAGGGCAGTCGCGTTGCAGATGCCAGCGTTAACTCCTTGTTCTTACTGGTCAGCGTTGAGTGCGCCTTGCGATACACAGGGGCAGGTGCGCTAGGGGTCGAGAAGTAAGACGTAACGGTCAGGCTTGCCGCCAACGCATCGACCTGCTCAAAGTAAGCTTTCTCGGACATGACCTCCAAATGCTGGACAATGTCGTGTTTTGACGCGAGTACATGACCCTCACCGAAAGAAGAGTGGAAGCATTTGCTGATGAGCAACCCCTCCATCTCAATCACCCGAGCACAATCGTGCAACTCGTCTACCAAGTCGTAGTGTTCTGTCAGCATGAGCAGGATCTGTAGATACTTGAGACCGCGTCTACGCGCCAGGTTGGCCAAGCAGTGGCCGCCCAGTAGTTGGAATTCCTTGGTCAGCAGATACAGTGAATGGTCGGTCTCAAGGGTCGTCCAACTGCTGCTACGCAGGTGCTTGGCGACTTGATTGCGGATTCGATCGCTGGTCAGTTCGAGCAGGTCATAAATGAAATGGTCGGTCACGACCGGATCGGGATTCTTGATGATCAGTTGGGGCTGATTCGACGCCGGCAGGCCACTTTTGTAGCCATGGAAGCCTGATGCCCTGAGTACTTGCTCCAGACGCGGCCAATAGTCTGTATGACCGAAGGACTCCATCCGAACGTTTTTGCAGTTACCGATTGGCTGGCGACCCGCGCTGCTTTCGCCCATATTCAACCGCAGAACGTCGTCATCTTTTGAGTAAGCATTGTACAGCCTGCAGTTTGTGCGCTTGCGGATGGCTCGAGCCTCGTCTCCCGACAATTCGGCCGCTGCCGCCATCAACAACACATCGCCAATTTCAAGATCGTGATCAGTTGGCCTGTCGAGCAGATCGAGTAGCGCACTCACGACGACCCGCCCGCCGAGCGAGTGCCCGACCAGATTGACCTTCGACACGTAGGGGTGATGTTTGAGCAGGTAGCCCTCAAGTTGCGAGAGCAGTGTCTTGCCCATGGCGGTGGCGCGCTTGCGGCTGGTGTTGAAGTGGACGGCGCGATCGGCCACTGCTGCCGCGGTACCCGCGAAGATGTTCAACCGAGCCATTGCCGCCACGCTACTGCTGGATAACTTATCGAACTGGCTCCAATGACCGGAAGGCCAGAACGCAAAGATGTTGATGCACTCGTGGAGGGATGACGGGATACATTTGCTCAGCGCGCACCGGTCTTCTATATCGTGGCCGGCTGAGTAGCCGTGGATAAAGATGTTGGCGACCTCGCCGGAGCGGTGGGGCAGGGTCAAGAACTTGAAGTTGTGGCTCACGCGACGTCCTTGTAGCAAATCGTAGATGAGCGAATGGTGGCATTTGGCTATTGCTGTTGTAAACGGATGTTTAGGTACAAAGGCGCGGGGCTAGACCTCTACTCAGTAGGGCCTGAACGTGGCTTGCTGCTTATTCGTCCCGAAAACGCGGTGTTAGCAACCCATGAGGCCGACAGGCAACACCGCGCGTATCCCGCCGCCTTGAGAACGCCATTCAAGCCCGCCGCGCCATCAGCAACACCGTCGCCGCCGCAGACAACAACCCCGCGCAGCAGCGATTGAACAACCGCTTGCCCCGTGGCTCGGCGAACCAGCGGCGCATGTGCAGGCCCATATAGGCGTAGAGGCTGATGGCGATCCATTCCAGCACCAGGAACAGTGCGCCGAGCAGGGCGAACTGTGGGGTGATGGGCTGGCCGGGCACCACGAACTGCGGGAGAAAGGCGGTGAAGATCAGGATGGCTTTCGGGTTGCTGGGGCCCAGCTTGATTCTCAGCGGCTGGATGGCCGCATTCGACCCAGGCTGTGTGAAAACGTTTTAGAGCAAGTTTGACAGTGAGAATCGGAACGAAAGTCGCGTTCCTACGCAAATTGCAGGTCTGCTGACTAACCAAACGCTGGCAGATTTTACGTAGCAACGCAGACTTCAAAACGGTGCATGCGTTTTCACACAGCCTGGACCCACAGCAGCCGGTCACGCAGGGATGAATTAATGCCTTGCGGAAAGTCACAGCTCTACCGTTGTGAGATTACTCACAGTCCTGGCTGCCTCAGGCCGGCACGAAAATGTTCGAGCCCCTTTTTATAGCATCATCCAGTTCCACTCCAACCTCGCCATTTTCTGCTTCGTCAACATGAACGTTGTTTATTTGTAATCCAATTATTCTCGTCGAAGTGTAGCTTCCATTTTTCTTTGCGAGCAACTTCATTCCTTTCGTAATCCGTTGTCCTGTAAGGTTGAGAATTGCAATGGTGCCGTTTTTGAACACCTCGTCTGCGACCCCAACTTCCAGTAGTTCCGGAGGAGTAAACTCTACAAGCCCAAAAGTTAATAGCTGGTTTCTGATGCTTTCTTTCGTAAATAATCCACTGACGATATCGAAGTATGCGTTATAAAGTTGGAATGTTGTGACGAGTCCCCGCTTGTCAAGCTGAGCATCTTTTATTTGGTTCGTGGTGAAGGGGGGGTTGATGCGATTTCGAGGAGAAATGTAGCGTTGATGATTTACCACGTATAGAGCTGAAACATCAAAAGCCTGGCGTTCTTCCATTCTCCGATGCTTGATCTTGGAAATCTGTGCACACTCTTTATCCTTAGAGGTACCACCTATTCCTTTAACCTCTATTATCAATAATCCATTTCCCAACTCGACTTGTATATCCTCCTCCAGAACGTCGGCACTATGTTCGTCCATGCTTTTTACTGAGGAAAATCCAAGCCATCTAAAGTATTCCTGCACCGCATCTACTAAGGGATCTCCAGACTCAGAAAGCATGTCTCTGAGAAATTTAAACTCTTCTTTCAGGCTGGTTACAGCAGTTTCATTATCTGAAATGTCAGTTTTGTATTTTTCTTCTATAATTTTGCGTTGCTCGAGAAGCTTCAGTTCGCCAGGCAACGGGTAGCTGCCATCGTTCAACCAGGAAAATAATCCATTATAGGGGAACAGCTTAGGAAAAACCGCGGCTAAGGAGTCGAAAAACTCTTCAAGAAACTCAGCCTTATTCTTGATTTGAGGTAATACAAACAAGAAGCCCTGCCCCACAGATGTTAAATAGGCTACGACTTCGCCAGCGTCATTTACAAGTAATGGGTGAAACTCACTGCTGGCCACATATTTTCCGTTTTCCCAAGTTTTGGGGTGGGGGAAAACTACATAATATTCAGTTCCATTCAAATATTTGCCCAGTATTGAACTGAATCTAGATGAAGGTTCTGCTAATGCTATTTTTCTTCCGTGCTTATTTTTAAACTCTCCAATTCCATCGCATAATCTTAGTGTATCGCAATGCGAGTGATCGACTACAGAGTTAATATGATTGCCTATTTCCACAATATCGTATACGACGTTTTCATTCTCAGATGCGAATACGATCAGTACCGATTCCTTCTCCAGCATTTCCGAAATTTTACTGCTAAATTTTTTGGCGCCAAAAGCTTTAGAGTTGAAGACCTGCTCGGGATAAGCACTCAACAAAGCATACGTCGATTTACCACTGACATTTTTCAGGTCCGCGGTAGCTTCACTCACATCCACGTGCTTTTTAGCCGCGAGATCAATGACTGCGACGTCGTACTCGTGAAGATTCGCGGGTAATGAAGTCAATGGCACAATTAAGTTCTGCATGCCGGATCTAGACTTGGGTGCGTCGACATATGCACCCAATGTCCCAGGCGTACAATCGTACAGTCTTTTTTTCAATAGCTCGTTAACACTAGATTCCATATCGACAAGGCATACCTTGGGAGTGGGATTTAGAGCTGTTTTCGTGGGAGGGACGAGTATCTGAACAGCCTCATTCTTAGTAACCGGCTTCGCATCACTGCTGCGCATTAATTTCAATCCTGTTAAAAAATTGAACATAATTTTTCTTCTACACATCCATGCAATTCGCGCAGTTAGATAGTTTTTGACTGCGTCATAGCTTCAAGAGGTCAGAGTAATGTTATTTTGATAGCGGTTGCAACGTTGGGGCGTCGCATGACCGCCTTTGGCCGATTTCGGCCGGTAATGGGTTCGATCTTCATGATTGAATCGGATGCAGATGGCCGGTCAGGGTGAATGCAAAAAGCCGGGTCAGGCCGTGCAATTACCAACCGTTGCAGCTGTGGACTGACGTAAGAGGTAAACGGGTGGTCAAGTGGAGTACAGCTTCCCAATCGTACTTGTGCGTACGCAAAGCAGTGGATTGTGTCCGGTCTCCCTGAACGCGTACAGTCCTTGTGAAGATGCAAAGCTAGATTTAAATCAGGGAGGGCGAGTAGTGAGCGATAAGACGCAGATTGTGTTGTGTCCTAACTTGGAAGCCGATTGCTTGCCTGGCGAGGATTTGGGCATCGGTGACCTCGTGGTGATCGAGATCCCCGTCAGTGCTGGGGACTTTCTAGTGCAGGGCGATACGTACGTCACGCTTGAGTGTGATAAGGCTTCAATCGAACTGCCGTCACCGCTATCTGGCCGAGTAGTGAAGATGTTCGTAAAGATTGGTGACAAGGTCACACCCAAGTCCCCGGTTATGGAGATCGAAGTTCTAAAAAACGTCATTCGCGATGACCTCTCAGCAGGGGCGTCAGCCCAGCACGTTCAAGGCCCGAGCACAGTATTCCTGGTTCACGGGCACAACGAGGCTATCCGCGAGATGTCGGCCCGGTTGCTTGAAAAGCTGGGCCTGAAGGTCATTATTCTCAATGAGCAGGCTAGCGCTAGCGACACCGTCATTGAGAAGTTGGAACGATATGCCAATGTCCATTTCGCCGTGGTGCTCATGACGGCTGACGACGTAGGCGGTAAGAAGAATGTAGCGGACCAAACGCTGCAAGATCGTGCGAGACAGAACGTGGTCCTCGAGCTGGGTTACTTCATGGGCAAGATCAATCGCAGGCGCGTCTGCGTTCTCTATGAAAAAGGAGTGGAACTGCCTTCGGACTACTACGGAGTGGTTTATATCGAGCTAGATAATGGCGGAGCTTGGCGCTACTCGCTCGCGAAGGAACTGAAGGGGGCCGGACTTGAGGTCGATCTCAATAGGCTCTGAGCCAACCGCCCGCTCCGTTTGAGACGGTTAGCTCTATCAAAGAAGGAGTGTCACGAAAGTAAACGTCGCGCTGCCTACTGAATTGCTATTGGTTTTGTAGGCACCTCCAACTACCGCTATTGGCCGTTTTCTGCCCATTGCGAAAGGCAGAAAACGACCCAAAACTGACGGTCGGCTTGGCTCAGATTCAGATTCACATTGAGCAAGCCGGTCGCTCACCCAACCTCTCTACCAACCTTACGAGATAACCGTCGGGATCCTGGACTATGAATTCGCGCTGGCCTACTTCTACCTTGTCAGCCCGATACCAGGTGTCTTTGCATTCTCGATAGAGTGGACATCCAGCCTGATCAAGTTTTTGGATGATGGGTGCGACAGCCTCAACATCAATCTGTAGGTTGATGCCTCTTCCAAACGGCTTGGTCAACGGCGCAGTCAGCCATTGACCCGCGTCCGAATCAACCTGCTCAAGCATTACTTGAGCACCATTCAAATCAAGGTATGCAAATCCATCTTCCGGGTGTTGATAAGCTACTTTGAACCCCAGACGAGAAACCCAAAAAGCTAGGCTGCTATCCAGGTTGGTGACCATTAACTCCGGAACCAGTTTGTTACGTTCGAACATGAGATGACTTCCATTTCAAAAGGCTCGTTTTTGCGGACGGGCAGGTTCTGCACTGATGGCTTCGATGCCACGACGGGATCGTGGCGAGCGCGATGATGCACGCTCGGGTGGGAATTATCGAGTCGCGTTGAGTGGCAGCTTCTGGCCGAAAGTGGTCTATCGAGAGGATTCATATTGCCCTTCATGAGGTTTGCCCGCCGCTACCAGAAACTCCTGACGCGCCAACGCCCATGTTCCTACCTTGGCCGTAATCGATTCGTCCTGCGCCTGCGGATCGGCCCGCCACAGTTGCAACGCCAGATAGAACAGATACGCCGCACCGACGATCTTGATCGCGTAGAACAACAACTCCGACGTTTGCAGCACCACCGTCAACCCGGCGGAGGCGAGGGCGATCATGCCGGCGAAGGCGAGCAGGCGGCCGATGCCGGCGAGGCAGGCAGTGCGGTAGCCGTAGCGCGTGGCGTTGCTGACGGACAGCAGGTTGTTGGGACCGGGTGCCATGTTCAGGGCGAAGCAGGCGGGTAGGAAGAGGACGAGGGTGGTGAGGTCCATGGCGGTTCCGGGTTCTGGCGGGGAGGGTCGAGGATAAAGGGGCTTGAGGGGGGAAGACAATCCATGTCCTAAAGTTTGCCCCCTTGACGTCGATAACCGCTGTGAACCACTCAATCATGGACCGATGAAATGGTACTTACCCTCAGTTCTACCTATATCCCGCCCGCCAATACCCACCTTACGCCTGCCGACCAGATACTCGTGGCCAAGCCTCTGACGGACCTCGCGAAGGACGCCGTGGCCAGCGCCGGCCCGGCGGCTGTCTACCATCCCAGCGCAGACGCTGAACCAATGCAGTCGCTGGAGGCTATCGATACGTGGGTCGGCCGCTCCGCATCACGGGCGCTTCCTCGGATCATCGAGATCGCCAAAGGCGCGCAAAGCGTGCTGAACGCCACGTTCAAGACATTCCAGTCAACGCTGGCGGCGACTTATCCGGATTTGGCCGGCACGAAATATGGCTTTACGGTGGAGGCCGATGGCGCGTTGAAGGTGCTCAATGAAGCCGGTCAGCTCAGCAGTTCGCAGACTCAGCGGCTGACCCTGCTGCTTAATCAATCCAAGGATCTGAAAGCCGCCGCCATTACGTTCCGCGATGCATCTATCGATATGGTCGATGCTGATTCGCCGTGGTCCGGGAACTACCTGGGCCGCTACAGCCTGACCAAGGAGAACTTCGCCGCCACGATTGACCTGGTGCCATTGTTCAACAAACCAGGCTCGGTGCCTCCTCAGGAGTATGTCGACGGCTTTTTTTTCAGCCAGTTGGAGTACAAAGGCGAACTGGCCACGCGCGAGACGGAAACAGCGATGTTTGAGCGTCGCGGCGCGCAGGGGCTTGCATCGCTCTACTGATGGGGCTTGCGCGCCACTCTCAACGCACGGATGAAACCCGCGTTCGTGCGTCTTTTGCGCCTGCCTGAAGATCGAGAACGGCTACCCGAGCGGCCTCATCAGCGTCAGAAACTGTACTTCGCCGTTACCCCAAAGCTGCGCGGGTTGCCGTAGGTGTCGTTGGAGCCCCAGATCGGGCTGTTGCCGATCGCCGAGTAGTAGGTGCGGTCGAAGATGTTGTTGGCGTTCACTTGCAGGTCCAGGTGCTGGTTCACTTGGTAACCGGCCATCACGTCCGCCACCGCGTAGCTGCCTTGCTCCAGGCGATAGCTGCCGTTGGTGAGGGCGATGTCGTTGTACATGCGGCTCTGCCAGTAGACGTTGCCACCGATGCGCAGTTTTTCCAGCGGGCCCTGGAAGCGGTAGGACGTGGTGAGTTTGAACAGGCGCTCCGGTGTATCGGAGCTGAAGCGCTGGTTGTCATTGGCCGGGTCGCTGTCCTTGATGAAATGCGCGCGGGTGTAGGTGAAGCCGCCGCCGACTTGCCAGTTTTCGGTGAGGGCGCCTTGCAGTTCCAGGTCGATGCCCTGGCTGCGCACCAGGCCGGCGGCTGCGTAGCAGGTGAGCACCGGGCAACCGGCCTGGGTGGCGGCGGTGGTGGCGCGGTTTTTCTGGTCGATCTGGAACACCGCCAGGCTGGCGTTGAGCGCACCGTTGAAATATTCGCCCTTGATGCCGACTTCGTAGTTTTCGCCCACGATCGGTTCCAGCACCTTGCCCGAGAGGTCCTTGCTGCTTTGCGGGTTGAAGATGTCGGTGTAGCTGGCGTAGACCGAGTGGTGCGCGTCGAGGTCGTAGATCACCCCGGCGTAGCGCGTCAGGTTGCGGGTGACTTTGTAGTCGCCGTCCTGGCTTTGGCGGTCGTCATAGTCGTACCAGTCCAAGCGTGCGCCGAGGATCACCTTGAGCGGGTCGGCCAAGTTGAGGCGCGTGGTCAGGTAGACGCCGTCCTGGGTGGTGAGGGTGTGGGTTTTGCCGTTGCGCTGGAAGTCGGGTTTGGCGCCGTTGAGCGGGTAATTGGTGTCGTAAGGGCTGTATTCCTTGGAGGTGGCGTCGTAGATGCGTTTGCTGGTGCCGACCACCACTTCGTGGGTGCGGCCGAAGGCGTCGACCGGGCCGCTGGCGAAGGTGTCGAAGGCGTACTGTTTGTCGTCCTGATGCGACTGGTAGGCGGTGCGCGCCAGCTCGGTCTGGTAGCGCGATTGGTAACTGCCGGTGAACACGCCGTCCAGCTGCGACGCGGAGCCGGCGACGTTGAGTTTCCAGCCATTGTCGAAGCGGTGCTGGACGTCGCCGAATACAGTGTTGATCGTCAGCTCCTTGTTTTCCCAGTCGCTGCCGGGGTTGGTGGAGCGGGGCAGGTTCAGGTGATGGCCATCGGTGCCTATGGGCAGGCCGCCCCAGAAGAAGTTGGTCTGGTCTTCCTGCCGGGAGAAACCGAGGGTGGCAGTGGTGTCTTCGCTGAGGTCGGCTTCGCTGATCGCGTAGAACAGGCCGTGGTCGCTGGTTTCGTTGTCGCGGAAGCTGTTGGCGTCGCGGTACGAGCCGACGACGCGGCCGCGCAGGGTGCCGCTGTCGTTCAAGGCGCTGGAAGCATCGAGCTCCATGCGATAGTCATCCCAACTGCCGGCCGCGCCGGTGATCGACACCTGCGGCGTAGCGGTGGGGCGCTTGCGCACGAAGTTGATCGCCGCCGAAGGGTTGCCGGCGCCGGTGACCAGGCCGGTCGCGCCGCGGATCACTTCGACCCGGTCGAACATCGCCAGGTTGGGCTGCACGCTGTTGGCGTAGCCCGAGTAGGCGCTGGGCAGACCATCGAACATCATGTTGTCGATGTCGAAGCCGCGCGAGCTGTAGGTCTGCCGGCCGGGGCCGCTGGACTGGCTGAGGAACAGGCCGGGGGTGTTCTTGACCACATCGTTGACGCTGGTCATGGCCTGGTCGTCCATGCGCTGGCGGGTGATCACGGTCACGGCCTGCGGGGTTTCGCGCATGGTCAGCGGCAACTTGGTGGCTGTGGCCATAGCACCGGTGGTGTAGGACTGGGTGCCTTCGGTGGTCTCGCCGAGTGCCTGGCCGCTGATCTCGGTGGCGCCCAGTTCAAGCGGTGCCGCGGCCTTTTCGGTATCGGCCGCCAGCGTTGTCTGGGTGCCGCTGAGGCAGATGGCCAATGCCAATAGGCTGGGTGAAAAACGCGTACCGACAGGTTGTTGAACGGACATGAATCTGAGCCTCCCCCGAGCGCCATCCATGGCGAATAATAAACGTATTGATAATTATTCGCGTGAGTGTGGCAGATTGAATCCGCGCAAAAAAGACTTGGGGGAGAATTACTTAACAAATTTTTCACATCTGTCGGGGGGACAGATCACCCTCCCAGCGCGAAATCATCCGCCGCTGCGTGGGCTCGCGGGTGCCAATGGGCTGGCGCTCAAATCGACGGCACCGCGAAAAAAATCGCCGTCAGAATTCCATTCGCAGGCCCACGGTGCCTTGTCGGCCGTTGAGCATCTGGCTGTCCAGGTTGCGGTTATAGCCGACTTCGCTGTACAGGCTGACGCCCTTGGCCACTTCCAGCGTGGCGCCCAGACTCAGGCCCAGGGTGGTGGATTTCTGTTCGGTGTCGATGTCTGTCACACGGTTAAAGGTGACGGTGTTCTGCCCGGCGGCGCTGTGCCAGATATTGGCCCGCGCGTAGGGCTGCAACGGCAGGCCACGGACCTGATAGTCGCCGCGCAGGCGTATGCCCAGGCGCGTGGTGACGTTGGTGTCGGCGTTGTAGGCCACGTCGGAGATGCCATCGTTCTGACTGTCCAGTTTGGTTCGGCTCAGGATCAATTGAGCCTGCGGTTCAACCACCCAATCGGCGGTCATCTGGAACGGCCTGCCGACCTCGACGGATGCGGCGACGTTATGCCCGCGGGTTTTCATCTTCACCCCACGGTCCGATTCGTTATTGCCATCGAAACGGGTGCCCATCAGCACCAGATCGAGGTAGGCCTGGTTGGCGCCGATCAGTGTCCAGTAAACGCCCAGGCTGTCACCGCGCAAGGTGGTGTTGCCAGCGGCCTTGTCTTGCCAGCCGCCGTTGAAGCCTTTCACGTCACCTTTCAAGCGACTGTGGCCGACGAAGAAGCCGACTCGCTGCACCGCGCCGTTGGCGGTAGCGCTCGCGTACACGTCGGTACCGATCTGGAAGGCGGAGATCGAACTGTCCAGCGTCGGGCTCACCGTGCCGGCAAAGCTCTGGCGGCTGCTGTTGCCATACACACGCCCCCAACCGGCAGGAAACGCACCGGTCTGCTGTTGTTGGCGCTGATCGCCCATGCGTTCGTGATAGGTGCCGAGCATGGCCTGTACGATTTGTTGCGCGGCAGGAAACAACACCGCATAGATCGGTACTTCCGGGCGATAGATCGGGATCGGCGTGAGGCCCGGATTGGTCGGCAGTTCAGGGGTGCCCACCACCGGTTCGGGGAGCGGCGTCACCGGGCCCGGCAGCGGCGCCACCGGCACTGAAGAGCGCAGGTAGTAGTTTTCGCCCGTGCCCGCGTTGTCGCCCCCTTTGAACAGGTAGTAGTCGAAGGCGCCTGCGGAAACCCGGTTTGCCAGGGTGAACTGGGTGCCGGCGCCGCTGGCGCCGTTGATTGCGCGGACCACCTGGATGCCGTCCTGCACGGTTTCGGCCCCCGGCCCGGCGAGATTGGTCACGCTGATAGCGGTGGTGCCACTGATCTGGCCCGTGCCGATCACCAGCAAATCGCTGGGTGAGCCGTCGCTGCCCAAGACGCTTTGCAAGGCGAGTCGGCCAGCGTTGCCGTCGTAGTTCCCGTTCACCGTCAGGGTGTCGGTGGCGCTGGTACTGCCGGTGGTCATGTCGATCAGGCCGCCGTTGTTCAAGGTGACGGATTGGCCGGCGGTAAAGGGGTCGATCGAACCGCTGGTGACGGTCAATTTGCTCGAACCGTCGAGGGTCATGATGCCGCTGCCGGTTGCGCTGTCGCCCAGCACGAAGGCACCGCCCAGCTTGAGGTCCGAGCCGTTATCCAGCAGCACCTGTTCCCAGCCGGTATAGCGTGCGGGGACGTCGGTCTGGGTGTTGTCGAATGTGAGCGTGTCGTTACCCAGGCCACCATCCACCAAGGGGTTGGAGGACAGCGACGTTTCGTTGAGGTTTTTCAGCAGCGCGGTGTCGTCGTCGGCGCCCATGACGATCAAACCGTTGACCTTGCCGCCATCGTGCCAGATCAACTGGTCCTTGCCGAAACTGGCGAGGATTTGCCCGTTGACCGTGCCGCCGCTGACTTCAATCAAGTCATCGCCGCCGCTGGTGCTGATGTTGCCGCCGATGTAACTGGTGCCCGAGACGAGAATATGGTCATTGCCGAACCCGGTGACCAGATTGCCCAGGATGGTGCCGCCTTGCATGTCGAACACGTTGTTATCAAGCTTCATATCGACCCGGCCAATGGTGCCGCTTCTCATCGTGGCTTGGTCGCCATCTTCAAACGCCCCGGTGATGACCCCGCCGCTCATGTTGAAGGTGTCCAGGCCATCGCCCTGGGCCAGGGAAGCGATGGTGCCGCCGCTCATTGCAAAGCTGTCGATGCCGCCGCCTTGGCTTATTGCACCCGCCTGCCCACCGGTGATCTGTACCACATCCGCGCCTGCGCCTTGGGTGACCGAACCGGTGACGGTGCCCAGGTTCAGGCGGAAAATATTCGCGCCGTCGCCTTGGTTCAGCGCACCGTTGAGCGCCGCCGTCGGCCCGTTCACGTCCACCAGGTCGTTACCCGCACCGAAGGTGACATTGCCGTTGATGGCGCCGCTGCCGCTGATATTCAGGGTGTTGTTGCCACCGGTGTCGGTAAACCCCGGTGCCGAGGCACTGTCGCAGGTGGAGATGTCGTCGCCGGCGCTGTTGTTGATCGTGCATGCGCCATAAGAGGGGAGTGGCCACGCCGTCACGGCGATGATTGAGCTGATGCCCAGGTACAACAAAGAAGATGTTGGTGCGCGCATGACCCGTCCTCGTTCGAAGGGAACATCTCCCGGCACCTGGACAAGCAGGTGCGTTCGGACCATGGCAACAACGAACGATACGGATCAGGGAGTACCGGTTACCCGATTCTGAAAACATCGGCCAATGCAAAGGGTTGGCATGGCTTTCTCGACTGCGCCTTAAGCAGTGCAGGTTTTTTGCACCTTAGTCGCACATCAAACGGGCCGCCACTGTCAGAAATAACAGGTATAGACGAGTGAGCTTCTAGACGAACACGATCTCATAGGGCTCGCGCATCCGCTCCAGCAACACCTGGGCGAGCATCGGCGCGAGCCCGATCTCCGGGTCTCCGGCCAGTTGGCTGGCATAGGCATGGGCCGCATGCAGCTTGCGCGCCACGCTCCAGGTGTCGAGGCGCACCTTGCGCGCACGCTGCCAGGGGATCATCGAACCTTCCCGCGCCGTCCAATGCCAGGCCCAGATCGGCAGCTCATACAGACGCGCCCCGACCAGGCTGCATGCCTTGGCGCTGGCACGGCCGACGGCGTCGTGGTCGGCGTTGCCGTCGTTGCGCCAGGTGCTGAAGACCACATCGCCGGGCTGCAGATATCGGGCGATGAGTTGGCTCATGGGGTGTTCGCTGGCGGCCAGCGCGTCATCGCGAAAGCCGCCGCGAATCCACTTCAAGCTGTGCAGCGGCATGCCCAGCCGGCGCAGCGCTTCGACGCTTTCCTGGGGCCGCACCACGCTCAAGCGCCTCGCCGGCCAGACATTCGAGCCGGGGTGGCTGGCGCTGCCGTCGGTGATGGAAATCAACAGCATCGGGTGTTCGAGGGTGCTCAGCCGTTGCAGCAAACCGCCACAGGCCAACACTTCATCGCCGGGGTGGGGCGCGACGATGACCACTCGCGCACCCGCAGGCACCAGCGAGTGAGGATGAATGGCGGGGATTTGCGCCAACTGCGGGGCACTGTTCCAGATCTGCGCTGGACCGCGGCGGCTTTCGCTGAGGGAGGCGGGTTTCATGGCGGGCACGTCCTTGTCAATTGATGCTGGGTCGTAGCCCGTGGACGGGACGACGCTCTTTTTAGTCGCCGCAGGCTCCGCTGCAGCGATTGCTCGGCATTTCAATCCTGGATTGCCAGCAAGGCGTCCTCAGCATAGACAAGGATTCGCTGCTTTCACATCTTGTAACTTCGATTTTTTTTAACGGGCCCGTTTCAGGCCGCTCAACGCAGGCCCTCATGGGTGGCGACCGACGTACCGTCGCGGCTCCAGAGGTCGAGCAGGAAGTCACTGTCGTGGTGCCGCGCAACACACGGCATGGCCAGCCGTTGCTCGAGCAGCGCGTGCACTTGGGCGGCGGTTTGCGGGCAGCCGTCGATCGGCGCGCGCCAGTGACAGGCCAGCAGTTGACCGTCGTCGCTCAGCGCGGCGAGGGCGCAGTCGATCAGGCGGGTGAGGTCATCGGCGTCGAGGTAGTAACACAGCTCGCTCAGGACGATCAGGTCGAAGCGGCCGTCAGGCCACTGTGCGGGCAGGCGACTCTGCTGCACCTGGGCATGGGGAAATCCCATCAGACGTGTCTTGGCCAGGGCCACTGCTGCGGCCGCGGTATCGCAGCACGCCAGGCGGTCACAACGCGGCGCCAGTTCGACGCTCAGTTCACCATTGGCGCAGCCGGGCTCAAAAATCGCGGCGTAACGCGGGCGGGTCAACAGCGCCAAGGTCAGCGCGCGCTTGCGCCGCTCGTACCAGCGTTGACGGAAGGCCCAGGGGTCATCGTTGTCGGCGAACAGCCGATCAAAATACGGTGTCGCCACGCTCATACAAACACCACTTCAAAAGGCTGCAGCAAACGCTCGACGACATACGGTGCCAGCACCGGCGGCAAGCCGATCTGCGGATCGCCCTCCAATTGGCTGGCGAACGCGTGGATGGCATGGCGCTTGCGCGCGACGACTTGGCAACTCAGCGGGAGTTTGCGCGCGCGATGCCACGGTACCTGGCTGTCTTCCGGGGTTGCCCAGTGCCAGGTCCACACGGGCAACTCGTACAGGGTCGCGCCGACCGCCAGTGCGGCACTGGCACTGGCGCGGCCGACGGCTTCATGGTCGCAGTGGCCGTCTTCGCGCCAGGTGGTGAACACCACGTCCCTGGGTTTGAGGTGGCGCTCAATGAACGCGGCCAACTGCGCTTCGCGGGCGGCGACCTGGCTGTCGGTAAACCCGGCGCGCAGCCACTTCAACCGGTGCAGCGGCAAGCCGAGGCGGTGCAAGGCCTGGGCCGACTCCTGCGGGCGCACCACGCTGAGGCGCTCCACCGACCAGCGCCGCGAACCGGGGTGACTGGCGCTGCCATCGGTGACGGAGATCAACTGGATCGCCCGACCCAGTGCGGCCAAGCCTTGCAACAGGCCGCCGCAGCCCAGCACTTCATCGTCCGGGTGCGGTGCGATGATCACTGCGCGATGCCCTTCGGGTACCAACTGTTCGACGCTGATCGGCGCCAGTTCGGCCATGTGGGACGAGGTCTGCCACTGATGCAGCGACGTGCCCTGGCCCACGATCGGATTGGCTTTCATAACTGCCACCTCCCAGGTGGCTCGGCGGCAACCTGTTCACCGAGGGCGGCCAGGTCACGCTCGGCATGGCTTTGACGTACATACACCGGCAGGTCCGCCATCAGTTGGGCAAAGTGCGGATCTTTGCAAAAAGGCCCCGCACCGGCGGCGCGACCGACGTGGCGCATGACCTGTTCAACCGTGTCTTCGAGAGACGCGCGTACCTGTTGGGCCAGTTGCCTGGCATCGGCCAGCGGGGCGCGGTCGATCTGCCGCGCACTGGCGCGCAGCACGCAGGCGGCACTGTTCAAGGCGCTGTCGACCGCGCCGAGGTGGGCCAGGGCATGCGGTTCCGCACGCCTGTTGCACTGCTCGCGCAGCACTTCAGCCAGGCGTTGCGCCGCGCCATACCAGCACGCTGCGATACCGACGGCGCCTTGCCAGAAGCCGGGGCGGGCGAGGTAGTCGCCGGGCCTGCCGATGGCAATCCCGCTGGCCGCCTCGAACAGGACATCGACACTGCCGGTGGCCGCCATGCCTACCGCCTGCCACCCCTCATCGGTCACGCAGATGCCGGGCTGGCCCATCTCCACTGCGACCAATTGCTGGCGATCCTCCTCGTCCCAGGCCGTCAACAACCCATGGCTGACCACCGCCGCCCCCGAACACCAGGCTTTACGCCCCTGCAGCACCAGACGATGGCCGTTGCGCCGCGCCCGCACCCTGGCCGTCGGCGGTTCTGCCGCCCACATGCCCCAGAGGCTGCCCTCCGGCGGCAAGGGGCTGCGCAGCTCGGCAATGATCGCCAAGGCATCGGTGTGACCTTCGAACAACTTGCACAAGCGCAGGTCGTGTCCGGCGACCTGGGCCAAGCGGCTGAACCGTTCGAGGGTCTGGCCGCTGCCGGGGAGCGGCAGGCGGTCCAGCCCCTCGGCCTGCAGCGCCTTCAAGGCCGCGCCCAGGGCCTGCGTGTCCGCATAGCCTTGGTAGCCTTGAAGGAATCCATGCAGGCCCATGTCACACCTCTTCGTCGTGCTGCAGTTCAAACAGCAGCAGCGAGCGCCCGGTGACCGCGTACTCATGGTGGAAATCAAAGCGTTCCTGCCCGCGTATCGTCGTGTCATGGGTGTCGAGCATGCAGGTCCAGAACTGGCCTTCCGGCACGGGGGGCAGGCGGAAATTGACCAAGTCGTGATGGGCGTTGACCACCAGCAACAACGTGGCATCGCCACCCGGACGGCGAATCCCGGTCTCCTGGGCGCGGCCATCCATCAGCATGCCCAGGCAACGGCCGTGACTGTCTTCCCACTGTTCGGTGCTCATCTCGTTGCCATCCGGCGCGAGCCAGGTGACGTCCTTCACGCCGATGTCTTCGTTGTAGTCGCCCACCAGGAAGCGGCCACGGCGCAGGATCGGGTACGTCATGCGCAGTTTGATCACGCGTTTGACGAACTTGAGCAGCGCCTTGCCGTCATCGTCCAGCTCCCAGTTGACCCAGCCGATCTCGCTGTCCTGGCAGTAAGCGTTGTTGTTGCCGTGCTGGGTGCGCGCGAACTCATCCCCGGCCACCAGCATCGGCGTGCCTTGGGCGAGCAGCAGGGTGGCGAAGAAGTTGCGCATCTGGCGCAGGCGCAGGGCGTTGATTTCCGGGTCGTCGGTGGGGCCTTCGACGCCATGGTTCCAGGACAGGTTGTTGTTGCTGCCATCCTGATTGTTTTCGTCGTTGGCTTCGTTGTGCTTGTCGTTGTACGACACCAGGTCATGCAGGGTGAAACCGTCGTGGGCGGTGATGAAGTTCACTGAGCTGTAAGGCCGGCGGCCACGGTGGTTGAACATCTCGCCGGATGCGGTCATGCGCCCGGCGAAGTCCGCCAGCTGGCCGTCATCGCCTTTCCAGAAGGCGCGCACGGTGTCGCGGAAGCGGTCGTTCCATTCCACCCAGCCCGGCGGGAAGTTGCCCACCTGATAGCCGCCGGGGCCGCAGTCCCAGGGTTCGGCGATGAGTTTCAACTGGCGCAGCACCGGGTCTTGACGGCAGGCGACGAGGAAACTGTGGCGCTCGTCGAACCCGTCACGATAACGGCCGAGGATGGTCGCCAGGTCGAAGCGGAAACCGTCGACGTGCATCTCGGTGGCCCAGTAACGCAGGGAGTCGGTGACCATCTGCAGCACGCACGGGTGGCTCAGGTCGAGGATGTTGCCGGTGCCGGAATCATTGATATAGAAGCGCTTGTCGTCCGGCATCAGGCGGTAGTAGGAAGCGTTGTCGATGCCGCGCATGGACAGGGTCGGGCCGCGCTCGTTGCCTTCGGCGGTGTGGTTGTAGACCACGTCGAGAATCACTTCCAGCTTGGCTTCGTGCAGGTGCGCGACCATCTCCTTGAACTCGGCGATCTTGCCGCTGGCCAGGTAGCGCGGGTCCGGGGCGAAGAAGGCGATGCTGTTGTAGCCCCAGTAGTTGGTCATGCCTTTTTCCAGCAAATGCTGGTCGTTGACAAAGGCGTGTACCGGCAACAGTTCCACGGAAGAAATACCCAACTGGCGGATGTGCTTGAGCAGATCGTCTTCCATCAGCCCGGCGCAGGTGCCGCGCACGGCCTCGCCGACCGAGGGGTGACGCATGCTGATGCCGCGCAGGTGGGTTTCATAAATGATCGTGCGGTCCCATGGCACGCGCACCGGTTGGTCGTCGCCCCAGGTGTGCGCCGGGTCGATGACCTTGCACTTGGGCACGAAGGGCGCACTGTCGCGTTCGTCGAAACTGAGGTCGTCGTCGGGGTGGCCGATGGTGTAGCCAAACAGCGCCTCGGACCATTTGAGCTCGCCCACCAGCTGTTTGGCGTAGGGGTCGATCAGCAATTTGTGGTGGTTGAAACGGTGGCCGTTGGCCGGGTCATACGCGCCGTACACACGGTAGCCGTAAATCAGCCCGGGGTGGGCGTCGGGCAAGTAGCCGTGGAAGATTTCATCGGTGTATTCGGGGAGTTCGATACGTTCCAGCTCGACCACGCCAGCGTCGTCGAACAGGCATAACTCGACTTTGGTAGCGTTGGCCGAGAACAGGGCAAAGTTGACACCCAGGCCGTCCCAGGTCGCCCCCAGGGGGAAGGGCAAACCTTCGCGAATCCGCGATGGTTCGTGGGCCGGGGGGGCCTGTTTTTTATCGGCTTTGCTCATTGTGTTGCTCCTGCATGGGTCTTTTTTCGGGCCGAACGTAGCCCTGCTGACGAGGGGTCAGCTAATAATCGGGCAAGTGGCTGACCTCCGGCCGGGGTTGCCGGCCGGAGGTTCATGACGGCACAGGGCTTACGGCTTGGGCTTTTTTGTGGCCGCCGGCTTTTTAGCCGCCGGCGTGGCCGGTTTGCCTGCGGCCGCTGCCGGCGGCTTGGCTTTTGCTGCCGGCTTGGGCGCGGTTTTCGGTTTGGCGGCGGGTTTGGGCTTGCTGGGCGTCAGCGCTTCGGCTTCTGCCAACTTGCGGGCCATTTCCCAATGGCGCGCATCCTGACCTTGCGGCTTGCCCTCCGATTCCCAGATCTGATACGCGAATTCGCGAACACGTTTGTCTTCAGTACTCATCACAATGTTCCTCGCAGAAAATTTCAGCTTGATTGATCATCAGGATCGATAAAGACGTTGACCGGGAAATCCCCCAGCGCAGTGCTGATCAACAGCTCCTTGTCTGGTGTGACTGCGCGTGTATGAAAAAGTCCCTTCCAGTTTTCGGTTGGCGCGGCGAACGGTAATTTCACTCGGGTATCGCCCCAAACCCGCGCATTGACCTGGGGATGCACACCGTTTTCCAGCAGGCGATAGGGCCAGCGCGGCACCACCACCAGTGCGCGTTTGCCCTGGTATTCGCGGCAGAACGCGACCACGTGCTCGGCGTGTCGACCGACCACGTCCAGGGGCGTGTAGCTGCCCCGATGGAACAGTTCAGGATGGGCCTTGCGCAAGGCCAGCACCTGGGCGATCAAGGCTTGTTTGATACGCCCGTCCCGCCAGTTGAACAACAGCTTGCCGATGTCCGGTGGGGTAGCCAGCGCGTGCTGCCGTGCGTTGAAATCCACCGGGCGGCGGTTGTCCGGGTCGACCAGGCTGAAGTCCCAGAACTCATTGCCCTGGTACAGGTCCGGCACACCCGGCACGGTGACTCGAAGCAAGGATTGCGCCAGCCCATTGAGCGCGCCAGCGGGGGCAATCGCTTGGGCGGCGGCGCCGATGGCGGTGCGCAGTGCGCGGCCTGCGTCGCTGAGCAGCAGGCGCGTGAGAAACGTTTCCACGCCCTGTTCGTAAGCCTCGTTGGGCGCGCTCCAACTGCTCTGCAACTTGGCTTCGCGCAGGGCCTTTTGTTGCCATTGCCAGAGGCGTTGTTGATAGGCCTCGAGTGCCGGCCGGTCGTCCAGGTGCAGGTCCAGCGGCCAACTGCCGAGCAGTACCTGATAGAGGATCAACTCATCGCCTGCCGATGGGCTGCTGGCGTCGTTGCGCAACGGCGCGGCGAGGCGGCGCCAATGCGTCACCTGTTCGGCATACCACCCTGCGCACTCACTCAACACGGCGAGGCGGGCGCGGCTGTCTTCACCGCGTTTGTGGTCGTGGGTGGCGGTGGCCAGCAGGTTGTCGGGGAACGCCTGCAAGCGCTGCTGATTGGCCGCGTGAAAATCGGCCAGCGGTGCGCTGAACTGTTCGGTACTGAAGCCCACGTCGTTGCGCGACAGCAACACCGCCGAGCGATAGAACGCGGTGTCTTCCACGGCTTTGGCGGCGGCCGGCGAGGTCAATTGCTGGAAGCGCACGCAGGCGTGCTTGAGCAGCTTGCGCTCGCGGCCGAGCGGGCGATTGCGCCACGGTTGGCCGCCCAACCATTTTTCCAGGTTGTCCAGCACCGGCCAGTCGCCTTCGCTCAAGGTGCTGCGCGCGCCCGCCAGGGCTTGCAGGAAAAACGTGTCGTCGCGTTCGCTGCGGCCACAGGCGCTGATGTAGGTGCGGTACACCGGGAAATGCACGATCAGTTCCTGCAGGGCGCGGCGGATCGCGCCGAGGGTCAGGTCGCGGCTCATCACGTCGTCGCGGGCCACTTGCAGCAAGGCCTGGGCCACGCTTTCGAAGTCGCCGGCAAGAGAACCGTTGAGGATCTGCCGGCGCGCCAGCCAGGCTTCTTCGATAAAGGCCGACGGCCGTTCGCTGTGCCGGGTCCACAGCTCGGCCAGCGTTGCGAAGCCTTGCGGGCGGTGTTGCAGCAGCGACAGCTGGTTCATGAATTCGTAGCCGGTGGTGCCGTCCACCTGCCAGTCCTCGCGCAGGGTTTCGCCTTCGCCGAGGATTTTTTCGACGAAAATTGGCAGGTGACGCTCGGGCGACAGCGTATCGACCCGCCGCCGCAGCTTGCGGCAATACCCGCGTGGGTCGGCCAGCCCGTCGATATGGTCGATGCGCAGGCCATCGACCAGCCCCTGGCTGATCAACTCGAAGATCTTGCCGTGGGTGGCTTCGAACACGGCACTGCGTTCTACGCGCAGGCCGCCCAGATCGTTGACATCGAAGAAGCGCCGCCAGTTGATATCGTCCGCCGCGGTGCGCCAACTGGCCAGGCGATAGGCCTGTTGCTCCAACAGCCCGTGCAGGCGCTGGAACCCGTCGGGCTGGCGTGCGTCGAAGGTGCCCAGCCGCTGTTCGATGGCCTGCCGCACGGCGTTGTCGGTGGCGCGTTCGGCCAGGGCTTGTTTGAGCCAGGCCGCTTCGGCGTAGGCATCGCTCTGGTAGGCGAGGGTGCTGAAGCGGTCGGCGAGGGGCTTGAGCAGTTCATCGGCGCCCAGAATCGTCGCGTAATCTTGTGGGCAGATCGGGAAGCGGTGTTCGTAGTGCTCGACGGAAAAACTGCCGTGCGCGGCGTCGAAGTGCAGGGTCAACGTGCCGGTTTGCAGGGCTTCGCCGTAGTCGCTGGCGAGGAACGGCATGAGCAATTGGCCCTTGAGCAGCGGGTCGGGCGAGTGCCATTGAATGTCGAAGAATTCGCAGTAGGGACTCAACCGGCCCCATTCCAGCAGGTCGAGCCACCAGGGGTTGTCGGCGCCGCCCACGGCCATGTGGTTGGACACGATATCGAGAATCAGCCCCATGTCGTGTTGGCGCAGGGCGGCCACCAGGCGGCGCAACGCCGCTTCGCCGCCCAGCTCCGGGTTGACGGTGGTGGGGTCGACCACGTCATAGCCATGCATGGAACCTGCGCGGGCACTGAGCAGCGGTGAGGCATACAAATGGCTGATGCCCAGCCGGGCAAAGTACGGCACCAGAGCCACCGCGTCATCGAGGGTGAACCCTTTATGAAACTGCAGGCGCTGGCTGGCGCGCAGGGGCAGAGCCTTCATCGGTCACGCTCATGGGCTTGATTGCGCGCCACCGCCAGCAGTTCCAGGCGGCGCGCGGCACCCGCATTGTCGAGCAGGCTCGCCGCCTCGCCTGGCAGGCGGCGGCGCCAATTGGGGTGGGTGTCGATGGTGCCGGGCAGGTTGGCTTGTTCTTCGAGGCCCAAGGCATCTTCCAGCGGCAGCAGCACCAGCGGCGCGCGGGTGTGGCCGAGGTAGCGCACGCTGGCATCGATCATGTGGTCGGTTTCATTGCGCACTTCATCGACGAAGTTCTGCGGGTCCTGGCTCAAGGCCTGGCGCAGTGCCTGGCGTTCGCGCAGGCGGTGCTCGCGCCATTGCTCCGTGGTGGGCGCATCGATCAGGCCGAGCTGGACGTTCCAGTCGATGTCGCGGCTGTGCCACCAGCCATTGAGGGTTGGCAGGTCGTGGGTGCTGGTGGTGGCCAGGGCGTTGTCCGGCCAGTCGAGGATCGGCTTGAATTGGCCATCATGACCTTGTTCGAACAGCAGCACGCGCATGCCCAGAATCGAGCGGCCGATGAGTTTGTCGCGCAGGCCGTCGGGCACGGTGCCGAGGTCTTCGCCGAGGACGATGGCCTGGTGGCGGTGCGATTCCAGCGCCAGCAGACGCAACAGATCGTCCACCGGGTAATACAGGTAGGCGCCGTCCTGGGGCGAGGCATCCATGGGCATCACCCACAGGCGTTGCAGGCCCATCACATGGTCGATACGCAAGCCGCCGGCATGGGCGAAATTGGCCCGCAGCATCTCGATAAACGCACGGAAGCCATGGCGCTTGAGGCCTTCCGGGGCGAAGGCGGAGATGCCCCAGCCCTGGCCGGCGCGGTTGAGAATGTCCGGCGGCGCGCCGACGGTCAGGCCGGCGAGCAATTCGTCCTGGCGGCTCCAGGCCTGGCTGCCGCCACCGTCGGCGCCGACGGCCAGGTCGGCGATCAGGCCGATGCTCATGCCACTGCCTCGGGCGGCTTGTTGGGCGCGTTCCAGGCAGCGCGCGATCAGCCATTGGCCGAAGGCGTAGAAGCCGATGTCGTCGCGGTTTTCCTCGGCGAAGCGCAGGAGCGCCGGGCTTTGCGGGCTGCGCCATTGCTCTGGCCAATGGCGCCAGTCGAGGTCTTCGCCAGCGGCGGCGCGCGCGGCCTGGACCGCTTCGAAACGGCAGTGGTTCTCCAGGGCTTCACCGCCCGCCTGGCGGAAACTGAGGAAGTCGGCGTGTTGCGGGTGTTGACCGTGGCGGAAGTCGTCGTACAGGGCACGCAACAGGCGGTGTTTGGCCTTGGCCGCGGTGGGCCAGTCGATCAGGGTGTGTTGTTCGAGGGTGTGCAGCTCGTCGGCCAGACCGCAGGCCTCGATGGCATTGCGCACCTGGCGCTCACCCAGGATGCAGCCGGGCGATGCGTACAGGCTATTGAGAAACAGGCGGCTCGACGGCGAGTACGGGCTGTAGCGCTCGGGGTCGGCGCTGAACATCGCGTGCATCGGGCTGATCGCCAGGGCGTCGGCACCGCGTTCGGCGGCCGAGCGGGCCAGGTGTTCCAGCGCCAGGGTGTCGCCGAACCCGCCGTCGCCGAGGCGGCGCAGGGCGTACAACTGGGCGCTCAGGCCCCAGGCACGTGGGGTTTGACTGTCGACGGCATCGGCGACGCTGTAGCAGTGACGAGGGGCCACGGCCAGGGTGAAGGCCTGGTCGGCGATATGCACTTGGTGGTAGCCGAGGGCGATCACGCCGGGCAGTACTGCGTTGCCGTCGAGGCGTAATTCGAGGACTTCGCCCTCCTCGAGGCTGACCCTGCAGACGGTGTCGGGCGCGAAGTAGCGCGCCAGGTCCAGGCCTTCGCCACTGTCGACGGTGAGCAAGGGCGGCAGGTGTTTGTCCTGTTGCACTTGCTCCAGGTCTCGCAGGCTGGCGTCGATCTCGGCATCGCTGTCTGCCGGGTGGCCCAGGCCTTTGAGGACGGCGCGCAGGGCGTCCGGTTTGACACGTTGCGGGCGGCCGTTTGCGTCGATCCAATCGACCGCCAGGCCCGCTCGGCCGGCGAGGATTTCCAGGTTCGCTTCGCTCAAGGGTGCTCTCCAACAGGGGATAGGGTAACGCGTGCGCTGAAGGGCGCCAGGTGCGCGTGGTCATGCGCCGGCGTTTGGAACAGCACATGCTGCGCAGCGGGGTGAGCCAGGGCCGTGGCACTCAGGTTCAGGTCGATCTGTAACAGGCTGCCGTTGCCCAGGCGCCAACGCGCACTGACGGCGCGGTCTGCCAGCACCTGCGCACCGAGGGCCACGCTGCCGGGCAGGTGCGGCACGATATGCTGGTGGCGCAGGCGCAGCAGGTGGCGATAGAACTCGGTGTGTTCGTTGGCGGCGAATGACGGCGCCGATTGCTCGAAGGTCGGCAGCGCGTTGGGATCGGGAATCCGCTCGCGCCGCTCGGGGTCGTGGAACGCGGCGAAATCGGCGAATTCATTGCGACGTCCTTCGCGTACCGCTTCAGCCAGTTCGCCATGGTGGTCAGTGAAAAACAGAAACGGCTCGCTGGCGTTGACTTCATCGCCCATGAATAGCAACGGGATCATCGGCGACATCAGTAGCAAGGTGGTCGCCGCCTTCAGCGCCTGGGGCGAACACAGTTGGTGCAGGCGTTCGCCGAGGGCGCGGTTGCCGATCTGGTCGTGGTTCTGCAAGAACGCGACGAAGGCGGTGGGCGGCAAGCCGCTGCTGGGTTCGCCGCGTGCATGCCCGTGGCGCGTGGTGTGGCCTTGGTAGACAAAGCCGTCGCTGAGGCAACGTGCGAGTTTGGCGGTAGGCGCTTGGGCAAAGTCGCTGTAGTAGGCATCGGTTTCGCCGGTCAGCAGCACATGCAATACGTTGTGGAAGTCGTCGTTCCATTGCGCATCGAAATCGTGTTTCAGCAGGCTGGCCTGGTTCAGTTCGTTTTCCAGCACCAGCCAAACATGACGGCCGATGTCGACCTGCTGGCGCACCCGGTGCGCCAGTTCCCGCAGGAAACCGGGGTTGTCGATGGCGTGTACCGCATCCAGGCGCAGGCCGTCGAAGCGGTAGTCGAGCAGCCACATCAGGGCGTTGTCCAGAAAGAAGTCCCGCACTTCACGCCGCTCGAAGTCGATGCCGGCGCCCCATGGCGTATGTACATCTTGCTGGAAGAAGTCTTTGGCGTACTGGCCCAGGTAGTTGCCATCGGGGCCGAAGTGGTTGTAGACCACGTCGAGCAAGACCGCGAGCCCGTGTTCATGAGCGCTGTCGATCAGATGCTTGAGCTGTTCGGGGCTGCCGTAGGCGGCGTGCGGCGCGTAGGGCAGCACGCCGTCGTAGCCCCAATTGCGCTCGCCGGGGAATTGCGCCAGGGGCATCAACTCAATCGCGGTAACGCCCAGTTCGGCCAGGCGTGGCAGGTGCTGCTCGACGGCTGCGAAGCCGCCCAGCGCGCCGACATGCAGTTCGTAGATCACCGCTTCATGCCAGGGGCGGCCCTGCCATGGGTGGTGTCGCCATTCATAGGCGAGCGGGTCGACCACCAGGCTCCAGCCATGCACGTCCGAGGCCTGGGCCCTGGATGCGGGATCGGGGACATCCATTTCCCCATCGATGTTGTAGCGGTAGCGCGTGCCTGCGGGGCACTTTATCTCCGTTTCGAACCAGCCATTTGCCTGGGGCAGCATGGCGACCGAGCGGCCATCTTGCAATTCAACGCTGACATAAAACGCGTCTGGCGCCCACAAGGCGAAACGCGTGTGTTGCGCGTCCAGCATGATTGCGCCGTGGGGCCAGGTTTCCAGAGTCCGTAACGGCATCTATGAAGACCTCCCTTGATTATTTAGTCGATTTCCCCAGCGCCTTGGCCACCAGTTGTTCATACAGTTCGGCATAGGGTTCGACCGCCTGGCACCAGTTGAACGGTTGGGTCATCGCCCGGCAGCGCATGGCGTTGAGCAGGCCTGGGTAGGCGAACACTTTGAACGCACGGTTCAGGGCTTCGCGGTAGCTGTCCACGGTGGACTCGTTGAACAGAAACCCGGTGACGCCGTCTTCGATGGTGTCCGCCAGGCCGCCGGTGTTGCGCGCCACCGGCAGCGAGCCGAAGCGCTGCGCGTACATCTGGCTCAAGCCGCACGGTTCATAGCGCGACGGCATCAGCAGGAAGTCGCTGCCGGCAAACATGCGGCGGGCGTCGGTTTCGTTGAAGCCGATGCGTACACCGACCTGGCCCGGGAAGCGCAGCGCCAGTTCGCGCATGGCCTGTTCTTCTTCCGGCTCGCCACGACCGATGATCGCGATCTGGCCGCCGTTCTCGACGATAAAGCTGGCGACCGCTTCGGTCAGGTCCAGGCCTTTTTGATAGACCAGCCGCGAGACCACGGCGAACAGCGGGCCGGTGGAGTCATGCAGGCCAAACAGGTTGCGCACGTGGGCGGCGTTGACTGCCTTGCCTTCCCAATCGCCGATATTGAAGTTGTGGGTCAGGTGCGTGTCGGTGGAGGCTTCCCAGCTTTCATCGATGCCGTTGGGAATGCCGCTGAGCAAGCCTTGCTGGGTCTTGCTGGCGAGAAAGCCGTCCAGGCCGCAGCCGAATTCCGGGGTGGTGATTTCCTGGGCGTAGGTGGCGCTCACGGTGGTGATGTGGCTGGAGTAGGCCATCCCCGCCTTGAGGAACGACATCTTGCCGTAGAACTCCATGCCTTCCTGTTGCAGCGCATGGGGCGGAATGCCCAGCTCCGGCGTGGAGGCCAGGCTGACCACGCCCTGGTATGCCAGGTTGTGGATGGTGAACAGGGTCGGTGTGCGTGACCCACGCCAGTGCATATAGGCAGGGGCCAGGCCGGCGGGCCAGTCGTGGGCATGCACCAGGTCCGGGCACCAGTGGATCTGGGCGAGGTTGGCGGCCATGTCGGCAGCGGCCAGGCCCAGGCGCGCGAAGCGGATGTGGTTGTCCGGCCAGTCGCGGCCGTTGTTGGCGCCATAGGGCGTGCCTTCGCGCTCGTACAGTTCGGGGCAGATCAGTACATAGATAACCAGGCCATCCTTGAGGTCCATGCGCCCGATCTTGCATGGCGGCAGCGCGGCGTGGCCACCCAGTTCGCCGATGATATGGATCGGGTTGTCGCTTTCCATCACCTGCGGGTAACCGGGGATCAGCACGCGCACATCGTGCAAGTGCCCCATGGCGCGGGGCAGGGCGGCGGAAACGTCGCCTAGGCCGCCGGTCTTGACCAGGTCGGCAAATTCGGAAGTGACGAACAAGACTTTCTTTCGATTGGGGTTATGACTCACGACCGGCCGCACAGCATTGGGCAGATCGACCAACGATGTTGGCCCCCCTGCCGATTTACTAAAACGCTCTCCCTGAGTTTCTACTGCGGCACTGATCATAGTTCTCTCCCACATGTTGGTTGGCTGGTGGCCCGCTGCCACTAGCTCCGAAGACCGCTTCCTGCGGCCAGACGCACAAGCGCTATACAAACTGGCAAGGCTTGTGCCAGTTGCACGGTTAGCTGAAATAGATTGGATGGACGGGCATTCGGTCTGAACCGCTTATGCACGCCTTACCCTAAACCTGACCTACGGCAGAGTTTGAAAGTTTCGATTTTTTGCGGGGCTTTTGTTTTTGAACGGACCCATCGAGCTTGAGTCTAGGACAAATCCTAAAGACTGTAGGGTTTATGTGGAAATTTTGTAGGACAAAAAAACTTGTAACGATATGCGACGTTAGAAAACGGTATGGGCGCCTGGCGATCGGTGGATAGCGCGTGGCGAGGGCGCGCGGTCCGGTTGGTGGGCTGGCGCCCCGCTTCAGGGGCGTTTCGGGAGCAGGCGCCTCGTCACCGCAGTGCGCGTGCGCTGAATTGGTGCGTCAGCCGAGCACGCGAATGGGCGTGCCCGCGGCCCAAGCCTGGATATCGGCAATCATCTGCTGATAGAACTGCCGGTAATTCTGCTCGCTGACATACCCGACGTGGGGAGTGGCCAGTACGTTTGGCAAGCGGCGCAACGGATGATCGACCGGCAATGGCTCCTCGGCATACACATCCAGCGCGGCTCCCGCCAGGCGGCCGTTGCTCAAGGCCTCCAGCAGCGCCGGTTCGTCCACGATCGGCCCGCGTGCCGTATTGACCAGGCGTGCCGTCGGCTTCATCCAGCCGAGCGCCTCGGCATCCACCAGCCCACGGCTACGCTCGCTGAGGACCAGGTGGATGGTGAGAATATCGGCCTGTGCGAACAAGTCGCGCTTGCTGACCCACGTCACCCCGGATTCCGCCGCGCGTTGCGGTGTAAGGTTTTCACTCCAGGCAATCACCCGCATCCCGAACACCTGGGCAAATTGCGCGACCTTCTGGCCAATGCTGCCCAGCCCCAGGATTCCCAGGGTCTGGCCATGCAGGTCGCCGCCCAGGCCCACCTGCCAGTGACCGGCGCGCAGGGAATTGGCTTCGGCCAGCAGGTTGCGCGTGGACGCCATGATCAACGCCCACGTCAGCTCCGGTGCCGCGTGTTTATAGCTGTCGGTGCCGCACACCTGGATACCCAGGGCTTTGGCGGCGGCAAGGTCGATGGCGGCGTTGCGCATGCCACCGGTCACCAGCAGCTTGAGGTTGGGCAGGCCTTGCAGCAACGGGCTATCGAAGGTCGAACGTTCGCGCATCACGCAGATCACGTCGAAGCCTTTCAGGCGCTCGACCATTGTGGCGGTGTCCGCCGGGTAATCATGCAGAAAATGCACCTGGCCGAGCGCCCCCAGGGCTGACCAGTCCACCACATCACGGGCGACGTCCTGCCAATCATCAATGACTGCAATCTGTAGCGACATACGCGGGCGCCTCTTATAACGTTGGATTAAAGGTGGTCGAGCCCCTGCAGCAAGGCCTTGTGGAACTGCGCCGGTTCTTCCATCTGCGGTGCGTGGCCCAGGCCGGGGAATTCCACCAGGGTGGCGCGGGGGATCAACTTGGCTACCTGTTTACCCAGCACCGCGTAGTGCCCGATCTTTGCCTTCACCGCCGGCGGCGCGAGGTCTTTGCCGATGGCGGTGGTGTCGCTGGTGCCGATCAGCAACAGCGTGGGCACCTGCAGGTCCTTGAACTCGTAGTACACCGGCTGGGTGAAGATCATGTCGTAAATCAGCGCCGAGTTCCATGCCACCTGGGTGTGGCCGGGGCCTTTGTTCAGGCCGGCGAGCATCTGTACCCAGCGCTCGTATTCGGGCTTCCAGTGGCCGGCGTAGTAGGTGTCGCGCTCGTAGCTGCGGATGCCGTCGGCGCTCACCTGCAATTCGCGTTCGTACCATTGGTCGACGCTGCGATAAGGCACGCCGAGGGCTTTCCAGTCTTCCAGGCCGATCGGGTTGACCAGCGCCAGTTGCTCGGTTTGCTCTGGGTACAGCAGCGCGTAGCGGGTGGCGAGCATGCCGCCGGTGGAGTGGCCGAGCAGGGTGACCTTCTGAATGCCGAGTTTTTCCAGCAGTTGGTGGGTATTGATCGCCAGTTGCTGGAAGCTGTACTGGTAGCTGTCGGGCTTGCTCGAGGTGCAGAAGCCGATCTGGTCGGGTGCGATCACGCGGTAACCGGCGTCGCTCAGCGCCTTGATCGAACCCTCCCATGTGGCGCCGCAGAAGTTCTTGCCGTGCAGCAGCACCACGCTGCGACCGTTGGCTGTGCCGCTGGCCGGGATGTCCATGTAGCCCATGTGCAGGGATTTGCCCTGGGACTGAAAGCGGAACTGTTGAACCGGATAAGGGTATTGGAAACCCTGCAGTTCAGGCCCGTAGCTGGGGCCTTCGGTGGTGGCGAATACGGGCGCTGCGCCGGCGGCGAGCAGGCCGGCAACGCAAAAGGTGCGCAGTAGAGGCATGGCGGGGCTCCGAGTGGGGAGCTCGGATGCTGTTTGCAGGCGATTAAGTGGGGATTAACACCCAGTGCAGGGTCAGCGCGGCCAGCACGCCATACCGCACGCCCTTGGCCAGGGTCACCAGCAGCAAAAAGCGCCACAGCGGCTCGCGCATCACCCCGGCGATCAAGGTCAGCGGGTCGCCGATGATCGGCACCCAACTGAGCAATAACGTCCAATGCCCCCAGCGTTCGTAGTGGCGGCGCGCCTTGTCGAGTTGCCGGGCGTTGACCGGAAACCAGCGCCGCGCCTTGAAGTGCTCGATCGAGCGCCCGAGCAGCCAATTGACCAGCGAGCCGAGCACGTTGCCCAGCGTCGCAATGCCTAGCAGCCACCACAGGCTGTAATGCCCGCTGAGCAGCAGGCCCACCAGCACGGCTTCCGATTGCAAGGGCAGGAGGGTGGCGGCGCCGAATGCCGCGAAAAACAGCCCCAGGTAACCCGTCAGCATCGATCAGTGTGCCGGGTAGTCGGCTACCACCACATCTTTACCGTCGCGGGTCAGGCCGATGACTTGGTAGGCGTCGCCGTGGCCGTCCATTTCCATGCCGGGCGAACCCATGGGCATGCCCGGCGCGGCGATACCGAGCAGATCATCGCGCTTGCGCAGCGCCAACACGTGCTCGGCGGGTACGTGACCTTCGACGAACTTGCCGTCGATCACGGCGGTATGGCACGAGCCCAGGCGCGGCGCGACGCCGAGGCGTTGTTTGACCGCGCTCATATCGGTTTCAACGTGATCATTGACCTTGAAGCCGTGGCTTTCCAGATGGCGGATCCATTGTTTGCAGCAGCCGCAGTTGGCGTCGCGGTGTACGTCGATGGGGATCAGCTCGGCCGCCTGGGCCAGGCCGGTGGTCAACAGGGCTGAAAGCAGGGCCAGTCGCAATGGGGTTTTCATAGGGCGTCTCGCAAGTCAGAGAAGGTTGTGGGATGGGCGCTATCATGCCAGTTTACGTCCACCGCCAAACCCCCTTCAGGTGCTGGGTTGACCTGCGTCCCGTGGTTTCAGCGAAACTCGAACCGTTCGCTGTGCAGGTTGGCCGGTGGAATCCGGTGGGCGTTCATCAGCTCGCGAACCTTGACCAGCAAGCCTTTGGGGCCGCAGAAGCTGATATGCACTTTGTCGGGGTCGGTCTCGGCCACGGCTTGGCGCAGGGTGTCGGCCAAGCGTTCGAGGCCGCCGGCATTACTGACGAATTGCGCACCTCGTAAGCGGGCCATGGTCTGCACCTGTTCGGCCGGCGGGAAGGCGCGTGCGGGCGTGAAGCAATAGACCAGCGTGGCTTTGTCGAAGTCTTTGGCGGCTGGGTCTTGCAGCCAGGAAATAAACGGCGAAATACCCACACCGGCGCCGATCCAGATTTCCCGTTCGGCCTGCACGGCACGCTTGAAGCGCCCGTAAGGCGCATACAGATCGGCGCGCATGCCGACCTTGGCGCAGTCTGCCAGGGCGTTGGTGTAATCTCCCAACCCTCTGATCATGAACGCAATCTGCCCGTTTTCACGGTTGGCGCTGGCGATTGTGAAGGGGTGCGGCTCGCGCAACCCTTTGACCTGCATGGCCAGGAACGCGAATTGCCCGGCCTTGAAGTCAAACCCTTTGTGAATTGGCGCCAGTGTCAAATGCAACGCGCCGTTGGCGCGGTTGACGGCCGTCACCCGGTATTCGCCGGCACGCCCAACCCAGGGGTAGAGCACCAATTTATAGAGGGCTCCGATGACGCCCAGGCTGCAGCACAAGGTCAACCAGACGCCCGATGGCGCGGTCAGGGTGATCGGCGATTTGAAACTCAGCCCGTGCAGGATCACGATCAGGAACAGCGGGCCAGACAACTTGTGCCACCAGCGCCAGACGTTGTAAGGAATGTTGCGGTTCAACGCCAACAGCACGATCAGGCCCAGCGCCACGTAGCTCAGTTGACGGACGAGGCGCGTCCAGTATTTGGGCAGCTCCAGGATGGGCACGCTGTTCCACACATCCAGGTTAGCTTTGAACACAAAGTGATACGTGGCGAACACCAGCGCCCAGATGCCCAACCACTTGTGTACTTCATAGACGCGATCCAGGCCGCCAAACACGTTCTCCACCACCGACCAGCGACTGGCCAGTACACAGGACGCCGCCATGTACACCAGCGCGCAAGTGCCGAGCAGCAAACTGAGGGTCGCTGAGGTCAGCCACGTCTTGACCGGTATATCCATGAGTAACGTCAACGTCGTGATCAGGAAGAGGACGACGAGGCAGTGACGGGTTTTCAACGGGTGCTCCTAGGGTTTCTTCGGGGGAGTGAATACTCATCTCACATTTTTAGGTTACCCGGTTACGTGAAGAGCGGCCTTGACGTCGGTCATGCGCAAGGGCACAGGCCATGGCCTGGCCCCCGCGCTGAAGTCGACCGAGGTTTTTCGCTCAGTTCTTGAAGGTCGAGTGTTTACGGCCCTGGTCGCACAGGGCGAACACCACCACCAGCAGTGCCGCGATCGCGAGGATAATCACCACCCCGCCTGTGGCGTGGGTCGGTGACGCGGCCACCAGGGACAAGGCTCCCAGCGGTGCCAGGCCGCCGGCGATAGCGGTACCGATTTCGCGGCCGGTGCCGAAGCCCGAGGAGCGCGTCTGGGTCGGGAATTGACGGCTTAAGAACGAGCCCTGGGGCGCGAACATCATGGGAGCGAGCAGGCCGGTGCCGACGCCGATGGCAATGTAGATCATTAGGCTGTCGCCAGTGTCGAGCAGGGCCAGGAACGGGTAGGCAAACAACAGCGAGCAGACGCCGCCGAGTACCAGCACTTTTTTGCTGCTCCATTTGTCGCACAGCCAGCCGAAGCACGGCACCGCGACGATGGCGATCAGGCTGGCAATGGTCACCGACAGCGACGTGACGTGCACATCGACGCCTTTGAATTGAGTCAGGTAGGCCAGGGAAAACGTCTTGAAGATATAGCTCAGGGCGTTGTAGCCAATGGCTACGAAGAACACCACCGCCAACCCCTTGAGATCGTTCTTGAACAGCGCTTTGAGTGGCGAAGGCTTGGCGACCTTGGGTGCCTGGCTCAGCTCCTTGAACTCCGGGGTTTCCGGAATGCTGTTGCGCACCCACAGGCCGACGCCCACCAACGCGATACTGCAGATGAACGGGATACGCCAGCCGCCTGCCAGCATGAAGTCGTTGCCATTGATGGTCAGCAGGTACACGGTCAATGACGACAGCAGCAGGCCCAGGTTCAGGCCCAACGCCGGCCAGGCGCCCTGGCTACCGCGCTTGCCTTCCGACGCGTGCTCGTAGGAAGTGACCGCCGCGCCCGATAACTCGGCCCCGGCGCCCAGGCCCTGGATGATCCGGATGAACACCAGGACGATCGGCGCCCAGATGCCGATGGAGGCATAGCTGGGGATCAGGCCGATCAGCGTGGTACACACGCCCATCATGCAGAAGGTCAATACCAGCACCTGTTTGCGGCCGAACTTGTCGCCCAGGTAGCCGAACAGAATGCCGCCGAAGGGTCGGGCGATAAAGCCGATGGCGAAGGTGGAAAAGGCCATGAGCGAGGCGGTTTTCGGGTCACTGTTGTCGAAGAAGATCTTCGAGAACACGATGGCCGCCATGGTGGCGTACAGGTAAAAGTCGTACCACTCCAGCATCGATCCGAAGATCGTGGCGGCGGCGACTTTGCGCAGGCGTTTTTTGCTTTGTGCCGGCGTTTCCGGGGCAGCGGTATGCGGTGTTGCCGTCATTCTGTACTTCCTTCTGAGTCATTATATTTATTGTCAAAGTGACGCTTGTGGCGATGGCCCGGGAAGGGCCGGGGATGCGGTGTCAGCCGGGTGTGAACATGCGATCGGCGATCATTTCGCCGATGGGAATCGCCGAGGTGGCGGCGGGTGAGGGCGCGTTGCAGACATGGAGCATGCGGGGCGTCTGGGCGAACAGAAAGTCGTGGACCAGGCTGCCGTCGCGCATCACGGCCTGGGCGCGGATGCCTGCTTCGTAGGGCAGCAGATCTTCGCGGTTCAACGACGGGCAGTACTTGCGGCATTGCTCCAGGTAGCCGGACTTGAACAGTGAGTTTTTCATCTCGACGCTGCCCGAACCCAGGTTCTGCCAGAGGGTTTTCCAGAAACCGGGGAAGCTGGCGTACTGCGCCACGTCGCGCCAGTTGATCGAGAGCTTGCGGTAGTTCTCCCGGCCCAGGCCCAGCACGGCGTTGGGGCCGACCGTGATGCTGCCGTCGATCATCCGCGTCAGGTGCACGCCGAGGAACGGCAGTTCCGGGTCCGGAATCGGGTAGATCAGGTGGTTGACGAGGTTGTTCTTCGAGGCCGGCAGGCGGAAGTACTCGCCGCGAAAGGGGATGATCTGGTGGTCGATCTTGACCCCGGCCATCGTCGCCAGCCGATCCGACTGCAGGCCGGCGCAGACCACCAGGTGCCTGGCTTGCCAGGCTTCGCCGCGGGTGTTGACGGTGACCTTGTCGGTGTCTTCCGAAATGGCGGTGACGGTGCGCTCCAGGCAGATCTCACCGCCTTGTCGGCGAATCACCTGGGCCATGGTTTCGCAGACTTCGCGGTAATCGACAATGCCGGTCGCATCGAGAAACAAGCCGCCCAGACCGATGATGTTGGGCTCGCGCTGGCGCAGTTGGTCGGCGTCCAGGCGTTCGACCTTCAGCTCATTCAACTGCGAGCGCGCATAAAGTGCCTCCATCCGCTGCATTTCCAGGGGCGTGGAGGCCACCAGCAACTTGCCGCACACCTCGAACTTGATCCCGTGTTCGCGGCAAAACCGTTTGGTGGCCTCGGCGCCGCGTTTACACAGATCGGCCTTGAGGCTGCCGGGGGCGTAGTAGATGCCAGCGTGAATCACCCCACTGTTATGCCCGGTCTGGTGCTTGGCCAGCGAGGCTTCTTTTTCCAGGATCACCAGTGAGGCGTTGGGCTGGCGTTTGAGCAGCTCCATCGCAGTGGCCAGGCCGACGATGCCACCGCCGATGATGCAGAAATCGTAAATCATGGTTTGGAGTACCTAAGGGCTGCACATTTCAGTCTGCTTATCAGGTTGTCAGACTAATGTTTTTGTTAAAAAAATGGCGTGCCTGAGGCACGCTGCACAAAGCTTGGATCATTCAATTCGTGGCAGGCAGCTCAAGTTGCAGGCGTTTGGCCGCTGCGCGCAGGTGCGCTTCGGCATTGGCTGCGGCCGCTTGGGCATCACCGTCGGCGATGGCCTGGTAAAGCGCCTGGTGTTCCTGGGTGGCGTCGGCCGAGCCACTGGCAAAACGCGACGCCGAGTTTTCCCAGGCGGTTTTGCGCGCACTGGCCAACTGGCTGCGCAGAAAGTCGTGGAAGGCGACAAAGTAGTCATTCTTGCTGGCTTCGGCGATGGCGCGATGAAACTCGACATCGGCGAGGGCGGCGGCCTCGAAGTCGGCGCGCTGGTCGTGCATTTCCTGCAGCGCCTTCTGCATGCGCTGCAGGTCGTCGGCATCACGGCGTTGGGCGGCGATCGAGGCGGCCTGGGTTTCGATCCACAGGCGCACTTCGAACATCTGCGCCAGGTCCGGACGACGACCGTTTTTTTCCGGGAAGCGAAACACCGTACCCGCAGGGGTTTGCGAGATAAATGAGCCCAGGCCACGCTTGGCTGTCAGCACACCATCGGCCTTGAGTTGGGCAATGGCTTCGCGCACCACCGAGCGGCTGACGTTCAGTTGTTCAGCCAGTTGCTGTTCAGTGGGCAAACGCGACTCGGGCGCCAATTGGCCAGAATCGATTTCGGCGCGGATGGCGCTGACGACCCGTACAACGAGCGAGTCAGGGCGCTGGAGCTCAAGCATGGAAAAAACCTTGGTAGTCAGGTTGTCAGACAATAGAGGTTACGCTTTTGCCTTGTCAAGATGTTGCCGGAGATGTTTGCAGGCTGTCCGGTCGTTGGGTCGATAGGCTTGCCGTCGAGACTAAGGCGCATCGCGGCCGTGCGGAAGCTCGACGGTATGTTGGCTTATTCGACGAAGGCGGGGTTTTCCAAGCGTTGCTTGAGCTGGTCCAGCGCAACCGTGGACAGCTCCACCATGCGCTCGTGCAAGCCGGCCAGTTGCAGTTCGGTTTCATAGGTCAACACGCGCTTGAACAGCGTGCCGTCACGACAGGCGTGCAGGCTGTAGTGAATCGAGCCGTCGACGGCCAGGGAGGTGAATACCGCCTTGAATTCTTCCGGCGGCCGGGCGATCTGCACGCGGTAACTCATCGGCACCCGCACGCCCAGCAGGTCGATCACCTCGGTAAAGCGCGTGCCGGCGGAGAGTGAACCGGTGGTGCCGGTGTCGGCACTGAGGGAGGTCGGGTGCCATTCGTGCCAGCGATCGGGCTGGGTTACATAGTTGTAGACAGCCTCGATAGGCGTTTGGATAAAGCGTTCCTGACTGATCCGCTCCAGGCGGACCGACTGCTCGACAGCGCGCATGGAACACCTCCTGTGTGGTGAAACTCTGCACCCGGAGCTGTCAGGATAGACCTACTCCCGTGCATTGCACGGGAGTGTCTCATTAATTTATCACTGCACCTTGAAGCGGCTCATCAGCGCGATCACCCAGGCATTGGCGTTGAGCAGGCTTTGCGTATTGGTTTCAGTGGCATGGCCGCTTTACACCCGCTCTTCGACCATATGTCGGATATGGACCATGCTGCGGTTGATCCACTCGGTCACAGCGCTTTGCTGCTCGGCAGCCGTGGTTGAGGTTGTTGATATGGCTGACTGGCCGGCGTGTGAAGCATGTTCTAGAGACCGTCCCCCTGAGCACTGGCTTCAAATAGGTATTCTTTCCTAAGCGGTTTACCCATTTCTTCGAGCAGACCGTTCTCAGTGAAGGGTTTTGGATTAATGGTGCTTGGTGGCGTGGCGGGGTCGTTATCGAGGTCAAAAGGTTCTGCATCGCTGGGCAGGCCAACGACTTGGTGTTCTAAATGCGGGACGACGTCCGTTCTGCCTGATTCCCGACGTTGGGTACTCTCACCCGCCAGGAACGTGCCGGTGGCGCCATTGTAGGCATGCCCAATCTCGTGAAAGAGGCCGTTTACGGGAAACCCTGTAAAGGTACCGTCAGCTCGCTCCCGGGTAGACTGGGGGTCATAAAAAATGTGGGCACTATTGGCGCCCAAACCGGCCACACCATTTTGGATGATTCCCTGCTCCGATGGGGTGAGAGCTTCGTATGCCTCAGGTGTCAGCTCGTCCTGATCAGTTCTCCCGAAAACGTATGACGTGTTGCCCGAGTCACCTCGTTCGATGGTGACTTTGCCGCCGTTCAGCACGGCGAGTTCATCCATTTTGGCAAGGGTCTGTTGGCCTAGCGGCGAACTGCGCAGGAATTCGAGGTCGTCGGTTACCCGTTGTTTGAACTCCAGGTGCCCGTCTTTCACGATGAACGCCTGCTCGCCGGCGTTGCTGGGTTTGACCTCGGTGAAAGCCGAGCCTTGGGTACGGTCGAAATGATCACTGGCGTTGGCGTAGATACGGTCTTTGCGCTGATTATTCAAAATGGTGTCGTGGCCTTTCCCTGTATAGAAGGTGGTACGGTCGCGCCCTATAAGAAGGTCATCGTCATTGCCGCCATGTGAAACCGTATGCCCGCTGCCTGAGACGAGTACATCTTCGTTGTCGCCGCCGTCCAGATAACTCTGCTTGGTGGCGGGACCGTCGCCGGCAATGAGCAGGTCCATGCCCTTATTGCCATACATCACGGCATGGCCGCTTCCCCCAAGGATGGTGTCGTCGCCGTCATTGCCCTCGGCATAGCCGAGACCACTGCCCAGTTGCAGGAAGTCCTTGCCGTTCCCGCCATAGAGTCTGCTCCGGCCGCCGCCTGCCCGGATGTAGTCGTTGCCATCGCCCCCTTCAACGTCAACACGAAGCTTGACGTCATCGTCGATTATTACCGTGTCATCGCCCCCTTGGGTTTCGATCCAGAGGTGCTGCTCCGGGCCCTGTTTTTCTTTGATGTCGAAAAAATAGGGCTTGTCGTTGATCAGGATTTGCAGCTTGTCGCCGGGCCAACTGCGTACATGGATACGGTCCGAATGGTTACCGCTTTCCACTAAAAGCCAATTGTTCATAATCTCCGGCTTTTCAGGGGTCGATGTATCCCAGTCAATGAGTCGACTGATTGTCACGTCGCCGTCAGTGTGCAGCGGGTGTTTTCTGCGGTTACTGTCGTCTGGCGTCAGATCGGATGGGGGATCGTAAGGCGAGGGTTTATCGCGAGGGGCAGGTTGTGGCGTGTGGGTATGAGTGGCTGCGAAATAAACGAGAGGAAATAGCATCGGCGGGGCCTTCACATTCAATGAGGTGAGCATCTGATTGCGCATCAGGGCTGCCCATTCCGTGGTGGGTTGGCTGAAAGTGTTCCGCAGGATGGCGAGAAGCTTGGTGCAAAATGTTTCGTGCCGGCGGTGATCGGCGGGCCAAACGCGCCCTTTGAAGGCAGGTGGATAAGCGACGGCTTGAGCGGTCTCGCTCTGCGCAGGGAGAGCGAGACGCACGTGTGATCAGCGGTGGTAGTAACCCGGGCCGCCACCGTAGTAACGGTGGTCATGCCAGCCACCACCGTGTGGGAAAATGATGCAGCCGCTCATGCTCAGGATGATCAACAAGGGAATCAGCAGTGTGATTCGACGGAACATTTCAAAATCCTCTAGGGTACTCATAGATTGAATCAGGCGACGGGCAAGCCAAAGTTTTTCATCGCCTGTAACATGAGACCCTGCCGACCCGATTCCATCCCCGCCAGCGGGTATGTATTTGGCATGTTCGGCGATACAAAGTGGATACATTCTTAAGGTTCAGGAACCCGTCATGACGCAAAAGCAACGTTTGAAATACTCGATTCTGATCTCCCTGGTCGTACTGGGGACGATGTTTGGCCTGTCCTACTTGCAGAACACCGGGGTTATCAGCGAAAAAACGTTCCAGTACATCGCCATTGCGGTGGCGGTCACCGTGGTCGTGATCAACGGTGTGATGCGGCGCAAGGTCAAGCCCAACTTCTGATTCTGCTGCGTGGGTCAGGCGCGGCCTTCGAGCACTTTGGCAGCCTCTTCATGGAGGCTGTAGCTTTTGTCGGCATTGAGGGTGATCACGCCCTCGCTGCATAGGCGCTTGAGTACCTCGCGCACGCTGAGAAACGACAACGGGATGCCCAGCTCCAGCAAATGGCTGTGTACCCCGCGTACCCCAAGGGTGCGCTGGTTGTCGGCGGCGGTGAGGAGGGCGTCGATGACCTTCAGCCGGATCAGGCTGGTGCGCAAACCAAAACACTTGAGCAAATGGCGGATGCGCTGATTGCCGTGCTGTTCAGGTGCGCTGCCGAACGCTTGGGCGCCTCTGCCATGAGCGGCCTCGACGGTCGGTGAATGTCCGTCCGTGGGCAGTTGCGAGTTGTACATGCAAAAAACTCCTTATCAGAGCCTGATCAGGAAAATGATGGCGCTGTTACCTAATAAGACGAACGAGCGATGCAAATCATGAAGTGCCGGATGTAGAAAATTTGTCGGTATCCGCTTTGTCACATTGCAATCGCTCTGGATAGACGTCTTCTGGCTGCTGTTCCCGTCACACCGGCCACACTTCGCCGGCGAAAATCTGCAGGTCGCCGGTCAAGTCATCCGCAGGGGTGAGGGTGCCCGAGGGGCCGGGGCGTGGGTCTGCCGAGCGAACGCCGTAGTTAACGCGTCCGGCTCTTCCATACACGGCGATGCCGGTGGCGCCGGTCAATTCGGAGAGGCCCAGAACATTCTGGGTGGTATTGAGATGATGGCGCCCTACCAGGGCAACCCACTTGTCCTCGCCTGCGTGTTGCTCGATGGTGCGGGTGGCGTAGTAGTTGAACTCTTCGAGTCGTCGTTTGGCCTGCGCAGGCGTCTTGATGGGGCCGCCGAACAGGTGGCGTTCGTCGTTGTGCCGCGTCAGGTAAAAATGGTCAAGCGGTACGATTTCGATCCCGTTGTCTTCGAATTTCTTCAACAGTTCGCCCAGGGTCGGGCGTTGGTTGGGAGGGCGGTATATGAGCCCGATCCGGCCCATGCCATCGTCTTTCCAGCGCATGATTTTGTCGTACACCAGGCCTTCGACGAATAGCTTTTTTACCTTGTTCTGAACAAACACATCGACGTTGTCATACAAAGTTCGGAAAGCCGCCAAGCTGCTGTGGGATTCGCCGAATACCAGGCCAGGCGCCGTGCGAAAAGCATCGGCAATCACATCGCTCGTTTTCTTTGGCGCGGGAATGTTTGGAAACTCGGGGCGGGGGGGCAGCCCGTTTGCGGCCATGTGTGTATAAAAATCGCGCATTTCCTGGGCGAATTTCTCATGGGTTGCCTGCTTTCTGCTGGGGGTGAAATGGCCCTCGATGGGGCGGCCACGAATGCTGCTCACGTACTCGGCGTCGGGCAAATGGTCGATTTTACGCACCGGCTCGACTGGCAGCCCAGCCGGCGGTTGACTGAGTGGCGGACGTGACGGTCGGCTCAGCGGGTTGAAGCGATGATCGCGAGCCGATCGCCCCGGGTGTTGGGCAGTGGGTGAGGGCGGCATCAGCGTATGGACAGGGGTGAATGCGTCGAGTGCGGGCCCATAAGGCTGCATGGCGTCTGAATCGAAGGCATACCATTTACCGTGTTGGCGTATGGCCGAGCCTTCCACTTGCTGCGTACCCACCTGTAAAACGCCTGTTGCGGCGGCCTCGTAACGTTGGCTGGCGATGACCAGCGACTGGCCGTTGGCAGTGCCGCGCAGCTTGCGGATGCCTTGCGCGCTGGCGCTGATGCCATCCGTGACAAGTCTGCCTGCACCCACCGCCAGGTCAACGCTGCCACTCAACGGGTTGAAGGCGTTGAGTGCGGTGACCCCGAGGATTTTGCCGCCGCGCGCCAAGGCACCCAGGGTTGAACCCGCGTTTGTCACTGCCTTGCCGAGCTTTGCGGTAGCGCCCAACCCGGCCGTCACAAAGCCAAATATATCCAGCGCCAGGTCAATCGCGCCGTCCTTGTAGTGACCGTTGCGCAAGTGGGTGATGGCCGAGCGGAGGGGGATCAGGTTCAATAATGCGTCCGTTGTTGAACTCACCCATTCGCGTCGCGCCTCGTCCGGGGTTTCGCCTGCGGCGTATCGCTTGACGGCAGGGTCATCAAACCCCAACGCCTTGATCAGCGCGTCGGCGATGTAGTGGGTTCGCGGACTTTGGAACGTGTTGAAGGTGGGGTATTGCGGTTCCTTTTCTTCGGCGTCGTAGTTGTGGGTTGAGCGATTGGGATGAAACGCTTCGATTTTGTTGACTTCGTCTGACACGTATTGGTGGGGCCGGCTGATCCTGCCCTGGTCAACCTTGGAGATGATGCCGGTTGTGGTATCGAATTCGTATGTCTGATGGCTGTTTTGATATTCGCTGTGTACGAGGATCTTTGGGCTGGTGTGGAAGAGCTTGTCTTGGGCGAAAGGAATCAAGCTGGTGCGGTAGTCGTTTTCCTTGAAAAAACTGATTTTTCCATAATTGAGGCGTGTTCGATCGGCCAACGGCAGGCGGTCAATGGCACTGATGAGTGAGTATTTTTTTACCTGTTTGATAGTGTCCAGCGCGTTGGTAAATGCCGTGTCGAACGCCTGCGGGATATTGAAAGACGGGCTTCGGGTGAACTGCGCAAACGCCTCAAGATCGATGTCGGCGCGCGCGCCTCTGACCAGCCAGCTCTGCGCGTCGATTTCCAGCCCCTGCTGAGTGATGTCGAGCATCGAATAGGCTTGGCTGAAGCGCGGGGCCTTGGGGTCGTTGGATTTATAGTTGATGTGCAACACGCGGTCCTCAAAGTCATCGCGTTCGCCGAAGGTGGCTTTCAGCAGATCCAGCGCCATCTGTTTGCGGCTGGGCAGTGTCGCGCCGACTTCTTTGGACGCGGCGCTCAATTCGCTGTGTTGGGTATTGAAGGCTTCGCGGGTGTACTCGATTTCTGCGTTGTTGTACGCCGCATCGTCTTTGGCGTAGAGAAAACCGTTCACCACGCCCCAATCGATCAAGGCGGCCTTCTGCGCCGCTTCACCCGCCGGTGCTATTGAGTCGGCATGGCGCATGACTTCGGCAAAATCCATGTGCATTGCCTTGCCGGGTGCCTGGGCTTCAATCGCAGCCACGGCGATGCACAAGTTGGCCCATGCCTGGCTGCCGTACACCACCGTGGCGGGAATATCCTTGACCAGATATTGCGGCGCCACCCGTGCCAGCAGCAACCTGGCGCCGAGATCCGCGCTAGCGAGGGAAGTCTTGCCGCTGTCGCTCAGGTGTTTGGCCAGTGCGCTGATCACACTGGCTGGCGACATGCCCCAGTGACTGTCGGCAGCGAGGTTGAAGCCCGCGACGGTATTTCTGCCAGGCTGTTCGATGGATTCGGGGTCCAGCCCCAAGTGGATCGCGCTCAGTACATAGTCGTTTGCGCTGGTATCGGTCGCGATGCCGCCGACCTTGGCCTGTATCGCCTGGCCCAGCTCCTGCGCCTTGGGGGTATCGAGGAGTTTCTCCAACGCCTTGGCCGGGTCCTGTAGCTCGGTACCGGATAGCGGATTACCTTCCAGCAGATACCCCAATGCTCCGCGCCGAGGGTCGAAAAGGGGCAGGCCCGGCAGTTTCTCGGTGTTGTCGGCAACGACGTCGCGCACCACGCGCTGGTGTTCCACGCTCAGCGGCAATGCCCAACTGAGCCCGCCGCCCAAGTTGCCCAATGGGTGCGACAACGAATGATTGATCAGTGCGTCGGCCATGTCGAAAAGGTCTTCACGCGTGGCCGGAATGTACGTGCCGTGGTGTGTGATGAAACGCTCAAGGCTGATTTTCTGCGGCGATTGATGCTGAAGCGCCGAGTCTGGATCGACGTCCATCAGGGTTTCTTGCAGTGCGCGCAGCACTGCTTCGGCGCTGGCTTGCGGTGCCAGTGACTGGGCGGCCTGCTTGAGTTGGCGGGCGAGCGTTTGCAGGTTGCGCCTGTGCGCCAATGCGGTTTTGAGGGCCTGGCGGTTGTCATTGCTGTCGACTTCTTGCTCTGTAGGCGGGTCTTCGACCGGAGCCATGTCGTCGGTCGCTAAAGCCGTGGGCAACAGCGGGTAAACAGGTTGCTGGGACGAGCCGGAGGTTAGGGTGACGGATGTCATGCTGAGTACCTTCTTTCACACGGTGAGGCAGTCCTTGCCGACGAACGCCTTTGTATGAAGGCGCTCGTTTGGGTGTTGAAAGCAGGTGCTTGTGTTCCGCTTGCGGGCGGTGCGGGTTGTCAGTATGTGTAACGGAGGCCATCGGCACTTGGACTGGCCACCCTCGTAGCGCAGAGAATGACGCGGCCGCATTCGTACCTAAATTATTCGCGGGCTGTTGCGTTCTTACGTTGGGGTGATTGCCCTGTGAGGCGGTTTAATCTGACGGTGGGGTCTGCGTGATTATTTGTAACGGGTTGTCCAGGGTGTGTGTGACGGCGCTGTTGCTGGGCGTGAGCCTGGCCGCATCCGCGCGCGAGGCGGTGGTGCAGGCGGCGGCGGACATCCGACGCACCAGTTTCGGTGTGCCCCATATCCGCGCCAGTGATGAGCGCGGCCTGGGCTTCGGCATCGGTTACGCCTATGCCCAGGACAACCTGTGCCTGCTGGCCAACGAGGTGGTTACGGTGAGCGGAGAGCGCGCCAGGTTCTTTGGCCCTGAACAATCGACCCTGGAGGAGCGCAACAACGTTACCAGCGATGTGTTCTTTGCCTGGCTGAATACGCCAGAGGCGGTGGCCTCGTTCTGGGCGGCGCAGAGCCCACCGATCCAGCAGCGTATCGAAGGGTACGTCGCCGGCTACAACCGTTATCTGACAGAGCAGGGCGCTCCGGCCCAGTGCCAGGCGGCGTGGGTACGGCCGATCACGCCGCAGGATGTGATCAAGCTGACGCGCAGGCTGCTGGTGGAAGGCGGCGTCGGCCAATTCGCCGAAGCCCTTGTCGGCGCCACGCCGCCCACCACCACCGCCCATCGACTGGGCGATGCCAAGGCCTTTGAGCTGGCCGCTGCGCATCAACAGCGTTTCACTCTGGACCGAGGCAGCAACGCCGTCGCCGTGGGCCGTGACCGCTCATTCAACGGGCGCGGCATGCTACTGGCCAATCCGCATTTCCCCTGGATCGGCGGCATGCGCTTTTATGAGATGCACCTGACCATCCCTGGCCAGCTGGATGTGATGGGCGCTGCACTGCCGGGCTTGCCGCTGGTGAATATCGGCTTTAACCAGCATGTGGCCTGGACCCATACCGTCGACACGTCCAAGCATTTCACTGTGTATCGCCTGACCCTCGATCCCAAGGATGCCACGCGCTACCTGCTGGACGGTAAATCCATCCCGCTGGATAAAACCACGCTGACGGTGCAGGTCAAACAAGCCGATGGCAGCCTCAAAGGGCAGGCGCATACCGTCTACCGTTCGCAATTCGGCCCGGTGGTGCAATGGCCTGGCAAGCTCGATTGGGACAACCGTTACGCCTTCAGCCTGCGCGATGCCAACCTGGGCAACGACCGCGTGCTGCAACAGTGGTACGCGATGAATCGCGCCGGCAGCGTCAAGGAGCTGCAAACCGCGGTACACACCCTGCAAGGCATCCCGTGGGTCAATACCCTGGCTGCGGATGACCAGGGGCAGAGCCTGTTCATGAACCTGTCGGTGGTGCCCAACGTCAACGCGGCCAAACTCGCGCAATGCAGTGACCCACGGGCCGGCCTGCAATTGATCGTGCTCGACGGTGCCCGCAGCGCCTGCGCCTGGGACGTCGACCCACGCGCTGCCCAAGCCGGGATCTTCGCGGCCGACCAGTTGCCGCAACTGGAACGTACCGACTACGTGCAGCATTCCAACGATTCGGCCTGGATGGTCAACCCCAAGGCGCCCCTCACCGGTTTTTCCCCGGTGATCAGCCAGGACAACACTGGCCTCGGCCCCCGCGCGCGTTTCGCCGTGCAACGCCTGCAGTCGCTGGACAACCGGCCGATCAGCGTTGCCGACCTGCAAAACATGGTGATGGACAACCAGGTCTACCTCGCCAGCCAGGTGATGCCCGATTTGCTCGAATTCTGCGCCAAGCACCTCGGCGCCGACACCGCCACGCTGCAACCGCTGTGCGCCAGCCTGCAAACCTGGGACCAGCGCGCCAACCTCGACAGCGGCCTGGGCCTGGTGCATTTCATCAACCTGATGCAACACCTGCAGCACAGCCCTGACGCCTGGCGTGTCGCCTTCGACCCGGCCCAACCCCTCACCACCCCACGTGGCCTGGCCATCGAGCGAGCGCCCGTCGCCAAGGCCCTGCGCGAAGCCATGCTGGCCTCGACCGTCGAGGCCGGCCAACTCGGGCTCACCGCCAACAGCCGCTGGGGCGACCTACAAGTCTCCGGCCAGACCCCAATCCACGGCGGCCCGCAACAGCTTGGCATCTACAACGCCATGCAAACCGTGCCCCGCGCCGATGGCAAACGCGAAGTGGTCAGCGGCAGCAGCTACCTGCAAATCGTCACCTTCGACGCCAACGGCCCCCGCGCCCAAGGCTTACTGACATTCTCCCTGTCCAGCAACCCTGCATCGAAATACGCAAAGGACCAGACACACGCATTCTCCGAAAAAAACCTCCACGCGCTGCCCTTCAGCGAAGCGCAGATCAAGGCCGATCCGCAGTACCAATCGCAGGTCATCAAAGAGTAGGGCGCGCACGCAACCCCTTGATGCTAGGGCAGAATATTTTTTGAAATCAAGGGGTTGCAGGCAAAAGCAAATGAGTACATAATGGCGCCCATCGAACGCAATGAAGCATTAAAAACTTCAATGTATTCAATGAGTTAGAGTAGAGGCACGCTTTACATAGCCCACTCAAGTTTGTATGCGGTGAGTGCCAGCAACCAGGGTACTGATCGTTTGAGGCCGAGTAGCAAAATGGTTATGCAGCGGATTGCAAATCCGCCTACGCCGGTTCGATTCCGACCTCGGCCTCCACTCTTAGAAACCCCGTAGATTAGCGTCTACGGGGTTTTTTATTGCCTGTTGGAAAGTGCTGGAGTTCCGAAACTTTAGGGGGTGGAGTTCCGAAACTAGCTCATTTTGAAGGCTGCGCGACCGCACCGATGCGCCGGTACACGCGCTTGGTGATCTCTTGTTCCGAGTGACCGAGCAGGAGGCTTGCGTCGGCGATATCCGTGATTTCGGAAGCGGCTTTGGGGCGGATATCCTTGAACTGAAACAGTTGGATATTCTCCGCGTCATCAACTCGTCCCTCACTGGCGGCCAAGGAGCGAGCGGCTTCTCGGGCGTCATCCCACCGGTTGCGGAGCATTTGTTGAGAGACACGCATCCCGGTCCTGCTGAGAATGAAGTGCTGCGAGTTGTGCTGACTGTTCCTGGCCATGATGTCCTCAATGAGCAGGCCGAGGGTGTTCTTCACGCCGCCTGCCTGCATTTGAATCCTGAGGCGCTTGCCTGTTTTTCCCTGCTGCACGGTTAAGTAATCCCCTTCGATATCCCCCCGCCTCATTGCGATCACGTCTGCCGGGCGCTGGCCTGTCAGATAGGCCAAGTCCATCGCGTCCCTGAGTTCTTGTGGGGCTTTTCCATAGACGGCGCTCCAAACCATTTCATTGGCGTAGTAGTCGCGGACCTTCTCTTTATTCTTTCGGACCCCGGCGCAAGGATTTTCCCGATCCGTAAAGCCCCATTCTCGCGCCATATTGTAGACGTGGGAGAGCAGGGCGATCTCTCTGTTTGCTCTGGTCTTCGCCGTCCTGGCGTCCCGGTACTGTGCAACCATGGACGGGGTGATTGCATCGATGGGCGCTGCCTCGAACCCTTTGCGCAGGTGCTTGAGCTCTGCCTTGTTGTCTTTCTGCGTCCGCGGCGCTTTCTTCGGGATGATGTCCCGCTCGTACCTGTCAAAGATCCCCTTCATGATCTTCAGGTCTGCTGGCTTTGCCTTGGACTCAAGCTCTGCCCACTTGAGTCTGGCTTTATCGAGATCGCCTCCCAGCGAAAGCTCTTTGCCGTTCGCGTCCCTGTAGTAATAACCCACCCACACCGTACCGTTCTTGCGTGGGCGCTTGCGCCGCACCATACCTGGCGGTAGGTCCCTGTTTTCTGTCTTGCGGGGGCGCATATCAGTTCACTCTGGAAAAGTCTGGCGTCCAAACCGGTCGTGCCGGCGGCGGATTGTTTTCGACAATGGTGGGGCTGACCATGCCCAGCTTCATACGGGCAAACATCCGACCCACCAAAGGCCGACCGCCGCGACTTTCGACGAACACCCAATTGCGGTCCTTCAGCCACTTGCGCTGGTGGGCGCGGTGTTTGTAGCCGGTGAGGTCGGCGAGTTCATCGTCCGACAGGATTTCTGCTTGCATACTACCTCCCGCCGCCCGCTGTGGGCCGCGCTGTCTTGATGATGTGGATGACCAGGCCGAAGGTGATCAGCATCCAGGCACAGGTTCCGGTGAATGCGCTGAATATCGCTTCGGTGGTGCCGGTGCTGAGCAGGTCAGGGCCGAGCCAGATGAACCAGTAGCCGGTGCCGACCAGGTACAGCAGAGCGGCCAGCAGGATCAGGGTGAGTTTCGTTGCGATCATGGCGTCACCTCGCGGCGCGCCCACCAGCAGACCGGGCCGTCGTCGGTGTCATGGATGGCCAAGCAGAACCAGCCTTCACCTTCAGGGCGCTCAGGCTCCCAGTAGCTGCAATCAGCGTCGTGGGATTCGAAGTAGCGGGTGGCAATCGCTTCGTCTGCATATTCAAGGCTCACCATCTGAACTTTCAGGCCCTGGTCAGCGATCCAGGCCTTGCACTTATCGCCATCACCCTCTTCAAAGTCCGGCATGTCGGGGTGTTGGAACATTCCGTTTTCGTCCCGCCTCACCGGCCAGTGATTTATCAGGCCCACACGGTCCAGGCGCTCAATTTCTGCCAGCAACAGTGCGGCAGCCTTCACCATGTCACGGCGCCGATCGGCACTTGGCTTGAACGTCTCTTGGCCCCAAGGCCAGGCCGTGCTCCGGATTGTCAGCTTTCCGGCAAGACTTGCGTAAGTCGCGCCGGCTTCTGCCAGCTCGCCCTTCACATACAGGTCATCGCGGTGCAGTGAATAGCCTTCGGCTGAAACCTGGCGTTTACGTTCGGCGAGAACGTCCCGCGCCGCGCGATTGAGACTGATTGCAATTTCTTCAGGCATGACTTCGTCCTTGCCGCTGTAGCGGCTGACTTTGAAGGGGGAGTGGAGGTTTTTCTTTCGGCCTTTCAATTCCGGGGTTACATTCGTAAACCCTAGGAAAAAACCGGCCAAAAAAATGGATGTAGAGTTGACAAATCTCGCGATCAAACGCGCTGAGCAAGTGCTCGATACCGCCTATTTTGGACTTAAGGTTCTCAAAAGTGGCGACCCCTCAGAGCGATCAGCCGGCTTGAGGAACGTATTGGTTTTCGGAAGATCCGTGACATTTGTTATACAGAATCTGCGATCTATTGTTGGTGAATCTCGATTCAATAGTTGGTATGCACCATTACAAGATCAGATGCGTGCTGATCCTCTTATGCGGTACTTCGTAGATGCCAGAAACAACTTGGAGAAGCAGGGACGTTTAGATGTTGCCGCTTCAGGATCGATCAACAGTTTTAACGGCTATGATTTAGAAAAGTTGGAAAAGCCGCCGTTCGAGTCCACTTCTTTTTTTATGGGGGATCAGACCGGCGGATCAGGGTGGGAGGTTGATTTGGGCGGCGGAGAGTCGGTCAAGTACTACATCAGCATCCCCAAGTCTATTGGAGAGTTTCGTCAGGTGTTTCATAGCTTGCCTGATAATATTCCGCAGGAACTCAGGGATCTAAGTACAGATGAGCTATGTTCCATCTACCTCGACAAACTATCGAATCTGCTTGCCGCGACCAAGAAAGAGTTTCTTTTAGGACCGAAGGAGCGACCGTACCTTCGATTGGTTAAATAATGGGATTAATGCACCTATTGGGTGGTTAAGGCTTCGCTCATACGGCCTCCCTCGTTACCAGATCATGGGCATTCACAGCCGTCATGCCGGCCTGCTGTTCCTGGCGCAGCGACTGCTGCACTGCCTCCACAACCCGACGCAGGTACGTGAACTTGTGGTTTTCTTCGACAGCTTTGCCGTCGAGCGGGTAGTGCCATTCCTCACCGAACAGCTCGGTCAACAATCTGCTCTGGTACCAGCATTCGTTCGGGCTCTCGATACTGCGCAATGAGTCGATGTCGTGCCAAAGCTCGCGCGCTTCATCCTTGCTCAGCTCGCCCAGCTCCCATTCGTGGCGCCCGGTCTGTTGCCGGCGGCGCTGCACGATGCACTTCTTGGCCAGGGTGTGCAGCGCGTCTCCGCTGAACACGGTTGAGCTGATTCCACGATCCAGGCAATTCAGCACATAGTCCCAACCGTAGTTCGTGACGAACTCGGCGACGGTGCGCGGACCCATACCACTCCAGTACGCATTCCAACTGTTGTCCCAGCAGTTGATGGTGATCTTGCCCTGGGCGGTCTGGTAGTTCGGATCGGATTCGGTCGGGCAGTCGCGCCGGCCGAAGTCCTCGAGGAAGACGGTGATCGGGTCCAGCAGTGGCGCGCCGGTGATCACCAGCTTTGTGACTGTCGATCGCTCCACTTGCAGCGGCGCGGCGGTTGGGTTTTCTGTAAGCATGGCGAGCTCTCCAAGCTAAAAATGGATAGAATTGAAAAAAAGCAAAGGGATTTGATTTGATATGAAATGTTATGTTTGTGAAAAAGATGCTTTAGAGGAACGAACTACCAAAGACTATTTGGTTATCGACTGCCAATACTGTGGCACTTATAAAATCTCCAAAATATTGATCGATTTGATGCAGGGTCGCAAATTTCCTATGCATGAAATGCGGAAATTATTGGATGAGCGTAAAAAGAAACTTGCATCAACTGTGCCCGAGCCAATTATTGAAACTTGGGACGAAGATTTACTGGAGTAATTGACGAATAATTCTAGCGCCGATCCAACGAACCACGGTGACAGCTTTGCTGTTGCCGATCGCCTTGTAGCGTGGACCGTCTGGGCATTCTCTGGCAGGTTTACCGCGCCAGGGGATCAGGGTGTAGTTGTCGGCCATGCCCTGGAGGCGCTCGCACTCCACGGGAACGAGGCGGCGAACCTGCGTTGGCGCAAGCAGAGCAGGAGGAGGGCTGCAGGCGTCCAGAGAGGCGGTGTATTCCTCGTACCACTTGCCGGCTCCAAGAGCCGATGTGTGATGAAGCTTGGTCGAGTAAGCTGGAACGATTGGCTGCCCGCGCCCGGTACCGTCTTCACTTCCATCAAACCCTTCAGCCTTGAGCGTAGGGGGGATACCGCCAGTGATGCACGCCGCGACCTGACCACCGGCGTTCGCGTGACTTCCCGAATGGTTCATTGCACGAAGAGTAGGGGCGATCACCCCAGCATCAGCGCCATGATCCTTGCAGGAGAAAGCCAGTACTGCGTTTTCCTGGCCGTTGTTCCTTCCCAGGGCAAACGCAAGTCTCTCGCTGACGCCAGGGTCTTGCGTTCCATGTACCACCAGCAGGCCCTGCTCGGCATCCTGATTGGTTGCGCTTCCGGCCGCTTTCCCATTCGCTTGCAATGTGCCCGCCACGACAAGAAGACTTTCCCGACTCTCGTGGTCGCCATATGGGTTTGTGGTGAGAGGAGCTGAGACTATGAAGGTCTCGGTTTCAGCATCCATCCGTGTGCCGCCAGGATGCGCGCTGAGAGCAGTCGCTACCTCGGTCTGTTCACAGTTGGCGCCGCCTCCAAATGCAGTTGACTGAAAATGGCCAGCTACTGCGTGGTCGACATCGCTGCCACCGTCAGTGCTGCGTCCGCTTTCTCGCCTCGGCGCGGCGCAGTATCCCGGCGCATGCCTTCGCGCTCAAAAAGTACCTCGGTGGGATCGAACCCGTCTCGAGCACTTGCGACAACGAACACACGACGGCGTCGTTGGGCCAGGCCGAAATATTGGGCGCCCAAGACCCGCCACGCGATTGTTCTTTTGGGTCCATACACACAACCAGCGTCTTGCCATTTCTTCCCTGGAGGCTGCAGCTCGCAGTCTTCCCCAGCAAGCGCGCCAAGAAAGCATCCGAAGGCGTTCCCTTTGTCACTGAGGACGCCGGGGACGTTCTCCCAGACGATAACGCTGGCGGGCTTTCGCTGGCCGGCGCGAACATAGTCAACTGCATCTGCAAGCTCCACGTATTTGATGGTGAGGGTACCGCGCGGGTCGGTGAGGCCTTCGCGCATACCTGCAACGCTAAAGGCCTGGCACGGGGTGCCGCCGACCAGTACGTCCGGCGCCGGGATCTTGCCGGCCAGCACCAGGGCGGCCAACTTGGTCATGTCGTCGTGGTTCGGCACGTCGGGGTAGTGGTGGGCCAGGACCGCCGAGGGGAACGGCTCAATCTCGGCGAACCAGGCGGCGCGCATGCCCAGCGGGTGCCAGGCTTGTGTCGCGGCTTCAATGCCGGAGCAAACGGAGCCGTAGGTGATCTCGGGCATAGGGGACACCTCGCCTGGTGGCGTGATTTTTGATTAGAAGTGTTGCAATGGCAGTTTGATGTCGCGAGGGCTTGGCCGTATATTCATCCGCACTTACTCATGGATTAGTCAGATGAAAATTCGTACAGAACACCAGAATCTCGGCGCCGCGCTGATGCAAATTGCTGAAAACGACAATTTCACAGCAATCAATCCTCTCCGTTTAAACGGCGGAAATGTGAATAATGCGTTCCTGATCAACGCAGATACTTGCGTTTTTTTGAAATATGGCCAGGAGCCAAAACCTACCGGGGAATATCAGTTCACCTTCACCACCGAGCAGCTTCAGAGCGTTGAGGCGGCCGGTCAGCACTATCAAAAGCAGAAGGTGTTCGTTGGTTTGGTTTGCGTGGAAGCTCAAGAGGTTTGCTGTCTTGATGCGCTTCAGTTTGATGCGATGATCGCCGCTAGGGCCAAAACGGCCGGCGCACCAGAGGACAGCTATCAAGTCTTAGTCACAGCGCCTGATGGGAAGAGCTTGCGAGCGTACACAAATGCCTCTGGAAGAAAAGGCGTAATCGCCGGGAAGGAAACAGTGATCAGTCGTAGTCGTTTCCCTGGGTGTCTCTTCGACTAATTACGGTTTGATCATGCTGCCAGCCCATGAGGTTTTGGCGGCCACTCCGAAAAACCGACCTTCGGCGCTTTTGTCTTAGGATTAATGATTGGCTTGCCCTTGAGGTCCACAAGCACGGCCCTGGCCCTGATTTGCATGTCTCGGCACCTCAGGGTCTTGCAGGCCAGTTCAATGAACTGCTCGGCGTACTGCGGAGCGTCGAAGAGCGGCGATAACTGGCGAACCGTGCCCCCCCATAATCTTTTCTGTGCGCTTGCCAACCAGCTCCAGCCATTCAGCTATCGGGGATAGGCTCGACGCCGCCGGGCGCTTTTGGGTTCTTCCGGGTTCCGGCTGTTTTCTTGCGGGCCTCGGTCTTGGCGACATCGAGAGTCATTCCAAACACTGCAAAAGTGCTCATGGGTTATCTCCAAGCGTGCGCCTGCCTCGCCGGCTGGCGTGATTGTTTGATAGAAGTGATAATCTTTTCGAGTCGGTTATCAGGGAGATTGGCAATGGCCAGTAGAAAGCTTGAAGCGTTCCGCGAGTGGTTCACGCCGCGTAAGCGGCTATGGACAGGCATAGGGCTGTTTGCAATTGCTATTGCCGTGCCATTTTTCAGTCCAGGAACGATCACCGCTTGGCTCATAGGGCCTGCGACTATCTTTTTCTTGGGTAGCTTTATTCCCGATACGAACGGAAGGCGATAGGGCGCTGCCGGCTGGCACAGTTCGTTGATATGGGGTATTACGGGTGACCGGCATGGAGCCGGAAGGAGAGGAAGTTGAACGGCAAAAGTGAAGTTCACTACGCGCTGAAAAACGCAGTCGAGGCCTTGGCAACTGCGCAAGGTATTGATTACGAAAGGCTCAAAAGAGCCGTAAGCGAACTGCGTGTTTTAAAGAAGGCAGACTTCGAGCATTCAATCGATGTAACGATGCTTGAAATCATCAAGACGGCCGAAGGCAGGATTGATCTTGATGACAAAGCGAGCGTTGATGTTCACAACGTCATGCGAAACATTTGGACACTGTACGACCGTTGGGCGCCTAAATTCGCTACTCGTCCTATCTGAAACAAGTTCAGGCCGCTTTGCGCTGGCCAAGTACCGACTGGCGCGCCGCTTCAAGCTCGCTGCCGAGGATCTCGGCGGCGCCCTCGATGCTCTCGTTTCCATCCTCAAGTCGTAGGCCGAGATTCAGGTACACGACCCCATCCAGCTCGAAGAACACACCGCCGCACATCCACAGCGCGCCTGGGCTCAAACCGATCGCCTCCCAGGCCTCGTCCATGTCGATGCTGGCGGGGCAATGCTCCTTCCATAGTGCCGAAAGGCGCTCATGCTCTGCGACCTGGGCGGCGCGCGCTTCCTTTGGCGTCCCTTTCGCCGGCTTGGCGCTGGAACGCAGAGCGCGGTAGTCGTACTGATCGGGGCGGCACCAGTGCACGTCCAGGTCGCGGCTATCACTGAGTTTCACGCCACCGACATAGCTCCGATTGCCTGACCGCATCGGCGAGGCCGCGCCACCAAACACCTGGCCAAGCTTGGCGCGCTGGTCATCCCACTCTTTGCGCTTGGTTCCCCAGGCGTTTACTGCGGCAACCACGGCAGGGGTGGTGGTCTTGTACATGTAGTTGCTCATGGATTATCTCCGGTCAGGCGCCGCCCTCCGTGACCGGTGGTGGCAATTTGGTTTAGGTTGGGGTATTTATGTCTGTGCGTAGATAAGTTGTTTTTGGCAGATGGCTAAGAAATTAACTAGGAGAGCATTGTGGCAAAAAGGACTCGAGGAGTTGGACAGCGTAAATTTACGGATATGTCCGTGGGCTTCTTTTCTTCAGGATCTCTTATCCTCCATGCAAAAGATTTAAAGGCGATCGACGATTCTGGAGATGAAAACAAAGAACTAGCTGACGAATGTCATATTTATTTGATTCTCTCGCGTCCTCGACTTAGTTATCTAACCGACGGATTCCGTGTGGAGGAAGAAGCAACATACGGTGTTTTCAAGTATTTGGTTGAAGGCTCTGAAAGGAATACCGAGTTCAAGCTGTCGGGAAAGATGAATCCAGATCTTTCATTGTCCGTTAGCGCATATCCACACTCTAAAATGCATCTTTCTCATAATGGTGAGGTGGTGCACACCATTCCAGCGCATTTGATGAGCTTTATTGCAGATTTTGACAATTCTGAAATAACGGATCTGGAAGTAGAGTACGTCGGCATGTCATATGCTGAAGGGCGCAGATCTGCTAAGGATCGTCTCTTAAGCCACTCAACATTGCAAACTGTGCTTGCGGACTTGAATCATGAGGCCCCGGATAAGGAAGTATTGTTGGCTTTGTTTAGATACGCTCCGCCGCGGGTTATGATGGTTTTCAATGGTCGGGACAAGACACTTGATGCTGACGATGATAGGGATTTCATGGGCGACCTTGAAGCAGTTAATCAGAATCTATCCAAGGACTTGCAGATTGCATTGATAGAGGCGGGTTTGATTAAGTATTTCCAGCCCAAATATAATGACAAGTACAAGCAAAGATTTCCACATCCGACGCACGTGATTCTTGAAGAGTTATATGGCGTAAATATAGCGGCGTTAAGTGTTGAGATTAATAGCGAAGAGCTGAACTGCAGGATGTACTCTCCGGTGATGCGTGCTGGATATCACCATATTGCAAACTTTGATCTTCATGATGCAGAAGAGCGCACGAGCTTTTTCAACGTTATGAACGTTCCAGAAGGTGGTAGTGCGGGTAAACTGTCCGGGCCGTTTTATTGAGTTTTTTAGTTATCTGTATTCACAATATCATCACCCGTATCACGCCTCAGCTCGGCTAGGCTCTGACTCCGAAACATTCGCGCCACGTTTTCGCTAATCTGCACTTTGTGGCGCGGACTCTGAATCGCTTGATACGATGGTGTCGGTCCGAGAGCATGAGCGTTCAGAATCAGATTTTGCACCGCCTCGCTGATTTCCTCGATATCGTTCCAGGCCATTACTTCTTCAAGCTTCTGTCGCGCTCCCAGTCGTAAGCGGTGCCGCAACTCCTTCTCGTCGTATTCGATCCGCTTCTCGGCGGCTTTCGCTGATCGCTCTTGCCTAGTCTTGGCCATGGCCTACCTCTTCTATTCCGCTGGCCGGCAGTGCGAGCCAGGTTTGTCGTTTGCGTTGCTGGGTGCGGGCTATGCGGCGCATGAATCGACCTTCACTTGGTGCCAGGCGCCTACCGCTTCGAAGATCCGCGCGGCGTGCGCCTCGTCCAGCGACATCGCTTCGGGAATGGCGATCCAACCTGAGGCCACCATCTGGCTCTGGTTTGCCGAGTCGCGCAGCTCCTTGTAGCAGTGCTCGATCACGTCTTCCAGGTGGTCGGAGAGGTAGACGCCATCGGGCGCGATCTCTACTGACTTGCTGTAGCGGTCGCCGCGGGCGTCGATGCAAAGCGCGCTGAGGTAGATCGTCCAGCGGTAGGGGATGCCGCATACCCCGTACCTTTGACCCGCCGGTAAAGCTGACTCCCAAGATCGACACGCTGGTGCGGGAGCAGTTGACCCGCAAGGAGCTGACCACCTACAGCCGGGATCGCCTTGAGCAATTCCTGGCCCGGGTGGACGGCAAGCTGCTGGACATCTACAAGTCCTACGGCGACCTGGTGCAGGCGGATCTGGTCGACATTGCTCTATATGAGTCGACCTTCGAGGCGAACAGCCTGAGCAACGCGCTCTCCATCGATGCGGTGGTGCCGACCAACACGGTTATCCGTGCGGCGGTGTTCACCTATCCGCTGCAGGTGAAAGGCATCGATGGCGGCAAGCTGCTGAAGAGTTTCGTCAGCGGCTGGACGCGGACCGAGACGATGCGGGTCACGAACACCATCCGGCTCGGCTTCGGCCAGGGTCAGACCAATGCGAAGATCATCCAGGCGATTCGCGGTACCGCAGCGCAGAACTTCACGGACGGCGTACTTGCGGTGAGTAACCGCAACGCTGCCTCAGTGGTGCAGACGGTAATCCAGCATGTTGCCACCACGGCACGCATGGAGACGCTGAAGGCAAATAGCGACGTGGTACTGGGCTATCGCTGGGTGTCGACGCTCGACCGCAAGACCTCGCAGCAATGCAAGGGCCTGGATGGCATGCGCTTCGACCTGGGCAAGGGGCCGCTGCCACCGGCGCACATCAACTGCCGGTCGACAACGGTGCCGACTACCAGGCTTTCGGAGATGTTCGCCAAGGACGCTACGGGCGCCTCGGTGGGCGAAAACGGCGGGGCCCAGGTCGACGCAGGCCTGAACTATTACGAGTGGCTGGCGACACAGCCGGCGAGCTTCCAGGATCACGCCCTTGGGCCTGTCCGGGGCAAGCTGTTCCGCGATGGTGGGCTGACGCTGGAGAAGTTCGCCAAGCTGCAGCTCGACAAATCGTTCAAGCCGCTGACCCTCGCGCAACTGAAAGAAGTAGAACCCGACATGTTCACCCGAGCAGGCGTTACACTCGGCGCTCCATCAGGTTGAGATAGCGCATGCAGATCATCGTTGAGGACGGGAAGGGCAGATCACGCGCCAACAGCTTTGTGCCGCTGGAGAAGCTGACCTTCTACCGCGACTACTACGGGTTCCGGATACCTATGGCAGAGGCGGAGCAGGTCGAGTTGCTGCTGCGCGCTGCCGCTGATGTCAACGGACGGCAATGGAAGGGCCACAAGGCCAATCCTGACCAGGCAATGGCCTGGCCCAGGCGTGACTGCAAGATCGAATACCAGACGCTGTCTGAGATATTCGTACCCTTTGAGCTTGAATGGGGTCATGTGCGGCTGGCGGTCGAGCTGTATGCCGCCGAGCAAGGGTTCCAGATCGAAGAGCCGACGCACTGCACCGAGCCGAATGGCCAGCGCTCACGGCTCAATCGCGATACGCCAGGTCAACGCATGCGCCCGCCGCCATATGCGCCGAGCAGGACGCAGTTCGCCGATTACCTGGTGATGCGCGGGCTGTCACTGATTAAATAAAAAAGGGTGTCCTAAGGACACCCTTTTTCTCTTAGCTCAGGAAGGAAGGCTTATACGCGGGGTCGCGAAACCAATGATTATTGATGCTAAGGCCCTTGTGAGGATGCTTTTTGTTGAATTTAACGAGCTCCGATTCCACTCCCTCAATGCATTTTACGGTGCGGCTAAACTTGTGGAAGTCGGAGTCGCTTAGCGGATCATCTTCATCGATTGCCCGAGGGTCATTATCGGGAACCAAGGCAGCGGCCCGGTTGAAAATTTCGTTATTCCGAAGCTTCGCTTTATAGAAGCGGACCTCCTTGAACATGCCTGTTTCAACTAGTGCCGCCATTACGTCGTTCGTTGCCTGCATGGTGTTCCGGTACGACGAATCTTTTTTGAGGAAGCAGCCGCGGATCAGCCCCTCAAGAGACATAAGCTCGGTCACTTCAAATTCGTTGAATTTTTTTGCGCGCTGATTGATTGGCATGCTGAGAAGGCCTGTCTTGCACCAGTAATCAACAAAACGAGGTAGATCGATGTGGGCTCCGGGCCCCCCATTTGGAAGGCGGACCGAAAGCCTGTCTTCGCTCAGGAGCGATGGTTTTTGCGGAGCAGGTTGGTCTTCTCCCAGCAGCCGCTTATACTCGGCATAGGGGAGAATCGCGAACAGCGGTTGCTGTTCGTCGTCATAAATGAATTGCGCTTTTGAAGTCATGTCTGTTTACCTTTGAATGATTTGTTTAGGGCGGAAGCGCCCTAAATAATGCTCACTGAGCGATCATTACTCGCTCAGTGAGTTAATTTTAGTTCTTCAGTGAGCAAATATCAAGCTTTTCTTTTATAGCGTTCTCTTCTGTCGGCCTGCCTCAGTGCAGGCCTTTTTTTTACCAAAAATCCGACTTCGGCCATGCCGGGGTTAATGAGATGGTCACCCCCAACACCCTGTGAGGGCTACGCTTTCACGGGGTGTTTTGTTTTCGGAGGCCATCGTCACGAGCGAGTCAGCACTGATCGGTATCGATCTCGGCAAACATACTTTCCACCTGCACGGCCAGGATAAGTCGGGCCGCGAGGTGTTTCGCAAAAAATGCTCACGAGCGCAGATGATGCAGTTTTTCGGCAATGTGCCGAGCTGTGTCGTGGTGATGGAGGCCTGCGCAGGGTCGCATTTTGTCGCTCGCCAACTGATGGCGATGGGACACACGGCCAAGCTGATTTCCCCGCAGTTCGTTAAGCCCTTCGTCAAGGGCAACAAAAATGACTTCGTCGACGCTGAGGCGATCTGTGAAGCCGCTTCCCGCCCATCCATGCGCTTCGTTACGCCTAAAACCGAATCCCAGCAAACCCTGTCTGTGCTGCATCGGATGCGCGAATCGTTGGTGCATGACCGCACCAAAACGGCTAATCAGATGCACGGTTTTCTGTTGGAGTTTGGAATCAGCCTGCCCAAGGGATTGGCCATCATGAAGCGTTTGGCGAGCGTTTTGGCCGAGCACGACTTACCCGTTCGTCTGACGGTCTTATTGCAGCGCCTGCACGATCACTTCGTCTATCTGGATGAGCAAATCAAAGCGCTGGATAAAGAACTGGCGGGCCAACTGGCCAACGATGATCTGGGCAGTCGTTTGCTGAGCATGCCGTGTGTCGGCCCGATCACCGCCAGCCTGCTGGCTGTGGAGATGGGCGATGGTAAACAGTACCGATGCGGTCGCGACTTTGCCGCCTCCGTTGGCTTAGTGCCCAGGCAGTACAGCACGGGCGGCAAGGCCAATCTGCTGGGGATCAGCAAGCGGGGTGACAAGCATCTGCGACAACTGTTGGTGCAGTGTTCCAGGGTCTATATGCAGAGGCTGGATCACCAGAAAGGCGCTCTGGCTGACTGGGTTAAAACCTTGCTCAGTCGACGACATTCAAATGTCGTGGCCTGTGCCCTGGCTAACAAACTGGCGCGTATCGCTTGGGCGATAGCCGCTCGCCATACGCAATATGAAGCAGGGCCAGACGCTTTGAACGCCTGACCCTGCAGTTGTTGCAGTACCACGATTCACCCTTCAGGTTTTGCGATAGCTGAACAACAGATGATGTGAACGGCACACCGGCCTGGCGAAGATCCTGACATAAAAATCGGCTTCAGAAGCCGACCGGTTTTTAAGGATCGTCAGGCGCGACTCTCATCGTGGCGCTGGGGCATACCCCAAACAGACGCCGGATAGATTTAAGCAAGCCAACCACACCACCCGTTGATCAGTATTGCAAAAATGGGGGTGACCATAGATTTTTATACCTGCGATTTACGATCCCTTCCGCAACGCTTCAGATGTGTTCCGCAACTTCACTGTTCTGACCGGATTACATACTGGATCACCTCTTCAAGGGTGCCTATGTCTGGAGCGTTGCTCGCTAATGCTTCTGGTTGGCACCATGGATAGTCCAGGTGGGATACCCACTCCATGATGGTGTGAAGATCGGTAGGTGGCAGGGTTTTCATATGCTCGATGGTGATAGTGAGCCGCTCGACAAGTCCCGACTCGGGATTGAACTGCCATCCATATTGACCACAACCGACTCGGACCTCGCCGGAGTTTTTATCGGACATAGCGACCAGCCATTGGCATTGGAGCGTTTTGCTATCCGGCTCCGGTGGGTGTCCCAGACAAAAGGTATAGACGTTTTCGAATGTCTGGCCGAAGCGCCTGACCAGTACGTCGCCGATGGACTCAAGGCCTTCAACGCGGGGTGGAAACGAGATAGACCCCGTGTGTACCACCATCTCCAGTTGTGCATCCGGCATAAAAGCCTGGCGCAGCAGATGCGGGCGGTTACTGTCCTTGGCGTTTATGTACTGCTGAATCGACCGTTGAGCTGTGTTCATTGTTTGTCCATTGCATCCATTCGTTGTTGTTGAGGGCAGTGCCGGCATCCAGGAGCGCTTGTTCGAAGGAAAACGAGCAGCCGATGGTGAAGGCAACCAGGTCATCCTGCCACAGGGGCTCTATGTCTGGCAGTTCTTCGCTCATGCGCTAGGGCGGCAAAAATTTCTGAAGGAGCCCCGCTTGGTTAACTGTATCGACCAGTCGACCGGCTGTGTAGGGCAGATGTTGCGTGGACGTCGGAGCTTTCACCCTTCCTGGGAAGGGCGCCTCGCATAGACGGCCAAAACAATGCGTTCGGAATGAATGAGGTATTCAAGCATTGCTTCGCGAGCTTTGGCCATCTCGTTGCGTTCAACGAGTTCAAGAATCTGAAAGTTCATATCGACGTAGGGCTCATGCAAGAACTCGGCGTCCTGCAACAGCCCAAAAGTCAGCCGTAGCTCTGCAAGTATGCGCCGGAACATGGCGTTCAAGCGTTCACTGTCCGCAAGTTCAACGACTGCCGTATGGAAGTCCATGTTAGCTGTGCCCACTGCCAGCCAGTCCCCCGCGTCCCGTGCTCGTTGGGCCTGTTCTGCCGCTGCGCGCATGTTCTTCTTCGCCGGGTGGCGCGGGTAAGCCTCTGCCAGCGCCTGGCATTCGATGAGGCGTCGCACGCGGTAGATGTCGATGACAGCCGCGATGCTGGGAACCACCACGAATACCCCACGGTTGGGCTCGTGTCGTAACAGGCCGTCTTTGGCCAGCGTCCGGAATACTTCGCGCAGGGTGTTTCGCGAGATGCCGAGGTTTTCGCTGAGCACCTGCTCGGACAGCCGTTGCCCAGGTGTGAATTCGCCTTGGGTGACTTGCTGACGCAACTGTTCGGCGATCCGCTCGTTTAGCGTCTGGGCTACGAATGAAGGGGAGGCGGGAAGGGGCATCGAGCGGACTTCTGAGTGGCAGGGGCGATTGGATTCTAGCAGGTTTTGCCCTACTCGCAGTGTCGCTTTTTCCTGTAGGGCTGAAACGAATTCATATTTTGGCATGCATATTGCTTTTTATTATCCGTGTTGGATTGTTGAACAATTCTGTTGAAATGATCATTCAATCGGATGAAGATAGTTGAGTGATCTAAGAAAATAACTCAAACAACTTGGAGAAACGCCGGTGCCCACTGACATCAACTTGTGGCCCTTGCTGGGGGTCGTCGTCATCATCGTGGGCTTCGTCCTGCGCTTTAATCCCATGTTGGTCGTGATTGTCACGGCCGTCGTCACCGCCTTCGCGGCGCACTTTCCGGTCGATAGGATTCTTGCCGCCATCGGCACAGGCTTCATCAAGACACGTAACCTGCCGTTGATCATCCTGCTACCGCTGGCGGTGATTGGCTTGCTCGAGCGTTATGGTTTGCGCCAGCACGCCCAGCGATGGATCAGCAGCATCAAGTCCGCGACTGCGGGCCGCTTGCTGATTGTCTACCTTGGCGCACGCCAGATGACCGCAGCCATCGGTCTTACCAGCCTGGGCGGCCATCCACAAATGGTGCGACCGCTGCTCGCACCAATGGCAGAAGGTGCTGCCGAAGCCCGTTTTGGGGCACTGCCGGAGAAGGTTCGCCACAAGCTGCGAGCGTATGCCGCAGCGACCGATAACGTCGGCCTGTTCTTCGGCGAAGATATCTTCGTGGCTTTCGGCGCGATCGTGCTGATGACCACGTTCTTGCGTGAGGCGGGCATCGAAGTCGAGCCGATCCGCGTCGCGCTCTGGGGGATTCCGACAGCTGTTTGCGCATTCACCATCCATGCTTGGCGCCTGCGCCGGCTTGACACTTGGTTGATGCGCGAGATGGCCGGCGGCGCCGCGGCCGCGGCGGCAACCGTCACAGTCGAAGGCAAGGAGTCCCGACCATGACGCTCACGATCACGCACCTGTACTACCTCGTCGGTGCCATCCTCGCCATCACCGCGGTGATGACGCTCATGGATCGCCAGCACTCAAAGCGCTATTCCAGTGCCTTTTTCTGGGGCCTTTATTCGCTCGTCTTCTTGCTCGGCGACCAGTTGCCGCCGGTCTGGGTCGGCGTCGGTGTTGTGGTGATGGCGCTGATTGCAGCCTTCGGCGGTGTCGGCATTGGCCGTCACGTGGCCCGCTCGGCGGCGGAGTACTCGGCCAGCGCCAATCTGCTGGGCAACAAGCTTTTCATCCCCGCCCTGGCGATCCCGGTCGTGACCATGATCGGCACGCTGTCGGCGAAGTACCTCGTGGTTGGCGGCATACCGCTGCTCGACCCGAAGAACACCACGATGGTAAGCCTAGGGCTGGGCTGTATGGTCGCGCTTGCGCTGGTCTGCAAGATGACGAACGAAACGCCGATGCAAGGCATCCGCGAATCGCGTCGGCTGACCGATGCGCTCGGTTGGGCGCTGGTACTGCCGCAGATGCTCGGCATGCTGGGCCTCGTATTCTCCGACGCCGGTGTGGGCAAGGCCGTGGCGCATATCACCACCAGCTACATCAACATGGATGTACGTTTCTTCGCGGTGATGGTGTACGTGGTTGGCATGGCGCTTTTCACCATCATCATGGGCAACGGTTTCGCCGCCTTCCCCGTGATGACAGGGGGCGTCGGGGTGCCAGTCCTGGTCGGCATGTACGACGGTAACCCGGCCCTTATGGCAGCCATCGGCATGCTCTCGGGTTATTGCGGCACCTTGCTTACGCCGATGGCAGCCAACTTTAATATCGTACCGGCGGCCCTACTCGAACTGCCCGACAAAAACGCGGTGATCCGCGCGCAGGTGCCCACGGCGCTGGCCTTGCTGACTTGCAATGTTTTCATCCTGTATTTCCTGATGTTTCGCTAAAGAAAAGAAAACAACATGAAGATAGACCTCAATAGTGACTTGGGTGAAAGCCTGGGCGCCTGGCGCATGGGTGACGACCACGCGATGCTCAGCATCGTGAGCAGTGCCAATGTGGCCTGCGGCTTCCACGCTGGCGACGCCGCCGGCATCCTGCGGACGCTACGTCAAGCGGCGGAGCGCGGCGTGGCAGTAGGCGCGCACGTCGCCTATCCCGACCTCGTCGGTTTCGGCCGCCGCCAAATGGACGTGGCAAGCGCCGACCTGCAGGCTGACGTGATCTACCAGATCGGCGCGCTGAAGGGGTTGGCTGCAGTGGCCGGCACGTCGGTACGATACGTCAAGCCACACGGAGCGCTCTACAACACCATCGCGCACGATAAGCGCCAGGCACACGACGTGATTGCCGCCATCCGCGCAATCGACCCGTCGCTGGTGCTGGTCGGTTTGGCCGGCTCGCCGCTACTCGGCTGGGCGCAGGCAAGCGGGCTGAGCACTGTGGCCGAAGCCTTTGCCGATCGCGCCTACATGCCGGACGGTTCGCTGGTCTCCCGTCGCGAGAAGGGCTCCGTGCTGCACGATGCGCAGGATGTTGCCGAGCGCATGCTTCGCCTGGCGACCGAGGGTGTGGTCACGGCCATTGACGGCAGCATCGTGCGCCTTAAGGCCGATTCGGTCTGCGTGCATGGTGACAGCCCCGGCGCGGTGGAGATGGCGCGGCAAGTGCGTGCGCTGCTTGAGCGTTCGGGCGTCAAGGTCGCTCCTTTCGTCGACATGGGAGTCGTACCGTGATGCGATTTCTGCCCGCTAATCTCGACGCCCTGTTGGTCGAGCTGGATGACTTGTCGCAGACGCTGGCGCTGCTTGCATCACTACAGGCCGAGCCCATCGATGGCATCGTCGAACTCGTACCGGCCGCGCGCACGGTCATGGTTCACTTCCGGCCTAACACGGTGACGCATGATGAACTCGTCACGCGCATCAGCCGCCGGGACCTCACGGCGCAGATCGAGCGTGCGACCACTCGCGTGGAGATTCCGGTCTCCTACGAAGGAGAGGATCTTGACGAGGTCGCGCAGATGCTTGATCTCTCGCGCGAAGAGGTGATTCGCCGCCATACCGGCTGCGACTACACCGTTGCCTTCACTGGCTTCGCACCTGGGTTCGCCTATCTGAGCGGCGGCCACCCAAGCCTCAACGTGCCGCGTCGCACTACGCCACGCACGCGCATCCCCGCGGGCGCCGTGGGGTTGGCCGGCGCTTTCAGCGGCGTCTATCCGCAGGCCAGTCCGGGGGGGTGGCAGATCATCGGCGTGACTGCCACGCCGATGTGGGACCTAAGCCGTGACGTGCCCGCGCTGCTGCAACCGGGCTTCAAGGTACGTTTCGTCGATGTTTCAGGGCGGCAGGTTTCAGCTTTGCCAGCGCCGTCGACTGGCCCCGTCGAGGTTCCGCTCCACAATGGTCCGGCGCTTGTTGTCCGTAGCACCGGCCTGCAGGCGCTGTTCCAGGATCTCGGGCGCGAGGGTCTGGCCGGGCAGGGCGTATCCGCCTCAGGGGCGATGGATAAGGGCGCACTGCGCGCGGCCAACCGTCTGGTCGGCAATGCGAGCGACATGGCCTGCGTCGAGATCGTCTACGGTGGTTTCCAAATCACGAGCCGCGCAGACACGGTGGTGGCCTTCACCGGTGCCGATGCGCCGATCGAACTCACGCGTGCGAACGGCGCTCGATATCGTGTGCCAGGCCATGAAGCCATCGCACTTTCTGATGGCGACAGTCTATCGCTTGGCGACCCGCGTGCCGGCATCCGCAGCTACCTGGCGGTGCGCGGTGGCTTCGCGATCGCGCCCGTGCTCGGAAGTCGATCGACAGACACGCTCGCGCAGGTCGGTCCGCCGCCCATCAAAGCCGGTGACATTTTGCCGGTACCTGTGGTCACGCATGGCTCCATCGTCGGCGCGCCCGAAACGCCTCGTGCCGATCTACCGACGACGACGCAGACCGTGGTGCTCGATGTCGTGATGGGGCCGCGCACCGACTGGTTCACACTGCAGGCCATTGCATTGTTGGCGAGCCAATTGTGGACTGTGACGCCGCAATCGAACCGCGTCGGCCTGCGTCTGGCCGGTGAAACGCCGTTGATGCGCGCACAGATCGCCGAACTGCCCAGTGAAGGCACCGTGTTGGGCGCGATTCAGGTGCCGCCAAGCGGCCAGCCCGTGCTCTTCCTTGCCGACCACCCGCTGACCGGTGGCTACCCAGTGATCGGCGCTGTCGCCCCTTACCATCTCGACCGTGCGGGGCAGATCCCCATCGGTGCGCAGGTGCGCTTCAACCCCATACGCGCGTTCACCGCGGCCCTCTCTTCCGACCTGCGAGAAACCCCATGAAGAAAGTTCTTATCGCCAACCGCGGCGAGATCGCTGTACGCATCGTGCGCGCCTGTGCCGATTATGGTGTGAAATCCGTCGCGGTGTATGCCGACGCCGACATCGACGCGATGCACGCTCGCATGGCCGATGAGGCCTACGGCCTTGACGGCCAGCGCCCGGCCGACACCTACTTGAACATCGAAAAGCTGCTCGCCGTGGCCGACCGCTGTGGCGCCGACGCGGTACACCCCGGATACGGTTTCCTTTCGGAAAGCGCAACTTTTGCCAGGGCCGTGATTGGCGCGGGCCTGAAGTGGATCGGCCCTTCGCCGGCAGCCATCGAGGCACTGGGTGACAAGGTGCAGGCGCGCAAGATCGCCCTGGCTGTCGGTGCGCCGTTGGTGGCTGGCACGTCGGAGCCCGCGCGCGATGCGCAGGAGGTCGTGGCCTTTGCCGAGAAGAACGGCCTGCCGATCGCCATCAAGGCGGCCTTTGGCGGTGGCGGCCGCGGCATGAAGGTCGCATGGCGGCTCGACGAAGTAGCCGAATTGTACGAGTCGGCGGTGCGTGAAGCGATCACTGCTTTCGGCCGTGGCGAGTGTTTCGTTGAACAGTTCCTCGATCGGCCTCGTCATGTCGAGGCGCAGGTGATCGCCGATACGCACGGCCATGTTGTCGTGCTCGGCACGCGCGATTGCTCGTTGCAGCGGCGCAACCAGAAGCTGGTGGAAGAAGCCCCTGCGCCCTTCCTCAGTGATGAACAGCGTGAGCGCATCCATCAATCGGCGCGCGATGTGTGCGCGAAGGCAGGCTACGTCGGTGCGGGGACTGTCGAGTTTCTGTTGAGTCCTTCCGGAACAATCTCGTTTCTGGAGGTCAACACGCGCCTGCAGGTCGAGCATCCAGTGACCGAAGAGACGACGGGCATCGACCTCGTCGTCGAGCAACTGCGCATCGCCGATGGCTTGCCGCTGTCGGTCACCGAGACGCCGAAGCCGCGCGGTCATTCTTTCGAGTTTCGCATCAACGCCGAGGATGTGGGGCGCGGCTTTCTACCCGCGCCGGGGTTGGTGCATCTGTTCGAGGCACCGTCGGGGCCCGGCGTGCGCGTCGATACCGGCGTGCAGTCGGGTTCTACCGTCCCAGGTACATTCGATTCGCTGATGGCCAAGTTGATCATTACTGGCGCCACCCGTGCCCAGGCTATAGCCCGCGCGCGCCGGGCGCTGAAGGAGTTCCGAATCGAAGGGGTGCCATCGGTGCTTCCTTTTCACCGGGCGGTGATGGCACACGCCGATTTCACATCAGCCGATGCTTTCAGCGTGCATACGCGCTGGATCGAGACAGATTTTGCCGACACGCTGGCGGCCGCTGTACGGCCTGAACCGCTGGCCGATATCGCGCTGGTACGCACGGCCGTGGAGATCGATGGCCGAAGGATTGCGCTCGGGTTGCCGGCTGAACTGCTGCGCGGGCTACATTCCACTGCGCCGTCTGCTGAGCGCGAGGGGGCTGATGTGTCTTCCATTTCGACGGATGCCGCCGCCGTTGTAGCCCCGATCTCGGGCACCCTGCAGTCCTGGAACGTCGCCGACGGCGACAACGTGGCTGTGGGCGACACCCTCGCTTCCATGGAGGCGATGAAGATGGAAATGCAAGTCACGGCACACCGCGCAGGACGCATCACCCTAACGGTGTCCGTGGGTTCGACCGTCGCCGCAGGCACTGCAATCGCAAAAATTGTGAGCTGATGAGAGTCGACTCGTTCGCCCTGGGCTCGGCTCAAGACGACTGAATTATTCGCTGTTGTAAATGGACGTTAACCGGCAAGAAAACAGATACGGCTTATAACGAGCTTTCAATTTTGGTTGAAGGTTGTGATTTTTTAGACGGGGTGAATAAATGATTGATGTTGCAACTCAAATGAAACGGACAGCTTTGGTTGCTTTTATGGCGGTAGCATCGGGGTGTTCGTCACCGCCAGAGCGCAGCGCTGATTCCACCAAACCTACTGAGCCACTCGCGGATTCTCACTTTCATATTTCCAACTATGCCTTCCAAGGCACAACGCTGCGCAATCTGGTAGACAACTACATGTCGACGGGTATCACGCGCTCGGTCGTGATGCCACTGCCACTGCAACAACGATGGGACAGTTTTGAGGGGTACCAAGCAAATTCCGGAGGGGATGCGTTCGGGCCGAACTACTATATTGGGCCGAAGTCAGATCTTTATTACTATGCATTCGCCGATGCCATGTACGCCAAGGAATATCTTGAACTACCCCGGGAGTACCAAGAACGATTAGATCTCATGATCACGGGATTTAATCCCATGGATCGCTATGCCGTTCAGCATCTGAAACGGGCGATACTCACGTACCCCGGGGCATTTGTGGGGATCGGTGAGTTTACAATTCATAAAGAAGTCGTCTCCAAGAAAATCGCGGGTGAGCCAATCAGCCACACTGCCGCAGGCGATATTCCATCGGACGTTCACAGCGCTGACGAGACGATGTCCCTGACTTCAGAATCACTCTCCAGCCTTCTCCAGGAAGCTGGCGAAATAGGGCTCGTGGCGACGCTTCACAACGATGTCTATGATTCGGATGTTACACACACCGGTGAAGTAAAAGCTCTCCACCCTGAACGGAATTATGAGGCAGAACTGAAATCGCTGTGCTCAACGGCCCCCAAAACGGTCACTATTTGGGCTCATACCGGTTTGGGGCGATTCGTCAAACCTACAAAAGACCACTTGGCAATCGTTGGTCGAGTCTTGGATAGTTGCAATAATTGGCTGGTCGATATTTCTTGGGATATCGTACAGGAAACGATTCTTCATCCTGGCTCAGCAATGCCATCGACTGAAGAATGGACTGCATTTCTAGATAAATATCAGGACCGGATTCTTTGGGGCTCTGATACCGTTATTTTCGGGCGCAACAAGTTCGAGGCTCTTCCAGGTGCCGGAATGACCGTTGCCCCCGGAAAATTAATGGCCGCCCAAGACTATAAGAGTGTTTCTAACATCCTGGATCCGGTGTTTGCGACATTGTCGCCTCAGGCTGCGGCGAAGATAAAGTATGAAAACTATGTGCGCGTTTTTAACGGGGCTCGTCTAAAAGTTCGTGCGTGGGAACAGCTTCATCGAGACGCTAACGTCTGGGACATCAAAACGCCCAAGACTCCCGATCTTCGCCCTCAGTGAGTCGCACCGCTATCAGCCTATAGCGACCAGGTATTTGTAGCCTTTCCAATACATTCAATACCATCAAGTTACACGATAGGCGTGACGCACTTCATTTTGAGCGGTCTTATCCATCGAGCATTAAAGCTTGTGACTAGAGAGTGTTGTGATGAAGTTGAACAATCTAACTAAGGCGGCACTGATTGTCGCGTTGTTATCGTCCCTGTCGGGCTGCTGGATATTCATGCCGCCGGGTGGTGGTGGTGGTGGTGGTGGTGGTGGCCACGGTCAGGGCGGTGGCCATGGCGGTCCGGGCGGTCCCGGTCTGCGTTAAGTAACGGCTTATTGGGGCAAGCCACGCTATTCATCTTGATGAGGCGTGGCTTGCCTTTTTTTTGCCCGGCTTAAATCACAGGCAAAGAAAAGCCCGCGATGGGGAGAGCGGGCTAAAAGGTGTTTCTCTAGGAGCTGAAACAACACTAGGCGTTCACCTGTGAAAGCTTTGTGAAAGGCTTGAGCCAATGTGTCGATGGCCAGTTTGCTGGTGCTGTCGCTGTACCCGAGGCTGTTTTCGCGTTGAGTGCCGGGGCTGCGCTGACGTCAAACGGGCGAGATGGTCGCCAGCAGACCGATGCCAATGGTCAGCACCAAAAAGCCAAACAGGAAAATTGCCATCTTGGTCATAAGGCCTCCGAAGGGAAGGGGGCGGCAGGAACATTCCTGTCGCGCTCGACAAGGGTGTCGGGAGTGGCCCTATTGTCCGCCTCGATGACATTTCGATACAGGCGCAGATAGTAAAGAAAAAACCGTATCAGATGCGCGCGCAACGCTTTGGCCTGGGGGGTTGGAGAGGGCTGGGTTTATCAAGATCAGCAGGTGAGCCATGTCTTGAGGGTACGGCGCGCCACCTGAGACAGCCGCAGCATTTCCCCCTAAGATGGCGCCCACAGCCTCAACAATAAGAGAGGGCCGACCCTCGATGGAAAGACGTCAATTCAGCGGTGGCATGAAAGGCAAGAACCTGCGCTACCTCAATGAAACACCCGGCCAGCCGGCGTCGGCCACCCGCGTTGGCTTCCTGCTGCTCGAACACTTCTCCCTGCCGGCCTTCACCCAGACCCTCGACACCTTCGTCACCGCCAACCTGTTGCGCCCCGAGTTGTTCGCATCGCGCACGTTCGGCTGGGGCGACGGCGAAGTCATCAGCGACCTGGGCTTGGTGATCCGCCCGGATGCACGCCTCGACGTGGCGGCCCTGCAAACGCTGGAGTTGTTGGTGATCTGCGGCGGCTTTCGCACCGAACTCAAGGCCAGCGACGACTTCATCCACCTGCTGCGCAATGCCGCCGAGCAGGGCGTCAGCCTGGCCGGCTTGTGGAACGGCGCCTGGTTCCTCGGCCGCGCCGGCCTGTTGCAGGGCTACCGCTGCGCCATCCACCCCGAACATCGCCCGGCACTGGCGGAAGTGTCCAAGGCGGCCCACGTCACCAGCGAACCGTATGTCATCGACCGCGACCGCCTGACCGCCTCGAGTCCGTCCGGCGCTTTCCACATGGCGCTGGATTGGATCAAGGGCCTGCACGACAAGGCCTTGGTCGAAGGTATCGAAGATATCCTGGCCTTTGAGGAGTCCCGCTACCGGCGCATCAAACCGACGGAAAACATCTGCGTCAGCGCGCCGTTACGCGAGATGGTGAAACTGATGGACGCCAACCTCGAAGAACCCTTGGAGCTCGACCAGCTCGCCGTCTACGCCGGCCGCTCCCGCCGCCAGCTCGAACGGCTGTTCAAGGAACAACTGGGCACCACGCCGCAGCGCTATTACATGGAACTGCGGGTGACCGAGGCGCGCCGGCTGTTGCAACACACTGAGTTGTCGCAGGTGGAGGTGCTGGTGGCGTGCGGGTTTGTTTCGCCGAGTCATTTCAGCAAGTGTTATAGCTCGTATTTCGGCTACAGGCCGTCGAAGGAAAAGAGGTTGGTCAAGTAGTGTGGAGGTTGTTGGATTTTTCGTGTGACGAGTCATGATCACGGAGTGCTGATTCTCATCATACGTTTCAGAACCGCGCCAACCGATACCCCTCCAACTCCGGCAAACCCGACAGCCGCGGCCGCGTCGAAGCCAGTTGCGCGATGAGCTCCGCAGTCACCGCCGCCTGCGTCAACCCCAGATGCTGATGCCCGAACGCAAGCAACACCTTGCCGTCGGCGACCCGATCGATGATCGGCAGCGAGTCCGGCAGGGAGGGCCGGAAGCCCATCCATGGCGTGGCGTCCTGCGCATTGAGGTCTTGCCGGAACAGCCCTTTGCTCAGGCGATGCAGTTGCCAGGCGCGTTGCATATTCGCCGGGCGCTCCAGGCCGGCGAATTCCACGGTGCCGGCCAGGCGCAGGCCGCCGCGCATGGGCGTCATGATGAACTTGCGCTCCAGGGAGGTGACGGCGAAGGGCAGGCGTTCATGTTCGTGGGGCAGCATCAGGTGGTAGCCGCGTTCGGTGTCGAGGGGGACGTGCTTGCCGGTCAAGGCGGCGGTGAGTTTCGCCGAGTGGGCTCCGCAGGCGATCAGCACCTGGCGTGCGGCCAATGGGCCTTGATCGGTGGTCAGCGTGACGCCCTGGGCGTCGACTTGCCCACCCAGCACCTGGCGGGTGAGAAATTGCACGCCGTTGGCTGTGGCGGCGTTCACCAGTTCGCACACCACTTGATAGGGGTCGAGAAAGTGCCCGGTGCCCGCAAAGAACAGCCCGCCCTGGATGTGCTCGCTCAACTGCGGCGCGGCCTTGCGAATGGTGTCAGCCGACCAGAACGCCACTGGCACGCCTTGCTGCGCCATGCGTTGCTGCAGCGCGTCGATGGCCCCTCGCGAATCCGCGCGCTCGAACACCAGCAACGAGCCGTCTTCGCGCAGCAGCTCCGGCCGGTCGATGCCTTGCAGCAGGCGCTGCCATGCGCCCAGGCTGCCTTCGTTCAGTGCGCGAATGCCGGCGACCGTGCGCCGGTAGCTGGCCGGGCGCAGGTTGAGCAGCAAACGCGCAAACCAGGGCAGGGCGCGGGGCAGGTATTTCCAGTCCAGGCGCAGCGGGCCCATGGGGTCCATCAGCATCGTGGGCAAGCGCTTGAGGATCGACAGGTCGGCGATGGGGAACACTTGTTCGCTCGCCAGATGGCCGGCGTTGCCATAGGAGGCGCCCATGCCGGGGGGCTGCGCGTCGATGACGACGACCCGGCGCCCTTGACGTGCCAACTGCAAGGCGCAGGCGACGCCGATGATGCCCGCGCCGACCACGGCGATGTCGGCGCTAGGGGGTTCAAGCGACATTCTGTTCCGCCGACCAGTTCGCGTACCACTGGCGGAACAGTGTGTACTGGCTTTCGGCATAACGACGCTGGGCCGCGCTGAGCTGGTCGCTTTCGTTGAAGTGCAGGGCGTAGCCGTGGTCGCCATTGAGCACCATCAGGTGCTTGTAATACAGCACCAGATCGCAGCCTTCGTCAAAGGACGACAGCACCGCCAGCGCGGCCTCCAGCTCAAGGGCCTGGCGACGTGCCTTGGCGTCGCCCTTGGCGGCTTGCTTGCTCAGCGCCACCAGTTGCAGCACTTCCCGAGGTAGGGCGTTGCCGACGCCGGTGATAGCGCCGGTCGCGTTGCAGTTGACGAAGCCGTGTACCACCTGGGTATCGACGCCGACCATCAAACTCACGTTATCGTCCTGGGAGGTGATGTGTTCGGCGGCGTAGCGCAGGTCGGCGGCGCCGCCGAACTCTTTGAAGCCGATCAGGTTCGGGTGCTCGCGGCGCAGCTCGAAAAACAGCTCGGCGCGGGTGGCGAAGCCATAGTAGGGGCTGTTGTAGATCACCGCCGGCAGGTGGGGCGCAGCGTCGAGGATCGCGCCGAAGTGGGCCTTTTGCGCGGTGGCCGAAGCGCCACGGGACAGCACGCGGGGAATCACCATCAACCCCTGGGCGCCGACCTTGGCTGCATGCGCCGCGTGGGACACCGCTTCACGGCTGTTGACCGCGCCGGTGCCGACGATGGTCGGCACGCCGGCGGCGGCCAGGCGCGCCACGCCCTCCTGGCGCTGGGCTTCGGTGAGCAACGGCCAATCGCCCATGGAGCCGCAATAGACCACGGCGCTCATGCCGATATCGATCAATTCGCGGCCCTTGGCGACGAGGGCGTCGAAGTCCGGCTTGCGCGCGGCGGTACACGGGGTCATCAGTGCGGGAATGCAGCCGGTGAAGATGGTGTCGCTCATGGGGCTAACTCCTTGGAATATTCAGTCAAACCATGCAGGGCTCAGATGCCCCAGGCGAAAGGGTCCTGCGCATCGATCAGCAGGGTGCTGTCGGCGGTCATGTAGGCGCGACCGGTGATGTACGGGCGCACGCGTTCGCCGTCCCATTCATAGCGGCCTTCGAACTGGCTGCCGGTGATGCTGGCTTGTACCCAGGTTTCACCCGGCGCGAGTTTGTCATCGGCGGCCAGGCAGGCGAGCTTGGCGCTGGTGCCGGTGCCGCAGGGCGAGCGGTCGTAGGCTTTGCCCGGGCACATGACAAAGTTGCGGCTATCGGCATGGGCATCATCGGCGAACAACTCGATATGATCGATCAGTGCGCCGTCTTCGCCATAGATGCCTTGGCGTTCGAGGGCCTTGAGCATCGCCCAGGTGTAGTCGGTCAGGGCGTCGACGTTATCCATCTGCAGCGCCTGGCCGTGCTCCGACACCAGGAAGAACCAGTTGCCGCCCCAGGCGATATCGCCATGGACCACGCTATGCCCCGGCACCTCCACCGCTACCCGTTGGCGAAAACGGTAGGCGGGCACGTTGCGCAGGGTCACGGCGCCGTCTGCATGGAGTGTGGCCGCCACCGGCCCGACGGGCGTGTCGACGGTGTGTACGCCTGGCTCGATGCGCCCCAGATAGTGCAGCGAGGCAACCAGGCCGATTGTGCCGTGGCCGCACATGCCGAGGTAGCCGGCGTTGTTGAAGAAGATCACGCCGCAGGTGGCGCCCGGTGTGACCGGCGCGCAATACAAGGCGCCCACCAGCACATCGTTGCCACGCGGTTCCAGCAGGCAGGCGCGGCGCCATGCGTCGTGGTGGGTGCGCAGGTTGTCGAGTTGCGCGGCGATGCTGTTGCCGGCCAGTGCGGGGAATCCGTCCATCACCAGGCGCGTGGGTTCGCCGCCGGTGTGAGAGTCGATGACGTGCAGTCGTTTCATGACACGCTCCGTTCAGGGGTGAGCCTGGCCGATGGGATAGGCATGCAGTGGCCATATCGTGAACGCGTCAGCGCTGCGACGATTGATGTTTTGCGCCGGGTTGGATGACGAATTCAGCACAGTTTTCTACGCTCGACAGCATCCCGTGCATGGGGCAATCTGCTGGACGTCGAGGCGCAAAGAGGGGGGCGGAGTGATGTTGCAGAGTGCGTTTGCAGCCCTGTGCCAAGGGCGCGAGGCGAATCGCCCGCAGAGCATCGAGCAGTTATTGGCCGGCGTCATGCAACTGCTGCCGATGCTCGACGTGATCCCCAATGCCGCGATTTTCATCAAGGATCTCGACGCCCGCTATGTGCTCGCCAACCGCACCCTGGTGCAGCGTTGCGGGCTCAAGCAACTGCAACCGTTGCTCGGCAAAACCAGCGCCGAGGTGTTCCCCGCGCAATTGGGGCCGGGTTATACCGAGCAGGACCGGCGCGTGCTGGAGCAGGGGTTTGTATTGGAGGATCAGCTCGAGTTGCATCTCTACGGCAGCCGCGAACCGGGCTGGTGCCTGACCCACAAGTGGCCGCTGTACAACCACGTCGGGCAGATCATCGGCCTGGCCGGCATTTCCGTCGACCTGCAATCGGCCAGCGAAACCCACCCCGCCTACCAACGCCTGGCCGCCGTGGACGCGCACATTCGCACGCACTTCAATCGGCGCGTGACCTTGGGCGAACTGACGCGTATCGCCGGGATCTCGGTGGCGCAGCTGGAGCGCTACTGCAAGCGCGTGTTCCACCTGACGCCGCGGCAGATGATCCAGAAAGTGCGCCTGGAGCACGCCCATCGCTTGCTGCACAGCGACCTGCCGATCACCGACGTCGCGCTGCAGTGCGGTTACACCGACCATAGTGCGTTCAGCCGCCAGTTCAAGGCGTCGACGGGGTTTACCCCGAGGCAGTACCGTCAGTTGGGCTAACCGCCGGCATTGCGATGCAACGAATAGCCCCGCTCGCCGCTCCTATGCTTACGAATAACCTTTTCACGACGACAGGTAATGGGCTTATGACGGCGGCTGACAACGATCATGTGAACTGGCTGGTGCAACAGTCGATGCTGCACGCGGCGCGCCAGCGCGCCAAGCTCTATTCGGGGCAAGGGCGCCTGTGGCAACAGCCGTATGCACATACCCGGCCGCGTGACGCTTCGGCCTTGTCGTCGGTGTGGTTCACCGCGTACCCGGCGTCGATTGTCACCCGTGAAAACGGCACGGTGCTCGAAGCGCTGGGCGATGAGGCGCTGTGGCATGCCTTGTCGAAGATCGGTATCCAGGGTATTCACAACGGTCCGCTGAAAAAGTCCGGCGGCTTGGCCGGGACGGAACACACGCCGACCATCGATGGCAATTTCGACCGCATCAGCTTCGACATCGACCCGCAGTTGGGCACCGAGGCGCAGTTGCAGGCGCTGACACGCATGGCGGCGGCTCACAATGCGGTGATCATCGACGATGTGATCCCCTCGCACACCGGCAAGGGCGCGGATTTCCGTCTGGCCGAGATGGCCTACGAGGACTACCCGGGGCTCTACCACATGGTGGAAATCCGCGAGGAAGACTGGCCGTTGCTGCCGGAGGTCGCCGACGGGCGCGATGCCCAGAACCTCAGCCCGCTGCAGGTGGACGCGCTGCGCGATAAACACTACATCGTCGGCCAGTTGCAGCGGGTGATTTTCTTCGAGCCTGGCGTGAAGGAAACCGACTGGAGCACCACCCCGGTGGTCATCGGCGTCGATGGCAAGCCGCGGCGCTGGGTCTACCTGCATTACTTCAAGGAGGGCCAACCGTCGCTTAACTGGCTCGATCCATCCTTCGCCGCGCAGCAGATGATCATTGGCGATGCGCTGCACGCGATCGATGTGATGGGCGCCAAGATCCTGCGCCTGGACGCCAACGGTTTCCTCGGTGTGGAGCGCAAGCTCGACGGCACGGCCTGGTCGGAAAGCCATCCGCTGTCGATCACCGGTAATCAATTGCTTGGCGGCGCGATTCGCAAGGCTGGCGGTTTCAGCTTCCAGGAACTGAACCTGACGCTGGACGACATCGCGTCGATGTCCCACGGCGGTGCTGATCTCTCCTACGACTTCATCACGCGTCCGGCCTATCAGCATGCGTTGCTGATGGGCGACACCGAGTTCCTGCGCCTGATGCTGCGCCAGATGCACAACCTCGGCATCGACCCCGGCTCGCTGATCCATGCCTTGCAAAACCATGACGAACTGACCCTGGAACTCGTGCATTTCTGGACCCTGCATGCCCATGACAGTTTCCTCTACCAGGGTCAGACATTTCCCGGCAACATCCTGCGCGAGCATATCCGCGAGCAGATGTACGAGCGCCTGGCCGGCGAACATGCGCCGTACAACCTCAAGTTCGTCACCAATGGCGTGTCCTGCACCACCGCCAGCATCATCACGGCGGCCCTCGGCATTCGTGACCTTGCGGCGATCACGCCGGCCGATATCGAGCAGATTCGCCAGATCCATTTGCTCCTGGTGATGTACAACGCCATGCAGCCCGGCGTGTTCGCCTTGTCCGGCTGGGACCTGGTCGGGGCATTACCGTTGGCGGCGGATGACGTCGCGCACCTGATGGCCGATGGCGATACCCGCTGGATACACCGCGGCGCCTATGACCTGGTGGACCTGAACCCGCAGGCCGAGCTTTCGGCGGGGCAGATGCCGCGTTCGAAAACCCTGTACGGTAGCCTCAACCGCCAATTGCAGGACCCGGACTCGTTCGCCTCCCAGTTGCAGAAAATCCTCGCTGTGCGCCGTGCCTATGACATCGCGGCCAGTCGCCAGATCCTGGTGCCGGACGTCGAACATCCTGGCTTGCTGGTCATGGTCCACGAACTGCCGGCCGGTAAAGGCACACAAATCACCGCGTTGAACTTCGGCAGCACGCCGATCACCGAAACCCTGCACCTGCCCAATATCGCGCCGGGGCCGGTGGTGGACATCATCAATGAACGGGTCGAGGGCGATCTGACGGCCGAAGGGGCGTTCACCATTACCCTGGACGCATATGAAGGGTTGGCGTTGCGGGTGGTCAGCAGTTCGCCGATGCTTTAGCGCAGATCAAGTGATGACCGGCACCGAGCCGCCAAACTGGTTGGGTGCAGATTGGCACCCGGGTTGAGGGCAACCCGACACGACGCTCATCCAGCCATAAAGGAAACCCGACCATGTTGTTTGATGCATATGCTGAAGAGTCGCTGAACGGTATCGGACCTGTCGTCCAGGATATCGAGCAAGTCGCCAAGTACACTGAAGGCCTGCGAACGCGTCTTTCTGAACTCTTCACATCTACGCACAGCCGTTTTGGCGTGAGCTTTACCGTTCCGCCAGAGGGTTACTTCCAGCTTGAAGGCCATTTCGGCCTGATCAGAGCGAATCTGCTCTATGCCAATGAGGGCAGCGGCACCTTTGGTCGCGTGGTGCTTCGCAAGCACACGCTGGACGAGCAGGGGAGAGAGGCGTGGCCAGAAATCTGGGCGTTCCGCATTCTGAAAGATGGCGATGTCTGGGTGAGTGACAAAGGCCCGGTGCTCTACAACGAGTGGAATACGCCAAGCGAACACAAGTTTGTCGCTGCTCGGCGTCTCGTTGAATCAATCGTGCTGTCTGCGATGAAGCCACGCTAGACCGCGCAGGTAGTCAGCAAGCAACCCCTGCAGGAGGCGATTGAACGCGTTTACCGCTGCGGGTTGCGTCTCGCAAGCGCCACGGCCGCAGTGATGGCAGCGCGCGCTTGTGGGCTGTTCTTCCAGCACGTCGAGCCCAATGCCGCAGAGGCTTGGGCGAGGATGTCCCCCACGTTGGATTGGCTGAGTGTGTCCAGCGATTCAATGCCCATCTGTTCAAGCCGGGTAATCACCGTGGGGCCTACCCCCTTGAGTGCGAGCAACGCTGTTCTTTCTTCCAATGAGAATGGCATCGGTGAATTCCTTTTTCCAAGAGTCGCGGGAGTGTGCCGGATACTGGAGAGTGCCTCAATAGGTCGTTGTTGATTGGGTATATCGAACTTCCCGGCTATCGACCACAGCGCCACGCGGGACTCCTGTTTTTGTGCGCTGAAGAGCCATATAAAGAACGTTACATTTTTGACTGTTAAATCACTCACCATTAAAAAATAAAATAGCTGACTTTGGAGTTAATCCGAAAAAACAGGATCATATTTGAAGTAGGGAAATAAATTCCCTCTTAAAAAGGTGAGCCAATTGGAATATACGTATAAAAACCAGTTTCACGAAAAAGCCAATGTAAAAGCGGTTCTCGTGGGCGACAATAAAGTCATTAGTCCATCCGAGTATATTGAGATCTTCTTAATAACCAGAGGCTATGACACGAGCCCGGAAAATAGACTCCGAGTCGCGGAAAGCCTGGCCCACGTGCCCGCGCGCGAACGCCATTCCGCCTCTGAGCTGGACCACTGGCTTGATTGTCACTTCAAAAGCTGAGGGGCTCCGTCGCGGCACATTCAACGCAAGAGTGATAATCAAAGACAATGCCAGGTACTTATGCAGGCAGATTACGAGATACATTATATAAAGAGCGACCACAAGAAGGTCCGACGCGTCAGAGTCCAACAGATGATGGATCTTGATGCGTGGAAATTCGCAATTATTGCCGAAGGCGGCAGCCGTGAAGAGACTTCGCCGTTAGTTTGTTTGGTGCAGGTCAAAGCACTTGCCGCTAAATACGATGTAAGTTCAGTCAGGTGGAACAAGGCGATCCATGTCAACAACTTGGATACCGTCGTATCGAATAGGCGGATGGCGTTGGAGGATACCGGAGACCGTAACTTAGAGCAGGCTCAACCTCGGGATGACGTGACACCCGATCAATCTGGCTGATAGAACGCAATCGAGTGTTGTTCGACTCGAAAAAGGCCTGGACGTGTTCCAGGCCTTTTCATCGAGCAGCGCCGCTTCAGCAGTTGGCGCTCCTTGGGTTTGGCTTGGTTTTGTCGGCGCATAAAAAACCCCGCACTGGGCGGGGTTAGTCTGCATCACCGATGCAGAGGGCGGGAAATAGTGCTGGGAACTTCCCCCAGCTTGCCCCAGTGGGGCGTTTTAACAAGCCTGCCATCAGGCAGGCTTTGTCGGGACTCTGTTAGCTGTTGGAGCAACCGTTAGCCATGACACTGTATTGCATGACGTGTTCGTGACCTTGGTGGTCCAGGTAGGTCATCTGGACAGGGACTACGGCACAGACATTGTCAGGGATGGAGTCCATGTGAACCACTTTGGCGATGTCGAGGTGCGAGCTGTAGCTGTATTGCTCAACGGCAGGCTCATCGGCAAACGCCATCTGGCTACCCAGCATTACAAAAGAAGCAGCAATCAACATTTTAAACAGTTTCATTTTTTCAGTGTCCCAACGATGCAAACGATTTACGTCTTCAGTCGGATTGGCTATGGCCGAAGGCTCTACGAGGCGCGGGTGGGTGGTTTGCTTGGACCCTATGGATTCGCGCTTCGTCGCTTTGTTTGGAAGCTGGGTCTAGTTTATGCCTATGGCGATTTTGATAAATCCCAAAGACTGGAAAGCATTGTTGTTGAAAAAGTAATAATTCACTCCGGCGCCCCTGGTAGCCACCCCAGCCAATACACTCGGTTCTGCTCCTGTCGATGACGCGAACTTGCGCTTGTTTAGTGCCGTGAGAAAGCATGGGGTTGGGGGTAGTACGAATCTCAAAACCGAGTGTCTCAGCATTAAGGCTCAGAAGTTTCATCTCGGATGGCCAGGCTTTGGCGATGTGCCGCCAACCCGTTCAGTCGCCAGCACGGATGATCTGCTAGCTCGTGCAGCGGCCGAAATAGACAGGCCAACCGCCAGGGCTTTACCCACCCGTCAGAGGTGGCCGGGTTGATCGATAAACACCTGGCTCACGGATTGGTTGAGCCATGCGTTGGCTCACAAAAAAGGCCCGCGCACGGGCCAAATGGAAAACCTTCAAAGACGCAGAGGGGGTTGTCCCTCCTCTTGGGTCAGCTGACCGTTACGCAGTCGTGTTGACTCGTGTACCTACCGATCCTGAAGTTGCTTTGGGCTGTTCGACTTTGCTTGCAGTGCTACCGTCATGATCGCCGTCGCTGTCCGCCGGCATGGCTGGCCGGACTTGAGGTTTGATTGCTACGGGTTGCGGTTGCGCGATCTGTGTCGACCCAGTGATTGCCGATGCCATGTGAATCCCCTTAAGGAAACTCTGAAAAAGACTTCCAAATCTGGTGAGATACGGCTGTCCCACGAACTGAACGGTTGAGCCCCGATGAAGCAAATGTCTTTCGCTGATGCCGAGTACGCAGGCAAACGTAAGCAGACCCGCCGTGAGCGTTTCCTGATTGAGATGGATCAGGTCGTGCCCTGGAAAGGCCTGATTGCGTTGATCGAGCCGCATTATCCGAAGGGTGAAGGCGGTCGTCCGGCGTATCCGTTGATGGCCATGCTGCGGGTTCATCTGATGCAAAACTGGTTCGGCTACAGCGATCCGGCGATGGAAGAGTCCCTCTACGAAACCACGATTCTGCGCCAGTTTGCCGGGCTGCATTTGGATCGGATTCCGGATGAAACCACGATCCTCAACTTCCGCCGGCTGTTGGAAAAACATGAGCTGGCCGGTGGGATTTTGCAGGTCATCAACGGCTATTTGGGCGACCGAGGTTTGCTGCTGCGTCAGGGAACTGTGGTCGATGCGACGATCATTCATGCGCCCAGTTCGACCAAGAACAAGGACGGTAAACGCGACCCCGAAATGCACCAGACAAAGAAAGGAAATCAGTACTATTTCGGGATGAAATCGCACATCGGTGTCGATGTTGAATCCGGTCTGGTACATAGCGTGGTGGGCACGGCGGCGAATGTGGCGGACGTGACTCAGGTCGATCAGTTGCTGCATGGCGAGGAAACTTACGTCTCTGGCGATGCCGGTTACACCGGCGTGGAGAAGCGTGCGGAGCATCAACATCGCCAGATGATCTGGTCGATCGCAGCGCGCCCCAGCAGCTATAAGAAGCATGCAAAAAAGAGCCTGATCGGTCGCATGCGCCGCAAAATCGAATACGCGAAAGCTCAAGTCCGGGCCAAGGTTGAGCATCCATTCAGGGTGATCAAGCGCCAGTTTGGTTATACGAAAGTCCGCTTCCGAGGCTTGGTGAAAAACACCGCGCAGCAGACCACACTGTTTGCCTTATCGAACCTGTGGATGATGCGAAAACGACTGTTGAATGCAGGCGAGGTGCGCCTGTGATGTGGACAATGAGCCCTGAAAAGGTGCTATTCCGCAAAAAACAGTGAACTGACAGGAGGAAAGGTCTGATTTTCGATTAAGTCGGTGTTTTTTGAACCTCAGACAGCGAGGCCGTTAAAAACGGCTGCTTACTTCAGACCTTCCTTAAGTGACGGTGGTTTGAGTTAATGCTATCGGCATGTTATTTCAATATTTAAGCGTTCTAGTTAAAGCGCTCATGAATAAAAATAATTGAGAGTATTTCGCAGACTTAAGTTTGTTTCGGTACTTGGGCATTCAAGTGTTATGTGAAAATTTCGTGATATGTCTGTGATGCTTGGCGAGTTGCTTTTGCACTATCCCTGTCGGCGGATCGTGTTGCCGGCGTCGCACCAGGTTAATGATCAAGGTCGGGGCGGTGCCAGGGATCTACATGCGTCATAAGATTCAAAACACGATGAATCTGCATCACATTTTCCCTTGCGCAAACTGCAATGGCATGACCTTCCTCAACGGTAATTGAGGCATCCACTTCGATGTGAGCGTCGACGATGATCATGTCCCCCATTTTTCGAGTGCGTAGATCATGTACACCTTTAATGCCGGGGGTATTTTTAAGCGTATTGCGGATAGTTTCGACTTCCTGCTCATCAGCCGATCGGTCCATCAGGTCGTGCAATGAATCCCAAGTGAAACTCCAACCCATCTTGGCGATCATGCCTCCAACAACCAGCGCAGCAATCGGGTCAAGAATCGGGTAGCCCGCCAGATTGCCCACAATACCTATGCCGACAACCAAGGAGGAGGCGGCGTCGGATCTTGCGTGCCAGGCATTGGCAACCAACAGACTAGACTTAACTTTTTTGGCCACCCGCAGCATAAAGCGAAACAGCAGTTCCTTGGCCACCAGCGCTGCGATGGCAACCCATAAGGCCGCAATGTGTACCGTTGGAATCGATTCAGGGGTTTCAAGCTTGAACACTGCAGAACCGATCATGCCCACGCCCACGATCAACAACAGTATGCCCAATACCATGGATGCGGCGGTCTCGAAACGCAGATGCCCATAGGGGTGACCTTCGTCGGCATCCTCCTTGCTTTTGTGGCTGGCGAACAGCACTACGAAATCGGCGATCAAGTCTGATAGCGAGTGAATACCATCGGCTACAAGCCCCTGGGATTTTGACATCACGCCTACGACAATCTGTGTGCACGACAGCGCGATATTGACGATGACGCTCATCCAAGTGCATCGCGAGGCTGCCGCCGCGCGGGCGACTTGACTATATCCCTCGTCTTCAGATTGTTCAGAGATCTGTTGATGATTCATGTGTATTTCTCTAATTGAAATTGATACTCGTCTCGCGCGGCAAGACGCGCCACTACTTAGTACTGGTTGCGCTTTTTATCGGGGTTGGAGGGTAAGGCGTCTACCTCAATTAAAGCAAGGTGCGATGAGTTATAAAAGTGCCTATTTATCGGTATTTAGGTCTGAGTGTAATGATGTAAATGCTAATACTTCGCGTAACTAAGTTTTCCACCTGGCTGCAGAGTTTGTGAGTCAAATAGGGATGACTCTCAACTTCACTAAAGAAAAGGTGGGCCGGTGCGGCGGGGTGGGTTTCATCTCTCGAGCCGAAGCGGTCAGGCGCAAGAAAAATGCACGGAAGAATAATGTGATTGTCGTGGGGTATTTATTTGTAATAGATGTATTGGGCGGTAAGTTCAGAACCTTGCGCTACAAAGTGAGGGCACGGCGAAAGACCTGGTGTTCGGTTGGCCAGACGCTTAGGGATGGGGAATTGAGGAGCCGGACGGATGATTGCGGCTCAAAAAAATAAGGGCCTGCACGAAGTTCATCATGCACGCCCTTGATATCTATGGTACCCGAAGCCGGAATCGAACCGTCACGCCCTTACGGGGGGGGATTTTAAGTTCGCATGAGGGCACGCGTCGGGCGTGAACCTTTAAGCCCGGCGCCATCCGTAATTAACGGCGGAAGCGGAATTTTTGCCAGCCATACTTGAACCTGAAAGTTCCGGTATCTCCTCGTAGAACGTAGAGGCTGACCCTGTAAAAAGCAGTAAAACGAGAGAATCCAAGGTGTCTGATTTTTCTGTAGACCCAAACCCATCCGTGGCGATTGGTAGTTTTGGCGGGTCTCAACACGATTAACGCGTTCCTTCTGCTATGCGTAATTTGGCGCAGATGATAGCGATGTGCCCCATCTAGAGGCTGTCAAATAATAACGGTGCGGGAACTCGTTGTCGCAATAGCTGTATTGCCAATATTCATCTTGGTACTGCACCGCGCGCCCACGTAAACCAAGCTGCTGTTCACCTCTAATTTCCGCCGTTGTGCGGGGGTTTTTCGTAGGGAGAAAAGTCTGACTGCAACCGGAACAGACCGGGATATCTTGGCGCGCCCCCCTTTGGCGTGAGGTCCGTGGTGCAGGTCTGGACGGACAGATCGCCGTGGCCTGGACCATCCGTCACCGAGTGCTCAACGAATTCTCGCCATCACCGGTGACGGCGATCAAGGATTGATCGCGCTGCGGGCGTGCCCGGCGTATGTGAGGAGTGTTTCAAAATAGGCGTTGGTGTTCGGTCGGCAGGACGCCGGGGAATGGAGAGTTGCGGAACAGGTCTGAAAATTGCGGAGCAAAAAAGATAAGGGCTCGCATGAAGTTCATCATGCAAGCCCTTGATATCTATGGTGCCCGAAGCCGGAATCGAACCGGCACGCCCTTACGAGCGGGGGATTTTAAGTCCCATGCGTCTACCAGTTTCGCCATTCGGGCGGCAGCGCGGTGCAGCAGGGTTGGGAATATATAGATCCGGGCGTCAGGGCGCAAGGTCGGAGGTTGCCTTTCTTGCACAAACACCGGGATGAAAAAGCTCGATAGATCAGTGATCTACATCGGCTTTTGAGCACAAGCCGAAGATTCCCAGGGCCGGCGAATACGCCTCATAAATGACAGGTGCGGCAATACGCCGTCACGCTGCTTCAGAGTGGACGACTCAGCAGTGGCGGCCTTGGGCATAAGCCGCTGCGACATGTGGTCCGCAACGGCGCTGGATGCAGGTGTAAGGTAGGCCGTGCAACGCTTGGAAATCTCAGGAAAAGCGAGGTGACTATGAGCGCTCCAACACTCAAGAAGCTGCATCTGAATGGGTATGACATCGTGCAGGTCAATTTCGGGCCGTGGCGGGTGTGTACGGCTCAGGACCGGTTGGCGTCCTTCGATTCCCGCGAGCAGGCGCTGGCCTATGCGGCCACGCTGTCGGTGCGCAAGGCGCGTGGCAGGCCGGGGTCCAATCAATGATGACTGAGTGATTGATTCAGCAGAACCAAGCCCCGGCGCAACCGGGGCTTCTGCTGTTTGGGACTACACGAAGGGCTGACCACTGAAGCCGCGTGGCAGGCGCTGCAACCCTGGCAGGTCGGTCAAGTGTTGCGCCCAGGCGCTGCGCCAGTCGCTGGAGGTGTGGGTCTTGGCTGCGCGCGAAGCTCGGCGGGCGGCGTTGCGCTGGGTGCGGCGCGCTTCCTTGTAGGCCTCGGTGTTGCGGCAGGTTCGGCATTTGACGCGGTTCAGCTCGGCGCTGGAGGGGAGGCTGCTGCCGTGATGGCCGCAGGCTAAGTGCCCGGCGACTTTGAAGTGAATGACCATGTAAGCGTCTCCTTCTTGGGGGTACGCGCATCTGCAGATCCACAATGCACGCGGGGAGGGCGGGCTGCGATTGATCCCGACACCTACAATTACGACCCCGCGCTGGTCGCAGCGTTCGGTTTACGGGCCTGGCCCTTCTCAACAGCAAGGCTCGACGTTACTCTGCCTCAAGTCCAGTCATAAAAAGGAGTGAGTGATGAGCGTCGAAAACCTGCCACGTGAAGGCAGTTGCCGTTGTAACCGCGTGCGCTTCAGTGTGAGCCAGCCCCCCGTGATCACCATGGCTTGCCATTGCACCGGTTGTCAGAAGATGACCGCCAGCGCGTTCTCCCTCAGTGCGCTGATTCCCGCCAGCGCGTTCACCGTGACCCAGGGTTGCCCGGTGATCGGCGGCATCCATGGCGTGGACCGCCATTACTTTTGCCCCCATTGCATGAGCTGGCTGTTTACACGGCCCCATGGCATCGATGAGTTCGTCAATGTGCGTGCGACGATGCTGGAGAATGCCGAGGATTATCCGCCGTTCATGGAAACCTGGACCAGCGAGAAATTGCCTTGGGCCACGACGCCGGCGGTCGAGCACTTTGCACAATTGCCCGGGCCGGAGGATTTTCCGCGTTTGTTGCAGGCTTACGCCGAGTTCAGCGCCCGCTGAGTTCAGTCGATCAGCGCGAGCAGGTCGGTATCGCCCACATCGTGTCCGGCCTGGGTCAGCAGTGTCGTCAGCTGGCCCCGGTGGTGGGTCTGATGATTGAAAAAATGCACCAGCAGGCCGAAGAACGGCTTGTCTGCCGCGACCCCGCGCATGTTGTGGTAATGCAGGCGCAGGTCGAGGTCAGGCTCGCGCAGGCTTTGCGCCCAGTCGATGATCAGTCGATCCAGCCAGGTGCGGTGGGTGGCCAGTTCGTGCAGGTCGGCGAAGGCCAGTTGCTTGAGATCGGTGGGGGCGGCAATGCCGCTTAACGGTGCCAGCGCCGCATGGCTGGCGGGGTGCTGGGCAAAGCGTTTGAGCCACACGGTGTCGCCCAGTGTCAGGTGGTTCAGCGTGCCGAGGATCGAGCCGAAAAATGCGCGGCGGTCCATCCGTAGTTCGGCGTCCGTCAGCTTCGCGGCCGCGTCGTAGACTTTACGGTTCATCCACTGGTTGTAGGTCGCCATCAGGGCGATCTGTTCGATACGGTTCACGGGCTTTCTCTCTGTCTGGGCGGCGCGATGGCGCCATCATAAGGCGTGCCCACCCCGCGGTCATCGGGTTCCGCCAGAGGACGCCATCCCTGCGAAGGCGTGACGCCTAGAAACGCAACGTGGCGCCGGTGGTCAACCATTGCGCGCGTTCAGCGACCAGGCTGCGCCCAACCACCACGTCGACGTCGATCAACGGCCCAAGGTGGAACCGTGGCCCCGCTTGCCAGGCCTGCTCAGCGCCTTTTTGGCCGTAGCGCTCGACAATCAGCGTCAACGAGTGCGCTACCCGATATTCGGCGCCGGCGCCCCATGTGAGACGCTGGTTTTGCTCGCCGTCATCATACGCGTGGGTCCAGCCGGCATTCAGGTTCAGTCGCAGGGGCTCCAGCGGTTGCCACGTCAACGGCACGTTGAAGTCCGCGCCATCAAACGCATGTCGCCGGTCCAGGGCAACGTGGGCGCTGGCGGACACGGCTATCTCCAGGCGCAGGTCCTGACGTGACATTACCTGCGCCTTCACTTGCGGGCTCACTTGCGTCTCGCGGTTGGCCCGTGACAATGCCGCGCCCCATTGCACGGCGGGCAGGGCCTCGAAGGTGCAGGCAGGCGACAGTGTCTCATTGTGCGTGCCGCCGTCGTGTCGGTGGGCGCTGTACCAGGCGTCGACGTTGCATTCGCCGGGCGCATTGATCGCGCCGTCGTCGACTGCATAAGCGCCCCCTGCCGCGAAGGCCTTCGAGAATAGGCTGATGAGCAGGACGACGCTGAGTGTAAGCCCGATAAACATCAGGTTGCGCCGTAACGCCCGCCGTTTGGCTGGCGGTAACAACAAGAGGGTATGGCGAGCGCCTCGATAGCGGGTAACCCTGTCCGAGGGTTGGCGGTGTTTTTTGTACATGTTGTGCCTCGCTTGAATTCAGCTTTCTACGGTCAGCACCGAAATGCCGCTGGCTTTGGCCTGACAGACCAGCTCTGACGTGTCATCGCCACCGGGCAGGGCGATGACCACATCAGGGCGGCTGTCGGTCAGCATGAAATGGTTGCGCTGGCGTTCCGCCTGCTTGCCATGGCGTTGCCAATTGGGCGGATAACGCACCACGTCGATGCCGATTTCCCGCGCCCACTCCTCGATCTCGCTGCCGAGGAACTGGTTGCCGCCGTGGATCAATACCTGCACCGGGCGCAGGCGGTGGTAAGCGTCCAGCACGTGGCGGGAACGTTGGGTGTCGGCGTAATGACGACCTGCACAGATCAACACGCGCATGCTTGAAATCCTTGTAATGCACGGTGGCAGCCGAGCGACCGCCACCGTCTGAACGGCGGGAGTGATCAGTACCACTGCTTGAAGCGGCGGATGTAGATCGTCTTCATCAGTTGAGCCACGCAGCAGTAGCTGAGCAAGGTGCCTGCCAGCCATGGGAAGTAAGCCAGCGGCAGCGGTTGCAGGCCCACCAGGGTGCCGAGCGGCGAGAACGGCACATAGATCCCCAGGGCGATCACCACACCGGTCATCAGCAACACCGGCCATGCCGCGGTGCTCTGGAAGAACGGGATCTTGCGGGTGCGCAGCATATGCACCACCAGGGTTTGCGAGAGCAGGCCCTCGATGAACCAGCCGGACTGGAACAGGGTCTGCATCTCCACGCTGTTGGCGGCGAACACGTACCACATCAGCGCAAAGGTGGTGATGTCGAAGATCGACGAGGTTGGCCCGATCCACAGCATGAAGCGGCCGATGTTCTTCGCGTCCCACTTGCGTGGCTTGGCCAGGTATTCCTTGTCCATCTTGTCCCACGGCAAGGCCAGTTGGGAGATGTCGTACATCAGGTTCTGCAGCAGCAGGTGGATCGCCAGCATCGGCATGAACGGAATGAACGCACTGGCCACCAGCACCGAGAACACGTTGCCGAAGTTGGAGCTGGCGGTCATGTTCAGGTACTTCATGATATTGCCGAAGGTTTCGCGGCCCTTGAGCACGCCTTCTTCCAGCACCATCAGGCTCTTTTCCAGCAGGATGATGTCGGCCGATTCCTTGGCGATGTCGGTGCCGCTGTCCACCGAGATCCCCACGTCGGCATCGCGCAGCGCCGGCGCATCGTTGATACCGTCACCGAGGAAACCGACAGTGTGGCCGTTGGCTTGCAGGGCCTTGAGCACCCGCGACTTCTGCAGCGGTGTCAGCTTGGCAAACACCGTGCGCTCTTCCACGCGGCGCAGCAGGGTCGCATCGTCCATTGCTTCGATGTCCACGCCGAGCAGCGGCTGGCCTGGGTCGAGGCCGACCTGGCGGCAGATCTTGCTGGTGACCACCGCGTTGTCGCCGGTCAGCACTTTTACCGCTACGCCGATCTGTTGCAGCGCCGCAATCGCCGGGCCTGCGGTTTCCTTCGGTGGATCAAGGAAGGTCAGGAACCCCTGGATCACCAGGTTGCGCTCATCGGCGGTGGTGTACTGCCGGCGCGCCAACGCGTTCGGGATATTGCGGGTGGCCACCACCAACACGCGAAAGCCGTCTTCGTTGTAGTCATTGGCAATCGCCAGCAACGCCTCGCGACGCCGCTGATCCAGCGGCACCGCGGCGCCGGCTTCGATCACGTGGGTGGCAATGCTCAGCATCTCTTCCACGGCACCCTTGCACACCAGCAGATGGTCGCCGGCGGCGTCCTTGACCACAATTGACAGGCGACGGCGTACAAAGTCGAACGGCAATTCATCGACCTTGCTGTAGGCAAACGGCGCCTGGAACTTGGGGTTTTGTGCCGAGAACTGCACCACGGCCTGGTCCATCAGGTTCTTCATGCCGCTTTGGTGATAGCTGTTGAGCCAGGCCAGCGACAGCACCGCGTCGTCACGCTGGCCAAAGGCGTTGACGTGGTGCTCGAGGATGATCTTGTCCTGGGTCAGGGTGCCGGTCTTGTCGGTACACAGCACGTCCATCGAGCCGAAGTTCTGGATCGCGTTGAGGCGCTTGACCACCACTTTGCGCTTGGCCATGGCGGTGGCGCCCTTGGCCAGGTTAGCGCTGACAATCATCGGCAGCATTTCCGGGGTCAGGCCGACGGCGACCGCCAGGGCAAACAGGAAGGCATCGCCCCAGTCACCCTTGGAGAAGCCGTTGAGGAAGAACACGATCGGCACCATCACCAGCATGAAGCGGATCAGCAGCCAGCTGACGCTGTTCACGCCGCGATCAAACGCGGTCTGCGCCCGGGAGCCGACAATCGCCTTGGCCAGCGAGCCGAAGTAGGTGCGCGGTCCGGTGGCCACCACCACGGCTTTGGCGCGGCCGCTGACCACGTTGGTGCCCATGAAGCAGATGTTCGGCAGGTCGAGCAAGTTGCCCTGGTCGGCGGCAAGGGTACTGGCGGACTTTTGCGTCACGTCCCCCAGCGTGTCGTATTTTTCCACGGGCAAGGCTTCGCCGGTCAGCACCGCCTGGCTGATGAACAAGTCACGCGATTCGATCAGGCGGATGTCGGCCGGGATCATGTCGCCGGCCGACAGTTGCACGATATCGCCGGCCACCAGTTCGCGCATCGGCACTTCGCGCAGGGTTGGCTGGGCGCCGACCTGTTCGCGGCGTAGTACGGTGGCGGTGGTGCGGACCATGGCTTTGAGCGTTTCGGCGGATTTGGCCGAACGGTGCTCCTGCCAGAACCGCAGCAGGCTGCTGAGCAGGACCATGGTCATGATGATGATGACTTTGGTCAGGTCGACTTCTTCACCGGCCTGCAACGGCAACCAGTAATCGGTGACGAAGCTGATCGCGCCCAGCGTCAGCAGCACATAGATAAACGGATTGTTCAGCGCCTGCAGGAACTGGATGAATGCGTGAGGCGGCTTGTCATGGGCGACTTCGTTATGGCCTTGCTGTTGCAGGCGTGCAGTGGCATCCAACTCGGTCAGGCCATCCAGAGTGGCTCGCACATTGGCCAGGGTGGCCGACAGGCCGTTATGGGCTTCGCGGGCGGCCCGCATTGATAGCCGAGCGTCGGCGTCGGTGCGGTTTTTGTTGGGCTGTGGCGGTTTTTTAACGGCGCTCATGGTGTGTACTCCTGTCGCCAGTTCTCGACAAAACATACCCGGTACTGACCTGATGACAGGCGAGCGAAAGCATGCCGAGCCGCGGACTTCGCGATCGGTTCAAATAAGGTGTTGAATAACTTTCAATGGGCCCGCTAAGTGCGCGTTAGTTACTGCGCGCGCAGCGGGCTACTACTGGAAAGGTTCATAAAAGAACTCCAGGGTATTGATCAGAAAGTTGCTGTTTCCAAGCGGTCAAGCGGCGCGAGTGCCCAGGTAAAGAGCGGGCATCAGGCGGGCTTCAGCCAGGTTGGAAACGTTACGTCTCTGTGGGTCTTGAGGGTCGGCGTGAGCCCAATGCTGCTGCAGTCGGCCAGTCGTCGGGCAGGCACGCCAGCGCGCCAGCGGATGGGCCGGGCGCATTCGAGGGGAGGGTACGGCAAAGGCCGGGCGGGCAACACAAACGCCTGCGGGCGCTCGGCACAGCTTGGCGCGCAGGGTCGCGGCCAGCGTTCGTACATCTTTTACAACAAAGGTTTGGAAGGTCATAACACACCTCGGGACCGGACGGGCGACCGGCGAGGCAGTTACGGTGGAGCACAAGCTCTAGCGCAGCTTACCGGACCGGAGAGGCAAGTCCTGTCATATTCTGGGTTGGGCGCCCGATGCCCGCCAACGCGGTGCTCGGACAGCGACTAGATACTGTGTCCATTGGCTTCTTTTGTGAGGTTTAAAAAAGGCCCCAGTTGCGGGCAGGGGCAATCTACTCAGCCAGTTGCGGAATGTCAACGCATGATTAATTAAAATGCCAAGTGTTCAGAGTCTATTCAGATAAAACATATTCACAAGTTACCGGGCATATATAACTTCATATGCCTTGCGCGGCGAGAACGGCGAGATAGATCAAGACTACACCGCATGCCGCGTAACTGATGCGTTGCCAGGTCGGCGAGGCGTTCTTGCGCAGCAGATTGACCAGTGCGGCCGTCAGAAAACACGACAGCACCGAGGCCAGCATGAAACCGCCGAAAAACATCAGCGTCTGCGTGTGGCTGGGCGTAGCCCCGACGATGCCCGACAACGCACTGCCCAATGCTCCCCAGTACACAATGTTCTTCGGGTTGGCCAGCGAAATGGCTGCGCCCACCGCCAGCGCATTCGTGCCGGAGCCGGCCGGTGCGCTGTCGGCTGCGGGCAAACGCCAGGCGTCGAGCAGGCTGCGCACGCCGAGCCAGGCGAGATAGAGCGCGCAGAGGAGGGTCAGCGGCACGCGCACGGCGTCATGCTGGATCAACAGCGCGATGCCGGTCAGGCCGATCACGGCCCACACCGCATCGCCGACCAGCGAACCGACCTGCACCAGCAACGCCGGGGTGAAACCGTGTTGCAAACCACGGCGCAAGGTCTCCGCCAGCACTGCGCCGGGGGACAGGCAAAACACAAAACCGAATACCAGTGCGTAAAAGAAGATCGCCAGCATCCCTATGCTCCATCAAGTGATGGCGGGCAGTGTGCTGGCGCACGCACGCGTTGTCTTGGACCAGATTGTGCTGTTCAGCGTTTCGCCACACTCTGATAGCGGCCAGGCGTGAGGCCATAGGCGGCGCGGAAGTGCCGGTTGAGGTGGCTCTGGTCGGCAAAACCGAGCTGATGGGCGACCTCGCCGGCCGCCATCCCATTGCGCAACAGGCCTTTGGCGCGGCGCGTGCGCAATTGCATGGCCCACTGGCGAGGGCTGAGCCCGGTCTCTTTTTGAAAGGTGCGCAGCAGGTGGAACTTGGACAACCCCAGCGCCTCGCCGAGGTGGTCCAGGGGCAGCGATTGATGCAACTGTGCGGCGAGCAATTCCTGGGCGCGGCCGATCAGGCTTTTGCCGGCTGCCGCGTTGCCGGGCAAGCGCACGCCGCTGAGGCGGACCACTTCTCCCAGCAGCACAACCAGGGCGTCTTCGTTCAGCTCGCGGACCAGAACGTCGCCGCTCGATGCGCCTTTTGCCACAGCCGCCAGGCGCCGCGCCAGATCCGGCTGGAAACACAACGATCGATCGAATTCGACATGCGCCAACCCCAGGTCGGCGGCCAATTGCTCGGCGCTGACGTACAGGCTGACAAACTGCCACGGCGCGCCTTCCGCCGCACCGCCGCCCTGAATCTGCCCGGGGTTGTACAAGGTGATGGCGCCTGGCCCAGCCACGAATTCACGGCGGTCCAGCCACACGTTTTCTTCGCCCACCAGGTTCACGCCGATCACGCATTCGTCGTGGCTGTGGCGGGCAAAGGTCAGGCCGGAGCAGTGGACGCTGTTGATTTCGTAGTCGCCCAGCCAGGCGTGTTGCAGGGTGCTCATGGGGTCGGCTCAGTCATGGGATGGACGTGAGCATACGCCGTCAGCCAGGCTCAGATCGACCGTTGATTGACCCGTTGCGACAGTTCTTCGGCGCTTTCCCTGCGCTCCGAGTAGCGGTCGACCAAATCCGGACGATCACGCAGCAGCACGGTGAACTTCACCAGTTCCTCCATCACGTCGACAACGCGATCATAGAGCGCCGAGGGTTTCATGCGGTCCTGATCATCGAACTCCATGAACGCCTTGGGCACCGAGGATTGATTGGGGATGGTGAACATACGCATCCAACGCCCGAGTACGCGCAGTTGGTTGACCGTGTTGAAGGACTGGGAACCGCCGCACACTTGCATCACCGCCAGGGTTTTGCCCTGGGTCGGGCGGACCGCGCCCAAGGACAACGGCACCCAGTCGATTTGCGCTTTGAACACCGCCGACATCGAACCGTGTCGTTCAGGGGAACACCAGACCTGGCCTTCCGACCATTGCATCAGTTCCAACAGCTCCTGCACCTTCGGATGCTCACGCGGGGCATCATCGGGTAATGGCAAGCCGCTCGGGTCGAAAATGCGCGTTTGTGCGCCGAAGTGCTGCAAGAGGCGCGCGGCCTCTTCCACCAGCAGGCGGCTGAACGAGCGTTCGCGGGTTGAACCGTAGAGCAGCAGAATGCGCGGCGGCCGACTCGAATCGAGCGGGCCGGAGGTGATTAACGACGCGTCCAGATTGGGCAGGGTACTCATGGTTACTCCGCCTGCAACAGCGCAATGCGCTCGAGTTCGGCTTTCAGTTCGCCAGGGTTGAGGTCGGCAAAGGGCAGCGCGAAAAACGCCCGGCAGCGTGCGGCGATGGTGCGCAGCGTGGCGTCGAATGCGGCTTGGATGCTCGCCTCGTCGCCGTCGACATCCGAAGGGTCTGCCAACCCCCAGTGCGCCTTCAGCGCCGGGCCGAAATACACTGGGCAGGCTTCACCGGCGGCCTTGTCGCACACCGTGATCACCACATCCGGCGGGCTGCCTTCAAAGGCGTCGTTGCCCTTGCTGTACAAGCCCTGTGTGCGGATGCCCGCCGCCTGCAAGGTGCTCAGGCTGCGGGGCAGCACCTGGCCCTTGGGGAAGCTGCCGGAGCTGACCGCCTCAAACCCTTCTGGCGCCAGGTGGTTGAACATCGCTTCGGACAAAATGCTCCGGCAGCTGTTGGCGGTACACATGAACAAGACTTTCATTGGCGTATGTCCTTCAGAGGCTAAGACGCAAGGCGAGGGCGGCGAGAGTGATCAGCAACACCGGCAAGGTCAGGACGATGCCGACCTTGAAGTAGTAACCCCAGGTGATGGTGATGCCTTTGCGCGCCAGGATATGCAGCCACAGCAGGGTGGCCAGGCTGCCGATGGGGGTGATTTTCGGGCCGAGGTCGCTGCCGATCACGTTGGCGTAGATCATCGCGTCCTTGACCACGCCCGCGGCATGGCTGGATTCGATGGACAGCGCACCGATCAACACGGTCGGCAGGTTGTTCATTGCCGAAGACAACAATGCCGTCAGCACCCCGGTGCCCATCGCCGCGCCCCATACGCCGTAGGTGGCGAAGGTGTCGAGCCAGGTCGCCAGGTAAGTGGTCAGCCCGGCGTTGCGCAGCCCGTAGACCACCAGGTACATGCCCAGGGAAAAGATCACGATCTGCCAGGGCGCTTCCTTGAGCACTTTGCGCGTGGAGATCTTGTGGCCTTTGGCGGCGATCACCAGCAGCAACACCGCGCACACCGCAGAGATCGCGCTGATGGGAATCCCCAACGGTTCCAGGGCAAAGCAGCCGATCAGCAGGATACCCAGCACCCACCAGCCGGCGCGAAAAGTGGCGCGGTCGTGAATGGCGCTGGCCGGGTCCGCCAGGTCCGCCGGGTCGTAGGTCTGCGGAATATCGCGGCGGAAAAACCACAACAGCACCGCCAGGGTGGCGGCGACGCTAACCAGGTTCACCGGCACCATCACCGCTGCGTATTCATTGAAGCCGATCTTGAAATAGTCCGCCGAGACAATGTTCACCAGGTTCGACACCACCAGCGGCAGGCTCGCCGTGTCGGCGATAAACCCCGCGCCCATGACGAACGCCAGGGTCGCCGCCGGAGAAAAACGCAACGCCAGCAGCATCGACATCACAATCGGCGTGAGGATCAGTGCCGCGCCGTCATTGGCAAACAGCGCCGACACCAACGCGCCCAGCAGCACCATGTAGGCAAACAACCGCCGGCCGCGACCACGGCCCCAACGGGCCACATGCAGCGCAGCCCAGGCAAAGAACCCGGCCTCGTCCAGCAACAGGCTGATGACGATCAGCGCGACAAAGGTGCCGGTGGCATTCCAGATGATGTGCCACACCACCGGGATGTCCGCCAGGCTGATCACGCCGCAGGCCAGTGCGAGGATCGCGCCCAGGGTCGCGCTCCAACCGACACCCAGGCCTTTGGGCTGCCAGATGACCAGGATGATGGTGAAGATAAAAATCGCAATTGCGACAAGCATGAATAAACGCTCCGATGGCTCAACAGCAGGTGCTGGCTCGTTGTGGTCTGTCGCCCATTGCATCAAGACGCAGCGCGTCGTTTTGCAACCATGGCTGGTTGGCTTGCAGGGTGGTGTCCAGCACGTGAGTCACCCAGTCGGGCAGTGCCGGATTGATGCGGTAGTAGATCCATTGCCCTTGGCGACGATCCTGCAGCAACCCGCAGTTGCGCAGTTGCGCGAGGTGGCGGGAGATTTTCGGCTGGCTGTCGTCAAGTGCGTGGATCAGTTCGCACACGCAAAGTTCACCTTCGCGCAGGATCAGCAAGGTCATTCGCACGCGAGTGGCATCGGCCAGGCATTTGAATAGGGTTGGAGGTGAGAAAGGGACTGACACGGTCAAGGCCTGCTCGTATAGGTATATCCGAATATACGTATTTCCATATATTACAGTCAAATCCTGTTTCAATTGATATGGATCAAATGTCTGGAAACACGCCACAAGTGATTGAAATTAAAATGAAACACAAATGTCCTAAAGTGCCTGCCCATAGCTGATGAAGGAATACCACGCGTGACCCGTGCCACTCGCAATCTGCGCAAGACCCTCGATTCCGTCGCGGAAAATAACGAAACCGCGGCGTTCGATCTGATGCGTGCCGTCGAAAAACTCGGCGATGAAGTGCTGCGCCAGCGCTTGCTCAATACCATCCACCGTCTCAACCAGGACGCCTATGAACTGCGCGAAGCGCGGGACTCGGTGGAACTGGTGTCGGTAAGGCTCGCCTGAGCAAGATCGTTCAAGACAACCTGCATATTGCGCTGGCATGCTTGTCGACTGTCTGTCGATGAGCGGTTCCCATGCCTACTGCTTTACCTCACTACGCCTTCGCCCGTGGCGCGATTGCTGTCATTCCGTTGTCCCTGGCGTGCGCGCCCTGGGGCTTGCTGGCTGGCTCAATGGCCATCGAAGCGCACTTTTCTCCGCTCGAAGCCCAGGGGCTTTCCACCATCGTGTTTGCCGGTGCCGCGCAACTGGTGGCCATCGGCATGGTCAAGAGCGGCGCCAGCCTGATCTCCATCTTGCTCACGACTTTGCTGCTGACCTCACAACATCTGCTGTACGGCATGCATCTGCGCTCCACATTGTCCGTGCTCAAACCGCGCTGGCGCATGAGCCTGGGTTTCCTGATGACCGATGAGTTCTTCGCCCTGGTCAGCCAGTACGACCGCGAAACCTTCAATCGCTGGTACGCACTGGGTGTTGGCCTGACGTTCTATATTGCCTGGAACCTGTTCACCCTCGCCGGCATTGTCCTGGGCAAGAGCATTCCAGGGCTCGAACACCTGGGCCTGGAGTTCTCGATTGTCGCGACCTTTATCGCGTTGATCACGCCCGTGGTGCGCGATGTGCCCACCGTGGTGTGCGTGGCGGTGGCGCTGTTGTGCTCGGTCGGCTTGAGCTTCCTGCAGTGGGAGTCGGCCGTGGTGGTATCGGGTGTGTTGGGCATGAGTGCAGGGTATGCCTGCAAACGACTGGGAGTCGGGCAGGCATGATTTTTGTGATGATTGTTGCAATGGGCTTGATCGTATTTTTTAACCGCTACCTGTTTATCGAACCGCGCCTGCCCGTGCGGCTCACCCGCGGTGCGCGGGAGTTTCTCGGGTTCGCGGTACCGGGCATGCTCACGGCGATTTGCGGGCCGATCATTTTCTTTGCCGACCACCGGCTCAACCTGAGCCCGGCCAACCCCTACCTGCTGGCCGGGATCTGCGCGGTGGCGCTGATGGTCTGGACGCGCAATGTGCTGCTCACCGTGCTGTTGAGCATGGCGTTGTTCTACCTGTTTCGCTGGTGGTTCTAAACACACCGGCGAAAAAAAGCCCGCGGGAGGGCGGGCTGAAGGAGACTTCTAAAAATGAGCCCGGCCATTATCGGTGGCGCGTTCTCCTGTCACAGTGAAACTAAATTCATTCGGTGGTCGGCGTCGGCTTCTTTTTCGCCTTGGCCTCGGCCGCCAGGCACTCCAGCGCGAACTGCTCGGTGTAGGTCATCTGGATCGGCGTACTTTCGCCTTTCACCGTGCGCTCGCCGTCGAGAATGTAGCGAATGCGCTTGTCCGTCACGCCAATGCGCTTGGCGATCCACGTGGGCGTCTGGCCGATGCGGCTGATCAGCTTGTCGGCATAGTCGGTGGATGGGTTGTAGCGTTCGGCATTGGGTGTCATCGGTTTTCCAGGTAGAAGCGAACTCGCAAGTAGGCGACAGGGTGACGTAATAATCCGTGAGTGTCGCCTGCTAATGGTAGAGTCGCGTTTTTTTCCAAGGAGCGATGGCATGCGGAAACTGGTAATTGGCGCATTGGTACTGGCAGCACTGGCCGGCTGCGCGGGCTCGAAAATGAACGCGGCACGCACCGGCACGCCCTACAAGACCTTGGCGTCGGACAAGGCTGCGCTGGTGGTTGCCCAATGTATCCAGTTCGGCTGGCAGGACGAGGCGGTGTTTGGTGTTGACGCCGGCGGCTTCAAGGAGCCGATCGGGGCGGGCGGTTTCACGGTGTACACCACCAGCGGCGATTACTTTGCCGACGTGCGCAGCGCAGGGGCCGGTTCCTCCGTCGATTATTACACCGCCGAAGACTCCATGGTCGCCAAGCGCCGTTTGGCCGCACTTGCGACTTGTCTGTAATCCGTTGCCGTAGTGCTTTTAGGAAATGCCCTGCGGGACAGTCGCGGGGCATTATCCTATGATTCCCCCGCTCGCTCGACGTAATAGCTCTTTACCAGTACATGGATGTCGAGGCCGTCACGTCGGGCGAGCCTCCCAGGTCATCAGCGCGGCATATAACCCAAGTGCCAGCGCCGGGGGATCTTCAGTGACACCAGGCCCAAAACCGCAGCCAGCGCCCCGCTGACCAGCAGCGCACCCAAGCCCATGCGGTGCTCGAGCAACGCCCCGATCACCGCCCCGATGAACATCCCCGTCCAGGGGACCAACTGCACGCGCCACCCGTTGCGACGCTCCCCCAGCAGCCAGCGTCCCAACCCGCGACCAAAGCGTGACAGCGCGCCGGTGACATAGGTAAGCCCCACCGGCAAGCCGTTGACCTCTTCGACGGCGGCATTGAGCATGCCCATCGCCACAATTGCCGCGAGCAAGGCGGGCAGCATATCGGCGAACGGCCACAGCGCGCCGCCGCAGAGCAGCGCCGCGATGCACAGCAGCAGGGGCAGGGCGTGACGGCCGCTCATGCGGCTGACCACGATACCCAAGGCGTTGCCGACCACGAAGGTCGCGACCAGCAACAGCAGGCGCCCGGTCAGGCCCAGGTCACCTTCGCTGATTGCTACCGCCAGGCGCGTGGTGTTGCCGCTCATGAATGAGACAAAGTCGCCGCTGGCCATGAAACCAATGGCATCGGTCATGCCCGCCAGCACAGACAGGCTGGCCACCAGCATCATGCCGACACGACCCCGCCATTGCTGTTGACGGGCGAGTACGACGTTGGCGTAGGGCTTTTGGGACGAAGGCAGCATCGGGCCGGGTTCCTCGGTGAGATTATGCGGCCACTACCGTAAGGCGCTTTGATGTCTGGCGCAATGACCTCAGGCAGCTTCCAGCCTCCAGCCAGCGTCATGCCAGACCAAAGTATGAGAGGACTCGATCGCCTGTAAAAAACTCGAGGTGTGACACTCCCGTTGCGTAGGTAATGTCCTTGCAGGTCGCGGGGCAGGTCGGCGGACGGCAGGTTACAAACAGATCAGGCCGGTCTGTCTGATTGACTGCAACGCAAGACGCTGCGGCCACAAGGTTTCGCGGCTACGCCAGCACCGCCACCGCCTTGATCTGTGCCCACAGCGTCTGGCCGGGGTGCAGTTGCAACTGGTCGCGGGAGAAGCGTGTGATCCGTGCCAGCAACGGCGTACCGCCGGCATCCAGGCGCACCAGCACATGGGCGCTGTTGTCCGCCGCAATTTCCTGGGTGACCGTCACCGGCAGGCGGTTGAGGATGCTGCTGTGGGCTTCGGCCTGTAAGTTGAGGCTCACGTCCCGCGCCTGCACCTTGACCCGCAGGGCTTTGCCCAAGGCCAGCGGCGTATGGGCGACGCGCATCTGCAAGGCACTGCCGGGCAGTTGCAGGGTCAGCAATTGATAGTGCGCGTCGTAAGCGCTTACCGTGCCATTGATCACCACACCGGCGTCGTCGCCCAAGGCCAAGGGCAAATCCAGCCGCGCCAGGGTTTCACCGATGGGGCCGCTGGCCAGGGCCTGGCCGTCGCGCAGCAACACGATGTGATCGGCCAGGCGCGCCACCTCGTCCTGGGCGTGGCTGACGTAGAGCACCGGAATGTCCAGTTCGTCGTGCAGGCGTTCCAGGTAAGGCAGGATTTCACCTTTGCGTTGGCTGTCGAGTGCCGCCAGCGGTTCGTCCATCAATAACAGGCGCGGGCTGGTCAGTAGCGCGCGGGCGATACCGATGCGCTGGCGCTCGCCGCCGGACAAGTGCTGCGGATGCCGCTCAAGCAAGTGGCCGATGCCCAACAGTTCGGTGGCCTGGGCCATGTCGACGCGACGTTGCGCACGCGGGATGCGCTTGAGGCCGAATTCCAGATTGGCGCGCACCGACAGATGGGGGAACAGGCTCGCTTCCTGGAACACATAGCCCAGCGCACGTTTATGCGGCGGTACGAACAGCCCGTTGCGGCTGTCTTGCCAGACTTCGTCGTTGACCTGGACAAAACCGTCCTCGGCACGTTCCAGCCCGGCAATGCAGCGCAGGCAGGTGGTCTTGCCGGAGCCGGAATGCCCATACAGCGCGGTGACGCCGCGACCGGGCAGTTGCAGGTCCACTTTCAGGGCAAAGGCGGAATACGTGAGGTGCAGGCGTACATCGATCATCGGCATCAGCTCCAGCCCATCTTGGTTTTACGGCTGGAGTAGAGCGCCAGCAACACGAGGAACGCGAACACCACCATGGCGCCGGCCAGCCAGTGCGCCTGGGCGTATTCCATGGCTTCGACGTGGTCGTAGATCTGCACCGAGACGACCCGGGTCTTGTCCGGGATATTGCCGCCGATCATCAGCACCACCCCGAACTCGCCGACGGTATGCGCAAAGCCGAGAATCGACGCGGTGATAAACCCCGGGCGGGCCAGGGGCAGGATCACGCTGAAGAACGTGTCCCAGGGGTTGGCGCGCAAGGTCGCGGCCACTTCCAAGGGGCGTGTGCCGATGGCGGAGAAGGCGTTTTGCAACGGCTGCACCACGAACGGCATGGAATAGATCACCGAGCCGATCACCAGCCCGGCGAAACTGAAGGTCAGGGTGCCCAGGCCCAGCCATTGGGTGAACTGGCCGAAGTAACCGTGCGGCCCCATCGTCAGCAGCAGGTAGAAGCCGATGACCGTGGGCGGCAGCACCAGCGGCAGGGCGACCACCGCGCCGATAGGCCCGCGCCACCAGGAGCGCGTGCGCGACAGCCACAGGGCAATCGGAGTGCCGATGACCAGCAGGATCACCGTGGTCAGTGACGCCAGTTTGATGGTCAACCAGATTGCGGAAAAATCGGCACTCGATAGCGGCATTTAGAGCTCGTAACCGTAGGACTTGATAACGGCAGCGGCTTTCGGCCCTTTCAGGTACTCGACCAGCGCCTTGGCAGCGGCGCTGTCTTTGCCCTTGTTGAGGATCACCGCATCCTGTTTGATCGGGTCATGCATGGACGCCGGGACGATCCACGCCGAACCGCTGGTGACTTTGCCGTCTTTGTAGATCTGCGACAAGGCCACAAACCCCAACTCGGCATTGCCGGTGGAGACAAACTGATAGGCCTGGGTGATGTTCTGGCCCTCGACGAGCTTGTCCTTGAGCTTCTCGGTCAAGCCTTCCTTGGCCAGCACTTGGGTGGCGGCCAGCCCGTAGGGCGCGGCTTTCGGGTTGGCGATGGACAGGTGCTTGAACGCGTTCTGCTTGAGCACATCGCCCTTGGCATCGACATAACCTTCCTTCGCCGACCACAGCGCCAGGGTGCCGACCGCGTAGGTAAAGCGCGAACCCTTGACGGTATCGCCTTCGGTTTCGAGTTTTTGCGGGGTGGTGTCGTCGGCGCTGAGGAACACTTCGAACGGCGCGCCGTTCTTGATCTGGGTATAGAACTGCCCGGTGGCACCGTAGGCGGCGATCAGCTTGTGACCGGTGTCCTTCTCGAAATCGGCGGCAATCGCCTGGATCGGTGCGGTGAAGTTGGCGGCGACGGCCACCTGGACTTCATCGGCGTGGACCGCAGCGGCGGTGACAAGCGCAATGACGGCCGCCAGGCCGGGGCGAATCAAGCGTGGGAGGCTGAAGGTCATGGATAGCTCCGTATGAGAAGGAAAAAAGCCAGTATTGAGCGCTGCCGGACCATGGGGGGCGGTCAAGCGGTGTATGTATAGGTATATAGCGAAAAAATGGCAAGGGGAATCCGCCGGCCCCGCGCTGACATTTCCCGGCGGCAACGGCCCGCCTCCTGACAGCCAATGCACGGGAACCCGTTGATAGTGCAGCTCCTTTAGCCGGCAAAGGAGCAAGTGCCATGCAAAGGGAATATGCCTATATCAACGTCGGTGCACCGAACAACCTTACCAGCGAGGCCGCCGTGAAAGCCTGGCTGGACCGCGTACTCAGCGCTTCGGCACTGGAACCGCAGGCCAAGGCGCTGATCACCACGCAATCGTTGATACCGGTGGAGTTTTCGATCCTGGAGGAGGGGGCCGAGCCGGGAAGTCCTGCGTTGATTGTCGAGCGCCAGGAAATGCCCCTGTGGAAAATCCTCGACAAGCGCTTCACCTGGCGCGCGAGTGTCGGAAAAAACCAATCGACTGACAGCGTGCAGGTCAATGTCCTGTTTCCCAAGTTTTACGGGGCATTGGCCCAACGCTTGACGGCCCATCGATACTTTCTCGACAGCCTGCGAGTGTCAGGCCAGGCCCAGAGTGTCGAGTGGGAAGAGCGTGGCCTGGCGATCGCGACACGGCCTTTGCTCAAGACCGAGGTGGTGCTGTTCTCCGTGTGGGGGGCCAGTAAGCGCCTGCTTGCGGATATCTGGTTCGATCTCCCGCTGATTTCCCTGGGGGCCGGGCAATGGCCCAGGGCGATTGGCACCAGTTGGCCGGGGATGCGTATTGGCGCACGCAGCGGTGATCACATTCGTTATTCCGATGAGCCCGGCAAAAACACGCTGTGGGTCAAGCCGTTCGGCGAGGCGGTACTCGACGCCGATTTCAGCATTTTCCCGCGCTGGACGCCCCGTGCCGTCCTCCTCGCCGACCAAGCGCTGAAGGCCGACGAAGTGATCGAGGTGACCCTGAGCGCAATGCCTTATCAGGCCGATGAGGAGCGCTACATCATCGAGGTTCCGGCCTCGCGCCGCGCCGCTGCGGATTGGCACTACTATCTCAGCGTCTACATGAGTTACCGCTGCCCCTGGGTCAACTGCGGCGTCTTGCAGGAAGACGGCGGCATCCGGCTGCAGAGCGAGCGGCCCAATCAATGGTTCGTGCGCTGCGATGCCGCGCGGCTGTTTATAGCGGTCAGCATTCAGCCCCGCGAACGTACCGGCTGGAAGGCCCCCACCGCGCCCCCGACGCCCGAGGCAACCACGACCCAGGCCTGGCAAAAATGGGATGGGCTGAGGGAGAGCGTGGGCAATAACAAGATCGCCAAAGACTATATCGAATCGTTGATCGATCGCTGCCTGAAGAAGTCCGGTTTGTCTCAAGACACCCAGCAATTGTTCAAAAAAGAACGCCAATTCAAGTTCAAATACCTGATAGGCCACCCCACATATTCTCCTGGCGTGAGTGCATTCGTGCCGCCACGCTACAAGTACTTTTCCTTTGAACAAGTGCTGTTGGGTGAGCCGCAACGGCGTGCGTACTTCCAGGAAAAACTCAGTGCCGTGCATGTGCAGGGGCAAGCCTTGCCAGCGTCGCAAGTCGCGACATTGACCGGGATGCGCGACGTGTTGCTGGCTGACTTCCTGGCGGATATCGATGCGCTGGCCGCCAGCGACGACTACCAGAAACTGTTCGGCGAAACCTGTGACGCCCTCGCCAGGGTGCGGGTCGCACGCTACCTCGCGCAAGTCGATGCAGCCGACGAAGACTTGCGGGGGTGTGCGTTCCGCTACTTGAACGGCGAGTTGAAACCGCGACTGCTGCTATTCAATGAAGCGGTGGTGCCCAATGCGATTGTGCTCAAATTCAACTCACAGAAGGCGTTGCTGATATCCCTCAACTTCACCGAGCTCAAGTGGGCGGTCTGGGCACCAAGCACCACCGCCGGGCAACCCTCGGAGGTGTTGATGCGATTTGTCGCGGAACATTCCCCTTTCCCGCAGAAAATGAACCTGGTGCCCCAGGATTTTTTTCCGCAAAAAAAACGCTATGGCTACCATTACCGGCGTTTCGCCCCGGAGCCGGTGTCCTTTCGTGATACCCAGCACATCAACGCGCAATTGCAATTGGCGGCCATCGCGGATATCAAGGGGCAGGTCGACTACGCAGTGTTTTCGTCCGACGAAGAGCGGCGCCGGGTAAAACTGGCGATGTTCAAAAGTGTCGCCCGTGCGGTGTCCGGCCTGGTGACGGCGGCCGTCGGGCCTCTGAGTGGGTTGGGCGCGCTGCTGCTTTCCGGCATGGCGCGCTTCATCGCCAATGTCGGTGATGTCGGCCTTACGTATGCGTTGGCGCAAAATACCGATCGTCCCGAGGACTACGCCCACTACATCCATGAGTGCAAGCTGGGGGTGCTATTGGCGATGGTCGACCTGGGGGCCGACCTGCCCAGCGCCAATGCCAAGTTGCGCATATTGCTCAAGCAGTCGACGCTCGGCGGTCGGACTGTCGCGCCGATTCTGAATGCGCCCATAGACTACGACGTCCCGATAAAGTTGAAACAGACCAGTGAGTCCGAGACTTTTGTCTCCACGCCATTCTGGTTGATCGACCTGCGCCAGCGCATGGAAAAATCCTTCGACGACCGGGGCAAAGGCGCCGAACTCAAAGGTTACCTCCAGGCAACCGCCACCTGCGGTTATGCCGAGGCGAAAAGCTGTTCCGACTTTTTGCGCAGTCAGCGCTGGGAGACACAGGCCGTCGGCGTGCTGATTTTCTCCGAACTCGGCGATCAGCGCCCGCAAACGCATTTTGCGTTGTCGATTCGGGATGCGACGGACACCGCGATGGTCGATTTCAGCCTGGGCGACCTCGATGCCTCAATGAACGGTCGCGGCTATTTCGGTACGTTGAAAGGCTGGGAGGACTGCGTGCGCGGGTTGCCGGCCTTGGAGGGCGCGTTGGTGATTTACAAGTTTTATCCGGATTTTGCCAACGCAAGCCTGGAGGTTGACGGGGCGTTTGCGCTGGGCATCAGTTGGAGCCCCTTCGTCAATGGCGGCGATTACAGCGTGCTGTCGTTTCCCCTGGATTTCGTCTGCGGGGTTCGCGAGCAGTTGGAGCGTGTCTGGGCCCAGGTCTTTCACCAGTTGCCGATCAATGCATCGCTATCGCTCAATGAACCGGCGACCTTCAAGCAGTCTGAACTGCTGGCGCAAGTCAGCAACCTCAGCGGCCTGGTCGACGAGGCGGAAGGGCTATTGCGGCGCACCATTGGCGTGCAGGCGATCGGTGAGTTACGGGCCTTGATGCTGGGCTTCCTTCAGGCATGGCGTAACGAACCGCGGGGCGGCTATCGAGAACTGATGGAGGGCGTGATGGCTGAGGAGGCAGACTTGGTCAACCAGGCATTGATCCACCTCGAAGCCCTGCAGGCCGGTTTGCCAGGCACGCTCGCGAGCGCGCAAAACGCGCTGGTCGATTGTGTCGACTGGGTCGCGGTGCGGGCCGGAATCGACGACGATGCGTGGCGACTGTTATTTAAACAACAACTGGAACTTCATGTGTCAGGCGAGCAGGCGACGGTGGATTTATACACCGCCGCTGAACTGGACGCGCTGTATGAACAGCTAGCCCGGGGCCAGCAGCGCGAGTGTCATCACCAGCGCAGCTCCGGTTATGAGCGACTGACCATGACCAGTAGCCGGGCGTTGCTGGGGATAGGGTTGGGATTGATCCGCAAGATGGCCCCGGAGCGCCAGGCCGAATGCTGTTTCGCGCTGATCATGGCGAGCCAGCCCTACGACGACAGCAACGAACACTTTGCCCGAGTCGTATATGGCATCTGTGCGTTGCGCCAACAGCGGTTTACTGTGTTGACGCCGCTGCACGAACGTCGGCTCAGCGGCCTTCCACCCGCAGAGCCGATACTGATCTGACTTGCGCTACCGAGACAGCCGGCTCAAGGCTTGTTCTGCCAGCCAGGTGGTCAGCTCGCGGGTTGCGAACGGATGCCGCAGGCCCACCGCCTGGCCCGCCCACAGGTTGCTGAAGCCGGCTTCATCCTTGGCCTTGAGTGGCAGCAACGCACCGCCGGCCCTGGGGAAGGCCGGGGCCAGCGGGTTGATCGCGCCGAGTTCTCGCATCACCCGGTTGACGATGCCGCGTGCCGGTCGGCCGGTGAACAGGTTGGTCAGCGCGGTTTCGCTGGCCTGGGCGTGACGCAATGCGTGGTGGTGCGAGGGGCTGACCGTGGCTTCGGGGGTCAACAGGTAAGCGGTACCGATCTGCACTGCCGAAGCACCCAAGGCAAAGGCGGCTGCGATGCCGCGTGCGTCAGCGATACCGCCGGCGGCGATCACTGGCACGCTCACGGCGTCGACGATCTGCGGCACCAGCGCCATCAAGCCGATCTGGCTGTTGAGGTCGTCGCTGAGAAACATACCGCGGTGGCCGCCGGCTTCAAGGCCCATGGCGATGATCGCGTCGCAGCCATGCTGTTCCAGCCAAATCGCTTCTTCGACGGTTGTGGCCGATGAAAGTACCTTGGCGCCGGTCGCTTTGACGCGGTCGAGTAAGGACTTTTCCGGCAAGCCGAAATGGAAACTGACCACCTCGGGACGGAACGCTTCCACCACTTCACAAGCCGCTTCGTTGAACGGCGCACGGTTGGTCACCGGCGTCGGAGCATCAAAGTCGGCGCCCAGTTCGCGGTAGTAGGGTTGCAGCAGGTCTTTCCAGCGCCGATCACGGGCGTCGTCCGCCTCGGGCGGTTGATGGCAAAAGAAGTTCACGTTGATCGGCCGCGTACTGGCCTGACGGATAGTGCTCAACGCATCGCGCAATTGCTCGATACTCAGCGCCGCCGCCGGCATCGAACCGAGCGCGCCGGCCTCGCTGGCGGCGATGACCATTTGCGCGGTGGTCGCACCGGCCATGGGCGCCTGGATAATCGGGACATCGATGCCCAGCAGATCGAGAATGCGCGTGTCTGGCCAGGTGCTCATGGGATGCGTCTCCAGCGTTGGTAAGAGTTTTCGCTGTTTTAGCAGGGCCCTTGGCATCCGGCCAGTCTGTTTTATTCACTGGACGCAGCCTGGGTTTCGTGTAGTGGCGCGGGCTGTTTTAGCGATCGCGCTCGCGTTCCAGCAACTGGCGCTTGCGCTCCACACCCCATCGGTAGCCCGACAACTCGCCATTACTGCGCACCACGCGGTGGCAGGGAATCGCCACTGCGAGGCGATTGGCGCCACAGGCCTGGGCCACGGCCCGAAAGGCGGTGGGCGCGCCAATCCGTTCGGCGATCTGCGCGTAGCTGGCGGTGCTGCCCACCGGGATGTCGCGCAAGGCCTGCCATACCCGTTCCTGAAAGGCCGTGCCGCGCAGGTCCAAGGGTAAGTCCAGGCCCAGGGCCGGGGCTTCTATAAACCCCACCACCTGGGCGACCAACTGTTCGAAGGCTGGGTCGGCGCCCAGCAGTTCGGCGTTGGGGAATTGGTCCTGCAGGTCGCGCACCAGCGTGTCCGGCTCGTCGCCCAGCAGAATCGCGCACACGCCGCGATGACTTTGCGCCACTAGAATCGCGCCGAGGGAACATTGGCCGACGGCAAAATGGATGTGAGTATTCGTGCCGCCGGCTTTGTAATCGCTTGGCTTCATGCCAAGCAGTTGGTCCGCCGACTCATAGAAGCGGCTGTTGGAATTGAAGCCGGCGTCATACAGCGCGTCGGTGACGGTGTTGCGACCTTTGAGCCCCTTGCGCACTTTGCGTGAGCGCTGGGCGCTGGCATAGCCCTTGGGGGTGAGGCCGGTGACTGACTTGAACACGCGGTGGAAATGGAACGGACTCAGCCCGGCTTGCTGTGCCAGTTGGTCGAGGCTGGGCGGGGTTTCGGCGTGTTCGATCTGCCGACAAGCGTTGGCCACCAGTTCGGCGTGGCGTGCCGCGCGTTGCGTCTGGTCACCGGTCGCGCGTTTGCTTGGGCGATAGCCTGCGGCTTCGGCCTGTTGAGGTGTCTCAAAGAATTCGACGTTTTCCGGGCGCGGCAAGCGCGAGGCACTGCTGGGACGGCAATACACACCGGTGGTTTTTACCCCATAGACGAACAGCGCGTCGGCCTGAGGATCACGGGCGAGGATCGCTGCCCAGCGCGGGTCATGTTCGTTATTCATTGCCTGCTCTCATGACGGGTCACGGCCAGATTAGTCGTGTCGCGGCGGCATGGCACTCTGAAGCTTGCGGTCAAATCAGCCGGCGGTGCGAAAGGTCAGGTTGATGCGTTGCGGGCCCATGACCGGATGCGTGCCGTCCTTGACCGGCATGACTCCGTGGAAGCGCAGACGATCGACCCCGCCCCACACCACCACATCGCCATGGAACAACGAGATTTTTTGCGGCTTGTCGCTGCGTGCATGGCCGCCGAACAGGAAGATCGCCGGCAGCCCCAGCGACACGGAAACCACCGGCGCGGTATAGCAGCGTTCGTTCTTGTCCTGGTGCAACGACATCTTCGCGCCCGGCACATAACGGTTGATCAGGCAGGCATCGGGCACAAAATCGCTGAACCCGGCGTCGGCCGCCGCGTGTGCCGCCAGTTGGCGCAACGTTTCGGGCATGGCTGGCCAGGGGTGGCCACTGCGCGGGTCAAGCGCGGTGTAGCGGTAGCCGCTGGGATCGGTGGTCCAACCCAGTTCTCCGCAACTGCTCAGCGCGGCCGACATGGTGAAACCACCAGGCGTGACCATTTGCCGAAACGGCGACTGAGCCAGCACGCAGCGCAACGCTGGCAGAAGATGCTCAATCCAGGGCAGGGCATAGCCCCTCAGAACGTGGGACTGTTCGCCAATCTGCTCACGCCCTGCGGGTTGTTGCAGGGCGTCGTCGGCGAACAGGTCGACGGTCGGGCCGGGCATGGGCTTACAGCGCCTTGCTCACGTTGATGTCAGTGATTTCATCGCTGGCGTCGTGAATCTTCGCCAGTACTAGCTTGGCTTCTTCGACGCTGTTGCTGTGCAGTTGGGCAAACTCAAAGCGGCGTTCGCCGTTGAGTTTGTACTTGATGACGTATTTGGTCGTGGTCACAGCTTTTTTCCTGTCGAGTGTTCGGGTCAGCTCAATTTGCTGTTGGTGCGACGAACGATGCGGATCTTGTGGGACAGCGCAGGTTTGCGGGTAACGCTGATGGCGCGGCGCGTCACAACGTCCAGGGTGATGTTCCAGAAACCGGTGCTCGGTGCGGTGATTTTTGCCGGGAACTTGTCGAACGCGCCGCCGTGGTAGGTGTGACGACCGCCATTCTTGAAACTGCGAAAATTCGCATCGCTCATCAGACGAATATTACAAGTCTGTGAGCATTCGATGACGACAATATCTCCCTCGTTGAGGTGCTCACGCTGGTGGATGAATTTCATGGGCGGGTGTCTCCAGAAGGGCTTTTTCTGAAAAATCAGAACGATACGTAGGTTAAGATAGAGTTTATCAGCCCCAGCGCGTTTATTATCGGGCCGTCGTCGACGACTTCGACAATTTAAAACAGTTATTTACCGAGTTATCAGGGATAAATCCTACGTGGGCGGGAGAAAATTACCATCCCCGCTGTCCTAGGGTCTTTATCGGAGGTTTTATATGAAGTGGAGTGTGTTGGTTCTGGCCTTGGCGATAGGTGGGTGTGCTTCGGTTGCAGATATCAAGCAGACCCCCCCGACCTTGGCGGTCATTTCAGGGAAAAAACCGCAGGAATATGCCGCCTGTGTGGTACGCAAATTGTCGACTACCCGCCGGCCGCCGCAGATCGAGCCGCATAAAGACGGCGTGCAGGTGATTGTTCCGCAGAAATTCTCCGCTGACCCGTCGGCTATTTTCGAGATTGACGAGCGCTCCAGTGGCAGCAGCATCAAGCTCTACGAGAGCATGTCCAATGTGCCGATCCGCCCAGGCGATGTGAAGAAGGCCGGGGAGGACTGCATTTCCGGCTGAGGCCGCGCGTTTACACGGTCCGTTTGAATCCGATAAAAAAGCCTGACCTGCCATTGCGGTGTCAGGCTTTTTTTTGCGCGCGTTTTCGCAGTTGTCGTGACGGGAAGGTTCTCCTACCATTTGTAGGCTTATGACATAAACGCCTAAATATATAACTATAAAAAATGGAGCCGTGATGATGTCTCTGGAACGAGTGCTGATAGGCAGTGCGCTGATGTTGCTGCTGGGCAATGCCCACGCGCTGGATGGGAAGAAGATATTCACCGAGGGCGGCTCGCAGCCGGGCGCCATGCCTTGCGTAGCCTGCCATGGCGCCGATGGCGCGGGGCTCGCCGCCGCGGGCTTCCCCAGGTTGGCGGGGTTGCCGGCCCTGTATGTGCGTAAACAGTTGGAAGACTTCAAGCGCGGCACGCGTGTCAACCCGGTGATGCAACCCTTGGCGAATGCCCTCACTGACGCCGAGATCGACGCTGTCAGCCAGGCGCTGGCGGCGATGCCAGGCGCCGTCCCGCAACCGATCCATCGCAGCGAGATGCCTATCGGTGCTGCGCAAAAGCTCGCCCAGCAGGGCGCGTGGGAACGGCAGATTCCGGCATGTGCAAGTTGCCATGGTCCTGCCGGTACGGGTGTCGGCGACACGTTCCCGCCTCTTGCCGGTCAGCCTGCCACCTACCTGGCAGCACAGTTGACGGCCTGGCAAAACGGCACCCGTCACAACGACCCGAATGATCTGATGGGCCACATCGCAAAATCCCTGACGCCGGATGAAGTACAGGGCGTGGCCCAGTATTTCGCCTCACTGAAACTGGAGGCCAAGCCATGAGCCCGTTTGTTTTAGTTCTAGGACTGTTGGGTCTGCCGTCCGCCCACGCCGCTACGATCGCCATGGAAGACCAGTCGCAGTTGCAGCCTTCTGCCGGCCATGCGGCTGTCAGTCAATTCCAGCCGCCCCAAGAGAGCGAGCTGCCTGACAATGCCTACGGCAAGCTGGTCAAGGAGGGCTACGCGTTGTTCGTGGATACCAAGCGCCTGGCGCCGACATTCGTCGGTAACGGGCTCAACTGCAGCAATTGCCACCTGGATCAGGGCCGCCTGGCCAACTCGGCGCCGCTGTGGGGCGCCTACCCGATGTATCCGGCCTATCGAAAGAAGAACGACAAGGTCAACACCTTTGCCGAGCGGTTGCAGGGGTGTTTCCAATTCAGCATGAACGGCGGTACGCCGCCGACCGCTGATAGTCGCGAAATTACCGCGCTCTCGGTGTACGCCTACTGGCTGGCCAGCAAAGCACCGTTGGGCGTGGAGTTACCAGGCCGTGGGTATCCCGACGTGGCCCAACCGGCCAAGGGTTATGACCTGTCCGGGGGCGCGCAGGTTTACAAAGGGCAATGCGCCGTCTGCCATGGCCCCGAAGGGCAGGGCCAGAAGGTCGGTGACAGTTACGTGATGCCACCGTTGTGGGGGAAGGACTCCTACAATTGGGGCGCCGGCATGCACCGCATCAATACTGCGGCGTCCTTCATCAAGCACAACATGCCGCTGGGCAAGGGTGGCAGCCTGAGCGACCAGCAAGCCTGGGACGTAGCGGCCTACGTCAACAGCCACGAGCGACCGCAGGACCCGCGCCTGGTTGACGGTTCCGTGGAGAAAACCCGGGTCAAATTCCACGCCAACGATGGGGTCAATCTCTACGGCCAAACCGTAGAAGGCGTGTTGATTGGGCAGGGCATCCGTTAGACTCACGCCCAATCAACGCAAAAATGCCGCGCAAACCCTCGGTTTGTGCGGCATGTGTCTTTTTTGGGAAGTCTTTCATGAAGCGTGAACACGTCAGGGCTCGCCAGGCCGAAGGTCAGATATCGGCCACTCACATCATCCAGAACCCGGCTGACCTCGGGGAATGGATCGTATTCTTCAAGAAAAGCGGCGGTCGCAGTTTTTTCCTGGTGGACGATCAGGATGAAGTCGAATCTTTCTCGCGCCTGGATGAGCTGGTGGAGACCGTCCGTGGCCTGGGTATCAAGTTTGCCGATATCCAGCTGTAGATGTAGCGCTTACTTGCAGACCACCACCACACTGCGGCTTTTGAAGTTGCCCACGTCCTGGCCCAGGGTCTTTTCACTTTCCTTGAGCGAAGGCGTGCCTTCGGTACCGACGATACGGTAGCCGGTGCCCGCACAAGAGGCGTCGGCCTTTTCGTAGCAACTGGCCCAGGAATTGGCTTCGCCCGAGCAGTCGATGGTCAGGCCTTGTTCGCCGTTTTTCAGGTAGACATCAGACGTGGTCGTGCAGCCGGCGAGCGCCAATACTGCAGTGAGTGCCAGAATCTTGTTCATGTGTGTTCATCATCGAGGGTGTTGGAGGGCGCGCTGACACTGTCGTGGGGCGTTTCGACGAGACTATAGCGAACTGCCATCTACGTATAGACATGTCTCGTTCTGAAAGTCAGGTGTAAGCCTATTCCAGTGTTATACAAAAGATACAAAAAAGCCCCGTTCACCGGGGCTTTTTTACGCAGCTTCCAAGGCTTACTTGCCCTTCGGTCGCTTGCTCGATGCGTGGCCCGCTTCATCCACAAACACTTCTGCAACCGCAGTTGCCTGGCTCTCGGTCGCGAATGCGCCAGCGACGCTGTCGCCGTGGAAGTTGATCAGGTGCCAACCGTCCGCTCGCTTTGTGATCAGGTAGCCGTTCACGCCTTTGGGTTCTGACATCTATTAACAATCTCGTGGTCTGGTTCAAGGGCGTAATGATAGCGCCAATTGTCGCGCCACCGCCCAAGTTATTCCAGGTCAATGTTTGCGGCGCCAAAGCGTGCTAAAAGGGTTGCAGCCCTTTTCAAGCCACAGGGCTACGCTGTTTTTGTCGGGGTATTGGTGAAGCTCTTTGTAGGATTAGCGGAACTTACGCCGACATTTTTTCTCTATGATGACATCGCAACGCCAGCAGGACCCATTGTAAGGTGACTGCGGCCTGATTAGACTGCGCCGAATTCCGTACGCACAGCCCTTTGTAAGGACCCATATGATCAAGAAATGCTTGTTCCCAGCAGCCGGTTACGGCACTCGCTTCTTGCCAGCGACCAAGGCCATGCCCAAAGAGATGCTGCCGGTGGTGAACAAGCCACTGATTCAGTACGGCGTCGAAGAGGCACTGGATGCCGGTTTGAATGAAATCTCTATCGTTACCGGCCGTGGTAAGCGCGCGCTGGAGGACCACTTCGACATCAGCTACGAGCTGGAAAACCAGATCAAAGGCACCGACAAGGAAAAATACCTGGTTGGTATCCGTAAGCTGCTCGACGAGTGCTCGTTCTCCTACACCCGTCAGACCCAGATGAAAGGCCTCGGCCACGCCATCCTGACCGGCCGTCCGCTGATCGGTGACGAACCGTTCGCCGTGGTACTGGCCGACGACCTGTGTGTGAACCTGGAAGGCGACGGCGTACTGACCCAGATGGTCAAGCTGTACCAGAAGTACCGTTGCACCATCGTCGCGGTTCAAGAGGTCGATCCTCAAGAAACCAACAAGTACGGCGTGATCGCCGGCGACGACATCGGCGATGGCCTGATCCGCGTGCGCGACATGGTCGAGAAGCCAGCGCCTGAAGATGCTCCGTCGAACCTGGCGATCATCGGTCGTTACATCCTGACCCCGGATATCTTCAAGCTGATCGAAGAAACCGAGCCGGGCAAGGGTGGCGAGATCCAGATTACCGACGCCCTGTTGAAGCAGGCCAAAGACGGTTGCGTGATCGCGTACAAGTTCAAGGGTCGTCGTTTTGACTGCGGTGGCGCCGAAGGCTACATCGAAGCGACCAACTTCTGCTACGAGCACTTCTACAAGACTGGCAAGGCTTACTGATTCACGGTTGCCCGCCTGTTGTAAGAGAAAGCCACCTTCGGGTGGCTTTTTCGTTTTTCGCCCCCAACTAAGTCGGTATGCTGATTGCCTGCCGAGGAGAGTGAAATGGCCTACGATTTTGACCTGTATGTGATTGGCGCCGGTTCCGGCGGTGTTCGTGCTGCGCGCTTTGCCGCCGGTTTTGGCGCCAAGGTGGCCGTGGCGGAAAGCCGCTACCTGGGCGGCACGTGTGTGAACGTCGGCTGCGTGCCGAAGAAACTGCTGGTCTACGGCGCGCATTTTGCCGAAGACTTCGAGCAGGCCAGCGGTTTCGGCTGGTCCCTGGGGGAGGCGAACTTTGACTGGGCGACCCTGATCGCCAACAAGGACCGCGAGATCAACCGCCTCAACGGCATCTATCGCAACCTGCTGGTCAACAGCGGTGTGACCCTGCATGAAGGGCATGCGCGACTGGTCGACCCGCATCAGGTGGAAATCAATGGCGAGCGCTTCACGGCCAGGCACATCCTGATCGCGACCGGCGGCTGGCCGCAGATTCCGCAGATACCGGGGCATGAGCACGCGATCGGTTCCAATGAAGCGTTCTTCCTCAAAACGCTGCCCAAGCGCGTGCTGGTGGTTGGCGGTGGCTATATCGCCGTTGAGTTCGCCGGAATTTTCCATGGTTTGGGTGCGCAGACGTCTTTGCTGTATCGCGGCGACCTTTTCCTGCGCGGTTTTGACGGTGCGGTGCGCAAGCATCTGCAGGAAGAGTTGACCAAGCGTGGCCTGGATCTGCAGTTCAATGCCGATATCGAACGGATCGACAAGCAAGCTGACGGCAGCCTCAAGGCCACCCTCAAAGACGGGCGCGTGCTGGAAACAGACTGCGTGTTCTACGCCACCGGCCGTCGGCCGATGCTGGATAACCTGGGCCTGGAAAACACCGGGGTCAAACTGGATAAGCGCGGTTTTGTCGAAGTGGATGACCTGTACCAGACCGCCGAATCGTCGATCCTGGCGATTGGCGATGTGATCGGTCGCGTGCAGTTGACCCCAGTGGCCCTGGCCGAAGGCATGGCCGTGGCGCGTCGCTTGTTCAAGCCGGAGCAGTATCGCCCGGTGGACTACGCGATGATCCCGACAGCCGTGTTCAGCCTGCCGAACATCGGTACGGTCGGTCTGAGCGAGGAAGATGCGAAGGGCAAAGGCTATAAGGTGAAGGTTTTCGAAAGCCGTTTCCGGCCGATGAAGCTGACATTGACCGGCTACCAGGAAAAAACCCTGATGAAACTGGTGGTCGACGCCGACACCGACAGGGTCCTGGGTTGCCATATGGTCGGCCCGGACGCCGGGGAAATCGTGCAGGGCTTGGCGATCGCGCTCAAGGCGGGCGCGACCAAGCAGCATTTTGATGAAACCATTGGCGTACACCCGACGGCGGCCGAAGAGTTCGTCACCATGCGAACGCCCGTGGCCGACTGATCAGGTGCTGGGCGTTGCCTCGGCGGTCGCTGCAACGGCGGCTGTCAGACGCAACGCCTCGATGCTGGCCTGAGCCTTGATCAGGTCCAGCTCCAGCGCCTTGTTGGCCTGCTGGAATTCGCTCAGCGCGGCTTGGCGTGACTGACTGTCTTGCACCGCGACCCGCAGGCGTTCCTGGAGCAGGGTGCGTTCGCTGTCGATCTGCTTCAACTGTTCGCTCAGGTTGAGTTGCTGCGCCTGGTCCTTGCGCACTTGCTCCTGCAGTGCTGCCAACTCCTTCACCGTCACCCGATGTTCGATCAGCAAGCGCTCGTTGTCGCGGTGCAACTGGGTGATCTCGTCCTGGCGCACCATGGCGCTCTGCTGGGCCTGGCGCAGTTCCGCCTGGACCTGTTGCACCTGGCCTTCGTGGCGTCGCTGCTCCTGTTCGCGCTGTTCTTTGATGGCGTTGCGGTAATGCTCCAGGGCATCCCGGGCGTGCAGGTGTTTGTCTTCCAGCGAGCGAATCTGTTCGTCCTTGTCGCTGATGCGCAGCTCGTAGTCACTGCACGCCTGGCTCAACCCGGCGTTACGGGTTTGTTCGGTCTGCAGGCTGGTGCTGGCGGTTTGCAGGGCTGCGCTTTCTTCGGCAAGGGCCGCGGCCTGGATATCGAATTGCTGTTGCAGTTGGTTGTGGGCTGCTTGCAGGGTTTCGAGCTGGGCGAGCAGGGCGGTTTTCTGTTGTTCGAATTGCGCCAGGGCCAGGTCGATGGGCTCTTGGGCTTTCTCTTTCAGGCGCTGGGCAAGCCGTGCCACCAGTTCGCCGAGTTCATCGTCGATGGGCGCTTCGGTGATGGTCTGCCGCGTTTCGCTCTCGTCCAGTTCCTTCAAGTAGCGATGAATCGTGGTTTTCGAGCCGGTATTGCCCATTTCGATGCGTACTGCATCGATGCTGGGGTTTTCGCCGCGGGCGAGGATCGCCAGGCGTGCCGTTTGAACGACTGCTTTGTTTATGCCGCCACGAGCCATGGGGTCTCCGTCGATTTAGTACTGTGGTACATGGTATGTATTTACATATCATATCATGAATAAAAACGAGTTAAAAATCATGATCTAACAGATGGGATATTGGCGTATTATCCCGTATCAGCGCGGTTTTCACCGTGAGTGCGCCCTATCAGCAGTACGAAAAGGCTTTCATGAGCGATCTGGATCGTTACCTAAACGCCGCTACCCGCGATAACACGCGCCGCAGCTATCGCGCTGCCATCGAGCACTTCGAGGTGAGTTGGGGCGGATTCCTGCCCGCCACCAGCGACAGCGTGGCGCGTTACCTCGTGGCCCATGCCGGGGTGTTGGCGGTGAATACCTTGAAGTTGCGCCTTTCGGCATTGGCGCAATGGCATACGAGCCAGGGTTTTCCCGACCCGACCAAGGCGCCGGTCGTGCGCCAGGTGCTCAAGGGAATTCGCGCAGTACACCCGGCGCGGGAGAAGCAGGCGCAGCCGTTGCAGCTCAAGCATCTGGAACAGGTGGTTGCATGCCTGGAAGGGGAGGCGCGCGCAGCGAGCGAAGCCCAGGACCCCGCCCGGCTGTTGCGCGCCAAACGCGACAGTGCATTGATCCTGCTCGGCTTCTGGCGCGGCTTTCGCAGTGATGAGTTGTGCCGATTGAGCATCGAGAACGTCCAGGCCGTGCCCGGGGCCGGCATCAGCCTGTACCTGCCACGCAGCAAAAGCGACCGCGACAACCTCGGCAAGACCTACCAAACCCCGGCATTGCTGCGGCTGTGCCCGGTGCAGGCTTACAGTGAATGGCTCAGCGCTTCGGCGCTGGTCCGCGGCCCGGTGTTTCGCGGGATTGACCGCTGGGGCAACCTGGGCGAGGCGGGGTTGCACCCCAACAGCGTGATCCCGCTGCTGCGCCAGGCCCTGGAGCGTGCGGGCATTCCGGCCGAGCACTACACCAGCCACTCCCTGCGTCGGGGCTTTGCCACGTGGGCCCATCGCAGTGGTTGGGATTTGAAGTCGTTGATGAGTTACGTCGGCTGGAACGACATGAAATCCGCCATGCGCTATGTTGAAGCGACACCCTTTCTAGGCATGACCCTGGCAACTGCGCCGCTGATTTGAGGTTTCTTCTATTAATACTGTCGGCTGATAGAGAAAGCCAATCGCGAGCATCAGGTTTGCCAATGAGCCATCGGCCAAGAGAGTGGGTAGGATTCACTTCATCAACTTACCAACCCCTGACGGAGAGTCAACGATGCCTATCATCAACAGCCAAGTAAAACCGTTCAAAGCGACCGCCTACAAAAACGGCAACTTCGTAGACGTGTCTGACGCTGACCTGAAAGGCAAATGGTCCGTAGTGTTCTTCTACCCGGCCGACTTCACCTTCGTTTGCCCGACCGAGCTGGAAGACCTGGCTGACAACTACGCCGAATTCCAGAAGCTGGGCGTCGAAATCTACAGCGTTTCCACCGACACCCACTTTGCCCACGCTGCCTGGCACAACACCTCGCCAGCCATCGGCAAGATCCAGTACACCATGATCGGCGACCCAACCCTGACCATCTCCCGCAACTTCGACGTGCTGATCGAAGAAGCCGGCCTGGCAGACCGCGGTACTTTCGTGATCAACCCAGAAGGTCAGATCAAGATCGTTGAACTGAACGACGGCGGTGTTGGTCGTGACGCTTCCGAGCTGCTGCGCAAAATCAAAGCCGCTCAGTACGTCGCTGCCCACCCGGGCGAAGTGTGCCCAGCCAAGTGGAAAGAAGGCGAAGCCACCTTGGCTCCGTCCCTGGACCTGGTCGGCAAGATCTAAGTCTGTGACACATCAAGGGCGGGATTCCGCACCTAAGTAAGCTGCAACCGCCCTCAAAAACGCCCGGGCGAGATTCGCTCGGGCGTTTTTTTTACCAAATTCAAAGGAATCGCCCGTATGTTGGACGCCAATCTTAAAGCTCAGTTGAAGTCATACCTGGAACGGGTCACCCAGCCGATTGAGATCGTCGCCTCCCTCGATGACGGCGCGAAATCCCAGGAAATGCTTGCACTTTTGCAGGACGTAACCAGCCTCACCACGCTGATTACCCTGAAAACCGAGGGTGACGATGCGCGCAAGCCCTCGTTCTCCATCAACCGCCCGGGTGCCGAGATCAGCCTGCGTTTTGCCGGCATCCCCATGGGGCATGAATTCACTTCGTTGGTGTTGGCCCTGCTGCAAGTCGGTGGCCACCCGTCGAAGGCCAGTGTCGAAGTGATTGAACAGATTCGCGCGCTCAAAGGCGAGTTCAGCTTCGAGACTTACTTCTCGCTGTCGTGCCAGAACTGCCCGGACGTGGTCCAGGCGCTGAACCTGATGGCCGTGCTGAACCCGAACATCAAACATGTGGCCATCGACGGCGCGCTGTTCCAGGCCGAAGTCGATGAGCGCCAGGTCATGGCCGTGCCAAGTGTCTACCTCAACGGTGTGAACTTCGGCCAGGGCCGCATGGGCCTGGAAGAAATCCTCGCCAAGCTCGACACCAGCGGTATCGAAAAAGCCGCCGAGAAGATCAGTGCCAAAGCGGCATTCGATGTGCTGGTGGTCGGCGGTGGCCCGGCCGGTTCGGCGGCGGCTATCTACGCTGCGCGCAAAGGTATCCGTACTGGTGTGGCGGCCGAGCGTTTTGGCGGCCAGGTGCTGGACACCATGTCCATCGAGAACTTTATCTCGGTACAGGAAACCGAAGGGCCGAAACTGGCCGGCGCGCTTGAAGCTCATGTGCGTCAGTACGACGTGGACATCATGAACCTGCAGCGTGCCAGCAGCCTGGTGCCGGCGAAAAATGCCGGTGACTTGCACGAAATCCGTTTTGAAAGCGGTGCGACGCTCAAGTCGAAGACGGTGATCCTGGCTACCGGCGCCCGCTGGCGTGAAATGGGCGTTCCGGGCGAGCAGGAATACAAGGCCAAGGGCGTGTGCTTTTGCCCGCACTGTGATGGCCCGCTGTTCAAGGGCAAGCGCGTAGCGGTGATTGGTGGCGGTAACTCCGGCGTCGAAGCGGCCATCGACCTGGCCGGCATCGTCAGCCACGTTACCTTGCTCGAGTTCGACAGCAAGCTGCGGGCTGATGCTGTGTTGCAACGCAAGCTGTTCAGCCTGCCGAATGTCGACGTGATCACCAGCGCACTGACCAGTGAAGTTAAAGGCGATGGCCAGAAAGTCACCGGCCTGGTGTACAAGAATCGCGACAATGGCGAGTTCACGACCATCGGCCTGGAAGGCATCTTTGTGCAGATCGGTTTGTTGCCCAACACCGATTGGCTCAAAGGCACCGTCGAACTGTCGCCCCGGGGCGAGATCATTGTCGATGCGCGTGGCGAAACGTCACTGCCGGGTGTATTCGCTGCCGGTGACGTGACCACCGTGCCGTACAAGCAGATCGTGATTGCGGTGGGCGAGGGCGCCAAGGCTTCGCTGAGCGCGTTCGATCACCTGATCCGGACCTCGGCGCCGGCCTGAAGTCCGCGCCGTAAATAAAAAACCCCGTGTGTAAACATGGGGTTTTTTATTTCAGGATGGTTTCGGTAGCGTATTTTGCTGGGCTACGCCACTGCCCGATACACAAGGTCTGCACCTTCAGTGCGGGTTTTATTTCTGAGACATCACCTCAAACGCTGCCGGGTATCGGTTGCCCGAGATGTTTTCGGGCGAGAACGTCGCTTCGAGCCAGGTGCATTCCTCTTCGGTCAATTTCAGGCGGGTCGCGGCGACGTTCTGCTCCAGATGTTCGAGGCGTTTCGCACCGGGGATCGGAATGATGTCGTTGCCCTGGGCCAGCACCCAAGCCAGGGCGACTTGCGCAGCGCTCACTCCTTTTGCGGCGGCGATTTCTTCGATCACGCTCACCAACCTGCGGTTTGCCTCGACGTGCCCAGGCTGGAAGCGCGGCAGATTGTGTCGGAAATCTCCCGCTTCCAGCGTGGCGGTAACGGGCGCCTTGCCGGTCAGGAAGCCGCGGCCGAGCGGGCTGAACGGCACGAAGGAAATGCCCAGCTCGCGGCAAGTGTCGAGAACGCCATTGGTTTCGACATCACGCGTCCACAGAGAATATTCGCTCTGTAACGCGGTGATCGGGTGGATGGCGTGGGCTCGGCGCAATGTCTCGGCAGAGACTTCGGAAAGGCCGATCGCGCGAACCTTGCCCTCGGTGACCAGTTCGGCCATTGCTCCGACACTCTCTTCGATGGGCACCGCTGGGTCGACACGGTGCAGATAGTAGAGATCGATGACGTCGGTATCGAGGCGCTTCAGCGAAGCGTGCGCGACGGCCCGGGCATTTTCGGGACGGCCATCCGTTCCGGTGATTTCACCGAAATCGTTCCGATCCCGGTTGTAGATGAAGCCAAACTTCGTCGCGATGACCACGCGTTCCCGATACGGCTTGAGCGCCTTGCCCAGAAGTATCTCGTTGCGATACGGACCATAAACCTCGGCAGTATCGAAGAAGGTTACGCCAAGTTCGACTGCACGATGCAGTGTCTGGATTGAACTGGTTTCATCTTGGACGCCATAGGCCTGGCTCAGTCCCATGCAGCCCAAACCGATGGCCGAGACGTCGATTTTGCCTAATTTGCGATGTTCCATAACGTGTTCCTCTGTGAAGTTAGCCGGAATACGAACAGGGTAGAGCGAGCGACTAGCACTGATAACCCGTGCAAGCGAGATTGTGTTGATCTAAAATTTAGAACAATGGACAGAACACAGCTCTCCCAACTCGTCGTTTTCGTCGCCGTCGCCAAGACAGGCAGCTTTCGCGCGGCGGCCGATCAACTCGGCATCGCGCCTTCTGCGGTCAGCCATGCGGTCTCCACGTTAGAGGGCGCCTTGGGGCTGCGCCTATTGGCAAGGACCACACGCTCGACACGCCCGACAGAGGAGGGCGAACGCCTTCTGGCACGGGTCACAGGCCCCCTCGCCGAAATCGAAACCGGGTTCGCGGAAGTTACGGAGGATGCTGTTGCGCCTTCTGGTCCCTTACGGATCACGATGCCGCTCCTCGCTGTCCAGGAAGTCATCATGCGTCGACTGCCGGCATTCGTGGCGCTCTATCCTGCGATTGAGCTCGACATTCGCGTTTCGGATACGTTTGAGAACATAGTCGAGGAAGGGTGTGACGCCGGGATCAGGCTCGGGGAGAGCCTGGAGATCGACATGATCGCGGTACGTGCTGGTGGGGCACGGCGCGGCATGATCGTTGGGGCCCCGGCTTACTTCGCCGGGCATCCCAAACCTCTGCACCCCCGCGACCTGGCCGCACACAACTGCATCCGCCGCAGGTTCCAGAGTGGCCGTATCTACCGCTGGGAATTGGAGCGCGACGGGCATGCCGTCAGTGTCGGGGTGAACGGCAATCTGATCCTGCCACAGCAGGAACTGATGAGGCAGGCCGCCCTCGACGGCATTGGGCTGGCTTTTTTGTTTGAGGAAAACGTTTTGGCCGATGTCCGCGCAGGCAGGCTGATTTCCGTCATGGAAGAATGGTGTCCACCCTTCGATGGCTTTTATATCTACTATCCTTCCCGGCGACTGATGCGTCCTGCATTGCGGGCCTTCATAGAATTCTTCCGTTATGGAGAGTCTGCGTAACACGCCATTCGTGGCACGCTTGGGAATTGCGCGATGACGTCCGCCGGCCTGGGTCGTGTCATTGCGATTGCCGGGGCCTGGTTCTGACATGCCCACGCGTGCAACCGCTGCACACCCATATGGCCCCCAGCCCACCAAAGCGCCAGTGCTTCAGTGAGCGGAGGGCTGCGCCGTGAAGGTTTTCTTGGCGTCTCATGTCCTCACGCTAGGCGTGGCATCGGACATTTTGATGGTGTCGGATTTTTACAGCGGCGTGGGCTGAATGATCTCAACCCAGTAAGCGTCCGGGTCCTTGATGAACGCCAGGCTTTTCATGCGGCCATCGCTCAGGCGCTTCTGGAAGTCGCAGCCCAGGGCTTCGAAGCGCTCGCACGCGGCCACGATATCCGGCACCGAAATGCAGATATGGCCAAAGCCGCGTGGGTCGGTGTTGCCGTTATGGTAGGCGAAGTCGGCGTCGTTTTCGGTGCCGTGGTTGTGGGTCAGTTCCAGGATGCCTGGGATCGAGTTCATCCACTGGGTACGCTCGGTGGCGTCTGCGGGGATCAGGGCCTTGTCCACCAGTGCGAGGAAGTACAGGCTGAATTCGGCTTCCGGGAAGTCGCGCTTTTCGAGCAGCGAGAACCCCAGGACGCGGGTGTAGAAATCCAGGGATTTGGTGATGTCCTTGACCCGCAGCATGGTGTGGTTGAACACGAAGTTCGACGTGGCGGTGTCAGGCTGGGCGGTGACGCCCGGGAAAGTGTTCAGATCGTGCAGGCTCATGGGCCCTCCAGAAAAAAATGGGGCAAACGCGGCGTGAGATGAGAGGTGCGTTCCCTTGGCTTGCGGCAAGCATTCGTGCGGCTGGGCCATGATACGCAAGGCCCGCCCGCCGCGCCAAATGAAAAAGCCCACGCAGGCCTTGCGAGCCGCAGGGGCTGGGCCGCAAACTTCGGCGCTTGAACCTGGGATGTTTTTGTAATGAGCGAATGTCGTACAGCGTTGTTGAGCACGTTGTGTTTGTTATTGGGTAGCCCTATGGCGCTGGCGGCCGAACCGGAAATTCACTGGCCCAGCGGCTGGCAAATCGAGGAAGTGGAGCCTGCCGGGGAGACGCCCGCCAACACTCAACCGGTGTCTCGGCAACGGGCAATCAAGAATGATGAAAATGGCGCGACAGTGATGGTCATGGAGTTGACGGGCACGCCGATCGAGGCCGGGCATGCCGTCAATCTTGAGGGCGTGTTACTGGAAATGCGCAAGTCCATCCAGAAAGACTTTGCCCAGGGCGGCTATCAAAGTGTGTGCAGCAAGATGCATCCTACAACATTGAGTCGTCTTGAGGCGCTAGAAACTACTTGTGTGATTACCGAGAACGGCCGCCACGTACTCTCGCAAACATTGGTGGGCGCTGTTGATACCGATAAAGCCTTTGTTTTTTCATACGCAGGCCAGGCGCAAGCATACGAAGCGAGCAAGGATGAAGTCCGTTCGGTGCGCGACAGCCTGAAACTTTGAAAAGGCCCCACGGTAAGCGTTTTTGAACAAAGTGAAATGTTATTTAAGTTCGCATTCGAACGTTTAAACAAAAAAAGCCCCGCTGTTGCGGGGCTCTTTGCAAGTGCGTTGTCGATCAGCCGCGAAGCCAGGAATCTACAGTGGCAGCGCCGTACTGTTCTTTCCAGGCTTTCAGGCCGCGGTGGTTGCCGCCTTTGGTCTCGATCAGTTCGCCGGTGTGCGGGTTCTGGTAAACCTTGACCACGCGTGCGCGACGCTGTTTTGGTGCGGTGGCGACCGCTGCGGCCTTGCCTGGGTTAGGGTCAAGGATGGAAATGATATCGCGCAGGCCCTTGCCATAGCTCTTCATCAACGCTTGCAGCTTTTCTTCGAATTCGATTTCTTTCTTCAGGCCAGCGTCGTTCTTCAGGGATTCCAGCTGGGCAAGCTGCTCTTGAAGGGCTTTTTCTGCTGCGCGAAATTCGGCGAGTCTGGACAAAATCTTTACTCCAATAGTGTATTTGGCTGATATCAACTGCAGATAACGCTATAAGCCAAGAGCTGTAAGGCGACTCAAGAAAGAAGCCTTCCTGCGAGTTCTGCACAGGTATGAAAAATTGTAGTAGTTAATCCGTCACGAGTAAATCATGTCTTTAGCTAATTAACACTCTTTCATCGGCGCGGTAGATGGCTATTCAATGGCTGATCAGGGATTTAATGAACTCATCGCAGGGCAGCGGGCGCCCGAACAGGTAACCCTGCAGGAAATCCACGCCTTGTGCCGCCAGGTATTCACATTGCTCGATTGTTTCCACGCCTTCGGCAACGATGCCCAAGTCGAGCTTGCCGGACAGCTCTATGATGCTGTCCAGAATATGCCGCGAGAGTGCATCTACACCGATCATGGCGACAAAGCTTTGATCGATCTTCAAGTAGTCGACATTGAAGTTGCGCAAGTAGGCCAGGCTGGAGTGACCGGTACCGAAGTCATCGATTGCAATCATCACGCCCAGTTCATGCAGCGCATCGAACAGGCGGCGGGTGATGTCCGTAGGGTTGATCAGCTCGCGCTCGGTCAGTTCCAGCACCAAGGTTACCTGGCCAGGCGGGAAGGCCGCGAGAAACTCGCGACAGTCCTGCACCAGGGCCAAGTCCTGGCAATGACGCGCGGTGATATTCACGCCGATATGGAAACCACGGGGAAAACGCTCGGCATGCGGCGCCAGTTGCGCTGCCGTCTGGCGCAGCAGCGCGCGCGTCATGGGTACGATCAGGCCGCAATCCTCGGCCAGCGGAATGAACAGGTCCGGCCGCACCAGGCCTTCCTTGGGGTGGTTCCAGCGCATCAAGACTTCGCAGCCGGCCCACTCGCGCGTATCGCCGCGTACCACCGGCTGGAAATAGGCGACGAACTCATTGGCACCCAGGGCCCGTTGCAGCTCGTGGGTCGGGGCCGACGAGCGTTTCTGCAGCCAGTGAGCCAGCACGCCCGCCAGTACACCGAAGAACACCACCAGGCTGAACAGCGCCGGGTAACGCTCTTGCATATAGCGCCAGGTTTCCCCGGCCGGCAGGCCGGCGTCGACACTGTAGTGATAACGCGGCGACACCAGATGGTGATGGGCCACGGCAAATACCGGTAGCGCCGTGTCCTGCACCTTGCCGTCAGCGCCCATCCAGTGCGGCCCGACCTGCAGGACCAGCTCTGCGTGGCGGCTGATCAGGCGCAGGGCGTTGGTCAGGTGGTAGCCGTCAATCGACGCAAAGGCGCCTTGATCGCCGTCGACCAGGCGGTATACCAGCAGCGCGGTATCCGGTGTGACCGGGTTGCCATCCATCAACCACAAGCGCCCATCGACATAATCGCCCGGGTTGACCTGCGATTCATAACCACCGCCGAACAAGGAACTGCAATAGATGTTTTTCTGCCAGGACAAGGTGGTTGCCCGGACAAACGGCCGGCGCGTGACTTGCTCGCGCAGTGCCAGCTGCACGCCGCTGTCACAGGGCTGGCCGGCCAGTGGCAGCAAGGCCTGGGCGGCGAGGGCGGTGTTGTCGAGCATCAGGTCGAACTGGCGCACCGCTTCCTGGGCCATCTGCGCGGTACTTTGTTGCAGCGTGCGTTCAGCCTGCCAGTGCAGGATGAGTATGCCCAGGCCGATTGGCAGCAGCGCGCTGAGTGCGCTGATCAGGTAGCGGGTGGCGCGTTTTTGCGGGCCGTTGACGGTCAGGGGCATGGGGCGAACGGTCTGTGGTGGGAGGCGGAACGCCGCAAGGCGCAGGATTAACTCGATGATAGATGGCCGGGCTCAATTAAGCTCGCCGCGGCAGAGAAATCCACGCTTTGTGCAACTTGAATAAAGGCCAGGGTCGCCGGCGTCGACTGGCGTTGATCCAGCACCGCCAGGCCAACTTCGCGGCTGACCGGCGGCGACAGCGGGCGCACGGTGTAGCGCGCATCCGGCGTTTCGGGCAGCGACGCCTGCGCCACCACGCTGACGCCGTCGCCGCGACTCACCGCCTCCAGGGTGCTGAGCAATTGCGAACAGCGATAACGCACATTCGGGGTCAACCGGGCGCTGTCGAACAGTCGCGAAACCAGTTCCAGCGAGCCGGCTTCGGTGAGGATGAACGGGTCGGTGCACAGCGCCTTCAGTGCCACGCAAGGGCGTTCGGCCAAGGGGTGGGCGGCGGGCAAAAGGGCGACCATCTGGTCTTTGAACAGCGCAAACGTATCGAATCGCTCGTGCTCCAGTACCACAAACCCGACGTCGATACGCCGCTCATCCAGCCATTGGATCACTTGGCGATCCGGGCCTTCGTCGACATGCACTTCAATGCCCGGATGCTGCAGCCGATAGCGCTTAAGAATGCGCGGCAGCAGGCGATTGGATGAGGTGGGGCCGAAAGAGCCGATGCGCAGCGTACCGCGTTTCATCCCGCGCGCGTCGCAGGCTTCCTGCTGCAAGGTGTCGGCCACGCCGAGCAACGTGCGGGCGCGCATCAGCAGTTGCCGGCCGATGTCGCTGAGCTCGATTGGGGGCTGATGGCGTCGAAACAACTCCACCCCCAGCTCTTGCTCCAGGGCTTTGATCGCATGGGACACGGCAGACTGACTGATCCCCAGGCGAAGGGCCGCACTGGTGAAACCTTGCAGTTCGGCGACCCGCGAGAATATTTCCAATTGCGTGAGGGTCATGAGTATTTACTCATTTTACGATGAATGATCATTAGCTGGAGGATACGCCAATCCTACAGGCCACAGAGCAACCCGCCGATGACATCTTCCCCCGACCGCTCGACTTATCTGAAGCTCACCGCTGTGACCATGATCTGGGGCGGGACCTTTGTGGCCGGCCGCTACCTGGCGGCCGACCTTGACCCGCTGCTGGCCGCGACCCTGCGTTTTCTATCGGCGAGCGTTGCACTGTTGCTGTTCATGGCCTGCGCACGCGTGCGCCTGACTCGCCCTGACGCCAGGCAATGGGTGCGCCTGGCCGTGCTGGGTTTTTTCGGCATCTTTTTCTACAACCTGTGCTTCTTTTACGGCCTGCATTACATCAATGCATCGCGAGCCTCCTTGATCGTGGCCCTAAACCCCGCAGTGATCGGCGTGGCTTCATGGTGGCTGTTCAAGGAGCGCCTGGGCGCGGCCAAGTGGCTGGGGATTGCCTTGTGCCTGGTCGGCGCGGGCACGGTGATTGTCAGCCGCAATCCCCAACTGCTGCAGGCCGCAGCCAACGCGTGGGTCGGCGATTTACTGATCTTCGGCTGCGTGGTGGGGTGGGGCGTGTACTCATTGTGTTCCCGTGAGCTCAATCACAGCCTGGGCGCGTTGCAAACAGTCACGTGGTCGATTCTGCTGGGGACAGTAATGCTGACGGCCACCACCCTCATCAGTGGCAGGATCAGCCTGAATGCGCTGGCCGCCGTGCATTGGCCGCAACTGTTCAGCCTGTTGTACCTCGGGGTGCTGGGCTCGGCGCTGGCGTATATCGGCTGGTACGACGGCATCCGCCGAATCGGCGCGACCCGCGCCGGTGTGTTTATCGCGCTGAATCCGCTGACCGCCGTCATTTGCGGCGCGGTGTTGCTGGATGAGCGACTGACTCTGCCGATGCTGTTGGGCGGCGCGGTGATCCTGCTCGGTATCTACCTGTGCAACAAACCCCTTGCTCCGAGCAGGCCAATGGGGATTTGATAAGAGTGCGGACAAACACTGTTACGCTGTGTAGAATTGATTTACGCATACAAGAATATGGACTTGTGCTCACGCAAGCCTCAGCCGTCAGAGACTGATGTACCCATGAAGCTACTCGGCTCCCCCCTCATCTTCGGTGACTTCCTCGCCCGCAGCGTGCGAGGTCTCTCGTGTGCGCCTCCCTCCCACTTCATCCTTGCTGGCAATTGACATCCGTTCATCCCAAGAATGAAGAGGCGCCGAAAATGGCTGACCAATACGAAAACCCAATGGGCCTGATGGGCTTTGAGTTCATCGAATTCGCATCGCCCACCCCAGGCACCCTGGAGCCGATCTTCCAGATCATGGGCTTCAGCAAAGTCGCGACCCACCGTTCCAAGAACGTTGACCTGTATCGCCAGGGGGAGATCAACCTGATTCTCAACAACGAACCCAACAGCATCGCCTCCTACTTCGCGGCCGAGCACGGCCCATCGGTGTGCGGCATGGCGTTCCGTGTGAAGGACTCGCAAAAGGCCTACAACCGCGCCTTGGAACTGGGCGCCCAGCCGATCCATATCGACACCGGGCCGATGGAGCTGAACCTGCCGGCGATCAAGGGCATCGGCGGCGCGCCGTTGTACCTGATCGACCGTTTCGGCGAAGGCAGTTCGATCTACGACATCGATTTCGTCTACCTCGAAGGCGTAGAGCGTAACCCGGTCGGTGCCGGCCTCAAGGTCATCGATCACCTGACCCACAACGTGTATCGCGGGCGCATGGCCTACTGGGCCAACTTCTACGAGAAACTGTTCAACTTCCGTGAAGCGCGCTATTTCGATATCAAGGGCGAGTACACCGGCCTGACCTCCAAGGCCATGAGCGCCCCGGACGGCATGATCCGCATCCCGCTCAACGAAGAGTCGTCCAAGGGCGCCGGGCAGATCGAAGAGTTCCTGATGCAGTTCAACGGTGAAGGCATCCAGCACGTGGCGTTCCTCACCGACGACCTGGTCAAGACCTGGGACGCATTGAAGAAGATCGGCATGCGCTTCATGACCGCGCCGCCGGATACCTACTATGAAATGCTCGAAGGTCGCCTGCCGAACCATGGCGAGCCGGTGGACCAACTGCAAGCGCGCGGCATCCTGCTCGACGGTTCGTCCATTGAAGGCGACAAACGCCTGCTGTTGCAGATTTTCTCGGAAACCCTGATGGGCCCGGTGTTCTTCGAATTCATCCAGCGCAAGGGTGATGATGGCTTCGGCGAGGGCAATTTCAAGGCGCTGTTCGAGTCCATCGAGCGTGACCAGGTGCGCCGCGGTGTACTGAACACCGACTGATCACCTTCTCGTCACAACAAGCCCGGTCGAGGTCGCCTCTGCCGGGTTTTTTTGTACGCCAGGTGTGAGGAACCGTATTTCGAGCCGCGTCCACAAAGATGGCAGGGCCGCAGGAAACCTCCTGTGCCTTGATGCAGGGATGCCGAACTTCAGTAGTCACGTCGGGATACATTTTATGATCAATACATCCTATGCAAGCCAACATCCGCTTACCCCTTACGCGCAAAACGAGCCCGCAGTGTCCACTCGCCGCATCCGCTCGACCAGCGACTCGGACCCAGTCGACCAGGCGTTTCAAAACTACATGGACCGCATACAGTCAGAGTTCCGCGACGGTTCGCTGAGTGCCGGCGGGCGAGCGCTGGCGACTGCCGTCGTAAGGCCTGGCAAACCGGGAGCACCCGGTGTGCAGGTGTCGACCTTTGGCGTCGATGGCGTACAAGCCAAAGACATCGTCATGGCCAAGCGCACGCCGGCGACCGCCGAAGGGCCGAACTTTCTGATGTATTTGCCGGAGCAAGAAGGTCAGTCGTTTCACGCATTCAACACCCGTGAAGAAATGACGGCCTCGCTCAAGGCGGCGCTCAGCGATCCAAAGAAGGTGGACCAGCTTGCCGCACACTTCTCCAGTGACGCGGCGCCAAAGCAAGTGGAGCGGGTCAAGCAGGTGCTGGGGAAATTTGCCGCTGGCGATCCCAATGCGGTGGTCGGCAGTTATGGGTATGAGAAGGGGGACATCTTTACGCGTTTGGACAAAGACGCCAGCACCCCGCCGGTGCCGGTCAACGGCCTGACCGACACGCGCCTCCACAACCTATCGCCGGACGGCACAGCCACCTACGTCGGGACGCGCGCGGATGGCAATAAGGTGCTTTATTATTATGACGGTTACGGCAACCTGCATGGCGGTAGCAAGGATGGTCCCTACTTAGTGCGTAACGGGCTGAACAATAACGACCCGCTCGTATTGATGACGCCCAAGGAATACAAAGCGGATCTCGGTAATCTTCTCCTGAGCAATGCGGGCGCCAATGATCTGAATGGGCTCTACGACGAATTCCTCAAGCAGCTCAGAAACCCAGGCCATGGCCTGGGGACGGCGCTGGAGGCGTTGGGCGTTCCTGAAGACGTGGCTTATTCTATCGAAAAAATCGCCAAGAACCCGGTCACAGGCACGTTGCTCGAGCTGAACCAGGGCAATCGACTGGGCAATCTGTTTGGCGTCAAGAAAGAAGTGATGGATGCCTCCCTGGAAGAGGTAGGCAATCAAGTGCAGAGCGACATCCCGATTTACGGCTCAAGGCGCGAGCAACTGAACGCCGTGGCCGACCTGTTGGAAAAGCAATTTGGCACGCCTGTTCAGCCAACAGTCCAGGTGCAAACCCGCTGAATGGCGGCGCAGCCCTGAGCAGGAGGGCATGGATGCCCCCCACGCTCTCGCGCTTATGCCCTGCGTTGACGCACCAGGTGCTTGAAGCCTTCGTACACCAGCACCATCACCGCCAGCCAGATCGGGATGTAGGTCAGCCATTCGCCCGCCTTGATACCTTCACCCAGCAGCAACGCCACCCCCAGCAGCAGGACCGGCTCCACATAACTGAGCAACCCGAACAGGCTGAATGCGAGCAAGCGGCTGGCAATGATATAGCTCACCAGCGCCGAGGCACTGATGACGCCCAGCATCGGGATCAACACGTACAGTTTCGGATGGGCCGCCATCACCGCAAAGCCCTGTTCGCCGCTTTGCACAAACCACCAGGCCACCGGCAGCATCAGCGCCATGTCCAGCCACAGCCCGCCCAAATGGTCGGTGGTCAGGTATTTGCGCACCACGAAATAGACCGGGTAGCCGATGATCACCACCAGCGTGGCCCAGGAAAAACCACCGGCCTGATACAGTTCGTTAAGCACCCCAAGGGCTGCAAAAAACACCGCGATCTGTTGCAGCCGCGACAGGCGTTCGCCGTACACCAGGCGTCCGGTCAGCACCATGGTCAGCGGCAGCAGGAAATAGCCCACCGACACATCCAGGCTGCGCCCATTCAGCGGCGCCCACATGAACAGCCACAATTGCACGCCGAGCAGCGCCGAGGACACCACGATGCCGCCGATCAGTCGCGGCCTGGCCGCCAGCATCCGCAGCACGTCCCATACCCGTCGCCATTCGCCGCTGATGAGCATGAACACCGTCATGCACGGCACGGTGAGTAACATGCGCCAGCCGAAAATCTCCAGGCCACTCAAGGGCGTCAGCAGCGACGTGAAGTAATACATCACGGCAAACAACACCGAAGCCAAGACCGATAACACAACACCTTTAGACACGCTGTCCTCGCGAAAACCGTTGGATACAAAAGAGGGGGGATTTCAGCAGGGGAATATAGTGCTTTTGGCGTCAGAAGGTGGCTCTGTTTTGGGGCGTTTCATCCAGGTTTTGCTCACTGCCCTCGGTAGAAGGGCAGTGAACTGCGATTTTCCGGGGGGTTACGTGCGTGCCATGCGGCCCGACACAAAGTGACCGACATCATTGAAGCCCGGGGTGGACGAGTGCCCCGGCGTCACCAGCGAGTCGATAAAGGCCTCGTCCTCAGCCGTGAGTTTCACATCCAGTGCGCCGGTGTACGCATCCCACTGCGCTTCGGTGCGCGGGCCGACAATCGCAGAGCTGACGGCCGCGTTGTTCAGTACCCAGGCGATTGCGAATTCGACAATCCCCACGCCACGTTCTTTGGCGTATTGCTGGATTTGCTGGGCAATGCGCAGCGACTCGACCCGCCATTCGGTTTCCAGAATGCGCTTGTCCTGCCGCGCGGCGCGGCTGCCGGCCTCGGGCGTCGCATCGGGTGCGTATTTTCCGCTGAGTACGCCACGGGCCAGTGGGCTGTAAGGCACCACGCCCAAGCCATAGGCGGCTGCGGCGGTGATCTGTTCGATCTCGGCCTGGCGATTGACGATGTTGTACAGCGGCTGGCTGATCACCGGCTTGTCCACGCCCAGGCGCTCGGCCACGCGAATCACTTCGGCAATGCGCCAGCCGCGGTAGTTGGACAGGCCCCAGTAACGGATCTTGCCCTGGCGAATCAGGTCGCCGATCGCCGATACGCTGACCTCCAGCGGGGTGTTGTGGTCTTCGCGGTGCAGGTAGTAGATATCCAGGTAGTCGGTGTCGAGGCGGGTCAGGCTGGCTTCCAGTGCATTGAAAATACGCTTGCGGCTCAAACCGCTGCGGTTGGGCAAACCGTCCGGTGGGCCAAAGCCGACCTTGGACGCCACCACCCAATCCTGACGCTGGCGGGCGATGGCTTCACCGACCAGCTCTTCCGAACGTCCGCCTGTATAAACGTCGGCGGTGTCGATGAAGTTGATGCCCTGGTCCCAGGCCTTGTCGATGATGCGCAACGAGTCTTCGGTGTTGGTCTGTTCGCCAAACATCATGGTGCCCAGGGTCAAGGCGCTGACCTTCAACCCGGATTGGCCCAACGTGCGATAAATCATGCAAAGCTCCTCAAATCAGGAAAACGTGTGCCATGCAATACCAGACTCGCAGGCTCTGGGACAAGCCCTGGGCGTGTTTCTTCATACGCTCAGCAGCGTCCGGCAACGTGTCTGGAGGAAGCGATGCAACACTTTCACCCGTTCCGACACTTGCAGGCGATGGGGGCACATCAGATTGAAGGGCGTGGGTTCGCCCTGCCAGTCGGTCAACAGTGGCACCAGGCGCCCGGCCTGGATGTCGCTGGCGATATCCAGGTTGGCTTTATAGGCGATGCCATGCCCGGCCAATGCCCAGCGCCGCACGATTTCGCCGTCATCGCTCAAATAGTCGCCCGTCACCTCGACTTCCTGCAGCTCGGCGCCTTGGCGGAAGTACCAGGTGTTGTTGGCCCGCCCCTGGCGCATGTAGCGCAGCGTATTGTGTTGCGCCAGTTCTGCCGGCGTGCTCGGTGCGCCATGGCGCGCGAGGTAGGCGGGGCTGGCGCAGGCGATGCGGCGGTGGTCCGGCACCACTGGCAACGCCACCAGGCTGGAGTCACGGGGTACACCGAAGCGCAGGGCGATGTCGACAGTTTCGCGGAACAGGTCGGCGTTACTGTCGTTCAGCAACAGTTGAACGCGGATGTTCGGGTGCTCCAGCTTGAACTCATCCAGCCAGCCCAGCAGCACGTTGCGCCCGAAATCCGAAGGCGCGGCCAATTGCAGCCAACCGCTGAGGCTTTGGCCTTGTTGCTTGATCGCCTGTTCACCTTCGGACAGGGCTTCCAGGGCCACGCGCACGCTGTCCAGATATCGCCGGCCTTCCTCGGTCAGGCGCATGCTGCGGGTGGAGCGCGCCAGCAGCCGTATGCCCAGGCGGGTTTCCAGGCGCTTGAGCGCAATACTCGCGGCGGCCGGCGTGAGGCTGAGGCTGCGCGCGGCCGCCGACAGGCTGCCGGTGTCGGCGCTGCGCACGAAGACTTCCAGGTCGAGAATCGAGCTCATTTGTAAAAAACCTTTAAATATCTTGTCGTTTTACCGGGATTTTTCGCTGATTGCCAAGCTGGGAAGATGAACGCTCATTTTTTGACCCAGGATCTTTCCCCATGACCCATTCCCTCAGCGGTAAAACTGTCATCGTTATCGGCGGCAGCAGCGGCATTGGCGCGGCAGTGGCCAAGGCGGCAGCCGCGCGTGGCGCGCAGGTGGTGCTGGCCGGACGGCGTGTGTCCTCCGGCGTCGATAACGGCGTGCGCAGCGAACCGGTGGACGTCACCGACAGCGCCTCCCTGCAACGCCTGTTCGAAGCCGTGGGGCACTTTGATCATCTGGTCTATACCGCCGGCCCGTCGGTGCGCGCCAAGAACCTGATCGACACCGACCTGGACGAAGCCCAGGATAATTTCAACGTTAAACTCTGGGGTTCGTTGCGTGCGATTCAACGGGCGCTGCCGTTCCTCGACGAGCACGGCAGCATCAGCCTGACCTCCGGTCAACTGGGGCGCAAATTGGCGCCCGGTCAGTTCATCAAGACCGGTATCAATGCCGCCACCGAAGCGCTGGGCAAGCAATTGGCCAAGGAGCTGGCACCGCGTCGGGTGAATGTGATCAGCCCTGGCGTGATCGACACGCCGGCGTATGCCGGGTTGGACGACACGCAGCGCCTGGCGATGTTTGCCAAGGTGGAGGACGCATTGCCAGTAGGTCGCGTCGGGGAGGCCGACGAAGTGGCGGCGGGGTTTGTGCTGGCCATGGAAAATGGCTTTATGACCGGCGCCGTGATCGATATCGACGGCGGCGGCCAGTTGTAAATCCCCAACCCAGAGTAGGAGCAAGTCTGCTCCAACTGTCAGACTTTGAGGGTGCGGGTCATACGCAGTGCCAACACACTGCCGCCGACGATCACCGCCGCCAGCAGGTAGAGCGCGATATCCGTGGACCCGGTGGCATCCTTCACAAAACCGACGATGTACGGGCTGAGGAAGCCGGCCATCTGGCCCATCGAGTTGATCAACGCCAGGCCACCTGCCGCCGCGCCCGCACTGAGCATGGCGGTGGGCACCGGCCAGAACATCGGCAGGCCGGTGAGGGCGCCCATGGTGGCGATGGTCAGGCCGAGAATGGCGATGGCCGGGGTGGTGGCGAAATTCACCGCGATCACCAGGCCCAGCGCGCCCATCAACATCGGCACCACCAAATGCCAGCGCCGCTCCTTGCGCAAGTCGGCGGAGCGGCCCACCAGCAACATGAACACCGCGGCCAGCAGGTAGGGGATCGCGCTGAGCCAGCCGATCACCAGGTTATCGCTGAAACCCAGGTTCTTGATGATCGACGGCAACCAGAAGTTGATCGCGTAGACGCCGCTCTGAATGCAGAAATAGATCAAGCCGAACGCCCAGATCGCCGGGTTCTTGAACACTTCGGCGAGGGAGTCGGTGGTGGTTTTCGGCTTGTTCGCCAGGTCAGTCGCGTGGTCGGCTTCCAGCATTGCGCGCTCATGCGGTTGGAGCCATTTGGCGTTGGCAAAACTGTCGCTGAGCAGGAAATAGGCGAGGGCGCCCAGGATTACGGTCGGGATACCTTGCAACAGGAACATCCACTGCCAGCCGGCGAGCCCGCCTTGGCCGGCGCCGAAGTGGTTGAGTATCCAGCCGGAAAACGGGCTGCCCAACAGGCCGGACACCGGAATCGCCGACATGAACAATGCCATGATCCGCCCACGGCGGAACGTCGGGAACCACTGCGAGAGATACAGCACCACACCGGGGAAGAAGCCGGCTTCGGCGGCACCGGTCAACAGGCGCAACGTATAGAAATGCGTCGGCGTGGTGACGAACAGCAGGCAGGTAGACAGCGCGCCCCAGACGATCATCATCAAGGCAATCCAGCGCCGCGGACCGAACTTGGTCAGCGCCAGGTTGCTCGGCACGCCACACAGCACGTAGCCGATAAAGAAGATCCCGGCACCCAGGCCGTACACGGTTTCGCTGAACTTCAACGCATCGAGCATCTGCAACTTGGCAAAGCCAACGTTCACCCGGTCAAGGTAGTTGAACAGGTAGCAGATAAAAATGAAGGGGATCAGGCGCAGGGTAATGCGCTTGTAGATGGCGTTTTTATCGTCATCGGTGGCCAGTGGTGCAACGGCGCTCTGTGACATGGGAGTCTCTCTTTATTATGATTTTTTGCGATGCGAGGGTAACGTTGATCGCCCCATGAGTCTCGGCCACCTGGCGGGGTGCTGTCTTTGTGCTCGCGCACAGTGAAGCATCCTTTGCGCTGTGCCGATGAACAACCGCCGCTTTCAAGGAAATTAGCCCCATGTTCGAGCTGGATCATGACCTGGCGCAGGATATCGTCGATCGCACCATGGCGATCCTGCCGCATAACGTCAACGTCATGGACAGCCAGGGCCTGATCCTCGGCAGCGGCGAGCCGGAGCGCATCAACACGCGGCATGAAGGCGCGCAACTGGTGTTGGCCAACGGCCGCGTGGTGGAGATCGACGGGCAGACCGCCAAGCACCTCAAGGGCGTGCAACCGGGCATCAACCTGCCGTTGATGCACGACCAGCGCCTGATCGGCGTGCTCGGCATTACCGGCGAGCCGGAGGGGCTGCGCACGTATGCCGAACTGGTACGCATGACCGCAGAAATGCTGGTCAGCCACCGGCATCAGCAAGCCGAGCAACAATGGCGACGCCAGCGCTGCGACGATCTGTTGGCGTTGCTGCTGGCCGACACCGGCGACTCGCCACGCCTGGTGGATGAGGCGCAGCAACTGGGGCTCAAGCCGCAGATGGCGCGCACGCCGTATCTGTTCGAGTTGGGGGCGGGGCAGACGGCGGAAGCGCTGAGCGCCTGGTTGACGTCGCGCTATCCGGACAGCTGGTGCGTCAGCTCCGCGCAGTATTCGCTGCTATGGTGCCGGCCGGCGGCGGTGCCGGTGGACAATCCGCGCCTGCTGGAAAAGCTCGAAGGCCTGGGCTGGACGATTCTGCGGGTGGCGGTCGGTGGGCAAGCCGATGGCTTGGCGGGGTTGCGTCGTTGTTATCGACGCGTGGGCGACCTGCTGGCCTACGGCCGCGATGTCCTGCCGCATTCACGGCTGCTGACCCTCAACCGCTATCGCCTGCCGGTGATGCTCTGGCGGCATCGCAACGATGATGCCCTGGACGAATTGCTCAACCCGCTGCGAAAAGTGCTGGCCAAGGACAACAACGGCCAACTGCAGGCGACCTTGCGCAGTTGGTGCGAACACGACGGGCAAAGCCAGGCATGCGCCGATGCGCTGGGCATTCACCGCAACAGCCTGCGCTACCGCATGGAGCGCATTGCCGAACTCAGCGGGGTCGACCCGTTGACGCTGGATGGCATGCTCGCGCTGTACCTTGGCGTCCAGCTGCTGCCCCAGGTTTTGTCGGAATGACCAACAAGCCGGGTTCGCACTTGTGCATCGGACCAGCGTCATTGCCGCTGCCAACTGGCAGCATGGGCGGCATAAAAACCGGAGAACGCCCATGAAAATCATCATCGCCCCCGATTCGTTCAAGGACAGCCTGAGTGCCGAAGGCGTCGCCCAGGCCATTGCCGAAGGCTTGGCGCAGGTCTGGCCGGATGCACACGTGGTCCAGTGCCCGATGGCGGACGGTGGTGAAGGCACGGTGGAGTCGGTACTCGCCGCCTGCCAGGGCGAACTGCGGCACCAGTCGGTGAAAGGCCCCTTGGGCGCTACGGTTGACGCGCATTGGGGCTGGCTGGCCGACAGCCACACCGCACTCATCGAAATGGCCGAAGCCAGCGGCCTGCAATTGGTGGCACCGGGGCAGCGCGACGCGTGCTCCACGACCACCTTCGGCACCGGCGAACTGATCCGCGCGGCCCTGGACGCCGGTGCCCGGCGCATCATCCTGGCGATTGGCGGCAGTGCCACCAACGATGGCGGCGCAGGCGCGATGCAGGCACTCGGCGTGCAGTTGTTCGATGCCGAGGGTCACCCTCTGGCACCGGGCGGCCTGGCTTTGGCCCGCCTGGCGCGGATCAGCCTGGAACAACTCGACCCGCGCCTGGCCCAGGTGCGCTTTGAAATCGCCGCCGACGTGAATAACCCGTTGTGCGGCCCCCACGGCGCCTCGGCGATTTTCGGCCCGCAAAAAGGCGCCGATCCGCAGCAGGTCGAACAACTCGACGCGGCCCTCGGCCATTTTGCCGACCATTGCGCCAAGGTCTTGCCCAATGACGTGCGCGACGAACCCGGCAGTGGCGCCGCCGGCGGCCTGGGGTTCGCCGCCAAGGCCTTCCTCGGAGCGCAGTTTCGTGCGGGGGTGGAGGTGGTCGCCGAACTGGTCGGCCTCGACGAAGCGATACGCGGCGCCGACCTGGTGATCACCGGTGAAGGTCGTTTCGACGCCCAGACGTTGCGCGGTAAAACACCCTTCGGCGTGGCGCGCATCGCCCAGCGGCACCAGGTCCCGGTGATCGTGATCGCCGGCACGCTGGGTGAAGGCTACGAGCAGATGTACGCCCACGGCGTGGATGCAGCCTTCGCCTTGCCGTCCGGGCCGATGAGCCTGGAGCAGGCCTGCAGCGAGGCACCGCGCTTGTTGCGTGAGAGAGCGGCGGATGTTGCGCGGCTGTGGCGCCGCGCGGCGGGGTCAAGAACCTCGGCTTAGTCCCGTAACGCGAACGCCACCGCTGCCTGCGCATGCAGCACCGTGGTGTCGAGCAGCGGCAGGTTGCTGTGTTCGGGTTTGATCAGCAGGCCGATTTCCGTGCAGCCCAGGATGATTGCCTGGGCGCCGCGTGCGGCCAGGGATGCGATCACGCGCTGATAGACCTGGCGTGACGCCTCGCTGATCACGCCGACGCACAATTCCTCATAGATGATCCGGTGGACGGCCTGGCGCTCGTTCGCATCGGGCACCAGCACGTTCAGGCCGTGGGCGGCCAGGCGCGAGGTGAGAAAGTCCTGTTCCATGGTGAACGCGGTGCCGAGTAAACCCACGGTCAGGGTGCCGGCGGCGACGGCCGCGGCACCTGCGGCATCGGCAATATGCAGAAAGGGAATCGACACCGCCGCTTCGATCCGCGGCGCCACCAAATGCATGGTGTTGGTACACAGCACCACGCACTCGGCACCCCCGGCTTGCAGGCGGCGCGCGGCATCCTCGAGGATCAGCGCGGCGTCGTCCCAGCGTCCGGCATGCTGGGCCTGTTCCACCGGACCGAAGTCCACGCTGTACATCAGCAGTTGCGCCGAACGCAGCGGACCGAGCTGGTCGCGCACGCGCTGGTTGATGATGCGGTAGTACTCGGCGCTGGACTCCCAGCTCATGCCGCCGATCAGGCCGATGGTGTGCATGCGATGCTCCTGACAAGAAATATCGCATCACCTTACCCATCGGCCGCCGAATAGTCATACGCAGTTGCGCGCCAAATCAGCGGAGCAGTTTCACATATCCAGATTGCCCCAGCCCGGCCTGGCTTGCTCCGCTGCCACCGCGTGGATCTGTTTGCCGGTGGCCAGCTCCACCCGGCGCGCCACCTCCGGGTCGTCGGCGAACGGAATCAAACTGGCCTCATCCAGCGTCTCCTCGGATTGACCGCGCAAACAGTACTCCACCGCGCCATACAGGCACACCACCATCAGAAAGCTCCACATCAGACGATCCTCGCGTCAAGCTGCGCAACCCGCAAGTCGGCGACCCGCACCGTGCGCCAGGTGTTGTAGGCCATCAGCAGCATGCCGCTGAGAAACAACACGCCACCGGCAAAGCGCACCACAAACCCCGGATGGCTGGCCTGCAAGGCCTCGACAAACGAGTAGGTGAGGGTGCCGTCATCGTTGATCGCACGCCACATCAGGCCCTGGGTAATGCCGTTGACCCACATCGAGGCGATGTACAGCACGGTACCGATGGTCGCCAGCCAGAAGTGCAGGTTGATCAGCGTCACGCTGTGCATCTGCTGGCGGCCGAAGACTTTCGGGATCATGTGGTACAGCGAGCCGAAGGTGATCATCGCCACCCAGCCCAACGCGCCGGCATGGACGTGGCCGATGGTCCAGTCAGTGTAGTGGGAGAGGGCGTTGACGGTCTTGATCGCCATCATCGGCCCTTCGAACGTCGACATGCCGTAGAACGCCAGCGACAACACCAAAAAGCGCAGGATCGGGTCGCTGCGCAACTTATGCCAGGCGCCCGACAAGGTCATCATGCCGTTGATCATGCCACCCCAGCTCGGCGCGAGCAGGATCAGCGACATCGCCATGCCCAGCGACTGCGCCCAGTCCGGCAGCGCCGTGTAATGCAAGTGGTGCGGACCGGCCCAGATGTACAAGGTGATCAGTGCCCAGAAATGCACGATGGACAGGCGATAGGAATACACCGGCCGTCCGACTTGTTTCGGCACGAAGTAGTACATCATCCCCAGGAAGCCGGTGGTCAGGAAAAAACCCACGGCGTTATGCCCGTACCACCATTGCACCATCGCATCGGTGGCGCCGGAATACACCGGGTAGGACTTGAACCAGTCCACCGGAATCGCCAGGTGGTTGACCACATGCAGCATGGCGATCACCAGGATGAACGCGCCGAAAAACCAGTTGCCCACGTAGATGTGCCGGGTCTGGCGGCGTACCACGGTGGTGAAAAACACGATGGCGTAGGCCACCCACACCACCGTCATCCATACCGCGCCGGAGAATTCGATCTCGGCGTATTCCTTGGTGGTGGTGTAGCCCAACGGCAGGCTGATCAACATGATCACGATGACCGATTGCCAACCCCAGAAGGTAAATGCGGCGAGCTTGTCGGAAAACAGCCGCACCTGGCAGGTGCGCTGTACCGCGTAATAACTGGCGGCGAACTGCGCGCTGCCGGCGAACCCGAAGATCACCAGGCTGGTGTGCAACGGTCGCAGTCGGCCAAAAGTCGTCCAGGGCAAATCGAGGTTCATTTCCGGCCAGACCAGCTGCGAAGCGATCCACACGCCCATGGCCATGCCCACCACGCCCCAGACGATGGTGGCAATCACGAATTGGCGGACGACCTTGTAGTTATAGGCCTGTCCGATTGTTGCTGTGCTCATGCTCAGTCCTCCCACGGTTCCAAGTGGCGGGCACTGTAGGAAGTGTGGGTAAAACAAAACAGACTCAGAAAAAGCTGATTACTACGGATCAGTTTATTCGGCGTGAAAGCACGGCTTATAGCCCATCTGATCCGCTTTTTAAGCCTGCACCTGAATCTTTAATGCCCTGCGCCGCAGGCGCATAGTCGCCCCCCTAGAAGCCGCGCCCTGGGACGCGGCCAACCCTGATGAGGCGGTGATATGTACCAGTACGATGCATACGACCGGGCGCTGGTGTTCGAGCGCGTGGCGCAATTTCGTGATCAGGTCGAGCGTTTTATCGCCGGCGAATTGAGCGAAGAAGAGTTTCTGCCCTTGCGCCTGCAGAACGGCCTGTACCTGCAAAAGCATGCCTACATGCTGCGGGTGGCGATTCCCTACGGCACCTTGAGCGCCGAACAGATGCGTACCCTGGCCAGCATCGCCCGCGACTACGACCGTGGCTACGGCCACTTCACCACCCGGCAGAACCTGCAGTTCAACTGGATCGAGCTGCACCAGGTGCCCGACATCCTCGAACGCCTGGCCCAGGTGGACATGCATGCGATCCAGACCTCCGGTAACTGCGTGCGCAATATCACCACCGAAGCCTTTGCCGGGGTCGCGGCCGACGAGCTGCTGGACCCGCGCCCGTTGGCGGAGATTCTGCGCCAGTGGTCGACCATCAACCCGGAATTCCTGTTCCTGCCGCGCAAGTTCAAGATCGCCATCTGCTCGGCCCGCGAAGACCGCGCGGCGATCATGATGCATGACATCGGCCTGTACCTTTACCGTGATGACCAAGGCGAGATGCTGCTGCGCGTGATGGTGGGCGGCGGCCTGGGCCGCACGCCGATCCTCGGTTTGCAGATTCGCGAGGGCTTGCCGTGGCGGCACCTGCTGTCCTACGTCGAGGCGGTGTTGCGCGTGTACAACCGGCATGGCCGGCGGGACAACAAGTACAAGGCGCGCATCAAGATCCTGGTCAAGGCGCTGGGGATCGACGCGTTTTCCCAGGAGGTGGAGGAAGAATGGCAGTACCTGCGCGATGGCCCGGCGCAGTTGACCGATGCCGAATACGCGCGGGTGGCGTCGGCCTTCGTGCCGCCGGCGTATGCGTCGCTCAGCGATACCAGCCTGGCCTACGGCACCGAACTGGCCGACAACCCGGGCTTTGCGCGCTGGGTCAGCCGCAACGTCATGCCGCATAAAGTCGCGGGCTACGCCAGCGTGGTGTTGTCCACCAAACCCGGCATCAGCGCGCCGCCTGGCGACGTCAGCGCCCCGCAAATGGAGGCCGTGGCGGAGTGGGCGGAGCGGTTCGGTTTTGGCGAAATCCGTATCGCCCATGAACAGAACATCGTGTTGCCGGATGTGCCCAAGGAGCATCTGCATGCCGTGTGGCGCCTGGCCTGCGAACACGGCCTGGGTGCGGCGAATATCGGCCTGTTGACCGACATCATCGCCTGCCCCGGCGGTGACTTCTGCGCCCTGGCCAATGCCAAGTCGATCCCCATCGCTCAGGCGATCCAGCAGCGCTTCGATAACCTCGACTACCTGCACGACCTGGGTGACATCAGCCTGAACATCTCCGGCTGCATCAATGCCTGCGGCCATCACCACATCGGCAATATCGGCATCCTGGGCGTCGATAAGAATGGCAGTGAGTGGTATCAGATCACCCTCGGCGGGGCCCAGGGCAAACACAGTTCACTGGGCAAAGTGATCGGCCCGTCGTTCAGCGCCGCCGAGATTCCGGATGTGATCGAGCGCGTGATCAATACCTTCGTGCGCTACCGCGAAAGCGAAGAGCGCTTTGTCGATACCGTGCAGCGCATTGGCCTGGAGCCGTTCAAGGAGCAGGTGTACGCGGAGCAGCCGGCATGAACAATCTGTTGAAGCTTGAGCAGGGGCAGGCGCGCCTGGTGGCGGATGATCCGTGGGTGTTGGTGCGTGACGAGGTGCCGGAGGGCGCTGCGCTGATCCTGCCGCTGGCGTCCTATGCGCCGGGGCATGGCGTGTGGCTGGGCCCGGATGATGAGGTCGAACTGCTGCAGCCCTGGCTCGCCACGCTGCCGCTGATTGCCCTGGATTTCCCCAGCTTTCGTGACGGCCGCGCCTATAGCCAGGCCTATCTGTTGCGCACGCGTATGGGCTGGCGAGGCGAGTTGCGGGCGATTGGCGATGTGCTACGCGATCAGCTCAGCCATATGCGCCAGTGCGGGTTCGATGCGTTTGCGGTGCGCGCGGACAAGTCGGCTGAAGACGCCCTGAAAGGGCTGGCGGGGATGAGCGTGCAGTACGGGCGTAGCGTGATCGAGCCGCGCCCGCTGTTTCGCAGGCGTTAATCATACGGTGAGTTGCCGCATCTGCCATGATCGCGGTTCGCACTACGGCTCACCCGAGGAAAACCGCAATGGATGATGTACAGCAACTGGGCGAGATGCTTCGTCATTACGCCGATAGCGAAGCGCACAAAAAACAGCAGTTCGAGGTGCAATCGGCGCGCTGGGCGCTAAAGCTCGGCGAGCTGTTCCAGCAGATCGAACAATGGCTGGAACCGGTCAATACCGCTGGTTTGCTTGAAGTCCACCGTGAAGCGTATGTCGCCAGCGGCCCGAGCGTTCCGGTGGAGACATCGCCGTTCAAGAGCGAAAAACTCACCGTGCAGATCACCGGCAAGAATGTGGAGTTCGTGCCGGACGTGATGGGCGTCGGCGGCTTGATTTCGGTGTCGGTCATGGGCCTGACGGCGGCACGGCACGGCAGTGTTTCACTGGTGCTGCCGGCGGACAAAAACGACTGGTTGTGGAAGAAAACCAACGGTTTGAAAGACCCGGACACCTTCGCCTTCAACGCGAACTTCCTGGCCGCACAGTTGCAGAGCCTGATCCCGCGCGAGCGCGGCTGAGCTTTTCAGCGCTTTTTCCAAGGATTGGCTATACCTACAGCTCAACGTTCTGATGATGACTGCCAAGGAGTTCGATGATGAAACTAAGGCTAATGATCAGCACGCTCTGCATCGCCACGATCGGGATGGTGGGCTGTGCCAGCCAAGTCACGCAACCGGATGAGTATTCAGGATTCCTGTCCGATTACAGCCGTCTCAAGCCGGCCAAGTCGCCTTCGGGCGTCGAGGTGCTGCGTTGGGTCGATCCGAAACTGGATATGAGCCGCTACAACGCGGTGTATATCGAACCGACGCAGTTTTACCCCAGGCCCCAAGCCACCGCGAAAATTCCTGAGAGCACGTTGCGTGGCATCAATGACTACTTCAACCAGGCCCTCAAGCGCGAAGTCGGCAAGTCATTGCCCCTTGCCCAAGGGCCCGGCGCCGGAGTGTTAGTGGTGCGTGCGGCGATTACGGCAGTCAGCAGCAAAACCCAGGGCCTGAAACCTTATGAGTTCGTGCCGGTCGCCCTGGTGGCCGCTGCGGTGAGTACCGGCACCGGCATCCGCGACCAGGACACGGTGCTGGGCACCGAGGCGCAGTTTCTCGACGGCGCCAACGGCAAGGTGGTTGCCGAGGTAGTACGCAAGGGCACCGGCAAGCCGCTGGAAAACGACTCGCAGGTGATGACGCCCAATGACGTGAAAAGCGTGATCGACGGTTGGGCGTCGGATTTGCATCAGTCGTATCTGAAACTGAAAAAGCGGTAAGTCGCCGACCGTATCACTTCAGTGGCGTCAGCGGCGGCAGCTTCCACTGGCCGTTGTTCGCCTCGGGTTTGGGCAGGTACAGGCGCAACACCGCGTAGAACGGGCCGGGCGGTGCAGGTAACCAGTTGCTCTGTTCGGCTTTTGGCGGTTCGTGGTGTTGCAGCGCCAGGGTCAGGCCGCCATCGGCGTCCAGTTTGAGGTTGGGCAACATCCGCGAATTGATCACATAGCGCTTTTTGTGGTTGGGCACCAGCAACTTGGTCTTGGCGTTGTACAGGGTCAGTGACCAGAAGGCGTCGGCCGGCGGCAGTTGGTCCTTGGCGAAGTGGACGGTGTAGCTATGGCGCGCGCCGTTGGCGGGCTTGCCTTCACTGTCGACGACGTAATTGAAGTAGGTGGCTTCATCGGCAGAGTTGCCGAAAAGCCCCACCTCGGCACCGGCATAGCGGTACAGGTCGTTGTTTTTCAGGTGATCGCGGTTGCCGAACAGGTCGCCTATGGCGACCTGCTGGGTGTCGAGTTTGTCTTTTTTGAACGCCGCGAACTCAGCCTTGGCGTCGGCGATCCCGTCTTCCAGCGCTTTACGCTGTTCGGCGCTCAACTGGTTGACCTTGAACGGCGCACCCGGTGCGATGCCGATGGTGGCAAAGCGTGCGAGCTGGTCTTTCTCGCTGTCCTGGGGGGCAGCGAAGGCGAGCATGAAGTTCAAGTAGCGAAACAGTTGCGGGCCTTCGGTCATGTTGGCCAGCGGTTTGGGCCAATCGATCTTCGGCGCTTTGGCCGGGGCGGCTTGTTTCACATAGCTGCTGAGCGACTGCACTTTGTAGCCATTCTGGATCTGCTTGACCTTGTTCAGGTCCTTTTCATCAAACAACTGTGTGCGGTACAGCGCATAAGCGAGGTTACTTTCGCTATACACCACACGATCCACATCGACCGGCTGCTGACCTTTCCAGTCGGGCCCGGCGATCATGTAGTGGCCGCCATTGTTGCCGGTGCTGCGCGTGCCCAGGTACGCGAAGTTATGCGTATAGAGGTCGACCAGTTGCACCGAGTAATAGCGGTTGTCTTCGATCTTGGGCAGCGTCAGCACCAGCGGCTCGCTACGCAGGTCCATCCAGACGAAGGAGTAGGGCGTGTCGGGGTTTGGCGTGGCCAGTGTGGTGTCTTTGGGGGTGAAGACCTGGGCGGTGTTGCCAATATGGTTGAACGGCGCCTTGAAGTTGACGCCGCCCTTGTCGACCGCCTGGGTGTAGAGCGTTTTGTACATTTCCACGACCGGGTAACCATACAAATAGGCTTCCTTGGCGATTGCCCGAGCCTCAGAGGGGGTGGCCGTGAAGTCGGCCCAGGCGCCAGAGCTCATGAGTATCGAGAGGCTCGCCAACAGCAGGCGCGTCGGTTTTCCAATCATGTTGTTGCGTCCTTCCAGAGGGCTTGTGAGGAGTACTATTGAATGGTGTGGCAAAGCGGCGAGTTTCCAACTTTATTGGCCGAACGTCACGTTAATCCCGGTATGACATACAGCTTGACGTAAAAATGCCGCCCCTGTGGGCGGCACTGGACAAAAACGCAACGTCAGGCTGCGTCAAGCATTTGCTTAACCTTATTGCGCAATTGATCGATGGAGAACGGCTTGGCGATCGATTGCATGCCCGGCTGAACCTCGATGCTCTCGGGATAACCACTGGCAAACAGGACCGGCAGTTGCGGGCGCAGTTTACGCGCCTGGGTGGCCAAGTCCCGGCCATTCATATCCGGCAGGCCGACATCGGTCATCATCAGATCAATGACTTTATTTGTGTCCTCTACGAATTCAAGCGCCGATTTGGCGTCTTCAGCCTCCAGCACACGGAACCCCAGCTCTTCGAGTACATCGACGATCAGCATACGCACAATGGAGTCGTCTTCGACTACGAGAATGGTTGAGGTGGGTGCCGACATAGTGAACATTCCTGAAAAAGTGAAGGTGCTGGGCGCGACAGGTCTAAAGGCAACCCAGTAGTGAGTAGCGACAATGCCAGCAAGTTCCGAAAAATTGCTGGCATTGTGAGCTTCGCGCCGGAGAATGTCGCGTCAGGGGCGGAAAAACTACAACGGGACCGACGCGATACGGTGGACCTGTGCGGAATCGCGGTAGAACTGCATGTCACCGGACTCAAAATAACTCACTTGATACTCAGGCGTGCCCGGATTCGTACCGTAAGCCCGATGCTGAAACGGGCTGGTGCCGCGATTCAGGGTACGTTCCAGGCCATTTTTCATGGCCTCGGCCGAGTCAAATTGGGCCATCCCGAAATTCGGATCGAAGTAGAACCAGACGGGTTTGTCGTCACGCACCATGACGCCGGCCAGCAGGGCGTGATCCTTCGTTGCAATCCTCAGGCTCCTTGGCGGGCTCGCATCGGTCAGCTCGGTGGCGATCTGATGATAGGGAATCTGCCTGGGCTGCTTGCCCATATGAAAGGTATCCACGTGTTTGACTGCTTCATGAAACGACCTGAGGGTGCGGATGAACTGCGTCGCCACAGGGTCCTGTGGATCGGCGGCCGCCTTGAACATATTGCCCAGGTAGGTCGTTTCTTGGCCCGATTGCATGGCCAGCGCCAGGGTATTGGCGATACCCGCACATTCGCCTGGTGAAGCCAGATTGACTTGGCTGAGGTAAAACTCCTGGGGCATCGGGGTCAAGGTACCGCCGACGGCGTGGATATCCCGCTGGAACAGGGTAAAGCCTTCCTGGATCAGTCTGACTTTCTTGCGCTCGATCTGTTTGACCAGCGTGCCGACGTCTTCGGCGCCCAGCCACCCACGGGAGATCAGCATCTGAAGCTCGAGAATCGTCGAGTCTGACGAGAAGCCCGGCACCTTGTGCGGGTCACCGTTCGCATAGCCGGCGTTGAAGTCGGAAACCTTCTCGGGGCGTTGCGCGCGTTTCAACTCGTTTTCGAACTCTTTGGGTGCATATTGACCGAGTACGGTCGGCGGGCCCTCCGGCGACTGTATTTCGCCCGCCAGCTTCTTGTAGAGCCAGTCGGTGAAGCTCTGGTTGATCTGCCCCTTCGCCGACACCGTGGTGGGTGCGAAGCCCTGGAGTGGCCCTCCGTAGGCGCGCATTTTTTCCGCGTCGAAGGCATACCATTGGCCATTTTTCAGCACCGCGGCACCGTCGATACTGTGTTCGCCGATCTTCACGGTGCCTGTGGCGACGACGCCATGCGCGTTGCTGGCGGCTTTGAGCAGGTCGTAACGGCCCGACGCGCCACGCAATGCGTTCACACCTTGCGCGCCTTTGGCGCCGAGGAACTTGAGCCCGCCACCGGCCAGGCGAGCCCCGCCAACCGCCAGGTCGCCTGCGCCGCTCAGCGGGTTGAATGCGCCGAACGTGGCCATGCCGATGACTTTGGCCGACCGTGCCACCTTGGTCGCCGCCGAAACGGTGGTCCCTGCGATCTTGACCACTTTTCCGGCCGCACCCACACCCGCCGTCACGATGCCGAACGCGTCCAGGCTCAGATCGATCAAGCCTTCAGCAATGTTGCCGTTGCGGAAGTGGTTGATCGCGGAGCGCAAAGGGACCAGGTCCAACAGGAAGTTTTCAATCATGTCGGACCGGTTCCGAATATTGTCGTCGGTGGTGAGGCCACGCGCCTGTTGCTTGATTGCCGGATCATCGAGGTTGATATGTTCAACGAAGGCATCGGCGATCAGTTGGACGCGGGGCGAGGCGAAGGTATCGCTGGGTGAATCGCCAGGCGGTGTCTGTTCTGTGTCAAGCGTGGTTTGACCGGCGCTGGGGGTGAACACCTTTGTTTCGGAGACGATATTCGCCTTCCTTGAAGAGCCAGGCTGTGCCTGCCACTGCGGAATACTGCGGATAGCGCCGGCATTGAAGTCGATCTCATAGGCCGTGGTCACCCCACCGCGCTCGATCCTTACCAGTAGTTCTTCGCCTTTGGGCAGCTCGGTTTTGTCACTGAACAAACCCAGCCCAAGTTTATGGGCGTGATTTTGATAAAAAGTGACGTTGCCATATTCAAAGTTTTTTCGGTCGTCTGCCGGCAACTGGCTGATCAAGTGCTTGATATACGTGCCGACGGCGTTCTTCTTTTCCTCGATCACCTGCTTGAATTGCGACTCGAACGCCGTGGCCACCCCAAACTCGGGATTGGCGTTCAACGCCCCCACGGGGATACGGCTGTCACGGGAGCCGTAGACCGCGTCGGGTCCAACGTCCATCATCGCGACATCCAGCAGCGAGTGCACGCCCGGCACCTGATTTCTACGCCGGATATCCCCGCCCGGCATATGGGTGACGCGAATCAAGGGTTCTTCGAACAGCGCCTCCTTGTCGGGAAAGCGTTGTTTCAGCTCGGCCAATGCCATCGCTTTACGGGACGGGATGTCTTTGTCGAAGGCCTCTGAGGCGGCCAGCATCACGGACTGGCGTTCGCTGAAGCGAGTCACCAGGTTGTTCAGTTCATCGGACGCGTACAGATGCTCGGCTTTTTTCTCCAGCAGGCCATTGGCCGTGCCCCAATCGATCAAGGCGTTACGTTGAGCGGTGTTCGTCATGTTCACGTCTGCGCCGCTGGCGTGTTCGGCTTCCAGCATGACCGCGGCGAAGCTCATATTGGCGATCCGGCCGGGTATGTGCGCGTCGACCATCGTCGCGGCGATTGCGAGGTTGACCCAGGCCGGGCTGCCAAAGGTCACGCTGTCGGGAATGTCCTTGACCAGAAATACCGGCGCACGACCCGCCAGCAGCAGGTGGGCGGCTGCGCCAGCCAGTTCTGGGCTGGTTTTACCCTGAGCCACCAGGTGTTGGCGCAGGGCATCGACGATATGGGCGGCCGACTTGCCCCTGAGTGAGTCGTCGGCCAGGTCGAAGCCGGCCACGTTGTTGCGTTGGGGGGCGGTGATGGACTCTGGGTCCAGCTGCAGTATCACGGCCGCGAGCAGGTAATCGAGGCTGCTGCTATCGGTGGCAATGCCCTGCATCTGTTCCTGAAGCGCGTGGCCCAATGATTGCGCTTCTGGTGAACTGACAAGGGCGTTCAACGTCGCGCCCGGGCTCGTCAGCGCTTCGGCCGCGAGAGGGGTTCGATGCCGCAGGAACTCCAGTACTCCGCCAGTGGTGTGCTTGAGCGGCTGTTTTTGCCCAAGAGGGTCGGTGTAATCCTGGGTGCGGGTGCGCAAGCGTTGTTGCTCATCGGCGCTCAAGGGCACCGGCCAGCTGAGGGCGCCGCCCAGGTTACCCAACGGGTGCGCCTGGGATCGGGCGGCCATGGCGTCCGACAGCCCGGTCAGGGATAAATGGCTATAGGGTGAAAGCAATCCTCCCTGGCGATTGATAAAGCTATCCACGCTGGTGCTGCCGCCGACTTCGCTGTGATAAGCCGAGTCGGGGTGAACGTCCATCGGCGTGGTCTTGAGGGCTGCCTGCACGGCCGGGGTGGACGCGTCAGGCCCAAGCCGCAGGGCGATTTCGTTGAGTTTGTCGGCGAGTGTTTTAAGGTTGTGATAATGCCCCAGCTTCGCCTTGAGGCTGGCGCTTTGCGCTACGGTGACGCTGGCTGGCGGCTGCACCGTTGGCGCAGGCGAGTCGTGGCTGGGGACGGGTGTCAACGTCGGCGGTGTAGCGGCGGGTATTGCGGGTGGCGTGGAGAGCGGCATCAATGAAACGCTGGGGAGGGTTTGCAAGGAAATAGTCATACGAGCACCGTTTTGTTGAACAGAAGGTGAGCGCCTTTCTCGCGGAGTTTCCTTATTCCCAAGACGCTTTAGTCTGTGGAAAGGCTGATCAACCAGGTTCCGGTTCAGCACGGGCGGAGTGTGAGCAACTGAAACTGTGACGGGATATGGGCGGCGTTCAGGGTGCCGTTGCCCGATTGCGCCGTTTCGGGTTGCAGCGGTTCATGGCAGAAAAATAGCGTTCAACCGCAACTTTGGGGCAAACTCCCGGTTTTTCCGCATTTGGCAAAGGCATGCCCATGACTCCCGCGTCGACCGTCGATGAAAAGAGCTTTCGTACACTGTTGAGCCGCAACGTCGCACTGCCCCTCGGTGTGGGTGTGCTCAGTGCGGTGTTTTTTGTGTGCCTGATCACTTATTTGTTGTCGGTGATCCAGTGGGTAGAGCACACCGACCGGGTCATCAATAACCTCAACGAAACGTCCAAGCTGACGGTTGACCTGGAAACCGGCATGCGCGGTTTCCTGATCACCGGCGACGAGCATTTCCTCGACCCCTATGAAGTGGCCAAGCCGCGGATCATTGCCGACTTACACAATTTGCAGGAGCTGGTGGCGGACAACCCGCAGCAGGTAGATCGCCTCAAGCGCCTGGAAAGCCTGCAACTGGAGTGGAACAAGTACGCCCAGTCGATGATTGATATGCAGCGCGAGAACGGCGACTACCGCAGCGCGGTGAAAGCCGGCCGGGGTAAACGCCTGACCGATGAGATTCGCAATGAGTACGACGACGCGGTGGCGATGGAGCAACAGTTCCGGATTACCCGCAACGCGGAAGTCACCCGTACCACCCTCATCAGCGTCGCCCTGTACTTGGTGTTCGTGCTGGGGCTGAGCGGCTTTCTGGCTTACATTGGTCGTAAAAATTTACTATCACTTTCAGATAGTTACAGTGCGAACTTCGCGTCGCAACAGAAGATCGCATTGCGTCTGGAGCAACAAGCTTGGCTGCGTAATGGCCAGACCGAACTGGCCGAACAGGTGCTCGGTCAACTGACCCTGAACATGTTGGGACGCAATATCCTGCAGTTCTTTGCCCAGTACATGGGCTCGGTGGTGGCGGCGCTGTATGTGCGCGAAGAGCACGGCGGCCTCAAGCGCGTGGCCACCTATGGTTTCTCCCGCGAGCAGGAGCAGCAGGAGCAGGCGATCTACAGCGACGAAGGCATCGTAGGGCAGGCCGCCCAGCTCGGTCGCCTGATTCGCCTGGACGACGTGCCGGTGGATTACTTCAAAGTGAGTTCCGGCCTGGGCGAGGGCACGACCCGCAGCGTGCTGGTGGTGCCGACCAGCGATGACGACCGGATCAACGGCGTGATCGAACTGGGTTTCCTGCGCCCGCTGCAGGAGCGCGACATCGAACTGCTGGAACTCATCGCCGGCAATATCGGTACCTCCATCGAAGCCGCCCGCTATCGCCAGCGCTTGCAGGAAGTGCTGGCCGAGACCCAGCAGCTCAACGAAGAGCTGCAAGTGCAGCAGGAAGAGCTCAAGACCGCCAACGAAGAGTTGGAAGAGCAATCGCGCATCCTCAAGGAGTCCCAGGCCCACCTGGAAACGCAACAGGCGGAACTCGAGCAGACCAACGAGCAATTGGCTGAGCAGACGCTTACCCTGGCCGAGCAGCGCGATGCCATGGACCGCAAGAACGTCGAGCTCAACCAGGCCCAGCTTGAGCTGGAAGACCGCGCCGACGAGTTGCAACGCTCGAGCAAGTACAAATCAGAATTCCTCGCCAACATGTCCCACGAACTGCGCACGCCGCTGAACAGCTCGCTGATCCTGGCCAAGTTGCTGGCGGAGAACCCTCAGGAAAACCTCAGCGCCGAGCAAGTCAAGTTTGCCGAGTCGATCTATTCCGCCGGCAATGACCTGCTCAACCTGATCAACGACATCCTCGATATCTCCAAGGTCGAAGCCGGCAAGCTGGAAATGCGCCCGGAAAACTCCAGCGTGGCGCGCCTGGTCGATGGCCTGCGCGGGATGTTCGAGCCGCTGGCGGCCGATCGCAAGCTGGGGTTCCAGGTGCAGGTGCAGGAAGGTACGCCGACCATGCTCTTTACCGATCGCCAGCGCCTGGAGCAGATTCTCAAGAACCTGCTGTCCAACGCGGTCAAGTTCACCGAGCAGGGCCAGGTCAGCCTGTCGGTGTCCCGCGCGCCGGGGGAGGGTGTCGCCTTTACCGTGCGCGATTCTGGGATAGGCATCGCCCCGGACCAGCAGGAGAGCATCTTCGAAGCCTTCCGTCAGGCCGATGGCACCACCAATCGCCGGTATGGCGGCACCGGCCTGGGGTTGTCGATTTCCCGCGACCTGGCCGCGTTGCTCGGCGGCTATATCAGCGTCACCAGCGAACCCGGCCAGGGCAGCACGTTCACCCTGGTCATCCCGGAGCAGTACGTCGAACGCGAGGAAGACGCTGCGCCTATCGAGCAACCGCGCCAGGTGATTGCCGCCCCGGCGCCCAAGCCCATCGCGGTCTCGCCGCTGCCGGTGGCCGATGCCACACAGATCCCGCGCTTTGCCGACGACCGCGAGAAAGCGCCGTTCGCCACGCGCTGCATCCTGGTGGTGGAAGACGAACCGAACTTCGCGCGCATCCTGTTCGACCTCGCCCATGAGTTGGGCTACCACTGCCTGGTAGCCCATGGCGCGGATGAGGGTTACAGCCTGGCCGAGGAGTACATCCCCGACGCGATCCTGCTCGACATGCGCCTGCCGGACCATTCCGGGCTGACGGTGCTGCAACGCCTCAAGGAACACGCCAATACCCGCCACATCCCGGTGCATGTGATCTCCGTGGAAGACCGCGTCGAAGCCGCCATGCACATGGGCGCCATCGGTTACGCGGTGAAACCCACCACCCGCGAAGAGCTCAAGGATATATTCACGCGCCTGGAAGCCAAGCTGACCCAGAAGGTCAAGCGCGTGCTACTGGTGGAAGACGATGACCTGCAGCGCGAGAGCATTGCCCGCCTGATCGGCGACGATGACATCGAGATCACCGCTGTCGGCTTTGCCCAGGAGGCCCTCGACCTGCTGCGCACGAACATCTACGACTGCATGATCATCGACCTCAAGTTGCCCGACATGCTCGGCAACGAGCTGCTCAAGCGCATGGCCACCGAGGATATCTGCTCGTTCCCGCCAGTGATCGTCTACACCGGGCGCAACCTGACCCGCGACGAAGAGGCCGAGCTGCGCAAGTATTCGCGCTCGATCATCATCAAGGGCGCCCGTTCGCCGGAGCGCCTGCTCGACGAAGTCACACTCTTTTTGCACAAAGTCGAATCGCAGCTGTCCCATGAACGCCAGAAGATGCTCAAGACCGCGCGCAGCCGCGACAAGGTCTTCGAAGGGCGCAAGATCCTGTTGGTGGACGACGATGTGCGCAACATCTTCGCCCTGACCAGCGCCCTGGAGCACAAAGGCGCCGTGGTGGTGATCGGGCGTAACGGCCATGAAGCCATCGCCAGGCTCAATGAAGTCGATGATATCGACCTGGTGCTGATGGACGTGATGATGCCGGAAATGGACGGTTACGAGGCCACCGCCCTGATCCGCCAGGACCCGCGCTGGAAGAAGCTGCCGATCATCGCCGTGACGGCCAAGGCCATGAAGGACGATCAGGAGCGTTGCCTGGCGGCCGGCTCCAACGATTACCTGGCCAAGCCGATTGACCTGGATCGCCTGTTCTCGCTGATTCGCGTCTGGTTACCGAAGATGGAACGTATTTAAGTGGAACGCAGTTTTTTGGAAAAAAGCAGTGATATTGAGCTGCGCCTGCTGATTGAGGCGATCTACCTCAAGTACAGCTATGACTTTCGCGACTACTCCGGTGCGTCGGTCAAACGCCGTGTGGCCCACGCCTTGCGCCAGTTTGAATGCGCGACGATTTCGGCGTTGCAGGAGCGCGTCCTGCACGATCCGGCAGCGTTCATGCAATTGCTGCAGTTTTTGACGATTCCGGTCAGCGAGATGTTTCGCGACCCGTCGCACTTCCTCGCGATCCGTCAGGAAGTGGTGCCGCTGCTCAAGACTTATCCGTCGATCAAGATCTGGATCGCCGGTTGCAGCACCGGGGAGGAGGTGTACTCCATGGCGATCCTGCTGCGCGAGGAAGGGCTGTTGGAACGCACCATCATCTACGCCACCGACATCAACCCGGCATCGCTGGATAAGGCCAAGCAGGGGATTTTTTCCCTGGAGAATGTGCGTGCCTATACCGCCAACTACCAGCAGGCCGGTGGGCAGCGTTCCTTTGCCGATTACTACACGGCGGCTTACGATCATGCGATCTTCGACAAGACGTTGCGCGAGAATGTCACGTTCGCCGACCACAGCTTGGCAACCGACAGTGTTTTCTCAGAAACTCAATTAATTTCATGTCGTAATGTACTGATTTACTTCAATAAAAAATTGCAGGATCGGGCGTTTGGATTGTTCCATGAGTCGCTGTGTCATCGTGGCTTCCTGGTGCTGGGCAGCAAGGAAACCCTGGATTTTTCCGCCTACAACAAGCATTTCGAGCCCTTGGTCAAACAGGAACGGATCTACCGGAAATCATGAACGACGCTGCCGCCAACCCCATGTGTGGGATAGAAGCCATCGTCGTCGGCGCGTCCGCCGGCGGCGTTGAGGCGTTGCTGAGTATTTTTGGCGATCTGCCGCAGGCCTTCGGGCTGCCGATCATTGCCGTGCTGCACCTGCCGGACGAGCGCCGTAGCCAGTTGGCGGAAGTGTTTGCGCGACGTTTGCAGATTCCGGTACGCGAAGGGCAGGACAAGGAAGTGATCCAACCGGGCACCTTGTACTTCGCCAGCCCCGGCTATCATTTGTCGGTGGAGCATGACCGCAGCCTGTCTTTGAGCCAGGAAGACCGGGTACATCATTCCCGGCCCGCCATCGATTACCTGTTCGCCTCGGCCGGCGATGTCTACGGCAAGCGCCTGCTGGCCATACTGCTGACCGGTGCGAACCAGGACGGCGCCCAAGGGCTGGCCCACGTCAAGCAATCGGGCGGTATCACTGTCGTACAGGACCCCGACGAAGCACGGATTGCCGTGATGCCGCGGGCGGCGCTGGCCCTGCACACGCCTGACCATATTCTGACCTTGAGCCGCATTGCCTCATTGCTGGCTTCCCTGGAATCTTCCCCATGTTAAGTACTATCCAGGCCAAACTGCTGATCGTCGATGATCTGCCGGAAAACCTGCTGGCCCTCGAAGCGCTGATCAAGCGCGAGGACCGCCAGGTCTTCAAGGCCTTGAGCGCCGACGAGGCCTTGTCCCTGTTGCTGGAGCACGAGTTCGCCATGGCGATCCTCGATGTGCAGATGCCTGGCATGAACGGTTTCGAGTTGGCCGAGCTGATGCGCGGCACCGAAAAGACCAAGAACATCCCGATCGTATTCGTCAGCGCCGCCGGCCGCGAACTCAACTATGCCTTCAAGGGTTATGAAAGCGGGGCCGTGGACTTCCTGCACAAGCCGCTGGATATCCATGCGGTGAAGAGCAAGGTCAATGTGTTCGTCGACCTGTACCGCCAGAGCAAGGCGATGAAGCAGCAGGTGGAAGCGCTGGAGCGCAGCCGCCGCGAACAGGAGTTGCTGCTGACACGCCTGCAGGCCACTCAGGCAGAGTTGGAGCAGGCGGTACGCATGCGCGATGACTTCATGTCGATCGTCGCCCACGAAGTCCGCACGCCACTCAACGGGCTGATTCTCGAAACCCAACTGCGCAAGATGCACCTGGCCCGGGACAACGCCGCCGCGTTCACCCTGGAGAAGATGCGCGCCATGGTCGACCGCGATGAGCGGCAGATCCAGAGCCTGATCCGGCTGATCGAAGACATGCTCGACGTGTCGCGCATCCGCACCGGCAAACTGTCGATTCGTCCGGCGCGCTTCGACCTCACGCAACTGGTGCGCAACCTGCTGGAAAACTTCGCGCCGCAAGTGGCCGCCGCCGAGTCGTCCATGCAACTGGAGGCGGAAGGTCCGGTGGAGGGCAGCTGGGATGAATTCCGCATCGAGCAAGTGGTGTCCAACCTGCTGACCAACGCCTTGCGCTATGGGGCCAAGAGCCCGGTGGGCGTGCGGGTGTACAGCGAACACGGCGAAGCACGGCTGGAGGTGCGGGACCACGGGATCGGCATCAGCGCCGACAATCAGAAGCGCATTTTCCAGCAGTTCGAGCGCGTGTCCGCCAGCCATGTGGCCGCCGGTCTGGGCCTCGGGCTGTTTATTTCCGAACAGATCGTCGCGGCCCATGGCGGTACCATTGAGGTGGAGAGCCAGATAGGCGAGGGCGCCCTGTTCCGGGTGTGCCTGCCCCTGGACGCGTCGGCGTGAAAACAATCGTCACTTCGACGCAACCTCTGCGTGACTGCATGGTCGTAAGTGCAGCAATTGACCGGACAAAGGCTTCCCATGAGTGAAGATGCACAAGATGTCGTTCTGATCGTCGAGGACGACGAATCGATTATGTTTGTCCTGGATGAATACCTCAAAGGCCTGGGCTATCGGGTATTGAAGGCGATCAATGGGGAGCAGGCTTTTGAAATCCTCGCCAGTAAACCGCACCTGGACCTCATGGTGACGGACTATCGCCTGCCTGGCGGCGTCACCGGCGTGCAGATCGCCGAGCCGGCGGTGAAGTTGCGCCCGGAGCTGAAGGTGATTTTTATCAGTGGCTACCCGCAGGAAATTCGTGACTGCGACAGCCCGATCACACGCAAGGCGCCGATCCTGGCCAAGCCGTTCGACCTGGATACGCTGCAAGAACATATCCTGCGGTTGTTGGCGTGACACCTGCATGTGTCAGTCCAACAACCGCTGATGCCCCTGGCCGGTCAGGATTACCAGGCAAGCACCTCGTCCTTTGCATGTGAATCAAGTACCCGTGCGGGGTTGGTTCCCTCGAAGAGCTCAAACGATCCATCGGGTTTTATGTCAATACGGTTGGCCGTTGCGATCGTAGTGGACGCCGGGTATTTGTTTGCGATGTTGAACAGCACTTGTTCACCGGCGTCACCTTGTTTCAGAGCGATGCCTAATCCCGGAATGGTCCGGACATAATCGCCGCCCACATAAATCACTTTGCTTGTCTGGTCTAACGATCCCTCCAGTTGTTTCAGCACGCGCTGTTGTTCTGTCGTCGGCACGCCGCCTTGGAAGTGCATTAATGTTCGTTTCTGGTAGACACCTTCTTTCAAGTCGGTAAGCACCGCCAGGGCCGTACAATCACTGATGCCACTGGTGCTGATGATTGCGGTCGGGTCAGTGACGGTGACGTCCTTGTAATCCGACATAGCGATGTGGTGGGTCGGGGCGGGGGGCTTCAGGTGAGTAACCGTCGTCGGGATGGATTCTTCATAAAGCCGTTTGACCGGTCTGTCATGAAGACTCGCGGTGCTTATCCACGACTCGTGATGGTCGCTGATCTTGAATTCAAGTTTTTTGGGGTCATTGCTATAAGTTTTGTATTGGACCGGCAGCTTCTTGTCATTGAATATTTTTTCGAGACCACGCCTCATCATGGCCTCGCTTGAAAACTCGGCCACTCCAACATTCGGGTCGTAAAAAAAGAACTTCTTACCGTCGCCATCCGGCACGGACCCGGCCACCATCGCATGGCCGGGAGAGTCGATCATCACGGTCTTGCCCCCAGGCGCATTGGCCAGTTCCGTAATCATGTCCTGATACGTTACCTGGCGCTGTGGGTTACCGGCGTGAAACATGAACGGTGTACTGATGCTTTTTTGCACATCGTCTAATGTGCGAGCAAATACTCGCGACCCCTCAGCCCGCGGATTGGCGGCGGCAACGTACAGGTTGTCAATAAATACGCGTTCTTTTCCTTGCGCCTTGGCCGATGCGAACGTACGCGAGAGAGCGGCGCACTGCCCATCGGAAAGGTGGTTGACCTGGCTAAGGTAGATGGTCTGAGGTACGGGGGTGAACGTTCCTCCGACGGCATTTACGTGGGCGTTGAAATGCTGTGTGCCGTTGAGCCCGTGCTGGACAGCCAGCCTTTCCTGCTGGCGGACCAAGGTGCCCACCTCTTTTGCTGTTTTGTCCGGGCGTAGCGCCAGCTTCATCACGTCTTCTGATTTCATGCCCTTGGCATAGCCTTTAATCAGTTCCGGCGCGCCGTCCTCATAGCCACTCTTAAACGCAGCGCTGGGCGTCACCCCATCGCCCTGGTAACGGTCCAGTAGCTTTCCCCAGTCTTTTCGAATTTGAATCGACTCCGGCGAGAGCGCGCGCTGCGTGTTTTGCCACGCATGAAGCTCCTGAGTACCGCCTCGTATTGACGGCTGGAAATCGTCCAGTGCTTTGCCAAACAGGCGTCGGGTCGTCGTATCAAAGGCATACCATTTACCGTCCTGAAGAACCGCGGCACCTTGCAAGGTCTCGCCGGACGTCTTGAAGGTACCCATCGCTGCTGCGTCGTATTGTTTGCTCGCGGCGACCAGGTCGTAGCCAGTGTGGGTACCGCGTAGGTGCCGGATGTCTTGAATCGTGTCGGTGATGACGCGTTTACCGACGCTTGCCACGCCGCGACCGGTAGCGCGCAGTAAATCCGCCGCGCCGTCCAACGGATTAACCAGGCTGATCGCGCTCAACCCCAGGGTCTTTCCTATATGCAAGGCCTTGCTACCGGCAGACAGGGTTTTCGTTGCAACTTTAGCCAGTTTCCCTGCGGTGGAGGCTCCAACGGTCATGATGCCAAACAGGTCGAGTGATAAGTCGATGATCCCTTCGCCGAGGTTGCCCTCCGTAAAATGCTTGATGGCTGACCGTAATGGGATCAGGTTAAGAAGCAACTCATTTAACTTTTTGTAAAAGGGTACCTCGGACTCAACCGTCGTCACCCCTCGAGCCTCGGCCTCCAGCGCGCCCCATACGCTGCTGACCTTGGCCACCGTGGCACCGATGGCCGCGCTCCGGGGGCTGGCGAAACTGTTCAACGGCCCGGCGGTGTCGGTGTTTTCTTGTAGCAGCTGTTGCCGTACCAGCGGGGAACCTTCATCGGGAATGGACAGTGTGACGGGGACCATGTCGGTATACGGCGTGTTGTTATCGCGCGGTTTTCCGTCTTCTATATGAGCCCCAGGCTGATAACCGGGCTGGAAATCGCCGAGGTCCCCGCGTTTGGTGAGCGTGTTCTTCTGGACATTCAGTTCATAGGTATGGGCAATCCCGTCGCGCATCACTTTCAATAGCACAGGGTTGCCGTCGGCAGCCGGGACCCGGACGATACCGCTGAGCTGATGTTCGCCCTTGAACTCCTTGAAGATCGAAAGGCTTCCGTATTCGATATTCTGCCGGTCCTCCAGCGGCAACTGGGCGATCAGGTGCTTGACCTGCGTGGCGACGCTGCTGTCGAGGGCGCGACCAAACTGTTGGAACTCACTGACGAATTCCCTGCTGATATTTTTCAGGTTTTGCGTCTTGCTCAAGACCTCCTCGAGGGTGAAGTTGGGCGTGTTGGCAGCAGAGCGTCCGGGGCCCCTGCGCGGTGGTGTGTAAGGCTCGATCACCCATTGATTGGGGTGTGACGCGTTGTTGTGCCGGGCCGGGTGGTAGGGCACATTGGGCGGGTTGTGCAGCATGTTCTCCATGTACAAGTCCAATATCGAATAGGGCCCGGGTCGATCTTTATCGTAAGTGTCCAGTACGATGCACTTCAGTTCCAGGCGCGCGTCATCGCCCAAAACTTCGCGCAGTTCGGCCAGGGCCATCTCCTTGCGAGACGCCGGCGCGGGCGTGCGCTGTGCTTCGGAAGCTGTTCGCAGTTCGCCGACCTGCTGGTTAAAGGCGTCGGCGATGGTTTGCATATCTGCGGGCGACGTCACACTCGTGACGATGCTGTTGGTCAGGCCCCATTCCTTGAGCGCGTCATGCTGGGCGACATATTCGATCTGACGCTGAGCCTGGGACACCGGGGCGATATCCGCGTACAACATGACCTCGCCGTAACTCATGGTGGATGCCCGGCCCGGCGTCTCGGCTTCTATGCGCGCCACCGCGGTACTGAAGCTGACGTGGGCGGGGGAGCCGTGAGTGACCGTGGCCGGGATATCCTTGACCAGCAACTCTGGCGCCTTGGAGGCCAGTTTCAGGTTGGCCTGGATATTGGCTTTTTCCGGTGACGAAGCCTCTTTCGTGACGTAGTACAAATGGTCGGCCACACGCTGGGCCGTCTCTGATAAAGGTTTGCCTTTAAGCTGCTGGCCGGCCAGGTCAAAGCCTGAAATGTGCTTCTGGGGCAAGGTTGCCTGGGTGAATGCATCGGTGTAATTCAGGTTCAAGGCCGCCATTAACCAGTCATTGACGCTGCCTTTGACCGACAGTGTGTTGAATTTGGCCTGGATGGCCGCCCCCAGCGCCTGGCCCTTGGGCGACTGGATGATGCGGTCGAGCAGTTGCCGTGGGTTGCGAAGCTCGTAGGCTTCGACTGCTACACCTTGCATCAACGCTTCCAACACATTGCGGTTGCTCCCCAGGTTCAGGTCGCCCACATTGCCGTGCTGCAAGAACGCCAACAGTTGGCGCTGGGTGTCCGTGTCAATCGGCTGCGGCCAGGACAGGGCACCGCCGTAGTTACCATGGACGGGGCTTCGCGGTGTGGAGGTGAGGAGGAATCGCCTGAGGTTCTCCACTTCCTGTGCGGTGCCGGGTTTTTCAAAGCCGTGGTATTCAAGAAAATCAGCCAGGTTAGCCACGCCTCCTTGCTGCACACCTCGATCCCGTTCGTATGAGGAGTGGGGGTTCAATTCGAAGGTGGTTTCACGCAGATACGCGGGGACCTGCGACAGCTGAAGGCTGCCTGAGGCAAGCACTGTCCCCAGATGCTTCAACAACACAGTCGCTTGGTGCCGGTTGTTGATGTTCCCCAGCAGCGTCTGCTGCTGCTCGAGTGCGTCCTCGCTGCGCGTTTCCTGGAGCCCAGGGAATACAGCGGGGTCAAGTGGGGCAAAGGTTTTATCGCGCTCCAGCTCGGCGGCGCGTTGCTGGAGTTCGGAAGGGGCGATTCGCGTCGGCTCTTTGTAGAACTGCCCAACCAGCCAGGCCGGCGCACGGTTGGCGCTCTCGGACGACGGAAGGGGAAACGGCCTGTTCCTGTCGGAGATGACCCCTCCGATATTCATTAACGGTTCTCGCACCGCCGACCAGCGCTTGTCCTCGCTCGCACGCAACTGTAAGGGCGCATTGAGCGAAACATCTGGGGTTACACGGTAGGTGACTTGACCACTTTGCGGCAGGATTTTGATCGAGTCGGGCAGGGCTCTGACCGTGAGCCGCCAGTCGAGGAACTCCGGCGACCGAGCGGCATTGCCTAGTAACTTCCACCACTGGCCAAATGTTGAATTCGGCGGAATATCCACCATGATCGCGTTGTCGTGGGCGGGAACGCCGCTGAAGCCCTGCAATGCCTTGCCGTAGTTCTGCGCCAACGCACTGTCGCCCCTGGCCCGGGGGGAATCGCCAGGGGCAGAGAGGTGGGGGCTTTCGCGGTCAGGCTCTACAGCTACCTGCTCGACTGGCTCCAGCGTGTCGCTTGCAATGGAAGAATGCGGGGGAAAAGCGTGGGCAAGGCTGTTGGAAATCGTCATGGGTGGCGGCTCTATCATCAGGATTGAGGTCCACTGGGTGAAAATTCCAGGTCCCAGTGGTAATCCTTCGTACCCAAGCCCCTTGACCGATTCCATTTTCGAACCGTGGCTTTATTGCACCTTGTTGCCGATTGCCTCCGCTTGGCTGGCGGCTGCGCGGATCATTTCCCTGACTTTCGCCGTCAAGAGATCAAACGTGAACGGCTTGGTAATCAACTGCATCCCAGGGTCCAGAAAACCACCGCGCACCGCCGCGTGTTCGGCATAGCCGGTGATAAATAGGACCTTGAGTTCCGGCCGAATCTGCCGGCCGATTTCCGCCAGTTGCCGGCCGTTCATGCCCGGCAGCCCGACATCGCTGATCATCAGGTCAATGCGCTGGTCGGACTCGATGATCGGCAGTGCTGTGTTGGCATCGCTGGCCTCGACAAAGGCATAGCCCAGTTCCTTGAGCACCGCGCTGACCAGCACCCGTACCGCCGGGTCGTCCTCGACGATCAACACTGTTTCACCGGCATTGGCAAAGGGCAGCCGCGCGGGGTTCGCCGCTTCGGCCACGACCATTTTACCGACGAAACGCGGCAGGAACAGGCTGACGGTAGTGCCTTTTCCGACTTCGCTGTGGATCGTCACATGGCCACCGGATTGCCGTGCAAAGCCGTAAATCATCGACAGGCCGAGGCCGGTGCCCTGGCCGATCGGTTTGGTGGTGAAGAAAGGATCGAAGACGCGCCCCATTAAACTTTCCGGGATACCGCAGCCGCTGTCGCTGACGCTCAATTCAACGTAGTCACCGGGTTGCAATGTGCCGTAGGCGGCGGTGAACACGCTGTCGAGATGGCGGTTGCTGGTTTCCACGGTGAGGTTGCCGCCGTTCGGCATGGCATCGCGTGCGTTGATCACCAGGTTGAGCAGCGCGCTTTCCAACTGGTTGGGGTCGGCTTCGGCGGTCCAGAGCGGGTCGCTGAGGCGCATGTCCAGCGCAATGCTTTCATTGATGCTGCGTTGCAACAGTTCGCCCATGGAGGTCACCAGTTGGTTGATCTCGACGGGTTTTGAATCCAGCGACTGCCGCCGGGAGAACGCGAGCAGGCGGTGGGTAAGGCCGGCGGCCCGGTTGGCGGAGGTGACGCCCAGGTCGATCAGGCTGTCCAGGTCGTCCAGCTTGCCGCGGGAGACGCGCCTGCGCAGTAACTCCAGGCTGCCGATGATGCCGGTGAGCATGTTGTTGAAGTCATGGGCGATGCCGCCGGTCAACTGGCCGACGGCCTCCATCTTCTGCGATTGACGCAGTGCTTCTTCATTGCTGCGCAGCTGCGCCGTGCGTTCTTCTACTTGCTGCTCGAGCGTCTCCAGCGTGCGTTGCAAGCGCAGTTCGCTTTCGCTCAGGTCGATCAGCCGGTCGCGCGCATCGTATTGTCGGCGTCGTCCGCGCAGTGCCGCCGTAACCAGGCTGATCAACGTCACAGGATGGAAAGGCCGCTCGAGGAAGGTGACATTGCCCAATAACCCGCTCAGGTGCGAGGAACCGTTCTGCTCGGCGCCGCCGTGATGGGTCATCAATACGATGGGCAAGTCCGACCACGCAGGCTGTTGGTGCAAATACTCGAGCAGCGGCTCCAGATCGACGCCGCGCAAGGCTTCGGCAGCAATAATCAGCAGGCCGGCTCCTTCTTCCAGTGCGTTGCACAAGGCCGTCAGGCCCGTGGCGATCACGCCGTTGTACCCGGCCTCGTTGAGCATCATCAGCGCCAACGCGCCGTCGCGGCCCATCGGCGCAAGTACGATGGCGCGCTCGGAGACGGGGGATAGGCTCGTCACTGGCCCTCATCCTTGAGCAGAGGAGAGCCGGCGCCCATGTACGTGGGGATACCGCGCAGTACGCCCTGGAAATTATCGAGCGGCTCGCCGACAGTCATGCCCTGGCTGCTGATGCGGTACTCGCGAATGGTCGATTCATGGGCACCGGTGCGTTTCTTGATGATTGAAATGGCGCGGCGCACCTTGCCCAGCGCTTCGAAATAGCGCAGCAGAATGACCGTGTCGGCGAGGTAGGTAATGTCGACGGGCGCCTGCATGTCACCGACCAGGCCGTGCTGGGCGACGGTCATGAACGTGGCGGCGCCGCGGCGGTTGAGATACAGCAGCAGTTCGTGCATGTGCAGGATCAGCGCATTTTCTTCCGGCATGGCGGCCTGATAGCCGTTGATGCTGTCGATCACCACAGTCTTGATCCCGCGCTCATCCACGCAGCGCCGCACGCGGTGCGAGAACTCGCCGGGGGTCAACTCGGCCGCGTCGACTTGTTCGATCAGCAGGTTGCCGGTGGCTTGCAGCGCGGCGAGGTCGATGCCCATGTTTTTCATGCGCTCGAAGAGCAGGCCCAGTTCCTCATCGAAGATGAACAGCGCGGCTTTTTCGCCCCGCGCCACGGCGGCGGCGGCAAACACCATCGAGATCAGCGACTTGCCGGTGCCGGCGGGGCCGAGGATCAGGCTGCTGGAGCCGGTCTCGACTCCGCCGCCCATCAAGGCATCCAGTTCGCGAATGCCGCTGCTCAGGGTCTCGCGCACATAGCCGCCGCGATGCTCGGCCGCCACCAGCCGCGGGAACACATGCACGCCATCGCCCATGATGGTGAAATCGTGGAAGCCGCCGCGGTACTTTTGGCCGCGGTACTTCACGACCCGCACGCGACGGCGTTCGGCGCCGTAATTGGGCGTCAGTTCTTCCAGGCGAATCACCCCGTGGGCGACGCTGTGTACGGTTTTGTCGAGGGATTCGGTGGTCAGGTCGTCGAGCAGCAACACCGTGGCGTCGTAGCGCACGAAATAGTGCTTGATCGCCAGGATCTGTCGTCGATAACGCAGGGAACTTTGCGCCAGCAGGCGGATTTCGGAGAGGCTGTCGACCACCACGCGGGTCGGCTTGACCCGTTCCACCACTTCAAAGATCTGCCGCGTGGCCTCGCCCAGCTCCAGGTCGGAAGAGTACAACAGGCTTTGCTGTTGTTCGGCATTGAGCAGGCTTTCCGGCGGGGTCAGCTCGAAAATATGGATATTGTCATCCAGATCCCAGCCGTGGGATTTTGCGCCCTGGCGCAATTCACGTTCGGTTTCGGACAAGGTGATATAGAGCGAGCGTTCACCATTTTCTGCCCCTGCCTTCAGGAAGTGCAGGGCGACGGTGGTTTTGCCGGTCCCTGGTTCGCCTTCGAGCAGAAACAGATGGCTGCGGGACAAACCGCCGCAAAGAATGTCATCAAGACCTTCAATACCGGTGGCCGCCTTTTCGGATAACAGCGCGTTGGACATAGACAAGAAGTGCCCTCAGGTCACATACGAGTAAGGGGTGCGCGTTCGTTCGAGCGCGCTATACCTTCTTGACCCTGGCGTATGAGCGGGGTTCCACCTTTTCGTCTTTTGCGCGCAATGTCAGCGCCTGGGCGGCGATGCGGCGCGCCTACAGGCCCTGTTGCAGCGCCGGATCATCCGGGTTTTGTTGCTCCAACTGCGCCAGCAGCACCTGAACGTTCTGTAATTGACCGCTTTCTTTCCAGTAGCTGACCAGCAGCACTCGCGCCTTGCGATTGGCCGGGTGGCGCTGGATGATTTCTTCCAACTGGCGCTGGGCGGCTTCGAGTTCTTCCTGGGCGTGCAGGGTGGTGGCCAGGTCGTAACGGTAATCCTGATTACTCGGTTCCAGTTCCACTGCCTTGGACAGGCCGAGCAAGGCGTAAGCACGCTCGCCATGGTGCAGCAACCACATGCCCAGGGCGTGTTGCAGGTACGCGGATTCGGGGTGCGCCGCGAGCTGGCGGGCCAGCAGTTGGCGGGACTCGTCGGTCTTGCCTTGTTTATCCAGCAGTTCGATTTGCGCAACCACGGCTTGCAGGTTGTCCGGCTGCAGGCGCATCGCTTGCTCCAGGGCGTTCTGCGCCTCCGGCAACAGCGCGCTGTGGATGTACAGGCGCGCCAGTTGGAGCCAACCTTCGGCGGTTTCAGGTTGCGCCTTGAGCTTCTTCACGAACTCATCGAGTACCTGCTGCAAGGGCCCGAAATACAGGCCGAGGGTGTCGGGCGAGAGGCCGAGCAATGCGTTGGCGGCGGCAAAGCGCACGTCTTGTTGCGGATCGTCGAGCAACGGCCCGAGCAGCAGCGTGCGCTGGCCCGTGGGCACCAGGCCGACGATGCTGTGAATCGCCGCTTCACGCACCTGCGGCGAGTCATCGGCCAGGTCCTTGTCGGCGAGCTTCAGTGCCTGGGGGCTGGGGTAATTGGGCAGCTCGGCGTGTAAGGCCACACGACGCTCGTCGGACAAGTCCGGCCGGGCCAGTTGCTGGTACAGCACGCGGGCGGCGCCCGGTTCGCCGTTGCGCGCCTGTTTCAAGGCTTTCGCGTAGCCATGGGCAATGGCGGGCGGCACGGCCACCGGGGTGGAACGGGAGAAATACCAGGTGATCAGCACAATCAACAACAGGGCGCACAGGCCGATGATGGAGTAACGGCGTGACTTTGACATGCAGGCGTCCGAGAGCTTAGGCAGCTAGGGCAAAGCTCTCAGCTTCGGTCAGACCACGGCGAGTGTCAAACCTGTATCAGGTCAGCACGTATTCCACCGGCTCCAGGACAGGCGGCAAGGCCGTTTCGCCGAGGGCCGCCAGAATCTCGCGCTCCAGGGTCCGCACGATCGCGTTGCAGGGCAGGTCGTTCTCATCGAAGCCGAAGGGGTCCTCCAGGTCGTCGCCGATTTCGTCGAGGCCAAAGAAGGTGTAGCTGACGATTGCGGTGAACACCGGTGTCAGCCAGCCCAGCGGTTCGGCCATGGCAAACGGCAACAGAATGCAGAACAGGTAGATGGTGCGGTGCAGCAGCAGGGTGTAGGGGAAGGGCAGCGGTGTGCTTTTGATCCGCTCGCACGCTGCCTGCACCTGGGTCAGGCTGACCAGTCGGGTTTCCAGCTGGGTGTAGCGCCATTCACTGATCACGCCCCGTTCGGCCAGCCCGGAAAACCGCGCGCCGAGCTGTTGCAGGACCTGGTCCGGGAGGTTGGGGTGGCCTGCTTCGACGTCGATCCAGGGCTTCACCGCTCGCGCCTCATCTTCCAGGCGCAGGCGCGCGATCAATCCATGGGCAAAGCCGCACAGGCCGCGCAGCAGGCCAGCCCGCTCCAGCGGGTCGCTGAATACCTGGGTTTCACGGATCAGTGAGCGCACTTCGATGGTCATCTGCCCGAGTTGCTTGCGGCCTTCCCACCAGCGGTCGTAGCAAGCGTTGTTGCGAAAACTCATGAAGATCGACAGCGACAGCCCGAGCAAGGTGAACGGCGTGGCATTGACCTTGGAGAAATAGGCCGGGTGCAGGGTTTCCACCAGCACGATGACCGAGGCCAGCAACGTGACCAGCAGGCTGCGCAGGGCGATGCGCTTGGCGATCGAGCCCTTGAGCGAAAACAGAATGCCCAGCAGGTTGGGTTTGGGGCGAACGATCATCGGGAGGGGCTTCTTCGGTGGCGCAGGCCATCAGGTTAGAAGCTGGCGGCCGGCGCGTCCAATCGCTTGGGCCGACCGCTTGATCGGCGGGGTCTATGATCAAGCGGCATTGGCCAAACCAGTCAGGCATGTTGGTGGCTTTGACCATTGCTGCTGCAGCGCTCTAGAGCGACTATTTCCGCGGCTCTCGTCCGAAAAAACGTCCTGAAAATAAAAATACTGAAGGATTTGAAGCGATGCGTGACTATTTGGCTGCCACTACCGAGTTTGATTACCAACACACCGTCGACAGCGCCTTGGCCGGTAACCTGCAAGGCCTCAATGCCTGCGTGGAATGCTGCGACCGACATGCGTTACCAGGGCGCATTGCGCTGTTCTGGGAAGGCAAGGATGGGCGCAGTGCCACATCCACCTTCAGCGACTTGCAAGACCAGGCTGCACGCTTCGCCAATTTCCTGTTGGCCCAGGGCGTCAAACGCGGCGACAAGGTGGCCGGCCTGTTGCCACGCACCGCCGAATTACTGGTGGTGGTCCTTGCGACCTGGCGCATCGGCGCCGTCTATCAACCGTTGTTCACCGCCTTCGGCCCCAAGGCCATTGAGCATCGCCTGAACAGTTCCGGCGCGGCCGTGGTGGTCACCGATGCGGTGAACCGGCCCAAGCTCGCGCAAGTGGAAGGCTGCCCGACGATCGTCACGGTCACTGGCGCCAAGGGCGAAGGCCTGGTACGCGGTGATTTCAGCTTCTGGGCCGAGCTGGCCACCTGTTCCAACCACTGCGAGCCGGTGCTGCTGGGCGCTGACGACCCGTTCCTGCTGATGTTCACCTCGGGCACCACCGGCCCGTCGAAAGCGCTGTCGGTGCCGCTCAAGGCCATTGTTGCGTTCCAGAGCTACACCCGCGACGCGGTGGACCTGCGCCCCGAAGACGCATTCTGGAACGTTGCCGACCCGGGCTGGGCCTATGGCATCTATTTCGGTGTGACCGGACCGTTGTCCATGGGCCACCCGATTACTTTCTACGATGGCCCGTTCACCCTCGAAAGCACCTGCCGGGTGATCAATAAATACGGGATCACCAACCTGACCGGCTCGCCGACCGCGTATCGCCTGTTGATTGCCGGCGGCGAGCAATTCGCCCGCTCGATCAAGGGCAAGCTGCGTATTGTCAGCAGCGCCGGCGAGCCGCTGAACCCGGAAGTGATCCGCTGGTTTGCCGACAACCTGGGGGTGACCATCCATGACCATTACGGCCAGACCGAGTTGGGCATGGTGCTGTGCAACCACCATGGCCTGGAACACCCGGTGCATGTCGGTTCGGCGGGTTTTGCCTCGCCGGGGCATCGCATCGTGGTGCTGGACGACGATCACCAGGAATTGCCCGCCGGCCAGCCAGGGATTCTCGCCGTCGACCGTGAGCAATCGCCGATGTGTTGGTTCGCCGGCTATGACGGCGTGCGGACCAAGGCGTTTGTCGGCAAGTACTACCTCAGCGGCGACACCGTCGAACTGAACCCGGACGGCAGCATCAGCTTCGTCGGGCGCAGTGACGATGTGATCACCACTTCCGGCTACCGCGTCGGCCCGTTCGATGTGGAAAGCGCGCTGGTCGAACACCCGGCGGTGGTGGAAGCGGCGGTCGTCGGCAAGCCCGACGCGGAACGCACCGAACTGGTGAAAGCCTTCGTGGTGATCAACGAACAGTTCCGCGCCACCCCCGAGCTGGCCGAGGAATTGCGCCTGCATGTACGCCAGCGCCTGGCCGCGCATGCCTACCCGCGGGAAATCGAATTTGTCAGCGACTTGCCCAAGACCCCGAGCGGCAAGCTGCAGCGCTTCATTTTGCGTAATCAGGAAATCGCCAAGGCGCAAGCCGTGTTGGCCTGATCCACTTTTCAAGGAAACAACGATGCAGATTGCAAACAAGGTTTTTCTGGTCAGCGGCGGCGCGTCGGGCCTCGGCGCAGCCACCGCTGACATGCTGGTCGCCGCTGGCGCCAAGGTGATGCTGGTGGACCTGAACGCCGATGCCGTCGCGGCCAAGGCCAAACAACTGGGCGACAACGCCCGCAGCGCGGTGGCGGACATCAGCCAGGAAGCCGCTGCCGAAGCCGCCGTGCAGGCCACCGTTGCGGCCTTTGGGGGCTTGCACGGGCTGGTGAACTGCGCCGGTGTGGTACGTGGCGAGAAGATCCTCGGCAAGAACGGCCCCCATGGCCTGGCCAGCTTTGCCCAGGTGATCAACGTCAACCTGATCGGCAGCTTCAACCTGCTGCGCCTGGCCGCTGCGGCCATCGCAGAAACCCAGGCAGACGCCGACGGTGAACGCGGCGTGATCATCAATACCGCGTCGGTAGCGGCGTTTGACGGGCAGATCGGCCAGGCGGCGTATGCTGCGTCCAAAGGTGCGATCGCCAGCCTGACCCTGCCCGCCGCGCGTGAATTGGCACGCTTCGGCATTCGGGTGATGACCATCGCCCCCGGCATTTTCGAAACCCCGATGATGGCCGGCATGACCCCGGAAGTCCGCGATTCCCTGGCCGCTGGCGTGCCGTTCCCGCCACGCCTGGGCAAACCGAGCGAATACGCCGCGTTGGTTCGACACATCATTGAAAACAGCATGCTCAATGGCGAGGTGATCCGTCTCGACGGCGCCTTGCGCATGGCAGCCAAGTAAGAGAGGAAGCGTCATGAGTGATCCCATCGTAATTGTCAGCGCCGCACGCACCCCCATGGGCGGGTTCCAGGGCGATCTCAAAGGCCTGACCGCGCCGCAACTGGGCTCCGCGGCGATTCGCGCCGCCGTCGAGCGTGCCGGCATCGCCAGCGATGCCGTGGATGAGGTGCTGTTCGGCTGTGTACTGCCGGCCGGCCTCGGCCAGGCCCCGGCACGCCAGGCCGCGCTTGGCGCCGGGCTGGACAAGGCCACCCGCTGCACCACCCTCAACAAAATGTGCGGCTCGGGCATGGAGGCGACGATGCTTGCCCATGACTCGCTGCTGGCCGGCAGCGTTGATGTGGTGATTGCCGGCGGCATGGAAAGCATGTCCAACGCGCCGTACCTGCTGGACCGCGCACGCAGCGGCTACCGCATGGGCCACGGCCGCGTGCTCGACCATATGTTCCTCGACGGCCTGGAAGACGCTTACGACAAAGGCCGCCTGATGGGCACCTTTGCCGAAGACTGCGCACAACATAACGGCTTTACCCGCGAGGCCCAGGATGCGTTTGCCATTGCATCCCTGAGCCGCGCACAAGCTGCGATCAGCAATGGCAGCTTCGCGGCCGAGATCGTCCCGGTGCAGGTCACAGTGGGCAAGGAGCAAAAAACCATCCTGCAGGATGAGCAACCACCCAAAGCCAAGCCGGAGAAGATCGCCAGCCTGAAGCCGGCGTTCCGTGAAGGGGGCACAGTGACTGCGGCCAACTCCAGTTCGATTTCCGACGGTGCGGCGGCTTTGCTCCTGATGCGTCAGTCCGAGGCGCACAAGCGCGGGCTGCAACCCTTGGCGGTGATCCGTGGGCATGCGGCGTTTGCCGATGAGCCGGGCCTGTTTCCGGAGGCGCCGGTGGGGGCGATCCGCAAGTTGATGAGCAAGACCGGCTGGAACCTGGGCGACGTGGACCTGTTCGAAATCAACGAAGCCTTTGCCGTGGTCAGCCTGATCACCATGAGCAAGCTGGAGATCCCCCACGACAAGGTCAACATTCATGGCGGCGCCTGTGCCCTGGGCCACCCGATCGGCGCCTCAGGCGCGCGGATTCTGGTGACGCTGCTGTCGGCCCTGCGCCAGAAAGGCCTCAAGCGTGGCGTCGCCGCCATTTGCATCGGCGGCGGTGAAGCCACGGCCATGGCAGTCGAATGCCTGTATTAAGGATTGAACATGCTGCCCAATGACGAACAACTGCAAATCAGCGACGCGGCCCGACAATTCGCCCAGGAACGCCTGAAACCGTTCGCGGCCGAATGGGACCGCGAGCACCGCTTTCCCAAGGAGGCCATCGCCGAAATGGCCGAACTGGGCTTCTTCGGCATGCTGGTGCCGGAACAGTGGGGCGGTTGCGACACCGGCTACCTGGCCTACGCCATGGCCCTGGAAGAAATCGCCGCCGGCGACGGGGCCTGCTCGACCATCATGAGCGTACACAACTCGGTGGGCTGCGTGCCGATCCTCACGTTCGGCAACGATCAGCAGAAAGAGCAGTTCCTCAAGCCCCTGGCCAGCGGCGCGATGCTCGGCGCCTTCGCGTTGACCGAGCCGCAGGCCGGTTCCGATGCCAGCAGCCTGAAAACCCGGGCGCGCCGCGAAGGCGACCACTATGTGTTGAACGGCTGCAAACAATTCATCACCTCCGGGCAAAACGCCGGCATCGTGATTGTGTTTGCCGTCACCGACCCGGCGGCGGGCAAGCGCGGCATCAGCGCGTTTATCGTGCCGACGAATTCGCCGGGCTACACGGTGGCGCGGGTCGAGGACAAGCTGGGCCAGCATGCGTCGGACACGTGCCAGATCCTGTTCGAAGACGTCAAGGTGCCGCTCGCCAATCGTCTGGGGGAGGAGGGCGAAGGCTACCGCATCGCCCTGGCCAACCTCGAAGGCGGGCGTGTCGGCATTGCCTCGCAATCGGTGGGCATGGCCCGCGCCGCCTTTGAAGCGGCGCGTGACTATGCCCGCGAGCGCGAAAGTTTTGGCAAACCCTTGATCGAACACCAGGCCGTGGCCTTCCGCCTGGCGGACATGGCCACGCAAATCGCCGTCGCGCGGCAAATGGTGCATTACGCCGCCGCCCTGCGTGACAGCGGCAAACCGGCGCTGGTCGAGGCGTCCATGGCCAAGCTGTTCGCCTCGGAAATGGCCGAGAAAGTCTGCTCCGCCGCCTTGCAAACCTTGGGCGGTTACGGTTACCTGAGCGACTTCCCCTTGGAGCGGATCTACCGCGATGTGCGGGTCTGCCAGATTTACGAAGGCACCAGCGATATTCAGCGCATGGTCATCTCACGCAATCTTTAAGGAGCCACTACATGAGTTACGAAACTATTTTGCTCGACGTGCAGGGCCGTGTCGGGTTGATCACCCTCAACCGCCCGCAAGCCCTGAACGCGTTGAACGCACAACTGATCAACGAGTTGAATCAGGCGCTGGACACCCTGGAACGCAACCCTGAAATCGGCTGCATCGTGCTGACCGGCTCGAAAAAAGCCTTCGCCGCCGGCGCCGACATCAAGGAAATGGCCGAGCTGACCTACCCGCGGATCTATATCGACGACCTGTTCAGCGAAGCCGATCGCGTGGCCAACCGTCGCAAGCCGATCATCGCGGCCGTCAACGGCTTCGCCCTGGGCGGCGGCTGTGAGCTGGCGCTGATGTGCGACTTCATTCTGGCGGGCGACGGCGCCAAGTTCGGCCAGCCGGAAATCAACCTCGGCGTGCTGCCGGGCATGGGCGGCACCCAGCGCCTGACCCGCGCCGTGGGCAAGGCCAAAGCCATGGAAATGTGCCTGACCGGGCGCTTTATCGATGCGGTGGAAGCCGAGCGTTGTGGCGTCGTGGCGCGTATTGTCCCGGCCGATGAACTGCTCGAAGAGGCGCTGAAAGTCGCCACGCTGATTGCCGGCAAGTCGGTGCCGATCAGCATGATGGTCAAGGAAAGCGTGAACCGGGCGTTTGAAGTGAGCCTGTCGGAAGGCGTGCGCTTTGAGCGTCGGGTATTCCATGCGGCGTTTGCGACGCAGGATCAGAAGGAAGGCATGGCGGCATTCGTGGCCAAGCGCGCGCCTGAATTCAAAGACCAGTAAGCAGCTTATAAACGCCACAAACCCCCTGTGGGACGCTCCCACAGGGGGTTTGTGGCGTGTCAGTCAGAGCTGGTAGTTCTTCAGCTCCCGTGCAATCACCATCCGCTGAATTTCGCTGGTGCCCTCGTAGATCTGCGTGATCCGCGCATCGCGGTAGTAGCGCTCCACCGGATAATCCTCCAGATACCCATACCCGCCATGAATCTGCATGGCCGAGGAGCAGACCTTTTCGGCCATTTCCGAGGCGAACAGCTTGGCCTGGGACGCTTCCGACAGGCACGGCTTGCCCGCACTGCGCAGGCGTGCGGCGTGCAGGATCAGTAAACGTGCGGCATTGAGCCGGGTTTGCATGTCGGCCAGCAGGTTGGCCACGCTCTGGTGCTCGATGATGGCCTTGTCGAACTGCACGCGGTCACGGGCATACGCCAGCGCCGCTTCAAACGCAGCACGGGCGATGCCCAGGGCTTGAGCGGCAATGCCGATGCGCCCGCCTTCCAGGTTGGACAGCGCAATCGCCAGGCCTTTGCCGCGCTCACCCAGCAGGTTGGCCTCAGGCACGCTGCATTGGTTGAGGGTGACGGCACAGGTGTCCGAGGCGCGGATGCCCATTTTGTGTTCGGTACGGTCGACCACGAACCCCGGCGTGTCGGTCGGCACCAGGAAGGCAGAAATGCCGCGCTTGCCCAGTTCCGGATCGGTCACCGCAAACACAATCGCCAACTTGGCGCGCTTGCCGTTGCTGACAAACTGCTTGGCGCCATTGATCACCCACTGGCCGTCGCGCAGTTCGGCACGGGTACGCAGGTTGTGGGCTTCGGAGCCGGCCTGCGGTTCGGTCAGGCAGAAGCAGCCGATGGCCTGGCCGCTGGCGAGGTCGGCCAGCCAGGTTTGTTTCTGTTCAGGTGTGCCGTAGTTGAGGATTGGCCCGCAACCCACTGAATTATGGATACTCATCAGGGCGCCTGTGGCACCGTCGCCGGCGGAAATCTCTTCCACAGCCAAGGCATATGCTACGTAATCGACATAGGTGCCGCCCCATTCTTCCGGCACCACCATGCCCAGCAGGCCCAGTTCGCCCATCTTCGCCACCAGGGCATCATCGATCCAGCCGGCTTTTTCCCAGGCCTGGGCGTGAGGGGCGATTTCGCCACGGGCAAAGTCGCGCGCCATGTCGCGAATCATGATCTGTTCTTCAGTATATTCAATATCTTGCATGGCTTATCTCGCAACCTGCGTGAAGTTGTGGAAGAAGCTTTCCACGTGGCTCGGGTCCAGTCCATGGAGCGTCGACGGGTTCCAGCGCGGGCTCTTGTCCTTGTCGATGATCAGGGCGCGGACGCCTTCAATCAGGTCGCCACGCTCGAACCACTGGCGATCCAGATGCAGTTCCAGGGCGAAACACTGCTCCAGCCGCAAACGGCGCCCGCGCCGCAGCATTTCCAGGGTCACGGCCATGGCCAGCGGCGAACGGGTTTGCATCAGGTTGGCCGTGGTCAGCGCCCATTCATGGCTGTTGGCAACCGTTACTTGCTGCAGTTGTTCGACAATGCTCGGCACGTCCGGCAAGGCAAAGAAATGATCGATGGCGGGGCGCAAGGCGGCGAGCGGGGCGTCCGGCAGTTGTTGCACGGCCAGCTTGGCCAACACGCCTTGCAGGTCCTTGAGAGGGGAGTCTTGCCATTGCAGTTGATCGAGTTTCTGGTCGAGGTCGGCCAGCTTGGTGCTGTCCAGGTACCAGTCCGCCAGCCCGCAGTACAGCGCATCGGCCGCGCGAATCTGCACGCCGGTAACGCCCAGATAAATGCCCAGTTCGCCAGGAATGCGCGGCAGGAAGTAGCTGCCGCCGACGTCGGGGAAGTAACCGATCGCCACTTCCGGCATCGCCAGGCGGCTGCGTTCGGTGACCACGCGCAGATCCGCGCCTTGCACCAGGCCCATGCCGCCGCCTAGGACAAAACCGTCCATCAGGGCCAGTATCGGTTTGCGGTAATGGTGGATGGACAGGTCGAGGGCGTATTCCTCGACGAAGAAATCCTGGTGCAGGCTGTCGCCGTTCTTGAAGCTGTCGTAAAGCGAGCGAATATCGCCGCCGGCGCAGAAGGCTTTTTCACCGGCACCGCGTAGGACCACGGCGTACACCTGGGGATCGTCTGCCCAGGCCTGTAACTGTTCGGTCAGGCTGCGAACCATGTTCAGGGTGATGGCGTTCAAGCCGGCGGGGCGATTGAGGGTAAGGTGGCCAATATGGTTGCGAACGTCGGCCAGAACCTCTTGCTGAAGCCTGTCGGCGTGGCTTGCCTCGGATGAAACCTGAGCAGTCATCTGTAACTCCCTGCTTTTATTGTTCTTTATCAATATGTTCGGGGACGAACGCTCCCGCGATCGTACCAGTGCAAATTTGCCCAGTACAACCCGGAATCATGCAGGTCGTTTTTGCATTTATGCAGAACCGGCGATCAGGCCGCCGAAGGATGAAAATAGCCGGCCAGAGCCTCGGCGCAGAGCAGCACGGCCCGCCTGGCCGCAGGCTCGGCAGCGGGGTGGTTGATAAACCCGTGGCGCATGCCTGGGTACTCTTTGTGCCGCACCGGCACCCCGGCGGTTTTCAAGCGTCGCGCGAAGGCGCGCCCTTCATCGCGCAGCGGATCGCAGCCGGCGGTGATGATCAAGGCCGCAGGCAAGCCCTGCAGGCACGGATCGCGGGCGGGTGAAAGCCAAGGATGCGCCCGCGGCGTATCGGCGGGTACGTAGTGGCTCACGTACCACTCCAGCAATTCGGCCGTCAGCCCGAAGCCTGTGGCGAAGTCATGTCGGGAACGATTGCGCGCCAGGCAGTCGAGAAGCGGGTAGAGCAGTAATTGAAAACCGATGTGCGCCTCGCCCAGGTCCCTGGCCATTTGGCCGATCACCGCGGCAAGCCCGCCGCCCGAGCCACCGCCCGCCACGGCGATACGCCGAGTGTCCAAGCCCAGGCTGGCACCGTGGCGGGCGATCCAGACCGTGGCGGCGTAACAGCTTTTTACCGCGGCGGGGAAGCGTTGTTCCGGTGGCCTCGGGTAGTCCACCGCCACCACGGCGCAGCCGGCCCACTCCGCCATCACCCGGCAAAAGCTGTCGTGGGTATCGAGGTCGCCTGTGACCCAGCCGCCGCCATGGAAATACATCAGCACCGCTGCCGGCGCAGGACGGGCCGGCCGGTACAGCCTCACGGCCACCGGCTGCCCCGGTGTGGCCAGGGTCAGGTCGCTGACATCCATCACCACCGCATCACGCACTTCCCGACGTGCCTGCTCGGGGCTCATGGCCTGGCCTCCGGTGCCTGTGCCTGGGCTTCGATTTCCACCAGGTAGTCCGGGGTTATCAGCGCCTTGACGCCCAACAACATGGTGGTCGGTTCGCAGCCCTCGAAAAACTCCTTATGCGCTTGGGCGATTTGCGGCCACCACTTCACGTTGGTGGTGTACATGCGTGTGGCAATCACTCGGGTGCGATCGGTGCCCAGCCGTTTAAGCGCCGCTTCGATGATTTCCAGGCAGCGACGGGTCTGTAAGTACACATCGTCGCTGGCGTAGGGGTTGCCCTGCTCGTCGAAGGCTACCGTGCCACTGGTGACGATGGTTTCACCGACGCGCAAGGCACGGCAGTAACCGCCATTTTTCTCCCAGGGGGCGGCGGAAAAGCAGCGCTGGATCGATGCGCCCTTTGGAATCGGTTCAAGTTCGACGTGGAGGGTCTTCAAGCCGCGGAACTGCAGGTTACTGGTACGCCACACCGGCGGCTTTTTCTCCTGCAGGCGCAGGTTCGGGAAGCGCTTGAGCAGGCTGCTGAACACCACCTCGGCCTCCAGCCGGAACAGCGCCGGGCCCAGACAGAAATGCACGCCACGGCCAAAGGCCAGGTGGTCGTTTTTCGCGCGTTGAATGTTGAAGCGGTCCGGGTCGGCGAAGTGCTCCGGGTCGCGGTTGGCAGCGGCACGTATCAGGTACACCAGATCGCCTTTGCGCAGGGTCTGGCCTCTGAGCTCGATATCTTGCGTCACGACGCGATGGCTGAACTGCCCCGACGGATCAATGCGCAGCATTTCTTCGATCGCGGGTTTCATCAACGAACCATCGGCCAGCAGTGCGTTCAACTGGGCAGGGTTGGTCAACAAGTACCACAGGCCGATGCCCAGCATATCGGCGCTGGTGGTGTAGCCAGCCACCAGAACAAAGGCCACCTGGGCCAGCAGATCGTCTGTGCTCGTGTCGGGGCCGGCGGCGGCAATGACACGGCTGACCAAGTCGTCACGCGGGGCCTGTCGGCGTCGCTCGATCAGGTTGCCGAAGTACGCATACATCTCCTCCAGGCCTTGCGCGGCGGCGCCGGGAGTATTCGCCGGGTCAAGGTTGCCGACCAGAAACATCAGGATCACATCGGTCCAGCGCCGCAGCTTGAGCGCATCTTTTTTGGGGATGCCGTAGAGCATCGCCAGCACTCTGGCCGGCACCTGATTGAACAGGCGGCTCATCAGTTCGGCGGAAGGGCCCACTGTGGCGAGGAGTTCATCGGTAACCGCCTGGATGTCTGCCCGCAGCGCTTCAATCGAGCGCGGCGTGAATGCGCGGCCGAGCAGATGGCGGCTGGCCTCATGGACTTTGCCATCCTGGGCGTACATCCAGCGCGATGCTTTTTCAATAAAGGGCTCGTACATCGCGCGTTTTTCGGGCGGCAGTTGCGCGTTTACCAACTGGCGTATCCGATCCGAGGAGTAGCGCGCGGCGTCGCTTTGCGCCTTGAAGACGTCATCGAAGCGAGTCAGCATCCACGCCTTGTGCTGGGAACTCCAATACACGGGATGATGGGTGCGTAGAAACGCGTAGGCCGGGTAGGGATCGCGAACCGTGTCGGGGTCGCGGAAGTCGGGTTTGCCTTGAGGGTTCATGGTTATTGATCCTCATACAATGCGCGGGTGAACTGCTGGATGTAGTCGGCTTTCGCGATAGGCGCGTCGACCAGCTCGTCAGGCGGCTTCAGCCAGTCGCCGAGCCAGGCAATGCGCGCAATGCTGGCGCACGGTTCGTCATCGTGAGCGAGCCCCCAGCGGTGCAAATAGGCGACAAACACTGCGATCAAGTCGCGCAGCAGGCCCGGTTCGAGCGGCTGGCCTTCGAGCGCCTGAATGATCAGATCGAGGGCGCGGGCGTAAGTCAGCCCCACCGCTTGCGGGTGGGAAAAATCACCGGCGTCTCGGCACTGCCGGACAATGCTCCGCTCGATTGCCTGGCCCGGGTTACAGGGCGCGACCCGGTCAAATCGCGGACGGGACAGCGCATCCTTGATCACTTGGTAGGCCATCACGCTGTTGTCCCCGGCGAATGTCGGGCTGATCTCGAAGTCCATGCGCAGGGTGACGATCTGGTTGTAGTGGTGAAACCCTTGTGAACCACACAACTCACGGCACTGGGCGATCACTTCCAGGCCCATCCAGGTGCCGATGCATTTGCTTAATGCCGCGAGAATGTGCAGGTCTTTACGCCGTTCGGTCTGCGGCCATTGCGCTTCGAAGCGTTCGAGGATGGCTTGCTCAAGATACTTGAGGGCCAATGCCTTGAGCTGGACGTTGTACAAGCGCTGGCGAAACAGCGGGTTGCCCAGTAGCGGGCCGGCCTGTGTCAGGCGGTGGCGGGCGAATTGATAGGCCAGGTGCGCGCTCAATCCTGCACCAAGGCGCGAGGCGGCCATCAACAGCAGGCGCTCCTGAAGGAATGTCTCCAGTGCATTGATAAAACGTTCGTTTTTGGGCAGGTCGCTGACGAACTGGCCGTTGCGGGTAAACCTGGCGTGGCGTTGCAACAAGGCGTCGGTGTCCAGCTGCATCTGGCAAAAGCGCAAACCGCCGACCTGATTGGCGTGAATGCCGCCCTTGGGGTCGCAAGCCATGACCTTGACACCCGGGCGCAACGGGCCGTTCTCCGCGTCGCGAATCACCACGCGAAACCAGTGGTGCCCCTGGTCTTCGCCATTGACCTGCAATCGCGCGAGTACCATCGCCACCTGGGCAGCATACAAACTGTTGCCGATCCAGTATTTACAGGCGCCGGCGCACGGTGAGTCGAGCACCAGGCAGTGCCGGGCAGGATCGTAGGTAACGGTCGTCTTGAGGTTACGCACGTCGGTGCCGCTGGCGATTTCAGTGCAGCCAAAGGCATACACAGCGCGCATCTGAATGACTTCATCGCGGTAGCGCGCCACTTGCTCCGGGCTGCCCTGGGTCAGTAAGGCGTTGGCGGCAATCATGTGGTCGACCAGCGAGGAATACAGTGCGTAATCGTAGGCGCCGATCACGCCGATCTGTTCGCACAGTGCCCTGAAATGTGATTCGTCCGGTTGGCCGAGCCACATGTCATTGTTGATCACCCCGGCATTGAAAATGGCGTGCATACGCCTGATGGTCAGGTCCATGTAGGCCCTGAGGGGGAGGTGGTGACGTTCTCGAGCAGCAAATAACGGGGTGCGAAGCAGGTGTTGCAGACATTCGTTCATGCCGTAACCCTCAGCCAGACTCTGCGTGTCTTCGCTACTGGGTTACGGCGTTCCAGACCTCAAGTGAACCACTGACATAGTTAGAACTTTAGCCGCCGTGTACTGCGTCGCAACTCTGTGGACACGCCACTCGTCGTGCGCCATACACGGGCTCAATTGACACGGCTTGCCAGCACCTCACCGATACTGCGGCGGCGCGCGTGGGTTTCTGCGGCGTGGATCAACTGTTCCAGTTCATTGGGTTCCACATCGTAGAACTGTTCCATCTCGGCCAATGCCAGCTTCAGGTCGGCGGCGGTAATCGCCGGATCGCGTGCGGCCCTGGCATCCTTAAAGATCGCTGTCGGCGACTCGCTGGCACCTTTGGGATAGCGCGTGCGGGTGGCATTGTTGTAGGCCAGTGCACAGGTCAATAACGCTCCGGCGCCGAGCATCACCACCGGCAGTTCCTGCCAGCCGAGCGCCGCCGAGGCCGGATCGGCCAGTACCAGCGTCATCGCCAGGCCTCCCGCGGGTGGGTGCAGGCAGCGCAGCCAGCAGATCAGGATCACAGTCATGCCCGCTGCCAGGCAGGCGCTGCCCAAGGTGCGCCCCAGGACCCGCGCGACCAACAGCGCGACCACGGCCGCACACAGGTAGCTGCCGATGATCGACCACGGCTGGGCCAGGGCGCCGGATGAAACGGCAAACAGCAGCACGGCCGACGCGCCCAACGGGCCGAGCAGGTGCAGGGCGACCTCCATGCCAAACACTTGGGCGCAGACCCATACGCTGAGCAGAGTGCCCAAGGCCATGCCGATCGCGGCACGGCTCCATTCGGCAGGGCGGGTATTGATGGCGGCGGGTAACCAGCGAGCGAGCATCGACAACTTCCATAAACAGCGGGCAAAAAAAAGGCTTGTCTGGTTTCCCGGAAAAGCCCTTGAAAGTTCCTGCATTTGGGGGAGGAACCTGCGTAGTGTGCCGAGCGCGATGCAAGGTCGCCAATGCATATTAATGCAGGTTAAATACAAAAATAATGGACTCAACTGGCCGGCTGCCGCCGGCGCAGTCAAGGTTGGAGGGGCTTGTCCAAGTGCAGCAGCACGTAGGGATTCTTGTCGAATGTGCCGGTGAGCGTCGGTGTGATCGAGCGCAATCGCGGGTCTTGCAACGCTTCGAAGTCGTCCTGGCTCATGACCAGCCACGCCGGGCCTTGCAACGTCGCCAGGTCGGCGGGCTGCTGTGTGAACAACGGCACTCGGTCGCAATCGAGGTTGACGATGAACTTGATGGCTTTGGCATCTTTGCCCAGCGCATGCAGCACGACGGGCGCCGGTTGCTGGTGGACCTGGGCCTGGACTTGCAGGCTGAAGGTACGCGTGTCATAGAGGCTACGCTCCAGTGGCTCGACCACCCAAATATAGGTGGTCCATACCGCCAGCACGGCGGTCAGCGCCGGCGCCAGCATGCGCAGGCGTGCCTGGAACACTGCCACCAACGCCAGCACTTGAAGCACGCCAAGCACGCCCAACACCCAGCCGATGTGCGCCAACTGCTCCGGGTAACGCGGGCGCGCCATCCAGAGCCCGGCGATCAGCAACGCAGGCAACACGGTCCACAGGCTCAGCATCAAGCCGCGCAGCCAGCCGAACAACCGGCCGTGGGCGACTTGAAACGGATACGCCGCAATAATGGCCGCCATCGGCAGCATCGGCAGCACGTAACGCGCTTTCTTCGCCTGGGGCACCGACAAGCCGAGCATCACCAGCAAGCCGGCCGCGGCGCAGTACAGCACCAACTGCAACGCTGGATCAGGTGCGCGTCGGCCGCCCAGCGCTATCGCCAGCAGCACCAGCAACGCCAGCGGGTAAGCCAGCGCGTAATTGCCCAGGGAACTGCTGAAGTAATACAACGCACCGCTGGAGCCTTCGCTGCCATCCATCCGCCCGAGGAACTGCATGCGGATCACGTCCTGCATGAACGCTTCGCCGCCACTGAGCTTGGCCAGCAGCAGCAACAGGCCGACGCACGCCCCCAGCAGTGCCAGGGCCAACAGGCCGAAGCTGAACAGCTGGCGCCATTGACGGTTGATCAGGAAGTAGCTGCACAGCACGCCCGTGGGAATCACCAGGCCAATCGGCCCACGGATCGCAAAGCCCACGATCAACAGCAGGTACAGCCAATGCAAGCGCTTGGCGGCGCCGAAGTGATCATGTGCATAACCCAGGTAGAACACCGTCAGGGCCACGGCCGCGAGCATCTGGTCCAGCGACACAGCGCGGGTTTCGCTGATAAACGTGCTGCTGAGCAACAGCAGCGCAACACTCAGCAGGCCCCAACGCTGGGAGTAGGGCGCCGTCAGGCGATACACCAGCATGACGATCAGCGCCGAAGCGATGGACGTCGGCAACCAGGCCGTGAAGCTGTTGACCTGGCCCAGGGGCAAGGACAGCAGCCACGTCATCAGCGTCGAGGTCGCCAGGTAATCGGCATACGGTTGCCCGTAGGTCGTGGGGAAGAAGCTCGGCCCATGGCGCAGCATCTCCTGGGCGAATACCACGAAGCGCGAGTCAAACCCGATGATTGCCTGGTGCCAGTTACCGGCGATGAATAACAGCAACGCCAGCAGCGCCAACCCCAGCGACTGGCGCCGGATCGCTGCGTTCATCAGCTGGGGTATTTGATCTTTCACTTGTCAGGCTTCCCCTGCTTGCGGCACCCACTGTTGCTGGGGAATCGGCAACTGGCAGGAGTCGCCACGGCCCATCGGGAAGTACTGGAAGCCTTTGCGCGCCAGACGCTCGCCGTCGTACAGGTTGCGCCCATCGAAGATCACCGGAGTGTTCAGGCGTTGGTGGATCAGGTCGAAGTCCGGTGCCTTGAACTGCTGCCATTCCGTGCAGATGATCAGCGCATCGGCGCCGCTCAGGGTGGATTCCGGAGTGCCCATCAGCATCAGCCGTGGGTCGTCGCCGTAGATCCGCAGGGTTTCCTGCATGGCTTCGGGGTCAAACGCGCGCACATTGGCGCCGGCTGCCCACAGCGCTTCCATCAACACGCGGCTCGGGGCATCGCGCATGTCGTCGGTGTTGGGCTTGAAGGCCAGGCCCCACAGGGCGAAGGTCTTGCCGCGCAGGTCGCCCTTGAAGAAGGCGTTGACGCGCTCAAACAGCTTGCTCTTCTGGCGCTGGTTGATCGCTTCGACGGCTTCGAGCAGGTCGCTCGAGCAATGGGCCTGCTTGGCGCTGTGGATCAGGGCGCGCATGTCCTTGGGGAAGCACGAGCCGCCGTAGCCGCAGCCTGGGTAGATGAAGTGATAGCCGATGCGCGAGTCGGCGCCGATGCCCAGGCGTATCGCTTCGATGTCCGCCCCCAGGTGTTCGGCCAGTTCGGCGATCTGGTTGATGAAGCTGATCTTGGTGGCCAGCATGCAGTTGGCGGCGTACTTGGTCAGTTCGGCGCTGCGCAGGTCCATGAAGATGATGCGATCGTGGTTGCGGTTGAAGGGCGCGTACAGGTCGCGCATGACTTCGCGCACTTCTTCACGCTCGCAGCCGATGATGATGCGGTCCGGGCGGCGGCAGTCGGCAACCGCCGAGCCTTCCTTGAGGAATTCCGGGTTGGAGACGATATCGAACTCCAGGTGCCGGCCGGTCCCGTGCAGGGCCTTTTCGATATGGGCGCGCAAGGTGTCGCCGGTGCCGACGGGTACAGTGGATTTTTCCACCAGGATCACCGGCTCGATGCGATGGCGGGCAACCGCATCGCCGACCGACAGCACGTATTTCAAGTCCGCCGAACCGTCTTCATCCGACGGCGTACCTACCGCGATAAACAGCACTTCGCCATGTTCGACGGCGAGCTTTTCATCGAAGGTGAAGCTCAGTCGTCCGCTTTCAAGGTTCTCCTTGACCATCGCCGCCAACCCTGGCTCGAAAATGCTCACATGGCCCTGCTGCAATTGCCTGACCTTGTGTTGATCAACGTCCATGCAGATGACATCGTGACCGACTTCGGCCAATACAGTGGCCTGTACCAGACCGACGTAACCACTACCAAATACACTGATTTTCATGGGGCATTCCTGGGGCTTGCTGTGCTAGCACGACGAGAGTTAATAACCAGTACACCGAGGATGACCAAGGCCACCCCCAGGGTTTTTGAAAGCGAAAAATGTTCGTTGAACACCGGCAGGCTGGCGGCCAACAGGTAGACCAGCGCGTAGCTGATGCTGAGCAGCGAATAGGCGCGGCCCAGGGGCAAATCCTTGAGCGCACAGAGCCAGCACAGCATCGACAGCGCATAAGCGAGGATTGCCAGGCTCACCACGCCGAGGGCGCCCAGGTCGATGGCGTTGCTGCTGAATGCGCCGAGCCATTCGTCCGGCAGGGGCAGGCGCGTCATGCTCCAGCGCATCCCCAACTGGGCGGCGCTGACCAGGCCGACACTGCCCAGGGCGAAGGCAAACCCGCGAGCCCGGCTCATACCTGGCGCCCCAGCAGCACGACGCCGGCAATCACCAGCGCCACGCCCAGCCAATGCCGAGTGTCGATGTGCTCCTTGAATACGAAGCGCGCCATTAACGTGACCAAGACGAAATTGAGGCTGAGCATCGGGTAGGCAATCCCGACTTCGAGGCGCTGCAGCACCAGCAACCAGACCAACAGGCCAAAACCCAGGCACAACAGCGCGGCCCACAACCAGGCTGAGCGCAGTTTCAGGGCCCAACCGTCAGGTTGGTCGCGCCAGCTTTCCACGGCGAACTTCTGAGCGACCTGGCCCATGCAAGTGAGCAGGCAGGCGGCCAGTAACAGGAACAGGGTGATCATGGCGCAACCCGCGGGAAAATCAGGATCACGATATTGCCTTGCTCATAGCGCTTGCCATCCGGGGGCAGCAGGTTCACTTCGGCGATCTCCTCGTCACCCTTGACGCGCATCACCACGCCCACAGAGCCTTGCCGGCGGGCCTCGTTCATCCATTGCTGGACCTGGGTCATGTCGACCTTGCGCTGGGCGGCGTCCGGGTAGGCGAGGCCGTATTTCACTTCGCCGATGGTGTTATAGAGGGTGATGTCGGTGCGTTGCAGGCGCCAGGCCAAGGCCGATGCCGCGCCGAGGTCATTGCTGAGCAGGGCGGATGTCGGTTGCAGTTCCTGCAGGTGGTCGATGATGAATTGATCCGGCGTCTTGTTGTACACCACCGAATGGGGCAGCGCGGCCGGGGCCAATGCCAACAGCAACCAGCTGCCCAGCGCCGGCGCGGCCCACAGTTTCAGTGGGCGTGCAACCTGCAACAGGTTGGCGATGATCCAGCCGAACAGGCCGGTGAATACCAGCACCAGGCTGAGGGTTTCCTGGCCGTGTTCGTACAGCGGTTTTTTCAGTTGGAACCACGTCAGTGCGAGCAAGGCCACGACACCGAGGATCAGGTTCAGCCAGCCGTTGATGCGCAAGGCACGGTCACGCGCCTGGGCCAGTTTGTCGGTGAGCGCGTTCCCCATGAGCAACGCCAGCGGCAGCAGGCACGGCATGATGTAGGACGGCAGCTTGCCTTTGGCCAGGCTGAACAGTGCCAGCGGCATCAGCAGCCACAACAGCAGGAATGCGGTGCCGGGCGCGCGCTTCTGCTGCCAGGCCTGCTTGACGGTGGACGGCAACAGCGCCACCCACGGCAGGCTGAATGCGACCAGCAGCGGCAGGTAGTACCAGAATGGCTCGGCGTGCTGCGCGTCTGCGCCGGCAAAGCGTTGGATATGCTCATGCCAAAAGAAGAAGTTCCAGAAATCCGGCTCCTGACTCTGCACCGCAAGCGCCCAGGGCAGGCTGATGACAATCGCCACGGCGACGGCGACCAGGCCGTAACCGAGCAGCTCGCGCAAGCGCTTCTGCCAGATCGCGTAGGGCAGGGCGATCAGCACCGGCAGCAGCCAGGCGAGGAAGCCTTTGGTCATGAAACCCATGCCACAGGCAGCCCCAAGCAGCGCCCAGGACCCGATGCGACCGTTGCGGGTGGTGCTGTCGAAGCAAAACCACAGCGCCACGCCGGTCAGGTTGACCCAGAAGGTGAACTGCGGGTCCAGGTTGGCATAACCGCCCAGCGCCACGACGCTGACAAAGCTCATGTACAGCACTGTGCTGACCAGGCTCTTGTGCGGGTCATTCCACAACCGGCGCGACACCAGGTACACCAGCAGAATGCTGAGCCCGGTGCTCAAGGCCGACGCAAAGCGCACGCCGAACAGGTTTTGCCCGAAGATCGCCTGGCCCAGCGCGATCATCCAGTAACCGGCAGCCGGTTTTTCGAAATAACGAATGCCCATGAAATGCGGCGACGCCCATTTGCCGGTCAGCAGCATTTCCTGGCTGATCTGTGCATAGCGGGTTTCATCCGGAATCCACAGGCCATGGGTGGCCAGGGGTAACAGATAAAATGCGCCGAATGCCAACAGCAGCAGGGGCAGCGCCCAACGGCGGATCATGCCTGCTGCACTCCGAGCCAACCCTCACGGCCGCTCAGGGCGCCGCGCACCAGTTGTTGCTGGGGCAGGGTGGAGACGTCCGCCGGGAGCAGATCGCCCAGCGGTTTGAAATGGATGCCGCGCTGCCCTGCCTGGGCGAGCAACTGGCGAAAATCGTTGGCCATCAGAATCCCTTCTACTTCTGCGTGGATCGTGTAGACGTTCAGCTTCGACTGTGCGAAGCGGTCGAGAATGAACCCGTTGAAATCCTTGGCAGCCACCACCGGCCCGACGACTTCGTCGAAGGTCGGCAGGTCTACCGGAATCTGTGGGGTGCCCGCGCTGCCATCGGCCAGGGTCGGACGAAACAGGCTGGTGCCCCGGCAATCGCTGTTGTAGCGAAAGTTGAAGGCTTGCTTGGCTTGCACCACGCGTTCATCGGCGCGCCAACCGGCGGCCGCTGAACAGTCGATACGTTCACCGAGGATGTCGCTCAAGGTGTCCACACCGCGTCGGACCTGCTCGATCAACTGTGCGTCGCTCCAACGTCCGGCGTTGGCCTGCCAGCCATGGTGATCCCAGGCGTGCAGGCCGACTTCATGCCCGGCGGCCTTGGCCTGGCGCATCAAGTGCCCCAGGTCGCGGCCGATCGGCTTGCCCGGCCAGGCGGTGCCGGCGAGCAAGATATCCCAGCCATACAGGCCGGCGGCGTTGGAACGCAGCATCTTCCACAGAAATTGCGGGCGGATCAGGCGCCACAAGTGGCGCCCCATATTGTCCGGCCCGACACTGAAGAAGAACGTTGCTTTTACCCCGGCTTCATCCAGGGACTCGAGCAACCGTGGCACGCCTTCGCGGGTGCCGCGGTAGGTGTCGACATCAATGCGAAGACCTGCCTGCATCAGCGCTTGTCCGAGATTTCGAGCATGGCTTCACGCAGGAAGAAATCCAGGGTGTTGCCGATGGTTTCGCTCATCTCCACGGTCGGCTCCCAGTTCAGCAGGCGCTTGGCGTTTTCGATGCTTGGTTTGCGGTGGGCCACGTCCTGGTAACCGGTGCCGTAGAACGCCTTGCTTTCCACGTCGCGGAAACCGGCGAACGGCGGGAAGTTGCTGCGCAGCGGGTGAGCTTCGAACTGACGCAGCAGTTCTTCGCCCAACTGGCGGATGCTCGCTTCGTTTTCCGGGTTGCCGATGTTGATGATCTGGCCGTTGCACGCATCGTTGTCGTTATCGATGATGCGCGCCAGGGCTTCGATGCCGTCGGCGATGTCGGTGAAGCAGCGTTTCTGCTCGCCACCGTCGAACAGGCGGATCGGCGTACCTTCCACCAGGTTCAGGATCAACTGGGTGATCGCACGGGAGCTGCCGATACGTGCCGAGTCCAGGCGGTCCAGACGCGGGCCCATCCAGTTGAATGGACGGAACAGGGTGAACTTCAGGCCCTTGGCGCCGTAGGCCCAGATCACGCGGTCCAGCAGTTGCTTGGAGACCGAGTAGATCCAGCGTTGCTTGTTGACCGGGCCGACCACCAGGTTGGAGGTGTCTTCGTCGAAGTACTGGTCCTGGCACATGCCATAGACTTCAGAAGTCGACGGGAAGATCACGCGCTTGTTGTACTTGACGCAGTAGCGCACCAGCTTGAGGTTCTCTTCGAAGTCCAGCTCGAACACGCGCAGCGGGTTGCGGGTATATTCGATCGGGGTGGCGATGGCCACCAGCGGCAGGACCACGTCGCACTTCTTGATGTGGTACTCGATCCACTCGGTGTGGATGCTGATATCGCCTTCCACGTAATGGAAGTTCGGGTGGCTGCGCAGGCGCTCGATGGCGTCGGAGCCGATGTCCAGGCCGTAGACTTCGTAACGGTCGTCACGCAGCAGGCGTTCGGACAGGTGGTTACCGATAAAGCCGTTCACGCCCAGGATCAGCACACGGGTGCGACGTGGCTTGCGGCCGGACTCGGCGCCGCGCAGGACGGAACCGTCTACCAGGCCCAATTCGTTGGCCAGGGACGGGCCGGTCAGGTACAGACCGTTGTCGTTGCGCTGACCGAACTTGATCACCAGCGAGTCTTCACCGCACGCGATGCGCAGCGGGTTGACGCTGATCACGCGGCCAGGCGCCAGGCCTTCGTTGCCCTGGACCACTTCGGCTTGCCACACGATCAGCTTGTGCTCGCCCACGGCGCAGAAAGCGCCCGGGTACGGTTGCGTCACGGCGCGTACCAGGTTGAACAGTTCTTCAGCCGGTTTTTGCCATTCCAACTTGCCATCCGCTGGAGTGCGGCGGCCGAAATAAGTGGCCTTGCTTTCGTCCTGGGCGGTTTCCGCCAGTTTGCCCGCGGCCAGTTGCGGCAAGGCGTCGCGCAGCAGGCTGCTGGCGGCGTCACGCAGTTTGGCGTGCAGGGTCAGGCCGGTGTCGGAACGCTCGATCGCGACTTTCTGCTGGGCCAGGATCGCGCCGGCATCGGCACGCTTGACCATGCGGTGCAGGGTCACGCCAGTTTCGGTTTCGCCTTTGACCAGCACCCAGTTGGCGGGCGCGCGGCCACGGTATTTCGGCAGCAGCGAGCCGTGCAGGTTGAACGCGCCTTTGCGGGCGGTGGACAGCAGGGGTTCGCTCAGCAGGTTGCGGTAGTAGAAGGAGAAGATGAAATCCGGGTTGAGCTTGGCGATGCGCTCGATCCACAGCGGGTGGTTGGCGTCTTCCGGTGCATGCACCGGGATGCCTTTGCGGGCGCACAGTTGCGCGACGGAACCGTAGAAATTGTTTTCCTTGGGGTCATCGGCATGGGTGAACACGGCAGCAATGTCGTAACCGGCAGTCAGCAGGGCTTCAATGCCAGCACAGCCAATATCGTGGTAAGCGAAGACAACAGCTTTTGAATTCATGACGAAACCTGATCGGAAGGGGAAGTAGTGGTGGTATGGGAGGACACCATGCCGTCAACGACGACCACGGGTGCCGGTGCTGCCGGTTGGTTGCGCAGCACTTTTTCAATAAAGAACCGGGGGCGGGCGCGCACATCGCTGTACATGCGGCCCAGGTATTCACCCAAGAGGCCCATGCCGATGAACTGGCCGCCGGTGAACACGAACAGCACCGCGAACAGCACGAACGTACCGCCGCCGGCCCATTGGGCGCCGAAGGCCAGGCGCAGGACGATCAGCGCAACGGCGAACAGCACGCCCAGGCCCGCCAGGCTGAAGCCGACGATGGACAGCAGGCGCAGCGGGGTGGTGGTCATGCAGGTCAGCAGGTCGAACATCAGGCTGATCAGGCGCATGGCGCTGTATTTGGATTCGCCGTGTTCGCGCTCAGCATGGTGTACGAGGATTTCAGTCGTGTGACGGGCAAAACCGTTGGCCAGGATCGGAATAAACGTGCTGCGTTCGCGGCAGGCGAGCATGGCGTCGACGATGGTGCGGCGGTACGCGCGCAGCATGCAGCCGTAGTCACTCATGGCAACGCCGGTCGAACGCTGCACGGCCAGGTTGATCAGGCGCGACGGCCAGCGGCGGAAGGCCGAATCCTGGCGGTTGTTGCGCACGGTGGCAACCACGTCGTAGCCCAGCGCGGCTTGTTCCACCAGGCGCGGGATTTCTTCCGGCGGGTTCTGCAGGTCGGCGTCGAGGGTAATCACCACATCGCCCCGGCACTGCTCGAAACCGGCCATGATCGCCGCATGCTGGCCATAGTTGCGATTGAGGATCACCGCGACCACATTGCTGCCGTCTTCGGCGGCAGCGTCTTCAAGTAATTGTGCGGATTTGTCGCGGCTACCGTCATCCACCAGGATGATTTCGTATTCGTAGGCCAGTTGCTTGCAAGCTGCCGTCGTGCGACGCAGCAATTCAGGCAGGCTTTCTTGTTCGTTGTAGACCGGGATAACGATCGACACACAATGAATAGGGTAGGGTTTCAAAGATTCATAACCTCGGGGTTTGAGCAACTTGGAGCGTGAAGACAACAGCCACTGGCCGAAAAGGCGGGTGTCTGGTTAAACCTAGTGTGGAATTGGGGAGTTCATCCGACCATCCTGGTGGGGTATTGAGGTCTTCCATGTGTAGCAGAGAGTAAAGACCAAAAACCACAAAGGTAAAGGGGAATCAACAAGTTAGTCGGCACAGTGCGGCTCGTTCTCAAGTCCTATGGCCAAGATTAAGCGTAAAAATGTTCAACGAATATGAAAGCCGTATGAAAAACTCGTTTATTTGACAGGTAGACAGCTAGGGTTCAGCTACACAACTAAGGCTCTGAGGGTGTTGTTTATTTAGCGTAATAGGAACGTTTTGCATGACGCCGGGCTCCACTGAGTAGGCGCGGATCTGCGTGGTGCGTGGCGGGAGTGTCTGCTACGTGTGTTTATTGAAGAATCTTCTCTGCATTGCGCCTCAAGTGCCGGTAAAGTAAGCCATCTCTTGCCAGGGTACTCGGATGAATAGCGTGCAGCGTTTAGGCGGCCAATGGCGGCCGGTGTTGATGGGATTGTTGATGAGCGCAGCCTGCGTCACCACCGCATGCGCCGATGACGCAGTGGCGCTGACCACGGTGGCCCAACTGCCGGAAGGGGTTGAAGTGCGCGGCAAGCAAGTTGCCGCCTACACCTGGGACGACCGCCAGGGCAAGAACCTGCTGGTGTTGGCCGAGCAAATCAGCGAACGCGAGGATGACGGCACCCAGTCGGCGTTTGTCTACGCGGCCCAGTATCTGATCGACGGTGACCGCCCCAAGCGCATGTGGATGCTCTACGACGACGTGCAGCACTGTGAATTCGATGCCGCGCTGCGCTTCGACATGGCGGCGACCAAAGTCACCGACCTTGCCGGCGACGGCACCACCCAGGCTACGGTGGGTTACACGCGCACCTGCACCAGTGATGTCAGCCCTAATGAATTCAAACTGATCATGCATGTCGGCAAGGCGCAGAAGTACCGCCTGCGCGGGGTCGACCGGGTCGGCGCCGCCTGGTGGGACGAAGAGGCCGGGGCACTGCGTGGCATGCCGCTGCCCAGGGATTGCAGCGTCGCCGGGCAACAAGCGTTGGTCAGCCAGTACAAGGAGCAGGGCACCGAGTTGCCTTTGCCGGGTTGCTACAGCGACGAGAAAGACTTTGCCAAGGCGCCGGAGGCCTACCTGACGTTCATGCGTCAGCACTGGTTCGCGCTGATGCAGAAACAGGATGCTGAATGGGGCCAGGCGCAGACCCCGTCCCAGGAGCCGACCGAGGACGAAGAGACCGCCCCGTGATTTGGCGCCAGGGCCGATCGTGCGTTAGACTCGGCCGTCGCCAATTCAATAAATACCTCGAATAAACAATTGGTTACTCGAAGTATTTAATCCAAAGGCTGATCTACCTTGACTGAGTCTATCCGCAACCCTCTGACCCTCTACCTCACCCGCCTGGCGCCCTCCAGCCAACTGACCATGCGTTACGTGCTGCAGGATGCCGCCGACCGCCTGGGCTTCGAGGACGTCAACCTTGAGGAGATCGACTGGCACCTGCTGCAACCCGAACAGGTGATCGCGCTGGTTGCGGCCTTGCGCGAGGACGGCTACGCGCCCAATACCTCATCGCTGTATGTCAACGCTGTGCGCGGGGTCATGAACGAAGCCTGGCGCATGAGCCTGATCAGCCAGGAACACCTGCTGAAAATCCGCACGGTCAAGGCTGCGCCCGGCACACGCCTGAGCCAGGGGCGCAACCTGCGTCGCACGTTGATCCGCGAAATGATGGATGTGTGCGCTGCCGATCCGCGCCCCCAGGGCCTGCGCGATGCTGCAGTGATCGGCATCTTGTATGGCTCAGGCATGCGCAAGTCGGAGTCGGTCAACCTCGACCTGGCGCAGATCAACTTTGGCGAGCGCAGCCTGCGCGTGATCGGCAAGGGCAACAAGGAACTGATCAAGTACGCGCCGGGCTGGGCCTTCGCCAAATTACAGGCCTGGCTCGAATTCCGGCGCGAACAGCTCAAGGAAGGCGAGCCAGACGATGCGTTCCTGTTCAACCGCATCCGCCGGGGCAGCCACATCACCCGCGAACGCATCACCAAGCATGCGATTTACTACATCGCCCGCCAGCGCGGTCAGCAAGTCGGGGTGACGATCATGCCCCATGATTTCCGGCGGTCTTTCATCACGCGGGTGATCGAGGAACATGACCTGTCGATTGCACAAAAACTTGCGCACCACACCAATATCCAGACCACCGCCAGCTATGACATGCGCGACGACAATGAACGCCGGCGCGCGGTGGATCGGTTTGACCTGTAGCCGCCGGCGCGCGCGGTCGCCGCGCTCCATCCTCGGGCATGGCTCAGGAGGAAGGCGGAGCGCCGGGCAGCAAGTGCGCCGGTAAACGGCGCAAGGTCCACAACGTGGTGAGCATCGCCGCGACCGCACACAAGGCGATGCCAATCAACATCGGCGCCGGGGTGTGATCGGCGAAGATTCCCACCAGGGTCATGGAGACCGCGGCCGTGATCATCTGGATCGCGCCGAGCAGTGCCGACGCGGAACCCGCCACCGCACCATGATCCTCCAGGGACAACACACCGGCCGCCGGTAACAGCAAGCCGAGAAACCCGAAACCGATAAACAGCAGTGTCATCATCAAGCCCAGGTGATTGCCCCACAGCGTGGTGGCGGCCAACACCACCATGACCGCCGCCACGCCCACCACCGACCAGCGAATCAGCGGCGCCAGCCCGAAGCGTGCGCTCAGGCGGGCGGTGAGCTGGCTCATGGCAAAAAATGACGCCGCGTTCAGCGCAAAGCACAGGCTGAATTGGGTCGGGGTCAACCCGAAGTACTCGATGTATACGAACGGCGCGCTGCCGATAAACACAAAGAACGTTGCCAGGCCGAACCCGCACACCACCGATAAACCGATGAACACCGGGTCGCGCAACAACGCCCCATAACTGCTGAATGCATGCCCCAGGGTCTTGCCCAGTCTGCGCTCGGCGGGGTGGGTTTCAGGCAATTGCACGATGGTCATGCCCAGGCACAACACGGCCACCACCGCCAGCACGGCAAACACCTCGCGCCAACTCCAGAGCGCAATCACCAGGCTACCGGCCAATGGTGCGAGGATCGGCGACACACTCATCACCAACATCAGCAAAGCCATCAGGCGTGCCGCTTCATGGCCGGTATACAGGTCACGCACAATCGCCCGCGGAATCACCATCCCCGCGCATGCGCCGAACGCCTGCACGGCGCGAAAACCAATCAGCACTTCGATGCTCGGCGCCAGGGCGCAGCCGATACTGCCCACGGCGAAGATCACCAACCCGGCATAGATCGGCGGCTTGCGCCCGAACACATCACTGATCGGGCCATAAAACAGCTGGCAGACGCCGATGATCATGAAGAACACCGTGAGGCTCATCTGCACCGCTGCCGGCGAGGCCTGCAGGCTGGCGCCCAGGGTCGGCAGCGCTGGCAGGTAGATATCGATGGCAAAGGGGCCGACGGCCGTGATCAGACCTAGCAGCAAAGCAAGGCGGGCGATACGTTTAGGCATGGGCAGTTCCGGGTGAAGCAAAGGTCGGTCAGCTTAAAGAACCGCCCCCGCGCAAACAAGGCGGGGAGGGCTTTGAGTTTATCTGCGCAGATCTGCGCAATTGAGCTTCAATAACAGGGAGCCTCTGCCGATAACAGTATCAGTGACGCTCTAGCGGTTGGGTTCCCAACCGGCTGTCCAGGCTACGGGGATGACCAGCATGACGATCAAATTACGCTTATGGCTATTGATTGCGACCGGGTTGCTCACCGCTTTGATCATGAGCCTGGCCGGTTACCTGGGAAACGTCCGGATGGCCGATGCCGTGCAGGATAACGAGATCAGCATGACGGTGCTGCGCAACCACATGGAAGCCGACATGATGCACGACGCCCTGCGCGCCGATGTGTTGTCGGCGATGTTGGTCGGGTTGGGTAAAAGCACCAGCACCAAGGCCGAGGTCGGCAACTCGCTCAAGGAGCATGCCGAGCACTTTCGCCAGGTGCTGGAGGACAACCTCAAGCTGCCGCTGGGCGACACGCTCAAGACCAGCCTGGAAAAAATCAAACCCAGCCTGGATACCTATATCAGCGCCGCTGAACGCATTGTGGCACTCGCGCTGGACAACCCGGAGGCCGCTCGCGGCGAACTGGAGACCTTCAATACAGCCTTCAGCCAGTTGGAAGGCCAACTGGCGAGCCTCAGCGAGCTGATCGAAACCAATACGCAGCAAACCAGCATCGGCACCCGACAAACCATCAGCAACGCCAACTTCACCTTGGGCGTGGTGTTGATTGCGAGCCTGCTGCTGCTCCTGGCGCAGGGCCGCTGGGTTACCCGGAGCATCATGGGGCCGTTGCAGGCCGCGAGCCGCATCGCCGACAGCATCGCCCGTGGCAATTTGAGCGAACCGATTGTCGAGCCCCAGCGCAAGGACGAGGCCAGCGCGCTGATACGCAGCCTCGGCACCATGCAGCGGGACCTGCGCGGCATGATCGAAGTGGTGCGCAGCAATGCCCATGGCGTCAACGGCATGAGCGAGCAGTTGAGCCAGGGTTGCCATGAGGTGGCGGGCAGCAGTCAGCAGCAAAGTAGCGCCGCCAGCACCATGGCGGCGGCGGCCAGTGAAATGACCGCCAGTATCGAGGAAATCACCCAACATGCGGCGCGCGCACTGAACATGGCCAACCAGGCAGAAGCCTTGGCCAAGGACGGCGGTCGGGTGATCCACCAAGTGGTCAGTGACATGGCTGGCATTGCCCGTTCGGCGCAGCAGTCGGCTCACGTCATCCGCACGCTGGACAAGGAGTCCGAGGCAATCTTCAGCATTATCCAGGTCATCAAGGGCATTGCCGATCAAACCAATCTGCTGGCCCTGAATGCCGCGATCGAAGCCGCCCGTGCCGGTGAACAGGGGCGCGGTTTTGCGGTAGTCGCCGATGAAGTGCGCAGCCTGGCCGGACGCACCAGCGCCTCGACCCAGGAAATTGCCAGCATGGTCGGCCGTATCCAGCAAAACACCCGCGAAGCGGTGACCAGCATGGAGGAGGGCGTCACACAAGTGGACAAGGGCATGGCCGTGACCGCCGAAGTCGAGCGCGCCATCCGCGAGATTCTCCAGGCCACCCTCAACACCACCGAGTTGGTCAAAGACATCTCCCGCACCATCAGCGAGCAAAGCCTGGCCAGTAACGAAATTGCCCATCAAGTGGAGATGATTGCCAGCATGTCGCAGCGCAACAGCCAGGTGATCGGCACGACGGCCTCGACGACGGACGAGTTGTCTGCGTTGGCGGGGAAATTGTCGCAGTCGGTGGATCGATTTCGGCTCTGAGCATCACCGCTGATTTAGACAACTCGACTCAATCCTAACGCCAGCAGCCATCGGCAATTCGTGATGGCTGAGGGATGAGGGATGAGGGATGAGGTTTGGCTGTTTGGTAGGCTGGCGGCTGGGGATATACGATCGTGACAGTCGTCATGGCAGCATTGAATCGGTGCTGTCTCGTTACTCAATCAAAGACTCTTTGTAAGGTTGCCTAGCATCTCTTTTGCGGTAGAGACAACTTTGGAGTTCATTTCATAGGCTCGTTGAGTGGTGATCATGTTGACCATCTCTTCAACGGTACTCACGTTTGAGGTTTCCAAGGTGCTCTGCAATGTTGTGCCGATACCATTGACTCCTGGAGTGCCGACTTGAGGAGCCCCGCTGGCGGCGGTTTCCAGAAAGAGGTTGGCGCCTTGTGCTTGCAAGCCTGCCGGATTAATGAAATCGGCTATCTGCAGATTGCCAATCACCTGCGAGGCAGGGCTGCCGGCGACAGTGATCGATACAGTCCCGTCCTGGCCCACGGTGAATGTCTGGGCGTTGTTGGGGACAACGATCGCCGGTTCCAGGGCGAACCCATTCGCGGTGACGATCTGACCGTTTGCATTTAAGTGGAACGTGCCGTCCCTAGTGTAGGAAAGGCTGCCGTCGGGTTGCAGTATCTGGAAAAAACCACGGCCGTTCAGCGCCAGGTCCAGAGGTTGACCGGTCGTTTGCAGGCTGCCGGCAGAGAAGTTTTTCTGGGTGCCGACGACATGCACCCCGGTGCCTAGTTGCAGGCCAGAGGGCAGTGCACTGTTCTGGGTTGACTGTGCGCCTGGCTGTCGTTTGATCTGATAGACAAGGTCTTGAAACTCGGCGCGATCACGTTTGAAGCCGGTAGTCGAGACGTTCGCCAGGTTGTTGGAAATAGTGGTCAGGTTAGTGTCCTGGGCAGAAAGCCCGGTTTTTGCGACATACAGTGCAGGCAGCATCCAAATCTCCTTTGGGGGCGGTGGTGCGGGGTCAGGATCTATCGGGTGGAGCAAACAATGGACTTCCGACCGCGCCTCACGTCATCTGGAGTAACGTCTTGTTGATGGTGCTCTCGGTCGAAATCGTCTTGGCGTTTGCCTGGTAGTTGCTCTGGGCCTTGATCAGGTTCACCAGCTCGGTGGTCAGGTTAACGTTGGAGTTCTCCAGAGCATTGGCGACGATCGATCCCAGTGATCCGGCCTGAGGGACGTCATAACCCGGCTGGCCAGAAGCGAAGGTTTCCTTCCAGGCAGTGCCACCCGCCGGCTGCAGGCCTTGCTCGTTGTTGAAACTGGCCAGCGACAGCTGGCCGATCGCTTTACTTTGTTGGTTGCTGAACGTGGCGAACATCACACCGCTACCGTCGATTTTCAGGCCGGTAATTTGCCCCGTCGCGTAACCATCGGTGATCGGCGGGTTGCGATAGCTGGCAGAGTTGTACTGTGTGATGTTGCCCATGTTGATCGCAACGCCACCCGGGTTGGCGGCAGCGCCGTTATCTTTCCATGCGCCATTGACCAGCGCGCCCGGCTTCCAGTCGGTAATCGTCAGGGTGGTCTTGGACGTGGTGGAGGGCGGTACTGTAATAGTCGAAAGGGTGCCCGACGTGTCAAATGTCAACAGTGAGCCGCTGGGCGCGACACCGGCGGGGCCACTGATCGCCGTGCCGTCTGGATTGCGTCCATCGATCAGCGTGTAAGACATCCATTTATTGGCGTCCGTCTTCACCATGTACTGCACCATAGCGTGCGAGTTGCCTTGGGTGTCGTACAAGGTGGTGCTGTATTGGGTCGTGAAGCTGCTGGTGTCGGTTGGGTCGAACGGCTTGGTGGCTTGGTTGATCGCCGGCGCAGACGCGTTCAGGTTGCTGGTGGAGTCCACCTTGCTGGAAGCCTTTGGCGGCAGGTTCGACAGGTTCAGCCGCAGGTCGGTCAACCCGCCCTTGATGATCTTGCCGTCGGCGTCTGCGGCGTAGCCTTGCAGGCGAGAGGTGCCCGTATTGTTGGTGATGTAGCCATCTTTGTCTGCGCTGAAGGCACCGTTACGGGTGTACTGCAGAGAGCCGTCGCTGCCTTTCTGCACAAAAAAACCACCGCCTTGGATCGCCATATCCAGTGTGCCGCCACTGCCGTTGACATCGCCTTGAGTGAACTGCTGGGACACAGCGGACAGGTTCACACCATTACCGATGGCGTTACGTCCAGTACCCAACTTGGCAGCCGCATAGATATCAGCAAATTCTGCACGGGATGATTTGAAACCGGTGGTGGCGACGTTGGCGATGTTATTGCCAGTGACATCCAACTGTTTGTTGGCCGCAAACAGCCCGCTGAGCCCAATATTAAAAGACATAGCCACTCCTTATTTTGCCATTCGGTTTGAATTTGAAGCAGGGGGCTGATCTGGCCGGGATTGAAGCATGGGGTTGCTGAGATACCTTTGGAGTATCTTTTTCAGGCCGTCAGTTAGTCATCCAAGCGCCCACCGCTTAATCGGCGATGACATTAGAGATCCTGATTGTGCGCAAAGAATGTCGGGTTTTATGGGAGGAACCGTGGAGGAATGATGGAGGTGTCAGATTTCTTGTGGGAGGCATAACTTAAACGGTGATCTGATGACCGACGTTACAAGGTACATTGTGTTCGCACTCTTCCAAGGACAGACAATGCTTATCGTATTCAGCGGCCTTCCGGGCACTGGAAAAACCACTATCGCCAAGGCCCTCGTTGCTACGACAGGCGCCCTCTACCTGCGGATCGATACGATCGAACAAGCGATTCGAAACTCCGGTGCTCTTGCGCAAGACGTGGGACGCAGTGGCTACATGGTCGCTAATGAACTTGCCCTGAGTAATCTTAGTCTAGGCCGTATGGTCATCGTTGATTGCGTAAATCCAGTCGTCGAAAGCCGAATGGCGTGGAGCGAAGCCGCCTCGAAAGCGGGTGTTCGGTTGGTAAATATTGAAGTGATTTGCTCGGATAAAAACGAACATCGGCGCCGGATAGAAACGAGGCTGGGTGATATTCCCGGGTTGATTCCACCAACCTGGCAATCTGTGTTGGATCACGAATATGAAGCGTGGGCCGAAGCGCCGTTTTGCATAGACACCGCGCTGACTTCGCCGGAGCAAGCAGTATCGATGCTCACCGAAGGCTTATTGCCCAGTGAGTAGTGGCGGCTAATGGGCGCTTAGTCTGCGGTGAGGGCAGGGGAGTTTGCGCACTTGCCTGCGGCGCGGCGCGAGCAACCGCTGTTTTCGCTAGCGAAAACGCTCGGCAGCGGGGTCAGCCAACAGCTCGTTCACCAGGTTGAATACGGTGTTCTTCACCGGACTGTCCAGATCAACCCAGGCAAGGCCGGTCGTTGCCCGGTAATCGCCCAACTCCAGGGGCTTGGACATCACGTTGGCGGGCAGGGCACGCCCGGCACGAGCCGGCAGTAACCCGACGCCGAGCCCGGCGGAAACCAGCGCGAGCATGGTGGTGAACTCGCCGAGTTCCGATGCTATTTCCAGCTGCGCGCCGTGGGTGCTCACGGCATGCATTAGGCCATCGTAAAATCCGGGTGCATAGCGTCTGCCGAGGACGAAAACGGGTACGTTTGCCAGCGCTGTGGGGTGCAGCGTGCCGCACACAGCCAGAGGATGATCGCCGTGCAAAGCCACTATGAAGGTCTCCCGTAGCACTTCCAGGGTTTGAATCCCCGGGGCCACGGCCGGCAAACGCATCAAGCCGAAATCGAGCTGGCCATTTTTCAGCGCCGCTGTCTGATCCGGGCCCGGCATGTCCTTGAGTTCCAGTTCAATCCGCGGGAATCGTTGATGCAGTGAGCGGATCAAGGTGGGCAGCAATTCGGGTAATACCGAGGAGACGAAACCTAAACGCACGCGACCTATTTCACCGCGCCCTGACGCCCTGGCCACGTCCGCTGCATGGGCCGCTTGATGCAAGGTCGCGCGCGCCTCCGGTAGGAAAATCAGTCCCACTTCGGTCAAAGCGACCGAGTGCCGACTGCGCTCGAACAGGCGCACCCCCAGTTCTTCCTCGAGCAACTTGATCTGCATGCTCAGCGCCGGTTGAACGATCGACAGTTGTTGCGCGGCTCGACCGAAGTGAAGCTCCTGAGCCAAGGTCACAAATGCTCTCAAATGTTTGATTTCCATCTGAATACTCCGAGCTTTCAGGGGCTGTTTCGCGCTTATCATGAATTTTGATCACGATATCATTAATGACGATTGGACGTGACCGCTGGGCTGCGATGAAGTGACGGCAAGGCCGAAAAAAACAAATGGCCATTTGTGGAGAACAGCATGTCATTCAATACCAGTAGCTTCCAGCTTAACGGGCGCAGGGCCCTGATCACCGGTTCGGGCAAAGGCATCGGGCTTGAACTAGCCAGGGGCTTGGGAGCTGCGGGCGCCACTGTGGTGATCAATGATCGTAATAGTGACAGAGCGCAACTCATCGCAAGTCAATTGCGTGACGAGGGTGTAAGCACAGAGATCGCGGTGTTTGATGTCACCGATCAGGCTCAGGTTTTCGAAGTGATCAATAGCTTTGAGGCGCAGACCGGAGCCATCGATATCCTGGTGAACAATGCCGGCATTCAGCGGCGGGCACCGCTGGAAGATTTTGCCGCGAACGATTGGCACGAATTGATGCGGGTCAATCTAGACGGCGTCTTCCATGTGTCCCAGGCAGTCGCCCGGCACATGATTGCCCGGCGTCGCGGCAAGATCATCAATATCTGCTCGGTTCAGAGCGAATTGGCCCGGCCGACGATCGCTCCTTATGCGGCGTCGAAAGGTGCCGTGAAGATGCTCACCAAGGGCATGTGCGCCGAATGGGCGTGCCACGGTATTCAGGCCAATGGGTTGGCACCTGGCTATTTCGCGACGCAGATGAACCAGGCGCTGGTAGACAATCCGGAATTTTCCCAATGGCTGTGCAAACGCACGCCCGCGGGCCGTTGGGGGCGCGTCGAGGAGTTGTGTGGTGCCGCCGTATTTCTCGCATCCGCTGCCTCGGACTTCATCAACGGCCAAACGATCTTCGTCGACGGAGGCCTGACAAGCGTCGTTTGAATGTTACTCCCGCCGCAAACAACAACAATAACAGGGGACATCCATGAGCAACCTCAAAGAGCAGGTAGCGTCGCTGGTCGATATTGCCGGGCAGGCTACCGCCGAAAATCGTCAACACGTCAAAACCAAAAGCTTCGCACCCAAGCGTTGGCGGTATCTGATTCCGCTAATTTTCATTACCTACAGCCTCGCGTATCTGGATCGCGCCAATTATGGCTTTGCCAGTGCTGCGGGCATCGAGCAGGACCTGGGTATCACCAAAAGCATGTCCTCGTTGATCGGGGCCCTGTTCTTTCTGGGCTACTTTTTCTTTCAGGTTCCGGGCGCTATCTACGCGCAGAAATACAGTGTGCGCAAATTGGTGTTCTGGAGCCTGATCTTGTGGGGCATCTGCGCGATGGCCACGGGGCTGGTGACCAATATTCCGATGTTGATGGTGATCAGGGTGTCGCTGGGCATCGTCGAGGCCGCAGTGATGCCCGCCATGCTGATTTTCATCAGTAACTGGTTCACCCGCAAGGAACGCTCGCGTGCCAATACGTTTCTGGTTCTCGGCAATCCGGTCACCGTACTTTGGATGTCGGTGGTCTCGGGCTATTTGATTCACGCGTGGGGCTGGCGCGAGATGTTCGTGATTGAAGGCGCGCCAGCAGTGTTGTGGGCGTTCATCTGGTGGCGGCTGGCGCGGGACAAGCCCGAGCAGGTCGACTGGCTGACTCAGCAGGAAAAAAACCAGCTGGCCGCGACACTGGCAAACGAACAGAAAGGCATGAAGGTGGTGCGTAATTACCGCCAGGCGTTTACCAGCCCGGTGGTGATCCAACTGTGCTGCGTCCACGCGCTGTGGAGCATCGGGGTTTACGGATTCATCATGTGGCTGCCGACGATCATCAAACAAGCCGCGGCTACGGATATTGTCACGGTAGGCTGGTTGAGCGCTGTGCCTTATGTCGCGGCCGTGGCCGCCATGCTTGCGGTGTCTTGGATGTCAGATAAATCCCAGCAGCGTAAACATTTTGTCTGGCCGCTTCTGGCGCTGGGTGCGCTGGCATTTTTCTGCTCCTACTTGCTTGGCCCGAGCCATTTCTGGTTGTCGTTTGCTTTGCTGAGCATCGCCGGGGCGGCTTTGTACGCGCCTTACGGACCATTTTTTGCGCTGATCCCGGAAGTTCTGCCCTCCAATGTTTTCGGTGGCGCAATTGGTTTGATCAACGCTTGCGGGGCATTAGGTGCCTTTGTGGGCTCATGGATTGTCGGCTACCTGATCGGCCTTACCGGCAACCCCGGAGCGGCCTATATTTTCATGACGGTCGGGGTACTGTCCTCGGCGTTGCTCATGGCTTGGGTGAAGGTGCGGCGATGAGACACAAAATTGACTGCGCGGTTGTCAGCGATCCTGGCAATGCGTCAGTAGCCGTTCTGGTGATCCGCGATCAGTGCCGCCCTCAAAATCCTTGAGCAGGGCAGCGGTGTGGCTCAAGCGTTGATGGACAAGATTTGCGGGGGGGCAGGGGAGACAACGGAGAGGATTTCCGAGTCGAACTGACGCAGATTGGCTACGGCTTGGCCCCGCTATTCGTCAGCAAAATGCCTTGACCCTTATTGACAGCCAAGCGGTATGGGGAAATACTCACCTCTATATTCATATATATGACTAGATAACAAGGTGAATAAAGTCGATGAATGCTCTTTCCAGTGATGTTCGCCTGCCGCTTTACCAACGCCTGCGTGACCATTTGGCTGAACAGATCGCCAACAATCGCTGGCGTCCGGGGGAAGCGATTCCCACCGAAGCTGCGCTTTCAGCGGAATACCAACTGTCTACTGGCACCGTGCGCAAAGCGGTCGATGCATTGGTCAGTGAAGGTATCCTGGAACGTCAGCAAGGTCGAGGCACTTTCATTCGCCGGCCTCAGTTCCAATCTTCGCTGTTCCGATTCTTCCGTTTTCAAACCGCTGCCGGCGAGCGCCGGGTGCCAGAGAGTCGCATCCTGTCGATCGAACCGGTGGCCGCGCCCTCGGCGGTGGCCCAGGCGTTGGGGCTGCCACTCGACGCGCCGGTGATCCGCATTGTTCGTGTGCGTCTGCTCGATGTTCAGCCGGTGCTCGCCGAAGAAATCTGGTTGCCCCGCAACCGCTTTCAGCCGCTGCTGGAGATCGACCTGAGTAGCAAAGGGCCGCTGTTGTATCCGATCTATGAAGAGGTCTGCGGTCAGGTCGTCGCCTCGGCCGAAGAAACGCTGACCGCTGAATCGGTGAATGACGTGCACGCGCGATTGCTGCAAGTCCCGGTCAACAGCCCGGTGGTGGTGATCGAGAGGCTGGCGCGTGATTACGCCGGCACACCGCTGGAGTGGCGTCGTTCTCGCGGGCATGCCGAGCACTTCCGTTACCGCGTGGATATTCGCTGACCCGTGCCTGGGTAGCGTTTCGTTCAGCGGCGAGTCGGTCGCCGCTGGTTTGATCGTTTTGTTTGTTCTGACTGGCCTCGTAGCGGCGCGGTTCGCTCTCGGCTGCCTCACGTTCCACCTATAAGGATAAGAATCATGTTTAGCTGGTATCGCCAAGTCACTCCTCGGGAGCGCAAGACGTTTTGGGCCTGCTTCGGTGGATGGTCGCTCGACGCGCTGGAGGTACAAATGTTCGGCCTGGCGATTCCGGCGTTGATCGCCGCGTTCGCCCTGACCAAGGGCGACGCGGGGCTGATCAGTGGTGTCACCCTGGTCACTTCAGCCATTGGTGGCTGGGTAGGGGGGACGTTGTCCGACCGCTACGGCCGGGTACGCACACTTCAGTGGATGATTTTGTGGTTCTCGGTCTTCACCTTTCTGTCCGCGTTCGTGACGGGATTCAATCAGCTCTTGATCGTCAAAGCGCTCCAGGGTTTCGGCATCGGTGGCGAATGGGCTGCCGGCGCAGTGCTGATGGCTGAGACAATCAACCCTCAATATCGCGGCAAGGTCATGGGAACGGTGCAAAGCGCCTGGGCCGTGGGTTGGGGCCTGGCGGTCGGGGTGTTTACGCTGATTTACTCCTTTGTACCGCAGGACATGGCCTGGCGTGTGATGTTCCTGGTCGGATTGCTGCCGTCGTTCCTGATCATCTGGGTACGTCGCAACGTCGAGGAGCCCGACAGCTTCCAGCGCCTGCAAAAAGAAAACGCCATCCCGCAAAGCTTCTTCAAATCCCTGGCCGGCATTTTCCGCCCTGAACTCATCCGCGTGACGCTGTTCGGTGGTCTGTTGGGCCTCGGCGCGCACGGCGGCTACCACGCAGTGATGACCTGGCTGCCGACGTTCCTCAAGACAGAGCGCAACCTGTCGGTGCTGAACTCTGGCGGCTACCTCGCGGTGATTATCTTCGCCTTCTGGTGTGGCTGTGTGGTCAGCGGATTTTTGATCGACCGTATTGGCCGTCGCAAAAACATCGTGTTGTTTGCGTTGTGCTGTGTCGTCACCGTGCAGTGCTATGTGTTCCTGCCGCTGACCAATACCCAGATGCTGTTCCTGGGGTTTCCGCTCGGCTTCTTCGCCGCCGGCATTCCGGCGAGTCTTGGTGCGCTGTTCAACGAGTTGTATCCAGCGGACGTGCGCGGCGCCGGTGTCGGTTTCTGCTACAACTTTGGCCGAGTACTTTCCGCGGTGTTCCCGTTCCTGGTCGGCCACATGAGCGACTCCATGTCCTTGGGGTCTGCAATTGGCATCGACGCAGGGGTCGCCTACGGTGTGGCGGTGATCGCGGCACTTTGCCTGCCGGAAACCCGTGGGCGCAGTCTCGAGGCCTCGACTGCACCGGTGCAAACCACGGTCGGCGGCAACGAGACCGCCCGGGCCTGATGACCATTACCTTCGATAGATGAAATCCATGCCTGATACCTGTCCTGCGCCGATCACCGGCATCGACTCCCACGCTCATGTGTTCAGCCGCGAGCTGAACCTGGCCGCTGCACGACGCTATACCCCTGGCTACGACGCCACACTTGCGCAGTATCTGAAGCACTTGCAAACCCATGGCCTGAGTCATGGTGTATTGGTGCAGCCGAGTTTTCTCGGCACCGACAATAACTACCTGCTGGCGGCGCTGAGGCAGGTGCCGGAACGATTGCGAGGGGTGGTGGTGCTGGAGCGAGGTGTCAGCCGCGTCATGTTGAACGACATGGCTCGGCTGGGTGTGGTCGGCGTTCGCTTGAACCTCATGGGCAAAGCCTTGCCTGACTTTCACGACGCTGCCTGGAAGGACTTCTTCGGCCACATCGCTGAACTGGACTGGCACGTGGAGTTGCACCGCCAGGTGGGGGATTTACCGAAACTGATTCGTCAGCTGATGCCGTTTGGGATCAAACTCGTCATCGATCACTTGGGGCGTCCGGACGCGCGTTTTGGCCTTGATCAGCCAGGTTATTCCGAGGTGCTGGAACTGGGGCTGAGCGGGCAAGTGTGGATGAAGGTGTCCGGTATCTATCGACTGGAAGGTACGCCACAACAGAACCTCGAGTTTGCCCGGATGGCGTTACCGCTGCTGGAGCAGAGCTTCGGCCGTCGCCGTTTGGTGTGGGGCAGCGACTGGCCGCATACGCAACATGAAGAAGGCGTCGGTTTCGATACGGTGATCGATCAACTTCAAGCACTGGAGTGCTCGACGGAGCTTATGCGTGCGCTGCTAGTGGACTCGCCACGGATGTTATTCGGGTTTGCAAAAGGCGAAAGTTGAAACTTACGCGTAAATTTCTGGCTACTTCAGACCTTTCTTAGTTGTAGAGAGGGAGGAGGGAAGGAGTATATTAATAACTCAACTAAATGGCTATTTAGTTGAGCTATATTTTCCCAGTTTACTGGCGTTGTTTTAAGTACTCGATAAACGGCTCGATATCAGAGGAGCACAGCAGATGTGCAACGCTGCGTACCTCGGTTTCAGGCCAATACCACCAGGCGGATTGTTCCAAGACCTGGCGAACAGGCTCATCAAAACGCCAACGGATAAACTTGGCGGGATTTCCGCCTACTATGGAATAGGGCGCCACATCTTTAGTCACCAGCGCGCCGGCCGCCACAACGGCGCCATCGCCAATGGTGATACCCGAAAGGATCTTTGCATGGGAACTGATCCAGCAATCATTGCCGATCACGACGTCGCCATTGCTGCCGCCGAAGTCAGTGATGTAGGCAACTTCTTCGACCTTGGCGGGAAACGGATAACAGCTTAGCCAGTCGATGCGATGATGACCGCCCAGATAGACTTCGACGTTACCGGCAATCGACGTATAAGCGCCTACACGCAATGTGGTTCCTTCATGCCAGTCATGTACCTTGAGATCGCCATAGGTGCCAATTCCAAAGCTGAATTGCGGATAACGGTTGCGCAGTTTTTGTGTTGCACGCTCAAGCTTCGGCAGTGCACGCAGCGCTTTGCGTTCCTGACGATCGCGCCAGATGCGCAGTAGCTTCATGGGAAGAACCTTATTCAAACGTTGGAATGGGACGTTATCCTGAAGAATGAAAAACGGGGTTGCAAGCTAGCAAGTGAAATGGAGGGTTTGTTTTTTCGACCTGTTGGGCCTCAGGTCTGAGGGCGAGAGGCAGTGCCAGGCATAAAATCTGACCACAACAGGCCCACAGTTCTGCATATGGAGGTTCGCATAATGTATATTATGTTAAACAAAAGGTCATGTCATAGATGTTCATGAGCTGTCTAAGCCACTGATTCGACAAATCCGTTTCTGACGTCCACTCTCTCAACGGGCCATGTCCTTCGTGTTCATGGCGATTCCTTGAATGAGGTGGCTGTCGATGAAACTGATTCAGTGCAGGTTCTCTTCAGGTCAACGACTACCGCGGCTTGTACAAGCTGGTGATGCGACGCCGTTGCCCATACTCATTCCGTTCATCTACGTCCAACTCAAACTCAGGCACCGGGCTTACAACACGGCTGCGGCGCACCTGCGCGCGATCCAGGCTTTCTACGCCTATGCCAAAAGCCGAGATCTGGATATCGATGAGGCCATCTTGGCCTGCCACTTTGAGGCGATTCTGGCTTTGCTGGATGGTTACGCCATCTGACTCCTAACTGGTTGGCATTGATGCCGTTGCGCCGAGCGACGACCGACACACTTTGCCCTGGCTCAAGGCTCTCGCGAACCATGGCCAGTTTTTGCTCCGGGCTCCAGCGGCGTCGCCGCTCCTGACCCAAAAGCTCACCACTCTTATCGTTGCTGTTAGTCATAAACATAACCGTTTGCCTATCCCTTATCGTAAGGGGGAAACGGTGTCCTGTCTTTCATGGGGCTCGTTCAAGGGAGCAATTCAGGGCGCTTTGAGCGACAGCTACCATACTCTCCTGAATCGCAAGGGCCCAACCACGGCAGAAGCATTCCTCACCGTACACGCCACGGCGCTGCACGTGACACCTTTTGGAGGCTGCATTCACGACTTCTCCCAAGCGCCCTGCCCTAAGCATCTTCAGTGCTGGAATGGCTGCTCGCATCTCCATCTGATGGGCACTCCATCGGAGCGGGCCAACCTTGAGAGACAAGCCGAGAATCTGACGACCGCAATTACTATCATGCGCGATGCCGGCGCTGGAGAGGCAGGCAGCGATGTATGGCTGGCGGACCAGGAAGACAAGCTCAACAATTTAAATTCCGTCCTCGCACGCGATACCAATGTAGGTGTGCAACGCGTGTTTCCAAATGGGCATCCAATGACGGTTGCGGACTCGGACAAACGGCACAGTTCAGTTTCGGATGATTAGAGGCGACCATGGCGAAACGACAGATCTTGAGGGGCGGCACCTTGGACGAGGCTATCGACGCCCTCCTCGCTCAAATGATTAGCTTAGGACTGGAGCTCGCGCCTATTTCACGCCCCGAAGTGCAGCGTCGATTGGGCCTGACGAGCCGCGCTACCCTAGTAGGTGATCGTGGGAGGCGAATTGAGTCCGCCCGTATTGCACAACTCAAAGAGAGTGGGATAGATCCAGACGGCGCCCGCCGCCGAAGAAGCCTCGAAGAACGAATTGCTCACCTGCAGGCAGAGAATGCTGACTTGATAAAGCAGCGAGACCAGCTCTATGAAGCACTGTCGGCAATTGCACACAATTGTTTGCTGAAAGGACTCGATGTCGAAAACATACTGGCTCCATTGCGAAAGCGGTAAGTGGCAGAAAGGTTGCCAACGCTGCTGACTGATGCGGCGGGCAGGCAAGATTGCCTAATCGCTAGCGCGTCGAAGATGCCGTTAACCGTTCGAGCGTGTTGGTCTCATGCTCGCCGAGATGCCGGTGTAGCCGAAAAAATGATACGAGGATTTTGCAAATCGGATGTGCTGGACCCCAAGGCCTCAGTGTAGATATGCCCTCCCTCCAGGCTATACACGTAGGCCGCCTCCTCACTGATGTCATCCACCGTTTCGCGCACCTCTAACAGTCTCTCCATCTTCCACCCATCACTTCCGTTCAGATAAGCCGGTGAAACCAACTGCGCATCCAACAGCCAGATGTCTGCTCCCTGTTCGTTAAGTAGCTTCTCAAGCGCTGAAATGCTGGGAAGCATAACCATGCTAGTCAACGCTTCACCGCCTTGTTGTCGACCCACTCGCACGTAAAACCAGGGGCAATGAGTGGTCTGCTCAACGTACTGCCAGTACTGGATAGAGTCGTCACCCAGGTACGCGCTGAGGAAAACCTCTGCTGGTTTGTGAGTGATGAACATAGCGCCATCCCAAAAGTGAACACTATAGATTGTAGCCCTATAGAGCTCGCGAAGGCTTCATCGTTCCTTTTGCGAGGTCGGCAATATGGAACTGAAACAGGCATTTGGCGCGGCCTTGAAAAAGCTGAGATCGGAGAGGAAGCTTTCCCAGGAAGATTTCTCCGACGTCAGTAGTCATACCTATCTCAGCACCCTAGAGCGCGGTCTGAAGAGCCCTACGATCGAGAAGGTAGACGAGCTAGCATCTGTAATGGACGTTCATCCGCTGACCATCCTCGTAGGCTGTTATCTGCTTCAGGACAATCCGATCACCCTCGACGAGCTGTTTTCTCGAATTCGAACGGAACTGCCAAGCGAGATGAAATGAACATCTGACGGATTACCCTCCATAAGCAAAGGAGATCAACGGAAGACTGCGGGTTGTAAGGCTTGTGCTAGCATCCAATTTGATCCGAAGATCGAGGTCAGCAGCGATGAAGCAACCAGTTCAGCCGGAAAATAGCCTCTCTGAAATTTTGGAAGGTAAACAGAAACGCCGTAATGCGTTAATGCTTGCTATTAGCCTTGCGTCGCCGTCAGAGTTAGAAGGACCTGCTCAGCGTTTGAAGGAGGTTATGAAAAAGCCAGCTGGATCGCGTCGTCAACGCATTCCGCCTCCTGAGTTCGCACGATAGGCAAAAGTTCGATTTCAACCCTCCTTGAATAACAGCGCTACCGCGTCGATCGCGATGCTCCAACTGCTCGATGAAACCGACTCCGCTAGTGGCACTGGTGTTCAAGAAACAATCATGAAATGGCTGCTGCCCGCGGCGTGTGCGGGACGTTGTCTACTGGCTAAACACCACGGTAAATGAGCATGAGCCTACGCCAAGAACCAGGTGTGAGCCCGGTTACAGGTGATACCTGTTTCTTTAGAAGTCCCCGATGCGAGCTGATACCGGAAATGCATAATCGTGTTGACGCCGACTCCAGATTGGCCCAGTTGCCGACGCGAGACTGACCCATATCCAAAAATGCAAAAATCCAGCACAGACATTGATTTATGAGGAGCCTGAGTGGGTCAGTGAAATTTCGACGACTGGATCGACTCCGCATCAGCGTCAACAGACCAAGTAATCCATGGCAATCAAGTAGTAAGCCTCGGGGCGCCGGAGCTGCGCAGCAAACTAACGATGGTGTGCCCCTATCGCTAGTATATTCGAGCTGTGATCGCGTGAGCCGCCGGCCAGAATCCGTCCATTGGCCCGCATCACGGTTTCCAGACTTCCTCATAACCCTTCCAGAGCGAATGCTTAGGCCTAACAAGCGCAAAGGTAATCAAGCATGGAACTGGAATTTGTAATGGTCACGGGGTAAATTTGTAATTTGAAAACAGCCTGAAGATCAGCCCCTACACATGCCTGCTTCAAAATCCCTTAAATCAGAAATCGAACGCCTTTCGCGTCAGCCTGGGATTCCGGACAAGGCCTATTACCGGCTCACACGTCTTGCGACCGATGACGGCTTACTACTCAAAAGCACTCATACTGAATGGGTTGGCTTTACTGAGTCAAAACCACGGCGTGAAATCAGAGAAGCGTCGCTTTTGGATGGCCCCAAATGCCGCTCAATCCTTCATTCCATGGGGCAAACTTGCTTACTTATCAATTCCGAAGAGGAGCTCAAACTCTGGTATGCCTTCGGAGGGAATGCTGTAATCGTTGAAGATGTTGCTCAAGCTCGGCTTTCCTCAGAAATCGCACCGCGCGAGACTGCGACAGCTTCAGGTGCATTTGGATTTGTCGACGTTTCAGCGCTCTCTGCGTCCCAATGCCAACACGCACCATCCAGGAAATTGCGGATGAAGGTGCTCGACCGTGATGGCCGACGCTGTTTCATTTGCGGTCGCTCGCCCGCCAACTATGTCGACCTTGAGCTTCATGTTCACCACATCGTCCCTTGGGGAAACGGTGGAATCACCGAGCAAGAAAATCTCGTGACGTTATGTGGAACGTGCCACGACGGCTTGGATCCTCACTTTGACTGGGGGCTGGTGTTCGGCGTGAAAGAGCAGCACTACCCTGAAGAACCGGATTATTCCAAGCAATTGCAGAATTACCAGAAGTGCATCCGCAAGCTCATGCAGGCAGAAAATAGAAACACCTCAGCCTCTGGCTCATGATCTCTACCATCATCGCCTACATTGACCTAACGGAAACGACTTTGACATACCAGTTTTTCCTGGCGATCTACCCTGATCTGCCAACAGCTTACTCAATTGTCGGTCGCTTGATTGACCGCTTGGATTTTGAATTCTTCGGTGTGACGCGGGGTGCTCATTGCACCTCCTGATTGACCTCACTCTAAGGTAGAGAGAGGTCTACCAAACTAAGGGCGATTATTCATTCAGGCAGAAGCAATTGTTCCCGAGACGAGCCGCGCAGGCCCTCAACTATCAACATTTGTGCGGATTTCCAAGAGCGAGTAACCGGTATCATGCAGGACTGGATTCAACACAAATACAAAGAAATATCCGCGTCTAACCTTTTTTATATTTTTTCCATGACGACCTTCTTACTCGGAATGATACTGTCACACTGGCTCGGCGCCCTTGCGATGGATATTGCCGTAATAATTGGATCAGTCGGAGTTGTAGGAGGTTTCATTTCGTGGTGTATGCCAGCGGTTCAATGGATCAGCGCTGTATGGGAAAGTACGCTGGGGAAAACCGCGGTGGCCCTTCTTCATTTTGTAGTCCTTCTGATCGCCACGGTGATGGCTCGGTCGCTTGTTTCCGAATCGTTAGGTTTACCGCCACAAAGCTTTGACGTGACAGTCGGTTTTCTCATCGTCGCCTTTTACATCCCGGCACTGATGACCGTTGCGTCCATAGCGCTTCTTTTCTTTGCGCTCGTGATGGTCATAGTCGGATTTATCCAGACGATGACACTTAATTCGATACAGATGCTCGCCCCCGTATTGGAAGTGGTGGGCCTAAAAAAGAAAATCCCAAGACCCACCGCAACTGCAATGCTCCATTCGTTTGGTTCGCTGATGATGGCGGTTGTGCTGGTGAGCGGCAGTTCATACATGACGGGCCAGCATGGTTCATGGGTGCATACAGCAGTAAAAGTGATAGCAGTTCTAAGCGATTTTCAACTGGCAGTTAATTATCCCGGAGGAGAAGACTATGTGCGAATTCATCCTTTAGAGAACGGATTGGTAGCCTTTGCCAAGGTTGAAGATGACCGTAGCATTTCTATTCACATTCGAAAGCAGGGAGACGAAATTGGGTCGCATCAGATCGGCACCTCGATTCCTTCCATCAAACAGATGATTAGCCCTTTGATTGAGGGCCTACGTTGAGCAACGTCTTGGCGATGGAGAACAGCACGTCCCGAAAGTCCGGGTGCAAACAGAAGGCGCTCTCCGTTACAGTCTGGACAAAACATCTCGCTTGAAGAGCGTTGACCAGCCTCATGTCGAGATCGGTGCATGGCAACTCAGTTTTGAGTGGAAGTAAATCGTGAGGGAGATGCTGGGTCGATATGCTATGGCTTTGAGCAAAATAGGCTTTGCAGCGGCAAGGAGATTCACACACTGCAAAGGGCATCAATTATTGATACCATGGCAGACTGAAATCGCGCCCACCATTTCGACAAAATTTTTGGCTCCTAGCATTTAGCCTTCGTAAGAGGGTAGCCCGATCACTACCCCACTTGACGACCTGTACAGCTGTAGCCTCATCTGCCGTTTTTCCCCCTTCGCCCAAGATTGAATGTGTCTTGGCTCTTCGGACACTATTACGGTCTCCATTGCGGGAGAAAAACGCAAATTTGCTATCTCGTCACCATCTTGCCGAATCGCTACACGAACTAGTTCACTATCCACGCCAAAGAAGAACGGTTTCCCAGTTTCTCCGACATACAACTCACCCACCACCTCTTGATTAGCCAGCCAAAGCTTGTTTTTGGCGAGAAAATGCTCTACGTAATTGGACGCCGTATAGGGATGACCATCCAATGTATTACTACTGCCTTTTCCCTCTTTCCAATTGGTTGCGCTTTCCCGCAGAGCCACTGGTAGCTTGGCTCTAGGTGCCAACATCTCGGTGAGTGCCGCAATGTACTCTAACCTCGTCGCTATTTTTATATTCCGTAGCTCGCCTTCAAATGGCACCGGCGGAGGATCGAGCAACCAACATTTCGTCGGATTGATAGGATCAACAGATACAATCATGCCATAAAGCGCAGTTGCTGGGTGTTGATAAGAAACCCCCGCAAATTTGATGTTCTTCTTTTTTTCTTTGATATTATTGGCATGAGTGTACACATTATGTTGACCTATCGTGTTGTCTTCCACGAATGTGCCTTTTGCCTCAACCTGAATGACGGCATTATCCTCGGTGATACCTACAAGCGTTTTCTCAAAATCGAAGGTTTTGCAAGCACCTGGTCCTTTCTGTTCCGGGATTCTAGCCCAATCCGCTTCGATCAACCCGAATAGCTGACCTGCGACAGATAGCGACACTGCCTCACCGATGCTTTCTTGAAGATCATCACACCCAGGTACGTAGTTGACCGTGCCGTTGAGAGTTACAGCCTCCTCCAACCAACCAATCACTCTCTCGATACGTTCCAACCGCTTGCTATAGGTTGAATATGCGTCAATTTTATCTCGGCCGATCATAAAATAGTTGAGAAAGTCGGGCGTGGGAATCGTACTGTGTTTCTGGTAAGTCGTAACCCTTTCAGCTGTTCCGAGGGTTTCGTAAGCGCCTTGGGATAACAGCTTCTTCTGTCCTGAATAGTATTCCAATACGACTGAGAGCAAAGGCGTGGACATTATCACGGGCATTTTGATACTCGGGTTAAGAGGGAACAGTGATCATACCACTCGTCGGCTTTTTCACCTGCTGTGTGTCAGTCCGCACGTGGCCTCAACGGGTTTCCAGTACTGGCGTTAACCTCAATCTCAAGTACGCCGCTTCCTTGTCAGGAAGTTACTTCAGGGGGCGCCTTCGGATGCCACAACCCGCTGACGTCCATTTTTTCCAAGAACGAAACCATGCAGCAATTCGATCCAAATTGGCGGTTTGAATCCCCTGACTCCGTTGGTGCAAATTTCGTCAGCGACATCCTCCAACATTTGATAAATCGGGTGGCTTGCACGTGCTGTTATCGCCAGCATAGTATTGACCCAGTTGCTGAAACTTTACTGACCCAAGCTCCTACCTTGTGAACCATTACTAGTGCTGGATTTTCGTCGATTGGTGTTGTGTCCGCGTGGTATCGGCTACTGGGTCAATTCTGCGTCAGCGCCAACAGGCTTACTGCATACGACGGTATTCCTCTTATTCCTGATACACCGGGATGAGATTGATCTGGTGGAACCATCCAAGCGGTGGCTCGCAACATACCGCGCTAGGCGGGCGGCAACTCAGCTCGCAGCTCCCTAGCTCGCTCGCGGTCAGCAACGCTCCCTACGCAGCGCTCGATGAACTGAAGCTCTTGGGTGAGCTCAATGGCGCGCTTTTCCAGTGTCTTTAACCCGGCCTGGTGCTCTTGTTGCACATCTTCCGGCGCCCTGGCGAGTCCTACCAATTTCCTGCGGCCCTTCTCGATTTTTTCATTCACCTCTGCAAGGTACCTTTCTCCGGACTCCCTCTTTTTGTCCATAAAGAGCTGGCATTCCAGGAAACGAATAGCATCGTAGATTTTCAAGACCTCACCACTGGTCTTGGAGTGCACAAAGTTCAGGCTTCCTTCATCAAAGGCGTGGTGCTCCTGGTTTTGGCCACCCCAGTTCACCAGGTCATTCTTGATGGAATTGAAGTGTGAAAGGTCGTAGTCAATGAACGGCTCCACCAGCTTGAAGGTGTGCTCCAGGCTCACCTGCAGGTACATACTCTTCTTGAGCTGTGATTTGTTGAAATTCGCGGTGACCTGTACACCGTTCTCAATGCAGAACTCCAGCACCATGGACTCGAACCAGATCCGGCAATACAGCAATGCTTGCCGGACGTCGAAGACCGACAGCGCCACGTGCACCTTTTTCTGAAAACCACCTGCGTGATCAATGACCACGATGCCTTTGTTCGTGTAGCTGAGCACATGGTTTGCGTGCTGGTCGCATTGAGGATGACGGTCAGCGATGATGCAGAAGCGCTCCCAGAAGAGGCGATCATGGGTGGTCACCACCATCTGGATCCGACGCAGGTAAGTGTCATTGAAAAACAGATCAATGATGTTGGATCGGTGATCCGTGTCGATCGCATTGACGACGTCATCAAAGACGATGAGGGGGAAATTGTTTTTCTCAGCCATCGCCAGAAGAATCGATAAGCCCAATGCCCTCAGATGCCCCTCGCTGAGCACAGCAAACGCATCCAGCAGAAATCCGTCCACATTGGTAATCTTGATCCGGTAGCTCTCCGTGAGCTTTTCAAAGGCCAGTGCCTCTATCTGCTCATGGTCATCGTCATGGTTATTGATCGCTCGGTAATACTCGGAAGCCTTGGCTTCGATCCCTGTAATGCGCGCCTTCTCGAGATCTAGCTTGTAATTCAGCAGGTCGCCATACAGCGTTCGGTATTCGGCCTCAAGATCCTTGAGCAACTGGTTGAAGTGACTGTTATCCACCGAATCGTTGAGCAAAACTATTCTCTGCCCTATCAAGGCAAGCATCCTGTTATTGGCGGTTTTGAACTCGGTTTCTGCACGGGTTTTGATGTCGAACTGTCGCTTCAACGATTCATCTATCTTCTTGAGGTGTTCGATTAGCTCATCGAGACGGGCCGCTTGAACTTCTGCCTGGTCAACCTCTCGCCGCTTACGCTCGCAGGCGCGCAGATAGGTCTCGATTTGGGCTGTACGGTCAGCACAGAGCGCGATGAAAGCATTGAGGACAGACGCCGCCACTGTCGAGCGATCAGTGGCCGTATGGAATTCTGCGAGCACCGCTTCCAACGCGTCCATCGCCAGTGGGCAAGGTACATCAGCGTAAACATTACCTTTCACGGAACTGATCCCAGTAGCGATCCTTGAAGCCCACAGGACAACTTGAGCATCATTTTTCAGCTTGGATTGCTTCAGGGCCTCCAATGCTCCGAGCGCTTTGATCTGGTCGCGAGCCCTTTCAAACGGGTTCACCGTGACCTGATCAAGTGGCGTCAAACAGGCAGGACAGGTTTGCTCAGACTGTTGTTCAATGGCTTCCAAGGCTTCAAAAACAGCGCGATAGTTAACGTCACTGGCCCTTTGTAGAAAAATTGTCTCGATCTGGGTTCTGCGGTTGAGCAACCGCTTGGCGATGGCAGAAGTACGTGCAACGCCTTTCACAGGAATGACCACTGGTGCTTTGGCTGCTCGCAGTCGCTCGGCCCCACGGATGTGCATGTCTATCGTTTTGCGCAGTCGCTGTACCTTTGGTCGAATTTCGAAATCCTGATCGGGCCGCAGCCCCAAGAGCTGACATATCTCCGAAACCGCGGCTTGAAGATCTGCCCTGTGCTTGCTCCTCTGTTGACCTAGTTCTGTTCGAGCGCGTTCAAGGTTGGTCAGTGCCTCGGCTTGGTCGGCACGCATAAATGCTTTGAGCGTAAAGCTTTCAGGGCGGACGAAACGAGAAATGACTTCTTGAAGCTCTTCTAAGCCGAACAAGGTGGCCAGAACATCACTTTCGCCACTGCCTGTGTCCTTGGAGCCCAGGAGCGAAAACTCTTGAAGGCGGTTGCGATCAATGAAACAGCTCGACCAACTAATGCTGGGCGCAATTTTGAGCTTATTCGTTCCCAAGAGAGCAAGCTGAGGCTTGGTTTCTCCTCGTGCAATGTACTGCTTGACCTTGGTCTTGCGCCTGGCGGCTTCCTTGATGTCTCCAGTGGTGCAAATCTCGATGGCTTCGCAGAGCGATGATTTACCGCCACCATTGGGCGCGTAGAAAATGTTTTTCAGCTTACTGAATCGAATGAACGTGCCTTTATCGTCGGCGCCAAACTCCCCAAAGCCACGGAAATTCTTGACGCGAAGATAATCCAGCGCTCCCAAGCCCGAGGGTGGTATTCGATCCAGTTCAGGCTTTTTATCGAGCACTTTCTTGAAGCGAGCAGCGACACGTTGGTAGTTGCGCCCCAGCAGTTGATCTGACGCCGTGGTGATGTGTGCCTTGATGTGGTCGGAGTAGCGGCCTTTGCTTTGGTTAGCCTGGTATATACACCAGAGAAGCACCAGGTAAGCATCAGTGCGCCCATCAAGGTTCTGCCTTGCAAAACTTAAAAGGTACTGACTCATCGCGCCTCCTCCCTGGTGCACAACAGCGTAACCGGACTGGCATCAATAAGCCATTACCAGGATCTCTGGAAGGGATGGAGCTTGGAATACCTTGGGCAGTCTCGTACAAGAAATGTACGCGTCCGACCTGCGTCTCAGGCCCCAGATGCAGTGATATTGATCCCATAGGCTGATCCAAGAGCGGCTTAGAGGGCTGGATACTCCAGACAATATGGCGCCAATAGACGCCTTCTTGCGCCATCAGAACCTTTTTGATTTTTCCGAGGAAGCACCATGCCAGTTGACGGGCCTTTACCTGGGACGGGTACTGAAGCAAGCAGAAGCTAGGAGATGCTGAAAGAAATTTGTACCTTCACCACTTGTTTAAAGTCCGTCGCACATTAGGATTGGTTAGAAATATCCAAGGGCGGTCGAAATGGCTGGTTTTTTCGTAGAGCAGGCGGGATCACTCAAGCTTCTTCAGCAAGCTGACGCGCCTAATAGCGGCTTCAGGCCGGGCCAGCTTGGCGCGATGCATGCAACATTGGCCCATTTCTCTGTGCAAGACGACCCCGCGATCATCTGCCTGCCCACTGGCTATGGAAAGACATCATTGATGATGTCGCTACCGCTTCTACTTGAAGCAACCCGGATCCTCGTCGTCGAGCCATCAAGTGCTCTGCGCAAACAAGTGCACTCGCATTTTTCCACCCTTTCAACACTCAGGCGCATCGGTGCGCTACCTGAAGACGGGCCGCTACCTTCCGCTCACTTGCATTCGGGGCGGCCGATAACACCCGAGGCTTGGGAACAGTTGCGGGAGTTCGACGTCGTGATCTCAACCCCCGGTAGTTCTTCGCCAATGATTGCCCCGGGCGCTGCGCCCGACCTCTTTGACGTGATAATTTTCGATGAAGCTCACCATGCGCCGGCGGATTCCTGGGCAGCGTATCTGGATCACTACTCGACCGCTCGATTTATATTCTTGACAGCAACACCCTTCAGGCGCGATGACCGCGTTATTCCGGGCAAGCTAGTCTACCGATATCCTGTGATGAGAGCCGTATCTGAAGGGGCGTTCGACCCTATCGTCTTCCGGGAGGCCCCAATAGATAACGAGCTTGATGATGAGCATGTTGATCGGGTGATTGCCCAAACTGCAGTGGCACAGCTCGAAGAAGATATTGCTAACGGTTTTGATCATAGGCTTTTCGTACGCGCCTCGACCATATCTTCCGCGCAAGCGCTCGTCCCGATCTACGAGCAATTGGGCGTTTCCGTCGCCGCCATAAGCAGTCGACTGACTAAACGACAACAGGACTTAATTGAAGCCAAGCTCATTTCTGGTGAATTGAAGGCCATCATCTGCGTAGACATGTTTGGCGAAGGCTATGACTTCCCAAAACTCAAGGTCGCCGCGTTGCACGCACCGCACAAATCACTGGTACCCACAATCCAGTTCATCGGCAGATTCGCTAGGATCGACAACGCCACGGGACGTCCAACCCTCATTGCACCGGCATTCAGAGTGCGTGAGGCGACCGCGACTCTGCTCAGAGAGGGAGTCGATCTGGCTCAGATGATTGATGATGCCGCGCTTGCTGAGATCCAGGGCGCAGTTGAAGCCCAAGAATTCATCGAAAGCTTGCCGGTGCGTCGGATGACTGAATCTGACTATGAATCCGTGTCTGCGTTGTCCTTCAATTTGTACGCGCACGTCCGAGGGTTTCACTGCAGTCGCAGGCCGGATTTCGACTTGCTAGGAGAAAAGGTCGGTCGAGTACTTCGGATTGTGAAGCAGTGGGGAACGCCAGATGGCAATCTGTCCCTCGTATTGACAGCAGATGAAGCACCTCCGAACTGGTCGACCTCAAACACGCTCACTGATATTCGGCACGAGGCCTTCTTGCTGATGTATTTTCCTGAATCGAGCTACTGCTTCATCGGCTCAACCCTCAGGACAGAGAAGCTGTACCTGACCATCATGGATATCGTTTGCCGTGCCGGCAGCCGAGGGTTGAGCTATGAAGAAACGAGCCGAGCGAGGGCCGGACTGGAGGGGATGAGGTTTTTTGCTGTTGGCTTGCAGAACACGACCTTCAATTCGCAAGTCGAAACTTATCGAACCCTAACTGGCCCTCAAGCCGAGCGCGCGGTCACTGCCGGTGACAGCCGCGCTTACGCTCAGGGTCACTACTTCGGGAGTGGCATGAACGGCCAGGTGCGTGAAACCATCGGAGCCAGTAGCAGCTCTAGAATCTGGAGCAATCAGCGCCTATCTGTTCCTGACTTCTTTGCTTGGGTGCAGACGCTTCATGGGCGCATCGTAGGAGATGCTGCGTTTAGCCAAACACACCTCGACTTGGTCAGAACCACTACGACTCTTCGGGAGCTACCAGAAGCGGTGATGGCAGCCAACTGGTCGCGGCAAGGCCTCACTCGCAATCCTCGTATTCACTTCAGGACTACGCGGGAACAAGAATTACGAACCTCTAGGCTTGTGGAGTGGGATATCCAGGACTTTGAGTGCGATCCACAAGCCGGGCACTTGGATTTTTCGATCGTTCATGCTGAGGGGCAGATCCGTATGCGCCTGAGTCTTGAGGGTGGCCAACTGATTCGCTGCCTGGAACCAGATGCCACAATGACGATCGAGTCTAGCCAGGATGGCTGGATGCCATTGGCCGATTGGCTTAGTGAGTACCCTCCTATTTTCTATGCAACAGATAAGTCTTCGTTTGAAGGGCTAAACAAAATCGCTGCCCCTCTTCTCAGATCCCTCGCACTTGCTCCAGGTGATGCGGAGTCAATCGATTGGACAGGTTGCGCGATCGAGGTGGAGTTCCTGCCGAACAATCAGGAGCCTCGCACACTGGCGCGACGTGCAGAGCTCAATGGCCAAGCAACTGTGCAGGAGCACTTGGAGCAATACCTTCTGACGCTTCCAGATCTCCGGTGTTTGTATTACGACCATCGCTCAGGCGAGGCCGCCGACTACATCTGCGTTACTGTCAATGCAGCCCATGAAGTGAACGTAACCCTCTATCACTGTAAAGGTGCAGGAGGGCCAGCTAATGGAGGGCGAGTTGGTGATGTGTATGAGGTTGCGGGACAGCTGGTAAAGTCAGCTTACTTCTGCAACGTCGCGACCTTGCTGCATCATATGGAAGATCGCATGCATCGCAGACACACGTCTCCTTCGTACTTTGTCAGCGGGGACAGGGATGAAACCTACGAGTTGCTGCGGTCAACACCTGCAACAGCTCTTACCTTCACGGTGGTAGGCGTTCAACCTGGCATTCGGCGCACCATGGTTGATGAGCGCATGAGCGATTTGATGGCGTTCTGCATAGGCTACGCACGTCAGGGCTCGGCAAAAGCTTACTGGCTAGTGAGTGAGTAGCTGCAGCGGGTGCTGGAAGATGCGATGTGTCGAGGTTTCGCACCGCCCGGCTTGAGGGTGAACTTAAATTCTACTTGGCACTACCACAGATCGGCGCCCAGCCATTGCATTGCAATGGCTAGCGGTTACGAAGATGCCTCGAGAATTATCCAAATGCACTCAATGGATCGCTGCCCTCCCCGATTCATCGCTGGTTGCTCGACGCATTTCTTTAGTATTCCAGCACCTGATGTCAATCCGATCGTGAATGGCCCAGCATAGTCGAGCCCATCCACTTGATTACGCGCTCAAGCGCGTATGAACTGCGCCAATGAGCGTGCAGTCGAATAAGGCGCTTCACCTGCGCCAAGACCATGCTTCATGGTTCGCGAAGACTGCCCGTCGAATATAGCCACCATCCAATCTCAGTGGTTATAGTCTCAGCCACACTAGGATGGGCAATGAATACATGACCTACGCACTGATAGACAACGCCACCCTCACTGCCGTCCAGCGCGCCACCGGCGCGGTTGCGGTCAAGACCAGCGATACGATCAATGGAGACCTGTGCGCGTTAGAGAATTTCCTGCAAGGCAACCTCTTTTACGACGACCTCCTCTGCATAGACAACTACAAAGCAGATCACAGAGAAAGCCGCAAGCAGCAATTCCCCTACCTCAGGTTCTTGTCGCCTACCGAGTTCGGGCTGGACGGGGTTGATACGGTCGCTCAAAAAGAAGCATCGCTGATTCGTCCTGAAATTCGCGGCGGCGAGTTCGTGGATGAGGACTTTAGTGCCCTTTTGGAGCAACTGAAAATGAACATGGTCTGCACCTGGGATCAAGCCTCCAGTGTGTATTACCTAACCATGAGGATGCTGGGCTACCGTGCGTCCGACGACTATGGCAAATACAGTGCCCTAAGCGCAGCAATCTTCGCAGAGTTAAGCGATGCCAGTGAAACGCGCGGACGTTGGTCGAAAGATGTCAAGCTAGTGAGTTCGGATGGCCACGAATTCAGCAAGTCAGAGTTCACTGGAGAGTATCCTGGTGCCTACGGAGGTCCCACCAAGCAACTCGAGATGTTCGTCGCCTCGCTGAACTGGCTCGCGTACAAATCAATTTATTACACGACTGCAGCCAAACACCTGAAAGCAGACTCATTCATTCACCCCATCAGGCATGCCTATCAAGTGCACTGGATGAAGAAAGCCGGCGCCTTCGGCCATGACTTCACCGCCCGCCTCCTGGCAAACCTCTCGGACAAAACCAGTACGAGCATTTCGGAAATCCAGTCGCACGGAGCAACTCAGACCGTTGCTTTGGACCTGCCCTTGTTTTCGGCATGGCTGACTCAATCCGCCGGAAGCGTTTCCGGTGCGATCGAGGCAGCTCGACAGATCCGCAGCGAAGACCATTTCGTAACGATGCGTGAAACCCTAAAGGCCATTCGAGTTGCCTTCGACGAGCAAGGGCTCGCGAGTGGAAACAAGCGCATCACCAAGCTCATGGATGATGTCGACAAGATTTGCGGCGACCTTAAACGCAGCTACGGTCTCAGGTCTGCCCAAGGTATCCAGGGGAGCTTTCTAATCAAGGCGGCAAGCTCTGTTACTAGTCTATTTGGGGTTTCGTTACCCGACCGGGATTTCGCTCTCTCCACTCCCGAGTTCATGAAGTCAGAATCGACTAAGGCGTTTACAACGGTTGTCAAGGACATCACCAAGGAACTCACTGCCATGGAGCGCTTGGGGGGGGTGCGGGATCTGATGGCCAGGTGCTTCAAGATTGAAGGTGAAGACTTCGGCGGGCCGAAGGTTCAAGAGCCAAAGTTCCGATGGGTGAAGTCTGGGTGGCAGATGCCTATGTGAAGTAGAATCACCTGCGTATTTTAGGGGCTAATCCGTCATACGAAACGAATAGAATCATCGCGTATAAATACTGGACAATTAAGCAAGGACTGTATGAATTCTTTTGAATTTTTGCTCTTCCGCGGAAAGCATCAGCTGTCTTGGCGTGCCGATGCGGTAGATGATGTGTCAACGTTCGCAATGGACATTTCGCTGTGCTTCGCTCAATCCGTCAACCCTGTTAACAATCAATTGGCGATATCGTGCAGACAGGTATCTTCACCTGCGCTGAGAGAACGGATCAACGTTTTCGTTGAACTTTACAAAGAAATTGATCCCAGAACTTACAAGATAAAAAGATTTATCAATCGGATCCCTGACGGGGAACATTTCTTCTATTTACCCAACATGAGTAAATTGCCTTCTGAGGCAGAGCTTCTGGCGAACATTGAGCTAATGGCGCTGGATGCAGGTCAAGACCCTGATCAAGCATTAGCCGCCTTCAAGGATAACCTCGGGCCGTTCTTTGATAACTACAAAATTGACGGTCGGATCACTGAAAAGAAAACAGCGATAGGCGAGCCGCTGAAAAAAGATCGCATCTGCCGTTTTTGCCATAATACTCGTCCATCCGCCAAGAATGACTCCCCTGAAAAGTTGGTTACCACATTCAAGCAGGAGGCGCATGCTATCTCTGAGGCCCTAGGTAACAAAACAATCATTCTCAATGAAGAGTGCGACGCATGCAACAAGTTCTTTGCCGAATCCTGCGAGAGGCATATCTACACTTACTTGAGATGCCTCGGAACTTTTTTCAAAGTCAAGAATAAAGACAATACCGTATCATCAATCATAGGCAAGAATTTTAAGTTACTTTATTTGTCTGAGGATAGAAAAAAGAAAGTACTGGAGGCGCAGGTAGATTCTGAAATGGCACAGCCAGATGAGAACCGCTCAACACTGAAAGATCAGCTCTCATCTGAAGAACTACAGCAAATCTCCACGCTAGATTTTTGCCTACAGTACACGTTGGAAGACGGCGAGCGCGCGCCAGAGGACAGGCCACCAGAAAGTCTGCCACTCAAGTTCAAAGAACAACTCAGCATGCAGCAAGTGTACAAGGCGCTGGTCAAATTTGCGCTGAGCGTTATGGAGACTGAAAACCTCACAGGATTCGAAAAAACCATCGAGTGGGTCGCTGGGGATCAGACCGTCGCCCGCTTACCAAAAATTGCGATTCTGCGGTCGTATGCCCATTTTACTAAAGGTGCTGAGCTAACCATTTACCGGAGAACCAATAACGGTGGAGGGCTCCCGCTGGCGATAGGCGAGTTCCAGTTCACATTCCAAAAGATGGTTTTCATTATTCCATCTTTCAATGAGGCAGAATCCAGCTTTATTGAAGACGAAGAGTACGCCAAATTTTGGGATTTTAGTTTCTTTAAATCAGCACAAGGCTGGTATTTCCAGGACTTTTCGGATGAGCAGGAAAAAGACTTCATCTTCAACATGAGGTTATCTGAACTGCAATCACGCAATACAGGCGATCAGAAGCCCCGTGGTGACTCCTCTCCTGCCGCTTGATACCCGGAGGACGATAGCTGGGTAAGGACGATGGGTGTACTAAGCCCATCGTTAATATCACAATATATGGTAACCATCCCATTAGTCTTAGGGACTTTAAGAAATTCCAAGAAATCCAATCGGCGCCCTTCGAAAATTGAAATTCTGTAGGGTTCCCAGCCATCTACGGAAAGGAATTTTGTGATGGCAAGCCCCCAATGCGACTCCCTGCCCGGTACCGCAGCGTCCTCACCGCTGAGGAGCTGCCAAAGTTCGGATCGACCAGACGAGCGGAAAATCTCGTCCATGAACATAACTCGATGAACAATCGCATTCGTTTTGAGCTATTGAGCCAAGTGCAGTGGACTGGGGAGCGTCTTATGAACATCTGACATCGCCCACTTGTTCAATCCTGTACCAGGTTAGAAAGCCGCGGATTCGCGCTGTCCATTTCCACTTACCCCTAGTCGCTTTTCCACAAAACCCCGTTTGCTGAAAAATCAGTGCCGTTGACGCTCCATTCTCACACCCGCCCTTAGGTCGCCCTGTCACGGAATCTCCGTTTCCGTATCTGAAGCTTTGGTGACTGGCTAGCACCCAGTACGTCTGCTAAACGTAAATGCACCACGCAAAGATTCTAGCGCGGGTTCACCAATGACGCGGCCATTCATCCCATTCCCAATCTTTCCTCCCTACAGTCATTGGCGGCCTATTTGCATCCAGGGGCTAGAAAAGATGCTCAACTATTGATAGCGGCAAATGTGGACTAGCAGATACATCGCCGATACCGGCCTCTTTCGGCTTACGGCAGAAATTATTTACCTTGCACCACTCGAACATGTGCATGGCTGATGGCTTTGTAGACACGCATCAATCTTAAAAGCGGCCACCAGTCATATAGAAAAATCTGCAGCGGTCGCCACATTGCCACCCAGCCAACGATCATCAGGCTTTCGCGCGCTGTGCCGACTACAGCGCCAGTGCCCAGTTGGCCAATGACATCGACTGCAATCAGGCAAAGGGTAACAAAGGCGATGCCGATCACCAGGCTGATGCGGCCATCTCGAAGGAGGTGTTTTAACTCACTGCGCGTGAGGCCTGCCTTATGATCAAAGTAATTGTGGATTGCCTCGATCATGATCGCACTTGGATCGCCCTCTGCTGGTAGGTGCTCAAGGTGGATTGTGATACGAAGCCGGCTGTCCGACGAAAATTCCGCCGCCCAAGTCTCAATGAACGCTTCAGCTTCGCGATCTAGATCCTTGTTAAGAAAAGGTGTCGGATCCATCGAGTTAAACAACTGCCCAAGCTCGCGTACTCGAAGTTGAAGGTGATGCTCTGGTTTTTTTCTCATGGCACTTACCGATTGTTATGCATTGGCAGTTTCGAGTTGCGCGACTCGCTTTCGCTGCGCCTCAGTCCTTACGCAGCGCGCTGATCGCCGCCGGCATCACCGTCAAACCCAAGCGCCCATTTAAACAGCCTGCCGATGAACCGCCGGCGAGGATGGCCAGCCTCCAAGAAAGCTGAGTTTAGTTTTGCCGAAATAAACCGACTCGGGGAGATTGCACTCTGGGAATAATGACCACAGCAACACCTGCTTGCCGAGCAACAGCCTTGCTGCCCAAGCGCACCCAAAAACCCACTTACCTGATTGAGGTCAACTCTGCGACTGCCTGGGTGTCTACACTGAAACAAATAGGGTCTAACTGGCCCGTGGAGCACGTCATGTATTGGTTCCGTCATCACTACCGCAATCTTTTGCGACTCACCCTAGGGGTGTGGGTGTTGGCTGTGATCGTGACGGTATTTCACGGCTGCCTGGTGCAGCCGCAGCACAGCCTGAGTGCAACGCACGAGACTCCTTCCACGCTGCAACAGGTGGATGAACATGCGCTGCATGCCAGCGGCTGCCTTAAGCATTGTGCCGATGCAGCAAAGGCGATCAGCCCCACATCGCAGATCCCGACACTGGATCTCGCCAGTTTAGCGCTTGCCTTGCTGTTACCTGCGATGCTGCTGCTTAACCCCGCTCAAACAATAACCTTTGCTGCACTCGCACTGAAGCGCCCCGCTCCACCGGGGCCGCCAGCCCGCCTTATATTCGTCCGCTTCAACGATTAATTCGCCTTTCAGGGCGGTCACACCGTGGCCGCTCTGCTTCATTGCGCCGATTCGGCGCGGCTTAGTAGTTCCTGCTTATCTCTAAATACCCGGAGTTCACCATGCAAACACAATTGAAACTGGTTCTTGCCGCCATTTTGGCCAGCAGCGTCTTCATGGCTTCTGCCGAAGATGAGCATCACCCTGTCGACGCACCTGCCAGCGCAACGGCTGCCAGCGCACCGTCCGAGTCGGTGATGAATAAAGCGATGAGCGAGCAAATGCAGAAAATGCAGGCCGCTCATGACAAAGCCGCCGCCGCGAAGACACCAGCCGAACGGCAAGCAGCCATGCAAGAGGGTATGAAAACGATGAAGGACAGCTTGGCCATGATGAGTAAGCAGCAAGGTGCTGCTGGTTGTACGGGCGTGGAGATGGGCTCAGGCATGGGAATGTCTGGCTCCAAGGACGGTATGGGTATGGGTAAAGGAATGATGGAGATGATGATGAAAATGATGGATCAGCAGTCGTCGATGATGGATATGCCAATGAAGAAGTGACGACCGCTATCCACCGAGGATTGCGGCGCTGGCAATGCAACGGCGGTGTCGCCATGGCCTGCATGGCTAGAGCGACACCGCCGTACTACTCGATAGCACTCCCTTAGGAGTACAAAATCACGATGGCCTGCGCCAGGCTTCCATTGATTGAGTGATAACGACCGCTTGACCTTGCCATCGCAGCAAGGTTGAAGATAAGCCAACGTCGCAGAAAAGCCGAATGCCTCAGCCTTTGCATGATGCATTTTGTTATGAGGAGTCACCGATGAAAACCGTTGAACTGCAAGTCCAGGGCATGAGCTGTGGCTCATGTGTCAAACACGTCACCGAAGCGCTGCGCCCACTTGAAGGCGTCAGTGACATAGCAGTGGATCTACAAGCTGGACGGGTGAAGGTCAGCGGCGATTCGGACAGCCATGCGCTGCTTTCAGCCCTGCAGGAGGCTGGCTATCCAGCACAGTTGGCGACAATGGAAAGCGTACCGAGTAAGAAAGCCTCGGGTTGTGGCGGGAACGGCGGCGGTTGCTGCTGTCGGTAAGCGATATTGTTAAACGGCAATTGACGACTACGTCAGGGCTAACCTGACACGGCCTATCACAACAAGACAACTCTATCGATGCTGCCCTATCGCAGCGCAGCCAAATTGCCGCCGCCAACCTGACGGAAATGTAATCACGCGCGGGCTGATGATGTGACATCTTGCTCGCAAAATGGCGGCTGGCACCGACTCTCTGAAGCGAGCCATGGCCCTACTGTGGCAGCACTTTCGTATCTGCCTGGACTCCGACTGACTGGATACCCCTCGATGCATTCCAGAACATCAAGACGCACTTTCGTGAAAGCCTTGGCGGCAGGCGGGGTACTCGCAGGCTTTGGGCTGTGGCGCAGCCCGGTGTGGGCAATTACCAGTCAGGGGCAGCCGAATGTGCTCGCGGGCACTCATTTCGATCTGACTATCGGTGAAATGGGGGTGAACTTCACGGGCACGCCCCGCTCCGCCATGACCATCAACGGCAGCCTCCCCGGCCCGATACTGCGCTGGCGCGAGGGCGATACGGTGACGTTGCGGGTCAGGAATCGGCTCAAGGAAAACACCTCGATCCATTGGCACGGCATCATTCTGCCGGTGAACATGGACGGTGTACCGGGTCTGAGTTTTCACGGCATCGAACCGGGCGGCCTGTACGTTTATTCGTTCAAGGTCAAACAGAACGGCACCTACTGGTATCACAGTCATTCCGGGTTCCAGGAGCAGGTCGGCGTCTACGGCCCTTTGGTCATCGATGCAAAGGATCCCGAACCCTTCAGCTATGACCGCGACTATGTGGTGATGCTGTCCGACTGGACGGATGAAGACCCAGCGCGGGTCATGAAGAAACTCAAGAAACAATCCAGTTACTACAACCTGCACAAGCGCACCGTCGGCGACTTCATTGATGACGTCAGCAAGAACGGTTGGTCTGCCACCGTCGCGGATCGGAAAATGTGGGCTGAAATGAACATGAACCCCACCGATCTTGCCGACGTTAGCGGCGCCACCTACACCTACTTGCTCAACGGACAGGCTCCCGACAGCAACTGGACAGGCATTTTCAAGCCCGGCGAACGGCTGCGCCTGAGGTTCATCAACGGCTCGGCGATGAGCTACTTTGACGTGCGTATTCCTGGGCTGAAAATGACTGTCGTCGCCGCAGACGGGCAGTACGTGAAACCGGTGAGCGTCGATGAGTTCCGCATCGCCGTGGCCGAAACCTTTGATGTGATCGTCGAACCCACCGAAAATGCATACACCTTGTTCGCCCAGTCGATGGATCGCACCGGTTTCGCGAGAGGCACATTGGCTGTACATGAAGGGCTCTCGGCCCCTGTGCCGCCCCTGGATCCACGTCCGTTGATCACGATGAGCGACATGGGCATGGGGGATATGGCCGGCATGGATCATGGCGATATGACGGGTATGACCCAGGACTCGATGCAAGGCATGGAGAGTATGGATCACAGCCAAATGGCGGCCGGCGAGGACAACGGCATGCAGGGTATGACGGGCATGGACGGTGGATCGATGCAGAGCATGGATCACAGTCAGACGCCAGGCTCGGCAGACACGTCGGGGCACTCGATGCCGGGCATGAGCAGCATGGACTCGATGGAGCCTCACCCGGCCTCGGAAGCGAATAACCCGCTGGTCGACATGCAGACGATGAGTCCCACACCGAAACTCAACGATCCTGGCATGGGACTGAGAAACAACGGTCGCCGGGTGCTGACCTACTCAGACCTGAAGAGCACCTTCCAGGATCCCGATGGCCGGGAACCCAGCCGCACCATCACGCTGCACCTGACCGGACACATGGAAAAGTTCTCGTGGTCTTTTGACGGCGTCAAATTCGCGGACGCCGAACCACTTCATCTCAAATATGGAGAGCGCATCCGAGTGGTTCTAGTCAACGACACCATGATGATGCATCCCATTCATCTGCATGGCATGTGGAGTGACCTGGAGGATGAAAACGGTGATTTCATGGTTCGCAAACACACCATCGACATGCCGCCCGGCACCAAACGCAGCTACCGCGTGACCGCCGACGCCCTGGGGCGATGGGCGTACCACTGCCACCTGATGTACCACATGGAAATGGGCATGTTCCGCGAAGTCCGTGTACAAGAGTAGGAGCCAGACATGAACTTCGATAGAACCGCTAAACCGCTACTCGCCGGCCTGGCCATCCTCGGGATGGGTGTCATGACGCTTGCTTATGGGCAGACCGAGCCCATGCAAGGTATGGACGGCAACCAGATGCAGGAGATGGATCACTCCCAGATGCAGGGTATGAAACCCGCAGCGCCCCAGCAAAGCCGTACACCCATTCCGGCGCTCACCGATGCCGATCGCGCGGCGGTGTTTGAAAGCCATGCCGGCCACCAGATGCACGACAGCGCCATCAACTCATTTTTCCTGATCGATCAACTCGAATGGCAAGACGCTGACAAGGGCAGCGCATTACGTTGGGAAGCCAACGGCTGGATTGGCGGCGACACGGATCGTCTCTGGCTGCGTACCGAAGGCGAGCGAACCAATGGCGTGACCGAAAGCGCTGAGCTTCAGGCACTCTGGGGACACGCCGTCAGTCCCTGGTGGGACGTGGTCAGTGGTGTGCGACAAGACTTCAAACCTGGCGCACCGCAGACCTGGGCGGCGCTGGGGCTGCAAGGCATGGCGCTCTACGACTTTGAAACTCAAGCCACCGCTTACCTGGGCGAGGCCGGCCAGACCGCGCTGCGGCTCAAGGGTGACTACGACATTTTGCTGACCAACCGTTTGATTCTGCAACCCACTGCGGAAATCAACCTCTATGGCAAAAACGACCCGCAACGGGCCACAGGCTCAGGGCTGTCGGACACCGAGGTCGGCCTGAGACTGCGCTATGAAATACGCCGCGAGTTCGCACCTTACATCGGCGTGACCTGGAACCGCGCCTACGGCAAAACGGCAGATTACCGCCTCGAAGAAGGCGAAGACCAGAGCGATACGCGCTTTGTCGTCGGTGTGCGAATGTGGTTCTAAACCTGACCGAAAGATACATCCCTACATCCATTCTAACAGTAACACCCCACCCACGGCCCAGGCCGTCAGGAGCCTTGCATGTCATCGTTTAAAGCCCTCGGTGTTGTCGCTGCACTCAGCATCGGTTTGTTGTTGAGCACTGCCGCCCAGGCGCATCCAAAATTACTGTCCTCCACCCCGGTCGATGGCGCCACCGTGGCTGCACCGGCAAAAATCGAACTGAGTTTCTCGGAAAAGCTCACCACCCAGTTTTCCGGCGCGAAACTGATCATGACCGAAATGCCGGGCATGTCCGCCCACTCCCCCATGGGTGTCAAAGCGAGTGTCGCGGGTAGCGACGATCCGAAAATGATGGTCATCACTCCGGCAGCGCCGCTCACACCTGGCACATACAAGGTCGAGTGGAGGGCGGTTTCTTCCGATACCCACCCGATCACAGGTACCGTGACCTTTAAAGTCAAGTGATCCATGGACGACTCCATCTACATTAGCCTTCGCTTCGCGCTCTATATCGACTTGATGCTGCTCTTCGGGCTGGCACTGTTTGGCCTGTACAGTCTCAGAGGAAAGGAACGTGCAGACGGTGCCGTGTTGAATTTTGGGTCGTTGCTGGTGGGAACTGCCCTTATCGGCATACTGCTATCGATGGTGGCCATGCTACAGATGGCCAAGACGATGAGCGGCGTGTCCAGCGTCATGGAGCTGCATCACCACATCCTGCAGATGATGTTGATGGACACTGACGTCGGGTTGACCTGGATGGTTCGGATAGCCTCATTGACCTTGGCGGTCATCGCCGCGACTCTCAATCGACGAAGCCCGGCATTGAGCCTCTGGCTGGCCACATTGTGTGGGGCCATCGCCCTCGCGACGCTCGCCTGGACGGGACATGGCGCCATGGATGAAGGAAGTCGACGCTACCTGCACTTCACCAGCGATATTGTCCATCTTCTGGGTGCAGGCAGTTGGTTGGGCGCTCTCGCTGCATTTGCGCTGTTATTGCGCTCAACCAACCTCACAGGCGATCTGCAGATACGGTTGCTGGCTCGAACGCTGACTGGTTTCGAATCAGCGGGGACGCTTATCGTCGCAACCCTGACTATCACCGGGATCGTCAACTATCTGATGGTTGTCGGGCCAGCATTCGAGACATTGACCTCCAGCACGTATGGGGCCCTGCTGTCTTTGAAGGTCTTCTTGTTCGCGGGGATGCTGGTATTTGCGGCGGTAAACCGCTTTCACCTGAGCCCGCTGCTTGAGCGATCCATTCAGGCAGATACTCACACCGTCGCGATCAACGCTTTACGGCGCAGCATGATTCTAGAGTTCTCGGTCGCGGTGATCATTATGGGCCTGGTTGCCTGGCTCGGCACACTCAGCCCAGAGATGGAGATGTCCGCTGAGTCCCCATGAAGTGAATGACGAGCGACCAGCTCCGGGACAAACCACACTGCTCAATTCTAAGCCTGCCAAGTTCTGCCAGATTTTCAACCAGGTCCCAAAGCATGTTTTTTGAACTGGCATCTATCAGCCTCTCACGCATACTGATAAAGCGGCACCGTTCATTCATTCTTCCAGAAGCTGCTTGCGGATATCCAGCAGTTCTTGGTGACGCTCCTCACTGGTCTTTGGATATGACATTTTCAGCCCATCCAGCACATCTGAAAATATCTGAGATACGATCAGTCGGGCATTTTTCTTGTCATCGGCAGGCACAACATACCAAGGCGTCTCAGTCGTGCTCGTTGCACTAAGGCATTTTTCGTAGGCCTGCATATAGTCTTTCCAATACTTGCGTTCCTCGATATCCGCAGCACTGAATTTCCAGTTTTTTTCCGGCTTGTCGATGCGGTCCAGGAAGCGTTTTCGTTGCTCTTCTTTCGACAGATGGAGAAAAAATTTGATGATGCGTGTTCCGTTACCTGACAGGTGGCGCTCCAAATTGGAGATTGAACGATATCGCTCCCGCCAGACAGTACTATTGTTTTCAAGAGCATCCGGGAGGCCCTCGCTTCGGAGAATTTCCGGATGGACACGGGCTATCAGTACCTCCTCGTAGTACGACCGATTGAATATGCCAATCTGTCCGCGTCCCGGTAGGTTGCGTGTGGTTCGCCATAGAAAGTCGTGCTCCAACTCAGCCGCGCTGGGATGCTTGAAGCTGAACACCTGGCAACCTTGCGGATTCACACCTGACATCACATGCTTGATGGCACCGTCTTTTCCTGCGGCATCCATCGCCTGGAAAATCAGCAGAATGGCATGGCGATTGGACGCGTAAAGCAGCTGCTGCTGCGCGCTCAGTTGCGCAACATGCGTTGTCAGAAGCTGGCGATATTGCTGTTTTGACTTGTAGAAAGGTTCCACCTTGGTCGGCCACTTATGGAGATTGACCTCGTCGCCTTCCCGCACTCTAAAATCCGCCGAGTTTATTTTCATATTCCGCCTTTCGGTGCCGCTGGCGCGGTGACTGGTTGTCTTGAAGCTGCATTGGCAACTCGCCATCTGATCAATGCAACCTTCAAAGTGTCGTTCAGGATTAGACAGGAGACTAGCGCATAACCGAATAATGCGATCACCCGCCTTCCGCGCAATACGCTGGGCCTGGTGATCAACGCCCTGCCCCTTCGCAGGCCTGCCCCACCCTACCCCATCGGCCCGCGACCACTGAGCAAGAGCACAACGCCGGTTATTGATCCTCTCCAAGCAGACCTAGCCGATAAGCCCACTGGGTCATATCGGCAGCGTTGTGTGCGTCCAGTTTCTTCATCAGGTTGAGCCGATGAGTCTCTACGGTTTTGAGGCCGATACACAAGATCTCGGCAACGTCGCGATTACGTGCGCCTTCGGCGACCAGCTTCAAGACCTGGCGTTCTCGCCCGGTCAGGCCGACACCGCTGGCCGTGTGTGCAGCGCCGCGTAGTGCCATGACTTGAGCGGCATCGAGACCGGCATCGATATAGATTCTCCCCGCGCGCACCTGGGCGATCGCCTGGAGCAAATCCTCCCGGCGGCTTCGCTTGAGCACATAGCCGACCGCGCCGGCCTCCAGCGCCAGCGCGGCGTTATGCTCGGAGACCGTGGAAGTCAGGGCGATGATCAGGATGGCCGGCCAGCGCCTGGCGATCAGGGTCAGGGCCGAGACGCCATCGAGCAACGGCATATTCAGGTCCATCAACACCAGATCGGGTTGCAAGGCGCGGCACATGGCGACGGCCTGCTGACCGTCTTCAGCCTCGCCAGCCACGTTCAGCTCAGGCACATCGGCCAGCAGCGCACATAACCCTTCGCGAATCATCGCGTGGTCATCCACCAGCAGTAAACGGCACTCAGGCATCGTCAGGGTTTCCAGTTTTTTCAGAGGGGCCGGGCTGACGCGCAGCCAGGGTCAGACCATGCATTTCCAGTTGCAACAGCGCAGCGACCATCGTGGCGGTATCCGCGTCAGCGGCGGCCCGCTCCATCAGCGCAGCCGACGCCTCCAACGCTGCTTCAGCGAACTGCCCGGCACTCCCCTTGAGGCTATGGGCGATACGCGCAGCTTCGGCATGATCGACCTGCGCGACCGCCTCCTTGAGCCGAACCAGCAAGGCCTGGCAGTCCGCCATGAACAAGCGCTGCAGACGAGGTGCGCGGAGTGGATCTTGTTCCTGGAGAGGCGTCAGCGGCGGCACGGTCCGTGCCAGTCTCGGTGCGGTGGGCTCTACGCTGCGCAACTCCATCCCGCGTGCCTGCTGGCGCACAATCACCTGCGTGATCGCATCGAACAGCTGCGTCGGTAGCACGGGCTTGGCGAGATAGTCATTGGCGCCGGCTTCGATGAAACGTTCCCGGTCACCGCTCATGGCATTGGCGGTCAAGGCGATGACGTAAACATCCTCATCCAGCACTGGGCGCTGCCCCGAACGCAATTGACGAACCGCCTCCATGCCATCCATTCGTGGCATTTGCCCGTCCATCAAGACCGCATCGAAGATCTTCCGCCCGAGTATTTCCAGGGCCTCGACACCGTCGCGGGCATGAGCGACGCGATGGCCGAAACGCTCCAGGAACAACTGCGTAATCTCGCGATTGGTGGCGATGTCATCAACCACCAGGACATCCAGGCTGACGTCATGCCGCTCCAGGCTGCGCAGCGGCGAGGCTGTTTCGCAGAGCGTCGGCGTTGCGCCGCTCTGCACCTCGCACAAGGTGCGATAGAAATGCTGGCGACGCAGTGGCCTGACAACGCACGCAGCCAGGCCATGGGCGCGCAGTTCATCGGCGGACGGCAGTGATTCGACCTGCGAGGCCATCAGCACGATACGCGCGGTTGCCAACGCCGGGGCTGCACGACACAGGTCGGCGAACTCGACACCATCGACCCGCGGTAGGCGCCAATTGACCAATACCAAGTCGAACCGGACACCCAATTGCGCCTGCTCGTGCATCAGGCTCAGTGCTTCTTCGGCAGACGCCGCTTCCTGGCACAGCATCTGCCACTGGCCGAGCATCTCCATCAATGCCCCGCGCTCATCGGCGTGCTCATCCACCACCAGGGTCCGCAGCCCCCACAACCTCGGGGCGTCGGCCGCGCGCGCCGGGCACTGCGGCAAGGGCAAGGTCAGTGCAAAGGTCGAACCCACTTCCGGTTGGCTGTGCAACGCGATACCGCCGCCCATCAAGCCGGCCAGACGCTGGCTGATGGACAAGCCCAACCCGGTACCGCCGTAGTTTCGGGTGGTGGAGGCATCGGCCTGCAAAAACGCCTCAAACACCGAGCGCTGTGCGGATGGCGCGATACCGATGCCGGTATCGATCACCTGAAATCCGAGCAGGTCGCCATCCCCCCGCCAGACCAGCAGGCGAATCGAGCCGCTGGCCGTGAACTTGACCGCGTTACTCAGCAGATTGAGCAGAATCTGCCGCAGTCGCCACGGATCGCCGATCACCTGCCCCGGTACATCGGTGGCGATATGGCAGATCATGCGCAGGCCCTTTTCCGCTGCGCGCGGCGCCAACAGTTCGGTGACATCTTCCAGCACTTCGGTCAGATCGAACTCGACCTGCTCGATATTCAGGTTGCCCGATTCGATTTTGGAAAAGTCCAGGATGTCGCTGATCAGCGCCAGCAAGGCTTCGGAGTGCTCACGGATGGCCGTGACAAAATGTTGTTGTTGCGCCGTGAGCAACGTATCCGCCAGCAAGTGATTCATGCCGATGACCGCGTTCATCGGGGTACGGATCTCGTGACTCATATTGGCCAGGAACTGCCCCTTGAGTTGGTTGGCCTGGTTGGCCATATCCCGGGCGCCCTGTAGTTCCTGGGTGCGGACCTCCACCAGGTGCTCCAGCCCGGCCTGCTCGGCCTGCAATGCATCGAGCAAGCGGTTGTACGCCCTGGCGAAGCGTCCCAGCTCATCGGTGCGTGCCTCTGGCAAACGACGCGACAGGTCGTCGCCGCGAGCGGTCTCTTCGATTTCCCGCGCAAACCGGGCCAGCGGCTGCGCCAACTCGCGATGCAACACCCAGAGCAAACCAAGGGCCAGCAGGATAAAGCCGACAATCGCAAAAGGTACCTCGGCAAGAATCAGGCCCAACGCGCCGGCGCGCAGTTGCGCTTGCGGATACAGCGTCAACAGATACCAATCCGGTTGTGGCAGGTGAGCGACGATCATCGGCGTGTCGGCGTCGAAGCGGCCGATCTGCGGGAAGCCGACTGCGGCAGGCAAATCCGCGATCAGTTGCTTGAGCCTGTCGTGGGAAACCGCCTCCAACGTATTGCCGGAAAGGTCGGCAATGCGCTGACCCTGTGCATCCAGCAACAGGCTGGGATAGCCATTGAGCAACTGCCCGATACGGGCCAATCGCTCATCCAGCTTCAGTTCATAGCCGGTCATGAACAATGGCTTGCCCGATGCATCCCGGGCGACCATCGCAACGCTGATCAACTGGCGGCCCAGCAACGGCTCGTAATAGGGGCCGTCCCACACAACCTCGGGCCCACCTGCCGGCAGCCCCTCGAACAGCGCCCGCAAATGGGTCGCCCGGGCCTGGGCGAAGCCCGAAGGAATATCGACTTGCGTGGAAAAAGCCGCCCCCGCGTCGGGAAAATAGAAAAACGTATCGACGGTCATCGCCTGGCCGGCCGTGCCGAATGCTTCGGCTGCGGAAGCGGCGCGGGCCAACCGCTCAGTGGCGGCGGCAGTGTCCGTGGCGCCCTGCCCGGGCGGGTTGAGCACCCAATGCAGGGTGCTGCGCTGGAAAATGTTGCTGCCGAACTCGTTTACCGCGCCGCCGTTCCAGCGTGACATGAGTCGTCTGGCGCCCTCCTCCGCATCGCGAAAATCGTCATTGTCGACACTGGAGAGCAGCGCCAGGCGCTGGCTGAGATCGTCCAGCGCCTTGCCTTGCAGCTGTTCATACGTGCGCCAGGCGCTAAGCCCAGCGGCCACGCACCAACTCAACGCCAGCACCAGCGCCAACACACAGGTAATGCGCAGCGCCAGTGACGCGCGCCACCCCTTCATCACAGGTCGACCTTACTGGCGGCCGCACTGTCGAGTGTGGCCGCCACGCCCATTTTGCGCACAATATCGCGGATCGCCCGTTGCGCAGCCGCGTCGTCACGCAGCGCCACCACCAGCAACCGCGTCACCTTGTCACCCGTTATCGCCTGCGTGGCTTCGCGCCGGCTGGTCAAGCCGAGGATACGCAGCTGTTCCTCAAGGTTCTTCAAGCGCGTCTCGTTGCCATAGGTGCCAAGATCCAAGCGCAGCCCTTCACCTGCCGACAGCCCCGTTACCACGGGCCGGGGCGTCCAGCACCAGGCAATCTGGGTCGGCGGTTGAATACTCGCGACCCCCTGTTCGACCGGTGAACCGAGGGCAGCCAGCCGCACATTCGTCGCGGCGGCCTGGGTATCCATCGCTGCCAACTGTTCGGCGGTGGCACTCAAGCGTGCATCGATGAGGTTGGCCTCGCGCTGCATTTGGTCGGCCTGGTCGTACTTGTCCAGCAACACCTGTTCGCCTTCCTGGCGGTACGTCAGTTGGATGCCGATGAGATTCTCACTGCCCATCAAATTGCGCTGGCCGGGGAAATCGTCGGCGCTGAAGGTGTGTTGCCCACCGTTGAACAGCCGCAGGAAGTCCACGAACGCGCGGTCTCCGGTCCAGTGCCGGGTCAGCTTGAAGTTGGCGAAGCTGATCTCCAGGGCGACATCGGCACAGGCCCCCGGCGCCCAGACGAAGCTGGCGCTGGTGGGGAAGTTGAAGTTGTCCAGTACCGTCGAACGGCCACTGCATTGCAGCGTCAGGCGCGTCTGCTGGGGCAGCGAACGGGCACCAAGGTTGACCTGCGACGGCGCGGCGGACAATTCCACCACCGCCGCGGTGGCCTGCAGTATGGCGATGCTCTGCTTGAGCTCCGCCCGTTGCGCCACAAGGCCTTTTTGCTCGGCTTCCAGTGCCTGTCGGCTTTGCTGCTCCGTGGCCTGCTGGGCCTGACTCTGTCGCTCGGCACCGAGCAGATCGTTGCGCGCATGCTGCATGCGGCTGACATAGGCGTAGAACGCACCGGTCAGCGGAATTTGCACACCCAGCGCCTCCCGTCCGCTGTAGCGCTGCACATCGCGTTGCACGAAGGTTTTCACCGCTCCGCTCATAAAGGCCGGCAGTTGACCACGCTCGCCGTACAGCAACTCGTTGAGCATGACCGGGTCCTGCACGCCCTGAATCGAGCTGAGCAACTGCCCGCTCCAGTCGCCTTGCAGGCGGCAGGCCGCCACTTCGGCGGCGTAATGCGAGGAGAAATCCAACTGGCCGGTGGCCAACGCCCAGACCGCATCTTCACGCGGGTCCGGTCCCTTCAGCGCCTGGATCAAGGCGCTGCGCACGCTGTCGGCTTCCCAGAGCGGTGCGGACTTCACCGAAGGATCGGCGCCGAAGCCCCACGTCTCCACGGCCACCTGGAACGCTTGTGCGTCGCTTTTCTGCAGATCGGCCACCACACCTTTCATCAACTGTTGGAACCTGGCCAAGGCACGGGCTTGGGTCAACTCGTCGCGCAAGCCGTTGACGCCACTCTCGATCGAACCGCCACTGGCCACGCCCTTGAGCATATCGCCGCCCAGGGCATTGGTGATTTTCAGACTGCCCAGCGCCCCCGCTTCGGCATGCAGATCGTTGTTACTGGCCAGTTCAAGCAAACGATCGAGCGACACCGCGCGGCTCGCCCAAGGTGCCCGCTGCTCGGGCGGGATCAAGGCAAACCGTTCGGCACTGCGATGCAACAGCTTCAGGAACGGATCATTGGGCGTACCGACCACACTCAGGGCCAATTGCCAGTCACTGCGCGTCTTCAAGCGTGTCTGTGCACTGAGCAGGCTGCCCTGGATAAACCGATACCAGGCGTCCTGGGTATCGCTTTGGTACTGATCGAGGAATTTCACCCGCTGTGTCTTCCACAACGCGCTGTCACGGCTGGCGAGGCCGAGTTCATCCATGAACGCAAAAATCGCGCTGTGCCCTTGCAACGTATAGGCACCGGAAAGACTCAACCCCGGGTTATCGCTATCGCTCCAGTACTCCGTCAGCCGGATCGGTTGCAGATTGCCCTGCAGTTCCGCCCAGGCTTTCAGCCACGTCAGGGGGCGTCCTTCAAGCCCCATGCTCTCCAGCTGGCCCAGCAAGGCGGCGCGTTGGCCCTGCATCTGCGCCATATCGGTTTGCCACTCCAGATAGGAGCGATAGCTGCTCCCCAGGGTGACCAGTTGCCCGGCGCTGGTCGCTTCCTTGGAACCGTAGGTCAGGTTCAGGAAACCCACCTCGGAACCCGGCAGCGGCAAGTTATCCATCGACTGGTTATTCAGGCGGGCATCGAGCAGGTTGATCCGGCGCACGAGGAATTCGGCATAAGCGGCAATCAGCCGTGGATCGCCGCTGTTCAACGCGCCGCGCAGGTTCTGCGAAATGAAACCATCGAATACCGGCGTGCGTATTTCGCTGTCGAACAACCTCACGTAGTCAGAGCGGTAGTGCTCCTGGACCTGTTCGATATGGCGTGAGAACGGCAGCAAACCATGCCATCCGCCCTGCTGCTGGTCAGATAAGCTGATCAACGCTTGGCGAAACCGACGCAGCGCATCCAGATCGCTCTCCAGCCCACCGTTGAAGTCCTCGGCCGCTGGCGGCTCGTCCAGCGCGTCGGTGAGCACGGCTTGAGTGTGGTGGTCGGCATACACCAGCAATGCGCCAAAGCCGATACACAGCCCCAGCCAGCCGATGACTGCGGCGTGGGCCAACAGCCTGCGCCAGCGATGCCAGCTATCGATGGGCTGATAGGCGTGGCGTTGCGCAGGCAAAAGCCTGCCCAGCAACTCATGACTGAACCAGCCTTCGCTTGTGCCGTCTGCCTCTTGCCCTTGCGCGGTCAGGAACAGCCCGCAGAGCAGCGGCAACTCGCTGTAGGGGTTGGCGTCAAACGCGGGTAACAGCAGATGCTGGAGACGCGAGCGCAGTTCAACGATGCGCTCCGGCAGGCTGAAAGCTTCTTCATCCGGCAGGCCACGCACGCCCAACTCGATGCGCAGGTCGAACAGACGCTGGCCAAGCCCGCTGAACATCTCTTCGAGAAACACCTGCGCCGCCCCCGTGCGCTGTTGGCTGAGCAGGCCAAACGGTTGCTCGCGTTGTGGCGGCGTGAGAGCGCAAGCCCATTGAGTGAAGCCCGGCAAGGCTTCGGCACCGGTAATGATGAAATACACCGGCAGACGGGCACCAAAGACCTTCACCAGATCATCCAGGCGGCGGCGCAGATTGTGTCCCTGCTCGGCCAGGCGCGCATCGGAGTCGCTCAACAAGCGCTGGCAGTCGATCACCAGCAGTACACCGTTGAGGGGTTCGCGGCGCCGCGAACGCAGCAGCCAGTACAGCAACCGTCGCCATTCCGGGCCGGCGTCGCTGTTGCCCTCCGCCATGCGGCCGGCGGGGTCAATGATCACGCCACGCTCAAGGAACCACCAATCCAGAGTGCCAGTCGAGGCCGCCGGCTTTCCACCGCGGGTCGAACGCAAGGCCGAGGTCAGCCCGCTGTTGCCCAGCAACCGCCGGGTGCCGCTGCCACTCTCGCCCAGCGTCAGGAACCAGGGCAGCACATACAACGGTGAACCCAATCGACTCAGGCGCGACTGGCGCAACATCTGCACGCCGCTGTTCCAGTCCTGATCAAGCGCCGGCGCTTCATCGCGACGACTCTGGGGCAACTCGCTGTTCATCCGGCGACGCAAGCGCCAGGCATACCAGCGTCGCCCGACCCCGCGCAGGCAAAAAACCACCAACAGCGTCACGATGCAAATCAGCGGCACGTACCACAATGGCCAGCTTTTGTAGAGCGCCAGGCCCCAGAGCAATAGCACGATGCACGCCAGCAGCAGCACCCAGAGCAACAACACCCCTGCTTTCTTCAACATCAGCGCATCTCCAGCAATTGGCTGACTTGTCGACCCAGCGAGAGATCGAAACTGATGTAAAGCACGGTCAACAGAATCAACGGCACCCCGATCAGCAACAGCAGCGAAAGACCGGGCAAGCCCCGGCGCACCACACGCAGGCGCGTTGGCAGGTGGTCCTCGGGTTGTTCGAAGAGATGGCTGTTGGCGTCCAGCGGCACCATCTGCCGATCGAGAATGATCCGCTCAAGGCAAAGCCGGCGGTATTGCATCAGTTCACCACCCGGGCGGGTCGCGTAACGCCCCTGGAAACCGCCGAGCAAGGCCAGGCCGAAGACCTCGCGGGCACCGACCGCCGCCTCGGGCAAAGCCTCCAGGCGTTGGAAGAACTCGACACCGGCACGACTGGTGGAAAAATAGTGGCGCTGCAACGGCGCCCGCCGCCATTCGGCCGCCCCGGGCCATTCGCCGGACATGGCCGCTTCGTCGATCCAGGCGACCACCGCGAACAGCGCCTCGCGCACTTCGGCTTCGGCAAAGTGCAGCTCGCGGGCCCGATTGGCGGCGCCATCGAGCAGCACGATGAGCGCCGGCGCAAGCGTCTCATAGGACTGTGCCGGATCAACGAAGCCGCGCTTGGCAGCCTCGAAACTCGACATCCAGCAGTCAGCCAGGCGGGGATTGATCATGTGCGAACCACCACCAGGTCGATACTCAGGTCAGCCGGCGGCTGGGGCAGGAAGAACGCCGCCTGACGCTCCTGCTGCAGCGTTTCCCAACCCTCGCTCAGCGTTTCCAGGCGGAAGTACAACGCGCCGGCCACCCGCGGCAAGCCCTGGGGCGGAACCTGCAGATAGATCAACTCAACCCCGGGCAACGCGCGGTTGACCAGGCCTTGCATGACGCTGAGAGCTCCCAGCTTGCCATCCAACGGTAGGCACTCGGCCAGCCACACCGGATCGACCAGACTGCGCGCCACCAGATAGTAACGATGCCGCGCGCCGAAAAACGCGTCCGGCAATGGGGCCTGATAAAACCCTTCCTGCAGTTGCAGGTGGACCAGCAACTCTGAGCCAATGCTGATCTCATTGAGCTGCTGGCCGATCAGGGCCACCAGTGCAATCGTCGCCGCGCCCGCGTCCTCATGCTTGTAGGCCGGCACCAACAGACGGCCATCCGGGGTTTCGCCGAGCATGTCGCAGACATCGGAAAACAGACTCAACTCACCAACAAGTTGGCGCAGGGTGCCGTAAAGCTGCCATGGCGACACCTGCGGGGTTTCCAGCAAATGCGTCAGCAACGGGCCATAGCGATTCAGTACCGCCAGGGCCATCAGGTGGTTGACCTGGGCCGCGTCGAGATCGCCCCGCCGCGACTCCCCCGGCTGCTTGTACACCGACAACTGCCGCGCCCGGCCGACCAGTTCGTCGCGGACTTCGCGCAAGGTTTGCAGGAGCATCGGCGATGCCGCCAGATTGACCGACGGCGGCACGTAGCGTTGGGCCGGCCGGAGGCGATCACCGTCTAGCTCAAGCCGTGCAATCGGCAGCAGCTCGTAGGCGCTCAGATGCTCCAGCTCATCGTCCCAGAACAGCCGCAACACATAGGACATGGGGCGCACCCGCGCTTCCGGGGAGTCGCCGAGACGGTCACCGATCACTTCCGGATCGGCCGCCACGATAAAGCGCGCTTCGGCCCGGGACCCCGCCGACAGTGTCTCGAACACCTGCGCGTTGGCGTCGCCCGGCAGCAAGCGGCGTAGCCCCACAAACAGCGTGCGGCCGCCACTGAATTCGCCGAGGTCAAGGGTGCGCGACTCCAGCATCGCATTGCCCGGATATTCGGCCAGCGTGCCTTCGGCAAAGCGCACCGACAATTGCTCCAGCAGGCACTGTTTGGCAACCAGCGCGGGCTCGTTGATCTTCAGCGAGATCAAACCCCACGGGTACGGATGGTTCAACTCTGTGGTCCGGGTCAGACGATGCTCGATACGCGCATCGTTCTGTTGAAAATGCTGAGGCTGGAGGAACAAGCCCTGGTGCCAATACAACAACTGATCGATATTCATAGGGCTCGGTTTCAGGCAAAAAATTGAAAAAGCGTGGCCACTGCAACGCTCACGGCAAGCAGCTCAGTCCTGTGCGCCGGGCAGGCGCACCTCACCCTCTCGGGGCTGCACCGGCTTGGGCAACGCCAGGCGACTCTCCTTGCCACGCAACAGCGCATCGGGCCCGACGAGCAGGTCAATGGCGATGGGGCGCGGGGTGGCGGTCCAGGTCTTGCTGAAAAACCCTGTCGACGTCACGTCGACGCCGATCTGATAGAGCTTGACGCTGCGCGTCGGGTCCAGGTGCGCGTAACCGGCGGCGATACCGACCATCTTCGCGCCCTCCAGTCGCGGCAGGCTCAACTGGCGGGTCTGGCCCGGCTCGATAAACAGCCGCGTCAGCCCGATCATCCCGGGCGGCGCGCTGTTCATCAGCAGCAGGCTGCTCAGTTGCTGGGAACTGCCGGTGTAGGTGGAAAACGCACTGATCTGATCGAACTGCGTGACCACCACCAACAGGTTATGCGCCTGGCCGTCGTACTGATTGAGGTCGTTATCGGCGGTGAAGCTCAGCTCGATGGCGTTTTCGGTGTAGTCCCATTTGAGCGCAGTGAGGGCCTTTTGCTCGGGGGTGAGGTCCTGGCTGCTGCAGGCGGCGAGCAGGATGCACAGGGCCAGTCCGCCCATGGAAAACTTGATGGAGGGCGCACGCCCCGCGCTGCTCACGCCATCACCAGCACAGCAGTCTGGCTCGGCTGCGAAACCGTCCCCATGGTGTTATTGGCGTTGTGCATGGTCTGGCAGGTGACACGCACGGCGGGCTTACCGGCGACCATCACTTTGGTGCTGCCATCGATGAAGATCATTTCACCCTTGACCTTGCCGCTGGTGACGCCACCGGCCACCCCAGCTTCATCGCCACTGGTCATCAACACCTTGCTCGACATATTCATCGCTGGCATGCCGTCCACCAGCACGTCCATCACCAACCCACCCGGGTCCGCGGCACTGGTATCGGCAGCGTTGGGATAAGGCAATGGCACTGGCCCGGCGGGCGGAACGGGCGTCTTGCAGATATCGGGCACCGTGGACAGCGCCATCGCACCGCCGTTATTGAGCATATACATAATCGATCTCACCCCAGCTTGATGCTGTCGCCATCAATGGCAACGCTACGTTGTGCATTCAGGTCCAGCGTGTCGGCCTGCACGCTCCAGTCATCGCGCACACGCTGGCGCAAGGAGCCGGAATGAAGTTCTTCATGGCCTTCGACGCGACGGCGGCTGTCAGCAAAATCCGCCTCGTGGCGCACGGCCTTTTCGCGGTGATACACGCTGCTGTCGTGGCGCTCGACCCAGTGGTTCTGAAGATGCTCGCCACTCATGGCCAGGGTGCCGACAGTCAGATGGGCACGCTGCATCTGCACACTGCCCTGCTCGGCGCACACCCGTAATGCGATACCGGCGTCAAGGCTCACGCCGTCGCGGGCCTGAATGCTCAACGCGCCGGCGGGCAGGCTCAAATGCAGGTCACCCTCCAGATGCATACGCGCCGGTTGAGCGATGGCGCGTTCCAGCACGCTAAGGATGTAACCGCCTTGCGCGTCCAGGCTGACCAACACCTTGTCCCCCACTGCCGGACGCACCAGGCAACCGAATGCGGGTTTTAGCCAATAGCGGCGGCCATCGCTGCTGACCACGCCGAAACGCTCGCCATCCAGTGCGTTGACCTGCGCATGACGCAATTGAGCAGCGGCATCGCAATACTGCGGGGCTTCATTCATCTCGATTTTCCTAAAGAGGCAGGCTGCCATTGCTCGGCGGCGAGGCGTTCGGTATCTACGGGCTGGATGGCCTGGGGGTTGCTCTGCTGCCAGTCGGCCTGGGTGAAATCAGCGGCATGGGCATTCATGCCGGTCACGTCGGCGGCGACGAACGAGGCGCGTGGCGCAAGCAACGCGGTGCAGTCGGCATAACGCAACAGTGCGCGGTCAAAGCGCGCGCCTGGCATCTGGGCGTCGATCAGGATGGCCATCTCCAGAACGGCATCACTGAAATCGACCGAGTCAAAATGGCTGGCATTGAACAGAGCGCCCTTGAGATTGGCGCCAACAAACGTCGGCGCGGTTCCCTTGCTGCGGTAGAACGACGTGCCCTCGGCCTGCGCGGCATGAAAATCGGCCCCGCTCAACGACGACTCATCGAAGGCACACTGCTGCAACGACGTCAGGCCGAAGCGCGCCTGATCGAGTTGGCAATCGATCAACCGTGCCTTCGCAAAATGCGCCGACTGGGCATCAAGGCCCGTCAGATCGCAGCGGTTCCATTGGGATTTGCTCAACTGGGCGGCTGCCAGCCTGATACGCGGTACGCGGCACTCCGCGAGTGTAAACGCCTGTAGCTGCGCGCCCGACAGATCCAGATCCTCGCCGTGGCATTGCGCCCAGCTGGTCTTGTTCCAACGCACATTCGTGAACAATGCGCCCTGCAATGAACACCCGTTCATGTACAACGAGTCCGCGGTGCTGTCGGAAAAATCGGCGCCGTCCAGGCGGCAGTCTTTCCAGTGGCTTTGGGTCAGCATGGCGCCATTGAATTGCGCGCCACGCGCATCCACTTGTTCCAGCCGCGCGTTGCTCAAATCGACACCGCGGTAGTCGCCACCGGCCAGATTCAACGCGCGCAAGGGCTGCCAATCAGCCAGCAATGCCCTTAGACGCTCAGCACTTAATACCTCAAGCATGAGTCAGGCTCTCCTTGAGTCGGCAGCGCGTCATCAATGCCTGCTCCAGGCGCACACCGCTGCCGTGTACAGCGTCACTGGCCAAGCCATGCAAGTTGCTGCCACTGAGGTTGGCCTGCTCCAGGCATACCTTGCGCAAGCGGCCGTTAAGCAGGTTGGCGCCAGACCAATCAGCGCGACTCAAGTCACATCCCGACAGGTAGGCACCTTGCGCGACCAACCCGACACCGTCGGAATCACTCAGGTCGCAACCGCTCAGCAGCGCGTCGTTAAGCCGTGCGCCGCGCAGGCTGGCGTGATTCAGATCGGCGTCTTGAAAACTCGCAGCGGTCAGGTCGGCATCGTCCAGGCGCACACCCGGCAAAACGCAGTGAGCGGCCAGGCGCAGGTTCTGCAGGTTGCACTCGCGCAAGTCCAGGTCGCGGCCCACCACCTTGGCGAAATCGGCTTTGCTGAGGTTGGCGCGGCGCATGTCCGTCGCGTCCAGTGTGCAGTCGTAGAGCTTGGCTTTGTGCAGGTTGCTGTCGGTGAGTCGTGCGCCGCTCAGGTCGCACTTATTGAGGCGTAGTTTGCTTAGATTGGCGTTGCTCAGTTGAGCCTTGTCGAGGCTGCATTCGTTGAGTTGGGCTTGTTGCAGGTTGGCTTCGGTGAAATCAGCAGCGGAGAAATCACAGTTCTGAGCGCGGATATCGATCAAGCTGGTGCCGCAGAACGAAGCGCCTTGGCATAGAACCCTATGAAACATTGCGTCCTGCAAGCGCGCCTTGCTCAGATCCGAAGCACCCAAGTCGCAGTCGATGAACTGACAGTGGCTCAGATCGGCGTTCTGCAGTCGAGTGCCATTGAGCTTGCAGCTCATAAAAGTGGTATTTCTCAGGTCAGCGCTGCTCAGATCGATTTCGCAAAGATCAAGGCTCTCCAAACTGAGGTCTTGCAGTGTCTTACCTGCCGCGTGCAATGCTAGCAGCCGCTCACGGGTCAGACTGCAGTATTCAGGAAGCGGGAGAATGGGGGCGAATTGGATTCGATCAGCCGCCAGCGCTTTGTTCATGGCGCTTAAAACACGGCCTATCTCAGCCTCCACGGCTTGAGACTCTGCTATGGCGGCAGTCAGTTTTTCCTTGGCTTGCGCCTGCTGGTCTGGAGGCAGCTCCAGGCGCTCAAGCATGTCCATGATATCGACCTTCGGTGCTGGCTGTTTAGCACGCGCCAACGCTTGCTCTGCATCTATGCCCAGCCGGGTCATCATCTGCTGGGCATACTCCATGCCTTGGGCCTTAGCCTTGGCGATTTCCGAATCAATTTCCAGCGCCAATGCCTCGGGGTCAAAGGGCTTGAGGGGGCGCATCGGTTCGCGCATCAGAACCGTAAAGTCCGTTTTCGCTGATGGTGGGTAATCGGTTGGGTTGAAAGGCAGGTTCATGCGAGTCGCCATCATCTGAGCGTATTGCATGCACTGCTCATGAGTTGCGCTTAACTCTGCATATTGCGCATCCGCAACGGCCTGCAAACTGGCGATTATCGGCCCGGAGTCGAACGGGGTTGGTTCGACAGGCGCAACCTTGACCGACTCGACGGGAGGGCGTGGCCAAAGCCGCTCAATCCAGACTTGCGCGTCCAGCACGGGGTCACCCGCTCGCTCGAGGGCCATAGCCAATTTGACGATATCTTGCGCATCTATATCGAGTACCGGTACTTCGACGCGGTACAGCAGAAGAGCACTTTGCGCATCAGGGAACAGCCATACCGTATCCAGGTCCATCGACATTTCGGTAACGGGTACACGCTTATCCGCACGCTCAATAAACAGCCGTGGCCGCAGGCCCGGCAATCGCCCGGCGACCCTGGCCTCGGTAGGGTGCATGCCTGAGATCGACCAGGCTTCGTCGCCACGCCAAAAACCGGCGTTGCATTGGTCCTGCGCCACTTCATCGAACCAGCGCGCATCAGTATCCGTAGGTAAGAATGGGGCGCGATAAGCAGTCCAATGCTCGTCAAGGGTGCCCATATACTGGCGGCGCTCAGCGCTTTGTACTGGCAATGGCAAAAAACTCGCCAGGGCTGGCCGATCATTGGGGTCAACAACTGTGGCATTCGCCACTTCCAGTTGTGCCAACGGCATTCCTTGCGCGGCGTCCACCTCGGGATAATGGCCTTTGCCTGTCGGATTATCTGGCCACTTATTACCGCCATAAGCGCTTTCAAAGTCCAACGGCAGGTTATCCAGTTGACCGCTCACAACGGACGTCCAACCCAGAGGTCCTTTGCGCCATTGCCGCGGCGCGAGTACATGCAATGTTTTTTCCATATCTCCCAGACGCACCCGCACCGCCATGCCACCCCGTTGCACATCGGTCAACGGATAAGCCTTACCTTGTACGGCAAATGTGCCTCGACTTTTCTTTAAACCCCGATCAAGCATCTGCTTGCGAAGTCGCTCGGTTAACCAGGCCCAAGTTTCCCCAGCGGCCATTACCTGATCTTCAGCGTCCACCAGCAGACCCAGGGTGACGACCACGCAATGAAGGTCCAGTGGTTTGGCATTGGCGAGCAATAAAAGGCTGGCCTGTTCACATTTGAGCTGCATCGGACTCTCCGAATAGGAAACTTACGCCTCTTTTTTTCCGTATCACGGCGCGGCAGCGGGCGGTGCAGCAGCATCGCCCGCTGCCGCGACCGCATCGGCGGCGCCATCAAGCAGGTCAACGGCGCCGTTTACAACCGCATTGGCTCCGCCCGCGGCCACTTTCACTGCAGCAAGACTTGGGCGTGATGCTAGCTTCAGACTTAACAGGCTGGGGCTGGGGGCTAGTTCAAAACACGGAAACTCCTGTACTTGATCCGAAGTGATCGTTGATCCCACTATAGTGCCGCTAACTCTCATGAACTTATTAAAAAAGGCGTTACCGCAAACTTCTAAATCCCCATCCACAAGAACATCACCAGTAACATGCACCTGGCCTTCAAGATGTATAATCTTGTCCGACTTTATGACAATCCCTGCCGCATTGATAAGTATGCTATTCCCACCCAACTTAATCTCGTATGAGGTTACATTTTCATGGCAGTAAATATCTGTATTCTTCAACTCCATCTTTGAGTTGGATGCTCGAACTATATGCATTCCTTTCAGATATTCTGAATTTTTAATACTCGCCTTATGATACTCCCAGGCACTGTTGCCAACGCTTTTCTTATACAAACTGTAGTCGGCCGAAAGCGAAACCAATCCAAGTTTCACTGACACGCCAACCCCGTAGAGAGAGAGACTTCCGCTGGCTATATTTACGTCACCCTTCAATTGAAGCATTGAAGTTGTAACGTCTAATTTTGTGCTCAGCTTTGGGTTGGTTATTGCGTCTTTGAAATTATCAAATCCGCTTTTCTCTGATGCGCTATTTGTTGTGCTTGGCGCGGAGGCAAGCTTGCTGCTACTTGCGGGAGTGGGAGGCCGATCTTTAAAGTTGGCACCCATCAAACTCTCTGAAGAGCTCGTCCCCGCCACCGGGGCCGGCGCATGCCCTCCCCCTATGGATTGCCAATAAACACCTGGCACCTGATGCTTATACGAACTGGACGCCAGCTGCATATGCTTGTCCGTGCGCAAATGCGCCCCACTGACATCGCCCTCACCCAAGGTAAAACTACAACCGGTGGACGCCCCCATCTTCATCATCGGCCCGGACGGGCTGTCTTCCATCGCAAACAAATGCCCACCGGGAGTGCTCAAGCCACTTTGGGTCGCGTTTTCGCCGGTGACCACATTGGGATTCTCGGAGTTGGGCACACTACCGGTGATCACCGGGCGGTCCGGGTCGCCGCCCAAGAACGAAACCAGCACTTCCGTGCCTTTGAGCAGCGGGAAATTCATGCCGTGGCTCGAACCACTGGACAGCGTGGCCATACGCAACCAGGCCGAACCACGCGTCGCATTCTTCTCACCGCGAATGAACGGGAAACTCACCCTGTAGCAACCATGCTCATTGAGCAGCGGCCGACCGGTATCTTCATCACCATCCACCACCGCACTGAGCACGCCCTGCACATAAGGCCGCGGTGTCACACAGGGTGCGCGGAACTGCACGTCGCCGGGCAAGGCGATAAACCGCGTGTTGATCCCCTGCCCCGGCCCTTCCCCCTCCGCCCCCAGGCCCGGCAACGGCTGATAACCGTCGTGGTGAACTTCAATCACCTGATAACCGGCATTGAACAGCGGACGCGGGTGGCCGACTAACAGCATCGGATAACCGGCGCGCAACCCCGTGGCTCGACCGCTGCCATGAAACTCCCGCTGACGGCAACCGATGGCCTGGGCACGGCGATTGGCCAACCATTGCCCCTGTTCGAGCGAACCGAAGTGCTCGCCATACAACCCTTGTCCGCCGATAAATACAGACGAACCGGAGACGGCCTCTCGTTGTGCGGTTGAGGCATCTGCGCCAAGGCTGGCAGCTGCCACCGAAGCATTGACCTCTAACTTCAACTGCGCGTTACTCGCGGAAAAGTCCTGGAGCGTGACCCCCGCCGCTTGCCGCACGAGTTTGCGCTCGAAGGTCCGCGCCACCGCCAGGACCCGGCCTACATCCAGTTCCGAATCTTGGCGGCGATAGGTCAGCAGACTGGGGAGTTGCGGCTGGTACAGTCGGTCGCCACAGAACACCAGCGCCTCGCCGTCAGGCCCCTGCTCAAAGAAGTAATACACGCCGAAATATTCAAGAAGACGTGAAATAAAGGCGAAACTCGTTTCTTCGAACTGGCAGGTAAATGTCGCCTGAGTCAGCGGATCATCGGCCAGCGGCAGGCGGATATCGAAGTCATACGCCGCCCCGGGCAAACCGTTCATACCCGGCCCTTCGACAGTCAGGTCGGCCAACTTGAGCACGTCGCGAATCAGCTCCGGCAGACTTTTGTCCAGCCAGATTTCCGAAAAGCGGAAATGCCGCAACTGCACGAAGCGCGGTTCCAGCACCACGCGGTAGTAGTAATACAAGGAGTCGGCGTCGAGATAATCCACCTCCGTGACCACGCCCTGATAGGGATGCGGCTGCCCCAACGCATCGCTCAGGGTCAATACCGCCCGGTTGCCCAGCAGCGCTTCGTCGTCGAACAATGGATTGATCGTGGCCAGCCGAACCTCGAAGCGATAGGGCTGAGAGAGCTTTTCCTCGCCCTGCCACTGCTGCACCCATAATGTTTCGAGCAGCAGCGAGGGGGCCAGGCTGGCGAAAGTGCAGAGTGCATGATCATTGAGAGCCATCAATCAATCCTTGTTCTTCAGTCGGTAAACGAGCGGTCACTCTAGGGGCTCAAGCAGCGCTTCACGCTCGGGTAAAGACCTGATCGCATCGATGTCTTGCGTGGTAATGATCCACTCGCCGCGCGCATCCACCGCCACATGCAAGCCGGCCAGGGGCCGCTGGTCGGCAATCGCCCCGAGCAAGACGTCAGACAGGCGCGGTGTCAGGCTCTTACGCAAAATGAAGTCGATATTGCGCGCCCCGCTCTCCACTTCCGTGCAGCGCGCGGCGATGGCGTCGGCGACCTCTTCTGCAAACGTCAGACGGACTTTCGACGACGCCAGCAGACGCTCGCTGAGCCGGCCCAGCTTGAGGCGCACGATACCTGCCAGTTGCGCGCCACCCAGGGTGAAGAACGGCACGATGGTCATGCGCGCCAGCAGCGCCGGTTTGAAATGCCGGGACAGGGTCGGGCGGATTTTTTCCGCGAGGGTGTCCGGGTCGGGCCGCCCGTCGACGCACAGGTTCTGGATTTCTTCGGTGGCCAGGTTGCTGGTCAGCAGCACCACGGTGTTGGAGAAATCGATCTGCCGCCCTTCGCCGTCGGACAGGCTGCCCTTGTCGAAGACCTGATAGAAAATGTTCACCACGTCCAGGTGGGCTTTTTCCACTTCATCGAGCAACACCACCGAATACGGACGCTTGCGCACCGCCTCGGTCAACATGCCGCCCTCGCCGAAGCCGACATAGCCGGCGGGCGAACCCACCAAGCGGCTGACGGTGTGCTTCTCCTGATACTCGCTCATGTTCACCGAGATCATCGCCTGTTCGCCGCCGAACAGATGTTCGGCCACAGCCAGAGCGGTTTCGGTCTTGCCGACCCCCGACGGCCCGACCAGCAGGAACACACCCAACGGCTGTTGCGGATCGCGCAGGCCGGATTGCGCGGCCTTGAGGATTTCCGCGATCTGCTCGACGGCGGTGTCCTGACCGCGAATGCGCGTCTTGAGGTTGTCGGCCAGGGCCAATACGCCGCCCGCCGCATCGCGCAGCACTTTGCCCAGCGGCACGCCAGTCCAGTCGGAGACGACCTGGGCAATCGCATCGGGGCTGACTTCGGTGAACAGCAACGGCGCATCGCCTTGCAGTGCGGCCAGGGTTTCACGGGCCTGATCCAGCTCGGCCTGACGTTCCTCCAGCGAGGCCAGTACCTGCACAACCTCGCCTTCGGCCGGAACCGGCAGATCCTGTGCTTGCCGGGTCAGTTGCTTGCGTGCTTCAAGGACGCGCAGCGCCGCGTCGCGCTCGGCCAGCCAGCGGACTTCCAGCGCAACCCGACGCTCGTCAATCTCAGCCTGTTCGTCGGCGATATCCGTCAGGCGCTGGTCTTCTACGGGGAAACCATTGCCACGGTCGCGCTCCAGCGCGCTCTGTTCACGCGCCAGACCGGACAACTGCCGCTCCATGCGCTCCAACTCGGCAGGCTTGATACCCAGGCCGATGCGTACCCGGGCGCTGGCGGTGTCGAGCAAGTCGACGGCCTTGTCCGGCAGCAAGCGCCCGGTGATGTAGCGATCGGACAATTCGGCGGCGGCGACGATGGCGTCGTCACGCACGCTGACCCCGTGGACTTTCTCGTAGTGCCCCTTGAGCCCGCGCAGGATCAACACTGCGGTTTTGACACTCGGCTCGTCCAGCTTGACCAGTTGGAAACGACGCGCCAGGGCCGGGTCTTTCTCGAAGTACTTCTTGTACTCCGACCAGGTCGTGGCGGCGATGGTGCGCAACTCGCCACGGGCCAATGCGGGTTTGAGCAGGTTGGCCGCATCCGAGCCACCCGCCGCGCCGCCGGCGCCGATCAGCATGTGCGCTTCGTCGATGAACAGGATCACCGGCGTGGTGGAGGCCTTGATCTCTTCGATGACGCCACGCAGGCGGTTTTCGAACTCGCCCTTGACGCTGGCGCCCGCTTCCAGCGCACCGAGATCCAGGCTGAGCAAACGTGTGTTTTTGAGGAAGTCGGGGACTTCGTCCTGGCTGATCAACAACGCCAGGCCCTCCACCACGGCGGACTTGCCCACACCTGGCTCGCCCACCGCGATGGGGTTGTTTTTACGCCGCCGGGCGAGGATGTCGATCATCTGGCGAATCTCATCATCGCGCCCGAAAATCGGGTCGATGCGCCCCGCCGCTGCCTTGGCGGTCAGGTCTTCGCAAAAGCGCGCGATATTGTCTTCGGCTGCGGGCGTATTGCCGCCGGCGCCGGCCAACGAAGCAGAGGCCGTGCCGGTCTGCAGGCTGTCCAGCGGACCTTCGCTGGAGCCGCCCAACAGTTGAGCGAACTCTGCGGTCAGGGCATCGGTGGAAATCGGCTTGAGCAGTTCGCCGTAACGCGTGCCAGCGCTGTAGTAGCCCAGGCGCGATACCAGCGCCAGCAGCAGCGAACCGCCACGGATCCGCCCGCTGCCGACCACCAGCGAGGCAATCAGCCAGGCGTCCTGAATCCATTCGGTGAGCAGGCCAGCGAACACCGGACGTCCTGGGTTGCCGTTTTTCAACTGCGCCAGGCCCTCATCCAGCAGCGCACGCAAGCGCATCGGATCGATCTCGAAGCGCGCGAGAATGCGCGTCGTATCGGCATCCGGATCTTCCAGCAACTGGCGCAGCAGGTGCTCCAGGGAAATCTCGTAGTGAGCGCGCGCCAGGGTCTGGCCCGCCGCGTTCTCCAGGGCCTTGGTGCTGTACACATTGAGCCGTGCGAACAGCGGTTTGAGTTCTACCTGAATCATCTAGCGAGCCCTCTCTTCGAGCATTGGTCCGTGTTCGGCCGTCAGCATGAATACAACGTCGTCCTGTGTGTCTCCGTCACCGAGCCAGGTATCCAGGCCCAGCCGCTGCCAGCCGCCGCCCAGCGAAGCGCACTGCTGCTTATCTGCCGCAAGACGCATGACCAGACGGCTGCGTAGCGGTGTCTGCAAATACAATCCCACCAAGCGTTCGAGCTTTTGATACAGCGCCTGCCCCGGCAATAACCCGTGAAAACGCTCGGTACTCAGTGCCGTCAGGCGGATATCCAGGGTGCCGCTGCGGTCCATGACTTCACGACCGAGCAGGCTGTTTTCGCCCAACACCCCGCACTGCATGCCCAGGTAAGTGCGTGCCGTGCGGTCGATCCGCAGGCGCGTCTCGACACACGGCACGACTTCCACCGTCACATCGCTGAGTACCGCCTTGACCAACTGCTGCAGCCCCAGGGCCGAGCGCGGGTACTGGTTGAACAACCCGGCATACCGCAGCAAATCGGTGGATTGATCGCGCTGCTCCGGACGCGCATCCGCAATGCCGATCAGCGCCTGCAACTGACGCAGGCTCTTGACGTCGCGCCGCTCGGTAATGTCGATCCAGATCCGGTGCTTTTCCCAGGCACGGAACAGCAACGGATAGAGCGAGGCATGCAGGATGTCGAGAAAGTCACGTCCCGCCGAATGGCCCAGCAGTTGCTCGTCGATCAGGTCTTCGGTGTAAAACGTCGGCAACGGCGAAGTGACGCCATACAGCCCGAAGAAGTTGGCCTCGATCCGATAACGACCGTCGTCGTCCTGCTCGATCCCTTCGATATCCCGCAGCGGAAACCCGAGCCCCAGCCGCGGCCGGACCCGCACGTTGTCGACGAAGTGTTTTTCGCTCGGGAAACGTAGGCGCAACAGGCGCAAGGCCTGGAAAAACCCGAACTCGCCGCCGTCATCGAGCAGCGGATCGATCACAACAGGCGTTGGTGCCCGATCTTCGCTGGCCATTTCAAGGTCTCGTGGTTGACGCTGTCGAACAGCGTGAAGGCGGTAAAGCTGTTGATGGCCGTACAGCCGGCGAAAAATTCATCGAGCACACAACCGAACAGGTAGAAATTGCCGGGGCTGAGGAAATAGTCGCCCCGGCACTCGACCCGGACCACACTGCCTTCGATCGGCAGCCCGCGAATAAAACGCCGCTCGTGGCTGACGGTGACTTTTTCGATGGCATCGATGCGCCGCTGGTTGGCATCCTGGGCCCCTTCGCCGACGCTCGGCAGATACAGCGCGAGCAGCCCGCGCAGGTAGTCGCGATCGGCCAGGCGGAAGTGGTTGGCATTGAGCTGCGAGAGCATGCGCCACAGCAACTTGTCGTCGAACTTGGGCGGCTGGCACGGTGTGATGCCACGGATGCTCTTGAACTCGACCCTGGGCGGCGTGTTGTCGGTGGGCTGGTTCAAATCCCCCAGGCGCAGGCTTTCCGGCAGCTTGCCATTGGTGCAGAGCAAGCCGATGGACAAGGTCATCTCGCCCGGCACTTTGCCTTCGCTGTAGGGCAGGCTCAGATAGTGGTCATAACCTTGGGCATCGATACTCGAGGCGCGGATGCGCAGGTTATACGTGTCGCGCTGCGAGAAGGTATTGAACGGTTCCAGCAGCCGCTCCCCGCCTCCGGCGGAATAAGCACTGACCTTGAGCACCGAATGAATCCGCATGCTCATGCGCTGGCCATGGTCGGCAGGCTGGATGCGATAGTCGACTTGCTTGTGGTCGATGCGCAGCGGGTGTGCATCCTGGGCGAACAGATTGATCGCCGGCGTCACCCCCAGCAAAAAGCTGTTGGCCGACAGGTTCGGTGTCCAGTCCGGCAGGTTCTCGAACATCAGGCGCACGCTGAAGCGCCCGTCTGCGCCTCTGGCTCGCCACTGTTTGAAGCCGCGAAGCTCGATAAACAGGAATTTCTCGGGCAGCGCGAAGTATTCCTGCAGGCACCGATAGGCCGGGTGCGCGGTATCGGGAAACGGCAGCAAGGCGTTGCTCGCATCGAATCCCAGGCCACGCAAATGGCTGGCCGGCAATACGGTCATGGGCTGCTCTTGCGCAGAGATGCGAATCTCGCGCAGGTTGAGCTGCAACAGACGCAATAACTTGGAGCCATCGACAAGGCCATCCCCCAGATAGAAACGCAGGCTGTCGGCCAGCCAGCTATTCGGGTCAGCGGTGGTAAAAGCGAAGTCCAGGACCAGGCTGCGCTCTTCACCGGCGCCGCCGTCCCAGCGGCTGCCGAGCAGTTGCAGCGGCTCCAGGTCGACCGCCGCGGTGCTGCTGAAGCGTACGCGCTGGCCATCGACCGGTACCGAGGCAATTTCGCAGCCGGGCTCGATACGCGTAACCTCCTGCAATGCCGTGCGCGGCTGAAATTGCAGCAGCGTCAGGCAGGGCAACGGTTGCAGGTAATGGGGATAGAGCAGCTGCGCCAACTCTTGAATGAACTCGGGAAACTCGTCGTCCAACCGTTGGCGAACCATCCCGGTGAGAAACGCCACGCCTTCGAGCAAGCGTTCGACGTCCGGGTCATTGGCCGAGTCCACCCCCAGCAGCGGCGCCAGGGCCGGGTTGCGGCGGGCAAACTCATCGGCCAGACGCCGCAGTTGGTTGAGTTCACTTTGATAATGGCTGTTGAGCATGACTTAGTGCATCGCCAGGGACACGCGACCGTCCGAAGACACACGCGTTGCCAGGTGAATAGGAATGTCCCGATCGTCGATCGACACCACGCCCTCAAGACTGAAACTCAGCGACAACACTTCCTGGGCACCTTCGGCGACCAGAATGCGCGGCGATTTCAAGCGAGGCTCGTAGCGGGCGATCATGCGCGTCATGTTCTCGATTATTTGCGTGGTCTCGCCGGTCGCAAACGAACCGGCCAGATTGGTGAAGTCGGGTACGCCAAACTCGGCGTCAATCGGCACGCTGCCGCGCCGGGTATTCAAAATGCGTTGCAGATGCTGGACGATCGACTGCGTCAACACTTCAGCCTGGGTCAGGTGCGTGCGGCCGGTTTCGGCCTGCAGGCTTGTGATGCGCTCCAGCAATCGCTTTTCTCTCAACGCGGTGTACCTTCTGCAATAACAAGAACACCGCCCTGGACCAGGGCGGCATTGAACCGTCGAGCCGGGCTTACGCTTTTGGCGCCAACCACGAGTCTTCGGCTTCGATACCGTCCGGCACCCAGGTCCAGACGATTTTTTCGTAGGTGATGCCGATGTCTTCCATATGGCCCATTTGCTTGAACTCAGGGCTCAACACGTTCGGCACCCAGGTGCGGGCCGAAACGAGCACGGCATTGCTCAGGGTGATGGTGTAGTACTTTTCTTCGGTGCCTTTAGGCGAGATCCGATAGAACTCCAGGACTACCGACTTGAGTTGCTCGCCGGAGGTCAGGGCTTGCAGCAGCTTTGGAGAAGACTTATCGATTTCCTTGGTCAGGGTCATGCCCTGGTGGACACGCTTGCCGGCAGGCAGTCCGGTCTGCGGGTTCTTGGGAATATCGATCAGGTGTTCGACGGCCTGAACAAGGATCTTTCCTTCATGACCGGTAACCGTGCTGGAACCTTCGATCTTGCCTTGGTTCTGGCCTTCGATACTCAAGTAGCATGGCATTGGCATAACGTGTACTCCGGGTTTAATCAGTGAGTTTTCAGGCATCGATCAGCGCCTCTGGCCCTGTCTCGCTGCGTTGAATCCATCTTATGGAAACGCCGAGGCAATGACCCTCGGGTGAACACCTGAATGGGCAACGGCGGCGTTGCCCATTCGCGCTACCGATCAGCTCTTGTCGAGCTTGCCCACCAGCGACAGCGTGAAAGACGCGCCCATGTACTTGAAGTGCGGACGGACTTTCAAACCGACGCGGTACCAGCCTGGATCGCCTTCGACGTCGCTGACGGTAATCTCCGCCTGACGCAGTGGGCGACGGCTGCGTACACCGGCGGCGGGGTTATCCATGTCGGCCACGTACTGGCGAATCCAGGTGTTGAGTTCCGACTCCAGGTCGCCACGCTCTTTCCAGGTGCCGATGTTTTCGCGCTGGATGACCTTGATGTAATGGGCCAGGCGACTGACCACAAAGATGTACGGCAGTTGGGTGCCCAGCTTGTAGTTCAGCTCGGCTTCCTTGCCTTCTTTGTCATTGCCGAAGAACTTGGGCTTCTGGCACGAGTTGGCGGAGAAGAACGCCGCGTTATCGGTGTTCTTGCGCATGGTCAGTGCGATAAACCCCTGCTCGGCCAGCTCGAACTCGCGGCGCTCGGAAATCAGCACTTCGGTCGGGATCTTGGTCTGGGTTTCGCCCATGGCCTCGTAGTTGTAGATCGGCAAATCACCGACGGTGCCGCCGCCCTGTGGGCCAATGACGTTGGCGCACCAGCGGTACTGGGCAAAGCTGTCGGACAGGCGACTGGCAAAGGCAAACGCAGCGTTGCCCCACAGGAAGTCCTGGTTGCCGCCACCGACGTTCTCGTTGTAGCGGAACGTCTTGGCAGGGACCGTGTCTTCGCCATAGGGCGTGCGCAGCAGGAAGTGCGGCAATGTCAGGCCAACGAAACGCGCGTCGTCGCTTTCACGAAAGGCATTCCATTTGGTGAACTGCGGCCCCTCGAAGACGGCTTGCAGATCCTTGAGGTTGGGCAGGTCGGCAAAGCTGTCGATGCCGAAGAACTGCGGGCCGGCCGCGGCGATGAAGGGCGTGTGGGACATCGCCGAAATCGCGGCGACCGACTGCAGCAACTTCATGTCCTGCGGGCCGGGGTTGAACTCGTAGTTACCGATGATCGAGCCGAACGGCTGGCCGCCGAACTGGCCGAACTCGGCGGTGTACACCGCCTTGTACAGACCCGAACGGGTGATCTCCGGCGCATCCTCGAAATCTTCGAGCAGCTTCTCTTTGGACACGCTGAGGATTTCCAGCTTGTTGTTCTCGCGAAAATCCGTGCGGTCGACCAGAAACTTCAGCGAGCGCCAGGACGACTCCAGCTTCTGGAACTGCTGGTGGTGAATGATCGCGTCGACCTGCCGGCACAGCTTGGCATCCAGCGTGGCGATCATGTCGTCGATCAACCCGGCGCTGACCTTCTCGGCCTGCCGGGCCGGCTCGAGCAGTTCGGTGACAAACGCTTCGAGGCCCTGACGGGTGACGGCATACGCCTCGTCGCCTGGCTTGACGCGCGTCGCTTCCACCAACTGATCCAACAGGGAAACCGACTCGACCGCCTGGCCGGTCGTGCTCGCTGCCTGACTCTTTTCTTCGCTCATGGGTTATTCCTTGTCCTTTACGCCAAGTTCCGAGAGCAAACGCTCGCGGGCCCCGTCATCGTTCATCAGGGCCTGCAGCTGCTTGCGAAACTCCGGCAAGTTACCCATCGGCCCTTTCAAGGCCTTGAGCGAATCCCGCAGGGCGATCAGTTGCTGCAACTCGGGAACCTGGGCCACGATGGCATCCGGCTCAAAATCGCGAATGGACTGGAAGGTCAGCGAGACCGGGATCTGCTCGTCCTCCGGCGCGTTTTCCGCCAGATGATTGGGCACCGCCAACTGCAGGCTCAGGTTCTGGCCCTTGAGCACATCGGTGAAGTTGTCTTTGTCGACGCGGATCGGTTTGAGGTCTTCAACCGGCGTGTCGTCTTCACGCAAGGTGAAGTCGCCGATCACCAGTTGCTTGAGCGGCAGCTCGACCTGTTCCTGCGCGCCGCCGGTGTCAGAGCTGTAAACAATATTGACGCGCTCTTTAGGCGCGACCGAACCTTCACTAGCCATTAAATCTCACTCCTGTTTACCGGACTCGCTCAACGCAGCCGTTAGAAAACTCATGGCATGGATATGCACACGCCTGCCAGGTATTGCCTGTTGCCCATTCAACTTGCCGGCGGGCTGGCCAAGCGCCAGAACGCCGGCAAATCCATTGCCGCCAACTGTTGCGCCCACAGCGCTCTCGAACCGCCGTCGTCATGCGCCAGTGCCAACTCCAACAACGGCCGGACCAGCTCCGGCTCCCAACGATCGAGGCCCTGCTCCGTCGCTTCCTGGAGCAACACATCCAAGGCAACACCCAACTGAGCGCGCGGGTCGAAACGCTGTAGCAGATGGCATTGGGCAGCGCGCAGGCGAAACCGCTCGCGGCCGCTGCCGGCCTCTCGCACGGCGGCCTGCAAACGCGCCAACGCTTCGTTCAAACGGCCTTCGGCGGCATCACGCGCGACTTCATCGATCAGCGTTTGCAGCCCATCCGTGGCGCCGCTGCCGGCCGCCGGTGCCAAACCTTCGAGCCAACTGCGGGTCGCGCCGTCGGCGAACGGCTGGCCGTCGGCGAATGTCAGCTCGACCAGCGCCGGCAGGCGCGCCAGAAAATGACGGGTTTCCAGGGCCAGGCTGGCGGCACCGGCCTGCGCTGCCGAACCGAGCCTCAAGAGCGCGGCATGACTGGCCCGATTGAGGTCCAGCCAGCACGGATAACTTGGTAACCGACCTTCGCAAAAACGCACGATGTCCAGCGGCTCGCCAACGCTCTGCAAGCGGCTGAAACTTTCGAGTTCCGCGTCCGAAGGCGGCGGCACGCGTGTCGTGTAGCCTTGCGCAGGAGGGACCTGCTCCAGGGTCGTCCACGCCAATTGGCGATTGAGGCGAAACAGCAATGGCAAGGTCGCCCGAGACTCCAGGCAAAACCCCAGCAGCGGTGCAAGCGAGGCAAACACGCTATTGACCGCGTTCTCGATGGCTTCATCGCTCTCAAGACGGCCCAATGGCGGAGCCGGCACAAGGGCCGGGAGCGGCGCCGAAGGGGCGTGCGCAACCGGCGTCGGGAGCGCTGTAGGCGCATCGACTGCCGCTGGAACCTCTTCCGCCGTCACCGCTATTGGCTCGACACCCGCTTGCACAGGCAACTGCGATAGGCGACGACGCAACGCAAAAAAACTCGGGCCGTCGGCGTCCCGGTCGCGCCAATGGCGATCGATGGCGTCCCAGTCTTCGAGCAACTGCGCCAATTGTTCTCCGGGCACCGCTTCGAAGTTGGCTTCAAGTTTTACGGCGAGCCACTCGAGCATCCACTCGGCCTGGTTGCGGCGGGCACGCAATCTGGCCGGCGGCGGGGTCAGGGTCTCCCAATACAGCTCAAGCATTTCGCGCACTATATGCACGCCGGTCGCCAGGCCGGAAATGCCTTGCAGAGTGGTCCAGGCACATAACAACCAGACCGCGGCATTAAAGTCCTTGCCCTCTTCTCGCAGCACTTTTACACAGGCATCGGCGACTTTCTGCCAATCCACTCCGGACTCGGCGTGGATATTGTTCAATTTATCCACTTCGATTTGCGCGAGGGAAAAAGCCAGCCCTTCCCGAGGATTAACGCCAGCAGGATGAGTCAAACTGATCGCAAACGAACCTACTTCCCGGTCGAGGCAACTCATCCGTTACTCCTTACTTCAACAGGTTGTTTGATACATCGTTGCCGCGTAAAAAAAATCGCCGCCGATGCCGGGTTGATTTATGCAGCGGTGACGATCTTCATTGATTGATCCAAGGCCCGATATTCCGCCCACCGCGGCTGTAATCCGCCAAGCCAAAGCCCCGCGCGTTGAAGCGTCGGACAAGCATGTGTCAGCCAAGGCGCCGGGGCCATCGGGTGAACACCTGAAGTACTCGCCGGTTTAACGTACCCGTTCAGATCATCGCGCCGAAAATAACAAGACCAATACCCAGCGCACTTTGCTTGAGAAACAAGCGCACGCGTTCACAGCGTGGAAACACATAAACGCTGTCAAATTCGAATTCGCGTCAATCTATCAAGCGCCTTGCAGATGGCTTGACCCTGCGTTGCAACTTTTCAATTATTTTCAGGCGCCCGCCCCCGCTCTTGCCGCCGCCAGAAAGTGCGCAACAAGTTGGATACAAGAGGGATTGTCATTACTTTCATGGAGAAACCGGTTATAAGGAGCACAACAACCCATTCTGACTGGCTGCCGCTAGGCAGCACGGACGTACAGTGGGAAGATGCAACGCCTGTTCACGGGGCGTGAACATAGGCTTTCCGGGTTGTAGTGAATCCATGAACAAACCAGCCTCACTGATATGCGCCCCTAAACACGTCGGCTCCAGGCACGCCCATGATCACTTCGAGGTCAGCGCCGAGCCGGTTGCCAACCAACTGCTGGCCTGGCGTGATCGGGTCGGACACGTCATCGACGTCCTGCCTACATCCCACGCAACCACCACGCCCTTCAACGCGAGCATTGACCGCTACAAATTGGGTGATCGCGTTTTCACCGACTGCTCAAGCGACGCCTTGTTGCTCGACCGTTCGATTGCGCGCATCTCTACCGACAAGGTCCGGGACTATGTTTTCCAGGTCTTCACCCAAGGCGCAATGGAGTCCATTCGAGGCGGCCCCCAGGAACATGGCGCGTCCGCGAGGGCGAGCATCGTTGCCATGGACATGAACCAGCCGATCAAAATGAGCCGGGGGCGTTGCCGCGTATTGACCTTCTTTGTCTCGCGCCCGGTGGTGGAAGCGGCGCTGCCGCATGCCGAGTCGATCCACGGGCGTGTCTTCGAGAATACGACGCCTATGACCCAATTGATGATCGAGCACGTCGAGGCGTTTTCCAGAAAACTGCCGGTTATCAGCAGCGCCGAGGCCGCGTCGACATTCGATACCGCCGTTCAACTCATGCTCGCGGCCTTCTCGAAACAGGCCAAGCTGGGTGGGCACGTGCGGGCGGCGGCGCGCAGTGCGATGTTCGATAAAGCCAGGCGTTATGTGCAGAACAACCTGTATCAACCCTGGCTGACGCCAGAGTACGTGCTGATGGCCATGCAGCTGCCTCGCGCCACGCTCTACCGTCTGTTCCAGCATGAGGGAGGGTTGGGTCGCTACATCCTCAACTGCCGCCTGCGTGAAGCCGCGGACGAACTGGTGCGCTATCCGGACCGCCAGGTGATTGAGATCGCCTACAGCCTGGGCTTTAACAGCGCATCGGCGTTTACCCGCGCGTTTCGTCGTCGCTATGACCTGGCGCCGCAGGACCATCGCCTGATGGCGGCACAGCGAATGGGCAACGCTATGCCGGGGCACCGTAACGTCGTTGGCCGAATTGATCAGTGAGCCGGCTGGCGCGCTGGAAATTTCACCAGTGCGAACAGGCTGACCAATAGCGCGCCCAGCAGATACCAGGAAGGCGCCATTGCGTTCTGGGTAACACCGATCAACCACGTCACAAAAAACGGGCAGAACGCCCCGAAGATCGTCACGCCGAAACTGTAGACCATCGACATCCCTGTGGCCCGGTGATGCGCCGGAAAAGCCTCCATGATCATGACGGTAGCGACGCCGTTGTTGCCCATCGCGACAGCCGAATAGATGCCGATGATCAGCAAGGAAGCCAGCTCGCCGACCCCATGGGTCAAGGCCAGGAACACCGGATAGACCAACAGGATGCTGAGGATCATCGTCACGTATTGGGTCGGCTTGCGTCGCGGCAGCCGGTCGGCGAACCGCGCAAACAATGGCGCGGCAATGAACAGCATCGCGCTGGAAAAGCACGCCGAAAGCAAGCTCATGCTCGGCGACAGGCCTAACGTGCGAACCAGATAGGTCGGCATGTAGAGCACCATCAGGTAGATGCTTGCGGTGGGGGTTGCCATCATCAAGATCCCCAGCAATAGCTGGGGGCGATGGTTTTTCAGCAAGACACGCAGCGACGGCGACTGGATACCACGCCGTGTTGTCTCCACCATATTGCGCCGAATGAACCACCCGAACGGGGCAATCAAAAGCCCAAGCACGAAAGGAATACGCCAGCCCCAGGCCAGCAACTGTTCGGGGGTCAGCAATGCGGTCGTGGTGGCACCGACAACCGCCCCCACCAAAACCGCGGCCGCCTGGCTGGCAGAACGCCAACTGACCAGATAGCAGCGTTGATTGCGCGCCGCCAGCTCCATCAGCACCACGGACGACACGCCGATCTCCCCTCCGGTCGCGAACCCTTGCAGCAACCGCGAGAGCACCAGCAACACCGTTGCGGTGACGCCGATCGATGCATGCGTCGGCATGAACGCGATCAAGGCGGTACCGGCTGCCATCAATAGATTGGTGACATTCAAGCCGGCTTTTCGCCCTTTGCGGTCGGCGAGGTTGCCGATCACGATTGCGCCCAGCGGGCGCATCGCGAAACCGATGCCAAACGTCAACAATGCCATCAGCAACGAGGCGAACGAACTGTCCGATGGGAAAAACAGCTTGCCGATGATCACGGCAGAAAAGCTGTATACCGTGAAGTCGTAGATCACCAGGCCATTGCCAACGACTGTCGCCAGTATCACCTTCTTCGATTGCCTGAAGGTCACCGGACAATCGCCAGATTCAAGATAAGACATTTAGGCCGAGGTCCCGTCGAGTCAATCAAAGCGCGCTGGGTAGCGAACACGTGGGCCCAAAAGGCCCCTCATGGGCACGTTGGGCGCTAACAGCTCGATCGACGGGCTATTGATTTGTAGTAGCGTCCTGGCGGGAGCATCCTACGGAACAATATCAGGCTTGTATGTACCCCTTTTATAACGCCAGCAGGCGCGCACTCACTGCGGCTCCGCGCCGCACGCTTGATGTCGGAAGATCACGAGCGCTCGCACTGATTGACCCGTTGAGCGCCTTTGACGATCGCTGAACCTATCAATCAGCCTGCCGCTCTTTCCCCCACACGGTGACGTGACACATTCAACGCCACCAACGACGCCAGGATCGCCATCACCATCCCCGCGAGGAACCCACCGCTATACCCCGCCTGCGCAGTCAACCCCACCAGCAAGGTCGAAGACAGCATTTCCCCCAGATCACGCGTGCTTTGCACGGCGGTCATGTCCGTACCGGCCTGGTCGCTTTGCGCGGCGAAGGCCATGGAGGCAGTCATGATCACCACCGAGGTGGCGCCGGTCGCGAACGAGCCCAGGCCCACGGCCAACCAGATCAGTCCGGTTTGCGTGGCAAGCATGCCGTTGGCTTGCAGCAGCCAGGTCAACGCGGCAGCGCCGGCCATGCCCACCGCCAGGATGAACGTCGGCCACAGCCCCAACACCCGGATCAACCATGCACCACCGCCGCAGCCGAGGACGATGGTGACCACGCCGCCGCTCATGCCCAGTTGGCCGATAGCCTGCAAGGACCAACCGGCGTCATTCAGGAACAGCTTTGACAAGCCAAAACCCGACACTGACGTCATGGCCGACAACAAGGCGAGTACCACCAGCGCCAGCGCCTTCGGCCGCTTGATAAACCGCCATAATGAGGCATGCGCCACATCTGGCTGTTTTTCCTTGGCCGGTGCCACGTGCAGCCAGCCGACGCACACCAGACTCAACAACGGCACCAAAGCCAGCAGACTGAACGCGCTGGTTTGCCCCAGGTAGCCGCTAAGCAGCAAGGTACCGGCGCCGCCAACGAAGAAGCCGACCATGGTGCCGCCCACTTGGATGGCGTTAATCCGCGCGAGCATGTTGCCGCTAAAGTACTCGGCCGCCATGCCGTCGGTGGCGATGTCCTGGGTGGCGCTGGCCAGCGAGGCAACAATCAGCAGGCCCACGGCGATGCCTGCCGTCTCGACGCGCAGGCCGATGCTTGCCAGGCAGGCAATGCACAGCAGCACCAGTATCTGCATGGGAATGATCCAACTGCGGCGCCGTCCCAGGCGTGGGCTCCAATGGTTATCCACCTGGGGCGCCCAGAGGAACTTGACCACCCACGGTATCCCCACCAACGGCAGGAAGGCCAAGGCGTGGAGCGCCGCGCCGTCATGACGCAGCAGGGTCGGCAAGGCGTCCATGGCGATGCCGAAGCAAATGCCTTGGGACAGGTACAACAGTGCAAAGGTCAGCACCATGCGCCAATGTTTCAACAGATCCAGCATTACAAGTCTCCCCTCAGGCAACATTGGCGGCGGCAGCCCGTGCCGCACGCGTAAAAGAAATCAGGCGCCGCAATGCCCACAGGGCACTGGCCGCGCACAGCAGCAACACAAGATCGATGGGCCACAGCGGCACGCTGCCTTGTTTCAGGCTGCCGGCCAGGTGCAGCAGCGCCGCCGCCAGGAAGCCCAGGCCCGTCACGGCCAGCAGCAGGTGCAGAGGTTGACGCCTGGGGGGCATCAGGCAGGCCAGCAGCAGGCTGGCAAGCCAACCGCCCCAGAACCACCACGCCAGGTTGGCACTGCCCAGCGCCCCCGCGCAGAGCAATACCGCCGTGGCCGCCAGCAACCCGCCACCGCCGCCGATCACCAGGCGCAGTAGCACCTGCCAACCGCCGCCGGCCTTGAGGCGCCGACGCTCCAGCCACAGGTACAAGCCGCTGAGCACCAACCCCGCCGCCGCCAACGCCATGCCGAAATGCACGGCACGCAGCAGTGACCCGCCAACAGGCACCCAGCGGTAGTCGGCAAAGTGCAGCGGCTGCACCGCAATAAACGCCTGCAACCACAGACCGCGCCCGCTGGCGCTGCTGGAACCGACGGCGAGGCCGTCAGCGGCGCGATAGGCATGCCGTTCAAAGACGGCCGTACTGGGCAGGCCTTGTTGGATACCGCTCACTTCCACCCAGGCATCCGGCTCACCCCAGTGGTGCAAGGCGACGTTTTGAGCAGAGAACCCCGGATGGGCGACGGCGTCCTGGCGCAGCAACTGATCCAGATCGACCGCCGGCGCCGAAGCCGTTGTTCGGTCGACCTGCGGCGGCGCCCCCAGCAATTGCATGAACGCTTGCTGCGGCGCGCCCGGGAACGCCTGCGCGGCTAGCCCCAAGGTGCCGAGCGCCCCCAGGCCGGACAACGCGCCAGTGATACCAAACAGCAGCAACCAGAGCCCGCACCAACGGCCGATCAGGCTGTGCAAGTCATGGGCGAACACCCGTGCCCCACGGTCGCGCCGCAGGCGCTTGAGGTCTTGCAGGCGCCCACTGTGTAATGCACTGCCTGCCCAGATCATCAGCAACAACACCACGCCCAACAAGCTGATCAAAATCCGGCCGGGAAAACCGATGAACAGACTTTTGTGCAGGTTGAACAGGATATCCGCCGCGTTGCCTGACACCAGCTCACGGCCGCTGACGGGGTCCAAGGCGACCGTGCAGTCCTTGGGCGATGCACACAACTCGACCACCGAGTGGCGGCTGTCCGGCAAACGAATGCGCAATTCACCGAGCGCCAGGCCGCGCTCGCGAGCGATAGCCGGCCATTGCGCGACCGGTAGCGCCGGCCCGTGAGCCAACGCCGCCGGGCCGCGAAACCAGGCGCGCAAGTCTTCATGGGCCATGCTCCACGCCCCCGTCAGCAGGATCACGAACAGCAGTACCCCAAACACCCCGCCTGCCCCGGCGTGTACACGCTGAACCAATGCCCTCGGTGCGCCCATCAGGTTCATCGCCAGGCTCCATCCCAAAGCAGCCAGGGCGTAAACAGCAGCAGCCAGACGCTGGAGCGACACACCACGCGTTTGCGATCCGGCGCCAGCAACGACCACAGCAGTACCGTCACCAGAAACCCCAAGCCCAGGAACACGCCGGCATACAGCCGCTCCAGCCCACCGCCCCACGGATAATGCCGCGCCAGCAGGACGGCCAGTTGCAGGCTGCTGAGCACACTGCCCGCCAGCGCCAGACAAACGCGCAGCGGCCAGGAACCGAGGGCCGGCGCGGCCATCAGAACGTACCTCGCAGGGTCAGATTGAGGCTGCGCGGTTCGCCATAGCGGTTGTTCCAATTGACGTTGGACAGGCTCTGGTAGTACTTGCGGTCCGCCAGGTTGTTGCCGTTGACCGCGGCAGTCCAATGCTCGTCGATGCGGTAGGCGACCCGCGCATTGAGTAAGGCATAGCCGCCCTGCTCCAGGGTCACAGCGCCGGATTGGGTGGAGTAATCACTTTGCGCCTGCACGCCGGCACCGACGCTCCAGCGGCGGTCCTGCCACGGCAACTCGTACTGGGTCCACACCCGCGCCATGTGGCGCGGCGTGAAGCTGGCATAGCGCTCACCCGAAGCGTTGGTGTCCTTGAGGTACTCGGTGCTGGTGTAGGTATAACCGGCGGAGACGTTCCATTCGGGGGTGATATAACCGCTGCTCTCCAGCTCGAAGCCCTGGCTGCGCACCTTGCCGCCGCTGATGTAATAGGTGGTCGGCCCCACACCCGGGTGGTCCGGATCGACCTGCGGATTGTTCTCCAGGTCAATACGGAACACCGCCAGCGACACATTCAAACGCCCGTCCGCCAACTCGCCCTTGATCCCGGTTTCATAGGTCTTGCCCTCCACCGGCTTGAGCAGGTCGCCGCTCCAGGTTTGCCCGGTCTGCGGCTGGTAGACCTCGGCGTAGCTGGCGTACCACGACCAGTTCTGTGCAAAGTCCCAGATCAAGCCGCCATACGGGGTTATTTCCCGGCCGGGGGTGAAGTGGCTGGTCGGCGCGTTCTGGTCCCACCAACTGGCCCGGCCGCCGATGACCAGGGTCAGCGGATCGAGCAGTTTGTAGCGGGTCAGCGCGTAGACGCCCTTGGAGGTGGTCGTCGTGGAACCGGGCGATGTGTAGGCGCCGATCCCGGGTTTGGGCACACTGCTCGGGTCCCAGCGATAGACATTCACCGGCACGTTGAGCGGCGTGGTGAACTGGGCGGTGCGCTGCTCGGTTTCGCCGTGGCTGTAGTTGGTGCCCAACAGCAACTCATGGCTGCGGCCAAACAACGAATACGGCCCATTGACCGAGGCATCCACGCTCTTTTGAGTGCTGCTGAATTTATACGCAGCGCCCATCAAGCGACCGCCATCGCCGGTGAGCGGGTCAATGGCGCCAAAAGCACCGGCATAGCGCAGGCTTGAGTCGGCATCCTGGTATTCGGCGGCGACCTTGGCTTTCCAGTCGTGATCCAGTTGCTGCTCAAGAGAGCCGAACACCCGGCGCGTGGTCCACTTGAAGCGGTCCCAGTCCACGTCCAGATAGGTGGAGCGCGACAGGTTCAGGCTCGACCCGTCCTTGGCCATGGGCACGCCGGCCATGTTGGTCACCGAATCGATGGTCTGGTATTGCGCGCCCAGGGTCAGCAGGGTGTCGGGGCTCAGGTCGAATTCGGTGATGCCGTAGAGCAACTGGGTGTCTTGCTTGCCGACATCGTAGAAGTAGTCGCGATCCTCGTAGGCCGCCACCACACGCCCACGCACGTTGCCAGTCTGGGTCAGCGGCCCGCCGACATCCACTTCGCCACGGTAACGGTCCCAGGTGCCGCCGCTGAGGGTGGTGCTGGCGGCGAATGCCTTTTGTGGGCGCTTGCGCACCAGGTTGACCGTGGCCGCCGGGTTACCGCTGCCGTGCAGCAAACCATTGGAGCCACGCAGGATTTCGACGCGCTCATACACCGCCATGTCCTGAGGCGAACCGGCGGTTTCACCGAGCATCGCCGGCACGCCATCCAGTTCGAAAGAGTTGATCTTGAAGCCACGCACGTAGTACGCGGTGGTCAGCAACTGGAACGGCTGCACCGTCACGCCAGTGGCCTGCTGCATCACTTCATCGAGGCTGAACAGGTTTTGCTGCTCAATGCGCTCGTGGTCGATGACGCTCACCGACTGCGGCGTTTCCCGCAGTTTGAGCGGTAGCTTGCCGATGGTGGTCACGCCGGGCGGGGTCACCTCGCCCGAGGTGTCGTCACCCGCGACCTTGATGTCAGGCAATTGCACGGTCGCAATCGCCTGTGCCAACGGGCTCAGGCCCAGCACCAGCACCATCCCCAGTTGCGCCCCATTACGTTGGAAACCCCGCCCCGCCTTTGTTGCTCCCCGGTGTGACATTGCCCAGCCTCTTTATCGATAATAATTCGCATTAGTATCGTTTAAACGAACGCTGCGACTTTTCGATTAAGGGACTTTTTCAATGGCTGCCCGGCAGGTTTTGCTCGACGAACTGCGCATACCAGCGGTGCGTGGCCAGCAACTGCTCATGACTGCCGCAGCCGCTGACGCTGCCGCCTTCCAGCACCAGGATCTGATCGGCACCGCGCACCAACATCGGGTTGTGCGACACCAACACCACGGTGCGCCTGCCATGCAGCGCCTGCAGGCTGCGATTGACCCGTGCTTCGCAGCGCGCATCGAGGCTGGCGGTGGGTTCGTCAAGCAACAGGATCGGCGCCGGGGACAGCAGCGCGCGCGCCAGGCCGACCCGTTGCCGCTGGCCGCCCGAGAGTAATGCGCCGCCCGGCCCTACCTCACTGTGCCAACCCTGCGACAGGCTGCTGAGCACCTCATCCAATGCAGCATCCTTGGCGGCGTGTTGCAGTTGCGCAGGCGTGGCTTGCGGCCGGGCCATGCTGACATTCCACAGCAGGCTGCCGGCAAACAGTCCGCTGTTCTGGAACACTTGCATGAGGTGGTTGGCCAAGGTGTGTTCGCTTAGCTGGCGAATGTCCACCTGGCCGAGTCGTACTGCGCCGGTCTGCGGGTCCATGCCACGCCCCAGCAAGGCCAGCAGAGTACTTTTACCCGCGCCCGACGGACCGACAATCGCCGTGAACGTTCCCGGCGCGCAATGGATGTCCACATCCTTGAGCAACTGCTCGCCGCCTTCGCCGCAGATATTCAAGCCTTGCCCTTGCAAACTTGCATCCTGAGGCTGCTCTCCGGGGTGCGGGCTGTGCAGCGTCGGCACGGCCAACACCGTGAGCACTTGAGACAACGCCTGCCACGCCATACGTAAAGCCTGGTCCAGGTAAGCCAGTTGCGACAGCGGTTCGATGAAGCGCACCAGCAACACCAACACCGCTACCAACAGCGCGCCGGATAGCTGCCCCGCCGCCACCGCCAGCACGCCACCTGCCAACACCAGCGAAAACACCACCTGCACCGCCGCCGCAAAGCCAAGCCCGCTGGGCAACGCGCGGCGGTTGAGACGGTGCGTGGCCTGGTGTTGCTCGTGCAAGGCCTGACGCAACGCCAACTGGCCCTGGCTGGCATCACCGGCGCTGCGGATCAAGGCCTGTTGCTGCGCGAATGTCTGCAACAGCTGCCCGGCGCGACGGTCGACTTGCTGGCGCAGTTGCTCCAGCGCCAGGCTACGTCGCCCGGCCCAACGCAGCAGGGCGAACAACGGCAGATAAGCCAGGGCCAACGCCAGCGCCAAACGCGGTTCAATAAAGATCAGCCCCAGCACCACCATCGTCGGCGTCACCAGCGCCGTTACCAGCGGCGCCAGCAAGTGCGCCGGGATGCCCATGCTGTTGAACACCGGCCCGCGCACCAAGTCTTCCAACTGGCCCTGACGCGCCAATGGCAAGCGCGGCAGCTGTTGCACCAGTTGCGAGACCAGGCCGGCCGCCAACCCGGCTCCCGCCAGATAACCACGGCGCTGGGCAACGTAGCTGACCAAGGCCTGCAACAACGTCAGCCCCAGCAACAGCAGCACACTTGGCTGCACACTCTGTTGATCGAACCAGGCCAGTATCAGCGGCACCAGCGCCAACCCCGCCAAGCCATCCAGCACGGCGGCCAGTAGCATCCACCCCAGGGCGCCGCGCAGTACGCGCCGGGCCTGGTCGGGCAAATGACGCAACGGCGAAAGTACACTCATGACACGAACTCCAGTTGATCGGCCGTCGACATTTGCTCGTCCCACATCTGGCGGTACAGACCGTCCACGGCCAACAACTGTGCATGACATCCGCGCTGCACAATGCGCCCTTCGCAGAGCACCAGGATCTGCTCGGCATGGGCGATGGTTTCCAGGCGATGGGCGATGATCAGCCGCGTGCGCCCGGCTGCGTCGTCGCGCAGTGCAGTACGCAAGGCGCGCTCGGTCTGCGGGTCGGTGGCGGAGGTGGGTTCGTCGAGCAACATGATCGGCGCCCGCGACAGCAGCGCCCGCGCAATCGCCAGGCGCTGCAATTCGCCGCCGGACAGCCGCACATCATCGTCCACCACGCTGGCGTAGCCCTTGGGCAACCCCATGATCCAGTCATCCAGGCAGGCCGCCTTGGCCGCGGCGCGAATCTGTTTTTCACTGGCGTGCGGCTGATACAGGGCGATGTTTTGCGCCAGTGACAGGCGCAATGCCCCCGCCTGCTGAAACACCAGCGCCAGATGCTGCTGCAATTGGCGGCTGGCGATCTGCCGAACATCCACCCCGCCCACGCGCACATGCCCGCTGTCGACGTCCATAAAGCGGGCGATCAAACCGGCCAAGGTGCTTTTTCCCGCGCCGGACGGCCCCACCAGCGCGGTGGTAGTGCCCGGCTCCAGGCGCAGGTTGATCGCCTTCAGTACCGTGACATCACCCTGGGAGAAGCTCACATCGAGCATCTCCACGCTGGCGTCCCGAGGCGATTGCGGCGCGTCGGGCTCGATCAACGGCGGTGTACTCAACACCTCCTGTAGGCGTCGGGCACTTGCGCGCGCGTTGTTCAGCGCATCAAAGCCGTGCCCCAGCGCTAATACCGGCGCCGCCATGGCGCGCACCAGCAGCAAAAAGCCGCACACCTGCACGGCGCCCACTTCGCTCACGCCGATAAATAGTGTGCCAAGTACCACCCAGGCCAACAGCCACGGTGCGCTGAGCAGGACCTGGATCAGCGCAGCAAGATGACCGGCGCGACTCACCCAATGGCTGAAGCGCTGATCAAACTGCTGCACCGCCTCTTGCACACGGCGATGAATGCCCGCACTGGGAAATTGCCGGACCAGGCCCAGGTTGCCGGCGAACTGGCTGTAGTCGCTGAACAACCGCTGGATTGCGCCATTGCGCTGGGCCACGTCCTCGCGGTAATGCGCCGAGCCCAGGCGCCAATAACCCAACACGCCCAATGCCAACGGCAACAGGCACCAGAGCGCCAGGACACTGTTGCTCCACAGCAGGTAGGCCAGGGTGGCCATGGGAATCAACAGCAGGTTGACCAGGTCGGTCGGCGCATGGCCCACCAGTTGGTGCAAGGCCCGCACATCCTGCTCGGAGTAACGGGTGACGCCCTCGGGCCCCAGCCGTGCAAACCAGCCCAAGGGCAAGCGTTGCAGATGCTCGGCCAGGCGCACGCGCAGACGGTCACACAGGTCGGCGTCCACCTGATGGGTCAGGTGCAAGGCCAGGGTCTGGCCGCACAACCACAGCGCTGACGCCACCACCGCCACCACCACCCAGTTCAGTGCCGAAGACGCCAGCGGCGGCGCCTGGCGCAAGCTGTCCGCCAGTTGCGCCAAGGCTATCAGCGGCAGCAGCGAGCAGATCCCGGCGACGGCCTGCAACGCGATCGCCGCCCCTAAGCGCGCACGGAAAGGACGCAGCATTTCGCTCAAGTGGCTCATCGGACGTGCTCCAATGCCTGGGCCAGGCCGGCCGCCGGTAACGTCAGCGACGGCTGCTGCGGGAACCCGAGCGCCGCCGTCACCTGTTGCCATAGCCTCACCACTTCCAGGCTGCGCTGTTGCAGGCGCGCCAGCCCCACCCCCGTGATCAGCGGTTGCAATGCACTGGCCGCAGCTGTCGGCCAGACGCGGCGGTAAACCTGCGCCCAATCCGCCGCCGCGGCCTCCAACACTTCGGCGCACGGCAGCGGCTCATCGGCCTGCGGCCCAAACAGGTCGAACACCCCGTCGGCATCTTGCACCGGCGCACGCACGGCCGGCAGCCACAGCAACGGTCCGTGGGGCGAGGCCAACAGCAACGTGCCGCTGTCAGTGGCGATGCTGATGCGCTGCAGCCTCTGCATGCGCCCGTCATCATTGGCGGCCAACTCATTGAGCACGCGCAACGACACCGGCACTTGCGCCATGACCAGGCTGATATCCCGCCAGGCCGACAGCGCCGGTGCCACGCAGTCCACCGACCATGGGCCTACCGATTCCAACAGCGCCGCCAGCACATCGAGGGTCGCGTAACTCACCTGCACCGCGCAGTCGGCGTCGATATGGCGAATGCCCTGTTGACGATGCAGCTGCCGCGCCAGCTCGATGAACCGCGCCACGCACGGCAACTGCGGGTAGAAACTGTTGAGCAGGCAGCGCCGATGCAGGCGCGCCGCCGTGCTCAGCAAGTCTTGCAGTTCCTGGGGCAGCAACGGGTGCTCGATCAGCACATCAATGCCCCGCTCCATCAGCGCTTGCGCCAAGGCGGGGCCCTGTTCGCCCCTTGCTGCGCCGCCCACCGCCACGCAGGCCAGTTGTGTGTCGGCGGGTACGTGGGCCAAGGCCTCGAAACACGGCACTTCGAGATAGCGAGCCAGTGCGCGGGAGCGACGGCTGCCCTGCCCCAGCACCCCGACCAGTTCCAGGTGCTCGGCCGCAGCCACACCAACGGCGTAGAACTGGCCAAAGCGCGAGCCCACCACCAGGGTTTTCACAGGCATAGTCATGGGCGTTCCTCCAGCAAGTAACGACTCAGCCCGGCGTTCAAGCACTCGAAGTGATTGCCGCGCAGGGTCTGCACAGTCAGCGGCGCCAACGACGCCGCCTGCCACCAGGCCTGCAGAGCGGCCTGGTGATCGGGGATCAACGGGTTGGCGACACTCGGCACAAACAGGCGGATGGCGCCCACATACGGCGCGCCGTCGCTGTAGTGGCTGGCGCGCACGGAATGAGCGAACACCCGATACAACTGCTCATCGGCAATGCCCTTGGCCGCCGCCAGTACGCGGGATCTGAGCGCGGTGGCGTCCAGACCCAGGTGTTTGTCGAGCAACTGTTCAGCCGCCGGCAACCCCAGCGCAGCGGTGTCCAGCCCCAGGGTGCCGGCGAAGCTGTAGAGCATCTGCACTTCATCCTCCACCAGGTACGGAATGCGGTAGCTCGATACGATGTCCACCCGACGCACCTCGGCGCCCAATTGCAGCAGGGCCTTGGCCAGCTCCAGCGTTACCAGCCCGCCGGAGCAGTAGCCCAGCAAGTCGAAGCGGCGCCGGCCGCTGTCCCACAGCGCCTGGGCATACCGTTTGCCGAGGGTGGCGTTGATATGCTCCGGCGGCAGGCTCAGGTAATCGTCGCTGTCGTGCACCGCCAACCCCAGCAACGGGCCGCTGCCGGCCAGTTCGGCGATCAACCCGCGATACGGCAGCAGCGTGCCGAGCCCTTCATGCACCAGCACCCGCGCGGTGCCTTCACCCGCGGCCAGTTCCGTCAGCGCATCCACCCGCCCGCGCCCACCCAACGGCGCACGGCGGGTGTCCGTGGAGGGCACCACTGCGGGGGCTTCACTGCTCGACTCACTGCGCAAGCGCTGGGCCAGGCCTTCCGGGGTCGGCTGGCTGAGAGCCCAGCGCAACAGGCGGTCGAAGGGTTGCGCACGGGCCAATGGCTCTTGCTCGCGCAAGCCGGCGATCAATTGCGCGATCAGCAGCGAGTCACCACCGGCGCCGAAGAAATCCTGATCCGCCGACACCCCACTGCAATCGAGTACTCGCTCCCAATGCGCGATCAAGCGCTGCACCAGCTCATCCGCCACTTCCGTGCGCGCACGGCGTGCCGGTTCGAGCTGGCGCTGCTCGGCTTGGGTGGTCAGCGCGCGGCGGTCAATCTTGCCATTGGCGGTGACCGGCAAGCGGTCGAGTATCCGCACCTGCGCCGGCACCATATAACGCGGCACGCGCTCGGCGATGAAGGCCAGCAACGTCTCCTGGCTCAGTAATGGCCGGTCGGTTTTCACGCGTGCGACCAACAGGTCGTAGCCCAGCAGGTGCAGCAGGCTGTCGGTCGACGCCAGCGATTCGGCCTGGTCGCCGGCCTCGCTGTTCAGCCACGCCAGCCACTGGTCCGTATGCACGAACAGCTGCCCGGAGGTGGCGCGCACGTCCTGCGGCGTCTCCATCATCAGGCTTTGGCTGATGCTGATTTCGCGGTGTTCGCGGGTCAGTTCCTGGATCACCAGCCAGGCATCGGCTTGCAGCAATTGGCGTAACCCGGCGAGCAGGCGCGGTGTATCCAGGGCGTTGTTCAATGCGCCGGAGCTGAGCAGCAGGTCCAGGGACCCCGCGGCAAGCCCTTGTTCGCAGGCGGGTTTGTTCATGTCGAACGGCATGAAGCGCACCCACGGATACGCGGCAAAGCGTTCGCGCGCAGCGTTAAGGAAATAGCTCGACACGTCGGAAAACACATAGTCGATCTGCACCCCGTCCGCCACCAACGGCGCCAGCGCGGGGATGATCAGCGCACTGGCGGCACCGGTGCCGGCGCCCACTTCCAGGATGCGCCAGCGGCGCTGGCTCTGGCGCGCAACGATCGCGCAAACCGCCTCGGCCATGGCCCGATGCAGCACTTGGGCATGCTGGCCACGGCTGTACATCGCCTCGGCAATATGTGCCGAGCCCTGCGGGAACATCAGGCTTGCCGGGCTCAGGCGCCCGTCCAATTGCTCGGCCAGGCGGGTCGCGCTGGTGCGCAGGTAATCGACCAATTCCAGCGGCCAAAGACCGCTCGGCGCCAGGCGGGCGAACTGTGCCCAGGCATCGTGCTGATTCAGGTCAGCCGTGCTGACCTGGCAGCGCCAACCGTCATCGTCTGCACACAGGTAGCCGCTGTCGGTCAACAACGTCAGCCAATGCCGCAACAGGCGATGCTGACCCGCGTCGAGTTGCAAGGCCTGGCACAGCGAGTCGAATGCCACGGACTGCCCCGGGATCAGCAAGCCACTGCCGCCCAACCAGTGCAGCAACGACACATCCGCCGCCCGATCCAGCGCCGCCAGTGCTGCTTCGATGGCGGCGCGCGGGCCGAAATCCGCGTGTTCAAGGGTGTGGCGTGCCTGGCGCAGGACTTCGCCCAGCTGTGTGCTCAGGTGAGGCGCAGGCGCGTTGGTGTGCAGGGTGACGAAGCTGCACAGCGAACGTTCGTGACGCTCGCCGAGCAACACCGTGGTACTCGCGGCGATCTGCGGATGGGCCAGCCAGCCCGCGTCGATTTCCGCCAGTTCGATGCGGTGACCGCGAATCTTCACCTGGTCATCCTGGCGCCCAAGAAACTCGATCAAGCCTTCCGCGTCCAGGTAACGCCCCTGGTCACCCGTGCGGTACAGGCGACGCCCGCTGGCATGGGTGATAAACCGCTCGGCGCTGCGTTGCGGGTCTTCGGCATAACCCAGGGCCAGGCCGAGTCCGCCGATATGAATCTCACCACGCACGCCCACCGGGCACTGGCGGCCCAGCGCGTCGAGCACTTCCAGGGTCTGGTGCTTGAGGGCCCGGCCGTAGGGGATGCTCGGCAAGGCCGTATCTTCGGCACGAATGGGATGCTCCACCGACCAGATCGCCGCTTCGGTGGCGCCGCCCAGGCTGAACAACTGGCTTTCGGGCCAGCGTTGCCACCAGCGCGTCGGCAGCGTGGTGGGAATCCAGTCGCCGGACCACAGCACACAGCGCGGCCCGGGGATTGCGCCGGGCTCGGTCTCCAGGTAATCCACCAGCATCTGCCCTTGTGCGGGCACCGAGTTCCACAAGGTGATGCCGTGTTCCTGCATCAATTGCGCCCAGTGCGAAGGATCGGCGCCGCGCTCGGGGTCGGGCAGCACCACCTGCGCACCGACCGCCGTGGCGCCGAAGAAGTCATACACCGACAGGTCGAAACTCAACTCTGCCAGGCCCAGCACGCGGTCATCGACGTTCACCGCGTAGCGCTGGTTGATGTCATCGAGGGTGTTGACCACCGCGCCATGGCTGAGCATTACGCCTTTGGGCGTGCCGGTGGAGCCTGAGGTGTAGATGATGTAGGCCAGGTCCGCGGCCTCTACCGCCAGCGGCTCACGGGGTGGCCAATGCGGGTCGGCGGCAAGCGTATCGATGGCAATGCGCGGAAGTTCAAGGGTGTCCGGCCATGCCTGGGCTTGCAGGACAATCACCGCGGCAATCCCCGCGTCGCGCAGGATCGCCTCGCGGCGCAAGGCCGGTTGGCGGATGTCCACCGGCACATAGGCCGCGCCCATCTGGGTAATGCCCAGCACCGCCATCAGTTGCCAGGCGCTCTTGGGCAGCATCACCGCCACCCGCGCCCCCGGCTGCACGCCGAGCGCTTCAAGCGCCTTGCGCACCGCGGCGGCATGCTGGGCGACCTGACGATAGCGGTAACGGCCGTCGCGGTCACTGATCACGAGGGCATCCGGAGTTCGCCGCGCCTGTTGGGCGAAGCCGTCGGCGATATTGCGCGCTGGGGCGCTGGCGTGGATTGGCGGGTTTGCCTGCTGCGCGGGCAGCACGATATCGCCACGCGCTTGCCACAATTGCGGGTCGCAGGCCAAGCGTTGCAGCAAGTCGACGTAGGCTGCGAACATCTGCGCGGCCATGCCCTCGGGCAACACGCCGATGCGGACATCCCAGCCGATCTGCAAACCGCCGTATTGGTCGCTGACCTGGCAGTCGATCCACACTTGCGGGGTTTGGCTGATCATGTAGCTGGGCGGCTGCAACACACGCCCGGCATCGCCGAGCATGCGTTCGACGCTGCCGATGCCACTGGTGAACACCACCGGCATCAGGTCGGCGCCACGCCCTCGCACACGGGCCAGTTCGCGCAGTACCTCAACGCCGGTGAAGCGGCTGTGGTCGAGGTCATCGAACAGCTGCGCGCCGATACGCCGCGCACGCTGGACAAAACTGGCGCCCTCGGTGCCGTCCACCGCGAGCAGGCTCAGCGCGGTGAAGTCCCCCACGACCTGGTCCAACTGCGGGTGCAGGTTCGGCCGGTTGAGCACGGTGAGGTTCAGGCAAAAGTCCGGGCTTTGGCTCCAGCGCCCGATCACCTCGACAAACGCGGCCAGCGTCACGCCCGCCGCGCTGAGGCCTTGGGTGCTGGCGAGGGCGCACAGGGCGTTCCATTGCCCGCTGCTCAACACGCCATGCTGGTGGGCGAAACGCGTGGAGCCCAAGCCCGCGTGCTCGCTCAGCGGCAGGTCCGGACGCCCGGGCAGGCTGTCCAGGCGCGCCAGCCACCACGCCTTGTCGGCGTGCCAGGCGGCGCTGCCGCGCGCTTGCTGTTCGTGCTCGAGGTAGTCGCGAAAGGTCGCTTCCAGCAATGGCCAGTGGCGCGTCGGTTCCAAGTAGCGCTGGGTGAGTTCTGCCAGCAGCAGTTGCAGGCTGGCGTAGTCGAACAAGGTGAAATCCACCGAGCAATGCAGGATTGCCTGCTCGCGTCCCACGCTCAGTTCGGGCAGCAGGATCGGCCATTGATCGAGCGCATGGCAGGCATGGTCCAGGCGCTTGCGCACGCTGTTCAGGTGCGCCTCGAACGCCTCGGGCGTGGCGTCGCGGCGGTCATGCACCGGCAGCTGTTGCCATGGCACCTGGGCTTGCACACGTTGCTGATGGTTATCGACCACCGCGCGCAGCATCGGGTGACGTTGCACCACGGCGTTCCAGGCCTGTTCAAGGTGTCCGGTGTCGACGTTCGCCGGCCACGGGTATTCGACATACAAGTGGCAAGCATTGCCGCCATAGTCAAAGGCCGGGTTGCGCCCCAGTACATAGGCGCCCTGTACCGCGCTCAAGGCGAAGGGTTGCAGCGCCTGCTCCGGCTGTGCGCGCCATTGTTGGGGCGCGAGATGCACCAGCAGCGCTGGCCGCTGGGCGCGAATACGCTCCGCCAGGGCTGAGTCCAATGCGCCTTGCGGCGCGCGAAAATGCAGCTTGCCGTCAGTCGCCCAGAGTTCGATCTGGCGTTCACGGCAGATGTGCAGCACATCATCCAGGCTCATAACACGCCCTCCTCGATAGCCACTTCGCCGCTGCGCACCAACAGCGCGGCCATGCCTGCCAATGTCGGCTGCAGGTAGAAATCGCTCATGCGCAGGCTGGCGCCAAGTTGTTCACGCACGCTGGCCAGCAGCCGCGTCGCCAGCAGGCTGTCGCCGCCCAGGCTGAAAAAGCTCGCCTGGGCGCTGCGCACCGGCCGTCCCAGGATGGCCTCCCAGCACGCTGCCAGGGGCTGTAGCTCGGCACTGAGTTCGCCGTCTTCGTTGTTTGCCGGTTGCCTGCGTTGCAACGCGTCGCTGAGGCTGGCGTGCAGGCGCGCGCGGTCGATCTTGCCGTTGGCATTCAGTGTCAGGCGCGGTACGGACCACAGATGTTCGGGCCGCATCGCCTGGGGCAAGCGTTGTTGCAGCCATTGGTCGAGGCTTTCAGCGGTCAGGGTTTCATCCGCCGCACGCGCACTCAACAGCAGCATCGCGGGGTTTTGCCACAGGCATTCCAGGTGGCGAAAACCGCTCTGGCCGAGCAGGTGCGCCAGTTCGGCAGCGTCAGGCAATACCGGTGCGCGCTCATCCAGCAGCGCCGCGCTGACCAGCCGCAACGGCGAGTCGCGCAGCAGGTCGGCCAGCAACAGGCGGCCTTGCGGCTTGAGCAGTGCCTGCGCCAGATTCAGCCCATCGCCGGGCTGAGCATAACTGTGCAAGGCCGCGAAGCTGATCACCACGTCGTACTGTGACCAGTGTTCAGCGGGCAGCACGCCCTCCACCAGCAGTTGGCTCGCCACGCGCCGGCGCTTGCCCACGCTGGCCGCCAGCAGGCCGGGGCTGCTCTCGAACAAAGTAAGTTGCACGTCGCGCGAACTCGCATGGTTCAGCCATTGCTCCAGCAACTGCCCGCCGCGCACATCCAGCACCGCGACTTTCAGCGGTGTGCCGCGGTGTTGTTGGAGCGCCTGGCTCAGGGTGTCCAACACCTGGCGGCCCGCCGGCAGGTTCAACGCCATGGCCTGCGGTGCCAGCAACGGATCGAACAACACTTGCGAGGCGCCGTCTTCGGTGCGCAACAGCACCTGCAAGGCACCGACCATGCGGTGCAGATCCGCCTCGCGCCACCCTAAGTGCGCCAACGCGTCGTGCAGGCTGAGCGACTCGACATGCTCGGCCAGCCACTCGCGCCACGTGTCGAGCAGGGCGCTGGGCGGCGGGTCTTGCAGCAGGCAGCGCAACAGCTGCGCAGTGACCTGGTGTTCTGCGGCCAAGGTGTCGTCGAGCATCGAGACGGCCGGCAACGCCTGCGCCGATGCAGATTCAGGGCTGATCACCACGGCCGCGCCGAGGCTGCCGTTCAACACGGCGGCACAGGCGCTTTCAATCCGTGGGTGGGCGGTGAGCGCCGCTTCGATTTCCCCCAGTTCGATACGCTGCCCGCGCAGCTTGACCTGCTGGTCCATGCGCCCGAGAAACTCAAGGGTGCCATCAGCCCAGAAGCGCCCGCGGTCGCCGGTGTGGTACCAACGCCCGTGCTCATCACTGCGAAAGCGCTGTGCGGTCAGCAACGGGTCATTGCGATACCCCCGCGCCAGGCTTGCACCACCGATCAACAGTTGCCCGATCACCTGGTCCGGCACATCGCGCCCGGTGGCGTCCACCACCCGATACGCCTGGCCGGCCAAAGGCTTGCCATAGGGAATCGACGGCCAGTGGTCGGGGACCTCATCAATGCTTTGCAGGTTCGACCAGATACCCGCCTCGGTGGCGCCGCCCAGGCCATACACGCGGCACTGCGCGGTGGCGTGGCGCCGCAGGCGTGCGGCGAGGTCGAGGGCAATCCAGTCGCCCGACAGCAACACCGCCCGCAGGCTTCGGTAATCACAGGCATCGGCGCCGACGCCCAGGGCCATTTCCAGCAATGCCGGGGCCGAATTCCACAGGCTCACGCGGTGTTCGGCGATCAGTTGCGCCCAACGCGCCGCATCGCGGGTTTCTTCAGGTTGCAGCAGCACCAGGCGAGCGCCCTGCCCCAGCACGCCAAACAGATCGTACACCGACAAGTCGAAATCCAGCGCCGACACGGCCAGCAGGCAATCATCCGGCGTGACCTGCAGTTCGGCCTGCACCGCGTCGATCGTGTTGATTGCGGCGCCATGGCAGACTTCAACACCTTTGGGAATGCCGGTAGAGCCCGAGGTGTAGATCACATACGCGCTGGCGCGCGGCGATAGCGTTTTCGGCGCGGCCAATGGCGCGGACTGCTCAAGCACCGCCGGGTCAAGCCATTGCAGCGCGTTGCCCTGCGGCTGGTCGGCAATCACTCGGGTGATGCCCGCAGCCGATTCGATCAGGCTGCGCCGCGCAACCGGCTGTGCGGTGTCCACCGGCACATAGCAACCACCGGCCGCCAGCACGCCGAATACCGCGGCGATCTGGCGAGGCCCACGCGGCAGGCAGACCTCCACTGCCTCGCCCTGACGCATGCCCGCCTCAAGCAAACCCGCCGCTATACGCAGGGCTTGGGTGGCCAGATCGTTATATGTCCAGCGTTGCGCGCCGCAGATCAGGGCGAGTGCGTCGGGTTGTCGGGCACTTTGGCGAAAAAAGTCTTCGAGCAGGCCCCGCCCCGGCGCCAACGCCGGCAGGCTGTTCTGCTGGTCGCGGCGCGCCTGTTGCGCCAGCGGCAACAACACCGGTTGCGGCTGGTTCCAGTCGCTGTCGGCGAGACGCTGCACCAGCTCGACATAGGCGCTGAACATCGCCTGCGGCACGCCTTGCGGGAACAGGTCGGCAACGCTGTCCCAGGCCAGCAGCACACCGTCCTCAAGCCGATACAGTTGGTGGTCGAGCCACACTTGCGGGGTTTGCGAGAGCATGTCGTGCAGGTCGCCAAACACCTCGCGAAAGCTGGCGGGGACAAAACTCGAATCGCTCAGGTTGCAGGAAAACACCACCGGCGCGGAACGCGGATGACCTTGGCGACGAGCCTCACGCAGCACTTCCAGCGCGGGAAACGCCGCGTGGTCGATGGTGGCGTGCAAATCGCGCTGGTAGCGTCGGGCGCCTTCGGCAAACGGCAACTGCGGCGCGTCTTCACACGCCACCAGCAGCAAGGTGCTGAAGTCGGCAATCACCTGGTCGATGGATTGCTGATCATCGTGACGGTCGAACAACGGCACATTGAGCAGGAAGCTCGACTGTTCACTCCAGCGTGCCAACACCGCGTTGAACGCTGTGGCGAACACGCTGGGCAACGTCAGGCCATGGGCCGTCGCCTGGCGTTGCAGGCGTTCGGCTTCTGCGTGACTGAGTACGTAAGCCTGGCGGGTAAACCGTGGCGCACGGATCGATTCCGGGGCACAGGCCAGCGGCAGTGCGGGGCCGTCCGGCAACTGCGCAAGGCGTTCGCACCAATACTCACGATCTCGCGCATACGCCTCTGCGCGACGTTGGCGGCGCCGGCCCAGGTAGTCGGCAAACTGCACGTCCGGCGCGGGTGCAAGCGCGGCGGGCGCCTGATAGGCCTGGCCCAGTTGCGCCATCAACAGACGCAGGCTTTCCACGTCAACCGCCAGCAGGTCGACACTCAACCACACACGATCACGGCCTTCGGGCAACTGCACCAGGCCGACCAGCAACACCTGCCCCGCGTCCACGGCCAGGCATTCATGCGATCGCCATTCACGCAGCGCGTGCCAAGCGTCTTGCGCAACCGCTTGAGTGTGGTGGCGCCAATCCTGATGGTCGAAAACCGGCAATTGCGTTGCGCCAAGAATGCGTTGGCGGCCGTCGTTGAAACTGGCACGCAACATCGGGTGACGCGCCTGCACGCACTTGACTGCCGCTTCCAGGCGTTGCACATCGATGCCCTGGCAATCGAATTCCAGCCATGCGTGGCAACTGATATTGCCCAGCACTTCGGCGGGCCCGCGCCCCAGCCAGTACGCCTGTTGCACCGCGCTGAGTTCAAAACTGTCGTCGGCTGCGCTCAACGGGGCGACATCAGCCACCTCCACACGTCGCACCGCCTGGCCATGCAGCAGGCCAAGCCAGGCCGCGAGGCTGGGTTCGGCGCTGAGTTGGGCGAAGTCGACCCGCAACCCATGGCTGCGCAGGCGCTCCTGCAAGTACATCAGGCGGATGGAATCCAACCCGCAGCCCAAGAGGTTTTCCTCATCGCCCAGGCTGTCGATTTCTTCCACGGTAGCGCCCAGCAACTGGGCAAGGTGTTCGATCAGCCATCTGCGCAGTGCGGTGGTGTCTGCTGTTGTCAGCTCGCTCATGAAAAGCTTCCTGTGACCCGTCTAGATAAAGTCCCTGGCTCACCAAGATGGAAGCCATTCTCAATTGGAACTCTATCGCAAGCGGTTTTTCAGAAAGCGCTCAGGGCTTTAGATAAACAGGCCTTTTCATTCGATTCAGAGACACCGTGCCGTGATCAACGGATTTCGCTGGGCGATACACCATAGCGTTTGCGAAAGGCGATGGAAAAATGCGCCGGGCTGAATCCCACGCCATAGGCGACGGTAGACACATTGCTTTCCTCGTCGCTGAGCATGCGGTGGGCTTCGTTGAGACGATGTTCGTGCAGGTAGCCGAACACGCTGGTACCGAACACTTTGCGAAACCCCGCCGTCAGTTTGCGCGGGCTCATGCCCACGTGACTGGCCAGGGCGTTCAGGCTGGGCGGTTCGAGCAGCGAGCGCACCAGACGGTCCCGGGCGGCGTGTACACGCTCCACATCCGACGAGGTGATGCGCAGCTTATGCTCCGGCTGCCCGCGCTCACCGAGCAGGAACTGCGCGCTCAACGCGGTCAATTCCAGCGCCTTGCCACCCAGGTACAACGAGCGGCTCGGGCCCTGCATCGGGCATGTTGCAATTTGCGTGGCCAGTGCCTGCATCGCGCGCGGAGCCGGGCGCACCATCATGTACGGGTCGCCGCCGCCACTGCTGAGGAGCTTGCGCGGGGCCAGGCCGAGATGGCGGTCGAGGGATTCGAGGTCCAGCTGGACGATGGTGTAGCGCAGTGGCGTGGTGGTGCCGTAGATCTGCGACGAGGTGAACTCGCCGTCGTTGACGATGGTGCACAGGCTCGGCCCCTTGATCGACTGCTCGCTGTGCCCGGGGATGCGGCACGACAGCTCGCCACTTTGCACCAGAATCAACTTGAGGCCGCGCTCCAGCGGGTCCTCGACCCAGTTTTCGCTGTCTGACCACAACGTGCCGGTGACCAGGGTCATGTGCGGGTCCAGGTAGACCGTTCCGGGTTGGTTGCCCTTGGGCTCGGCCTGCGTCTCTTGTCGACTGGGGGCGATGATCGTAATAGTCATTGGGTTTTCCCTTGATCCTGAGGCCATTACGCGGGGCCTGACCTGAATGAGGAGGAGGCTTTTAAACCGTAAACCTCCCTGTTTATAGCCGCTGTGTATTTCACCTAATGAAAAAGTCACAGGTCCGAAAGCCTTGGCGTTGAGAAGCGCTCGGCGAAGGACAATGATAATAGATCTCATTTAGACGTTTGTAGCCAATTATTTCTACAAATAGGGGATTCCATGTCATTGCACACCTGCGCACCCGATTCAGACAGCGTTGGCGACGCGCCCGACTGGCCTGCCGCGTTCGCCGAACGCTACCGCCAGGCCGGTTACTGGCAAGACCAGACCTTCGCTCAGGCCCTCGACACGGTCGCCGCGCGCAACCCATCGGCCATTGCGATAACCGACGGCCCCTTGCACCTCAATTACCGCAGCCTGGCAGACCGCTGTCGGCGCCTGGCTGGCGGTTTGCACGCGCTGGGGATCGCAGAGGGCGACAATGTGGTGGTGCACTTGCCCAACGGCACTGCGTTTATCGAAGTGTGCTTTGCGTTGTTCCGCCTGGGCGCCCGGCCGATCCTCGCCCTGCCCGCCCACCGTCAACATGAGATCGGCGGCTTTTGTGGCTTTGCCCAGGCCTCGGCCTACATCGGCTGCGCTCAATTGGAGGGCTTTGATTGCCGCTCGATGGCGCGCCGACTGGCCGCTGCCAACCCGCTGTTGCGCCACGTGGTGATCGACGGCGATGCGCAGGAGTTCACCGCGTTGAGTGAGCTTTACAACAGCGCGCCGCTGGAACGGGACGCCGGTCGCGCCGACGCCGTGGCGTGTTTCCAGCTGTCGGGAGGCACCACCGGCACGCCAAAGTTGATCCCGAGGCGGCACGCCGAATACCTCTATAACGTGCGCGCCAGCAGCGAAGTCTGCGAGCTGGATACGCGTACCGTTTACCTCACCGCGTTGCCCATGGCGCATAACTTCACCCTGTGTTGCCCGGGTGTGATCGGCACCCTGCTGGCCGGTGGGCGCGTGGTGTGTACGCGCCGCTCGGACCCTGAGTCCTGCTTTGCGCTGATCAGCGAGCAGCGTGTCACCGTCACCGCCTTGGTGCCGCCGCTGGCGATGCTCTGGCTGGACGCCCAGGACCAGCGCCAGGCCGACCTGTCCAGCCTGCGCGTGCTGCAAGTGGGCGGTGCGAAATTGCTCAGCAGCGCGGCAGAACGGGTCACGCCGACGCTGGGCTGCACCTTGCAACAAGTGCTGGGCATGGCCGAGGGGTTGTTGTGTTTTACCCGCCTGGATGACCGCCCGGATCTGCTGCTGCATACCCAGGGCCGTCCGCTGAGCGCCGATGACGAAGTACGCATTGTCGATGAACAGGGCCAACCGGTGCCCGAGGGTGAAGTGGGTGAACTGCAAGTGCGCGGCCCCTACACCATTCGCGGCTACTATCGCCTGCCCGAACACAATGCCCGGGCGTTCACCGCCGATGGATTCTATTGCAGCGGTGATCGGGTCAGGCGCACCGCCGACGGTTACCTGGTGGTCGAAGGTCGTGACAAGGACCAGATCAACCGCGGCGGTGAAAAAGTCGCTGCCGAAGAAGTGGAAAACCTGCTGATCGGCCATCCCCAGGTACACGACGCCGCACTGGTGGCGATGCCGGATGCGGTGCTCGGCGAATCCACCTGTGCCTTTATCGTCGCCCGTGACCCGGCGCCCTCGGCCTTCGCACTCAAGCATTACCTGCGCGGCCACGGCCTGGCGGCGTTCAAGGTGCCGGACCGTATCGAGTTCGTCGCACACTTCCCGCACACCGGCGTGGGCAAAGTCAGCCGCAAAGACCTGCGCGAGCGCCTGCGCCAGGCCTGGCTGCAGAGTGTCGCTTCGTGAACCTGCACGACGAACGCTGGGTACGCGCTTATCGACTCACGCCCATGCCACGCTGGCGCTGGGTGTGTTTCGCGCATGCCGGGGGCAGTGCGAGTTTCTTCCGCGACTGGGTCCATGCCCTGCCCGCCGACATCGACCTGTTGGCCATCCAATACCCGGGCCGCGAAGACCGTTTCAGCGAGCCGTGCCTGACCGACATGCAGCGCCTCGCCGACGGTGCCGCGCACGCGTTGTCGTGTTACGCCGACCGGCCGCTGGTGTTGTTCGGCCATAGCCTGGGGGCGGTGGTGGCATATGAAGTGGCGACGCGCCTGGAACAACGGGCAATCGCCGTCGACCACCTGTTCGTGTCCGCCCACCCCGCGCCGCAGCGCCAACGCGGCGGGCAGTTGCACCTGGGCCCCGACGCGGCCTTGCTGGACGATGTGCGGCGCCTGGCCGAGCGCCCCAATGCGTTGCTGGAGAACCCGGCCCTGTGCGAACTGTTCCTGCCCGGCTTGCGCAACGATTACCGCATCGTTGAAACCTACACCTGCGCACAACCGCGGCCACTCAAGAGCCGCATCGGGGTGTTCTACCCCGAGCAAGACCCGGAAATCGAGCTTGATGAAGCCATGGCCTGGCAAGCCGCCAGCCACCAGCCACTGCACCTGCAGCGCTGGCAAGGCGGACATTTTTACCTGGTCGAACAACGCCAGGCACTCATCGACGCCATCGTCGCGACGCTGTCGACCCCATCGCCCTCCTTGAAGGAAACCTGTCAATGAAAACCCCCGACGCCTGTGATGGCCTGCAGGACATCCGTCACGCCATCGATTCACTGGACCACCAGATCATCGACCTCATGCGCCAACGCATGGCTTACGTCAAAGCCGCCGCGCGCTTCAAGCCGACCGAAAGCAGCATCGCCGCGCCCGAACGCGTTGCCCAGATGCTCCCGCAACGCCGCGAGTGGGCCGAGCAGGCCGGGCTGGACCCGCACTTCGTCGAAACCCTGTTTGCCCAGATCATCCATTGGTACATCGGCCAGCAAGTGTTGCACTGGCGTGCGATGAGAACGCTGGCATGAGGGCCTTTGCACAGTTGCACGCTCATGCCGAGGGGATGACCGAGGTGTTCGAGCACGCCCAGCGGCGTGCCGTCGAACAAGGTGAGCCGGTGTTGGCCAGTTACTCGATGAGGATCGCCCCGCTGGACTTGCTGGCGCTGTTTGGCAGCGCCGACCAACCTGGCGCCGAGTGCCTGTTCTGGCGGGCGCCGGAAGACGACAAAAGCCTGTTCGGCTGGGGGGTGGCGGCGGAACTGAGCAGCACGGGCCCTCAGCGTTTTGCCTCGGTCGATGCACAATGGCGATACTGGCTGGAAAGCGCGGTGATACACGGCCCGCTGGCGCCTTCGGTGTGCGGCGGCTTTCGATTCGATCATCAGGTCAAGGCCAGCCCCGCCTGGCAGGATTTTGGCGATGCGTCCCTGTGGCTGATGACGCTATTGCTGGTGCGCGACGGTGCAGACTGTTGGCTGGTGTGCCAACAGCGCGTCGCGCCCAGCGATGCGGCGCGTTGCTGTTGCGAGCACGTACTGAAGGAGTGGAACACGCTGATGGATCGCTACGTCAGCGGCGCGCCCCCGACGGCTGCACGGCAGCACACCCGCGACCAGAGCCTGCCGCGGGCCTGCTGGGAAAGCAAAGTCGCGCATGCCCTGGACGTGTTGCGCGACACCGCGTTGAACAAGGTGGTGCTGGCGCGGGAAGTGGTCAGCGAATTTTCCCGGCCCATCAGTGCCGGGCGCACCTTGGCTGCCCTGGCGATCAACGACCCCACGGCGTACTTGTTTGCGTTTCGACGCCACCACGCGTGTTTTATCGGCGCCTCCCCGGAGCGCCTGGTCAAACTGCACAACGGTCACCTGCAAACCCTGGCGCTGGCGGGCACAGCCCGGCGCGATCCCTGCCCGGAGCAGGATGCGCAACTGGCGCAAACGCTGCTCGGCTGCCAGAAGAACCAGCATGAGCATGCCGTGGTGGTGCAGATCATTCAGCGTGACCTGGCGCCCTGGGTACGCCCGTTGCACGTTCCCCCGGCGCCGCACATCAAGCGGCTCAGCCGCGTGCAGCACTTGGCGACGCTGATCGAAGGCGCACTGCGCCCGCAGAGCAGTTTGCTGGACATGGTCGCAGTCCTGCACCCGACGCCCGCCGTCGGCGGCCATGAACGCGGCCAGGCGCTGGAGCATATTCGCCAATTCGAGGGCTTTGACCGTGGCTGGTACGCGGCGCCGTTAGGCTGGCTGGATGCCCACGGCAACGGCGAATTCATCGTCGGTTTGCGCAGCGCCTTGCTCAACGGCAACCAAGCCCGTCTATTTGCCGGCTGTGGCATCGTCGAACACTCCGACCCTGCCAGCGAATACGACGAAACCTGCATCAAATTGGCGGGCATGCGCGCCGCGTTGCAGGTATAACCCGCTGCCCGATGCTTGAATCAAGTCCGGCGCAGGCCTACCCTGCACACGGAAAATTCACCCTCTGAGTCAGGAAGACCTTACATGTGGGATGGCAACGTTACCTTTGGTGATTCATGGGCCGGCTACATTGGCCGCGCGGATCAGAACACTGCCCACTCCCATGTTGCCATTCAGCTGTGCATCGGCGTACACCAGCCCGTCACCCTGGAGTTGCCAGGCCAGTCGATCCGCGCGGCCGGCGTGATCATTGGGCCCAATGTCGAGCACCGTGCCGTGCCCGACATTCATCCGGTGGCCTTTGTCTACGTCAACCCGGATACCCCGTTGGGGCGTGCGCTCAACGCGTTGCTGCAAGACAATGGCATCGCCCTGGCCAGTGACGAACTGCTCGAGTGCTTTCGCCACTCCAGCTCCCTGTCTCAGTTTGTGGAAGCGCTGGGGCGCTTGCTGGCGATTACGTCGCCCATCGACCAACGCCTCTACAAGGCCTTGAACATTCTGCGCCTGGACCGCGACGGTCCGGGCTCCGTCAGCCGCGCCGCGAGTGCGGTCGGCCTGTCCAGCCCGCGCTTGCGCTATGTCGCCACGCACCAGATGGGCGTGTCGCTGTCCCAATGGATCATCTGGAACAAACTCGAGCGCGCGTCCAAATCCCTCGCTGACGGTTCCACCTTGTCGGATGCCGCCGCCGACGGCGGCTTTTCCGACCAGGCGCACTTGGCCCGCATCATGCGCCGCATGATTGGCATGACGCCCCGCACCGCTGCCAGGGTTTTGCGAAAGACAAGCGTTTCGTTCAAGACGCATTGATATCAAAAAGCCAATATCGATCGCATCTTATTCGCGAAAACGATAAGCGCTGATTGCCGGCCTCACACAGCACCTCAGCGCTACCGACAGTGAATGCAAGAGTGTTCGCCAGGGGTATCCGTGCCCGGGATTTGGCGGAACGCACCGTTAATTCTTTCGATGAGTCCGCAGGAAGCGTCCTACATGTCAGAACAGCAAAAATTAACCGTCCTTCTCACGGGTGGCTCAGGCGTACTCGGTGAATCACTGATCGACTGCCTGGCAGAGGACTTTGACCTGGTATGCCTGGCGCGTAAAAGCCGCATTCGCCACCCGCGCGTGGAGGTGCTCAAGGGCGATATATGCAGCCCGCGACTGGGGCTGGACGTCGGCGATTATGAAGCGCTGCTCAAGCGTGTCGATTGGGTGATCCACGCCGCAGCGGTGACCCGCATGGATGGCGATATCGACCAGATCTTTTCGGTGAACTACCTCGGCACCGAAAACGTCGTGAACTTTGTCCAGCAAGCCAACGTGCCGCTTTACCACATCAGCACCGCCTTCACCCATCCGTGCGACTACTACGAAGGCGTGCAAGCAGAAACGCCTTACGAAGTCGCCAAGCGCCAGGCTGAAACGCTGGTGCGCTCGGCAGGTATCGATGTTTCGATCTTTCGTCCCTCCATCATCATCGGCGACTCGGACAGCGGGCACATGCCCAACTTCCAGGGGTTTCATATGACCATGGGGCTGATGATGTCCGGCGTGCTGCCTATCGTGCCCTGCCCGCCTGCCGGGTATATCGACTTGATCGCCCGTGACGTGGCGGCGCGGGCGATTGCCAACGCGTTGCGCCAGCGCTTGATCGGCGCAGACTACTTTCTCACCAGTGGCCCGCAGGCGCTTGATCTCAACGGCCTGTTGGACCTGATGTGCCAATCCATGGAAGCCCAGGCCCAAGCCTTCACCCGGCCGCGCTGCATGGCGCCGGATATTTATGAGCGGCTGATCCGCCCAGTGTTCCTCCCGGCACTGACCGGCAATATCCAGGCCGCGCTGGGCCGCGCCAACCAGCTGTGTCGCTATGCCTGCCTGCGTACACCGCTGCCCACGTCACTCCCTGAGTTGCTCGGCGAACCGGCGTTCAGCGCACGGGATGTCAGCCGTGAGTTACTGCTCTCGCTCAACCACTTGGCGCCCAAGCTGGGCGCGTTGACGCGCATGCTCAAGCAGCCGATGCCAACCGTCGCACAGGCGTCAGTCGCATGAACCCGCTTCTTACCGAACCCGCAGCCGACGCCGCACAGGTCGACCAGTACTTCCGCCAGCACGTGAATTCAGGGTACGCACGCCTTGCGTCGTTGATGAATTTGCCGATCGAACAGTCCAGCCATGGCGTTTATATCTACGACAGCCAAGGCCGCAAGTACCTGGATGCCGGCGGCTATGGCGTATTTTTCCTCGGCCACGGCCACCCGGTGGTGGTGGCGGCCGTTACCCGGCAGCTGCAGCAAAACGCCCTGGCCAGCAAGCTGTTGCTCAACCCGCAACAGGCTTTCGCCGCGCAAGCCCTGGCTGCGCATTGCCCTGGCAACCTGGACTATGTGTTCTTTTGCAACTCAGGTGCCGAGGCCACCGAAGCCGGCCTGAAACTCGCCCGGCTCAACGGCTGCCGCCGCACGCTGTCGACCCTCGGCGGCTTCCACGGCAAGACCCTCGGCGCACTCGCCGTCACTGGCCGCGAAAGCTACCGCGAGCCGTTCAGCGGCTTGCTCAGTGAAAGCACGTTCGTCCCCTTCGGCGACAGCGCCGCGCTGGAACAGCAATTGCGCGCTTCGCCGGACAAGGCCTGTGTGATTCTCGAACCGATCCAGGCCGAAGCGGGCGTGATCCTCGCGCCGCCAGGCTACCTGACACGTGTCCGCGCACTGTGCGACCAGTACGACGCCGTGCTGATCATCGACGAAATCCAGTCCGGCATGGGCCGTACCGGCCATTGGTGGGCATGCGACCAGGAACAGGTGGTGCCCGACATCATGCTGGTGGGCAAAAGCCTGTCCGGTGGCTGCGTGCCGGTCAGTGCCATGGTCGCCAGCGCGGCGATTTACGCGCCGTTCAACCGCAACCCCACGGTGCATACCTCGACCTTCGGCGCCAACCCGCTGGCCATGGCGGCCGTGCAGGCCACATTGCAAGTGATGGTGCAGGAAGACCTCGTGGAACGTGCCCGGCTGATGGGCCAGGACCTGCACGCCCGCTTCAGCGCGCTGTTGCAGCAGAGGGGCCTGGCCGAGCGCGTCAAGTTGCGCAGTGCCGGCTTGTTGCTGGGCTTTGAATTCAGCGACGCCTCGGTCGCCGCGAACATGGTCATGGCCCTGATCGAACAGCAAATCATTGTGTGCCACTCGCTCAATGACCACAGGGTCGTCAGGCTCACGCCTTCCCCGCTGCTGACAGCCCAGGATTGCAATCGGTTGATCGAGGGGTTCGCCCACGCGCTGACCACCTCAATACCATCCCTTTGATTGGAGTTTCCCCCATGCAAGAAGTCAACGTACTGGCCCATATCCCCAGTGCCTGCGCTGATGAAGTCTTTGCCGTGATCAGCGACTTCAGCAACTACGTCGAGCTGTGCGAGTCGGTGCGCAATATCACGATCAATAAGGTCAGCGACCAGGTGTCGTTCACCTCCTGGGAAGTCAATTTCCACAGCGGCATTCTCAAGTGGCAGGAGCGTGACACGTTCAATACCCAGACCCGGGAAATCCACTTCGAGCAAATGAGCGGCGATGTCGATCACTTCTCCGGCACTTGGCAAGTGTTGCCGGACGGCAAAGACGCGGTCATCACCTTCGCCTCGCGCTTTGACCTGGGCCTGCCGATGCTCGCCGACATGCTCGACCCCGTGGCCCACAAAGCCATCCGCGACAACATTCACTCGATCATCACCGGTCTGTTCCCGGCGAGTTACTTGAAGGCCTGAACCATGTCCCTTTCACTGTTGAATCGCTCGCGTGCCTTGCTGCACAGCTACGCCCCAGGTTTTGACGAACGCCTGGCGAGCATCGCATTCGCCGAACGCGAAGCGCCGCCTAGCGAAGTCATCGCCCTGTTCAAGCAACAAGGGCCGGTCGGCCTGTTGGTCAACCGTGCCGCGGGCGGGTTGGGCGCGGGCATCCTTGATGCCGTGCATGTGCAGATCGCCCTGGGCGCGCGCTCACCCTCGCTGGCGGTGGCCAGCACCATGCATCAGTTTTCCGTGGCGAGCCTGTTGGCCCTCACCCAGAACGGCGGCGGCGCCGAAGGTTTGCTGTTGGCGGCGGTCGCACAAAAGCGCTTGCTGCTGTCCTCGGGGTTTGCCGAAGGCAACTCGGGCGCCGGCATTCTCGATTCGAACATGCAGGCGCTGCAAACCCCTGAAGGTGTATTGCTCAGTGGCAGCAAAAAGCCCTGCTGCCTCGGGCAGTCGATGGACTTGCTCACCGCCAGCTACACCCGCCAGACCGCCGAGGGCGAAGAGCTGATGGTCGCACTGATTCCGGCGAATGCACCGGGCATCACGCGGTCGCCGTTCTGGCAGAACAGCGCACTGGCCGCCGCCGAAAGCATCGAGGTGCGCCTCAACGAAGTCTTCGTGCCCGAACGCATGTTGTTTTCCGCCGGCTACAAACACCTGTTGGGTGACGTGCAAACCGTCGGTTTCATCTGGTTCGAGCTGTTGATTTGCGCGTCCTACGTGGGGGCCTGCGCCGGTTTGGTCGAGTCTGTGATCGAGGCCGGGCGCTGGACGCCCCATCACCGCGTGGAGCTGGCGGCTCGGCTGCAACTGGCGATCAGTGCGCTGGAAGGCGCGGCGCTGGATATCGAACGCAACCCGCAGGACCTGCCGAACGTGCTGGCCCGCCTGCTGCTGGTGCGCTACGGCATCGAACAACTGCTCACCGAGCTTTCGGACCAGGCCCACGCCATGCTCGGTGGGATGGCGTTTATCACCAGCAACCAGAGTTCGAACTGGTTGATGGCCTGCCGTGGCCTGCAGTTTCACCCGCCGGCGAAGATCTCGATGGCGAGCAACCTCGACACCTACTTGTCCCACTCAACCTTCAGCATCGCCGGAGCGCACCCATGAACCTGCTCGGAAAAATCGTCGTGATCACCGGAACCGCGCGCGGCCTCGGTTACGCGGCGGCCTGCACATTGAAAAAACAGGGCGCCACCGTGATCGGCCTGGACATTCTTGCGCCACAAGAGCCCGGGTTGCTGGATGGGTTTTATCAAGTCGACCTGTGTGACCGAACGGCGCTGGCGCAGGTGATTGGCGCCATCAGCACCGACTTCGGCGACATCGATATCCTGGTGAATAACGCCGGCACCCTGACCCTGGAACGCGGTGAAACCGGCGTCACCGACGCAGTCACCCGCGCGGTGGATGTGAACCTGTTCGCGCCATGGCAATTGGTGGCCGGGTTCCTGCCGGGGTTGCTGCGCAAGCGCGGCAAAGTGGTCAACGTGTCGTCGCTGTTTGCCCTGGTGAACGCGCCTTATGTAGCCGCATACGCTGCCAGCAAACGCGCGCTGAGTGCTTATTCGGACGTGCTGCGCATGCAATATCGCGGGCAGCTCGACGTGGTCACCGTGTACCCGGGCTTTATCGACACCGCCATTCACTTGCCCGCCCAGCGCGTGGGTTTGTCGGTCAAGCGCCTGGTGACGTTCATGTGGGGTGACAGGACCCTGCTGTCTCTCGAAGAGAAACTCGATGCCGCCGCCGATGGCCTGGTTCGCGCCTGCCAAAAAGACGGCCTGCGCAACCGCGGGCTGACCTTTATGGGCACGCTGGCCATGTACACCGCGCGTATCGCACCAAGTGTGGTCGACGCCTTTATCGCCCTGCGCCTGCGCACGCTGACCCGCGGCGGGCACCTCGCGCTCAAACCTGAACTGATCGAGTAACGCGTTGCCAATGGCCAGACAACTCCACAGCAAGCCTCAGGTCCGCCTCGATCGCGCCTTGTTCAAGGCCCGGTCGGGTGAGTCCCTGTTGATCATCGGTTACGCCTTGTGCCTCTTCCTGCTGCCCCTCGCGCTGTTTGTGTGGGTGGCGAACACGGCCGCCACCCTGTGGGTGTTGCTGTGCTCGCCCCTTTGGGTGCTGGCCGGGTACGGGTGGTTTCTGCAAGCGATCCTCGGGCATGAAGGTTTCCACTTCAACCTGAGCAGCAGGCCTATGCACAGTTGCTACCTGGGCATTTTCACCAGTTCGTTGCTGCCTGGATTCTGCGTGACCGGTTACTTCGTCGACCATTGGCAACACCATCGCTACAGCAACAGCGAACAGGACCCGGACTATCGGCACTTCTCGCGTTATCGGAGCCTGTTTAGCCGCCTTGCGCTGTCACGGTTGATGGCCACCTCGAACTATCTGCAGGCGACGTTGCGCCTGGCTTTCGGCCCGCCGGTCAGCCCATCGCCCTTGCCTTCGCCTTTGAGCGCAGCCCAGGTGCGACGACTGGCGCGCTGCAATATCGCGTGCCAGGTCGGCTGGTTGAGTGTCTACGCGGTCGCCCTGTGGCAGATCGACGGGCTGCTGCTTGGGTTTGCCTTGAGCCTGGCGGTTGCGTTCCTGCTCTCGGCAGTCAATGCCTATCAGGAACATGCCTTCAGCGAGGGCCATGACCAGCCCCCTGCCCGCTCGCGTACCTCGCGCCTGAACACCTGGCTGCACGCCGGCGCGAACTTTCACCTGGAACATCACTTTTATCCAGCGGTGCCGTGCTGGCGCCTGCCCAAGGTCCACTGCCAATTGCTGGACGCGGGGTGGTACGCAGACCGGCAATACCTGCTGGAAACACGCTTCATACCGTCCTTCAAGTACGCCTCCGGTCGCCATCCTTACCGTGGCGACACGCTGAACGACTGAACGGTCCCCTTACTTTCCCCATGGATTTTGGCCTGAACCGTCAGGCCGCAGGAGAAGCTATGCCTTTTGATATCGACCGCCACATTGAAACCGAGCGCGCCCAGTTATTCGGCCACCCGCTTTTCGCCAACATCCGCACCGTTGAAGATGTACGCACACTGATGGAATTTCATGTGTTTGCCGTATGGGACTTCATGACCCTGCTCAAGCGCATCCAGCGCGACCTCACCTGTGTGGAGTTGCCGTGGGTACCGCCAACGCATATCACGGCGGCGCGCTTGATCAATGAAATCGTGGTCGGCGAAGAAACCGACGAACACCCCGACGGCGGCTTTATCAGCCACCTGGACCTGTACCTGACCGCCATGGATGAAATCGGCGCCGACAGCTCGGTATTCCGCCGTTTCCTCGCGGCCATCCAGGCCAAGGAACCGCTGGCCAAGGCCCTCAGCGACCGCGATATCCCATTGGCGGCCAAAGTGTTCATGTGCCAGACGCTCGATGTGGCGCAACACGGCACCACCGAAGCGGTGTTGGCGTACTTCTTCTTTGGCCGTGAAGACATCATCCCCGACATGTTCGGACGCCTGCTGTCGCAATGGTCGGTCAGCGAAACCGAGGTGCCGATGCTCACCTATTACTTGAAGCGCCACATCGAAATGGATGGCGACGATCACGGCCCGGCGGCTAAACGCATCATCGCTGAAATCGTCACCACCCCTGTGCAACACCAGCACATGGTCGAAAGCGCCAAGACCGCGATCAAATCGCGCATCGATTTGTGGGATGGCGTGCATCACTTCCTGCAGCACAAAGCGCAACACGCCACGGACCGCCCTGAGTGCCTAAGCCTCGCATGACCACAGGGAGCAGGACATGACCAAAGGTAAATTGATAAAACTGACACTGTGCGGCGTTGTGGTCGGTGGGTTACTGCTGCTCGGCTGGCAACGTTGGCAGTATTCCAACGCTTACGTGAGTACCGATAACGCCGAGCTCGATGGCGTGATCATTCCGGTGCGCGCCAAGCTCTCGGGCGTGGTGATGAGCGTGCCGGTGACAGACAACCTCACGGTGCAAAGCGGTGATCTGCTGTTTCAGATCCGCGACAGCGAATATCAATACCAGGTCGAGCAGCGTGAGGCGCAATGGCAGGCGTTGCTTGCTGCCGCAGGGCGCGGCGGCGGTCCGGGTGCGTTGGACAGCCAGGTCCTCGGCGCGGTCGCGATGCGCCAGGCGGCGCAAGCGGCGCTGGCGCAATCCAGCGCCAATCTGGAGCAGGCGCGCAACGACTACGGGCGCGCCCGCCGCCTGGGCGCCCAAGGTGTGTTGAGCACTCAGGATCTCGAGGTGGCCAAGGCGCGTTTCGACGCCCTGAGCCACGCCCAGGAAGTGGCACGCGGCAATGCCCAGGCTGCCGCGCAAAGCACCTTGGCCAACAAAGCCGAACTGAAAGTGCAGGACTACCGGATCGCGGCGGCGCAAGCCGAACTGGAACAGGCCCGGATCAAGCTGCACGACACTCGTCAGACCGCGCCGGTGCGCAGCATCGTCTCGAAAAAAGAAGTCGAGCCGGGCCAATTCGTGGTCGCCGGGCAGAAGCTGTTGAGCCTGATTGCCACCGACCCGCTGTGGATTACCGCCAACTTCAAGGAAACCCAGGTCGGGCGCGTGCGGGTCGGCCAACTGGCCAAGGTCACTGTGGATGCGTTTCCCGGGCAGGCTTTCGACGGGGTGGTCGAGAGCCTCGCACCGGCTACCGGCGCAAAGTTTTCACTGCTGCCCCAAGAGAACGCCACCGGCAATTTCACCAAGGTGGTGCAGCGCGTGCAGGTCAGGATTGCCCTCAAAGACGTGCCGGATGACTACAAAGCCTTGTTGAGCCCCGGCATGAGCGCCTTCGTCGAAGTCGCCACGCAACAGCACGGCAGCCACACGTTATGAAGTCGCCGTATCTGATTGCGCTGACCGTGACGCTGGTGTCGATGATGGAACTGCTCGACGTGACCATCGTCAACGTGGCGATTCCCAGCCTGATGGGCACCTACGGGGCGTCGGTCGATGAAATCTCCTGGGTGTCCACCGGCTACGTGGTGGCCAACGTAGTGATCCTGCCGGTCAGCGGCTGGCTGTCGGCCTGGTTCGGGCGGCGCACTTATTACCTGGTCTCCACGGCGGTGTTCGTGCTGGCATCCGTGGGCTGCGCCTTTTCCGCCGAACTCTGGCAACTGGTGGCGTTCCGCGTACTGCAAGGCTTGGCGGGCGGCGGGTTGCTGGGGATTTCCCAGGCAATCATTTACGACGTATTCCCCAAGGAGAAGGTCAGCAGCGGCATGGCGTTGTACGGCGTTGGCGTGATGATGGGGCCGACGTTGGGCCCCACCGTCGGCGGCTATCTGATCGACACCTTGTCCTGGCACTGGATATTCCTGATCAATCTGCCCATCGGTGCCGTGGCCCTGCTGCTGTGCTGGCTGTGCATCGGCGACTCCGCCAATGAAAGCAAACCCAGCAGCGTCGACTACAGCGGCTTCTGCCTGCTGGCCCTGGGCGTCGGCAGCCTGCAGATCCTGCTGGAGCGCGGCGAGCATTGGGACTGGATGGAATCGAACTGGACGGTTGCCTGCCTGTTGCTCAGCAGCTTCAGCCTGGTGGGGTTCTTCTGGTGGGAACGGCGCGCGACCAACCCGATCGTCAATGTGGCGTTGTTTCAGAACCGCGAGTTTTTGATGGGCTGCATCTGCGCGTTTTGCGTGGGCTTCGGGCTGTACAGCACGTTATTCATGGTGCCGCTGTTTTTGCAGACGTTGCTGGCACAGAGCGCGTACCAGAGCGGGCTGGTGATTTTCCCCGGAGCGGTGGCCAGTGCCATCAGCACCTTGGTGATCGGCAAGCTGTCCCAGGAAAACAAGATCGACGAGCGCGTGTTCGTAACCTTGGGCATCGTCATGTACTGCTACGCGATGTTCCTGCACACCCAGTTCACCCTCGACAGCAACCCGGACACGCTCTATTGGCCCCTGGTGATTCGCGGCCTGGGCCTGGGCATGATCTTCGTACCGCTGACCAACCTGGCCATGCGCCGTCTGCCGCTGACGTTGATCTCGGGCGCCTCGGGCGTGCTCAACCTGATGCGCCAGCTGGGCGGCAGCGTTGGCATCGCCATTGCCGCGACCCTGCTCACGCGGTTTTCGTGGGAGCGCTATCGCCTGCTGTCCGAGCATGTGACCGAGTCCAGCCTGGTTGCCAGCGGCTGGGGCGGCGTGGAATCCAACCCGCTGTTTCTGTCCCTGAACCTTGCAAGCCATCAACAAGCCTTGGCCCTGATGCCTTACCTGCAAGCGCGTGAACAAGCGCAAATGCTGGCCTTCAGCATGCTGTTCGGCACATTGGGCGCGGTCATGGCCATCGGCATTCCCATGGTGCTGATGATGCGCAGAAGCACCCTCAGCCGATAACTTCTCCAGTGGAGCACATCCCCTTGCGTATTCCAGGGCTGCATCTCGACCCGATCACACTGCTCACTTTCCTGTGCGGCCTCAGCCTCGCTTGCTGCCCGGCCAATGCGGCGGCGGAAGACTTGTACCAGCTGTACCAGAAGGCGCTGACCCACGACATGAAGTTCGCCGCCGCACAGGCGCAACAATTGGCCACCGCGGAAAAAGAACCGCAAAGCCGTGCCGACCTGTTACCGGACCTGTCGGTCACCGGCGGCGCGGCGTGGGTCGATGCCGAGGATTCGTCCGACTACCATCGCAACCGCAATAACACCAACGCCTATGCCGTGGTTCTCACCCAACCGCTGTTGCGCTGGCAGAGTGTGGTTGCTCACGACCAAAGCAAACTGATGATCAGCGCCAGCGAGGTGCAGACCGAACAGGCGCGCCAGGACCTGATGCTGCGTGTCGCCCGCGCCTACTTCGACGTACTGCTTAACCAGGAACTGCTGAACACCCGCACGCAACAGTTGCAAACCCTGCAGGAGAGCCAGGACCGCACCCGGCGTTTGTTGGCCGACGGCGCCAGCACCCACAACGCGCTCGAACAGGTTCAGGCCAAATACGACCAGGCCTTCGCCGAGCAAATCGCCGCACGCGGCGCGCTGGATATCGCCACCGAAGCCCTCACCCAATTGACCGCCGCCCAGGCGCGCCCATGGTCGGGCAAGGAGCCACAATTCAGCGCTCCGGTGCCCGCCGCGATCGGCGCCTGGGCCACCACCGCGCAACAAGGCAATCTCGCCGTGCAGCGGGCGCAGATTGCCCAGCGCCTGGCCGAAATGGACATCGACAAGGAACAAGCCGGCCACTTGCCGACCCTTGACCTGATCGCCGCCCATGGCCGTTTTGCCTCGGTCGGCGGCGATGTGTACGACGTCACCCTGCCGGAGAATCGTTATAACCAGACGGTGGTCGGGGTCAAACTGAGCGTGCCACTGTATGGCGGCGGCCGTACCAGCAGCCGCGTGCGCGAAGCCCATGCGTTGCAGAGCAAAGCCCTGGATGAACTCGAAGATGCGCGCCGCAGCGCCGGGCTGATGGCCCGCCAGGCCTACCTGCAAGTGACCAGCGGCATGAGCCAATACCAGGCGCTCAAGCAGGCGCTGAAATCCAGCCAGGTCAACCTCACGTCGGTGACCCACGGCTTCGAGGCCGGTGCGCGCATCAACACGGAGGTGCTGGACGCACAGCAGAAAGTCACGGACACCCAGCAACGTTTGGCCCAGCAGCGCTACGCGATTCTGCTCGCGCAGCTCAACCTGCTGGCGTCGACGGGGAACCTGAACGATGCGCGTCTGCGTGAGGTCAGTCGCCTGCTCGATTGAACCCGGTGCGCGCCCCATTCAGCCCATGTACCTGAGCCATTGAATTCAGGGTTCGATAATCGAACGGGTTCCCACTTCTGCCGTTCAAGTTCACTGCGTGAATGCGGATAGCACGATCACTATTACTTAAGTGGTCTGCGGAGTATGCCCATGTTTGCCCATCTGAAAATTCGCACCGGGATGATCGGGGTGCTGCTGCTGTTCGTTATTGCACTGTTGTTCTCTACCCTGAACGGCTGGCGGTCGGCGGTACGCAGTCACGAGCACATTGACGAGTTGGGGCGTACCTCGCGACAAATCGACGGGATCAACAACGCGTTGCTGCTGGCAATCCGTACCAGCGCCAACGTGTCCTCGGCGTTCATCGAGACCGTCGGCGGGCGTTTCGACGACGCGGAAGCCCGGCTGGTGCGCAGTGAGGCGATCTGGAGTGACGCCATCGCCAAGGTCAATGCCTCGACCACAGACTTGCGTGACCCGCAGTTGAAGGCCCTCGCCGAAGATCTCAAGCGTGCGTTCGCCGTATACGGCACGGCCATCGTCGGACAACGCGCCGCCACGCGCGCGCGCTCCGCCGAAGAGTATTTTCAAGTCAACATCGATGCCGGCAACAGCATGACCAAGCTTCAGGAGATTCGCGTGAAGCTGGTCGGCGCGTTGGATGCCCGTGCCCAGGAGATCAACACGGAGGCGGCTGCGCGGCTGCAGACTTCGCAAACCCTGGCCATTGCCTTGATCCTGCTGACCCTGGCACTCGCTGTCGTCTGCTGGGTATTCATCTCGGGCACCGTCCTGCGCCCATTGCGCGCGGCCGGCGAGCACTTCAAGCGCATTGCCGGGGGCGATCTGACCCGCGAAGTCGTCTCGCCTGGCCGCAACGAAATTGGCGAGTTGTTCCTTGAACTGCAACGCATGCAGGCCAGTCAGCGTGAAACACTGATCCAGATCGCTGACTCAGCCACGCAGTTGGCCTCAGCCGCTGAAGAACTCAACGCCGTCACCGAAGAAAGCAACCGTGGCCTCCAGCAGCAGGACATGCAGCTGGAACAGGCCGCGACCGCGGTGAACCAGATGACCAGTGCGGTCGAAGAAGTGGCGCGCAACGCGGTGTCGACTTCGCAAGCGGCCACCGCCTCCAATACGCTGTCGGAAAAGAGCCGTCAGCAGGTACGCGAAAACATCAGCGGTACGCAATCGATGACCGCCGAAATTCACGGCAGCGCCGAGCGTATCCAGCACCTCGCCAATGAAGTGCGCAACATCGGCAAGGTGCTCGACGTGATCCGGGCCGTCTCGGAGCAGACCAACCTGCTGGCCCTCAACGCGGCGATCGAAGCGGCCCGGGCCGGTGAAGCCGGTCGGGGGTTTGCCGTCGTGGCCGACGAGGTACGCACCCTCGCCTACCGCACCCAGGAATCGACCCGCGAGATCGAACAGATGATTGCCAGCGTGCAGAGCACTGCTGAACACGCGGTGGATTCGATGCGCAGCAGCACGGCGCGGGCGCAAGGCACGCTGGAAATCACCCAGGCGTCGGGGGTGGTGCTGGAGGATATCTTCGCGGCCATCGGCCAGATCAACGAGCGCAATCTGGTGATTGCCAGCGCCGCCGAAGAACAGGCCCAGGTTGCCCGTGAGGTCGACAGCAACCTGTTGGCGATCCGCGACCTGTCGGCGCAATCCGCGGCGGGCGCCTTACAGACCAACGCAGCGAGCCATGCGCTGTCACGCTTGGCTGCGGAGCTGAGCGGGCTGGTGGGACGCTTTCGGACTTGATCCTTGGCGGCCCCTTATCTTGAGCCGCTCCCAACTCGTTCCAACCGCAGCTGTATAAATTCCAGCAACGCCCGAACCCGCGCAGTCACGGAATGCCGGTGGCTGTACGCGCCAAGCAATTGCAGCGGCGCAGGGCGCAGGTCCAGCGACACTTCCCGCAATCGGCCCGCGGCAAGATCTTCCTGGCATGGATAGGCTGCCACTATCGCGAAACCGATGCCTTGCCGCGCGCCCGCCAACGCAAGTTCTCCACTGTTGACACGATAGCGACTACGCACAGATACCTTCACGATTTCGCCTGTGCCGTCGAGAAACAGCCAGGGCTGGCCCTTCAATGCGCTCAGTGTAGTAATGCACGGCAAGGACTCTAGTTCGCGCACTTGGCGCGGAGTTCCCGTTTTGGCTAACAGAGCGGGTGCCGCGACCACAATGCTGGGTAGCGTAGCGAGTTCGCGGGTGATGATGGTGCTGTCATCCTGGCGCCCACGATGGAAGACGATGGAGAGGTCCACGTCTTCCCGGAGCGCTTCTAAACCGGTCAGGCGCGTGTCGCACTCCAATTCGACGCCAGGATGGAGGCTACAGAATTCGGCCAGGATAGGGGCCAGTAGCCTTGGCGCTTCGCCTGGCATGCACATCCTTAAGGGCCCCCGCAGTTCACGCTGCACCGCGCCAAGTTCTTCCTCAGTGGAGAGCAAGGAATCGAGCAAAGGTTTTGCACGTTCGTAGAGAAGTCTGCCGGCTTCAGTCATGCGCAGGTGGCGAGTACTGCGCTCCAGCAAGCGGACGCCCAATCTGCGTTCCAGCGAGGCGACGTGGCGGCTGACGTTAGAGGATGGCAGGGACAGTAGGCGCGCCGCGCCGGAAAAGCTTTGTGCATCGACGACCGCCACGTATACACGGACGGTGTTCAGGTCGAGGGCATTGCGCATGATTATCCCGATTAAGGTATTAAAGTCGCCCATTTTTACATAATAGTTCTCCCCATTGACGGAATCTAAGATGCCGTCTCGTCCGATGGGTTGTCGCCGATGGCGTGTCGGGACGGATTGAATAGGAGATCCAGCGTGGAAATCGGAATACTTGGCGGCGGAATTGCGGGGTTGAGCGTGGCGCTTGCCTTGCGCAAGCGGGGACACAGTCCCCGGGTATATGAGCGCCGGACGGGGCCAGCGACCATGGGGGCTGGCGTGACGCTCTGGCCCAACGCTGGTTTTGTGCTGGAGGAACTGGACCTCCTCCAAGACATCGCGGCAGCGGGTGGCCGGCCAGTGGTAGTGCGCCGCCAGGACGCTGCGGGCAATTCGTTGGGGGGCATCGATATCGCGCTGCTGGACCAGACAATGGGATATCCGACTCATACCATTTTGCGGAGGGACTTGCAGGCAGTGCTGCTCAAGCATGCGGCACAGAGCGGAATCCCGGTGGAGTTCGGGCATCGGGCGGTGGGGATCGATCTGGAGGCTAATGGCAAAGCGGTAGCGCGCTTCGAGAACGGGGTGAGTATCCGTCCAGATCTGCTTATCGGCGCAGATGGCCGTATGGGGTCGGTGGCACGCGGGTTCGTTGCGGGGGACAACACACCGGTTTATCAGGGATTTGTGAACTGGATAGGTGTGGCGCAGGGGGAAAGTGCGTTGGTGAGCGATATAGCGATTCAGGATTATTGGGGGTCGGGCAATCGCTTCGGATGCGTGCCGGTCCGGCCGGAGTTGGTCTACTGGGCAGCGGCACAGGCGCGGCCATTGTCAGGGGCGACGCCCGCAGCCGATATGCGCAAGGAGATCGAGGATCTGTTCGCGGGATGGCCGGAGCCTATCGCCCGTATCATCCAGGCGACGCCGGCGCACGCCATCCGGATGATTGCCGTGCACGACTTGGAGCCGCTGCACACGTGGAGCCGGGCTAATGTGCTGCTTGTGGGAGATGCGGCGCACGCGCCGTTGCCGACATCGGGCCAGGGCGCTTGTCAGGCGTTGGAAGACGCTTGGCACCTTGCTAGATGCCTGGAAGGAACGAACGGCCTTGATGAAGCCTTGCAGCGTTTCGCGGAGATCCGCGGGCCGAAGACCGCCAAGCTGGCCGAGCAGGGTCGAGTCTTCGCTCGCGGTCTGTTTGCCACTGATCCTGAAACCTGCCGCATTCGCAATGAACGCGCCAAGGCGTCCGATCCCTTGCGTGATGTGCAGGCCTTGGCGGCAGGATGGTCACAGGGTTTGCCGATGACAGGCTGCACGGACAGCACGCCGATGGATGGCGCTGACTTCGGCAGTCTGTACCGCCTCTGAAAGACGGTGGCAATCTGGACACCGCATGGCGTCTCCGGCCCCGGAGACGCCTCACTGTAAACCGAGCCCCATGACTTTACCCACCGCGCTGGAGCGCCAGGTCTAGCAGCTCACACTGATGCTCTTCAGATGTCGGCTTCTGGCCGATTCTGTTGAAAATGTAGCTCCCCTATCTGGCCTGCGGCAAAGTATCTGCATTGACCAGCAGGGAAGGATTTGGAATAGGAACGGCGTGTTGGCTGCATGAAATATCCGCTTAAAAGGTTAGAACTGGTGCCCACTTAAATGTAAGTGCACACCATGTCCTGGCTCTTCGGGGCTGGGCAGATGACTTGGCTTGGCCGGACGGATACACGTTAGCTGCAAATTTGATGCTGAATTAACATAGAGACCTCGCCCAATACATTGCCACGTCCATGCAGACTCTCGAAAACACCTTGTTTTTATATGCCAGACAGCACCTGCCAACACTTCCGAAGATCTATATGTGGACGCTTGATACCACCCTTGTTCACCATTCATTCAAATGGGTCATTGGCCACGCATGAAGGCTCAGGCGATCTAACAAAGCTGGATTCGAATTGCAACGACCAGTGTCTACTCAACCTACATCGAGTTACTCATGAGCGTCTCCCGAAAACTTGACGTCAAGATAGGTGATCTGGAAATGCTGCTCTTTGCGAAAGCAGAAGACCTTGCACAAACGTTCAACACGACCTCCCCCTCTGCTTGAACGAGAAAAAGCTCACAGAGCTTGATCTACACCCGTATGTTTTTTTGAAAGATGGCCGACGCAGAGAGCGAGTGAGATTGACCAGTTGCTTGCGCACCAGTGGGTACTCGCTTGAGTAATACACCGTGACTTTGGCGCTCAGCGCTCTTCAATCACGCAGCGGCTTTGTCGGAACCTGGACTTTTCACGACGACTGTCCGCAACGCACGTTCCGAATACTTGACAGAAACTGTCTGGTTTGACGGTTGGATCGCAGACAGACGACGCGACATGTTGAGGGCGCCGTTGCCGCAAGCTGCCTCATCTTGGCACGCGCCGATTTACGGGTAGTCCACATGAAGTTGAAAAGATCTAGAAGGTTCTTTAGCTGCTCTGGGCAATCCTCTGGAAGGTCGGGGCGAGTGCTACCACGCTGGGTCAAAGTTCTAAGAAACACACGCCAAAACCGAAGTACCGGCGACCGATCAATCCATATTAAGAGGTCGGCTCTGGCAATACGGTTATCCCAGGTGGCCGAATGGCCACCTTCAAAAATCCACTGATCGCGAGCCTCGGCCTCGTGACAAAGGCGAGTCTTCTCATCAGCGTTTCGCTCAACCCATCCCGGTTGCCAATGGATCGTGTCGATATGGATGACCGGAAGACCTGTGTGCTTGCCCATCGCCCGAGCCAACGTACTTTTTCCTGACCCCGGTTGGCCAATAATCATGACACGCTGCATAGGAGCCCCTGCGCATTGAACATCCTGATAATACTGAGCGACGCTGCTCCTCATTGGAACACTTCACAATCGAATCGTGTTGATTAGTGCTACGCGACGACGGGTGAAGTTCCAGGCAATAGGCGAAAGTAGAAGAACCGCGACAAGAAACGCCACCTGGGACAGGTAGAACGGCTCCAGCCACTGCTGGTTCAATGCAACGTAATAGGTGTTATGGGCGACGTCAGCCAGAATGATTGCTGCTGTAAGGATGATGCCCACCCTTGGTTTTATGAAAAGGAGCAGTGCCGCCAGCGGGTCAAAAAACGTAAGCGCCCCCCAGAAAATACGGCTAGCCCAATAGGCGCTGGCCCCGTATCCGTAGTCCCAGAGCAACCCATGCTGAAAATCTGCTCGAATGTGATTGGTGGTAGCGACCAAAAGGCAACAGGCGAACAAAACTCGGATGGCGAATGACGACCTTGGCATAGCTGGATCTGCTCTCGTGAAGTAATCCTATGATAACGGGATCAACCAACGTCGCAGCAATGTGAGCGTATGGCAAACCCGTCTTGACCAGACGACTTTGGGCCGTGCGACAATTGGTTGCATATCGTTGGACAAGAAATGTAGGTTGTACCGTCAACATAAATACATCGTTTAACTGGAGCTACATGGACGAGCTAAGAGTTTTCAGCAACATCCACTGGATAGTAACTCATCGGCGAGATTCACGTTACGACGGGTATTTGATAATTTCATCTGAAGAGACGGCTTCAGATCTCAGCGATTTGAGCGACGAAGCCATGTCATCTCTCGGTTTGGTGATGAAAACCTCGGAGCGTCTGCTGGCAAAGGTGTATTCCCCTTACAAAGTAATGTTCTACAAATTGGGATTTTCTCCTGACTTCAGCGCACATTTTCATGTCGTTCCAGTCTCGGAAGACTTGCTCGCAGAGATATCAAAACACCCCGGTTATTCCGACAATCCTGACGGTAATGACGCAATTGTTTTTCTAAGTCGAGAGTACTGTGAAAGACCTCTTACCGCTGGCGAAGCAGAAAAACAGCTCTCGGCGGTTCATTTGCTCAGGGCCTTTCTGTGACTAAGATACTTTCGCGTGGTTAAGCGGATACCCACTTGTGCGGTGGCAGTTCTTCAATCTCACTCGCCCGCTGCGTCGGCAGGCGCGTTAGAATATCCCTCAAATACGCGTATGGACCATGCCCATTCAACCGCGCAGTAAGCGTTTGGCCAACTCTCCTGGAGTAGTTGGGTATTGCGCAGACTCTCCCATCCAATTGCATGGAATTGACATAAGTGTCCATTCAACACACATGTTGCGTGGTTAAACGCGCGCCCACTTAACTGTTGACTCTGATAGGAATAGGCAATGCTCTAAGACAAACCGGCATAGGTGACCGAGTTTTCGATAGATATCATGGCCTCGTCCCTACTTATTGGAAGTCGCCATGAACAACAGAAAAACCATATTCATCACGGGGGTGAGCAGTGGCTTCGGCAACGCGCTGGCGCAAGAAGCTCTTGCAGCGGGCCACCGTGTCATAGGTACCGTGCGTAGTGAAGCCGCCTTGCGCGCCTTTCAGGCGCTCTCGGTGGATCATGCTCATGGGGTGATTCTGGATATCACTGACTTCGCCCGGATCGACAGCGTAGTAGCTGCTATTGAAGCAACCCACGGCCCAGTCGACGTGTTGGTCAACAACGCCGGCTACGGTCATGAGGGCATCTTTGAAGAGTCGCCGCTGGAGGAAATGCGTCGCCAATTCGACGTCAACGTGTTCGGCGCGGTAGCGGTGACCAAGGCTTTCGTGCCTTATTTTCGCAAGCGTCGCACTGGTCATATTCTTAATATCACTTCTATGGGCGGCACCATCACGATGCCGGGCATCGCGTACTACTGCGGGAGCAAGTTTGCTCTCGAAGGTATCTCCGATACGCTGAGCAAAGAACTGCTACCTTTCAACATCTTCGTGACCGCCGTGGCACCTGGCTCGTTTCGCACTGACTGGGCCGGTCGTTCGATGCAGCGCACCCCACGAAGCATTGCTGACTATGACGCCAGTTTCGACCCGGTACGTAAGGCCCGCGAAGAAAAGAGCGGCAAACAGCTTGGCGACCCGCGAAAAGCGGCGCAAGCGATGTTGCAGATTATTGCCAGCCCGACACCACCGGCACACTTATTATTGGGCAGTGACGCGTTGGGACTGGTACGTGACAAGCTGAATCGCACGGCCAGGGAGATTGATCAATGGGAAGCGCTGACTCTTACCACCGACGGTTGAGCGGCCAGCAGAGGGGACATCAATGAATCGGGCCGACTCACGCACCTCGCGCATGGTGCATTTGATGGAAACCCTCGCGCCGGTCGAGGGCTACAACCTCAGCACGCTAGAGGATATCCGCTTTTTGCGTTCGAATCGGCCACTGACTCGCACTCCGGTGCTGTATGACCCGGGTATCGTGATCCTGTGCCAAGGGCGCAAACGTGGCTATCTGGGCGATGACGTATACGTTTATGACGCCCAGCACTATCTAGTGGTGTCCGTCCCAGTTCCTTTCACCATGGAGACCGATGCCAGCGAGGCGCAGCCAATGCTGGCGGTCTACATGCGCCTCGACTTACAAATGGCCAGCGAGTTGATACTGCAAATGGATGAAGCTCTCGGGCCAAGTGATGCCCAGCCCAAGGGCATGTATGCCTCGCCAATGGACGATTTGCTGCGCGCCTCGACGCTACGCTTTCTTGAGGCGATGAGCAGTCCGGGCGAAGCGCAAATACTTGGGCCGTCGCTGGTGCGGGAGATCTACTACCGCATCCTAACCGGCGAGCAAGGTGGCTCGATGCGCGCCGCGCTCAATCGCCAGGGTCACTTTGGTAAGGTCACTCGTGCGATCCGCAAGATCCATAGTTGCTACCAGGAGCGCCTGGATGTGGTGTCCCTTGCCCAAGAAGCGAGCATGAGCGTGCCCAATTTTCATCTGCACTTTCGCAGCGTGACGGACTCGTCGCCGATGCAATACCTGAAGTCGACGCGCTTGCACCAGGCGCGATTACTGATGCTACGCAACGCTATGACCGCTTCGACGGCGGCGTTCAATGTAGGCTACGAAAGCGCCTCGCAATTCAGCCGCGAATTCAAACGTTTCTTTGGGCGCACGCCCCAGGCAGAGATCGAATGGATGAAGGCGACCTACGCACTGCCTGCGCCGTCCACGCCATCTATGTACGTCTCGTCACATTAGCGATGAGCCGACCCGCTGCTCCGGCAACCCCAGTACCAGCGCTGTCCGCACCTGCCCAACATACTTTGGGCGGTTGAACGGGCGCCCATTTATGCGGCAGCAACTCGGTAATCTCACTTGCCCGCTGCGTCGGCAGCCGCGTCAGCACATCTTTGAGATAAGCATACGGGTCATGCCCGTTGAGCCGCGCCGACTGGATCAAGCTCATGATCGCTGCCGCCCGTTTGCCACGGCGTAAAGACCCTGCGAAGAGCCAGCTCTTGCGCCCAAGAGCCCATGGCCTGATTTGGTTTTCGGCCCAATTGTTGTCTATGGGCACGGCCCCTCATCACAGGTACTGCTTTTTCTTGCCGTATTAGGCGCCGTAAATCCGTAAGCGTTTCGGAAACACATCTTGTGAACTCCAGAATTAATGGCGATGGTGTTCGCGTATTTTAAGCGGAGGTATGCACCATCTATCATAAGTCTGTGGGCGCCTTGATTCGCCTTGGCCATTTTTTGGATGTGGCCATCTCATCCCAATCAGCCAGGCGAGCGCGTTTTGTGTATGAATAGTACAAGCATAACTCCGCGCCAGATTGATCCTTCATGGATGGAGGGGGCTTAATGCCTCGCACTAATATTGCGAAAATTTCTTCCGAGTCGAGGAAATGCGCTTGAGTTCTTGAAAAGGAAGGCTTCAGCAGTTTACTTATTGCTTTGCAGGCTGTAACAGCCGCACTGGTCGATTGTCTGGTCTCATTCGGAGCAGCGTCCGCATACAAAAGTGTGCTGATCCAGGTCAATACCGCCAAAACTATCCACTTCAATATCTAGCTCCTTCAACAGGTTTTAATTGCCGGCTAACAAGTCTTGGTACGAACATGCCTTGTGTGATTAAAGAGGTCCCACTTATGTGGCGGCAATTGATTGATTTCACTCGCCGGCTGTGTAGGTGGGCGCCTGAACGTCCTTCAGGTAAACATACGATCATTACCATTCTAGGTCGCAATCTGTATAAATTAATGATCGCTGCTGCTGGTTTTCCGCTGCGCAGGGAACCTGCAAAACAAGCGCCCGCCGAACACACCTTGCTTGATTAAACGGGCGCCCATCTGCGCGGTAGCAGTTTGGTAATCTCACTCCCACGCTGCGTCGGCAGGCGTGTAAGAACATCCTTCAAGTAAGCATACGGATCATGCCCGCTGAGCCGTACCGACTGGATCAAACTCGCGATTGCAGCCGCACGTTTGCCACTGCGCAGCGAGCCTGCGAACAACCAATTCGAGCGGCCAAGAGCCCAGGGCCGAATTTGATTCGCACACACGTCGAGAGTCACACAGAAACCTTGCGCGTTTAACTGTTGAACCCGCGCCAGGGCTTCGCCTAGCGTGGCACCAGCAATGTAGCGGCGGGAGATTTTTTGGATAATTGCGCGCGGAATCAAAGGGATGGCACGAGCCATCAAAGCGTTAAAAAGGTGCATATCAATACCCGAGACGAAAAACAGCAAACTTCCGCTTCTTCGCGCCAAAGCGTCGAAAAACCACGGACGAAGCAGAGCCGCCACTCCTTTTTTGAAAGCAGCATGAAGCAGAGTCACAGTCGTATGCGTCAGCGCATAACGGCAGCGTCTACTGCGAGCTTCAGTTCATCAATGGGGGCCAGGCGGCGTGCATGTTTTCTTCTTCAGGTGCTTGTTAACGTCAATGTTGTTGAAGTCCTCTGCCCCAGTACTGCCCACGCTTTTTGTAGCGCTTGATGGGGGACCGAAAGGTGATCGATAGCGCAAAAAAAGCAAGGTGTCTTGGGCAGACGCATATGTGGCAGAGGTAACACGCGTAACTGGACGAACAGGCGCGCCTCACGCCCGCCAGGCCCGTGAGATAATCACGCGCTACGAGCGGACGACTCCGCCGAATAGATGACGGTTTGCGCGCTGTTCGCCGCAACGGTTTGCCGGGTGAAGTAGGTGTCGCCTTCGTCGGTCAGAATCTCATAATCGACTTTTTGCGTGCTGCTGGCGTGTTTGATGATTTTCAGCACGCGCTGGAATTTCACGCTTTGCGTGCCGTTCTGGTTGGGCCCGGTCAGCACATTCACGCTTTGAAACCAGCCGGCGTGTTTCTTGTTGCTCACCAGCGCGTTGGTCATCGCCTCGAACCGCTCCAGGCGGGTGAAGCCCCACAGCGTCTGCTCCTCGACGGTTGCGTCGGGGGTGGCGGCGCCGGTAAACACGAAGATATTGATCGTCGGGCTGTCTTCACAAAAGAAGTCATACGGGACCAGACCATCGACCATTTTCCTGCCGGGCACAAAGCCCTTTTTATGCACCTGAAACATCGCCACCTCCGCTCAAACAATGGCGACAAGTCTAATGAGCGGCGACGTACAGGGCGGTCAAGCCAATGTAATGTCGTGTAAAGATCGCGCGTTGTGCAGGTTGACCTCAACGGTCAGCCCACCGCCTGACTCATTGCGAGCCACGATGCTGCCGCCGTGCATCTGTACTGCCCGCGCGGCGATGGCCAAGCCCAGGCCAAAGCCGACGCTGGTATCCCCCGCGCCACGCTCGAACGGTTGGAAGATGCTGTGCAATCGATCGTTGTCGACGCCCGGCCCGTGGTCGCTGATCGCCACAGTGAGGCGGCTCGCGTCGGGATTGATGCGCGCTGAAACCAGCACCGTGGTGTCCGGCCGCGTGTAGCGCACGGCGTTGCGGATCACGTTCTCGAAGCAGCGGTACAGCAGCTCACCGCTGACACAGGCGATAAACGGCGGGCAAGCCTGTAGGTGTACGCGGCAGCCTTTGATGCCGGCTTCGAACTGCGCATCTTCGACAATCATCGCCAGCAACTCGATGATGTCCACGGGTTCGCGCTCGATGCTTTCGGGCCGGCCCTGCAGGCGAGCCAGGGTCAGCAGCGCTTCGATCAGGGTGTCCATGCGTTCGGATTCATGCTCGATGCGTTCGAGCATTTCCATGCGTGCAGGGTCTTGGCGCAACAGGCCGATGGCCGCTTGCATGCGCGTCAGCGGCGAGCGCAATTCATGGGAGATGTCGTGCAGCAGATGCTGCTGGGCTTGCACCAGCACTTTGAGCTGGTTGGCCATGCGGTCGCAGTCTTCGGCCAGGTCGACAATTTCATCGCGGCGCTTGCCCATGGCGGGTTTGACCCGGGTTTCGAAGCGTCCTTGGGCCACATCGCTCATCGCCCGACGCAGGTAGGCCAGCGGCCAGGCCAGGTAGTACGCCATGTAGCCGCTGAACAGCGCACTCATCAACGTGCCGATGAGCAACGGGATCTGGTGCCAGGGCCTGCCGGGGACGTTGCCGGGGGCGTGGGTGGACCTGATCGAAAGCGCCAGGCCTTCCTTGCTGGTGACCGCTCGTTCATAGGCCGGTTGTTCAACGGGCGACCCCACGAGCAAGTGACCGTTGCTGTCATAGACGCCGATGTTCTCATCCGGCGGACGTTCCCAGACCGTGAGGAGCTGGCCTGCCGCGTCGACACCGACGCGTTCGAGCAGCCCGGTTTCCGCTGCCAGAATGGCTTCCACATACGGGTCGCTCGGGCGAAAACGGCTCAGTTCAAGCACGCCGATCCCGACCAGAAACGTCAGGGTGGTCGCCAGCCAGAAGGCCAGGAACAGTTTCCAGAACAGCAGGCTGGGCCGGGTCATTCGGCGATCAACAGGTAGCCAAGGCCGCGCACGCTCTGGATCCAGGCCTTGGTGTCCAGGCGCGGCCCCAACTTCTGCCGGATGCTGCTGATATGTACGTCGATGCGCCGGTCGTAGCGGGTCAGCGGGCAGCCCAGGGCGTTGAGGGACAGGTCCTTTTTACTCACCACTTGGCCGGCGTTGCGGGCCAGTTCTTCGAGCAGGCTGAATTCGGTGCTGGTCAGGCCCAGCTCGACACCGCTCCATAGGGCCTGGCGCTTGCCGGGCCACAACACCAGCGCGCCGGTCTTGATCACTTCGGTGAGCGGCTGGCCCACTGGCTGCACCCTGCGCATGATCGCGCGCAACCGTGCCACCAGCTCGCCCGGGGAGCTGGGCTTGGGCACGTAATCGTCGGCGCCGAGTTCCAGGCCCGTGATGCGGTCGATGTTGTCGCCGCGGGCGGTCAGCAGCACCACGGGCACTTGGCTGACCGCGCGGATGCGCCGCAGCACCTCGATACCCGAACGCTGGGGCAGCATGACGTCCAGCACCACAATGCTGTAGCGCCCCGACAGCGCTTCGACCTCGCCCTCCTCGCCCGTATGCACGGCCGTGGCCTCAAAACCTTCGCGCGCCAAGTATTGGCTGAGCATTTCCGTCAATTCCTGGTCGTCGTCGACCAACAGTACGCAGATCATCGTGGGCTCGTCAGTGTGGGGTTGTCCATTATCAGCCTTTGCGCAGGTTATCAGGCCCACCTTTACCTAACTTGACATTCGGTTAACCGCACCAAACGCCGCGCACTCTTATGCTGGCTGTTCACCGGTCGGCGAGTGAACCCAGCACGCCGGCGCTGCTTGTCGATGTGTTCTGGAAAAGATCTTGATGAATTTTTCGCGCCTGCTCTGCTCGGTTGCGCTGCTGCTCAATACCTCACTGGCACTCGCCCAAGGCTTCAAAATCTCGGATATTCGAATCAATGGCCTGCAACGCGTCTCGGCGGGCAGCGTATTCGGCGCATTGCCGCTGAACGTCGGCGACGAAGCGGATGACCGGCGCCTGGTGGATTCCACTCGCGCGTTGTTCAAGACCGGGTTCTTCCAGGATATCCAGCTGAGTCGCGAAGGTGATGTGCTGATTATCAATGTCGTCGAGCGTCCTTCGGTTGCCAGCATCGAGTTCGAGGGCAACAAGGCGATCTCCACCGAAGATTTGATGAAAGGCATGAAGCAATCGGGCCTTGCCGAAGGCGAGATATTCCAGCGCGCCACCCTTGAGGGCGTGCGCAACGAGTTGCAGCGTCAATACGTTGCCCAGGGCCGTTACTCGGCCTCGGTCGACACCGAGGTCGTGGCCCAGCCGCGCAATCGGGTCGGCCTGAAGATCAAGATCGATGAAGGCGAAGTGGCGTCGATCCAGCACATCAACGTGGTGGGCAATACCGTGTTCCCCGACGACGCGTTGATCGACCAATTCACGCTCAAGACCAGCAACTGGCTGTCATTTTTCAAGAACGACGATAAATACGCACGGGAGAAACTCTCCGGCGACCTCGAACGGCTGCGCTCCTATTACCTGGACCGTGGCTATATCAACATGGATATCACCTCGACCCAGGTCTCCATGACCCCGGATAAAAAGCACGTCTATATCACCGTGAACATCCAGGAAGGCCAGAAATACACGGTGCGTGAAGTCAAGCTGAGCGGCGAGCTGAAAGTCCCGCAAGAGCAGGTCCAGTCATTATTGCTGGTGCAAAAGGGCCAGGTGTTTTCGCGCAAGTTGATGACCACCACCTCGGAACTGATCACCCGCCGCCTGGGCAACGAAGGCTATACGTTCGCCAACGTCAACGGTACGCCTCAGGTGCATGAAGAAGACCACACGGTAGACATCACTTTCAGCATCGACCCCGGCAAGCGGGCTTACGTCAATCGCATCAACTTCCGAGGCAATACCAAGACCGACGACAAAGTGTTGCGTCGCGAAATGCGGCAGATGGAAGGCGGCTGGGCGTCGACCTACCTGATCGACCAATCCAAGGTGCGCCTGGAACGCCTGGGGTTCTTCAAGGAAGTGAACGTCGAGACGCCGGCCGTGGCCGGGCTGGATGACCAGCTGGATGTGAACTACGCCGTGGAAGAACAAGCCTCCGGCTCGATCACGGCCAGCGTCGGCTTCGCCCAGAGTTCGGGCCTGATCCTTGGCGGGTCGATTACCCAGAACAACTTTCTTGGCACGGGCAATTACGCCAGCCTGGGGCTGACCCGTTCGTCCTACCAGAGCAAGTACAACATCGGTTTCACCGACCCCTACTTCACCACCGATGGGGTTAGCTTGGGCTACAACGCGTTCTACAGCAAAACCGACTACAACAAATACTACGATGACGGGGTGTCCTATTACGCCATCAATAGTTTTGGCCTGGGTGCCAGCCTCGGTTACCCGATCAACGAGACTTCACGCCTGACGTTCGGCCTGACCGCACAACACGACAGCATCGAGCCGGGCACCTACAGCGCCGACGAGATCTACGATTTCATCGAGCGCGAAGGCAAGGAATTCACCAACTTCAAGGCCAGCGCAGGCTGGTCGGAGTCGACCTTGAACAAAGGCGTACTGGCCACGCGCGGGCACGCGCAGAACCTCAACCTGACGGTGACGGTGCCCGGCAGTGACCTGAGTTTCTACAAAATCGACTATACGGGGCAAACCTTCCTGCCGGTCAGCAATACCACCGCCCTGCGCTTCCATACCAAGCTCGGTTACGGCAACGGTTATGGCTCCACGGACGGGTTGCCGTTCTATGAGAGCTATACGGCCGGCGGCGAAGGCACGGTGCGTGGTTTTGAAAGCGGCACGCTCGGCCCGCGCAATACCCCGGCGACCGGGACCTATGCCAGCGCAGGTCAAGCGTACTACTCGGACCGGACTACGGAGGCGCTGGGCGGTAATATTCTGATTACCGGGGGCACGGAGTACTTGTTCCCTGTGCCGTTCATCAAAGACAACAAATCCGTGCGGACCTCCTTGTTCTGGGATGTGGGCACGGTGTATTCGGACAAGTGTTACCTCAGCACCACCCAAGGCTGCGGTGGTGTGGACCTGAGCCAGATGGCCAGTTCGGTGGGGGTTGGCGTGACCTGGTACAGCCCGCTGGGGCCGTTGAGTGTCAACCTGGCTTATCCGATTCGCACGCCGGAGAACGCGGATAAACAGGTGTTCCAGTTTTCCATGGGCCAGACGTTCTGACCATTTCAGCGGGTTAACGCGCTGCTCGCCGTCGCAGGATACCGGCGTTATGTTTTATCGCCTGGCTCCGATAGGGCCTCGGCGACGGCTGCAGATTCGCGAGGCACATACGGTTCTGGAATAGAGGGTGCGATTGGGCGCCGTGTGAGGGCTGACCGGGACTTACCGCGAACCTTCTCTTCCCACTTGGCACGCTCCTGAGGGATGTCTTCGATCGGGATTTTCCTGTCCGTGCGTCTAAGTGCGATCAGTACCACCACCAATACGGTTACGACGGCCGAGGATAGAATATCTAAAAGGTCCATGTTTCTTTCCGGTAGCCGTTGGCCGGCAATGGCTTGACTTCGCCGATGGTTGTTCGGCGAAGCAGAAAATTACTTTCCGATCGTTGTAAGAACACTATTCCAGGTTGTTTGTTTTCCTTAGTTGTGTAGGCGTTACGCCAAGTTTGCTGCGCAGGACGCGGGTCAAATGCGCCTGATCTGAAAACCCACAATGATAGGCAATTTCCTTAATCGACAGTGTGCCGCTGTACAGCATTCGCTTGGCCCGCTCGATGCGCTGCTCGGTAACAAAGGTGTGTGGCGAACAGTCAAACGATTCACTGAATTTCCTGGAAAACGTCCAGACGCCCAACCCTACGGCATCGGCCATTTCGTCCAGGCGTATGGACTCTTCCAGATGAGCATCGATGAACTCGAGCAAGTATTTTTTTTGCTGTTGCGACAGCCGACCAGGCGCACTGGACTCTTTAAAGGTGACACTCGCGTAATGCCGTAGAAGGTGAATGGCCAACTGCATGCTCAAGGCTTCCACATACAATGCGCCACCAATCCCACGACTTCTTACTTCATTGGTAATTGCGCCGACAATAGCCGTGAGGATCGTGTCTTGGGTACGGAGCAGATCATGCAGGCGCACCTCTTCAATCGGACGCTCCATAACATCCATGGCCACACGAGACATCAGCGCATTGGAAAGATAGAGATGAGAAACATCAATGTCTTGCGTCCAGTTCCAATGGGAGTCCTGTGACATCGTAAGCAGCGAAATATCGCCCGGCGCGCAAGCGGTACGTGTCCAGCCCTCATCCACACAGCGATCCATCGGTGTACGGCCGCCAAAGTAATAAACGATCATGAAATGATCAAGGGGTGGAATGAGGACGTCCTGACCTTTATATCGATATGAGCGTTGCTGCATATCTTTCCATCCGAGTTCTTCGCTTGAGCTGAGAACTACGCCTGGCACCCACTTGAGAAGTTCCTTTGGAGTAATGACGGTCGGCATACTTGAAGTCTCACTTGAGGGCCGTCACCCTGGCTCTTATTGCGCTCCTACGCAAAGTTGAAAGCACTCGAGAGATGGCCGTGGAGTATTGTTTTTATTAGTATTTACAGCTCACCAGAATACTAGCACGGGATGAGCAGTGTCGAAAAAAATATCCAACGTTATGCGACTTAAGTGATTATAAAAAACCGAACACAGGGATTAAATGGGTATAAAGCGTGACCGAGATGATTTGCATGGGTTGAGGGTTGCGAACGTTTCCCGCCCCGCAAAAAAAACGGCCACCGCCGGGCGGCCGTAAAGGGGCTGCGAGAAGTGATTCTCGCAACGGAGCGACGCCTGCCAGGCCACTGCCCTGGTGATGTCTTCACTGATTTTCCTGGCGTAGCCGGCGTTGCTCAGTGACTTAGAATACGTAAAGTAATCGAAGATTGACGCGAGACTCTTCCTTGAAGCCATTTTCAACTGAAAGGTCTCGCCCCAATGTCGCAAGCAACTGAGTTTTCGGCGTCACAAAATAAGACCCGCCCAGCATTATTTTTGCTTGACGGCTTTCATCTTCCAGTTCAGTTCCGTCAACTTTCCTCTGCCCGCCCCATAGCCGGGAATAACCGACATGCATAGCCGCGCGCTCACTGAACATGTACCTGATGAATCCTTGCATCTGATACTGCGGGTCCTGCTTCAGCGTCAGGTCGCGGGAGGAATAACGATCGTTGTCGCCGAAAAAAGTCACGTCAGCGACGAAATCCAGAATGACGCGGCTACCGATGCCGTGCATGTATCCGCCCTGCAAGACATACTTCCATCGGTTTTCCCCAATATTCAACTCTTTATTCTTGTTGTAGTCGCCTACTGGCAAAAAAAGATATTGAGTGAAGGCCAATGCGCGGTTTGTTGAAGGGTCCTGATGGATCCAGACCGCATTGGCCAGAATCGGATCGCCCATTCCGCTTTCGCTGCCCATGCCTTTAATATCACCACCGGCCGACAGGTGGCCAAAAGGCAATAGCAGTTGGATATTCGTCAGGACGCCTGCAAACGCTTGATAGCTGACCCCCCTCAGAATACTGACATCCGAGTACAGGTTATATTTGTCGCTTAACTGATTGCCGCGCACGTAATAATCATGGCGTTCTGCGTGCTGTAAATACAGCAGCCCGAGCTGTGTGCCGTCTGGCATTGGCGTATAGTCGCCAGGATCGACATCCAGTGCGTGGCACACAATCGAAAGTTGTAGGCCAAGCATTAAAGTCGCCAACTGAAACGCATGCATAATTCGGCAGTGGGTATTGTTTTTCCTCAGGCAGCCGACGCTAGCAGCAGAACTCGACTTGAGCGTATTGGCCGCGCGCAAAGCATGTGCTGTTGTTATTATGTTCATCTTCAACCCTGTTTTTTTTAAAATTGTTCTGGGTCTAGCACAGGTGCCCTGTGCTATTTTTTTTGAAGCTTTTTTCAATGTGTCGGGGACGAAAGCAGCTCTGCCAGATGGGCGTCCAGTTGATTGAGCATTTGCGTGTCGGTGCCAAAAAGTCCGAGGTGACCGTCGATTGATTGCAATGGCCTGAACTCGCTGTTCGGGATCATTTTCTGCTCCGACAGACAATCGTCCACGGTAAAGAACTGGTCATGTGAGATGGGCATGACATAGGTTTTCGCGCGGATTCGCCCCAGGGCCGTCGCAAGATCACCGCCCGTGTTTCGACTGACATCGCCCCGCTGCCATTTCCAGGCCATGGTCAGGAGGTTGTTAGGGTCCATTGCCGCAAAGTAGTTCGTCATAAAGCTGTCGACGAATACCTGCATCGACTCGAAACCCAGCGCCTTATGCCGCTCGGCGCGGAAGAACGCGGTACTCCAGCCCATCAATGTCCAAACTTTCGCGTGGCGCTTGAGCCCAGCCGCCACTGCCGCCGATGAGCCGTATAAGCCGGCCCGGAAGGCCGGATCGGTGGTTATCGCATCAATCAGTATTTCGCTGAACAGGAAGTCATGTTCGCTATTGCGCGCGGTGCCCGCTATGGCTGCGGCGCGTTTGACAAAGTCTGGATAGCGCACGGCCCACTCGTAGGTTTGCTGCGCGCCCATCGATCCCCCGACCACTAACGCCAGGCTCTCGATGCCAAAGTATTCGGTGAGCAATGTGTGCTGGGCACTGACGTCATCGCCAATTCTGACATTCGGGAACCCAGGGCCAGCCAATGAACCGCCGGTGTTACTCGCAGAGCTGGAAAGACCGTTACCGATCTGGTTGACGACGATGATGCAGTATTTCGCAGGGTCCAGCGCCCGCCCTTCGCCGATGTAGATCTGCTCCATCGCCTTGCTTGTGCCGGAATACCAAGTGGGAACCAGTATGGCGTTAGTCTTGTCGGCGTTCAGGGTGCCATGTACGGCTACGGCCAGCTGACATTCAGGAATGCACGAGCCTTCTTCAAGCTGAAGCGCTCCGATGTTGATCAGTTCAAAAGGACCGTGATGTTCCTGGGAGTAATAGTTGTTCATTTCAGGTTACCTCGAATATCGAGCTGTCACGGCGCAATAGAGAGTCGGAGTGACAGCTGCAATCAATGAGCAGTCGTTCGACCTCAAGCCATTTCAAAGCCTGGGTAACCCTGTGCGGCTATTTCGTCGCAGCGGCGATGATAGTTACCGACGCCGCCGATATACGATACAAGTCGGCGCGGTTTTCCATCGACGTTGGAGCCCATGTACCAAGAGTCGGTTTTGACGACCAGGGTCTTCGCCGCCGTCTCGTCGTGATGCTGTACCCAGTCGTCCTCGAACTCTTTGGAAGCTTCCACGACGTGTTTGCCGTGCTGGATGGCAAACTCAATGCATCCGGTGATCCAGTCCACCTGCTGCTGCAGGCAAGTGGTCATGTTGCAAAGTGCAGCCGACGGTGCCAACGGCGCACCGGTGGTGAACAGGTTGGGGTAGCCATGGATCTGCAGCCCCATCGATGTACGGATTTCTTGTTTCCACTGCTCCCTCAACGACCGGTTATCGCGCCCTCGAATGTCGATCCGGCTGAGTGCGCCGGAACCTGCATCGAAACCCACGGCCAGCACGATGATGTCTACCTCGTGAATCTTTCCATCCGCGGTCTGGATCCCCTCAGGCACAATGCGCTCGATCGGCGACTGCTTGCAGTCGACCGCCTCGACGTTGGGTTGCAGATAGACTTCAAGGTACTTGCTTTCCAACGGTACGCGATGGGTGCCGAAGCCATAGTCGGTCGGGATCAGCAGGTTGCAGAGATCAGGCCTCGACTGCAGGCGCTCACGCATCTTGATACGCACGAACTCCGACACGACTTCATTGACCTGTTCGTCAAAGAACATCTCGGGAAACGACGCCAGCCACATGGCCAAAGAGCCATCCTCCCAGAGTTGTTCAAGCACGGCTTGTCGCTCGTCGGGGGTTTTCTCGGCCCAGGGGCCGGCGTCGAAGTCATAGTCGAAACCGGCAAAGGTCTCTCGCACGCGCTTCTTGAGCTGGTGGAATTGGGTGCCCCACTTTTCCCAGTCTTCTTTGCTGTACTTAGGGTTCCTCATCGGAATCACATACTGCGGGGTACGCACGAAGACCTTCATCGATCCCACCGCCGGAGCGATGGTCTGGATCACCTGAATACCGGTGGCGCCAGTGCCTACCACGGCCACGCGCTTGCCGTTGAAGTCCACGGGGTCTTTTGGCCACAGGCCGGTGTGATAGATCTGACCGTTGAAGTCGGTTTGGCCGGGGAACCGATCGGACAGCGGAGCGGACAGCATCCCGCAGCAAGAGATCAGATATTGCGTATTGATCGTTTCGCCGGCCTCGGTTGTCACCCTCCAGTGCCCGCTCTCTTCGCAGAAGTGCGCGGCAGCGATGCGGGTGTTGAACTGGATATCTTTCTTGAGGTCGAGCCGATTGGCGACGAAGTTCAGCCACTGCTCTGTTTCGGGCTGAGCCGGGAAACGCTCGGTGGGTTGCCAGGACTTATAGAGTTCTTCAGAGAACCAGTACTGATAAATTTCTGCCTGAGAGTCAAACCGCGCACCAGGGTAACGATTCCAATACCATGTGCCGCCCACTCCGGAAGCCGTATCGTAGGCACGGACCGTCAGGCCCATCTCACGAAGTCGATACAACTGGTAGAGGCCAGCTACCCCCGCACCAATCACCATTGCGTCCAAGTACGTGACTTTGCCGTTTTCGGCAGACACAGCGGCGAGTTTAGATTGAGCACTCATTTTGAAGCCTCATATTGTTATGTTTATATTTGCCTTTACTTACTTGCTGCCAGGCAATGCTTAAGGCACGGATAAACGATAACAACCGAGGCGCGTTCTACTCTTGAAGGAAATGGTGAATAGCTTGAACAATCCGGTGCGATGAACCGGGCTTCGCCGAGGCCGACGACAGAGGGGCGCGACGCAACCCGACCGACGCGCTGAAGACGCGTAGGCCGGCGCGTCCAGGCATTAAAACCAGGTTTCCATCTGTATCCCGTATTGCCATACACCGCCGGCCTTGAAGTCGGTCTTGCCGAAGGCGTCAGAGGTCGCATAGTTGTCCAGATCGGAAGACCAGTTCATCACGCTTGCGAACACTCGCAACTCGGGCCGCGTGAGAAGGTCGCCAACGTCAAGCTTGAATGTTGGCGCGACAGTGAACTTCCAGAAGTTACCGTCGACTGCATTACGTTGTAGATAGCCCTTCGGGTCGAGGTTCATGGTTTGCCAGCTCAATTCGTAGGCCATCTCAAAATTGCTGTTGATTTCATTGGCCAAACGCATGTTGAGGGTCATCCAGCGGTAGTCGTCACCCTTGACGTATCTATCCTTGCTCTGCTCGGCCAACAAGCTCGGGCCGATGCGCCAACCAGGCGCGATGGGCGTCTCGCCATACAGTGCCAGACGCAGAGCGCGGGCGTCGTCAATCAACTCACCGTCCGAGCCGACGTTCTTGACCTCCGCGCCCAGGCCTTGCCCATAGAGCAGCGCGGTTTTGAAGAAGCCTTCCCTGCCGAAAAAGTTTTTCTGGTGGTTGGCCAGCATGGTGTGTACACCGGAATTCGCAGGCCTGAACCCCGCTTCGTTGGTGCGGGTGGCGAAATCGTTTTTCTTGGCGCCAATGCCATTGAACATCCACTGCCACTGACCATTATCGAAGAACTGGTTGGAGGTCAGGATGTAGCTTTCCACATCGGCATTAACCCCGTCTCGACTGAAATCGCCGTAGGTACGCCCGATCAACGAGTAATTCGAGCGCCAATTCTTGTTCATCTGCACATCGTAAATGCCACCCCCGGTGCCGGCCAGATAGACAACGTCCGAATCCATCCAGTGGATATCGAAGTTATCGCGATCAAATCGCTTACCGGCCCACAAGGTCGCGTTCTCGAACACTGAGTTGCCCTTGAACGCGGCGAGATGGTCGAGTTCCGTGAAGACCTGGCGCACGTTCAACTTGCTTTCTTCGGCGGTCCAGTCATTGGAACTTTCCACGCCGTCGGCGATGGAGACCGTGAATTTCGCGCGGGTACCGTTCTGCGCATAGATCTCTTTCGACAGGTCTATACGCATGTAGGTGTCGTCTTCGTTACCGAGGCGCCCAACCGCGCCACCGACCGAGCCGGCCGGTGTCGTATACGGCCCGCCGCGGCCACCGCCGAGTCCCTGGTCAATCAGCAATCCCGAGCGGGCATAGCCTTTGAAGCTGAAGCCGTCTGTGAGGTGTCCGGTACCGCCCGGTTTTTCCAGGCTTTCTTGGCGGGCTTCGAGCTTTGCCAGCCGGGTATCCAGCGTCGGTGCCGCCGTTGCTTGCGCAGTGGCGGCAGCGGGCTGCAAGGGCGGCGTGGCGAGTTTGATCTGTTGCAATTCTCTGGCGAGTGCCTGGGTTTGCTGCTCGGCTGCGGCGGCACGTTTCTCGGCGGCGCTGGCACGGGCTTCGAACGCGGCCATGCGTTCTTCCAGAGTCGCGGCCTGGGACGTCGCCGCCGAGGTGCTGAGCACGCCTGCGAGCAGCCATTGTGATGCTTTCTGCATGTGGATTTCCCTGTTTTGTTTTTATTGTTTTGTCCCAGCGACAGACGTGTTTTTCCGTGAGGTGTGAATTGCCAGAGTCGGCAAAAAAAAGGATGCCTCATCGAAAATACGCTGATACATTGAGCGTGTTAACGTTAACTTCTCTAAAAACAAAAATAAAGAGGGCTTTATGAAACAACTGAAATCGCTCCTTCCCGCAGCGCTGCTTACCCTCTGTGCCGGGCTTCCTGGCGTCTCGAACGCAGCCGATCTGACGATCTCGTGCGGTGCAGTGGGTGCCGAGTTACAACTGTGCAAGGAGGCTGTCGAGGCATGGTCGAAACAGACCGGCAACAACGTCGAGGTGGTTTCCACGCCTAACTCGGCAACCGAGAGGCTGTCGTTCTACCAACAGATCCTCAGTGCGCAGTCCAGCGACATCGACATCATTCAAATCGACATGGTGTGGCCGGGAATGCTGGCCAAACACCTGATGGATCTGCGCGAGGTGCTTGCGGCGGACGCGACCCAAGGCTACTTCCAGGCCCAGATCGATAACGCCACGGTGAACGGACGGCTGGTGACGATGCCGTGGTTCACCGATTCGGGCCTGCTGTATTACCGCAAGGACTGGCTCGAGAAGTACAACAAGCCGGTGCCCCAGACGTGGGAGGAAATGACCGCTACCGCCAAGGAAGTTCAACAGGCCGAACGCAACGCCGGTAACCCCAATGTGTGGGGCTACATATTTCAGGGGCGCGCCTACGAAGGTCTGACGTGCAATGCACTGGAGTGGATCAGCAGCCAACCGGAAGGCGGACTGGTCACCCCGCAAGGCGACATCGTGGTCAACAGCCCGGCTTCGAGAGCGGCTTTGACCCTGGCGAAAAGCTGGGTCGGCGACATCTCCCCGCGTGGCGTACTCAATTACACCGAGGAAGAAGGACGTGGTGTCTTCCAGTCGGGCAATGCGCTGTTCATGCGTAACTGGCCTTATGTCTGGGCCCTGGTGCAAAGCCCGGACAGTGCCGTCAAAGACAAGGTGGGCGTCGCTCCCCTGCCCCGCGGCGGCAACGCCGGCAGCCACGCGTCCACCCTTGGTGGGTGGGGTCTGGCGGTTTCGCGTTACAGCGCCCATCCGAAGCTTGCCGCAGAGCTGGTGAGTTATCTGACCAGCGCTCAAGAGCAAAAACGGCGTGCGCTGATAGGCGCCTATAACCCGGTGATCGAGGCGCTGTATCAAGACCCCGAACTGCTCGCAGCAATGCCTTACTACCGTCAGCTCCACAGCATCCTCAACGACGGGGTCATGCGCCCCGCCTCAGTCACTGCCGAGCGCTATCCACGGGTTTCCAATGCGTTCTTCGATCGGGTGCATGGCGTGTTGGCGGGTGAGTTGCCCGTCGATCAGGCGCTTGCCGAGCTGGAAAGCGAACTCACGCGCATCAAACGCCGGAACTGGTAAGCCACAAGGAAGGAAATCACCATGTCTGTCTCTACTCCCCACGCCTGCTGTGACGAGCCCCTGCTCGCCAGGGAGACGCCCATACAGCGCCGCCGCCTGCGCGCCGCCTGGCTGTTTCTGACACCGATGTTGCTGTGCCTGGCCCTGGTAGCGGCCTGGCCGCTATTGCGCACATTCTGGTTCAGCCTGACCGACGCCAACCTGGCGGACACGCGTGGCGCAACCTTCGTCGGCTTTAGCAATTACCTGTTCTACAACGGCTCCGGCTGGTCGGGCATCCTGGTCGATCCACAATGGTGGAACGCGGTGCGCAACACGCTGCATTTCACCGTGGTGTCGGTGGGCCTGGAGATCGTCCTCGGGCTGCTGGTGGCATTGCTGCTGAACATCAAGTTCACCGGCCGGTCCCTGGTGCGTGCGTTGATACTGATTCCCTGGGCGATTCCTACGATTGTCTCGGCGAAAATCTGGTCGTGGATGCTCAACGACCAGTTCGGCATCATCAATCACCTGATGCTGAGCCTCGGCCTGATTGACATGCCGTTGGCCTGGACGGCTGATGCAAGTCTGTCGATGTGGGCCGTCATCATCGTCGACGTCTGGAAGACCGTGCCCTTTGTCACACTGCTGATGCTGGCGGCCTTGCAGATGTTGCCAAGCGATTGCTACGAAGCCGCCAGGGTCGATGGCATTCATCCGCTGCACGTGTTCTGGCGTGTCACGCTTCCACTGTTGATGCCTGCATTGCTGGTGGCGGCGATCTTTCGCATCCTCGATTCGCTGCGGGTATTCGACGTTATCTATGTGCTGACCTCGAACTCGTCGAGCACCATGAGCATGTCGGTCTATGCGCGCCAGCACCTGGTGGAGTTCCAGGACGTGGGCTATGGCAGCGCGGCGTCGACGTTGCTGTTCCTGGTCGTCGCGGTGATTGCGTTGCTGTATCTCTACCTCGGACGCCGTCAACTGGAGGTGCGCTCATGAGCCCGCGTCTACTCAAAAAAGCGCTGTTGCGCCTCGGGTTCTGGTGCCTGATCGGAATTTTGCTGCTGTATGCGGTCTTCCCTTTCTACTACGCCATCGTGACGTCGCTGAAGCCATCCAGCACCTTGTTCGAGGTGAGCTACTGGATCGACCGTCCCGACTTCTCCAATTATGCGGCGGTACTCCATCAACCCTCGTTCCTGAAAGCTATCGGCAACTCGCTGGTGGTTGCGCTGTGCGTCGTGACGCTGGCGTTGTTCCTCAGCCTGACCGCCGCCTATGCCTTGGGCAGGGTGAAGTTCCGGGGGCGCGGCACAGTATTGATGATGGTGCTTGGCGTCTCGATGTTTCCCCAGGTCGCGGTACTGTCGGGGCTGTTCGAAGTGATCCGCGCCCTGGGCCTGTACAACACGTCCTGGGCGTTGATCCTGAGCTACACGATTTTCACCCTGCCCTTCACCGTCTGGGTGCTGACCACATTCATGGGCCAACTGCCCCATGAGCTGGAAGAGGCGGCAATCATGGATGGCGCTTCGCCGTGGGTCACGCTGACGCGGGTGTTGTTGCCGCTGCTCTGGCCCGCCCTGGTCACCACTGGCTTATTGGCCTTTATCGCAGCGTGGAACGAGTTCCTGTTCGCCCTGACCTTCACCCTCACCGACACGCAACGCACGGTACCGGTCGCCATTGCCTTGATTTCCGGCGGGAGCCCCCATGAGCTGCCGTGGGGACTGTTGATGGCCGCTTCGGTGCTGGTCACGGTCCCATTGGTGATTCTGGTGCTGATCTTCCAGCGCCGAATCGTATCCGGCCTCACTGCCGGCGCGTTAAAGGGTTGATGCCCAACAAATACAAGGAACAGCATCGTGATCAAATTGAAACTGGACAACGTGAACAAACAATTGGGCGGCGCACGGATTCTTCGCGACGTCAGCCTGGAGATTGCCGCGGGCGAGTTCGTGGTGTTCGTTGGCCCTTCGGGCTGCGGAAAATCGACCCTGCTGCGACTGATCGCCGGGCTGGATTCGATCTGCGGCGGCGACCTGCTGATCGACGGACGACGGGTCAACGACCTGGAACCGCGTGAGCGCGGCGTCGGCATGGTGTTTCAGTCGTATGCGCTGTACCCGCACATGAGTGTCTACGACAACATCAGCTTCGGTCTCAAACTGGCCAAGACGGAAAAGAGCAGCTTGCGCGAGCGCGTGCTGAAAACTGCGCAGATCCTGCAACTGGACAAACTGCTGCAACGCAAGCCAAAGGAACTGTCCGGAGGCCAGCGTCAGCGTGTGGCCATGGGCAGAGCCATGGCGCGGGAGCCGGACATTCTGTTGTTCGATGAGCCGCTTTCCAATCTGGACGCATCCCTGCGGGTGCAGATGCGCAACGAAATCGCCCGTCTGCATGCTCGACTGGGCTCGACCATGATCTACGTCACCCACGACCAAGTAGAAGCGATGACCCTGGCCGACAAAATTGTCGTGCTCAACGGCGGCCGCGTGGAACAGGTCGGCTCACCGCGCGAACTCTATGAACGCCCGGCCAGCCGCTTTGTCGCCGGTTTTCTCGGCTCGCCCAGAATGAACTTTATGCCGGCGCGCCTGCATGCCCCAGGCAAAACCAGCCTGATCGACACCCCTGTAGCGGGCATGACTGCCCTGCCCTTCGACAGCTCGAACCTGCCGGCAGACGCGCAGCTGAGCCTGGGGATTCGCCCGGAGCACCTGTCGCTCAAAGCGGCTGAGGGCGCCAACGGTGTCGTCGTGACCGGGGTCGAATACCTGGGCAGCGAAACCTATGTACACCTCGAATCGGGTCAGGACGAACCCCTGATCTGCCGTTGCGAGGTCAACGCCGGATGGCAGGTGGGCGATCGGGTCGAGCTGCAGCTGGACACTGACAACCTGCACCTGTTCGACGCCGACGGCACCGCCTTGAAACGCCATCCGGCCGCCGCCGAACACCTGCCCGATGACGTCGCTCTGCATTCATTCCGAGCACGCGCCCTATGACTTTGTCCTTGAATACCCTGAGCCAGCCAATGCCTTCAGCCCTTGACCTTGCGCAGCGCGCACTGCATGACGGTGCGTCTCGCGTCGTCGACGACTATCGCCCCGGCTATCATATTGCGCCACCGGCCGGCTGGATGAACGACCCGAACGGGGTCGTGTACTTTCGTGGCGAATATCACGTGTTCTATCAACATTACCCATTTGAAGCGAAATGGGGCCCGATGTATTGGGGGCACGCCAAGAGTGCCGACCTGGTTCATTGGCAGCACCTGCCCATTGCGCTGGCGCCCGGTGATGAGTGCGACCGTGACGGTTGTTTTTCCGGTAGCGCAGTGGTGTGTGGGGATACCTTGGCACTGATCTATACCGGGCACACTTGGCTTGGGGAAGTGGGCGACGAACGCTCGATCCGTCAAGTCCAGTGCCTGGCCACCAGTGTCGACGGCATCCGCTTCGTCAAGCATGGCGCAGTCATCGAGACCGCGCCGCAAGACAACATCATGCATTTTCGCGACCCCAAGGTATGGAAGGAGGATGACGCTTGGTACCTCATTGCCGGCGCACGCCTGGGCGACAGGCCGCTGCTTCCGTTGTACCGCTCCACCGATCTGCACACCTGGGAGTTCCTTGACTATATTGCCGCGGGCAGCGACGGCGATGGTTATATGTGGGAGTGTCCGGACCTGTTTCGACTGAACGGACGCGACGTGCTGCTGTATTCCCCGCAAGGCATGCTTGCCCAAGGGTACGAACGGCTGAACAAATACCAGACGGGTTATCGAGTGGGCCGGCTCGACAGCGCGTGGCACTTCACCGGCGGGCCGTTTATCGAGCTGGATAACGGCCACGATTTCTACGCCGCGCAGACCCTCGTGGCCGCCGATGGTCGGCGTCTTGTCTGGGCCTGGCTCGACATGTGGGAAAGCCCGATGCCAAGCCAGGCCCATCACTGGAGCGGCATGCTCGGATTGCCACGCGAACTTGAACTGTGTGCCGATCGTCTGCGCATGTTTCCGGCACGGGAACTCACCGCACTGCGCGGGACGCTGCTGCCGGCTACCGCGTGGTGGGAGGCGTCGGGAAGCCGCTGGGTGCCGCAAGTGAGTGGCGATATGCTGGAAATCCATGTGCATCTGGATTTACTCGGCTGCACCGACGGCCACTTGGGAGTCGCCTTGCGTTGCAGCGACGATGGCCAGGAACAAACCCTGCTCTACTACGATGCGGCGTTGCAGCGCCTGGTTCTTGACCGCAGCCGCTCGGGTGCGCAAGTCAGCGGCCAGCGCAGCGTGGCGATAGACCCGACACAAGGGCAACTGGCACTGCGGGTGTTCCTCGATCGCTCGTCCATTGAAGTGTTCGACGAAAACGGCAGCTTCAGCCTGAGCAGTCGCCTCTACCCGCAGCCCGGCAGTCTGGGGGTGAAGCTCCTTGCAAGCGGGAGTGGTGGGCGTGTCGCCATTCCCAAGGCATGGCCACTCGCCTCGGGATGGTTATGAACCGTGTCATTCGAGTCGCGAGAAGCGCAGGCCATGTGTCATGATTCGGCCTCAACCTGACCGGTCTCGCTTCGCATGACTTCAGTGAAAGACGTTGCACAGCTAGCCGGCGTGTCCCTGATGACGGTTTCCCGAGCGCTCAACAACCCGGAAAAATTGAGCCCCGAAACCTATCAACGGGTGCGCCGCGCCATCGACGAATTGCAATTCGTGCCCAGCCTGTCGGCGCGCAGAATTCGCGGCGACAACCTCCAGACTCGAACCATCGGCGTATTCGCGCTGGACACCGCGACAACCCCGTTCGCCGTCGAACTGCTGCTGTCCATCGAACAGACCGCGCAGCAAGCCGGCTGGAATGTATTTATCCTCAACCTGTTAAGCAACCCGCCCACCGACCAGAACATCGACCTGATGTTATCGCACCGTCCCGACGGGTTGATCTTCAGCGCCATGGGGCTGCGCCAGGTGTGCATTCCCGAGCGATTGAAGAGCACCCGCCTGGTGCTTGCCAATTGCCTGGCGGATGACAGCCGCCTGGTCAGTTATGTGCCCGACGATGAAATGGGGCAGTATCGAGCCGTACATCACGCCTTGAGCCAAGGCTATCGGCGCCCTCTGTTGATCAATCTCCCAAAACAGAGCCTGGCGTGGGGGCTGCGGCAAAAAGGCCTGCAGCGTGCCTGTCAGGCATTCGGGCTGTTGCCTGAGGCACTCCTGCAATATGACCTTTCCGATCATGACGCCTATGGTGAAACCGCGACCATCCTCGACCGGCACATCATCGAGGGTCGCCCCCAATTCGACATTCTGATCTGTGGCAACGACCGGATTGCTTTTTGTGCCTACCAGGTGTTGTTGGGTCGCGGGCTGAAAATCCCCGATGATGTCGCCGTGCTCGGCTACGACAATATGATCGGTATCGCCGAACTGTTCATCCCACCGCTGACAACGGTACAACTGCCGTACTACGAGATCGGTCGCAGGGCCGCCCGACACCTGATCGACGCCGTCGAGGTATCGGGAGCCCAGTCAGTCGATTGCCCGTTGGTTGCCAGGGCGTCGCTCTAAGGGCAGCCATTGCCTCAACCACGCGCACTGTCAGTCAAGACCGAAGACATGCTCACAATCTCCTCACATGGGCGACTCTTGACCCACAGCCCAAACTCTTTCATTACCGCAACGACCGGTTCCAACCGTCGCCCGTCCACGGTGAGTTCGTACTCAACCGTCACGGGTACGGTGGGGAATACCGTCCGTTTGACCAGCCCGGCTTGCTCAAGGGCGCGCAAGTCGAGGGTCAGCATGCGTTGTGAAATAGCCGGAATGTCGCGCCTCAGCGCATTAAAACGCTTCGGCCCATCGAGCAGGTAGGACGCAAGAAGCAGGCGCCAGCGGCCACCCAACAAACGCATCGCTTCTTCGACCGAGCAGCCAGAGATGTTGTCTTTCATAGTCAGAGTCCTGGCCGGGTGTAGGTATATTTTTTGTACCTATACTACAAAATAGTGCGTTCTTCCTATTTTATACCGGGCATCTAGAATCAGCTGAAGCGCGCTCTCCATTGGATTGACAGCGCTCCCCCCTGTCCTGGAGTTTGCCAATGAAGTTGTACTACATCCCCGCGTCTTGCTCGCTTTCGCCCCACATCGTTCTGAATGAATTGGGTCTCGATGCCACGCTGATCAAGGTCGATCACAAGACGCACCTTACCGACTCGGGCGCCGACTACTTCGAGGTCAACCGTCTGGGCTACGTACCCGCCATCGAGCTGGACGATGGCACGCTCCTGCGTGAAGGCCCGGCAATCGTGCAGTATTTGGGCGACCTGAAGCCGGCGCTTGGGCTGGTTCCCGCTCATGGCACCCTCGATCGATACCGACTTCAGGAATGGCTGAGCTTCCTGTCGTCTGAGATTCACAAGGGCTACATTCCGCTGTTGTACGCCACACTCGCAGGTCAATACGTCGAGACTGCCAAGCCAAAGCTGGAAAAGCGCTTCGCCTGGATCGACGAACAATTGAGTACCCGTCCATACCTCATGGGCGATGCCTTCACGGTGGCGGATGCCTATCTGTTCGCATTGACCGGCTGGGGCCAGGCCTCTTGGCTGACCAGCTATTACAAGGCCGACATCCACTTCGAGCACTTGCATAACCTCCGGGCCTGGTATGACCGGGTCAAGGCACGTCCTGCGGTGCGCAAAGCATTGCGAGACGAAGGCCTTGCGTGAAAGGCCTCACGTGCCGATGTTGCCCCGGTCGGCCTCATCGCTCGGTAACCGCTGCGCCTGCACCGCCAGCACATGCCGAATCGTCGCCAGCACCGCGTCCGGGCTGAGGCTCATTGAATCGATGCCAATCGACACCAAAAACTCCGCCATCTCGGGATAATCCGACGGCGCCTGCCCGCAGATTCCCGAGTGTCGGCCGTTACGCTTGGCGCCTTCTACCGCCAGGCGAATCATCTGCTTGACGCCCGGGTCGCGCTCATCGAAATCGAAGGCGACGATTTCCGAGTCGCGGTCCACGCCGAGCGTCAACTGGGTCAGGTCGTTGGAACCGATCGAGAAGCCGTCGAACAGTTTGGCGAACGCGTCGATCTGGATCACGTTGTTGGGTATTTCGCACATGATGTAGACCTCCAGCCCGTTTTCTCCGCGCTGCAGGCCATGGCTGGCCATGGTCGCCAATACCCTTTCGCCCTCCGCCACGGTGCGGCAAAACGGGATCATCAACTTGATGTTGGTGAGGCCAATGTGTTCGCGCGCCCATTTCATCGCCGCGCACTCCAGCGCAAACCCTTCGGCATAAGCCGGATGGCTGTATCGGGACGCGCCGCGAAAACCGATCATCGGGTTGTGTTCTACCGGCTCGAAATACTGCCCACCCAGCAGGGTCGCGTACTCATTGCTCTTGAAGTCGCTCATGCGTACCACGCACGGTTTTGGGTACACCGCTGCGGCAATGGTGGCGACGCCTTCGGCCAAGGTCTTGATGAAAAAATCCGTAGGGTCCGCATGCGCGGCGCTCAGCACGGCGATTTTTTCACGGGTGGCGTCATCCAGCTTTTCCGGGTGGACAAGGGCCATCGGATGGACCTTGATGCATTCATTGATGATGAACTCCATGCGCGCCAGACCGATACCGTCGACCGGCAGCGAGGCCAGGCTGAAGGCCTGATCGGGGTTGGCCAGGTTCATCATGATGCGCGTGTCGGGATGCCCGAGTTGGCTGAGGTCCGTTTCCTCCACATCAAAATCCAGGATGCCGTCGTAGACCGTTCCGATTTCGCCTTCGGCGCAACTGACGGTCAACAAGGCGCCGGTTTTGATTGTCGCTGCCGCATTGGTGGCGCCCACGATCGCGGGAATACCCAGCTCCCGCGCCACGATGGCCGCGTGGCAGGTGCGTCCGCCGCGGTTCGTCACAATCGCGGCGGCGGTTTTCATCACCGGTTCCCAATCCGGAGTCGTGGCTTCGGAGACCAGCACTTCACCCGGTTGAAACTCGCTGAGCTGTTTCACATCGTTGACGATACGGGCCTTCCCGGCACCGATGCGGGTGCCGACCGCCTTCCCCTTGAGCAGCACTGACGAGCGTTGCTTGAGGTGATAGATCTGCAGCACGCTGCCTTTTTTCTGCGAGGCCACCGTTTCGGGGCGCGCCTGGACCATATACAAGTGGCCATCGATCCCGTCTTTCGCCCATTCCATGTCCATGGGTTTGTAGAAACCGGCTTTGCTCGAATAGTGGTTTTCAACCTTGATGGCATAGTCAGCCAGGACCATCACGTCCCCGTCCGAGAGGCAAAAGCGCGTTTGTTCTTCGTCGGGTGTTTCGATATTCGCGGTGTACTCCTGCGCGATGTTCCCGGTATTGAGGGTATCGGTAAACACCATCTTCTTTTCTTTGCTGCCCAGGCTACGCTTGAGCACGCCACGATAACCGGCGACGAAGCTGGGTTTGTGTACGTAGAAACTGTCCGGGGCCAGCGCGCCCTGCACCACATTCTCCCCAAGCCCCCACGCGGCGTTGATGAACACGACATCCTTGAAGCCGGTTTCCGTATCCAGGGAAAACATCACGCCACTGGCCCCGAGATCACTGCGCACCATTTTCATGATGACGACGGCGAGATCGACTTTGAAGCAATCAAAGCCGTTGTCGTATTTGTAATGGATCGACCGATCGGTGAAGTTGGAGGCCAGGCAACGCTTGTAGGCATCGAGCAGCGCATCTTCATTGGCGATGTTGAGATAGGTCTCGTTCTGCCCGGCAAATGACGCCTGCGGCGAGTCCTCGGCGGTTGCCGAGGAGCGCACGGCCAGTGAAAGGCTGTTGCCATATTCGCGCTTGAGCTGGGCGTAACTGTGCAGTATCGCGCTCTTCAGGTCTTCCGGCAGCGTACAGCCATACACAATCGCCCGCGCCCGTTTGCCGCGGGCTTGCAGGTCCTTGATGTCGTTGGGGTCGAGGCCGTCGAGCGCGGCATGCAGCGGCGCCCACGCCTTGTTGTGCTCAAGGACATAACGGTACGCGTCTGAAGTAACGGCAAACCCGTTGGGTACGCGGATGCCCTGGCCTGTCAGGTTCTGGTACATCTCTCCCAGCGAGGCGTTCTTGCCACCGACCTGTGCGACGTCGTTGATACCCAAGTCCTTGAACCAACGAATGTGCGGCTGTGAATGGGTCACGATATCTCTCCATTGAGTGAGGGGGCCGCCAGGGATACCCGATTGGCCTTCAGCAATCGCAGATACAGGGCGCTGTAAGGCTTTATGGCTTGGTGCCAATCGAACGGCTTGCGCATGGCGCGGCAACGCATTGCATTGAGCAGTTCAGGGTTGGCGAACACCTTGATCGCCCGCGTCAGTGCTGCCGCGTAGCTTTCCACGGTGGGTTCCTCGAACAGAAAACCGCTCACGCCATCTTCGATCGTGTCGGCCAGCCCACCGGTATTACGGGCTACCGGTAATGAGCCGAAACGCTGCGCATACATCTGGCTCAGGCCGCACGGTTCATAGCGCGACGGCATGAGCAGGAAGTCACTGCCGGCAAACATGCGCCGGGCATCCGTTTCGTTGAAGCCGATAAGCACACCGACCTGGCCCGGGAAGCGCTGGGCCAGCTCCCGTGCGGCCTCCTCTTCCTGCGGTTCGCCACGGCCGATGATGGCGATCTGCCCGCCCTGCCTGACGATGTGCCCGGCAACGCCAATGGTCAGATCCAGGCCTTTCTGGAAGACCAGACGCGATACCACCGCGAACAGAGGCCCCGTCGACGGCTTGAGATTGAACAACTGACGGACATAGTGGGCGTTCACCGCCTTGCCGAGCCAATCGTTAGCGGCAAACCGGCAGATCAAGTGCTCATCGGTTTCGGCGTCCCAACTGGCGTCGATACCATTGGCAATGCCGCTGAGCAGCCCTTGTTCGGCTTTGCTCTGCAGAAAGCCGTCCAGGCCGCAACCGAATGCTGGCGTGGTGATTTCCCGGGCGTAGGTCGCGCTGACGGTGGTGATGTGGTTGGCATAGGCCATGCCGGCCTTGAGCAATGAGAGCTTGCCGTAGAACTCCATACCGTCCGAGGCCAGCGCGTGCTCGGGGATGCCCAGTTCGCGCCGGGAACCGCTGCTGACCATGCCTTGATAGGCAAGGTTATGGATGGTGAAAACGCTCGGCGTGGCCTGCCCACGCCAGCGCATGTACGCCGGCGCGAGGCCGGCCGGCCAATCATGCGCGTGCACCAGCTCCGGACGCCACTGGCACTTCACCGCGCCTGCGGCGAAGTCGGCCGCGGCCAGGCCGAGACGGGCAAACCGGATATGGTTATCCGGCCAGTCACGGCCATTGTTATCCCCGTAAGGAGTGCCTTCACGCTCATACAGTTCGGGACAGATCACCAGGTAAATGACCAGGCCATCCGTCATGTCCATCCGCCCGATCTTGCACGCCGGCAATGCCGCATGGCCCTCCAGCTCGCTGATCACATGGACCGGATTTCCGCTGTTGAGCACTTGCGGGTAACCCGGCATCAACACGCGCACATCGTGCAGGGGATGCAGGGCCCGGGGCAATGCCGCCGATACATCGCCGAGCCCGCCGGTTTTCACGAGGCCGGCCAATTCGGAGGTCACGAACAAGACCTTGGCTCTCGCCGCCACGCTGGTAATGGCCGGTGAAACCGGCGCTAGCGCCAGCGGATCAACAGTCGAGGTAACCCATTCACTGACCGGCAGATTGAAACGTTCAGCCTGCGGGGAAATGGCGGCTGCGCCCATGATCCTTTTCCTTTTTGTTGAGTCGAGAGTGCGGGAAGACGGTTAAGTCAGTCGCACGAGTATCTGGGGTTGCTCCCAATGGCCTCTGATCTTTATCAACAAATGCGCTTTGCTGCCGCGTGGGACAGCGCCCATTGCGACAGACGACACCTCAGCCTGGCGTTGTTGATTTAGCTCAATGATTTTCCATGGCGCAGGTGTAGAAATTTTAAAGCGAGGGCGTGCGTCCCCGCCCCAGCCTACGGAAGCCACCATGCCCGATGCCAGCGAACCCTTTGCCATCGCCACCCACCAGTTGCGCAAATGCTTCGATCACTTCGTGGCACTCGAAGGGTTGAGCCTGCAAGTGCCGCATGCCTGCATATTCGGCCTGTTGGGCCCGAATGGGGCCGGCAAGAGCACTGCCATCAAGATGCTCACCACCTTACTGGACCCCACTTCCGGCTCGGCGACGGTGGCGGGTTTCGATATCGCGCGCCAACCCGTCGAGGTGCGCCGCCATATCGGCTACGTGCCGCAGATGCTCTCGGCGGACGGCGCATTGACCGCCATCGAGAACTTGAACCTTTCGGCGCGGTTGCAGGGGTTGCGCGGTGCTGAGCGCCGGGCCCGGGTCAAAGAAGCGCTCGCGTTCGCCGGCCTGGAGGCGACGGCCTCAAAACTGGTTCGTGCCTATTCCGGCGGCATGATCCGTCGCCTGGAAATCGCCCAGGCCACCTTGCACAACCCCCAAGTGCTGTTTCTGGATGAGCCGACCATCGGCCTGGACCCCATCGCACGCCGAACCGTCTGGGAACGCCTGGAACACTTGCGCGAGAAAGGCACGACGATCCTGATCACCACCCACGACATGGAAGAAGCCGACACGTTGTGTGATGAACTGGCAATCCTCCATCAGGGACGCCTGGCCGTCGTCGGCAAGCCCGAGTCGCTCAAGGCGCAAGTCGGCGAAAATGCCAGCCTGGACGACGTCTTCGTGCATTTCAGTGGCGTCGGCCTTGAACAAGGCGGCGATTACCGTGGCACACGCGATAGCCGTGATGCGATCCAGAGGTTGGGATGAACCGCCTGCTCAGTTACCTCAACGAGACATTCGCGGTCTGCGACGCCGAGGTGCGCAAGCTGATTCGCGACCCTACCGAGCTGCTGTCCAGAGCCATCCAGCCGGTGCTGTGGCTGGCGGTATTCGGCCAGGTCTTCAGCCAGGTGCGCGGCATTCCCACCGGTAACCTGCGTTATCTGGACTTCATGGCCCCGGGCATTCTGGCGCAGAGCATCCTGTTCAGTGCGATCTTCTACGGCATCGCCATCATCTGGGAACGCGATCTGGGGATCGTGCATAAACTCCTGGTCACCCCGGCGCACCGCAGCGCGTTGATCATGGGCAAGGCCTTCGCCGCAGGCCTGCGCGGGCTGGTGCAAGCGGCCGTGGTCTATCTGGTGGCGATTGCCTTGCACGTTGAAATCCGTTGGGAGTTGATGCCGATCCTGACAGTGGCCGCTGGCGTCTTCGTGGGCTCGTGTATCTTCTCGACGTTTTCCCTGGTCATCGCCTGCATCGTCAAAACCCGGGAGCGCTTCATGGGCATCGGCCAAGTCCTGACCATGCCGTTGTTTTTCGCCTCCAACGCGATTTACCCCCTGGAGTTGATGCCCGGCTGGTTGAAAGTGATTGCCGTGTGCAACCCGCTGACCTACCTGGTCGATGCATTGCGCTCAGGCATGATTGTCGGTGGAACCAGTGTGTATGCCCTGACCACCAGCTTTGCGGTGATGCTCTCGGTGTTCACCGTTCTTCTGCTGTTGGCCGCCAGGCTTTACCCCGGTTTGGCTCGCTGACAATAGGCGTATCGCAGCTCAACGCTGCCACGCAATCAATGGGTTTTCCGCTGGCAGAAAGGCATCCGCGTGCCAGGCGCGAACCCTCGGAGTGTAGTGCTCCAGCGGGCGCGTGGCGGCGACCGAAATGGAATAGATATAACCCTGGATGGCGCCCGGAATCACATCGACGGCATTCATCAGCAAGCACTCTGCGGGGTACTCGTCGCACAGGCCGCCATAGAGTTCCACCTTGACCCACAGAGGCGAGATCTCACCCAAATAGACCGGCACGCGAACGCACAGGCAGTCGCCATCGCGATGCCCCTCGACCGCGCCGAAGTGAATATTGTCCCAGGCCGCCGTCAACGCCTTCTGCCAGGCATGGAGCGTGCGCGCCAGTGCCGCGTTATCCTCGCGGCGGCGTCGAAACGCCTGAATCGCCGGTTGGTAAAGATGCTCCAGGTATTCCTGCAGCATGCGATTGCTGCTGTAGTACGGCCCCAGCTGCGACATACTGGCGCGCATGCGTTGCACCCAGTCGCGTGGAATACCCTGTGCATCGCGTGAATAGAACGTGGGGACCACCTCGTTTTCCAACAGACCGTACAAGCGCTCGGCGTCGACGTCGTCATCGCTCGGCGCGTCATCCCCGATCGCCCAGCCATAGGCGGGCTGGTACGCTTGCGCCCACCAACCATCGAGTTCCGAGAGGTTCAACCCGCCGTTGACGAGCACCTTCATGCCACTGGTGCCGCAGGCTTCCCAGGGCCGACGCGGGGTGTTGATCCAGACATCGACGCCTTGCACCAGGTGTTGGGCCATTTCCAGGTCGTAGTCTTCCAGGAACACCACATGCCGGCGCAGCCCCGGGCGATGCACGAAGTCGAGCCATGCCTGGATCAGTTGCTTGCCGCGCTCATCGGCGGGATGAGCCTTGCCAGCGATGAGCAGTTGTACCGGATGCTGCTCGTTGGTTAACAGCCGCGCCAGGCGGTCGCTGTCGTGCAGCAGCAGGTTCGGGCGCTTATAGTCGGTGAAGCGTCGCGCAAACCCGAGCGTGAGGCAGTTGGGGTCAAACACCTGCCCGCCCTCCGCCACCTGCTGCGCCGACTCGCCACGCTGCTCGAGCTGCCAGGCCAGGCGCTTGCGCGCATAGTTCACCAGGTCGCGCCGTTGCTCGGCAGCCATGTTCCACAAGGCCTCGTCGTCATTGTTGGCGACCGTCGCCGGCAGCAACTCGACTGCGCCGCGCCAACGCTCCTTGCCGCAGCTTGTGGTCCACAGATGATCGGACCACATTGAGTCCCAGGACGGCACATGCACACCGTTGGTGACATGCCCCACCGGTATCTCTTGAACAGGCCAGCGGGGATACAAATCGCTGAATAGCCGTCGGCTGACCTCGCCGTGCAAGCGGCTCACGCCATTGGCTTGAGCGCACCCACGCAGCGCCAGAAAAGCCATGTTGAAGGGTTCATCCGCGTCCGACGGATTGCGTCGGCCCAACGCCAGCAACTCGTGCGATGTGAGGCGGCAGTCGTCGAGATAGCCGCGGGCATATTTGAGTACCAGTTCCGCGGAAAACACATCGAAACCCGCAGCCACTGGCGTATGGGTCGTAAACACGTTGCCTGCCCGCGTCGCCCACCAGGCTTCCTGGAACGATGTGCCCTTCTGATGCATGAAGCGCCGGGCACGCTCCAGCACCAGCAGTGCAGCATGACCTTCGTTGAGGTGGCACACATCGACATTGATCGCCAACGCTTCGAGTGTGGCCCAGCCGCCGATGCCAAGCACCACTTCCTGCAGCAAGCGCATCTCCGAACCGCCGCCGTACAACTTCGAGGTGATACCACGGTCGCTGGCGCCGTTGAGCAGGTCATTACTGTCGAGCAGGTACAGGCTGGTACGCCCGACGATGGCCTGCCACACGCGTAAATACAGGGTCCGGCCGGGAAGCGCCAAGGGGATTTTCAACCACGCGCCGTCCTGTCCAAACGTCGGCTGGATCGGCAGGCTGGTGGGGTCGTTATAGGGGTAGGCCTCCTGCTGGCGCCCCATCGCGTCGATGGATTGTCGAAAATAGCCTTCCTGATAGAGCAACCCCACCCCGAGCACCGGTACGCCCATGTCGCTTGCCGTCTTCAGGTAATCCCCGGCCAGCACACCGAGCCCGCCGGCATAAAGCGCCAGCGCCTCGCTCAGGCCGAATTCCATGCTGAAGTAGGCGATCCGCTTGGAATCGCCAGCGCTTGTCTGCTGCGCATACCAACCCGGCTCGCTGAGGTAGTGCCGATGCTCTTCGATGGCGTGCGTGAGGGTTTGCGAGAACGTCGCATCTCGGCAGAGTTCTCCTAGCCGGTGCGGCGAGGTGTTCTGCAGTATCAACCAGGGGTTGTGGGTACGCTCCCACAGCTGCGGGTCGATGCTTTTCCAGAGCTCGTCGAGCGCATGGTTCCAGGTCCAGCGCAGGTTAAGCGCAAGCTCGGTCAATGCGCGCAACTGCTCTGGCAGTTCGCGTGGCAAGAATGCATACACGTCGACACCTCAAGGCGATAGTGGCTAAAGCGCCTCGCTCGATGCCGGCGCCGGCAGCAAGGCCAGGCTGTGTCGAGCGATGACTGCATTTTCATCAGTGGCGATGACCCAGGCCGATACCGGGCTGTCCGGCGTCGTCAGGCAGGCTCCGGTGGGAGGGTGCTGGTTGCGGGTTACGCCTAACCAGGCGCAACCGTCGAGAATCCCGTCACGCACGGTGGGTGCATGTTCGCCAATGCCGCCGGTGAACACCAACGCGTCGAGCCCGCCGAGCAATGCGGCCAGCGCGCCGATCTCCTTGACGGCACGCCGTACAAACAACTCAACGGCCTGCGCGGCCCCTTCGGCGTGGCTGGCCAGCAGCGTCCGCATATCACTCGCCACACCGCCAGAGACGCCCAGCAATCCGGACTCGTGGTACAGCAGGTGTTCAACCGCCGCCGCGCTCATGCCGCGTTCGCGCAGCAGGTACAGCACGATGCCGGGGTCCAGGTTGCCCGGGCGGGTGCCCATCAACAGCCCGTCCAGGGTGGAAAACCCCATGGTGGTGCCGCAACTGATGCGGTTACGCATCGCGCACAGGCTGGCACCGTTGCCCAGGTGTGCGACCAGGGTGCGCCCGGCCGCCGCGCGCGGGTCGTAATCCGCCAGGACCCCGGCAATGTACTCGTAGGACAAACCGTGGAAGCCGTAACGCCGCAGGCCCGCCTCGCTCAGTGCCCGGGGCAGGCCGTACAAGGTTTCCAGCGGGTCGAGCGTGTGGTGAAAGGCGGTGTCGAAGCAGGCCACCTGAGGCAGGTCGGGATGCTCGCGGGCCATATGGAGAATCGGTGCCAGGCACAAGGGCTGGTGCAAGGGCGCCATTGGAATCAGTCGTTGTATCTCGTCGATCAGCGCGCTATCGACCCGCGCAGCCACTTCCCGACGGGCGCCGCCATGGACCACCCGATGCGCCGCGCCGACAATCTGCCATTGGCGGTTGCTGCCCAGCCAACGCATCAGGTTGCCCAGGGAAACTGCGTCCATGCAACTGTCGGCGCGCCATTGCTCCTGATGTTCGGCCTCGGATCCTGGGGCCTGATACACCAGCGTTGCCCTGCCCTGGCGCACTTCAATCATGCCGCTGCCCAGGCAATGGACCGTTGGTGCCGCCACGAAGTAAAGGGAAAACTTGAGGGTTGAAGAGCCCGCATTCAGCACCAACAACGCCGGGCAAGGGGCATCCATCATGCGCGGCTCCACAGCGCCGGGGAATCCACGGCCTGACGGGAGCCGCCAAGCAGTAACCGTAATGCTCGCATCATGGGCCGCCTCGACACTCGATGAGGTTACAGGGAACCTTACCCCAGGTTGGCCTAATCCTGGCATCCACGGGGCGCGGCGGCTTGATCTTCCTCAATAAAATGTGCCCGTTACGGTTCAGCGCGTTCCTGGCGCATCAATATCATCGACGAACAACACTTTGGCGTTTAACGACGAAAACACCCGCGAAAAAATGTTTTTTGAAAAACAATTCAATCAGTTAAGTATTGCGACTGATCCGCAGACACTTACATCTGATCTAAATCAACCAGACCCAGCCCCTTCGCGCAGAAATTAGATGCAGCAGTCGCACCCTCGCATTCGACGGTGCAGATACTCACGTTTTCGTGGAGGCTCGTCATGGCTACGCATCTGCAAGGCTCTCAACCGATCGTCCCGCCGGCGGTCCAACCCGTGGCAGGCAGTCTGCGCAAGGTAGAACCCAAGCGCTTGTCGCTGAGCTTGTTGATTGCCCTGGTGGTCGGTTCGATGATCGGCAGCGGCATTTTCAGCCTGCCGCAAAACATGGCTGCCAGTGCGGGCGCCGGTGCGATTCTGATCGGTTGGTTGATCACCGGCGTCGGCATGCTGTCGCTGGCGCTGGTCTATCAGACTCTGTCGAACCGCCAGCCCGCGCTGGACAACGGTGTGTTTGCCTATGCGCGTGCGCTGGGTGGCGAATACCTGAGCTTCAACTCCGCCTGGGGTTACTGGATCAGTGCCTGGATCGGCAACGTCAGTTACCTGGTGATCCTGTTCGCTGCGCTGAGTTACTTCTTCCCGGTGTTTGGCGAAGGCAATAACAAGGCGGCGATCGCCGGTGCGTCCGTGGTGTTGTGGGCGTTGCACTGGATGATCCTCAGGGGCTTGCGCACCGCTGCGCGGGCCAATGCGTTGACGACGGTCGCGAAGATCGTGCCGTTGCTGTTGTTCATCGGCCTGGTGATCGCCGCGTTCCAGCGTGAAACGTTCACTGTCGACTTCTGGGGCTCGCCGGCGTTGGGCAGTACGCTCGATCAAGTCAAAAGCACGATGCTGGTCACCGTTTGGGTGTTTATCGGGATCGAGGGTGCCAACGTGTTTTCTGCCCGTGCGGCGGAGCGGGCCAATGTCGGGCGGGCCACGGTGATCGGTTTTGTCATCACGTTGTTGCTGCTGATTTCGGTGTCCTTGCTGTCGCTGGGGGTGCTCAAACAACCGGAACTCGCCGCCTTGAAGAACCCCTCGATGGCGGGCGTGCTGCAGGCCGCGGCCGGGCCATGGGGCGCGGTGCTGATCAGCATCGGCCTGATCGTTTCGGTCGGCGGCGCCCTGCTCGCCTGGACGTTGCTGGCGGCCGAGTCGGTGTTCACGCCCGCCAAGGAAAAGGTCATGCCTGTCTCGCTGGGCGTGGAAAACACCCAAGGCGCGCCAGCCAATGCGCTGTGGCTGACCAACGGCTGCATTCAATTGTTCTTGCTGCTGACCTTGTATTCGAGCGCTACCTATCTCGCGCTGATCTCCCTGGCCACCTCGATGATTCTATTGCCGTACCTGTTCAGCGGCCTGTATGCGCTGAAACTGACCTGGAAGGGTGACACCTATGCCGGCCACCGCGGCCTGCAATTGCGCGACATGGCCATCGCGGCCGTCGCCACGCTGTATTGCATGTGGTTGCTCTATGCCGCCGGGCCGAAATACATGCTGCTCAGCGCCCTCCTCTACGCCCCGGGCTCGTTGATCTACCTGGGCACCCTGCGCGCCCGTCAGGGACAAGCGCTCAGCGGCCCCGAGACCGGCCTGTTGATCATCATCTGGGCGGCCGCGGCCTATGCCGGCTGGATGCTGTGGTCGGGGACGCTGACCTTGTAACGATGGGCTTGCCCCCGTGTTCTGTCCTGGCAGGCCGCGCAGAGGCCGTTCTGCTGCCTGCCTTCTATCTGAGAGGAGTACCGAAAGATGAGCAATTCCGCAAAAAAAATGCCGGTCACTACCGAACACAAATCCGACCAGCATCCCGTGACGACAGACCTGTGGCGGCCGCTGGAAAAACTGCGGCAACAGGTGGACCACCTGTTTGATGACTTCAATCTCGGTTCCGGCCTGTCGCCCTTCAGCCGGGGGCTGTTCGACGTTGAACCGTTCTGGCGTCGCGAGCTGATCGGCCATGGCATGCCTGCCGTGGACATCACCGAGAAAGACAAAAGCTACGAGATCACCGCCGAAGTACCCGGCATGGATCAGAAAGACATTGAGGTCAAACTGTCCAACGGCAGCCTGATCATCAAAGGCGAGAAACAGGAGGACAAGGAAGAAAAACGCAAAGGCTACCACCTTAGCGAGCGTCACTACGGTTCCTTCGAGCGGGTGTTCAACCTGCCCAAAGGTATTGATGCCGATAAGATCGACGCGAGTTTCAGCAAAGGCGTGCTGTGCATCTCGTTGCCGAAAAAGCCAGAAGCCATGAAAGCGGATAAAGTCGTGCCGATCAAAGGCGAATGAATCCCAGGCTGCACTGCCCCTTGGCGGGAAACCGACAAGGGGCTTTTTTTATCTGCAGTGGTTCAACGCTTCATCCCCGGAAAATATCGAACAGCTCGATCTTCAAGAGCGTGCGAATGCACAGGTAACGCCTGCCGAACGTCAGCCTAAGCCACATGTTCAGCGTCAGTCCGTTACGCGAAGAGATGATAGTCGGGGAAAACCACGCCAATGCTGTTGAGTCGACGCGCAGGTGCCAGATGTGCTGCCTGGCAGGACTGGTTGCAGGCCTGCGGCTGTCTTGCAGCAAACCCGACGACGTGTCGGGTGCTGCAACCGTTCACTATTTGCGGCTGGCTTTTTCGAGCATCCGGCTGGCGCGCTCATTGGCCTGGTCGGCAGTCTGTTGCGCCTGATTGGCCGCCATCGCCGCCTGCTCCGCTTTCGAGTAGGCTTCATCGGCTCTGGCGCGTGCCGACAGCGCAGTGCTTTGAGCAGCCTCCAGGCGTGCATCCAGTTCTTTGGCCGGTTTGTTACTGCAACCAGCCGATAACGCGAGGAGGACGCTGAGCAACACTACGGGTAAACGCATATTCATGGGTATTCTCCTTGAGGGTCGTAGCAGGAACGCTCCGGCTACGGTTCAAGTATCCGGCGCCGTCGGTGCGGGGCTCTGATTTTTGTCAACTTTCGACCAAGAATCAGACCGAACCGTCAGTTCCCGGCGCCTTGCGCACGCCCGCCTGCCGTAGCAGCCAACAACGACTTCAGCGCGCTCAGCGAACGGGTATTGAGTACATCGCCCTTTTCCAGCCAGGCACGCCGGGCTAGCGCGACGCCGTAGCGCAAGTACGCAAAATCCGCGGTGCGCTGGGCATCCGAATTGATGCTGATCAGCACGTGTTGGTCTTTGGCGTATTGGCATTGAAGGTCGAACAGGTCCATGCGCTGGGGTTGCGCGTTGAGTTCCAGGCAGCAGCCGCGTGCAGAAGCGGCCCTGATGACGGCCGACAGGTCCATGTTCAACGGCGCGCGCTGATTGATCAGGCGACACAGCGGGTGCGCCAGTAGCGTGAAATAGCGATGATCCATGGCCCTGAGCAGGCGTTGCGTCTGTTGCCGCAGCGTCAGGTTGAAATGCGTGTGGACCGCGCCCACCACAAGGTCCAGGCGAGCGAGAACAGCGTCTGGCAGCCCCAGGCTGCCATCTTCCAGAATCTCGACTTCAACCCCCTTGAGCAAGGTGATGCCGCGCAGGCGGGCGTTGAGCGCATCGATCTGGTCGATCTGCTTCAGCAGCCGCTCGCTGTCCAGGAAATGATCGGTGATCGCCAGGTATTCCAACCCGGCTTGCTGCGCGGCCAGTGCCATCTGTTCCAGGGTATTGGCGCCATCCGCGTCGCAAGTGTGCGCGTGCAAGTCACCCTTGAGATCACTCACTTCCACCAGCCTGGGCAAACGCCCGCTGAGTGCCGCCGCGACCTCACCGCGATCTTCGCGCAGCTCCGGCGTGATCCACGGCAACCCCAGGGCCTGATAAACCGAGACCTCCGTGGCACCCGCCAGGCGTTCCTGGCCCTTGAACACGCCATACTCGTTGAGCTTCAGGCCCTGTTCCCGCGCCTGCTTGCGAATCGCAATGTTGTGCGCCTTGCTGCCAGTGAAATACACCAGCGCGGCGCCCCAGTCCGCGGGCTTGACCACCCGCACGTCGACTTGCAGGCCGGAGTCCATTACGACACTGGCCCGCGTGCGGCCTTTGACCAATACGGTGGACACCTCCGGGTGCTTGATCAGGTGCGCCGTGACCGCCACTGCGGGCGCTGCCGCCACCAGGATGTCGATGTCGCCCACGGTATCGCGCATGCGCCGCAGACTGCCGGCCAACCTCGCGTCCTCGACCCCGGGCAGTTGATGCAGATACTCGATCAACTGCAGCGCCACGGGCTCGACAACGCCCAGCGGCAACCGGCGATCCTTTCCGAGCCCCTTCTGCGCGGCGCTCAATAAGCGCGCCTCGAGCCTTTCGCCAAAACCGGGCACGTGGCGGATGTGGCCCTGCTCGGCGGCCTCGCACAGTTGCTGCGCGGTTTCGATTCCCAGGCCGTGATACAGGTGTTTGATGCGTTTGGGGCCGAGGCCGGCGATGGACAGCAGTTCAACCAGCCCAGGCGGCAATGTCGAGCGCAGGCGTTGCCGTAGCGCACAATCACCGGTGCTGACGATTTCACTGATCTTGGCCGTCAGATCGACGCCGATACCCGGCAGTTTCGGCAAGGTTTCCCCACGTGCGATGAGCGGCGCCAACTCGACCGTCAGCGCCCTCAGCGTGCGCGCCGCAACCCGATAAGCGCGGATGCGAAACGGGTTGGCGTCATCGATTTCGAGCAGGTCGGCGATATCGTCAAACACCGCGGCAATGTCCTCATTACTCACCGCCCGCGAGCGCTTGACCGTCGACGCCGGCGCGCTCGGCGCCTGCGGTACGGCCGTGAGCTTCATGGCCCCAGCCTGGCCATGTAATGCGCGACCGCCTCGGCATCGGCGTCCGACAGTGTGTGCGCAATCTGGCTCGTCAGGTCACCGCGCTCACGCAGGTCGGCCTGTTGAAACACCTGGATCTGGCGAACCATGTAGGCGGCATGCTGGCCTGCCACGCGTGGGGTCTGGCCATGGCCCCGGCCCTCGGCGCCATGACAGGCGCTGCACTGAGCGATGCCGGATTCCGGCACGCCGTGGCGAAAGATCAATTCGCCCCGCGCGTCAGGCGTTTCGGCTTCAGCCTGCATGGCCGGCTGTTTTGAATAGTAGTCCGCCAGTTCAGTGATCTGCGATTCGGTCAAATGGGTAAAGCCCCACATGTATTGAGTCGAGGCTTTATCCATGCGCGTATGGTTTTTGAAATCCGTCAACTGCTGCTTCAGGTAGTCTTTTTGCTGGCCGGCCAATTTGGGAAACAACGGCGATACCGACTCCCCCGTCAGCCCGTGGCACAGCGAACACACGTCGTTTACCAAGGCCAGCGCGGGCATGGATGCGGTTTTTTGCGATGCCCGGTCGCGGGTGTCGGTACAGCCCACAAGGGCCACCACACAGAGGGCAAGCGTCAGGTGTGATCGATTGATAGAGCACCTCATATCACAAGCCTCCATGAGCAGCGTCGGTAGCCGGCGCGTAACGGGTTCAGCCACCTTGGCTCAAGGCCGTGCAGGCTTTATTGACAAAACTCAATGATTCACCTGAGTCAGGGTGTAGGAATAGATAAACACTGAACGGGACGACGGCCGTGAGCACACCCGCCCAACGCATGCTGGATAAACACTATGGCGCGTCTCGGCAGGTCGATAGAGCCGCCATCGCCGCGGTCCTGCGCCAATTTGCCGAGCCTCTGCCGGCGTTCGATTCTGCAGCGTTCGGCGAAATGTTCGATCGCTACGCGGATGCGCGGGTGGTGCTGATCGGCGAAGCCAGCCACGGCACCAGCGATTTCTATCGCGCCCGGGCCGCCATCACGCAACGCTTGATTGAGCGGCATGGCTTCTCCATCGTCGCCGTTGAGGCCGACTGGCCCGATGCAGGGCATGTCGACAAATACGTCCGAGGGCTGGCCCCGTCGGCCTGGAAACGCCATATCTTCAGCCGCTTCCCCACCTGGATGTGGCGCAACGCCGAGGTCAAAGCCTTTGCCCACTGGCTGCACCGCTACAACCATCAACGCGCCAGTGAAGACCGCGTGGAGTTCCGTGGCCTCGACGTTTACAGCATGCGCAACTCGATCCATGAGGTGCTGCACTATCTGGACAGCGTTGACCCGCAACTGGCCCAGGAAGCACGGCGGCGCTACGGCTGCCTGACGCCCTGGCAGGATGACCCGGCCTTGTACGGTCATTTCGTCGAACGCAATGGCCTGATGCCCTGTGAACCGCAGGTGGTCGAACAACTCAACGTGATGCTGGCCAAGCAATTGGCCGGGCTCATCCAGGATGACGAAAGTTTTTTCAACGCCACGCAAAACGCCCGCGTGGTGCGTGCGGCGGAACAGTACTACCGCGCCGTCTATCGCGGCTCGACCGCGTCGTGGAACCTGCGTGACCGCCACATGTTCGACACCCTGCGCGCCCTGCTGGAGCACCGGGGCCCGCAGGCCAAAGCGGTGGTCTGGGCGCACAACTCGCATATCGGCAATGCCGCGGCCACGGAGATGGGCTGGAAGGGCCAGTTCAACATCGGCCAGCTGTGCCGCAGTGCCTATGGGCGCGACGCCGTGCTGATCGGCATGAGCACCGACCGTGGCCACGTGGCGGCGGCCGACGATTGGGACGCCGAGATGCTCATCAAGGCGGTGCGGCCTTCCCGTCCCGACAGTTGGGAGCATCAGTTCCTCGAAGCCGGCGTGCCGGCCTCGCTGACCGACTGGCGCGACCCGCAGCGCGCCGAGCTGCGCACGGTGTTGTCCGCCACCCTGCTGGAACGCGCGATTGGCGTGATTTACCGGCCCACAACCGAACGCGACAGCCACTACTTCGAAGCGGTACTGGCCGAACAGTTCGACGCCATGCTCTGGTTCGAGCAGACGCAGGCGGTAAAGGCCCTGGCACTGCCCAAAAACGAGGAGCTGGAAGCGGAAGACGAAACCTTTCCGTTCGGTGTGTAAGGCTCACCTGGCGCGACGCATCTACAGCGGGTGCGCTTCAGTCGATTCGCGTTGCCAGGCCCGCTGCAATAACTCAATGACCTCTGCATCGGTGGTCTGGGGGAAGTTCGAGTACCAGTAACCGATGGACATCATCCGCTCAGGAATCAGCGGGCAGATCACTTCATTGACGATGCAGCGCAGGGTTTCCACCGTATCCAGCGGCGCGACCGGCACCGCCACGACGATCCGCGCCGGGGCCTGCACCTGCACCGCCTGGATCGCGGCGAGCATCGAAGCCCCTGTGGCCAGGCCGTCATCGATCAGGATGACCACCTGATCCTTCAACTGCAGCGGCGCCCGTGTGCCCCGGTAAACCTGCTCACGGCGCGATAACTCGCGAGTTTCGCGGGCGACCACCGCGTCATAACTGTCTTGATCAATCGAATGAGCCCGCAGCACCTCTTCATTGCGGATATGGATACCGCCACTGGCGATGGCGCCCATGGCGAATTCGGGCTGGGACGGCATGCCGAGCTTGCGTACCACCATCAGATCCAGGCGCACCTGCAGGGCCGTGGCCACCTCATACGCCACCGGGACGCCGCCACGCGGCAAGGCCAGGATGATCACGTCGGGGCGGCGGGCGTATCTGAGCAACGGCTCCACCAGGCTTTGGCCGGCCACCGACCGATCCTGCCAGAGCGTTTGCAGCGAAGGGCTATAACTCATGGGTCACCTCATCTGTCGTTTCATTGCACACCGCCTTTGCCGCGCTAGACCGCCAGTACGCCGCAAGGCACCTGATAGAGAATGTGTTCGGTGGTACTGCCCAGCAGCTTCTCGATGCCGTGATACTGGACCCGGCCCATCACGATCACATCCACCTGGTGTTCCTTGGCGAATTGACTCAACACCGCAACCGGATTGCCCAAAACGAAGTGATGACGATCGGAAGGCACGCCATAGTCTCGCGCCAGTTCGAGGAAGGTTTTTTCCTCCTTGCTCGCCAGGTCCTTACTGAGATTGGACAGGGCCATACCGCCCATGTCAGCCATGTAGATCGTCGACATATCGCAGGCATACAGCAGGTGCAGCTCGGCATCGCATTGCAGCGCCAGGCTGGTGGCCTGCTCAATGATGCGCTGGTTCAACGCGCTGTTGGCCGGTTGAACATTCGACACGTCAACCGCTGCCACGACGATGCGCGGCAAGGCATGCCCACCACCGCCGACCAGATAGACCGGAATCGGACACTCGCGCAGCAGTTGCCAGTCCAGCGGGGTGAAGAACGCACGCTTGAACGCGGACTCTTGCTGAACCTGTTTGATCAACAGATCGGGCTGCGTCTCGGTGACGTAATCCAGGATGTCTTGCTTGAGGTTGGTGGCCCAGGTCACCTGGGCGGTCACGTTGAGCCCCAGGGCGTGGAGGTTCTTGGTTTGGGCGTTCAGCCAGTCGCGGTGGTCCTCGAGGTAGCTGGCCCGGGCCTTTTCACGCACGTTCTCGGCCAGTAGCAACAAGATGTCCAACGGTGTTGCCAGCGCGACAATATGCAGGCTCGCGCCGCTGGCCTTGGCCAGGGCGGCAGCATGGCCGATTGCCGGGGAGTCACGCAGGGCGGGATTGATGATCAGTAACAAACACTGGTATTGGCTCATGATCTGGCTCCAGGGAGGAATGAAAAACAGCCCACGCGTCCGGGGTCTTAACGGATGGGGCCAGGCGGCGGCGTCGCGGGAACCATGCGCCATCCCTCAGGACACTGGCGTACGCTCGGGTAATAGCCTTTGGCGGAATCGCAGTAGTACCAGGCCGATGGCGCGGCCGTGACGGGCTGAGGCTCGACCACCACCGTCGGCGGGCTGGCCGGGTAGTAGTACGTCGGGGCGGGATAGTAATAAACCGGATACGTCGGGTAGTAATACGGCGTGGCGATACGCGCGGCTTCCCAACCCAGTCCCAGGCCGAGACCAAACCCCCACCAGCCCGGCCCGCCCCCATGCCCACCGCCATGCGGCCCGGCATGCGCCGGCAATGCAACGGCGGCAGCCAGCAGGATGAACCCTGTCAGCACGCACTGTTTTACTGAGTCACTGTTCATGATGTTTACCCAGGAGGCTCGCGAATAGCATTACGGTTGGCTGGTCGGGTTGAGCCCGCCGCACCCTTGCGGCCATGCCATGTGCATGGGCATGTGCATGGGCATTCGCCAACCGTCCTGATCGGCGATGCGGTGATGCATCACCGTCCAGAACAGATCGAAGATGGTTTTTTGCTGGGCATCGAGGGCATCGTAGAAGGTTTGGGTGCGTGCCTGAGCCGCGTCCAGACGGACCAGTTGCGCCTGCATCCAGCTGGTTTGCGTGCGCAGGCGCTCTATGCCTTTGGCCATTCTCTGCGGTGTTGTTTCGTCCTTCAGCGCTTGTCTGGCACTTGCCTTGTCAGTAGCGGCTGGGTTGTCGTTTTCCACTTGCTGATTGGCGTCTGCGATGACGCCTGCGGCCCAGGTTTCCCAGGCGGGCATTTGCTCCGGCTTGAGGCTGAGCTTGCCCTTGAGTTCTTCCAGGGTCTGCTGCGTATGCTTGACCCAATCGAAATTCGAGGCGTGACGGAACATACCGCCCTGCCCTGGCCCTAGCCCTAACCCTGGCATCGCGGGGTTGGCAAACGCGCCGGTGGACGGTAACAGTAGAACACTTGCCGCGATCAGCAAGCACTGGCCAAGCAAGCGTGGCTTGTTCATTTCAGCTCATCTCAACGTCGTGGGTTCAATCCGAGCATAGGAGCCGGCCTGGCGGGCGATCTGATCCACGTCAGAAAACCGAGACACCGGTCAACCGCTGGATCAACGGTAGCCCTGCCTGGGGCATCAGCCTATCCAATGGATCTCTGGGGTCTTATGCACGATGGGCGCGGGCACAGACTTCGGGTGCCCCACGATAATCGGTGCCACGGGCATCCACTCGGCGGGCAGGCCGAGCGCCTGCTTACCCTGCGGCGTATTCAGAAAGCCCTGGGCGAAACCGATCCAGCACGTCCCGAGCCCCTCGGCATACGCCGCGAGCATCAGGTTCTCGGCCGCCAAGGCACAGTCTTCGACAATCCACTGATTGGGCCCGTTGCCCGAGATCAGCACCAGGACCGGCGCGTGGTAGAAAATCTGAAAACTGTCCTCGCTGAGCAACGCTTGGAAGTGGCTGGAGTGCGTTCCGGCGGGCGTGGTGGCGAGCATCCAGGCCCTGGCTTCGCGGGAAACCCGCTCCAGCAGCGCCTGGTCGCGGATCACCGTGAACGTCCACGGTTGTTGGTTCATCGCGCTGGGCGCCTGGGCGGCGGCATCGATCAAGCGACAAATGAGTTTTTCATCGAGCGGTTCTGGCGTGTAGTCACGTGTCGAGCGCCGGCCGGCGATTGCCTTGGTTACGTTCATGGGTGCATGCCTCCATCAGGGCGATTCAAATCGAAGCAAGGCGCGAGCAGGCGCTCAACCTTCAGGGAACGACGGTTGGGCTGGCGGTTCTTTTTCTGGGATATCGGTAATGGTCGCTTCGGTCAGCAGCAGGATACTGGCCACGGAAACTGCATTTTCCAGGGCAATACGCACGACTTTGGTCGGATCGATGATGCCGGCTTCGTACATGTCGACATAGGTATTGGCGGACGCATCAAAGCCAATGTTGCCCGGCTCCGCCAGCATGCGCGCAACGACCACGCCGGCGTCCACCGCCGAGTTTTCCGCAATGCGCCGCGCCGGTGCTTCCAATGCCCGACGCAGTATCTGCAGGCCGGTGCGGACATCGCCCTCCTGCCGGGCTTCCTCGGCGGCGATCAGCGGCACCGCTTTGAGCAGCGCGAGGCCGCCGCCGGGGACAATCCCTTCGGTGATCGCCGCGCGGGTCGCCGAGATCGCGTCATCCAGGGCGTCCTTGCGCGCTTTCATTTCGGCTTCGGACGGCGCGCCGACCCGGATCACCGCGACGCCGCCGGACAGCCTGGCCAGCCGCTCCTGCAGCTTTTCACGGTCGTAATCGCTGGTGGTAGCCGCCATTTGCCCGCGGATCTGCTGCAGGCGTGCGTCGATCGCTGCGCGTGTACCGGCGCCGCCGATCAGCGAAGTGCTGTCCTTCGACACCACCACCCGATGGGCCCGTCCCAACTGCTGCAGGTCGACCTGTTCGAGGCTGATCCCCAGTTCGTTGGAGACCACCGTGGCGCCGGTCAATACGGCCATGTCCTGCAGCATGTCCTTGCGCCGGTCGCCAAAGCCCGGGGCCTTGATCGCCACGGCCTTGAGCACGCCGCGGATGTGGTTGACCACCAGCGTGGTCAACGCTTCGCCTTCGATGTCATCTGCGATCAACACCAGGGGCTGACCGTTTTTGGCGACCTGTTCCAACAACGGCAGCAAGTCTTTGAGTGCGCCGATCTTGTGGTCACAGAGCAGCAGGCAGGCATCGTCGAGTTCGACCTGCATTTTCTCGGTGTCGGTGACGAAATAAGGTGAGACATAACCCCGGTCAAAACGCATGCCCTCCATGACCTCGACCACCGTTTCGGTGGTCTTGGACTCTTCGACGCTGACCACGCCTTCAACGCCGACCTTCTCCAGCGCGTCGGCCACCAGTTGACCGATGACCGCGTCGTTATGCGCCGACAGCGTCGCCACCTGGGCTTTTTCCTTGGGCGTGCTGACGGGACGGGACTGCGCCGCCAGCGACTCGACGACCAGCTGCAGGCCCCGATCCAGGCCGCGCTTGAGATCGATCGCGCTGGCCCCCGCGACCACGTTGCGGATGCCATCGGCCAGGATAGCATGGGCCAGCACCGTTGACGTGCTGGTCCCGTCGCCGACCGCGTCACCCGTGCGTTCCGCGGCCTGGCGCAGCATTTGCGCGCCGAGGTTCTCCTCGGGGTCCTGCAGGTCAATGCGTTTGGCAATCGTGACGCCGTCATTGCAGACCGTCGGGTTGCCCCACTTGTTCTGCATCAACACCGACTTGGACTTCGGCCCCAGCGTCACGCGCACCGCGTCCGCCAATTGGGTGGCGCCGCTGAGGATCTTCTCGCGGGCAGCCGCGCGAAACACGATTTTACTGTGAGCCATCAGGGTGCTCTCCTCTCACGTCGACGGAACTTGCATGCTTCTCTGAAGTGCCTGCGGCGAGGTTGACTTTTATCAACAAACCCACACCCCTTGCCGACGCCCGCCGCAACGCTTACACCGGCGGTCGCCGGGCGCTCTGCGAGTTGACAAAAGTCAACCCGCTCGGGCGGAAACAGCGTCCAAATCAACCTGTGAAATCCACCCGATCGTCAACACGCGGGTTTGCCCCTCTCGATGCGTCAGGAGAAACACCATGGACAAGTATCAGCAGAGTCAGAAAAACAAGCTGTTCAAAACGCCGCCCCATGATCCCTATTGCTTGCCGCGGGTTGAAGGTTCGGCGGTGTGCCCGCAGTGCGACGCGGTGTATCAGGCCGGGAACTGGACCTGGAACCGACCTGAAAACGCGGTGGTGCATGACGCGCAAACCGTCACCTGCCCGGCCTGCCGCCGCATCGCGGACAACATGCCGGCCGGCACCCTGATGCTATCGGGCGGCTTCTTGCAAAAGCACCATGATGAAATCATCCACCTGATCGAAAACACCGAAAAAACCGAAATGGCCGAGCATGCGCTGGAGCGCATCATGCGCGTGACGGAGGTGGCGGACGACCTGATGGTGACCACCACCGGCATTCATCTGGCCAATCGCCTGGCGCATGCACTGGAAGGCGCATTCAAAGGCAAGGCGCAGTACCGCTACGGCGATAGTCAGTACGGCGTGAACGTCACGTGGGCACGTAACGAGTAACCCCTCACGCCCCGCTACGGCGCAGCGCGAGCGCGGCTCAACCGCTGGCGACGGTAAAAGAGCCGCTTGACCCATTCCGCCGCGCCCATGTAGGCCAGGCTGATTGCCAGCACTGTCAGCAGGATCGGCAGTGGCAAGGGCACCAGGCCGAACCAGGACGCGATCGGGCTGTAAGGTAGCCCGACGGCCAGCAGGCCGATGGCCGCGGCGCTGAGCAACAGCAGTGTGGCCGGGCGGCTTTGGTAGAACGGGCGGTAGGTTCGCACGATGAAGATTGTCAGCAGTTGGGTCAGCAGCGATTCGACGAACCAGCCGCTGCGAAACACTTCCGGGCCCTTTTCCGCCAGCAGGTACAGGGCCGCGAACGTGAGCACATCGAACAGCGAACTGACCAGCCCGAACACCACCATGAAGTTGCGGATTTCCCTGATATTCCAGCGGTGCGGGGTGTTTTCCCATTCGCGGTCGACGTTGTCGCTGGCGATCCCCATGGAGGGAATATCGGACAGGAAGTTGTTGAGCAGTATCTGCTTGGCCAGCATCGGCAGGAACGGCAATACCAACGAAGCCAGGGCCATGCTGATCATGTTGCCGAAATTGGCGCTGGAGACGATGGAAATGTACTTCAAGGTATTGGCAAAGGTATGCCGGCCCTCTTCGATGCCTTCGCGCAACACATCGAGGTTGTGCTCCAGCAACACGAAGTCGGCGGCCTGCTTGGCCACGTCGGCGGCGTTATCCACCGAGATCCCGATATCGGCGACTTGCAGCGCCGGGGCATCGTTGATGCCATCGCCCATATAGCCGACAACGTGCCCGGTCTTCTGCAGGGCGCGGATGATGCGTTCTTTCTGGTTGGGGTCGACCTCGGCAAAGAGCGTCGTCAGTGGCGCCAGGTGCATCAATGCTTCGTCTTTCATGGCCGCCAGCTCGGCGCCGGTGATGATGCGCTCTACGGGCAGACCCACGGCCATGCCGACATGGCGGGCGACCAGATGGCTGTCGCCACTGATGATCTTGACTTGCACACCCAGGCGCTCAAGGTTGGCGAGGGTGTCTTTCACCCCCGGCTCCGGCGGGTCGAAGAACAACAGAAAACCGCGGAAGGTCATGGCCTTTTCTTCATCCCGGCCGTAGTGCGGCTGGTCCGGCAAGACCCGCGTGGCCAGGCCCAAAACCCTGAAGCCCTGCTCGCTCCAGTCGGCGAAACGCTGCGCGATGGCGGCCCGCTCGGTGTCGCTCAGCGCCAGCAACTGTTCGCCGCGGCGCACCTGTGTGCAAACCTCAAGCACATTGTCCAGCGCCCCCTTGGTCACCATCAGCCGGGCGGCCTCAGGCGCATTCGCGACCACCACGCTCAGGCGCTTGCGCACGAAGTCATACGGCACTTCATCGAGCTTGCTCGCGCCGGGGCATGGCGCCAGGGTTTTGCCGGCCAGGGTGATCGCATCGTCCATGGCGTTGCGCATGCCGGTCTGCAGGCTGGAGTTGAACACCGCCAGTTGCAGGATCGTGGCATCGGCATTGCCCGCCAGATCCATGGCGCCGTCCAGCACGACGACGCCGCGGGTCAGCGTACCGGTCTTGTCGGTACACAGGATGTCCATCGCCCCGAGGTTTTCAATCGCATTGAGGTGCCGCACGATGACCCCTTTGGCGGCCATGCGTTGCGCGCCTTTGGCCAGCGTGATGCTCAGGATCGCCGGCAACAGTTCCGGCGACAGCCCGATGGACAACGCGATGGCAAACAACAGGGTGTCGAGCGCGGGACGATGCAGCAGGATATTGATGCCGAACACCACGATCGTGATCACCAGCATCACCCGCAACAGCAAGCTGCCGAAGCGACGCAGGCCGCGCTCGAACTCCGTCTCGGGCGGGCGCAGCGTCAGGGTCTTGGCGATGCGCCCGATCTCACTGTCCGAGGCGTAGCGCGTGACCAGCACCTCGGCGGTGCCGCTGCGCACCGAGGTGCCCATGAACACGCAATTATGCCGCTGCCCGAGCGTGGCATCGGCGGCGCAGTCGCCCGGCAATTTTTCCACCGGGAAGGTTTCGCCGGTCAGCAGGCCTTCACCGATGAAGCAATCGAGCGCCTGCAGGATCCGACCGTCGGCCGCGATCAGGCTGCCGGCGCTGAGTATCAGGATATCCCCCGGCACCACCTCGCTGGCGGCGATGTCCACGGCCTTGCCGTCGCGCCGCACCGTGGCGCGCAGCGCGATCTTGCTGCGCAGTTGCTCCACCGCCGTACTGGCGCGATTTTCATACCATGCGCTGAGAACCGCGCTGATCAGCACGATGCAGCCGACAATCGCCGCATCTAGCCAGTCCCCCACCACCACGGCGACCAGCGCGCCCACGATCAGGATCAGCACCAAGGGCGTCCGCATTTGCTCCAGCACCAACCGGGCCAGGCCGCGCGGTCGGTCCTTGGGCGTGGCCGGTGCGCTGCGCACCCGCGCGTTGGCGTCGGCCTCGCTCAAGCCCTGCGGCGTGCTGTGCAGGCTGCTGAACACCTGGCTGACTGGCGGGCTCCAATAATCGCCGGTTGCCACGCGGGCGGGCGGCTTGACGTTGGATCGCCATTCACGATGGGCCAACCAGAGGCCGGGCAGCATCGGCAACCAGAACGTCAGCCCGCGGAATAACAACGTGGCGGAAAGCGCCACCGCAATGTTCACCCCCACCCAATGCAGCGTGACCACCGCCGCCGCTTCAAAGGCGCCGAGCCCGCCCGGCACAATGCCGATACTGCGCAGCACGCTGGCCAGCATAAAACCGGCAAACAGCCCCAACGGCGGCGCGGACACACCCAGCGCGCGCACCAGCACCCACAATGTGGCGCTGTCGAGCACAATGATCACCAATTCCAGCAAGGTAATGCGCCAGAGTAACCCTTGGCTGCGCACCAGTTGCTTGTCGGCCCCGGTGAGCAATGACGCGATTCTGGCGACAATCGGAAAATGGCGCCCCGGCAAATGCGCGACCAGGCGCCGATTGCCGGCCAGCCTTGGCGTGACCACTGCCAGCAACAGGCTGACGGCAACGAACACCAGGCATGCCGTCACCACCGCAGGCGTGGCGTGGCCCTGGAAGATCACCACCGGTAACGCCACGCCGACCGACACCGCATAGGCCAGGAAATACCCGGACAAATCCAGCACCAGGCTCGCCAGCACCAGCGGTTTTGCGAACCCGAGGCGGACGAAGGAGGCCACGACCGCAAAGGCGCCGCTGATGCCGGAGGACGGCAGGGCCTGATCGACAAACAGCTTCATCACGCTGAGTTTGCCCGCCTCCCAGAGTGAAAGCGGCTGCGCCCCGGCCCTGAGCACCACCCGAAAGACCTGCCCTTGCGCCATATACGTCAGGACTTGCAACGCCAGGGCGCCGACCAGCCACAGCGGCTCTGCCTGGGTCAGCAAGTGTGTGAAGGATTCGACATCGGTGAATTGCAGCGCCACGCCGACCACTGTCGCAAACATCGCGGCGCCGAGCAGCCACGTCAGCCACAGCGCGGAACGGCTGTAATGCTGTTCCTCTTCAGGTACAGCCGGATCGATGAAACCAGCAGTGGGCGGTTTGACAGGCATGCCGTGCCCCTGAGCGAATCAGCAGAGAGTCCGATTCTGGCGCGGTCTGGGCGGGGCCGTTTGATCCAGGTCAACCTGCCCCTGGACGGTCTGTTAGTCCGCATCACGCTTTCTGACCTTGATCAATACGCCTGCCGCGCATCCCCCTCAGTGTGAACAGGGCCGTTCTTCGACCCCACTGTGCGCTGGAGCCCCCCAATGCTAGCTAATCAACACACCGCTGCTCTGATTGCCGAGATGGATAAAACCTCGCCCGCCGAGCATTGGCTGGAAAAACTGCACGACGGAACGCATGTGCTTATCCGTCCGTTGTCGACGCACGATCACCTGGGCCTGCTGCATTTTTTTCAGCGGTTGTCGCCGCTGTCGCTGCGGTTCCGGTTTTTGGGCGCGGTGACCCATGTCGATGCGAGCGCAATCGATACACTGCTGAGCGAGTCGGCGCAGATCAGCCGCGGCTACCTGGCCTTGATCCACCATGACGGCGAGTTGCAGGTAATCGGTGTCAGCCGCTATCGGCGCGCCACCGATCAGGACGAACAGTGCGATTGCGCGGTCGCCGTCGCCGACCCGTGGCTGCGCAGGGGCCTGGGCCGTTTATTGCTGGGGCATCTGATCGATGCCGCCAAGCGTGAGGGGTTTCACAAAATGTGCTCGACGGACCTGTCGACCGATTACCCGATTCATGGCTTGTACAAGCAATTGGGTTTTACCTCGGCCTATCTGGGCCGGGATTTTGATCGCATCGTTCACGAGCTGGAACTGTAGACGCGCACGCCGCCCGACCATTCACTGCGGTTCCAAGTGGTAACGCGATTGCACCAGGTGCGCGATCTGTTCCTGGGCATCCCGCAGCGGTACAGATGCATCGTTTTCAAGCAGACGGGTTTCGTTGGCCAGCACGTCGTCGCGGATCACCTCGCGAAACCAGTTGGAAAAGTCCCCGGCCTCGCGGTGTTGGCGGAACGCGGGATCGTCCAGGCGCGCAAGCGAAGACAAAAACTCCGCAAGGTTCGAGGCGCGCTGGTCAAGGCTGGGAAAGTAGAATGCATGCCAGGCGCCCACATCCCCGACCGCATACTTGCCGCTGTGGCGATGATGTTTCTGCTCGGGTTGCTGCTGCGCCATCAGCACCACGTCGCCGCCATGACGAACGTCCCACAGACAGAAATAGTCGGGCGCGGATGAGCGCGCCGGGAATTCGGGGCAGCGTCGCTGCGTATGCTGGGCGTAGCGTTGGACCAGTTCGCGGGCGGTGCTGCCCAGGGTCACCAGCACGTCTACCGCGTCCAGCAGCGACGGGCAGACTTGATCGAAGTCCAGGGCAACGATGATCGCCCCCATATTCGCCAGAAACCCCGGAGGCCACGCAGCGCAATGGGGCAGCATGTAGTGGGCCTCGTCCACGACCATCCAGTACGGGCGGCCGGTGCTGCTGCGTAGCTGCTGGATAAACGGCAGTAATTCGCCGAACAACTGCACGCGGGCGGCCGGGTCCAGAGCCAGGGTGCTAACCACCACGTTAAGCCGCGCCTGTAACAGGTGATGCAGCGACTCTTCGGTTGTCGGCGGAGTGGTCAGGCCACCGACCGTGACCGCACCGTCCAGCGACAGATAGTCGCCTTCCGGATCAATGATGCAGAAGCCCTGGTGGGCCTCGACCATGCGTTCTGTCAGCCAGGTCACGTAGCTCGACTTGCCGGAGCCTGAATTGCCGATTACCAGCAGCACCGATTCCGGCGGCAACCACACCTTGCGTGCATCGGCGGTTCGCCCCAGTTGCACGCCGATACGCTCGACCGGCACCAGCGCGGCGTCCTTTTGCAGCAGCATGTCTATCAGCTCGCAGACCCCGCGCCCGTGATCCTGGCTCAGGCAGATGTCCGCGCGGGCCTTGATTGAGTCGATCGCGTTGTTCACCGCCGCCGCACAACCGCAGATCGCGAGAAACGCGTGGTCATTTTCGGCGTCGCCCACGCCGACCACATTCAGTTCGCAGATGCCCAGCCTCAGCAACGCGGCACTCAGCCCCGAGGCCTTGTTCACCCCCGTCGGCAGGACCATGATCGCGTCCTTGTTGAACGTCATCTGCAGTTCCAGGCCCAGCTCGCGAATCGAGCTGATCACCGCGTCCTCGAACGGATGCCAGGTGGCGATGACGGACCTGCCGACGGACAAGGATGAAACCCCTTTGTCGCGCAGGCGCTCCACCAGTTCGGTCGAGGCCGAATCGGCGATGAGTTCCTCGGTGTCAGTGCGCGGGTCGTACAGGAGCGCGCCATTCTCCACGACCACCAGGTCAAACAGATCGAGCTGGGTAAAATGATGCTTGAGCGCCTGCAACTCCCTGCCGGTAATCAACAGCAACTTGCGACCGCTGGCCTTGAGGCTGGCAAGCGCTGTACAGACGTGTGCGGGAACATTGCCGTTTTCGGCAATGGTTCCGTCATAGTCGACCGCCAAGGCTAAGAAATGCATGTTCGCTCCATGACGGGTTGGGTTGTACAGGCCCGCGCTAAGAAGATGAAACCTTGCCATTGATTCCGGGCAGCGGCTCGCTGGGCAAAGGTTCCTTGTGCAGGTACTTTTCGAACCAATCGCCGGTCAGCCTGGCTACGTCCGCCAGGGTGCCCGGCTCTTTGAAAAGGTGCGTCGCGCCTTTGACGACCTCCAGGCTTTGCGTGCAGTGCAACGCCCGACTGGTCCGCACATTCAAGCGCAGGATCATCGGGTCTTCCGCGCCCACCACTTGCAACGTCGGCGCTTTGACCTCGCACAACGCCTGGGCGGCCAGATCGGTGCGCCCGCCTCGACAGACCACCGCCCGCACACCGCCCACGTGAGCCGCGGCGACCAGCACGGCGGCGGCGCCCGTACTGGCACCGAACAAGCCCATGGCAAGTCGGCGTAATTCAGCGTCTCGGGCGATCGCGTCGATGACCTTGACCAGTCGATCGGCGAGCAATGCAATATCGAAACGCAGCACACCGGTCAGGTTATCCCAGCGCTGCTCTGTCCTTGTCAGCAGGTCGATCACCAAGGTGCCCATCCCGTGGCGCGCCAGGTACTCCGCGATAAAATGGTTACGCGGGTTCGAATGACCGCCGCCACTGGCATGGACGAGAACGACCAGGCTTTCGGCGCCTCGCGGCAATCGCAGATCACCGGCCAATTCATAGCCGGTAAAGTTAAACTTTTTGTATTGGAGCTCAGATACTGCAACACCGCAGTGAGAGGCCATTAGTTGAATACCTTCGTATATAACCTTTTCGAGGGGCAAGGTACTTCAAGAGTGGCTTCATCTTTCTTTTTGATTGTTCGTCAGGTCGATGGATTGGGCATGAACGCCTATCAGGTTAAAACCGAAAAAAGCCCGGCCTGCTCTGTTGGATACACGACGATGACCTGAAGCCTCTGGGGGGTAAACTGCGCTTTTCCGGCAAAGCGTACTTGATAAATATCAAACGCACGCCCATCCACGTTTCAAATCGGACATTTGACGTGCAATACACCACTCGCCGACATGTCTACGGACAATCAGCCGTACAGTCGACGCAATAACCCAGGTAAAAGATGCGGCACGTCTTTGGCCAGTAACCCCGGGCCGAATTCGGCAGCGGCCACATCATGCAACCACACGCCCGCTGCCGCAGCCGGAAAGGCCGGCATGCCCTGGGTCCGCAGCCACCGAATAATGCCGCCCAAAAGCTCGCCAGTGGCGGCCGAGGGCACACTGCAATGGATCACGGCGCGGCCATCGGGGCAGGCAATCACCGTGTCACTGCCGCGATGCACAACCACAGCCGAGCCGTGCTGGGCAGCGGCTCGAGTGCGGGTCAGTTTGTCGCCGACGAAGTCGAACATCCGCCGAAATTCGCTCTCGTGAAGGGTCAGCACCTGCGTGGCATCCGCCGCAACGACCGCTGGGTGCCCCGCGACAGTATCGAGACCGGCTCGCGGTAAGTCGGGCAGCCACAACCCAGGGTGATTCTCAAATGCCTGGGGGACGATGGCGTCGAGCACCGCTTCGGGCGTGCCAATATCGGCCACAATCACTTCGCCACACAGATCGCGCCCCGGTAACAGCAGATGCCCCGGCTTTTTGCGAAAAAACGTCACCGTCAGCACCGCCGCCACCGCGCCCAACGACTCACCGCTATCGCCCATCACTCCGCTGGGCGTGTCGACCGCGACAATCGGCACCGTGCCACGGCCAGCCGCAGCCAGGGTGTCCAACACCTGCCCCTCCAGCGCACGGGCGAGGCCGGCGCCGAACATCGCGTCGACAATCAGCTCGGCCCCTTCAAGCACCGCGGGGCTCAGGGCTTGCACCTCGCCGGGCCAGCGCTGTGCATGTTGCCCGGCTTCGCCTTTCAGCGCGGCGCGACTGCCCCACATCGCCACCCGCACTGGCCAGCCCGCTTGCGCAAGCCGGTACGCGCAGACAAAACCATCGCCGCCATTGTTGCCCGGCCCGCAGAGCACCAGCAGCGGCCGGGGTGTCCAGCGCCGCTGGATTTCGCGTGCCACCGCCGCGCCGGCATTGCTCATCAACTCGAAAGACGACACGCCGGCAACCACCGAAAGCCGGTCGGCTTCCGCCATCTGGCGCACCGTCAGCAAGGCCGCCTGGCGCGCGCCGTTATCGAGGTCGGGACTCAACGTGTTCATGCTTTTCACACTCTCGATCGCTACTGAAGTCACTCACCGCCTGCGCGGTGACGTCGCCCCGCTTGGTTACCCCAAGCCTCTGACCGCCTCGATCATCTTGACCAGGACGGCCTGTGCATCGCCGTACACCATGTTGCAGTTTTCCGCATAAAACAGCTGGTTCTGAATACCAGCATAGCCCTTGCCCTCCCCGCGCTTGACCACGTACACGTGATGAGCCTTGTCCACATCGAGGATCGGCATGCCGTAGATCGGCGAAGCTTTGTCGTTGCGCGCGGCGGGGTTGACCACGTCGTTTGCCCCGATCACCAACACCACATCGGTGTCGGCGAAATCGGTGTTGATGTCGTCCAACTGGAAGATCAGGTCGTAAGGCACACCGGCCTCTGCCAGCAGCACGTCCATTTGTCCCGGCATACGCCCCGCCACCGGGTGGACCGCGAATCGCACAAGCACGCCATGGGCCTGTAACAACTTCACGAACTCATAGAGCTTTTGTTGGCCCTGTGCAACGGCCAGGCCATAACCGGGCACGATGATGACTTTATTGGCGTACCGCATGGCGACGCCGGCATCACTCGCCGCCGTCGGCTTGAGCTCACCCACGATCGCCGCGCCTTTGCGCACGGGTTGGCCACCAAATCGGGCAAACAACACATGCGCGACCGTGCGATTCATGGCCTTGGCCATCAGCAATGTGAGCAGCACGCCCGCGGCGCCGACCAGCATGCCGGCGATCATCATGGCCGGAACCTGCAACACAAACCCTTCCAGGCCGACCGCCAGGCCGGTGAAGGCATTGTAGATGGAGATGACCACCGGCATGTCGGCACCGCCGATGGGCAATGTCATCAGCACACCGAACAACAGCGCGCAGCCGAAGAACACACCGATCAACCACAGCACGCCGTTCAACGAACCGTGTTCGGCGTGCATGACCACCATCAGCCAAGCGCCTACGCATAGCGTCACCAGCATCAGCAAGGCGTTGATCAGTTGCAGGCCTTTCATGTGCAGTGGCTTGTTGATGCGGCCATCCAACTTGGCCCAGGCAATCAACGAGCCGGATAACGAAATCGCACCGATCAACGCGCCAAACAAGGTGCCGGCCAATGCGGAAAGGTCGAACACTCGGCCCCCGAACAACTCCATGGCGGCGATCGCGGCGGCAGCGCCCCCGCCCATGCCGTTGTATATCGCGACCATCTGCGGCATGGCGGTCATGGCCGCCTTGCGCCCGCTCCACCACGCTGCGCCACCGCCCAGCAGCAGCGCGACGAGCGCGAGGCTGACGTTGACAGGCAAATGTGGCCGGGCCGCCTCACTCACCGAAAATACGTAGAGAAAACTCACGATAACGGCGGCCGCCATGCCCCAACCGGCGACATGGATGCCACCGGCCGCCGTGACCGGCGAAGACATGCGCCACAACCCGAAAATCAGTAGAAAAGCGGCGAAGAAATACACCAGCCCTATCAGCCACTGCGACGTCATAATCAACATGGTCAAACCTCAAACCTTTTCAGGCTTCCGGGTGGCAGAGTGATGAGCTTTGCGCCGCTTGGGTTCCGGCGCGCTGGTCTGGAACATCGCCAGCATCCGGCCCGTGACGGCGTACCCGCCCGCGGCATTCCCCGCGCCCAGCAACACCGCGACAAAACCAGCCGCCTGTTCGGCCACGCTCGCCGCATCGAGCAGGCCGATAAGCCCGCCGATCACCACGATGCCATGGATAAAATTCGAGCCCGACATCAACGGCGTGTGCAGGATCGCCGGGACCCGCCCGATGATGACCCAGCCGGCGAACGCGGCGAGCATGAAGATATAAAGCCCGACGAAGCCAACACTGTTCATGAGGTCTTCTCCTGGGTTGCGGCATCCGCCGGGTTCAGCGAATGCATGAGTTTGCCGGCGTGGGTGAGTACCGTTTGCGCCAGAATCTGATCGTCCCAGTCGATGCTGATGACGTTGTTCTTCAACATCAGCGCCAACAGGTTGAACTGGTTTTTCGCATACAGCAGGCTGGCGTCCTGGCTCAACGATGAGGGCAGATTCAACGGCGCCATCAGGGTTACCCGACCGATCGTGACGGTCTGTCCGGGCACGCAGCCTTCGCAGTTGCCGCCGCCTTCGGCGCCAAGATCGACGATCACCGCGCCAGGCTTCATCCCGGCAAGCTGCGCGGCACAGATCAGGCGCGGAGACGGCCGCCCCGGCACTGCCGCCGTGGTAATGACCAGGTCCGCCTGTTGGATATGCTCCGTCAGCACTTGAGCGACTTGGGTTTTCTCTGCCTCACTCAGCTCCCGTGCATAGCCGCCCTTGCCTCGCGCATCGACCCCGACATCGACAAACTCGGCCCCCAGGGACCGCGCCTGTTCCGCGGTTTCCGGGCGCACGTCGTAGCCCTCCACCACCGCGCCCAGGCGATGGGCAGTCGCGATCGCCTCCAGCCCCGCCACGCCCAACCCCAGGACCAATACCCGCGCCGGCCCCACGATACCCGCCGCGGTGGTGACTTTTGGCAGGATGCGAGACATCTGCACCGAGCCCAGTTGGACCGCATAGTACCCAGACAACGCCGATTGACTGGACAGTGCATCCATCGACTGGGCCCGCGTGATGCGCGGCAGGCGCTCCATGGCAAAACACGTGATTTGGCGCTCCAGTAAACGTTGCACCAAGGCCGGATTCTTCTGCGCATACACAAAACACAGGAGTACCGAGCCGGGCTTCATCTTGCCTACGACTTCCAGCGAGGGCGCCTGCACCGCGAGAAGCACATCGGCCTCATGCAGCCACTGTCCGCCACTGGACACGAACAGCACATCCGAATAAGCAGCGTCCGGCAAAAAACTCGCTTCACCCGCCCCCGCCTGCATATGAAGCCTTGCCCCCAGCGCGCATAACTTCGCGCAGAGGCCAGGCACGAGGGCCACACGTCGTTCGTGCGGGTGGGTTTCTTTCAGCACAGCCACATTGACGTACATCGCGCGCTCCGTTGAAGGCACCCGCGCATGGCCGGGCACCCGGAATGTAAACAGGACAAGGCTTCAGACCGGCGCCTGAGCCAACACGTAACGCACCAGTTTTTTATTCACGAACTGCTGGATACCCATGTCGCCCAACTCGCGGCCATAGCCGGAGTCCTTGATGCCGCCAAAGGGCAACTCGGCATCGCTCCAACTGATGTTGTTGATGAACATCATCCCGGTCTCGACGCGACTTGCCACACGACGTCCCCTGTCCAGGTCACGTGTAAACACCGAGCCGCCCAGGCCGAAGTCGGAGTCGTTGGCCAGGGCGATCGCGGCGTCTTCGTCCTTGACGCGGAAAAACAGCGCCACCGGGCCGAAGAACTCATCCCGGAACGCCGGGTTTTCAGGGGCGATGTCGGTGAGAATGGTCGGCGTCATAAAGGCGCCGGGGCGATCGATACGTGTGCCCCCGAGCAGAACCTTCGCACCGTGATCGGTCGCCGTGCGAACCTGCCCGAGCAACTGCACCAATGCCGCTTCCGAAGACAGCGGGCCCAGGGTCGTCGCTTCGTCCATGGGATCGCCGGGTTTCAGCGCCGCGAGCCCGGCCTGAAAGCCCTTCAGGAACGTATCGGCGACCTTATCCACGACAATGAAGCGTTTTGCCGCGCAACAGGTCTGCCCGCAGTTGTACATCCGCCCCCAGATCGCCCATTTGACGGCCAGCTCCAGGTCGGCGTCTTCGAGCACAATGAACGCGTCGCTGCCGCCCAGCTCCATGGAAGACGGTTTCAGGTTCTGCCCGGCCCAGGCCGCCAGGCTGCGGCCCGCGGCGACACTGCCGGTCAGTGCAACCCCGCGAACACGCGGGTCATCGACCACCTGTCTGGACTGTTCATGGGAGATCGACAGGTTGGTATAAAGCCCGGCAGGCGCGCCGGCTTCGAGCAGGATTTGCTCGAAGGCCATCGCGCATTGAGGCACGCAACCGGCATGCTTGATCACCAGCACGTTGCCTGCCATCAAATGCGGACCGGCCACGCGAGCCAACTGATAGAACGGAAAGTTCCACGGTTCGACCCCGAAGATCACGCCGATGGGGCTGCTCTCCATGTGCGCCTCGCCTTGGCTCGGCTCCAGCGCTTGCGGGGCCAGGAAGCGTTCCGCGTTCTTGGCGTAGTACGCCATGATATCGGCGCTGAATTTGACTTCGCCTCGGGCCTCGTCGATGCGCTTGCCCATTTCCAGCGTGATCTTACGGGCCAGGGCATCGAAGCGCTGATGCATCAATTCACCGGCCTTCGCGATGATCGAGGCGCGCTGGGCATACGTTGTGTGTTTCCACGTCGCATAGCACTGCGCCGCAGCCGCCAGTTTGTGCTCCAGTTGCTCAGCCGTCAGCGTATCGAATTGTGCGAGCAACTCGCCGTTGTATGGATTGATCGTTGTATAAGCCATAACGGTTGCCTTCCCATGAGATTGAGTTAACCAACGTCAACCGGCTACCTTCAGCCGCCGTCCCCACGAACCGGCATTACGTTGGCCTGAATGCATTCAGCTGGCTAGCGTCGGAAACTACTTACGTCTGCCCCCTTGAGCCCGGGCCAAGGCCTGAAGAACGGGCACTCTAACGGTGCCGTCGGCGCACTTCGTTGGCGCAAAGCGCGGTGATGTGAACCGAAAGGCGGCCTGAACAAGGCGCTCAGCGTGAATGGCCTGCTGGCTCGCGATCAACCGAGCGGTTTAGAACCGTCGGGGCTCGGTAAATACTTACATAGATCAATTAAGCCGCCTTACAAACTGCATAGGATTGCGCATCAGGCAATACGACTTTGCGTCTTGTCAGGAGGGGTAATCATGCAAGTCAAGCAATCCATGTCGGAAGATGTGTTGCCACGTCAGGCATCAGGCCCGGCATCGGCCTACTGTCCCCTCCCCGCTGAACGGTTGGGCGGCATCGATCAGAAACTTCGCCAGACCGCGCAATTGGTTTCACTCATCGTCGGGCAGCTTGAGGCCTGTGAATTCGACCCCGCGACACCGGCGCGCAGGGTGCTTGAACAATTGGATGCCACGCTGGAGAAATTGTTGAGTCGATTCGGGCTCGACCAACCCGCCCCCGCGACAGACTATGATCGCCACGCAGCGGTGGATTTCCCCATACAGGCCCTCTTCAAGGCATTGGCTCAAGACTTTTTGCCATTGGCCGCCGCCCAGCGCCGCAACCTGCGGATCGTGCCGTGTTCGTCGTGGGTCAGGAGCCTTCCCGATTGCCTCAGGCAACTCTTGAGCGGTCTGCTTGCCAACATCATGGACAGTACCAGCACGCTACGCCTGACACTGGGCTGCAGGCGCCACGCGGAGTGGCTGAGCATCGAGCTGTGGTTCGCGGGCTGCAAAAGCCGCGACGACGCCTTGCGTATCGTGTCGATGCCTGTCTATGAGGCCTCGCTGCCGGGTGCCTGTGGCAAGCCTGCCCTTCGCTCGATAGCGGAGCTCAGCGCGATGCTGGGTTTACAGCTTCAGGTCAAAACCGCCGACGAACGCGCGACGCTGATCTCCATCAGCGCGCCGTTATCGCCGTCAGTCGTTCAGCCCGGCGCGCGCAGGCAACAGAACGCTCGAGCGCTGGGCATGGCTCGCACGTGCCTGCTGTTGATCGTGGAACCGGACGCACTGCTAGGCGATATGCTCAGTTGCGGTTTGGGGGCGCTGGGCTATCGAACGGCAGCGGTCCGCGATAGCGTCGCCGCGTTGGAATGGATCGCGCGCTCGGGCATTCAACCGGACCTGATCTTGACCGAGCACGTGCTCGAGCGGTCCTCGGACGGCGTCCAACTGGTGCAAAAGATTCGCGATCAATTCAGTCGAGCCACACCCGCGGTCATATTGACCGCCGAGACGAAAAAGCAGGTTTCCCAGTCCGCCCTGACCGCCGACTGCATGCTCCTTCGCAAACCGGTGAGCCTGAACCTGCTGCGCGTCACCCTCGCCAGTGCATTGAGTACACACACCGAAGTACACGCTGTTCACGCCATGCCCTCGTCGCGCCAACCCGTCATTTACGTGGTGGACGACGACGCCGCGCTGCGCAGCGACTTGCGCACGCTATTGGAGTCGGAAGGTTACCTGGTGCGCGACTACGGCGCTGCCGAGCAGTTTCTCGACAGTTATACCGCTGACCAACCGGGCTGCCTGATCATTGATGCGCGCCGCTCGGGCATCAGCGGGCTTGAGACGGTGGCCCGTCTTAAAGCACAGGGCGACGAGTTGCCCGTTCTGATGATCAGTTGCAACAGTCGCGTTGCCGATGTCGTCGATGCGATGAAGGCTGGGGTATGCGACTTCATTGAAAAGCCGTTTCGTTATCAGCAGCTGTTAACCAGCGTGAAGAAAGCGTTGGCCAGCCAAGTCGCAACCGAGAGTTCCCAGGTCCTTCGCAAGGCGGCGATTGACCATATCAACCACCTCACCGCACGGCAGCGCCAGATTCTGGCGATGGTGCTGGACGGTCATCCGAGCAAAAACATCGCTGCCAACCTGGGGATCAGTCAACGGACAGTGGAAAAGCACCGAGCGTCGATCATGAGCAGGACCGAAGCCAGGTCGATTCCCGAACTCGCCCGCATCGCCCTGGCGGCCGGCGAAAAAACACTCTCGGCGGCTGCCAATGACAAACGCAACGGGCTCATCGGCGGGTAATCGCGGACGGCTATGTCGAACCAGGCGATTCAAGGCCGCTGGGCGATACCATCAGATTGTCGACAACCTTCTGCACACCCGCAGTGCCCGATGCCGTCAACCGCGCCATATCCCGCTCCGGGAGCGATCCGACAACCCCCGAGAGCGTGACTTCCCCGCCCTCCACACGCACGTCGATAGCGTGGGCGTCGATGATCGCCTTGCGGCGAAACGCTGATTCGATATCGGTCTTGATGGTTTGTGCGGAGGCGTGGGCCTTGACGACGATATCGTTACTGATCCCCTTGATACCTTGCAGATAGCGCACTGCGTAGCCGGCCGTCTGGCGCTGATGCTCAGAATCTACTTCTCCGCTGAGCACCAGCCAGCCATCGGTCACGCTGACTTTGACGCGGTGGTCCGCCAGCGAGGTATTCCATTGCAATGCGGAAACGGCGGCCGCGACGAGATCGCTGTCGGTCCGCACATGACTGGAAGGCAGCACGACATCGATCTGGTTGAGCAGATCCACGACACCGGCGACATGTGCGACCGCCTGTTCCGCGTGCCAGCGCTCGGCGTGACTGGCGACATTGCCGGAAAGCGTGACGATGCCATCGGACACTTGAACCAAAATCTGATCGGCTTTGAGTGCCAGGTCCCAATTCAGTTCTTCGATCACCTGTTGCCTAAGCTTTTCATCGGTATTCATAAAAAAGCTCCAGAATTTTTCAAAAGTCTCAATCAGCCAAAGCGTATCCGGTTGCGATGTTTTTCAGCAGGTCGGAAAGTACCCATCCTTGGCGCGGGAGCGGTGATTCAGGCGCGTTTTTTGGCCCTAGACCGGCAAAGGCTGCGCGACCGCCGGCAGTTCGACACTGTCCCGATACTCCGGCACCGACACCGACCAGCCCAGTTCCTGGCTGATGCGCCGCCGCAGCACGTCCGAGGCGTTCGGCTCGCCGTGTACGACGTAGGTGTGTTTCGGCGCACGCTTGAAGCCGCGCAGCCACTGCATGATTTCATCGGCATCGGCGTGCGCGGACAGGGTTTGCATCGGCACCACCTCGGCGTTGATCGGCACGTCCTGGCCGTGGATACGCACCGACGGCACACCCGCGACAATCTGCGCGCCACGTGTGCCGCCGGCCTGAAAGCCTGGCACCAACAGGGTGTTGAGCGGGTTGGGCGCCAGCGCCTTGAGGTGGTGCAGCACCCGCCCACCGGTGGCCATGCCACTGGCGGCAATGATGATCGCGGGGGTGCGCTGCTGGTCCAGGTCAATCGACTGTTGCACGGAACACACAAAGTGCGTGCCATCGCACATACCCTGGCAGTCCTCCAGCGACAGCCGATGCTCAGAGCGAAAACGCTGGTACAGGCGGGTGACCTCGGTGGCCATCGGGCTGTTGAGGTAGATCGGCAGGTCCGGGATCGCGTGCTGTTGTTTGAGCCGATACAGGTGATACATCAGCAGTTGCGCGCGCCCCACCGCAAACGACGGCACCAGGGTGATGCCGCGCCGCAGCGCCGTGCGGTTGATCACGTCCGCCAGTTGCTGTTCGGGAGGCTCAGCGGGGTGTCGACGATCGCCGTAGGTGGATTCCACCAGCAGGTAATCGGTCTGCTCGATGGTTTCCGGGGCAAACATCAGGGGATCGTTTGGCCGCCCCAGGTCGCCGGAACACACCAGCGTAACGCCATCGGCGACAACTTCGACCGTCGCCGCGCCAAGAATATGCCCAGCGTCACGCAGCAGGATGGTCAAGCCCGGCGCGATCGCGACCCGGTGGTGCAGCTCGATCGGCCGCAGCAGCTTCAACGCACGCTCGGCGTCCTGTTCGGTATAGAGCGGCAGCGCCGGGTCGTGCTTGGAGAAACCATGCCGATTGGCGAATTCGGCCTCTTCTTCCTGCAAGCGGCCACTGTCGCGCAGGAGGATTTTCGCCAGCTCGCAGGTGGCCGGCGTGGCATACACCGGCCCGCGATAGCCGTTGCGCACCAGTACCGGCAGGTAGCCGCTGTGGTCCAGGTGGGCGTGGGTCAACACGATGGCGTGCAGGTCTTGAACCGGCAGCTGGAACGTGTCCCAGTTGTGCAGGCGCAATTGCTTATAGCCCTGGAACAGGCCGCAATCGATCAGTACGTGCAGGTCGCGATGCTCCAGCAAGTACTTGCTGCCGGTGACCGTACCGGCCGCCCCGAGAAATGTCATACGCATGGCTATGTCCTTGAGGTCTCATGGGATCGGTGGTTTCAGTCAACCCAGGGTGATGGCTTGACGATCATCAAACTGCAGGAGGTGCGGTTCAGCACACTCTCGGCGGTGCTGCCGATCAGCCGGTCAAGCTTGTCGCGATAGACCGTGCCAAGCACCACCACGTCGAATGCATTGCGCCGGGCGAACAAGCTGATCACTTTGTGCGGAATGCCGGTCAGCACATGTTGGCGTTCCTGCTCGACCCCATAGCGTTCGGCGAGCACATCGAAGGCTTCCACCTGCGCGTCGTTGACCGCCTCGCCCAAACTGCTATCCAGGCTTTGGGTCGGCACGCTCGTGGGGGTATCGCCCACCACCGACCAGTTGCTGACATTGAGCAGGTGCAGATGGGCATCGCACACATGCGCCAATGTCGAAGCCAGTTCGAGCACGCGCTCGTTCAGCCCGTATGTGAGTTCTTCGAGGTGCGACAGGTCAATGGCCGCGAGTACTTTCAACGGTTTGGGGTGCCTGGCGTCGGTGACCAGGTGCAGACAGGCCGGACAATCGCGCAACAACAGCCAATCCAGGGGTTGATGGAAGGTCCGGTCAAGGGCCGAGACATGCTGGACGTCTTTGATCACCAGGTCGGCGTGAAAGTCGTTCACATACGCCAGCACGTGCGCCAGGTTGGGTTTGGCCCACACCACTTCACAGCTGACCGCCAGCCCCGCACGCCGTTGAAAGCGCACTTGCTGCTCCAACCAGTGGCGATGGACCTGCAGGTAGCCTTCCCTGGCCTGGGCCATCGCGTCATGGTCAAACAGGCCGGCCACCTCCAGCGATGCGACATAATCAAACGCCACAATGTGCAACAACGCGCCGGTTGCAATGGCCAGTGCCTGGGCCCGGTCAAAGGCCGGGGTGCGTGTCATCTCCGAGGGTGCAATCAATAAAATACGTTTGAGTGGCAGCATTAGATACCTCGGCCTGGGCGCATGTAATCACCTGACTGCAACCCGACGTCCTAGCGAGCAGCGTGGTGCCCTGTTGTTGTGACTGAAAACCGTCGGTCAAGTATCTGGCGCCATAGGGCGCGCGCTCTGATCTTTGTCAACTAATGGCTGGCTTTCACACAATGAGTGAATCACTCAGGCCTTGTTGATATAGCTCAATGATTTTCCGTGGTTCGAGCGTAGAAACCAGTGACTGGCCACTCTCGGCCCGTCATCAGCCACGAATTCGATTGAGGACACCATCATGAGCGACTTGAGTTTGCGCAAAGCCATTATGGAAGAGCTTGAATTCCAACCGCAGATCGATGCAGCCAGCATCGGTGTTGCCGTGGAAAACGGCGTTGTCACGCTCACCGGACATGTCAGTAGCTATGAACAGAAGGTCTGCGCCGAGCGCGCGGTAAAAGGCATCAAAGGCGTGCGCGCAGTCGCCGAGGAGATCCAGGTGCGCCTGCACAAAGGCGCCGGTACCGCGGACGACACCATCGCCTCCCGCGCCCTGAGCATCATCAACTGGAGCGCCGACGTACCGGCGAATGCGGTTAAGGTCATCGTTCAGAACGGCTGGATCACCCTCGAAGGCCAAGTCGACTGGCAGTACCAGAAAGAAACCGTAGAGAAGGCGGTGCGCAAGCTGTCCGGCGTGCTTGGGGTGGATAATCGGCTGACCCTGAGCCCGCGGGTAGACATCGTCGATATCCGCAAACGCATCGAAGATGCGCTCAAACGCAATGCTGAAGTGGACGCCAAGGACATTCATGTCAGGGTCGACGGTGATGTGGTCCGGCTCGACGGCAAGGTTCACCTGTGGCGCGAGCGCAAGCTCGTAGAACGGGCAGCCTGGTCGGTGCCGGGCGTCACGCGGGTGGAAGATCACCTGCTGCTCGCCTGAGGTGATGCAGGCTCCAGTGCGCCGACTGGGGCATCCAACGTTTGTGTCTGCCTTGCGTGCCCTTTTTTGAGTCAAGGTCATGAAAAAGAACCATCAGTGGAACCTGTCTTACTTTCTGACCGCGTTTGTCGTGTTCACCGTTGTGCAGTTTCTATGGACGGAACACCGCGTGGTGCAAAGCATCCCGTACAGTCAGTTTCTGCAGTTGCTGAACGAGCAGAAAGTCAGCGACCTGCAGGTCGAGAAAGACCAGATCAGCGGCAAGCTGCAAGTGCCGATCGACGGCCATAACCTGTTCACGACGGTGCGGGTCGACCCGACGTTGGCCACCAGCCTGGCGCAGTCGGGCGCGAGCTTCACCGGGGTCACTGACAATACCTTTTTAAGCGGCCTGCTGGGTTGGCTGCTGCCTTTTATGCTGATCATGGTGGTTTGGCACTTTTTGTTTCGCGGCGTCGCGGAAAAACAGGGCCTGGGCGGGCTGATGAACATCGGCAAGTCCCGGGCCAAGGTGTTTGTCCAGCGCGACACCGGGATCACCTTCGCGGATGTCGCCGGCATCGACGAAGCCAAGGCCGAACTGGTGGAGATCGTCTCGTTCCTCAAGGACAAGGCCAAGTACGCACGGCTGGGCGCGCATATTCCCAAAGGCACGCTGCTGGTCGGTCCGCCGGGCACCGGCAAGACCCTGGTGGCCAAAGCCATCGCCGGCGAAGCCGGGGTGCCGTTTTTCTCGATCTCGGGCTCGGAATTCGTCGAGATGTTCGTCGGCGTCGGCGCCGCGCGGGTCCACGATCTGTTCGAACAGGCGCGCCAAGCGGCGCCGTGCATCATTTTCATCGATGAACTGGATGCCCTGGGCAAGATGCGTGGCGTCGGTGTAATGGGCGGCAATGACGAAAAGGAACAGACCCTCAACCAGCTCCTGGCCGAACTGGACGGCTTCGATCCCCGCGAGGGCGTGGTGCTGCTCGCTGCGACCAATCGCCCGGAGATTCTCGACCCGGCGCTGCTGCGCGCCGGCCGGATCGACCGCCAGGTGTTGATCGATCGCCCTGACCGCAAGGGGCGGCAGGCGATTCTCAAGGTCCACCTGCAGAAAATCACCGTGGACAAGGCCCTCGACAGCGAGCGCATTGCCGACATCACCACCGGTTTCACCGGCGCCGACCTGGCGAACCTGGTCAACGAAGCGGCGATTGTCGCCACCCGCCGTGGCGCCGACACGGTCGGCCTGGACGACTTCACCGCGGCCGTGGAACGCCTGATCGCGGGCATCGAACGCAAGAGCAGCGTGCTGCGCCCCGAAGAACGCCAGGTGGTGGCGTACCACGAGATGGGCCATGCACTGGCGGCGAGCCACCTGCCGGCCATGGACCCGGTACACAAGGTGTCCATCGTGCCGCGCGCCATTGGCTCGTTGGGCTACACGCTGCAGCGCCCGACGGAGGACCACTTCCTGATCAGTTGCCAGATGCTCAAGGACCGCATCGTCGTGCTGATGGCCGGCCGCGCCGCCGAATTTCTGATATATGCTCAGACGTCCACCGGGGCCGCCGATGACCTGGCCCGTGCGACCGATATCGCCCGGCAGTTGGTGACCCGCTTCGGCATGAGCGCCGAACTGGGGCAGTCGGTGCTGGAGCGACAAAACATGACCTACCTGGGTGAGCAGATGCAGAGTACGGGGCAGAAAGATTATTCGGAACAGACCGCCAGGGAAGTCGACCTGTGTATACGCGGCCTGCTCGACGAGGCCTACGCCCGCGCCAAGAGCCTACTCCAGGCACATCGCGCCGACCTGGAGGCCGGCGCGCACCTGTTGATGGAAAAGGAAAGCCTGACCCCAGAGGACTTCCCCGCGCTGCTGCCGATGAAACCCGTGCCGGTCGCCGCAGGTTGAGCGTCGCCCTGAAACCACGCACTGAGGCTCGCCATGCTGGCCGTCACGCTGATTAATACGCTGGTGGTCATCATCGCCGTGGTCATTCATTACGAATGCCTGTTGCGCCTGAACGACTGGTTGCCGCGGCTCAAGGTCTGGAGCCGCTTCAGGATGGTCATCGGAGTATTCGGTGCCCTGCTCGCCCACGCGATCGAAGTCTGGTGCTTCGCCCTGGTCTATTACCTGATGACACGCGACGGCGAGTGGGGCAGCCTGTCGGGCCAGTTCGATGGCTCGTTCATGGACTGCGTGTACTTTTCCTTCACGACCTACACCACCATCGGTTTCGGCGACATCACCCCCATGGGCCACATCAAGTTCCTGACCGGCCTGCAAGCGCTGACCGGTCTGGTGCTGATCACGTGGACGGCGTCCTTTCTGTTCCTGGAAATGCAGAAGTACTGGAAGAACAAGTAGCCCCTAGCCGGCCGGGGTCCATTGCCAGTTCAGCACCTCGGGCAAGTCTTCGCCGTGTTCGATCAGGTACAGCTTGTGTTTCTCCATCATCGCCCAGTAGCGCGCCTGCGCGGTGTGACGTTGCTCGTGCAGCCGGGGCACGCGCTCGATGACGTCCAACGCCAACCGGTAGCGATCCAGGTTGTTGATCACCGCCATATCGAACGGGGTGGTGGTGGCGCCCTCCTCGATGAAGCCGCGCACATGGAAGTTGTCGTGATTGGTGCGTTTGTACAACAGCCGGTGCACCAGCGCCGGGTAGCCGTGGAAGGCAAAAATCACCGGTTTGTCGGTGGTGAACAACTCATCGAAGGCGGCATCCGCCAGGCCATGGGGATGCTGCGATGACGACTGCAGCACCATCAGGTCCACCACATTGATGACCCTGACCCGCAGATCCGGCACGTATTCGCGCAGCAATGTCACGGCGGCCAGGGTTTCCAGGGTCGGTACGTCGCCGGCGCAGGCCATGACCACGTCCGGCTCCTGATCATCGCGGCAGGCCCAGTCCCAGCGGCCGATGCCCGCCAGGCAATGACGCACGGCCGCGTCGATATCCAGCCACTGCCACTCCGGCTGCTTGCCCACCACGATGACATTGATGTAATTGCGGCTACGCAGGCAGTGATCCGCCACCGACAGCAGGCAGTTGGCATCCGGCGGCAGGTAGATGCGCGCCACGTCGGACTTCTTGTTCGCCACCAGGTCGATGAAGCCGGGGTCTTGATGAGAGAACCCGTTGTGGTCCTGGCGCCAGACATGGGACGTCAGCAGCAGGTTGAGCGACGCCAGCGGCTTGCGCCAGGGCACGTCGGCCGCAGTTTTCAGCCACTTGGCATGCTGGTTGACCATCGAATCGACGATATGGATGAACGCTTCGTAACACGACAGCAGGCCATGACGCCCGGTGAGCAGGTAGCCTTCGAGCCAGCCCTCACACACGTGTTCGCTGAGAATCTCCATGACCCGGCCATCCGCCGCCAGGTTCACGTCGTCGGCCTCCAACGGGTCCATCCACGCTTTGGCGCTGACCTCGTACACGGCGTCCAGGCGATTGGAGGCGGTTTCATCCGGGCCCAACAGGCGGAAGTTGGCAGCGCCCTGTGCGTTTTTCATCACGTCGCGCAAAAAGCTGCCCAATACCCGGGTCGCCTCGGCACGCAGGCAACCGGGGGCCGGCAGGGCTACCGCGTAGTCGGTAAAGCGTGGCAAGTCGAGCGTGCGTAATACCAGCCCGCCGTTGGCGTGCGGGTTGGCGCTCATGCGGCGGTGCCCGGTGGGCGCCAGCGCAGCGATTTCCGGGAGCAAGGCACCGTCGGCATCGAACAGTTCGTCGGGACGGTAGCTGTTCAGCCATTCCGCCAGCTGCTGCACATGCCCCGGCGCCTGAAAGTTGGCCAACGGCACTTGGTGGGCACGCCAGGTGCCTTCGACCCGACAGCCATCGACAAATTTCGGCCCGGTCCAGCCCTTGGGCGTGCGCAATACCAGCACCGGCCACAGCTGGCGCTCCGGCGTCTCGGCCCGCCGGGGCTGGCGCGCCGCGTGCTGAATCTCGCGGATTTTCAGCAGCATGGTGTGAAGGGTGCGGGCAAGCTCCTGATGCACCTGCGCCGGGTCATCGCCTTCGACGAAGTACGCATCGTAACCATAGCCATACAACAGCGCCGACAGTTCATCTTCGCTGATCCTGGACAGGACCGTGGGGTTGGCGATCTTGTAGCCGTTGAGGTGCAGGATCGGCAGCACTGCCCCATCGCGCGCGGGGTTGATGAATTTGTTGGAGTGCCAGCTGGCGGCCAGCGGGCCGGTTTCGGCCTCGCCGTCGCCGATCACGCAGGCGACGATCAGGTCCGGGTTATCGAAGACCGCGCCGTAGGCGTGCGCCAGGCAATAACCCAGCTCGCCGCCTTCATGGATCGAGCCTGGGATTTGCGCCGAAACGTGGCTGGAAATCCCATAGGGCCAGGAAAACTGCCGAAACAGCCGCAGCAGGCCATTGGCATTGCGCTCCACCGAGGGATAACACTCGGTGTAGGTGCCTTCCAGGTAGGTCTGCGCGACCACCGCCGGCCCGCCATGCCCGGGGCCGGCGACAAAGAGCATGTTCAAGTCGTACTGGTTGATCAGCCGATTGAGGTGCGTATAGAGCAGATTCAGCCCCGGCGTGGTGCCCCAATGCCCCAACAGGCGCGGTTTGATGTGCGCCAGGGTCAAGGGTGTCTTTAACAACGGGTTGCTCTTGAGGTAGATCTGCCCAACCGCCAGGTAATTGGACGCCCGCCAATACGCGTCCAGCCCTTCCAGCTCCTCTGCACTCAAAAAATCGCTCATACACCCCTCCGTCAAGGCTCGACCCGTGGATTGTCGTTCGTCGATTCTGGGTGCCTCAACTGCGCGAGGCTTGATGTATATCAAGTCTTAAAGCCGGCGCTGAAGCTCAATTGAAACAGGAACTCGGGATATTGAGCAAAAGCGCTGGCAGCGCATTTTCCTCGTTCTCTCTATCACTCAGGCACATGCCTGGACGGAGCGCATGCATGAATGCCCATCACCTGCGTTTAGTCGGTCGCTCGACGGTGCTACCGCACACCTCCTGCCCCAGACCGGTAATCCCCCCCAAAACGGCATGTTCCGGTTGCGGCGTGTCGGCATGCAGCTTGCCGATCGGTCTCGATAGTCCGGACGTGTCCCACTTGGATGCGTTGGTGGTGCAACGCTTCAAGGTCAAAAAAGGCGCAGCTTTATTCCGTACCGGCGACCCCTTGCGTTCGCTGTATACGGTTCGCACCGGCTCGTTCAAGACCGGCATCGTGTCTGTCGATGGCCGTGAACAAGTGACCGGCTTTCAACTCTCCGGCGATATGCTCGGCCTGGACGCCATCAGTGACGATGCACACGCCTGCACGGCGGTCGCCCTTGAGGACAGTGAGGTCTGCCCCATCCACTTCGCCCATCTGGAGAGCCTGGCGCGCAACCTTCCGTCGCTGCAGCACAACCTCACGCGGCTGCTGAGCCGTGAAATCGTGCAGGATCACACCCTGCTGATGTTGATGGGCAACATGAGCTCGGATGAACGCCTGGCCGCGTTCCTGCTGAACCTGTCGCAACGCTTCAGCTCACGCGGGTATTCGGCCAGGCACTTTGTGCTGAAAATGCGCCGTGAGGAAATCGGCTCCTACCTGGGCTTGCGCCTGGAAACCATCTGCCGCGGCATCGCGCACCTGCGCGACCAGGGGTTGGCGCAGATCGTCGGCCGCAACGTCACGATCCTGGACCTGGAAGGTCTCAAGCGTCTGGTCGCGGGCTGCCGCCGACCGATCTAGCATTACCGCCCGAACACCTGGAGATTCGTCATGCGTGCGATGGTTCTGCACACCCCCGGCCAGCCGCTGCAACTGGAGCAGCGCCCGATCCCGACACCCGGAAGCGGGCAGCTGTTGATCAAGGTCCTGGCCTGTGGCGTGTGCCGTACCGACCTGCACCTGGTCGATGGCGAGTTGCCGCAAGCGCAACTGCCACGGGTGCCAGGCCATGAAATCGTCGGTGAAGTGACGGCCGTGGGCGCCGCGGTCGGGGCTGACTGGATCGGCCGCCGCGTCGGGGTGCCGTGGCTCGGCTGGACCTGCGGCGAGTGCGCTTTCTGTCGATCGGGCCGGGAAAACCTCTGCGATCAGGCGCTGTTCACCGGCTGCAATCTGGACGGCGGCTACGCTGAATACACGGTGGCGGACGAACGCTTCTGCCTGCCGATTCCCGACACACTCTCGGACGTTCAAGCCGCGCCCCTGTTGTGTGCCGGCCTGATCGGCTTTCGCGCCTTGCAAATGGCCGCCGACGCCGCCCACCTGGGGCTTTACGGCTTCGGTGCGGCCGCCCATCTGGCGATCCAGGTGGCGCTGGGCCGCGGGCAACAGGTGTACGCGTTCACCCGCCCGGGTGACAGCGCAGGCCAGGCCTATGCACGCTCATTGGGCGCTGTGTGGGCAGGGCCTTCGGACCAACTGCCGCCGCACCTGCTGGATGCCAGCCTGATATTCGCCCCGGTCGGAGCGCTTGTACCGCTGGCATTGGCCGCCACCGTCAAGGGCGGCTGTGTGATTTGCGCCGGGATTCACATGAGCGATATTCCGGCCTTCCCCTATCGACTGCTATGGGGCGAACGCAGCGTGCGTTCAGTGGCGAACCTGACCCGACAGGACGGCACGGCGTTCTTTCAAACCGTGCAGCACACGCCGGTCCACTGCGACATCACCCGCTTCGCCCTGGAAGACGCCAATCAGGCACTCGCGCACCTGCGCAGCGGGCAGTTCAACGGCGCGATCGTGCTGACCCCATAACACGCAGCAGCGGCTATTTGCGGGTCGCGCTGGTCAGCATATGGATCGCTCTTTCGTTGGCTTCGTCAGCGGTGCGCTGGGCCTGGTTGGCCAGCGCCATCGCCTGCTCCGCCTTGAGGTAGGCTTCGTCAGCGCGCAGGCGCGCCGTGGCGGCATTGTTTTCCGCGGAGTCCAGGCGAGCCTCAAGCTCCTTGACATGTTGACTGCACCCGGCGGACGTTGCCAATACCAGCGCCAACAGTGAAACGGACAGGTAGCGGTTCATGGTGTTTCCCCTCGATTCATCGCGGTAAGAAATCAACAACGCACATTTTCAGTATCCGGCGTGAGCCCGCCGAGCCTCTGACCTTTGTCAATAAAGGATCAGCGGCCGGGCTAGCCCTTGACGTCGCTTCCCGGCTGGCGGATCGCTAAAATGCTGCCCGGCACCGAATACAGCGCCCGTTCGGTGTTGCTGCCGATCAGTCGGTCGAGCCCGACCCGGTGAGCAGTCCCCATGACCACCACGTCGGCCTGGAATTGCTCGACAAACTCCTGAATCACCGGCACTGGCTGGCCCATGACAAAGTGCCGTCTTTCCGGCGGTACGCCATAACGGTCGGCCAAGGTCACGAACGCCTGGTGCAACGACTGGCGCAGCTCTTCGGCGAAGTCCACGTTCCAACCGCCCATGGCCATCGGCGCATCACCGTTGAATGCCGGTGACAGGTCATAGGCGTACAACAGATGCAGCGGCGCATCGCATTGCAGGGCCATGGAGTAGGCGCACTGAATGATGGTGTCGTTCAGACCGCTGATCTGCGTGCCGGGCTCGAACGGATCGACGGCCGCCACTACGCGATGGGGCAAACCGTAGCGCGCCTGACTCACCAGATGCAGGGGGGTCGGGCACTCGCGCAGCAGGTGGCAATCGAGCGGGGTGATGAATATGCGCTTGAGAACCGGCTCCAGCTTCACGTCCTTGATCACCAGGTCCGGGTTCAGATCGGCGATCGTGCGCAGGATCTCCAGCACAGGGTGGGTGGTGAAGAGCAATTCAACCGTCACCTTCAGCCCGTTACCGCCCAGGCGCTGGACTTCGTCGATCAGCCAATCGCGATAGCGGTGCAGGTAGTCCTGAAAAGCCGACTCATCGACGTGTTCTTCCCACAAATGAATGATCGGCGCAGGTTCGATAAACGCCCTGATATCGAGCGCCGCGCCGCTGGCCTTGGCCAGGGCCACCGCGCGCAGCAGCGCCGGGGAGTGATACAACGAACGGTCGGTGATCAGCAACAGACGTTGATATTGGCTCATTTCGCACCTCGTCGGGCACCGGTTGGTCCTGGCGCCAGGTTCAATCCTTCATCAACTGCGCGTCGGTTTGATCGCCCACATGCTGCACGGCGCGTGGTGCAGCAGGCTTTCGGCGGTAGTGCCCAACAGCTTGTTCAAGCCCCAGTGCTGCACGGTGCCCATGACGATGATGTCGATCTGGTGATCGCGGGCGAAGTCGCAAATGTTGAAGAGCGGCGTGCCCTCGATAAAGTGCCGATGCTCGACGGGAATCCCCTGGCGCTCGGCCAACGCGGCAAACGCCTCATGCTGGGCTTCATTCAACGACTCATAGAGCCCGGCGGCCAGGGGCACCGCGCCGAAGCCCATGTCCTTGGCATACACCGCGGCCCAGTCGTACACATGCAGCAACTCGAGCTGGGCCTGGCATTGCGCGGCCAGCTTGACCGCCGCTTCGACAATCTGGTCGTTGAAGATCTGGTCCTGCTCCTCGCTGCGCAACACATCGACAATCGCCAGCACCTTGCGTGGCAACGGGTGGCGCGAGTCGGTGACCAGATGCACCGGCACCGGGCAGTCGCGCAGCAGTTGCCAATCCAGCGGGGTGAAGAACACCCGTTTCAACGCTGGCTCTTCCTCGGCATCCTTGATGATCAGGGCCAGCGACATCTCGTTGACGAAATGCAGGATTTCCTCATAAGGATGATGCACCCAGACTACTTCGCTGGTGACCTCGACCCCGCGCTGGCGCATTACCTCGGCCTGCTCGGCGAGCCAGTGGCGATGGGTGTCCAGGTACCCTTCCCGGGCCCGATTGATCTGTTCGGGCGCAAACAGCCCGGCGATCGCCAGGGCCTGCAAATAGTCGAATGCCACGATATGCAACGGCAACTGCATCGCGCGCGCCAAGGCAGCTGCACGATCGAACGCCGGTGTGCGGGTCATGGACGAAGGGGCAATCAACAGTAAACGCTGAGTCTGCAACATGGGGGCACCTCGGCACGCGGCCATCTGATTCGGTGGATAGGCCTTCAGATTGAGCGTTCCGGCTCAGCGGCTACTTGATCTTTATCAGTTGGTGCCCGCAAAAGTTGATTTTCATCAACAGCCGCCAGGCCCCTTGCCCCTAGCCTGCATCAAGACTTGCAGCGTCACCGGCTCCGTCGGAGGGCACCATGATCGAAGATGAGCAGCAAGTGTTGGTGAGGGCGTTGGACGCGGCGACAAACCCGGTGCTGATCACCGAGAGATCGGGTTGCATTGTGTGGATCAACCGAGCGTTCAGCCTGTTGAGTGGCTATTCCAAGCTGGAGCTGGTCGGTAAAACCCCGCACCTTTTGTCGTCGGGACGGCAAACCACCACGTTCTATCGGGAACTGTGGATGACCATCATGGCGGGCCTGACCTGGCAGGGTGAGATGGTCGAGCGCCGCAAGGACGGCTCCAACTGTACGATCAATCAGGTCATTACCCCGGTGCTCGACCCGCAGGGCGTGGTCACGCACTTCATCGCGATCCTGCACAACTTCAAGGTGATGGACGAAGAACGTGCGCGCATGCAACAACTGGCGTTCCATGACGGACTGACCGGTTTGCCCAACCGCAGCCTGTTTCTGAGCCTGCTCAATCAAGCGATGAGTCATGCCACCCAGCAGCAACAGCCGCTGGCGTTGATGTTTATCGACCTGGACCGTTTCAAAGCGGTCAACGACACCCATGGGCATGCATGCGGCGACAAATTGCTGGTGGCGGTGGCCGAACGCCTCAGCCAGTCGGTGCGCAGGTCCGATGTCGTCGGCCGTTTGAGCGGCGACGAGTTTGCGATCCTGGTGACCGGCATGGACCACGCCAGGCAGGTCGAGGTGTTGGCCGATAAATTGATCGGCGCAATCAACCAGCCGTTCATGATCGATGCCCACCGCCTGAACACACACATCAGCGTCGGCATCAGCCTGTATCCATGGGACGGGGCAAGCGTCGAGCAACTGCTCGCACGGGCCGACGACGCGATGTACCAGGCTAAACGACGCGGTGGCAGCGCCTGTCATTTCAACCTGCTTAGCCAGCCTGCCGACTGAACGGCGCACACCTCGCGCCCACCGTATGTGCGGTGGGCATAGCCCATTCTCAAACGTCATAATCCTGGGTTTTGTGGCGTGGTAATCTCTTACGACTATGAATAGGCATTGATCGTCAGTCGACAATGACCAGAACCAGGAAAGATCATGCCCAAAGTGTCCCACTCAGCCCTGCGTCGTAATTTCCGTGAACTGCTTGCTACGCCACTGTGCGTTGAGACGGCCTCTGTGTTCGACCCGATGTCGGCGCGTATCGCCGCCGACCTGGGCTTCGAGGTCGGCATTCTGGGGGGCTCGGTCGCTTCGCTGCAGGTACTGGCGGCACCCGATTTTGCGTTGATCACCTTGAGTGAGTTCGCTGAACAGGCCACCCGGATCGGCCGCGTTGCGCAGTTGCCGGTGATTGCCGATGCCGACCACGGCTATGGCAATGCCCTGAATGTCATGCGTACCGTCGCGGAGCTGGAACGCGCAGGCGTTGCGGCACTGACGATTGAAGACACGCTGTTGCCGGCACAGTTCGGGCGCAAATCGACCGATCTGATTTCCATCGAGGAAGGCATCGGCAAAGTCAGGGCCGCCCTTGAAGCACGGGTCGACCCCGAGCTGTCCATCATCGCCCGCACTAACGCGAAGGTGTTGCCGACCGAGGCCGTGATCGAACGCACCCTGGCCTATGAAAAAGCCGGTGCCGATGGGATCTGCATGGTGGGTGTCAGCGACTTCGAGCACCTTGAGCAGATTGCGCAACAACTCACGGTGCCCTTGATGCTGGTGACCTACGGCAACCCGAAACTCAATGACAGCCAGCGCCTGGCAAGCCTGGGAGTACGCATCGTGGTGGCCGGCCACGGCGCCTACTTCGCGGCGATCAAGGCCACCTACGACAGCCTGCGCGCCCAACGTCAGCTCACCCACAGCACCTCGAACCTCAGTGCCACCGAGCTTACTCACACCTACACCCTGCCGGAGAGCTACGTGGCCTGGGCCAAAGAGTTCATGGATGTAGAGGAGTGAGACTGACCCCGGGTGCGCGTCTAGCCGACCCAGCCGACAGCGGTTTTCGGAACCACCTCCGACTCATCCAGCTTTGACGCAAACATGCTCACGGCTTGCACCGCATCGCTGGTGCTGGTGCGGATCTGCAGAATCACCGAACCCGCCTGGTCGGCCAGGCTGACGCCACGTTGCGCGCCTTCCTGGGTCGCGCTCATGCTGGCGACCGCGTCACGGGTTTCCGACAGAATCAGGCCGATCATCTCGGCAATCTCGGCAGTCGAACGGCTGGTGCGCCCCGCCAGTTGCCTGACCTCATCGGCCACCACCGCAAAACCACGGCCCTGATCGCCCGCGCGCGCGGCCTCGATGGCGGCGTTGAGCGCCAGCAGGTTGGTCTGGTCGGCAATACCGCGAATGGTATTGACGATCGCAGTGATCTGCTCGGAACGATCGCCCAGTTGCCCCACCAGACGTGCGGAGGCGCCGATGTTTTCGGCAATGCGGCGCATTTCACTGGCGGTTTCGTGGATCACCTGGGTGCCATGTTCGGCGAATCGCTCGGTTTCCGAGGAAATATGGTAAGCGCGGGAAGCACCGCGTGAATCCTCCTCGAACTTCTCGACGCGCTCGCTGATGTCGCTGGCGAACTTGACGATTTTGATCAGCTTGCCGTCGCCGTCATACACCGGGTTGTAACTCGCTTCCAGCCACACCACGCGGCCGTGCTTGCCGATACGCTTGAATTGCCCGGTGAAGAATTCACCATTGTTCAAGCGCCGCCAGAAGTCGGCGTACTCAGGGCTGTTGACCTGGGTCGGTTCGCAAAACATACGGTGATGTTTGCCTTTGAGTTCCGTCAGTGAATACCCCATGACCGCGAGGAAATTCTCGTTGGCATCGAGCACTTGCCCGTTCAAGTCGAACTCGATCACGGCCATCGCCCGGTCCAGCGCAGCCAGCTTGCTGCGGGTCGCCGCCTCCTGCTCCACTTTGCGCGTGACGTCGAGGGCGTACTTGACCACTTTCACGACCTGGCCACGCTCATCCAGCACCGGGTTGTAGCTGGCCTCCAGCCAGATGATCTTGCCGTGGGCGTCCACGCGCTTGAATGTGCCCGAGACGAACTTGCCGGCCCTGAGTTCCTGCCAGAACTCGGCATAGGCAGGGCTGCTGGTCAGCGCCGACGGGCAAAAATCACGGTGGGTCTTGCCGGCCAATTGAGCGCTGCTGTAACCCAGGGTTTTCATAAAGTTGTCATTGGCGCGCAACACCTTGCCATTGAGGTCGAATTCGACCACGGCCATGGAGCGCTCAAGCGCGGCAATCAATCCTTGGTATTCAGCGACTTCGGCCCTCCTGGCCGCCAGTTCTGTTTTTAGTGTGTGATTGAACATGACGTAGCCTCAGCCGTGCGTGGAATCGGGGGTTATCTCCTGCGCTATCGGCCAATAAATACCGGACTTGACCGATGAAAAATAAATATCATTTGACGTCAAATACCCGTCGCTCGCCACGCCTGCAACGCCGAAGAGTACTGATCCTCGCGCCCCCTGTGTTTAAATTGGCGGCCCTTTTCCCTGCCAAGAGAACGTCATGGCCAACCACGACCTGTCCTTCACCCCTGATCCGGATGCCGACTCGATTTCCTCCGACGTGATCGGCTTCAACGGCATCCTGGTCTCCACCCAGATCCCGACCCGCGCCGACGGTAGCCTGGAACTGGGCGACATCACCGCGCAAAGCGAATGCACCCTGCAAGCCCTGAAAGTCGCCCTTGAACGCGCCGGCAGTTCCATGGACCGGGTGATGCACCTGACCATCTACCTGACCGACATGGCCGACCGCGCGGCGTTCAACGAGGTCTACAAGCGCTTCTTCGCCAAGCCGTGGCCGGTGCGTGCCGCAGTTGGCGTGGCGGCCCTGGCGGTGGAAGGCATGCGCGTGGAAGTCACCGCGATGGCCGCCAAGGCCTGAACCCGCGTCGATTGAAACACCCGTCATTGGCCTGGCACCTTGCAGGCCAAGCCCGCCGGCGGCCCTGCGGTAGGTGCCGGTCAGGCGTTTCACGGCTACAATGCGCGCCTCGACCGTGACAAGCCTGACTAAAAAAATTATGTCCTTGCCCAAGCATCACCTGGAATTGCTCAGCCCTGCCCGCGATGTCGCCATCGCGCGCGAGGCCATCCTGCATGGCGCCGACGCCATCTACATCGGCGGCCCAAGCTTCGGCGCCCGCCACAACGCCTGCAACGAGGTCAGCGATATCGCGCAGTTGGTCGAATTCGCCCGGCGCTACCACGCCCGCGTCTTCACCACCCTCAACACCATCTTGCATGACAACGAACTGGAACCGGCGCGCAAGCTGATCCATCAGCTCTACGACGCTGGCGTCGACGCGTTGATCGTGCAAGACCTGGGCGTGATGGAGCTGGATATCCCGCCGATCGAGCTGCACGCCAGCACCCAGACCGACATCCGCACCCTGGGCCGCGCCAAGTTTCTCGACCAGGCAGGCTTCTCGCAGCTGGTATTGGCCCGCGAGCTGAACCTGCAGGAAATCCGCGCCATTGCCGATGAAACCGATGCCGCTATCGAGTTCTTCATCCACGGCGCCCTGTGCGTGGCGTTCTCCGGGCAGTGCAATATCTCCCACGCGCAGAACGGCCGCAGCGCCAACCGCGGCGACTGTTCCCAGGCGTGCCGCCTGCCGTACACCCTCAAAGACGATCAAGGCCGCGTCGTCGCCTTTGAAAAGCACCTGCTGTCGATGAAAGACAACAACCAGAGCGCCAACCTGCGCGCCCTGGTCGATGCCGGTGTTCGCTCGTTCAAGATCGAAGGGCGCTACAAGGACATGGGCTATGTGAAGAACATCACCGCCTATTACCGCCAGCGCCTCGACGAGATCCTCGAAGACCGCCCCGACCTGGCCCGCGCTTCCAGCGGCCGGACCGCGCATTTCTTCCTGCCCGACCCGGAAAAGACCTTCCACCGGGGCAGCACCGACTATTTCGTCAGCGACCGCAAGATCGACATCGGCGCCTTCGACACCCCGACCTTCACCGGCCTGCCGGTGGGCGTGGTGGAAAAAGCCGGCAAACGCGACCTGCAAGTGATCACCCATGAGCCGCTGTCCAACGGCGACGGCCTGAATGTGCTGGTCAAGCGTGAAGTGGTGGGTTTCCGCGCCAATATCGCCGAGGCCAAGGGCGAGTTCGAGGAAGACGGCGAGAAGCGCTACCGCTATCGCGTCGAGCCGAACGAAATGCCGGCCGGCCTGCATCAGTTGCGCCCCAACCACCCGCTGAACCGCAACCTCGACCACAACTGGCAACAGGCGCTGCTCAAAACCTCCGCCGAGCGCCGGATCGGCCTGTCGTGGGTCGCCCGACTGCGCGAAGAGCGCCTGGAACTGAACGCCACCAGCGAAGAAGGCATCACCGCCAGCGTCGCCCTGCCCGGCCCGTTCGGCGCGGCCAACAAGCCGGAACAGGCGCTGGACACCCTGCGTGACCTGCTCGGCCAACTGGGCACCACCGAATACCACGCCACCGCCATCGAGCTGGATGCGCCGCAGGCGTTCTTCATCCCCAACTCGCAGCTCAAGGCCGCGCGCCGTGAAGTGATCGAAGCGCTGACAGCGGCGCGCATCGACGCTCACCCGCGTGGTGGGCGCAAGGCCGAAACCAGCCCGCCGCCGGTGTACCCGGAAGCGCACCTGTCGTTCCTGGCCAACGTGTATAACCAGAAGGCCCGGGATTTCTACCACCGCCACGGCGTGAAACTGATCGACGCGGCCTTCGAAGCCCACGAAGAAACCGGTGAAGTGCCGGTGATGATCACCAAGCACTGCCTGCGTTTCTCGTTCAACCTCTGCCCCAAACAGGCCAAGGGCGTGACGGGGGTGAAGACCAAGGTTGCGCCGATGCAGTTGATCCATGGCGATGAAGTGCTGACCCTGAAATTCGACTGCAAGCCTTGCGAAATGCATGTGGTGGGCAAGATCAAGGGGCACATCCTCGGGTTGCCGCAGCCAGGCAGCGTGGTCGGCTACATCAGCCCGGACGATCTGCTCAAGACCATCCCGCGCGCGCCGCATTGATCGAACCGCGGGCGCGCTGCAACGGCGCGCCCGCTCTCGATCACTGCACTTGCACCACAGCTTTGGGGCGCCACCACCAGCCCCTTTGCAACCCGGCGGCAGCCAACAGAATCGCCGCGACACCCAGCCATTGCAGCCAACCCAGGCGATGCCCGAAGGCAATCCAGTCGACCAGAATCGCCGCAATCGGGTAGATAAACGACAACGCGCCGGTGATGGCCGTCGGCAACTTCTGGATCGCCCCGTACAGCAACACATACATCAAACCGGTGTGTACCACCCCGAGCGTCAACAAGGCCGCCCAGGCGTTGTGCGCCACCGGCAGACTGTGCCACGGCACCAGCGGCGCCAGTAACAACGCACCGGTCGTGACCTGGATCAGCGCGATCAAATGCGGCGGTACTGCCTTCAGGCGCTTGATGATCAGCGCGGCAAGCGCATACAGAAACGCCGCGCCGAGGGCCAGGGCGATACCGGCCAGGTAATCGTCGCCGGTTGGCTGATTGCCATGGGCGCTGACAATCGCCAGCATCCCGAGGAATGCCACACTCAGCCACGCCAGCTTCGGCACGCTGAGCTTTTCACCGAGAAACAGCGCCGCCAGCATCACCAACATGAACGGCTGCACGTTGTACACCGCAGTGCTGATGGCGATGGACGCGCGGGAATACGATTCGAACAGCAGCAACCAGTTGCCGACAATGGCCACTCCGCTGAGCATCGCCAGGCCGAGCCCGGCCCAACTGAGCAAGTCCCGGCGCAGATACCCGAGCAGCGCGCACACCAGCAATAATGTCAGCGCCCCGATCACGCAGCGCCAGAACACCACTTCGAGCACCGATACGCCCGACACCAGTACAAACCAGCCAATGGTGCCCGAGATCAGCATGGCGGCGACCATTTCCCACGACCCGCGACGGATGGATGTATCCATGATTGAGACTCCTCAAGTGAGGCTCAATTATGGCAAGCTGGTTCGCCGCGGCTCCAGCGCCTAAAAAAGGCGAAAAGCCTCAATGACCTTTATTTATTAGGCGCACACCATGATCGACACCATCGACCAACAACTGATCGGCGCTTTGATGGACGACTCCCGGCTGTCCCTCAAGGCCCTGGCCGGCATCACCGGCCTGTCCTCGCCCAGCGTCGGCGAACGCCTGCGCCGCCTGGAAGAGCGCGGCGTGCTGACCCACTACACGGTCGACATCGACCCCAAACACTTCGGCTACCTGCTGCAAGCCATCGTGCGTATCCGTCCCCTGCCCGGCCAATTGCAGGAAGTGGAGCGGCAGATCCAGGCCATCCCCGAATTCACCGAATGCGACAAAGTCACCGGCGAGGACTGCTTCATCGCACGCCTGCATGTACGCACCATGGACCACCTCGACAGCCTGCTGGATCGACTCAACGCCTATGCCGAGACCAACACCGCCATCGTCAAGAAAACCCCAGTGAAGCGGCGCCTGCCACCGCTGGCTGACTAACACCGACAAACCTTAGGTGGGGATAGCAGTGGTTCAGGCACTTATGCGGTGACTGACACTCCGCTATCGGGAGCAAACTCCCTCCCACAGGGCCGGATCAAGTCAGTCGTGCAGAGCCTTGGCCGCGCCCAACAGCCCCTGAAACTTGCGATAACGCGCCTCCAGCACCGGCTGTTGCGCCACGTCCGGTACATACCGCGCCTTGACCGGCATGCCCGCCGCGAGCAACGCCGCGCCCTGCCCGATGGCCAAAAAGCCCAACTTCGCCGCGCCGATGCACGCGCTCAGTTCACTGCCGTGCAGCGTGAAGATTTCCCGCTGCAGAATGTTGGTCAGCAACTGCGCCCAATACTCACTGCGCGCGCCGCCACCCACCAGCGCACAGGCGGTGACGTCGGCGCCGCTCGATTGCACCGCGCGCAACGCGTCGAGCAGGCCAAAACCCACACCTTCCATCACCGCATACCCCAGCATCGCCGGGGTGCAGTCGTGGCCCAGGTTCATAAAGCCGCCGCGTAATAAAGGGTCGTTATGCGGGGTGCGTTCGCCGGCCAGGTACGGCAGGAACAACGGCGTATCCAGCGGCACCGATTGGCCGATGGGCAACTGGGCCTGGACCTGATCCAACAGCGCCTGTTCATCCGGCATGCCCGTCAGGCGCGTGACCCAGCGCAAACAACTGGCGCCGGCCAGCATCGCGCCCATGGTGTACCAACGGTCGGGCAGCGCATGGCAGAAGCTGTGTACCGCGCTGGCCGGGTTGCCCGCCGCATGGTCGGTGATCGCGACAATCGCCGCGCTGGTGCCCAACGTGATGAAACCGTCGCCGGCATTGATCGCGCCGATGCCGACCGCCGCAACCGGGTTGTCGCCACCGCCGCCGGCAATCACCACCTCGGCGCGCAAACCCAGCTCGCGGGCGGTCAGACACGCGCTTGCCGCACCGCCCTCCACCAGCCTGGGCATTTGTTCCGGCGCCAGGCCGGTGGCCCGCAGCATGGGGCTGAACCATTGACGATTGGCCACGTCCAGCCACAGCGTTCCGGCCGCATCGGACATCTCGCTGACGCGCTCCCCACTCAAGCGCAGGCGCAGGTAATCCTTGGGCGACAACACGCAATCGATGGCCTTGAACACTTCGGGCTCATGCCGTTGCAGCCAGAGCAGTTTCGGCGCGGTCAAGCCGGCCATGGGCAAGCTGCCGGTGACGTCGGCAAACCCTGGGCCGAGCTGTGCCGCTTCGGCCACCGCGCGCGAGTCGTCCCACAGAATCGCCGGGTATAACACGCGGTTGTCATCCCCCAGCAATACCGCGCCGTGCATTTGCCCAGACAGGCCGATGCACGCCACACCGGCAAACGATTCATGAGCGCGCAACACATCCAGCGCCTGCAAACAGGCTTGCCACCAGTCTTGCGGCGCCTGTTCGGACCAGCCGGGGTGCCGGCGCGAGACGCTCAAGCGCACGCCGGCCTGAGCCAGCACCGCGCCGCTGGCGTCCATCAGGATGGCTTTGAGTTCCGAGGTGCCCAGGTCGATGCCGAGGGAAACAGCAGTGTTCATACGCGTGTCATTCCAATCAATCACAGCCACAGGAGTTACGTATTTGCAGGTTCGGCTCCAGACGCACACTGCGGGTCGGCGCATCGGGTGCGGCCATGCGTTGCAGTAACAGGTTGACCGCACGAGCGCCGAGCGCCTGGACCGGCTGGGCGATCAATGTCAGGCGCGGCACAAAGAAATCCGCCCAATCAAAATCATCGAAGCCCACCAGCGCCATCTGCGCCGGCACTTCGATATGTGCATCGCGCAAGGCCTGCATGGCGCCGAGGGTCATCAGGTTGTTGCCGGCCATGATCGCGGTCGGCGGCGCAGCCAGGCCCAGTAACTGCACCGTGGCCTGGCGTGCCGGTTCGGTGTTGGAGCCGCCGTTGACCAGCAGTTGCGGATCGAACGCCAGCCCCGCGGCCGCCAATGCCGCGCGGTAACCGGCCACCCGTTCATCCGTGGTGCTGAACCCCAGGCGCCCGGCGATGAAGCCGATTCGGCGATGCCCATGGGCGATCAGGTGGGCAATCAGCGCCTGGGTGGGCTGGGTATTCGCCACCCCGACCTGATCGAATTGTTCACTCATCATCCGGTCCACCAGCACCGCCGGAATCTCGCTGGCCCGCAGATACTCCAGGGCCAGCGAACCGTTCGAGGGCGCCAATACAATGCCGTCGACGCGCCGGTGATGCAGCGCCGTGACCACCCGCAGCTCCTGCTCCGGGTCGTCGTGGGTATCGACGAACAGCATCATGTAGCCGTGCTTGGCACACTCGGTTTCGATCGCGTGTACGGTTTCGCTGAAGTAATGATTGGACAGCGCCGAGATCGCCACGCCGATGGTGTTGGTGCTCGAACGCGCCAGCGAACGCGCCAGGGTGTTGGGGATATAACCCAGTTCCTGGATCGCGCGCTGCACCGCTTGCACCGTGGCCGGGCTGACCTTGCGGGTGCCGTTCAACACATGGGACACCGTTGACGTCGACACCCCCGCTCTGCTTGCGACGTCATCCATGGTGACCACGGCGCTGTCCCCCCTCAATGACTCAGTGTTTACTCGACCAACCGCTGTACGTCGCGACGTTGTCGCGGGTGATCAGTTTGGGCGTGAGCAGCGTAACCGTTTCGGCCGGCGCCTTGTCGTTGAGAAGGTCATTGCCGATGTTCACCGCCGTCTGCGCCATGGCCCATGGGTCCTGGCTGGAGGACGCCTGGATCTGGGTGTCGGTCTTCAGCGCATTCTCGATATCCGGCGCGCCATCTACCGAGGTGATGATGATACCGCTGCGTTTAAGCTGCTTGGCCGCCAGGTCGCTGCCGATGGCCTGGGGGTCGTTGATCGCGAACAGACCGTCGATTTTCGCAAAACGCGTGAGGTAGCCCTGCATCACGTTCAGGCCGCCTTCACGCGAGCCCTTGCCGTCCTGGTCATCGGACAGCACCTTGATCTGCGGCGCAGCGGCCAAGGCGGCCTTGCAACCTTTGACGCGGTCGGTCACGGCGGTCACTTGCGGGCCGTTCTGGATAATCACGTTGCCTTTACCCGCGAGCTTGTCCACCAGGAATTGGCAGGCCAGTTTGCCGGCTTCGACGTTGTCGGTCTGCACGGTCGCGTTGACCCCCTTGGCGTCCACGTCCACCGCCACCACGACGATACCGGCGTCACGGGCTTTCTTGATCGCCGAGGCCATCGCGGAGGGGTCGACGGCGTTGATCAGAATCAGGTCGACCTTGGACGAGATGAAGTTGTCGATCTGCGAAAACTGCTTGCTCAAGTCATAGTCGGCCGACACCGACGTGACCTTGACGCCGGGGTTCAGCTCCTTGGCGCGGGCCGTGGCGCCGTCGGCCAGGGTCACGAAATACGGGTTGCCCAGCGAGCCCATGCTGATGCCCAGGGCTTTCAATTCACGCGCTTCCACGGCTTGGGACATCAGGGCAGCCAAGGCAATGACGGGGAAGATGTGTTTTAGGTTCATGTGGGTCTCTCTTGTGATTGTTGTAGGAGTGAACTCAGGTCCGCGCACCGGACTGGCGATAGCGATCCAGCGCGACCGCGCCGATGATCACGATGCCCTTGATGATGTACTGCCAGATATCCGAGACGCCCAGCAGCACCAGGCCATTGGTCAGTACCGCGATGATCAGTGCGCCGATCAGCGTGCCGCCGATGGTGCCGACGCCGCCGGTAAAGCTGGTGCCGCCGAGGATCACCGCGGCGATCGCATCCAGCTCGTAGGATTGCCCCAGTTGCAGGCCATTGGCGGCGAACAGGCGTGAAGCACTCATCACCGCGCCAAGCCCGGCCAACGCACCGGACATCGCGTAGACGAACAGCAGCACCTTCCACACCTTGATCCCGGAAAGCCGCGCCGCTTCCGGGTTGCCGCCCACCGAATAGATCTGCACGCCCATCACCGTGCGCCGCAGGATGAACCACGACAACGCCACCACCGCGACCGCGATCACCACCAACCACGGCACGCCGAGTATCGAGTCATTGCCGATAAAGGCAAACGGCAGGTCGGGGTTGAACACGGTCTTGTCGTCGGCCAGCAAACGCGCCAGGCCGCGCATGGCGGTCAGCGCGCCGAGGGTGACGATAAACGGCGGCAAGCGCATGAACGCAATCAACCCACCGTTGACCAGGCCCAGCAACAGGCCAAAGCCAATCCCGGCGGCAATCCCGAACATGCCGAACTGCGGCGACATCGAGGCCTGCAACGCCACCACGGCGGACGCTGCGAGGATCGCACCGACGGACAGGTCGATGCCGGCAGTGAGGATCACAAAGGTCATGCCCGCCGCCAGCACCACGTTGACCGAGGCCTGTTGAGTGATGATCGACAGGTTCTGCACCGTCAGGAAGTTTTCACTGGCCAGGGCAAAGCCCACCAGCAGCAGGACCAGTACCGGCAACATGCCGACGCTGCGCATCAGTTCCCTGAGCCGCTCGGCCTTGCCGATTGGCGGGAGGGTCATTGTGTTGTTCGAATCAGCCATGGGCAGCCACCTGATCGCCACCGGTGGCGAGGTCAATAATACGTTCCTGGGAAATGACGTGGCCCGAAGCCCCGCCGACTTCGGCCACCAACTGGCCTTCGCGCATGATCAGCACGCGGTCGCAGGTGCCGATGATTTCCGGCAACTCACTGGAAATCACCACGACGCCTACACCGGCCTGCGCCAGTTGATTGATGATGCGGTAGATCTCGGATTTGGAGCCGATGTCCACGCCGCGCGTGGGTTCGTCGAGGATCAGCACATGCGGCTTGACCTCCAGCAGCCGCGCCAACAAGACCTTTTGCTGATTGCCGCCGGACAACGCGCCGACGTTGACCTTGCCCGACGCCACGCGAATCGACAGCGACTTGATAGCGTCCTGCGAGCGTTGCGCGGCATGCCGTCGATTGAGCACGCCACCGGCATGGGCGTCCGGCACACAGGCGCAGACATTGATGTTGTCGGCCACGCTCATGTCCAGGAACAGGCCCTGGGCCTTGCGGTCTTCGGTGAGGTACACCACGCCGGCGCGGATCGCGTCGGCCGGGGTGCGCAGTTGGGTGACGGTCTTGCCCACCACTTCCAGGGTGCCGCCGGTGCGCGGGTCGGCGCCGAAGATCAGCCGCGCCAGTTCGGTGCGCCCTGCCCCCACCAGGCCGGCGATGCCCAGCACTTCGCCGGCATGCAGGTCGAAGCTGCAGTTGCGCACGCGTTTGCCGTCGGCCATGTCGCGCACGCGCATCACCACCGCGCCAGGGTCATAGGCCGCGTGTTCCTTCTTGTAAAAACCGGAGAGGTCGCGGCCGACCATCATCTTCACCAATACCTCGGCCGACAGCGCGTCGCGAGTCAGTTCGCCGATGTACTGGCCGTCGCGCAGCACAGAAACCCGGTCCGACAGTTCGTAGATCTCAGCCATGCGATGGCTGATATAGATGATCGCCAGGCCCTGGCTTCGCAGCTGTTTGATCAGCGCGAACAGGCGGTCGGTCTCGCGCGACGAGAGCGGCGTGGTGGGCTCGTCCATGACCAGGATCTTGGCGTGGGCATGCAGGGCGCGGGCGATTTCCACCAATTGGCGTTCGGCAATCGACAGGCTGCTGACCCGCGTCGCCGCGGTGAACTCGGCACCCAGGCGTTGCAGCACTTCCACGCAACCGGCCTGCATGCCCTGGCGGTCGATGGTCCAGCCACGGCGCAGTTCACGGCCCAGGTAGATGTTCTCGGCCACGCTCAGGTTCGGGCACAGGCTCAGTTCCTGATAGATCACGGCGATGCCGAGGGCTTTGGCGGTGGCGGGGTCGAACGTGGCGACAGGCTGGCCGGCGATGCGGATGGTGCCGCCCGGGTCGGCCTGGTAAGCGCCGGAGAGGATTTTCATCAGGGTGGATTTGCCGGCGCCGTTCTCCCCCATCAAGGCGTGGATTTCGCCGGGGTAGACTTTCAGGCTGACATTCTTGAGCACGCGCAAACCGTTGAAGGTTTTGCTGATGCCCTGCATTTCAAGCAAGGGTTCGAGGCTCATGACTGAGCTCCTGAATTTATTATTTTTGTATTCGCGCTCCTTGGATCAGAGCCGATCACCACCGACTCTAATCAGATAGATTTGCTTACGCAAGCGCTTGCGTATCCCGTTTGTCGCTTGATGAAACGTTTCATCAAGCGACTTAACCGCAACCTCAGCGTTCTTAACGTTTTGGCAGCATGCGCAGCAAGGTGTTGTCCCGCACCCAATAGTGGTGGAACAAACCGGCGGCGGCGTGCAGGCCGATCAGCCAATAACCGGCGCTGCCCAACCATTCATGCCAGTGCTTGAACTGCCTGGCCAGGTCCGGGTCCGCTGCGACCAGGGTCGGCAAGGAAAACTCGAAATACGGCACCGGTTTGCCTGCGGCGTTGAGCATCAGCCAGGCCAGCAGCGGCGTGACGATCATCAGGCCGTACAACGCCAGGTGCATCAGGTGCGACATGCCCGTCTGCCAGGCCGGCGGGCGCGGCACGATCGGTGGGCGCGGCGTCAGGCGCCCGAGCAGGCGCAGCCAGACCAGCAGGAAAATCCCGATACCGAACAGCGCATGGGCGCCGAGGAACAGCCCCTTGAGTGCGTGCCCGCGGGGCAACAGACCTTTGATTTCGATGCAACCGTACACGCCGACAAACAACGCCAGCATCAACCAGTGCAGAATCATCGACAGCCTTGAGTAGCGCGCTGTCATCAGGTTTTCGCTCATAGAAAAGGCACCTTGTGCAGGGGGTGGGGCCGAACCCGGCCTTGATAAAGTCGCGATCACCCTGCCCGGCTAGTCTTAAGACAATCTGAAGATCGCTGAAACGATCATTTTCAGCACCTTCAGACTTCGTTAAGAAACGCCCTCGATACTCCTCCCAACTTCACTTGGGAGGCATAACGCCAATGCCCAGTATCGATTGGAAGATCCCCCTGCCCCTGCTGTTCGGCCAAGCCGACAGCGCATCGCTGTGCCTTTCCCGAGCACTGCCCCAAGACCCCCAACGCCCGGCCTTCGAAGCCTTCATCCAGCAGCGCTTTCGGATTGCCCACGGTGCCGATATCCGTCATTTCATGCCGCAGCTGTTTGGCGTCAGCCAGGCCAACGGTGAACTCTGCGCCGTCGCCGGGGTGCGCCTGGCGAGCGCCGAGCCGTTGTTCCTGGAGCGCTACCTCGACCATCCGATCGAGCCGCTGATCAGCGCCGCCGCCGCGCAACCGGTAGACCGCCGGGCCATCGCCGAAGTCGGCAACCTGGCCGCCAGCGACACCGGCAGTGCGCGCCTGAGCATCATCGCCATCACCTGGTTGCTGGCGATGGCCGGCCTGGAGTGGGTGGCGTTCACCGGCAATATCGGCCTGGTCAACAGTTTCCATCGCCTCGGCCTGAAGCCCGTCACCCTGTGCGCCGCCGACCCGCAGCGCCTGGGCGATGAGCGCCATCACTGGGGCAGTTATTACGAAAGCCAACCCTGGGTGCATGTCGGCAATATCCGCGCCGGCTTCATCCATCTGCGCAACATGGGCCTGTTCTCGCGCCTGGGGTTGCCGACCACGATTGAGGATGCCAGCCATGTCGCCTGAAACCCGCCGTTTCCACGCTGTTCTTCGCGGCTATGCCGAACGCAATGACGGCGCCGTCGCCCTGTGGGGCGACACCTTGAAGATGGATTACACCGCGCTGTTCGCCGAGGTGACCGCTCGACAGGAACGCCTGCGCGATGAAGGCGTGAAGGTGGTGGCGCTGGCCCTGGACAATGGCATCGAGGCCATGCTGTGGGACCTGGCGATCCTGTTCGAAGGCTTGACCTGCCTGACCCTGCCGCCGTTCTTCAGCCCGACCCAACGCGCCCACTGCCTGGAACAGAGCCACGCCGAGCGCGTGATCGCCGAGCCCTACCTGGACGCCGAATTGCACGCTGGCGGTTACCGCAAAACCGGTGACTTCTGGTGCCGCGCGTTCGACGGCCGCCCTTCAATGCCCCTGGGCACGGCCAAGGTGACCTTTACCTCCGGCACCACCGGCACGCCCAAAGGCGTGTGCCTGAGCGCCGACAGCGTACTGCGGGTGGCCCGCGAGTTGTACCAGGCCAGCCATGCCAGCGACCCGCGCCATCACCTGTCATTATTGCCGCTTGCCATCCTGCTCGAGAACCTGGGTTGCTACGCCGCGCTGTATGCCGGCGCCACCTTGAGCCTGCCCAGCCAGAAGAGCCTGGGCATCCAGGGCGCCAGTGCGGTGGATGCCGCGCAATTGCTCGGTTGCCTGGCGGTGCGCCAACCCCACAGCCTGATCCTGGTTCCGCAGTTGCTGCTGATGCTGGTCATCGCCGCCGAGCAGAAAGCCTTCAACCCGCAAGGCCTGCGCTTTGCCGCGGTGGGCGGTGCGCGGGTCTCCAAGGCCTTGCTGCTGCGCGCGCAGCACTTGGGCGTGCCGGTGTTCGAAGGTTACGGCCTGTCGGAATGCGCCTCGGTGGTGTGCCTCAACCGCCCCGGCGCCCAGCGCGCCGGCAGTGTTGGCCAGCCGCTGCCCCATGTGGAGATCCGCCTCGCCGAAGACAACGAGGTGCTGATCAAAGGCTCGACCTTGCTCGGCTATCTGGGCCAGACCGAACAGCCCGAACAATGGTGGCCCAGCGGTGATCTGGGCGCGTTCGACGACGACGGTTTTCTCTACCTCAAAGGCCGCAAGAAGCATCAGTTCGTCACCAGTTACGGGCGCAACGTCAACCCGGACTGGGTCGAGGCCGAACTGACCCAGGGCGGCGCCATCGCCCAGGCCTTCGTCTATGGCGAAGCCCTGCCGCAGAACCACGCGCTGCTGTGGCCTCATCGCGCCGACTGCTCCGACGCCCAACTGGCCGCCGCTGTGGCCCTGGCCAACAGCGGCCTGCCCGACTACGCACAGGTGCATCGCTGGACGCGCCTGGAAGAACCGTTCACCGCCGCCAACGGCTTGCTCACCGCCAACGGCCGGCCACGGCGTGACGCCATCGTCGCGCGTTATCAATCCCAACTTGCCCCTGCACTCAACGAGGAAACTTCATCGTGAACTTTTTCGACACACTGCAAGACGCCACCCAACAAGAACGCCAGGCCCTGTTCAGCCTGCCGATCATCCGTGATGCACTGGAAGGCAAGGTCAGCCTGGAGAGCTACCGTGAATTCCTCGCCCAGGCCTACTACCACGTGCGCCACACCGTGCCGTTGATGATGGCCTGCGGTGCGCGCCTGCCCTCGCGCCTGGAGTGGTTGCGCAAGGCAGTCAGCGACTACATCGAGGATGAATATGGCCATGAGCAATGGGTGCTCGATGACATCGAGGCCTGTGGCGGCGACCGCGACGCGGTACGTGACGGACGCCCGGGCTTGCCCATCGAGCTGATGGTCAGCTACCTCTACGACCTGATCGCCCGTGACAACCCGGTCGGCCTGTTCGGCATGGTCAATGTACTGGAAGGCACCAGCATCGCCCTGGCCACCCACGCCGCCGGCAGCATCCGCGATCACCTGCAACTGCCGGAGACGGCGTTCAGCTACCTGAGCTCCCACGGTGCCCTGGACATCGGGCACATGGAAACGTACCGCCGCTTGATGAACAGCCTGGACGACCCCGAAGACCAGGCCGCCGTGATCCGCGCCTCCAAAGTCGTGTACGCGCTGTACACCGACATGTTCCGCAACCTGCCGCGTAGCGGGGAGGCTCCCCATGCGCCTGTCTGAAGCCCGTGTGGTGCTGACCGGCGCCAGCGGTGGCATTGGCCTGGCGATTGCCACCGCACTGTGCGCCAGTGGCGCGCATGTGCTGGCCGTGGCGCGTCATCGCGAACCGCTGGAAGCCTTGTTGGCGCAATACCCGGAACAACTGTGCTGGGTCGGCGCCGACCTGACCTTCCTCAACGACCGGCGCAAGGTGCTGGCCGCCGCGCAAGCCATCGGCGGCGTCAACCTGCTGATCAACGCAGCCGGGATCAACCACTTCGCCATGCTGGAACAGCTCGACGAAAACGAGATCAACGGCATGCTCGCGTTGAACATCACCGCGCCGATCTGCCTGACCAAGCTGCTGCTGCCCATGCTCAAGCAAGCCGCGAGCGCGATGGTGGTGAACGTCGGCTCCACTTACGGCTCCATCGGTTACCCCGGCTATGCCACCTACTGCGCGACCAAGTTCGCCTTGCGCGGGTTTTCCGAAGCCCTGCGCCGGGAACTGGCCGATACGCGGGTCGGCGTGTTGTACGTCGCGCCGCGTGCCACCCATACGCGCATGAACAGCCCCGCGGCGCAAGCCTTGAACGATGCGCTCAAATCCAACGTCGACGACCCGCACAGCGTGGCCGCCGCGGTGATCAAAGCGATTGCCAACGACCGCCGCGACCTTTACCTGGGCTGGCCGGAGCGCTTTTTTGTGCGCCTCAACAGCCTGCTGCCGAACCTGGTCGACCGAGGCTTGCGCAAACAACTGCCGCTGGTCCGCCGCCTCAGCGATAAACCCGTGAAAAAGGATCTGAACCCATGAAACGCCTCATCGCCGCGCTGCTGCTCACCGCCCTGAGCCCACTCACCTGGGCGCTGGACAGCGCCGACCAGCAACGCCTGACCGAGATCCAGACACGCTGGGCCCATATTCAATACAACTTGCCCGAGGAACAGCGCACCAAGGCCTTTGAGCAACTCGCCGCCCAGGCGACAGCCTTCACCCAGGCGCGCCCTCAAGCGGCCGAGGCCTGGATCTGGTCCGGCATCGTCAGCAGCAGCTGGGCCGGTGCCCAGGGCGGGCTTGGCGCGTTGAGCAAGGTCAAGGCGGCCAAGGTCGACCTGGAAAAAGCCCTCGCCCTCGACCCCAAGGCCCTGCAAGGCTCGGCCTACACCAGCCTCGCCGCATTGTATGATCGGGTTCCCGGCTGGCCGATCGGCTTCGGCGATGCCGACAAGGCTGACCAGTTACTCAAACAGGCCTTGCAACTGAACCCGACGGGCATAGATAGTCTGTATTTCTGGGGGGACCACCTGTACCGGCAGAAACGCTACAGCGAAGCCCGCGAGGCCCTGCAAAAAGCCTTGCTCGCCGCTCCACGGCCGGGCCGGGAAACCGCCGATGCCGGACGGCGCAAAGAGATCGAAAGCGTGCTGGCCGACATCAACAAAAAACTCAACTGACAGGAGTCCGCGTGCGCCTATTACTGATCGAGGACGACGAAGCATTGGGTGAAGGTATTCACCAGGCGCTGGTGCGAGAGGGCTACACCGTTGATTGGCTCAAAGATGGCAGCAGTGCATTACATGCACTGCTCAGCGAAACCTTTGACGTGGCGGTGCTCGATCTCGGGCTGCCGCGCATGGATGGGCTGGAGGTGCTGCGCCGCTTGCGCGACAGCGGCTCGAACCTGCCGGTGCTGATCCTCACGGCACGGGATGCCACCGAAGACCGGATCGCCGGGCTGGACGCCGGCGCCGACGATTACCTGATCAAGCCCTTCGACCTGGCCGAACTCAAGGCGCGCCTGCGCGCGTTGCTGCGCCGCAGCGCCGGGCGCGCACGGGTGATGATCGAACACGCGGGCATCTGCCTGGACCCGAGCACGCAACAGGTCAGCTACCACGGCGAACCGGTGCTGCTCACCCCCAAGGAATACCAACTGCTGCACGAACTGCTGTCGCCACCGGGCCGCGTCATGACCCGCGACCAGTTGATGCAGTTGCTCTACGGCTGGAACGAAGAAGCTGAAAGCAACACCCTGGAAGTGCATATCCATCACCTGCGCAAGAAGTTCTCCAGCGAGCTGATCCGCACCGTTCGCGGCGTCGGCTATCTGGTTGAGGAGCGCGGATGACTTCTATACGACGGCGAACCCTGACCCTGATCATCGGCCTGCTGCTCGTCGGCCTGCTGCTGATCAGCGCGCTCAACCTGCATGACAGCAACCACGAAATCGCCGAAGTCTATGACGCGCAACTGGCGCAGAACGCCCGCCTGCTCCAGGGCGTGATGAGCATGCCGCTGGCCAGCCAGGACCAGGAAGACCTGTACCGCGCGTTCAACAAAGCCTTGGGCGAAGCGATGCCCAAGGTGGATGGGCACCCCTACGAAAGCAAAGTCGCCTTCCAGGTGTGGAACCCCAAGGGCGAACTGCTGGTGTTCACCGCCAGCGCCCCGTCATTTGTCCCCGCGCCCACCCAGCCGGGCTTCAGCAACGTCGAAGACCTGAACGGCCGTCAATGGCGCGGCTTTGTGCTCAAGGACAAGGACAACGGCCTGCGGATCTGGGTGGGCGAGCGCGACGACGTGCGCGCCGACCTGGTGCAACGCATCGTGCGGCATACCTTGTGGCCCAACGTGCTGGGCAGCCTGATTCTCGCGGCGATGGTCTGGCTGGCGATCGGCTGGGGCCTCAAGCCCCTGGCCGACATGGCCGCCACCCTGCGTGCGCGGCATTCGGGCTCGCTCGAACCGATGCAACTGACGCCGCTGCCCACGGAGCTTGAGCCGATGCAGGCGGCGCTCAACCGCATGCTCGCGCAGATCCAGGAAATGCTCGGCCGCGAACGGCGCTTTATTGCCGATGCGGCCCATGAAATGCGTACACCATTGGCGGTATTGCGCGTGCATGCCCAGAACCTGCTGGAAGCCGGCACAGAAACCGAACGGCGCGAGTCCCTGGCCTTTCTGATCGCCGGCGTCGACCGTACCAGCCGCCTGGTCAACCAATTGCTGACCATGGCGCGCCTGGAGCCCAGCGCCGGGCAACCGCCGCTGCAGGCCGTCGACCTGGCGACAACGGTGCGCGAAACCTTGATTCAGTTGACCCCGTGGCTGTTGAGCAAAGGCCTTGAGCTGGTATTCGACGTCGAGGATGGCCCGTGCCCGGTGAATACCGATACCGCCGCGATCAATATCGCCCTGACCAACCTGGTGACCAACGCCGCGAATTTCTCCCCGGAACACGGGGTGATCACCGTGGGCTTGCGCAAGAACGCCATGCGTTTTGCCCTTACCGTCGACGATCAGGGCCCTGGCATCGACGAAAACCAGCGCGAGCGCCTGTTCGAACGCTTCTACAGCCGTGGCAATGCCCAAGGCGCAGGCCTGGGCCTGACCATCGTACAAACCATCGCCCAACGCCTGGGCGGCCAGGTCAGCCTGGAAAACCTGGCGGCCGGCGGCCTGCGGGCGACCCTGGAAATCCCTGCCTGACGGAGCATCAGCCGGCCCATGTGACCAGCCACATCGCGCCGACCAGCAAGACCTGGCCGACGATCACATACACCGCGAAGTGACGACCGCCGCTGACCCCGGCCACCACGCACTTGCTCAGCGCGTTGCAACTGACCGCGAGCAACACCGGGATGGACGCGGCCCCCAGGGACAACTGGCCGCTGGTGGCCAGGGCCGCGATCGACGCGATGGACGCGTGGGCATCGGCAAAGCCACTCAGGGTGGCAGTCAATATCACGCCGACCTGGCCGAAGTGATGGAGCATCAGCGACGACAAGAAGGTAATGCCGGTCAGGGTCACGACCATGATCAGCGCCAGCTTGAGGTCGAATGCGCCGCCCACCTTGATGGTTTGGCTGGCCGCCGCCGTCGGCGCGTGCCACATCAGGCACACACCGTACAACGCGGTGGTGGCAAACCCGGCGAGCAGCGGCCAGGCCATCTGCGACAGCAGCGCCGGTTCCACGGTGCCGAGGATCAGCGCCGCCTGGGCCACCGTCGCAATATTCGAGAAAATGGCCGCCGCCGCGAGGATGCGCAGGTGCTCCGGCTCTTTGGCGACCATCTGGCCCATGGCAGCAACGGTCACGGTACTGGAGGCGAACCCCGAAGCAATGGCGCTCACGACGTAGCCATAACGTGGTCCCAGCGCGCGCACCGCCACATGCCCCACCGCGCCGACCGCCATCAACAACACCGTCAGCGTGCAGATGGTGCGCGGGTTCAGCGCGCCGTAGGGGCCGATAAAGCGATCCGGCGCCAACGGCAGGACCACCAGCGCAACGACCAACAGCAACAGGCCGTCGCGCATTTCCACATCGGTCAATTGACTGCGAGCAAAGTTGTGCAACTTGTCGCGATAGGCCAGCAGGCCGGCCACCACCACGCCGACGGCCGTGGCCAGTTCGGGAGCGACCCCACACCAGGCGCCCAGCAGCAGCACCGTGAGCAACGCCACTTCACTGGTGATCCCCGGGTCGTTGTCCCGGCTCTTCCAGTAAGCGGTACTGACGATCACAGCCAGACACCCGGCGATCAGGCCCAGCAACAGGCCACCGCCGACTTGCTGCGAGACGTAGCCCAATAACGCGGTAATCGAATAGGTGCGCAAACCGGCAAACGCGCGCAACTCGCCCTGGCCCTTGTGGCGTTCGCGCTCAAGGCCGATCAGCATGCCGATGCCCAGCGCCGCGGCGGCACCGGCCAGCCCGAGGGTTTGCGTCATTTACAGGCGCCTTCAGGGCGTGATCGCGACCTTCATGACACCGTCGCGCTGATGGGCAAACAGCTCATAGGCGGCCTCGATATCGTCGAGCTTGAAACGGTGCGTCACCAGGGGCGACAGATCCACCCCGCCGCTGGCCACCACGGCGAGCAAACGGCGCATGCGTTCCTTGCCGCCAGGGCACAGGGTCGACACGATGCTGTAATCCCCCAACCCCGCGCTGAACGCGTCGTAGGGAATGCGCAGGTCGCTGGAGTAGACCCCCAGGCTGGAGACCCGCCCTCCCGGACGCAGCACGCGCAATGCCGACTCGAACGTACCCTGGGTCCCCAGGGCCTCGATCGCCACATCAACCCCACGGCCGTCGGTGATGGTCATGATCTGCTCGACCACATTGCCTTTCTTGAAGTCGACGATATGGGTGGCGCCCAGGCTGCGGGCGACGTTCATGCGCTCGCTGACGCCATCGACACCGATGATCATCGACGCGCCTTTGAGCCGGGCGCCCGCCACCGCGCACAGGCCGATCGGCCCGAGGGCGAAGACCGCGACGGTGTCGCCGATGGTCACCTCACCGCGCTCGGCGCCGGAAAAGCCGGTGGACATGATGTCCGGGCACATGAGCACTTGTTCGTCGCTCAGCCCATCGGGAATCGGGCACAGGTTGGCCAGCGCATCGGGGACCAGCACGTATTCGGCCTGGCAGCCGTCGATGGTATTGCCGAACTTCCAGCCGCCGGCCGCGCGAAAGCCATGCCGGGTGTCGGGGCCGTCCTGGGAGCCGCAGCCGCACAGGCAGGCATAACTCTGCCCGCTGGGCGTGATGGCGCCGGCGATCACCCGCTGCCCCTCAACGAAACCACGCACCTGGGAGCCCAGCCGCTCGATCACGCCCACCGGTTCATGGCCCACGGTCAGCCCTTTAGCCACCGGGTACTCACCGCGCAGGATATGCACGTCGGTGCCGCAGATGGTCGTGGTGGTGATACGCACCAACGCGTCCAGCGGGCCGACTTCGGGGATGGGTTTGTCGTCGAGGACGATGCGGTTTTTTTCAACGAAGACAGCTGCTCTCATGGTTGCCACGGCGTGACCTCCTGCGTCTGGAAAAGCCTGAATGACATCCAGACTGCACCGCGATGACAACACGGGGGTTGATCATTATCAACAATCCTCTGATTGATCGAGACACCCGGCCGGATGTCGTTGAGCGTGCCCTGGCTCAAGGCGACTTGATGCAAGTCAAACCGGCGTCGGCGCCCGGCGCCATGATCTAGAGTAAGTATCATTGCCCGATGCTATCTGCTGGTTACCCAAGGGAGATTGCCCATGTCTGCTCAAGCACGTTTCTTACTGCTGGTTTCGCCACTGATGGAACACAGCCCCGCCTTCGACCGGGCCGCCGCCCTGGCCAAGGCTGAAGGCGCGGCGCTGCACATCCTCGCCTTCGATTACCTGGAAGGCCTGGCTACCGCCGGCCTGGTCAACGAGCAGGCCCTGGAACAGATGCGAATTGGCTATGTAGAGCGCCATCATCAGTGGCTGGAGGATCAGGCCAGGCCCTTGCGCAACCTCGGCCTGACCGTCACCACCGAAGTGGCGTGGGTGGAGCGCCCGCTGCAGGAGATTCTGATTCGTCTTAAGGAAGAGCCCATGGCCGTGGTGATCAAGGCGCTGGAGCATGAGTCCCTGCTGTCGCGCTTGATGTTTACGCCGCTGGACGTCCATCTGATTCGCGAATGCCCGGTGCCACTGCATTTTGTCAGCGGTGCGCCCCATGCGTTACCGCGCAAGATCGTGGCGGCCGTCGACCCGTTCCATCACGACGAGCACTACGACAGCCTTAACGACCGCATCCTGCATGAAGCCGTCAAACTGGCGACAGCCTGCGATGCCGAGGTCGAGGTGATTTATGCCCATGACCTGTCCGATCTCGGCGCTCAGGAGTATGGATTCGGCAGCGGTGCCGGGTTCTTCTCTTCGGTGGCCGCCAAACGGTTGTTCGACGAACAGGGGCAGGCCTTCAATGATTTGGCCGCGCGCAACGGTATTCCGCCAGCGCAGCGCCATATGATCTTGGGTAACCCGGCGAAAGTGCTGTCCAGCTATGCCGATGCCTACAACGTCGATGTGATCGTCATGGGCCGCGTCGGTCATCGCGGCCTATCGCGCCTGCTCGGCAGTACCGCCGAAACGCTGCTGTACAAAATGCCTTGCAGCGTGTGGATGGTTAAACCGGAAGTGCTCGACTGAGTACCGCGATCATATGCACACCCTCGCTGCTAATTCGCAGCGAGGAGCATGTCAAAGACATTCATTAGGGTGGCATAGCGAGGCCCATTACACTCAAAAGCGATCAGCGGTTCAAATATATAAAACTTGCACCTATCTTTCTCCAATATTTGGATGTTAAGTAGGAGGAATATATATGTGTGTGTGCAAGAGGCTTTTGTGATGAAGTCAACTCCAGTTCTTGTACAAGTCCAACATTTAAAAACAACCTGCGCGAGCTGCAGCGTTTTAGAGTTGTGTTTACCCCTGGGTTTGACCGAGATCGAAGTGGGTCGCCTGGACACATTGATTCCACAACGCGTTAAAGTCAAAAAAGGCGCTTCGCTGTATCGCACCGCCGATCCGTTACGCTCGCTTTACGCCGTGCGTACCGGGTTCTTCAAGACCTGCATACTGTCCATGGATGGTCGCGAGCAAGTCACCGGGTTCCAGATGGCCGGGGAAATGCTCGGCCTCGACGCCATCAGTGCCGACACCCATGCCTGCAACGCGATTGCGCTGGAAGACAGCGAAGTGTGCCCTCTGCACTTCAACCAACTGGAGCGACTGGCCGGTCAAATACCGTCGTTGCAACATAACTTGAACAAAATCATGAGCCGCGAAATTGTGCGTGATCACGGTATGTTATTGCAAATGGGTAATATGAACGCCGATGAGCGGCTTTGTGCATTTGTATTGAATATATCAATGCGTATGAGTACGCGTGGTTATTCATCGCGATCTTTTATATTACGCATGAGACGAGAAGAGATCGGCTCTTATCTGGGCCTGCGCCTGGAGACGGTGTGCCGCAGCATTGCGCAGTTACGCAAACTGGGCCTGGTGCATATCAGCGCGCGCAATGTCGAGATTCTCGACCTGGCGAAACTCAAGACGTTCATATCCGGCTGTCATCGGCATGGTCCCGAGTAACAGGGCCTCATCTGATCCAAATCAGCTTTATCTGTCGGCAAAGGCGTAGAACCGAAGCAACAGGGGGCCGCTCCTGTCGCCCCCAAACCTCGGAGCTCACACCATGCTTACCGTCGAAGAGCACAACAGACAAGCCGCCATCGCCTATAAAACAAGCCCGGAACCGCACTGGATCGATAAGCTCAATGACGGCCGCCATGTGCTGGTGCGCCCGCTGAGAATCGAAGACCGGGACCGCGAATATAACTTCATCAAGAGCTTGTCCCGCGAGTCCCGGCACGCGCGCTTCCTCGGCGAAATCAACGAGCCCGGCAAGACCCTGCTCGATCAATTGATGGATGTCGACAATCAGCAACGCGTGGCGTTTATTGCCCTGGTGCATGACAACGGCAAACTGATCGAAATCGGCGTTGCGCGCTATGCCGCGGCCAAAGAGCACGAATGCGAATGCGCGGTCACCGTGGCGGACCCTTGGCAGCACCTGGGACTTGGGCACATTTTGATGCAACACCTGATGACCGCGGCGAAAGCAAACAACTTCACGTCGATGTACACCGTGGATGAAGCGAGCAACACCCCGTTGCGTGAGTTGACCAACGCGTTGGGCTTCCACACCGTCACCAATCCGGATGACGCTACCCAAGTGATCAGCAGCGTGAAGCTCTGAGTAGCAGCACGGTAAAAGGGCGGCGCGCCGCCCTTGCCTTCCATACACTCGTTTGAGTGTATTCATACCGAACCGAAAACGTCTGTTGCGCGAACGCCTGTAAGCAGGGTGAACCGCACCTGCGCCTGGCACTGCGCAATACCAGGTAACGGTGTTTTGGCTGAACGAAGGAATCAAGACCGCTTCTGTCGCTACACACGGTTAATGCCACGGGCACTGCCCCCCTGGCGTCATCTCGTAACCTCAGGCGACAGACCTCATGACCAGTGTTTCCACGCACATCACCGCACAACCCCAGCCATTCGCCCTATCCCACCTGCCACTCGCCAGACACAAACGCGAAGCCCCTGCCCCCACCGAGTCGGCAGGCGACGCTCGTACCGAAGGCGATCGCGCATTGGCGGCCGAATACAGTACTGCGTTGCTGCTGGCGGCCAATCGCGAGAGCAATATCAACATCCGCCCGATACCTGCCGATTCCTCATTCGGTCGGTGGTGGGGGCAGTTGCGTGCCGCCTTTCGATCACCTGACGTCGTTCAGTGGATGCGTGACAAAGGTATTAATGCTGAGTCGATAACACTCAAACCGGAATCGGGAACGATCACCTTCAAGCTCAAGCCTTCGGTTGATCCCGAACAGAAACTGCATACCGTCGGGCAAGACGACAGGCGCTGGGGCGCGATCAGCGGCCCCATCCTCCAGGCCGCGCGTGTGATCAACGCGGGCCACGAGGATACGGCCTTCACGCCGCCGGCAAGTGATCTCAGTGAATCCGCACCTTGGTTTATGGTGGGGCGGTTTTATCAAGAGCGGCAAGACCTTACAGGGCCGGCGATGCGCAGGCGCGCTGAAGAGCTCGACCGGGACCAAGGTTTTTCACCTCTCGACCCGAGCAGCGCGGCAGGCTTGATTGAATCGCGTAGCGCGGACGCGCTCCAAAAACAGGAAGCCACGGTGGGCGATGTGCTGAATCGGCATGAGGCCATCAACGAGCTGCGGCACCTGGCAAAGTCCGTGGACATCCGCAATCCCGAGCAAATCCCGGGCGAATTGAAGAAGCGGACGCTCTCTCTGTCTTCCCCGAGCACCTACCAACCCATCAGTGCTAGCCAATCGAACAGGGTCAGCCTCGTGCAATTCCTGGAAGATCATGGCTGGCATATTCCCACCCATCACGAACAGCTGGAGAACCTCGCAACCGCCCTCTCAACCCCGGCGCCCAAGATGCCGGCACACGGTAACCTCGGCGGAGCGCTGGCTTGGCCTGTGCCGCTGGATCAGGGAGACCTGCAACAGCTGAAGGCAGATATTGGTACAGGCAAAATTGGCGATATTGACTTAGGACCGTCAAAAAATGTCCTGGACTACCTGCTGAGCGGCAGGACAATTTCCGCGGCGGAACAGAGCAACCCGCGAAGGCTGATCGATACCTGGATCACATCGCCCAGAGGCAAGGCGCTGGGTGAGGCGATTCAAACTGCGTTCGAGACGCGGGGTGTCAAAGGCAGTGCTTCTGACTGGCTGCTCACGGCCCTGAACAGCGAAAGCGCCAGTGTCTCTGGCGACGACGTCGATCACCAAGCCCCTGGTCAAATTGAAGGCTATCGGCTGGTCTCGGCGGAGAACTCGGGCAAATCACCGTCGACGGTTGTCAAGGAGCTGGAGGATCACCTGGTCGCCAAAGGTAAAGCCTCATCCCCGGAAAAAGCCACGATTCAGGCTCACCTGTTACTGGCCAGCCGGGCACCGGAATTCCTGATCAAGGACATCCCGGAAGGCGTCGTCGTGGGCACCCACAGCTGGGTCAGTCTTGCCACGGCGGTTGCCCGAATCGAAGCGAAAGCGCCAGGAAACACGGCGTCGATGAGCTACGCCGACGTTATGCTCGAAGCCAGCGTTGCGCCGATCTCTGACGACGAACGCACTGTCGAATATGTCGCCCAGACCGACGCAATCAAACACTGGAGCGTTGCCAACGGTATGGATTACCCGTCGACGGATGCCTCAATGACGACTGCCCGCGAGGCCTACAGCGCGCAGATTCGAGAGTTGAGAGAGGCTGCGCAAACGCACATCGGGCAAATGCCGACGACGAGGGGCATTGCGCTGGAACAGTTAAAAGTAGCGCTGCCTCACGTCGACCCGGAACTGTTCGAAGAAAAAACTATCACCCTGCAGCCTTCCAACCGGCACTTCCCCGGGCCTTACTCGATACTGGACATGTATATCGATGGTCGAGGACTCAAAGGCGCACCGGACTCAGCGGATAATTGGGGGGAAGCGGGCCGTGGTTTCGTGAACCTACTGACATTTGGCGGCGTCACTCTGCGGCCGGACGGTCGTCCCAGCGCATGGGTGTCCTCCTCGGACGGGTTCAGCATTAGCGATGTGCTGGAACGGCTTAACGAACTACCGCGCCCGACGGAGATATTCAACGAGACGTTCTCGGATTACTCCAGTGCCGTCAAAAAAACGACCGCCGCGCAGCTCAAGCACCTTATTTCGAAACAGCCGCTGGAGGATCGGCAGAATCTGGAGTTTGGCAAAATAACAATCCGCAAAGAAATGTCGTTCCACCGCGCCGATCAGCCCAGGCGTGTTTCAGACGGTGTTCTGCTGGTCGAGACCGAGCGCAATGGCCAGCGCATGAGCTACGAAATCGACCGACTAAAAGGGACGGTGACCAAGCTGCCGGACAAGACTTATCGGGACTATGAGCCGACGGTTCATTCTATAAAAGCAGGCAAACGTTTTGATGAGGTAAAACCCGCAGGTCACTATGCAGCGGGGATAACCCATGAAAACAAAGATGCACAAGGCGCACCCAATAGTTTCAGTAGCGCTAGAACCCAATACATCGTTGATGCATTGGTAGAGGATATCAACTTGCCTGCGGTGGAGAAGTACGCCAAGGGCAGAACCACCTTTGACTCTGAAGTACCGCTGCATGAGACCGTTGAGGAGATCGCGCTCAACCTGATCCCGTTACGGTCAGCCATTGTTAATTTTACCAACGGCAATGTTGGTGGGGGCGTTGTCGATCTTGCCTTCGATATCTTTGGTTTCGCCGTCGGCTTGGGAGCCGCGGCAAAAGGCGCGAAAGTCGCGGCGGCCGGCGCATCGACAGTTGCCAAGGTTGGTCAGGTCGCCAAGATTATAGGGCGCGCGACCGTGGGCGCACTCAATCCATTGGACGGGGTTGCCGACCTGGTTCGTGGCGTGGCGAACGGCCTGCATCGAGGCGTCAGCACAGCGATCAAGGGGGTCAAACATCTGCGCGGCTCTTACCGAGGTGTCGATCTACTTGAATTGGCGAAAAAAACCGATGTCGCCGAAGGCACACTCAAAACAGCTAATGGCACACGCGAAAGCAAAGCGCTGGGCAAATTCGATGAGGCGACCAATAAGTGGTACGCCTACGATCCGCTCGCGAAGCAGGCATACGGCAGGCCGTTGGACAATTTCAGCGTTGACACGCCGAGGTTGAATGACCCCAATAGCCTGCACTCGATCGGCAGTAATGATGTGGTGAAGACCGCCAGTCAGCAGCACGGCGTGGCAGCAACCGGCACATTCAGCGTGGGGCAAGAGACGGTCGAAGGTAACGTGGTTTTGTTTCAAGGTAATTGGCATCGCTACGACGCGATCAATAAACGTGCCTTCGGCCCGCCGCTGACAGATTTCAAACCGAGCCGGGTCGCGGCCAATGGTGACGTGAGGTCGATGGACGCCGATTTGTTGGGCTATGAGGTCAAGTACATTGCGCCCCAAGAGTTATCGACAAAAGGCTTACAGTCCAATGTGTACGTGGGTCGCAGTAAAAAAGAATATGTAAAAATCGATGATAAGTTTTATGAGTCACACCTCAAGGATGGCCAGCGAGTTATCCGGCATCCGACGCGCACTGGGCCTGACCTACCGGTCAGGGATCTGGGGCTTTCCGGATGGGAACCACTCTCCAGAACCGACCGCCTCCTGGGGGGCGCGGGCGGCAACCCCTGGAACCCCGGAGAAAATACCTACTTAATCCCGCTGGACGATATCCACCTGACGGGAAACCCGACACGCCCCTATTCGCTGAACCACAAGGGCGTAGAACATGATGTCACCTTCAACATCTATGCCGGTACGTGGAAATCCAGCAACCTCAAACCAGCAAGCGGTGCCCAAGATCAGGATTACTTCTGGAGGAGTGGCAAAGGAAAATGGCAACGGGGAACGTTTAGTGAGTTTAAACACGCAAAAAAAGTCGATGCCCGCGCGTTTAAATATGTTGATGTTTCCCCTCCGACAATTTTACGGGTTCCAAAAGATGCTCACCCTATCCCCAAACAGATTCACTACTTTTGGGCCGGCAGTGACATTCCGCCGAACCTGATAGAAAACATCGCCAACAACTCTGCCAATGCACCTGGGTATAAATCCATTATCCATGTAGATGCGGACAGCCCGGCGATGTTCGAAAAAATCAAAAGCAAATTGCACACTCAAGCGCCTGGCCTAAGCGTCATGAATCTGCACGAGGACGATTTTTTCAAACAATTGAAAGACACTGAAATGTACAACTATTTTCGACAGGGGCAAGGTAAAAATCTCGCCGCCACTTCGGATGTCGCCCGTTACCCACTGATGAATAAATACGGAGGCATTTACCTCGACACCGATGATGCGATTCCAGTCAATATTGGCGCTACCGCATTGAAGGCGGGCTCCAGCGACATTCTGCTTAACAGACCCGTCGCCCATACTATTACGGACTACAAACCCTTCTACAACACCAGTAACTTTGCGACACAGCCTGGCAATCCGGTTATTAACGATATGATCGCGGAGATGAATAAGCGATTTTCCGCTAACAAAGCTTACTTTGAAAGCAACCGCCCCACCGTCACCAGAGGCCCCGGAGGGGAAATCCAATACACCTCTGAATTTCGCACCTACGAAAGTAAGATTTTCGAGACGGTAGGCCCAACAATGTTTGATGACGTGCTCCAGTCAAAAAGACCTGACATGTACCATCTGGGCCTCGATGGGTTGGCTAAAGAATCGAAGATTGTCGACGGTAAGCTGGTCTCATCCGGACCGATAGTCGATATTGAACGTGAAGCGCGCCAATATTATGCGAGCAAGGGTATTACTCCGCCGGACCTGCTGGGTAATCAGATAAAAAAGATGAAGGAGCACTACCTATCACTTCTTCACCAACTCCAGATAAAGATTGGCGCCGAACACTCCTGGATAGGAACATGATCAACTAATGCTCATACCGGCAGCCGGCCAACGCTGGCAAAGTATGAACAATCAGTCTTGATGTTCACCGCTGCCAGGGTCCGCCGCGTCATCCGGTTCCTTGAGCGGCACTTCTGCATCATCCATCAGCGACCCCGGGTCTTCGTTGCCGGGGTCGTTGAGGTCTTCTTCCGAATCTTTTGACATGACCGTCTCCTCTGATCGCCTTGACATAGCGTAGCTCTTTTGAAGAACGCGGCCTGCGTCAAGATGAGGCCCTGCGCGGGTCGTTAAAGTTCCGATGAATCCCTGGCCGGGCATTCAGAGACGTTCAAGTTCGCGTATGCACTGTTGTAGTGCGCGCGCCGTTCCCTGGTGGCGAGCAAACGCGCTCGCCACCAGGGAATAGAGACGCTTTGCCGGTTTCGGCACAGGCATTGCTTAATCCATTCATCGTTCACCCGCCATGCCCGGATACAGGAGCATTCGTTACCCCCTGACCCAGAGCCGACCCCATAAGAAAGTAAGGACCTGGCCCGATGGCACCCTGCGCCACGGGCTCATAAAAAATGCGTTTTTCAAAGCGGCAGTGCCCCCCGCGCTTCCCTCGGCACTGACAAGGTACTGGAATGGCTCGATCTTTCTTTGATGAAATGAATGACGCACACGGTGTATGCCGCGCGCACTATCAGGAATTCTCCCGCTGGCTGGCCAATACGCCGCCAGAACTGCTGGACCAGCGTCGCCGCGAAGCCGACCTGTTGTTCCACCGCGCCGGGATCACCTTCACCTTGTATGGCGACGAGCAGGACACCGAACGCCTGATCCCCTTCGACATCATCCCGCGCAGCATCCCTGCCAGTGAATGGAGCATCATCGAGCGTGGCTGTATCCAGCGCGTCACTGCGCTGAACATGTTCCTTGCCGATATCTACCACGACCAGCGCATCATCAAGGCCGGGATCGTTCCGGCGGACCAGGTGCTGGGCAACGAGGGTTACCAGAAGGCGATGGTCGGCCTCGACCTGCACCGCGACATCTACTCGCATATTTCCGGGGTGGACCTGGTGCGCGATGGCGACGGCACCTACTACGTGCTCGAAGACAACCTGCGCACGCCCAGCGGTGTGAGCTATATGCTCGAAGACCGCAAGATGATGATGCGCCTGTTCCCCGAAGTGTTCGCCAAACAGCGCATCGCGCCAGTGGACCACTACCCCAACCTGCTGCTCAAAACCCTGAAAAGCGCCAGCCGCCTGGACAACCCCAATGTGGTGGTGCTGACGCCGGGGCGCTTTAACAGCGCATTTTTCGAGCATGCGTTCCTGGCCCGGGAAATGGGTGTGGAGTTGGTGGAAGGCGCCGACCTGTTCGTGCAGGATCTCAAGGTGTTCATGCGTACCACCGACGGCCCCAAGGCCGTGGACGTGATCTACCGCCGTATCGACGACGCGTTCCTCGACCCGCTGGCGTTCAACCCGGAATCGATGCTCGGCGTGCCCGGCCTGGTCGCGGCCTACTGCGCCGGCAACGTGGTGCTGGCCAACGCCATCGGCACCGGCGTCGCGGACGACAAGTCGATCTACCCCTACGTGCCGGAAATGATCCGCTTCTACCTGGACGAAGAACCGGTCCTGCAAAACGTGCCGACGTTTCAGTGCCGCAAGCCGGATGAGCTGTCCCATGTGCTGGCCCACCTGCCGGAACTGGTGGTCAAGGAAACCCAGGGCTCCGGCGGCTACGGCATGTTGGTCGGCCCCGCTTCCACGGCGGCTGAGATCGAGGACTTCCACCAACGCATCAAGGCGCGTCCCCACGCCTATATCGCCCAACCGACCCTGAGCCTGTCCACCTGCCCGACATTTGTCGAAAACGGCATCGCCCCCCGGCATATCGACCTGCGCCCGTTCGTGCTGTCGGGCAAGGAGACCCGCCTGGTACCCGGTGGCCTCACGCGCGTGGCGTTGCGCGAAGGGTCGTTGATCGTCAACTCGTCGCAAGGCGGCGGAACCAAGGACACCTGGGTGGTGGAGGGCTGAGTATGTTGAGTAGAACCGCCGCAGACCTGTACTGGATGTCCCGTTACCTGGAGCGTGCCGAGAACCTGGCGCGCATGCTCGAAGTCAGTTATTCGTTGTCATTGATGCCCCAGGCCGGGCGCAGCGATGGCCTGGACGAACTGGCGATGTCGCTGCTCAGCAGCGGCACCCTGGACAGCTACCTGGAGCGCCACGGCCAACTGGATGCCGAGCGCATGCTGCACTTCTTCGCCCTCGACGAAGAAAACCCGGCCAGCATCTATAACTGTCTGCGCGCCGCACGGGGCAACGCCCATGCCGTGCGCGGGCGCATCACCGCCGACATGTGGGAAAACCTCAACGCCACCTGGCTGGAAATGCGCAGCATCGCCGCCGGCGGGCTGGCGCGCCATGGCATCAGCCACTTCTGCGATTGGGTCAAGCAGCGTTCGCACCTGTTTCGCGGGGCGACGTCCGGCACCATCATGCGCAATGACGCCTACCGGTTCATTCGCCTGGGCACCTTCGTCGAGCGCGCCGACAACACCTTGCGCCTGCTGGATGCGCGCTACGAGATGTTCGGCGAGGAATCGGAGGAAGTCAGCGACTTGTCGGCACGCGGTTATTACCAGTGGAGCGCCCTGCTCCGCGCCCTGTCGTCATTCGAGGCGTACACGGAGCTGTATCCGAATGCGCTGAATGCACGCTCGGTCTCGGAGTTGCTGCTGTTGCGCAGTGATGTGCCGCGTTCGTTGCATGCCTGTATCGAGGAACTGAGCCACATTCTGGCGGACTTGCCAGGCAGTTATGGGCGCACCGCGCAGCGCTTGGCCGCCGAGTTCGAAGCGCGGCTGCGCTATACCGGGATCGACGAAATCCTCGAAGCAGGCTTGCACAGCCGCCTGACGGAATTCATCGACACGGTACGCGAATTGGCGCGGGCGATTCACCGCTCGTACCTGGAGGTGGTTTAGACACCGAGGGGCGCGTGCTTTCGCTCGCGGTATTCCCGCGGGGAGCAGTTCATCAGGCGCTTGAAGGCACTGCTGAACGCGCTGTCCGACTGATACCCGAGTGACTGGCCGATACAGGAAACACTTCTGGCAGACGTGTTCAAGGCCTGTAACGCCAGGTGCATGCGCCAGCGCGTCAGATACTCCTGGGGCGCCATTCCGACCCGCTGCTTGAAGTGCAGGGCAAAGGTCGACCGGGATTGGCTCGCGACACCGGCCATGTCGCTCAAGGTCCAGCGGCGTGCCGGCGCGGCGTGTATTTGCTGCAGTACCGGCGCCAACCGCGGATCGTTCAACGCCGCCAACCAACCGGTGGTAGTGGCGCCCATGGATGACTGATAGAGGCGCAGGATCTGCACCAACATCATTTGCGCCAGATGCTCGGTCATCAACGCCGCGCCTTGCATCGGGCTGGCATATTCCCGAGCCAGGCGATCCAGACACCAGCGCAACACGCTGGCCTGCTCGGACCTCGCACTGATACGCACCACCGGCGGCAACCCCTCCAGCAATAGACGGGCGTCGTCACCGTAGCTAAAGCGCCCGCCTATCAGGAACAAATCCACAGTCTCACCCAGGCGAGCGATCCCCCCCACAGCGTCACGGTACACCGCGCGCGCGTCAACGCCCTCCAGTGCAAGGTTGCTGGACAACCTCCAGGGACGGTTCTGCGTCAACAAAAAGCAATCGCCCTCGCTCAAGGGCATCGGTACGGGCATGCCCTCGACTTCCAGCCAACACTTTCCCTCCACCACGGCATTGAACTTGATGCCCTCCGGCGGTGGAAAATCCAGGGCCCAATCACCGCCAGCCTTGAGGCCGGCGAAATAGGACCGATGACTCTTTAACAGCGCCACCACGTCAGACAGGGTATCCATAAAAAAACTCCGGACGATCGCGACAGAAATACGGACTTTATGGCGTTTCGCGTCCGGCATCCAGGGGAGAACATAGCGGCTCCCCCTGGAGAACTCCCTATGATCAATAAACAACGCCCTATCGAGAGTGGATTCGACGGCACGACAACCGCTATGCAAGCGTTGGCGGGTAAAGATTTGCACGGTATGACTGCCATCGTCACCGGTGGTTATTCAGGCATTGGCCTGGAAGCCGTGCGCGTGTTGGCAGCCGCAGGTGCGCAGGTCATCGTGCCTGCACGGGACCCGCTCAAGGCCGAACGCAACCTCGATGGCATTGCCGGGGTTGAGTGGGGCAACCTGGATTTACTCGACTCGGCGTCCATCGACTGCTTTGCACGCAATTTCCTGGCGTCCGGGCGGGCATTACACCTGTTGATCAATAGCGCCGGGATCATGGCCACGCCACTGCAACGCAACGGCAAGGGTGTGGAAGCGCAGTTCGCCACCAATCATCTGGGCCACTTTCAACTGACCGCGCGCCTGTGGCCGGCCTTGTGCGAAGCCGACGGTGCGCGGGTAGTGTCGGTATCGTCGCTAGGCCATCGGTTGAGCCCTATTCATTTCGAAGACCCACAGTTTGAGCGACGCCCTTACGACAAGTGGGCCGCCTACGGCCAATCAAAGACGGCCAACGCGCTGTTTGCCGTGGCGCTGGATCAACGCGGTAAAGCACACGGTGTGCGTGCATTTTCCGTGCATCCCGGGGAGATCCTCACGGACCTGGTTCGCTACCTTGACAGGGACGACCTGGCGTTGATTGGAGCACTGGACGATTCAGGGAACATCCGTCCTGCCAAACATTACAAACGTCCCGAACAAGGCGCAGCGACGATGCTGTGGTGTGGCGTCAGCCCTTTACTGGAGGGTATGGGCGGCCTGTACTGCGAAGATTGTGAGGTTGCCGTGCTCTCTCAGGACGACACCAAACGCTCCGGCGTCCGCGCATGGGCCATCGATCCGGAGCAAGCCGAGCGGCTCTGGGCATTGAGCGCGCAATTGAGCGGCGTCACGCTTTAGTCGCTATCGCCCACCACCGAGGCAACAGCTGCCGCACCCGCGCTTCGCCGAACCGGTCATCGATCAACATCACCACGCCTTGGTCCTGCTGGCTGCGGATCACCCGCCCCGCCGCCTGCACGACTTTCTGAATGCCCGGGTACAAGTAGGTGTAGTCATAGCCGGAGCCGAAGATCGCGCCCATGCGCTGCTTCATCTGTTCGTTGACCGGGTTCAGTTGCGGCAGCCCCAGGGTCGCGATGAACGCGCCGATCAAGCGCGCACCGGGCAGGTCGATGCCTTCGCCAAACGCGCCGCCCAGCACCGCAAAACCGACGCCCTGGCTGTGTTCGGTGAACTGTTCGAGAAACGCCCGGCGCTCGGCTTCGGCCATGCCGCGTGACTGCTGCCACAGTGCGATATGCGGGTGTCGCTCGGCGAGTAACAGCGCCACTTGTTGCAGATAATCGAAACTGCTGAAGAACGCCAGGTAATTACCCGGTTGGTGAGCGAACTGCTCGGCGATCAATTCAACGATGGGCTCCAGCGAGGCCTGGCGATGCACGAACCGGGTGGAGACCTCATCGACAATCCGCACCCGCAACTGCGCGGCATTGAACGGTGATTCCACGTCGACCCAGGCAGTGTCCGCCGGCAGGCCCAGCAGGTCGGCGTAGTAGTGGCGCGGGCTGAGTGTGGCGGAAAACAACACGCTGCTGCGCGCCGCCGTCAATCGCGGGCGGATGAATTCGGCGGGCACCACATTGCGCAGGCACAAGGTGGAACTGCTGCGCTTGCCGCGCAACTGACGCAGGCTGATATCAAAGATGAAATGTTCGTTGAACAGCTCGGCGACCTTGGCAAATTGCAGTGCCTCAAAATAGAACGCCTGCAGATCGCCATTGAGTGCTTCGGGGTGGTCGTTGAAATAGTCGCCCATGGCGCCGGCGCAAAGGCTCAGGGCCTGGAGCATTTTGTCGGGTCTGGCCGCGTAGGCCTGATACGGCGCGAGTTGGTCCTTGTGCAACGCGTTCCACTCACGATTCAAGCGCTGCAAGGGTTTCTTCAACGGCTCCGGCGCCGTATCGCGCAGGGTCTTGAGGGTGTACTGATCAAGGCTGGCGCTGTACATCGATCGTGCGCGCTCCACCAGGTTATGGGCTTCGTCCACCAGCACCGCGACGCGCCACTGGTTGAGTTGGGCCAGCCCGAACAACAGCGCGCCAACGTCGAAATAGTAGTTGTAGTCGGCGACCACCAGGTCGCTCCAGCGCGCCATTTCCTGGCTCAGGTAATACGGACAGAGGCCGTGCTCCAGGGCGACCTCGCGCAAGTTGCGTTGGTCGAGCAGGCGCACCTTGGCGGCCGCGATACGCGCGGCGGGCAAGCGGTCGTAGAAACCCTTGGCCAGCGGGCAGGATTCGCCGTGGCAGGCCTTGTCCAGGTGTTCGCAGGCCTTGTCCCGCGCCACCAGCTCCAGCACGCGCAGCGGCAGTTCGGGACTGCTGGCATACAGCACTTGCGCGGCGTCGAGGGCCAGCTTGCGACCCGGGGTCTTGGCGGTGAGGAACAACACCTTGTCCAGTTGCTGGGGCGCCAAGGCCTTGAGCATGGGGAAGATCGTGCCGACGGTTTTGCCGATGCCGGTGGGCGCCTGGGCCATCAGGCAGCGGCCGGTGCTGACGGCCTTGTACACCGACTCTGCGAGGTTGCGCTGGCCGGGGCGAAAGGCGCTGTGGGGGAACGCCAGGGCCTGTGCGGCGCGGTTGCGGGCGTCGCGGTGCTGCATCTCCTGGCGGGCCCAACCGAGAAACAACGCGCATTGCCGGTTGAAGAAACATTGCAGATCGGCGGCCGCAAAGCGCTGGTTCAGCGAGGTTTCGCCCTCGCCGACGATATCGAAATACACCAGCGCCAAATCGATGTGCGCAAGCCCGAGCTTCTGGCACATCAACCAGCCGTAGACCTTGACCTGGGCCCAATGCAATTGCCGATGGTTGGCGGGCTGGGCGTCGAGGTCGCCGCGATAGGTCTTCACCTCTTCGAGGCGGTTGCTGTCCGGGTCGTAGCCGTCCGCCCTGCCCCGCACCTTGAGTTCCTCGTACTCGCCTTCCAGGGCCACTTCGTTCTGGTAGTGCGCGCTGCGCCGCGAGGCGACCGTGCGATGGCCGGCGATGCCTTCCTGGGCGCTGGGCGATGGGGTAAAACGCAGGTCGAGGTCGCCGACCTTGGCCGTGAACTCACACAGTGCGCGCACCGCCACGGTGTAGCTCAAGCGGACTGCGCCCAGCGCACATAGCAGACGGTGACCGGCATCTGGTACTCGCCACAGAACTCCAGCCAGCGCAGTTGGTTGTCTTGCAGGCGATCGCCGGGGCCTTTGACTTCGATCATGCGGTAGGTTTTCTGCGCGGGCCAGAACTGGATCAGGTCCGGCATACCCGCGCGGTTGGCGCGGATATCCAGCAGCAGCCGCTCGAACCAGCAACGCAAGTGTTCGGCGGGCAAGCATGCCAAGGCCTGCTCCAACAGTTCTTCACTGAGCAGGTTCCAGAAGACAAAGGGTGACTGGATGCCCCACTTGTCCACGTACCGTTGGCGGATGGTGTGTTTGTAGCGGTCATCCTGCAGTTGCTCGAGACAGGCGGCAAACAGTGACGCACGGCGCTGATGGAAGTCTTCGCTGTGCAAATCCGCCGGCCCGCGCTGGAACGGGTGGAAAAATGCCCCCGGCAGCGGCGCGAAGATCGCCTCCCAGCACAGCAGGCCGAACAGCGAATTGATCAGGCCGTTTTCGACGTAGTACACCGGCGCATCGGGCTCGCTCAGATGCGCCTGCACGCAATACTCCACCGCCATCGAGGGCGGCGGCGGCGGGAGCGCCAGGTCCAGGCGCGTGACGTCCCGAGGCTTGGCCTTGGGCACGGCTGGCGCGCCCAGCTTGCGCCGCAGGCGCGGCAACACTCGCAGCAGGTGTTGCTGCTCGGCGGGGCTTTCCGGGGCCTCGTGGGCGGCACATGCCAGGGCCATCGCCTGGGCGTAGTCTTCCTGGCGCTCCAGCACGCGAATCAAGCGTGCGCGCGCGCCGGGATAAGCACAGGCCCGGTAGATCTGCTCGGCCAACGCCAACTCGGCACTGCGCTCGCAAGACTGGCCGACCTGGAACAACAGCTTGGCCCGGCGTTTTTCCAGCCAGGGGTTGTCGGTCTGCAACGTAGCGATCTGCGCCAGCACGCTGCCCAGCGCCTGCGCGGACTCAAAGGCTTGCTGGCACTGATGCAGGAACAGAAACCCCAGCACGTCATCGCGGCTGCGCAAACCACGGGACTGTGCGCAAAACTCGACTTTTTCGTAGGTATAGATGCCCAGGTCCGCCAGCACGAACTCCGACCAGTCCTGATGCAGGTTGCCGAAGAACATCAAGCGCAAGCGATCACACAAGTCCATCACAGTGACGCTGTAGAGCACGTCATCCAGCTCGGGGCACCAGTGGGCAAAGCAGCGACGCTCATCGAACTGCGGCGCCAGTTGCTCGAGCCAATCGGCCTTTTTGCCCTTGGGCTGCTCGATCCACGGCTGGAACACGCCCAGCAACTCGCCCTTTTGCAGCAACCCGAACAGTTCGTCAAAGCCCAGCAGGCACTGATCATCCACCCAACCCAAAGCCTTCAGCGGGCGCACTGCCGCATGAGCGCAGCCGATCTCCGGGTAATTGAGCTTGCCCGCTCGAAAATGCACGCCCTTGCGCATCACCAGACGTACCAGTAATGCCTGGGACGCCTGCGGCAACCTGTCGAATTGCTGAATGAAATGCGCTTCTTCAGCATCGAGCAGATCGGCATAGCGTTGTGCCAGCCAATCCAGCACCTGACGGAAGTTATGCAGGTAATACAGGGGGTTTTCGAGGGTTTCGGGCATAGTCCGCAGCGATTAAGTACTGGTTATGCATACAGAGTGCCGCCGCTGACGCGTTGTTGCAATCGGTAATAGATAAATGGCGCACGCAACTTTTTGCGTAAAAGTGATCAGATAGGGGAATTGATGGCGTAACATTTATGGCCCGCTGCCTCAGGCCGCGGGACTTTTCAGGGTTAAGGTAAGGGTTATGAACATGAAGAATTTGGGTCTGCCACTGGTTGCACTCACTTTTCTGGTATTGGCCGGTTGCGCGACGCAAACCGTAGTGACATTGCAGAACGGCACGCAGTATTTAACCAAAGACACGCCGAAGACCAAGACCGCCGACGGCTTCTATGAATTCACCGACATCGCCGGCAAGCGCATCCGCGTCAGGGCCGATGATGTGGCCACGGTTCGCAAGGAAGACTGATCCCGCCCTGCATCCCTCATCAAACATGTGGGAGCCCGCTTGCTCCCACCCTTTGAACCGCGTGCCAACGCGGTTTCAACCGATCACGACACCCTCCCCCGACCAGTTGCTCACCCCCACCAGCGTCACCGAGTCCGCGCCAAAACTGATCACCGTATCGCCGCCCACCGCCTTGGCGTGCTCGCGATAATCCAGGCTGCCCTGCACATCCGTGAACACCAGTTTGTCGCTCGATTGATAGCCGATCACCCGATCCTGGCCAAACGGCCCGCTGAACAGAAAGGTGTTATGGCCACTGTTGTCGCGAAGGGTGTCGTTGCCCTTGCCGCCTTCGATGAAGTCCGCGCCCTTGCCGCCCTGGATCAGGTCATTACCGTCACTGCCGATGATGAAGGTGTTGCCCTTGTGCGGCTCGGCATTGCGGTTGAGGTCCTGCACCCAGGTGGTAGCCCGCGCCGGGTCGGACAGGTTGGCGACGATCACCGTCGAGTCCCGGCTCATCTGGTCGTAGAACCCGGATTCGAGCACGCGGGTCATACCGTCGCCATAGCCGCTGGGCAAATGCGACACCCAGGTCGGCAGGTTGGCAATGGAGAACGGCAGCACGTTCCACAGCGTCGAGGCGTAGTGATCGTTGAAGCTGACGATGTTGTCAGTGGTCGATTCATGGGGTTTGTCATGCACGCCCAGGGACGACAGGTTGAAGGATGAACCGTCCAGCACCCGGAATACCGGGTCGTTTTCATAGCCGATGTTCAACACCTTGTCGCCGGCGCTCTGGGTCGGCGACGCGTAGGCCACATAGTTGGCGTCCTTGTAGAACCCCGACCATCGCTGGTCGCTCAACTCCGCCAGGCTGTTGACCGCCAGCCCGCCGAGGCTGTGGCCGCTGACCAGCACGTCGGAACCGCTCAGGCCATGGGCGCCGGCATACTCGGCAACCGCCTTGAGCAAACCGCCGAAGGCTTCGCCGGCGTAGTTCTTCGCATAATCCTTGGGGCCCAGGGCGGCGAGCAGATCGCTGAGCAGATCACCGATGGAATCGCTGATCAGGCTTTCCCGCGGCCCCGACGTGCCGCGAAAGCCGATGCCGATTTCGAGCAGGCGGCCGGCGTCATCGTACTTGCCCAGCACTTCGGCCTGCGCGGTGGTGTAGCCAGCCTTTTCACCGAAAAACGTGCCCCGGGCGTCGACCTTGCCGGCGTAACCCAGGGTGCTCGCGCTGAGCGGCGTCCATCCGGCGTGTTGCAGCGCTTCCAGGGCGGCCTTTTCCGAATCGGGATTCCACGGGATACCGGGAGTCACGCCTTGGGAGTCGGCACCGCCGAGCAATGCACCGACCAGCGTCGCCGGCAGGCCAACGCCTAAGCCGTGGTGCTGATAGCCCACCGCAAAGCCGTTATCCAGGTTGTGGTAGGTATACAGCGTGATCGCCATCGCATCGGCGAACAGCGCTTTGGAACCCTCGGTGCCAAGGTTTTTATAATCAAAGATTCCCATCGGTAGTGCCTCTCTGTTGTTGGAGTTGTCGAGAAAGCGCAATGACGTCCCAGGTGCTGCTACGGCTGCTTGCCCACCGGCCCAAAGGCCTCATCGACTTGCGCCAGGTCGGTATCGCGCAGGTTGCCGGCGTAGTAGTGCAATTTGGTCCAGGCCATCAGGTAGTCATAACGCGCCTGGGCCAGGTCGCGCCGGGTGCTGTAGAGCTGCTGCTCGGCGTTGAGCGCATCGAGGTTGACCCGCTCGCCGCCGAGGATGCTTTGCCGGGTCGACACCACCAGCGCCTCGGCCGAGGTCAGGGCTTTCTGGTAGGCGCGCAGCTTGCTCACGCCCGACAGGCAGGCGCTGAACTGGCGACGCAGTTCGATCAGGGTTTCGCGGGTCTTGCCTTCCAGCTCGTATTCGGCCTGCTCCATGGCACGGCTGGCCTGGCGCGTGGACGCGGAGACAGCGCCACCGGCATACAACGGCAGGCTGACTTCGACGCCGATGGTGTTGGTGTCGTAGCGCTGGTTGTAGGTGTTGCCGCTGTCGGATTCCTGCTGGCGCGAACTGGCATACGCGGTGATCTTCGGCAAGTGCCCGGCACGGTTGCGCTCCACTTCATAACGCGCCACTTCCAGGGCCTGGCGTTGCGAGGCCAGCGTCGGGTTGTTGCTGATCGCCAGCGCGTGCCAGGTGTCGTAGTTGGCCGGCGTCAGGCTGAAGGCGGCGAAGCGCTGATTGAGCGGCGCGAGGTCGTGGATGTTGACGCTCTGCACGCCGATCAGCGCGCCCAACGCTCTTAACGAGGCGTCCTGTTCATCCAGCGCCTGGATTTCTTCGGCGGTGGCCAGCTCATAGCGCGATTCGGCTTCAAGGATGTCGGTGCGCGTGCCCTCGCCCTGCTGGAACAGGTGCTGGTTCTGCTGAAACTGCTGCTCGAAGGCGTTTTTCTTGGCGCGGGCGATCTCGATCTGGTCTTGGGCGAACAACGCTTGGGTGTAATAGCTCAACACCCGCACCAACAGCGCCTGGCTCTTGTCACGAAAACTTTCATCGGCAAACAGCGCCTGGGCCACGCCCTTGCGGTAGTTGGCATAGGCTTCGTAGTCGAACAGCGGCTGCTGCAGGCTGAAGGTCGAGCCGTAGCTGTTGTAATTGCGCGCGTCGCGATAGCTGCCGCCACGCCCGTCAGGCAGGTGCGCTTCGGAATTGTTGCGCCCCTTGTTGTAGTTATAGGACAGCCGCGGCAGCAACCCGGCGCGGCCGATGGTGCGGTTTTCCAGGCCGGCGTCGCGTTCCTTGAGCGCGCCAAGGAACACCGGATCGTTGCGCAGAGCCTGCTCGTACACATCGAACGGGCCCATGGCGGCCTGGGCAGGCGCACAGCTCAACAGCACGGCAATGAACAGCGGTTTCATGTTCATTCCTCGGTCAACGCAGAGCCGGCGCGGTCGAGCAGCGGCTTGAACAGGTAATTGAGCAACGAGCGCTCGCCGGTACGCACGAACATCTCGGCGGGCATGCCCGGCTTGATCACCAGGCCGTGGAGTGTTTCCAGCGCGGCCTCGCTGACGCTGGTGCGCAGCACGTAGTACGGCGCGCCGGTTTTTTCGTCGAGCAGTTGGTCGGCGGAAATCAGGCTGACCTGTCCCGGCACACGCGGGGTACGGCTCTGGTTGAACGCGGTGAACAGGATGTCGACCGGCAGGTGGGTGCCGACCTTGTCCACCAGGTGGACCGGCAAATGCCCCTCGACTTCCAGCCGCGTGCCCTGTGGCACGATCTCCAGCAAGGTCTCCCCGGCACGCACCACCGCGCCTTCGGTGTGGACGCCGAGGTTGACCGCAATGCCATCGGCCGGCGCGTTGATTTCGCTGTGTTGCAGGTCGAACCCGGCGGACGTGAGTTGCTGCTCCAGGGTCAGGCTGCGCAGTTGCGCGTCGGCCAGTTGGCTGCGCACTTCCTTCTGGTATTCGTCGCTGTGCTGCTGCAGTTTGAGCCGCGATTCGAGGATGCCCTGCTCCACTCGGCCGCTTTCGCCGGTGTTCTGCGCCAGGTCCTGTTGCACCTGGGACAACTGGCGCTGGTACTCCATCAAGCGGTTGCGCGGGATGTAGCCATTGTCGGCCAGGGGCTGCAGATTGCTCAGTTGATCGCGCAGGGATTGAGCCTGGGCGCTCAGGTCGCTGCGTGCGCGGCGCATGCCATTGAGCTGCGCCGTGGCGCCGTCGATATTCGCGCGAATCCCCGCCTGTTCACGGGCAAAGGCTTCGCGGCGGCTGCTGAACAGTTGGCGCTGGCCTTCGAGCACCAGGGCCAGCGCGGGGTCCGGGGCGGTGCTGAGTTCGGCGGGAAACACGATGGCCGCGCGATTGTCGCGCTCGCTCTGCCAGCGCGCCACACTGGCCCAGGCCAGGCGGTACTGCGCTTGCAGCGATTGCACATCGGCCTGGTTCTGGGTCTGGTCGAGACGAAACAGCGGCTGGCCCTGTTTGACCGTCTCACCTTCGCGCACCAGGATCCGGCTGACCACACCGGGGCTGAAGGTCTGCACGGCCTTGCGCTTGCCCGAGACCACCACGGTGCCCTGCACCGGAATGCCCTGGTCCAGCGGCGCCAAGCTGGCCCAGAGGAAAAACCCACCGGCGCCGACCACCGTCAGCCACCAGCCCAGACGCACGAAAAAAGCGGCGTCGCGTTGTTCCACAGTGAGCATGCTCATGCGCCTGGATTCCTTGCGGTTTGATACTGACGACTGAAACTGATGCCGGTTTTTTCCTGCGTCGCCGCCTGCTGGCCGGACAACGCGCGCAGCACGTCCTGGCTCGGCCCAAACGCTTGCAGGTGGCCTTCGTTGAGCACCAGCAACTTGTCGGCCTGGGCCAGGGCCGAAGAGCGGTGGGTGACGAGAATCACGCTGCTGCCCTGGGCCTTCAACTGCACGATGGCGCTGGCCAGCGCGGCTTCACCGACGGTGTCGAGGTTGGAGTTGGGTTCGTCCAGCACGACCAGCCGCGGCCCGCCATACAGCGCACGCGCCAGGGCCACCCGTTGCTTCTGGCCGCCGGACAGGCCGCCGCCGTTGTCGCCCAACACGGTGTCGTAGCCTTGCGGCAGGCGCAGAATCAATTCATGCACGCCGGCCTGTTGCGCCGCCTGGACCACCTGCGCCGGGTCGGCATCGCGAAAGCGCGCAATGTTGTCGGCGATGCTGCCGCTGAACAGTTCGATGTCCTGGGGCAGGTAACCGATGTGCGGGCCAAGATCGTCACGGTCCCAGCGATGGATATCCGCGCCATCCAGGCGCACGGTGCCGGCCAGGGTTGGCCATACGCCCACCAGCACCCGCGCCAGCGTGGACTTGCCGGACCCCGACGCGCCCAGCACCCCCAGCACCTCGCCGGCGCCCAGGTGGAAACCGACCTGATGCAGCGTCGCCAGGCGTCCACCCGGCGGGCCGGCGCTGACCTGCTCGAAACTCACCTGGCCCTTGGGGGCGGGCAAGGCCATCGGCTCGACGTCCGGCGCAAATTCGCGCAGCAGTTGGTCAAGCCGCTGATAGGCCAGCTTGGCCGAACTCCACTGCTTCCACACGGCAATCAACTGGTCGATCGGGCTGAGCACCCGCCCCATCAGGATCGAACCGGCGATCATCATCCCGGCGGTCATCTCGCCCTTGATCACCAAGAATGCGCCCAGGCCGAGCACCAACGATTGCAGGCACAGGCGCAGGGATTTGCTCAGCGCGGTGATCACCGAGCCGGTGTCGCTGGCCGCGTTCTGCAAGCCCAGGAACTGCGAATGCACGGCAAACCAGCGCTGGCGCAATGCGCCGAGCATGCCCATGGCCTGGATGGTTTCGGCGTTGTGCAAATGGCTGGTGGCCAGTTGGCTGGATTGCTGGGAGTAACCGCCAGCCTCAGCCAGGGGCTTGTTGGTCAGGTATTCATTGAGGCAGGCCAGGCCGATCAGCAGCAAGGCCCCCGCCGTGGCCAGCACGCCCAGCCACACGTTGAACAGGAAAATCACCAACAGATAGATCGGAAACCACGGCGCATCAAAAAACGCGAACAGCGCCGGCCCGGTGATGAACTGGCGCAGATGGGTCAAATCTGCCAGGGACTGCCCGGCATGCCCCTGGCCGCGTTGCAGGTTGCGTTCGAAGGCAGCTTTATACACGCGCAAGTTGAAGCGCCGTTCCAACTGGCTGCCGATGCGGATCACGATAAAACTGCGGATGACTTCCAGGCTGCCGATAAAGGCGAAGAAACCGACGACCATCAGCGTCAACATCACCAGAGTGGTTTCATTCTGGGAGGACAGCACGCGGTCATACACTTGCAGCATATAAATGGATGGCACCAGCATCAGCAGGTTAATTAATGCAGTGAAACAGCCAACGCTGATCAAAATACTTTTATATTCACCCAGCGCCTTGAATAAAGGCGCAATAACAGGGGGCTTCGCCATGGTGTTTGATCTTCCTTGAACCCAATGACCGGCAATAGTTGCCCCAGCCCCTGAATAAGCGGCGGCTAACTATTAAATTCGAGTTATAGCGTTATAACTAAAAACTAAGGTATTCGTTGCAATGTCACGATATCGCCAGATGGCGTGCGCGCCTGGTATTCACCGTCGCGCTGACGATTCAAGTGGGTAATCCCGGAACCTTCGGCATTCATCAACCAGATCCCGTCCGGCGTCGGCGACCATGTCAGGGGTTTGTCTCCCAGCCATTGCTCGACGCAGGCCACATCGCCCCCCACCGCGGTGGCTTGCTCCAGCAAATCCAGGGCACAGACCTGATCCTGTCGGTGCAGTTGCCAATGTCCGGCCAACTGCGCGGTGGTGGGTAAAACGAGACTGCTAGCCATTGCGTGGGCTCCTGCCGACACGAACAACACCTGTAGGACACAGGCGATCAAATGCACAAAACGCGGCATGTGTATGCCCCTCCTGGAAGCGCGGCGCCACAACGCCGCGCCGGTGCATCAGGCCACGATGTCGCTGACCGCTGCCTGGCCCACGGTGGTGACGAGGAAATCCGCCACGCCGTGCCCGGAGAAGTCCACAGCCAAGGTACCCAGGTGGGTGCCCGAGGCATAGCTCAATACTGCGTCGCCGGCATGCCCGGTGAACGCGTTGACGAAGCTCAGGCCCGCACCTTTGGTGATGCCGCTCAGGTCGATCTTGTCGGCGCCGCTGGTGAAGTCAAAGATCTTGTCCGCCGCACCTGGCTTGGAATCGGAACTGGCACCGAACACAAAGGTGTCGTTGCCGGCGCCGCCCCACAGTTGGTCGGCACCGCCAGCGCCGTAGATGAGGTCGTTGCCGGCCCCGCCCTTGATCAGGTTGGCGGCATTGTTGCCGATGATCAGATCGTTGCCCGCGCCGCCGAAGGCGTTTTCCACGGTGACGCCCTTGGCGATGGACACGTTGCCCACCAGGCCGCCAACGTCGGAGAACGAGGTCTCATTGAGGTTGATCTTCTGGTTCTGGGTGAAACCGGAAAAATCCAGGGTGTCGTTGCCGCCGCCGTCCCAGACCGAAAACACCAGCTTGTCGGCGTTGGCGGTGGCGCTGAGGAAATCACGCCCGGTGTTGGAGTTGAAGCCGTAGGTGGTGTCGCCAGCGCGGGTGGCGTAGTTCGCGCCGTAAAGCTTCTGGATCGCCGCGATATCGTCGATCAACGGCCCGGAGGCATAGGCCTCGACCCCGCCCTTGCTGAAGTTCTGGTTGGTGTTGCTCTCGCTCCAGTAACTCATGAGGCTGTAGCCGCGCGTGTCCTGTCCATAGGTCGCGTCGTTGTAGGTCGGGTTGCCGTTCCCGGCGTTGTAGTCGCCGGGGTGAGCCAGGCCCAGGGTATGACCGATCTCGTGGGTCAGGGTCTGCCGGCCGTAGTTGTTCAGGTCCGGGGTCTTGTTGGGTGTGTAGCTGCTGTTGGTCAGGTACCACGAGGTGCCGTCGTAGCCCGCGCCGGTGCCGGGCAGGTAGGCGAAGGCCGCCGCGCCGTCCTGGCCGCCGCTGTAGTTGCCGAAGGTCATATGCCCATCGCCGCCGCTGGCCTTCTCGGTGAAGGCAACGTTGGCGACATCCGACCAGGACTGCATGGCCAGTGCGGCCTGGGCTTTCTGCTGGCTGTTGAACTGGCTGAAGCCCGAGATGCCATGCTTGTTCAGCGTGCTCGAGGAGGCCGAGGTCAGAAAGGTGTAGGTCAGGTCGATCTTGCCGTTGCCGTCGACGTCCCGGTACGCGGCGCCGTCGCGCAGCAGCTGGGTGGCGGCCTGGTCAACGGAGTAGGAGGGTTTGCCATTGATCGTGAGGTTGCCGCCACGGTCGTACAGATGGCTGAAACTATCGATTTGCGTATACGCAGTGCTGGCTTGCGCGGCAGACACAATAGCCTGGTCTTTTACTTTTGACATAAACGTACTTCCTTGTGTGCAAGTGCATCAGTCTTGGGTCGATAGGAACCCCGCTGGCGAGATCGTCCTATCACTCGCCTCTTTTGAAGGCGTCACGAAACTGACACAACTTGAAATCTTTCGTCTACATCTATTTACGCAGTGAAAACCGACAAGTCGGCAACTTAAGCAAGTCGCGTGCAATGTTTGTAGGGGGTTAGTTGCTTTTGTCCGACAAAAAGCACCGCGCTGTTATTTAAATATTAAATAGCGGTAAAGCCGCTCAACTTGAGCGGCGCACTTGTTTAGATGGATCCAATATATTGTCACGGTGTCATTCGCCGCATTAAAGAGCCAGCATCTTTATAAATACACCGGATTATCGGCAGCTGTTCCAGCCCGTCTCGCGCAATGCCTGCAACAGGGTTTCGCCGTCCAGACCCGGCACCCGCACCCCGTCGTCGGTGGTCATGCTCTCACCGGCCAGCATGGCGTTGACGATCGCCTCCTCCACCGCCTCCGCCGCGGCGAGGAACAGCGGGGACATATGATCGTTATTGACCATCTGCACCGCGCTGCTGAACGCCAGGTCCTTGCGCCCATAGTCCGCCGGGGGCAGCGCCTGATTGCCGGTGGCGAAGGCCAGGAACAGGTCGCCGCTGGAGTCCTCGGTGCCGCCGCCGGTGCGCGCAATGCCGATGGACGCGCGTTGCGCCAGGCGCCGGCATTGATGGGGCAGCAACGGCGCGTCGGTGGCCAGGATCACCACAATCGAGCCCATGCCCGGCGTGCCCCGCTCGGCGAACGGCGATGGGATCGTCATCAACTGCCGGCCCACCGGGTAGCCGTCAACCCGCAGTTCCTGGCGCTTGCCATGGTTGGCCTGCACCAGCACGCCGACCGTCCAGCCGCCCTGCTCCGCCGGCAACCGGCGCGACGCGGTGCCGATGCCGCCCTTGAATTCATGGCAGATCATCCCGGTGCCGCCGCCCACTGCACCTTCCTGTACCGGACCACTTTCGGCGTGGTCCAGCGCCTCGCGCACATGCGCAGGCTTGACGTGCTGGCCCCAGATATCGTTCAGCAGGCCGTCGTAGGTTTCCATCACCACCGGCATGCACCAGTACACGGCCGGGTCCGCCAGACGCTCGCGCTCCAGGGCAATCAGGGTGTCGCGCACAATGCCGAGGCTGTGGGTGTTGGTGATCGCCAATGGCGTGGTCAACAGCCCTGCTTCGCTGATCCACTCCAGGCCCGTGGCGTCGCCATTGCCGTTGAGCACGTGATACCCGGCAAAGCACGGCTGCTGCCGCGCTTCGCCGGCACGCGGCTGGAGCACTGTGACGCCGGTACACACCTGTTTACCGTCGACGCGGGTCTTGAGCGTGCTGTGGCCGACCCGGACGCCGGGAACATCGGTGATGGCATTCAACGCGCCGGGCGTGCCCAGCCCCAACGTGATGCCCAATTGACGTGCGCGCATAACCACTCCTTACAGTTTCTGATACGCCGGACTCAACCGGCCACTGATGCAATACAGAATCACCGACAGCGCCAGCAAGCCGATGATGACCATGATGTCGCGCACCGAAGCCTCCGCGATCAAGGTCATCAACAGATACCCGGCGCCCAGCACCGCCAGCAATGCCGGCAGCGGCCACAAGGGCATGCGATACGGATGTGCGCGCTCACGCAGCAGCACCCGGCTCATCAGCGCACTCAAGGCCACGATCAGGTACACCAGCATGATCAGCAGCACACTGAACGAGGTGAGGTCCGCCAGGTTGGAGCTGAAACTCAGCAGCGCCGAAGGGATCGCCAGGAACAGCGTCGCCAGCCAGGGCGAATCCCAGCGCGGGTGAATGCGCGTGAACAGTTTGTTGATGGTCGGCGTCCACAGGGCGTCGCGGCCGCTGCTGAATACCACGCGGCCGATCTGGATCACGATGGCGACGATGGCGTTGAATACCGAGAGGAAGATCCCGGCACTGACCAGGCGTGACAAGGTTTCGTTGCCATGGCTGGTCAGCAGGTAGCCGATGGGGTCGGGGCTGCTGATCATCGCACTCAGCGACGGCGCGCCGATCAGCAGTGCGGTGATCGGCACCAGTTCGATCACCACCACCAGCCCCAGGGACCACAACACCGCTTTGTGTACGCCCTTGCCGCCGCATTTCATGTCTTCGGCCAGCAGCACCGCCGGCCCGTAGCCATTGAAGGAGAACAGGCCGATGCCGACCGCGCCGATCACCAGGGCCCAGGGCGCCAGGTGCAACATGCCGTTTTCGACGATCTGCGGCTGAAACAGCACGCTGACCGGCTGCACCGGATGGCCGAAGCCGAGGAACACGATCACCAGCAAGGCCGCCACTTCCAGCAGCAGGCAAGTGCCGGTGATCCAGGCATTGAGCTTGATATTGAGGATGCCCAGGGCGTAACTGCACACCACAATGACCAGCGCAACGGTCTGGGCATCGAACCGGGTGCCCAGGGCGTTATTCAAGTAGGTCGCCGCGCCCGTGGCCAGTACCGGTGGGATAAACAGCAACATCACCAGTACCGTCAGGAACGTCGCATAGCCCGCCATGCCGCCGAATACCCGCTTGGCATACACATATTCACCGCCAGCGCTGTTGTGGGCGCGGCCCAGTTCGGCGTAGCAAAAGGCGAACATCAGCGCGAGCAAGGCGGCCATGACAAAGGCCAGGAACACGCCGCTGCCGGCCTGTTGAATGGCGAACGGGGAGATCACGAACACCGAACTGGCGGGCGTCACCGCCGAAACGGTAATGGCCACCACATCGAAGACGCTCAGGGTGGGCTTGAGCACGCCGTCAGGCGCGGGGGAAGCACTCATATCGTTATCCTCTGTCGTTGTTTTTTGTGTGAGGCAGAAACGAAAAGTCTGAAAGTCGTGGGATATGTTTCCCACTCAATGATCGCGAAGTTAAAGCCAGAGCTGTTGTCAGCCAATTCCCCTATTGGCGTACTCCCCTTGACGACACCCGGCAAAAGCCGAACCCTTGGCCGATCTTTTGATGAGGGGAACCTGTGACATGAGCCTGTTCAGGGAAGTCGGCATGCATGCGGGGCTGGGGCGCACCCTGTCACAGATCGGCAGCGAGCGATTCTGGAAACAGCTGGTGCTGTTGTTGCACCAATGCCTGCCGTTCGATAACGCCCTGGCGATTTTCTACCCGCTCGATGGCCTGCCCCAGGCCCTGGAGGAATACGACGCCCAGCCCAGCAGCAAACCGGCGTCGATGCTGGTGTACCTCAACGGCCTGTACGTGCTTGACCCGTTTTTCCAGGCCTGCCGCGAAGGGTATGCCAGCGGCGTGTACCGCCTGGAGGAAGTGGCGCCGGACCATTTCCGCCAGAGCGAATACTTCCTCAACTACTTCCACGACAACGTGCTGGAAGACGAGGTGCAATTCATCCTGCAACTACCTGGCGCGGGCACATTGTCGCTGTCATTGGGCATGCAGCGGCGCTTCAGTGCTGAAGAAACCGGGCTGCTGACCACCTTGGCCGCGTGGGTGCTGCCGTTGATGCAGCAGCATTGGCAGCAAAGCACCCAGCGTGTACCGGCAGCGCAGGCGATGGCCAGCCAGATTCGCGATGCGCTGAGCCATTTCGGCTGCGGCGTGCTCTCGGACCGCGAGCTGGAAGTCGCCCGCCTGGTATTGCGCGGGTTCTCCTCCAAGGCCATGGCCGAGCGCCTGAATATCTCGCCGGATACGGTCAAAGTGCATCGCCGGCATCTGTACGCCAAGCTGGATATTTCTTCGCAGCCGGAGCTGTTCTCGTTGTTTATCCAGTCGTTGGGGCATGACCTGGAAAACCCCTGAATCCAAATGTGGGAGGGGGTTTACGTCCTCCCACATCAGTTCTTCAGCGCCCGGTACGAATGGTGTTCCACACCCGCGTGCGAACCCGGTCGATATTCAGCGGCATCGCTTCCAGCGCGAACAACTTGCCCATCATTTCCGCGCTTGGGTAGATCTTGGTATCGGCCTTGATTGCCGGGTCCACCAGGCTGTCCGCCGCACTGTTGCCGTTGGCGTAATGAACGGAGTTGGTGATGTCGGCCATCACTTGGGGCTCCAGCAAGTAGTTCATGAAGGCATACCCGGCCTTTTCATCCGGGGCGTCGGCGGGCATGGCCACCATGTCGAACCAGATCGCGGCGCCTTCCTTGGGGATCTGATAGCCGATGTTCACGCCATTCTTGGCTTCCTTGGCGCGGCTTTCGGCTTGCAGCACGTCGCCGGAGAAACCGACGGCCACGCAGATGTCGCCATTGGCCAGGTCGCCGGTGTATTTCGAGGAGTGGAAGTACGCCACGTAGGGGCGAACTTTCATCAGCAGCGCCTCGGCTTTCTTGTAGTCCTCAGGCTTCTTGCTGTGGGGTGGCAGCCCCAGGTAATTCAGAGCGATCGGCAACAATTCCGGGCCATTGTCGAGGATGGCCACCCCGCATTTGCTGAGCTTTTGCATGTATTCGGGCTTGAAGATCAGGTCCCAGGAATTCACAGGCGCGTTATCGCCCAGCACTGCCTTGACCTTGTCGACGTTGTAGCCGATGCCGGTGCTGCCCCACAGGTACGGGAAGCCGTGGGCGTTGCCCGGGTCGTTGTTTTCCAGGGCCTTGAGCAGTACCGGGTTGAGGTTCTTCCAGTTGGGCAATTGGCTCTTGTCGAGCTTCTTCAGGGCACCGCCCTGGATCTGCCGCGCCATGAAGTGGTTGGAGGGGAACACCACGTCATAGCCGGAGTTACCGGTCATCAACTTGCCATCGAGGGTTTCGTTGCTGTCGTACACGTCATAGCTGAAACCGATGCCGGTTTGTTTCTGGAAGTTCTTCGTGGTGTCCGGCGCAATGTAGCTCGACCAGTTGTAGATCTTCACCGTCTCGGCGGCCTGGCTGATAGCGGCCACCAACATCAAGGGCAACAGGGCAATGGCTTTCATGGTTCGATTTCCTGGCGGTTTTAGGGCTGTTTTTATGGCAGGCGATCAAGGATCAAAGCGTTACAGGATCAATACATAGGTCTTGCGCACGGTTTCCTGGATATCCCAGGTTCCGCTGCTGTTGGCCGGCAACATCAGTGCATCGCCGGCTTGTAGGTGGACGATTTCACCGTCGTCAGGGGTGAAGGTGCAGCGGCCCTGGATAAAGTGGCAAAACTCCTGGGCTTTGATCTGTCGACGCCAGCGGCCAGGGGTACAGGCCCAGATACCGGTTTCGACGCCGTCGCTGCGCTCGACGCTCAAGGTCGACGCCACGGCGATCGGCTCGCCCAGGGGCACGGCGACCGGTGACGAATCCGGCAGGTGGGCATTCAGCGCGTCTTTGAATTGAGTGATGCTCATGGGGCTACCTGTGTGAGTGGAACGGCTCAGTGCATGAAACTTTCCATGAACCCGGCCACGCCGATCGCCAACTTGCGGCGCCAGGGCGCGGTATTGGGGTTGGCCAATACCTGGTCCTCATGGACAAAACTGCGAATGATCGCGTTGTAGCCCAGCCAGCGGCACGGCTCCGGCTCCCAGGCCTTGAGCGCCTCCAGGCCACGCTCGCGGATCACCCAGGGTTGATGGGTCAACGGCGTCTCCTGGCCCAGGATCAGGTCGGCCAGGGTGCGGCCGCCCAGGTTCGTGGCACCGACGCCCTCCCCGCCGTAGCCGCCGGACAGCGCGATGCCGGTGGCGTGATGGCAGAGCATGTGCGGTCGGAACTGGCGCGACATGCCGAGGTTGCCGCCCCAGGAGTGGGTAATCCGCACGTTTTTCAACTGTGGGAACAGCTCGCCGAACAGGTAGCGACGCAGCGCCACTTCGCTGTCGGTCAAATCGAAGTCGTGGCGCAATTTGCCAGCAAACTGATAACCGCCACGGGCACCGAACACCAGACGGTTGTCGGCCGAGCGCTGGCCATAGGTGACCTGGCGGCTGCTTTCGCCGAAGGCTTGGCCATGCCTCAGGCCGATTTCGTCCCAGGTGCTGGCGGGTAATGGCTCGGTGGCGACGATCAGGCTTTGCACCGGCAGTTGGTAGCGACCCAACGGCGCCAAGGTGGTCGCGTAGCCCTCCACGGCCGGCACCACCCAGGCGGCACGCACGCCGGCCTTTGCAGTGCGCAGGCGGCCGGACTGCCAATGGGTGACGGGCGAGTTTTCGTAGATCTTGACGCCCATGCGTTCCACCACCCGCGCCAGGCCGCGGACCAACTTGGCTGGGTTGATCGTCGCCACATGGGGCGCATAAACCGCGCCAAAGGGCTTGGCGATTCGCAGTTGCTCAGCCAGTTGTTGCGGGCTCAGCCAGCGGTAGTCGGCCTCGGTGAGGCCTTGGGCGTAGAGCTTGTCCAGATAAAGGCGCAGGCTGCTTTCCTGCTCGGGGTAACGCGCGGCGCAGTACAGGGCGCCGCCCTTGCGGTAGTCGCAGTCGATGCCTTCGCGGGCCAGCACCTGCGCCACTTCGTCGGGAATGCCGTGCAGCAGGTCAAACGAAGCACGCCGCTGCTCGGGCGTGAGGCCGGCGAGTAAACGGTCTTCCCCCAACAGGTTGCCCATCAACCAGCCGCCATTGCGCCCGGACGCGCCGAAACCGGCGGTTTGCGCCTCGATGATGGCAATGTTCAGCTCGGGCGCCTGGCGCTTGAGGTAATACGCGGTCCACAGACCGGTGTAACCGGCGCCGATGATGGCCACGTTGACGTCCAGGTCGTGCTCCAGAGACGGCCGCGCCAGCAGCGGGTCGTCCAACTGGTCCATCCATAAACTGATAGTGCGCCATGCCGGCATGCCAGGTTCCCCTACCTCGTTTCGATAGGCTGGATCCTAGAGCGGGATGTCAGGGGCTGTCTTGCGTGCGTGCACGCAGGGAAATGTTGGCGCGACCTGCTGCCCCGTCAACGCCGAATGATTGGCGCTAACCGACGCGGGCAGAGGCTGCGGGGCCGACTATTTATTCTACCCCTTGAAGGAGTACTGGACGTTTACGATAGTCGTTCGACCGCCAACACTGAACTCACAACTCACTACCCCGAATAACTGTTTAAGGGGGATGCTCCTGGTGAGCGACACCTCGCCTTTGTCAGCTGTATAGCTGTTACCGGTTTGATGGTCGACGTAAATAACATCTTTAACACTCTCCCCGCCCACGTGGTATGTACCCGTCGAAATGGTGGGCGGTGTGAGTTGCACTTGAACCGCTTCGAATTTATCCGGGTTCTCGTCAACGGTTCGGGCACCGAAAAATCTCAGCGCACCGTCTTGCTCATCCATAGACACACGGTCCGCTTGAAAGGTGTGACCCGTTCCGTCGATGTTAATGATTCCGTCCATGCGGCCTTCACTCTCTGGACCGTTCGGGTGGGCGGATTTATTGTGCTTAGACATAGCGACACTCCAACTGAAAGAAAAGATGCCTGGGCATTACACTACGAATCCGCGAATGAAAAACCTGTCGAACATGACAGGTTTAACCCACATCTTTTTTATTGCCAGTTGATCTAGCCGACTCGCCCTCAAAGCGCCCTTTAATGTAAGCCTTCGGCGTCAGGCCGGTGTGCTGGCGAAAAGCGCTATAAAACGCCGATAACGAATTGAACCCCGCCGCATAGGCCAAGTCGTCCACGCGTATGGGCGGCCTGGCTTTATCCAGCGCAGCCAGCAAATGCACGAGCCGAGCCTGATTGACATAGCGATAGAAGGTTTGCCCGAGGACTTGATTGAGCAAGTAGGAAATCTGATTGCGACTGTAACCGCACTCCTTGGCAACCCGTTGCAGGTCCAACTCCGGGTCCAGGTAGGGTTGTTGCTGCTGGAAGTAGTGCTGCAGGTCGTTGGCCATATGCCCTAGTTGCTGGGGCGACAGGCCCAGGCGGCTGACGCTCGGGCGCGTGGTTTGGGGGCTGTGCTCATGCACCAGTGACGCATATTCGTTGACCCGCCAGATCAGCCCGTCGCGCACGGTGATGGCCTCACTGGTACGGAACGACACCAGGCCCTGCCCGCCGCGCAGGGTGATGCGGTACTGGATGAACGCGGTGTCGCCATCGGCGCGAATGCGGTCCATGTGCTCGATGGCCTCGTCGGGCCCGCGCGGCATGCTGGCTTGCAGGTACTCGCGCAGTTCGGCGTAGCCGACGACGCGGTTCTGGAAGAAGTCGTGGTACTGGATGTGCGGATGGTAGTAAGACATCACGCCATCCAGGTCGCGATGACGCCAGCACAGGTGGTGGCGCGTCACTAGCTCGCGCGTGGCGTGGGTGTGCTGGCAATCATCGTCCGCGGCGGTGTGGGGCATGCATGGCTCTACGACGGGTAAAAGGTGGAGGTTGCCGAATTTCAGCGCTGCCATCAATGGCCGACGGCAACTTCTGACTAATGGCCTTTTGCCCAGCCTTTAGCAAGACATGACACACGTCAAGCTATAGGAAAAGAACCGCCGAACGGGGCGAAAAAACTGCCCTTGCATTTATGAACGAATGTTATTTTTACACTCTCACTCGCTGTGACCAGTGACGGTCATGGCCCCCTGCCGCGAGCTAAAGGAAGCGCTCAATGAACAAGGTGGGCAACATGAACAAAGTGACATTCCCCAACGCCTGCCAGCTGATGCGCTGGCATTTCCATCCCATGGGCTTCGAAGGGAGCATGGACGCTCCCGGCAGTATGGTCGCGCGTCTGTTCGACCGCGCCAGCGGCGAGACGCTGATCGCCATCGCTGGCATCCCCTGCGCCACCGTGATGAATGCTACCGATGTAGAGCGCATCATCGAAGCGGTGGAAGCGGAGCTGGAGTGTTTTGTGCCGCCGCATTTGTTAAGGGCTTGAACACGACCAGCGGTGCGCCAGTCGAGCGGTCTATCGACTGATGCACCGCTATTGCGGGCAAGCCCCTACATAGGGCCTGTGCCAGACAGTGCTTAGCGCTGATCGTCAAAGAACGCTTTCCTGGCGTCGACCCGCTCCGAGGCCTTCGGCACATTCACGGCCTGACCCTCGGGTTTTTCCACATACCAGTAGCAATGGCTGACCGCGCGGGTAATGCCGACATACGCCAGGCGCAGCACTTCGTCTTTTTGCGCGTTGTCGTAGGGTTCAGTGTCGCCGGCCTTGCCCAGGCCCGCCATGCGGTACACCTGGTTCTTGTACGGCGAACGGGTGACGTGTTGGCAATCCCCAAGCAGGAACACCGCATCCGCCTGCAGGCCTTTGGCGCTGTGATAGGTCAATTGTTTGAGCCTGCGCGCCGCGGGCGGCAAGCTAGAATCCACATTAACTACAGATTGAATATGCTCACTAATCAATAACTTATCGCTACTTTTTCGATACAGCATTAACACCGAATCGCCCTTTTGATAGTGCTCCTGCAGGCGCCGGCCCAAGGCCGCATCGTCGCGTTCCAGTACCGTAACGGGCACCAACGCCTTGGGTATGCCGCTGGCCTTGGCCTTCTTGCCGGGGATCGCCGGCGCGGCGCGCACAATGTGTTCGGCGGCATCGATGATGTGCTGATGGCTGCGATAGTTCTCGCCGAGCATGACGCGGGTGGTACTCGGTGCCGGGAATTCCTGGTTGAACTGCATGAAGTACTTCGGCGAACTGCCGCGCCAGCCATAGATCGACTGCCAGTCATCCCCTACGCACAGCAGTGACGAATGCTGGGCGCCGCGTCCTACATGCATGGCTGGCCCACGGCTGCGGATTTCACGCAGGCTGGCGCGCAGCCAGGAGACGATCTGCGGCGAGACGTCCTGGAACTCGTCGATCATCAGGTGTGACAGCGGCCGCAACAGGGGGTCGCTGAGCAACTTGAGGTTTTCCGGGGTGTTTTCGCCAAACAGCGAGAACATGCGGTTGTAGGTCATGATCGGCGGCGACTGGTCGAGCAGATGATCTTCCAGAGCTTTCCAGAAAATGCTCAAGGCCTCGAAGAAGCCGCGGTCCGGATCGTCTTTGGCGAAATTCATCTGGCCCACGGCACTGGGCACGTCCAGACCGAGGTTCTCGATGAAACCTGCGGCCATGACAAAACAGTCCAGCAACGGCGCCGACGCCAGCTCGCCTTTGACCTTGTAATCGAACCCCGGCCCCGCACTGGCATCACCGGCCAGGCTGCTTAAAAGACGCTTGGACGACTCATAACTATCAAGCCATATCAAAGGCTTACGGCAGAATGCTTGAAACAGGGTGCGCTTGACCGCCCATTCCGCACGCACCGACAGCTTGGCATTGGGGCGGCTGAGCTGGGCGTTTTCCCGCGAATCGAAGCCCAGCACGACCCAGGCATCCAGCTCGGGAATATAGCCATGGCAATGGAATTGCGCGCCATTGATCTCCACGGTCTGGCGACTCGGCTCGATCCCTTTGATCGGCCAGGCGCCCGCGCGAAACCACAGGTCTTCAATCACGTCACACAGCTCTTCATCGCGCTTGGCGGCCAGTTCTGTCACGGCCATGCGCTTCTGCACGTCCGGGTGATCACGCTCCAGCTCCTTGAGCTGCAAACCATGGCGCGCCAGCGGTGCAATCAGTTCGCGAAAGCGCGGGTGCTGGCCGTACAGCCGGTGGTAGCAGGCGTTCATCTGCTGGCGTTGCGCCTCGTTGAGGCGCAGGTCGAACGGGTTGCTGTCTGCGTCCTCGAATCCCGCACTGAGATTCTCGAACGCCTGCAGCCGCTCGAAGCCCGGCAGGCTGCGCACCATCGGCAGGATGCGCGAGTGAAAGGTCCGCACCACGGCCTGAGCTTCTTTGATATCAAGGGGTTGCCCCCACAAGCTGAGCACTTCCATGAGCTTGTTGATGAAGTCCTTGCGCGACTCACGGGTGAACGTCACCACGGTCATCGAGCTCAGCTCGAAACCCAGGTAATGGGTGAGCAGCAGGATACGCAACACCAGCGAGGTGGATTTGCCCGCACCGGCACCGGCGATCACCGAGGTGGACGGCGTGTCGCTGAAGATCATCTTCCATTGGGCGGCGCTGGGCTGCGCGTGAGCCGGCAGCAAGCGTGCCACATCGGCCTTGATGCGTTTTTTCAGATCGGCCGTGAGGGGCAGCCGCCAATCATCGAACAGGTTGTCATCCACCCCCGGCGCACGGTGTTCTTCCGGGCGGAAGTCGCGAATCAGCAGGACCTGCCGGCCTTCTTCGATGCCGTCGGCCTTGCCCTCGCGATAGCCGTACTCCACACCCGCCTCGTGCCCACTGCGAAAACCGTCGGCCTGCCCATGCAGCCAGGAAAACCGGTGTTGTGCGCGCAAGCGGGTCAAGCCATGCCCGAACAAGCGGGCGGCGAGCCGTTTCAACCATGGCATTTCGGCCAGGGGGCGCAATTCAGGGGGCAGATCAGGCTTTTGTTGCGGCACGCGGACTCCTGCGATGAGCTGGGTGTTGACGAGTGCGCCATGGTCGCCGGAATCGCCGCGCAGTTCCAGCCAATTGCTTTGCCGTCATGCAGTTAGGCGATGAAGTGAAAGTCAAAGCATCCGAAACCAATCCAATTGATCGATAGGAATAAGGCATTTTTTACGCTTTTTATCGATCATGCACTGTTGGATGATGACCCCATCAACTGGAGACGATCATGCTCGAATTACGACCTTTCACCGCCCTGGGCGGCGCCCATCATGGCTGGCTTGACGCCCATCATCACTTTTCATTCGCTGAGTACCACGATCCCCAGCGCATGCACTGGGGCAATCTGCGGGTCTGGAACGACGACATCATCGCGCCCGGCACCGGGTTTCCCCAGCACCCGCATCGCGACATGGAAATCATCACCTATGTGCGCGAAGGTGCCATCAGCCATGCCGACAACCTCGGCAACAAGGGCCGCACCGAGGCGGGTGACGTGCAGGTCATGAGCGCCGGCACCGGGATTGCCCACAGCGAATACAACCTGGAAGCCACCCCCACCAAGATTTTCCAGATCTGGATCATCCCCAACGAAGCCGGCCTGCCGCCGTCATGGGGCGCCAAGCCGTTTCCGAAAGGTGACCGCGAAGGGTTTGTGACCCTGGCCAGCGGCAAGGCCGGTGACAGCGAGAGCCTGCGCATTCGTGCGGATGCGCGCCTGGTGGCGGCCAACCTGAAAGCCGGGGAAACTGCCGAATACCGCCTGGACAGCGGGCGTCGCGCCTACCTGGTGCCGGCGACGGGGGTGATTGAGGTCAATGGCTTGCGCGCGCACGCGCGAGACGGTGTCGCGGTGGAAGATGAACAGCTGTTGCGCGTGACCGCGATAGAAGACAGCGAGATCGTGCTGGTCGACCTGGCCTGATCTCGAGGCGAAATGTAGGCGCGGGCTGACCCGCGCCTATATTGACTGAGGCGTGTCAGCCAGCGCTGATTGCACCGTCAACCAGTACCTGCGCCTCTTGCACCAGTTGCTTGAGGTGATCTTCACCGATGAAGCTCTCGGCGTAGATCTTGTAGATGTCCTCGGTGCCCGATGGCCGTGCGGCGAACCAGCCGTTTTCGGTCATGACTTTCAAACCGCCGATCGCCTGGTTGTTGCCCGGCGCATGGCTGAGGATCTGCTGGATGCGCTCCCCGGCCAATTCGGTGGACGTCACCTGCTCCGGCGACAGTTTGCCCAGCAACGCCTTCTGCGCCGGGGTGGCCTTGGCGTCGACGCGAATCGCGAACGGTTCGCCCAGAGCGTCGGTCAGGCCACGGTAGATCTGGCTGGGGTCCTGGCCTTTGCGCGAGGTCATTTCTGCCGCGAGCAGCGCCGGGATCAAACCGTCCTTGTCGGTGCTCCACACGGTGCCGTCCTTGCGCAGGAACGAAGCGCCGGCGCTTTCCTCACCGCCAAAACCCAGCGAACCGTCGAACAGACCGTCGGCAAACCACTTGAAGCCGACCGGCACTTCGTACAGGCGCCGTCCGATGCGCGCCGCGACGCGATCGATCAAGCCGCTGCTGACCACGGTCTTGCCCACGGCCGCATCGGCGCGCCAGCCGGGACGGTTCTGGAACAGGTAGTCGATGGACACGGCCAGGTAATTGTTCGGCGCCAACAGGCCGCCGGACGGGGTGACGATGCCGTGGCGATCGTGGTCCGGGTCGCAGGCGAAGGCCACGTCGAAACGCTCCTTGAGTCCGATCAAGCCCTGCATGGCGTAGCTGGACGACGGGTCCATGCGGATCTGGCCATCCCAGTCGACGCTCATGAAGCGGAAGGTCGGATCGACTTCGGTGTTGACCACGTCCAGGTTCAAGCGGTAGTGCTCGGCAATCGCCGACCAGTAGCGCACCCCGGCGCCGCCCAGCGGATCGACGCCCAAACGCAGGTCGGCGCTGCGAATGGCGTCCATGTCGATCACATTGATCAGGTCGGCCACGTAGCTGTTGAGGTAGTCATGGCGATGGGTGGTGTCGGCTTTGAGCGCTTGGGCGTGGGTGATGCGTTTGACCCCGGCCAGCCGATTGGCCAGCAGCTCGTTGGCCTTGGCCTCGATCCATTTGGTGACGTGGGTATCGGCCGGACCGCCGTTGGGCGGGTTGTACTTGTAGCCGCCGCTTTGCGGCGGGTTGTGGGACGGCGTGATGACAATGCCGTCGGCCAGGCCGCTGGTGCGACCGCGGTTATAGCAGATGATGGCGTGGGAAATGGCTGGGGTCGGCGTGTATTCATCGCCCTCGGCGAGCATCACATGCACACCGTTGGCCGCCAGGACTTCCAGCGCGCTGGCCCCCGCAGGCGTCGACAATGCATGGGTGTCGAGGCCGACGAACAACGGCCCGTCGATACCTTGGGCTTCGCGGTACAGGCAGATGGCCTGGCTGATGGCGAGCACATGCCATTCGTTGAAGCTCAGTTCGAACGAGCTGCCCCGGTGCCCGGAAGTCCCGAACGCGACGCGCTGGGTGGAGATCGCTGCATCGGGCTGACCGGTGTAATAGGCCGTAACCAGTCGCGGGATATCTACCAGCAACTGGGCTGGCGCCGGTTTGCCCGCAAAAGGACTGATTGTCATGCATAAACCTCGGAAAGAAGGATTCGGAAAAAATGACAGTTTACTGAGAGTTGGACTGCCGCGCGATGTTATAGATCCCACACCAGCAAGAGATTTTTCACACGCTAGGCGCTCTGCGCCTGCAACAAGGCCTGCGCCAGCGCATCCAATGCCGCGTCCAGGTTCGGGTGCCCGTTGAACGCATGGCTCAGCCGTAGTTGCTGATGATGCAAGCCACTGAGGCTGAACAATTCCCCCGGGGCAATCACCACCTGTTGCGCCAGCAGGCGCTGGAACACCTGGCGCATGTCCACCGGCACCGACGCGTGCAGCCAGAAACTCGCCCCGGCCAGCGGCATGCGGTAAGTCACCCGCCCTGCCAGGCGCTGATCCAGGCGCTGGCTCATGGCGTCGGCCTGTTCACGCAGGCGCTGGCGCAACGTCTGCAGGTGCTGGTCCAGCCGCCCGCTTTGATACAGGTGGGCAATTGCGCGTTGGCGGATCGACGACAGGCGAAACGAACGCAGCAGGAACTGGCGCTGCAGCTCACTGCTCAGGTGGCGTGACAGTACATAGCCGAACGGTGCTTCCGGGCCGAGTACTTTTTCGAACGACGAAAATACAATCAGCCGTTCGGGGTTGACCTGATTGCGCAGCGCCGTGTGGTTCTGCGCAAAACCCAACTCGCCAAAGGTGTCATTCTCCAGCAGCCAGCAGCCATATTCTTCGAGCAACTGAGCCACCCGCAAGCGCTCATAGTTGAGCATGACGTTGCCCGACGGCATGCCCACCACCGACGACAGCAGCACCAAGTGGACGGGCTCATGGCGCAACAGGTGTTCGAGCCGCGCTAGGTCCAGGCGACCGTCGACCTGCCAGGGCAACTCAATGACGCGCACGCCAGCAGCCTGCAGCAGGCGCAGTATTAACCAGTCGCAGGGGGACTCGACCAATACCGCGGCGCCCTTGAGACCCAGTACATCAATGAGTATTTCCAATACACCGCGCAGATCGGCACCGATGTAGACGTCATCGGCCTGCCAGCAGCGGGTCGGCGATGAGGTGTAACGCGCCGCCAACGCGGCGCGCAGCTCCCAGACGCCGCAAGGCTGCGACCAGGGTTGCAGCTGGCGTGGGTGGCGGCGCACCAGTTGGCGTTCGAGCATCAGCAATGCGCCGTCCAGCGCTCCCAGCAGCGCCGGTTCATCGCCGCTGAGTACCACCATTCCGGGCCGCCGCGCCGCCGCATACAGGCGCTCCAATAGATCGGCGCCCGCCGCCATCAGCGGATTGGCTGCCACGGGCCAGGCGAAATAACCCGATTTGGCCACCGAATACACCCGCCCTTCCTTTTCCAGCAGGGAGTATGCGTATTGAATCGTCGAGATCGACACATTCAGGCGCGTCGCCAACTGCCGCAAAGAAGGCAGTTTGACGGGCATGTCCAGGCTGACTTCGTTGATCAGGTTGATCATGTAGCGGTACACCGCCTGGTAGGCGAAATCCGCCTGCCGCTCACCTCGCAGGTTCATGACTGTCTACCTGGACGCACACACCGACGCACCCGCCTAGCGCCCGAACAACTGAAACGCCCGCGCCTCGGCGTTGGTCTGCAGGCGTGCGGCCCGGCGCTTGCGCGCATCGGCGCCCTGTTCAACCGCCAACGGGCGCTTGCGGTAAAGGTGCTGGAGCAGAGGCAGCGGCAAGCCGCTGGTGTCGATCGCCCATTGCTGCAGCATGTCGGCAGCCGGCTTGCCCTGGAGCACCTTGTGCAACTCGGGGAGTGCCACCAGCATGCCGGGGTGGCATTGACGCAGGTAACCCTCCAGCCGCTCACCATGATGGATGAAGGGCGAGAACAACAAACAGGTCAACTGGGCCTCCTCCAGGCCAAAGAACTCTTGGGCGTAGGCCGTCGACTGCACACGCCCTTCCCCACCGCAGGCCTCTGCGATCAAATGTTCAGGAATTTGCCGGCGACACAGGTAGTCCATCGCCTGGCGCAGAAAACCCGCCACGCCGTCCTCGTAGGACAGCTCGCGCAGGCACTGGGCCTGCACCCCGCGCAGGTGAGCCATCAGCAGCGGGTTGGGGTAGGCCGGATGACTGAAGTGAAAACCAAACGGATCGGGGACGTAGCCCAGGAAGTCGCTGAGCAGAGGGGTTGAAGCAACGTCGACGTTATTAAGCAGGTCGGCGATACCAATGTAGGCCAAATGGCGGTGCCCACCCCGGCCGGGGCTCTCATGGGCAACGTATTGCTCGCCATAGAGGTCTTGATAACAGCCGTTGCTCCACTCCTCCATGCGCGCGAACAACCCGGTGAGCGAGGCCGGCTTGCCCGGCGCAGTGCTGACGCCGGCCGCTTGGGCCGCCTTTTTCAACCACGCCAGGTACTGGCTCTGCTTGCGCGGCGAATCACCGCTGACCAGCGCATGCACCCCTCCGTTCCAGGTGGTGACACGCTGGTAGAAATCCCCCAGGGACAGGTAAGTATCGTTACACAACGTCGCGCGAATATCCCCGGAGGTCAGGTGCCCCACCATCAGCATATTGCGCTGGCTGACCTCCCGGCCCGCACCTGAGGCCGGGCGCTGGTGGTTGAACGGCTGCACTACCTGGTTTTCCACCATCAGCAGCTCGACCCGCGGGTCGTCGTGGAAAAACAGTGTGCTGTAGCCATGCTGCAGGCTATCCAGCGTGGCCTGGGTCATGCCGGCATGTCGGAGCGTCGCCACACGCAAGTTGAAAGTCCTGGGCGCGCGGCCCGCGATAGTCAGTTGCGCCGCACGCAGCAGTGCCAGGGTATAGCTGCTGACTTCGCCGCCCCCATGGGCAACCAACACTTTGTAATCGCCCACTTGTTCCATGCCACCGGCAGCCACGACAATTCGCTGAATCAATAATTGAAGTGCAGTACGTTCGGCGCGCGTGAAGTGCCCGACCAAACGTTGCAGAACTTGCTGATAAACATAGTTCATGGCTTGTTCGTGAATTGCGCTCATAGTTCTACTACCTGAGTTGAAATATCAGTTCCAAGTAACTGCCGAGGTTATTTGCTCGACCCATTAGATGCGTAGGAATGTCGTCACACCGCGTGGCGTAACGATAAATAAACCTTAGCACGCCGTAACAATTCGACAGGGAACGCCAATTGTGTGCCCTTCGCGCCGCCTCTCCTTGAGACCCTTGCGCCAGGGCGTCCTGGCTACCCTAGGACCGTTCCGACAATGCCCTACACCGGCTTAAGCAGGAAACTAAGGATGCATCCGACATAAAGAAAAGATCCAGTTCAACCAATCAAACTTCAATAAATTGGAGTTACCTATCCCAACAGCCGCACCCTGTCTCGCAGGCAAGCATCGCGATAATTTAATTTCATATGTATCAGGCCGGAACGTCAGACATTCAATCATTGCTCAATCCTTGAGATGAGAGTGAAGTCACGATTATCGGCACTGGCATAATGATTAACAGATACAGAACGCCGCAAGAAACCAGTTCAGATGGCAATTGGGCAAGCCGTTGATTACGCGCACACACAGATGCCGCGCTGGAATACAGCGCGGCATCGGGGGGAAAGCTCGTGTTTTGCGGGGCCTGGCGCCCTGATGGCAGCTTAAACGCCGCGAGGGTTAAGCCCTGACAAATGGCGCATTTGCCCCATCCGTTCAGACGCCGGAGTATTCATTTGCGAATACTCCTACAGCTCAAACAGCTTCAACCTGCAATGCGACGCGCTCACGGCACGGGCATTCGTCCATGTAGCGGTGCGCTTCGACGAACTGACTGAATGGAAACACGGTGGTTTTCAGCGGGACCAGCACACGGTCGGCGGTCATCTGGTTGATGTCGCGCAACGCGCGCTGCAATGCCACTTGGTCCTGGGCGATGCCCAGCTCCGGTTTGCCGGTGAAGTTGCCGATGCAATGCACAAAGAACTGAATATTCTTCTGGAACGCCGCACAGGCCGGGAATGGCGTCTGGTTGCCACCTTGCAGGCCATACAGCACCAGGCTGCCACGCGGCGCCAACACATCACCGAGTAACGACATCTGCGGGCCGCCCAAGCCATCGAACACCACGTCAACGCCGCGATTATCGGTGAACTTGTTGATTTGCATGAGCAGGTCCTGCTCTTCGGTGACGATGACCTTTTCCGCCCCGAGGGACAGCAGGTACTCGCGCTCCGCGCTGTCCTTGGTCGCGGCAATCACACGCACACCCAAGGCCTTGCCCAGTTGCACAAAGGACGGGCCGGCGCAGTGGCTGGCGTCGGTCACCAAGGCAAACTGGCCGGGTTTGACCCGCGCCAAGTCCACATATGCAAAATATGCAATCAACAGCGGCGTGTAATGCACGCTGGCTTCGATCGGGCTCAAGACATCCGGATAACGGGTCAACGCCGAACGGGGCAGGACGATTTGTTCGCCATATACCGGGTAATCATTGGGGCTCTCGGCGGGAAAACTGGCGACTTTATCGCCCACGGCCAAGTCATCCACGCCGTCGCCCAGGGCTACGACCACCCCGGCCATCTCGTGGCCAAGGCCGGACGGCAAACGTGCATGGGAAGACGCCAGGTTCTGGCGCCACAAAATGTCATACCAACTGATGCCAATTGCCTCGACTCGTACCTGCACTTCGCCCGGTGCAGGCTGCGCGGCTGCATGCTCTTCGCACTTGAGCACCTCAGCCGGACCAAACTTGTGAAAACGGATCGTGCGGGACATCGCAAACCTCGTCAAAGTAACCTCTATTGCCCTGAACTCTATCTGGGCTTTCCGGGTAAGACCACCGGTCGCCGTTAATAGTCGACATGTCTGTCATTGATTCCGCGACTGAGGAATAGACCTCAACTATCGTAGGAAAACTCAATTAGCCGGTGCAGAGTACCAGCCTTTCCCCGTAAGATTCATGCCGGTCATGCTCCGAGCATGGAGATCATAGGGATCATGTATGGCCGCTCTCGTCAAGTTTACAGACTCATCCAGGACACAAGATGAACCGTAACGACCTGCGTCGTGTCGACCTTAACCTCTTGATCGTATTCGAAACCTTGATGCATGAGCGCAGTGTGACCCGTGCCGCCGAGAAATTGTTCCTCGGCCAGCCGGCCATCAGCGCGGCACTGTCGCGCCTGCGCGGTCTCTTCGATGACCCTCTGTTTGTGCGTACCGGGCGCAGCATGGAGCCGTCGGCCCGCGCCGTGGAAATTTTCGCCCTGCTGTCCCCGGCCCTGGACTCGATTTCCACCGCCGTCAGCCGCGCCGCCGAATTCGACCCGGCCACCAGCACCGCCGTGTTCCGCATCGGCCTGTCGGACGACGTCGAGTTCGCCCTGCTCCCCCAACTGCTCAAACGCCTGCGCGCCGAAGCCCCCGGCATCGTGCTCGTCGTGCGCCGTGTCAATTACATCCTGATGCCCGGCCTGCTCGCCTCCGGCGAAATCTCCATCGGCGTCAGCTACACCGCCGAGCTACCGGCCAACGCCAAGCGCAAGGTACTGCGCCGCAGCCTACCGAAACTGCTACGCGCCGACAGCGTGCCCGGCGCCCTCAGCCTGGACGACTTCTGCGCCCGCCCTCATGCGCTGGTGTCGTTTGCCGGGGACTTGAGTGGGTTTATTGACGAAGAACTCGAAAAGCTCGACCGCAAACGCCATGTGGTGTTGGCCGTGCCGCAATTCAACGGCCTGGGCACCCTGCTTGCCGGGACCGACATCGTCGCCATCGTACCGGACTACGCCGCCGAGGCCCTGACCGCGGCGGGCGGCTTGCGAGCCGAGGATCCGCCACTGCCGGTGCGCTCGTTCGAGTTGCACATGGCATGGCGGGGCTCGCAGGACAATGATCCGGGTGAGCGTTGGTTGCGATCGCGGATTCAGATGTTTTTTGGGGACCCGGATAGCCTTTGAGATCGACCAGTTCGCATTTCAAGGCATGCCAGCCGCCATCACTCATGCGTGAGTGAGGTACCAGCGCCAGTCCTGCTCCCCGACTTCAGCATTGAATGTACGGAACTCGCGCCACTTGATCGCCAGGAACACCTTCAGGAATTCAGCCCCCAACGCCTCACGTGCCCACGTTGAACGTTGCAGTGCCTGCAACGCTGTAAGCCAGTCGGTGGGTAGAAAATCGGTCGCCTGTTCATAGCCATTGCCCACAATCGCCGCGCCAGGATCGCTTTGATGAGTGATGCCGTGGTGAATGCCCGCCAGTACTGCGGCGGCAGCGAGATAGGGGTTGGCATCGGCACCGCAAATACGGTGTTCGATGTGCCGACTTATCGCGGGGCCGCCGGGTACGCGGAACGACACAGTACGATTGTTGACGCCCCAACTTTTGGCCAGCGGCGCGTAACTGCCGGTCTGGAAGCGTCGATATGAATTGGCATGCGGGCAAAATATCGCCAGCGAGTCAAACAAGGTCTCCATCATCCCACCGATGGAGTGCCGCAACAGCGGCGTGCCCTGTGGGTCTTCGCTCGCATACAGGTTGTGACCCTGCTCGTCGGCCAGGCTGACGTGCAAATGCATACCGCTACCGGCCTGATCGCTGAATGGCTTGGCCATGAAGCACGCTTGCAGCCCATGTTGGTTGGCCACGCCTTTGACCAAGCGTTTGTAACGTACACCTTCATCAATGGCTTGGAGTGCGTCGAAACGATGCTCCAGCGTCAACTCGAGCTGGCCCGGAGCGTACTCGGAGATCGCCGTGCGTACCGGCAGCCCTTGCAGCGCGCAAGCTGCGTAGAGGTCATCAAGAAAAGGTTGAAGCTGTTCCAGTTCGTATACGCCATACACCTGTGGCGCATGAGGGCGTAAGCCATTGGTCTGCAACGCTGGCTGCGGCCGACCGTTGACGTCGCGTTGTTGGTCCAGCAGGTAAAACTCCAACTCAACGGCCATGACCGGATGGAATCCATCGGCTTTCAACCGCTCGATGGTGTTCACCAGGACATGGCGCGGGTCGGCCGGTGCGGCGGGAATACCTTGGGTCGGGTGCATGCTCACCTGCACTTGGCCTGTTGGGTTGGTACGCCAGGGTTGCAAGGTCAGGCTTCCCGGCAGGGGGTAAGTCCAGCAATCAGCGTCAGCGACGTCCCAGACCAGGCCAGTCTCGTCTACGTCTTCACCCTGCACGGTCAGGGCGAGAATCGAACTTGGCAGCGGCCGACCATTTTCGTAGATCGCCAGCAGTTCGTCGCGATGCAACAGTTTGCCCCGTGGAACACCATTGGCGTCGATAAGAAACAACTCGATGCTCAGCACTTCAGGGTGGGCGGCCAGATAATCCTGAGCCTCTTTTTTATCAGCAAATTGCATGTCAAACCTCTCAGCGCTCATTCAAGCGACTTGGCAGTATGTGAGAAAAGTTGGGCTTCAGACGTCCAGTCATGAAGGGGTGACGCGAGCGCCAGGTAGGGCAAGCAGCGTGGTCAGCGCGCTATCCAACTCACCGATCAGCCTGTCGATATCCGCCTGACTTGTCTGCGGACAGCACAGGGTCATGTTGTGAAAAGGCGTGATCAGGATGCCGCGGTTGATTAGATAAAGGTGCAGAGCCATTTGAAGGCTGTCATGAAAAGCCGCTTCGGCTTGCGCGCCTGTTCTGGGCGACGTGGCACAGAATTGAAACTCACAACGAGCCCCCAACTCTGTGACAGACCAGTTCAGTTGGTGGCGCTTGAACAACGCTCGAAATCCCTGGGCGAGTCTTGAGGCCAGGGGCAGCATGTGCTGGTACGCAGACGCTGTCATGACCTCTTCAAGACTGACTCGCATGCAATGCATCGCCAGGGCGTTGGCGGACAGCGTCGTTCCCATTCCACTGTGGCCATGCCCGCCACTCTCTTCGCTGACGGCCTTCTGCGCGTCGCGCATGGCCAAGGCGACTTGCTCGCTAATGCCAAACACCGCGCATGGCACGCCACCTGCGATGGGTTTACCCACCACGAAAAAGTCGGGTTTCAAATCCCACTGGCGAGTGCATCCACCGATGCCGGTGGAAATAGTGTGGGTCTCATCAATGACCAACAGGCTGCCATATTTAAGGGTCAACTCTCGGCACTTCTGCATGAATCCCGGATCGGGCAGGACCATGCCTATGTTCGTCATCGCCGGCTCGCACATCAGCGCGCACACATCGCCCTGGGCTAACGCCGCTTCAAGCGCGTCGACGTCGTTGAAGGGGATGGATCGACTGTATTGGGTCAAGTCGTAGGCTTGGCCCACAAGGCCGGCACGGCGCACTGTTTTGCCGTCGCGGTAGCGCACCATCACGTCATCTACGGTGCCGTGATAACAGCCGTCGAACACCAGCAACACATTACGTTTGGTGATAGCGCGCGCCCAGCGCAACACATAACGATTGGCGTCCGTCGCATTGGCGGTCACCTGCCAATAAGGCAGCTCGAATCGCTGAGCCAGCAACTCGCCGCAGACCACCGCGTCTTCGCCAGGCAGCATGGTGGTCAAGCCATTATTTGCCTGCTCGGCGATAGCGCGGGCAATAGGGTCCGGTGAATGGCCAAACATCGTGCCGGTGTCGCCCAGGCAGAAGTCAATGTATTCATGATCGTCAACATCGGTGAAGCGTGCGCCTTTGGCACGCTGGACGAAGAGCGGTGAAGGCATCGACCAATCGCTCATCCAGTGCATGGGAACACCATTGAACAGATGAGCCTTGGCACGCTTGGCGAGCGCCATTGACGTGGGGTTGTTTTGTATAAAACGGGCACGTTCGGAGGCGGTAAAAGCAGCAATCGCTGATTCACTAATTCCACTTTTCGACATGATAAAAACCCTCTTTTAATTATTACATTAATTAAAATTCGTCACCGTCGAGATAAAAGACAATCCATCGCCACACTCACTCCCCTCTCAGTTCGTGAATGACTGAAAACAACGCGCCAACCTCTTACAACTTGAGTGTTCGCCGTCAGTATTTGCAGCGCGGATTAACCTATGCCTGGGTATATTGCGGTGAGCGCAGAAACTTTATTTGGATCATTAATTTATCCCGCTGAATAATCTGAGGTTCAGGGAATAAACCGACGTAACTTGAAGTCAGGCGTGAGGAGCCTTGTTCTCGACCAGACAGTTCCCGCCGTCCACCACAAGGACTTCACCCGTGATGTAACTGGCGTCAGGCGACGCCAGAAATGCAACCGCCGCCGCCACTTCACGGGGGTTGCCTGCCCGTCCAATCGGGGTAAAGCGCCCCGCCTCTGCTTCAACGGGCGTGGTTGAGCCGGTGGTGATCCATCCGGGAGCCACGCTGTTTACAGTAATCCCCTGCTTGGCGACTTCAAGTGCAAGCCCCATGTTCATGCCAACCATCGCGGCCTTGGCTGCGCTATAAGCGGCCTCGCCCAGATTGCTCCCCCGAGTGCCCGTGGTGGAACTAATATTGACAATGCGCCCATAACTTCGCGCCCGCATACCGGGCAAAACGGCCCGAGTTAAAAGAAAAGCCGTGGTTAAGTTTCTTGCCAGTGAAAGATCCCATTCATGCAGTTCCATACTCGCCAATTCCGAAAAAATCTCAGGGCTTCCTTGCATGGCCATACCGGCGTTATTCACCAGGATATCGACCCGCCCCCAGACTGACTCTGCCCACAGGCTGAATTCACGCACTTGGCTTTCATCGGTGAGGTCAGCTGGCCGGCCTTCAACTTCAAACCCTTCGAGGCGTAGCTCTTTAACCCGATCCGCGATGCGGTTGCTGCTGGCAGTGATGATCAACTTCGCCCCGGATGCACCTAGCCTGCGAGCGATCGCCATACCAATGCCAGCTTCACTTCCAGCACCACTGACAAGTGCCACATGCCCCATCAACTCGGTATTTAACATGGTGTTCCCCACGTACTTAATTTGTAATAGGAGTGGAAATTAGGCTAATGAATCTGATAAATAAAGACGATCATTATCAGAAAATCTGACAACCACGATGGCGTTTACCAGCGAGTCACTTAAAATTTTCCTTTCGGTCGTGGACAGCGGCTCCTTTTCCGCCGCAGCCCGAAAGTTAGGCCGGGTTCCCTCCGCTATCAACATGGCGGTGTCGCAGCTTGAAGCAGAGTTGGATCTCTTGCTTTTTGACCGATCGACCCGCAAAGCCATTCCGACCGCAGCCGCCAAAGCACTTGAGCCCCAGGCAAGACAGGTCGCTAGCCAGTTAAACCTGCTGGACGCCCATGCCCTCCAGCTTCATCAGGGGTTGGAGGGGCGCTTGGTCCTTGCGATGGCGCCAGAGCTACAAACAGGCGTGTGGAATCGTCCGCTGTCCATTATCGCCAAAGAGTTTCCCACCCTTGAAATCGAGATTCGCTCCGCGTCCCATCCGGAGGCGATTCGCATGCTCCATGAAGGATGTGTGCAATTGGCACTTGGATTTGAACGACCCGGGCTTGACGAGCGGGAGACGTTTCTTGAAGCGGGGAGCCAGTTGTTAGTCGCAGTTGCCTCTCCAGATCATCCTGCGGCCGCCGGCAAGAAAAGCCCTTTAGGTGAAGAGCAACTGGTGGACGTTCGGCAGATCATCGTTGCGACTGGAGGACCTACAGACTCTGACCCACGTGTTGTGCTGTCGCGGCGGATTTGGCTCAGCGACAGTTATCTGGCAACGCTGGATCTGGTGCAGCAAGGATTGGGCTGGGCTTATCTTCCACAGCCGCTGGTACAACCGCTAATCACTTCGGGCGCATTGACGGAGGTGGTGTTTGACAACATGCCAAGTCAGATGCGGTTATGGGTCGACATCATCTGGGTAAAGAACCGACCTCTGGGGCTGGGCGCGCGTCGTTACCTGAGTCTGATGCGCGAAATTGCCGAGGGCGAGCCTCGTCGTACTTGAGAAGTAAAAAATCTGGAGGGATTTTTAGTGGCCACCAACTGACTGCTGCGAACAGCCGAAACCCGGTTCTTCTGCGTCGCGATCACGGTGCTTATTCAAACACTGCATGCCTGGCCAGTTTTCAGGCCCCACCACCGATGTCCCTGGTCTTTACTTGGAGGTCAGGGCGTCGAGCAAGCTTGGGAAACCCCTTTCCAAGTTCTGGCGCTAAAGCATCGGCCGCATGCTCTGAATGGATGAGGCGTTGACGCAAAACGCCAACGCCTGCAAGGCCCCGCGATAGACGTCAATGACGACTCAGAACGTCGCTCACACAATGAACTGCATGTACGTATTGGTTGATGCGTCGCCGCTCTGGCGGCCACCGTTGCCCAGCCACTTCTCCGGCTTGTAGAAGCCCACCAGCGGCGAAAGCGTGATGTTTTCCGTGACCGCCCAATCCAGAAACAGGTCGACCTCCTGCGCAGCGAAGTCCAACTCATGGCGACGGGAAAGCTGGTGGTAGTCGAACGCCATCGCGTTAAGGGTCAACTTCTCGGTCGGCTTGACCGAGAGGAGTACATCGTTGATCTGCATGTTCGAAGTCACGGCGCCCGCATAATTAAGCGCAACTTCCCCCTGGAGGCGTTTGCGATAACCGCCCTGGAACAGGAAGTCCCAGCCTTCGGAGTAGCGCGAATAACGATAGCTGACGGTCGGTTGCCATGGTGCATCGACGAACGTGTAACCCGCGTCGAAAAACATCGCTCGCTGTGAGCCCGAACGTTTTTCCTGGCGGGCCACCTCGAAGGCAAAATCGGCGTTCTCGATTCCAGCATTGCCCTGCCCACGAATGCTGTAGACGTTCATGCCCTTGCGCTCAAGCCGATCTGCAAAGGCATATTTCTCATCCACATCCAGGCCGTGTACGTAGGTCGAACCGATCGAACCAATGGGGGTGGTGTAATCGATAGTGCCCACTGCCAGTTCGGTCTTGGACTGCCCAGCGTTGTCGGATTTCAGCCATATCAAGCTAGCGTGCAGCCCTTCCTTGCCGCCCAACTTCAGCACCGCTGTATTGCCGAACGCCAGGCGTTGGCCAAGGTAAAAGGCGCCACCACGGTTAAACCGGCCATCATGCACGCCCTCAATGGGGTTGAATGCGTTACCCGCGTCGAATCCATCGTCGGTAATCAGAAAGCCGTCCACCGTGACAATCTGGCGCCCGAAAGAAAAATCCACGCCATCCTTGCCCAGGGCGGGTAGCAGGTCGCCGGATCTCCAGCCCAGGAACGCGTCTTCCACAGCGGTTCGTCGCTCATTGCCCGCCGTGGTCGCCCCCATGTCTCCGTCCCCCCATGACCCGCTGCTAAGCAGGCTGAAGCCGCCATACACCGAGCCGGCGACGATCTTATCCGTGGAACCAGTGAGACCGTATTTGACGTAACCCTCCTGCCAGTGCATGCCGCCGGGTTGTTTTTGCGGATCGCCAAGGTAGTTATGGGTACTGCCAAACCAGCCAAATGCAGCGCCCAGGTCGGCGTTCAAAACGGTTGTACCGTCATCTTCGTTGTAAAGCGTGTAGGCATGTGCCTGTGAGCCGACTGCACAGAGTGCAACCAGCGACAGTAATGGCGCGTAAGGGGGGATGCGCATGACGTCTCTCCTGTTTTTATAGTTGTGAGGCGAGGCACGAGTGTTCCTGTTTGGGCCGTGAAGCGGTAACCCAAATCAGCACGTACAGGCATTTGCTCCCCCCTCCTTCGTCACGCACCGCCTCACTGGTGCAACAACCTCCCTTTGCTCAATAGTTGCCGTTTTGGGATACGGCTTCTGAGCGCGTCCGCCCTATGCTGGGCCGATAAGAACCATAAAAAACGAGGCACCCGTCATGACCGCTTTATTACCCTTTCGCTTATTCCGTCAGGGGCTTTGTCTTCTGACCCTCATCACCTGCAGTGCACTGCCACCGGTTGCCAGTGCCCATCATTCATTCGCGCTGTTCGACCAGACCCAGACAACCACGATCAAAGGTGTCGTCGAGCGCTTTGCCTGGACCAACCCTCACATCACGATTTACGTCGATGTGCCCGGTCCACCCTCCCAACGCTTCAAGATCGAGACGGGCAGCGTCAACGCGCTGCAACGAACGGGTTGGACGGCCAACTCGATCAAGGCTGGCGAGACCGCCGAGGTGTCCTTCAAACCGTTGAAAAACGGCGAGCCGGGCGGGCTGCTGGTGGAGATCAAGATCGGTGACGTGGTGCTCTCGGGCGGCGGCTAAACGCAGCCCCTCCCGAATGCGACAACAACAGAACTGGGCAAACCAGCAACGCGGAGACATTTCAATGAAACCAGCACGTACCACCCACACAGCCATGCTCCTCCTGGGCGTGGTCCTCGCGACCTTCGCCGGAATGAGCAGCGCTGCCACGGCATCGAAAACCCAAACCGACAGGCATAGCGTGGCCACCCGGCCGGACATCAGTGGCACCTGGGAAAGAACCCCGGACGACTGGTTCGGCGAGAACCCGGACGATCCGGTTCACCCCGGTGGGCCGATGGACCTCAAGGCGTCCTACGCCGCCGAGTACGCCGAACTCAAGAAGAAAGAAGCCGTGGCCAACGCCGCCGGCACGCCGATCGCCACCACCAGTTCCAGGTGCCTGCCCGAGGGCATGCCGACAATGATGGCGGCGCTCTTCCCGATCCAGATCATTCGCGATGACAAGCAAGTGATCATCCTCGGCGAGTATCTCCAGCAAGTGCGGCGGATTCTCTTGAACCAGGCCATGCCGCCCACAGACAAACTCGACCCGAAGTACCAAGGCCATTCACGCGGCCACTGGGAGGGCGACACGCTGGTGGTCGAGACCCAACGCGTGCGAACGGACGTGCGCTTCTACGACGTGCCCCACGGGCCGGCGATGAAGATCACCGAACGCATCCGGCTGCGCGGGCCGGATCACCTGGAAAACCAGGTACTGATCGAAGACCCGCAGGTACTCAACACCCCCTATCGCTTTACGTTTGAGTACAAGCGCTCCAACTACGCCATCCAAGAGTACGTGTGCGAGAACAACCAGATCGTGATCGACAGCGAGGGCAAGGCATCTCTGAGCCTTGAGTGAATCTGCCCATCCCCCCTGCTGGAGCTTTACGAATGGAACGCCTGACCCCCATCAGCCTCAGCGTCGTGCTGTCGCTGTGCATCGCGTCGAACACATTCGCCGAGGTGCCGCGCATGCCCACGGCCATCGCGGTACCGCCCTCGGACAAACCGCCGCTGTCGTCGGCGAAACGCCCGGGCACTGAATACAGCGACCTCGACCGGTACGACTACATCGAGCAAGAGTACTACCTGCAAGGCGTCGCCCCGGCCATTACCGCCGCCGGCAAAACCCTGTTGGAAGCGCCTTACACCACGCGCATTCTGGTGCGTAAACCGGCGGACCCGGCACATTTCAATGGCACGGTGGTGATCGAGCCATTCAGTTGGTTCGGCGAGCGTGGCGCAGGCTGGATCCTGACCCGCGACTATCTGCTGCGGCGCGGCTACGCATACGTCGGGTACACATTGAATGTGAACAAGCCGGCGGTAGATCCCAAGTTCATCTCCGACACCCCGGCGGCTGAGGCCGAACAGATCGCCCAATACGGACAGATCGTGAACTTCGAGTTCATGCGCCGCTTCGACTTCGCCCGCTACGCACCGCTGGGCACCTATTACGACCCGGCGCACTTCACGCGGGGCGAAGCACCCGACCCGTTTGCGCCCCAGTCACAAGGGATCGGCGCGCAACTGGCGTTGCTGCTTAAAACCAACGGGGCACAGGGCCCGTTGGCGGGCCTGGATGTGCAGCGCGTCTATGTGAATAGCTGGGCCGTCACCGCGCAAGTGTGGATGGACTATCTCGACCAGGGCCGTCACCAGCAATGGCGCATGCCCGACGAAACGCCGCTGATCGACGCCTATATGACCGGCCGCATGGCCTACGGAGAAGTGGGCGGCGAGGTGATCCGGGTGCCACGCCAGATGCCCGCAGGCGTGCCGTTCGTGACCGTCTACAGCCAGTCCGAACTGATGCACGACGTGATCGAAGGCATCCCCCTGCCCGCGGACACCGACGCTCCGCAGCTGCGCTACTACGAAGTCACCGGCATGCCCCATCTGCGCCTGGCCGACCTGGGCACGGAGCACACCGAAAAGCTCGCTGCCGATATCGGCAAGGGCGACGACCCGCGCTGCCGGACGCTGTACGACGAACCGGTTGAACTGGTGGTCTCGGCGTTGCTCGATGGCATGGACCAGTGGGTACGCGACGGCAAACCGATGCCCAACGCCCCCCGGGTGGTACGCGACGGCAAGGCCGCTGCCCGCACGCCCGCCACCGGCAACCTGCAAGGCGGCGTGCGCCCGCCGTGGATCCAGGTGCCCAGCGCCAGCTACCTCACCGATCAAGAGAGCGGCTGCGGGCTGATCTACGACACCAAGGTGCCGTACTCCAAAGAAGAGCTGGGCCAGCGCTATGGAGATTTCAGCCGCTACGCACAGAAATTCGAAGACGCCAAAGCCGTTTCGATCCAGCAAGGGTACTTGCTGCCGGAGGATGCGGCGCGATTGCATCCGATCGCAACCCCTCAAGATTTCTAACCCACTGCGGGAGAAAAAGCCGATGTCCTCTTCACTCATCATTGCCTGGATCTACGCGTCACCGTTGAGCACTGCCATCCGCGACATCCTGTGGGTCATCCCCACCGTGCAGAGCATTCATATCATCGCCATCACCGTGCTGTTTGGTTCGGCGCTGATTTCCGATCTGCGACTGGCGGGCGTGTTCGCCAGCGATGAGCCCTTGCGCGGCATCGTATGCCGTTACTACCCATGGATGCGCAATGCACTGATCGTGCTGTTGTGCACCGGGTTACTGATGATCATCGCCGAGCCTGATCGGGTGCTCGTCAACTCGACGTTCTGGCTGAAGATGGTCCTGGTGGTGACCGCGTTCAGCTTGACCTGGTTGCTTCGCCGCCCGCTGCTGCGCTCTGCCGGCAGTGACGTCGCGTCGGGTTCCGTCAAGGCGTTTGCGTGGCTGTCGATCGGTTTGTGGTGCGTCGTGATCATCTGCGGCCGCTGGATCGCCTACACGATCTAAGCGTTTTCAACCCAAGTTCTCAGGTATTCGCCATGAATATTCAACCTCTGCTGCAAGCCGTCCAGGACACTCCGGTCGCAACGTTCATTCGCGAGTCAGGCTCGGCGTTCCCGATGCTGGAGTCGATACATGTGATCGGCATCGCCATCGTCTACGGCAGCATCGCGGTGGTCGACCTGCGTCTGTTGGGCGTGGCCGCCCACCGGCGCGGCGCGCTGAAGCTGACCCAGGATTTGCTGCCGTACACCTGGGTCGCGTTCGTGACCTGTGTCATCACTGGCCTGCTGATGTTCTGCGCCAATGGCACGACCTATGTGCAGAACACCGCGTTCCTTTTCAAGATGGGCCTGTTGATGCTGGCCGGGATCAACATGGCGATTTTCCACCTGGGCGCCTTTCGCCGGATTGCCGAATGGGACACGACGCTGCCGCCTCCCCGTCAGGCGCGTATCGCCGGCTTCAGCTCGTTGCTGTTGTGGGCGGGCGTGGTCTTCCTGGGCCGCTGGATCGCGTTTCTCTGATGGCGCGCCCGACCATTGCCGTCACGCGGGTGCGCCCACGCTCCAGCGGATGGGAGTCGCTGGCGTTGATACTGGCGACTCTGACCGTCATCGCCGGCGTGGCCGGCTATGTGCTGCTGCGCCCCGAAAGAGTTGGCCCGCCGACCCCGTTGAGCTGGCAGGTGCGTTCCTTCGATGGCTTGGGCGCGGTCGATCAGGCCATCCACAGCGCGTTGTTACCGGCCGGTGAAGAAATCATCTGGACCAACAACGATACCGGCGGCTGGATCACCCTAGAGCGTGCGCAGGAGCTGTTGCTGCCGCCCTTCTACCGGGATGCCTTCTGGAAAGCCAATGGCGAGGTGCACTGGCAATTGATCCTGCCTGGCTCCCACCTGGCCCATAAGGGTGGCGACGACGATGCCACTGCGGCGGACCAGACCGTCAACGCCGTGTCCCAGGCCACCCTGGGGCAAGGTGCAACGGTGTACTACGGCTCTGGCGGCCATGCACCGGGCCAGAGCGCCTATTTGCTGATCATCGGTCACGCCCATGCCGGGGTGATGTGGGCCAACCAAGCGACGATCTGGGTCCACCGAGACCCGAACGCGCCCTACCCCGCCATCGTCAAGCCCGAATCCCTGGTCGGCGAGGGTTGGCGCCAAGTCATCCCTTACGACGGCGCCAGCGAAATCGAACGCGTAAAAGGAACCCAGCCATGACTGTTTCTATGAAACAACGCGCCTTGTGGCACCGTTGTATCGCGCTGTTGGTGCTGATATTCGCCATCACGCTCGCCGGCCCGGCCTTCGCCTCGGCAAAGAAACTCAGGATCGGCATCACCCTGCATCCCTACTACAGCTTCGTGGCCAATATCGTGGGTGATCGGGCAGAGGTCATTGCGCTGATCCCGGCAGAGGCCAACCCGCACAACTACCAGCCGCAGCCCGATGACATCACCCGCGCGATGAATATCGATGTGCTGGTGGTCAACGGCATCGGCCACGATGAATGGGCCTTCCAGATCATCAAGGCCGCCGGCCGCACGCAAACACTGCCGATTATCCAGGCGAATGCCACGGTGGCGCTGATTCCCATCGGTGGCGACCAGGAAGGGGTCAAGGTGGTCAACCCGCACACCTTCGTGTCCACCACGGCGGCGATCCAGCAGGTGTTCGAGATCGCTCGCCGGCTGGGAGAGCTGGACCCGGACAACGCTGCGGCGTATCGAAAAAACGCCCTGGCGTATGCCGGCCGTATCCGCGAGCTACGCGCAGGCTTCATGACGCGCTTCGCCGCGCTGGACCTGTCTTCGTTCCGCTGTGCGACGACCCATGCGGGCTACGACTACATGATGCAGGAGTTCGGCCTGTTCGTAAGCGCTGTGATCGAGCCGCGCCACGGCGTCGCCCCGACGGCACGCCAACTGGCCAACACCATCGAGGCGATCAGGAAGGCCAACGTCAAAGTGCTGTTCGCCGAGAAAAACTTCTCCCTCGACCTGGCCAAACCCATCGAAGCCGCCACCGGCGTGAAGGTGTTCGCCCTGTCCCATATCACCGGCGATACCTACAGCGCCGACGAGTTCGAGGTGGCGATGCGCGAGAACCTCAAAACCCTGGCACAAGCCGTTGAGTACACCCAGCAATGAATGCGCTAAAGGAGGAACACGCGATGCGCGGCCCCGCCATTGTGTTCGACAACGTCTCCCTGCGGCTGGGAGGTACGCAGGTACTCGATCAGGTGAACGTGCACATAGAAGCCGGCGCCTTGCACTGCCTGGTCGGCCCCAACGGCGGCGGCAAAACCTCACTGGTGCGCGCGCTGCTGGGCCAGATGCCGCATTCGGGGACGATCCGCTTCGAAGGTGAATTCACCACGCCCATAGGGTATGTCCCGCAATTGCCGGACTTCGACCGCAACGTGCCGATGACGGTCAACGATCTCATGGCTTTGCTGGGTCAACGCCGGCCCGCATTTCTGGGCGCAAGCCGCGCCGCCAAGGCGGCCAATGCCGAAGCCCTGGCGCGTACCGGCATGGCGGGGATGGGTAAAAAACCCTTTGGCAGCCTGTCCGGCGGCCAGCGTCAGCGCGTGCTGCTGGCCCAGGCGATCAGCCCGATGCCTTCGCTGCTGATCCTCGATGAACCGACCGCAGGGATCGACGAGGCCGGTGTGCGCCTGGTGGAGGCGCTGGTGGCCGAGCTGAACAGCCGTGGGGTGACCATCCTGTGGATCAACCACGACCTCGAACAGGTCAAGCGTATCGCGCAGTCAGTGACCGTTATCAACCAGCGGGTGCTGTTTCACGGCCCCGCCGATCAGCTCGACAGCCGAGTGGAGGCCATTCGATGAATGCCTTGTACGACTTCATTCGCGACCACCTCCAGGCGCTCGCCGCGAGCCATGTGTTACCGCAACCGTTCGAATACGAGTTCGTGATCAATGCGCTGATGTGCTCAGTGCTGATCGGGCCGTTGCTGGGCGTACTGGGCTCAATGGTGATGATCAAGCGGATGGCGTTCTTCAGCCAGTCCGTGGGCAATGCTGCAATGACCGGCGTGGCCATTGGCGTGCTGCTCGGGGAGTCCTATACCTCGCCGTACTTTTCGATGTTCGGCTTCTGTCTGCTGTTCGCCCTGACCCTCAAATACACCCAGCACCGCACCACTCTGGCCAATGACACGCTGATCGGCGTGTTCCTCTCCATCTCGCTGGCGGTCGGGGCTTCATTGCTGCTGTTCGTGTCAGCGAAAATCAACACGCACGTGATGGAAGGTGTGCTGTTCGGCTCGATCCTGGCCGTCGACCACACCGACATGAACGTACTGCTGGGCGTGACGGTGATTTGCACGCTGATCGGACTACCCCTGTACAACGGCATGTTGCTTTCCAGCCTCAACCCGAGCCTGGCCCATGCGCGCGGTGTGAAGGTGCGCAGCGTCGAGTACCTGTTCGTGGTGCTGGTCACCCTGGTAACGGTCGCCTGCTTGAAAATCATCGGCGCCGTTCTGGTCGAGGCCTTGTTGCTGATACCGGCAGCCGCGGCCCGCAACATCAGCCGCTCACTCTCGGGCCTGGTCGCGTGGGCGGTCGTGATCGCGGCCTTTTCCTGTGTGGTCGGCATCCTGGCACCGATGCAGTTCCATATTCCAGTCCCCACGGGCGGCGCCATCGTGATCGTCGCGGCCTTGGTGTTTGCGTTAACCACCCTCATCCGCGGCACCGCGCCGCAGTTCAGAGGGGCCAGCGTATGACACGGTTCACCCCATCCATGTCCCCCTGGCTAGCCCTGCTGGTACTGCTGCTGGGCGGCACGCCGTCAGCGTTTGCGGATGCAGGACAGCAACAAGTTCTGGTCGCCCTGCCGGCGCTGTATGCGCTCACCTCGGCACTCGGCGAAGGCACCCACATAGAGGTAGTCCGTGTGCCGCTGGACGCCGAAGTGCCCATGGAAAGCCAGGCCAACGCTCTGTCACGCCTGGAGCCGGCCGTGTTCCAGAAAGCCGCCGCCGTGGTCACCGTGAGCAGCCTGTGGCGCGCAGACCCGCTGTATGCGACGGCCCGGCGCCACAACCTGCGGATCGTCGAGATCGATGCGTCGCACTCATGGGACAGCTTCAAGCCCGGCGTAGCCGTGACCCGCGAACCCTCGAACGATGTTCCCTGGGCTGGCGCCCGCAACGGCGAAGGCGGCCTGTCGCCCTACGCCTGGCTTGGCCCGGTCAATGCCATGCGTATGTCGGCACTGATCGCGGCCGACCTGGCACGCCTGTCCCCGGCCGACGCGCCCCGGATCGAGCGCAACCTCGCCGCACTCGACGGCCGACTGCGCCAACTGAAGGCCGACTACGGTGATCGGCTGCTGAAGGTGCCGGACCTGCGCGTGCTGTCGCTGGCCAGCGAGCCGATCTACCTGTTCGGCGAGTTCGGCGTGTATGTGGACGGTTGGTTTGTGCGTCAGGACATCGACTGGACTGACGCCGACCGCGCCGCCCTGACCCGCTACCTGCGCGAGCGTGATATCCGCGTGGTGGTCCATAAGTGGGCACCTGACGCCAAGACTGCACAGGCCATAGAGGAAGGGGGCGCACGCCTGCTGATCCTGGATATCGGCAACCCTGGCCTGCTCGCCAACAACGCTAACTACGAGGCGCTGCTGAGTTTCAACCTGGACGCCTTGCTGGCGGCCTTCGCGCCGGCCGGTTCCCCTGAGGCTGGCGTTCAAGCCGCAACGCCCCAGTGATCGACTTCGACCATGGAGACTGAAACCAGATGAAATCGCTAGATCTAGTCCACCCGATACTGCTGGCAACTGCACTGCTGTTCTGCCAGGCCGCCTCGGCCCACGGCCCCGTTTTCGACTGCTATATCGAGAACGATGACTGGGTCAAGTGTGAGGCGGGTTACACCGACGGCAGTTCCGCCGCGGGTCGAAAAATCCATGTCCAGGACACCAGCAACAAGGTGTTGCTCGAAGGCACTGTCGACAAAGACAACAGCTTTACGTTCCGGGCCCCGGCTGGCGCCTACTCCGTGGTGTTCCTCGGCGGAGAGAACCATGGCGCCACGATCCAATCCTCCGACATTACAAAGTGAAAATGACCATGGCGATCAAACGACGACTGCTTCAAGCCCTTGCCGCCGTGACCTTCGGTTGCATGGCGTGCGCCGCACAGGCCCATTTCCAGCTGCTGTATGTGGAAGAAACAGCGCTGCCGCGCGCGGACAACCTGGAATTCGCGATGGTGTTCACCCACCCGTTCTCCGCCGGGCCGACGATGGTCATGGGGCAACCCCTCGCCTTCAACCACGTCAGCTCCCATGGCGGGGAAAAAATCGACCTGCGCAAATATCTGCGGCCTGTGCAGTGGCAGAGTCGGGATAACCAGGCGACCGCTTATCGTGCGTCGATCCCGCGGGAATTGGTGCGCTCGCTAGGTGACCATGTCTTCGTACTCGAACCCGAGCCCTACCTGGAAACTGAGGAAGACGTCTACATCCAGCAGTTCACCAAGCTGATCGTCAATGTGGGTGGCGTACCCGGCAATTGGTCGGAACCGCAAGGCGCGCCGGTGGAAATCCAACCCCTGAACAAACCCTATGCCAACTGGACAGGCGGCGTGTTCCGCGCCGTAGTGCTTGCCAACGGCAAACCCGTTCCGTTCGCTGAGGTCGAAATCGAATACCTCAACCATTCCGTCGACATCAAATACAACGCCTTCGGCCAGAAGGACTATGTCACGCCCCCCCAAGCCTCCTTCAAATCCATGAGCACGTATTCGGATGCCCAAGGTATCGTCACCATCGGCCTGCCCCGTGCCGGCTGGTGGGGCATTGCGGCGCTCAACATTGGCACAACGAAAACCCATAAAGGCAAACCCCTGTCGCAAGACGCCGTACTGTGGGTGCAGGCCAGAGATATGAAATGACAACAGGCCATCGGGGGGCTGTGCTGGTCTACGGCAAACCTGCCCCTCGATGAGGCCTGCATTCATTCAGTGACACCGGTTACGGTCACATCATGCTGCGTGCTTCCATGCTGGCCATTACGCTATATCCGAACGCTGGCAGAAGCTGATTCGTTGCGAGCCGGGCCGAGCGCTGACAACGGGCCAGACAACGAGGACAGCACCAACGCTTGCCGCATCGGAATCGTTTGCGTATGGCAAGCCCACTCCTACACGTTCATCCAGACTTGCTCTTCAGGCCTTGAATTTGGCCTAAATTCTAAAGCAAATGTCCCCCCTGATAATTCCTTAAAGCCCCCCATTGTTCCTATCCTCTATCCCATCCGAGGCCGCCCTATCTACCAGGCGGTTCGACGTTTGAAAGCGGCCGTATTCGATCCGGATTGCCTAAGGATCGGACTGGCGCTCAGCCCATAACAATAATTCGCGGGTGGTGATGTCATAGCCATGAACACCGAAGATATTTTGCCTCTGCTTGATGAAGTAGGTCGTTTCGCAAAAGAACGTGTTTGGGTCTCAGCGGAGCGACCCGAACATCCCGTCTCCACCCAGTGCCTTGAGACGCTGACAAAAGAAGCTGTCGAACTTGGCATTATTTCCCTGTCCACCGGTGAGGATGGATTTGGGATCTGGGATCACACCGATACCGCCGAAACCATGTTCTTCAACATAGGGGGGCTCAGGCATCTGGGCCGCGCCAACCCTGGCATTGCCTTCTCCTGGCATCGCAGTGGCTTGGCCCATGGCTTAGCAAAACAGCTCGGCTTCACGCTCAACCAAGAGCATCTCCTCGCCTCCACCCTATCTATCGTCGGACACTACGGCCTTGGTCGCTACAGCCTCGCGCGTTGGATCAAGGGTTCGGTAATGCCGCCGGAAGACCAAAACACACTCAGTGACTGGTTGTGTCGGCAGCGACATGTCAGCCCTATTGTCGCGGCAGAGGGTTGGCAATCTCTGATTTGGCCCGAGTGGTGTGACGGACAAATCGTCTGGCGCCTGAGTACCAGCGCTGAGGCGGTTGTCACTCGATGTGAGGCTCAACATGGTTTCGACGAGTTATCGAGTTACCTCGTGCAGGGGGGCGCGTATGCGCAAACCCGCAGTCTTGATGCAGCAGGATCCCGAAACATATATGAGCGCCTACTTAAGGCTGAATGCATTGGATTGATGGCAATTGCGGTGGGGGCTTTGGAGCGAGGGCAAACCCTCGCCGTCGAGTATGCCGCCATTCGCAAGCAAGGAAGCAAGCGTATCGATCACCACCCAGCCGTACAGTTCATGCTCGGTGAGGTGGAGATGACGCTCCAGCACGCAGAAGCAGTGCTCAGCATGTTGACGCGCCCGCTCGATGAGCTGGATTTAGGCGTGGTGTTGTCCATGCGAGCGAGGCTGCATGAAAGCCTCTGCCAGGCAGCCAACCATGTCGTACAGGTGCACGGAGGCATTGGATACATGCGCGAGTGTGGGGCAGAAAAGATTGTCCGCGATCTGAACATGCTCAAGTTGCAAAGCGGTGGCACGAGAGAGATCCCCTTATTCCTTGCTGCATGGATGGAGAAGTAACCATGTCCCTGAATATGCACCTTGATGGGCATCTGCCATCCAATCATCAACTCTCGCCACACTGGCAGTATGGCGAGTTTTCAGCCCTCGCTCGACCGTTCACCCACTACGTTCGTGGGGATTTGTGGGAAACCGATACAGCTCGGCTGCCAAAGGCGCTGGCCAAGATTCGTCGCTCCGCGCGCCTCTTCGCTGATCAGCATATTGCTCCCCTGGCCAGCGAAGTGGATTTAGCAGAACACCTGCCGGTCGGTGAATGCCTACCCGTAGTCCAACGACTTCTGGTTGAGGCGGGAAAAGCCGGATGGTTGAGCTACTTTATGCCGGCACCGCTCGGAACCATGCCGTGGGGGGCCGTCACTCAACCGCCGATTTGGCAGTGCGCGCTAGTCGTTGAGGAGTTCAGCCGCGCTTGCGGCGGCCTGATGTTATTGCTGTCAGCGCATCACCTCGGCTGCATGCCATTGCTTCTTTCCGGCAGCCTGGGAACTATCACGCGGCACCTGGCCCCAGTATACCGCAGCTGCCTGAGCGGTGACCCGCATCTGGTGGCATTTGCGATCACCGAACCCGGTGCAGGGTCAGATGCAGAGGAAGGTCATGGCGCAGAAAGCTATCGCCCCGGCGTAATAGCGACGCCGACACAAGGCGGCTTCCTCCTCAATGGCCGAAAGTGCTTCATCAGCGGCGGAGATCTTGCAAAGAGTACAACCGTGTTTGCGGCGCTCGACGGCGAAGGAATGGACTCGTGGACATGCTTCTACGTCGATGCTGATAGCCCAGGTTACAGCGTTCCACGTATCGAACTTAAGATGGGGATGCGAGCTTCCGGCGCCGCCGAGCTTGAATTTAACGACGTCTTCGTTCCCCACAGCCGGGTCATCGGTGGATTGCGCAAAGGATGGGCACTCAACAGAGCAACCCTCAACGCCTCCCGAATGCCTGTTGCCTCCATGGGTGTTGGCTTAGCGCGTGCAGCCACAGAGATCGCCGTTGACTTCGCACGCACGTACAAGCTTGGCGGTAAAGAACTCATTCACTACCAAGACGTGCAACTGCACCTTGCAACGATGGTGGCGGAAACCCGTGCCATACGCAGCTTGGTTTGGCAGGAGGCAAAGAGCGCCTGGAAACCTCGTCAGTTGCATGCATCCCTTTGCAAGTTCCACGCTACTGACCGGGCGCAGCATGTCGTCGAAATGGCGATGGATCTCTTGGCTGATCATGGTGGTCTTCATGAACAAAAGATCGAAAAGATTTTCCGGGACATACGTCTGACACGGATTTTCGAAGGCACCAACCAGATAAATCGCTTATCGCTCATAGAGGATTGGCAGGAGCAGATTCTGCCGCTCAATCCACATAACCCTATTGTTGGAGTTTGAGTCATGACTACCTTGCTCCAGGATCCATTCTTTCAGTACCCCTTGACGCCGTTCGAAAGCTCGGAAGGTCATGTTGACTTACCCATACTTTATTTCGACAACTCCAATTTCATGGCCATGTTTGAGGTCGAGTTCGAAATCGCAAATGCCTTCCTCAAGGATGCGGGTGTAACTGCCGTTCAATTCGCCAAGGGGAAAGCATTGGTGGTTGTCGGCTTCTACGAATACAGGAAAACAGCGATCTCTGCCTACAACGAGGTCGGTGTAGCCATAGCCTGTGTTCCCAACGGCGTACAGACGCCGCACTGTCCACTGCTTTCGCTTTATAAGTCCTTGGACAAACAACAGATTGGATTCCATGTGATCGATTTGCCCGTCACCACTCAAGCAGCGTGCGCAGCGGGAAAAGAGATCTGGGGATACCCTAAATTCGTTACTCCCATCGGATTTTCGTTGGAGGCGAAGCGCTTTAAAGGAACGGTAAGCGATCCCGAAGCCGGGGACACTATGGTGGAGCTATCTGGAGATCTAGGTATAGGCCTGCCAGCCCCGCAGTTGGACTTGGTTCTGTACTCCCACCACAACGGATCGCTGCTGCGCACGCTGATCAACACCCGCGGTGGCGGCAGAAGCTGTCTTCCAGGATCGCTTCGTCTGAAGCTCTCAAACAGTACGCATCCAATGGCGCAACGACTTGCCCAACTGGGACTGGCCAATGCTGCGCCAAAAATGGTTTTCCATAGCCATGGGCTGCAACTTCGCCTGAATGCTGGGGCGGACATTACGCATGCTAGAGGCATTCACACGTGAACGTGCGGAGGCTGAGACTGCTAACACATACGCCAGTGCCTCGTTACAAGGACCTTGATTCATGACAGCGGCTCTTATCGAGAAGCGCCAGAGCATTCTCATTACGGGTGCTGCAAGCGGAATCGGTCGAGCAGCCGCGCGATTGTTTGTAGAGCGCGGTTGGTTTGTCGGGCTGGGTGATATTAATAACGCGGCGCTTGCGGAACTGAAAGCTGAGTTAGGTGCGCAGAATGTGCTTTCGATGCAATTCGACGTCGCCAGCCCGGAAGAATGGAGTCAAGCCCTTAGTGAATTCCATCGACGCACGGGGCGACTGGATGTGTTGCTTAACAATGCCGGCATTTTGATTTCAGGCCCTTTTGAGTCCAGTCCGCTTGAACGCCACCACACGGTGATCGATATCAATATCAAGGGACTGCTTAATGGTTGCTATCTGTCCTTGCCGTATTTAATTGGCACCCCAGGCGCCTGTGTTATCAATCTATCTTCGACCGCAGCAATCTATGGCCAGGCGTCATTGGCTACTTACTCAAGCACAAAATTTGCCGTGCGCGGATTAACCGAAGCGTTGAACATTGAATGGCAACGTCATGGGATTCGCGTGATCGACATCATGCCGCCCTTCGTGCAAACCGACATGATAAAGGGTATGAATGCCCGCAGCATTGAGCGTCTTGGTGTTCAATTAACCCCCGAGAATGTTGCCGAGTCGATCTGGGCGGCAGCCAATGACCAAGGAGATTTTAGCAAGCCTCATCGTCCGGTTGGTTTCATCGCGGCGTGGCTTTTTCGCTTGACGAACCTGGCGCCGAGCAGACTTCGTCGGTATATCGCAATGAGGATAGCTACCTAGTAACGAATAATCTGGTAGCCATCCAATTAGTTAACAAACTTATTACCACAGAAGTTTTCGCCATCACCACCAATACCAAAACACAACTTCACTAATGCAATCTTCCGTTTCATGTTTCATCAGGGCAGGCGGGTTTGTTATTAATAGCATCCAGTATCATTTCGCACCTGAGACTGTCAGGATGGCATTGACACCGCAATGACAGGACAAGTATTAACGCTATTTAAAGGAATGACACGTAGTGGCAATTGCTTTAGTATTTAGGCCATTACTCTATCTAAAAAAGAGCCTGCCTGATGAGCTTCTGGGACTTCACCCGCGACGTCGGTAGTGTGCGACTTCTCGTCGAGATCGGACATAACCTAGGTATGAGTGCAGCCACATTGTTAAGAGGAACAGGCCTCTCATTCAATCAGCTAAGGGACCCTAACGTGCAGGTATCCGCTTCGGCTGAGCTTCGCGTGATATCCAACTTGTGTCAGTCTTCGTTGTTACCGGAGACGCTGGGATTCCAGGCCGGTTTGCGTTACAGCTTTTCCACCTATGGTCTGTGGGGATTTGGTCTTATCAGCAGCGCGACCTTAGGCGATGCGATGACTCTGGCGTTGCGCTTTTTACCACTGACTTATGCCTTCACGTTGATCTCCTTTCACCGAGATGGAGAGCTCGGTGTACTGAGTTTCGGAGAGCCCGAATTGAAGGATGAGCTTAAGCGCTTTCTGGTAGCGCGAGACATGGCAGCAGCGTATGTACTCATGCGAGAGCTCGCCGGAAGCGGTTTCTTGCTAGAGCGATTAACACTGCGCAACCCTCTTCCCAGGCATGCAAAACTGGAAATCAGTCCAGAGAGCTTCGGAGGGGCTCATCCACGATTTGGAACAGGCATAAATAGCCTCGCGTTCGGATTGAGGTTTCTCGAACATCAGCTCCCTCAAGCCAATCCTGTGACTGCTTTGATGTGTGCTCAACAATGTAGCGAGCTATTGGAAAAACGCCGTGTGAAGGCAGGTACAGCGGGCATTGTCCGTCAGTATCTCAGCATTGCCGGAAGTATGCCGCCGGATCAAGTATCCATGGCCAAACTGATGAACACCAGTGAGAGAACCTTCAAGCGTCGTCTCAGCGAGGAAGGTACTTCATTTCGCTCGTTGCTCATGGAGGTCCGCTATGCAATGGCCAAGGAACTTCTGGAAAGTCACTCGCTATCAATGAGAGATATTGCGGAGCGGTTGGGATTCAGCGACGCCTCAAGCTTTTCTCAGGCATTCAAGCGTTGGCATGGCTGTGCGCCCCAGCGTTACCAAAAAAATCGCTGAGCAGAGGACGTCTGCGTTGCTTCTGACTACACCTACTCCAATCGAAAGGTTCGGAGCATTTTTCTGGATCAATCGAGCGCCATTTTTTTCAAGCGTGATGCCAAGGTCGTCGGCTTGATCCCCAGCAACTGCGCGGCACCGTCCTTGCCGAACATCTTGCCGCCGCAGGCCGCCATTGCGGCGCTCAAATTATCCCGCTCAAGTGTGCGCAACTCCTGCTCGGTCATGATCCGTACATTGTCCTGCACCGCGGCCACCTGTGTGGACGTCGCGGTATTGGGCAGGTCGATGTTCAGTTCCGCTCCGGTCGCGGTAATCAACGCGCGCTCGATGACGTTTTGCAGTTCGCGGATATTGCCTGGCCATTCGTAAGCCTGCAGGCGCGCCATGTCGCCCTTGTTCAAGCGATGACCGGGCATGTTCAAGCGGGCACCAATGAGCTGGAGAAAATGCGAGGCCAACAATGGCACATCGGCACGACGCTCACGCAGGCTCGGGGAGTGAACGGGGAATACATTGAGCCGGAAAAACAGGTCTTCGCGAAAGCGCTTGGCCTGCACTTCCGCACGTAAATCGCGGTTGGTGGCGGCAATGATCCGTACATCCACACTGCGGGTTCGTTCCTCACCGACCCGTTCGAACTGCCCTTCCTGCAACACACGCAAGAGTTTGCTCTGCAACTCCAGGGGAATCTCGCCAATCTCATCCAGAAACAAGGTGCCGCCGTTGGCCAGTTCGAAGCGGCCGACACGATCACGTACCGCCCCGGTGAACGCGCCACGCAAATGGCCAAAGAATTCGCTTTCAAACAGTTCTGCCGGAATCGCCGCACAGTTGACCCGGATCAGCGGCTGATCCCGACGCTTGCTGGCCTGGTGAATGGCCCGGGCAATCAGTTCTTTACCTGTGCCTGATTCACCGTGGATCAGTACGTTGGCATCGGTCGGGCCAACCACATCTATCTGCTGGACGATCTTCAGAATCGGCTCGCTCTGCCCGACGATATCGCGGTAATTGTGCTCAATATGAATTTCCTCCTGCAGGTACGCGTTCTGCTCTTCGAGTCGCTGCTTCAGGGTCTTCAATTCAACCAGCGCGTTCTGCAACTGCAACTCGGTGGTGCGCCGCTCGGTGATATCACGAAACACCACCACCGCCCCGATGATGCGGCCGTCACTGATTACCGGCGTGCTGGTGAACTCCACGGCAAACGATGTGCCATCGCGCCGCCAGAACACCTCTTGCCGGCCCTCGTGCACCATGCCGTCATGTACGGCCTTGTAGATCGGACAGTCCTCCACCGGATAGTGGGCGCCATCGGCATGCGTGTGGTGATGGATACGATGGATATTCTTGCCGATCATTTCTTCGGGCGCCCAGCCCAACATGCGGGCGCCGGCTGGATTGACGAAGGTCGCCAGCCCATCGCTGTCGATGCTGTAGATACCATCGCCCACCGAACTGAGCAGTAGTTGCTTGTCACGCTCGGTCTCCTGAAACAGGTTCAGGATATTGCGCCACTCGATAAGGCCGCCACGCATGGTGCGCTCGGTTTCAGCCTGATCGCGCTGGTAGCGCTGCTGACTCTTTTCACGCAGCACCAGGATCAGTTGCTGTACGCCCTTGACCAGCAGGCGGGTGGCGGAGATTTCCAGCTCGATCCGCTCGCCACTCTTGCAATTGCAACTGAGTTCATCGGTCCAGCCCCGCCCTTTGTCCATGACCGCCTGGGTAAACACGATCAAGTCCGCCAATTGGTGGCCGAACAGCTTGCTCACGGGAAACTCCAGCAGCTCCTGGCGCGGGTAGCTGAGCAACTGGCAGGCCGCGATGTTCAAGTCCACGAAGCGGTCGTTATAGGGGTCGAGTAACGCAATGGCTTCGGCACAGTGCTCGAACACCATATGACGTGAGGGGTAGGCCAGGTCGGTCCAGCCGTCGAGGGAGTCAGTGTCACGCATGCTACGAAGTCCCGTAATTACCAGGTTTGGCCAACCTCACTTATACGGAATTTCGTAACCCACCGACAGTCCCAGTTCACCCTGAAAAAGCCGGTTCAGACCTCCGTTCAGGCGCGGCCAAAAACTACGAATATTCGTTAAAACCAGTACGAATATTCGTACATCTACGTAATTAAGTAGTGTTCCGCGCAACCTCAATTGATCCTTTTCCCATCGTATAAAAAATAAATATCGATATTTATCAGTTAGATAAGCAATAACTCAGTAGGTCACGCACAACCTGGCACGCCCTTCGCTCTCTGTCTCTCGACGACTCGCCGATTCCGGCCGTCGATGCCAGCCATTCAGCACTGCGGAGTAAGACATGCCAAATGTAGAAATTGCCCACTATCAGGACGGTGACTTTCTGGTCAATTACGAGGAGAAAGTCTTCGAGGACGTCAAAGCCGAACCGGGCGAAAAAGCCTTGCTGACATTCCACACCATTGCCTTTGAAGGCTCCATTGGCCTGGTCAACATGCTGCAAGCCAAGCGCCTTCTGCGCAAAGGCTTCGAAACCAAGATCCTGCTCTACGGGCCTGGCGTACAACTGGGCGTGCAACGCGGTTTTCCGACCCTGGGCGCCGAAGCCTTCCCTGGGCATCTGGCCGTCAACAACCAGATCAAGGCATTCATGGCCGAAGGCGGTGAGGTGTACGCCTGCCGCTTCGCCTTGCAGGCCCTGTATGGCCAAACCGAGAAAGCACTGATCGAAGGTATCCGCCCCATCAACCCGCTGGACGTGATGGACCTGCGCCTGCTGATGCGTCGTGAGGGCGCCATGATCATAGATACCTGGACGGCTTAACGCCCCCCTTCTGAAAGGAGCGTGCGGTGGCAACCTTCCGTGCCATCGCCGACACCGAACGCTCAAGGCCATTGAAACGTCGATCATCCCTGACAGGATCCCATCACATGCCAACTATTCGCGCCGCAGCCGTTCAGTTCAGTCCGGTGCTGTATTCCCGTGAAGCCACGGTCGCCAAACTGTGTGACACGCTCCTGGACTTGGGTCGCAAGGACGTTCAGTTCGCGGTGTTCCCGGAAACTGTGGTGCCTTACTACCCTTACTTTTCTTTTGTGCAACCGCCCTTCGCCATGGGCAAGGAGCATCTGCGCCTGCTTGAGCAAGCAGTCATCGTGCCCTCTGATGTCACTCGGCAAATAGGCGCAGCGTGCCGCGAAGCCGGTATCGTGGCCTGCATCGGCGTCAACGAGCGTGATGGTGGCACGCTTTATAACGCCCAGTTGCTGTTCGACGCTGACGGCACGCTGATCCAGCATCGCCGCAAAATCACCCCCACCTACCACGAGCGCATGGTCTGGGGGCAAGGCGATGGCTCGGGGTTGCGCGCCACCGACAGTGCGGTCGGTCGCATCGGCGCGCTGGCCTGCTGGGAACATTACAACCCGTTGGCGCGTTATGCGCTGATGGCCGACGGCGAGCAAATCCATGCTGCGATGTTCCCAGGCTCACTGGTCGGGCAGATCTTCGCAGACCAGATCGAAGTCACCATCCGCCACCATGCGCTGGAGTCCGGTTGTTTCGTGGTCAACGCCACCGCGTGGCTGGACCCCGAGCAACAGGCGCAGATCATGGCCGACACCGGCTGTGCCGTCGAACCGATTTCCGGTGGTTGCTTCACCGCCATTGTCTCGCCAGAAGGGAAATTGCTTGGCGAACCGCTGTGCACTGGCGAAGGCGCGATCATCGCCGACCTCGACTTCGCGCTGATCAACAAACGCAAACGCATGATGGACTCGGTCGGTCATTACAGCCGCCCCGAGCTGCTCAGCCTATTGATTGACCGGCGCGTCACCGCACATGTGCAAGAACGGCGCGAAAGCGTCGAGGACGCGCTCCATGAATAATCTGACTGCGTCCTCGCCCGACAGCCTGCTGTTGAACGCATTGCAATGCCACGGTGTGCGCTGGCAAGGTGCCGACGGCCTCACGCGCAAAGGCGGCGCAGGCCCTTCGGACCACAAGGCGCTGACCCTGGGCGAACACACCGCGATGGTGCCGATGCTCAACCATGCGTCGCAAAACTCCCCCTACTCCGCCGTGCCTGATGCGTCGGGAGCTCAAGCGCTGATCTTTCGCGAAGGGCTGCAGGTGGGCCAGGTGCAGTTGCCGGGCATCCCCAACTTCTACGCCCTGAACACCGAAGACGGCACGCCCTACTGGAAAATCGCCACCCTGCACAGCAAGGATGTGCTGGCCACGACCGTTCTACAGCACTGCATTCGCATGAACGAGGCCGCCACGGCCTGCCAGTTCTGCGCCATCGGCCATTCCCTGGCATCGGGCAAAACCATCGCCCGCAAACGCCCGGCGCAATTGGCGCAAGTGGCCAAGGCCGCGGTGGAGCTCGATGGCGTCAAGCATATGGTCATGACCACGGGCACGCCGCTGACATCCGATCGCGGCGCCGCCATTCTGTGCGAGTCGGCGGCGGCCGTCACCGCCGCTGTCGACCTGCCGATCCAGGCCCAGTGCGAACCGCCGGATGACGATGCCTGGTTCATGCGGCTCAAGGACAGTGGCGTGGTATCGCTGGGCATGCATCTGGAGGCGGTCACTGATGCCGTGCGCCAACGCATCATGCCGGGCAAGGCCCAAGTGCCGCTGGAGCGCTATTTCAGCGCCTTCGAAGCCGCCGTCAACGTGTTCGGGCGCGGCCAGGTGAGTACCTACATCCTGGCCGGGCTGGGCGACAGCGAAGAGGCAATTGTGCAGATGAGCGAGCGTCTCGCCCACGCCGGCGTTTACCCGTTCGTTGTGCCGTTCGTGCCCATCGACGGTACCCCGCTGGCCCATCACCCCAAGCCCGACAGCGCCTTCATGCAGCGGCTCTACCCGCGCATCGGTGCCAGCCTGCGCAAGCACGGCCTGCACTCGGAGAACATCAACGCCGGCTGCGCCAAATGCGGCGCGTGCTCGGCCCTGAAACATCACGAGTAACGGGAGCCGCCAGCATGCCAACACAGACCTTTGCCCTGATCGACGATACGTTCGCCGACTTCCTCGCCGATGACCTGCTGGTCAAGCCCGCACTGGCCACATGGGAGCGTCAGGACTACTACACATTACGCCGCGCGGTGTTTTCCGACGAGCAGCAATTACTGGCTCAGGACCGCGACGAAAAAGACTTTCAGGCGATTCCGATCGTTGCCGTGGCGCATCACTGCGGCATGCCCGAACGGGTGGTCGGCGCGGTACGCATCTATGAAACCGAACCGGGCGTCTGGTACGGCGGACGTTTGTGCGTGGAACGCGCTTACCGACGCCACGGCATGATCGGCAAGGCCCTGATCAATGAGGCGGTGTCGCGTGCGATCGACCTGGGCTGCCACACCTTTCTGGCCACCGTGCAACAGGCCAACGAGGGCTACTTCCTGGGCCTGCACTGGCAAACCTTACAAGCAATCGATGTGTTCGGACACGCGCACTGCCTGATGCAGGCCCAACTGGACTGCTACCCCTTCATGCCTCGCAACGTGGCACTGCCGCCACGCAAGGTGGTGCGGCATGGCTGACCCGCAGACCACCCTGCACGATCTGCTCGCGGCACTGCGCAACTCACCGGCCATGCTGGCCAAGCAAGCCATCGGCCAGGCGGCAGCGGCACAGCCGAGCCAGGGCGCCAGCGGCGACGACCTGTACGCGTTGCCCGGTGATGACACTGCGGCTATCCGCTGCGGCGATCAGTACCAACTGCTGGCCATCGAAGGCATGATCCCGGCCTTTGTCGAACAGGCGCCGTGGTTCGCCGGTTGGTCGGCCGTTATGGCCAATGTCAGCGACATCACGGCCATGGGGGGGCGCGCCACTGCCGTGGTCAATGCCTATTGGCACCATGACCAACAGGCCACCGACAGCCTGTTGGCCGGTATCCGTGACGCCTGCGCGGCCTACGGCCTGATCATGGCCGGCGGTCATACCAGCCTGGCGGCCGGCAATCCTGTGGCGCTGGCAGTCGCCATCACGGGCTGGGCGCGCAACCTGCTCTCGACCCTGCACGTCGCGCCAAGCCAACTCATCGTCATGGCGGTGGACCTGGATGGCCAGTGGCACGGTAACGCGCCCTATTGGAAAGCCTTCGAGAACGTGCCCGCCGCTCGTTTGCGCGAGAAACTCGAGGTGATCCCACGCCTGGCCGAAGCCGGCCTGCTGCTGGCGGCCAAGGACATCAGCAACGCCGGGATTCTAGGCACCCTGTTGATGCTGCTCGAACCCACCCACTGCGGGGCGCGGGTTCACCTTGAAGCGCTGCCCATCCCGGTTGACACGCCGATGGAGCGCTGGCTGCAAGCGTTCCCCAGTTACGGCTTCCTGCTCACGCTTGAGCGCGAAAACCTCGCCGCCGTGGAGGCTGCGTTCGCCGCTCAAGGCATTCACTGCGCCTGTATCGGCGAAGTCGATGACAGCGCCCGGCTGCAAGTGATTCAAGGCCAGGAACAGGTCGAGTTCTGGAACTTGGCCAGCCACGCTTTTACCGGATTCAGCTATCGCGAATTCGCTCACCCCGTTTTGTTAAAGGAGCACTGACATGCCCGCCGTGAACATTCGCCTGCGCTGGCCCGATGGCCAGGAAAGCAACACCTATTCACCGTCAACGACCATCTACGAGCACCTCCAGGAAGGTTGCACGTATCCCATGGCCGAATTTTTACAGCGCGCGGAAACCGGTTTGAACGCGGCCTCGGAGCGCGTCAAACAGGTCAAGGGTTTCTACTGCAGTTCGGCAATGGACAGCCTGGGCGGCCTGCGTATGCGGGCGCGCAACTTCGCCGACCCGCACGCTCAGGTCGAGGTCGTGGAAATCAAACATCAGGGAACCGGCACGGTTCATTACTCAGGCTTCGGCGACATCTGACGGCGCTGTTCATTTTTTCAAGAGGACCTCAACATGACTCACTACACCACCATCGTCGTCGGCGGCGGCCAGGCCGGCCTGTCGGCCAGTTACTACCTGCAACAACAGGACATTGATCACGTGGTCCTGGAAAAACATACCCTGACGCACACCTGGCGCAGCCAGCGCTGGGATGCCTTTTGCCTAGTGACGCCGAACTGGCAGTGCGCCCTTCCAGGCCACCCATATACGGGTGATGCGCCCCATGGTTTCATGACAAAAGATCAGATCATCGATTACCTCGACGGTTTTATCGCCAAGGTCAACGCCCCGACCAAGGAAGGGGTTGCGGTACAGCGCATGACCGCACGCCCTGAAGGCGGCTACCTGCTCAATACGTCCAAGGGCGACTTCACCGCCGACCACGTCATTATCGCCAGCGGCGGCTATCACACGCCGATCATTCCGCGCCTGGCCGAACGGTTGCCGGCGCAGATCACGCAGATTCACTCCGAGCAGTATCGCAACCCGCAGGCCTTGCCCGAGGGCGCCGTGCTGGTGGTGGGTTCCGGGCAGTCCGGTGCGCAAATCGCCGAAGACTTGCATCTGGCCGGGCGCAAGGTGTACCTGGCCGTCGGCGATGCACCGCGTTGCGCGCGCTTCTACCGTGGCAAAGACGTGGTCGACTGGCTGGCGCAGATGGGTTACTACGACATTGGGGTGGACACTCACCCGCTTCGCGAAGGTGTGCGCGACAACACCAACCACTACGTCACAGGGCGTGATGGCGGACGCGATATCGACCTGCGCCGCTTCGCCCACGAAGGCATGCAATTGTTTGGCAGGCTCGAAAGCCTGGAAGGCACCACGCTGAAATTTGCCTGCGACCTGGGCGCCAACCTGGAGGCCGCCGACGCGGTCTACAATCGCATCAACGCCAGCATTGACAAGTACATTGCCGAGAACGCGATCGATGCACCAATCGGCACGCCCTACACGCCGCTGTGGGCGCCGCAAGAAGAGCGAAGCGAACTGGAGCTCACCGCCAACGCCATCACCAGCATCATCTGGTGCATCGGTTTCCAGCCGGATTTCAGCTGGGTCGATGTGCCCGTCTTCAACGGCCGCAGCTATCCCGGCCATACCCGTGGCGTTACCGCTCGGCAGGGCTTGTACTTCCTCGGCTTGCCGTGGCTGCACACCTGGGGCTCCGGGCGGTTTTCCGGGGTGGCACGCGATGCTCAATACGTGGTGCAACACCTGGCAGCGACAGGCCTGTGCCAGGAACGGCAACAGACAGCCGCGCGCTGAAGGCGCTTTGCCCAATTGGCGCAGCAACATGGGCCTTGGGGGTGGCCCATGTCGGTTGAGTTGAAAACCGGCGCGGTTGATTGGCTCGCATACACGTGCTGCGCAAACTCGGCGATGGCGTCGGCCATTGCACGAGGCTGCTCGGGCGCCATGGCGCGTCCGGCGTTGGCGATTGTTTTGTGTTCGACCTGCCGCAAAGCGGCGCCCTGACGCCGGTGCAGAGCAATGCGGCCAATACGCTGCGCGATCTGGCGCGTGCGGTCGCCGGCAGCTGGAACGTGCGCCGGCGTCGGTCCCGACGGGCAATGGCCGCAGGTCTGGGCATTGACCGCAGCGGGCTCGATCCTGGTCCAGCGCAACCAGAAACTGCTGGGGGCCGACGGGCCCTCGACCAATCCGGCGTTCGTGTTCCAGACCGACCGGGCTGGAGCAACGTTGACGCCGCTCAGAAGATGATGTGCGGCGTGACGGCTGCACATCCGAGGGGGCTCTCACCGTCCTGCCGTTTGTCAGCCTTACCCCCTGCCGACTTGGCAGGGTTGCGGAACGCATGGCGGCAACTGGAGGATGCCGCCGCTCGTTGCTGACTCAGGGCTTCAGGGCCTCAGCAGATTCTTGGCAGCTGTTCGCCCGACAACCAGTCCACCACCCTGCGCCCGCCGAATCGGGTCTGCATCTGCACGAAACCGTGGGCGTCTTCAAGGACCGTGCCGATACGCACCGCATGTTCGCCCAACGGGTTGAGGCGCATACAGTCGAGCAGCGGCTGGGCGTCTTCTTCGGCGCAGATTGCGATCAGCTTACCCTCGTTGGCGATGTACAGCGGGTCCAGGCCCAACAGTTCGCAGGCGGCCTCAACCTGCGGCTGCACGGGAATCGCCGCTTCGTCCAACAGCATGCCGACTCCGGACTGACCGGCAATTTCGTTCAGCGTGGTCGCCAAACCGCCTCGGGTCGGGTCGCGCAGTACGCGCAGGCCGGGAGCGACCGCGAGCATCTGCGCCACCAAGCCATGCAGCGCCGCACTGTCAGACAGGATTTCGGTTTCGAACGCCAGCCCTTCTCGCTTGGACATGATCGCCACACCATGTTCGCCGATGCTGCCGGACACCAGGATCGCATCGCCGGGACGTGCGCGATGCCCGCCCGTGTCGACCCCGTTGGGGATAATGCCGATGCCGGTGGTGCTGATGAACACGCCGTCGCCACTGCCGCGTTCCACGACTTTGGTGTCGCCGGTGATGATCGGCACCCCGGCATCGCGGGAGGCGCGGCCCATCGACTCAACGATGCGCTTGAGGTCAGCGAGGGCAAAGCCTTCCTCGATGATGAAGCTGGCTGAGAGATAAAGCGGCCGCGCGCCGCCCATGGCGACGTCGTTGAGGGTGCCATGCACAGACAAGCTGCCAATGTCGCCACCGGGGAAAAACAGCGGCGACACCACGTGTGCGTCGGTGGCCATGACCATGCGTTCGCCGGGTTTGAGTTCCGGGCTGAAGGCGGCGCCATCGTTGCCCTGGCGCAACCACGGGTTGTCGAAGGCGGCGACGAATAGTTCTTCGATCAACTGCGCCGAAGCGCGCCCGCCAGCACCGTGGCCCATATCGACCACGCCGTCGCGAAAATTGAGGGGGCGTACATAACCGCGTTTTACGGGGGAACGGCCGGTCATACTGCAACAACCTCGATGTCTTTATAGCGCCCGTAGGCGTAATGAGCGGCGCAGGCGCCTTCGTTGGAGACCATGCACGAGCCCATGGGGTTTTCCGGGGTGCATACGCTGCCAAACAGGCGGCAGTCGGTGGGCTTTTTCTGGCCGCGCAGGATCGGCCCGCATTCGCAGGCTTTGTTATCGGCCACGGCGCGGTAATGCAGGTCGAAGCGTTTTTCTGCATCGAAGGCGGCGAACTCTGCACGAATGCGCAAGGCGCTGAACGGCACCTCGCCAAGCCCGCGCCATTCGAAGCTCTCACGCAGTTCGAAGATCTCGTCCATCAAGGTCTGGGCGGCGCTGTTGCCGTTGCGGCCGACGGCGCGGACGAATTCGTTTTCGACTTCGGCGCGCCCGTCGTTGACCTGGCGCACCAGCATCAAAATCGCCTGTATCACGTCCAGCGGTTCGAAACCGGCAATCACCACCGGCTTGCGGTATCGGCGGGCGAACTCGGCGTAGGGTTCGGAGCCAATGATGATGCTCACATGCGCCGGGCCGACGAAGCCGTCCAGTTCCACCGCCGCCGGATCTTGCCCGGGGGCGGCAAGGATATGCTCGATGGCCGCCGGGGTCAGGACATGGCAGCACAGCACGCTGAAGTTTTTCAGGCCGCGAGCGGCGGCGTCGCGGATCACCAGGGCGGTCGGCGGCGTGGTGGTTTCGAAGCCAATGGCCAGGAACACCACTTCACGCTCGGGGTTGGCCTCGGCGATTTTCAGCGCATCGCTGGGCGAGTAGATCATGCGGATATCCGCGCCTTGTGCCTTGGCGCGCAGCAGCGAGAGGCCACCGGACGCCGGCACGCGCAGGGTGTCGCCATAGCTGCAGAGGATCGCTCCGTCCTCCAGCGCCAGCTTCACCGCCAGGTCGATACGCCCAATCGGCAAGACACACACCGGGCAGCCGGGGCCGTGGATCATGCGGACATTGGCGGGCAGCAAATCGCTCACGCCGTAACGCGATATCGCATGGGTGTGGCCGCCACAGAATTCCATGAAGCGGTATTGGCGTTCCGGCCGGACTTCGTCGCGGATGCGCTCGGCAATGCGCTGTGCCAGTTCGCCGTCGCGGTATTCATCGATGTACTTCATAGGGCTTCCGGTTGCAGGCGGTCCAGTTCTTCGAACATGGCCAGGGTCCGCTGGGCTTCTTCGGGATCGATCAGGCCGAGGGCGTAACCGACGTGGACGATCACGTAGTCGTCGACCTGGGCTTGCGGCACCAGCGCCAGGGAGATTTCCTTGCGGATACCGCCCAAGTCGACGAGTGCGTTATCGCCGGCGCGCAATTCGATCACGCGTGCGGGAATGGCTAGGCACATGCTTGGGATTCCTTCAATGGCAAAGCGGGTTGGCGCTGCGGGTCGCGCCAGTGCGCGGCAACCCAGGCTTGACCCAGGGCCAGCCCGGCATCGCCGCACGACACAGCCTGCGCGCTGAAAACCGGCAAGCCCCTGGCGGTCAATCGTTGCGTGAGCCGGGCACTGAGCAGGCGATTGGCGAAGCAACCGCCCCCAAGCAGCACCGGCAGCGTGGTGGATTGGTGCTCGATCCAGTCGGCGAGAGCGGCGGCCAGCGTCAGGTGAAACAGCGCCGCGCCTTCTGCGCTGCGTGCGCTGTCGGCGAGTTCGAACAGGCGGGTCAGCAGCGGGAGCAGATCGAGCACGCCGTCAGCGCGGAGATGCCACAGGCCGTCGATGGCGGGCTCGGCGTGGGTTGCCAGGTATTCAGCGGCCAGACGCTCCAGGGCAATGGCCGCCTCGGCTTCGAATTGTTGACGCACGCTGATGCCGAGAATCCCCGCAGCGGCATCGAACCAACGGCCGGCGCCACTGCTCGGCGGGCAGTTGAGATTGCGCGCGAGCATCTGCGCGACAGTGTTCGCGCTTTGTTCGCCGACCAGCGGCCCGAGCCGCCTGAGGATTTCATCGTCGCGCCCCAGCAGGTGCAGCGCCGCGGCGGCCAGGCGCCAGGGTTCGCGGGCGGCCACATCGCCACCGGGCAGCGGCAGCGGCAATAGATAACCGAGTCGGCGCCAGGCATCGCTGGCCACCCAGAGCAACTCGCCGCCCCAGGCTGCGCCATCGCTGCCAAGGCCCACGCCGTCCAGCGCCAGGCCGAGTACCGGGCCGTCGAGGCCATGTTCGGCCATCAGCGCGGCAATGTGCGCGTGGTGATGCTGCACGGCTACGGCGGACACGTTGAGTTTTTCCGCCAGCGTCACCGCCAGTTGCGAGCTATAGAAATCCGGGTGCAAGTCATGGGCGATGGCTTGCGGCGTGACTTCAGCGCACGCCAACAGAGCGTCCAACGACGCCGCCAGGTCCAGGCAGCTTTGCGGGTCGCCCAAGTCACCGTGGAGTGGCGACCACAGCACCTGATCGCCCTGCAACAGGCAGGCGGTGTTCTTCAGCCACGCGCCACAGGCCAGCACCGGCGGCCAGACCTGCGCGCCGGGCAGTTTTTCGCTACGCATGCGGGGCCTCCACCTGAGCTTTGAGGCGGGCCAGTTCAGCTTCCAGTTCGGCGATGCGCGCGGCGCGGCGGTCAACCGCGGGGGCGCCGGCCAGCAACCAGTCGAGCCAGGCATCCAGCCCGGTGCCGTCGCGGGCGCTGAGCTGGATGATCTGGATCTGCGGGTTGACCTGTCGCGCATAGTCCAGGCAGCGCTGCACGTCGAAATCCAGGTGCGGCAACAGGTCGATCTTGTTGAGGATCATCAGGCGCGCTGCGGCGAACATGTCCGGGTACTTGAGGGGTTTGTCTTCGCCCTCGGTCACCGACAGGATCGCCACTTTGCCCGCCTCGCCCAGATCCCAGAGCGCGGGGCAGACCAGATTGCCGACGTTCTCGATGAACAGCATGCCGGCCGGCTCACCACCGTCGTGGGCATGATGGCTGTGTTGATGCTGTTGAGTCTGTACGTGGGCGTGCGGCTGCTGATCAACGTGGCTATGCATAGGCGACTGATGCGTGTGACCGGCCGCGTGCAGCGCGTCATGCAGTGGCAGGCGGCTGTAGGCTTCGGTGATCATCCGGGCATCGAGGTGGCAGCCTTTGCCGGTGTTGATCTGGATCGCGGGTACGCCGGTTTCGCGGATGCGCTCGGCGTCGTGACGGGTTTGCTGATCGCCCTCGATCACCGCCAGCGGCAAGTCGGCGCGGCGCTGGCGCAGGGCCATGAGGGTGCTGCACAACAGGGTGGTCTTGCCGGAACCGGGGCTGGACACCAGATTGAGGGCCAGTACGCCGTGGGCGGTGAAGTTTTCCCGGTTACGCGCGGCGTGCCGGTCGTTTTCGCCGAGGATGTCTTGCTCCAGGCGGATGGTGCGGGCCTGGCTCATGCCGGGCACTGAAACCCGCGCCTGACCCGCGCCGTAATGCAGGTCGCCGGTAGCGTCGACCTGCACATCGCTATCGGTGGCCGGAGCTTCGGTCTTGTCGTGTGAATGTCCGGTTCCGCAACCGCAGACGACGCACATGGTGTACCTCCAAAATCAAACGATTAATGATCCTCGACCTGCAGGTCGAGGATGCGCAATTCAGTCCCACCGGTGGGTTGCAGCCAAAAGCCGCCGCATTGCGGGCAGCCGGCGCCGCGCTCGATCAGCGGCACGCTGATGGCGCAATCCAGGCACCAGGCCTGGCCCGGCGGTTGTTCAATATCGATTTGCGCACCGGCCAGCAAGGTGCCGGGTGCCAGTGCTTCAAGGGCGAAACGCAGCGCCTCGATTTCAACGCCGGCCAGCGTGCCAGCCTCCAGGCGCAGGCGGCTGACCCGCACGAACGGATCGCGCCTGGCCGCCGCCTCGACGGCGCTGAGAATGCCGCCCGCCAGACTCACTTCATGCATGAATAATGTCCTCGCTCGGTACGGCTTCAAGCTCAAGGGTGAAGCCGATGCACGGGTCGAAAGCCGCGATCAACAGCTCAGCGCGACGTCGCGTGGCCGGATCGCCGGCTGACATCGTCGCCAAACCCTGGGCCAGCGCGCCGTGGGGATGAAGGTTCCATTCGGTCGGCGCGATGACCTGATAGTCGCGGATCAACACACCGGCATTCATTCGCTCCAGACAGACCCGGTGCAACAACAGGCCGCGCGACGTTTCGCTCCAGGCCAACGCCTCGTCGGGCCCCAGCGCCAATGCGCCGAGTGCCAAGCCAGCGGGCTGTGGCAGCGAGAGCCGCGCCAGTTCGGCGAGGCGCGCGCCCAGACGCAGCCAGACGCTGGCGTAGCGTTGGGGGTCGGCCTCACGCGCGCGGGTCCAACTGCCCGTCTCACAGGGTAGCCCGAAGGCCACCGGATGCAACGCAAAATCGCTGGCCTCTCGCAGTTGGGCGGCCACCACCTGCAGCGCTTGGGTGTTGCCGGCCAGTGACAGGGCATGCACCGGCAGTTGCAGGGCGTGGGCATCCTCGCGGCAATCGGCCAGGGCGTGCGCCAGCCAATGATCGCTGCGCTGGCTCCACTCATCGAGCGCGCTGAACGGCTCGGCGTCCCATCGTTCAAGCCATTGCGCCACCGATTCGCCCAACCAGGCGGACATCGCCTGTTGCGGGGCGTGTTCCCAGGCATGCAGTTGGCTGAGATCGGGGCGCACCGACGGGTTACCCAGCAACCGCGGCCATTCGAGCAGCATACGCCGCACGTGCTCGCGGCGGGTTTCGGCCTCCAGCATGCGCTGGGTGTTGGGGTCGATGGGGGTTTCGCCATGCAGTGCGGTGTCGACGGCCAACGCTGCGGTCAAGCGGTGCGCTTGCCCGCACAGGCTATAGAGCAACGGTAAGTGGTGCGCGGCGGTCTGTGGCGGCTGGCCGCGCAACAAAGTGGCGGCCAGCGCCGGGCGCCCGCCGACAATCGCGGGCTGCTGGCCGGGACGCACCCGCAATGAGCCGCCGAGCCGTGCCAAGCTTGCCATGGCGGTCATTGCGCGCCCCCGGACACGCGTCCGAACAGCAAGCCACGGCGGCTGATGGCCGGGCGTTCCGGTGCGCGTTCGGGCGCATCCCGCAACAGCGCCAGCACCTGTTCGGCGGTTTGCCGGGCCGCGTCCTGATCGGCGAATTCAAACATCGGTGAAAACAGCGAACAGCTCTCGTAGCCACCGATGCCTTCGCCGTCTGCGCCAATGAAGGTCAGGCACTGCCCGCCAAATTGATGTTCGCCTGACGCCCCCTGGGCCAGGAGTGTGTCGCGGTTCTCCGGCAGCCAGATCAGGTTCATGAACCAAGGGCTGATCAGAACACCCAGCACCCCGGTTGCCGCGTTTTCCCCGGCGATTTGCGCGCTGAAGCCCACCGCCTCGACCGCCAGCTGTTGATTGAGAAACGGCAACCCGCGCATGCGTGTCTCGGCGATGCCCTGGAAGTGCGCGCACAGGGTTTGTGCCTGTTGCGCCGGGCCGTCTTGGCGCTCAGACAGGTTCATCGATCACCATGAACTGCTCGGCATCGCCATCGCAATTCGGGCAACGCCAATGTTCCGGCAATGCGGAGAACGGCGTACCCGGCTCAATCTGCCAGACCGGGTCGCCGTCGCGCGGGTCATACACCCACCAGCAGATTTTGCATTCCAGGCGGGTGGCGTCGCTGATCCGGGCGTTGTCGCCGCCGTAGCTGCCTTCGAAGCCGGTTTTTTCGTTCATCGTGACCTCACTGCCCTTCGAACCACTGGATAACGTCTTCGAAGCGCTCCAGTGAGTCGGCCAGGTCTTCGGGGGCGGCGCAGATCACTTCCGGCAGGTCGGTGATTTCGATGGTGTCGAGGATCTGCGCATCCTGTGAGTTGAAGTACGTGATGCGCCAGCAGTTCTGTATCCGGGTCGCGCTGATCAGGCAATTGCCATAGCCACGGGCCAAGGCGCGCACCGGGCCGGCGGGCAAGTAGGCGTCGAGGAAGGCGATGTCCTGTTCGGACAACGGCAGCAAGGTCAGGTTGATGACATGCACCTGATCGCCGGGTTGCCAGTGTTGGCTGCGGTCTTGTACCTCGGTCAGGATCGCCGGGGCGTTCATGACGCCCAGCGGCAACGCTGACGACAAGTCGAAATCCGCCGGTCGGGCCGCCGCGCGGGCATTGCCGCGCAGTTGCGAAGGCGCGGCGCCCACTTCGACGTGATCGTAGCCCTGGCCGTAGATGCGCCATACGCCGGCGAAGATCGATTCCTGGATACGCAACGACGGCTGCGCGGCAATGATCGCGCTGACCTCGCCTTCGCCCAGCAATTGGTCGAGCAGCTTGCGGTCGCCTGTTTCCAGGCCACTGAGGTCGACACTTTGCGTGGTCAGGCCGTTATTGCAGTCGCGCAGGCATTGCAGCAACGCTTGCAACGCGTGCCGCGCACCGGGCAGCGCCGCAAGCTCTTCAGGTTCGGGCAGCACCGGAATGCTATGGGTATACATGCCCTGAGGCATGCTGATGTATTCGAGCACGTCCTCATCGTCGGGTTGCGAGCCGGGGCCAATATCCACCACGGGGATGTAGTTCAGCGGATCGAACTCCACGGCGTGGCTTTGTGCATCGCGGTGATTGGCATCGTGGTTCATTGGCAACCTCCGGGGGCGCTGACCGGGGCACCGGCAAGCAATGGAATGCGCGCGTTGCTTTGGCTCACGGCAGCTTCCGCCAGGCGCAGGTATTCGTCCCAGTCGAGCATGCCGCTGAAGGTGCTGACGTAACCCGCATCGCGCAGCCACACCAGCGACGGCCAGCGGCGCACGGCAAAGCGCGCGGCGATGGCTTCTTCATCGGCGCGACCGACCACGCCCAGGCGCAGGCTCAATTGGTGGCGGCGCGCGATTTCCACGCGCAGTTCCGGCAACACCACGGCCACGTCCAGGCATTCGGGATGGCGTACCGGGTCACCGCACAGCAGCAACAGGCAGTCGCCCCCTTCGGCAAGCCAGGCATCGAGGTTGTCGGCGTCGATCCAGGTCGCGTCGAATTGCTCCACCAGCCGGCTGATCAAGGCCGGGATGGCGGGTGTCACGGGAATGGGCGCCATGAAAACAGCGGAGTCGCTCATGTGGGGTCCTTGACTGACGGTTGAGGTGGGGTGAGCGCGGCAGGCGCAAGGGGTGGCGACGCGTGGCCCAACAAGGCCGCCAGTTGCTCGGCGTTCATGGCCGAGGGCAGGCTGAAACCCGGCACGCTGTCGGGCTGCGGGGCCGTGCCGAACAGGGCCGCTTCGAGCAGGCGCAGGGTGGAGTCGATTTCGCTGGCGCGTTGGGCGTCGAGGCGTTCACGGGCGGCGTCGAGAAAGATCAACAGCCAGTCGCCGACCGCACACGGGCCGACCAGTGACAGGTCGATACGGCGTTCTTCGCCGTGGCGGTCGCGGCAGCGGGCGAAGCCCAACTCGGCCGCGATCACTTGCATGGGCAATCCGATGCACATATCAGGCGCGCCTGGCGAGGATGCGTTCGTCGCCGATCCGGCAGGCTTGCTGTTCGGACGGGCGTTCGTTTTCGTAGCGTTGCAGCTCGAGGTGCGGCAGGGTCACCGCCTCTTCACCCGCGAGTGGCGAGGCGCGCTTGTGCGGTGCCGCGCCCCAACCCTCGAGCACGCGCAGCGCCTCATCCAGCGCACCTTCCATGGCGGCCCTGACGCTGGGGCGCAGGCTGCCGCCGTAGTCCATCATGTTTTCCGGCTGGCAACCGATCAGCAGCACGCGTGTCGGGTAATGGCCGGTCAGTTGCGCGAGCATCAGCACCTCCTGAAAGCCGGTCTGGTGCAGGCTGAGCTTTTTGATGCCGAGGAATTTGGGGACATCGTCGTCGGCGATGAACTTCAGTTCGCCAGGCGCGAGGTTGTAATCCACGGCGTCGAAAATCAGCAGGTAATCGGCTTGCTGGACATGCTGGATCAAGTACAGGCCTTGCGTGCCGCCATCGATCAGCGCCACGTTGTCGGCGAACTCATAACGCTGTTGCAAGGCTTCGACGCAACGAACGCCGAAGCCTTCGTCGGCCCACAGGAGATTGCCGATGCCCAGCACAGTGATCTGCGGCAGTGTCGGTTGGAGAGGACTCATGGCGGTTTCTACCATTCTGGTCATTTTTTAAAGGTCTTGTAGCCGGAAATCATTGCCCCGACCAAGCTCAGGCGCCCGTTGATTTCTTCGCGCACGGCGGCATAGATGTGGAACATGACGAATAGCACAATCACCCACATGCCCAAGTGATGCAGGACATGCACATTGTTGGATTGCCCCAGCAGCGGCAGTACCCAACCGAAGGTGCGTTCCTGCCAGGAGCCCATTTGCGCGCCTTCGCCATACAGCGCGAAGCCGGTCAGGATCATGAACAGCGAGGACAGCAAGAAGATGAAAAACATCGCGAAACGCGACAGCGGGTTGTGGCCGAACATCGGTTTTGGCGTCGGCCCGATGAACAGGTAGTAGCGCACCCAAGCGAGCATGTCGGTCCAGTAGACCTTGCTGGTCAGCGGCACCGAGAACAGTTCGCGGGCGTGATGATTGCCCACCAGCGCCCAATAGGCGCGCCCGATCATGGCGATGGTGAAAATGTACGCCGCGCTGAAATGCGCAAAGCGGATGTAGCCCATCACGAAATGGTCGCTGGCTTCGCCCGGTTGGGTCGCCAGCGGCGAACCGATCAGGTAGCCGGTGATGGCAAGCACCACAATGCAGGCGGCATTGATCCAGTGCCACAGGCGCACGGGCGCCTCGTACACGTATTCCGACGCGTCGAGGGGGCTTTGAGTAGGTTGGGTCATAGCGTCACCTTTGGATGGGCAGGCGCCGTGGCGCCTGCCGAATGCAGCGTTGAACAATCGATCAACTGACCTTGACTGTGCTCAGCTCCGCGCCGTCCTCGCTCATCACGTGGGTGGCGCAGGCCATGCAAGGGTCGAAGGAATGCAGCGTGCGCAGGATTTCCACGGGCTGATCGGGGACGGCCACCGGCGTGTTCATCAGCGCGGCCTCGAAAGCACCGATCTGGCCCTTGGCGTCACGCGGGCTGCCGTTCCAGGTGCTGGGCACGACGCACTGGTAGTTCTCGATCTTGCCGTTCTTGATCCGGATCCAGTGGCCGAGTGCGCCGCGTGGCGCGGCAACGATGCCGACCCCTTTGGCCTCGGCAGGCCAGGTGGACGGGTCCCATTTTTCGACGTTGGCGGTGGCACGGTCGCCGTTGCGGATATTGGTCATCAACTCGTTCCAGTCGTCGACCATCATTTCTGCGCAGTACTCGGCTTCCAGGGCGCGGGTCAGCGTTCGGCCGATCGTGCTGGGCAACAGTTGCTTGGCACTGAGGTTGGTTTCTGCCAGGCCCAGGGCTTTTGGCAAGTCGAGGTTGACGGCTCGCAGCGAACCTTCCAGTTGTTCCTTGACCCGCTGGCAATGCGGGTTGCCTTTGAGGGCATGGGCATAGCCCAGGATGTAACGCGCCAACGGCCCGACTTCCATGGCATGACCGCGCCAGCGCGGCGATTTGACCCACGAATATTTGGCGCTTTCGTCGACTTCTTCGATGTTGGTGCGGGTGCCCTTGGTCTTGGCGCCCAGCTCGTAGTTCGGCTCGGTGATGCCGTCCCACGGGTGCAGGCCCTTGTCGTTGTCCGGGTAGTTGTACCAGGAGTGGGTCACGAACTCTTGCACTTGCTCGGGGTCGCGGGCGTCGACAGGCAGGATTTCGTCCCAGTTGCCGTTGAGGATCGCCCCGCCCGGCAATTGGTTGGTGCTGTCGTCGTAATTGACCTTGGCGTAGGTGCCGTAATCCATCACGTTGGTCGCCGACAAACCGCCGCCGTGCAGCCAGCCTTTTTGCTTGTAGATAGTGCCGATAGCCAGCACGTCCGGCACATACACGTTGCGGCAGAAGGTCAGCGCTTCGTCGATGCGCGCCCGCACGAAGTTCAGGCGTTCCATATTCAACGGCGCACCGGCGGCCAGGTCGCCATCGATATTGATCGCGCAGGGCACGCCGCCGACCAGATAGTTGGGGTGCGGGTTCTTGCCACCGAAGATGGTATGGATCTTCACCCACTCTTTCTGCAGGTCGAGGGCTTCAAGGTAATGGGTCACGGCCATCAGGTTGGCTTCAGGCGGCAGTTGGTAAGCCGGGTTGCCCCAGTAACCATTCATGAACGGCCCGAGCTGACCGCTTTCGACGAACTTCTTCAGACGGTTTTGCACGTCGCGGAAATAACCCGGCGAAGACAACGGGTGAGCCGGCGAAACGGTCTGCTGCAATTCCGAGGTGCGCTTGGGGTCAGCCTTGAGCGCAGACACCACGTCCACCCAGTCCAGTGCATGCAGGTGGTAGAAATGCACGGCGTGGTCATGGACTTGCAGGGTCTTGGCCATCATCTCGCGAATCAAGTGCGCGTTCGGCGGGATGCGAATGCCCAGCGCGTCCTCTACCGAGCGCACCGAGGCCAGCGCGTGGCAACCGGTGCAGACGCCGCAGATGCGCTCCACGAATGCCCAGGCGTCACGTGGGTCGCGGCCCTTGAGGATGACTTCGAGGCCGCGCCACATGGTGCCGGTGGAAACGGCGTTGCGGATAACGTTGTTGGCATCGAGGTTGACCTCGACGCGCATGTGGCCTTCGATACGGGTCACAGGGTCGACAACGATACGTCGGCCTGTGTTGTTGAGGTCGAAACCCTGAGTCGAATAGGTGCTCATTGGTGCTTATTCCTGTCTTGTCGCTGGGGCGTCGGGCGAGGTGGTGGGCGCTTTGCCGTTGCTGGCGCGTTTGAGGGCGGTGACGGCGGCATGGGCAGTGATCGCTGCGCCGACGGTGACGCCGGCAACCAGGCCGATTTCGTCCGCGTTCGCTTCAACGCCAAACTGGTTGATGCCGCTCAAGTGCTGATAGAACGAGCCCTTGTCCCAGAACCCCTCCTCCGAACAACCGATGCAGCCGTGGCCGGACTGAATCGGGAAGCTGGTGCCGCCATTCCAACGCACGGTCGAGCAGGCGTTGTAGGTAGTCGGGCCTTTGCAGCCGACTTTGTAAAGGCAGTAGCCCTTGCGCGCCGCGTCGTCGTCCCAGGACTCAACGAACTGACCGGCGTCGAAGTTCGGACGGCGGTAGCACTTGTCGTGAATGCGCTGGCTGTAGAACATTTTCGGCCGGCCCTGACGGTCCAGCTCAGGAATGCGGTCGAAGGTCAGCATGTAGGTGATCACCCCGGTCATGACTTCGGCGATCGGCGGGCAGCCCGGCACTTTGATGATCGGTTTGTCGGTGATGACCTTGTGAATCGGCACCGCCTGGGTCGGGTTCGGCTTGGCGGCCTGTACGCAGCCCCAACTGGCGCAGGAGCCCCAGGAAATGATCGCCTTGGCATCGCGAGAAACGCGCTTCAACTGCTCGACGAAGGGCTTGCCGCCAATGATGCAACTCATACCGTCCTGGTTCAGTGGCGGGTTGCCTTCGACGGCCAGGATGTAGTTGCCCTTGTACTTGGTCATGACCTCGTCAAGGATTGCCTCGGCCTGATGCCCGGCGGCGGCCATCAAGGTGTCGTCGTAATCCAGGGAGATCATCGACAGCACCACGTCCTTGGCCAGCGGATGCGCGGAGCGGATGAATGACTCCGAGCAACAGGTGCATTCCAGGCCGTGCAGCCAGAGGACTGGCGTGCGTGGCTTGTTCTCCATGGCCCAGGCGATTTTGGGCATGAATGCCGGGCCCAGCCCCAGCGACGTTGCGGTCAAGGAACAAAATTTGAGAAAGCTGCGGCGCGAGATGCCTTGTCTGCGCATCACCTCGTAAAACGTTTCCATTACTTTATTTCTCCTCCCCGAGAAGGTGCTTCAACGGGGGCTGCACTCGGTGTGTTGGAAATCTGTGCCCGACCAGGTGAGTCAGGCGCCATGCCGTCGGCTACAAAGGCCATCAGTTCTATGGGGTGTTGAGGCTGCAGCCTGGGCATGATTGCGACGGCTGCTGGAAACATGCGGGTAACCCATGACGTTCAGTTATCTGGTAAGTACAAGACCTGTGCCATTTCGCCGCGGTGTAGATAAATTGCTTACTAATTAATTTATCTATCTGTTTTTAAAGGACTTTTACTTTTTTACCGAGCGCATTGAGACACCTTGTAACAAACCTAAGCTGGAATGTTTGTTTCCACTATTTATGCAGCCTGGAAACCATATGTCCGGCTTGGCAAGTGGCTGGCGAGAGAACCTCGCCAGGCGCTGAAAGGAAGAGAAGGCTCAGGCGGGCGTCGCGTCCAGGCGGTCGTAGCCCTTGAAGCGGTAGAACAACACGGAAACGGCCCAGGTCAGGATGAATATCCCGACGATCAGGTAGCCGATCATGCCGAAGTTGTCGGTCAGCGCAGTGATGAAATCCCACACACCGCCGTGCAGATCCCAGCGCGCCGCGATCAGCCCGAGCACTTCCACCCCGCCCACCAGCAATGCCACCAACACCGACATGGACGTGATGGTCAGGTTGTAATAGAGCTTGCGTGCCGGGTTGACCAGTGCCCAGTGGTAAGCACCGGTCATCATCACGCTGTCGGCGGTGTCGACCAGCGCCATGCCGGCCGTGAAGAGCGCCGGGAACACCAGAATCGACCAGATCGGCAGGCTCTGCGAGGCTTGCACCGCAGCGATCCCCAGCAGGCCGATTTCCGTGGCGGTATCAAAACCCAGGCCGAACAGCAGGCCCAGCGGATACAGGTGCCAGGGACGGCTGATCAGGCGGAACAGCGGGCGCAACAGTCGGGCGATGGGGCCACCGCCGGTGAGTATCGCGTTCATTTCTTGCTCGCCGATCCGTTCGCCGCGCCGCACGCGGCCAAACGCCTGGTACACCGAGCGCAGGATGAGCAGGTTGATCAACGCCACCAGCAACAGGAAGGCGGCAGACACCGAGGTGCCAATCAGCCCGCCGAGGCCGTGAAAGGCTTCGATTTCGCTTTTGAACGCCGTGGCCGTCAGTGCGATGCCGAGCGAAGCCAGGATTACCACGGTGCTGTGCCCGAGCGAGAAAAACAGGCCGACACTCGCGGTTTGTCGGCCTTCCTGGATCAGCTTGCGGGTGGCGTTGTCGATGGCGGCGATGTGATCGGCATCCACGGCATGGCGCAGGCCGAAGCTGTAGGCCAGAAAGGCGGTGCCGAGCAACAGCGGATAGTCATGGAAGGCCGTGAAAGCCCAGGCCCAGGCCAGCAGGTTGGCAGCGACCAGGCCGGCAAAAATGGCCAGGACGCGATGTTTGAACGTCAAAGGCGCACGAGTCGGTGAAACAGGATGCAAGGGCATGCGAACTCCAGAAAGATGGGTTCAAGTATGAAGAAACGAAAAAACCTCATACAAACCCTGTGCCAGTTTGCGTGCCGAGTACCATTCAGGCGTGGTCGGGCGCTCGCAGAACATGGCGGCTGGACAGTGACTGTCCAGCCGAGCCGATAACTGGACAATGAGCTTCCAGCGCCGCTGCCGGATTATCGGCTCAGGCGGGCCCGGCTTCGGGCAGCGTCACGGTGAACTGCGCACCGCCCTCGGGGTGATTGGCGGCCACCATCCGACCGCCACAGCGTTCGATGATGCCGTAGCTGATCGACAGGCCCAGGCCCGTGCCTTTGCCCACGGACTTGGTGCTGAAGAACGGGTCGAACACCTGGCTCAGGTGTTTCTCTGCGATGCCCGCACCGTTGTCGCGTAAACGCAGGGTGACCCAGCCCGGCTCCTGGGTCACCTCGATCCAGACTGTCGGCAAGGCCTGGTTGGCCGCTTGCGCGGCATCGTAGGCGTTCTGCATCAGGTTCATCAGCACTTGCAGCAGTTGCCCGGCATTGCCGCGCACCGGCGGCGTGTCAACGGCCTGCCAATGCACCTGCAGATCGGGCGCGACGCCACGGCAGACCCAGTGGATGGCGCGCTCGATGACGTCATTGAGGTCGACCTCGCCCAGCGCTTCACGATCCACCGCCGAGAAGCGCTTCAGGGCGCTGACGATGTCGGCGGTGCGTTGCGCGCCTTCCATGCTGCCCTCGATCAACGACGGCAAATCGCTCAGCAGCGGATCGATGCGTAGCTGTTGGCGCAAGGCTTGAAGACCGGCGTGCGACTCGCCGCCGTGGACCGCTTGCAGGTACTGCTGCAGGCGTTTGCCATAGCTGTCGAGCACATGCGCGTTGGCCAGCACGAAGCTGATGGGGTTGTTCAGTTCGTGGGCGACACCAGCCACCAGGCGCCCCAGCGAGGCCATTTTTTCCGCGTGCAACAGTTGCTGTTGAGTGCGCTTGAGCGCCTCGTGGGCCTCGTGCAGTTGGCGATACGCGTGCTGGAGTTCGCCCAGCGGTCGCCCCACCAGCACGTGCCCGATAAAGCGTCCATTGCCCGCGCTGCGCACGGTGCAACTGACGTCCACGGGCACCGGCGCGCCGTTGACATCCTTGAAGTTGACCTCCAGCGAGGCGCTGGCGTTGGGATGGCGCAGGCTGGCGAGGGTCTGGCGCAACTGGGTTTCACTGTGGGGGTCGGCCAACAAGACATAGGCCGGGCTGCCGGACAATGACTGTTCATCACGGCCGACCAGCGTGCGCAGCGCGCTGTTGCTCTCCTCGATGCGCCCTTGCGGGTCGCAGGCCAGCAACACGTCGGACATCGACGACAGTAACCCGGCGATGAACTGCTGCGACTGCTCCAGTTCGACGTTCTTCTCTTCCAGGGCGATTTCATCTTGCACCAGCTTGGAATAGACCTCGTCCATCCTCGCGATGACTTCGATCCAGGCGTCTTCGTCGAGGCTGCCGGGTGGCGGTTTACGGGCCATGGTCGTCAGCTTTTAGGGTGCAGATGCAGGTGGCTGTGGACTTGCTCGTGGCTCGCGCCCTGCTCCACCGGGATCAGGTTCAGCGAGCCATGACGCACGCCGCGTTCGGCGCACACGCGATGGGCGAAATCGCGCACTTCATCGGATGAGCCCTTGAGCATCAGGCTTTCCAGGCAGTTGTCGTGATCCAGATGCACATGCTGGCTGGCAATGGTCAGGTGATGATGCGCGTGCTGCAGGTCCATCACCCGTTCGGTGAGGGTGCGTGAATGGTGATCGTAAACGAAGCTCAGGTTGGCCACGCAATGCGGCGCCTGGCCTTGCTCCAGGCGCGCCTGTTCGATATGCCGCCGCAAAATGTCGCGCATGGCCTCGGAACGGTTGTGGTAACCCTGGTCGCGAATCAGCGCGTCCAGTTCCTCAGCGAGGCCACGGTCCAGGGAAATGGTCAGGCGTTCCATGGGATTTCCTTTTCAATGCACCGTGCAAACCATGCACGGGTCAAAAGAACGAACGATATGTTGCACCGCTACCGGGCTTTTTTCGCCGGGTAGCACGGGAGCACCCTGCAAGGCTTGTTCCAATGCCCCGGGCTGGCCCTGGGCATCGCGTGGCGAGAAGTTCCAGGTGGTCGGGGCGATGATCTGGTAGCGGGCGATTTTCCCGTGCTCCACCTCCAGCCAATGCCCCAGTGCGCCACGTGCCGCTTCGGTCAGGCCGACCGCGCGGCCTTTGTCGGGTAATGCTGCGGCGCGGTAATACGGCTCGCCGGGGCGCAGGGCGATCAACCAGCTTTCCATCAGCGGCACCACCTGCGCCAGCTCCAACAAACGCGCGAGCAGGCGGGTATAAACCGTTGCCGAACAGCGTGCCACGGCATCGCGCAGCAGCGCTTGGCCGGCAATCAACTGACGTGCAATGGCGCCGGTTTCCAGCACCGCGCCGGCCAGGCGCGGGGCTTTGTTCCAGGTATACGCGTCGGTTTTTTCCATCAACGGCTGGGTTTGCCCATCGGCCGGGTGGCGCGGGCCGCCAGCGTCGTCGAGCCAGGCATGCGCGCTGTCTTCGCGGATATCGTCCAGGTCCAGCGCTTGTGCACACTGGGTGACGCCATTCCACAGGCCGCGCGGGAACACCATCGAGCCGTCGGCTCGCGGATACGCCCCGTAGGAAAGATACAGCCCCGGCCCCGGCCCCAGATGCTCAAGCCCGGTGTCCAGGGCGATTTGCAGAAATTGGCGGAAATCGCCCTGCCCCAGCGCTTCGGCGTGCCATGCCCAGAGCTCGCTTTCGCTGCTCAAACCATTGATACGCTCCAGCGGCGCGGCGAACAGCTCGCTTTCCAGAAACTGCCGGAACTCGCGAACGCGGGTCAGCAGGCGCAGGCGCTCGGCGGCATCGATGGCGCGGGTCGAGCCACCCGGTTGGATCGAGCCGGTGTGCGGCCACTTGCCGCCCAGTGTGCCGATCAAATCCAGCCAGCGTTTGCGCGCAGAAATGGCCAGGCGCTGCTGGCTGCCCTGAAGCGGGGTAAAGCGCGCCACCGCGTCTGGATACCAAGGGCGCTCGGCGTACACCGGGCGCACGAAATCCGGCATGAAAAACAGGTAGAAATGGCTCAAGTGATCGGCGAGGTTTTCGGTGGCGGCCATCAGGTTGATTGCCAGCAGGCCGTTGTCCGGCGGCTGTACGCCGGCCAGCCCGGCCAGGGCGCGGGCGGCGGCGATCGATTGCGACACCGAGCAGATTCCGCAGATGCGTGGCGCGTAGGTCAGCGCATCGAGCGGTGCGTGTTGCAGCAGGATTTGCTCGAAGCCACGGTACATGGTGGCGTTGACCCGTGCCGAACGCACATGACCATCTTCCACGTCCAGTTGTACTTCCAGATCGCCTTCAACCCGATTGAATGGGCCGACCACCAAACGTGACATGCAAACTCCTAACGGCGGGGGGTGCGTACCGACGGCGCGATCAGCGGGTGATCGGACGTCGCATTCTGTTTGACGCGCTTGGGGGTGGCGGACTTGGACAGCGCCGACAGGGCGACGAACCAGGCCTTGGGCATGTCGATGGGCAAACCGATGGGAATGCCCGCCAGCTTCGGCGTGCGCTGAAACGCGTGCCCCGGTTCTTCGAAGCCCGGGGCGGTGCAGTTGATGCAGGCAAACCCGCCACGGGTACACGAGCCCTCGCCGTTCCACAGGCGGGTATTGCAGTCGCCGTGGGCCTGGGTGCCTTTGCAGCCGAGGTTTTCCATCATGCAGCCCAGGTCCGAGGGCTTTTCCGCACTGGCTTTGTATTCGTAGAACTCATTGCGCGTGCAGCCCTGATGCACCAGTTGGTCAGCGTAGAAACGCGGACGCCCGATAACGTCCAGATCGGCCTCGGCGAACAGCCCGGCGGCCAGCGCCATCAAGGTGTCGGTCACCCAGCCAGGGTGCGTCGGGCAACCGGCCACGTTGATCACCGGCAAGCCGCGCAACGACCGATAATCGGCACCCAGCAGGCCGCCGCGATGCTCACCGTCAAATTGCAGGCCGCAGGCGTCGGTCGGGTTGCTGCCCGCAGCGGTGATGCCTCCGTAGGCCGCACAAGTGCCGATGCCCAAGGTGTATTCGGCCACCGCCGCGAGTTTGCGCACCCAGTCGATCATCGGCGCATCGGTGCCCGCCAGCATGTGAAAGCGCCCGGTGCCGTGCGGGCCGCGCAGCAATGAGCCTTCGATGCACAAGGCATCGAGCCGGGTGCGACCTTGCAGGCAGTCCTCCAGGATATCCAGCACCTGATCACCGCTTTCAAGGGACAGCGATGGATGCCAGAGCAACTCAATCCCCGCACTGCGCCACATCGCGGAAAAATCCTGGGTATCGGCGCACAGCAAGGACATGTTGCAACCACCGCAACCGCCCGATTGCAGCCACAGCACTCGGAATGGGGTGTTCATCGGGCTTCCTCCAGGCCAAGACGGCGCAATTTCTGGCGCAGGCCCACGCGTGACAAGCCCAGTTCACGGGCCGCATGGGTTTTGTTCCAGCGGTGACGCAGCAGCGATTCCTTGAGTATGGTCGCTTCGATAGCGTCCAGTTGTTCTTGCAACGTACCCGTGGGGGGCGACAGGCGTATGTCGTTGGTGTTGCGTCCCTGGCCTTGCATGACGCGCCAGGAAAACGAATGAGCACCGATTTGCGAGCCTTCCGACAACGCAGCGGCGCGGTAGATTTCGTTGCGCAACTCGCGAATATTACCAGGCCATGGGTAACCGATCAGGCTCGCCAGGGCGTCGTCGGCGAAGTGCAGGTTTGGCAGGTCCAGTTCCAGGCGGGCATCGTCGAGCAGCTTTTTGGCGATGGGCATCAGGTCGGCGGTGCGCTCGCGCAACGGCGGCAAGCCCAGGCTGACCGTGGACAGCCGGTAATAAAGGTCGCTGCGAAAACGTCCGGTGGCGACATCTTGCTCCAGGTCGCGATGGGTCGCCGCGATCACCCGCACATCGACCCGTACCGTGCTCGAGGCGCCGACCGGGCGCAGTTCGCCCTCTTGCAAGACGCGCAACAACTTGACCTGAAAAGCCGGCGAGGTGTCGCCGATTTCATCGAGTAGCAAGGTACCGCCATTGGCACGCTGGAACAGCCCGATGTGATCCTGATGCGCGCCGGTGAAGGCGCCGCGCTTGTGCCCGAACAGCTCGGACTCCAGCAAGGTATCAGGCAGCGCCGCGCAGTTCTCCATGACAAAGGCATTACTCGCACGCGGGCTGGCGTAATGGATGGCGCGGGCCAGCAACTCTTTGCCCGTGCCCGATTCGCCCAGCAGCAGCACCGACAAATCATAGCGGGCGACCCGGGCGGCCAACTCACAGACCGCATCCAGCGGGCCGCCGGGGCTGCGCACGATGCGCGAGAAATCGAAGGTGTCGCGTACCCGCTCCAGGGTTTCGCGGCTGCGGCGACGCAGCGCTGGCGTACCGGCGCGCAGTTCCAGGTCCAGTCGCTGCATATGGTTTTGCAACGATTGGCTCTCGACCGCATTGCGCACGGTGTTGAGCAGGTTTTCAGGCAGCCAGGGCTTGAGCAGGTACTGATAGATACCGGCCTGATTGACGCCCGCGATGATGTCTTCCGAATCGGTGTAGCCCGACAGCACGATGCGGACCACCCCCGGCCAGCGCTCGCGCACTTCCTTGAGAAATTCGATACCGCTGACATGGGGCATGCGCTGGTCGCAGAGGATCACCGCGACCACATGCTGTTCCAGCAGTTCGCGTGCTTGCCCGGCCGACTCGGCCAGCAGCACCTGGAACTCCTGATCGAGTACCCGGCGTAACGATTCGCGCGAACGCAGCTCATCGTCCACTACCAGGATCATGGGCAAGTCGGATTGCGAGTCGAATGGGGAGGTCATGAGTCAGCGAAAGGCCGATTATTGAAGTTCATTGCAACATTATGTTGCTGCAAGTCATGGCGTCGATGGTAGCACGGTGCCAAAAGCAGACGAGGGTTTTCCTTCTGAGGAGGCCGCCCTGTTCAATTGTTTTCTGGTCTGCTTTGTCGTCCTCGCCAGCAAATTCCCAGGAGGCTATGGCGCCGGGCGCGGCGCAGCGACCAGCCGAAGTTCATGCCCACAGCCGCCAGCAGGATGGCGCTGTACAGCAGGGTCGACATGAGATCACACCGATAATGGCAGGTAACTCCAGGCGCCCTCCCCGGGCGCCTTAGAGCACGTGGTGCTGTGCAGTGGCGCAAATCCTAGCCCGATTCAGGACACCTTCGGCTGTCCATCAGACGCCGTCACGCCCCCATCCACCGGCAAGTTCACCCCATTGACGAAACTCGCATCCGGGCTGGCCAAAAACGCAATCGCTGCCGCCACTTCGCTGGGCAAGGCCTCGCGCTGCATCGGGATGCGCTCGTTGAATTTGTCACGAATAGACTGCTCCCAATCCCAGGTCATCGCCGTACGCGTCAGGCTTGGGCATACCGCGTTGGCACGCACACCCTGGGCGCCGTGATCCAGCGCCAGGGCCCGGGTGAAGTTGACTACCGCGCCCTTGCTCGCGCAGTAGAACGCCGCGCCCCAGTCGCCGCCCAACCCAGAAACAGAGGCGGTGCTGACAATATTGCCCTTGCTTTGAATCAGGTGCGGCAACGCCAGCTTCGAGCAGAAAATCACCCCGTCGATGTTCACCGAGGCGATCTTGCGCCAGTCGGCTTCCGTGGTTTCAAGGGTGGTGCCGGGAATATGTACGCCGGCGTTATTGACCAGCACATCCAGCCGACCGAAACGCTCGATGGTTGCGTCGATCATCTGCTGTACCGAAGCCATGCTCGACACGTCGACCTTCACCGCCAGCACCTTGTCGGCTGCTAGCTCGCTGGCCACCGCTTGGGCTTTTTCAAGGTTCCAGTCGGCCAACACCACATTCGCACCCTCATCGGCAAAACGCCTCGCGGTGGCTTCGCCGATGCCGGCTGCGGCGCCGGTGACCAATACGACTTTGTTCTGAAAACGTTGCATCGCTGCTTCCTTCTGCGGATGAACAATCGCGGTTCCAACACTCCGGAACCGCTGTCTTTTACTGATGCAGAGCCTTGCCACTGGCGGCCAACACCGCTTCGTGCATAGCTTCGCTCAATGTCGGGTGGGCGAAGATGACCTGGCTCAAGGCCTGGGCAGTCGCCTCCAGGCTATGGGCGATGCCAAAACCCTGGATCTGCTCGGTCACTTCCGGCCCAACCATATGTGCCCCCAGCAACTCGCCGCTGTCCGCATCGAAAATGGTCTTCACAAACCCCTTGGCCTCGCCCAACGCCAGGGCCTTGCCGTTGGCCTGATAGTCGAATCGGCCAATGTTCAGGTGCTTGCCGCTGGCCCTGGCCGCCGCTTCTGTCAGGCCCAGGCTGGCCACTTGCGGACGGGCGTAGGTGCACCCCGGAATAAAGGCTTTGTCCAGCGGGTGAACCCCATCCACCCCGGCCAGTTTCTCGACACACAACACCCCTTCATGGCTGGCTTTGTGAGCCAAGCACGGCGCGCCAGCGACATCGCCGATGGCGTAGAGCCCGGCGACATTGGTGCGGCACCAGGGGTCTGTCTTGATAAACCCGCGCTCAATCTCCACCCCCAGCGCCTCCAACCCCAGGTCTTCAGTGTTGGCCTGAATCCCGGCGGCCAGCAGCACACGCTCCACCGCCAGCACCTCTTCGCGACCATCGGCCAGGCGCAAGGTGCAACGCGCCTGATCGGCCTCACTGAATACTTCGGTCACAGTGGCCTGGGTCAGCACCCGGATACCGCGCTGTTCGAACTCGCGCTGCACCAGGCTGGCCACTTCCTGGTCTTCGACCGGCATGATCTGGCGCGCCACTTCCACCAGGGTCACGGCGCAGCCCAGGTCGTGGTAGAGGCTGGCAAACTCCACGCCAATGGCTCCCGAACCCACAATCAGCAAGGACGCCGGTACGGTCTGCGGCACCAGCGCCTCGAAGTAGCTCCAGATGCGTTGCCCGTCCGGCACTATCGCCGGCAGCGAGCGCGGCCGGGCGCCGGTGGCGAGGATGATGTGCTTGGCCCCAAGGGCCCGCTCACCCTCGCCCGAGGTGACACTGACACGCCCCTTGGCAGTCACGCGGGCACGGCCGTCAACCACCGTCACACCGTTTTTCTTGAGCAAATAGGCAATACCACCGGTGAGCGTTTTCGACACGTCCCGGCTGTGGGCCACCAGTTTCTGGATATCGAACTGAATGTTCTCGGCGCTGAAACCAAAGGCCTCCAGGTGCCGCAAGGTATGGGCCACCTCCGCGCCCTTGAGCATGGCCTTGGTGGGAATGCAGCCCCAGTTCAGGCAGATACCGCCCAAGTGCTGTTTTTCCACCAGGGCGGTATTGAGCCCCAGTTGCGCGGCACGAATCGCCGCCACATATCCGCCAGGGCCACCGCCGATAATCAGCACATCAAATTGATCGCTCATGGCAACTCCTAGACCAGCATCAGGGTGGGGTTTTCCACCAGGCGCTTGAGTTCCTTGAGGAAGGTCGCCCCCAACGCACCGTCGATAACCCGGTGGTCGCAAGACAACGACACGCTCATTTGCGTGCGTACCGCAGGTTGTCCTTCATGGGCCACCACGCGCTTTTCTCCGGCGCCGATGGCCAGGATTGCCCCTTGGGGTGGGTTGATAATCGCGTCGAACTGGCGCACACCGAGCATGCCCAGGTTGGAGATGCTGAAGGTGCCACCCTGGAACTCCTCGGGTTTCAAGGTACCGGCCTTGGCCCTGGTCGCCAGGCTGAGCATTTCCCCGGAGACTTCGGCCAGGCTCTTGCGGTTGGCCTGGCGGATGATCGGCGTGATCAGGCCGCCGGGCAACGCCACGGCAATGGAAATGTCTGCATCGCGGTAACGCCGTACTTCCTGGCGCTCGTCATCGTATTGCACATTGACGTCGGGCACCTTGACCAGCGCCTGGGCGCAAGCCTTGATCAGCAGATCGTTGACCGAGATTTTCACCCCCGGCACCGAGGCGTTGATCTCAGCGCGCAATGCAAGCAAGCGCTCCAGATCAAAATCCGCATGCAGGCGAAAGTGCGGCGCATCACGTTTGGAGACTTGCAGGCGCGCGGCAATGGCCTTGCGCATGCCGTTCATGGGCAGGGTTTCAAACGCCTCGCGACTATCAACCGTCGGCGCGGCCTGGGCCTGTGGCACCGCATCGGCGCCCCGGGCTTGGAGCACATCGGCCTTGCACACCCGACCGCGAGTGCCTGTAACGCGGCAGTCGTGGAGGTTGATGCCCCACTGCTGCGCCAGACGCCGGGCCACCGGTGTGGCGAGAACCTGGCTGTCATCGAGGCGCGAAGGTGCGGCCTGATTGGCTTTTTGCGCAGCCGCTCGGCTGGCGACTTGCCCGCCCTCGGCGCGCACTGCGGCTTCAATATCCGCCACGCTGATGCGCCCTTCACGGCCCGAACCAGGCACCCGGCTCAGGTTCATATTGAGCTGCGCCGCCAGTTTCAATGCATGGGGCGTGGCGAACAACGCTTCGTCACTGGCGCCCAGCAACGCCTGTGGCACCTGCCAGGCACCCGGCGTCTTGACCGACGGTTGCGACGCAGCGGCCGGCGCGCTGGCGGCCAACTTGACCAGCGGTTGTGCCGTGGTCTCAGCGGGTACCGATTCAGAAACTGGCGCCGGCTCAGCGACGCCACGCTGCGCCAGATACGCATCGATCTCGGCATCGCTGACCGAAGCGTCGGCGACAATCCCCAGCACACCGCCCACGGGAATGGTTTGCCCCGGTTGCGCCACTTTGCGCCGCAACACACCGGCAAAAGGCGCCTGCATCACGTTGGAAATCTTGCTGGTTTCAATCTCGCAGACTTCCTGCTGCGCGGCGAAGCTGTCGCCTTCCTCGATCAGCCAGTCAGTCAGCGTGCCCTCTTCCATCGACAGTCCCCATTTGGGCACTTCGATTGCGCGGATATCACTCATGGTCAGCCCTCCATCACTTTGCGAACGGCGGCTTCGATGCGTTGTACGCTAGGGATCCACGCTTGCTCCAGCACCGGTGAGAACGGAACCGGGGTGTGCGGCGGCGTGACCATGATGATCGGCGCCTTGAGGTGGTAAAACGCCTGGGACACGATCAGCGCGGCAATGTCATGGGCAAAGCCGATGCGCGCGGCCGACTCGTCGACAATCACCACGCGCCCGGTAGAGGCCACGGATTCAAGAATGCCCTCTTCGTCCAACGGCGATACGGTGCGCGGGTCCACTACCTCCACAGAGATCCCTTCAGCCGCCAGTTTGTCCGCCACCTCATTGGCTTTGTGCACCATGGCTGCCAGGGCAATGATGGTGACGTCGGTGCCTTCGCGGGTGTAGTTGGCGACGCCAAAAGGGATGGTGTAGGCGTGCTCGGGCACTTCGCCCTTGATGTCGTAGAGGATCTTGTGTTCACAGAACACCACCGGGTCGTCATCGCGGATCGCCTGGATCAGCAGGCCTTTGACGTCGTAAGGGCTGGACGGCACCACCACCTTGAGGCCCGGGGTGGTCGCGAAGATGTTGTAGGGCGACTGCGAGTGCTGGGCGGCCGCGGAGAACCCGGCGCCAATCATGCCGCGAATCACCAGCGGGGCCTTGGCCTTGCCGCCGAACATGTAACGGAACTTCGCCGCCTGGTTGTAGAGCATGTCGTGGCACACGCCGAAGAAATCCATGAACATCAACTCGGCCACCGGCCGCAGACCGGTCACCGCTGCGCCTGCGGCCATGCCGACGATCGCCGACTCGGTGATCGGTGTGTCGATCACCCGGGACGAGCCGAACTGGGTCCACAAGCCTTTGGTCACCCCCAGCACGCCACCGAAGGCTTCGCCCTTGCTGCCGACCTCGGCGGTACCGGCCTGGCCGCCGCAAACGTCTTCCCCGATCAACACGACGCGCGGATCGAGTTCCATCTCCTGGGCCAGGGCTTCTTTGACTGCTTCACGAAAAGTACGAATTGCCATATTCCAAATCCTCAGTAAGAGACGTAAACGTCGGTCAGCAGGTTGTCCACCGATGGGTAATCGGCGATGCGAGCCTTGGCCACCGCGTCATCGACCTGGGCCTGGACCTCGTCATCGATGGCTTGCAGTTCCTCTGCGGATATTTGCCCCTCGACTTGCTTACTGAAAATTTGCAGCGGGTCGTTGTCTCGGCGCAGGCGCTCCACTTCGCCGTCGGCGCGATACAGCATCGGGTCGCCTTCGAAATGCCCGTGCCAGCGGTGGGCAACAGCCTCGATGGCACTCGGGCCTTCACCATTGCGTGCCCGCTCCACCGCGACGGCTACGGCTTCGTAGACGGCAAAGAAGTCGGTACCGTCGACCTTCACCGCAGGCATGCCGAAGCTGGCGGCGCGGTTGGCGATATCCCGGCCACCGACCGCGTAATCGTGGCCGGTGGCCTCACCGAAACCGTTGTTCTCGAACACGAATACCGTTGGCAACTTGAGCACCACGGCCATGTTCATGGCTTCAAATACCAGGCCTTGGTTGGAGCCACCGTCGCCGGTGAACGACACCGCCACATTGCGCGTGCCCAGGGTTTTCGCCGTGAGTGCGGCGCCAATGGCCAGGGGCGGTGCGCCGCCGACGATGGCGTTGGCGCCCAGCATGCCCTTGCTCAGGTCGGCAATGTGCATGGAGCCGCCCTTACCCCGGCACAGGCCCGACTCCTTGCCAAAGATCTCCGCCATCATGCCGTGCAGGTCACAGCCCTTGGCGATGCAGTGGCCGTGACCACGGTGAGTCGAGCCGATATAGTCAGCGTCCGTCAGGTTCTCGCAGACGCCAACGGCGATTGCTTCCTCGCCGCTGTACAAGTGGATGAAGCCGGGGATATCCCCAGTGGTGTTTTCCTGGTGCAGCCGCTCCTCGAACACGCGAATCTCGCGCATCTTGCGATAGGCCTGAAGCAGTTTTGACTTGCTAAGCGACATGGGCTCGCCCTCATCTCTGGTTTTTTATAGGGGGGTCGATGACCTGAATCAGGCGACCGACGATGGCGTGGCGGTACGGTAAGAGGCTCTGGCCGATGCCATAACTACCCGGATGGGGGGGCGGTAATTGCCGCTTGAGGGGATTAACCTTGCAAAACGAGGGTCTACAAAAATAATGATCGATACTCGACCACACCAAGACGACCATCCATGGATCACCTGACATTGCCTGCCTACAGCCAGGGCGCGTTCAGCCTCCGTCATGGCTTGCCGCTGATCAGCACCAAGCTCGGCCCGCCCCGCGCGGCCGGCACCCTGCTGAGCCGCTCGCGCCTGCTGGAAAAACTCGACCTATTGCACGAACGCAGTCTGGCACTGGTGTGCGGCGCGGCCGGTTTCGGCAAGACCACCCTGCTCAGCCAATGGCGCCAGTGCCTGCTCGACCAGGGCCACAGCGTGGCGTGGTTGAGCCTGGACGAGCAGGACGATAGTCCCGAATACTTTCGTCGTTATCTGCTGGCCGCCCTGCGCAGCGCCGACCCGGCCTTGGCAGATTTGACCGGCGACCTGCAGCCGTCCGCACAAGGCTTTATGCGCGCCTTGATCAACCAACTCAACCTGCGCCAACAGCCGCTGTATTGGGTGCTAGACGATGTGCATCTGGTCCGCCATCAGTTGATAGAGCAAGACCTGCTCGAACTGGTGCTGCACGCCCCCGCTTGCCTGCACCTGTTGATTGGCAGCCGTAACGCCGCGCAATTGCCCTTGAGCCGCCTGCGCGCACGCAACCAACTGGTGGAAATCGACGCCAACGCGTTGCGCTTCAACCTCGACGAAGCAGCGGGCTATTTTTCCCGCACCACCGATCTCAAGCTGGACACCGCCGACCTGCAACGCCTGCTGAGCCTGACCGAAGGCTGGATCACCGGGATCCAGATGGCATCCTTGGCACCGCCCACCGGCAGTGACCCGGTGCGCCGCTGGGCACATCTGGAACGCGGATCGCGGGTGATCGGTGGTTATCTGCAAGACGTGGTGCTGGAGCCTCTGCCGCCCCGGGTGCAGAGCTTCCTGCTGCACACCTCGATCCTCAATCGCTTCACCGCGTCTTTGTGCAACGCCATTACCGGGCGCGAGGACGGCGAACAGATGCTAGGGTTCATCGAACAGCACAACCTGTTCATTTGCTCCCTCGATCCCCAGGGGCATTGGTTCCGCTACCACGCGCTGTTTGCCGAGACCCTTCACCAGCGCCTGTCCGCCAGCAACACCGATGTTGCCCAACTGCATCAACGCGCCAGCAACTGGCTGGCCGCCCATCAATACTGGGCTGAAGCCATCCGCCATGCCTTGGCCGCCGGACAACTGGCCAACAGCACCACCTGTGCCGACAAGGGTGCCCAGTCCCTCGCCGAAGAAGGCGATATCGACACCCTGGTGCGCTGGCTGCAAAACCTGCCGCTGAGCGCCTTGTCGCCCCTGGACGAGCAACGCATCGACCTGCAACTGAACCTGAGCTGGGCCCTGGCCCACCACTTTCGTTTCGACGAATCACGGCAGTTGCTGCTCGACCTGCACCCGTTGCTGGAACAGCCCGGCGTCAGCCCGCGCCTGCTGATCAAACGCCAGGTGATCTGCGCGATCAACGAGTCCTTCGCCGAACGCATCAGCCAGGGCCTGGAGCATGTGGAACCGCTACTGGCGCAGTTGCCCAGCGGGGATCGCTGGGTCGATGGCCTGGTGTGCAACATCCTCAGTTACGACTATCTGGTGCGCGGGCGTTATCAGGATGCGCAAGCCGTGCAACGGCACATGCCATGCCCGGCGACGCCTTCGGAGAACCTGTTTGTCAGTGTCTACCGCGCTTTTATTCTGGGCCTGAGCCATGTCCGCCAGGCGGACCTGGAGAGCGGCGAGCACTATTACCGCCAGGCCCTGGTACACGCCGAGCAACTGACAGGGGCGCAATCGAGCGGCAGCGCCACCCTCACCGCGCTGCTCGCCGAACTGTGGTACGAACGCGGTGACTGGCAGGCCTTGCACCGCGAACTGCAGCCACGGCTGCGTCAGGTGGACGCGATTGCGCCGCTCGATGCCCTGTTCAGCGCCTACCGCGCCCTGGCCCGCAGTGCGTTACACGCAGGCGACTACAGCCAGGCGCATCGTTTGCTGGAGCACGCCCAACAACTGGCAACGCTACGGCGCTGGCCACGCCTGCAAGGGTTGCTGCTGGCCGAACAGATTCAGGCGCACCTTCACAGCAACGCCCCGTCCCAGGCCCGCCACTTGCTCCAGCAACTGGCCGACTTGAGCAGCTACCACCGGGCCGAGGCACCTTTGCACCAGGCCCTTGAGCGCAACCATCGAGTCAGCCATGCGTGTGTATTGGCCAATGACGGCAAACATGGCGAAGCCGCCCGCACCTGGGCACTGCAAGTGGATGAGGATGAGCGCGGCGGGCAAGTCCTCGATGGCTTGCGCGCACGTACGCACTGGGCGCTGAGCCTGTGGCGCGATGGCCAGGGCAAACAGGCGATGGAGGTGTTGCTGCCGGTGCTGGATACCGCACGCCGCCAACATATGAAACAGACATTACTCGACAGCGGCGCCGAGCTGACGGACCTGCTCAGCGCCCTCAAGGATCTCAAGGCACCGTTCAAAGACTACATACAACGCCTGCTGGACTCGACGCCCATCACCGAGCCTGACCTGGGCTGTGCCCTGAGCGAGCGCGAAAGCCAGACGCTGTCGCTGGTGGCTCAAGGGCAATCGAACAAGGAGATCGCCCGCAGCCTGGACATCTCCAGCGAGACCGTGAAATGGCATTTGAAGAATCTCTACGCCAAGCTCCAGGTCACCAGTCGCATCCAGGCCATGAGCCGGGCCCGGGAGCTTAGTCTGCTCGATTAGGCGCCGGGCGCTGGCCTAGAAGTTCGCCGGGGTATTCGCGCTGATGATTTCCGCCTCATCCTGCCCGATATTGCGGAACCTGTGGGGCAAGGTGGTGGGGAAGTAATAACCATCCCCCGGGTTCAATATGCTGACCTGGCCATCGACAGTGAGTTCGACGGTGCCACGGGTGACGAGGCCGCACTCCTCGCCTTCGACATGCACGATCGGCTCTTCGCCGGAACTGGCGCCGGGTGCGTACTGCTCGCGCAGAAAGCGCATCTGGCGGCTGGGGATCGGCGCGCCCACCAGCAGCAGGCGCAGGCCGTCGCGACCCAGGTCGGGCTGTTCGTTGGCGCGGAAGACGTATTGGTGTTCGCGTGGCGGCTGGTCGAAGGTGAAAAAGTCCGCCAGGGACATGGGGATGCTTTCCAGCAGCTTTTTCAGGGAACTGACAGAGGGACTGACGCGATTCTGTTCGATCAGGGAAATGGTGGCGTTGGTCACGCCGCTACGACGGGCCAGCTCGCGCTGGGAGAGTTTGTAGCTTTCGCGAACGAGTTTGAGTCGGGTGCCCGTGTCCATAGCTGCCTTATATAAGGGGTGAGTGTCGTGATGTTTATCGGTTGCGATAGCGTTGCAGGAGCTGGGGCGAGCGCGGGCAGGCAATGTTGCGAAATTCGCCGATTACCCGACCCGGAAACCTGAAAGGCGGCTATTAAATCACGTTTGCGGGTGGAGCTGTAGCGCTGCTGAATATGCCTGCATGCGCAAAAAAAGCAAGCCCGCGGCCGCGGCCGAAGGTGGCGTGGGCCGGGGGCTCGCGGCGCGTGTGTGGCTGACCGGTCAAATACCGAGTCGGTCGCGCAGGGCGTAGTAGGCGGCGCCCATGGCCGTCAGCGGGGCCTGGAAGGTGCGGCCGCCGAACATCGGCATGTGCGGCAGCGAGGCGAAGGCGTCGAAGCGTTCGGCGTCACCGCGGATCACTTCGCTGATCAGCTTGCCCGCGAGGTGCGAACAGGTGACGCCGTGGCCGCTATACCCTTGCATGTAGTAGGCGTTCTTTTCGATACGGCCGAATTGCGGCATGCGCGACATGGTCAGCAGGAAGTTGCCGGTCCAGCGGTAGTCGATCTTGACGTTTTTCAACTGCGGGAAGGTCTTGAGGATCTTCGGCCGGATCAGTTGTTCGATGTCGTCCGGCTCGCGGGCGCCGTAGACCACGCCGCCGCCGTACAGCAGACGGTTGTCAGCGGTCAGACGGTAATAGTCGAGCAGGTAGTTGCAGTCTTCGACGCAGTAATTGTGGGTAATCAGGCTGCGTGCCACTTCCTCCGACAGCGGCTCGGTGACCACGATCTGCGAGCCGCAGGGCATGCTTTTGCGCGTCACCCGTGGGTCGAGATTCTGCGGCAGGTAGGCATTGCCGGCGATCAGCAGGTACTTGGCGCGAACCACACCCTTGGCCGTGCGTACCACGTTGGGTTCGCCGTAGGTGATTTCCTCGGCCGCCGATTGTTCGAAGATCTTGCCGCCCAGGCCGATAATCGCGCTGGCTTCGCCCAGGGCCAGGTTCAGCGGATGGACGTGGCCGCCCTGCTTGTCCAGCAGGCCGCCGATGTAATTTTCACAGCCCACTTCGTTTGCCATGTCTTTGGCGTCGAGCAGTTGCAGGTTGCGGTTGCCATAGCGCTCCCAACTGCTTTTCTGTTCGACCAGGCCTTTGAGCTGTTTTTTGTTCAACGCGGCGAAGATCCCGCCCGGGCGGTAGTCGCACTGGATGTCGTAGTGCTGGATGCGCTGGCGAATGATCTCGGCGCCTTCGAACATCATGCTGCCGAGGATTTCGGCGCTCTTTTCGCCGTAGCGCTGCTCGATGACATCCACGTCACGGCTGTAGGAATTGACCAGTTGCCCGCCGTTGCGCCCGCTGGCGCCAAAGCCGACCTTGGCCGCTTCGAGCACGGTGACGCTGTAGCCGGCTTCCGCCAGGAACAGCGCCGACGACAGGCCGGTGTAGCCAGCGCCGATGACACAGACATCACACTCGACCAACTCTTCAAGCACAGGGAAGTCGCCGGTGTGGTTGCGGGTCGCGGCGTAATAGCTGTTTACATGGGGTTGCATGGTTAGGACTCCCTGGCGACTGGCCGGCACGCGCCGGCAATCGCCGTTGTTATTTGGGCTTAGAGCTTGATCCAGGTGGCTTTGAGCTCGGTGTACTTGTCAAAGGCGTGCAGCGACTTGTCGCGGCCATTGCCCGACTGTTTAAAGCCGCCGAACGGCGCGGTCATGTCGCCGCCGTCGTACTGGTTGACCCACACGCTGCCGGCACGCAGGCCCCGGGCAAAGCGGTGGGCGCGGCTGAGGTCGGCGGTCCACACTGCGGCGGCCAGGCCGAAGATGCTGTCGTTGGCGATCGACAGCGCTTCTTCTTCGGTGTCGAAGCTGATCAGCGACAACACCGGGCCGAAGATTTCTTCGCGGGCGATGGTCATGGCATTGGTCACGCCGTCGAAAACCGTCGGTTCCACGTACTGGCCACCGGTGTCTTGCAGGGTGCGCTGGCCGCCAACCAAGAGTTGGGCGCCCTGCTCCTTGCCGATCTCGATGTAGCGCAACACGTTGTCCAGTTGCCGCTGATCGACCACTGCACCGACCTTGGTCGCCGGGTCCAGTGGATGCCCCGGCTTCCAGGCCTGGAACGCCTCCACCAGCAGCGCAATGAAGGGCTCGCGGATCGACCGCTGCACCAGCAGGCGCGAACCGGCCACGCAGACTTCGCCCTGGTTGAAGGCAATCGCTGCAGCCGCAGCGGCGGCGGCAGCGCGCAAGTCCGGGGCATCGGCGAACACCACATTGGGGCTCTTGCCACCGGCTTCCAGCCACACCCGTTTCATATTGCTCTGGCCGGAATACACCAGCAGTTGCTTGGCCACCGCGGTGGAGCCGGTAAAGGCCAGCACATCCACATCCCTATGCAGGGCCAGCGCCTTGCCGACGGTGTGACCGTAGCCCGGCAGCACGTTGAACACGCCTGGGGGAATGCCGGCTTCGAGGGCCAGCTGGGCCAGGCGAGTGGCGGTCAGCGGCGACTTTTCCGAAGGTTTGAGGATGAATGAGTTACCCGCCGCCAGGGCCGGCGCGAACTTCCAACTGGCCATGATCATCGGGAAGTTCCACGGCACGATGGCCGCGACCACGCCGCAGGGTTCGCGGGTGATCAGGCCCAACTGGTCGTGGGGCGTGGGCGCCACTTCGTCGTAGAGCTTGTCGATGGCCTCGGCGCTCCAGCGGATCGCGTTGGCGGTGGCCGGTACGTCGATGGCCATGGAGTCGCCGATCGGCTTGCCCATGTCGAGAGTTTCCAGGAGCGCCAGTTCTTCCTGGTGTTCGAGGATCAGATCGGCGAAACGGATCAGCACGCGCTTGCGCGCCGCCGGGGCCTGCAAGCGCCAGATCCCGGATTCGAACGCCTGGCGTGCAGCGATTACCGCGGCGTCGGCGTCGGCCTCATCGGTGCTGGCGACCGTGGCCAGAAAACGCCCGTCCACCGGGCTGATGCTGTCAAAGGTCTCGCCGCTGGCGGCCCAACGGTATTCGCCGTCGATAAAGGCCCGGCCTTCAAGGTTCAGGGACTGAAAGTACTGCTCCCAGTCGTTGCGATGCTTGGTCATAGGGTGTGCTCAACGCAAAAAGTGGGAGGGCCGTCAGACCGTGTGCAGGTACCAGTTGTACTCAAGGTCGGAGATCGAGTTTTCGAACTCGGCCAGTTCGCTTTCCTTGCACGCGACAAACACGTCGATGTACAGCGGGTCGATGTACCGGGCCATGACCTCGCTGTCGTCCAGCTCGCGCAGGGCGTCGCGCAGGTTGTTGGGCAGGCTCTGCTCGTTCTGCTCGTAGGAGTTGCCTTCGACCGGCGCCCCCGGCTCGATCTTGTTGGTCAGGCCGTGGTGGATACCGGCCAATACCGAGGCCATCAGCAGATAAGGGTTGGCGTCGGCGCCGGCCACCCGGTGCTCGATACGCACGGCATCCGCCGCGCCGGTCGGCACGCGCACGGCCACGGTGCGGTTGTCGATGCCCCAGCTCGGCGAGTTCGGCACATAGAACTGCGCACCGAAGCGGCGGTAGGAGTTGACGTTCGGGCAGAGGAACGCCATCTGCGCCGGCAGGGTTTCCAGCACACCGCCGATGGCGTGACGCAGGGCGTCGTTGGTCTCGGGGTCTTCGCTGGCGAAGATGTTGTTGCCCTGCTTGTCGAGGATCGAGATGTGTACATGCAAGCCATTACCGGCCTGGCCCGGGTAGGGCTTGGCCATAAAGGTGGTGTCCATCTCGTGGTCGTAGGCGATGTTTTTCACCAGGCGCTTGAGCAGTACCGCGTAGTCGCAGGCTTTGATCGGGTCGCTGACGTGGTGCAGGTTGACCTCGAACTGCGCCGGGGCGCTTTCCTTGACGATGGCGTCGGCAGGGATGCCCTGCTCTTTCGCGCCTTCGAGGATGTCCTGCAGGCAATCGACGTATTCGTCGAGGTCATCGATCAGGTAGACCTGGGTCGAATGCGGGCGCTTGCCGGAGATTGGCGAGCGCGGCGCTTGCGGACGGCCGTTCACGTTGTCCTGGTCGATCAGGTAGAACTCCAGCTCGAACGCGGCGCAAATGGTCAGGCCCAGTTCGTCGAACTTGCTCACCACCTGGCGCAGCACTTCCCGTGGGTCGGCGAAGAACGGCTGGCCCTCGAGTTCATGCATGGTCATCAACAGCTGCGCGGTGGGACGCTTCTGCCAGGGCTCGATGCTCAGGGTGTCGGGGATCGGGTAGCAGATGCGGTCGGAGTCGCCGATATCCAGGCCCAGGCCAGTGCTTTCCACAGTGGAGCCATTGATGTCCAGGGCAAACAACGACGCGGGGAGGTTGATGCCTTTTTCATACACCTTATGCAAGGCGGTGCGTTCGATACGCTTGCCGCGCACCACGCCATTCATGTCTGCAATCAGCAGATCGACGTACAGGACCTCCGGGTGTTTTTTCAGAAAGGCGTTGGCTTCGTTGAGCTGAACGGTACGCAGTGGGACCGACATGATGCACCTATGTGTTAATTATTATGTTCAAAGCTGTTTCGTGGCAGCAGTCAATCCGAAAGCCAAAGTGAAGTCAATAGCGAGAACGGGCACCGCTCGTTAATTATATTGGTAGCCATAGCACCAAAATTGGGCGCCAACCCAACCAATCAACACAAACACACTCGCAAGCGTTTAGAATTTTTTACATTGAAGTTGTTAATTAAAATCAACGGAGATAAGCTCTGGAAAAACTCGTTCCAGCGTGAATTTCGAGGTGATAAAAATGGCACTCAAGCCATTGATCGGTGTTACAGCGTGCGTCAAAGAGATTGGCTTGCACCCCTACCATGTCAGCGGCGACAAGTATTTGCGTGCTGTCAGCGTCGCGGCCCTCGGGCTGCCGGTGATCATTCCTTCCCTGGCGGACCTCTGCGAGATCAAGGACCTGCTGCACTACGTTGACGGCCTGCTGTTCACCGGCTCGCCGTCCAATGTCGAACCCTTCCACTATCAAGGCGCTCCCAGCGCGCCGGGCACCGCCCATGACCCGCAACGCGACGCCACCACCCTGCCCCTGTTGCGGGCTGCGGTGGCGGCCGGCGTGCCAGTCCTCGGCATCTGCCGCGGCTTCCAGGAAATGAACGTGGCCTTTGGCGGCAGCCTGCACCAGAAGGTGCATGAACTGCCGGGCTTTATGGACCACCGCGAAGCCGACGACCCGCGCCTCGACGTCCAGTACGCCCCGGCACACCCGGTGGCGATCCAGCCCGGCGGCATGTTCGAGGCCATGGGCCTGGCCGGCGAGATCCAGGTCAACTCGATCCACAGTCAGGGCATCGACCGCCTGGGTGACGGCCTGCGGGTCGAGGCCCTGGCCCCGGATGGCCTGATCGAAGCCGTTTCCGTGGAGCACAGCCAGGCGTTTGCCTTTGGCGTGCAGTGGCACCCGGAATGGCAGGTCCTGTCGAACCCGGCCTACCTGAGTATTTTCCAGGCCTTTGGCGATGCCTGCCGGCAACGTGCCGCGCAGCGTCAGCGCCTTTGACACCAGGCGGCCCGCACCGGGCCGCCAGCACTCGCTTTACCGATTGACACGCCCTGCCCACGCGGCGCGCGCACCTGTGTGCGCCTGCCGTGCGGCGTGAACGGCAATACCCGAACAACAACAAGCAAGGCCAGGCAGCCAGGACGGCGGTGCCGAATAAACCTGCATTGCACTGAGGGTGCAGGTTTGCAATCAACCTTATTACGTCAGGCCGCATTGGCCCGACGACCTGTTGGGAGTTTCACATGGCAAACGCCTCCAGCATTTATCGCAAGGCACTGGAAGGTCATCAGCAACCGCAAAAGGTGCTGGTGAAGATCGACCGCGTGACCAAGAAGTTCGACGAAACCGTGGCCGTGGACGATGTGTCCCTGGAGATCCACCAGGGCGAGATCTTCGCCCTGCTCGGCGGTTCGGGTTCGGGCAAATCCACCCTGCTGCGCATGCTCGCCGGTTTCGAACGGCCCACCGAAGGCCGCATCCTGCTGGATGGCGTGGACATCACCGAGATGCCGCCCTATGAGCGGCCGATCAACATGATGTTCCAGTCCTATGCCCTGTTCCCGCACATGACCGTGGCCCAGAACATCGCCTTCGGCCTCAAGCAGGACCGCCTGCCAGCCGGCGAGATCGAGGCGCGGGTCGAGGAAATGCTCAAGCTGGTCCACATGACCCAATACGCCCGGCGCAAACCCCACCAGCTCTCCGGCGGCCAGCGCCAGCGCGTGGCCCTCGCCCGCTCCCTGGCCAAACGCCCGAAATTGCTGCTGCTCGACGAACCCATGGGCGCCCTGGATAAAAAGCTGCGCTCGCAGATGCAACTGGAACTGGTGGAGATCATCGAACGCGTCGGCGTGACCTGCGTGATGGTGACCCACGACCAGGAAGAAGCCATGACCATGGCCCAGCGCATCGCCATCATGCACTTGGGCTGGATCGCCCAGATCGGCAGCCCGGTGGACGTTTACGAAGCGCCGGTGAGCCGCCTGGTCTGCGAGTTCGTCGGCAACGTCAACATCTTCGACACCCAGGTGGTCGACGACGCCGAAGGCCACGCGGTGCTCAAGTGCGCGGACCTGGACCGCAACATCTACGTCGGCTACGGTATCGCCACCTCGGTGGAAGACAAGTCGGTGACCTACGCCATCCGCCCGGAAAAGCTGTTGGTCACCACCCAAATGCCGACCTGCGCGCACAACTGGTCCAGCGGCAAGGTCCACGACATCGCCTACCTCGGCGGGCACTCGGTGTTTTACGTCGAGCTGCCCAGCGGCAAGATCGTCCAGTCGTTCATGGCCAACGCCGAACGCCGTGGCTCCCGACCGTCCTGGGGCGACACTGTGTACGTGTGGTGGGAAGACGACAGCGGCGTGGTACTGCGGGCATGAGTACATCGACCATGAGCACTTTCCATCAAGCGCTGATCCGTGTGCTGCCCAGCGGTCGCAAGCTGGTGATCGGCATTCCCTTCCTCTGGCTGTTCCTGTTTTTCATGCTGCCGTTTTTCCTGGTGATGAAGATCAGCTTCTCCGAAGCGACCGTCTCGATTCCGCCGTATTCGCAGATCTACGGCTTCGTCGACCAGAAACTCCAGGTGCTGCTGAACCTGGGTAACTACAGCCTGCTGGGTGCCGACGAGTTGTACATCTCGGCCTACCTGGGCTCGCTGAAGATCGCCCTGCTCAGCACGCTGATGTGCCTGCTGATCGGTTTTCCCATGGCCTATGGGATTTCCAAGACCCGCAAGGAAATGCAAAACGTATTACTGCTGCTGATCATGATGCCGACCTGGACCGCGATCCTGATCCGCGTCTATGCCTGGATGGGCATCCTCAGCAATAACGGCCTGCTCAATGCGTTCCTGATGGGGTGCGGCCTGATATCGAGCCCGATTGAAATCCTCAACACCAACACGGCGGTCTACATCGGCGTGGTCTACGCCTACCTGCCGTTCATGGTGCTGCCGCTCTACGCCAACCTGGTCAAGCACGACCAGAGCCTGCTGGAAGCCGCCTCGGACCTGGGTTCGAGCAACTTCAACAACTTCTGGAAAATCACCGTGCCGCTGGCCAAGAACGGCATCGTCGCCGGCTGCATGCTGGTGTTCATTCCGGTGGTCGGCGAGTTCGTGATCCCGGAACTGCTGGGCGGCCCGGAGACCCTGATGATCGGCCGCGTGCTGTGGCAGGAGTTCTTCAACAACCGCGACTGGCCGGTGGCCTCCGCCCTGGCGGTGGTGATGCTGGCGATCCTGATTATTCCCATCGTGCTGTTCAACCGCAGCCAGGCCAAAGAAATGGAGGCACGGGCATGAAGCGTTTCAGTTTTTCGACCCTGATGCTGGTACTCGGCTTGTTGTTCATCTACCTGCCGATGCTGATTCTGGTGATCTATTCGTTCAACGCCTCCAAGCTGGTGACGGTCTGGGGCGGCTGGTCGCTCAAGTGGTACCTGGGGCTGTTGGACAACACCCAACTGATGGGTTCGGTGGCCCGTTCCCTGGAGATTGCCTGCTACACCGCCGTCGCCGCCGTGGCCCTGGGCACCCTGGCCGCGTTCGTGCTGACCCGGGTCACCCGCTTCAAGGGCCGGACCCTGTTCGGTGGCCTGGTGACCGCGCCCCTGGTGATGCCGGAAGTGATCACCGGGCTGTCGCTGCTGCTGCTGTTCGTGGCGATGGCGCAGATGATCGGCTGGCCCATGGAACGCGGCCTGGTGACGATCTGGATCGCCCACACCACGTTCTGCGCCGCGTATGTCGCGGTGGTCGTCTCGGCACGCCTGCGCGAGCTGGACCTGTCCATCGAAGAAGCCGCCATGGACCTCGGCGCGCGGCCACTCAAGGTGTTTTTCCTGATCACCATCCCGATGATCGCGCCGTCGTTGGCAGCGGGCGGCATGATGTCGTTCGCCTTGTCCCTGGATGACTTGGTGCTCGCCAGTTTCGTCTCCGGGCCTGGCTCCACCACCCTGCCGATGGAGGTGTTCTCTGCCGTGCGCCTGGGGGTCAAGCCGGAGATCAACGCCGTGGCCAGCCTGATCCTGATGGCGGTGTCGCTGATGACGTTCATGGTCTGGTATTTCAGCCGCAAGGCCGAAGCCAACCGCAAGCGGGCGATCCAGGAAGCCATGGACCAGACCGCCAGCGAAACCTGGCAGCCGCAACGCACGCCCGCGACGGCCTAGGCCGTCGTGTGTCACCCCAAATGAACCCCTGCGCACCTTCACTCGGCGCGCCCCGCTTCCGTTCCCGTCGCGCCTTACCACCGCGACCATTGCTGTGAACGGCTTCACCCGGCTCCCTCGGTCAGGGTGAACCCCTTGGCGCCTTCGGGCGCCTTTTTTGCGTTCAGTGGGCCGACAAAGCGCCTGATCCCCTGGGTTTTTCATTGGTGCGCGGCACTGAGCAATTAAAAAGCTTGAGGATGCCCTGCACTTTCTGGCCCACTTGATCCTGCGCTCGTGCGAACCCGGCACCTCGTGGAACCCAAAATGACAACGCCCTACCCACCCTACATGGCCTTCGGACACCCCTTATGAACGCCAGCGTCAGCCACTGCGCTCTTCCGCTCGACTCAAGTATTGCCCGCCATGCCACGGGTGCCAGTTTCATCGATTGTCAGAGCACCTTCGCCGATGACCGCGAGCGCAGCGCGTTGCGGCATGGGCTGCGGCTGATGGCCCGGACACCGGTCTGGATCGACCGATTGATGGCGCTGCGCAATCGACTGGTGCAGGTGTTTGGCCTCAAAGACCTCGGCAGGCTGACACGCATCGACCTTGAGCGTGCGGACGCCGACTATCGGCCCGGCGACCGAGTGGGGATTTTCACGCTGGTGTCGCAAACCCCCGACGAAGTGCTGCTGGTCGACCAGGACCGGCACCTGGATGTGTACCTGGCCATCAACCTTATGCCACTCGACGCGCAAGGGGCGCGCCGGGTGGTGCTCTCCACCGTGGTCCGGCCGCACAACTGGCTGGGCCGCCTGTATATGCTGCCGGTGGCGCCGTTCCATCGCTTTATCGCGCCACGCATGCTGGCCATGCTCAATCAGCGCTAGCGGGGCGTTCGGCGCGGGGCAGCCTCAACGAGGGAGATCGGTCCAGCCGGGAAATCCCGGCTCGAGGGTGGCGATACTGCCGTCATGCATATACGCCGGCCCAACTCGACTTTGACCATGGAGCCCCCCCGCAACGCCTGACGAACCTCGGTCAACAGGCACAAGCGGGCTTAGATAAACGCGGTCATGCGCGATCCGCAGCAACCAGCCGCCTTCAGAGCCTGAGCTGCTCGACCTGCCCTTCCAGCACCCGTGCCAACTGCCGCAACGCGTCGCTGGAATCACGCGTGCTGACGCTGGACGCGCCGCTGACCGTCACCAGCGTATGGATGCGCGCCAGGGTGCGGCTGATTTCATCCGCCGTCACCGCCTGCTGCTCGGCCGCACTGGCGATCTGCAAGGTCATGTCGCTGACGGTCGCGGCCGACTGGGTGATCCGCTTCAAGGCGTCGCCCGCCCGCGCCGAGATCTCGACCGGCACACGTGCCGTTTCGACGTTTGCGACGATGCGCTCCAGCGCCCCACGGGCACCTGACTGCACCTGCTCGATGATCTGCTTGATCTCCACCGTGGAGGCCTGCGTGCGCTGAGCCAAGGTCCGCACCTCATCGGCGACCACCGCAAACCCCCGCCCATACTCGCCCGCCCGCGCGGCTTCGATTGCCGCATTGAGCGCCAGCAGGTTGGTCTGCTCGGCAATCGCGCTGATCACATCCAGCACACTGCCGACTCGGCTGGAGTCAGCCTCCAGTTGCTTGACCAGTGCATGGGTGCCGAACAGCGCTTCGACCAATTGCTGGATAGCGTCGATGGTCGACTGAACGATGTGCTGCCCATCGCTGGCCTGCCCTTCGGCCAGCCGCGTGGCATCTGCCGCCACGGCGGCGTTGCGTGCGACATCCTGCACGGTGGCGACCATTTCATTCATGGCGGTGACCAGGCTGTCGGTTTCCAACAGTTGGTGATCGAGGCTGGTCTGGGTAGCCGCTGTGACCTCGCCGAGGTCGTCACTCAGGCGCAACACCTGCCCGCTGGCCACTGCCGTGCCTCGACTGACTTCATGGGCGGCATGGATCAAGCAGTTGACACTGCGTGACAGTTGCGTGAGTTCGTCATTGCCAACGGCGGGCAGCCGTATCGTCAGGTCGGTTTGCCCGCTGACCGCTGCCCCCAGCACCTCGACCGTCTCACGCAGCGGCCGGGTAATGCTGCGGATGATCATCCAGGCAAACAGCATCAACCCGAGCAGCACCACGGCGCTGATCCATGCCGGCGCCACCAACACGCGGTTGACGACCCGTTGCACATCGCTGGGGTAGATGCCGCTCGCCACCACCCAGCCCCAGGGCTTGAACAGGCGCGCCTCAGACAGTTTGTATTCGGCCGGCGCGCCATTGGCACGGGGAAAGTAGTAATCCACCAACACCCGCCCCTGCTCGCGCGCGCCTTCCACGAACTGGCGGGAAAACGGCTTGCCGTTCTGGTCCTTGAAGTCGCCCAGCGCCTTGCCCACCAACGCCGGCGCCGTCGGGTGCATGATCATCCGATAGTCCAGGTCGAGGATCAGCAAATAGTTATCGCCCAGGTAGCGCAGGGTTCCGACCACCTCGGCGGCCTGGCGCTGGGCCAACGCCAGGCTCATGTGGCCGTTTTCCACTTGCCCGGCGTAGTACGCAAGGATCGAATTGGCGGTGTTCAGCGCGGTGTCGACGCCCGCCATTTTTTCTTCGAGCAACGAGCGTTGCAGCAACAGACCCAGCCAGATGGCGAGGCAAATGATCAACACGCCCAGGCCAACCACCAACGCGCCAATACGCGTGGTGATGCGCCATTTTCTAAGATTCAGCACGCAAGCCTCTCAGGATTCTTGTTGTTGGACAGGCAAGCAAACCGGCGGCCTCGGGGAGCCGCCTGATTCACCTGGCCTGGGGGCACGCACGCTAAAAACGCGCACGGTCAGGCTCTAGACGAAGGCGTCGGCATAGAAGTCGGCCGCCTCCAGTTGCCGCAACTCGACGTAGTCGCGCCGCGCTGAATCAACCACGATCGGCGCGCCACAGGCATACACTTCAAACCCCTTGAGGCTCTGGAAGTCGCTCAGCACCTGGCGGTGGACGAAGCCGGTCGCGCCCTGCCAATCACAGGCCGGGGTAGGATCGGACAGCACCGGGGTGTAGCGCAGCCACGGCAACTGCGCCTCCCAGGCCAGCAACTGTTCATGCCGATACAGATCCTCACGGCGCCGGCCGCCCCAGTACAGGTAAACCGGACGCCGGTTGTGCCCCTGTTCGCGCAACTGTTCGAGCAAGGCCTGGATCGGCGCAAAACCGGTGCCGCTGGCCAGGAAGATCATCGGCCGCTCGCTGTCGCGCAGGTAAAACGAGCCGAACGGACCTTCCATGCGCAGGATGGCCTTGGGTTGCAAGGCGTTGAACACATGCCCGCTGAACACCCCGCCGGGCATGTGCCGGATGTGCAGCTCCAACTGGTTGTCCCGTGGGGCGTGGGTGGCCATCGAATAGCTGCGCCGGCTGCCATCCTTGAGCAACACCTGCACGTACTGGCCCGGAAAATAAGTAAACCCGGCGCCCGGGGCGAGTGTCAGCCGCAGCACTGCAACGTCACTGCTGACCTTGTCGAGGCTGGCCACACGCACGCCCATCTGCTGGATGCCGATACCGCGCAACGCCGTCACTTCCGGCGCCTCGATCACCAGGTCGGAGCGCGCCGTGGCGCAGCAAAACAACGCCAACCCCCGCGCCCGCTCGGCCGCGCTGAGCACCTCCAGCGGGCTGTCGCCGTGCTCCACTTCACCGCTGAGCACCTGGCCCTTGCAACTGCCGCACGTGCCGGTGCGACAGCTGTGCTTGAGCATCAGGCCGTCGGCCAGCGCCGCGTCCAGCACGGTTTGTTCAGGCAGTAGCGGACAACTCAGGCCGACCGGAAGAATCTGCAGTTGATAGCTCATGCGCGCCTCCTCAGTGTGTGTGCTTGCCAGCGGCCAACAGGTCCAGCGCGACGTCGACAATCATGTCTTCCTGGCCGCCGACCATCCGGCGTTTGCCCAGCTCGACGAGGATGTCCACGGTCTTCAAACCGTACTTGGCTGCAGCGATTTCGGCATGGCGCAGGAAGCTCGAATAGACCCCGGCATACCCCAGCGCCAGGGACTCGCGGTCGACCCGCACCGGCCGGTCCTGCAACGGCCGCACGATGTCATCCGCCGCGTCCATCAAGGTGTAGAGGTCGGTGCCGTGGTTCCAGCCCAGGCGTTCGGCGGCGGCGATGAACACTTCCAGCGGCGCGTTGCCGGCCCCGGCGCCCATGCCGGCGAGGCTGGCGTCGATGCGGTCGCAGCCTTCCTCGACCGCAGTGATCGAGTTGGCCACGCCGAGCGAGAGGTTGTGGTGGGCGTGCATGCCGGTTTCGGTTTCCGGCTTGAGCACGGCCTTGAACGCACGGAAGCGATCGCGGATGTCCTGCATGTTCATCGCGCCGCCGGAGTCGGCCATGTACACGCAGGTCGCGCCGTAGCTTTCCATCAGCTTGGCCTGGGCGGCGAGCTGCTCGGCCGGGATCATGTGGCTCATCATCAGGAAGCCGACGGTGTCCATGCCCAGTTCGCGGGCGTATTCGATGTGCTGTCTGGAGACGTCGGCCTCGGTGCAATGGGTGGCGATCCGTACCACACGGGCACCGGCGTTGTAGGCCGCCTTGAGGTCATGCACGGTGCCGATGCCGGGCAGCAACAGCGTGGTGATCTTGGCGTGGCTGATCACATCGGCGGCGGCTTCGATCCATTCCAGGTCGGTGTGCGCCGCGAAGCCATAGTTGAAGCTCGAGCCTTGCAGGCCGTCGCCGTGGGCGACTTCGATCGAGTCGACTTTCGCTTTGTCCAGGGCTCGGGCGATGTCCTGCACGTTCTGCAGCGAATACTGATGACGCACGGCGTGGCTGCCGTCGCGCAGGGTTACGTCGGAGATGTAGATTTTCTTAGCGTTCATGTCGCTCTCCTCAGGCCTGTTGCATCGACTGCGCCATGCGCTCGGCGGTAGCCAAGGCTGCGGAGGTCATGATGTCGAGGTTGCCAGCGTAGGCCGGCAGGTAATGGGCGGCGCCTTCGACTTCGAGGAACACCGAGGTTTTCAGGCCGGAGAATTTGCCCAGGCCAGGAATGTTCAGCGGCGCATCTGCCGGGATCACGTCGAACTGCACGTTTTGCTTGAGGCGATAGCCCGGCACATAAGCCTGCACGGCGGCCGCCATTTCGACGATGGAGGCTTCGACCAGCGCCTGGTCCGCCGCTTCGGACAGCACGAACACCGTGTCGCGCATGATCAACGGCGGCTCGGCCGGGTTCATCACGATGATCGCCTTGCCCTTGGCCGCGCCGCCGATCACTTCGATGGCCTTGGACGTGGTTTCGGTGAATTCGTCGATGTTGGCGCGGGTGCCGGGCCCGGCGGATTTACTCGCGATCGAGGCGACGATCTCGGCGTAATGCACCTTGGCCACGCGCGACACCGCGGCGACCATCGGAATGGTCGCTTGGCCGCCGCAGGTGACCATGTTGACGTTGAGCTGATCGAGGTTCTGCTCCAGGTTCACCACCGGTACGCAGTACGGGCCGATGGCTGCTGGCGTCAGGTCGATCAAGCGGATGCCGGGCTTGATCGCGCGCAGGAACGCATCGTTCTGCACATGCGCGCCGGCCGAGGTGGCATCGAAGACGAAGTCGATGTGCTGGAACACGTCCATGCGGGTCAGGCCTTCGACGCCTTCGTGGGTGGTGGCCACGCCCATGCGCTGGGCGCGGGCGAGGCCGTCGGAGGCCGGGTCGATGCCGACCATGACCGCCATTTCCAGATGTTTGGCGTTGCGCAGGATCTTGATCATCAGGTCGGTGCCGATGTTGCCGGAACCGATGATGGCGACTTTGAGTTTTACAGGGTTCATACGGATTCTCCGTAGACTTCAGCGAGGAGGATCACGCTGGGCTCGAGGCTGTCGGCGTACAGCCGCGTCACGGCCTCGGCGCGCAGGCTCAGCGCCATGCGCTGGTTGATGTAGCCTTTGTCGGTGATTTCGCCGTCGTTGAGACTGGGCGGCGAATCGAGAATCACCAGGCGCATGGCATGCTGGGACGACGCCGGGAATTCCTTGGCCAGCGCCAGCAGCCCCGAACACAAGGCCAGGCGCACCTCGGATTGCATCGCCAGTTGTGCGCCGCTCATCTGTTGCCCGGCGGCACCGAGCAGATCGCGCAGGGCCGGGCTCGGGTAGATCAGCGCACCGATCACGTCGCGATCATGCCCACAGATCACGCAATCGCTGACGTAAGGCGCCAAGGCACTGACCAGGCGTGGACGCAGGGTGCCCACCGATACCCAGGTGCCGCTGCTGAGTTTGAAGTCTTCAGTCACCCGACCGTCGAACTGCACCCCCAACTCCGGCCGCTGCGGGTCGACCAAGCGCCCCGCGTCGCCAATGCGGTAGAAGCCCTCCTCATCGAACGCGGCCAGGCTGCTGACCGGGTCCTTCAGGTAGCGCGGGAACACCGACGGCCCGCGCACGCGCATCTCCAGCTTGTCGCCGCAGGGCACGAACTTGAGCTGCGTGCCCGGCACCGGCAGGCCGATGATGCCGGCCTTGTCGGCGGCGAAATGCACGTTGGTGACCACCGGCGACGTCTCGGTCGAGCCCCACTCGGTGGCAAAGAACAGCGGGGTGTCGCGGACCTTGGTGGCACACGCCGCCAGCCGCCCCCAACTGCTCTGGGGCAGCGCGGCAGCGGCGTAGAACAGCATGCGCAGGCGCCCGAACAAGGCGCGCGCCAGTACCTCGTCGCGCTCGAGGTACGGCAGCAAGACCTCGTAGCCGCGCGGCACGTTGAAGTACAGGGTGGGTCGCACCGACTTGAGGTTTTCCACGGTGCGGTCGATTTGCCCCGGTAACGGCAGGCCGTCATCGATGTACAAGGTACCGCCGTTGCGCAGTACCAGGTTGAAGTTGTGGTTGGCGCCGAACACATGGCTCCAGGGCAACCAGTCGAGCACCACCAGTTCTTCGTGCTCAAGAAAGCGCCAGCACTGGGCAATCGCCTGCTGGTTGGCACAGAGCATGCCGTGGGTATTGACCACCGCCTTGGGCGCACCGGTCGAACCGGAGGTCATCAGGTAGCGCGCCGGGGTGTCGCCGTCGAGCCGTGCAAACGCTTGCATCACCGCTGGGCTTTCGGCCTTGTACAACAGCGGCAAGGCCAGCGCCCCGCGAATTTCCTGGGCGTTGCGCGCCGCCACCACCGGGCAATCCGGGTTGACCAACTCGATGGCACGGCAATAGGCATCGCCGTCGTTGACGAAAATCAGCGCCGGCTTGAGCACTTCGACAATCGCCTTGAGTTTGCTGCACCCGCTGCCGGTGTTGCGCGAGTACGCCACGGAAATCGTCGACACCGGGATGCCCACGTGCAGCGCCGCCAAGGTCAATAGCGCCTGGTCCAGATCGTTTTCCGAGAGCATCAGCAGCGGGCGCCCGGCCGGCAAGTCCAGCTCAAGCAAGCCCTGGGCCAATGCCCCCACGCGCTGGCGCACCTGGGCATAGTTCAGGCTGAACCAGCCGGCGCCGCGCCGCTCGGCCAGGTAGGCACGCTGCGGTGTCTGCACGGCCCAGTGTTCGAGCCACTGCCCGACACAGCGCGCATAGGGCTGCAGGGGCTCGGGTGAACTCAGCACGAAGCTGCCGTCGGCACGTGCCTCATACAGCACCTTGGCAGGGGCCAATTGGGTCGGATCATTGAAAAAATCGTACATTGCACGCCCTCGTGAATACGGCAGGCCATCAGCCCGCTGCTCACTCGTTTTATTGTTGTAATCGCCACCGGGTCGTCAGCCCGGTAGCAGGGTTGTTGCCTGCTGGCCTCAGCCGAAACGACAGCTCACTTCACCCAGGCGGGTGAGGCGCAAGCGCAGGCTGTCGCCCGCCACCACCGGCACCATGGGCCCGAGCGCGCCCGACAACAGCACGTCGCCCGCCTGCAACGGGCGCCCGGTCAGGGCCATGGTGCGCGCCAGCCACAGCGCAGCGTCCAGCGGGTTGCCCATGCACGCGGCCCCCACGCCGATGGCTGCCTGGGCCGCGTTCTTCTCCAGCAGCATGCCTTCGAGCGCCAGGTCCAGGCCGCGCAGGCTGACGGGGGTCTTGCCCAGCACGTAGAGGCCCGATGAGGCGTTGTCGGCCACGGTATCGACCAGGGTGATCTTCCAGTCCTCGATCGCCGAGTCGACGATTTCCAGGGCCGGCAGCACATGGTCGACGGCGCGCAGCAATTCGCCCAGGGTCGTATCGGGGTGAGGGAGATCGCGCCCCAGGACGAAGGCGATTTCGCCTTCGACCTTGGGCTGGATCAGCCGGGTGCTGTCGATGGTCTCGCCATCGCGGTATTCCATGTCGGCAAACAGCATGCCGAAATCGGGCTGATCGACGCCCAACTGCTGCTGTACCGCCAGGGACGTCAGGCCGATCTTGCGCCCGCTCAGGCGCCGACCGGCAGCCAGGGCGGCCTGGGTGTTGATCTCTTGCACGGCGTAGGCGTCGTGCAACGACTGGATGTCGAAACGCTCGGAAATGCGTGGGCAAGGGCTGCGGCTCGACCGCGCCAGGGCCAGCGCAGCGGCGGCGGCCTGAAGGTTTTCGTGGTGCATGGGGTTGCTCCTGAACGGTTCTGGATGGCTCACAACTGACGTGCGCGGCTTTCGCGATAACCCTGGTGCAACTCGTCCACCAGTTGCGCCACGCTGTAGGTGCCGGTGATCTGGCCTACGCCTTGGCCGGCCGACCACACATGTTTCCAGGCCTTGTTGGCAGTGGAGATGTCACCGGAAAAGTCGATGCTGGCGCGGTTTTCGGCGCTGGGGTCGATACCGGCCTTTTCCAGCGACGGCCGCATCCAGTTGGCAAGCACGCCGCTGACCGCCTTGGTGGTGGTCACGTCATCCAGCGAGCAGGCCACCAGCATGTCGCGGTAGGCGGCTTCCACCAGGCTTTCATGGGCGGCAATCAGGCGGGTTCCGACCAGCGAGAAATCGCAGCCCAATACCTGCGCCGCATGGATGTCGCGGCCGTTGGAAATCGCCCCGGCCAAGCCCAGAGGGCCGTCCCAGAACTGGCGCACTTCGGCGACGAAGGCGAACGGGTTGTAGCTGCCGGTATGCCCGCCCGCCCCGTTGCACACCAGGACCAGGCCATCGACGCCAGCGGCCACCGCCTTGCGCGCCAGTGCCGGGCTGATCACGTCGGCGATCACCACGCCGCCATAAGCGTGTACGGTTTCAAGGACGCGCTTGGGGCTACCCAGGGCTGTGGACACGATGGGCGGCTGATAACGGCGCACCAACTCAAGCTCAGCGTCGAAGCGGTCGTAGGTGCTGTGTACGATCATGTTGAGCATCCATGGCGCCCACTGCTCGCCGCGTTGCTGCGCCAGCTCACGCTCACGGCTGATCTGCTCCAGCCATTCCTGCAATTGTTCGACCGTTCGCGCATTGGGCGCCGGAAGGCTGCCGACGATGCCGGCCTGGCAGCAGGCGGCCACCAGGCCCGGCCCCGACACCAGGAACATCGGCGCCGCGAGGACCGGGAGGTTGAGCCCGGCAAACAGGTTCAGGAGTTGCTGTTGCGGTGCACTCAGGCTTGTTCTTGTCATCACGCATCTCTCTTATTCTAGTTATCAAGGCGTCGGCCTGGCTCAGGCCTTGCGCGGCTTGGCTGCACCGGCACTGCGGATCTCCCAGCCGCCATCGCTGTGGATGATGTTCGCCGTAGTCAGGCCGGAATTTTCCCGCGAGGCCAACAGCACGTAGTGCCCGGTGTGGTCTTCGGGCTCGGCAATCCGTTGCAACGGCACCGCCTGCGCCGCACCGGCTTCGAAGCCCGGGATCTGGTTCAGCGGCACACTGCGGCTGTTCAAGCCTTCCAGGCTTTTCATCGGCGTGTTGGTCGCCCCCGGAGCCACGCCGTTGACGCGGATGTCCGGCGCCAGCTCGTAAGCCAGTTGGCGAATCATGCCCACCAACGCATGCTTGGCGGTGACGTAGAGAATGCCACCGCCGCCGGCATAAAAGGCACTGTTGGAGAGGGTAAAGATCATGCTGCCCCGGGTTTCGCGCAGTGCCTCGATCGAGGCTTGCGCGCCCAGCAGATAACCCTGCACGTTGGTGGCGAAGAGTTTCTGGAAGGCGCCCTCGAACTCTTCCGGGGCAATACGGTCCAGGCGCGTGAAATAATCGAACACGGCAGCGTTGCCAACGAAGGTGTCAAGCCTACCAAACGCCTCAAGGGTCGCCGCCACCGCACGCTGATTGTCCTGATACCGCGACACATCCCCCTCAATCGTGATGACCGCGTCGCCAAGCGTGTCAGCCAACGCGGCCAGTTGCGCCGCATCGCGGCCCATGACCGCGACGCGCGCGCCCTCGGCCACGTAACGACGGACGATGGCGCTGCCAATCCCGCCGGTACCGCCGGTGACCAATGCCACCTGCCCTTTTAACCAAGCCATATGCCAGCCCTCAGAGGAAGGTGTTGATGTTCTTGCACAGCAACATCGCGTTAGGGATCAGGATCTTGCGCTTGAGCAACTTGAGGCCGTCGGCCTCCAGGCGCAGTACATCCTCGCGCCGGCCGGCGATCTGGTGATGCTCGTCCAGGCCGCGGCTGCGCACGTTGATAAAGCACGAGTAGGCCAGGTATTCGCCCGGCGCCGGGCCGGCATACACTTCGATATTGCTGATCAGGTGAACGTTGCGCGTCGGCGGGTTCTCGGCCCAGGCCGACGGCTGCTTGAAGCGTGCCACGCGGCGCTTGAGTTCGCGCATGCCGTCATCGAAGAAGGCCATGTGTTCCAGGCAATAGGGCCCGGATTTGTCCTCGCGGCGCCGGTTCTCGATGCCCGGCATCCAGTAGTGGATGGCTTCACTGAGACCGTGCAGCCACGCGTCCCAGCATTCGCCGTCGAGCAGGCGCGCTTCGCGCAGCAGGAACTGTTCGACGCGGCGGGTTTCCTCGACTGAAACGAGGCTGTCCTGTTGTTCGTGTGTCATCTGGCCCCCCTCAGCGCAGCGTGCCGTTGCGGTCCGGAACATCGGCCCAGGTCGGAGCCTGCAGCAGGTCCTTCCAGCGCTGATAGAACGCCCGCGCATTACATTCGTTGAGCTGGCCCTTGAACACATTGCCGGGCAACTCGCTGTTTTCGAGACGGGTGTGCATGCCCAGGCCGACGTACAGGTCCTGATAACGCGTGACCACGCCACGGCTGCTCTTGGTGCAGTACTCCCAGTTCTCGCCGTCGTCCATCTCGAACACCCCGGTGGGCGAGAACGTCATCATCGCGCCGCGCCGCCACTTGTCCTTGATCTCCTGCGGGGCGTTTTTGTTGACGATCACCCAGGTGAACAGCTCGATCTTGTGCGGGCCGCGCGGCTGCCAGATGCGAACGGTGTTTTGCCCCGGCAGAAAGGAAAAGTTGGGGAACACGGTGAACGAGGAAATCGCCCCGATCAGCCGCGAGCGGAATTCGCCGAGGCGGTCCGCCACCTTGGGACGCAGCACGTGCAGGTATTTGTTGATGTCTTTCTCGCCCAGGGTCGCGGCGTTGCCGACCACGTCGGTGGCGAACTCATAGCCGTGGCCATTCCAGTTCACCGAGTACGACTCGGGCAACTCGCCGACATTCGCCACCGGCCCGCCGAGCATGGCCTTGGCCGCCGAATCGTGGGTCCAGCCGCCGTGCAGGATGTCACCGACGAAGTTCTCGGCGGCGATCTTCCAGTTGCACTCAATGGTGGAGCGGATGCAACCACCGAGAAACTCGCTGCCGCCTTCATCCATGTCGAGCATCACGTCCATGTACCAGGTCATCGGCCCGAGGTATTCCTCCAGGGTCGGCGCATCGCTGGCAAACGTGGCGAAAACCAGGCCTTTATAGCTGGCGACACGCGCCTCGCGCAGGCCGTGCCTGGACTTGTCGAACTGGCTTTCTTCGTAGCATTTGGATTCGTGCATGCCCATCAGCCGGCCGCCATCGGCACCGAACGACCAGCCATGGTAGTTGCAGATAAAGCCGCGGGCGTTGCCGGCCTCGGCAAAGCACACCTTGTTGCCACGGTGCGGGCAGGCATTGAGGAAGACCTTGATCGAGGCGTCCTTCTGGCGCACCACCAGCACTTCGTCTTCACCCATCGAGGTGGTCAGGTAGTCGCCGGACTTGGGCAGCTGGGACTCGTGCGCGACGAACAGCCAGCAGCGCGCGAAGATTTTCTCCAGCTCCTGCTCGTAGATCGCCGGGTCCCAGAAGACCTTGCCGGACAGGCGCCCTTCCTCCATGTCGCAGATACGGTCGAGGTTGCCCAGGGCGGGCGTGCTTTCAATGGTTCTGAGCGGTATGTGTTTGTTGTTATCCATGGTTCAGACTCACAGGAATACGGTTGGACAGCGGCCCGGTCACACCGGGCTGTTGGCGGCGGCCAGCGCCTCGTCAGCCTCCAGGGCGATGTCGGCGAACACCTCGCGGTCGGTGACGATGACCTTGTAGGTGCGCAAGTGGCGCTCGCAGGGAAACGTCACCGCCTTGCCGCTGGGTACATGGAACTGGCCCCAGTGGACCGGGCAGGTAATCAGGTCGTCTTCCAGGTCGCCCTCGGCCAGCGAAGCGGTGGCGTGGGTACACATGTCGGTGGTGGCGTAGAACGTGCCCCCCAGGTTGTAGACGCAGATGGCGTCGCCCTCGCGGTGGGCAACCTTCTTCAGCTCCCCTGGCGCCAGCTCATCACGTTGGCAAAGTAATACACGGCTCATGCTCGGCCCTCACACTCAGTTGCACAAAGCCCAGCCCGGTGACCCAGGCGGGTACGGCTTCATAGGCAATCACTTCGCCCTGCGGGCGCTCGATGGCGGCCAGGGCGCAGGCGAAGTTACGGATTTCCATCGCGCCGTTGCCGGCCCGACGCAGGATCTCTTCGTCGCTGTAGGCGCACAGCGCTTGCAAGTCGCCATTGACGCCGAGGGCGAGAATCTCGCGATCGAAGTCTTCAGCCACCCGGCCCATCTCGGCGGTGCCGACCCAGTGGCTGATCCCGCCACTGCCGATAATCACCACACGCTCGTCGGCATCGAACGCTTCGACGGCCGCGCGCAGTTGCCGGCCGAGGTCGGCCGACCGCTGGAGCGAGATGTACGGGTCAACGCCGCACGCCAGGTACACCGGGATGCTCGGCAACTCACGCCCGAGCAAGGCCTCGGCCGGCTTGACCACCAGTTGGTGCGGAATGGAAAAGGAATGGTCGACGGTAAAACTGCGCGCCACGGTCCAGTCCACGCCCTGCCCATCGCCGTGCTCGACAATGTGCGCGGCCAACGCTTGATGATTGCGCACCGCGCCACGTTCCAGGCCCGGCAGGCGATCGATGGGGCCATCCACATCGCCGGTGCCGATCACATAGCGCGGCAGGCAATGGGTGCCGAACAGAATGTAATGGTCGCAACCGACGATGATCACCGAGGTCGGCTGCAAGGCCGCCAGGCGTTCGGCGCAGGCTTCGTATGCAGCCCATACCGCCTCACGTTGCGCCAACGGCGGCGCGTCGGGTGCCACGAACATTACCGGGTCATGCGGCATCCAGAAGCCGCCTACTATCTTGCCCATCGGTTCACCCCTTGAGCGCGGCGGAAAATCCCGCGCTGTGTTCGTCGGTAGCGCCCAGGCGCTGTTTGTAGAGGCTCATGTTGCGGTCAGGGGCAAGCTCCTGCCAGAAGCCCATGGTCAGCATCGGGTTGACCCCGGCCGCCTGCAGCCCGGCAACATCGAACTCCACGATCATGCGGACCTCGGCCTCCTCCAGGGCAAAACGCCCGAGGAACCCGACCGCGTCCTGCCGAAAGCGCTCTTTGGCGACACGCTCGACGCACAGCTGCCAGAGCGCACGCTCCATAACGTTTCTGCTCATACCGGCCTACTCGCTGAGGAAATCGCGGACCAGCGCGGCAAAGCGGCGCGGCTGCTCGCTCTGCACCCAGTGCCCGCAGCGCCCGAACAGGTGCAGGTCGGCATCGGGAATGCTGTTGGCGATCAGCAGCCCGCACTCGGGCGGCACCACGCGGTCTTCACGGCCGTGTACCACCAGCGTCGGCGCGACGATCTTGGCCAACGCGGCCGCGGGAAAGCCCTTGACCAGGGTCGGACCGTCGGCGGCCGGCTGCGGGATCAGTTTGCGTAGCGCCTGCTGGGCACCAGGGCGCGCACTGGCTTCGTAACGTGCCTGCACCATCGCCTCGGTAATCAGCGACACGTCATAGGGGAACAGCTTCATCAGCTCGCGCATGTTGTCCAGTGATGGCTCGTATTCCCAGGCGCCGCGCAAGCCTGGGGTCTGCACGAACTCACCGGCCGGGGTGCCGAGCAACACCAGCTTGTTGACGCGCTCCGGTGCGAACACCGCCAGGCCGATGGCCAGCGCGCCGCCAAACGAATTGCCGACGAACGAGGCTTTTTCGATGTCCAGGGCATCCATGATGCCGAGCAGATGGTTGACCCACAGCTTGATGTCGTACTTGGCGTCGTCCTTGAACTCGGTGAAGCCGAAGCCGGCGATGTCCGGCACGACCACGCGCCAGCGATCAGCGAACACCGGCACGGTATTGGCCCAGTTGGCCCAGCCCGATACACCGGGGCCCGAACCATGCAACAGGAACAAGGCCTCGCCCTGACCGGCTTCGTGGTAGTGAGTCTGGTGCCCTGCTGCAAGCAGAGTCTTGGGATTTGCGCTCATGTCGGCCTCCGGTTCTTATTCTTAACATACAGATGTGTATCTGTATGCTATTTACCGATTTGACCTGCGTCAATTAAAAAAACGTGGCTTTGTGCAAATAATCTAAAAGCCAACCTACACACATGTACTCTAGAATCCGAGCACACGCAGCCCCCATGCGCGGGCCACAGTCGGTGCGCTGGCAATAGCTTCGTCGTTGCGCCGGGCGTTAGAATGGCGGCTCGCTGCCAAGGCGGGCGTCGAACGCTGCTGTGCCCTGGCGCTTATCCAGCTTGTTGGACAAGGCCCCTAGACAATGTCATCACGCACCAACCTCACGCGGGAAGATTGGATTCATGCGGCACAGGAAGTCCTGGTTACCAGCGGCGTCGACGCTGTGCGGGTCGACACCCTGGCCAAGGAATTGAAGATCACCCGTGGCAGCTTCTACTACCACTTCAAAAGTCGCGGGGAACTGCTCGAAGGCATCCTCGGCAACTGGCGCGCACGCGCCACCGAAGATGTGATTCTGCACCTGCGCAATGCCCACAGCTCGCCGCTGCAACAACTGCATCGCCTGCTCGAACTGCCCTCCCACGGGCAGACCGCCAAGGACGCCGCCTCGATCGAGCTGGGCATTCGCGGCTGGGCCCGCCGCGACAAGCAGGCGCGCCAGGCCATCGACGAAGTCGACAGCCACCGCCTGAGCTACATCGAAGGCCTGCTGATCCAGGCCGGCGTGCCCAGTGGCGATGCCCAGGACCGCGCCTACCTGATCTATGCCTACCAGATCAGCCTGTCATTGCTGCACAGCGAAGACACCCCGCAACAACGCCTGGAACGCAGCCAGCGCATGGCCGGCATCCTGATCCCCGAATCCTGCACCCTCCCCGCCTGAGCCCGGATGCCGACCTGCGTCGGCATTCATAAAAATACATAAATGTATCTTTCAAGATCACGAAGCAGCACGCGCACTGGGTGCTGAACTTTTCAGATGAAAAAGATTATTTTATTTTTTTATCTAAAAACAACAACATAGATTAGAAACCCGCCTTTAAACAAACCGTTACAGCGGCGCCTATTGACAAAGCGCCCACCCTCCCGCGTAGTCTATACATACACATTCACATGTGTATTTTAAAGCTGTGTATGGCGCTCCCTCAGGCTTATCCACACGACAATAAGAATAGAAAACGGGTACCTCACTATGCACTTGCATGCACCCCTGCGCACGGCCACACCCTGCGCGCTTGACACCTCGCCCTCCCGACGACAGCACCCCGGCACGGCATTGACCGACGCCCGCTGGCGCACACCTTCGCCTCCCTTTCCTACCGCTCGCTGAGGGCCGCTCATGGATATCTCGATACTGGCGTTTCTCGCCCAGGACGGCCTGACCACGGGCGCGATTTATGCCTTGGTGGCGCTGGCCCTGGTGCTGGTGTTCTCGGTGACGCGCACCATCCTGGTGTGCCAGGGCGACTTCGTCACCTACAGCGCCCTGACCCTGGCCACCCTGCAACTGGGGCTGATGCCCGGCACCCTATGGCTGCTGCTCGGCTGCTCGCTGGCCGCCTGCACACTGGACAGCATCGCCGCGTTGCGCCGTGGTCAATCGCGCCGGGTGCCCGGCCTGCTGGCACGCTACCTGGGCTTGCCGACGGTGCTGTGGGTGGTGCTGGACACCTTCGAGCTGGCCGGTTTGCCGGCCGTGTTGCAGATCCTGCTGACCCTGGCGCTGGTCACGCCGCTGGGGCCGCTGCTGTATCGCCTGGTGTATCAACGGGTGGCCGAGACCTCGGTGCTGTTGCTGCTGATCGTATCGGTGGCCGTACACATCACGCTGGTGGGTATCAGCTTGCTGATGTTCGGCGCAGAAGGGGTTCGCACCGATGCCCTGGCCGAAGCGGTGTTCATGCTCGGTGAGCTGCCGGTGGGCCTGCAAAGCCTGTTGGTGATCGCCAGCGCCCTGCTGCTGATCGGCCTGCTCTACGCGTTCTTCGGCCACAGCCTGTATGGCAAGGCCCTGCGCGCCACGGCACTGAATCGCAAGGGCGCGCAACTGGTGGGCATCCCCACACAGCTGGCCGGCAAGGCAGCGTTCGGCCTGGCGGCGTTGATCGGCGCCATTTCCGGCGTGCTGATCGGCCCGCTGACCACCCTGTACTACGACTCGGGCTTTCTGATCAGCCTCAAGGGGTTTGTCGCTGCGATCTTCGGCGGCCTGGCCAGTTACCCGATTGCCGCGGCCAGTGCGTTTTTCGTCGGTGTCCTGGAGAGCTTCGCCAACTTCGGCGCCTCGGCCTACAAGGAGGTGATCGTGTTCACCCTGGTGATCCCGGTACTGCTGTGGCTCTCGTTGAAGCACCCTCACCTTGAGGAGCAACACTGATGATCCGTCGACTGATCCCCCTGTTCACCCTGCTGCTGCTGGCGGGCCTGGCACCAGTGCTGCTGCCGACCTTCCATGTCACGCTGCTGAATTACATCGGCCTGTACAGCCTGGTCGCCCTGGGCCTAGTGCTGCTGACCGGCATCGGCGGCATGACCTCGTTCGGCCAGGCCGCGTTCGTCGGTATCGGCGCCTACGCCAGCGCGGTGCTGACCACCCAATATGGCCTGTCGCCCTGGCTCGGTTTGCTTGCGGGCCTGGCGATTACCCTTGTGGTTGCCACCAGCCTGGGCCTGTTGACCCTGCGCCTGGCCGGCCACTACCTGCCCATCGGCACCCTGGCCTGGGGCCTGGCGCTGTTCTATCTGTTCGGCAACCTGCCCGGGCTGGGCGGCTTCGGCGGCCTGCAAAACCTGCCGAATATCAGCCTGTTCGGCTGGCAGGTCCGCGACCCGGCCGACTTCAGCCTGCTGATTGGGCTGCTGTTGGCGATCAGCCTGTGGCTGCTCGACAACCTGCTGCACAGCCGCCAGGGCCGCGCCATCCGCACCCTCAAGGATTCCGCCGGCATGGCTGAGGCGATGGGCATCGACACGGCGCGCAGCCGCTTGCAGGTGTTCATCATCGCGGCCCTGCTCGCGGCGTTGTCGGGCTGGCTGTACGCGCACCTGCAACGGGTGGTCAATCCCACGCCGTTCTCGGTGGTGATGGGTATCGAGTATCTGTTCATGATCGTGCTCGGCGGCGTTGCCAGCCTCTGGGGCGCACTGCTCGGTGCAGCCCTGCTGACCCTGATCAAACAGGTGCTGCAAGACGTACTGCCACAGCTGTTCGGACACGCCGACAACGTCGAGATGATTTTCTTCGGCGTGCTGGTGATCCTGGTCCTGCAATACGCCCGTGGCGGCCTGTTGCCATTGCTGAGCGGCCTGTTCCCGAGGGCACAACCCCGTCCGCTGCCCGAGCACCCGGCCCATGCGCTGCCCCGCCGGACGATGCCCGCCAACGGGCAGCCGTTGATGGTCGCAGAAGGTCTGCTCAAGCAGTTTGGCGGACTGGTGGCCAACAAGGACATGGGTTTGACCGTCAATGGCGCCGAAATCACCGCGCTGATCGGTCCCAACGGCGCCGGCAAGTCGACCCTGTTCAATCTGTTGTCCGGGGTGCTCGCGCCCAATGCCGGCCAGATCGTTTTTCTCGGCCAGCGCATCGACGGCCTGTCGCCGCGTGCCATCGCCCGACTGGGCGTCAGCCGCACCTTCCAGCACGTGCGTTTGTTGCCGGACATGAGTGTCCTGGAAAACGTCGCCCTCGGCGCCCATGCCCGGGGCAAAGCCGGGCTGCTGCGCTCGATGCTGCATCTGGAGCGCGAAGAGGAAGCCGCCCTGCTGGCCGAAGCCCGGCGCCAGATCGAGCGCGTGGGCCTGGGCGCCGCCCTGCACACCCCCGCCGGCAGCCTGCCGTTGGGCCAGCAGCGCATCGTCGAAATTGCCCGGGCGCTGTGCAGCGATCCCCTGTTGCTGTTGCTCGACGAACCCGCCGCCGGACTGCGCCATGGCGAAAAGCAGGCACTCGCCCACCTGCTCGAACAACTGCGCAGCGAAGGCCTCGGCGTGCTGCTGGTGGAGCACGACATGGAATTCGTCATGGGCCTGGCCGACCAGATCGTGGTGATGGAATTCGGCCAGCGCCTGGCCGGTGGCACGCCGCTGCAGATACAGCAAAACCCTGCGGTGCTTGCCGCCTACCTTGGAGGTGTCGAATGAGTCGCCTGCTGGATGTACGCAACCTGACGATCAGCCACGGCAAGGTCGAAGCGGTACGCCAACTCAATCTGAGCCTGGAGGAAGGCCAGATCGTCAGCCTGATCGGCCCCAACGGCGCCGGCAAGACCACCTTGATGGCGGCGCTGATCGGCCTGCTGCCAGCACAGGGCCAGGTGAGTTACGCCGGCCAGCCGCTGCTGGCGCACCACGACGTCGCCCAGCGCATCGACAAGGGCATGGCGCTGGTGCCGGAAAGCCGCGAACTGTTCGGCCTGATGAGCGTCGAGGACAACCTGCGCCTGGGGGCCTTCAGCCGTCATCGGCGTGGCTTTCGCGACCACCAGAAGACCCTCGACGAAGTTTTCGGCCTGTTCCCGCGCATGTACGAACGGCGCAGTCAGCCGGCCTGCACCCTGTCGGGCGGCGAGCGCCAGATGCTTGCCATCGGCCGCGCGCTGATGGCCAAGCCGCGCTTGCTGATGCTCGACGAACCCAGCCTGGGCCTGGCCCCGCGGGTGATCGGCGAAATCTTCACGATCTTCGAGACCCTGCGCCAGAGCGGCGTGTCGATCCTGCTGGTCGAGCAAAACGCCCGCGCCGCGCTGAAGATTTCCGACTACGGCTACGTGCTCGAAGTCGGGGAAATCGTGCTTGAAGGCAGCGCCCAAGCCTTGGCCAACAACCCCCAGGTGGCCGAAATCTACCTGGGCCGCCCACCCACCCGAGCCGCCATGGAGGTCACCAGCGCTACCGGCACGTAGCGCCCTGCCACAGCCTTTGCCACACCATAAAAAAATATCAGGAGCGTGTATGAGATCGATTTTTCCCTTGCTGTTGCTGGCCTCACTGTCTGCCGCCGCACAGGCGGACATGACCGTCGGCGTGATTCTCTCCACCACCGGCCCCGGTGCCTCGCTGGGTATTCCCGAGCGCAATACCGTGGCCCTGTTGCCCAAGGAAATTGCCGGCCAGGCGGTGAAATACGTGGTACTGGACGACGGCAGCGACAGCACGGCCGCCGCCAAGAACGCGCGCAAACTGGTGAGTGAAAACCGTGTCGACCTGTTGATCGGCTCCACCACCGTGCCCACCTCGGCGGCCGTGGCGCAAATCGCCAAGGAGAGCAAGACCGCGCAGATCGCCCTGGCCCCATTCGCCCCGGCAAGCGGCGAACAGACCTGGATTTTCACCGTCGCCCAGACCAACACCTTGATGGCCGAGGCGCTGATCGAGCACATGCAAAAAGCCGGCGTAAAAACCCTGGCGTATATCGGCTACAACGATGTGTGGGGCGAAGACTGGCACAAAGTGCTGAGCGAGATGGCGCCGGCGGCAGGCATCCAATTGGTGCGAGACGAGCGCTTCAACCGCACCGACTCGTCGGTCAGCGGCCAGGCCCTGAAGGTCATGAGCAGCAAGCCCGATGCGGTATTGATCGGCGCCACCGGCACACCCGCGGCCCTGCCCCACACCGAACTGCGGCGCCTGGGTTACAAGGGCACCATTTACCACACCCATGGTGCGGCCAACAGCGCGTTCCTGCGCATCGGCGACAAAGCCTTGAACGGCGCGATCCTGCCCGTGGGGCCCGTGGTGGTGTGGGACAAACTGCCGGCCAGCCACCCGTCCAAAGCCATCGCCAGCCAATACGCGCAGGATTACCAGGCCCAGTACGGCGCCAACAGCCTGTCGCCATTCGGCGCCTACCTGTACGACGCCATGCGCCTGGTGGAGGCCGCCGTGCCGGCCGCGCTCAAAGGCAGCACACCGGGCACGCCAGCGTTTCGCGAGCAACTGCGCGACCAGCTAGAGCAGACCCGCAACGTGGTCGGCACCCACGGCGTGTACAACCTGAGCGCCACCGACCACTTCGGCCACGACCAGCGCGCTCGCGCACTGGTGACGGTGCAGGATCAGCAGTGGGTCCTCTTGCATGCCCCTGAATAACCCCGACAACAATAATAAAAAGGCAACGTCCATGAGTACTCTGAAACGGGTTCACACCACCCTCGCCCTCGGTACGCTGTGCAGCATCAGCCCCGCGCTGCTGGCCCAGGGTTTTATCGAAGACAGCAAGGCCACGCTGACTTCACGCAACTACTACTTCGACCGCGACTACAAAGGCGACTCGGCGCAATCGGCCACCCGTGAATGGGCGCAGGGCTTCATCCTGCGCTTCACTTCCGGTTATACCCCTGGCACCGTGGGGTTTGGCCTGGATGCCCAAGGCCTGCTCGGCTTGAAACTCGACTCCAGCCCCGATCGCACCGGCACCGGCCTGCTGTCGTACAACCCGGTCACTCGCCAGCCGAACGACAGCTATTCAGAACTGGGGCTGACCGGCAAGGTCAAAGTATCGAAAACCGAACTGCAGGGCGGCACGCTCGCGCCGAATCTGCCCATCCTGTTTGCCAGCCCGACGCGCCTGCTGCCACAGACCTTTCGTGGCGCCCAGCTCAAGTCCCAGGACATCGACAACCTGACGCTCAATGCCGGCTGGCTCGACCGCATGAACCAGCGCGATTCGACCAACTACCAGAAGATCACCCTGGCCTCGCCCAACCGGCGCTTCAACGGTGCGGCCGAATCGGACAGCTTCAGCTTTGCCGGCGGCGACTACAAATGGTCCGACGCTCTCACACTCAAGTACTACCACGCGGAACTTGCGGACATTTATCGCCAGGACTTCGTCGGGTTTATCGACAATCGCCCACTGGGCCCGGGGCGGGTGAAAACCGATGTGCGCTACCACATCAGTGGCGAGGACGGCCCCGCCAAAGCGGGCAAGGTCGACAACCGCACCTTCGGCGTGATGAGCACCTACAGCCTGGGCGCCCACAGCCTCGGGCTCGGTTACATGCAACTGAGCGGTGATACGGCAATGCCCTACATCGCCGGTTCAGAACCGATGGTGGTCAGTGAAGGCGCCTTGAGCAGCGAGTTCCTCAACCCCAAGGAACGCACCTGGCAGGTCCGCTACGACTATGACTTCGCCGCCCTGGCGGTTCCCGGGCTCAAGGGCATGCTGCGGTATCTGGACGCCAGCCATATCGAACTACCGAGTGCATTGGGCGGCAGTGATCGCAGCGAGAGCGAAAAAGACATAGAGCTGTCTTATGTGGTGCAGAGCGGCACCTTCAAGAACGTCGCGTTCCGCTTGCGCCATGCCTGGTACCGCAATGACTTCGCCCCTACCGCTTCGTTTCGCGATGACAACGAACTGCGGGTGAACATCGATTACACCTTGGCGCTCTGGTAAAGCCTCAATAGGTTAACCCGTTGCGAAACACCCCGGCTTTCCGGGGTGTTTTGCGTTGAGGCTTACTCGGCCGCGCAGTCGCGCGCCGCGATGCCCTTCTCCTGGGCATACGCGGCAGACTTGGCCTCGATCAACGGGCGCAAGGTGGCGCGGTCGGCCTGGACCCAGTCGGTCACCAGCACCCATTTTTGCCCGTCCCACTGCTGCACCCGGGCTGAACCGCCGCCTTCGTGGTCGGCGCAGGACAGTTTCAACGGCGCGAGCAAGCCTTCGAGACCCAACGCCTTGATGCGAGCGGCGTCGATGTCCAAATGCTCGAACGCCCAGCGCGTTTCCTCACCGTTCAGCCCACGATTGCCGAACTTGGCCTGGCCGGTGCGCAAGGCTTCGACTGCAATGGCCGCGTTGATCAGGCCGATGTTGTAGTAGACCTTGCCGAAGTAACTCGGGTCTTTGAGGTTGCTCTTGCCCGGGTCCAGGATGAACTGCTTGAGTTTGCGGTGGATCTCGAAGCTGTCGCCACCGGGGAACGGCGCCAGCGCCTGGTAGCCTTTGGCGGCGGTGCCCGCGGGGATCACATCGGCTTCGGAGCCGGCCCACACGTCTCCGATCAGGCGGTCCACCGGGATGCCAAAACGCACGGCGGTCTTGATGCCGACCGGGGTGGACACGCCCCAGGTGCGCAGGAACACCCAGTCCGGGTTGATCTGACGGACCTGCCGCCATTGGGTCGACTGCTCGTTGCCGGGGTCCGCCACCGGGATCTGGATATTCTCGAAACCGTACTTTTGCGCGAGCAATTGCATCGCCGCCTGGGTTTCGCGGCCATAGGCGGAGTCGTGGTAGACCGTGACGATCTTCTTGCCCTTGAGTTTGTCCAGGCCGCCTTCGCGCTGGGCGATGTAGTTGATCCCCACCGACGCCTGGCCGTAGTAGTTGAGCAACAGCGGGAAGGCGTAAGGGAACACGCGGCCATCGGTCGATTCGGTACGCCCGCCGGCACCGTCGATCAGCGGGATATGGTCGACGGCGGCGCGGTCCATCAGCGCATAGGACGCCGGCGTGCTGTGGGTGAAGAAGAAGCCGGTCGGCGCGCCGTCGAGGCCGGCCTTGTAGCGTTCGTAGCATTCGATGATACGGTCGGTCTTCCACTCGGTCTCGCACTCTTGCCAGACCAGTTTGACCCCGTTCACGCCGCCTTCGACCTCATTGATATAGCGGAAGTAGTCGATCTCCCCCGCCCACCACGGGATGCCGCTGGAGGCGTAGGCGCCGACCCGGTAGGTCGCCAGCGGGATGAACTGTTGATCATTGGCCGCCTGGGCCGCGGCCGGCAGCAGCCCGCCCAAGGTGCCGATTGCCAGCAGGCCGGCAATAAACGTGCGTTGCAAGGTGTTGTGCATGGGTGTGGTTTCTTTTGAAAAGTGGGGGTTATCCCTCCCGTTGTCGGGTCAGTGCCTATCGACTGACAACACAATTCATGCCAAACCCATAAGCCTTTAAATTCAGCACCTTACGCAGAACCTAAGCCTGCGCGATCGCACAGTTTATTGAACTGCTGTTGCCCCACCAACAGCCTGAGCACGTCCCGTCAGCCGATAAACCGCTGCAGCGCAAACGGCGCCATCGCCGCCGACATCTCCCCCGTCAACACCCACTGCGCGATCGCCTGCCCGAACAACGGCGCGAACTTGAAACCATGCCCGCTCAACCCTGCCGCGACCATCAACCCCGGCACGCGCGGGTCCGGACCGAGCAGCGGATTACCGTCCGGCGTGTCGTCGAAGAACGACACGCGGCGCCCGATCGGCTGTGCGCCCAGTAGACGTTGCACGCGTTGCGCGGCGCGGTCACGGTAGGCCAACACCTGAGTGTCGCTGAAGGTGCCGTCGAAGGCATCCGGGTCGATGGGCGCCCCTTCGGCGCCGCCCAGCGCGCCGATCACGTAGCTGCCGGGGCGATCCGGGCGCAGGTAGAAGCCGACGTCGCGGTCGCAGTAGCCCGGCATCGGCTTATCCGCGCCGCAGACCTCGAGAATGCCCACGCATTGCCGTGTGGCGTGAATCGGCAGCGGCGCGCCGCACTCGGCGGCCAGTGCGGCGGCCCACGGCCCGGCGGCGTTGATCACATGGCTGCTGGCGATAAACCCGCAGTCGGTCTGCACGCCGATGACGCGGCCGGCCTGGCGCACAATCCGCCGCGCCGCCCGGCCCTCTTCGATCACCGCGCCCAGGGCGCTCGCACCGGCGGCAAAGCTGCGCGCGGTAAGACGCGGGTCGCAATAACCGGCGTCCGGTTCGTAGACCGCGCCCGCCAGGCCATCGGTGTACAGGTCCGGCACCCGCTCCCGTATCTGCTCGGGGCAGAGCCATTCAAGCGGCGCGCCCGCTGCCCGCAGACGCGCGACATTGGCCTGGGTGGTCGCTTGCGCGTGCCCGGCAATACCGGTCAGGAACCCCGTGCGCTGGTAGCCGCATGCGCCGGGATAGTGCTGCGGCCACTCGCGATAGGCCCGCACACCTTGCGTCGCCAGGTAGCTGAGGGCGGGGTCGGCATAGTAAGCCCGCACGATCCCCGGCGATGCGCCCGACGAACCGCTGGCAATCGCGCCTTTATCGAGCAGCCTGACCGACGCCCCGGCCCGCGCCAGGTGCCAGGCTGCGGCGGTACCGGTGGTGCCGGCGCCGATCACGATAACGTCGGCGTATTCATGCATCGTTGGTGGCCCCGGCAAGCACCACGCTGGCAGGCAGGCACGGCGCCAATGCGGCCGGCGACAGCGGCGCAAAGCGCGGGCGCGCCGAGGTCTGCGGACGTGGCTGCGAGGCAGCGTGCAGCGCCTGGATCAGCGGCAAAACGTCATGCCCCAGGCGCTGCCACAGGTACTCGGCCAGGCGCGGCATGATCGGCGCGGCCAGGTACGCCAGGCCCTTGAGCCACAGGTAGGCGTGGGCGGGCTGCGTGACGTCCAGGTCGGGGCGTTGCATCCATTGATGCAGCACGTCCCAGGCTTCGCGCACCGACACCGCGTCCAACCGGAAGGCCTGCCCCAACCGCGTAACGGCCAGCTCCAGGGCCGGCCACAGCGCCGGGTCGATGGACTGCGGCCGCGTGTGATCGAGGGCGGCCAGCGCCAGGTCGATGCGACCGTCGAGCGCACCGGCCAGGTCCACATTGACCACCTCGACAAACTCCTCCACGGCGAAGTTGGTTTCGCCCTGTTCGGGGCTTTCGCGGCTCAGGAAGTAACGCACCGCGTCGCTGGTCGCCGGGGTCTTTTCGACGATATCGGCGGCCCACACCACATGCAGGCGGCTGGTGGAAAACTTCGCGCCTTGCAGGTTGTAGAAGTAATTGGTCAACACGTAATCGAATGAGCGGTGATCCTGCAACGCATCCATCACCGCGACACTGCCGGCCAACAGCAGCACCGCGTTGTCGATGCCAAAACTGACCAGCGTCGTCACCTCGCTGCTGCGCAGCATGGCATGGCCGTGCTCGGGCGCCTGTTCCTGGGATCGGTCGGCGCAGGTCAGCGCATACTCCCAGCCCGACTCGAACAACACGCGCGGGTTGCCGAAGCGGTCCGGGCTCCAGGCAACGCCCCATTCGCCCGGCGCGGTCAGCCGCACCCGGCCGTTTTCCCGTTCCAGGAAGCGCGCAATCACCTCGACGATCGACGCCGGCGCACCGGAGGTCGCCATGCGCTGCAGCAACTGCTCGGGGTGGGCGACGGTCAGAAACAGGCTTTCGACCTCAACCCAGTGCAGGGGGCTGTCGCCCATGCGCGGTTGCGGGTCAAGCATGGCTTCCGGGCGAAACAGTGCGCCGCAGGCTTCGCAAAAATAGCCGCCCGCCCCCGCCCGGCAATACGGGCATTGCCCCAGCAGCCAGGCCCCCGCCATGTAGCGCCGGGTGTCCGGGCAATACAGCACGCGTTCGACCACGCTTTGCGTCACCCCGAGCGCCACCAGGCGCTCCACCGTGCGCTGGGCATTGCGCGCATGCTGCTGCGCATAGGGGCCTTGCACCAGGTCGAGGAAGTCATCCACCTCGACATCCAGCGCACGCAGGTCATGGGCGATTTGCCCGTGATAGTCGCGCACCACGGCTTCGGGCGTGCGCTGCTCTTGCAGGGCCTTCCACAGCACATAGGAGTCGAAGCCGTCGACCGCCGAGACCACGTCGACACGATGGCCCTGGCTGCGCAGGTAGCGCCCCAGCATGTCCATGCGCAAGTACGGCCCGGCGATATGCCCCAGGTGCAGCCTGCCGTTCGGAGTCGGCGGGATGGGCATCAGGAAGAAGGTTTGCGCGGCGATAGCGGTCATCTTTTCAATCCATCGAAACAGTAGAAAGGGTGGGTTTGGCGGTAGCGGGCGCATCGGGCCACTGGGCGACGAGCAGGTCCACGGCTTCGCGGGCAATGCCCGGTGCCAGGCGGAAACCGGCGCCGCTGCCGGCGCCGGCAAACACCAGGTTCTGCCCGGCGTCGAAGCTCACCTGCGACTCTCCGCCGGGGCTGTAGCTGTCGCAGAACACCCGGCCGCCGCGACAGCGGGCCACCAGCTCGGGCAGGTAGTGCGCCAGCGTGCGGGTGGCCACCTGTACATCGTGGCGGTTGATTTCCAGTGCGTGTTTGCGCGGCGCAACGTCCCATTCATCGCACCGGAAGCTGAACAACCACTGGTTACGCGCCGCCAATGGCATCAGGTAAGCGTCGGATTGCGGCAGGAACAGCGCCGCGGCGTTGCTCGGCGGTACGCCGTCGATATGCAGGGCCACCACCTTCTTCACTCGCAGCCCATGGCGCGCGGCAAGCGCGTCGAACGGCGGCTCGCTGACCCACGGCCCCGTGGCAACCAGGGTGCGGCGGGCGCGCAGCGTGGCGCCGTCGGCCAGGGTGATGCGCGTGCCGCTGCCCAGCGCATCGATCTGCTGCACGCCCACGCCTTCGATGCAGCGCACATGGGCACTGGCCAGGCTGTGGCCGATCAGCAACCGCGCCACCAGCGGTGGCTCATAGCTTTCGGCGGTGCCGCCACGCAACAGGCTTTCGTTCGCGCCAACCTTGAGTGAGGCGCCCAGGCGTAAGCCCAGGTCCGGCGCGCACAGGTCGGCGGGCTGAACCGGCGCATCGACCAGGGCCTGCTCGATGTCTGCGCTAAAGCTGCGTTCGGCCAGCCAGTACACCGGCGCCTGGGTGGTGCGGATGCCCAGGCGATCACGCAGGGCCCGATACAGCTCGGCGCTCTCCCCGGCCAGGCTCCGTTCGCGCGGCGAGCGGCCGGTGGCCAGCAGCACACCCGCCGAATGGGCGGTGGCCCCGTCGCCGATGCGGTAGCGGTCGATCAGCAGAATCTGCCAGTGGGGATAGCGTTGCGTCGCATGATGCAACGCCCAGGCACCGATAATGCCGCCTCCGACAATCACCAGGTCGAAGTGCTGCTCCATGCTCATGCCCACCACACCGAAAACACCTGGACCTGGGTCGTGCCGTTGTTGCGCGCGAAATGCGGCCGCCAGGGCGCGAAATAAAGGCTTTCGCCATTTCTGACCGCGTGCCAGGTGCCGTCGTAGAAGACGTCCAGCTCGCCGCCGCTGATAAACCAGATTTCGTTCACGGCGTGCTTGTCTTCGTCGGTCGCGCTGTGTGGCTCGAGGGTGAAACGCGATGACTGGATCGGCGCATTGGCCAGTTTGCCGGCAAAGTGGTGCAGGTACAGGCGCACGCCTTCCGGCGCCACGGACTCCTCGGTTTCTCGAATCACCGGGGCATTGCCGTTGGGAGCAAGTGTGATGGGTTCCATGACCGGGCTCCTGGGTCTAATTGGCGAGAGCGGTCAGGCGATCGAAACGCGCATCGCCGACCTCGTCGAATACTTCGTTGGCGCCCCATTGGACGAACGCCTCGGGCTCATCCAAGTCGTACAGGGCTTGCCCGCTGACGCTGTTGATGATGTTCGCGCAACGCCAGGGGATCAGGCCCAGGTTCGGGTCGGCGATGCCTTTCTGGCTGCGCGCGGCGTTTTGCACATAGATGGCCGAGCCCTGCGGCCCATCCCAGGCGACGGAATAGTCATCGTTGAAGACATACTCGCCGTTGCATCGGGTAATCCGTGATTCGAGCGCCGCCAGGCACGCCGGCATCTGGTAGGCATAGCCTGTACACAGCACCGCGGTGTCGGCACTCAGTTCCTCCTGCACCTGGCTGTGCCCGTGCGCCATCAACAGGCTCCAGTGATGGGGGCGCTGCTGAATCGCGGTCAACTCGCGCCCGGGCAGCAAGCGAATGTGACAGGGGTGCTGCAAGACGTGCTTGAGCTCGTACAGGCGGCGATAAATCGACTGCAACAACGCTTGGGAAATGCCATCGCTCGCCAGTTTCTGCTCGACCAGCAATGGCCGGCGCACGGCCTCGGGCTGGGCGAAAAAGTGGTCACTGTACTGCGGGGTGTAGAGCTCGTTGGTAAACGGCGACTCATCCAGCGGCGAAAAATTCCAGCGCCGCGAGACCCAGGTCACGCTGGCGGGCAAGGCGGCGGTGTCGGACAGCAGGTGCTGGATGATTTCGGCCCCGGTCTGGCCGCCACCGATCACCACCACGCGCTGGTCTTTGAAGCTGCGCTTGCGGGTCATGTACTGCGAGGAGTGAAACAGCGTATCGCCCAGATGCGCCTGCGCGCACGCCGGGATCGACGGTTGCTGCCCGGTGCCCAACACCAGGTGGCGCGCCGGTTGCGCCCAGGTATCGCCCTGGAGCAGGAACAGGCCGTTATCGAACGTCACCGAACGCACTTCGCTGTTGAAATGCAGATTCGGCAGCTGGCTGCACGCCCAGCGGTAGTACTGGTTGAACTCGCGGCGCAGCACCTGCTCGAAATGCGCGTTGATAAAACTGAGCAGCTGTTTTTTCTGCGCCAGGTAAGCGAGGAATGACAGCGGGTTGGACGGGTCCACCAGGCTGACCAGGTCCTTGAGGTAATGCACCTGCAGTTTGGCTTCGGGCACCATCATCCCCGCATGCCATTGAAATTCGCTGCTGCGCTCGAAGAACGCTGCGCTAATGCTCGGTTTGGGCTGGGCCAGCGCCGCCAGGCTAAGGTTGGCCGGACCGATGCCGATCCCCGCCATATCGACAACTGCAGGTGCAGAACGCAGATTCATGATCATTATCCCTATTGATGATGTTTTTCAGGTGCAGCGACGCCTCGCGAATGTCACGAAAACGTGCCGGGCAATCGCCTTTACAGGTGCAGGCCCATCAACTTTCCACGGGTTGCGCCGCCGGCGCTTTCAACACCAGGGCGGCCATCAGCATGGCGAGCAACGACAAACCGATGGCGACGCTGACGGCGACGTCGATGGCATCGCCCAGGGGCTGAATCGAGGTGAGCAAGGCGCCGAAGATCGCCACGCCGAAGGCGGAGCCGCTTTGGCGGCTGGCATTGAGTGTGCCCGCCGCCACCCCGGCCTTGGCGCGGTCGACCACACTCATCAGCACGGAGGTGGCGGCCGGGGTGATGATCCCGGCACCGAACCCCACGGCCGGGTAGCACACTGCGATACGCCAGTACGGTGCGTCACTGGCCAGGGCGAACAGGCCGATAAACCCCACGGTGTACAGGCCGAACCCCGCACACAGCACGGCGCGCGCGCCATACGCACGGGTCAGCCGGCCGCAGGTGAAGCTGCCCAGGGTGACCATGGCGGTCAATGGCAGGAAAGCCAGCCCGGTGTCCAGCGGCGACCAGCCACGCTCGCTCTGGAAGTACACGCTGAGCAGGAAAAACAGGCCATAGAACACCAGGGCCGATGCCAGCGACAGCAGCGTCGCCCCCGAGAACACCGGGTTGCGGAAATACTGCAGCGGCAGCATCGGGTCCTTGTGGCGGCTTTCGGTCACAAAGAACACGCACCAGGCGATACAGGCCACGAACACGCAGGCGTACACCCATTCGGAGTTCCACCCCAGCTTCGCCCCTTCAATCAGCACCGCCACCGAGGTCGCCAGCGCGATAATCGCGGCGACTTGCCCAGTGACGTCCAAGTGCCGGTTTGGCGCCAACGGTGCCGAAGACGGGATGCGCGAGGTCAGCCACACGCCCACCAGGGCGATCGGCACGTTGATCAAGAAGATGCTGCGCCAGCCGAACAGCTCGATCAGTACACCGCCCACCAGCGGTCCGGCCGCCATGGCGATGCCGCCGCACCCGGCCCACACGCCAATGGCGCCGGCGCGCTGGTGGGTCTGCGGGTAAGCGCTGTTGATCAACATCAAGGAACACGGCACCAGCAACGCGGCGCCCAGCCCCTGCAGGACCCGCGCACCGACCAACTCCGGCAGGTCGGTGGCCAGGCCACACAACGCCGAGGCCAGGGCAAACAGGCCGAGGCCGACGGCGTAGATTTTCTTCGCGCCGAAACGATCGCCCAGCAGGCCGCCCGTCAGCAGCAGGCTGGCGAAGGTCAGGGTATATGCGTTGATCACCCACTGCAGCCCGGTGATACCCGAGCCAAAGGTGCGGGAAATCGATTCAACTGCCACGTTGACAATCGAAGTGTCGAGGATAACGACCACATAGCTCAGACTCGTCGCAATCAGTACTTGTCGTTGGTAGCGAGTGTTGGAGGTCATGACCGCGAGCGTCCTTTAAGGGGGCGGCTCGACTATATGCAGCTTTCTGGGATAAACGCTTCGAGCTGTGTCGAAGTGTTTATGTTTATGTCATCCTGAAATCCGATTTCACCTGGCACAGCACGGAGTTCGACGGAATGACCCAGCCAAAAATCTCATCCATCGCCTACCTGATCGCCGAACCCGTGCGCGCAGTGATCCTGATCACCCTGGCAGATGGCAGTTCGATGTCTGCCAGCGCCTTGGCCGATGCCGCTGGCGTGACGCCGCAGACGGCCAGTTCGCACCTGGCGAAGCTGCTCGACGGCGGCTTGCTCACCGTGGAGATCAAGGGCCGCAACCGCTTCTATCAATTGGCCGGCCCCGATGTGTCCCATGTGCTGGAAAGCCTGGCGGCGGTCGCACCGCAAACCAGTTCGTGGCGTAGCCTGCCCAACCGTTCGGCCCATGAATTGCGTTTTGCCCGTTGCTGCTACGACCACCTGGCCGGCCAGGTCGGCGTAGCGGTGACCCAAGGCATGCTGGAGCAGGGTTTTCTCCTTGAAAGCGACGAGCGCGAATACGTGCTCACCCGGCGTGGTACCGAGTGGCTGCAGTCACTCAACCCGCAGGCCGGCGAGCCATGCTTGCACGACCACCTCCAGGCCCGCCGCTGCCTGGATTGGACCGAACGGCAACACCACATCGCCGGGCCGCTCGGCACCCACCTGCTGGAGACTTTTTGCCAGTTGGGTTGGCTGCGCCGAACCGCCGGCTCGCGCGCGGTACATGTGACCGGCTCGGGCTGGCGGGCATTCAAGCTGCATCTGGGGATTGAGCACCTGCGCCATCTCGAAGCACCGCTGCATGCCGTGACCCCGGCCAGGAAAACCCTTATGCCGGCACCTGTTGCGAGCTGAACAAGCGCTCGATTTCGGCGATGCGGCGCTCCTGGGCCACCCCGCTCTGCTGCCAGGCGAGCAGCGCATTGATCCGTGCGTACCAGGCCGCCACATGGGGATACTCCAGAAACGGCGCCTGGGTCCGCGGGATATGACTCAGCGGGGCCGCCAGGTCGATGTCCGCCAGGCTCAACGCGTCGCCCACCACAAAGCGCCGGGTGCGCAAGTGCCCGTCGAGCACCGCCGTGTAGCGGTGGATCGCCTGCAGCGCTTCGGCCACCAGGGTCGGGTTCTCGGCGCGGCCTTTGAGGCGGTCCATGAACCGCTGCTCGATCAGCACCGTGGGCCCGCGACGAAAATGCTCGGCGGCCCAGAACATCCATTTGAGCGTTTCGTACTTGGCGTTGCCCGCGGGCAGCAATGACGAGCCGGCCCGTTCCGCCAGGTAAATCATGATCGCCGAGGCTTCGAACAGCACCACGTCGCCGTCGACCAAGGTCGGGATCGTGCCGTTGGGGTTGAGCGCCAGGTACTCCGGCGTGCGGTTTTCGCCACTGAACAGGTCGAGGAAGACGAATTCGACCTCAAGCCCCAGGTAAGCGGCGGTCGTCAGTACGCGCCGGGTATTGCTCGAACCTCTGTCGCCATACACTTTCATGCCACTGCCTCGGTTGCGTGTTTGTCCATGAATGAAGGGTGCTCGGCGAGCAGCATCACCACCTCGCGGGCCTGGCGCACCGATTGGTACACCGAATTGACCATCGGCGCCGCCAGGTACGAGGCCATGCCCAGCAGCCAGATGTCTTCCGGCGCTTCGGCGCCGGGCAGGCTGACCTGCAACTGCGCTGACACATAAGGCGGCGTACACGGCGTTGCCGGCGGCACCTGCAGCTCAAGGCCGTTGCGCGAGGCATGGAAAAACTGTTTATGAAAACCGCTGGCGCACACCACCGCATCCACCGCCTCGATGCGCCCCTGGGCATCGTGGACCCGCCATTGGCCTTGCCACTCAAGCTGTGTCGGCAAGTGCGCGGCCAGTTGCAGGCGCCCTTCGTCGATCAGGCGCAGCAGCGTGGTTGCGGTCTGCAAAGGCACCGCGAACAGGTAACGCCCGACCGCTTCCCAGCAGTTTTGCAGCGCCGCCACGCGCACCGAGGGCGGCGCCGCGCGCAACTTCCCGTCGGCTAGGTCCATGCACTGCACCAACAGGTTCTGCCAGTCCGTCGCGCCCCGTCGGGCCAAGGCGACCTCGCCGCGCAGGCGCTGGATGGGCTCCGCGCTGCGATCGACTTGTTCGCGCAGCGAGCGGCCATTGATCGCCTTGGTCGCCCGCGCAACGATGCGCAGCAAGTGCCAGTACAGCTTGGGGTTTTCCAGGTCCAGCCGGGCGAATCGCGCTTCATCCAGGGCCACCGCGCCACGCCGGGGGGTGGCGGTACGCACGCCCGGCAAACGCCCGGAAGGCGACGCCATCAGCACCTGGTGCCCCGCGCCGCAGAGCAGCAACACACTGTCGACCGCCGACAGGCGACTGCCCAGCACCAAGACCCGTGACGGTTTATCCAGGCTGTCCAGCCAGGCCTTGGCCGGGTATGGCGTGGAGAAAATGCCCGGCGCGCCGACATGCGGGCTGACCAGCGGCGGCACGAACGGCGCGGCACTGCCGGTGCAGACCAACACGGCACAGGCGCGCAGGTCGCCGCCGTCATCCAGCACCAGGCGATAGTCGCCGCGAGCGACCGGCTGGATATGCCGCACCGTCGCCCGCACGATCCGATGTGCAATGCCCCGGGCCTCGGCCACATCGCGGTACTCGGCATAGCGTTGCTTGAGATAGCCCGCCACCCAGGTCCGTGGCACAAACGCGTCTTCGCCGACGTCGATGCCCTGCGCCTGGAGGTAACGCTGAAAGTCGTGCGGTTCATCGTCCAGTATCGACAGGGTCTGCACCGAGGTATTGCATAACAGCACGTCCTCGCAGACACCGAAGGCAATCGAGTCCGCCAGCCCCTCGGGATCGATGATGTCGATACGCTTGGCGTTGCCGGCGCGCACCAGTTGGATAAACGCCGCGACACCGGTCACCGACCCACCAATGATGGCAACCGCCGCACGCGGGTTCACAGCGCTTGCGCCTTCGCCAGCACTGGCGCCAGCAAGCGCACGCCATACCAGCCCCAATACACGCGGTGGCAGGTGATCAAGCCGTTTTCTATCTCCATCATTTCCATCAGGTCGACCTGCTCCCCCGTCGGCGTCTTGCGCGGGTATTCCCACGTCAGGTTGCGGCCGTTGATGAAGGCTTTATCGCTGCGATACCACTCAGCCAGGTCATTGGGAAAGCGGCGCTTGCTGTCCTCCATGAACCGCTGGATCGTCTCCCGGCCGACCAGCACGCCGCTGCCGTGGTCGGGGTAGATCGCCAGCACCAGCGGCGTTTCGAACACCGCCTGCTCGGCATACAACGCCGCCGTCGCGGCCAGGTCGCCGGCACAGACGCTGGCGTGCCAGGCTTCATAGATAGCCAGCAGGCCGGGATCGATGGACGCAGTCATGAGGTTTCCTCGCGTGGCAGCACCGCTGCTAATAGAAGCCGCAATTGTAAAAAATTGCCACCCCAGCATGCTTCGACCTGGCCCGAAGTGTCAGGCACGCGATGCCTCTCAAGGATTACAGGGCGCCCAACTGTTTCATCAAGGTGAGGTTGTCTTCGATGTGCCAGTTGGCGGCGATCTTGCCGTTGTCGATCTGATAGATATCGGTGGCGATAAAGTCCACGGGCTGCCCACCGCCCTTGATCTGGCCGAAGGTGCCGGTGAAGTGCCCGCGAAAATGCAGGTGAACCACCACGCGGTCGCCGGCGATGAGCATGTGTTCGACCTCGCAACGCAGGTCCGGCACCGCTTCACGAAACGCCCGGGAGGCGAGCAACGGGCCTTCGGGGCCTTGTTTACGTCCGGCCGGTGGGGTTTTGTCGATGAAATCTGCGGCCAGCGCCTCACGGGCCAGGCTTTCGTCGCCGGTATCCCAGAAGGTGTCATAACGGCGGGCGGCGGTTTCCATGAGCGCCAGTTGCGCAGGCGGGAGGCTCTTGTCCACCACCAGCACACCCGGCTTGACCAGTTCAGTGCTGGCCGCGAGGACGGCGCCGGAAAAGGTCGAGGTCAAGAGTGTGGCGATGAGGCAAACGCGCGCTATAGGTGAGGGTTTCATTGAAGAATCTCCTTGGGTGATGGGCTCAGAGGGTCTCGTGTTCGCGCAGGCTAAGCGGGCTTTTAAGGGTGTACTGCGCGATAGCGTCCTTGCGCATGAAGGCCACGCCGGGGTGGCGGTTGGCATAGCGCAAAAACTCATCCCAGACCCGGACCATTTGCGGCGTACCGCTGATGCGGTCGTGGGCGCTGATCGACATCATGCGGCGCCGGCTGCCGGCCTCTTCGTACAACTGGTCAAAGTCCAGCTTCACCTGTTCCAGGAACTGCGACGGTGAGTAGTTGCGGCCTTCGATCAAGACGATGTCGTTGTTGCGCAAGGTGTACGGAACCACCACGAAATCCTGGCCGTTGACCTGCTCGATAAACGGCTCGTCGCGACTCACATCGTCGATGTGATAGACGTAGCCAAGCTCTTGCAGCAGCGCCAGGGTGTTGGGGCCACGGCGCAGCCAATTGCAGTTGTAGCCGCTGACCGGCTGGCCGGTGACGTCCTGCACCATGCTCGCGGCCTGGCGCAGGAACGTGCGTTCTTCATCGCGGCTCATGGCAAATTGCGAACTCCAGCGCGGGCCATGGCCCGCCGCCTCGTGTCCGCGCGCGACGATTTCCCGGGCCAACTGCGGATGCCGCTTCACCGCATCGCCGATCATGTGGCTGGTGACCTTCACCCCATGCCGGTCCCAGAGGTCGAGCAGCCTGGGAATGCCTTCGCGGTAGCCATAGGCGAACCAGGTATTGGTGGCCGGGTCAGCGGGCACGCTGTCGGGGAAGTCCACCTTGGGAAACGGGCTGTCGGTGCCCTTCAGCGGTTGCCCACCGGCCTCGAACTGCATCGAGATCGAGACCACAAGCCGTGTGTCGCCGGGCCAGAAACCACCCTTGGCCTGGCGCGCAGCCGGTGCCGCCCCACTCTGCCCGGCCTGCGCCGCGCTCGCGTTGGCGCTGCCGAGCAGCGATCCGGCGGTCAACACCGCGGCGCCCGCGCCCGCCTGGGCCAGGAAGGTACGCCGTTGCAGGTTCACAGATGACATGACGGTAACTCCGTTGAATAAACACGGATGCAACGTTAGTCCTTTAGGTTTATTTTGATAATTGAGCTGAAATCAAAAATCACTTTCGGAAAAACCGAATAATGCTACTGAAGAACCTTGAGCTGTTTTTGCTGATCGTCGAGAAAGGCGGGCTGTCTGCCGCCGGCAGGGAACTGGGCTTATCGCCGGCCTCGGTGTCGGAACGGCTGGCGCAGTTGGAGAGTTTCTACGGCGCCAGCCTGCTCAAGCGCACCACCCGCGCGATCAACCTCACGGATGAAGGCCGCCTGCTGGTCGATGGCGCGCATCGCCTGTTGGCAGACGCCGACGAATTGCACACCAGCATTCGCCTGGGCGCCGACACCCTTTGCGGGCCGATCCGCCTCAGCGCCCCGCAAGACTTCGGTCGCCAATACATCGAGCCGATCCTTGCGCAGTTCATGCAGGAGCACCCGCAGGTCAGCATCGACCTGAACCTCAGCGATGGCTATGTCGACCCCGTCGGCCAGGGGATCGACTTCGCCGTGCGCTTCGGCGCGCTGGCCGACAGCACCCTGCATGCCCGCCTGATTGGCGAAAACCGCCGAGTGGTGTGTGCATCACCGCTGTACCTGGCGCGCCACGGCACCCCGCAACACCCCGAGGACCTGGCCGCGCACGAGTGCCTGGTGATGCGCTTCGGCGTCAATATTTCGCGGGAGTGGGCGTTCACGCAGCACGGGCAGACCCGCCGGATCATGGTGCGTGGCCGCCGCGTGGCGAACGACGGCGCGCTGGTCCGCCAATGGTGCCTGGCCGGCCACGGGATTTGCTTGAAATCGGTGTGGGACGTGCGTGCCGATCTCGACGCCGGCCGCTTGGTCGAGGTGCTCGAGGATTACGACCTGGGCCGCACAGCGCTGAACATCGTCTACCCGCCCACGCGCATTCAGCCCAGACGGGTGAGAATGTTGATAGAACGCATCGTTGCGCAGCTGGCGAGCGACAGTGCCAGGTAGGCATTGCGGCGTTCCTTGCAGCGCGCGCAACATGCCTTTGTCATCAAGCATATTGATAGCTGCCTAATGAAACCCGCAGACTAGAGGGCTCACTCCGCGCTTATATCATTCCGAATGATAGTTATCTTTGCTTCATTCGATTCGTGACCTAGCAGCTCCCCGCGCATGATCCGCCCATCTCAAATACATTGGCGGATACACCTCATGGAACAGACACTCAAACACTTACGCTTGCCCCTGGCGATTCTGGCCGTGGCGGTGATGAGCGCGTGCGGCAAAACCCCGGAACAAGCGGCCGCCATGCCTCCTGCAAAAATCAGCGTGGCCAAGGTGCTTGAGCAACCGGTCAACGAGTGGGACGAATTCACCGGACGCCTGGAAGCACCGGAAACCGTGCAGATCCGTCCACGGGTGTCCGGCCAGATCGATCAGGTGGCCTTCACCGAAGGCGCCCTCGTGAAGAAAGGCGACCTGCTGTTCCAGATCGACCCACGCCCGTTCCAGGCCGAGGTGCGCCGCCTCGAAGCCCAACTGCAACAGACCAAAGCCGCCGCCACCCGCAGCGATAACGAAGCGCAACGGGGCGAACGCCTGCGTCAGAGCAACGCGATCTCCGCCGAACTGGCCGACTCGCGCACCACCGCCGCCCAGGAAGCCCGCGCCGCTGTCGCCGGCATCCAGGCGCAGTTGGACCTGGCCAAGCTGAACCTGAGCTTCACCCGCGTCATCGCGCCGATCAGCGGCCGTGTCAGCCGTGCCGAGATCACCGCTGGCAACCTGGTCACCGCCGACGTCACCGCGCTGACCAGCGTGGTCTCCACCGACAAGGTCTACGCCTACTTCGACGCCGATGAGCGCGTGTACCTCAAGTACACCGAACTCGCCCGCCAGGGTCGCCGTGGCGCGACCACCCCGGTGTACCTGGGCCTGTCGAATGAAACCGGCAACCCGCACCTGGGCCAGATGAACTTCGTCGACAACCAGGTCAACCCGGCCACCGGCACCATCCGTGGCCGCGCGGTATTCGACAACAGCAAAGGCGAATACACCCCTGGCTTGTACGCCCGCCTGAAACTGGTCGGCAGCGGCACTTACTCCGCCGTGCTGATCAACGATGAAGCGGTCGGCACCGACCTGGGCAAGAAGTTCGTGCTGGTGATGGAAGGCGACAAGCCAGCCTACCGCTCGGTGGAACTGGGGCCGAAGATCGAAGGTTTGCGCATCGTGCGCAGCGGCCTGAACAAAGACGACACCATTATCGTCAAGGGCCTGCAGCGTGTGCGCCCGGGTGCGCCGGTCGCCCCGGAAACCATCCCGATGGCCAGCAAGGAAACCCTCGCCGCCTTGGCCCAACAACGACAAGCGCTTGAAGCCAGCAACCTGGAGCAAGTGGCGCCGGAAAAAACCGCGCCCAAGCTCGCAGCCGTCGCGACTCCACGCGGTTAAGGGATACGACTCAAGATGAATTTTTCCAAGTTCTTCATTTCGCGGCCGATCTTCGCAGCGGTGCTCTCGCTGTTGATCCTGATCGCTGGCGCGATCTCGCTGTTCCAACTGCCGATCAGCGAATACCCGGAAGTGGTGCCGCCGACCGTGGTGGTGCGTGCCAACTTCCCTGGCGCCAACCCCAAAGTCATCGGCGAAACCGTCGCCGCGCCGCTGGAACAGGCGATCACCGGCGTCGAGAACATGCTGTACATGTCCTCGCAGTCGACCGCCGACGGCAAACTGACCCTGACCATCACCTTCGCCCTGGGCACCGACCTGGACAACGCGCAGGTGCAGGTGCAAAACCGTGTGACGCGCACGCAACCCAAGCTGCCCGAGGAAGTGACGCGCATCGGTATCACCGTGGACAAGGCCTCCCCCGACCTGACCATGGTGGTGCATTTGACCTCCCCGGATCAGCGTTACGACATGCTTTACCTGTCCAACTACGCCTTGCTCAACATCAAGGACGAGTTGGCGCGCCTGGGCGGCGTGGGTGATGTGCAGCTGTTCGGCATGGGCGACTACTCCCTGCGCGTCTGGCTGGACCCGAACAAGACCGCTTCGCGCAACCTGACCGCCACCGATGTGGTGACCGCGATTCGCGAGCAGAACCGTCAAGTGGCCGCCGGTGCGCTGGGTGCGCCGCCTGCACCGAATGCCACCAGCTTCCAGTTGTCGGTGAACACCCAGGGCCGCCTGGTCACGGAAGAAGAGTTCGAGAACATCATCATTCGCGCCGGCGATAACGGTGAAATCACGCGCCTCAAAGACATCGCGCGGGTCGAGCTGGGTTCGAGCCAATACGCCCTGCGTTCGTTGCTCAACAACCAGCCGGCCGTGGCGATCCCGATCTTCCAGCGCCCAGGCTCGAACGCGATCCAGATCTCCAACGAAGTGCGCGACAAGATGGCGGAGCTGAAGAAGAGCTTCCCCGAAGGCATGGACTTCAGCATCGTCTACGACCCGACCATCTTCGTGCGCGGCTCCATCGAGGCGGTGGTGCATACCCTGTTCGAAGCGCTGATCCTCGTGGTGCTGGTGGTGATCCTGTTCCTGCAGACCTGGCGCGCCTCGATCATTCCGTTGGTGGCGGTGCCGGTCTCGCTGATCGGTACGTTTGCGGTGATGCACCTGTTCGGCTTCTCGCTCAACGCACTGTCCTTGTTCGGCCTGGTACTCGCCATCGGCATCGTGGTGGATGACGCCATCGTGGTGGTGGAGAACGTCGAGCGCAACATCGAGCTGGGGCTGGAACCGTTCCAGGCGACTGAAAAGGCCATGAGCGAAGTGACCGGGCCGATCATCGCCACGGCACTGGTGCTGTGCGCCGTGTTCATTCCCGCAGCCTTCATCAGCGGCTTGACCGGGCAGTTCTACAAGCAGTTCGCCTTGACCATTGCGATTTCGACGGTGATCTCGGCCTTCAACTCGCTGACCTTGTCCCCTGCCCTGGCTGCCGTGTTGCTGCGCAGCCATGACGCGCCGAAGGATCGTTTCTCCAAGGTGCTCGACAAGCTGTTGGGGGGCTGGTTGTTCCGGCCGTTCAACCGCTTCTTCGAAAAAGCCAGCCATGGCTACGTCGGCACCGTGCGCCGGGTGATCCGCGGCAGCGGCATCGCGCTGTTCCTGTACGCCGGCCTGATGGTGCTGACGTGGTTCGGGTTTGCCCACACCCCGACCGGTTTCGTACCGGCCCAGGACAAGCAATACCTGGTGGCTTTCGCCCAATTGCCGGACGCCGCGAGCCTGGATCGCACCGAAGACGTGATCAAGCGCATGTCCGACATCGCCCTGAAACAGCCGGGCGTGGAAAGCGCCGTGGCCTTCCCGGGCCTGTCGATCAACGGGTTCACCAACAGCCCGAACAGCGGCATCGTGTTCGTGACCCTCAAACCGTTCGACGAGCGTAAAGACCCGAGCATGTCCGCCGGTGCGATTGCCGGTGCGCTGAACGGCAAGTACAGCGACATCCAGGAAGCCTACATGGCGATCTTCCCACCGCCGCCGGTACAGGGCCTGGGCACCATCGGCGGGTTCCGCCTGCAGATCGAAGACCGTGGCAACCTGGGTTACGAAGAGCTGTACAAAGAAGTGCAGAACGTCATCACCAAGAGCCGCACCACGCCGGAGCTGTTCGGCCTGTTCACCAGCTACACGGTCAACGTGCCCCAGGTCGATGCCGCCATCGACCGCGAAAAGGCCAAGACCCACGGCGTGGCGATCAGCGACATCTTCGACACCCTGCAGATCTACCTGGGTTCGTTGTATGCCAACGACTTCAACCGCTTCGGCCGCACCTACCAGGTCAACGTGCAGGCTGAACAGCAGTTCCGCCTGGATGAAGACCAGATCGGCCAGCTGAAAGTGCGCAACAACAAAGGCGAGATGATCCCGCTGGCGACCTTCATCAAGGTCAGCGACACCTCCGGCCCGGACCGCGTAATGCACTACAACGGCTTCATCACCGCGGAAATCAACGGCAACGCTGCACCGGGCTACAGCTCCGGCCAGGCCCAGGCCGCGATTGAAAAACTGCTGAAGGATGAACTGCCCAACGGCATGACCTACGAGTGGACCGACCTGACGTATCAGCAAATCCTCTCGGGCAACACCGCGCTGTTCGTGTTCCCGCTCTGTGTGCTGCTGGCGTTCCTGGTACTGGCCGCCCAATACGAAAGCTGGAGCCTGCCGCTGGCGGTGATCCTGATCGTACCGATGACGCTGCTGTCGGCCATCACCGGGGTGATCATCTCGGGCGGCGACAACAACATCTTCACCCAGATCGGCCTGATCGTGCTGGTGGGCCTGGCCTGTAAGAACGCGATTCTGATCGTCGAGTTCGCCAAGGATAAACAGCAGGAAGGCCTCGACCCGCTCGCCGCGGTGCTGGAAGCCTGCCGTCTGCGGCTGCGGCCGATCCTGATGACCTCGTTCGCCTTCATCATGGGTGTGGTGCCCCTGGTGCTGTCCAGCGGTGCCGGTGCCGAAATGCGGCATGCCATGGGCGTGGCGGTGTTCTCCGGGATGATCGGGGTGACCTTCTTCGGGCTGTTGCTGACACCAGTGTTCTACGTACTCATCCGTCGCTATGTGGAGCGCCAGGACGCGCGCAAAGCGGCCAAGGCCTTGAAGCTGGAGACACAGCAATGAGTGTGAAAGTCTTTCTGCCGAGCTTGCTGGTCCTGGCGCTGAGCGCCTGTGCCGTGGGCCCGGACTACACAACCCAGACCCCGGAGGCGGCCAATATCACGGCTGCCGCCGATGCCAAAAAATACGACCACGGGAAATTCGAAGGCATCTGGTGGCAGCAGTTCGACGACCCGACTCTGAACCAGTTGGTGACCCAGTCGCTGAGCGGTAACCGCGACCTGCGTGTGGCGTTTGCCCGCCTGCGGGCCGCACGGGCGATCCGCGATGACGCCAGCAACGACGCGATGCCGACCATCACCAGCCGCGCCAGCAGTGACCTGGCCAAGGGGCAAATCCCTGGCCAGACCACCAAGCGCGTCAACAGCGAGCGTTATGACCTGGGCCTGGACATGGCCTGGGAGTTGGACCTGTTCGGCCGCATCCAGCGCAACCTGGAAGCCACCGACGCCGACCAGCAAGCGGCCGAAGCCGACTTGTACCAGCTGCAAGTCACGCTGATTGCCGAACTGGTGGACGCCTACGGTCAACTGCGCGGCGCGCAACTGCGTGAACGCATCGCCCTGGACAACCTGAAGAACCAACAGGAGTCGCGCACCATCACCGTCAGCCTGCGCGATGCCGGTGTGGGCGACCAACTCGACGTGGAACGTGCCGACGCGCGCCTCGCGGCGGTGGAAGCCAGCGTGCCGCAACTGCAGGCCGAACAAGTGCGCGAGCGCAACCGCATCGCCACCCTCCTCGGCCAGCGCCCCGACAAGCTGAGCGTGGACCTGAGCCCGAAAGACTTGCCGGCGATTGCCAAGGCGCTGCCGATCGGCGATCCAGGGCTACTGCTGCAACGGCGCCCGGACATTCTGAGTGCCGAACGCAAACTGGCATCCGCCACCGCGCGCATCGGCGTGGCCAAGGCCGACCTGTTCCCACGGGTCAGCCTCAGCGGCTTCCTCGGCTTCACCGCCGGGCGCGGTTCGCAGATCGGTTCATCCGCGGCGAATGCCTGGGCCCTTGGCCCGAGCATCACCTGGGCCGCGTTTGACCTGGGCAGCGTGCGTGCACGCTTGCGCGGCGCCGATGCCGAGGCCGATGGCGCCCTGGCCAACTACGAGCAGCAAGTGTTGCTGGCGTTGGAAGAATCCGAGAACGCCTTCAGCGACTACGGCAAGCGTCAGCAACGCCTGGTCTCGCTGATCCGCCAAAGCGAATCCAGCCGCGCCGCCGCCGACCTCGCGGCGATCCGCTACCGCGAAGGCACCGTGGACTTCCTCGTGCTGCTCGACGCACAACGCGAACGCCTGGCCGCCGAAGACTCTCAGGCCCAGGCCGAGGTTGATCTGTATCGCGGGATTGTTGCGATCTACAAGGCGCTGGGTGGCGGTTGGCAGCCGGATACGGTGGTCGCTACGGCCAAGTGATGTAAAGAGCTCCTTTGGTTGGTCGCATCCAGCCAATTTTTAGCCCCGTGGTCCGTTTGGTCATGGGGCTTTTTTTGTGTCGCAGTTACTGATGTAGCCACTTATACAAGATGTCAGCGGTGGCGCTCATTAGAAAAAGCACTCCAACAAGCAGGGTTCCCTGAAGCAATCGCTTGAGGTTACGAGGAAAGGCTTGTACCTGCTGCCAATCCACTGCACCTCGTTTTACGTTCCACTTTGGTAGAACAACCGCTGCGGTGACGGCAGATAGTCGAATCATTCTTCCTCGAATCGAATTACCCCAAACACGTTGATTGGGTGTGATAAGACTGCATTTGTTTAGAAGATATTCCATTTCGTCGAGTCTTCGATAAGCCAGGTATATCAAAACCACAAAGGCGATGAAGACCAAAAAAAACAGAGTCAAATCAAACCAGAGCTTCAGCGGATGATAAATAAAACAATCAATACTCATATAGTTTCTCTCCTAAATGCTCGCCCAGATCCCCTCCACGACTGCCCATGACAGCGCCTACGGTCCCGCCGCCGATCAACAAACAACTTAATGATAGCGGTCCTGTAGTGGGCCCCAACACAACGAAACATAACGTGGCCGCCGCATAGCCCCCCACTAAACCACCAGCAACCCCGCCTACTAACCTACTCGTTTCCACATACTTAGCCTTCGTACACTGCTCCTCCCTCCCCGTGGAACAGGCTTCCTTGATCTCCAGCCCAGTGGACGCAGCGCTCAAAGCAATCCCCAACGGCGTCCCTGCCTTGAGCACTTTCGCCACCCTGGAAATCCGCGCAATCCTCTCGGCATACCGGCTGATCTCTCCAGTATGCAAATAACTCTTGGTGGAAATACCGAGCATTTTCTTGATCGAGCCTTCATTACGCAAACCCGTGCCGTAACGGGCAAACCCGCGCAGTTGTGCCTCCAGTTTGGCGAACAGCGTTTGGCGACGCGCCAAAAACTCATCCCGCGCTGCGCCACCGCCTCGGCGCAATACCTGTTTATGCAGGGCATCGATTTCTTCCAGGGTTTTGACGATCGCCTTCAAGTGGTGATTCCACGCATCTCCCGCCGTGCCGATACCGAGCGACGTGTAGCCGAGCAGTTTCTGCAACAAATCGTAGTTTTGCAAAGCAAAGGCGTCGCCCCCTTCGGCCATCACGCTATGGCGGATACGCCAGGCGGATTGCATCAGCAGATGCTCTTCCGGCTTGCACAACACCGTGGAGTCATCACCGATGATGACCAACTGCCCCGGCAACACCACAACGTTCCGGATATGGGTATTGAGCATGTCGAACTTAGCTTCGGCGTGCTGGCTCAAGCGCAATCTTGCCTTGAGTTCAACTGAGGTTTGTTGCCAATCATTGATAAACGCGTAGGGCTGAGACATTAAAAACCTCTCAGCCGCAGTGGGCGAAGGGAACCGGTTGATGTGAGCCTGTTGCTTGCCATGCATGCATTCCTGATTGAATGAAGATGGCGTCGTAATCTAATTAACGGCTCAAGCGTTGTCGCGGATTTACCAGATAAATTCGCGCATCGTCGATCAACTTTGGAAATGGACTTCCCCTCGCCTACCAATAGCTGCCAGACACTTCCTAATAGCTATTCCAATGGAATAATTTCGTTAAACAATATGACTGCGGCAACGTAACTGACGCGAAATACCAGCAGCACCAGATGATGTAAAGAGTTTCTTTGGTTGGTCGCAACCAGCCAGTTTTTGCCCCGCACTCCATTCAGTCACGATGCTTTTTTTGGCTCCTCAACTGAAAAAAATAGTCCTACTGAACATTGTTTCATTTATGCAGCCAAAAAACGATGCCGTACATAAAGACAACGACGATGACGAAATAGATACCACGGAACAAGTTTTTCAGACAGCGAGGAAATTCCTGAACTTGCTGCCAGTCAATGACACCACGTTTTAAGTTCCGCTTTGGCAGCAATACTGCTACTGCGACCGCGCCGAATCGCATCATTCTCCCTCGCGGTGAGTTACCCAAAAACTGGGCGTGAAACACAACGAAACTGCATTTATTCAGAAGGCGCTCCATGTATTCCAAACGCCGATAGGCCAGAAAAACATAGATCAGCAAGGCAACGCCGAGTGAAATACACAACGCTATTTCAAACCAGAAAATGATATGAGAACTTAGGAAATCGTTAATATTCATAGAGCTTTTCACCCACTAATTCCCCACCCCTACTGCCAAGCGCGCCTCCTGCGACGCCGCCCGCCGCGCCACCGATTAATAGACAAGCCAGCGAACCTGGACCCGTTGTTGGTACCAGTACGGCAAGACACAAACTCGATCCAATCAACCCTCCGGCAGCGCCTAATGAAACGCCTCCTGCCAGCTTCCCCACCTCCACATACTTAGCCTTCGTACACTGCTCCTCCCTCCCCGTGGAACAGGCTTCCTTGATCTCCAGCCCAGTGGACGCAGCGCTCAAAGCAATCCCCAACGGCGTCCCTGCCTTGAGCACTTTCGCCACCCTGGAAATCCGCGCAATCCTCTCGGCATACCGGCTGATCTCTCCAGTATGCAAATAACTCTTGGTGGAAATACCGAGCATTTTCTTGATCGAGCCTTCATTACGCAAACCCGTGCCGTAACGGGCGAACCCGCGCAGTTGTGCCTCCAGTTTGGCGAACAGCGTTTGGCGACGCGCCAAAAACTCCTCCCGCGCTGCGCCACCGCCTCGGCGCAATGCCTGTTTATGCAGGGCATCGATTTCTTCCAGGGTTTTGACTATCGCCTTCAAGTGGCGATTCCAAGCATCCCCCGCCGTGCCGATACCGAGCGACGTGTAGCCGAGCAGTTTCTGCAACAAATCGTAGTTTTGCAGGGCAAAGGCGTCGCCCCCTTCGGCCATCACGCTATGGCGGATACGCCAGGCGGATTGCATCAGCAGATGCTCTTCCGGCTTGCACAACGCCGTGGAGTCATCACCGATGATGACCAACTGCCCCGGCAGCACCACAACGTTTCGAATATGGGTATTGAGCCTGTCGAACTTGGCTTCGGCGTGCTGGCTCAAGCGCAATCTTGCCTTGAGTTCAACTGAGGTTTGTTGCCAATCATTGATAAACGCGTAGGGCTGAGACATTAAAAAACTCTCAGCCGCAGTGGGCGAAGGGAACCGGTTGATGTGAGCCTGTTGCTTGCCATGCATGCATTCCTGATTGAATGAAGATGGCGTCGTAATCTAATTAACGGCTCAAGCGCTGTCGCGGATTTAGCCGGTGGATTTGCACGCGGTAGATCAATTTGGGAAATAGACTACCCCTCGCAAGCTAATCGCTGTCAGACACTTCCTCGCATCTATTCCAACAGACTGTTTTCGTTAAATAACATGACCACAGTAATGCAACGGGCACGAAGGCCATCAGCGCCTTCTGATGTAAAAATCTCCTTGGATTGGTCGCATCCAGCCAATTCTTTGCCCCACGGCCCATTCGGTCACGGCACTTTTTTAAAGTAGGTACAAGAGTGGCCCGATATAAAAGTGTACGTTTCGACTAATGAAGGATTTCACTATGGCCGTTTTATTGACCGCGGAACAAATGAGGTACACCAAAGCGTCTAACCCGTTCCAGATAAAGAACCCGAAACAGGTTATCAATACATTCACGATAACGGAAGAATCAAAAGCTTCGGACACGTTGAAGCTTCGAAAACAAGAGTTGATTGATGATCTGAAAGCATTTTTGAAAGACTACGACATGACATCGATCACCACCAACGAACTAAAAACGTCGGCAGACGGTTTTATGAAAACGACGTAATTGATGGCGAGGCGTTTCATATGCTCATATCTGGTCTGGGTGCTTTTGATGCCAACGGCCAGCAAGCTGAAACAGACGTAAAATACAAGGCAATCGCCTTATTTAACGAAAGCTGGACGATTGCCTTTCGTTTCTTGAAAGCCATCCCAACGTGAAGCGGTCACAAGGCATCCCCGAATATGTTCAAGGCATGTTCGCTGCCAATCATGCAATCAATGCACGGGCATTTTTTGTTAATTCTTCCCGCAGTGATCTCTCGATAGAGGAGCGTGCCTGAGTTTGGCTCTTTATCCCGTACACCCACTCCATCACAGGCGATTTGTCTCGTTCAAAATCAAACTACGATAATGCCCCGGATTCGACCCGACCCATTTACGAAACGCCTTGTAGAACGAACTGGCATCGGCAAATCCCAATCGCGTGGCAATTTCGGCAAAGCTGATCTGCGGTTCGGCCAGCCAGACAATCGCCAACTCTTTGCGCACGCTGTCCTTGAGCCCCTGATACGTTTGCCCCTCTTCCGCCAAGCGGCGGCGCAGGGTCGAGGCGGAGATGCACAGGTTGGCGGCCAGGCCGTCGGTTTCCGGCCAGATGTCGGGCGGCATCTGGCGCAGGTCGTGCTTGATGCGCGTGGCCAGGCTGTCGGGGTCGCGGTATTTGACCAGGATATTGGCCGGTGCGTGGCCAAGGAAACGCTTGAGTTCTTCGGCGCTGCGCTTGATCGGTAGGTCGAGGCAATCGGCGGAGAAGATCATGCGCGTGCGCGGCCGGTCGAAACGCAGGTTGTCGGAGAACATCACCCGGTAATCGTCACAAAAATCCGGTTGTGGACAGCGCAGTTCGATGGCCAGGATCGGTATACGCCGCCCCGCGAGCCAACAGGCGACGCCGTGGACGATCATCCAATAAGTGAAATAGCTGAACGCCCGGCGCGGCTCGGGCTCGGTTTCGAGCAGCACGATTTCCGCCAGGCTTTGCTGGCGCACCAGTTGGGCAGGCAAATGCTCGAACATCAATGACAGGAACGCCAAGCCGGTTTCCAGCCCGGCCGCCACCGTCGGTTGAGCCATGGCCACGCGGCACAGAAACGCCAGGCTGCCGGACTTGAGCGGGCGCGGGTCCATGCCAAAAAACTCATCGTCCAGGCGCCGCGCCAACAGGCGCCACAACCGAGCGTAGGTCGTGGCCGAGACACGTGCACCAGGCTGCAACAGCAGCTCGGGAGCAATGCCCGCCTTGCTCAAGGCCTCAACGCTCGCTGCTCCCGACGCGCAGCTCTGCAACAGGGCTTCGCGCACAAGATGGATGGAGATGGTGTCTTTTTCCGACATGGGTGTGGGGCAATCCAACGGCACAAAAGGTGGGGTGCATCATAAGGGCGCTTGAGCTTTGCCACCACCGTTCAGCCGCCGTTCAGTAAAGGTCAATGTTTCTTGTTTGGCAATGAGTATCATTATGTTACAACTTAGCTTCCTATCCAGTTTCCCTGCGGTGTCGAATGCTTGTTCCCTTTCTCATCATGTTGCGCGAAGGCATTGAAGCCGCATTGATCGTTGGCATCATCGCCAGTTACTTGCAACAGACCGGCCGTGGCCAGTGGATGCCCGCCGTGTGGGTCGGTGTCTTCCTCGCCGCGGCCCTGGCCTTGCTGGTCGGTGGCGGCCTGGAACTGATGAGTGCCGAATTTCCGCAAAAGCAGCAGGAATTGTTCGAAGGCGTGGTCGGCCTGGTCGCCGTGGGCATACTCAGTTCCATGGTGTTCTGGATGCGCAAGGTCGCACGCTCGATCAAACATTCGCTGCACCAATCCCTCGACCATGCCCTGGCCGGCTCGCGCCACCAAGTCACCGCGCTGATCCTGATGGTGTTTTTCGCCGTGGCCCGTGAAGGCCTGGAAACCGTGTTCTTCCTGTTGGCGGTGTTCCAGCAGAGTGAAGGCCCCGGCGCACCGCTGGGTGCCCTGCTCGGCCTGGTGCTGGCGATCATCGTCGGGTTCCTGATCTACAGCGGCAGCATGCGCCTGAACCTCGGCGCGTTTTTCCGCTGGACCGGCCTGTTCATCCTGGTGGTGGCCGCCGGCATCCTCGCCAACTCCGTGCAGGCCCTGCATGAAGCCGGCGTGTGGAACCACCTGCAAAGCGTGCTGTTCGATGTCAGCGCGACGTTGCCGATGGATGGCCCGGTGGGCTCGGTACTCGCCGGGATGTTCGGCTATCAGGATGCGCCGACCGTCAGCACGCTGGGGGCCTACCTGATCTACCTGGTGGTGGCCCTGGCGATGTTCTTCCTGCCCGCGGCACCCGCCAAGCCGGTCGCCGCGCCCTCTTCCGTTTCTCACCCGTAAGGACCGTCCCTTGTCCAACCCAACTCCTCAACCGGCCTCGCCGCCACGCGCCTTGCGCTGGGCGGTAGCCGGCTCGGCGGTCGTGATGATCGCCGCCGGCGGCCTGTTCTACTATGCCTCGCAGCTGGCAGCGACCAAGCGCCAGACCCACCAAGATGAAACCGTCGTGACCATTCACGGCCACGCCTGCGAACCCAACGCACTGACCGTTGCGGCCGGGCGCGCGAGTTTTCGCATCATCAACCGCTCCGACCGCGCGGTGGAATGGGAGATCCTCGACGGCGTGCTGGTGGTCGAAGAACGCGAAAATATCGCGCCGGGCCTGAGCCAGGTGATCAATGCCAATCTGTTGCCCGGCGACTATGCAATTACCTGCGGCCTGTTAAGCAACCCGCGCGGCACCTTGCACGTAACGCCGACGGCGGCATCCGACGCCCAAGCCAAGGCCAAGCCGTCGATGGTGGCGTTTATCGGGCCGTTGTCGGAATTCCGTGTGTACCTGAGCAGCCAGGCCAGCGCTCTGATCAAGGCCACGACCGCCTTGCAACAAGCGATCGACGCCGGTGACCTGGCCCAGGCTCAGGCGCTGTATGTGCCGGCCCGCGAGGCTTATCAGCGTCTCGCCGCGGCGTCGCAACGCCTGGCGCAACTGGACAACGCGATCAACGCCCGCGCCGATTATTTCGAAAAACGCGAGCAGGACCCAGCCTTCAGCGGCTTCCACCGCCTCGAATACGGCCTGTTCCAGCAACGCAGCCTCGATGGCCTGGCCCCGCTGGCGCAGCGCCTGGTGAGCGACGTCGGCACCCTCAAACAACAATTGCTGGCGCAGTCGCTGCCACCGGAACAACTGGTGAGCATCGTGGTGCGCAACCTCAATAGCCTGGCCGACGTGCGCGCCGTCAGTGGCGAAGAGGAGCGCTACAGCCATATCGACCTGAACGGTTTCGCCGCCAACCTGGATGCCGCGCGCAAGGTGGTCGACCTGATGCGTCCGCTGCTGAGCAAGTCCGCCGCCGACCTGTTGCCAAACATCGACACGGCCCTCGCCGCGTTCGAGACGGCGCTCGATGGTTTGAAAGTCGACGGCCAATTCAGCCGCTACGACCGTGTTACCGCCGATCAGCGCAAGCAGATCGCCGACAAGGCCAAGGTACTGGCCGCCGCACTCGATGGAATCGACCCCGCCCTTGGCCTCTCCGGCCTACAGTGAAGACGACCGCATACATGAGTGATTTACCACCGTTAGACCTTCAACGCCGTCGCGTCCTGCTGGGCATGGCCGCCACCGGTGCCGCGCTTGCCGGCAGCACCTTGAGCTGCCCGGCCATGGCTGCCGCCGCCGAGCAAGTGACCACCGCTCCGCGCAGCGACAAGACCCAGGACCATCACGATTTTTTCGGCAAGCACCAAAGCGGCATCGTCACCCCGCGCCCGGCCTGCGGCATGCTGGTGGCCTTCGATGTCCTGGCTGGTGATCGCGACGACTTGGAGCGGCTGTTCCGCACCCTCAACGAGCGCATCAGCTTCCTGATGACCGGCGGCAGCGTGCCGCAGGTCGACCCGAAACTGCCGCCCACCGATTCGGGCATCCTCGGCCCGGTGGTTACGCCGGATAACCTGACCATCACCGTATCGGTCGGCGAATCGCTGTTCGATGAGCGTTTCGGCCTCAGCGCAGCCAAACCCAAGCGCCTGATCCGCATGGTCGGTTTCCCCAACGATGCGTTGGAAGCGGCGCAGTGCCACGGCGACCTGAGCCTGCAATTTTGCTCCAACACCCCGGACACCAATATCCACGCCCTGCGCGACATCGTGAAGAACCTGCCCGACCTGCTGCTGGTGCGCTGGAAGCAGGAAGGCAGCGTGCCGCCACAGGCGCCCGCCCGCCCCGGCGAGCCTGCGCAGAGTGCGCGCAACTTCCTGGGCTTTCGTGACGGTTCGGCCAACCCGAACTCCAACGATGCCAAGACCATGGACCAAGTGGTCTGGGTGCAGCCCGGCAGTGACGAACCGGCCTGGGCGGCCAATGGCAGCTACCAGGCGGTGCGGATCATTCGCAATTTTGTCGAGCGTTGGGACCGCACGCCGCTGCAGGAACAGGAAAGCATCATCGGCCGCATCAAGCCCACCGGCGCGCCCATGGGTGGCCAGCACGAAGCCCAAGTGCCCGATTACAGCAAAGACCCGCAAGGCAAGCTGACCAAGCTCGATGCCCATATCCGCCTGGCCAACCCGCGCACCCCGCAGACCCAGGCCAACCTGATCCTGCGCCGGCCGTTCAACTACTCCAACGGCGTCAACAAAAACGGTCAGCTGGACATGGGGCTGCTGTTCATCTGCTACCAGGCCGACCTGGAAAAAGGTTTTATCAGCGTACAAACCCGGCTCAACGGCGAGCCCCTGGAGGAGTACCTCAAGCCAGTCGGCGGCGGGTATTTCTTCACCTTGCCGGGGGCAACGGGACCGAAGGATTTCATCGGGCGCACGCTACTTGCTGCAACGCACGTTCAACCCCCTGCCAACACTTAAAGCGGAAACTGTCCCATGAACAAGTCGACTCTCGCGCTGTCGCTGTTAATCACCCTCTCGCCCCTGGCGGCCTTCGCCGCCACGGCGCCGCTGGACCTGGTAGGCCCGGTGTCGGACTACAAGATCTACGTCACCGAACAAATCGCTGAGCTGGCGACCCAGACCCAGGCGTTCACCGACGCGGTGAAAAAAGGCGACCTGACCACCGCCAAGCAGCTGTATGCGCCGACCCGTGTGCACTATGAAGCCATCGAACCGATCGCCGAGCTGTTCAGCGACCTCGACGCGGCCATCGACTCGCGGGTCGACGACCACGAAAAAGGCGTGAAAGCCGACGACTTCACCGGCTTTCACCGTATCGAGTACAGCCTGTTCGCCGAAAACACTACCCACGGCCTCGACGCCTTGGCCGACGGCCTGAACAACAACGTCAAGGACCTGCAGACGCGCGTGGCCGGCCTGACCTTCCCGCCGGAGAAAGTCGTGGGCGGCGCCGCAGCCCTGCTCGAAGAAGTCGCCGCCACCAAGATATCCGGCGAGGAAGACCGCTACAGCCACACCGACCTGTATGACTTCCAGGGCAACATCGACGGCGCGAAGAAAATCGTCGACCTGTTCCGCGGCCAGATCGAGAAACAGGACACGGCCTTCCTGGCCAAGGTCGACAAGAACTTCGCCAGCGTGGACACGATCCTGGCCAAGTACAAGACGGCGGACGGCGGTTTCCAGACCTACGACAAGGTCAAGGAAAACGACCGCAAAGCCTTGGTCGGCCCGGTCAATACCCTGGCTGAAGACCTGTCGACCCTGCGCGGCAAACTGGGTTTGAACTGAGCCCTCTAGGTCTCGCTCAACGGTCGGTACCCTTCCAACGGCGTACCGACCGGCAAGCCGCTTTCAGGATTGGCCGCATACCAATGCGCGCCCATCTGCACCGCTCGAATGGGCACGCCTTGATGGTGCCCATTGTGCGTTGCCACCGCGCGATCTATTGCCGCGTGTACGCCGAAGAATGTGCGCAACTTTTCCTGCGCCGCGAGCATGTTCGCGAACGCCGACACGTTGGGCGCGCTGTTCAACGCGCGAGGCAAGGCGAGCACGCCTTTGGCACTGTTGACCAACAGATCGGCAGCGCCATCTACCGGATTCAAAAACGCGCTGACCACGCTCACGCCCTTTTCCAGCACGCGGAATGCCTTGGCGCCAAAAGGCGCGACGACCTTGGTGGATTTGACCAACGAGCGCACCGCCGTTCCCGCGCCACCTAGAAACGCACCGGCCGTATCGATCAACAAGCCCCGCGTACCCTCGATGATATTGCCCTTGGCCAGGTCCACGATGGCCCCGACAAACGGAATCATGCTCAGCAAAATACTGTCGTTGCGTTGCGACACTTCTCGTTGTTGCTCAAGGGGTAATTGGCCCTGGGCATACTTGAGCACACTGTCGCGGTGATGAATGAAATTGCCCTGCAGGATCCGGTCGACAATCGCTTGGCTGCGGGGCGATGCAAAGCTGTTGGGCACCGCCGCGCTCACGCGGCCATCCGCAGCCGCGGGAACGGCCGGCAAGGTATCACCGAGCTTATCGATAATAATGCCGGCGGACGAAACGTCCGATCGCGGCAAGGCATCGGAGGTGTAGGCGTTGAAGTCGAACGGCTCCACTGCGCCGTTCTGCAACAGGACCGTCGAGGGCGCCCAACGTCCGTAGGTGCGCTGCGTCTCTTCGAGGGTGCCGCCCAGCACCAGTTGCTCGGGTAAGTCCGTGCGCTTAACGATCATCATCTTGGCCGGGAACACTTCAAAGTAGCTGATCCCCCCGTTGTAGTCACAGCGGATCAGCGTGCCTTTGCGCCCTCGTCGCGCTTCGACTTGCGCGGATGTCTGGTCCAGCGTGGGCACCCCGTCGATCTGTTCGCGCAGGGTAAACAGCTCGACGGCGCCATACTCCAGGGCCTGGCGATCAGCCAGGGGCAAGTTGGCGATCATGCGCTTGGTGGTAATGCCCAAGCCTTGCTTGAGGCTCGCCAGGTAGCCGTCGACTTCGCTCACCACTTGCCCCGGCAGGCTGGGCAAACGGTTGATCCTGGCATTCAGGGCGCGCACGTTTTTGACGATGGCGGCTTGTTCGGTGCGACTTGGGCGTGCGTTTGAAAAGGGCGTTCTTGCAGCGCCAGTGGCGCCGGGAGTGTCAGCCTCCAGCAGCATCCAGCGATCCCTGACCAGGTCGCCGGTCATATAGGTCTCGATCAGCGAACGGATCTTGGGTTCCGAGACCTTCATGTTGCGGCGCTCGTCCGGGTCCGCAACGTAGACCTGCAACGCTTGCAACTGGGGCCCGCTGAGTTCCGGGAACACCTTCTGCAGGTTCGCGACCGCCTGGTCCCGGCGTGTCGGCAGCGGCGTCTTGAACGCCATCAGGGCCTGCAGAAGTTGCTCGCGCTGGGCCTGAAAGGCTTCACTGGCCTGCTGGTAGTGCTGCGGTGTATAGCGACCGTCCGCGGTCTTGGCGTAAACCCCTTGCATCAAGCCCCAGTCCAGCAACACGTCGACGCCGTGGTTATCCAGCACTGCCGCCTCGTCCGCAGTGCGTGCATCCAGTCGGGCAAGCGCCATGATTTCCGGGTAACTCATCGCCCGCGAGCTGCCCGCGCCGCCTTGACGTTCGGCAAAGGTCACACCCAGGCGCAAATCCGCCCATTCCGCAGACCCCATGCGCAGCGTGGAAGGAACATCCCGAATCAGAAACTCAGGGGCGGCAGCGGCCAGAAACAGGTGGGCCAACAGGGGCGCGACCTTGGGGTCCAGTGAGGTTTTTTTCCACAGGTGCGTTTCGATATCCGTGCGTACCGAGGCCAGCGTCCGCCCATTGTTGGCAGGTTGGTAGATGTCATAGCCGGCAATGGTTCCAGGACGCCCCGGTGCGTCGGGGTCGATTTGCAGCATGATGGCCGCCAGCACCCACTGCTTGGCCTCGAGCGTCGAGAGTTGATCGCTGCCGGACGCGCCCTGGAACTGGCGATTGCGCGCCACGGCCCTGCCCCAGTTCAACGCCACGGGGCTGTTCAGGACCTGCTCGAGGAAGCGATCAGCGTCGGCGCGCAAGGTGCCTGCGCTGTTGAGAGCAAGCACCCCGCGGATATCCAGGACACGCAGCAGGTTCACCGCAGGCTTGTTGCCAGGAGTATCGTCATCGCTCAACTCCGCCACGAAGCGTTTGTCGGCGTCGGACAAGACGCCAGGGGCCCACTGACGCGCGATCAACTGTGCATAGTCCCCCAGCGCCGGCGCTGGCGGCAGCGCAGCGTCGAGCCAGCGCAGGATATTGCGCACCTCCCGCGCCGTCTTCGGCACCGACAACCCATGGGACGCCAGCACCTCGCTGACCGCTGCCTGCTCGGCGCCGTCAATCGCCAGCGACGAGGTGCGGCTGATCGGCGTTTGCACGCCGGCCAGCAGCACCTCGTCTTCATCGGAGAGGTGCCGCACGCGCTCACTCAAGGTGCCCGCCAGATGCACGCGCTCGTCCATCACGTCGATGACTTTTCTAGCCCTCAGGTTGCGCTGCTCCAGGCGCCCCTTGACCTCCGGCGACAAGGCAGACCAATCCGCCGTCGAGAGTGCCTGGCGCACGGTCTGCAGTTCGTCGGCGGTGTGCGGCGGGGGAATACCATACCCCTGCAACACCGCGTTGCGAGACAAGCCTTCGCTCTCGGGATGCACATACGCAAGCCCGTTGCCGGCCACATCCAGGGCGGCAGCGGCGGCGCGCAGCCTGGTGCTGACCTGCCACCATCCCGAGGTGTCGTTCAAGGTGAAGGTTTTTTGTGTCGCTACCCCACTGTCGACGACCCAACCACTGACCGAGTCGGGTTTGACCACGACGGTATCCAGGGCCATCCCTTTGCTGGCGACCCAGGCCCGCATCTCGGCGGTATTGAAGGCACTGCGCAGCGCCTCGAAGCCTGGACGAATCGTGGCGCCATGGGGAATCTGGACGCTCGAGTCTGCTAACTGACGCAGGGCCGAGGTGCTCAACGCCGTGTGTAACTGATGATCGGCCTCCGCCGACGTGGCCGGCGCTGGCCGCAAGGTCCATGGCGGCGCCGCACTGGCCGGTAGGTCGGATGGCGCCGCGCGCCGGTTGCGCACAACGGTTTCGGGGATGATGCTGCCAATCGGCGCCGGCGCGGCGCTCAGCGCCAGCGGAATTGGCGAACGGGCATGAAGGATTGGGGAGACGGGCGACATTTCTAGTTCCTCTCTACCAGTGAATGGCAAGAGTTCTTGTCCTTAAGAACTGTCGAGAGAAAACATACCCGCCTGGGCCAGCGCTGCGTGTAGGCGAACTCTCAAGGCTTTGAAGGCAGCAAGAGAGTTCGTTGCGCGATGCCCGTGTTACAGAATGCGATACAACAACCGCTCGATCCGCACGCGACTGACGCGGCGCAGGAACTTGCCGACTGCCTGCGGGTAATCCACCAGGGTCTGCAACTGCTGATAACCTTCGATGCGCGTGGTGTGCTGGAAAATCTGCGCCAGCTCGGTGCGCCGGGGTTCCAGCCACTCGCTCTTGGGGTCATCGATCAGCAAGGCGTTTTCCAGGTCAAGGCGGAACGCGCGTGGGTTGAGGTTGTTGCCGGTCAGCAACGTATAACGCTGGTCGACCCACATGCCTTTGAGGTGGTAGGTGTTGTCGCCGTCGCGCCACAGGTGCAGGTTCAACTGGCCGCTGTCGATCATCGGCTGATGGCGCTTGGCAAAGCGGCGCAGGCTGATTTCGTAGAGGTACGGCAAGGCCGCGATCACCTTGAACGGCTCGCTGGGCGAAATGTAGAAGTCGTTGGCGGTCTTGTCGCCGACAATGATGTCGATCTTCACCCCGCGCGCCAGGGCGCGGTTGATTTCCCGGGTCACCGGCAGTGGCAGGTTGAAATATGGCGTGCAAATGGTCAATTGATGCTGGGCGCTGGCGATCAGTTCGAGGATCACCCGGCTCAGGGGGTTGTTCTTACCGACACCGAGCAAGGGGCTGACAGACAGGTGGCCGTTGGGCAACTGGCCGCTGGTGGTGTCGTAGGCCGCGTGCTTGAGGCGGCTGCGCAGGTCGCCGATATCGTTGCGCAGGCTGCGGGTCGTCGGCGGGTTGGGCAAGTCGAGGCGATGCACGGCCTTGGATGCCATCAGCCCGTGCTCCACCAGGTGTTGCATCGAATCCGCCAGCGGTGCGCTGTGGATCAGGTGGTAACGGTCGAAACGGTACTTGTCGAATTTGTGCAAATACACGTTGTTCAGGCTGGCGCCGCTGTACAGCACGCTGTCGTCGATCACAAAGCCCTTGAGGTGCAACACGCCGAACAGTTCGCGGGTCTGCACCGGCACGCCGTAGACCGGCACCTCGGTGGCATGGCTTTGGGTCATGGCCTGGTACCAGGCGCTGTTGCCCGGCTGTTTACCGGCGCCGATCAACCCGCGCTGGGCGCGCAGCCAATCGACCAGCACCACGATGTCCAGCTCCGGGCGTGCGGCTTTGGCGGCGTGCAAGGCGTCGTAGATCTCCTGCCCCGCCTCGTCCTGCTGCAAGTACAGGGCGACGATATAGATGCGTTGGGTAGCCTGGGAAATTTTCTCCAGCAGGCAACGACGAAACGCAGCGGCGCCGGACAGCACCTCAATCGCCTCGGTGGAGAGTGGGAAAGCGCGCAGTTTGGGCAACAGGGAACGTTTGAAGAACGACGGCATAAGGCTCGCAATGGGTCGAATCCGAAGAGGCCCAGAGCTTACACCATGGGGGTGCTCAGGTCTCGTTGCCAGTCAGTGAAAAACCTTGTTGCGAAAGAAGAACGATCGTTCTACTGTATGACACATGAACGATATTACCCGCGACATTATCCTCGACGTCACCGAGAAGCTGATCTATCGCCACGGCATCGCCGCCACTGGCATGGACTTCCTGGTGAAAACCGCCGGTGTCTCCCGAAAGAGCATCTACCGCTATTTCGCCAATAAGGACGAACTGGTGATCGCGGCCCTGCAACGTCGCGACGCGCGCTGGATGCACTGGCTGCGGGCCGAGGTGGAACGCCGTGAAGACAGCGGCGAGCGCCTGCTCGCAGTGTTCGACGCGCTCAAGGCCTGGTTCGGTTCGGCGGACTTTCGCGGCTGCGCATTCATCAACACCAGCGGCGAAACCGGCGACCCGCAAGCCCCGGTACGCCTGCTGGCGAAGGCGCATAAACACAAACTCTTCGAGTACCTGCTCGAACTGTGTCAAGCCCATGGCACGCCCGAGCCGCAACGGCAGGCCGCGCAACTGCTGATCCTGATCGATGGCGCCATTACCGTGGCCCTGGTGACGGGCGATGCCACCGCGGCGGATACGGCGCAATCCATGGCACGAACGTTATTGGGACTTTAAACCCACAGGCATCGCAACTTTCGATCAACCCTTATTGTTTTAAGGAGCCGCCCAATGTCATCCCCTGCAGAAACCCGCCCACCCCTGCCGCCGTTTACCCGCGAGTCGGCCATCGAAAAAGTCCGCCTGGCCGAAGACGGCTGGAACTCCCGCGACCCGCATCGGGTGTCCCTGGCCTACACCCTGGACACCAAGTGGCGTAACCGCGCTGAATTCGCCTACAACCGCGAACAAGCCAAAGACTTCCTCAGCCGCAAATGGGCCAAGGAGTTGGATTACCGGTTGATCAAGGAGTTGTGGGCGTTCAGCGATAACCGTATCGCGGTGCGCTATGCCTATGAGTGGCACGACGACTCGGGTAACTGGTTCCGTTCCTACGGCAACGAAAACTGGGAATTTGACCAGCACGGCCTGATGGCCAACCGTTTTGCCTGCATCAACGACATGCCGATCAAGGACAGCGAGCGCAAGTTCCATTGGCCGCTGGGGCGGCGTCCGGACGATCATCCGGGGCTGTCGGAGTTGGGACTCTAGCCTGTAGCCGCAAGCGTGAAGCTTGCGGCTTATTGCTCAATCCTGGTTCAAACCCACTCGGTACAACACCCCATCATCCTCATCGGTCAACACATACAAAAAGCCATCCGGTCCTTGCCGCACGTCGCGAATTCGCGCATTCAAGCCGCCGAGCAAGCGCTCTTCATGGATCGCCTTGTCGCCGTCGAACTGCAGGCGAATCAGCTCCTGGCTGGCCAGGGCGCCAATGAACAGATTGTGCTGCCATGCCTGGAAGCGGTCGGCATCGTAGAATGCCATGCCGCTGATCGCTGGGGATTTCTCCCACACATGGTGCGGCGCCACAGTACCGTCCACCACCTTGCCCTTGGCCTCGGGGATCGGTGTCAGCGAATAGTTGATGCCATGAGTCGCCATGGGCCAGCCGTAGTTCTTGCCGCGTTCGATGATGTTGATTTCATCTCCGCCACGCGGCCCGTGCTCGTTTTCCCAGAGCGTGCCGTTCCATGGGTTCAACGCCAGGCCCTGCGGATTGCGCTGGCCGTAGGACCAGATTTCGGGGCGCACACCCGGTTGCCCGACAAAGGGGTTGTCATCCGGCACGCGGCCGTCCGGGTAGATCCGCACCACCTTGCCTTGCAGCTTGTCGAGGTCCTGGGCGGTGGGCCGGTCGTTGTTTTCACCCAGGGTGACGAACAGGTAGCCGTCGCGGTCAAAGGCCAGGCGCGAGCCGAAATGATTGCCGGTGGAGAGCTTGGGCTCCTGGCGCAGGATCACCTTGAAGTCGCGCAAACCGCTCAGGTCATCCGCCAACCGCCCGCGACCGACCGCAGTGCCGGCTGTGCCGCCCTTGCCGCCGCCTTCGGCATATGACAAGTACACCAGGCGGTCCTGCTTGAAGTCCGGCGACAGCACCACATCGAGCAAACCACCCTGGCCCTTGGCCCAGACCTCAGGCACGCCGGTCAGCGGCGCCGACAATTTGCCATCCGGGCTGACGACCCGCAGGTGGCCGGGACGCTCGGTGACGAGGTAGCCCTGTTTGTCCGGTAAAAACGCCACGGCCCACGGATGATCCAGGCCTTTGGCGATCGGCGTGGCGCTGATGCTGCCTTGTTCGCTGGGAAACTGCTGGGCTTCGGCGGCATACAGCGTTGTCAGCGGCAATAAGGCGCTTGCGCAACATGCGGCAAGCAGGGTTTTGCGTAGAGACATAAGACGGGGTCCTTACCGGCGCTCAAGGCCGGCGATTGCCGTTGGCGTCAACCGTGGGGGCTTTGGTTTCCGTCGCCGGGCGGCTAGGCGCAGCCTGGCGTTGCGGATAGCGATTGCCGATGCCGCCGTTTTCCAGGGTCGGCGTGCGCGTGGTCGGCCCGGTCTGGATGCCGCGAATCGCCGGCGCACTGGGCTGGGTGCCCTGCATACTGTTGGGATTGGCCCGGTGGATCGGGCTATTGTTGGCGTCATTGCTGCCGGGCAGGTTTTGCGCCTGGGCACTGGCGCAAAGTGCCAGGCCTAGCGCCAACGCTGCAAGATGTCGCACACAGGTGATCATGACAAAGCCTCTTGGGACGAGGAGTACGTGCTTTCGATACCACGCTACGCTTTGGGTTCGCCTTTGGTAACTAAATAGTTTCTCATCAGATGTAACACGTTCTGTCCGAGCATCCGCGCACCGCAACTTCCACGCCAGCGATCGCACGGGTGCAAGGTGTGTAAAAAGCCAGCGAAAAGGCCTCTTGAGCCGACCAAGGTAGGGAGCACGATATGGCAAAGCCCCTGAGCGAATACAACCGCAAACGCGACTTCAAGATCACCACCGAACCTTCCGGCGCCGCGTCGGGCGCGCAACGCAATGCATCGGCGCTGACGTTCGTGATCCAGAAGCACGACGCACGCAATCTGCACTACGACTTGCGCCTTGAGCTCGATGGCGTGCTCAAGAGCTGGGCGGTGCCCAAGGGCCCCAGCCTCGACCCCAGCCAGAAACGCCTGGCGGTGCAAGTCGAAGACCACCCCTTGAGCTACGGCAGTTTCGAAGGCAGCATTCCGGCCGGCCAATACGGCGCCGGCGATGTGATCGTCTGGGACCGTGGCATTTGGCACCCCCACGACGATCCACAAACCGCCTACGCCGCCGGCAAACTGGAATTCACCCTGGCCGGCGAAAAACTCTCAGGCGATTGGGCCTTGGTACGCACCCACCTCAAAGGCAGCGGCGACAAGGAACGGTGGCTGCTGATCAAGGAAAACGACCGGCACGCCCGCCCGGCCAGCGACTACGACATCACCGAAGCCCAGCCGCAAAGCGTGCTCAGCGGTGCCTGCGTGGGGAACGCCAGGCCCACGCCCGCGCCGCAAAAGACCGCCGCGTCGGTCACCCTCGCCGGTGTGCAGATCACCCATGCCGAGCGCGTCATCGATCTCGCCAGCGGCACCCGCAAGCTGGAACTGGCGCAGTTTTACCAGAGCATCAGCGAATGGCTGCTGCCCTTCCTGCGTCACCGCCCCGTTTCCTTGCTGAGGGCGCCGGAGGGCATCGACGGCGAGCAATTTTTCCAGAAGCACTCGGAGCACCTGGCGATTCCCCATATCAAGCAACTGGACCAGCGCCTGGACCCTGACCATGCGCGCCTGATGCAGATCGACAGCCTCGCCGGCCTGATCGGTGCGGTGCAAATGGGTACCGTCGAACTGCACACCTGGGGTGCCACCTCGGACAAGATCGAAACCCCGGACCTGTTCGTCCTCGACCTCGACCCCGATCCGGCCCTGCCGTGGAAAGCCATGCTGGAGGCGGCGCAGTTGACCTTGTCGGTGCTCGACGAGTTGGGCCTGCAAGCCTTCGTCAAGACCAGCGGCGGCAAAGGCCTGCACCTGATGATCCCGCTGGCGCGCCGCGATGATTGGGCCACCGTGAAAGCCTTCGCCAAAGCGATCGCCCAGTTCATGACTCAACGCCTGCCGGAACGCTTCACCGCCACCTCCGGGCTGAAGAATCGACAGGGCAAGATCTTCATCGATTACCTGCGTAACGCGCGCGGTGCCAGTACGGTGGCGGCCTATTCAGTGCGCGCACGCCCCGGCCTGCCGGTGTCAGTGCCGGTCAGTCGCGAGGAGTTGAAGGGGTTGCGCGGTGCCCAGCAGTGGACGGTCGCCAACCTGCAACAGCGGTTGCAGGGTTTGAAGGGCGACCCGTGGGCCGGTTATGCCAACAGGCAGAGGCTCAGCAAACAGATGTGGGACACGTTGGGCGCGACGCCACCGCAGTGAGTCGCGCCACGTCGAGGTTCAGATCAGGATGAAGATCAGCGCAAGCACCGCGAAGATCGCCCACTTTTCCAGGTAGTAGCGCGTGCGGTTACGCTTCTTGAGTTCCTTGCCGCGCAGGCGGATTTTGTACAAGCGGCTAAACGCACGGTTCAGCCCGCCGGTCTTGTCGCCCGCGTCGTTCGGCGCGCCGGCGGCGGCCATCACCGTGCGGCTGAACCAGCGGTTGAACGCGGCCGCCCAGCGGTACTTCATCGGCCGCTCGACGTCACAGAACAGAATGATGCGGTTCTTCTGGGTGGCGTTTTCTGCGTAGTGGATATAGGTCTCGTCGAACATCACCGGTTCGCCGTCGCGCCAGGAGTAGTTCTCGCCGTCCACATTGATGTAGCACCCCGGATCGTTGGGGGTATCCAGGCCCAAGTGGTAGCGATAGGAACCGGCGTAAGGGTCGCGGTGGCGCACCAGCTTGGAGCCCGGCGGCAACTCGGCGAACATCGCGGCCTTGACCGAGCCGATGCTCTGCAGCAACTCGGTGGTGCGCGGGCACAGCTTCATCGCCGAGGGGTGGCTGTCGCCATACCATTTCAGGTAGAAGCGCTTCCAACCCGACTTGAAGAACGAGTTGAAACCAACGTCGTCGTATTGGTCCGAACGCTTGATCGCGCCCGCCTGCATCAGGGTATGGGCTTCCTGGCGGATTTCTTCCCAATGCTCCTGCAGTGGGCTCAGGTCCGGGAAGTCGCTGGGTGAGAGATACGGTCGGCTGGGTAGCTTGGAGAATAAGTAGAGAAAGCAGTTGATCGGCGCCAGGAACGTAGAGTGATCGCTGAGCTGGCGTCTCAGTTTATGCCGCACCCGGCCACGCAGGTGGACATACGCAATAGAGGCAACGTAGAGGAAAACAATAATGAGTTTCAATGGATTTCGTCACAAGTCAGGAGAAAACAGGCTGCTCCTGCGGGCCCACGACGGCCGAGGTTGGATAGCAGCACATGAAATCACAATTCACATATAGGCGGCACGACCGGCGGATAGCCCTTCGGTTCATAACCATCGCCCGATATTTAGCCACAATTTGTAACTAAAGGTTAACTAAGAATTGTGAAAAGCTGTCCACTGATTGTAATTGGAGGGGGCACGGGGGCTTGTCATGGGACAAGCCCTTGCGCATTAAACGTTACGGCAGCGGCTGATCATCCTTGCGCTCACGGCGGGAAAAGCGCCCGTCTTACGGTTCAGTCGGCCTATTCAGCCTATGAACTCCAACAAAAAGGAATTTGTATGACATCCATTTCCGACTCGGACTACCAAGCCCTGCAGGGCACATGGCAGCAGGTCTCGCTCGAAGACAGCGGCGTGCTCAACCCGCCCGACGCCCACAGCGCCCCCGGTGCAATCACCACCATTACCGACGACCACTTTGAAGTGCTCACCGTTGATGGCGAACGACTACTGGCCGGCCGATTCTTCCTGGACAGCACCACCCATCCCAAAAGCATCACCTGGATCGATGCCATGGGGGATGACGCGGGCAAGCTGCTGCCGGCCAGCTACCGCCTGGAAGGAGACGAGTTCGTATTCATCGCGGCGGATGAAGGCATGCCGCGACCGTGTGTATTCAGCACCGGCCCCGGGCAGACAATGCGTACATTCGTGCGTCGATCCTGAGCCCCGCGCCCATCTGAACTTGCGACGGGATTTTCACAAGGCATTCACCTTCCGGTCTATAGGGTGAAGCCTACCTACTCCAGTGAATCCCTTAGCCCGCCTCCCCCGGCGGGCTTTTTTTTACGCGCAAAACAGCTCAGGGCAGGCGCTTGGTCGCCGTCAGGGTAAAACACAGCGGCAACTGGGCCGCCTGATCCTCGTATTGGTCGTAGAGTTCTTCGCGATTTGAATGCGGGTATTCTTGCAGATGAGCGATCTGCAACCGCGCCGCAATCGCTGCGCTGACCACACTGCCCAGCGTGTGTACAAACCAGTAGGACGTCGGCCCCGCGACCGCGCTCTGCCCTTCATAGACGATCGACTCTTGCAGCACAAAAGGCTCACGCTGGAAGTACGAACTGGCAGGCAGCAGCGGATTGGCTGCCAGCGGGTCGAACACTTCCAGGAACGGGTGGGTTTCGTACATCACCAGAGTGCCGCCGGGCTTCAGCGTTGTGGCGACCTGGCGCATGAACCGCGCCACATCCGGCATCCAGCCCAATACGCCGATGGTCACCAGGGCGATATCGAAGCGTGCGTGCAAACGCTCGGGCAAATGGTGGATCTCGGTTTCGATGAATTCCGGGCTGTAGGGTGAGAGCGCCGCCAGCTCCCGAGCCTGATCGAGAAAGGCACGGGATTGGTCCACGCCGACGACCGTGCGTGCGCCCAGGCCGAATAACGACAAGCTTTCGCGGCCGTTGTTGCAACACAGTTGCACCACGTCTTTGCCGGCAACACCGACATCTTGCAACAAGGCGGTGAGAGTCGGGTCCAGGCACGAAAAATCCGGTTCGGCGACCGAGGCCAGCAGCGTCCTCCAGGTATCCGTGTCTTTGTGCAGCCGGGCGGATTCGTCCCAGGCGTCCTTGTTACTGGCAATCGCCTGTTGGGCTGAGGGCATGTCCATTGCGTCTCCAGAAAGTCGGTTACAGCGAGCTACGGAAAATAAGCCAATTGCCCGTCAGATGAAACCCTCGCCTGCGGCCGAACTTATCTCCCGGCCCAGGTCACCAAACCGCCGACCTCGGTCATCGTCGTACCCTCACAGGCACAGACGACGGGTCAGGTCATTCAGCAACCATCGGCCTGCTTTGCCTAAAGAGCGATTTTGCATGTGCGCGGCATAGATCGTAAGCGTGTCTGGTGTGCGTTGAAGTTCGGCGGTTAACTCAAGCGGCCGGAGGCGCCCTGAAGCCAGATGATCCGCAATCAGATGCTCTGGCATTCGGCACCAACCGAACCCGGCGAGTAAGAAATCCAAGCGCCGTACCAAATCGACAAACCGCCACTGGTGACTGCCCGTCACCCCATAGCTAGGGCCGTCGGGAGAAACCGGATCGGAAAGCACCAGTTGCACATAGGGCTTGAGGTCTGCCCGTGTTGCCCGGCGGCCTAACATGGCCAAGGGATGCCCGCTGGCGACGACTGGCCTCAAGTCGACGCTGAGCAGCGCCAGCGCGGTGATATCGTCGGGCACCGTCGGGATCAATGTGCAAAGCGCCAGTGCCGCATCGCCGTTGCGCAATCGGCGCTCAGCGCCGCCTAAGCCTTCTGTAGAGAAACTCACGGCCAGATGCGGAAAAGCCTCACGGAGCGCGCCAAGGCTTTCGATGAGCGGGGCGCTGGGGACTAAAGGGTCTATGGCGAGCGCCAACTCCGGCTCAACCCCTGCTGCAGTACTTGCAGCCATTGCTTCAAATTGGGCAGCGCTCGCCAGCACGGCGCGCGCTTGAACCACCAGCACTCTACCGACCTCAGTGAGCCTTGGACGATGACCGCTGCGATCAAACAGCCTCACACCTTGAACTGACTCAAGTGTGGCAATCGATTGGCTAATGGCAGATTGAGCGCGCCGCAGGTGACGTCCCGTGGCCGAAAAACTGCCTGTATCGGCAATGGTTACAAGGATCCGCAATTGATCCAGGCTGAGATTTCCGATCATGCTCCATCACTTAAACAGATGGACTCAATCATATTTACATCACTCCTGCTTATAAATCGCATTGGGTAGAGTGTGTCGCACATCGCCTACCGCGACAACGCAAAACATACCGCCCCCTCACCGCGCAGGAGTTACTTTCATGTCCAGGCTTCTCACCATTGAAACCAGCCCACGTGGGGATGCTTCGATTTCCCGACAGCTCACTCGCCGCTTCGTGGCCGCATGGGAAGCTGCGCACCCTCGGGGCGCCATCAAAATACGGGATCTAACGGACACCCCGCTGACCTTCGTGACAGCCCCCTGGTTACAGGCTTACTTCACCCCCGCCCCCCAACATTCGCCTGAAATGAAAGCGGTGTTGCAACTATCCGATGAACTTGCGGCCGAGTTGCTGGAAACCGATCACTTGGTTATTTCAACACCCGTCTACAACTATAACGTCCCTGCGGCACTCAAGGCCTGGGTCGATCATGTGGTGCGTAAAGGCCTGACCCTGGGCGTTGATGGCAAAGGACTGGTGACCGGTAAAAAAGCAACAGTGCTGCTCGCCTCGGGAGGTGTATATACCGACGACTCGCCGATTAAAGACCGTGACATTGCGACTCACTATTTGAAACTGATCCTGAACGTCCTGGGTATCACTGACGTAACCTTTATCGCGGCCGGCGGCGCTAAAACCGTAGATCTCGGAGAACTCAGCATGCACGACTTTCTAGAGACATTTGATCATCAAATTCAAAAGTCGCTGGTTTAGCCAGCCATACGACTCTGCTCTATCGACTACGCGTGGTTAAACGGGGATTCACTTATGCGGCAGCAATTGAGCGGTACGCGTTTCGCTCTGCCCAAAAAGTTGCGACTCCGACTGGACCTTTTATCCGACTTGAAAATGCCGTTGATTTTCCCGCCACCGACGCACTCGCAGAGCGTGAAGCAGACGACCGAGCTGCACTACAGGGGACTCCAACACCGAAAGCATTGAACATCCGTCGTCGACCGCCATACAACTGTCGTCACACCTATGCGACAATATGCAGTATGTCTGGCATGAACCCCGCCTTCATTTCCCAGCAGCTCGGCCATCGTGCGCAGATGCTGCTCTCGACTTATGCGCGTTGGATCAACCCAAGCTCGGACTGGAGCGAATCGGAAGAGCTCCAGATTGGTCCCAAATTGGTCCCAGCTCAAATAAGCGCACCCTAAGCTATTGATAGGTAAAGTAATTGATCTCCACAGCTAACATCACCATGCAGTTCGGCGCCAAGCCGCTCTTCGAGAATGTCTCGGTCAAATTCGGCGCCGGTAACCGTTATGGTTTGATCGGTGCCAACGGTTGCGGCAAGTCGACCTTCATGAAAATCCTCGGTGGCGACCTGGATCCGTCCGGTGGCCAGGTCATGCTGGAACCGAACGTGCGCCTGGGTAAACTGCGCCAGGACCAGTTCGCTTACGAAGAATTCACCGTGCTCGACACCGTGATCATGGGTCACGAAGAACTGTGGAAGGTCAAGGCCGAGCGCGATCGTATCTACTCGCTGCCGGAAATGAGCGAAGACGACGGCATGGCCGTGGCCGAGCTGGAAACCGAGTTCGCCGAGATGGACGGCTACACCGCCGAATCCCGCGCCGGTGAACTGCTGCTGGGCCTGGGTATTCCCCTGGAACAGCACTTCGGCCCGATGAGCGAAGTGTCCCCCGGTTGGAAACTGCGCGTATTGCTGGCCCAGGCGCTGTTCTCCGACCCTGAAGTGCTGTTGCTCGACGAACCGACCAACCACTTGGACATCAACACCATCCGCTGGCTGGAAAACATCCTGACCCAGCGCTCCAGCCTGATGATCATCATCTCTCACGACCGTCACTTCCTGAACAGCGTATGTACCCACATGGCTGACCTGGACTACGGCGAGTTGCGCCTGTTCCCGGGCAACTACGACGAGTACATGACCGTGGCGACCCAGTCCCGCGAGCAACTGCTGTCGGACAACGCCAAGAAAAAAGCACAGATCTCCGAACTGCAATCCTTCGTCAGCCGCTTCTCGGCCAACGCCTCGAAAGCCAAGCAGGCCACTTCCCGTGCCAAGGCGATCGACAAGATCCAGCTGGCCGAGGTCAAGCCTTCGAGCCGTGTGAGCCCGTTCATCCGTTTCGAACAAACCAAAAAGCTGCACCGCCAGGCGGTCATCGTCGATCGCATGGCCAAAGGCTTCGACGGCAAGCCGCTGTTCAAGGACTTCAGCTTTCAGGTTGAAGCCGGCGAGCGCGTGGCGATCATCGGCCCGAACGGTATCGGCAAAACCACCCTGCTGCGCACCCTGGTCAACGAACTGACGCCGGATGCCGGCAGCATCAAGTGGACCGACGCCGCCGAACTGGGCTACTACGCCCAGGACCACGCCCACGACTTCGAAGACGACATGAGCCTGTTCGACTGGATGGGCCAGTGGACACAGGGCGAGCAAGTGATCCGCGGCACCCTGGGGCGCATGCTGTTTTCCAACGACGAGATCCTCAAGTCGGTCAAGGTCATCTCCGGTGGCGAACAAGGCCGCATGCTGTTCGGCAAGCTGATCCTGCAAAAGCCCAACGTGCTGATCATGGACGAACCGACCAACCACTTGGACATGGAATCCATCGAAGCGCTGAACCTGGCGCTGGAAAACTACCCGGGCACGCTGATCTTCGTCAGCCATGACCGTGAGTTCGTATCGTCCCTGGCCACCCGCATCATCGAGTTGAGCGCCAACGGCGTGATCGACTTCAGCGGCACCTATGACGACTACCTGCGCAGCCAAGGCGTGGTCTTCTAAGCACCGCGAGCAGCTGTTAGCGACAAGAAAAAGCCCCGTCCACTGCGACGGGGCTTTTTTGTATCTGTCGGCCAGCCGGGTTGATAGTTAGGGTGCTTTCTTTTCCCCCGAGCCCTTGCGATGATGCCCTCACCGCCCGCCCGCGAACGAGTGCTCATGTCTGCCGCCGCCCCGAGTTCACTGTCGATCACCCTGCAGATCGTCTCCATCGTCTTCTACACCTTTATTGCCTTTATCTGCATCGGCCTGCCGATCGCGGTGATCCCAGGCTACGTACACGAGCAACTGGGTTTCAGCGCGGTGGTGGCCGGGCTGACCATCGGTTCGCAATACCTCGCCACCCTGCTCAGCCGCCCCATGGCCGGGCGCATGTCCGATAACGTGGGCACCAAACGTGCAATCGTGCTCGGCCTGGGCGGCATCCTGGCCAGCGGCGGGCTGACGCTGCTGGCAACACTGCTGCAAAGCCTGCCGCTGTTGAGCCTGGGCATCCTGATCGTCGCTCGTTTGTTGCTCGGCGTGGCCCAGGGCCTGATTGGCGTGGGCACCATCAGTTGGTGCATGGGCCAGGTCGGCGCCGAGCATACGGGGCGCTCGATTTCCTGGAACGGCATTGCGTCCTACGGCGCCATCGCGATTGGCGCGCCGCTGGGCGTGGTAATGGTCGCCGAATACGGCTACAACAGCCTTGGCATCGCCCTGTCGGTGCTGGCGGCGCTCGGCCTGGTGCTGATCCGCAATAAACCGTCCGTGCCGGTGGTCCGCGGCGAGCGCCTGCCGTTCTGGGCGGTGTTCGGGCGTATCGCCCCGTTTGGCGCCAGCCTGTGCCTGGCGTCCATCGGCTACGGCACCCTGACCACCTTTATCACCCTGTACTACCTCAATCGCGGCTGGGCAGGCGCGGCCTATTGCTTGACGGTATTTGGCGTGTGTTTCATCGTTTCGCGCCTGGTGTTTATCTCGGCCATCAGCCGCTTTGGCGGCTTCCGCGCAGCGATTGGGTGCATGATCATCGAGACCCTGGGCCTGACGCTGTTGTGGCTCGCGCCGTCTACCGGCGTGGCATTGATCGGTGCAGGGCTGACTGGCTTCGGTTTGTCGCTGGTGTACCCGGCGCTGGGCGTGGAAGCGATCAAGCAGGTGCCCAACAGCAGCCGTGGCGCGGGGCTGAGTGCCTACGCCGTGTTTTTCGACCTGGCCCTGGCGATTGCCGGGCCCTTGATGGGGGCGGTGGCGTTGAACCTCGGCTACGGCTGGATCTTCTTCTGCGCCGCACTGCTGTCGCTCAGCGCCTTGGGCGTGACCGTGCTGCTCAAACGTCGCGCTTACTGATCCGCCGTCTGCAGGCCGGCACGGGTGGATCGCCCGAGGGTGTGAGCGAAAAAGCGCCCGGCTTCGGAGGTCAGATCGCGGTGAATGCCTTCGCGGTCGACGCCATCGGCATCGGTGCAGATCGCCGGCATCAGCGCCAGTTGATCGCTGTCGCAGGGCGCCATGAACACGAAATGCCCGGCCCCGGCCAGCAATTTGAAATCCGGCGGTTCGGGCAGCTTGCGCGCCAGGGCGGCGGCGTTCTTGTCCACCGCCACCAGCTTGTCGCCATCACCGCTATAGAGCAGCACCGGCACGTGGACGTCGGCCAGGGTGTGGCGCCCGAACATCAAGCTCAACGGCGCCATCAACATCAACGCGTGAATACGTGGGTCGGCTTGTGGCTGCAGGTCATCACGGTCCACCACCAGCTCGCCTTTGGTGGTGCAGGCGTCGCGGTCTTCCGGACGCTCCTGGCAATAGCGGCGCAGGCGGTCGAAATCGGGCTTGGCGCCCGCCAGGATCAACGCGGTTTCGCCACCGGCCGAGTAGCCGATGACACCCACTTGGTCGACGTTGACGAACGGTGACAGCATCGGGTCGCCCAGGGTCGCGGTGATCGCTTCGGAAATCTGGATCGGCCGCCCATACAGGTTGCTCAACGTGCCCAGGCGGCTGTGATCCTTGTAGTTGTCGCCGGGGTGCAGCACCGCCACGACTACAAAGCCCTTGCGCGCCAGGGAGGTCGCCAGGTCATGCAGGGCCAGCGGCGTCCCTGTGTTGCCGTGGGACAGCATCAGCATCGGGAAACGGCCGATAGCGATCTTCGAATCTTCCGTGGCGGCCACGTGATACCCACCCACCCGGGTGGTGTGCTCAACGTCGGTGGACGGATAGAACGCGATGGCATTCATCGGCTGCAGATCCAGCGGGTCGAGAAAACTCATGCGGTGGAAGCCCACACTCCAATGCGGGTGCGGCGCAGGCGCGGCGTGCACTGAAACCAGGCCGCCAAGCAGGGAAAGAACCAAAACAGCACAAAGACGCATCATGAGGATGTCCACCTTTGCTGCGCGATAACCGGCATGTCTATTCAAGATGTCCATGGTTCAAGGTACTCGCACCGAGTGATAAACCCATGCGTGCATAACCTGGGCCAAAGTAAAGACAGCGGGCCAACGAAAAAACTCCGTACTCCGGTCGCGTTCAGGCGAGCAGAATACAGAGTTTAGGCGCCCGGCTTCAGATTGAAACCGAGCAACAGCGAAATTTACACAAGCCTTACGCGGCGGCGAACAATTGTTCGTTGATGACAACGTTGGCGTCGCTCAGGGACTTGCTGCGGAACTCATCGCCATACGCCAGGCCCTGGGCGCGGACGAATTCGATGTCGGTGATGCCGAGGAAGCCCAGCATGACTTTCAAGTATTCCTCGTGGGCCACGCCGGTTGCCTGGCCAACATGCAGGCCGCCGGACGTGGAGACGATGATGACTTTCTTGTTGCCGCACAGGCCTTCCGGGCCGGCTTCGGTGTAGCGGAAGGTCTGGCCGGCCACTGCAATGCGGTCGATCCAGGCCTTGAGCTGGGACGGGATGGTGAAGTTGTACATCGGTGCGCCCAGCACCACGGCGTCGGCGGCGAGGAATTCAGCCAGGGTCGACGCGCTGAGGTCGGCTTCGTGCTGCTGCGCGGCGTCGCGCAGTTCGGCCGGCGTGCCCAGCGCAGCCAGGGTGGCGCCGGAGAAGTGGTTGATGCCTTCGCTGGCCAGGTCACGGTAAGTCACTTCCACACCCGGCTCGGCCGCTTGCCAGGCCTTGACCACGCCGGCACTGAGCTGGCGCGAAGCCGAGTTGTCGCCGAGGATGCTGGAATCGATGTGCAACAGTTTCATGGGTAAGCTCCAAATAAGATCAGCGATGCGAATCAGATGGTGTTAAGCCTACGCATGAAACCAATAGCCGATAAGGTAGTTGAAATGCGATAGTTCGTCCTACTGACAGGACAATAGGCCGAGCATGCAAGACCTCAATGACCTCTACTATTTCGCCAAAGTCGTGGAAGCCGGCGGCTTCGCGGCGGCCGGGCGCCTGCTGGGGATTCCCAAGTCACGCCTGTCGCGGCGGATCGCCGAGCTGGAAGAACGCCTTGGCGCGCGCCTGCTGCAGCGCACCACCCGGCAACTGACCCTGACCGCCGTCGGCGAGCGTTACCTGCGCCATTGCCAGGCAATGCTGCTGGAAGCGGAAATGGCCGATGAAGCCGTGGCCAGCATGTCCAGCGAACCCCGCGGGCGGCTGCGGGTCAGTTGCCCGGTGGGCATGGCCCAGCACATCCTGCCGGAGCTGGTCGCCGGGTTTCTCGCCGCCCACCCCCAGGTGCAGCTGGAAATGACCCTGGTCAACCGCCGCGTCGACCTGGTGGCCGAAGGCATTGACGTGGCGTTGCGGGTGCGCGAGCTCGGCGATGAAGACCCGCTGCTGGTCACCAAGCGCCTGCGCCAGGCCCAGACGCTGCTGGTCGCCAGCCCGGACTTCATGCGCGGCCGACAGGTCGACAACCTCGACGACCTCAAGCAATTGCCGGTGCTCGGCGCCCTGGAAGCCGACCGCATGGTCCACCTGCGCCTGCTCGACCCCCAAGGCAACGCCGAAGACCTGGTGATGGAAGCCCGCCTGGGCATCGATGATTTCATTGTGCGCAAAGCCAGCGCACTCAAGGGCCTGGGCTTCACCGTGCTGCCGATGATGTATTGCGAAGAAGAACTGGCCAGCGGCCAACTGGTGCAACTGCTGCCGCAATGGTCGCTGCCGGGCGGCTGGTTGCAGGCCGTGTACCCGCATCGCCGTGGCGTGCTGCCGGCGATTCGCGCGTGGATCGATTACCTGGAAGAAGGCTTTAAAAGCTGTGGAGACCGCCTGTTATGAGCATGACCGAAGAACAAGTCGCGCACTTCTGCCTGAGCCTGCCCGGCGCGCGGGAAGACTATAAATGGGGTGGCGTGCGAGTGTTTTCGATTGCCGGCAACAAGATGTTCGCCTTGCAGAACCTGCGGGGTGACTCGTTGGCGTTCAAGGTCGACAAGGAACTGTTCCTCGGCCATGTGGACCGCCCGGGCATCCACCCGGCGCCGTACCTGGCGCGCGCGCAGTGGATCATCATGAACACGCCCTACCCGCTGGGCACCGAGGAGTTGCGTGGCCTGTTGCAGCGCTCTCACCAGTTGGTGGTGAGCAAGTTGCCCAAGCGCACGCAGGTCGGGTTGTTGCTAGAGGACTGACCCCAGCGTGCCGCTGAGGAACAACTGGTCAAGCCAAAACACCTGATGCAACAGCACGATTGCCCAGAACAGCACCTGATACGAGACCTTGCGCGTCTTGTGCCGGAACACCTGCTGGGCAATCAGCGCCCCCGGCCATCCGCCCGCCAGTTCGACGGCGTGCAGGATGTTTTCGGGAATGCGCCGAGCGTCGGTGCGCGCCTTGTGCTTGTCGCTCCAGTACAGCAAAAACGCGATCACGCTGACCACGCCATAGGCCGCCAGCGGCATCACGGTCTCGCCGCGATGCCACACCAATACCGAGCCCAATAATGGCGCCGCGCACAACAGCGCAAAGATCAGCGCCTTCAGGCGTGGGTGCTGAATCATCATGCCTTGGCCGCAGACCAATCGATCCAGCCAAACTGCCAGGTCGCCAGGATCAGCAAGCCGAATGCAATCCGATACCAGGCAAATGCCGCATAGCTATGGCTGGCGATGAACTTGAGCAGGCCCTTGACCGCAATCATCGCGAAGATGAACGAGGTGACAAACCCGATGGCGAACACCGGCAGGTCAGCCGGCTGGAACAGGTCACGGTACTTGTAGCCCGAATACACCGCCGCACCGACCATGGTCGGCATGGCCAGAAAGAACGAAAACTCGGTGGCGGTCTTGCGCGACAGGCCGAACAGCAGGCCGCCGATAATGGTCGAGCCAGAGCGCGAGGTGCCCGGGATCATCGCCAGGCACTGGGCAAAACCGACCTTGAGCGCATCCTTCCAGCTGATCTCATCGACGCTCTCGGCATGCACTTCATGCTCGCGCCGCTCGGCCCACAACATCACGATGCCGCCCACCACCAACGCCGTGGCGACGGTGATCGGGTTGAACAGGTAATGGTGAATCAGATCGGCGAAAATCACCCCCAGCACCACGGCCGGCAGGAACGCGATCAGCAGGTTGACGGTAAAGCGCTGTGCATTGCGCTGGGTCGGCAAACCGGTCACCACGTCGAGGATCTTGCGGCGAAACTCCCAGACCACCGCCAGAATCGCGCCGAGCTGAATGATGATGTTGAACGCCATGGCGCGTTCGCCGCCAAAGTCGAGCAAGTCGGCGACGATAATCTGGTGGCCGGTACTGGAGATCGGCAAAAACTCCGTCAGCCCTTCTACCACGCCGAGTATCAACGCCTGTGCGGCGGTCCACAAATCCATACTTCCCCCAAAGGTCTTGCGCTAAGACAAGCCTCGTTAGTCTTTTTAATGGTTCACTGACGTTGAGCGCACTAAAGGCCCGGTGTTGATATTCAACGCCGGTCTGCAAAAATTCCGTGAAAAATCAGGCAGTACTCAGGTTTTTCGATTTCGGGCCGAAAGCCTATCAGACAAGGCGTAAAAGTCGATGCAACGCCGAGAATTATAAAAAGCACGGAGTGACAGGACGATGAACAGTTTACGCAATATGTCGATCAGCCGCCGTCTCTGGTTGATCCTAGTAGTCGCCGTGTTGATGCTGTTGGCCCTGGGTTTGCTGATGCTCAAACAGATCCATGACGACCTCTATCAAGCCAAAAGCCTGCAGACCCGACACGTCGTACAGACCGCCAGTGGAATCCTGACGTTTTATCACGGCCTCGAAACCAGCGGCGTCATGCCCCGTGAAGCGGCACAGAAACAAGCCCTGAGCGCGGTGCGCGGCCTGCGCTATAACAAAGACGAATATTTCTGGATCAACGACCTGACGCCGGTGATGATCATGCACCCGGCCAACCCCAAGCTCGATGGCCAGAACCTCTCGTCGATTCGCGACCCGGACGGCTTTGCAATATTCAACGAGTTCGTGAGCCTGGCCAAGGCCAAGGGTGCCGGTATCGTCAATTACCGCTGGCCGAAGCCGGGTGCCGATACGCCGATAGAAAAAACCTCGTATATCCAGTTGTTCGAACCGTGGGGCTGGATCATCGGCTCCGGCGTGTATGTGGATGACGTGCAAGCCGAATTCAACGCGCAAGTGTGGAAAGCCTCGGGTGTCGGCCTGGGCATCGCCGTGGTCATGGCCCTCCTGGTCTCGTTGATTGTGCGCAGCATCGTGCGCCCGCTGCAGGCCGCCGTGAATGCCATGGCCAATATCGCCAGCGGCGAGAGCGACCTGACGCGCAGCCTCGACACCCATGGCCGTGACGAAGTCACCCAACTGTCCCAGCACTTCAACAGCTTCACCGCCAAGCTGCGCCACGTCGTCGGCCAGTTGCAGATGTGCGCGAATGCGCTGGGCCAGTCCTCCACTGAGCTGGGCAACAACGCCAGCCAGGCCCACGACCGCAGCCAGCAACAGTCGCAACAGATGGAACTGGTGGCCACCGCGGTCAATGAAGTCACCTACGGCGTGCAGGACGTGGCCAAGAATGCCGAGCACGCCGCCAGCGAAATGCGCGATGCCCAGGCCCAGGCCGAGCAAGGTCAAGTGAACATCGACAGCAGCTTGCAGCAGATCGACCAACTGTCCACCACCATCAGCCAGGCCGTGGAAGTGATTCGCACCCTGTCGAGCGAAAGCACGCAGATCGGTGGCGTGCTCGAAGTGATCCGCTCCATCGCTGACCAGACCAACCTGCTCGCCCTCAACGCCGCCATCGAAGCCGCGCGCGCCGGTGAGCAAGGCCGCGGGTTTGCGGTGGTGGCGGACGAAGTGCGGCTGCTGGCCCAACGCACGCAGAAATCCACTGCTGAAATCCAGGTCATGATCGAGCGTCTGCAAGGTCACTCGGAAGCGGCCGTCAAGGTCATCAGCGACAGCCACAGCGCGTCGCAACTGACCATCGAACAGGCCGGCCAGGCCGGGGCCAGCCTCACCGCCATCGGCCAGGCCCTGCGCAACCTCAATGGCCTGAATGCCTCGATCGCCAGCGCCACCCTGCAACAGGCCCACGTGGTCGAGGACATCAACCAGAACGTGACCCAAGCCGCCGGGTTGTCCCACAACACGGCAGTGGCGGCCGAACAGTCCAGCGTGGCCAGCGCACACTTGCGCGGGTTGAGCGAGCAGCTCGACGGCCTGCTGCGTCAATTCAAAGTCTGACGCCACTCAAACTGTGGGAGGGGGCTTGCCCCCTCCCACATTTGCCTTCCTGTGTTTTGAAGATTGGTTACAATCCCCGCCCTTTCCCTCTCTCCCAAGGAACCACCATGTCCGGGCTTGAACTGTTCGCCGCCGCGCTGGGGGTGATCGCTGTCTGGCTGACGGTCAAACAAAACCCCTGGTGCTGGCCCATCGGTCTGGTGATGGTGCTGCTCTACACCTGGGTGTTCTACGACGTGAAACTCTATTCCGACATGCTGTTGCAGGTGGTCTACGCCGCCCTGCAAGTCTACGGCTGGTGGCAGTGGACCCGACGCGCCGGGGACATCAAGCCAGGTCGCCAAGTCACCAGCCTGGGCTGGTCCGCGATCCTTACCAGCCTGGCTATCGGCGCGGTCGGCAGCCTGTTGCTCGGCGCCGCCATGGCTCACTGGACCGACGCCGCCCAACCCTGGCTCGACGCCGCCCTCACCGGCTTCAGCCTGGTGGCGCAGATGTGGATGGCGCAAAAGCGCGTGCAGTGCTGGCCATTGTGGATTGCCGTGGATGTGATTTTCGTCGGGCTGTTCCTCTATAAAGGCCTCTACCTCACCGCCGCGCTCTATGCGCTGTTCACCGCGATCGCCGTGCAAGGCTGGCGCGAATGGCGCGCCGACCCGGCGTTGCGCGCATGAAGGTGGTGGTCCTGGCCGGCCCCGAATCCAGCGGTAAAAGCTGGTTGGCCGCGCAGTTGCAAACGCAGTTCGGCGGACTGATGGTGGGCGAGTACGTGCGGCACTTCATCGACCACCATCAGCGCGACACCACGCTGGCCGACATCCCGGCCATCGCCCGCGGACAACTGGCCTGGGAAGATGCCGCCCGCGCCGAGCGCCCTGCGCTGCTGATCCTCGACACGCACCTGCTGACCAACAGACTCTGGAGCCAGACCCTGTTCGGCGACTATCCGACATGGCTTGACGACGAACTGCTGGCCCGCCACTACGACCTGCACCTGCTGCTGTCCCCCGACGACGTGGAGTGGACCGCCGACGGCCAGCGTTGCCAGCCGGAACTGGCCGACCGCCAGGCGTTTTTCCAGCACAGCCTGGATTGGATGCAGCAACATCGACAGGCCCTGGTGGTGATCAGGGGAAATTGGGAAGAACGCCGCGCCAAAGCCTTCGCAGCCGTCAAACAGATACTGTAGGAGCGAGCTTGCTCGCGAAAAACGCAAGAACACCGCGTTAATCCAGAATGCCCGCGTTATCGTTGACGCTCTTCGCGAGCAAGCTCGCTCCTACAGTGAGTTGCGGCGCTTAGTAGCCCAGGGACAGGCCGGTATTGCGACGCGGGTCGTTGGCCCCGTAGAAACGGTTGTTGCCGACCGGCTTGCCGTCCAGGGATGGCGCGCCCACCAGGATCGCCGCCAAGTGGTTGGCATCCTGTGGCCCGGCAAACTTGTGGCCCCAGCTCTCAAGGATCTTCTGCGTATCCGGGCTGACCGCGAAGGTCTCGAGGTTGGTGGTGTCCGGCATCCACTGCTGGTGGAAACGCGGCGCGTCCACGGCCTCTTGAATGTTCATTTTGTAGTCGATGACATTGAGGATGGTCAGCAAGGTCGCGGTAATGATGCGACTGCCGCCCGGCGTGCCGACCACCATCACCGCCTTGCCATCCTTGGTCACGATGGTCGGGCTCATCGACGACAGCGGCGCCTTGCCTGGTGCGATGGCGTTGGCTTCACCCTGGACCAGGCCGTACATGTTCGGCACGCCGACCTTGACGGTGAAATCGTCCATTTCATCGTTGAGAATCACCCCGGTCTTGCTCGCCATCACACCGGCACCGAACCAGTCATTGAGGGTGTAGGTCACCGAGACCGCGTTGCCCCACTTGTCGACGATGGAATAGTGGGTGGTGTTGTTGCCTTCATGGGGCGCTACGCCCGGTTTGATTGCCTGGGAGTCACCGGCCTTGTTCGGTTCGATCGCGTCACGCAGTTTCGTGGCGTAGTTTTTGTCCAGCAGGTGTTCGATCGGGTTCTTGACGAAGTCCGGATCGCCGAGGTAGCTGTTGCGGTCCACATACGCGTGGCGCATGGCTTCGATCTGGTAATGCAGGCCCTGGGCCGAGTGGTAGCCCAGGTCGGCCATCGGGTAGCCTTCAAGGATGTTCATGATCTGGCAGATCACCACGCCACCGGAGCTCGGCGGTGGTGCCGAAACCACGTGGTAGCCACGGTAGTCGCACTCGATGGGCGCCAGTTCGCGGGTCTTGTATTTGTCGAGGTCGGCCTGGGTGATGATGCCTTTGCCGGCCTGGCTGGAATCCACCAGCGCCTTGGCGACCCATCCTTTATAGAAACCATCGCTGCCCTTGGCCGAGATTTCCTTGAGGGTCTTGGCCAGGTCTTTCTGCACCAGCTTCTGGCCGACCTGCAACGGCTGGCCGTTGTGCAGGAAGATTGCGCGCAGGTCCTTGTCTTTTTCGAACTCGCCGGTGGCGGTGTGCAGCAGGTCGATATCACCCTGCTCCAGCGCGAAGCCGTTTTCCGCCAGCTTGATCGCCGGGGCAATCACCTGGGCGCGCTTGAGAGTGCCGTATTTGCTCAGGGCCAGTTCCATGCCGGACACGGTACCGGGGACGCCGACGGCCAGGTGGCCCTTGGCGCTCAGGCCTTCGACGACGTTGCCGGCCTTGTCCAGGTACATATCGGCGGTGGCGGCCAGCGGGGCTTTTTCGCGGAAGTCGAGGAAGGTCTTGCGCCCGTCGGCCAGTTGCACGGTCATGAAGCCGCCGCCGCCCAGGTTACCCGCCGCCGGGTACACCACTGCCAACGCGTAGCCCACGGCCACGGCGGCATCCACCGCGTTGCCGCCGGCCTTGAGTACATCCACACCGACATGCGTGGCCAGATGCTGGGCCGTTACCACCATGCCATTTTCACCGGCCACCGGGGCCTGGGAGGCGGCTTGCACACCGCTGACCGTCAATACCAGCGCAGTGGCAATCAAAGTACGGCTGAAGGGTTGGTATTTCATCCTTGGCTACTCGGGTTATTGAGATGCACCAAAATAGCCCGACTTGGATGCAATCCCCAGCGCAGTGGCGTTTTTATGACAGAACCTGTCGGTCACGGAACGATTCAGCGCTGGCCTCGACGGCCAATGGCGCTAGAATCGGCGCCATTCTTCACCTGACTCTCCGACACGAGCCTCCCCATGAGCTTTGATTTCGACACGATCCACCCCCGCCTCGGCACCGGCAGCACCAAGTGGAACCGTTACCCGCCCGACGTGTTGCCGATGTGGATCGCCGACATGGACATCGCCGCGCCACCCGCCGTGCTTCAAGCCCTGCACCAGCGCCTCGACCAGCAGATTCTCGGCTACAGCGTGGCCGGCCCGGACGTGCGCGCGGCCATCGTTGCCGACCTGTGGGCCAAATACGCCTGGCGCGTGCAGCCGGACGAATTGCTGTTTCTGCCTGGGGTAGAACCCGGTTTCAATATGGCGCTGCATGCCTTCGTGCAGCCCGGCCAAGCGGTGGTGCTGCAAACCCCCAACTATCGGCCGATTCGCCTGGCGCCCGGAAACTGGAACCTGCCGCGCATCGAAGTGCCGTTCAAGCTGGTCAACGCGCAGTACATCACGCCGATGCCGCTGCTGCGCCAGGCGCTGACAGGGGCCGGAGCATTATTGCTGAGCAACCCGCACAACCCGGTGGGCAAAGTCTTCCCCCGCGAAGAACTGCTCGCAGTGGCCAATGCCTGCCTGGAACAGGGCGCGCTGATCATTAGCGATGAAATCCACGCCGAGCTGTGCTTCGACGGCCGTCGCCACATCCCCACTGCCAGCCTCAGCCCGGAAATCGCCCAGCGCACCATCACGCTGATGTCCGCGAGCAAGGCCTACAACGTGGCCGGCCTGAAGACCTGTTTTGCCGTAGTGCAAAACGCCGAGATGCGCGAGCGCTTCAACCAGGCGCGTTGCGGCATGGTCGACAGCGTCAGCCCCCTGGGCCTGGAAGCCACCCGCGCGGCCTACAGCCAATGCAGCGACTGGCTCGAGGCGTTGCTGCAGTACCTGCAGGCCAACCGCGACTACCTGCTCGACGCGGTAAAAACCCGCCTGCCCGGCGTGGTCATGCATGCGCCTCAAGGCACCTTTCTGGCGTGGCTGGATTGCAGCGCCCTGGGCCTGGACGACCCGCAACAGTTCTTCCTGGAACAGGCCAAGGTCGGTTTGAGCGCGGGGATCGAATTCGGCGATGACTGCCAGCAGTTCGTGCGCCTGAACTTCGGCTGCCCGCGGGCGTTGCTGGAAGAGGGTCTGCAGCGGATGGAACGCAGCTTGCTCACCCGTTAAAACTGACTGGCCCCTTCCCGGGGCCAGTCGTTCGATGGTGTTGGCCCACCCTTGGGCGTGCGTCAGGTTTGAGGATTACCAGTTTCAACCTTCACGCTGCTCACCTGCACAGTCCGGATGGATGAGCCAGCTTGGCGTGGCGCATTTATCACCATAGTCACACCGTCGTTGGTGATGAACACTGGTCGTGCCCGATCATCCTCCGTATCGCTGGAAAAGGCATTGTTGAAGACAAGTGCGCGGCTATTCCACGGCGTATCGCCGCTCGTATCAACGGATAAATCACCGGAGGGCGAAACACGCCAGCCAGAGAGTTGCGCAGCTGAATAGTCCAACCTGACGATACTGTTGCCCGGGTCCTCGATAATCACGTTCTCGACCGCTCTGTTCACGATATAGGTATTGTTGCCGCCCTCTCCCGTGATGCGGGCACCACCATTGATGACAATAACGTTCGCGCCGTTGCCGGTGAATAACACATCTTTTTGACCGTTGAGCGTGAACATATGGTTCTCATCATTACCCTGGATAAAACTTTGCCCTCGTTCAACCGTAGTCACATTGGAAAAAGACTGGAAATGCGCGATTTTCTTCACCCCTTCCGTATTCGATTCCTGGGTTTTTATCGAGATCGTATTCGTCTTGAAGTTAACGACGTGCCCCGCGTATCGGGCTACTTTGTCCGCTCCATCTTCTTTATAGGGGGTCGTTAGAGCGCCGGAAAATGACAGCGTATTACGTCCTCCGCCGCCATTGAGTGACGTCTGTCGAGGACTGAAACCATCCTTATCGGTTGTGGAGACTTGTTCAGCCTGTGCCAATGTCTGGCGCGCATCAGCGTTGAGCACTACTGTATCGTCTGCGTTCCCCCCGCTAACGCCTTTTTTGCCTGCGCCCAATAAAAAGTAGTTGGGTTTGCTTTCTATCCCTGTCACCCAATCATCCCCGTCGCCCATATCCCAAAGCGTGGCCTTGGTCTCCCCGGGCAGGCCTTCCACGGCGTTTATAGGCTTACCGTTCCATGATTTATGACCTGAAATATGATCATTACCCCCCGCGATTTCGACATGAGGTACCTGACCATTGACCGGGATCAAGTTCAACAGCCAGGTAATAGGTGAATACCAAAGTGAGGGCGTGAGCGGGACCTTACCCGGTACCAGTTTGGCCTCAACATCGGCAGAACCGTACACCACGCGTTCAAAATACTCTTTACCTGGACCGTCCAAAAACGCTTGATAACGAACCTTGCTCTGCTGTTCGTGCTCGTCGGCATATTTCTTTTCCAGATAGGGTTTTATGACATCGAATCCGGGTTCAAAGCCCAGAAACGACTTAACACCAATCGTGAATTTTTGCCCGTCGGTCAGCGGCGTATATTGATCAATTTCCTCTACAGTACGGACAGCGGAGTAAATCGATTGAGCAGCCATCAAGACCCCCGCAACGATGAGTCCGGCCGGTCCGGCAGCAGCGGCGCCCGCCATAAATGCAACGCCCAAGGTGATCGAAGTAACAGCCCCAGCGACTGAGAACGCACCGTTAACGTAGTGATCCTGAGCTTCTTTACCGGTACTGGCAGCCGCTTTATTGAACGAATCGACGGCATTGTAGATATCAAAAGGAACCGTGATGGTCGCAGCAACCCCACCGCCGACCCTCCCAACCATCTTTCCAATACTGGAGGATTTAAAGTTGACTATTGTCGGTGCCACACGACTGGCGGTCTTCTGCGCCACCTTATTGAGACCCGCCTCCACGCCCATCCCGACATATTCAGCCGCAACACTGCCCAGACCAACGGCCCCTTCCGTTGTATCGCCATTCTGAAGACTCTCTATAGAACTGCGCAGCGTTTGGAATGTGCCGAACGCCTGAAACCCCAGTCCCGCGGCGTTATTTTTTGCCCCCGACTTGCCGGGCGTTTCCGGGGAGAAAAAATCGCTGGGTATAGGCTTTTTACTTTGCTCAAGTTTCTTTATCTGGGCATGTTGTACAGATAAATCCCGCACTGAGTTTTGCAGCGATTCAAGTACAGGTCTGCTGTTTGCCGAACGGAACAGCGGCGCACTGTCGGTACTGCGGTGAGCGCCGATCTCAGCGATTACGTTTGTCACGCGATCGCCGACGTCACTCGAACTCCCTTTCAAATGAGCCTGAAATTTTTCAAGGTCGATCTGTACTTTGTTGATCAGTTGGTGACTATCCGCATCGCCGGGCAGCGGATTTTCAATAGGCTTGCCATCGATACTGGCGCCCATTTTATAAAGTTCGACACGACTTACGTTCAACTCACCAATGCGTACAGGGGGATGACTTACATCAAGTTTTTGCAGGCGCTCGACTTGCGCCGGGTCAATCGGTGCGGCGGGGGTGGACGGTGTAGAAGAAACGCTTTGTGGCGCGTCGCGTGGCGGGGAAAGCAGTTTGTCGAGCGAGGCCTGCGCCTGGCTGTCGAGTTTTCCGTCGTAGAGTCGCGCAGTAAAGCTTTGCTCCATAAAATCCAGGGGAGTTCTGCTCGCACGCGTACTGAGTTGATGGCCGCTTTCGCGAAAAGGCTCTTTGTTGTCTATTGTCGCGAGAAATTCATTGGGGTGGGCTCTGTAGTGGCTAAGCAACCCGAATTTTCCGGCAATGAGTGCGACCTGCTTCTGGGCTATACCGTCCCCGCCATTGGCCTTTGCTTGATGACCCACTCTATCAGCGACAGTGTTGTTACTCGCGGAAGGCGATGCAAAAAAGTCATCACCAATGATCAACGTGGGTTCGCGACCTAAACGTATCTGTGTTTCTGCTTGATCGCCCGGCCTGGCAATGACCACGGATATATCCGTACCTATCAACTTCCAAGTATTCGGGTCGCTCTGGTCAATCGTCTGCAGGGCGGTACTGATACCGTCCGCCACTTGCTTTGACCTGCTCGGGTCACTGTTCGCATCAGTGGTGATATTAATTTTCGCATACGGGCGGTACTCAGTTTTAACCTGTTTTTTTGGTCCGAGCTTATCCTTAGCCAGCCCGATACGGTCGTTTTCCATACGTTCAAAAACGGAGGGAAATTTAACGGGCGCGGCGGCCTCATTAATTGCATTTATCAGTTTTTGCTCAAGCGCCTTCATCGCCGAGACCTGATAAGAGTCTGGATGATTTTCGATAAATTGCTGCACATGGCCCAAAACGGCTTTCGTCTGGTGATACTGGGACATCCCTTTGGAAACGTGCAGTTTTTCCAGCCCCGTTACGACCTGCTCATAGTCCACCTGTACTGCGGGTTCCGGAGTCGACGTCTGGCCCCGAAAATGTTCAGCCAACGGCAGGCGGGAAGTATCAATCACCTTAATTTTTTCAAGATCGCCCAAAGGGGCGTCGTACATAAACCTGACGTCGTTGTGGGCAGGAGAGACATCAGAAATATAATCGGGATCAAACACATTGAGTTTGTATTTCGGAGAACTAAAGTAACCCCCCTCCTCCATGGGTTTAAAAGAGCCTTTAAGTTCAGCCCCTGCAAACACTTTTTTCAACCCTTCCTCAAAAAGCTCATAAGAAGAAAACTCCACCAACCCGTAATTCGGCTCTGCGAAGTAGTAAGTTCGATTATTATTGGAGTCCACCATCACGCCGGCACTGACACGATGATCTTTCCCGCTGATCAGTAGCGTTTGAGTGGTTTTCGATTCCAACAGTCTAGGTGCAATATCAGTATACGGACCCAGTACGGACTTTTGGGGATCAGCTGCAAGTTCAATGTATTTGGTTCGTCCATGGACTTCAGCCAGCTTGTTGAAAAACTCCCGCGATTCAGGATCGTCCGGATTGGCAATCGCCTGGAAAACGTTTCCCAAAAAAACATGTTGTTTGCCCTCAGCGACGGCCAACGAAAGAAGATGTGAGATACCTGAACATTGCCCTGGCGACAATCTGTTGATCATCGAAAGATAGTAACTTTGAGACATCGGCGTTACTTTCACGCCTTTGCCCGACATCACTTTCGAAAACAGACTGACATTGGCTTGAGTATCACCGATAACGCGCTGTTCACTCAGGCGTTGTATCGCCCCCAGTTGTTCGGGTGTTGTGGGGTGATCCACCGCCAATCGAAGGAGTTCCAAGTCGCTCATTGGGGCTGAATAACCTGGCAGAGAAACGGACGAGGGTGTGTTATAGCCTTTCAAGTAAGCGCTGGAATCAGGACTGGCCTTGGCCTGTACTACCTTATCATGAACTACTTTTAATACATCCTCATCCTTAACCACAATGGAAACAGGAGACGTCGGTTCCGTATCCTCACGTCGTACACGACTATGCCCGGGTGACTTTTGTAGGGTGTCATGCGGAGCTGAAGGATCTCGAGTAAGTTCATCGTCTAAACGAAACGACACACCCGCAGAAGAAGATATATTCATGAGTAATTCCGGTATGATATTATCGACTTAACCTCCCTGTATAGATGAATGCCCTGATCGGAAAACACTAGCAAAGCAAAAAGCATTCAACTGTCAGACTTATCTGTTTACCGTCATTATCGTTTGAAACAATACATTTCGACTGAACGTCTGAAACTCAAACACTAAAGAATACGCGCGGCCAATGCCCTTGTCCCCTTCCACCCAAGATCGGTACGCAGCTCCATACGCGGCTCAAAAACAGCGCCAACAGTAAGAAGGTCGAAACCCACAACGACACTCCCAAACTGTTTGACTACCGGCAGCGCCCCCTTACTAAGTTCCAGGCATTTATCTTATTTTATGCCCTGCACCAACGCTCATAAAAACCATGCACCCTTTGAATACTCCGACAGGCTCAACTCAGCCAGGACTTCGAGTCCCTCTGCGGCGTAGTTGCCAACCAGAACACCGGCGACCAGAGCCTCGGCGTCAACAGCGCCGCCATCGCCGGCAAGCGGGCGCCTACAGTGAATTACGCAAGTCTTTAGAGTTTGGCGATGGAAACTTCAGTCGATTTCACAAAGGCAATCACTTCACTGCCCACCTTCAACTCCAGGTCACGCACCGAGCGCGTGGTGATCACTGAAGTAACGATGCCGGACGCGGTCTGCACGTCGATTTCCGACACCACTTCCCCCAGCAGAATCTCCTTGATCACGCCCTTGAACTGATTACGCACGTTGATCGCTTTAATGGTCATGTCGGCTTTCCTTTTGGCTGTTAGGTCGATCTGCACGAATGTGCAGAGCCTCAAAGTGCGCCACCCACAAAGACATTAAAAGGAATATATAACTATTTGTTTATTCCATATGGGTATATAGAAGCTATTTCACCGCCAACAGTCGATCAACAGCTTGCCCTCCCCACTACAGCCTTCTCCGCTCGAAACCACGTAAACATGCGTGGGCTGGCCTTGCAACCACGCGAAGCCGTCAGCCTGCTGGGCCCCAGTGTCTTAAACCTTCCGTCGAAACGAAACAAAACAACTGCCACATTTTTGATCGCCAGTGTCTTCAAGTGAGTGTGACCCAATACCGCGTCCGCGCCTGCACCTCGAACCCTAGACTCGAGGCCAGCAGGCTGAGGATGCGGTCGGTGTCATCCAGGCGAAAACTGCCCGTCACCCGCAACGTCTCCAGGTTCGGCGCCCAGCGCAACACGCCTGGGCGATAGCGCGCCAGCTCGCGCAGAAAATCCCCCAGCGCCTGGTTCTGTGCGGTCAGCACGCCGTCGCGCCAGCCCAGTTGCAGCACATCGAACGGCACCCACGCACCGAGCCCGCCGGCGCTCAATGGCGCTTGCTGGCCGTCCTGCAACGTCGCCAGTTGCCCGTTCACGTCGCGCACCTGCACGCGGCCCTTGAGCACCGACACCCGGCAGCCGGCAGCCAGTTGGCGCACGCACACCTCGGCCTGACTGACCCGCACTTCGCCGTAGCGCGTGCGTAGCGTCATCGCGTGTGCGCCCGGCACGTTCAGCGCCAGTTCGCCGTCCACCAGCGTGATGCGCCGTTGCGCCGGGTCCACATCCACGGCCGTGGCGGTATTCAGTTGCAGGCTGCCGCCCTCGGCCAACGGCAGGCGCCTGCGCTCGCCGGTGGCGGTGTGCAGGTCGGCGCGCCAACTATCTATAGGTAACTGGCGACTGATCAACCAGGCCGTCGGCACCAGCGCCGCCACGCCCAACGCACGCTTGAGCAACGCCCGCCGCCCCACTTGCGGGCGGTCGAGGCTGGCCATCGCCAACGCCTGGGGCAGCGCGCTGAAGCGCTGGCGCAGGGCCTGGGCTTTCTGCCAGATGTGTTCGTGCTGCGGATGACTGTCGCGCCAGTGCTGCAACGCGGCATGATCGCGTTCAGTGGCCGCCCCCGATTCCAGCAGCGCAAGCCATTGCGCGGCCGCTCGCGCAACCTCACGGTTCACAGGTCCACCAGCAGGCAATGTTCATAGGCTTGCGCCATGTAACGCTTGACCGTGCGCTCCGACACCTCAAGTCGCTCGGCAATCTCCCGATAGCCCAGGCCGTCCAGTTGACTCCAGAGAAACGCCCGGCGCACCAGTGCAGGCAAGCCGTCGAGCAATTCATCCAGGGCTTGCAGGGTTTCCAACACCAGCCAGCGCTGCTCGGGAGATGGCACGCAGGCTGGCGGCAGGTTGCCAAGAGCCGTCAGATAAGCCTGCTCAAGGCTGCGTCGCTGATGAAAATTGACCAGCAGGCGCTTGCCCACCGTCACCAGATAGGCCCGCGGTTCCTGCATCTGCGCGAGCGGCTGGGCACTGGCGAGCACCCGCACGAAAGTGTCCTGGCTCAGGTCAGCCGCATCCCAGGCATTGCCCAGGCGCCGCCGCAGCCAGCTTTCCAGCCAACTGCGATGGTCGCGATACAGGCTCGACAACGTCGGTTCGGCGGCGTGCGAAGGGACAACAGCATCATTCATGGCAAGCAACCTGCGCAGCGCGATTGAGTCTCAAATGAGATTAATTCTAATTAATATCGCGGCGAGACACCATGACTTTCAACTGAATGTTCATGCGGACTGTGCCGCCCCTTAGGCCTGCCCGCGCCCGACTACACTGCTTGATGCCCAAATCGGAGCCCGGTACGACCGCGAACTGTCTCTGCCATTTCGACCATGGTTCGCGAGTACAACAAAGCTAAACCAATCAAACAATAAATAAAGGTTGCTGAATACATCACGTCATCCACCCTAATAAATCATCTGGTAGCCGAACGCCTAATAATATTTGCCTGCTACGTCTTCCAAATTTAATAGAGCGCATTTCAACCAGTAACAAAAAATCAAAACCACGTTTAAAACGCTTCTCGCAACAATTCCCCTATAGTGAACAACAGCATTTTTTGGCATCGTACATATACTGCGCACAAACAATGCCAGCACCTATATCTCTAATACACTCACCCTTACAACCGAACATCTATCATGCCCAATACTTCAACATTCCCCACCCGCACACCGCTACAAGCGCCCCATTACTTTCCTCGTGTTTCCGAGCACGAACCGGAAGCGGAAGATGACGCAGGGAAGGATAAAAAAATGTCGCTCGACACTACTCAAGCCGGAAGAATTATTTCTCGAAATGGCGCGACCTGGCACGATAAAAATCGAGACAGCCATACAACTATCTACTACGAATTCGATCTCAAGGACCCAGTTCATCAAGCAGACATCCACACCAACTTTACCGAAGAGCAAAAAGACGGCCTTAGAAAGGCAATGCAGAGTTGGTCAGATATCGCCAATATACGCTATAAAGAAAACCCGCCGAAAGGTGAGTGGCTGGGCGATACAAAGTTTTATAGTGATAACCCCGACGCGGAAGGCTTACTTGCGGTACGCAAACATTTAGGTCATGGCATTGGGGGAAAGGCAGCTATCGGAACAGCGGATGTTTGGTTGGGATTAAGAAATCCAAATGAAAACCTGAGCCCCAGGTCGGTGGGTGGTTTCGTTGCCATGCATGAATTTGGGCACAATCTAGGACTACCCCATCCTGGACACTATAACGGGAGCGCCAACTACACAAAAGATGCCCTCTACGCTGAGGACACCAGAGGCCACTCCATCATGAGTTATTTTGAAGAACAGGAAAACGGCCAACACTTCAGCGGCGGCCACCCGTGGACACCCATGATGGATGACATAAGCGCGATACAAAGAATCTACGGTTCCAACTACACCACTCGAAATACCGATACGACTTACGGCTTCAACTCTAATACCGATCGGGATGCTTTGACTTTCAAATCGACGGATGACCGCCCCGTTCTCTGCATCTGGGATGGCGGCGGGAATGATACCTTGGACTGTTCGGAGTTCACGGCAGACCAACGCATCAACCTAAACGAGCAAACATTCTCCAATGTGGCCGGACTGAAGGGGAATGTCTCCATCGCCAAAGGCGTTACCCTGGAAAACGCCGTTGGTGGCCACGGCAATGACCATCTGATCGGCAACACAGCCGACAATAGGCTCACCGGTGGCGCGGGTGCGGACAGACTAACGGGCGGCAAAGGGAAAGATTTTTTTATCTATAACACCACATCAGACTCTACCCCGGAAAACCCAGACTTTATTACCGACTTTATAAGCGGTATTGACAGTATTGACGTGTCCACTTTACTGAAAAAAAGTGGCGTAAATAGTCTCAACTTCGTCACTCATTTTTCCGGGAGAATTGGTGAGGCAGCGCTTGGCTTCGATGAGAAGCTGAATGAAGGCACTCTCACGATAGACCTGACAGGCAAGGGTCAAGCTACTTTCCTCATCAAGACCCATGGAAAGATATATCCGGCAGACGTAGTACAGGTCCCCTCGACATACAAACCCGTTGACGCATCTCCCCCGCGCATCAACCCCGACGGAGGACGCACCGATGGTTACGTGCCTCCGGCACCGATCGTCGTACCGCCCTCCGTCAGTGTCGTCATTGGCACTAAAGACAACGATGTCCTTCGTGGCGACCATGGGGACAATCTGATAACCGGCGGTGCTGGCGCAGATACGCTCGTGGGCGGATCAGGCAGGGATACTTTTGTATATGAGCACGCCAGTGACTCCACCATTCAACGACCGGACCAGATACTGGATTTTAAAACCGGCGTTGACACGATTGACGTTTCCAAAGCGCTTGAAAAGGCCGGCGTTCACAGTTTGAATTTTGTCACTCAGTTTACCAGGCGCTCGGGGGATACGGTTATCCGTCATAATTCAACAAGCAACGAAAGCACTGTTGGGATAGACATGACCGGAAACGGAAAAGCGGACCTATTTATTCATACCCAAGGCAAAATCAACGCCGGTGACATTTTAAGCAAAACAATATAATAGCAACAGCACACATAGAATATCTCAATACACTAGGTTACTTAACCCATGACTGACTCATTAAGCACTCGCACGCCTAACCGCTTGACAAACTTATCACCCGATATCCACACACGCCCAATGGCACCGATCGTTACTGAAAAAGCGTCCCTGACCACAGAGGACGCTGTAAACCTGATAATTAAAGAAAAAGTGCATGATCGCCACTTAGACGGGGTCACTAACATTCTTTACGAGTTCTTCTCAGAATCCAAATCAGATCATTTCCACTATCACTCACCTACCGAGTTCAACGCCAATCAAAAACACCAGACCCGGAGAGCCATCCAAGCCTGGGAAGACCTGGCCAACGTAACATTTACAGAGCTTCCAGAACCCACCTCATCAAACGATACCCGAACGATAGTGGGAAAACACAAACATAATGACCACAGAATAGTATTTGGACAAACTGAACACATAAAAAGCGGTGGCATTATTTCGAACTATCCCGGCGCCCCCCACGCGTCCCTTGCTATACTGGGCGCATCCACAGTAGATTCTGACTTTGATCACAACGATGTTAAGCGTGGAGTATTAACCACCCTGATTGGCGGAGCGTTAGGACTCGGTACGCCATTTCAAACCAGAACAACACAACACGTCAACAGTTCCGGCGAACCGCAGGATTCGGCATTTCACACCAAGGACAACCTCGACTACACGATAATGAGCCCCCACATAGGCGTTCAATCAAAGAGCGACCGCCCCGCAGCCGCCATGATGCACGATATTGCCGCCGTTCAAAAAATGTATGGCGCCAACTTGAAAACACGGAACACGGATACTGTTTACGGTTTCAACTCCAATAGTGGTCGCGACTTTCTTAGCCTCAAGTCTGATAAAGACAAAGCACTATTCTGTATCTGGGACGGTGGTGGCAATGACACCCTCGATTTTTCCGGTTTTTCCCAGAACCAAAAAATCAACCTCTACGAACGATCGTTTTCCGATGTGGGGGGAATGAAAGGCAACGTCTCCATCGCAAGGGGCGTGACCCTGGAGAACGCCGTGGGCGGAGCAGGCGACGACTTATTGATTGGTAATCACGTAGACAATCGACTAAAGGGTGGCGCCGGCGCGGACAGTCTGGAGGGCGGCAATGGTGCCGACACCTTCATCTATGATGACGTCAGCGACTCTACCCCCGAAAACCCGGATCTTATTACCGACTTCAGCAGCGGGACCGACAAAATCGATCTTTCCGGCGTACTGCGAAACAACAGAATCGGAAGCTTAAACTTTGTAGCGAACTTTACCGGCAAAGCCGGTGACGTCGTGCTGAGTTACAACGCAATAACCGGCCAGGGCAGCCTAGCAGTAGATTTGACCGGCAACGGCCAGGCGAGCTTACTGATTAAGACCGTGGGCCAGGTACGGGCGGGCGATGTTCTGGTTTCAACATTGCAGCAACCATCGGGACCCAATAATCCTGTTCCGCCCGCCCCACCAGAAACCCCACAAACAGCCCGGAATGAAGCATTACCTCTCTCTCAAACATTCAACAGCGGCCACACCGCACAAAACCAATCTGTCAGCCATGTAGCACTCCCTAACATAACGCCAACCTCCAGCATCGTTTCGCAAGTGGTCTCCGCCCATACGCCTGTCACGGTTGTTTCGGTGAATAACGAGCATTGGAATTACTACATCAATCTGCCAAAAGAGCCCAAGGACAACGACATCGTTATCGTTAACTCAACGGCACTTAACAAGAGCAAAATCATTGACGACAATACCGGCCAATTCAATTATTTAGGCATCATCAACCCTGGCGAAAAACGCGCGCTCAAATACTCCGCAGAGACCAAAACCTGGCAGCCTCAAGAGACCAGCGAAACGCAGTGGATTGGCTCAAAGATCTTGCTCGGCACCTCCCATGCTGTCGTTTCCCTGAATAGGCACAACTGGAGACCGCAGGCCAGGCTGCCTATCGAAGGAACAAACGGCGATATCATCAGACTGCACTCTGATGCGGATCTTCCGATAGATATCAAGACGTCCGATGTCACCGACCCTACGGTGTGGCAACTAACCAAAGGCGATGCCATAGACTTTCAGTACAACGCCAAGACCGGCTCATGGGAAATGCTGCGCCCAACAGGTCAGTTCTATCGCGCACAATCATTGGTTACTGGCGTGATGCCTCCTCCTTCCACTTATCGAACCTACGTGGAAGTAGCCAATGGCAATTGGCAGGAGTCAATTTCTCTCCCAACCGAAAATGTGCATGAGGGCCATCAAGTTATTATAAAAACAACAGCCAACCAAAGCTTCAAAGTCAAGCATGGGCAAACCCAATACACTATCGGCCCGGGGGAGTCTGTTTCATTTAAGGCCGACAAGAACGGTCGGTATGCGAGAGAGCCGAAACCTGCAGACTACTATGCTCATTTAACGGTCAAATCCAAATTACATTATTTCAATCAAGATGGCGTGTGGAGAACGTGGTAACAATTTAATCAGCGTAAGTTGCCCCCCTCTCACAATACCCGCTCCATCTTGATGATCTCGAAGAATCACCGCGCTTTCCCCACGGCCGAACGTCCCCGCCGAAATTTCGAAAACCACTCAAGATGTAGAACTTTTCGGCGGTCGGGGCTCCTTTTCAGACGAGCCCTGGCGTCGTCCTGCGTAGCGAGGCCGATCAGCCGTTTTTTTCATTCCCTGGCGATTTCAAATGTGCCCAGTGAACCCCGGCGTTATAGCGGACCCGGCGCCTGGCAGCGACCTAAAACCGCACACGTTGTCCGTTGACCATGCTGATCACACCCCATATAGTGTGCCCACGCCAACAAACAACCACTACATAGTGTGCGAACTCGTAAAATGCTGACCACACTATGCGCAGTATTTCAATGCCTTGAAGCCTGCAAATCACTTATTTTTGGACGGGTTCACACACCGTCAGCACAGACCAGGAAGGAGTATTTCAATGCTGAGTTGGGATGAAGTCGACAACGAAGACACCGGTGCAGCGGTGATCAGAGGCGCCAACGCCGGCCACGCCACCGAAGCCAACATGGACCGCCTCGACGGTGCCGGCGCCGCTGCCGCCATCGAAGCCCGCGCCGTCACCGCCAACGACTCCGCCGCGATCATCCGCGCCAAGGCTGCCCTCGACAAACTCGACATCGCCGAAGGCCTCGCCGAACTCGAAGGCGCCTCCGCCCGCGTCGCTGTCGACGAAAAGCGCATGATCAACTGCCGCGCCGACCTCAACCAACTCGTGCCCTTCAAGTACGACTGGGCCTGGCAGAAATACCTCGACGGCTGCGCCAACCACTGGATGCCGCAAGAGGTCAACATGACCGCCGACATCGCGCTGTGGAAAAACCCCGAAGGCCTGACCGACGACGAACGCCGCATCGTCATGCGCAACCTCGGCTTCTTCTCCACCGCCGACTCGCTGGTCGCCAACAACCTGGTCCTGGCCGTGTACCGCCTGATCACCAACCCGGAGTGCCGCCAGTACATCCTGCGCCAGGCCTTCGAAGAGGCGATCCACACCCACGCCTACCAGTACTGCATCGAATCGCTGGCCATGGATGAAGGCGAGATCTTCAACATGTACCACGAGATCCCATCGGTCGCGAAAAAAGCCGCCTGGGGCCTGAAATACACGCGCTCCATCTCCGACCCGAAATTTGAAACCGGCACCGTCGACACCGACAAAGAACTGCTGCGCAACCTGGTCGCCTACTACTGCGTACTGGAAGGCATCTTCTTCTATTGCGGCTTCACCCAGATCCTCTCCATGGGCCGCCGCAACAAAATGACCGGCGTGGCCGAGCAGTTCCAGTACATCCTGCGCGACGAGTCGATGCACCTGAACTTCGGCATCGACGTGATCAACCAGATCAAAATCGAAAACCCACACCTGTGGGACGCCGAGATGAAGGAAGAAGCGACCCAGATGATCCTGCAAGGGACCCAGCTGGAGATCGAATACGCGCGCGACACCATGCCACGCGGTGTACTCGGCATGAACGCGGCGATGATGGAGGACTACCTCAAGTTCATCGCTAACCGTCGTCTGTCGCAGATCGGTTTGAAGGAAGAGTATCCAGGGACGACTAACCCGTTCCCATGGATGAGCGAGATCATGGACTTGAAGAAAGAGAAGAATTTCTTTGAGACCCGTGTGATCGAGTACCAGACTGGCGGTGCGTTGAGCTGGGATTGATTGAAAAAACGGCCCCTTCAGGGGCCGTGTTGTTTCACCTGTCGATGTTTTTTTATGCCCAATCAAACCATCAAGACCCCCTGCGTCGGCCTGTGCTCCACCGTTTACGGTGATCTGGTCTGCCGCGGGTGCAAGCGTTATCACCATGAAGTCATCCAGTGGAATGGCTACAACGCCGAGGAAAAACAGGCGGTGTGGCTGCGCCTTGAGCAACTGCTGGTGCAGGTGATGGCCTCCAAGCTGGACGTGTTCGACCCACAGCGCCTGCGCCAGCAACTGGAAAGCCGCAAGATTCGCTTTATGCCGCACCAGTCGCCGTACTGCTGGGCCTACCAGTTGATTGCCCGGGGTGCGCGGGTGATTACCAGGCTGGACGCCTATGGCCTGGTGTTGCTGCCGGAATTTCGCGAGCACAGCCTGGCGGATTTGCGCGATGGAATTGATCGCGAGTTTTTCCTGCTGTCCGAGGCGCATTACCAGCGGTATATCGCCCCCGTGTTCTTGAAAGAGGCCTTTGGGCCAGCCCTGATCGCCACGCTCTAAATGTGGGAGGGGGCTTGCTCCCGATAGCAGTGTGTCAGTCAGCTTATGGCGCACTGACCCGGCGCAATCGGGGGCAAGCCCCCTCCCACATTTAGATCCAGGACGCTGCACGCTCCGCCTGGAGGCCATAGCGTTCAATCGCCTGCTGGCATACCTGCCGATCCAGACTGCCCTGCTCCGCCAATGCCGTTAGCGCCGCCAACACCAGGTGATGGCGATCCACCTCAAAAAAATCCCGCAACGCCGCCCGTGTATCACTGCGCCCGAAACCGTCGGTGCCGAGTACGGTGTAGGGGGAATCCAGGTACGAAGCAATCATCTGCGGCACCGCCCGCACGTAGTCCGACACCGCAACCACCGGGGCGCCCTTGGGCAAGCAATCATTCACATGACTGACGCGCTGGATCGCCTGCGGATGCAAGCGATTCCAACGCTCCACCTCCCGCGCCTGCCGTGCCAGTTCGCTGAAGCTGGTCACGCTGTAGACCTCACTCGCCACCTGCCAATCGTCCGCCAATAGCTGCGCAGCCGCCTGGGCTTCACGCACCAGCGTACCCGAACCGAGCAGGCGCACCTGGGCGTCAGGCGCGCCCTGCAAGCGGTACATACCTTTGATGATCGCCGCTTCCACCCCCTCGGGCAGGCTCGGCTGCGGGTAGTTTTCGTTCATCAGGGTCACGTAGTAGAACTCGTCGACATCGTGCTCCAGCATCTGGCGCATGCCGTGGTCGAGGATCACCGCAAACTCCCCGGCAAACGCCGGGTCGTAGGCACGGCAGTTGGGGACGCTGGCGGCGCTCAGGTGGCTGCTGCCGTCCTGATGCTGCAGGCCCTCGCCGCCGAGGGTGGTGCGGCCGGCAGTGGCGCCCAGCAGGAAGCCACGGGCGCGCTGGTCGGCGGCGGCCCAGATCAGGTCGCCCACGCGCTGAAAGCCGAACATCGAGTAATAGATGTAGAACGGCAACATGCGCAGGCCATGCACTGAATAGCTGGTGGCCGCCGCGACCCAGGAGCTGATGGCGCTGGCTTCGCTGATGCCCTCTTCGAGGATCTGCCCGTCGGTGGCTTCGCGGTAGCTGAGGATCGAGCCGATATCTTCCGGCTCGTAGCGTTGGCCGACGCTGGAGTAGATGCCGATCTGCTTGAACAGGTTGGCCATGCCGAAGGTACGCGCCTCGTCGGCGACGATCGGCACGATGCGTGGCCCCAGGTGCTTGTCCTTGAGCAGGTTGGTGAGCATACGCACGAAGGCCATGGTGGTGGACATCTCCTTACCCGCGGCGGCCGTAGCGAAGCCGGCGTAACCGGCCAGAGGCGGCACACTGACCGGCGCGGCGGCCTGGCAGCGACTGGGCACATAGCCGCCCAGGGCGTTGCGCCGTTGATGCAGATAGCGCAACTCCAGGCTGTCAGCGGCCGGTTTGAAGAAACTCAACGACTCGGTCTGCTCATCCGTCAGCGGCAACTGGAAACGATTGCGGAAGGCGATCAGCGCCTCGCGATCGAGTTTCTTCTGCTGGTGGGTGGTCATCTTGCCCTGCCCGGCTTCGCCCATGCCGAAGCCTTTTTTGGTCTGGGCCAGGATCACCGTGGGCTTGCCCTTGACCCGCCGCGCCGCGTGGTAGGCGGCGTGGATCTTGACCATGTCGTGGCCGCCGCGCTTGAGGCGGTCGATCTGTTCATCGCTCATGCCCTCGACCAGCCTGGCCAGGGACGCGCTCTGGCCGAAGAAGTGCTCGCGGTTGTAGGCGCCGTCCTTGGCGGCGAAGGTCTGGAACTGCCCGTCCACGGTCTGCGACAGCGTATTGACCAGGGCGCCGTCGCTGTCCTTGGCGAGCAAGGCGTCCCAGTCCGAGCCCCACACCAGCTTGATCACGTTCCAGCCGGCGCCGCCGAACAACGCCTCCAGTTCATCGATGATCCGCCCATTGCCACGCACCGGGCCGTCGAGGCGTTGCAGGTTGCAGTTGACCACCCAGGTCAGGTTGTCCAGGCCTTCGCGAGCGGCCAGGGTCAGGGCCGACATGCTTTCCGGCTCGTCCATTTCGCCGTCGCCGAATACGCCCCAGACGTGGCGCTCGGTGGTGTCCTGCAAGCCGCGGTGCTGCAGGTAACGCATAAAGCGCGCCTGGAAAATCGAGCTGATCGGGCCGATGCCCATGGAGCCAGTGGGAAATTGCCAGAAGTCCGGCATCAACCACGGGTGCGGGTAACTCGACAAACCGCGCGCGCCGACCTTGGCCCCGCCGATTTCCTGCCGGTAGTGCGCCAGGTCCTGCTCGCTCAGGCGCCCCTCCAGGAACGCCCGCGCATAAATGCCCGGCGCGGAATGCGGCTGGTAGAACACCAGGTCGCCGCCAAAGCCCTCGTGGCGGGCACGGAAAAAGTGATTGAAGCCCACTTCGAACAAATCCGCCGCGCTGGCGTAGCTGGCGATATGACCGCCGAGCTCGCCATACGCCTGGTTGGCGCGCACCACCATGGCCAGGGCGTTCCAGCGCACCAGCGAGGCCAGGCGCTCTTCGGTGGCCAGGTCGCCGGGAAACGCCGGCTGCTGCTCGACGCTGATGCTATTGATATACGGAGTGCCGTGACGGGGTTTCCAGTCGATGTGCGGGGCGCCGCCTTCACGGGCCAGCACGTCGAGGATCTGCCGCGCCCGCGCGGGGCCGGCGTTGGCCACCAGCGAGGCCAGGGCGTCGCGCCACTCGTCCTGCTCGATTTGATCACCGGCGAGCTGATCCGTTGTGGTGTGATTCACTGCGCTCGCAAAACCGTTCATGGGCACCTCCAGGCTTTTTTTCCAGTTTATGTCGATGACTGAGGATTTTTTGCCTGATGTCAGGCGTGCCAAAGCATATTTTGAGCATGAATCGCTGCCAATCAGACGTTTCCCAGCACGTTGTGCTCTAACCCCCCGAAACCTCGCCATTGTGTTTAAAATGCCGCCCGCTCAACGAACGACGCTCAACGATGAACCCCGACGCCTTCGCCACACTGCACGCCCACCTGCTGACCGCCCTGGCCACGCCACCGACCGAAACCCGGCGCCTGTTCCACGGGCGCGGCCGTTGCTGGCCGGGCCTGGAGCAACTGACCGTGGACTGGCTGCAGGGCGTGGTGCTGGTCGCGCTGTTCAAGGAGCCGGAGGCGGCGCACCTGGACGCGCTGAAACAGCTGCTGGTTCAGTTCGAATGGGCGCAGTCCGGCGCCCACACGGTAGCCCTGCAGCACCGCTACCTGCCGCAAAGCACCACCGAATGGCTGGTGGGCGATGCGATCGATGAGCTGACGATTACCGAAGGCAGCCTGCGCTACCTGATCGACCTCGGTAAAAAACAGAACAGCGGGCTGTTTCTCGACATGCGCTATGGCCGCAACTGGGTGCGCGAACAGGCCAAGGGGCTGCGGGTACTCAACCTGTTCGCCTACACCTGCGGGTTTTCCGTGGCGGCCATCGAGGGCGGTGCCGAGCATGTGGTGAACCTGGACATGGCCCGCGGCGCCCTGAGCCGGGGTCGCGACAACCATCGCCTGAATGGGCATGACCTGAGCCGCGTTACCTTTCTTGGCCACGACTTGTTCAAGTCCTGGGCCAAGGTCATCCACAGCGGCCCCTATGATCTGGTGATCATCGACCCGCCGTCCTTCCAGAAAGGCAGTTTCCTGCTGACCAAGGATTACCAGCGCGTGCTGCGCCGCCTGCCGGATTTGCTCACGCCACAAGGCACGGTGCTGGCGTGCATGAATGACCCGGCGTTCGGCGAGGACTTCCTGATCGACGGCGTGACCCGCGAAGCACCGGGCCTGCGCTTTGTCGAGCGGCTGGAAAACCCACCGGAATTCCCGGATATCGATCGGCAAAGCGGCTTGAAAGCCTTGGTGTTCCGCCAAGGCTGATGCCGAAACGTCCGACGCTTGCTACGCTAAGCAATCACCGGGGTGGTGAACCTTATCCTCCCCTTCCCGGTCGATACCTGCATCCCCTGGCCAGACTCGACGCTGCCACAGCGTCGGCTGCCCCGTTTCACCCTTTGGAGAACCGCCCGTGATATCGACCCTGCATGTAGCCAGACTGAAAGCCTGGGGCGCCCACGGCTTCACTGCCACCGGAGTGGTGTTGGCCTTCCTGGCCACGCTGGCCTTGCTGGAGAACTCACCCAAGGCGTGCCTGCTGTGGCTGGGCCTGGCACTGGTGGTCGATGGCGTCGACGGTTCCCTGGCCCGCCGCGTGAATGTCAGCACGGTACTGCCCAGCTTTGACGGCTCGGTGCTGGACCTGGTGATCGATTACCTGACCTATGTGTTTATCCCGGCACTGTTTATCTACCGCTATATCGACCTGCCGGACTTTACCCACCTGTTCACGGTGTCGGTGATCCTGGTGTCGTCGCTGTTCTGCTTCTGCAACGTGAACATGAAAAGCAAGGACAACTACTTCGTCGGCTTCCCCGCCGCCTGGAACGTGGTGGCCCTCTGCGTGTATATCATCCAGCCCGACGCGTGGGTGACGTTGCTCACGGTGATTGGCCTGGCGCTGCTGACCGTGACGCCGATGAAGTTCCTGCACCCGTTCCGGGTCAAGCGGTTCATGCCGATCAACATCGCGGTGACCACGCTCTGGTTGCTGTGCAGCTTCTTGATGGTGGTGGATTACCCGAACACCAACCCGTGGACGTTTGGGTTGTGGTCGCTGATGTCGGCGTACTTCCTCGGGATCTGCATCTGGCGCACCGCGCTGGAGTGGCTGGGCACCCACAAATAGCCAGGCCGGCACCGTTTGAATGTGGGAGGAGGCTTGCTCCCTCCCACATTTGGATTTGCGTACACCGGGCAGGTAAGATGGCCGCCTTTCGCATAGCGCCCTGCCAACCATAAGCCCTGCCCATGCCCTTCGAACTCAGCGTAGACCTCACTACCCTCGCCATCCTGGCCGTCGTTGCGTTCATCGCCGGCTTCATCGACGCCATCGCCGGCGGTGGCGGCTTGCTCACCACTCCGGCCCTGCTCACCGCCGGCATGCCGCCCCATTTGGTACTGGGCACCAACAAACTCAGCTCCACCTTCGGCTCGGCCACCGCCAGTTTCACCTTTTACCGACGCAAGCTGTTTCACCCGCGCCAGTGGGTACATGCCATCGTCGGTACGTTTATCGGCGCCCTGGCCGGCGCCATCGTCGCCCACTACCTGCCCGCCGAAACCCTGAACAAGATGCTCCCGGTGATCGTCTTCGGTTGCGGCCTGTACCTGTTGTTCGGCGGCACGCCCAAGGCGCCGCTGGAGGGCGACGCACCGATCAAGAAGAAATGGCAGGCCACCCAAGGCTTCGGCCTGGGCTTCTACGACGGCGTGGCCGGCCCCGGCACCGGCGCGTTCTGGACGGTGAGCACGATGCTGCTGCACCCCATCGACCTGGTCAAAGCCAGCGGCGTGGCGCGCAGCATGAACTTCGTCAGCAACGCGGCGGCGCTGTCGGTGTTTATCATCAACGGTTCGGTGGACTGGATCGTCGGGCTGGCCATGGGCGTGTCGGTGATGGTGGGCGCGTTCTTTGGCGCACGCAGCGCAATCAGCGGCGGCGCCAAATTCATTCGCCCGGTGTTTATCGCCGTGGTCCTCGGCCTGACGGTGCGCCTAGCCTGGCAGCACTGGTTCAGCGTGGCCTAAGCGGCGGGCCACGTAGAGGTCGATCAGGTAACGCGCAATCGAGCGTGACGCCGGCAACGGCGGCAAATCGTGGATGTTGAACCACTGCGCGTCCTCGATCTCATCGGCCTGGGGCACGATATCGCCACCGGCGTACTCGGCATGGAAGCCCAGCATCATCGAATGGGGAAACGGCCAGCACTGACTGCCCACGTACTGGATATTGCGGACTTCCAGCTGCACTTCTTCGTGAACTTCGCGGATCAGGCAGTCTTCGGCCGACTCACCCGGCTCGGCAAACCCCGCCAGCGTGCTGTAGACCCCGGGGACAAAGCGCGGCGACCGCGCCAGCAGGATCTCGTCGCCACGGGTCACCAGCACAATCATGCTCGGCGAGATGCGCGGGTAGCTGCGCAGGTCACAAGCCTCGCAGAACATCGCCCGCTCCCGAGGCACCTGGACCATGGCCTGGCCGCAACTGCCACAAAAACGGTGTTCCCGCGCCCAGGTGCCGATCTGCGCGGCATAGGCCAGCACTTTGTACAGCCGGTGATCGCCTTGCAGCATGAAGCCGCGCAGGCCTTGCCAACTGCATCCAGGCACGTCGCTGGCGGCATTGAGTTCGAGCAGGTACACCGGCTCGCCGTCAAGATGGCCGATACCGTGTTCGGCGAACACCGCCAGGTCCTGGCGCTTGAGCCATTCCCGCGGGAACAGCGCGCCATTGGTGTCGTGTAAAAAACCCTCGCGGCTGCGCGCGACGGCCCAGCCGCCGGGGGTTTGGTTGTCCAGCAGTGTGGTGGTAATCCAGCCTGGGGTCATATCAGTCAATCCACGAATTCGGGTTTCTGCTTGCTCATATGGGCCGCGATGGCCACGCGCAAGTCGTTGGATTGCAACATAGCCGCGTTCCAGGTGGCAACGTATTCCAGACCGTCATTGACTGTATGGTCACGCATGTAGCTGATCATGGCCTTGGTGCCGGTCACGGCAATCGGCGATTTGGCGGCGATTTCCCGGGCGATGTCCAGTACGCCGGCCAACAGGCTTTCCTGATCGGGATACACGCGATTGACCAGGCCGATACTGCGCGCTTCCTCGGCGCCGAACTGGCGACCGGTGTAGGCCAGCTCGCGCAGCATGCCATCACCGATGATGCGCGGCAGGCGCTGCAGGGTGCCGACGTCGGCCGCCATGCCGATGTCGATTTCCTTGATGGAAAACTGCGCGTCCTCGGCGGCGTAACGCATGTCGCAGGCGCTGATCAGGTCGATGGCACCGCCGATGCAGTAGCCCTGGATCGCGGCCAACACCGGCTTGCGGCAGGTGTCGACGGCGTTGAACGAGGCTTGCAGTTCGAGGATCTTGCGCCGCAACAGGCGTGCATTACGGCCCACGTCCTTGCCAAAATCATTGGCCACCGAGGCCAGCATCATCAGGTCGATGCCGGACGAGAAATGTTTGCCGGCACCGCTGAGCACCACGGCGCGCACGGCGTCGGTGTCGTCGACCCAGCGGAAGATATCGATGATCTCGGTCCAGAACGCCGCGTTCATGGCGTTGATCTTTTCCGGGCGGTTGATCTGCACATGGGCAACGCTGCCAATGAGCTCGACGACGAAGGCTTGGTATTCGGACATGGCAGTGATCCCTGACTGGCGAGTAATAAGAGCCGAACTATAACAAGGGTGAGCCACGGCGCATCAGCCAAAAACGGGACTGCTAAAATTCATCCGGGACGGGCCGTCGGCCTTGGAAAAGGCTGGATAAAAACCGCCTCAGGCGCCATCCTTCGCGCTTTAAGCCGCTGCCGCAGCGGCGCTCGACGTTTAAAGGATACGCCCCATGCTCACCCAACCTCTGGCCCCCGCCGATTTCGACCTGATCGAAGAAACCCTGCTCAAGTACGGTGACGACCACTCGGTGCTGAACCTCGCCGAACTCGATGGTTACTTCTGTGCACTGGTGTCCAGCCCGGCACCGGTCGATATCGCCGAGTGGTTCCCGGCGATCTGGGGCGGGCAGAACCCGCAGTGGGAAAGTGCCGAAGAAGCCAAGCAGTTCCTCGAACTGTGCGTTCGCCACATGAACGCCCGCGCCGCCCAACTGGCCACCGACGCCAAAGGTTTCCGGGCGCGCTTTGACGACACGGAGCATCAGGGCCAGACCCTGACCCTCGCCGAAGAATGGTGCTTTGGCTATATCCGTGGCGCCGCTATCGGCAACTGGCCTGAACTGCCCGCCGAACAGGCCGCACTGCTGGAGAAAATCTCCTGGTGCGCCGAACAGGACAACTTCGAACTGCCGGCGGACCTCGATGTACAGGCGCATCAGCAGCGCGTCAGCGAGATCGAACCGGCGGCGCGGGCGCTGCATGATTACTCGCTCGCCCAGCGCTAAGCCTCGACAAGCGTGACGTCTATGCCCGATTATTCGGGTCCGCCCGTCGGCCACTCCGTGCCACCTTGCCTTGAATCAGGAGCCTTGTACCTTGAGTTCGCAGAAAACCGTGACCGTTACACCGCCCACTTTCCCCCTCAATGGCAAGGTCGCGCCCCCCGGCTCCAAATCCATTACCAACCGCGCGCTGTTGCTCGCCGCCCTGGCCAAGGGCACCAGCCGCCTCAGCGGCGCGTTGAAGAGCGATGACACCCGGCACATGTCGGTGGCCCTGCGCCAGATGGGCGTGATCATCGACGAGCCGGACGACACCACCTTCGTGGTCACGGGCCAAGGCCAGCTGCAATTGCCTGCGCAGCCGCTGTTCCTCGGCAATGCCGGCACCGCGATGCGTTTTCTCACCGCCGCCGTCGCCACCGTGCAAGGCACCGTGGTGCTGGACGGCGACGACTACATGCGCAAACGCCCGATCGGCCCGCTGCTCGCCACCCTCGGCCAGAACGGCATCCAGGTCGACAGCCCGACCGGTTGCCCGCCGGTTACCGTGCATGGCGTGGGCAAGGTCCAGGCCACGCGCTTTGAGATCGACGGCGGTCTGTCCAGCCAATACGTATCGGCCTTGCTGATGCTCGCGGCCTGCGGCGCAGCGCCGATTGAAGTGGCGCTGACCGGCAAGGACATCGGCGCCCGCGGCTATGTGGACCTGACCCTCGACTGCATGCGTGCATTCGGCGCGCAGGTCGAGGTGGTCGACGACACCACCTGGTGCGTCGCTCCCAGCGGCTACACCGCCCATGACTACCTGATCGAACCGGACGCCTCCGCCGCCACCTATCTGTGGGCGGCTGAAGTGCTGACCGGCGGGCACATCGATATCGGTGTCGCCGCACACGACTTCACCCAGCCGGACGCCAAGGCCCAGGCGCTGATCGCGCAGTTCCCGAACATGCAGGCCACAGTGGTGGGTTCGCAAATGCAGGACGCGATCCCGACGCTTGCCGTACTGGCCGCGTTCAACAACAGCCCGGTGCGCTTCACCGAACTGGCCAACCTGCGGGTCAAGGAATGTGATCGCGTGCAGGCGCTGCACGACGGCCTCAACCAGATCCGCCCAGGCCTGGCCCGCATCGAAGGCGATGACCTGCTGGTGGCCAGCGATCCGGCACTGGCAGGCACGGCCTGCACTGCACTGATCGACACCCACGCCGATCACCGCATCGCCATGTGTTTCGCCCTGGCCGGGCTGAAGGTCTCGGGTATTCGTATTCAGGACCCGGACTGCGTGGCCAAGACCTATCCTGACTACTGGAAGGCACTGGGCAGCCTGGGTGTCGCCCTGCGCTACTGAGTCCGCGACGTCGAGATGGGGAGGGCTTGATCATGAACATTCGCCAACCCTGCCCGCCCGGCGCCTGTGTCTGTGACCGCGAACAGCTGCTGCAAACCCCAGGCGCCGACCTGCGCATCCTCAACCTGACGCGCCAGGAAGAAAAACGTCTGATCGAACGCCTGGAAGACCTGCAAAGCCTGCAAGACCTCGAACACATGCAGCAGCGCATGTACGCGCTATTGGGTATCCGCGTGCAGATCGCGCCGGGGCACACCGAGGTCAAGAGCATGCGCGGGATTCAGATCGTCATCGACGAACTGCCCGGGCTGTGCCGCAAGACCCGGCAATCGATCCCGGCGGCGATTCGCCGAGGCCTGGAGAAACGACCGGAGATTGCCTACCGGCTGCTGGATGCACATGACCTGCTTGGACTCTAGTCGGTCCTTTCAGTGCATCGCCACCAAGCTGCTGCTCCAGGCCTGAGGCGTGCCGCAACTAACGTAGTTACCAGATGAAATTATCGCCGCCTTTCACGCCATGCCCATTAAGCACGTCTTGGTAAGACATAGTGGGATACTTGATAAGCCTGTCCACTTGCTCGGAGTTCAAATCTTGAACTTCTCTAGGCGATATATTTGGAAACTCTTTCCCATGTGCATCCACCACTTGCTGAAAGTTCATATTGGGATATTTATCGAGCGTATTGTGTTGATCAAAGGTCAAGTTTTGCAGGTCGCCATTTGATAGATTTGGATACGGACTGTCTTGGTTCGCATTGTTTTCCTGCTCTTGTCTCACTTGATCTTGTGTGGGTTTTTCCTGGGATGTGTCAATGGGAGGAGCAATCAGTGCGGATCCAGATGCAGCAGAAATTGAAGTCATTATCAAATCTCCAGTGATTGTGAACGCCTTGATTGGTTGTCCAACGGTTTCTGGTTCCCTGCTCGCAACGAAATCATCCGGCGACCGTCTCGGTTTCGAACAGACCCTGGCCCACTGCCTTGGCGTGATCCAGATGCACCTGCACCTGGCCGCTTTCCGACTCCAGCAGCAACGCTGACGTCAGCACCTGCGCGCCACAGTAATCGAAGATCCCGTAATCGATCTGCGTGTGCATGGCCTTGGCATAACCATGGCGCTCAAACGCGCTTTGATCGGCAGCACCGAGGGCCAGCAGGTGAACCTGCAAGTGCCGCAGTTTCTTCACCACCGGAGTGTCGGGGCCGTAGTCGATCGCCCAGCCGTTGACGAACACGCGGTCGATCCACCCCTTGAGCAGGCCTGGCAGCGACCACCAGTAAATGGGGAACACCAAGACCAGGGCGTCGGCGCGGTCGATGCGGGCTTGTTCGGCGGCGACGTCAGCCGGCGGTTCGGCGCGGGTGCGATGTACGCGCTGGTCGGCAGCGTTGTAGCGCGGGTCGAAGCCTTCGGCGGCAAGGTCGGCGATTTCGAACGTATGGCCAGACGCGCTCAGCCCGGCGGCGACTTGCGCGGCGAGGCTGTGGGTGAGGGATTGCGGGTCGTGATGAGCAACAACGATCAGTGCGTGCATGACAGTGACTCCCATTGGGTTTATGCTGGGCTTAAGTTACCTTTGGTAAGTTACTTTTGGTATATAAGCATGTCAAGCAGTGAATCCCCTGCCCCACGTCGTCGGCTGTCGCGTGAAGATCGTCTGCGCCAATTGTTGGACGTGGCCTGGCAACTGGTGCGTGAAGAAGGCACCGAAGCCCTGACCCTCGGCCACCTGGCGGAACGAGCGGGCGTGACCAAGCCGGTGGTCTATGACCATTTCGTTACCCGCGCGGGGTTGCTGGCGGCGTTGTATGAGGATTTCGATGGGCGCCAGAATCAGGTGCTTGCCGACGCCCTCGAAGCCAGCAGCCCGACCCTGGAAGATCGCGCGTGGGTGATCGCCTCATCCTATGTCGACTGCGTGTTGTTGCAGGGCCGGGAAATTCCGGGGGTGATCGCCGCGCTGAGCAGCTCACCGGAGTTGGAAAGCCTCAAGCGCAAGTACGAAGCACTCTTTCTCGATAAGTGCCGCGACGTCATGGCCCCCTTCGCGCCGGGCGGCAGCGTGTCCCAGGCGGGGCTGCGGGCCATGCTCGGGGCGGCGGAGGCCTTGTCTCATGCGGCGGCCAGCGGTGAGCTCAGCCGTGAAGAGGCGCAACAGGAGTTGCTGGCGACCATTCTGGCAATGGTCAATCGCGGGGCGCACAGCGCCCGTTGAGAGGCGTTTTTCAGCCTCGCCCCTGCACAAACAAGCGGACCTTGTGCGCCAGTTGATCCAGGTGCCGGTCGCGTTGCTTCTCGGCATCCACCATGGCGCGCTTGCCATGTTTTTGCAGCAGGTAGGTATGAATCTGCCGCACTTCCAATGAGCTATAGATAGCGGCCACATCCAGCACGCCCATCAAGCCATCGGTGGCGTAGGCGCGGGTGTTCATCAGCACCTGCGTGCCGCGCGCGCCGCGCACCTGAAAGCCCATCGCCGCGAAGGCCGGCACTTTGTCCACGGCGCAGGCCAGTTCGGCGTGAGGGTAACGTGCCAGCACCTCTTGCATCATGCCCCGCGCCACGCCCTGGCGCCGGCTGCCTGCCTGTACGGCCATGAACGCCACACCGCAGGCTTCTGGGTCGTCCTTGACCGGCAAGTACAGCAAAAACCCAATGACTTTTTCCGGGTCTTGCGCAGACGTCGCGACGATCAGTTCGACCGCGATCCCCTTCGACCCGTCCAGCGCCTGCAGGTACAAATGCACCTCAAAGCCGATGGCATATTGGTAAATGTTGTAGAGCAGGTTACTCGGCGGCAGCGCGACGCTGCTGATGTCGGTGAGGTTGTCGACCACCATCTGCAGGATCTGGCTGTTGATCGGTTCGGGGCACGGCGTGGTGTAGCGGGTAAGGCTGAACATGCAAATTCCTGGAGTTTCGCGTCAAGGCAGATGGGATTGTACCTGTTGCAGCAGGTTCGGGATCGATAGGCATACCCGCCATGATCTGCATGCCTGGCGGCTCGCATGCACATCGCCCCGGGGACGGGCCGCACTGTCATCGTCCGCACACCTCACGCAAACACCCGCGCAACCAACGATGGGCCAGGTCGGCGTCCAACCGTGGGTGCCAGAGCATTGCCACGGTAAACGCGGGTAACGCCACCGGCAGCGCAAAACAGAACAGGTCGCGCCGGTCTGGGGTATAGCGCTCGGGCACCGAGGCAATCAGGTCGGTGTTGCGTGCCAGGGCGATGGCGCTGGAAAAGCTCGCGACGATGCTGCCGATCTGCCGCGTCAGGCCCTGGGCTTCGAGGACGTCGTCGATCTGGCCGCGGTCCTGGCCGCGCCGCGATACGTAGAGGTGTCGGCCCTCGGCAAACCGTGCAGCGCTGATCTCGCCTTGGCTCAGGGGATGGCCGCTGCGCACCACGCCGATCAAGCGATCGCGAAACAGCGCCTGGGTCAGCACTTCAGGGCTGGCCGTGGGGTCGACCACGCCGATGTCCAGGTCGACGCTGCCTTCGCGCAGTTGCGCAGTGTCCTTGTCGGTCTTGCTGACGAAGCGCAGGCGCACGCCGGGGGCGTCCTCGGCGAGACGGGCGAGCAACGCCGAACCGAAGCCTTCGACAAACTCCTCGCTGGTTCGCAGGGTGAAGGTGCGGACCACGTGGGCCATCTCCAGCGCCTGTGCCGGGCGCAACACCGCCTGGGCGCCCTGCACCAGTTGGCTGACCTGTTCGCGCAGTGCCAACGCCCGGGGCGTCGGCACCAGGCCGCGGCCAGCGCGGACCAGCAACGGGTCGCCGGTGGTCGCACGCAAGCGCGCCAACGCCCGGCTCATGGCCGAAGGGCTCAACCGCAGGCGCTTGGCCGCACGGGCGACACTGCCTTCGGCGAGCAATACATCCAGGGTGATCAGCAAATTGAGATCGGGCATCAGCGCTCCATGGCAGGCGTCATATGCAGGTATTTAGTGCAACTCATGCGTCTTCCGCCATGTTAGGCCACGCCGTAGATTTACGACAGTTGCGTTCATTCAAGGAATCTTCCATGCATACCTCTTCCCGTGGCGGTCTTGTCAGCCTGTGCCTGTCCATGTTGCTGGCCGCCCTTGGCACCAGCATCGCCAATGTCGGCCTGCCCAGCCTCGCGCAGGCCTTCAATGCATCCTTTCACGCGACGCAATGGGTGGTGCTCACCTACCTGCTCGCGATCACGGCAGTCATCGTCAGTGCCGGGCGCCTGGGCGATCGGCTGGGGCGACGGCGGCTGTTGATCGCTGGCTTGCTGCTGTTCGCCTTGGCCGGCGGGTTATGCGGTGTCGCGCCTGGCCTGCGGTGGCTGATTGCGGCGCGCAGCCTGCAAGGTTTGGGCGCGGCGATCATGATGGCGATGACGTTAGCGATGGTCGGCGACACCGTCCCCCAAGCACGCATTGCGCGTGTCATGGGCTTGCTCGGCACGATGTCAGCCGTCGGTACCGCCATGGGCCCCGGCGTGGGCGGCCTGTTGCTCAGTGTGTGGGGGTGGCGCGCGCTGTTTCTGGTGGGGATGCCGCTGGGCTTGCTCGCGGCCGCCCTCGCCTGGCGCTACTTGCCGGTGGATCAGCCACCCGCGCCACTGGTCGGCGGCGGTGGCGTTTGGCGCTTATTGCAGTCGACCTCGTTGCGCGCCGGCCTGGTGATGAGTGCGTTGGTGTCGGCGGTGATCATGGCCACCTTTGTCGTCGGGCCGTTCTACTTGTCCCGAGGGCTTGGGCTCGATCCGGCCGGGATGGGCCTGGCAATGGCCGTCGGCCCTGGTGTCGCGGCGCTCACCGGCATTCCGGCCGGTCGTCTGAGCGAACGCTTTGGCAGCCACGTCATGACACTCGTGGGGCTGGCTGTCTGCGGCAGTGGCGCCCTGTCGCTGTGCCTGGCGTCCGGGCTGGTCACTTATCTTGCCTCATTGATTACGCTGACGGCGGGCTACAGCCTGTTCCAGGCCGCCAACAACACTGCGGTGATGAGCGAAGCCGATGCGGCACGCCGAGGCACGATCTCAGGCCTGCTGAACCTGTCACGCAACCTGGGGCTGATTTTCGGTGCGTCGGCATTGGGCGCGATGTTTGCCTGGACCACTCCCGATGTCACCCACGCCACGCCGCAATCCGTGGCTGACGGTCTGCACGCAACCTTTACCGCGGCATTCGCTTTGATCCTGCTCGCCAGCGCCATGGCATGGCGGCGGCAGCCCGCGCGTCAGTTGGCGTGAGCCGAATATCCTCGCTCATGACGGGTTGATCAGCCTCGCCATGCCGGCGCGGCGGGTGGTGGCGTTTGCCTTGTATGACCAGGGCCGTGAACATCCGGCATTCAAAACCCGAGGAAAAAAGTTCGGACCAACGGGTGCATGGACGCCCCTACATCGCGCATCATGGGCACTTTCAAGTTCAAGGGTAACGTCCATGCGCGTGCTGTCATTGATGATGGGTCTGACGACGCTGGCCGCCAGCCTGGTGTTCTGCGCCAGCGCGATGGCGAATGAAGAAAATCAGTTGGTGCAACAGATCAACGCTTACCGCAGCCAGGTGCAACGCTGCGGCGACCAAGGTTCCCAGGAACTGCCACCGCTGGCCAGCGATACACGCCTGGTGCTGCCGGCCAGTAATGTCGGCGACTTGCAGCAGGCCCTGGCCCGCGCGGCGTACCCGATGGTCAACGTGCAGGCAATCAGCCTGTCCGGGCCCAAGGATGCCCAGGCGGCCATGAAAGCCGTGCGCGAGAGTTTCTGCCGCGTGGTGCTGGACCCGCAATTCGTCGACATCGGCGTGAGCAACAGCGGCCAGGACTGGCGCATCGTGCTCGCCCGCCCGCTGCTGTCCAGCGGCCTGGGCGATTGGCAGACCGAAGGCAGGCAATTGCTGAACCTGATCAACGCCGCCCGCACACAACCGCGCCAATGCGGTCCCCAGGCGTTCACCGCGACCACGCCACTGTCGTGGAACGACACCTTGGCCAGTGCCGCCAACAGCCACACACGCAACATGGCCAACGGCAATTTCTTCGACCATCTGGACCACGACGGCCGCACCCCGGGCGACCGTGCCGAGCTGGCCGGGTACAGCGCGAAGAACATCGGCGAAAACATCGCGGCCGGCCTCGACACCCCGCGCAAAGTGGTGGACGGCTGGCTCGCCAGCCCCGGCCATTGCGCCAACCTGATGAACCCGCAATTCCGTGAAGTGGGCGCCGCCTACGCCATGGACCCGAAGAGCGATGCAGGCATTTATTGGACAGCGGTGTTCGGAACACAACAGTAAGTGAACACCCGCGATGAGATCTATCCCAGCGGGTGAAGCATCAAAGTGCCATCTCATGGATAATTGCGCTGAACCGGCAGCAATCATTTCTGTCTGTTGCTTATTGGCCTGACGCATCAGGCATCCAAACAGACCGTGGCAAACAAGGTGTTCACCCGATGATGAATTGGCTGCAAAGCAGCAGCGACATGGCCGAGCGGGTACGCCAGCACGACTGGGCCAGTACGCCCCTGGGTCCGCTGGAACACTGGCCGGATGTGCTCAAGACCACCGTGGCGCTGTGCTTTGCTTCAAGTTTCCCCCAAGCCATCGTGTGGGGGCCTCAATTGACGACCCTCTATAACGACGCGTTCATTCCGATACTGGGCAATAAACCCTATGCCCTGGGGCGTCCGTTCAGCGAGATCTGGAGCGAGGTCTGGGACGACATCAGCCCCATCGCCGATGCGGCTTTCCAGGGCCATGCGACCTATATCGAAAACTTCCCGCTGGTGATCGAACGCGGCGCGGCGCCGGAACAAGCGTACTTCACGTTCTGCTATAGCCCGATCCGCGACCCGCGGGGCCACGTCGTCGGCATGCTCGACACCGTGACCGAAACCACCGCCACGGTGTTCCTTTCGCGCCGCCTTGCGGTGCTGGATACCATCGGCAGCACGGTCGCCAATGCCACCGATGCCGAAGCCATCATGACCGCCACCACGCACCTGCTGGCGCAGCACCTGCAAGTGTCCATCTGCGCCTACGCCGATATGGACGCCGATGAAGACGGCTTCACCATCCGTGACAACTGGACGGCTCCCGGCTCGCCCAGCATCGTCGGCCACTACCGCCTGCAGGCCTTCGGGCAAACCGCGGTCAAGTGCCTGCGGGCCGGTGAGCCGCTGGTGATCGGCAACAACCGGCTTGAACTGCCCGCACAGGAAGCCGCGGCGTTCCAGGCCCTGGGCATCACCGCCACGATCTGCATACCACTGATCAAACACGGTCGCCTTACGGCCTTGATGGCGGTTCACAGCACAGCAGGGCGGACCTGGTCGCCGTATGACCTGGCACTGTTGGCCGAAGTCACCGAACGGTCCTGGGCGCACATCGAACGGGTGCGCGCCGATGCCGCCGTGCGCGAAGGGTTGGCGGCCTTTACCGAATTGAACGCCACCCTCGAGCAGCGCGTGGAAGAACGCACCGCTGCGCTGGCCCAGGCCGAAGCGGCGTTGCGTCAATCGCAGAAACTCGAAGCCATCGGCCAATTGACCGGCGGCGTGGCCCATGACTTCAACAACCTGCTGACCATCATTCGTTCGTCGGTGGACTTTTTGCGTCAGCCCGGGCTGCCCGAAGAACGGCGCCAACGCTACATGCGCGCAGTGTCGGACACCGTCGAGCGCGCCAGCAAGTTGACCAGCCAGTTGCTTGCGTTCGCGCGCCGCCAACCGCTGAACCCGGAAGTCTTCGATGTGGCGCAGCGGGTCAAGGACATTGGCGAGATGCTCGAGAGTGTCACCGGTGCGCGCATTCATGTGCAGGTTCAATTGCCCGAGCGGCCGTGCCATGTCCGGGTCGACTCGAGCCAGTTCGAAACCGCGCTGATCAATATCGCACTCAACGCCCGCGATGCCATGGACGGCCAGGGCACCTTGACCCTGCGCGTGGGCACGGTGGACGCGATGCCGAGCATCCGGGGCGATGCCCAAGCCTGCCAGCCGTTTGTCACGGTGGCCCTGGCCGACACCGGCAGCGGCATTCCGGGGGAAACGTTCGAGCGCATTTTCGAGCCGTTCTTTACCACCAAGGCCGTGGGCAAAGGCACGGGCCTGGGGTTGTCACAGGTGTTCGGCTTCGCCAAGCAGTCCGGTGGCAATGTCGACGTGGCCAGCTGTCTTGGCCAGGGCACGGTGTTTACCCTGTATCTGCCCGAGGTCGAGCCGGAGGACGCCCGCCACGAGCCCTCCCCTAGTGACCCGACACCGCCCCACGACACGAGCCTGCGCAATATCCTGATCGTGGAAGACAACCTGGACGTAGGCCGTTTCGCCAACCAGATCCTCCAGGACCTCGGTTACCAGACCACCTGGGCGACCAATGCCGAACAGGCGCTGGCGCTGGCCGGTCCGGATGCCGCGGCTTTCGACGCGATTTTCTCCGACGTGGTGATGCCGGGCATGACCGGCGTGGCGATGGCCAAGCTCCTGCGCCAACGTCGCGCCGACCTGCCGGTGGTGCTCACCTCCGGCTACAGCGAAGAACTCGCGGAAAGCGGCTACGAAGGGTTCGAGTTTCTCGCCAAGCCCTACTCCGCCGACCAGGTGGCGCGGGTGCTGGCCAAGGCCATGTTCAAGGACTGAGCCCTACTCCGCCACGACCACTTGATTACGGCCGAGGGCCTTGGCGCGGTACAGCGCCTTGTCGGCGGTGTTCATCAACGCGTGCAGGTCGCCATCCAAGGTGCAGGTCGACGCCACGCCGAGACTGGCGGTCATGCCCTGCACAGGTTCGGAAGCCATGCACGAGATGGCCTTGATCAACTGCTCAGCGATACCCCGGGCGGTTTCCAGCGAGGTATTGGGCAGCAACACCGCAAACTCCTCGCCCCCCAGGCGACCGTACACATCGGCCTGGCGAAACGACGCGGTGATCACTCCGCCGATCTGCCGCAATACCTGGTCGCCGGCCTGGTGGCCATAGGTGTCGTTGATTTGCTTGAAGTGGTCCATGTCGATCATCAACGCACACAGCGGCTGCCGGTTGAGGCGGCACTGCGCGTACAGCAATTGTGCATGTTCGAAAAACGCGCGACGGTTCATCAGCCCGGTGAGTTCATCGGTCTGTGCGGCGCGCGCGGAAATAGTGTGGGCGCGTTCCATCTGCCTGGTCAGGCGGAAGGCTTTTTCCAGGGCGCCGGACAACTTGCGCGTGGCACTGACCACAAACGAGGAAAACACCAGCACCGCAATCGCCACGCCGACCTGCATCGACGACGGCTGAAACAGCAGCCACAGCGTACACGGCAGCAACACCAGGCCCATGGACACCATGGTCATGTAGCGATAGGCCGAATAGCACGAGACAGCGCTGACGGACATGCCCACGGTAAACAACATCACCAGTACTTGGGACATCCGGTCGTCACTGGGCATTACGGCAAAGGCACCGGCGCCCCAGATGCTCGCGGACAGTATCAAGGTGATCCAGTAACGGCGCTCCCAGCGTTCCGGCGTGCGCTCGCTGTAGGGGCTGCGAAACCATTCGAGGAACATTTTCACCCGCAGCAACGATGACGCCGCCAGCACCGCCAGCCATACCTGCATGACCTGGTGGTCAAAACGGTCCCAACACAGCCAGCAAAGCATCGCCGCCGCGAGATAGCTGCCGAAAATGGCGGCAAATGACTGACGAAACAGCTGATGCAAACGGTCGGTTCGCACCTGCTCCTCAATAACGCAATCCTGGTCTTGCTCATGCCCAAGGCCATTCATGAAAACCGCCTGATTCGACTGCCGCGACAAAGGTGCCATTGTGGCACCCTGCCACTAGCGCGGACAATAGACGCCAGCACCTTAGCGCCGTTAACTGTCTTGCGGACGCAAAATCAGCACGCCCAATGGCGGCAGATTCAACGACAGCGATACCGGTTGACCATGATGCGGTTCATCCTCGGTGAAGACCCCTCCGCCATTGCCATAATTCGAACCGGCATACGTGTCCGCATCACTGTTGATCACCTCGCTCCAACGCCCGGCGAACGGTACGCCGACCTTGTAGGCTTCACGGGGCACCGGGGTGAAGTTGGCCACCACCAGCACCGGTCTGCCGTCCTTGCTCCAGCGCAGCCAGGCGTAGACGCTGTTGATCGCATCGTCGCCGATCAGCCACTGGAAGCCCTGGGGCGCGTCGTCCTGTTCATACAGGGCCGGTTCCTCGCGGTACAGGCGATTCAAGTCACTCACCAGCTTCTGTACCCCACGGTGTTCGGGGTATTGCAGCAGGTACCAGTCCAGTTGCTGGTCGTGGTTCCACTCGCGCCATTGGCCAAACTCGCAGCCCATGAACAGCAGCTTCTTGCCCGGGTGCGTCCACATGAAACTCAGGTAGGCGCGCAGGTTGGCGAATTTCTGCCAGCGGTCGCCGGGCATCTTGTCGATCAGCGAGTGCTTGCCGTGGACCACTTCATCGTGGGAGATCGGCAGGATGAAACGCTCGGACCAGGCATACACCAGGCCAAAACTCAGTTCATTGTGATGGTGGGCGCGGTACACCGGGTCTTGCTGGATGTAATGCAGGGAATCGTTCATCCAGCCCATGTTCCACTTGTAGTTGAAGCCCAGGCCGCCCTGTTGGGTCGGCTGGCTGACGCCCGGCCAGGCCGTGGATTCTTCGGCGATCACCAGCGCGCCGGGGGCTTCGAGGGCGACCACGTCGTTCAAGTGCCGCAGGAAGTCGATGGCTTCGAGGTTCTCGCGGCCGCCATGGCGGTTGGGCACCCATTCGCCGGCCTTGCGCGAATAGTCGCGATACAGCATCGAGGCCACGGCATCGACGCGCAGGCCATCGACGTGGAAGTGTTTGAGCCAATGCAGCGCCGAGGCCAGCATAAAGCCATGTACTTCGGTGCGACCCAGGTTGTAGATCAGCGTGTCCCAATCCTGGTGGAAGCCTTCCAGCGGGTTGGCGTATTCGTACAACGCCGTGCCATCGAATTGCGCGAGGCCGTGGGCATCGGTGGGAAAATGCGCCGGCACCCAGTCGAGGATCACGCCGATGTCGGCCTGGTGACAGGCATTGACGAACTCGGCGAATGCTTGCGGCGAACCGAAGCGCGCAGTCGGCGCGAACTGGGACAACGCTTGATAGCCCCAGGAACCTCCGAACGGGTGCTCCATGATCGGCATCAGCTCGATATGGGTAAAGCCCAGCTGTTGCACATACGGAATCAGCCGCTCGGCCAGTTCACCCCAGCCGTACTGGCGCGAAACCTCACCGGCCTCGTCCAGTTCGCACTGCCAGGAGCCCAGGTGCAACTCATAAATCGACAGCGGCGCCGTGGGCTTCTGCTTTTGCGCACGCGCCTGCATCCACGTGTGATCCTGCCAGTCGACCTGTAACGGCGACGCGACTTTCGATGCCGTGTCGGGTGGCATCTGGGTGGCCAGGGCCATCGGGTCGGCCTTGAGCGGCAAAATGCCGTGGGCCCCGAGAATCTCGTATTTGTAGGCCGCGCCCGCTTGCAAGCGTGGGATAAAGATCTCCCACACACCGGCCGGATGGCGCAGGCGCATCGGGTGGCGGCGGCCGTCCCAGATATTGAAGTCACCGACCACCGACACGCGCCGGGCGTTCGGTGCCCACACGGCAAACCGCACGCCCTGCACGCCATCGACCGTGGTCAACTGGGCGCCCAGGCAGCTGCTGAGGTCACGGTGATTGCCTTCGGCAAACAGGTACAGGTCCATTTCCCCCAGCAGCAGTTGCTGGAAACTGTAAGGGTCTTCGGTGATCTGTTCGCCACCGGCCCATTGGATCTTCAACAGGTAGGCCTGGCGACTGCTGAAATGCCCGATAAACAGACCCGGCACCTGGGTCGCGTCGAGGCTGCCGATCGGCTCGCCAGTGTCGCGACTCAGCAGTTGGACGCTCAAGGCCTCCGGCAGGAACGCACGGACAAACTGGCCGCCCTGCTCGTCATCATGGGGCCCGAGAATCGAGAACGGATCATGGTGTTCGGCGCGCACCAGCGCTTCGACGTCGTTGGACGCCGGCATTGCTGTCAGTTTCGGCTGCAGCGGTTCTTTATTCGTAAAACTCATGACGTCTCCCCACCGCGTACAGATTTCGATCCAGGTATGAGCCCGCTGAGCAAACCGTGTAAACCCTGCAAGGGCACCGGCAGCCAGGTCGGGCGGTTTTCCGCTTCATAAGCCACTTCATACGCGGCCTTTTCCAGGCTGAACAAGGTCAGCGCTGCGTCCTGGCCTTTGGCATCCTGCCAGTCATGCGCCAGTGTAGCCGTCGCCGCGTGATAAGCCTTGATAAATGCCAGACGCGCCTCAATCAGGTAGCGCTCGGTCACACGCTGGCGCGCCGCGTCCGCTGCGGGTGAGTGGTCCACACCTTGCACATTCAGGGCCATGGCCGCCGCGTAATCAAACGAACGCAGCACGCCGCTGACGTCTTTATAGGGGCTGTGCTTGCCGCGCCGTTCGTGCAGCGGCCGCGCCGGTTCCCCTTCAAAGTCGATCAGGTAGGCGTCGCCTTTCACTACCAGCACCTGGCCCAGGTGCAAGTCACCGTGGACGCGAATGCGCAAGCCGCCCAACGTGGCCTGCGCCAACGCCCGGACCTGAGCGCCGATGGCTTTTTTCTGCTCCAACAATTCACTGACCCGCGCCTGATCGGCCGGGTTCAATTGGTTTTGATGCAGTTTGAGCAATTGCAGGGCGCGCTCGATCTGCGCCGCGATGTCCTTGGCCCAGGCCTCGGCATCCTTGGCGGTGGTGACTTCGGCTTGGAAGTCTGGGTTGGCCGTCGGCGCCGCCAGCACGCCGTGCATTTCACCCAGGCGCTGCCCGAGCAAAGCGGCAAAGTCGGCCAGCTCGCCCAAGGCGTTGTAATGCTGCTCCTGTTCGGACATCGCTTCGGCCTGTTCGTCGCGGATCGCGCGCTCCAGGTTGTTCTGGGTCCAGCCCCAGGCGTCGCCCTGGTTGCTCAGGTAGCCCTGGGCAATCATCAACAGGTTGTCCTGGCCTTGGCCGTCACGCCGAATCATCGAACCGAGCAACGGCGAAATGTTCGGGTAACCGGCTGCGGTCAGGTAGGCGCTCATCTCCAGCTCCGGATGGACCCCGGCGCTGACCTTGCGGATCAACTTGAGCACCAGGCTCTCGCCCACCACCACCGAGCTGTTGGACTGCTCGGCAGCCAGGTAGCGCACGGGCGACTCATCGGTCAGCGGCAGCCTGGCCAGCTGCGGCGTGGCTTCAAAGCGCAGCTCGCCCTCGCTGCTGTTCAACACGGTGCCGGCCTGCAAGGCCTGGATCACCGCGCGGATAAAGTGTTCCAGGCTGAACGCATCGGTCACCAACCCCACCTGACGCACGCGCCGCACACGGGCCAGGGCCAGTTGTTGCGGCAAGGCGCTGGTGAACTGGTCTTCGCCGAGAAAGCCGAACGGCAACTGGTAACGGCTGACCTGCCCCCCGGCGCTCACCTCGATTTCGCTGAGCAGCACCGGGTGCTGCAGGTCGCCGAACCGCACGCCGTAAGCGATATGCACGCTGTCGATGGCCGTGTCCTTGCCGGCGAACCAGCGGCGCTTGGGCAGCCAGGCCGGCAGCGAGGTGTGCTCCAGGACGGCGCGACACGGTGCGTCGAGCAGCTCCTCCATGCGTTTTTTCAGAACCAGGGTGGTGAAGTCCGGCATGCTTTGCACCGGTTCCACATGCCAGCTGGGCATCTGGTTTTCCGCCGCCAGCACGAACCAATAGAAGCCATACGGCGCCAGGGTCAGCAGGAAATTCAACTGGCCGATGGGCGGGAACGCATTACCGCCGAGCATCTCCACCGGCACCATGCCGGCGAAGGCCGAGAGGTCCAACTCGGCCGCCTGGGCGCTGCGCGAGACGTTGGCCACGCACAGGATGATCTCGGTGCGGCCGTCGTCCCCGGTGAATTCACGGGTATAGGCGAGGATGCGCCGGTTGCTCGGCGAGAGCATCTTCAAGCTGCCGCGGCCGAAAGCCTTGGACTGCTTGCGCACCGCGAGCATGCGGCGGGTCCAGTTCAGCAGCGAATGCGGGTCCTGGGCCTGGGTTTCGACGTTGACCGACTGATAGCCGTATTGCGCGTCCATGATCGGCGGCAGCACCAGGCTGGCCGGGTCGGCGCGGGAAAAGCCGCCGTTGCGGTCGATGGACCACTGCATCGGCGTTCGCACGCCGTCGCGGTCGCCCAGGTAGATGTTGTCGCCCATGCCGATTTCATCGCCGTAATACAGGGTCGGCGTGCCCGGCATCGACAACAGCAGGCTGTTGAGCAGTTCGACGCGACGCCGGTCACGCTCCATCAGCGGCGCCAGGCGCCGGCGAATGCCCAGGTTGATCCGCGCGCGACGGTCGGCGGCGTAGTAGTTCCACAGGTAGTCGCGTTCTTTGTCGGTGACCATTTCCAGGGTCAGTTCATCGTGGTTGCGCAGGAAGATCGCCCATTGGCAATTGGCCGGGATTTCCGGGGTCTGGCGCAGGATGTCGGTGATCGGGAAACGGTCCTCCTGGGCCAACGCCATGTACATGCGCGGCATCAGAGGGAAGTGAAAGGCCATGTGGCATTCATCGCCGTCGTCGCCCTTTTTGTCACCGAAGTACATCTGCGTGTCTTCCGGCCACTGGTTGGCTTCGGCCAGCAGCATGCGGTCGGGGTAATGAGCGTCGATCTCGGCGCGGATCTGCTTGAGGACGTCGTGGGTCTCCGGCAGGTTTTCGTTGTTGGTGCCGTCGCGCTCGATCAGGTACGGGATTGCGTCCAGGCGCAGGCCGTCGATGCCCATGTCGAGCCAGAAGCGCATCACCGACAGCACGGCTTTCATCACTTGCGGATTGTCGAAGTTGAGGTCGGGCTGGTGCGAATAGAAACGGTGCCAGAAGTACTGGCCGGCCACCGGGTCCCAGGTCCAGTTGGACTTCTCGGTATCGAGGAAGATGACGCGCGTGCCGTCGTACTTCTGATCGTCGTCGGACCACACGTAGAAGTCCCGCGCCGCCGAACCGGGCTTGGCCTTGCGTGCGCGCTGAAACCACGGGTGCTGGTCGGAGGTGTGGTTGATCACCAGTTCGGTGATCACCCGCAGCCCGCGTTGGTGGGCTTCGGCGATAAAGCGCCGGGCGTCGGCCATGGTCCCGTAGTCGCTGTGCACGCCGCGGTACTCGGCGATGTCATAACCGTCGTCGCGACGTGGCGAGGGGTAGAACGGCAGGAGCCAGATGGTGTTCACACCGAGGTCGGCGATGTAGTCGAGTTTGGCGATCAGCCCGGGAAAGTCACCGATGCCGTCGTTATTGGAGTCGAAATAGGATTTGACGTGAACCTGATAGATCACCGCGTCCTTGTACCACAGCGGGTCTTTGATAAAGGTGGCAGCCTTGGGTTTCTTCGCCATTGGAAACTCCTGAAAACTCGAGGATTCTTGCAGACTGAAGCGGGTCGATGCGCGGGGGCTTGCGCCCGATAGCGGCAGGACAGTCACTTGATCCATTGGCTGGCATAGCGCTTTCGGGAGCAAGCCCCCGCCCACATGTCGATCCTTAGTACGTGGTGATGCGCCAGATCCCGAACGGCATCTGCGGCTCCAGCCGCATCCATTGGGTCTTGCCGTACCACGTCCAGCGATGGCCGTTCATCAAATCTTCGCCCTGGGTGTGGGCGTCGTCCGGCAGGCCCAGCTCCCACAGCGGCAATTCGAATTGCGCTTCCTGGGCATTGAATGGGTCGAGGTTGACCGCCACCAGGATGAAATTGCTGCCGTCTTCGCTGCGCTTGCCGAAGTACAGGATGTTCTCGTTCCAGGCGTTGTAGAGCGTCAGCCCCAAATGCGTGTGCAATGCCGGGTTTTGCCGGCGGATGCGGTTGAGTTGGGCGATCTCGGCGATGATGTTGCCGGGTGCGGTGAAGTCCCGCGGGCGGATCTCGTATTTTTCCGAGTCCTGGTACTCTTCCTTGCCCGGCACCGGCGCGGCTTCGCACAGTTCGAAGCCGGAATACATGCCCCACAACCCCGAGCCCATGCTCGCCAGCGCGGCGCGGATCAAGAAACCCGGGCGCCCGGACTCATGCAGGAAAGCGGGGTTGATGTCCGGGGTGTTGACGAAGAAGTTCGGCCGGTAGCACTCGCGCCAGGGCGACTCGTTCAATTGCGCCAAGTACTCGCTCAGCTCGGCCTTGGTGTTGCGCCAGGTGAAATAGGTGTAGCTCTGGGAGTAACCGACCTTGCCCAGGCGCGCCATCATCGCCGGTGTGGTGAATGCTTCGGCGAGGAAGATCACCTCCGGGTACTTGGACCGCACATCGCTGATCAGCCATTGCCAGAATGGCAGCGGCTTGGTGTGAGGGTTATCGACGCGGAATGTCTTCACGCCCTCCTCGACCCAAGCGAGCACGATGTCACGCAGTTCGGTCCACAGGCTGGGGATCGCATCCGCGGCGTAGAAATCGACGTTGACGATGTCCTGGTACTTTTTCGGCGGGTTTTCCGCGTATTTGATCGTGCCGTCCGGGCGCCAGTTGAACCAGCCCGGGTGCTGCTTGAGCCACGGGTGGTCCTGGGAGCACTGAATGGCGAAGTCCAGGGCGACTTCCAGGCCATGGTCGGCGGCGGCCTTGACCAGGCGCCGAAAATCGTCGCGGCTGCCCAGTTGCGGATGAATCGCGTCGTGGCCGCCCTCCTCGCTGCCGATCGCGTAGGGGCTGCCCGGATCGTGCTGCTCGGCCCTCAAGGCATTGTTTTTGCCTTTACGGTGGCTGCGGCCGATGGGGTGGATCGGCGGGAAGTACAGCACGTCGAACCCCATGTCATGGATCATCGACAGCCGCGAATGCACGTCGAGGAACGTACCGTGACGCGCTGGATGGTCGGTGATAGAGCGCGGAAACAGCTCATACCAACTGGCAAACTGCGCACGCTCGCGCTCCACGTCGAGCGGGTACGCGGGACTGATGCTCAAATAGGCGCGGTGATCGGCCCGGGTCATCAGGTACGCACTGTCTTCGTGCAGGAACAGCGCAACCTGCTCGGTTTCCAGCAGGCCGGAGAGCTCGTGGTGCAAGCGCATCAGGCGCTCGCGCAGCTCACTGTCACTGCGCTCGGCGGCCAGCAGCACCAGGCTGCGGCCTTCCTGCAACTCAAGGCTGACCGGCACGCCAGCCTCATGTTTCTTGCGCAGTTCGTAGCAGAAGCTGGCAAAGGTATCGATCCAGGCTTCGATGCAATATTCATGGGGCCCTTGGGCGGTGACGGTAAACGCGCCCTCCCAACCGTCGTTGCCGATATCGGCCATGACCTCGCTGTGCCAGCTTTCATCGTGCAAGGCGCGCCAGCGGATCAGCACCGCGAGCGTGTCGTGGCCGTCGGCGAACACCTTGCTGGTGACATTGATGCGTTGGCCCACCACGGCCTTGACCGCAAATTCGCCGCCGTCGATCACCGGCATGGTGCTTTCAATCGCTATGCGAGGCAGCAACAACGCCTGGGACAGCGGCAATACACAATCGTCTGGAGTCAGTGTTTCAGCAGTCATCGAGCATCTTCCCCTTACGCCCTGTGGACGCTCTTTGCTTGATCCGAATTCTGATACGGCACCGCTCTCCCTGAGCAGGACCACATAAGGTCCGAGCCCGGGGCCGGGTGAAAAGTTCAGGTGGATGTGCCGCCATCGACGGGGGGGAATCAATTCCCCCGGGCGGCTGTCCACCGATAGAGCAAAGCACAAAGGAGGCCACACCGATGAATATCCCGATTCCCGCGCAAACGCCCGATCCGAATATCGACAAGCCGACCCTGCCGCCCACCGAACCGGCTGCGCCGCCTGAGGAGGAACCGCCGCAAGACCCGCCCGTGCGGGTGGAGGAACCCTCAGCCCAATGCTATCCCCTCACCATCACCAGACGATGACAAGGAGTTCACCATGCCTGTACGTATCGAAAACCAGATCTGCTACTTCACGGTCGATGACAACGGCCAGGAACAAAGCCTGCCGGCGTCCCAGGTCACCGTCAGTACCGACAGCGAAAAATCCATGTCTTTTGTGGCGCTGAACGACGACCGGATCTACATCACCGAGGTCGAGGCCGACGCGCTGACCGTCGCCGGCGCCCAGGATGGGCGCAAACACCTGAAGGCCAGCGACAGTGATTCGGTGATTTGATTGATCTGTATCAGCACACGCTGAATCGAGCTGCGCCCCAGGCGCCACGGGGTGCAGCACATTGTCGCAGCAGGGCCTTTGCAGCGCATCTGATCCGCTTTTTATCGCCACACCTGAGTCTGTTATGCAAACAGCACGACGAGCATAGTTCACCGGCCTGATGGAGGCTGATGAGCAAACGACCATGAGCGAAATGATCCCCGTCCGAACCGTGGAAATCCACGAGCCTGCGCACCCGAAGAAGGTGACGGCCAAATCCAGCGATAACCAGATCCATACCCGTAGCTTCACCGGCCTGTACCGCACCTTGCGCGTGGCCGGTGCAGGCTTTCTGTTCCTGGCGTTTTTCGGCACGGTGTGGCTGAACTGGGGCGGTCGCCAGGCCGTACTGTGGGACCTGGCCGAAAGCAAGTTCCACATATTCGGCGCCACGTTCTGGCCGCAGGACTTCATCCTGCTGTCGGCGCTGTTGATCATCTGCGCCTTCGGCCTGTTTGCGATCACCGTGTTCGCCGGCCGGGTGTGGTGCGGCTACACCTGCCCGCAAAGCTCGTTCACCTGGCTGTTCATGTGGTGCGAAAAAGTCACCGAAGGCGAGCGCAACCAGCGTATCAAGCTGCAAGCGGCACCCTGGAGCCTGAACAAACTGGCACGGCGCTCGGCCAAACATACGCTGTGGCTGAGTATCAGCGTGCTGACCGGGTTGACCTTTGTCGGTTACTTCACACCCATTCGCCCGCTGGCCAGCGAACTGCTGACCTGGCAGATGGGCGGCGTGAGCCTGTTCTGGGTGGTGTTTTTCACCGCCGCCACTTACCTCAACGCCGGCTGGCTGCGCGAAGCGGTATGCATGCACATGTGCCCGTATGCGCGGTTCCAGAGCGTGATGTTCGACAAAGACACGCTGACCATCTCCTACGATGCGGCCCGTGGCGAACACCGCGGCCCGCGCAAGCGTGAAGCCAAACCGGCGGACGTCGGCCTCGGCGACTGCATCGATTGCCAATTGTGCGTGCAAGTGTGCCCCACCGGCATCGATATCCGCGACGGCCTGCAAATGGAATGCATCGGCTGCGCGGCGTGCATCGACGCCTGCGACTCGATCATGGACAAAATGGGTTACGCCCGCGGCCTGGTGAGCTACACCAGCGAACATCAACTGCAAGGCGGCAAGACCCACCTGCTCAGACCACGTCTGATCGGCTACAGTGCGGTGCTGCTGGTGATGATCGCGGCGTTGGTCGTGGCACTGGTGCAGCGGCCGATGGTGTCGCTGGACGTGACCAAGGACCGCGGCATGTTCCGCGAAAACAGCCAGGGCCTGATCGAAAACATCTACAGCCTCAAGGTCATCAACAAGACCCAGCAACCCCAGGACTACCGCCTGGAACTGGTGGATGGCGAGGGCTTCCAGCTGCAAGGCAAGACCCAGATCAGCCTGGCCCCGGGGGAAATCAGCGACGTGCCGGTGTCGGTGGCGTTGCTGGCGGACAAGCCGGCGAGCAGTTCGCAGATCCTGCGCTTCAAGGTCACCGACGTCGACGAACCATGGGTCTACAGCGCTGCCGACAGCCGTTTCGTGGCACCGTTGAACCGCTGAGGGTTGGCCGGCATAAGAGATCAAATGTGGCAGCCGCTCAGCCGGCGGCCACATTTCGCCCTGCGTACATCTTGAGAAGATTAATTTGGCTACCATGAAACGCTACGAAAAATTCGCCGACGACATCGCAGAACTGATCCGCTCCGGCGTGCTCGGCCCTGGCCAGCGAGTGCCTTCGGTGCGCTATGCCAGCCAGACCTACGGCGTCAGCCCGTCCACGGTGTTCCAGGCGTACTACCTGCTGGAACGCCGCGGCCTGATCCGGGCACGACCGCGTTCCGGCTACTTCGTCAACACCCATGCGCCCAGCCCGTTCTCCGAACCGGTGGTGAGTGAGCACGTGCATGAATCCACCGAAGTCGATGTGAGCGAATTGGTGTTCTCGGTGCTCGAGTCCATCAAAGACCCGAATACCGTGCCGTTCGGCTCGGCCTTCCCCAGCCCGATGCTGTTCCCGCTGCCCCGCCTGGCTCGCTCCCTGGCCAGCGCCGCCCGTGAGATGGACCCGCGCCTGGTGGTCACCGACATGTCGCCGGGCAACCCGCAACTGCGCCGGCAGATTGCCCTGCGTTATATGGTCGGCGGCCTGATGTTGCCGATGGAAGAGCTGCTGATCACCAACGGCGCCCTCGAAGCCCTGAACTTGTGCCTGCAGGCCGTCACCGAGCCGGGCGATCTGGTGGCCATTGAAGCACCGGCGTTTTATGCCTGCCTGCAAGTGCTCGAACGCCTGAAACTCAAAGCGGTGGAAATCCCCGTGCATCCGCGTGACGGCATCGACCTCAACGCCCTGGCGCAAAGCCTGGAGCGCTACCCGATCAAAGCCTGTTGGACCATGACCAGTTTCCAGAACCCCATGGGCGCCACGCTGCCGGAAGCGAAGAAACAGGAATTGGTGGAGCTGCTGCGCCGCCATCAGGTGCCGTTGATCGAGGACGACGTCTACGCAGAGTTGTACTACGGACAACAGGCACCGAAACCCGCCAAGGCCTTCGACACCGAGGGCCTGGTGATGCACTGCGGCTCCTTCGCCAAGAGCCTCGCACCGGGTTATCGCATTGGCTGGGTGGCGGCCGGGCGCTATGCGCAGAAGGTCGAGCGTTTGAAGCTGATGACCTCGTTGTGCCCGTCGATGCCCGCCCAGGCGGCGATTGCCGACTACCTGCAACATGGCGGCTATGACCGGCACTTGCGCAAATTGCGCTACGCCCTGGAAGAACAGCAAAGCGCCATGCTTGCGGCCATCGCCCGGTATTTTCCGGCGCAGACGCGGGTCAGCCAGCCGGCCGGCGGGTATTTCCTCTGGCTGGAATTGCCGGAGCAGACGGATTCATTGAAGTTATTCCAGATGGCCTTGGCGCAAGGTATCAGTATCGCGCCGGGGCCGATTTTTTCGGCAACCCAGCGTTTCAGGAACTGTATCCGCTTGAACTACGGCAGCCCGTGGTCGGAAGCATCGGAAAAAGCGATGGAGACGTTGGGACGCATTGTGCGCTCGTTTTGACGCGGAACCAGATCGACGCACGTACCACACAGGACACTCACTATTCCTGGTTCGAACCAGAGGTTTCCTATGAGCGTTTCTGTCCCCCCAAGGCCTGCCCCCCTGCCCATCCCGCCCAACTACATGCGTGCCGTCGAACAAAAGCAGGTTCGCGAGATGTACGCTCCGCTGGACCGACCGGCCGGCGACCTGCGCTCGGCACAGCAGATCATCGACCAGAGCCCGGTCATGACGCACTTCCTGCAAGGCCGCGACAGTTACGCGATCGCTGATGATCTTAAGCAGCAGGTCGGTGACTGGACCCCATCCAACGCAGACCCGGATGCGCGTGCTGACGCGGCTTACAACCTGGAAAAAGTGCTGCAGTTTCTCGACAACCTTGACGACCGCACCTTGAATGGCAGCCATGCCCGCAACGGGCGTATCGATGGGTTCTTCAACGACGGCTACAGCACCCTGGATAACTCCGAAGCCAGCCGGCTCAAGGCGTTCTCGCTTAACGGCTATGAAGTGCTGCGCCATCTGCCGTCTTGATGGCCGGAGGGGGGCTTAACGCCCGCCGCCCAGGTCGACGAACGTCCCGGTGGCATAGGACGCCTTGTCCGACAACAACCAGACAATCGCCTCCGCCACCTCATCCGGCCGGCCGCCACGGGCCATGGGAATCCCGGACTCCAGCTTGCTGACCCGGTCCGGATCACCGCTCAGGGCATGGAAGTCGGTGTAGATATAGCCGGGGCGCACCGCGTTGACACGAATGCCCTCGCCCGCCACTTCCTTCGACAGCCCGATGGTAAAGCTGTCCAGCGCGCCCTTGGAGGCGGCGTAGTCGACATATTCACCCGGCGAACCGAGGCGCGCCGCCACCGACGACACATTGACGATGCTGCCGCCCTGCCCACCATGCCGGGGCGACATACGCAGCACCGCGTGCTTGGCGCACAGAATCGGACCGAGCACGTTGGTCTTCATGATCTTCAGAATGCGGAACTCGGACATTTCATCGACACGGGATTTATGCCCCACAGTGCCGGCATTGTTGACCAGTGCCGTCACCCGCCCCAACTCGTTGTCAACACGATGGAACAGCGCGATCACCTCATCCTCGATGCTCACATCGGCGCGCACCGCAATGGCCTGGGCACCCAGCGCGCGGACCTGGTCGAGCACGCGATGAGCGGCCTCTTCGTCCGACTGGAAGTTGATGCAAATGCGATAGCCCTGGCGAGCCGCCAGCAATGCCGTCGCGGCGCCAATCCCACGACCGCCCCCGGTGATGATGAGGACTTTGTCCATGCCTACGCTCTCCTGAATCAACCAAATGTTTAGAGTTGGCCCCAAGAATACCCGTCAAGCACGCTGCTTGTCAGGCGCCAGCGTTGCTTGTGCCCGCAGGATGTCGGCCATGAAGCCATCCGCCGGTAACGGATGCCCGAGCAAATAGCCCTGCAACGCGTTGCACCCCAGGCGGGTGAGGAAGCTCTGCTGGACATCGGTTTCCACCCCTTCGGCGACAATCCGCAGCCCAAGGGCCTGGCCCAGGGCGACGATGGCCGAGACAATGGCGGCGTCGTCGCCGTCGTGTTCCAGGTCTCGCACAAAGCCACGGTCGATCTTCAGTTCGTTGGCCGGCAGGCGCTTGAGGTACATCAGGCTGGAATAGCCGGTGCCGAAGTCATCAATGGACAGATCGACCCCCATTTCCGACAGCTGCTGCAACACCGTCATGCTCGCATCGGCATCGCTCATGGCGGTGGTTTCGGTAATCTCCAGCGTCAGGCTGTTGGCCGGCAACTGGTGGCGATCCAACGCGGTGGCGACACTCTTGACCAGGCCGGCGTGGCAAAACTGCAACGCCGACAGGTTCACCGCGATTCGCCAGTCTTCATAACCCTGGGCGTACCACACGCGCATCTGACGGCAGGCTTCGTCAAGCACCCACTCGCCAATCGGAATGATCAGCCCGGTCTTTTCCGCCAGCTCGATAAAGGCCGCCGGCAGCAACAAGCCCTCTTGCGGATGCTCCCAGCGCAGCAAGGCTTCGGCGCCTATCGGGGCACCGCTGACGGCGTCGAACTTGGGCTGGTAGTACAAGCGGAACTGCTGCTGCTCGACTGCGTTGCGCAAGTCCTGCAACAACTGCAGTTGCTTGCGCGCGTTAGAGTTCATCGACACATCGAAGAAGCTGTAGCCATTCTTGCCCATGCCCTTGGCGTGGTACATCGCGGCGTCGGCGTTCATCAGCAGTTCCTGGGGCGTACTGCCGTTGCCCGGGAACATCGCGATACCCACGCTGGCTGAAATTTTCAGCACGTGTTCGGCCACCTGGAACGCGCGATTGATCAGCACCACCTGGCGTTCGGCAAGGCCCAGGGCATCATTGGGCTGCGTCAGTTGCACCAGCAGCACAAACTCATCACCGCCGATACGCGCCAGGGTGTCCTGGCTGCGCAGATCTTCACGCAGGCGCTGGCTGACTTCGCGCAACAACTGGTCGCCCATGTGATGGCCGAAGGCATCGTTGACCGGCTTGAAGCCGTCCAGGTCGATAAACATCAGGGCCAGGCAACCGCCCTGCTCTTTCACCGCCTGCATGGCTTGCTGAATCCGGTCGGCGAGCAGGGTGCGATTGGGCAGGCCGGTCAGGGTGTCGTGCAGGGCCAGGTGGGTCAGTTCCTGATTGGCCAACGTCAGCGAGTCGGCCAGCACCGCGGTACGCGCCTCCAGGCGCGCGTCGAGCAACGACGTGAGCAGCGCGATAACCAGCACGGCCAGGCTGGTGACCAACACCAGGTTATCCAGGCCCTTGCCGCTCAAGCCGGTCAGCGCGGCGCCGCAGAAACTGTCGTCGGCAAAACGCGCCGCCGCCATGCCGGTGTAGTGCATGCCGACGATGGCCACGCCCATCACCACGGCGGCGCCACCGCGCGCCAGACGCACATAAGGCGTGTTGCGCCGCAGATTGAAGGCGATCCACAGTGCCGCGCCAGACGCCGCCACCGCGATCAGCAACGAGGCGCCAAACAACGCGGGGTCGTAATCGATGCCCGGCAGCATCCGCATCGCGGCCATGCCGGTGTAATGCATGCTGCTGATGCCGGCGCCCATGATCAGCGCGCCAAACCCCAGTTGCCACATAGGCAGGCGCTGCTGGCTGACCAGCCACAAGGCAAAGCCGCAGGACAACACCGCGATCAACAGCGACAACGCGGTAATGTCCAGGTCAAAACCCAGGGCGAACGGCAGCCTGAGCGCCAACATGCCGATAAAGTGCATGGACCACACGCCCACGCCCATGGCCAATGCCCCGCCCAGCATCCACAAGTAGATGGCGCGACCCTTGGCCGTGGCGATGCGACCGGAGAGGTCGAGCGCGGTGTAGGAAGCAAGCACCGCGACGAACAGGGAGATCACGACCAGAGAGGGAGAATAACTACCGATGAGCATGGAACTTCTCGAGAGCGACGGGTTGTAAACACCCGCCCCGGGTGGCAAAGCCGCGGATTGTAGCGAGAATAATTATTGAACAGGCGATTAATTATAATAGGACCAGCACCGGCATTTTGAGGTCAATCTGCCCATTCAAAAAGGCCCGGACTTCACTCCTTTTCCGCCACTTGAGTCTGCCCATCCCAACCACCGCCCAACGCGGCGATCAGTTGCACACTGGCCACCAATCGCGTCTGCAGCAAGGTCAGCACGGTGCGTTCGTTACTCAGCGCCGTTGCCTGCACGGTGACCACATCCAGGTAAGCGATCAGCCCCGCTTTGTATTGGTTCTGGGTCAGGCGCAGCGATTCGCGAGCGGCCTCCAGGGCTTCGTTGCTGACCACGGCTTCGTCTTCCAGCACCTTGAGCTGGACCATATAGTTTTCCACTTCGCGGAAACCATCCAGCACGGTCTGGCGGTACTTGGCCACGGTTTCATCGTAACTGGCCACGGTGCGGTCGACTTCCGCCGAGCGCTGGCCGCCGTCGAACAGGGTCATCGCCAGTTTCGGCCCGACCGACCAGAAGCGGTTCGGCAGGCTGATCCAGTCTGAATAGGTGCTGCTGGAATAACCGCCAGCCAGGCTCAGGCTCAGGTCCGGGTAATAGGCGGCCTTGGCCACGCCGATATTGGCGTTGGCGGCGATCACCGAGCGTTCGGCCGAGGCGATGTCCGGGCGCCGTTCGAGCAATTGCGACGGCAGGCTCACCGGAATCTGCGGCAAGGCCGGAATGTCCTTGCTCACAGCCAGGTTGAAGTTGGCCGGTGCCTCGCCGATCAACACGGCGATGGCGTTTTCCAGCTGGGCACGCTGCCAGATCAGGTCGATCAGGCTGGCCTGGGTGGACTTGAGCTGGGTTTGCGCCTGGGCCACGGCTTCCTTGCCGGAGACGCCGGCGCGGTATTGGTTTTCGGTCATCTGCAGGGAGCGCTGGTAGGTGTCCAGCGTGGCTTGCAGCAACCGGGTTTGCTCATCCATGACGCGCAGTTGCAGGTAGCTTTGCACCAACTCCGACTGCTGGCTCAAGCGCATCGCGGCCAGGTCCGCCGAGCTGGCTTCGGCGCTGGCCTCTTTGGCTTCCAGGCCCCGGCGCAACTTGCCCCAGACATCGGCTTCCCAGCTCACGCCCAACTGCGCGTTGAGGGTGTCGCGGATGCCGCTGCTGGAACTGCTGAGGCTGGCGTTGCTGCTGCCGGTGCCCTGGCTGGCGCGGGTTTTCCCGACGCTCAGGTCCACCGTCGGGTAAAACGCCCCACGGGAACTGCGCACCAGCGCCTGGGCCTGGCGGAAGCGCGCTTCGGCCTGGGCGACGGTCTGGTTGGCGTTGTTCAGCCGGACCACGAGGTCATTGAGTTGACGGTCGCCGTACAGCTCCCACCAGGCACCACGGGCCAGCGCATCGCTCGGCGTAGCCTGGCGCCAGCCCTGGGCTTGCTTGAACTGCGCCGGCTCGATGACCTCCGGGCGCGTGTAGTCGGGGCCGACGGCGCAAGCGCTGAGCAACACCCCGCAGAGCACCAGGCTGGCGACGCGGGAACCACGGGGCATGGCCAATGTGGCGAAAATTGAATCGGTCATAGCGCAGTGTCCAGGGCAGCATCGGTACGCACGCCGCGCCAAGCGTTGAAACGATGGCGCGCGCGGTCGAGATAAAGGTAAACCACCGGGGTGGTGTAAAGGGTCAGGATCTGGCTGAAGACCAGCCCGCCGATAATGGTCAGGCCCAGGGGCTGGCGCATTTCCGCGCCTTCGGCCCTGCCGAGCAACAACGGCAAGGCACCGAGGATCGCCGCCAGCGTGGTCATCAGGATCGGCCGCAGACGCAACAGGCAGGCGCTGCGAATCGAATCCAGCGGGCTCAGGCCATCATTGCGCTCCAGTTGCAGCGCCAGGTCGATCATCAGGATCGCGTTTTTCTTCACCACCCCGATCAACAGGAACAAGCCGAGCAAGGAGATCAGGCTGAACTCACCGCCCAGCAGGTAAATGGAGAGCAAGGCTCCGACGCCGGCCGACGGCAAGGTCGAGAGGATCGTCAGCGGGTGGATATAACTTTCATACAGAATACCCAACACCAGGTACACCGCCACCAGCGCGCCGAGGATCATGAACGGCTGGCCCTTCTGGGTCGCCGCGAAGGCATCGGCGGTGCCGGCCATCTTGGCGATGACGTCCTCCGGCAAGCCCACCTTGGCAATCGCCCGCTCGATGGCCGCAGTGCCCTGCTCCACCGTCACGCCGGGCGCTATGTCGAAGGCGATGTTTTCCGAGGCGAACTGGCCTTCGTGACTGACCCGGTCGTCCGCCAGGCTGTTCTCATAATGGGCAATGGTCGACAACGGCACCCGCGCGCCCGTGGAGGTGATCACCTGCATCTGGTTCAGGGTGATCGGGTCCTGGGCGTATTTCGGGTTGACCTCCATCACCACCTGATACTGGTTGAGGCTGTCATAGATCGTGGAGATCTGCCGCTGGCTGTAGGCGTTGTTCAGCACCGCGGTGACCATGTTCATGTCGATACCCAGGCGCTTGGCCTGGTCGCGGTCGACGACCAGCGTCACCTGGGCCGCGCCCCGGCCTTCGCGGGCGTCGATGGCGGTGAGTTCGGGTAACGCACGCAGTGCGGCCACGACCTTCGGGTACCACAGGCGCAGTGCAGACAGATCACCGCTTTGCAGGATGTAGGAATACTGCGCACTGGTCTGGTCACGCCCGCCACCGAATTGCAGGTCCTGGTCAGCCATCAGGAACAGCCGCCCGCCCGGCACCAGGGGCACGTTCTTGCGCAGACGCTCGATCACCGCCTGGGCGGAGACCTTGCGCTCGCTGATGGGTTTGAGTCGAACCAGCATCACCGCGTTGTTGGTGCCGCTGTTGCCGCCGATGAAACCGGCCACGCTGAGCACCGCCGGGTCTTGCAACACGGCCTTGCGGAAAATCTCCATCTTCGGCTGCATCACGCTGAACGACAGCCCATCGTCGCCGCGCACAAAGCCGATCAATTGCCCGGTGTCCTGCTGGGGCATGAAGGTTTTCGGCACCACCACATACAGCGCGATATTCACCCCCACCGTGATCAGCAGGCTGAGCAAGGTCAGGCGCCGATGGCGCAGCACCCAGTCCAGGCTGGTGGCGTAGGCCGAGACCATGCGGTCGTTGACCTTCTGGCTCCAACGCTGCAAACCGGTCAGTTGGCCTTTGATATGAGGCTTGAGCCAACGCGCGCAGAGCATCGGCGTGAGGGTCAGCGAGACCACCAGCGACACGATGATCGCCGCCGACAAGGTGATGGAAAACTCACGGAACAGGCTGGTGACGATTCCGCCCATGAACAGGATGGACAGGAACACCGCCACCAGCGACACGTTCATCGACAGCAAGGTAAAGCCGACTTCCTTGGCGCCCAGGTACGCCGCCTTCATCGGCGGCACGCCCTCGTCGATATGCCGGGAAATGTTCTCCAGCACCACGATGGCATCGTCCACCACCAGGCCGGTGGCGAGGATCAGCGCCATCAGCGAGAAGTTGTTCAGCGAGAAACCGAACAGATACATCACCGCGAAGGTGCCGACCAGCGACACCGGCACCGCCAGGGTTGGAATCAGCGACGCACGGAAGTTACCGAGGAACAGGTAGACCACCAGGATCACCAGCCCTACGGCAATCAGCAAGGTCATCTCGGCCTCGTGCAGGGTGGCGGTGATCACCGGCGAGCGATCCATCGCCAGGCTCAGCTTGACGCTGGACGGCAGCACCGCCTGCAATGCCGGCAACTGCGCCTTGATCTGCCGGACGGTCTCGATGATGTTGGCACCGGACTGGCGGTTGATCACCAGCAGCACCGCCGAATCGTTGTTGAAGAAGCCGCTGTTGTAGCGGTCTTCCACACCGTCGCTGATCTTCGCCACATCGCCCAGGCGCAGGGCCGCGCCGTTCTGGTAGCGGATCAGCAGCGGTTCATAGTCCTTGGCTTTTTCCAGCTGGTCGTTGGCCTGGATCTGCCAGTTGCGCTCGGCGTCTTCCAGGGAACCCTTGGGCCGACGCTGGTTGGCGTTGGCGATGGTGTTACGCACATCGTCGAGGGCCACGCCGTACTGGTCGAGGGCCTTGGGTTCGAGTTCGATCCGCACCGCCGGCAGGGAACTGCCGCCGATCTGCACTTCACCCACGCCCGGCACCTGGGACAGGCTTTGCGACAGGATGGTCGACGCCAGGTCGTACAGCTGGCCCTTCTGCAATACGTCCGAGGTCAGCGACAGCACCATGATCGGCGCCTGCGACGGGTTGATCTTCTTGTAGGTCGGCATGCTGCGCATACCGCTGGGCAGCAGGTTGCGCGAAGCGTTGATCGCCGCCTGCACTTCGCGCGCCGCGCCGTTGATATCACGGTTGGAATCGAACGCCAGGATCACCCGCGTCGAACCCTGGCTCGACGAACTGCTCATGGTGGTAATACCGGCAATCGCGCCGAACGAGCGCTCCAGCGGCGTGGCCACGGTGGACGCCATCACCTCGGGGCTGGCGCCGGGCAGGCTGGCCGACACCACGATCACCGGGAAGTCGATCTGCGGCAGCGGCGACACCGGCAGCAGATTGAAGCTGACACCGCCCAGCAACATGATCGCCAGGCTCAACAGCATGGTCGCGACCGGGCGGCGAATGAAAGGTCCGGACAGGTTCATGACTCAACCGGCTCCAGGCGTTGCGGCTCTTTGCGCCAGCGCCGCCCCAGGCGATCGAAGTACAGGTAGATCACCGGCGTGGTGAACAGGGTCAATACCTGGCTCACCAGCAAACCGCCGACCATCACCAGGCCCAGGGGTTGACGCAGCTCCGCACCGGAACCGGTGGCCAGCATCAACGGCACCGCGCCGAACAGCGCGGCCAGGGTGGTCATCAGGATCGGCCGGAAGCGCAACAGCGCCGCCTGATAGATCGCGGTCTGCGGGTCAAGGCCCTGGTTGCGTTCGGCGTCGAGGGCGAAGTCGATCATCATGATCGCGTTCTTCTTGACGATACCGATCAGCAAAATGATGCCGATGATCGCGATCATGCCCAGGTCATTGCCGCTGAGCAGCAACGCCAGCAACGCCCCCACCGCCGCCGAAGGCAGGGTCGAGAGGATGGTGACCGGGTGGATGTAGCTCTCGTAGAGCACGCCGAGCACGATGTACATGGTGACCACCGCCGCCAGGATCAGCAGCAAGGTGCTCGACAGCGAGGCTTCGAACGCCTGGGCCGCGCCCTGGAACTGGGTCTGCACGCCGACCGGCATGCCGATATCTTTCTGGGTCTGGTTGATCAACTCCACGCCCTTGCCCAGTGCGACGCCAGGGGCCAGGTTGAACGACATCATCACCGCCGGGAACTGGCCGATATGCGCAATCGCCAACTGCGCCTGGCGCTGTTCCACATGGGCCAGGCTCGACAGCCGCACCTGGCCGCCGTCGGTGGTCTTGACGTGGATCTGGTTTAGCGCATCCGGCCCCAGGGTCTCGCCCGACTGGGCCTGCAACACCACGCGGTATTGGCTGGCCTGGGTGTAGATGGTGGAAATCTGCCGCTGACCGAAGGCGTCGTACAGCGCATCGGTGATGGTCGACACGTTGACGCCCAGGCGCGAGGCCGCATCGCGGTCGATCACCAGGTACACCTGCAGGCCCTTGTCCTGCAGGTCGCTGGCGACGTCGGTGAGCTGCGGCAACTGGCTCAAGGCATGGACCAGCTTTTCACTCCACAACGCCAGCAGTTCGGCATCGGGTGACGACATGCTGAACTGGTACTGGGTGCGGCTGACGCGGTCTTCGATGGTCAGGTCCTGCACCGGCTGCATGTACAGGCGGATGCCCACCAGTTTGTCGATTTCCGGCTGCAGGCGGGTGATCACCTGGGCCGCGCTCAAGTTCCGCTGCCCATGGGCCTTGAGGTTGATCAGCAAGCGACCGCTGTTGAGGGTGGCGTTGTCGCCATCCACACCGATGTAGGACGACAGGCTTTCCACCGCCGGGTCGGCCAGGATGATCTTCGCCAACTCCTGCTGGCGCTGGCTCATGGCCGCGAAGGAAATCGACTGCGGCGCTTCGGAAATGCCCTGGATCACCCCGGTGTCCTGCACCGGGAAAAAGCCCTTGGGCACCACCAGGTACAGCACCACGGTGAGGCCCAGGGTGGCGATGGCCACCAGCAACGTCAGCGGCTGGTGCTTGAGCACCCACTGCAACTTGCGCCCGTAGGCCGCGATCAACCAATCGATCCAGGCGCCGCTGGCCTTGTAGAAACGGCTCTGTTCTGCTTCCTCGGGCTCACGCTTGAGCAGGCGCGCGCACATCATCGGCGTCAGGGTCAGGGACACCACCAGGGAAATCAGGATCGCCACCGCCAGGGTGATGGCGAACTCGCGGAACAGCCGCCCGACCACATCGCCCATGAACAGCAACGGAATCAATACGGCGATCAGCGACAGGGTCAGGGAAATCAGGGTGAAGCCGATCTGTTTGGCGCCCTTGAGCGCGGCGGCCAGCGGGGTTTCACCTTCCTCGATATAACGCGAGATGTTCTCCAGCATCACGATCGCATCGTCGACCACGAAGCCAGTGGCGATGGTCAGGGCCATCAGCGTCAGGTTGTTGATCGAGAAACCCGCCAGGTACATCACGCCAAAGGTGCCCACCAGTGACAGTGGCACAGCGATCGACGGGATGATCGTCGCGCTGACGCGGCGCAGGAACAGGAAGGTCACCATCACCACCAGGGCAATCGCGATCAGCAATTCGTGCTGCACGTCGGTGACCGAGGCGCGGATGGTCTGGGTACGGTCGGTCAGCACCGTCACATCCAGGCCGGCCGGCAGGTTATCGGTGATGCTCGGCAGCAGGGCCTTGATACGGTCGACTACCTCGATCACGTTGGCACCGGGCTGGCGCTGGATATTCAGCAGCACGGCCTGGTTTTCGTTGGCCCAGGCGGCGAGGCGTTCGTTTTCGGCGCCGTCGACGATCTGCGCGACGTCCTTCAGACGCAGCGGCGCGCCATTTTTGTAGGCCAGGATCAGTTCGGCGTATTGCTGCGGCGACACCAGTTGGTCGTTGGCGTCGAGCATCGACACGCGGGTCGGCCCGTCGAAGTTGCCCTTGGGCTGGTTGACGTTGGACGCGGTAATCAGCGTGCGTACATCCGACAGGTTCAAGCCGTTGGCCGCCAGGGCCTCGGGGTTGACCTTGATACGCACGGCCTGGCGCTGGCCACCGGCAATGCTGACCATGCCGACGCCGCTGATCTGCGCGATCTTTTGCGCCATGCGTGTGTCGACCAGGTCATTGAGCTTGGGCAGCAGCATGGTCTTGGAGGTAATCGCCAAGGTCAGCACCGGGGTATCCGCCGGGTTGACCTTGTTGTACACCGGCGGCGCCGGCAAGTCCTTGGGCAGCAGGTTGGTCGCGGCGTTGATCGCGGCCTGCACCTGTTGCTCGGCGACATCCATATTGATATCGAGGTTGAAGCGCAGGGTCAGCACTGAGGCCCCGCCGGAGCTGGTGGAGGCCATCTGGGTCAAGCCGGGCATTTGCCCGAACTGGCGCTCCAGGGGCGCGGTGACTGCGCTGGTCATCACATCCGGGCTGGCGCCAGGGTACAGGGTCATCACCCGGATGGTCGGGTAGTCCACCTGGGGCAAGGCCGAGACCGGCAACAAGCGGTACGAGATGATCCCTGCCAGGACAATCGCCAGCATGCTCAGCGTGGTAGCGACCGGGCGAAGGATAAACAGCCGCGACAGGTTCATGAAGCGACCTTTTGCGCCTTGCCGGCGTCAGCGCCGGTCTCCCCTTTGGCCGCGGGCTTGCCTTGCAGGTGCTCGGTCGGCGTGGTCGGGACTTGACTGCTGTCGTTGACCACTTCGACTTCACTGCCGTCCTTCAGGCGGTCGGTGCCTTCCAGCACCACGCGATCGCCGGCGACCAGGCCTTGCTTGATCACGGTATTGTCGCCGTCGCTATCGCCGACCACCAGGGGCTGGACCTTGACCTTCTTGTCGCCGTCGAGCTTGTAGACAAAGGTGCCGGCGTTGCCGAACTGGATGGCGGCGGACGGTGCCAGTACGACGTTGTGCAGGGTGTCGGCGAGCAGATGCACGTTGACGAACTGATTGGGGAACAGCGCCTGGTCTTTGTTATCGAAGCGCGCCTTGAACTTCAAGGTGCCGGTGGTGACGTCGATCTGGTTATCCAGGCTCTGCAGCACGCCGGTGGCTTGGCGCTTGGCGTCGCCGCGGTCCCAGGCTTCCACCGGCAGCTTGTTGCCGGCGTGGTAACGGGCGAGCACGGTTTCCAGGCTGTTCTCCGGCAGAGTGAAGGCCACGCTGATCGGCTGGGTCTGAGTGATCACCGCCAGCGCCGTGGTGTCGTTGGCGGCCACCAGGTTACCGACGTCGAGCTGACGCAGGCCGACGCGCCCGGTGATCGGCGCGCGGATCTTGGTGAATTCGAGGTTGAGCTTGGCGTCGTCGACCGCGCCCTGGTTGGTCTTGACCGTGCCCTGGTATTGCAGGACCAGCGCTTCGGCGGTGTCCAGGGTTTGCTTGGCGATACTGTCCTGGGCATACAAGCCGCGATAACGCTCGACATCGACCTGGGCGTTTTTCAATTGGGCCTGGTTCTGCATCAGCGTGCCCTGGGCCTGGAGCAAGGCGTTCTGGTAACTGCGCGGGTCGATTTCCGCCAGCAAGTCGCCGGCCTTGACCATCTGCCCTTCTTCAAAGGCGATCTTCACCAACTCGCCGCCCACCCGACTGCGTACATTAATAGTGTTGAGCGCGGTGACCGTCCCCAGTGCCTTGTAGTACACCGGGAACTCCCCCAGCACCGCCGGCGCCACGCGCACCGGCACCGGGCCGGTGGAGCCGCCGAAACCAGGGCGCGCCATGCCCGTTTTACCGGTGCGGCCGGCTGGCGCTTCTGGATGGGGCGCGCCGGTGGGCCAGAATTTCCAGCACAGGCCGGCGATAACCAGCAGCACGAGCAGGCCGAACAGCCAGCGACGGGAGTTGCGGGGGGAGGATTGCATGGAGTGATCAACCATTGGGCGCGAGGGCTTCTTCTTTGGGAGGCTGAAAGATAAGCACTGGGGCGCGTTAAGAAAAGCGCCTTTACCGGCTATTTACCTTGGGCTTACAACTTTTAACTTTTGAGCTTAGTCCACCGGCTATTTCGCTAAACATCTGACCAGCAAATAAAAACGGCCTGGACTAGGCCAGGCCGCAATTATGTACCGCGCAGTGTTACTGCATAACGACAGTAATGCGCAGAAACAGTTACTTCAAAACAGCCAGGGCTGCTTCGTAGTTTGGCTCTTGGCCGATTTCAGGGACCAGTTCGCTGTGCAGCACATTGTCGTTTTCATCCAGCACAACGACGGCACGGGCGGTCAGAGCCCGGAGCGGGCCGTCAGCAATCGAAACGCCGTAGTCAACGGCGAAATCAGCGTTGCGGAAGTCCGACAGGCTCTGCACGTTGTCCAGGCCTTCGGTGCCGCAAAAACGCTTCTGGGCAAACGGCAGGTCGGAGGAGATGCACAGCACCACGGTGTTGGCCACTTTGTCGGCCTGGGCGTTGAACGTGCGTACCGACGTGGCACAGGTCGGGGTGTCGACGCTTGGGAAGATGTTCAACACTTTACGCTTGCCGGCAAAGGTGGCCAGGGTCACGTCCGACAGATCGCCGGCGGTCAGGGTGAAGTCTGGCGCTTTGGAGCCGGTTTGCGGCAGTTCGCCTTCAACTTGGACGGGGTTACCACGAAGGGTGACTTGAGCCATGAACGGAATCCTTATGCTGGGTTTGGTTAAACGAATTCGAGAGGCGGAAGTTAACCACAAAGTGCCGTGGCGACCTACCGCCAGACACAAATTGTCATGTCTCGCCGGGCACGCGGGCGGTTGTGGTTTAATTGCGCGGTTTTCGTCCCCGCTCAAGGAATCTGTTGTTGATGAATCAGCCCGCCACCAAAGTCCTGGTCATTGGTTATGTCTGGCCGGAACCGCGCTCCTCGGCCGCCGGCGGGCATATGATGCAGATTCTCGAAACTTTTCTTACACAAGGATGGGATATTACCTTCAGCAGCCCGGCGACCATCGGCGAGCACAAAGCCGACCTGCCGGCACTCGGTATCACCGAGTGCGCCATCGAACTCAATAACAGCAGTTTCGACGACTTTATCCGCGAACTGGCCCCGGACATCGTGCTGTTCGACCGCTTCATGATGGAAGAACAGTTCGGCTGGCGCGTCGAGAAGCACTGCCCCGCGGCCTTGCGGGTGCTGGAAACCTCCGACCTGCAAAGCCTGCGCGACGCACGCCAGCAGCGGCTCAAGGACGACCTCAAGGCGCAACCGGGCAACGATGACTTCAGCGCCTTGTTCGCACCGGGCCTGGAAGACGAGTTCCAGCGCATGGCCGACACCGACCTGGCCAAGCGCGAGATCGCGGCCATCTATCGCTGCGACATCAGCCTGATGATCTCCGACGTGGAAATCCGCCTGCTCACCGAGCACTTCAAGGTGCCCGCCGCCCTGCTCCACTGGTGCCCATTGATGCTCGAGCCGCCAACCGAAGCATTCGCCCCCTTTGACGAGCGCGCGCACTTCCTCAGCATCGGCAACTTCCGTCACGCGCCGAACTGGGATGCCGTGCTCTGGATGAAGAACAGTGTCTGGCCGTTGATCCGCCAGCAACTGCCAGGCGCCCAGTTGCATATCTATGGTGCCTACACCCCGCCCAAGGCGACGGCCCTACACAACGCGGCCCAGGGGTTTCATGTGATGAACTGGGCCGAGGATGCCCTGCAAGTGATGACAGCGGCGCGCATCTGCCTGGCGCCGTTGCGCTTCGGTGCGGGGATCAAGGGCAAGCTGGTGGATGCCATGCTCTGCGGCACGCCGAATATCACCACACCGGTCGGCGCCGAAGCCATGGGCGACGAGCAACCGTGGCCGGGGGCAATCGCCCACAGCGCCATGGCGTTGGCCGATGCCGCCGTGAGCCTTTACCAAGACCGCGAACGCTGGACCCAGGCCCAGGAGCACGGGCGCCAACTCCTGGCCCGCCGGTATGACCAAAACATCCACGGCCCCGCGTTGGTGGAATGCCTGGAGCAGTGCCGCAACGACCTCGCCGCCCACCGCCGAAATAATTTCACCGGTAGCATGCTGCGCCACCATGCCCACAAAAGTACGCAATACATGTCGCAGTGGATCGAGGCAAAAAACCGTAACCTTTAGCGCATCGGGAAGCGTGAATATCGTAACTTCGACGTGCCGCCGCTGCGCGGCACGTCACTCGGGGCAGCCCTAAACCTTAACGTCCCCAAACATACCTCACCTCATCCAGCGACACGCCACCACGGACCAGCGTGCGACGGCTGCCAGGCTCTTCTCTTCCGCCGAGCCCCTGATAAAAGCGAACAGCTCTTTCGTTTGCAGATAAAACCCATAAGGTAATATTTTTATAACCTTGATCAAACAAACGGTTTAAACCTGACTCCCACAATTTGGCACCGATTCCTTTACCCCAATACGCTGCCAAAATATAGATAGCCATGACCTCTCCCGACTCCGCTGCGGGCTTGTCTTCATCACGGCAACGGCCCACTGAAATCCAACCGACAACGTTTCCATCCACCTCTGAAACTAAAACGTCAGAGTCTTTGCTTTCGATTGCCTGAGCCCAATAAGCCTCCCTTTTTGGCAATGTCGCAGTCAGCGAGGCCAAAAAATCAGCCGGCATCAGATTCGCATAAGCGTGTTGCCAGCTACTGACATGAACATCAGCAATGCTCTTCGCGTCCTTGGGCAGTGCATCACGAATCATAACCAACTCCTTGTTCGTGTTCTGTTTCAGATAAAACGCTTCTTTGCTCCTAGCGACCATGCCCTCTCGATTAGCACGACGCCTGCTCGTAAACGCTTTTGTTAATAGCACAGGCCAGTGAAATATATTAAGTCGCCGATAACCCAAAACGGCCTTCAGGGATGCTCCAACCAACTTGCCGCTGGCAGCGACAGCACACAAGGGGGCATTATTGCGGAGCGCAACCACAATAAAGCGACGGCAGCATGACCCGAGCAACGCGAATCACCGACCCTTCCTACGAGCTGATGGACGATCACAACGGTCTGTCCATCATCTATCGCCAGCACGGTTTCCCTTGCCCGTTGGTGCGCTGGCATTTCCATAAGGAATACGAGCTGCACCTGATCGTCGCCAGTTCCGGCAAGGTGTTCATCGGCGACTACATCGGCAACTTCTACCCGGAAAGCCTGTTCCTTACCGGCCCCAACCTGCCTCACAACTGGATCAGCCAGGTCGAGGAAGACGAAGTAGTGCCCAAGCGCGACATGCTGGTGAATTTCACCGATGAGCTGCTTGAGAACGGCAGTCACATTTTTACTGAGCTCAAGACCCTCGCGCCGCTACTGGAGCGGGCGCAGTCCGGCATCGAGTTTCGCTGCAAGAAGACCATCGCCCAGGCCATGACACTCATGCAACGCATCGAGGACGCCCAGGGCATGGCGCGCCTGGGGCACTTCTTTATCCTGCTGGACGTGTTGAGCGCGTGTGAGGACTACCAACTGCTGTCCGGCGTGACCACGCCGCAACTGGCCGACGAACACAGCATCGACCGCACCAACCGGGCGGTGGACTACATCTTTGCGCATTACGCACGGGAGTTGTCACTGGAGGAAGTGGCCGACTACCTGGGGATGAAACCGACGTATTTCTCGCGGGTGTTCAAGCAGGCCACCGGGCGCACGTTTATCGAATTCGTCAATCGCCTGCGCATCAGCAAATCCTGCGAACTGCTGGCCGATGGCGACAAGGCCGTCACCGATGTGTGCTTCGAGTCGGGGTTCAACAACATTTCCAACTTCAATCGCCGCTTCCAGCAACTTAAAGGCATGACGCCTTCCCACTACCGGCGCCTGGCGGTGCAGCGGCTCACCGAACAGAACCTGGCTTAATCGATTCGGCTTTTGGTGAGCGAGTACAAAAAAGTATCAGTCCCAGTGCGCCCAAGGATTTGTCACACCCCCCATTTGAGGGCTGTAATCAACGCACACTCTTCCTGGCTCCGCGTGGGAAGACACAACAACAATAACTGTCCTTCTGCAGCCCCTGGGCGCAGAAAAGGAGTGCGCGATGAAGTTCACAGCAAAAACACTGCTTGCCTGTTCTTGCATGACGGCATGCATGACCCTCAGCGCCGTCAGCCTTGGCGCGCAAACCCTGACCATTGCCACCGTCAACAACAGCGACATGATCCGCATGCAAAAGCTCTCGAAGACCTTCGAGGCCGAGCACCCGGACATCAAGTTGAATTGGGTGGTGCTCGAAGAAAACGTCCTGCGCCAACGCCTGACCACCGACATCGCCACCCAGGGCGGGCAGTTCGACGTGTTGACCATCGGCATGTACGAAGCCGCACTCTGGGGCGCCAAGGGCTGGCTGGAACCGATGAAGGACCTACCGGCGTCCTACGACCTCGACGATGTGTTCCCTTCTGTGCGTGACGGTTTGTCCGTCAAGGGTTCGCTGTACGCCCTACCGTTCTATGCCGAAAGTTCGATCACCTATTACCGCACCGACCTGTTCAAGGACGCCGGGCTGAGCATGCCCGAGCACCCGACCTGGACGCAGATCGGCGAATACGCGGCAAAGCTCACCGACAAAACCAAAGAACAATACGGCCTGTGCCTGCGCGGCAAAGCCGGTTGGGGTGAAAACATGGCGCTGATCACCACCCTGGCCAACGGCTATGGCGCGCGCTGGTTCGACGAAAAATGGCAGCCTGAATTCAATGGCCCCGAATGGAAGGACGCGCTGAACTTCTACGTCGACAACATGAAGAAATCCGGCCCGCCGGGCGCTTCGAGCAACGGTTTCAACGAAAACCTCGCGCTGTTCAACAGCGGCAAGTGCGCGATCTGGGTCGACGCCAGCGTGGCCGGCTCGTTCGTCACCGACAAGACCCAAAGCAAGGTGGCAGACCACGTCGGCTTCACCTTCGCCCCCCACGAGAAGACCGACAAAGGCACCTCGTGGCTGTACTCCTGGAGCCTGGCGATCCCGACCAGCTCCAAAGCCAAGGACGCCGCCAAGCTGTTCACCAGTTGGGCGACTTCCAAGGAATACGGCGCCCTGGTCGCCAAGACCGACGGCATCGCCAACGTCCCGCCAGGGACGCGCAAGTCGACCTACAGCGACGCGTACATGCAGGCCGCGCCGTTCGCCAAGGTCACCCTGGAATCGCTGAAAGTCGCCGACCCGACCCAACCGACGCTCAAGCCGGTGCCGTATATCGGTATCCAACTGGTGACCATTCCTGAGTTCCAGGCGATCGGTACCCAGGTCGGCAAGTTCTTCTCGGGTGCGCTGACCGGTCAGCAAACCGTGGATCAAGCCTTGAGCGCCGCGCAGACCACCACCGAGCGTGAAATGAAGCGGGCCGGTTATCCCAAGTAACCCCCGATTCTGTAGGAGCGAGCTTGCTCGCGAAAAAGGTACATCCGACGCCGACATGCGCCTGAAATACCTTCGCGAGCAAGCCCGCTCCTACAGGAGTTTTGCGCACCTGCCTCTAATCGGTCTTGATCACCATGAATACAACACGCAAAAGCCGCCTGGCCAACCCCGGCTGGTTTCTCGTCAGCCCCTCGGTAGCCTTGCTGCTACTGTGGATGATCGTGCCGCTGGGCATGACCCTGTACTTTTCGCTGATCCGCTACAACCTGCTCTACCCCGGCGAAAACCAGTTCGTGGGGCTGGAGAACTTCACCTACTTCATCACCGATTCGGGCTTCCTGCCCGGCGCCACCAATACCCTGTTGCTGGTGGGCAGCGTGCTGCTGATCAGCGTGGTGTTCGGCGTATTGATCAGCGCCCTGCTGGAGGCCAGTGAGTTCTTCGGCCGCGGCCTGGTGCGAGTGTTGTTGATCTCGCCGTTCTTCATCATGCCCACCGTCGGTGCGCTGATCTGGAAGAACCTGATTTTCCACCCGGTCTCGGGGATTCTCGCCGCCGTGTGGAAGCTGTTCGGCGCGCAGCCGGTGGATTGGCTGGCGCATTACCCGCTGCTGTCGATCATCATCATCGTCTCGTGGCAATGGCTGCCCTTCGCGATCCTGCTGCTGATGACCGCCATGCAGTCCCTCGACCAGGAACAAAAGGAAGCCGCACGCCTGGACGGCGCCGGCGCCATCGCGATCTTCTGGCACCTGACCCTGCCCCACCTGGCGCGCCCGATTGCCGTGGTGGTGATGATCGAAACGATCTTCCTGCTCTCGGTGTTCGCCGAAATCTTCACCACCACCAACGGCGGCCCCGGCTATGCCTCGACCAACCTCGCCTACCTGATCTACAACCAGGCGCTGGTGCAGTTCGATGTGGGCATGGCCTCGGCCGGCGGCTTGATTGCCGTGGTCATCGCCAACATCGCGGCGATCATCCTGGTGCGGATGATCGGCAAAAACCTGACTGACAAGCCTTGAGGGCCGCGCCATGACGCTTCAACAATCCCGCCGCCTGCAAAGCCTGCTGCTCGGCACCCTGGCCTGGGCCATCGCGATCCTGATCTTCTTCCCGATCTTCTGGATGGTGCTGACCAGCTTCAAGACCGAGATCGACGCGTTCGCCACGCCGCCGCAGTTCATCTTCACGCCGACGCTGGAGAACTACCTGCACATCAACGAACGCAGCAACTACTTCAGCTACGCGTGGAACTCGGTGCTGATTTCGTTCAGCGCCACCGCCTTGTGCCTGCTGATCTCGGTGCCGGCGGCCTACTCCATGGCGTTCTACGAGACCCAACGCACCAAGGGCACCCTGCTATGGATGCTGTCGACCAAGATGCTGCCACCGGTGGGCGTATTGATGCCGATCTACCTGCTGGCCAAGAGCTTTGGCCTGCTGGATACGCGTATCGCGCTGATCATCATCTACACCCTGATCAACCTGCCGATCGTGGTGTGGATGGTTTACACCTACTTCAAGGACATCCCCAAAGACATCCTCGAAGCCGCCCGCCTGGACGGCGCCACCCTGTGGCAGGAGATGGTCCGCGTGCTGCTGCCGATCGCCAAGGGCGGGCTGGCGTCCACGGTGCTGCTGTCGCTGATCCTGTGCTGGAACGAGGCGTTCTGGTCGCTGAACCTGACCTCGTCGACTGCCGCGCCGCTGACCGCGCTGATCGCCTCCTACTCCAGCCCCGAAGGCTTGTTCTGGGCCAAATTGTCGGCCGTGTCGACCCTGGCCTGCGCGCCGATCCTGATTTTTGGCTGGATCAGCCAGAAACAGCTGGTGCGCGGGTTGTCCTTCGGCGCCGTGAAATAACGGCTTCTCTCTAACAAAAACGAATTCAGAAGCGGAGGCCCATCCCATGGCCAACCTGAAAATCAAGAATCTGCAAAAAGGCTTCGAAGGCTTTTCCATCATCAAGGGCATCGACCTGGAAGTGAACGACAAGGAGTTCGTGGTCTTCGTCGGCCCGTCGGGTTGCGGTAAATCCACGCTGCTGCGGCTGATCGCCGGCCTGGAAGAAGTCAGCGAAGGCACCATTGAGCTTGATGGCCGCGACATCACCGAAGTCACCCCGGCCAAGCGCGACCTGGCGATGGTGTTCCAGACCTACGCGCTGTACCCGCACATGAGCGTGCGCAAGAACATGTCGTTTGCCCTCGACCTGGCCGGCGTCGACAAAAAGCTGGTAGAGAGCAAAGTCAGCGAAGCGGCGCGCATCCTCGAACTGGGCCCGCTGCTGGAGCGCAAGCCCAAGCAGCTGTCCGGCGGCCAACGCCAGCGCGTGGCGATCGGCCGGGCGATTGTGCGCAACCCGAAGATCTTCCTGTTCGACGAACCGCTGTCCAACCTCGACGCCGCGCTGCGCGTGCAGATGCGCCTGGAACTGGCGCGCCTGCATAAAGAGCTGCAAGCAACCATGATCTATGTGACCCACGATCAGGTCGAAGCCATGACCCTGGCCGACAAAGTGGTGGTGCTCAACAGCGGCCGCATCGAGCAGGTCGGCTCGCCACTGGAGCTGTATCACCAGCCGGCCAACCTGTTTGTCGCGGGCTTTCTCGGCACGCCGAAAATGGGCTTCCTCAAGGGCAAGGTCACGCGGGTCGAGGGCCAGGGCTGCGACGTGCAACTGGACGCCGGCAGCCTGATCAGCCTGCCGCTGAGCGGCGCCACCTTGAGCGTGGGCAGCGCGGTGACCCTGGGCATTCGCCCGGAACACCTGGAGATCGCCGCGCCGGGCCAGGCCGGCCTGACCGTCACCGCCGACGTCGGCGAGCGCCTGGGCAGCGACACCTTCTGCCACGTCATCACCGCCAACGGCGAGCCGCTGACCATGCGGATTCGCGGCGACATGGCCAGCCAGTATGGCGAGACGCTGCACCTGCACCTGGACCCGGCGCACTGCCATCTGTTCGACACCGACGGCGTGGCCGTCACCCGACCACTGCGCGCCGCCGCCTGATTTCGCGAGAGTTATGATGAAACTGAATAAACACAACCTCACCCAATTGGCGCCGGAAGTGAAAATCCCGACCTACGCCATTGCCGATACCCGCCAGGGCATCGCCCATATCGGCGTCGGCGGTTTCCACCGCGCGCACCAGGCGTATTACACCGATGCGCTGATGAATACCGGCGAGGGCCTGGACTGGAGCATTTGCGGCATCGGCCTGCGCAGCGAGGACCGCAAGGCCCGCGACGACCTGGCCGGCCAGGACTACCTGTTCACCCTGTATGAACTGGGCGACAGCGACGACACCGAAGTGCGCGTGATCGGCTCGATCAGCGACATGCTGCTGGCCGAGGACGGCGCCCGGGGGCTGATCGACAAACTGGCCAGCCCGCACATCCGTATCGTCTCGCTGACCATCACCGAAGGCGGCTACTGCATCGACGACAGCAATGGCGAGTTCATGGCCCACCTGCCGCAGATCCAGCACGACCTGGCACACCCGCAGGCACCGAAAACCGTGTTCGGCTTTATCTGCGCCGCACTGACCCAACGTCGCGCCGCCGGCACCCCGGCATTTACCGTGATGTCCTGCGATAACCTGCCGCACAACGGCGCCGTCACGCGCAAGGCCCTGCTGGCCTTCGCCGCCCTGCACGACGCCGAACTGCATGACTGGATCCAGGCCAACGTGACGTTCCCCAACGCCATGGTCGACCGCATCACGCCGATGACCAGTACCGCGCATCGCCTGCAATTGCACGATGAGCACGGCATCGACGATGCCTGGCCGGTGGTGTGCGAGCCGTTTGTGCAATGGGTGCTGGAAGACCGCTTCGTCAACGGCCGCCCGGCCTGGGAAAAGGTCGGCGTGCAGTTCACCGACGACGTGACGCCCTATGAGGAAATGAAGATCGGCCTGCTCAACGGCAGCCACCTGGCCCTGACTTACCTGGGGTTTCTCAAGGGGTATCGGTTCGTTCACGAGACCATGAATGACCCGTTGTTCGTCGCGTACATGCGCGCCTACATGGACCTGGACGTCACGCCGAACCTGGCGCCGGTGCCGGGCATCGACCTCACGCAGTACAAGCAGACCCTGGTCGATCGCTTCTCCAACCAGGCGATTGCCGACCAGTTGGAGCGCGTGTGTTCCGATGGCTCGTCGAAATTTCCCAAGTTCACCGTGCCAACGATCAACCGCCTGATTGCCGATGGGCGTGAGACCGAGCGCGCAGCGTTGGTGGTGGCCGCGTGGGCGTTGTACCTCAAGGGTGTCGACGAGACTGGCGCGGTCTACAAAATTCCCGACCCGCGTGCCGAGTTTTGCCAGGGCCTGGTGAGTGACGATGCGCGGATCAGTCAGCGCCTGCTCGGCGTGGAGGAGATTTTCGGCACAGCTATTCCCAAGTCGGCTGAGTTTGTGGCAGCGTTCGAGCGGTGCTATGCGAGCCTGCGCGACAACGGCGTCACAAAAACACTGCAGCAACTCCTGAAGAAACCGGTTTAAACCTGTGGGAGGGGGCTTGCCCCCGATAGCGGTGGGTCAGTAAAGAACATTTACACTGAAACACCGCCATCAGGGGCAAGCCCCCTCCCACATTTGAAGCGCATTTACAATCCAACAACAATGCTGAGCAAACCCTCATGACCCAGCAAAACCTGTTCCTCGGCATCGACTGCGGCACCCAAGGCACCAAAGCCATCGTCCTCGACGCCTCCAGCGGCAAGGTGCTGGGCCTGGGCGCCGCGGCACACACACTGATCAGCGGCGCCAACGGCCGGCGCGAGCAGCACACCCAGGAGTGGCTGGACGCCTTTACCGAAGCCACCCACCGCGCCCTGCAACAGGCCGGCGTGGACGGCCAGGATATCCTCGGCATCGGCGTGTCCGGCCAGCAACACGGCCTGGTGTTGCTCGATGACAGCGGCCAGGTGCTGCGCCCGGCCAAGCTGTGGTGCGACACCGAAACCGCCGCCGAAAACGAGCGCCTGTTGCAATACCTGGGGGGCGAAAGCGCTTCGCTGGAGCGTCTCGGCGTCGCGATCGCGCCGGGTTACACCGTGTCCAAACTGCTGTGGACCCGCGAGCAGCACCCCGAGGTGTTCGCGCGCATCGCGCATATCCTGCTGCCCCACGACTACCTCAACTACTGGCTCACCGGCCGCGCCGTCGCGGAATACGGCGATGCCTCGGGCACCGGCTACTTCAACGTGCGCAGCCGTACCTGGGACGTGGCGCTGCTCCAGCACATCGACCCCAGCGGCCGCCTGCAGGCAGCCTTGCCGACGCTGATCGAAGCCGACCAAGCCGTCGGCACGATCCTGCCGGCCATCGCCGAACGCCTGGGCATCAACCCCGACGCCATCGTGTCCAGCGGCGGCGGCGACAACATGATGGGCGCCATCGGCACCGGCAATATCGCCCCCGGCGTGATCACCATGAGCCTGGGTTCATCGGGCACCGTGTATGCCTTCGCCGACCAGCCCAACGTCAGCCCCCAGGCGTCGGTCGCGACCTTCTGTTCCTCCAGCGGCGGCTGGTTGCCGTTGATCTGCACGATGAACCTGACCAACGCGACCGGGGTGATTCGCGAACTGTTCGACCTCGACCTCGACGCCTTCAACGCCCTGGTCGAGCAGGCGCCGATCGGTGCCGACGGCGTGAGCATGCTGCCGTTCCTCAATGGCGAACGCGTGCCCGCCCTGCCCCACGCCACCGGCAGCCTGCATGGCTTGACCATGACCAACCTGACCCGCGCCAACCTGTGTCGCGCGGTGGTCGAGGGCACCACCTTCGGCTTGCGTTACGGCCTTGATCTGTTGCGCCAGACCGGCCTGCACAGCCAGAGCATCCGCCTGATCGGCGGCGGCTCGAAAAGCCCGGTGTGGCGGCAGATGGTTGCCGATATCATGCACACCGAAGTGATCTGCACCGAACAAAGCGAAGCAGCGGCCCTGGGCGCGGCGATCCAGGCGGCGTGGAGCCAGTCCGGCGAGTCCCTGGCCAGCCTGTGCGAAAAATGCGTGAGCGTCGACCCGGCCAGCCGGACCCTGCCGGTGGCCGACAATGTCAGCGCCTATCAACACGCCTACGAGCGCTATCAACAGCACGTGGCAACCCTTTAAGAGCGAACGACTATGTATCTGGTGTGCGGTGAAGCGCTGTTTGATTTTTTCAGCGAGGACGATCCCAGCGGGCAAGCCTCCAAACTCAATTACAAGGCGATTGCCGGTGGTTCGCCGTTCAACGTCGCCGTCGGTTTACGCCGGCTCGGCATCGAGGCCGCGCTGTTCGGCGGCGTGTCCACTGACTTCCTCGGGCAGCGCTTGTTGCAGGTGCTCAGGGACGAAGGCGTCAACCCGCAGTTCCTGGTGGAATTCGCCGCGCCGACCACCCTGGCGATGGTCGCCGTGGGCGCCGATGGATCCCCGCAATACAGCTTTCGCGGCGAAGGCTGCGCCGACCGCCAATTGACGCGCGCACACCTGCCAACCCTGGGCGATGAGGTTCGCGGGCTGCATGTGGGTTCGTTCTCCCTGGTGGTGCAACCGATTGGCGACACCCTGCTGGCCCTGGTCCAGCGCGAAAGCGGCAAGCGCTTGATCAGCCTCGACCCCAACGTGCGGCTCAACCCGCAACCGGATATCCAGCTGTGGCGCGAGCGCGTGGCCGAACTGGTCAAGTACGCCGACCTGATCAAGGTCAGCGATGAAGACCTGCACCTGCTCTACCCCGACCAATCGCCGGAAAGCGTGCTTGAGGGCTGGTTGCAACACCGCTGCCAGTTGGTCTTCCTCACTCGCGGCGGTAACGGCGCCAGCGTGTTCAGCCGCCAGCACGGACACTGGTCGCAACCGGCGGTGAAGGTGGTGATGGCCGATACCGTGGGTGCCGGGGACACCTTCCAGGCGGCGTTGATTGCCTGGCTGACCGAGCAGCAACTGGATTCGGTAGAGGGCCTGCAGCAACTGACCCGCGCCCAGATCGACGCGATGCTGGGCTTTGCGATCCGTGCGGCCGCCATGACCTGCGGCAAAACGGGCCCGGACCTGCCCTATCGGCAACAGTTGGGGTGAACAAACGATCACAGGCTGCGGCATTCAGCATGGATTGACGGGTAGCAACAGCATCGGGCCTGGTATTTACCAGGCCCGCAGATCGGTGAAAGCAACGCTCGCTATCTAGTAGTGGCCGCGCCCTGCTGCTCTTTGCAGTGCAGGCCCCTGCGATTGCTTGAGGTCTTCGCGCAACCCGGTGATCAGGTTGCAAATGGCTCGACTGCTGTCGAGTTTGTCAGCATTGATGCCTTTGACTTCCAGATCCACCCGGTCACGGTCACGATCGTCATAGACCTTGATCGTCAACGAGGCATCTTCAGCTTTGGTGCATTCGCACCGTTTAGGCAGGAAACTTCCTTCAATGATACTGCGAAGTTCTAATTCCGAAAGCATGGTCAACCTCTCCTTTCTTGAGACTGCCAATCGATTGTTATAAGTCTTGCAGGCACTCGCCCGCCACGTCCTGCCAACCCTGGAAGACGTTTACAATCAATAAGCCTACTCGGCAAAATCCGTTCTCGTTGTAACCTTTCCTCATAAGCAGTACCCAGTCTTGTATAACTTTGTTCAACTCAAATTCACTCGACGAACATCATCGCCGAACAGCTTCGATTAAACGTTTAACCCTGGGCTTTGCGTTAACTGGCACTGTGTGCTGCGGCTCTTTCAGCAACATGTCGTAAACTATCAAAGTTGATATTGGCCCCTGAGTTGACCGCCACCAGCGTCTGCCCGCGCACGCGGTGTTGCCCCACATAGCGGCGAATGCCCGCCACAGCCAAGGCGCCGGACGGCTCGACGATGGAACGCGTATCGTCGTAGATCAGCTTGATGGCACTGCACAGTTCATCGTTGCTGACCGTGATGACGTCATCCACCCAATCCCGGCAGATCTCAAAGCCATAGGCGCCGATCTGCGCCACTGCCGTGCCATCGGCAAACCCGTCCACACTGGGCAGCACCACGCGTTCACCGGCGCGCAAGGCTGCCAACAGGCAACTCGAGCCTTCGGCTTCGACGCCGACGATGCGTACCTCGGGCCGCAAGTATTTGACGTAGGCGGCGATCCCGCCGATCAGGCCGCCACCGCCCACCGGCACGAAGATCGCGTCCAGCGCGCCCTGCTGCTGGCGCAGGATTTCCATGCCCACCGTGCCTTGGCCGGCGATCACGTCCGGATCGTCGAACGGCGAGACAAACGTACAACCGCAGGCTTCGGCCAGTTGCAACGCATGGGCCAGGGCAAACGGAAAGCTCTCACCGTGCAGCACCGCTTGCGCCCCTCGCGAGCGCACACCCAGCACCTTCAACTCCGGCGTGCTGCACGGCATGATGATCGTGGCCTTGATCCCCAATTCCCGCGCCGCCAGCGCTACGCCTTGCGCATGGTTGCCGGCCGACGCGGTGATCACGCCGCAGGCCTTCTGCTCGGCGCTGAGTTGCATCAGCTTGTTGTAGGCGCCACGGATCTTGAAGGAAAAGGTCGGTTGCAGATCTTCGCGCTTGAGCAACACCTGGTTGTCGAGCAACAGCGACAGCGCCGGGGCGACCTGCAAGGGGGTTCGCACGGCCAAATCGTAGACCGGCGCGGCGAGGATCTTTTTGACGTAGTGCTCAAGCAGTCCCGAGACAGCGGTAGATGGGACGGGGCAAGTGCTCATGGGAGTCTCCTGGCTTGGGTAAGGGCACCTGGAGACGGAAAAACAAAACCCGCCTCTAGGGCGGGTTTGGGTGCAGCCGAGCGCTATCCCGCCAAATGAGGAATGGCGGTAATAATAATTGGCTGGCAACGCAGGGTTTGAAATGTCATGTCACGAAATTACCCGGCGGTGGCCGGTCAAGTCAATGGCAAGGGGCCATTTCACTGACGGGGCTTTACGATGGACATACGAAACGTATACGATCCGTATATTCATCTGACACAGTGAAGCACATGGGCATCGTCAAGATCACCGACCAACTGCACGAACAACTACGCCTGGCCAGTGCGGCCATGGACCGTTCCATCAACGCCCAGGCCGAGTTCTGGATCAAGATCGGCCTGCTCGCCGAACTCAACCCGCATTTGCCCTACAACGAGCTGATCAACAAGCTGTTGCTGGACAAGCCGGACCTGATCCGGGGGCGCAGCTGATGATCAAAACCGCCGCACAACTCGCCGTGATGCGCGAATCCGGGCGCCTGCTGGCCCAGGTGTTCAGCATGCTCGACGGTTTTGTCGCCGCCGGACGCTCCACCCTGGAGCTGGACAGCGCCGTCGAAGCCTTCATCCGCCACGAGCTCAAAGCCCGCCCGGCGAGCCTCGGGCAATACGACTACCCCTTCTCCATCAACACCTCGGTCAACGAAGTGGTGTGCCACGGCATGCCCAGCGCCACGCAAGTCCTCAAGGACGGCGACATCGTCAACATCGACATCACCCTGGAAAAAGGCGGCTTTATCGCCGACTCCAGCAAGATGTACATGATCGGTACCGTCTCGCCGAAGGCACGCCGCCTGGTGGAGATGACCTTCGAGGCGATGTGGGCCGGTATCCGCCAGGTCAAGCCCGGCGCCCGCCTGGGCGACATCGGCCATGCGATCCAGCACCATGCGCAGGCCAATGGTTACAGCGTGGTACGTGAATACTGCGGCCACGGCATCGGCCGGCAGATGCATGAAGACCCCCAGATCCTGCACTTCGGCCGCCCCGGCACCGGGCTGGAGCTGCGCGAAGGCATGGTGTTTACCATCGAGCCAATGCTGAACCAGGGCAGCGCCAAGGTGCGCAGCCTGAAGGACGGCTGGACGGTGGTGACCAAGGACAACAGCCTGTCGGCCCAGTGGGAACACACCGTGGCGGTGACGGCGGACGGGTTCGAGGTGCTGACCCTGCAAGCCACGTCCTGAGCCGGCCCCCCCAGGGATGGGGGGTCACCTCCCATTCGCGCCGCCTGCAATCCGCTTGAGCCCCAGCACCATCAACCCCGCGCCCAAGCCCATCGCCAACAAAAACAGCGGGTACGACACCCACCACGGCGTACCCGCCGTCATCATGCTGAACTCCGACATGCCGCCAATGCTGGCGATCAGGTTGAGCGGCAGAAACACCACATTGATCAACGTCAGCTTGCGCAACAGGTTGTTCATGCTGTTGTTCATCAGGTTGCCGCGCGCGTCGATCAGCCCGGAGAACACGTTGGAATAAATCTCCGCCTGTTTGTAGCACTGGTGGTTCTCGATGATCAGGTCGTCGATCAGGCCGAGAATCTCGGCGCTGAAATGCTCCTTCTCGCCGTGGTTGCGCAGCCGCGACAGCACGGCGCCATTGCTGTGCAGCGCGTTGATGTAATAGATCAGGCTTTCGCTGAGGTTGAACATCTGCATCAGATGATGGTTGCTCATGGACGCGTTGAACTGTTGCTGCAACTCCCGCGCGACCAGCTTGATCACTTTGAGGTGGCCGAGGTAGTGGTGAATGTTGTTGAGCAGCAGGTCGAGCAGCACATCCAGCGGTGTGTGCAATGGGCGACGGGCGCCGAGCCCGGACAGCGGGGTTTCATCGGTGGCGATCACCAACAGCCGGCCAGGTGAAAACAGCAGGCCGCAGGACGACACCTCAAACACCAGGGTGCCCCCGCCGGAGTAGTTCTCCGGGCGCTTCCAGATCAGAAACAGATTGTCGGGGTGAAATTCGATGCGTGAGACTTCATCCGGGTCGAGCGCCGAGGCCAGGGCATGCTCGTCCAGTTTGTGGTGCTCAAGCAGCCAGTTGCGCTCGGCATGGTCAGGGTTGCTGAACAACATGATCGGGGCCTCGTCACTGTCCCCGCTGCGCAACTTTCCATCGATCAATTCAAAGCGCTGGATCATCGCGACTCACCAGACCTGGCCCTGACGCTTCAACTCCAGGCGTCGGACGAATTCCTCCAGCACCAGGCCATACAAGTCGTCCTGCAAGTAGGCATCTTCGATACCGGCATCCAGGTTGGGGTTGTCGTTGACCTCGATCACCACCACCTTGTCGCCCGATTGCTTGAGGTCCACGCCGTAGAGGCCGTCGCCGATCAGGTTGGCGGTCTTCACCGCCAGCTCCACCACGGCCTTGGGCGCCTCGTGGACCGCCAGGGTGCGGCATTCGCCGTTGATGTCCGCGCCGATGGCCTTGTGGTTGTAGATCTGCCAATGGCCCTTGGACATGAAGTATTGGCAGGCAAAGATCGGCTTGCGGTTGAGTACGCCAATGCGCCAGTCGTACTCGGTGTAGAAAAACTCCTGGGCCAACAGCAGCACCGAATGCTCGAACAGTTCGGCGGTGGCCTTGAGCAACGCTTCCTGGCTTTCGACCTTGATCACCCCACGGGAGAAACAGCCGTCGGGGATTTTCAGCACCAAGGGGAAGCCGAGGCGTTCGCCGACCCGTTCGAAGTCTTCCGGTCGTTCCTTGTAGAGAATCTCGGTGGCCGGCATGCCCAGTTGATGGCTGTTGAGCAGGTCGGTGAGGTAGACCTTGTTGGTACAGCGCAGGATCGACGCGGGGTCGTCCATCACCACCAGACCTTCGCTTTCGGCTTTCTTGGCGAAACGGTAGGTATGGTTGTCGACGCTGGTGGTCTCGCGGATCAACAAGGCGTCGTATTCGGCCAGGCGCGCGTAGTCCTTGCGCTCGATCAGCTCCACATCGATACCCAAACCCTTGCCGACCCTGATGAAATTTTCCAGGGCCCTGGCGTTGGACGGCGGCAATTGCTCCTGGGGATCATGCAGGATCGCCAGGTCATAGCGGGCCAATCGGCGTGAGCGCGGCTGACGCCAGATCTTGCGGCTGAAGTTGTCGAGGGCGTGGGCGAATTGGTCTTCCTGGTCATCGCGCAACTTGTGCAAGATGCCAGACTTGACCCCTTCGATATGCCAGCCGTTATTCTTTTTGAACTCAACTAACAAGATCGGACACGGGAACGCTTCAAACAGTTGGCGGGCCAACTCCTGCAACGGCTCTATATTCGTTCGGCCAAAATAAAGTGTCAGCGTAAAGCCTTCGGTATTGCTGTAAAGATGATGACTCAAGGCTTTATCGAGGGTTTTATCCAGGTCGTCCAGGGCCAGCCCGTACAGTGACTTCTTGGTCAGTTCACTGATGGTCCGCACCGATGGAATCACCTTGTGCCCGCGAGCCTCGGCCAACAGTGAGCAGTAGTAACCGTGCCCCAGGTACTTGTAGCCGCGACACAGGTTGATCACCTGCACACGCTTGCCGGTCTCGCTTTCGCGGGTTTGTTCGAGATATTCCTGGGCCGTGACGATGTCTTCGCTGGGGAAGTAGGAGGCCCAGTCTTCCTTGCGTTCGACAATGATCACCACTTGGCTCGTGCCTCTGGGCGGAGCAGAAAAATAACCTTTGGAAGTTATTGTCGCCGCGACTGTTTGCTCGGATACTTCACGCCAATGACTTTGTACCGCCGACATAATATTTGATCCGCTTTAGAGAACTCGACCTTTTCTATTAAGCACGATCTTTTAGAGAAGTCCCGTTTCATTACGCAACTTTTACGGCGGTCATATGGCTCTTTTCTTTCGCGTTGCAACCCCCAGCGATGTGCCGACATTGGTGGCACTGGAACAGCACTGTTTCACCACCGATCGACTGTCGCCGCGCAGTTTTCACTGGATGATCAGCCGCGCCCATGGCGAGTTGCTGGTGGCTGAACAGGACGGCCAATTGCTCGGGTATGCGCTGGTGTTGTTCCATCGCGGCACGTCCCTGGCGCGGCTGTACTCGATTGCCATCGCCGAACACGCGCGCGGCCTCGGCCTGGGCAAGCAGTTGCTGAGTCGCATCGAGGCCTGCGCGGTGGAGCACGACTGTGCGTACCTGCGCCTCGAAGTGCGCAGCGACAACCCCGGCGCCCTCGCCCTGTATGAACGCAACGGCTACCGGCGCTTTGCGCTGATCAACGATTACTACGAAGACCACGCTCCCGCCCTGCGCCTGGAAAAACGCATCGTCCAGCACCAGGACGCGCGCGTGGAGCGTGTGCCGTATTACCCGCAAACCACCGACTTCACCTGTGGCGCCGCCTGCCTGCTGATGGCCATGGGCGCGTTGGTGCCGGAGCGCGTCGCCACACGCCGCGAAGAACTGCAAATCTGGCGTGAAGCGACCACCGTGTTCATGACCGCCGGCCATGGCGGCTGCAGCCCTCAAGGCCTGGCGCTGGCCGCCTGGCGTCGGGGCTTTCGTGTGCGGATGCAGGTGAATGTACGCGGGCCGTTGTTTCTCGACGGCGTGCGCGATCAACATAAAAAGGACGTCATGCGTTTAGTGCATGACGCCTTCGAGGAAGAGTTGGCCACCAGCACGGTCGAGCAAGTGCTCGGCGGCGCGCTGGATCTGCCCAGGGTACTGCGCGACGGCGGGCAGCCGTTGGTGCTGATCAGCAGCTATCGGCTGACCCGCTCCAAGTCGCCGCATTGGGTGATGGTCACCGACTGCGACGACGACTTTGTCTACCTGCACGACCCGGATGTGGACCACAGCCAGCACCGCCAGCCCCTGGACTGCCAGCACCTGCCGGTCAGCCACGCGGAGTTCGAGCGCATGTGCCGGTTCGGCAACAACAAATTGCGCGCGGCGGTGGTGCTGTTCAAGCTGCCGGCTTGATCGAGGCCTCGGCAGGCAGCTCGCACGCCAGCGGCCATACGCGACGCCTCCGCTTAGAAAGCCAGCTTATAACCGATGCTCATCAACATGATCGCCAGACACGGGCGCAGCACGCCGTCCGGGACTTTACCGGCCATGTGACTACCGATGTAGATACCCGGCAGCGACCCCATCAGCAAAAAGCCCAGCAGGTGCCAATCCATATTGCCCATGCCGGCGTGGCCCAGGCCCGCTACCAGCGTCAGGGGTACGGCGTGGGCGATCTCGGTGCCGACCAGGCGCCGCGTGGCGAGGAACGGGTAAAGGATAAACAGCGCCACGGTGCCGAGGGCTCCGGCGCCGATCGAGGTCAGTGCCACCATGGTGCCGAGGACCGCCCCCGTGACCACCGTCAGCGCGTTCAGGTTGCGCGGGTGCATGTGGTAATCGTCGCCAGCATGGCGCTGGGCGAAGGCCAACAGGCGATGCTTGAACAGAATCGCCAGGGCGGTCAGCAGCAACACCACGCCGAGCGCCTGTTTGATCACCGCGTTCATCGCGCTGGGGTCGGTGTGCAGGCTGGCGAGGAACCACAGGGTCAGCAGCACCGCGGGCACGCTGCCCAAGGTGAGCCAGCCGGTGATGGTCCAGTCGATATTCTTGTTTTTGCCATGCACCAGCACCCCACCGGACTTGGTGATGGCGGCGTACAACAAGTCGGTGCCCACGGCGGTGGCCGGGTTAATGCCGAACCACAGCAGGATCGGGGTCATCAAGGAGCCCCCGCCGACACCGGTCATGCCGACGATAAAACCAACGATCAGGCCTGCAACTACGAAACCAACGTTACCCACATCCATCACAGCTACCTGCGGCCTTGTAAAATTCTGGCCGCAGGATAGCGATTTTTCTTATAACCACTTATATCAATATGATCTGACTTTATGCCTTTTACGTCAGTCGTTGGCAAACGTAGGCCTGGGTCTGATAGGGAAAGGCCACGGTATCGCGGCCTTTCAACGCCGGGTGAGTGGCGATCAGGTTGCGTAATTGCGCGGTGACCTCGGCTTTTTCAGCGGCCGGCAGTGCCGCGATAAAGCTGACGGAGAGGAAGCGATCCATGATCACTTCCTGCGGACTGCCGACGTGGTTGTAGGGAAAACAGGTCATCTCGGGGGCGGAAAAATACTCGCCGGTGAACGCCTCGCGCCATTTTCCGCTGTGAAAGCGCGGCGTATCGCCCTCGTAAGGCGTGATGATCGCGGTGATCGCTGCCACCCAGTCCACCGATTCATCCCGCACATTCCACACCAGCCCCAGACGCCCGTCGGGCTTGAGCACGCGGTGAATTTCCGCCAACGCAGCCTGGGTGGAGAACCAGTGGAAGGACTGGGCGCAGACCAGCGCATCGGCGCAGGCGGACGCCAGGGGGATGGATTCAGCGGTGCCGTTGACCAAGCGCACATCCGGCAACAACCTGGCCAATTGCGCAGCCATCGCCTGCACGGGTTCGACGGCAATCAGCGTCGGCGCCAGGGCGTTCAGCAGGCGCGTGAACTTGCCGGTGCCGGCGCCCAGGTCGATCACCGTCGACTGCGCGTCGATGCGCAGTACGTCAGCCAGCCAGCCCGTGAGTTGCCGCGGATAGTTCGGTCGGCCCTGGGCGTAAGTGACGGCCTGGGTCGAAAAACCCTGTTGCGCAGACGTGTGAACACCGGTCATTGCCAATCTCTCCTCGGGTAAAGCGGGGACACAGTGTGCGCCTTCCCACCCGGTTTTTCTAATCCGTCACACTCGGCAACCACACACGAAACCGCGCACCGCCGAGCGGTGAAGCCTGCGCGGTCAGGGTGCCGCCCTGGGCTTCGAGGGCGCGTCGGCTGATCGCCAGGCCCAGGCCAAACCCGCCGGTGGAGCGGTCGCGGCTGCGGTCCAGGCGATAGAACGGCTCGAAGATACGTTCGCGCTGGTCCGGCGGAATACCGATGCCATCATCGTCCACGCAGATTTCGCAGCCCGTGGGACATACCTTGACCCCCACCTGGATGCGTTTGTCGCAGTAGCGCGTGGCATTGCGCAGCAGGTTTTGCAGGGCGCGGGCGGTCAGGCGCGGGTCGAGGCTGAAGCGCTCGACGCTGCAGTCGAGCGCCACGTCGATCACAATCTCGGGGTGCTCCAGTTCGTCGTCGACGCTGCCCAGCACGCTGTCGACAAACTCGTCGAGCACCACCTCGACCCGCTCCGGCAGCTGCGCAGGGTTTTGCAGGCGGCTATAGGAGAGCAACTCCAGCACCAGCTCATCCAGCTCACGGATATGCGCCACCAAGCTTTGCAGGCGCTCGCGGCTGGCCTGAGGCAGATCTTCGGACAACGCCAGGGCCAGGCCGAAGTCCAGGCGTGTCAGGGGGGTGCGCAGTTCGTGGGAGACCGCGTTGAGCAAGTCACGCTGCTGGTTCAACAGGTGTTCGATATCGTCGGCCATGGTGTCGAACACCGTCGCCAGGCTGCCGATATTGGAACTTGGCGGAATGCGCGTGCGTTCGCCAAAATTCCCCTTGCCCAACTGCGTGGCAGTGCTTTTCAGGCGCTCCAGGTCGCGCCAGTGCGGGCGCAGCCATACCAGCAGGCAGGCGAGCAGCGCGGCACCGATCAGTACGTTCATCGACCAGTACAGCAGGTTCATGTCCAGCGAGTCCGGCGGGATCGTCAGCTTGACCGCAAACTGCGGGTTGATCGGTGAGCTGACCTCGGCCATCCACCCCCACTCGCCCAGGCGGATCACCGGCTTGCCTTGGGCCAGCAGTTGCTCTTCTTCGGGGGTGTAGCGCGCGTCCTGGTGCAACAGCAGTTCAACCTTGAGCGGCGCGAAGTCACGGCCCAGTTGTTCGGTGACCTGGGACCAGCGCTCCACCGGCGCCCGCTGGTATTGCTTGACGATGAGTTTCTGCAGGCCGCGGGACTGTTCGACGTTGTAGTCCACGTAGCGGTGCTCGAACACCTGGATCACCAGCTTGGGAATCAGGAAGATCGCCGCGCTGTAGGTGACGATCGTGATCAGATAGAGACGCAGCAGCACACGAAACATGACTCAGCATTCCCACTCTGATCGGCTGAACAGGTAGCCTTTGCCCCACACCGTCTTGATCTTGCGCGCTTCCCCGGCGTGGTCGTCGAACTTGCGGCGCAGCTTGGAGATGGCCACGTCCACCGAGCGGTCGGTGCCGTTGAACTCGATCCCGCGCAGGCGTTGCAGGATCTGGTCGCGGCTGAGCACTTCACCGGCATGCCGCGCCAGCACCACCAGCAGGTTGTATTCGCCGCTGGACAACTCCACCGCCTGTTCGCGCCAGGTCGCGGTGCGTTCCGACAGGTCGATGCACAGGTTGCCGATGACGATCTGGTCGTTGGCCACCTGCGGTTCGGACAAGCTGCTGCGGCGCAACAGCGTGCGGACCCGGGCCAGCAGCACGCGGGGCTCGCAGGGTTTGGTGACGTAGTCGTCGGCGCCCATTTCCAGGCCCAGCACCTGGTCGTGGCTGTCATCGCGGGCGGTCAGCATCAGGATCGGCAGGCCCGCCGAATCGGCGCGCAGCAAACGGCACACCTGCAGGCCGTCGAGGCCGGGCAGCATCAGGTCGAGGATCACCAGGTCTGGCGGGTTGAGCCGCGCGCGTTCGCGAACATGGTCGCCCCGGCTGAGCACGCTGACGTGGTAGCCATTGCGCTCCAGGTAGCTGGCAATCAGCTCGGAGAGCGCGGCGTCGTCTTCGACCAGGAGGATGTTGGGCATGGTGTTTCCAAATAATGCAGTTATGGGTCTTACACAAATCCCATGTGGGAGGGGACTTGCGCCCTGCCACATTTGATCTTCAGTGTTTGCAAGGTTGTGCAAGGATATACGCCCGCGGCCGAACGTGGGCTGCACCTTACATTTCTTCACAGACGACCTACACAGCTTCACAGCAGCGCAGTGCCGGCGACATTAGGATGCACCAGTCAATATTGGGATAAGAGCATGTCGAAGAATCTGTTTGCGCCGTTTTGCTTGCTGGCACTGACACTCGCCCTGAGTGCGTGTGACGAGTCGTCCGCCGAAGCACCGGAAATGCCCCTGGCCACCGTCCGCATCGAAACCCTCGAGGCCAAACCCCTGTCCATCAGCAGTGAACTGAGCGGGCGCATTGCCGCGCCGCGCATTGCCGAAGTGCGCGCGCGGGTCGCCGGGGTGGTGATGCAGCGGGTGTTCAAGGAAGGCCACGACGTGAAACAGGGCGACGTGCTGTTTCGCATCGACCCAGCCCCGTTCAAGGCCGATCTGGACAGCGCTCAGGCCAACCTGAGCAAGGCCGAGGCCAATGCGTTCCAGGCGCGCCTGCAAGAACAGCGCTACAGCCAGTTGGTCGAAGGCAACGCCATCAGCGGCCAGGACTACGACAACGCCCGCGCCGCCCTGCGCCAGACCAACGCCGAGGTCGCCGCGAACAAGGCCGCCGTCGAACGGGCCAAACTGAACCTGGGCTACGCCACCGTCACCGCGCCGATTTCCGGGCGCATCGGGCGTGCGCTGGTGACCGAAGGCGCGCTGGTCGGCCAGAACGAGGCCACGCCGCTGGCGATCATCCAGCAATTGGACCCGATCCACGCCGACCTGACCCAGTCCACCCGTGAGTTGAACGAGCTGCGCCGCGCCTTCCGCGCCGGCAGCCTGAAACAGGTCGGCCAGGACCAGGCCAAGGCCACGCTGATCCAGGACGACGGCAGCCTGTATCCGCTGCCGGGCAAATTGCTCTTCGCCGAGATCAGCGTCGACCCCGGCACCGGGCAGATCATCCTGCGCAGCGAGTTCCCCAACCCGGACCTCGACCTGCTGCCCGGCAGTTTCGTGCGCGTGCGCCTGGAACAGGCGGTCGACCGCCAAGGCATCAGCGTGCCGCAACGCGCGATCACCCGCGACAGCGCCGGCATCCCGATGGTGCTGTTGTTGGACGCCGAACAAACCGTGAGTTTGCAACCGGTGGAATTGGGCGCGGTGATCGATGACCGCTGGGTCGTCAGCGCCGGGCTCAAGGCCGGTGACCGCATCGTCGTCGAGGGCGTGCAACACGCGCGTCCCGGTGAAAAAGTTCAAGTGGATGACAGCCCGCCACCGCCCGCCCAGGCTTCCGGCCAATAAGGATCTTTGACCATGCCGCAGTTCTTTATTGACCGCCCGATCTTCGCCTGGGTGGTCGCCCTGTTTATCCTGCTGGCCGGCGCGCTCGCCATCCCGCAGTTGCCGGTGGCCCAGTACCCCAACGTCGCACCGCCGAAAGTCGAAATCCACGCGGTGTACCCCGGCGCTTCGGCGCAGACCCTGGATGAAAGCGTGGTCAGCCTGATCGAGCAAGAGCTCAATGGCGCCGATCACCTGCTGTATTTCGAATCCCAGAGCAGCCTCGGCTCGGCCACCATCACCGCGACTTTCCAGCCGGGCACCAACCCGGAGATGGCCCAGGTCGATGTGCAGAACCGCCTCAAGGCCGTGGAATCGCGCTTGCCCCAGGCGGTGACCCAGCAGGGTTTACAGGTGGAGAAAGTCTCCGCCGGCTTCCTGCTGCTGGTGACCCTCACCTCCAGCGACGGCAAGCTCGATGACGTGGCGCTCAGCGACTACCTGGCGCGCAACGTGATGAACGAACTCAAGCGCCTCGACGGGGTGGGCAAGGCCCAGCTGTATGGCGCCGAGCGGGCCATGCGGGTGTGGATCGACCCGCAGAAGCTGATCGGTTTCAACCTGACCCCGGCCGACGTGAATGCCGCGATCAGCGCGCAGAACGCCCAGGTTTCCGCCGGCAGCATCGGCGACTTGCCGGGCACCAAGACCCAGGAAATCACCGCGGCAATCCTGGTCAAGGGCCAGTTGTCCACGCCGGCCGAGTTCGCCGACATCGTGCTCAAGGCCAACCCCGACGGTTCCACCGTGCGTATCGGCGATGTGGCGCGGGTGGAAGTCGGCAGCCAGGAATACCAGTTTTCCACACGCCTGAACGGCAAGCCGTCCACCGCCGTCAGTGTGCAACTGTCGCCGGGCGCCAATGCGCTGAGCACCGCGAACCGGGTGCGGGCGAAGATGGATGAGCTGTCGCGCTACTTCCCGGCCAATGTCGAATACAAGATCCCGTATGACACCTCGCCGTTCGTCAAAGTCTCGATCACCAAGGTGGTCTACACCCTGCTCGAAGCGATGGCGCTGGTGTTCGCGGTGATGTTCCTGTTCCTGCAGAACGTGCGCTACACGCTGATCCCGACCCTGGTGGTGCCGATTGCGTTGATGGGCACCTTCGCCACCATGCTGTTGCTCGGGTTCTCGATCAACGTGCTGACCATGTTCGGCATGGTGCTGGCCATCGGTATCCTGGTGGACGATGCGATCGTGGTGGTGGAGAACGTCGAGCGGATCATGGTCAGCGAGGGCCTGTCGCCCAAAGAGGCCACGCGCAAGGCCATGGGCCAGATCACCGGGGCCATCATCGGCATTACGTTGGTGTTGGTGGCGGTGTTTCTGCCGATGGCATTCATGCCAGGCTCGGTGGGGGTGATCTACCAGCAGTTTTCGCTGTCGATGGCCACCTCGATCCTGTTCTCGGCGTTCCTCGCCCTGACCTTGACCCCGGCACTTTGCGCGACCCTGCTCAAGCCGATCGCCAAGGATGAGCACCACGCCAAGGGCGGGTTCTTCGGCTGGTTCAACCGGCGTTTCGAACGGCTCACCGACCGCTACGAAGGCTGGGTGGCGTATGCCCTCAAGCGCAGCGGCCGTTACCTGTTGATCTACCTGGTGCTGCTGGTGGGCCTGGGGCTGATGTTCAGTCGCCTGCCCTCCTCGTTCCTGCCGGTGGAAGACCAGGGTTACACCATCATCGATATCCAGTTGCCGCCGGGCGCGAGCAAGAACCGCACGGTGCAGGTGGCCGAACAGATCGAAGCGCACAACGCCGAAGAGCCCGGGGTTGGCGACACCACCATGATCATGGGCTTCAGTTTCTCCGGCTCCGGGCAGAACGCGGCGCTGGCGTTCACCACGCTCAAGGATTGGTCGCAACGCAGCAGCGACGATTCGGCCGCCGCGATTGCCGACCGCGCCAACATGGCGTTCACTGAACTGAAGGACGCGATTGCCTATGCGATCCTGCCTCCACCGGTGGACGGCCTCGGCACCAGCAGCGGTTTCGAGTTCCGCCTGCAGGACCGTGGCGGCGTCGGCCACGCGGCGTTGATGGCGGCGCGTACCGAACTGCTGGACGCTGCGGGAAAAAGCCCGATCCTGGCCAACGTGCGTGAAAGCGCCCTGGCCGAAGCGCCGCAAGTGCAGTTGCAGGTCGACCGCAAGCAGGCCAACGCGCTGGGCGTGTCCTTCGCCGATGTGGGCAATGTACTGTCGTCGGCCATCGGTTCGGCCTACATCAATGACTTCCCCAACCAGGGGCGCATGCAGCGCGTGGTGGTGCAGGCCGAAGGCGACCAACGCAGCCAGGTCGCGGATCTGTTGAAGATCAACGTGCGCAACAAGGCCGGCGAGATGGTGCCGCTGTCGGCGTTCGTCGCAGCCAAGTGGACTCAGGGACCGACGCAGTTGACCCGTTACAACGGCTACCCGGCCATCGCCATTTCCGGTGAAGCGGCACCGGGGCACAGCACGGGCGAGGCGATGGAAGAAATCCAGCGCCTGGTCAACCAACTGCCGGCGGGCCTGGGCCAGGAATGGACCGGCCTGTCGTTGCAGGAACGCCTGTCCGGCTCCCAGGCGCCGCTGTTGCTGGGCCTGTCGCTGCTGATTGTGTTCCTGTGCCTGGCCGCCCTGTATGAAAGCTGGTCGATCCCGACGTCGGTGCTGCTGGTGGTGCCGCTGGGCGTGCTCGGCGCGGTGTTGGCCGTGACCTTGCGCGGCATGCCCAACGATGTGTTCTTCAAGGTCGGGCTGATCACCATCATCGGCCTGTCGGCGAAGAACGCGATCCTGATCATCGAGTTCGCCAAGGACCTGTACGAGCAGGGCGAAGACTTGCTCGACGCGACCTTGAAGGCCGCGCGGCTGCGCTTGCGGCCGATCATCATGACCTCGCTGGCGTTCATCCTCGGCGTGGTGCCCCTGGCGATTGCCACCGGCGCCAGTTCGGCGAGCCAGCAAGCGATCGGTACGGGGGTGATCGGCGGGATGATCACTGCGACGCTGGCGGTGGTGTTTGTGCCGGTGTTCTTTGTGGTCGTCATGAAGCTGGTGCGCAAGCGTCCATAACCCGCGCAAAAATGCGCTATGGTGCTCACAACCGCCCTTGTTGTGAGCACCCATGCCCTTCCTCGCCCGCACCCACCCTCGCCTCTCTTGCGCCGCCGTCCTGGGCCTTGCCGTTGGCATCCTGGTACCCGCCGATACACTCGTGAGCAAAATCCTGATCGGCTGGAATGCCGGCGTCTGGATCTACCTGGTGCTGATGCTGTGGCTGACCATCCGCGCCAAGGCCGAAGACGTCAAACGCATCGCCGAGATCGAGGATGAAAACGCCGGCCTGGTGCTGTTCACGGTGTGCATCGCAGCCATCGCCAGCCTGGCCACCATCACCTTCGAACTGGTCGGCAGCAAGGACCTGAGCACCGCCGAGCGGCTGTTGCACTACGGTTTTACCGGCCTGACGGTCATCGGCTCATGGTTGTTGATCGGGGTGATCTTCAGCGTTCACTACGCCCGGCTCTATTACACCTGGGCCGGCAAAGAGCCGGCGCTGCGCTTTGCCGAGGGGTTGTTGACCCCCAACTATTGGGACTTTCTGTACTTTTCCTTCACCATCGGCGTCGCCGTGCAAACAGCAGACGTGGGCGTTGCCACCCGCACCATGCGCAAGGTGGTGCTGGGGCAATCGCTGATCGGGTTTCTGTTCAACACAGCGATCCTTGGGTTCTCGATCAATATTGCCGCGGGACTGTTCAGTTGACGCCGCACAAACCTTCTAGACGCCCACGACTCGATGGGCGCTAGATAGCATCGTCTATTCCGCCTCGGTGTTGTGATGGCCGCGCACAATTGGATCGATCTGTCCCAGGACGCCGACACCGGCATCGAAACCCTGCGCGCGCATTTCGAAGGCCATGCCTACGATCCCCATTGGCACGACAGCTACCTGATCGGCGTGACCGAACAAGGCGTGCAGCAATTCAACTGCCGCCGCACGCGCCACAACAGCGTGCCCGGCCAGGTGTTCCTGGTGGAACCCGGCGAGTTGCATGACGGCGACGCGCCCACGGCCGACGGTTTTACCTACCACATGCTCTACCTCGACCCGCAGTGGTTGACGCGGGAAGTGAGCGCGGTCTTCGAAGAGGCTCCCGTCAACAGCCAGCTGAGTTTTGCCGCGACCTTGACCAACGACCCACGCCTGGCCCTCGCCACCAGCCAAGCCTTTCGCACCCTGCACAGTGGCGAATTGCGCATCGTGCGACAACGGGCCATGGACCAGTTGCTCGAACGCCTCACCGGCCAGCTCCACTGGCGCAGCCGTTACCGTGACGACCCACGCCTGCCGCTGGTCGCCCACAAAGCTCGGGAATACCTGCATGCCCACCTGCATCACGATGTAGGCATGGACGCGCTGGCGCTGGCCTGCGGCGTCGACCGCTTCCGCCTGACCCGGGCGTTCAGGAGCGCGTTTGGCCTGCCGCCCCATGCTTATCTGGTGCAACTGCGCCTGGCCCGCGCGCGGCACTTGCTGGCCAAGGGTGAACAACCGGCCGATGTGGCGATCGCCCTGGGCTTTGCCGACCAGAGCCACCTGGGCCGCTGGTTCGTGCGCGCCTATGGCCTGACGCCCGCCGCCTACCGCAAGCGCTGCTCAAATCTTCCAGACAGGTGATACGCGGGCTTGTGAAGATCGACGCCATCAATGGGTCTATCGGAGTCGTCCCCCATGCTGTCCACGCTGTTGCCTTTCATGCTGTTTGCCTTCGTCGCCTCAATTACCCCCGGCCCGACCAATATCCTGGTACTGAGCAACAGCGCCCGTTTCGGTTTCAGGGCCACGCTGCCAATCATCCTGGGCGCCTGCGCCGGCGCGGCGCTGCTCGTGCTGGTGGTGGGCTCGGGGTTTGGCCGATCCTTGGTGCAGCTACCCAAGGTACAAACCGCCATGCAATGGATCGGCATTGCCTGGCTGAATTACCTGGCCTGGCAGATTTTCAGCGCCCCCACCCGGACCATCGAAGCGGATACACGCCAAAAACCCCTGAGCCCGATCGGCGCCGCCAGCCTGCAATTGATCAACCCGAAAAGCTGGATGATGGCACTGGCCGTAGTCAGCGTTTTTACCGGCAATGGTGCGGAGCGCCAAAGCCAGGTGGTGTACCTCTCCCTGGCGTTTTTCCTGATATCGATCCCCTGCCTGGGCACCTGGGCGCTGTTGGGTGCCGGGTCCGCACGGGTGTTGCGTTCGACCAGCGCCATGCAGCGTTTCAACCGCGGTATGGCCGTGCTGCTGTTGGCGGCGGCTTGGTTAAGTGTGCTGGCCTGAACACACCGGCTATCTGGCTTTGTCCTACAACTTCTTGACGGCTTTCGTACTTTAGTGGTTTCCTGAAACCGGTTTCAGTCATTCCAATAAAAATAGAAGGTCGATGACCGTGAACAGTTTCTCTGCCGCCCAGCGCAGCCGCGTGACCATGCTCGACGTCGCCCAGCGCGCCGGCGTGTCCAAAGCCAGCGTGTCGCGCTTCATCGGCGACGATCGCGCCCTGCTCTCCGATGCCATCGCCCTGCGCATCGAGCACGCCATCGCCGAACTCGGCTACCGCCCCAACCAGATGGCCCGTGGCTTGAAACGCGGGCGCACGCGCCTGATCGGTATGCTGGTGGCCGATATCCGCAACCCCTATTCCATCGCCGTGATGCACGGTGTCGAAACTGCCTGCCGCCAGCACGGCTACAGCCTGGTGGTGTGCAACACCGACCGCGATGACGAGCAGGAACGCCAGCACCTGGCGGCGCTGCGCTCGTACAACATCGAAGGGCTGATCGTGAACACCCTCGGCCACCACCTCGAACAACTGCTGGAACTGCAACGGGAAATGCCCCTGGTGCTGGTGGACCGCAAGGTCGCACCGTTGCGCAGCGACCTGGTGGGTTTGGATAACCCGGCCGCGGTACGCATGGCGCTGGAACACCTTGAGCAACAGGGCTACCGCGAGATAGTGCTGGTCAGCGAGGCCACCGATGGCACCAGTTCGCGCCTGGAGCGCCTTGACAGTTTCACCGCCGAGATTGCCCGCCGCCCGGCGTTGAGCGGCACGGTGCTGGAACTGGACGGCGCGCTGGAAAAGCGCCTGCGCGCCTTTCTGGCCAAGCCCGGCGCCAAAGCCGTGTTCTGCGCCAACGGCATCGCCGCCCTCGCTTGCACCCGCGCGCTCAAGGCGCTGGAGTGCGACCTGTTCGCGGACGTCGGCCTGATCGCCCTGGATGACCTGGACTGGTACCCGCTGGTGGGCACCGGCATCACCGCCCTCGCCCAACCGACGCAGGCGATTGGCGCCAGTGCCTTCGACTGCCTGCTCAAGCGCCTGCGCGGCGATACGGCGCCGGCCCGCACCCTGGATTTCCTGCCCGAACTGATCGTTCGCGGTTCCACCCAACCCACCTCGTAGCCGCTGTCGAGCCCTCGCGGGCGTCAATTCAATAGGTTGCGCATAAAAATGAAACCGGTTTCAGAGGTACACAATCATGCATGAATACCCCGTCTCCATCAGCCTTTCCAGCTACGGCGCCGACCTCGTCCGCCAGCAGGGCCAATTGAGTTTCGTCGCCCTGCTGGCGGCGGCCGGTGCCCGGCGCATCGAGTGGCGCGAAGAGCTGCTGACCATTGAACAACCCGCACAACTGGCCCGGGCGGCGGCCGAACAAGGCCTGGAGTGCGTGTTCTCTTCGCCGCTGGAACTGTGGGTCGCCGGCCGCGCCCAGCCGAATGCCGAGCTCGCCGCCACCCTTGATCGCGCCCAGGCCTTTGGTGCGCGCTGGCTGAAAGTCTCCCTCGGCTACTTCACCGACACCAACGACCTGCACAGCCTGCACGCCCTGCTCAACCGCCACCCGGTCAAGTTGCTGGTGGAAAACGACCAGACCCTGCATGGCGGCCGCATCGAACCGCTGCAACGTTTCTTCAGCGAAGTCGAGCGCCTTGGCCTGCCGGTGAAGATGACGTTCGATATCGGTAACTGGCACTGGCAGGACCAGTCCGCGCTCACCGCCGCGCGCCTGCTCGGCCGGCATGTCGACTACCTGCACTGCAAGGCCGTGGCGCGTCGCGCGGACGGCAAGCTGGTGGCACTGCCGCCCGGCGCCACCGACCTGCATCTGTGGGAACAACTGCTGGGCCACATGACTCAAGGTATTACCCGGGCGGTGGAATTCCCGCTGCAAGGCGATGACCTGGTCGAAGTCACCGCCCAGCAGGTCGCCACCCTCGCCCTGCTTGGCCAACCCCGTGCGGAGTACGCCCATGTCTGAGATCGATATCCTGTCGTTCGGCGAAACCATGGCGATGTTTGTCGCCGAACAGAGCGGCGACCTGGCCCAGGTGGGCCACTTCCACAAACGCATCGCCGGGGCCGACAGCAATGTCGCCATCGGCCTGTCGCGCCTGGGCTTCAACGTCGCCTGGCTGAGCCGGGTGGGCAACGACTCCCTGGGCCGCTTTGTGCTCGACACGCTCAAGCAACAAGGCCTGGATTGCCGGCACGTGGCGGTCGACCCGCTGCACCCCACCGGTTTTCAGCTCAAGTCCCGCGAAGAAGCCGGCGATGATCCCCAGGTCGAGTACTTCCGCAAGGGCTCGGCGGCCAGTCACTTATCCATCGCAGCCATCAGCCCGGCGCTGCTGCAGGCGCGCCACCTGCACGCCACCGGCATCCCGCCGGCCTTGTCCAAGGCCACCGGCGAGTTGTCCCGCGAGCTGATGACGCAAATGCGCAAGGCCGGGCGCAGCGTGTCGTTCGACCCGAACCTGCGCCCGGCGCTGTGGCCCAGCCAGCAGCAGATGATCCGCGAGATCAACGCCCTCGCAGGCTTGGCCGATTGGGTCTTGCCGGGCTTGAGCGAAGGTCGCCTGCTTACCGGTTTCGACGACCCGGCGGACATCGCCGCGTTTTACCTGGACCAGGGCGCCGAAGCCGTGGCCATCAAGCTCGGCCCGGACGGCGCGTATTACCGCACCCAACTGGACCAAGGCTTTGTCGCCGCCGTGAGCGTGGACAAAGTGGTCGACACCGTCGGCGCCGGTGATGGCTTTGCCGTCGGCATGATCAGCGCCCTGCTGGAAAACCTCAGCTTCCCCGAGGCGGTACACCGCGGCAACTGGATCGGCAGCCGTGCCGTGCAGAGCCGCGGCGATATGGAAGGCTTACCCACACGCACGGAGCTGCCGACCCGATCCGTTGCTTGACCCACTCCCTGTTGCCACAACTACAACAAGCTCAGGAGCAACCCCATGGATACCTTGAAACTCGCCACCCGCCGTTGGTGGTACATCATGCCCATCGTCTTTATCACCTACAGCCTGGCGTACCTGGACCGCGCCAACTACGGTTTCGCCGCCGCCAGCGGCATGGCTGAAGACCTGATGATCACACCCGGCATGTCGTCCCTGCTCGGCGCACTGTTCTTCCTCGGTTACTTTTTCTTCCAGGTGCCGGGCGCGATCTACGCGCAAAAGCGTAGCGTGAAGAAGTTGATTTTCGTCAGCCTGATCCTCTGGGGCGGCCTGGCCACCCTGACCGGCGTGGTGTCCAACGCCTACATGCTGGTCGCCATTCGCTTCATGCTCGGCGTGGTCGAAGCGGCGGTGATGCCGGCGATGCTGGTGTACCTGTGCCACTGGTTCACCCGTGCCGAACGCTCGCGGGCCAATACGTTCCTGATCCTCGGCAACCCGGTGACCATGCTGTGGATGTCGGTGGTGTCCGGCTACCTGGTGCAGCATTTCAGCTGGCGTTGGATGTTCATCGTCGAAGGCCTGCCGGCGGTGCTGTGGGCATTTATCTGGTGGCGCCTGGCCGATGAGCGGCCCAAGGATGCCCAGTGGTTGAGCGACAGCGAAAAGCACCAGCTGGAAACCGCCCTCGCCACCGAACAGGTGGGGATCAAAGCGGTGAAGAACTACGCCGAAGCGTTTCGCTCGCCCAAGGTGATCATCCTTGCGCTGCAGTTCTTCTGCTGGAGCATCGGCGTGTACGGCTTTGTGCTGTGGCTGCCGTCGATCCTCAAGGCCGGCTTGCAGATGGACATGGTCGAGGCCGGCTGGTTGTCGGCGCTGCCCTACCTCGCGGCGGTGATCGGCATGCTGGTGGTGTCGTGGGGTTCGGATAAGCTGCAAAAACGTAAGCGGTTTGTGTGGCCGCCGTTGTTGATCGCCTCTATCGCTTTCTATGCGTCCTACGTGCTCGGCGCCGAACATTTCTGGTGGTCCTACACCCTGCTGGTGATTGCCGGCGCGTGCATGTATGCGCCCTATGGACCGTTTTTCGCGATTGTCCCGGAGATCCTGCCGGCCAACGTCGCCGGCGGCGCCATGGCGTTGATCAACAGCATGGGCGCGCTCGGTTCGTTCGGCGGTTCGTACCTGGTGGGTTACCTCAATAGCAGTACCGGTTCCCCCGGCGCCTCTTACCTGTTGATGAGCGGCGCGTTGATGGTCTCGGTGGTGCTGACGATTTTCCTCAAGCCCGGCGCCAGCGACCGCGAGCGCGCGCCGTTGCAGTCCCTCGAATTAAAGGTGAAGACCTGATGAAAAAGTCTGTCGTTCTGTACAAAAAACTCTCCGCGCCGCTGATGGCCCGGCTGCATGAGCACGCCGAGGTCACGCTGATCGACGCGCTCGACCCGCCCGGCCTGGCCAAACTGCGCGACGCCCTCCCCGGCGCCCAGGGGTTGCTGGGCGCGAGCCTGCGCCTGGACGCCGCGTTGCTGGACCTGGCACCGCAACTGGAGGCGGTGGCCAGCGTGTCCGTCGGCGTCGACAACTACGACATCGAGTACCTGACCCGGCGCGGCATCCTGCTCAGCAACACGCCCGATGTGCTGACCGAAACCACCGCCGACACCGGCTTCGCGCTGATCCTCGCCACCGCACGCCGGGTGGTCGAACTGGCCGATATGGTGCGTGCCGGCCAGTGGCACAAGAACATCGGCCCGGCGCATTTCGGCAGCGACGTGCATGGCAAGACCCTGGGCATCATCGGCATGGGCCGCATTGGTGAAGCGCTGGCCCAGCGCGGGCATTTCGGCTTCGGCATGCCGGTGCTCTACCACAGTCACTCGCCCAAGCCACAGGTGGAAGAACGGTTCGGCGCGCAGTACCGCCGCCTGAACGACTTGCTGCAACAAGCGGACTTCGTCTGCCTGACACTGCCGCTCACCGCCGAAACCGAGCGGTTGATCGGCGCGCAAGAATTCGCCCTGATGGGCCCGGAGACGATCTTTATCAATATCTCCCGCGGCAAGGTGGTGGATGAAGCCGCGCTGGTCGAGGCCTTGCAGCAGCGCACGATTCGCGCGGCGGGGCTGGATGTGTTCGAGCGCGAGCCGCTGCCCCACGACTCGCCGTTGCTGCGCTTGAACAATGTGGTGGCCACGCCGCATATCGGCTCGGCGACCCATGAGACGCGGGAAGCGATGGCCGAGTGCGCGGTGGATAATCTGCTCGCGGCGCTCGCCGGTCAGAAGCCGAAAAACCTGGTGAATCCAGGCGCCTGGATGCAATAGCTTCTGACACCACACAGAGCAAATGTGGGAGGGAGCTTGCTCCCGATGGCGCTGGATCAGTCAGTAGATGAGTTGACTGACCCATTGCTATCGGGGGCAAGCCCCCTCCCACATTGGGATTGCACTGCAAAGTGGCTCAGATAACGAACCTGGCCACCATCGCATTCAAATCCACCGCCAGGCGCGACAGCTCATGGCTGGCCGCGCTGGTCTGGTTGGCGCCCGCCGCCGACTGGGTCGCCAGGTCACGGATGTTGACCAGGTTGCGGTCTACTTCACGGGACACCTGGGCCTGTTCTTCCGAGGCGCTGGCGATCACCAGGTTGCGCTCGTTGATCAGGCTGATCGACTGAGTGATCTGCTCCAGAGCCACGCCGGCCGCGCGGGCCATTTCCAGGGTGTTATGGGTGCGCTGGTTGCTCTGTTGCATGGATTGCACGGCTTCACCGGTGCCGTTCTGGATACCGGCGACCATTTTCTCGATTTCCTGGGTCGACTGCGCGGTGCGATGGGCCAGGGCCCGCACCTCGTCGGCCACCACCGCGAAGCCGCGCCCGGCTTCACCGGCACGGGCGGCTTCGATCGCCGCGTTGAGCGCCAGCAGGTTGGTCTGCTCGGCAATCGCCCGGATCACGTCGAGGACCTTACCGATGTCGCGCCCCTGAGTGGCCAGACCTTCGATCAGCAACGAGGTGTTTTGCACATCCTGGGTCATGGTCTGGATCGCGCCGACGGTCTCAACCACCCGGTCGCGGCCTTCCCGTGCCGCCTGGTTGGACTGCGTGGAGGCTTCGGAGGTGGACACGGCGTTCCGCGCCACCTCTTCCACGGCAGCGGTCATCTCATTGACGGCCGTGGCGGCCTGGTCGATTTCGTTGTTTTGTTGCTGCAAGCCTTTGGAGGCTTCTTCGGTGACGGCGCTCAACTCTTCCGCCGCCGAGGCCAATTGCGTGGCCGAACCGGCGATGTGCTGGATGGTCTGGCGCAAGTTGGTTTGCATGGCCGACAACGCACTGATCAAGCGCGCCGGTTCATCCTTGCCATCGTCTTCAATGACTTTGCTCAAGTCGCCGCCGGCAATGGTTTGCGCCACTTCCACGGCTTTGCGCAGCGGCGTGACGATGCTGCGGGTCAGCAACCAGGCCAACAGTACCGTGAGCAAGGCGGCGGCCACGGCCACCACGACGATCCCGCTGATCGCGCTGTCATAGCTGCGTCCGGCCTGCTCGTTGGCCTGCTTGGCGCCAGCGGAGTTGAGGGCGATCAGCTTGTTCAACTGCTCGCCCATCTGATCGGTGCCGTTCTTGATCCGGGTATTGATCAAGGCGCGCATCTCATCGACCTTGTTTTGCTGGGACAGGGCCAGCATTTCGGCCTGGGCCGTCAGGTAGTTGTCCAAGGTGCCGACAAACGTCTTGTACAGGGCCGCTTCCTCAGGCACGGAAGGTAACGCTGAGTAACCGGCCTGGGCGGCTCTGACCTTGTCGATCAGCGCGGCGATGCGCGTTTGCGCCTCTTGCAACGCGGCCGGTTCACGGTTGACCAGCACGCGAAACGACAAGATACGCATGCGCAACACGTTTTCCGTGAGGCTGCCCAAGTAGGCCACGCTGGGCAGTTGGTTGCTGCTCATATCCACCGACGCCTGACGGATCAGCGTCATGCGGTTGACTGCAAACACTCCCAATACAACCACCAACAACGCAATGAATGCGAAACCGAGAGACGCTCGAGGGGCAATATTCAGATGACGAAGAGACATAGAGGTATTCTCAAGAAGGAGTGTCTGCGCGCATCCCTGCAGCGGATTGATCAGCTGGCGTCAACACGCTGCTCTGACCTTGGTCACCACTTGTTGTCATTGTTGGGTGGGCCTATGAAAGATATCGGCAGGCCCAGCGGTTTTCGCAGGGCCTCCATAAATATTTTTTTACACTTCTGACGATCAGCGGTTTCTGGCATTCTGCGCCTCCATTTTCTGTCCAGAGCCCGCACTTTGTCTGACGCTCAAGCCCCGCGCCCGCGCTATAAATCCGACCTGATCTATGGCCTGGAAGACCGTCCGCACTTCTCTGCCGCAATGTTTGCCGCCTTGCAGCATGTGTTGGCGAGTTTTGTCGGCATCATCACCCCTACGCTGATCGTCGGCGGCGTGCTGGGCCTGGAAAGCGAGGTGCCGTACCTGGTGAGCATGGCCTTGTTCGTGTCGGGGCTCGGCACTTTTGTGCAGGCGCGCACGTTCGGCCCGATCGGTTCGGGGTTGTTGTGCCTGCAGGGCACCAGTTTTTCGTTTATCAGCGTGATTCTCAGTGCCGGGTTCATGGTCAAGGCCCGGGGTGGCGGCACCGATGAGATTCTCTCGACGATCTTCGGCATCTGTTTTTTCGCGGCGTTTATCGAAGTCGTGCTCAGCCAGTTCATCGGCAAGTTGCGCAAGCTGATCACCCCGGTGGTGACCGGCACCATCATCACCCTGATGGGCCTGTCGCTGATCAAGGTGGCGGTCACCGACATGGCCGGTGGCTTCGGCGCCGACAACCTCGGCGCCGCGAGCAATATGGGGCTGGCCGCGCTGGTGCTGCTCACCATCGTGGTACTCAACCGCTTCAACAACCCGTTCCTGCGCCTGGGTTCGATCGTGATCGGCCTGACCCTGGGCTTCATCGTGGCCTGGTGGCTGGGCCGTGTGGATATGGCGGCCTTGCCCCAGGTGCCGTTGATCAGCGTGCCGGTGCCGTTCAAGTACGGCTTCTCGTTCGACTGGGTGGCGTTTATCCCGGTGGCGGTGATCTTCCTGATTTCGCCCCTGGAGGCCGCCGGTGATCTGACGGCCAACTCGATGATTTCCCAACAGCCGGTCAAGGGCCCGCTGTACATCAAGCGCATCAAGTCCGGCCTGCTGGCGGACGGCCTCAACTCGGCGATGGCCGCGACCTTCAACAGCCTGCCGATGGTGACGTTCGCCCAGAACAACGGCGTGATCCAACTCACCGGCGTAGCCAGCCGTTATGTGGCGTACTTCATTGCCGGCCTGCTGGTGCTGCTGGGGCTGTTCCCGATGATCGGCGCGGTGCTGCAACTGATGCCCAAGCCGGTATTGGGCGGCGCGACGCTGATCATGTTCGGCACCGTCGCCGTGGCGGGGATCAAGATCCTCGCCGAAGCCGGCCTGCACCGCCGCAATATGCTGATCGTGGCGATCTCCCTGGGCATGGGCCTGGGTGTCGCCGCCGTGCCGGAAGTGTTGCGCGACCTGCCCAAGGCGCTGCACAACATCTTCGAATCGCCGATCACCGTAGGCGCGTTCTGTGCAATCCTGCTGAACATTTTCCTGCCGGAAGAGTTCTTAGAACTGGAAGAAGATGAATTTGATCCGGAGTCCTCAACCCTCAAAGTGATGCAAGACCCGGACGTCACGCACTAGGAGCACCTTCGTATGCGCAAGCTCATGGTTCTATCGATACTGCTGCTGACCTTGAGCGCTTGCGCCCTGTTCCCCAATCGCGACCCGGTCACTATCAACGTGGTGGGCATCGAGCCGCTGCAAAGCCAGGACCTGGAAGTGCGCTTCGCCGTGAAGCTGCGGGTGCAGAACCCCAATGAAACGGCGATCGACTACAACGGCGTGGCCCTGGACCTGGAGGTCAATGGCCGGCCGCTGGCGTCGGGGGTGAGTGATCAGCGCGGAAGCATCCCACGCTTTTCCGAGACGGTTCTGATGGTGCCGGTCAGCGTTTCAGCGTTTTCCGTGTTGCGGCAAACCCTCGGCCTGAGCCAGACCCAGAGTTTGAACAACCTGCCCTACGTATTGCGCGGCAAATTGGCCGGTGGGCTGTTCGGCACCATGCGGTTTGTCGATCGTGGAACACTGGACCTGCCGAATACCGCCACTTGGTAACCCCCCATGCAACCGACCTTGGTCACCCAACGCCTGATTCTGCGCCCGCTGACGCTCGACGATGCCGAGGGCATCCAGCAACAGTTCCCCCATTGGGAAGTGGTGCGTTATCTCAATACCCTGGTGCCGTGGCCCTACCCGGCTGACGGCGCGCGTCACTACCTGGAACACATCGCGTTGCCCGCCATGGCCCGGGGCGAGGAATGGCATTGGGCGATCCGCCTGCAAAGCGCGCCGACGAAGGTGAGTTTGTCGAGGGCATTTTTCCACGGGACATCTGGGAAATGACCCGTGAAGAGTGGCTGGATCGCCGCTCTTTCAAGCGATAGATATCAACCGGTGGGAGTAGGCTGACTCCCACCGGTTTTACCGCACTCAGTCCGTGATGTAGCGCACGCCCGGCTTGGCCCGCTCATCGACCACCAGCTCGAAAACATCCGGCCGGGCGTAATGCCCCACCACGTCATAGTCATACCGTGCGCGCACCAGATCGTCGGTATTGATCTGCGCGCTCAAGAGCCCGGCCTCACCCAGCAGCGGCCCAGCCAGGATGTCGCCCATGGGGCCGACAATCACACTGCCGCCTGCAATCAACGGACGATCTGAAGGCCAGTTGGCAACCTCAACGCCCAGCGCCGCGGGCGATGCCTGCACCTGGCACGCACTGACCACAAAACAGCGGCTCTCGTGGGCAATGTGGCGCATGCTCACCTGCCACATCTCGCGCTCATCCACCGTGGGCGCACACCACACCTGCACGCCCTTGGCGTACATCGCCGTTCGCAGCAGGGGCATCATGTTTTCCCAGCACACCGCGCCGCCGATGCGCCCGACCGCCGCGTCGATCACCGGCAGTGTGGACCCATCGCCCTTGCCCCAGATCAGCCGCTCGGTGCCGGTGGGCATCAGCTTGCGGTGCTTGGCCACCAGGCCGTGCGCCGGCTCGAAGTACAGCATGGTGCAATACAAGGTGCTGGCGCTGCGCTCGATCACGCCCAGGACCAGGCTGGCACCGGTGCGCGCCGACAAACCGGCCAACGCTTCGGTTTCGGCGCCGGGCACGTCGATGGCGTTGGCAAAATATCGCGCAAAGGCTTCGCGACCTTCGGGCAGGCGATAACCGAGTTGCGTGCCGAAGCCTTCGCCTTTGGGATAACCGCCCAGCAGCGCCTCGGGCATCACCACCAATTGCGCGCCACTGCGCAGGATCGGCTCTTCATAGGCCAGGATTTGCGCCAGGGTGTCAGCCTTGCCGCCGGGCAAGGAACCGATTTGCAAGGCGGCCACAATAGAAACAGGCATCAGGATCACTCCGAACAATGAGGGGTTGCCCATTCTCCAGCCAGCCCGGATCATGAATAAAGCCCACCTCAGTGCTGAATGATATGAGCCAGATAAATATCACCCAAGTCGACCTCAACCTGCTGAAAACCTTCGAAGCCCTGCACGACGAATCCAGCGCCAGCCGCGCAGCGTTGCGCCTGGGCGTCACCCAATCGGCAATCAGCGCGGGCCTGCGGCGTTTGCGCGAGGTGTATGGCGACCAACTGTTCGTGCGAACCGGCCGTGGCCTGGCGCCGACCTTGCGGGCCAACCAGTTGAAGCCGGTGATCAGTGAGGCGTTGGACCGCTGCCGACAGAGCCTGGCAATGACCCACCCGGACACCCAGCAGTATCAGGGACGCTCCGTGGTGCTGGGTTTATCCGACGACTTCGAGATTGCCTACGGCCGCCGCCTGATGGCGGAAATTGCCCAGCGATTGCCGAAATTGCGTGTGATTTTCCGTCAGACCCACAGCCAGATCGTCGCCGCCGCCCTGCTCGACCGCAGCCTCGACCTGGCGATTACCGCCGGCGGCTTTGCCGAACGCCGCCTAAGCCGGCAGGTGCTGGGAGAAGGTGATTACCGCTGCCTGGTCGACCCGCACAGTCTGGCGCCAGGCCAGCAATGCATCGACCTGCACGCGTTCGTTAGCCGCGAGCATGTGCTGGTGTCATCCGGCGGGTTTATCGGGATCACCGATGAAGGGCTGGCGGCACAAGGGCTGAGCCGCCAGGTGTGTGCCTCCACCAGCCACTTCGCCGCGTTGCCGTTTCTGCTCAAGGGCAGCCAGGCGGTGGCGACCATTCCCGGGCACGCCGCCGAAGCCATCGCTGGTATGACTGGCTTGCAGGTTCTGCCGTGCCCGCTGGCGCTGCCGCGCTACCCGGTGGAACTGGGCTGGCGCACTCAGGCTCAGCTTGATCCGATGTTGCTGAAAGTGCGCGAGGCGATTGTCGCCAGCTTTACTTCGCCGCCGCCATCAGCTTGTTGACTTCGCTGCGCACCATGTTGGAGAACTCCGGCGGCGACATGCCGTCGAGTTCCGCGCGAACCCATTCGGCCCACTTGCCCTTGCGTTTGGCGCGCTCGCCGAACAGGCGCGCGGCTTCGCCCTTGGCCTTGCCCAGGTTGCTTTGCCACAGGTCGTAGAGACGGGACTTTTCATCTTCCAGCTCGGCGCGTTCGGCGAGGGTCTTGTTGGCGAGATTGAAGCTCATGTTGAATTTCCTGCTGCACAAATAGGTGACATCTTACACTGTAGGTCTAAGTTTCCTGATTCGGATTTCGCATACCCACGCCGGCCGGCAAAAAACTGCAACTTTTGCCGCCGCCCGACACTCCATTGTTCACTGTCACATTTACCTGCAAGGAGTCACACAATGGCCCGTAAATCTGCCGCCCAAGTCGTCGAAGATCAAATCAAGGATCAAGCGTTCAGCGAACTGACTGCACTGATCGAAGAGTCGGACAAACTGCTCAAAAACAGTGCTTCCCTGGTCGGCGAAGAAGGTGAAACGCTGCGCGAGCAGGTCGCTATCAAGCTCAAGCAAGCGCTCGATTCGGTGTCCAATGTGCGCGAGCGCAGCAAGCCGGTGGTGGATGCCACCGAAACCTACATCGGCGGTCACCCGTGGCAGACCGTGGCGATCTCGGCAGGCTTTGGCCTGGTGGTCGGCCTGCTGCTCGGTCGTCGCAACTAATACTGTAGGCCTTGCGTAGCCACTGCCGAACCCTGGCGAGGTAGCGGCTACGCGGGTTTTCAGACGGCCCACTCACGTAGTTGATTCAACGCCTGCGCGTCCACTTCAATGCCTGCCGCCAACGACTTCGCCCGCGTGCGATGACGTCGATCCCCCGGCAACCGCCGCAACCCCACCGCGTGCATCTGCCGCACCAGTTCCTGGCTGCGCTCGGCGAAGTTTTGCCCGGCGGTTTTGCTCGGGTCGATCAGGATCAACAACTGGCCGGTCCACGGCGTGCGGGCGCCAGGGTGATCGGCCCAGTTGAACTCAAACGAGAAGTTGCCGCCGGTCAGGGCCGCGGCCAGCAACTCAACCATCATCGACAGCGCCGAGCCCTTGTGCCCGCCGAACGGCAACAACGCACCGCCTTCGAGGATGGCCTTGGGGTCCTGGGTCGGCTGGCCCAGGCTGTCGACGCCCATGCCCGGCGGCAGGCGCTCGCCGTTGCGCGCAGCAATCTGCACGTCACCATGGGCGATGGCGCTGGTGGCCAGGTCGAACACAATCGGCGCGCCGTCCGCCCGTGGCGCAGCAAACGCGATCGGGTTGGTGCCGAACAGCGGGCGATCGGCGCCATGGGGCACCACGCAGGTCATGCTGTTGACCACGCTCAGCGCCACCAGGCCTTGCTCGGCGAAGGGTTCGACATCCGGCCACAGCGCGGCGAAGTGATGGGAGTTGTGTATCGCCAGCAACGCGATACCGGCGCTGCGGGCCTTGTCCACCAGCAACGCACGGGCCGCCGCCAACGCCGGTTGGGCGAAGCCATTCGCGGCGTCGACCCGCACGAAGCCGGAAGCGACATCCGTGACCACCGGCGTGGCCTTGCCATCGACCCAGCCGCTCTCCAGCGTGCTGATATATCCGGGCATCCGAAAGATGCCATGGCTGTGGGCGCCGTCGCGCTCGGCGCTGGCGCAATTGTGCGCGAGGATCTGCGCCACTTGCGGCGACGTGCCGTGCTTCACAAACACCGCGTGCAGCAACCCCACCAGGTCGTTGAAACCGATGAACGCTGAAGAATCGTCAACTCTCGGGGACTGGGCAGACATCTGTAGCTCCGATTTTGTAATTGGAAGAGACAACAAGAATCCAGACCGACGATTAAACAACGCCTCCCGTGCCTGCTGTCAACGGGCGCTTGAGTTATCTACTGCCTGACGCGCTTCGCCGTCCATTACGGTGTGTCGCGACTCCGTCACCAGCCTGTTTGGGCGTGCCCCAACGAGAATAAAAGTTCAATTGATGCGCAATTGCCATGAAGGCTGTTCTCGCCCTCGGTCTCGGGAGGTTAGAATGTGGGAAATCAGGATGAATTAATGACCGAAAAGTCTGCTTTAGAAGCCGAATATGACGCCATCACCGACGCCGCCGCGCATTGGTGCATGCGCTTGCATGCAAGTGATTGCACGGCGGACGAACGACAGGCCTTTCAACAATGGCACGATGCTCATCCGCTGCATGCCTTCGAATACGCGGCGATGCTGGAAATCTGGGACGTGGCCGATCACTTGCCACGCCATGCGCCGCTCGTAGCGCCGTTCAGACCGCGTCGCCGGCTGCGCGATTACGCGGTGGCTGCCGCAGTGTGCTTGGCCGCGCTGCCCCTGGCGGCGTTCACCGGCTGGGAAGCGGGCTGGTTGCCGACTGCCTATGAACGGTTCGAGGCCAGCAATGGCCTGCGCCAGGTCACCCTGGCCGATGGCAGCCAGGTTGAGCTCAACCTGGGCACCGAACTGGTCTACGCCGATTACAAGGACCAGCGCCGGGTCACACTGAGCAAGGGCGAGGCGTTTTTCAAGGTCAGCCATGACAGCACCCATCCGTTTGTCGTCAAGGCCGGTGAAGGACAGGTGCGCGTGACCGGCACCCAATTCAACGTGTGGAAATACGAAAATCAGGTGCGGGTGATGCTGCTCGAAGGCTCGGTGCAGATTTCCAGCGACCCGGCACACGGCAGCGTGCCGCTGACTCCAGGCATGCAAGCCAGCTATCAACCAGGCGATGCCACCCCGCGCGTGCGCCCGATCAACCCCAACGACAGCGCCCTCGCCTGGCGCCAGGGCAAATTGGTCCTGGACAACCTGGCCCTGGCCGACGCGTTACCGTTGATCAACCGCTACCTGAACAAACCGGTGATGCTGGCCGATATCGGCACCGGAACGATCCGCATCGGCGGCATCTATAACATCAGCGAGGTCAACAACCTCGTCCCCTCCCTGCCCAAGGTTTTGCCGGTCTACCTGACCCAGAACCAGGATGGCAATCCCGTCCTCAACTCCATCCCACGTAAAGCGCCCAAGGGCTGAGGCTTCTGCCTGTCCCTGCGGGCCTGATTGCGCCCGCAGTGTCCATTTTTGAAACACCGCCCTGCCCTGAACGGCCCGACCGGCGCGAACTCCCGGTTTTGTTACACGAAGTGTTACATCGCTGATACAGGCTCCCGAACTCACCGCCTGCGCGCCAGGCGTATCGGAAATTGCCGGCCGGCGTCGGCCGGCTGTATCAACGCTGAAACAGTATAGCCATCACTTAGCCTGCTAAGTTTCATAACTATTTGATTAACAATAATAAATTTAAAGCGGCACGCCTTCTGCTCTATCCCTTACAGCGCTGTTTAGGGTCAGCGCGGTGAATAAGGAATACTGCCGTGGATACGCATAATCCAGGCTCATTGAGCCTCCTGCTGATCAGCTGTGTACTGAGTACCGGCGTGAGCCTTCCAGTGCTCGCGGCAGGTGATGGTGTGATCGTCGTTCAACGTCAGGTCCAACCTTACGCGATAGGCCGGACACGCGGCACAGACCCCTACCCCACCACGGTCAATACCAATCCGTCGGCAACCGTCAACAGCGAACTCAGCGACAACGACATCGCCGGTGTGAGCAGTGGCGCCAGCATCACTCGCAGCATCATGCCCAATGGCGACCTGGCCGGCTTGACCAACACCAATAGCATCGGCCTGGGCGCTGGCAGCGCAGCCGGCCATGGCGGCAGCGGTATCGCCGGTACGGTCAACGGCGCGGTATCCCGCGGCCTGGCCCCGGTGAGCAATATCGGCGGCATGATCGGGGGGGCAATGAAATGAAGGCTTCCTGGATGCTCCTCGCGGTACTGGGCTGCACGGCGGCAATGGCCGACAGCAGCAACAACGCGACGATTGATAACTCTGCCAAGCAATACAACGGCGTCGTGACGCTCAACCAGGCCGCAGGCGACCAGCAACAACTGAGCAACAACGTCGCGATCGCGGTGGGCCACAACGCCCAGGCGAACATCGCCGTCACGCAAAAAATCAGCGGCGCTGCCGCAGACCGCGCCATGGATGCCAAAGCGGCGATCCACGGCACCTCCTTCAGCAATGGCAACGGTGTACTGAGTGTCAACCAGTCGGCCGGGGCCCAGAACCAGATGATCAATGCCGTGCGAATCAGCATCAACGCTGGCCCGCAGAGCATCGACGACAGTGTCATGTCGCAACAGAACGTTGCACTTGCAACAGACTCAGGGTTGAACCCTATCACTGGCAGCCGCCAGGTCGTTACCAGCGACCAGGCCTTCACCGGCAGCCGTGGAGTGGTACAGGTCAACCAGAGCGCCGGGGTGGGGAACCGAGTGGCTAACACCCTGAATGTACGACTCAACTGATGGAGCTGAGTCGCCAGCTACACCGTACCAACACTTAACCAACTAAATAGAAGCAAGGAGATACACCATGAAACCTACAATGGCTCTTAAACCACTGGCTTTCGCTCTCGCTGCTCTCATGGCTGTTGCTGCTCAAGCGGGTCAGACTCATCATCATCCACAACCACCAACCGTCGCTGCCGCGGCCGCCAATGACGGTCAAAGCAACCATGGCAACGTGGTGATCAATGACAAAACCCAAAACAACGCGTCGGCCAACAGCTCCTACAACCACAGCAGCGGCGTAGCCAACGGCAACGTTCTCAGCGGTGACAACAACCAAGGCAAAAACGACGTAGTCGTTCAGTCTGCCGATGCTGATTTCGTGTTCGCCGCCGTGAACTCCGCACAGTCGAACACCGGTAACCTGGTGATCAACAGCGGCACCAAAAACAATGCCTCCCTCAACGATAGCGGTAACAACGCTTCGGGCATCATTCAGTTGAACGCCGCCGCGGGCACTTCCAACCAAGCCAGCAACAGCACTGTCGTTCAGTCGAACAAAGACGGTTCTGGCGGCCTCGCAACCGTCAATGGCGTGCAGGAAGTATCCAGCAACCTGACGCTCAACATCAGCAGCGGCCACAGCTGGAGCGCCAAACCCGTTGTCAACAACGCCAGCGTGAACAACTCGATGAACTACAGCTCTGGGGTGTCGAACTCCAACGTTCTGTCGGGCAGCAACAACCAAGGTCAGAACAACGTAGTGGTCCAATCCACCACTCGCTTCTGATCCAGATCGGGCCTTGGCAACAAGGCCCTTTTTATTTCCAGTGTCCAACAGGTCATACGATCATGCGCCTCGTCGCCTTCTGCCTGCTGTTAGCACTCACCGGCCCAACCTGGGCAGGGCAAATGGCCGTGGTCATGCCCGGCGGTGGGTTGATCTACAAAAAGGTCGAGAGCATCCGCGAGCGCAAGTTCGCCAACCTGGTGGAACAGAAAACCGATTTCAGCTGCGGGGCCGCCGCACTGGCGACCATCCTGCGCCAAGCCTATTGGATGGACGTGGATGAAGATCACGTCATCAAGGGCATGCTGGCCAGCGCCGACCAGGATCTGGTGCGTACCCAGGGCTTCTCCATGCTCGACATGAAGCACTACCTGGAAAGCATCAACATGCGCGCCAGGGGCTACCGGATCACTCCGGAAGTGCTGATCACGGTCAAAGTGCCGGTCGTCGTGCTGCTTGATATTCGCGGCTACAAGCACTTCGTGGTGCTGCAGCGCGCCGACAAAGACTGGGTGTATATCGGCGATCCCGTGCTGGGTCACAAGCGTTATGCCAAGGACGATTTCATCAAGGGCTGGAACGGCATCGTATTCGCCGTATTGGGTGAAGGCTACGACAAGGCCAACGTCTTGCTCGACCCACCCACGCCACTGACTGCCAAGAACAAGCTGAACGAGTTCAGCCCGGTGCGCGACAGCGAATTGATGGACTTCGGTTTTATCCAGAGCGACTTCTTCTAGATAGAAGCGCAATAAGGGGTAGGAAGCTCCAGGAGCAAACGATGAATACTCTCCGTTGGCTGACAGTCATGTGCCTGGCAGCCTCAGCACCTGTTTATGCTTCATCGGCGTTCAAGCCGATTGAACTCAAGGATTCGGAAATGGCCGAGTTGCGCGGCCGCTATGTGATGCCGGGGCGGATTGTCAGCTTTGGCATTGTGATGAGCAGTACCTGGACCAACGCCGCCGGTGCAACCGTGACCGGCACTGCCAACATGCAAGTCAACTCCACCACCATTACGCCGCAATTTTACGTGCAGATTACCGGCAGCGATGGCAACGGCACGACCCAGCAGCCTACCGGCACCGGCACCGTCGTCGGCGGCTCCGGCCTCGGCACCGGCCAGGGCGTGGTTCAAAGCGTCCGCACAGCGGGTGATGGCAACACAGCCACCAACGGCGTTGACATCAACGTCACCAAAGACGGCTTGACTCCGGCCAACTATGTCCAGTCAGGCCAGGCGTTACTGGCCGGCCAGCCGATTACCGGCAGCACTGCCGCTGGCCAGGTCACGGTGAGCGCCAAGAACGGCGGCCTGCAGATGGCGCTGCTGGCCAGCAACAATCAAGGCAACGTCGTGCAGCAAATTGGCGGCGGCAACGTCCTGCAAGGCACGGTCATCCAAGGGAACAGCAACTTCGTGAACAATCTGACCCAACTCAATGTGGTGCTGGGAAACAGTGGTCTGAACAATATCACGCAAAATCTTAACCTAGATCAACTCAAAGGCCTTCGCCCTTCCGGTTATTGAACTACGCTGAGCCACGACACTTACGCATTAGGAATGGGACGGCTTATTTCATGCATCGATCGTTATCGTTACGTGCCGTGATTTGTTTGAGTACGCTCCTGCCGGCGTCCGCGCTTTATGCCGCACCGGACACCGATATTGAAACCTTGAAACAGGAACTTCTGGAGCTCAAGCAACGTTATGAAGTGCAGCAAAAAGCACTGGCAGTATTGGAGCAACGCGTTCGACAGGTAGAAGACCAACCCGCAACACCCGCCCCTAGACGCTTGGTCAAGTCGCCTGCCGACTTGAGAAAAGGCGGCACCACCGTGGCAGGCAACACGCCAGGGGTGGGCGCGGCGGCAGCATCGGGCGGCGCCGGCGGTGGCAGTTCCTATGGGCAAAGCCTGAAGGATGACTCGGCGCCGGCACAAAGCGTGAGCAACTTGTACAACGAGGCCAGTGGCTTCTTCGGCAATGGCAAGTTCAGCTTTGAAACCGGCGTCACCTATGCGCGCTATGACGCACGCCAGTTATCCCTAAACGGCTTTCTGGCACTGGATTCGATCTTCCTCGGCAATATCAACCTGGACCGGATCAAGTCCGACAGCTGGACCGTGGACCTGACCGGGCGCTACAACCTGGACAACCGTTGGCAGTTCGACGTGAACGTGCCAGTGGTGTATCGCGAGTCGACCTACCAGTCCGGCGGTGCGGGCGGCAGCGCCAACACCACCTCGGAAGGCTCGGTTACCCGCGACCCGACCATCGGCGACGTGAACTTCGGCATTGCGTATAAATTCCTCGACGAGAGCGCCAGCCTGCCGGATGCGGTGGTGTCGTTACGGGTCAAGGCCCCTACCGGCAAAGATCCTTATGGCATCAAGCTGATCGAATCGCCGACCAACACCAACCTCGCCGTGCCGGAAACCCTGCCGACCGGTAACGGCGTGTGGTCGGTGACGCCAGGTATCTCCCTGGTCAAGACCTTCGACCCGGCGGTGCTGTTCGGCTCGCTGTCCTACACCCATAACTTCGAAGATTCGTTCAGCGACATCAGCCCCAACGTCAACCAGAAAATCCCCGGCAAGGTCAGTCTGGGCGACAGCTTCCAGTTAGGGGTCGGTGTCGCCTTCGCCCTCAACGAGAAAATGAGTATGTCGTTCTCGGTGTCCGACCTCGTGCAACGCAAGAGCAAGGTCAAGCAAAGCGGCGGGGATTGGCAATCGGTGGTCTCCAGCGACGCCAACGCCGGTTACTTCAACGTGGGCATGACCATCGCGGCGTCGGATAACCTGACGATCGTGCCGAACCTGGCCATTGGCATGACGGATGATGCGCCGGACTTCACCTTCAGCCTGAAATTCCCGTACTACTTCTAAACCGCGCACAGGAAAAAGCCCCGCAACGATAAGGGTCGTTGCGGGGCTTTTCGGTTTACCCGCCCTAGCGGATCTGGTGTTTGTGCAACAACCGGTAGAACGTCGGCCGGGAAATCCCCAGCACACGGGCCGCGACACTCAGGTTGTCGCTGTGCCGGTTGAGCACATCGCACAGCGCCTGGCGTTCGGCGCGGTGTTTATAGTCTTCCAGTGTAGCCATCGGCGACGAAATTGCCTGCTGACTCTGCAAACCCAGATCAACGGCTTCGATTTGCCGCCCTTCGGCCAGCACCAGGCCTCGGCGCACGCGGTTGGCCAGCTCACGCACATTGCCCGGCCAAGGGTGGTGCCCCATGGCCACCAAGGCGTCTTCGCTGAAGCTGCGGGGGCGGCGCCCGGTTTCCTGGCTGTAGAAGCGCGCAAAGTGGTTGGCCAGCATAGCGACGTCACCGTGGCGCTCGCGCAACGGCGCCGTGACCACTTGCAACACATTCAAACGGTAATACAAGTCTTCACGAAACGTACCCTTCGCAACGGCCGCTTCCAGGTCGACGTGGGTCGCCGCCAGCACTCGCACATCCACCGGGATCGGCTGGCTGCCGCCGACGCGTTCGATCTGTTTCTCCTGCAGGAATCGCAGCAGGTTGGCCTGCAGCTCCATCGGCAAATCGCCGATCTCATCAAGAAACAACGTGCCGCCATTGGCCGCTTCGATCCGCCCGACCTTACGCTGGTGGGCGCCGGTAAACGCGCCCTTTTCGTGGCCAAACAGTTCGGATTGGATCAGGTGTTCCGGGATCGCGCCGCAGTTGATCGCGACAAATGGCTTGGCATGGCGCTGGGATTGGCGGTGCAGGGTTTTGGCCACCAGCTCTTTGCCGGTGCCGCTGTCGCCGCGGATCAGGACCGGGGACTCGGTGGGCGCCAATTTGGACAATAACTTACGCAGCTCGCGGATCGGTCGGCTGTCGCCCAGCAGTTCATGTTCGGGCTCGTCCACCGCGGTGTAGCCCTTGCCCCGCAGCCGTGCCATGCCAAAGGCGCGGCCGAGGGTGACCTGCACCCTGGACACATCGAACGGCAAGGTATGGAAGTCAAAAAACCATTCGCAGACAAAATCGCCGACGTTCTGCAAGCGCAACACTTCTTGGGTGAGCACCGCGATCCACTCGGTGCCGCTGCGGCTGATCAGCTCCTTGACGGCTTCGGGCCGCTCCAGGTGATACGGCTGCAAGCGCAGCAAGCCGACATCGCAGGATCGCTCACCCACGGCCGCCAACGTACAACTGTCCACCTCCCACCCCGCCGCACGCAAACCCGGTAACAACTCATAGCAGTCATCACAGGGGTCGACCACGAGCAAGCGGCGCTGCACAGGTGTAACAATCATGACTATTCCTTGGCGCCAGAATTGCTAAAGTTATTTATAAACAAAGGTTTGTGACGCCCGGGAGTTACAGTATCAAAATCTTGACAGTTGCCTTGTATCGTTTTGCTATATGTCTTGGCAAAAAGCCACTCGACCGTCACATCCCAGCAAAAAAGTTGTACCTGCCGAATCGCGTATTCAGCTTTCAAAACAGCCGCTTACATGACGCCAATCACGGAAAGTTGAAAATTGTTGCTCTAACATGTGACCCGTACCCCGCCATCGCGCATCAGTACAAGTAACTCGCCGCACGGTCAGCCCAGCCGACGGCACTCACTTGATTGGGCATTTAGAGAGAAGACCCACATGAACGCCCCGCTCCGCATCAACGAAGCTCTTTTGATCGCAGACCGTGCTTTCCAACCCTTCCAGTGCGTGGCCTGGCACGATGGCAACGGTGCCCTCAGCCTGAGCGTCATCGACCGCACCAATACCCGCATCGGCACTAAACAACTGTCGTCGAGCGCGTATACCGACCCGGCACAACTGGAAGATTTGTTGTTGCAGGCGCGCGCCGAGCTCGATAAAGATGGCTACCAGTTGCAGTCCTGGGCCATGCCGAAGTAATCCAAAACTGCAACTTGCGAGCACTGCATTGTAAAAGACAGGGCTCGCAAGTTCAGTATTAAACGCCGATGGTCTAACTTGGCGTATCGAACACTTTGTGTGGCACCTTGAGAATAAACCGCTCGATCGCTTGTGCCGCACCGTCTTCGAGATTGCTGCCGGTGACCACATCGGCCTGGCGCTTGACGGGCTCTTCAGCCTGGCCCATGGCAATCGACAATCCGGCCACATGAAACATTGCCGGGTCGTTGCCACCATCGCCGATCACTGCGGTCTGTGCCAACGGCACTCCGAGGTGCGCGGCCAAGGCTTTCAAGGCCTCGCCTTTGTTGGCTTTCATGGCGGTCACATCCAGGTAGATCGGTTGCGAACGCGAGACCTGGGCCAAGCCCTGCACCTTGGGCTGCAATTGCGCTTCCAGCTCCATCAATAATTGCGTGTTGCGACTGGCGGCGACGATCTTGTCGACCCGATCCAGGTACGGTTCAAAACTCTCCACCACCAGCGGCCCATAACCCAGGCCAGCGGTTTCAACCGCCACCATGGGCCCAGGCGGATCGCGCCGCAGCCATTCACCATCGGCAAACAGCCAGACTTCCACGTCCGGCTCGCCGGAAAACAGCGCCAATGCCACCAGCGCCGCCTCCGCCGGCAGCCGGTGCGCGACCAGCACGCTGCCGTCAGGGTTGACCAGTGTGCCACCATTGAAGCCCGCCACCGGCACGTCGATGCCAAACGCTTCGACCATGTGCATCATGGCCTTGGGCGGACGCCCGCTGGCCAGGCTGAATAACACGCCAGCTTCACGCAAGGCGCGAACCGTTGAAAGGGTGCGTTGGGTCGGGGTGTGATCCGGGCGCAACAAAGTGCCGTCCATATCACTCAACACAAACCGGATGGGATGCTTCGCAGTATCACTCATCCGAGCGAGTGCCAGGCACGGCCATCGCGGGCCAGCAACGCATCGGCCGCCGCCGGACCATCTTCACCGGCCTTGTAGGCCTGGATCCCGTCGTCTTCCTTCCACGCATCGAGAAACGGCTGCACCGCACGCCAGCCGTTTTCGATGTTGTCGGCGCGCTGGAACAGGGTCTGGTCGCCGGTCATGCAGTCGTAGATCAAGGTTTCGTAACCCGTCGACGGCTGCATTTCGAAGAAGTCTTCGTAGGCAAACCCCAACTCAATGTTGGCCATGTCCAAGGTCGGCCCAGGCCTTTTCGCCAGCAGGTCGAACCACATGCCTTCGTTGGGCTGGATCTGGATCTTGAGGAACGTGGGCCGCAGCTCATTCACTTCGGTGTCGCGGAACTGCGCATAAGGCGCCGGCTTGAAGCAGATCACGATCTCGGTATCGCGAATGCTCATGCGTTTGCCGGTGCGCAGGTAGAACGGCACACCCACCCAGCGCCAGTTGTCGATCATCACTTTCAGGGCGACAAACGTTTCGGTGCTGCTGTCGGGCGCGACGTTGGCTTCGTCGCGATAACCGGGAACCGGCTTGCCACCAATCTCTCCGGCGCTGTACTGGCCACGCACCGAATTGGCCCGCGCATCCTCTGCGGACCAGGGGCGCACGGCACCGATCACCTTGGCCTTTTCACCCCTCACAGCGTCGGCGCCAAACGCCGCCGGCGGTTCCATGGCGACCATTGCCAGCAGTTGGAACAGGTGATTGGGCACCATGTCACGCAGGGTGCCGGTTTTTTCGAAGAAATTGCCTCGGGTTTCCACGCCGACGGTTTCGGCGGCGGTGATCTGTACGTGGTCGATGTAATGGTTGTTCCAGAACGCCTCGAACAGCACGTTGGAGAAACGGCTGATCAGGATGTTCTGTACCGTTTCCTTGCCCAGGTAATGGTCGATGCGATAGATCTGCTTCTCGCTCATCACCTTGAGCAAACAGGCGTTCAAGGCTTCGGCGGTGGCCAGGTCGGAACCGAACGGCTTTTCGATCACCACGCGGCGGAAGTGATCGTCGCTCTCCGTCAACAAACCGGCACTGCCCAGGCGCTGCACCACGTCACTGAAGAAGCGCGGCGCGGTGGCCAGGTAGAACACCGCATTGCCGGTGCCGCTGTCGGCGATTTTTTCGGCGATGTCCGCGTAGGTGCTGTCGTCGAGGAAATCACCCTCGACGTAGCTGATACCTTTGGCCAACTGCGCCCACAGCTGTGGGTCCAGTGCGTTGTCGGCATTGCCCTTGACCTTGCTCGCGGCTTCGGTGCGAATGAAGTCCTCGAGTTTCTTGGCAAAGTCGGCATCGCTGATGGCGTTGTGATCAACGCCGACAATGCGCAGGCCCTCGCCCAGCAGCCCGTCACGACTCAGGTTGTACAGCGCCGGCATAAGCAGGCGCTTGACCAGGTCGCCGTGGGCACCAAACAGAAACAGCGTGGTGGGAGGAGCGGGTTCGGCCTTGGGTTTCTTGCCGTTGGCGGTCATTTTTTGGACGTCTCCACGTGACCACCGAAGCCAAAGCGCATGGCAGACAACATCTTGTCACCGTAGGTGCTCTGCTGGCGCGAGCGGAAACGCGCAAACAACGACGTGGACAGCACCGGCACCGGCACGGCTTGTTCCATGGCGGCTTCGATGGTCCAACGGCCTTCGCCGCTGTCGGCAACCGAGCCGGAGTAGCCCTCGAGTTTCGGGTCGGTGGCCAGGGCGTCGGCGGTCAGGTCCAGCAGCCAGGACGACACCACGCTGCCACGACGCCAGACTTCGGCGATATCGGCAACATTCAGGTCGAAACGTTGGTCTTCTGCGAGGTTTTCCGAGTTTTTGGTCTTGAGGATGTCAAAGCCTTCGGCAAACGCCTGCATCATCCCGTACTCGATACCGTTGTGAATCATCTTCACGAAGTGCCCCGAACCTGCAGGGCCGGCATGAATGTAACCGTGCTCGGCGCGAGGGTCTGCGGCGGCCGAGCGGTCTTTGGTACGCGGGATGGAACCCAGGCCCGGCGCCAGGCTGGCGAAGATCGGATCAAGGCGCTGTACAGTCGCGGCGTCGCCGCCGATCATCATGCAGTAGCCACGCTCCAGGCCCCAGACGCCGCCCGAGGTGCCGACGTCGACGTAGTGCAGGCCTTTTTCCGACAGGGCCTTGGCACGACGCACGTCGTCCTTGTAGTTGGTGTTGCCGCCGTCGATGATCACGTCACCGTGGTCCAGCAGGTCGCTCAGTTCATTGATGGTGTTTTCGGTGGGGTCGCCTGCCGGCAACATCACCCACACAGCGCGGGGCTTCTGCAGCCCGGCGACCAGCGCCTTCAAATCGGCAACGCCGGTGGCGCCCTCTTCGCTCAGGCCTTTGACAAATGCTTCGTTACGGTCGTAAACAACGGTGGTATGCCCATTGAGCATCAGGCGCCGCGCAATGTTACCGCCCATGCGGCCTAGTCCAATAATCCCCAGTTGCATGTGCTGATGCTCCTAACTACTAAAAAATGTGTGACATAGTTTATAGCGCAATGAGGCTAATGAGGGTTAGTTCAGAGCGGATCGGTATAGTTTCATGAGAAAAAGTAGCCAGCATTTCACCATTACCGCCGCAAAAGTCACACGACCGCCAAAAATAAAAAAGTTCCCTTGATACATAAAAGAATTCAGAATTGCTTCCGACTGATGCCCAGAACCTCCAATCATGCGTTCTGGCACCGCGATCTACCGGCTATTTGCGAGGTAAGCAATGAGCACAGCACAGATGACCCGCCCGCCACAGACCCTCTACGTCAGCATCCGTCGCGACGAGTTGCGCCAATTGAAGGCCGAACGCGACCAACTGCAACAGGAAGTCTTGCGCCTGCGCTCGCACCTGCAAGGCCAGCTGGATCAGCCCTCCAGCACACAGCCCGCCCTCTGCTGAGCGGTTTTGTAAGGTAACTCCTACAAAAAACTCACAAAGTTTTCACATCTCCTTCACGATACTCGCGCCCGAAGGGCCGCCTTACACAAGGGCGGCCTCTGCTGCGTGCGTCCCTGCGCGTCAGCTGAAAAATTATCGGGTTGGAGCGCTGGATGGCGATGTTCAAACGCAGCACTACGTCTGCGAAAGGTTTTGATTGGGCCGGCCTGGGTTGGCTGTTCCTGTTCTTCTGGTACTTCTCGGGTATTACCCAACTGCTGATTCAACTGACCGGCACTTCCGGTTTCAGTGGCTTTCGCCAAGCCTTCTTCATGAGTGCGCTGTGGTTGGCGCCGATGTTGTTATTCCCGCGCCGTACTCGCCTGCTGGCCGCCTTGATCGGAGTGGTGCTGTGGGCTTGCTCCATGGCCAGCCTGGGTTATTTCTTCATCTATCAGCAGGAATTCTCCCAGAGCGTCATCTTCATCATGTTCGAGTCGAACATTTCTGAAGCGGGCGAATACGCCACCCAATATTTCGCCTGGTGGATCGTGCTGGCATTCATTGCCCACACCGCCTTCGCCATCTTCCTGTGGACGCGCTTGCGCCCGGTTTACCTGCCGCGCGGCCAGTCGATACTGGCAGCGGTAGCCATTGTGCTGGCCGTCGTCGGCTACCCGTTGGTCAAGCAGATCGCCACGAGCGAAACCATGGAACTGGCCATCGACCGCTTCGAAACCCGCATCGAGCCGGCTGTGCCGTGGCAGATGATCGTCGCCTACCGCCGCTACACCGAGCAACTGGACAACATGCAAGGCATGCTGACCAGCGCCAGCCAGATCCCGCCGTTGAAAAACCTCAAGGACAGCATGGCCGGCCAGCCTTCGACCCTGGTGCTGGTGATCGGCGAGTCCACCAACCGCCAACGCATGAGCCTCTATGGCTACCCGCGCAATACCACGCCGGAGCTGGACAAGCTGCGTGACCAGTTGGCCGTGTTCGACAACGTCATCACCCCGCGCCCCTACACCATTGAAGCGCTGCAACAGGTGCTGACCTTCGCCGACGAAGAGAACCCGGACCTGTACCTCAAGACGCCGTCGATTGTCAGCGTGATGAAACAGGCCGGTTACAAGACCTTCTGGATCACCAACCAGCAGACCATGACCAAGCGCAACACCATGCTCACGACCTTTTCCGAACAGGCCGACGAGCAGGTCTACCTGAACAACAACCGCAACCAGAACGCCCGCCAATACGACGGTGACGTGCTGGCGCCCTTCGCCAAGGCCCTGACCGACCCCGCCGAGCGCAAGCTCATCGTGGTCCACCTGCTGGGCACGCACATGAGCTACCAGTACCGCTATCCGCCAACCTTCGAGAAGTTCACCGATCGCCAGGGTGTTCCGGACGCTATCACCGATGCCCAGTTGCCGATCTACAACAGCTACGACAACGCCGTGCTGTACAACGACTTCGTGGTGTCGAGCCTGATCAAGGACTACGCCAAGACCGACCCCAACGGTTTCCTGCTGTACCTGTCGGACCACGGTGAAGACGTATTCGACTCCGCCGGCCACACCACCCTGGGCCGCAACGAAGGCAAGCCGACGGCGCCGATGTACACCATCCCGTTCATGGCCTACGCCTCACCGAAATGGCGCGAAACCCACGACTGGAAATTTGCCGGCGACCTGCAACGGCCCTACAGCAGCTCGCAGTTGATCCACACCTGGGCCGACTTGGCCGGCCTGAATTTCGATGAGCTGGACCACAGCAAAAGCCTGGTCAGCGACAGCTTCAAACCGCGCCCGTTGTTGATCGGCAACCCCTATGAGCGCCAGCAGAAAGCGCTGATCGACTTTAGCCTGATCAAACCGAAGACGGCCGAAAACGCCGACGTGGTGCTCAAGTAAATACCGCCTTGTAACAGAACGATAACAATCATTCTCGTTTACACCTAAAGTTCCACGCCTCCTTTCGTCTTTGAGCCAAGGCCTTTTCATACTGAGAAGGCCGCAAAGACGACAAGGAGTCTTCCGCGATGTTCGCGCCCTTTACCCGTTCCATGACCGTTACCCTCGGCCTGTTCAGCCTGGCGCTGAGCCCGGAACTGCTGGCTGAAACCGACCCCGAACAGACACCCGCCACCGCCCTGGAGCTAGGCAGCACCCACATCAGCGCCGAAGGCCTGGGCGCCAATACCGAGCACACCAGGGCCTATACCACCGGCTCGATGAGTACCGCCACCCGGCTGAACCTGTCGATCAAGCAAACGCCTCAATCCATTTCGGTGGTCACCCGCCAACAGATGGACGATTTCAATCTCAATACCCTGACCGACGCTTTGCGCCAGACCACCGGCGTGACGGTCCAGCATCTGGATTCGGACCGGGCCGGGTATTCCTCCAGGGGTTATTCGATCAATAACTTCCAGGTGGACGGCATGCTCAATACGTTCGGGCGCATGAAGTCCGACTCGGACACCATCATCTACGACCGTATCGAAGTAGTACGCGGCGCCACTGGCCTGACAACCGGTGCCGGCGACCCCTCGGCGACCGTCAACATGATCCGCAAGCGCCCGACCGCGCAATGGCAAGCCAAGACCGGCGTCAGCGGCGCCAGCCATGACAACTACTACAGCTACCTGGATGTGGGCGGCCCGCTGGCCTTTGACGGACGGCTGCGCGGGCGCACGGTGATGGCTTACCGTGACAGCCAATCCTTTCGCGACAACTACGCGCTGCAACGGGAAGTCGGCTACGGCATTCTGGAGGCCGACCTGACGGACGACACCGTGGTAGCCGTCGGCTTCGACTACCAGAACAAGCACGTGCAAGGCAGCTCCTGGGGCACCCTGCCCTACTGGAACAGTGACGGCAGCAAGGCCCGCCTGTCGCGCTCGGCCAACCTCGCGGCCGACTGGAGCTCCTGGCCCCTGAAGGACAAGACCACCTTCGCCTCCATCGATCACACGCTGGCGACGGACTGGCGCCTGAAAGCCGCTTACACCCATCGGCAAAGCGATACCGACGGCAAGGTGTATTACGGCGGCGCCGGTTTTCCGAATGCCGATGGCAGCGGCATGACGGCCTGGACCAACCAGATGGTCGGCACCTCGAAAATGGATGTGGTCGACTTCAACCTGGCCGGCACCTACGCGCTGTTGGGGCGCGAGCATGCGTTGATGCTGGGTTATGGCGAATCCGAGCAGCGCGACACGTCACCCCTCCAACGTTTTGCAACGCCCCAAGGCTACGAGACCATCGAAGACTGGAAACACATGGGCGGCATCGGCAAATTCCCCGACCGCACCACCGGCCTCAAGGGCGAACACAGCAGCAAAAAACAAAAGGCCGGCTACCTCGCCACACGCTTGAGCTTGACCGACACGCTGCATGCGGTACTGGGCAGCCGCTATGGCAGCTGGGAAATCGAAAGCGCCTCGCCCACGTACAACCTCGACAATCAATTGACCGCCTCAAGCAAATCCAGCCAGACCCACACAGACATGTGGACACCTTACGCGGGCCTGCTCTACGACCTGACGCCGGAATACACGGTGTACGCCAGCTACACCGACATCTTCAACCCGCAGGACGAGCGCAACGCCAGCAAGCAGTACCTCGAACCGGTGGTCGGCAGTAACTACGAAATCGGCCTCAAGGGCAGCCTGCTCAACGAACGTTTGAACCTGGCCACCGCGTATTTCTGGAGCACCCAGGATAACGTCGCCGAACTCGACAATGCGGCCCCGCCGGACCCGATCACCCGCGAGCAGTTCTACAAATCCGGTGGCAAGGGCAACAAGGTGCAGGGCTTTGAAGTGGAGGTGTCCGGCGAAGTCATGCCGGACTGGAACCTCACGGCGGGCTACACCTACACCCATTCGCTCAACGGCGATAAACAACGCAACAACACCGGCCAGCCGATGAATATGCTGAAGGTGTCGACAGCCTATCGTTTACCGGGCGAATGGCGCGGGTTGACGGTGGGCGGCGCGGTGAACTGGCAGAGCGACTTCTATGACTTCGCCGAGCGGCCGATCGGCGGCCGGGACCAAGAGGGTTACCTGCTCACCGAATCCACCAAGATCACCCAACAGGCCTATACCGTGGTCAACCTGATGTCGCGCTACCAGTTCGACGAGCATGTTTCGGCTTCGGTTAACGTCAATAATCTATTCGATGAAAAATATTATGAACGCGTCGGCTTTTATAATGGCGTGTACTGGGGCGACCCGCGCTCGATAACCTTGGCACTCGACTGGAAACTCTAACCAGCCTCCGCCAAAGTTAACAACATTGTTAACTTCGGGAGTTCCCCACGTTAATACCCACTTAATAAGCTGCCCGCACAATCGCCCCATGAATCTGATCAAGGACCGAGCGGATACCGACCACACTGAATGGGAACACCTTGATGAAACCCTCGATTTTGATGCTTGCCGGCCTGATAACCCTGACTTCCGCGGCGGCTTTTGCAGAAGGCGGCTCGGAGCGTTCGAAGGAGTTCTACAATAACTTCACCTTCACGCAGCAGAAATTCCACGGCAGCAATGAACAAACTGCCTCCGCTGACGGTAAAACTTTAAAACGCGACACAGCGGATCAATCCAGCACCGAGGCACAACCTAAAAGTTAAGTTAACTTTTATTTAACTCGCATCACCCTGTGCCAACCCGCTCTGTTGGCAAAGGTTAACTTGGCGCCATTCAATGGCGCCTTTTTTTTGCCTGTGCCTTATTACAGTGGTTTGTTCCAGAACAACATACGCCCATGGGCCGGATCAAATACCGAGTCGTCAAAACCGAACTTGCGGTACGCCGACTGCGCCACAGCATTGCCCTCGAGCACTTCCAAGGTGATCTTGCAGCAGCCACGCTGACGGGCGATTTCCTCGACCTTCTGCAGCATTTTCTGGCTCAGCCCCAGGCCCCGGAACCGATTCATCACGGCGACATCGTGGACATTGACCAACGGACGACAGGCGAAGGTGGAAAACCCTTCAAAGCAATTGACCAATCCCGCAGGCTCGCCGCCCACGAATGCCAGGACACTGAACGCATGCGGGCGCTTGGCCAGTTCAGCCGGCAGTTGTTGCAACAGGTCGGAGGGCAGGCTGTGGCCGCCCCCCATTGGGTCTTCAGCGTAATGATTGAGCAGCAGGGCAATGGCCTCGGCATGCACAGGATTGGTGTAGCTGGCTTGCAGCACCAGGATTTCAGGGGTATCCATTTCCGTCCTCGATAACGACAAACAAGGGAATCAGTTCCCTTTGAGGAGGACGATTGTAAGCGTGAAGCAGGCGCCAGATGAAGGAGATTAACTACAAATAGCTGCCAGAAGGCGCGAAGGTTACCCACATCAAAAGCAGCCATAGGACTTGCACCAGGCTTTTTCCTACCCCCCAAAGCGCTGCAATTGCATTTCCTGCAAGCGACTCAAGGTTCGTCGGAAAGGGAATTCCAGATAGCCTTCGGTGTAGAGGCTTTCCAACGGCACTTTAGCCTCGATGAACAGCGGCACCTTGCGGTCGTAGCATTCATCCACCAGGGCGATAAAGCGCCGCACGCTGTCATCGTGTACTGACAACTCGGGCAATTCGCGATCACCGGCCGCTACTCGCTGGACACCGTCCTCGGTGCCTCGGGCAATCCGTCCCGGTCGCTTTTGTGCACTCAGGTTGGGGACCTCACCCAACAGGATCGCCTTGAAACGATCACACAGCAGCATGAAATCCATCGCTGCCAAAGGTTGCTCGCACAGGTCGGCATACCGGCACCACAACACCGTGTCGCTGGCCTGCACCGCCACGATGCAGCGATGACCGACGCTGATCGGGCCATGGCGCACCGCTTGGCCCTCGCTCAATTGCTCGAACACCGCCGCCAGCGCATCCGGCTGATCGACCCAATAACGTTGCACGCCGACACCCGGGTGCAAGCGATGGTCTTCACCACCGTCCACCGCCACCACGTGCATGTGCTGCTTGATCGCCGCAATGCCCGGCAGGAAACGCTCGCGATTGAAGCCACCGGCGTAAAGCTGTTCGGGCGGTTGATTGGAGGTGCAGACCATCACCACGCCTTCTTCGAACATCACCTGGAACAAACGGCCAAGGATAATTGCATCACCGATGTCACTGACGAACAACTCGTCAAAACACAGCACGCGTACCTCTTGGGCCAGCTCACGGGCCAGCGCTTGCAACGGGTCATGGGTGCCGGTGAGCTGGAACGAACGCTGGTGTACCCAACCCATGAAGTGATGGAAATGCTGGCGCCGCGCCGGCACGCGCAGGCTCAGGTAAAACTGGTCCATCAGCCAGGTTTTACCCCGGCCCACCGGGCCCCAGAGGTAAACCCCGAGAATCGGCGAGCGCCCTTGGTGCAAGGCTTGGTGGCAGGTCTGCAGGGCATCCACCGCACGGCGCTGGGCATCGTCGGCGACGAAGCCCAGTTGGGTGGTGGCGTATTGATAAGCGGCGAGCGGCGAGTCGAAAGTCATGCGCGCCATTATGACTTACAAGGAGATATCCAACCGTGAAATCTTGCCCTGTTCGTTCAAGCGAAAGGTGTAGCGCAGCTCCAGCGGGCTGCCGGGGAAGTTGCCGGAAACCACATTGCTGACCAATACCTTGCCGGTGCGATGCTGCACGTTGAGCACTTCGACCCTGGGCTGATAACGCTGCGCGGTGTCTTCCATCCAACGTGCGATGGCGGCGGTGCCGACCTGATGCGCGCCCTCATCGAACACGTTGGCGTCGTCAGCAAAACAATGGGCGACGGCCGAAGTGTCGCAGGCATTGGTTGCCGCAATGTAGGCGGCGATGGCCGGGGCCAGATCAGCGTGGGACATGGCACAGCTCCTTTGTGATGATTTATGACGCCATGCTAAACCAGGGCTGTGTCAGTTTTTGTCAGGAGTGAACGGCGAGGAATGCTGCTGCTCCATCAACTTGCGCCAGCCCCGCAACCAATCACTGCGGCGCCCCGGATAGCGCTCGCCGCGGGACTCAGCGGCAGCCACGCGATCGGTGCGAAAGGTGCGATACGCGTCTCGCAGTTCGCACCAGGCTACGATCACCCGCACCTCATTGAGAAAACCCAGCGCCAGGGGCCAGATCAGCCGCTGGCTCTGGGTCTGGCTCGCGTCGGCGTAATCGATGTGCAGCTTGGCCTGGTTGCGAATGGCTTCGCGAAACACATTGAGCGGTACGCGGTTTTCCGGGTAGCCGAACCCTGGCGGGCCAGGTAGCAGCGTCGGGTTGCGTAACGCTTCCTGGGCGGCGGGGTCCAGCACGTCGGCAATTTTTGCCAAGGCGTTGGCCGCGGCATGGCTCAAGACATCGTCGCCACGCTGATCCACATAGCGCAGACCAAGCACGATGGCTTCGGTTTCCTCGGCATTGAGCATCAAGGGCGGTAAAAACAGCCCGCTGCGCAACACATACCCAACTCCGGCCTCGCCAAAAATAGGCGCGCCCAGCGCGGTCAATTCGGCGATGTCGCGATACAGCGTGCGCTCGGACACCTCCAACTGCGCCGCCAGTACGGCAGCGGTCACCGGACGCTTCTTGCCCCGCAGAGCCTGGAGCAAAGTCAGTAGACGAGTGGTACGCGACACGTTGAGCCCATCAAAAAAAGAAAGTGGCACAGCTTATCAGAGCACCCTGTCAGAAAATGTCAGCAGCCGCTCGGCCGCCGATTATCCGGGACGAAAAAAAACGGCCTGTCGGCCGTTTTTTTAATTGCGTGGTTTACGCAAGGCTCTTGCTGACCACCTCGAACACATCGCTCGACAGCTCACCGGAAGCTCGAATACGCTCCAGTTCCGCCTTCATCAGCGCCTGCCGCGCGCTGTCGTATTTGCGCCAGCGGGTCAACGGCGCCAATTGGCGCGAGGCGATCTGCGGGTTGAAACCGTTCAACTGAATCACCAGGTCCGCCAGGAAACGATAGCCCGAGCCGTCCGCGGCGTGGAAGTTGATCAGGTTCTGCCCGGCAAACGCGCCCACCAGTGCACGCACTTTGTTCGGGTTCTTGATGGTGAACGCCGGATGTTCCATCAACGCCTTGACCCGCGCTAGCCCGCCCGGCAACACGCTGCCGGCCTGCACGCTGAACCACTGGTCCATGACCAGCGGGTTGTCCTTGAAGTTCTCGGCAAACACCGCCAAGGCCTTGGCTTTTTCCGCCTCGAACGGCGAATTCACCAACACCGCCAACGCGGTCAGGCGTTCAGTCATGTTGTCGCTGGTGTCGAACTGGTCCAACGTCGCCGCCAGCACTTGCGGCTTGCCGCTGAGCATCAGGTACGACAGCGCAATGTTCTGCAAGGCACGCCGGGCAAAGTGCTCGGCAGCCGCTACATACGGGGTTTGCTTGGACAGTTCGCGGTTGGCCTGGTAGCGCAGCCACAAACCGTCGAACAACTGGTCGGCCAGTTGCTTGCGGGCGAATTCACGGGCGGCATGAATGGCGTCGACGTCGGCCACTTCGCTGATTTCCGTCAGGTAGGCCTCACCCGGCAACGAGAGCATTTCGGCGACCATCGCCTGGTCCAGGCTTTCGTCGCTCAATACCGTGCGCAGAGCGTCGATCAGGCGCTGATCCAGCTTCAGCGGCTGACCCGCCTGGTACTGGCCAATCAGCTCCTGCAACACCTGCACCGACAGTTGCTGGCCGGCATCCCAGCGATTGAACCCGTCGCTGTCGTGCTGCATCAGGAACATCAACTGATCACGGGTGTACGCAAAGCTCAGTTTCACCGGCGCCGAGAAACCGCGCAGCAGCGAAGGCAGCGGCTGCTCGTTGATATCGACGAAGGTAAAGGTCTGCTCGGCCTCGGTCACCGAAATCACGCGGGACGTGCCGGCAGCACTTGCCTCACCGGCCAGGCGCAACGCGACAGCAGCACCCTTGCCGTCCAGCAGGCCCAATGCCACTGGAATCACGAACGGCAGCTTTTCCACCTTGTCCGGGGTTTCCGGGCAGCTTTGGCGGAAAGTCAGGCTGTAGGTTTTGGCCGCAGCATCGTAGGAATCACTCACCGCCAAGCGCGGCGTACCGGCCTGGCTGTACCAGCGCTTGAACTGGCTGAGGTCGGCACCGTTGGCGTCTTCCATGGCCTTGATGAAGTCGTCGCAGGTCACGGCCTGACCGTCATGACGCTCGAAATAGAGGTCGCTGCCTTTGCGGAAGCCTTCGGCGCCGAGCAAGGTGTGGATCATACCGACCACTTCCGAGCCCTTTTCGTACACGGTCAGGGTATAGAAGTTGGAGATCTCGATAAAACTTTCCGGGCGCACGGCGTGGGCCATCGGGCCGGCGTCTTCGGCGAACTGGTGAGTGCGCAGGTACGCTACATCCTGAATGCGCTTGACCGTGGCCGAGTTCATGTCCGCAGAGAAGCCCGAGTCGCGGAACACGGTGAAGCCTTCCTTGAGCGACAGTTGGAACCAGTCGCGGCAGGTCACGCGGTTGCCCGACCAGTTGTGGAAGTATTCATGCGCGACGATAGCCTCGACCCGCTGATGCGCGGCGTCGGTGGCGGTTTCGGCGCGGGCCAGCACGGCGCTGGAGTTGAAGATGTTGAGGCCCTTGTTCTCCATGGCCCCCATGTTGAAGTCGTTGACCGCGACGATCATGAAGATGTCGAGGTCGTACTCGCGGCCGTAGGTTTCTTCATCCCAGCGCATGGATTTTTTCAGGCTGGTCATGGCGTGCTGGCACTTGTCGATATTTTCCGGCTCGACATAGATACGCAGCGCCACGGAACGGTTGGTCATGGTGGTGAAGCTGTCTTCGACACACCACAAATCACCGGCCACCAGCGCGAACAGGTACGCCGGCTTCTTGAACGGGTCTTCCCAGGTCGCCCAGTGGCGGCCGTCTTCGCCAGGACCGCTGGCAATCGGGTTGCCGTTGGACAGCAGCACCGGGTAGCTGTGTTGCTCGGCGATCACGGTGGTGGTGAAGGTACTCATCACATCCGGACGGTCGAGGTAGTAAGTGATCTTACGGAACCCTTCGGCCTCGCACTGGGTGCAGAACATGCCGCCGGACTTGTACAAGCCTTCGAGGGCCGTGTTGGTTTCGGGGTGGATCTTGACGCTGGTGTCGAGGGTGAAGGTCTCACTCGTGGGATGCACGGTCAGGTGGCTGTCGGTCAACTGGTAGTCAGCGTCCGTCAATTCCCGGTCAGCCAGGTTCACGCTCAACAGTTCGAGCTGCTGACCGTCCAGCACCAGCGGCGGCAAGCCGGCGCCACGTGCGGGGTTACGGCGCATCACCAGTTGCGCGTGGACCAGGCTGTGGTCCTCGAACAACTCGAAGGTCAGGTGCGTCTCGTCGATCAGGTAGTCCGGCGCCTGATAGTCCTTCAGGTAAATCATCTTCGGTTGTTCGGTACGCATGGGTGGCATCCTTTTACTGATGCACGGCGAGCTGGTAGGCCGTGTACTTGCGAATATTGATGACCCCGGTGTCGAAGATCAGGTATTGGCCCTTGATCCCCAGCAGCGTGCCTTCGGCAATCGGGTTCTTGTCCAGGTTGAAGCTGACGATCTTGGTCGGATACTGCTCGATCGGGTAACGGATTTCGATCGGTTCAATGTCGGCAATCGTTTGGATAGCTTGTAGGCCAAAGCGTTCCTGCAAACTCGCCAGGCCCTCGGCGCAAGACGCGAACAACTCATCGCGCACCTGCTTGAGGTCGACCGATTGTGCATCGCCCTTGAGCAAGGCACGCCAGTTGGTCTTGTCGGCGACCTGGCTGCGGAACAGGTCTTCGACGAAACCGGACTGCTGGCGCGTGGACACACGCACGATCGGCAGCGCCTGGCTGGCGCCCTGGTCAAGCCAACGCGTGGGCAATTGGGTGGCGCGGGTGATGCCGACCTTGATGCCCGACGAATTGGCCAGGTAGACCACATGGTCGGTCATGCAGAACTGCTCGCCCCACGCCGGATCACGGCAGGTGCCGGCGGCGTAATGACAACGCTCGGGACTCATGATGCACAGGTCGCACTGAGCCAGCTTGGTCATGCACGGGTAGCAATAACCCTGGCTGAAGCTGGTCTTGGTCTTGCGGCCGCAATGGCTGCAATGGATCGCACCCAGGTACTCCAGGCGCACATGGGTACCGATCAACGGGTTGACCGGCACCTCGGTATCGCCCAGACGAAACGCATATTGAACGGTCGGCTCACCGAGTTGCGCCGACATTTTGCTGACTGCACCGCGACCGATTTCAATCAATGGATCGCGTCCGACTTGAACAGGATGTTCGGCACCGTGGTCGACTTCGATTCACACTCCTGCGTTCCCATGTAGCCGGTGCGCTGGTCTTCCGGCAGGTTCTGGATCTCCCAGGCGATCATCGCTTGCAGCGACAGCTCCCGCTGCTCGGCGGTGAGCTTGCGGCCATCGGACCATTTGCCGATTTCCACGGCGAGCTTGAGGCTCCGGTAGATGTCCGGGGTGATGTTTTCGATCATTTCAGCAAAAGAGGACATTCAGGCTCTTCCTTAACGAATAGTGGATTTGCGACGACTGTATAAACCGCCCAACAAGCCGGTCAGGCAACCGATGGCCAGGCCGCCGACATGGGCGGCATTGGCGATTTCGCCGAAACCGATCATCGAGACCAGCCCCGACAGGCACAGCACCAACCACACCAGCATCATCACCAGCACCCCACGGGGCAGGCGATAAGCCGGGTTGGGCGAGATGAGTTGATAGATCCAGCAATGCCCCAGCAGCCCATACAAGACGCCGGACAAGCCACCAAACAGGCCGGGGCCGCCATACAGGTATTGAGCGAAATTGGAGGCCAGGCTGAACAACAGCGTCAGCCCCAGCAGGTTGATACTGCCCTGGCGCGCTTCAATACGCCGCCCCAGCTCCCAGTACCACATGCCATTCATGGCCAGGTGCAGGATGCCGAAGTGGATCAGCATCGGCGTGACCAGCCGCCACCACTGGCCCGAGGCCAAGGTGTCGGCCAGCGGCGTGAACTGGATGTACTCACCCATCACCCGGAACGGCAGGAAGGTCAGCCAGCTCATCGCTTGCAGGTTTTCACCGAGCAAGGTCACCGCGCCGACGATCAGGCTCGCCAGCAGCACCAGCGCTGTCACCGGGCTATGGCGCACTTGCTGAACAAACCCCGGGCGCGTGACCGGCGCCTGCTCCGGAATATCCAGTTGCTGGTCCGGATCGCCGGCCGGAAAACGTTGATACAAGACGCGCACGTCGTCGCTGATGGTCTCGGGCACCCACAACACCTGCTCGCCCGCTTCTTCACTGACGCGATGGGGCACCTGCATGCGTTGCAGCAGTTTGACGAAACCGCCCAGGTCGACGCTCAGCGGCAAGCGTAATACGGGCACGGCACTCATGTAATCACCTCGGGGCGCTCAACGTCGACCCATACGAATTTATGCGGATCGAGGCGGGTTTCCTGATCCAGTCGGTACGCCACCAGCTTGCCGTACAGCACCGCGCTGTAGTCCAGGCAGGCCAGGTTCGGACGGATCGGCGCCGGTTTGCCGCTGCGCCAGTAATGCCCGACGAACAGCACAGGCTCGTCGACGCCGTAGCGCAGCAGGGAGTTTTTTTCAGAGGACGACAACGGTGTGCGCGCCACGGGTTCCGGCAATGCATCGGGCTGGAACACGATGTCGCCGTAGGTTTTCGGGTCTTCTTCCCAGAACTTGGTGCGGAAGAACGAGCGTGTCAGGCCGTCGCCGCCGGTCAGGGTCAAACCGTCCGGCAGACGCATGTCGGTGCCGCGCAACAGGCGGTCAAAGGCATTGCAGGCGAAGCTGCCCGGCACGGCGGCGGCCTGCAGGAAATGCTGATCGATACAGCCATCGGGAAAAGTCGCGCGCAGCGGCTGGATAAACCCGTCATCCCAGCACGCATGCACCACGCGGAAACGCCCGGCGTCGACGAACAGCGGCATGTCATAGAACCAGCCGAGGAAGTCGTGCCAATCGGCCGGGTGATGCTCGAACTGGGTCAGGGTCTCGTGGATCAAGCGCTCATGCCGCGGGGTGTGCTCGCGCACGAACTGCTTGCCGCTGCCCGGTGGCGCGGGCGTGGCCCAGCCCAGGGCGTTGAACTCATGGTTGCCCATGATGCACAGCGCCTGCCCGGCCTCGGTCATGTCGTGGACAATGTGCAGCGCCTCGCGAATCCGCGGGCCACGGTCGATGATATCGCCGAGGAACACCGCCATGCGCGACGGGTGGCGCCAGGTGCCAGCGTGCTTGTGGTAGCCCAACTGGTCGAGCAGGTGCTCAAGGGTGTGGGCGCAACCATGCACATCACCAATCAGGTCGTAGCTACGCGCGGGATCGAGCATCAGTCGCCTCCACCCCCCAAGCGGCTGCCCCAGCCCAACTTGGTGCGGCACACTTCATAGTAGTTGTGGTCCAGCGGGTGGATCAGCCGCAGCTTCTGCGCTTTTTTACTCACGGTGATGGTGTCACCGGGGGCGCAGGTGAAATGGTTCTGCCCGTCGCAGGAGACTTGCGGGTAAATCTGCATGTCTTTGGAAACCACGATTTTCAGCTCACTGTTGCCATCGACCACAATCGGCCGGCTGGACAACATATGGGGGTACATCGGCACGATCACAATGGCGTCAAGCTTGGGGTGCATGATCGGGCCGCCCGCCGACAGCGCATAAGCGGTGGAGCCGGTGGGCGTGGCGACGATCAGGCCATCGGCCTTTTGACTGCACACGAACTGGCCGTCGATATACAGCTCGAATTCGATCATCCGCGTGGATTTGCCGGGGTGCAGCACGACATCGTTGAGGGCGTCGCCCTGGCCGATGGCTTCGCCGTGGCGGCGCACTTCAGCTTGCAGCAGGAAGCGGTTCTCCACCAGGTAATGGCCGTCGAGCACCTTGGCCACTTCGACTTCCAGCTCATCGGGACGAATATCGGTCAGGAACCCCAGGCTACCACGGTTGATCCCCAGCACCGGCACGTTATGCCGCGCGAGCGCCCGTGCGGCGCCCAGCAGGCTGCCGTCGCCGCCGACCACAATCACCATGTCACAGACTTCACCGAGCATCTTGCGCGACGAGGTTTGCAGGCCATGACCCGGGAGGATTTCGGCGATGGTGTCTTCGAGGATCACATGCAGGTGGCGCTCGAGCAGAAACTTTTTCAGCCGGCGGACGGTGTCCAACACCTGGGTACTGCCCAGGCGACCGATAATGCCGATATTGCGAAATTGCTCCATGGGGCTCCTGCGGGATTGGGGTGTGGCAAAAAAGAACGATTATGGGCGAAAGGCCGCGTCAGGCAAAATCCTTTGTCGCCGTGAAGCCTTGATGACAACGCTTCTCAGCCACCCTCCCCTGTGTAAAAGGCTATGCTCGGACCATGACCGTGTTCCCCGACTTGCACAACCTGCCCCGCCAACTGCGCCATCCCGAGGTGCGCGACCTTGCGTGGGTGATGCTCGCCCCGCCGATGCTCGCGCAAACGCCGTGGCCGCAACGCCATCCGCTGGCCGGCAGCGACTGGGTACAGGCGCCCGACCGTCTCGAACACTGGCTGCGGCAATTGGACCAGGACAGCAGCCCCCTGCAGCATTGGCTGAACCTGGCGCGCACCCGGCGCCTGGGCCTCTACTATGAACGCCTGTGGCAGTTCGCCGTGCAGCATGCGCCGGGCGTGGAACTGCTGGCAGCCAACCTGCCGATCCGCCGCGCCGGGCATACCCTGGGCGAACTGGACATGCTGCTGCGCGACCGCGAGGGCGTGCATCACCTGGAACTGGCGATCAAACTCTACCTCGGCCCGCAGGACGGCAATGGCCAGGACACCGCGCAGTGGCTGGGTCCGGGCTGTCATGATCGGCTGGATCGCAAGCTGGCGCACCTGGCCCAGCATCAGTTGCCGATTTCGGCACGACCGGAGAGCCGCGAGGTGTTGGCCGCGCTGGGCATCGCGCAGTTCGATGCCCACTTGTGGCTCGGCGGCTATTTGCTTTACCCCTGGCCTGGCCAGGCTGAACCGCCCTATGGCGCTCACCCGCAGCATTTGCGTGGGCGCTGGCTGCATCAGCGTGATTGGCGGGACTTTGTCAGCGCCAGCGCGCCCGGCCGCTGGCAGCCCTTGCCCCGACATGCGTGGCTGGCGCCAGCGCATTACCAGGCAGAAGCGGTGTGGAGCGAAGAACAGATGCTGGAATGGCTGGCGGACCTGGCACCGATGGCACCGGCTCAGTTGTTGGTGCGACTGGTTCAGAACGGCGAGGAGTGGGAGGAAGCCGAGCGGTTGTTTCTGGTGGCGGATCTTTGGCCGAATGTACCGGGCACTCCCTGACCTGCAAGGAGCGGTCTCACCGACTCGAAGGCTCAGCCCTCATTGAGAAATATCTGTTGCGGCAACCTGAAATCACGCAGCTTGAGCAACGCCAGCGGCCCCGCATCCAGTTCGGTGCGCAGGTGCCACGTCAGGTTCAGGCCGTCGGGCGCCTTGAGGGCCAGGCGGTAGCGGCTGTTGCCGTCGTCCAATGGCGTGACTTGGGCGTTTTCCAGCAGGCGGATCAGGCCCCAGGTGCCGGGGTAGTCGCCAAATAACCGCTCGCCGGCATGTATGCTGGTCCAGCTGAGGCTCACGCCGGGATAGTCGCTGCGTCCCGGCCAGTTGAAACGCTGCCAGCTTTCTTTCTGGTTGAAGTACTGGTGCCGGTCGCCGTTGAGGATGAAGGTGGTTTGCACCACGTCGCGCACGGGTTTGCCTTGCAGTTCAAAGCTCAGCCCCATGCCGCCTTCGGTGTAGAGCACATCGGCCAGTTCGCTCAGTTGATTGATCGCGCTAAGAAACTGCGGGTTGAAACGCAGGCCCTGGCTGTGGCGGGGGTCGGCTACCCAACGGCTACCTTCCTTGCGCAGCACGCCGCTCAATTGCTGCTGTAAAAACTGTGCGATGCGCCCGGAGTCCGCGCGGATCATCTGCCCCAACATCGGCAACGACGCATCGCTGGTGGTGGCGGCAAACGGGTAACGGCTGGCGAAGGCGGCGTTCCAATGGCTGACGATCGAGCGCTGCCAGTGGCTGTTGAGGCCCGCGGCGGAGGGTTGCAACACGCGTTGCCAGGCCTGTTCCAGCGGCTGCACGAACAGCGTCTGCGCCGCCCCGCCCCACTCCGCACCCAGGCTGGCGGCCAGCAGGGCACCGTAGGATTGGGTGTCGGTGAGGTCGATGCTGCGGCCTTGAAACACGCTTTGTGCCAGGGCCTGGGTCATTTCCAGCGGGTCGGGTGCGGTGCTGATCTGCTGCAGTTTCAAACGCACCCGTGTCACGCGGGTGAGGAAGGCCGGGAGACTGAGGCCGTCCGTGTTGGACTTGTCCAGCAGCGCCAATAACGGGCCGAAGGTCGCCGCCAGCGGCCCCGTGGCGGCCTGGGCCAACGGTTCGATCGCTGGAGCCTTGTCCGGCCCGATCAACTTTTGCGCAGACTGCACCAGCGAGTCGGCCAGGGCCTGGGGTCGGCTGCCCGCCTGCGCCTGGTAGGCCACGCTGTTCAGCAGCGCGATCAAGGGCGATTGGCGCACGTCGCTCATCAGCGTCAATTGGTCGATTGACTCATCGAGACTCGCGGCCTGCTGCCAGCGCAGGCTGTTGAGCAGATCCTGCCAGGCGCTGGCGTAGTCCTGGAAGTAGCGTTCGGTGAGGCGGGCGCGCAGTTGCTCAGGACTCAGGCGGGTGTCGACATCGGCAGGTTGGTCGCTGAGCACCCAATCGATTTCCTCGCGGCGCGCCTCGGCGATCGCATCGATGGCTTGGCGCACCGAGCCTTCCCAGGCCCGGCGGGTGAACACGCCGGGCACGCTGGCCTCGGTGGTGAACAGGGCCTGGGCGTCGGTGTCGCCGACCAGTTGCGGCAGGCCCAGGGCCGGGTAGTGATGGGCGGCGTCATCGAGCAGTTGTTGGTACAGATTGGCTTCGGCATTGCGTTGACCCAATTGGCCGAGCAGGACCTGCCGGACTTGCGCGACCAGCCGCGCGTCGGTGTCGATGCGCCAAGTGGGATTGGCGGCCAGGTGTTCAGCGTAAAACTGCCACAAAGTGGGGCCCAGGGCTTGCCAGAGGCCCGCGCGGGAAGGCTCGACTTCGCCGAGGGTTTTCACCAGCAGACTGGCGTCGGCTTTTGCCGGACGCGCCATCATCAGGTAGGCCTTGAGCTGGTCGTAGGCAGCACGGGCGCGTTCGGCGCGCTCGGGATTGTCCGGGGCCAGCTTGACCAGGGCCGTGAGCTGCTGGCGTAAAGCGGCGACGGCCGGGTCGCGGATCAGGCGGTTGTTGGCTTCGACGTAGCGCGGCCAAACAGTTTCAAGCAGCGCTGGGTTTTGATTCAGGCCGAAGCGCTGATACCACGGAGCGCCGCCTTGAACGCGATCATCCAGGCGCGCCAATTCGCGGACCAGTTCATGGAGGGCCAGGAGCTGTTCGTCGCCTTGTGATGCGCGTTGCAAGGTCGACAACGAGCTGTGTACCTGGGCGATCTGCGTGCGGTTGCTGATGAATGACAGCAGCAGTCCTGCGCTCCACAGCATGGCTAAGCCGAGGGCCAATGCGTAGCCAACTCGCGGCACGCTCCAGCCCAGTCGGCGGCCACGGGGGTTATCGCCGAGTACGCCGTGCCACACCGGGGCCACCGACCACGCCTGTTGTTGATCATGCGGCGAGCGCTGTACCGGCAGGCTGAACCACAACCCCCGCAACGGCACGCCACGGGCAAATTCGCCGGCCAGATGCGCCAAGGTGTGACGCCAACGATCAATGCCCTCGCCCTTTAAATCTCGCGACAAACGCAGCAGAAAATCATCCTTCATCACCGCGTTCATCTGCGCCAAACCCGCGCGACGCAAAGGCTCCAGCAAACGATTCAGCGCGGCGTCCAATACCGCCGCCGAGAAGCGCGCGGGCAACTGACAGCCCACCGGCTGCGCTTTGCGCGTGTCCTGCGCCCATGCACTGTCGCAGACCTGCCAGAGAGATAACGGCAACTGCCAGCGCAAGTCACGGGCAAGGCGCTGCACCTGGCGTACACCTTTGCCCATCGCGACATCGTCGGCGGCCTGGGTTTCGTTCAGCGCCCAGACGACTCCGTCCAACGCACGCCAGCGGCTCAGCCCACGCCAGCGCTCAGGGAATGATTGATCCAGCGCGGCCTGCGCACTGCCACCCCACAGCAGGACGGTGCCTTGGCCTTCGAGCCATTGGTGAGCGGCCAGGGTGGGGGCGATGGCTTCGATTTCGGCGGGTTCGCCGATGATGAGCAGCAGGCGGGTTTTGTGGCGCCAGAAGAGGCCGTAGTGCTCGCGTAGGTGCTCGCGCACTTCTAAGAGGTGAGTAGTCGGTGAGTGAGGCAAAACTATCTGTGAGTCCGCCGGGGGATAGACCTTACCCACACGTCCCTGCTCGCGGTGGTTTTGACGTTTGAGATGCGCTAACCACCGTGGTGCCAGAACACCGCCCATTGCGATGGCGATGATCAGTAGAAAAACCAACAGTTTGTGGTGATTCTCAGCTAGCCCGATCTGATCGCCAAAACGCCAGATCACCCAGCCCAGAGCGGCTACCAGCATAATGACCCAAACTGCTGCCCCCGCACGGCGCCATGAATTACTCCAAACTTTCATGCCAACTCTCCCGTGACAACAGTGCTCATCCAGTGCTGCGATTCTTCTCGTGCCAATACCAACAAAGGCTCGCGCTGATGCCGGACAATTTCCACACACAGCGCAGCTACTAGCCAGTGACCGAACGGGCCAGATAGCCCGCACAGACTTTCCTGAATCCACCGCTGCTCCACGTTGAGCGAAGCACCATGGGCGCCTGCTACAGCAAGCATTTTTCCGGTCAGTGGCTGCCAGTCGGCGGCGTCGGCCAACATGCCGGTTGCCCGGCAAGCGCTCACTTGGGTTTGCAGAAACAACGGTAATTCGCTGTCCAGTACATCGATATCCAATGGCATTGGCCGCAACAAACCAGCGGTGATCGGTAGCTCCAAGGCGATTGCCAGGCTGTCCGGGCATAGCAGCAAGGCGGCAAGCCCGTCGGAGTAAGAGTCTTCACCGTGAACCTGAAGCACCAGGATCAAGTCGATGACTGCGGTGGCGGCCTTCAACGTTTCATCGATCCACCGGTACGACAATTCGCTAATCAATGTGACCGTTACGGGTAGCGGCAGCCTCATCGTGATGACCAAGCTCTGCTGCCAGGTATCGCGCAAGGCTTCGTATTCGCGGGGATCGGCATCGCTCAGCAGGGTGACCCGGAGTTCCCGCCCCGTCGGCAACGCATGCAGTGCCGGCACCAATGCCTGAATCAACATCTGCAGTCCGGCTTGAGTACGTTCCGGCCCTACAGGCAAAGCCGCAATACGCCGCGCTTGCCCTGTGCGGGGAAGCAAATCAAAGGAACCCTGAGTTAATACACTCGCAGACACCTGATCAGGCAGCAGCACACAACTGGCAGACACTGCCAAGTAGCGCTGCGCCCAAGCCTGCCAGGAACGCTGCACACTTTGCGCCTCCTCCTCCAGAAACTGGCAATGGCTCAACGCAGTCCCATAGGCATAGGCACGCGCAGCGAACGCCAGGATCCAGACCACCAATGGCGAAGCGGACAATGCCCAAATGTTGAGCGTACTCAGTAACGGCATCCGTTCGGAGGTATGCAGCAAAAACAGCAGCACGCAGACCAGTACCGCTATGAGTGCAGCCAATAGCCAACGACCCGGCACAGGCGGTTTTGGAGCTTCCACTACATGAGGTGCCTGACGATCCCAGCCCATGACTAACCCACCCCGCAATCGAGAGCGCTGGAAATCACCTGGCAATCGCACTCGCAGCGGCAGCCGTTGATCACCATCGCCCGATCCCCCTCAGACCAGTCCGGGCAGCCATCGACAATCCGGTTGACGCCATGCCCCAGCAGCGGGCAACGAACCTCGTCTCCGACCAGTGCTACTCGCTTGCCATTTACGATCATCGTGGATGAAGCTGATATCACTTCTCCACCGTGGGTGGTTTTATCACCCAATAAAACAAATCCCTGGGACATAAATAAAACAATCCAAAACTCGCCCATTGAAAAACAGGCTTCCATAAAAACGATCAGAACATTCGTTAGAGAAATGATCTCGACCAATAAAAACTACCCCCCCCAAAAACGCACGACCTTTTAGCTGGCCAGCGCCCAAGCGCTACGTAAACTTTCGCGGACAATTCAGCTCACCGCTGTCAGCATCTAATGCATTCCCAAGAGTCAACGTGTCGAGAACAAAAGAAAAAGGTAAGTCGATAATAGCTAACGGAATAATCAGTCCATTACTCCCCTTGATCAGTGTCCAATCAGTCGCCGCATGAAAATCCAGCTGAACGCCTTGATAAGGGCAAGCCGGGCCATTCATAACTGCCGCCCCTATCGCCGCACAGCCCGAATGCAGTCCGGCAAAAAGTCCTAAAACCCCGAACTTTAAGCGCTTCACACAACCACAGCCCAGACTAACCTCGGCAATATTTTTAAAGCGAGACTGGCCAGCACCCGCAATTAAATTCAAATAAATCATCGCAACCACCCAATACAAATACATGACTAGGTTTTATCTAAGACTCACGTCATCCGACATCCGGAATAAAACATTAAGAGTTAACGGTAAGGCCTGAACAGAAGGAAACATGCGATTCATCGAACCTTCTCCGCAGTCAGGCGAATGGATTGCAGCTTCTTGAAGCTTGGGTCACGACCATCAGCCACCACGCTGCCATCGGGGTAGGTGTAGCGGGTATAGTTACCCTCCTTTTTCACCTTCGGCCCCACTGAATAAAGCACGTAGTCGGCATGCAGCACGGGCTCGAACACCACCTGCCGGGCATTTTTGGCGCGGTAATACAAATAAATCTCACCCTCGCCGAATAACCTAGCGAGTTTTTCGTGTCCGCCAAGGAAGTGTTCGCTAACCCTGGGGTAGTAGTCCTTCCTGATCAGCAGATCGCCGCTGACTTCTATCGTCGGCTGAAAAGCAGAACGTCGTTGTGGCAGATGCTGATCGAACATCACGATCACCCCGCCCCCAGGGCCCGCTTTAACATTCTCGCCAAAGTGCGTTGTATTGGCGTAGGTAACGCCAAAAGTCACATTGCTCAGTTGCCACTGGCATCGGCTACCACCATTGATGGGCAACTTGGCCTCATACAGGTCGCTCTGCCCCTGCTGTTGCGGTTGAACCATAGTGGATAAGTAACCATCCTCTTCATAAGTGGTCCAGTCTGGCCCGGAGCGTTTGATCGGGCATTTCTCCGAGCGGTACATCACCTGCATGGGTTCCGCCGCGAGGTTCTGCGGGACCTTCACCACGATGCTGACCTGCTCTCCACCCGGTGGCGGTGCCAAGGTCTGGTTCTGGGCGCAACCGCTGAGGTTGAGCAGCAACAACAAAGCAGCGCTTGTTTGGGTGACGCGCTGCATATGCACGGAGGCATGTCCCATCCATAGCGCTGTCATTGTGATTGCCCCAGACGAATGGATTGCAGCTTCTTGAAGTTTGGGTCACTGCCACCAACCACAACACTGCCGTCAGAATAGGTGAAGATGTTGCGATTACCCTCTTTTTTCACCTTCGGCCCTACCGAATAAACGACGTAGTCAGCATGTAGCAGAGGCTCGAAAACCACCTTTCGCGTCGTTGGAGCTCGATAATACGAATACATTTCACCCTGTCCGACTATCCAAGCGAGCTTTTCATGTCGGCCCAGAAACTGTTCGTTTACCCAAGGGTAGTAATCCTTACGGATCAGCAAGTCGCCACTGACTTCTATCGTCGGCCCAAAAGCAGAACGTTGTTGTGGCAGATGCTGATCGAACATCACGATCACCCCGCCCCCTGGGCCCGCTTTAACATTCTCGCCAAAGTGCGTTGTATTGGCGTAGGTAACGCCAAAAGTCACATTGCTCAGTTGCCACTGGCATCGGCTACCACCATTGATGGGCAACTTGGCCTCATACAGGTCGCTCTGCCCCTGCTGTTGCGGTTGAACCATAGTGGATAAGTAACCATCCTCTTCATAAGTGGTCCAGTCTGGCCCGGAGCGTTTGATCGAGCATTTTTCCGAGCGGTACATCACCTGCATGGGTTCCGCCGCGAGGTTCTGCGGGACCTTCACCACGATGCTGACCTGCTCTCCACCCGGTGGCGGTGCCAAGGTCTGGTTCTGGGCGCAACCGTTTAGGCTGAGCAACAGCAACAAAGCGCCGCTCATGGGGCTTAGGCGAGCATTCATAGGCTGTGTTCCTCCGTGATCGCTGGCAGTGCGTCGGGAAACTCGACGGTTATCGCATCTGGGTAACGGGAGGGAATGGGTTGGCTGTCCCCCCCAATTTCCTCGACTACGTGATAGTTCACGTGTTGCACTGGCCCCTGCGCAGGGTGGATCAGAATGTTCATGGTTTTATGTCTTCCCTTATGGCTAGTGTGTTGGGTGGGCTGTTGCGCCCCGGATGCGTAGATTCAGGCCTGGGTGATCTCGATCATCACGCCAAATTCGCGCTCGCGGCAGAAGCGCTGCAGGGCTTCAGGACCGCCTTCCAGGTCTTGAGTCATGCGCAAGGCCATGGGTAACAACTTCTGCAAGGCAAGGAACTGCTCGTTGCGGTGTTTTTCCGCTTCGGGGACGCCCACCCCATGCATCTGCGTCTCGAACTTCGCCCGTTGCGCCTTGCGCTCCAGTGGCCGGTCGGGATCGCTCAACTCCAGCAACTGGTTGTGCAAGAAGGGTAAGTAGGCAGCGACCATCGAGTGATCCATCGGGTCACTGCGGAGAGTGCTGCGTTCAGGATTGGTGTGTGACGGAAAGAACCGAGTCAGACTTTCCCGGCTCATCGAGCGAATGAGGGTCTTCTGCTCTTCACGGGCGAAGCGGCTGAACTCATCGTTCAGACTGGGCACCAGATAGAGGCGGGTTCGGTGTGGCAAACGCTTAAGAATGGTGGTGTGGTAAGGCGCGCCCAGGCCTTCTCTACTCCGCTCGGCGGGGTTATTTGAGGCCCGTGACTCCACATGCTGGTCGGCACGGTAGAACATGGCGATTTGGCCGTGATGCCAGTAGGGGTCGCCAAAGCGCACCAGTTTGCCGGCCACCAGTTCACCCACGGACCATATGTAGCCCAGGTCGTGGCCCAGCGGCCCCAGGGCATCGTAAAGCCAGTTATCCAATTCCGCCTCGGGTGGCACGCTGGTGATGGTGTCGGCGTCGTTGACATGGCGAAAGTGGGTCACCGTTTTCAGGCGCTCCAGTGCCTTGGCCGTAAAGGTGCGAGGCATACCATAGGTATAGAGTAGAGGGCTGCGATCTATAAGCTCGGCAGAGTGGATTAGAGCCAGGGCACCACCCAAGCTATGGCCGCAAATAAATAACTTTTGTTCAACTACCGCTTTTTGAATGTCATCAAAGCGCTTAGGAAACAACCTCTTAGCCACCTCAAACGCATGCAAAAACCCATAATGCACACTGCCGACATCAGTCAAAGGCGTACACGCAGACTTCAAGTCACAGCCGCTGCCATCGGCCGGCATCGGGCGGTACAGCACATCCGTCAGCCAGTCCTTGGGTTCCTGTGTCCCGCGCCAGGCCACAACCACTTGTGTCTGGTTGATGCAATAGAACAACTGGGTGTTTTCGATGATGAGCCGCGGAATCTCGGAGGCACCCGACGGTCGCTTGGCCTCCAGCGAATCCAGCATAACCGCCGTGGTGTAGCGTTGGTTGAAGGGGACGTCTACCACCAGTGCTGGCAGACGCGTCCCTCCAGAGTCAATCATCACCGGCGTGCGCGACAGGTCCAGGCACTGACGTAAAAAGAACTCCTCCACCGAGCCTGAGACGGTACTGGGATCGGTGCCCGGTCGTTGCTTCAAGATGTTCTGGGCGACAATGCTGTAGGACAGGTTAGCCATCAGCCCAAGGTTATAGGCATTGGCCATGCTGTATTCGGGTTGGTGATGCAGCACCAACGACCAGGCGCGGAAGGGGCAAACTTCCAACACGTGGCGGTGATTCAGCGCTTCGTACTCAACGGTGAAACCGCTGAATGCTGTGTCCGGGAAGTGAAAGGCCGGAGGCCGCTTCGGGTCCTCCAAAGGCGGATCAAGGGTCGGTAATCGGTCGCATAACTGACCGATACGCAGGTAGTGGTAGCGGTGACCTGCCGCGAGTGCCTGCTTCTCGACGGGCGAGAAACCCGAACGCTGCGGGCCATACAATGGGGTGCAGTTGCCGATTACAGGCCGATGCGGTTCGGCACGCAGGGCACGCAAGCGACGGGTTAGCAGCAACTCGGCAAAAGGATCGGCCTGCACCTTCAGGGTGATGGGGATGGGGTGCAGCCCCTCGATACGAATCACGCCCTGAGCATCGCTGAGCCCGGAGCATTCGGGGAAGCACCTCTGTCGGATGGCGTCGTTGATCGCCTGATAAGGCATATTCGCCAGGGGGGCCCCCTGCTCGTCCACCAACTGGAATTCAATCCAATGCTGTTTCTGTTTACCGCCAGTAAACTCCTTGCGCGAATTGAGCGTATCCGTGCGGTGCAAGGAATCATTCATTTATCAACATCTCCTGTGCCATCCTGACTCGATGGATCAGTGTTACGGTTGCCACCGCACGAAGGAATGATCTGGCTTCCATCGGCCAGCCGGATGTACTGAAGATATTCCATGACTCCGGTCGCGGTTTTATTGACACAGAAGACGGCGTCGTAACTATCAGTAGAGCGATATGCATTACGCAGACTGAATATATAAGTTTGATTAACTTCAAGCAGCAGAGGGCGGGCTTTGATTTTGTAGTTGTCGTACTCGTACCCCTCAGGCACGGTGCCTAAAACGATACAGGCACCTGGACTCAGCTCCAATGGTTTAAATCCCGGCAAAAGGGACGCCCCCCAAGTAGGAGGGTTTCGTGTATAGCTTTCTGTTAATGATACGCGGCTCACTGCAAAGACGCCCTTAGCATTGCTAGGCACGCAAATAGCCGGTTTACCATTAACCGAAACCACATCCCCAGCCTCTCTGCGGCCATATGATGCAGCGTAAACACTTTCGACTACTAACCATGGCAAGCTGAGCGTTAAAAACAGTGCAAATTTCATACGACCCTCCTTTTCAACTTGGAAGATGTTTTTTGTCGGCTGGTTTTTTAAGAAACGACTCGAGTGTCGACGCAAGAAGCGCTGGACTTTTGGTGAAGTTGCGCTCATTCCACACACCGTGCGGATTACCCACCACACAAATCAAATAGTAATCCGAGATGATTTCACCTTGCTGCTCCATGTTGTAGTCCGACAAGACGCTCTGTTCTGTCAGAGCATAGCGATAAGCAGGTGCGCCACGACTTGTAACCACCAACCCCATTCGCTTTACCGGATAACCCAACTGGTACTGCCATACATGGGTCATCTCATGTATAAATAGCGCTTTATCTCGATCATCATCAGTAGCGGAAAAATCATTCCTATAGTACCCAGTACTTGAAGGGTAATACATATTACCGTTAGGAGTTGCAGCCGTATTCTGCCGCCCCACGAACCCCCACCACCCAGCGTGATGCACCTCAACTTTTGTGTAATCAATAGCATCCTTAAAGATTGTTCCTGCCATGGCAATTTCCCCAAGCGTCAAAGAGCGCTTCTTGCCTCTAGGTAGAGAAACCTCCTTTATCGAGCTACCTATTGCTACCTCGTTAGTTGATACATCACTTGACGTAAGATCAATGACCATTGGGGTTTTAATGCTTTGCGCAGCGCAGCAGAAAGCCCCGAAATCCTCCGTAAGAAAAAGTTCTATTTGCGTGATCCGTGTCGGCTCCTGAGTTTCGAAGCGCTGGGTAAAACCCTGCGCACCTGTCACTCCCTCAAATACATGTCCGTCTGCCAGAGTGACCGAATATTTAAAGTTACTTACAAGCTCGCCATCAGGCCCGATCAAGCGAAGCTGTTCGTCATAGCGTGTTACTGATTCTGGTAATTCAATTTTCAGGTCTCCGGGCAATAAGGTATGAACGCTCATCGTCTGCCCATGCTTATCGGTCACTCCATTGAATACCTCACCTTGTTGGGTGGTTATCCGGTAGCGACTAAATGGCAGTGGTGTCTCCGTGTCGTCTTTCAAGGTATAGCCGCCGGAGTAACCCGCCGGCAACAGTGACGCCGGTGTATTGAGGCTGGCGCTGCCAAACTTTTGCACATGGTTAGCTTTTAGATAAATATTGCCTGGCGCCCCTAGCTCTATATCACCGCCCTTTAAACGGATATAGGCACCGCCACAGTTGAGCACCAGTTCTTGCGGGGCGTTGATTTCTATACGACCTTCCAGGCTTTCGATCTTAACGTCGGTCTTTGCCAAAGCATGGAGGTAACTGCCTTGAGCGTGCAGTTCAACTTTGCCTTGGGCCGCCTTGAATTGCAGGTCAGCACTTTGCGCAAGCACGCTGACGCCACCCTCGGCGGCTGCGGTGATATCGTGTCCGGCGCTGATGTCGGCGTTGTGCGCGGCGATGATACCCACGCTCTCTCCTCCGGAAGACAGACACACGGCTTTAGGACTCATTACGCCGATACCCGCCGGGGCATGCAGCAGTAATCCCGATTGCGCCAACCCTATGAGTGACTGAACCAAATCCAGTTGGCTCTCAATATCGCTAGGCTGCACTCCAGCACTACGAGCTGCCTGCGCCAGAGAGCGCGCCAGCGATAGCGCACTTTTCAGTTGCTCAATGGCAGCCACCATGTCGAGTTGTTCACCCCGAGCTTGGCCTTGGTCATCCGCACTGATAAACAAACCTTTCCCCCCACGAATCGCGCCCCAACTATCCGTGCGCAACTCAAACCCTTCCCCACGCTTTTGTTTCGCGGCATCCACCAAATGCCCCAGGTTCAGTTGGCTCTTACCTCCATACTCAGTACTGACCTTGATATGCTCCCGCCCCCGCGTGTCATCCATCCGCAGCTTGTTGTTCGCCGGGGTACGCAGCACGTTGCGTTTGTAGTTACGCAAGGTCACATGATCGACATGCTGGCTATCGTGCAACGCGTGCGCGATGTAGGGCCGGTCCGGGTCGCCCTGCTCGAACGCAATCGCCACTTCGGTCCCTGCAATCAAGGGCAGATGCAGGCCGTGGGTATCTCCGGCGTAGGGGCGGGCCAGGCGTAGCCATAGGCTTTCTTCGCCGGGTTTCCAGGTGTCGCGGTCGAACAGGAAGTTGACCTTGTAGCGCCCTTCGAGGTCGATGTGGCCGTAGGGGTCGTTGGCCTGTGGGCTGGTGACGCGGGCCGGGACGGTGCCGGCGATTTGGGGTTTGGGCTGCAGTGCGGGGCGAAAGCACACGGTGTCTGAATAGGGTATGGCCTGGAAGGTCGCGACCAAGCTGCTATCGCGGGCGGCGGTGGTGGTCAGGCCGGTGATCACCGCGCCCGGTGTGAAGGCTTCGGGCGCGCCGCCGGTGATGTGCAGCACCTGCCCCGGCGCTAACGTGGCGCTGCTGGTGATGCCGCTGAGTTGGGTCTGGGCGTTGAGGTAACGCTCGTGGCGCAGGCGTGCGTAGAAGTAGCCGCTTTCACTGAGCAGGTCTTCGTCCTGATCCAGCCGGTCGCCGAGGGTCGTGTAGGGCTCGGCGTAGTGGTAGGCCTCGCCGTAGGTGCCACTGGCGCCGCGGCTCTGGTCGATCTCGCCGCTCAGGTGGGCGCCGGCGTCGCGGGGGTGGTAGGCGCGGATATGCACCTGTTGTTCGACCACCTGGTGGTTCGATTGCAGGTGCCACACCGCGTCCTGCCCGCTGCTGCCCAACCCGGATTGCGGGCGATACGGCAGCGCGATGTCGAACTGGTAGAGGCGCTGATCGTCGCAGAACTCGACCACATCGATACCCAGGCGTTCGTCGCTGGTGAAGCGGTACCAGATGCCGACGTCGGCGAGCAGACGGTCGATGAAGGCCAGGTCGCTCTCGCCGTATTGCATGACCTGCTCGCGCCTGGGGTAGTCGCGTTTCAGGCTGAACAGAAAGTCCTGGCCTTCAAAGTCGTGGCGGCTGCGCAGGATGCTTTCGACGATCTGCGGCACGGATTGATGCTGGTAGATGCGAAATTGTCTGCCTTGGCCGAGCAGGGCCAGGCGCGGCTGCAGAGTGATTTCATAACGGGCCTGGTCGTTCGAGCCGGACTGACGCTTGAAGCCGGTGACCACACCGTGCAAGGTGCGCAGCGGTTTGACCGCGGGCGCGCTGAAGCCTGAGGCCGGTGGTTTTTGCGGGGCGGCGTGCAGGCTGAAACGGGCGTCCTGGCCAAGCAGGGTTTCGGCGGCGAGGTCACGTTCGGTGCTGGTGAATTCCACGCGATAGGTGAAGGGTTGGCTCAGGTGTTCATGGCCTTCAAAGGCCAACACGTCGAGACGGGCTTCGATGTTGCGCACACTCAGGGTGTGCCGGCTGTGGTCGAAGAAAGCCTGCAATCCGCTCAGCACGTTCACACCTCCAGGGCGACGGCCTGCGCCGTGTCTTGAACATCGCTGAAATGCAGACTGATCCCTTCATCCTCGCTATAGCCCAAGCTCACGCCGTGGGTGCGCAGTTGCGCCGCTCGACGCGCCAACAGGTGTTGACTGAGGACCGGCAGGATCTGCTCGTTAAGCAAGCTGTCGATGTTGCGTGCACCTGAATCCGGTAGCAGGCAGGCAGCAACCAAGGCGTCGTTCAGGGTGTCGTCAATCCGGCAATCCAGGCCGTAATGACGCTGCAGGCGCTTGGCGACCTGGGCCAGCTTGATCGCAACAATGCATTTGAGTGCGTCGGCTCGCAGCGGGCGATAGATCAGGGTTTGAAAGCGCGCCAGCAACGCTGGCTGAAAGTGTTCGCGCAGGATCGGACGCAGTCGTTCATGCAGCACGCTGTCCGGTATCTCCGGGTGTTCCTGCACGCTGGTGTGCAGTAGATCGCTGCCGAGGTTGGAGGTCATCAGAATGACCGTGTTACGGAAGTCGATCTCGCGCCCTTCGCCATCGCGCATAAACCCACGATCGAAGACTTGGTAGAACAGGTTAAGCACATCGCGATGCGCCTTTTCCACCTCGTCGAGCAACACAACGCTGTAGGGCCGCTGGCGCACGGCTTCGGTCAATACACCGCCCCGGCCGTAGCCGACGTAGCCGGGTGGCGAGCCTTTGAGTTGACTGACTGTGTGGGCTTCCTGGTACTCGGAAAAGTTGAGGGTGATCAGTGATTTTTCGCCACCGAACAGGCTGTCGGCCAAGGCCAGCGCCGTTTCGGTCTTGCCTACGCCGCTGGTGCCGACCAGCAGGAACACGCCCAACGGCGCCTTCTCATCGGTGAGCCCGGTTTTGGCCGCACGCAGGCGCTGAGCCAAGGCACTCAAGGCCGGAGCCTGGCCGATCACGCGCGCTTGCAATTGCTGTTCGAGCAGCAGCAGATTGGCCTGCTCGTCCTTGAGTAAGCTGCCCAGCGGCACGCCGGTCCAGTCGGCGATGACTTGCGCCACGCTACGTGCGTCGACGTCCAAAGACAGCAGTGGCTGGCTGCCTTGAATGTCACTCAACTGCCGTTGCAACTGTGCACAGGTATCCCGCTGCGGTGGCTGCGCCTGGCGCGCAGCAATCAGTTGTTGGGCCAGATCGAGTTCTTGGCGGTATTGCTGTTCCAGATCGGCGTGCTGACGTTGCAGATCGGCGTGTTGCGCGGCAATCGTCGCCAGACGCTCATCCACGCTGTGGCCGCCAAGCCGCTGATCCTGCTCCAGCGCTTGGCCCTCCAGTTCCAGGGCCACTTGCAGGGCACTCAGACGGCGCAACGCCTGCGGTTCGCAGTCCAGGCTCATGCACACCCGGGCGCTGGCGGTGTCCAGCAGGTCGACGGCTTTGTCCGGCAACTGGCGCCCCGTCAGGTAGCGCCTCGACAGGCTGACCGCCGCCTGCACTGCCGCATCCTGGATATGCACACCGTGATGGCTGGCGTAGCGCGCCTTGAGCCCGCGTAACATCAGGCAAGCGTTCGCGTCGTCCGGTTCCTCGACCTTGACCATTTGAAAGCGTCTTTCCAAAGCGGCATCACGCTCGAAATACTGCTTGTATTCACTCCAGGTGGTCGCGGCGATGGTGCGCAACTCGCCACGGGCCAGAGCGGGCTTGAGCAGGTTGGCCGCATCGGCGCCGCCGGCCTGGTTGCCGGCCCCGACCAGGGTATGGGCCTCATCGATAAACAACAGCACCGGTTGTTCGCACTGCTGTACGGCGTCGATCACGTTTTTCAGGCGTTGTTCGAACTCGCCCTTGACGCCAGCGCCGGCTTGCAACAATCCCAGGTCAAGGGTACGCACACTGACTGTTTTGAGACTGTCCGGCACCTTGCCTTGGGCAATGCTCAACGCCAGGCCTTCGACCAGCGCCGTTTTGCCGACACCAGGCTCGCCCACCAGGATCGGATTGTTTTTGCGCCGACGGCTGAGGATGTCAATGACCTGACGGATTTCATCATCGCGGCCGAACACCGGGTCGATCTTCCCTTGCGCGGCCTTGGCGGTCAGGTCCTGGGTGAACCTGTCCAGCAGCGCCGCTAACGCATCGTCTTTCGACACGCTGGGCGGGAGTATGGCGAGTTCACTTGAAGGCACCGCGATCACTGACGTCTGCACCGCGCGGCGCTCTTCGGAGGTTTGGTCCAGCAGCACCTGCAGCCGCTGCAACTGCGCCTCACTGAGACTGAGCAAAGGCCATACGGCTTCGCACGCCAGCAGGTTGGGCGTCTCCATCAACGCGCTCAGCAGATGTACGGAACGCAGGCTGTCGTTGTGCTCGTCCAATGAGGCACGCAACCAGGCATTTTTGATCAGTTGCTGCAATGGCGCCGACAGCTGCGGCTTGCTCTGCACGCTACGCGGCAGACGATCGATGTGCTCCAGCAAGCCATACCACAACGTCTCCATATTCCACTCATAGCGACGTGCGATCACGGTCAGGTCGCCTTCACCTTGCCCCAGCAACTTGAGTAGCCAGTGTTCGACGGTGATCTGCGCGTGGGCACGGCTTTGGCACAGCGTGGCCGCTGCACTCAACGCCTGGGCGCAGTAAGGGTTGAGACGACGAAGCAAGCGCGTGGAATTCTGGGCCATACGGCTACATCCTTGTTCGGTGATGGTGGTACGCGATCGTTAACGCCAGTCGCGGGCCGGAAACTCGATGTGTTTGGCTGAACGCCCGCGAACGGACGCTCAACCCAGCACACCGGGAGCCAGCAGGCAAAGACCCACCTGCTGCTCCGGGCGTATCAAGCGCTTTGGCGTTCATTCCACGAATCGGAGTGGATGATGTTGCCGTCCTTGTAGGTCCAGGTGACCTTCTCGTAACGCAACTCCACCTGCTCGAGGTGGTTGTGCTTCTCTTTGCTGGGGTCTTTGACGTCGTGCATTTTCGGCGCGACTTTCACGACCTTGACCTCTTCGAGTTTGGTGATGAAGTACTCGACCTCCTGCCCCGCATCATCGATGCGGTACCACTTGAACTCGGCACTCTTGAGGGTTTGCCCGGTGGTGACCGCCTTGTAGAGATAGGGGCTGGAGGCATCGATTTCCTTGGAAAACAGAAACGGGGTATGAACCCGCGTACCGGTCAATTTCCCGGTGTTGTTGTCGGTGGGGATGTACAGACTGTGATCCTGGGCAACCACCTCGATGCTGCCCTCGCGTTGTTGCACGTTCACCGAACCCTTGATAGTTGCGCCGCCGTCGTCTTGCAGCCAGAGGTAAACGGGAATTGCCATGTGAAGCTCCTTTTTCTCGTAGATTTAAATGTCGCGGAATGCGACCGGGGGTTGCCTGTCCGGACTTGCAACGGGAAGCGCGCAGGCCCCCGCCTCAGGTACCAGACGGATATCAACGCGGCGGTTGGCTGCACGCCCCGCCTCGGTGTCGTTACCGGCAATCGGCTGGCTGGCGCCGAAACCCTGCACGGCAAAGCAGCTGTCGGGAATGCCGCCCATGCGTTGCATCCAGTCATGCACGGCAGCGGCGCGGGCGCGGGACAGTCGAAGGTTGTTCTCGGGGTCGCCAGTGGCATCGGTATGCCCCGAGATCACGATCAGCCAGCCGGGCTGGGCCTTGATATCGACCAGCGCATTGATCAGGATCTTGGCTGAATCCGCCTTAAGCTGGGCACTGCCGCTGGCGAACAGCGACAGGCTGTCCAACCGCACCGGGCTGGCAGCCCGCGCAGGCGATGCGGCCGGTGGCGGCTCAACGTGAGCAGCCAGTACCGCCAGCAGCGCAGCGCGCAGGCGTTCGCCGCGATACAGGCCCAGGCCGAATGCCGGGGGCGCACCGTGCCGGTAGTACGCGTCCAGACGCTGGGCGTCCTGGCGCAGCACGCCCACGGCACTTTCACGCCAAAGAAACTCGCGCTGATTACGCTGGGTCGGTTGCGGGATCGCCGAATAACGTCGCAGGTCATCACTGACTTGGCGCAGCAACAGGGCGTTCTGCCACGCCGAACTGGCAAGTGCGACAACACCGGCGACAGCGAACAACCACAGCGCAACAACGCTCGCGCGTTGCACCGGGGAACGCAGCGGGCCGAGCGGCAGCAGGTTGAGCAAAGGGTCCGGGAACGGCAACACAGCATCGGCCACAACCGCCCTGTGATCCGCCAGCGCCACTTTGCTGCGTAACCATTGCTGCCACAGGTTCCCCTTCACGGCATGCGCCAATGCCGGCCCCCACGTAACTGCGCAGATCGCCACCAGGCCAGAAGCGCTACGCATGACAAGGTGCGGCAGTACCGCTTCGTGAAGCCAGGCCACAGCGCTGTTCAGTTGAATGCTGGCGTGCATCCGAGCGGCCTGCCTGAGCGAGTCAGCGGGTTGCTGTTGCCAGTCATCCAGGCTGACGCAAGCACCCGCATCACACACACGGACCTCGGCCTGCCCGCTGCCCCAACAGAACCAGGGTGCCTCGTCCTGCAGGGTTTGCAGGTAGCTCACCAGCAACAGCGGCAGCGCAACCCCGCGTTTGCGGGCCAAGGCCAGTTGATGACTGAAGGCGCGCATCTGACCGGCGAGTACCGCCCCATCACTGTGCGCGCCGGGGCTGACGCTGAACATCACGCCCAGTTGCCCGGCCCAGCCAGGACGCAAGGCCAGAAGGTGATCGGTGATAGCCGGCAGTTGCTCAAGGCTCGGTACGCGCACGTAGCACCCTTGCTCGGTCACCCGCAGGGCCAACTGCCCGGCGGCAACCCCGCCGAACAGCCCATCCAGGCCATCACCGCAGACCAGCACCACCGGCTGACGAAACCCCGCAGCGGGCAGCACCACGCCCTCGGCCAACCTCACCGACCCACGCTGCCGCTCGGCGCGCAGGCGCAGCGATACCCAGGCCCATGTCACACAGCACACCGCGATCAGCACGCCGAGCACACGCGCCCACATCGCCAGCGGAATGATGAGCAGCAACGCGAGGACGAGGACACCGGCCCACAGGTAAAGGATGCGATGCAGATTGAAGGTCATCCGCACTTACCCCTGATCAGGCAAGAGCGAGGCAATCGCATCGCTCAGCAGATGATCCAATCCCCACCACGTCGCAACCAGCAACAGGGCCACTGTCAGCAGATGAATCAAGGGCGAGCGCAGCCAGCCAAAACCCGCGCTGAGTTCGCCACCGACCACCTGCGTCGGCATGTGTTGGCTGACCTTGAACGGCGCCACCTGTGCGTTGAGAGCAGCCAATAGTTGCTCGCGTCCGGGGTCGCTCAAATCACGATAGCGCCCGCGAAAACCCAACATCAATACGCGCTGAAATACCGTCAACACATGCCGGTCCGGCGCGGGTTCGCTCAACACGTCACGCATGGCCTCGTACAGAAACTCACCGGCCTGATGACGATTGAAGAACTTGGCCTGCAACGGTTCGCTGGCCCAGGCGGCGCGGGCATCTGCGTCGGCGCAGGTCAGCACCGTTTCGTCGAGTAGCGCGCATTGAGCATGACTGATGTGGTCGATGTTGCGCTGACTCAGGCTCGCCCGTTCAAGGTGCTGCCGAGCTTGCTCAACCTGTTCGATACAAAGCTGGCCCAACTCCCGGCCAGGTTGCACCGAGGCGCCCTGGCGCAACTCGACCACCAATAGGTAGGTGTCCTGTAACAGCGCGTCGATATCCACCGCTGCTGCGGCTTGCTCGTTGGAAGGCGTCGGTTTCATGAGCGCAGCACCGCAAACAGTTCCAGCTTGACGTCGACCAAGCTGCTGGGAACGTAGAAAGCACAGACCCCTTCGTCCAGCACCGCCTGCCCCTTGGAATGCCCGAGGTCCAGGGCGAAGTACTGATTTTCCAGGCGCAATGGAATCGCCGCCGGCACATGGCTGAGGGACTGCAACGGCACCCCGTCGAGCGCCGCGTTGATCAGATAATCGACCTCATCCGGCGTACCGATCTTGCACAGGCGCGGGAACTGGTCCTGCACCTGCGCCGCCGGTAGCCGACTGCGCACCGACAGATAGAAATCGGCCCCCTCACGCTCGCGCAAGCGCGGGTCATTCAGCGTGACTTGCCAACGATTGGCCCCCTGCACCTCCAGGCTCAAAGCAATGACCCGCGACGGCAGACTGGCCTCCAACAACAGCGACAGGGTGTGCATCAGCGGCGGGAATACCGCCTCCAACGAGGTGTGCCGATAAGCGGGGATTTTGTCTACGTCGTGTTCCAGCGAAAACGTGAGCAGGCCACCGGCGAGCTTGATCAGTTGCTGGTAGACCTGCTCGGGGTGGCGCGCGGGAAACTCCCGAAGATCGGCCAATACCGGCTGGTAGGTATTCAAGGCATTGAGCAGCCAGAACAGCGACACGTCGGCGACGGCAAAGTCGGCCATGCGCTGATTGCTTTCCCGCCGCATGCCCATGAGCCGTTGCCGCTTGGCGGACAATTGCGTCAACAGGTTGTCCAGCTGGTTCAGCAACCCCGGGTGCGCGGCGAAGCTCAGCAACGGCGGCACATAGCCCGGGTCGAGGCTCCAGGCGCCCTGCCCGTCGCGCACCAGGCGCGCGAGCGGACACGTCATGTAGTCCGCATTATCGTCGCGCTGCAGGCGCAGGCTCAGTGCATGCTCCAGCACGCCTATCGACTGCACCTCATCGGCATACATATCCTGTACGTCGCGCCAAGACTGGCGATAGCGTGTGGGCCGATCGGCCCTGCCACCGTCGAACAGGCAGTTGTCGCCATTCGCCTGTTCCAGGGGCAAGGCCAAGTGCAATAACGCGTCCTGATCTTCGTCGGCCAGCAACTGCGCCAGCTCCAAGGCCGGAGGCAGGCGGTCGACCTGCTCGGTGTCGATCCAGGTGCCATCGGGCATGCGGACCCGCAACTGAGTCGCCTTGAGCTTACCCAGCCGTAATGCATCCAGGTCGAACCCTACCGCCTGGACACCCCAGGGGTGCGCCAGGGCCAGGTGCGCGAGTTGTTCGTTGGTCCAAGCCTCCCAGCGCGCCTGTTGCTGGAATTGTTGCGGCGACAGCAACGCCCCGGCGGCCCACAGAGGGCGATCGATATTCATGGCATCGTTTCCCTACGACTGAATCAGGCTTTGGCCTTGGGCATCTGCGAAACCAGTGACAAGTTCACGTCCATACCCTCGACCTGGAAGTGCGGCACGGCATACAACTTGACGCGGAAGAAACCGGGGTTGTCCTCGATGTCTTCCACCGTGACCTTCGCCTCCCGCAGCGGGTGTGAGGCCTGCAAGTCATCGCCCGGATCAGTCATCTCGGTGACCAGCCCGCCGATCCACTTGTTCAACTCCAGCTCCAGCAAACGCCGGTCCTTGGTGGTGCCAATGTTTTCGCGCTGGATCAGCTTCAGATAGTGAGCAATGCGTGACAGCAGAAAAATGTAAGGCAGACGTGCGTTGATTCGACTGTTCGCGGTGGCGTCGGCCGTGTCGTACAGCGCCGGCTTTTGCGCGGAGTTGGCCGAGAAGAAACACGCATAGTCGCGGTTCTTGTAGTACGAGAGCGGAATGAAACCGAGGTTGGCGAACTCGAACTCACGGGTTTCCGGAATCATCACTTCGGAAGGAATCTTGACCTGATTGCCGGTGCCCAAGTCATACAAATGGATAGGCAGTTCAGTGACCGCACCACCCGACTGCGGCCCACGTATCTGCACGCACCAACCGTTGCTGATGAAGCTTTTGACCATGTTCGCGGCAAAGGCAAACGATGCGTTGGTCCACAGGTACTTGTGGTGATCCGGCCCTTTGACATTCTCGACGTAATTGAAGCTGCGCACAGGAACGGTGTCGGGCCCGTAGGGCAAGCGCCCCAGGACCCGCGGCATGGTCAGGCCGATGTAACGCGCGTCGTCACTGTCACGGAATGACTTCCACTTGATGTATTCGGCACGATCAAAATAGTTGCCGATGTCCTTGATCGCGGCCACCTCCTCCATGGTTTCCTTGCCGAAGAACGCTGGGCCTACAGCCCCCACAAACGGCATGTGGGCGGCGGCGGCGACTTTGGAAATATTGCGCAGCAGCGCGATGTCCTGAGGCCTGCGATCGAATTCGTAGTTTGAAATAGCCGCCGCAATCGGCTCGCCCCCCGGGGTGTCGTACTCCTGCGTGTAGGTATGCAGGTACAAGCCGCTCTGGGCAATTTCAGGCGCGTCCTCGAAGTCTTGCACCAGGTGGTTCTTGCTGACATCCAATAGTTCTATGCGAACGTTCTGACGGAAATCCGTCTGATCAATCAGCGATTTCACACCGCGCCAGGTTGACTCGACGCGCTGGAAGTCCGGATGGTGCATGACCGCATCGAGTTGACGGCCAATCTGCCGGTCCAACGAAGCAATATGCTCATCCAACAGGACTTTATCCAAACGCTCGATTTTTTGCGGCGATTGCTTAAGCAACTTTAAAAACACACTGACCGCTGCCGTCACCCGCTCATCGGCGGACACCTCGGACAGCGCATCCGAGTTCTGGAAGATATCAATACCGACCAATTCAGCAACAGGACTTAAATTGATCTTGTTAAACAGCGCAGCATAAACACCCGCAGACTCTTCAGACAACACTGTAGCGCCGCGCACTTGCACGTTGGAATGTTCTAAGGACATGATTTAACTTCCCTTTTAAATTACCGCTATGAATTAACGCTCTTCTTCAGGCGCCAAGGCAGCCAACTCAGCGCGCAGTTCGTCACTGAGCGCGTCATCCTTGAGGATGCGCTCCAACTCATGGCGGAAGGTCACGTTGTCCAGCAGATTCGATTTGAGATCACGCAACAGGTTGCGCATCGCCAATAACGCACGCAGTTGTGGAATCTGCCGTGCGACCTGCTCAGGCTCGAAGTCCTTCATGCACCGGAAACTCAGTTCGACAGCGGTGTCGGACGCATCGTCGTCCAAGGTGTTGTCGACAGCCAGCTTCAGACCCGGCGAGAACTCGCCCAGGACGCTGTCAAAGTTGTTCTTATTGATATCAACCTTGCCGCGCTCGGAGAGCGGACGCTGTTCTTTACCGTTACTGTAGTCACCCAGCACCATCAGTTTCAAAGGTAACTCAACCTTTTTCTGCGCACCACCGGTATGCAGGTCGAGCTTGATATTAACCCTGGCCTTGGGCACTTCATTTTGAAAGCTGCTTAGCGTCATCGTTTCATTCCGTGAGTTATCCAACAGCATTGATCTGCGGTCAGATGGAAATTAAAACCGGAATCCAATCAACTTAAATTCCCTTTCCGGAAACCAAAGCGCTACATGGCACATGGCGTCCGCTTGCTCACTAGAATGAAGTATCACTGCCGGAACTTACCAGCCCCCGGATCACGGACGGGAACTTTCCATTGCGCATCAGGGATATTTCCCACAAAGCACAAAGATTATCTTTCTTGCAAAGATTATTGAAGATTTAAACCACAGACAGGGATCCAGCTGTCGGATATTTCTTAACTGCGCCGGCGCCCAATAAAAGATCAGTAGAAATATACAAACCCATATAAATTTCTTTCAATATCCTCCATTGTTTATAGTACTAAAACCTATAAAAAACACCCACGTGCCGACCAGAAGATAAACCATCTCCGTCTCAGCTTTACATCATAAACATTGAACTCCAGCAAAAAACGCCTACACCTCGCGCGCCTTGACCTTCAAATGCCGCGCATACCATGGCCGCTTCGGCACCCGTTTGAACAAACCCTGCAGCGCTTCGTCTTGCGCAGCAAACGTAATTCGCAGGGCGAGCTTCATGATCTCTGGGTCCATCTCCATCGAACGCCCCCTCTGCAAGCCTGGCGTGGTGCTGCAGCCATGGGTATCCGGGCCCAGCCACGGGTCGCCGACTTCAACCCACCGCCCCGGCGCGAACCAAGCCACGCCGTTGACCTCCAGGCGGCTGACCTGGCCGGGATGGAAGCGCTCATGGGCGCGGAACCAGTCTTCGATGCGGTCGTCGATCCAGCCATGGAAGTGCCAGAACACCGGGTTGACGTGGGAGGAAAACGGATCGCCAAGAAAGTCGTTTTCGGGTGCATACCAACGCGCGGCAAAGTCTGCCGGGTCGCGGGCGAAGGGCACGGGGGCGCCGTTGGAGGGGTCGCGGGGCACCGAGGCCCAGCGCATGTGCAGCCAGTCGTGCAGGCCCAGTTCCATTTCGGAGCCGAGCTGGCCCAGGGTCAATTTGGCCAGGTATCGCGGGTCGCGGTATTGGGATTCCCAGACCTGGAAGTTGCTGTGGTAGGTCTCGGCGGCTTTGATATCGCTGACCCATTGGGTGTAGTCGCCGTCGTCCGGCGCCAGCCAAGTGGGTGGCAGGGCAAAGCCGTCATGGTTGTCGAAGTAGCGCAGGAAGCCCAGGCGATCACGTTCCAGGGCCGGTTGCGGTTCGGGGAAGGCGGACCACGACGGCAAGTCTTGCATCGCACGTGCGGTGCCGAGCATATGCCGATGCATGAAGAAGAAGTCGATGCCCGAGCCGTTGCGATCCTTGAGCTTGCCCCGCGCGTCGCGCTCCTTGCCCCGTGGGCCGGGCTGCCAGCCGATGCCACGCAACGCGTCGCGTTTTTCCTCGGAGAGCTTGTGCCATTGGTCGCGCGTGGCGTGCCACAGTTGGTGGAACAGGCGGTGCTCGGGGGAAATCAGCCAGGCCAGCAGCGAAGGGTTGAGACCGATGCGTTGGCGGGCTTCGGGAAACGGCTGTTTGTGGGCAACAAAGCGATTCTCCGGCGCGGTCAGCGCCAGGGGGCGGTCGAGGTCGAGGATCCGCCCGCTGAGGGTGCCGCTGCCGGCGTTGCCGAAGACGCCCCAGACTTCATCGACGGTCATGCTGAATTCATAGGCCGGCGCGCCGTCGGCTGCATCACGGTCGATCAGCCGCCAATAGAGCTCGGTGCCCTCGCCCGTGAGCAAGTCACCCAACACGCGATAACGGGGTTCGCCATCGCCGCGCAGGTGCTCGGCCGTGTCGAGATAACCACGCAGGCCACGCCCACGCGGCGCGACATCGAGCAGCAACGCCAGGCCCTGCGCGGGCAAACCCTTGAGGCCGGCATCGCGGCCTTCAAGGCGCAGGTTCCACACCCCGCGCAATGTGTTCGCCAGGTGCTGGCCGGCGGTATCGGCAAGATCCACCGTGGCTTCGCCGGGGGTGATGGGGAATTCTTCACGCGTCCACTCGCGATGGGCATATAAGGCCGCCGGCAAGGCGGCACCAGTCAGCGCCAGGCCTGCGATGAACCCACGTCGAGAGATCGTCATTGTCTACCTTAGGAAACAGCGTTATCAGAGCTAGAACGTTTACTCGCGCGGGAAATTTACCGCGCCGTCGCCGAGGCCTAAATTTCCGCGCTCATCGCTCGTTCTTCCCAGATAGCAAAGGCCTCAACTGACTGAGACGGCAATGACAAAACCACGTTCGAAAAAGGCGCTGTTTATCGGCCTGCCACTGGCATTGGCCATCGGCGCCGGAGCCGGTTTCCTGGCCTGGGATCACTGGTTCCGAGGCAATGCCGGCTACCCGCTGGCGGTGATCAAGCAGGCCAATGACCTGCAGGAGCGCCTGTTGTCGTTCGACAGCCATATCACCGTGCCGCTGGATTTCGGCACCGCCGGTAATGAGGCCGACCACGACGGCAGCGGCCAGTTCGACCTGGCCAAGGCGCGTCGCGGGCGATTGTCCGGGGCGGCGCTGACGGTTTTCGGCTGGCCGGAAATCTGGAACGGCGCCAATGCTCCCCACAGGCCCAGCGACGGCTTTGTCGAGGAAGCCCGCCACGAGCAGGAAGTGCGCTACAAAATCATCTCCGGCATGGTGCGCGACTTCCCCAACGAAGTGGGCATCGCCTACACCCCGGATGACTTCCGGCGCCTGCATGGCGAAGGCAAATTCGCGATCTTTATCAGCATGCTCAACGCCTACCCGCTGGGCAGCGACCTGAACCAGCTGGACCTGTGGACAGCACGCGGCATGCGTATGTTCGGCTTCAGCTATATCGGCAATAACGCCTGGTCCGACTCGTCGCGGCCACTGCCATTTTTCAATGACTCCACCGACGCTCTCGACGGCCTCTCGGACATCGGCCAGCAAGCGGTACACCGCCTCAATGACCTGGGGGTGATCATCGATGTGTCGCAAATGTCGACCAAGGCCCTGGAACAGGTTGCGCAGTTGAGCCGCACGCCACTGGTGGCCTCCCACTCGGCGCCACGCGCGGCGGTGGATATCCCGCGCAACCTCAGCGACAAGGAACTGCAACTGATCAAGCGCAGCGGCGGCGTGGTACAGATCGTGGCCTTCTCCGCCTACCTTCGCCCGCTGAGCCAGCCGACCCAGGACAAGCTCAACAGCCTGCGCGCCCGCTTCGACCTGCCACCCCTGCCCAACCTGGCCGTGGCCCTGATGCCGGGCGACGCAATCATCGCCGCCTGGCCCGAGCACACGTTCGGCGAGTACGCCAGCGCGCTGTACGCCATCCTCGATGACGAACCCAAGGCCACCCTCAAGGACCTGGGCGATGCCATCGACTACACCGTGCGCAAGATCGGCATCGACCATGTCGGCCTGGCGTCGGACTTCAACGACGGCGGCGGTATCGACGGCTGGAACAACGTCGGCGAAATCCGCAACGTCACCGCCGAGCTGATCCAGCGCGGCTACTCCGAAGCCGATATCGCCAAGCTGTGGGGCGGCAACTTTCTGCGGGTGTGGGACCAGGTACAAAAAGCCGCCAAGCCCTTGGCCAACCGCTCATCACCCTCGACGTAAGCCCGTGAGCACAACATGACCGTGCTGAGCCAGCGGTGGCGACGCACGCCCTTTGCCCTTTGAACGAGAGGCCCACATGACGCCATCCGCCCCCCTGACCGCTTTGGCCCTCACCGCCCTGTGCGCAGCGCTGCTGCCCAACCTGGCCGAGGCCGCCACGCCGCAATCCGGCAAAGTATTCAAGGACTGCAAGGACTGCCCGGAAATGGTGGTGCTGCCCGCCGGCACTTTCACCATGGGCACGCCCGACGATGAGGTCGGCCGCGAGCCGGACGAAGGCCCGATGCATGCCGTGACCTTCGCCAAGCCGTTCGCCATGAGCCGCTTCCAGATCACCGCTGGCGAGTGGGACAGCTATATCCGCCAGACCGGGGTCAAGATCGCCGACGGCGACACCCGCCCCGGCCGCGAATGCATCGCCAGCAAGCCGCGCTACCCCCAGAGCCCGCGTCAGCCGGCAGTGTGCATGGACATGGACGACATCAAACACTACGTGGCCTGGCTGTCGAAAAAGACCGGGCAGCCGTACCACATGGTCAGCGAAGCCCAGCGCGAATACGCCGCGCGCGCCGGCTCCAGCGGGCCCTTCCCGTTTCCGTTCGACGAGGGCAAGGGTTACAGCATTGCCGAACATGCCAACACTTACGGTCCGGCGGATGGCTACAGTTTTTCCTCGCCGGCCGGCAGCTACCCGCCGAACGCATTCGGCATGTACGACATGCACGGCAACGTCTACGAGCGCGTGGCCGACTGCGAACACCCCAACTACATCGGCGCACCGACCGACGGCAGCGCCTGGGTGGAACCGAACTGCGAGAGCTACCAGATCCGTGGCAATGACTGGGGCGAAGCGCCAGTGTTCTCGCGCTCGGGCAATCGCAACAACATCTACCCGCAGACACGCGGGGACTGGATCGGCTTTCGGGTAGTGCGCGACCTGTAACAACAAATCCCCTCACTGCACCCACTGCACCCGCAGCACCCACCGCACCTACTGCACCTACTGCACCTACTGCACCCGCTGCACCCACTGCACCTACTGCACCCGCTGCACCCGCAGCACCCACCGCACCTACTGCACCCACTGCACCCGCTGCACCCACTGCACCCACTGCACCCACTGTAGGAGCGAGCTTGCTCGCGAAGCCCCCGAGTACGCCGCGTTTATCCAGGATAAACGCGTTATCGTTGGCGATTTTCGCGGGCAAGCCCGCTCCTACAGGGGGCGTGCGTCAGCCCTGCCGAGCCAACCGTTCCAAACCTTCATGCAACGCCGGAAACAGGCTGTTATTGAAGTTGTTCCAGCGCAATTCGAGGATGGTGTCGTCCGGGGAAATCTCGGTCTTGAGCACGTCGTGGAACACTTCTCCGGAGTCGATGCCGTTGTCCACGTAGTGGAACGACGCACCGGTCAGGTACAGCGGCTCGCACGGCTGCGTCTCCTTGGTCGTCCAATCCACCACCGCCTGGCCACGGGCACCGTACAAGGCGTTCCAGGTGGCGTAGGCGCCCCGGCGCTCGTAGGGCGATTCGATACGGGTAATGCCCGGGTGAATGTTCATGATCCGCCGCGCAAATGGCGCACCCGGGCGCACCAGCTCATCGAGGATCACCAACAGGCCGTCCAGCACCACGATATCGGCCTTCAGCTCCACCAGCGTGTCGTGCAGGCGGCGTTCGAAGTCCTGCTTGCCGGCGATGTGTTGCGCGCTGCCACGCGGCAGGCGGCGGTAGGTGGACGGCACGCTCAGCAGCAAATCGTTGACCAGACACCCCTGCACCCGCAGGTCCGCCGGGTACAGCCACTGGCGGCCCGGCGCATAGGCAAAGCCATAGTCGGCGACCAATTGCCGGTCACGCGGGTTTTGCTCGTCGTCGTCATACACCACGCCCACCAGGTTATAGGCCTCGCCCAGCGACGTATCGTTGAGCGAGCCCACCAGAAACTCCAGCACCGACTTCATGTAGCGCTCGTGGTCCTTATAGGCCACTGGCTGCCCGGCCTTGTCGGCGGCGGCATTTCTCAGGGACCACACATACACCAGGTTCTTTTTCGTCATTGGTTCGCTCTCACTGGATAGATCCGGCACGCGACCCTACGCGTGCGCCTACCCAACAAGAACGAACCAGGCAGCGGGCAATTTATCCGCCACCGCCACCGCCGGGCACGCCGCGCTAAATACTCGCGCCGACGCTTCGTTTGTCATGGGTAAGGGTCTGTGTGCCCAGCCCCCTCCATTCACTTTCCGGGAAGTACCTATGACCGACCCCAAGCGCGGCGCCTTCAGCGGTTTGCTCGCATTGCTCAGGCCCTTTCGCGCCATCGTGAGCGTCTCCGTCGCCCTGGGCATGGCCGGTGGCCTGGCCATCACGCTGCTGCTGGCGACTATCAATAATGCGCTGCACTCCTCCGCGGGGATGACCCAGGGGGTGATTCTGACGTTTGCTGCGCTGTGTGTGCTGGCGCTGGTCAGTTCGATCATTTCCGATATCGGCACCAATTACGTCGGCCAACGGATTATTGCCGCCCTGCGCAAGGACCTCGGCGAAAAGGTGCTGTCGGCGCCGATCGGGCAGATCGAGGGTTATCGCTCCCACCGGCTGATCCCGGTACTGACCCACGACGTCGACACCATCAGCGATTTCTCCTTCGCGTTCACGCCACTGGCCATTGCGGCCACAGTGACCCTGGGTTGCCTGGGCTACCTGGCCTACCTGTCGGTACCGATGTTCCTGATGATGGTGGTCGCCATCGTGATCGGCAGTGCCGTGCAGTTCATCGCCGGCGGCAAAGGCATCCAGGGCTTCGACCTGGCGCGCAGCCACGAGGATGAGCTGCAGCGTTACTACAACGCCATTGCCTCCGGCGCCAAGGAACTGCGCATGCACCGGCCCCGGCGCTTTCGCATGAACACCCAGCGCATTCAGGAAACCGCGGACCGCATCGCCGACATCCAGGTGCGTTCCGTGAACATCTACATCCTTGCCAAGACCTTTGGCTCGATGTTGTTCTTCGTGGTGATCGGCCTGGCCCTGGCGATGCAGGCCTATAACCCCAACCCCGACCCTAGCGTGATCACCGGTTTCGTCCTGGTGCTGCTGTACATGAAAGGCCCGCTGGAACACCTGCTCGGCTACCTGCCGGTGGTGGGCAAGGCGAAGATTGCATTTGGTCGTATCAGTGAACTGTCACAGCGCTTCTCCTCGCCGGAACCGCACCTGCTGATGGATGACAGCGAAGCCCCGCAACCGGTGGTCAACAGCCTGGAATTGCGCGGTGTGCGCTACAGCCCGCCGGCAGTGGCAGGCAGCGAACCGTTCCACCTGGGGCCGATCGACCTGAACATCGCCCAGGGCGATATCGTGTTCATCGTCGGCGAAAACGGCAGCGGCAAGACCACCCTGATCAAGCTGCTGCTGGGGTTGTACCCACCGCAGGCTGGGGAAATCCTGCTCAATGGCAACGCTGTGAGCGACCCCGAACGCGACGACTATCGCCAACTGTTCACCACGGTGTTCGCCGATTACTACCTGTTCGACGACCTGGTCCAGGGCAGCGCCGCCCAGTCACTCGACAGCGCGACAAAATACCTGGAACGCCTGGAGATCGCCCACAAGGTCAGCGTCAAGGACGGCGTGTTCAGCACCACCGATCTGTCCACCGGCCAACGCAAGCGCCTGGCGCTGGTCAACGCCTGGCTGGAAGAACGCCCGGTGCTGGTGTTCGACGAGTGGGCCGCCGACCAGGACCCGGCCTTCCGCCGGATCTTCTATACCGAGCTGCTGCCGGACCTCAAGCGCCTGGGCAAGACCATCATCGTGATCAGTCACGACGACCGCTATTTCGATATCGCCGACCAATTGGTGCGCCTGCGCGCCGGCCAGGTCGTGCGCGAAATGACGCCGGCGTGAATTTTCTTTTCCGGTTTCCCGAGATAGGAACGTCTCACTAGTGGTAATGAGAACCAGACTCAATAAACACCTATAATTGCCCACTTAAAACATAGAAGAGAAAACACCCATGCCAGCACGACTCGGTCTCAGCCCACTGAGCAAAGCGCTATCCATGCGTCGGGCCCTGAACATCAACCTCCTGCCGAACGCCCTGGCCCTGGCCATATCACTGCCGGTGGCCGGCTATGTGCAGGCACAAGAGATCGAGTTGGACATTCCCGCGCAGCCGCTGGGGAGCGCGCTGCAGGCCTTCGGTCATCAGGCCAACATGCAGGTGCTCTACAGCCCGACCGACGTGCAAGGCAAGAACAGCACCGCCGTCAAAGGCAAACTGGACCCGCAACAGGCGATCAATACCCTGCTGTCAGGAACGTCGACCACCCACAGCCTCAATGGCAATTCGCTGACCGTCACCGCCGCCGGTACCTCCGCCGGGCTGGAACTGAGCCCGACCCAGGTGACCGCCAACCAACTGGGCAACGTGACCGAAAACACCGGTTCCTATACCCCAGGCTACATCGCCACCTCGACCCGCCTGGTGCTGACGCCCAAGGAGACGCCGCAGTCGGTGACCGTCATCACCCGCCAGCACATGGACGACTTCGGCCTGAACAACGTTGACGACGTGATGCGCCACACGCCGGGCATCACCGTCTCGGCCTTCGATACCGAGCGCAGCAACTACTACGCCCGTGGTTTCTCCATCAACAACTTCCAGTACGACGGCATTCCGTCCACTGCGCGCAACGTGGCCTACTCGGCGGGTAACACCCTGAGCGACATGGCGATCTATGACCGGGTCGAAGTACTCAAGGGCGCCACCGGCCTGCTCACTGGCGCAGGCTCCCTGGGTGCGACCATCAACCTTGTGCGCAAAAAGCCCACCGCAGAGTTCCAGGGCCACGCCAGCGTGGGCGCCGGCTCCTGGGACAACTACCGCAGCGAGCTGGATGTGAGCGGCCCGCTGACCGAAACCGGGAATGTCCGGGGTCGGGCGGTGGCGGCTTACCAGGACAAGCATTCCTTCATGGACCGCTATGAGCGCCAAAGCCCGGTCTACTACGGCATCATGGAATTCGACCTGTCCCCGGACACCATGCTGACCGTAGGTGGCGACTACCAGGACAGCCTGCCAAAAGGCTCGTCCTGGTCCGGCAGCTTCCCGCTGATCGACGCCCAGGGTAATCGCAACAACGTGAAGCGCTCGTTCAACAACGCCGCCGACTGGAGCAGCTGGGAGCAGTACACCCGCACCCTATTCGCCATAGTCGAGCACGACCTCGGCGATGGCTGGGTCACCAAGCTGCAACTGGACCACAAGATCAACGGCTACCACGCGAAGATGGGCTCGATCCAGGGCAGCACTCCCAACCTGGACGGCACTTCGCAGCTGACATCGGGCAAGTACACCGGCGAAACCGTCAGCGACTCCGCCGACCTATATGTGAGCGGCCCGTTCAGCCTGGGTGGCCGCGAGCATGAGTTGGTCCTCGGCGGCTCCATCAGTTCTTCCGAGTGGAACGGCAATGGCTACTGGAACCTCGCCCCCAACCTGGTGAATTTCCACAACTGGCACGGCAACGCGACCGAACCGGATTGGGGCACACCGCAGTCGAAGATCGACGACACCGTGCGCCAGACCGGCGCGTACATGACCACCCGCCTGAACCTCGCCGACGACCTCAAGCTGCTGCTCGGCGGCCGCGTGGTCGACTACACCGTCACCGGCAACAACCCGACCTACAAGGAAACCGGACGGTTCGTGCCGTATGCCGGTGTGGTCTACGACCTGAACGACACGTACTCGGTCTACGCCAGCTACACCGATATCTTCATGCCGCAGGAAAGCTACAACCGCGACCGCAACAACAAACTGGTCGAGCCGGATGAAGGCCAGAACTGGGAACTGGGCGTCAAGGCAGACTTCCTGGACGGTCGTGTAAACGCCAGCGCCGCCTACTTCGAGATCCACGAAACCAACCGTTCCGTGTCCGACGACGAATACAACAACCGCACGCCGACACCGTCGAACTATGCGTTCAAGGGCACCAAGGCCGTGACCAAGGGTTACGAAGTCGAAATGTCGGGCGAACTGGCACCGGGCTGGCAGCTCCAGGGTGGCTATACCCACAAGGTTGTGCGCGACGACAACGACATCAAGATCTCGACCTTCGAGCCAGAAGATCAGGTCAGCGTCTACACCTCGTACAAGTTCAAGGGCAACCTCGACAAGCTGACCGTCGGCGGCGGCGCTCGCTGGCAGAGTGTTGGCTGGCAGGACATCTACAACAGCCCGAAAGGTGGCTACGAGGAGTTTTCCCAGGAGTCCTACTGGCTGGTGGACCTGATGACCCGCTACCAGTTCACCAAGAACGTGTCGGCAACGTTGAACGTCAACAACATCTTCGATAAGACCTACTACACCAACATCGGCTTCTATAACTCTGCCGCCTACGGCGAGCCACGCAACTTCATGCTCAGCACCCGCTGGGACTTCTAAGGCCTGCTCGTAGCCGCCCTGGCGGCTACTGAGGGCTCCAACCCTAACGCCCCGTGCATTCATTTGCCCGGGGCGTTTTTGCAGGGGCCGGTCGTTGCCCCCCCACGAAAAAGCCCCCGATCACCATCAGTGGCCGGGGGCTTGTTCGTTCAGGCCCGGTGTTACGCCATCGCGTCGGCGAAGCTGCGCACGAACGCGGCGTTGTCGATCAACCGATCGTGACTGGTCTCGATCAGCACCGAACGTTCAATCCGGGACTGGCCGGCGACCTCCAGCATGCTCGCCTCAATCAACCGATGATGCACACCCGTGCGGCTCAAGGTCGCCCACCAGCAACTGATCGGCGCCTTGATCGCCTTGAAATCGGCATCATGCAGGCGCTGGCCCAGCATGCGGTCGACCTCCCACGAGATTTGCGCCTCATGGCCGCTGAGCAACTCTTCCTTGAGTTCATGGAAGCGCTCACCCAGCACATCCCCGGCCCACTGGTTGAACCCGGCCCATTGCTCATCGTCGCCGTCAACCGTGGCCTGCTGGCCCGACCACTTGGCATGGATCTGCGCCGTGAACTCAGGGAACATCGCGCCCAACAATTCCACGCGCCGGTCATTGGCGGATATTTCGCGCTCATCGACCATCACCGCCGTGTCCCAGAAGGGCTTGACCCACTGGGGTGGCGATGCGTCGATCCAGCCCACGCATTCCACTTCCCGCCCAGCCTGCTCCAGGCCATGGGCAACTTCCATCGCCAGGTTGCCGCCCAGGGACCAGCCCGCCAGACGGAAGGCCCCTTCCGGCTGCGCCGTCAACAATTGCGCGGTGTAGTCCTCGACCATCTCGTGCCAGGCCGGCACTTCACTGCCCTCCTCGGCCAACGCCCGGCAGATCACGCCCATTACCGGCCGCTGCTCGCGCAACGCCAGGGCAATGGCCTTGTAGCAATGCACCGAACCATAACTGGGGTGGAACAAGTACAACGGTGTGCCACGGGTCTGGCTGTTCAACCTGACGATCAACGAGTTGCCGGCCTGACCATTGACACAGGCCACCTGCCCCGCAACCGTCGGGTTGAGCATCAGCTGACTCACCGAAAGCTCGACGCCGGTAGCCTTGCGGATACGCTCCTTGAGCATCAACACCAGTAACGAGTGCCCGCCCAGCTCGAAGAAGTTGTCCTCCACCCCCACCTGTTCAAGGCCCAGGACCTCGCGCCAGGCGAGCACAACGGTGTGCTCCAGCGGGTTGCTCGGCGCAACGAAGTGCCGCTGATGCACGCTGGCGTCCGGTGCCGGCAGGGCCTTGCGGTCTAACTTGCCGTTGGGGCTCAAGGGCATGCGGTCCAGCACGACCCATTGCGCAGGCACCATGTAGTCGGGCAAATGCGCCAGCAAGTGATGACTCAGGGCATCACGCCAGGCGGCGGCCGGGTCGTGCAACACCAGGTAGCCCACCAGATGCTTGCCATCCTGCACTTGCACCGATGCTTCACGCACCTGCGGATGCTCCAGCAGGCGCGCTTCGATTTCGCCCAGCTCGATCCGCAAACCACGCAACTTGACCTGATGATCCAGGCGCCCCAGGTATTCAATCACGCCATCCATGCGCTGACGGACCCGGTCCCCGGTACGATACAACCGCGCGCCAGGCTGGAACGGGCACGGCACAAAGCGCTCGGCGGTCAGGCCGGAACGGCGATGGTAACTGCGCGCCAGCCCGACCCCGCCCAGGTACAACTCACCGGCAACACCCGCGGCAACCGGCTGCAACTGCGCATCCAGCACATGGGTGCGCAGGTTGGCGATCGGCTGGCCAATCGGCACGCTGTCGCGGTTTTCATCGACACACGTCCAATGGGTCACATCGATGGCCGCCTCGGTCGGGCCGTACAGGTTGAACAGCCCGGCCTTGGGCAGTTTGGCGAACACCTGTTGCTGGGCGTCCACCGGCAGGGCTTCGCCGCTGCAAATGATGCGTTGCAGGCCCTGGCAACTGCCGGCCTGCGAGTCCTGGAGGAACGCCTGCAACATCGAGGGCACGAAGTGCAAAGTGGTGACCTGGTGTCGATTGATCAACGTCACCAGGCGCGACGGCTCCCGATGATCACCCGGAGCCGCCATGACCAACCGTGCGCCGCTCATCAACGGCCAGAAGAACTCCCAGACCGACACGTCAAAACTGAACGGCGTCTTTTGCAGCACCGTATCACTGGCATCCAGTGCATACGCTTGCTGCATCCACAGCAATCGGTTGGTCAATGCACAGTGGCGGTTACCGGCGCCCTTCGGCTGCCCGGTGGAACCGGAGGTGTAGATGACATAAGCGAGGTTTTCGGCCTCGACGGCGACCTCGGGATTGAAGGTGGCAAACCCTGCCAGCCAGCTGTCACCCTGCTCCACCACCAGGCACTGTACGCAGTCACCGATGGGCAACGACGCTACCAGATGCGCCTGCGTCAACAGCAGTTGCACCCCACTGTCCCGCAGCATGTAGGCCAGGCGCTCGCGCGGGTATTCCGGGTCCAGCGGCACATAGGCGCCGCCAGCCTTGAGCACGGCCAGAAGCGCCACCACCATCTCCACCGAACGCTCCATCGCCACGCCCACCAACAGGTCTGGCCCGACACCGGCCTGTATCAGGCGGTGCGCCAGGCGGTTGGCACGAGCATTCAGCTGGGCGTAAGTGAGCACTTCGCAATCAAACAGCAATGCCTGGGCAGCCGGCGTGCGTTCGGCTTGCGCTTCGATCAACTGCTGCACGCTCTGCTGCAACGGGTAATCCTGCGCCGTGTCGTTCCACTGCTCGACCATCACCTGCTGCTCCAGACGCTCCAGCATCGGCAACTGGGTGACCCGCTGATTCGGATCGCCGAGCATGCCCTGCAACAGGTTCTGCCAATGGCGGGCCATGCGTTTGGGTGTCGCGGCGTCGAACAGATCAGTGGCGTAAGTCAGGGTCGCCCACAGCCCTTCGGCGGTCTCCTGGGTGTCCAGGCTCAAGTCGAACTGCGCGGTCTGCGTGCCCCACTCCAGCCCTTCAACCCTCAGGTCGGCAAGCTGCTGGCCGCTGTTGGCCAGGCGCGCTTCGCTCTGGTGATTGAACATCACCTGGAACAACGGGTTATGGCTCAGGCTGCGCTCGGGTTGCAGCGCCTCGACCAATTGCTCGAAGGGCAGGTCCTGATGGCTCTGGGCATCCAGGGCCCGCCGCTTGGCCTGCTGCAACAACTGGGTGACGGTCAGTTGAGCATCGATATCGGCCTTGAGCACCTGGGTATTGACGAAGAACCCCACCAGCCGCTCGGTTTCGACCCGGCTGCGGTTGGCGATCGGCACACCGACGCGAATATCCTGCTGGCCGCTGTAACGGTGCAACAGGGTCTGCAACGACGCCAGCAGCACCATGAACAACGTGACCCCCTCACGCTGCGCCAGGGCCTTGAGCCCCTTCACCAGCGCCGGGTCCAGGACGACATCCAGGCTCGCCCCGCGATAGCTCTGCACCGAAGGTCGCGGCCGCTCGGCGGGCAGTTCCAGCACTGGCTGTTCACCGCCCAGCAGCGTTTGCCAGTAAGCCAATTGACGCTCGCGCTCGCCGCCCGCCATCCAGTCGCGCTGCCACTGGGCATAGTCGGCGTATTGAATCGGCAGCGCCGGCAATTGCAGCTCCTGGCCTTGACTGTAGGCCGCGTACAGTTGCACCAGCTCGTCGACCATCACCTGCATCGACCAGCCATCGGAGACGATGTGATGCTGCACCAGCACCAGCACGTGTTCGTCGTCAGCCAGGCGCAGCAGGGTCACCCGCAGCAGCGGGCCTTGTTGCAGGTCAAACGGTCGCGCGATCTCGGCTTGCACCAGGCGCTGCACATCCGCTTCGTCGGCATCGGCATGCAGGATCTCCACGGCACCCGCATCCCGGATCATTTGCAGAGCGCGGCCTGCGTCCTGGTACACCTGGGTGCGCAGGCTTTCATGGCGCGCCACCAGCGTTTCGAAACTGCGTTGCAGCGCGGCCTGGTCCAGCCAGCCACGCAGGCGCAGGGTGCTGGGGATGTGGTACGCGGCGCTCTGGGGGTCCAGTTGCCAGAGGAACCACTGGCGCTCCTGGGCATAAGACAATGCCAACGGCTGCTGGCGGCTGACGGGCAGAATCGCTGGCGCACTGTCCGTCTCGGCTGCCGAACGCTGCAGCGTCTCGACAAAACCCTGCAACCGCGGGTGTTCAAACAGGGTTCTGAGGGGAACTTCCCGGCCCAGCAACTGGCGCAGACGGGAGATGACCTGCATCGCCAGCAACGAGTGCCCCCCCGATTCAAAGAAGTGGTCGGCCAGGCCAACCCGTTCCAGGCCCAGAATTTCACCCCAGATCGCCGCCACGTCCTGCTCCAGCTCGCTCTGTGGCGCCACATACACCTGCTGCATCTGGCTCACATCAGGACGCGGCAGGCCCTTGCGATCGAGCTTGCCATTGGGGGTGAGCGGCATGCGCTCCAGGAACATCAGGTGCGAGGGCACCATGTAGTCCGGCAGGCGGGTTTTCAGGGCGCGGCGCAGGTTTTCACGGCAGGTGGACTGGGTCAACGCATCGTCCATCAGCACCGGATCCAGTGGCACCACATAGGCCACCAACTGCTTACCGTTCGGGCCTTCCTGAGCCACCACCACGGTTTCGCCAACGCTGTCCTGCTCGCGCAGACGCGCTTCGATCTCGCCCAGCTCGATACGGAAACCACGGATCTTCACCTGGTGGTCGACACGACCGAGGTAATCCACCACGCCATCCGGGCGGCCACGGGTCAGGTCGCCGCTGCGGTACACGCGGCTGCCGGGTTTGCCGAACGGGTCGGGGACGAAGCGTTCGGCGGTGAGTGCCGGACGTTCCAGATAACCGCGCGCCACGCCCTCGCCGCCCAAGTACAGCTCGCCAGCGACGCCGATGGGTTGCAGGTTGAGTTGGGCGTCGAGGATGTAGCCGCTGCGGTTGCCCAACAGCGTGCCGATCGGTGCGTACACGGCGCCGCAGGGATCGCCCTTGCGTGCTTTCCACAGCAACGGCGTGACCACGGTTTCGGTCGGGCCGTAGCCGTTGAACAGGTAGGTCGGCTTTAGCGCACGCCAGGCCAGGTCATAGCTCGCTTGCGCCACCGCGTCACCGCCAAAGCAATACACGCGCACCTTCGGCGGATTACCGTCGCGCTCGGCATGCTCGGCCAGTTGTTGCAGGTACACCGGCGGGAACACGGCCATGGTCACGTTGTGACGGTGCATTTGCGCGTAGGTGTATTCCGGCAGCCACAGGCTGTCATCGCGGATCAGCACGCTGGCGCCGTTGATCAGCGGGTGCATCCAGCCTTCGTGGGAGCCGTCGAAGGCGAAAGACATGAAGTGCAATTCGCAATCGGCCGGGCCGGTTTCGTAGCGTTCGCCGGTGGCGATGATATGCGCCACCAGCGGACCGTGGGCCACCGCCACACCCTTGGGCATGCCGGTGGAGCCGGAGGTGTAGATCACGTAGGCGAGGTTGTCGCCGTCGAGATCAACCGACGGCGCAGTGTCGCTGAAGCCGCTCCAGGTTTCGGTGCGGTCGATGGCGAGCGTATCCAGGCCTTCGGCAATCGGCAGTTGCTGCTGCACGGCAGTATGGGTCAACAGCAGCTTGGCGCGGCTGTCCTGCATCATGTACAGCAGGCGATCACGCGGGTATTCGACGTCCAGCGGCACGTAAACGCCGCCAGCTTTCAGCACCGCAAGGAACGCCACCATGATCTCCGCACTGCGCGGCATGGCAATCGCCACGCGCACTTCCGGGCCGACGCCACGGGCGATCAACGCGTGGGCCAACTGGTTGGCCTGGCGGTCCAGCTCGCCGTAGGTCAGGGTTTGCGTGTCGAACTTGATCGCGATCGCCTGCGGGTTTTCCCGCGCACGCTCGGCCACCAACTCGTGTACCAGGCGCCCGGCCGGGAAGCCGGCGTCGGATTGATTCCACAACTGCAGGATGTGCCGCTGTTCATCCCCGTCCAGCAGGTTCAACTGGCCGAGGGTCTGCTGCGGATCGGCGACCATCGCCTGCAACAGGTTCTGCCAATGCCGCGCCATACGCTGCACGGTCGAGGCTTCGAACAGGTCCTGGGCATACCCCAATGTGGCCCAGATACCTTCGGTGGACTCTTGAATATCCAGGTCCAGATCGAAATGCGCGGTCCGGCTTTCCCACTCCAGCCCTTCTACCCGCAGCGTCGGCAATTGGTGCTGGACCTGGGCCTGGCCGACGTCGGTCTGGTGGTTGAACATCACTTGGAACAACGGGTTGTGGCTCAGGCTGCGCTCGGGTTGCAGGGCCTCCACCAATTGTTCGAACGGCAAGTCCTGGTGGGCCTGCGCCTCCAGCGCCCGTTGCCGGGTCTGCTGCACCACTTGCGCGACGCTCATCTGCCCGTGAATGTCGGCCTTGAGCACCTGGGTGTTGACGAAGAAGCCGATCAGGCGCTCGGTTTCACTGCGGTTGCGGTTGGCGATCGGCACGCCGACGCGGATGTCTTCCTGGCCGCTGTAGCGGTGCAGCAAGGTCTGGAACGAAGCCAGCAACAGCATGAACAGGGTCACGCCCTGTTGCTGGGCCAGGGTCTTGAGGTCGCGGGCGAGCGCGGGCGCCAGTTCGATCGGCAGGCGTGCGCCACGGTGGCTTTGCACCGCCGGGCGCGGGTGGTCGAACGGCAGCTCCAGCACGCTCTGCTCACCGCCGAGCCGGTCGCGCCAGTAGTTCAGTTGGCGATCCTTCTCGCCCGCCTCCATCCAACGGCGCTGCCACACGGCGTAATCGGCGTACTGGAGCGGCAGCGCCGGCAATACCAGGGTCTGACCCTGGCTGTAAGCCGCGTAGTGCTGCACCAGTTCCTCGACCATCAGTTGCATCGACCAGCCATCGGAGACGATGTGATGCTGCACCAGCACCAGCACATGCTCATCGGCGGTCAGGCGCAGCAGGCAGACACGCAGCAACGGCCCTTGTTGCAGGTCGAAGGGCTGGGCGATCTCGGCTTCTACGCGGGCCTTCAGCGCAGCTTCATCGACATCGGCGCACGCGATGGGCAACGACACCTGCGGTTCAATCACTTGAACCGTGCGCTCGCGCTCCTGGCGCAGGGAGGTGCGCAGGCTTTCATGACGGGCCAGCAAGGCGTCGAAACTGCGCTGCAACGCCGCGCGGTCAAGCTGGCCTTTCAGGCGCAGCGCGCTGGGGATGTGGTACGCCGCGCTGTGCGGCTCCAACTGCCAGAGAAACCACTGGCGCTCCTGGGCATACGACAGCGGCAACGGCTGGTCGCGCCCGGCCGGCAGTAGGGCCGGGGCTTTCGGGGCGGCGGGATCGGAGGTCGTCAAGGCAGCGACAAAGCCTGCCAGGCGCGGCTGCTCGAACAGCGTCTTGAGCGGGACTTCCAGGTCCAGGGCCTGGCGAATGCGCGAGACCACTTGCATGGCCAGCAGGGAATGCCCGCCCAGTTCAAAGAAATGATGGGCCAGGCCGACACGCTCGACGCCAAGGATATCGGCCCAGATCGCCGCGATCTGTTGCTGCAGCGGCGTGACCGGTGCCAACCATGCCTGCTGTGCCGAGCCGCCGGCGGGTGTCGGCAGGGCCTGGCGGTCGAGCTTGCCGTTGGGGTTCAAGGGCATGCGCTCGAGGAAGATCAGGTGCGCCGGCACCATGTAATCGGGCAGTTGCTCGCGCAAAGTGGCCTTGAGCTGTTCGGCGGCGCTCACCTGCTGCGGCTCGGACAATGGCTGCGTCGCCACCAGATAGGCCACCAACTGATTGTCGGCGACCAGCACGAAAGCCTCACGGACGTCATCCTGGGCCAGCAGCAGCGCCTCGATTTCACCCAGCTCGATACGGAACCCACGGATCTTCACCTGGTGATCGACGCGGCCGACGTATTCGATCACCCCGTCGGCGCGATAACGCGCCACGTCGCCGGTGCGATAAAGACGCTCGCCCAGGCGGCCGAACGGGTCGGCGACAAAGCGCTCGGCGGTCAGGCCCGGGCGTTGCAGGTAAGCACGCGCCAAGCCGCTGGCACTGGCGATGTAGAGTTCGCCCACGGCGCCGACCGGCAACAGGTTGAGGTCGCCGTCCAGCACATACAACGCCCGCCCCGGCAACGCGCGGCCAATCGGGCTGGCGCTGCCGCTGATCACCCCATCGTCGGCGCTGCAATCGAGCACGCTGGACACCACCGTGGCCTCGGTCGGCCCGTAGGTGTTGAGCAGCCGCACGTGCCCCAGCCCGGCCCGGCGCCACATCGCCGGGCCGTCCAGGGGCATGGCTTCGCCGCCGATATGCACCTGGCGCAAGGCCCCGTAAGACCGTGGGCCCGCCGCCAGGCAATCGTGCAGGAACAGTTTCCAGTAAGCCGTCGGCAAGTCGGCCAGGGTGATGCCCTGATCGATGATCTGCCGGTACAGGTCGGCGCCGTCCCACAACTGCGGGCCGCGCAACACCACGGTGGCGCCCAGGGTCAGCGCCGGGTACAGCTGCTCGACGAAGCCGTCGAAGTTCAAGGTGGCGAACTGCAGCACCCGATCCTGTGGGACCAGGCGCGAGTAGTCGGCCGCGATGCCGGCGAACTCACTCAGCGCCGCGTGGCTGATGGCAACGCCCTTGGGTTTGCCGGTGGAGCCCGAGGTGTAGATCACGTAAGCCAGGCTCTGCGGCTCGACGTCGAGCGCCGGAGCGTGTTCGGCATACGGCGCCAACGTCGCGTGGGCCAGGTCGATATCCAGGCAGGTCAACGACCCGGCCAACGGCAGGCGCTCACGCAGGTGAGACTGAGTCAACACCAGGCGCACGCCACTGTCCTCGAGCATATGCACCAGGCGCTCGCGCGGATACTCAGGGTCAAGCGGCACGTAGGCACCGCCCGCCTTGAGCACCGCCAACAGGCTGACCACCATGGCAAAGGAACGCTCGACGGCGATACCGACCAGGCCGTCCGGGCCGATCCCCTGGTCGATCAGGTAGTGCGCCAGACGATTGGCCTGGCGGTTCAGTTCGCCATAGCTGAGCGTCTGGTCATCCAGGGCCAGCGCCTGGCGTTCAGGATGCTGGCGGGCCTGGGCCTCGAACCGGTGGTGTACGGCTTGTGCGACGGCGACGCTGGCCGGCGCGTTCCAATCCTGGAGCATCGTCTGCTGCTGCGCACGGTCGAGCATCGGCAGCGCGCTAAGACGGCTGCGCGGCGCACTCACCAGCGCCTGGAGCAGGTTTTGCCAATGTTGCGCAAAGCGCTCGATGGTCGCCGCCTCGAACAAGTCGGTGGCGTAGGTCAGCGCGGCCCACAGGCCTTCAGCGGATTCATGGGTGTCCAGGCTCAGGTCGAAATGGGTGATCTGGTTGTCCCAGTCCAGTTCCGTCACGCGCAGGCCGGGCAGGTGCTGGCCGTCACCGCTGGCCTGGGTGTCGGTCTGGTGGTTGAACATCACCTGGAACAACGGGTTGTGGCTCAGGCTGCGTTCGGGCTGCAACGCCACCACCAACTGTTCGAACGGCAGGTCCTGGTGCGCCTGGGCTTCCAGGGAACGATGCTTGGTCTGCTGCAACAGTTCGGCAAACGTCATCTGCCCGTCGAGATCGGCCTTGAGCACCTGGGTGTTGACGAAAAAGCCAATCAGCCGCTCGGTTTCGACGCGGTTGCGGTTGGCATTCGGTACGCCGATGCGAATATCCGCTTGGCCGCTGTAGCGAAACAGCAGGGTCTGGAACGACGCCAGCAGGAGCATGAACGGCGTCACGCCTTCTTGCTGCGCCAGGCGCTTGAGGCCCGCCACCAGGTCCGCCTGCAGCTGCACCTGCAGGCTCGCGCCGCGATGGCTTTGCTGCGCGGGGCGCGGGTGATCGAGGGGCAATTCCAGCACGGGTTGCTCACCGCCCAGCAGGTCCTGCCAGTACGCCAACTGGCGGGCCCTCTCCCCGGCCTCCATCCAGTTGCGTTGCCACAGCGCGTAGTCGGCGTACTGGATCGGCAAGCCCGGCAGGCTAAGGTCCTGGCCCTGACTGTAGGCGGCATACAACTGCACCAGTTCCTGGACCATCACTTGCATCGACCAGCCATCGGAAACGATGTGGTGCTGCACCATCACCAGCACATGCTCATCTTCCGCCAGTTGCAACAGGGTCACGCGCAACAGCGGCCCTTGTTGCAGATCGAACGGGCGGGCGACCTCGGCTTCGACCCGCGCCATCAGTTGCGCCTCGTGAACAACCTCCTGCCGGATCTCGACACTCGCCTCGGGCTCGATGGTTTGCAACAGCTGCTCACCGTCCTGGATCAGCCGGGTGCGCAGGCTTTCGTGGCGCGCCAGCAGGCTGTCGAAGCTGCGCTGCAACGCCGCCAGGTCCAGGCGCCCCTGCAAGCGCAATGCGCCGGGGATGTGGTAGGTGGCGCTGTCCGGGTCCAACTGCCACAGGAACCACTGGCGCTCCTGGGCATAGGACAGCGGCAGGCGTTGGCCATCCTCGCGGATCGAAGCAATCGGCAGTTGGGCGAAGCTCATGCCACGGCTTTGCAGGCGCTGATAAAACTGCTGGCGCTGTTCCAGCGGCAGGCGAAGAAAGCGCGAAACCAGATCGATATTAGGGTTGGAACGCATGGGTCAAATCGCCTCTAGTTCGCTCAAAAAGTCACGAAGGTCGTCGAAATCTTGCGTGCTGCCGGCGCGGAAGGTGGCAGCGGCCTGCACGTAGGCGCGCAGGGTTTCGGTCTGGAACACTTCCACCAGCGGCACTTCCAGGCCCAGTTCGGCCTGGACCCGCGAGGTGATCTGGATCGCCAGCAACGAGTGGCCGCCGACCTCGAAGAAGTTGTCGTTCAGGCCCACGTGCGGCAGGCGCAGCACCTCGGCCCAGATCGCGGCGATCTGCTGTTCCAGCTCGGTTTCGGGGGCGACGTAGGCCTGTTGCATCAGGCTCGCGTCCGGCTCGGGCAGGCCCTTGCGGTCGAGTTTGCCGTTGGGGGTCAGCGGCATTTGCGCCAGGAACATGAAGTGCGCGGGCACCATGTAATCCGGTAGGCGGGTTTTCAGGGCGCGGCGCAGGGTGTCGCGCCACTCGGCGTGGTTGGCCAGGCTGGCATCTGCCGGCACCACGTAGGCCACCAGTTGCTTGCCGGTCGGGCCTTCCTGAGCCACCACCACGGTTTCGCCAACGCTGTCCTGCTCGCGCAGCCGCGCTTCGATCTCGCCCAGCTCGATACGGAAACCGCGGATTTTCACCTGGTGGTCGACACGGCCGAGGTAATCCACCACGCCATCCGGGCGGCCACGGGTCAGGTCGCCGCTGCGGTACACGCGGCTGCCGGGTTTGCCGAACGGGTCGGGGACGAAGCGTTCGGCGGTGAGTGCCGGGCGTTCCAGATAACCGCGGGCCACGCCCTCACCGCCCAGGTACAGCTCGCCAGCGACGCCGATGGGTTGCAGGTTGAGTTGGGCGTCAAGGATGTAGCCGCTGCGGTTGCCCAACAGCGTGCCGATCGGTGCGTACACGGCGCCGCAGGGATCGCCCTTGCGTGCTTTCCACAACAACGGCGTGACCACAGTTTCGGTCGGGCCGTAGCCGTTGAACAGGTAGGTCGGCTTTAGCGCACGCCAGGCCAGGTCATAGCTCGCTTGCGCCACCGCGTCACCGCCAAAGCAATACACGCGCACCTTCGGTGGGTTACCGTCGCGCTCGGCATGCTCGGCCAACTGTTGCAGGTACACCGGCGGGAACACGGCCATGGTCACGTTGTGACGGTGCATTTGCGCGTAGGTGTATTCCGGCAGCCACAGGCTGTCATCGCGGATCAGCACGCTGGCGCCGTTGATCAGCGGGTGCATCCAGCCTTCGTGGGAGCCGTCGAAAGCGAAGGACATGAAGTGCAATTCGCAATCGGCCGGGCCGGTTTCGTAGCGTTCGCCGGTGGCGATGATATGCGCCACCAGCGGACCGTGGGCCACCGCCACGCCCTTGGGCATGCCGGTGGAGCCGGAGGTGTAGATCACGTAGGCGAGGTTGTCGCCGTCGAGATCAACCGACGGCGCAGTGTCGCTGAAGCCGCTCCAGGTTTCGGTGCGGTCGATGGCCAGCGTATCCAGGCCTTCGGCAATCGGCAGTTGCTGCTGCACGGCGGTATGGGTCAACAGCAGCTTGGCGCGGCTGTCCTGCATCATGTACAGCAGGCGATCACGCGGGTATTCGACGTCCAGCGGCACATACACGCCGCCAGCTTTCAGCACCGCAAGGAACGCCACCATGATCTCCGCACTGCGCGGCATGGCAATCGCCACGCGCACTTCCGGGCCAACACCCCGGGCGATCAACGCGTGGGCCAACTGGTTGGCCTGGCGGTCCAGCTCGCCGTAGGTCAGGGTTTGTGCGTCGAACTTGATCGCGACTGCCTGCGGGTTTTCCCGCGCACGCTCGGCGACCAACTCGTGTACCAGGCGCTGGGCCGGGAAGCCGGCGTCGGATTGATTCCACAACTGCAGGATGTGCCGCTGTTCATCCCCGTCCAGCAGGTTCAACTGGCCGAGGGTCTGCTGCGGATCGGCGACCATCGCCTGCAACAGGTTCTGCCAGTGGCCGGCCATGCGTGCGATGGTCGCCGGGGCGAACAGGTCGGTGGCGTAGCTCAGGGACGCACGCAACAGCGTCTGGCTTTCCTCGACGTCCAGCGCCAGGTCGAATTGGGCGACGCCTTCATCCCAACTCAGGACCTCGACGTCAAGCTCGGTGAGGCGCTGCCAATGGCTATCGACCGACGTCACGCGGTGGTTGAACAACACCTGGAACAGCGGGCTGAGGCTCAGGCTGCGCTCGGGCTGCAAGGCCTCCACCAACTGCTCGAACGGCAGGTCCTGATGGGCCTGGGCCTCAAGGGAGCGTTGACGCGTCTGGTGCAGCAAGTGCTCGACGCTCATCTGCCCGTGGATATCGGCCTTGAGCACCTGGGTGTTGACGAAGAAGCCGATCAACCCTTCGGTTTCCAGGCGATTGCGGTTGGCAATCGGCACGCCGACGCGCACGTCCTCCTGACCGCTGTAGCGGTGCAGCAAGGCCTGGTACGACGCCAGCAACACCATCGGCAACGTCACCCCGGTGCGCTGCGCCAGGCTGCGCAAACCGGCGAGCAACGGCGCCGCCAGCTCAATACCCAGGCGCGCGCCACGGTGGCTTTGCAGCGCTGGGCGCGGGTAGTCGACCGGCAATTCCAGCACCGGTTGCACACCGCCCAGTTGCTCACGCCAGTAAGCCAGTTGACGCGCGGTCTCACCGGCCTCCATCCATTGACGCTGCCACAGGGCGTAGTCGGCGTACTGGATCGGCAAGGCCAGCAGGTGCGGCGTGGTTCCCTGGCTGAACGCGGCGTAGAGCTGCACCAGTTCTTCGACCATCAGTTGCATCGACCAGCCATCCGAGACGATATGGTGCTGCACCAGCACCAGCACGTGGTCATCCTCAGCCAGGCGCAGCAACGTGACCCGCAGCAACGGCCCGCGCAGCAGGTCGAACGGACGCGCGACCTCGGCAGCGACCTGCGCCTTGAGCCCGGCTTCGTCGCTGTCGGCCTGGTCGACGTCGATCAGGCCCGATTCTTCAATCACTTGCCGTGTGCCGCTGGCGTCCTGATGCAGATGGGTGCGCAGGCTTTCGTGACGCGCCAGCAAGGTGTCGAAACTGCGTTGCAGCGCGGCCAGGTCCAGCGTGCCTTTCAGGCGCAGGGCGCTGGGGATGTGGTACGCGGCGCTGTGCGGGTCGAGTTGCCAGAGGAACCATTGGCGTTCCTGGGCATAGGACAGTGGCAACGGTTGGGTGCGGTCGGCCTTGAGCATGGCCGGTGCGACCACGCCCTCCTCGCCCAGCGCCGCGACGAAGTCACCCAGCGCCGGGTGTTCGAACAGGGTCTTGAGCGCCACTTCCAGCGCCAGCGCCTGGCGGACCCGCGACACCACGCGGGTGGCCAGCAGCGAATGCCCGCCCAGTTCGAAGAAGTGGTCGTCGAGGCCGACCTGAGGCACGCCCAGCACCTCGGCCCAGATCGCCGCCACCTGCTGTTGGCGCAGTGTGACGGGGGCGACATGGCCTTTGAGCAACAGGCTGGCGTCCACGCTGGGCAGAGCCTTGCGGTCGAGCTTGCCGTTGGGGGTCAAGGGCAGGCTGTCGAGGCACATCAGGTACGCCGGCACCATGTAGTCCGGCAAACGCTCGCGCAAGGCAGCTTGGTAGACCTGCGGCGTCTGTGGGGCGGAGGTCACCAGATAGGCAATCAAGCGGTCGTTGTCGGCCAGCACCACGGCTTCGCGCACGCCGGGGTGTTCGCGCAGGCAGGCTTCGATTTCGCCCAGTTCGATACGGAAACCGCGCACCTTGACCTGCTGGTCGACCCGGCCGATGTACTCCACCACGCCGTGGTCGCGGTAGCGCGCCAGGTCACCGGTACGGTACAGGCGTTCGCCCGGTGCGCCATAAGGGTTGGGCACGAAGCGTTCGGCAGTGAGCGCCGGCCGTGCGTGGTAACCGCGCGCCAGGCCGACACCGCCGATCAGCAGCTCACCGGCCGCGCCCAACGGGCATAGGCTGAGCCCGGCGTTGAGGATGAACAACGCGGTATTGGCAATCGGCCGCCCGACAAAAGGCTGCGGCGCCAACAGCCGATGGGCCGCCGACCAGATGGTGGTTTCCGTGGGGCCATACAGGTTCCACACCGGGCCTTGCAGATCGAGCAGACGCTGGGCCAGGTCGGCCGGCAGCGCTTCGCCGCCGCACAGTGCCTTGATGCCATGCAGCCGCTCGGCACGCGGGCTGTCCAGCAGCATCCGCCAGGTTGACGGCGTGGCTTGCAGCACATTGGCGCGCTGGTGGTGCGCCAGGTCGATAATCGCCTCCGGGTCGAGGGCCAGGGCCTGCTCGCTCAGCAGCACCGTGGCGCCAACCGTCAGCGGCACGTACAGCTCCAGGGCGAAGATGTCGAACGAGAACGTGGTCAGCGACAGCACCCGCGCCTCCCGGCCGATATCCAGGCTGGCGGCCATGCCGCAGGTGAAGCTGCACAGCCCGCGGTGGCGCACCATCACGCCCTTGGGCTGGCCGGTGGAGCCGGAGGTGTAGATCACGTAGGCCAGGTGTTCCGGGCTGACGTCCACTTGCGGGTTGTGTTCGCCAGCGTCGCTGTCATCGACCAGCAGCACGTGCAGGCCTTGCGGTTGCGCCAGTCGGCCGATCAGCGCTGGCTGGGTCAGCAGCACCCGGGCGCGGCTGTCTTCGAGCATGAACGCCAGGCGCTCCGCCGGGAACTGCGGGTCGAGCGGCACATAGGCGCCACCGGCCTTGAGGGTCGCCAGCAGGCCGACCGCCATGTCCAGGGAACGCTCTACATGCACCGCCACCAGCACGTCCGGGCCGACACCCGCCGCGATCAGGCGATGGGCCAGGCGATTGGCGCGGCGGTTGAGTTCGGCATAACTCAAGGCGTCGTCGTTGAATTGCACAGCGATGGCGTCGGGCTGGGCCAGGGCCTGCGCTTCGAACAGCTGATGCATACAGCGCTCGCGGGGGTAATCGAAGGCCGTGTGGTTCCACGCTTCGAGCATCTGCCGCCACTGCGCCGCGCTGAGCAGCGCCAGCTCGTCCAGGGGTTGGGAGGCATCGCGCACCACGGCGCGCAGCAGGTTCTGCCAATGCTCGGCCAGGCGCTCGATGGTCGCCGGTTCGAACAGGTCGGTGGCGTAGGTCAACGCAGCCCAGAGGCCATCGGCCGACTCCTCGGTTTCCAGGTTGAGGTCGAACTGGGTGCTGTGGCCGGCCCAATCCAACGGTTGCAGGTCCAGGCCTGGCAACTGCAGCGGGCCGGCGCGCAGGTTGTCCTGATGATTGAACATCACTTGGAACAACGGGTTATGGCTGAGGCTGCGTTCCGGTTGCAGCGCTTCCACCAGTTGTTCGAAGGGCAAGTCCTGATGGGCCTGGGCCTCCACCGCACGTTGCTTGACCTGGGCCAGCAAGCGGTCGAAGCCCATCTGCCCATGCAACTCGGCCTGCAGTACCTGGGTGTTGACGAAGAAGCCGATCAGCCGCTCGGTTTCCAGGCGATTGCGGTTGGCGATCGGCACCCCGACACGGATCGCGGACTGGCCGCTGTAGCGAAACAGCAAGGTCTGGAACGCGGCGAGCAGCAGCATGAACAGGGTCACGTCCTGACGCTGGGCGAGGGCCTTGAGTTCGGCGACCAGCGCGGCGTCCAGATGCAGTTGTCGGCGCGCGCCGCGATGGCTTTGCAGCGCCGGACGCGGGTGGTCCAGGGGCAGCTCCAGCAGCGGATGTTCGTTGCCCAGGCGGGCGCACCAATAATCGAGTTGGCGCTGTTTCTCCCCGGCGGCCATCCACTCGCGCTGCCACAGGGCATAGTCGGCATAGTGCAGCGGCAATGCCGGCAACGGCGCCTGGCCCTGATACAGGGCCAGCAGTTCGTCGACCATCACCTGCATCGACCCACCATCGGAGATGATGTGGTGCTGGGTGATTACCAGCACGTGGTGCTCCGCTTCGACGTGCAGCAACGTGACGCGCATCAGCGGGCCGTTGACCAGGTCGAACGGGCGCTGGATCTCCTGCGCCACCGTTGCTTCGATCGCGGCTGCAGCGATGTGCTGATGCGCCAGTGCAATCGCCAGGTGGGGGTGGATCACCTGCCAGGTCTGCTCGCCCTCCTCCACGAAGGTGGTGCGCAGCGGTTCATGGCGCTGCACCAGGGCGTGGAAAGCGTGTTCCAGCGCAGCGATATCCAACGGGCCGCGCAGGTGCAGTGCGGCGGGGACGTGATAGGCGGCGCTGGTCGGGTCCAGTTGCCAGAGGAACCATTGGCGCTCCTGGGCGAACGACAACGCCAGCGGCCGGTCACGCTCGGCCGCCTGCAGCGTCGGTGCCGTGTCGCCCTGCACGCCGGCGCACGCGGCCGCGAAGGCCTCCAGCGTCGGCTGCTCGAACAGCGCGCGCAACGGCACTTCCAGCTTGAGGTCATGGCGCACGCGGGAGATCACCTGGGTGGCCAGCAACGAATGGCCGCCGCGCTCGAAGAAATGGTCATCGAGCCCCACGCGCTCGACCTGCAACACCGCTTGCCAGATCGCTGCCAACCGGATCGCCAGCGGGCTGTGCGGGGCGCGGTGGGCCTGTCGGGGCTGGTTCAGGTCCGGTGCCGGCAGTGCGCGGCGGTCCAGCTTGCCGTTGTTGTTCAACGGCAAGGCATCGAGCACCACCCACTGCGCCGGCACCATGTAGTCGGGCAACACACGGTGCAAGGTCGCCGCCAGCGCCTGGGTGTCCAGGCGCTGGCCCTGGGTCGGCACCACGTAGGCCACCAATTGCGCACCCACGGCGCCCGGCTGCGCGATGACTGCCGCCTCACGCACCTGCGGCAAGCCTTGCAGGCTGGCCTCGATTTCGCCGATTTCGATACGGAAACCGCGAATCTTCACCTGATGATCGATGCGCCCGACGTACTCCAACGCACCGGCCTGGTTGTAACGGGCCAGGTCGCCACTGCGGTAGAGCCGCGCCCCCGGCACGGCGGAAAACGGGTCCGGCAGGAAGCGCTCGGCCGTCAGCGCCGGGCGGTCGAAATAGCCCTGGGCCAGGCCGTACTCGGCACCGATGCACAGCTCGCCGACGCCCTCGGTGGCCAACAGCTCGAACGCACTGTCGAGCACATACAGCGAACGGCCTTCGATGGCCTGGCCGATGGGCACGCCGAACGCGTCACTGGCATCCAGCAACTGGCAGTCATGCACGCTGGACACCACCGTGGCCTCGGTCGGCCCATAGGTGTTGACCAGCCGCACGTGGCCCAGGCCGGCGGCGTGCCAGGCGCGCAGGCCTTCCACCGACATGGCTTCGCCGCCCACATGCACCTGGCGCAGATTGCCCAGGGCGCGGTGTTCGACCGCACATTCCTTGGCCAGCAGGTACCAGTACGCCGCCGGCAAGTCAGCGAGGGTCACACCCTGCTCGACGATTTCCCGTGCCAGTTGCCCGGCGTCCCACAGTTCATCGCCACGCATGATCAACGCAGCGCCCACACACAGCGACGGGTAGCACTGCTCGACAAAGCCGTCGAAGCTGAACGTGGCGAACTGCAGTACACGGTCCGCTGCACACAGCCGGCTGTAGACCGCGGCGCTGTCGCAGAACTGGCCGAGGGCGGCGTGATCGATGGCCACGCCCTTGGGTTGGCCGGTGGAGCCGGAGGTGTAGATCACGTAGGCCAGGTCGGCGGCGCCCACGTGGCTGGGCGGATTGGCGCGCGGGTAAGCGGCCAACTCAGCGCCGGATGCGCTGAAGTCCACACGGATCAGACCTTGCGGCAGCGGCAGGTCGGCGAGCAGCCCGGTTTCGCTGAGCAGCAGGTCCACACGACTGTCCGCCAGCATGTAGGCCAGGCGTTCGTTGGGGTATTTCGGGTCCAGCGGCACATAGGCGGCGCCGCTTTTAAGTACCGCCAGCAGACTGACGATCAACTGCGGGCCACGTCGGCAGGCCAGGCCCACGCGCTGCCCAGGCCCCACGCCCAGCGCCAGCAGGCGATGGGCCAGGCGGTTGGCGTGGTCGTTGAGCTGGGCATAGCTCAAGCGCGCTTCGCCGGCCTGCACCGCCAGCGCATCCGGGGTGGCGGCGGCCTGGGCGGCAATGCGTTGATGCACGTGCAGCTCACGTAGGGCCGCGCCGGGTGCCCGGCCCAGGGCGAGCATGTCGCGCTGCGTGGTGGGGTCGAGCAGGCGCAAGTTGCCGAGCGGCGCCTGCGCATCGACGAGCAGTTGCACCAGCAGGTGCTGCAGGTTGGCGCTCAATCGCGCGACCTGATCGGCACTGAAACGCGCGCGGTCGTAGCTCCATTCCAGGCGCAGGCTGGCCCCCAGCTCAATCCCCAGGGTCAGCGGGTAGTGGGTGCGTTCATGGTTGTGCAAGCGGCCAAAGGTCAGGCCTGCGGGCGCGCCCTGTTTCAGGGCTTCGGCCACCGGGAAGTTTTCGAACACCAGCAAGGTGTCGAACAACGCGCCCTGCTGGCCCGCCCAGCCCTGGATGTCGTAGAGCGGCACATGTTCGTGATCGCGCAGGCTCAGGTTCAGCGCTTGCAGCTCGCTGAGCCAGCACGCGGCCGATTGGGCCGGCGCGGCCACGCAGACGAGCGGCAAGGTGTTGATAAACAGGCCCAGTTGCTGCTCGATCCCCGGCAGCGGCGCCGAACGCCCGGCGACGGTGGCACCGAACGCCACGCAATCCTGGCCGGTGTAGCGCTGCAGCAACAGGCTCCACGCCCCTTGCAGCAAGGTGTTGAGGGTGATTTTCTGGCGGCGGGCAAACTCGCCGAGCGCTTGGGTGAAGTCGCTGTCGAGCACCACCTGATGGTCGGCCATCCCTGTGGCGTGGGCCGGCACACGCAGCGCCTCCGCCAGCAAGGTGGGCGCTTGCAACGGCGCCAGCGTGGCTTTCCAGAAGGCTTCGCCCGACCCTTGTTGTTGCAGCCAACCCAGATAATCGCGGAACTGTCCCAGCGGTGCCGGCACGGTATGGCCGGCATAGTGGGCGATGACTTCGCCCAGCAATTGGGCGTTGCTCCAGCCATCCATCAGGATGTGGTGGCTGGTGAAAATCAGCTGCCAGGTCGCGCCGGCACCGCGTACCAGCAACAGGCGAAACAGCGGCGCCGCGTCGAGCGCGAAGCCCTTGTCGCGCTCGGCTGCGGCGAGGGCCTCGACGTCGGCGTCGGGGTCTTCGATGACTTGCAACGGCAAGTCGACCTGCCGCTGGATCAACTGATGGGCACTGTCCAGGCCCAGCCAGTGGAAGCTGCTGCGCAGGATGTCATGCCGCTGCAGCGCGGCCTGCCAGGCGCGACCGAACGCCAAAAGATCGAGGCCGCCGATGTCCAGGCGCAACTGGTTGATATAGGCCTGGGCCTCGGGCTCGTACAGGCTGTGGAACAGCATGCCCTGCTGCATCGGCGACAGCGGGTAGAGATCGGCAATGGCCGGTCCCGCGACGGGCAGCCCATCCAACTGGCGCTGGGTCAGACGCGCCAACGGGAAGTCCGACGGGGTGACCTGCCCTGCCGGCGTGGCACAACAATGCACGATCAGGGCCTTGAGTTCCGCCGCATAGTCATCCGCCAGGCGCTGGATCGTCGACACCTCGAACATCTCACGGCTGAAGCCCCACTGCAGGGTCAATTCCCCACCGTACACCTGGCCTTCCAGCGTCAACCAGTTGGCCAGCGGCGCTTCGGGGTCCTGGGCCTGACCGCTGCCCCCGGTGGCCGGCACGAACAGCGCCGATTGGTTGAACTGGCGATCGAATTGGCCCAGGTAGTTGAAGGTGATGCGCGGCGCGGCAAGGCTTGATAGGGCTTCGCGGGCGTCCGGTGTGCCGAGGTAACGCAACAGGCCGTAGCCGATGCCTTTATCGGGCACGCCCCGCAGTTGCTCCTTGACCGACTTGATCGCATCCGCCAACCCGCCCTCGGCCTGCAGGCGCAGCGGGAACAGGCTGGTGAACCAACCGACGGTACGGCTCAGGTCGACATTGTCGAACAGGTCTTCACGGCCATGGCCTTCCAGCTGGATCAGCGCAGCCGTCTGGCCGCTCCACCGGCAGATCACCCGCACCAATGCGCTCAGCAGCAGGTCGTTGACCTGGGTGCGATAGGCGGCCGGGGCGTCTTGCAGCAGTTGACGGGTGTGTTCGGCGTCAAGGCGGATTTCCAGCTTGGCGCCCAGGCGATTTTGCAGGCCGCCTTGCGGGTTGTCGCAAGGCAAATCGGCGTCGGCCGTCTGCGCCTGCCAGTACGCCAGTTGCGCGTCGAGGGTCTGTGCATGGGCCTGCAACTGCCGGGCCCACACTTGGTAGGCGCAGGTCTTGGCCGGCAGCGGCGCAGCGCCGTAGGCCTGTTGCAGGTCTTCGAGCAGGATGCGCCAGGACACGCCGTCCACCACCAGGTGATGGACCACCAGCAACAGGCGCTGGGTGCCGTCGGCCATGCTCACCAGAACGGCGCGCAGCAGCGGGCCTTGTTCAAGATCGAGGCTGCGCTGGGCCGCCTCGCAGAGTGCGGCCAGTTCTGTGTCGTCGCTGGCGTGGGATTGCCACAATCCGGGCGCGGCGATCGGCGCGGCATGGGTTTGCTGCCAGCCTTCGGCCTGCTCGACAAAACGCAGGCGCAAAGCGTCGTGATGATTGATCACCTGGGTCAAGGCCGCGTCGAGACGCGCAGGCTCCAGGGCTTCACGCGGGATCAACAGCAACGACTGGTTCCAATGTTCGCGCACCGGGATGGCCTGGGCGAAGAAGCTCTGCTGCACCGGAGTCAGCATCACCTCACCGCTGACCGGGCCCTGGTCGACGCTCGCGGCCTGCTCGAAGGTCGCCACCAACGCCAGGCTGCGCACGCTCTGGTACTGGAACAGGTCGCGCGGGCTGAGGCGAATGCCTGCCTGGCGCGCGCGGCTGACCACTTGGATGGAGATGATCGAATCGCCGCCCAGCTCGAAAAAATTGTCGTCCAGGCCGACCTGCGGGATGCCAAGCACATCGCCCCAGATTGCGGCCAGCGCCTGCTGCACGGGGCTTTGCGGGGCGCTATAGGCCTGCTGCGCGGCGGCGTCCGGCACTGGCAGCGCTTTGCGATCCAGCTTGCCATTGGCGGTCACCGGCAATTGATCCAGGTGCAGCATATGGGTCGGCACCATGTACTCCGGCAGGCTGCCGAGCAGCCACGCCTTGAGGTCGGTGGGCGCTTCGCCTTCCAACACCAGGTAGGCCACCAAGTGCTTGCCGCCCTGCACCAGCACCACCGCCTCACGCACGCCGGGATGCTGCAGCAGGCGCGTCTCGATTTCGCCCAGTTCGATGCGCAGACCGCGCAGTTTGACCTGATGATCGAGACGGCCGAGGTACTCGATCACGCCGTCGGCCCGCTGGCGCACGCGGTCGCCAGTGCGGTACACACGTGCGCCGTCAGCGAACGGGCTGGGCACGAAACGCTCGGCGGTCAGGGCCGCACGCCGGTGGTAACTGCGCGCCAGGCCGCTGCCGCCCAGGTAGAGCTCGCCGGAGACGCCGGCCGGCACCGGGTTGAGCTGGGCGTCGAGCACGTAGGTGTGGAGGTTGGCGATCGGGCGGCCGATGGGCACGCTGTCGGCGCCTTCATCGACACAGCTCCAGTGGGTCACGTCGATGGCCGCTTCGGTCGGGCCATAGAGGTTGAACAGAGCGGCCCGTGGCAGTTTGGCGAACACTTGGCTCTGCGCATCCAACGGCAAGGCCTCGCCGCTGCAGACGATGCGCTTGAGGCCAGTGCAGGCCTGCACGCCCGGCTCATGGATAAACGCCTGGAGCATCGACGGCACGAAATGCACGGTGGTGATTGCGTGTCGGCCAATGGTCGCAATCAGGCGCGCCGGCTCGCGGTGTTCGCCAGGGGCCGCGACCACCAGGCGCGCACCAGTCATCAACGGCCAGAAGAACTCCCACACCGACACGTCGAAGCTGAACGGGGTTTTCTGCAGCACCGCATCGCTGGCCTCCAGCGTGTAGGCCTGTTGCATCCAGCACAGGCGGTTGACCAGCGCGCGATGGCTGTTGCCGGCGCCCTTGGGTTGGCCGGTGGAGCCGGAGGTGTAGATCACATACGCGAGGTTCAGCCCGTGAATCGCCACGGCGGGCGCTTCGCAGCTGTAGCCATCGAGCCACAGCGCGGGCGCGTCCAGGGCAATCACCTGGACAGCCGCGACCGGCAGCGACGGCAGCAGGCTTTGCTGGCTGAGCAGCAGCTGGATGCCGCTGTCTTCGATCATGTAGGCCAGGCGTTCCGGGGGATATTCGGGGTCGAGCGGGACATAGGCAGCGCCGGCTTTGAGAATCCCCAGCAGGCCGACCACCATTTCGATCGAGCGCTCGATGCAAAGACCCACCAAGGCATCGGGGCCAACCCCCTGCTCGCGCAAGGCATGGGCCAACTGGTTGGCGCGGGCGTCGAGCTGGGCGTAGGTCAGCGTGGTCGCACCGAACACCAGCGCCGGCGCCTCCGGCGTGGCGCGCACCTGGTCTTCGATCAACTGATGAATGCCGCGCTCGCTCGGATAGGCCTGCGCGGTCTGGTTCCAGGCGCTCACCAGGACCTGCTGCTCATCGGCGGCGAGCATCGGCAACTCACCGACGCGCTGCTCGCCATCGGCGACCATGGCCTGCAACAGGCTGATCCAGTGCCGCGCCATGCGTGCGATGGATGGCGCGTCGAACAGGTCGTTGGCGTAGGTCAGCGCGGCATGCAGGGTGCCGGACTGTTCGTAGGTGTCGAGGGTCAGGTCGAACTGGGTGGTGCGGCCCTGCCACTCCACCGCGGCCAGTTCCAGGCCGGAGGCCGTGCGGATCGAGGCGATGTCGGCCACCACCGGCTGGTGGTTGTACATCACCTGGAACAACGGTGTATGGCTCAGGCTGCGCTCGACGTTCAGCGCTTCTACCAGGCGTTCGAAGGGCAAGTCCTGATGGGCCTGGGCGCCCAGGGCATGTTCCTTGATGGCGTGCAGCAGCTCGCTGACGCGGGTCTGCCCGGTCAGTTCGGTGCGCAGCACTTGGGTGTTGACGAAGAAACCGATCAGCCCTTCGACTTCGGTCCGGTTGCGGTTGGCGATCGGCACGCCGACGCGGATGTCGCCCTGGCCGGTGTAGCGATGCAGCAGCACATTGAACGCACCGAGCAGCAGCATGAACAGCGTGACGTTGTGTGTTTGCGCACAGCTGCGCAGTTGCGCGGCCAGATCCGGATCGATCGCGAAGGTGTGGCGCGTGCCCCTGTAGCTGGGCATGGCCGGGCGTGGGCGGTCGCTGGGCAATTCCAGAACCGGATGCTCATCACCCAGCCGCGCTTGCCAGTATTCCAGCTGACGCGCCTGCTCCCCTGCTTCCAGCCAGCGGCGTTGCCACAGGGCATAGTCGCTGTACTGGATCGGCAGCGCCGGCAGTTGCGGCGCCTCGTTGCGCTCATGCGCGTCGTAGAAACGGATGAACTCGTCGATCAAGACGTTCATCGACCAGCCATCGGAGACGATGTGGTGCAGGGTCAGCAGCAGCACGTGTTCCTGCTCGTCGAGTTTCAACAGCTGCACGCGCAGCAGCGGACCGTGCTCCAGATCGAACGGCAGCAGCGACTGGCGGGTGGCCGCGGCGTTGACGGCCTGCTCGCGTTCGGCGGGGGCCAGGTCGCTCAGGTCGTGCTGCTCGATCGCCAGCGCCGGCTGTGCCGCCACCTGCGCCAGACGCTCGTCGGCCTGGCGCTGGAACACCGTGCGCAGGGTTTCGTGACGCTCGACCAGGCTGGCGAACGCCTGCTGCATCGCGCCAAGGTTCAGCGCACCCTTGAGCCGCACGGCGCCCGGCAGGTTGTAGGCGCCGCTGGCCGGGTCCAACTGCCAGAGAAACCACATGCGTTGCTGTGCGTAGGACAGCGCATCGCGGTCCTCCACATCCACCCCGGCAGGAATCGGAAACCGCGAAAAATCCACCCCTTCCTTCTGCAACGCCTGGAGGAACAGCTGGCGTTTTTCCAGGGGCAACCCGATAAACCGGCGAGCAAGTTTCAAGGAGTCTTCAGCATTCATTTCTTGGAGTCCGGAGCAATAGGCGGGAAGCACAAAGGCACGTCGTCCCTATAAAACGAACCGGAGAGGGAAAAATTAGCGGGGGGATGGGAGGCTGTTGACTGCGAGGAATACGGGCTGCCGGGAAATGCCCTACACGAAACCCGTATGCAACTGATACTTCTTGAAGCGCTTCGGGCCTAGGTTAAACGGCGCCAGATCCTAAGAACCATTACGCACAGGAGCAGCGGCTCAATGAATCGCCGACTTAAATACAAGGGTCATACCGGCTCAATAGAAACCAGCGTCGAAGACAACTGCCTGTTTGGGAGGCTTTTGAACATCGACTCACTGGTCAGTTATGAAGGGCAAACCGAAGCGGAACTGGAGGCCGCCTTTCGCCAGGCGGTGGATGACCTCCTCAGCGGTGAGTGCACCGCTCATCCGTCACCCTAACCGCCGATACCCCAACACCGCCGAACCCAACACCACCGCCCCCGCCGCCAGCGCCACCCAGAACCCGCTGGCCGCGCCGAAGTGGTCGATCATCCAGCCGGAGCTGGCGGCGCCGATGGCCACGCCGATGCTCAGGCCGGTGATCAGCCAGGTCATGCCTTCGGTCAAGCGGCTCGGTGGCACGATCCGCTCCACCAGGGCCATGGACACGATCAGGGTCGGGGCGAAGAACAGCCCGGAGATGAAGATCGCCACGGCCAGGCCGGGGATGTTGGTGACCAGCAGCAATGGCAAGGTGGTCAGCGCCGTGGCGACACCACAGCACAGGAACTGCCGGGGCAACGGCGCCTTGAGTTTCAACGTACCGAACGCCAACCCCGCCAGGCACGAACCGATGGCATACACCGACAACACAATGCTCGCCGCCGCCGGTTGGCCCTGGTGCTGGGCGAAAGCGACGCTGACCACATCCACTACCCCGACAATCACGCCCATGGCCAGCAGCAGGATCATCAGGATCAACACCGAGGGCGAAGCGATCAGCCAGCGCCCGTGATGATCATGGCGCTCATGCACGGGCGGCTCGGTCTGGCGTTGCATCACGAACACCGTGACACCGACCGCCAACAGCAACGCCGCCAGCAAAGGCCCGGCCTCGGGAAACAGCACCACGCACAACCCCACCGAGATCGGCGGGCCGACGATAAAGCACACCTCATCGAGCACCGACTCCAGGGCAAACGCGGTCTGGAGCTTGGGCTGGCCGCGGTACAGCTCGGTCCAGCGCGCCCGGACCATGGCTGACATGTTGGGCATGCAACCGGCCAGCGCGGCGAACACGAACAACGCCCAGTTCGGCGCCTGCAAACGCGTACACAACAACAGCAACAACAACGCACCGCCGCCGATCAGCGCGGCGATCGGCAGTACCCTGCCCTGGCTGTAGCGGTCAACCAGCCGCGATACCTGCGGCGCGCAAAATGCCGTAGCCAAGGCAAACACCGCCGCCACCGAGCCGGCCAGACCGTAGCCGCCATGCACCTGCGAGAGCATGGTGATCAAGCCGATGCCAGTCATGGAGATGGGCATGCGCGCGAGCATGCCGGCCAGTACGAACGCCCGGGCGCCGGGCGCCTGGAACAACTCGGCGTAGGGGTTTGCCATGATTGAAACGCCTTCTTTCCTTGATTTGCGCAACCTTTTATCACACCAACCGTGTGATCGGCTTGTGCCGCCACACCATCCGGTAGTACGCCGTCTGCAACGCCAGCATCGCCAGGTACGTCACCGGAAACGCCATCCACACCCCTTCCAGGCCGTACCGCGCATTGAGCAGGTAGGCCACCGGCAACTCCACGCCGAGCACACAGAAGATCGAAATCGCCACCGGGATCAGCACCACGCCGCTGGCGCGCATGATCCCGCCAATCACGGCCTGGAAGCCGAACACCAGGATGCTCCACAGCATGATATGCAGCAGGTGTTCGGCCTTGATCCGCGCGGCGTCGTCGGTGATGAACAGGCCGAGCAACCAGGGCGACAACAGGTAGCCGAGCAGGATCAGGCCACCAGTCAGGCAGGTATTGATCAGCAACCCGGTGCGCAGGATCGGCCCGATCCGTTCCAGGCGCCCGGCACCGATGGCCTGGGCGCCGAGGATCGACGCGGTGATGGCAATCGACAGTGCCGGAAACTGCACGTAGTTGACGATCTGCGTCACCGCGCCATAGGCCGCCGTTGCCTGGGAACCGTGGTGGTTGACCAAGGCCAGGATGACCAATTCGGATAATGACAGCACCACCATCTGTAGCCCGGTGGGCAGCCCGATGCGCAGGACTTTGCCGAGAATCACCCGGTCCAGCCGCAAGGCCGCGAGCAATGCGCGGTCCGGCGCCATCACGTGGTTTTTATGCCGCAGGCGCAGCACCAGAAACAGCATCGCCGCGGCGTTACCCACCAGGCCGGCATACACCGCACTCTGGATGCCCATGGGCGGCAGGCCGATCCAGCCGCGGATCAGCGCCGGCGTCAGCAGCAGACCGACGAATGTCGAGACCATCAGCGCCAGCAGCGGCGAAATCGTGTCGCTGACGCCGCGCAGCAGCTGGGTATAGAGGATAAACACCAACAACAGCGGCATGATCAGCATCATCACCTGGGCATAACCTACCGCGTCATCCAGCACATCCAGCGGCGTGCCCAGCGCCAGTAACGCCGGACGCGCAAACAGGCTGCCAAGCACCGCTGCCACCAAACCCACCAGCGCGCCAAGGGTCAGGGTGGCGCCGGTGATCGCCTTGACCATCGAGGTTTCCCGGGCTCCCCAGGCCTGGCCGATCAACACCGAGGCCCCCGCCCCCAGGCCGATCACCAGGGCGATAAAGAAAAACACGATGGGGAACATCCCCGACACCGCCGCCAACGCCTGGGTACCGAGCATTTGCCCGACATAGATGCCATTGAGCGTGCCGGTGAAGCTCTGCAGAAAGTTGGACAGCACCATCGGTGCGAGGAAGACCAGGTAGATCTGCCACAGCGGGCGTTGTTGGGTCACTTCCATGGTAGTTCGAGTCCCTGGATGATGATCAGGCAGTGAAAGCGTTGCGCGACAGCCAGGCCAGGTACGTCTGCACGTCCACCGGCCAGAGCGCGATCTTGTTGGAAAAGTCTGCGGCGTTGTGGGCAAACAGCGCCCGCGAAGCCTCTTCGAAACCCGGCAGGTCACCGCCGATGGCGCTCATGAAGCGATAGCTGGCCTCTTTGGCCTGGCGCATTTGATCACGACTGGCATGGGCATTGCGCGCTTCATCCACCAACCGTCGCAACGCGGCCGACGCACCGCCACGCTGCTGGCTCAACCACTCCCAATGGCGCGGTAGCAAAGTCACTTCGCGGGCGACCACGCCCAGCTTGGGGCGCCCGACCGCAGGGGACATCGGCGGCTCATCTGGTGCCTCTGCGGGCGCGGGCAGCTCGGGTGCATAACCCGGGGGCCAAGGGTAATCGACCTGGGTGCCGGTGGCATCGTCGAATACCAGGAAGCTGCCGGCCGGCAGATCAAGGTCTGCCAACGCCTGGGCAACGTGGGCATAGGGACCGTCCGCCACACGTCGGTGGTGAACGAAAGCGGTGCAACGAGGGGGATGTTGAGAATCCATGATTTATACCCGGGTAGTATTTGTTTTACCCGGGTTATATTAGAGGGGAATTTTCAGACTGCAAGTCTTATTGCGCAGAACTACCCAGCGTATGCGTTACCTCGCGGTTTTTCCGTGGCCGTCATGGGGCAATTGCCCGACCGGGCAGGCGGCGACGCCCACGGTGCCGCGGGTGATTTTCTCCACGTTCTCCTGGGCTTTTTGCGCATCGAGCACCCAGGTGCGGTAGAACTCGAACGGGCAATCGGCCACGCCTTTGTCGCCATCGCCCGAAGCATGCATACCGGTGTAGCCGCGGTGCAGCAGCTTGAACAGGTGGTTCTGCGACTGATCATTGGCGCGCGCATCGCGGATCTGCGACACCGATAGCTGGGCGTACTGGATGCCCATCTCCTCTTCGCCGCATTCGCCTAGCGTGCGCCCGTCAAAACCGATGATCGCCGAGTGACCAAAGTACGAATACACGCCATCGAACCCGGCGGCGTTGGCCACCGCCACGTAGCAGTTATTGGCCCAGGCCATGCTCTTGGACATCAGCACCTGCTGCTCCTTGGCCGGGTACATATAGCCCTGGCAGCGCACGATCAACTCGGCGCCCTTCATCGCGCAATCGCGCCAGATCTCCGGATAGTTGCCGTCATCGCAGATGATCAGGCTGATCTGCATGCCTTTGGGCCCATCGCAGACGTAGGTGCGGTCGCCCGGGTACCAGCCTTCGATGGGGCACCAGGGAATGCACTTGCGATAACGCTGCACGATCTCGCCGAGGTTATTGATCAGCACCAGGGTGTTATAGGGCGCCTTGTGCGGATGCTCTTCGTGGCGCTCGCCGGTCAGCGAAAACACGCCCCAGGTGTTGGCCTGGCGACAGGCGGCGGAAAAGATCGCGGTCTCTTCGCCGGGGATGCTTGCGGCGGTGGCCATCATCTCGTCGTGGTCGTACATGATGCCCATGGTGCTGTATTCCGGGAACACCACCAGGTCCATGCCCGGCAGGCCCTGCTTCATGCCGAGGATCATCTCGGCAATCTTCTTCGCATTCTCGATGACCTCGGCCTTGCTGTGCAGGCGCGGCATCTTGTAGTTCACCACCGCGACACCGACGGTGTCCGGGCTGCTGGAAATATCGCCATGACGCATTGCAATGCTCCTGGTCTAGTGACTGATCATCCACGGCCGTGGACCGGTCTTGGTCTTGAGGCCCAGCGGGTTGGCCTTGCTCGGCAGCACCTTTTTGCTGGTGCCGCAGCAGCTGCAACCGGCCGGATGGCGACGGTTTTCCTGGTACTCGCCGACCGTTTGCGGCGCGTTGGCGCTGCGCTCGTTGCCGGCGATGGCCTTGCGCTGGTTGGTCGACAACAGCTGCAAGGCCGGGGCCGACACCTGCAACGGCCCTCCCGGCCCGGCGCAGTACGGGCACTGGCTGGGTTCGTTGCGCTGGGCGATCGGCCGCAACATCGTGAACGTGCCGCACGCCTCGCAGGCGTATTCGTAGGTCGGCATGGCTACAGGTCCGGTGCGATGGGCAGGTCGACGCTGCCGTCGAGGAACTTGGTGGGGCCGTTGGCGTTGGGGTTGATGTCGAACTCGAAGATTTCCGTAGGCAGCCACAAGGTCGCGCACGCATTCGGAATATCCACCACGCCGCTGATATGCCCTTGTACCGGTGCCGAGCCGAGCAGCGCATAGCCCTGGGCCGGTGAGTAGCCGAACTTGGTCAGGTAGTTGATCGCATTCAGGCACGCCTGGCGGTAGGCGATGTTGACGTCCAGGTAGTGCTGCTGGCCCTGCTCGTCGACCGAGATGCCTTCGAAGATCAGGTAATTCTTGTAGTTCGGCGTGATCGGGCTCGGCTTGAACACCGGGTTCTTGATCCCGTACTTGGCCATGCCGCCCTTGATCAGCTCGACCTTCATATGCACCCAGCCGGCCATTTCGATGGCGCCGCAAAAGGTGATTTCGCCGTCGCCCTGGCTAAAGTGCAAGTCGCCCACCGACAGCCCGGCGCCCTTGACATAGACCGGGAAGAAGATCTTCGAGCCGCGGGACAAATCCTTGATATCGCAGTTACCGCCATGCTCACGCGGCGGCACGGTGCGCGCGCCGGTGGCGGCGGCATCGTCGCGGGCCTGGCCCTTGAGCTTGCCCATGTGCGCGGTGGCGGCCAGCGGCGCGTTGGCCAGCGGCGGGACACGGGTCGGGTTGGTGTCGATCAGTTCCTGTTCGCGACGGTTCCAGTCGGCGAGCATCACCGGGTCCGGCAGGCAGCCGATCAGGCCGGGGTGGATCAGGCCGGCGAAGTTCACCCCTGGAATGTGCCGTGAACTGGTGAACATGCCCTTGAAATCCCAGATCGCCTTTTGCGCACTGGGGAAGTGATCGGTGAGAAAGCCACCGCCGTTCTGCCGCGAGAAAAAGCCGTTGAAGCCCCACTGGGAATCGGCCTTGGCGCCGATGTCGAGCAGGTCCACCACCAGCAAATCGCCCGGCTCGGCGCCGTGTACACCCACCGGGCCGGACAGGTAATGCACGGTGGACAGGTCCACATCGCGCACGTCGCTGGCGTCGTCGTTGTTCTTGATCGCGCCGGCGGTCCAGTCGTAGGTTTCGAGGATGAAGTCATCGCCCGGCTTGACCCAGCAGGCCATCGGGATATCCGGGTGCCAACGGTTGTGGATCTGCTCGTTTTCGGTGACGGGTTGGTTGAGGTCGACTTTGATCAGCGTTTCGGTCATGGACTGGCTCCTGGACGGATGGCTTGTGGCGTTGAAACCAGTCTCGTGGAGCGAGGTAAAACGGGAAATACGTTGGATGACGTATGGCTCTGCCAGAGAGTGAAACCCAAACAAAAATGTAGGAGCTGGCTTGCCCGCGAAGGTCGCTAACGATGACGCGCGTCGCCAGGATGAACGCGGTGCCTGAACGTTTTTCGCCGGCAGGTTCGCAGGTGCGCTTTTCTGTAGGAGCTGGCTTGCCAGCGAAGGTCGTTAACGATGACGCGCATCGCCAGGATGAACGCGGCGCCTGGACATTTTTCGCCGGCAAGCCGGCTCCTACAGGTGGGTTCGCAGGTGCGCTTTTCTGTAGGAGCTGGCTTGCCAGCGAAGGTCGTTAACGATGACGCGCGTCGCCAGGATGAACGCGGCGCCTGGGCGTTTTTCGCCGGCAAGCCGGCTCCTACAGGCAGGTTCGCAGGTGTGCTTTTCTGTAGGAGCTGGCTTGCCAGCGAAGGTCGTTAACGATGACGCACGTCGCCAGGATGAACGCGGCGCCTGGGCGTTTTTCGCCGGCAAGCCGGCTCCTACAGGTGGGTTCGCAGCCCTGCGTTTCTGTAGGAGCTGGCTTGCCAGCGAAGGTCGTTAACGATGACGCGCATCGCCAGGATGAACGCGGCGCCTGGACATTTTTCGCCGGCAGGTTCGCAGGTGTGCTTTTCTGTAGGAGCTGGCTTGCCAGCGAAGGTCGTTAACGATGACGCACGTCGCCAGGATGAACGCAGCGCCTGGGCGTTTTTCGCCGGCAGGTTCGCAGGTGTGCTTTTCTGTAGGAGCTGGCTTGCCAGCGAAGGTCGTTAACAATGACGCGCGTCGCCAGGATGAACGCGGCGCCTGGGCGTTTTTCGCCGGCAAGCCGGCTCCTACAATCGGTCGCGGCTAGACGGACAAGTAGCGGCTGATGGTTGCCTCGTCCACCCGGTCCCGGGTTTCTTCGATCACGAAGCGGCCCTTTTCGATCACCAAAAAGCGGTCGGCGATTTCCAGGGTGAACGACAGCACCTGCTCCGAGACCACGATGGTCAGGTCCCTTAAGTTGCGAATCTCCTTCAGCGTGCGTGCGATGTCCTTGATGATCGACGGCTGGATGCCCTCCGTCGGTTCATCCAGCAGCAGCACCTTGGGGTTGGTCGCCAGCGCCCGCGCAATCGCCAACTGTTGCTGTTGCCCGCCGGACAGGTTGCCGCCCTTGCGCGACTGCATGTCGTAGAGCACCGGGAACAGCGCGTACAAATCCTCCGGCACCTTGCCCCGCGCCGAGGCAGGCAGGCCGGTCTGGATGTTTTCCAACACCGTCATGCTCGGAAAAATCATGCGGCCCTGGGGGACGTAGGCAATCCCGCGTTCAACCCGTTCATGGGTTTCCAGCGCCGACACATCGTGCCCGTCCACACTGACCTGGCCTTTCCACTGCGGCAGGATGCCCATCAAGCTCTTGAACAACGTGGTCTTGCCCATGCCGTTGCGGCCCATCACCGCGACGATCTCGCGCTTGGCCACGTTCAGGTCCAGGTCGTGGAGGATCTGGCTCTGCCCGTAGCCGCAGGACAACTGGTCGATCTTGAACATGCCGGACTCCTCAGTGGCCCAAATACACTTCGATGACTTTCGGATTACTTTGCACCGACTCCATGCTGCCCTCGGCGAGTACCTTGCCCTGGTGCAGCACCGTGACCTTGTGGGCGATGCTTTTGACAAACTCCATGTCGTGCTCGATCACCAGCACCGAGCGGCCCTGGCTGATGCGTTTGAGCAGCTCGGCGGTTTGCGCGCGTTCGTTGACGCTCATGCCGGCCACCGGTTCGTCTAGCATCAGCAGCTCGGGGTCCTGCATCAACAGCATGCCGATCTCCAGCCACTGCTTTTGCCCGTGGGACAGCAAGTCCGCCTGTTGTTGCAGCAAATCGCCAAGGAAAATCTCCCGCGCTACCTCTTCCACCCGTGCGATCACCTGGGCATTGCGCTTGAAAAACAGCGCACCCCAGACCTTGCGGCCCGCCGGGTAGGACATCTCGAGGTTCTCGAACACCGTGAGGTTTTCGTAGATCGACGGGTTCTGGAACTTGCGCCCGACCCCAGCGCGCACGATGTTGTACTCGCGCATCGTGGTCAGTTCCTGCCCGTCGAACTGGATGCTGCCGCTGGTGGCGCGGGTCTTGCCGCAGATCAGGTCGAGCACCGTGGTCTTGCCGGCACCGTTGGGGCCGATGACCACGCGCACTTCGTTGCGGTCGATATACAGGTTGAGGTTGTCGACCGCCTTGAAGCCGTCGAATGACACGGTAAGACCTTCGATGGCCAGCACCGGTTTGTTCATTTCAAAGCCGACGGCGGTCATGGCTGGGTCTCCAGGATTTTGCTTTCAGTCTTGGGCTTGACCACCGGCGCCACGGCTTGCACCGGTGGTTGACGGCGCAGCAGCCGGGCCAATGCCTGCCGACCATGGCTGTCCCACAAGCCGGCCAGGCCATTGGGGAAGTACATGACCACGGCGATGAACAGCCCGCCCATCAGGTACAGCCACAGCTCGGGAAAGGACTCGGAAAAGTAGGTCTTGCCATAGTTCACCAGCAGCGCGCCATACACCGCGCCGAGCAGCGACATGCGCCCGCCCACGGCGGCAAAGATCACCATCTCGATCGACGGCACGATGCCCACGAACGACGGCGACATAAAGCCCACCTGCAACGCGAACATGGCCCCGCCAATCGCCGAGAACGCCGCGGCCACGCAGAACACAAAGATCTTGAAGCTGGCCACGTCATACCCGGAAAAGCGCACGCGTTCTTCCTTGTCGCGCATCGCCATCAACAACCGGCCAAGCTTGGACGCGAGGATGAAGCGGCCGATGAAGATGCAGCCGAACAGCAACCCGGCGTTGATGAAGTAGAGGAGCAGCTTCGCGCTGTCGGTGCGCAGGTCCCAGCCGAGCAGGGTCTTGAGGTCGGTGATGCCATTGACGCCGCCGGTCAGCCCTTGCTGGCCGACGATCAATACCGTGAGGATCAGCGCAATCGCCTGCGTGACGATGGAGAAGTACACATCGCCCACGCGCCGCTTGAACAAGGCCATGCCGATAATGAATGCGAGCAGCACCGGCACCGCAATCACCGCCACCAGGGTAAAGCTGAAACTGTGAAACGGTTGCCACAACCAGGGCAGTTCGGTGATCTGGTTCCAATCCATGAAGTCCGGGATGCCCGGCGTGGACTGGATCTTGGTACTTTCCGGGTCGGACGCTTCCAGCTTGAGGAACATCGCCATGCAGTAGCCGCCGACGCCGAAGAACACGCCCTGCCCCAGGCTGAGAATGCCGCCATAGCCCCAGCACAGCACCAGCCCCACCGCGACAAACGCGTAGGTCAGGTACTTGCCGACCATGTTCAGCCGGAACGCATCCAGGGTCAGGGGGAACACCACGAGAATCAGCAGCGCCAGCAGCGCGATGCCGATCAGGTTTTGCTGGCCGCCCAGCAGCTTGTCTAAAGCCTTCATCTGCTCGCCTCTACTTGCGCACTTTGATGGAGAACAACCCTTGCGGGCGCAGCATCAGGATCAGAATCACCGAGGACAAGGTCAGCACCTTGGCCATCGAGCCACTGAGGAAAAACTCCGACAGCGATTGCGTCTGGGCGATCACGAACGCCGAGGCAATGGTGCCGAACAGGCTTTGCGCGCCGCCGAACACCACCACCAGAAAGGTGTCGACGATGTACTGCGAACCCGCCGTCGGCCCGGTGGAACCGATGGTGGTGAACGCCGCACCGGCCACCCCGGCCACGCCGCAACCGAGGGCGAAGGTCATGCGGTCGACCTTGCGCGTATTGATGCCCACCGCGCGGCTCATCAGGCGATTCTGCACCGTCGCACGCACCTGCAGGCCCCAACGCGAGCGGTACAGCATCAGGAAGATCGCCGCCGTCAGCAGCACGGTCAGGGCCATCATGAACAGGCCGTTACGCGGGATTTCAATCGCGTCGGTGAAGTTCACCGAGCCCATCAGCCAGGCCGGCGGCTCGGCGCTGACCTCCCGAGCGCCGAACACCGAGCGGAAGGTTTGCTGCATCACCAGGGACAGGCCCCAGGTTGCCAGCAAGGTATCCAGCGGCCGCTTGTACAAGCGGCTGATCATCGCCCATTCCACCAACCAGCCCACCGCGCCGGCAACGAGGAACGACAGGGCAATGGCGAAGAAGAAGTAATAGGGTTGAAAACTCGGCGCAAAGTGCGCGGTGAGGCTGGAACACACGTAGGTGGTGTAGGCGCCGATGGTCAGGAATTCTCCGTGGGCCATGTTGATCACGCCCATCTGGCCGAAAATGATCGCCAGCCCCAACGCCATCAGCAACAGCACGCAGAACACGGACAAGCCGTTGAACCCCTGCATCGCCGCGATGGCTCCAAATTCCGATAGCCATTCCATGATGATGGTCTCCTGAGAGCGGGAGGTGATAGTTGGAATGCGATGTGCTTTTGCTCTATGTGGGAGGGGGCAAGCCCCCTCCCACATTTGAATCGGTGTGCTTGAAGCTTATTGGTAACCCTTTGGAAACGGATTCGGTTCGATCAGATCCGACTCGTAGATCACCTTGAACTGGCCGTTGGGCTGCACTTCACCGATGCGCGACTTGCTCCACAGGTGGTGGTTCTCGTGAATCTTCACGTAGCCTTCGGGCGCGGTTTTCAGTTCGATACCCGGGGAGGCGGCGACGACTTTATCCACGTCGAAACTGCCGGCCTTCTCCACCGCCGCTTTCCACAGCCATGGGCCGAGGTAAGCCGCCTGGGTCACGTCGCCGATCACCGCATCCTTGCCGTACTTGGCCTTGAAGGCTTCGACGAAGGCTTTGTTGTTCGGGTTGTCCAGGCTCTGGAAGTACTTCATCGAGGCATAGAAGCCGGCCATGTTTTCGCCGCCGATGCCAAGCAGTTCGTCTTCGGTCACCGACAGGGTCAACAGGGTTTGCTTGGACGCATTCACGCCCGCCGCGTTGAGCTGTTTGTAGAACGCCACGTTGGAACCGCCCACCACGGCGGCGAAGACCACGTCAGGCTTTTTCAGCTTGACCTTGTTGATCAGCGAACCGAACTGGGTGTTGCCCAGCGGGTAGTAGTCTTCGCCGACCACGGTGCCGTGCAGTACGTTTTCAATGTGCTTGCGCGCGATCTTCATCGACGTGCGCGGCCAGATGTAATCGGAGCCGACCAGGTAGAAGGTCTTGGCGCCTTTGGTCTTGGCGATCCAATCCAGGCTGGCGAGGATCTGTTGGGTGGCTTCCTGCCCGGTGTAGATCACGTTTTTCGACTGTTCCAGGCCTTCGTAGAAGGTCGGGTAGTAGAGCAGGCCGTTTTCTTTCTCGAAGATCGGCAGCACGGCTTTACGCGAGGCCGAGGTCCAGCAGCCGAACACGGCGGCGACTTTGTCGTTGACCAACAGCTTCTTGGCCTTTTCGGCGAAGGTCGGCCAGTCGGAGGCGCCGTCCTCCTGGATCACTTTGATCTGGCGTCCCAGAATCCCGCCCGAGGCGTTGATTTGCTCGATGGCCAGGCGTTCGGCCTGGATCGAGCCGGTCTCGGAGATAGCCATGGTGCCGGTGGCCGAGTGCAACTGGCCGACGGTGACTTCGGTCGGCGTCACGGCCAGGCCTTCGTTGTCGGCCAGCACGCCCTGGCTGAACAGCGCGGCCGCCAGCAACGACAGGGCCAACAACGGTTTGGAGCGGATCAATCGTGGTTCCATGGGGCGACTCCTCTGCAATGAGGGCTCCAGCATGGCGGCAGCGGGCCAGCGCGGGTATACGCAGCCTGACGTAACGCAGTACGTCATTTGACGTATGCCGTTGCGCACCAATGCAGGGCAGGATCGCGTCCGCCCAGCCACCGCTGACCAAGCTCCCTCCCACATTTGGCTCCCAGCGCAGTCGAGGGCATGGAACTTGCTCACTCCCTTCGTCCACTCTGCGGAGCCTCACCATCGTGCAATCCCCTCCCGGCACCCAGCGCATCGTCAAGATCCGCCGCGACTACAACTCTTGGGTCGCCGACGAGACCATGGAAGACTACGCCCTGCGCTACACCCCCAAATCCTTTCGCAAGTGGTCGGAGCTGCGCATCGCCAACACCGCCCTGGGCGCGGTGTCGTTCCTGGCGCTGGAGGCGATCGGCGGCGTCTTGGTGCTGAGTTACGGCTTCACCAACACCTTCTGGGCGATCCTGGCCATCAGCCTGGTGATCTTCCTCACCGGCCTGCCCATCAGCTATTACGCCGCCCGCTATGGCGTGGACATGGACTTGCTGACCCGTGGCGCCGGCTTCGGCTATATCGGTTCAACCATCACCTCGCTGATCTACGCCAGCTTCACCTTCCTGTTCTTCGCCCTGGAAGCGGCGATCATGGCGCTGGCACTGGAGTTGTATTTCCATATCCCGCTGGCCTTCGCCTATGTGATCTGCTCGCTGCTGGTGATTCCGCTGGTGGCCTACGGCGTCACGCTGATCAGTCGCCTGCAACTGTGGACCCAACCGCTGTGGCTGTTTTTGCTGGTGTTGCCCTATGGTTTCGTGTGGTGGAAAAACCCCGACGCGTTCAGCGACTGGACCAGCTTTGTCGGGCGCAGCGGCGACGGCGGCGGTTTCAACCTGCTGGCGTTCTGCGCCGCCTGTACCGTGGCGCTGTCGCTGGTGACGCAGATCGGCGAGCAAGTGGACTACCTGCGCTTTCTCCCGGAAAAGACCGCCGCCAACCGCAAGCGCTGGTGGGCCGCCCTGCTCTGCTCCGGCCCCGGCTGGATTATCCCCGGCGCGTTGAAGATGTTTGGCGGCGCGTTCCTGGCGTTCCTTGCCCTGCAACATGAAATCCCCATGGAACGCGCCGCCGAGCCGACCCAGATGTACCTGGTCGCCTTCCGTTATGTGTTCAGCTCGCCGGAATGGGCCCTCGGCGCCATGGTGCTGTTCGTGTTCATCTCGCAGATGAAGATCAACCTGACCAACGCCTACGCCGGCTCCCTGGCCTGGTCGAACTTCTTCGCCCGCGTCACCCACAGTCACCCCGGGCGCGTGGTGTGGCTGGTGTTCAACGTGGCCATTGCGTTGATGCTGATGGAGCTGGGCGTGTTCGACGTGATCGATCAGGTGCTGGGGCTGTACGCGAATATTGCGATTGCCTGGATCGGTACATTGGTCGCCGACCTGGTGATCAACAAGCCCCTGGGACTGTCGCCCAAACACATCGAGTTCAAGCGCGCGCACCTCTACGACATCAATCCGGTGGGTGTCGGCTCGATGCTGATTGCCTCGCTGCTGTCGATCCTCGCCCACTTCGGCCTGTTTGGCGCCCTGGCCCAGGCCGCGCCGCCCTTCGTCGCCCTCGGCACGGCGCTGGTGATGGCGCCGCTGTTGGCCTGGATGACCCAGGGCAAGTACTACATCGCGCGCACCAGCGACGCCCAATTGATTCACCCGGTGGCACCCGCCACCCATGCGGTCTGCGGGCTGTGCAGCAACCCGTTCGAGACGGCGGACATGGCGTTCTGCCCGGCCTACAGCACGCCCATCTGTTCGTTGTGTTGCTCGTTGGATGCGCGCTGCGGCGACCGTTGCAAACCCCATGCGCGGCTGGTCAGCCAGTTCGAAGGCGTGCTGCGCCGGTTGCTGCCCAACAGCCTGATGCCGCGCCTGCATACGCGGCTGGCCCATTACCTGGGGCTGTTATCGGTGCTGGTGCTGCTGCTTGCTGGCGCCCTGGCCTTGATCTACGTGCAGGCGGCCCAGGGTTTGCCGCATTCGCAAACCCTGTACCAGGCGTTCTTCAAAGCGTTCCTGACCCTGTCGGTGCTGGCCGCCGTGCTCGCCTGGTGGGTGGTGCTGACCCGCGAAAGCCGCCGCGTCGCCCAGCAGGAATCCGACCGCCAGACCCTGCTGCTGATGCAGGAAATCGACGCCCACAGCCTCACCGACCAGGCGCTGCAACAGGCCAAGGAAGCCTCGGAAGCCGCCAACGCCGCCAAGAGCCGCTACGTCACCGGGCTGTCTCACGAGCTGCGCACACCGCTGAACAGCATCCTCGGTTTCACCCAGATCCTGCAGCGCGACAGCGCCATGCCCGAGCAGCACCAGGACGCACTGGCGACCATCCTGCGCAGCGGCTCGCACTTGCTGTCATTGATCGACGGCCTGCTCGACGTGGCCAAGATCGAGGCCGGCAAATTGCGCCTGGAACTCACCGAAATCCCCTTCCCCGAACTGATCCACGACCTGGAGCAGATGTTCACCCCCCAAGCCCAGGACAAGGGCCTGCGCTTTCGCCTGGACTGCGTCGGCAAGATCCCCGCCGTGGTGCGCGGTGATGAAAAACGCGTGCGCCAGATCCTGATCAACCTGCTCGGCAATGCGGTGAACTTCACCGACAGCGGCGAAGTGTGCCTGCGGGTCAGCTACATGCGCGAGACCGCCAACTTTGAAATCATCGACACTGGCATCGGCATCGACCCCGGGCAAATCGAGCGGATCTTCCAGCCGTTCGAGCGCGGCGACCTGATGCGCCAGGACAAAGGCGTAGGCCTGGGGCTGACCATCACACGCATGCTCACCGCGCTGATGGGCGGCGAGCTACGCGTTACCAGCGAGCTGGACAAGGGCACCTGTTTCCAGGTGCGCCTGTTCCTGTCCCAGGTGCGCGCGCCGCAGGCGGTGGTGCATGTGGAACACGACATCATCGGCTACCAGGGCGCACGCCGACGCATTCTGGTGGTGGACGACCATGTGGACCACCGCAAGGTACTCAGCGGCATGCTCACGCCTCTGGGCTTTGAGGTGATCCAGGCGAGCAACGGCCAGGATGCGATTCGCCAGGTCGCGCTGCTGGCGCCTGACCTGATCCTGATGGACCTGTCGATGCCGACCCTGGACGGCCTGGAAACCAGCCGGCTGATCCGCCGCAATGCACTGTCCACCGCGCCGATCATCGTGATCTCGGCCAACGCCTTTACCGACGACCGCGAACGCAGCATCGCCGCCGCCTGCAACGACTACCTGGCCAAGCCGGTGCGTACCCCGGAGCTGCTCGGACGCCTGCAACAACACCTCGGCCTGCAATGGCTGCGGCGCACCAAAACCTTCGTCGCGCCGCCACCGCCCAGCGTGCTGCCGAGCGCCGACGACCTCGCCGTGCTCGCCGAACTCAGCGCGATCGGCTACGTGCGGGGCCTGCACGAAAAACTCGACACGATCCTCGAACGCCGCCCGGACGCCGCACCGTTCATCAGCAAAGTGCGCGGGTTGCTCAAGGGTTTCCGCCTGGATGAACTCAACCGAACCCTCAAGGAGGCCGAAGATGAATGTACTCACCCGTAGCACTGAACCCGGCGTGGTACTGATCGTCGACGACACCCCGGACAACCTGGCCATGCTCTCCGACGCCCTCGACGACGCCGGCTACATGGTGCTGGTGGCGCTCGACGGGCTCAGCGCGCTGAACCGCGTGCAACGCCGGCGCCCGGACCTGATCCTGCTGGACGCGATGATGCCGGGCCTGGACGGTTTCGAGACCTGCCGCCGGCTCAAGGCGTTACCTGCCAGCGCGGACATCCCGGTGGTGTTCATGACCGGGCTGACCGACAGCAAGCATGTGGTGCAAGGCTTTGAAGTGGGCGGCAGCGACTACGTGACCAAGCCGATCCAGACCGACGAGGTGCTGGCGCGGGTGGCGGCGCATTTACGCACCTCGCGCATCCTGCTGTCGGCGCGGGCGGCGACGCAACCGAGTGTGTTGACCCTGGAGGATGAGCCGGCGCACAAGCTGTTGTCGGCACGCTTTCAACTGACCGAGCGCGAGGTCGAGGTGCTGCGCTGGGTGGCGTGCGGCAAGACCAATCGGGACATCGGCGATATCTTGGGGCTGAGCCCGCGGACGGTGAACAAGCACCTGGAACATGTGTATGTGAAGTTGGGGGTGGAGACGCGCACGGCGGCGACGTCGGTGGCCTTGGCCGCGATGAGCCCGAGCCGGGCGCCCATGTTGGCGACGTTTTAATGTGGGGGCTGGCCAGTGCCCGCATCGGCTTGTCGTTGCTTGTGTATGCCAGCCAGTTCGGCGTCATCCTCGATGAGTTGTTCAACCGGGCCGAAACAGCGGCGCATCACCGTCACCAGCTCCGGATCAAAATGCACGCCCGATTGCTCAAGAATATAGGCCTGCGCCCGTTCAGGGCTCCAGGCCCGCTTATAGGGACGTTCCATACGCAGCGCGTCATAGACATCACACAACGCGACAATCCTTGCCGACAGCGGAATGTCCTTTCCGGCAAGCCCTTGCGGATAGCCGCTGCCGTCCCATTTTTCATGGTGACCATAGGCAATGTCCGCGGCCATATCGGTCAGGTCCGTGGCGTGTGCATCTTGCAGGATTGCATGGCCGATGCGCGGATGCTCCATCATCTGCTGGCGTTCCGGCACGGTTAATGGGCCTTCCTTGTGCAAGATCCGATCAGGAATGCCGATTTTCCCCAAGTCATGCATCGGCGCCGCCAATCGAATCAGCTCGCACCACCTCTGCGGCATACCGATTGCTTCGGCCATCAAGGCCGCGGTTTCGCCAATGCGCAATACATGGGCGCCCGTTTCATCATCGCGATAGCAGGCCGCACGACTCAATGCGCGGATCATGGCGCAATAACTTTCCTGCAACTGAGCGGTGCGCTCAAACACCCTTTGCTCCAACTCACTGTTCAGGTCTTGCAGTTGGCGGGTGGCATGGGACAAGCGCAGAGCGTTGCGTATGCGCAATAGCAGCTCAGGCAAATCCAACGGTTTGGTCAGATAATCGTTGGCCCCCAGTTCAAGGCCGAGACGGCGGCTTTGCGGCTCGCTCAATGCCGTCAAGATAATCACGGGAGACCTTGAGCGATTGCGATCGCTGAGTTGGCGCAGAATCTCAAACCCATCGGGCGCGGGCATATCCAGATCCAATAGCAGCAGATCCCACGGTTGCTCTTTGAGCCAAACCAGCCCGCTGGCCGAGTCGGCGAAACTCAAGACGTTGCGCAAACCAAAGGCTTTCAGGCTGGACTCCAGCAAGCGCAGGTTCGCAGCCACATCATCGATAATCACAATTCGGGTATCGGCGGGGATATCACTGAACATTCGGTTTCTCCACTTGCATCATCGCGCGTATGAGTTCGCGTAGCTCATTGGGTTCCAGCGGTTGTTTAAGCACTGCTTGAAACTCACACCCCAACGTCGCGAGCATGTGTGGTGATGTACACAGCAGAATAAGAAGGATTTGATCGCCACCTGGCAAACGTCGTAACCGCGACAGCGCATCGATCAAGTCATTTCCCAGTAAGTCACAGTCAATCAGCATGACGTCCGGCGCCGTGTCGCGCCGTACCTGCTCCAGACACTGCGCAAGCGTTCCGTGGCGCAGGTCCACCATGCCCGTCAACGTGTCTTCAAGACAGCGCAGCGTCTCGTCGTCCTGCCCCACGAAACACAGCGAGAGCAAGCGCTTGTGGACCTTGGGTGCCGCGATGCCTTGGGGCAGATCGACCCAAAAGCGACTGCCGACACCCGTTTCGCTGATGAGCCCCATGCTGCCGTTCATCAACGTGGCGAGTTCTCGGCACAACGCAAGGCCGATACCGGTGCCTTGGATTGCGGTGTTTTCCTGGCCCAAACGCTGGAACGGCTCGAACAGCGCGCCTTGCAGGGCTGCGGAAATACCTGCGCCGCCATCTTCGACAAACACCCGCACGCGCCCCTTGCCATGGAGTTCAGCCCCCATGAACAAGCGAGCGTGAGGGCGGTTGTACTTGATGGCGTTGGACAGCAGGTTCAGCAGAATCTGGCGCAGGCGCCTGGCATCGGCCAGCACACTCAGCGCGGGGCTCGTCGACTGCAACTCAAGGTCAAGACCCGCAGCCTTGGCCTGGGAACGGACCATTTCGGCACATTCGCGCATCAGTCCGTCGACCTCCAGGACACGCATCTGCAAGCGCGGCGCCTCCGCCTGCAGGCTCGACCAGTCGAGCAAATCGTCGACCAGGTGAGCCAGGTGCTGGCTGGCGCCCAGGATCTCATCAAGGGATTTGGCCTCCTCCTGCCCATCGGCCACTTGCAGGCGCAATAACTGGGCGAATCCATGAATCGAATTCAGCGGTGTGCGTAATTCGTGGCTCATGCTGGAGATAAAACGCGACTTCGCCTTGCTCGCCCCTTGCGCTTCAAGGGTACGGCGACGCAGATCCTCTTCAACCTGTTTAAGCGTGTCGATATCGACAAACGTACCTGCGGATAAACGCATGCGCGCATCGAGAGACTCGATCAGGCGTCCACGGCACAAAAACCAGATCGGCGAGCCATCGGGCCGCAATAAACGTAACTCCAGGTCGATCACCGATGCGGCGCCGGTGCGCAACGCGTTGAGCGCCCGATCAAGCGCCTGCACATCTTCGGGGTCGACGTGATCGTAAAAACAGAAGCGCTCCAGTTGGCACGCCGGCACCCCGAAACGCGTGCAGAACGCTTCGCTCAACGACAGGCGATCAGTATCCAGGCGGTATTCCCAGAGCCCGGCGGTGATGCTTTCAACGACAAGATTGAGGCGGTTCTGCGCCGCGTTGCGCCGTGCTTCACTGGATGACAGTTGGGCGCCCATTGACAGCACGTTGCCCGCCATTTCATCCAGCTCACGAATGCTCGAACGCGCGCGCTGCGGGAGCCACTGGCCGTTACCAATTTGCTGCAGCATGTCTCTGATATCGCGGATCGGCCGCCGCAGGCTATGGCTCAATTTGCGCGCACGATTCCACATGTAACTGAAGAATGCGAGGTAAAACATCACCAGGCCGGCAATCATCAAATAGCCGATGTTGCGGTAATGGAGCGCCAAGCTGTTCGTGGCCGCCATGACGTCTTCTTCATCGGCGACCGCCAGCAATCGCCAGCCCGCCGGCTTCACTTCGGCCCATGCGACCAGATGGGAGCGCCCGTTGAGCACGACTTCGGCGCTGCCACGACTATTGCGCGCGACAGCGGCCGCCAACTCCCGAGGGTCCACCGCGTCGATCAGATTTGAACCCGCAAGGTTGACCGCGCCTTCATTCGTGGCCTTCGACCCCGAACCACTCCAGTTGCCTTTTTCAAAGTCATGTTCGGCTTCGGGCGGTAACACCATGATCTTCATGTCCGCGCCGACGAGCATCAAGTACCCGCCCCACGGCACCTTAAGCGTGGAAATTTCTTTCAGCAGATCGCCCACGGTGATATCCAGCCCGACCACGCCTTCGAGAAAGTTGCGCTCATAAACAGGCGCGATCGCGGACATCATCAAGCCATGACCCGCCGGGTCGAGGTAGACGTCAGTCCAGCGAACCCCTCGCTGCGGGTTATGTTCGGCATCGGCCAGATAATAAAAGTTATAACCGGGTATCTGCATATCATGCGGATATTGTTCATCGGCACGAATCCACGGATAAATCCGGTTGTAACTGTCCCACGTATTGAAATAGACACTGGCGACCATCGGTTCATGATCTTTGATCGCACGCATCAATGGGTCGAGGCTGGACAACTTCTGCACTTTACCCAGGTTCTGTTGCGCGACAGGTGTGACCGACGAGTAGAACGACGCCGCTCCGCCCAGGTCTTTTCCGCTGTAAAGAGCTCCATCAGCAGAAGTGCTTAATGTTTCACTCAAGGGTGTTGAAGCGGCACGCAGTGAGTTAGCCGTCATATCCGCAAATAGCTGAGTGACATCGGCGATGTGGGTTAATTGATCTTGAATGATTCGGGTGTTCTGGTCGGCAGTTGCGCCAAGGCTTTCAATTGCACTGCGTTCCAAATAATCGAGTTGCGATACACGGATCGCCTGATTGGTCAGCAGGTAACAAGCAATCAGAATCGTCTCCACCAGGACCAACGGGATTAATGCACTCTGCATGAACGCCCGCCAGATCCACTGACGCAAGCCTATTTGAGAAGAGCTTTCATTCACTACCAGCACTCCTGCAAATGGCATCAGCCTGTTATTTGAATAGTGGCAATACGATGTCAAAAAAACGATAGCTCATCCGGTGAAGCGTTTCCATACTTTTTATGAGGGCAATCATTGAAAATGACTGGAGCGCTGTACTGCGCGCCGCAAGCGAAATGGAAGAATCAAGCGCGGCGGTCAATCGTCTGCTGACTGAGCTTGGCTCGCATCAAGGCGGATAAATCCAGGGCAAACAGCTTCCGCGTTTAGGCAGACACCATCGCACCAAGCAAGAGTGGCATGAGGTCGTATTCGCCTGGCATACGTGCTCCCATACTTGCCGGTAAGATTACTCGCCGCAGGCCTTATCGATCAGGCTATGATCGCGCTCTATGAATCGGATATGCCCCATGACTTATGGCCGTTGACCTACAAGCGCTCTACCCCAAACTGATCCATCTGATGTTGGATACAGTGTTTGTGGTTGATAGAGACGACCACATTGTTTTTGTGAGTGATGCCTGTGAGGCCCTGCTGGGTTACCGTCCTGACGAGCTGAACGGCACCCCTATCACCCGCTATATGCATCCTGAAGACCTGGCTAGCACACGGGACTCGATTGCCCGTGTCATGAATGGTCAATTCCACTTCGATTTCCGCAACCGTTACATCCGTAAGGATGGAGGCGTCGTGTACATCCTGTGGGCGGCATTCTGGTCGGAAGAGGTTGGTGCAAGGATTGGCGTCGCACGCAACGTGACGGCTTTGACTCAGGCCGAGGAGGAGTTACGTTTCCTCGCGCATCATGATCCGCTGACAAAACTAACCAACCGCTCGATTTTCAGTGATCGACTGAAATCTGCCCTGCACGTCGCGCACCGTCACAATAGTCAGTTGGCTTTGCTGTTTCTGGATATCAATGACTTCAAGAGTATCAATGACGTCCATGGCCACGCCGCGGGGGATCGTATTCTTTGCATGATTGCCCGACGTCTAGAAAGCTGCATACGTGAGACGGATACCGTGGCCCGGATGGGCGGCGATGAATTTACGGTGCTGTTGACCGATATCCAGTCGAGAGACGCCATTTCCAAGAAGTTAGAACAGATTCACAACGTCATGGCTGCGCCACTACCGCCTGAATTCGGCGCACTCAAGATGCCGTCGTGCAGTATCGGCGTTGCCTATTATCCCGAGGACGGCAAGGATGCCGACACACTGCTCACCTACTCGGATAATGAAATGTACCGGATGAAAAGGCATCGTTTTTTAGACAATAAAGAGCCCGGTACATAAATCAAACTCAAGAAGTGCGTCCGCCCGGCCAAGTCATCCAGCGGACTGCGCAAAACCAAGACACGGTATTCACTTACGTGGTCACCCGCCCATCAGATGAGAAATCGTCGAGGGCAGTTGAGTGGTTGGATCAATCCGAGGCAGGTGCGGGTTCTTGCTTCGGTTGGCTCTTGCTGAGAACGAACCACACCGCTAAACAAATAAGCCCGCCGCCGTAAAAAAGTTGTTGCAGTAGTTAAGGGGAAAAGGCCAGTTATACGGAAGCCATGGTGGACGCCTCTAAGTCTGGAGTCTCACCGTAAGGGTGTTCGAAATGTACCCGCACTCCGATTCTTGCTGCCGAAAACGGATGTGCGTCAAGGGGCTTGGACGCTACGCTCTGGAGCTGGCGCGCAATCTGGATGACCTACCCACCAAAGGTCTGTGAGGGCCGGCGCAGCGTCGGATCAAACGGATTGATCCGGGGCCCGATCGCCGCCGCTTCGCGCTTGAGCAACTCCACCACCATCGGCAGGCGACTCGGCCCCAACCGGTCACTGATGGTCGCCACGCTCAATGCTGCCACCGCATGGCCGTCCCGGTTCAGGATCGGCACCGCCAATCCCGCCATGCCTTCCAGCACGCCGGTATTGCGCGCCGCATAACCCAGATTGCGCACGTTCTCCACTTCCGAACGCAACAGCACCTCGTCATACAGGTGAAAATCCTTGAGCCTTGGCAAGTTGTAGCGGATCACCGTCTCGCGCTCTTCCTCCGGCAAAAAGGCCAGGATCGCCAGGCTGCCCTGCCCCACGCCCAATGCCACGCGCCCGCCGATATCACCCGTGAAAGTACGAATCGGGTACGGGCCTTCGCTGCGGTCCAGGCAGATCGCATCAAAGCCGCTGCGCGCCAGCAAAAACAATGAATCCCCCAGGGACGCACTGAGGCGCAGCATGCTCGGCCTTACCAGGTCGCGCAGGTTGCCGGTCTTGCCCGCGTTCGCCGCCAGAGCGAAGAACTCCAGGCTCAGGCGATAGCGTTTGCTGCGCGCGTCCTGCTCGACCATACCTTCATCCATCAGGCTGCGCAGCAGGCGGTGGGTGGTGGGTTGGGACAGGCCGACCTGTTGTGCGAGCTGAGTCACGCGTTCGCCGCCGTCGGGCACGCCGCCCAAGGTACGCAGCAATGCGAACAAGCGAGACACGCCGCCCGCACCCACTTCCTTGGTATTTTTATTCCGCTCAGTAGAATTCATAGCGTGTTATCTCATCAATAATTCTTGTCAGTGAATAAAACTGAAAAAACACTCCATTCAGTGAAATTCTATCTTTCGCCCATCCTAGTCTTCGTCCTAATCTGCGTCCACAGGGGCGAAATGAACAACAACCGGCAGCCGACTCAAGATCGAGCGCCAACGCACCCGCAACACCCTTTTCGCATCTGCCCAAAACAAAAAAGCGCGTTTCGACGCGACTCAAAAAAGGTGGAACGCAGACATGGCATTTCTCCAACTCAACGCCTTGAGCAAACGCTACGGCGCCGTCGACGCGGTGGTCGCCACTGACCTTGCGGTGGAAAAAGGCGAGTTCGTTTCCCTGCTCGGCCCCTCGGGCTGCGGCAAGACCACCACCCTGCAAATGATCGCCGGCTTCGTCGACGTGAGCGCTGGGCAGATCCTGCTCGACGGTCGCGACATCACCCACGCCAAGCCCGCCAGCCGTGGCCTGGGCGTGGTGTTCCAAAGCTATGCGCTGTTCCCGCACATGACCGTGCGCGACAACATCGCCTTCGGCCTGAAGATGCGCAAAGTGCCGGCCGCCGAGATCGCCGCCAAGGTCAAGACCGTGCTGGAGCTGGTGCGCCTGGCCCCCCACGCCGACCGTTACCCCCGGGAATTGTCCGGCGGCCAGCGCCAACGCGTGGCCCTGGCGCGCGCGCTGGTGATTGAGCCGCCGGTATTGTTGCTGGATGAGCCGCTGTCCAACCTCGACGCGAACCTGCGCGAAGAGATGCAGTTTGAAATCCGCCGCATCCAGCACGCGGTGGGCATCACCACCCTGATGGTCACTCATGACCAGGCCGAGGCGCTGTCCATCAGCGACCGTGTGGTGGTGATGCAGGCCGGGCGCGTGACGCAGATCGACGTGCCCTACAAGCTGTATGAACACCCGCGGACGCGCTTTATCTCGGACTTCGTCGGCAAGGCTAACCTGCTGGCCGGCGATTACGACGCACGCGGCATCCCGCAGGTGCGCCACGCCGCGGGTGACGGCGAACTGGTCTTGAGCCTGCGCCCGGAAAAAATCCAGCTGGTGGGCGCAAGCGAAGGTCGCCTGCAAGGCCAGGTGCTCGACCGCTATTTCTTCGGCAGCCAGTGGCTGTACCGAATCCATACCGCGCTGGGCGAAATCACCGTGGTGCGCAGCAACGACGGCAGCGCACCGCTGAGTTGCGGCGCGGCAGTCGGCCTGGACTGGCAAGCCGAGTTGCTGCGGGTGCTGACGGCGGATGAGGTGCACCCATGAGTCGCGGCTATCTACTCTCGCTGCCGGCGTTGCTGCTGTTCGCCGGGCTGCTGATTCTGCCGCTGGGCCTGACCCTGGTGCTATCGTTCAACGTGTTCGACTACCAAGTAGGGGTTAAGGCCGATGAGTGGACCTTGGCTCATTACCTGGCGTTGTTCAGCGACGCGTACTTCTACGAAATCTTCTGGCGCACCTTCTGGATCAGCGCGCTAGTGACGCTGCTCTGCGTGGTGATTGGCGTGCCCGAAGCCTACATCCTCAGCCGCATGGGTACGCCGTGGCGCTCGATCTTCCTGATCCTGATCCTCACGCCGTTGTTGATTTCGGTGGTGGTGCGAGCGTTCGGCTGGAGCCTGCTGCTCGGCGCCGACGGGCTGGTCAACCAGGTGATCCAGGCATTGGGCGGGCGCCCGGTGAAGCTGTTGTACACGCCGTTCGCGGTGATCATTGCGCTGGTACACGTGATGCTGCCGTTCATGATCATTCCAGTGTGGACCTCCCTGCAAAAGCTCGACCCCTCGGCGGAACAGGCGGCTTTGTCGCTGGGCGCGAGCCAGGCCACGGTGATGCGCAAGATCGTGTTGCCCCAGGTAATGCCGGGCGTGCTGTCCGGCACCCTGATCGTGTTCGGCCTGGCCGCCAGCTCCTTTGCGATCCCCGGCCTGCTTGGTGGGCGGCGCCTGAAAATGGTCGCCACCGTAGTGTACGACCAGTACCTCTCGGAACTCAACTGGCCCATGGGCGCGACCATCGCGGTGGTCCTGCTGTTGGTCAATCTGCTGATCATGCTGAGCTGGAACCGTATGGTCGAAGGCCGCTACAAAAAGTCCCTGGGGGTTTAAGCGCATGTCCAGAAACGGTCCTTTGGCCCTTGGTTTCCACGGCCTGGTGGTGATGTTCATGATGGCGCCGCTGGTGGTGGTGTGCCTGGTGGCCTTCACCCCGGAAAATACCTTGAGCCTGCCCACGTCGGGCTTCTCCCTGCGCTGGTTTCGCGCGGTGTTCGAGCGTGCCGACTTTATCCAGGCGTTCTACAACAGCCTGATCCTGGCATTTACCGCTGCAACCCTGGCGACGCTGATTGCAGTGCCGGCGGCGCTTGCAATCAGCCGGTATCAGTTCCCGGGACGTAACTTCTTCAGTGCGTTGTTCCTGTCGCCGATCATCATCCCGCACCTGGTGTTGGGGGTGGCGATGCTGCGGTTGTTCGCCTTGATGGGCGTCAACGGCAGCTTCACCTGGCTGATGCTGGCGCACGTGGTGATCATCACGCCCTATGTGCTGCGCCTGGTATTGGCAGCAGCGATCGGGATCGATCGCAGTGCCGAGCAGGCGGCCGAATCGCTCGGTGCCGGACGCTTCACGCTGTTTCGCCTGGTGACGTTGCCAATGATCCTGCCCGGCGTGGCCGGCGGCTGGTTGCTGGCCTTCATCAACAGTTTCGACGAAGTGACCTTATCGATCTTCGTCAGCTCGCCGGCCACGCAAACCTTGCCGGTGCGTATGTACGTGTACGCCACCGAATCCATCGACCCGATGATGGCTGCAGTGTCGGCGCTGGTGATTGCCCTCACGGCGGCGGCCATGATTGTGCTCGACCGGGTCTACGGCCTGGATCGCGTGCTGGTGGGAAAACATTGATGGCCTTGTTCAAACGATTGACCGAAACCGCACGCCCTGCCCTGGCGTTTACCCTCGACGGGCAACCGGCCACAGGCTTGCTCGGCGACACCCTGCTGACGGCGGTACTGACCTGCGCCGAGCACCTGCGCGGCAGCGATTTCAGTGCCGAACGCCGCGCCGGGTTTTGCTTGATGGGCGCCTGCCAGGACTGCTGGGTGCGCCTGGCGGACGGACAACGCGTGCGCGCCTGTTCGACCCTGCTGGAAGAAGGCCAGGCGATCAGCCGCGACCCGGGGCGCCAGCTATGAAGCCGGTGGTGATCGTGGGCGCAGGCCCGGCGGGGATCAGTGCCGCGCGCACCCTGTTCGACCACGGCGTAACGCCGTGCCTGGTGGACGAAAGCCTGCGCGGCGGCGGGCAGATCTATCGCCGCCAACCCCTGGGTTTCCAACGTACCGCCAGGCAGATATACGGGTTTGAGGCGGGTAAGGCCGAGGCTGCGCATCGCACCCTGGATGAACTGGCGCCGCTGATCGACTACCGGCCCGAAACCCTGGTGTGGAATGCCGAGGATCGGCGCCTGGACCTGTTGAACAATGGTCACGCAGCCAGCGTCGAGTATTCGCGAATCATCGTCGCCACCGGCGCCACCGACCGTATCCTGCCGGTGCCGGGCTGGACCTTGCCCGGTGTCTACAGCCTGGGTGCGGCGCAAATCGCCTTGAAGTACCAAGGTTGCGCCATCGGCGAACGCGTGGCGTTTTGTGGCAGCGGGCCGTTGCTGTATCTGGTGGCGTATCAATACGCCAAGGCCGGCGCCGATGTGGTCGCCGTGCTCGACAGCGCGCCGTTCAGCGCCCAATGCCGCGCCTTGCCGGCGCTGCTCGGACAACCGGCGACCTTGGCCAAGGGCTTGTATTACCGCGCCTGGCTCACGGCCCACGGCGTTCCCGTGCATCAGGGCGTGACGCTGCAGCAGATCGACGGCGAACAACGGGTCAGCGGCATACGTTGGCGCAAGCACACCCTGGCCTGCGACGCTGTGGCCTTCGCCCATGCGCTGCGCAGCGAAACGCAGTTGGCGGACCTGCTCGGTTGTGAATTTGCCTGGAATGCCTTGAACCGTGCGTGGTTGCCGCAACGGGACTGTGCCGGGCGCAGCAGCGTCGACGGTGTGTACCTGGCGGGCGACGGTGCCGGGATCATGGGTGCCGATGCCGCGCAGATGGCCGGTGAGCGGGCGGCGTTGGCGGTGCTGGCGGATGCAGGCGTCGCGATCGATCATCAGCGCCCGGCCCTGCTTGAGCGGCAATTGGCGCGCATCCAGCGCTTTCGCCAGGGCCTGGAGACGGCGTTTCCCTTCCCGGCAGACTGGGCCGCGCAGGCGCCGGACGACTTGATGCTGTGTCGCTGTGAAGAAGTCCGGGTTGGCGATATCCGCACCGTGGTGGATGAAGGTCATTGGGAAATCAATCGGGTCAAGGCCCATTGCCGGGTGGGCATGGGCCGCTGCCAGGGGCGCATGTGCGGGCTGGCGGCGGCTGAAATCGTCGCCGAGCGCAGCGGTCGCGGGATAGAAGACGTCGGGCGTTTGCGCGGCCAGGCCCCGATCAAGCCGCTACCGTTTGGCGTGGAGGTGCAGCCATGATCGACGTCATCGTCCTCGGCGGCGGGATTGTCGGTGCGTCGGCGGCCTTGATGCTGGCGCACAAAGGTCAGCGTGTGGCCTTGGTGGAACGGGACTTCTGCGGCTCGCACTCCAGTGGCGTGAACTATGGCGGCGTGCGGCGCCAGGGACGCCCGTTGCATCAGCTGCCGTTGTCGCAGCGCGCCCATCAGTTGTGGGCCGACCTGCCCGGCTTGATCGGTATCGATGGCGAATACGTGCGCTCCGGGCATTTGAAACTGGCGCGCAGTCATGGGGATTTTGCCGCGTTGCAGGCGTATGCCGAACACACGCGGGGCTTTGGCCTGGGCTTGCAGTTGCTCGATTACGCCGAGCTGCGCGCACGTTTTCCGTGGGTCGGGGATATCGCAGTGGGTGCGTCGTTATGCCCCGAAGATGGCCATGCCAACCCGCGCCTGGTATCCCCCGCCTTCGCCCGTGCCGCGCAACGCCTTGGCGCGTGTGTCTACGAGCAGGCCGAGGTGATCCGCATCGAACATGACAGCCGCCAGTTCCAAGTGGATTGCGCCAACGGCCTGCACCTGCAGGCGCCATGGCTGCTCAATTGCGCCGGCGCCTGGGCAGGGACCGTCGCCGCGCAATTCGGCGAGCCGGTCCCCATGACATCTGCGCACCCGGCCATGCTGGTCACCGAGCCGCTGCCCGTGGTGATGAACGTCAGCACCGGCGTCGAAGGCGGCGGGATTTATGCGCGCCAGGTGGCCCGGGGCAATTGCATCCTCGGCGGCGGGCGCGGTTTTGCGCTTGGCCCCCGGCAGGCGCGGCCCGGGCAAGCGGCGGTGCTGGAGATTCTGCGCCATGCCGGCGAGCTGTACCCGTTTCTCAAGGGTGCCCAGGCGATTCGCACCTGGAGCGGCACCGAAGGTTACCTACCCGATCATGAACCGGTGATCGGCCCCAGCAGCACCCGGCCTGGCCTGCTCCACGGTTTCGGCTTTGCCGGCGCCGGGTTCCAGCTGGGCCCGGCGGTCGGTGAAGCCCTGGCAGAGATCGTCTGCACAGGGGCCAGCCGGCAACCCATCGAAGCGTTTTCCATCCGTCGTTTCCAAGCCTGAGAGGAAAAACATCCATGAATACTCGTATTGCGCTGTCCTGCTTGTCCCTCGCTCTGCTCGCCTCCACCGCCCATGCGGCCCCGACGCTGTACCTGGGCATGAACGGCGGCACCATGGAACGGGTGTATGCCGACAAGGTGCTGCCCGCGTTCGAAAAGGCCAATAACGTCAAGGTGGTGATCGTGCCCGGCACGTCGTCGGACATCCTCGCCAAGGTCCAGGCCAACAAAGACAACCCGCAGATGCATGTGATGTTCCTCGACGACGGCATCATGTACCGCGCCATCTCCATGGGCCTGTGCGACAAACTGGCGCCAAGCCCGACCCTGGAGCAGATCCCGGCCAAGGCGAAAATCAAGGACCAAGCCGTGGCCGTGACCCTCGGCGTCACCGGCCTGGGCTACAACGCCAGGCTGTTCAAAGAGAAAGGCTGGGCTGCACCGACCTCGTGGATGGACCTGGCCGACCCGCGCTTCAAGGACAAAGTGGTGTTCCAGTCCCTGGCCTCATCGACCTTCGGCCTGCACGGTTTCCTGATGTTCAACCGCCTCCAGGGTGGCTCAGAGACCAACGTGGAACCGGGCTTCAAGGCCTGGCCCAAAACCGTCGGCCCCAACGTGCTGGAGTACATCGCCAGCTCCGCGAAAATCTCCGAGATGGTGCAAACCGACGAAGCGGCGATCTTCCCCCTCACCCCGACCCAGGTCGCCACCCAGAAACTGCTCGGTGTGCCGATGGAATACGCGCAACCCAAGGAAGGCGCCGTGGTGCTGAACGTGGCCGAATGCGTGATCGCACGCAACGACCAACCGGAACTGGCGCAGAAACTCGCGGCCTTCCTGCTGACCGCCGAAGCCCAGGCGCCGGCGCTGGAGGAAGGTGATCAGATCCCGTCAAACCCGACCACGCCCACCAGCGACAAGACCCGCGCCCGAGTGGAGGCGATGCAGGGTTATTTGCAGACGGCGATTTCGATTGATTGGGACCAGGTGAACCAGGCGCGGCCGGAGTGGAATGCGCGGTGGAGTCGGTCGATTGAGCGGTAGCGTTTCATTCGCCTGCTCGGCGCCTACCGAGGTGCGATGGGTAGCGCGCGTTTGTGGGCGGTCTTCAGATAGGCTCGCTCCACAATCGTTCGCACCCGTTCGCTCACCGGCTCACCCATCAGGTAGGCGTCGATCTCTTCATAAGTGCAGCCGTATGCCTGCTCATCCAGCTTGCCCGGTGCCAGCTCTTCGAGGTCGGCGGTAGGTTGTTTGTGCACAAGATTCGCCGGGGCACCGAGGGCATCAGCCAGCAGGCGCACGTGGGTCTCTACTACCGAAATGAGCCAGGGACTGCTTCAACATTGCGAAGCAACGACGAAACGTAAATAAACGTCGATTACACGATTAAGATCGGGTGAGCCGATGGCTCTGCCTGCGCCTGGCACAGGCAGAGCCAGTTGTTACGCGGTATGCCCACCCAGTGTTTCAGCTACCCAATCCGCAATGTACTGTCCAGCGTTGATGCTATTGTCGAAGCTTGAGTGCTGAACACCGCCTTCTCGGTCGGTAAAGACCTTCAATTCGCGTTTGGGGCTGTTTACCAATTGCTCAAACGAGCGCTGAGCCCACTTGAGCGGGATCTGAGAGTCTTTTTCTCCGTGGGTAACCAGGAAAGGGACTTTGATGCGATCGAGAATGCCGTCCAAATGAACGCTCTCTGAAATGTGCATGAAGTCATTGATGTCCTTCGCCCCCCAAACCCAACTGACATGTTCCCAGTAGTGAGGTACGGGAAAGCTACCTTCCTTGTCGAGTCGACGTTTCTGCACATCCCGCCAGTCGTGGTTGGCCCCCCAGACAACGCCACAGGCGAAACGTGGTTCAAAAGCAACTGCGCGCGGGCAGTAGTAACCGCCCAGGGAAACGCCTTCCAGACCGATACGCTTGGCGTCGACTTCAGATCGAGTTTCCAACCAATCAACGATTCGACTGGCCCAATGCTCGCTGTCATAGCGAGCAGTAAGACCATGCAGACGCAGTGCCTCGCCGGTACCTGGCTGATCGACGACAAGCGAAGATACACCGCGCTTGGCCAACCATACCGGCAAGCCAACGCGGTATTTCATTTCTTTGGTGGAGTCCAGTCCGTTGACTTGTACCAGCAACGGAGCCCGGCCCTCGACGCCTTCTGCGCGCACATAGAGCCCTGAGATGATCTTGCCCTCATAAGGGATTTCAACACGCTCACAGTTCTCTTTGGATAAGGCGACGCCACGGGCGAAGGTTTCTAAAAAGCGCTGGTACAGCTCTTTACGCCCAGGTGCACCATGAGCCTGCAGGCGTTCGCATGTGAGGTAGTAGGTAGCGGCACGATTGTACTTTTCGCCTGCAGAGAGCCGCCGGCCAGCAACCTCGTCCTCCTCGGCAAGACCGCAGAGTTTGTCGGCCATCTTTGACCACGTTTCGCGGAAAGCTGAGGTGCCAGTCGCGTCGGGTTGTTTCGCAGCCTCTTGTAAAGGCGCGCACATCTCTTCGATCTCGCCTATGCGAGCACCCATTTCGATAGCGAGATCCACCGACAGGTTCCAAACATAATTAGTGGGGAAATAGCGAAACATTTTTTATTGTCCTTTTGCGGTCGGAAGGCGAGCCCGGGAACTTCCGGCACTCCGGGCACGATCAGAGCAGGACGTTATTCAGCGCAACCGGTTTTGGCGAATCGCGAGTAAGGATGCGAGGTATCACGAAACACGATACACCGTACAAGAGCCGCCAATTGACTCGGGTTCTGGAAGCAGAACACCCCACAATTCTGCGATCATGGGCGCAAGATAAACGTCAGCAGTTGCTGACTCCCTTGAGTAATGCGGGTAATCGGATTACCTGCCGCCTTCCTCCAGCGTTTGAATAAAATCGTGGACAGTCTCTCTGAGCCAGCGGTGCATGGGATCACCATCCATGCTGCGGTGCCATTGCATGATCTCTCTCATAACGGGGATCTTCACCGGCGGTGGAAGGATACGAAGCGGCAGGTATCGTGAGTAAAGCTCAGCCAGCCTGCGGTGCATAGTGGCGACTCGATGAGTGCCCACGATCAATTGTGGAAGCGTGTTGAAGTCGTTGGTAATGACTTCAAGTCGACGCTTGAAGCCGTATTGACTCATAAACCAGTCTTCAATACTGAGCTGTCGAGACCGACCAAACCCGACAGAAATATGCCCCATTTCTACGTACTGCTCCAGCGTCAACACCTCGCCCACGGAGTCGTTGCCACTCCAGATAACGCATACGTGCTCCTCCTCAAACAGCAATTGAGAGGGGTGCCCGTCAATCAGATAGCGCTCCGGAACAATCATCAGGTCGATTTCCCCACGAAGGATCATCTCCACGCCCTGATCCCCTGGAGGATGCATTTCAAACGTGATCCCTGGTGCGGCCTTGTATATGCGCTGAATGACCTGCGCAAAGACAACGCTGATCAAGTAGTCCGACGTGACTAAGCGAAAATGCCGCTTGCTGGATGCCGGATCAAAAAGCGGCTTTGCTGTGATGGAGGAACGGATCGTCAGTAGCACCTCGCGGACTGGTTTTGCCAATTCAAGCGCATAGGAGGTGGGTTGCATTGACCGACCTACCTGCACAAGCAGTTCGTCCTCGAAGTACTTTCGGAGTCTGCCGAGCACGCCGCTTGTAGCGGACTGGGTCATATGGAGGCGTTCGGCAGCTCGGGTAATGTTCTGCTCTTGCAGGAGCACGTCTAGCGCCACGAGAAGATTGAGATCCAAGTGATGAAATCGCATGGCGATGCATCTCCGCTTTTGTAGTTATTTTTGAGATACCTTCGTCCGATATTTCCGATGCGTCAAGCTAGCCTCCTCGCCGTCGCCTGACAGCCCTCTGCTGGTCGGCTCTCCCGCCATGTATCGAGTTTTCGGATAGCAGGCATCTCAAGTTGCGATTAGTCAGCAACTGCCTCAGACAGCACCCTCCCCTCCAGTCGAGCGGCATGCCAACCGCAGCGACACCACCACCGGCGCCTCTGCCGGATCATAATTTTAATGGAGTGGTAACCATGAACATTCTTGGCCTTGATGCCTTGGTATTTGGCGTCGATGACCTGCAAGCCTGCGCTGATTGCCTTCGTGATTACGGACTGACTGCAATACACCTGGATGCCGAAAGAGGACACTTTGAGTCGTTGGACGGATCGGCCATCATCATCCGTCGTCCAGAAGATCCAGAGCTACCTGCGGCAAAGGGCCCCGCGCCTTCACTGCGCGAGACTATCTATGGCGTTGCAAGCTCCACCGATCTCGACGCAATCGAGGATGAGTTGAGCCGGGATCGCGTGGTACGTCGCGATGCGAACGGCACCCTGCATACAGTAGATGACCTCGGTTTTGCTATTGCCTTCCAGGTTTCCTGGCGTCGCCGCTTCGATGCGCCAGCAGACCTGACCAACGCCCCGGGCAGCGCACCACAACGCCCGATCAACCAACTGGGCATCACTCCCGAGATGGCGGCTCTACCTCGCACGCTTTCGCACGTCGTGTATTTCGTTCCCGATGCAGCAAAGGGTGAAGCCTTCTATCGCGATCGACTGGGATTCGTCACCACCGACAGATTCGTGGGTGTCGGCCCCTTCATGCGGGCAAAAGGCATGGATGACCATCACTGCCTGTTCATGATCCAGACCCCTCCACACATGCAGGGGTGTGAGCATTTCACCTTTCATATGGGCAGTGGCACAGAAGTCCTTCTCGCGGGTACCCGTTTTCAGCAGAAGGGTTGGACGAGTTTCTGGGGCCCCGGGCGTCACCTCTACGGCTCCAATTGGTTCTGGTATTTCAACAGCCCATTGGGTTGTCACATCGAATACGACGCTGACATGGATAAGCACGATGACGCTTGGGCTGCTCGCCAGGCGCCCATGTCTGCGGACAACTCGCAGTTGTTCCTGTTTACCTCTCGCGAGAAGTGGGCTCCGGGTGGCCCACCGCCGAAGCAGGGCTAAGCGGTGGATCGTAGCGTAGCGCTCTGCCCTCTCGATCAACTCAAAGAAGGCCGCGCGCTAGGTTTTGATCCCTTCAGGTCAGGCAACGACACCGTGTTTGCCTTACTGCATCGAGGAGAGGTACGGGTCTATCGCAATAGCTGTCCTCACCTCGATGTGCGCCTGGAATACCGAAAGAATCGATTCCTATCAGCCGACGGACAACGCGTCATTTGCTATGCACATGGCGCGCAGTTCATGCCGGACAGCGGAGAGTGCGTATTTGGCCCGTGTCTAGGGCAATCGTTAACCGCTTTTAAGTTCCGGTGCGAGGAAGGTTTGCTTCTTCTGTGCATAGACCCATTCGACCAACCCATTGAGGTATCGCGCGGCGCGATAGGTCACATCTGAGGACTCGATTAGTCAAATCCTGCGGCACTCGGGAAACTCAAACCCACGCACTAACAACGACCGCATCTATCAAGTATGCGGAGAACAATAACAACACGTGAGTCACTTCATGAATATTGCAAAAGTGCTGATAGTCGGTGGTGGTATTGGTGGTTTGTGTGCCGCCATCGCATTGCGCCGTAAAGGGATTGACGTCGATCTGGTCGAGATCAAGACCGAATGGACGGTCTACGGCGTCGGCATCATCCAGCAAAGCAACGTAGTCCGCGAAATGGCGAAGCTGGGCCTGCTCGATGCTTATCTGGATGCCGCTTACGCATTCGAAGACGTTGGTATCTACAACACCGATGGCCTGCCTCTGGTTCGGATTCCTGGGCAGCGCCTTGCCGGCCCGGAGTACCCAGCCAACGTTGGCATCTCCCGCAGAGCCCTTCATAAGGTACTTAGCGAAACAGCTATCGAACTCGGCACCGACGTTCGACTAGGTACTTCAATCGAGAGTTTTGAACAGAGCGAGGATGGTATCGATGTGCTGTTCAACGATGCAAGCCGAGCTCGCTACTCTCTGGTTGTAGGCGCTGATGGCCTGTTCTCCAAGGTTCGTAACCTGATGTTCGGCGACAAGTACCAACCTCGCTTCACCGGCCAATCCGTATGGCGTTACAACTTTCCACGCGCCCCCGAAATCGATCATCTCGCCAACTACCAAGGCCCTTCGGGTAACGCGGGTCTCGTCCCTCTGGCTGATGACTTGATGTATCTCTTCACCACGTCTCACGAGCCGGGCAACCCCTGGATGGATGAAGGAACCCTGGCGGAGGAGCTTCGCAAGCGCCTCTCCGGCTTTGGTGGACTGATCGGCAAATTGCGTGAGCAGATCACTGATAACTCACAGGTTGTCTACAAGCCGCTTGAGGCTGTGTTCGTCGATGAGTGTTGGTATCACGGGCGCGTCCTGCTTATCGGAGATGCGGCTCACGCTACGACTCCACACCTCGGCCAAGGTGCGGGCATGGCGATTGAGGACGCGGTTGTTCTGAGCGAGGAACTCGTCTCGGCCGGCACCCTGGCTGAACAACTGCAACGTTTCATGGATCGTCGATTCGAGCGCTGCAAGTTCATCAGTGAGAAGTCTCTATTCGCTGGCGAAAAAGAGATGCAACAGGATCGCGACTTCGATCGCATCTCCCTGGTTAAGCAAATGCTGGAGGTCACAGCACGCCCAGTCTGATATCGCGGCGGGTGCCAAACCTGTTGCGCACCCGTTCGCAAACCAACACTGACCTACAAAAAAAACAAAAACGAGGTGACTTAAATGCTGTCTTGCAAGCACGCATCCACCCGGCCGTCGCTGCCACTCAAACCTCTTGCATTCGCTGTTTCCATGCTAGCGATCACTGCAGGACTACCCGATGCCCACGCATTCGAATTCGATACGGGGAATCCCGATATTCGAGCACGGTGGGATAACACCCTGAAATACAGTTCGGCATGGCGCACCAAAGGTCAAAGCGACAAATTGATCGATGGCCAAACCTCGCTCAATCAGGATGACGGCGACCGTAACTTCAACAAGGGTCTGATCTCCAATCGTCTAGATCTGCTCTCTGAAATGGACATCACGTACAAAAACGTCGGCGCTCGTGTGAGCGGAGCCGCATGGTACGACGACGTCTACAACCGCGGCAGCGACAATAACGATCCGTCCCGCGCCAATAGCCATTCAGTAGCCTATGACGAATTCAGCCATGACACCCGCACCCTGCATGGTCGTAAAGGTGAGCTTCTGGATGCCTTCCTGTTTGGCAAGACCGATGTCGGCGACATGCAAGCCTCGGGTCGAGTGGGTCAGTACGCAATGCAGTGGGGAGAAAGTCTTTTCTACGGCATGAATGGTATCGCCGGCGGCATGGCGCCAGTCGATGCAGTCAAAGCCTTGTCGGTACCCAATACCCAGTTCAAGGAGCTGATCCGTCCAGTCCAGCAGCTCTCTGGCCAGCTCCAACTGACTCCGGATGTATCCATCGGCGCCTATTACCAGTTCGAATGGGAAGCAAACCGCCTGCCAGCCGAAGGCAGCTACTTTTCCACCAGTGATAGCTTCGGTGAAGGTAACGAGCGCATGTTCATTGGCGCTCCGCTGTTTCCGGGGGCCCAACCGCTGGCGTTCTATCACGGTAAGGACAAAGATGCGAAGGACTCGGGGCAAGGCGGCGTACAACTTCGCTGGCGTACCGAGACAGTCGACTGGGGCGTCTACGCCATCCGCTTCCATGATAAAAATCCACAACTGAACGTGCGCCCGGACTTCGCGAATCTGAACCCTCAGTCGGGCAAGGCCGGCGAGTACTACTGGGTCTATCCGGAAGGTATCGAGGCTCTGGGCGCGAGCTTCTCCACCACGCTCGGTAACTACAACATCGCTGGCGAGCTCTCCACTCGCTGGAACCAGCCTCTGGCATCCACCAACCAGCGCACTCTTGCACCGGGCGAGTCGATCAAAAATGACGATGACCCTCTGTACGCAACGGGGAGGACGCTACACGCCAACCTCTCATGGCTGTCGAGCCTCGAGCCGAACTTCATCGCCCCGGAAGCCAGTTTCATCGGTGAGATTGCATGGAACAGAGTCATGAGTGTCAGCAAAAACAAAGACGCCATTGACCCGAATGCAGACCGCGACGCGACCAGTCTGCGACTTGTTTACGAACCTATGTATCGCCAGTTCCTACCGGGTCTGGATTTATCCGTGCCTATCGGCGCCAGCTACACAAACGGTGCCTCCGAGGCACTGGGCGCGGGCTTCGGAGCCAATCACGGCGGTGACCTCAACATCGGGCTCAAAGGCAACTATCTGAACACCTGGAGTCTGGGCCTGACGTATACGCACTACTACGGCCCGGAAAATACCTTCCTTGATGCCGCCAACCACTACACGTTCGAACAGTCGCTCAAAGATCGCGACTTCCTTGCCTTCAATGTCAGCCGCACCTTCTGACCGGGGATTATTCGATGATAAACAATAAGAAATTTGTCTCTTTGCTCACCACCTTGAGTGCCTCGCTGTTTTTTGCGCACGGGGCAATGGCAGCCGTCTCCGCCGATGAGGCGGCCAAATTGAAGTCGACGCTGACTCCATTTGGCGCGCAGCGCGCAGGCAACGCCGACGGCAGTATTCCGGAGTGGAAAGGAGGCTTCACCCAGGCCGATCCCTCAAACAAGGAAGGCGGCAAGCGCAATGATCCGTTCGCGGCCGACCAGGCTTTGCTCACCATTACCGCCCAGAACATGGCTCAGTACGCCGATAAGCTGTCGGCTGGCACCCAAGCCATGCTGAAAAAGTACCCGGACAGCTACAAAGTCGTGGTGTACCCAACTCGTCGCACTGCCGCTGCCCCGCAGTCCATTTACGACGCTACTTTCGCGAATGCCACCAGCGGCAAACTGGCGAACGGCCCGGCGGGGCCTATGCCTTTAGGCGCGGCAGGCGGTATTCCGTTCCCGATCCCCCAGAATGGTGAAGAAGCAATCTGGAACCACCTGTTGCGTTGGCGCGGAGCTTCGTGGCACGCCAATTTCTCTCAGTACCTCACCACGGCGGACGGAAAGCATGTACTGACGAACGACTCCCGGGCAGATGTTCAAATGCCTTGGTACCTGCCCGGTTTCAGCAGTGACAAGGGCGTCTTCTGGTCAATCCGGATGACGAACGACGGCCCACCATTGCGCGCTGGAGAGGCAATCACAGGTCTTGAGAATATCAACGCCGACAACACCACTGCCTGGACGTACCTCCCTGGCCAGCGCCGAGTTCGCCGCCTTCCCAACGCCTGCTGCGACACCCCGACTCCGGCGACCGCTGGGGTGATGAGCTTCGACGAGCTCAATGTGTTTACCGGTCGAATTGACCGCTTCGACTGGAAGCTGGTGGGCAAGAAAGAGTTGTACATCCCGTACAACTCGAACCGGGTATTCACTGCCTCCAGCCCCGAAGCACTCTTCGACGCGCACCATATGAAATCCGACGCCGTGCGTTGGGAGCTGCACCGTGTCTGGGTAGTTGAAGCGACCCTGAAGAGCGGTGCTCGACACGTTATGCCCAAGAGCACCTATTACCTCGATGAGGACACCTGGACAGCCGTCCTTGGTGATCGCTACGACGCCCGGGGGCAGCTCGCAAAAGTGTTGTGGACCTCGCCAGTTGCTCTGCCCGACCTCCCAGGCACTGCGTCAGTCACTACCGGCTTTTACGACCTGCTTTCCGGTGCATGGTTCGTCGGTGACGTTTTTGCCGGGAAGAGCGAGCAATACCGCATCGTGCCGCCCTACAAGGACTCGGTATTTACCGCTGACGCGATGGCGGGTGAAGGCATCCGGTGATTCTGGCGGGGCGTAAGCCCCGTCTGCATCAAATAAGAACAAAAAGGGTTGCGTGCGATGAAAAAGATAATCTCCGGCTTGCTAATGGCAGCGGGCTGCTCGTTGCTGCCTGCCTGGGCAGCAGATACGGTCGATGTCCTTTCCCAAAAGGCAGTACTCGGATCTCAAGCACTGCATGCGGTGCTCCTGGACGTCAACAAAGCCGGTTCGCGGCTGGTTGCAGTCGGCGAACGCGGTGTTGTGCTGCTATCAGATGATGGCGGCCAACATTGGCGACAATCCGCCAGCCCCATCAGCACAACGTTGACCAGCGTGCAATTCGTTGACTCGAGGAACGGCTGGGCTGTGGGTCACTCCGGTGTCGTGCTGCATAGCAGCGATGGCGGGGAAAGCTGGCAATTGCAGTTGGATGGAAAGCAAGCGGCTGCCCTTGAGTTGCAAGCAGCCCAATACTCTGGGGATTCAAAGCGAATCGCTGTGGCGCAAAGATTGTCGGCCGATGGTGCCGACAAGCCTCTGTTGGTAGTGAACTTCGTTGATGCAAAGCATGGCGTTGCCCTTGGGGCGTACGGTCTTGCGCTGATGACGAAGGACGGAGGCAATACCTGGCAATCCTGGATGGGTGACCTTCCAAATCCGAGAGGCCTGCATCTCTATGCGATGGCTCGCAACGGCGATGAAATCATCATCGCGGGGGAGCAAGGTCTGCTGTTGCACTCCATCGATAGCGGCCTCACGTTCGAAGCCCTTAAGAGTCCTTACGAAGGCAGTTATTTTGCCGCTGCAATTCTTCCCAATAAGAAGATTCTGGTCGGAGGCCTGCGAGGCAAGCTGTTCTCCTCTGAGGATGGTGGCATCAGCTTCCAGCCTGTCGACAACCCCTTTGCTGCTTCCCTCAATGCCATTCGCATCGCCGGTCAAAACCTGTTGCTCGTCAACCAGGCCGGCATCCTCCTGCGAAGCGGACTTACAGATCTGCACTTTCAGCCCATCACCGTATCCGAAGGACTTCCTTTGACCTCTGTCAGTGAAACATCTGATAGCGCCCTGGTCGCTGTTGGTATGGCAGGCGCGTGGCGCATAGCGCCTTCTTTTTCCTCCAAAATCGCGGACTGAGCCATGCACGTAAAGACCTCCCCTACTCCGTCTGCCGGTAGTCTCGACGATTTCGACAGCACCTCTGGCTCCGTACTGGAGCGCGCACTCTTTAACCATCGTGCCCTGGTTGTACTGCTTTGCCTGGTCGTGACAGTTCTGCTGGCATGGCAGGCGACACGCGTGACACTCAATGCAAGCTTCGAGAAGATGATTCCGCGTGAGCATCCGTACATCGTCAACTACCTGGAGCACCGCCAGGAACTGGCGGGTCTTGGCAATGCTGTGCGAATTGCCGTAGTGAACCCAGAGGGGAGTATCTACGACAAAAAATATTTGCACACTCTCCAGCAACTCAGCGATGAGGTGTATCTGCTTGCGGGGGTTGACCGTGCAGCAATGAAGTCGCTGTGGACGCCATCTACTCGCTGGACTGGTGTCACCGAGGAAGGGCTGGAAGGCGGCCCGGTAATTCCCGATGGCTACGACGGCGGCAGTGCAAGCCTGGAATCCCTCAAGCGCAACGTTGAGCGCTCCAACGAGATCGGACAGTTGGTGGCTTTCAACCAAAGCTCCAGCATTGTGTACGTGCCGCTGTTGGAACGAACACCTGATGGTCAGACTCTGGATTACACCGTCTTCGCTCATGAACTGGAAAAGCTGCGTACTAAATACCAAGCGCAAGGTGTTGAGATCCACATCACCGGTTTTGCGAAAGTTGTAGGTGACCTGATCGATGGTCTCAAACAAATTCTAGTGTTCTTCGCTGCAGCCATCTTGATCACCGCGGCAGTACTTTACTGGTACACCCGTTGCGCACGAAGCACCTTTCTGGTGGTGACCTGCTCTTTGGTCGCAGTGATTTGGCAGCTGGGTTTACTGCCATTGCTCGGGTACGAACTTGACCCTTACTCGGTGCTGGTGCCATTTCTGGTGTTCGCAATAGGCATGAGCCATGGCGCACAGAAAATGAATGGCATCATGCAGGACATAGGGCGCGGGATGCATCGCCTGGTGGCTGCGCGGTTTACATTCCGCCGGTTGTTCCTGGCCGGCCTGACTGCGTTGCTATGCGATGCGGTGGGGTTCGCAGTTCTGATGATCATCAAGATACAGGTGATCCAGGATCTGGCAGTAATCGCCAGTCTCGGCGTAGCCGTCCTCATTTTCACAAACCTGATTCTGCTCCCAATCCTGCTCTCCTACATGGGCGTTAGCCAAAAAGCGGCTCGGCGCAGCCTTCGCGGTGAAGAAGCTGAGGCGTGTGGCGAAGAGAAGCACGTTGTATGGCGTTTCCTGGATCTCTTCACTCGCAAGCGTTGGGCAACGCTATGCGTCATCGTCGCTGCGCTCATGGCCTGCGCAGGCTACGCAGTAAGCCTGAAGCTAAAAGTTGGTGATCTTGATGCCGGCGCTCCAGAGCTTCGCCCTGACTCTCGCTACAACCGTGACAATGGATTCATAACACAGCATTACGGTGCAAGCAGCGACGTATTTGCCGTGATGGTGAAGACTCGCGCTGGGGAGTGCTCGACGTACAACACGCTGAAGCGAGTTGATGATCTGGATTGGCAGCTTCGCGGACTTGAGGGTGTCGACTCGACAAACTCCTTGGCCTTGTTAAATCGCCGCGTGCTGGTTGGCCTCTCCGAGGGCAACCCCAAATGGTACGAGTTAGTGAACAACCAGGCGACCTTGAACATGGTCACCGCGGGAGCCCCACGTGGCTTGTACAACGATGACTGCAGCCTGTTGACGCTCTATGCCTACCTCAAAGACCACAAGGCCGACACGCTCAACAACGTTGTCGAAAATGTTGAAGGTTTTGCCAGGAACAATAACTCCGGCGATGCCACGTTTCTTCTGGCAGCGGGTAGTGCAGGCATTGAAGCGGCCACCAATATCGTTGTGAAACAGGCGAATCACGACATGCTTTGGTGGGTCTACGGCGCAGTCATTCTGCTTTGCCTGGTGACGTTCCGATCGTGGCGCGCAGTGCTCTGTGCAGTATTGCCTCTAATGCTCACATCGATTCTTTGTGAAGCCTTGATGGTCGCGCTGGGCATGGGCGTCAAGGTCGCCACCCTGCCCGTTATCGCTCTTGGTGTAGGCATCGGTGTCGACTATGCGTTGTACGTCATGAGCATCGTGCTGGCCCAGCTTCGCCAAGGCGAAAGCCTGTCCCGGGCCTATTACCAGGCACTTCTGTTCACCGGCAAGGTCGTCATGCTGACAGGCGTGACACTCGCTATCGGCGTGGGCACCTGGATCTTCTCTCCGATCAAATTCCAGGCAGACATGGGCGTGCTGCTGGCCTTCATGTTTGTCTGGAACATGGTCGGGGCGCTGATCTTGTTGCCGGCGCTGGCGTATTTCCTCTTGCCCCAGAAACGCCGGGTTGCAGACACACCCGCAGTGCTGAACCCGGTCGCCACACGCAACCCGGTAGCGCAGGACAAGGCTTTCCAACGCCCGGTTGCTCTGGAGGTTCGTCATGAAGGCTGAATACGAAGCCGGTACGCCGCAATCCTTATTGCTGTTGCTCGGCAGTTGCCTGCCGGTACTGGGCGCGGTACTGCTGGCCCCGGTGCTGCCACGCATGCAGGTGTATTTCGCCGACACACCGGGGGCTGCCGTGCTGGTACCGGTGGCCCTGACGCTACCGGCCCTGATGATTGCCTTACTGGCGCCGTTCGCCGGGATGATCGCCGACCGCACCGGGCGTAAGCCCCTGTTGCTGGTGGCGATGCTGATTTACACGCTGTGCGGGACTTTGCCTCTGTGGCTCGATTCACTGCAGGCCATTGTCCTAAGCCGCGCCGGCATCGGCCTGGCCGAAGCGGCGATTATGACCTGCTGTACCACCCTGATGGGCGACTACTACAGCGGCGGGCGCCGCGAGCGGCTGTTTGCCTTGCAGATGGTCGCGACCTCCTTATCGGCGGTGTTGTTTATGGCCATCGGCGGGCAGTTGGGCCAGGACAGCTGGCGCACGCCGTTCGCCTTGTATGCCGTGGGTCTAGTGCTTCTACCGTTGATGGCGCTGTGGCTATGGGAACCTCGGGGGCTGGTGGCGGCGGAGGTCGCCCAGCGCCGCTTGCCATGGCGAGGGTTGTTGCCGCTGCTGGTGCTGGCGTTGCTGGCGGGCATGAGCCTGTTCATCGTACCGGTGCAGGCTGGCTACCTGCTTAACCTGCTGGGCGTGGACGCACCGCAGCAGATCGGCATGACCATGGGCGGTAACCAGGTGGGCGTAGTGCTGGGCGCCCTGAGCTTTAAACTGATTGGTCGCACCCGGCCTTCCTGGCTGTTGCTGCTTGCGTTTGTGTTGGCCGGCAGCGGCGGGTTATTGATGGCGGGGGCCGACAGTCACGGCTTGGTTTCGTTGGCGGTATTTATCAACGGGTTGGGCATCGGCCTGATGCTGCCCACCTTGATCACCCGGATCATGGCCCAGGTCGATTTCAGCCAGCGCGGCCGAGCCAGCGGCTTGTTTACCTCAGCGATCTTCGCCGGTGAGTTTGTCAGCCCCCTCGTGGTGCTGGCCATTACCGCTGGCGTTCCTTCAGCCTTGCCGACCGCACTGGCCGTAGTCGGCGGACTGCAATGGCTGGTAGCCCTTGGCTGCCTGCACATCCCCACCATTGCCCTCTTGGAAAAACACGCATGAACGCTGACCTGTTCAACCTGGCGGGCAAGGTGGCGTTGATCACCGGCGCTACCCGCGGCATCGGTCTGGCCATCGCCCGTGCTTATGGTCGTGCCGGGGCGCGCCTGGCCATTAGTAGCGAGAGTCTTGAAGACTGTACTCGGGTGGCCGCCACCTTGGCCAGGGAGGGCATCGACGCCTGGCCCATCGCCGCCGACCTCAGCCAGCAGGAGGATGTCGTTATCCTGGCCGAGGCCGTGCTCGCGCGCTTTGGCAACCTCGACGCGCTGGTGTGCAACGCTGGCATCGCCCCGCACATGGGGCCATTGGCAACCGCCAGCGATCTCGACTGGGACACCACCCTGACCGTAAACCTGCGCAGCGCATTATGGCTGACCAGTGCCGTGCTACCGGCCATGGCCGCGCGAGGTGGCGGCAGCGTGGTGCTGATGGCCAGCATCGCCGGGGTGCGCGGCAACAAGGCACTGGGGCTTTACGGAATATCGAAGGCAGGCCTGGCACAACTCGCCCGCAATCTCGCTGTGGAATGGGGCCCCAAGAACATCCACATCAATGCTATCAGCCCCGGCGTGATTCAAACCGAATTCGCACGCCCACTAACAGATAACCCTGAAGTGATGCAGCGCCGCATGGCGCTCACCCCATTGCGTCGTGTTGGGCGCCCGGAGGAAGTAGCTGCCTTGGCACTTTTACTGGCCGCACCAGGCGGCGCGTTCATCACCGGACAGAACATTGTAGTCGATGGTGGTACCACCATCGGTGATGGAAACTAAGGAGACCTTATGCAAAAACTTCCAGATTTTAAACGCATTGTTACGGGTCACGATGCCAAGGGGCATGCCGTCGTCGCTAGCTGCGGCGCTACACCGAACAACTTCCCGCTCAAAGCGATTCCAGGCACCGTCTTCTACGAAGTATGGAACAGCGCAACCACCCCTGCCCCGCTGGACAACGCTGATGACCCTACTGCCCAGCCGCTGCAACTTAGCCCTGGGCCGCTGGGTAGCGTGATTCGAGTGGTGGATATTCCGCCGGACAGCATCCAGAACCAGGTCAGCGCAGAGGATGCAGCTGCTGCGTTCGCAGAGATTGGCCAAAGCCATGCAGGTACTGGAAAGACCGACTCTAAACACAAACTTATGCACCGCACCGAGACACTGGATTATGGAGTCGTCACGGAAGGTGAGATCTGGTTAGTGCTTGACGGGGAAGAGGTTCACCTCAAAAAAGGCGACATCGTGGTACAGCGAGGCACCAACCACGCTTGGAGCAACCGCACAGAGCAAATGGCGAGGATGGTCTTCATCCTCCTGGACGGTCGTTATGCTCCAGATCTGCAGGAGCTCCTGCCATGAAGCTTGCCACACTCAATGACGGTACCCGGGACGGACGCCTGCTCGTGGTCTCGCGCGATCTACAGCATGCTGTAGACGCCAGCGGGATTGTCGCCACAATGCAGGCTGCGTTGGATAGCTGGGGTAACGTGCAATCGGATCTGGACACTCTTTATCGTAGTTTGAACCTCGGTGAGGTCGCTGGAAGCTTTGAGCTTGCCGTTGAACAGTTGATGGCCCCACTGCCGCGCGCATGGCAGTGGCTGGACGGTTCCTGCTTCCTCAGCCATGGCGAATTGATGCAGAAAGCTTTCAACCTGGAGCCCATCGAGAACATCGAACGTATCCCCCTGATCTACCAGGGTGCCGGCGACGACTTTCTTGGCCCGCGCGCAGAAATACCCTTGCCCAGCGAGGCTCATGGCATCGATTTCGAAGGCGAGTTCGCTGTACTGCTAGACGACGTCCCCATGGGTTGTCCTGCTGAGCAGGCACTAAAACATATTCGCCTGGTACTGCAGTTAAACGACGTTAGCCTTCGCGCCTTGGCACCGCGAGAGATGAAGACTGGCTTTGGTTTCCTCCAAGCTAAGCCCACTACCAGTTTCGCCCCTGTAGCAGTGACCCCAGACGAACTGGGCGATGCGTGGGTTAACGGCCGTATACATCTCCCGTTGAAGGTCGAGTGGAATGGCGAGTGGTTTGGTCACCCGCACGGAGGAGCCATGCACTTTGGCTTCCACCAGTTAATTGCACACGCTGCGCTGACGCGCAAACTGAGTGCCGGTACGTTGATCGGCTCAGGCACAGTTTCAAATGCCGACCGGTCTGTTGGGTCTGCCTGCATTTCGGAGCGCCGAGCCATCGAGACCATCGCTGAAGGTGCACCTCGCACCGGCTTCATGCACTTCGGTGACAGGATACGAATGGAGGTCAGAGGGCCCAATGATGATGTGCTATTTGGCGCAATCGATCAGCGTGTGGTGCAGGGAGGCTGGACATGCGCGTGATGGTCAGTGGTGCCAATGGGTTCGTTGGTCGCGAACTGGTCACCCACCTGCTGAAGCTGGGTGAGATTCGCGGGCGAAAGATCGAAGCGCTTCTGCTGCTTGACCAACATCTGGATGACCTGCCAGCAGACAGTCGCCTGCGCCGCCATTCCGGCAGCATTACCGATCCGGCACTGCTGCGGCGGGTGTTGGCTGACGGCATCGATGTGGTTTTTCACCTCGTTAGCATCCCTGGCGGCGCTGCAGAGATGAATTACGAGTTGGGCTACCAGGTCAATTTACAAGCCAGCCTGGAGCTCTTGCATCAATTGCGCAACCACGACTGCCCCCCCGTGTTGGTCTATGCAAGCAGTGTTGCCGTATACGGAGGTGAACTCCCTTCGAGAATGGATGAAACGCAGGCTGCGCACCCTCAGCTTTCCTACGCAGCACACAAGCGCATGATCGAGATTGCCATTGAGGACTTGGCTCGTCGGGGCGAAGTCGATGGACGTGTGCTACGACTTCCCGGGATTGTCGCTCGCCCAACCGAACCAAACGGATTGAAGTCCGCTTTCATGAGCGACCTCTTGCATGCGTACGCTGCAGGTGAGCCGTATGACTGCCCGGTTTCACCGCATGCAGCGGCATGGTGGATGTCGGCTCGTTGTTGCGTGGAGAACCTGCTACATGCCGCAGAAATCACAAACCTGGCGGAGGATCGACTCTGGCAGTTGCCGGTATTGCAACTGTCCATAGCCCAAGTACTCGATGCTCTCGCAGGTCGCTTCGGCAAAGCTAATGGCGAAAAAATCAAATTCAAACCCGACCCTCAACTAGAGGTCTTGTTCGGGCGCCAGCCACCACTTCGAACCCCGCGAGCTCGCGCAATGGGGTTTCGTCATGACGGCTCCGTTGCTGCACTGCTGCGCAATGCGTTGAAAAACGCTCCCAGTCTCACCCTACCGACAAAATCCAAAGCAGGAGCCGTCGTCCATGAACCTCAATAAATGTCGCATGCTCGATTTGTCGGTCTGTCTGGACAACAACCCCTATACAGATCCCCCGCCTCTGCTCCCTAAGATCGACTACATGGATCACCAGGAAGGTTGGCCCGAAATGGCAGCCATGTTCCCCGGTCTGCGCAAAGAAGACTTGCCTGGCAATGAGTCATGGGCGGCTGAGCGGCTCAGTATCACTACACATAGTGGTACTCACATGGATGCACCTTGGCACTATGCATCCACAACGGATGGTGGAAAGCCGGCATTTGGTATTGATGAGTTGCCGCTGGAATGGTGCCTACAGCCTGGCGTGAAGCTCGACTTTCGGCACCTGCCCGATGGACACGTCGTGACCGTCACGGACTTGGAAGCTGAGTTGCGCCGAATCAATCACGATCTGAAGCCCTTGGAAATCGTTGTAATAAACACTCGTGCCGGAAGTCTATTTGGGCAGCCGGGCTACCTCGATGCAGGCGTCGGAATGGGGCGTGACGCGACGTTATATCTACTGGAGCGAGGGGTGCGAGTGGTGGGAACTGACGCTTGGAGTTGGGATGCCCCCTTCAAGTACACCAGAGAAAGATTCGCTAAATCAGGTGACGCCTCGATCATTTGGGAAGGGCATAAAGCCGGGCGTGACATCGGCTACGGCCAAATGGAAAAACTGGCCAACCTGGATTTGCTTCCAGCATCTGGGTTCTGGATTTCGTGCTTCCCCTACAAAATCCGGCACGCTTCTGCAGGTTTTGTCCGCGCCGTAGCTTTATTTGAATGACGTAGCTAACACAAATATAAACCGGCTTGGTAGGGATAGGCTGGAGACGTCTACGATGCTGGGGGCAGTCCAGTATCCAAGGCTGCGACGGGGCCGGTCCTGCTGACACTTTTGCTGCCTGACCGTCCGCTATCGCAGCCTCGCGGAAGCTCGACAGCGCCCACAAGGAGACCGCGCTGCGGGCGGACATGGCGATCAACAGCTCCCACAGCGGATACAGGCCTCTTCGCTTAAACCGTGCGGGAAAACTGGCCTTTGTGCGCGCCGCCCAGGTAGGCGTCAAAGGCCATCGCCACGCTGCGCACCATCAGTTGGCCCTTGGGCAACAGTTGCAGCGCATCGGCCTGGATCAGCAATAACCCGTCCGCCACCTGCTCGTCCAATTGCAGCAGTGCCTCGGCGAAATAGTCGTTGAAGCGCACGCCATGGGTGGCCTCGATCTGTGGGAAGTCGACTCGACCATCACACATCAGGCCATTGATCACCTCGCGGCGCAGTACGTCATCCGGGTTGAGCCGATAGCCGCGCTGCACCGGCAGCATCCCCGCGTCGAGCCGGGCGTAGTACTGGGACAGTTCCTTGACGCTCTGGCTGTAGCTGTCACCGACTTTGCCGATGGCCGACACGCCGAGGCCGATCAGGTCGCAGTCGGCATGGGTCGAATAGCCCTGGAAGTTGCGCTGCAAGGTGCCGTTGGCACGGGCCAGCGCCAGCTCGTCGTCGGGCAAGGCGAAGTGGTCCATGCCGATGTAGACGTAACCGGCCTCGGTCAGGCGGCGGATGGTCAGTTCCAGCAGTTCCAGCTTGCGCGCCGGCGGCGGCATGTCTTCGGGACGGATCATGCGCTGGGCACGGATCTGGCTCGGCAGGTGTGCGTAGCTGTAGGCCGCCACCCGATCAGGGCGCAGGGCGATCAGCTTGCTCAAGGTCACGTCGAAGCTGTCCACGGTTTGCAGCGGCAGGCCATAGATCAAGTCGACGCTCACCGACTTGAAGCGCGCCTCACGCGCCGCGGCCACCAGTTGCAGGATCTGCGCTTCGCTTTGCACGCGATTCACCGCCGCCTGCACGTCGGGGTCGAAGTCCTGCACGCCGAAGCTCAGGCGATTGAAGCCCAGGCCGCGCAGCGTGTTGATCCGCTCAACGCTGATGGTGCGCGGGTCGACCTCGATGGAGAACTCATGGGCGTCGCTGTCATCCAGGGTGAAGTGTTCGGCCAGGCAGGCCATCAGCTCGGCCAATTGCGCGTCGTCCAGATAGGTCGGCGTACCGCCGCCCAGGTGCAACTGGGTCAGGCGCCGGGAACGCTCGAACAGCGCCGCCTGCATCTGGATCTCACGCTTGAGATACGCCAGGTACTCCACGGCCCGATGGGTCTTGCGGGTGATGATCTTGTGGCAACCGCAGTAATAGCAAAGGCTCTGGCAAAACGGGATGTGGATGTACACCGACAACGCCTTGGGCGCGGCCACCTCATGGCTGGCGCGGACCGCCTGGTGATAGTCATCCAGGGCAAAGGCGCTGTTGAACTGCGGCGCGGTCGGGTACGAGGTATAGCGTGGCCCCGGTCGGTCGTATTTGTGGACCAGGGCACGGTCGAATTCAAAAGCACTCATGTGTCGATCACCTCGTCGTTGGCGCTGACCGGGGTGGCGAGCACGGCACGTTCAAACAATGCGCAAATACCGTCCACCTGCGGCAGGCCGGCGGGCAGCAACCAGATGAACGTCGGGGACAGCTCGATCAGACCGTCGCGGTGCAGCGCTTCCAGCAACGGCCAGAGGTAGGCGAAATAGCGTGCGAACACCAGGCCGTAGCGCCGTTCCACCGCCTGTACATCCAGCTCCAGGTCACAAGCCAGGCGTTCGGCCACGTGCAGGCGCACCGGGTCAGAGGTTTCGCGGAACCAGCCCCGGCATGTGGCGAGCTGACCATTGCCCAATTGCTCACGGTACTCGCGGGCATCGGCCGTGTTCTGCGCGCACAACGTGTCGATCTGGCTGATGGCGCCCACGCCGAAACCGATGTGGTCGCAGTAACCGTGCAGGGTGAAGCCTTCGCAGTTACGGCTCAGGCGCCCGCGTTCCTGGGCTTGCTTGAGGTCGTCGTCGGCCCGGGCGAACTGCCCCAGGCCGATGTAGTGATAGCCCGCCGCGGCCAGGAGCTGGAAGCAAATACGGCGCATCGCGCTCTTATCCGCCTCGCTGCTGAACGCCTGGGGTTGTTGGGATTGATAGCGCACAGGCGCATGGGCGTAATCGAATACCTGCAAGCGATCCGGCTCCAGGGCGATCAGGCTGGCCAGTTTCAGCTCGATACTGGCCGGGGTCTGCCAGGCATGGCCGTAGCCGAGGTCGATGTTCACCGAGCGAAACCCGAAGGTGCGGGCCGCATCCACCAGCGATTCGATCGGCGCCGGGTCCTGATACCGCGCCTGGCACAGCGGCCCCTCGCGGTTGGCGTCCGGCACGCCGATGCTTGCATGGTTGAAGCCTTGTTCGCGCAGCAGGCCCATGGTGGCCCAGTCCGTGTGCCCGGGGTCGAGGTCGACGCAGTAGTCACCCCGGTCGTGGTCAAGAAAATTGAAGCGCTCGTGCAACTGCGCCATCAACTGCTGCACCTGGGCGAACGCCGGTGTGGTGCCGCGCAGGTGAAAGTGATCGACCGGCTGGCGGCCGCCGAGTTGGCAGCCGATCAGTTGGATTTCCTGGGTGAGGCTGTGCAAATACTCAGCGCCAACGTCGCCCGCCGGCCAGTGCAGGTTCAATGCCAAGGGCCGCTGGCACTGGCGGCTGTTGCGCAAGGCGCGCAACAGGTCAAGGGAGCCGACACCGGCATGGAAGCGACGGGTGTCCGTTTGGCAAGCCAAGTCCAACACGCCTTGATCGTGACGAAAGCGAGCGGGATGAAGAAGGGTACGCATGACGGACTCCGGTTCGGGCGGCGGTGGTGCATTGTCCGGTGCGCTTGGGCCACACGCCTTGATGTGCATCAAGGTCGCAGCCCCGCCCGTCTACCAGTTCAGGTAAAACATGCCCTTGGCCAGCAGCACAATGGCGACCATGTGCGCGAACAGGCTCAGATGCACCCAGCGGACATAACGCGCACTCACCGAGCCCCAGCGCATGCGCGCCATGGTCAGCAGAAAATGCAGGAGCACGCTGGCCGCCAGGATCAGCTTGAGGGTCAGCAAGGTGCCGAAAGCCGAGGCCGACGGCGCAGCCAGCACCGGCAGGTAACGCAGCCAGACCATGCCCAGGCCCGCGCCGAACAGTACCAGCAACACCCACGGCATCAATACCCGGGCACGCTGGCCGACGCCCTGCTCCACCAACACCATCACCCGCGCCGGCAATTGCCGGTGCAGGTGCCCCAGGATCAGCACCTCGAAAAACACCGTGCCGATGAAGATCAGCGCAGCGAACAGGTGAGCCACTAAAAACACGGGGTAAAGCATGGTGGCCTCTCAAGGGGACCGGCCGTTGGGACTTCAGTGTGCGGCCTGGCGCAACGCGTGGCCTTGATACCGATCAAGCGTTGCGAGAGTGCGGCTTACAGCAGTGGGATGCTGTAGCTGACGATCAGTCGCGTCTCGTCCTTGTCGGCCGTGTCGTTACCGCGCCACACCGCACCGCGCCAGGTCAGGCCCAGGCCCTTGAACGTGCCCGAGGGGATCACGTAATCGACACGCAGGTCGCGCTCCCACTCGCTGTTGTCGCGACCTGCCGTCTGGATGTGGCTGCCGCGGATGTAGGTCACGCTCGAGCGCAGGCCCGGAAGGCCAAGGCTGCTGAAGTCGTAGGCGTAGCTGCCTACCGTGGCCTGTTCCCCGGCATTGACGAACTTCAGCGACTGGGAGTTGGTGATCAGGTACAGCGAACGGCCCTGCCCCTGGTTGATATGCGGAAAGTCACTTTCACCGGTGGTCTTCTGATAACCGAGGCTCAGCGAATGCCCGTACAGGCCGTAAGTGAACAGCGCACTCCACAGGCGGTTGTCGACCTTGCCGGCGTTGACGCCCGCGCCGTAATACCCCGAGCTGACATAGCCTTCGCCACGCCCGGCGGCGCTGGCGTTCTTGCCGTCGGCAGTGCTGTAGAAATAGCGCAGGTCAGTCTTGAACTGCCCCACCGGCAACTGCCAGTTGTGGATCAGGCCCAAGAAGTGCTGCTGGTAAAAATTCTCCAGGTTGGCGTAGTAGTACTGCAGTTGCAGTTGCTTGCTGACGGCGTAATCCACCCCACCGTAGTAGAACTGGTTGCTGGACTTGCCCTTGACCGGATCATTCGCACCGACAATGGACATGCCCTGGCCGTTACTGGAGTTACGGTCCAGTACCTGCTCGATTTTACCGGCGATCAGGTTGAAGCCCTGCAGGTCCTTGGAGTCCACTTGATAGCCACGGAACGTCTGCGGCAACAGCCGGCCGTCTTCAGTCGTCAGCACGGGCAGCTTGGGCATCAGCGTGCCGGCTTTGAACTGAGTCTGGGAGATACGCATCTTGCCGGTGGCGCCGGTCTTGCTGAAGTCGTTGGCGGCCTTGCCATCGGACAACGGGAAAACACTGCCGGGGGTGTTGTCTTCACCAGCCTTGCCCGCGCGCCCCGAGGCGTCCAGGCGCAGGCCGTACATGGCTTGCAGGTCCAGGCCAAAACCAACCAGACCCTCGGTAAAACCGGACTGGTAGTTGAACATGAACGCCTGGCCCCACTCCTTATCCGTAGGGGCTTTGGCGTTACGGGTGTCCTGGTTGTAGTAGAAATTGCGCAGGTCGAGGGTGGCTTTGCTGTCGTCGATAAAACCCGACGCAGCCACCTGCTGCGCGGCGCCCAGTGAGACGGCGAGCGCCATGCAAGTCTTGTGGTTCATGAAGGCTCCTGAAAGTAATTGAGGCGACCCGTCACAGCCCAACCCTGTTCTTTGTCAGTCGGGTGGTGCTGCATCTAACGGGTGCGCGCACGGTATAGCGTTGGGCGGCCGGGAAATAGTCGCTAAAACCGTCATTCAGTTTTTCACTTTTTGTAACAATCGCCGGAGCCCGCGAGCCTCGCCGGGGCGTGCAAGCCTTCACGGGGTGCCGGCGGCGGGCACTTCACGGCACCGGCAACCAAGCGCTGAAACCGCCACGCCGGGTCAACGGGCACCAGGCGAAGTCCCAGGCGGGAGGCGGCAACGGCGGCTGTTCGTCGAGCGCAAACGCGCTGCCCTTCCAATCGAAGACTTCCGAACCCTGCCAGGCCAGGACCACACCCTGGGCCTGGCTGTCATCGGTGTCGACCCACCGCGCCGCCGCCGCGGCCATGAACGCGTCGATCGGTTCATCGTCGATCTGCGCGCGGTACGGCGAGACCAGCAGCCAACGGCCGATGTTCAGGTGCCAGGTCCAGTCCTGCGCCAACTGGTTGTGGTAGGCCCAGGTCATGAAGCTGCGAAACAGGTTCAAGCCTTCGGGCGGGTCGAGCTTGAGCAGCGCCGGGCAGATGTCGAACAAGGTGTGCCAATAGGGCAACAGGCGCGCATCCAGATGCACGAAACTACGCGAATTGCTCGGGTATTCCGGCCGCGCCGGCTCCGTGTGCAGGCGGCGCGCCGCCTTGCTGACCAGGCGGCTGGCGCCGGCAGGCAATAGAGGCTTCATAAAACGCACTCACAGTCGTGACGATAAAACGCCTCCTGATCACAGGAAGCCCAAGGCACACGTCAGAATGCGGGGGATGCGCGGGGGTTGGCCGAGGGCCAGGAATAACGCGGCGGCGCCTTGTTGCGCCGTTCATGGGCCGGTCGTGGGGTCTGGCCGAGGCCCAGCAGCCAAGCCAGGCCGATCAGGAACACGATGGCCACGCTCGCGGCAGCGCACAGCGGGCAGGCAAAGTAGTTCGAGATATCGCTGGAAGCCGGGCTAGCCAACCCTTTGTCGGAAAGTGGCGCCTGGTTGCTGTCCACCGAACAGAACGCGCCACCGACACCATTGAGCTGCTGGCCGAGCATCTGGCCATGGCCCAAACCGCACACGAACAGGTTCAGCAGGACACAGAAGTACAGGGTCCAGGCGATCAGCGAACGGTCCGAGCGGCGCAGTTTCATGGCGGCGACTCTACCATCGAAGCCCCGCAGGGATGAAGCGCGGCGCGCCCCTGTGGCAGAACGTCGCAGATTACGCGCATCGGCCAGGGTTGGTAGACTTGGCGCCCTCCGCGTTTACTCCTTTTCAACGCCTGGCGTATAGATCCAGAGCAAGGCAGGCGCTTCACAGGATGCACAGTTGATGAGTACGTTATTCACCCGCCGCAAGGTCCTGACCGGCATGGGCCTGTTGGGTCTGGGCCTGCTGGCCGGTTGTGACAACAGCCCCAAGTTGAATTTCAAGTACGGCAAGGACTTGAGCGACAAGATCATGGGCCGCACCTTCAAGCTCAAGAATACCCAGGGTGAAACCGTCACCTTGAGTTCGTACCGTGGCCTGATGCCGGTGGTGTTTTTCGGCTTCACCCAGTGCCCGGCCGTGTGCCCGACCACCCTCGCCCGCGCCGCCCAGGCCAAGAAACTGATGGGCCGCGACGGCGAGATCATGCAGGTGATCTTTATCACCCTCGACCCCGAGCGCGACACGCCAGAGATCCTCGACCGCTACGTCAAGGCCTTCGACCCCAGCTTCGAAGCGCTGTATGGCACCCCGGAAGAGATCGCCGTGGCCGCCAAGGAATTCGGGATCTTTTATGAAAAGGTCCCCGCCGGCGACACCTACACCCTGTCCCACACCGCCACCAGTTTCGTGTTCGACACCCGCGGCAACCTGCGCCTGGGCCTGTCGGCATCCCTTAACGCAAAAGAGTGTGCAGAAGACCTGCTCACCGTCATGGAGGTCTGTTAATGACTGCCGTTCAACACCTCAAGCGCACCCTGATCGGCCTGTCCCTGCTGGGCCTCGCCGCGCACGCCAGCGCCCAGGTCCAGGTCAGCGACGCGTGGGTGCGCGCCACGGTGCCGGGCCAGCCATCCAGTGGCGCGTTCATGACCGTGACGGCCGACAGCGACAGCAAACTGCTGCGCGTCGCCTCTCCGGTGGCCAAGGACGTGCAGATCCATGAAATGAGCATGAAGGACGATGTGATGCGAATGGGCCCGGTGGACTCGATCACCCTGCCCGCAGGCACCCCGGTCAAGCTCGACCCGGACGGTTATCACGTGATGCTGATGGGCCTGACCGGGCAGATCAAGGAAGGCGACCAGGTGCCGCTGACCTTGACCGTGGAAAACGCCAAGGGCGAGCGGCAGACCGTCGAGGTCAAGGCCGCTGCCCGTGGGTTGGATGGCATGGCCCCTGGCAAGATGCATTGATGGGCTGGCGCCGGTTCAATCCACGATGAACAGCTTGGCGCCAACCCGCGTCGAGGAGCGATGCCCTTCCATGTTGTTTCCCACCTGATAACTCATCCCGGCCGTCAGCGTGAATTGGCGGCCATCTTCCAGTTCCGTGTGCAGCTCGCCTTCGAGGCACAGCAGCACATGCCCACGCCAGCACCAGTGATCGGCCAGGTAGCCGGGGGTGTATTCGACCATGCGTACACGGGTGGTGCCGAAGTGGCCAGTGCGCCACCAGGCACTGCCGGTGATGCCTGGATGAAGCTCGGGTTCGAGGGTGGACCAGTCGGTGATGCCAAACGGGACAGCAGTGAGTTCCATGGTGGGCTCGGTCGTCAGTTAACGTGAACCGACCCTAACCGTCTGGAATGCTGCACGACAGACACAGATCGCCGGCTTTTTTGGGATACACGCCCACTGCAACCCCGACGGCGAGTGGTGAATCGCCTCATCGTGCCCCACCTACCCGCACCGCCGGTAACGGGTGGCCGCATTCAACCTCGCATCCAGCACCAACTCCTCGATCTTGAGCGTCCTCGCCAGCGCTTCGAGGTGATTCAGCATCGCCTTGCCATCGCCTGCCGAGGCCCTTTGCATCCGATATTTATGCTCACTTCCCAGCTTAATAATATTTTATTAAAAACCGCCCGCCCCCTACCTTGAAGTCATGCCCAAGCTGAATCCAACTGCATTACGCAAGGACAGACACATGACGCAAGCAATCACCCAAACAGACACCCTGGTGGTAGGCGCCGGCCAGGCCGGCGTGGCCATGAGCGAGCATTTGAGCAAGCACGGCGTGCCGCACCTGGTGCTGGAACGCAGCCGGATCGCCGAGCGCTGGCGCAGCGGCCGCTGGGATTCGTTGGTGGCCAACGGGCCGGCCTGGCACGACCGCTTTCCCGGCCTGGCCTTCGAGGGGCTCGCCCCGGATGCCTTCGCGCCGAAAGAGCGCGTGGCGGATTACTTCGAAGCCTATGCACGCCAGTTCAATGCGCCGATCCGCACCGGCGTGGAAGTCACCTCGGTGCTGCGCAATGTCGGCCGCCCCGGTTTTACAGTACACACCAGCGACGGCGTGATCGAAGCCAACCGCGTGGTGGCGGCGACCGGGCCGTTCCAGACGCCGGTGATCCCGGCGATCGCGCCGACAGACACGGCACTGCATCAGATCCATTCCGCCGACTATCGCAACCCCGGCCAACTGCCCCAAGGCGCGGTGCTGGTGGTGGGCGCCGGCTCGTCGGGGGTGCAGATCGCCGATGAACTGCAGCGCAGCGGCCGTCAGGTGTACCTGTCGGTCGGCGCCCACGACCGCCCGCCGCGCGCCTATCGCCAGCGTGATTTCTGCTGGTGGCTCGGTGTACTGGGCGAATGGGACCAGGCCGCGATCAAGCCCGGCCGCGAACACGTGACCATTGCCGTGAGCGGCGCCCACGGCGGCAAGACCATCGACTTCCGCGAGTTGGCCCTGCGCGGCATGACCCTGGTCGGGCCCACCGAGTCTTTCCATGGCGGCGTGGCCACCTTCCAACCCACCCTGCTGGAGAACCTCGCACGCGGCGACGAAAACTACCTGGCCCTGCTGGACGCGGCGGATGCGTATATCGAACGCAACGGCCTCGACCTGCCCGTGGAGCCCGAAGCCCGGCGCATCTTCGCCGATGCCGAGTGCGTGAAACAGCCGATCCTGCAACTGGACCTGGCCCGCGCCGGCATCACCTCGATCATCTGGGCCACCGGCTTTGCCGTGGATTACGGCTGGCTGAAGGTCGATGCGTTCGACGCCGCCGGCAAGCCGCAGCACCAGCGCGGCGTGTCCAGCGAGGCCGGCATCTACTTCCTCGGTTTGCCCTGGCAGTCGCGCCGTGGCTCGTCGTTTATCTGGGGCGTGTGGCATGACGCCAAATACCTCGCCGACCATATCGCCACCCAGCGTCAGTACCTCGAATATCGCGTCGCGGCCCCGCTCGTGCGCCCGTCTCCTGTCAGCGCCTGATCATTTTTCCCGGAGTTTTTTGATGCCTACCCACACGCGCATCCGCATGTTCAACACTAAACAAACCTACCCCAACCAGAGCCTGGACAATGACCTGTGCCAGGCCGTGCGCGCCGGCAACACCGTGTATGTGCGCGGCCAGGTCGGCAGCGATTTCGACGGCAACCTGGTCGGCCTCGGCGACCCGCGTGCCCAGGCCGAGCAGGCCATGCGCAACGTCAAGCAACTGCTGGAAGAAGCCGGCAGCGACCTCAGCCATATCGTCAAGACCACCACCTACCTGATCGACCCGCGCTACCGCGAGCCGGTGTACCAGGAAGTCGGCAAATGGCTCAAGGGCGTGTTCCCGATTTCCACCGGGCTGGTGGTATCGGCCCTGGGCCAGCCGCAGTGGCTGATGGAAATCGATGTGATCGCCGTGATTCCCGAGTAAGGAGCCGTACATGACCTTTTCAATCGTCGGCCGTTGCGCCGACACCGGCCAACTGGGTATCGCCATCAGCTCTTCGAGCATCGCCGTCGGCGCACGCTGCCCCTGGCTGCGGCCGGGTGTCGGTGCGGTCGCGACCCAGAACATCACGCTGCCGGCCCTCGGCCCGGACGTGCTCGACCTGCTGGAACAAGGCCTGGCCCCCGCCGCCGCCATCGATGAGGCGCTGACCCGCAACGGCTACAGCCAATACCGCCAACTGACCGCGATCGATCACCTGGGCCGCAGCGTGCATTTCAGCGGCAGCCAAACCCTCGGCAAGCACCACGCGGTGTCGGGCGAACAGTGCGTCGCGGCCGGCAATATGCTCGCCGACCGCGCAGTGATCGAGGCGATGGTCCAGGCCTTCGAGCAAGGCGAAGGCCAACTGGCCGAGCGACTCTTGGCCGCGATGCATGCCGCCATCGCCGCCGGTGGCGAAGCCGGCCCGGTGCATTCGGCCGCGTTGCAGGTGGTGGGCGAACTGACCTGGCCGATCATCGACCTGCGGGTGGATTGGGCCGACGCCAACCCGATCGGCCAACTGCACACGCTGTGGGACGCCTATCGCCCACAAGTGCAGGCCTACATCGACCGCGCCCTGGCCCCCGACCACGCGCCCGGCTATGGCGTCGCCGGGGACGAGCGATGAGCCGCAGCCGCGCATTGCTGCAGACGCTGGTGGGGTTCGATACCACCAGCCGCGAGTCCAACCTGCAGTTGATCGCCTTTGTGCGCGATTACCTGGCGAGTCACGGCGTGGCCAGCGAGCTGATCTACAACGAGGCCCGCACCAAGGCCAACCTGTTTGCCAGCATCGGCCCGGTGGAGGTGCCCGGGATTGTGCTGTCCGGGCATACCGATGTCGTGCCGGTGGATGGGCAACCGTGGAGCGTGCCGCCGTTTGAACTGACCGAACGCGACGGCCGGCTGTTCGGCCGGGGCACTGCGGACATGAAGGGCTACATCGCCTGTGTGCTGGCCCTGGTGCCAGCGCTGGTCGCGGCGACGCTGCGCCGGCCGGTGCATATCGCCCTCTCCTACGACGAGGAAGTCGGTTGCCTGGGCGTGCGCTCGTTGCTCAGCGTGCTGGCGCAACGGCCGGTGAAGCCGATGCTGTGCATCATCGGCGAACCGACCGAACTCAAGCCGGTGCTCGGCCATAAAGGCAAGCTGGCGATGCGCTGCGATGTGCATGGCGCGGCCTGTCATTCGGCGTATGCGCCCCATGGCGTGAATGCGATCGAGCATGCCGCCGAATTGATCGGCGAACTGGGACGCATCGGCCAACGGCTGCGCGATAAGCAGGATGCGCGCTTTGATCCGCCGTTCAGTACGGTGCAAACCGGGGTGATTGGCGGGGGCAAGGCGCTGAACATCGTGCCCGCCGACTGCCGGTTTGATTTTGAGGTCCGCGCGCTGCCGGGCCAGGCCCCCCAAGCGGTGGCGGATGAATTGCGCGCCTACGCCGAGCAGCAGGTATTGCCGCGCATGCAGGCGGTGAGCGCGCAGAGTGCGATTCGCTTTACCGAGCTGTCGGCGTATCCGGGGCTGATGACCGATCAGCAGAGCGAGGCGGCCGAGTTGATCGCGGCATTTTGCGGCTCGCGGGCGTTCGGCACGGTAGCGTTCGGCACCGAGGGCGGGTTGTTCGACGCGGTGGGCATTCCCACGGTGGTGTGCGGGCCCGGCAGCATGGACCAGGGGCATAAGCCGGACGAGTTTGTGAGTGTGGCGCAGTTGGCACAGTGCGATCAGATGTTGCACAGCATGCTGAACGCGCTGCGTTGACGGCCCTCGGCTGTGCCGGCGACATACCCTGCATCAATCGCTACCCGCAGCTGATGGAACCGTACTTGAAGGCGGCCCACATAGGAAAACGGCTAATAGCCGTTTTCACTTCAACAGCCTTTGAGTATTGACCATGATAGGAATTCCACCGCACTCGCCGTTGAACAACCCGCTCAACGCTGCGCCGCCTGAAGAGTTGCGTCAGCGCCCCGAAGCGGGTGTACCTGACAGGGAAAGCATACGCATGGCCGTAAGAGAAGAGGATGCATACCGCACGCTAGATGCCTTTTTTGACGTGGCAGAAGCTAACGGCATCAAGGATCTGAACCCGAGCCACGGCAGGCCCTACCTCGATAACAACTTGAACCCGCCGGGCAACGTGGTGCCGCTGTCCGTCCACTTCCGCCCGGACCGTCCGGATGACACTTACAGCCCGGGGCACTTGAAGGCGGTCAACAACTTCGGCACACAACTCGACGCACGGTTGAAGCAACTGAACATCCGGAATGTCGGGCCCGAGGAGTAATCCCAGCGCCGATCAGAGTTGACGCCTGCGTGACCCAGGACAGCCGGGCCGATGCGTTGTTGGCCCAGGCTTGAGCGCGCCGATCAGGCGAGCAAACGCGCCAGCTCCTCGCGGCAGTAATCGACGAACAACTGCACCGGCTTGGTCAACGGTGCGCGGCGCAACCACACGGCCGACAAGCCCGAGCCGGTGACGGTTTCCGCCAGCGGCAGGCACACGACTTTCTGGCCGTCATAGGTGTACTCGGTAAACGGCCTGGTCACCAGGATCGAAAAGCCAAACCCGCGCCCCACCATGCCCCGCACCATCTCGATCGACGGCGAGCTGAACACGATGTTCGGCGTCAAGCCGCGCTCTTCAAAGATGCTCACGAAGTACGTGCGGCTCGGCAGTACATCCAGCAGGATCATCGGCTCCAGCACCAGGTCCGCGAGCGACACCTTGGCCTGCTGCGCAAAGCGGTGATCGGCCGGCAACAGCGCATACGGCTGCTGCGGCGGCATCAACGGCGTGGTCTCGATGGTCGCGCCCAGGTCATGCTCGAACAGCATCGCCACGTCGATACTGCCGGCCGTCAGCGCCTGCACCAACTCCTGCTGCTCGCCATCGCGCATGCGGATTTCCACCCCCGGCCAGCGCGCCTTGAAACCGGCGATCAAACGCGGCAGGTACAGCGGCGCGACGGTTTCGAAGCAGCCGATATCGATCTGCCCCGCCACCACGTCATTGTCGGCCAGGGCATTCTGCTCGAACTCGTGGGCCACCCGCAGCAGCTCCAGCGCCTTGCGATAAAAGCGCGCGCCGCTGGGGGTGAGCGACACGCCCTGGGCATGATGGCGGATAAACAACTGCACGCCAAAGCTGTCTTCCAGTTGCTTGATCGCGGTGGACACCGACGGTTGCGCGATATACAGCTTGCGCGACGCCTCGGCGACGCTGCCGCACTCGGCCGTGGTGACGAAATATCTGAGCTGGCGCAGGTTATAGGCAGCCATCGGGCCCTCCGCAAATGTGGGACTTCGCCCCAGGACACAAGCGGGCAACATACCGGAGCGCGTGGCCACGCGAGATACTTTTTTTAAGGTCTATAGCAACAAACTTACTAATTTACCTCCCCGCCCCCATTGCAGATGATCGCTCCAACAACAAAGCGCCGCTGAGCGGCGTACAGCGAAGTACGTCAACGTACTCACCTTGCCTTGGAGCTCGTCATGGTTACCACTGCAACATCCAGCGCCCCGCTTATCGAAAAACACACGATTGGATACGTGCCCCCGGAAGATCGCCACGGAAAGGTAAGAGACCTGTTCACCCTGTGGTTCGGCGGCAACATCGCGCCGTTGCCGATCGTCACGGGTGCGCTGGGCGTGCAACTGTTCCACCTCAACCTGATCTGGGGCATCGTCGCCATCCTCGTCGGCCACCTGGTCGGCGGCGTGCTGATGGCATTGCACTCGGCCCAGGGCCCGCAGATGGGCATCCCGCAAATGATCCAGAGCCGCGCACAATTCGGCTCCCTCGGCGCGTTGCTGGTGGTGGTGATCGCCGGGGTGATGTACATCGGCTTCTTCGCCTCCAACATCGTGCTGGCCGGTAAATCCCTGCACGGCGTGGTCGACAGCGTGCCCGTGCCGGTGGGCATCGTGATCGGCGCCATCGGTTCCGGGATCATCGGCATCATCGGCTACCGCTTCATCCACGTACTCAACCGCATCGGCACCTGGGTGCTGGGCGCGGGGATCGTGCTGGGTTTCGGCTACATCTTCAGCCATATACAGACCAGCGACTTTCTGACCCGCGGCAGCTTCAACCTCTCCGGCTGGCTGGCCACCGTGTCCCTGGCGGCGCTGTGGCAGATCGCGTTCGCGCCCTACGTCTCCGACTATTCGCGCTACCTGCCGGCCGACGTACCCGTCGCGTCGACCTTCTGGACCACCTACCTGGGCTCGGCGCTGGGTTCGAGCCTGTCGTTCATCTTCGGCGCCGTCGCGGTGCTCGCCACCCCGGTGGGCATGGACACCATGGACGCGGTCAAACTCGCCACCGGCGCCATCGGCCCGTTGATGCTGGTGCTGTTCTTGCTCAGCGTGATCAGCCACAACGCCCTCAATCTGTACGGCGCGGTGCTGTCGATCATCACCCTGGTGCAGACCTTCGCCTACCGCTGGATCCCCACCGCAAAAAGCCGCGCCGTGATCTCGATCATCGTACTCGCGGCCTGTTCGGTGGCCGCGGTATTCGCCTCGAAAGACTTTATCGGCCACTTCGTCGACATGGTCCTGGTGCTGCTGGTGGTACTGGTGCCGTGGACGGCGATCAACCTGATCGACTTCTACGCGATCCATAAAGGCAAGTACGACATTGCATCGATCTTCCGCGTGGACGGCGGGATCTACGGGCGCTACAACCCCCAGGCGCTGCTGGCCTATGCGGTGGGGATCGCGGTGCAGATTCCGTTCATGAACACACCGCTGTACGTGGGGCCGATTTCGCAGCACATCAACGGCGCGGATTTGTCGTGGGTGGTGGGGTTGGTGGTGACGTCGCCGTTGTATTTCTGGTTGGCGAGTCGGGACAGTGCGTATAAGCGGCGGATGGCGGAGGGGACGCTGGTGGGTGGAGTTTGAAACAGCCTGTCGGTTGCGCCTCGATTAACCGCACCTTATAGTTCGCCCCGTCGCTGGCATTGGTCGGCGACAGGGTTTCGCAGCCCTACACAATAGAATCAACCTGCACAGTCATCAGACCCTCAGGCGGTGTCCGTCTGCGCCTCGTTTATGGCGGCTGTGCGTGGGAGACCTTCGGGTCTGCCGGGGGTGATTCTTCCTGGTCTGCGAACCCGCGCACAGTTGCCACCCAATCTGTTTCGCAGCAGCAAGGTGGTGATTCTTTTTACCCAAATAGAATCGAACCTCATGACCAATCAAAATCCGCCCCGCCGCTTCACCCCCATGTCCCAAACCGCAACCGACTACCCGGTCCTGCTGATCGACAGCGACGCCCCGCTCAGCGAGTTGCACGCCTGCGCCAGCGAGCGCCTCAATGCCGCGCTCGCCTACCTGCACCTGATGGCCTGTTCCAAAGTGTCCGACTATGCCGAGCACGACATCAATACCGTCGCCAACACCGCCCGGATCATGGTCCAGGATGTGGCGGATGTGTTTACGGTGATGGAGCGGCGTGGGTTTGATTCGCCTGCGGTGAGTTGACGTGATGTAAGTGCTGAAGAAACCCGCTTTGGCGGGTTTTCTGGTTTCTGGTGAACTGGAAGTTGGCGAGTGAAGTGGATTTGATGGCGTTTGTCCCGCCGCCATCGCAGCCTCGCTGGGGCTCGACAGCTCCCACCGTTGACCGAGTCCGGCCTCCAGAAGTGGGTCGGTCATCAAGCCCCGTCACTTGGCCCCGTTAAACCACGCTGGCCGAACATCCTCGTCGACCCAGAGGCCACAATGGCGGCGCTATTGACACCCCGCTATCATGTGGCCTTTCGCTTACCCTCCGAGGAAACCGCATGCCCGCCCTCTCCTTTCGCAACGCCCTCCCCAGCGACGCCGCCCATTGCTTCGACATCGAAACCACTGCCTACGAAGGCGACGAAGCCGCGACCCTGGAAAAGATCGCCACGCGCATTGCCCAATACCCGCAAGGCTTTTTGATCCTGGAGGCAGATGGCGAGGTGGTGGGCTTCATCAACAGCGGCTGCGCCCACAAGGTGGTGATGTCGGATGAGGCGTTCAAGGAGTTGGTCGGCCATGCGGCCGAGGCGCCGAATGTGGTGATCATGTCGGTGGTGGTCGCCCCGGCGCACCAGGGCAAGGGCTATTCCACCGCGTTGATGCGCGAGTTTGTGCAGCGCATGCGCGCGCTGGGCAAGCAGACGATTCACTTGATGTGCAAGGACCGCCATGTGGCGCTGTACACACGCCTGGGCTACCGCTACGTGCAGCCGTCGGCGTCGGACCATGGAGGGATGGCGTGGCACGAGATGGTAATGGCCTTTTAATAGCCACCCTGGGAACTTATCCCTGTTACAGCGCCCAACAAGGCACCACGAATTGACTCGGACTGCTTTGATGTCCAGGGCACGTATCAGCCGCTTGTTGACCTCCTCTTTGATCGCAGCCCCGTTGATGGCCATGGTGCCGGTTGCATTCGGTGCCACTGCGCAGGACATCGAGCACCTCCGAAACTTATCCGTCGACCAGTTCCGCCGGGAGGCCAAGCAACGCGCCGAGGAGCAGGCGCGCCAGGAAGCCAGGGAAAAGCAGTTGCAGGAAGAGGAGGTACGCGCTTTATTGGTCGAAAAACCCTGATCACGCCCACACTCAATCGTATAAAGAACTGTCTAGACGCTTGTCGGACAACGGGCCACAAGGAATCCAGCGCGATGCAGCCTCCTCTCATTGAAATCAGCGACCAGCCCAACCCCGACGCCGAACGCATCCTCGGCAACGGCCTGGCGGCGTTCAACGAACAAGCCACCGGCTACCATGACCGGCGCCCGCTGAGCGTGCTGGTCAAAGACCCGCACACCCAGCAGGTGCTCGGCGGCATCACCGGCCGGAGCGCATTCGGCATGGCCTTCCTCGACCTCTTCCACTTGCCCGAGACCCTGCGCGGTTCCGGCATCGGTAGCCGATTGCTGCGCGCCTTCGAAGACGAAGCCCGACGCCGCGGTTGTCGCAATGCCGTGCTCTACACCATCAGCTTCCAGGCACCGGGGTTCTATGAGAAGAACGGCTGGGTGCGGTTTGGCGAAATCGCCTGTGAACCCGAGGGCAACAGCCGGGTGTTTCTGTCGAAACAGCTGTGAGATTCAGGCGTTCACTCGTTGGAGATCAACGTGCCGGTACCGACGGGTGAATAGATGATGGCCTGGATATCCAGGTTCTTGATGCCCGAGCTGATTTCTTCAATCCATCGATACAGCCTCCCAAAAGCAAACCAATATCATTTGCGCACAACCCGACGCTTTGGTTTAATCGCGACCAATTCTTATTTACGCCAAAGCCTTTGCGCTGGATGGACAGTGTGTCGACCTCCTTCACCCACCTCTATGGCACCCACCACAGCTGGCTGCTCGGCCTGCTGCGGCGGCGCCTGAACGACCGCTGGGATGCCGCCGACCTGGCCCACGACACGTTTATCCGCATCCTCGGCCGCCCGTTGGCCGAAACCGATCACGTCGGCCAACGCTCCTACCTGGCCACCATCGCCCGTGGCCTGTGCATCGACCACTGGCGCCGCCGCCAACTGGAACGCGCCTGGCTGCAAACCCTGGCCGAGCGCCCGGAAGCGCAGCAGCCGTCGCCGGAGCAGCGGGCGATCATCGTCGAAACCCTCTACGAAGTGGACACGATGCTCGCGCGCCTGCCGAAGAAGGTCAGCGAGGCCTTTTTACTCGCGCACTTGCACGGCCTGCCCTACAAGCAGATCGCCGTACAGCTCGGCGTGTGCGAGCGCATGGTCAAGAAGTACATGGCCCAGGCCCTGCTGCACTGCGCGATTCTGGAAGCCGAACTCGACGGGATGCTGGTGCAATGAGCCGCCCCGGCCAGCTCAGCCACGCCAGCCTGGAGCAGGCTGCGCACTGGTACGTGCGCCTGCAGGCCCCAGGCGGTGCGCTCGAACAGTTGCGCTGGCAAACCTGGGTTGCGCAAAGCCCCGAGCACCTGGCGGCCTGGCAGTACGTGCAGCGCGTCAGCCAGCGTTTTGCGCCGTTGCTGGAGCAACCCCATGGCGCCAGCCGGGCCTTGCGCAGCTCGCGGCGCCAGACGCTCAAGACCCTGCTGGTGCTGGGTGTCGGCTCGACACTGGCCTGGGGCACCTGGCGCCACAGCCCCCTGCCCCGCCTGGCAAGCGGCTGGAGTGCCGACTATGCGACCGCCAACGGCGAGACCCGCGACGCGCTGCTGACCGATGGCAGCCACGTGTGGCTGAACACACAGAGCGCGCTGGATGTGCGCTTCGATGCCGCGCAACGCTTGCTGCGCCTGCGTTTTGGCGAAGTGTTGATCGACACCGCCAAGGACCCCAACCGTCCGTTCCTGGTGGACACCGAACAAGGCCGGCTGCAGGCGCTGGGCACGCGCTTCAGCGTGGTGCAAGGCGATGAACATACCCAGCTCACGGTGTTCGAGGGCCGGGTGCGGGTCAGTACGCTCAACCCGCACCCACGGATTGTCGACACCGGCCAACAGCTGACGTTTACCCGCAACCACTTCAACACCGCCAGCGTCGCCTCCCCGGCCCGTGAAGCCTGGAGCCGTGGCGTGCTGCTGGCGGACAACCTGCCGCTCGGCGAGTTGATCGCCGAACTCAACCGCTATAGCCCCGGCCACCTGGGCTGCGACCCGGCCGTGGCGCAGTTGCCGGTGATGGGTTCGTTCCCGCTCAAGGACAGCGACCAGGCCCTGCACCTGCTGCAAGCCGCGCTGCCGATTCGGGTCGAGCGGCCGATGCCGTGGTGGGTCAGCGTGGGGCCGCAGTAAAAAACTTCACCCGCCAGTTCCCTTTTTCGACACTCGTTCGGTTAACCCTGCAGACGCTTTCAACTCGCCGATCGACTTGATCCCAAGGGACACCTCCATGCCGCAACCTGCTCGCTTCGCGCTGCGCCCACTGGCGCTGGCCACCTCCCTGCTTTGCCTCGGCGCGCCGACGCTGTACGCCGCCGAGCCGACCTCGACCCAGGAAGCCGCGCGCAGTTATCGCATCGCGGGCGGTGCCCTGGTCGCCGTGCTGAACAGCTTCGCCGAACAGTCCGGAATGTTCATCGCCGGCCATAACAGCCTCGCCGCCGGTAAAACCAGCCCCGGCCTGAACGGCAGCTACACCCCGACCAGCGGTTTGCAGCGCCTGTTGCAGGGCAGCGGTTTGCAGGCGCTGCCCCAAGGCAACAACGGTTACGTGCTGGAGCTGATCCCCGCCCACAGCGGCGCGCTGGAGCTGGGCGCCACGACGATTTCCGGCCAGGGCCTGGGCGCTATCACCGAAGACACCCACGCCTACACTACCGGTGTCATGGCCTCGGCCACCGGCCTGCCGCTGTCGATGCGCGACACCCCGCAGTCGGTCACGGTGATCACCCGCCAGCAGATGGACGACCAGGGCTCCAACAGCATCGCCGACACCCTGCGCCGCGCCCCCGGCGTGAGCGTGCAGAACTACGACAGCGAACGCTGGGAGTTCTCCAGCCGTGGCCTGCCGATCACCAATTTCCAGTACGACGGCGTCAACGCCACCTATGACGGCGTGTACGACTACGGCACCACCAGCACCGACATGGCAGTGTACGACCACCTGGAAATCATCAAGGGCTCGGCCGGCCTGCTCAGCGGTTCCGGCGACCCGTCGGCCACGGTCAACCTGATCCGCAAAAAGCCCACGCGGGAATTCAAGGCCTCGGTCACCCAGACGTTCGGCTCCTGGGACAACTACCGCACCGAAGGCGATATTTCCGGCCCCTTGACCGAGTCGGGCAATCTGCGCGGACGCTTTGTCGGCGTGTATCAGGACCGCCAGTCGTATCTCGATCACTACCAGCACACCAAGGACATCGGCTACGGCATCCTTGAAGCGGACCTTACGCCCGACACCCTGCTGACCTTCGGTATCGACCAGCAAGACACCCGCTCCCGTGGCGCCAGCTGGACCGGTTTCCCGATGTTCTTCAGCGACGGCTCGCGCACGCACTTCTCGCGCTCGTTCAACCCGGCGGCCGACTGGAGCCGCCGCGACTTCCAGAACCAGACGCTGTTCGCCTCGGTGCAACAGCAGTTGGCGAACGACTGGTCGCTCAAGGTCAGCCTCGACCGCAAGCGCAGTCAGCACGACACCCTGCTCGCCTCCGCCAGCGGCGGCAACCCGGACCCGGTCAGCGGCGACGGCATGTACATGTTCATGGGCAAGTACAAGGGCGACCAGTTACAGAACACCCTGGACGTCAATCTCAGCGGGCCGTTCAACCTGTTTGGCCGCGAGCACGAGCTGATCATGGGCTTTATGGCCACCCGCTCGAAGCAGGACGTGCCGGTCTACGGTTCGATTTACCCCGCCGTGGGCGGCAGCATTTTCGACTGGCACGGCGAGTACGCCAAACCGGATATCCCGCGCAGCGGCCAGAACGATATCGTGCAACGCCAGACCGGCGCCTACCTGGCCACGCGCTTGAAACCCACGGACGATTTGTCAGTGATCCTCGGCACGCGCGTCAGCACGTTCAGCGGCACCGACACCACCGATTTCTATGACCCGACCAAGGCCGACAACCGCACCACCTACCGCCAGAGCGGCGTGGTCACGCCGTATGCCGGGATCGTCTACGACCTCAACGACACCTGGTCGGTGTACACCAGCTACACCCAGATCTACCGCCCGCAAAGCAGCAAGGACGCCGACCGCAAACTGCTCGACCCGATCGAAGGCGCCACCTATGAAGCCGGGCTCAAGGCAGCGTTCTACGACGGCCGCCTGAATGCCAGTTTTGCCGCGTTCCGCATCGAGCAGGACAATGTCGCCGAGTACGTGTCGGGCTTCGAGACCGATTCGGTGTACCGCCCGATTGCCGGCGCCACCACCAAGGGCTTCGAGGCGCAACTGTCGGGTGAAGTGCTGGACGGCTGGAACATCTCGGCCGGCTACACCTACCAGCACACCCGCGATGCCAACAACGGTTATGTGTACAGCTCGGTGCTGCAAACCACCACGCCGCAGCAGGTGGTGCGCCTGTTCAGTAGCTATCGCCTGCCCGGCGCGCTGGAGCATGTCACCGTGGGCGGCGGCGTGAATTGGCAGAGCGAGTTCTTCGGCAACGTGTTCCAACCCGACCCGAACGACACGCTCAACTTCGGCCAGAACGCACGCATCACCCAGGACAGTTACTACCTGGTCGACCTGATGGCCCGCTACCGCTTCAACGAGCACCTGAGCACCACGCTGAACGTGAAGAACCTGTTCGATAAAAAGTACTACACGGGCCTGGGCAACTTCGGCACCGGGTTCTACGGCGAACCGCGCAGCCTGCAACTGGCGACTAAATGGGACTTCTAGGCTGACGGCCCCGGCAGTCTGTGCAATGATCCTCCCTCGATCTCCCGAGGGATGGAGCCGCCGCCATGTCGCTGAACACCGCCACTCACCCCGCGCAAGCGCCGCGCTTCTGGCGCGACGAGCGCTTGCCGTTCATCGAAGCGCGGACCATCGCCGATGGGCGCAAGGTCACCTACACCCGCCACGCCCACGAGCATTTCTCCATCGGCGCGATCACCACCGGGCGCAGCTATTACCACTACGGCGCGGACACCTTCCAGATCAGCGCCGGCACGGTGGTGCTGATGAACCCCGGCGATGTGCATGCGTGCAACCCGATCCACGACCAACCCTGGTCGTATCACATGCTCTACCTCGACACGCCCTGGCTGACGGACCTGCAATACCAGTTGGGCTTCAGCACCGACCAGGGTTATCGACCGTTCAATACGCCCTATACCCGCGACCCGGTGCTGTACAACGGCCTGATCGAGCTGTACCGGATGCTGTTGGATGAGCACGCCGAACTCCTGCAAAAACAGAGCCTGCTGGTGAGTTATTTCAGCGAGGTGCAGCAGCGCCTGAACCCTTCGAACACGCCGGTGCGGGAGGTCAATCACAAGCTGGAACGCGCCGCCGAATACATCCGCGAACACTGCACCCAGGCCTTGAAACTCGAAGACATCTGCCTGGCGGCCGAGCTGTCGCCGTCTTATCTGATCCGCGCCTTCAAGCAGTATTACGGCTTGACGCCCCATGCGTTTCTGGTGAACCGGCGCATCCAGTTCGCCCGCACCCAATTGCGCAACGGCGAACTGATCGCCGACGTCGCCCTGGCCGCCGGCTTTGCCGACCAGGCGCACTTCCAGCGCACCTTCAAGCTGCACTTCGCCGCCACGCCGGGGCAGTACCGCGACTTGCTCAAGCCATCAGCAAATAACCCACACTGGCCACCAGCAACGCGGCCATCGAACGGTTGAACACCCGCACGCCCTGCGCGTTGCCGAGGTAACGGCGCAAAAACGTGCCAGCGTAGGCCCAGCAGGCTACCGACAGGTAGCAGATCACCAGGTAAAGCGCCGCAAACAGCCACACTTGCCGGGCGTCACCATCCGCGACAAACAACCCCATGCCCGCCACGCAGGCCAGCCAGGCTTTGGGGTTCAGCCATTGCATGATCGCGCCGTAGAGCATCGACGGCGCCGTTGCGGTGCCTTCGGCGTCCAGCCGGCCATCGTCCACCGCAAGTTTCCAGGCCATGTACAGCAGGAAGGCGACCCCGCCCCACTGGATCAACTGGGTCAGAATGGGCCAGCGCAGCAGCACTTCATGCAGCCCCAGGCCGATCAGCACCAGCAACAGCGTGAAGCCGGTGGCGGCACCGAACACGTGTTTCTGGCTGGCGACAAAACCGAAGCGCGCGCCCGAACTGAGAGCGACCACATTCACCGGGCCCGGTGTGATGGAGGTGGCCAACGCGAAGGCGGCCATGGAAAGGATCAAGCTCATTGCGGTTCCCTGTTGTGGTGATGAACAGGGGCCACGGTAAACACCCCGGCGAGCCGGGTATTGAAGAAAATGCCCCTGCTACTCGCCGGTCATGCGTTCCAGGCTGTTGCTCAGGTGCAACAACATCGCGGCGCGGGCGGCGTCGGGGTCCTGGCGACGGATGGCGTTGAGGATCGCCTCGTGTTCCAGGTTGGCCAACTGGCCGAGTTTCATCAGGTCGGTATCGCCGCGCTCTTCGGCGTTGATGCGCGTGCGCGGGATCACCGAGTTGCCCAGGTGCTGGATCACATCGGTGAAGTAGGTGTTGCCGGTGGCCTGGGCAATCAACTGATGGAAGCGCACGTCGGGTTCGACGCTGCTGTCGTTGTTGGCCAGCGAGGCCTGGTAGTCGTCGAGGGCCTCGCGCATGTGCTGCAACTGCACCTCGCTGCGGCGCAGCGCGGCCAGGGCGGCGGCCTGGGTTTCCAGGCCCAGGCGCAACTCGAGGATGCCGCGCACGCTGACGGCAGTGTCGTGGTTCAGGTGCAGGCCCTGGCGCTGGTCCCGCGCCAGCACAAAGGTGCCCACCCCGTGCCGGGTTTCCACCAGCCCTGCCGCCTGTAACTTCGACAGCGCCTCACGCACCACCGTGCGACTGACACCGTACTCGCCGACAATGGCCGACTCGGAAGGCAGCTTCTCGCCCGGCGCCATTTGGCCGAGGAGAATGCGCTGGGTCAGCGTGGTCACGATGTCATGGGCCAGGCCCTGGGAGCGCTTGCGGGGGGTGTCGTTGTGCATCGGTCATTCCATCGGTTGGGCGCAGTCAATACTAACATCCCCTTGCACCACCTACTTGTATGACAACAAACAAATTCCGCCACAACTGCGCCGCGTTTTCACGGGAGCCGATTTGCCTGCGATTGTATCGGCGCGATTGATTTCATGCGCTATGACGCCTGTAAAACAGGATTGCCAGCCCTGTCGCGTGCTCGTACAGCCAAAATTTACGTTGCGACGCGGAAAAAAGCAGTTGTATGATGTCTATCAAGTTGCCAGGCACCCCCGGCAGCCCTGAACCCATCCCCGCACAACAATAATCCGTGGGAGTTCTACCCCGTGACCTCTTCCAACCCTGCGACAGCTGCGCCTGCCCTCGACCCCGTCCTGGCCCGCGCGATCAAGAAAGTGAAGCAGCATGTGCTGCCACTGTTCGTGATCATGTTCATCGTCAACTACATCGACCGCGTCAACATCGGCTTTGTCCGCACCCACATGGAACACGACCTGGGCATCGGCGCGGCCGCTTACGGTTTCGGCGCCGGCTTGTTCTTCATCGGTTATGCGTTGTTCGAAGTGCCCTCCAACCTGCTGCTGCAAAAAGTCGGCGCGCGTATCTGGCTGACCCGCATCATGTTCACCTGGGGCATCACCGCGACGCTGATGGCCTTTATCCAGAACGAAACCCACTTCTATATCCTGCGTTTTCTGCTGGGCGTGGCCGAGGCCGGGTTCTTTCCGGGGGTGATCTACTACTTCACCCGCTGGCTGCCCGGGGTGGAGCGCGGCAAGGCGATTGCGATCTTCCTCAGCGGCTCGGCCCTGGCCTCGCTGATCTCCGGCCCGCTGTCCGGCGTGCTGCTGCAAATCAGCGGGCTGGGCCTGCACGGCTGGCAATGGATGTACATCATCGAAGGCATGGCCTCGGTGCTGTTGTGCTTTTTCGTGTGGTTCTGGCTCGACTCCAAACCCCATGACGCCAAGTGGCTCAGCCGCGCCGAACAGGACGCGCTGGTGGGCGAGATCGAACGCGAACAACGCGAGCGTGACGCCGCCACGACGGTCAAGCCGAGCCTGGGCACACTGCTCAAGGACCGCCAGATCATGCTGTTCTGCGCCCTGTATTTCTGCATCCAACTGACCATCTACGCCGCCACGTTCTGGCTGCCGAGCATCATCAAGAAGATGGGCGACCTGAGTGACATCCAGGTGGGTTTCTACAATTCCATTCCCTGGCTGATTTCGATCATCGCCATGTATTCGTTCGCGGCCCTGGCCGGCAAGTACAAGCACCAACAGGCGTGGGTGGCCACGGCGCTGTTGATTGCCGCGGCGGGAATGTTTTTCTCCACCACCGGCGGGCCGATCTTTGCCTTTGTCGCCATCTGTTTTGCGGCGATCGGGTTCAAGTCGGCATCGTCGCTGTTCTGGCCGATCCCCCAGGGCTACCTCGATGCGCGCATCGCCGCGGCGGTGATCGCGCTGATCAACTCCATCGGCAACCTCGGCGGGTTTGTCGCGCCCACCACCTTCGGCTTTCTGGAGCAGACCACCGGGTCGATCCAGGGTGGTTTGTATGGGCTGGCCGGCACCTCGATCCTCGCGGCCATCCTGGTGTTCTTCGCCAAGACCCGGCCCGGCGCCCAGAGCCCGAGCGTGCTGCACCCCGCCCCCGTCTTGAGCAAATAAGGAAGCGTTTTGATGAATACAGAACACCAGCACCACGCCAGCCATGCCCCCATCGTCACCCACCTGCAAGTGATCCCGGTGGCCGGCCACGACAGCATGCTGCTCAACCTCAGCGGCGCCCACGGGCCGTTTTTCACGCGCAATATCGTGATTCTCAAGGACAGCGCCGGGCACATCGGCGTGGGCGAAGTACCGGGCGGCGAACGCATCCGCGAAACCCTGGAAGACGCGCGCAGCCTGGTGATCGGCAAGCCGATCGGCGCGTACCAGAGCATTCTCAATGCCATGCGCCGCACCTTTGCCGCCCGCGACAGCGGCGGCCGCGGCCTGCAGACGTTCGACCTGCGCATCACCATCCACGCCGTCACCGCGATGGAAGCGGCGCTGCTCGATCTGCTCGGCCAGTTCCTTGAAGTGCCGGTGGCCGCCCTGCTCGGCGAAGGCCAGCAGCGCGACGCGGTGAAGATGCTCGGCTACCTGTTCTACATCGGCGACCGCCAGCAGACCGACCTGGCCTATCGCAGCGAAGCCGATGGCGACAATTGGTGCCGCCTGCGCCATGAACCGGCCCTGACGCCGGCCGCCATCGTGCGCCTGGCCGAAGCCGCCCAGGCCAAGTACGGCTTCAACGACTTCAAGCTCAAGGGCGGCGTGTTGCGCGGCGCCGAAGAAATCGAAGCGGTCACGGCCCTCGCCGAGCGCTTCCCCGACGCACGCATCACCCTGGACCCGAACGGCGCCTGGTCACTCAAGGAAGCCATCGCCCTGTGCCGCGACCAGCATCACGTATTGGCCTACGCCGAAGACCCGTGCGGCGCGGAAAACGGCTATTCGGGCCGCGAAGTCATGGCTGAATTCCGCCGCGCCACCGGCCTGCCCACCGCCACCAATATGATCGCCACCGACTGGCGCGAAATGGGCCACGCGATCCAGTTGCAATCGGTGGACATTCCCCTCGCCGACCCGCACTTCTGGACGATGCAAGGCTCGGTGCGCGTGGCGCAGATGTGCCATGAATGGGGCCTGACCTGGGGCTCGCATTCCAACAATCACTTCGATATTTCCCTGGCGATGTTCACCCAGGTGGCCGCCGCCGCACCGGGCGACATCACCGCGATCGACACTCACTGGATCTGGCAGGACGGCCAGCGCCTGACCAAGGCGCCGTTGCAGATTGTCGACGGTCACATCCAGGTGCCTACCAAGCCGGGACTGGGTGTCGAGATCGACATGGACGCGGTGGCCCAGGCTCACGAACGCTACAAAGGCATGGGCCTGGGTGCGCGCAATGACAGCGTGGCCATGCAGTTTCTGATCCCCGGTTGGAGTTTCGATAACAAGCGCCCGTGCCTGGTGCGCTGAGCGCCGATCCCGGCCAGCCTCAACCGTGGATCAACGAAACGTGCGCGCCCACCCCGGCGCGCACGCCCTCGGCCACCGCCAGCGCCACGGAACCGGCGGCAAGGGACGCATCGCCACCGGCAAACACGCCAGCCACGGAGGTCTGGCGGGTTTCGTTGGTGTGCAGGTACGGGCCGGTGGGGCCGTCGGCCAGCACACAGCCCAACTGCTCGGCCAAGGGGCTGAGGCGAGTGCGGGACATCGTGAATACGCCGTCCAGCTGAATCACGCGGCCATCGGCCAGTTCCAGAGCCACGCGCTCACCGCTGATCCGGGTCACCGCCGTGCGCTCCACGCGGACCCCGCGCCGATCCAACTGCGCCTGTTGCTCGGCATCCGGGGTGAACACGCCGTTGGTGAACAAGGTGGTGGTGCCCCAGTCCGGCAACATCAGCGCATGGTGCATCGCCAGCGGCGAGGTGGCCAACACACCGATGCGGCCTTGATCCAGCTCATAGCCGTGGCAGTAAGGGCAATGAAACACGTGCTTGCCCCAGCGTTCCGCCAAGCCTTCGAGGGCGGGCAATTCATCCACCACCCCGGTGGCGAGGATCAGGCGTCGCCCCTCGAATCCGCCGTTGTATTGCGTGTGCACCCTGAAGCCGCCCGGTGCCGTAGCCGCCTGTAATACGCTGTCCTGCACCCAGGTGACGCTCGGATACTCCATCAGTTGGCTGCGACCTTCGGCGGCAATGACGTCCGGCGCCTGGCCGTCCTGGCCGAAAAAGCCATGGGCGGTGGCGGCAAACCGATTGCGCCGCTGCCCCGCGTCGATCACCAGAACCTTGCGTCGCGCCCGCGCCAATTGCAGGCCGGCGGACAAGCCGGCATAGCTGCCGCCCACGATAATGACGTCATGCATCATGAAAGTGCCCCTTGTCAGGTGCGCGCGGTTATCCGCGCGCTTTCACGACACACCATAAGTTACGTAAAAATAGCACGTCAAGTGTCTCGCAACTTTTTGGGTTACGAAGGATACTTTCGACCGAATCGACTTGAGGTTTTTTGATGAGAAACGACACCCGCCTCTCGCGCATGCTGCACGTGCTGATCCATATGGACCGCCATGAAGCGCGCGCCACCTCGGAGACCATCGCGCAGATGCTCGGCACCAACCCGGTGGTGGTGCGGCGCACACTGGGGCTGCTCAAGGAAAAAGGCTATGTCCGCTCGGAAAAAGGTCATCAGGGCGGCTGGACCCTGGGCAAACCCTTGAGTGAAATCACCTTGCTGGATATCCACAATGCCTTGGGTACGCCGTCGATATTTGCCATCGGCCTGTCCACCGACCACCCGCAATGCCTGGTGGAACAGGCAGTGAACGCGGCACTGAGCGACGCGTTCGACCAGGCCCAGGCACTGTTACTGGCGCGGCTGGGGGATGTGACGCTGGCGCAGTTGGCCGAGGATTTCGACGAGCGTTGCCGCCTCGCCCCGGCACCCTGATCGCACTACAGCCGGCGCTTGCGCAACCACTGCAGGAACCCCTTCTTCACCGGCACCACCGGTGCTTCCTGGGTCAGGGTCTGCGCCGCATGTATGCGGAAATCCAGCAGCGCTTTCATCGCTTCGCCGATGTCATGCCGCGCATCCAGGCACGGCTTGAGGTATTCCTTCTCGATGCGATAGAGGGTGCAGAAGGTCTTGGCGCGAAAGTCCGCCAGCGTGGCCTCGTCGGACAAGATCCCAGCCTCGCCGATCACCTCCCCCGGCCCCATGCGCCCGGCTTCGAACATGTGCCCAGCCTTGTCCAGCATCACCGAGACCACGCCGGATTCGACGATAAACAAATGATCGCTGACCTCCCCCGCCGGCAGGATCACCGCGCCGGCACGGTAGCTGTGCAGGGTCATGTTCTGGCTGAAGGTGTCTTTCTCTTCCTGGCGCAAGGTGGAGAAAATCGACGAGCGCTCCAGCAACGCCCGCGCCCCCGACAGCGCCGGCGGCGTGCTGCTTTCGGTGGCAGACAGCAAACCGACGCCCGCCGCCTGCAAGTGCCGGAAAGCCAGGTCGTACAGCTGGTTGCGCACTTCGCGCTTGAGCGGCATCGACGGCACAAAGCCGCTGATTTCATACTCCACGCCGTCGCTGGCCGAGGTTTTGAACGCCACGCTCGGCGCCGGTTTGGCCAGCAGCGGCCGGCACCCTTGCATCGCCCGCTCCAGCGCCTCGATCACCGTCTGCGGGCGGGCGTGGGGGCTGACTTGCAGGCAGACCGACAGGCCGAACATATCCGCCGGGCGCGAAAAGTTGACGATCTTGGCCTTGGCCGCCAACGAATTGGGGATCACCGCCATGCTGCCCTGGGAGGTCTGCAACCGCGTAGCGCGCCAATCGATATCGGTGACGCGCCCCTCGGTGCCGTCGATGGAAATCCAGTCATCGAGCTGGTACGGCTTGGTGGTGTTGAGCACGATCCCGGAAAACACATCGCTGAGGGTGCTTTGCAGCGCCAGGCCGACGATGATCGCCACCGCACCGGAGGTGGCGAGCACGCCCTTGACCGGCAGGTCGAGCACGTAGGCCATGGCGGCGATGATCGCAATCAGGAAAATCACCGCGCCCAGCAGGTCCTGCAACAGCCGACCGGTGTGGCCCACGCGCTGCATCATCACCGCGCCGAGCAACACCGTCAGGGTCCGCGCCGCGAACAGCCACCAACCGATCTGCAACGCGGTGGCGGCCAGGTGCAGCGCGGTGTTGTCGGCATACGGCGCGACGAGCATCGGGTTCATGCCGTCGTTGAACAACACGGCGCTGAACACCGCAAAAATCACCAACCGCGCCGCCAGCTTCCAATTGGCCAGCTCAGCGGAAATCAAGCGCCACACGCCGATGTCGATAAAGATCAGCGCCAGGGCGCACAACATGGGGTGATCAGCGATAAATGAGGGCATCCAGGCGACTCCAGGGTGAATGCCGAGAAGATCGCATGAAATGGGGATGTGGGGGTATAGCGCGGAGCAAAATGCGGGTGGGAAATTGCACCGTATCTGAGCACCTGATTGCATCAGCACTGACCAGGCGTTTGCATCGCGCCGGATTATCTAGACACCTTGTAAACTCATACTGATGTTTCTTCAGACCGCTATGCCACGTCGCTTACACAAAGGAGTTCCCTATGCGTAAGGATTACCTCGCCTTTTTTATCTCGCTCTTTCTATCGAGGCTGGCGGATCAGATCCTGTTGTTTATTGTGCCGCTGGTGGTGTTCCAGACCACCAATAGCGCTTCATGGGCAGGGCTAGCGTTTTTCGTCGAATCGCTGCCGCGATTTCTCGCGTTCCCGCTGTGCGGCGCGCTGTGCGACAAGTACCCGCCTATTAAGATCCTGCATATCAGTCAGGTCTACCGGGCATTGCTCTGTGTGCTGGGGGTGGTGCTCTACGGAATCTTTGGTGGCATCGGTTGGGTAGTGGTGCTGTCGGCACTGTGCGGAGTGCTGACCACGCAAGGCATCATGGCTCGCGAAGTGCTGATGCCGCATATCTTCCAGCACTACAGCTACACCAAGACGTTGTCCTACTCCCAGATCGCCGACCAGGCGGGACTGGTCCTCGGGCCTCTGGTGGCGGCACTGATGCTTGAGGTTTGGGCTTGGCATTGGGTGGTGCTTTGGATCGCCGGATTGTTCCTGCTGGCAGACCTGAGCATACTGGCGTGGCAACGTCTTAGCCGTATGACGCTAGAGGTGTTCGAGCAGCATCAAGACATCTGGCTGCAGCCCTTGAGGATCGCTTTTGGGCATATCCGTAGCCTGGCGGAATTGAAAAAAATCATCATTCTGGCGGTAGGCGTCAACCTGATCGTTGGTGTCACCTTGGCAACTTCGGCGGCCATGGTGATCGGCCAGTACAGCGCCGGCAAGGATAGCTATGCAGGGCTTCAGGCGGCGGGTGCGGTGACAACAATCGTGATCCTGTTCCTTCTCGCTCGGGTGGTGCTGCCTCTGCGAGTCCTCGGGGGTGTCGGATATTCGATGATCGCAACGGGGGCATTCATCAGCGCCCTGAGTCCGAGTCTGCTCGGCTATGTGCTGGGTTTCCTGCTGATTGCAGGCTTCGACAAAATGTTCAACGTCTACATACGCACTATCCGGCAGCGGGTGATACCGCCTCAGGACTTCGGTAAGACGGTAGGTGTGATCACGCTGCTGAACAACATGTCCCAGCCTCTGGCAGGTTTACTGGTGGCTTTGTTAGCTGCGCCCTTGGGCACCCAGACCGTAATCCTGATTTTGGCCGTGTTAACGACTATTCTTGGGACATTTGCCCTGTGGTGGTTCGCAAAGGCTCGCGGCCCATCCCCGAGCTTGATTCTCGAAGCTGACCAAGAAGCCGGAAAATAGAAAGTTGCGTCGGCAGGCTTGTAAGCATTTTCCAAGGAAGCATACGGATCATGTCCGCAAAGAAGAGTCTGCCGGTTCGAACTCATGATCGCCGCCGAACGTTTACAGCATAACGACCACTCTCGGCCTCACGGGTCAAGTCCATGCAATTACGCATGTGGGGGCTTGCCCGCTCCCACATTAGGCTTGGCGTCAACCTTTCAGCGCTGCATCTGCCCGAAATGACCGGAGTTAAAATCAGCAAACGCCTGATGGATTTCCTGCTCAGTATTCATCACGAACGGACCATGGCCGATGATCGGCTCGTCGATCGGCTCGCCACTGAGCAACAGCACCCTGGCGTCGTCGCTGGATTCCAGCGACAGTTGCGTGCCGTCGCGCTCAAACAGTGCCAATTGCCCCTGGCGCGCGATTTCTTCGCCATTGACCAGCACCGTACCGCGCAAGATCACCAGCGCGGTGTTGCGTCCGGCGTGCAGGTCCAGGGTCAGCGCCTTGCCGGCGTTGAGGCGCAGGTCCCACACGTCGATCGGCGTGAAGGTGCGCGCCGGGCCTTTGGTGCCTGCGAACTCACCGGCAATCAGGCGCAGCTGGCCAGCCTCATTGGCCAGCGGCAGCAGCGGAATATCGCTGTCGACAATCGTCTGGTAACCGGCGTCGGCCATTTTGTCCTTGGCCGGCAGGTTGACCCACAGTTGCACCATCTCCAGCACCCCGCCGCTACGGGCGAAGGCTTCGGAGTGGAACTCTTCGTGGAGGATGCCCTTGGCGGCGGTCATCCATTGCACGTCGCCGGGGCCGATCGTGCCGCCAGCCCCGGTGGAGTCGCGGTGCTCGACTTCGCCGTCGTAGACGATGGTCACGGTTTCAAAGCCGCGATGCGGGTGCTGGCCGACGCCGCGACGTTGTGTGGTCGGGGTGAAATCGGCCGGGCCCGCGTGGTCCAACAACAGGAAGGGGCTGATGTGCTTGCCCAGGGTGTCGTAGGAAAACAGCGTGCGTACCGGAAAACCGTCGCCGACCCAGTGGGCGCGGGGGCTGGTGTAGATGCCGATGAGTTTTTTCATGGTGTACCTCCAAAGTGCCTACACCATAAGTCCCAAGGGCCTTGGGGACTAGCCGGCAACCGCGGCGTTGTTCGTTCTATGCATAGGACAATCAGCACGTCCTCAGTTTGTTTTTGCTGGCTGGGGACGCCGTCCCACTAGACCGACCTCAACCAAGGCCCCTGCACCGCGCTGACCCGATTGCGCCCGCTGCTCTTGGCGTCGTATAACGCCTGGTCGGCATCGTTGAGCCAACTGGTCGAATCGCTATGCCCGACCCGATAAGGCGCCAGGCCGATGCTCAAGCTGACACGCAGGGTCGGGTCCTGGGCATAGGCCAGCGCATTGAAGCGATCGCGCAGGGTATCCATCACTTGCGTGGCGCGGTTGAGCGGCACGTCCGGCAGGATCACGCAGAACTCGTCACCGCCGTAGCGTCCGGCCAGGTCGGTGGCGCGCAGGTTCTGGCGCAGCACTTTGCTGAGCTGGCGCAGGACGAGATCGCCGGTGACATGGCCGTAGGTGTCGTTGATCACTTTGAAATGATCGATGTCGATCAGGGCAATCACCGCGCCCTGCTGCCCGCCGTGGCAGCGCTGGAACTCGATGTCCAGATGGCCCTTCCACGCGCCATGGTTGAGCAGGCCGGACAAGCTGTCGGTGCGACTCAGGGCCAGCAGCTCACGCTTGTGCCCGGCCAGGGACACCGCCTGGCGATAGCAAATCCAGCCCAGGGCCAGCGGATACAGCATCAGGATCGGTAAACAGGCATACAACTGCGCCTGGCTGGTCATGCCGATGAAGGCCGGGGTGAAGATCAGCAGCGACACGCCGACGCCCAACGCCTGCGCCACCCAGCCCGCCAGCATGAAACGGGGACCACCGATGGCCACATTGTTCATGGTCATCATCGACAACGTGGTGACGCTGGGCAGTGGGTTGAAGTGCATGGCACCGACCCAGAAGCCACCGCAAAACGAATCGAACAGCAGGTTGTGGCGCTCGCAACGCAATGTGTTGGCGCTGCGGCGTGCCCATTGATAAGCCAGGTGCGGCCAGACAAAGCCGTTGATCAGCATCAACGCCCACACCCAAAGCGGTGGGTTCAACGCAGACATGCCAAAGGCCACGCAGGCAAAGCCAAGTGTCAGCCCCAACGTGCGGGTTTTGTACAAGCGGGTAGCGAGCGGAACTCCATTTCCTCCGGCGGCTGGCATGGTGAGGTGCGATCCTGGGTAGGTGCCTGGAGTCTATCAGGGCAACAGCATATCGCCACTACCCCTTGTAAGCTCAGCGCCGTCAGTGGGAAAAGCCCCGCGCCAGCATCCCGGCGACGCCCAGCAACAACAATGCCGTGATCCGTTGCAACCAGACCCGCCGCCGGGGGTTTTCCAGTACCGGCTTGATGCGCTGGCCAAAATAGCCATACAGGCAGCCACTGGCAAACTGCAGCACCAGAAAGGTCAGCCCGAGGATAGCGATGTCCGCCATCGAGTTGTGCTCCCCGGCCCCGGCGAATTGTGGGAACACGGCGCTGAACATAATGATCGCCTTGGGGTTGGAAAACCCGGTCAGCAAGCCCTTGCCGAACAGACTGCGTGCGCCTTCCACGGCAACGACCCCGTCGATGGACACGCCGCTGCCGGTCCACTGTTTGTAGGCCAGGTAGAGAATGTAGGCGACGCCGACCATCTGGATACCCTGGGTGATGGCGAGGTTGCCTTTGATCAACTCCGAGAAACCCACGGCAAAGATCAGGATAGAGACCAGGTACGACACACTGGCGCCGAGCTGCGCCGGGATCGAGCCGCGCAAGCCGTCCTTCAAGCCCAGGCTCAGCAGCAGCAAGGTCATGGGGCCGGGGCTGAACGTTACGGTGGCGCAAAACAGCAGAAAGTAGAGAAACGAAGAGAGCGTCAACGCGCTTGTCATAGCCTTGGACCTTGGGAAGACAGCCGGAAAGTGGCCGGATAGCCGGCAGTCTAGGGCCGCGGCATTGCGCAGGGCAGGTAAAGTAAGGCCTAATCCGGCCCTACTTCACCGGTAAAATCACCAGCAAAGACAAGGAAGCCGCATGTTTGTATCCGCCATCGCCTTTCGGGCTGGCGCACCCAAGGTGCAACAGATCGTCGAGGCGTTCAGCCAGGCCATCGAGAACGGCGAATGGGCGCCCGGCAGCAAGTTGCCGTCGGTGCGTGAACTGACCCAGACCCTGGGCGTGAGCAAGTTCACCCTCAACGAAGCGCTGGACCGCCTGCGCGGGCGCAACCTGTTGACCTCGAGCCAGGGCCTTGGCCACTTTGTGACAACAGACATCATCCGCGCCGCCTCGACGAGCTGGGTCGACCTGTTGCCCCAGGACTTGCTCAGCGTGTTACGCCGGCCGTTGGTCACCGTCAATGGAGATCTGCGCCCCGGTGGCGGGCATTTGCCGGAGGAGTGGCTGAACAGCGAGGCGCTTCGCCAAGCCTTGCGTAGCGTGGTGCGCGCGCCGTCGCTGCGCCTTGCCGGGATGGGCACGCCGGCCGGGTTCCTGCCGTTGCGCCAGGCATTGCAACACAAACTGCATGCCGAAGGGTTGTCGGTGCCGGTGGAGCAAATCATCACCACGCCCAACACCCTGCAAGGCCTGGACATGCTCATGCGCTTGCTCGCCCGCCCCGGCGACACGGTGCTGCTCGACGCGCCCTGCTACTTCAACTTCCACGCCAACCTGGCCCTGCACGGGGTCAAGGTGGTGACGATCGAGCGGCGCCCGGATGGCTTCGATTTCGACGCCCTCGAACAGTTGCTGGCCGAACATCGCCCCAGCCTGTACCTCACCACCAGTGTGTTGCATAACCCCACCGGGCACTCTTTCAGCCCCAGCCAGGCGTTTCGTCTGCTGCAACTGACCCGCCAGTACCACTGCCATATCGTCGAGGATGACCTCTACGGCGACCTGCATCCCAACCCGCCGCCGCGCCTGGCCACCATCGCCGGCCTGGACCAGGTCACCTACCTGTCGGGCTTCTCGAAAATCCTCAGCGCCAACACCCGCGTCAGCTACGTGGTGGCCGCGCCGCAACTGGCGGCCAACCTGACCCATATGAAGTTGATGAGCGGCGGCGTGACCTCGGAGCTGTTCGAGCAGATCGTCTACCGCATGCTCAGCGAAGGCAGTTACGCCCGGCACCGCAAGCGCATGGTGCAGCGCTTGCTGGAAGCCGGTGCGCGTGTCGAACAATGGCTCAAGCGCTGCGGCTGTCAATTGCCGATGGCGTATGAAGGCGGCATGTTCATCTGGGCCCGCCTGCCGCCGGGGGTGAACGGCGAACAACTGGCCCAGGAGGCGTTGAAGCAGAACATGGTGCTGGCACCGGGGGCATTGTTCGGTTACGACCCGGCGCTGCCTGATTCGATGCGCTTCAATGTGGCCCACAGTGACGGGCCCGGGGTGCAACAAGCCTTCGAAACGCTGTTGCTCAAGGCTGTGCGCGAGCCGCGATCACTATCGACATGAAGGCTCATCGGCGATGCGCCAACGACCTGACGCAGCGATCGCCCAGGCTTTGCACGCCCTGCACGAGCACCACCAACACCACCACCGTCACCACCATGATCTGGTTGTTGAAACGCTGGTAGCCGTAGCGAATCGCCAAGTCGCCCAACCCACCGCCGCCGATCACCCCGGCCATGGAGGAAAAGCCGATCAGCATCACCAGGGTCAACGTGACCCCGGCCACCAGCGCCGGCAAGGCTTCGGGCAGCAGCACCTTGAAAATCACATGGCGGATATCGCCGCCCATGGCCACGATTGCCTCGATGCGGCCCTTGTCCACGTCATCCAGGGCGGTCTCGACGATACGTGCGAAAAACGGAAAAGCACCGATGGTGATCGGCACCACCGCCGCCGTGCTGCCCAGGGTGGTGCCGACAATCAGGCGGGTCAGCGGAATCAGCGCGATCAGCATCACCACAAACGGTAGCGAACGCCCGAGGTTGATCACCGCACCCAACGCACGGTTGAGCCTTGGCAGCGGGAACAGCCCACCCGCGCGGCTGATAAACAGCAGCACGCCCAATGGCAGGCCGATCAACAAGGTGAACAGCCCCGCCAGCAGCACCATGTACAGGGTTTCGCCGGTGGCGTTGAGCAGCAGTTGGAGAACTTCATCCCAGTCGGTTTTCATCCCGCCCTCACCACCTGCAGGTTGGGCGCCAGCGCACGGCCCAGGCGCGAGGACGGGTCGGCCTGCAGTTGCAGCAGCGTGCCGCTTTCCAACACGCGCCCCGCCGCCAGGGAAACTGCGCTGTCGCAGATCGCCTTGACCACATCCAGCTCATGGGTGATCAACACGATGGTCACCCCCAGTTGCCGGTTGATATCGCGCAACAGCGCCAGGATCGAAGCGGTGGTTTCCGGGTCCAGGGCGCTGGTGGCTTCATCCGACAATAAATACGCCGGGCGCGCGGCCAGTGCGCGAGCGATGCCGACACGCTGCTTCTGCCCACCGGAGAGTTGCGACGGAAACGCCGCCGCCTTGTCGCTCAAGCCAACCAACGCCAGCAACTGCGCCACCCGCGCGACGCGCTCGGCCTTGGGCACCCCGGCAATCTCCAACGGCACCGCGACGTTATCCGCCACGTTGCGCGAGTGCAGCAGGTTGAACCCCTGGAAGATCATGCCGATGCGCTGGCGTTGCTGGCGCAGCGCCTTGCCGGTTAACCGGGTCAGGTCCTGGCCATCCATGAGGATGCGCCCGGACGTCGGCCGCTCCAACAGATTAAGGCAGCGCAGCAACGTGCTTTTACCGGCGCCGCTGCGGCCGACGATGCCAAAGATCGAACCATCGGCGATCTGCAACGACACGTTGTCCAGCGCCGCCGGCTGGCCGTCGGCGTAGGTTTTGCTGACACCCTCGACGACGATCATTCGAGCGCCACCGGGATCACCGAGCCGGCATATTTCTCGCTGATGAACTTGGCCACCGCCGGCGAGCGCAGGTCTTTGGCCAGTTGCTGGATGCGCGGGTCCTGCGCCAGTTTGGGCGTGGTCACCAGGATATTTGCGTAAGGGTTGCCCTGAGCCTTCTCCAGCCCCAGCGCATCCTTGGCCGGTTGCAGCCCGGCTTCCAGGGCGAAGTTGCCATTGATCACTGCCAGGTCGACATCCTCCAGCGCCCGGGGAATCTGCGGTGATTCGATTTCCAGGATCTTCAGGTGCTTGGGGTTCTCGGCGATGTCCTTGGGCGTGGCCTGGTCCTTGGACGCATCGTTGAAGCCCGGCTTGAGGGTGATCAGGCCATTGGCTTGCAACAGGTACAGGGCGCGGCTGAGGTTGGTGACGTTATTCGGCACGGCGACGGTGCCTTTGTCCGGCACCTGGTCGAAGCGGGTGTGGCGGTGCGAATAGATCCCCAACGGTTCGATATGCACGGTGGCCGCCACCGCGAACGCCTGGCCGAGCGCCTGTTCCTGGGCCTTGAGATACGGCAGGTGCTGGAAGTAATTGGCGTCGACATCGCCATGGGCCAGCAACTCATTGGAGTTCACGCCGCTGGGGATCTCGATGATGTTCAGCTTCAGGTCCGGGTCGAGCTTCTGCACGTATTCGAGGATTTGCGCATGGGGAATCGGGTCGGCGGCGACGCGCAAGGCATCGGCGGCCGCCACATTGAAAGCGCTCAGCAAGGTCGCCAGGGTAAGTGTGAAGGTCTTCAACAGAGTGATCTCCTGATCAGGCGGACAGTGCATGGGGCAGTGTGGCGTCGGCGTAGAAACGCTGGGCCACATCCGGGTGGGAACGCAGGCGGCCCTTGAGGTAGTTCCAGCCGACGTCGCGCAGCAACGGGTTGCGCGGGTCGCTGGTGGGGCCGTGGGCATCGCGCAGCAGTTCGGGCGCCAGCGGGTACACCGGCACCACCGCATCCAGCTGCGCGCCGAGGAAAAACGCCAGGGACACGCGCTCGCGGCCCACCGGCGGCGACACCACGCGGTGGACCGTGGCGCGCAGATAGCCGTTACTGGCCAGCTCGAGCAATTCGCCGATGTTCACCACCAGCGTGTCGGGCCGCGGCGCGGCGTCGATCCAGCGCCCCTCCTCCACTTCCACCTGCAAACCGGCCTGCTGGTCTTGCAGCAGGAAACTCAGGAAGCCGGAGTCCTTGTGCGCGCCAACGCCCTGGCGACTCTGCCCGGCGTGGCGACCGGGGTAGCGGATCAGCTTGATATGTTCGTTGGGCTTGTCGCCGTACAGCGCGTCGAACGCATTTTCGGGCAGGGACAAGGCCTGGGCGAACGCGCGCAGCAGGCGCAACGACATCCGGGTCATCGCGTGCTGCCAGGCCAACACCCGAGGTTTGAGCTCGGGCAGCGCCGCCGGCCATTGATTGGGGCCTTGCAGGCGCGCCCAGGCCGCGGGGTGTTGCGCGACGGCCAAGGGTTCGCGCTCGGCACCGACGTCGAACTGCTCACGCAGGTCCGGCTGGCCCCGGGTGATTTCCGAGGCCGCGCGGTTATAGCCGCGAAAGTGCGGAGAGTTGATCATCCCGACGGCCAGCTTGTCTGCCTCGGGCAAGGCGAAAAAAGCCCGCGCCTGCTGCTGCACCTCGGCCAGCAATGCCGGGGCGATACCGTGACCGGTGAGGTAGAAGAAGCCGACATGCCGCGCGGCAAAACGCAGCTCATCGAGAAACGCGCTGCGCTGCGCCGGGCTGCCATCGAGCAGCGACAGGTCCAGCAGCGGCAAGGCGGTGATTGATTGCAGCATCGGCGGCTCACTCCATGAACGTCTTGGGGGAGCAACCAAGCTAAACGATCTTAAAAATCGGTAATAAATACCTTTTTAGAATTAGCTTAAGCCGTCGTCGGATCCGGGCGGACCGCGCAGGTAAAGCGCAGAATCGACAGCACCGGGCAGGCGTCGGTGGCGCCGAGCTGCAGTGATCCGATGCTGGCTTCGCTGGCAAATTCCTGGCGGTTTAAGGCAATTAGTCGCCCCGTCACCCGGCCTCATTTATAGAAAAATTAAATCGCCATTGGCCTAAAAACCAATTGACCTAAGATACTTATCGCACACTAACAATCTGCACTAGCATATGTGTACACCCACGCAAACGCCCCACCCGCAACACCTCCCTCGCACCCCGCCGCAGCCTTTAGAATAAAGCTACGAATGTTAAAATTTGTCACGTTTTGGCGGAATCAATTCGATTAGTATCTAACGCTAGCGGCGATTGAACTGTCGGCCTTGCATGCCAGAAAAGGGAGTAGGTGATGCATTTTTCCAACGTCCTCGCTATTGCACGGACTGCGTCTAAAACTGAGGATTTCAGAGCACTTATAGTTCGTACTGTACCGAATGATTTAAAAGTCGATACACGCAGCTACGGTCAACTAGTCGGTCATCATGAAGATCACGCCGATTATCGCGCCATCGTCATAGAAATCGACACGCCTTCTGCCAGCAATCAAACCCTGGACATCATAAAAAAAACCAGGCATAAAAACCCGACTGGCCTGATAGTTGTCTTCATCACGTTCGCCTCTACTCAAAGTAAAACCAAATATTATTTGGCCGGCGCGGACTACTGCCTAAAAGTCACCGAAACCTCCCCTGAAGAAAAGTTGAGTTTAGTCGAGGCGTTTCTCAATGAAACGTATCGCTTGGACTGCTGCAAACTTATTCTCGATCAGGACCGGATGTGCATTTACGGCAACGGTCAGAAACTTGAGATTTCCTTCATCGAAATGAAAGTTCTCGAGGCACTGATCTATAACCGACTGCTCAGTCACGATGAAATCGCCAATGTTATGGGGCTCAACACCAAATTCTACGACTCCCGAGCCCTGGAAAAATCCATCAGCCGCCTGCGCAGCAAAATCAAGGCGCGCTATGGCGAAAATATCATTCAGAACATCCGTGGCTACGGTTACAAGTTGAGCCGTGGAATTATTTCCGCCCAGTATTTGCACCCAACCCAGGAGAGATAGCGTCGTGAATAACGAGAAAATATCGCCTGTCACAATAGCCCAACCCAAGCTCTTCAGACAAGCGATAGTTGAGCGCAGTTGCGCACTTTGGGGCAATGAGATTCGCGTAACCAGCGCACATAATCTGCTCAATCTCCCAGAGCATTCGCAGCCTTTGTATCGCGCTCAACTTAAATGCGCCTACCGTGACGCCCTGTCGCGCATCGACCCACGCATGACTGCCGATTTTAGCCATTTACCACTTGCTTCTGCACAGCCGGTGACTCATAAATTTCTGCGCATCGAGCAATCAACGCTTATGTCCGAAGACACGCTCAAGGAACTTATCCAGGTCGCGCATGTCTTGGAAAGCTATAAGCAGCAACTCGTTATCACTATAGAAAACCCCTTGGACGCACTTCCCGGCCCCGCAGAACGCCGCGCGATGGTGCGCCAACTGTATAACCTCAAAGACCGCAGCAGTATCAAGCTTGCCTACAATAACTACACTCTGGATACAAAGCAGGCCGACCTATTGATCGAACTGAAACTCTATGACTATATAAAAATGCCATTTCCGGATGTGCTCCTGAGACTCAGCCTGAATATACGCTCAGATCTGTTCGACCGGCTCTACGACCGCATGTTAGAGCTGATAAGCACCAGCCGAGCCTCATTCATTGCAGACAAAGTTGAATTCTCTGACAGTGCAACACTCGCTAAGCGTTTGCCTTTCAATTACTTTCAGGGCGGTTATTACTCGCCGGCCGAAAATGTATAACACTCAACCCATAGGACCATGGTAACCACTATGAGCTCACTCAAAAAACACCTATCCACCACTACGCCCACCTTTATTCCGCTGCCCGACTTTGCGTCGCATGCGGAGTTACTCTATGGCGATATAGCTTGCCCGCCGCGAACCAAGACAGCAGAAACCCAGGCAACCAGCACGCCATTGTTTGGCAACCAGTATTTCAATTCGCACTACACTAACAACTCAACGATCGAAAAACCCGACAGCGCCAATAACGCATCAACGCCGGTCATTTACAAAACATTGCAACCCTACAATAAACTGGAACTAAACGTTCAACTCCACAGCACCGACAGGCCTCAAAAAGCGCTGGCGACCCTCACCGAAAAACCTCCGCTACAGGCACCCGACTACTGGACCTTTACACAACATGACCGAATGTTGGTCAAGGGTGGTTTACGCATTTCCTTGACCACGATCGAGTCAGCACTTATCAAAAAAATGTTACATCATGAAGAACGCGTGGTGAGTAAAGAAGAACTTATTCGCAATATTGGTCGTGAACCTGAGTTGTATCGCGGCCTGGAAATGTGCCTCAGCCGACTTCAGGAAAAATTCAAGCGCGTCAACGATGGCGAGCGTTTGTTCCGTTCGGTGAGAAATCGGGGCTATTGCTTGACCCAGAGGATAAAAAACCCCCTGGAACTCGCCCAGCAGCTTCGCTGAAAAAAAATATAATAATTCTAGAGTCGTTAATCTTGGCGTTGATCACGCTCCACTCTCTGCCTTTTTATAACAATCCGTCTCACCCAACAGCCACTTAACTATCGCTATGTGCCTGTTATAACTCGTCAGCTACTGCCCCCTGCCGTTGATTAATATCAATCTGTGCGCGCCTACGCGTGCCTGTCTATTTGGCTGTTTCAATGCCACGCCTCGCTTAAGCCTGCCACCATGAGTGGTCACCACTGGGAGCAGTAGTATGCTGAATAACCGGAGAATGCATCGTAACCTAACACCCAAAGGTCTGACCTTTTGGGGGCAGTGGACGCTGGCGTCAAGTTTGGTCGTCACACTGTTATTTGCATTGGTTATTTTAAAGACTGGCCAGCTGGAATATCCCTACCGGGTATTGGCTGCCTTTAGCATATTGGCCTCGATCCCGGCCTATATGTTATGTGACGTCTACAGCAAGAAAGATGATTACGCGGTGGGACTGGGCCGACTCTTCATGGGTTGGTTACTTACCCTGCTGATACTGGTTGCGGTGGGTATTGCCTGCAATGCTAACGCGTTGTTCCCCCTCGAAATCCTGCTACTGTGGGCGGCGATTAGTTATGCCGTGCTGGCGCTCTGTTACATCCCGGTCCACAGTCTTTCCCGCTATTACCACGGGCAACTTCACGAGCGACATAAATCGCTGATCGTGGGTACCGGTAAACTTGCTGCCGACCTGGCGAAAACACTTTCCCGGCAAAAACGCTCACCGTTGGTCGGCCTCGTCGGCGCCACGGCGACTGCAGCCCCGGGCGTGCAATCGCAGATACTCGGCGAGCTGCCGGACCTCCCGCAGTTGATCCGGCAGCACGGCATCCGCAGGCTGTACATCACCCATTCGCTGCAGGAAGCCACCCATATCGAGGCGCTGTACATCAACCTGCTGGAGATCAGCGTCGACGTCATCTGGGTCCCCGACCTCAACAACATGCTGCTGCTCAATCACTGCGTGGCCGAGGTGGACGGCCTGCCGGCGATTTTCCTCAATGAAAGCCCGCTGACCAGCCGTCCGACCGCCGCACTGAGCAAGTCGCTGCTGGACAAAAGCGTGGCCTTGCTCGCGCTCATCCTGCTGAGCCCGCTGCTGTTGCTGTTCGCCGTGCTGATCAAACTGACCTCCCCCGGCCCGGTGATCTTCAAGCAGGACCGTCACGGCTGGAACGGTCAGGTGATCAAGGTCTGGAAGTTCCGCTCGATGCGCGTGCATGACGACCACGAAGTACGCCAGGCCAGCCGCCACGATTCACGCATCACCCCCGTGGGGCGTTTCATGCGCCGCACGTCCATCGATGAACTGCCGCAGTTGTTCAACGTGTTGCAAGGGCACATGGCCCTGGTCGGTCCAAGGCCCCATGCAGTTGCGCACAACGACTACTACTCAGGGAAGATTCACGCGTACATGGCGCGCCACCGTATCAAGCCCGGTATCACGGGGCTGGCGCAGATCAATGGGTGCCGGGGCGAGACCGAGACCCTGGAGAAGATGCAAAAGCGCGTCGACATCGACCTGCGCTACATCAACACCTGGTCACTGTGGCTGGACATCAAGATCCTGCTGAAAACGCCGTTCACACTGCTGTCCAAAGACATTTACTGAGGCAAACAAAGGGGGACTTCACGTCCCCCTTTCCTTGTCTATTCAGTGATCTTCTCGAAGTTCCGATAGAACAGATCACTGTCACGGCCATCGGTCATCGTATGCAGCGAATACGCGCGATTGAGGCGCGCGCCGCCATCGCGGGTCAGCGGCGCCCACACCAGATTGGCGCGGCGCATCGTCGACAGGCTCATCAGCTCATCAAAGGGAATTGACAGGTAAAGGCCTTTGTCGAAGCTGCCTTCGCCAAAGGCTTCTTTTGACGCGGTGGTGCGGGTGACCCAGGCGCCAATCCGCACGCCATTGTTGAACTCGCGCGACAAGTCCAGGGTGGCGCCCCAGTCCCGGGCCAGGTAGCGACCGACACTCAGCGCACCCTGTGTGTTGAACGGCAAGTCGGTGTAGCCGGTGATATGCCCCGTGACCGTGCGGTAGTCGCGCAGGCTGAAGTCCTGTTCGAACCCGCGCTGGCGCACGTAGTTCAGGTCGGCGCCCAAGGCCCAGCGCTGGCCCATCGGCCGGTACAGCACCTCACTGCCGACACCGGCGTACATCGATTCCAGCAACCCGCCGTAGACCATGCCATACAGGTCCTGATCCAGTCGCACCGCGTGGTTGAGCTGGAACGTCGGCACGGTCACGTCAGAGCTGGTCATGTACTTGCGCAGATCGGTACGCACGCGCGGCAAGCCGCTGGGCGCGTCGTAGGTGAAGCCATCGTAGTTGTTCAGCAGGTTGACGCTGAGCAGGCCGCTCCACCAGGTGTTGCGGGTGAAGCGGTATTCGGCGTCGAGGTCGGCGGAAATCTGATACAGCAGGCCATCCGGCCCGCCGACGTTCTGCTTGTAACCCAGCCCGACGCCGTAGCTCAGGGGCTTGGGCGCTTGGGTGTAAAGCAGCGTTTGCGCCTGGGCGCTGGGCGGGTTGACTTCGGTCTGGCGATGCAGGGTCTGCAGGGGCTCGCGTTGGTTGACCACCTCGCGGAACGTCTCGCGGGGCACGCTGGTTTCTTCGATCGGCATGGCGTACCGCTCGCTCACCAGGGTGAACCAGCTGATCTGGTCATTGACGCTGTCGTCCAGGATACGGCTGGCGCGCCCCACGGCCTTGGCGCTGTAGAGATAGCGCTGCTGCTCGCCATACACCAATAACTCAGGGCCGCGCTGGGCAATCCGCTGCACGTTATAGCCGGCATTGTCCTGCAAACGCTTGGACACCGCGGCCCAATCCACTTGATCCATCGCGACGCTCGGCGCCTGAGCGGGCAGCTTGGGGGCCGGCGGGTCGTAGGTTTTGACCGGCGCCTTGCGGCTGACGAAATTGGTGTGCAGGGTGATACCGAACATCGCCGTGTTGCCGCGCTCCCACGCGGCACTCAGGTCGACGGAGTCGGCCACCTTGTAAACCAGCCCGAGGTTGACCGGCGAGTCCTGGCGCAGATGGTTGTTTCGAGGCTCGTTCTGGTAGTCGTTGCCCTCGTATTCCAGCTTGAGGCTCAACGGCGCCCAGGGTGTCTGGTAGGCGACGCCGCCAAACAGCGCGGGCCGGCCGCGGAAGTAACCGTTGGAGAAATTGCCGGAACCTTCGGCGGTGGGCCGCTCGTTGAAGCGATCACTCAGCGCGCCCAGCGGGTTGCCAAAATCGCCCCGGCTGCCCAGGTAACCCCAGGCGATGCCCGCACTGAAATCGAATTCGCCATAACGCTTGTTGGCCACCAGGTACTCGCTGGAAAACAGCCCGGTGCCGCCCAGGTCGAGCATCCCCAGCGCGACCTGGGGCAACCAGTGGCTTTCCTCGTAGAGACGCACTTTGGCGTCGACGGCCTTGTCCTTGTAGCTCTGGCTGCCACTGAACGATTCGGGACCATAGGGGCGGTTGGTGATGGCGGTGTAGCGAAAGGTGCCTTCGAGCCAGTCCAGCGGTTGCGCGGAAAAACTGTAGCGACTGTAAGGTTCGGTGCGGTTGGCATTGACGCTGAGTTCGCCGGCCGGGGCCATGCGTGCGGTCGGGGTTTGCAACAGCCCGACCCCGCCAAAATCACTCTGGGTGTAACGCGGATCGCCGTGCGCGACGCCACAGGGCACCAGCAGCACGGCTGCAATACATAATTTCAAGGCGTGACCTCAGCCAGGGGTTGGGTGGCAAGAAACTCGGCCAGTTGTTGGTTCAGCTCAGGGGTGGGCGGTTCCAGGTCGTCGCTGCGCAGCGGCACCAGCAGCGTGCTGCCCGGTGCAGGCGCGGCCGCCGTCTCGCGGTTCCAGGGGGCAATGCCCAGGCGCGTGACCAGGCCGTCGGGCTGGATCAGCCACAGGTAGTCGACGTCGGCCCCCGCCACCGCCGGGCATTCGTCGAGATAATCGCGTGCCGCCCGCATCGGTTGGAACACCAGGGTGCAAGGCTGCGCGACCGCGCCCAGGACGCGCACACCTGCCGGCCTGGGCGGGTAGATCAGTCGATCGCCGTCGCTGACCCGCAGATTGGGCGCAAAACCGACCTCCACCGCCACCGGGTCCAGCATCGCGCGTTGCCGGCCGGTCACCGGCAAGGCCTGCACCTGTCGATAAACGCGCGCCGCCAAGTCGGCCCGGCTGTCGTACCCGGCGGCCAAGGCAGCCTGGCGCAACGTATCCAGGTCAAACAGCACACCGGCTTTGAGCCGGGCCTGGGGCTCGATCAATGGCTGGTGCAGCCAAGCCGCCGCCAGCCAATAGCCCTGGGCATCCGGTTGTGACGCAATGATCGCGTCGAGCAAGCGCGCCTCGGGCGGCAGGGCGATCGGCCCGGGGTGCAGGACTTGGCCGCTCACCGTCAGGGCGGCGTGGCATGCACTGGCACAACTCCACAACAGCGCCAGCGCCCATCGTTTGCGGGCGGTCATCGGGCCTCCTTGCGGGCGGGTTGCAGTTGGGTGATTTTCAACGTGAGGCGCGGGCTGAGGTGCTGTTCGCTCTGCACAATGAAGCCGTCAGTGGGGTCGACCCAATAACGGTTGCGCGCACGAAACCCCAGCGCCTCGGCTTCGATGTCCTCATCGACGCGCAACAAGGTGTAAGGCTTGTCGAGGATTTCGAGCGTCTCCATGCCCTCGCGGGTCAGGCGGCTGGTGACGGTGATGCCGACGCGATAGCCATCCACCAGGTCGATCTGCCGGCTGCTGCGGTAGCCGTCCGGCACGCGGTGCAGCCCCTGCTGGAACGGCGACTGCCCTTGCCAGCGCGTGCCATCCAGATCAGTGCCGAGGCCAACGGTACGCACCACCAGGCCATCGCGCATCAATAGCACCTGTTTGCCGGAGGCGACCCAGAACTGCAGGTCGTCGCGCTGACGAATCAACGCCATCACGCCTTCGCTGGACACCGTGGTCACTTTGATCTGGGGAAACGGCACGGCGTCCACCTGGGCCTGGCTCAGCACCAATGGCGCAGGCCCGACGACGGCCGCCTTGAAGGTATCGAGCGAGGCCTGCATCAGTGGATTGCAGCCGCACAACAGCCACGCAAGGCACACGTAAATACCGGTTTTCACACTGTTCACGCAGGTTCCACCCTTATCGGCTGTTGGCTTCGCTCAGGTTGTTTTGGGTGGAAGCACCGGTGCCGATGATCGAGGCGGAAGGTATCAACTGACTGATGACCCGGTTCCAGCGGGTGATATTGGCGGGGCCGACGAACACCACGTCCTGGGGTTGCACATCGAAGCGCGTGGCCAGGGCCATGGCTGCCGGGGAGCCGGCTTGCAGATGGAAGACCTTGGCCGGTTGCGTGTCCAGGTTCTGTGCGCCGCGGATCACGTAGATCGCATCGGCGTTCGAGGTGTTCTGGTTGATGCCGCCCACCGAGCCCAACACATCCGTGAGGTTCATGCTGCGTGTCTTGAAACTCAATGCGCGGGGCTGCATGACCTCGCCCATCACATAGATGCGCTTGCGGTCGTTGTAGGGCAGGTACAACTGGTCACCGTCCTTGAGGTAGATATCGTTCAAGCGCGACGGGTTGAGATTGAACGTGTCCAGGTCGAGTGTGTAGCGCTTGCCGCCGCGGGTCAGCGTGAGGTTCGAGAGGTCGGCATTGATCGGATCGACGCCGGAAGCACCGATGGCCTCCATGACGCTCATCGGGGTGGTGGTGATCGGTACAGGCCCAGCCTTGAGCACTGCCCCGGTGATCACCACTCGCTGGCTGGCAAAACGCAGCACACTGATATCCACCTGGGGGCTGTCGATGTACTGACGGAGCTTATCGGTGATTTCACTGCGCAGCGCCGCGAGGGTGCGGCCCTTGGCAACCACTTCGCCCACGTAGGGGTAGAACAGGTTGCCGTCGGGGTTGACCAGGCGCCCGTTGGCATCGATTTGCTGCTGCGGACCGGAAGGCGCAGTCAATTCCGGATGGTCCCAGACCGTGATGTACAACGCATCATTTGGGCCGATCAAATAGGGCCCGGGTTTATAATCGAGCAGTTCTTTGGGAAGCGCATAAGAGACTTGAGTCGCCGCGTCCATGGCCAGCAACTTTGGAGTAATCGGGATCAACTCCACGCGACTGCTTTCAGCACCGCCCTCCTTGGTCATTGCCTCGGTGTCCATATATTGACCGGGCGCAAACATGCAGCCTTGTAACAATGCGGAGGCCACGACCGCCACAGAAAAAATACGCATCATAGTGCTAAGACACTCGCGATAAACGACAAGAAAAAAAGACTACTTGGGAGGGGTTTCCAAGCAGTCTTATAAAGCGGAAGGCGTTCTGTTAGTTGCCGGTACCGGTGGTACCCGTGGTGCCAGTGGTGCCTGTGGTGGTGCCTCCATTGGCGCTGCCACCGCTGCTGGACGCGGCGGCGACGCCCGCGACCAGGGCCGCGCCGACCAGCAGGGTTTCCCCCACCGTCACAGAGCCGACCACCGCGGTACTCAGGCCAAGCGGCAACTCGGCAGCCATGGCAGAAGTACTCAAGAGACTGAGCACAATAATAGCCAGTTGTTTTCTCATATCAGACTCCTTATCGATAGTGAGCATTTAGCAAACGAGCGGGTGCCGCTGAAATACACCTTGATAGTGCCACTCAAGTAAACAACGCACCAGCCCGGACATTACCCGGAAAGTTGAACGTATTCGTTCGAAAATAACATTTCTCGAAGCCAGCCCCCGTGTATCAACACGTTGAGGCCGCGAAACTAACAAGGCTGGCGGTTTAACATCGGAGCAAATGTTATTAATTGTCGGAAAACCTCAGGCCCGGCCGTACTTGTCTTCGAAACGCACAATATCGTCCTCGCCCAGATAAGAACCCGACTGCACTTCGATCAATTCCAGTGCAATCACGCCAGGGTTCTCCAAGGCATGCACCTGGCCAATGGGGATGTAGGTCGATTGGTTCTCCGAGACCAGGTACGTCTGTTCGCCATTGGTGACCTTGGCCGTACCGCTGACCACGATCCAGTGCTCCGCACGGTGATGATGCATCTGCACCGACAGCTTGGCGCCGGGCTTCACGGTGATGCGTTTGACCTGGTAGCGGTGGCCGCTGTCGATGGCGTCATACATGCCCCAGGGCCGGTAGACCTCACGATGGTTGAGGTGCTCATGACGCCCGTCGCGCTTGAGTTGGTCGACAATGCCCTTGACCTGCTGCACCTGGTCCTTGTGCGCCACCAGCACCGCGTCCTTGGTTTCGACGATGATCAGGTCCTGCACGCCCACCGTGGCGACCAGGCGGCTGTCGGCGTTCACGTAGGTATCGCGGGTATCCAGTTGCAGCACATCGCCCTGCAGCACGTTGCCGCCGTCGGTTTTCTCGCTGGCTTCCCATAACGCCGACCAGGAACCGATATCACTCCAACCGGCCTGCAACGGCACCATGATCGCGTCGCTGGTTTTTTCCATCACCGCATAATCGATGGAGTCGTCCGGGCAGGCGGCGAATAGCGCCTCATCGACCCGGGTGAACAACTGATCCTGGCTACCCGCGGCCAACGCCGCGCGGCAGGCCGTGAGAATCGCCGGCTGCAAGCGTGCCAAGGCGTCCAGGTAACGGCTGGCACGGAACATGAACATGCCGCTGTTCCAGTAATGATCGCCCCGCGCCACGTAGTCGGCAGCGGTGGCGGCATCCGGCTTCTCGACGAAACGCTTCACCGCATACCCGCCCTCGCCCACCGCCTCGCCCTGCTCGATATAGCCGTACCCGGTGTGCGCGCTGGTCGGCGTGATGCCGAACGTCACCAGCTTGCCGGCCTCGGCCAGCGGCAGCGCCACCGCGAGGCTGGCATGAAACGCGGGAACATCTTCAATCAGATGATCCGCCGCCAGCACCAGCAGGATCGGGTCGCGGGACTCGTCGAGCGCCTTGCAGGCCGCCAGCGCAATCGCCGGCGCGGTATTGCGCCCCATGGGTTCGAGCAGGATGCTCGCCTGCTCCATGCCCAATTGACGCAATTGTTCGGCCACCAGAAAACGGTGCTGCTCATTGCAGATCACTTGCGGCAAGGCGACATCCGCGCCCTCCAGTCGACCGATGGTCTGCTGCAACATCGACAGGCTTTTATGGGTCAGGCGCAAGAACTGTTTGGGGTTCAGTTGCCGCGAGAGCGGCCACAGGCGCGAACCCGAACCGCCCGCCAAGATCACCGGTAATAACATGAACGCGTCCTTCGATAGAGGGTCAGAAATAGGCACGGGTGTTCTCGTGTACACGTGGGCTGTAGCGCAGCTCATCCAGCGGCCACCAGCGGTAATGCCGGTGCTGCTCGGTGGGCGGTTCCAGGACCTGATTCTCGGCAAGGGTCAGGCAATAACCCAGCACCACGTAGTGGGTGTCCGGGCCGTTCCCGGCGTTGGCGAAGACGCTGTCATCGTAGAAGTGCTCGAACACACCCAGCAGCTGCGCATCGGCGCGTTCGAAGGTGTGGCCGAGTTCTTCGTGGGTCAGGCGGCGGAAGGCGTCGTCCAGGGTTTCGTTTTTCTGGATGCGCCCGCCGGGGACGAACCAGAAGCCATAGGCCGGCCGGTTGATCCGCAAGCCCAGCAGCGTATCGCCGTTGGGTTTCCTCACGATCAAGTCGATGGCCACCAACGGCGTCGACGTCACGACCGTATTGAAGGTCGGTAAATCAAGCCACATAAGCGTCAGACCTGTGCCATAAAGCGTTGGAGGACACGCTCTTTATCGAGAAAATCCGCGGCGTAGTTCAACGCCACCCTGTTGCGCACAGGCAATGCCAGCACCCGCTCGATCCCTGCATTCAGGGCGCTGACCGATTCGGGTTCGACCCGCACGGCAATGCCCGGATGCTCGTCGCACAGCCGGCCAAGGGTGGTATCGGGGTCGGCGGTGATGATTGCATTGCCGCCGACGGCCAGAATATTGGTCAACTTGGAGGGCAATACCGAATCCGCCGCGCCGCGTTTCTGGATCACCAGGTGGACGTCCGCCGAGGCCAGCAGCGCAGGCAAGTCTTCATACGCCTGCAACGGGGCGAAGACCACGTTATGCAGGCCCTCGCTGTGTGCGCGCTGCAGCAGGCGGGCCTGGCCGGCGCCCTGGCCGACGATCAGAAACACCAGCTCCGGGCGATGGACGTGAGCCTGGGCGGCATCGAGGATCAGTTCGAGCCCCTGCTTCTCGCCGATGTTGCCCGAGTACAACAGCACCCGCTTTCCCGCCGGCACGCCGAGCCGTTCCAGCAGCCCGCTGTTGCGCGGTACATCGAGGAAACGCTCGGTCTCCGACCAGTTGGGAAAGAACAGCAGGCGCTGCGCCTCGACGCCTTTGCCGGCCGCCTTCTCCAGCATGCCGCTGGATATCGTCGAGACCCGGTCAAAGCGCCGCAGCAAGCCGCGCTCCACGCCCCACGCGAGTCGCCGCAGTAACGGGCTGCCGCCCAGGCCCAGGCCGAACATCGCATCGACTTCATAATCCTGGATATGCAGCACGGACTTGGCGCCACACAGCCTGGCCAACAACAAGGCCTGGGGCGCGCAGAACAAGGTCGGCACCACCAGGATGACCAGGTCCGGTTTCCAGCGCAGTTGCCCCAATACCGCCAGGCACGAGCTGGCGGAAAAGCTGATCAGGTGCAGCAAGCGCTTCAGCGCCGTGGGCTTGCGCGGCACGTACAACGGGCAGCGCACCACCGTCACGCCGTCGACCTGTTCGGTGCGAAAACGCCACGCCGAGTAGCCCTCGCCGACCTGCCATTGCGGGTAATACGGCGGCGCCGTGACCACCCGCACCGCGTGACCCTTGCTGGCGAGCCAGCGCGCCTGTTCACCGCTGTACTTGCCGATGCCGGTCAGCTCGGGGCTGTAGTTGATGCCATACAAAAGGATCTTCATTAATGGCCCCGAGGCTGTTCGAGGGCCGCGAGATACGCGTTGTAGGCATCGCGCAGCCCCTCCTCCAACGGCACGTAGGCTTCCCAGCCGAGGGCGTTGATACGGCTGACATCGAGCAACTTGCGCGGCGCACCGTCGGGTTTGCTGGTATCGAACCGCAAACGGCCCTTGAAGCCCGTGACCCGGGCCAGCGCCTCGGCCAGTTCGCGGATGGTGCAATCCACGCCGGTGCCGACGTTGACGTGGGAACGCATGGGCTCGGTGTGTTCGCCATAGCCCTCCTGGCTGAGTTCCATCACATGCACGCTGGCGGCCGCCATGTCATCCACATGCAGGAACTCGCGCCGTGGCGCGCCGCTGCCCCAGATCAGCACTTCTTCGTCACCGCGCTGTACCGCCTCATGAAAACGGCGCAGCAAGCCGGCGATCACATGGCTGTTGTCCGGGTGGTAGTTGTCGCCCGGGCCGTACAGGTTGGTCGGCATCACACTGCGGTAATCGCGCCCGTGCTGGCGGTTGTAGCTTTCGCACAACTTGATGCCGGCGATCTTGGCCACGGCGTAGGGTTCGTTGGTCGGTTCCAGCGAGCCGGCAAGCAGCGCCTGCTCGGTCATCGGCTGGGCGGCGAGCACCGGGTAGATGCACGACGATCCGAGGAACAACAACTTGAACACCCCATGAGTGTGGGCGGCGTGGATCACATTGGCCTGGATCATCAGGTTCTGGTAGATGAAATCGGCGGGGTACGTGGCGTTGGCGTGAATCCCACCGACCCTGGCCGCCGCCAGGTACACCTGGTCGACCCGTTGTTCGGCGAAATACGCGTGCACGGCCGCGGGGTCCAACAGGTCCAGTCGATCGCGGCCGGCGGTGAGGATCTGGGTATAGCCCAAGGCCCAGAGGCGGCGCACGATGGCCGAGCCGACCATACCGCGATGGCCGGCGACAAAGATCCGTGCGTTCAGATCACGTGCCATGCTCAGTTCTCCACGGCAATCGGCGCATCGTGGCCGTGCAGGCGCAGCAACGCATGGCGCCGCGCGATTTGCAGGTCTTCGCGGACCATCTCCGCACACATCTGCTGGGCGCTGATTTCCGGCACCCAGCCCAGCTTCTGCTTGGCCTTGGACGGGTCGCCCAACAGCGTCTCGACTTCCGCCGGGCGGAAGTAACGCGGGTCCACCCGCACAATCACGTCACCCACCAGCATGCCGGGCGCCAGGTCGCCGTCGATGTGCTCGACCACCCCGACTTCCTCCACGCCCTCGCCGACAAAGCGCAAGCGCAGCCCCAGTTCCGCCGCCGACCAGCGAATGAAATCGCGCACCGAATACTGCACCCCGGTGGCAATCACGAAGTCTTCGGGGCTGTCCTGCTGCAGCATCATCCACTGCATGCGAACGTAGTCCTTGGCATGGCCCCAGTCGCGCAAGGCGTCCATATTGCCCATGTACAGGCATTGCTCCAGGCCCAGGGCGATGTTGGTCAAGGCGCGGGTGATCTTGCGGGTGACGAAGGTTTCGCCACGACGGGGCGACTCGTGGTTGAACAGGATGCCGTTGCAGGCATACAGCCCGTAGGCTTCGCGGAAATTCACGGTGATCCAGTAGGCATACAGCTTGGCCACGGCATAGGGCGAGCGCGGATAGAACGGCGTGGTTTCCTTTTGCGGGGTTTCCTGCACCAGCCCGTACAACTCGGACGTGGAGGCCTGGTAGAAGCGGGTCTTCTTTTCCAGGCCAAGCAGACGGATGGCCTCGAGGATGCGCAAGGTGCCGAGGGCGTCTACGTCGGCGGTGTATTCCGGCGAATCGAAGCTGACGGCCACGTGGGATTGGGCGCCGAGGTTATAGATCTCGTCCGGCTGGATCTGCTGGATGATGCGCGTCAGGTTGGACGAGTCCGCCAGGTCGCCATAATGCAGGATCAGGTTTTTATGCAGGGCTTGGGGGTCTTGGTAAATGTGATCGATGCGCTGGGTATTGAACGACGAAGAGCGGCGTTTCAAGCCATGCACGACGTAGCCTTTTTCCAGCAACAGTTCCGCCAGGTAAGAACCATCCTGCCCGGTAATCCCGGTAATAAGCGCGACTTTTTTCATGTCTATCTCCCAAATAATAGGCGAGCGAAGGCCGACACCCGAACTTGGGTGTTTGTTAAAAACGGTCAGTTATTTCGGTATGGGCAGCGTCAAGTTATGTCCGGTCAACTTTGAAAGTTCGCGGACGATTGAGTCCTTATCGTCTAAGTGAGCGATCGCGGTTTCCAGTTCAAGCACCTTGGCGCCCACCAGAAAGCGGTACCAGTAACCTTGCAGCAAGTGATAAACCAGGCCGCTGCGGCCATCGAGAAAACCCAGTTGAACGATGTAGCGCCAGAGGAAGTACGCCGTCGAACTCAAGGTAAACGGCACGCGGTTATACACCCGGTTTTTAACCAGGCGCTTGAGCTTGGCCTGGAACGAACTGTGGCCCTCATTCAATTCATGGCGCACCGCAAACAACCCCAGGCGCGAGTTGATGATCTCAATCGCTTCACGGGTCGCGTACTGGTTGTGCTTGTGGGTGAAGAACGTCAAGTCGTGCAGGTTGTGATCGGCAAACCCGCCCTCCAGGGTGATGGTGCGACCCTCGGCCACCGAGATGTGCTCGTCCATCCAGCGATCTTCGATGCGCCCCTGCCCCGTGCGCCACAGCCGCAGCATCTTCAACGGGTAGCGGCCGCCATGGCGCACCCAGCGGCCCATGAAAATATGCTTGCGCTTGAAATTGATGCCGGTGATGCCCTGGTCCAGCGTCGGCAGCCGCGTGTTGATCTGCGCCGCCAGATCGGCCTCGATTATTTCATCGGCGTCCAGGCGCATCGTCCAGTTACCGGTGATCGGCAAATTATCCAGCGCCCACTGGAACTGCCTGGCCTGGTTGACGAACGCGTGCTGCACCACCAGGGCGCCGTGGCGCCGGGCGATCTCGCAGGTGTCGTCGCTGGAGAACGAGTCGACCACCAGCACTTCGTCGCTGAAGGCGCGCACCGACTCGATCGCGCGGGCGATATGCAGGCTTTCGTTGTAGGTGAGGATGATCACACTGACGGTTTCGCGTTTCATGTCAGCCACCGTGCAGTTGCAGAATTTCGGCGGTCTGACGCCGTGGCGAACGCGCGGCCCGGAAGTGGCTTTCCAGAGGCTTGCCCACCGCGATCATCATGATCAACCGCTCGCTGGCTTCGATACCGCCCACGCTGCGAATTTTCTTTTCCACTGCGTTCAGGATCGCCAGGTTCAACGGGCAAGCGCCCAGCCCATTGGCATGACACGCCAGCAGCAAGCCCATGGAAAACAACGCACCGTCGACATACAGCTGGTTACGCTGGCCGGCACCACCCCAGGCGGTCACTTCTGAGGTGACCACGAACAGGTTGTCCACGGAATGCGCAAAGCCACGTGAGCCACCTTGCAGCTCGAGCATTTGCGCAATCACCGCACGGTCCTGGTAGACATGCACCCGCGACGACTGGCGATTGCATTGCGACGGTGCCGACTGCGCCAGCTCCACCAGCGAGGTAAGCAAGCAGCTGTCAAGCTTGCCGGGCTGGAACATCCGGCAACTGGAGCGCGACTGCAGGAACGCCTTGGCGTCCAACTCGCCATTGCCCAGCCACGGCGCGGCGCGCTTGGTGCCGCCATTGCCTAGGGTGCCGTCGCGCTTAAGATGCTCGACATAAGCATCCAGATAAAACAGAAAGTCATCGCTCAAACCCAGAGTACGATGCAGGTCGAGATAACCCTGGAAGGCGCCCAGAGCCATTTCCAGCGGTAACGCTGAGTAGGTGCGGTCGTACTCGTTGAGCATATGAATGATGCCGTTGATTTTGTCCTTTCCGAACAACGGTTTGGGCTCCTTGAGCGACAAGCCTTTTTCAACGGTGTGGGTTTCAATTAGGATTTTGTAAAACAACTTCTTGTTGCGGTTCGCGAACGGCGAATACCCGTTGTGGCGAACAAACGTATACATGTCGCGAAAAAACTCGCTCAAGAAAAACATCAACTTCCATGTCTTATCCATCATGCGCTTTACCTGTTTCATTGTGCGATGTCTCTCGGTTTGATGGGGCGGCAGGGCGCGCCGACGCAAATCATCCAGGCCGGCAAATCGGTGGTGACCACCGAGCGCGCGCCAACCACACAACCCTCGCCCACCAGACAACCCGGATGGATGAACGACTCGGCGGCAACCCATACGTGGTCCTTGATGACGATCTCTCGAGTTACCAGCGGCCGCAGCAAGCTGCGAGTGTCATGGGTGCCCGCGCATAAAAAACTGCGTTGGCTGATGGCGACTTTTGATCCAATGGTGATCCTGGCCATGGCGTACACATCCACTCCATCGGCGATGGCTGTAAAGTCACCGACTTCAAGGTTCCACGGTGCCCAGATGCAGCATGTGGGTGCGATGCGGCAACCAACACCGATCCTGGCGCCGAAACAGCGCAGCAGGAAACACCGCCAGCCATGCAGCATCCAGCGTGGCGTGGGGCGAAACAGCAACTGATACACCGCGCCCCATACCAGGCGCCGAGCCTTGTTGCTGCGGGGCAAGGTGTCTACATACTTCAGGCGTTCAAAACCACTCATGACTTGATCGCCGCAAGCTGTTCCAACAAATAGCGCTCACCCACTTGCTGCAACGCCTGACGCCGAGCGCGCACCGCGACCCAGTCAATCGGCGCAGCAATCAAGCTATGCACCTGATCGGTGTTGTCAGCCGGCAAAAAGCGCTGGGACAGTTCCAGCTTTGCCAGCAGATTGCGCACGCGGGCGTTGAGCGAGGCCTTGCTGCCCGGCAAGCCAACGGCAATAAACGGCTTCTCGAAAATGATCGCGAACACTGTTGCATGGAAAGAGTTGGTCACCACATATGCCGACTCCTTCAACAACTTGAGCCAGTCCTGCGGTCCTACTTGCACCGTCTGGCCGATCTGCCGCCAGCGCCGGTGCGCGTTATAGGGTGAAACAATCGGTCCAGCGACGTGCCAGGACAACGCCTGGGCGACCTCCCTGACGCCGACGCCAGTACGCAGCGCATAACAGAACACATGGCCGCTGCGCGTCTGGGTGGACGTGGCCAGCAACGCCGAGTAATCGCGGTGCAGCAGCGTCGGGTCGGGCACACACTGGGCCGTCAGCCCCGAAACCTGTTGGACAATTTCCACCCCGCTCTCTTCACGCACGCTGACCGCTGACAGTTGCTTGAGCAGCACCTCGGCTTCAGCATGGTACTCAGGCTCCAGGTACTCCTTGCCAAAGCTCGCGGCGTAAGAGATGCGCCGAATAGCCTTGTCGCAATCGAAAGCGAGAAAATAGGCGGGGTCCAGGCCTGTCTGGCCCGAAGGATTCCAAATCTGGTCACTGCCTGCCACCAGCAACTGCTGGCCGCGGACCGCTTGGTTGAGCTGATCTGCACAGGTATAGCGCGGCCCGTCGATATTCAGGAAGCGCACCTTGAACGCCTCAAACTGACGAGATTGGGCGTTAGCCCCAAACACCCGGGTTTTCAAAGACAGGGTTTTCAAGTACAGCGCCTTGAGATTGCCCTTGAAGTGACGTGGATTCAGCAGCTGTTTGAGCTCGCTGCCGTCTTCGACGTACGCCGGATGGTAGTTAATCAGGCTGACCTGCAAGCCCTGTTGCTGCAACCAACGCTGCAACGCATAGGCTTGCAACACAGCGCCGAAGTTCTCACTGAAATGGTACGTCAGTATCCCAGCCCTGACGGGGCGTACAGATGCGCTCATGATCCAGCCTGTCTTAATAAGGAATGTGTAGAGGGTGTAGGCAGGACAAAGGCCTGGCGCGCAGGTGCTGCTTTATTGAGCAGACCGATGAATATCGACCACACCAACAAATAGCTGCCGTCAAAAGTGGTGAAGAACTGATAACTGGTCTTGAACGAAAAGATCAGCAGGATCGCCCCCACCGCCAGCGACACGGAGTTGCGTGGCAAGGTGCTGAACAGGAGACCAAATAGCACGACCCCCACCAAGCCCAACTTCGCGAGTACGCCCCAATACCCGTTCTCGATGTCAAACTTGGAATTCTCGAACCAACGCTCGTCATTGGTTGGCACCCCCGGCGTCAATTGCTTCGCCAGGCCATTACCGAGAAACACCGTGGCCGGGCTCTCCAGAAAGGACGTCTTGGCGTGAGAGATCTCGAAGGCACGGGTGACGTCCTCGCCCTTCTCCTCAAACAAATATGTGGCAAAGCGCGACACAGCCAGGGGGCTGGCATAAAACGTCAGAGTGCCCAAGGCAACAATGGCCACTACTAGCACCGCAAGAGATTTGAGCTTGCGCTGGGTGATCGCTGATAACAGGATCATCACCGCCATCGCCGCCAGGATGGTCTTGGAGCCGGCCGCCAGCAGTGTCACCGCAAGGATCAGCATCAACGCGATCTTGCGCTGGCAACAGGCATAGAAAAACAGCAGCACGGCCGAGCTAGTGGGAAACAGCATGATCCTGCCCACCTCGTCACTGGACTTGGAGGCAGCGTTGGTCAAGTCAATACCAACGCCATACAGGCTCACTTGCAGCAACTGACCAAGAGCAAAAATGTAAATCGCCCGTTCGATGATGCGGCGATAGCTGACGCTGTGGGCGCGGGCAATTTTCTCCACATTGGCCAGCGCATAGCTATAGCCGGCCAACAGCAGCACAAAATAGAAAAACGGAATTCCGGAACGCAAGAATTGATACAAGGAAATTTTCGAGCCGCTGGACACCAGCACCTGCAGGACGCTGGCGCCAACCACGAGCGACAGCAAGGCTGCAGCCCGGGTGAATCCGCGCGCCGCATACACCACAAAGGGCAATAGCAGCAGCAATGCCAAGGGCTGCGATAGGTTATTGCTCAACGCCAACGGCAAGGCGAAAAACGTCAGCGGCAGGTATAGGGTCAGGCGCGCCTGGGACAACGTCATGGGGAAACCTCCCCAGCGAACTGCACCTTACTAATCAACCGCAGATACACCAACACCACCAGCTCTGGCAGCGACAACAACAACGAAGCCCCCAACAACGGGTCAATCCGGTCAATGCACAGCATCCACAATAGCAACACCAACAGGCTGCTCAGCGCGTAAATCACCGATGTACGGGTATGACGATTAGTGGAGATCAACATCGCCGCGAGAATGAACCAGGCCACGTTCAAAATTGTATGGGAGCCGATCAGCGCCAATGACACCCGGTCAATCTGCACCAAACCATGGCTCCACAGCGCAATAATCTGTGGGCCGCCCCAGATACCGGCGCCGTACACCAGCACGCACACACTCAGCACCAGGGAACTGGCGCGCTGGGTAAAGCGCCGAGCTTCCTCGAACTGGCCGCGCCCGGCCAGGCGCGAGATTTCTGGGGTCAGCGCATTGCTGCAGGTGATGCCCAACTGGATGATCAACCGCATCAAGGTTCGTGCCATGGTGTAACCCACCACTACGCTTGGGCCGGCGATCTGGTTCAGCAACTGCAAACCGCCTTGAAGGGTGATCAACTGTGCTAGCGGGATGGCTGCGCTGCCCACGGCGGGTTTCCAAATACCCCGAAACTCTGCCCAGGAGGCCGACGCCAGTCCAAGCAGCGGCCACGGCGAAACACGTCGCACAAACAGCGTCACCAACACAACGAACAGCGCTTGGCTGAAGAACATGCCTTGGGCCAACTGCAGCTCGGTACCGCCCAGCATCAGGATGAGAATCGACAGCACGATATCCAAAGTTCTGCGATTGGCCATGATAAAGACACCGCCGACGGTTTTGTCGATCACCCGGAACCATGCCTCAATCGGCCCACCCAATAAACGCGTACACAGGTAACCGGACATGAACACCACCACCAGGCTCGCCTGGCCAGGGTCGAGGCTCTTGAGCTTCAATAACCCAACCCAGTCGATCCACCGACCCAGGGTCAATGAGAACAGCAACACCAGTGCAACCACCACCAGGGTGAATGCCAACGCAGTCTGCACACTGCGCCGCGCACCCGGCACATCCCCTTGGCTTGCGCGTACCGTAGCGCGAGTGGCAGAGGCTTGGGCAACGCCCAGGTCCAACAGGCTGAGCATCGACGGAATACCGGTGAGTACCAACCAATCGGCATAACGCCCGGTACCCCAGGCATGCAGGAAGAACGGCACCAGTACCAATTGCGCCGCCAGTGTCACCAGCTGGGTATAGCCATAACTCAAAACATTGAGGCGAAACCGGCTCGACAGCGAACGGGATACCAGCGGCGGCTTCTCAAGAACCTTGCTCATAAGTCGTCAGGCTTTGTCGGACTGGTAGGCGTAGTGGTAGTAACCGTAATCGCCGTAGCCGTAACTGGCAGAACGACGTTTTTCCACACCATTGAAGATCGCGCCCTTGAGCTCGATGCCGTTCTGATTAAAGCGCCGTAGGGTCAGCTCGACTTCCTTCGCCGAATTGATGCCAAAACGGGTCACCAGCAGGCTTGTTCCGGATTGACGCCCGACAATGGCGGCATCCGTCACCGCCAGCAATGGCGGCGTATCAATGATCACTAGGTCATACAGCTCGCTGACCTCGGCCAACAACGCAGCGAAATTGGGATGCATCAGCAATTCGGACGGGTTGGGTGGGATCTGCCCGCGACCGATGAAATCAAACAGTTCTACATCAGTTTTTTGAGTCGCCTCCTGCAATTGGCACCGTTTGACCAACAGATCCGACAAACCTATTTCCGCCGTAGTACCGAGCATTTTGTGCATATAGCCCTTGCGCATATCCGCATCGATCAGCAATACCCGCTGCCCAGACTGGGCCACCACCGCAGCCAGGTTTGCCGAGACAAACGTCTTGCCCACCCCCGGGCTGGGACCACAAATCATCAGGCGATTGTCCTTCGCCTCCAGCATCGCGAAATGCAGGCTGGTGCGCAGGCTGCGCATTGCCTCCATAACCAGGTCATTAGGATGATTCATGGCCAGCAGCGACGGCACCGCTGAGCGACCCTTGAAGGCACGGATTTCCTCGGTCTTTTGCAACGAGCTGAATGGGATCGATGCATACACCGGCAAGCCGAGTTTCTCGATGTCATCGGGGTTTTCCAAGCCACGGCTGAGCAGGCTGCGCATCAGCACCAGGCCCACCGAAAGCATGCCGCCGAGCAGCATCGCCAGCAGTACCACAATGACCTTGCGCGGCTCTACGGGCTTGCTGATGTTAGCGTCGGCGCTGTCGATCAAGCGCACGTTACCCACGGTGCCGGCCCGCATCACATCCAGTTCCTGGGAACGATTGAGCAGTTGGGTATAAATCTCGGTGCCCACCTGTACATCTCGGGTCAGGCTCAACAGTTCTTGCTGGGTGCTGGGCAGACCTTCGATCCGTTTGGTCAATTGCGCCTGCTTACCGGTGAGTTCATCAAGCTTGGCCAATAACGCACGGTAGGCCGGATGTTGACGGGTGAACTTGCGGTCCATTTCGGCCTGTTGCAGCTTGAGCTCGGAGATGCCGGTGTCCAGGGCCACCACCTGATCGAGCACAGCCTTGGCTTCGAGGCTAATGTCGATGGATTTGCTCCGGGTCTGAAAGCTATTCAGCGCGCTTTCAGCCTTCTCCAAGTCGCGGCGCACCTGTGGCAATTGATCATTGAGGAACGCTAGGCTCTGCGCCGCCTCGGCTGAAGTGCGGTCAACATTTTGGCGCACATACAGGCTGGAGATTTCATTCAGCGTACGCACCGCCAAAGCTGGGTGTGTGCTCTCCAGCGATAGGCTGATGATCCCCGATTCCTTACCGCGTTCCACCACATTGAGCAGGTCCTGATAATCAGCAACTGCATCCAGGCGTGGCTTGCGTACAATCTTGAAACGCGCCCCCGGGTTAGCCCGCAGGACTTCGACCAGCACCTCCACGCCGTCCTCGGCGAAAGGTTCGCCGACGCGGCCCGCAGCGATCTGCCGATCGTCCTCGTCAAACAGTTGGTAGCTCTGATCATCTCCGGTCACCAGCACCAGGGTGGTACCCAGTAGTGCGGCCGGTAGCTTCAACGTCGCTAGGCTCAGGCGCTCTCCACCGGCACTATAGCGGCTGATGCCGAACAGTGGCGGTGCGATATCGCCCGGGGTTTGCGGCGCATAATGCCGGGCAAGAAAGCCGCCAATCAACGGGAAGTGCTGGGGTGTGATGGTAATGTCCAACTTCAAGGTATCGACCGTCTTGCCGATGATCGTGCGCGACTTGATCAGCTCGATCTCAGTCACCGCCGGTGATTCCTTGCCCAACAGACTACTCACATCGGAGAAACCGAGCATATCGTTTTTCTTCGGTTCCACTTGGATCAAGGCGTTGGCCTGGTACACCGGAGACGACAGGACCGCGTAGGCTGCGCCGATCAACATGCACGTACCGGTGACTCCCGCAATAAGCCATTTGTGATCGATCAGCGTGCCCAACATGCCGAGCAAATCGATCTCGTCATGATGCGGATTGTCAGCGGAGGCGTTCTGGGGTGAATACATAAATCGACTCTTCGTCCTTGCAATCGTTAAAAGGGCGTCAGCGCGCCAAGCGCTGTGCCCAGGCCTCTGCGGCCTGCTCAATCAAGGCATAGGCCTGCACAAAGGCCGGCTTGCCCTGTCGATAGGGGTCCCTGATTTCACGCTCTTGCTGCCACTTACCCAGCAGGAACACTTTGCCCCGGGCCTCGGGAGCGAGGTTGAGTACGCCGTCAACGTGATGCTGCTCCATCACCAGGATCAGGTCAGCCTCGCTCACGGCCTCAACGCTCAGTTGCCGGGCCCTGTGCTCCTGGGGAACATGCCCATGCTCTCGCAGGACTTCGCTTGCCGTGGACTCCAGCGGGTGATCACGCAATGCCGCCAAGCCCGCCGAACTCACCTTGATATCGGATGGTTGAAGGGCGGCCCCTAGCAGTTGTTGCGCAGTGGGACTGCGGCAAATATTGCCGATACACACAATCAAAACTTTTTTGAACAAGGCAACCTCCCACACACCGCACAGTAATAAATCGGCAAAGGGACTACCTTATCTCCAACTTTCAACAACCAACAACTTACGACCCTTTAATTATGATCACAGCTGACATAGGGCGACTATCTGTCGAGCAGGACAATAAATAACAATAATTGTATTATCCGACTAAAAATAACATTCCCTTACTTTTGCGCCTCTTCATAATAAAGTGCCCAACGAGTACAGCAACGAGGCACGGCCATGAAAAGTTCAAAGTTACTGGTAGAGCGTATTGGCCTGTTCCCGTCTTCGGGAAACATTCATGTCAATGTCGACAACTCGACAACGGTGGTTGAGCGAATGCACATGTTATATGCCAGCAACTCTTTAGACTTCGACGAATCCGGTTCCGGGCTGTCCATGGTCTTCGCCGACTGGCGCTTCAAGTTGCAAGTCAGTAATGCCCTGTCCGTCTGCCTGTGCGTAGAGAGCCGTGGCGACCGCCATTTCATGCAAACCAAGACCGACGAGCTACTGGCGAACATCTTCAACACCGAGGGACGCCCATCAACCGGTATGCCCGTTCAAGACTCGCCTCCACTCATTGCGCCTTGATCGGCCCGGAACCGACGCGCCACGCGGGTTCCTGATGGGCGCGTGACGCCCCGGAGACGCTGACGGCGACATGGTTAAGCAGGTTCTCGGCGTTGTACTTGGGCACCAGCGCACTCAATAACACGACCACTGCCCCAGCGCCGATCAGCGATGGCGACACATTGACCTGCGCGACATCTATTCGCCACAAGAACGTCAGCGCGGCCACCGCGCCCAATAACCCGCCCGCCAGCGCCTCGTTCAGAGGGTGGATGTACGGCGCGACACAATAAGCACTGAACCAACCGGTGGCGATCAATCCGGCGAGCGCCGCGGGCCAGCGCAAGGCCGGGTTGAACTGGCGCGCCACCAAACTCATTGCCACGGTGACCACCAGGCATGTGTTCATGGCGTGGCCACTGAGCACAGCAATATCAAGGTGTTGAAACGAAACGCCCCAGCCCTTGAACAGCAACTTGCTGAACGCCACGATTGAATAAGTGCAAGCGACGGTGATGAGCCATCCCTTGAGCGCCCGCGGCGACGAATAGCGCAGCCACACAGCGATGACCAGCGCGGCCGGAATCATGACGGTAATACCGCCATAGTGTGCGAGTTCTTCGCGCATGAGTGACCCACCTGACCCAGCAATTTTCCGCGCCCATCAGACCTCAGGCCCAGGGAAAACACAACGTTATCTAAGGTCAGGTTAAAGCCCTTGCCGCCCGCGCCCCTACACGCCCACAGGGGTCAAGCGGCGTTGCGGATCTTGTGCAAGGCGTCCGCCACCCACTTGCCGAACGCATCCACCGGCCCTTGCAGGTTACCGAGGAAGTGCGGGTAGATCAGCCACAGGTTCATCACCGGCTTGAAGTCCTTGAGCGGCATCACTGCCAGTTGCTCGCGGTGGGCGCTACGCTCCAGCAACGGGCGCGGTACCAGGCCCAGGCCCAGGCCGTCCGCCACCAGGCCCAGTTGCAGCTCGGTGCCGAAGGTTTCCAGGTTCACCCGCAACGCCAGGCCCTGATCGGACAAGGTGCGTTGCAAGCCGGCACGGAAGCCGCAGCCGTCCGGGTTGAGGATCCAGCCGTTCTGGTACACATCGGCCAGCTTGCACGGTTTCTTCGGCAACTGTGCCTTGGCGCAGACCACCACCAACTCCATCTTGCCGATGGATTCACCCACCACGTTGTCCGGGAAAATCTTGCCGGCCGGGAACAACGCCGCCGCCGCATCCAGCTCGCCGCGTTCGATCTTGCCGACCAATTGGCTGCCCCAGCCAGTGGCGACCTGGGCGCGCAGGTCAGGGTATTCGGTGCGCAGGTGCTTGAGCGCATCGAGCAGCACCACGTCGCCGATGGTTTGCGGCACACCGAGGCGCAACAACCCGGTGGGCGGCGCATCGGTGGCCACCAGTTCGCGCAGGGCATCCATCTCACGCAGGATCAGCCGGCACTGCTCATAGACGCGCGTGCCGATCAGCGTAGGCTTGAGGGGCTTGGTGTTGCGGTCGAACAGCTCCACGCCCAACGCCTGCTCGAAGTTCTGCACACGGCGGGTGATGGCCGGCTGGGTCAGTTGCAACGACTCGGCGGCATGGCTGATGGACTGGCACCGAATCACTTCGACAAAAGCATCGATATCGTCAATTTTCATTTGGGCCGCACATAGAAAACAGTCATTAAGATGTGTGCGAAGCATAGTTGCAGGCACGTTTTCTGGATAGCCCGGGCTGTGTTCGATAACGTCTAACACGATGCAGAGCGGTTCTAAATCACCTTCAGCTATAAGCTAATCATTAAAAAATAGCATATTAACTACAAACATTATGCTTAGATAAACCGATCAACAGTAGCCGATGGAAGTGTCATGACCCAGGCCAAGCACCCCGAAAGACTCAGGGCCTTCATAGGCGCCCTGGCGGAATTGATCGACGCTAATCCACGCGAAGGCGACCTGTTGCACCGTGGCGGCAAGCTGCTCGCGCAACTGGTCAGCCATGACGACTGGCTCCCCGACGAATACGCCCAACCCGACCCCGAGCGCTACCAGCAATTTTTGCTGCATGCCGATTCGCGCCAGCGCTTCAGCATCGTCAGTTTCGTATGGGGGCCGGGGCAAAGCACGCCGATTCATGACCATCGGGTCTGGGGCCTGATCGGCATGCTGCGCGGTTCGGAATTCTCCCAAAGCTTCGCGCGCGCCACCGACGGGCGCCTGGTCGCCGCGGGCCAGCCGATCCAACTGGTGCCGGGCCAGGTCGAGGCCGTGTCGCCCAAGGTCGGCGATATCCATCAAGTCAGCAATGCTCACCCCGATCAGGCGTCGATCAGCATTCATGTGTACGGCGCCAATATCGGTGCCGTGCGCCGCGCGGTGTACCAGCCTGACGGCAGCGAAAAACTGTTTATCTCCGGTTATTCCAACGCCTTTCTCCCGAACATCTGGGACTTGTCCAAAGAAAAGAGCCCTGCCCTATGAGCACCGTATCGCACCGCAGCTTTGCCCAGATTCGCCAGGCCCTGTTGGAGCGCGAAGAAGTCGCCCTGGTGGACGTGCGCGAAGAAGCGCCGTTTGCCGAATCCCACCCGCTGTTCGCTGCGAACATCCCGCTGTCCAAACTGGAACTGGAGGTGTACTCGCGCATCCCGCGGCGCGATACCCAGGTGACGGTCTACGACAACGGCGAAGGGCTCGCCAGCCGCGCCGCCGAGCGCCTGGTTGCGCTGGGCTACACCGCGGTCAGCCTGTTGGAGGGCGGCCTGGACGGTTGGCGCAACGCCGGTGGCGAGCTGTTTATCGACGTCAACGTGCCGAGCAAGGCCTTCGGCGAGTTGGTGGAGAGTGAACGCCACACGCCGTCCCTGGCCGCCGAAGAGGTGCAGGCCCTGCTCGACAGCCAGGCCGATGTGGTGGTGCTCGACGCCCGCCGCTTCGACGAATACCAGACCATGAGCATCCCCACCGGCATCAGCGTGCCCGGCGCCGAGCTGGTGTTGCGCGCCCGTGAGCTGGCGCCGGACCCGGCCACCCGCATCATCGTCAACTGCGCCGGGCGCACCCGCAGCATTATCGGCACCCAGTCGCTGATCAATGCCGGCGTGGCCAACCCCGTGTCGGCCCTGCGCAATGGCACCATCGGCTGGACCCTGGCCGGGCAGACACTCGCCCACGGCCAGTCGCGCCGCTTTGCGCCGACCGGCGAAGCCCATCGCCAGCTCGCTGCCCAGGATGCACGCCGAGTGGCCGACCGGGCCCGCGTCGGCCGCGCAAGCCTGGCCGACCTGCAACGCTGGCAACAGGACACGACGCGCACCACCTACCTGTTCGATGTACGCACCCCGGAAGAATTCGACACCGGCCACCTGCCCGGCGCCCGTTCCACCCCGGGCGGCCAACTGGTCCAGGAAACCGACCATGTCGCCAGCGTGCGCGGTGCGCGATTGGTGCTGGCCGATGACGACGGTGTGCGGGCGAATATGTCTGCGTCCTGGCTGGCCCAACTGGGCTGGGAAGTGCATGTGCTGGATGACCTGCAACCGGCACACTTCAGTGAAACCGGCGCCTGGATCGCCCCGGTGCCCGCCGCGCCCCAGGCCGAACTGATCAGCCCGCAGACCCTGGCCGAGTGGCAGGCCCATGGCGACACCGTGGTGCTGGACTTCACCGCCAGCGCCAACTACGTCAAGCGCCACATCCCCGGCGCCTGGTGGACCCTGCGCGCGCAACTGCCGCAAGCCCTGGCCAAAGTGCCGAACGCCGAGCGCTACGTCCTGACCTGCGGCAGCAGCCAACTGGCGCGCCTGGCCGTGGCCGAAGTCGAAGCCCTCACCGGCAAACACGTGTTCCTGCTGCAAGACGGCACCGCCGGCTGGATCGCCGCCCAACTGCCGCTGGAAACAGGTGAAACCCGCCTGGCCTCGCCGCGCATCGACCGCTACCGCCGGCCGTATGAAGGCACCGACAATCCCAAGGAAGCCATGCAGGCCTATCTGGATTGGGAGTTTGGACTGGTGGAGCAATTGGCTCGGGATGGGACACATGGGTTTTATGTGATCTGAGTCTGCCATCAGCGCGGGCTGCGCTGGCTGCGTGTGCATAGGCAGACGCGGCCGCATTCGAAATCGCTGATGACGCCCCGTCGAAGTTGATGTCCGGGCGCGCCGCCAAATGTGCGTCGACATGGAAGAACGGCTTGTAGGTTGTTAGTTAAGCACCAGTGTGTTTTTCAGGCCCGTCCACTGCGCGTTTTCGAGATCACCCATGGGCTGGGCCTTGATGTAACTCAGGGCAAGCAGTTGGCGAGTGCCAGGTACGATCAGCCCTAACTGATACTGATAAATGCGCTCGCCACCTCTGCCGAACTGGTTGTGGACCTCGAGGGCGTCAACATCTTGCCTGGCACCGACGCGAACATTTTGCAGTGGTTGTTAGCGTAGTTCCTGAACCTGCTGCTCAAGCTTTTTCAGTTGCTCTGTAAAGTTACTGCGCAGGGTTTCTCCATCAGCGAGCACGGCACGGGTGATGATCAATGAAGTGCTCAGGTCGGCGAATTTCAGAATGTTGATGGATGAGTCTTGGACATCATCAGTGGGCAGCGTGAATTGCAGTTCGTTGAGTCGATAGGTCATGGTGGGTGGGTTGCTCTGCCTGCCAGTAGTAGATTGGCTTGGGCGACATCGAGTTGGCAGTAATATCAATTCGGATTTTTATGATGCACGTCAAAGCCATCAGGGACTTGGCCTTTTGTCATTCTATCTACCCCTGCCCGGCCATATTTTTTAAGCGATTTTGGATCTTTTGCCACTTTCTTCAGATACTTTTCCTTAGCTCCGCCTTTTTTCCAAGGTTGGCACGCATCTTCTTGATTTCACTTTTCGTTCTCTTCTGATAAGCAGGTTTCAAGACCCCAGGGGTCAATCCACATGAATGGATTAGGTGTGTACTGATGGAAATTGAGTCTAAAAATCATACACCTGATACGCAGCAACAAACCCGTTGTCGATGGTGAACGAATTGGGGCTGTTATGGGTTTTGTACTTATCTGACAGACGTGCTTGTACTTGTGTAATGCTTTCTCCAATGATTATTCCACCGATCGAAACTTTTGGCACTATTGCGTTAGTCAAATCCATAACCACCTCTATTTCGGAGCATTCACTAATGCCCTGCCTACAAAAACTGGGCTATCGACAATTTTTTCGTATTTTACAAAATCTGTTGGGGCTACGCGTCCTTGGACTTCCCCATTCCGGTACACCTTCCAATAGCTGGATTAGTGGTTGCTTCCGCCCGGATGGTAGTCCGGGACATCTTTGCTTCCGGATTTTGTGATCCTAGTAAACTGCGTGTGCTGAGTCTTGTTGGTGTTAAAATTTGTGATGCTTTTGGTATAGCCTTTTTTCAATAACGACATTTCAACTTGCTGAGGCGTTTTGCCGAAAAGCTTGCTCGCCCACTTTTTAGAAATGTTTTTCCCTCCATTAAGGGCTTTAATGCAAGTTAACCCGAGAGGGTCTACCCATTCAATCGGGTTAGGCGCGAATTGGTATAGATTTAGCCCCCCCGCCAAGCCAATCGGATCCGGCGTCGTAAACCGCCCCCTAGAAGTCAATAATTTACCTGGCCGATCGTACACACTATTTTACCCATGAGGAAAAATCAGAAATATAGATTTCATCTAATCTTAGATTTGCGGGGATATCTTGAATACTGTCGGCAATTTCATCGAAAGGTGAAGGTATTACGTATGAAATACCGAAGTCTTCCTCTAGGATGAGGGAACCATTGAAAATGCGTTGTCTTTTTGATAACTCAGCTATTTCATAAAAAAACATGCCAGTCCTAAATGTTTTCCGGTACGTACCCTTGTAGTTCTTATTGCAACCCAGCGAACATATAGCACCGTCAGCCTTGGTAGTAATAGTTATTGTATTATCCACCCAATAAGCCGTCCTGATTTCGCTATCAGGCAAAGTATAGTTTTTAACTACGACCTCATGGTACTCATACAGCTCTTTAAGGTAAATAGAAACATTGCTATTGAGTACAATGTTCGCGAGAGACTCCCCGGATTTTATTTCAGCATTGAAGTCAATCATTTATAAACTCCCGTTCATTAGTGCGCCATCGACATAGACTGGAGAATCTTTGATTAAATCGTAATTTTTAAATCCTCCGTGACCGATTCGGCCAAAAACCACATCTTCCCCCGATTTATTTACTTTATAAATCTTCCAGTAGTCGTTGCCGTGAATATTTTTTTGGCTTTTATTTCCGCCCGGGTGATAATCCAGCTTATATATGGATCCGGATTTTGTAGTTCGAGAAAAATGAACGTGCTGAATGGCATCAGGTCTGCCAGCTTGAGGATAACTTTTAGTCCAGCCACGAGTGCTTAGATAGCCGTCAAGGTCAGCAGATTTCTTGCCTGTCAACTTATCAATCCAGCGTTTGGCTATCGTAGATTTCCTGGAAAAACCCTTCGATGAGCCACAGTTTAATCCTATAGGGTCGACATATCCAAAAGGGTTTGGTGCATATACGTATAAGTTAACCCCACCCATCAACCCAATCGGATCCGGCGTCGTAAATCGCCCCACATCCGGATCATAAAACCTGAACGTATTGAAATGCAGCCCCGTCTCCCGATCCAGATACTGTCCCTGAAATCGCAGGTTCTGCTCTTCAATGTAATAAGGCTCACGCACCTCCTCCAGCGTATTGCCCCACACCCGATAAGTCGCGCGCCAGACGTTGTGCCCGTCGCCTTCGGTCAATTGTTCCGGCAAGCCGTTGAGGTCGTTGTGGTAGTAGCGGATTTTTTGCAGCGGGCCGATGCCGTCGACTCGCGCTAAGGGTTCGTAGCCTTCGTCTGCGTAGACGTAAAGGCTGGTCTGGCTGTGTTTATGCTCCTGCAACAAACGCAGGCCATCCCAGGTGAATCGGGTTTCTCCCAGCGCATAACCCCGGCTGTCGTGTTCGGTTTTAGTGATACGTCGACCGAGCGGGTCGTAGGTCATGTTCACCAGCGTTTCGCGCCCGTTCTTCTGGCTGCGTACTTCGATCAAGCGGTGTTCAGCGTCGTAGGCAAAATGTTGCAAACCCCGTGCGGCGCTGCGTTTTTCGATCAGTCGGCCAAAGCCGTCGTAGCGGTAACGCTTGTCCTGGTAGGTCAGCAGTTTGTTATGCACCACCAGCCCGGCGCCGGTTTGCGGGCCGTCGAGCAGGTTGGCGGCGGCGTCGTAGGCGAAGGTTTCGCGCTGGCCGTGCAGGTTGTCCTGGCTGGCGATGATGCGGCCGGTGGCGTCGTAGTGCAGCAGTTGGCGATGTTGCGCGGCGGGTTGCTGGTCGAGTTTGCCGATCAGGTTGTCGGCGGGGTCGTACTCGAAGTGTTTTTGTGTGGCCGCCGGCATCAACGAGGGCTGGCTGGCGTGGCGGCGCTGGCGTGCGCGCAGGCGGCCGCTGCGGTCGTATTCGCTGCGGGTGCTGAGTTGGCCTTGGGTGCGCAGCACTTCGCGGTGCAGGCGGTCGCGTTCGAAGTCGCTGATGACCTGGCCGTCGAGGTTGATCTGGTGCAGGTGGCCGCTGCCGTAGTAGAGGCGATTGAGCCAGCGGCCGTCGGGCAGTTGGGTTTGGATCAGGTTGCCGAGTTCGTCGTAGCGATGGTGCAGATTGCCCGCTGAACTCTGTTCGGCAAGCAACTGGCCAAGGGCGTCGTAAGCGAAACCAAGAGCCTGGGTATTGCCCTGCAAGTCGGTGAAGGTGACGGCGGTTAGCTGGTCCACCGCATCGTAGCTGTAGTCGGTGCGGCCATCGTCGGTGGTCTTGGCAATCAACCGGCCAACCGCATCGCGCTCCAGCCGATGAATGATGGGGGTCGGTGGCTCCTCGGGAACTATCGCCAAGCCATTGCCATAAGGCGCCGCAACGGCGGTCACTGCCGTGATGTTATCCAGCCGGTCGTAGGTGTAGCGCTTGGCGCTGCCGTCGAGGTCTTGTTGTTGGGTCAGCCGATCCCCTGCATCCCACGCGAACCGATAGCTTTCGCCGTTCTCGTTGACCAGCGCTTGCAGCCGCCCATAGCTGTCATAGCCGAATTGCACCTGCCGGCCATGGGCGTCGGTGCGCTGGCGTACCTGGCCGCGACGGTTGTGCTGGTAGAGCGTGGTGTGCCCGGCCGGGTCGGTGTAGCCCACCAACTGACCGCTGACATCGCGCTGATAGCGCTCAATGCGTCCGTCCGGCAGTTGGCTGCTGAGCAAGCGCCCGTTGGCGTCATAGCTGAATTGAGTGCGTTCGCCGAGGGCGTCGGTGATGACCTGCAAATAGCCTCGCTCGTCATAGCTGAAGCGCGTGGGGTAGCCCGAGCAATCGACATGCTCGACCAGTTGCCCGAACGGGTTCCAGCGCAGCTTTTTACTTTTGCCGGTGGCGTCGGTGATTTCCACTGCTTGGCCGAAACGGTCGTATCGATAGCGCGTGGTCTGACCAAGTGGATCGATTTCGCTGACGCAGTTGCCGCGCGGGTCGTACCGGTATTGCCAAACCTGTCCGGCGGCATCGGTTTCCACCAACGGCAGCGACCAATGCTCCAGCCACACGGTGGATTCGATACGCCCCAGCGGATCTTGCGCCTCGCACAGGTTGCCGGACTCGTCGTAACCGAACGTCCACTGACCGCCCTGAGGGTCGGTGGCGCCGAGCAACTGGCGCTCGTCATTCCAGTCGAATTGCCAGGTTTGGCCGAGGTTGTCGGTGTACTCGGTGATCTGGTACTGGGCATTCCACCGACGGGTGCTGACCCGTTGCAAGCCATCGGTAATCCGCGTGGTTCCGGCGTGTAGGTCATAGTCGAACTGGTAGTCATCGCCTTCGTCGGTCCAGTGTCGGACCACGCGCCATTCGGCGTCTTCCACACAGGCCCATTGGTAATAGCAACGCAGTCCGGCGGGCCGTTGGTGCTCGACCATGCGCCGGCCGCTGTCGTAGGCAAAGCGGCGCTGCACATGCCCGGCAGCGTCGCGAACTTCGGCCAGGTCGCCAGCGGCATCGTAGTGGTAGCTGACTAACACTTCGCGGCTGTGATCGGGGAACAGGCGGTCAATCTGCTCGACTCGGCCGAGTTTGTAGCCGAGTTCAATTCGTACATCATTGAAGGAATCGTGTAACTGGCTCAGGCGACCTTGGGCGTCGTAGTCGAGGAGGATGCGGTTGTCATTGCGGTCCCCCAACTGGCTCAGCCGCAGGTGCAACGGGTTGCCTGGCGCCGGCTCAAACAACCTGTAGAGCCCATCGACGCTCTCGATCAGCACCTGCCCGTGGGCATGGCGCCGCACGCTCAGGCCTTCGCCCGCGCTGAACACCGCACCGCCCAAGGGGATCACGCCCATATCGATCTGCCGCGCCTGCTCGTCGGTGTAGATCAGGCGCTCGCAGCCCTCAGCAAGCCCCTCCATTTCGACGAAAACCTCGTAGATCACACTCCAACCGGCGCCGAACAGGCCATCGCGGCGTTCGTCCCGACTGCTGTAGTAGCGCTGCCACTCGATCGGCAACAGGCCAGGCAGGGTGAAGTCCAAGTCGTCCTCACCGTCGAGAATTTTCGCCCCCGTGGCGCTGTGTACCGGGTTGGGCGAACCGGCGACCGCCGAGGTAATGGCATTGCTCACTTGGCCGCTGCCCCACGACACCAGCCCGCTCACCACCATGCACGGCAGCTTGCTGAAAAACTTCGCGCCACCGCCGCGCAACGTCAGCAGCGCCGTCACCGCCAAGCCAACCCCCGGCGTCTTGCCGCTGCGGATTTCGCGGACGACGACCGGGGCGCCGCCGATGATCACATTCGGCGAAACCTGCGCCGTCCCAACCTTGGCCTCGCACGTGCTGCGATCCCCACTGCGCACGGCGGGCTGGCCGTTGATAAATACGCGACTGGAACCCTCGGCCATGTACTGCTCTGGCATCGGCGGATGTTTATCGCAGTCGACTTTATCGCCAGGACAAGGCACGGCGCCCAAGGCTGGCGTAGCGACTGTCGGGCGCCATAGCTGAGAGAAAAAGTCTTCAGCGATATCCAGATAAGTAGGCTCACCGTCGGGCGCTGCGATTACATCCGAGATCTTGCCAGCCGCCCGCGCCGCGGGTTTGCCGTTGATGAATACGTTGGGCGAACCGCTGCTGATGAAGGCGTCGATGACGGGAGGAAACAGGGCATTGGCGAAAGACTCACATAATCGTGAGAGGCCTTTGTCCGCGCCGGATTTGCTCATGCCGACGCCGACCACCGCACCCACCACGGCGCCGAGTACAACGCAGCCGAGGCCGCCAGTCGCCACGGTGACACCCGCCGCCGCAACCACCGCCGCTGTCGCCAATGCGGTCACGGCCACATTGGCGGCAATCTCCAGAACTCCGCCTAAAACGTCGGCCAGCATGGAACTGTGCAGAAGCGCATCGCCCTCGCGGGCGGCCCAAGGCGTGTCAGTCATGCGCAACGATCCGTGTTTGAAAAAGACCCGGATCAAATCACGCGGTGGTTGCCTTGCTCAGGTGAGACTTTCCGACGCGTTCGTAGGAATGCTCCGAATCAGCACCCAAACTAAATGCATAAAAGGAATAATCATAAACCAGATAATCAGTTATTTTAATAATTAACATATAACCAAAAAGAACTTCACAGCAGGTTTTTATGGGAATAACGTTAACCCCTCACCGACCCCTTCTCCAGGCGGAGGTAGCCGAACCCTTTCTTGATCTGCCTGGAGCCTGTATCCCATGGTCTTTGCCTCCCCGTTCAAACGCCTGCTCCTGGGCACCGCACTGGCCTTCGGCCTGAGCACCGGCGCCCATGCCGCCGACCTGCAACCGCTGCGGGTGGCCAATCAGAAATCGACGATCAAGGCGCTGCTGGAAGTCTCCGGCGAAGCCAAGAATGTGCCCTATGAAATCCAGTGGGCGGAATTCCCGTCCGCCTCGCCGCTGGGTGAAGCCTTGAATGCCGGCGCCGTGGATATCGGTGCGCTGGGCGATGCACCGTATGTGTTCGCCCTCGGTGCCGGTGCAGCGCTCAAGGTGGTCAGCATCATCCACGCCGACGGGCGTAGCACCACCGCCCTGCTGGTGCCGAAGGACTCGCCCATCAAGACCGTGGCGGACCTCAAAGGCAAGCGCATCGTGACAGGCCGAGGCTCCATCGGGCATTACCTGGCGATCAAGGCCCTGGCCAGCGCCGGCCTGACCACCCAGGACGTGCAGTTCATTTTCCTGCTGCCCAGCGAATCGCGCCTGGTGCTGGACAATGGCAGCGCCGATGCCTGGTCGACCTGGGACCCCTACACCACCGTGGTCACCTCACAAAGCCAGGCGCGGATCGTGGCCAGCGGCAACACGCTGTTGAGCAATCACCTGTACCTCGCGGCAACCAGCCAGGCCATCAGCGAAAAACGCGCGCAGCTCGACGACTTTGTCGCACGCGTCGACCGCGCCTACGCCTGGGCCAATACGCACCCCAACGAGTACGCCGCCGCCCAGAGCAAAATCACCGGGCTGCCGCTGGCCGTGCATGTGGCCGTGGCCAAAGAAACCCACCTGACCCCGGTACTGATTGACGACGCCGTGATCAGCGGCCTGCAAGCGACCGCCGACACCTACCAACAAGAAGGCCTGCTGCCCCGGCACATCGACGTGTCGCAGGGTTTCGACAAGAGCTTTAACGCCAAGCGTGCCCCCCAAAACCAAGCATCGCGTTAACAGGAGCAGAACATGAGCAAGCCACGTCAATTGAAACTCGGCGCCATGGTTCACGGTGTCGGCCACGGCTGGGGCGAATGGCGCCACCCACAGGCGCAACCGAATGCCAGTACGAATTTTGCGTTCTACAAGCAGCAGACTGAACTGGCCGAAACCGCCAAGTTCGACTTCGTGTTCATCGCCGACAGCCTGCACATCCATGCCAAATCCAGCCCGCATTACCTCAACCGGTTCGAACCGCTGACCATCCTCTCGGCCCTGGCCGCGTTGACCACGCACATCGGCCTGGTCGCCACCGTCACCGTCAGCTACACCGAGCCCTACCAGGTCGCACGCCAGTTCGCCTCGCTGGACCACATCAGCGGCGGCCGCGCCGGCTGGAACGTGGTCACCTCGTGGCTGAGCGGCACCGCCGATAACTTCGGCAAGGCCGAGCACCCGCCACATGCGGTGCGCTATCGCATCGCCAGGGAACACCTGAATGTGGTCAAGGGGTTGTGGGACTCCTGGGAGGACGACGCCTTTGCCTACAACAAGCAAAGCGGTGAGTTCTTCACCCCGCACAAGCTGCACACGCTGAATCACCAGGGCGAGTTTTTCTCGGTGAAAGGCCCGCTCAACATCGCCCGTTCGCGCCAGGGCCAGCCGGCGATTTTCCAGGCGGGCACCTCGGAGGACGGGCGCAACTTCGCCGCCGAGCATGCTGATGCGATCTTTGTGCATGTCGACAGCATCGAAGACGGCCTGGCCTACACCCAAGACCTCAAACGCCGCGCCACAGGCTTCGGCCGCGACGCCGACAGCCTGTCGATCCTGCCGGGTATCCGCCCGATTGTCGGCCGCGACGCCGCCGAAGTGGAACGCCGCTATCAGCAGGCAGTGGACCTGGTGACCGTGGAAGATGCGATTGTCGCCCTCGGTCGCCCGTTCAACGACCATGACTTCAGCCAGTACCCGCTGGACGAACCGTTCCCCGAGTTGGGCGAACTGGGTTCCAACAGCCAGAAAGGCGGCTCCGACCACATCAAACAACTGGCCCGGGACAAAGGCCTGACCCTGCGCGAAGTGGCCTTGCATTTCTCGCGGCCCAAGCGTGATTTTGTCGGCACCCCGGAGCACGTCGCCGATACGATCCAGACCTGGTTCGAGACCGGCGCCAGCGATGGTTTCATCGTCAATTCGGTGCTGCCCGATGGCTTGCAATACTTCACCGAACGGGTGGTGCCATTGCTGCAACAGCGCGGCCTGTTCCGCAGCGAATACAGCGGCCAGACCCTGCGCGACAACCTCGGCCTGGACGTACCGGCCAACCGCTACAGCGTCGCCGCCGAGGTCGAAGCACAGCAGGAGGCATTGGCATGAGCGAATCCCTCCACATCGGGGAGCCAGCCCGCTGCCCGATTTCTGACCGAGTCCACGCATCATGACGTCATCCTCGCCACCGTCCTTGCGCGCCGTGGAAGTCGCCAACTTCGACGCCCTGCTCGACCGTCTCAGCGCCGAACTGGCCGGCAGCGCTCAGCTTTTCGACGAGAGCGGCGCCTTCCCCCACGCCAACTTCAAACGGCTGCATGAACACGGCCTGCTCGCCCTCACCGTGCCCAAGGCCCTCGGTGGCGGCGGCGCCAGCCTGGCCCAGGCACGCAAAGCCATCAGCGCGATTGCCAAGGGCGAACCCTCTACCGCGCTGATCCTGGTGATGCAGTACCTGCAACACACGCGCCTGCAAGACAGCAAAACCTGGCCCGCGCACCTGCGTGTAAAAGTCGCCGAAGACGCGGTACGCCACGGTGCGTTGATCAACGCGCTGCGCGTCGAGCCGGACCTCGGCACCCCCGCCCGCGGCGGCCTGCCGGCGACCACCGCGGTGCGCAGCCCTGAAGGCTGGCGCATCAGCGGGCGCAAGCTCTACTCCACCGGCAGCCACGGCCTGAGCTGGTTCAGCGTGTGGGCGCGCAGTGACGATGCCGACCCGCTGGTAGGCGCCTGGCTGGTCCCCAAAAACAGCCCCGGCATAAGCATCATCGACAGCTGGGACCACCTGGGCATGCGCGCTACCTGTAGCCATGACGTGGTGTTCGACAACGTGCTGGTGCCGCTCGACCACGCCGTCAGCGTCAGCCCCTGGAGCGCACCGCAGCCGGAACTGGATGCCGAGGGGTTGCTGTGGATGTCAGTGCTGCTGTCGTCGGTGTATGACGCCGTGGCCCAGGCCGCGCGCGATTGGCTGGTGAACTGGCTGCAAACGCGCCAGCCGTCCAACCTCGGCGCCGCGCTGGCGACATTGCCGCGTTTCCAGGAAACCGTCGGGCATATCGACACCCTGCTGTTTGCCAACCGCAGCCTGCTCGACGCCGCCGCCGAAGGGCATACCCCGGCCGGCAATGCGGCGCAGTTAAAGTACCTGGTGACCGGCAACGCGATCCGCGCCGTGGAGCTGGCGATCGAAGCCTCGGGCAACCCCGGTCTGTCCCGCCACAGCCCGCTGCAGCGCCACTACCGCGACGTGTTGTGCAGCCGCGTCCACACCCCGCAGAACGATGCCGTGCTGCAAGGCGTCGGCAAGGCGGCCTTCGCCCAACGGCAGAAGGAACGCACATGAGCAAGGGCACCACCCTGAGCATCCTCGTCTGTGGTGCGCTCGGCCAACGCCTGACTCGGTTAAAAAATGTGGCAGGGGCCTTGTGTCGGCTGGCCAATCTCATTTGATGCGGTAGTGAAAGGTATTGCGCACCGCCGGCACCGCTACCGCCTTGCCGTCAACGATCCTCGGCTGGTAGCGGAAGGTATTCGCCGCCGCCAATGAAGGCCGGATAAACAGCGGGTGACAGCCGTCCAGCACCTTGGGGTTTTCCACGCGGCCCAGGGAGTTGACGGTGTACTCCACCGAGCAATCGCCTTCGATGTTTTTGTCCAGGGCGCGTTCGGGGTACTGCGGTGCTTCTTTGCTCAGCGGCAAGTATTGGCGACTGTCGAACGCCGGGGCTGGAGCAGGTGTGGCAACCCGCGCGGTTTCAGCGGCCAGCCGCGCCTGGTTCAGCCGTTGTTGCTCCAGCTCGCGGTTGTGCTGTTCGGTGGCCTGGCGTTCCTGTTGCTGTTCAAGGCGCTTTTGCTCGACGCGCTTACGCGCCAGGGCCGCTTTCTCCAGTTTTTGCGCCTGGATCTGTGGGTCGAGGGTGGGTTTCACCGGCGTCGGCACCGCCACGGGCTCCGGCGGTGGCGGCGCCACCGCCAGCGCTTCAGGCAGCGGTTCAGGCACGGGGGCCGGGGCCGGCGGCAGCATCACCAGTTGCGTATGCATCACCTGCGGCGCTTGCACCATCGGCTTCTGCGGTGACCAGCCCAACATCAGCCCGGCCACCACACCCACATGCAGCGCAACGGCCAGGCTCGCCGCCAAGCCTTTGCGCCACCACCCGCTGCAATCCCGAGGCGCCATCACCAGGCTCGGACTGTGCATGATCATCGCCGTCATTGCGGGGCCTCGGTCACCAGCCCCAGGTGGCTGACGCCGCCCTTTTGCAACACCGCCATCGCCGCGACCACGCGCCCATACCCGGCGTCTTCGTCAGCGCGGATATAGACCTGGGTGTCACTGCGCGCCGCCACCACTTGCATGACCTTGGCGCCCATGTCCTCCAGGCTCACGGCGCTGTCGGTCTGGTGCTGCGTGTCCAGCTCGTCGCCGAGGTTCCAGTAGTAACTGCCGTCGGCCTTTACCGACAGCGTGAGGATCTGCTGGCGGGTGTCGGTGGCCAGCGCCTCGGCGGCGACCTTGGGCAGGTCGATCTTCACGCCCTGGGTCAGCATCGGTGCGGTGACCATAAAGATCACCAACAGCACCAGCATCACATCGATATAGGGCACCACGTTCATCTCGGCCTTGGGCCCGTGCTTGCGTTGCGGCCTGGTTAACATGGGCTTGCTCCTGTTCAGGCGGCCGTGGCCAGGTGGGTCGGCATGCCGCTCAGGCTGCGATGCAGGCGCACTTGCAGTTCATTGCCGAAGGCGTAGTAGCGGGTGAGCAGCGTCTGGCTGCGCGCCGAAAAGCGGTTGTAGGCGATCACCGCCGGGATGGCGGCAAACAGGCCGATGGCCGTGGCGATCAAGGCTTCGGCGATGCCCGGCGCCACCGTGGACAGCGTGGCCTGTTGCACCTGGGACAAGCCGAGAAAGGAATTCATGATGCCCCACACCGTGCCGAACAGGCCGATGTACGGGCTGACCGAACCCACGGTGGCGAGAAACTGCAGGCCCTTTTCCAACTCGATTTCCTGCGCGCTGATCGCCACCTGCAAGGCGCGCTCCACCCCTTCGAGTACCGCCGGATCGTGGCTGTGCAGGTGCTGGTATTCCTCGACCCCGGCGATAAAGATCGGCGCCACGCCGCCCTCGCCCGCCTGCACGGTGTCGCGGTACAGCGCCTGCAGGTCCGGAGCCGCGCGAAAGCGCGGCAAAAACCCGTTCAACTGGCGCTCCAGGCGCCGCAGCACACTGCCGCGCTGGAGGATCAAGTACCAACTGAGCAAGGACGCCAACAGCAGCGTGACCATCACCGCCTTGACCAACAGGCTGGCGTCGCTGATCAACCCCCAGATCGTCATATGTTCCATCGTCGCGTGCATGGTGGTGAACTCCTATTCGATTAAAAAGTGATGACCGGGTGATGACGGCTTACGGCAATTTCAGCGCGCGGGTCACATCGCGCCAGGGCACGAACTTGAAGTTCTGGGTTTGCTCGGGCATGCGCTTGCGCCCGTCCTGCACCACCAGCATGCCTTGGCTCCACGGCCCGCCGAGGTTGACGGCGGTGACTTCGAGGCCATCGGTTTCCGACGCCCCATCGATCCCGGCCTCAGCGTTCAAACCGACGCGAAAGGCGCCGTGGGCGGCGAACGGCGGTTCGGCATCCACCACCAGGTAGCTGTCATTGCCTTGGCTGGAGATCACCAGGTAATCGCGCGCGCCGCTCTGGTACAGCGCCAGGCCCTCGACATCCGCGTGCAGTTGCGCGCCGACCTTGATCACGCTGGTCAACGTCGCCGGCTGATCGGCTCGGGCGTCCACCGCCCAGACGCCGACATCTTCTTCACCGATGAACAGGCGCTGACGCTGGTCATCGGCGACGCAGCCTTCGGGTTGGCTGTCGACCTTGAACTGGCGCACCAACTCGCCCTGCACGCGGCCAGCCGGCGCGCTCAAACGGTATTGCAGGAAGGTGCCGTCCTTGCCGTTGGCGATCGCGTACAGTTCACCGCTGGCCGGCTGGAACAGACAGATGCCGTAGATTTCCTTGAGCGGCGTCGGCACTTCGCCGGCTTCGCGCAACTCGCCGCTCTGACGGTCGATGCTGAACAGGCTCAGGCTGTTGTGATCGCGATTGCTCGCCACGGCGAGGTCGACGGTCTGTTGGCCGAGCTTGAAGTTGGGGCGGACATCGACGTTGTTCAGGCGCCCCACTGCCAGCTCCTGCAACAGCTTGCCGTCGAGGTCGTAGGCCAGCAGGCCTTGTTTTTTGTTGGTGCCGAGCACGCGGCTCTGCGCCGGTCGTTGCGGGTGAATCCAGATCGCCGGGTCGTCCGCCGCATCGCCTTGGCGCCCGACCGGGTCGGTCTGGCGCTGGGCGGCGACTTCCGGCAGCACCGGCAGCGGCGCGACGGGCGTAGCCTGCCACGTCAACTCGGCCTGATAGAGGTTGCCGCTGTCGTCGTCGCGCAGCAGCAGTTGCCGGCCTTTGATTGCCAGGTTTTCCGCCTCCTTCACACCCGGCAGGTGCAGGCTCGGCAGGGCGACCCAGCGCTCGCCGTCCTGCTGGAACAGCTGCAGTTGCGCGCTCTTCGGATCAAGCGCGACCAGCCCACCCGGCACCAGCGCCATGGCCCCGGCGGCGCGCCCGGGATTGTCGAACAGCGCCACCGGGGTGCGTTTCACCTCGGCTTCCGGGTGCGCCGGGTAGGCCCACCAGCCGACGTTTTCTTCGTTCACCACCAGTTGATGGGTCGCATCGTCCACCTGGCAGAACTGCGCCGACGGCGGCAGCGGCACGCCGCGCACACGCTGGGGTCGGGCCAGCAACGTCGGACCATTGCCCACCAGCCATTGCTCGCCCTTGCCCTCTTCGCCCACCAGGAACACAAACAGGTTGGCCGCCGAGTCGCGATACAGGCACACGCCGTTGACCGGATAGTCGCGGGTCGGCAGGTACAGCGGCGCGCCCCAGCGTTTGCCGGCGCTATCCAGGCTGATCAGCATGGCCTGCTGGCGTTGGTTATCCAGGGTCGCCACCAGCACCTGGGCACCGGCGGCACGGCTGTCGAGGCTGCTGAAGTTGCCCTTGAAACGCGCCAGTTCGGCGCCTTTTTCGTCGAGCAGCAACAGGCCGTCACGGGTGCTGGCGGCCAGGCGTTCGGGGCCGTTGGGCAGGAAGGCCAGCGCCTCGGCGTTCAGGTTCGGCGCCCAACGCGTCAGGGCCAGGTCGGCGGCCAGCGCATGGCCGCAGGTGGCCAGGGCCATCAGCAGGTATAGCTTGGAAAATCTCATGAACAGGCAAATCCTTCGAAAACGATGAACAACCCATGTGGGAGGGGGTTTGCTCCCGATGGCAGTGGTTCGGCTGATAAATCCGGCGACTGACACACCGCTATCGGGAGCAAGTCCCCTCCCACACTCGGGTCGAGGTGGTGGTTAGAAATGGGTGAAGGTCAGGCCGAGCTTGTAGGTCGGGCCGTACTCTTCGTACTGGCCGTTGTAGCTGCGGTGGCCGGTGTAGACGAAGTACGACTCGTCGGTGAGGTTCTGCGCCTCGAAGCTGACTTGCAGGTTCTTGGTCAGCGAGTAGCGTGCGCTGAAGTCGACAAAAGTCTGTGCGTCGACGTGCAGGTCGTGGGCCTTGTCGTTGATCGAGGCCAACTCATACAGGTAGGCCGATTTGTAGTTGGCCGACACGCGCAGGCTGAGCTTGTCGTTTTCCCAGCCGAGCATCAGGTTGCCGACAGTGTCCGACTGGTTGGGCAAGCTGATGTTGCGTGTGCGGTTGCCGCCGCTGGCCGCGTCGAAGCCTTCGATATCGGCGCTGGAGCGGCTGAACGTGGTGTTTGCACCGACCAACAGGCCGTTCCACGGCGCGGGCAGCCAGTCGAACTTTTGTGAGTAGGCCAGTTCCAGGCCGTAGAGCTTGGCGCTGTCGCCGTTGGCGTAGGTGTGGGCCTCGGCGAAGTTGGTCCAGGCGCCGGTGCCGGCCACGTCGGTGTTGTAGACAAAGTGCTTGATGTCTTTGTAGAACACGAACGCCGACACAGTGCCGGCGCGGCCCATGAAGTGCTCGATGCCCAGGTCGAGGTTGCTCGACTCCAGGGGCTTGAGGTCCGGGTTGCCGAAGGTGGCTTCGTCATCGTCGATCACGAACCCCGGCGCCAGTTGGCCAAAGGTCGGGCGCACCACGGACTTGGTCCAGGCCGCGCGCACCTGGGTGTTCTTGTCGATCTGGTAACGCGCATGCAGGCCCGGCAACCAATGGTGATAACGCCGTTTGGTCTCGGTGGCGCTGAACTGGCCGTCGGTGGCGCCGGTGCCTTTGGCTTCGAACTCGGTGCCTTCGTAGCGCATGCCCGCGATGAAACGCCAGTCGTCGATGTCGATGGTGTTCATCAGGTAGCCGGCGTTGATGTCCTCGCGGATGGTGAAGTCGTTGACCCGGGATTCGGTCTCGTCATAGAAGTCATCACGGTTGAGGCTGCCGATCAGCTGCTTGATACTCCCCGCGCTGATACCCGGGCCGTAATTGCCGAGACGGTAGTCGACGCTGCCCTTCTGGAACCGGGTGAGGTTGAGTTGTTCGTCGGTGAAGCCCAGGTCGTCGAAGTTCTTGTAGACCCAGGCTTCCAGGTCGTTGTCCTTGTGCCGACGGCTGACCTTGCCGCCGAACTTGACCTGGGACGCGTAGCCGCTCAGGTCGTAGTCGCGGGCCAGGTCCAGGCGCAGGTTTTTCTCGGTGTCTTGGGTGTTCTGTTTTTCCCAGTCGACCTTGTCCAGGGTGAAGTTGCTCGCGTCGTAGAAGCCGGCGCCGACGATCGGGCGCGGTTTGTCTTTGTCGTAGAAGCCGCTGTCGGCAAAGTCGCCGCCATCGAAGGTGGCGCCGGCGATATGCGCCGGGCTGTCTTCGCTGGATTGGCTGTAGCCGGCCTGGCCGCTGAGGGTCCACAGGCCGAGCATGCGTTCGCCGCCGAACACGTAGGACTGGATTTCCTGGGTTTCCTCACGGTTCTTCAACTTGCGCTTGCCCTCGGCCACACCCAGCTCGCCAGGGGCCTGGGGGTCGGCAAATTCGAGGCTGGCGGCGTTGCGGGTCTCGGTGTCGGTGTAGCGGCTGTAGAGGGTGCGCAGGTAGTAGCTGCTGAGGTCATCGGGCTTGTAGTCGAAGTTCAGGCCACCGCCAGCGCGTTCGCGGCTGATGTCGTAGTCACGCTGTTCGAACTTGTTGAGTTTGGCCCCCTGGCTGAAGTCCCAGGCGCCGCCGGTTTCGACGTTGTCCGAGCCGAAGTCGCGCTTCTGCCAGCTCAGGGCCGCGGCGACGCCGAAGTTGTCGATACCATCGCCGAGGCTGAAGCGGTTGCTCGCCGCGCCGGAGAATTTCGGGCTGGTCTGGCGTGTGTTCTTGTCGTAGCTGGCCTCGGTGCTGCCGGTGTAGAACAGGCCTTTGTGATCGAACGCCGACAGGCTCTTCACATCGACGGTGCCGCCGAGGGAGTTGGCGTCCATGTCCGGGGTCAGGGTCTTGATCACCGACAGCGACTGCACCAGCTCGGAGGGCAGTACATCGAGGGCCACGGCGCGACGTTCGCTTTCGGGCGACGGCACCAGGGTGCCGTTGATGGTCACGCTGTTGAGGTCCGGGCCGAGGCCGCGCACGCTGACGAACCGCCCTTCGCCCTGGTCGCGCTCGACGCTGATGCCGGGCAGGCGCTGCGCGGCTTCGGCAACGTTTTCATCCGGCAACTGCGCCACGCCGTCGGCATGCACCACGCTCTTGATGCTGTCGGAGGAGCGCTGTTCCTTAAGCGCCTGGTCGATGGCGGCCGCCTGGCCGACCACGTCGACGTGCTCGGTGTGGGTGGCGTCGGCGGCCTGGAGCCGCTCGCTGGCCATCGCCAGGGCCAAGGCGGTGAGCGTAAAGCTGACGAGCCCGGTGCGCTTGTACATGAAGTCCTCCCCAAGAGTCCGTTGGCGCCAGGCAAGAGGCCCGGCAACTGGGAGGGCACGCTAGGGCCGGGGGATGACGGTTCTGTGACAGGGGTTGGCCGCAAGGCCCGTAAACCGGGAGTTTTGCCTGGTTCTCAACGTGGAATGAGCCAAAATGACCTCTGGAGGTCAACGGTGGGAGGGGGCTTGCCCCCGATAGCGGTGGGTCAGTCAATAGATAAGCCATCTGGCACACCGCAATCGGGGGCAAGCCCCCTCCCACCGTTGGTTTTCATCGCGTGTGGGGTGAGCTGATTCGACCCTCCCCCCTCGTCATCCAACCGTCACATCCATCTGCTGTGCTGGCGCCCATCGCTCATTCGCCAGAGGACTCGCGGCCATGTTTTGCGTGCTCAAACCCCACCGCTGGAAACTCGCCCTGCTGCTGCTCGCGGCCAATCTTGGGCTGATCCTGCACCTGGCCTGCGGCGAGCTCAAAAGCGTCAGCGAGTGGGTATGGCTGGATATCATCGGCGAAGGCGGCTCCGCCCTGCTCGCCCTGGTATGGCTGGGCCTGGTGCTGAAAAGCCGCCCCGCCGGGCGCGTCACCAATTACCTGGCACTGGGCCTGTCGTGCATCTTTTTCTCCTGGTGGATCGACAGCCTCGACGAATTCATTCGCCTGCCTGCCAGCATCACCTGGGATCACTGGCTGGAGTCCGGGCCGATGCCGGTGGGCATGATCCTGCTGACCCTGGGTATCTACCACTGGCACCGCGAACAACTGGCGATCAGCGCGCAAATGGAGAAGCGCGAGCGGCTGTTTCGCGAGCACCGGCTGTTCGACACACTCACGCCCCTGGGCGGCGCCGATTACCTCAAGCGCCAACTGGCCGACAGCCTGCAAGACAGCCGCGACCAGCAACAACCGCTGTCGCTGCTGGCCCTGGACCTGGACAATTTCACTGCGATCAACCAGGCCTATGGCCACGCCGAGGGCGATGCGGTATTGCAGGCCCTCAGCCATGTGCTACTGCTCAATCTGCGCCGCCAGGACTTACTCTGCCGCCTGGCCGGCGACCGCTTTGTGGTGGTGTTGCCCAACACCGGCGAGCGCCAGGCCCAGGCGTTGGCGCTGGAGTTGGAGCAAGCGGTGCGCAGCCTGGCGCACAAGACGCGACAACACGGCGAGCGCCTGCAACTGGCGGCGAGCACGGCCGTGGTGATGGCCCTGGACGAGCCGCCCCAGGACTTGCTCAAGCGCCTGAACCTGACGCTCGCCCGGGCCAAACAACCGCTTGCGAAAAGCGCCTGAGATGGCCGTGAAAACCCGTTGGTATGAGGCCGACAGCCGCTTCATCCCAGGGCATTACCAACCCGCCGCGTTGATCGACCTGGCCTTGTCCCGCGACATCGACAGCCATCGCCTGTTGCGCGGCACCGGGCTGTTCCACGAGGACATCCTCGCCGGTACAGCACAACTGAGCCCGCAGCAGTTTCTCGGATTGATCGGCAACAGCCGGCGCTTGCTCGCTGCCGATGAGAGCAGCTTCCTGTTTGGCCAACGCCTGCTGCCCGGCTATTACGGCGCCGCCAGCCATGCCCTGGGCCACGCGCAGAATCTGGATCAGGCGCTGGAGATCCTGATCCAGCAACAGGTGCTGCTCAGCCCGCTGGTGACGCTGCAATTGGAGCGGGATGAACACCATGCCTACCTGTACTGGCGGGACAGCTGCGGCGCCGGCGAACACTGGCGGTTCCTGCTGGAAGCCAGCATGACCTCGCTGGTCGCCATGAGCCGCTGGCTCAGCGGCCAGCGCCTGCCGTGGCAATGCAGCTTCAGCCATGGCGAGCCGCATTACGTCGAACAATACTGGGTTCACCTGGGCGAACACACGCGCTTCGCGCGCCCGCTGGACATGATGTGCATCCCGCGCGAATACCTGGTCATGGCCTGGCCCGGCGCGTCGGCCACCGCCGGCCAAGTCGCGCGCCAGCAGGCCCGCGAGCAGATCGAACAGCTCGGTTTTGCCGACAGTTTTCTCGATTGCCTCTACGACTACCTGCGCGAACAGGTGCGCCAGCCGCCCAGCCTGGAACAGGCGGCCCAGGCGTTCGCCATGAGCCCGGCGACCCTCAAGCGCAAACTGCACAAGCACGACACCGGCTTTCAGCAGCAGGTGGATCGGGTGCGCAAGCACGTCGCGTTGCACCTTTATCAGGTCAAGGGGTTCAGCAACGATGAAGTGGCCGCGTACCTGAACTTCAACGATGCGGCGAACTTCCGGCGTTCGTTCAAGCGCTGGACAGGCACCACGCCGAACCTGATCCGTCAGCTGTTCAACAGCCGTTAGCCAGGCGCTCGCGCAGGAACTCCACCAGCGCCTGCACCGGCCTCGAACTCTGCCGGTGCTGCGGGTACACCGCCGACAGCGTCAGGGCCTCGGGGGCGAAGTCTTGCAACAGCGTCACCAGGCGCCCGTCCGCCAAGGCATCGGCGACGATAAAGGTCGGCAGGTAGGTGACGCCCAACCCGGCGATGGCGGCGTCGCGCAGCAACTCGCCATTATTGACGCGCATGCGCCCGCTGACGTTCAGCGACTGCGGCTTGCCTTTGCTCTGGAACCGCCATTGCACCTGGCGGCCGTGGCCGTAGGGCAGGCAATCGTGGTCGGTCAGGTCGTCGGGTTTCTGCGGTGTGCCACGCAACGCAAGGTACTCGGGGCTGGCGCAGTACACACGCTGCACGCTGGCGATACGCCGGGCGATCAGGGTGGAGTCTTCGAGGATGCCGATGCGCAACACCAGATCGTAGCCTTCGCCGATCAAGTCCACCGGGCGGTCGCTCAGATCGACTTCCACCGACACCTGCGGATAGCGCTGCAAAAACAGCGGCAACAGGCAACCCAGATGGGCCATGGCAAACGACAACGGCGCACTCAGGCGAATGGTGCCGCGCGGTTCGCTGTTCTGCCCGGCAATGCCCTGCTCCACCTGCTCGACTTCGCTGAGCAGGCGCAAGGCCGATTCGTAGTAACTCTGCCCCAGGGGTGTGACATCCAGGCGGCGGGTCGAGCGGTTGAGCAGGCGCACGCCGAGGCGGTCTTCGAGTTGGATCAGGCGGCGGCTGACGAATTGCTTGGACAGCCCCAATTGCTCGGCGGCGGCGGTGAAACTGCCGGACTCCATGACCTGGCAAAACAGGCGCATGTCTTCGAAGGGATTCATTGTCGCGTCTCGGTGGACATTTTGCTGATTTATAGCCTGTCAGGTGCTGCACCACAAACCTAATGTGCCAACACAATCAAAAGTGGGAGGGGGCTTGCCCCCGATAGCAATATGTCAGCCACTACATGCATGACTGATCCACCGCTATCGGGGGCAAGCCCCCTCCCACAGGGGATTACCGAGATTCCCGAGGTCGGGTTACTTGGTGGTGAACGCCGAGTAGCTGTTCATCAGGTTGCGGTAGTTGGGAATGCGCGGCGACAGCAGGTTGGCCAGGCCTTCCATGTCGTTGCGCCAGTCAACCTGCAGCTCGCAGGCCACGGAGAACCAGTTCACCAGTTGCGCGCCGGCTGCGGTCATACGAGCCCAGGCAGCCTGTTGCACGGTTTCGTTGAAGGTACCGGAAGCGTCGGTGACCACGAACACCTCAAAGCCTTCGGAGAGAGCGCACAGGGTCGGGAACGCTACGCACACATCCGTCACCACACCGGCAATGATGATCTGCTTGCGGCCGGTGGCCTTCACCGCCTTGACGAAGTCTTCGTTGTCCCAGGCGTTGATCTGGCCAGGGCGCGGGATGTACGGCGCGTCCGGGAACAGTGCTTTGAGCTCGGGCACCAGTGGGCCGTTGGGGCCGCTTTCAAAGCTGGTGGTGAGGATGGTCGGCAGGTTGAAGAACTTCGCCACGTCGGCCAGGGCCAGCACGTTGTTCTTGAATTCGTTGGGGGAGAAATCCTGCACCAGGGAGATCAGGCCGGTCTGGTGATCCACCATCAGCACCACGGCGTCATCTTTGTTCAAGCGCTTGTAAGTCATGGGTTAACTCCTTTGTGGGTTTAGGTATCAGAACGCAAAGCACGAGCAGCCAAACGCACCCCAGAAGCCCTGGAAGTCGCTGACCGGCACGTTGGAAAGACGCGCTTTCTCATGGCCATGAGCATGCACGCCACACGGGCCACTGCAGTGGTGAGCCTGCGCCTGCAGCGGCGAAGCGGGACGCCAGTGCCCCGGCACCTTGACCACCGGCGACCAGTCCGGCAGCACCGGCACGCGCGGCGGTGCGAAATCTTCGAAGTCGCCGGCGCCATACACCACCTTGCCGCCGACCACGGTCAGCACCGACTCGATCCACTTGATGGCCTCTTCATCGACGCTGAAAAAATCCGCCGACAGCGCGGCGACGTCCGCCAACTGGCCGACCTTGATCTGGCCCTTCTTGCCCTGCTCGGACGAGAACCAGGCGCTGCCATGGGTGAACAGCTCCAGCGCGGTCAGGCGCGGCAGGCCTTCGGCGTGCAGCTCCAGGCCGCCCACAGTGCGGCCGCTGACCATCCAGTACAGCGAGGTCCACGGGTTGTAGCTCGACACCCGCGTGGCGTCGGTGCCCGCGCCGACCGGTACGCCTTCGGCGAGCATGCGTTTGATCGGCGGCGTGGCTTCGGCGGCCTTGGCGCCGTAGCGCTCGACAAAGTACTCACCCTGGAACGCCATGCGGTCCTGGATCGCAATCCCGCCGCCGAGGGCGCGCACACGCTCGATGTTGTGCGGGGTGATGGTTTCGGCGTGGTCGAAGAACCACGGCAGGCCATTGAACGGGATGTCGCGGTTGACCTTCTCGAACACGTCGAGCATGCGCGAGATCGATTCGTTATAGGTGGCGTGCAGGCGGAACGGCCAGCGCTGCTCGACCAGGTGGCGCACCACCGGCTCCAGTTCCTGCTCCATGCTCAGCGGCAGGTCGGGGCGCGGCTCGAGGAAGTCTTCGAAGTCGGCGGCGGAGAACACCAGCATCTCGCCGGCGCCGTTGTGCCGCAGGTAGTCGTCGCCCTGGTGCAGGGTGACGCTGCCGGTCCAGTGCTTGAAGTCGCTGAGTTCTTCCTTGGGCTTCTGCGTGAACAGGTTGTAGGCGATACGTACCGTCAGCTGTTCATCCTTGGCCAGTTGCTCGATCACCGCGTAATCGTCGGGGTAGTTCTGGAAGCCGCCGCCGGCGTCGATCGCACTGGTCAGGCCGAGGCGATTGAGTTCGCGCATGAACTGGCGGGTCGAGTTGACCTGGTATTCCAACGGCAGTTTCGGGCCCTTGGCCAGGGTCGCGTAGAGAATCATTGCGTTGGGCCGCGCCACCAGCATGCCGGTGGGGTTGCCGTTGCTGTCACGCACGATCTCGCCGCCCGGCGGGTTCGGGGTGTCCTTGGTGTAGCCGGCCACGCGCAGGGCGGCGCGGTTGAGCAAGGCGCGGTCGTACAGGTGCAGCACGAACACCGGCGTGTCCGGCGCCGCCTGGTTGAGCTCGTCCAGGGTCGGCATGCGCTTTTCGGCGAACTGGAATTCGTTCCAGCCGCCGACCACGCGCACCCATTGCGGCGTCGGGGTGCGATCGGCCTGGTCCTTGAGCATGCGCAAGGCATCGGCCAGGGACGGCACGCCTTCCCAGCGCAGTTCGAGGTTGTAGTTCAAGCCGCCACGGATCAGGTGCAGGTGCGAGTCGTTGAGGCCGGGGATCACCGTGCGGCCCTTGAGGTCGATGACCTGGGTGCCGCTGCCGCGCAGAGCCATGGCCTCGCCATCGGTGCCCACGGCCACGAAGCGCCCCTGGCGAATGGCGACGGCGGTGGCGCGTGGGTTTTCACGGTCCACGGTGTGGAACTGGCCATTGAACAAAATCAGATCGGCGTTCATAGGGTTTCCTTTACAGAGGCTTCAAGCCAGGGAGCGAACAGGCGGGTAGCCGCCGGCATCAGCACGTACACCACCAGCAACACGATGGTCAGGGTGATCAGGAAGGTGGCGACCACGTAGTTGGACAGGAACGGGTGCAGGCGCAATATCGGGCCCCACACGATCGGTACCAGCAGGGTCAGCGGCAGGATCACGCACAGGGTGACCACGGCCTGTTTCCAGCGCGGCGGTTTGGCGACGCTGTCGGTTTGGGGGGTGAACCAGAACTCGTTGACCGCACCGATTTCGGTGTGGTCGCCGTCGGCCAGCATCGGCGCGGCTTCTTCGATCAGGGTTTTGCGCTCGGGGGAGTCGAGCCAGCGTTGCAGGTCGTCGGTGGAGCGGTAGCGCAACACGCAGGTGAACAGCGACAGGCCGTCGTGTTTACCGCGCACGACGTCGACGCCGAGGTGGCCCGGGCGTTCGCCGGCGATGCGTACTATGCGGCGTAGCCACGCTTCGTAGTTGGCCTCGCTGCCGGATTTGATCCGGTGTTTGACGATCAGGGTGACGACTTCGTCGGAACCGGTTTCAGGTGTTGGGTCCATGGTGTGTTCTTCCCCCTGGAGAGCTGAGCGATGAGACGAGTTTGGCGGCGACGAGCGATTCGGAATTGGATGTTTGTGCTGTTTGGCGCGGTGACTTGCCGGGCCGCCTACGCGGGGAAGCTGGACATGTGCGCGCTGATCCGGCTCCTCAACCAGCGCTCCGCCGGGTCGTTGTCATGCACCCCGCTCCACACCATCGACAGCTCTGCGGCGTCGATCGCAAACGGTGGGTCCTGCGCGCGCAACGTGGTGCCTTCGGTCAAGGCGCACGCTGCGTAGTCCGGCACGGTCGCGATGATCTGCGTGCCCGCCAGTAACGCCCGCAAGCCACTGAATTGCGGCACCGCCAGCACCACCCGGCGCGCCCGGCCGATGCGCGCCAGGTCGAGGTCGATATTGCCGCTCAAGTCCCCCGAAAACGACACCATGGCATGCGGCCGTTCACAGTATTCGTCCAGGCTCAGCGGTGCGGTGCCGCCATCGCCGCGCAGCACCTTGCACGGAATGTCGCGCAGTTTCTTGCGCTTGGCATTGGCCGGCAGATCCGTGGTGTAGCTGACCCCCACGGTGATCTCGCCACTGGCCAGCAGCGACGACATCAACAGGTAATTGGCGCGGCGCACCACCACCACGATCCCCGGTGCCTCGTCGCGCAGTTGGCTGAGCAACGGCGGGAACAGGCCGAATTCGGCGTCATCGGACAGGCCGATGCGGAACACCGCACAGCTGGTGGAAGGGTCGAAATCCTTGGCGCGGCTGACCGCGCTCGAGATGGTGTCCATGGCCGGTTGCAGCTCCTTGAGTATCGCCATTGCGCGTGGTGTGGGCTCCATGCCGCGCCCATTGCGCAGCAGCAACGGGTCGTCGAACAAATCGCGTAAACGGCCCAAGGCCGCGCTCACCGCTGGTTGGCCCATAAACAGTTTTTCGGCGACCCGGGTCAGGTTCTTCTCGAACATCAGCGCTTCGAAAATCACCAGCAGGTTCATGTCGACGCGGCGCAGGTCGTTGCGGTTCATGGCGGTCCCCAAACAGTTGACAGAGCACCAGCTAAGCACGCAGCGCGGCGAGCGCGATTGCACACCTGTGCTGTCTTTTCCACGCCAACAACTGGCGAAATTAACAACGATTAACTCGTCAGTCGGACGGCACGGCACCAAGAATGAGGCCGTCTACACTGCATCCATTCACCGGGAACGCTCCCATCGACTGCGGATATTTCGTCATGGCCCGACTTGAGCACGGTGCTCCAAGCTTCTGCGCGACCGGCGGCCTCTGCCCCCGGCGCGAGCGTATCGCCAAGCAACTGATCCTCGCCAACCTCGGCGAAAGCCTGGCGATTGCCGACCTGGCCCAGGCCTGCGCACTGTCGCGCAGCCACTTCTCCCGCGCCTTCAAATGCACCACCGGGCTGTCGCCGCAGGAATGGATTCGCCAACAGCGCATCCAGCGCGCCAAGGAGTTGATCACCGGTACGTCCTTGAGCCTGACGCAAATCAGCCTGGAATGTGGTTTCTGCGACCAGGCGCACTTCTGCCATATGTTCACGCGCAGCGAAGGCGTCAACCCGATGACCTGGCGCAATCACCAATTGCGTCGCAAGCAGGCGATTGCCGCCTAGTGGTCAGCGCAAGCGTGGAATATGCTGGGCGAACCCTTTTTTCAGAGCGCGCGCTGGCATGAACGACCTCAGCGAACAGGCCGTACACTTCGGCCCGTATCGGATACACCCGCGCCAACGCCTGGTGCTGGAGGCTGGCCGGCCGTTGCGCCTGGGACGGCGGGCAGTGGACATCCTGCTGATCCTGCTGGAACAGGCCGGCAATGTGGTGAGCAAGCAGGAACTGATCGCGCGGGTCTGGCCCAAAAGCGTGGTCGAAGACGGCAACCTGCGCGTGCATATGGCGGCGTTGCGCAAGGCCCTGGGCGATGGCCAGGCCGGGCAGCGCTATATCGTCACCGTGGCCCAGCGCGGTTACAGTTTTGTTGCGCCACTGAGCATCGAACCGATGACCCTTCCAACCGACGGCAGTGCGCAAAGCCAGGCCCACAACCTGCCGCTGCGCAGCACGCGGATGATCGGCCGCCAGGCGCTGATCGATGCGCTGGTGCAGCAATTGCCGCAACAACGCTTTATCACTCTGACCGGCGCGGGAGGCATCGGTAAGACCACGGTCGCGCTGCGTGTCGCCGAGTTGTTGATCGGGCATTACCGCGACGGCATTCGCCTGCTCGACCTCGCCCCCCTCAGCGCGCCGTCGATGATCCTGCCCAACCTCGCCGCCCTGCTCGACCTCACCCCCGACGAACACGCGCCGCTGTTGACCCTCGCGCGCAGTCTCCACACGCGCCAGTTGCTGTTGGTAATCGACAACTGCGAACACCTGCTCGATGACATCGCCCTGATCAGCGAGACCCTGCTGCGCCACGCCCCCAACGTTCACATCCTCGCCACCAGCCGTGAAGCACTGCGCGCCGAGGGTGAATACGTGCAGCGCCTGGAGCCGCTGGCCTGCCCGCCCGCCACCGGCAACCGTGCCCAGGCGCTGGGCTATCCGGCCCTGCAACTGTTGATCGAGCGCGCCATGTCCCATCAGGACAGCTTCGCGCTCAGCGAAGCCGAACTGCCATTGGCGATTGATATCTGCCAGCGCCTCGACGGTATCCCGCTGGCCATTGAACTGGTGGCGGCGCAGATCGAACGTTTCGGCCTGCAAGGCCTGCTGGTACAGATGGAAGACAACTTTCGCCTGCTGACCCGTGGCCGCCGCAGTGCCCTGCCCCGTCAACAGACGCTGCGCGCCACGCTGGACTGGAGTTTCGACCTGCTCGCGCCCTGCGAACAGATCTGCCTGCGCCGCCTGGCGGTGTTTCGCGGCGGTTTCAGCCTGGCCAGCGCGGCGGCGGTGATCGCCGGGGAACAGATCGCGCCGGCCGAGGTGCTGGGTTCGATCACCCAACTGGTGGCCAAGTCCTTGCTCAATGTCGAGCCCGGCGATGACGAGATGGTCTACCGCCTGCTGGACATCACCCGCACCTACGCCCTGGAAAAGCTCAGCGTGGCCGCTGAACTCGACACCACCCGCGAGCGCCACGCCGCACGCTGCCTGGCCTTGATGGAACAGGCCCGGGACGATTGGGAACTGACCGCGACGCAGCCCTGGATCGACCGCTACGCGCCCCTGCGCGAAGACATCCGCGCCGCACTGGATTGGGGCCTGGGCGACCAGGGCACGCACCTGTTGGGTATTCGCCTGACGGTCAGCGCGATGCCGTTGTGGCAGGAGCTGTCATTGCTGGGGGAACACGGGCTGTACGTGGGCAAGGCGCTCGCACGGCTGGCGCAATCGCCCGCGCCGAACCCGCACTTGCACATGGCGTTGCAACTGGCGCTGGGCAGTTTTTCGTATCACACCCAGGGCGGTACGCCGCAGACCATTGACGCCTTTGCCTACGCGCGGCGCCTGGCCGAAGCGAACAACGACTTGAGCGGCCAGTTGCGTGCGGTGTCGGGCCATATGGCGGTCAACCTGTGTTGCGGAAATTATCGCCAGGCACTTGCGCAAAGCCTGCACTTCGATCAACTCGGCCCCCAGGCCGACCCCTTGCTCGACCTCAGCGCCCAGCGCCTGCGGGTACTGGCCCAGCACTTTGCCGGTCACCAGGCATTGGCCCTGCAAAATGCCGAACAGGTGATCCAGCGCATGGCCCACAGCGGCCATCTGAACCGGTTCACCCATGGCTTCGGCGTGCAGTACGACCAGGGCGTGGCCTCGCTGACGATCCTCGCTCGCATCCTGTGGCTGCGGGGGTTCCCGGAGCGGGCCTGGCGCACCGCGAACCAGGCCCTGGAACTGGCGCTGCAGATCAACCACGGCACCTCGATCTGCTACACCCTGGCCCTGGCCGGGGTGGTCATCGCCCGCTACAACGGCGACGCGGCCGCGGCCCATTCGCTGCAGGAACTGTTGTTGCAACAAGCGCAAAAGCACTCGGTGCAGCTGTTTCATACCTGGGCCCGACACTACGCGGGCGCAGCGCCGACGCAAGCCATGCCCGGGCTCGGCCTGATCGCGGATACCCTGGTGACCTTCAATGCGGGCGCGCTGGACGCGGCGATGTTCGAACGCGCCAAAAGCGGCGCGGCCGGCTGGTGTACAGCAGAGATCCTGCGGGTGCGCGCCGAGCACAGTGACGACATCCCGGCAGAAGCGCTGTTGCTCGAGGCACTCGGCCTGGCGCACCAGCAAGGCGCCCTGGCCTGGGAGTTACGCAGTGCGACCGCGCTGGCGCGGCTGTGGCAGCGCCAAGACCGCCGGCAAGCGGCTCGCGAGTTGCTGGACTCGGTCTACGGGCGATTCAGCGAAGGGTTCGCCACCCAGGACCTAATCGGCGTGCGCCGCCTGCTCGACGAGTTGCAGGACAAACGGCCGGCCTGAAAACGCCCCCAGATAATGCCCATACCCTTGCTGCAGGCGCGCCACTTGCAGCGGGTCGCGCAGTTGCGCCAGGGCGTAGCTGCGCACGCTGTTGAGCAAGCGGTAACGCTCGGGACCGAGGCCGGGCTCCACGCTCAGCAGCGAGATGTCGACCAGTCGCCGCAGCAGGTATGGCAGGTCGGCGTGAGCCAGCTCAGTGCCGGCGATTAACTGCCCCAGGACGGGCAAGCTCACCGCCATCTTGAACAGGCCCAGTTGCAGGAACAGCCAACGCTCCGGCAGGCTCAGGCGCTCGTATGACCAGTCCAGGGCCGCCGCCAGGGATCGGTGGCGTTCCAGCGCCGTGCGCCGACCGCGCGCCAGCACTTGCAGGCCGCTGCGCAATTGCACCTGCAAGCCCTGCACGCCGAGAGCATCGACCTGGGCCGCCGCCAGTTCGAGGGCCAACGGAATACCGTCGAGCCGGCGGCAGATATCGCGCAGCGCCGGCAAGTCCTGGGGCCGCAGGGCAAACCCTTGCTGACTGGCGCGCACGCGCGCGACGAACACCTGCACCGCCGAGTAGGCCATCGCCTGCTCGACGCTGCCCCAGGCGGATGGCATCGGCAGCGCCAGGCGAGGCACGCGCTGCACCCACTCGCCGGGCACCCGCAAGGCTTCGCGGCTGCTCAACAACAGCGTCACCCCAGGCGCGCTGGCCTGCAGCGCGCGCACCAGATGACGGCAGGCGCCGAGCAACACGTCGGCGCCATCGAGCACCAGCAATAACTGGCGCGAGGCCAATTGACGGAAGAGCGCCGCGGCACTGTCAGCCGCGTCGAGCCCGAGGGTCTCGGCCAACTGGCGCAGCATTGCCGTGGGCGTATCGACACCGGCCAGATCCAGCCACCACACGCCGTCGCGATAACGCGGCAACACACGCTCGGCCAACGCCAGGGCCAGGCTGCTCTTGCCGACGCCAGCGCCTCCGGTGAGGGTCATCAGGCGTTGCCCCGACAGGCGTCGGACCAACGTCCCCACCAGTTCGTCGCGACCGATCAGCGGGCTGAGCCGGGTCGCCAGGTTGTGCCGCGGTGCCGCGTTCCCAGCGGCCTCCTGCAGCGGCGCAACCAGGCAATAGCCGCGTTGGGGTTCATTGAGAATGTAGCGACGACCGTCCAATGCACGGCGCAGGGCGGCGATATGCACCCGCAGGTTGTTCTCTTCCACCACGCTGCACGGCCAGACGCGGGCGATCAGGGTGTCTTTGCTGACAAATTGCCCGGGCGTTTCGAGCAGCACCGCCAGGATGTCCAGCGCCCGCCCGCCCAACGGCACGGGCATGCCCGCCTTGCTGACCAGGCGCTGCTGGCGATGAAAGGTGTAAGGGCCAAAGCGCATCGCATGGTCGTTGTTCATCTGCGTAAAAGCGCTGAAACACCCGAGCTTGGGCGTCCGCGCATCCTTCTTCCATGGGCCTGCCGTTATCTTGCCAGCTCGTTGTAACAGGACAATGCTGGCACGGGGAGCGATACGGACAATCGGGTGCGCGAGACGGACATCCTGTCGTTAACTGAACTGCTGTCGGTATTGGGTGGGGTTGAGGCCGAGTTTTTCACTGAACAGAAAGCGCATATGCCGCACGCTGCCGAAGCCTGCGTGAAAGGCCACGGTCTTGAGCGGCAGGTCGGTGGTTTCCAGCAGGTGCCGGGCGCGGTCGATGCGCGCGCCCTGCAGGAAGGCCATCGGCGTCATCTGCACCTCTTTGGCGAACAACCGCGCAAAGTGCCGCGCACTCATGCCGGCGAGTGCCGCCATGGATTCGATGGTGAACGGCTGGTCCAGATGCGCCAGCACATGGCTCTGCACCCGCGTGATCGCAGTTTCCTGGGGCGCCACGGCGGCGGTCATCGGGCTGAACTGGGCCTGCCCGCCCTGGCGCTTCATCACCACCAGCAGCACTTTGGCCACGTCCACCGCGACCTGCTTGCCGTGGTCCTGGGCGACAACCGACAGCGCCAGGTCGATGCCCGCCGTCACCCCGCCGGACGTGATCAGGCGGCCGTCCTGCAGGTAGATGCGGTCGGTTTCGACAACGGCCTGGGGGAAGGCCTTGATCAGCCGCTCGGTGTAATGCCAGTGGGTGGTCACGCGGTGGCCGTCGAGCAACCCGGCATACCCCAGCACAAAGGCACCGGTGCAGATCGAGCCGAAGCGCCGCGCGCGTGGAGCAGCGGCCTGGAGCCAGGGCAACAGGTCGGGGTGGCATTCGTTATAGGCACCGGGACCACCGGGCACCAGCAGCAGGTCATAGGCATCGTGCGCCTGGGCCAGCAGCAGGTCGGGCTGCACGACCACGCCATTGGACGCACGCAGCGGGCCGGGCTCGGTGCCGACGATCAGGATCCGATAGTGCTGCGCCGCTGGCAGGTAGCGGTTGGCAATCGAAAACACTTCAAGCGGCCCAGCCATGTCGAGCAGGAGGAAGTCCGGAAACAGCGCCATGGCCACGGTGTTCATAGAGGGAGACGTCCATCAGGAAGGAAGGCAGCGGGTATTATGCCACGCCCGCAACTGTCAACCTCAATGCGACAGTTATTCAGATATCAGCTTCTTAATGAATATTCCAGTAACCAGTAACCTTCTTCTCAACGCAAGCGCCCTGCATTTCGCAGCCCGCTCTGACTTGAGGACACCACCATGCTGACCCTTCGCAAAGCCTCCGACCGCGGCGCCGCCAATCACGGTTGGTTGAAGTCGTTCCACACCTTCTCGTTCGCCAACTACTGGAACCCCGCCGAACAGGGTTTTTCCGACCTGCTGGTGATCAACGATGACCGCGTCGCCGCAGGCCGTGGCTTCGGGCAGCACCCGCACCGCGACATGGAGATTTTCTCCTATGTGCTCGAAGGCGCCCTGGAACACAAGGACACCCTGGGCACCGGCTCGGTGATCCGCCCCGGCGATGTGCAACTGATGAGCGCCGGCAGCGGCGTGGCCCACAGCGAGTTCAACCATAGCCAGAGCCGTGGCGTGCATTTCCTGCAGATCTGGATCGTACCGAATGTCTCCGGCGCCGAACCACGCTATCAGCAGGAGCACTTCAGTGCAGCGCAGAAACGTGGACGCTTGCAGTTGATCATCTCGCCGGATGGCGCCGAAGGCTCCCTTCACGTGCGCCAGGATGCACGGGTCTATGCCGGGCTGTTCAACGCTGACGAAAGCGCAAGCCTGGACCTGGCGCCGGACCGCCACGTGTACATCCACGTGGCCCGCGGCAGCGTCGAGATCAACGGCCAACGCCTACAGGAAGGTGACGGGGCCCGCGTGCGCGATGAGCGCCAGATCCGCCTGAGCCACGGTGACGATGCCGAGGTGCTGGTATTTGACCTGCGCCCTCTGGAACTGCCGCAGATGCCATGACGGCTGCACGATAGCCCGCCGACGCGGGCTATCGCTGGCGTCGATAGTCACCATCAGCCCAATGAAGTTCTCTTAAAAATGCCAACGCGTAACATCAAACCCACACCAGGCAACACCCTAATCAAACACTCGGAGCACACTCTCATGAAACGCCAACTCTTGCTTAGCCTCGCTTTCTCGGTACTTGCTGCAAACGCTTTTGCCCACCCAGTCGTCGCTGAAGGCGGCGCTGATCGCCTCAACGAAAACCGCGTCGCCGAAGGCGGTGCCGAGCGTCTGCAAGGCAACCGTGTCGCCGAAGGCGGTGCTGAACGCCTGCTGGAACGTCGCGTCGCTGAAGGCGGTGCGGATCGCTTGCAAGAACGTGGTCTGGCTGAAGGCGGTGCAGATCGTCTACAGGAACGTGGCCTGGCTGAAGGCGGTGCTGATCGTCTGCAGGAACGTGGCCTGGCTGAAGGCGGTGCGGATCGTCTGCAGGAACGTGGCCTGGCTGAAGGCGGTGCAGATCGTCTGCAGGAACGTGGCCTGGCTGAAGGCGGTGCAGATCGCCTGCAGGGCAACAACGCTTGACCCCGCGCTGTGTGCGCGGCACCCCAAACCGGCCTGATCAGCCGGTTTTTTTTCGCCTGCTTATCGGGTACTGGCCTGAAATCGCTTGCGATACGCTGCCGGCAGCATCCCCACCCGCTGCTGGAACAGGCGCCGGAACGAGTTGCTGTCTTCGTAGCCCACCGCATAGGTGATGCTTTCGAGGGTCATGCGCGTCGACTCCAGCATCTGCTTGGCGCGCTCCAGGCGCAGGGTCTGCACATAAGCGATCGGTGTATAGCCGGTGGCATCCTTGAAACGTCGCTTGAAATTGCGCACCCCAAAACCAAAGTGCCGGGCCACCTCGTCAATCACCAGCGCCTCGGCGCAGTGCTGCTCCAGCCAATGCTGCACGCGCAGTATCTGCGCGTCGCCGTGACTCTTGGGCAACGACCACATCGCGTACACCGACTGCACCGTCCGCACCGTGTCGATCAGCAGGTATTTGCCACAGGTGTGAGCCAGTTCCGGCGAGCCGAAGCGGCGGATCAGGTGAAGCATCAAGTCCATCGCCGCACTGGCGCCACCACAGGTGATCACGCGGTTTTCTTCGCAGAGCATCTGCGCGTCATCGAGGCTTACGTCTGCGTAGCGTCGCCGGAAAAGCTCGGCAAACGCCCAGTGGGTGGTGGCGCGCAAGCCTTGCAGTACACCGGTTTCCGCCAACAGAAAGGCGGCGGTACACATCGACGCCAGCACGGCGCCGCGCCCATGCTGTTCGCGCAGCCAGGGGCCGAAGGCGGCAAACGTCGGCAAAGCCTCTTTCAAGGTGAAGAGAAAGCCGGGGATCAACACCAGATCGGTCTGTGCGATCTGCGCGGTCGAACAGGCCACTTGCAGACGCTGCCCGCCCCAGGCATTCACGGCCTGGCCGTCGAGGGACGCGACCACGATCTCGAAGGGCGGATGGTCGGCAAACAGGTTGGCGGCGCTGAGCATTTCCAGGGCCAGGGTGGCGCTGGCGGCGGAGCAGTGATCGGCCAGGAGCAAGGTAATGTGCATTCACGGACCTTTTTGCGCTTTTCGCATTAAATAAGTCATTTGCGCACCTACCTTAGCCGATTTGGCGCCCTTACAGTGCTGCCACTGTTCAACTCTGTGGCGTCTTTATGAATCTCTGGTTTCGATTGCTCTACATGCTCTGCCGTCGCCCCTGGCGCAAGCCTGCCCATGGCCTGGCCACCACCGTGGTACGCATGCGGGTGTGGCCGCTGGACCTGGATCTCAACCGGCATGTCACCAATGGCCGCTACTTCACCCTGGCGGACGTTGCCCGGATGGATTTTGTCTTGCGCACCGGCGCTTTTCGGGTGGCCCTGCGCAACAAGGCGCTGCCGATCGTGGGCGATACCTGGGGCAAGTTCCGCCGCGAACTCAAGGTGTTCGAAGTGTTCGAGGTACACACCCGCATACTCGGCTGGGACCACAAGTGGAGCCTGATGGAGCACCGTTTCGTCAGCAAGGGTCGGGTGGTCGGCGTGGTGGTGATGCGCGGGCTGTTCCGCTCACCCAAGGGCACCCTGCCCCCGGCGGATTTCCTGCGGGAGCTGGGGCTGGCCGAAACATCGCCGCCCCTGCCGCAGTGGCTGAGCGACTGGGCGCAGAGTTGCGAGGCGATGAGCGTGCAATTGCGAGGTGAGGAACAGGATTGAGGATCATCCGCTCATCATCGTCTTGAGGCATGCGCTCCTTGGCCAACATGTCCTTGGCGATTTTACGCGTCGTCGCGGCGCCTTCCAACTGCGCGCTGGATATAGGAGTCCACCAGATACCGAGTGTTATCGCGGTATTGGGGAGAAGACGCCACTGCCCCGCCCAAGCTGGACGTCAACGACTCGACGCCGTGAACAACCGCCTCACAAAAGTCAGTGATGCACAAAAAAAACGCACTGCCGCACTCGCTGCGAAGCTCCAGGGTCTTACTCGCGCAAGCCCGGGACATCTTGATAGCTGCCCACGCGGCCTCTTTCTTGAGACCCGGCGCTGGATATCGACGAAACTCGTCCCAATGCAGATACCGGCCCTTGTCATCGACAGCTTTATAGATTGAGCCGCCAGGCGCTGCTCAGACTGATCAAGTCATACCTACCAGTTCTCCCCCAACCCCAGCAAGCCGAGTATCTGCCGGCGCAGGTCCACCAGATAAGGATCGTCGCGGTGCCGGGGGTATGGCCGCTCGATGGTCAATTGCGCCTGCAGGGTCGCCGGGCGGTCGCTGAACACGATCACGCGGTTGGCCAGGAGCAAGGCTTCTTCCACATCGTGGGTCACCAGCAACGCCGTGTAGCCCTGGCGTTGCCACAGGTCGATCAGCTCCTTTTGCATGGTGATGCGGGTCAGGGAATCGAGTTTGCCCAAGGGCTCGTCGAGGATCAGCAGGCGCGGCTGGTTCACCAGCGCACGCGCCAGCGCAACCCGCTGCGCCATGCCGCCGGACAGTTGCCGAGGGAAGGCGCGGGCGAATTGGCTGAGGCCGACTTTTTCCAAGGCTTCATCGACTTTGGCGGCATGGGTCTTGAGCAGGCCCTGGGCTTCGAGGCCGAGGGCGACGTTGTCCCACACGCGGCGCCACGGATACAAGGTCGGGTCCTGGAACACCACCACGCGGCTCGGGTCCGGGCCGCTGATCGGCTCACCATCGGCGAGCAAGCGCCCGGAATCCGCCGGTTCCAGCCCAGCGACCAGACGCAGCAAGGTGGACTTGCCGCACCCCGAAGGCCCGAGCAAGGCAACGAACTCCCCCGCGGCCACGTCCAGCGAAACCCGCTGCAGCACCGGCAGATGCTCACCGTCCAAGGCAAACCCGTGGCTCAGGTTTTCGATGCGCAGCGCCAATCCCGCCGCGGCTTCTACTGCGGTTGCCAGGGCTACCATTTCATCGCTCCTTTCTGCCAGGCCAGCAAGTGGTCGCGCAGCCGGAACAAGCCGCTGATCAACCCCGAGCAGGCCAGCGCCATGATTAACAACGCTGCATACATATTCGCGTAGGCCGCCCACCCCTGGGCCCATTGCAGGTACCAGCCGATGCCGGATTTCACGCCCATCATTTCCGCCACCACCAGGGTCGAAAACGAGGCGCCGAGGCCCATGAACAGGCCGACGAACACATGGGGCAAGGCGGCGGGAATCGCCACCTTGAAGATCAGGAAAGGCTGTTTTGCACCAAGGGTGCGCGCCACGTCGTAATAGGCTTTATCGACACTGGCCACGCCGGACCAGGTCAGCACCGTGACCGGAAACCAAGTGGCCAGGGCGATCAGGAAGACGCTGGCGCTCCAACTGCTGGGGAACAGGAAAAAGCACAACGGCAACAGCGCCGTCGACGGCACCGGGCCGAGGATGCGCAGCACCGGATGCAGCCAATAGCCGATACGCGTCGACCAACCGATGGCCACGCCGGCGATAAACCCGGTCGCCGCGCCCAACGCCACGCCCGCACCGAGCAGCAACGCCGAATGCAGCAGGCTGTCGGCCAGGCGCGCGTAGTCTTCGACATACACCGCGAGCAGGGCCTGGGGCGGCGCGAAGAACGGTACCGGCAGCAGCGCGAGTTTCGCCGTGAGCAGCTCCCAAATGCCCAACAGCAGCGGTAAAGCGATCAGCCATGACGCGGCTCCGCGCAGGCGCAGGCCGAGCCTGGCGAACCGGCGCCCGGCCACACTCGACACTCCGAACACCGCCGCCACGCCCACGCAGAGATGGGCCAAACCTTGGGTCATCGGCCAGTCGCGCGTCGCATTGGGCCAGTAGCTGATCAGCAGCGCCACGGCCAACCAGGCGCCGATCACCGCCAGGCCCGGCCACCCGACCTTGAACGCCACGGGTGGGTTGAGGGTGGTCGCGTCAACTGAAGACATCGGCGGTGATCTCCTTGGCGAACGCCAGCGGGTCGGTGCCCTGGCTGATCACTTCCACGGTTTTCAGGTCGGTGACGTAGGTGGTGATTTCCGCGGTCAGCGCGGTGCCGACCGCATGGTGGCCGTGGGTGTGGTCGTGGAGGATCGCCTGGACTTCTTCGGTGGAGGTGTTCAACGCATAGGCCTGGAAACCCTTGGCGACGACCTCGGGGTGTTGCACGGAATAGTCATGAGCTTCGAGGATCGCCTGGGTCAGCGCCGCGACCACCCGCTTGTCTTCGCGCACCAGCTTGCCGGTGACACCGACCACGCAGCAGCTGAGGTTGGCGTAGGCCTCCACCAGGTTGGTGGACAGTTCCCGCGCCACGCCGGATTTGATCAGGCGATACATGAACGGGTCGCTGCCGCTGACCGCCTGCACCTCGCCGCGCTCCAGGGCGGTGCCGAGCAGGTCGGCCGGGTACAGGCGCCATTCGACGTCGCGCACCGGGTCGATGCCGTGCTTCTTGAGCAGGATCGAGAAGAAATTGCGGTCCGGACTGGCCATGTCCGTCACGCCGATCGTCTTGCCCTTGAGGGCTTCGAGTGTGCTTACGCCGCCGTTCGCCGCACTGAGCAAACGCAGGCAGCCGCCATGAGTGCCGGCGGTCAGCTTGACGTCGAAGCCCTGCTCCAGGGCCTTGAGCCAACGCAGCGCCATGCCCACACCGGCATCGGCCTTGCCGGTGGCGATGGCTTCCAGCAGCACCTCGGTGGAATTGCCGAAATTGACCAGTTCCACATCCAGGTTGTGCTGTTTGAAGAAACCTTGACCGTGGGCGATCACCACCGGGGCCAGGCACACGGCATTCAGGTTGACCGCCAGTTTCAGCGCGCGAGGCGCATCCAGGCGGATGAACTCACCGGTGCCGGCGGGCTCCTGGGGCGTGTGGTGCGCGGCGTGCTCGTCGGCGGCGAAGCCCAGGCGGGGCAGCGACAGCAGCAAGGGGCTGGCCAGGGTAATACCGGCCATGCCCAGGAGGCGGCGGCGGGTTAAAGGATCGAAAGCGGCCATGCAAAAACTCCCATGATTGTGTTCGCTAAATAGATTGCGCGCCTTGCGTCATGCAGGGCACCTGTGACAAAACTACAATTTGATTATATTAATCAGCGACAATTATGAAAGAACCATATAATTCTATGGTTATGCCCGATGCCTCGAAACGCACAAAAAGCGCCCTAAGCTCAGATCGGAACAGTATTTATCGGGGTGTACGCGCAGTGGGTACAGACCGGGAAATGGGAGAAACCGCACCTGTAACCGGGGACGATCGATCAGTTGGCTGAGCAGCAGAAGATCGCGGATGCGTTCTTCAAGGCGGTGGATGCACAGGACGTGCAGACCCGGACGTGATGCAGGGGGAATGCGCTTGATTCCCCCCTTTTTCGATTCAAGCCGGGCTGCGCGCCTCCCACCCGCGCGCCGCCAACGCCCCCAACACCCCGCCGGCAATCGGCGCCAGCCAGAACGCCCAGAGTTGCGCGAGGTACTCGACCCCGGCGAACAACGCCGGCCCGGTGCTGCGCGCCGGGTTGACCGAGGTGTTGGTCACGGGGATCAGGATCAGGTGAATCAAAGTCAGCGCCAGGCCGATGGCAATCGGCGCAAAGCCGGCAACCGCGCCCGGTGCGGTCACGCGCATGATGATCAGGACAAAGAAGAACGTAGCGATCAGTTCGGCCAGCAACGCCGCCTTCATGTCGAACTGGCCCGGGCTCAGCGGGCCATAGCCGTTGGCGGCAAAACCACCCGGCTCAAAACCCGACTGCCCGTTGGCAATCACGTACAGGGCGGCAGAGGCGACAATCGCTCCTGCGACCTGGGCGGCGATGTAAGGCAGCACATCGGCACCGGGAACGCGGCGCCCGGCCCATAGGCCGATGGTCACCGCCGGGTTGAAATGCCCGCCTGAGACACCGCCCACCGCGTAGGCCATGGTCAGCACGGTGAGCCCGAACGCCAGGGACACCCCCAGAAACCCGATCCCCAGCGCCGGGAATGCCGCCGCCAGGATGGCACTGCCACACCCGCCGAACGTCAACCAGAAGGTACCTGCAAACTCTGCGGTCAAACGCTTTTGCACAATCGACTCCATTGCTTTTCAAACACCACGGCCCTGATCGAAGGGCGTGGTGATCGCCGTCACCACAGGATGTGGGAGGTCCTGGGAGACGGTAGCAACAGGCATCAAAGTGCCCTGTAAGACTTGTCTGATTTCAGTCGCGCGCGACACCCTGGCCGAACCGCCGGATCGCCAGGCAATAACCGATCAACGCCAACGCCGCCAGCAACCCGCCCGCTGCGCCGATCCAGGCGAAGCCGAAGTGGCTGCCGACCCAACTGCCCAGCAACGCGCCGCCGCCGATGCCGATGTTGTAGATGCCGGAGAACATCGCCATGGCCACGTCGGTGGCGTCCGGGGCGAGCACCAGGACCTTGGACTGCATGGCCAGGCCGAATCCCATGATCGCCATGCCCCAGAACACGCTCAGGCCGACGAGGTAGGATTCGGCCCCACTCAACGGCAGCATCAGTGCCAGGCACGCACCCAGCAGGAACACCGCGCCGACCACGAACAGATGCGGGTTGAAGCGGTGTACCAGGCTGAACAACAGCGAGCCGATGATGCCCGCGCCGCCGAACACCAGCAGGAACAGGGTCACGACGTTACCGCTCAGGCCAGCGACACGTTCGACAAACGGTTCGATATAGCTGTAGGCGGTGAATTGCGCGGTGACCACCATGGCGGTGAGCACGTACAGCGCCACCAGCGCCGGGCGCTTGAACAGCAGCGGCAGGCTGCGCAGGGAGCCTGAGTTCTGGCTCGGCAACAGCGGCAAGGTGCGCGCCAGCCAGAACACCAGGCCGGCGGCGAAGGCCGCAATCACCAGGAACGTGGTGCGCCAGCCCATCGCTTCGCCCAGCAGGCGGCCCAGGGGAATGCCCAACACCATCGCCAGCGACGTGCCGGTGGCCAACAGGCCGAGGGCTTGCACCTGTTTGCCGGCCGGCGCCAGGCGTACCGCGAGGGACGCGGTAATCGACCAGAACAGCGCATGGGACAAGGCGATGCCGATCCGACTGACCATCAGCAGGCCGAAGCTGGTGGCGACGCTGGAGAGGATATGACTGACGATGAACAGGCCGAACAACACGATCAGCAGCTTGCGCCGTTCGATGTTGCGCGTCAGCAGCATCACCGGCAGCGAGGTCAGCGACACGATCCAGGCATAGATGGTGAGCATCAGGCCGACGCTGGCAATGGGCATGTCGAAGCTGGCGCCGATGGCGCTGAGCAGGCCGACGGGCACAAATTCGGTGGTATTGAACACAAAGGCGGCCAGCGCGAGGGCGATGACCGGTTGCCAGTTGGCACGGGGCGTTGCGGTTGAAAGGCTCATTGAAGGGCGCGGCACTCTGACGATGATCAAACGGCCACCCAGGACAAGCGCCGCCGCCGAGCATTCTATAGGTTTCTCGGGCGGCTGTTGACGCTCATCCGGGGCAAATCGCCTGCGGATCGATCAGGGCGAGGTCAGGGTGATCAAGTAGCTACCCGTCTGAATGGGCTTATCGAAGGCGTCCACCAGGACATACTGCTGGTCGTAATAACGTCCGTTGGGGGTGTCGGCCATCAACCGCACATAGGCGTTGGGCGCGCCCACCGCCTTGACGCTGCGGACCGGCTGCACCGCGAGCTGGTTGCCGCGACTGGCCTGCGGGCAGCCTTTCAAGTCCATTATCGAGCCGCTCGCCGCCGCCGTGGTGCAGCCCGGCTCGACGATACTGCCGTAGAATCGGACGACGCCACCCTGCGGCGCCGCCATGCACGTCCCCGTCCATACAGCGAGGAAGCCTGTAACCAGTGACAAACGTATAACGTTCATGTCGACGCTCCTTCTTGGGTTGACAAGAAGTGAGTCGTCCGTTTTGACGCAGGCTTTAGGCCTTTCGTCGCTTTAAGAAATGTCTGATAGACCGATCACGGGTCCACCTGCCCCATCAATTGCGGAATGCTTTCCGGGCGCTGCGCATAACGTTGCGCCAACGCCGCACACACCATCAGCTGGATCTGGTGAAACAGCATCAACGGCAGGATCAACACACCCATGGTCGCCCCGGCGAACAGCACCTGGGCCATCGGCACCCCGGTCGCCAGGCTTTTCTTCGAACCGCAGAACAGGATGGTGATGCGGTCCTCCTGATTAAAGCCGAAAGCCTTGCCCAGCAGCGTGGACGCCAGCAATACCAGGGCGAGCAACACGCAGCAGGCCACCACCAGGCCGCCCAGCTCCCACAGCGGAATCTGCTGCCAGATGCCTTGGATGACCGCTTCGCTGAACGCGCCGTAGACCACCAACAGGATCGAGCCTTGGTCGACGAACTTCAGCCAGGCCTTGTTGCGGCCGACCCACTCGCCGATCCAGCGGCGGGCGATCTGCCCGGCGATGAACGGCAACAGCAGTTGCACGCTGATTTTCAGGATGGCGTCGACGGTCGAACCGCTCTCGCCGTGGACATTCAGCAACAGCGTCACCAGCAACGGCGTGAGGAAGATCCCGAACAGGCTCGACGCCGCCGCGCTGCAGATCGCCGCCGGGATATTGCCGCGCGCCAGGGACGTAAAGGCAATCGCCGACTGCACCGTGGCCGGCAACGCGCACAGATAGAGCATGCCCATGTACAAGTCTTTGCCGATCAGCGGCGACAACAGCGGTTTGAGCGCCAGGCCCAGCAATGGGAACAGCACAAAAGTCAGGCTGAACACCAGCAGGTGCAGGCGCCAGTGCCCGGCCCCGGCGACGATGGCCTGGCGCGACAGCTTGGCGCCGTGCAGGAAAAACAACAGCGCGATGGCCAGGTTGGTCACCCAGCCGAAAGCCACGGCGGTCTGGCCGCTGGCGGGCAGCAAGGACGCAAGGAGCACGGTGGCAATCAGGGTCAGGGTGAAATTGTCGGGCAGAAAACGCGGGCGAGTCATAAGCAGGATCTTCCGGGGTTGCCAAGAACGTCATCGCGACTCTAACGTAACGCTTTATTACCGACTAACGCCAATGAGCCAGTAAATGCCGCCTAAAGGACATGACAAGACCGTCCGCCGCAGCGTGCCCGGGCTTTCCAGCCTGCCACGCCCGGTGTACGGACGCACCGAATCCTTGCCCAACCGCGCCTTGACCCGTCGGCACAGCCATCCGTGGGTGCAGTTGTCCTACGCGATTTCCGGGGTGCTGGAGATCCAGACCAGCGTCGGCCGCTTCGTCGCGCCGCCGCAGCGCGCGGTGTGGATTCCGGCGGGCATGCCGCACCGGGTCTACAGCTCGCCGCACACGGAGATGCGCAGCCTGTACCTGGATTGCAGCGTCACCGCCTGGGCGGACGAACGTTGCCAGGTGTTGGAGGTGAGCAGTTTGTTGCGCGAGTTGATCCGCCGCTTCAGCGAACTGCCGGTGGAATATGCCGAAGAGGGCCCGGACGGCAGGCTGGCCCAGGTGGTGCTGGACCAACTGGCGGCGGCGCCCCAGGTGGATTTGATGCTGCCGTTGCCCCTCGACCCGCGCTTGCGGCAGATCTATCGCAGTTTGGAGCTGCACCCGGAGCAACCCACCACGCTGGGGGATTGGAGCCGCAAGCTGGGGGTCAGCGAGAAGACCCTCAGCCGCCTGTTTTTGCGTGACACCGGGCTGACCTTCCGCGCCTGGCGCCAGCGCTTGCGCCTGCTCGGCGCCCTGCCCGCCCTGGAGCAAGGCGAGCGGGTGACGGATGTGGCGTTGGCGTGCGGGTATGAATCCACGTCGGCGTTTATCAACGCGTTTCGCCAGCAATTCGACGCCACTCCCGGCGAGTTCTTCCGCTAATGCAAAGGAAGGAGCTCAGCGTTGTTTCATGCGATCGATCACCACCGCCAGCAGCAGGATCGAGCCGCGGATCACGTACTGGTAGAAGGTGTCGATGTTCTTCAGGTTCATCGCGTTCTCGATGATCGCCAGGATCAGCACCCCGGCGATCACATGGCGGATCATGCCGATGCCACCGCTGAGCGACACCCCGCCCAGCACGCAGGCGGAAATCACCGTCAGCTCGAAGCCCTGGCCGATCATCGGCTGGCCCGAGGTCATGCGTGACGCGAGGATCACCCCGGCCAACGCGCCGATCAGGCCATGCACGGCAAAGATCAGGATCTTCGTGCGGTCCACGTTGACCCCGGCCAACAGCGCGGCTTCCGGGTTGCCGCCGATGGCCATGGTGTTGCGCCCGTAGGTGGTGTAGTTGAGCAGCCAGCCGAAGAACAGGAAGCAGACGATGGTGATCAGGATCGGCACCGGCACGCCCAATAACTGGCCGTTGCCGAACACGAAGAACTGATCCTGGGACACCCCCACCGCCTTGCCGTCGGCAAAGATATAGGCCAGGCCGCGCACGATCTGCATGGTCGCCAAGGTGGTGATCAGCGCATTGACCCGCAGCTTGGCGATGACGATGCCGTTGATCAGCCCGACAATCAGGCCCATCAGCAGCGCCGCGCCGATGCCGAGCATGACGCTGTCGGTGTCGCGCATCACAATCGCGGCCACCACCCCGGCGCAGGCGATCACCGAGCCCACCGACAAGTCGAAGTGCCCCGACGCCAGGCAGAACAGCATGGTGCAGGCGGCGATGCCCACGGTGGAAATCGCCAGGCCCAGCCCGCGCATGTTCAGCGGCGAGAGGAAGTTGTCGATCAGCAAGGCACACAGCAGGAAAATCGCCAGCGCCGCGAGCAGCATCGCCCAGTTGTCGAGCAGCGCGCGCAGGTCCAAGGGTTTGCGTGCCGTCGGCAACGCGTTGTGTTGGGTTGTCATAGTCGTCTCTCAGTTCGCCAGGCCACGCGGCAAGGCCAGTTGCAGCAAGTTGGATTCAGTGGCGTGTTCGCGCCGTTGTTCGCCGCGCAAAGCGCCTTCACACAGCACCAGAATGCGATCGGAAACCCCCATCACCTCCATCAAGTCGCTGGACACCACAATCACCGCGATGCCGCTCGCCGCCAGGTCATGGATGATCTGGTAGATCTCCGACTTGGCGCCGATGTCGATGCCCCGCGTCGGCTCGTCCAGCAGCAGCACCTTCATCGGCATCGACAGCCAGCGGCCGAGAATGGCCTTCTGCTGATTGCCGCCGGACAGGTACATGATTTTCTGCGCGGCGCTCGGCGTCTTGACCTTCATCCCGCGGATTTGCTGCTCGGCGTTGCCCTGCTCCCAGCCCTCGCGCAGCAGCCAGCCGAACCGGGAATGGGCGCCGCGTGCGCTGATGTTGATGTTCTCGGCCACGCTGCCCAGCGGGATGATGCCCTCCTTCTTGCGGTCCTCCGGGCACAGCAGCACGCCGGCGGCGATGGCGTCGCGCGGGGAGCGCAATTGCAGCGCTTGCCCGCACAGTTCCAACTGCCCCGCCGTGGCGCGCTGCAAGCCGCTGAGCAGGCGAAACAGCTCGGTGCGCCCGGCGCCGACCAAGCCGAACAGGCCGAGGATCTCGCCCTTGCGCACCTCAAAGCTGACCGGTTCACGCAAGCCCGGGCCGAGCAAACCGTCGACCTTGAGCGCCACCTCGCCGTGCGTGCGCGGCCGATAGTCGTAAATGTCCTGGATGTCGCGACCGACCATGCAGGTGACCAACTGGTCGTGACTCAGCGCACGCATGTCGTCGAAGGTACGCACGTAGCGGCCGTCCTTGAACACCGTGACCGCGTCGCAGATGCGGAACACTTCTTCCATGCGGTGGGACACGTACAGCACCACTTTGCCCTCGTCGCGCAGGCGCGTGATGATCGCCATCAGCCGGTCGATCTCGCGGGCCGACAGGCTGCTGGTGGGTTCATCGAAGGCAATCACATGCGCGCCCCGCGACAGCGCCTTGGCGATTTCCACCAGTTGGCGCTGGCCCAGGGACAGGCGCCCGAGCTTTTCCTGCGGGTCGATTTCATCGGCCAGGCCCTTGAGGCACGCCAGCGCCCGCTGGCGCAACTGGCCGCGGTTGACCACGCCGAAACGCGCCGGCAAATGCCCGAGGAACAGGTTCTCGGCGACGCTCATTTCCGGCACCAGATGCAGCTCCTGGTGGATCACCGCGACGCCGCTGGCAATGCTGTCGGCCGCGCATTTGAAGGCCATCGTCTGCGCGCCGATCTGCACGCTGCCGCTGCTCGGGATGTAGGCGCCGCCGAGGATCTTCAGCAGCGTCGACTTGCCCGCGCCGTTCTCGCCCATCAACGCGTGTACCTGCCCCGGGTGGGCAGTGAAACTGATGCTGTCCAGCGCCTTGACCCCGGGGAAGGTTTTGCCGATGCCGTCAAAGCGCAGTGCCGCTGCGCTCATTTCCACAGCCCGATCTTGGTCAGTTCTTCCTGGAAGTTGGCGCGGGTGATCAGCGTCACTTCGTCCATCGCGGTGTACTTCGGCGGTTCCTTACCGGTGGTGACCCACTCGTACATCATCAGCGCGGTGTTGTAGCCCTCGATGTGCGGGCTGGGCAGCATCGAACCGAAGAAACCGCTGTTGGCTTTCTTCAACTCGCCAATGGCGTCGGTGCCGTTGATGCCGATGCCGATCACGTTGGCGGCTTTGAAGCCGGCGCTTTCGGTGGCGCGCACGCCGCCGAGCACGGTGTTGTCGTTCATGCCGCCGATGATCAGGTTCTTCGCGCCGCTGGGCAGCTTGACCAGGGCCGAGTTGGTGGCGTCCATGCTGCCGGGCACGTCGAGGGTCTTGAGCGCGGCGGTGAGGATATGGTCTTTGGGGATGCCGGCTTCTTCGAGGGATTTGATCGAACCGTCGGTGCGTTTTTTACCGGTGTCGAGTTCGTTGAAGGTGTTGATCACCGCGTAGGTGTCCTTCCAGTCCCAACCACGTTTCTTCGCCTCGGCGGCCATCGCCGCGCCTTGCTTCTGACCGACTTCGAACGCGGCCATGCCCAGGTACGGCACGTCTTCCATGAAATTGCCCTTGGCGTCGACGAAGCGATCATCCACGGCCATGACTTTCAAGCCGTTGACCTTGGCCTTGGCGACAATGGCCGGGCCGAGGGACACGTCCGGCGGGCAGATCACAAAGCCCTTGGCGCCGTTGGCGGCCAGGCTGTCGATGGCTGAGAGGGTCTTCTCGCCGTCGGGCACGGCGATCTTGATCACAGTGAAACCATGTTCCTTGCCGGCCTTTTCGGCGAAGGCCCATTCGGTCTGGAACCAGGGTTCTTCGGCTTGTTTGACCAGGAAGCCGATTTTTACTGCTTCAGCGGCCAGCGACAGCCCACTCAAGCTGATGGCCGAGACCGCCACAGCGGCGCAGCACAAGGAACGGATAGCACGACGACGATTCATACGGTTGACTCCTTATTGTTGTTTTCTTTTTTTTGTAGGAGCGAGCTTGCTCGCGAAAAGCCAGAGAGCGCCGCGTGCATTCAGGATGCGCGCGTCATCGTTAACGTTTTTCGCGAGCAAGCTCGCTCCTACAGGGGTAAAGCGGTGAAGCGGTATAGCGTTCAGCCAGCAAAGCGGTGACACGGTTTGCCGGGCACATCGACCTCCATGGCCAACACCGCACCGTCCAAGGGGTGATCCAAGGGGCTGGCGGCGCTGGTGATGTACAGGGTGGTGAGGTCGGGCCCGCCGAACACGCAACTGGTGGGGCGGCTGACGGGCAGTTCGACGATGCGATCGACTTCACCGTCCGGCGTCAGGCGCAGCAGGCAACTGCCGTTCCAGCGCGCGTTCCAGATGTAGCCCTGACTGTCCATCGCCGACCCGTCCGGCCCGCCGCGCCCATGCGGGCCGAACCAGGGCTGGGCGGGGTCGAGTTGGCCGTTCGCTTGGATCGCATGCCGATACAGCGTGCCGTCGAGGCTGTCGCCGAAATGCACCTGGCGGCCGTCATCGCTCCACAGCAAGGTGTTGGGAATACCCAGGCCGTGCAGCAACGGCGTGACCCGCGCATCGGCATCCACGCGAAACAGCCCGCCGGAACGTCGCGTAACGGGCAGGTCTTCGCCGTGCTCGCCGATGTTGTTCTGCATGGTGCCCAGCCACAGGCGGCCCTGGGCGTCGCAGCGCGCTTCATTGCCACGGTTGCCCGCGTGCGGGTCGGCCACGCAGAACAGGCTCAAGGCGGCGCTCGCCAGGTCCAGTCGGTAGACGCCGCTGCTCAAGGTCACCAGCGCATCGCCGCGTTCACACGGGATAAACGCGGACACATGCTCCGGCAACCGCCAGGCCTGCAACTGCCCGTCCAGCAGGCGCAGCGCCTGTTTGCCAGCGATGTCGACCCAATACAGGGCCTGGGTGGGCACGTCCCAGAACGGGCCCTCCCCCAGTTGCGCACGGTGTGCGCTGACGGCGTGAAACGACATGTTGCCTCCTGGATTGTTATTGTTCTCAGGTGCGCGTTACAGCGAGTCGCGTGACGGTGTGCCATCCACCAGGCGCTGGATACGCAACGGGTTGGCGTTTTTCAACGCGTCGGGCAGCAGGCTGTCCGGGTAGTTCTGGAAACACACCGGGCGCAGGAAGCGGTCGATGGCCAGGCTGCCGACCGAGGTGCCACGCGCATCCGACGTCGCCGGGTACGGCCCGCCATGCACCATCGCATCGCAGACTTCCACGCCGGTCGGGTAACCGTTGAGCAGGATACGCCCGACTTTCTGCTCCAGCAGCGGCGTGAGTTCGGCGAACTGTTGCAGGTCGGCCGGCTCGCCGATGATCGTCGCCGTGAGCTGGCCGTGCAGGCCATGCAAGGCGGCGCTGAGCTGGGCCTGGTCGGCGACTTCGACGAACACCGTGGTGGGGCCGAACACTTCCTCTTGCAGCACTTCATCGCCGTCGATCAGCAGGCTGACATCGGCCTTGAACAACTGCGGCCGCGCCTGATGCCCGGCTTGAGCCTGACCGGCCAGGTGTTGGATGCCGGGGTGCGCCAGCAGTTTTTGCAGGCCCTTGTCATAGCTGCTCAAGGTGCCGGCATTGAGCATGGTCTGCGCCGGCTGATCGCCGATCAGTTGCGCCACCTGCTGGGTGAACGCGCTGAAGGCCGGCGACGCGAGGCCGATCACCAGACCGGGGTTGGTACAGAACTGGCCGCAGCCTTGCACCACCGAGGCAGTCAGCTCGCGTGCCACGGTTTCGGCCCGCGCCTGCAGGGCCTGGGGCAACACGATGACCGGGTTGATGCTCGACATCTCGGCGAATACCGGGATCGGCTGCGGACGCGCCGCCGCCATGTCGCACAGGGCGCGCCCGCCCTTGAGCGAGCCGGTAAAGCCGACCGCCTGGATCGCCGGGTGCTTGACCAGCGCTTCACCGACGCCGCCACCAAAGATCATGTTGAACACACCCGCCGGCATCTCGGTGGTCTCGGCCGCGCGAATGATCGCATCGGCGACGCGCTCGGCCGTGGCCATATGCCCACTGTGGGCCTTGAACACCACCGGGCAGCCGGCCGCCAGCGCGGCGGCGGTATCCCCGCCCGCCGTGGAAAACGCCAGGGGGAAGTTGCTCGCGCCAAACACCGCAACCGGGCCCAGGCCGATGCGGTACTGGCGCAGGTCCGGGCGTGGCAGCGGCTGGCGATCCGGCAGTGCCTTGTCGATGCGCGCGCCGTAGAAATCGCCGCGACGCAACACCGTGGCGAACAGCCGCATCTGCCCGCTGGTGCGGCCGCGCTCGCCTTTGATACGCGCAGCGGGCAGCGCGGTTTCACGGCAGACCAGTTCGACGAAGGCATCGCCCAGCGCGTCCAGCTCATCGGCGATTGCGTCAAGGAACTGCGCGCGGCGCGATGCACTCAGGGCGCGGTACGCCGGGTAAGCCGCCGCCGCGGCCTTGGCGGCGGCGTCGACTTCCTGCGGGGTCGCCTGGTAGAAATCCTGGGGCAAGGCTTCGCCGGTCGCCGCATCGACGCTCTGCAGCTTGAGGCTGCCGTTGGCGCTGCGCTGGCCGCCGATGTAGTTGTGACCAAGGAACTGGGGCATGTGGCTCTCCTTTAAAGGGTGATGACGTCGCCGGGTTCGAAGACGGCGTCGGCACTGCCGACACGATTGACCAGCGGCGCGCCGAACTCGGCCTGGCTGATCTCGAACACATCGCCCGGTTGGGTACGTATACCGTCGGCGAATGACAGGGTGGCGGTGCCGAAGAAATGAATGTGTACATCGCCGGGTTTGAGGAACTGGCTGTACTTGAAGTGGTGGTACTCAAGGTTTTCCAGACTGTGGCACATATTGGCCTCGCCACTGAGGAACTCGTTCTGCCAGATCGCCTCGCCGTTGCGCAGGATGCGGCTGGTGCCCGCAAGATGCCGGGGCAACTCGCCCACGCGCAACTCCGGGCCGTAGCTGCAACTGCGCAGTTTGGAATGGGCCAGGTACAGGTAGTTCTTGCGTTCCATCACATGGTCGGAGAACTCGTTGCCCACCGCGAACCCCAGGCGATAGGGCTTGCGGTCGTGGCCGATCACATACAGCCCGCCGATCTCCGGCTCTTCGCCGGCGTCTTCGGCAAAGGGCGGCACCGGGAACGCCGCGCCGGGGCGCACCACGATGCTGCCGTCGCCCTTGTAGAACCACTCCGGCTGCACGCCCGCCTGGCCGGCCGCCGGTTTGCCGCCTTCCACGCCCCACTTGAAGATACGCATGGTGTCGGTCAACGCGCTGTCGTCACCGGCCTGCTGGTGCATCTTGTCCCGCGCCGACGCGCTGCCCAGGTGGGTCAGGCCGGTGCCGCTGATCAGCATATGGGCCGGGTCCGGGTGGTCCAGCGGTGGCAGGATCTTCAGGTCGGCCAGCAGCTCGGCGTAATGATGACTGTCGCCCAGGCCGAGGCTCTGCACCTGCTGCACCAGGCCCACGCCGGCTTCGATCGCGGCCAGCGCCAACTCGCGCACACTGTGGGCGCTGAGCACTTCGCGCACCTGGCTGCCCTCCACCACACCGACCCGGCGCTCGCCGTTGGACACCTCGAACTGAACTAAACGCATGAAACTTCTCCTCGATTAAGTACGTGTGGCGCCACGGGCACTGGCGGCGAATTGCTCGGCAGGCAGCACATGCTTGCGCTCCAGCACGCGGTAGACAACGCCGGTCAAGACCAGCCCGAACACCATCACCAGGGACAAAAAGTACAAGCCCGAAGCCAGGTTGCCGGTGTATTCCTTGAGCGCGCCGATCACGAACGGGCCGATATAGCCGCCGAGGTTGCCCACCGAGTTGATCAACGCAATGCCCGCTGCCGCACTGGCGCCAGCGAAAAACCGCCCCGGCAGGGTCCAGAACACCGCCGTGCAGGAAAACAGTGCGAACGCCGCCAGGCACAGCGCGGCCATTTGCAGCACCGGCACACTCAGCCAGGCACTGCAGAACAGGCCGATGGCACCCAGTACATAGAGCACCGCCAGGTGGCCATAGCGGTCGTTCAAACGGTCGGAACTGCGCGGGATGATCAACAGCCCGACGATGCCGAAGATATACGGCACCGCCGACACAAAGCCGGTAACCAGGTCCGTGCCGCCGAACTGCTTGATCAGGGTCGGCAACCACAGGCCCAGGCCGTAGATGCTCAGGGTCACCGGCAGGTAGAACAGCGCCAGCAGCAGCACGCGCTTGTCCTTGAGGGCGTGCAGTGGATTGCCGTGGCGGGTCTGGCCGTAGGCTTGCAGGTCCTTGGCCAGTTCGCCGGTGAGCCAGGTTTTTTCGTCCTCGCTCATCCAGTTGACCTGCTTGGGGCCGTCCGGCAGGTAGCGCAGCACCGGCCAGGTGAGCAGGAGCGCCGGGGTGCCGATGACGATGAACAGCCATTGCCAGCCGTGCAGGCCGAGGACGCCGTCCATGCCCAGCAGGCCGCCGGACACGGGGCCGGTGATCATCATCGCGATCGGCTGGGAGAGGATGAACAGCCCGAGGATCTTGCCGCGATGGCGCACCGGGAACCACTGAGTGATGTAGTACAGAACGCCAGGAAAGAACCCGGCCTCCGCCGCGCCGAGCAGAAAGCGCATCACATAGAAGCTGTGTGGCCCCTGCACGAACGCCATGCCGATGGTGATGGCGCCCCAGGTGAGCATGATGCGCGCGAACCAGCGCCGCGCGCCGAAGCGATCGAGCATCAGGTTGCTGGGGATCTCGAACAGGAAATAGCCAATGAAGAACAGACCCGCGCCCAAACCGTAGGCCGCATCACCGATGCCGACGTCGGCGCCCATGTGCAGCTTGGCGAAACCCACGGCGGAGCGGTCCACGTAGGCGATCAGGTACAGCAGGATGAGGAAGGGAATCAGTTTCAGCGTGATGCGCCGTATAAGCCGCAGTTCCTGGCTCATGGGGGTCGATCTCCGATTGTTGTTTTTATAGAAGCTCGGGGGACGCCTCTCGCGAAAATCCGCCAGGGCCATACCTCAGTTAAGTCAGACTATATAGTAGGACTATTTGCAAAACAACTCTTCCAAAGCTTCGATTTTGCGCTTATGTTTAAGCACGCATAGAACATATAGTCATACAATAAGAGAAACCATCATGCCTGATAAAAAGCCCGGCCTACGCTCCGCCCAGTGGTTCGGTACCGCCGACAAGAACGGCTTCATGTACCGCAGCTGGATGAAGAACCAGGGCATCGCCGACCATCAGTTCCATGGCAAACCGATCATCGGTATCTGCAATACCTGGTCGGAATTGACGCCGTGCAACGCGCATTTCCGCCAGATCGCCGAGCATGTCAAACGCGGCGTGATCGAGGCCGGCGGCTTCCCCGTGGAATTCCCGGTGTTCTCCAATGGCGAATCGAACCTGCGCCCTACCGCCATGCTCACGCGCAACCTGGCGAGCATGGACGTGGAAGAAGCGATTCGCGGCAACCCCATCGACGGCGTGGTATTGCTGACCGGCTGCGACAAAACCACCCCGGCGCTGCTGATGGGCGCGGCCAGTTGCGACGTGCCGGCCATCGTGGTCACCGGCGGGCCGATGCTCAACGGCAAGCACAAGGGCCAGGACATCGGCTCGGGCACGGTGGTGTGGCAGCTCAGCGAACAGGTCAAGGCCGGCACCATCAGCCTGGATGACTTCCTCGCGGCCGAGGGCGGCATGTCGCGTTCGGCGGGCACCTGCAACACCATGGGCACCGCGTCGACCATGGCCTGCATGGCCGAGGCACTCGGCACCTCCCTGCCCCACAACGCGGCGATCCCGGCGGTGGATGCACGGCGTTATGTGCTGGCGCATATGTCCGGCATGCGTGCGGTGGAGATGGTGCGCGAAGACTTGAAGCTGTCGAAGATCCTCACCAAGGAAGCCTTCGAAAACGCGATCCGCGTGAACGCGGCCATCGGCGGTTCGACCAATGCGGTGATCCACCTCAAAGCCATCGCCGGGCGCATCGGCGTGGAACTGGACCTGGACGACTGGACGCGCATCGGGCGCGGCATGCCGACCATCGTCGACCTGCAACCGTCCGGGCGTTTCTTGATGGAAGAGTTCTACTACGCCGGTGGCCTGCCGGCGGTGCTGCGCCGGCTCGGTGAAGCCAACCTGATCCCGCACCCGAACGCCTTGACCGTCAACGGCAAGTCGCTGGGCGAGAACACCAAGGACTCGCCGATCTACGGCCAGGACGAAGTGATCCGCACCCTCGACAACCCGATCCGCGCCGACGGCGGCATCTGTGTGCTGCGCGGCAACCTGGCCCCGCTGGGCGCGGTGCTCAAGCCGTCGGCCGCCAGCGCGGAGCTGATGCAGCACCGTGGCCGCGCCGTGGTGTTCGAGGATTTCGACATGTACAAGGCGCGCATCAACGACCCGGAACTGGAGGTGGACGCCCACTCGATCCTGGTCATGAAAAACTGTGGGCCCAAGGGTTATCCGGGCATGGCCGAAGTCGGCAACATGGGCCTGCCCGCCAAGCTGCTGGCCCAGGGCGTGACCGACATGGTGCGGATTTCCGATGCGCGCATGAGCGGCACGGCGTATGGCACGGTGGTCTTGCACGTCGCACCGGAAGCCGCTGCCGGCGGGCCGTTGGCTGCGGTGCGCGAAGGCGACTGGATCGAACTCGACTGCGCCAACGGGCGCTTGCACCTGGACATCCCCGACGCCGAGCTGGCGGCGCGCATGGCTGACCTGAAACCACCGCAGAAGCTGATCGTCGGCGGCTACCGCCAGCTGTACATCGACCATGTGCTGCAGGCGGACCAGGGCTGCGACTTCGATTTCCTGGTGGGTTGCCGCGGGGCCGAAGTCCCACGTCATTCCCACTAATTGGGATGCTATGATGCCGCCTATTTAGCCAGAGCATCCCTGTCGTTATGGATCACCAGCCGTCCAAGCCGCGCAAGAGCATGCATGCCCAGATCGTCCAGGACTTGGGCATGCACATCGTTTCCGGTCGCTTCAAGCCAGAAGAACGACTGCCCATGGAGGCCACGCTGTGTGAGGAGTACAAGGTCAGCCGCTCGGTATTGCGCGAGGCGACCCGGGTGCTCAGCGCCAAGGGCCTGGTGTATTCCAAGCCACGGGTAGGCGCGGTGGTGCGGCCGCGGGTGAAGTGGCACCTGCTCGACCCGGACGTACTGTCCTGGTTGATGCAGTCCACCCCCCATAGCGAGTTCTTCAACACCCTGGCTGGCGTGCGGCGCATCCTCGAACCGGAAATCGCCGCCATGGCCGCGACCACCGCGACCGCTGAAGACATCGCCACCATCGAAAAAGCCTACCTCGGCATGGAAACCGCGCAGACCCACGACGCGCTGCTACAGGCCGACCTGGACTTCCACCGTGCGATTGCCGACGCCACGCGCAACGACCTGCTGGCGTATATGTGCAACATGCTGTCGCTGCCGCTGCGCGAGTCGATCAACATCACCAACCGCCGCCCGGATATCCAGGGCCTGAGCCTGCCCCGGCACAAGGCGATCCTCACCGCGATCCAGAACCGCGACGCCCTCGGCGCCCGGCATGCCTCGCTGGTGCAACTGGACGACACGCGGGTGGCGCTGGATACGGTGATGAATGTGCTGACGCCGTTATAAGCCCCACCCTCGCTCGACAACCGTGAGGCTCGACGGCACCCGCAAGGCGGGGCGCAAGAACACTTTCTGTCAGCCCTGGAGATCAAATGTGGGAGATGTCGAGCTTTAGCGAGGCTTCGATGGCGGCGGGCCTGCCGGCATCGGTGTGACATCTCCCACAGGTCGGGCTGAGCGGCCGCCTCAGCGATAGCGTTCCAACCAATAGGCATACGGCGCAGGCAAGGTCCAGGAGGCGTTCTCTACCCCCAGTTCCTTGGCGGCAAAGTACGCCCAATGCGGATCAGCCAGATGCGCGCGCCCCACCGAGACCAAATCCACCTGCCCGGCCTGCAACGCACCTTCCGCCAATTGCGGCGTGCCAAACCCCCAGGCCGAAGTGACCGGGATACCGGCTTCGCGACGCACGCGCTCAGCGATCGGCCCCAGGAACGCCGGGCCCCACGGGATCTGGGTGTCAGCAATGGTGAAGCCGACGCTGACGCTCAGCAGGTCGAGGCCACCGGCCTTGAAGCGACGGGCCAGTTCGATGGATTCGGTCAGCGTCTGCTCGTCACGGCCGTCGTATTCGATCACGCCGAAACGCGCGGTCAACGGCAGGTTTTCCGGCCAGACTTCGCGCACGGCGGCCAGGGTTTCCAGGAGGAAACGGCTGCGATTGTCGAAGCTGCCGCCGTAGGCGTCGGTGCGCTGGTTGGAATGTTCGGAGAAAAAGCTCTGGCCCAGGTAGCCGTGGGCGAAGTGCAGTTCGATCCATTCAAAACCGGCGTCGCGGGCACGGCGGGCGGCGTCGACGAAGTCCTGGCGCACGCGGGCGATGTCGTCCAGGGTCATGGCGCGCGGCACGTTAGGCAGGTTGGCGCCGAACGCAATGGCCGAAGGCGCAATGGTTTCCCAACTGCGCGCATCGGAAGCGGGGATATGGTCGTCGCCTTCCCATGGGCGGTTGGCACTGGCCTTGCGGCCGGCGTGGGCGATCTGAATGCCTGGCACCGCGCCAGCAGCCTTGATGGCCTTGACCATCGGCACGAACGCCTGGGCGTGGGCATCGCTCCAGATACCTGCACAACCAGGAGTGATACGGCCTTCAGGGGACACCGCGGTGGCTTCGACCACCAGCAAACCGGCGCCGCCACGGGCCATGCTGGCCAGGTGAACGTGGTGCCAGTCGTTGACGATGCCGTCGTTGGCCATGTACTGGCACATCGGCGGGATCGCGATGCGATTGCGCAAGGTCACGTCTTTGAGTTTGTAGGGTTCAAACAAGGCAGCCATCAGGCACCTCCAGGAGCGAGTGATTGATTCGATAGTTCGATGGTATTCGAACTATGGTATTCAACACCAGCCCTGTTATCATTTGTTTTATGCGAGCTTTCAAACACCCCGCCCTGCAAGACCTGACACTCGAACGCGTGCTCTACGCCTTGAGCGACCCGGTGCGCCTGGAAATCATCCGCTACCTGGCCGACGTGCCCGAGGCCACCTGCGGCGAACTGGACGGCGGGCGGCCGAAATCCAGCATGTCCCACCACTTCCGCGTGCTGCGCGATGCCGGGCTGGTCCACACCCGCAGCGTCGGCACCGCGCATCTGAATTCGTTGCGCGCGGATGTGCTTGAGGCGCGTTTTCCCGGGTTACTGGCGAGTGTTCTGGCTCAGCACTGAGAAACGATTCAGCCTGTGCAATCCTTGACCGCGAACCTTTCACGGCAAACCAACGTCCGAGCTTAGGCACTGTTGCTTACCGCTCGCCGCGAGGTCTCCGTTTGAAAGCCGCCATCGTCAAAAAATACCGCCTGATCATCAAAACCATGGGTTATGTCGGTTGGGCCCTGTTCTGGCTGTTGCTGTGGGACGTCGCCGTCACCGTGGACTTCATGCTGTTTCTCACCACCAAGATCAACCTGCCGCTGATGCCCCTGACCTTGCTCGGCTCAGCGCTGGTGGTGCTGATCAGTTTTCGTAACAGCAGCGCCTACAACCGCTGGTGGGAAGCGCGCACCTTATGGGGCGCGATGGTCAACAATTCGCGCAGTTTCGCGCGGCAGGTGCTGACGCTATTGGATGACCTCGGCAACGACGTGAACCCGGTAAAGGCCACCCTGTTGCGCCGCCATGTGGCCTATGTGAACTGCCTGGCCGCCCATCTCAAGGGCCGGCCGTGCCCGGACGAGGTGCGGGCATTTATCCCGGCCGAGGAATTTGCGCGCAACGGCGCCACCAACAATTTCGCCAATGACATCCTCACCGGCTCGGCGGCGCTGTTGGCCAGGGAATACAAGGCCGGGCACCTGGACAGCATCCGCCTGGCGCGGCTGGAGTCGACGCTGGTGGATTTGTCCAACGCCCAGGGCGGCATGGAACGCATCGCCAATACCCCGCTGCCCTACCCTTACGTGTACTTCCCGCGCCTGTTCATTTCGTTGTTCTGCCTGATCGTGCCGGTGGGCCTGGTCGAATCCCTGGGCTGGTTCACCCCGCTGGCCTCCACGGTGGTGGGCTTCATGCTGCTGGCCATCGAGCGTATCGGCACCGACCTGCAAAGCCCGTTTCACTCCAGCGAACATCAGATCCAGATGGAAACCATCTGCGAAACCATCGAGAACAACCTGCAGTCGATGCAGCGCGATGCGCTGGGCGGCAACCGTATCGGCTGAACGCCTCCACGGCCTCAAGTGCGTGCCCCGACGGTCGATATAAGGGGTACGCATGGGCGCACCCCTCATAACAATACATGCGACGCTACTGTTTTCCCCTTGCCAAAACTATAAATACCCGCGGGAGAAGTCATGAATATCAAGCAAAAGCTGACCTGGGCGTTTGCGGCCATCGCGTGCGTGCCGGTTATCCTGGTGGCGGTGCTGGTGGTGCTGAACCTGCGCGAGGCGGCTGTGGCCAATTTCCTCGACAGCAGCGGCCGCGAGATCCGTCAGATCGATAACGGCATGAAGCAGTTCTTCGACGGCATCAGCCAGAACGTCGAGTACGTGGCCAAAGACCCTCGCGTTGTCGCGGCCAAGGAGCTGAAGAACTACGCCGGTGCCGACGCCGCACAAATCCCGCTGACGCCAACGAATAAAGAGCTACTGGCGATATTCGAGCAGTTCGCCAAAAGCCATCCAAGCACCGCCTACCTGTCCCTGGGCCTGAGCGACGGCGGTTATGCGAGCTGGCCAGACGACACCAAACTGAACAACTACGACCCGCGTGTACGCCCCTGGTACAAAGCCGCCGTGGCCGCTCCGGGCACCACCGTGCGGACCGGGGCCTATTACTGGGCGCCGGACGATGTGGTGCTGATCGGCACGGTCCACACCGTGGTCGACGCCAGCGGCACCCTGCTCGGCGTGGTCGGCCTGGACGTCTCGCTCAAGCAGCTCACCGAACTGGTGCGCAACATCAAGCTGGGCGACAGCGGCTACCTGATGCTGGTGGAAGCCAACGGCAACGTGCTGGTGGACCCCAGCGATGCCAAGCACAACTTCAAGCCGATGACCGAACTCGGCGCCAACTACGCCGAACTGGCCAAGCGCGGTGACGGCGTGACCCGAGTGGATATTGATGGTGTGGCTTACATGGCCAACGTGGTCAGCTCCAAAGACCTGGGCTGGCGCTTTATCGGCTTGATCAAGCGCGACGAAGTCATGGCCGACGCCACCCGCCTGACCTGGCTGATCGCAGCCATCGCAGCGGTACTCGCCGTGGTCTTCGCGATTGTCGGCGCGAGCTTCGCCAGCATGATCGTGCGCCCGATTCGCGGGGTCGCCGACGGTCTGCAAGAAATCGCCGAAGGTGAAGGCGACCTCACCCGCCAACTCAAGGTGCAAGGCAAGGACGAAACCGCTAGCCTGGCCGGCTGGTTCAACCAGTTCCTGGGCATGATCGCCCAGTTGGTACAGCGCATCGGCAGCGCATCCTCCGACCTGCAAAGCGCCGCCGCCGACACCCGCGAAGTGGCCAACAACCTGAACCAGGCCGCCGGTCGCCAACGTGAAGCCGTGGAGCTGGTGAGTACCGCATTCAACGAAATGGTGGCCACCGCCAACGAAGTCGCCCGCTCCTGCAGCGCCGCCGCGTCCAGCGCCGACGCAGGCTACCGCGATGTACACGACGGCCAGCAGCATATCGGCGAAGCCACCGGCAGCGTGCTCAAACTGAGCGAAGACCTGCAGAAGTCGACCCAGACCATGCAGCAGTTGGAGCAGGACAGCAAAAACATCAACACCATCCTCGACACGATCCGCTCGATTGCCGAGCAGACCAACCTGCTGGCGCTCAACGCGGCGATTGAAGCCGCGCGCGCCGGTGACCAGGGCCGCGGCTTCGCGGTGGTCGCCGACGAAGTGCGCGCCCTGGCCCGCCGCACCGCCGACTCCACCGGCGAGATTGACAGCCTGCTCGGCAACCTCGCGCGCCGCACCCAGGAAGTCACCCTGCAGATGCAGGGCAGCCTGCAGGTGTCGCAAACCAGTGTGGAACGCATCCAGCAGGCCCGCGACAGCTTCGACAAGATCCAAGGCTCGGTGGACTCGATCCGCGACCAGAACACCCAGATCGCCACCGCCGCCGAGGAACAGCACCAGGTCGCCGAACAGATCAACCAGCACATCGCGCAAATCCACGCCGATGCCCAACTGGTGGAAGACTTTGCCCACTCGGCGCAGACCGGCTCTGGCCGTTTGACGGATATCTCCGGGCAGCTCAAAGGCCTGGTAGGCCGCTTCAAGTTCTAACCCCCGCCAATGCAAGGCGGTGAGCCACTCACCGCCTCTGCTGCTTACCCCACGCCAGCCTCTACCTTGAGCCCGACCGCGCAACCGGTCGCCTTGAGGTGCATCAACACGCCAATACCTCCCGCCGACCTCGGCGTCACTGTCCGCATCCGCGGATAAGGCTGGCGTGCAACCGCCGATCATTCGAACGTGCTGACGTCTATTGCGATTCTCGTATTATGGTATACCATCATACGCAGACCTCTCACATCAGACGGAGCAGCCCATGAGTTTCGAAATCCGCAAGATCGTCAGCTACGTAGAAGAAACCTTTATCGAAGGCGGTAAAGCCGCGGACACTCCCGTGACCATGGTCGGCCTGGCCGTGGTGCTGAAAAACCCTTGGCTGGGTCGCGGTTTCGTCGAAGACCTCAAGCCTGAGATCCGTGCCAATTGCTCCGACCTCGGCGCGCTGATGGTCGAGCGCCTGGTGGGCATCATCGGCGGCGCGGAAAAAATCGAGGCCTACGGCAAGGCGGCAGTGGTCGGTGCCGACGGCGAGATCGAACATGCCAGCGCGATCATCCACACCCTGCGCTTCGGCAACCACTACCGTGAGGCGGTCAAGGCCAAGAGCTACCTGAGTTTTACCAACAAGCGCGGCGGCCCGGGCACGTCGATCCAGATCCCGATGATGCACAAGGACGACGAAGGCCTGCGTTCGCACTACATCACCCTGGAGATGCAGATCGAAGATGCGCCGCGTGCCGACGAAATCGTCGTGGTCCTGGGTTGCGCCGATGGCGGCCGCCTGCATCCGCGCATCGGCAACCGTTATATCGACCTGGAAGAGCTGGCGGCTGAAAAAGCCCAGTAAGCAAGACCGGCCACCCCAACAAAAAGCATGCAGGAGCGCTCCATGATTCGGCTCACCGCTGAACGCACCCCGGCTGGCACCAGTTATCTGGCGACCGGCCAAGGCCAGCCTGTGGTTTTGATCCACGGCGTGGGCCTGAATAAAGAAATGTGGGGCGGGCAAGTCGTTGGCCTGGCCACGAACTACCGCGTGATCACCTATGACATGCTCGGCCATGGCGCCAGCCCGCGCCCGGCCGCCGACACCCCGCTGCTCGGCTATGCCGATCAGTTGCTGGAACTGCTCGACCACCTGCAACTGCCCCAGGCCACGGTGATCGGGTTTTCCATGGGCGGCCTGGTCGCGCGGGCGTTTGCCTTGCATTACCCCGAGCGTCTGAAGGGCCTGGTGGTGCTCAACAGTGTGTTCAACCGCAGCCCTGAACAGCGTGCCGGGGTCATCGCACGTACCGCCCAGGCCGCCGAACACGGCCCCGACGCGAATGCCGAAGCCGCACTGTCGCGCTGGTTCAGCCGTGAATACCAGGCGGCCAACCCGGCGCAGATCGCCGCGCTGCGTGAAACCCTGGCGGGCAACGACCCCCAGGGTTACCTGACCACCTATGAACTGTTTGCGACCCAGGACATGTACCGTGCCGACGACCTCCCGGGGTTGCGCGCACCGACCCTGGTCGCCACCGGCGAACTCGACCCTGGCTCGACCCCGGAAATGGCCCGGCAACTGGCCGATCGCATTCCCGGCGCCAGCGTTGCGGTGCTGGCCGAGCAACGGCATATGATGCCGGTAGAATCGCCGCGCCTGGTCAACCAGTTGCTGCTGGGGTTCCTCGACACGGTGTACGCCCAAAACACTCCAATCAAGGGGATCGTTGCATGACACTCGCACGCTTCCAGATGTGCATCGGCGGTGAATGGGTCGATGCCCTCTCCGGCAAGACCTTCGACAGCCTCAACCCGGCCCTGGCCGAACCCTGGGCGCAATTGCCCGACGCCGACGAAGCCGACGTGGAGCGCGCCGTGCAGGCCGCGCAAAGTGCCTTCGACAGCCCGGCCTGGCGCGGCCTCACCGCCACCGCGCGGGGCAAACTGCTGCGCCGCCTGGGTGACCTGATCGCCGCGAACAAGGAACACCTGGCCCAGCTGGAAAGCCGCGACAACGGCAAGCTGATCCGCGAAACCCGTGGCCAGGTCAGCTACCTGCCGGAGTTTTTCCACTATACCGCCGGCCTGGCCGACAAGCTCGAAGGCGGCACCCTGCCGTTGGACAAGCCCGACCTGTTCGCCTACACCGTGCATGAAGCCATGGGCGTAGTCGCTGCGATCATTCCGTGGAACAGCCCGCTGTACCTGACCGCGATCAAACTCGCGCCGGCCCTGGCGGCGGGCAATACCATCGTGATCAAGCCGTCGGAACATGCCTCGGCGACCGTCCTGGAACTGGCGCGCCTGGCCCTCGAAGCCGGCATTCCAGCGGGCGTGGTCAACGTGGTCACAGGCTTTGGCCCCAGCACCGGCGCCGCCCTCACCCGCCACCCGCTGGTGCGCAAGATCGCCTTCACCGGCGGCGCGGCCACGGCAAGGCATGTGGTGCGCAGCAGCGCGGAGAACTTCGCCAAACTCTCCCTGGAACTGGGCGGCAAGTCGCCGAATATCATTTTTGCCGACGCCGACCTCGACAGCGCCATCAATGGTGCAATCGCCGGCATCTACGCGGCGTCCGGGCAGAGTTGCGTCTCCGGTTCGCGCCTGCTGGTGCAGGACGCTATCTACGACGAATTCGTCGAGCGCCTGGTAGCGCGCGCCCAACGCATCCGCATCGGCAACCCGCAAGACGACGCCAGCGAAATGGGCCCCATGGCCACCGCGCAGCAACTGGCCGTGGTCGAAGGCCTGGTGGCGGACGCCATCGCCGAAGGGGCACGCCTGCGCACCGGCGGCAAGCGCCCGCAGAACCTCGGCGAAGGCTGGTTCTATGAGCCGACGCTGTTCGAGTGCGACCGCAACTCGATGAAGATCATGCAAGAGGAAGTATTCGGGCCGGTGGCCTCGGTCATCCGTTTCAAGGACGAAGCCGAAGCACTGGCCATCGCCAACGACTCGCAGTTCGGCCTCGCTGCCGGTATCTGGACCCGCGACCTCGGGCGCGCCCACCGCCTGGCGCGCGACGTGCGCTCGGGGATCATCTGGGTCAACACCTACCGCGCGGTGTCGGCCATGGCGCCCATCGGCGGCTTCAAGAACAGCGGCTACGGACGCGAAAGCGGCATCGATTCAGTGCTGGCCTACACCGAGCTGAAGACGGTGTGGATCAACCTCTCCCAGGCGCCCATGCCTGATCCTTTTGTGATGCGTTAAGAGTCCACAACCATGATCGAACCCGGCATTTACAAAGACGTCATGAGCTCGTTCCCGTCCGGGGTCACGGTGGTCACCACCCTCGACCCGGACGGCGGCATCGTCGGCATCACCGCCAGCGCGTTCAGCGCGCTGTCGATCGACCCGGCCCTGGTGCTGTTCTGCCCCAACTATGCGTCGGACACCTACCCGATCCTGCGTGACAGCAAGCGCTTTGCGATCCACTTGCTGTCCGCCGACCAGACCGCCGAAGCCTATGCCTTCGCCAGCAAAGGCAAGGAAAAAGCCAAGGGTATCGAGTGGCACCTGAGCGAATTGGGCAACCCGCTGCTGGCCAAGGCCACGGCGATCATCGAGTGCGAGCTGTGGCGCGAATACGACGGCGGCGATCACGCGATCATCGTCGGCGCCGTGAAGAACCTGATCCTGCCCGAGCAACCGGTCACGCCGATGATCTATCACAAAGGCAAGCTGGGCCCGCTGCCCACCCTGGCTTGAGGAGCTGTGTGCAATGAGCAACGAAAAGTATGAGCAGGGCCTGAAGATCCGCACCCAGGTGCTGGGCGAAGCCTATGTGCAGCGCTCGATCGAGAACGCCGACGACTTCACCCGCCCCTTGCAAGAGATGGTCACCGAATACTGCTGGGGCCATGTGTGGGGCCGGGAGGGTTTGTCGCTTAAAGAACGCAGCATGATAAACTTGGCAATGATTTCGGCCCTCAATCGGCCCCACGAGCTCAAGCTGCATGTGCGCGGCGCCTTGCGTAACGGCCTGAGTCGTGAACAAATACGCGAAATTCTGCTTCAGGTCGGCATCTATTGCGGGGTTCCCGCCGCCGTGGACAGCTTCCGGCTGGCCCGGGAAGCCTTCGCCGAAGCCGATGCCGAGGCCTCCCGTTAACCGCCCCATTCAGAGCAGCCCCCATGAAACGCCTGCCCCTCGACGACAGCTTCAAGGTCAATCACAACCCAGTCACCCTGCGCGAAATCGTGCTGGAGAAACTGCGCAGCGCCATCATGAACTTCCAGCTGCTGCCGGGTGATCGCCTGGTGGAACGCGACCTGTGCGACCGCCTCGGCGTCAGCCGTACCTCGGTACGCGAAGCCTTGCGTCACCTGGAGTCCGAAGGCCTGGTGGAATTCGCCGATGCCAAGGGCCCCCAGGTGGCGATCATCACCCTGGCCGATGCCGTCGACATCTATGAACTGCGCTGCGTGCTCGAAGGTTTGATCGTGCAGCTGTTCACCCTGCGCGCCAAGGCCAAGGACATCAAGGCCCTGGAAAAAGCCCTGGAGGAAAACCGCAAGGCCCTCAAGGACGGCGAACTGCAACAGGTCATCGATTCGGTACAGGGGTTCTACGACGTGTTGCTCGAAGGCTCCGGCAACCACGTGGCCGCCACCCAGTTGCGTCAGTTGCAGGCGCGTATCAGCTACCTGCGTGCGACGTCGGTGTCCCAGGAAAACCGTCGCGGCACCAGCAATCAGGAAATGGAACGCATGGTCCAGGCGATCAAGAGCGGCGACCCACTCGCCGCCCACCAGGCCTGCGTCGATCACGTGCGCGCCGCGGCGGCCGTGGCCCTGGATTACCTCAAGCGCAAACAGGAAGAGACCGGCAAGATCCCCGAAATCATCCTGCCCATCGCCCTCAAAGAACCGCGTATAGGTCACTGACCGTGTTCAGGCCAAGCTTTTGCCCCAAATGCGGCGGCAGTGACCTCGGTCACCAGCTGCCACCGGGCGATACGCATGAGCGCCTGATGTGCCGCGGTTGCGGCTATATCCACTACATCAATCCCAAGATCATCGCCGGCTGCATCATTGAGCAGGACGGCAAGTACCTGCTGTGCCAACGGGCGATCCCACCGCGCCCCGGCACCTGGACCCTGCCGGCCGGTTTCATGGAAGGCGGCGAGACCACCGAGCAGGCCGCGTTGCGCGAAGTCTGGGAAGAAAGCGGCGTGCGCGCCGAGATCGTCTCGCCCTACTCGATCTTCAGCGTGCCGAAGATCAGCGAGGTGTACATCATCTTCCGCGCCATCGCGCTGGAGATCACCGGCCAGTTCGGGCCGGAGACCCTCGACTATCAATTCTTCGCGCCCGAGGACATTCCCTGGGACAGCATCTACTACCCGGCGATCCGGCAGATCCTCGAACGCTACATCGAGGAACGCCAGGCCGGGGTGTATGGCATCTACATCGGGAATGACGACAGCGGCAAGATCCACTTCATCCGCTGATCCTCAAGCTGAACTCGGTTCAAATGTGGGAGGGGGCTTGCTCCCGATGGCAGTGGCATATTCAACATCGTCGTTGGCTGACACACCGTTATCGGGGGCAAGCCCCCTCCCACAGTTTGAAGCGCGTGAATCAGCCCTGCTCATCGTCGAAACCAGGGCGCTGCAACGCATCCTATTCCACACCACCGAACCCAATGTGGGAGGGGGCTTGCCCCCGATAACGGTGTGTCAGCCACTGAATGAGGTGACTGAACCACTGCCATCGGGAGCAAGCCCCCTCCCACATTGGGAACAATACTTGGACTGATATACCTAAGGCGCCAGGCCTTCCACGATGATGATCTGCGCCTGCCCTACCCCCTCACGGTGGGCCTTCGCCGCCTGATACTCGGCAGATTCGTAACACGCCACCGCCTGCTCATAGCTATCGAACTCAATCACCACATTACGCTGCCGCGCCGGCCCGCCTTCCATCGCTTCGCTGCGCCCGCCCCTGGCCAGAAACCGCCCGCCAAACTGCGCAAACGCCGCCGGCGCGCGTTGGGTGTACTGCGTGTACTGCTCTGCATCGGACACATCTACATGGGCAATCCAGTAGGCCTTCATCGCGACATCCTCTTGCTTGGTTTTTGTGGTATACCATAATACATACAACCAACAAATCGAGCACCCAACATGTCCTTCAACAGCATCGCAGACATCATCGAAGACTACCGCCAAGGCAAGATGGTGCTCCTGGTAGACGACGAAGACCGGGAAAACGAAGGCGACCTGCTGCTGCCTGCGGCGTGCTGCAGTGCCGAGGCTATCAGTTTCATGGCCCGTGAAGCCCGTGGTCTGATCTGCCTGACCCTCACCGACGAACACTGCCAGCGCCTGGGCCTTGAGCAGATGGTACCGAGCAATGGCAGCGCGTTCAGCACCGCGTTTACCGTGTCCATCGAAGCGGCCAGCGGTGTGACCACCGGTATCTCTGCCGCCGACCGCGCACGCACGGTGGCGGCAGCCGTGGACGTGAATGCCGGGCCGGCCGATATCGTGCAGCCCGGGCACATCTTTCCGTTGCGCGCCAAAGACGGCGGCGTGCTGACCCGCGCCGGCCACACCGAAGCCGGCTGTGACCTGGCACGCCTGGCCGGGCATACGCCAGCCTCGGTGATCGTCGAAGTGATGAACGACGATGGCACCATGGCCCGCCGACCTGAGCTGGAGATCTTCGCGCGCAAGCACGGGATCAAGATCGGCACTATCGCCGACCTGATTCACTACCGCCTCAGCACCGAACGCACCGTGGCGCGCATTGGCGAACGCGACCTGCCCACGGTGCATGGCACGTTCCGCCTGATCACCTTTGAAGACCGCATCGACGGTGGCGTACACATGGCCATGGTGATGGGCCCGTTGCGCCGCGATGAACCTACGCTGGTGCGCGTGCATGTGATCGACCCGCTGCGTGACCTGGTCGGCGCCGACTACAGCGGTCCGTCCAACTGGACGCTGTGGGCCGCCCTGCAACGCGTCGCGGCCGAAGGTCGTGGCGTGGTGGTGGTGCTGGCCAATCATGAATCGTCCCAGGCGTTGCTGGAGCGCGTACCGCAACTGACCCAGGCGCCGCGCCAGTTCAACCGTTCGCAATCGCGGATTTATTCGGAAGTCGGCACCGGGGCGCAGATATTGCAGGACCTGGGCGTCGGCAAGCTGCGTCACCTCGGCCCGCCCCTGAAATACGCCGGGCTGACTGGCTACGACCTGGAGGTGGTCGAGAGCATTCCCTTCACCGAGTGACGGATAACCGGTAAGGCAAAATGCTTGCACAAAGTTTGGAATACCATAATATGATATTCCATAGACCGAACGCTTTCGCCAAGTGCGCCCGCCAGGGACAGCACCAATAACAGCCCTTGGCACGGTCGCCTTTTGGGCCTCGATTAGAGGCTCCGATGGACCTACTGCTCCCGATAGGCGGGCATTACCAAGCCCGCTCAAAAACACAACAAATGAGGGCGTGAAAATGGTGTTGAACAAACGTGCAACCGCAGTGCTGTTCGCGGGTTTATTGGCTACGGTCACTCACGCGGCCCTGGCGGCTGAAAACGTGAATTTCGTGAGCTGGGGCGGTAGCACCCAGGATGCGCAGAAGCAGGCGTGGGCCGACCCTTTCAGCAAGGCCAGCGGCATCACCGTGGTGCAGGACGGCCCGACCGACTACGGCAAGCTCAAGGCCATGGTCGAAAGCGGCAACGTGCAGTGGGACGTGGTAGACGTCGAGGCCGACTTCGCCTTGCGTGCCGCCGCCGAAGGCCTGCTCGAACCGCTGGACTTCTCGGTGATCCAGCGCGACAAGATCGACCCGCGCTTCGTCTCCGACCATGGCGTCGGTTCGTTCTTCTTCTCCTTCGTGCTCGGCTACAACGAAGGCAAGCTCGGCGCCGCCAAGCCCCAGGATTGGACCGCGCTGTTCGACACCAAGACCTACCCCGGCAAACGCGCCCTCTACAAATGGCCCAGCCCTGGCGTGCTCGAACTGGCCCTGCTCGCCGACGGCGTGCCCGCCGACAAGCTCTACCCCCTGGACCTGGACCGCGCCTTCAAGAAACTCGACACCATCAAAAAAGACATCGTCTGGTGGGGCGGCGGCGCGCAATCGCAGCAACTGCTGGCCTCCGGCGAAGTCAGCATGGGCCAGTTCTGGAACGGTCGCATCCACGCCCTGCAGGAAGATGGCGCACCGGTGGGCGTCAGCTGGAAGCAGAACCTGGTCATGGCCGACATCCTCGTCGTGCCTAAGGGCACCAAAAACAAAGCCGCCGCGATGAAGTTCCTGGCCAGTGCCAGCAGCGCCAAGGGCCAGGCCGATTTCTCCAACCTGACCGCCTATGCACCGGTGAACATCGACAGCGTGCAGCGCCTGGATTCAGTCCTGGCGCCCAACCTGCCGACGGCGTATGCCAAGGACCAGATCACCCTCGATTTCGCCTACTGGGCCAAGAACGGTCCGGCCATTGCGACACGGTGGAATGAATGGCTAGTCAAATGAAAATGACGGCAACCACACCGACCGGGAGCGCCCTCGGCGCTGCCGGCGCGGTTTGCAGCAAAGCCGTATCGCCGCCCCTGGCCCAGCGCTGGCGCGGGGCGGGCAACCTGATCCCGGCCCTGCTGTTCCTCGGCCTGTTCTTCCTCGCACCGCTGATCGGGCTGTTGCTGCGCGGCGTGCTGGAGCCCGTGCCGGGCCTGGGCAACTATGAACAGCTGTTCGCCAACTCGGCCTACGCCCGCGTGCTGCTCAACACCTTTTCGGTGGCGGGCCTGGTGACCCTGTTCAGCCTGTTGCTGGGCTTCCCGCTGGCCTGGGCGATTACCCTGGTGCCACGCGGCTGGGGCCGCTGGATGCTGAATATCGTGCTGCTGTCGATGTGGACCAGCCTGCTGGCCCGCACCTATTCCTGGCTGGTGCTGCTGCAAGCCTCGGGGGTGATCAACAAGGCGCTGCTGGCCATGGGCATCATCGATGTGCCCCTGGAGATGGTGCACAACCTGACGGGCGTGGTGATCGGCATGAGCTACATCATGATCCCGTTCATCGTGCTGCCGTTGCAGGCGACCATGCAGGCCATCGACCCGATGATCCTGCAGGCTGGCTCCATCTGTGGCGCGAGCCCGTGGACCAACTTCTTCCGGGTGTTCCTGCCGCTGTGCCGGCCGGGGTTGTTTTCCGGCGGGTTGATGGTGTTCGTGATGTCCCTCGGTTACTACGTCACCCCGGCGCTGCTCGGCGGTGCGCAGAACATGATGCTGCCCGAGTTCATCATCCAGCAGGTGCAGTCGTTCCTCAATTGGGGCCTGGCCAGTGCCGGCGCCGCGTTGCTGATCTTCATCACGCTGGTGCTGTTCTACTTCTACCTGAAGCTTCAGCCGGAATCCCCGGTTGGCGCCAGCCATGCGAGGTAAGCCGTCATGCTGCTGACTCCGAATGCCATGAGCCGCAGGATGCGTCTGGGCCTCTACGCCACCACCGGTTTGATTGGGCTGTTCCTGCTGCTGCCGATCGTGTTTATCGTGCTGCTGTCGTTCGGCTCGTCGCAATGGCTGGTGTTCCCGCCACCGGGCTGGACGCTGAAATGGTACGGCCAGTTCTTCTCCAACGCCGACTGGATGAACGCGGCGCTGGCCAGCCTCAAGGTCGCCGTGCTGACCACGGTGTTCGCCGTGGCGCTGGGCCTGCCCAGCGCATTTGCCCTGGTGCGCGGGCGCTTCCCCGGCCGCGAACTGCTCTATGGCCTGTTCACACTGCCGATGATCGTGCCACTGGTGATCATCGCCGTGGCGGTGTACGCGCTGTTCCTCAAGCTCGGCTACACCGGCACGATGTTCGCCTTTGTGGTCAGCCACGTGATTGTCGCGTTGCCGTTCACCATCATCTCGATCATCAACTCGCTGAAACTGTTCGATCAGTCGATTGAAGACGCCGCGGTGATCTGCGGCGCGTCGCGCCTGCAGGCGGTGTTCAAGGTGACCTTCCCGGCGATTCGCCCGGGGATGGTGGCCGGTGCGCTGTTCGCCTTTCTCGTGTCATGGGACGAAGTGGTGCTCAGCGTGATGATGGCCAGCCCGACCCTGCAAACCCTTCCCGTGAAAATGTGGACCACCCTGCGTCAGGACCTGACACCCGTGATCGCCGTCGCCTCGACGCTGCTGATCGGCCTCTCGGTGCTGGTCATGGTCATCGCCGCCGCCGTTCGCCGGCGCACAGAAACCCGCGCTTGAGCGCCCAGGAGCAGAACATGAGTGCAGTGATCCAAGATGCCGCGCAGAACCCTGGCCAACCCCTGGTCAGCCTGCGCAACCTGAACAAGTTCTATGGCGAATTCGCCGCCGTGGACAACATCTCGCTGGACATCAAGGACGGCGAGTTCCTCACCTTCCTCGGCTCCAGCGGCTCGGGCAAAAGCACCACCCTGTCGATGCTCGCCGGCTTTGAAACGCCGAGCAGCGGCGAGATCCTGGTGAGCGGCCAATCGCTGGTCAACGTACCGCCGCACAAGCGCGACATCGGCATGGTGTTCCAACGCTACTCGCTGTTCCCGCACCTGTCGGTACGCGACAACATCGCCTTCCCCCTGGCGATCCGCAAACTGGCCAGTGCCGAGCGCGAGAAGCGCGTCGACGCCATGCTCAAGCTGGTGCAACTGGAACAGTTCGCCCATCGCCGCCCGTCGCAACTGTCTGGCGGCCAGCAACAGCGCGTCGCCATCGCCCGGGCGCTGGTGTATGAGCCGCGTATCCTGCTGATGGACGAACCGCTCGGCGCCCTCGACAAGAAGCTGCGTGAAGACTTGCAGGACGAGCTGCGCCAGTTGCATCGGCGCCTGGGCATCACCATCGTCTACGTGACCCACGACCAGGAAGAAGCCATGCGCCTGTCCCAGCGCATCGCGATTTTCAGCCACGGCAAGATCGTCGGCCTGGGCAGCGGTTTCGACCTGTACCAGAACCCGCCGAATGCGTTTGTCGCCTCATTCCTGGGCAACTCCAACTTCCTCAAGCTCAAGGCCCAGGGCAACGCGGCGGCGTCGTTCGAAGGCCAATCCCTGTCGATCCGCCTGACCGGCGGCCTGCGCAGCGAGCAGGACGTGCTGCTGATGGTGCGCCCGGAAAAAGCCCTCGCGCTGAGCGTCGAACAGGCCGCCGGGCAACCATTGACCGCAGGCTGGAACGAAGTGTCGGCCATCGTCGGCGAAGTGCTGTTCCTCGGTGAAAGCCAGACCTGCAGCGTGAAAACCCTGGGCGGCACCTCGATGACGGTCAAGGCATTGTCCGCCGCCGGCATGCCGCTCAAGGCCGGCGACCCGGTGCGCGTGCGCTGGGCCACGGCGGATGCCTGTGTGTACACCGAATGGGCCGAAAGCGATCTGAACAAAGCCGCCGGCGCCCATTAAGCCAAACAAAAAACTGAACCATCCCCTGTAGGAGCTGGCTTGCCAGCGAAAAAACCACAGCCACCGCAGGCATCCAGGCTTCCCCCGTCATCGTTAACGACCATCGCCGGCAAGCCGGCTCCTACAGGGTTATGCCCCATGGTAGGAGCTGGCTTGCCAGCGAAAAACCCACAGCCACCGCGGGCATCCAGGCGTCCCGCGTCATCGTTAACGACCATCGCCGGCAAGCCGGCTCCTACAGGGTTATGCCCCCACGGTAGGAGCTGGCTTGCCAGCGAAAAACCCACAGCCACCGCGGGCATCCAGGCTTCCCGCGTCATCGTTGACGACCATCGCCGGCAAGCCGGCTCCTACAGGGTTATGCCCCATGGTAGGAGCTGGCTTGCCAGCGAAAAACCCACAGCCACCGCGGGCGTCCAGGCTTCCCGCGTCATCGTTAACGACCCTCGCCGGCAAGCCGGCTCCTACAGGGTTATGCCCCCACGGTAGGAGCTGGCTTGCCAGCGAAAAAACCACAGCCGCCGCGGGCATCCAGGCGTCCCGCGTCATCGTTAACGACCATCGCCGGCAAGCCGCCTCCTACAGGGTTATGCCCCATGGTAGGAGCTGGCTTGCCAGCGAAAAACCCACAGCCACCGCGGGCATCCAGGCTTGCCGCGTCATCGTTGACGACCATCGCTGGCAAGCCGGCTCCTACAGGGTTATGCCCCCACGGTAGGAGCTGGCTTGCCAGCGAAAAACCCACAGCCGCCGCGGGCATCCAGGCTTGCCGCGTCATCGTTGACGACCATCGCTGGCAAGCCGGCTCCTACAGGGTTATGCCCCATGGTAGGAGCTGGCTTGCCAGCGAAAAAACCACAGCCGACGCGGGCATCCAGGCTTCCCGCGTCATCGTTGACGACCATCGCCGGCAAGCCGGCTCCTACAGAACTCTGCGCTCGAAAATCGCGCCCTCGATGCCCAGCACCTCGCAGGTATCGGCATAGATCCCCACGCCCTTCTCCCATACGTGTTTGATCGACTGGTCGGCGCAACGAATCTGGTAATTGAGTTCGAACGGTTCCTGGCGCGACAACGCATATTGCACCTCGCGCCATACGTAGTCGGCATCCTCGGCGAGGATCAGGCTGTTGTAGGTGAACTCATGGTTGTCCACCAACCGCTCGGCGGGGTAGCCGGTCAATTGCAGGCAGCCGGCACTGACGAATTCCATGGTCCAGTCGCGGTTGTTACGGCCGCGATAGATCAGCCCAGGCATGCTGTCGAGCAAGCTCATGCTGCTGCGTTGGCTGGCCTGCAGGGCGATTTCGCGGCGCTTGTGCGCGGTGATATCTCCGGCCACCAGGTAGAAGCCCTGCGGGCCGCGCTTGAGACTGACCTCGAACCAGCGCAGCTCGCCGCACGGATGCACGAAGCGCAGGCGTTGGTTGAACGAGGTCTCGGGACGCCGGCGCAGCTCATGCAAGGCCTGGCGCCACAGCGGGCGGTCTTCCTGGTGGACGTAGTCGACGACGTTGCGTTCCGCGCCCGGCGCGCCCATCAACTCGGCCCAGGCCAGGTTGAAGTGAGCGATCTGGCCGTTGTCGCGCAGGTGCAGCAAGGCGGCGGGAAAACAATCCATCAGGTGCGCGGGCGATGTCTGCACCCAAGCGTCAGAGCTTTCCCTCATCTAGTGACGCTCCTCGTGTTTGAGCAAGGCGCCGCTGTGCACCCGGGCCGCCAGCTCCAGGCGCGAATGCAGGTTGAGTTTCTGCAACAGGCTGCGCACATAGATTTTCACCGTGCCGTCGCTGATCCCCAGCTCCCTGCCGATCTGTTTATTGCTCATGCCGGCGGCGATCAGCGCCAGGGTCTGGCCTTCGCGTTCGGTGAGGTTTTCACCGCCCGGCGTCTCACCGTGTGGCCTGGGCTCGGCCGGGTCGGCGAGCAAGGCGATCAGGGTTGAGTCGAGCATGATCGCGCCCTTGTGGCAGTTGCGCATATACGCCAGCAACGCCTCGGGCTCGGTTTCCTTGAGCACATAACCGCTGGCGCCCAGGCGCAGGGCGCTGAGCAGTTCGGCGCGGTCCATCGAAGCGGTGAGCACCACCACCTGGCAGTCCAGGCGCAATTGGCGCAGTTCGTCCAGCACCTGCAGGCCGCTGAGGCCAGGCATGTGCAGGTCCAGCAACACCTGCTGCGGCGTCAGGCTCACGGCCAGGTTGATGCCCTCCCGGCCACTGGCCGCCTGCCCCACCACTTCAAAGTCGTCGCTGGCATCGAACAGTTGCGCCAGGCCTTTGCGAAACAGTGGGTGATCATCGATCAGTAATAAGGTCGTGCAGTCCATCGAGACTCCCGTGTGGCAGGTCGTGGTGGCGGCGCAGGCCAAGATGCACGCGCACGCCGTGCGGGCGGATCGCTTCAATGCTCAGCCGCGCGCCGATGCTGGCGGCGCGCTCGCGGATAATCGCCAGGCCGAAATGGTTATGCTCATCGCAAGCCGGGCTCAAGCCGATGCCATCGTCCTCCACCGACACCGAGGCATCGCCGTCCTGGGTCTGGCGCAGTTCGATACGCACATGCCGCGCGTGGGAATGGCGCACCGCATTGGCCAGGGCCTCGCGAACGATCTGCAGGATCTGCAATTCGGTTTCCGGGCTCAGGGCATCGTCGGCCAGGCGGTTATCCAACTCGAACACGATGATGCAACGCCGCGAAAACTCCGCGACGGAGTCGGCCAGGGCCTGGCGCAGCGAGCGTCCGTCCATGGTCAGGCGTGCGCTGGTGATCAGCTCGCGCACCTGGCGTTGCAACTGGCTGAGGCCGGCGCACAGGTCCTGCAGGGCAGGCGCGCCCAGCTGTGACTGCAAGCCGTGGGCCTGGAACGCCAGGTAACCCAACTGTTGCGCCACCGAATCGTGCAGCTCACGGGCCAGCGCGCCGTGGCGCGACGTTGCCTGTCTGCGCTGCTGCTCACGGTTGTCGCTGCGCAGACGCACGCTGACCGCCACGGCCTGCGCTGCTTCCTCCAGCAACTGGCGCCAACTGGCACCGGCCCGTCTGGGGGTGTCGAGCAGTAACGCGCCTTTTTCACCCTCGGGCAAGGCGCACACCAATCGGTGTACCCCGCGCTGCCGGCAAGGGCCGCAGGCCTGGGGCGTGTCCATCGCACTCGCGTCGCGCCAGGGGCAGCGCGCCACGTTCTGGCAGCCCTCGATCAAACCACGTCGCGTCGGGCCCAGGTCTTCGCCGCCCAGGATCAGGTTGAGCCTGGCGGCGGGCAGCAGTGCGTCGAAACGGTCCAGAAAACCCGACAAGGCACCGTCAGCGTGCAGGGGCAACCCGGCCAACAGCCTGCGCACGCTGCGCGCCTGTTCGGGGCGCACAGGCCCCAACCAGAGCGGCCAGCTCTTCGGTCGCGTTCGCACTCTTCGATAACTCCCCGTCCGGTTGCTGAGCATTAGTGCAAGACCAGCAACTTCCATGCCCCGAACGCCAGTGCGGCAAGGCTTATCTCCAAAGGCATAGCCCTTTTTCCAGATTGAGAAGATTTTCCTCATAGGAAAGTATCTCTCCCAACAGGAAACAAAACGCACCTTGGAGAGCCCGCATGACGCACACCCACAACCGCCCCATCGTGGTGATGCAATCGGCAACCGCCGGCATGGCGGTTGCCGCCGACCTGCACAAGCCTTTGCTGCTGAGCGGCGAACAACCCGACTTCAGCCGGCGTTTACAACAGGCATTGGCCAGCGCAACCGTGGGTTGTCGGCTCTACCTGTTGGGCGATGAGGCCTTTGTCTGGCGCATTCACGCCGAGGCCCGCGCCGCCGGCCTGGAAGACGACGAGATCAGCGTGACCTGCACGATGCCCGGCCTGCGCCAGGTGTATTGCGCCCATTGCGGGCTGACCCAGACCGCAGGCCCAGAGCCGGTGTTGAACTGCATCGGCTGCAACGTCGGGCTGGAAGTGCGCGCACACTTTTCCCGGCGCCTGGGGGCTTACCTCGGCGTGTGCATCAACCCCGACCAGCCCTACGCGGGGTTCCAGCCATGAGCGCCGCCCTCAAGGTTCAGGTCAGTGCGGCCAGAATGCTCACCCCCGTGGTGCGCGAGTTCACCCTGACTGCCTGCGACGGTGCCCTGCCCGCTTTCTCGCCCGGCAGCCACGTCCAGGTACATCTGCCGCTGGCCGAGGGCACGGTGCGTAATGCCTACTCGTTGACCAGCGACCCGGCGCACACGCGCCACTACCGCATCGCCGTGCGCCTGCAGGACGCGTCTCGCGGCGGTTCGCAGTACTTGCATCGCCAGGTGCAGGTCGGCGACACCTTGCGGATTTCGCCGCCGGCCAATCTGTTCGCGCCCCATGGCACCGCACGCCGGCACATCCTGATCGCCGCCGGCATCGGTATCACGCCGTTCATGGCCTATATCGCCACGATGGAACAACAGCAGGCCGACTTCGAACTGCATTACCTGTTCCGGCCAGGCCTCAGCGATGCCTACCTCGATGAATTGCAACAGCGCCTCGGCCCGCGCCTGCACGCCTACGACCGCCGCCCGGACCTGAGCCGCATCCTCGCCAACCGGCCGCTGGGCAGCCACGTCTACACCTGTGGCCCGCAACCCTTGATCGAGGCGGTCGAGCAACACGCCGATCGCCTCGGTTGGCCGCGCAATCGGCTGCATGCCGAGGCGTTCAAAGGCGCGCAACCGGGCCAGCCGTTCGACCTGCAACTGCTGCGCAGTGGCCGCACCCTGCGCGTGGAGGCCGAGCAGAGCCTGCTCGAAGCCTTGGAGCACGCGGGGTTGCAGGTGCCCAACCTGTGCCGTGGCGGGGTCTGCGGCCAGTGCATCACGCGCCATCAAGGCGGTGCCATCGAACACCGCGACAGTTTCCTCAGCCCGGCCGAGCAGGCCGAATTTCTGATGCCCTGCGTCTCACGCGGCAGCGGCCCCTGCGTTTCGCTGGACCTATAGGAGTGAGTGCCATGCCCCTGCAATCGAGCCCTGTGCTGAGCTATCGCGACGATTTCAGCTTTCGCAACAGCCCGGCGGCGATCCGTCGCTTCCCGTTCCCGTTTATCGAGGACAGCTACCTGTACTCGGTGAACATCGAACCAGCCACCTCCCGCGACCCGGGTTCCGTCTACGAGCACGCCTTCGACATCGACGAGCACTACCGCTCGGAAATGGCCGAACGTGCCCTGATCCTGGACAACGACCCGCGCCGCTACCTGGTGATGCCGCACATGCAAGCGGCGGCCTGGGATGCGCTGCAAATGCTCATGGAAAACCTCGCCGTCGACTACCCGCAGTGGTTCAGCCTGGCGCGTGACGGCGACCGCTGGCACTGGCGCAACCACCTGCTGCGGATCGATCAACCGTTCATCTTCGGCGATGCCGCCAGCCTGCCCTGCGCACCGCTGGAATACATCGGCCGCCAGGTACAAGGGGATTTCGCCCTGCTCGACCAGCGCGACGGCGACCTGTACATGGACGCCGGCCTGGTCACCAGCCCGGCCGACTGGTCACTGGCGTTCGATGCCGGGATGAGTTTCAAACAGTGGCATGCACCGGTGCCCATGGCCCACCAGATGGGCGTGTTCGAGCGCGCGCTGAAGTACCTGCTCAACCTGCAGGCCGGCCAGCCGGTCCGGCGCCTGAACTGGACCCTGACCATCAACCCGCGCCTGGATTCGTCGCCGGAAACCTTCCATCAATGGGGCGCCGACCGCGGCCGGATCACCGCGCAGAACGTCGGGCAACAGGTGCATCTGCGGGTCGAACTGCAAGTGATGGCGCGCCTGCCGCGCAGCAACGCAGTGATGTTCAGCATTCGCACCTACCTGATCAGCCTGGACGAACTGGTCAGCCACCCCGGCTGGGGCTGCCGCCTGCACCGCGTGCTGCGCGACCTGCCCGATGCCATCGCCGACTACAAGGGCATGACCCGCTATCGACAAACCCTGGTCGAGTGGCTGCGCCAGTTCGATCCACTCGCCTGAACCTTTTCCCGGTGCTCTTTTTCACAGCAAGGAATCTCACATGACCCACTCCTGGCGTATTTCTGCATTGGCCGAGCGGCACCGCGCGCTCGGCTCGAACCTCGAAGACTGGAACGGCATGGGCACCGCCTGGACCTACAGCAGCGCGCTGGCCGACCACCACGAAGCGATCCGCACCCGCGCCGGCCTGATGGATGTATCGGGCCTGAAAAAAGTCCACTACGTCGGCCCGCACGCCGAAAGCCTGTTGCAGTGGGCCACCACCCGCGACATCGCCAAGCTCTATCCCGGCAAATCGGTGTATGCGTCGATGCTCGACGAGGACGGCAAATTCGTCGATGACTGCATCGTCTACCGCACCGGGCCCAATGCGTTCATGGTCGTGCATGGCGCCGGCACCGGGCATGAAATGCTGGTGCGCTCGGCTCAGGGCCGGCAAGTGGCGGTGCTGTTCGACGACGACCTGCACGACCTGTCGCTACAAGGCCCGCTGGCGGTGGATTTTCTCGCCGAGCACGTGCCTGGCATCCGCCAGCTGCCGTACTTCCATCACCTGCAAACGCGCCTGTTCGAGCGCCCGGTGATGATCTCCCGCACCGGCTACACCGGCGAGCGCGGCTACGAGATTTTCTGCAAGGCCGCGGACGCCCCGTTCCTGTGGGACAGCATCCTCGAACAGGGCGCGAGCCTGGGAATCATTCCCTGCGCCTTCACCGCCCTGGACTGGCTGCGAGTGGAAAGCTCGCTGATGTTTTTCCCCTACGACAACTCGCAGATGTACCCCTTCGCCGACCAGAAGGCCGGCGACACCCTGTGGGAGATGGGCCTGGACTTCACGGTTTCGCCCGGCAAACAAGCGTTCCGAGGCGCCGAGGAACACCTGCGCCTGCGCGGCCAGGAGCGCTTCAAGATCACCGGCGTGCTGCTCGACGGCGTGCGTCCGGCCGAGGCTGGCGACACCTTGTGGCAGGGCAACCAGCAAGTCGGCGTGATCACCTGCGGCATGTATTCGCGCCTGAGCAAACGCTCGATGGCCATCGCGCGCATGAGCGTCGCCTGCGCCGTACCCGGCATCGCGTTGCAGGTGCGCGGCAGCTTCGAAGGCGCCGCCACCACCCACGCCCTGCCCTTCGACGACCCGCAAAAAACCAAGCGCACGGCCAAGGGCTGAGCCTTCCTTCACCGCATTCAGGAGCCTTCGATGGACGCCTCAAGCGAACATTACATTCTCAAGATCACCTGCCCGGCGGCGTCCGGGATCGTCGCCGCGATCAGCGCCTGCCTGGCCCGGCAGCAGTGCTACATCAGCGAGTTGGCGCAATTCGACGACGAGTTCACCGGGCAGTTTTTCATGCGCGCGGTGTTCCGTTTCAACAAGGGCGTCAGCGGTGATATCGGCGACCTGCGCAAAGGCCTGGGCGAGCTCGCCGGCGGCTTCGACATGCAGTGGCAGTTGTTCAGCTCACGCCAGCCGACCCGCGTGCTGCTGATGGTCAGCAAGTTCGACCATTGCCTCACCGACCTGCTCTACCGCCACCGCAAAGGTGAAATGGACATGACCATCACCGCCGTGGTCTCCAACCACCTGGACCTGCGGGCGATGGCCGAGCGTGAGGGCATCCGCTTCATCTACCTGCCCATCACCAAGGACACCAAGGCCGGCCAGGAAGCCGAACTGATGCGTATCGTCGAAGACACCCAGACCGATCTGGTAGTGCTCGCGCGCTACATGCAGATCCTGTCCGACGGCCTGTGCCAGCAACTGTCGGGGCGGGCGATCAACATCCACCACTCGTTCCTGCCCGGTTTCAAGGGCGCCAAGCCGTATCACCAGGCCTATGACCGGGGGGTGAAGCTGATCGGCGCCACCGCCCACTACGTCACCAGCGACCTCGACGAGGGCCCGATCATCGAGCAGGAAATCCAGCGCGTCGACCATACGCACTTGCCCGATTCACTGGTCGCCATCGGCCGCGACACCGAAACCGTCGCCCTTTCCAAAGCCCTGAAATACCACCTGGAACACCGGGTGTTCATCAACCACGACAAGACAGTGATCTTTCGCTGAAACCCTTCAGGAGGCACGCTCATGACTCTACGTGTAGCAATCATCGGCGCCGGCCCATGCGGCCTGGCACAACTTCGCGCCTTCCAGTCGGCCCGCGACAAGGGCGCCGCCATTCCCGAACTGGTGTGCTTCGAGAAACAGCAGGACTGGGGCGGCATGTGGAACTACACCTGGCGCACCGGCCTGGACGAAAACGGCGAGCCGGTGCATGGCAGCATGTACCGCTACCTGTGGTCCAACGGCCCCAAGGAATGCCTGGAGTTCGCCGACTACACCTTCGAAGAACATTTCGGCCGGCCCATCGCCTCCTATCCGCCCCGCGAAGTGTTGTGGGACTACATCAAGGGCCGCGTGGAAAAGGCCGGCGTGCGCGACTACATCCGCTTCAACAATGTGGTGCGCCAGGTCACCTTCGACGAACAGACCCAGCGCTTCACCGTGTACGCCCACGACTACACCCACGACACCTTGACCTGTGAAGAATTCGACTACGTGATCAACGCCTGCGGCCACTTCTCCACGCCCAAGGTGCCGCACTTCGAAGGCTTCGAGCAGTTCGCCGGGCGCATCCTGCATGCCCATGACTTTCGCGAGGCGCTGGAATTCAAGGACAAGGACCTGCTGATCATCGGCAGCAGCTATTCGGCCGAGGACATCGGCTCGCAATGCTACAAATATGGCGCGCGCAGCATCACCAGTTGCTACCGCACCACGCCCATGGGCTATGCGTGGCCGGACAACTGGGAAGAAAAACCGCTGCTGCAGCGCCTGGAAAACAACCGTGCGTTCTTTGCCGATGGCAGCAGCAAGCACATCGACGCGGTGATCCTGTGTACCGGCTACAAGCACCACTTCCCGTTCCTGCCGGATGAGCTGAGCCTCAGGACCGACAACCGCCTGTGGCCGATGAACCTCTACAAGGGCGTGTTCTGGGAACCCAACCCGCGGCTGATCTACCTCGGCATGCAGGACCAGTGGTACTCGTTCAACATGTTCGACGCCCAGGCCTGGTATGCCCGCGATGTGATCCTGGGGCGTATCCCATTGCCCAGCCAGGCCGCGATGATCGCCGACAGCCAACAATGGCAGGCACGGGAACTGACCCTGGAAACCAACCAGCAGATGTTCGAGTTCCAGGGCGCCTACATCCAGCACCTGGTGGACGCCACCGACTACCCGGATTTCGACATCGCCGCCGTCAACGAGACCTTTCTGCACTGGAAGCACGACAAGGCCGAAAACATCATGGGCTATCGCGACAAGTCCTACCGCTCGCTGATGACCGGCACCCAGTCGCCGCCGCACCACACCCCGTGGCTGCTGGCCCTGGACGACTCGATGGCGGCGTACCTGGGCGAGCCCGTGACGCCCATCAAATCAGTCGGCTGAGCGGGTGCCCACGATGAATGCTCCGCGTGTTTCCCACCCGCGAGAACCCGGGCTGTTTGCCCGGGCGCCGAACCTCGAACGCTACCGCGTGGCCGTCGGCGGTGTGACCCTGGTCGACCTGCAGCCCGGCGACGGCCTGCAGGTGATCGACCTCGAAGGCCGGCAAATCTGCGAACTGCTGGCCCTCGACGCCAGCGGCCGCAGCGCCCTGGCGAGCTGGGGGCTGAGCGGCTCGAGCGCCTGCCGCGTGCCACCGCGTGTCGGCCAGGCGCTCAAGCGGCGCGGCATCGACGCGCAGGCATTGCCCCTGGCCGCCGCGCTGTGGGACGACGCCAGCCCGCCCGGTCACACTCGGCAGTTTGTCGCCCATGACCGCCTGCTGGTGATCGCCGCCGCTCCCGCCGGGCCCACCGCCGTCGACCGGCAATACCGGCCCAGCGAACTGCGCCTGCTGGTGACACGGGCCAACCCGTCGCCCCTGCTGGTGCCTGCCCTGCCCGAGCCATTGGGCGAGGTGCTGGACGAGTTCACCGTGCGCGCGGGCACGGCCCACGGCTACACCGTCGCCAAGGGCCAGTACGTGCAGGTGCTGGATGTCGCCGGCCGCCAGTGTTCGGACTTCGTCGCCCTCGACCGCCGCGCCCTGGATCGCGGCGTGGAGCTGGACCTCGACCAGACCGTGACGCGCACGCTGAACGGCAGCGCCTACCCGGCGCCGGGGCTGTTCTCGAAGTTTTTCGACCGCCGGATGCAGCCGATGCTGGAGGTGGTGCAGGACACCGTCGGGCGCCACGACGCCTTCGCCCTGGCCTGCGCGGCGCGCTACTACGAATCCCATGGCTATTTCGGGCACGACAACTGCAGCGACAACCTCAGCCGCGTACTCGCGCCCTACGGCGTGCAAGCGCGCAACGGCTGGCCGGCGATCAATTTCTTCTTCAACACCGGCATTGATGCACACCAGCAGATGACCCTGGATGAGCCGTGGTCGCGGCCCGGCGACTACGTACTACTGCGGGCCATGACCGAGCTGGTGTGCGGCAGTACCTCGTGCCCGGATGACATCGACCCGGCCAATGGCTGGAACCCGACCGATATCCATGTCCGTATCTACCGCGAGAAGGAGCGTTTTTCCATCGCCATGAGCACTCGAACCACGGCCGATGCCGACCCGATACTGACCCGTGAGACCGCGTTCCACTCACGCACCAGCGCCCTCACCGGCAGCTTCATCGACTACCGCAACTGGTGGCTGCCGTTGCGCTACGACGGTTATGGCGCCACCGAGGAATACCTCGGCTGCCGCGAACGCGTGGCCGTGATGGACCTGACCGCCCTGCGCAAATTCGAGATCATCGGCCCCGACGCCGAAGCCCTGTTGCAATACTGCCTGACCCGCGACGTGCGGCGCCTGGCGGTGGGCCAAGTGGTCTATTCGGCAATGTGCCACGAACACGGCGGCATGCTCGACGACGGCACCCTGCTGCGCCTGGGCCCGGACAACTTCCGCTGGATCTGCGGCGAAGACTACGCCGGTGTGTGGCTGCGCGAGCAGGCCCACAAACTGGGGATGAAGGTGTGGGTCAAGTCCGCCAGCGAGCAGATTCACAACCTGGCGGTGCAAGGGCCGCTCAGCCGCGAGCTGCTCAAGCAGATGGTCTGGACGCCGCCCACCCAACCGAGCGTGGACAGCCTCGGCTGGTTCCGCTTCCTGGTCGGCCGGCTGGACGGTTTCGAGGGCTGCCCGTTGATGATTTCGCGCACCGGCTACACCGGCGAACTGGGCTTTGAGGTGTGGTGCCAGCCCGAAGACGCCGAACGGGTGTGGGACCGCATCTGGCAACTCGGCCAACCCTTGGGCCTGGTGCCCCTCGGCCTGGAAGCGCTGGACCTGTTGCGCATCGAAGCCGGGCTGATTTTTGCCGGCTACGAGTTCAGCGACCAGACCGACCCGTTCGAGGCCGGCATCGGCTTCAGCGTGCCACTCAAGAGCAAGACCGATGACTTTATCGGCCGCGACGCCCTGTTGCGGCGCAGCGCCCATCCCAGCCACAAGCTGGTCGGTCTGCACCTCGGCGGCAACGAGGCGGCCCACCACGGCGACCCGGTGTACCACGGCCGCGCCCAGGTCGGCGTCATCACCAGCGCCTGCCGCTCACCGTTGCTGGCCAGCAATATCGCGCTGTGCCGGGTCGACGTGAGCTGCGCCGAGCCCGGCACCCTGCTTGAGATTGGCAAAGTCGATGGCCTACAGAAGCGCATCAGCGCCACGGTCAGCGCAGCGATTTTCTATGACCCGGACAAGAGCCGCGTGCGTAGCTGATCGTCCCGATACCGATGTGTGCCACCCCACTTTGACTGCCCACTTTGATTGCCCTTCTTAACCGCTACTCAGACATGGGAATACGAAGATGGAAGCGACGACGTTCGAGGCTGTACCGCAGGCTGCCAGCTCAGTGGGCAGCCTGCACCGCAAGATCGATTGGCGCGGTGCATTCTGGGTCGCCAGTGGCGTGCCCGCGCTGGTGCTGTTCTCCATCGGCGCGATTGCCGCCACGGTGGGCAAACCGGCCTGGATCGTGTGGATCGTGTCGATCCTGTTCGGGTTTATCCAGGCCTTCACCTATGCCGAGATCGCCGGGCTGTTCCCGCACAAGTCCGGCGGCGCCTCGGTGTACGGCGCGGTGGCCTGGGTGCGCTACAGCAAGTTGATCGCGCCGGTGTCGGTGTGGTGCAACTGGCTGGCCTGGTCGCCGGTGCTGTCCATCGGTTCGGGGCTGGCGGCGGGGTATATCCTCACCGCGCTGTTTCCCGCCGATGCGCTGATCAACACCTGGCAACTGACCCTGCTTGACCTGGGTTGGGTCAAGAGCGGCCTGTCGTTGCGCATCAACGCGACGTTCGCCATTGGCCTGTTGATTCTGCTCACGGTGTTTGCCGTGCAGCATGGCGGCATCCTGCGCTCGGCGCGCCTGACGCTGGTGCTCGGGGTCACCTCGCTGATCCCGCTGTTGCTGGTGGGCGTGGTGCCGTTGTTCACCGGGGACGCGACCCAGGCCAACTTCCTGCCGCTGTACCCGCTGGCCCATGACGCGGCCGGGCAAGTCATCGACGGCCCGTGGGATATGTCCGGCTGGTCGCTGATGGCCGGCGGGCTGTTCATGGCCGCGTGGTCCACCTACGGGTTCGAAACGGCGGTGTGCTACACCCGCGAGTTCAAGGACCCCAAGCGTGACACCTTCAAGGCGATCTTCTACGCCGGCCTGCTGTGCATCCTGGTGTTCACCCTGGTGCCGCTGGCGTTTCAAGGCAGCCTGGGGCTGGGCCAACTGGTGACCCCGGCGGTGCTCGACGCCAGCGGCGCGGTAGTGACTCCGGCGGTGTACAGCGGCCTGCTGTCGCCGGCGATCTACAGCGGCATGGGCGTTGGTCAGGTGATGGCCGACAGCATCGGCGGCGGCAAGGTGGTCGCCAATATCGTGCTGATCATGCTGGTGCTCGCCACGTTGCTGGCGATCATGACCTCGATGTCCGGCTCGTCGCGCACCCTGTATCAGGCGTCGGTGGACGGCTGGCTGCCCAAATACCTGGGGCGCACCAACGAACACGGTGCGCCCACGGCGGCGATGTGGACCGACCTGTCGTTCAACCTGCTGTTGTTGCTGATGTCGGACTATGTGTTCGTGCTGGCGGCGTCCAACGTCAGCTACATCATTTTCAACTTCCTCAACCTCAACGCCGGCTGGATCCACCGCCTCGACCGCCCCGACTGGGTGCGCCCGTACAAAGCCCCCACCGTGCTGCTGGCGGCCGGCGGCGTGCTGAGCTTCGTCAACCTGGCGTGCATGGGCCTGGGTGCGGATATCTGGGGCGCAGGCACGCTGGTCACCGGCTTGCTGCTGGCGCTGTTGATCCTGCCGGTGTTCTGCTACCGCCACTATGTGCAGGACAAAGGTCGCTTCCCCGCGGCCATGCTCAGTGACTTGTATATCCAGGCCGATGACGGCCAACGCCGCGCCGGCTGGCTGCCCTACGCCACACTGATCGCCGGTGTGCTGGTGGTGTATGCCTGCCATCAACTGGTAGCCTGAATGCCCTGGGCTGCCTATTGCTGAGGGATTTATCCCTCAGCGCCCCTATTTCTCCAGACAACGGTGACGCTTTTGACCAGCACTCTCCCTTCCCTTGCCCGCGATATCGACGGCAAGGCCATTTCTGCCCAGGTTCTCGACGAGGTTCGCGAAGAGGTCCTGCTGCTTGCCGCGCAAAAAATCTTCCCGGCCCTGGCTGTCGTGCTGGTGGGCGACGATCCGGCCAGCGAAGTGTATGTGCGCAACAAACTGCTGCGGGCCAAGGAAGTCGGGATTCGCTCCCTTGAATACCGGCTGCCGGATGACGCCAGCCAGGCGCAAGTGCTCGACCTGCTGGCCCAGTTGAACGCCGACCCTTCGGTCAATGGCGTGCTGGTGCAGTTGCCGTTGCCGGCGCATATCGACGAGGCGGCCGTGATCCATGCGATTGACCCGATCAAGGACGTGGACGGTTTCCACCGTGAGAACGTCGGCGGCCTGGTGCAAGGCATCGAGGTGCTCACGCCTTGCACGCCCAGCGGCTGCATGCGCCTGCTGCATGAAACCTGCGGCGATTTGAGTGGCTTGCACGCGGTGGTGATTGGCCGCTCGAACATCGTCGGCAAACCGATGGCGACCCTGCTGTTGCAGGCCAACTGCTCGGTCACCGTGGTGCATTCGCGCAGCGTCGATGCTCAGGCATTGTGCCGCTTGGCCGATATCGTCGTCGCTGCGGTCGGTCGGCCGCAGTTGATCGATGCCAGCTGGCTCAAGCCTGGCGCGGTGGTGATCGATGTGGGGATCAACCGCATCAGCACCGAGACCGGTACGCGGTTGGTGGGCGATGTGGACTACGCCAGCGCACGCACCGTGGCCAGCGCGATTACGCCGGTGCCGGGTGGTGTGGGGCCGATGACGATTGCCTACCTACTGAAAAACACCCTGGTGGCGAGCCAGTTGCAGCGCAAAGCCCTGCCCCGAGCGCTGGCGCTGCACCTGTAGGAGCGAGCTTGCTCGCGAAAAACGCCCAGGCAACGCGGCCATCCAGGATGCCCGCGTTATCGTTAACGACCTTCGCGAGCAAGCTCGCTCCTACAGGGTTCTCAGGGGTTGTAGGCGGCCAGGTCCCGACTCATGGGCTCGCAGGCTGAAAAACACCCTGGTGGCGAGCCAGTTGCAACGCAAAGCCCTGCCCCGAGCGCAGGCGCTGTACCTGTAGGAGCGAGCTTGCTCGCGAAAAACGCCCAGGCAACGCGGTCATCCAGGATGCCCGCGTTATCGTTAACGACCTTCGCGAGCAAGCTCGCTCCTACAGGGGGCCGTTAGTGGTTGTAGGCGCGCTCGTTGTGCTCGGCCAGGTCCAGGCCCATCTCTTCCACCGACTCATGGGCACGCAGGCCGACCAGGGCATTGACCACCTTGAGGATGATCCAACTGACCACGAAGCAGTACACCGTGGTCAGCAACACCCCCTTGATCTGGGCGACGACTTGGCCGCCCATGGTCACGCCTTCCACCAGGCCGCCCATGGACGGCACGCAGAACACCCCGGTGAGCACCGCGCCGATCATGCCGCCGATGCCGTGCAAGCCGAATACGTCGAGGCTGTCGTCGTAGCCGAAGCGCCGCTTCAACACCGTCACGCTCAAGTAGCAGAACACCCCGCACAGCAAGCCGATGGCCAACGCGCCGCCGACGCCGACATAGGCGCACGCCGGGGTGATCCCCACCAGACCGGCCAATGCACCGCTGGCCAGGCCCAGGGCGCTGGGTTTGCCGACCTTGAACCACTCGGTGAACATCCAGCCGAGAATCCCCGCACACGCGCCCAGTTGGGTGTTGAGCATGACAATCCCCGAGGTGCCGTTGAGGCCGCCGCCGGAGCCGATATTGAAGCCGAACCAGCCGACCCAGAGCATCGCCGCACCGGCCATGGTCAGGCTCAGGTTATGCGCGGGCATCGGCGTGTTCTGGTAGCCCTTGCGCTTGCCGAGGATCAGGCATGCGGCGAGCGCGGCCACACCTGCGTTGATGTGTACGGCGGTGCCGCCGGCAAAGTCGAGCACGCCCCAGTTATGCATCAAGGCCCCCGAACCGCCCCAGACCATATGCGCCACCGGTGCATACACCAGGGTGAACCAGATGGCCATGAACAGCAGCGCCGCCGAGAACTTCATGCGTTCGGCGAAGGCGCCAGCGATCAGCGCCGGGGTGATGATTGCGAAGGTCATCTGGAAGGTCACGAACACGCCTTCCGGAATATCCCCCACCAAGCTCTCGGGGGTCATCCCCGCCAGGAACGCGCGGCTCAGGCCGCCGACAAAACTGTTGAAGGTCACCTGCCCTTCGACCATGCCCGTGGTGTCCACCACCATGCTGTAGCCGTAGATCACCCACAGCACGCCCACCAGCCCGGCGACGCCAAAACACTGGGTGAACAGCGAGAGCATGTTTTTCGCCCGGACCAGCCCGCCGTAGAACAGCGCGAGCCCCGGCAGGCACATGAACAGCACCAGCACCGCGGCGGTGACCATCCAGGCGGTGCTGCCGGTGTTCAAGGTGGGCGCATCGGCGGCCTGCGCCAAGGGGGCGAAGGCACAGGCGGCCAATAAGCCGAAGAGGGATTTGCCGAGAAGACGATTGATCATGTTCAAAGCTCCTGCAAAAGATAGGGGAGATGCATGTAGGAGCGAGGGGGACGCCTAGTTCTTGCTCGCGAAAAACGTCCAGGCAACGCGGTCATCCAGGATGCCCGCGTTATCGTTAACGACCTTCGCGAGCAGGCTCGCTCCTACAGGGGTGGAACGCCGTAGCAGCCGGCAAGCCGGCTCGTCACTCAGTAACCGGAACCCGGTATCCAACGGGTCCCCGCCAACGGCACCCGGGCCATGGCGGCCGACTCCACCGTCAGCGCCACCAGGTCCTCGGGGTCGAGGTTGTGCAGGTGCGACTTGCCGCACGCACGGGCCATGGTCTGGGCCTCCAACACCATCACCCGCAGGTAGTTGGCCAAACGACGCCCGCCTTCCACCGGGTCCAGGCGTTTCGACAGCTCCGGGTCCTGGGTGGTGATGCCGGCCGGGTCGCGGCCGTTCTGCCAGTCGTCGTAGAAGCCGGCGGCCGAGCCGATCTTTTTCAGTTCCGCGTCCAGCCGTGGGTGGTTGTCGCCCAGGGCAATCAGCGCCGCCGTGCCGATGGCCACCGCATCCGCGCCCATCGCCATGGCCTTGGCCACATCGGCGCCGTTGCGAATCCCGCCCGACACAATCAACTGGACCTTGCGGTGCATGCCCATCTCTTGCAAAGCCTGTACCGCTTGCGGGATCGCCGACAAAATCGGGATGCCGACGTGTTCGATAAACACTTCCTGGGTCGCCGCGGTGCCACCCTGCATGCCGTCGAGCACGATCACATCGGCACCGGCCTTGACCGCCAGCTTCACGTCGTAATACGGCCGGCTGGCGCCGATTTTCACGTAGATCGGTTTTTCCCAATCGGTGATTTCGCGCAACTCGGCAATCTTGATCGCCAAGTCGTCCGGACCGGTCCAGTCCGGGTGGCGGCAGGCGCTGCGCTGGTCCACGCCGATCGGCAAGGTACGCATGCCGGCCACGCGTTCGGTGACCTTCATGCCCAGCAACATGCCGCCACCGCCGGGCTTGGCGCCCTGGCCGAGGACGATCTCGATGGCGTCGGCCTTGCGCAGGTCATCGGGGTTCATGCCGTAGCGCGACGGCAGGTACTGGTACACCAGGTGCCGGGACTGGCCGCGCTCTTCCGGGGTCATGCCGCCGTCACCGGTGGTGGTGCTGGTGCCGGCGATGCTCGCGCCACGGCCCAGGGCTTCCTTGGCGTTGGCCGACAACGCACCGAAACTCATGCCGGCGATGGTCACCGGGATCTTCAGGTGGATCGGCTTCTTGGCGAAGCGGTTGCCGAGGATCACATCGGTGCCGCACTTCTCGCGATAGCCTTCCAGCGGGTAACGCGACACGCTGGCGCCCAGCAGCAGCAAGTCATCGAAGTGCGGCAACTTGCGCTTGGTACCGCCGCCGCGAATGTCGTAGATGCCGGTTTCGGCGGCACGCTGGATTTCCTGGATGGTCAGGCGGTCGAAGGTGGCCGACTCGCGCAACACTGGAGGGTTTTTTTCACTCATGGTGTAGCTCCTGGTTCAGTACGCGGAGGCGTTATCGACTTTGAAGTTGTACAGCTGGCGGGCCGAGCCGTAGCGCTTGAAATCCGCCGCGCGGTGGGCGAAACCGGCGCGATCGAGCAGCTCCTGCAGCTCTTGCAGGTGCTCGCTGCGCATCTCTTTTTCGACGCAATCGGAGCCCAGCGACTCGACCGTGCCCTTCACGTAGATGTGGGTCTCGTACAGCGAATCGCCCAGCGCATCGCCGGCATCGCCGCAGACGACCAGACGCCCGGCCTGGCCCATGAAGCAGCTCATGTGGCCGATGCTGCCGCCGACCACGATGTCGATGCCTTTCATGGAAATCCCGCAACGCGCCCCCGCGTCGCCTTCGATCACCAGCAAGCCGCCATGGGCCGTGGCCCCGGCCGCCTGGGACGCGCTGCCTTTGACGCGCACCGAACCGGACATCATGTTCTCGGCGCAGCCCACGCCGACGTTACCGTGTACGGTGATCGACGCCTGTTGGTTCATGCCCGCGCAGTAGTAGCCGGCGTGGCCTTCGATATCGATGGACACCGCCTGATTCACCCCCACCGCAAGGTTGTGCTTGCCGTTGGAGTGGGTGACGCGCCACTCGTTGTCGATGGCCTGGGCGTGCAGCGCCTGGTTGAGGTCACGCACGGTGGCGGTGGAAAGGTCGATGGTTTTCATGTGTGCGCTCCTTAAGCTGACTGGCGTTCCCAGATGTACAAAGTGGCCGGTGCGGGCTCCCAGATGCGGGCATTCTCGATGCCTGGCAGGCTCGACAGCGCCTGGTACTCGGAGGCCATGGCGACGTAGTCGTCGGTCTCGGCGAGGATCGCCGGCTTGCACGCGATCGGATCGCGGATCACCGCAAAACCGTTGCGCGTGCCGATGGCGAAGGTGAAGAAGCCGTCGAGGTCTTCCAGGGCGTGGTCCAGCGCGTCTTTGAGCGAGTCGCCCTGTTGCAGGCGCCAGGTCAGGTAGCCGGCGGCGACTTCGGTGTCGTTGTCGGTTTCGAAATGGATGCCTTCGCGCTTGAGTTCCTGGCGCAGGCGGAAGTGGTTCGACAGCGAACCGTTATGCACCAGGCACAGGTCGGCACCGGTGGAAAACGGGTGGCTGCCTTCCATGGTCACCGCGCTTTCGGTGGCCATGCGGGTGTGGCCGATGATGTGGCTGCCCTGCATGCTCGCCAGGCCGAAGCGCTGGGAAATCTCCTGGGGCAGGCCCATGCCCTTGAGGATCTCGATGCTCTGCCCGGCGCTCATGACCCGCACGCTCGGCGCCAGTTCGGCCAGGGCCAGGCGTACCGGGGCTTCGTCGGCGTGGACCTTCAACACGGCGGCGCTGGCGTTCTGAAACCAGTCCAGCGAACAGCCCAGGCGCCCTTCCAGCTCGCCCATCAGGGCTTTCCAGTCGAAGGCCTCGGTGGTCGCTTGCAGGGTCAGCTTGACCCAGCCATCGGCGACTTCATCACCGTAGATGGCAAAGCCCGCACTGTCCGGGCCACGGTCGGTCATGGCCTGCAACATCGGTTCAAACAGCTGGCCGAGTTGGGGTTCCAGCCGGGGGTTTTTCAGGTACAGACCTACGATTCCACACATATCAAGTCTCCGTCACACGGTGTCAGAAAAATTCGGTATAGCGCTGGACTTCCCAGTCGCTCACATGGCGGCTGTATTCCACCCACTCCATGCGCTTGAGTTTGATGAACTCACCCACGATCTGCGGGCCGAGCACCTCGGCGAACAGCGGGTCGGCTTCCAGCGCGTCGCAGGCTTCCTTGAGGGATTGCGGCAAGGTCTTGATGCCGCGCTCGGCGATCTGTTCCAGGCTCAGGCTGTAGAGGTTTTCATTGCAGACGTGGTCGATTTCCAACTGGCGATCGATACCGTCCAGACCCGCCGCGATGATTGCGGCGCTGACCAGGTAAGGGTTGCAGCCGGCATCCGGCAGGCGGAACTCCAGGCGGCCGTAAGGCACGCGCACCATGGCCGAACGGTTGTTGGCGCCAAACGCGATAAAGGCCGGGGCCCAGGTGGCGCCGGACAGCGAGTGGCCCACCACCAGGCGCTTGTAGGAGTTGACGGTGGGCGCGGCGAACGCACACAGCGCCGGGCCATGGGCGAGCAGGCCGGCGGCGAAGTGATAGGCCAGCTTCGACAGGCCCATGCCGCTCGGGTCGCTGGCGTCGTGGAACAGGTTCTTGTTCTCGGCGCTGCTGATCGACAGATGAAAGTGCATGCCGTTGCCGGCGCGTTTCGGGTCGGGCTTGGGCATGAAGGAACAGATCATGCCCAGGTCATTGGCGATCTCGCCGGCAGCCATGCGGAAGAAGGTGAAACGGTCGGCCGAGGTCAGGGCGTCGCTGTAGGTGTAGTTGATCTCGAACTGGCCGTTGGCGTCTTCGTGGTCGATCTGATAGACCTCGAAATCCACCGCCTGCAAGGCTTCGGTCAGGCGTTCCAGGAATACCCGCGAGCGCGACAGGCCCTTGTAGTCGTAGCAGGGCTTGTCGAGGTTGTCGCTGGGGTCGACCAGTTGCAGCTTGCCCTGCTCGTCGCGGCGCATCAGGTTGAATTCGGGTTCCAGGCCGGTGTTCAGCGTCCAGCCCTTGTCCTGCAGGCGCTGCACCTGCTGCTGCAGCACGTAGCGGCTATCAAAGGGATGGGGCTTGCCGTCGACATGCCCGACGCACACCACGCGCCCGTAACCCGGCTGCCAGGGCACCGGGGTCAGCGTGGACAGGTCACCCCGCGCCATGAAGTCCGGGCCGTGGGGTTCCATGCCCATGCCGCTGATGGCAAACCCGGCAAACCCGGCGCCCTCTTCGGCCACCGTCTTGAGCCCGCAAATCGGCACCGACTTGGTCTTGGCCGCACCGTGTATATCCACAAACTGCGCAAGCACGTACTTGATGCCGTACTTGTCGATGATGCGCTGGGTTTCTGCTGGCAACATTGCGTGTCACTCCTCGCGAAAGGCAAAACCGTGTGGGTGGGCCTGGACTGTCTTTTTATTCCTAAAAAGAAAGTTAGTTTCTCCACAGGAATGCAATACCCTTGCCAGATTCGCGAGCGGCCGATTGAAGTGCCGGTGAAAGCGCTTTTGTGCTGTATATATGGGAAAATTGTTTTCCCCGTGGGAATACGTGCCTGGGCACGGCCGCCAAGCGCCGCTGCTTGCACTTTCCTAGTGCGAAACTAATATTACTGAACGGAAAGCGTGCAGGATCTGATGACTATGTCCACCGAAACCGCCCCCCGCCTCAAACTCGAGCAATACCTGGGTTTGCAGATCAAACGCCAGCGCCAGGCCCAGGACCTGAAGCTGTCCGACGTGGCGAAGATTGCCGATATCAGCCAGGGCATGTTGAGCAAGATCGAAAACGCCCAGGTCTCCACCAGCCTCGACACCCTCAGCCGCCTGTGCGATGTGCTCGGGCTGCCGTTGTCGAAATTGTTCGCCGAATACGATCAACAGGACGGCAGTGCCTTGCTGGTCAAGGCCGACCAAGGCATGGAAGTGGTGCGCCGGGGGACGGAAAAGGGGCATACCTACCATCTGCTCAACCATACCCGGGGGCCGAAGAAGAGCTTCGAGGCATACATGGTCAGCATGGACGACGCCAGCGAGGAGTTCCCAACCTTTGCCCACCCTGGGACCGAGTTTCTGCACTTGTTGGAAGGGGAGCTGATTTATCGGCATGGGAATCAGCTGTATCGGATGGAAGCCGGCGACAGCCTGACGTTCGAGGGCGAGATTCCCCATGGGCCGGAAGAATTGGTGCGGGTGCCGATTCGCCTGCTGTCGATCATGAATTACGGCAACGACAAAGAATAATCCGGACTCGCGATACACCTGAAGCACAGAGATCCAATTGTGGGAGGGGGGCAAGCCCCCTCCCACATTTTCAACAGCGTTCGATGCCACTGGGCCTGTGGAAAATTTCCCCTCAGTTAAAAAACTTTCCCAAAACCCCTAGACGCCCTGCGTCCATTCCCCTATAAAGCCACTTCAGGAATATTTTATTCCTCACAAGAAAATGCGCTCACGGAATGAGCCTGCTGTCCTCTGACGTTTTTTCGCTATGCGATGAGCTGCCGCCATCATCCCGAGGACGTGTCATGCAACACGAAAAAAACCATTTCATCATCAAGGTCACTTGTCCCGCGGTGTCCGGCATTGTCGCTGCCGTCACCACGTACCTGGCGGACAACGCGTGCTACATCGGGGAGATGGCGCAGTTCGATGATGACTTCAGCGGTCGCTTCTTCATGCGTGCCGTGTTCCGTTTCAACGATGGGCACGCCGGCGACCTGGAACAGATCCGCGCCGGTTTCGCCGACGTCGCCCAGGCCTTCGACATGCAGTGGGCGCTGTACGACACCCGCGAGCCGATGCGTGTGCTGCTGATGGTGAGCAAGTTCGACCACTGCCTCACCGACCTGCTCTACCGCTACCACAAGGGCGAGATGGACATGACCATCACCGCCATCGTCTCCAACCACCTCGACCTGCGGCCCATGGCCGAGCGCGAGGGCATCCGCTTTATCTACCTGCCCGTGACCAAGGACACCAAGGCCGCGCAGGAAGCCGAGCTGATGAAGATCGTCGACGACACCCGCACCGAACTGGTGGTGTTGGCGCGCTACATGCAGATCCTCTCCGACGACCTGTGCCGGCAACTGTCGGGGCGCGCGATCAATATCCACCATTCGTTCCTGCCCGGTTTCAAAGGCGCCAAGCCCTATCACCAGGCCTATCAGCGTGGCGTGAAGTTGATCGGCGCCACCGCGCATTATGTGACCAGCGACCTGGATGAGGGCCCGATCATCGAACAGGAAGTGCAGCGCGTGGACCACGTGTACAAGCCCGACGACCTCGTCGCCATCGGCCGCGACACCGAAACCGTGGCCCTGTCCAAGGCGGTCAAGTACCACCTGGAGCATCGGGTGTTCCTCAACCAGGACAGAACGGTGGTGTTCCGGTGAGCGCGCCCAAACTGATCGACGGCAAAGCCGCCGCCGCACGGGTACTGCTGCAAGTGCGCGAAGACGTGGCGCGCCTGCACGAGCAAGCCATTCAACCGGCCCTGGCGGTGATCCTGGTGGGCAACGACGCCGCCAGCCAGGTGTATGTGCGCAACAAGATCCTGCGCGCCGAAGAAGTGGGCATCCGCTCCGTGGAGCATCGGCTGCCCAGCGACACCAGCACCGAACAACTGTTGATCCTGATCGCCCAGTTGAATGCCGACCCGGCGATCCACGGCATTCTCTTGCAATTGCCGCTGCCCAAGCAGATGGACGAACTGCGCGCCCTGGAAGCCATCGCGCCGCAGAAGGACGTGGACGGTTTCCACAGCCAGAACGTCGGCGGCCTCAGCCAGGGGCGCGCCGTGCTCACGCCCTGCACTCCCAGCGGTTGCCTGTACCTGCTGGAGCAAACCTGTGGCGACCTGCGCGGTAAACACGCGGTGGTGGTCGGCCGCTCGAACATCGTCGGCAAGCCCATGGCGGCGCTGCTGCTCAAGGCCGATTGCTCGGTGACGGTGCTGCATTCGCGCAGCCACAACGCCCAGGCCCTGTGCCGCCAGGCCGACATCGTGATCGCCGCCGTGGGCCGCCCACGCTTGATCGATGCCAGCTGGCTCAAACCCGGCGCGGTGGTGATCGACGTCGGCATCAACCGTATCGATGACGACGGCCGCAGCCGCCTGGTCGGCGATGTCGACTTTGACGCCGCCCTGCCCCACGTCGCCGCCATCACCCCGGTCCCCGGCGGTGTCGGCCCGATGACCATTGCCTTCCTGATGAAAAACACCGTGACCGCCGCCCTTGCGCAACATCACGCCCTACGCAGCCAATCGGAGGCCGTATGCCATTCAATCTATTGAAATACGGGCTGAGTTCGGAGTACCCGGTGGAGGTGGATCTGCCGCCGCCCAAAGAACTCAAGTCGAGTTACGACGTGGTGATCATCGGCGCCGGCGGCCACGGCCTGGCGACCGCCTACTACCTGGCCAAGTACCACGGCATCAGCAACATTGCCGTGCTGGAAAAGTCCTATCTGGGCGGCGGCAACACCGCGCGTAACACAGCGGTGATCCGCTCCAACTACCTGACCAGCGAAGGGGTGCGTTTCTACGCCGAGTCAGTGAAGATGTTCCAGGCGCTGTCCAACGAATTCGATTTCAACATCATGTACTCCGAGCGCGGCCAACTGACCCTGGCCCACACCGACGCCACCGTGCGTTCGTTCCGCCAGCGCGCCGAGGTCAACAAGCACTTCGGCGGGCGCACCGAGATGATCGACCGCCAGCAGATCCGCGAACTGGTGCCCAGCCTCAACCTCGACCCCGGCCACCTGCCGGTGCTCGCCGGGCTCTGGCACATCGACGGCGCCACCGCGCGCCACGATGCCGTGGCCTGGGGCTACGCCAAGCAGGCGGCCAAGCGCGGCGTGGAAATCCATCAGCTCACCGAAGTGCAAGACCTGATCATTGAAAACGGCGCCATCACCGCGGTGAAAACCAATCGCGGCACCATCCGGTGCGGCTGCGCGGTGCAGGCGATTGCCGGGCACAGCTCACTGTTGATGGCCAAGGCCGGCATCCGCTCGCCGATCCAGACCTTCCCGCTGCAGGCCATGGTCACCCAGCCGTTCAAGCCGTTCCTCGACCCGCTGGTGAGTTCCTCGGCCCTGCACTGCTACGTGCAGCAAACCAGTCGCGGCGAAGTGGTGTTCGGCGGCGGTTCCGACCCCTACCCGCTGTTCAACACACGCTCGACCCTGGACCTCAAGGAAAGCCTGCTGGCCCATGCCATCGAAATGTTCCCGTTCCTGGCCAACGCCAAGTTGATGCGCCAGTGGGCCGGGATCACCGACATGACCCCGGACTACAGCCCGATCATGGGCCTGTCGCCGGTGAAGAATTACTACCTCGACGCCGGTTGGGGCACCTGGGGTTTCAAGGCCACGCCGATCTGCGGCAAGACCATGGCCGAGTTGGTCGCCAGCGGCGGCAAGGTACCGGAGCTGATCAAACCCTTTGGCCTCGAACGTTTCTCGACCTTCCAGCAAGTCAATGAGATGGGCGCCACGGCGGCCAGTCACTGATGGAGAGCGGACTATGAAAATCATGATGTGCCCGCTCAACGGGCCGCGCAATATCAGCGAGTTCACCTACGGCGGCGAGTTCAAGCCCATGCCCGATCCGGTCAACTGCAGCGACGCCGAATGGGCCGACTACGTGTTCAACACCGACAACCTCGCCGGTGTAGTGCGTGAATGGTGGATGCACACGCCGTCCAGCTACTGGTTCCTCGCCGAGCGCCACACCGTCACCGACGAGATCCTGCGCACCTTCGATCCCAAGGAACTGTTCACCCACCGCGTCGACTTCAACACCCCCCAGGAGATCGCCGGATGAACCGCCTCCCCGCCCCCATGGGCCTGCTGATCCAACGCGATCAGCCACTCGATTTCAGTTTCGACGGCCACCCCTACCAGGGCCTGCAGGGCGACAGCATCGCCAGCGCCCTGCTCGCCAACGGGCGCTTTCTGATGTCGCGCTCGTTCAAATACCACCGCCCACGCGGGCCGCTGAGCATGGCCGGCCAGGACGCCAACAGCCTGGTGCAATTGCCCCAGGAACCCAACGTGCTGGCCGATGCCCACGCGCTGAGCAACGGCCTGGCGGTGACCGCGCAGAACGTCAACGGCACGCTGGACCACGACCGCGATGCCTATATGGGCAAGTTCTCCAAATTCATGCCGGTGGGTTTCTACTACCGCTCGTTCTACAAGCCCAAGGGCATGTGGAAAGTGTGGGAGCCGATCATCCGTAAAAAAGCCGGCCTGGGCGTCCTCGACCTGAACTTCCAGCCCGAGTACTACGACAAGGCCTACCTGTTCACCGACCTCGCCGTCATCGGCGCCGGCCCCGCCGGCTTGCAGGCGGCGCTGACCGCCGCGAATGCCGGGGCGAAGGTGCTGCTGATCGAGCAGCAGCCGATCCTCGGCGGTTCGCTCACTTATGCGCGCTTCGATATCGCCGGCACCCGCGCCGACAACCTGCGCCGCGAATTGCTCAGCGCGGTGCAGCAACACGCGAATATCCAGGTGCTCACCGAGGCCACCTGCAACGCCTGGTTCACCGACAACTACCTGCCGGTGATCCAGGGCAAGCGCCTGTACAAGGTGCGCGCGCAGCAGTGCCTGGTGTGCAGCGGCTCGTTCGACCAGCCGGTGATCTTTCGCAACAACGACCTGCCGGGGGTGATGCTGACCAGCGCCGCGCAACGCCTGATCAAGCTCTACGCCGTCAAGCCCGGCAAACGCGCGGTGGTGCTCACCGGCAACGATGACGGTTACCTCGCCGCCCTCGACCTGCATGACCAGGGCGTGGACGTCGCCGCCGTGGTCGACCTGCGCCACGCCCCCGCCGACCAGGCCCTGGCCGGCGCGCTGGCGCAGCGCAAGATCCGTTGCCTGACTAACAGCACGGTGTTCGAGGCCTTGCATGAAAAAGGCCTGCGCCATGTGAAGGGTGTCGATGTGCGCCAGATCACCGCTCAGGGCCAGGTCAGTGACAAGGGGCAGGTGATCGACTGCGACCTGCTGTGCATGTCGGCCGGCTATATGCCGGTGTACCAACTGCTGTGCCAGGCCGGCGGCAAATTGGCCTATGAGGACTCGCGTGCAGAGTTCAGCCTCAGCGGCCTGCCGCAGAACCTGAATGTGGCCGGTTCGGTCCACGGTCGGCACCAACTGGACAATGTACTGGCGGACGCGAGCAACGCCGCCCACGACATCGCCCTCGCCCTCGGCTTGAGCCCTGCCGCAGCGCGTACCCCGCTGCGCAGCGAAGCCCAGGTCAACTTCAACTGGCCGATCTTCCCGCACCCCAAGGGCAAGGATTTCGTCGACTTCGACGAAGACCTGCAAGTGGCGGATATCATCAACGCCACCCGCATCGGCTACCGCGATGTGCAGTTGGTGAAACGCTACTCCACCGTCGGCATGGGCCCGTCCCAGGGCCGCCACTCGGCGTTGCCGACCGCGCGCCTGGTGGCCTGGGCGACCCAGCGCAATATCAGCGAAACCGGGGTCACCACCGCACGGCCGCCGTTCGTGGCGGAGAAACTCGCCCACGTCGCCGGGCGCGCCTTCGACCCCTACCGGCAAACGCCGATGCATGCGCGGCACCTGCAGGCCGGGGCGAAGATGATGCCCGCCGGCATCTGGCAGCGCCCGGCCTATTACGGCAAGGCCGAGGACCGCGACGCGTGCATGCAGGCCGAAGCCCTGCATGTGCGCAACAAGGTCGGGCTGATCGATGTGTCCACCCTCGGCGGCCTGGACGTGCGCGGCCCGGATGCCGCCGAACTGCTCAACCGGATGTACACCTTCGCATTTCTCAAGCAGCCGGTGGGCCGTTCGCGTTATGCGCTGATGACCAATGAACACGGGGTGGTGATCGACGACGGCGTGTGCGCGCGGCTGGCCGACAAGCACTTCTACGTCACCGCCACCACCAGCGGCGTCGACCGCATCTACCAGCAGATGCTCAAGTGGAACGCGCAATGGCGCCTGGACGTGGATGTGGCCAACGTCACCGCCGCGATCTGTGCGGTGAACGTGGCCGGGCCGGATTCGCGCAAAGTGCTGGAACAGCTGTGCAGCGACCTCGACCTGAGCGCCGAGGGTTTCCCTTACCTCGGCGTGCGCCAGGGCACGGTGGCCGGGATCAAGGCGCGGCTGCTGCGGGTCGGTTTCGTCGGCGAACTGGGTTATGAAATCCACGTTGCCGCACGTCATGGCCTGGCATTGTGGGATGCGTTGATGGCCGCCGGCAAAGCCTTCGACATTCGTCCCTTCGGCGTCGAAACCCAGCGCCTGCTGCGCCTGGAAAAAGGCCACGTGATCATCAGCCAGGACACCGACGGCATGACCCACCCGGCGGAAATCGACATGGGCTGGGCGGTCAGCCGCAACAAACCGTTCTTCGTCGGCCGCCGCTCGGTGGACATCCTCGAAGCCCAGCCGCTGAAACGCAAACTGGTCGGCTTCAGCTTGCCCAAGGGCAGCGTGCAGCCGCTGGAAGGCCACCTGGTGCTCAACGGCCCGGACATCAGCGGCAACGTCACCTCGTGTGAATACTCCGCCAGCCTGGGCCGGATCATCGGCCTGGCCTACGCAGGGATCGACCAGAGCACACCGGGGCAATGCATTCCGATTCGCGTCGAAGGCGGCATCGTCGTCCAGGCCGAAGTGGTGCAGCTACCGTTCTTCGACCCCACCAACCAACGCCAGGAGGGTTAAGCCATGACCAGTCTGAAAGCCCACGAATTGCTCACGCCGCCCTGCCGCCTGATCGACCAGACCGACCTGCCCCGGGTCGGCTTTCGCGGCGCACACAGCGCCGAGTACCTCACGGCCCGCGGTTTCACCCTGCCCGACGCGCCCAACCGAGCGACCGCACAGGCGGACGGCAGCTGGGTGGCGCGCCTGTCACAGAACGAATACCTGCTGCTGGGCAGCCCTGCGGACCAGGGCCAGCGCATCGCCGATGAAGAAGCGCGCTGGGAACTCGACCACCGCGCCCACTACCTGCTGCCGCGCCAGGACAGTCATGCTTGCGTGCTGCTCAGCGGCGCGGTGATTGCCCAGGTGATGGCCAAGCTGTGCGGCGTCGATCTCAGTTTTCCGGCCTTCAAGCCGGGAGCGGTGGCGCAGACGGCGGCGGCACGGATCAATGTGATCGTCATCCACTCGGGAAGCGTGGACGCGCCAGCGTTCCACATCCTCTGGGACCGCGCCTCGAAGGACTACTTCGACGGCGCGTTGCGGGATGCGTTGGAGGAGTTTGGCGGGTTGGGGCTTGCCGATCGCGCGTAAAACCAGGGTCAACGCGGCGCTCTCGGGGTTTTCGCGAGCAAGCTCGCTCCTACAGATGACCCCGTCACCGTAGGAGCGGAGCTTGCCCGCGAGGGTCGTTAACGATGACGCGGTAAGCCAGGATTAACGCAGCGGCCTCAGGTTTTTCGCGAGCAAGCTCGCTCCTACAGATGACCCCGTCGCCGTAGGAGCGGAGCTTGCCCGCGAGGATCGTTAACGATGACGCGGTTAGCCAGGATTAACGCAGCGGCCTCAGGTTTTTCGCGAGCAAGCTCGCTCCTACAGATGACCCCGTCACCGTAGGAGCGGAGCTTGCCCGCGAGGATCGTTAACGATGACGCGGTAAGCCAGGATTAACGCAGCGGCCTCAGGTTTTTCGCGAGCAAGCTCGCTCCTACAGATGACTCCGTCGCCGTAGGAGCGGAGCTTGCCCGCGAGGATCGTTAACGATGACGCGGTAAGCCAGGATTAACGCAGCGGCCTCAGGTTTTTCGCGAGCAAGCTCGCTCCTACAGATGACCCCGTCGCCGTAGGAGCGGAGCTTGCCCGCGAGGGTCGTTAACGATGACGCGGTAAGCCAGGGTCAACGTGGCGCTCTCGGGTTTTTCGCGAGCAAGCTCGCTCCTACAGATGACCCCGTCACCGTAGGAGCGGAGCTTGCCCGCGAGGGTCGTTAACGATGACGCGGTAAGCCAGGATCAACGTGGCGCTCTCGGGTTTTTCGCGAGCAAGCTCGCTCCTACAGATGACTCCGTCACCGTAGGAGCGGAGCTTGCCCGCGAGGGTCGTTAACGATGACGCGGTAAGCCAGGATTAACGCAGCGCTCTCGGGTTTTTCGCGAGCAAGCTCGCTCCTACAGATGACCCCGTCACCGTAGGAGCGGAGCTTGCCCGCGAGGATCGTTAACGATGACGCGGTAAGCCAGGATTAACGCCGCGCTCTCGCCAGAAAAACCTGTTCAGTTGGTATACCCCAACCGCCCCGCCCTGACCGCCTGCGTGTACTGACGCGTCGCCAGGCAGCAATCGATGAGGATCACGCTCGACAGCGCCACACGCCCCCCAGTTTTTTACACGACTGATCCGTAGCTCTGGCGCTAATCTGATCGGCTAATGTGCCACATGGCCAATAGCCATTTCTCGCCTTTACCCCAGTATTTATTGGTTACAAGACCAATAATTGACGTTCATCGGGCGCTTGAAAAAGCAGTTGCATGCTTTGTATTACGGTATACCATAATACCTACAAATCTATAAAAACCGCTCCACCGCCGAGGACCGTCCCATGATCGATGCCGCTATCTACAAACAAGTGATGGGTTCGTTTCCGTCCGGGGTCACCGTGATCACCACGCTCGATGACGACGGGCAAATCGTCGGGCTGACCGCCAGTGCTTTCAGTTCATTATCGATGGACCCGGCGCTGGTGCTGTTCTGCCCCAACTACAGCTCCGACTCGTACCCGGTGTTGATCAAGAACAAACGCTTTGCCATCCACGTGCTTTCCGGCGGGCAGCAAACCGAAGCGTATGCCTTTGCGCGCAAGGGCAAAGACAAGGCCCAAGGCCTCGAATGGACGCTCAGCGAGCGGGGCAATCCGATCCTGGCGAATGCCACGGCGGTGATCGAATGCGAGCTGTGGCGCGAGTACGAAGGCGGCGACCACGCGATCATGGTCGGCTCGGTGAAGAACCTCATCGTGCCCCAGCAGAACGCCGGACCACTGGTGTATTGCCACGGCAAGATGGGCGCATTGCCCATGCCGGCTTAAGCCACACACAAAACTTTGTGGGAGGGGGCTTGCCCCCGATAGCGGTGGGTCAGCTACAGATAAGCTGGCTGTTCCTCCGCCATCGGGGGCAAGCCCCCTCCCACAGTTTGATTGCGGGGTGTCAGCCCCTCCCAGTGGCGTGAGACCACGCGATCATGGTCGGCTCGGTGAAGAACCTCATGCACGTTGAGGATGATCAGCACAGCCACCAGAATCACCGGTAGGCTGGCAATCACCGCAAAGGCCAGGATCAGTTTTTGTTTTATGTTCATCGGGCTCGCCTTCCTTGTGAGGTGAGGGTGTAACCGTTGGAGAGAAAAGTTTTGTGGATATTCCATATTATGGTATACCAACAATCAATCCGCCGAACAGCCGTTATCCCCGGCAAGCGTTACAACGGCGAGAGCACTTAAGGGCCCGCGGTCGACAGGCCGATCACAATAGATCCGAGGTACGCGTCATGAAGTTTTCCCTGTTCGTACACATGGAACGTTGGGACGAGAGCATCAGCCACCGCCAGTTGTTCGAAGACTTGACCGAATTGACCCTGATGGCCGAAGCCGGTGGCTTCAGCACCGTCTGGATTGGCGAACACCACGCCATGGAATACACCATCTCGCCAAGCCCGATGCCGTTGCTGGCTTACCTCGCGGCCAAGACCACCACCATTCACCTGGGCGCCGGCACCATCATCGCGCCGTTCTGGCACCCGCTGCGGGTGGCGGGTGAATGCGCCTTGCTTGACGTGATCAGCAACGGCCGCATGGAAGTCGGCCTGGCCCGTGGCGCCTACCAGGTCGAGTTCGACCGCATGGCCGGCGGCATGCCCGCTTCCAGCGGCGGCCAGGCGCTGCGCGAAATGGTCCCGGTGGTGCGCGCGTTGTGGCAAGGCGACTACGCCCACGACGGCGACATCTGGAAATTCCCCACCTCCACCAGCGTGCCCAAGCCCGTACAGAAGCCCAACCCGCCGATGTGGATCGCCGCCCGCGACCCGGACTCCCACAACTTCGCGGTGGCCAACGGCTGCAACGTGATGGTCACGCCGCTGATGAAGGGCGACGAAGAAGTCCTGGACCTGAAAAACAAATTCCAGACCGCCCTCGACAACAACCCCGGCGTGCCGCGCCCGCAATTGATGGTGCTGCGCCACACCCACGTACACGCCGCCGACGACCCGGAAGGCTGGAAAGTCGGGGCCAAGGCGATCTCCAAGTTCTATCGCACCTTCGATGCCTGGTTCGGCAACAAGGAAGTGCCGGTCAATGGCTTCCTGGCGCCAAGCCCGGAAGAAAAATTCGCCGGCCGCCCGGAGTTCGAGCTGGACAGCCTGCACAAGACCGCGATGATCGGCACCGCCGCAGAAATCATCCCGCGCATCAAGTACTACCAGGAACTGGGCGTGGATGAGTTCAGCTTCTGGTGCGACAACAGCCTGCCCCATGCCGAGAAGAAAAAGTCCCTGGCGCTGTTTATCGAGCAGGTCGTGCCAGCGTTTCGTTGATCGGTGAATGACCAAGCCGCTTGCCTCTTCACGGAGCAGGCGGCTTTTTTCTAGGCCGCGCCTTGCTGGTATTCCCGCGGCGTACAGCCAAACTCACGGCGAAACACCGTATGCAGGTACTGCGCCGACTTGAAGCCACACTGCTGCGCCACATCGGCAATCGCCAGGGCGTGGTTTTCCAGGCCCTTGGCGGCGGCGGCGAGTTTGAAGCGCAGGATCTCGTCATGCACGCTGCACCCGCGTGTCTTGCGAAAGTGCGATTCCAGGGATGAACGCGATACACCGACATACGCCGCGACCTGGGCGGTCTTGATGCCCTGGCAGGCGTACTGGCGGATGAACAGCAGCGCCTGCATCACATACGGATTGCCCAACGGCTGATGCAAGCTGGAAGCCTGCACATTGATTGCATCCGGTGGCACCAGGATCTGCGTGCCGGTGCAGGGTTTGCCGTGCAGCATCTGATGCAGCAGCGCGGCGGCCGTGCGGCCCATGGTTTCCGTGCCCTGGATCACCGAACTCAGCGGCACCCGCGTGAGGGTGCGGGTCAGCGGGTCGTTGTCGATGCCGATCAACGCCACCTCCTCCGGCACGGCGATACCGGCAGTGAGGCAGGCCTGCAGCAATTGCCGGGCGCGGGCGTCGGTGACGGCGATGATGCCGATGGGCTTGGGCAGGCTTTGCAGCCAGGCGATCTGCTGCTCCACCGCGCTGTCCCACAACGGCGCGCTGGTGCCCAGGCCGCGGTACACCTCCACCGGCAAACCATCGCGTTGCAGCAGGCGCTTGAAGGCCTTTTCGCGCTCCTGGGCCCAGCGATTGGCCTGGGCTGGCGGCAGGCTGAAACAGGCAAACCGGGTCAGTCCGGCCTCGATCAAATGCTCATACGCCAGCTTCATCAGCGCATGGTTGTCGGTGGCCACGTAGGGGATGCCCCTGGGGTAGGCACGCGCATCCTCGTAGGAACCGCCCACCGCCACCACCGGCAGCTTGATATCGGCCAGTGCCTCGCCGATCAGCGGGTCGTCGAAGTCGGCAATGATGCCGTCGCCCTGCCAGCGCTCGATGCCTTTGAGGCGGCACAAAAAATCTTCCTCCAGGAACAAATCCCAGGACGCGCGGGTGCTGCTCAGGTAATTGCCGATGCCGGTGATGATGCCGCGGTCATAGATTTTGCTGCCGTTGAACAGCAAGGCGATGCGGTGGACGGGCGGTAGGGTTTTCATTGTTTTTGTCCTGAGGCCGGTCGCCACAGGTTAGACCCCGCCACTCAAAATCGCACTACACCTTGACGATTTTCATAATCGCCGGGCCCAGTGCCGTTGCTAGTATCCAGACACCGCCAAGAACAATAAGGAACACGCCATGACGTACTTCCCCGGTGTCGAGAAGGTTCGCTTCGAAGGCCCCGCCAGCGACGCCCCCCTCGCCTTTCGCCACTACGACGCCAACAAACTGATCCTCGGCAAACCGATGCGCGAACACCTGCGCATGGCCGCCTGTTATTGGCACACCTTCGTCTGGCCCGGCGCGGATATGTTTGGCATGGGCACCTTCAAGCGCCCGTGGCAGCGCAGCGGCGAGCCGATGGAAGTGGCGATCGGCAAGGCCGAGGCGGCCTTTGAGTTTTTCTCCAAGCTGGGCATCGACTACTACAGCTTTCACGACACTGACGTGGCGCCGGAAGGCAGTTCGCTCAAGGAGTACCGCAACCACTTCGCGCAGATGGTCGATCACCTCGAACGCCACCAGGAACAGACCGGCGTCAAACTGCTGTGGGGCACCGCCAATTGCTTCAGCAACCCGCGCTTTGCCGCCGGCGCCGCGAGTAACCCGGACCCGGAGGTGTTCGCCTACGCCGCCGCCCAGGTGTGCAGCGCGATGAACGCCACGCTGCGGCTCAAGGGCGCCAATTATGTGCTGTGGGGCGGCCGCGAAGGTTACGAAACCCTGCTCAATACCGACCTCAAGCGCGAGCGCGAACAGCTCGGGCGCTTTATGCACATGGTGGTGGAGCACAAGCACAAGATCGGCTTCAAGGGCGACCTGCTGATCGAACCCAAGCCCCAGGAGCCGACCAAGCACCAATACGATTACGACAGCGCCACGGTGTTCGGCTTCCTGCATGAGTACGGCCTGGAACACGAGATCAAGGTGAATATCGAGGCCAACCACGCGACCCTGGCCGGGCACAGCTTTCATCATGAGATCGCCACCGCGGTGTCCCTCGGGATCTTCGGCAGCATCGACGCCAACCGCGGCGACCCGCAGAACGGCTGGGACACCGACCAGTTCCCCAACAGCGTCGAGGAGATGACCCTCGCGACGTATGAAATCCTCAAGGCCGGCGGCTTCAAGAATGGCGGCTACAACTTCGATTCCAAGGTGCGCCGCCAGAGCCTGGACGAGATCGACCTGTTCCACGGCCACGTCGCCGCCATGGATGTGCTCGCCCTGGCGCTGGAACGCGCGGCGGCGATGGTGCAGAACGATCGGTTGCAGCAGTTCAAGGACCAGCGCTATGCCGGCTGGCAGCAACCGTTGGGCCAGGCGGTACTGGCCGGCGAATTCAGCCTGGAATCCCTGGCCGAACATGCGTTTGCCCACGAACTCAACCCGCAGGCCGTGAGTGGTCGGCAGGAGATGCTGGAGGGCATCGTGAATCGATTTATCTACACCTGATCACGCAGCCCTCTGTGTAGGAGCGAGCTTGCTCGCGAAAAACGTCAACGATGACGCGTGATGCCTGGATAAACGTGTCGAGTTCGCGATTTTCGCGAGCAAGCTCGCTCCTACACAGGGGGCGGCGGTGACATTTGCGCGACAAATCTACGCACAGAGCGTCGAGGGACGCTCTACAGTTCTACCCGCATCACGCTGTGTCTTTCCAACAACAATAAAAGGACGCACCACCATGAAGTCATTTAAACGCACCCTGCTCGCCTCTGCCCTGGCCCTGCTCGCCCTGCCGGTCATGGCCGATCCGGCCCATCCGAAAATCGGTTTTTCCATCGACGACCTGCGCCTGGAACGCTGGTCCCGCGATCGTGACTACTTCGTCGCGGCGGCGGAAAAACTCGATGCCAAGGTGTTTGTGCAGTCGGCCGATGCCAACGAGCAAAAGCAGATTTCCCAGATCGAAAACCTGATCTCCCGCGGCGTCGACGTGATCGTGATCGTGCCGTTCAACGCCACCGTGCTGACCAACGCCATCGCCGAAGCCAAGAAGGCCGGGATCAAGGTGGTGTCGTATGACCGCCTGATCCTCAACGCGGATATCGACGCCTACATCTCCTTCGATAACGAAAAGGTCGGCGAGATGCAGGCCAATGGCGTGCTGCAGGCGGCGCCCAAGGGCAACTATTTCCTGCTCGGCGGTGCGCCCACCGACAACAATGCCAAGGTCCTGCGCGAAGGCCAGATGAAGGTGCTGCAACCGGCCATCGACAAGGGCGACATCAAGATTGTCGGCCAGCAGTGGGTCAAGGAATGGAACCCGACCGAAGCCCTGAGCATCGTCGAAAACGCCCTGACCCGGAACAACAATAAGATCGACGCCATCGTCGCCTCCAACGACGCCACCGCCGGCGGTGCGATCCAGGCCCTGGCCGCGCAGAAGCTGGCGGGCAAGGTGCCGATCTCCGGGCAAGACGCCGACCTCGCCGCCGTCAAGCGCGTGATCGACGGCACCCAGACCATGACCGTGTACAAGCCGCTCAAACTGATCGCCACCGAAGCCGCCAAGCTCTCGGTGCAACTGGCGCGCAACGAGAAGCCCACCTACAGCTCGCAATACGACAACGGCAGCAAGAAAGTCGACACCATCCTGCTCACCCCGACCCCGCTGACCAAGGCCAATATCGACCTGTTGGAGAAGGACGGCTTCTACACCAAAGAGCAGATCGGCCTGTAGGAGCGGGCTTGCCCGCGAAAAACGTCAACGATGACGCGGGCATCCTGGATGTGCGCGTTGCCTGGGGGTTCTTCGCGAGCAAGCTCGCTCCTACGGGAAACCGCGTTTCTTCGGCCTTTTGTGTGAGCCATCGCCATGTCGCACTACCTGCTGCAAATGAACGGCATCGTCAAACGCTTTGGCGGTGTCAACGCGCTCAACGGCATCGATATCAAGGTGCGGCCGGGGGAATGTGTCGGCCTGTGCGGCGAGAACGGAGCCGGTAAATCCACCTTGATGAAGGTGCTGTCGGCGGTTTATCCCCATGGCACCTGGGACGGCGAAATCCTCTGGGACGGGCAGCCGCTCAAGGCCCAGTCGATCAGCGAAACCGAGGCGGCCGGCATCGTCATCATTCACCAGGAACTGACCCTGGTGCCGGACCTGTCGGTGGCCGAGAACATCTTCATGGGCCACGAACTGACCCTGCCCGGCGGGCGCATGAACTACCCGGCGATGCTGCACCGCGCCGAAGCGTTGATGCGCGAGCTGAAGGTGCCGGACATGAACGTCGCGCTGCCGGTGTCGCAGTATGGTGGTGGCTACCAGCAACTGGTGGAAATCGCCAAGGCCCTGAATAAACAGGCGCGCCTGCTGATCCTCGACGAGCCTTCCTCGGCCCTGACCCGCTCGGAAATCGAGGTACTGCTGGAGATCATCAAGGGCCTCAAGGCCAAGGGCGTGGCCTGCGTGTACATCTCCCACAAGCTCGATGAAGTGGCGGCGGTGTGCGACACCATCACGGTGATCCGCGACGGCCAGCACATCGCGACCAGCGCCATGGCCGACATGGATATCCCCCGGATCATCACGCAGATGGTCGGGCGCGAAATGAGCAACCTCTACCCCACCGAGCCGCATGAGATCGGTGAGGTGATGTTCGAAGCGCGCCATGTCACCTGCTACGACGTCGACAACCCCAAGCGCAAACGCGTGGACGACATCTCCTTCGTACTCAGGCGCGGGGAAATCCTCGGCATTGCCGGGCTGGTCGGCGCCGGGCGCACGGAGCTGGTCTCGGCCTTGTTCGGCGCCTACCCCGGCCGCTACAGCGCCGAAGTCTGGCTCGATGGCCAACTGATCGACACGCGCACGCCGCTCAAATCGATCCGCGCCGGGCTGTGCATGGTGCCCGAGGACCGCAAGCGCCAGGGCATCATTCCCGACCTGGGCGTGGGCCAGAACATCACCCTGGCGGTACTCGACACCTACGCGCACCTGACGCGCATCGACGCCGAGGCCGAACTGGGCAGCATCGACCGGCAGATCGCGCGCATGCATCTCAAGACCGCCAGCCCGTTTTTGCCGATCACCAGCCTGTCCGGCGGCAATCAGCAAAAGGCCGTGCTGGCGAAAATGCTCATGGCCAAGCCCAAGGTGCTGATCCTCGACGAGCCCACGCGCGGGGTGGATGTGGGCGCCAAGTATGAGATCTACAAACTGATGGGCGCGCTGGCGGCCGAAGGCGTGGCGATCATCATGGTCTCCTCGGAACTGGCCGAAGTGCTCGGCGTGTCCAACCGCGTGCTGGTGATCGGCGACGGCCAGTTGCGTGGGGATTTCATCAACGAAGGCCTCACCCAGGAACAGGTCCTCGCCGCTGCGCTCAGCCAAAATAATAATGATCGGAAGACCGCTTAGATGAATCAGCTCAAACAGCTGTTTACCCGCTACAAAATGCTCGCGTTGGTGATCGCCGTGGCGTTCATCTGGCTGTTTTTCAGTTGGCAGACCGAGGGCGGCTTCCTCACCCCGCGCAACCTGTCCAACCTGCTGCGGCAGATGTCGATCACCGGGATTCTGGCCTGCGGCATGGTGCTGGTGATCATCAGCGGCGAGATCGATTTGTCGGTGGGCTCGATGCTCGGCTTGTTGGGCGGGCTCGCGGCGATTCTGGACGTGGTCTATCACCTGCCGCTGCTGGCCAACCTGAGCCTGGTGGCGCTGTGCGGGTTGATGATCGGTTTGGCCAACGGCTACATGACCGCGTACCTGCGCATCCCGTCGTTTATCGTCGGTTTGGGCGGCATGCTGGCGTTTCGCGGGATTCTGCTGGGCATCACCGGCGGCACCACCATCGCGCCGGTGTCGCCGTCGCTGGTGTACGTGGGCCAGGGCTATCTGCCGCATGCGGTGGGCATCGGCCTCGGGATTTTGCTGTTTGCCCTGACCCTGTTTTTGACCTGGAAACAACGGCGCAACCGCGCACTGCATGGCTTGGCCGCACACTCATTGATGCGCGACGTGCTGCGCGTGGCGGTGATCGGCGCGGTGCTGGCCGGGTTCGTCACCACCCTCAACAGCTACGACGGCATCCCGGTGCCGGTGCTGCTGTTGCTGGTGCTGCTCGGCGTGTTCAGCTACGTCACCAGCCAGACCGTATTCGGCCGCCGCGTGTATGCGGTGGGCAGCAACATGGAAGCCACGCGCCTGTCGGGCATCAACGTGCAGGCCGTCAAACTGTGGATCTTCGGCATCATGGGCGTGATGTGCGCCCTCGCCGGCCTGGTCAACACCGCACGCCTCGCCGCCGGTTCACCGTCGGCAGGCAACATGGGCGAACTCGACGCCATCGCCGCCTGCTTTATCGGCGGCACCTCCATGCGCGGCGGCTCGGGCACGGTGTATGGCGCGCTGCTCGGGGCGCTGGTGATTACCAGCCTGGATAACGGCATGTCGATGCTGGATGTGGACAGTTACTGGCAGATGATTGTGAAGGGCAGCATTTTGGTGCTGGCGGTGTGGGTGGATGTGAGTACGCGGGCGGGTCGCCGATAAACCCCACTCTCCCATGTGGGAGGGGGCTTGCCCCCGATGGCGGTGGGTCAGTCACTGCATGAGTGCCTGAACCACCGCCATCGGGAGCAAGTCGAACCGTCGCACCGCCCCTCCCACATTGACCGCATTCCATTGTTTGAGCGGCGGTGTGGGTGGATGCGAGTACGCGGGCAGGTCGCCGGTGAGTCATTTACCGGAACGCTGCACCTCCCCCATAAACTGATGCGCTTGGGCCTTGAGCCAATCAAGCAAACGGGCGATATCGGGCTCTGATTGTCGTCCGTTTCGACAAATGATGTAGTACGCAGCAGGCGACATCATTAAGGGGGCCTCCAACGCAACCAATTCACCGTCTTTCAATTGGTCATACACCAGTGCCGTCCTGCCCAGCGCAATCCCGCCGCCTTTCACTGCCAAACTGATGGCCAGGCTGGAATCTGGAAAGCGCGGCCCATGGTGATACGGCGGTGCCTCTAGCCCTTGAAATGCAAACCAGCTCTCCCACCCTGGGCATACCTGATCGTCGACGCGATGAATCAGCGGGTACCGCGCTATTTCCTCCAGCGCAATATCACCATTCACACGTTTGAATTCCGGCGAGCACACAGGGAACACCGCATCGCGCATCAGCAGTTCGGCATGATGATCCGGGTAGTCGCCATACCCCATCACCACCGCGACATCGAACGGGTGAGCACTTAAGCTGGCGCTGCTTATGTCCGCGCTGGTCAACACCAGATCAAGGTTGAATGCCGCTTCGGCGTGAGCACCATGCATTCTGGGAATCAGCCAGGTTGCACAAAGAGAGGAGGTGCATGAAAGGTAAAGTGGCTGGGATCTACTCGGGTTGAGCGAATGCAGCACCGTATCCAGTTCTTTGAAAAAACCATCGGTCACTGGCAACAAGGCCTGCCCCGCTGTCGTGAGTTTGACCCCCCGCGAATGCCGCTCGAACAACTGCACCCCCCACCATTCTTCCAGGCCCGCAATTTGATGGCTGATGGCACTGGCGGTGAGGTTCAACTCGAACGCAGCACGCGCAAAACTGCCCGTTTGCGCGGCGCTGACGAAGGCTTGAAGCATGGGAGTGGGTGGCGGGCGCTGGGCCATCAGGTGCTCACTTTGATCAGGATGATCCCACAGACAATGACGAATGCCGAAAGCATCCGTCGCCAGCCGAACTGCTCCCGGAAGAACAGCGCAGCAATGATGGCGCCGATAATAACACTGGTTTCCCGCAGGGCTGAGACCTTGGCCACTGCGTCCAGCGACAACGCAAACAGGACCAAACCGTAGGACGCCAAGTAAAAAACACCGCCCATTGCACCTACCCGCCAGTGGTCGCGCACAGCCTGGGTGAGTGCTGATCGCGTCTTGAAAAACGCCAGCATCGGAATCGGAATGCTCTGGAACAGCGTGAGGTAGATGATGTACTGCAGCACCGTCTCACTGGCTCTTACACCTTTGGCATCCACCACCGTGTAGGACGCGATGAACACCCCCGCACACACGGCCATCAGAATTGGTTTGAACATCTGCGCGGTCATCCTGCGCACAAACGTCAGGCTGATGATCCCCGCGCAAATCAGCAGCACTCCCGCCATCGACGGGGACGACAGCTGTTCATGCAAAAGGAAGTAGGAAAACACCGCAACCAACACCGGCGGCACGCCACGCATCACCGGGTAGACCTGGCCGAAGTCGCCTGTTTCATAAGCCTTGATTAGGAACAATCGATAGACCGTATTGAGCATCACAGAAATCAGCACATAGCCCCACACCTCCAGGCTCGGTACGTTGACCAACGGCAGCGCCGCCAGGCAGATCACTAATGCGGTGCCATCGACCATGGCCAAGGTCATGAAACGGCTGCTGCCGGCACGGACAACGGCATTCCAAGTGGCGTGCATGAAGGCGGAGATCAAGACCAGGGTGATGGCTATGTTGGCGTTGTCCATGAGGGCTCGGCTTTTGAGTGGGTATAAAGGTCGCGCGCCATGCGTGGCATGGGCATCATTGCTTGCGTAACCACATCCGCAACATGTAGCGATTCAAGGCGTTTAAAGGCTCTGCATCATCAATTTCCGAGCGTGGAGAATGCATATCGATGAAATGCGTTCGGGTATGGAGAAACTTGTTGTCCGCGGAAATAAGCACCTGACCAGGCTCAAGCAATACACGATGCTGAACAGATGATTGATCGAGAACTGTATCCAGAAAATCCAATGCTTGAACCTGCGCCAACGTCAACGGCATTTTCGCTTTAAGGTGAGCCGATTCAATGTAGACGCGAAAGTACCTTATCAAGGGAATACCTTCATTGGAAAAACTCAGGATGGGCGCTTTAAATAGGCACTCGTCCTCTGACATGCCTCTATTTTCAAAATAGAAATCGCATTTAAGCTCCTCGAGAACTTCCGGAAATGCCATCAGCTCCGCATATACCGCGCTTGCATCAATAAGAATGCTCTCGCCTCCCAGAAGCGCTTTCTGTCCACAAGCCAGAATCAAATAGTCGATAGGGAGAGGGTCGCTGACGCCATCGTTATGTACGTAGGCGCCCTGACGGGTCTGATGGTACCTCGCACCCTCTTCAATGCTTTTACCGCCTCGGTCGTAAACCTCAATAACCTTATGACCAAGATGATTTTGCACCATTGGCGTACCAAGCAAAGATCCAAATGTCCACACCAGTGATTTGAAACTTGCAAGGTTATCCGTCCTAAATCCATCAAGGATCAAGACATGACTTTCATGTTCAATAATGTTTCGTATATTGCGCAACGCCTCGCCAAGGGACTGCGAATAAAACGGATCAATGCAAGCGTGTTTTATATCGAATCGACCGGTTTTTGTTTCTGCACCCAACATCGCGCTGGCACTCAGCAACTCTTCAAATGCTGCGTTTGAGAGCCTGATCTTAGATACTGCTTGGCGAAAATTACTGACGTTTATGTTCATCGCAATCCTTTACGGAGGTTAGTTGGCGTCGATATTTAACTCGGCCCACTACACCCTGAAAAAGCGAAAAGTCGTCAGCGCTGCCATCAAGTTCCGTCATGGCAGATCTTTCCTACAGATAGAAACCATCACGTGTTCGTTAGTGGCATTTGGTCATGGTTTTTAAAGGGCCAGCAAGTCGGGTCGCTTTAAATTGCAGGACGTTTCCTAGACAATCTGCGCCGCCTTGTGCCTGTTGGAATCGATGGCTAGTCTGCGGTCCGTCACTGCCAAATCAGTGATCGGGTTTAGTCGCCCGGACTCCAAATTCGGCGCAATGGTCCATGCAGTTTATGGTGGCTGTGCGCAGGGCGCCTTTGGGTGCGCCGGAGTTTCCGATTTTGGCCGGTCGACTAACCTGCGTACAGCCGCCACCTTCGTTTAGTCGCGACCGGTTCGGCTCCTTACTCAAAATTCGGAGTTACACCATGAATAAAGTCCTACCCGACCCACCCATCGATCCCACCAAAGACCGCGCTGCCTTCAACCGCGCCATCGACCATTACCTGCCCACCCAAGGTTTCCACGCCGTCAACGAGGACCTGAGCTTCGAAGACGCCCTGCTCTACACCGCCAGTCTGCTGGACAGCGCTTCGGCGACGGCGCTGGATTGCGGGGAGCTGCTGGAGAAACCGGAGCGGGCGAAGATCCTCGCGGTGTGGCATTTGCTGGAAATCGCCAAAACCACGGTTGACCGCTCCATCGAATGCCTCAGGCCCACGAAGACCACTGCCTGACCACGCACAAAAAATGTGGGAGGGAGCTTGCTCCCGATAGCGGTGGTTCAGGCACTCATGCAGTGACTGCCACTCCGTCATCGGGGGCAAGCCCCCTCCCACATGGACCGCATTTCATTGGAGTTAGTGGCATCTGGTCATGGTTTTTAAAGGGCCAGCAAGTCGGGTCGCTTTAAATTGCAGGACGTTTCCTAGACAATCTGCGCCGCCTTGTGCCTGTTGGAATCGATGGCTAGTCTGCGGTCCGTCACTGCCAAATCAGTGATCGGGTTTAGTCGCCCGACCTCTCATCACGTGCACGGTCTTCCATCAGTTTTTATGGTGGCTGTGCGCAGGGCGCCTTCGGGTGCGCCGGATTTTCGTGATGACCGGTCGACTAACCTGCGTACAGCCGCCACCCTACGTTTAGTCGCGGCGGGGTGGCGAATCTCAATCCATCACGGAATTACACCATGACCAAAGCCCTACCCGACCCACCCATCGATCCCACCAAAGACCGCGCTGCCTTCAACCGCGCCATCGACCATTACCTGCCCACCCAAGGTTTCCACGCCGTCAACGAAGACCTGAGCTTCGAAGACGCCCTGCTCTACACCGCCAGTCTGCTGGACAGCGCTTCGGCGACGGCGCTGGATTGCGGGGAGCTGCTGGAGAAACCGGAGCGGGCGAAGATCCTCGCGGTGTGGCATTTGCTGGAAATCGCCAAAACCACGGTTGACCGCTCCATCGAATGCCTCAGGCCCACGAAGACCACTGCCTGACCACGGACAAAAAAAGTGGGAGGGAGCTTGCTCCCGATAGCGGTGGTTCAGGCACTCATGCAGTGATTGCCACTCCGTCATCGGGGGCAAGCCCCCTCCCACATGGACCGCATTTCATTGGAGTTAGTGGCATCTGGTCATGGTTTTTAAAGGGCCAGCAAGCCGGGTCGCTTTAAATTGCAGGACGTTTCCTAGACAATCTGCGCCGCCTTGTGCCTGTTGGAATCGATGGCTAGTCTGCGGTCCGTCACTGCCAAATCAGTGATCGGGTTTAGTCGCCCGGATTCAGAACAGGCGCATGGTCCCATGACGCTCAATGGTGGCTGTGCGCAGGGCGCCTTCGGGCGCGCCGGGTTCCTGTTCTGACCGGTCGACTAACCTGCGTACAGCCGCCACCTTCGTTTAGTCGCGAAGAGTGCCGTCTCCTTGATCAGACAGGAGTTTCACCATGACCAAAGCCCTACCCGCCCCCCCCATCGATCCCACCAAAGACCGCGCTGCCTTCAACCGCGCCATCGACCATTACCTGCCCACCCAAGGTTTCCACGCCGTCAACGAAGACCTGAGCTTCGAAGACGCCCTGCTCTACACCGCCAGTCTGCTGGACAGCGCTTCGGCGACGGCGCTGGATTGCGGGGAGCTGCTGGAGAAACCGGAGCGGGCGAAGATCCTCGCGGTGTGGCATTTGCTGGAAATCGCCAAAACCACGGTTGACCGCTCCATCGAATGCCTCAGGCCCACGAAGACCACTGCCTGACCACGCACAAAAAATGTGGGAGGGAGCTTGCTCCCGATAGCGGTGGTTCAGGCACTCATGCAGTGACTGCCACTCCGCCATCGGGGGCAAGCCCCCTGCCACATGGGTTTCTCTGTGTTCCTTAGGCTGTCATTTGGAGACGGGCATCGCAAACTCCGCACCTTGCTCAATGCTCTCCGACCAACGCTGCATGATCGACTTCTGCTTGGTGTAGAAGCGCACGCCCTCGGTGCCGTAGGCATGCATATCGCCGAACAGGCTTTTCTTCCAGCCGCCAAAGCCGTGCCAGGCCATCGGCACCGGGATCGGTACGTTGATGCCGACCATGCCCACTTCGATACGCCGTGCGAATTCGCGGGCGATGTTGCCGTCGCGGGTGAAGCAGCTGACGCCGTTGCCGAATTCGTGGTCGTTGACCAGTTTCACCGCTTCGGCAAAATCATTCACGCGCACGCAGGCCAGCACCGGGCCGAAGATTTCTTCGCGGTAGATACTCATCTCTTGAGTCACATGGTCGAACAAGGTCGCGCCGAGCCAGAAGCCGTTTTCCAGGCCGGGTTCGGTCGGCACGTAATCGCGGCCGTCGAGCAGCAGTTGCGCGCCGGCCTGGACGCCTTGTTCGATATAGCCGCTGATGCGCTCCAGTGCGGTGCGCGAGACGATCGGGCCCATTTCGGCCTTGAGGTCGCGGCCATCGGTGATGCGCAGCTGCTTGGCCCGCTCGGTCAGGGCGGCGATGACTTTGTCACCCACATCGCCCACCAGCACCGCCACGGAGATGGCCATGCAGCGTTCGCCGGCACTGCCATAGGCGGCGCCCATCAGCGCGTCGACGGTGCGTTCGATGTCGGCGTCGGGCATCACCACCATGTGGTTTTTCGCGCCGCCCAGGCCTTGCACGCGCTTGCCGTGGCGCGCGCCGGTTTCGTAGATGTATTGGGCGATCGGCGTGGAGCCGACAAAGCTCACGGCCTTGACGTCCGGGTGTTCGATCAGCGCGTCCACCGCTTCCTTGTCGCCCTGCACCACGTTGAACACGCCGCTGGGCAAACCGGCTTCACGCAAAAGCTCAGCCATGAACAGCGCGGCGCTCGGGTCGGTCGGGCTGGGCTTGAGGATGAAGGTGTTGCCCGCCGCGATGGCGATCGGGTACATCCACATCGGCACCATCACCGGGAAGTTGAACGGCGTGACGCCAGCGACCACGCCCAGGGGCTGGCGCATCGTCCAGTTGTCCATGCCTCGCGAGACCTGGTCGGAGTGTTCGCCCTTGAGCAGGTTGGGAATGCCGCAGGCGAATTCGAGGATGTCGATGCCACGGTCGACTTCGCCCTGGGCATCGGTAAACACCTTGCCGTGTTCGGCGACGATGATGCGCGCCAGGTCGTCCTTGCGTGCGCGCAGCAGGTGCAGGTATTCGAACAATACGCGGGCGCGGCGGATCGGCGGGGTATCGGCCCAACTGGCGAAGGCGGCTTGGGCAGCGGCGACGGCTTCGCCGACGGTCTGGCGGCTGGCCAGGGCGACGCGCCCGGTCACGGCGCCGGTGGCCGGGTTGTAGACGTCCTGATAGCGATCATCGCGGCTCACGCGCTGGTCGTTGATGTAGTGCTCGATGGTGCTGGTCATGGCAGTAGGTCCCAGGTGGGTAGCGTTGGGACACACGATAGGCTTTCGATTTGTTCCGAACCAGAGCAGAATCCAGAACTGATTGTCCTTATAGGCGAACAATAATCTCATGGAAAAGTCTGAGATCGAAGGGCTGTGGACCCACATTCACTGGCTCTCGGTGCTGGAAGAACACGGCACCTACACCGCCGCCGCGGCGCGCCTGGGGGTGAGCAAGTCGGCGGTCAGCCAGCGCATCAGCGACCTGGAAAAAGCCACCGGCACGCGCCTGGTCACCCGCACCACCCGTAGCGTGCGCCTGACCGACGCCGGGCAGTCACTGACGCGGGACGTGCGCAGCGCCTACGAACAGATCGCCCGCAGTTTTTCTTCGGTGCGCGACGCCGCCGGGGAAATCCGCGGCCTGGTGCGCTTGACCGCGCCGGTCGCGTTCGCCCGGCAGCAACTGGTGCCGCACCTGTCGGCCTTCCTGCAACTGTACCCGCAGGTGCGGGTCCAGCTGGAGGTGTCGGATGCCTTGAGTTCACTGGCCGCCGAAGGCTACGACCTGGCGGTGCGCCACGGTTTTCAGGTGCCGGAAACCCACGTCGCATGGAAGCTGTGCGACACCACCTCGGTGCTGGTCGCCACCCGCGACTACCTGCAACGCCACGGCGAACCGCGCAGCCCCGGCGAGCTCAGCGCGCATAACTGCCTCTACTACCCGCGCGGCACCGAGCAGCCCGCCTGGACCTTCGAGCGCGGCGGCAAAACCCTCGAACGGGTCACCGTGCCGATCGCCGGAAGCTTCTCGACCAACAACAGCGAAGCCTTGCGCGACTCGGCGCTCAATCACCTGGGCATCGCCCTGCTCCCGGATTTCAGCGCCCATGCGGCGCTGGCCGGCGGCACGCTGGTGCAGGTGCTCAAGGGCTGGACGCTCAAGGGCGCGTTTGCCGATGAGATTTACTTGATACGGCCCTACTCGCCCCATGTACCCAAGTCCGTGAGTGCATTGGTGGGTTATCTGAAGGAAAAACTCTCCGGAGGCTTTCGTGTCACGGGTTGACCGCTTCATCGCTGAGCCGCTGCCGGCTGGCGCGTTTGGGTGGGCGGCAGGTAGGCGGATCGCTCGATCACATCCGTGCGTACCGCCGAAGGTTGCCCCGCCGGGTTACGCGCAAAGCTGCACAGGGTGACGGGCAGTTGCGAGAGCGGGTAACTCGTTCCGCCCGTGGCGAGGATGTAGCGGACGTCGTCATTGTCACGGCAGGCAGCTTCCGCCGAGGTGTCCACATAGAAGTAATGGTGGCTGAAGGCGGTTTGCGGGTCGTCCCAGTTGACGCTGTAGTTCAGGCCGATGCGCGGGACCGGCGCCGGGTCGGTCAAGAACACCGAGTGGGTGAACGCATTGTGCAGCAAGGCCGGCGTCAACGGCTCGCCGGGAGTTTGAACGCCGATGATGCACAGCACATACGCCCCCAGCGCCGGGCCGATGGCCTGATTGATGTAGCCCTGGGTTGACGCAATGGCACGTTGATAGCCATTGGGCAGCCTGCATTCATTGACGTTGCGCACAGCCTTGAAGCGATAGAACGGGTCTTGGATCGAGAACCTGATGTTCCAGGTGGGCTGCACACTCTGCCCGAATTCGCCCAGTTGCATATGCACATAGGGGTTGAGCTTCCAGGGTTCCTCAAGGTGGATATCGACGGCTTTGAGCTGGCAAGCAGGCGTCTCGTTCGAGAATTGGCCCTCGACAAAACAACGGTGCAGGTCGTTGGCGGGATAGCTGTAGTTGAACTTGGCCGCTTCACACGCCGAGACGTTCTGGCAGTTGTTGAGGATGTCTTTTTTAATGACCGCCGCGACTTTGCTGACAATGCCGGTGACTTCATTGGTATGCCGGTCCAGCATCGGGCTGCCGGAACTGCCGTACTGCAGGTCATTGCAGCGGTTTTTCAGGGCGCCGGGAAACACCCCGGGATGCTCGACAAAGCTGTTGGTCGCGGTTTCCTTGCAGGCACTCATACGCAAGCCCTTCTGGCGAAACCCGCTCGGCGAACCGACATTCACGACCTCACGTTCCCCGGTACTTTGATGGGTGGCGAGCTTGAGCGGCATGATGCCGTCGGTGATCAGCCCGGCAAGTGAGGTATCCAGTTCGAGCACTGCCAGATCAGTGCCGACCATGCTGGTCCAGTGCGCCGTTTTAATGCGAAACGTGCGCTGTTGCGCCGGCGTGTCGTGGAAATAATTGAACGTGATGCTCGCCTCGATGGCTTGGTTGACATGGGCCGTGCCGAAGCTGAAGTACACGCAATGCCCACTGGTCAAGACATACGCCGGGCCGACGGCCTTGCTCTGGCGGTTGCGGGTGTCCAGCAGCACCGCGTTGCAGGTTTGGCCGATCGCATTTTTCAACAAACCGATACCGGACCACAGCGCGTAACGCTGGTCGTGGTTCTGCAGCGCCAGGGAGGCGCTGTCATCGTTCAGTCCCTCGGCCAGGTCTCTGGCGTGGGTGTGGCCGGTAAGGCAAGGCAACAGCAGTAACACGAGGGGGAAGATGCAGCGGGTCAGCATGGTCGAACGTCCGGGTGGCAACAGGGGTGGTGCCGAAACGTACTTGAGGCGTGGCGAACAGGTGACCTACATAGATGTGGGGGCTGCCGGCTTGAGCGCATTTTTTTCGCCGGGATATTGCTCGCAACGACTAAAAGTCCATAATGGACAAATTAGTTTACAGCGGAGTTCCCCATGTCCAGCACGCCCCATGTCATCCAGCAGGCCCAAGCGCGCGAGTTACTCGCTCAGATCGACGTGCCCCAGATCCTGCACAAGCTGTTCCGCGACCTCGCCGCCGGGCTGGCGGTGCAACCGGCGCAACAGTTAGTGGCGTTTCCGAAGGGCGCCGGCGACTTCATCAACTACCTGGGCGTGCTGGCCGAGGACGGCGTGTACGGGGTCAAGACTTCGCCGTACATCGTAGGGGAGCAAGGGCCATTGGTGACGGCCTGGACGCTGTTGATGTCGATGCACAGCGGCCAACCGTTGCTGCTGTGCGATGCCCATGAACTGACCACCGCACGCACCGCCGCCACCACGGCCCTCGCGGTGGACGCCCTGGCGCCATTGGCCGCCCGGCGCCTGGCGATCATCGGCAGCGGCAAGGTCGCCCAGGCGCACTTGCGCTACGTGCAAAACCTGCGGGACTGGCAGCACATCAGCCTGTTTTCACCGAGCCTGGCCAGCGCCAGCCCCGCCACCCTCGCGCAGCTCACCGGCCTCGACCCACGCCTGAGCATCGCCGACAGCTGCGCGGCGGCCGTGGCGGATGCCGACGTGATCATGCTGTGTACCTCGTCGGCCGGCCCGGTGCTCGACCCGGCGCACCTGAGCAAACCGGCGCTGATCACTTCGATCAGCACCAATGCGCCCCGCGCCCATGAAGTGCCGCCCCACAGCCTTAACGCGATGCAGGTATTCTGCGACTATCGCCAGACCACTCCGGACGCGGCCGGCGAAATGCTGATCGCCAGCGAACAGCACGGCTGGGACAAACGCGCGGTGATGGGCGACCTGCCCGAGCTACTCAGTGACATGGCGCAGCGCCCGGACTACCAGTGCCCGGTGTTTTTCCGGTCCATCGGGCTGGGTCTGGAAGACATTGCGCTGGCTAACGCGCTGTACCAGCTGCAGCGCTAACCCCACCTTCAGGAGATGTTCATGAGCCACGCAGACTTCATCATCATCGGCGGCGGGATTGCCGGCGCGTCCACGGGTTTCTGGCTGTCGCCCCACGGCAAGGTACTGGTGCTGGAGCGTGAGGCCCACCCCGGCTATCACTCGACCGGGCGTTCGGCCGCGCTCTACAGCGCCGCCTACGGCACCCCGCAAGTGCGCGCACTGACCCTGGCCAGCCGGGCGTTTTTCGACAACCCGCCCGCCGGTTTCTGCGAACACCCGCTGCTCACGCCCCGGGGCGAGATGACTGTGGACTTCAGCGGCGACCCGGCCGAACTGGACAAGCAATACCTCAGCGCCAAGGCCACCGTGTCGCAGGTCGAACGACTGAGTGCTGACGAAGCCTGTGCACGCTTGCCGATCCTGCGGCGTGACAAAGTCCACGGGGCGATCTACGACCCGACCGCCAGCGACATCGACACCGACGCCCTGCACCAAGGCTACCTGCGCGGCATCCGCCGCAACCACGGCGAAGTGCGGACCGACAGCCACGTGCTGGGCCTGAGCCGCACTGCCGACGGCCTGTGGCACGTACAAACCCAGCATGAAACCTGCACCGCGCCGATCATCATCAACGCTGCCGGCGCGTGGGCCGACCATATCGGCGGGCTGGCCGGCGCCGCGTCCGTCGGCCTGCAACCCAAGCGTCGTTCGGCGTTCATCTTCGCCGGCCCCGAAGGCGTGGACAGCCACGCCTGGCCGATGCTGGTGGCCCTCGACGAAGCGTTCTACATGAAACCCGATGCCGGCATGTTCCTCGGTTCACCGGCCAACGCCGACCCGGTGGAACCCCAGGACATCCAGCCCGAAGAACTGGACATCGCCATGGGGATCCACCAGATCGAAGAAGCCACCACCCTGACCATCCGCCGCCCGACCCGCACCTGGGCCGGCCTGCGCAGTTTTGTCCACGACGGTGATTTGCTGTCCGGCTTCGATCCGCGGGTGGCCGGGCTGTTCTGGGTGGCGGCACAGGGCGGGTACGGCATCCAGACCTCGCCCGCGATGGGCCAGGCCAGCGCGGCCTTGGTGCGCGGCGCGGCGCTACCGGAGCCACTGACGCGGTTCGGCCTGGACGCTGGTATGCTCTCCCCTGAACGCCTGGAGCCGCATTGATGAACACCGCTGAACAAGACAAGGTCCTGCAGAACTTCCGTGCGATCGCCGATGCGATCGCCACGTTGTTCTTCCCCCACGCCGAAGTGGTGCTGCACGACCTGCGCACGCAAAAGGTCGACTACATCGCCAACAACCTGTCGAAACGGGCCATCGGTGACGATTCGGCGCTGGAAGACATGCTGAGCGACGACATCCGCGAAGTGAATATCGGCCCCTACGAAAAGCTCAACTGGGACGGCCAGAAAATCCGCAGCCTGAGCACCGTGCTGCGCGACCACAAGGGTCGCCCGCTGGCCGTGCTGTGCATCAACCTGAATATCTCGCTGTTCGAAAACGCCAAGGCGGCGCTGGACCTGTTTCTGTCACCCAGCAAGCTGATCCCGCAACCGGACTCACTGTTTCGCGATGACTGGCAGGAACGGATCAACACCTTCTTGCACGCCTGGCTGCGCGAACGCCAGTTGAGCCTGAACCTGCTGACCCGCGACCACAAGCGCGAGCTGGTGCTGGCGCTGCACGCCGAAGGCGCGTTCAAGGGCAAGAGCGCCTCGAACTACGTGGCCAATGTGTTGGGCATGGGGCGGGCAACGGTCTACAAGCACTTGAAGGAACTGAAGGGCTGAAGCCGGCAGCCGCGATCGAATGTGAGAGCGGGCTTGCCAGGGCTCGACAGCTCTCACACTGACCTACAGCGTTTTCAAGTGCGTATTCAGCATCAGTCGCCGTAGATATCGGACTTGAAGTACTGCGCGGAAATCTTCTGGTACTCGCCATTGGCACGGATGCCGTCGATGGCCGCATTCAACTCACTGACCAACGCGCTATTGCCCTTGCGCACCGCAATGCCGGCGCCCTCGCCCACGTATTTCGGGTCTTTGAGTTCCGGCCCGACAAACGCATAACCCTGGCCTCGCGGCAGCGACAGGAAGTCACTCAGGGGGATGGTGTCGGCAAAGATCGCATCCAGGCGCCCCGCCGCCAGGTCCATGTAGATTTCTTCGTTATTGCTGTAGCGCTTGACGTTGATGCCCTTGGGTTCGAACACCTCGGTGGCATACCGATCGGTAGTCGTGGCCCGCTGCACGCCGACGGTCTTGCCTTTGAGGCTGGCGTACTGGTCGTCCACCACCGCGCCGTCCTTCATCACCAGGCGCGATGAGGTGAAGTAATACTTGTGGGTGAAATCCACCGACTTCTTGCGGTCTTCGTTGATGGTCATGGACGACAAGGCTATGTCGATTTTCTTCACTTTCAGCGAAGGAATCAGCCCATCGAACTCGCCTTCGACCCACACACACTTGACTTTCATCTGCGCGCACAAAGCGTTGCCGATGTCATAGTCGAACCCGACGATTGTGCCTTCCTGGGTCTTCGATGCGAACGGCGGGTAAGCCGCCTCGATGCCGATGCGCAGGGTTTTCTCGGCGGCCAGGGCGTGGCCGCAAGCGAACAGGCTCAGGGCCAGGGCGGTGATGAGGGAGCGTTTCTTCATGGTCGTGGTCTCGCAAGTTATTGTCGATTTGGCAAGATTGAAGAAAAAGTCAGGCAGGTTTTTTGTACTTATAAATCCATAATGGACTTTAGCGTATTTTCCGTCAATCGCTTCCAGGCAATCCACGCACGGGGCTCAGGTGCAGGGGGAATCGGCTTCGGCGTGAGCGGATGGCGGGATCAGCGAAGCCAGGTATTCGCCAAACCCGCCCTGGCACTTGTAGTCCCGACGCGCGCTGGTAATCACCGGAATGGTGGCCGTCCAGGCGATCCGCGCGCCGGTCCGTTCAAGGTCGGCCACCAGGCGGACGTCTTCATCGGCGGCCAGGTGCTGAAACCCACCGGCGGTGCGATAGGCCTCGGCACTCAACCCAAGGTTTGCCCCATGGATGTGGCGATGGTTTTCGATGAATCGGTAGCGCTCCAGGTATTGCGCACGCACCCGTTCGCCGTGCTCGTTCCAGCTGTCGACCTCGACGGTGCCGCACACCGCGTCAGCGCCAAACCCGAGCTGGCGCACCAGCCAATCCTGGGGAACCCGCGTGTCTGCATCCGTGAAGGCAAGCCACTGCACGCCGCGCTTGAGCAACGTCTCGGCGCCGACGGCTCTGGCCTTGCCCACATTCTGAAAACGCACGTCGAGTGTCGCCGCACCGTGGGCCGCCGCCAACGTGTCGGTGCGGTCGGAACAGTCATCCAGAACCACGAGTATCTCAACCGGGCGGCCGTCAAGCGCGGGATGTTCACTGGCGAGCCGCACAGAAGCGAGGCACTCGCTGATCTGCCGCTCTTCATTATGGGCGGGTATCACGACTCCTATCATTGGCGTTGCCTCAACTGGCGAAGTATGTCCAGCTATCGACATAGCGCTGAGGCAGAAGGTTTAAACAATCTTGTGCCGCCGCCTGACCACGCGCATCGTTGCCGCCGTGCCTCCCCAAAAAATTCGCACGAATGGCTTGCCTTCGCCTCATAGAGTGGTGACGCTTAGGTATTTGGGTAACCGTCAAAGGGCAAGGCGCATGCATCGAGTCACCACGAGCCGTTTTTTCACCGGGCTGTTCGCCCTGCTGATGCTGTGCGCTACGTTGCCCAGCCTCGCGCAGGCTGCGCCTTCGCCGATCAGCGACCCGCGCAGTGTGCCGCTGCTGGCTGAAGACGCCAGTGTGCAAGACCTCAACGACCAACTCGACCTGATCCGCCAGAAAGTCACAGGCAGCGCCAACGACGACCTGCTCTCGACCTTGCGCCAGGCCGCCTTGCAGGTGCAAAAACAGGCCGACACCCTGGCCGCCAAACAAATCCTCGATCTTGAACACCTGGATGACCAGCTCAACGTGCTTGGCCCGGTACAGGTCAATGAGCCTCCCAGCCTGACCCAACAACGCAGCGCATTGACCCGGCAGAAGAACACCCTGCTCAACGAGCAGCGCCAGGCCAGCAGCCTGAGCCAATCCGCCAGCGACATGGCCGCGCAGATCTTCAGCCTGCGCCGCAGCCTCTTCGACTCACAGATCAGCACCCGCTCGGCGAGCCCGATCAGCGTGGTGTTCTGGTCCAACATCATCCGCCCGACCGACGACGATCTCAGCCGTTTACGCGGCCTGTACGCCGATGTACGCAGCGTGACGGACACCGCCGTGGCGCCGGGAAACCGCTGGTTTTTCGTGAGCATGCTGTTCAGTGCGCTGTTGGTCTGGGTGACGGGACGACGGGCGTTGGAGCACACGCTGGTCCGCCTGACGGTGCGCTGGATCCCCGAAGGCCGCCTGCGTCGCAGTGCCCTGGCGCTGGCGGTGGGGCTGGCCACCGTGCTGACCATCAGCCTGGCCGCCACGCTGCTGCGCTGGGGCGTGCTACGCGACACCGTGCCCAGCGCCGACATGCTCACGCTGCTCGATCAATTGCAGACCCTGGTGGTGTTCTGCGCCTTCATTGTCGGCCTCGGTCGCGCCCTGTTGATGCGCGCGCATCCGTCCTGGCGCCTGCCCCAGATCCCCGACCAGATCGCCGTCGCCCTGGGTCCCTTCCCCGTGCTGATGGGCCTGGCCTTGATGCTGATCGGCACCCAGGAACGCATCAACAGCGTCATCGCCAGCAGCCTGGCACTGACCGCGGCGGTGAACGGCCTGACCGCGCTGGCCATCGCGCTGGTGTTCTTCTTCGGCCTGCTGCGTTACCGCCGCACCCGCCGCCGATACGCGCTTGAACGCATGAGCGGCATCGCCGGGCTGATTCCGTTTGTCGCCGGGACCTGGATCGGGATCGCCCTGCTGGCGCTGTTGAGCGGCTACCTGACCCTGGCTTACTTCCTCACCGTCAAACTGCTGTGGATGAGCGTGGTCGCGGCGACGGCTTATCTGCTGATCGCCTGCTTCGGCGACCTCTGCGAGACCCTGCTCTCGCCGAAACAGCCTGGCGGCCTGGCGCTCGGCTCGGCCCTGGGCCTGTCCGAACGCCACCAGGCACAGGCCAGCACGATACTCGCGGGCGTGGGCCGCACCCTGCTGATGTTCACCGCGGTGCTGTTGGCGTTCCTGCCCTCCGGCTCCAGCCCGGGCGAGCTGCTGGCGGGGCTGACGCAACTCGACCTGGGCAGCAAGCCGCTGGGCAACCTGAACATCGCGCCCGGCGATATTCTGCTGGCCCTTGTCCTGCTCGCGATCGGCCTGTTCGGCGTGCGCGTGCTCAAGAACTGGCTCGGCGAACGGCTGCTGCCGGAAACCAACATGGACGCCGGCATGCGCGCCTCGCTGGTGACCCTGGTGGGTTACATCGGCTTCGTGCTGGTCGCGGTGGTGGTGATGTCCACGCTGAATATCAGCCTGACCAACTTGACCTGGGTGGTCAGTGCGCTGTCGGTGGGCATCGGTTTCGGCCTGCAGGCGATCGTGCAGAACTTCATCTCCGGCCTGATCCTGCTCACCGAACGCCCGGTCAAAGTCGGCGATTGGGTCAGCCTCGCGGGCGTCGAAGGCGATATCCGCCGCATCAACGTGCGCGCCACGGAAATCCAGATGTCCGATCGCTCAACGGTGATCGTGCCCAACTCGCAGTTCATCACCCAGAACGTGCGCAACGTGACCATGGGCAATGCGCTGGGCGTGGTCGGCATCACCCTGACCCTGCCGCTGGAAACCGATGTGCTGCAGATCCGCGAACTGCTGTTGACGGCATTCACCGAACACGAAGACGTGCTGGACACGCCGGCGCCGTCGGTGACGTTCAAGGACCTGACCGCCAACGGATTGGTCATCGGCGTCAGCGGTTACGTCAACAGCCCGCGCTCGGTGGGAACAGCCCGCAGCGACCTGCTGTTCACCGTCCTCGGGCGCCTGCGCGAACTCGGCGTGGCGCTGTCATCGCCGCAGAGTATGGTGCTGATCAATGAGGCGGCGGAAAAAGCCTCGCCGGCCGATTAGAGCGCCACACAACCAAGCATCAGCACTCCGCCAATTGCGTTCTGATTTTTTCCACCACGCCCTGCATGGCCGGCAGATAGCGGCGGGCGGCTTCCTCAACTGACATCGCCTTGGCGATGTAGACCAGATTCAGGCAGCCCATCACCCGCTCCTCGTGCCTGATCGGAATCGCAATCGCAGCGATTTTACGCTCAAGGCCCCAGTGGGAATTGTTTTCGCCGTAGCCCTTGCCGAGGGTGTGCTCGACCAACCGATCGACAAAGCCGCGATCCGCCGCCAGCGCCGACTGTTCATCGTCGCGGCTGATCAACAACTCGATCAGCTCTTCGCGCTCGGCCGGCGGGCAGAACGCGAAGTACGCGCGCCCGATGGCGGTCATGAGCAAGGGTAAACGCCGGCCGACCATGGAGCGGTGAAACGACAGGCGACTGAAGCGATGCGTGGTCTCGCGTATCACCATGGCGTCGCCGTCCAGCGTACACAGGTCGGTGGGCCAGACCACTTGTTGCAGCAACTCGCCGAGCAGCGGTGCGGCAATCGACGAAATCCATTGCTCGTCGCGAAATCCCTCGCTCAGTTCACGGACTTTCAGCGTCAGGCGATAGCTGTCATCCGACTCGCTGCGGCGCACATAACCCTCGGCCTGCAAGGTCTCCAGCAGCCGGCGAACCGTGGTCCGGTGCAGCCCGCTTTGCTCGGCCAACTGCGCCGTGCTGGCCCCGCCGTCGAAACGATTCAAGCCATTGATCAGGGCCAAACCCCGCATCAACCCACGAACGGTTTTGTATTCTGTTTCGCTCATGGACGCTCCATTATCGTTTCAAATCAACGCTGTGCACCTAGTGCACACTAGCAGGGGTTTTCGTTGTCCACCAGCCTCGTGATTTCCATACTGCGCCCCACAAGAAATCCAAAAACGCTGTACGGAGATACCCATGAGTCTTGCACCCGCTCCTTCCACATTGGAGCTGACCGCCGACGTTGCCATCGTCGGCGCCGGCCCTGTCGGCTTGATGATCGCCAATTACCTGGGGCAACGTGGCGTAAACGTCACCTTGGTGGAAAAGCTCGACACCCTGATCGACTACCCCCGCGCCATCGGCCTGGACGATGAAAGCCTGCGCACGTTCCAGGCCGTCGGTCTGGCGGACAAGGTGCTGCCGCATACCACGCCCTGGCACGCCATGCGTTTCCTGACGCCCAAGGGTCGCTGCTTTGCCGATATCCAACCGAAAACCGACGAGTTCGGCTGGTCCCGCCGCAACGCGTTCATTCAACCTTTGGCCGACCGCGTGCTGTTCGACGGCCTGCAGCGCTTCAGCAACGTCAAGGTGCTGTTCAGTCGCGAGCTAGACAGCTTTGAACAAAGCGACAGCGCGGTGGTGCTCAACCTCAAGGATCAGCATGGCCGCAGCGAACGCCTGAATGCCCGTTACCTGATCGGTTGCGACGGTGGCAACAGCCTGGTGCGGCGCAGCCTGGACATCAGTTTCGAAGGCAAGACCGCGCCCAATCAGTGGATCGTGGTCGACATCGCCAACGACCCGCTGGCCACGCCCCATGTCTATCTGTGCTGCGACCCGGTGCGTCCTTACGTGTCCGCCGCCCTGCCCCACGGCGTGCGTCGTTTCGAGTTCATGGTGATGCCCGGCGAAACCGAGACCGAGCTGAGCAAGCCCGAGAACCTGCGCAAGCTGCTGAGCAAAGTCTTGCCCAACCCCGACCGCATCGAGCTGATCCGCAGCCGCGTCTATACCCATAACGCGCGTCTGGCCGGGCGGTTCCGCCAGGGCCGGGTACTGCTGGCCGGCGATGCCGCGCACATCATGCCGGTATGGCAAGGCCAGGGTTACAACAGCGGCATGCGCGATGCCTTGAACCTGGCGTGGAAACTCGCGCTGGTGATCAAGGGCCTGGCCGCCGACAGCCTGCTCGACAGCTACGAACAGGAACGCCGCGACCACGCCAAGGCGATGATCAACCTCTCCGTACTCGCCGGCCACGTATTGGCGCCGCCGAAACGCTGGCAAGGCACCCTGCGCGATGGGGTGTCGTGGCTGCTCAACTACCTGCCGCCGGTCAAGCGTTACTTCGTCGAAATGCGCTTCAAACCGATGCCGCAATACACCCGGGGCGCGTTGATCGTGCCGACTGCAAAAGGCTCGCCGGTGGGCAAGATGTTCATTCAGCCAAAGGTCTTGACCGACGCCGGCACCACCGTGCTGCTGGACGAAGTGATTGGCGACAACTTTGCGATCATCGCCTGGGGCTGCGATCCGACCTGGGGCCTGTCGGCCACGCAAATCGCCCATTGGAAAGCCCTGGGCACGCGCTTCATCCAAGTGTTGCCGGACGTCCAGCTGCGAGTCCCGAGCGATGCCGGCCAAGATGTGATCCGCGTGGGTGACAGCAGCGGGCGCTTGAAAGAATGGTTCGCGCTCGGCACCTCGTCCATCGCCCTGGTGCGTCCGGACCGCTTCCTCGCCGGCCTGGCCATCCCGCAAACCGTCGGCCAGGCCTGCAATGACCTGGCCCGGGCGCTCAAAGCCGTGCCACCGACCTCGGCGAACGCTGTTGTCAGCAAGGTCGCGTGACATGAGCGCCTTTGTGCATTGTTTGTCTCATACGCCGTTGGTGGGCTACGTCGATCCGGCGCCGCAGGTATTGGCTGAAGTCGACGGCGTGATCGACGCCGCGCGCGAGCGCATCGCCCGCTTCGACCCGCAGCTGGTGGTGCTGTTCGCTCCCGACCATTACAACGGCTTTTTCTACGACGTGATGCCGGCCTTTTGCATCGGCATGGCGGCCCACGCGATTGGCGATTTCGACACCGCCGCCGGCCCGCTCGACGTGCCCAAAGCGCTGGCCGAATCCTGCGCCCAGGCGGTGCTGGATGCCGGTGTCGATGCCGCGGTGTCGTATCGCATGCAGGTCGACCATGGGTTCGCGCAACCGTTGGAACTGTTGCTCGGCGGCTTGCAGCGCTGCCCGGTGATTCCGGTGTTTATCAACTCGGTGGCGGTGCCGCTGCCGAGTTTCAAACGCGCCCGACTGTTGGGTGAAGCGATCGGCCAATGGGCCAAAGCGCTGGATAAACGTGTGCTGTTCCTGGCCTCCGGTGGCTTGTCCCATCAGCCACCGGTACCGGAACTGGCCAAGGTCGACGCACGCATGGCTGACCGTCTGATGGGCAGCGGGCGTCAGCTCCCCGCCGATGAACGACAGGCCCGCCAGAACCGGGTGATTCAAGCCGCCCGCGCTTTCGTCGAAGACCCGAACAGCCTGCACCCGCTGAACCCGGCCTGGGATCAGCAGTTTCTCGACAGCCTCGAACAGGGCCGCATGCGCGACCTCGACAGCTTGGGCAATGACGCGTTGTCGGCGCTGGCCGGCAAGTCGACCCATGAAGTCAAAACCTGGGTCGCCGCCTTCGCGGCCCTGAGTGCCTTCGGCCCGTATCAGACCGAAGGCCGCTACTACCGCCCGATTACCGAGTGGATCGCAGGTTTCGGTGCGCTTGGCGCACAGCCGCTGCCCCCTCACCCATGAATTCAAGGAACACTGCCATGACTGCCACTGCTTTCAGTGAAGCCTCCACCAGCCGCTTTGCCCGTATCAAGGAAGGCGACCTGGACCTGCAACTGCACTACAACGACCTTGGCGAAGGCGCCGACACCGTGGTCATGCTGCACGGCTCCGGGCCGGGCGCGAGCGGCTGGGCCAACTTCAATCGCAATATCGAGCCGCTGGTGAATGCCGGTTTTCGCGTGATCCTGATGGATTGCCCCGGCTGGAGCAAAAGCGACACGATCGTCAGCGAAGGCTCGCGCTCGAACCTCAATGCCCAAGCGCTCAAGGGCCTGCTCGATGTGCTGGGGCTGGAGCGCGTGCACATCATCGGCAATTCGATGGGGGCCCACAGCACCGTCGCCTTCGCCCTGGAATACCCTGAGCGGATCGGCAAGCTGATCCTGATGGGCGGCGGCACCGGCGGCCCGAGTGCCTTCGTGCCGCAGCCCACCGAAGGCATCAAGCTGATCGGCGCGCTGTACCGCGACCCGACCATCGAGAACCTGAAGAAGATGATGAATGTCTTCGTTTTCGACGCCAGCGGCCTCACCGACGAACTATTCCAGACCCGCCTGGACAACATCCTGTCGCGCCGCGATCACCTGGACAACTTCGTCAAGAGCAGCACGCTCAACCCCAAGCAATTTCCGGATTTCAGCCACCGCCTGCACGAAATCAGCGCCGACACCCTGCTCGTCTGGGGCCGCGAGGACCGCTTCGTGCCGATGGACACCGGCTTGCGCCTGCTGGCCGGCCTGCCCCGGGCGCAGTTGCACGTGTTCAACCGTTGCGGCCACTGGGCGCAGTGGGAACACGCCGAGAAGTTCAACCGCATGGTCCTGGACTTCCTGACCCACTGATCATCGAGGCTGACATGACGCTGACTCAAGACACCCTGCAACAACTCGCCGCCGACCTGCGCCAGGCCGAAGACCACGGCGAAGCCATCGGGCCGCTGCGCGAGCGGATCGGTGCAGACAACGCCGCCGCCGCGTATGCCATCCAGCGCCTCAACGTCGACCACGGCGTGGCCAACGGGCGCCGCGTAGTCGGGCGCAAGATCGGCCTGACCAACCCCAAGGTCCAGGCCCAGCTGGGCGTGGACCAGCCGGACTTCGGCACCCTGTTTGCCGACATGTGCTACGGCGACAACGCCACCGTGCCGAGCGGCCGCGTACTGCAACCGAAGATCGAGGCTGAAATCGCGCTGATCCTCGAACGCGACCTGCCCCGCGCCGACACCACATTCGCCGACGTGATGGCGGCCACCGGCTGGGTCGTGCCGGCCCTGGAAATCGTCGGCAGTCGCATCCAGGGCTGGAACATCCGCTTCGTCGATACCGTGGCTGACAACGCGTCCAGCGGCTGCTTCATACTCGGTGGCCCGGCTCGACGTCTCGATGGGCTCGACCTGCGCCAGGCCAGCATGCGGATGACCCGCAACGCCGAAGAAGTGTCCAGCGGCAGTGGCGCCGAATGCCTTGGTCACCCGCTCAATGCGGCGGTCTGGCTGGCCTGCGCCATGGCGCGCCTGGGCGATCCGCTGCGCGCCGGCGACATCATTCTCACCGGCGCGCTGGGGCCGATGGTGGCGGTCGCTGCCGGTGATCGGTTCGAGGCCGAGATCGACGGCATCGGCCGGGTCGGCGTGAACTTCTCGGTAGACAGTCGCGCCGAGTAATCGGCGACTTGCGTGCATATGAGGCAATAACAATGAATAAACTCAAAGTCGCCATCATCGGTTCCGGCAACATCGGCACCGACCTGATGATCAAGATCCTGCGCAACGCCAAACACCTGGAAATGGCGGTCATGGTCGGCATCGACCCGGCCTCCGACGGCCTCGCCCGCGCCCAGCGCATGGGCGTGGCTACCACCCACGAAGGCGTCGAAGGCCTGACCCGCATGGACGTGTTCCAGCACATCGATTTCGTCTTCGATGCCACCTCGGCCGGCGCGCATGTGCAGAACGATGCGTTCCTGCGCAGGATCAAGCCCGGCATCCGCCTGATCGACCTGACGCCGGCAGCCATCGGCCCGTACTGCGTGCCGGTGGTGAACCTGGAGCAGAACCTCGATCAGCTCAACGTCAACATGGTCACCTGCGGCGGCCAGGCGACCATTCCGATGGTCGCCGCGGTGTCGCGCGTGGCCAAGGTGCATTACGCCGAGATCGTCGCCTCGATCGCGAGTAAATCCGCCGGGCCCGGCACCCGCGCCAACATCGACGAATTCACCGAAACCACGTCCAAGGCCATCGAAGTCATCGGCGGTGCGGCCAAGGGCAAGGCGATCATCGTGATGAACCCGGCCGAGCCGCCGTTGATCATGCGCGACACGGTGTTTGTGCTGTCCGAAGCGGCGGATCAGGCGCTGGTCGAAGCCTCCATCGTCGAGATGGCGGCGGCCGTGCAGGCCTATGTGCCGGGCTATCGCCTCAAGCAAAACGTGCAGTTCGACGTGATCCCGGCAGACGCGCCGCTGAACATCCCCGGCCTGGGCAAATTCTCCGGCCTGAAAACCTCGGTGTTCCTCGAAGTCGAAGGCGCCGCCCATTACCTGCCGGCCTACGCTGGCAACCTCGACATCATGACCTCCGCAGCCTTGGCTACCGCCGAGCGCATGGCGCAGTCGATGCAACAGGCCTGAGGAGAGCGACATGAACGGTAAGAAAATCTACATCTCCGACGTGACCCTGCGCGACGGCAGCCATGCGGTGCGTCATCAGTATTCGCTGCAGAACGTGCAGGACATCGCCCGTGCCCTGGACAAAGCGAAAGTCGACTCGATCGAAGTCGCCCACGGCGACGGCCTGCAAGGTTCGAGCTTCAACTACGGCTTCGCCGCGCACACCGACCTGGAATGGATCGAAGCCGCCGCCGATGTGATCAGCCACGCCAAGATCACCACGCTGTTGCTGCCCGGCATCGGCACCGTGCATGACCTCAAGGCGGCCTACAACGCTGGTGCCCGCGTGGTGCGGATCGCCACCCATTGCACCGAGGCCGACGTCTCCAGACAGCACATCGAATACGCCCGCGAACTGGGCATGGACACCGTCGGCTTCCTGATGATGAGCCACATGATCCCGGCCGAGCAGCTCGCCGCCCAGGCCAAGCTGATGGAAAGCTACGGCGCCACCTGCGTGTACATGGCCGACTCCGGCGGCGCGATGAACATGCAGGACATCCGTGATCGCTTCCGTGCGTTCAAGGCCGTGCTCAAGCCGGACACCGAAACCGGCATGCACGCCCACCACAACCTCTCGCTCGGCGTGGCCAACTCGATCACTGCGGTCGAGGAAGGCTGCGACCGCATCGACGCCAGCCTTGCCGGCATGGGCGCCGGGGCCGGCAACGCGCCGCTGGAAGTGTTCATCGCCGCCGCCGAACGCCTGGGCTGGAACCACGGCACCGACCTCTACACCTTGATGGACGCAGCGGACGACATCGTGCGGCCGTTGCAGGATCGGCCGGTGCGGGTCGACCGCGAATCCCTGGCGCTGGGGTATGCCGGGGTCTATTCGAGCTTCCTGCGCCATGCCGAAATCGCTGCGGCCAAGTACGGTTTGAAGACCGTGGACATCCTCGTCGAGCTGGGCAAACGCCGCATGGTCGGTGGTCAGGAAGACATGATCGTCGACGTCGCGCTGGACCTGCTCAAACGCTGAACCGTGCATCCCCCCGTCCGGTCGCCCACGCAGCGGCCGGACGGTTTTGCTGTGCCCATTACAACAATAAAACGGGTATTTCCCATGACATCGCTAAACGTGCTGACACCGTTGTACATGGCGCGGACCATTGGTCTGTGCTTCCTCGTCGCCCTGATGGAAGGCCTCGACCTGCAAGCCTCGGGCATCGCCGCCCAAGGCATGGCGGCAGCGTTCCAACTGGACAAACTACACATGGGCTGGGTCTTCAGCGCCGGCATTTTCGGCCTGCTGCCCGGAGCGTTTCTCGGCGGTTTGCTGGCTGATCGCATTGGCCGCAAACGGGTGTTGATGGCCTCGGTGGCCCTATTCGGATTGTTCTCGCTGGTCACGACCATGGCCTGGGACTTCAACAGCCTGCTGGTTGCGCGCTGCCTCACAGGCGTCGGCCTGGGCGCGGCACTGCCTAACCTGATCGCGCTGACCAGTGAAGTGGCTGGCCCGCGCCTGCGTGGCAGCGCCGTGAGCCTGATGTATTGCGGCGTGCCCCTGGGCGCGGCGCTGGCGGCCAGCATTGGCATCGCGCAACTGGCCGGCGGCTGGCAAGTGGTGTTCTACGTCGGCGGTATCGTGCCGTTGCTGATCGTGCCGCTGTTGGGGGTTTATCTGCCGGAATCCGCGGCGTTTCGCAGCGTGCGCGACGCCGCGCCGATCAGTGTGGCCAGCGGGCTGTTCCGCGGGGGCGCGGCATGGCCGACCGTGATGATCTGGGTCAGCTACTTCTTTACGCTCATGGTGGTTTACATCCTGATCAACTGGCTGCCGAGCCTGTTGGTCGGCCAAGGCTTCAGCGGTTCTCAGGCCAGCTGGGTGATGCTCGCGCTGCAATTTGGCGCGGCGGCCGGCACGTTGTTGCTGGGCTGGGTCATGGATCGCCTGCCGGCCTGGGCGTTGTCGGCGCTGATTTACCTCGGCATCCTCGCGGCACTGACTGCGCTGGGCATGGCCACCCAATGGCACAGCATGCTGGCGGCCGGCTTCGTCGCCGGGTTCTTCGCCACGGGCGGGCAATGTGTGCTGTATGCCTTGGCCCCGCATTTCTATCGTCCGTCAATTCGCGCCACGGGCGTCGGCAGCGCCGTCGCCATTGGCCGGTTGGGTGCGATGAGCGGCCCGTTGGTGGCCGGCAAGATGCTCGCACTGGGCACGGGCACCACGGGCGTGATGATGGCCTCGGCACCCGGCATTGTCATCGCCGCGCTGGCGATGTTTTACCTGTCGCTGCGCCGCAACCGCTGCCCGGCTGACTGAGCGCCAATCCGTACTCGCCTTCCGCGCCACGATGGCGCGGGGCTTACCCCTACAACAATAAAAGTGAACACTGCCATGCTCAGGAACTTCTTTCGGGGCGTCAGCGCCTGCACCTGCGTTTTTTTCGTAGACCAGGCCTGCGCCGCCGGTTTTGTCGACGACAGCCAGGCCGATCTGGTGATACGCAACTATTACTTCGATCGCAATTACGTGAACGCCACGCCGCAGGCGGCTGCCCGCGAATGGGCGCAGGGCTTCATTCTCAACATGCGCTCGGGCTATACCGAAGGGCCTGTCGGCTTCGGCCTGGACGCCCAGGGTTTGCTGGGCGCACGTCTGGACTCCTCGCCCGCACGCACGGGCACCGGCCTGCTACCGTACAACCACCAGACCCGTGAACCGGCCAGCGAATATTCGGAGCTGGGCCTGACCGCCAAGGCCCGGGCCTCGAAGAGCGAGTTGCAACTGGGGACCATCAGCACGTTTCTGCCAATCGCCTTCGCCAGCCCTACCCGCCTGCTGCCGCAGACCTTCCGCGGCACGTACCTCAAGTCCCAGGAAATCGACAACCTGACCCTGCACGTCGGCTGGCTCGACCGCATCAACCTGCGCGACTCCACCCACTACCAGAAAATGTCGGTAGCCTCGCCCAACGGCCGCTTCAATGGCGCCGCCGAATCCGACCGTTTTACCTTCCTCGGCGGCGACTATGCCTGGTCGCCGCAACTGACGCTCAAGTACTACCACGCCGAACTGGCTGACCTTTATCGCAAGGATTTCTACGGTTTCGTCGACAATCGCCCGATGGGCCCCGGCCGCCTGAAAAGCGACGTGCGCCTGTTCGTCACCGGTGAAAACGGTGCCGCCAAGGCCGGCCCCGTGGACAATCGCAACGCCGCCCTGATGCTGACGTACAGCCTGGGCGCGCACAAATTCGGCGCCGGCTACATGCAACTGACCGGCAAGACCGCCATGCCTTACCTGTTCGGCACCGAGCCGTTGGTCATCACCGAAGGCACGCTGAGCTCGGAGTTCCTCAACCCCAAGGAGCGCAGTTGGCAGGTGCGCTATGACTACAACTTTGCCGCGCTGGGCTTGCCCGGGCTCAATGGCATGCTGCGTTACGTCAGCGGCGACAACATTGAGTTACCCAAACTGGGCGGCAGCAACCTGAAGGAAAGCGAAAAAGATATCGAACTGAACTATGTGCTTCAGAGCACACCCCTTAAAGGCCTGAATCTGCGCGTGCGCAACGCATGGTACCGTAATGATTTCGCCGCCCAGGCCAGCCATCGGGACGACAATGAGCTACGGGTGAATGTCGATTACACCTGGAAGCTATGGTGAATGACCGCCCAGTGATTCACCTGGGCTGGGCGGATCGTTCAAATGTGGCCGTCGCATAGGCCTTCTGGAGCAACACAAACCCGGCCTCGGGCCGGGTTACCCCGCGTCGCGGCCAGGTGCTCATCGGGGCGCCCCAACCTGTTCCTTTCTAATAGCCAAACACTGACTTTGTTTCCAGGTACTCCTCAAACCCGAACACCCCCCATTCCCGCCCGTTTCCGGACTGTTTGTAGCCGCCAAAAGGCGCGTCCTGGTCGGCCTTGCAACCATTGAGATGGACCATGCCGGTACGCAACTGTCGAGCGATAGCCCTGGCGCGTTCGCGGTCCGACGAGGTGACGTACCCCGACAGCCCGTACACGCTGTCGTTGGCGATCCGCACCGCCTGCTCCTCGCTGTCATACGGAATGATCGCCAGGACCGGGCCGAACACTTCTTCGCGAGCGATGCTCATGTGCGGCTCGACATCGGCAAAAATCGTCGGTTTGACGTAGAACCCTGTCGTCACGCCGTCTGGGCGCCCTGTTCCACCGGCCACCAGCAACGCGCCTTCGCACAGCGCCTGCTCGATCAACTGCTGGACCCGATTGAACTGCATGACGTTGGCCACCGGCCCGATGGCCGTGGCAGGCCGGCTATCATCGAAACACACCTGGGCCGCCACCTCGCAGGCGATTGCGACCGCCTGGGCATGCAACGCCCGCGGCACCAGCATGCGGGTCGGTGCATTGCACGACTGGCCGCTGTTGCGCATGCAACCCAACACCCCATGGCGCACCGCGCTGGGCAGATCGGCATCGTCGAGCAGGATATTGGCCGACTTGCCGCCCAGTTCCTGGGCGACTCGCTTGACCGTATCCGCCGCCGCCTTGGCCACCGCGATACCCGCCCGCGTCGAGCCGGTGAACGAGATCATGTCGATATCGGCATGCTGCGACAGCGCCGTGCCGACACCCGGACCGTCGCCATTGACCACGTTGAACACCCCCTGGGGCACGCCGGCCTCGTGCAGAATCTCGGCAAAAATCAGCGCCGACAGCGGCGCGCGCTCACTGGGCTTGAGCACCACCGTGCAGCCGACGGCCAGCGCCGGGGCGACTTTGCAGGTGAGCTGGTTGAGCGGCCAATTCCAGGGGGTGATCAGGCCACACACGCCAATCGGCTCACGCATCACCCGCGAGCTTCCCAGCATTGTTTCGAACGGGTAGCGCTTCAACACCTCCAGGGCCCGCACCAGATGGCCCAGCCCCGCCGGCACATGGGCCGTTCTGGCGAGTGACAGCGGCGCGCCCATTTCCTGATGCACCGCAAGAGCCAACGCCTCACTGCGCCGCTGATAGCCGTCGATGATCCTCTCGAGCAGTTCGATACGCTGCTCGGGCGTGGTCGCGGAGAAACTCGCGAATGCCGCTTTGGCCGCCGCCACCGCACGGTTCACGTCGCGTTCGTTGCCCAGGATGATCCGCGCAACCACCTGCTCGCTGGACGGATCGATCACGGCTTCGATCACCTGGCTATCGGGCCTGACCCAGGCCCCGTCGATGTAAAAATCCAATAGATCCGTCATAACCGCTCCTCGACTCAATCACGCAACCTGGCATAACGCCTCGCGCAAGGTTTCGAATACCTGCGCGATGTGCTCCGGGGAAATAATCAGCGGCGGCGAGATCACGATGGTGTCACCCGAGCCCCGTACCAGCACGCCGTGATCGAAACACCACTGCGCCACTTGCGCGCCCCTGACACCCGGCGCGGCTGGCAACGCTTGCAGCTCGACAGCACACAGCAAGCCAATCGCGCGGACATCCACCACCGGCCCGACGCCTTTGAGCGACAACGCGGCCGCTTGCCAGAGATCGCTGACCGCCAGCACGTGCTGGTTGATCCCCAATTCCTCATGCACCCGCAGCGTCGCCAGGCCGGCCGCGCAGGCCAGCGGATGGGCGGAATAGGTGTAGCCGTGCATCAATTCGATAGCGTTCTCCGGGCCGGCCATAAAGGCTTCATAGACCCGCCCGCTGACGAGCACGCCGCCCATCGGCACCGCGCCGTTGGTGAGGCCCTTGGCGGTGGTGATCAGGTCCGGAGTGACGCCGAACGCCTGCGCGGCGAAGCTTGCGCCGACACGACCGAACCCGGTGATCACTTCGTCGAAGATCAGCAGCACGCCGTGCCGAGTACAGATGTCGCGCAGCCGCTGCAAATACCCCTGTGGCGGCGGATAGACACCGCCGGAACCGGTGACCGGCTCGACGATCACCGCCGCCACCGTGCTCGGGTCTTGCACTTCCAACAGCTGCGTCAGCGCATCGGCGTATTCGACGCCAGTGGCCGGTTGGCCCGCGGTAAAGCGCATGCTCGCGTCATACGGCAAGGGCAGGTGCGAGACCTCCCCCAGCAATGGCCCGAAATCGCGCTTCTGACGCCCCAGCCCAGACACCGAAAGGCCGCCGAACCCCATGCCGTGATAGCCCTTGGCACGCCCGATGAACTTGGTCCTGCGGCAATCGCCACGCGCCTGATGGTAGGCCCGGGCAATCTTCAGCGCGGTGTCGACCGCTTCGGAACCGGAGTTGGTGAAGAACACCTGCTCGATGCCGGCCGGGGCAATGGCGATCAAGCGCTCAGCCATTTCCAGCGCGTGGGGATGGCTCATTTTGAATGAGGACACGAAGTCCAGGCGCCCGGCCGATTCGCGAATCGCCTCGACAATTCGGGCCTGGCCGTGGCCGGCATTCACACACCACAGACCGGCCATGGCATCCAGAATGCGGCGGCCATCGGTGGTGGTGTAATGCATGCCCTCGGCGCTGGCGAACATCATCGGCTGCTTTTGAAACTGGCGCATCGGTGTGAACGGCGCCCAAAACGCCGAGGCGGCCTGGGGCGTAGGGGTGTTGCCGGAAAGATCGCTCATGGGCGCTCCTTGATGATCGGTGATGAAAAAACCTCAATCCGCACAGCACAACGCAGATCGGTTGTAGGCACCGGCAAGCCGGCGCCTACGGCAGTGCATGGCATCGACGCCTACCAGAGCGCCAGGGTGTAGCCCAGGATCAGGCGGTTTTCGTTGGTGTCACGGGTGTAGTTGCTTTTCGCACTCGCGTTCTGCCAACGCAGCGAGACGTTTTTCAGGCGCCCGCTCTGCACCACATAGCCGAGGCTGAAGTCGCGTTCCCACTCCCGGCCCTCGCCCTGGAAGCCTTTGACTTTGGCGTTGTCACCATTGGCATAGCGCGTCGAAAACAGAAGCCCGGGCACCCCCAGCGCGGCGAAGTCGTAGTCATAGCGGGCATGCCAGGTGCGCTCCCCGGTCTGGGAGAAGTTACTCAATTGGTATTCGGTGAACAGGTAGGTGTTAGTGCCGTCGACGTAAGTGAACGGCGTCGTGCCGTATTGCGCCTGATAGCCGCCACTGAGGCTGTGGCCCTCCAGGCTGTAGCCGATGCGCGTGCTCAGCGCCTGGTTATCCACCTTGCCCGCCAACCCCGCGCCATCCTGGCTGGCATCAAAGTAACGGATGTCGGTTTTCACCGTCCCGGGCCCGAGGCCGAAGCTGTTTTTCAGACCCAGGTATTGCTGTTTGTACAGGCCATCAAGTTGCGCCCACTGGTAGCTGGCCAAAGTGTTCGCGCCGAGCTTGTAATCCGCGCCGGCGTAACGAAACCGGTCACTTTTGGCCGAACTTTTGTAGGCCCCGGACTGGCTGGTCAGGCCCATGTCCTCGTAGTCGGTCGAGTCACGCTGCTTGACCTTGTCCAACTGGCCGAGACTGATCGTCAGCCCGCTGAGGTCTTTGGAGGTCAACGCGGTACCGCTGAAGCTTTGCGGGAACAAGCGACTGAGGTTGGGTTGCAATGTCGGCAGGTCCGGGACCATATAGCCGACCCGCAACTCGCTCTGGGCAAAGCGCGCCTTGCCGGTCACGCCAAACTTGGAATACTCGTCGTGCGCGCGCCGGGCGTAGCTGGGTTTGCCCGGTTCTGGCTCACTGTTGCGCGACAGCAGGCCTGAACCGGAACGGTCGGGGCTCGAGTCGAGTTTCAAGCCGAGCATGCCGACGGCGTCGAGGCCAAAACCGACGGTGCCTTCGGTGAAACCAGACTGCAGGTTAAGCAGAAAGCCCTGCGCCCATTCCGCGCGCTGGGACTGGCCCGTGCCTTCGCGGTAGTCGCGGTTGAAGTAGTAGTTTTTCAGTTCCAGTGACGCACGACTGTCCTTGATAAAATCCGCCTGAGCGAACGCAGGCAGTAAACCGGCGCCGATCAGACCTGCTCCGGTGACGACATGGGTGATGGTGTTTTTCATGGTGCTGGCTCCTGGCAGTACGGGGGTTGGGTGATGTTTTTGTTTTCTTCGGGCATGGCGTTGCCCGTCACGTCAATCGGCGATTGACGCGAGGCGGGACAGCGTTCAGGTCCTGGGTGAAGCAATGCCTAGCGCGTGCGGATGCGATAGCCTCCGCCAGCCAGTCGTTCCAGCGGGCTGGCGGCAGCCAACAACTGCTGGGTGTAAGGGTGTTGCGGCGTGTCGAAAATCGCGTCGCGGTCGCCGATCTCGACCACTTCGCCCTGGTTCATCACGGCAACGCGATGGGCGATACGCTCTACCGCCGCCAGGTCATGGGAAATGAACAGGCAGGCAAAGCCGTACTGTTTCTGCAAGCGTTCGAACAGCTCCAGAATCTGTTTCTGAATGGTCATGTCCAGTGCCGAAATCGGCTCGTCGGCAATCACCAACTGCGGACGTCGCACCAGTGCCCGCCCGATTGCCACGCGCTGACGCTGCCCACCGGATAATTGGTGGGCAAAGCGTTCGACGAAATGTTCGGCAAGCCCGACATCCACCAGCGTTTCGGCGACACGCTGCCGACGTTGCGCGGGGCTCATGCCCGGCTCGTGGCGCAGGGGTTCAGCCAGAATCTGGCCAATTTTCATGCGCGGATCGAGGGAGGAATACGGGTCCTGGAAAATCATCTGGCACTGCAACCGGTGTACGCGGTTCGCGGCCTTGAGGATGTCCACGCCCTTGAAGCGGATAGCCCCGGCGCAGGGGTTGACCAACCCCACCACCGCCCGCCCCAAGGTAGTCTTGCCAGACCCGCTGCCGCCAACCAGGGCCAGGGTTTCGCCAGGCGCGATGCTCAGGTCCACCCCATGCACCACGCGTTTTGGAAGGCTTTTGCCCCAGAACGAACGCGGCCCCGGGTGCTCGATGCACACGCCTCGGACTTCGAGCAACGGCCCGTTGGCGGGCGGCAATGGCGCCAGCACGCCACGACTGGGCAAGGCCTCCAGCAACTGACGGGTGTAGTCGGCGCGCGGTGCCAGCAGAATCTCCTGGATGCCGCCCTGCTCGACCGCTTTGCCGTTGCGCATGACCACTACCTTGTGGGCATAACGCGCAACCAGCGACAAGTCATGGCTGATGAACAGAATCGCCGTGCCCTGCTCGCGGGTCAGCTCCAGCATCAGCTCGATGACGTCCAACTGCGCCAGACAGTCCAGGGCCGTGGTTGGCTCATCGGCGATCAACAACGCAGGACGCAGCAGCATCACCGAGGCCAGCATGATGCGCTGGCGCATACCGCCGGAAAACTGGTGCGGGTATGACGCCAGGCAGCGCTCGGCGTCCTTGATGCCGATGCGTTGCAGCATCTGCAGGCAACGCCGACGGATTTCGGCCGCGTCCAGGTCGGTGTGCAGCTTGAGGGCCTCACTCATTTGCCGGCCGATGGTCAACGACGGGTTGAGCGAGACCATCGGCTCCTGGAAGACCATGCCGATCTGCGCGCCACGCACCCGCCGCATCGCGGGAGCGTCGCGGCTGTCGAGCGCTACGCCTTTGAACTCGATACGTCCGCCACACACCTGCATCGGGGCCGGCAGCAAGCCAATCGCTGCGCGTGCGGCCATGGTTTTACCGCTGCCCGACTCGCCCACCAGGGCGACGATTTCGCCCGGGGCCATTGTGAAGCTCAGGTCGTCGACGGCCAGTTGGCCTTGCACGCCCGCACGGATTTTCAGGTGCTGCACAGACAGCAAGGCAGTAGGAACAGTCATGATCATTTCCTCATGCGCGGGTCGAGACGATCGCGCAGGGCATCGCCGAACAGGTTGATGGCAAGCAGTGCCAGGCTGATGAAGAGGCCGGGGAAGATCCCGAGCCAGGCAGCCGATGCGATATAAGGCCGGCTGGCCGCCAACATGCTGCCCCAAGTGGCCGCCGGTGGCGGTACACCCAGCCCGAGGAAGCTCAAGGCGCTTTCCGAGAGCAAGGCCCAACCGAACATACTGGTGGCCAACACACACAACGGTGCCAGGCAGTTGGGCGCAATGTGCCGCAGCATGGTGTAGAACTCGGAGTTGCCGATCACCCGCGAGGCTTCGACAAACTCCAGTTCGCGCAGCGACAACACACTGCCGCGCACCACCCGCACCACCGACGGCGTATAGGCGATCCCCAAGGCCAGAACGATGCCGTACTGGCTGGCGCCGATGATCGCCATGATCCCCAGGGCCATGAGGATCCCGGGGAATGCCAGCAAGGCGTCGTTGAGCATCATCAGCACCCGGTCGGTCCAGCCGCGCAGGTAACCGGCCAGCATGCCGATCAGCGTTCCGGCCACCACTGCGAAACTCACCGACAGCAGGCTGATCCACAGGCTGGTGCGCGCCCCCATCATCATCCGGCTCAAGGCATCGCGACCGAACTCATCGGTGCCCAGCCAGTGCGCCGCACTCGGCGCCTGGAACCGCGCGAGCAAATCCAGGCGCAACGGTTCGTAGGGCGTCCAGACCAGGCCGAGCAAGGCCATGCCGATCAGGATCAGTAACAAGCCCCCGCCGATCAGGGCGTTGAGTGGCGGGTAACGCCAGGCGCGTCGGGCCGGCGCCTCGACACTCCGCGCCGGCTCAGCTGGCAGCGTTCGCTTGGCACTCATAACTTCACCCTCGGGTCGAAGAGCGGATACAGCAGGTCGACACACAGGTTGACGAGCACGTAGATACAGGTAATCAGCAGCAAGCAGCCCTGCAACACCGGATAGTCCCGGGCGAAGATCGAGTCCACCATCAGGCGCCCGACACCCGGCAATGTGAACACCGTTTCCAGCACCGCAATGCCGCCGAGCAGGTTGCCCAGGATCAAGCCCACCAACGTCCAGGTGGGCGCAAAGGCGTTGCGCAAGGCATGGCGCCACAGCACCGCACCTTCGGACAAGCCTTTGGCGCGGGCATGGGCGATATAGTCCAGGCGCAGCACTTCAATCGTGCTGGCCCTGGCCATGCGGGCGATGGCGCCAAACTCCACCAGGGTCAGGGTGACAATCGGCAGCACCAGATAGGTGATCGCCTTGAGCGGATCATCCGCAAACGTCACATAACCCACCACCGGCAGCCAGCCCAGCTTGATCCCGAAGGCGTACAGCAGCAGCAGGCCGAGCCAGAAACTGGGAATCGACAACAACAACGTCGCGCCGGCCACCAGCCCCAGGTCCATCGCGCTGTTCTGCTTCCAGGCGGCAAACAGGCCCACCGGCACGGCAATCAGCGTGGCCAACGCAACCGCTACCAGTACAATCGTCGCGCTGACACTGAAGCGCTCGAGCAACAGCGGCAATACAGCTTGTCGCGTGCTGATGGAGAACCCCAAGTCACCGCTGAGCACTGACTTTATCCAGATCAGGTATTGGGTCACCACCGAGTGATCCAGCCCCAGCGAACTGCGCATTTGTGCCAGGCTCTGGGCATCCGCCATGTCGCCCAGCATCAACAATGCAGGGTCACCGGGGATGAAGCGGATCAGTGCAAACACCATCACCGATATCAGCAACAGGGTGGGCACAGCCATCCCCAGCCGATGCAATATGAATCGAAACATGGGAACGCCCTACTTTGATGTTGCCGCCAGCGACACGCCCCACAGGCGCGGTTTAGAGATCGGCCAGGAGCGATAGCCCTCGATGCCGGCTTTTACGACACCGATACTGGTGCCGTTGTAAATCATCACCATTGGCACATCGGCCAGCATCAGCGTGTGCAATTGATCGAACAGCGCTTGACGTTTTGGCGCGACGGACTCGCTCTGGGCTTCACGCAACAACACCAGTGCCTTGGGGTTGTCCCAGACTTTGCGCGGTTCCTTGTCTTTGTTCCCCGTCACCGACTCATAGCTCAGCGCCGCGTCAAAGCGTGGCGAATACGAGAACGCCATCATCTGGAAGTTGCCGCTCTGATAACGCTCCAGTTGGGCGCCCCACTCCAGGGTTTCGAGCACGATATTCACCCCGACAGCCTGGAGCATTGCCTGGCTCAAGACGCCCATGTCGAACATCTGCGGGTAGCGCTTGTTGACGATCAGCTTGATCGGCTGGCCGTGGTAACCCGCCGCTTTGAGCAGGCGCCGGGCCTCGTCGAGGTCGTAGGGGTAACCCGTATGCGCCGTCGCGTCGTAATACGCGCTGGTGGTCGGAATGATCGAGTTGTTGACGGTGGACAGGCCATTGGAAAGCGTTGCGACCATCTGCGAATAGTCCAGCGACAGCGCCACGGCGCGGCGAATACGCACGTCGCCGAGCAACGGGTCACGGGTCTGGAACAGCAGCCCGCCGAGCGTCATCACCGGGCTGGTGCGTACCTGCATGCCGGGGACATTTTTCAACTCCGCCTCATCCATTGCGGTCACGTCCGGCAGTACGTCGACACCGCCGGAAAGCAGTGCGGCCTTGGCCGAGGCGGCGTCCGGGATGACCACAAACCGCACGCGGTCAACGAACGCTTGCTTGTTCCCGGTAAAGCCGTCCGGCTTCGCTTCGGCGCGCGGGGTGTAGTCCTTGAAGCGGTTCAACTCGACGTACTGGCCTTGCTTCCACTGACCGAGGGTGAACGGACCGGTGCCAATCGGCGCGATCCAGGTGCCATCGGCCGCGACCGAATCGGGATGCACGATGCCGCTGCCGCCACAGTCGGGCCGGGACATGGTTGCCAGCAGCACGCCGTTGGGCTTATCGATGCGGAACACCACCTTGAGTGGTTCCGGAACCGAGATGTCGAGGATTTTCGAGACCCCGCGCCCATCAAACTCCGGCAGGCAGCGCCATTGGGTTTTCGGGTCGAGGTAGTGCTGCCAGGTCCACTTTACGTCCTCGGCGGTCAGGGGCTTGCCGTTCTGGAACTTGACCCCTTCACGCAGGGTGAAGGTATAGGTGAGCCCGTCGTCCGAGATCGTGACGTCTTTAGCCAGCATCGGCCCGACTGACGCATCTTCGCGGTAGGCCACCAAACCTTCGACGATGTGCATGATGAACGCATCGGAGTTTTCATCGCGATTGACCCCAGGTTCAGTGCTGCGGATATCACCGTTGAAGCCAACCTTGATCAGGCTCGGTTCGCCGGCTTGCAGAGTAAGGGCGGCAAGGCACAGGCTGAGGGTCGGCACGCCGAAATACAGGGCTTTTTTGACGTAGTGATGCATGGGAGAAAGACTCCTTGAACAAAATTTTCCGGTCGATGGACTAAGCCATGGGCAGGGCCGGGAGCGGAATGGGTAGGTCGTGATTATTTTTATAGCAACCGATCGCGCGTACTTTTGTCAGATACCAACGCAATCATCAGGGACGTCAATTGCGCCCCTTGCACCTCTTTACAGCGGTATCGATCAACGCCGGCCGCGACGAACTCGCAGCACCTCGGCGAAAAAGTCCTGGGCGGCCGGCATCGCCTTGATCCCCTGATGAGCCACATTGGGCAGCACATCGAAACGCACCTTGACCCCCTGAGCCTCGAAACTCGCCTTGAGTGCCGCCAGCCGTTCAGGCCGCGTGCAACCGGCGCTATTGGCGCCGGGCATGTAATGTTTGCCGCCTTCGCGGTGAGTGATTTCCCAGGTTTCGAGGTCGGCCTCGCCCACCACCATATGAATCGGCACCTGACGCAGGGCGTCGAGGTCCAGTGGCTTGGCAAACCGGGTCTCGAAGTCGCGCACACCGACCCACCAATTCTGCTTGGGGTCCAGCAAGGTCACCGAGCCTGGCGCACCGATCGAGGCGGCCCACAGCTTCTCGGGGTGCAGGTAACAAAACCGGTGGCTGAACTGTCCGCCACCGGAGTAACCAAACAGGGCGAACGTATCGAAGCGGCGGTTGTACTTCTGGCCGACGCTGGCGACCATGTCCAGCAGGACTTGGTCGTAACGGATATCGCCTTCCACCAATTGCTTGTAACCGTCGCCGTTGCCATCTCCCAGCACCCCCACCGGAAACAGTGGCGACAGAATCACACAATCGTTCCAACGACCAAATTCGGCGAAGCCATTGCGGTAGATTTCCATGGCCCGGGTTGAGCCGTGCAACGACACCACGAGGTCGACCGGGCGCTCAGGGTCCTCAATCGAGGCGGGTACATACAGCGTGTAGGCAAAACGGCTATCGGCAGTGTGCGAGTACACCGTCGTGGCACCGAGGTGATAAACACTCTTGGCGGCTTGGCTCGCCACTGCATCGGCGGCGGGATTGATTGCTTCATTCGACTGGCTTTTCATAGGGTCATCGCTGCTTCCAGAACAGCGTCCAGTATTCTGCCGCGCCAGACGAAAGAAAATCTAAATTACCTTTATCCAATATAAACAAACCCTTTACCATCCCTGGAACTGAACCCGTCGGAAACACCCAATGAGTACCATCCGTTTTCTGAAAACCTTCATTGCCGTCGCGCAATACGGCAGTTTTGCTGCCGCGGCAGATCGAGTGTCCCTGACCAATGCCGCCGTCGGGCAACAAATGCGTGCGCTCGAGGATGAGATCCGGCGCCCTCTGTTCGATCGCAGCCAGCGTCAGGTCAAGCTCAACCGTGAAGGCCTGCTGTTGCTGCCCAAAGCCAAGAAGCTGGTCGACGATTACGCGGCCATGGTCGCCGGCGACGATACTGACCTCACGATGGAAGGCGATGTGACGATCGGCGGGATCACCTCGGCAATGGGCTTGCTCGCCAACTGCCTGGTCAGGCTCAAGGAGGTTTATCCCAAGGTGTCCGTCACCCTGGTGACCGCGCGCTCGGACGAACTGGCGCACCGGGTTCTCACCGGAGAACTGGATGCCGCGCTCTTGATCGAGGCCACACGCCAGGACTTCAAAGGCTTGAGCTGGACAAGGTTGTACGAAGAACCGTTGGTGTTGTTGGTCAGCGCAACCCACTCGCAGGGCACCGACGATGCCATTGAACTGCTCAGGACACAGCCGTTCATTCGCTATGACAGAACCACCGCCGTGGGCCGAAAAGTGGAGCGTTTTTTCCGACGGGAAGCGATCGAGCCCAAGCAGATCCTTGAACTGAACTCAATCATCGGCATCGCGGAACTAGTCCGACAACGCGTCGGCATCGCGATTATTCCGCTGCTCAGAAACTTCGACTGGCAACACGACCCACAGCTGCGTGTCTTGGCGTTACCGGGTGCGGTGGAGCAGCGAACGGTCGGCATCCTCGAACAAGGCAGCAAAAGCCATATCACCGGTGAAGTACGCAACTTTCTGATGGCGACAAACACCGAGTAAGCCTGCGCCCAGGGCCCTGCAAACGCTCCGCGCCGTCACGCCGGCGTTGTCCAGCGTGAGCGGCGAGGTGCTCGGGCCGCACGGCGTGGCAGCCAGGCAAGCGCGCATTATGGATCCAGTAAATAAAAAGTGATCGATAATCGCCCAAATAAATCTCGACATTGCCGAACCACAGGTTGACTCCAAGTGACGCACTTCATTTAATGGATCCATTAAATAAGAACAATCACTCGCCTGGAGAGTCACCATGTACCCCAAGAACACGTGGTATGTCGCCTGCACCCCCGATGAAATCGCGCAAAAGCCGCTGGGTCGGCAGATATGCGGGGAAAAAATGGTGTTTTATCGCGGGCTGGAAGGCGCCGTCGTGGCTGTCGAGGACTTCTGTCCGCACCGCGGCGCGCCGCTCTCGTTGGGCTATGTGGAGAACGGCAAGCTGGTCTGCGGCTACCATGGCCTGGTCATGGGGGACGACGGCAAGACCGTCGAAATGCCCGGGCAGCGGGTGCGCGGGTTTCCCTGCAACAAGACCTTCGCCGCGGTGGAACGCTACGGTTTCATCTGGGTGTGGCCCGGCGATCAGGCCCTGGCCGACCCGGCGTTGATCCACCACTTGGAATGGGCCGTGAGCGACCAGTGGGCCTATGGCGGCGGTCTGTTTGACATCCAGTGCGACTACCGCCTGATGATCGACAACCTGATGGACCTGACCCACGAAACCTACGTCCACGCCTCCAGCATCGGCCAGAAGGAAATCGACGAAGCGCCGCCCGTGACCACGGTCGAAGGCGATGAAGTCGTCACCGCCCGCCACATGGAAAACATCATGGCCCCGCCGTTCTGGCGCATGGCCCTGCGTGGCAATAACCTCGCCGATGACGTGCCGGTGGACCGCTGGCAGATCTGCCGCTTCACCCCGCCCAGCCATGTGCTGATCGAAGTCGGCGTGGCCCACGCCGGCAAGGGCGGCTACCACGCCGCGCCCGAGCACAAGGCCGCGAGCATCGTGGTGGACTTCATCACCCCGCAAACCGAGACATCGATCTGGTACTTCTGGGGCATGGCGCGCAACTTCAACCCTCAGGACCAGGCACTGACCGCCAGCATTCGCGAAGGCCAGGGCAAGATTTTCAGCGAAGACCTGGAGATGCTTGAACGCCAGCAACAGAACCTGCTGGCCCACCCGACGCGCAATCTGCTCAAGCTCAATATCGATGCCGGTGGCGTGCAGTCACGCAAGGTCCTCGAACGGCTGATCGCCAAGGAGCGCGCCCTCGCACCGCAACTGATCACCACGACCCGCGCCTGAACCGCGCGCTAACGCTACGAGGACTGAACATGATCGATGTGGTGGTGGTATCCCGCAACAACGAAGCCCAGGACATTTGCAGCTTTGAATTGGCCCGCGTCGATGGCCAGGCGCTGCCGGCCTTCAGCGCTGGCGCGCATATCGACGTGCACCTGCCCGACGGCGTGGTCCGTCAATATTCCCTGTGCAATCACCCGGAAGAACGGCATCGCTACCTGATCGGCGTGCTCAACGACCCGGCCTCCCGTGGCGGCTCCCGTTGCCTGCACGAACACATACAGAAGGGCGCCCGCCTGCAGATCAGCGAACCGCGCAACCTGTTCCCGCTGGCGCACGAAGCCCGACGCAGCCTGCTGTTCGCCGGCGGCATCGGCATCACCCCGATCCTGTGCATGGCCGAGCGCCTGGCCCATGTCGGAGCTGACTTCGAACTGCATTATTGCGCCCGCGCCAGTGAACGCGCCGCCTTTGTGCAACGCCTCAAGGACTCATCGTTCGCCGAACGCGTGTTCCTGCATTTCGACGAGCAGCCCCATACGGCAATGAACACCGCCCAGGTGCTGGCGGCGCCCGACGCCAACGTCCACCTGTATGTGTGCGGCCCCGGCGGTTTCATGCAGCATGTGCTCGACAGCGCTCGGGCCCAGGGCTGGCAGGAGGAATGCCTGCACCGCGAATACTTCGCTGCGGCGCCGCTGGACAGCAGCCTCGACGCAGGGTTTTCGGTGAAGCTCGCCAGCAGCGGCCAGGTCTTCGACGTACCCGCCGACCGGAGCGTGGTCCAGGTCCTGGAAAGCCACGGTATCGAGATTGCCGTGTCGTGCGAACAAGGGATTTGCGGAACCTGCCTGACCCGCGTGCTCGAAGGCATACCGGAGCACCGCGACCTGTTCCTCACCGAGCAGGAACAAGCGCTGAACGACCAGTTCACCCCCTGCTGCTCGCGCGCGAAAACCCCGCTGCTGGTGCTCGATCTCTGAAAGGCGTCACGCCGTGGGCAAAATGACCTTCATCCGCGCGTTGGCGGTCGCGGAACCGAAGATCTCGGCATAGCGCAAGGTCGCGTTGGCGTGCTCGCGCATGATCGCTTCGGCCCGCGCGCCCTGGCGATTGACCAGGGCATCGAAGACCGAGTGATGTTGCATGTGGGCATAGTTGAAACGCCGGTATTCGCGGACCATGTCGTCGCGATCCACCGCCAGCGCGGTGACCGATGCGAACGGCAGGTGATCATTGCGTGCCAGTGCGTCGGCGATCGCCGGGTTGTGGCTGCCTTCCACAATGACGCGGTGAAAGCGCATGTTCAGGTCGTGATAGACCTCAAGGTCGTCCTCGGTCACGTACCCTTTGTCGAACAGTTGATCGCCTTCCACCAGGCAGCGCTCGAGGGTGGCACGCGCCACGTCGGACAACCCGCGCTCGGCGGTTTGACGCGCAGCCAGGCCCTCGAGCACGCCACGCACTTCGACGGCGCCGGCAATGTCATCCGGGCTGACCGAACGCACCTGATACCCACGCCCGCCAAACGGCACCAGCAGCCCTTCCTGCTCGAGGGTACGGAACGCCATACGCACGGGCATGCGTGACACACCGAACAGTTGCGCCGTGGGAATCTCCATCAGCCGCTCGCCCGCCGCCAACTCGCCGCTGGCGATCATCTTGCGCAGTGCAACCAGCACCAATTGACCGGGTTTACTCATCCAGGCAACTTCCAGAAAACGTGGGTCGCCATAGTACCGCTAGTAGTACCGCAAGTAGTACCGTAAGCATCCGACCGCGTCAGACGAACGCCAACGCCGCGCGTGCCGCGTCTATCGCGCCCAGGTGCTGCGCCAACCGGGACGGCAGGTAATCGAAAAAGAACCCGGCGCTTTGCAGCTTGGCGGCGCGCAACGGATCGTCCTCGGGCAATGCCCGGGAAACCCGAGCGGCCCGCGCCCATGCCAGGGCCAGCAGGGCCACGCCGCATAACTGGAGAAAGTCCGGCGCGGCCCGATAGGGGTACTCGCTGTCTTCCAGCGCCCGTTCACGTATGGCCTCGACCACACGGGCCAGCGCGTCACACAGGCTGCCCAGCGCGTCGGCGAAACCTGCACACGCGGCGCATTGGCCGCCCTGCCCGGCCTCGGTGCGCAGCACTGCCAGCAGCAAGTCGAAGGCCCGCCCCTCGTCGCCCAGCACCTTGCGCAGCAGCAGGTCATTGGCCTGGATCTCGTTGCTGCCCTCATAGATCATCGCGATGCGACTGTCGCGCAGCGTTTGCTCGATGGCGAACTCGGCGACGTAGCCGTAACCGCCGAAGACCTGCAAGGCATTGCTCGCCTGACGGAAACCCTGCTCGGTGAAAAACGCCTTGATGATCGGCGTCAGCAACTGCGCCAGTTGACCGGCGCACGCTCGTGCTTGCGGGTCCGGGTCATGCTCGGCCTGATCGAGCAAATGCGCGGCCCAATAACCGATGGCCCGCATCCCCTCGCTGGCCGTGCGCAACTCCAGCAACACGCGGCGCATCGCCGGGTGATAACGGATAGGGTCAGCCGCTTGGGCCGATACCCCTTGCGGCCTCGACGGCGCACGCATTTGCACGCGCTCGGCGGCGTACTGCGCAGCGTTCTGCCAAGCCGCCTCGACATGCCCCAGGCCTTGCAGGCCGACATGCAGGCGCGCCGAGTTCATCATCACGAACATCGCCGCCAGGCCGCGGTTGGCATCGCCGATCAGCCAGCCTAGGGCGCCGTCGAACACCAGCGAGCACGTGGCGCTGCCCTTGATGCCCATCTTGTGTTCAATGCCGTCGCAATGCACAGCGTTGGCCTGGCCGTCGTCCAGTCGCTTGGGCACCAGGAACAGTGAAAGGCCGCGACTGCCCGGCGGCGCATCGGGCAGGCGCGCCAGTACCAGGTGCAGGATATTGGGCGTGAGGTCGTGCTCGCCGCCGGAGATAAACAACTTGTTGCCCTGCAGGCGATAACGGCCATCGCCCTCGGGGGTCGCGCGACAGCGCAGCAACCCGACATCGCTGCCGGCCTGGGGCTCGGTCAGGCACATGGTGGGCAAGGCATGCCCACTGATGATCTCGGGCAAGTAACGCGCCTGCAACCAGGGCGCGGCGTGGGTCTTGAGGCAGAGGTAGGCGCCGTGGGCGATCCCGGTGTACATGGCCCACGCGTGGTTGCAGGCGTAGAGCATCTCTTGCAGCGCCGCGTCGAGCAGTTGCGGCAACCCCTGGCCGCCCTGCCCTTCAGCGCACGCCAAGGCCGGCCAGCCACCGTCGACATAGGCGCGATAGGCCTCGGCGAAACCGTCCGGCGTGCTGACCTGGCCGGCGTTCCAGCGACAGCCTTGACGATCGCCGCTACTGTTCAGGGGCGCCAGCACCCCCTGGCTGAAGCGCGCCGCTTCCTCCAACACTTGAACGGCGAGAGACATGTCCAACGCTTCGAACGCCGGAACATGGCTCCACGCCTGGGGGGCTTGCAGCCAATGTTCAAGCACAAATTGCATATCGCGCAGCGGCGCCTGATAGCTCCACATGGCAAACCTCATCGAATAAAAAGGAGTTACACCGTTGAACGCTCAACCGCGATAGGCCGGGTTCTCGATCAACAACGCCATGCCCTGCCCACCGCCGACGCACGCAGCGGCAATCCCGTAGCGCAGGTTGTGCCGGCGTAATTGCCCGGCCAGCGTCATGACCAAGCGCAGGCCGGTGGCGGCCAGTGGATGCCCCACCGCCAGCGAACCGCCCTGGACGTTGAGCCGGGTGCTGTCCAGCTCCAGTTCCTGGGCCACCGCCAATACCTGGGCCGCCTGCGCTTCGTTGATCTCGAAACGGCCGATGTCATCCAGGCTCAACCCGCTGCGATGCAGCAGCAAGCGGATCGCCGGCGCCGGACCGATGCCCATGAACTCCGGCGCCACACCGACCACCGCGCTGGCCAGCAGCCGGGCCAGGGGCACACGCGGGCAGGCCGAGGCGCGCCCGACCAGGGCTGCCGCCGCACCATCGACCACCGCGCAGCTGTTGCCAGCGGTTTGCACGCCATTGGCATGCACGGCGCGCAAGCGTGCCAGGGCCGCAAGGTCGGTGGGCCGTGGGTGGCTGTCCTGGGTGACGGCAGCGGCGCGGCGCGCCAGGCTGATGCCACGCGGCTGATACCCCTCCAGCTCGAACACTTGGTTATCGACCGTCACGATCTCTTCAGCCCACGCGCCGTCACGCTGCGCCTGCAACGCACGCTGATGGCTCGCGCAGGCGTAACGGTCCACGGCCTCGCGGCTCAGGCCATGGCGGCGCGCCAGGTGGTCGGCGGTGGCGATCATGTCCAGCCCCGGGGCCGGGTCGTATAGGGCTTCCCAGAGAAAATCCTTGAATTGCACTTCGCCACCGAGACGAAACCCATCCCGGTGGGTGTAGGCCGCAATCGGGTTGCGGGACATCGACTCACTGGCCACGCACAAGGCCAGTTGCACCTCGTCGCGCAGTTGCTCAGCGGCCTGGCGCAACAGCTCGAAACCCGTGGCGCAGATGCGCTGCACCCCCAGCGCCGGGACCGATTGCGCCACGCCGCTGTACAACCCGACATGCCGCGGCAGCAAATAGGCATCGAAGCTGGCCTGGGCCATGGAGCCGGCCAGCACGCTGTCCACCGCCAGCGGGTCGATACCGGCACGGGCCAGGACTTCACGGCCGACCTTGATCCCTAGGTCGATGGGCGAGACCAGGGACAAGGCGCCACCGAGGTCGACCCACGGCGTGCGTAGCGCCTCGTAAATCGCCACGTCGGCAAACGCCGAATACTGCCCCACGCCGCTCAAGGCTTGGGCTCGGCACGCAGGATCGCAGCATCTTCACCGCGATACAGCGCCTCGACCTTGGCCGCGCGCCATTGCAGTACCGCACGCTGGTTGATCGACCCCTTGTCGGTAATTTCCCCACGGTCGATAGACGCCGGCTCGTCGAGCAAGGCAATCCATTCCAAACGGCTGGCATTGCCGGTGGCGTCGCGATTGAGGCGCTGCAACCAGTCGCCGAACCACCGGCGCACCGGCGCGCTGGCGAGTACGTCGGCGTCGCTCGCGTCGGCGTTCAAGCCCGCCAGCCGGCGGCATTCGTAGAGCCTGGGGAAGACCAGGGCGCCCAGGCATTCGCGGTCCGGCGCGGCAATCACCAGGTCCTGCACATACGGCGAGCCTTCCAGCACCGCGCGATTACGCAACGGCCCGACGCTGACAAACACCCCGGAGGACAGTTTGAAATCCTCGGCGATGCGCCCGTCGAACATCAGCCCCAGTTGCGGCCGATTCGGGTCGGCGAGCTTGATCGCGTCCCCCGAACAATAGAAGCCGTGCGGGTCGAACACCTCGGCGGTTTGTTCCGGCGCCCGCCAGTACCCCGGCATGATGTGCGGCCCGCGAAAGCGCCCTTCGAACTTGCCGTCCACCGGCACCAGGCGCACCTCGCAGCCCGGCGCGGGCAAACCGATATAGCCGGCCATGGACAACGGCCCGGTGGTGAAGGTGCAGGATGGCGCGGCTTCGGTCATGCCCAGCCCGGCCATCATGCGGATGCGTTCTCCGCAGTGCTGTTCGGCCACCCGGTCGAGGCGGTCCCAGACACTTTGCGACAGGCCCGCGGCGGCGAAGAAAAACAATTTCATTCGCGCAAAAAAGCACTCGCGCAACTCGGCATCCTGCTCCAGGGCGCTGACCAACTCTTCCCAACCCTTGGGCACCGTCAGATAGGCCGTGGGCGACACCTCCTTGAGGTTGCGCAGGGTCTCGGCAAACCCCTGGGCCGTGGGCTTGCCAGCGTCGAGGTAAAAGGTGCCGCCGTTGTAGAGCACGATGCCGACGTTGTGGCTGCCGCCGAAGGTGTGATTCCACGGCAACCAGTCCACCAGCACCGGCGGCTCTTCGCCGAACACCGGAAACGTCTGCAACAGCATCTGCTGGTTGGCGCAGAGCATGCGTTGCGTGGTGATCACCGCCTTGGGCAATTTGGTCGAGCCCGAGGTGAAAAGAAACTTGGCGATGCTGTCCGGGCCGGTGGCATTGAACGCCTGATCGGCCGCACTGCCGCCCGGGGTTTGCAGCAGGCTCGCGAAGCTGACCTGGGTGCGTCCCGGCACATGGCCGCGCACGCAGATCAGCGGCGTCTCGGCCGGCAATACCGCGTCGATCGCGCGCTGGTAGGCCGCCGCATCGCTGACGAACACCAGCCCCGGCTGCAGCAGGTCGCATACATGCCGCAGCTTGGCGAAGTCCTGGGACAACAACGAATACGCCGGCGACACCGGGCAGTAAGGGATACCGGCGTACATCGCGCCGAGGGCCAGTTGCAGATGCTCGATGTCGTTGCCCGACAGCAACGCCAGCGGCTTGTCTGCCGACAGGCCGTAACTCAGCAAGGCCTGGGCAATCGCCCGCACGCTCTCAAGCATCTGCGCGTAGCTGACGCGACGCCAGTCACCATCGGCCTGGCGTGCGGCAATGAAGGTCTGCTCGGGACGCACCCGGGCCCAATGCACCAGACGATCGAGCAAGCGTGCCGGCAACTCGGCCAATGGCTCCAGGGAACGCATATGCAGCACGCCCTGCTCTTCAGTGACCGCCACCGGGGCGTGGCCGATGGAGACCTCGCGGTAGCGCGGTGCGGGCTGGGGTTGCGGTCTGAATTCGGAACTCACAAGGGTGTCCTCCAGCAAGGCGGATCACAGCCGCCTTGTTATTGTTATGTCGCGACGCCTGCTCAGATCGGGTAATGCCGCGGCCCGTTCTGCAAGGTCACCCAGCGCAATTGCGTGAAGTGTTCAATCGACGCCTTGCCGCCAAAGCTGCCGTAACCGCTGGACTTGACCCCGCCAAAGGGCATCTGCGCCTCGTCATGCACGGTCGGCCCGTTGATGTGGCAAATGCCCGACTCCACCCGCTGCGCCAGCGCCAGCGCACGCCCGGTGTCGCGGCTGAAGATCGCCGCCGACAGGCCGAACTCGGAGTCGTTGGCCAGGCGCAGCAGTGCTTCATCACCGTCACCGCGCAGCAACACCGCCACCGGGCCGAAGGATTCTTCGCGGTACAAGCGCATGTTCTCGGTGACGCCATCGATCAGGGTCGGCTGCAGGATGCTGCCCTCCAACTGGCCGCCCGCGACCAGCCGCGCGCCCTTGTCCAGCGCATCGTCGATCAGGGCCTTGATGCGTGTGCCGGCGCTGGCATCCACCAGGGAACCCAAGACCGAATCCGCCGCCGCGGGGTCACCGGCGCGCAGGCTGGCGACCTTGGCGGTCAGCTTGGCGATAAACGCATCGGCGACCTTGGCATCGACAATCAGGCGCTCAGTGGACATGCAAATCTGCCCCTGGTTGAAGTAGGCACCAAACGCTGCCGCGGCAACCGCCGCATCCAGGTCGGCGTCGTCGAGCACCAGGAGCGGCGCCTTGCCGCCCAACTCCAGCAAGGCAGGCTTGAGGTGACGCGCCGAGAGTTCGCCGACAATCCGCCCGACATGGGTCGAGCCGGTGAAGTTGACCCGGCGCACCGCCGGGTTGGCGATCAGCCGTTCGACAATCGCGGCGGCATCGGCCGGTGCGTTGCTGATGACGTTGACCACGCCATCGCCCAGCCCGGCATCCTGCAAGACCTGGCCAATCAGGCGATGCACTGCCGGGCTTAACTCCGAAGCCTTGAGCACCACGGTATTGCCGCAGGCCAGCGGCATGGCGATAGCGCGCGTGGCGAGGATGACCGGGGCATTCCACGGCGCAATCCCCAGCACCACGCCGCACGGCTGACGCAGAGCCATGGCGAAACTGCCGGGGACATCGGAGGGAATCACTTCACCGGTGATCTGGGTGGTCATCGACGCCGCTTCACGCAGCATGTTGGCCGCCAGGCGCACGTTGAAGCCATACCAGTTGGCCATGGCGCCGGTTTCGCCAGCGGCGGCAATGAATTCGGCGCTGCGCGCCTGCAAGTGCTCGGCCGCCTTGAGCAACCGGGTGCGGCGTTCGTTCGGCGCCAGCGCGGCCCAGCCGGGGAACGCCGCCTGGGCTGCGGCCACGGCGGCGTCGGCATCGTCCAGGGTCGCGGCGGCAACCCGCGAAACCACTTCACCGGTCACCGGGTTGCGACGCTCGAAGGTTCGACCGTCACGGGCGGGGCACGACCGGCCGCCGATCAACAGGGGCACGTCCAGCATGGTGATTCCTCTTTATTGTCTTTATGGGGAATGCATTCAAGCGATGTCACAGTAGCGCCAGGGTGAGGCGGCGAACAGCGGGATGCGCCCGCCATTCGCCGGCCAGCCTCAGCGTTTGTACGTCTGCAGGCCGGGCTTGATGCTCTTGTCGTCGAGGAACTGCTTCATGCCCTGCTCGCGGCCGCCTTCGGTGTCGAGCAGGCGCGACTGATCGAGCTTGGCGTAGAGGTAATCCTCGTTCTGCTCCCAGGTCAGTTCGCGGCAACGCTTGAAGCCATGCTTGGCCGCCCGCAGCACCACCGGGTTTTTCTCCAGCAGGTTGCGCGCCAGTTCGATGGTCACTTCGCGCAGTTGCGCCAGCGGTACGCTTTCGTTGACCAGGCCCATCTCGGCGGCCTTCTGCCCGCCGAAGGTCTTGCCGGTCATGATGTAGTACAGCGATTGACGATGGCCCACGGTGTCGGCCATGGCCTTGCTCACCAGGTTGCCCGGTGGGATGCCCCAGTTGATTTCCGAGAGGCCGAAGGTGGCTTCGTCGGCGCAGATCGCCAGGTCGCACGCCACCAATGGGCTGAAGCCGCCGCCGAAGCACCAGCCATTGACCATGGCGATGGTGGGCTTGGCGTACATGCGCAGCAGTTTCCATTGCCATTGCGAGGCTTCGCGGCGGATTTTCTCCTGGAGGATTTCCGGGCCGGCATCCACTTCGCGAAAGTATTCCTTGAGGTCCATGCCGGCGGTCCAGGCTTCACCGGCACCGGTCAGTACCAGCACGCCGGCGTCGGGGTCCTGCTCCAGGGTTTCCAGGACGTCGATCATTTCGCGGTTCAGGGTCGGGCTCATGGCGTTGCGTTTTTCCGGGCGATTGAGAATGACCCAGGCAATGCCTTCCTCGATTTCAACCTTGACGGTGGTCCAACGGCCTTCGTAATTGCTCATGACGGTACGCTCTTGTTCTTGGTTGGAAGATGATTCGAAATTAAACTGCAAATATAGTTATGTCAATTAACTATTAACCTTAATAACCAATATTTTCCCCTTGTAAAACCTAAGCCGCTCGGGCGTTATGAAAAGCCGGCATAGCCATGGCTCGCGAACCTCGGCAAACTAGATAGCTTTCTTAACCTCCACCTTCTGAGGATTGCACTGTCAATGGCCAAGCCTTCCAACATCGCCGACGCCAACCTGGCCCTGCCCGACACCACCGAGGGGCGTGCGCCGCTGGATTCGGCCCTGGACGACCTGATCGGCTACGCCATACGGCGTGCGCAGCTCAAGCTGTTCCAGAACCTGATCGGTCGGCTTGCCGAGCACGACCTGCGCCCCGCTCAGTTCTCGGCCCTGGCGATCATCGAGCAGAATCCCGGCCTGATGCAGACCGACCTGGCTCGCGCGCTGGCGATTGAGCCGCCCCAGGTGGTGCCGTTGCTGAACAAGCTGGAAAGCCGCGCCCTCGCCGTGCGTGTGCGCTGCAAACCAGACAAGCGCTCCTATGGGATCTTCCTCAGCAAGACCGGCGAAACCCTGCTCAAGGCGCTCAAAGAGATCGCCGTCCAGAGTGACCTGGACTCCACCGCAGCCCTGGACGGTGAGGAACGTGCAGAGCTGCTGCGCTTGCTGAAGAAGGTGTATCAGGACTGACGGCTTACCAGAGCGCCACGGTGTAGAGCACCAGGAAACGGGTCTGGTTTTCATCGCGAAATGCCGCGCCAGCCGGGAAGTCATTGCGATAGATCGACTTGCGCGCCAGCAGCCCGACATTCTTCAGCGGGCCGCTCTGGATCACGTAGCCCAGCTCCATCTGGAACTCGCGCTCCTTGCGATCCTCGGCGTTGAATGCCGCCAGCTCGATGTTATCGCCGCGCACGTAACGCAGCCGGCCCTTCAGGCCCGGTAAACCGGAAGCCGCGAAGTCATAGTCATAGATCGCCTGCCAGGTGCGCTCCTTGGCGTTGAGAAAGTCCGAACTCATGGTCAGTTCGCTCATGCCCATCAGCTCCGTCCCGGAGATATAGGGCGTGGCCGTCTCCCCACTGGAATGCATGTAGCCCAGGCTGAATTTGTGACCGCCCAGGCGGTAGCCAAACAACGCCGAGAGGTTGCGGTTATCCACGTTCCCCGCCTTGGCGCTGCCGTCCTCGCGACTGAAGAAACTGCGCAAGTCGCTGGTGAGCACGCCATCGCCCACGGGCAGATTGTGCAGCAACGCCAGGGTGTCCTGCTGGTAGAGGTCGGCTATCTGCGAGTGATAGGCGCGCAGGCTGAGGTCTTTGTTGACCTGGTAGTCACCGCCGACGTAAGCCAGGTGCGAAGTGGTGGCGGTGGCGTTGAAACGCCGGTTGGGCGAGGCGATGGTCATGGCCTGGTAGCTGGTGGAGTCGCGTTTGTTGATGCGGTCGATATAGCCGGTATTGAAGGTCAGGCCGTCGATATCCTTGGAGCTCAAGGTGGTGCCGCGAAAGGTTTGCGGCAGCAGGCGCGACGGGCTGGCAAAGGCGAACGGCAGGAAGATCGACACGTCACCGGTCTTCACGGTGGTTTGGGCAAACCGCATCTTGGCGGTCGGCGCCAGGCGCGAGTACTCATCGGCGGCACGCTTGTCGCTGGCCGACACCGGCAACAACTCGGTGCCGCTGCGGTCCGGCGAAGAATCGAGCTTGACCCCCATCAACCCGCGCACATCCAGGCCAAAGCCCAGCGGGCCCGGGGTGTACCCCGATTCCAGGTTGAGGATGAACGCCTGGGCCCATTCTCGCGCAGCGGTCTTTGCACCGTCGTCCTTGTAGTCGCGATCCAGATAGTAATTGCGCAGGGTCAAGGTGCCGTGGCTGTCGTCGATAAAGCCGGCCGCCCACAGCTGGGAGGGCAACACGCTCAAGGCCAGCAACGCCATAACCAGGCCTGGCTTGCGGTTCGACACACAGGAGACGGACGCCACTGCAACGGCGTCCTCCATCGGGAGTTTTGGCATGTTCGTTGTCCATTTTTTGTTGTTGTTTTTGGGGGTGGCACACGCTCGGCCCGTTCGGCTTCGCCAATAGAGAATGGAAACAGCCGACGGCACTCGTCAACAGCAACTGACCGATAATCGAACATTAATAAAGCTATCTATTTTTATGATGAACACTGACACGCATCACAACATCATGAATTTAAAGCACTTATTTACTGTTTTTAGCATTTTTAATACGCCATTCATTTTTTAGTTATCTTTGTTATCTTAATCAGCAGCAGCCACTTGCGCTCGCCACCACAACAAAAACAACAACAATGAGGTTTGCCCATGGACAGTCCATCGCGTCGTTCGACGCTGACTATCGCGTTGTGCTTTATCGTTGCGCTGATCGAAGGGTTCGATCTGCAAGCCGCCGGAACCGCCGCCGCGGGGTTGCGCCAGAGTTTTGCCCTGGACCCGAAGATGCTCGGTTGGGTGTTCAGCGTCGGGATCATTGGCCTGCTGCCGGGGGCGTTTTTCGGTGGCTGGGTCGCCGACCGAATCGGGCGCAAGAAAATCCTGGTGATCGCCGTGCTGCTGTTCGGGCTGTTCTCGCTTTGCACCGCGTTTGTCGAAAGCTACTCGAGCCTGCTGTTGGTGCGCTTTCTGACCGGCCTCGGGCTGGGTGCCGCGCTGCCCAACCTGATCGCGCTGTGCGCCGAAGCGGTCAGCGAACGCAGCCGGGGCACCGCCATCAGTGTGATGTACTGCGGCGTGCCGTTGGGCGGCGCATTGGCGGCGGTGGTGGCGATGTTTTCCAGTGAACACTGGCAGACCACCTTTATCATCGGCGGCCTGGCGCCCTTGCTGGCCGTGCCGTTGATGATCCTGCTGCTGCCCGAGTCCAACGCCTTTCGCCAACAGCTCGACAATACCCTCAGTGCCCGCCCCTCCACTCGCCAGGCGCTGTTCGGCGAAGGGCGCGCAGGCACCACGCTGGCCTTGTGGCTCAGCTACTTCTTCACCCTGACTGTGATGTACATGCTGCTCAACTGGCTGCCGTCGTTGTTGCTCGAACAAGGCTTCAGCAAACCCCAGGCGGGCATGGTGCAGATGCTGTTCAACATCGGCGGCGCCCTTGGCTCGCTGCTCGGCGGTGTCCTGCTGGACCGCTGCAATGCCCTCAGAGTGGTGCTGTTCGTGTATGCCGGGCTGCTCGCGGCCCTGGCCGGGGTCGGGCTGTCGGTGGGCATCGTGCCCATGGCCATCGCCGGTTTCGCCGCGGGCTTGTTCGTCATGGCCGCGCAGTTGGTGCTCTATGCATCGGCACCGCCCTCCTATCCAACGGCGGTGCGCGCCACCGGCGTCGGTGCGGCCGTGGCCATCGGCCGGCTGGGCTCGGTGGCCGGACCGCTGGCGGCGGGACAACTGCTCGCCGCAGGTGCGGGCACCACAGGCGTCCTGCTGGCGACCTCCCCCGGGTTGGCGATCGCGGCGCTGGCTATCATCACCGTCATGGTGCGTAAGGCGCCACTGAACCTGTCCACCCCGGAAGCGGCCGGGCACACCAAAGCCTAGAACTTGTGCAGCCAATTGAGCACCAGTTTGTTGCCCTCGGTGCGGTTCTCAGCCTGCTGTTCAAAGTAGGCGTTCACCGATAGCACGTTCTCCTTGTTGAAGGCGTATAACAGGCCTGGGCCCATGGCCCAGACCTTCTCCCGGCGCCCGCTCACGGCGTGCCCGTCCACCTGGGTGTCGGTGATCTGCTTCAACCAGTAGCCGTTCACCCCCACGCTCAGTTGCTGGCTCAAGGCATATTGCACGGTCAGGTTGGCATGCAACGCCTGGCCGGCCTGGGTATCGGAAACATCCCCAAAGCCGGCCTGCGGCTCATCATTCTTGCCATTCCACAGGTACATGAAACGCCCGCTCGCCGACCACTTCGGGCTGAACCAGTACGTTGCCGCGTAATACGGGTTGAATGACCAGAAGTTGCTGCCTGGGTTGATCGAGCGCTTGCGGTCATAGGCCCCCACCGGCACCGAGATATCGGCTTCGACACGTTGGGTCAACAACGGGCTGCCATCCGCGCGGCTCAGGGTCGGCAGTTGCAGGAAGGGCCCCACAGTCACATCACCAAACCCGGCGCGAGAACTCAGCGCCGCATTGTTCAAGCCATCGTCGACATCTGCGTGGACCAGGGAGGTGTTGATCAGGGTGAGTCCCGGCATCGCACCATTGGCCAGGGGTTGCCCGAGGTAGATGATCTGCGTGGTGGGCGCCACCACGTCCAGGTCCTGCTTGGGCAACGCCAGCTTGTGACCGTTGGCGTCATTGAAGCGGCTGGCTCGGGAGTACGTCAGGTATTCCTCCAGGTACCAGCCAGGGCCGGCCGGGGCCGGTGAGCCGTCGTAGAAACTGGTGCTGCCGAGGTTGAGCCCGGGCAGGTCGTAAGCGTGTGCAATCGATGACAGTGCGACAAAAGGCATGGCCGCAACCGTCCGCAAGATAGGCTTGAGCATCTTGGATGTCCTGTATTTTTGTTGTTGTTCAAGACCCCCGGCGCGAAGGCGCCGCGCCGGGGTTTAGCGCCGTTGCAAGCGCTACACGTAGGTCGCGGCCAAGCCACCATCCACCGGCAGATTGACCCCGTTGACCCAGCGCGCAGCGTCCGAGCAGAGGAAGGCAATCACCGCCGCCACCTCATCGGCCAGGGCTGGCCGGGTCATGCGCTGGCTGTCTGCGGCCACCCGCTCCGGCCCGAGCATGCTGACGAAATCGCCGAGAATCGGGGTAAACACCGGCCCCGGCGCGACGCAGTTGATGCGTACCGAGTGATCGCGAAACCAGCCCTGGGATTGCTGGAAGCTCCACACGATCAGCGCTTCCTTGAAGTACTGATAACAGTTGTCCTGCTCCACCGGGTTGGCCGCCAGCCACTGCTGCCCTGCCTCGAAGCTTGGCGTCGCGGCCAGGGCCTTGTGCCGCTCCAGCCGTTGCGGCCATTGCGCGCCGAGGACCGAGGCGACATTGACGATGCTGCCGCCCGCCGGCATGCGTGGCAGCAGCGATTGAGTCAGGTGCCGCAGCCCCAGGTAATTGACCGTGGCCACCGCTTGCAAGGGCGCCGTACCGGGCACGCCGGCAATGTTGCACAGCCCATCGATGCGCGCCGGCAGGCGTGCCACCAGCGCATCGATGCTGGCAGGGTCGCCCAGGTCAGCCTGGACGAAGCTATCCAGGGTCAGTTGCGGTGCATGGCGATCAACGCCGATCACCGTGGCCCCCTGGAAGCGCGCAAGCCGCGCCAGCTCGGCGCCAATGCCGGAAGCGACGCCAGTGACGATCAAGGTTTTGTTCTGCAGGTTCATGTTCAAGCCCTCTTGTTTTTGTATAGGCATGGGTGGATCAAACCGATGAGCCAGGGCTCAGAACGGATAGGCAGGCGGTGTATTTTTCAGCGTGACCCACTGCCACTGGCTGTACTCGTCCCAGTCGGCCGGCCCGCCCACGCTGCCGCCATTACCGGAGGCGCCGCGCCCGCCGAACGGGTTGATGCATTCGTCGGCCACGGTCTGGTCGTTGATATGCAGCAGGCCGCAGTCAAGCCGCTCGCCGATGGCCATGGCGCGCCCGACCGACGGCGAGATGATGGCGGCCGACAGGCCGTACTCGGTGCGGTTGGCCAGTTCGATGGCCTCCTCGTCCGTGGCGAAGCTGACCACCGTGGCCACCGGGCCGAAGATTTCATCCTCAAACGCGCGCATACCCGGACGCACGCCACTGAGCACGGTGGGCTGGTAGAACAACCGGTCATATTCGCCGCCCGCCTCCAACCGCGCGCCCGCTTGCAGGCTGTCGCTGACGATTGCGTGTACGCGCTGCAATTGCCGTTGGTTGATCAATGGGCCGAGCGCGGCCTCACCGCGGGCGGCATTGCCCACCGTCAACGCCCGGGCCTTGTCCACCAGCTTGCGCGTGAGGCGTTCGGCGATGGATTCGTGGGCGAGAATCAAGCCGGTCGCCATGCAGATCTGCCCCTGGTGCATCCAGGCGCCCCAGGCGGCATTGCTCGCGGCCAGGTCGAGGTCGGCGTCTTCGAGAATGATCAGCGGGTTTTTGCCGCCCAGTTCCAGCGCGACTTTTTTCAGGTGTCGCCCCGCCACTTCGGCGACTTTGCGCCCCGCCGCGGTGGATCCGGTGAACGCAATCATCCGCACATTCGGATCGCGGCACAGCGCCTCCCCCTCCGGCGCAGCGCCGGGCAACACCTGCAGCAGGCCCTTGGGCAAGCCCGCCTCCTCGAACAGCCGGGCGATGAGAAAACCACCGCTGACCGGCGTCTGCGGGTCGGGCTTGAGCACCACCGCATTGCCCGCCGCCAGCGCCGGCGCCACCGAGCGCAGCGACAGGATCAGCGGAAAATTGAACGGCGAAATCACCCCGACCACGCCATGGGGCTGACGCCGCGCATAGGACAGGCGCCCGGCTTCACTGGGCAGCACCACCCCGTGCGGTTGGGACAACAGCCCCGCCGCCTGATGCAGCAGCACTATCGCTTCGCGCACTTCGTGTTCACCCTTGAACAAGGCGCCGCCGGTTTCCCGCGCGACATACAGCGCCAGTTCCGCGAAGGACTGCTGAGCCAGGTCCGCCGCCTTGCGAAACACCTCGGCGCGCTCCCGTGGACCGAATGCAGCCCATGCCGGCTGCGCCAGGGCCGCGTTGCGGCAGGCGATGGCGATGTCGGCCGGGGTGGCCATGGCGCAGCGCATCAGGGGTTCGCCGGTGGCGGGTTCGATCACTGGGATCACGGACCCCGAGGCGGGTATCCAATCGCCGTTGAACAGGCATTCGGACGCAATGGCCCGCTGTAGAAAGTGAGTGGTTTCAGACACTGACATGGCAACTCCGAGTTCTTGTAATTGTCATCGCCTGCACAGGGTGCAAACGCCGCATCAAGCCTTGAGCAAAGGCTGTGCCGCTTACGCGCAAAGCTGCTGACGTAACGCGTCGAGGGCTCTGGGTCGAGGCCCGCCGCGCTGCGCTCACACCCCACCGAGCGGTTGCCTGCAAGAACCGGGGCCCTGCCACTTGTTCAATTGATAAGGTTATGTTTAATAACTATCTGAGCAGTTACTCATATCGTTCACTCGCTTTGCAGGGGCATAACAATGACTAATCCCCCCAGTGCGCTGCCCGACGACCGGGTGGCCAATGCGGCCTTCCATCCGCGCGGCGACAGCCGCCAACTCAGTGCCGGCAGCTCGCCCACGCCGGCGGAACTGACCGACTGCCTGTTTTTTTCTCCCGAAGACGGGCGTATCTGGCTCAACGATCAACGCATGTTGTTGCTGCACAGTTCGTCGTTCGGCGCCCTGCGCGGGGAGGTCATCGAGCGCCTGGGCCTGGAGCAGGCGCGCGGCCTGTTCACCCGCACCGGTTATGCCTCCGGCGCGCGGGATGCGCGGTTGATACGCGAGCGCTGGCCACAGGCCGATGCCGCCGCGGTGTTTCGCGCCGGGACACACCTGCACACCCTGGAGGGCATGACCAAGGTTGAGCCGCTGCACTTCAAGTTCGATGCCGATTCGGGGTTCTATGAAGGTGAGTTCCTCTGGCACCACTCCTGCGAGGCCGATGAGCATGTGCGCGCCTACGGCATCGGCCAGGACCCGGTGTGCTGGACTGAAACCGGCTATGCCATCGGTTTCGTCAGTGGCCTGTTCGGGCAAATGGTGATTTTCCGCGAAGTGGAATGCCGTGGCATGGGCCACCGCAGCTGTCGGGTGATCGGCAAGACGGCCGAGCAATGGGGTGACGTCGAGCAAGACCTGCGCTACCTGAATGTGTCCCAAGCCGTCACCAGCACCACGCTCGCGCCCACGCCCGAGCACCCGGTGAGCCACAGCGCCAGGGCCAACCCGCCGCAAACGCTGGTGGGCGCCAGCGCGGCGTTCAACGCCGCGACACAAGCCCTGCAACGCGTCGCGCTGACCCCGGCAACGGTGTTGATCAGCGGTGAGTCCGGGGTGGGCAAGGAGATGTTTGCGCGCCAGTTGCACCAGCTCAGTCACCGCCATGACGGCCCGTTCGTGGCGCTCAATTGCGCCGCCATTCCGGATAACCTGATCGAGGCCGAACTCTTCGGTGTCGAACGCGGTGCCTATACCGGCGCGACGCACTCGCGCCCTGGACGTTTCGAACGGGCCCAGGGCGGCACGCTGTTCCTGGATGAAATCACCAGCCTCAGCCTGGGCGGGCAGAGCAAGTTGCTGCGGGCCTTGCAGGAGCGGGAAATCGAACGGGTCGGCGGCGTGCGCGGTATCAAGGTGGACGTGCGCGTGGTCGCCGCCACCAATATCGACCTGCGTAAAGCCGTGGCTGACGGTACGTTTCGTGAAGACCTGTTCTACCGGCTGAATGTCTACCCCATCGCCCTGCCACCGCTACGCGAACGCAGGGACGACATCCCGCTGCTGATCAACGCATTCCTCACGCGCTTCTGCCAGGAATACGCGCGAACGCCGGCGGGCCTGACCATGCGCGCCCTGAAGGTTTTGCTGCGCTATGACTTCGCGGGCAATGTGCGCGAGCTGCAAAACCTGATCGAACGCGGCCTGATCGCCAGCGACGAAGGCCAAGCGATTGACCTGGTGCACCTGTTTCGCAACGAGCCGATGCCCGCCGATCCCTATGGCCTGGACGACCACGGCAGCCTGTCAAATAGCGGGCCGCAGCTAACCACCACAGCGCCCCGCCCTGCACTGCTGGACACCCTTGGCCAGCTGGACCAGGGGTTTTCCATCGACGGCCTTGAATCGCGCCTGATCAATGAAGCGCTGCAACAAAACGCCGGCAACCTGGCCGCCGCCGCCAGGCTCGTGGGGCTCAGCCGCGCTCAATTTGCCTACCGACTGAAGAAGCATCAGCGGCAAACCCCTTGAATGGCAATTAGTGCTTTAAAAGCTTTACCCAATTAAGTATTTTGCAGGGATACGGGGGCGACAAGCGCCCCTCTTTTTACTCGTGACAAGGATCTCCTGTGAGCGGACTGCGTGAACGTCAGAAAGCCGAACGCCGGCAAGCCATCAGCAAGGCCGCGATCGAACTGTTTGAGCGCCAGGGTTTCCAGAACACCACCATCGAACAGATCGCCAGCCAGGCCGGGGTGTCGCCGCCGACGGTGTTCAAGTACTTCGGCAACAAGCAGGAAATCATCCTGGAAATCCTGCACCACGCCGATCAACGCGCGATCACCGACACCCGCAGCCGGATCCACGAAATAGACGACCCGGTCGAGGCGCTCTGCCACCTGGAACGCCTGCTTACCGGCTATGCGTTGGAAGTCATGCACCCCAGCCTGTGGCGTGAACTGCTGCCGCTGATTCTCTTCGGTGGCAACAATGAACTGCCGGCAGGCTATCGGGCCATGAACGATGCGCTCAGGGCCGAAATCAGCGAATTGCTGCGGGAATTGCAACGGGCCGGCAAGCTGCGCCCGCAGCTCGATGTGGAATTGGCCGCGTTCCTGTTGAACGACTATTCGCACCTGCAACTGTTCCGACTGGTGAACCAGGAACACCCGGATATCGACGCGCACTCTACCCAGGTCAGGCGTATCACCGAGTTGCTGTTTTACGGTATGCAGGCCTGACCCATTGCGGGGTCAGGCCATCCTGATCAGCGGTTGCTCTTGATGGCGGTCCAGGTGCGGGTACGGATGCGCTCCACGGCGGCCGGGATCGGCTCCAGGGCGAACAGGGTCTTGCGCGCTTCCTCCGGCACATACATGTTGGGGTCGTTGCGGATGCTGGCGTCCACCAGCGCAGTGGCGTCCTTGTTCGGGTTGGGGTAGCCGATCTTGTTGCTGATGCGCGCAATCACGTCCGGGCGCAGGATGTAATTGATGAACGCATGGGCCTCTGCAGTATCGGGCGCATTGGCCGGGATCATCATCACGTCCGCCCACATCGGCGCGCCTTCCTTGGGCAGTGCCATCTCGACCTTGACGCCCTTGCCGGCGGCATCTGCCAGTCGCGTGGCCAATGCGACACCGCCGGACCAGCCCACGCCCACACAGATATCACCGTTGGCCAGGTCCATGCCGTAGCGCGACGAGTTGAAGTAAGTGACGTAAGGGCGAATCTTCATCATCACGGCCTGGGCTTGCACATAGTCCTCACGCTTCTGGCTATTGGGGTCGAGGCCCTTGTAGTGCAAGGCAATCGGCAGGATCTCGTTGCCGGCGTCGAGGAAACCCACGCCACAACTGGCGAGCTTGGCGAGGTTTTCTTCCTTGAAGATGATGTCCCAGCTGTTCATCTGCACGTCGGCGCCCAAGGCTTTACGCACCTTGTCGACGTTGTAGCCGATCAATGTGGTGCCCCATAGGTAAGGCACGGCGTAGCGGTTGCCGGTGTCCCCCACCGCTTCCAGGGATTTCATGAACTCGGGGTCCAGGTGCTGCCAGTTCGGCAACTGCGCGCGGTCCAACGGTTGGACGGCACCGGCGGTGATCAGGTGCCCCAGGTTGGCGGTGCCCGGGAATACCACGTCATACCCGGAGTTTCCCGTCAGCAGCTTGGACTCCATGGTTTCGGCGCTGTCGAATACATCGTAGATCGGGTGGATTCCGGTCTCTTCCTGGAAGCTCTTGAGCACTTCCGGCGGCAGGTATTCGATCCAGTTGTAGATCCTTACGGTTCGTTCTTCGGCCAGGCAAAAACCGCTGATCAACAACGAAGCGACTGTGCCCAGCAGGGTATTACGCAAAAAACTGTTCATGATAAAAACACTCCAGCGCGGCCGCAAAGGCTCGCGGCACTTAATAGCGATAGGTGAAATACAGTTCCAACGCACTGAAGGTCTGGTCGTCACCGAACACCTGCTTGGCGGCGGCCAGTGGTTTGACCCAGTTATAGGACAGCGACGTATAGAACGACGGCGTGGGCGTCCAGTCGAGGAATATCACGCTCTCATCGGCAAAGCGCCGATCGCGGACCGCCGCACCCATGTAGTTTTTCTCATCGAGCCAGAACTGGTAGTGAATGGCGCCGAGGGTCAGGGTCTCGTTGAGGTGGGTCTTGAGCGAGAACTGTTGGACATTTTCGTTGCTGTTGAACAGCAGGTAGTTGCCGACCACGTCGCCGACGAGCCACGTACTCCAGTCGACGAAGCCCTTGCTCAACGGGTCCCAGGCTTTCTGGCGGTTATCGCTGAGGTTGTCATCACCGGAAAAGCTCGCGTAGCGATAACCGATGACAGGCGTCAACGGCAACGTGCTGAAGGCATAGTCGGCCTGGCCGTACCAGGCGTTGGCATCGTAATCGACCCCCTCGCCGCTACCGCGCTCCAACGCGTACTCCGCATTCAGAGTCAGCGCCGGTACGCCGGGCACCTTGGCATTGAGCGCCCGCAGGTTGTACACCTGCATGCCGTCGCGACGACGAGGCAGCGTGCTGCCTTTGGGCCCCAGGGCGTTGACCCGCATGGCCATGGCGCCCAGGGTCACTTGGTCGTCGAGGTTGTAATCGAGGTTGACGCCGGTCATGCGGAAATCACCCAGGTCATCGTCGGTGCGCAGGGTGAATGCCTGAGACTTCAAGGCGCCATGTTCCCAGGCCAGGATCGCCGAATCCTTGAAGGCGGTTCGAGGGCCCAGCCAGTAGGCGCCGTCCTTGAGCTGGTCCAGGTTGCCGTCCATGACGATGAAGCCCGTACCGACCATGTAGTTCTGGCGGCCAGCCGTGAACTTCCACTCACCGGCGCGGAACCCGCCGTACAGTTCTTCAGCGGCAACCTTGCCGTCGGAACTGCGGGTAAAGCCGCCCGCGTCGCCGTCGCCGAACGTGCTTGCCGCGACCAGGGAACCGCCGGCCAGCAAGCTGAAATCGGGTTGCAACGCATACTCGAGTTTGACCCCGGGTTTTACGTAGAACTCTTGCCAGTCGATCTTGGTGCCGCCATTTTTACCGTTGCGCGCATCGACCCGGCCGCTGCCGAAGTTGACGCCGCGGGTTGATAGCGTCGCGCCCCCCGCGGTGAGGTTGACTTCGCCCTTGAGATCGCCGTCCTCAAAGGTGTAGCCCGCCAACGCGACGTGGGTGGTCAAGGGTAAGCCGACCGCTATGAGCGCTCGAGAGAAACGCTTGATGAAAACCATAAGAAGCTCCTGTGTGATTATTGTTGTTACAGGGCAGTCAATGGCGACGCAAAGCGCCGCCAACACATGGCAAAGCCAGGTGAATAGAACGCAAGACTCTTATTTTTCGGGGTGTGTCAGTGACTCAGGTGAGCGCTGATAGCGCGCAGCATTCGCACGCTATCGGCATCGAACGGGCCGACCGCATCGGTCAGCGACGATTGCTTGACGATCACCACGCCGGAGGGCTTGTCGATGAACAGGTACTGGCCGTGGATGCCACCGGCCATCAGGGCCTGGCTGTGATCGTTGAACACGTACCACTGGCTTCGATAGGACGCACCCGGTGTCCAGCCGGAGAACTCGGCATTTTGCGCGTAGATCGCCGGATCCCCGCCGGCGGCGATACGTGCCACGGTCTCGGGCGACAGCAGCTCAACCCCCTCGTGACAACCATCGTTGGCCAGCAGACGACCGAAGCGCGCCATGTCTCTTAACGTCGCACTGAAACCCGCCCCGGCGACGTTACGTCCCCAGGGATCAGCCATGAAATAGCCGTCGCGATCACAGCCCAGCCGGCTCCAGATTTCTGCCAACAACTGACTGCAGGCCTTGCCCGAGGCGCGCTCCATGACCCAAGCCAAGGCTTCGGTGGTCGCGGTCACATAATGGAAAAAGCCACCGTGGCTGGCGCGCTTTTTGAGGGATGGCAGGTACTGGTACAACGACTCGAATTGAGCGTATTGCGCCGGTGCCGGTTGAAACCCGCAGGCGTAACCGTACTGCGAGCTCTCCGAGTTGGGATCGTCGTACACCTCGCTGTAGTCGATGCCCACCGCCATATCGAACAACTGGCGCACCGTCGCATCGCCAAACGCGCTGCCCACCAGTTCGGGCACGTAGTACGCGACGGGTAACCCAGGCTCGAGCACGCCACTGGAAACCAGCTGTTCGCCAAGGGTGCCGATCAGCGACTTGGTCACCGAAAACATGATGTGCCGGTCGCAGGCCTGCTGACCGTTGAAGTAGCGCTCGAACAATACCGTGTCGCCCTGCATCACCAAAAAGGCGTCGGTCTGGCTGGCCTCGAGGTGGTCGATAACGCTGATGCTCAGCCCACACTCACTGTCGAAACACAGCTGGTCCAGCGCTTTGGGAGCCTGCTTGAGCGTACCGACCGACCCTGGACCCGCCGGTACGTCAATGGTGGGGCGCAAGCGCGCCAGGTTGCGGAACCCCCACTGGCTGAAGGGCGGACGCATCCAGTTGTGCCACGTGACTCGGTGTTCCGGCTCGGCGGGAAAGCCATGCATCAGCAAAGGGGCCGCGCAAGTGGCCGACGACGATTCAGTGGCCTCGACGTAAAGCGTCGCAAGAAAAGACGGGTTTTTATGACTCATCGGGAGATGACCCTGGAGATGACTCTGCATGAGAGCAGATGCGCAGAAATCATTACCCGATATTTATCTTTAGTCAATAAAACTTTTTACTCGATAACACTCACTCCGCTATCGCTGCATCGAGCCGGTCGCCGGCGGTGCGCGGCACATTCGCCGTCATGAAAAGCACACTCCACACCGACCTCAGAAATCAACCGTGGCCGACAACTGCAAGGTGCGCGGAGATCCCGGGGAAAAGGCGCCGTAGGAGGCGACGCCCGACCAGTACTCACGGTCGAATACGTTCTGCACGGTGGCGCGGAACGTCGTAGGTCGCCCTTCTATCTTCGTGGCATAACGCGCGCCCGCATCGATGCGAGTCCAGGCGTCCAGTTCCTGGGTGTTGGCCTGGTTGACGTATTGGCTGTCGGTGTAGATCGCGCCGCCGGTCAAGGTAAAGCCTTCCAGCCATGGGGTATCCCATTCGGCCCAGAGGTTGGCCTGGATGTCGGGTACGCCGACCGGTTTGTTGCCCCGGTTGGCTGCGGTGGCGGACTTCGTCAACTCGCCGTCGAGGAACGTCACGCCCCCCATCAAGCGCGTGCCCGGCGCGACTTCCCCGTACAGGCTCACTTCCACGCCACGGTTGCGTTGCTCCGATTGCACGGAATACACATTGTTGGCACCCAGCTCGCCGCTGGGCTTTTCGATCTGGAACAACGCCACGCTCGTGATGAACGTGTGGTGTTCATACTTCACGCCGAGCTCGTGCTGTTTGGACACATAAGGGGCGAATGTCTGGCCGCCGTTGTTCGCGGTGCCTGGGGCGGTATCGCCCTTGCTCAAGCCTTCGACATAGTTGTAATACAAAGACACGTCATCCCAGGGCTTGACCACGACGCCCAGCAACGGCGTCGTGGCAGTGTCTTTGTTGCGGGAGCTGACAGCCCCGGCGGCATTGTAGTTACGCGACTCGATCGCTTGCCGGCGCAGGCCCAGGGTCAGTTGGAGGCGGTCGTCCAGCACGCCCAGGGTGTCCGTCAGTGCGACGCCGGACAGTTCCGTTTCCGAAATGCGCAGCACTTTGGGGGCGTCGAGGTATTGCTTGGGCGTATCCACCGGGTGATAGATGTTGGAGCGGATCTCCTTACCATTGGTGATGCCTCGGGACAGTTCGTCCCGGTAACGGGTCGCCATCAGCGTGGTCATGTGCGTCACCGGCCCGGTGGCGAACAGCCCGCGAAGGCCCGCATCGGCGGTCGAACGGTCGACGTTGAACTTGTAATAACCCGGGATATTGCTGGTATCGCCGGCATCGTTGAGGATCCTGGGCACCTGGTCGGACAGGCGCTTCACATCCGACTTGCCCCCGCCGGCATGGGCGAACACGGTCAGCGCATCGCTCAAGTCATACTCGCCGCCGAGCAGTGCCGACTGTTCCTTGGTGTCCGACCAACCCCATTTTTGCGGCAGGCTGGTGCGGCCATTGGCGGCAGATGGCACGTCGACGCCCGTTGCGACGGTGAAGGGGCGCGAGGCGCCGTCAAAGTTTTCTTTCTGGCTGATGTAGTCAAGGTTCAGGCGCAACCGCTCGCCGCGATAATCCAAGGCAATGGCCCCGATATCCACCTCGCGCTTCTGATTATCGACGGCGGTGTCGCCGCCCTGGAGGCTGCCGTTGAAGCGCAGGCCAAACTGGTTTTCTTCACCAAAGCGCCGGCTGATGTCCAAGTGGCCGCCCACTTGGGAGTCCGATGCGTAACTGCCGGTAAAGCGCGTCAGGTCTTCATCCAGCGCCCGCTTCGGCACGATGTTGATGACGCCGCCAACGCCACTGTTCGGCGAGACACCGTACATCAGCGCACCGGGCCCCTTGAGCACCTCGATGCGTTCGGCGTAGTCGGTGAACGTCCGGTAGTTCGGCGCCACACCGTACACGCCGTCATAGGCCAACTCGCCAAGGTTGCCTTCGCCGATGGCAAACCCACGGATGAAAAACGAATCGACGATACCGCCCGTCTGCCCCGTGGACCGCACCGAAGGATCGCGTTCCAGGGCGTCGGCCGCCGTCACTGTTTGCAGGTCGGCCAGGGTTTTGGCGGTGTAGCTGGTCACACTGAACGGGGCGTCCATCACATCCTTGTTGCCCATCATCCCCAGGCGCGCGCCACGGGCGACCTGCCCGCCGGCCAGTACCGGCGGCAATGCCGTGGGGCCAGCCTCGCGGGCGTCGATGGTGGTGGTGTCGAGGATCAGGCTCTGCGCGCTGTCAGGCGTTGACGCGTCGCCCGCTGCGGGCTGTGGCGTAGCCGCCGAGGCATTGGCGCTGCATGCGACCAAGACGACATTCAGCATGGCGCTCCGAATCGCGAGGGTTAACACGCGTTCACCATAGGGACGACAGATAACGGGCATGACGAGAGGATCCTTTCAACGTAGGAAAATGGGAATCACTCCTAATGCCAGCCGACTTGCGAAAAAGTATCATCCCTCCCTGTTTTTTTACCGGGTTCATCCGCCGAGGCCGTCCCATGTCCCATGCAGGTGTCATTCAGGGTTCAAGTGTCAGGACCCTTGTTTATCTTTTGTTCGCGATCCAACTGGTCTCCATGGGCGCGATGGAAATGAGCGGGCCATTCTGGCCCGTACACCTGCGCGAGCTGGCCTCTTCGGAGGCGCTTTTCAGTTTCGCCAGCATCGCTGTGTACGTGGGACCGATGCTGGGCATCATGCTGACCAGTGCGTTCTGGGGCCGTATCGGCGATCGATACGGGCACAAGTTGATGATGATCCGCGCGCTCGCCGGGTTGTCCTTGACCCAGCTCGGCCTGGCGTTTTTCAGCGACATCTGGGCGATCCTGGCCCTGCGTTTCCTGCAGGGTGCCTTCGCGGGCTACATTGCCCCGGCGCAGGCCTACGGCGTGAGTATCGAAAGCCCGTCGCGCCGGGCCCGGCTGTTCGCGATTCTGCAGATATCGACCAACGTCGGCTCGTTGCTGGGCGCCGTGCTCGGCGGCCTGATTCTCGATTACGCGACGTTTTTCTGGATCAATATCGTGGCCTCGGTGTTATGCGCCGCCTGCACGGTGATCGCCGCCATGACACTGCCGGACGTCCCCCCCGTGAAAAAAACCGCGCCGGTAAACACCTGCGCCCCCGCCCAGGCCAGCGCTGCCGGCTGGCGTGGCTCGCCCCTGCTGTCGCTGTTGGGCATCATGGGGATTCTGCTGTTGGCGCGAATGCTGCCCCAGACTTCGTTCTCGCTTTACGTCAGTTCCACATTCGATGTCAGCCACTCAGTGGTCGGCCTGTGCTACGGGCTATTGGCCCTGGGCTTCATTCTTTCGGCGACGGCATGGTCGCGCTACTTCGAGCAGCGCTCTCTACGCCAGACGCTGCAGCGCATCACTTACGTGGTGATCGGTTGCATCGCGCTGACCGCCGTGGCGGGCATTACCCGCAACCCCGTGGTGTTTATCCTGGCCTACTTCGTCTGGGGAGTACTGCTGGGTGCCACGACGCCAGTGCTGATGGCCCTGATCTCGACCACCGCCGAGAGTGCCCGACAGGGCTATGTACTGGGTATCGCGCAAAGCACCGCGCAGTTTGCCTCGATTGCCGGTATCTGCATCGGCGGCTTGCTCAGCCAAGCGTATGGCCTGCCCTACACGTATCTGTTCGTTTGCCTGGCGTATGCGCTGGCGCTGGTGCTGATCGTCGCCCTGCGTTACTGGCCCGCGGACAAGCAACCTCACCGAGTCGCGGGTCGGGATTGAACCGGGTGCATGGCGATGAAGGACACGCCAGCACAGGGGATCGCACCGATCGCGGGGCACTGATCCCCCCTTGCTTTTCAAGCATCTTGTCAACTAGCATTGGGAATACTTCTCAATTAGATGCACGCCCGCGCCATGAGCCAAACCCACTCCGCGAACCACCCGAGTCACCTGCGCGCGATTGAGGCCCTGTACAGCGGGCATCACAGCTGGCTGTACGCGACGCTGAAAAGAAAACTGGGCAACGCCATGGATGCGGCGGATCTGGCGCAGGACACCTTCACTCGCATCCTGGCTTCACAGGTCACGGTAATCGAGCAGCCTCGCGCCTACTTGAGCTGCGTGGCCAAGGGCATCCTGATCAACTGGTACCAGCGCAAGGCGCTGGAGCGTGCCTACCTGGAGGCACTCGCCAACGCGCCCGCACAGGATGTGCCGTCGCCTGAATCGCACTTCATGGTGCTGGAAACCCTGCACGAAATCGACGCCATGCTCGATGCCCTGCCGCCGCTGGTGAAGCGGGCGTTCCTGCTGTCGCAGATCAACGGGCTGAAATACGACGACATCGCCAAGCAACTGGACGTCTCGCTGATCACCGTCAAACGCTACATGAAGCAAGCGTTCCTGCACTGCATGATGATGGTCGAATAGATGCGCGCGCTGCGCAGAGAGCCACCGCTGAATCCCGACGTGCTTGAAGAAGCCGCCGAATGGCTGATGCGTTTGAGCGACAACGGGTTGAGCGACAACGAACGTGCCGAGTGGGAGCGCTGGAAGGTCAGCAGCCCCGAGCGCGATCGCGCGTGGTCGCGGGCGCAATTGCTGCAAAGCAAGCTGGGCGGCTTGCCGTCTTCCCTGGCGATGTCGGCGCTGGATCGGCCAAGCAATCTGGAGCGGCGTGCGGCCCTGGGTAAATTGGCCCTGCTGCTGGCGGTGATACCGGCGGGTTGGGGCAGCTGGAAGCTGGTGGAGTCAGGCCGATGGTCGTCCGACTACCGCACGGCCGTGGGCCAACGGCGCGAATTGACCCTGGCCGATGGCTCACGCATCACGTTGAATACCGACACTGCCATGGATGTGCTGTTTGATGGCCAACAGCGGCTGATCCATCTGCGCGAAGGCGAAATACTGGTGCAGACCGCACCGGATACCGCTTCCGTCCCCCGCCCCTTCCTCGTCATCACCCGACAGGGCCGCATGCAGGCCCTGGGCACGCGCTTTACCGTGCGTGAACTGGGCCCGCGTACCCAGCTCGCCGTACTGGAAGGCGCAGTGAAAGTGGAACTGGCCGAAAACCGCCAAACCGCGCCGCTGATCGTCAACGCCGGGCAGCGCACCGACTTTTCCTCACAGACCTTTGGAGCGCTGACTGCCGCCGGTCGCTACGTCGGTGCCTGGGCCCAGGGCATGCTGATGGCGGACAAGATGCGCCTGGCGGATTTCGTTGCCGAGCTGGCGCGTTATCGTCGTGGTTTTGTGCGCTGTGATCCGGCCGTTGCCGACCTGCGCGTCTCCGGTGCCTTCCCGATCAGCGATACCCAACGCACCTTGAACATGCTGGTGCAAACCTACCCGGTGCTCGCCACCGGCCATTTGAACGGGTATTGGGTCACGCTGTCGCCCGCCTGACGCCGCGAAGGCAAACCTCGCAAAAAAAAGCATTGCCAGGCTGATACTTTTTTTGATCTCAACTGGCAATGAAGGAACAGCCACTTCCTCTCGCCACAGGGCCCCCCATTGATGCCGGTCATTCGCAGCGCGTTGCTCAGCCTGACCCTGATCGGTGCGGCCTGCCCTTTGGCCCGGGCGGACGCGCCGGTGCAGCTGGATTCAGTGACCGTGCGCGCGTACAACCTTGCCCCCGGACCGCTCGGCGCAACCTTGTCGAGCTTTGCCGTGGAAGCCGGCATTGCCTTGTCCTTCGAGCCGTCGATCACTGAAGGGTTGATCAGCCCAAGGCTTTCTGGAAATTACTCGACCCAGGCGGCAGTCGCGCATTTGCTGGCCGGCAGTGGCCTGGACATGCTGCTGCGCAACGACGGCAGCTACACCTTGGCGCTCCGCAGGGTCACCCTGGCGCAGACCACGATCAGTGGCCACGACCAGCCGGCCGAGACCTTGCCCCCGGTGTACCCGGGGGGCCAGGTGGCCGCGGGAGGACGCCTGGGCATGCTGGGTAATACCGATGTAATGGACGCGCCCTTCAGCGTCAGCACTTACACCTCGTCGCTGATCAAGGACCAACAGGCAACGACCGTGGGCGACGTGCTGGAGCGCGATTCGTCGGTCCGCGCCACCGGGCAGACCGGCGGGATTGTCGATTCTTTTTTTATCCGTGGGTTTCCGGTCGGCGAAGGCAACCTCGGTGAGCTGGCCTTCGACGGTGTCTATGGCGTGGCCTCCAACTATCGGGTGTTCACCGAATACGCCGAACGCATCGAGGTCGTCAAAGGCCCGAGCGCACTGCTCTACGGCATGTCGCCCAACAGTGCCGTCGGCGGGGTGATCAATGTGGTGCCCAAGCGCTCCCTGGATGAAGACTTGACGCGGTTCACCGCCAGTTACGCCCAGGATGCGCAACTGGGGAACCATATCGACATCAGCCGGCGCTTTGGCGAGGAACGCCGATGGGGGGTGCGGGTCAACGCCAGTGTCCAGCAAGGCAACACCGTGATCGACGACCAATCGCGCGCCGTCGGGCTCGGCGCCGTGTCCCTGGACTACCGGTCCGATCGCCTGCGAGGCAGCCTGGACCTGATCTCCCAGCAAGAAAAGTTCGACGCGGCATCTCGACCGTTCCTGATCGACACGGGCGTGGAGATGCCTTCCGCCGCCAATGGGCGGACCAATGTGAGCCAAGACTGGGGCTGGTCCGAAACCCGTGATAAATCCGCGTTGCTCAGCGGTGAATACGACCTCACCGACGCCTTGACCGTCTTCGCCCATGCCGGTGGCGGCAGGTCGGCTGTCGCGCGCATGTCCGACCAGACCCCAACCCTCCTCAACGCCGCCGGCGACACCGCCTCGACACCCGGCTATTACAAGTTCAACGTGCAGCGCTACACCGTCGATGCGGGCACGCGCCTACGCTTCGACACCGGGCCGGTCGGCCACGTCACGGCCCTGCAAGTCTCGCGTTATCGCGACGAGTTGTCCCGTGGCATCACATCCGGCGCGGTCATCCTGTCGAACATCTACCACCCGATCGATCAGCCCAAGCCTTCGATTGCCGAGCCGGATACGCCAAAGGTCTCCGCGACGCAATTATCCGGCATCGCCATCGCCGACACCCTGTCGGTGCTCGAGCAACGCCTGCAGGTCACCTTCGGCCTGCGCAGACAGCATATTGAGTCGAGCAACTACAACGCCTCCGGTACGGTGAGCACGGCGTATGACGGAGGCAAGACCACGCCGCTGTTCGGGGTGGTGGTCAAACCCTGGGACCATGTGTCGCTCTACTACAACTACCTTGAGGGCCTGAGCAAGGGCGACGTCGCCCCGGCCAACGCCGCCAATGCAGGCCAGATCTTCGCCCCTTACGTTTCCCGGCAGCAGGAGATCGGGGTCAAGCTCGACTACGGCACGTTCATGGCGACCCTGGCGCTGTTCCAGATCAAGAAGCCCAGCGGCGAGTTGTCGGGCGGGACGTTTTCGGTGCAAGGCGAACAGCGCAATCGGGGCATCGAGCTGAACCTGTTTGGCGAGGTCGCCCCAGGCGCGCGCCTGCTCGGGGGAGTGACGCTGCTGGATGCACAGTTGACCAAAACCGGCATTGCCGCCAACCGGGGCAACACTCCGGTCGGCGTGCCGGATGTACAAGCCAACCTCTGGGCCGAATGGGACATCCCCTGGGTCGAGGGGCTGACGTTCACCAGTGGCGCGATCTATACCGCCCGCCAGTACGTCAACCAGGCCAACAGCCAACAACTGGATCCCTGGACCCGCATCGACCTCGGCGCACGTTACACCACGCGTATCGCACAGCGGCCGACAACGTTCCGCGCCACGGTGCAAAACCTGTTCGATCGCGAGTACTGGTCGGGTGTCGCCTCTTATGGAGCGTTTTCCCAGGGCTCGCCACGCACGCTTTTACTCTCGGCCACGGTCGACTTCTGACACCTGCAAAGGCTTTAACCATGGTTACCATCGTTCGACGCAGCCACGCCTTCGCGGCGCTGTTAGTGGCTGGCTTGCTCGGGGCTTCACTGCCCGCCCCCGCCGCCGAGGCGGATGCCGCGCGCAGTACCGTCACCGACCTGCTCGGCCGCGAGGTCAAGGTCCATCTGCCGGTCAGGCGGATGATTCTCGGGGAGGGTCGCCAGTTGTACCTGGTCGCCGCCCTGGATACGCAAAACCCCATCGAACGCATCGTCGGCTGGCGCAAGGATCTGATCCAGTCGGACCCGGACACCTACGGAGCCTACCTGCGCAAATTTCCCGCCATTGCCAGGATTCCCACCTTTGGCGGTTTTGAAGACGGGACCTTCGACATCGAACAAGCGATCGCCCAGCACCCCGACGTGATCATCCTCAACATCGAGGCGCAGCATGCCACCGAGGATGCGCGCTATATCGAGAAGCTCGATGCCCTGGGCATACCGGTGGTGTACGTCGACTTTCGCAATCAACCGATGCAGAACACCGAGCTGACCATGCGCCTGTTCGGCCGACTGTTGGGCAAAGAAGCGCGTGCCGAGGCTTTCATTGATTTTCGCAACCGGCAGATCCGCCGGGTGACCGACGTGATCGCGGCGCAGCAGCCTGTGCGCCCCGCGGTGTTTATCGAACGCATCGGCGGTTACACGGACGATTGCTGCCTGAGCTTCGGCAACGAAAACTTCGGGCTTTTTGTCGACATGGCCGGTGGCGACAATATCGCCAGAGGCATTATCCCCAGCACCTTCGGCCAGTTGAATCCCGAACAGGTCATCGTCGCCAACCCGGCGCACGTGGTAGTCACCAGCGCCAACTGGGAGGCGTTCGCCCCTGGCGGCCATTGGGTCGGCGTCGGCCCGGGCGCCGACATGACGCAAGCCCGGCACAAACTGGCCTGGTACACCCAACGGCCAGCCTACGCAGGGATCAAGGCGCAGGACAACCAGGCCTTTCATGCGATCTGGCATCAGTTCTACAACAGCCCTTACCAGTTCGTGGCCATCCAGCAACTGGCCAAATGGTTTCATCCCACGCTGTTTGCCGACCTGGACCCCGAGGCCTCCTTTCGCGAGCTGCACGAGCGGTTTCTGCCGGTACCTTACGAGCCGGGCTATTTCGTCAGCTTGCGCACCCCCGAGGTCAAGCCATGAGCGCACCGAGCGACACCCTGGTGGTGCAGCGCGAGACCTACCGTCGCCTGGTGCTGCGCAAGCGGCTGATCCTCGCCGGACTGATGACGCTGCTGCTCTGCAGTGTCCTGCTTGACCTGGCCCTGGGCCCGGCGAGTTACAGCCTGCGCGAAGTACTCGGCGCACTGTTTTCACCGGACGACGCTTCGGCGCAGGTACGCGTGGTGATGTGGGATATCCGCCTGCCTGTCGCCCTGATGGCGGTTGCCGTGGGCGCGGCATTATCACTGGCGGGTGCGCAGATGCAGACCATCCTCAACAACCCGCTGGCCAGCCCCTTCACCCTGGGCATTTCTGCCGCCGCCAGCTTCGGCGCGGCCATGGGCCTGGCGTTTGGCGTGGCCCTGTTCCCATTGGCGGCACAGTACATGGTGCCGGTGAACGCGTTCGTCATGGCCATGCTCTCTGCCTTGCTGATCCACTTCCTGAGCATGCGCCGCAGCGTCACCGCTGAAACCATCGTGCTGCTGGGCATTGCCCTGGTGTTCACGTTCAACGCGTTGTTGGCCCTGGTGCAGTTTTTTGCCACCGAGCAAGCCGTGGCGGCCGTGGTGTTCTGGACCATGGGCAGCCTGACCAAAGCCACCTGGCCCAAACTCGGTGTGATCTGCCTGGTGATCGTGGTCACCCTGCCGATTTTCGCCAGGCGCGCCTGGGCCCTCACAGCCCTGAGGCTGGGCGATGACAAGGCCGCCAGTTTCGGTATCAACGTGCGCAGCCTGCGCTTTCAGACGTTGATCATGGTCAGCCTGCTCGCCGCGTTTCCCGTGGCCTTCGTCGGCACCATCGGCTTTATCGGGCTGGTCGGCCCGCACATTGCGCGGATGTTGATTGGTGAAGACCAGCGGTTCTTCCTGCCGGCGTCGCTGCTGACCGGCGCACTGATTCTGTCCGTCAGTTCGGTGGTCAGTAAGACCCTGATTCCGGGCGCGATCTTTCCGATCGGCGTGGTCACATCGTTGATCGGCGTGCCGTTCTTCATATCTCTGATTCTCAGCGGGAAGAAAAACTCATGGTGACGATCCAGCTGGAGAACCTTGGTGCCCGCTACGGTCAGCGCACGATCATCAGCGGTGTCACGACCGGCGCATTTATGGGTGGCCAAGTGGTCGCGGTGGTCGGCCCCAATGCCGCCGGCAAGTCCACCCTGTTCAAGCGCATGGCAGGCTTGATCGACGGCCCCGGCCGGGTGATTCTGCAGGGCTCGAAAAAGGGCGTGCGGGGCATCAGCTACATGCCGCAGGGCTTGAACGGCAGCGCTCGATTGACGGTGTACGAATCGGTGCTTCTGGCACGTAAACAACTGTCGCCCGGCTGGGTCGTCCACGATGATGAGCTGACGCTGGTCGACGAGATATTGCAGGCGCTGGGGATCACCGGCCTGTCCTTTCGCAACCTCGGCGAACTCAGCGGCGGGCAGCAACAGCTCGTGTCCATCGCGCAGACCTTGGTGCGCGAGCCGGAGATCCTGTTGATGGACGAACCCACCAGCGCCCTCGACATGCACCGCCAGGTCCAGGTGTTGGACTTCATGCAGGCATTGGCCCGCCGGCGTCGGGTCATTGTGTTCATCGCCATCCATGACCTGAACCAGGCGTTACGTTTTGCCGATCAGGTGCTGGTGATTGCCGACGGTACCGCACAAGGCAGTGGCGCGAGCCGTGAGGTCATTACAGAACAGATGCTGCGCACTGTGTACAAGGTCCAGGCGCGCATTGAACAGTGCAGTCGCGGGCAGCCTCATATCCTGATCGACGATATTGTTTGAGGGCCGCGAGCACTCCAGCCTGTATTCCACGGCCGCGCCGGCCATCAGTGCCTGGGCTTCGATGGGCGGCGCATCCGGATAGTGTCAACGGGTAACTTGATCCCGAGGTCGAACCGCGCTGATCAAAAGTCGTCCTTTACGTTGCCATCGTTGATCTTGAACTCCCGGTGTTGCAGATAAACGCTTCGAATGAAGTTGTATTTATCCCCGGTGATGAGCTTTTCAGATTTTATATATTGAGCGCGTCCGTCGATCATGCCCAGGCCGTACAGGCTATTACGCGTCGGAACGTCGCCGATGTAACGAACCGGGTTGGCGTAGATATCGGGAAAGATGGCCGGCGCATCGCGAAGTGTGCTGGGCCCCAAGAGTGGCAGCACAAGATAAGGACCACTACCTACCCCCCAGTAACCGAGGGTTTGACCGAAATCTTCGTCATTGCGCTGCAGTCCCATGGGCGTCGCGACATCGACCAATCCTGCCAGGCCAATGGTGCTGTTGAGTAAGAAGCGGCTCGTATCAACCCCGGCGCTATAGAACTTGGCTTGAAGTAAGTTGTTCGCCAGGTTCTTGACCTCCCCCAGATTGTTGAAAAAATTATGCACGCCGTCTTGCGCAATGCGCGGGGTGACAAATTGATAACCCTGGGCAAGGGGTTTCAGTGCGTAGGTATCCAGCGTGTCATTGAATGAGAAAATGGGTCGGTTGATACGCTCCCACGGGTCCTTGTCGGAATCCGCCTGGCAAAGGGCTGAAAGCGTTATGAAACTGGCGCAGGTCAGTACCTGAGCGCAACGGCTTAAAGTGGAACGAGATGCACGCATGTTGATTTCCCATTGAATGAAGTCAGCCGATTTGACGCGCGCCAGCCGTTCCATCGCGGCGATTGTGTGTGCAAGAGACAGGGCCATTAATTCCAACCGCCTCCCAACACTTTGTACAACGTGATGCGGTTACTCTGCTCGGTCAGACGCAGGGTGATCAGGTCCTGCTGGGCGCTGTAGAGCGAGCGTTGTGCATCCAGGGCTTCCAGGTAGCTTTGCGACCCGCCCCGGTACAAGGCGTCCGAGAGTTCGAAGCTCTTGCGGCTGGCGTCGGTCAGCGCCTGTTGCGCGGCGATCCGGCGATCCAGGGTGCTGCGCACGGCCAGCGCGTCGGCCACTTCGCGGAACGCGGTCTGCAGGGTCTGCTGATAAGTCTGTATCTGGATGTCGCGCTCGACCTTGGCCGAATCCAGGGTCGCGCGGTTACTCCCGGCGTCGAAAATCGGCACGCTGATGCTCGGGGCAAAGGTCCAGGCACCGCTGCCGGATTTGAACAGGCCGGCCAATGCCGAGCTGGACGAGCCGGCGTTGGCGGTCAGGCTGATGCTGGGGTAAAACGCCGCACGGGCCGCGCCGATGTCGATGTTCGCCGACTTGAGCGTGTGTTCCGCCGACAGCACATCCGGGCGTTGTTGCAAGAGGCTCGACGGCAGGCCCGCCGGTATGTCCACCAGCACCGCCGCCGACGCCAGGTGCGTGCCCGGCAAGAGTGCCTCGGGAAGGTCGCTGCCGACCAACAAGCGCAAGGCATTGCGGTCCTGCAGAATCTGGCTCTCGTAGGACGCCACATCGCCGCGCGCCGACTCGACCGTGGTCTGGGCTTGCGCCACGGACAGCGCGGAGGAGCCGCCCAGGGCATAGCTGCGCTGGGTCAGGTCGTAGGTGGCCAACTGGCTGGTCAGGGTTTCCTGGGCCAGCAGCAGCCGTTCGTTGTCGGCGGCCAGGGTCAGCCAGGCGGTGGCCACTTCGGCCACCAGGCTGATCTGCGTACTGCGTCGGGTTTCCGTCAGCGCCAGGTAGTCTTCCAGCGCCTCATCCCGCAGGTTGCGTAGCCGGCCAAACACGTCCAGTTCATAACTGCTCAAGCCCAATTGCGCACTGTAATCGTGAGTGGTGGCCGCCGTGCCGGTGCTGGACAACGACCCTGGCGTGCGGCTGTGGGTGCCGCTGACGCTGGCATCGATGGTGGGAAACAGGTCCGCGCGCTTGATGCGGTACTGCACCTGGGCCTTTTCGACATTCAGGCTGGCCAGGCGCAAGTCGCGGTTATTGGCCAGCGCCAACGCCTGCAACTGTGCCAGGCGGCTGTCGGTAAAGAACTGCTGCCATTTGACATCGGCCCCCGCCTGCCCTTTCGGCAGGCTGGCCGTCGGCAGCCATTGCGCGGAAACAGGCGCTTCCGGCCGCTCATACTGGGGTGCCAGGTTGACGCAGCCACCCAGGACCATGGCGGCCAGCAAAGGCCAATGTGACTTGATCATGCATCACCTGTCGGGGCAGATTGACGAGTACTGCGCTCGCTGCCGAAACGGCGGCGGATCAGCACAAAAAACAGCGGTACAAAGAAGATCCCCAGCACCGTGGCGCTGAACATACCGCCCAGCACGCCCGTACCGATGGCCTGACGCCCGGCGGAGCCTGCGCCGCTACTCAAGGCCAACGGCAACACGCCGAACATGAAGGCCAGGGACGTCATCAGAATCGGCCGCAAGCGTTGGCGCACCGCGATCAGCGTCGCATCGATCAGGCTGTTGCCCTGCTCTTGCAGGTGCTTGGCGAACTCCACGATCAGGATCGCGTTTTTCGCGGCCAGGCCCACGGTGGTCAACAGCCCCACCTGGAAATACACGTCGTTGCTCAACCCGGCGACACGGGTCGCCAGCACTGCACCGATCACCCCCAGGGGGACCACCAGAATCACCGAAAACGGCACCGACCAACTCTCGTAGAGCGCGGCCAGGCACAGGAACACAAACAATACGGAGAGTGCATAGAGCAACGGAGCCTGGGAGCCGGATAGCCGCAACTGATAGGACTGCCCGGTCCATTCGTAGCCGATGCCCTGGGGCAATTGCCGGACGATGGCTTCCACCGCGTCCATCGCGTCGCCGGAGCTCACGCCTGGCGCGGGGTCGCCGACGATTTCCAGGGAGGCGTTCCCGTTATAGCGTTCCAGCAAGGGCGAGCCGTAACTCCAGGTGCTGCTGGCAAACGATGAGAACGGCACCATTTCATTGCTGCTGTTGCGCACGAACCAATGATCAAGGTCCGCGGCCTGCATGCGCGCGGATGCCTGGCCCTGCACGTAGACTTTTTTCACCCGGCCCTGGTTGAGAAAGTCATTCACATACGTACCGCCCAACGCCGTCGACAAGGTGGTGTTGATGTCGCTGGTACTCAGGCTCAGCGCTCCGGCCTTGCGGTCGTCGATGCTGACCTTGAGCTGCGGCGCATCGTCCAGACCGTTGCTGCGAACGCCCAGCAAGCGCGGGTCTTTTCTGGCCAGCTCAAGAAACTGTTCGCGGGCCGCCACCAGCGCATCATGGCCCAGGCCGGCGAGGTCCTTGAGTTGCAGGTCGAACCCCGAGCTCTGGCCCAGGCCGCGCACCGTCGGTGGTTGCATGACGAAAGCGTCGGCATCGCCGATGCTGGAGAGCGCCATGGTCGCCCGTTGGGCAATGGCCGCCGCCCCCTGGCCGGGCCCACCGCGTTCGTCCCAGTCCTTGAGGCGGATAAACGCGCGCGCGGTGTTCTGGCTGTTACCCCCCATGCCCAGCCCGCTGATGCTGATCATCGCTTCGACTTCGGGCTGTTTCAGGATGTAGTCCTCGAACTGCTTGATCACAGCTTGCGTGCGGCTGTCCGTCGCCCCGACTGGCAACTGGATCTGTGCCATGAGGATCCCTTGATCTTCGTCCGGCAGAAACGACGTGGGCAGGCTCATGTACCCCACCGCCATGACCACCAGCACCGCGCCATAGAGCAACAGGCTGCGCCCCCAACGCCTCAGCACCACACCCACCCAGCGCTCGTAACCGGCGCTGGCACGTTCAAAGGTGCGGTTGAACCAGCCGAAGAACCCGTGCTGAGCACCATGCCCGCGGCCATCACGCGTTTTGAGCAACGAAGCGCAGAGCGCCGGGGTCAGGGTCATCGCCACCAGCACCGACAGGACCATCGCCGAAACAATGGTCACCGAGAACTGCCGATAGATAATCCCGGTGGAACCGCCGAAAAACGCCATGGGGATAAACACCGCGCTCAGCACCAGCGTGATGCCGACCAGTGCGCTGCTGATTTCACGCATCGATTGACGCGTGGCCGCCACGGGCGATAGCCCCTCGCCCATCAGCCGCTCAACGTTCTCCACCACCACGATGGCATCGTCCACCAGCAAGCCGATCGCCAGGACCATGGCAAACATCGTCAAGGTGTTGATCGAATAGCCAAACATCGCCAACACGCCGAACGTGCCCAGCAGCACCACCGGTACGGTAATCGCCGGGATCAGCGTCGCGCGCAGGTTTTGCAGGAACAGGAACATGATCAACACCACCAGCACGATGGCCTCGCCCAAGGCCTTGACCACTTCCTCGATGGACAGGCTGACAAACGGCGTGGTGTCGTAGGCAATCACGTTTTTAAGCTGCATTTCAGTCGGGTAGAACGGCTCCATCTCTTTGAGCTTGGCCTTGACCGCCTTGCCGACGCTCAGCGCATTCGCACCTGCCGCCAGTTGCACGCCCATGGCCGCGGCGGGCTTGCCGTTGAGGGCGCTGCTGATGTCGTAGCTTTCGCTGCCCAGCTCCAAGGTCGCGATATCGCCCAGCAACACCACGGCACCGTCGCTGCTGGACTTGACCACCACGTTGCGAAACTCTTCGACGGTCTGCAGTTTGCTGCGGGCGCTGATCGTGGCGTTCAACTGCTGCCCCTTGATCGCCGGCAAAGCACCCAGTTGCCCGGCGGAGACTTCGGTGTTCTGCGCCTCCAGGGCACTGCTGACGTCCGAAGGCATCAGCGCGTACTTTTCCAACAGGGCCGGGTCCAGCCAGATACGCATGGCATAGCCTGATCCCAGAGTCTGCACATCGCCGACGCCGTCTATGCGGCTGATGGAGTCGAGCAAGGTGGTGGAAATGTAGTCGCCGATCTGAGTCCCGGTAACGCTGGGGTCATCCGATGCCAGGGCGACAATCATCAGGAAGTCCGAGCCGCCCTTGGTCACGGTCAGGCCTTCGCTTTGTACCGATTGCGGCAGTCGCGACTCGGCTTGTTGCAGCTTGTTCTGCACCTGCATCTGGGCCACATCCGGGTCGGTGCCGGCGGTAAAGGTCAAGCTGATGCTGGCGCTGCCCGCCGAACTGCTGTTGGCCGACATGTAGGTCAGGTTATCCAGGCCTTTCATCTGCTGTTCGATGACCTGGGTCACCGAGTCTTCCACGGTCTTGGCCGAGGCCCCGGTGTAGGTCGCGGAAATCTTCACCGTGGGCGGCGCGATGTCGGGGTATTGCTCCAACGGCAACTGGCTGATGGACAGGCTGCCGCCGAGCATGATCACGATGGCGATGACCCAGGCGAAAATCGGTCGATCAATAAAAAACTGCGCCACGCTTAACCCTCCTTCACAGGGGTGGACGGCGTGGCCGCCTGAGCATTGGCGTCCTGCACCTGGACGGCGGCGCCGGCACGGACTTTTTGTCCGCCTTCGACGACCAACTGATCACCCGCCTTCAGGCCCGCGGTGATCCACCACTGATTGCCCACCGCGCGATCGATGGTCAGCTCACGCTGTTCAACCTTGCCGTCGACCACCAGCAACGCAGTGGTCACCCCGCTGGCGCTGCGGTTCACCGCTTTTTGCGGGATCAGAATGGCCTGGTCATCGCGCGCCTGTTCCAGCACCGCGCGGACATACATGCCCGGCAGCAGCAGGTGGTCCGGGTTGGCGAATTCGGCACGCAGGGTGACGGTGCCCGTGCCCTCGTTGACACTCACCCCGCTGACCTTGAGCCGCCCTTGCTGGTTGTAGGTGGTGCCGTCGTCCAGCTTCAGGCTGATGCGCGCCTCGCCGTTGCCATTGGACTGCAACACGCCGCTGGCCAGGTCACGCTTGAGGCGCAGCAGTTCGGTGGTCGATTGGGTAACGTCCACGTAGATCGGATCGAGTTGCTGCACGGTGGTCAATGCGCTGTCCTGATTGGCCACCACCAGCGCGCCCGGGGTCACCGTGGATGTTTCAATGCGCCCGCTGACCGGCGAGGTGATGCGCGTGTAAGCCAGGTTGATGCGGGCGGTTTGGACTTCAGCCTCGGCGACTTGCACATCGGCGGCGGCCGTCAGCAAGGTGGCCTGAGCGTCTTCGTTAGTTTGCTGACTGATGGCATTGATCTTCACCAGTTCGGCGTCGCGCCTGGCGGTGGCCTGCGCCGATTTAAGGGTGGCGCGGTACTTGGCCAGGCTCGCCTCGGACTGCGCCAGGGCGGCGGTATAGGACGCCGCATCCAATTGGTAGAGCGCTTGGCCGGCCTTGACATCCGCCCCCTCGACAAACAGCCGCCGCTGGACGATACCGCCGACTTGCGGGCGAATCTGCGCCACCATGAAGGCTTGGGTACGCCCCGCCAACTCGGTGGTCAGCACTTGGCTCTGGGGTTTTATGCTGATCACCGAGACTTTCGGAGTGATCGCTTGAGGTGCCGGCTCGCCGCCGGAGCAACCGCCCAGCAGGACCAGAATGAACAAGGACAGGCAAACCGCGGCGGTTACCAGGTATTTGGCGAAGATTTTCGTCGACATAGCGGCCTCTACAAGACGGAATGGCTTGAGTCAGCGCCATCGTGCAAGGCAAATGTGCAGGAAAATTGAAGATTGCCCGGCCGGGTTGAATCTTTTCTTCACCAGGGCCTAAATGGCCCAATCCATTCTTAACGGCCCACCTCCATGAAGTTGAGTATCTCCACCAAACTGTTTATTGCGGTACTGGCCGGCGTGCTGCTGGTCATCCTGAGCATGGGGGTGGCGACGAGCTGGAGTTTCGGGCGGGGCTTTCTCGGCTATCTCAATGAGCAGGCGCTGGAGCGCATGGCCCCCGTGCTGCCGCGCCTGGCCAGCGCCTATGCGCGCGAAGGCAATTGGGAGTTCCTGCGCAACCGGTCGGATCGCTGGTTCGACATCATGCGGCCCGAGGTCGGCGAAGATCCGGCGAAGAACGATTTGCGCACGCCCATGGCATCGGACCTGACAGGCGCGCTGTTTCGCATCGCCTTGCTGGATGAACACAAAAAACGCGTGAACGGCTACCCGGATATCGGCAACGATGCGTTGTTGCGCGCGATTGTGGTGGCCGATAAAACCGTTGGCTGGCTGGCCGTGACCCCGTTCCAGAGCGTGACCGAAGCCGGCGGCGAACGGTTCCAGCAATACCAGTTACGCACCAGCCTGGTGATGGGCGCCTTTTCGCTGTTGCTGGCGATGCTGATTGCCTGGTGGATCGCCCGCACGCTGTTGGAGCCGGTGAAAAAGGTGGCGGCGGCGACCCACCGCCTGGCAAGCGGCGACTACGGCAGCCGGGTGGCCGTGGCCTCCAATGACGAAGTGGGCCAATTGGCGCGGGACTTCAACCAACTCGCCTACACCCTGGAGCGCAATGAACAGATGCGGCGCGAGTTCATGGCCGATGTCTCCCACGAGTTGCGCACCCCGCTGTCGGTGTTGCGCGGTGAGCTGGAGGCCATCGAGGATGGCGTTCGCACCCTGAACCAAGGGTCGATGAAGTCCTTGCAAGGTGAGGTCAGCATGCTCAGCAAACTGGTGGATGACCTGTATGAACTGTCCCTGGCGGATGTGGGCGCACTGACCTACCGCAAGAGCGCGTGCAGACTCGATCAACTGCTGCAAGCCAGCGTGTCGATGTTTCAGGAACGCTTGAACGACCGGCATCTGCGCGTCGAACTGGAGCTGCCGTCGCAGCCCCTGGAATTGTTGGCCGACGCCAGCCGCCTGCAGCAATTGTTTTCCAACCTGCTGGAAAATGCCGTGCGCTACACCGACCCGAACGGGCTCATCCGCATCCGCGCCGTCGTCGATCGCGCGAATGTGTGCATCGACTTCATCGACTCCGGCCCAGGGGTTTCGGCCGAGCAACTGCCGCGCCTGTTCGAGCGCTTCTATCGCGGCGAATCATCGCGCAACCGTGCCAGTGGCGGAGCCGGTCTGGGCTTGGCGATTTGTCACAACATCGCCCTCGCCCACGGCGGCAGCCTCAGCGCCGCTCACTCGCCTCTCGGCGGCCTTTGGCTGACCCTGCGCTTGCCACGGGATATCTGAACCATGACCGACAAAAGCCCGATCCTGATTGTCGAAGATGAACCGAAGCTGGCCGCCTTGATGCAGGATTATCTGGTCGCGGCAGGCTACTCGACCGTGTGCCTGGACAACGGCTTGCAGGTGGTGCCGACCGTGCGTGCGCAAACACCGCGCCTGATCCTGCTCGACCTGATGCTGCCCGGGCGCGACGGCATGCAAATCTGCCAGGACCTGCGCGGTTTCAGCGCCGTGCCGATCATCATGATCACCGCCCGCGTCGAAGAGGTGGACCGCCTGATGGGCCTGGACCTGGGAGCCGACGACTACATCTGCAAGCCTTTCAGCCCCCGGGAGGTGGTGGCCCGGGTCAAGGCCATCCTGCGCCGCGGGCCCCAACTGCTGGTCAGCTCGGCGCCGCGCCTGCTGATCGACGAAGCGCAGTATCGCGCCTCGATAGACGGCATCGCCCTGGACCTCACCCCCCTGGAACTGCGACTGCTCAGCACCTTTGCACGTTCCGCCGGGCGGGTATTTTCCCGTGACCAACTGCTCGACAAGATCTACTCCGACCACCGCGTGGTCACCGACCGCACGGTGGACAGCCATATCCGCAACCTGCGGCGCAAGCTGGAGCAGGCGTGCCCAGGGGAAACGCCCATCGAATCGTTGTATGGGGTCGGTTATCGGTTTCAGCTTTCCGAGGCCTGATACCTCGGAATAACACACATCGGCACCGTCAACGAGGCACAAGCGGAACGCCTGCAACCATCTCCAGATACCGGAGCACGCTAAACCTAGGTCAGATTCAACCCGCCGTCTGAGAGGAGTATCTCGCCGGTCAAGTAGTCCGACTCGACCAGCATTACAACAGCGTTTGCGATGTCGTCTGGGCTAGCGGCCCTGCGCATAGGGGCGCGAGTTCGCCACAACTCTTGGGCCTCTGTCCACTCTGCGGTCAGCGGCGTGTCGACCAAGCCAGGCGCCACAGCGTTTACGCGAATTTCTGGCCCCAGCGATACCGCGAGCAAGCGGGTCATGTGATTAAGCGCAGCTTTGCTTACCGCATAGGGAATAGACGCGCCCTTAGGACGGATACCGGCATGCGAACTGATGTTTACGACGCAACCTGCTCGACGGTAACAGGCGGCATCGCGCAATGCCGACTCGGCCAATGCGACTAGGTGGAACGGCGCCACGACATTAACCTCGTTAAGTTCGTGCCACACCGTCGAGTTGGCCGAGGCAAGGTCGCCGTGCGGAATGACTCTGCTAATACCAGCGTTATTGACCAATACGTCGAGCTGCCCCCACGCGGCGATCGCCTCATTAACAAGCCTGACCCTGTCAGCTTCAAAAGCAAGATCAGCTTGCACGTAAATAGCCTGCTTCATTTCGGCAACCATAGCGCGTCCCGTATCCGCAGAGTTTCGCGAATGGAGCACCACTGCATAGCCTGCCCGGCTTAGTGCACGTGCAATGGCTGCGCCGATACCGGAAGTGGACCCTGTAACCAACGCGACGCGTAATACGTTATCGATTGTCGGATTGGGTTTCATAGGGACATCTCGAATGGGTTGCTAGAAAGCCATCACCGTAGCACCCAGCGGGCAACGTCGGCATCACTGCCAGGGTAAACCAACGGCTCGTATTCAGCGCATGGCGACCAGCTTGACGCCGAACCCCAGCAGGCAAACGCCGGCCAAGCGCTCCAGCAGATTGGCGATGCGCGGGTTGGCCCGCATGCGCTGAGCGAGCTTGTGGGTCAATAGGACGGCTATCAAACCATAGAGGAACGTCACCACCGCTACGGTCGCGGCCATGAACGCGAATGTTACTATGCCCTGATGCTTCACCGGATCGACAAACAACGGGAAAAAGGCCATGTAGAAGATGATCGCCTTGGGGTTGAGCAACGTGATCATCATGGTCTGACGCAGGAAATGGCCGTTATCCATCCGGCTCTTGCGCGGCGCGGCCCCAGCCTGACTAAACAACATTCGCAGGCCCAGCCACGCCAAGTACGACGCACCCAACCATTGAATGAGATGGAACGCTGCCGGATACGCGGCCAGCAGGGTTGCGACGCCAGCGACCGCCAGCCATAAGAGCACCTGGTCACCGAGTATCACTCCGCACGTCGCAGCCAAACCCGCTTTTATCCCGCCTTTGCCGGTCGCCGTGATGAGGGCAAAATTGCCGGGGCCAGGAATGGCCAGGACGATGATGAAGGCGATGATGAAAGCGCCATAGTCGGTCACGCCAAACATCGGTTATCTCCCGCGCAGGATGGTTTTGGACGCAAAACCTATCATCAACCTCGCCTCAATATCTAGCGATGCAAGTGAGAAAACCATCCAGAAACTATCGGCAAAAGCGATCGGCTGCGCTTCTCGTCGCGAGGAGCCAACGGTATTGGCAGCCGCCCGAGCGACTGCCAATGGCCCGTCAATGACTCAAATCAATCACCATGCGGCCTTTGATTTTCCCTTGCTGCATTTCATCGAAGATCTCATTGATATCTTCGATCGGACGCAATGTCACCTTCGGCACCACCTTGCCTTGCGCGGCAAACTCGAAGGCTTCTACGAGGTCTTGTCGAGTACCGACCAGTGAGCCGACCACCTCGATCCCGTCAAGCACCAACCGAGGAATATCGAGGCTCATGGCTTCAGGCGGAAGCCCAACTGCGACCAGGCGTCCACCGGCACGCAGGGCATCCACCGCAGAGTTGAACGCGACCTTGGCGACGGCCGTCACGACAGCCGCGTGAGCTCCGCCGACCTTCTCCTGGATAACTTTTGCGGCATCCTCGTTGCGGGAGTTGATGACCAGGTCAGCGCCCATTTCCCTGGCGAACTGCAGTTGATCATCGTTGATGTCCACGGCGATCACTCGGGCGTTGAATACATTTTTTGCGTACTGCAACGCCAGATTCCCCAGGCCGCCCAGCCCGTAGATCGCAATCCATTGCCCAGGGCGGATATTGGAAACCTTCACGGCTTTATAGGTCGTTACGCCAGCACAGGTCACGCTGCTCGCCGCCGCAGAATCAAGCCCATCAGGCACTTTCACCGAGTAGTCGGCGACGACAATGCACTCTTCGGCCATTGCGCCATCCACGGTGTAACCGGAGTTTTTTACGTTGCGGCAGAGTGTCTCGTTGCCGCTGTTGCAGTATTCACAGTGCCCACAGCCCTGGAAGAACCAGGCTACGCTGGCACGGTCACCGGGCTTCAGAGAGGTGACGCCTGGTCCTACCTGCTGCACGATACCGATGCCTTCATGGCCTAGGATCACCCCGGTTTTATCACCGAAATCGCCGTTCTTGACGTGCAGGTCGGTATGGCAGACCCCGCAGCACTGCATTTTAAGGAGAGCCTCACCATGTTTCAGAGGCCGTAATGTTTTTTCGATCACATTCACGCGTTGCCCTTGGGCAACAACAGCAGCTTTCATGCTTATCTCCTTGTATCCGTGAGTGAGCTTGCGTTACAGCGGGCCCAACAAATGCCAAAGCAGTACAGCACCACCCTTCCAGCGCTCCGAAGTCTGGCGCAATGCCCGCCACCCGGCCCCAGGGTCGGGGAGTCAATGGATGCTATTGCTGCGCCGTCGGGTCGCCAACGCTACCGGTCTTATGGCACAAGTCGCGCAAAAGGGGGATGCCTATTAGTCAGGCAAGCCGCGCAAGGACGCCTCTTCTTTGCCTTTCTATGACAAAGATCAACAGGAGACGCTGATCGGCAGATCATCGTGGCCGCTTTCAGTGACCGTCGCCGCCGCCCTGAACGTCAAGTGAGCTCCCCGATCTCTCGGGTCTGGGTGGGCCTGCGACCTTTGGCTCCATGTTTGAAACCTGTTCCTCGTGTACCTTCGGCAGGCCCGGCATATGCACTCAGCGGCGGGTTGGCCATTTAGTCGAAACGGTTCTGGAGTAGCTTTTACATGGCATACGCAACAATCAATCCCTATACGGGCGAGACACTGCAAACCTTTCCCGATGCGACCGATGCAGAAGTCACCGCGGCCATCGGCAAGGCCCATGAGGCTTTCCTGGCGTGGAAGGACACATCTTTCGCCGAACGTGCGCGCATCCTGCAGAATGCGGCCGATATCCTGCGCAAGGACAGCGACGCCTTTGCCAGGGTACTGACGCTGGAGATGGGCAAGCTGTTTGCCGAGGCGAAAGCCGAGGTCGAGCTGTCGGCAAAAATCTTCGAATACTATGTGCGCAATGCCGAAACCTTGCTCAAGCCGGAGAAACTCCCGGTCCTCGACCCTGCCGAGGGCGAGGCGGTTCTCGTCTGCGAACCGCTCGGCGTGCTGCTGGCGATCGAGCCGTGGAACTTCCCTTATTACCAGATCGCCCGCATTCTGGCGCCGCAGCTTTCTGCCGGTAATACCGTGCTTCTCAAACACGCAGCGAATGTGCCGCAAAGCGCCGCTGGCTTTCAAAAGTTGATGAAGGATGCCGGCCTGCCTGACGGCGCCTTCCGTAATCTGTACGCCACGCGTTCGCAGATCGAGCTGATCATCAACGATGCCCGCGTGCAGGGCGTTGCCTTGACCGGCTCGGAAGGCGCCGGTGCGGTGGTTGCGTCGCAAGCGGGTAAAGCGCTGAAAAAATCCACCCTGGAACTCGGCGGCGCCGACGCCTTCGTCGTGCTGGCCGACGCGGACCTGGCGAAAACGAGCAAATGGGCGGTGTTCGGCCGGCATTGGAATGCCGGGCAGGTCTGCGTGTCCTCCAAGCGCATGATCGTGGTCGATGCGGTCTATGACGACTTCCTCGCGCTCTATCGCAAGGGCGTCGCGGAGTTGGTGGCCGGCGATCCCTTCGATGCGAAAACGACCCTGGCACCGCTCTCCTCGCAAAGCGCGGCCAATGAGGTCAAACAAAAGATCCTCGAAGCCGTGAAGCTTGGCGCCAAGGCCGAAGAAGTCGGGCCGCCCGTGCCTGTCGATGGGGCATTCGTGCAGCCGACGATCCTGACCGATGTCGCCGAAGACAACCCCGCTCGCTACTGGGAGTTCTTTGGCCCGGTGTCCATGGTGTTCCGCGCCAAGGATGAAGACGATGCAGTGCGTATCGCCAACGACTCGCCGTTCGGCCTCGGCGGTTCGGTATTCACCTCGGACACGGCGCATGGCGCAGAAGTCGCGAAGAAAATCTCCACCGGCATGGTGTTCGTCAACCATCCGACCAAGGTCGAAGCCGATCTGCCTTTCGGTGGCGTGCGCCGCTCGGGGTACGGCCGCGAGCTGATCGGTCTCGGGCTCAAGGAGTTCGTCAACCACAAGCTCATTGTCGTGGTCGATATCGACGCCCCGTTCTGAGTTCAACAGCGCTCTTTGTCCCAAGAAACCGAGGAGACCTGACAGGATGAACGTCATCGGGATAGACCACTTGGCTATTCGTGTCAGTGATCTGGACCGCTCCAGGGCGTTCTACGATCAGGTACTCGGTTTCTTGGGATTCACCATAGAGTGGGAGTTCGACCGGGTTATTGGTTGGACCAATGGCGAAACCCTGTTCTGGATCACCGAAGCCGATGCCCAGGGGCGCAAACACAAGCACCGGACCGGCGATGTGGGCTATCACCACTATGCGTTCGAGGTTGCCGCGCGCGAGGACGTCGATGCGCTCTACGCGTTCCTGCTGGATCAGGCGGTTACGATTGTCGACGCACCCGCTGACTATCCGGATTATGGCGAGGGCTACTATGCGGTTTATTTCCTCGACCCCGATAATCTGAAGCTCGAGGTGATGTTCTTCCTGGAAAAACAAAAGCGGCGCTTGCTTGGAAAATCGCGAGGAAGTGATCGCCGGGAATAAAATTTCTTCATCGGCATACACGCTTGAAGAGATTGATAAAACGAGCGTGCGTCAGAATCCTGATACGCCTCAAGTTATCCAGGCGCTGCTCCGTTTCCGTGAGCAGGTCAAACAACAGCGAACCCAAGCCCCGATGGGTCAGTACATCGGCCATGTATTGATTACGCGGGCTCAAACGGCCACTACCGCTGCCGTGTACGAAAACGACCAAGGCGCGGGTGTTGGTCGGCAAACGCAAATCGGCGTTCCGTTCAACGCCCCGGGGCAACGCGAGAATGATGACGTCAGACCCGTTGGCGTATTTGAGCAAGGGTTCCACCAGTCGTCGACCGGCCTCGACGCGGTTTGGCAAGAGGGTTTGCAATGAGGGACTAAGGATTACGAGGACCTCCTCCGACGATCACGCCTGTGATTTCGGAATAGGCGGCCCTCGCCGCGCTAGATAGCCAGAATGCTGCAGGACACCTGATACAGGAGATGTTCGGTGGTGCTGCCCAGCAGCTTGTCCAGTCCGTGGGACTGGACCTTGCCCATCACAATCACATCCATATGCTGCTCATCGGTGAACGCATGGAGCACCGCGACAGGCTGTCCTTCAATGAAATGCCGCCGGTCGGCAGGCACGCCATAACGGTCGGCCAGTTCGAGGAATGACTTTTCATGACCTTTGCGCAACTGCCTGCCAAGGTCCGAAATTGTCAGGCCCCCGCCGCCCATATCGCCCAGGTACACCATGGAAATGTCGCAGGCATACAGCAAGTGCAACTCGGCCTGACACTGGATGGCGAGACTGGAAGCCTGCTGGATGATCCGTTCATTGAGCTCGTTGTCCTGGGCAAGGGTATTGGAGGCATCGACCGCCGCCACGATCTTGCGCGGCAAGGGCAGGTCGTCTTCGCTGAGCAGATAGACCGGTATCGGACAGTGACGCAGTAAACGCCAATCCAGCGGGGTGATGAATGCACGCTTGAGTGCCGGTTCGCGCTGCACCTGCTTGATCAGCAGGTCTGGCTGCATTTCTGCGACGTAATCGAGAATCTCCTGCTGCAGGTCGTCGGCCCACTTCGCTTCAGCCGTCACTTCGATACCTTTATTACTATCACGCAGATGAGCTGCCTGGTATTTGAGCCAATCGCGATGATCTTGCAGATAATTTTCGCGAGCTTTTTCCCGGTCACCCTCTTCGAGCAGCGACAACAGGTTCCAGGTAGGGATCAAGGCAGCAATGTGCAGGCTCGCACCGCTGACCTTGGCCAGAGCGGCAGCATGGTTCATGGCTTGAGACCCGCGCAACGCCGGGTTGATGATCAGCAATAACCGTTGATACTGGCTCATGATCGGACTCCATGGGCTTGCACGTTTGTCATTGCCCGCAATGGCGGACAACTGTCGTGTTCACCGCCGAACCGAGCACCTTCTTTATGAACTCAGAATCCTCCGTCGATGCGGCCTTGGAGTTGATTTATATCAAGTGCCCGGGCACGCAATACATTCACTCGCGGCAGCTTGTGCCCACACCTCTGGCGCCACCGATGCATGCGGCACTGATAGGCATCGAACGCAGGGGCCAGCCCCTGGCTCAAAGGTTGCGCGAGTACATTGCGCGTCAGACCGGCCGGCCGGAACTCCCTGTTTACCCGCTGCAGGTCAAGCGCTACGCCGACGACCTGCAAGTGCTGCATACCTACACGCAATTGACCGAAAACCCGGCCCTGGGCAGGTTGGATCTGGCCAATACCACGTTTCTGGTGGTCGATGATGTGCTCTTCGAAGGCCATTCCCTCCTGCGCACTTGTGCATATCTGGCACAACTGGGGGCTCGTCGGGTCCATACGGCGGTACTGGTCGACCGGCATGTCCGTCAGCAGCCGATCCGGGCCGACATTGTCGGTATACACCTGCAAGTCGCCGCCACTGATATTGTCGAATGCAACGTACCGCCCTACGAACAGACCTTTTGTATAGAAGTGGTACGACACGGCGCAGCCCGCTGACGGTGGAAGCGTTCAGGGCTTCGCCGAGTCACCGGGCTTGAGCGGTGGAGAACGCTCGGCGCCACGGACCGGCCGACCAGCTCCGCTTTGGTAGCTTTCACAGACCTAGGCCTGGGATGAGATCGCCATCAGTTCATCCAAGTTTTCGTCCGTACCTCCGGTGAGTCGACTTTGTATCGGTACTAACCCCTTGGAGTGATGTACCCGATCCCAGGCAACCTGATCAGCTTGATTGGCTCGGTAGCATCGTTGCTGTCGGCTTTCGAAACAGCTGCGAAATTAATTCGACTGACTTAACCCACAATCCGCAGCCCCTAACTTGCAAGTATTAATGCCGGTTGAGCCTCTCGGTGACGTGCCCACGCATCGATTGCACCGTTCATTGCCTGACTCCTACTGATAGTGATGCTGGCGTTGAAGACGCAGGGCTACGTGCATGCCATCGCACCAAAACTCTTTGCCAGGTTCGACAGCGTTGATCGATTTGACCACCTGCGTCTACCCAGCATCATGCAGGTAAGGTCGCTGATCGGTCCGAGAACAAACCTCTAGAAACATCACAAGCTGAAACGTATCAGCTTCAACAAAAAACTCAATTATGCATAAATGCATTTTTTCCCTTGACCCGAAGGGAGGAGTCTTTTACAGTTAAATGACTGTATATAAATACAGTATTTATTTGAATCCATTCATGGACGAGGTTTTTCCCTATGAAAAGCAACACTGAGAAATTTGGCAAAACACCCCATCAACCCAGCCTGTGGACCCGAGCCGATGCGCTGAAAGTCCGCGCGGACGACCCCACTACCACCCAGCCACTGGTCAGTGCGAACTTCCCGGTACTGAGCGACGAGGTGTTTATCTGGGACACCATGCCGCTGCGTGATATCGACGGCAACATCACCTCTGTCGATGGCTGGTCAGTGATCTTCACCCTGACTGCGGATCGTCACCCGAACGACCCGCAATACCTCGACCAGAACGGTAACTACGACATCACCCGCGACTGGAACGATCGCCATGGTCGGGCAAAGATGTACTACTGGTTCTCCCGCACCGGCAAGAACTGGGAACTCGGCGGCCGAGTGATGGCTGAAGGGGTTTCGCCGACCGTTCGCGAATGGGCCGGCACGCCGATTCTGTTGAACGAGCAAGGCGAAGTGGACCTGTACTACACCGCGGTCACGCCGGGCGCGACCATCGTCAAGGTGCGTGGCCGTGTGGTGACCACCGAGCATGGCGTCAGCCTGGTCGGCTTCGAGAAGGTCAAGCCGCTGTTCGAGGCCGACGGCAAGATGTACCAGACCGAAGCGCAAAACGCCTTCTGGGGTTTCCGTGATCCATGGCCGTTCCGCGACCCGAAGGATGGCAAGCTGTACATGCTGTTCGAGGGCAACGTGGCCGGCGAGCGCGGCTCGCACAAGGTCGGTGAAGCAGAAGTCGGTGATGTGCCGCCGGGTTATGAAGACGTCGGCAACTCGCGCTTCCAGACCGCCTGTGTCGGCATCGCAGTGGCCCGTGACGAAGACGGCGACGACTGGGAAATGCTGCCGCCGCTGCTGACCGCGGTAGGCGTCAACGATCAGACCGAACGCCCGCACTTCGTGTTCCAGGACGGCAAGTACTACCTGTTCACCATCAGCCACACCTTTACCTATGCCGATGGGGTGACCGGGCCAGACGGTGTGTACGGCTTTGTCGCAGATTCGCTGTTCGGTCCTTACGTACCCTTGAACGGTTCCGGCCTGGTACTGGGAAATCCGTCTTCCCAGCCGTTCCAGACCTACTCGCACTGCGTGATGCCCAACGGCCTGGTGACCTCATTTATCGACAGCGTACCGACCGACGAAACCGGCACGCAGATTCGTATCGGCGGCACCGAAGCACCGACGGTGGGGATCAAGATCAAAGGGCAGCAGACGTTCGTGGTTGCCGAGTACGACTACGGTTACATCCCGCCGATGCTCGACGTTACGCTCAAGTAATCGCTACCCAGGGCTTTGAGGCAGCGAGTTTGAGCTCGATGAAAAACTCGTTGCGGATAGGATCGATATATCCCACCTAACTTACTGCGACTTTGCTCGGGAACCCTCTTGAACAATACGTAGTAACAACCCTTTGTTACTGGCTGCAAGGAGGCAGCCAGTAACGGGTATACACCCAATTGGTTCTGCTGGCCCGGCCCGCCGCCCTCTACCGCCGGCCGGAACATCCACTACTCCAGCAGACTCCCCCCGTTCACCGACGCAGGTGCCGGGCTATGCCTGGTCCTTCGTGATGCTCGACAAGTCTCTCGCCCCGCGCCTGCGCGCGATGTTCATCATGAAACAGAATCAGGCGATACTGGTGGGAACTGACCTTTGACAACCCGTCGTTGCTACGCGACCTGACGTTGTGTGGCGACAACCTCCTGTTCACCTGAAACTCTTGGCTGGAGCATGACGCCCGTAATGGCGGCCTAGTAAACTTGCGCGCCTGTTACATCCCGAACTTTCGCCATCGGACATGTGTATCGAGTGCGCCATCGTGCAACTGGCGGGACGTACCCTATCGCCACCCGAGCAGCGGCTGGTGAATCGGACCCTTGCTCCGATCTGATTCGCCAAGAAGACCTCACAATGTCGCTAGCCTGCCCTTTCGTAACACTGCGATATCTCGTTTAGGCGCAACACCAAAGAATCGACTGTATTCGCGGCTGAACTGGGAGGGGCTTTCATATCCAACCTTGAAAGCCGCACTGGATACGTCTTGGTGTTCATTGAGCATCAATCGCCTTGCCTCGTTCAGCCTCAGCCATTTTTGATACTGCAAGGGGCTCATTGCGGTGAGTTGGCGGAAGTGGTGGTGGAAGGTTGGCGTGCTCATCTGTACACGGGCCGCTAGCTCATCGACTCTAAGCGCCGAAGTGTAATTCAACTTCAACCAATCGATGGCTTTCGCGATCCGATAACCTTGACCATCGACAGAAGTTATCTGTCGAAGCCGGCCAGCCTGATCACTTTTCAAGAGACGGTAGTGAATTTCACGCTGGATCAAGGGGGCGAGAACAGGAATGGCTTCCGGTTCATCAAGCAACGCCAATAAGCGTTCGAACGACGCCAGCATGTCTGCGGTTACCGAACCGATACCTACGCCTTTCGCGATTGAGCGTTCACGGGTGCGCGGCAAGTCAGTCTGCGCTATCAGTTCGGCCAGCATGCGCAAATCGAGTTTAAACGTCAGCCCCAGGCACGGATGTTCCGGGCTCGCCGCGAGGACTTCCGAGTTGGCAGGTAAATTCAGTGATGTAACCAGAAAGCGCGATGTGTCATACGGATAACCCTCACCGCCTAGCCACAACTGTTTTTTGCCCTGAGCGACAAGAATGATGCTTGGCTCGACCATGCAGACGATGGGAGCGGAGGGATGCTCACGCCGAAAGAAACCGAGGCCCTCAATGAGGGTTCCATAGTCACCGGGCTTCGAGACCTGCGAGCCAATGACCTGAGCAAGCGCTTGCTGCCGCGATGTGGCGATGTCGTATTGAGCTGTCATGTTCATCTCGTACCTCTTGGTTGAACTCTAACCCGCTCGCACTTAACCGTCTTGCCAAAAAACGCAAACCCATAGAATCAGGCAAGTAATCCAGCGAAATGCACTATAGAGAGTCTGCTCAACGGGGGAAAATGCTTACTCGACACACCCTCGAGGAAGACTCTCCCATGCTTATACATGCCTATGGTGCTTATGCGGGCGACAAACCCCTTGAGCCTTTGCAGATCAGTCGCCGCTCCCCCACCGCCCATGACGTTCAGATTGATATCGCCTTCTGCGGAATCTGCCATTCGGACTTGCATCAGGTGCGTGCCGAATGGGCAGGCACTCAATTTCCTTGCGTACCGGGGCACGAAATTGTCGGGCGGGTATCAGCGGTCGGCGCGCATGTTGCAGACTTCAAAGTCGGCGATCTTGTTGGTGTCGGTTGTATTGTCGACAGTTGCAAACAGTGTGACGACTGCGAAACCGGCCTGGAAAACTATTGCGACGGCATGATCGGAACCTACAACTTTCCTACCCCAGACGCTCCTGGCTGGACGCTCGGCGGCTACTCACAAAACGTTGTGGTGCATGAGCGTTACGTCCTGCGCATCCGCCATCCCGAGCAACAACTGGCCGCCGTCGCACCGCTGCTGTGCGCGGGCATCACCACGTATTCGCCGCTGCGCCACTGGAACGTCGGGCCGGGTAAGAAAGTCGGCGTGGTCGGTATTGGTGGGCTAGGCCACATGGGCATCAAACTGGCCCATGCGATGGGCGCCCATGTCGTGGCATTCACCACATCGGAATCCAAGCGCGAAGCGGCAAAGGAATTGGGCGCGGACGAAGTGGTGGTATCGCGCAACGCTGAGGAGATGGCCGCGCATACCAAGAGCTTCGACTTCATCCTCAATACCGTCGCAGCGCCCCACGATCTGGATGCGTTTCTGGTGTTGCTCAAGCGCGACGGAGCGCTGACGCTGGTCGGTGCCCCCGCCTCCCCGCATCCATCACCCAACGTGTTCAACCTGATCATGAAGCGCCGAACCATTGCCGGCTCGATGATCGGCGGCATCCCTGAAACACAGGAGATGCTGGATTTCTGTGCCGAGCACAACATCGTCGCCGACATCGAACTGGTTCGAGCCGATCAGATCAACAACGCCTACGAACGGATGCTCAAGGGTGACGTCAAGTATCGCTTTGTGATCGACAACGCCACATTGGTTGGCTAGTCGAAAGACTCCAGCCGGTAACGACTCAACCGAAAGGATGATCCAGTGAAAGGTATTTTTCTCGCCCTCGGGCTACTTGTTACCTCTTTTTCTTCGATGGGAGCCGATATGTCAAACGGTGCAGACAACTTCTACAAAAGCGACAAAGTGACGGTGGAAAAGGTCACCTTCAACAATCAATACGGAATGAAAGTCGCGGGCAACTTGTTCACCCCGAAAGATCTCGACCCGAAAACGAAAAACGCCGCCATCATCGTTGGCCACCCCATGGGCGCGGTAAAGGAGCAAAGCGCAAACCTCTACGCCACCAAAATGGCCGAGCAGGGATTTGTCACGCTGTCGCTGGACTTGTCCTTCTGGGGCGAAAGTGCGGGCACACCTCGCCAAGCGGTCTCGCCTGATATCTATGCCGAAGACTTCAGTGCCGCCGTGGACTTTCTCGGCACTCAACCCCTTGTTGATCACGAGCGTATTGGTGTCATTGGCATCTGTGGCAGCGGCAGCTTCGCCATCAGCGCGGCCAAGATTGATCCGCGCCTCAAGGCGATCGCCACCGTCAGCATGTACGACATGGGCGCAGCCAATCGTAATGGCCTCAAGCATGGCGTAACGGCGGAACAACGTCAGCAGATCATTCGCGAGGCGGCGCAGCAGCGTGATATAGAGTTTCAGGGTGGTCAAATTCGTTATACCAGCGGCACGCCGCTGAAGCTGACCGGTAACGCCGTGGGTGACGAGTTCTACGATTTCTACCGCACCCCGCGTGGCGAGGTTACGCCTGCCGGCGCATCGGCGCAGACCACCACCATGCCTACACTGACCAGCAACGTGAAGTTCATGAACTTCTATCCGTTTAACGACATAGATTCGATCTCCCCTCGCCCACTGCTGTTCATTGCTGGCGCCAAGGCACACTCGCTCGAGTTCAGTGAAGACGCCTACAAACGCGCTGCCGAACCCAAAGAACTGCTGATCATTCCAGATGCCGGACATGTGGATCTTTACGACCGGGTCAACCTCATTCCATTCGCTAAGTTGACTTCGTTCTTCAAAAGCAACCTGAAGTAAATGGCCGGTGCCCCTGGCCGGGCACCGGTTCTCTCTCGCGGCCTCATTTACGGGGCCGCAACGCTTCGCGCATGACAGGATTCAATCAATGAGCAACCACTCCCTCCACGCCCCCCGGAAAGCTGAACAATCGTGGGGCGCCGTATTCGCCATGTCGCTTGCAGCCTTCGTGCTGGTGGCATCGGAATTCATGCCCGTCAGCCTGCTGACGCCGATTGCCGCCGACTTGCATATCACCGAGGGGCAAGCAGGTCAGGGTATTTCTGTCTCTGGACTGTTTGCACTGTTCGCCAGCCTTCTGATCGCTTCGGTGGCGGCGCGGGTCGACCGCAAACCTCTGCTGTTGTCACTGACTGTGCTGATGATCATTTCGGGAACAGTGGTCGCTTTCGCGCCGAATTACTGGGTGTTCATGATCGGTCGCGCGTTGATCGGGGTAGCGATAGGCGGCTTCTGGTCGCTGTCGGCCGCAACCGCCATGCGCCTGGTGCCTGAAGACCAGATCACTCGCGCCATGGCAATCGTCAACGGCGGCAACGCTCTGGCAACAGTGATTGCAGCGCCGCTGGGCAGTTTCCTTGGCGCGTTGATCGGCTGGCGCGGTGCATTTTTGTGCGTTATTCCGGTCGCGGTGATCGCCTCTGCCTGGCTTCTATTTAGCCTTCCGGCGATGAAGTCACAAAGTGGTTCGGGCACTGGGAATGTCTTCAAGTTGATGAAAAGCCTACCGGTCGCGTTAGGCATGGTGGCGGTCAGTGTCTTTTTCATGGGGCAGTTTATGCTGTTTACCTACCTGCGCCCGTTCCTTGAAACGGTCACGCACGTCAGTGTTTCCACGCTATCGCTGATGTTGCTCGTCTTGGGTCTGGCTGGGCTCGCGGGAACCTTCCTGATTGAAGCCTTCTTGAAAAATGGCCTGCATCGCACCCTCATCGTCATTCCGATATTGATGGCGGTGATCGCACTGGCGCTCGTTTCATTCGGCAGTTCGGCGGCCACCACCACTGTCTTGTTGGGTCTCTGGGGACTGGTTGCAACGGCAGCTCCAGTGGGATGGTGGACATGGCTGGCCAGAACATTGCCAGAGGCTGCTGAAGCGGGAGGCGGCTTAATGGTGGCGATCATTCAACTGGCCATTGCCTCGGGTGCAACCGTTGGCGGGCTGGTGTTTGACTTGAGCGGCTATCGCGCAACCTTCGAGTTGAGCGCCGCATTGCTGGGCGTGGCGGCTGTGCTTGCCTTCCTGGCTGCACGCTCTGCCACGCGGGAGCCGGTTGCATCGGTGAACATCGCATAAAAAACACAAGACACGCCAAGGCGTCTTTTATCGCGAACAGCGTTTTGTGTCATGAAGGAGGCGGCCAAGAGGATGAGTGCTACGACTGCCGGGAGAAAACCTTTGGGTTTGCGAACACCCAGGTGTGCTAGGGCGGAGAGCAGCAGATGATAAAACATGCCGACATAAGCCAGATCACTGAGCGCCACGTTAAAGCGCCAGAGAATCGTGGCAGGACCCAGTACTTTGACCACGATCATCAAAGGCACAAGGTGGGAGGCTGAATAGCCCAACTCCGCTTGTGCGTTTGCGATTAGCGGTATCACACAACACATGCTGACGGCGCAACTCCGAGAGCTTGAAAACGATGGCCGTATCTCGCGAACAGTCTTCGCGGAAGTACCACCGCGCGTCGAATATGAGATGACAGCCAAGGCGAGTGCGCTCGGGCCGACGATGGCGGCACTCGCCACCTGGTGGAGCGAGTACGGGAAAAGCGTCCCCGTAAATCCAAATCCACGTGGCCGAAAAGCTAACAGCACCCGCAAAGGTGATGGGGCGGTTTAAACCTGAGCGATTCACTGCAGCCGAGGTGATGTGCGACGTGCCTCCTGCGCCTTGAAAGCCAGCTGATTCAGAACCTCCAACGCTTACTCAAAAGTCAGTTAGCTATCTAGTCAATTTGCGTAATCGAATTCCAAGCAGCCTTCGCGAGAAAGTCCTGATACTGCTTCGGGCTTTTTTCGACCCTCCCGGAAAGCCAGGCACGCGAATAGCTTTCTGTCGCGCCGATGATGAGTGACGGTAAGAGTTCTACAGGAAGATGACTGAACTGTTCCTTGCGGCCCTCGACACTCATCCAGTCCAGCAACTGCCTATTGCGTTGTTTATTGCGTTCAAGCAATTCACCGTTGAAAGGCCCACTTGAGACGGCGTAGCGACTTTGGAAAACAAAGCGAGCCCAGTCCGGTTGTTCATCGACCCATTCAGCGTAGCTATAGATCAGAGCTGCTACACCCGCTTGAGCCGTCTGTGCTTTTTGCAAATAGCTATCTCGGAGCGCTGCCTGATCTTCTAGCGCAGCGAAAAAAAGAGCGGCCACCAGTCCCTCTTTACTGCCGAAGTGATGATAGATAGCGCCTACGCTCGTTTCGCATTGAGCCCGAATGGTTTCGATGTTTGTGGCTTCGATGCCTACCTCGTTAAAGCAGGCAAGTGCTCGGCGCAGGATTGTGCGCTTGAGCTCGCTACGCCTTCCCGGATAGATACGCTCGATCAGATCAGTTGAATGCATGAGGGGAAACGCCAAATGAAGCGGAGTCTATAGGGTGAACGCACCGTAAAGAAAGCTTGGCTTGACAGCCTCCAGAAATACAGAACATTATTCCGCTACAGAATATTATTCTGCAACCAACCGCGAGGGTATCTCATGAGTCAAGCTCTAAGTATGTTCAATAGCGTAGGCCCCGCCGCGTTCAGCAATATGGCCTGCCAAATGGCACCTTACTTCAGCACGATCGCCCCTGAGATTTCAGAGCTCAGCCCAGGCCATGCAGTCGTTAACGTGCCGTTTCGCAAGGAAATCACCAACCATCTGGCATCTGTGCACGCGATAGCCCTGTGCAACGCAGCCGAGCTCGCGGGCGGAATGATGACTGACGCTTCGATTCCTTCAGGCGCCAAATGGATTCCGAAAGGCATGACCGTTGAATATCTCGCGAAAGCAAAATCGAGCATTCGAGCTGTAGCTGATGGCAGCGGTATTGACTGGAAAACCGGCGGCGACAAGTTTGTTCCGGTTGATATCTTCGACGAGGGTGGCGTGAAAGTTTTCACTGCCAGAATCACGATGAATGTGAAAATCGCTTAGGCCTTTTCTATAGGCTCGGCGTTATGCCGAGCCAAATCGCTCCCGCTGCGAGCATGAAAAATGCGTCATGGTTTCAACAATTAACTGTCCCGGTAGAGTTTGAAAAGCGCTGCACGGCGAGCTTGGGGAGTGTCTAGAAAACCCGGAGCGATTCAAACTGCAATGCCCTTATCAAGGTCTGCTGACTAAAACATAGTCGATGAATGCACGAAGTTTGGGCAGCACATTTCGCCGACTGGGATAATAAAGCGCCAATCCGGGAAAGGTCACCGAGAAGCTTTCGAGTAAGACTTCAAGTGTTCCAGCGTGGATATGGCGCGCAACGAGAGATCGCGGAAGCATGAACAATCCGACCCCTCGCTCCGCGGCGTGAATACAAGCGGCCACATCATCCAGTATCAACGGACCACGGACGCGCACTACGTGTCTTTCGCCCGAGACGCTGAATGTCCAGCTGTCCAGCACAATACCCGCCTGCCGATAGGTGATGCACGGCAGGCCCAAGATATCATCAGGTAGCAGAGGCCGCGCATAGCGCGCGATCAGGGACGGTGAGCCGACAACAATGCTGGGTTCCTCAGCGGTCAGAGGTACCGCAACCATATCAGCGTGTACATATGAACGCGGTCGTACTCCGGCATCGCAACCTTCATCAATGATGTCCACCAGGTGATCATCACCGACAAATTCAAGCTGTATTCCCGGGTTCGCGCTAAGGAACCCAGGCACGAAGCGTTCTGTCAGCATAGGAACACTTGGCCTGGGAACACTGATTCGAAGCAGCCCGGTTACAGACTCACCGAAGTTACGCGCGGACTCAATTCCCAGAAGTACCTGCTGAGCAGCAGGCCGCACTTGAAGCAGCAGTCTTGCTCCAGCCTCAGTCAGTCCGACGCTTCTGGTAGTTCGTGCCAGCAGTGGCACTCCCACTCGCTGTTCGAATGTGCGTATCGCCTGACTAACAGCTGATGGCGTAATGCCAAGGCGGCGCGCAGCCGCCCGGAAGCCGCGCGCCTCGGCGACCGCCAAGAACACGAGAACCCCATCTAACTCACCGCGTCCGATTGTGTAGTTCATCTAAACAGTATGAGTAGGTGGCAGTGGATTATCAACCACGGCATTCAAGGGGAAAATAATGTATCAACCCCTAGAAAGGACTGCTTCATGAATGCTGAAACCAAACAAAACCGCGCCTATCACCTCGAAAAATTTGGCGGGCTCGATGGCCTTGTCAACGGTGCCATAGCGATTCCGACTCCGGCCTCAGGCGAAGTCGTCGTCCGCGTACGCGCCTCCTCGTTGAATTTCCGAGACATCCTCATTCTGCAAGGACACTACACAGCGCCCGTACCATCGGGCACCATCCCTCTTTCCGATGGTGCAGGTGAGGTGATCGCCGTTGGCGAGGGAGTGACTCGCTTCGTCACTGGGGATCGAGTCGTGAACTCATTCTTCCCTGAATGGATTGACGGGCCGTTCACCGGAAAGTATTCCCAGTATTCATATGATGTCGACGGCTGGCTGGCAGATTACCGCGTCACATCAGAAAACGCTCTGGCCCACATTCCTGGCAGTCTGAGCTTTGAAGAGGCCGCTACCCTACCTTGTGCTGCGGTCACTGCGTGGTCTGCGGTCAAAGGAGTAAGCGCAGGCGACACGGTACTGACACAGGGAACGGGAGGCGTCTCGTTGTTCGCCATCCAGTTTGCAAAAGCGCTGGGCGCGCGCGTCATTGCCACGACATCCAGCGATGAGAAGTCCGAACAGCTCAAGCTGTTGGGCGTAGCCGACATCATCAACTACAAAACCCATCCCGCATGGTCGCAGCAGGTCCGGGCGCTTACCAACGGCAATGGCGTCAATCGCATCGTTGAGGTGGGTGGCTCAGGCACTTTCCAGGAGTCGGTCAAAGCCATTGCGGTGGGTGGCCAGGTTTCGATGGTTGGGGTACTCGCGGGCTTGGAAGGCAGCGTCGACTTCATGTCCATGTTCATGAGCCAGGCGCGATACCAGCCTATCGCCCTGGGCAGTCGACAAGATCTGGAAGATTTGATCGCAGGCATCGCCGCACATGGAATCAGCCCTGTAATCGACAGTCGTTTTGAGTTTGGGGACGCCAAGCGGGCGTATGAAAAACTCATGACACGTGACGTCTTTGGCAAGGTCGTTATCAGCCACTGATGTGATGACCCAGTCAACGATAGCTAACGGGACAGATCATGACTGCTTATGTAATCTTCATCCGAGAGAAAACGCTCGATCAGCATGAGCTTGATATCTATGCACAAAAAGCCACCATTGCTCTTGCCGGCCTGCAGTCCACGATGCTTTCAGCCTATCAACGGATTGAGGCGTTTGAAGGGGAATTACCAGAAGGCGTTGTACTTTTCTCCTTCCCGACATTCGACGAAGCCAAGGCCTGGTATCACGGCGACGCGTATCAGTCCATCGTTGGACACAGGCTCAAGGGTGCAGTCTATCGAGGGTTTGTCGTAGACGGAGTAAGTTAGAACGCCTACCGAGGATATCCAGAACCCTGTGTCGGCCGTCGAAGGACACTTACCTAGGCTTACTAATCAGGAAATGAAGCGCGCAGGGGAACCTGCGAGCTTTTTCGCTAGGTCACGTGGCAGTTCCGGTCACCTGATCGCCCATCACCACACGTCGAGACACTCGGCAAAATGGTGATGGGTTATGCGTCAGACAGACTCAGACGACGACGCAATTGGGGAGCAGTAAGGTGCGCTCGCCAACACGGCCCATCCTGCTGAAAAGGCATGACCGAGGCCAAATTGCCCGTCTCGACCGGATCGCAACCCGCGTCGCTGACCAGTCCAACAGCGATCGGCATGCCGATCCGAGTACCCGACGTCTCCAGCACATTCGCATCGACACAGTAGCGCCATTCAGAGTGTTCTCACTGATGCGCTTGCTCAGGTCGCTTCGATGCGCAAATAAGTAGCGCTGCGCGGGGACAACCTGGTCCAACAAATGGCGCACTATCTCCAGCGCCTGCACCGACAGTGGCACGATATAAGGCGGTACGTTTTGGATCTGCTTACCTGGCTTGCACATCGCTAGCTGGAGTTGTTTCACCACTTCCGCCGGTATGATCCACAAGCGCTTCTCCAAATCGAACTGGTCGGGTGTCGCCAGCCGCAACTCGCCCGTGCGGACACCGGTCAGCAGCAACAACCGAAGGCCAAGCCGAGTTTGGTTGGCGCCACCGTAGTTTCGAAGAGCAGCCATCAAGGCCGGGAACTCCTCCATACGGAGAAATGGATTGTGAGTAACAGGAGGTTTGCGAAGTGCAACCACATCCAGGCCTGAAGCCGGATTGTGTTCTAACCCCTCGATTTTTACCAACGCATAGCGGAACAATTGATTAAACCAGGTCCGACACTTTTCAGCTGTCGATAAGGCCTTGCGCTGTTCGATCCTGCTCAGCAAATCCAGCAGATCGCGACGATTGATGTCGTAGATAGACCATCCACCCAGTATGGGCAGGACGTTTTTATTGAAGATTCTCAAGATTTGCGAGAGCGTGCTCTGGCGCCCCTCCTTCAGGCTCAGCCTGCGGAACTCCACCCATTGATTGAACACGGCCTCGAAGGCCTGCTCTGCCGCAAAACGAACAGCACGACGCTGCTGTTTACGGTGCTCATAGGGATTGATGCCTTGGGCGACCAAGGCGCGCGCCTCATCACGTCGCGCACGGGCTTCTTTGAGGCCGATTTGCGGATAACTACCGAGAGACATACGCTTCTGCACGCCCGCCCAGCAGTATTGAAACGCCAGATTTTCCCGCCGCGGGCCGTCACGTTGAGCGCAAGCCCATCCGTGTCGCCTATCGTGTAGTCATTGCCGGTGATTCAGGCTTGCCGAACGGTCGTAATTTCGCGTAATTAGAAAACACAAGGAATCCCCTATGAGCAGTAAAACTATCTTCGTCCAACCCGGTGGCGGTTATGAAAAGGTTGTGGTTGGCAGTAGCGAAGTACGGGCCGCAGCGCGCGGCGAAATCACAGTGCGCCTTCACGCCAACTCGCTCAACTACCACGACTTCGCGGTGGTCAGCGGTATGTGGGGGCCTAGTGAAAAACGCATCCCCATGGCCGACGGCGCAGGTGAAGTCATTGCTGTCGGCGAAGATGTCACTGAATTCAAGGTGGGTGACTCGGTCGTTAGTACATTCTTCCCTGAGTGGATCAATGGTGCGCCACTGGTTGAGGGTTTTGTTAGCGTGCCAGGTGATGGCATTGACGGCTACGCTCGTGAGCAAGTGACGGCCAAAGCCACATCGTTCACTCTCGCGCCTATCGGATACAGCCATGCTGAAGCGTCCACGCTCACCACTGCCGGCCTTACTGCATGGCGCGCCCTGATGGCCGATGACTCACTCAAGCCGGGCGACACCGTGCTCGTCCAAGGCACTGGCGGCGTTTCAATTTTCGCTCTGCAGTTCGCTAAATTGGCCGGCGCTACCGTCATTGCTACCTCTTCAAGCGACGAAAAACTTGAACGTCTGAAAGGACTAGGCGCTGATCATGTGATCAATTACCGCAAAGACCTTAACTGGGGTGAAACTGCACGCGCTCTAACGGGTGGCCGTGGTGTTGATCACATCATAGAAGTCGGCGGCCCCGCGACTCTCGAGCAATCGATGGTTGCAACTCGGGTTGCTGGTCACATCTCCATCATCGGGATACTGAGTGGCGTAAGCGGTGCAATGAATTTTGTACCCGCACTGATCAAGCAAGTACGTCTGCAGGGTGTATTGGTGGGCAGCCGCAGCCAGCAGCAAGACATGATCCGAGCCATCAATGCTAATGGTATGCGTCCGATTATTGATCGTCATTTCCCTTTGAACGAGATTGTCGAAGCGTTCAAGTATCAGGAAACCAACAAGCATTTCGGCAAAATTTGTCTGGATATCTAAGCGCGCATAACTGTGCATGAGAAGACCTTAAGGTTCGCCATGTGATTAGCTCTTCACGGCTTGCAAGGTTCGTCATTCAGACCTCAATGTTGGAAAAACCCACCCACAATAGTTGCCTCTCACTGTTCATGACGGCGTATGCGACCTCTGCAACCGTCCTGTCTTGAAAGCAATGCGCTAACCGGACTTTCTCCTGAGTGCGGCAGATGTCAAAACCACCTAGAGAGGCTTCAGGGTGGAGCGTAGTGATTGATCGGTAGGATTGCATGCCGACTTGCATAGGCCGGCCACCACCCTTTTACGAAATCGAGCACCTTGTATAACTTTTTGCAAGGTGTCTAGAGAATCCTGGGCGATTCATTTTTCTAGCTGTCGCCATTCTGACACGTATCGTCGAAATCATTAAAAGCTCGTGATGGCACCGCGCCATCACTGTGCTATATTCATCCAATCATCCATATCAATATTGATTATACCTACCCCCCCTTCTCAGATGACCGCGCCAGTTTTCATCGGTCACGGCTGATTACCAAAGGAACGCTATGAACTCTTGGCTCGCGAATATCAGCGTCATGCTCAAGCTGGCCTTGGGCTTTGCTGTTGTACTCCTTCTAACCGCCATCCTTGCCGCGACCAGCTGGTTCAGCTTGGGAAAAATGATTGACCGTAGTAATCGAATGGCCGGCATCACCGAACTCGGCAACCGTCTTGATCATCTACGGAGGGCCCGTTTTCAGTATCAGGTGGACAAGGGTGACGAGCAACAAGGTGCATTGATCCAGGATGCGCTGGAACTGTTTGTCGCCAAGCAAAAAAGCCTCGCAAAAGAACTGCAGCTACCTGAAAACTTGCAAAGTCTTGCGCTGATCAACCAAGCCACCACTCAGTATCAAATGGCAATTAATACGATGCGCGAGGCCTATCGCAATAGTGCGGCCACCCGTAAGGAAATGGCCACCAATGCGGTCAAAGGCGCCGCGCTGATTGCCAAGCTCATCAATGACGTAGAAGCAATGCCAGTCTCTGATCAGCGCCGTTATGAGTTATACAAAGTCATCCTCAAGGCCAAAGAGGATGTCGCGCTGGTGCGTTATGAAGTTCGTGGCTACACCGGCAATCCCAACAGCACTACGGAACAAGCCGCCGCCCGCCAGCTTGATAGTGCGCTCAAGGGCATTGAAACCCTCAACAACACCTTTGGTGCCGCCTATGCCGATCCTATCAGGCAACTGGAAACCGCTCTGATGGCTTACCGCCGCTCAGTGCAGGATTTTACAGCCAGTAATGGGGCTATCGACCACTCCGTGCAGGACACTGTCAATTTCGGAGAGGCCATCACCCGTCTGACTGATGAAATGTATGCCAGACAGCTGGCCGCCCTTGAAACAGATAGTGCTCAGGCCCGCACGCTGCAGTTGAGTTGCACTGCTTTGGCAATGTTATTGGGGCTTCTTGCAGCTCTGATAATCACCCGCCAGATTACCCGCCCATTGCAGGAGACTCTGGCTGTGGTCGATTGCATTGCAGCGGGCGATCTCACGCAAAACATGGTCGTGACCCGTAGAGACGAACTGGGTGTGCTGCAACAAGGTATTCAGCGCATGGGTCGTACCTTGCGCGATCTGATCGGTGGTATCCGCGATGGAGTCACCCAGATCGCCAGTGCAGCGGAAGAGCTTTCAGCTGTCACTGAGCAGACCAGCGCTGGGGTCAATAGCCAGAAAACCGAGACCGACCAAGTGGCTACTGCGATGCACGAAATGTCGGCCACTGTGCATGAAGTTGCGCGGAATGCGGAACAAGCTTCCGTTGCCGCATCAGAGGCCGATGCTCAGGCGCGCGCTGGTGACAAAGTAGTCGCGGAAGCCATCGCCCAGATTGAGCGTTTGTCCAGCGAAGTCGGGCGTTCAGCGGAAGCTATGAATAAGCTTGAACAAGAAAGTGGGCGCATCGTCAAGATCATGGACGTGATCAAGGCGGTGGCTGAGCAAACTAATTTATTGGCCCTTAACGCGGCCATTGAGGCCGCTCGCGCAGGTGAGGCAGGGCGCGGTTTTGCAGTGGTCGCAGACGAAGTACGAGGACTGGCTCAGCGTACTCAGCAGTCCACTGAGGAAATAGAAAGCTTGGTGGCAGGCTTGCAAGGTGGAACACGTCAGGTGTCCAGTATTATGCAGAGCAGCCGCGAACTAACCGATAGCACTGTGGCGTTGGCAGGTAAAGCAGGCGCATCTTTAGCTAGCATCACTCAGACGGTTTCCGGGATTCAAGCCATGAACCAACAGATTGCTGCCGCCGCAGTACAACAAAGTTCGGTGGCGGAGGAAATAAGCCGCAGCATTTTGAGTGTACGCGACGTGTCTGAGCAGACCGCCTCAGCTAGTGAGGAGACAGCGGCCTCCAGTATCGAACTCGCGCGCCTGGGGGTACAGTTACAGCAACTTGTCAGTCACTTCAAAGTTTGACCGATGTGAATCGCCACGGACTCTCTAGACACTTTGCAAGCTCATTGGACTGCCCCCAGCATCGTAGACATCTCCAGCCTATGCTCGATTTTTACCAACGCATAGCGGAACAATTGATTTAACCAGGCCCGACACTTTTCAGCTGTCGTTAAGGCCTTGCGCTGTTCGATCCTGCTCAGCAAATCCAGCAGATCGTGACGATTGATATCGTAGATAGACCGCCCGCCCAGTGTGGGCAGCACGTCTTTGTTGAAGATTCTCAAGATTTGCGAGAGCGTGCTCTGGCGCCCTTCCTTCAGGCTTAGCCTGCGGAACTCCACCCATTGATTGAACACGGCCTCGAAGGCCTGCTCTGCCGCAAAACGAACAGCACGACGCTGCTGTTTACGGTGCTCATAGGGATTGATGCCTTGGGCGACCAAGGCGCGCCTCATCACGTCGCGCACGGGCTTCTTTGAGGCTGATTTGCGGATAACTACCGAGAGACATACGCTTCTGTACGCCCGCCCAGCAGTATTGAAACGCCAGATTTTCCCGCCGCGGGCCGTCACGTTGAGCGCAAGCCCATCCGTGTCGCCTAGCGTGTAGTCATTGCCGGTGATTCGGGCTTGCCGAACGGTCGTATCCGAGAGTGCCATAGCGAGCGCCTGAACAGACTCAGGAGCGGATGCTCGTCTCGCTATCCAAGCTGCTCCAGCAAAAAACCGATTCAGTGCATATCCAAATCCAAGATCCTCATTCGGGACTTAAATCGGGACTTAAAAGCACTGGACGGTGCTGGATGTCAGCGGTTCCCGCCGGAACGAAAAAAGGACCCGAAGGTCCTTGTTTCGATCGCTGACAGAATTCAGTGGAACTCTGTAGCGCTATGTTTGGAGCGGGAAACGAGACTCGTATCTGGCGTCCGACCCATTGAAATCTAAAGGGTTTCTTTTCTTGCCGAAGCAGGGAAAGACTTGATTCTGGACTTGTTTTGGAGGGGTATCAAGGACCAGAGGCATGATTCCCAGCTCTGCCATCGGGTCTACGCGAGCATCCGTAGAATGTTTCAGTGCGTCTATGTCACCCATCATCCGTTCTCTTTAGCCAATCGCTTCATGAGGCAGATGCAAATGTTGTTTTGGACATTCGCGAGCGGGCTCGCTCCCGCAGTTTATGCGTTCAACTAGTGGGAGCGAGGCTGCTTGGGAACAAGAGTCAGGGCTGTTGCCCAGAAAATCCAACTCAGAAGTAATAGCCGATATTCATATACAACTGGTTTTCCCACTGATCACTACCACCAGCCCCCAGACTCTGGGTAAGGCTGCTGCCACCGATGACCGGATCATTCTTGCCGTACAACCATTCCGTGGCGATCCACAGTTTGCTGAGGGAGAACGAGGTGCCGAAAATCATCCGTTGCGAGGTCTTGAAATCGTCTGCGGATTTATCGAAGGCACTGTAGTTGGCGTACAGCTGTACACCGCTGATCTGATCGAACAGGTACTTGCCGCCAACGTCGTAGCTCACATCCGCCACGTACAAGTTGCCGCGACTGGCGACGTTGTAAGTGGCGTCGTAACCGCCGAAAGCCACCAGTTCATCAGTGCCGGGGTTGCGCGGTGACATCGCCCGCTCACCCTGGTCGGCTTCGCCTTATATCCGGTTCTTGTTCATCGGCTCACGGCTTCGCTCCACGCTTCCTCCCCACACTCGGTCGCCCTCATGCAGTTGCGCTTCACTTCATTCGCTGTGGTCAGCTTACGGCGGGACTTTCACCCACAAGATTGCGCCCATGCTGGGCGCACCAAAAAAAGACCCGCAAGCGGGTCTAAAAGGAGTTAGTTTATCACCTGAAACTGTTTAAGCTTTTCTTACTCGTCGGATGCCACCAAACGAGCACCTTTACGCGTTACCTGTTGCCCCACTGCAAAACTCGCATTGGGTGAGCGCACTGTACTTATTTCGCCTTGCGCGTTTTTCACTTCATAAGCGGTTTCAGACTTTCCAATCCCTGCCTGCAACGCGCTGCCTGCAAAAAAACCGCCGGCTGCGCCGACTAATATACCTATCGGGCCACCTGCCGCTCCAACCATCAGTCCCGTCAAGGCGCCGAAGCCTTTGCCGGCGGTTGTGTCGGGAACTTCACGGATTACCTGGTCTGCTTGGCACAACGGAACCAGCATTAGGTACATGGTAAAACCAAGCGCGATTGAACGAGTCATAACATTGCCCTTTCATATTGACGTTAATTGCATTACTTAATACACAAAGCGGGCCAATAATTTTATTGTTACATATCAAATAGTTAGAATAGAAATAGTCATCATGACCCAACCAAAAATTAGTCACAATGACAAAGGCTTAGTCAATATGACTATTTATTGGGCGCGCCCTGGACGATGTCACAGCAGCAGGTCAGAAGATCTAAATAACGCATTGATGATCGTGAGCGCTGCCAAATTCGCCCGACTGCTTGAAGTAACTGGGCTCTTGCGGGGTGACCGGTCGGCTGGTGGAGATTTGTATTGGGCCCAGCTTTATGAGGGGGGGACTACTGAAAAAAATTTTGGGTCAGCGGCAACATCATTGACCTGCAGCCGCCCCTTCAATCAGCGCTGGGTTCTGGCTGGATAGCCCAGACCGGCAGGGATTACTATTTCAAACCAAGCCGCTTCGCCAGTCGGTGCAAGTTGGCCACGTCTAAATCCAGCATTCGAGCACAAGCAGACCAGTTCCTCATGCACTTTTTCAACGTGTTTTCAATCAGCTGACGATGGAAGTCATCCGTCGCATCCCGCAGTCCCTGGCCCACTTTGAGGAAGGGAACGTCCAGCGCAACAGGCGGCATGTCGACCTGCTCGAGCACTTGATTGAAATGCTGTGATTCAAGCAGCAGTTCGTCACTTTGCTGGGTTGCTCGAGCAATGATTGTCGCTCGATAAATCGCGTGCTCTAGTTCGCGCACATTTCCTGGCCACGTGTACTTTTTGAGCCACGACAGACAATTGGCAGCCAAAGCCACCCGTTTCAACCCCATGCGCTCCCGGCTTTGCTCACAGAAGAAGCCAGCTAGCAACGTGATGTCCTGCTCACGCTCACGCAGTGGTGGTACATGGACAGGAAATACGCTTAAACGATGGAACAGGTCCGCACGGAACCGATTGTTAAACACCTCCTGCTTCAGATCTCGATTGGTCGCGGCAAGCACCCGTACGTTGACCCGCAGGACGTTATCATCACCGACCCGTTGCAGATCACCGTATTGCAATACCCGCAACAGTTTCGCTTGCAGATTCAGCGACAGCTCACCGATTTCGTCGAGAAACAATGTGCCGTTATCAGCCATTTCGAACTTACCGGTGCGATGATGGATAGCGCCTGTGAACGCCCCTTTTACATGGCCGAACAACTCACTCTCGGCGACTGACTCCGGCAGCGCAGCGCAGTTCAGATAGACGACTGGCTTACCAGAGCGGGATGAACCTTCATGTATGGCCTTGGCCACCAATTCCTTACCGACTCCGGTTTCCCCAGTGATCAAAACGTTCAGGTCGGAACCCGCCACCATCTCGATCTCTCTTTTCAACTGTTGCATTGCGTCGCTGAGCCCTACCATTTCGGTACAGGGCTTACCCGCCGGGATGCTACTGACGGAGGGAGGAGTAATGGTCTGGCTTTCCAGTTGTTCCACCAACAACGCATTGGTCAATGCAGCAGAAGCGAGGGCTCCTACCAACCGCAGCTCTTCGTCGCTGAAGTGATCGAATTGCGACGGGTCCATGCCATCTATCGTCAGCGCTCCAATCAATGTCTGGTCCGCGAATAAAGGCAACCCAATGCAGGCATGCACTTTGAGATCTTGCTGGTTTGGTATCAGTCCGTCATAGGGGTCGGGCAAGTGACTCTCTGCCGGAAAGCGCACCACGTCACCGGCACGAGCGATGGCTTCCAGTCGCGGGTGTGCGTCAAGACTGAAGCGGCGCCCCAGTACATCTGGCGCCAAACCGTCAATCGCCAGCGGACGAAACTGTCGCTGTTCATAACGCAACAAGGCAGAGGCGTCGCAACCCAGCAACTGGCGCAAGGTATTGATCAGACGTTGAAAGCGGTCCTGATGAGACATACCGCTTTGCAGCTGGATAGCAATGCCTGTGAGGGATTCAACGGAGAGACTCATGGCTTTGTCACTTTGACAATAAATTAGTCATATGGACAGTAATTGGACTTTGTCATAAAGACAAGCATAGTTTATTTTTTACTTATAAATCAATAGGTTAAGACATGGCACGAACGTTGCCCTCCTCCGGTATAGAACTTCATTTCGATACCGAGGTAAGGACATGTCTATTCACGTAAAAAACAACATTCATTGGGTCGGCCAGCGCGATTGGGAAGTGCGCGACTTTCACGGCACAGAATACAAATGCCATCGAGGTAGCAGTTACAACAGCTACCTGATCCGGGAAGAAAAGACCGTACTGATTGATACCGTCGATCATAGGTTCAGCCGGGAATTCATACAGAACCTGGCGATGGAAATAGACTTGAACACGCTGGACTACATTATCATCAATCATGCGGAGGAGGACCACGCGGGAGCGCTGACAGAGTTGATGGCACTGATACCCCATACGCCGATCTATTGCACCGCCAATGGCGTGGACTCGATCAACGGTCATCACCATCATCCAGAGTGGAATTTCAACGTCGTACATACCGGCGATACCTTGGATATCGGCAATGGCAAACAGCTGATTTTCGTGGAAACACCAATGCTGCATTGGCCGGACAGCATGATGACGTACTTGACTGGTGATGCCGTACTGTTTAGCAACGACGCCTTTGGCCAACATTACTGCGACGAACACCTGTTCAATGATGAAGTGGATCAAAATGAACTGTTCGAACAATGCCAACGCTACTACGCCAACATTCTCACGCCATTCAGTCGCTTGGTCATTCCCAAAATTACCGAGATCCTCGGTTTTAATCTGCCGGTCGATATGATTGCCACTGCTCATGGCGTGGTATGGCGAGATAATCCGACGCAGATTGTGCACCGCTACTTGGAATGGGCGGCGGATTATCAAGAAGACCGCATCACGCTGTTCTACGACACCATGTCGAACAATACACGCATGATGGCAGACGCCATCGCACAAGGCATTTACGAAGTCGATCCAGGTGTAGCGGTGAAGATCTTCAACGTCTCGCGCCACGACAAAAATGAAATCTTGACCAATGTATTCCGTTCAAAAGGCGTTTTGGTCGGCTCATCCACCATGAACAACGTCATGATGCCAAAGGTAGCCGCCCTCCTGGAAGAAATAACCGGGCTGCGTTTTCGTAATAAAAAGGCTTCGGCGTTTGGCAGTTACGGCTGGAATGGCGGAGCGGTAGACCGTATTCAGACGCGCTTGATGGATGCGGGTTTTGAAACCACGTTGGCGCTCAAAGCCAAGTGGCGACCGGACGGTGACTCGCTTGAGGTTTGCCGCGCCCATGGGCGCGAAATAGCCATGCAATGGGCGTTGAATCCACCTACACACGCATGTCTCACGAGCCCCGCAGTCACGGCAACTGCCCCGGTAGAAGCGATTTCGGACAGCGGCCCGCGCATGCGGTGCAGTGTCTGTCAATGGTGTTACGACCCTGCGATTGGCGAACCTATGCAAGACGTGCAGCCCGGTACCGCCTGGTGTGACGTTCCTGATTACTTCCTGTGCCCTGAATGCTCAATGGGCAAATCGGTGTTCGATGAGCTTGCTGCGGAGGCGAAATGAACAAGGAAATTGTCATTGTAGGCTCTGGCTTCGCAGCTCGTCAGGTCGTCAAGAACTTGCGCAAGCTCGATGCAGCGGTGCCCATTCGGTTGCTCGCCGCAGACAGTTGCGACGAGTACAACAAGCCTGACCTGAGTCACGTCATCAGTCTTAATCAGACCGCGGACGACATGACTCGCCAATCTGCGGTGGACTTTGCCGACATGTATGGGCTGACCCTTAATGCTGATCGCCATCTGACTGCAATTGATCGCCTGAACAAGCGTATTAGCGTGGGTAACGAAACCATTAGCTACGACAAACTGATTCTTGCCATGGGCGCACAAGCCATAGTTCCCGCGATTCCCGGGCACGAATGGATGGCGACACTGAACAGTCAACAAGAATACCGTCATGCGCAACATGCTCTGAGAGCGGCGCAACGCGTGTTGATATTAGGGGCAGGCTTAATTGGCAGTGAACTGGCCATGGATATGAATCGGGCCGGAAAGCTGGTGACACTGGTGGATCAAGCCTGCAGCCTGTTAGCGTCGTTGTTGCCTGTCGAGGTGAGTAGCCGCCTGCAGCACCGGTTATGCCAGATGGGCGTGGAAATGGTATTCAACCAGTCTTTAGAATCCATTGAAAAGAAAGACGATAGCCTGTTGGCAACCCTATCCAATCGCCGGCAAATTACCACCGATGTGATCATTGCCTCTGTCGGGTTGAAGCCCAATACGACAATAGCAACGCAGGCTGGACTGCGGGTGGATCGTGGGATTGACGTTGATGATTGCATGCGTACATCTGATCCACACATATTCGCCATTGGCGATTGCGCGCAAATCCAGGGCAAGCTATTGCCGTTTCTGCAACCTATTCAATTAAGCGCCATGACCTTGGCGCGTAACGCACTCGGCGGCAACGAGCAAGTGAAGCTTCCGGCGATGCTGATAAAGATCAAGACCCCGGAAATGCCGCTGCACCTGGCCGGAGAGACCAGCCGTAAGGACTTGCAATGGCAGATCAGCCTTGAGTCACAGGGCTTGGTAGCCAAGGGGCTTGACATGGCAGGGGGGCTGCGGGCGTTCGTCGTTAGTGAAGATCAAATGAAGCAGGCTTTTGCATTGTTGCGGCAACTTTAGTTGTCAGGCCAACCAATCGCACTGAGTGTTTTTGTTCTTTCCCAGCTTATCGATGCCGGTCTGCAATCACCAGATCGGCTTCAAAAAAAACAACAGATCATCTCGGCTAATTGAGCCTAGCGCATGCCACCACCATGCATCTTTCCTTCAGCTAATTCAGACGGTGTGAAAAAACAGTTGGGTTCAATGGGCGAACTCCTATCGGCAATTGATCACTCCTGTCATTACACCAGCCATTGAATTCAACACCCTGCGCTCGCCTGAATTTTAGCTCCTTAAAATAACCGACGGCTGCAAAATTTAAATTTATACCATACGCCATTGATTCCAACCCTTTGAACAACCACAAACTTTCAGCACAAAATCCGAAGCGAAATTTGAGTTACGCTAGCATCCAACCCACTGAATTATAATTATATTTTCGGCAAAAAACCTTGATCCTGGATGATGATTTTGGGAGACATTGACAAAACTAACAAATCGTACCGAACATCGAGCTTCGCTAAAATGTCACATATCTGAACGACCAACTGCAGCGATCCCACCATAAAAGTGAATGCCTCAGTCGAGATACTCAGAAATCCCTACAGAAGTTTATTGAAAATCTCGGAGCCTCAACTACACTTTCCACTGCATCCGAAGCTGACCCGCGCGGATGCTGTATTGATTGATTAAAACGATACAGATTACTGACAAGCGGTACTAGCAAAGCACACCCAGATGAGGAAATAAAAAATGAAGAAAAAACTTATGCATCTTTTTATCCTTGGCACTTTGCTGAACCTTCAACCAGCCCAAGCCGTTGATGGCGAAGCACTGTTCAAGAGCAAACCCTGCGTAGGCTGCCACATGATCGAAGCGAGACTAGTCGGTCCTAGTTATAAGGAGATCGCAGCTAAATATGCCGGACAAGCTGATGCCTCGGCCACCCTGGTAAAAAGCATCAAGGAAGGTAGCTCTGGAAAATGGGGCGCCGCGCCAATGCCGGCCAACCAAGTAACCGACGAAGAAGCGAAAACGTTGGCAGACTGGATCTTGACGCTCAAATAATTTTTGCTAAAGCAAGGTACCGCAATCCGACCGCCAATAAAATCGCAGAAGTGGGTCCAGCTCTCTTCTGCGAGTCGGTTCGGTAAGTTCCTCAGACAGCCCTACTCAGGGAAGCGGCTCAGTTACAGCGCAGGCGTTTGCTGTAAAAGCGTTAAATCGATGTCTTCAAATCGCAATACTCTGCCATCCTGATCGCTGGCCAGCTTGCGCGCGGCGGCCTCCTCGGAAAATGACGCCAGGACCACACCCATGGAACCTTTGAGCCGGGTCCCGACGACATAGTAGGCTTGGGTGGCATCGATCAAGTAATGGTCGTCGGGCTTCTCCCAAGTACTTTTGCCCATGTCGTGCACATACAGTTTCGCCTCAGTGAGGTGATTCTCTGGCTGAAGCCACCAGCCAAGCATTTCTGCGGTGGAACAGAACTTCTTGACTGAACCTTTTGCCACGACTTCACCCTTGGGGCCCGGGAAGTCGGCGATCACCATGCCGCAGACATGACACTCGTCGCTCTGATGGAAAGCCACCGGCGCAAGGGTTTGCTTTTCTTCTGCGCGATCATTACAAGCCGCCAACCCCAAACAGATAATGATGACCAGGGCACGGGCTCCGATCAGGTACAGAGTGTTCATCGCAATAGCCTCGAGCGTAATGAATCAAGTCAGCCGACGGCGAAACATCCAATAAGCCAACAACAGCAAAGCGCCAACCCAGAGCAGCAGGCATAGCCAGAGCAGCGAAATCGACACCGGTAAATCACTGCTCAATGCCATGAGGCCGATGGCATTACCGCTGCCCTCGAAACCAGAGAGATTGATCAGGCGATAGATATCAGTCGGGTTGAGCAGCAGAAGCCACGGTAAGAGGTCCGGGTTGAACCGGCCCTTGCTGAGCACCAGCAACGCCAACAGCGCCAGGTCGAATACCAATACGAAGAGAAACCACACGCCCAACGCCATCCCGGCGGCGCTGGATTTCTCGCCGGCCTTGCTGCTCAAGACATAAGCCAGCGCCAGGAAGACCCAACCCAGCAGCGTGGAAGACACCATGAAGCGACCGAACGCCCAGAGCAGCAGCCCCAACTCGACGTCATCGACCAGCAAGGCGATGGCCACCGCGGCGCAACCAAATCCAATCAAGGTGGCCAAGGCCAGAATCAGTCCATGACCGACAAACTTGCCCAACAGGATCTGGCCACGACCCAACGGGTAGGTCAACAGCAGCATCAGCGTGCCGCCCTCCTCCTCCCCGACGATGGCATCGTAGGCCAGCAGTAGCGCTATCAGTGGCATCAGAAACGTCGCCAGGCTGGCGAGGCTGGCGATGGTCGCCGGGATCGAGGTGAAACCCACTTGCCCGGATGCCGCCGCGCCAAGCCAGGCGATTCCCACCGCCAGAACGGCGAACAACAGACTGATTGCCAGCAGCCAGCGGTTACGCAGGCCGTCGCTGAACTCCTTGGCGGCGATACTCCAAATCTGCGTCATGAATGAGTGCCTTCAGTGGCGGCGCTTGCATGACTCATGTAATAGCCGTAAAGGTCCTCAAGGGACGGTTGTAGGATGTCGATATCCTGCGGTGGGTCCTCGTGAAACAACTGGCGCAGCAGATCGACTTTGTGACCGTTGATCGCCATCACCTCGACTCCGTTGCCCTCCATCGCACTAGCGATGTGTCCAGCGGCCTTCCACCGCTGCAGCCACTGCTCGCGTTGGGCCAGCCCACTGACGCGAATACGCGCCGGCAAGTCAGCCTCCTCACGCAGGCTGGCCAGACTGCCGATCGCCCGCAAGCAGCCATTGGCCAGGATGGCCGCACGATTGATATGCGCTTCGACCCCCGCCAACACATGGGAACAGAGGATGATGCTGGCGCCCCGCTGACGCAGACGGTCGATCAACACGTAAAGTTCTTGGGTGGCGATAGGGTCAAGACCCACCGTGGGTTCGTCCAACAGCAACAGGCGAGGTTCACCGAGCACCGCCTGGGCGAGCCCCAGACGCTGGCGCATGCCTTTGGAGTAGGTTTTCACCCGCCGGTCTGCGGCGTCGGCGAGACCGACCTGCTCCAGTAGCTCGTCCACTTGTGTCAACGCGGCGCCTTTGAGGCGGGCGAAATAGCGCAGGGTCTCGCGACCACTGAGTTGTGGGTAGAACGTCACATTTTCCGGCAGGTACCCCAACTGGCGACGCACCTCGGCTTGTGCAGGGCGGCAACCGAGTACATGCACCTGACCGGTACTGGCCTTGAGCAGTCCCAGGATCAGCTTCATCACCGTGGTCTTGCCGGCTCCGTTATGGCCGAACAAGCCCAGCACCTCACCTTCGCCCAGGCTCAGGGTCAAGTCGCGCAGCACGGTCATGCTGCCGTAGCGCTGGCTGACCCCTTCAATGTCGACTGCGTTCATAAGTTCGGCTGCTGTGTCTGGGGCATGGTCGGAAGATTCATCAACGGATAGCTGTCCTTGACCCCCGGCGACTTGGTCACCGGGAAACTTTGCTGCACCCAGCGCAGTAGTTGAATGCTCGGGCTATTCATCAACAGACGGACCTGCGGGTACAACCAGAGCAGGCGGTCAACATTGTCATTGGGCTCATAGATCACGTCGCCAATCCCATCGTTATTGCGATCCCAGCCCAGGTAATCACTCCAGTAATTACCGTGACCGTCGGCCGACCACTCCTGCGTGCGGGTGGCGACGTATTTGACCTGCTGCTGGTTGTCGACGAAGGCGTTGTCGGCAATACGGTTGTCTTCGGAGCCAGCAGTGAGGTGAATACCCACGGCGCTGCGCTCGAAATGGTTGTGTTCGATGACATTGAACAGCGAGTTGTAGATGAACAGCGCCTTGCCCTCGGCACCGCTGACCATACCGCCGTCGGCGGAGCCGCTGCGCACGTCGCTGACGAAGTTGTCGCGCAACTCGGAATAGGTGATGTAGTTCATCAGGATGCCATAGTTCTCGTCCTGCTCGGAACGGTTACCAATCACCATCAGCTTGCGGCTCTGCATCAAGGCATAACCGGTGCGTGTCCGGCGGGTGGTGTTGCCGAGCAACTGGTTGTCGTTGGCGTACATGTAGTGCACGCCATAGCGCAGGTCTTCCAAAGTATTGCCCTGCAGCAGGTTGCCGTTCGAGGTATCGATGTAGATCCCGTCCCGGGTCTGTCGCACGTGATTACCGATAACCTTGGCGCCGTGCACGGCATACAGATGAATCCCATTGCCGCGGTCTTGGGAGCGAATGCTCGGGTCGCCTTCAATATCGTTGTCAATCAGGCTGACGTCATGTGCCCTATCCACCCATATACCAAATCCCGGCCCGTTCATTGTATTGTTGCGTATCATCGCACCTGTCGCTTGAGGGTCGATGAAAATCGCAGCGTTCATCGCTGTCATGTCGCGCCCCCAGTTGAGCAAAGTACAGCCTTCGACGCGCACATCGGGCGCACTGATAAAAAGCACGTTCCCAGCACCTTCAGCGTCAAAGACCGCACCTTTATCACAAACTATCTGCATAGATTGCTCAATAGTAAATTGGCCTTTGTACTCTCCTAAAGGAAGTCTCCAGCGGTTGGCGCCCTCTGCATGCATTAACAATTCAGTGATGGGCCGAGGCGACGAATATGCGAGGGACGTTAACATCAATGAAAATAGAGTTAACGCCCATCGCTTCTTGAACGAGAGATGCCTAGACACTGCATTTTCCTTCTTGGCAGCGCGGGGGCCCGTTAAACTCGCTCGACTTTCATACGCCCAACCATTTCCATGTGCAGTGCATGACAGAACCAACTGCAGTAGTACCAATGCAGACCGGGCTTGTCAGCAATGAAAGTTATCGAGGATGTTTGTTGCGGGCTAATCTCCATACTTACACCATGATTAGTCATGACAAAGCCGTGAGAGACATCCTCAATCTTATCGACATTAGTTATCGTCACAGTAACCTCATCGCCTTGTTTTACGGTAAATTCTTGCATTCCATAGGCAGGGGCCATAGAAGTCATATAGACACGAACTTTCGTGCCCTCTCGGACAACCTTGTTATCAGTCTCCAGTTTAATTCCGTCCTTCGCAGCGATAGCCACGGTTTCTGCAAAAAACGGATCGTTGCGGTCCCAGATCTTTTTTGTCCTGATCTGGTCTCTACGGGCCATGACGCAGTCATGTGGTTCGGCGAAGGCCGGGCCGTCGTGCACCAGCTTCATCTCCTCGCCGGAAATATCGATCAACTGGTCGTTTTCCGGGTGCAGCGGACCGGTCGACAGGAAGCGATCCTTGGAAAACTTGCTGAGCACCACCAGCCACTGGCCGTCGGCATCACGGGTTTCGGTCAGTGACGCATGGTTGTGCCCGGGTTGGTACTGCACATCGAGTTTCTGCTTGATGTAGTTGACCTTCTCGCCCTTGTAGGCGCGGATCGCCTCTTCCATGTTCCATTTCACTACCTGGCTATCGATAAACAAGGTGGTATAGGCGTTACCGCGGCCGTCGAAGGTGGTGTGCAACGGCCCCAGTCCCAGTTCAGGCTCACCGACTACCACGTCCCGTGGGTCTTTGAGCTTGTTATCAAATAAATCGTCGAGCTTGGCAGTTGCAATGATTGTGCATGTAGGCGAGAGCTTGCCGTTGGCGATGAAATATTTGCCGTCAGGCGAGGTATTGAGCCCATGAGGATTTTTCGGCACAGGGATATAGCGGGTAAATTCAGAATCCTTGCCGTCGCTTTTGCGCCCATCGACCACAGGGACCTTAGAACCGTCCAGGGTGATGAACTTGCCGGCCTTGATCGCCGCTTCGATGCGAGGGATGTTGAACACCACCACCCAGTCGCGCTCGTTGCGCATCATACCGCCCAGGTCGTAGGCCTTCTCGGAGTTGTAGCAGGTGCTGGCGGCGTATTTGCCGGTGTAGTCAGCGTCGGTGTTGTCCAGGTTGCCGTCGACGATCACCTGGAAGGCCATCTCCATTTTCTCGGCATCGACAGCGTTGAACATTGTGAAGCTGTTCTTATCCTGCAAGTCGAAGGTGCTACCGTCGTTGGGATGCGGAATAACGAACTCAGCGTTGGCGAACACATACTGAGTATGGGGCACCTTTTGCAGCCGTAGGCCATGGATCGCCTGTACGTTGGGCACAGTAAGCATCTTGTCGCACTTCATAATGTCTAGGCGAATGCGCGCGATCCGGGAGTTGGCCTTGTCATTGATGAACAGGTACTTGCCGTCGTACTTACCGTCAGTCATGGACAAGTGTGGATGGTGGCAATCGCCATTCATGAATCTTGCGCTATCACCCAGTATCCGCTTGCTTTCGTTGGTCAGCCCCCAACCGGTGGCAGAGTCGACGTTGAATACCGGTATGCGTAACAACTCGCGCATCGATGGAACCCCCATGATCCGCACTTCGCCCTGATGGCCGCCGCTCCAGAAACCGTAATACTGGTCCAGTTCACCCGGCGCCACGTGAATTTTCGATTTCGCATCCTTAGCCGCAGCCGCCCAGGATTCGCGGGTGAAGACCACGCTGCCAAGTGCCGATGCACCGGCTAGCGAAGCGCTGGCAAGCGCACTGGTACCGAGAAAACCGCGACGGCTAAGGCCGGGCGATTTAAATTCCTGCGTTGCCTCCTTAGGTTCATGATCAGCATTCGTTTTGTTGTCAGTCATGGTTGCTGCTCCATTGGATGCGGGTGAAAAAACAAGAATCGCAATGTTTCGTCCAGCTTAGATATTCATGGCTTGAATACCTGCACCACCGGAATCAACTCAGTGTGTTCTGGCACCGGCGCCGGTTTGTCCCGCGTCTTGCGCTTATTCTTGAGCACCAACGGCGGGCATTTGTTTTCGTTGTGGTAAGTCATCTGGCAATCCAGACAGTAATGACACTCGTTGACGTTGATATGACCGTTCGGGTGAATCGCCTGGATTTCACATTCCTTGGCGCATAGTTGGCAGGGCGAGCCGCATTCCTTGCGTCGTTTAAGCCAGTCGAACAGACGCAGCTTGCTAGGAATGGCCAATGCAGCGCCCAACGGGCAGACGTAGCGGCAATAGATCTTGCGGGTAAAAATGTTGATGATCAGCAGCCCCACTGCGTAAGCCACAAACCACCATTGGCGGTCGAACTTTAGGGTGATGGCGGTCTTGAACGGCTCCACCTCAGCAAATTGCTCGGCAGTAGTCATCGACTCAAGCGAGATGCCGAACAGCACTAACAAAACGATGTACTTCACCGCCCATAGGCGCTCATGTAATGCAAAAGGCAGCTCATATTGGGGAATCTTCAGCTTGCGGGAGGCTTCGTTGATCAACTCTTGCAACGCGCCGAAGGGACACAACCAACCACAGAAAACTCCTCTTCCCCACAGCAGAATACTGGCGGCGGTGAACGTCCAAAGAATGAACACAATCGGGTCGGTAAGAAACAATTCCCAACGGAAGTTATCGAACAGAGCATGGGCGAAGGTCAGTACATTAACCACAGAAATCTGCCCCAGCGCGTACCAGCCGATGAACACGACGGTGAACATCAGGTAAGCCCGACGTAACCAGTGGAGAAAACGCGGGTATTTGGTGAAGGTGTCTTGCAGGAACAAGATAATCATCAAGACAGCCAGTGCCGTGCACAGAACCCCGATCTGAAAGGCTTTCTGATACCAGATATTGACCCATGTCGGTCTATTGGCAACCTCGATGGCTTCCAGCTCTTGAGCGGTGGGTGGCGGACGCAAAAGGTATTGTTCAGGCAATTGGTAAGGCAGCTCGAAGCTGCTGAAAGTGCCACCGACAGCGCCGGTCTGACGACGCACTAGCAACTCCAAGGTCCAGGGCGATCCTGGATCGAACCGGACGGGTTCACGAACAATGAAAATGGACATTTCATTGAACTCGGGCATGCCCGTTGCGAAAACGTCGGACAAACGTTGATGGTCCATGTCGCGAAAGCTGATGATGTTGCCGAACTGACGCAATTGCACCCTATCGAAAATTCCTCCTCGCACATAACCGGAGCCCTTGTAGGAATAGAGGCCACGACCCAGCACTACGATGGCGTGCTCACCTGGCTTGAGGTCCTGCATCAAGAAGCGATATTGATTATCGCCCAGCAGGTTTCGTCCAATGGCGGGCGGGTTTAGATCAGCGGTGTACAGTTCAATGAAAGTATCGTCTTCCTGTCCGGGCGGCGCATTGTCAACCCCCTCGGCCTCAGTACCCTTGAACGCAGCGTCGACTTGTCCGCGGGTAAGGCTCAACCGGCGGATTGCGCCATTGCCGGTCAGTTGCTCCCAGGTGGCAGGCTCAAAAAAATCTTCACGCACGGCAGCAGGTTTCTGCTTAACACCGCTGTTGTCCTCGATCAGTTTCAACGACATCGCCACTTTATGTGCCGCGCGCATGATGATTTCATTCACCACCATGGCGGTTACTGTGGCTCCAGCAATCCCGTCAACTGTCACCGTCTCTGGATCGCTGGAACGACCCACGACTACCCGTCGATCAGCTTTGATGCCCTTGTATTTATCGTCAAATGCGTGGAGCTTCGCCACGGGAATTCCGATTAATAAAATTGGCTCATGGTGTTCCAAAACATATGCATCCAGTATTACGCCTTGAGTGTCAAGAATGACCTGCATATTAATGGGCTTACCCGAATATGCGGGTATATCTACGACATCTTGGCTTTGGAATACGTAACCTTTGATTTTTCCTTCAGACTTTACGACGCGCACCTTAAACTCATCCACCGGCGCGGAAATATCTACATTACCTGCAAACACTTTGCTGATGCGCTGCTGCTCTATCCCACCGTAATCCTTTGCTTGCAAAGTAACAAAACTAATGACTAGCAATACGCCCACGAATAGCGCCAAGCGGCTGAAAAATAGAATATATTGTGGATTGGATTTTTTATAATTTTCCATGTGAAAATTGCGCCATCCAGTTTACTTAAGTAAAAAAACACGCTTTACAACCGAGCTCTTCCACTCTAACCCTGATTGACCCTAGACTAGATACATGAACATTACAAGTTTGCAGCTTTACAAGCTAGAGATCTTGAGGGCCGCCATTCACAAATATAAAACCATTTATGATACAGCGGGTTACCGATGCTACAGGTGCTCCGTCAAAAAAAGCACTCATAACACTCAGCGACCGCTTCTGTATGGCAACACGTGAACATTAAAATCAAGAACAAATTCGAATAACGCTTATCGCTTTTTTGACTAAGGCGAAAAACACCTCCGGCTTGTAGCCCGCTCCTCCGAGCCATAAGCCGCTTGACTTACCGCGCCCAAGACATTTCGTGGATTAAAAGCGCTTGTGCCTAAGATACCGAATCAAGACCCATCTGACGATTAGAAAACAGCTCTTAGCCAGCCTAAGATCATAGTCGATGATGTTCGTAAAGAAACCAGACCGAAGCCATGCGCGCTGACCATGAGGTATTTTTTGTTGCATGGAAACTAACGACGCACTCACATACCGAACAACGTTCGAATTTAACTGCACAGCCAAAGCTGCTGCCCATTTGGGGGCTAGCCTGAATCGTCAGGGTGAAGGGTAACGCCGGTCTTTGGCGTAATGTAACCAGTCATTTCGCGCGCGACGGTAGGCTGTTGTCCGTCCCTCGGGCGAACAAAACAACAACCAGATTTTCCAGAGCAATCACACGAACCCGAAGATGAACCCACCCAGTATCCGGCAGTTCAGGAATCTCATAACCCCCTGGTTGGGAACGCTTTTGCTGCGTCTTTGGCATTCCAGTTCTAAAACGCCATCCTGAGTTCTTGTGTAACCACCGACGAGTCGGTCTTGTCTTGAGGTATGAGTGTTCTCTGATCGGCTTTTTGATCCGCTCCAGCTACTTTAGGCAACAGTTCTGACTCGGGCAACAAAGCCTAATGAAGTGCGCCGAATACGGCAGGTAGAAGTTTTCAGCTTGGAAGGTCGACGGTAGACTGAAGGGGTAAATACTTCCTCATTTAGCTTCTGTGACTGCCTGCGTACGTCTTTTATGCCATAACGACCTTTAGACTTGTCGAAATCGTAGGTTTACTCCGAAATCGACACTAGTAGGCGGCCACTACTGGCTCGCGCATTAGCAAGGTGCTGGCGTAACTACTGGTGACCCCTGCCCGGGTGTAGCGTTCCCTGGAGCCATTGTCATGAAAGAGACCAGACATCGGCCACAAAATATCATAACGCCATCATACTGTTGCTCATGACTGAATACCATGCGCCTCCGCCCTCAATAGAGTTACGCTGATCATTTGCTCCCCCCCGATTGTTTAAATTTCTTCTGTGCGACCGGGACCACGAATGGTTAAAAGTTATTAAATTTCTTGACAGCCATACGAAGTCCACTACCCTTAAAAACATTCATTTTCACTACCTGGTCCATCGCAAGCAAATATGCAGCGCTTGGTATCGGTAATAACTAGTAGCTGTTCTAGGCTAGTCGAATCCTGACCTCGTACAACTCGTCAATGCAGCAGAAGTCGAGGTCGGCTGAGCGTAAATCTGCTGTGCATGCGCCTAACGCTCCTCCTGTTGATTAATACCCAACCGACAAAGCGCTTTTCCGGGAATGTTACAACTGCACTTTCTACTCGGGAGACAGCCGTGCAAAAAGCTTTGAAGATAGTCAGCTATGCCGTGCTCGTGCTGATGGTCAGCGCGGTCGTTTATGCCAGCGTTATCGGCATCACCTATTGGACGGGTATCGGCGTCTAGGGAGTTCGCAATGAACAAACGCCAGACACGCTCGTTCGCGCTGATATCGACGGCCATCGCCGCCGTTGTGTTTCTCGGCATGACGGTTGATAGTCACCGGCAGTTTCCAAAATTGACCAACGCTCAACAGATCACGCCAGAAGTCACTCGCGGCAAGGATGTATGGCATGAATACAATTGCATCAATTGCCATACGTTGTTTGGTGAAGGCGCGTATTACGCTCCAGACCTTACGAAAATCACCCAGCAGCGCGGCACCCCATATCTCACCGCGTTCCTCAAAGACCCCTCAAAATTTTATGACGAGCAACGTCATCGCCGGTTGATGCCGAACCTAGAACTCAACGACGAAGAAATCGCGGCGTTGATCGCCTTTATGGATTGGGTGAGCAAGGTCGACAATCAAGGCTGGCCACCGCGGCCGATCCTGGTCACCGGCACGTCGATTCCCGGCATGGACCTCACCGTTGCGCAACAGAACGTCGCCAGTGGCAACCAGCCACCAGCCGCACGCCCGGTGTCCGGCAAGGAAGACCCTATCGCCTTGGGCGAGGCGCTGTTTCGAACCACTGCCACGCCGGTATGCAGCGCTTGTCATTCGATTGCACCGGGGGTCAATCTCGCCGGACCGACACTGGCCGGGTTGGCTGCTCGGGCCAAACAGGTCATTGCCTCGCCCGACTACAAGGGCAAGGCCAAGGACGTCGAAGGCTTCATCCGCGAGTCCATCGTCACGCCAAGCGCCTACCTGCATCCGGGCGACATGTATTCCGCCAATGGCATGTCCTTCATGCCGGACACCTTCGCCAAATCGCTAACACCCGAACAGATCGATCAACTGGTCGCCTATCTGGCGTCGTTCCAGTAATCAAAGGGGATGACCATGCGTTACAGATCTCAATCCGTCGCTTACTGGTACTTCGCCGTCGCCATGGCGCTATTCGGTCTGCAACTGGTATTCGGCTTGCTCTCGGCGGCCAAATACCTCGGACCGGATCCCCTGCTGGACGTGTTGCCCTTTGATGTCACCAAGGCGATACACACCAATCTGTTGATCGTCTGGGTGCTGACCGGGTTCATGGGGGCAACCTACTGGATGGTGCCGGACGAGTCCCGTGGCGAGTTGCACAGCACCAAACTGGCGTATATCCAGCTCGGGTTGTGGACGGCCATGGGCGTCACCGCCGTGCTGGGCTATCTGTTCGGTTATGGCACCGGGAACAAATTGCTCGAACAACCGCTGCCGCACAAGATCGTGATCGTGATCTGCATGCTGATGTTTCTCTACAACATCGGCATGACCATCAAGAAAGCCGGGCGCTTCACTGCCACCGAAGGCGTTCTTTTGTTGGGGCTGGCCAGTGCCGCCGTGCTTTATCTGCCGGCGCTGCTGCACTATGAAAACTACGTGGTATCGATCTACTACCGCTGGTGGACGATTCACCTGTGGGTCGAAGGTGTCTGGGAAATGATCCAGGGCGGCTTTCTGGCCTATCTGCTGATCAGACTGTCCGGTGCTGATCGCGAGGTCATGGAGAAGTGGCTGTACGTGATTGTCGGCCTGGTTTTCATTGCCGGTATCCTTGGCACCGCCCACCATTATTACTGGATCGGCGTCCCCCATTACTGGCTTCCATTGGGCGGTTTCTTCAGTGCACTTGAGCCTATGGCGCTGGTCGGTATGGCGATCTACGCCTACAACGCCATGCGCCGCTCCGGCCTCTCTCATCCCAACAAACTGGCCTTGCACTGGACCATGGGCAGCGCCCTGTTCACCATGTTTGGCGCTGGCCTCCTCGGTCTGGCTCATACCTTCCCCGACGTCAACAAATGGACCCATGGCACCCTGATTACCGCAATGCACGGCCATGCGGCCTTCTATGGGGCCTATGCCATGATAGTCCTGGCGATGATCACCTACGCACTTCCAGGCATGACCCGTCGTCCCTCGGAAGAAAGCAGTATCGGTTATTGGGCATTTTGGCTGCAGTTGGGAGGGATGTTCGGCATGACCCTGTCATTTGCCACTGCGGGCATTGCTCAGGTGTACCTGGAACGCATTCTCGGCATGGGCTATCTGGATGTGCAGTTGAAGATTCAGGTGCATTTCCTGATGCTGGTGGCGACGGCGTCGATGTTCAGCCTGGGTGTCGGGCTGTTTATCTTCGATTTTTTCCGCCATGCGCCGCAATTCAATGTCGATGAAGCCGATCCGGTTCTGGTGCCTCGTGCGTCGGGCGCAGCGTTGTAATGGATCGTTCGCGAATGCAGCAGAACCTGTCGGCCGCAGAATCCACGCCGCAGCAAGGTGAACCCTATTACCAGCCCAGCGGCGACGAGGTGGCGATCTTCGATCAATGCCATGCACAGCAGCTGGCTGTCATGCTCAAAGGACCCACCGGGTGTGGCAAGACCCGTTTTGTCGAACACATGGCCTGGCGTCTCAAGCGCCCGCTGATCACTATTTCCTGCCATGACGACTTGAGTGCCAGCGACCTGGTCGGGCGCTTCCTGATCGGTCACCAAGGTACCCACTGGACGGAAGGCCCGCTGACCCGGGCGGTGCGCGAAGGCGCTATCTGTTACCTGGATGAGGTGGTCGAAGCGCGGCAAGACACCATTGTCGTCCTGCACCCGCTGACCGACCACCGACGCATTCTACCCCTGGACAAAATCGGCGAAATCGTTGAAGCCTCGCCACACTTTCAATTGGTGGTGTCCTACAACCCCGGCTACCAACGAATACTCAAGGATTTGAAGCCGAGCACTCGACAGCGCTTTGTGGCGCTGGATTTCGATTTCCCGCCGGCCGAGCGCGAAATCGCCATTGTCATCCATGAAGGTGGAACCGACTACGCCATCGCCCACGCGCTGGTCACCCTCGCCCAGCGACTACGCGCCCTGCAGGACCGGGGCCTGGCGGAAGTCCCCAGTACCCGTCTGTTGATTGCCACTGCGCGACTGATTACCAGCGGCATTGCTGCGCCCATCGCCTGTCGGGTCGCGTTGATCTCGCCGCTGTCCGACGACGCGGTACTGGTCGCTGCCATGCGCGACCTTGTCGACCTGACATTTATCTAAATGGCCGAAGCCGAGGACCTCATTACCGATGTTGCACGCCACGCGACGGTGTATGCACAGGCATTGTGGCGTCGTCACCGCCCCCCCTCGGAAACTGAAAAAATCGTCACCCTCGGGGATGTCGCACAACACCTCGACTTGCTGATCAAGGCAGTGTTCAACACCCACTATTCGCTGCGCGTCGCGCAACCGCCCTCGCCCCCTACGCTGTTGAAGAAACTTTTTGTGCGTCACGAAAAGCCGTGTCAGCAAAGCGCCGTCCCAGCGACCGATGGCGTGACTATATGGCTACCGCAGGATTTGGGAAGCAGCGAGAATCCGCCCACCCTGAAGCGTTATAGAGCCCTGGCCTTGCAACAAGCGATGCGCGCCCAACGAGGCAGTGCAAACGCCCTGTCAGCCCTCGACAACCCGATGCAGCGCAGCGTCTATCTACTTCTCGAAGCTTGGGCGGCTGATGCGGATTTGATACGCCTGTTGCCGGGATTGGCGCCCTCGATCCATGACTTGCGCCAGCATGCCCTGGCGACCCGCCCGCCGCTTCACACCTTTCCCAGCCAGCGACAACCCCTGGAAAACTTCCTGCGTTTACTGCTGAACAATGAATGCGGCGCGCCTCTGGAAGAGTTGGCGACCCCCACCCACACCGCCGATTCGCTGCAACTGTCGGAAGCACTCGCGCAACGTCTCCTCCTCTGCGAAGAATCTCACGGGCTCGGCGCAGACAGGCTTCTCCTTGATGCCTGGACCGGCGACCTGCGCGAGCCGTCGGCGGGTCAGGAAGTCTCGCCCCCGCCCGGTGAAGTCGACACCGACGATGCCCTGCCACGCAGTGCCCGCCTCACACGTCAGCCCACTGCGCGCGAGGCCTGTGCCGATGAGGACGACGATCAGGAACAAGGCCTATGGATGGTGCAACCCGCCGAACCGCTGGAAAAAGCCGAAGACCCCATGGGCATGCAGCGCCCGACCGACCGGGATACCGATACCCCTGCGGCTGATTTCGCTGAGTCTTTGTCCGAACTCAACGAAGCCCGGCTGGTGGTGACGGCAGGTCGCCCGAAAGAAGTGCTGCTGTCCCTCGACCCGCCACGGACTCGATTTCAGCACCGTGCACAGGACCTCGCAACCCACGCGATCAGCTATCCCGAATGGGATTATCACCACCAGGTGTACCGTGATCCGGGGGCGACCCTGCAACTGTGTCCTGTTCGGGAAGGCCCGCAGCAATGGGTCGAGCGAACCCTTGATGCTCATCGTCCGGTGCTGGATGCCATCCGTCGGCAATTCGAAAGTCTGCGGGCCCAACGCGTCAGGCTACGCAAACAATGGGACGGCGACGAAATCGATCTGGAAGCGTATATCGACGCTTGCGCCGAGGCCCGCGCTGGCCTGAGCATGCCGCAGGCGCTGTATCAGACCCAGCGTCGTGGCCGTCGCGACATGGCGATCATGTTGCTGATCGACGTCAGCGGTTCCACCGACAGCTGGCTGTCCTGCCATCGTCGGGTCATTGATGTCGAGCGCGAAGCGTTGCTGCTGGTCTGCCTGGCGCTAGAGAGCCTGGGCGAGCCCTATAGTGTGATGGCGTTTTCCGGCGAAGGGCCGCAGCGGGTCACGATCCGAACTCTGAAAGCCTTCGATGAGCTTTACAGCCTTGAAGTCGGTCGGCGCATCGCGGCTCTCGAACCGGAACGCTACACCCGGGCCGGCGCCGCCCTGCGCCACGCCAGCACGTTGCTGATGCGCGAAGCTGCCACGCACCGTCTGTTATTGCTGATCTCCGATGGCAAGCCCAACGATGTTGACCAGTATGAAGGCCGCTACGGCGTCGAAGACATGCGTCAGGCCGTAACCGAAGCCAAGCTCCAAGGCATCTATCCCTTCTGTTTGACTATCGATCGCCAGGCGGCGAACTACCTGCCAGCGGTATTCGGCTCGCGGCAATATGCCTTGTTGCACAGACCCGAGTTGCTACCCAGTGTGCTGCTGGACTGGATCAAACGACTGGTATCAGCGTGAACGAGAGACGCCCGCCAAGGTTTTTTCATGGCAGGCGATTTTCGGCTCATGACTGAGTTTCCCGTCAGTGGGGAGATGACTTCATGACTGCGCCTTTTCCTGATTCCATTGGTGACGCACACAATAGCTTCTAAACCTAATCTTTGAATGCAGGGCAAGCTTTGTCGCACAGGCCAGGCCGCTCAGTGCTCATATTTCCGACAGCTTTCGAAATCTCACTGCACGGTCGACGCTGTTGACCATTTGGGATGCGGCATGAATCGTCAAAGGGTGCTGGGTAAAACCCGGTCTAGGCCTAATGTAGCCAGCCATTTCCCGGGCGACCGTAAGCTGTTGATCCGTCCCTTGGGCGAGCAACGCGATAACCAGATTTTCCAGAGCAATCACACGAACACGAAGGTGAACCAACTCGGTATTTGATAATTCGGGAAGCTCATGAGTGCCTTGGGTGGGAAAAGCTTTTGATGTGTCTTCAGTGTCCCATCTCGAAAGCGTCATCTGAAGTTGTTGTGCAACAACCGACGATGGGGTCTTGTTTTTAGGCATAGAAGGGTTCTCCAAAGAGAAGGTGAATTGTGGAAGTTAAAGCCATCACCAGCTTTTTGAACCATTTTCAGCAACACGCCGAGCAACAACTGGGGTCTGGGCAAAGGCGTACTGACGCGCGCCGAATACCGCTAGGAGATAGCTTGCTGCCCGCCTGTCGATCGATAGTCAAAACAGAAGGAATAGATGCCTTGGAGCTTGGCTTCGGTTACGGCCTGGCTCATGTCTTCTACACCATAACGACCCTTATGCTGATCGATATCATTAGGTTTGCCATCGGAAATCAACAATAGCAGACTATGACTGCTCACTTCGCGCATCGTAAGGTGCTGGCGTGGCTTATGGCGAACCCTGCCCCGGTGTAGCGTTCCGGTTCGAGTGCGGCAATGCGCAGTCCGACATCGTTGCCAGCCGCGAATGTTTGAGGCGCTGGTAGTGAGTTCCGCCGGGGAGCGCCTGCCGACGATCTGAACAGAATCATCAACATCAGGTAAATGGTGTGGGACGGTCAAGTGCCCACGCCATAACGAGTTCTATCGTGTGGCAAACGACGACGTGATCGAAGTCGTCCGACTCCTGCATGACGCCCTAGAAGTGCAACTGCACCTGACCAACGACTGAACACGGACCTGGCTCAAGGGGTTAACTGGCCATGAACAGCGAAAGTCAGCCCCCTCTACATCTGAACCTGAGCGCCTAGCTGTCAGTCGACGGGGCAGTCAATTGAAGCGGGAGGTTCTGGGTCCGACCGGATGTTTGAGGCCCGCAACCAGAAACAATATGCTCAACTTGCATACCACTTTCAATGCTGAGCAACCGCTTTTTAGGCATTTTTCATGACCAGGAGCCTAACGATCAGCACCCTGGCAACATCACACAGAACGGGTGCATCCCAAGACCAATTTCAGGATAGGTACTAAGCGAAATACGAGGCTGCTTGTCCGCCCGAAAAAGCGGAGTGCAAGTCTTAGTAGCCTTCGTATTCACGAAAAGCGCGAGACCATCTACGTCAGGAAAGGAGTAGTTTTGGGCGCGATATATGGCGTGCCGGATCGCCGCAATCAAGCATCAAGAAGACCCAAATCCACGCCGCATCAGTTCCCTCCACCCGTGGACAAACAGTAGGGAAGTGTCCACTCCGGACAGCTAGACGGTGCTTATGATGGGATGACGACGTTTTGTATATCCGGAAAAACGTCAGGAGACAGAACCGACATGGGGCTTGTCGCATAGTTAGGCAAGCCGCCCGCATCACCACGAGTCGCTGCTAATGTTGGGACTGTGCTGGGGCACTGTTACTGGATCCCTGAAGCACCGAGTGTTCGTAGCTGACGAAAGCCACTTGTCAGATTTGATCGATTGGACAGGTTCTTCCCACTGAAACGACTCAAGGCGATAAGAATCTGACCGATAAACAGAGCAGCAAATCAGCATACCTGCGTGCGGCAGCCTCATCGCCGTCTCTCCTGTTCACATGCATCCCCTATAAGCATGACTGCAGAGTTTCTCCCCAACCTCGCAACACACTGATGCGAATGAGAAGGAAATTAATCGTGCTCAGAAACATTTCATTGAGCTTTAAGTTGATCCTGATTTTGGTATTCCCATTGATCGGATTCCTTTGGCTCGCAACTCTGCAAGTCATCGAGAGCTATCACACGCTTCGAGAAATGGAGCAGACGCAGGAGGCTAGTACCGCTGCACAGACGTTTAGCCAGTTGATCACGGTTTTGCAGCGTGAGCGCGGTGCGAGTGGCGTTTTCCTGGCCAGTAAGGGAACGTCTATGCGCGACGCGTTACATGCGTTGAGACAGCAGACAGACGAAGCCATTAATGCAACTCACCGTCTACCTACGCTGGACAATGATCAAGTCCGCCAAGCCATTGCGGCGCTGGATTCTTTGCAGGCCACTCGCGGTCAGATTGATGCGCTGGCGGTTAGCAACCGAGAATCGGGCGCTCGGTTCACAAAAATCATTAAGTCCTTGATCGCCTACACTCATGCACTTCAACGCAGTGTGGAAAAGCCAGAGTTGGCGCGAAGCCTTTCCTCACTCAACCAGTTCATCGAGATGAAAGAGCGAGCCGGCCGGGAGCGCGCGACATTGGGGGTGGTGTTCAACCAGAACCGTGTAGATTCAGAACTGCTCTCAACCTTCAGCCGAAACCTCGGCGAATTTTCAGCTTATGCTGAGGGCTTTCGCGGCAGTGCCGATGAGGCCTACGTCCGTCAACTGGACGATAAGATGGCGGCAGCCGACGCTATGGAAGTGGCTAGGCTTCAGCGACTGATTTTCGAAACGCCCATGGGCCACTCGCTCGACGTCCCAGCCGAGTCTTGGTTTAAGCTATCGACAGCCAGAATAGACCAGATGAGTGACGTCGAAAATGCGCTCAGCCTGCACATACGCAAGTTGGCCAATCAGGCGCACGACCACGCATATTTCGTGTTATGGGTTGTCCTAGGCTCGGTTGGCGGTGCAGTGGCGGCAGTGACCCTGCTGTCGTACTGCATCATCCGTAACATTAGGGCAGCAGTAGGCGAAGTCAATAACGTGCTGATCGCTCTTTCCGAAAGAGACCTCACCAGCCGCGCCACTTATGAGGGGCGGGATGAGTTCGGCACAATTGCCAACAACCTAAATCGCACGGCCACCGAGCTCAGTCAAATTATTCAAGAAATTGGAACCGCGACCGCGCAAGTGGCCACTGCAGCAGAAGAGTCTTCGGCTGTCACATTTCAGACCAGCCAGAGCCTTGAACGCCAACGCCAGGGAACGGAACTGGTGGTCACGGCCATCAATGAGATGAGCGCTACGGTTCGTGATGTTGCGCAGAGCACCGGCGATGCGGCAGCCCTATCACAACAGGTGAGCCAAAGCACCGAAAAAGGCAGAAAAGAAATCGAGGCGACCGTCCGTGTCATCCAAGACCTGTCCGAGCAAGCGGATCAAACCGCCGCCATCATTGGCGAGCTGAAAAATGAAAGTGATTCGATTTCCACTGTGCTAGACGTTATCCGTGGCATCGCCGAACAGACTAACCTGCTGGCTCTGAACGCAGCCATCGAAGCTGCGCGGGCCGGCGACCATGGACGTGGTTTCGCGGTGGTCGCGACTGAAGTGCGTACGCTTGCTCAAAGAACCCAAGAGTCCACTGGAAACATCCAAGACATGATCACCAAACTGCAGGCTGGCTCGGATCGCGCCACCAGTTCGATGCAGGAAACCTTGAGCAAGACGCGCACTGGTGCCTCCAATATCGAGTGCGCGGGGGAACTACTGGCGGAGATTGCCGTGGGCGTTTCGAGCATCAGCGACCGCAACATGCAGATCGCCACCGCTGCCGAGGAGCAAAGTGCCGTTGCGGAAGATATCAACCGAAATGTTATGGAAATCAACGATGTCGCCATTCAGGTCAGCGCCGGAGCTGATCAAACAGCAGCGACTAGCCGGGAGCTAGCGAGGTTGGCAGAACACCAACAAGTCATGGTGAGTCGTTTCAAAATGACTTGATATTCTTATGTACCCAGCTCGTTGGTGAATACTGATCTTTACTATTTTCTAACTCAAGCGCAGCGATAGGACGTCGCTGCGGAACCGGGAGCAAGCTCCCTCTCCCTAGAAAATAAATAGTAGATGAAGAACAGGACTTGCCGCTGTTGGACTCATATGGGACATAGCCGCTCGTCATAAAAACTGGACAAATAGGCCAGTTTGATTTTTCTGTCCTAGTATAAATTCAGGTTCGGCTGGAGAAGCCCCAATGTCGTTGGCTGAAGAACGCAAATCTGATCGCCGCAAGGAAACCCGGCTGTTCCTCTTCCTTGTCGTGTTCCTCTTTCCGCTGCTGTCGGTCGCCATCGTCGGCGGCTACGGTTTCCTCGTCTGGTTTTTCCAGATGCTGTATGGCCCTCCTGGCCCTCCCCACTGACCGGTGGCTTTTTCTTGAGGCTATTGGAGCCCGTTCATGGACGAAACCCTGCATATCGCCAGTCTTGTCGTACTTGCCCGACCGGAGATGTTCGACGCGGTCAAGGCCAACCTGCGCCTGCTCGATGGCCTGGAGCTGCATCAGGAAAGTGCCGCCGGAAAACTGGTGGTAGTGCTTGAAGCCGTGCATGAAGACCAGATCCTGCAACGCATCGACCAGATCAACAACCTGCCCGGCGTACTCAACGCGGCGTTGATCTATCACGAACTCCTCGAGCCCGAAGGAGACATCGAATGAGCATGACCCGCCGTGCATTCGTCAAGACCCAGGCCGCCGCCATTGCAGCCGCCGCTGCGGGCCTGCCGATCGTAACCTCTGCCAGCAACCTGGTGACCGAAGCGGACATGGTCACCCTGGACTGGAACAAGGCGCCTTGCCGGTTCTGTGGCACCGGGTGCAGCGTGATGGTCGCGACCCGGGATAACCGGGTGGTCGCCACCCATGGCGACGTGAAGGCCGAAGTCAATCGTGGGCTCAACTGCGTGAAAGGCTATTTTCTTTCAAAGATCATGTATGGCGTCGATCGCCTGACCCAGCCGTTGTTGCGCATGAAGAACGGTCTGTACGACAAGCAGGGTGAATTCCAGCCGGTCAGTTGGGAGCAAGCCTTCGACATCATGGAGCTGAAGTTCAAGCAGGCCCTGAAAAGCAAGGGGCCGGAATCGGTCGGTATGTTCGGCTCCGGACAGTGGACGGTTTGGGAAGGCTACGCCGCCAACAAACTGATGAAGGCCGGCTTTCGTACCAACAACATCGACCCCAACGCCCGCCATTGCATGGCCTCGGCGGTGATGGGTTTCATGCGCACCTTTGGCGCCGATGAACCCATGGGTTGTTATGACGACATCGAAGCCACCGATGCCTTCGTGCTCTGGGGCTCGAACATGGCCGAGATGCACCCGGTGCTCTGGAGCCGGGTGACCGATCGCCGCCTGAGCCAGCCCCATGTGAAAGTGGCGGTGCTGTCCACCTTCGAACATCGCAGTTTCGAGTTGGCCGACATCCCCATGGTGTTCAAGCCGCAAACCGACCTGCTGATTCTTAACTACATCGCCAACCACATCATTGAAAGCGGCGCGGTGAACCAGGATTTCATCAGCAAGCACACCCGCTTTGCCCGGGGTGCCGACGACATCGGATACGGCCTGCGTCCTGACGACCCACGGGAAACCAGCGCGAAGAATGCCGGCAAGGCCAACACATGGACGGATATTGACTTCGAGGCGTATGCCGCCTTCGTCAAGCCTTATACGCTGGAGCGAACCGCCAGGGAGACGGGGGTTGCGCCTGAGCGACTGAAAAGCCTGGCCCAGTTGTATGCCGACCCCAAGCGTAAAGTCGTGTCGTTCTGGACCATGGGGTTCAACCAGCACACGCGTGGCGTCTGGGCCAACAACCTGATCTACAACATCCACCTGCTTACCGGCAAGATCAGTGAGCCGGGCAACAGCCCCTTCTCGTTGACCGGTCAACCGTCGGCCTGTGGCACGGCACGTGAAGTGGGGACTTTTTCCCACCGACTGCCGGCCGACCTAGTGGTCACCAATCCCAAGCACCGCGCCACCGCCGAGAAAATCTGGAAGCTGCCCGCCGGCACCATCCAGGAAAAGCCCGGCTTCCACGCGGTGGAACAGAGCCGCATGCTCAAGGACGGTGTGCTCAACGTGTGCTGGACCCAGGCCAGCAACAACATGCAGGCCGGACCGAACATCATGCAGGAAGTCCTGCCGGGTTGGCGCAACCCGGACAATTTCATGATTGTCTCCGACGTCTATCCCACCGTTTCCGCCCAGGCCGCCGACCTGATTCTGCCCAGCGCCATGTGGGTGGAGAAGGAAGGCGCCTTCGGTAACGCTGAACGACGCACGCAATTCTGGCATCAGTTGGTGACGGCACCGGGAGACGCCCGGTCGGACCTGTGGCAGTTGATGGAATTTTCCAAGCGCTTCACCACCGATGAAACCTGGCCCGCCGAATTGCTCGCCAAGGCACCTGAGCTCAAGGGCAAGACCCTCTTCGAGGTACTGTTCAAAAATGGCCAGGTGGACCAGTTCCCCGTCGAGCAGTTGGAAGCCGGCTACAAAAACGATGAAGCCAAGGCCTTTGGGTTTTACCCGCAGAAGGGGCTATTCGAGGAGTACGCCCAATTCGGTCGCGGCCATGGACATGACCTTGCCGCGTTTGACCGTTACCACAGTGAACGGGGCCTGCGCTGGCCGGTGGTGGATGGCAAGGAAACCCGCTGGCGTTATCGCGAGGGGCTGGACCCCTATGTGGAGAAAGGCAGCGAGGTGCAGTTCTATGGCTATCCGGACAAGAAGGCGATCATTTTCGCCCTCCCCTACGAACCGCCGGCCGAGGCACCGGATGCGGACTACCCGTTCTGGCTGAGCACCGGGCGCGTTCTTGAACACTGGCACACGGGCAGCATGACCCAGCGAGTCGAAGAACTCTACAAAGCCGTGCCGGATGCGCTGGTGTACATGCATCCCGAGGATGCCAAGGCCTTGAAAGCACGGCGCGGCAGTGAAGTGAAGCTGATCAGCCGACGCGGTGAGATCCGTGCGCGCATCGAAACCCGCGGGCGCAACAAGCCGCCTCAAGGATTGGTATTTGTGCCGTTTTTCGACGCCAACAAGCTGATCAACAAGGTCACGCTCGATGCCACCGACCCGATCTCCAAGCAAACCGACTACAAAAAGTGCGCGATACGCATCGAGTTGGTCAGCGTGGCCTGAGGAGAACCCTGATGCTTTTTCGAATGCTGCCCTTGTTTCTGCTTGCCGCGATTGGCGTGGTGATCGCGGCTGAAATCAACTACCCGCTCGACGCGCCAGCTCCGGATGGGCGTCGCCCCGGCGGCACTCTGTCCCAGAACATGCCCGCCCCGCCCATTACCGATGAAGAAAACAAAGACCTCAAACGCGAGCGTAATTACCCGGACCAGCCGCCGACCATTCCCCACACCATCCGTGGCTATCAGGTCGACGCGAACGGCAACAAGTGCCTGTCCTGTCACAGCCGTGCCAACAGCGCACGGACCCAGGCAACGATGATCAGCATCACCCACTACATGGACCGCGATGGCCAAGCGCTGGCGGCCGTCTCACCACGTCGGTACTTCTGCAACCAGTGCCATGTACCGCAGGCGGACGTGAAGCCTTTGGTGGGAAACAATTTCGAGACAATCGACAAACTGCTGCAAGACAACGCCAACGCCACGAAGAAACCTTGAGGAGGCAACATGAAAGCACTGTTCGCCTTGCTCAAGGACTACTGGGGCGTCCTGCGTCGTCCGAGCCTGTATTACAGCCTGGGTTTCCTGACGCTTGGGGGCTTTATCGCCGGTATCGTTTTCTGGGGCGGCTTCAACACTGCCCTGGAGGCGACCAATACCGAGACGTTCTGCGTGTCCTGCCATGAAATGCGTGACAACGTGTTTGTCGAGCTCAAGGACACGATCCACTACACCAACCGCTCCGGCGTACGCGCCAGTTGTCCGGACTGTCACGTGCCACACGAGTGGACCCATAAGATCGCGCGCAAGATGCAGGCTTCCAAGGAGGTCTGGGGCAAGATTTTCGGCACCATCGACACCCGCGACAAATTCCTCGCCCTGCGACGTGAACTGGCCGAGCACGAATGGGCCCGACTCAAGGCCAACGACTCGCGAGAATGCCGCAATTGTCACAACTTCGAATTCATGGACTTCACCCGGCAAAGCAAGCGCGCCTCGAGCATGCACTCGACCTCACTGGCCAATGGCGAGGCAACCTGCATCGATTGCCACAAGGGCATTGCTCATAAGCTGCCTGACATGAGTGGGGTGAAAGGTTGGTAATCAAAGTGGTCGGGAGCCAATAGTCTTTTGTGAGAATGAATCCCCTCCATCGATATCAGTGCAAGGTGCTATTGGCAGCACGGTCACCGCCTCGATTTAAGCGATGGCGACTGAACTGTCCTGAAGGTGTCTGGACGGGGCTGACGCCACAAAGGGAAGCAAAACTAGATCCCGAGCGAAAGCAATCGCTGTTGTCTCCAGCTGTCGGTAGAAGCTGGGCGGCTGTCTCCTTTTCGATATACATCGCCCCAACAGATCCAGCAGCTACGCTTCACTTCTCTACCCCCTTTGTCTAAATTGATTTTAGGAAAAACGGGTTAGGTTCCTCCGAATTCGAATGCACACCAAGCCTTTGTCGCCCAGCCCGACCGATGGGCAACATAGTCGATGGCGCACGCTCTCCGGAGCAACAAGCAAAAGGATTTCGAAACCTACTTCGTCTGATAGGGTCGACGGAAATAGAGGGCGATAACGCCTCAGCCAGCGAAGGGCAAACTTGCGTGTACGGAGTACGGAACGTCCAGCGAACCTTTCGATTAGCCAGTCGGGGCGTTATGTAGTGGCTGGCTAACCTGGACGGCAGAATTCCCCTCTCCGGCCCTCCACTCATCCCGATGCATAGATAGGCTTAAGGGAGCACGCCGTGCCGCCGGTCAGTGCAATGGCGTAGAGGCGTGAGTCTATGGGCACAAAGTTAGCATTCAGATGTGTTGCACGCGATCGCTCTCAAGCCCGGCGACGGTAGACCGACGGTGTTGGCATAACCCGATTCAGCATTGCTTGAACCCCATCGCACGACGGCAACATCTTCGGGTGGTGCCGCGCCCCTCTCCCAAAAGCCGAGGATCTGCAGCACATCAACGCTAAAACGACGCTCAGGAGGTGTTTTGCAGGTTCAAAAGCTTGGCATTGCGCTCAAGGCGCCGCTGATCGCGGGGATCGATACCCTTCGCGACCAGCGCCCTGGCGATATCACGCAGAGCGCGAGCATCGCGTAGCGCTCGCTTATTCAACCGCCCTTTGTTTCCACCCCTTCCGCTGCTACGCTCTTGAGTCCTTGATTGGAGCCAAAACGATGCCCAGCGAATATTCACTTTCTGATGTTCTTGAGCGGCTATATCAAAATCAGCTCGCCTTGGAGGCTGCGGTGATGGAACTGACCTTGAAGGTAGAAAACCAAAGTGCAACAGATATTGGCGCCAACGTCCGAGGGGCACTTCACACGATCGGCGAGAACGCCGGACATATCAAACAGGGCTTGGCTAAGCTGAGAGCCCAGGGTCACTGATCAGCGGACCCAACAAAGAGAACTGGTGTTAAGCCTTATAAAGGCAGGTTAAGTTTCGCTGAGGCGATTGACTGAGCGGGGGCGAGGTAATTACCCTCGCCCTTTTGTCTCACTCCTCGCTCAAAAAGCTTCCGCCAAGCACAGCTTCAGACTGGGATCAATTATTTAGTTAACACCAACTACAAAAACAGCAGTAAACCGCGACATTCAAGTAGAGCAACTAAAAAGTCGCGCCCTTAGCCCCACACACCTTTCTAAAACTGCATCACCGTCATTCGCGCACTGATTATGCTGACTCGTCCTACATCTGAGTGAAAGGCCTAATAAAAATCGCAGCAGGCAAACCTAAAGCGCGAGTAATATTGTGCGGGATCAGGAGAGATCTGGAATTCTAAATGTCGAATTATATGTGGCAGCGGAGATAAACAAAGAACTGCAAAACCATTCAGAGGCAGTGGTCGAATCCAATCATCTTACGACAGAGCCGCTCACATTACCGCGCGACAACGCTTCTCTCAAAAATAAAATCAATATTGATAACAGCAAGCAGCGCACTTAAAACCTAGCACAAACAAAATATGACAAGACTATTTACACCTTTGACATCTATGGAGAAGCTATGAATATCGCCCCCTATAGTGTCATGAGCATGTTCCGGAAGAACTTAGAACAATAAATAGGCCATTTGAAAATGACCTTTTGAAACCTTCAAACTCATATTTAGATTGGTAGCATGCGACCACCACACGTACGCAGCGGGAGGCCGCAACTTTAGATTTAAAGGTTATGAAACACGCGAGCAAGCACGTAGGGCGACTTTATCTGCCCGTTTAAAAATTCAAAATATTCTTTGCCACCTGTTCATTGTCCTTCTCGGAAACCTTCGATATTTTGTAAGTGCATCGACGAGCGAAGATACTCAGTAGTGGACTTCACATCTGCGCTCAACAAACAGTCATGTCCGTAGAGCATACATTCAAAAACTCCTCATCATTTCTCACTGGTATTTGTGAGTACTGCGCAATGATGCATCCAAAAAGCCAAGAAAATAGCCCCGCACAAAATCACTACCGAGCTTAGACTTATAACCAGGACTGCTTCTGCAAGTCATAAGACCAAATTCGAGCATCTGAACGGCGCGAAAAAGAGAGTCCTTAGCAGGTTCACTTGGACCTAAACGCTTCTTCTTAAAAAATCCAAACATATGTAACTACTTACTTCCCCCCCGACCTAAACTATTCGCCTTGAACGATCTTCAGGACAAACAGCATTTTTTTGTAATTTCCCGCTACCTCTACTCAGTTGGACGAAGGGGATCTGGAGCACTACCTCGAGGACGTGAACCTGGAGGCCACCCTCCCCGCACGCGAGAAACACTGAGTGCCGCAGTATCGGATACCAACGCGGCGCGCGCCGACATTGTCGACATCCTCAGGGTCTCTCAGACGCAGTCCGGCGATCAAGCACGCCGGCGCTATCAAGCGCTGATCCTCGGGTCGCTGCAAGCGATTGCCGGCGCGCCTTATCGGGTTGGCAGCCACGACCGCGATGAGCTTGCACCGGGCCTTCGCAGTTATCACTTCATCTATTCACGCCAACAGGCCAAACACGCCCATGAGACGGTCAAAAGTCCACGCCATATCTTGTTCTATCGTGTGGCAGACGGCGACGTGATCGAGGTCATCCGACTCCTTCATGACTCCATGGAAGTGCTGTTGCATTTGCCTAATGACTGATCACCGACTTGGCCCAACGGCTTAACCAGCCACGAGCAACGAAGCTGCCCCCCTTTACATCTCAACCTGAGGCCCTCACGGCCAATTAAAGCGGAAGGCTCTGGGTCCGGCCGGACTATCGAGACCTACGACCAGATACACGATACTCAACGTTGCGTACCACTTTCAATGCTAAACAACCGTTGCTTAGGCGTTTGCCGTGGCCAAGCGCCTGGCATTACCCTCCAGGTGCCGATGGGCACGCGGGTCTATGCCCTTGGCGACCAGTGCCCAACAAAAGTTTCCTTGCTTGCCGAACCTGCGGTAGCGATTACACTGGCGCCCAGTGACTTTGCCCAGTGGGGCAAAGCGTGCCCCCGAAGCACCATGCACAACGACAGCCTCACTCGCCCAAACCGCATGGACCTGCTTGAGCAGCGCTGAGGAGGTCAACCCCTTAGATAGAACCCCAGCAGCTTTCTCGCTGGACATATTATCGGGGAGTTTGATCAGCGCGTTAGCGTCTATTACCCAGCGTTCGGCATATGCACCGAAGGCAGAGAAATGACCGACGCGATCACCGACTTTTAGGTTTGGAAAATTGGGGCCTAATGCCTCGACAATGCCAGCGGCCTCCACCCTCATGCTAAACGGCAGCGGGACTTTAAATGTGCCATCCCTTAACATCGTATCGACGAAATTCACACCGATCGCTTCATGCAGTAAAAGCACCGGCCCATGGATAGGCTCCTCAAGCGTGAAGGTTTCATATTGAAGAACCGCGTTGGGATCCTTGTTGATAAATTCGGATTCGTTGGGTCATGACTCTCTGCATTTTTTGAAACGTTGTTAATGCACAGTAAACAATTGAGGAAGAGCCGCTCTGCAAAAGAGCGGCGAAGGTAGTCAATCGTTAGGGTTTGCTGACTGCGTTCTGGAAATCGAAGAAAGCGTTACAGGAAGTTATAGGTGTAGTTGAAGATCAGTCGGGTCTGATCCTGGTCGGGGATGTTGGTGCCGCCACCGCGATAGGTGCCATGACGCACTGTCGTGCCGAAGCCCTTAAGCGCGCCAGTCTGGATGACGTAGTCGACCCGCATGTCGGTTTCCCATTCCGTCTGATCAGCGCCACCGGCCGCCACGGACTTGATGTCATCGCCATGCAGATAAGCGACGGAAGCCTTCAGGCCCGGCACGCCCATTGCCGCGAAGTCATAGGAATACTGACCGAACGTGGTGTTCTCACCCGCGCGCGCGAACTGGTTGATCACGCTGTCGGTGAAGAGATAAAAACTGGCACCACCCGCGCCTTCATTCGCCAGGTTGCCCTGGTTCACCCAGACAAAACCACCGTCGTCGGAGACCCGCTGATGGCCGAGCATCAGCGCGTTGCCACCCAGCGTGTAAGTGAACATCGCTGACCAGGTCTTGTTGTCGACCTCGCCGGGCGTTCTAGCGTAACCACCATTGTTATTGAACAAGTAGCCGGCCATGCCATTGGCGCCGTCGGAGCGGCTGTCGAAATAGCGCAGGTCGGTTTTGAAGGACTGGTCATCGCCGATGGGCAACACGTGAACCAGGCCGAGAAAGTGCTGCTTGTAGAAGTCTTCGAGGTTCGAATAGTAGTACTGCAACGTCAGGTCTTTGGTGACGTTCCAGTCGACGCCGCCGAAACGGAACTGGTTGCTGTCCTCGGTGCCGCCCGCCACGGACAGGCCGGTGCGGTTACTCGAAGCGCGGCCCGTTGCATGTTCAAGTTGCCCGGCGATAAAGGTGAAGTTGTCGATTTCCTTCGAGGTGATCATGCCGCCCTCGAACGTTTGCGGCAACACACGCGCATCGTTGGCCACCAGAATCGGCAGATTGGGCGCCAGGGTGCTGCCGTAACGTGCTTCGGTCCTGGAGAAGCGCGCCTTGGCGGTGGCGCCCAGGCGGCTCCACTGATCCACGGCCGAACCGTCGCTGTCGCTGGGGGTGAAGCTGTTGTTATCGGGATGAAGACCTTTACCGCCATCCAGGTGAATGCCGACCAGCGCCTGAACGTCCAGGCCGAAACCGACAGCCCCCTCGGTGAAGCCGGACAAATAGTCCAGCCTGAAACCTTGCGCCCATTCGCGCTGGTCGGCACCGCCTTCGCGGTTGTCGTTGTCGTAGTAGAAATTGCGTGCGGAAACACTGGCTTTACTGTCCTCCAGAAAGGCCGCGTGGGCGGCCTGACTCAGGGTCACGCCCATGGTCAGACCGGCCAGTGCGATGGAGGCGGACAGCGATTTATTGTTGTTTTTCATGTGTACTCCCGAGATGCGTTTTTATTATGAGTGAATCGTCAGGCACTGCTTCGCCCTACGGCTCTCCTGAAGAGAGCCGCGGTTGCAGGGTTTGCTACAGGTTTTTTGGGCGATAGGCGCCCCTTGCTACGGGCCCGCCCACGCCTCGATGTCGAGCACCAGCTCGGTCAGGTCGCGCTTGCCGCCGTCGTGCAGCGCCGCGACATTCCACATCTGACGCAAACTGCTGCCCACCCACATCGGCACGCCCAGCGCCTGGCACTCATCGACCGCCAGGCCGATGTCCTTGCAGACGCTGCCAATGGGAAAGCCAAAATCGAAGGTGCGCGGCAGCACGTGTTTGGGGAATTTATCCAGGGTCGCGCCGTTCTTGCCGCTGCCGGCATTGATCACCGACATCATCACTTCGGGGTCGAGTCCGCCCTTCACCCCGGCGACGAACGCCTCGGCGGTGATGGCGAAGGCCGTGGTCGAAAGCATGTTGTTGAGCAGCTTGAGCAACTGCCCTTGCCCGGCCTGCTCGCCCACCACGAACACCTTGCCGAACACATCGAACAGCTCGCGCACCTGGGCGATGGCGTCAGGCTTGCCCGCGACCATCATGGCCAACGTGCCTTTCTGCGCGCCCGCGGCGCCGCCGCTGACCGGTGCATCGACGGTTTCGATGCCCCGAGCGAGAAGACCGGCGGCGACCTCCTGCTCCGCACGCGAGCCGACCGTCGACAGGTCGACCAGAATCCGCACCGCGGAGCCCTCGACGATGCCCTTTGCGCCTAAGGCCACGGCTTTGAAAATCGCCGGGGTCGGCAAACTGGTGAAGATGATTTCCGCACTGTTCGCGACCTCCAGGACGCTTTGCGCAACCCGTGCGCCCAATGCCGACAGTTCGTCCAGCGCCTGCGCATCGGTATCGAAAATCACCAATGCGTGGCCCTGCTCGATCAAACGTCGAGCCATGGGACGACCCATGACCCCGACCCCGATAAATCCAAGCAATCTATTGTCTGTCATGTCCGCTCCCGAAATTTCAAACCATTGCGCCGCGCCCTTGGCCAGAGTGGCCTGTGGCCGCAGCGATCGACATTCAGCTGCCGGTGGCGAGTTGCATCACAACGCTCGCATCCGACGCCTGATCCAGTGACCACAGCGCATCAATCAACGGTTCAACCGCGCAGCCCGAACCACCGTATTCAGCGAGTTCGCGCAATTTGCGTTCAAGGTCAAGATCGCTGAGCGGTGCGGCTAGGCTGCCTCGGGAAACCGAGACCTTGCGCGACAGCGTCTGGCCGGATTGCAGCAGGATCCGCACCTGCGCCGCTTCCACCGCGTAACCCGCGTCATCGATGAACACCAACTTGGGATACAGTGCCCGTAACGCCGGGTCGGCCACCGCCAAATCGCTGAATTGCGCGAGGCTGGCCTCCCCCGTCGACAAGGCAACGGCGACCGCATGCTGGGCGCTGACCTGCGACTCCCGGCCGCTGCGGATGTCGGGCCGATCCGTGCGCTCGCGCAGCAGTGGGTGGCCAGTCAACTCGACGCGCACGACGTCATCTATCGACCATGCGCGGTCTTGATAAAGCGCCAGGCACGCCTCAATCACCGGGTTCAACACCACACCACAGGGATACGGTTTGTAGGTGTTGGCCGACAACGCCCAACGCTCGCCCAACCCCTCGCTGACCTGGAGAAAATCCGGGCGTTCGCCCATGACCCGAAGGAAGCCGCGCTCGCCCTCGATCGGTCGCTCGGGGCCGGCAAAACCTTGCTGAGCCAGTAGCGCCGAAAGCAGCCCGTTACGCGCCGAATTGCCGACACCGATGCTCTTTGCCGCACTGCCCAGCGTTTCCACCAGACCCGAGGACTGGGCACTCGCATTACCCAGCGCCCACAGGTGTTGTTGCACGTCCAGGCCCAGCAGTTTTGCCGACGCGGCCGCTGCGCCAAAAACGCCGCAGGTGGAGGTGATATGCCAGCCACGCTGGTAGTGATCCGGAAAAACGGCCATGCCCAGGCGACACTCGACTTCAACCCCCAGAACAAACGCCAGCAGCAGTTGTTCACCGGACACTGGCGTCGTCTCGGCCAACGCAAACAGCGCGGCGGCCACCGGCGCGGTCGGATGAATGATCGTCGGAATATGGGTGTCGTCGAAGTCGTAGACATTCGCGCTCATGGCGTTCAGCGAGGCGGCATGCAGCATGTCCGTGCGCTGCGCACGTCCGACCAGTCGCGCTTGCTGCCCCGAGCGAAAACCCTCGAACAGCGAGATCGCTTTGCCGACATCGGGGTCATTGCACCCCGCCAGACAGACCGCAAAATAATTCACCAGCGCTCGCTTGGCCTTATACCGCACGGCCTCGGGCACGTCGATCCACTGGGTACGCTCGATGAACCCGGCCAGTTGTCGCGTCAACGGCGGTACCTCGGTGCCGCGATAAATCTCGGGGCGAACTTCGCCTCTGGTCATGCTTGTCTCCTTCAATGTTGGCCCGGCGTTGTGCTGTCGTCGCGCGATTCAGTTCGCCAGCCAACCGTCGTCCACCGGCAGGGTCGCGCCGGTGATAGGGGTGCCCGAGGCGCTGCACAGGAACACCACCAGATCCGCCACGTGCGCCGCCTCGACAAACCGTCCGGTGCCCTGCTTGCCCTGCAAGAATTCGCGGGTGGCGGTGTCACGGTCCAGTTGCTTGTCCGCCATCAAAGCCGTGAGACGGCTTTCGATATTGGGGGTCAGCACTGAACCGGGGCACACCGCGTTACAGGTAATGCCCTGCCCCTGGGTTTCCACCGCCACCGCACGGGTCAACCCGAGCAAGGCGGTTTTGGTGGTCACGTAATCGATACGGTTGGCAATCGCCCGCGAGCCATAGGCGGAGGACATGTTGATGATCCGTCCCCAGCCCCGCGCACGCATGCCCGGCAAGGTCATCTGGATGGCACGAAAGGCGGCGGTGAGATTGACCGCCAACGCCTGATCCCAACGCTCACCCGGAAAATCTTCAATGGATGCAAAGTGCCGGATCACGGCGTTATTGATCAGCACATCAATGCCGCCCATGCGCGCCTGCGCATCGCCAATCAGCACGTCGACGGCGTCGGACGCGGTCAAATCGGCACGCACGTAGCAGACGGCTACGCCATGCTCGCGCTCCATGGCCTGGCAAGTCGATGTCATGTCCTGCGGCGACTCGAGGCCATGCAGCACCAGGTTGCAACCAGCAGCGGCCAGGCCTCGGGCCATCGCCAGGCCGAGTCCGTTCGACGAACCGGTGATCAGCGCCGTTTTACCTTTCATGCCTGCGCCCCGGCTGAGCCGATACGCACTGCAAACGAAGGATCGTTAGGGTCCACCGGTGCAAAACGGTTCATGACGTCAGGGTCATGCCCGGGAATGACCACCGTGCCGGGTTGCTCGTGCAACCATTCGCGGATTTGCGCATAGCCCTGGTACATGTCGGCCAGGCTATCGAGCACGGCGAAAGGACGGTCCTGTTCCAGTTCTTCGTAGTAGTGAATGGCGTCCGACGCGAGGATCACCGGCCCGTCCGGCATTTGCACCACGACGGCCAACTGGCCGGGGGTATGACCGCCGATCTCATAGAGCTCGATGCCCGGGATCAGGGTGTTACGAGGCTCGTCGAGCAAGGTGATGCGACCGGCGTCGGCAAGCGTCTGGATGAACTGGATATCCAGAGGGTCGATGTGGTGGGCGTACTGTGGACGCTTGCCCATGTCCGTCGACCAGAAGTCGAACTCTTTGCGCGACATGACGATTTTCGCGTTGGGGTACAGACCGAGATTGCCGGCGTGATCGTAGTGAGCGTGGGTCAACACCAACAGCTTGACCTCGGCCGGATCGATGCCCAGGCGCGCCAGTGCATCGGCCGGCGCTACCACCGGCTGACGACGACGGGCAATCGCGGCTTCGGGGCTGAACCCGGTGTCGATGACGATGGTCTGGTCGGCGTTGCGAAAGATCCAGAAGAAGTAATCCATGGTGATTTCGGCATCCGGCTCTTTGTAGGCACGGAAGTTGTAATAGCACTCGCTTTTGCTCGTCTGGCGGGTGCCGTAACGCACGATGATGATTTCGGGATCGGTCCAGTCGGGCTTCACGGTCGCCGCTGATAGGGTGTTCATAGCTGACTCCTGAGGAGAAGAACGCATGGGTGTGCCACGCTCTTGTTTTTATAGGGTTGTTTGATAGTTACCGTGTCTCGCCAAGCGCCTGTTCGAGCATTGGCGCTGCCAGCAACGCACCGTGGATGCCGATGACACTGACGATCTCCAGCATTTCCATGATTTCCTCGGCCGTCGCGCCATAGCCCAGGGCGTTGCGCATGTGCAGTTTCAAGCCCGGTACATAGAGGTGCGTGGCGGCGGCATCGAACGCGCAATAGATCAGCTCCTTGATTTTTGGCGGCAGGACGCCGGTGCGCCACGGCACCGAAGAAAAATCGACGTAGGCTTCGAACAGTTCCGGATCGAGTTCCAGCAAACCTTCCCAGGACGCATGCCAATAGCCACGGTTTTTCACGAAGCTGTCCTTGAGCGCTTCGCGCCGGGCATCCAGTGGCGTCGAACCGTTGCGCAGGCCTTCTTCCTCCAGCACTTCCAGCAGCACCGGCACGCCGACGTTGGAGGCATGGATGCCGACGGTGCTGATCAACTCCAGCACTTCCATCAATTCTTCAGCGGTGGCGCCATGCTTGATCGCCGCGCGCAAATGCTCCTGAACGCCGGGCGCATACAAATGCGTGGCCGCGGCATCGGCGGCAATGGCGATGAAGGATTTGACCTTGTTCTCCAGGTGGTTCTTTTTCCACGGGACCGCGGCAAACCCCGAGTACGCTTCGAGAAAACCGGCATCCAGGCGCAGGACACTGTCCCAGGCCGGGCTCCAGGCACCGCCCGCATCAATGAAAGCCTGTTTTACGTGCTGCTGTTTTTGCGTGAGCATCATCGTCTTTCCTTCATCAAGGGACCCCAGCAAACGGCGTCGCCCACCGGGGTATCGAGCTATTGAGCGGTCACCGAACTGCGCGCAAATAGTCCTGGTCCGAGACCGCTTCCTCCCAGACGGTTTTACCGATGGAGGTCGCCAGATGAACCATGAAGTGGGTGGTATTGGCGCCGTGCCAATGGCGTTCGTGCGGACCGATCCACACCGTGTCGCCCTGGCGAATGACTTCCGGCTCACGGCCTTCAATGCAGATCCAGCCGCTGCCGGCGCTGACGTAGAGCACCTGGCCCTGCTCATGGCTGTGCCAGAAGGTGCGTGCGCCCGGCGTGAACGACACGTTGTTGATCGTGACACCGTCAGTGGTTGGCATCACCGGATCGGCCCAGACCACCCCAGTGAATGTCGATGAGCGTTGCTCTGAAACGGCGCCACTGGCGTTACCGTGAATAACCTTCATGCCTTGCCTCCTGTTGATTCCTCGTGAAGCCGGATACCGCCGGACATATCGCCGATGGCATCCACGACCTTGTTGCTGATCTGATCGCCGTACCCCAACGCCACCTGCAAACCGAAACTCGCCAGCGGCCCGGACGCATTGAGCGAGGCGACCCCCAGTTCGCGGGCGCGCTCGATGTAGAGCACAACGTCCTTGCTCATCAACTTGCCGGTCAGGCCGCCTTCCAGGTAGTTGCCATCGACGATGTAGGGAAAGCGGTTCTGTGTGGCGAAGTTGACGCCGCTGCTGCTGTTGAGCACGTCCAGCAGGCGATGAAGGTCGAGCCCGGCTTTCTTGCCCGCGACCATCACTTCGGCCGTCGCGGCCAGGCTGACCGCATTAAGGAAGTTGTTGAGCAGCTTGGTGGTGTGCCCACTGCCGCTTTCGCCCATGTTGAACACCTTGCTGGCGATGGGTTTGAACACCCAGTCAAGCGCCTCGATGGTGGACACGTCACCGCCCACCATCAGCGTCAACGTGCCCTTCTGCGCGGCCGCGGCACCGCCGGAAATCCCGGCGTCGACATACTGCACGCCGCGTTGGGCGAACAAGCCGTTCAAGCGGATCGTCGAACTGGCGGCGGCAGTACTCAGGTCAATGATCGTCTGGCCTTCACGGCAATGCTGCAGCAGGCCGTCGACGCCCTCCACCACCATTTCAACCACTTTGCTGTCCGGCAGCGACAACAGAATGACGTCGGCCTTGTCCGCGATCTCGCGGATCGAGGCGGCCAGTTGCGCCCCAGCGGCGTGTACTCGCTGCGGTTGCGGGTCGTAACCGAGTACGGTCAAGCCTGAGTCGACGAGGCAGCGCGTCATTCTGCCGCCCATGTTGCCGAGTCCGACAAAGCCAATTGTTTTGTTGCTCACGGCGGTTCTCCTCTGTTCAAAACGACGGGGTGATACCCGTCAGAAATCCACGTCTTTGGTTTCCGGCCCCATGAACGCGCCCAGCGTGCCGATGATTCCGCCGATGAACAGCAGGACCGCTGGCGTGACAGTGAAAGGCATGACCAGGCCGAGTGCGTTCATGTAGAAGGCGTAGAAGGAAGGAATAATCACCGACAGGCTGAAGCCGACACCGAAGCCTGTGGCCCGCACATCCGTCACGAAACGCTCGTTGATGTAGGTCACGATCACGCCCCACGGCGCGGTCACCACCACCGACAACAGGCACACCAGGAACATGATCAGCGGCAAGGACAGCCCCGGCACATTCGCCAGCACGTACATGATTGCCGCGCCAAAAATCGCAATGGTCGGCCCCAGGATCAGGAAGAAGCGGCGGCGGCCGAACTTCTGCCCCAACATGCCGGAGGCGATGTAGCTGAAGAACAACACGGAGTAGGAAATCAGCAGCGTGGCCGTGACTTCAAAGCCCGACAAATGCAGGGTTTTCACCAGCAGCCCGGTCGGCAGGAAGATCGTGATGATGTTCTGCGTCAGCCAGAAACCGGTCATCATGATCAGCACTTGCAACAGGTTGCGGCCGCTTTTGCCACGCAGCAGATCGGTCAATGGCAACTTGTCTTTCGGCTTGCTGGCGTCCACTTCCCAGATTTCGGATTCGGACACGGCGAACACGTAATACAACGCCAGCACCCCGGCCAGCAGCGCGCCGACCACGAAGGGAATGCGCCAGCCCCATTGCACGTACGGCGAGTCGATGCCGGCCAGCGGGAACAACGCGAACATCAGCATCGCCACCAGGTTGATGCTGACGTAGGCGAGCGGGAAGCCGGCAATGATCAGTCCGCCGACAAAACCGCGCTGGTGCTTTTTCGAATACTCGATGGCCAGCGGCATCGCCCCGGTGTAACCGCCGCCGAGAAAAATCCCGTCGATGAACCGTAGCAACACCAGGAGCAAGTAAGACCAGATGCCGATGCTGTCGTAGCCAGGCAGCAGCGCGATCAACAGCGTGACCACACCAAAACCGGTCACCGAATAGATTGATGCCATCCGGCGCCCTGTCGTATCGGCGATCATGCCGAACAACAGGGCACCGATAGGACGCCCCAGCAGCGTGGTGATAAACACCAGTGAAGCAAGAATGGCCTCCATGCCGGGCGACAGGTTCGTCGGCTGGAAAAAGAACAATACCGGCGCGAGAACGACCACAGGCAGGTAGATATCGAACATGTCGATGTACTCAGAGAAAAACGCACCCTTGATCGCGTTTTTTCTCTTCTTCTCAATCGACTGCTCCGACTCGACGGGTCGGACGGGTGCATAGGTAGCCATGACGTTTCCTTATAATTATTGTTGAGACGTTAAGCGTCGTATCGAACAGGGTCAGGATCAGTGCTTCTCGGCCTGCTCATAGGCCTTGATCGTGTCAGAGGCGATCCGGAAGGCCGCAAGCCCCACCGGCACACCGCAATACACGGACGCCTGCATCAATACCGCGCGTATTTCCTCCTTGGAAACCCCGTTCTTGAGTGCGCCTTTCACATGAACAGCGAGTTCATGGTGTTGACTCATGGCCGTTAACAGCGCCAGGTTGATAATGCTGCGCGTCTTGAACGGGAGCGTTGAATCGCCCCAAATCTCGCCCCAGCAATACTCGGTGACGAGCTTTTGCATGGGGCGGTTGAAGTCGTCAGCCGCCGCCCAGGATTTCTCCACGTGGCTTTCGCCCAAGACTTCCTTACGATTCTCAAAGCCTTTGGTAAAGCGTTCGTTATCTTCCATTGTTCTCTCTCCAGCGTGTTTTCGTAGTATCGAATTATTGTCATACAATCAAAACTGGTAAATTTTTTTGACGCGGATTGATCCGCGCCAAAAAGGTCGCCGCCATGCACATTAGCCGCCGGCGTAGCCGACCATGGATTTGACCTCGAGGTATTCGCGCAGTCCGTATTCACCCCATTCCCGACCGTTGCCGGACTGTTTATAGCCACCGAACGGTGCGGCGAAATCGGCGGGCGGATAATTCAAATGGACGCTGCCCGCCTGCAGGGCGCGCGCCACCTGACGGGCTCGTTCCAGATCAGCAGACTGCACATAGGCCGCGAGACCGTAGTTCGTGCCATTGGCCATCGCGATCGCCTCGGCTTCCGTGTCATACGCCATCATCGACAGCACGGGACCAAAAATCTCTTCCTGCGCGATGGTCATTTGCGGCGTGACATCCGCGAACACGGTGGGCTTGATGTAATAGCCGCGGGTGATTCCCTCCGGCAGACCCGGCCCGCCGGTCACCAGTTGTGCGCCCTCATCGAGGCCGGTTTGAATCAGTGCCTGCACGCGTTTGAATTGCGCCTGATTGACCACCGGCCCCAGTTGAGTCGACTCCTCGGAAGTGGGGCCGACACTGAAGGCCTGGGCTGCACGTCTGGCGATCTGGATGGCATCGGCCATCAATGCCCGGGGAATCAGCATCCGCGTCGGAATAGAGCAGGACTGGCCGCTGTTGGTGAAACAGGCGGCGACACCTCGGGTCACGGCGTCTTGCAGGTCGACGTCGTCGAGCAGGATATTGGCGGACTTGCCGCCAAGCTCCTGCGCCACCCGCTTGACCGTCTCTGCAGCGGACTTCGCCACCAGCACACCCGCCCGTGTCGAGCCGGTGAACGACAGCATGTCGATACCCGGATGCGCAGCGATGGCCGCGCCTACACCAGGCCCGTCGCCGTTGACCAGATTGAACACGCCCGCGGGCACGCCGGCCTCATCCAGCACTTCGGCGAACAGCAGCGCACTGAGCGGGGAATATTCGCTCGGCTTGAGCACCATGGTGCAACCGGCCGCCAATGCGGGGGCGATTTTCACCACGATCTGATTGATCGGCCAGTTCCAGGGTGTGATCAGCCCACAGACCCCGATCGGTTCGAAGCGCAACAAGGTAGTGCCTTGCGGTTCCTCAAACCGAAAGCGCTTGAGTACCTCGATCAGTTGATTGAGATGCAGCGGACCACGGGGCACCTGACCTTTACGAGCGAAGGTGATCGGCGAGCCCATTTCCACGCGCATTGCTTCGGCGAATTCTTCCTGACGACGCTCGTAAATAGCCACGATGCGTTCGAGCAAGGCGATACGTTCGGCGACACCGCGCCCCGCGTAATCGGGTAACGCGGCACGGGCCGCCGCCACTGCCCGATCAACGTCGTTGGCATTGCCCAATGCCAAGCGGTCGACAACGGTTTCGGTCGCAGGATCGATGACGTCGAACCATGTGGGCGATGACGGTTCCACCCACTCTCCACCGATGTAAAAACTGGCTGCACGAGACATTCGATTCACTCCATTACGCAATGATGGATCGCTGTTTTCGTCAACACGGGCGAGGTGTTATTCGCCGTCGCTGGCGACCAGCAATCTGTACATTTCGGTGTGGTCGGTGGTTGGCGTCGCTTGCTTGGATACGTCATCCCACAGCGCCGTAGCGGTTTTGCCCAAGCGCATTGGGTAACCCAGTGCGTCGGACAGCCCTTGGGCAATCTTCAGGTCCTTGTTCATCAGTTGCATCGAGAAACCGGAAGCGTACGAACCGCTGAGCATGAATTGCCGGGCTTTGTTTTCCGAGGTGTTGCTACGCCCACTGGAGGCGTTGAGCACGTCGACCATCACGCCAGGGTCGATCCCGAACCGCTTGGCCACATGCAGGGCTTCGACGGTAGCCATCAGCCCGGCCGCCGACACGTAGTTATTCAAGGCTTTGGCCGCATGACCAGCCCCCGCAGTGCCGATGTGCAGAATGTTCTTGCCCATGGCTTCAAGCAACAAATGACAACCCTGCATCACCGCCGCATCGCCACCCACCAGGATGGCCAGCGTGCCGTCCACCGCCCGTTTGACGCCGCCGGAAACCGGCGCATCCAGGTAATCGAGGTCGAAGGCTTTCAGTTTCAGCGCCAGCTCACGGGAGCGCGCCGGCTCCGAGGAACTCATGTCGATCACCACGGCGCCTGGCCGTAGCGACGCGGCCCAACCGTCAGCCCCTTCACTGCCCAGCAGCACGCTTTCGACGATGGCGGAGTTCGGCAACATAGTGATCAGTACATCAAGGGACCGCGCGTTGCCGGCATCGAGGCCCGTGGCTTCGAGCATCGCCAGGGTTTGCGCCAGGCGCCCTTCATCCGCGTCAGCGAGGAAGAGTTCATAGCCTGCCTTTGAAAGGCAGGTCGCCATTGGAACCCCCATCATGCCAAGCCCGATGAAGCCGATTCGTTGCGATTGAGTCATGTCCAAGCCCTATTGTTTTCTTGTCGGGTCATGCGTTGGCGGCGGTCGACAGCGTAAAAGCTGTTTCGAGGCAGGCCCGCAGTTGGACTAAAACTATAGGACTGTCATACAATCGGTCAATAGGCTAATCGGCCTATTTTTTTGATCGGCACCTTCCCCAGGAGATTCACATGATTGTTGAATTGCGTATTTATCACTGCGCACCGGGTCGCCTTCCCGCGTTGCACGAGCGCTTTGCCAAGACCACGTTGGGGTTCTTCGAAAAGTATGGAATCGAGCAGTTGGGCTTCTGGACGACACTGGCCGGCCCGACCAATCAGTCGTTAAGCTACATGCTCAAATGGGCGAGCCTCGCCGAGCGCGAGGCGAAATGGAATGCGTTCCAGGCGGACCCGGAATGGATCGCCAAGCGCGCCGAAAGTGAAGCGCAGGCCATCATCGTCGAGCGGATCGAGAACCAGTTTCTGGCACCCACCGCGTATTCGGCGCTGCGTTAAGGGAACAGTGAAGGACAGGCGCCGTCTGACGATCGTCAGCGGCGGCCTGACTCTCAGTGGATCGACAGGCTTCAGGTGACCGGGGTCGAACTGCCCTGCTCCAGCAACTCCAGGACGTTTTGCGAGGCATTTTCCACGTGCAGCAACGCCGCCGCACAAGCACCGGTCTCATCGCGCAACTGAATCATACGCACGATTTCCTTGAGCTCTGCCAAGGTGTGCACCATGCGTCCTTCACGCCCGAGGGACAGCGCCCGCAACAGGCTGACGCGATTGTTGAGCTGCTCCAGCATGCCACCGACCACGGCGCTCTGCTCGATGTCGAGCAGCACGTGATAGAAGCGTTGCTTGATGTCCAGCAACGTCGTGCCGTCACGCCGGGCGGTATGGGATTGCTGAACGAACTCGTCGAAGACCGCGGCCAGTTCGGCAACGTCTTCGTCAGTGGCATGGCGAACGAAATTGCGCACGGCCAGCACTTCCAGGGCGCCGCGTACGTCGTAGATCTGGATCGCGTCCTTGGCATTCACCGAAGCGACATAGGCCCCGCGATGCGGGACCTGCTCCACCAAACCTTCCGCTTCCAACTGGCGCAGCGCTTCGCGCAATGACGTGCGACTGACGTCCAGGGCCGTGTAGAGCTGTTGTTCCACAAGGCGGTCGCCTGGCTTGAATCGACCGGAAATGATTTCGTTGCGTAGGGCATCCTGCACCTGATGCCGCAATGAAGCCGCCTGGCGGTGAACTTTCATAATGTATTCCCAAAGCGCGTTGGTGTTTGTAATGCTGGATCGCACGCTTTCTAAAACGAACATCCCAGAGCGACCTGTAGCAGCGATGCTAGTACCTATGACGGTACCGACCATGCTGGTAGTATGATTGTATGACAAGCTCGCGTAAATAAAATGAAGAAGAACGTTTTTTGCGTTGGAGGCGCTACCAAAAGCTACCATGCGTTGCGCTGGTTAGGGTGTTGGGGGGCGCGAGATATTAACCAATTTGATGGAGTTCAACCTCACGATGAATCTTCGAACGCCCTAGGAAAGCGGGACCTATTCAAAGAGTGGCAACGTGACGATCCGGAAAACGGTTTCACAACCGCGAAAAGCTCAACAGGCATGAGCAAAGGCAGGATGATGAGCATACAACGCCATTTTTCACACAGCATCAGAACAGGACGTCATCTTGCAGATTTACTTATCTATTCAGGAATAGTTACCGCACGGAAGCTAAGGCCAATAAACCTCTAAATATCTAGCGGATCTATTCCCTCAGGCATGAGGCTGCCAATATGTATACCCCTCACAGCTTCGATCCGCACGCAAAAATATTCTACCGCCCCATCGATGTAGCTATCCGTTGGTGCAATCTGATGGCTCATGAGTCTCAAATTCTTGAGTTCGCCAACGATTGTCCGGCAGCATTGTCCACGGCCTTCCCTCATTGGCCATGCCTTCACGCCAACACCGAAAAAATCTTCGATGCAGTGCGCAACCATGAGCTCCCGTTTGGTTATTTTGGCGTAACGGTAGCCCCTGATACGCCGATCAACTGCCGGCTGCTCACAGTCAGGCATACAGACCTGAAATGGTGGATGTTTCATCATTATCCAGATCAGCGTCCGGCGTTCCTATTTGGAAAACTGCCCGCCGAGAATGAACAAATTAGCATTGGTACGTACCTGACGTTGCGAGCGGACCGAGAGGCGTTGGAGGTGAAGCTCAAAGCGAGTGATGCAGCCCTTCGCGAGCTCATTGAAGAACTCAAAGCTATCGGTTTGGAACGGGAAAGCTTACGTGCACTCGGTAAAGCACAAGGTAAGCTCACCCAGCGCAGCGAAACTGGATATCTGCATGTAATCGGCGCCTTACTCGAGACCCTCCTCGGATCTTCACCAGCTGGAAAACCCAATTCCGTATTCGATAGCCAAGCCGCTATCGTTGACTCAATAACTGCGCACTATGAAGGCACGCGAGGTTTGAGCAAACGCTCTCTCGACGAGAAATTCGCCGCCGCCCGGCGGAGCCTTTCCCGAACATAAGTCCGACAGTCATTGCACTGCAATAGGTACGATTGCAGTGCAATGACTGTCGGACTTTTCTGTTTTTGAATTCAGGTCTCTTACCAATTGGCGCTATCAGGCTCCAAGGAATGACGACCATGCAATCCAAAACAACCACCGACACATCTCAGCCTCAGCCATCACCCGAACGCCACATCATGCGGCGCGAAGAAGTCGAACGAAAAACCGGCTTCAAACGGGCTCACATCTACAACTTGATGAAGGAAGGAAAATTTCCTCAGGCTAAGCGCATTGGACTGCGCTCAGTAGGCTGGGACTCGCTGGAGATCGAGCAGTGGGTCGTTGAGCGCTTAGGCCAACAGTCCTGATGCCATGCATGTGGTATCGGTGGTGTCCACCAAAGGTGGAGTCGGCAAAACCACAGTAGCCGCCAATCTCGGAGGTCTGCTCGCGGATGCTGGCATACGCGTCCTGCTGCTCGACCTGGATAGCCAGCCCACCCTCTCAAGCTATTATGCTTTGAGCCAGAAAGCGGCTGCTGGTGCGTATGAGTTCATCGCACTTAACCTTACAACTCCTGCGCAGATCATCTCTAGGACAGTGATCACTGGGCTCGATGTGATCTTATCCAATGACGATCAATCCCGACTGAGTTCCTTGCTACTGCATGCCCCCGACGGACGATTACGGCTGCGCAATCTGCTGGACAATTTCCGCTCCCGTTATGACCTGCTTTTGATCGACACCCAGGGTGCACGTAGCGTGCAGTTGGAGATGGCGCTACTGGCATCCGATCTCGCTGTATCGCCCATCACACCTGAAATGCTCGCTGCTCGAGAACTGCACCGGGGCACCTTGAAGCTGCTCAGTGAACTCGAATCGTTCCGTCACCTGGGCATTACTCCACCTCCTTTGCGATTACTGCTGAATCAGGTGACCGGCATTCGGGTGGACACCCGGATGATCATACGTGACCTGCGCGAGACCTTCGCGGGTGCTACGCGCATCTTGATCCTAAATACCGTAATTCCCGATCGAGTCGCGTATGTCAATGCCGCCTCCCTCGGCCTACCTGTCCACCGAATCGAAACACGTCGGTCACGTAAACGAGGCTCGCCATCAGCGCTGGAATCCATGCAGGCGCTGGCCATTGAGTTATTTCCGGAATGGCGCGAAGCGATCTCTACGGTCAGCAGGCGCGCGGAGGATCAATGAGACGAATCCCCCAAGCCAGCATTTCTCACCCAATCATTGGGTTTGATCACCCTTAAGGCCAACAGTCGTTGGCTAGGAGTCTTCTGATGTTGGACCAACTGCCCATCATCGTTCCACGCTCTACTCAACCACACCACCCGCGTTGCGACGAGTATTGCACCGTAGTCTTTCGCCTGCAGGGTGGGCGCTCAGCCATGGGGTGGTTCCTTACGGAACTGTCTCGTTATTTCGAAGGCTCGGGCACTGCCGAGGTCGTCAGGTTCGAGGTGGGTGACCATTTGCGCACCCGGCGTTAATTGAGGTGGCGTCAATGAAGAAGCTAACTCAGGAGGAAATCACCGACAAACTGCACCAGGATCATTTTCCTCGGGGTCCAGAACTGGAGCGGTTGTCCGATCCACTCACTGATACACCTATGCTGGTCACTCTGGAGCAGTTGCGGCCCTACGAACACAACCCTCGCTTCATCCGTAACCCGCTTTATGACGATATCAAAGCCTCAATCCGTGAGCGCGGGCTGGATCAACCGCCGCCGATTACCCGCCGCCCGGGTGAAACCCATTTCATCATCCGCAACGGCGGTAATACGCGCTTGGCAATTCTTGGCGAGCTGTGGCACGAAACCCGCGACGAGCGATTCTTCCGCATCCATTGCCTGTTCCGACCCTGGACCGATGAAATCAGCGCCCTACTCGGCCATCTTGCCGAAAGCGATCTGCACGGCCAGCTCACCTTCATCGAACGTGCTCTGGCAGTGACCAAACTCAAGACCATGCTCGAATCAGATGGAGCAACACTCTCGCAACGTGAGTTGGCACGACGTCTTGCCGCTGGAGGCTATCCGATTTCCCAGTCGCACATCAGCCGGATGCTCGACACCCTTGAGCATTTATTGCCCGCCATTCCACAGACCCTATATGCCGGGCTGGGGAAACCAAAAATTGAACGCCTGATTGGTCTGCGTAGCCAGGCTGAACGAACCTGGAATCGTTATCCAACCGACGCCATCGCTTTTCCCGAGCTTTGGCTCGACACCTTAGGGCAATTTGATGCCGACCCAGAGTCCTTCGACCTTGAGCGAGTCCAGGATGAACTGCTCGAACGCATGAGTCACTTACTCGGACAGTCCTACCGCATGTTGGCCCTGGAGCTGGGCGATACCCAACGGGTTATTCAGACGCCCGGCTTTGTCGTCACGCCCTCGGAGAACAACCTTCTGCCGAGCGTCGATGAGCCCGCGGCCGAACCTCCCCCCTCCGAGCCGCATTCCAAATCAGCTGAAACCTGGACGCAGACCGAAACAGAGCGAAAGGAAGAGCTCACGCTGCCCGTAACGAATGTCGTATCAGCAGTCAGCCCTCCGTCACGTGTCCAGCAGATCCGCGGACAGATTGATCGCGCCACTGCCTCCGAACCAACAAAAACCGTTGCAACCTGTCCGATCGACGACGTATGGATCATCGCACCAACACTGGATACCCCCGAACAACTGCGTTTAGCCATTGCCGGCTTGGCTCGGGAAATGGCGGCCTATGCCGGACATCCCGAGAGCATCATCGACCAAAAGCACGGCCTGGGTTTCGCCCTCAGCATCGAGCATCTTGATCTTGCAGCCCCTCGTGCGGCCGGCGTTCACCTGTTGCTCTTGGCCCTGCTGCGTGCCCAAGACGAAGTGAATTGGGAGGATCGCAAGCAATTGCCCTCAGCTCTGTTCGGGCAGCTGTTGTTGGGGGTCTATCAACTCCCGTTGACAGATCGTCCCGCCGTGGACGTAGGACTGGAGCGCCTGCCCGACGGTCTGCTAATCAAACTGTATCGCCTCATTCGCCTAGCCCGCCGCTTGATCGACTTAACGCTTACCGCTGAAGGCAGCTCACCAAGGGAGGAGCCATGAACCTGTCCTTCAATGTGCTCAACCAGGCCATGTTGACTCAGGTCCTTCACGAGTTGCGCCTGGGTAATCTGCAGCGCTGCAAAGCACTCGGACTGGGTGAAGAGGACATCTACCTGCTGCAATCATTACCACCGACCACGTTGTCACGCCTGGCCCATGCCACCGTCCCCTGGGTTGAGGTCAAGATTGATTCGCAGGTGTTGCATCGGTTGATCGACCAAGCCGAACGTGACGAACAGAACGAGCGCCTGATCAACCGAGCGCTCAAGCTCGGTGCCAGCAGTACCATCATGTATCAGTACTTCGGCTTGGCGCATTCGGAAACCGCCCTGCGCCGACGTCTGCTCAAGATAGAAACCCGTAAGGGCCGCCCTCAGAACTTGAGCGAAGCGCAGGAAAATGCGCTCTGGCAGCGTTGGTGCCAACTACGCGCTGAGGACGGTGCTGAGGATCAGCTCGACGCCATGATGATGTTGGCAGAGGAGCAACAGATCAGCTTGACCATCGTTTGGCAGCAGATCGACCATTACAGCAACGGAACATGAACACCGTCCCTCCCAGTCGCTGGCAGCGTGTTCTGAAGCAATGCACCCAGCAGTTGAGTGAACGCTGGCCCGCACGCCCTACCACGGAACCACCCTCCAACCAGGCCCTGCAGGCTGGCTTTCTGTTCAGCGGCCAACCACACGAAGTCGTGCCGCGTCGCTTGCTGCTGGATTGTCGGCTGACGCCATTGGAGCGTAATGCATGGCAAGTATTTCGACTGATGCTGCAAGGCCAGGGCGTGGTCACACCGCGCTATGAAGATCTGCAACCTTACCTGTCGAGCGTACCCTACGGTGGGTCAGCCTCCCGTGAAACCATCGCTCGCGTCTTGACGATGCTCAGGCTGACCCGCTGGCTCAGTTTGGTGAGTCGTGGCCGTGATCATCTCAGCGGGCGCTTACAAGGTTCTCTGTACGTCCTGCACGATGAACCGTTAACGCCCGCCGAAGCCATGGAGCTGGATCAGGATTACCTGGAGCTAGTCGGACACGCCCTCGATCATGCAACCAAGGCTGTGCGAATTGTCGCTCAGCATGTTTTGGAAGAAATTCGTCAGGATACTGATATCGATTTGGGTCGGCTCCCCACCCGGCTCGACAGTTGGAGCGACCATTGGACAAAGAAAGGATTGGATAAGGCGTCCGATGAACCGTTACATGATTCCGAACTGGGTGGCGACCACCTCGTTCGGAATCGTGCGGGGCCTAGTTCGGAATCCGAACTGGGTCCGAACGCCAATGTTTCCGGCACCGTTCGGAATCCGAATGCCGCCTGTACTGTATTAAAAGAAAGTATATGTACTGTACCGCGCGCGACCCCAGCAGTGGATAACCTGCACTGGCCCGATCCGCTGCACCTGAGTCCGAGCGAGCGGCAGGCCGTCACCGTGACGCTGAACAAGCTGAAACCAGCAGATCGGCAGGTGGTGCTCAACGAAGCGGGCGCGCGATGTGCGGCAGGAAGCGTCCGCAAACCCGCGGCGTATCTGATGGGCCTGATCCAGCGGGCGCTGAAAGGCGATTTCCGCCCTTGGGCAGGTCAGGCTGAATCGTTACCCATGACAGAGCCGCCACCCTCTCGCCCGCGCCAACTTAGGAAAAAGGGCGAACCCGCCGCTGCCCTCGCCCAGGCGTGCCTGGATGAACTGCGCCAGCTGCGTAGCAAACGCCCTGGACGTCAGTAGATTTGATGCCACTGGCATCATTGTCGAGCGTCTCGAAATTCAGCCATCTCAAACCAAACCGAACATACCGCATTCAGCTTTTCGACTGTCCTTGACCTTCATCTGTCGCAACGTCTCCGTCCAAGCCTATGCGAGGACTACACCGTGGCCGATCACTATCAGCTCAACCTAGGTTCATTGCGCAGCAGCATCACCCTGACACTGCACACCCACCACGCCGCCCGAATCTGGCAAGGTCGAAACGCTCGTGAAGGTGTTCACTCGATCATGGGCATGGCGGGTTACATCAGTGTCACCAACCTGATCAAACAAACCGCAGCCCACAACGACCCCTATGCCGACTGGGCCATTGTGCAACTGGAAGAAAAACTGATGCAGGCCAAAGCAGGGATGCAGGAACTAACCCAACAGTTGGATCGGATCAGGCAGGACCTGCCGCGCCAGATCGACATGAGCGACAACCTCAACATCCATCCCGTTACGTTGCCGCTGTACATCAGCAGTCAACTGGGCTTTCTGGCGGTCTACCTACTGACCGACTACGACATCCTGGTACGCCATACCCTATTGGCGCATCACACCGCCTTGATCGGCCGAAGAGACATGGAAGCCTGGATCGACGATGGAGCCCATCTGCTACGCAGCCTGTTCGGCCAGGCACAACGTTATCGACATGCCGGCGTTACACGCGATGATATGGCCGCAAATAATGCTCGCGCTCTAGCAGCCGTGGAGAAGTATGGGCTGCCTCCGATGGACATTCTCGAGGGTCATCGCCGTTCTCAGTTTGCGCCGCCGATCATTCGCCGCAGCGCTGCGGTAGTAGATGACGCTAATGCGTCGGCTGACGATGCGGGAGAGCCATTTGCGACAGTGGACAACCCGGAGAACGAAGCATGAATCCTATGGACTCAGCTCATCCAACGTTTTCCGGCCCATTGACACAGGATGCCTATCGAAAACTCGAACACGCTGCCTCCCTAAAAGGCCTTTTAAAACCTTTTAAGGGTAAGGGGGAGTTGGAGCACCTGGCGCAGGTGGCGAGGGAAATCGAGGCGCAGTTATGTCGCCTGATGGAGGCTATGGTGCAGCGGGCCGGACAGCCCCCCTACTCACTGCTGGATATTCGATTGGTGCTGCAGAACACCAGTGCAGGCAGCAGCTTTTTGCGTTGGCGCACCCGAGACTTCGCTCGTATGGGGGTTGCGGTCTGGGAACGCCAGGTCTCCAACATGGCCTTGCCGCAAGTCGTACGCGAGGGATTGTACCGTTTCGAATGCGAGCGCATTGCACTGAACTTGCAGATGAGTGTGGTGCATTCGCTCTACCGTCAGGCTTCAACCTGCGCGATCAAAATGGCCAGTGCCGAACGGCTGCTGCGCCAGTTCATACCAGCAGCGGAGATATCACGATGAGTACTTTTTTCGTCGGCGAAGGCAACATCGGCAGTGCGCCAGAGTTCCAGGAGTTCGCGTCAGGCAATGACGAGCCACGGCGTTTGCTACGCCTGAATGTGTACTTCGACAACCCCGTGCCACGCGATGGCAGCTATGAGGATCGAGGCGGCTATTGGGCGCCGGTCGAGCTCTGGCACCGCGAGGCTGAACACTGGAGCACGCTGTACCAGAAAGGTATGCGCGTGTTGGTCGAAGGCCGCACCGTGCGCGATGAGTGGGAGGACAGCGAAGACAATGCGCGGGTGACCTTCAAGATCGAGGCGCGTCGTGTCGGCATCCTGCCTCATCGCGTGCAGAACGTGCTCATGCGGGAGCGCTCCAGTGAATCAACCTCACCTGCGGCTCACGTCGGGCAGGCTCCAGACCAGGCAAGCTCGCCCGCATCGAAGTCCAAAAAGCGCAAAGGGCAGCCACCATTAGCATGACTGACTTGAGGCATAAATATTGCGCCATTGCGCGAAGCTTCTGGTCTGCCACTACTCGCCGCTCGTGAAGCACTGTCATCCACGCGACAAGGAAGTAGCAGCCTCGGCCCCGATCAAGACCGCCCTCACCGACTAATATGAGGAACCTGCCATTCAGGTTTCTCATAGCTCGCCACTGCGGTTTCCAACAACGCTGCTCCGAACTCAACCCGGAGCAGTTCTATGCGTCTCTTTCTCTGCGAGAAACCCTCCCAAGGTCGTGATATCGCCAAGGTTCTCGGAGCCAGCCGACGTGGCGATGGTTGCTTGATCGGTCCCGAGACAACCGTCACCTGGTGTATCGGTCACCTGCTGGAAACGGCCCCACCTGAAGCCTATGGCGATCAGTACAAAACCTGGTCGTTGGATCATTTACCGATCATTCCCGCGCAGTGGAGGGTTGAGGTCAAACCCAAAACTGTCGCGCAGTTCAAAATCATCAAACAGCTGCTCAACGAAGCTACCACCGTCGTCATCGCCACCGACGCCGATCGCGAAGGTGAAATGATTGCCCGCGAGTTATTAGAGCTCTGCAACTATCGTGGTTCTGTTGAGCGCCTCTGGTTATCCGCACTCAACGAGGCGTCGATTCGCAAAGCACTGTCCTCGCTGAAGTCTAGTCAGGAGACCTTCCCGCTCTATCACTCCGCCCTCGCCCGTAGCCGCGCCGATTGGCTGATTGGTATGAATCTCAGTCGTTTGTTTACCCTACAAGGACGGCGGGCGGGCTATGACGGCGTGCTGTCGGTTGGACGCGTTCAAACGCCCACTTTGCGCTTGGTGGTTGAACGAGACCGCGCGATTGCCAGCTTCGTCTCTGTGCCGTACTGGGTGGTGGAGGTGCACCTGTCTTCAATGGGGCGATCCTTTATCGCGTCGTGGATACCGCCAAGCTCAGGACGTGACGAAGCCGGTCGCTGCCTGCAGCAGGCGCTTGCCAGCCAGACCGTCCAAGCGATTTCTAGCAGCAAGACCGCCACCGTAGTCTCGCTGCAGACTGAGCATTTGCGCGAAGCGCCACCCCTGCCTTTCGACCTGAGCACACTGCAAGAAGTCTGTTCATGCAAGTTGGGACTCGGCGCTCAGGAAACGCTGAATATCGCCCAAGCCTTATATGAAACCTACAAAGCCACCAGCTATCCGCGCAGCGACTGCCGTTATTTGCCAGAGAGCATGTTCAACGAGGTCGCCGCGGTATTCGATGCCTTGCTCAAAATGGATCCCGCGGTACGCCCAGCGCTCGGAAGCATCGATCGATCATTGCGCTCACGAGTATGGAACGATGCCAAGGTCACCGCGCACCACGCCATCATCCCCACCACCGAGCCGGCGAATCTTGCGCGGATGTCCGAACAAGAGCGCCAAGTCTACGAATTGATTCGTAGCCACTACCTAGCGCAATTTCTGCCGCATCACGAGTTTGATCGAACCGAGGTCGAATTGGAGTGCGGCGCCGAGCGTTTGACTGCTGTTGGCAAACAAATCCTCGTCCATGGCTGGAAAGGCTTACTCTCCGACAACGCCGAAGACGATGAACCCAGTCAAAAGTCCCAGGTGTTGCCCGTCCTACAACAGAGTACGGAGTGTGCAGTGGATGACGTCGAACTCAAGTCCATGCGCACCGCTGCGCCCAAACCACTCACCGAGGGCGATCTGATCAAGGCGATGAAAAACGTCGCCAAGCTGGTCAACGACCCGCGTCTGAAACAGAAACTTCGGGACACCACTGGTATCGGCACCGAAGCCACGCGAGCCGGCATCATCAAGGGCTTGATTGATCGCGGTTATTTGTTGAAGAAAAAACGAACCTTGATGGCCTCCGCAGCGGCCCATACCCTGATCGAAGCGGTACCCGCTGCAGTCGCGGATCCAGGTATGACAGCAATCTGGGAGCAAGCTCTAGACGAAATCGAAGCGGGACGTCTGACCTTGGATGCATTCGTTGCTAAGCAGGCGCACTGGATTACGCAGCTGATCGCAAACTGCGGAGCGCTTACCTTGTCGGTACCGGCCGAAGCCGGACCTGTCTGCCCCATTTGCAACGCCTCAATGCTCAGGCGGAAGGGAAAATCAGGACCGTTCTGGTCATGTTCCCACTACCCGGACTGCAAAGGTACTGTGCCGATCAGCAAGGGTATACGTCGTCCATGAGGCACTATTGGCGCTCACATGAACCTCGGGGAGTTGTCAGTGCATCATCAACGGCGTCTGATCCTTCTCCAAGTCGTCTAGCGGTTGTCCGATTTCACGGGCCAAGGCGATGCCTGTCGCGATCCATATCTGCCCCAGTTCGTTGAACGCTTTCAGGTGAGCAGGATCTTTGTTTAGCCAATGAACAAGGCTATCGAGATGTTCGGGATTATCAGGGCAGTCATGGATCTTGATGAACAGTTCCAGTGTTCGATCCCAGATCAGGTCCATGACGTTCTCGCGCTGCTCATCCATGCTCAACCTTCCTCCCTTTGGCCCTATCAGACCGCTCAGTCTCGCTGGTCACTTCGACCTCTAATTCCTGGAGGAGTAGATGTCACGTCGCGACAAACAGCTATTTCAGTCAATATAACAACCTTCTAAGTCGATACTCAACCGTTAAGGATGTTCATGTCAATGGGTCTTTGCTCAACCATTCGGGTTGAATTGGAGAGCTCATCACTTGGCACATAAACATCCAACCCAAGCCCAAATTGGGCGCATGATCGCGAAGCACCGCACTCAGCGTAATCTGACCCAGGAAGAGGTGGCTGAACGCCTGGGGATCGGCAGCGAAGCCATTTCGCGCCTTGAGCGGGGTGTGGTGGAGCTTTCCGTGGTCAAGCTGATGCAACTGGCGGACATCTTCGACTGCCGGATGGATGAACTGCTGACGGAGTCGAGCAGTCGCCCCAACGACCAGGGCCAGATGATCGCGGGCCTGCTGAGCGGCCTTCAAGAAAGCGACCGTGCCTTTATCCTGACGACCGTCGAACAGCTGGCCGCTCATCTCAGTAGCAAATAACCGCTTCGCCCACTGGCTTGACGTCGTCACACCCGCTCTGCTGTAGTGCCTCAGGATCATCGCTTACGGCGACCCAAGACCGATTCGCTCCGGGTAGCTCGGTCGGACTCTTAGAGTTCGGAGCCTTCTCTTCTGCGGAATTTCATTCCCGCTTTGTGCTCGGCCGGATCAATGTGGCGGATGACCACTGTTGCCTCTGTCAGGCAGCAGCGGTCATCCGCTACGGCGATCGCATTCAGTCCCGGAGCCCGCCGGGGAAACACTGGGCACCCTTTGTGCGCGGATGCGTGCCAGCATGTTCCGACCCAGGCCACGACAAGGGTCGGTTGGCGAATCACCGCGGAGTTAAAACAAGTTTTGCGAGGAGCTTGTCGACTGCGTCAGACCGCCTAAGGTGGCTTTTCTATTCCTCGCCTGGCACCCCGCCAGGCCCGCTCTTCATTTTTTTCAGTCCAATAATGTCCACTGTATTCCGGCTATAAAAAATCAGCTTTCGGCGTCTTGACGCTCTCCTGTGGCAGGCTTATACAAAGGGCGTGGTTCGCTGTCGTTGACAGCCCAGCCCAGGTAGCTTGAACCTTCAAGGCTACGCCACGCTTGTGGTGGTTTACCCAAGTGCGATCAGCATTCGGAGGCTCGCACGATTACCGCTTCAGCGGTGATGAATGCCCACTACCCTAGGTCCGCAGACCTGCTGCGGATTTCTCCTCGGCTGCACCGCTATTCTCCAGGCGCATCGATCTGCTGGTCATCGGCTTGCCGCTGACGAGTCTTTCATCGCTCGCCTTCATCTTACCCACCCTGACGGGGGCTCACTTCCCCGCCGGGGCTGTGCGTCGCCGTTTTCCCTTGAAAGGAGAACCACCATGGCCCACGCCAACCAATCCCAAGAAGCGACCACTTACTTCAACCTGCACACCGTCGGTATCGGCTACCTCAACCGTGTCCGCGAAGTACAAGTCCGCCGCGGCCAGCCGTTCATGGCCTGCGATATCGCGGCTCTGCACGGCGCCACTGATGCAGTCGAGTACACCCGCTTCGACTGTAAAGTCGCTGGGGGCGAAGCTGAGCGCTTGATTCGTCTCTATATGGACGCCGTCAAAGCCGAGAAAAAGGTTTTGCTGTCGTTCCGTATCGGCGACCTGTGGATCGATCCATTTCTCTATGAGAAAGGCGCTAAACAAGGTCAACCGGGCGCCAGCCTGAAAGGTCGTCTGCTGTACATCGACTGGATCAAGGTCAACGGCACGTTCGAATACAAAGCGCCTGCCAGGCAGGAGGCAACAGCACCTGCTGAGCAAGCGCCAGACGGTGAGCCATCCCCACCATCGGCTGATGCCGAAGCTGAGGATACCGACAACCCAACAGAGTCCTGGATTGAGCCTGAATCTCCACCCACTCCCCGCGCGGCCCGCCGTGTTGCCACACGTACTGTTCAGTCCGCCTGAACGATCCACAACGTTTACATCAAGGCGCTCAATTGAGCGCCTTTTCTTCAGTCAGCACAGGAGAACCCATATGGAATCCTTCTGGCTTTGCGACGACTGCCTGTTCGCTGCGGCTTACGAGGACTACAGCACGTTATCGCTCTACTACACGACGGATGAGATCGAGGAACGCATCATCGGTCTCCATCATGGACTGGTTCGGCTAATGCCCATCAGTGCCGACTTCGATCCCGAAACTGGCCGTGGCATAAGAACCTTCTCCCCATCGCCCTGCGACGGTTGCGATTCACACCTGCACGGACAACGCCATCGATTCACTCGGCTGTAAACAGCGCGTCATCGGGCGATGCCCGTGACTCTATAGCCACCTCGGGGACACCACTCCCCTGGGGTGTGTACCCCGGATTGTTCCCTTCGGAGGTACCTCATGAACACCCAGCTCACCCTGATTGAAGCCTCGGATGTTGAGGCTGATCGTATCGCCCAGGAAAACCAGCTGATTGATGAAGCGCTGCGTATCCTGGATCGTCGGCTGTTCACCCGCGGCCCTAACCTGACGTCACCTGACGCCGTGGCCTCATATCTGAAACTTCATCTTGCGCAACAAGAGCATGAAGTTTTCGGTGTGATTTTTCTCGATGCTCGCCATCGCGTTCTGGCATTCGAGATCCTCTTTCACGGGAGCATCGATGGCGCCAGTGTTTACCCGCGCCAAGTCGTCAAGCGCTCCCTCGCACATAACGCAGCAGCCGCCATTTTTGTCCACAACCACCCCTCGGGTTGTACGGAACCCAGCCAGGCAGACCGCGTCTTGACCACACGGTTGAAGGAGGCCTTGGTCTTGATCGAGGTTCACGTACTGGATCACTTCATCGTGGGTGAAGGTCGCCCACTTTCTCTTGCCGAATACGGTTGGCTTTAACCCTTACAGGCGCCTTCGGGCGCCTTGTTCATTTTCATCCTGGAGAATACTCATGAACTCCACTACCCAAACCCCAGACATGCTGGGGGCCTCAAACCCATTCGTCCGCGGCTATGACAATCTATCTATCGAACGGCTAATACTGATCACCTACGCAAACGACTGCCCTCCCTGCTTTCGCTCCATACACGACTCACAAGCTCATCTACTCGACGATGCGTTAGAACTGTTTCCCTGCGTGTTCAATGACGACGCCGCCTTGATCAGCGAAGGCCAATCCATTCCGGATGAATTGGAAGAATGTTTCCAGTCCACCGGGCTGGTGCGGCAAGTAGTCTATGCCGTGACTGGCGAAATGCTCGATGAGCGACATCACGTCGGTGACCTCTACTCCCTGAAAGAAGCCCAAGCCATGGTCCATCGTTTGAGCTTCGACACAGGACACTACAGTCGAGCCTGGGAGATCAGCACCGCACACCTCACCGAAGAGGCATTGCGCTACTTGGAATACCGGGCTGGCCGTTTCAACGCTGGAGCAACCGGACTGCTGTATGAACCCTTCGCCCTGAGAGACTGCAATGGCCTCGGGTGTAAGCTGATCGGCACGCCCTGGACCGACGAAAACCTGATGAAGATTGAGGGCAGTCCTTACACATCGCTGAGGCAGGAGCAGCTCGACGCTGGCACACCGGAAGCCCTGGTCAACGTACTGTATCTGGCGGCATTGGCGGATGTGAGGTTGTTGATTTTCGACCCCGACGCTGCCGTCTTGGATGGGCTCGCCATTTATGACGAATAGCAACGCGTTCAACTTAAACACGACCCGTCTTGAATCAACTTACTCACTGAATCGCTCCTTCACCTCATGTCAGGTTCTGCACTGAATCTGACATGAGGTTTTTTCCATGGAGCGTTTTTTCACGCCTGTCTGCCTGCTGGGTTTGTTGAGTGCCTGCGCCGCGCAAGTCCCAAACCCATTGCCGACTCATCTAGAGATTGACGATAGCTCCAATCGGCCCCAGTTATCGAGGAGCCCGGCCCACGAAAGCCATCCGTCAGAGCTCCGCTATGGCCGCTATACGCTGGTCAGCACCAAGCCCACCACGGAACAACGTGATCTTCTCGCTCAAATCGTTGACGTGAGCATTCCGTCCAACCTGAATCCTTCGGTACAGGAAGCGATGCACTACGTGCTGCAGCGCTCAGGTTATTCGCTCTGCCCTGCTGCCGAACCAGTAAAAGTACTGTTTACCCGGCCTCTGCCCGCCGCCCATTACCGGCTCGGCCCGATCTCACTTCGCAACGCGCTACAAGTACTGGCTGGCCCCGCCTGGCAACTCACGGTCGATGAGGTCAGCCGTTCGGTCTGCTTCGAACGGCTAAAAAATGATGCTGCCGTCGTGCGGCTCGCACCCAGCGCGGCCCATCAGTCGGAGGCACGCCCATGAAAGCCTCGACGTTTCAAACCCTCATTGTCGGCTCACTTTGCCTGGCGGTCTCCGGGCTGAGTGGTGGTTTGTATAACCAGTATCAACGCGTGACCGAGCTGGAAAATGCGAACGCCCAACGCCTACAGACCCTGGATACCCTGCAACGTGATTCAAGCACCCTCTTGGATGCACAGGAGAAGCTGCAGTACGCACTGAAAGACCTGAAGCAGATGGTCGATACCGGTGAGCAACAGGCCAATACCCTCGATCCGATGTTGGATCAATGGGCGCAAGAGATACAGGAGCTACGCGACGGTCTGGCAGACCGTGCCACCGAAACCGACATGATCGCGCTACACGCGCGACTTGAGCACGTCGAGCAGCAACTCCTGGACCTCAAAAGCCTGCCACCACTCCCACCACCGACGCCGTCCTCGGCCAAGCCGAAAAAAACCGCTCAGCCCAAGCCTGCCCCGCTCCTGCCGCCATTTTCAGTGTCGAGCGTCGAGTACCGCGGTGGCGAGCGCTTTCTGGCGGTCGCACCTCCTGACAGTCGCTCGCTCAATGATATCCAGCTGCTGCACAACGGCGAGCAGTTCGGCACATGGCAACTGAAGGTGCTGGAGCCGAACGCGGCTATCTTCGCGGTGACCGCTCACCCAGACCAGACCGTGCACCTCCCTTGAGAAGCGATCATGAACAGAGCTCCGCTGAGCCCCATCGTCTGTTTCATTTCATTGCTGAGCACGGGCGCTGCGCTGGGCAACCCCGTCACGACACCGTCACGGACCCAGGACACGCAGTCTGCTCCGCTGGAGCGTTCGCACTTTGAACAGGCGGCAAGCTGGGGTCTGACGGAGCAGGAGTGGACACGCTTCGAACAGATCCAAGCCGGCCCGCGTGGTTACTGGAGCCCGAATCTCGATCCGCTGACTGCACTCGGCGTCGAAGCAGAGAACGACCAAGAGCGTCAGCGCTATGCCGAATTGCAGGTAGCGCTGGAAGCCAAACGTGCCGAGCGCGAGTTGGCTTACCAAAACGCCTACACCGCAGCTTGGGCCAAGCTGTTTCCTGGACTGTTGCCGATTCAGGGTATGGCATCCCCGCCCGCTGCTAGCTCACCGGTAGAGCCGCGCCAAGCGCTGTTTGTCGAAGACCATTGCCCTGCGTGCACCGCTGAAGCGCAGCGTCTGCAAAGCAGTGATACAGCGCTCGATATCTACCTGGTGGGCAGCCAAGGTGAGGATGAACATGTCCGCGGCTGGGCCCGGCAAGCAGGCATTGATGCGAACAAGGTCCAACACCGGCAAATCACCCTGAACCATGATCGCGGGCGCTGGTTCAGCCTGGGAGCCCCGAGACCGTTACCCGTCACATTTCAGCAGGTGAACGGACAATGGCAGCGACTCGATTGATTGCCTTTGTGCCCCTGCTGACAGTCCTCGTCGTCCAGGCTGACGAACTTCCGCCTCCGGCTTATCAACTGGCGGCGCATGACGCCAATATCCCTCCTACGGTCTTGTTCGCGATTGCCCTGCAGGAGAGTGGTGCCCGCCTTCGTGGTCGACTGCTGCCCTGGCCCTGGACGCTGAATATTGCCGGTACCCCTTACCGTTTCGCCAATCGTCAGATCGCCTGTCACGCCTTGCTTCAGGCACTTGCTCGGTATGACGCCAAGCGGGTCGATGCCGGGCTTGGGCAAATCAACCTGGGTTATCACGGACAGCATTTTTCCAGTCCCTGCGAAGCCCTCGAACCCTACCGCAATCTGGCCGTAACTGCCGCGCTGCTGCAAGAGCATCACGCCGTCACCGGTGATTGGGTGTCAGCTGCTGGCCGATATCACCGCCCGGCAGGAGGAACGCCGGCCGTGCGTTACCGCGCCGGTTTTTCCCGACAACTCGAACGATTGCAGGTTTCCTCTAAAGAGGGCACACCACCATGAAGCGAATTCCCAGTGCGTATAACTTCGCCATGCTCTTGGCAGCGTTCGCCCAGCCGGGACTGTCGTTTGCAGAAGTTCAGCCTGGCGGTTTCACCCGCCCCCAGTTTGAAGCTGTCAGGCCGCCAATAAACAACAAGACCCAGCCTGCTCGGGCCATACATGCAGACCTATCTGCATTTGCCGATGAAACCTGGATACTGCCCGTGCGCAGCTCTCACTTGAGCCCAGGCCAAATCACAACTCGCACCCTGGACATGCCGGGCTTGCAGCCATTTTTCCTGGTCGGGGAGGATCCCCAATCGTTGGCTTGGCTGCATCAGCGTGCGACTGAACTGGAAGAAATGGGGGCGGCCGGCCTCGCCGTCGAAGTGACCGATACTGAAGCCCTGGCCCGAATTCGAGCAGCCGCGCCGGGCATCACCATCCTGCCGGTCAACGGCAACGACATCGCCTCTCGTCTGAAAATTGAGCACTACCCTGTCTTAATCACAGCCATCTCACTGGAACAGTGAGTCTGGGTCATGGCCGAGCATGCGATGGAGTCCAAACTCCGGCCCGCAATCGAGCTGTATACCGTGGCGATCTGCGTCGCCGCGGCGGTGTTATGCGTGCATTCGCCCTGGGCCGTGGCGCTGTCACCCGAGATTGGTCTGATTGCGGCTCTGGCCTATGCCCTGTTCGGTTTGATCCGCCTCCGACAAGCCTGGGAGGTGTTGCGCTATCGGCGCAATATCCGCCGGCTGCCTCGCTACGAGCTGACCAGCCGGCAGATTCCGGTGAGCTGCAAACGTCTGTTCATGGGCCGCGGCTTTCGCTGGACCCGCCTGCATACCCAGCGCTTGGTCGAGGCCCAGGATCCGGCCGTCGCTCACTACGTCGACCAACCGACCCGTTACCGCCTGGCACGTGGAGTCGAACGTCGCCTAGAACATGCACCGTTTCCGCTCTCGACACTGGCCCTTGTCACGGCCTGGGACAGCGCCTTTAATCCGCTGCGCCCTTTACCCCCAGTCGGTGGCTCACCGCTGTTGCATGGGGTTGAGCCCGACGAAACGGAAGTCAGTCTGCCGCTGGGTGAACGAGTCGGGCATACCCTCGTGCTGGGCACGACCCGTGTTGGCAAGACGCGGCTCGCCGAGGTGTACATCACCCAAGACATCCATCGCGTTAAACACGAGGTAGTGATCGTCTTCGATCCGAAGGGCGATGCCGATTTGCTCAAGCGCATGTACGTCGAAGCCAAACGTGCCGGTCGGGAGAAAGAGTTTTATGTGTTCCATCTGGGTTGGCCGGAGATCTCCGCCCGCTACAACGCCGTGGGACGTTTCGGGCGCATCTCGGAAGTAGCGTCGCGCATCGCCGGGCAGCTCAGTGGTGAAGGTAACTCGGCGGCGTTTCGCGAGTTCGCCTGGCGTTTCGTCAACATCATCGCCCGCGCCCTGATCGAGTTGGGCCGACGTCCGGACTACCTGCAAATCCAGCGACATGTGGTCAACATCGACGCGCTGTTCATCGAGTACGCCCAGCAGTTTTTCGCCAAGACCGACCCTAAGGCGTGGGAGGTGATCGTCCAGCTCGAAGGCAAACTCACCGAGAAGAACATCCCCCGGCATATGATCGGACGCGAAAAGCGCGTGGTGGCCATCGAGCAGTACCTGGCGGTGAAGCGGGTATTTGATCCCGTAATGGACGGGCTGCGTTCGGCGGTACGCTACGACCGTACTTACTTCGACAAAATCGTTGCCTCGCTACTGCCGCTGCTGGAGAAACTCACCACCGGCAAGACCGCCCAGTTACTGGCTCCCAACTACACCGATTTAGATGACCCGAGGCCGATCTTCGACTGGATGCAGATCATCCGAAAGCGCGGCATCGTTTATGTCGGCCTCGATGCGCTGACCGATGCCGAGGTGGCCGCCGCTGTGGGCAATTCCATGTTCGCCGACTTGGTCTCGGTGGCGGGACACATCTACAAACATGGCATTGACCATGGCCTGCCGCCATCGGGTAGCAACGCTGGCAAGCTGCCGATCAACCTGCACGCTGATGAGTTCAACGAATTGATGGGCGATGAGTTCATCCCGCTGATCAACAAGGGCGGTGGCGCCGGCATCCAGGTAACCGCCTACACCCAGACACTCAGCGATATCGAAGCGCGAATCGGAAACCGCGCCAAGGCCGGCCAGGTGATTGGCAACTTCAACACCTTGCAGATGCTCCGCGTACGCGAGACCGCCACTGCGGAGCTGCTCACCCAGCAGTTGCCCAAGGTCAACGTGCTGACCAGAACCCTGGTATCGGGTGCCACCGACACCTCCGATCCTGAAGCCAATACGGACTTCACTTCCTCCTCTCAGGACCGCGTCAGCAGCACTAGTGTGCCGCTGATCGAGCCAGCGCATATCGTCAGTTTGCCGAAGGGGCAAATGTTCTCCTTCCAGGCCGGTGGCCAGCTCTGGAAAGTCCGCATGCCGTTGCCAAAACCCTCCAACGACGAGGCGATGCCCAAGGACCTGCAGGAGCTTACCCAGCGGATGCGGGCCACCTATAACGAACAGGCAGGGCAATGGTGGAGCGCAAGCGGTGGCGGCCCTACAACAAACTTCGATCTGGATCAGGTGGGTTAGCCCGACCCACCACAGGTTTCGATTCAGCAAACGCGTATTCGGCGAGCGCCGTGGCAGCATCAACTTAACGGTGCACAATGGAGTAAAGGATGGCGACTTCCGTACAGAACACGCCGCCACAACCGATCCAGCGTCCGGGATTGATCGTCTCGGCGATTGGCTTGGTCTTACGCATTATCGGTATGCTGATCGCCTCGTTGCTGTTTTCAATCCTTATCGAGTTCGCCGGTTTGCTGCTGTTCTGGGGCGATCAGGGTTGGCGGCACAGCCAAGCCATGTTGAATAGCGAATTGGGATGGCTCAGCGAGCACTTCAAAGCTTCACTCATTCTTCGACAACCTGAAAAGACGATTATCCGGTGGCTGGACATCCTCAATCAGTGGTTGCTGGTCAAGAGTGGCTTTGCGGATTTTGCCCAGCAGGCACGCGCGTCGAGCCAGAGTAACGGCTTCTGGAGTTGGGCCAATCAGCTCTACGTGAGCATTGAGGACTTCGTGCTGGCGGCGGTGTATGTGACCTTTACCTTTGTGGTGCGCCTGACCATTCTCGTCCTGGCCACACCACTGTTTTTGTTGGCCTCGTTCACCGGTTTTGTCGATGGCTTGATGCGCCGCGACCTACGGAAATTTGGAGCAGGGCGAGAAAGCAGCTTTGTCTATCATCGTGCTAAACGTGCAGTGGTACCGCTACTGTTCGTACCCTGGATCATTTACCTGTCCCTGCCCTTTACGCTCAATCCTATGGCTATTCTATTGCCTTGCGCAGTAATACTTGGGACAACGGTAGCGATCACAGCGACGACGTTCAAAAAGCATCTCTAGTACTAGTTAAGCTTTTTCCGCGATTGATTTGGTAGTGATGACACTCAACCTTCCCAGGTCTCAGCATCGTCCATTTCACCGCGAAAAACCGGCTGACCTACCTGTAGCTCATTTAAAGCTTCACGCAGACTTGCCCCTGTGCAGGCGTTACCGATACTTTTCAGCATCCAAGAATCTCCATAGTCCATCTGATGTGCGCTCCCCCATATACCAATAATGCGCCCACCAGAAGTTCAGGCGATCCGCGTCTTTGAGCAGTCGTTTGATTTGATCGTGTGCACTTGCCGCAAGGTTGCAGTATCGGACTGGCGACTCAGCGCCAGCCAGCTCGCTCAGAGACTCAGCCAGGGCGACCACCGCCCTTAGGGCCTTGCTACACTGCGCCTCGCAGTGTTCCGCTGGCTGAATTCCCGCTCAACCCTCAGGCTTACTGCTCAGCATGCACCGCCTGACGGAAAGCATTGAGATCGCCAGGTTGAACGCATCCAGGGTGACTGCTAGCGGTTCGATCACAGTTCCGGCGCCGGTTCACATGAATCCACGGCGCTCATGGGTGGGGTTCCTTTCCGTCGTTCCTCCATAACGCCAAGGCCAACCCGGGTGCGCCTCTACTGGTGCAAGCCAGCACTTAGCGGGTTTATGGTGCTGCAAGATTTCCATCGACAGTCAGTTACTACCCGTGACGACCTTCCATGGTTGGCCGTCAACTATGAAACTTTAAGGCGTCGCAACAATTTTCCTACGCCCTCATCGTAAGAGTCGGGAGAAGTGAAATCGGCATACAGTTTTCCCACTAGAAATAATGGGAGATCACACTGTTCGTACAAAAGCGGAAGCACTACGACCTCTCCAGTCGAAATTTCTCGATGGATGGCTATCTCCAGCTCTCTCTCGACCCACGGTGACTTGACCGATTTGGCAGACAGCACAACACAGATGTATTTGGTCTTTCTTAAGCCTTCGTCAATTTTTTTGGTTAAAGAATCTCCAACCAGGATCTCGGCCTCATCCAGCCAAACATCCCTAACCCCTTGAGCCTCTAACCGTGCTTTCAAGTTGCGCACGAAGGGCTTGTCCGCGCTGGTATGACTTAGAAAAACCCCATGATAAGCGCTACGCGGAACGGACGTAGGGTCGAGGCCGAGCGCGCAACGTACCAACACATCCGTAGCTTCTTGACTTGTGGGTGGGGTCAACATCCAAGCTTGAGACGAACCGACTACCACCTTCCCGCCTAAAGTGTAGCCTTCAGGTGTGTTAGCGAACGAATCAATGTGGGAGCCATGTGTATCAAGGCAAATGCCCCATCCGTCACTTTTCAACCTGTCGAAATAAGGTAGAAACTCTCCAACCTCGTCTGTGGTTGTAAGCCTCCGAGACTTCTTCTCGTAAAGAATACTAGAGTCAGCAACCATTTTAGCTACATCGTTGGCATAGCCCGAGTAAATACTACGCCGGCCAAAGAATTTAATATGTTTTTCTCGGGCCATCAGCCAAATAACACGAGTACCTTGTTCCAATGCGGCAGACAACTCCTGAGTGCGATCATATTGGTCGTAAGCAGTATCCAGGTCGAACCGGTTATCCTCCGCCTTGAGGTCCCACAGCTCGCTATTCGACTCCGAATGGGGCGTAGCTACTCCAAACATAAAATGTGAGTAGCTCTGAGGGTTGATTATGATCACGTCATATTCGTATAGCGCGTAGGCCGAACGGCTCTTGTCGATGCTTGCTCGGCATAACCCCAGCACATCAATCGTCGTGTCAGGAATCGGGTCCCCTCCGTAGGTGCAACCGACCAGCAGAACATTTTTCATGCCTTTTTCCTTTGATTCCGTCAACTTGCTGCCCAAATAAAACACTAAACCGTGCATGTCGCCGCGAGTCTTGAGCTTGATATTGCCATAGGCCAGGGCATCGAGCAGGTCAGCCCGTCGTTCAAGGCGAGGCTTGGAGGTACCTGCCCCGTCAAAGAGTGCGAGCTTTATCAAGCCTCCGATGAATCAGCGAAACGATTGTTAAGATATCTTCTGCATCTTCTTTCGACATTTCCCACGAAATTCTTGCTTCATGAGCGGTGGGGTTGCGAAACATCCCGAATGTCCCGCGTATTAAGTTGGCGAACCCGCTTTGCTCGCTGCGCTCACTCACGGTCTTGAGCGCATTTATGGACAAAAGCGGGGGATGCCCCGCGAGGACACGATCGACCAAGGTTGCTCCATCATCTCTTACGCCTGCGCGCGACCTCATCTTATCGGCGACACTCTTGACTGCTTCTTGGACTGCATGGAAATAGTTATCAGCCAATAACTCTGCTCGGCAAAATCTGAGGACGTCTGGATGAACGCCACGTCCTTCCAGATCTGCCCTCAGTTCCATGGCCCGACGTCTAGCTTCAGGCAACGTCTGTGCAGTTTCGGCTTGGAGAGGTTACCTCCTTGATCGACGAAAAGCCCTGAAAATGCTAGGACCAGGTTAAGCAGGGCACGCATCGGCTCATAGCGCTCAGGATCGCGGCTATAGCGGGCAGGCTTCATCGCTTGGCGAATGAACTCCAAAACGTGGGTACGATTCCTTTTGGTATTTTGGCTATCGGCAAAAGCGTTGTAGATGCGCGTGCGTTTTGTGATCGGTCCCGGATCTATCATTTTAGCAGTGGCTAGAAGAAACTAAATTTCAGATCCGGTAAGTCCTGCGCTGGTGTCGCCTAACGCTCCTGCAATTGCCTCAAGCTGATCCTGTGAAAAAAGCGCCATCCATATACTCCAGATTTGCCATATCAATGCAGACAAATAAATAGGATCACCGACATCACTATGCCATCTCAAGTGCGAAAGCGCGCCGGAATCTCAAATCACCATCTAGAAGCGGCCTGCAGTGGTCGATACAGCCACGCCCAAGAGTAGTTCTGCACCGTCTTAACGTCTCCGATGGCAGCCAACACACTCGCCGCCGACGATCGAAGGTCCACATCAGCTGTGAAGTAAATATCCCCAGTCCTTCCTCAGAAAAACGATTCATCACACCTCAAGTTTCTTAATGAACAATTCGACCTCTGACTTGATTCTGTTCCCAGATCCATATGGGCCAGCATCATGCCAACTACCCCCTTTCGCTGCTTGTTACTGTTCTCGCTTGCTATCGTCGATGGCAGCAGTTATGCCGCATCTGCTCATGAGCAGGAACAGCTCAGCCTAGTCCAGCAGCAACTCGACACTATAGAACGACTAGCGGCACGAGCCGAGACAACCAACAGGTCTGAACCAGACGAACGCTATCGTTTCGACTATCCCCGGCTGACTCAGGACATCCAGCGCATCCGCCATGGAGTACAGGACTACCTGTCCCCTTCGCGCGCTCAGCCCCGCGACCCCATTGAATTGGTAGGTGATTACCGCCTCGACACTCCGTCCGCGAAGCCGTCGCCATGAGGATGACTGACGCTCAGAACTCAGCGTTCCAAAACGCATCCGGTTTCTCACCGCAGAGCAGTTCGACACTGTGGCTGTCCATGGTCCTCGTTCTGGCTTTGCTGTGGTGTGCCTGGGTGATCTGGACGGCTTACCGGGGATGGGCGACAGGCAGTGTGCGCTTCGGCGCCTTCGGTGGCAGCACTGCACGCGTGTTGCTCGCGCTGTTGGTTCTGATGTTCTTCACCCTTTCCTAAACCAGGAGATCGCCGTCATGCTCAAGTGCCTTGTCCCCCTGAAAAACAACCTAAGTGATCGTGCCAGCCAACGCTTGATCGGACTGCTGCTGGTGCTCGGTCCAAGCTTGGCTTTTGCCGAACTCCCGACCATGGAAGCCCCTTCGCGTGGCGAAGGTTCTGGGTTGATCGAGACGATCAAAAACTACGCCTACGACGGCGGCATCCTGCTCGGCCTGCTGATCGCTTTGCTCGCTTTTCTAGGCGTGGCCTGGCACTCCCTGACCGTCTATGCCGACGTACAGAACCAGCGAAAGACTTGGAAAGACCTCGGTGCCGTGGTTGGTATCGGCGCCCTACTGGTGGTGATCATCATCTGGTTCCTGACCAAGGCTGCCGCGATTCTGTGAGGTCGGCATGAACGACACAATCGAACTTCTTGCCGACGGCACCGTGGTCTTTCTGCCGGAGCGACTCAATCGCGATCCTACCGTACTGCGCGGTTTGACCAATGATGAGATGTGGGTGGCGCTCGGTGTCGGCGCACTTGTCGGCCTGCTACTGGGCGTTCCGCTAGCGATCGCTAACGCCTCCATTGCCGTAGCACCGACCAGCATGATCGTAAGCATGGCGGTGGTGTTATTGGCTGGTGGCACACTACTGCGTCGGGCCAAACGGGCCCGTCCCGAGACCTGGTTGTACCGCAAACTCGAATGGATACTGGTCAGCCGTTGGCGCCTGAAGCGAGGAAGTTTGATTCTGCATTCCGGCGCCTGGACGGTTCGCCGTTCGCGTCGACTGCGCCCTGCCCTGTCCCGGTGGCAGCCATGAGCCGATTTCGGAACAAGGTGGATGCCCAACAGGCCCATATCTTCAGCCTGCGTCTGGCGGTAGTGATCCTTGCTCTGGTCTGTGCCGGACTCTGGTACGGCTGGCGCTCGGCACCGACCGATCTGACCGTGCATGTCCCCCCGGATCTGCGCTCGGGTAGCACTCGCAAGTGGTGGGATATCCCCTCAGAGAACGTCTATGCCTTTGCCCTCTATATCTTTGGTCAACTCAACCGCTGGCCTTCGGATGGCGAACAGGATTACCGCCGCGCTATCTACAGCTTGCAGTCCTACCTGACACCCGCCTGCAAAGCCTTCCTCGACGGCGACTACGAGTACCGCAAGGCTGCTGGCGAACTGCGCCAGCGGGTACGTGGTGTCTACGAAATTCTGGGCCGAGGCTACAGCGAAGATCCGGAATTCAGGGTCAAGCAACTCGATCGCGATAGCTGGCTGGTCACCCTCGACCTCAACGCCGATGAGTACTACGCGGCCGAACCGGTGAAACGGGTGGTGGTGCGTTATCCCTTACGCGTGGTGCGTTTTGATCTGGACCCCGAACAAAACAAGTGGGGGCTGGCACTGGATTGTTATCAGGGCACACCGCAAAAAATCGCTCTGCCTGGAGGTGAGCCATGACGCGGATTTTTACTCTGGGACTCACCGCCGCACTGATGCTGTGGGGAGTTGCAGCGCAGGCCGTCGAGTTGATGCACTGGGAACGCCTGCCCCTCGCGGTCCCGCTGGTTATCAATCAGGAGCGGGTGGTCTTTGTCGATGAGGATGTCCGAGTCGGCGTCCCCTCAACTCTGACCGGCAAGCTGCGCGTGCAATCTACCGGCGGCACGCTGTACCTGCGCGCGTCAGAAGCCATTGCACCTACCCGGTTACAACTGCAATCGGTCGCGACGGGCGAGATCATCCTATTGGACATTGCAGCCACGCCTGGCGACCAACCGCTGGAACCCGTGCGTATTATCAAGAATGCTCCGGTGCAGACTACCGAGACGGAATCCAGCACCGCCCCTGTTCCAGAACGTACGCCGATCCCTGTCGCGTTGACGCGCTACGCCGCGCAAAGCCTGTACGCGCCGCTGCGCACCGTAGAATCCCTACCCGGCGTACGCCGCGCCCCCCTCAAGCGGCGCACCGAACTACCGACCCTGCTGCCGACCGAAAACGTGTCCAGCACGCCCATCGCCGCCTGGCGACTAGGTGATTACTGGGTGACGGCGGTGAAGTTACGCAACCTTGGATCAGTGACGGTGCAACTCGATCCGCGTCAGCTTCAGGCAAAGTTGTTCGCCGCGTCCTTCCAGCATGCTTTCCTCGGGCCTGTCGGCAGCCCTGAAGACACCACGGTTGCCTACCTCGTCACCCACGGTGCCGGCCTCGAACACGCCGTGCCGCTCCCGCCCGTTGCACGAGGTGCTGACGATGAAAGCTAACGCCTTGCTCAAATGGTTGGTACCGGCTGTGCTGCTAGGCGTGGTGTTCATCATCCTGAAAACTTGGGTTGCGGGTGGTACCTCGCCTTCGTCAGACAGTCCGCCTGCTCAGGACAACCTCCAGTTATCCGCCGAGCAGGCCAAGTCGCTCGGTATTGCGGGTGATACCCCACGCGACACGGTTGCCACCTTGGTCGGCCAGGTGAAGGCCATGCGCAGCGACATGCTCGGCCTGAAAAAACACAACGATTCGCTGCAGACGGAGAACAACCGCCTTCGTGAGCGGGAAAATAGTGTCGATTCGCGCATCCAGACCGCGCTCGGCAGCGTAACCCAACAGGTCGACGAAGGCCGCCGACAAGCCAACGAGGCCCGACTCAAAGCGGAACAAGACAGTCGCCAGGCCCGTGGTCTGCTGACGCAATTGCAGGAACAGCTGTCGGGGCTGACCGGCAAAGGCAAGGATATGCCGGTTGGATTGGGGCTTGAGCCGGGCGATGGGGCTCAGTTCGACGGGCAGCATTCTGCCAATGATGCGCTGCAGTGGATTGAACCCTCGGATGCTCTGTCCACCGACGCCCGAGGCAAAACCAAGACCTCCTCCGCACTGAGTCTGCCTACCGCCTTCAACTCCCTGGAGGGCTTGAAAGATAACGCGATTGATCGCAGCCAAAAACAGCTACGTGCAGTCACCCAGGGTGAACGTGACCTGACACGATCCGCTGATCGTACTGAAGGCGCGAAGCCGGTCTACACCATTCCCGAAAGCGCCACATTGATGGGCTCGGTCGCCATGACCGCGCTGATCGGCCGAGTCCCAGTAGACGGCACTGTGAATGATCCCTATCCCTTCAAAGTACTGGTCGGCCCGGAGAACTTGACCGCCAACGGCATAGACCTGCCGGACGTCGCGGGTGCCGTGATGAGCGGCACGGCGTCCGGTGACTGGACCCTGTCTTGCGTTCGCGGACAGGTCGAGTCGATCACCTTTGTGTTTACCGATGGCACCATCCGTACGGTGCCTCAACCGAAAGCGGTAGCCAGCCGCAATGCCTCCACCACTCAGAGCTCGAACACCGACAAGATCCGTGGCGGGCTCGGTTACCTGTCCGATCCGTATGGCATTCCTTGCATTGCCGGCGAGCGCCGCTCGAACGCCCAGCAATACCTCAGCAGCCAAAGTCTCATCACGGCGGCTGGCGCAGGTGTCGCTGCCCTGCTCGGGAATGAGCAGAACAACAGCAGCGTGATCAGTTCGGGCGGCAGTACGCTCGGGGTTACCAACAGCACAGGCAACAGCGCACTGAATTCAGTTCTCAGTGGTGGGGTCAGCGACATCCGCGAGTGGATCAACAAACTGTATGGAGAGGCCTTTGCTGCCGTGTACGTGCCACCGGCCGCCCAAGTCGCGCTACACCTCGACCATGAGATCACCATCGACTACGAGCCCAAGGGCCGGAGCGTTCGCCATGAAAAAGACCATGCTTCTCTGCCTGACCTGGATTAGCGTGCTTTGCTTAGTCCTGGCGGGGTGCTCCACCGACAAGGAGACGCTGCTGCCCCATGGCGAGCAAACCATGCTGGACATCTGGAACGGCGCCGGTTCGCAAGGCACTCAGCAACAACTGCTGGATGCTCGACAACAGTTACGCCGCCCGCTGGCTCAGTCAGATGTCTCCGCGGCTCTCCAGGAACCATACACTCGCACAGCGGCGAATGAGATCCGCAACCTGTTCCCTCGTCTGCCCAATCCCGATCTGGTGCTTTACGTGTATCCGCACTTGAGTGGTACCGAGCAGGCACCGGTGCCGGGTTACTCAACCGTCTTTCCGTTCTACCAACGTGTGCAGTACGCATTACCCGGTGAACGTCAGGAAGACTTGTAGTGCGTACCGGCGATGCGGGTGACCGCACTCCTGCGTGGAAAGCCTGGCGCCATCCATTGCGCCCTCGCGCCACCTTGGCCGATGAAGCTGCACTCTATGCGCACAACCCCAGCTTCACCGATCACCTGCCGTGGGTCGAATACCTCGACACCGAGCAGTGTTTTCTGCTCGATGACAACCGCTCGGTGGGCGCGGTGTTCGAGTTACTGCCCATCGGCACCGAAGGGCGCGAACCCGATTGGTTGATGGCCGCCCGCGATGCCCTTGAGGATGCCCTACAGGACAGTTTTGATGAGCTGGATCAATCGCCTTGGGTGGCGCAGTTTTTCTGCCAGGACGACAACGACTTCACCCCCTACCTGACACAGCTCACGGATTATATTCAGGACAGCGCACGGGGCACGGTCTTCACCGAAGCGTATTTGGAACTCAGCCGCCGTCATCTAAAGGCCATCACCAAGCCCAGCGGGCTGTTCGAGGATAAGGTGGTGACGCACCTGCCTTGGCGCGGCAATAACCGCCGGGTGCGCCTGGTGGTCTATCGCTGGCTCGAGTCTGGCGCCGACGAGACGGGACTCACCCCTGTGCAATCCCTGCAGCAGGCTTGCGAACGTATTGCGGCTTCGTTGCAGGCGTGCGGCGTGCAATCAGTACCAGTTGATGGCCACGGTTTGTATGCCTGGTTATTACCCTGGTTCAATCCGGCGCCTAGGCTCACCGATGAAGCGCCCGAGGACTTTTACAAACGTGTTGCCTATCCGGAGCCTACTGGTGGCGAGTCGCTGGAATTGCCCTTCGATCACGACTTCGCTGAACGGTTGTTCTTCAACGAACCGTGTTCGGATGTGCAACGAGGACTCTGGTACTTCGATGGGCAACCCCATCGGGTCATGGTGGTGGACAAACTGCGACGGGCACCGTCGATTGGTCAACTCACCGGAGAAACCCGTAAGGGTGATGCAGTCAATGCCCTGTTCGACCAGTTACCCGAAGGCACGGTGATGAGTCTGACCTTGGTGGTCAAGCCGCAGGATGTGCTCGAAGACCAGTTAAACCGATTGGCGCGCAAAGCCATCGGTGAAAACCTGGCTTCGACCCAGACCCGTCAGGATGTCGAAGAGGCTCGTGCGATCATCGGTCGCCAGCACAAGCTGTACCGCGGCACCCTGGCGTTCTATGTGCGCGGTCACGATGAACAGCAACTGCACCAACGCTCGGTCGGCCTGGCTAACGCGCTGTTGGGCGCGGGGCTGCAACCGGTGCGCGAAAGCGATGAGGTCGCCGCCTGCAACAGCTACCTGCGCTGGTTACCGATGGCTTACAACCCGGCCCACGACACGCGCAACTGGTACACACGCCTGATGTTCGCCCAGCACCTGGCAAACCTCGCCCCGGTATGGGGTCGCAGCACCGGCACCGGCCACCCGGGTATCACCCTGTTCAATCGTGGTGGCTCGCCGTTGAGCTTTGATCCGCTGTCACGTCTGGACCGGGCCATGAACGGCCATTTGCTGTTGTTCGGCCCCACCGGCGCGGGCAAGTCGGCCACCCTGGTCACCCTACTGATGCAGGTCATGGCGGTGTACCGCCCTCGCCTGTTTATCGTCGAAGCCGGCAACTCATTCGGTTTACAAGGTGACTACTTCGCAACGCAAGGCCTGTCGGTCAACAAGGTCCAATTGAAACCTGGCGCCTCGGTCAGTCTCGCACCGTTCGCCGACGCTTGGCGCCTGGTCGAGCAGCCGGATCAGGTAGCGAGTCTGTCTGTCGATGAGCTGGACGATGAGGTGGTAACCAGCCGCGAAGACCAGCGCGATGTTCTCGGGGAATTGGAAATTACCGCTCGGCTGATGATCACCGGCGGCGAGGCCAAGGAAGAAGCCCGCCTGAGTCGAGCCGATCGCAGCCTGATTCGCGAGTGCATTCTCGATGCGGCGCAAACGTGCGTCGCGGCGTGTCGCCAGGTACTGGCCCGTAACGTGCGCGACGCCTTGCTGCGCGTCGCCGCTGACACACACTTGCCGAAGAAGCGTCGCGAGCGTGCCCAGGAAATGGGTGAGTCCATCGACCTGTTTTGCCAAGGTTTCGAGGGTGAACTGTTCGATCGCGAGGGCACGCCTTGGCCCGAGAGCGATGTGACCATTGTCGATCTCGCGACTTACGCTCGCGAAGGCTACGAAGCCCAGATGTCCATCAGCTACATCAGCCTGATGAACACCGTGAACAACCTTGCCGAGCGCGACCAGTACTTGGGCCGACCAATCATCATGGTCACCGACGAAGGCCATATCGTCACCAAAAACCCGCTGCTGGCGCCGTTTGTGGTCAAGGGAACGAAGATGTGGCGCAAGCTCGGTGCCTGGTTCTGGCTGGCAACGCAAAACCTTGCCGACTTCCCCACCGCCGCGCAGACCATGCTCAACATGATCGAATGGTGGATTTGCTTGAACATGCCGCCCGCGGAAATCGAAGAAATCGCACGGTTCAAGAAACTCACGCCGGCACAGAAAGCCTTGCTGCTCTCCGCCAGTAAGGAGCCCGGAAAATACACTGAGGGAGTCGTGCTCTCGAAGAAGCTCGAAACGCTGTTTCGGGCCGTGCCGCCCAGTCTTTATCTCGCCCTGGCCATGACGGAGCCCGAGGAAAAAGCCGAGCGCTGGACATTGATGCAAGAGAACGGCTGCTCGGAATTGGAGGCGGCTTACCGGGTAGCTGAACGGATCGATGAGATGCGAGGAATAAAGAGTAAGTGAAACGGCGCATATTTAGTTTCGATCAACCCGGTAGCAAATCCTTGAACACCTTCTCCACGTAGGCTTGCATGAACCAGTCAGGGACCTCATCAGCCCTAAACTCAAGGTCTGTCCCGTCCGTTACTTCAGCGAGCAGCACCAGGTCCGCGCCGGAGTTATCAAAGATATAGGCCCGGTTAGAGGCTGCAATGGCAGCTGGTAACAGGTTCAGGCAACGACCGTAGCGCTGGACAATTTTTTCGGTCGGCACTGGATGCCCGCCGGCTGCAACACGGTTCTTGACCCTATTGATATTGATATCCGGGTCTTCAGTGGCGACAAAATAGAGGTAGGTGCGATATCCCGACGCTCTTGCCTTGAGCATAAAAGCGATTTTGTCCTCGCTAGACATCACCGTTTCGAAGGTGAACGACAATTGGGCTTCGAGGAGCTTGTGCCGGATGAAATCAGAGAGCACGGAAGCAAAATAGGAATTCATTGCCACGGTCTGAAAATTCAGGCCGTTGCTGCTGAAGTCTATTTTGGCCGCCTCTTCATCAAGCTGGGCCGACCAGATCAGGCGATGCGCCTTGATAAAACCGAGAACCTCATCACCTTCGGCTTCAAGCTGAAAATCGCTGAATTCCAGACGCCCGCCCTCTTTGGCAGCCTTTTCGATTTCATCCGGGTTGATATAGATGCCGATCAGGTGGGAAGGGACGGCACTCTTCATCGTGCTTTTGCCGGAACCGTTAGGACCGGCAAACATCCTCAGCCGAGGAACTGTCATGAGCAGTGACGCACCTTGATAATGCCACCCAAGGTCACTTTATGCTTGGGCTTGGCCACTCGAATAACCTTGTACTTACCATCAGCAGTCGTCTCAACGAGCATGCCGTCCATGACTTCCATCACGCTGAGTCCGGCCGCCAGCGCGTTGATATAGGCCGTATTGATCGCACCTTCAGCCATGGCTGGGATTTTACCCTCCAGTCGGCTCACCAGATCATCACTCAACACTTGGTCGGCTTTCATATCGCGCTCCACGTTCTCAGAGCGTGCAGAATCTGCACTTATCAGAATCCTAGCTACGTAAATCTGTTTATCACAGACCAACGCCACTTCTGTCAGATCTCCATTCTAGAGGAATGGAGCCTGGAACCATACCTTCCAGTAAATTTTCCCGTGTAGGCCATATCGTCAGGGTTGGAGCCGCACGGCTACGGTGAAACGCCTTGAAGCCGTTGCTGAATTCTCAATAAAAATCCTGCTTCGAAAGCATCCTGAGATTCTCCTGCCGGAAAAGTCTTACGTGCCTGCGCCAGTTCCCACCACAGCGGTACGTCACCAGGTGTATTGAGCCAGACCTGGGCGCATTGCACGCCACGTTCGATCATAGGCGCGAATTCGCTGCCCCACGGCGTCAAAAGACTCGGGCAGCCGTCCGCCGCCGGAATTGAAACGTAATTTTCGTCCATAGACACCTTAGCTTTCGATTTAATTATTAATGCTGGGTCTGTTCGAAGCAGCATAGAAACAAAACTGGCACTTCGCTTAAAGCATCAAAAAAGCGCCCGAATAGGCTCATGTAGACTATATCCCGTGGATTGAGAGTCCCTCAAGGCGCAGTTTGCGCGCATGACTCAAGACTACGAACAGCTCCGTCTGCAACTCGCGGAAAACATCCGCTCTATGCGACGCGTGAAGAACCTTACCCAGGAGCAATTGGCGCTCATGGCCGAGGTGGATCGTACCTACGTGAGTCAAATCGAACGAGGGGTAGGCAACCCGTCGTTATTGGTCCTCTGCAAACTCGCCAACATTTTCGAGATCAAAACGGATCAGTTACTCATCGAGTCTGACGCGCTTGCTCGTACGCTGAGCGCTGAATGACCATCTACTGATCTAGAAGGTCGCTGTAAACCGACAATCCTGCGTTCGGCTTTCTCACTGACACCCTCCTTTCGATCATTGAACCTGTCCAGGCCATACACCCAGAGCCTGGATCATGTTTGTTGCCTGCCCACACATTTCGCCCCAGAAGCTACATCCTTTGGTGATGAGCATTCTGCTGGCATCTGGGTTAAGCGTAGCGCTGGATACCGGCAACATTACCGCCTCGGTGCTTTCTCCGGACTGTCTTGAGTATAGGGTCGTCGGCATCTGTTTCTGGTTGCTCTGCACCCCCTTCGGCTGCACCGTGAAAACCTCAACTAAGGTTCGTCACTTCATTCCTGAGCTGGTGGTGTCGAGCTATGCCACCACCGGTGCCAATCCTTGGACCGAGATGGCCGCCCTATCCTCTCCTATCAGTGGTGCGGAAGGAGGCGGTAACCTGATCACGCCAAACACCCTGCGCGATAATCTGCCTCGTTTCAAAAACGTTGATGCCATCGGTCATCCAGGTGGCTGGGCCGCCACACAACTGGCCTCGCAATCCGGCTACGCCTGCGCCAGCGGCGCCACGGCGTTCATGCCTTACTACCTGAGCACTTTGGACTCACTGGCCTGGCGTCATGGCATCCCGGAAAGCCTTTACCCCGAGTCGCTGATACCGGGGGTCCGTGAAATCGGTCATCAGATCGCGGGAAACATGTGGGGCAACGTCTATCCCCGGCAAGGATTTCTGGTACAACCCGACGACTTCAAAGCCGCCGCGGTGATGGCGCAGCGAGCGGGTGACGTCATTACCCGCAACTGGCAACCGCACGTGTATGTCCCGCTCACACCCGTACCACGCGATGGTTATTGGCCGCCTGGCCCAATCGTTGAAAACGACGCTTCGACCCACAAATGGCAATTGCTCTCCCCTCTGGTTCAACCCACATGTGCCATCTTCCCCAGCGATCCGGTGCAGAGTGCGGATGGCGGCTACGCCTGGTCGCTGTGGCGTCCCTATAACTGCTGCAAGCGTGAGGGACAGACCTTCCTGTTCAGCATCGACTTCGAAGGTGGTGCTTCATGAGCCGGTTTCTCGCGCGATCATGGTTGAGCCTGGTGAGTCTATTGCTCTGCGGACTGCTCGGCATTGCCATGCATGCCCACGCCGCCGAAGGCGATTACCGCCTGGGCACTCAAGGCGAAGTGCTCGACGACCGGGTGATGTATACCATCGGTGGCGGCTCGGCAGCGGGCCCACCAAGTTCGCTCTATCGCCCCAACGGGCTCGGTATCGGCGCTTCATGGCGAGCGAACATGATGTGTGGAAACATGAGCCTCACCAACACCCTGCAAAACCAGCTGAACGGCGCCACCGAAGGCTTCCAGCAGATCATGGGCAGCATCGTGCAGAACGCGACCCAAGCCGTGATGTCGCTGCCGGCGTTGATCATCCAGCGCGCCAACCCCGGTCTCTATGAGTTACTGAGTAACGGGGTGATGCAGGGGCGTATCGACTTCGACCGCTCCAAACTGACTTGCCAGGCCATGGCCGAAAAAATGGCGGACAAGGTCGGTCAAGCCGGCTGGGGCGCGCTGGCCAAGAACCAGGAGATGCAGGGCAACCTGGAGCAAACCGGCGGTGATGCGGTGGCCGCGGTGAAAAACACCGAGGCCCATAACGGCAACAATGGGGTGTCCTGGGTTGGCGGGCAGAAGGCTGGAGGTAGCGGACAAACACCCATCCGGGCAACCTCCGATGTGGTGCACGCGGGCTACAACCTGCTGCATAACCGGTCGGTGGATGACAGCGCCTCGATCAGTAGCAGTGATTGCCTGGGCGGCGCTATTTGCCAGGCATGGACCTCACCCCAAGAGGAGTCCGAATGGGCTGTTCGAGTGTTGGGTGAGACCGAAGTCGCGACCTGCGACACCTGCGAAACCCTGCGGGCGACCGCGGGCAGTGGGTTGACGCCGCTGATCCAGGAGGCCTACAACGAACGCCTCAAGTCCCTGCAAGAGCTGCTGTCAGGCTCCCTGCCACCTACTCCGGACAACCTGGCCAAAGCCTCCAGCCCGATGCTGCCAGTGACCCGTGGTGTGATCGAAGCCCTGCGCGACGATCCTGATCAGGAACTCCTAGCGCGGCGCCTGGCCAGTGAGACGGCCCTGTCCAGCGTGCTCGACAAAGCGCTCCTGCTATTGCGCACGCTGCTGGCAGGCAGCCACGAACCGAACATCGCTTCCGCTGAGCCGGCTCAGACCGCCTTGACGAAAAACATCGACGTTCTGGAGCGCGAAATACGCCTGCTGCAGACCGAGTTGCAGGTCCGGCAGATGCTGGCCACCAACACCGCCAGCCTGGTGCTTGATCGGCATGCCGGTGGTGCCGATGCTTCGCGCACTGTCGAGCAAGGCGACCCCGAGCCCGGCCGACTCAACGACGCTGACACCAGGCGCAAGTGAGCGATGAAACGCCCGCAGCTATTCACTTTGCTTTCAAGTTTCGGGGTCGCCGCAGGAATGATCCTGGCCGCCGCACTGGTCGCCTGGATCGGCAGCACTGCGCTGGGTAGCTTCGAGGTCTGGCAGGACGCACTGGAATCCGCGAGGCATTATCTGTGGTGGTGGCGTGCCTTGCTCTACAGCGTCCTCTTCACACTCTGGTGGGACCTACTCAGGCGCTACCGAAATCGACCACAAGATCAACAGCGTGTGAAACGCATCGGAGTATTGGGGCTCGTGCTTTCTATCTGCTTCGAGCTCACCCGATTGTGAGGTCATCACTATGCTCATGAGCACCAACAGCTACCTGGAGTTTTACCTCTCCCTGCTGGCATGGATCATCAACAACGGTATCTGGAACGTCCTGTCCGATACTGGCCTGTTCGCCGCCCCCTTTGGTGCAATCATCTTGCAAGAATGGTTGTCGGCCCGTCAGCAAGGCGCGGATGAAGGCAACAAAGGATTGCTCTCGGTACCTCGAATCGAGAACCGGCTTTGGCTGGCCTACATTGTCGTATTGTTCGGCTGCGCGCCGGTCTTTCCGCTAAACCTCGCTTCAATGGCGTTCGACGATGCAGCGAGCCAACGCTGCGGTGTCAGCGTGGCCAAACCAGCGGAAACCGCCTGGGGTACCACTTTCAACACCATCGGAGAACGCTCTGCCAACGTGCCAATCTGGTGGTTTCTGGTGCACGCCTTGAGTAAAGGAGTGACCGCAGCGGCCACCGCCTCCATTCCCTGCGCACCGGACATCCGGCAGATGCGCATGGAGATCGACAGTTCGCGTATCGACAGTCAGGTCCTGCTGCAGGAGGTCGCCGACTTCACTCGTGACTGCTACGGCTATTCCCGTTCTCGGCTATTCACCAATCGCTCGCAGTTGGATAAAGCGCAAAGTCATGATGCGTCCTGGATCGGCTCAAGCTATTTTCTCGACACTCCGGGCTACTACGACACCGATCGCTCACGGACACCGCGAGTCAGTTGGCCCTACGATGAAACCCGCGATGTTTCCTTGCCACGGCTGGAGAATGGCGCGGGCTACCCCACTTGCAAACAGTGGTGGAGTGACAATGGTGTCGGGTTGCGCGAGCGCTTGATCGAGCAAGTCGACCCTTCGCTGCTGACTCAGCTAAAAGGTTGGTTGACTGGCCGTTCGAGTAACGAGATTGAGGACGCCACCCTGCGCGAACTGGTCAGCCCGCGCCAGCAATCTATGTCCATGTCGCCAGGACAGGTGTACCAGGACTATGGCTCCAGTGCTCGCGGTGGGTCGATCAATCAGGGGCTCAATAACCTGGCCACCAACACTGGGCTGGCTCTCGGTTCCTTCAGTAACTTCCCGGCGATGAATGCACTACGCGCTGCCCTGCCGATGGTGCAGGCTTTCCTGATCATGGGCGTCATCATCAGCTTGCCGCTGATCCTGCTGGTCAGTACCTACCAGTTGAAGACTGTCATGACAGTGACGTTCGCGCTGTTCACACTGCACATGCTGACCTTCTGGTGGGAGTTGGCCCGCTGGGTCGACTCCAGCATGCTCGACACCTTGTACAACCAAGTGTCGGCCTCCAATCAGATGCTGTTGTCCCTACCCACATCCGGATTTATGGATGGAACCGTGACGGCGCAGGTGATTGAATATGTGATGGGGGCGATGTTCATCGTACTGCCGATGCTGTTCCTTGGAGCCATGAGCTGGACGGGATATGCAGTAGGGAACGGGATACAAGGCATGCTGGCCAATGGCAGCAAAGCCGCAAGTGATTCAGCAAGCAAAGGTACGGATCAAATAATGGGGGCTGCTCAGCGCTCAATTAGATGACTTGCTGTCGCCGATATAATGCCCGTTGTCGTCGAAGTCACCGATGTAGAGGTCGGCACCGAGATAGTCTGGCCCGGTTTCCGCCTCTTTAAGATCTGCATCAATGGCAGCCTTGGACAACAGGAGACCAATCACAGCAATCATCGTTACGACAGAAGCGACCAACCAGAAACCGATAAAGAGCAAGCCAAGGAGGAGTGCCAGCTTAGTAATTAGAAAGGTCCCGCGAACCAATAGCCCACCCGCAGGCATACCTGTCGCCGCCGCACGTTTAGCTACGCGGGATTCAAATCCTTTCAACTTGCGATAACCACATTTTGCCGACATACCACATGCATAAGCCCAGCGGTGCGCGCGGGAAATTTGAACTGGCTGCTGAACCGGCATGGTTGCGCCCTCTTCTGAGCGTGTTCCTGTAGTAATCGAGATTACAGACTACTACTGAAAACCGCCCATGCTTAACCGTTTATCAGCTTGCTCGGTCGAAAAACCTTCTCTGGAAGACAGAAGACGCACCTCGTGCAGCAACGCCTCTAAGACCGTTGACCCATCCATATCATCCAGCTACATAGAGGGTACGGATCGCTGTATCGACAGCACCTTCCCAGGTAGCCAGAGCCTTCAAAGCTACGTCACTCCGGTGATGGTTCCCCCCCAAGTGCGATTAGCGTTCGGTGGCTCGCACGATCACGTTTCACTGTGATGAACGCCTACTGCTCTACCTAGCGTCTTTCGAGCTCGGCTCGTCCTAACCCCCTCTTGTTTTTCTTCAACCCACCGCGGGGACTTTCCCCTATGGGACAGGTTTCTTCGCGCTTTCAACGGAGGCACATCATGTCCGACTCACTCACAAGCGAAGCACTGAACACTCTGCGCTTGCCCGTTGTGTTCACTCCAGAAGCGTGGCAACACGTAGTATTGCCCGATGGTTCAAATCATCCTGAAAAACTGCAGCTCGATAGGCTGAGCAACGTCGTACGCGCAGCCTTCGAAGCTCACCTGGCCGATCCAAACGCGCCCTACGTGGTGTTTGAGGTAGCCAAGTTCGTCTCAGCGAGTGATGCAGATCATGAACCATTGCTGCGACTGAGCCTCAGCCTGCTTCAGGCATCAGACCAGCCTAACGTCTTATTGATAGCGCTTGCGGAAGAGCAGCAACGCTGAACGCAAACGGCCATACCCGGCCACTGATCCAACTCAGGCTATACGCAGCCCTGCACCAATCCAACCAACACCCACCGGGGATCCCTCCCCGACGGGCAAGGCGTTCCTCCGTGTTCTCTCGAGGAAAATGCCATGCGTAATATCTATCAAGACGTGACTGACAAAATTGTTGACGCGTTAGACCAAGGCGTAGCCCCATGGATCAAACCCTGGTCCTCAAGTGGCTTAACTGACGTCGCTCAGCACCAGCCCTATCCCGTCAACGCCATCACACAGCGTCCCTATTCGGGCATCAATTTACCGTTGCTGTGGGCCGAGGCCAGGTTGCAGGGGTTTACTCAAGATCGTTGGCTCACCTTCAACCAAGCCAAAAAAGCCGGCGGGCACATCCGTAAGGGTGAGCACAGCACCCTGGCAGTGCTCTACAAACCGATGGAACGCGAAGAACAGACCGAATCAGGCCAACCCGTACTCGATGAAAACGGTCAGCCCAAGGTCGCTCACTTTGGCATTCTAAGGACGCATTTTCTGTTCAACATCGAGCAAACGGAAGGGCTCGAAACGCTCAACGAAACCGTGCTCGAGACGGAACCGAGCGATCCCTTCTTCACCAACGGCGCTGCGGAAAATCTGTTGTTACTTTCGGGCGCAAACATCATTCATCGATTTGCCGACGAAGCCTTTTACCACCCGATCAGGGATCTCATCCAACTGCCGACAAAATCGCAATTCCACGATCAAGGTGGATACTACGCCACTGCACTTCACGAGCTGACGCACTGGACCGGGCATCACGCTCGATTGCAGCGCGAAGGCGTGACCTCACCTTGCCCATTCGGCTCGCCAGGCTATGCATTTGAAGAGTTGATCGCCGAAATGGGTGCGGCTTTTTTATGTGCTTATGCCGGCATTCAGGGAGAGCTGAGGCACGAGGGCTACATCGACTTCTGGCTCAGCCTGCTCAAGGCTGACAAGCGCGCAATCTTTCGCGCCAGTGGTCAGGCCCGCAGCGCCTCGGAATATGTGCTCAATCTGGAGCAGCAACTGAAGCAAGCGGTCTTGGATGACTCACTCTGCATGAACGATGGAGCTTGATCGTTACCTCACTGCTGCAAACGCGTCATAGGGCCCAACGTGAGTTGAGCCCTTTTTTCTGTTTCTAGAAAACAGACGGCATCGCGCCACGGGCGTCTCACGTAAAAAATAATAGATAGCCAGACTCCTACATCGAGCTATCACTCATCCAGACTCTGCGCCAGAAAATCCACCAGCTCGAGCGGACTTCGGCTGTCTATCACCTTGTAGATCAGATCACGTTTGCTGCGCGGTAACTTCTTGACCACGCTCTTCGCCGAGGCCCTGACAGCTTCGTCTGTTCCATGGATACGTGCCGCGAGCAGCAGTATGAGCGTGGCGTCAGTGAGGTTCATGGCAAGACCCGATAAAATTCGCACCGCAGTGTACCGACACTTTCCTTTTTCGTACCAGCACGCGCATCCAACAAAACGGCACCAGGACAAATCGATATTCCGATTACCGCACAAAGGGAAACGCGTCAAAAGGACCGGCAAGGGTTGGAAGGGAATGGGGAGTCAAGGGTAAGAGCCCTATCCGAAAAGGCTAAAAGGCCACTGACTCTGCCAGTTCCCGGGAGGACCATGATGCTCAGTCTGTTTCGGCACAAAAGGCAAAAGCCTCCTCCGCCACCAACCGTAAACGTCGCCGATGGGTACCTGCCCATCGAATCGTCCCAGAGCTTGTTAGCAGCCGAGCATCGCCGCCAGTTGCTTGATCGCATTTGGCAGTACACCGCCCTCTCCCATCCGCAATTCAGCCAGCTCTATTTAAATCCGATCCATCGATACGCCGAGCTGGTCCAGCAGCTTCCAGCCAGCGAGACGCACCACCATGCTTATCTCGGCGGCATGCTCGACCATGGGTTGGAGCTGGTCGCTTGTAGTTTGAAATTGCGTCAGTCGTATCTGCTTCCCACCGGCGCCGCACCTGAAGACCAAGCCGCCCAGACCGATGCCTGGTCAGCTGGCATTGCCTATGGAGCATTGCTCCATGACATCGGTAAGATCGCCGTGGACCTGCTGGTCGAACGCCAGGATGGCCGCATCTGGCATCCTTGGCAGGGTTCCCTGGACCAGCCGTATCGTTTCCGCTATTTCAAGGGGCGCGACTACCACTTGCACGGCGCGGCCGCAGGCTTGCTCTACACCCAGATTCTCGACCGCTCAATCCTCGATTGGCTCAGTGGATTTCCATCGCTCTGGGCCAACCTGCTGTATGTCCTAGCAGGTCAGTATGAACGTGCCGGCGTGCTGGGGGAGCTGGTGATGCAGGCAGACCGTGTTTCCACCGCACAGAACATCGGTGGTAACCCGAGCAAGGCGCTGCAAGCGCCGATCCATTCGCTGCAACATCACTTGATCAGCGGACTGCGTCATCTGGTTCAGCGCGAGCTGAAACTCAACCAGCCGGGTGCCGCGGGATGGCTGACCCAGGACGCACTGTGGCTGGTCAGCAAGACGGTCACGGACAAGTTGCGAGCCTATTTGCTGTCGCAATCAATTGAGGGCATTCCCTCGTCCAACCTCGCGGTGTTCGACGAGTTGCAATCGCATGGATTGGTTGAGTCCACGCCGGAAGGCAAAGCCATCTGGACTGCGCTAGTGGTTCAGGGAAACTGGCAGCAGAGCTTTACCTTTCTGCGCCTTCAACCGGCGCTGATTTGGGAAAACGAAGACCGGCCCGAGGCTTTCAGCGGAACGGTGAGCATTGCGACCCATGACCACTCAACTGACACCCCGGTACCAACACCAGCGCTCGAGACAGGCGGTGCAGGATCAGGTCAAAGTCAACCGCTGCCGGATACCCGGATGGTAGAGGATGCCGACTACCTCGGCGCGCTGCTGGACATGTTCGAATTGGAAGAGCCTGAGGCCAGCGACGCACTGTCAGAAAGTACTGTCGAAACTTCGACGCTTCAATCGGATAGCCCAGGCCAGACATTTCTGAATTGGGTCAAGGAAGGCATTCTCAGCCACAAGCTGATCATCAACGACAGCAAGGCCAAAATACACACGGTGGGTGGCAGCGTATTTCTGGTCACGCCTGGTCTCTTCCAACGCTACGCGCAGGAGTTTCCGGGCGCTTCGCAGGATTCAGATGGGGAGATTGAAGAATGGCGTAGGGTGCAAAAGCAGTTCGAAAAACTGAGAGTTCACAAGAAACGAGACAACGGTCTGAACATCTGGACATGCCACGTACAAGGTCCAAGGAAGAAAACCAACCTCAAGGGATATCTGATTGAGGAACCAAGGCTACTTTTTGAATTAATTCCACCCGACAATCCCTTTCTTAAAATCGAAAAAAGCTAAACATCCTGTGCCCATTGATGGGTCCGAAACGCAGAGTTGGACCCTGGAGAACCCTCGCTGCTTCATCGCCCCGTTATCCGTCCTAGCGGGCTTTGCGTCCAATGATGGATTGGACGGATTAAACCCGAGCTCCACCGCTCCCGCTGCGTTTAGGCACCTTTCAGACCCTGGCTGTAGCAAATTTTTAGCGGTCTCGCCTCTACCAGTTGAGTTGTATCGCCTTAGCTACCGTCGTCTTCGTATTGGTGAAGAAGATTCTCCAAGACGGCTTCAAACTCGTGCTGCGGTAATTTAGCCTTCAGTGCTGCCACCGTTTCAGAAGCGCTGCTGACAGCAGTTGCTTCATCCCTTCCAGTTCGTGAAGCCCACTCTCTAGCCGCATCTAATATGGTTTGCTCATCAAACTTCTCTCTCATGGCCGCGCCTCCCTTGAACTGACTTGACACCAACGACCGTCAAAATTTGAAAACCACATTGGCGCTAACCAGTTGCTGGTCATTGATCGTGACCTTACAAGCTCGACCTATTTCAGTTTTGTTATCACGAGCAAGGACAGAGTCACACTGTAGAAACACCTTCTTTCCTTCATACTCCCGCTGCACACCCGCTGTCGTCTTGCTCACCGGCTCCTTCATGAATTTCCGGTTCCAGGGCCCAAAGTAAATTTCAGGCTCTCCGCCACCGAAGAAACCCGACTCAGGAGTGGCACAGATCGTGCCCTCCATCCTCTCTCCGTCGATGATGTTTGCGTCCGTGTAACAGGAAATTAGGCCTTTCCCAGTGACAATTTCTGCTGGTCCTTTATTCAACCATGTCGGGGCGGTTACGCATCCAGCCAGCGTGACAGAAGCGAGCGTCATGGCTGCAAAGACAGGGCAGCGAAAATAGCTCATGGTTAAGTGTCCTTACTTTATGAAATCCCATCACCAATACCTTCAATCTCTGACTCTTTCAAGCTCAAGATCAGTAGGCGTAGGCCATGGCCCACTGAGCTAGTGAAGCAATTTTCAGCAAAATTGGAGTATCGCCTGGCAAGATAGCAGGCCGTTACTATGCTTGTATTTTCCTTTGGAGATGTCGACGCAATGTCTGGTGATTACTCTTTACCCGACCTCATCGAGAGGATTTATGCCAATCAACTAGCTCTAGAGGCCGCCTTGATGGAGCTAACCCTGCATGCTGAGCGGGGCATTGACGTCATGCTCACGAGCGATCAACGACACGGAGGCGCCAGGCTGGAGGGTCGCCTCGACGACTTGGCGTTTGAACGCCAGCGGGAAGTTGGGGCGGCGGCCGGTTCGACGGGCTAGGGCAACGGTATCCAAGATAGTGTCCACTAAAAAATGGTGTCCACTATCTTGGCTAATTTGGAGGGCTGTCAGGAGAGGGTGCTGGCCGGACGGTTACCATACAGCCATCAGCCTTGGAACAAGGGTAAGCTTGTCGGGCAGAAAGCCCCGCTCCGAGTCAGAGATATCTGGCAGGCTCCAGCTCGCGGAGAAGACACGGGATCTGGCCCTCTTCAACTTGGCCATCGACAGCAAGCTGCGCGCCTGTGACTTAACCAAGCTGCGAGTACGAGACATAGCCCATGGGGAACATGTGTCGTCACGGGCCATCGTGATGCAGCAGAAAACTCAGCACCCAGTCCAGTTTGAAATCACTGAGCAAACCCGAACGGTTCTGGAGGCTTGGATGCATCAGGCCCTCCTCCGCAGTGAGGACTTCTTGTTTCCGACCCGGTTGCACGGCTCAGATCATCTCTCCACGGGGTTATGCCGAGATAAAGGAAAATCAGGACATTCGCTCTGTAATATTATGATATTGCTATGATTTAAATTTTTTCTGCGTTTCCTTTCCTCGTCCCAAGTTTAGCCGTCTATGCTGAAGGTTTTGCTTTTCCTTGAGGGACGAACTCCATGGCCTCTCTGGAGCGGACAGCCTATCCGAAGCTGCCGGCGAATCTGTCGTCGAAAGAGCTTCATCAGAGCTATTCGCTCTCAGAGTCTGAGCTCCAATGCGTGCGAAACAGATGCCCAATAGCAAAGTTGAGGAGGCGAACTAATGCACATCCCGCCGGTTTCGTTTCGAGTGACACCCTATGGGGACGTCGATGCCAAGGCACTCGATTCTCTGCGCGCGAGCTACGACATCTCTCAATTACTTAACTTGGTGGACCGGCTAGATGCCTGTCTTGCTGAAATTGGTGGGATCGGCTGCATTAAGGACGACTTTTTACATCTACATGCCATGGCCATGACGATATTGGAAGGCTCCCCTCTCGCCGTAGCTACCGCTGATGTTGACAGTATTTGGGAGAAGGCGATCGCCCTTCAAGGGGATATTTCTGCCTTATGTTTTTGCTTGCAAACAGGCTCTAAACACTTGGCTCCTTTGGTAGCACTTGCTCCTGACTATTAGCGGCAAGGGTGCGGATTTTACCCCCCGGAGTCAACATGCTGGTGACAAACGAGTTGTGGCTTGAGAACCGTAGCGTTACGACAACATGGACGTTTGGCTCAACGCTCACAAAATTTGCGTTTGGAGCGTAGGCGCTCCAGGTAGCTGTGGACATTATGCGGATTATTAATGCTGCACCGTGCTCATATCCATCCCCGGGCTCAGGGTTCCTAGCCAAGCGACATGAATCGCCCCTAGTTTCGTAGACACCTCCAAGCCTTAAAATGAGGCCCATTAGGAGGTGCCATGAGCAACCAGCGTTATCCCGAAGAATTCAAAATCCAGGCGGTCAAGCAAGTGACCGAAAAGCAGCTTCCTGTCTCGGAGGTGGCTGCACGATTGGGTGTGTCTGTGCACAGCCTCTATGCCTGGGTTAAGCGCTACACCAAGCCTCAGGAACAGCGCGTTGAGGAGGATGATCAGAGCGCTGAGGTTCGTCGTCTACGTGCCGAGCTGAAACGGGTGACGGAGGAGCGAGACATCTTAAAAAAGGCCGCCGCGTACTTTGCCAAGGAGTGCGGCTGAAGTACGCCTTTATTAAGCAGCAAGCGGGTCATTACGCGATTCGACGGCTTTGCCTGACGCTCAAGGTTCATCCCAGCGGCTACTACGCGTGGCTATCAGAACCAAAATCTGCGCGAGCCAAGGACGATCAGCGACTGCTTGGATTGATCAAACACTCCTGGCTGGAAAGCGGTGGCGTTTATGGCTATCGAAAGATCCATGATGACCTGCGAGAGGTTGGTGAGAGCTGTGGCCGTCACCGGGTGGCTAGGTTGATGCGCCTTGAAGGTTTACGTTCTCAGACTGGGTATCGACGGAGGCCTGGAAAATACGGCGGTAAGCCAGCCGTTGCCTCACCGAACTTACTGAAGCGCCAATTCGATGTCAGAGAACCCAACAAAGTTTGGGTCACAGACATTACCTACATCCGAACATATGAAGGCTGGCTGTATTTGGCCGTGGTGCTCGATCTGTTTTCACGCCAGATCATTGGTTGGTCAATGAAGTCGCAGATGACCAGCGACGTAGCCATTGATGCACTGCTGATGGCGGTTTGGAGACGTAAGCCGAAGCAAGAGGTGATGATCCACTCGGATCAAGGCAGTCAGTACAGCAGCTCAGACTGGCGAAGCTTCTTGAAAGCTAACAACCTGGTAGCCAGCATGAGTCGTCGAGGTAATTGCCACGACAACGCTGTGGCGGAGAGCTTTTTCCAGTTGCTGAAGCGGGAACGGATCAAGCGTAAAATCTACACTACACGCCAGGATGCTCGAGATGATGTGTTCGATTACATCGAGATGTTTTACAACCCAAAACGACGCCACAGTTTCAACAATCAGCTGTCACCGGTAGAGTTTGAAAAGCGTTACGCAGCGAGCCTTGAGAGTGTCTAGAAAGCCCGGGGCGATTCAACAAGGCATACTATGACTACTGCAACGGAGAATTCAAGGATCATACTACGTCGTAAAGCATTGACGGCGACGGCATGGTCCCCTTCCTTGATTGAGCGTTCTAACAGTGGACTCAAATGGAATCGATTTAGCGTCGCTAATATAATCATCCCTGCGAAGAGCAAGACTTTCAAAAATAGCAGAGTGCCATAAGTAGTCATCATCACTTCGTCCAGGGTTGGGCCCACGATAAAGAGATAATTCACTACGCCAGTAATGCTTAAAGTCACAACAATTAGCGCGCCAGCTGATTCAAACCCAGTCAGGACTCGGGAGAGAACCCGTATTTCTTGTCCGCCATTTAGTCTTTTCGCACGCAGCAGTATGAATCGCCCCGGGCTTTCTAGACACTCTCAAGGCTCGCTGCGTAACGCTTTTCAAACTCTACCGGTGACAGCTGATTGTTGAAACTGTGGCGTCGTTTTGGGTTGTAAAACATCTCGATGTAATCGAACACATCATCTCGAGCATCCTGGCGTGTAGTGTAGATTTTACGCTTGATCCGTTCCCGCTTCAGCAACTGGAAAAAGCTCTCCGCCACAGCGTTGTCGTGGCAATTACCTCGACGACTCATGCTGGCTACCAGGTTGTTAGCTTTCAAGAAGCTTCGCCAGTCTGAGCTGCTGTACTGACTGCCTTGATCCGAGTGGATCATCACCTCTTGCTTCGGCTTACGTCTCCAAACCGCCATCAGCAGTGCATCAATGGCTACGTCGCTGGTCATCTGCGACTTCATTGACCAACCAATGATCTGGCGTGAAAACAGATCGAGCACCACGGCCAAATACAGCCAGCCTTCATATGTTCGGATGTAGGTAATGTCTGTGACCCAAACTTTGTTGGGTTCTCTGACATCGAATTGGCGCTTCAGTAAGTTCGGTGAGGCAACGGCTGGCTTACCGCCGTATTTTCCAGGCCTCCGTCGATACCCAGTCTGAGAACGTAAACCTTCAAGGCGCATCAACCTAGCCACCCGGTGACGGCCACAGCTCTCACCAACCTCTCGCAGGTCATCATGGATCTTTCGATAGCCATAAACGCCACCGCTTTCCAGCCAGGAGTGTTTGATCAATCCAAGCAGTCGCTGATCGTCCTTGGCTCGCGCAGATTTTGGTTCTGATAGCCACGCGTAGTAGCCGCTGGGATGAACCTTGAGCGTCAGGCAAAGCCGTCGAATCGCGTAATGACCCGCTTGCTGCTTAATAAAGGCGTACTTCAGCCGCACTCCTTGGCAAAGTACGCGGCGGCCTTTTTTAAGATGTCTCGCTCCTCCGTCACCCGTTTCAGCTCGGCACGTAGACGACGAACCTCAGCGCTCTGATCATCCTCCTCAACGCGCTGTTCCTGAGGCTTGGTGTAGCGCTTAACCCAGGCATAGAGGCTGTGCACAGACACACCCAATCGTGCAGCCACCTCCGAGACAGGAAGCTGCTTTTCGGTCACTTGCTTGACCGCCTGGATTTTGAATTCTTCGGGATAACGCTGGTTGCTCATGGCACCTCCTAATGGGCCTCATTTTAAGGCTTGGAGGTGTCTACGAAACTAGGGGCGATTCAGTAAAGCGAATGCGGCCAGAGCTCCCATCCAACCGCCGGCTGCCAGAAGGTGAAGAATATCGCTAATGAAATGTATATAACGACGATTGCCTTCGTCCATTGCGCCATGCCCTGTCCACGCTAGGGTAGCGAGAGCAATAGCACCGAAGACGGTAACCGCCCAAAGACTGAGGGTTGGGAGGCGCTTGTTAAGTGTGATGGCGATACCTGCCAGCACCAGGGCTGCTATTCGGACCATCCAGGTGAGCCCGACGTCGGTACCAGTTAGAACCATTTCGAAGATGTGATGGTGAAGCTCCATAAATTCTGAAACGCCGCTCATTGCTTTCGCAAGTAACAACATAGCGGCAAGAGACAGAAGTACACCAACAACTGCGGTGCCGAAAAGGAGCGACTCAAAGTTTAAGACAGCGCCGGACACTCGCTCTTTCCCCCGTAGGCTATACAAACCAAAAATGGCCAATCCAAACAGCAGCATGAGGTCCATATAAAGAGCGAAACGAACGGCGATGTTGATTGAGTCGCTCATGGATCATTTCACTTTAAAAGAAAAATTGCCGGTAATGGGATGAGTGTCGGAAGAGACTGCCCGCCATTCGACCTTATAAGTACCTGTGGTTAGCGGAGCGGCGGGCGTGATAACCATCATTTTCGGATCGTCGCCGCCGGCGACACCAGCCTTAACACCCATAGGTGAATTCGGCATACCCGGCATGTCAGTCATGATCAGTTTCGCTCCCGAGAACTGAGTCGTGAGGTTCTCCGAGAAGTGCAGCTCGATCTTGGAAGGTGCCGCAGACGTCGAGCCTTCCACTGGGGTAGAAGACACCAGTTTTGGATGCGCCTGGGCGATAGCGCTCACGAGCAAACCGACGGTAAGTGCAACAGCTACGGTAGTAGTTTTAAAGAATGACATGCAAGACTCCTCACAGCATAAGCTGTTGGTTCGAGGTTGGGTTGGGGAGATCTAGTTTTTACTTCTCAATTCCGATTAAAACCACAGGCAAATACCAAGCGTATGCCGCGTACTTAACCCAGGTTCTGGATCAGAATGATCCGCGTTATAGAGCTAGGACACGATGCCACATGACTGCCGACCATTCGATTACATTTCAGTAAGCTTTACGCATGCCCTCTGGTCCATAATTGAGGGTTGTCGTCGTGGCTTTTTATTTTCCCGATGTGCACTACATTGGCTTTCTCTCTGAAGCCTGTCGGTCAATCCGTCTTGGAGCAAAGGCCGCGCCCCTTGCTCCAAGACGGCGCCTCAGCGAGGCTAGGCCCGTTTCGATCCGGCATTAGGAAATTCCATATGGAAGGCTGTTTTTCGATTGGATGAGGTACACCAGATCTTGCCTTCATGGGCTTCTACGATCGACCGCGTAATTGAGAGCCCCAGTCCAGCATTGCTGGGGCTCCCTTCACGCCGTGCCGGATCCGCGCGATAAAATCGATCGAAGAGCTTTTCAAGGTGCTCGGGTGCAATGGTTTCTCCTGGATTTTCCACGACCACAAATGTCGAGGTATTTCTCTGTTGGATATCGACATTGATGGTCCTCCCCTCCGGGGTGTACCGCAGCGCATTAGAAAGCAGATTCGAGACAGCTCTGTGCAGCATTAGTACGTCGCCCCGAACACTCCCTCCCCCTGAAACCGTCAGGTTGATGCCGCGCTCATCTGCCAGCAGGCGGTAGTATTCGAGCAGTTTCTCCACGACCTCCAATAGGTCTATCGGTTTGTTCTCATGGGGGATCAGGCCGTTGTCAGATTTAGCCAGAAAGAGCATGTCGTCGATCATCCGAGACATACGCTTCAAGTCATCCAGATTCGAATACAGATTGTCTTCGTAGTCCTCAATATCCCTTTTTCTAGAGAGCACCACTTCGGTATGGATCATCAGATTACTGACCGGTGTGCGCAGTTCGTGAGCAATGTCCGCAGAGAAATTTGATAACCGGACAAAAGCATCATCCAGACGTGACAACATCGCGTTGAACGACGACACCATCTGTTGAAGCTCTTTTGGAACAGACGCTAATGGAATGCGCTCTTTAAGTGATTTGGCCGACATCGACGCAGCGACCATGGTCACCTGCCGAATCGGACGCATGCCACTGCGGGCAACCAACCAACCCAGCCCCACACTGACGAGCGCGCTGATCACCAGCCCTATCCAGAACCATCGCTGGAGCGTCTCGAAGAAAAACATGTGCTCAGTAACATCAAAAACCAAGATCACGGTCAGCGGCTTGTCCCGACCGGTCACCATCGCTTGAGCAGTCAAACCACGGAACATCTGCTCTTGGTTCTGCCATTCCCAAAAATTATTGTTGGTGGTCGTGAGGAACTCCTCCGGAACATTGACTGGCCCTGGGTCAGCGAAAAGTAGCCTCCCGTCATCGCCTAGGATGACGGCTGTCAAATTACGGTGAGCCCCGAGCAGAGCCTGTAACTCGGGCTTTAACTCGCCGAATTGATCGGTGCTCTTCAGCTCCCCCAGGATTCTCTGGGTCGAGTGGAGTTTTTCGTTTAGAGCCTCTTGATCCAACATTTTGAAATGATGCTGGCTGAGGTGGTTAAAGCTGACTCCGGCGACGGTGAGCACAGCTGTTACCGCAAGCATGAACATCAGACTCATGCGTGTAGTCAGGGACAGACGGTTCATTTTGACTCCGAATCCGGTGCATCAAGCATGTAGCCCATACCACGTGCGGTGTGGATCAGCTTGACCTCAAAGCTGTCATCAATCTTCGCCCTGAGCCTGCGCACCGCAACCTCGATTACGTTGGTATCGCTGTCGAAATTCATGTCCCAAACTTGCGAGGCGATGAGCGACTTCGGCAGCACTTCGCCCCGGCGACGGAGCAGCAACTCCAGCAGCGCAAACTCTTTGGCCGTCAGGCCTATGCGTTTCCCCCCCCGAATGGCCCTGCGTTTGAGCAGGTCAACCTCTAGGTCGGCCAGTTTCAAATTGGTTGGCGAGGGTGCGCCATTACCGCGACGCAGCAGTGTTCTGACGCGGGCCAGCAATTCAGAAAATGCGAAGGGCTTGATCAGGTAATCATCCGCTCCGAGCTCAAGCCCCTTAACGCGATCTTCAACACGGTCTCGCGCAGTCAGAAATAACACCGGTACATCTTTCCCTGCCAAACGCACCTTCTGAAGCACTTCCCACCCATCCAGACCGGGCATCATGACGTCCAGAATCAGCAGGTCATACGCTTCGCTCAAGGCGTGTTGCAGGGCCTCAGTACCATTGGTGAAACGATCAACGTTGAACCCAGCCTCAGTAAGGCCCTGTTGCAAGTAGATACCTATTTTCGGTTCGTCTTCCGCAACCAACAGTCTCATGGGAGTGGCTCTCAAAGTGATGATGGGGCTGAGTTTGCAACGAATTAGCTCAGCCAACCAGAAACTGACAGAAATGTAATTCTGGCTTCAGGTTGATGTCAGCAAGCGTTGTCTAGGGTTTGCCCATGAACACCGTCAAGTGCTCATCCGACTCTCCAGAGAGAAAAACCCTCAGGAGTCGGACACCATTCCTATCAAGGAGCTGCCCCATGAGCTATCTCAAAACCGTGTTTCTGGCTGGCTCGATCCTGCTCTCGGCCTCGGCATGGGCTGAGGGCGGCGGAGACCGAGTGATGGAGCGCATGGAAAGTATGCGTAATAAAGCGGAAACCGTTCTGATTCAAGCCGAAAAAGCCCCTGCAGGCCAACGCCATGTGCACATGGCAGAGCACATGAAAATGCTTGGCGAGATCATGAGCCAACTCCATCAAGACCATCCCGATGCATCAATGTCGCCCCAACAGCATCTCGCCTGGATGGAGAAGCACGACAAAATCGTCGATGACGTTTTGAACCAAATGCAACGCGAACACAAACTAATGCTTTCAGAAAACCATCAGTAAATATCCTGCTTTCAAGGCTTTTCGCAATTAATTGCGATTACAAACGACGTCGCTTAGACGCCGTTGTTTATTTTAAAAACTGACAGAAATGTAGTGCTCAGGTCAGTTAACTGGTAGCTCAGTCACTTTAATATAGCGAGTGTTTTTCTCGCTCATCCTTGAGGTCACTATGAACGCTAAATTTTTTACCCCTGTTATCGCGACAATGGCTCTATTTTTCGGTGCTACAGCCATGGCTAGTGTGGGGCATGGCAAAGATGACATTGGTCAACCTGGAACCGCTGCCGAGGTTACCCGCACCGTTGAGGTGAAAATGGGCGACATTTTCTTCGCGTCCAAAAACATCAATGTCAAACCCGGAGAGACGGTTCGATTCGTCCTGCGCAACGAAGGTTCGCTGCTGCATGAATTCAATATTGGTAACGCAGCTGCACATGCTGCTCACCAAAAAGAGATGGCAGCCATGTTCCAGAACGGCACGCTCACGCCTATTGGGTCCGGGCAAGCCATGAGCAATATGGGGCATAGCATGGGGGAAATGAAGATGGTCGGGATGGAGCACAACGATCCGAACAGCGTCTTGATCGAACCTGGCGCAACCAAAGAGCTCATCTGGACGTTCGCCAAGAGCACGGGGCTGGAGTTTGCCTGCAACGTACCTGGTCATTACCAATCAGGAATGGTTGGTCAGTTTGAAGTGAAGTAAACGTGGCTTGATCGATATCACCGCCTCAAAGCGAGCGTTGACTACTCTCAGTCGCAGACGTCACCGCAACTTTTGCGAGGACAGTGGGGACTACATCATGACTAACCATCATCATTCGGTTGAAAACGCTCCTTCGTCTTTCTGGAGGAGCAAAACGGGCGTTGTACTGATCATGCTGGTTGCGATTGGTGTCTTTTACCTGGTTCGGGAGCACTTCAGCCATGTTTCGCCTTATTTACCCTATCTGATCCTGTTGATCTGTCCTTTGATGCATTTTTTTGGACATGGCCATGGAGGGCATGGTCGAAATGCTGATCAGGCAGAAACCAACAAGAATGAGGACGGAAAATAATCATGGCCACCAACACGAGCCACCACGACCATAGTCACTCCCATCCATTAAACCCCCAAGGTGAAGGTCTACGTGATCTGGTGTGCGGCATGACCGTCACGGAGCAGTCTGTTCACAAGTTAACGCACGAGGGCCGGCCTTATTACTTCTGCAGCGCCAAGTGTCAGGGCAAGTTTGCGGCAAATCCGCTGCAATACCTCACGCCGGCACCACCGGCGGAGACCGCGCCAGCGGCCGTCGGCACCATCTACACCTGCCCGATGCACCCCGAGATACGTCAGGACCATCCGGGCAACTGCCCCAAATGCGGCATGTCGCTGGAGCCCTTGCTGCCGGAACTCGACGACGATGAGAACCCCGAATTGCGCGATTTTCAGCGCCGCTTCTGGTGGACCTTGCCGCTGACAGGCATGGTCTTTGTTCTCGCCATGTTCGGCCACCGTTTCCAGTGGATGGACATGACCGTGCAGAGCTGGGTCGAACTGGTGCTGTCGATCCCCATCGTCCTATGGGCCGGATGGCCGTTCTTTACGCGCGGGTGGCAGTCCGTGGAGAACCTCAGTCCGAACATGTGGACCTTGATTAGTCTGGGCACCGGTGCGGCTTTCGTCTATAGCGTGGTCGCCACGGTCACGCCGCAGGTGTTCCCGGCCTCGTTCATCTCCATGGGCCGCGTCGCTGTGTACTTTGAAGCGGCCGCCGTGATCATCTCGCTCACGTTGCTGGGCCAGGTGCTCGAACTCAAGGCCCGGTCGCAGACCTCGGCGGCCATCAAGTCGCTGCTGGGCCTGGCGCCCAAGACCGCCCGCCGCATCCGGGAGGACGGCACCGAAGAGGATATCCCGCTGAACCATGTACATGTGGGCGACTTACTGCGCGTTCGCCCTGGGGAGAAGGTGCCAGTGGACGGCGTGGTGACTGAAGGCGGCAGCTCGGTCGATGAATCCATGCTCACGGGCGAGCCGATACCGGTCACCAAGCGCGTGGGCGACAAAGTGATCGGCGCCACGCTCAACACCAGCGGCGCACTGGTGATGCGCTCTGAACATGTAGGCGCGACCACAATGCTGGCCCAGATCGTGCAAATGGTGGCGCAGGCCCAGCGTTCCCGTGCGCCGATGCAGCGCATGGCCGACGTCGTGGCGGGCTACTTTGTCGTCACCGTGATGGGGATCGCCCTGCTGGCCTTCCTCGGCTGGGGCCTGTTCGGTCCCGAGCCGCGCTGGGTGTTCGGCCTGATCAACGCGGTGTCGGTGCTGATCATTGCCTGCCCCTGCGCGCTGGGCCTGGCCACGCCGATGTCCATCATGGTCGCCACCGGTCGCGGTGCAACGCACGGCGTGCTGTTCCGTGATGCTGCAGCGATCGAAAACATGCGCAAAATCGACACCCTCATCATCGACAAGACCGGCACCCTGACCGAGGGGCGTCCGACGTTCGAGCGCGCCGTGCCTGCGCCCGGCTTTGATGCCGACGAGGTGCTGCGCCTGGCCGCCAGCCTGGACCAGGGCAGCGAGCACCCGCTGGCCGAAACCATCGTGCGCGCCGCCCGCGAGCGCGGCATGCTGTTCGACAAGCCCGAGAATTTCGAGTCCGGCTCGGGCATCGGCGTGCGTGGGCAGGTGGCAGGGCGTCAACTGGCGCTGGGCAACACCACGCTGATGGAGCAGATCGGCGTCTCGGTCGCTGCCCTGGTGCCGCAGGCCGAGGCCTTGCGTGCAGAAGGCGCCAGTGTGATGCACCTGGCAGTCGATGGCCAACTTATGGGCCTGCTGGCCGTGTCCGACCCGATCAAAGCCAGCACGCCGGAAGCCTTGGCGACGCTCAAGGCTTCGGGGCTGCGCATCGTGATGGCGACCGGCGACGGCCTGACCACGGCCAAGGCTGTTGCAGCCCGCCTGGGCATCGACGAGGTGCATGGCGAGGTCAAGCCGGCCGACAAGCTGCTGCTGGTGGAAAGGTTGCAAAAGGAAGGCCGCGTGGTGGCCATGGCGGGCGATGGCATCAACGACGCGCCGGCGCTGGCCAAGGCCGATGTCGGCGTGGCCATGGGCACCGGAACCGACGTGGCGATGAACAGCGCCCAGATCACGCTGGTCAAGGGCGATCTACGCGGGATTGCGATTGCGCGCGCATTGTCGGAAGCCACGGTGGGCAACATGAAGCAAAACCTGATGTTTGCCTTTTTGTACAACGCGCTGGGCATCCCGATTGCGGCCGGCGTGCTGTATCCGCTGACCGGCTGGCTGCTGTCGCCGCTGATTGCCGCGCTGGCCATGAGCTTGAGTTCGGTGTCGGTGATCGGCAACGCTTTGCGGCTGCGAAACAGACGCGTATGACTCCGCTGTTTTGGTGGTATCGACGGCGGCGGCTGTCACGGTTAAGGAGGTGAATCACAAGATTCGAGGCGACGTGGCCGGTAATGGCATCCAAGACGGGCCGCCGCAGGCTGAGGCCTGACGATAGAAGTTTTATTTTCTCAATAAGGATTAATCATGATGACAAGTAAAGGTAAGTGGTTTTTAACGGCAATACAGGTCGGGCTGCTGGCCTGGTCCGGCACTACATGGGCCGCTGACAAGGTGTATGTGGCCAATGAGGGCGCTGACACGGTCAGCGTGCTCGATGCCGCGTCGTTCAAGACACTGGCAAGCGTGCGCGTCGGCAAGACACCGCACAACGTGCAGGTATCGCCTGACGGAAAGGTCGTATGGGTGACCAATAACGGCGAGCCTGATCAGGCGGCTGGCTCTGCGCATAAGGAAATGGCCAAAGGTGAACACAGCACGATGGCGACGGTAGGAGCCGTTTGGGCCATTGATACCAGTAGTGACGCGGTAATCGCCAAGGTGCCGGTCGGCATGCACCCGGCCCATGTGGTGGTGTCGCCAGATGGCCGCCTTGCCTACGTCACCAACGGCGGCGACGACATGGTGAGTGTGATTGACACATCGGAGCAGCGTGTTGTCGCCACGATTCCTGTCGGTAAGTTCCCCCACGGTCTTCGCATCAGTCCGGACGGCAAGCAGGCCTACGTCGCCAACCTCAAGGGCGGCACGGTGTCGGTCATTGATACCGCCAGCCAAAAGGAGATCGCGCAGGTGCAGGTAGGCAAGGGTCCGGCTCAAGTCGGCTTCACGCCGGACGGTCGTCTTGTCTTGGTGTCGCTGTCGGAAGAAAACGCCGTCGCCGTGATAGACCCGGCCACGCGCCAGGTGATTCGCAAGGTTGCCGTCGGAACGGTGCCTATCCAGCTGTACGTCACGCCGGATTCGCGCACGCTGCTGGTGGCCAACCAGGGCACGCCGAAGAAGCCTGGCAAAACCGTCAGCCTGATCGACCTGGAGAGTTTCAAGGTCGCCAAGACAGTCGTGACTGGCGCCGGTGCTCATGGCGTGGTCGTCGACCGTGACGGACGGTACGCATACGTTACCAACACCTACGCCAACTCGGTCTCCGTGCTCGACGTGAAGGACCGCAAGGTCACGAAGACCGTACCGGTCGGCAAGGCCCCCAACGGCATCAGCGTGACGCCTTGACGGTTTGACCGTCGCGTGCAGCCCAGGGAGCGAGACCCAAGCCCTGGAAAAAATCCGCGAAGCCTGCAACGACGCCTGCGAGCAGGCGTTTAGCCTGCTGTTTCAGAACCTCGTCATGTTCGACACATAGCGATCGCTCACGAAGTGAATCGGGTAACTGACTATTTATCTCTGATCGCTGAAGGCAAGGGCATCGTTTGGGAAGTGACCGGAGATGCAAAAATCTTGGGAGGTCGTTTGCTGGTGCAGCGTGCAATCACCAATCTGGTGTCTAACGCTGTCCGTCATGCCGCTTTCAATTCAACGGTCACCTTAGCCATCGCTGCAGAAGGCCCAAACGTTACCTTGGCGGTGACCAACTTGGGTGAGTCGCCCCGGCCCATCTGGAGCGGGTCCTTGATCGCTTTTACCGCGTTGATTCCGGCCGTGCGCGCTCCGGTGGGCGGTACCGAGCTCGGCCTGGCCATTGTGTGTTTCATCATGTTGTCCCATGGCGGACAAGTCCGGATGTGCAGCCAAAAGGATGGCGAAACGCCTTTCACATTGGTATTTCCGGCTTTAAAGCAGTCCGGCAAGCCTCGACCAGGAAAAGTTAGAGCAGCTGGGAAATCTCCATTAACGGTTTGATACTGGGGCCGAATCGCCCAATCGTTTCCCTATGCTCTTTAAGTTGGTTGTAGGGAAGATATCGGATGCCCAGCTCGGATACTCGCGAGAAAACGGGTCTCTTGAGTTGCTGTGCAGTATGCGTCCGGGCAACACGTCTTGCGTGATTAAACCGGCTGCCACTTATGCGGAAGCAGCTGCTCGATTTCACTCGCCCGCTGCGTCGGTAGACGCGTGAGAACATCCTTTAGATAGGCGTACGGATCATGGCCATTCAGCCGCGCAGACTGGATCAAGCTCATGATCGCCGCCGCCCTTTTTCCGCTGCGTAACGACCCGGCGAAGAGCCAGTTCTTGCGTCCAAGGGCCCATGGTCGGATCTGGTTGTCGGGTAGTCAGACGCGGTTGCCCGCGTCCAACCCCCTAAGAACCGTGCATGCGAGTTTCCCAGCACACGGCTCAAGCCTCTGCTAAGGCGCCATTGGGCACCCGGTTATACATCGTCGACATTGGCAAATTGCACATCTCGTGGGCAACGCAGGTGGTAAATCTCAAGATTAGCCGCAGCGTCCGTCCCGCCATGACCTAGCTTCACAATATGGCGACTGTGCCACGGTGTGTCTTTGGTCACCGGCTTGAAGCAGGCGCAGCACCTGCCGCCCTGTTGCACCCATACCCGATACAGCTTGGCTCGACCTTTAACGGAAGTGAGCATCTTCTTGCCCCAGCGGGACTCGAAGTACTCATCCCATGCAGGGTCGTGAGGGTTGGCAGCAGCCTTAATCTTGATATGTCGCACAATCGGTGTGTCTGAGGCGTCTACTAGCGTGTACTGACGCTTCCGACCATCGGCGGATTTTTCAGTACACGAGAACACCCAACGGCGCGCCCCTTGTACTTTGAAATACCGATCCTTCACCCATCGGCGTGTCTTGCGAGGGTGGCGACGTACCGCCCATCGCCAGAGCATTTCCCACACTGCGCTGTCCACCTGGTTGAAGACCTTCTTGGCGACGACATGACTGTGATAGTTCGCCCAGCCCCGTAGAACCGGGTTGAGCAAACCTATCAAGTTAGCCTGTCGTATCGTTTTGTTGGTCTTGATCAACTCTCGCAGCTTGGCAAGTAGAGCCCCGATGTTCGCCTTGGACGGCTTGATCAGGAGCTTGCCGTTGTACTTGCGCAGGTTCCATCCGAGGAAGTCGAACCCGTCCCCTATGTGCGTTATCTTGGTTTTTTCCGGAGAGAGGACAAGTCCACGCTCTGCCAGAAATTCAACCACGGCGGGCCTGACTTCATTCTCCAGCCATTCTTTCGAACAACCAGTGATGATGAAATCATCTGCATAACGCACCACGCGCATTTTTCGGGCTGTCCACTTCGCGTTGGGAAATCTCTTCGCCAGCATCGCTTCCAACCCATCCAGCGTCATGTTCGCCAACCCCGGGGATATGATGCCTCCCTGCGGGGTTCCGGCGTGGCTGGGGAATAGCTGCTTTTGGTAGACATAACCAGCCCGGAGCCATTTCTGCAAAATCGCCTTGTCCATGGGAATGTTGGCGATCAACCAGTCATGGCTGATATTGTCGAAACAGCCTTGAATGTCGCCCTCTAACACCCATTCCGCGTTTGCTTTTCGTGACAGCACACCAAAGCACTGTGCGACGGCATCCGCAGTTGAGCGTTCCGGCCTGAACCCATAAGAGTTCGGGTCGCCGGTAGTTTCCGCTATCGGTTCCAGAGCCAGCAGATGAAGCGCCTGCATGGCCCGGCATTTCATCGCGGGAATTCCAAGAGGTCTCGTTTTGCCGTTTTTCTTCGGAATAAGCACTCTCCGAAGCGGGAGCGGCGAGTAACCTCGCCGCGTCAACGACTCTATCGCGCCGAGCTTGGCCCTAGGCGTATTCCAAGTAACCTTGTCCACGCCGGGGGTATTTTTGCCTTTGTTTTCAGACACCCGTTTCACAGCAAATGCCTTGCCACTGAACGAGTGAGTCAGCAGCCATTGCAGGGCTTTCACCTTGTTATGTCTGCCATCTTGTACAGCCTTCACAATACGCGCTTGCAGCCCTCTGACACGACGTTGTACGGCGATCCAATCGATGCTGTCCCACGACGTGCCGGAAGGTGCACACGCCAATGCTGCTGCGTTCATTTGCTCTCCTTCCGTTGAAAGGGTTCTACCTACTCTCGTGTGAAGAGAGACCATGAGGACGTCTGCCCGCTTTCGCGTGAAGTGATGTTTCAACCTCTATCCAACCCATTACAGGACGGCGTTCGCTTTTTCCTCGTTCCTTCGCCCGCACCGCCATGGGCAATTTTTACAAACGGCTTTCCCTGACGGGAGCGATACGGGATTTCCACGTTCCGCTTACTGAAGTGCGTCGGGTTAGGTGCCTGCTATCGACCGGGAGGCATGTGGGTCACGAATGCGTAGTAGAAAGACGCAGTTCCCACCTCCATTACCATTTTGGTTCGAGCGTGTAAGCCATTTCCGCTCGCTTAATTTAACGATCGTTGCGCAGATTCACGTGTGTTCACCATACCAACTATCTAGCACTTGTCCGGCCATGGCTGCCAGAAGGGTACGCCTCTCACGATTGGTACCCCGCACCTTGCGGCGCCTCGTAACATTGTCGAAGGCGCTCTTGATTCAGCCTTCTAGATTCACCCGGTGACACGGGTGGTTCCCACCAAGGGGGAACAACTTCATTAAGCGACTTCGTGTCGCACTTCCGCCCAATTATTATCAATAGGTACGGCCCCGTCATTGAGGTAGCGCGACAGCGCTGCCCAGCGTTTGAGGCTGTAATCAAATGCTCTGCTGATGGCTGAACCTTCGGGCACAAGATCACGCTGGGCGATCATCCAGGCATGCAGCCTATCCATCACTGGCGCGGCTTTTTCTTGCCGTATTCGGCGCCGTAATTCCGACTCCAGGTCACGCACTTCGCTCTCGATTTCGTACAACAACTGGATGTAACGCAGGGCCTGCTCGGCGAGCTGGCTCTTGTTGGTGGCATGCAATTCGAAAAACTTGCGCCGGGCGTGGGCCATGCAGCCGATCTCGGTCACGCCGAGTTCGAAGCTGGCCTTGTAACCGCCAAAATCATCGCAGACCAACTTGCCTTTCCAGCCTTGCAGGAAGTTGCGAGCATGCTCACCGGCGCGGCTGGGGCTGAAGTCGTAGACGACAGCGGCTGTTTCGCAGAACTGGCTGGTGGCGTAAGCCCAAACATAAGAGCGGTGGGTTTTCTTCGTGCCCGGAGCGAGCATCTGTACGGGTGTTTCATCCGCGTGCACGACCTGCTGCCCGATCACTACGTCACGCAGGGCATCGACCAGTGGCTGCAACTGCACGCCCGTAACGCCGACCCATTGAGCCAAAGTGGAGCGTGGAATCGACAAGCCAGCTCGACCAAAAATCGATTCCTGACGGTAAAGCGGAAGATGATCAGCGAACTTCGCGATCATGACGTGGGCAAGTAATCCGGCAGTCGGGATGCCCTTGTCGATAACTTGCGCAGGTACCGGCGCCTGGATCAGCGTTTCACAGTCATCACAAATCCACTTGCCACGAACATGGCGCTCAACGGTAAACACGCCCGGCGTGTAGTCCAGCTTTTCGCTGACATCTTCACCGATGCGTTTAAGCGCACAGCCGCATGGGCAGTGAGTGTTGTCCGGTTCGTGATGGATCAAGGTGCGTGGGAATTCTGCCGGCAACGCAGTGCGCTTGGGCTTTTGCTTTTTCTCAGTTGTCGCTGGCGCGATTTGCAAGGCCTGAAGCTCGGCCTCAATCGCCGCGATATCGGTATCGATCAGGTCATCCAGCAGGCTGGCCTGCTGAGGATTCATCTGCTCGCTACGCTTGGCAAACTTCAAACGCTTGAGCTGTGCGATCTCGTGGGTCAGCTTTTCGATCACCGTTTGATCGCGGTTGATCTTCTTGCCCATGGTTTCGACCGTTCTGCCCATGGTCTCTACCGTCTTGCCCATGGTCTCCACTTGCGACAGCAACTGCGCAGCGAATGCACGCAGTTGGTCGGGAGTCATTTGATCGAGATTGGGCGAGGAAGTCATGCCGTGGATTTTACCAAAGCAGACCGCCTGCGACAGCAAACCAAGACGCTAATTAAAGTTTTTTAAAGCAGTGTAATTACACCGCCGACGCCAACACGTTGCCAAGGTAGGCCGAGCACCAAGGCCTGAAGTTGCTCAGTATCCAACTGCATTTCGCTGCCTTGTCGAAGGCCTGGCCAGTGAAACTTGCCTTGGTTCAAGCGACGTGCAGCCAGCCAAACGCCGATCCCATCATGTACCAACACTTTCATCCGAGTCGCGCGGCGATTGGCAAACAGATAAGCACAGTGCGGCTTCGCCGCACCGAAGACCTCGATCACCCTGGCCAGCGCAGTCTCGGTACCGGCGCGCATGTCCATGGGCTCGGTGGCGAGCCAAATGGCGTCGATACGGATCATCGCAACACGTCTCGAAGGAAAGCGGCGCAGGCAGCAGCACTATCGGTCGGCCAGTTCACTTTGACGGTGCCGCGTGGGTGCAGAATCTCAATGCTGATATTCGATGAAGGTGGGTGTGCCGTTATCTGCATGGGCAATGGGATAAATGCTGGTTGAAGCGCTGAGCTTTTGTGCGCGTGCACTCGAATCCATTTGTGGACGAGGTTGGCGTTGAGGCTATGGCTGAGGGCGACGCCGGCAATCGAAGCGCCGGGTTGGGCACACTCTTGAATGACCTGGGCCTTGAAGGATTTGGAATAGGAACGGCGTGTTGGCTGCATGACATACCCGCTTAAAAGGCTAGAACTGGTGCCCACTTAAATTAAGTGCACACCATGTCCAAGCGTTGCGGGGTTGGGTAGATGACTTGGCCGGACGCATACGCTGTGCAACCTCATCACGGCGATTGTCGGGGGCGACCAGAAACAAGGTGCTGGCGGCTCCTACCTGCGTACCCAGTGCAAGGTCTAGCATGCGTACGATCCCCGACCCTGACGGGTGACGCCTGATTGAGGTGTGCTCGGGGTCATGCCGAGATAAGGGAAAATTAGGACATTAGACCTGTAACTGAATGATTCACTTAGCTTTTTTCAGAAGGATTCGAATCTTGCGTTTTGTTTGTGTGAAATGACGATCCTGTCGGCTTTCCGGCCTCAGTCAGCCCTTGGGTTGCGCGCTCCAGGTAGACGGTGTTCCACAGCGCTACCGGGCCAGCGGCCTCAGCCTGGTAACCGCCGCGATTGTGCTGTGGAACACCGAAGACGGCATCACTCACTGATTTTAATTGTTATGCCATAACATCCTGTTCGGCCTGTATGTTGACGGCAATCCGTGAATTCTGCTTTTAGCGAGCCTTTCATCGAATGTCGGGAACAATCCCAGCTATCCCTGTGTTTTCTTCAATCCTTTCAGACGCATGTTCGCCCTTTGGACAGCAGCCATCTTTTCGGGCCGCTTCATTCGTTTCCATTTCCTAATGTCTTCCTTGCTTCGCCCGCAGCTCACACAAAGATCGCCACTTAGCTGGCAAACTGAAATGCATGGACTTTCGATTTCTTTAGCCATCGTCAATAACCCTTTGTCACGCGTGATTGCGCCAACCGCTTCTGCCAATCGCCACCATGACTTCGTTGGCACTCCTCCTCAGAGTCGAACCGTACATTGTGGTCTGATGGGCGCAGATCAATGTTTGCGCCGTTCAGCGCCATGGCAGTCAGCTCAAAGATGCGCACCTTCTGCGCGCTAGACTGGGCAAGCTTTTTGTCTGCTAACGTTTCGAAAACCCAGATCACTTTTAGAGTTTCAGGAAGCGCGTTTAAGTCAGCTTCGTGGGTGAGCCAGGAAAAGCCTTTGATTTCAGATTTTGCCGTTTCGCAAGCTTCGGTGAGAGTTGCAATTAAACCGCGTTCGATCCGCGCAAGTTCACGTTTGCCTAAGGGCATTGCGGGCTCCTTTGGAGGCAATAGATGGGGGGCGCCCTGCAACGGGCGGGTTCAACAAAGCGAGTTAGCGAAGGGGCTCAATTAGAGCCCCTTACCAGAGGAATCAGACTGAATCAGACAGGTCGAAATTCGACAGTCAGATGGCTGACCTCGTGAACAGGCTTGAGACGTTCACGAATGATTTCGGCGTTCGCAGTGGCTTCGCCAAGGACGCTTACGATAGCCGCATGCGCTTCTGGTCCAACCCGCCAGACATGCAAGTCTGTAATGGTTGCATCGCCTGGCTTCTCAACCAGCTCACGGATTTCCTCTGCAACGTGCTCATCAGTTTGATCTAGCAGTACAGCAGAGGTCACACCCATCAAGCTCCACGCCCAACGCGCGATAACGATGGCACCAACAATACCCATTACCGGATCCAGCCATACCCACCCGAGATACCGGCCAGCGAGCAATGCAGCAATTGCCAGCACGGAGGTCAGTGCGTCCGCTATTACATGGACGTACGCTGATTTCAGGTTGTTATCCCCGTGATGTCCATGATCATGATCATGACTGTGGCCGTGGCCAAGCAGAAGCGCGCTCACAATGTTTACGATCAAGCCAACAATCGCAATGAGCGTAGCGGTCCCGAATTGAACCTCCGTTGGCTGGAGGAGGCGCATTACTGACTCTACGCCGATTACCAGGGACACCATGCCGAGTATGAGCGCCGATGCAAACCCACCCAGATCTCCAACCTTACCGGTACCGAAGCTGTAACGATTACTGGACGCGTGGCGTTTTGCGTATCCGTAAGCAGCCGCTGCGATGCCCAAAGCGCCCGCATGGGTCGCCATGTGAAAACCATCGGCAAGTAAAGCCATCGAGCCAGTGATATAACCGGCGGTGATTTCGCCAACCATCATCACCACCGTAAGCGCCACGACCCAAAGGGTACGTTTGGCATTTTCTTCGTGCGCTGACCCAAGGAATACGTGGTCGTGTATGTGATTAATTTCGATATTGGTGCTGCTACTCATGAACTTGTACCTGGTTTCTTCACTTTGAATAGCGGCGAATGGCTTCAATAAGTTCTTCGACACCCTTGTTGCGCTCTTCATCGCTGAGCGCTGGGTTCGCTACATGCTCCCTGGCGTGGTCCTCAATAATTTCGTCCATTAATCCATTGATGGCCCCGCGTGTGGCGGCGACAAGATGCAATGTTTTTGCGCAATCGAGATCCGATTCCAAAGCACGTTCAACTGCCTGGATTTGTCCTGCGATGCGTTTAACTCGTTTGAGAAGAGCGTCTTTGTTTGAAGCTGTGTGACCCATGGTATACCCCTCCTACCTATGCAAGTCGCATGATAGGCATACCTAGTACCCCTATGCAAGCGTCGTATGACGGAGAGGCCGCCCGCAGTGCCTTGCTGGAAAGCGATGCTTCAAGTGTGGAGGGTCAGGCCGAAGGGGGTAATCGCAGAAAACGGAGATGTTTGTACGCTAAGCCATGCTGCTCTGCTGCAAGCATTGTTCGGCACTGTTGCGTCCGGTTGAAGTACGCCTCAACCCGGCGTCAGGCCGACCAACAGGGATCTCAAAACGCATGCCTCCTCATTTCTTAACTACAATGATGGGAGCTGAAGGATCAGCTCCCATCAACAAAAATCCCGTCAGTCATGACGGTTTTTTTGTTTTCAGTCCGCATCGCTGAACAGATGACCAGTAAATTGCGTTCGTACAGATCATGGTGAGCTGATGCGGGTAGGTGTTGTTATGGTGGTTTGATCGCACTCCATGTTCAGTCTTTCGCATTCCGCATCTGCTTCTATCCGTGTCGAGTAGGTGAACTGCAATCGCTGCTTACCTTGATTGTCATAAATATCAAAACCAGCCGGAACTGTAGTGGAGTGAAAGCGAGCTCCATTGCGAACCGATCCTGTTTCGGTGGGGATCGCAGGAACAACAACGAATCTCTGGATCATCTTCGCGTCCTTGTGTTGAGTGAACCTTAACTAATAGCGACAGCCCGCCACTTCTTCAAGTTTTGAGAAGTCCTATGACAACCAAACAACCCGAGGCGGTGGCCTGTCAGGTTGAGCTCATAGAGGTTTGTAGGGAAACGTCAGGAAAAGCCGAAATAGACCCTACCTTGACGTACCTCCGTCGTCCGGCCTGACGCCGGGTTGAGGCGTACTCCATTCGGACACAGACTGCACAACGCAAGGGCTTACAGACTGTCAGCAGGGGCTTATCGTACGATTTTTTCCGTTTTCTCTATGCACCCCAGACAACGCGATAGGCGTGCGCGGATTGTCCGAAGTCGCCAGCCATTCAGGAGGACTTGAGGTGGATTGCACGCAAGCCTTTATAGAACAACCGCATGCGAAGCAAATGTCCTAATTTTCCCTTATCTCGGCATGACCCCTGCTCCAACCGGACATAGGCCGTGTCACAAAGGCTGAAGCCGGTCGGTTGTCGCTTAGTGTGCGGAACTCCTTTTTTTGCGATCTCCCCAAACCAGGGTGCAGGCAAGACTTGACCTTGCCATCATGTCAACGTTTATGCTGTGTTTGCGGCTAAAGAAGCCGCTCAATACGAGAGGAATAACTATGTTCGTCTTAGATGTGTCCGGCATTGGTTGCGGCAGCTGCATTAGCAAAATCACCAAAGCTATTCACGCGTTGGATAGCGAGGCAAGGGTTTTGGTGGATCGTGCTGCCGGCAAGGTCAACGTTGAAAGTAGCGAAAACCCTGAGCGAGTCCGCGCAGCTGTGGAAACATTGGGTTTTCCTTCCAAAATCAGCGCCTGATGGTGCTGATCCGCTCCAGCTTTAACGCTCCCATATACAGGCTCTCCCTGGGCTCATTTCAGATATGAGCCCAGGGCCGAGATAAGCTGATCAAAGTCTTCTTAGCGCTTTCCTGGAGTAATAGCTTCAGCACCTATCCAGCCCGCCTCAATGGTTCAATGAGCACAATGTGGTAGGCAATGGGTCGAAGTCTGCTGACATTGACTTTAGGGCAACCAGGGCAGAGATAACCGGCCTGTTCTATAGTGCAAGTACTTGTTTTTTGGCAATTACTCCCCACGAAGAGCCTTAATCAGGCCTTTAAATGAACCATTGAGTCGGGTGAACGCTGCCTCGAAATGAATTTCATTTTCCGTATACTTCGCAAGCTCGACTTGCTGATCCACGGTATTTTGGTCCAGGGACGGTTGATTTGGAATTCTGTAAAGTAAAGCTCTCTCATCAATTTCGGCTGCTGATCCGTTCCCAGCAATGTGCTTTAGGTTTGTTGTTTGTAAAGAAAACTGAGCATCCGTCATTCGCTTTGACTGGCTTGCAAGCAAGGCAGGAAAGTCCAAGTCGCGGGCCTTGAAATTTGGCGTATCGGCGTTAGCTATATTATTGCTCAGCACCTCCGCTCTTTGGCTGCGATAAATTAACGCTCTTTCCGCAGAACCAACGGCTTTTTCAAAATTAATACTCACGTCTAATCACCTTTGTGGAATTACCAGTCCCGACGCAATACGCATATCGAACACTCAAGGTTAAATACAATGCATCAGCGTCGGCGAATTTCAGATCCTGTTCAGCTGTTCAAAAACCGTCGAATCTCTTTAAAAATGACAGGAAGCTTACAAAATTGTCATATATAAATTTTAATCGGTTAAATACGATGCAGTGTTACTTGGATGAGTGAGAGCTTACGAATTAATCCGCCTGCTATTCAATAGAAAAGTGGCAGCCTGACACAACTGTAATATTCACCTAAGGTTTCTGACAGGGGATGAGTCCTAAAGTTATATCGAGCCTTGAGCTCAGCCCCCAAGAATCATTTTTCAATGTGGATTCAACGGGATGACCAAAACTTATTCGAGGATACCCCCATGAAATCCATTAAAACCCTGTTTGTCATAGCCGCTTTGACCGTCTCTTCTCTGGCGATGGCCGAAGGTGGCGGTGACCGGACGTTCGCGCGCATGGAGGCTGCAATGAAGAGGTCAATGGACGCGTACCAAATTGCCCAAAAGCAAGGCACTCAACCCCCAGTAGCCGAGAGCAAAGCCAACGCTGTCGACCAAGCCAAATATTGAACGGCTCGATGCACTCCCAAGCTGACAGAAATGTAATCACCTCGGTGGTTAAAATGTGGCAATTTCTGAGCTCGCCTGCCCTATGAGTTTAGTCCTTTGCGGCGGCGGGCAAGGTTCATAGAGATTCGAGACGAGCTCCTGAGAGCCCGCTAACCTATAAGCATAATCCACAGCGTGTTTCACACGGTTTCCCTTTCGACTGACTGGATATAAACGGCATGCATTCCAAAACCTCTAGGCGGACATTCGTTAAAGGCTTGGCCGCTGGTGGCATTCTCGGCGGCTTTGGCCTTTGGCGCACTCCTGTATGGGCAGTGACCAGTCCTGGTCTGCCGAGCGTACTCACCGGCAACGAATTTGATCTGTTTATTGGTGAAACCCCGGTAAACATCACCGGCTCGCCACGCACGGCCATGACCATCAATGGCTCCTTGCCGGGACCATTGCTGCGCTGGCGCGAAGGGGAAACGGTCACGCTGCGGGTAAAAAACCGCCTGGATCAGGACACTTCAATCCATTGGCACGGGATCATCTTGCCGGCCAACATGGATGGAGTGCCGGGCTTGAGTTTCCACGGCATCGCCCCCGATGGCATGTACGAGTATAAATTCAAGGTGCATCAGAACGGTACGTACTGGTACCACAGCCACTCGGGCTTTCAGGAACAAGCTGGCGTATATGGCCCCATCGTGATCGATTCAAAAGAGCCGGAGCCTTTTCAGTACGACCGCGATTACGTGGTGATGCTGACCGACTGGACCGATGAAGATCCTGCTCGCGTCATGGCCAAGCTCAAGAAACAATCGGACTACTACAACCACCACAAGCGTACCGTGGGCGACTTCATCGACGATGTCAGCGAGAAAGGCTGGTCCGCGACAGTGGCGGATCGGAAGATGTGGGCCGAAATGAAAATGAACCCCACCGATCTCGCGGACGTCAGTGGGGATACTTACACCTACCTCATGAACGGCCAGGCCCCCAACGGTAACTGGACAGGTATTTTTAAGCCGGGAGAGAAGCTGCGCCTACGCTTCATTAACGGCTCGGGTATGAGCTATTTCGACGTCCGTATCCCAGGCTTGAAAATGACCGTTGTGGCCGCCGACGGCCAGCACGTCAACCCGGTCAGCGTCGACGAATTCCGCATCGCCGTGGCAGAGACCTATGACGTGATCGTCGAGCCTGCCAGTCAAGAGGCGTATACCATTTTTGCCCAGTCCATGGATCGAACCGGTTATGCGCGCGGAACCTTGGCCGTGCGCGAAGGATTGAAGGCGCCGATACCGGCGATTGATCCTCGCCCTCTTGTGACCATGGATGACATGGGGATGGGCGGTATGGCCGGTATGGACCATGGCAGCATGGCGGGCATGGATGGCGGCGCTACGAAGCAAGGTGGCATGTCCGGTATGGCCGGCATGGATCACAGCAAAATGACCGGCATGGGCCAGGATGACATGTCCAATATGACCGGTATGGACCACAGCAATATGGCAGGTATGGACCAGGGTGACATGTCCGGTATGGCAGGTATGGGCGGCATGGGCGGCATGGGCGGAGAGATGCAGACTCACCCCGCCTCCGAAACCAATAACCCCCTGGTTGACATGCAAGCCATGACCCCTACGCCGAAGCTCAACGATCCGGGTATTGGCTTGCGCAACAATGGCCGTCGCGTGCTTACCTACTCTGACCTTAAGAGCACTTTCCAGGATCCGGATGGCCGCGAGCCCAATCGCACCATTGAGCTGCACCTGACCGGTCATATGGAAAAGTTCGCCTGGTCATTCAACGGCATCAAATTCTCTGACGCCGAACCATTGCGCCTCAAGTATGGCGAGCGTCTGCGCATTACGCTGGTGAACGACACCATGATGACTCACCCCATCCACCTCCACGGTATGTGGAGTGACCTTGAGGATGAGAACGGGAAATTCATGGTGCGCAAACACACGATCGACATGCCACCAGGAACCAAACGCAGCTATCGAGTCACCGCTGATGCGTTGGGTCGCTGGGCCTATCACTGCCACCTGCTATTCCATATGGAAATGGGCATGTTCCGTGAAGTACGGGTTGATGAGTAAAGGAGACGGGTTATGAACACATATCTGAATCGTAAGTCGCTGATCGGTTGCGCCCTCGTCATTGGCCTATTAGGGGGAGTGCCCGTTGCACTGGCAGGAGAAAGCGGTGGCGATCATTCCCATCCAACTCCTGCATCATCAACGGACAAGCCAGAGTCAACCCAAAAACCCAAGACCAATGAATCCAAAACCGATCACAGTTCCATGGACCATGGCTCGATGGATCACAGCAAAATGAGCGATGAGTCGATGGATCATGACCAAAAAACTAAAAAAGCGGATTGAGATCATGACCAGTAATTTTTTACGCCCAACCCTGCTGGCACTGACCGTCTCCATCAGCCCCGCTTTTTTTGGCTTGGCGAACGCCGCTGAGGCAATGGATCCGTCGATGACCATGCCCTCGAGTTCGGACTCGAAACCCTCGGGGGTTCAAAAGTCGATCCCCGCCAAAGACAGCCAGATGGACCATTCCAAGATGGATCATGGTTCGATGGAGCCTATGGACCACAGTAAAATGAACATGGGCCAAGGCCAAGAAAAGCCGATGGACCATAGCAAAATGAATCATGGGCAAATGGATCAAGGCCAGATGGAAGGCATGGACCACAGCAAAATGAGTATGGATGCAAGGGCGACTACCACGAGCCGAACCCCTATTCCGGTACTGACCGACGCTGATCGTGAAGCCGCCTTTCCTCCGGTGGCTGGTCATGGCCTCTCTGACAAAAGCCTCAACACGTTCTTTCTCCTCGATCAGTTCGAGTATCAGGACGCTGACAACGGCAGTGCCCTGAGCTGGGACGCTACGGGATGGATCGGTGGGGACGTTGATCGTCTGTGGCTGCGTTCGGAAGGTGAACGTACCAACGGTGTAACCGAGAGCGCCGAACTCACAGCACTGTGGGGGCACTCGATCAGTCCGTGGTGGGACGTTGTTACCGGGGTGCGTCAAGATTTTAAACCAGGCTCGCCACAGACTTGGGGCGCTTTGGGTATCCAAGGGATGGCTCTCTACAACTTTGAAGCGGAAGCCACCGCATTCATTGGTGAGAACGGGCAGACCGCGGCTCGGTTAGAGGGCGATTACGACATTCTGCTTACCAATCGCTTGATCTTGCAGCCCACAGCCGAAATGAATTTTTACGGGAAAAACGACCCGCAACGCGGCATTGGTTCTGGTTTGGCCAATACCGAAGTAGGTTTGCGGTTGCGCTACGAGCTTGTCCGCGAGTTTGCCCCCTACATCGGCGTTACCTGGAGTCGCTCCTATGGCAAGACCGCAGACCTCGCTAGCGATGAAGGAGAGGATACGAACGAGGCGCGATTTGTCGTAGGTATTCGGATGTGGTTTTGAGAACCTTATATGAAAAGAACAATAAAAACGTTGGCTGCTGCCGGTGTGGTTGCAGTCATCATGGGGGCCGGCGTCGTGCATTTTGGTGTGTTCAACGTTGGGGCCGATGAACCCCACTCCGATCCCGTTTACGCACTTCTGTCCACTGCTCGGGATCGCTCGATTGCAGTGCGTTCACGCGACATTAAAGTCCCCGACCTAGGCTCTGTACGTAAAGTATTGTCGCAAGCACCGCATAGCGCAGGCCAATGAGACCATCGCCGCAAAACTTGTTGCGAGCTTGTCGAAGCGCGTCACGATGCGACGGTTCTCCTTCAGCCAGCCAAACATGCGTTCGATGATGTTGCGCTGCCGATATTTGGGGCGATCAAAAAGTCGAGGCAATCCTGGCTTGGTTTTGCGCTTCATGCTTCGCAACGGAATGACTGGCTGCATGCGATAACGATCACAATACTGGCGCAGCGCTTCAGCGTCGTAACCCTTGTCAGCCAGCAACCAGCGGCAACGCTTGCGTGGGCGACCGCGCAGGCTGGGTATGCAAGCCTGATCGAGTAGCGGTTGGGCATAGGCTATATCGCTGGCTTGTCCGCCTGACAACAGGAAACGCAGAGGCACACCATTGGCGTCGCACAGCATGTGAATCTTGGTCGTCAGGCCACCCCGGCTGCGCCCGAGCGCGTGGTCTTGCGGTTCTTCAAATCCCCTTTTTTCCCGGCACCTGATGAGGCCCGGGTTGCTCGTACGGCAGTGGAGTCGATCATCCATGTTTCCAAGTCAATCAAACCCTGCTCATTCAATCGGATATGAAGACGCTTGAGCATCTGATCAAAAGCTCCGCAATCACGCCATCCTCGGAACCGTTGATAGATCGTTGACCAAGGGCCGAATCGTTCGGGCATGTCTCGCCAGGCTGCGCCAGAGCAAAGCACCCAGAGAATACCGTTTAGCATCAGGCGATCATCGGCCCGAGGGCGCCCGGTGCGCTGATTTTTGGTGAAGATATCTGCAACCAGATCCCAGGCTGCGTCGGGGAGTTCATACCGCTTTGCCATCTTGGCCTCCTGGCTTTAATGGCGGTGTATTTTACAGAAAATCGTATTTCTTGGGTTTACGTACAGAGCCTAAGCGATGAAGCTCTCATTCGTGCAGGTGCAGGCAATTACAACTCAATGTGCATTGGCTGCCACCTCGCTCCGAGTGTCGCTGGAACCGAGTTGAGTAAAAGCCTTTACCCGGCACCTCCAAATCTTTCAAAACTGGGCGTTGATGGAAATCCAGCTGCCGCCTTCTGGATCATCAAGCACGGTATCAAGTCCACAGGCATGCCAGCCTGGGGCAAAAGCATGGCCGACCCCTACATCTGGGGGATGGTTGCTTTTCTTCAGCAGCTTCCCGCCTTGGATGCAGAGCAATATAAGGCCCTGACAGCAAGCAGCGATGGCCACCAACACGGTGGCGGCGAGACCAAAATGCATAACCATGAAGGACAGCATGACGGTCAAAAAGAGGCTGCCGCTGGACATCATGATGCAGGCGGCGCTGAAGAAGTAGCTGAGTCCGACGATCATCATGACGACAAAAATAGTGCGCATCTTCATGATGAAGACGCAGCACCCTCTCAGGATGAAAGTACTGAGCATGCTCATACTGAGGGTGCAGATGCTCCTGCGGATCAGCCAAAAACTCATACCCATGCTGATGGGAAGGAGCATACCCATGCGAAATAACTTTCTTCGTCCTGGCCGGGCACTTCGCCTCGCTGCATTCGCGGCTCTGTTTATCAGTTCCGCTGGTCATGCAGCAGAATCGATGACGATCGACGTCCATCGTGACGCTAACTGTGGATGCTGCAAGAAGTGGATGCAGCACCTTGAAGCTAACGGCTTCACCGTCGTTGATCATGTAGAAACCAACATGAGCGCGGTCAAGCAGGGCCTGGGTGTTGCTCCGCGTCTCTCGTCATGCCACACCGCGGTGATCAACGGCAAGTTTGTTGAAGGCCACGTGCCTGCCGAGCAAATAGTTGCTTTGAGCAAACGCGACGACCTTATCGGGATAGCTGTGCCGGGCATGCCGGCAGGCTCGCCTGGCATGGAGGTCGGTGGGAAGCAGGATGTTTATCAGGTCATCGGCCTGAGCAAAGCAGGTACTGACCAAGTGATTGCCGAGTACATGGCAAACTAAGTTTCAAACTTTCCTTGATTCTTGCATGATCACTGCCCGTGATCATGCAAGCGATGTGTGCTCTTGCTACGTTGTGCTATCAGCAGTATGAGCGCTATCGCAGAAAAAACCGCGCCGGCATAAAATGTCATTGCTGAGCCATACGTTTGCCAAAATAACCCCGCAATCCCGCTTGCCAGCAACATGGATACACCACTCACCAGGTTGAAAATCCCGAAAGCGGTTCCTTTCAATTCTGCCGGTGTCGTGTCAGCGACAAGCGCAGCCAGTAGCCCCTGACTAAATCCCATATGAAGTCCCCATAGGGCGACGCCGAGTATCAACATTGAGACGGACTCGGCACTGGCTAGAACCAGATCGGACAAGATCAGCAATATCAACCCGACCCTGAGGAGACTTGTGCGACTTACACGGTCAGAGAGCTTCCCCACAGGGTAGGCCGAGAGCGTGTAGAACAAGGCCATCACCACCATTACTATCGGCACCCAGGTTGCAGACAACCCTGCTTGCTGAGCGCGCAAGCCCAGGAAGGCCTCACTAAAACGTGCCAGGGTGAACGAAAGCGCTGAGCTGAATGCTCGTGTTCGGACTCATCGACGCCAATAAAAATCAGACTGACCGCTACCAACGCCGGTATCACCGCGATCCATAACACCAGTGGAATGTTTTCACTGAAAGCATACATCAGGCGGATGGCTACTGCTGGCCCGAGGAAGGCCCCTATCGTATCCATGGATTGACGTAAGACGAAGCAAGCGACGGATATGCGGTGGCGATACATCAGCGACCAGGGCATCACGTGGAGCGCCGCGAATACCTTTGCCGATCCGATCCAGAAAGCGTGCGGTGAACACCATTTCTGCAGAGTGAGCCAATGGAAAGAGCGGCTTGGTGAGTGCCGCAAGACCCTAGCCAACCAGCAGCAAGCCCTTGAGACGACCGACGTAGTCGCTGATCGCCCCTGAAAACACTTTCACTATCAGGGCCGTCGCCTCCGCAATGCCCTCGATCAGACCCAGAGTGATTATGCTGATGCCTAGAGTGCCCACCAGAAAGATAGGCAGCAAGCTATGAACCATTTCTGAAGAAAAGTCCATGAACAGGCTGACGAAACCTAGCGCCCAGACCGTACGGGGAATGCTATGTGTAGCTATTGTCTCGGACATATTCCAGTTTCCTTGGCTGTCGTCCGCAAGTGTATCTACAGCGTCCAGTGATTCTGTTGCGGCGAGCTCATATTGAGCTATCTGCTCAACAAACTTATAGGCGGTAGGATAGTAGGTGTTTGGCGGGTATCTATCTGTTGTTGAGCGCTGTTCTCGGCACGGTCCACTGGTTCTACCCATTTCGGTGATCCTTATCGTGGCATTACCGACTCACGAGACAATCATTTACGAAGCCTGACCTATCAGCATGCGTATAGACAGGCCGCTAAATTAAGGAGCGCCGTTGCTGCTGGTTCTACCTGACAGATTCGTAATGGTATCGCCCGTCGCCAGCGACTAAACTTCCTCGCATGAAACGCTATCTGCGGTTGTTCCTCATTTTTCTGATCAGCTTGGCGCTTCCCCTGAGCGGGATGGCGGGCATTCAGTCACCGACAGAACCTTGCCCGACGAACACGACGGGTATGACCATGATGGATGATATGAACCAGGACTGTTGCGGTGATATGAGCAGCTCCGCCGATCATGGCAAACCCTGCAAACCTGGTCAGGAATGCAGGAGCGCCAGTCTGCTACAAGTGTTGTTGGGGAAACCTGCCACCCGTTTGTCCAGTCCGCAAATACTAACAATCTTCAGCGACTCCCTGTCTACTCAGGCTCCCTCCGGGGTGTGGCGACCGCCTCGCGCTTGATTCCTGTACCCCACTGAGCCTCATCCCGCCCTGGCGCGGGATGGCATATCTGCGCGCGAGCCCAAGACACGCGCAGTGGATCATCACAGGAATCGTGAACATGAATCCCAAGTGCTACTGCACCGGTTGGCCCCTCGTGGCTGCCCTGGCGGCAAGCGTGCTGGCATTGCCAAGCCTTGCTGCACCCCTGACACTCGACGAAGCCTTACGGTTGGCTGAAAACAATGCACCATCGCTGACCGCCCAAGCGGCCAAACTGCAAGCGGCCAGCAGCGCCGCCATTCCAGCTGGAGAACTACCCGACCCGAAGCTCCTGCTGGGCATACAAGACTATCCCATCGGTGGCCCTGACCGCTGGCGCCTCGAGCAGGACGGTATGACCATGCAGATGGTCGGCGTCATGCAGGAGGTGCCCAATCGTGACAAGCGTAGGGCGCGTATCGAAGTTGCCGAGGCGGCCGTAGATCGAGCCGCGGCCGAAGGCCGTGTCGAGCGGCTGAACGTTCGTCAGGCCACGGCATTGGCCTGGATCAGCAGCTACTCCGTCGAGCGTAAAGAGGTGCTGTTTCAGGATTTTTACCGGGAGAACCGTCTGTTGGCCGATACCGTCCGGGCGCAGATCGCCGGTGGTCGTGCCCAACCTGCCGATGCAGTAACGCCGAAACAGGAGGCGGCTCAGTTGGCGGAACAACAGGACGAGTTAATTCGCCTGCGTGCGCAAGCCCGAGCGGCCCTCAAACGCTGGATTGGCCCAGCGGCCAATGACCAGCCCGTCGGCAGCTTGCCCGAGTGGCCCATCGATACCTCAGGTTATTCCCATAAGCTGCAATATCACCCCGCATTGGCGGCATACGCGCCAATGACTCGCGAAGCGCAGGCCAAGGTCCGTGAAGCAGAGTCCGAAAAGCAGTCCGACTGGAGTTGGGAGCTTGATTACCAGCGCCGCAACCGTCAGTTCGGCGACATGGTCAGCGTGCAGTTCACGTTCGACTTGCCACTGTTCCCCGAGTCCCGACAGAACCCGAAGATCGCCGCCAAACACGCTGAACTGAATCAGTTGGAGGCCGAGCGCGAAGCTCTCGTACGTGAACACACCCAGCAACTGGAGGACGATCTGGCCGAATACGAGCGTCTGAACCGTGCCGTGTACCGCAGCCAGGACAGTCTGTTACCCCTGGCCAAGGAAAAAGTCGGGATGACCATGGCCAGCTACCGGGCCGGTAAAAGCGACCTGGCACCTGTCATCACTGCCCGACGTGAACTCATCGAGGCCCGCCTCAAACAGATCGACTTCGAAGAACAGCGAGCCCTCACCAGTGCTCGCCTGTATTTCGCCTATGGGGACACCAATCAATGAGTACTCGAATCTGGAAAGGGGCTTTGCTGGCAGGTCTCTCGATTACCTTGGGCGCTGCCGGCGGTTACTGGTTCGCTCAACAGCGCATGCCTGATAGCGCAGCCGAACAGGCCCCTAAAGCCCAAGACGAACGCAAAGTACTGTATTGGTACGACCCGATGTCCCCGCAGCAGAAGTTCGATAAACCAGGCAAGTCTCCCTTTATGGATATGGAGTTGAAGCCCCGCTACGCGGATGCTGCAGCGGACAGTGCGGCCATCAGTATCGACCCCAGCCTGACCCAGAATCTCGGTTTGCGAGTGGCCACAGTCACTCGCGGCGTGCTTACTTCCAACTTGGACGTGGTCGGTGTGTTGGCATTCAACGAGCGGGATGTTGCAGTGATTCAATCGCGTACTGCTGGCTTTGTGGAGCGAGTGTACGCCCGTGCTCCAGGCGATGTGCTCAAAGCCCATGCGGCTTTGGCCGATATCCTGGTACCGGAATGGGCCGCTGCTCAGGAAGAGTTTCTCGCACTCAAACGCAGTGGCGATGCCGACTTGCTGGCGGCAGCACGCCAGCGCTTGCGCTTGACCGGGATGCCAGCACCGCTGATTGCTCAAGTGGAGCGAAGCGGCAAGACCCAGCCGGTCCTGACGCTCACCAGCCCCATTAGCGGTGTACTGCAAGAGTTGGATGTACGCTCGGGTATGACCGTGGCGGCCGGCGAGACTCTGGCTCGAGTCAATGGATTGAGCAGCGTCTGGCTGGCAGTGGCCGTACCAGAGTCGGAGACTGGATCGATCATCATGGGGCAAGCGGTAGAAGCACGTTTGCCAGCCTTTCCGGGAACAGTGCTCAAGGGCACAGTCAGTGCGATTCTGCCCGAAACCAACCCCGACAGCCGAACTGTGCGTGTCCGGGTCGAACTGCCCAACCCTGATGGGCGACTCAGGCCGGGCATGACGGCCCAGGTGCACCTAAAACGCTCTACCGAACAAAGCGTGCTGTGGGTGCCGAGCGAGGCAATCATTCGCACCGGCCGACGCGTCCTGGTGATGCTCGCCGAAGACGCGGGTCGCTACCGCCCCCTAGAAGTGCAACTCGGGCAGGAAAACGAAGGCAAAACGGTGGTATTGAAGGGGTTGGAAGAAGGTCAGCAGGTAGTCAGCTCTGGACAGTTCCTGCTCGACTCTGAGGCCAGTCTCAAGGGCATTGTTGCGAGCACGCTGGAAATGTCACCACCCAGCGCAGCAGCCTCCAGCTTTCATGAGGCGGATGGGCAGATCGTCGAGATCAATAACCAAGACGTAACAATCGCCCTTGGTCCGTTCAAGACGCTGGGCATGCCTGGTATGACCATGACCTTCCCATTGACTGACCCTGCTCTCGTTCAAGGTCTCAAGACGGGAGACAAGGTTAGGGTATCGGTTAGCCAAACCGATGATGGTTTACGCATTGAACGCCTGGAAAAACTAAGGGGTCAGCCATGATCGCCGCCCTGATTCGCTGGTCAGTGGCCAACCGATTTCTAGTGCTGCTGGCGACGATCTTCGTCACGGTCTGGGGCGTCTGGTCGGTTCAGAGCACGCCGATCGATGCACTTCCGGATCTCTCCGATGCTCAGGTAATCATCCGCACCCCTTATGCGGGACAAGCGCCGCAGATCGTTGAGAACCAGGTGACCTACCCGTTGGCCACCACCATGCTCTCGGTGCCAGGGGCCAAGACCGTACGCGGCTATTCCTTTTTCGGCGACAGCTTCGTTTACGTGCTGTTCGAAGACGGTACCGATTTGTATTGGGCCCGCTCCCGGGTGCTGGAATACTTGAGTCAGGTCCAAAGCCGACTGCCGACTTCCGCCAAACCGTCCTTGGGGCCAGACGCCACAGGCGTGGGCTGGATCTATCAGTACGCACTAGTGGACCGCAGTGGCGGACACGACCTGGCGCAACTGCGCGCCTTGCAGGACTGGTTCCTCAAGTTCGAACTCAAGACCCTGCCCAACGTTGCGGAGGTGGCCACCGTGGGTGGCATGGTCAAGCAGTATCAGGTCCAACTCGATCCACTCAAGCTGGCCAGCCTCGGTATCACTCAGGCTGAGGTAACCGACGCTATTGGCAAGGCCAATCAGGAAACCGGTGGTGCGTTGCTGGAGATGGCGGAGACCGAGTTCATGGTGCGCGCCTCCGGATACCTGAAGACGCTGAATGACTTTCGTGCCATTCCGCTCAAGCTCGGTGCTGGCGGGGTGCCAGTGTCCCTAGGCGACGTGGCGACGATCCAGCTGGGGCCGGAGATGCGCCGCGGCATCACTGAACTCGACGGCGAAGGCGAAACCGTCGGCGGCGTGGTGATTCTGCGCAGCGGCAAGAACGCTCGCGAAACCATTGCGGCGGTCAAGGCCAAACTGGACGACCTGAAAAGCAGTCTGCCGGCCGGGGTGGAAATCGTCACCACCTACGACCGCAGCAAACTGATCGACCGCGCAGTGGAAAACCTCAGCTACAAACTGCTTGAGGAGTTCATGGTCGTCGCGTTGGTCTGTGGGATATTTCTCTGGCACCTACGTTCATCCCTAGTGGCCATTATCTCTTTGCCGGTGGGGGTGCTCATTGCCTTCATCGTCATGCGGCATCAAGGAATCAACGCCAACATCATGTCCCTTGGCGGGATTGCTATTGCCATCGGCGCCATGGTCGACGCCGCCGTGGTAATGATCGAGAACGCTCACAAGAAGATCGAGGCTTGGCATGTGGCCCATCCTGGGGAGGAGTTGAAGGGCGAACGTCACTGGCATGTGATAACCGAAGCGGCGGCGGAGGTGGGGCCGGCGCTGTTTTTCTGCCTGCTGATCATCACCCTATCGTTCATCCCGGTGTTCACCCTGGAGGCTCAAGAGGGTCGTCTGTTTGGTCCATTGGCCTTCACCAAGACCTATGCCATGGCGGCGGCGGCCGGACTCTCGGTAACCCTGGTGCCGGTACTGATGGGTTACTGGATTCGTGGTCGGATCCCCAAAGAGGACCAGAACCCGCTAAACCGCTGGTTGATCAGGATCTATCAGCCGGCCCTTGATGCGGTGTTACATCGACCCAAAGTCACCCTATTAATCGCGTTAATGGTTTTCCTCAGCGCGTTGTGGCCGATCTCTCGTTTGGGTGGCGAGTTCCTTCCTGCAATGGACGAGGGCGATTTGCTCTATATGCCTTCGGCTCTGCCGGGGTTGTCGGCACAGAAAGCGGCGCAGCTGCTGCAACAGACCGACCGCTTGATCAAGACGGTACCCGAAGTCGAACACGTTTTTGGTAAGGCTGGTCGTGCCGAAACCGCTACCGACCCGGCGCCGCTGGAGATGTTCGAGACCACTATCCAGTTCAAACCACGCGAACAGTGGCGTCCTGGTATGACCCAGGAAAAATTGGTGGAAGAGTTGGATCGAGTGGTGCGCGTCCCTGGGCTGACTAATATTTGGATACCACCGATCCGCAACCGCATGGACATGCTCGCCACTGGGATCAAGAGTCCGATTGGAGTGAAAATTGCCGGCACAAACTTGACGGAAATCGACGCGGCGACTCAGGCGGTCGAGCGCGTAGCCAAAAACGTGCCCGGGGTCAGTTCGGCTCTGGCTGAACGATTGACGGGCGGCCGCTACATCGATGTGGATATCGACCGCAAAGCCGCTGCCCGCTACGGGTTGAATATCGCTGATGTGCAGTCGATCGTCGCCGGTGCTATTGGTGGTGAGAATGTTGGCGAGACCATTGAAGGGCTCGCCCGTTTTCCGATCAATGTGCGCTATCCCCGAGAGTGGCGTGATTCGCTTGGCGCCCTAGAGCAACTGCCGATCTACACTCCGCTAGGGAGCCAGATCACCCTTGGCACGGTGGCGAAGGTCAAGGTCAGTGAAGGCCCGCCGATGCTCAAGAGCGAGAACGCCCGACCTTCCGGGTGGGTGTATATCGACGTACGTGGCCGGGACATTGCCTCAGTGGTTGCCGATCTGCGTCGTGTTGTCAATGAGCAGGTCAAGCTGCAGCCAGGCATGAGCCTGAGTTACTCGGGGCAGTTCGAGTTTCTTGAACGAGCCAACGCACGGCTCAAGCTGGTAGTGCCGGCCACGCTGATGATCATTTTCGTGCTGCTGTACCTGACGTTTTCCCGATTCGACGAGGCTTTGCTGATCATGGCCACCTTGCCGTTCGCCCTTACTGGTGGGGCATGGTTCCTCTACCTACTCGGCTTTAGCCTGTCGGTGGCTACCGGCGTCGGATTCATTGCTCTGGCGGGTGTGTCTGCCGAATTCGGCGTGATCATGCTGCTCTACTTGAAAAACGCCTGGGCCGAACGTGTAGAGGCCGGCGACAGTACCGAGCGAGGGCTAATAGCAGCAATTAGCGAAGGAGCCGTGCAGCGGGTTCGACCCAAGGCCATGACGGTGGCGGTCATCATTGCTGGCCTATTACCGATCCTATTGGGCAGCGGTTCCGGTAGCGAAATAATGAGCCGCATCGCTGCGCCCATGGTCGGTGGTATGGTTACCGCGCCCTTACTGTCCCTATTTGTCATCCCGGCAGCTTACCGATTGATGCGCCGACGACGCCTCGCGGTTGAATCCATACCCTCGGAAGGAAGCAGGCCATGAAGTGATTGTGTCCGCCACTGCACGCCCCATGATTGTTTGTGCAACGTCATCCAGCAGTCTGATTTTTTGGTCTGGCAGGGGGCGACCTTTATAATCAATCGGTGATCGAACTCTATCGGAACTGCGTCAAAACACGGCTGATAGAGATCGACGCTGGTGGCAGTGCGTTGGGCTGAACCTGATCATGGCGACTCCAAGGGCGTGGGTACAACGGCTACAGAGTGCGCTACCTGCGCCTGCCACACCTGCTGGAAGACCTCTTCGCGAAACTGATGGACAGCTACGCCAAGACCGATCTGCTGATCCTCGACTGGGGGCTTGTGCCGCTTACCGCCGAGCAACGGCGCGACATGCTGGAGTTGCTGGATGACCGCTCTATGCCGGTGGACAAATGGCATGAGCTTATCGTCGATCCGACCTTGGCCGATGCCATTTTGGATCGGCTGGTGCACAACGCTTCCTGCCTACTGACAAACAGCGTCAGCGAGTTTGGTTCCGTTGATGTGTCGCCTGCGGTATCTAAGCGCCCAGACCGGCCCTCGGAGCTTCCGGCTCCTACCTCCTGATGGTCTCGACCCCCGCTACGCGGAGTTTCTGCTTTACGCTCTGCAGAGATCACACCCGACTATCCACTCATGGCAGGTTCAGCCCTTCATTGCTCCGGTTTCGAGCAGCTACTACGGCCTCTGTTGACTTCTGTCGCCCATCCCGTCATCTCGCGATGCCGGTAGCACATGGCAGGCTAAACAGATCTCCCAGGGTAATTCGCGCGACCTTCCTGCTTATGCCTGTCGGATTTACGTCACAGCGCTCCGTGCAAGTATTGGGCTTGGGCAATTATGGCTACCTTACCCCGCTGTGCCGCCTAATCCGCTTCCTGTTCGTCAGGCCAGCATTTTGCCTCGGGCTTCCTTCAGATTCGCGGTCACCCGCGACACCCTTGCCTCTGGCTAACACTTCCCCTTGCCGGGTGTGTAGAGGACTTTCACCTCCAAGTCACCAGTGTGGCCACCACAGCCAAACTGGTTGCGCTTGCGCGCAACGCGCCATGCCTGGCGCACCATAAAAAAAGGCGCCACAAGGGCGCCTAAGCCGCCTCCCAACCAAAGGAGTAACAAAGAGACGGGTTGTACCTGGTGAGCTAGGTAGCTAATGCTCGATTTAGAGAATTTGCAGCGGGTACTCCACAATCAGACGAATCTCATCCAAATCTGATTCGAAGGCGGTAGCCCGAGTCGTCGCTTGGCGCACACGGAAGGACATGTCTTTCAGGGAGCCGGCTTGAATGATGTACTTAGCCTCGATGTCTCGCTCCCAACGCTTCTGGTCCTGCAGTGGAGCGCCATCAGCTCCTCGGCGCATATAGACGCTGTTCGCATTCGAGTAGTCAGCATCCCAGCCCTTCGCGTAACGAGTCATGAAGCTCAGGCCAGGAATGCCAAAGGACTGCATATTCAAGTCATAGCGTAGCTGCAAGGATTGCTCTTTCGGGGAGTTGAAGTCGCTGTATTGGATAGAGTTATCCAGGAAAATAGAATCAGATTGGCGCAGGTAATCAAAATCGTCATCCCCATTGCTGCGCTGGTAGCCAACGGTCAGCGTGTGGGCACCAAACTGGATACCGGTCTTACCGCTCCAGATGTTGTTATCGAAGCTGCCCAGCAGTTTTTTTCCCTCGTCGACTGCTCGGTAGTAGTTCAGGCCACCAATCAGCGCGACAGTCTCGGAAAGTGGGTAGCTTAACGTGGTGCCAGCGTAATACTGGTTCCACACATCTTTGAAGCGGCTGGTATAGAGACTCACACCGATATGTTCGTTAACGGTGTAATCGCCACCCAAGTAGGCGATCCAAGGCGCGTCTACAGATCCTGCATAGAACGTAGCGAAACCATCGCGCATGCTGCTTGAATTCGGTTGGCTCATCGCATGCAGGCGACCACCCTGCAAGGTCAGGCCTTCAATGCTGGTGTTGGCAAACGTGGCGCCACGAAAGCTCTCAGGCAGCAGTCGTGAGTCCCCATACGCCACAACAGGCGTGGAAGGAAATACGTCCCCAACCTTGACGACCGTATCTAGCAAGCGAAGCTTGGCTGCTCCACCGACTTTTGAATAGGTATCCTCAGGCTGACCCTTGCTGTTGTAGGGCATGATGTCTACTGTGCCACCGGCTCCAGAACGGCCATCACCCGAGTCAAGCTTGATCCCCTGCATTGCGAATGCATCAATGCCGAAGCCCACAGTGCCCTGTGTGAAGCCTGACTCAAAACGTCCGATAATTCCGTGAGCCCACTCTTCGGAGTAACCGTTCCCCGTTCGACTGGACTGACCGTTGCGAAAGTCGCGATTGAAGTAGAGATTTCGGTTGAGAATGTTAAAACTGCTCCCCTCAATGAACCCCTCTGGCTTTTGCTCAACGGCCACTGCAACCTGCCCCAGACTCATGCCAAGGGCAATGAGGGAAAGACCATAAAAGTTATTATTATTATTCATGTAATACCCCAGGCTTTTGCTTGGCAGAGTTTTAATGTGAAATATTTATGATTATAAGCATGCAGGTGAACACCCTGCGTGCAGCAGCATAGTTTCACATCTAAAATAACGCTAGCATGACCTAAAAATTACTTTTTTGTCAGCGGAATGTAATTATCCACTTGGTGCTCCATAAATAAACCTTAGTTTCTCTAATGCACTTGGACCGTAAGCGATCAGCCACCATGAGGGCAATTACTGACCAGCACTTGGTACTCGAGGGTATTCAACTTGCCACTCGAGTCTTCGTAGGTCATACGCGAAGGGGCCAACCCACAGTATCTAGATCCTGTGGTTGGGGTCATACTGATAACTTTTGCGATATCAAGGTTCAAACCATACTGGTAATGAACAACCTCAGGTATGGCCTTACCATTTTTGATGGCATATTGCTCCATCGCCTGCTGATTTTCTTGCATCATCCGACCAAAGACGCGATCCCCTCCACCCTCAGCTATGGCAAAGGACGAAACTGCCAATACCGCAATAGCGATGACTGCCTTCAATGATTTCATGACCCTCTCCTAACTCTAATTCACTGATGGTTAGAGAGTAGCTAATGATACCTGTCAGAAAGCTGCCGTTAACATTACATATCTGTCAGGCAAGGTCTTTACTCAATTAATGGCATGCTTAACAGCGCGCCTATAATTTGTGTTTCGACCGTTATTAGGTGACGTTCGGTACTAAACTCAATTCGCAACGAAGTGTTAACCAACCAAGAGCTGACAGAAATGTAATTTTAATTTCAGTCGACTGTCCGCCGAGCGTGGTCTAGGGTGAAATATGAGCCCTTGGCCCTTGGGTATGCACTTACTTGAATGCTATTTAACAGCATCTTGCTCGCGTTACGCTTGGTGCTTGTCTGCAGTATCACTCATCCGCGATCAGTCTGAAATGATCAGTTGTTTTTAATAGAAATTATCGAATGCCGCTGGTCTCAGCACCACTGCTAGTGTTGTCTTTCCTTGGATGCAATGGAGAACATAGCTATGAGCGACACCCCGGTTACCTCTCACAGAAACACTCACCAATACCTGCGGCCTTGCGTTGAGGCGTGTAGCGACTGCCACAAAACCTGTCTGAATACAGCGATGACCCATTGCCTTGAGGCGGGGGGTAAACACCTTGAGGCCGAACATTTTCGCCTAATGATCAACTGCGCCGAGATCTGTCAGACGTCGGCCAATTTCTTGTTGAGTGGTTCCACCTTTCACCACCACGTTTGTGGGGTTTGCGCCGAGATCTGTGATGCTTGCGTGAAGAGCTGCGAACAGGTCGGTGGTATGGAAGATTGCGTCAGGGCCTGCCGTGAATGCGCAGAGATCTGCCGAAAAATGGCTGGCGAACAGAGTTAGTCAAGCCCCATGCAGTACAGAAATAGCAATTTCCGTGTTCGGGGGCCATGGCATGCATGTGCCAACCCTTCGGCGCTAATAGGAGATTCACAATGTCACAGCATATCAAGCACAACAGCTCTAGCCGGTTCACTTTGTCGATGAGGGTGGTAGCGATGGCTGTCGCGGTAATGGCAGCAGCGCCGACGTGGACTAATGCCGCAGAACCCACGAAAAGCGAAGCGATGCAGATGCCTTCCGAGCAGAAGGATCATTCGAAGATGATGAAACAAATGGGCGGCATGTCCATGACTGGTGACGTGGATTATGACTTCGCGGCCAACATGCGCATGCACCACCAAATGGCAGTCGAGATGGCGCAAGCCGAACTCCAGAACGGAAAAAATCCAGAGATGCTCCGTATGGCCAAGGACATAATTGCCGCACAGAAGAAGGAAATCGCCGTATTCGATCAGTGGATTAAAGCGAATAAAAAGCCATGACTATGGTGATGCCGAAGTCGATCTGTGCGCCGTATCTTTGAAGGAAATAACCGCGCCGGTTTGGACGGTAATTCGCTGCCGGCGCATATCACGGTGAACTGGTACTGGACGAAAACTATGCTGCGCTTGGTCCATGGATTTCCAAAACCATTCGAGATAGGCCAAAGACCTGCAAGCAAAGGCACTATTTGAGTCCGAGATGATCTTCTTCCTCTGTCACTGCGCGTTGAGAAGCAAAATCGTTTGAGAGCAGTAGAGACATTGCGAGACCAGAACATGGGCCAAAGCGTTCTGTTCGAGCTAATTTCGATAACTGCATGATGGCCGGTATTGTCCTGCTCGTGGCGCGGATGAGCCGCGTGGTCGGCGGAGCGATTATACCCCGTGCAATGTGTTGGATATGACCGCTCCGCGCTTTGGTACCGCCAGATACGGTCTGATCGGGGCGCCGCGCAAGTACGCTGGCTGGGCGTCTCGAAAATGGCCAACTTTAGAGGGACCGAGGCTGCGCTTACGCCAAAGTGATCGTACGCGGTCAAAAATGACTAATCGGTTGCCGGAAACGACGGTTTTACAGTCGTCCGGCGACCCGTTCGTGGTCGTGGCGCGAGACGGCGAGATGCTTGCGTCTGCCGAGGCCAACACCGTTAATTATCAGTTTCGGACAACGCTACGCAGTGACTTAGACAGCGTTTCAGCTCGGTAAATGAATGATAGATACCAAGTTGGCCGGTGGTCTGACCGCCTGAAACAGTAGTTTTTGGAGTTAGAACTGGGCGCCTCAATTCACTGCCAAATGACTCTGGCTCCGGCAGCGTCGGCAATAGAAGGAAAGCCGGATGACAAGCAAGCAGGCTCAATATCATGTGGTGGATTGCCTTATCGTCGGTGCAGGCCCTGCCGGGCTGACGGCGGCTATCTATTTGGCGCGCTATCGCCGACAGGTTCTCCTGGTTGATGCCGGCCAGAGCCGTGCGGAGCTGATCCCGATCACGCACAACTATCCCGGTTTTCCTCAAGGTGTTTCGGGCGCCGAGTTGTTGGCTCGGCTGCGCAATCAGGCAGAGCGCTACAATGTTTATGTCCGACGAGCCACCGTGAAAGCACTATCAAAGCGAGGAGACGACTTCATCGCCGACATCGACGATGACCGCGTTGTTGCGTCAACTGTGATTCTTGCCACCGGCGTTATTGATAAGCCTCCTGAGATACCCAATCTACGTGAGGCCACTCTCGGTGGCTATGTGCGTTGGTGCCCGATTTGCGACGGATACGATGTCATCGACCAGGACATTGCTCTTCTCGCCTCCGCCGAGGAAGGTTTCAAGCATGCGCTATTTCTCCGTACCTACACCCGCCAGCTCACACTTATTGTGCAACCGGGCGGCAGAGAACTAGACAACGACGAACGTCTCAAAATTGCACAGGCAGGCGTCCGTCTCATCGAGGAACCGATCGAGCAAATCCGCAAGATCAAAGGGCATCGTGTGGCGCTACGCTTGGCTAACGGCGACGAACTCAGTTTCGACACCCTATACCCGATGCTTGGCTCCAACGCACGGACCGAATTGGCCAAAAGCCTCGGCGTAACTTTTGAGAGCGATGGCGAGTTGGTGGTGGACACCGACCAGCGCACGTCAGTCCTAGGGTTGTACGCGGCGGGCGATGTAGTCAACGCGCTCAATCAGATGAGTGTTGGAGTCGCCCATGCGGCGACTGCGGCGACCGCGATACACAACGCCCTCAAGGACAACTATCGCTGATAAGTTAATCTCGAAGAACGGTCTGCTTCGGCCATACACTGATAGCAGCCCACGACATTACGTGCTGGTGAGAGGCAGCTCGGACTGAGCAGCGACCTTTATTTCTGCTCATTAGCAGTAGGGATTTAGTCGGTAATGCTGCGCTGCATGGGGATAGCGTTAATACCACCCAGGCGACACGAGCCTGAGAGGCAAGGCTACGGGAGATGAGCACAGCCACAGCCTTCGCCGCGGGTCGGCTACGAGCGCTTACCGTGCCGGAGCAGACTTTCTCGAGATCAAGCGTCAGGTGGCTGGCGGCGCGATGGCACCGTATACGGCTATATCGAGGGGCCGAGGTACCGGCGCTGCTCGATGAAGCAGAACCGAAGACCCCAATCTGCCGCGCTATACGGAGATCGTGGTTATTGTGCATACATCGGTAGGGAATACTCGGAGTCAGACGATGCCGTTGATCAAAGCAAGTACGCTCTTATCCGCCTTTTTTGTATTCACGACGACGGGCTGCCAACCCCCCAGCGTTCAGCCATTATCAATCACTGGGGATGCCGTAGCGCGACCTCAATCGGCGTGTCAAAAGGAGGACTTCATCTGGAAAAACAAGATTGTGCCTTCCCTCTACGGCTCTGAACTCCCAGCGCTGACTGCGCCAGGCATCGGCGATACCTTAACCTTGGCAATGCCGAGTTTTACGGTTAAGTCGCTGACTGCGCAAGGCGATGAGCTGGAGCAAGGGCGGCGCAAATTGGTGCATGCATTTGGTGCAGAGGCGCGCTTCCGGTTTGTGGCAAACCGTGGAGTGGCGAGTCGCTATACCGGCATCTTCCAAAGTGGCGCCGACTGCGTGACCGGCCGTCTTTCGGTGGCGACTAAGCCGACGGATACGCACTCTGTGCCGGCCTTAGCTTTGAAGTTTTTCATTGACGATAATCACCCGTCGGTCAATCTACAGGTTATGAACTCCATCGACGGCCAAGAGGGATACAACTTCTTCGAAAAGACTTTCAGCAACATCATTCCACCCGCAACCTCTTTTGCGACGCGCTTACTAGCCGGTTTCTTTGAATGGGCAGCCATACGTTTTGGGGCTAGAGATTCAGATCCTGGTCACTTGACCGTTGAGCACCTGGCCGGCATTAACATCGATGGCTCTAAAGTGGCTGCGCCAAGGGCGCCTTATCAACTTATTTTTAAGCCACGGCCGGCAGCTGTTGCTCGCTTCAACGGGGTGACAATGCAGGATGACTTTCGGATAAAGCTGACTGACTTCCCTGTCGGAGAGGTGCTGTACGACGTTTACGCCTTGGATAAAGGCGAGACGGTCGAGCAGGCTAAACTTTTAGGCCAGCTGGTTCTAAATTCCAAGATCGTGGCATCTCGGTATGGCGACGAAAAGCTCTACTTTCAACACAATATGCAAAGATAGTTCGACTGGACTGACCGTTGCGAAAGTCGCGATTGAAGTAGAGATTGCGGTTGAGAATGTTAAAGTTGCTCCCTTCAATGAACCCCTCTGGTTTTTGCTCAACGGCCACTGCAAACTGCCCCATACTCATGCCAAGGGCAATGAGGGGAAGACCATAAAAGTTTTTATTATTCATGTAACACTCCAGGCTATAGCTTGGCAGAGTTTCTTTATGAAATATTTTATCGTTATAAAAACCCTCCGGCACGTGAGAGTTTCTTCTACGCGCCGGCAGACATGACTCCATACAAAAGATAACTCAAGTGCGGCCTGAAAATTACTTTTATGTCAGCTAGCCGTAAGCGCGATTAAACAATCAAACCAAATAATATGACGCAGACATGGCTCCTTTGGACTAGCCTCCGTGCTGGCATTTGGTACCCATAACTATGTACTCCAAGGTATTGAGTTTGCCAGCAGAGTCCTCATAGGTCATGCGCGAAGGCGCAACGTCACAGGATTTGTTGGCTTGGGTGACACTAACTACCTTCTGAACATCCAGGTTCATACCATATTCATAATGAACAATCTCAGGTATGGCTTTACTATTTTTGAGAGCGTATTGCTCCATCGCCTGTTGATTTTCTTGCATCATCCGACCATAAACACGATCTCCTCCGCCTTCAGCCATGGCAAAGGATGAAACTACCAATATCGAAATAGCGATGACTGCATTCAATGTTTTCATGATTCTACGAGCTCTAATTCACTGGTGACTAGATAGTAGCTAATGATACCTGTCAGAAAGCTGCCGTTAACATTACATGTCTGTCAGGCAAGGTCTTTGCTCCGTTAATGGCATACTTAAGAGAACTCTGAAAAAGACTTCCAGCTCTGGTGAAATAACGAACATGACGGTTTTACCCCATGAAACAGATGTCCTTCGCTGATGCCTAGTACGCCGGCAAACGTAAGCAGACCCGCCGCGAGCGCTTCCTGATTGAAATGGATCAGGTCGTGACCTAGAAGGGCTTGATTGCCTTGATCGAACCGCATTATCCGAAGGGCGAAGTCGGTCATCCAGCGTATCCGTTGATGGCGATGCTGCGGGTTCATCTGATGCCGAACTGGTTCGGCTCCAGCGATCCGGCGATGGAAGAGGCACTGTATGAGACCACGATCCTGCGCCAGTTTTCCGGCCTACATCTGGATCGAATTCCCGATGAAACCACGATCCTGAACTTCCGCCGCCTGCTAGAAAAACATGAACTGGCGGGCAGGATTTTGCAGATCATCAACGGTTATCTGGACGATCGTGGCTTGATACGGCGCCAAGGCACCGTGGTCGATGCGACGATCAGTCATGCCCGAGCCCGAGCCCGAGCTCGACCAAGAACAAGGACGGCAAGCGCGATCCGGAAAGGCATCAGATGAAGAAGGAGAATATGTATTTCTTCGGGATGAAAGCGCACATTGGCGTCGATACCGAGTCCGGTTTAATGCATAGCCGACGAGGGCTGTTGACAAATAGCGATCTTGAAAGAGTTCAACGGCGGGCTTCCTGAGGAGCTCATCACCAATTATTTTTGACCGTAAAAAATAAGAAATTAATAAATAACAGTAGGTTATTGACGAATCGAATGACCCCCCTTATCTAGGCATATCTCTCACTTGGCCTTTGACTCCGAAAGTTGACTGGAGAGCACCGCGTTATCTTGCAGGAGGAGCTGCTTGTCTGTGGTCAACTCGGTCAGTTGGGTTTAGCTCGGGTTAAATGTTCCGTCAGCAGGGCACGCTCCCGTTCGCTTACGGCCAGGTTCGTCTGCGTCTCTGCCAAAGACTGCGCGCCATGCCCATGGCGCTGTTCCAGAGCAAGATGGTGTTGGCGCCGATGCCGAATTGATCCACGCGCCGACTAAAGACTGACCCAAGTCCAATCTAACGAAATGCAGCACTGGCATTGGTTCGCAAGAATTCAGAGGGGCTCAGTAAAATCTCGGCACGTGGGTCAATTCGGCATCGGCGCAAACACCCAAGTTCAGGCTTGAATGACCAGCGATTGTTGCCGAGATTTACCAGCCTGCTAGCGTCGTATTGGCCGAGCGGCGCCGTGATCGCCAGGCTGGCGCCGATTATCACATCCTGTTGATAGCTGGGGAACTCCGTCAGGGACATCGCCGGGGCGCCATATAAGTTGACCGAGAAGCGGAATCTTGGATCGATCAACCCTGTAACATTACGATCCTTGGGTTCACCGGCGAGCAGAGCCCGTCAATCTTGCCTCAGGCACCACGATATCGAACTTCCCGGAGCGGCCCCAGACGTCCAGAGATTTGGCAAAAGCAAGCACGACAGTCTTTATATTGAGCTTGGCATCTTGGAGCGGGATTGAGGGGTGGGCCGTCACGCTGCCGTTGAGATCGCTGTAGCCCATGAGCAGGAAATTGATACCGACCGGCGTATTGGCGTAGGACCTGGGTTCGAGATCCTCTGCGACTGCACCGGGGCTACTATGATGAGCGAAGCGGATGCGAACCGAACCAACCTGACGACGCAGAGTTTGTATTTCATTCACATTCGCTCGCTTCCTGTGAGGACCCCAGAGTTCTATGTATTGTTGTAGCGCATCAGCATTCGTTTGGCACTGACAGCTGCCACCAGCACTGTGTGGCCGCACTTCGATCGGATACTCTTGGCCGATCCTCGATTGACCAAAGCATCACGCACTTCCTTGAACCGCTTCCGGATGATGCCGGCGGCCTGGCATTGCAGTTTCCAGTCCTCATACAGGACTAGCACCTCATGATCTGCACGCCCCTATCGCGCCAGCACCAATAGCGCCTGCCCCCCATCACCAAGGTGACAGTCAGCCAAGCGGCAGGCACTATCAGCATCAACAAGGCTGCATTCGACTTGAGCACTTGAAGTGCTGGACGACGGAAACGTCTGAGCAGATACCGGTGCAGTGGGGGGTGTAGTGGTCAACTGCCGTGCAAATAATTTTTTTAAACGATAAATCGAGAGATTAATGCCGCAGATAGCAACGACGCTCCGTGAGTTTAAAACGGGTCTGGCCCCGGCTCTACACCAGTGAAGGTGATCTCAACGGGGTCACTTTCGCGCTGCCACGCTAGCTGATAGACCAGCCACTGGTGCTTTCCTTCTTTACGATCAGCCACCAACAACAGCGTCCATCCTGCCCTCAGCAACTGGTTGGCGTTTTCCTCGCTGCGAGTGCTGATCAACCTCTTCGTTTGGTCTATCGCCATTGCCAATTTCCGTAATGTGCCATCGTTATAGAGGCGTAAAGGCTAGCAGGCCATTTGATGATGAGCCCCTATGCGCAATCCCTTCAATGCGTATGTATTGGTAGCAGAGCTTAGGCGACAACTGGGCGGATTGTGTTGCCATGACGTTTTCTTATAGATCAAAACTAATCAGCTGAAGGTGGTCAAATCGAATGCAAATGTGGTGGTCAATTAGCATGCAATTTCCAATCTCTAGTTTTGTACCAAGCTCAACCGTTAGAAAATCATCAGCCAAGTCGCGTCCTGCAAGCCGGTTTTAGGTTTGAACAATAGACAAGTTTCTGATCAGAGCAAACCTACCGAAATATGTTGACTAGACATTTATTGACTTAAATTTACACATCTAAACATATGAGCGCTGCATACAACCACCACTCAAGCCTTGAGCTTTCATAGTCGACATATGTTCCCCATTATAAAACGGTCGCCGGGGACGGAAACCCGGCAGGCACTCGAAACGAACACAGGGGCAGCTTCAAGCCACCCTCAGCAATAGGGCCTAGAATTGAAAAGCTCATGACGCACCGATCCAAAAATACTGTACGAACATACAGTTAACTTTGTACAAGGTTCGCGGTCAATTCTGTATAGGAAAAATCTGACAGGCGGGACAGCTCATGTGCGGGAGATTCGTGCAGTACGAGGGGATGGCGGTGTTTATGGAGGAGCTAGGCCTCCAGCTGCCATTGTTCGGCGGGTACGACGCGGAGCCGATCAGCCGGTACAACGTGGCTCCGACGACCCGCGTGCAGATCCTGCACAGCACAGAGGCAGGCGTTCATGTCACGCCAGTGAGGTGGGGATGGGCGCCCTTCTGGGCGAAGGGGAAGCGTCCGGACCCTATCAATGCCAGGATCGAGACCGTTACGACGGGAAAGTTTTTCAAACAGCTTTGGCCGGCCGGGCGCGCACTGGTGCCCAGCGAGGGCTGGTATGAGTGGGTTAAAGACCCAAATGATCCAAAGAAAAAGCAGCCGTATTTCATTCGCCTGAAAAGTCAGAAGCCGATGTTCTACGGGGCGCTCGCACAGGCCAGTCCAGGTCTCGACGAGCGCGACGGCGACGGCTTCGTGATCATTACCTCGTCTTGCGAACAGGGCATGGTGGATATCCATGATCGCAGACCTCTGGTGTTATCACCTGAACAAGCGCGGGATTGGCTTGATCCAGATCTCAGCGCAAGGCAAGCAGAGGAAATTGCAAGAGACCGTTCCCGGTCGGAAGCCCACTTCGAATGGTATACCGTAGGCAAAGAGGTGGGGAACGTGAAAAACCAGGGAGCACAATTGCTGCTTCCCTGGCGCTCAGAAGAAAACTAAGCTTCGATAGAACGGCTCTAGCCCAAATTACAGTACGCTTTTGATATACGCCGCTATTTGTGAAAATAATGCCTTAATAGCTTCGAACGCGTTATTAATCCAACTTTGTAACGTCTCGATTGCGTTTAATATGAAACTATTGATTTTCGAATAAATATTCGAAAGGACTCCTCCAATGTTATCCATAAGATTAACGACAGCATTTTGGTCTGAAGGACTCATGTTAGAGACAAGCTCTATAGCTGTATCGTAGGCTTTATCGATTGCCTGATTCGCGTTAACTTTGGCAGTTTGTCCGCTTCTCCTCATGCTTTCCCTAAATTTCTCAACAGCACTACCATCTTTCGCACTCTGCATAAAATTAGAGACGCTGGTGCTAATCTCATTCTGAGCTTGGTTAGGGAAGGTCTGAAGTAAGCAGCCGTTTTTAACGGCCTCGCTGTCTGAGGTTCAAAAAACACCGACTTAATCGAAAATCAGACCTTTCCTCCTGTCAGTTCACTGTTTTTTGCGGAATAGCACCTTTTCAGGGCTCATTGTCCACATCACAGGCGCACCTCGCCTGCATTCAACAGTCGTTTTCGCATCATCCACAGGTTCGATAAGGCAAACAGTGTGGTCTGCTGCGCGGTGTTTTTCACCAAGCCTCGGAAGCGGACTTTCGTATAACCAAACTGGCGCTTGATCACCCTGAATGGATGCTCAACCTTGGCCCGGACTTGAGCTTTCGCGTATTCGATTTTGCGGCGCATGCGACCGATCAGGCTCTTTTTTGCATGCTTCTTATAGCTGCTGGGGCGCGCTGCGATCGACCAGATCATCTGGCGATGTTGATGCTCCGCACGCTTCTCCACGCCGGTGTAACCGGCATCGCCAGAGACGTAAGTTTCCTCGCCATGCAGCAACTGATCGACCTGAGTCACGTCCGCCACATTCGCCGCCGTGCCCACCACGCTATGTACCAGACCGGATTCAACATCGACACCGATGTGCGATTTCATCCCGAAATAGTACTGATTTCCTTTCTTTGTCTGGTGCATTTCGGGGTCGCGTTTACCGTCCTTGTTCTTGGTCGAACTGGGCGCATGAATGATCGTCGCATCGACCACAGTTCCCTGACGCAGCAGCAAACCTCGGTCGCCCAAATAGCCGTTGATGACCTGCAAAATCCCACCGGCCAGCTCATGTTTTTCCAACAGCCGGCGGAAGTTGAGGATCGTGGTTTCATCCGGAATCCGATCCAAATGCAGCCCGGCAAACTGGCGCAGAATCGTGGTTTCGTAGAGGGACTCTTCCATCGCCGGATCGCTGTAGCCGAACCAGTTTTGCATCAGATGAACCCGCAGCATGGCCATCAACGGATACGCCGGACGACCGCCTTCACCCTTCGGATAATGCGGCTCGATCAACGCAATCAGGCCTTTCCAGGGCACGACCTGATCCATCTCAATCAGGAAACGCTCACGGCGGGTCTGCTTACGTTTGCCTGCGTACTCGGCATCAGCGAAAGACATTTGCTTCATCGGGGCTCAACCGTTCAGTTCGTGGGACAGCCGTATCTCACCAGATTTGGAAGTCTTTTTCAGAGTTTCCTTAGCGGTGTGGGTGGCGCCAGCATTGGCTACCGCCTTGATTTGCTGCAAAGCATCACCGAGCGCATCGCTGTTCGCTACCGGAAGCGATCCCGACTCTTCACGTACAGCGAGAGACTCCACTAACGGAGCGGAGGGATTCTGGGACGCGTTCTCGATGTAACTTTTTGCCCGTGTGCACCGCTCTTGCATGACAACTAGGAAATCGTTTGAGGTAACAACTGCAGAAGTCATATCCATTTATCCTTGTGAGAGTTAAAGGTCCCATTTTTTCCTTACAGCGTCGTCACTGTAGCAGAGCCAAAACGAATGGCTAGAACAGGCCTCCTAACGCTTCCGGCTCCCAGTTCATGATCACCAGTTCGCCGCTGACCTCGGCCGTGCCCTTTCGCTGGTTCGTGTTGCTGTACCGAATGTCCAACGTCTCGAAGTGAAAGCCTTCAAACACGCGACGGATGTCCGGGTGGTCGTTGATGCTGACCATGACCTTGCCCTTGCAGCGACGCATAAAGTCAGCCATCCGCTCGTAATTCTCGAACGGGAAGTCCACGCCATATCCAGCGGTCTGCCAGTACGGTGGGTCCATGTAGTGGAACGTATGAGCGCGGTCGTAGCGCTCAGCACAATCAAGCCAGGGGGGATTTTCGACGTAGGTGCCGGACAGTCGCTGCCATGCGGCCGAGAGGTTCTCCTCGATCCGCAGCAGGTTGATGGCCGGGCCAGTGGTCGCGGTGCCAAACGTCTGTCCGCTGACCTTGCCGGCGAAGGCATGGTGCTGCAGGTAGAAGAATCGGGCGGCGCGCTGGATGTCGGTGAGGGTTTCGGGACGGGTCATTTTCTGCCATTCAAACACCTGGCGGGAGCTGAGCGCCCATTTGAACTGGCGCACGAATTCTTCCAGGTGGTTCTGCACGACACGATAGAGCGTTACCAAGTCGCCGTTGATGTCGTTCAGGACTTCAACCGGAGCGGCCTGGGGTCGCATGAAGTAAAGCGCGGCACCGCTGGCGAAGACTTCGACATAGCATTCGTGAGGCGGAAAAAGCGGAATGAGGCGGTCGGCTAGGCGGCGTTTGCCGCCCATCCAAGGGATGATGGGTGAACTCATTGAAAGCAAGACATTACTGTATGGATAAACAGGTGCTAGACTCGCCGCGCTTTGTGCACGGAGCAGGAGCCTTGGCTGGACTTGCAGGGACATCTGCAGGGACGGCGACCGGACCGGATGTTGGCGCATCCGGCCCGGTCGCTCCTTTTCACTTCGGTGTTGAAACTTCTTTGGCGTAGGCCTGGCAGGCCGCCAGGGCTATCAGCCCCCGGTCGCCGACATCGGTGATGCCGATAATTCGTTGAGCATGCGCCGGGTCAAGTCGGGCGCGTGTGGCTCCATGAACCACGCCGCCGGCGCTGGTGGTGGCTGGCACTGCACAGCCGTTGGTGGAATCGGTGGCGTCGAGTAGGACTGACAGCCGGACATCAGCAGTAGCGAGGCGATCACGCAGGCGATCCTGATCACGTTGGGCATCGGTTAGGGCTCGATAGTGGGTTTGGTCTTTGGCGGCCAGCTGCTGTTCCAGGGTCAGGCGCTTGTCCTGCTCGGCGCGCTGCAGCGCGGCCGAGGCCAGGGTGATCTGGTTGAGGGTTTCGGTGTGGAGCCGGGCTTGTTTTTCCAGCTGCTGACCGTATCGCCAGCCTTGGACCGTCCAGGCGATGGCCGCCGAAGTAGCGACCAAAGCGAGCAGTAAAAGGCCGGCGACCAGCACGCGGTATTGCAAGGGGATCAGGTCGACGAGACGCATAACACCGCCGGCAGGCCTCGACTACAGTTCCTTGCCAAGCAGTACTCAAGCAAGCGGTGACACCCATTGTCACCGCGCTAGGACAGCAACTCAGCTTGGGCTCAGGGCGCTGCAAACGATCCGCGCAGTCATGTCGAAGTTCTCCGGAGTGAGCACATCGATTGGCGAACGCCCCTTCAGTCGCTCGTGGGGCTCACAGACCGCCCGATAAAGCCTCCAGGCATCGACATCCGGAAACCGCGCTAACGCAGCAAGTACCAACTTGTGCCGCAGTGGATCAAGCTGCCAATCGGGAATGCGCTGACCGCGATTCCCCAGGCTCAGCGACAGCAGGCGCCGAGCCTTGATATCGCGATTGATCTGATCTCTAGATTTGCCTGCCAATTTGGCGAAGACAAGCAGCGGTAAATTATTCGGAGCTTCAAAAATGGCTAGCATCTCGGCGCGTACGCGCTGGATGTCAGACACGCGAGATTGATGCGGCTTTTCAGTCGGGACCGAATGAGGTACGACAGGCGACTGGTGCGACACGATAAGAGCTGGTTCGTTGCTAACCGAAGCCTTGGGCACCGAGACGGTTGTCGCTGGAAAGGTGCCGTTGAACTGAATGGAATCTGCGCTCGCGTTTTCAAGCGATGGCAGCGAAGCGGCCCCTTCCAAACGGATGGTAAGCGGAGAGCTTGCCGCTTTCAGCTGGCCCTGCCCCCACAGATCCAGGCGGTTCGCCCAATCCTGCATCATCGTCCGGCGCTGCTCCACGTATTCCGCGTGATTGTAGGCCGCACTCACCTTATCTGGATCAGCATGAGAAAGCTGAGCATCCACCCAAACCTTCGGGTATCCGATCTCGTTCAGCGCCGTCGAGATCGTCGCCCTCATCCCATGACCAGTGAGTTGATCTGCGTACCCCATCCGACGTAACGCGCCATTCAGCGTGTTCTCACTGATACGCTTGCTCAGGTCGCTTCGATGCGCAAACAAGTAGCGCTGTGCCGGAACAACCTGGTCCAGCAAGTGACGCACGATCTCGAGCGCCTGCACCGACAGCGGCACGATGTAGGGCGGTACGTTTTGGATCTGCTTACTCGGCTTTCGCATCGCTAACTGGAGCTGCTTCACCACCTCCGCCGGTATGACCCACAAACGCTTCTCCAGATCGAACTGGTCGGGCGTCGCCAACCGCAATTCGCCCGTGCGGACACCGGTCAGCAGCAACAACCGAAGGCCAAGCCGAGTTTGGTTGGCGCCACCGTAATTTCGAAGAGCAGCCATCAATCCCGGAAGCTCGTCCATACGAAGAAATGGGTTGTGCGTAACAGGCGGTTTGGGGAGTGCGACAACGTCGAGGTCTGAAGCTGGGTTGTGTTCCAGCCCCTCGATTTTCACCAACGCATAGCGGAACAACTGGTTGAACCAGGTCCGACATTTCTCGGCTGTCGTTAAGGCCTTGCGCTGTTCGATCCTGCCCAACAAATCCAGCAGATCGTGACGATTGATATCGTAGATAGACCGCCCGCCAAGGCTGGGCAGGACGTCTTTATTGAAAATTCTCAAGATCTGCGAGAGCGTGCTCTGGCGTCCTTCCTTCAGGCTCAGCCTGCGGAACTCCACCCACTGATTGAACACGGCCTCGAAGGTATGCTCCGCCGCAAAACGAACAGCACGACGCTGCTGCTTACGGTGCTCATAGGGATTGATGCCTTGGGCGACCAAGGCACGCGCTTCGTCACGTCGGGCACGGGCTTCTTTAAGGCTGATTTGCGGATAACTACCGAGGGACATGCGCTTCTGCACGCCCGCCCAGTAATATCTGAAACGCCAGATTTTCCCGCCGCGTGCGGTCACGTTGAGCGCGAGCCCATCCGTGTCGCCTATCGTGTAGTCATTGCCGGTGATTCGGGCTTGCCGAACGGTGGTATCTGAGAGTGCCATAGCGAGCTCCTGAACAGAGTCAGGGCCAGATGCTCGTTTCGCTATCCAAGCTGCTCCAGCAAAAAACCGATTCAGTGCACATCCAAATCCAAGATCCTCATTCGGGACTTAAATCGGGACTTAAAAGCACTGGATGGAGCTGGATTTCAGTGGTTCCCGCTGGAACGAAAAAAGGGCCTAAAGGCCCTGATTTCAATCACTTACAGAATTCAGTGGAACTCTGTAGCGCAATATTTGGAGCGGGAAACGAGACTCGAACTCGCGACCCCGACCTTGGCAAGGTCGTGCTCTACCAACTGAGCTATTCCCGCGTCTTGGTGAGGCGCATTCTATAGAATCCTCAGCACCCGTCAACCCCTTGATTCAAAAAAGTTTTATTTTTTTTCAACCGTGGTGCGCAGATGAGGCCAGGCAGCGCGTAAATACTGGAGCATGGACCACAGCGTCAGGCCGGCAGCGATGAGCAGCAAGGCGTAGCCCAGCAAGACCCAGAAGGAAAAGTCCGACGGGTTGGCCAGCAGGATCACCAACGCGAGCATTTGCGCGGCGGTTTTCCATTTGCCCATGTTCGACACGGCGACGTGGGCGCGGGCGCCGATTTCGGCCATCCATTCGCGCAGGGCCGAAACGACGATCTCGCGGCCGATGATCACCGCAGCCGGCAAGGTCAGCCACAGGTTGCCGTGTTCCTGCACCAGCAGCACCAGGGCCACGGCCACCATCAATTTGTCGGCCACCGGGTCGAGGAACGCGCCGAACGGCGTGCTCTGTTCCAGGCGCCGGGCCAGGTAGCCGTCGAGCCAATCGGTGGCGGCCGCAACGGCGAACACCGAACTGGAGGCCATGTAGCTCCATTCGTAAGGCAAATAGAACAACAAAATGAAAATCGGAATAAGCAGGACGCGTAGAACGGTGATCAGATTAGGGATATTCATCGGCACAACTGGCTACGAGGTGAGAAGGCATTCTACTCGCTGTGTAGATTTGCATAAATCAACTCAGCGAGCTTTTTACTGATACCGGGTGCTTTGGCTATTTCGTCAATGCTGGCACGGGAGAGCTCTTGCAAGCCACCAAAATGTTTAAGCAGGTCGCGTCGGCGTGTCGGGCCTACTCCGGCCACGCCTTCCAGGGTTGAGGTTCGCCGGGTTTTGCCGCGACGGGCGCGATGGCCGGTAATGGCGAAACGGTGGGCTTCGTCGCGGATCTGTTGGATCAGGTGCAGCGCAGGCGAGTCGCCCTTCAACGTGAACTCATGGGCGGCATCATTCAAGTACAACGTCTCGAAGCCGGCCTTGCGCGTGGCGCCCTTGGCCACGCCGAGCAGGATCAGGTCGGGCACCGCCAGTTCGTTGAGCACGTCGCGAGCCATGGACAGCTGGCCCTTGCCGCCGTCCACCAGCAGGATATCGGGGAGCTTGCCCTCCCCCTCCTTCAATTTGCTGAAGCGGCGCGTCAAGGCCTGGTGCATGGCGGCGTAGTCGTCGCCGGCGGTGACGCCTTCGATGTTGTAGCGCCGGTAATCGGACTTGATCGGCCCCTCCGGCCCGAACACCACGCAGGACGCCACCGTGGCTTCGCCACTGGAGTGGCTGATGTCGTAACACTCCAGGCGCTGGGGCGGTTCGTCCAGGTTGAGGACTTCGGCCAGGGCCTCGAAGCGCGCGGCCACGTGCTGTCGATTCGCCAGGCGTGCGCTCAGGGCCTGCTCGGCGTTGGTCACGGCCAGTTGCTGCCAGCGCGCCCGCGTGCCGCGCACGCGGTGGCTGATGTCCAGTTCACGGCCACGCAACGCGTGGATGGCCTCGATCAACGTCGGGAAGTCTTCATGCACCACGTTGACGATCAGTTCCGACGGCAAGTCGCGCTCGGGGCTGCTGACGTAATACTGGCCCAGGAACGCGGCCATGACTTCAGCGACCTCCTCGTCGATCCCGGTCTGCGGGAAGAAGTTCTTGCTGCCCAACACCCGACCGCCACGCACACTGATCAGGTGGACACAGGCCCCACCCGGGTTGACGAACGCGGCGATCACATCGACGTCGCCGGTTCCGCCTTCCATGCTTTGCTGGTCCTGCACACGCCGCAGCAGCGAGATCTGGTCGCGCAACTCGGCGGCTCGCTCGAAATCCAGGGTGCTCGCGGCTTGTTCCATGGCGCCGGAGAGTTCGTCGGTGAGGGCGTTGCTGCGCCCTTCGAGGAACATCACCGAATGGCGCACATCCTCGGCGTACTCCGCCGGTTCAACCAGGCCGACACAGGGTGCCTTGCAACGCTTGATCTGATATTGCAGGCACGGCCGGGTGCGGTTCTTGTAGAAGCTGTCTTCGCACTGCCGCACGAAAAAGGTCTTTTGCAGCAGGCTCAGGCTTTCGCGGATCGCACCGGCGCTGGGGTAAGGTCCGAAGTATTTGCCCTTCTGCTTCTTCGCGCCCCGATGAATACTCAGGCGTGGGAAGTCGCCGTCAGATAAAAACACGTAGGGGTAGGATTTATCGTCACGCAGCAGGATGTTGTAAGGCGGCCGCCATTCCTTGATCAGCGTCTGCTCAAGCAGCAGCGCCTCGGTTTCGTTGGCGGTGATGGTGGTTTCGACCTGGGCGATACGCGCCACCAGGGCCGCGGTTTTCGGCGCGAGGCCGGTCTTGCGGAAGTAGCTCGCCAGGCGGTTTTTCAGGTTCTTGGCTTTGCCCACATACAGCAGGCGCGCCTCGCTGTCGAACATGCGGTACACGCCGGGGCGGCCGCTGCAGGTCGAGAGAAAGGCACTCGGATCAAACGGTGTGGTCATGTCAGGCGCTGGCGTCCACCATGCCGTGGCGCACCGCGAGCAGGGTCAATTCAACATCACTGCTGATGGCGAGCTTCTCGAAAATGCGATAGCGGTAGGTGTTGACGGTCTTGGGGGACAGGCACAGCTTGTCGGAGATGGCCTGCACCTTCTGGCAGCCGACAATCATCAAGGCGATCTGGATTTCACGCTCCGACAGCACGTCAAACGGCGAATCGCTGGTGGGCTGGAAGGACTTGATCGCCAACTGCTGCGCGATCTGCGGGCTGATGTAGCGCTGGCCGGCAAATACCAGGCGAATGGCTTGTACCATCTCCGCCAGGCCTGCGCCCTTGGTCAGGTATCCCGCCGCCCCCGCCTGCAGCAGACGTGTAGGAAACGGGTCTTCTTCGCACACGGTGACCACCACGACTTTGATGTCCGGGTGGCTGCGCAACAATTTGGTAGTGGCGCCAAGGCCGCCGATCCCAGGCATCTTGACGTCCATCAACACCACATCGGGTTTCAACTCCCGGGCCTTGATCAGGGACTCTTCACCCGATTCAGCCTGGCCGACTACTTGCAGGCCATCGATGTCAGCCAGCATTCGTGTAATGCCTGTACGAACGAGATCATGGTCATCGACTACTAGCACCCTAATCAAGCAGACACCTCGCGATATGGTCTTATAGGTTGCTGAACACCTTAGCAAAAAACCAAGGCGCAGACCTAGTTGCAAGTGTCATATATATAGCGCTTGACGCCGGGAAGCGCGCCCGTCGAACGACGCGCAACGCTATTTCCTGGGGGAAAGGTCAGGAATCCCGGGCTACAGCTTGGATTTACCATTCATTATCAACATTGACGAATGTTCAGCCAAGGTTGAGGTCAATCGGTGGATCGCATCCTGGTCCTCTTTGAACATCGCCCGATAGTTGCCCAGCACCTTTTCTTCGATCTGACTCAAGTTATCCATTTGCGCCGGCGTGGGAGCGCCTGTTAATACGTACAGAAGATCCACGCCTCTTTCGGCCACACGCGATAAATAATCGGCCTTCGGCGCCCGCCCGCCGTTTTCGTATTTGCCTTGTGCGTTCGCTTCAACGCCTCCAATTTCACCAAACACTTTTTGCGACAACCCAAGCCGCTCTCTTTCCTGCCTTAGACGCAAACCGATTCCACTCATTTGGATGTATGATCCTAAATTGGCACACCCCAAGAGGTGATACGCTGATCCCTTGGTTACACAAACTTGAACGGTTTTGAACTATGCCCGGAATTCGTACTGCTGCACAAGCCAAGGCTTGGCTTGAACACCAAGGTAAGTCGGTTCAAGCGTTCGCCCGGGAACACGGTGTCGACCCGGCAACCACGTATCAGGTGCTCGCTGGGCGCAAGAAAGGACGGCGGGGAGAGGCCCATAAGGTAGCGGTCCTTCTGGGCATGAAAGAAGGCATCATCCTTGCCGAGAATGAGCCTCTGAGGCAGGAACAAGAAATATTGCCCTAGGTTCAGTATGCGCTTATTAAGCCGTTGTGCCTGTTTTGCGCAAATGAGTCACTTATTAGTCTGCGGACATGGGCCGACAATCGCGTTCCATGCACCAAAAGCACGCTTCCTCACCCGCAACTTGCAAGCCCTTGCGCTGATAAAGCCTTTTTGCCGGATTGGTTTTAAACACGGTCAACCGTAAAAGACCGCGACCTTGACCGCACGCTTTGAGTGCCATTTGCTCCAGTACCCAGCTGCCTGCTCCACGGCCACGGAACGGTTCGAGAATATGCAACTCGCGAATGTACAGCGCCTGGCTGTCGCGACTCAGGCTGATAAAGCCCACCACGGTATCGTCGCTGCAGATCAGCCAATTCTCGCGCCCCGCCCAGGCCACGTCGAAACCATCGTTGGACCACAGCAAACGGTATTGCGCGTAGTAGCCGCGCATGGCTTCGTAGGTCAGCGTCCGGGCAAATGAGCGGTCCTGGTCAGTCGCCGCGCGCAGGTGAAACGTCATGTCATCGCGCCCCTTCAGCCCACAGTGCTACCGCTTGACCGGTCCAGCGCCCGCCATCGCGATGGGCAATGACCAGCGCGTCGCCCACCCCCGGCGCGGCGGCAAGCACCTGCCCATCGGCGCCCCAGATAGCACTGCGCCCCGCGCACGCCCAGCCGCCCGAGGGGCCACCGTGATTGGCCATCAATACCACCAGGCCATGCTCGGCGGCGTAGCTCTGGAGCAACGCACTGTCCGTTGCGTAGCCGCCTTCACTGATCAGCACGCCGGCGGCGTATACAGTGGCGCCCGCTTGCGCAGCCTGACGTGCATGGCTGGCGTGGGAAAAGTCGGCGCAGACCGCCAGCGCGATCCGATCATCCCGCCACTCAAGCACGTCACCGCCCTGCCCCGCGACAAACGCCACCTCTTCGCCGGGATGCAGATGCTGCTTGGTGTAAACCGCAAGCGAACCGTCTGCTCCCAGCACCAACGCGGCGATCGACACGCCCGCCCCTGGCGCCAAGCGGATCGGCATGCCCACCACCGCCGTCAAGCGCAGCTCCCGCGCCATCTCGCGCAGCGGCGTCAACAGCGCGTCCTCGGGGGCGATTGCCAGCTCAGCCGCCAAGGACGGTTCATACCCGCTCAACGACAGCTCCGGAAACACCAGCACTTGCACGCCCTGCTCAGCCGCGGCGCGCATGAACGCCAGGTGCCGCAGGATATTGGCCGGTACGTCGCCGGCGATGGAAACGGATTGAGCAGCGGCAAGGGTCAAGGCAGTCATGGTTGCGTCCCGGCAAGCATTATTGAGTGGCCACCAGCATATCGACACTCACCCCATAGTCGTAAGTACCTCCACGCAATAGAAATTACCGATTGAATCCACCCGTGCGCCTCTAGTAAGCTGCCACCATCATTTGGAGAGCCACCATGTTGCAACTCACCCACACCCAGGTTTGCCCTGCTGCCAGCGCCTCGCGCTCGGTATCGGCTACCCGTGTGAACGGTTTGAGCGCACTGGTCAGCTTTTATTTTGGGTATTGGTTTAGCCACTGGCGCGCCTGATACCTGAAATCGGCGCCCACTGCTCAAGGGGTCGCCTACCAGAGAAATCTAACCCCCGGTCGGCTCCCCGATCGGGGGTTTTGTTTTTTCAGCCCTGAACACTTTGTTTGATCAAGACCATTTAAAGGAATCACGACATGAACTACGCCACCTATTACCGCTACGACACCAGCACTGCATGGCGATTTAGCAAGCTCCGCTCGGGACAGCCTGCCGCCTCCGATCGGTCACCTATCGGTGGCAAGCCAACACACGTAGCCACTACGGCCAATTGTCGAACACCCCAGTAGGGCAGAGCGTGCGGGAATCGCCCGCCGCTTGCCCAGGAAGCCTTGAAGATGAACTCCTCCGTCGCCGCTCTGCCCGTTTCTGCCCTGACCAGCGCCAATGAAGCGCTGACCCTGCGCTTGCCCAGTTCCCTTGAACTCAAGCACCAGTTACCTCTCAGCCCATTCCTCAATGAGCAAATCCACGCCCATCGCCAAGCCGTGCGCGCCATTCTCAATGGCGAAGATTCACGTTTGCTGGTGATCGTCGGTCCGTGTTCGATCCACGACCCGGAATCGGCCATGGAATACGCACGCAACCTGAAGAAACTGGCGTTGGACGTCAGCGACCAGATGCTGCTGGTAATCCGCGCCTACGTCGAAAAACCGCGCACCACCATTGGCTGGAAAGGCCTGGCCTACGACCCGCACCTGGATGGCAGCGATGACATGGCCGCCGGCCTCAGCCTGTCCCGCGAACTGATGCGTGAGATGCTGCGCCTGGGCCTGCCGGTCGCCACCGAGTTGCTGCAACCGATGGCCGCCGGCTACTTCGACGACCTGCTCAGTTGGGTCGCCATCGGCGCACGCACCACCGAGTCGCAGATCCACCGCGAAATGGCCAGCGGCCTGGGCATGCCCGTCGGCTTCAAGAACGGCACCGACGGCGGCGTCGCCATTGCCTGCGATGCGATGCGCTCGGCGTCCCACCCGCACCGGCACTTCGGCGTCGACAGCCAGGGCCACCCGGCGATCATCCAGACCCCGGGCAACCCCGACACCCACCTGGTGTTGCGCGGCGGTCACCGTGGGCCGAACTACGATGCGCAGAGCGTGGCCCAGGTGAAACAGGACCTGGCCAAGTCCAAGGTGACCGCGCGGATCATGGTCGATTGCAGCCATGCCAACAGTGGCAAAGACCCGCTGCGTCAGCCGGCAGTGTTCAATGAAGTGCTGGAGCAACGCCTGCAGGGCGACACTTCGCTGATCGGCATGATGCTCGAAAGCCACGTGTTCGAAGGCTGCCAACCATTGGGCCCGGCGATGAAATACGGCGTGTCGGTGACCGACGGTTGCCTAGGTTGGGACAGCACCGAGCAGCTGTTGCGCAGCGCAGCTCAACGCTTGCGCGAACACGCCATCGGCTGAGCAATGGACACCGGCTTGCCTGCAAAGCGCGGGCAAGCCGGACGGCCGCCAACCTGGAGAGCAACCTCAAGGCCCTGTAACTGACCTTGAGCGCTGCCGACAAGCTGCACCTGACAGCCCCAATGGCATCGCGCCGACGCGGAACTAAACCCCGGCCACCGGCGTGCGCGATAATTCCCGCAGCCAGGGCAATACCCGCAGGCCCGCGGCGGCCTCGGGTGGGTCGATGATGTCCATGAAGTGCTCAAGGTTGATGTTATCCGGTACGCCGGGCAAGCGGACCAGTACCTGCGGTGTCAAGCCTGCGGGTACGCCCAGGTCCAGGTGATCGTAGACCAGCACGTGGCGTACCTGGGCCTGCGGCCCACCGGCGTGGGCCGCCAAGCCTGCATTGACGATCAGCACATCAAAGGGTTTGGCCGGGATCGCCGTGAGGATCTGGACCTCTTCAAAGGTTTGCACCGGCACAATCCGGTGATACCCCAACCGGTTGAGCATTTTTTCGATATACAACCGTTGCAGGTGCTGTTCATCGGCAATCAGGATGGTCAGTGCTTTGTTCGGCATGGCAAACCCCTGGCAGGCTGTGCTCGTTGAGTGAGAGCAGCCCATTTTCCAGACATATCCCGCAGACAAAATCAGGCATGTTCCCCCTTCATGTAGGAGTTGTCCCAAATCCACCGAATAACCACCCAACCGCGTCAAGGTTGATTGCAATAAACGCTCAAGCTGTGATGCAAATCATCGATCGCCTGCTCGACGTCCTCAACCGCTGCCCCCAACGCCTGGAGGTCCTGCCGTTCGCACACGGCCTCCAAGGTTTCGCAACAAGCGATCAGCGCGTGCGCCTTGACCATCCGCGCGCCGCCTTTGGCGCGGTGTGCCAGGTCATGCAACTGGGCAAAGTCGGCCTGACGTCGCAATGACGGCAATAGCCGTTGATCGGCTTCCAGACTGTCGAGCAGCGGCATCAACAATTCGTTGAGCGCGGCATGATCGTCCCCCGTCAGCATGATCAGCGCTCCCAGATCGAACGCCGGTTCGGCTTGCGGCTCGCATAGGCTCGCCATGCGCGGCGCCAGGGCCGATCGCAAGTCTTCGAGCCCGGTGGGCTTGAACAGGCACCCGTCCATGCCCGCCTGGCGACAGCGCTCGGCTTCTTCGGGTTGGGCATTGGCGGTAAACCCCAGCAGCAGGCACGGCACCAGGCCTCGCTCGTGCTCTTGAGTACGAATATCCCGCGCCAATGTGTAACCGTCCTTCAGAGGCATATTGCAATCGGTGATCACGCCATCAAAGTGCCCGGCCTGCCACAGCGCAAGCCCCTGCACACCGTCCTCGGCCGTGGTAATGCGATGCCCCAGGAAGCTCAACTGCCGGGCCAGCAGCAAACGGTTGGCCGGGTAGTCATCCACCACCAGGATACTCAACGCGCGTGTCGGTGGGCTGTGCGGAGCAGGCGCCGAAGCCGGCACCGGCAGCGCGGCCGCCAGGCTCAGCGCCACACTCACGTCCACCCGGGTGCCCTGCCCCAACACGCTGCTCAGGTGCAACTGACCGCCCATCATTTCGCACAGACTGCGACTGATCACCAACCCCAGGCCGGAACCGCTGCGCGCCGATTGTTCAGCGTTGCTGCCCTGGCTGAACGGGTTGAACAGCCGCTGCTGGTCCTGAGCACTGATGCCCATACCGGTGTCTTGCACCCACAACCTGAGCCATAGTTGATCCTCGGCGACATCGCCCTGGGCGCCCAATTGCACCTGGCCTTTGCTGGTGAACTTGATGGCATTGCTGAGCAGGTTCGAAACCACCTGCTTGAAGCGCAGCGGGTCGATCAGCACCGGGCGATCGAGCGCCGGATCGAGCGTCACGCGCAGCGCCAGCCCTTTGGCCCGCGCGAGGCCTTCGAAAACCCGCACCACCGAGGCCAGCAGCTCACGCAGGTTGGCGGGCTCCTGGGCCAGGGACAGGTGGCCGGATTCGATCCGGGCGATGTCCAGGATGTCGCCGATCAATTCCAGCATGCCGCGCGAGGCCACCGACGCCACTTCCAGCGCATCGCGATCCGCCCGACCTTGCTCGGCGCTTTTGAGCGCCAGCTCGATCATGCCGATCACCGCGTTCATCGGCGTCCGGATCTCGTGGCTCATGGTGGCCAGGAACGTCGTCTTGGCGCGGTTGGCGGCGTCGGCATCGTCCTTGGCTTCCTGCAACTGGCCTAGCAAGCGGTGGCGCTCACTCACATCCACCCAGCCGGCAATCATGCCCACGACCTTCTCGTCGCCGTCGCGGTACGGCAGCATCCAATGGTAAATCGTGAGGACTTCGCCGCCCGGCACCCTGAGGATCCGGTCATGAATCTGCGGCTCGCCCCGCGCCATCAACTTCAGGTAGTCGTCATGGTACGACTGGGCTTGCGGCGGGTTACCGGTGTCGGTTTCCACCACGGTCTTGCCGATCACGTCTTCGAGCTTGAAACCGAACACGTCGAGGTAGGCATTGTTGCAGGCCATCAACCGCCCCTGGCGATCGCGCACGTAAATCGGGTGAGGCGTGCCGTCGATCAACACGCTCATAAAGCGCATCTGATCGCTCAACGCCCGCTCGGCCTGGGCGCGCTTGCGAATCAGGCTGCGCAGGTAAAAGGCCCAGCACAGGGTGATCAACAACAGCACCGCGGCGAGACTGAAACCCTGGATGATTGCGTTGCGATGGCGCAGCCAGTAGCTGTCTTCAATGATGATCTCGCTGCGCCAGTGATTGGTCAGTTCATCCAGCTCCTCAGGTGTGATGCTCAACAATGCCTTGTCGAGGATCGAATACAACTCCAGTTGGCTGCGGTTGACGCCAAACGTGATCCGCGCCGGCTCCGTGCCGACGGTGCTGGTCATACGCAAGCGGTCGCGGTAATGACGCGCGATCATGTAGCGCGCACTGATGAGCGAAATAACAGTCGCATCGGCCCCGCCATTGGCCACCAACTCCATGGCGGCTTCGGGGTTTGCGCTGTCGATAAACTCAATACCGGGGTAATCCCGCGCGATTTGCTCACCCAGGCTGTTGCTGCGAATGAACGCCAGGCGCTTTCCGGGCAAGTCCTCCAGGGTAACCAGCCGCTCGTCTTCGGCGCGCACCACCAGCACATACGGGTTGGACAGGTAAGGCCGGGTGAAGCGCAACTTCTCGGTCCGCTCGACGCTGGGGGTAATCACCGCCAGCATGTCTGCCTGGCCAGCATTGACCTCATCGATTTGTCGAGGCAACGAACTGCCCTTCACCACATCGAACTTCAGGCCCGTGCGCAAGCTGATCCGCGCCAGCACTTCCGCGCTCAGCCCTTCGAATTGCCCTTGCTCATTGAAAAACGACAATGGCACGAACTTGTCGAGCACCGCCACTTTCACCCGCGGGTGTTTCTCCAGCCAGCGCTGCTCGCTGTCACTCAGGCGCAGCCGTTCGGCTTCCATGAAACCGCTGCCACCAGCACTCCAGCGGCGCAGAATATCCATCTGCTGGTTGACCGGCACGATGGCCAACGCGGCGTTGATGATATTGCGCAGGCGAATATTGTCCTTGGTGAACGCAAACCCGAAAGGGTTGACCTCCAGGCCGGAAAAATCCGCCACGCGCACGTTATTGAGGTGGTTCTTGTTGATCAGGTACCGGGTGCTGATGGCATCGCCCAGGTACGCATCGGCCCGGCCGAACGCCACCGCACCGATGGCTTCGAAGGTCGAGGCAAACAGTTGCAACTGCGCGTGGGGGTAGAACCGCTGCACGGCATCGGGCTGCATGTAGTGATACAGCATGGCCACGCGTTTGCCGGCCAAGTCCGCGCTCAGGGCCTGGGTGTCTCCGATGCGGGTGACCAGGGTGGGTTGATCGTTGGCGTAAGAGCGTGACAGCTCCAACTCAGGGTCTGCGGCTTCATAGCCGTTGGCCGAGCCAACGAAATCCACCGCGCCCTGCTTGAGCGCTTCAATCACTTCATCGCGGGTGTCGTAGCGTCGCACCTCGATGATGATATTCAACGCCTGCGCCACCAGCGCCGCATAATCGGCGGTAATGCCCTCAAGCTCGTCGTTGTTGTTGCTCAGGTCGAATGGCGCGTAATCCGGCGCCGACACCCCCATCACCAACGTGCGCCGCTCACGTAGCCAGCGCCAGTCGGTTTCATCCAGTATCAGGCGGGGGTTTTCGAGCTGAGAGTGCCCCAACAGGCGCAGCGCGTGTGGCTGATCGACGGCCACTGCGAGCATGGGCAACAGGCCCATCAACAAGATAGCGGCGAGCCGCCTGAACGCAGTGGCAGTCATTTCAGATCAAGTGATTGCGCTGGGCGAACTTGGATAAATGCACGACGGAGGACATGCGCAACTTCTCCTTCAGGCGGGTTTTGTACGTGCTGATGGTCTTGTGGCTCAGCAGCATGTCCTCGGCGATTTCCTTGTTGCCCAGGCCCAGGGCCAGCTTCTGCAGCACCGTCAACTCGCGGTCCGAAAGAGCTTCCACCAACTCGTGCTCGGAGGTCTGCAAATCATCGCGGCGCACCGAACTGGTGGGCAGGCTGGGAAAGCAGCTGTAGTTGCACATCACAGCCTTGATTGCTTTTTGCAGCTCGTCCAACTCGCCGGTCTTGGCGACAAACCCCATGGCACCGGCCCGCATGCACCGGGTCGAAAAAAACACCGCCAAGTAGGACGTGAGCACCAGGATCTTGCACGGCAGGCCCAAGGCCTTGATCCGACTGATGACCTCCAGGCCACCCAACTTGGGCATCGCCAGGTCGAGAATCACCAGGTCCGGGCGCCCTTCTCTGGCCTTCTGCACGGCATCCGCGCCATTACCCGCTTCATCAATTTCAGTAAAACCTTCCTGTTTCAACAGAAATTTGACAGTGGCACGAATAAACGGGTGGTCATCCACTACTAACGCTTTGCTCATAAAACACCCCTGAGAGGACAAAGTACGCTGACACATCACACGGGACCCAGCCACCTGTGAGAATTGACAGTCCCGACGAACGGTACAGTCCCTCAGAGCGCCAACAGACGGGTGCCTGGTCCCTTCCCTTGAAAATCACCACGAACATATGAAGCCGTATCATTGCTGCCGGCCAGCCGCAGCGATCAACCTTAGCAATGGGGTGATGTTTCTTACGAAGGGATAATCCTGACTGCGTGTAGGACTTTTCCTTACAAAAGCATAGCCAATCCTGGGTATGCCTAGGCTTGACCAGGGTGGATCAGTCGGTGGTACTTGGGCTCCAGAAAGCCTGCACCACCAGGCTCGACATGGAAATGCGCGTCACCAGGGCGTCCAGTTCATCACCGTCCACGGAAGTGGCCGCCAGGGTCGCCTCGATCTCCACTTCTTCGCTGCCAAACGGGCGCACATCGACATCGCTGGCGGGGTAGTTGCAACGTGCCAGCTCGGCTTCCAGCAACACCATGACCGCCTGTTGCTGGCTACGCCGTGCAATCACATAGAGGATGTTGGTCACCTCCGCCGACACCACATCCAGCGGCTGGCGGTTGATGTTATTGACGATCGGCCGCAGCAGCGTATTGGCCGCCAGTACGAACAGCGTGCCCAGCAGCGCTTCGAGGATCAGGTCGGCACCGGCACAGGCGCCCACCGCGGCCGAGGCCCAGAGGGTGGCGGCGGTGTTGAGCCCGCGCACGTTGCCTTCTTCGCGCATGATCACGCCGGCCCCCAGAAAGCCGATGCCCGACACCACATAGGCGACCACCCGCACAGCACCGTCTGCACCGCCCAGGCGGTTGGCCATGTCGACGAAAATCGCCGCGCCCACTGCGACCAGCACGTTGGTGCGCAAGCCCGCCGTGCGCTGGCGGTACTGGCGCTCGAAGCCGATCAAGCCGCCGAGGATAAACGCGGCGGTCAGGCTGACCACGGTATCGATCAGGGAATCGAGGTTGATGTTGTTGATTGCCTGCATAAAAACTCCATGAATGCGGCGGCAGCCCCACTGCCATCGCGGGCAGGCCCGGCTCCCACCGGGCCCAGGGGCGTTCGATACAACTGTTATTGCCAGCCAAACTTACGGATGTAGTAGCCCTTCACCGCTTGGGTCAACGCCATGTACCCCAACAGAATCACGGGCAGGAACACAAAGTACAGCGACGGCAACGCCTGCAGTTTGAAGTAGTGCGCCAGCGGCCCCATCGGCAGGAAAATCCCCACGGCCATGATCACCCCCGTCATCACCATCAGCGGCATTGCCGCACGGCTTTGCAGGAACGGGATTTTCGGGGTGCGGATCATATGTACGATCAGCGTCTGGGTCAGCAACCCCACCACGAACCAACCCGACTGGAACAGGGTCTGGTGGTCCGGGGTGTTGGCATCGAACACATACCACATGAGTGCGAACGTGGTGATGTCAAAGATCGAACTGATCGGCCCGAAAAACAGCATGAAACGGCCCACATCCCCCGGTTGCCAGCGTTGCGGCTTGGCGAGCATTTCTTCATCGACGTTATCGAATGGAATCGCGATCTGCGAAATGTCGTACAGCAGGTTCTGCACCAGCAAATGCATGGGCAGCATCGGCAGGAACGGAATGAACGCACTGGCGACCAACACCGAAAACACGTTGCCGAAGTTGGAGCTGGCGGTCATCTTGATGTACTTGAGCATGTTGGCGAAGGTGCGCCGGCCTTCGAGCACGCCCTCCTCCAGGATCATCAGGCTCTTTTCCAGCAGGATGATGTCAGCCGCTTCCTTGGCGATGTCCACCGCGCTGTCCACCGAAATACCGATATCGGCCGTGCGCAGCGCCGGTGCGTCGTTGATTCCATCGCCCATGAAGCCCACCACATGGCCGTTGGCCTTGAGCAGGCGCACGATGCGTTCCTTGTGCGACGGCGTCAGCCTGGCGAATACGTTGGTGGTTTCCACGGCCTTGGCCAGTTCGGCGTCGGTCATGTCCTCGATGTCGTTGCCCATCAGCAGGCCTTGCTGCTCCAGGCCCACTTCGCGGCAGATCTTGGCGGTGACCAGTTCGTTATCGCCCGTCAGCACTTTGACGGCCACGCCGTGGGCTTTGAGGGCCTTGAGGGCAGGCGCGGTGCTTTCCTTGGGCGGATCGAGGAAGGCCACATAACCGATCAACGTCAGGTTTTTTTCATCCGCCAGGTTGTAGGTATCGCGCCCCGCTGACATCGGCTGCGCGGCGACCGCGACCACCCGCAAGCCTTCTTCGTTGAATGCCGCGGTCACTTGGCGGATGCGCGCCAGCAACTCATCGGTCAGCGCTTCGTTGGAGTCACCGTGGCGCACCCGGTTGCACACCGACAGAATCTCTTCCACCGCGCCTTTGCAGATCAACAGGTGCGGCTGGCCTTGCTCGGCCACCACCACCGACATCCGGCGCCGGTTGAAGTCGAACGGGATCTCATCGACCTTCTGGAACGCGGTGGCGACTTTCAGCTCGCGATGCACCTCCACGTGTTCCAGCACCGCCACGTCCAACAGATTTTTCAGACCGGTCTGGTAGTAACTGTTGAGGTAGGCCATTTCCAGCACGTCGTCGGACTCTTCGCCCCACACGTCCACATGGCGCGCCAGGAAAATCTTGTCCTGGGTCAGCGTGCCGGTTTTGTCCGTACACAGTACGTCCATGGCGCCGAAGTTCTGGATCGCGTCCAGGCGCTTGACGATGACCTTCTTGCGCGACAGAAACACCGCGCCCTTGGCCAACGTCGAGGTGACGATCATCGGCAGCATTTCCGGGGTCAGGCCCACGGCAATCGACAGCGCGAACAGCAGCGCTTCGGTCCAGTCGCCCTTGGTGAAACCGTTGATGAACAACACCAGCGGCGCCATCACGAACATGAAGCGGATCAGCAGCCAACTGACTTTGTTGACGCCCTGCTGGAACGAGGTGGTCGCGCGATCCGTGGCGGTGACGCGCTGGGCCAACGCGCCGAAATAGGTGCTGTTGCCGGTGGTCAGAATCACCGCCGTCGCCGCGCCGGACACCACGTTGGTCCCCATGAACAGGATGTTCTCCAGGTCCAGCGGGTTCCGCGTCTTGGCATCCTTCTGCTGGGCAAACTTCTCCACCGGCATCGATTCGCCGGTCATCGCCGCCTGGCTGACGAACAGGTCCTTGGCATTGAGCACGCGGCAGTCGGCGGGGATCATGTCGCCGGCCGACAGCACGATCAGGTCGCCCGGCACCAGTTGCTTGATCGGCAGCTCGATGGGTTTGGCCGCCTCGCGGCGCAACACCGTCGCGGTATTGCTCACCATGTCCTTGAGTGCGTCGGCAGCCTTGTTCGACTTGGCCTCCTGCCAGAAACGCAGCAGGGTCGACAGCACCACCATGGAAAAAATCACCGTGGCGGCCTTCATGTCTTCGGTCAGCCAGGAGATCACCGCCAGCAAGGTCAGCAGCAGGTTGAAGGGGTTCTTGTAGCAATGCCACAGGTGGACCCACCAGGGCAGCGGCTGTTCGTGTTCGACTTCATTGAGGCCGTATTGCTCCCGCAACGCGTCGGCGTCCTGGGCGTCCAAGCCTTCGGCGTGACTGCCCAGGGTGCCCAGCAACTGTTCCGCGCCGCTGTTGGCCGCAGCCACCAGGGTTTGCGCCAGGCTCGGCGGGACTTCGCGGCTGACGCTGGCGTCGGTGACGCTGTCGAGCAGTGCCAGGCGACGGAAATGCCGAGCGATATGCCGGGTCCGCAGGAAGCCGGCAAAGAACTCTTTCAACAGAGTGAAGTTCATGGTGTTACTCCTGCGCGAGGAAACCGTCGTGCAGGTACGGCCAACTGCGCCGCGCCCGATCAAAAAGGCACAGCCAGCCTGGCCCGCCCGCCGCAAAAAGGCAGGCGCGTCCGTAGCAACCTGAGGTGAGTCAGGTGCTGGTCAGCGTCGATGAGAGTGGATCGAGGCAGGCGCCAGAACTGGTCGCTGCCGGGATGCCGCTTCTCGCTGTTTGGCGAGACAACGGCATCGGAAGAATGCGCGTTACCTTGCCAAGTCTGTGCCGGTTACCGAAACCGGCCGACGACTGTCACTTGAACAAGTACCCACTGAGGGTCTCCGCTATTGATGAAAACGCGCGAAGCTTACGCCCCGATTACAGGAGAGTAAACCGTAGGAAAGTACCTGCATGATGAATAAGAGGATTCTTCAGGATGGGTTCAGGAACCCCTATCTTGAAGCCCTCCAAGGCTTAAATGTGGGAGGGAGCTTGCTCCCGATGGCGATGGTGCAGCTAGAGATAAGCTAACTGCCCCACCGCCAGCGGGAGCAAGTCGAGTCGTCGCACCGCCCCTCCCACAGGTTGAATGTGTCTATCCGCAGCTAAGGTGCAACAGGTCGATCTCGCGGCACCCGTATCAGGTAATCATCCACCTGCCCACCCACCAGCGCCTTGACCTGAGTCGACACCGTATTCAGCTGTCGCCCCATCCTGATCCCCTCGCGAATACGCACCGGCACATACCCCAGTTTCGGCCACAAACGCTCGGCCTTGCGATTACCGACCACCACCGTCAGGCGCGGCCACTCGGCACCCTGCGTGACGGCCCATGCTTCGAGGTCGGCGTGTAACCGCCGCCCTCAATCATCACGCGTCAGTACTTCCAGCAATTCAATTTCAAAGCGCAAAGGGCTGTTCGGCTTGATATGCGCGCCCATCGAACGTTCGCCATACGCCAGGTGCGCCGGTACGAACAATGTGCGTACACCGCCGACTTGCATGCCCATCAACCCCTGGTCCCAGCCCTTGATCACCCGGCCCGTTCCAATCACACACTGAAACGGCTTGCCCCTTTCCCACGACGAATCGAACACCGTGCCATCTTCCAGGGTGCCGGTGTATTGAGTGGTGATCAACGCGCCCTTGACCACGGCCTTGCCGGTGCCGGGGCGGATGTCGGTGATCTGGAGTTGTTCGTCGCTCATGGGGGGCTCTCGTTGACTGCGCAAAGGCTGGGGTTTTCCCAGAATTGGGTGGGTTTGGCAAGTGTAGGAAGCGTCGGCTCAATGACATTTCTCTTTAACCTGCGGGGCGTTTCCGCCGGCTGGGCAGCACCTGGCGCACAGGCGCTATTTCGAGATCGTACTCGGTGAACATAATCGAGGGGGCGGTGAATTGATCGCTGGAGTGCATGCTGCCGAGCTGAACCGGCGGCACGCGTTGTGAGGAGGGACGATTGCCTCACCACAACAAAAGCAATCACCGCCTCAAAGCTCAAGGCCGGATAGTAAGGTTTTGTCGCGAGAGAGCAGACCTAGTGTCTGCAACACGTCATTGACTGCGCCGACAACGCCCACATTTTTAGGCTGGGGCTTCCCATCGACAACATCCTTCAACGCTGTCAAAAACTCCACCCGGCCCGAATCGACCTTATCGGACTTGCTGTCCTTGGATGAGATACGGCCCTGGGCAGTATTAATCTCTTTATCAAGGTAAGCGCTAAATTCAGACTTTTTCATTGTCAGTTTCCTTCTTCAACAATGCGTGAGGGCACACGCAACAGCTTAAGAAGCTCACTGCATCCTGCCTACTGTCAGAGTTCACAGGTCTGTACCAGTCGCCGGGTGTCGTTCTCACAACCAATGCTAGTGCATGTCGATCCAATTTCGCTGGGACCGAAAGACCTGACCTCTCTCCACGAATAGGGGCAGCGAACTATCAAGAGCCCACTGACACCTCAACCGGAAGCGCCCGATTTTCTCCCGCCCGTCAGATCACCTCTTATGGAGCGCCAGCCACTTCGGCGGTAACCATCCAAAGAGATCACCCACAATGAACCAAGCCACAAGCCCTGTACGTGTTTCTGTTGTGCAATTCGATCCCCAGGTCGGTGTGGACCACCGTACCGCAAACCTGCGACGTAGCCTGGAGCTGGCAGCCGCGGCAGCGAACGGCGGCGCCAATCTGATCGTGCTGCCGGAGCTTTCCAACTGCGGTTACTTCTTTTCCAGCCGCAAAGATGCGTTCGATCACGCCGAAGCGGTGCCAGACGGTCCGAGTCTGCGGGCATGGATCGACTTTGCCGGCCGGTACCAGGTCTATCTGGCGGCGGGCCTGAACGAAATCGACGGAGCGCAATTATTCAATACAGCGGTGCTGCTCGGCCCGGACGGTTTTATCGGCAAGTACCGCAAGGCCCATCTATGGAACCTGGAGAAGCTGTGGTTCACCCCGGGAAACACGGGATTTCCAGTCTTCGAGACACCGATCGGGCGGATCGGCATGCTGATCTGTTGGGACATCTGGTTTCCCGAAGTCCCGCGCATTCTCAGCCAGCAGGGTGCCGATATCATTTGCAGCCTGAACAACTGGGTCTGGACGCCGCCCCCGCTGTTCGACGACGCCGGGCGGTGCATGGCGTCCTACCTGACGATGACGGCAGCACACGTCAATAACGTGTTTATTGCCGCCGCCAGTCGAATCGGCGAAGAGCGCGATGCCCGTTACCTGGGGTGTTCGCTGATTGCCGGGACCAATGGGTGGCCTATCGGCAAGGTGGCGTCGGCCAATCGCCAGGAAATCCTGTTCGCCGATATCGACCTGAGCAGCGCGCGCAGTGCGCCCATCTGGAACAGCCTCAATGATCTGCAAAGGGATCGGCGGGTTGACCTGTACGATCAGATGCTGGGCTATATGCAGCATCGAGCATTGCCGCGTTGAGCACGAGCGGCCTCACAACCAATGCCAAAACCGGCTCCAGAACCCACGCCCCAAATCATTCTTGCAACCCGCATATTGCTGCGCATACAGCTGCGAGCGAGCCTGCACTTTGCTGGCCACGGGGGGTAGCCAGGCTTTGCTGGCGTAGGTGCGCTGGCGATAGCCGCCCCAGCCTTCGTGGTAATTCAGGTATTGGCCGTAGGCGTCGTACTTGTAAACGCCGTTGATGGTGTAGGTCTTGTCCATGTACCAACCGACGAAGTCGATGGCGTCGTCGAAGTCCTGACGGCTGGCGCCGCTGCGGCCGGTGCTTTTGCGGTAGTCGTTCCACACTTCATCCTTGGCCTGGGCATAGCCGGCGGCGGTGGAGACGCGGCCCCAGGGGATGATCCACAACAGGTAGTTACGCGGAGCCTTGGCGTCCTGCCGGAAGGCCGATTCCTGGTACATGATGGCGAACGGCAACTGGATCGGCACGCCCCAGCGCTTTTGGGTGACTTGGGCGGCGTCGTACCAGTCGGCCTTTTCGCGAAAGATGCCGCAGAGGTCGTTGGGCGTGCGGGGTGGCGAGGTGCCGCAGGCCGCCAGCAGCGAAGTGAGTAATAACAAGCCGACAGCTTTGCCTGCGTTCAAGATGCACCTTTGCGGGATACGCGTAAAAAGCCGGCATTTTACCCATTCAACGCGGCAGGTGAAGAAAGGAAACGCTCAGCGCCGTGCGCAACAGCAGCGTGCGCCAGATCGCACGGGGCAGTTGCGCTGCACTATCGCGCAGCCTGGGTGTCGTAACTCGCATGCGCCCATTCCCAGGAGAAACCATGAGCCAGGACGTCCTCGCCAAAGAAACCAACCGCCGCCAATTGCAGCAGATCATCTCCGGGTTGTCCGACGGGGTGATTTTGGCCGAGCTAGACCAGACCATCCTCTGGGCCAACGAGGCCGCGCTGACCATGCACGGGGTCAGCGCGGTCGAACACCTGGGCGCCAACAATCAGGCCTATGCCGAGCGGTTCGCCTTGCGCTATCGCAATAACCACCCGCTGTTGCCGGACAACTACCCGCTCAGCCGGGTGGCGGCCGGCGAAGCGTTCAGCGACGTGATCGTGGAAGTCAGCCCCACCGGCGACGACGAGCGCAGTTGGGTCCATCGCCTGCGCAGCCTGGTGCTGACCGATTCACGCGGCGAACCGGAGCTTTTGGTGTTGATCCTCAGCGACGCCACCGAATGGGCGAGTGCCGAGCAGCGCTTCGAAAAAACCTTCAACGCCAACCCCGCGCCCGCCGTGATCTGCCGCCTCAGCGACCTGCGCTATATCAAGGTCAACCAGGGCTTTCTGGAGATGACTGGCTATAACCGCGACCAAGTGATCGGCCGCTCGGTGTATGAACTGGACGTGCTGGAACACGCCGAGCGCAAGGACCTGGCCATCCAGCGCCTGGCCGAAGGCGCGACCATCCCGCAGATGCAGGCCGAATTGCGATTGCCCGAGGGCGGCAGCAAGTTGGTGATCGTGGCCGGCCAGCCGTTGGACATGAACGAGGAAGACTGCATGTTGTTTTCCTTCACCGACCTGGAACCGCGGCGCAAGGCAGAAATCGCCTTGCGCCAGAGTGAGGAGCGCTTCGCCAAGTCGTTCCGCCTGACGCCGGTGCCAACCCTGGTGTGCAACGCCGACAACCGTCAGGTGGTGGATATCAACGAAGCCTTCATGAGCATTACCGGCTACACCAGTGAAGAACTGATCGGCAAAGCCATCGAAGACATCGACTTCATCGACAGCGCCCAAGCCTGCGCGCAGTTGTTCGCCACTCTGGAAAAAGCCGGCAACCTCGACGGGCTGGATCTGAAGGTGCGCAAGAAAGGCGCTGAGGTGATCGACTGCGTGGTGTCCGCCGATACCGTGAGCATCCAGGACGTGCCCTGCTACCTGCTGGTGCTGATGAACATCACCGAACGCAAACGCTCGGAGCTGGAGCTGGTGGCGGCCATCGAAGAAGTGATGCAGGACGCCTCCTGGTTCAGCCAGACCCTGATCGAAAAGCTGGCCAACGCCAAAGGCGCCAACCGACCCAATGTGCCGGGCATTGCCTTCACCGATCTCACCACCCGCGAGCGCGATGTGCTGGGTTTGATTTGCGAAGGCCTGGCCGACAAAGAGATCGCCTCGCGCCTGAAGCTGGCGCCCAACACGGTGCGTAACCATGTGGCCACGGTGTATTCCAAACTGGGGGTGCATAGCCGTAGTGCAGCGATCGTCTGGGCCCGTGAGCGCGGGCTGTTCGCCGGTGAACTGCGTCTGAAAAACAAGCGCTGAAAGTACAAATGCACTAGTGCGGCTAGTGCGAATTCGCCTTATTGCGCCTAGGTGTAATGCTTAACCTTCCTGGGGTGGGCACAGGCTTTCGATCCTGTGTCGTCGTATTCCACACCCGGAAGGAATTAGCATGTTTACCCTGTCTCAATTGCGAAATTGCATCGAAGAAGGCCTGTCGCCGCTGACGTGCGAATTCACCCTGTGCCGGGACGCGTCGCTGACCCTCAAAGTCTTCGACGCCGAAACCGGCCGGGTCGACCTGGTGGTCACCGGGATCAGCACCAATCGGCTGCAGACCCCGCAAGAAGTGGACAAGATGGTCGAAGAATTACGCTACGAGCTGCACAGCAACCACCTGGGCAAACTCACTCTGGATGACTTGCCTTCAGCCTCGCCCCCATGAAATAGAACACCCCGCCACCGACGATAAACGCCCCCAGCATGTAGAACATGTAATGCGCCGGCAGGCTGGCCAACACCAACCCGCACAGCACCGGCCCCAGCGCGGCGCCGAGGTTGGACAGGTTTTGCGCGCCGTAATACATGCCGCGCAGGTGGTCCGGGGCAATGCGGTCGATAAACATGTACTCGGCCGGGAACACGACGATTTCCCCCACGGTAAACACCGCCATCGCCAGCACCCACCACAGTACGCTGGTGGACAGCGCAAAGCCGATCAACCCCAGCATGAACATGCTCAAGCCGAAGATCAGCCATTGGCTCAGGTAACGGTGCGAGATGCGCCGACCGATCACGTATTGCAAGGCAATCACCAACACGGCGTTCGTCGTAAGCACCGCGCTGATGACCTTGTAGGTGTATTCAGCAGTGGTGGTGGTCACCAGGTATTGCGACAGGTAAGCCGTGAACTGGCCGAACACCACCGCACTGAGCACGCCGCCAACGGTGAAGCACACCAGGCGCCGATCCTTCAACAGCACGCGGCCGACAGCCAGGAACGACACCGGCTTTTGCGTGGCATCGACAGTGGCCAGCGCACGATCACCCCAGCGCCAGTACAGCAGGAAAAAACCCGCCCCCAACAGCGCCGACAGCATAAACGGCAAGCTGATATCCAGCCTGGCCACCATCGCACCAAAGAACGGCCCCACCGCATAGCCGATATTGGTCAGGGTGTACTTGATGGAAAACACCTCACTGCGCGCGTCTTCCGGCAACAGGCTGGCAAAGCCGGCTTTGATCGCAATATCGATGACCGCGTAAGCCAGGTTGATCAGGATCAGGCAGCCATAGAACGCCCAGATAGTCTGCGCGAGCACCGTACCGATAAAGCCCACGACAAACAGCGCACTCAAGCCCAGCAGTAACCGATAGCTGCTGATGCGATCGACGAGAAACCCGCCATACACGCTGAGCAACGAACCGAGGATCAGCGAACTGCCGATCACCAGGCCGACCTGGGTGATGTCCAGGGCAAAGTGCCGGGTGAGGTAGATAACCAGGTACGGAAAGGTGATCGCCTTGGCCAGCGTCAACATCAACGTGGCGGACAGCAACAGCTTCACTGTGCGGGGGTAGTGTCTTAAGGTGGCAAGCATCCTGCTCTCATTCCATGAAGGTAACGCGGCCATTGCAGCCGGTCACCTTACCTCAGGAACCCGAAAAAAGCAGGCGTTGCCAGCGGGTTATCGCTTGACCGGGGTGATCTCGAGGATGGTGCCGTTAGTGGTTTTGAGCAGCACAAACCTATTGCCCTCGTGAAATTTATCCTGTAATTTTTCATGAAATTTAACGAAATAAATTTCATGAACCAACAAGAAGAACTCGAAGCCCTGGCGATCCTGATCCACGACCTACGCAAGTACAAGAAACTCACCCTCGCGCAATTGGCGCAAAAGATCGAGCGTTCGGTGGGTTTCCTGTCTCAGGTCGAACGAGGCCTGTCACGCCCGACCGTGGCGGACCTGACCGCGATCAGCCACGCCCTTGACGTGCCCACCACCTATTTCTACAGCCTGAGCAAACCCAAGGCCATCAACTGGGTGACGCGTCCCAACGAGCGGCGCACGGTGTATTACGCCAATGGCATCACCGACATCCTGGTCTCCCCCAACATGAACGGTGCGTTTTCGATGCTCGACAGCCTGCTGGCCCCCGGAGCCAATAGCGGTGAGCAGACCATGAGCGACCGCGCCGAGCAGGCCGGGTTTGTGCTGGAGGGGGAGTTGACGCTGTGGGTGGAAGGGGAAGCCGACTCGGTCACCCTGCACCAAGGCGACAGCTTCCACCTGGCCAGTTTCGCCCGTTGCCGCTACGCCAACCTGACCGAACTGCCCGCCCGCGTGCTGTGGGTTTACAACTAGGAGCTACACCCGTGAAAAGCCATTCCTCCACGCTGCTGGCCGAAGTACGGAGCTTTCGCCAGAACCACCCCGACGTGCGTTATGTCGACCTGATCGCCCTGGACATCCCCGGGCATTTCTACGGCAAGCGCTACCCGGTGGAGATGCTGGAAAAAGTCGCCGCCGGCGGCCCCTTGAAGCTGCCGCAGAACGCCGTGCTGCTGGGGGTTCAGGGCGGGTTGTTCAAGATCGGTGATTACTGCTTCAACGACGGCGACCCCGACGCCAACCGCCGCCTGGTGCCGGGCACGCTCAAGCCGGTGAGCTGGGAGTCGCAGCCGCTGGGCCAGATGCTGATCACCTCGGACGGTACGCAAGCGCCGATCGAATTCGAACCGCGGGAAGTATTGGCCAAGGTCCTGGAACGCCTGCACCACAAAGGCATTCACCCGGTGGTGGCCTTTGAACTGGAGTTTTACCTGTTCGACAAGCAGCTCGACAACGGCCTGCCGCAATTCGCCCGCGACCCGCTGAGTAACGACGCCGACGACCAGCCCAACCTGCATATCGAGCGACTGTCGCGCTTCAGCGAGGTGCTCGACGATATGGCGCAAACCGCCAAGGACCAAGGCATCGACATCACGGTGATCACCGCAGAACTCGGCCCCGGCCAGTTCGAGATCAACTTCGGCCACTTGGACGATGGCCTGCGCGCTGCCGACTGGGCCGCCCTGTTCTGCCGCAGCACCCGCGGCGTGGCGCTCAAGCACGGCTACCGCGCCAGCTTCATGGCCAAGCCCTACCTGCAATTCCCCGGCAGCGGCATGCACGTGCATGTCAGCCTGTACGACGGCGCCGGCAACAACATACTCGCGGCCCATCAACAGCAACCCCTGCGCCACGCCGTGGCCGGCTGCCTGGAGTTGCTGCCGCACTGCATGCCGATCTTCTCGCCGAACCACAACGCCTTCCGCCGCCTGGGCGGTACGGTCAACGCCGCCACCCGTGCCAGCTGGGGCTTCGAAGACCGCGATGCGTGCGTACGCATCCCCGAGTCCGACCCGCGCAACCTGCGTATCGAACACCGCCTGGCCAGCGCCGATGCCAACCCGTACCTGGTGTTGGCGGCGATTCTGGTGGGGTTGGAGCATGGGCTTGACGCCAAGCGCGAACCCATCGCCCCACTGAACGACGACCGCAACAGCGGCACCGACTTCCCCCTGGAAATGCTCGAGGCCGTGCGCGCCATGCAACATCAAGCGGTATTGCGCGATAAGCTGGGCGCGGAATTTGTCGACGTGTACTGCGAGAACAAACGCCAGGACCACTTGGCGTTTCAGCAGGAGATCAACACGCGGGAATACCGCTGGTTTCTCTAACCCCCCATGGAATCACCGATGACCGACCAAAGCGCCCCGGCCCTCAAGGAAATCTTCAACGCCGAACGCCTGCAACACATCGCCACCGAGATGACGGCGGTGTACCCGGCGTTCGACGCCCAGGGCTTTCTCCAGCACGCCAAGGCCGGGCTGGCCGAGTTGTCGGTGATGCAGCGCGTGGCGCGGGTCAGCGACAGCCTGCATGCGGTGATCCCGCTGGATTACCCACAGACTCTCACGCTGCTCTATGCCCTCGCGCCGCGCTTGAACAGCGGCTTTGTCAGCCTGTTCCTGCCGCACTACGTGGCGAGTCATGGCCGGGATGACTTCGAGCGCTCCATGGCCGCGCTCAAATATTTCACCACCTTTGGCTCCGCCGAATTCGCGATCCGGCACTTCTTGCTGCACGACTTCCAACGCACCCTGGCGGTGATGCAACAGTGGTCGCTGGATGACAACGAACACGTGCGCCGCCTCGCCAGCGAAGGCTCGCGACCGCGCCTGCCGTGGTCATTCCGCCTGGCCGACGTGCAGGCCACCCCCGGGCTGTGCGCGTCGATCCTCGACAACCTCAAGGCCGACAGCAGCCTCTACGTGCGCAAGTCTGTGGCCAACCACCTCAACGACATCACCAAGGACCACCCCGATTGGGTCCTCAGCCTGATCGAAGGCTGGTCGCTGGATAACCCGCACACCGCCTGGATCGCCCGCCATGCACTGCGCAGCCTGATCAAGCAGGGCAACACCCGCGCGCTGACGATCATCGGCGCGGGAGCCAAGGCCGAGGTCAAGATTCATCACCTGCGCGTCACGCCGGCGGTGATCACACTGGGGGAGCGGATCAACCTGACCTTCAGCCTCGAATCCACCGCCGCCGCACCACAAAAACTGGTGGTGGACTACGCCATCGACTACGTAAAAAGCGCCGGCCACCGTGCGGCCAAAGTGTTCAAGCTAAAGGCCTTTACCCTTGGCGCAGGCGAGCAGCAGCACATCAGCCGCGAACAACATATCCGTGAACTGACCACGCGCAAGCACTACCCGGGCAAGCACGCGGTGCATGTGCTGGTGAATGGAGAACGGCTGGGCAGCGCGGAATTCGTCTTGCGCGATTGACTCAGTTCAAGCAACACCACAGATCCAATGTGGGAGGGGGCTTGCCCCCGATAGCGGTGAATCAGTCATGCATGTTTTGGCTGACACACTGCTATCGGGGGCAAGCCCCCTCCCACATTTGGATCTCCATAGATCAGATAGACCCTGATCTGCTTTTGCTCTGCTCTTGCTCTTGCTTGGCCTTATAGCCGACCTGATCTTGGAAGCTGAATCCGGTCAAAAATGTGGGAGGGGGCTTGCCCCCTCCCACATTTGGATCCCCATAGATCAGATAGACCCTGAGCTGCTTTTGCTCTGTTCTTGCTCTTGCTTGGCCTTATAGCCGACCTGATCTTGGAAGCTGAATCCGGTCAAAAATGTGGGAGGGGGCTTGCCCCCGATAGCGCTGCTTCAGTCATGCATGTTTTGGCTGACACACTGCTATCGGGGGCAAGCCCCCTCCCACATTTGGATCCCCATAGATCAGATAGACCCTGAGCTGCTTTTGCTCTGCTCTTGCTCTTGCTTGGCCTTATAGCCAACCTGATCTTGGAAGCTGAATCCGGTCAAAAGTGTGGGAGGGGGCAAGCCCCCTCCCACATTTTTGATCCAGGTTCTTCAGGTGGACCCGCCGAGCAACAGTGCCTGCTCCCGCGCGCACAACTCCACCACGTAATCCCACAACACCCGCAGCCGCACTGACTTGTGCAGTTCCCGGCGCGAGCTGATCCAATAGCTGCGCTGAATCCCCTCCCCCGGCAACAACGCCACCAGGTCCGGATCACCGGCCGCCATGAAGCACGGCAACACCGCAATCCCCAGCCCGGAACGCGCCGCCTGGTGCTGGGCGATCACGCTGGTGCTGTGGAACACCACTTTGGGGTTGCGGCAGAAGCTGCTAAGCAGTTTCAGTTCCTGGCTGAACAGCAGATCGTCGACGTAATCGATCCAGGCATGGGCGGCGAGGTCTTCGCGTTTTTCAATCGGCGGGGTGCGCGCCAGATACGCGCGGCTGGCATAGAGCGCCAGGCGGTAGTCGGTGAGTTTGCGCGTGACCAGTTGATCGACGCTGGGACGTTCGAGGTGGATGCTGATTTCGGCTTCGCGGTTGAGGATACTGACGAAACGCGGCACGGCCACCAGCTCCACTTCCAACCCCGGATAGCGCTCGAACAGCCCGCCCATGCGGCTGGCGAGGAACATCACCCCCAGCCCTTCGGCCACGCCCAGGCGGATCTTGCCCAGGGGCGCGGCGGTGTGGGTCAGTTCGTCTTCGGCCAGCAGCGCGACGTTTTCCATGGCTTCGGCGTGTTTGAGCAGGGCCTCGCCGGACGGCGTCAACTCATAGCCGTGGGCGTGCTGCACGAACAACGCGGTGCCGAGGCTTTTCTCGATCGCCTCGATATGCCGCGCCACGGTGGCGTGGGTGGTTTTCAGGCGTTGCGCGGCGGTGAGCAGGCGGCCGCTGCGCTGCAACTCGAGAAAAAACCGTAGGTCATTCCAGTCGAACATAGCGCCTCCAATCCGTGAGCCTGGGCCGCACTGTTTAAAAACGCACAGCCACTGGGTAAAAACTAACATTTTTAAGACGAAAACTAACAACTAGGATGGAGCCAATAAGAAAAACAAGCGAGACCTCAGATGCCCACTGCAACTGCTGAATACGATTACATCGTCGTAGGCGCCGGCCCCGCAGGCTGCCTGCTGGCCAATCGACTGTCCGCCAACCCCGCCCACCGTGTGCTGTTGCTTGAAGCCGGTGGTCGCGACAATTACCCCTGGATTCACATCCCCGTCGGCTACCTGTTCTGCATCGGCAACCCACGCACCGACTGGTGCTTCAAGACCGAAGCCCAGGCCGGCCTGCAAGGCCGCGCCCTGAGTTACCCGCGGGGCAAGGTGCTCGGCGGTTGTTCGTCGATCAACGGCATGATCTACATGCGCGGCCAGGCTCAGGACTACGACGGCTGGGCGGCGGCAGGCAACCCGGGCTGGGCGTGGGAAGACGTGCTGCCGCTGTTCAAGCACAGCGAGAACCATTTTGCCGGCGGTTCGGCATTTCACGGCGACGGCGGTGAGTGGCGCGTCGAGCAACAGCGATTGCATTGGCCGATCCTGGATGCCTTTCGCGAGGCCGCGGCGCAAAGCGGCATCGCCAACGTCAGCGACTTCAACCAGGGCGATAACGAAGGCTGCGGTTACTTCCAGGTCAACCAGAAGGCCGGCGTCCGCTGGAATGCGGCCAAGGCGTTCCTCAAACCGATCCGCCAACGGCCGAACCTGACGGTCTTGACCGAAGTCGAAGTCGACCGCGTGTTGCTGGAAAACGGCCGCGCATCGGCAGTGGTCGGGCGTCAGCACGGCCAGTCGCTCCGTTGGAAGGCCCGTAAGGAAATCGTGTTGTGTGCTGGCGCCGTGGGTTCGCCCGGCATTTTGCAGCGTTCGGGGATTGGCCCCGCCAACGTGCTCAAGCCGCTCGGCATCAATGTGTTGCATGAACTGCCGGGGGTTGGCGGCAACCTGCAGGACCACCTGCAACTGCGGCTGATCTACAAGCTGGAAAACGCGCGCACCCTGAACCAGATCGCGGGCAGCGTGTGGGGCAAAATGGGCATGGGCCTGCGTTACCTGTATGACCGCAGCGGCCCGCTGTCGATGGCGCCCAGCCAGCTCGGTGCGTTTGCCCGCTCGGGCCCGGAACAAACCTCGGCCAACCTTGAATACCATGTGCAGCCGCTGTCCCTGGAGCGCTTCGGCGAGCCGTTGCACGCGTTCCCGGCGTTTACCGCGTCGGTCTGTGACCTGCGCCCGCAAAGCCGCGGGCGTATCGATATTCGCTCGGCCAACCCGGCGGATGCGCCGTTGATCCAGCCCAATTACCTCAGCCATCCGCAAGACCTGCGGGTGGCCGCCGACGCGATTCGCCTGACTCGACGGATCGTCGCCGCGCCGGCCCTGAGCCCGTTCAAACCGGTGGAATACTTGCCCGGCGATGCGCTGCAAACCGAAGAGCAACTGCACGAAGCCGCGGCGCGCATCGGCACGACGATCTTCCATCCGGTGGGCACCTGCCGCATGGGCAGTGACCAGGACGCGGTGGTCGACGCGCAGTTGCGGGTGCATGGCGTGCCGGGGCTGCGCATCGCCGATGCCTCGATCATGCCCCGCATCACATCCGGCAATACCTGCTCACCGACGCTGATGATCGCGGAGAAAGCCGCGCAACTGATCCTTTCACCGAACACTGTAGGAGCGAGCTTGCCCGCGAAAAACACAAAGGCGCCGCGTTCATCCAGATTTCCCGCGTAATCGTTGGCGATTTTCGCGAGCAAGCGCGCGCCTACAGAGGAACGGAAAACAGACCGGCGCTGAGGTTGGCGCCGACAGTGGAACAACAATAAATAATCACTGTGAGGGATACCCGATGTCAGAACATGCTCAAACCCTGGGCTCGGCGGTCAGCACGAGCACCGTCAGCGAATCGAGAAAAGTCATCTTCGCCTCGTCCCTGGGGACGGTATTCGAGTGGTATGACTTCTTCCTCTATGGCGCCCTCGCGGCGGTGATCAGCAAACAGTTCTTTGCCGGGGTCAACGACACCACGGCGTTTATCTTTGCCTTGATGGCCTTCGCGGCCGGCTTTGTGGTGCGCCCGTTCGGCGCGCTGGTGTTTGGCCGCCTGGGCGACATGATCGGGCGCAAGTACACCTTCCTCGTGACCATTATCCTGATGGGTGTGGCGACGTTCTGTGTCGGCCTGCTGCCGACGTATGCCAGCATCGGCATTGCCGCGCCGGTCATCCTGATCGCCCTGCGCATGCTGCAAGGCCTGGCGTTGGGCGGCGAGTACGGCGGCGCGGCGACCTATGTCGCCGAACACGCCCCCGCCGGCAAGCGCGGCCTGCACACCAGCTGGATTCAATCCACCGCCACCCTGGGGCTGCTGTTGTCATTGCTGGTGGTGCTGGCCTGCCGCTACTTCACTGGCGATCAGTTCGAAGTGTGGGGCTGGCGCATTCCGTTCCTGTTTTCCATCGTGCTGCTGGGCATTTCCACCTGGATCCGCATGAGCCTGCATGAATCGCCGGCGTTCCTGAAAATGAAGGAGGAAGGCAAGGCCAGCAAGGCGCCGATCCGCGAGTCCTTCGGCAAGTGGGAAAACCTCAAGGTGGTGCTGATTGCGCTGTTCAGCATCAACGGCGGGCAAGCGGTGACCTTTTACGCGGCGCAGTTCTATGTGCTGTTCTTCCTCACGCAGTTCCTGAAGATGGACCCGGCCCTGGCCAATATGCTGCTGATCATCAGCGTGGTGATTGGCGCACCGTTCTTTATCTTCTTCGGCTGGCTGTCGGACAAGATCGGGCGCAAACCGGTGCTGATGCTCGGCCTGCTGCTGGCGACCGCGCTGTACTTCCCGATCTTCAAGGGCCTGGCGCACTACACCAACCCGGCGATGGACCAGGCCAGTCGCCAGGCGCCGATCACCGTGCTGGCCGACCCGGCCACCTGCACCTTCCAGTTCGACCCGGTGGGCAAGGCGCGTTTTGACAGCCCCTGCGACAAGGTCAAGACCTTCCTGGTCAAGCAAGGCCTGCCCTACAGCAGCGCCGCCGCCCCTGCGGGCAGCCCGGTGCAGGTGAGTGTGGGCGACGTGCACATCGATGGCTTTGACGAGTCGGCCCTGCGCGCCGCCGTGACCCTGGCCGGCTACCCGACATCGGCGGATGTGGCGCAGGTCAACAAGGTGATGGTGGTGGTGCTGATCGTGGTGCTGATCCTGATCGCGGCCATGTGCTACGGCCCGCTGGCGGCGTTGATGGTGGAACTGTTCCCGACACGCATCCGCTACACCTCGATGTCCCTGCCCTATCACATCGGCAACGGCTGGTTTGGCGGCTTCCTGCCGACCGTGTCGTTTGCCCTGGTGGTGTACACCGGCGATATCTTCTATGGCTTGTGGTATCCGGTGGTCGTGACCGGGGTGAGCCTGGTTGTCGGGATGTTCTGCCTCAAGGAAACGCGGCATGTGGATATCGACAACAACTGACCCGACCACCTGAACACCGCAGGTCCCCTGTGGGAGGGAGCAAGCCCCCTCCCACATCTGCTCTGCGGCGCCACACAAATTGCTGTACATCCATACAGATAATGGTTGCTCAAATCCCTCGGACTACGCATCCTGCAAGGCATCAACCCGATCTGATGTGATGACCATGCGGCTGTTCCTCTGTGAAAAACCCTCCCAGGCCAAGGATATTGCGGCCGTGCTCGGCGCCACGCGCCGTGGCGACGGTTGCTGGCTGGGCAACGGGGTGACCGTCACCTGGTGCATCGGCCACCTGCTGGAAACCGCCCCGCCCGACGCCTACGACGCCAAGTACAAGCGCTGGGTGCTCGCCGACCTGCCGATCGTCCCGGACAAATGGAAGATGCGCGTCAAGCCCAAGACCGCCGCCCAGTTCAAGGCGGTCAAGCGCCTGCTGGGGGAAGCCTTGGAACTGGTGATCGCCACCGACGCCGACCGCGAGGGCGAAATGATCGCCCGCGAGCTGGTGGAACATTGCCGCTATCGCGGACCGATCCAACGCCTGTGGCTGTCGGCGCTGGACGACGCCTCCATCCGCAAGGCCCTGGCCGCGCTCAAACCCGGCGCCGAGACCTTCAGCCTGTACCACTCGGCCCTCGGCCGTTCCCGCGCCGACTGGCTGATCGGCATGAACATGAGCCGCCTGTTTACCTTGCTCGGCCGCCAATCCGGTTACCAAGGCGTGCTGCCGGTGGGCCGGGTGCAGACCCCGACCCTGCGCCTGGTGGTCGACCGCGACCGCAGCATCGCCGATTTCGTACCGGTGGCCTACTGGGCCATCGATGTCGACCTGCGCCACGCGCACATGACCTTCACCGCTCAATGGCGCGCCGTCGACGATGCCTGTGACGATCAAGGCCGCTGCCTCAACCCGCAACTCGCCCGGGACGCCGCCGACGCCATGACCCACGCCGCCAGTGCGCGGCTGGTGAAGTTGCGCACCGAACGCATGCGCGAGGTCGCGCCCCTGCCCTTCGACCTGGGGACGTTGCAGGAAATCTGCTCGAAGAAGCTCGGTCTCGGCGCCCAGGAAACCCTGGACATCGCCCAATCGCTGTACGAAACCCACAAGGCCATCACCTACCCGCGCAGCGATTGCGGCTACCTGCCATTGAGTCAGCATGGCGACGCGGCGAAGATCCTTGCCGCCCTGGGCCGGGCCGACGCGGCCGTCAACGAACTGATGCCGCATCTCGATCCCCAGCGCCGCTCGCGGGCGTGGAACGACGCCAAGGTCAGCGCCCACCACGGCATCATTCCCACCGGCGCCGGCAAGGATGCCGGGCAGCTCACCGGCAAGCATCGGGCGGTCTACACACTGATTCGCGCGCGCTACCTGGCGCAGTTTCTGCCCAACCATGAATACGACCGCACCCAGGCGGATTTCGACTGTGCCGGCCAAGCGCTGCGCGCGGTGGGCAAAGTCGTCATCGAGCCGGGCTGGAAACGCGCGCTGCCCGAAGCCCTTGCACCCGCCAAAGGCCGTGAGGCGCCAGTGCCGCAAGCCCTGCCGGCGCTGGTGCAGGGCCAGGATTACGCCGTTGCCAAGGTCAACCTCAAGGACCTGTGGACCCAGCCGCCCAAACCCTTCACCGAGGGTGACCTGATCAAGGCGATGAAAAACGTCGCCAAGCTGGTGGAAGACCCGTTGCTCAAGCAAAAGCTCAAGGACACCACCGGCATCGGCACCGAAGCCACCCGCGCCGGGATCATCCAGGGCCTGCTGGACCGAGGCTACCTGGTGAAGAACGGCAAGGCCCTCTCGGCCACCCCGGCGGCGTTCAGCCTGATCGATGCGGTGCCGCGCGCTATCGCCGACCCCGGCACCACGGCGATCTGGGAACAGGCGCTGGACATGGTGCAAAGCGGCGAAATGAGCCTGGAAGAATTCGTCGCCAAGCAAGCGGCCTGGATGAGCAAGCAAGTGGCCCGCTGCAACGGTATGCGTATGACCATCACCGGCCCCGCCAGCCCGGCAGGCCGCGGCGGCGCCCCGTGGAAGAAGAAACGCACGGCCGCGCCCCGCAAGACGGCGGCCAGCCCAAAGCGGGCGAAAAAGCCGACAAGTACCGGGTAAACCATGAATAAATCCGGCGGATGACGTTTTTCGACAGTTTTAACGCCGCTTTGGTCCTTGCTCCGGCGCCGGCCGTCTAGGATTCTGTAGGGGATTGCTGACTTCCCAACAACAACACCGGAGTGGCCACCATGAAAACCGTCTCAGAAGTACTCAAAGCCAAAGACAAGCAAAACCAGGAAGTCCACACCATTGAATGGGACCACACCGTATTCGAAGCGTTGGTGGTGATGTCATCGAAAAATGTCGGGGCCTTGCCGGTCGTCAAGCAGGGTGAGGTGGTTGGCATCATCAGCGAGCGCGATTACGCACGGAAGCTGATACTCAAAGGCCTTTCTTCCGTCACCACCAAAGTCCACGAGGTCATGAGCTCTCCAGTCATCACGGTCGATGCCCACAAGACAGTCGAAGCCTGCATGAACATCATGACCGACAGTCACCTGCGCCACCTACCGGTGGTCGTCGACGGAAAACTGCTGGGCCTGCTCTCCATCGGTGACCTGGTCAAGGAAGCCATTGCCGAACAAGCCAACCTGATCAAGCAACTGGAGCAATACATTCGCGGCGAATAGGAGAGCCCATGCTCGACATGCTCGAACATCAAGAAGACCACCTCGAGACCCTGCACCGGGCCATGGCCGCACGGCGTTTTCTGGTGCTGACCGGGGCGGGGATCAGCACGTCATCAGGTATCCCGGATTATCGGGACAGCGAAGGCGTGCGCCGAGGCAAGGCGCCGATGATGTACCAGGAGTTCCTGGCCACCCCGCAAGCGCGGCGCCGTTATTGGGCACGGGCGATGCTGGGCTGGCCACGGGTGCGGATTGCGCAGCCGAACCAGGCCCACCTGGCGCTGGCCGCCTTGCAACATCGCCAGCGTATCAGCGGGCTGATCACACAAAACGTCGACACGCTGCATGACCAGGCCGGTAGTGAGGATGTGATCGAGCTGCATGGCAGCTTGCATCGCGTGCTATGCCTGGATTGCCATCGGCCCAGCGCACGCGATGTGATCCAACGGTTGATGGAGGCCGAGAACCCGTACCTGGCGGGCGTCGACGCCGTGCAGGCACCCGACGGCGATACGCTGCTCGACGCAGCGTTTGAACAACGTTTTCGCGTGCCCCGCTGCCCCCATTGCGACGGTGAACGGCTCAAACCGGACGTCGTGTTCTTCGGCGAAAACGTTGCCCAGGCCACCGCCGCCAGGGCGATGGCGGCGGTGGAACACGCCGAGGGGCTGTTAGTGGTGGGGTCGTCGCTGATGGCCTATTCGGCGTTTCGCCTGTGCAAGGCGATGGTCGAGCAAGGCAAACCGGTGATTGCCATCAATCTGGGCAAGACCCGTGGGGATGAGTTGTTGCAACTGAAGATCGCGGCATCCTGCGAGCGGTTGTTGCCGCTATTGGCAGAGCGCCTGGGATAGCCAGGGCACGCCCCTCAAAAATCAGCGGGAGACCCGGGCAAGCCAACGAACTGCAGCGACCCACCGCACAAAAAATGACGCCTAAGTCACACCTCCTCGCATGCCCCCGTCCCCACGGCGATTTATGTAGTGATCAAAAATAATCACTACATAACCGTTGACGTAACCTTTTTGTCCTTGCATGATCTAGACGTCTCCCGGATCGGGAGCGTTGGTAACAAGCGTTTTGAACAAGCTCGTCTGACCGCCGAGCTGTTTCTTCCGGATGTGCACTGCCCACAAGGCAGATTGATGAAGCTGACCGACCCGAAGGGTTCGGTACAAGGAGCTCAAACGCTGCTTGTCTTCGTTATGAAACCATTGCGTAGCAGTTCATCAGCAAGACTACATGCATCAGGTTCAAGACCCTGCCCGTATTCGGCAGACCGTCACTGACGCCCGGTTTTCGGAACCGGAGACAACTAAGCAGTTTTAACGAATCAATTGATAGATCGCCAACTGGTCAAGGGGCTTACACATGAATCTGAACAACCAACCAACTATCGAAGAATTGGCTGAGATGTTCGCAGCGCAGAAAGACACACTCGACGACCATATCCTGTGGATTGGCAAATCGGGCAAAGTCCAAATTGACTGCCTGGCGCCCCACACCGAAGAAGCCGAGTTCGACAAAAACAACCGTGAACTGGCGGCGCGCCTGAAGATGTACCGCCGTGGCCAGGGTTATGTCGGCAAGAAAGCGGCGGCCGATCGCAATTTCATCGAGCAAGTGTTCGACACACTTAACCACGCGTGGGAGTCTTTCAAAGACAACTCGCAAGTTAAAGTAATCGACCGCTACTACTAAGTACTTCTCAACTAATGTGGGAGCTGGCTTGCCAGTTCCCACATTTTTTATGCAACTTCAAAAGTTGGGGTAACGCCCTTTCCCTGCTTCATCGCGGAAAATATCAAACAACACCTGTGCCGCCGCCGACAGTTCATGCCCCGGTTTGGTCAACACACCAATCGGCCGCTCGATCACCGGATCGGTCAAGGTGATGCAATGGGCGCCCGCCTCCTGCATCTGCTGCGCACATAATGCCGGTACGGCGCTGACCCCCAGGCCACTGGCAACCATCTTGCCCACCGTCGCCAATTGATGACTCTCCAGCGCCACCGGCAATTTCATCTGCAAGGCACCCAGATGCTCCTCCAGCATCACCCGTACCGTCGAGGGTCGTTGCAGGGCAATGAACGGTTGTTCCAACAGGCTTTTCCAGTCGATTTCAGCACGCAGTGCCAAGGGTGAATCCATGGGCACCACGGCAATGAAGCGGTCCAGGTATAACGGCGTAAACGCCAGCGACGACCCCTCGGACGGTTCGAACGCCACGCCCAACTCGACCTGGCGATCACGGACCATTTCCAGCACCTGTTCGTTGATCAGGTCATGCACCGTCACGTTCACATGGGGGTAACGCGCGCGGAATATCTTCAGGATCGGCGGCAGCAGGTTGCCCGCAAACGACGGCATCGCCGCCACCGTTACGCGCCCGCGCTGCAGGGTGAAGCGCTGGCGCAGTTCATCCTCGGCGTTGTCCCAATCGGCAATCAGCCGACGCGCCAGCGGCAATAAGGATTCCCCTTCAGGGGTCAGCGCGACATTCCGCGTATTGCGGCTGAACAAGCGCCCGCCCAGCCCTTCTTCCAGGCCTTTGATGGTCAGGCTCAGCGCCGACTGAGAGAGGTGCAGGCGCTCGCAGGCGGCGGCAAAACTCAGGCTTTGCGCCACAGCCAAAAAGGCACGCATCTGTTTGACGGTCATGACATTACTCCGGACGACGGCTCGACTATGCAGTTTTTTAAATCAATCAACCTTAAAAAACAACTTAACAAATCAATCCGTCGGCGCAACACTCGAGGCATTGGCTGGCCCACTAACAATAAAAGAGGTGCATATGGCAGGTTTCGATAAACGCGTGGCGTCCTATGAAGAAGCCCTCGCAGGCCTGGAAGATGGCATGACCGTACTCGCTGGCGGCTTTGGCCTGTGCGGCATTCCGGAAAACCTCATCGCCGAGATCAAGCGCAAAGGCACCCGCGACCTGACCGTGGTTTCCAATAACTGCGGCGTCGACGGCTTTGGCCTGGGCGTGCTGCTGGAACAAAAGCAGATCCGCAAAGTGATCGCGTCTTATGTGGGCGAAAACGCCCTGTTCGAGAAGCAACTGCTCAGCGGCGAAATCGAAGTGGTGCTCACCCCCCAAGGCACCCTGGCGGAAAAAATGCGCGCCGGCGGTGCTGGCATTCCGGCCTTCTTCACCGCCACCGGCGTCGGCACCCCGGTGGCCGAAGGCAAGGAAACCCGCGAATTCAACGGTCGCCCGTACCTGATGGAAGAATCCATCACCGGTGACTTCGCCATCGTCAAAGGCTGGAAAGCCGACCACTTCGGCAACGTCATCTACCGCCACACCGCCCAGAACTTCAACCCGCTGGCCGCCACCGCCGGCAAGATCACCGTGGTCGAAGTCGAGGAAATCGTCGAACCGGGCGAGCTGGAACCGTCGCAGATCCACACCCCTGGCATCTACGTCGACCGGATCATCTGCGGCACCTTCGAGAAGCGCATCGAACAGCGCACCGTCCGCAAATAATCCCTCCAGCCCGAAGAGAACAAGAGGAACAGCACAATGGCTCTCACCCGCGAACAAATGGCTCAACGCGTCGCCCGCGAAATGCAGGACGGTTTCTACGTCAACCTGGGCATCGGCATTCCGACCCTGGTGGCCAACTACATCCCGGAAGGCATGGAAGTGATGCTGCAATCGGAAAACGGCCTGCTCGGCATGGGCCCGTTTCCCACCGAAGACACCATCGATGCCGACATGATCAACGCCGGCAAACAAACCGTGACCGCGCGCATCGGCGCCTCGATCTTCTCCTCCGCCGAGTCCTTCGCAATGATTCGCGGCGGCCATGTCGACCTCACCGTGCTCGGCGCGTTTGAAGTGGACGTACAGGGCAACATCGCCTCGTGGATGATCCCGGGCAAGCTGGTCAAGGGCATGGGCGGCGCCATGGACCTGGTGGCCGGCGCGGAAAACATCATCGTGATCATGACCCACGCCTCCAAGGACGGTGAGTCCAAATTGCTCAGCCAATGCACCCTGCCGCTGACCGGTGCCCACTGCATCAAGCGTGTGCTGACGGACCTTGCATACCTGGAAATCGACAACGGCGCCTTTATCCTAAAGGAGCGTGCCCCAGGGGTCAGTATTGAAGAGATTGTCAGCAAGACAGCCGGTAAACTAATCGTCCCCGACCACGTTCCAGAAATGCAATTCCAGTGAGGACACATTCCATGCAAGACGTTGTGATTGTTGCTGCCACACGTACCGCCGTAGGCAGTTTTCAAGGATCGCTCGCGAGCATCCCGGCACCGGAGTTGGGCGCTGCCGTAATCCGTCGCCTGCTGGAGCAGACCGGCCTCGACCCGGCCCAGGTGGATGAAGTGATCCTCGGCCACGTACTCACCGCAGGCTCAGGCCAGAACCCGGCGCGCCAGGCGTCGATCCTCGCCGGCTTGCCCCATGCCGTACCCGCGATGACCTTGAACAAGGTCTGCGGTTCGGGCCTCAAGGCCCTGCACCTGGGCGCCCAGGCCATCCGTTGTGGCGATGCCGACGTGATCATCGCCGGCGGTATGGAGAACATGAGCCTGGCCCCCTACGTATTACCTGGTGCGCGCACCGGTTTGCGCATGGGCCACGCCAAGATGATCGACAGCATGATCACCGACGGCCTGTGGGATGCATTCAACGACTACCACATGGGCATCACCGCCGAGAACCTGGTGGACAAGTACGGCATCAGCCGTGAAGCCCAGGACGCCTTCGCCGCCGCGTCCCAGCAAAAAGCCGCCGCCGCCATCGAAGCCGGCCGCTTTGCCGATGAGATCACGCCGATTCTGATCCCGCAGCGCAAGGGCGACCCGGTGGCCTTCGCCGTGGATGAACAACCGCGCGCCGGCACCACCGCCGAGTCGTTGGCCAAACTCAAACCCGCGTTCAAGAAAGACGGCAGCGTCACTGCGGGCAACGCGTCCAGCCTCAACGACGGCGCCGCCGCGGTGCTGCTGATGAGCGCCGACAAGGCCAAGGCCCTTGGCCTGCCCGTTCTGGCGCGTATCGCCAGCTACGCCAATGCCGGCGTCGACCCGGCCATCATGGGCATCGGCCCGGTCGCGGCCACCCGCCGCTGCCTGGACAAAGCCGGCTGGAGCGTCGGCGACCTGGACCTGGTCGAAGCCAACGAAGCCTTTGCCGCGCAATCCCTGGCGGTGGCCAAAGAGCTGGAATGGGACGCCGACAAAGTCAACGTCAACGGCGGCGCGATTGCCATTGGCCACCCGATCGGCGCATCAGGCTGCCGCATACTGGTGACCCTGCTGCACGAAATGATCAAGCGCGACGCCAAAAAAGGCCTGGCGACACTGTGCATCGGTGGCGGCCAAGGCGTAGCCCTGGCCCTTGAGCGCAGCTGATTCAAGAGCAACACACGAAAAGGCCCGGTTCCACGAAAAACCGGGCTTTTTTTCGTCTGTCAGTCCGCACGCGGCACCGCAAACACCGCGTTCGCCCGCGCCACGACTTTCTCCTCCACCTGCAGACTCACCGTGGCAAACGCCATTTGCCGGCCACGCTTGTGATGCTCCAGTCGTACCACGATCCACTCCCCCACTTGCACCGCGCCCAGGTAATCGACAGTCATGCTCGCGGTAATCAACGGCAATGGCGGCTCACTGGAAAACGCCATCGCGTAGCCCATGCCGATATCCGCCAGAGTCGCCAACACCCCGCCATGCACCGTGCCGCGGCCATTGGCATGACGGTTGTCGGCGCGCAGGCCGATTTCCAGTTGCAGACCTTCACCCCGGCAATACGCCGGGCCCAACAAGTCGAGCAGCGGGCTGCTGCGCGGCAGTGAGACAAAACCTTCGGGCACGGCGTGAGCAATCATCGCGGAGTCTTCCTTGGAGTCAGGCATGAGGTGTACCCCAGGCCCCACACGGCGACCATTACCATCAGCCGCACATATCCTCTGCAATGCCTGGGGCTGATTCGCCAACCCCGCTCAGGACCGGCCTCAGCGCTTCATACAGCGCTGATAACGCTCATCCACCCGCTGGGCGAACCAGGCAGTGGTCAGGTTGCGGGTGATCTTCGGACTCTTGAGCACGATGCCCGGCAGGATCGCCCGCGGCAGCGGTTTGCCGGCCGCCGTGTCGGCCAGGGCAAACACGCGTGTGTAGAGCGTGGTCTGCTCAAAATCCAACTGTTCGCCCTGCTCCAGCTGACTGCGGATGCTGGGGTTGCGCATGTCCAGCCGGGCGCCGAGGGAACGCACTGCCAATTCGGTGCTGCCGGGCAGCAGCGAGCCGTAGCGGATCAAATCCCCGTCCAGCGCCAACTCGGTGCCTGAGACGCGGCTGACGGCGGCCTGGAACGCGGCGTTGCGGCTGGCGTACCAACCGGCGTTGAAGTCGGCAAACCGGTACAGCGGCCGGTCATAACTCACTGGGTAACCAAGCAAATGGGCGATGCCAAAGTACATGCCGCCACGTCGCGTGAACACTTCCCGACGGATCGTGCCGTCTACCGTGTAGGGATAACCCCGCGCCTGCTTCTGCGCAAAGTCGATGCTGACTTGCATCGGGCCGGCGGTGTGTACCGGGTTGAAGCCGCCAAACAGCGTATTGCCCAAGGGCACCATGCTGATGAAGTCATCGAAGATCCCGCTCAAGTCTTTCTCCGTGCGGGCGGCATTCAAGCGATCGGCGTAGGACTTACCAGTGGGCGAACGCAGTTGCAGTGCCGTGCGGACCAACACCGCCGGCACATGCACCTTACCGGCACGGCGCAGGATTTCATCCTGGGCGATCTTGCCCATGTTCGGCACAGGTGGGTCGACCTGGTAAGTGGACTCTTGCTCAGTCACCGCCAGCACGGCGCAGATGTTTTCGGTACTCGGGTAGATGTGCTGGGTGTCGAAAGCGGTGTAGATATCCTGGGCCCAACCGTTGCGATCGGCGACCTTGGCGGGCAGCAAACGCACGATCTGCGCCTTGACCTCAGCTTCACTGCGCTCCGGCTGTTGCGGGCCGCGTGTGGTCGAGCAACCGGCCAGCACCAGCAAGGGCGTGAGACACAGGATCAGGCGGCGTAGGTGCATGGGGCTTCCTTGAGGGGCGATGGGCCGGGCGATGCAAATATCGACCGATAAGTCTAACGCGGGTTCGCCCTGTGGCCCCCTCGCCAACACAATGCGAATATGACAGGATCTTTCACCGACCATTCGTACAAGGCGTTTGAATGCCATGCTCAGCATGAACTTTCTCATCACCTGCCTGATCGTTGTGCTGATTCCCGGCACCGGCGTGATCTTTACCGTGTCCACGGGGCTCATGGCCGGCAAGCGCGCCAGCGTGTTCGCCGCGCTGGGCTGTACCGCTGGGATCATCCCGCACTTATTGGCATCCATACTCGGCCTTTCCGCCCTGCTGCACACCAGCGCATTGGCATTCGAAGCGCTGAAATTCGCCGGAGCCGCCTACTTGCTGTACCTGGCCTACGCCACTTGGCGCGATCGTTCGGCCTTCGCGGTGAATGACACACCAACGGCAACCACGGCCCGGGGCCTGATGCTGCGCGGTTTTTTGCTGAATATTCTCAACCCCAAGCTGACGATTTTCTTCCTGGCCTTCCTGCCTCAGTTCGTCACACCGGCCAGCACGGCGCCGGCCTTGCAAATGCTGGTGCTGAGCGGCGTGTTCATGGCCATGACGTTTGCGGTGTTTGTGGTGTATGGCCTGCTGGCCAATGTGTTTCGCCGCGCAGTGATCGAGTCACCACGGGTACAGAACTGGCTGCGGCGCAGTTTTGCGGCGGCCTTTGCGGGGTTGGGCTTGAACCTGGCGCTCGCACAGCGCTGAAAAACGCTGCAACCCACTGTGGGGGACGGGCTTACCCGCCCCACAGGTTGGGCGCTTTAGATCCCTGCCAGCGCCAGGTCCATGGCGAAGTAAGTGAAGATCAGGTCCGCGCCGGCGCGCTTGATCGAACCCAGGGTTTCCCGCACCACGCGGTCCTCATCGATCGCGCCTGCCTGAGCACCGAATTTGATCATCGCGTACTCGCCGCTGACCTGATACGCCGCCACCGGCAGGCGCGAGGCTTCGCGGATGTCACGGATGATGTCGAGGTAGGCACCGGCCGGTTTGACCATCAGCGCATCCGCGCCTTCCTGCTCGTCCAGCAGCGATTCACGCACGGCTTCGCGGCGGTTCATCGGGTTCATCTGATAGCTTTTGCGGTCTCCCTTGAGCGCGCTGCCACCCGCTTCACGGAACGGGCCGTAGAGGGCCGAAGCGAATTTGGTGGAGTAGGCCATGATCGGAATATGGGTAAAACCGGCGTCATCCAACGCCCGGCGAATCGCCTGAACCTGGCCGTCCATCGCCGCCGACGGCGCGATCACATCGGCACCGGCACGAGCCGCCGCCACGGCTTGCTTGCCGAGGTTGACCAAGGTCGCGTCGTTGTCGACATGGGCGCCATGCATCACACCGCAATGGCCATGATCGGTGTATTCGCAGAAACAGGTGTCGGACATCACGATCATTTCCGGCACGGCATCCTTGATGATCGAGGACATGCGCGAGACCAGGCCGCGCTCCTTCCAGGTGTCGCTGCCACTGGCGTCCAGGTGGTGGGACACGCCAAAGGTCATCACCGATTTGATCCCGGCGCGGGCATAGCGCTCGATTTCCCCGGCCAGCTTTTTCTCAGGGATGCGCAACACACCCGGCATGCTGGTGATCGGTACGAAGTCGTCGATTTCTTCTTCGACGAAAATCGGCAGCACCAGATCGTTGAGGGTGAACTCGGTTTCCTGGAACAAGCTACGCAACTCCGGGGAGCGGCGCAGACGGCGTGGGCGGGCTTGAGGGAACTGGCTGGTCATGGCTGTCCTGAATAAGGCTAAAAACGTTGGGGCGAAAGCGTATGCCCCCCGACCCCGGCAGCGCAAATGCCAGGCAGGCAATAGTTTATGGCAAGGCCCACAACAATTGCATTGATCTAGAGCTGTAGACGCCCTTCGATGCACACCGCCACAGCACCGCCGACCCAGATCTCATCGCCCTGGCGCTCGATGCGGATACGCCCCGCGCGCCCCATGGCCGTGCCCTGGCTGACCACGTAACAGTTCGGTGCCAGGCCTTCGTCCAACAACCATTGGGCCACCCCGGCATTCAAGCTGCCGGTGGCCGGGTCTTCCGGGGACCCGTCGCCGGCGATGAACGCGCGCACTTCAAAGTGCGTGTCTACAGCGTCGCGTTCGGGATCGCAGGGGGCAATCACGCCCACCGCCAGACCGAGCAACTGCGAGTAATCGGGCTGCAGATCGAGCACCGCCTGGCGGTCGGCCAGCATCACCGCCAGCCAACCTGCGCCGTTGTCCACCCACTGACTGCGCACAATAGCCTCCGGCGCCAGGCCCAACCCCAGCCGCACGCGCTCCAGCAACGCCGCCTCCAGCGGGCCCGAGCGCAACAACGGCGGCGCGATGAACGCCAGCTCATCGCCTTGGCGACGGATACGCACCAGGCCGATTTCGCACTCCTGGATAATTTCCTCCCCTCGCGCAATGCCCCCCGCCTGCAACCATGCATGGCAACTGCCCAGCGTCGGGTGCCCGGCGAACGGTAGCTCCTGCAAGGTGGTGAAGATTCTTACCCGGTAGTCAGCCCGTGGATCGCGGGGCGTGAGTAAAAACGTGGTTTCGCTGAGGTTGGTCCATTTGGCGAAGTCGGCCATCTGTTGCTCGCTGAGGCTGTCGGCCCCCAGCACTACTGCCAGCGGGTTGCCTTTGAGCGACACACTGCTGAAGACATCCAGTTGTTTGAAATCGAAAGTCGGCATGGGCTCAGCTCGGAATGTTCAGGCCACGGATCACTGCCGGACGTGCGACAAAGCCGTCCAGCGCGCGCAGCACATTGGGGAAATCGGCGATGCCGACCAGGTCACCGGATTCGTAGAAACCGATCAGGTTACGGATCCACGGAAACGTCGCGATGTCCGCGATGCTGTAGTCGTCGCCCATGATCCAGGTGCGGCCCAGCAGGCGTTTTTCCAAGACTTCCAGCAAGCGCCGCGACTCGGCGACGTAGCGGTCACGCGGGCGCTTGTCTTCGTAGGCCTTGCCGGCGAACTTGTTGAAGAACCCCACCTGGCCAAACATCGGGCCGATGCCGGACATCTGGAACATCAGCCACTGAATGGTTTCATAACGTGTCGCCGGGTCTTCGGAAAGCAACTGGCTGGTTTTTTCCGCCAGGTACAGCAGGATCGCACCGGACTCGAACAGCGCCAACGGCTGACCGCCGGGGCCGTTAGGGTCGATGATCGCGGGAATCTTGTTGTTGGGGTTCAGCGACAGGAACTCGGGCGACAGCTGGTCCTGGGTCTCGAAGCTGACTTTGTGCGCCTCGTAGGGCAGGCCCAGCTCTTCGAGCATGATCGAGACTTTTACCCCGTTGGGCGTGGGCAGCGAATACAGTTGCAGGCGTTCCGGATGCTGGGCGGGCCATTTGCGGTTGATCGGGAAAGCGGCGAGTGAATTCATCGGGATATCCCTCGGCGGAAACCCCCATGATAATCATCTGTCCGGCATCCTGCATGGGTCATCATTGCGCAACATGCCCTCGCTACTCTCCCCCACGAGCGAACCAAAGTGGCCGAGTGGACTCTTAAGTGCGCTGAACGGTGAATGGAGGCACCCTGTTAATAAGACACGGAACCCGCAGGACGCCGCGTGTGTCACTGGGGCCGGGCTTGTCCGCCTTAATCCGATGCACTGAAGACTCGAGCCCAATGACAATAAAGCCTCTGTGCCTTGCGCAACGCCTCAAACGATATTCATACATCATATTACCGCTGTTGCTGGTCGGCGGCGCCCTCGACCTGACCCTGCAATCGCGCATCAGCCGCGCCGAATCGGTGGACGGCGTGCAAACCCTGGTGTTCCTGCGCCACGGCGAAAAACCCGTCGGCGGCCTGGGCCAACTCAATTGCCAGGGCCTGAACCGTGCGATGAACCTGGCCACCGTACTGCCGGAAAAGTTCGGCAAGGCCAACTTCGTCTTCGCCGCCAACCCGACGCGCAATGTCGAGGAAGGCGAAAAAGATAATTCCTACAGCTACATTCGCCCACTGATGACCATCAGCCCCAGCGCGATCAAGCTCGGCTTGCCGGTGAACATCAAGTTTTCGGCGAATGACACCAGCGCCCTCGCCGACGAACTGGTGGAAAACAAGTACCACAACGCCATCATCTACACCGCCTGGTCCCACGGCTATCTGCCGGAATTGATCAACAAGGTGGCCAGCGAAGCGGTGGGCGAAAAGCACACCATCACCCAAGACTGGTCCGGCAATGACTACGACACGTTGTATGTGTTGACGCTCACCTGGCATAACGGCAAGGCCTCGCTGCTGAGCCGCAACTACAAGCAGGGCCTGAACAACGGCGAACAAACCTGCCCACCGGCGACGCAGGTCAGCGCAGACCTCTGAAGCCTGAGCAATAGAGGCGTATGATGCGCGGCTATTGACTCATCTGCGGATCAACACCATGTCCAACCTCGTCTCCACCCAGCCCAACCGGGGCTGGTCGTTCTGGTGGAAACCAGCGCTGTTCCTGCTGGTCGCCTGCATCGGCCTCTACTACGTGAAGTGGTCGCCCTACTACTTCAAGGCGTTCGTCGCCGCCGACAACCACAGCATCGGCGCGTCGATTCTCAATGACCAGCAAACCTCGCCACTGGCCGCGGCGCTGGCCTACGCCCAGGTGTATTTCCTGGCGATCTGGAAAGCCGCCGTTTTGGCGGTGATCTTGGGCTCGTTGCTGCAAGTGTTGATCCCCCGCGACTGGCTGCTGCGCCTGTTCGGGCGTGCCGGGCTGGGTTCGACCCTGCGCGGCGGGCTGTTCGCGCTGCCCGGAATGATGTGCAGTTGCTGCGCGGCACCGGTGGCGGCAGGCATGCGCCGGCAGCAAGTGTCGGTGGGCGCGGCGCTGGCGTTCTGGATCGCCAACCCGGTGCTGAACCCGGCCACCCTGGTATTCATGGGGTTTGTGCTGGGCTGGGGCTTCACGGCGTTAAGGCTGGTGGCGGGGATTGTGCTGGTGGTGGGCGTGTCCCTGGTGGCCCAGCGCATCGCGCGCCCGGAACAAGTGCCGGAAGCGGCGCTGGGCGCGGTGGCCGAGGCCAGCGTGATCGAGTCGCAACCGTTTTTCAGCCGCTGGTTGCGCACCCTGTGGCAACTGTTCTGGAGCACGATCCCGGTGTATATCCTGGCAGTGCTGGTATTGGGCGCGGCGCGGGTCTGGCTGTTTCCTCATGTGGATGGGGCGATGGCCGACAGCCTGCTGTGGCTGGTGCCGCTGGCGATTGTCGGCACGCTGTTCGTGATTCCGACCGCCGCGGAGATTCCTATCGTACAAACCATGATGACGCTGGGCATGGGCAGCGGCCCGGCCGTGGCCCTGTTGATGACCCTGCCGAGCGTGAGCCTGCCGTCGCTGCTGATGTTGCGCAAGGATTTCGACGCGCGGGTGCTGGTCACCGTGGCCGGCTTGACCATGCTGGTAGGCGTGGTCTGCGGCTTGATTGGAGCGGCGATTCTGTAAGTGGCAGGCGGGGTTGAGGGCCTTATTGCAGGCAGGCATCAACCTCGCAATGCACCACGCTCGCGCAAATACTCCACCACCGCTGCCTGCTCCCCGACAAACTCGATGCGCGCGCCTTTGCTTTCACGCTGGAAGGCGTACATCGGGTCGTAGTACTCGCGCAGCAACCCTTCGATCCACACCCGGTGCAGGTCCACAGCGCCGCTGCGGGTCTGTTCCGCCAGGGCGTCCTGCAGAATCGCCTGCAACCGCTGGAAACGCTCGCCGCCCAGGCGCTTGTGGATATTGGCCAGGCTCTGGGTCAGGCGCTCGCCAAACAGGACGTAGCCGGTTTCGCCAAATACCGCGATGAATTCAGCGCAAAGGTCGACCACGTAATCGCGCAGGATACGTTCGACCCGGCCTTCGACAGTGTCTTCCAGCCACACCATCGCAAAGGTCTGCATGCCCTTGTGCAACGGCAACGGCAGCGCACAACTGCCGATCATGCGGCTCTCATCCTCGACCACAAACTGCTCGACGCCGCCCGCGCGTTTTTTCAGCAGGTCCACCGCCAGGCGGTTCTCGAAGTCGATGTTGGACGGTTGCACTGTGGCCCGCTTGCCGAAGCTGGAACCGCGATGGTTGGCGTGGCCCTCCAGGTCCAGGGCGTTGCGCAGTTGGCCGAGCACTTCGGTCTTGCCAGTGCCGGTCATGCCGCCCAGCAACACGAAATCACACTCGGCGACCGCCTGTTCGACGGTCTCCAGCAAAAAACCACGCATGGCTTTGTAGCCGCCGCCGACGCGGGGGTACTCGATACCGGCTTCGGTTTTCAGCCATTGCTGCACGATCTGCGAGCGCAGCCCGCCACGAAAGCAGTACAGGTAGCCATCGGGATTGGCCTGGGCGAACCGCGCCCATTGCTCGATACGCCCGGCCTTGATCGCCCCGGACACCAGTTCGTGCCCGAGCACGATAGCCGCTTGCTGGCCCTGCTGTTTGTAGCAAGTGCCGACCCGCTGACGCTCGTCATCGGTCATCAGTGGCAGGTTGACCACGCCCGGGAACGCGCCCTTGGCGAACTCGACCGGCGCGCGGGTATCCATCATCGGCCGGTCGTTGAGGAAGATGTCGCGGTAGTCGGTGATGTCAGTCGCCATCAAAACACCTCTACCGCGTGGGTCTGTCGCTCAACCAATTCACCGATGGGCTCAAGGGTCAGGCCCAGTTCGCCGGCGACCGCATGAAACTCGGCGTCGCCCGCGGGCGTAACGGCGATCAGCAGGCCGCCGCTGGTCTGCGGGTCACACAGCACGCGCTTGTGCAGCTCCTGCAGGCGCCCGAGCTTGCTCGCGTAGCTGTCGAAGTTGCGCAAGGTGCCGCCCGGCATGCAGCCCTGGTCCAGGTAGTCCTCGATCCCGGGCAGGCGTGGGACTTTGTCGTATTCGATGCGTGCCGTCACGCCGCTGCCGTCAGCCATTTCCACCAAGTGGCCCAAAAGCCCGAAGCCGGTGACGTCGGTCATTGCCGTGACGCCGGCCAGTTTGCCGAAGCGGCTGCCAGGCTTGTTGAGGGTACACATCCAGTCACGAGCCAGGCCGATATCCGCCTCGCGCAATTTGCCCTTCTTTTCGGCAGTGGTCAGGATGCCGATGCCCAGGGGCTTGGTCAGGTACAAACGGCAGCCGACGGTGGCGGTGTCGTTGCGCTTCATATGGCGCTTTTGCACGATGCCGGTCACGGCCAGGCCGAAGATGGGCTCCGGCGCATCGATGGAGTGGCCACCGGCCAGGGGAATGCCGGCCTCGTCGCACACGGAGCGGCCGCCACGGATCACTTCGCGGGCAACCTCAGGCGCCAGGACATTCACCGGCCAGCCCAGAATGGCGATGGCCATCAACGGGTCGCCGCCCATGGCGTAGATATCGCTGATCGCGTTGGTGGCGGCGATCCGGCCGAAGTCGAACGGGTCATCGACAATCGGCATGAAAAAATCAGTGGTGGAGACCACGCCGCGCTCGTCGTCGATGGCGTACACCGCCGCATCGTCCCGCGAGGCGTTGCCCACCCACAGGTTGGGGTCAAGGTTCTGTGCGCCGCTGCCGGCGAGGATCACTTCCAATACCTGGGGCGAAATCTTGCAGCCACACCCCGCGCCATGGCTGTACTGGGTAAGGCGAATCGGCTCGTTCATGGTGGACCTCAAGCTATCAAGTGCGCGGATTCTAACAGACGGCAAAAAGCCGGCGGGGCTCTTACGAGCACAGCCGGCCTTTTTTGGGGTGCTGCGATTACTGGCGGGCGGCCAGCAACCGCTTGTGGCGGTTGCGCCGGGCGATGTTCAAGCACTCGATCGCCGCCGAGAACGCCATGGCCGCATACACGTAGCCTTTTGGCACATGGGCGCCGAAGCCTTCGGCGATCAGGGTCATGCCGATCATGATCAGGAAGCCCAGGGCCAGCATCACCACGGTCGGGTTGTCGTGGATGAACTTGGCCAGCGGTTCAGCCGCCACCAGCATCACGATGACCGAGGTCACCACGGCAACGATCATGATCGGCAAATGCTCGGTCATGCCCACGGCGGTGATGATGCTGTCGATGGAGAACACCAGGTCGAGCATCAGGATCTGGCCGATGGCCGCAGCAAAGCCGATGGACACGGCATTGCCGCTGCTGGCCTTCTCTTCAGGCTCCGGGTCCATGCTTTGATGGATCTCGGTGGTTGCCTTCCAGACCAGGAACAGGCCGCCGGCGATGAGGATCATGTCCTTCCACGAAAACGCCTGGCCGAGGATCTCAAACACCGGCGTGGTCAACTGCACGATGAACGCAATGGTGCTCAACAGGCCCAGGCGCAACACCAACGCCATGCTGATGCCGATGCGCCGCGCCTTGGCCCGGTGCTGCTCGGGCAATTTGTTGGTGAGGATCGAGATAAAGATCAGGTTATCGATGCCCAGCACGATTTCCATCACGATCAAGGTCGCCAGTGCGACCCAGGCGGTGGGGCTGGCGGCCAGTTGTACAAGGTAGTCCATAGATCAATCCTGACGTTGTGCTGGGAAATTAGGCTTCTTTACGCGTCGATTCAGACTCGTTTTGCGGCTGATCGTCTTTTTTCTGCGGACTGATCAGGCCTTGGGTCGCTTCACTCAATGCCTGCTCGGCGGCCTTGTGGGTGTCATCGATCACTTGCTTGGCCGATTCGCTGGCCTTGCCCATCACTTGCTGTGCGCTTTTTTCGACCTGATCACAACCGCTGACCACTACTAATGAAAGCGCAAGCAACGATGCCGCGCCCAGGGAATTGAGTTTCATGATGTTTTCCTCATTAGAACCATTGGGTCCAAACAGTGACCCCTCGATAGCGATGCATTCTATGCAGGGGAACACTTCAGGAAAATTCGTATTTTTCTCGCGTATACTTCGGTTTTAACGAAGTGTAGGCCGGCATGCTCAATTACCGACAATTGCATTACTTCTGGGTGGTGGCCAAGACCGGCAGCATCGTGCGCGCCTGTGAGCAACTGAACCTCACCCCTCAGACCATCAGCGGGCAGATCAGTCTGCTCGAGCAAACCTTCGGTATCGCCCTGTTTCAGCGGGTCGGCCGTCAGCTCGAGCTGACCGAAGCCGGGCGCCAGGCGTTGCCCTATGCCGAGCAGATGTTCCAGACCGGCAACGAGTTGGAGGCGATGTTGCGCGCCCAGCCGAATGAGCAGCAGATTCTGTTTCGCGTCGGGGTGGCGGATGTGGTGCCCAAATCCATCGTCTACCGGCTGATCGCGCCGACCATGGAGCTCAGCGAGCCGATCCGCATCACCTGCCGCGAAGACAAACTCGAACGCCTGCTCGCCGACCTGGCGATCCAGCGCCTCGACCTGGTGATTTCCGACAGCCCCATGCCCACGCATCTGGACATCAAAGGCTACAGCCAGAAGTTGGGTGAATGCGGCATCAGTTTTTTCGCTACCCAAGCATTGGCTGACCGACACCGCGGCGTTTTCCCACAGTGTTTGCAGGGCGCGCCGCTATTGATTCCGGGGGCGGAGACCGTGGTGCGCAGCCGCTTGCTGCGCTGGTTTGCCGAGCAACAGATCCAACCGAAGATCATCGGCGAGTTCGACGACAGTGCCTTGATGCAGGCATTCGGCCAATCCGGCAGCGGGATCTTTATCGCCCCCAGCGTGATCGCCGATGAGGTGGTGCGCCAGTACGGCGTCGCGCTGATTGGCCAGACCGAGGCAGTGACCGAATCGTTCTATGCGATTTCGGTGGAACGCAAGGTCAAGCACCCCGGCATCGTGGCGATTACCGAAGGCGCCAGGCGAGAACTGTTCACCGCCCTGCCCTGAGGGTTCAAGCGCCAGTCGGCAGCGGTTTGGCGCTCATCAGCCACAGCGCCAGCAGCATCGACACCAGGATGAACCCGGACGCGGCCAGGCCCAGGCTGGCCAGGCCGAGGGTGTCGATCACATGCCCACCGACCAAGGCGCCGAGACCGATACCGAGGTTTCCACCGGCAATATTCAGCGACGCGGCAAACGCCGGCGCATGCGGCGCAGCCTTCATCAGCCGCACATGGCTGACCAGGAACATCGCCGCCTGGGTCACGCCCCACACGGCCATCGCCGCCGCCAGGCCGATGGTGGAGTGAATCGCCGGCACCAACGCGACCATGCCGCCGATCATGAACCCGCAGAACACCATCGACGCAATCAAGGGGTGGCGATCCACCGCGCGGCCGCCCAGGGAGTTGCCGATCAACCCGACCGCGCCAAAGCCCATCAGGCACCAGCCGACCAGCGTGCCGTCGAAGCCGGCCAGGCGCTCAAGGATGTCGGCAAGGTAGGTGTAGGCGGTGAACATGCCGCTGAAGACCAGGATCGACAGCAGGATATGCCCCTGCATCAATGGACTGCGCAGCAGCTTGAATTGCGAGCGCAACGTCACCTGCGCGTTCTTCGCCTGTGTCACCGGCAGGTAGACAAACAGCAGCAGCGCCTTGGCCAAGGCAATCACCGCGAGGACCGCAAACGCGCTGCGCCAGCCGAACATATCGGAAATCAACGTGCCCACCGGAATGCCGAAGACGGTGGCGCAGACGATCCCGAAGCCGATCTTCTCGATGGCGCGACCGGCGTATGCCGGGCCGACGATGTCCACCGCCGTTTCACTGGCCAGCGCCCAGAACACCGGCAAACCCAACGCCGGAATCAAGCGCGCCAGGGACATCACCCAGATATTCGGCGCCAGCGCCGCCACGCCATTGGCCACGGCGAACATGATCAAAATCGTGATAAACAGGCGCTTGCGCTGGAACCGCGCGCAGTAGGCCGTGAGAAACGGGCCGAACGCCGCCACGGTGAACGCAAACAGCGTCACCAGCAGGCCGGCCTGGGACACGCTGACGTTCAGGTCCCGGGCAATCGACGGCAACAGGCCGACGATAATGAATTCTGTGGTCAGCACGGTAAAACCGGCGGCCGACAGCAGCAGGATGGGAAACAGCATGAAAACTCCAGAAACGACAACATCAACGAAAGCCCGGAGGCCCGCTGACGAAGAGGAAAGATGAGAGACGGCGATATTAACAGGATCTGTGCGAATTGGCCGCAAATGGGTGACGGAATGCCGCATCAACAGGGACATTTCCTACAGCATGATAGACTCCGCGCCCGCTTCCTACAGCGCGCTCCACCTGCAATGCTGCGTCCTACTAAAAAAACCAGAGACAACCGTTTATGACTGCTGCCCCTTCCCTTTTCCAACGACTCACGCGCGTCAGCCTGGTCACGCAAATCGTCATCGGCCTGATCGCCGGTATTCTGCTGGCCTTCGTGTTGCCCGACGCCGCCAGGGCCACCGGTTTCATTGGCAAAGTGTTTGTCACCGCGCTGAAGGCCGTGGCGCCGATCCTGGTGTTCGTGCTGGTGATGGCGTCGATCGCCAACCACAAACACGGCCAGGAAACCCACATCAAGCCGATCCTGTTCCTCTACCTGCTGGGCACCTTCGCGGCCGCCGTGGTTGCAGTGATCGCCAGCACGCTGTTTCCCTCGCCGCTGGTGCTCGCCACCCACGACGCCACCGTGAGCGCCCCCGGCGGCATCGGCGAGGTGTTGCAGAGCCTGTTGCTGAGCGTGGTGGACAACCCGGTGAGCGCGCTGATGAACGCCAACTTTATCGGCATTCTGGCCTGGGCCATCGGCATGGGCATCGCGATTCGCCATGCCGGCGAAACCACTCGCACGGTGCTCGATGACCTGTCCAACGGCGTGACCTTGATCGTGCGCGTGGTGATCCGCTTCGCGCCCCTGGGGATTTTCGGCCTGGTGGCCTCGACCCTGGCCACCTCCGGCTTCGGCGCCCTGCTCGGCTACGCCCACCTGTTGGTGGTGCTGATCGGCTGCATGCTGTTCGTGGCGCTGGTGGTCAACCCGGCCATCGTATTCTGGAAACTGCGCCGCAACCCCTACCCGCTGGTATTGATGTGCCTGCGCGAAAGCGGCATCACGGCATTCTTCACCCGCAGTTCGGCAGCGAACATTCCGGTGAACCTGGCGTTGAGCAAACGCCTGGGCCTGCATGAAGACACCTACTCGGTGTCGATCCCGCTGGGCGCCACCATCAACATGGCGGGTGCGGCGATCACCATCACCGTGTTGACCCTGGCCGCCGTACACACCCTGGGCATCATCGTAGACCTGCCCACCGCCGTGCTGCTCAGCGTGGTCGCCGCCATTTGCGCGTGCGGTGCGTCGGGCGTGGCCGGCGGTTCGCTACTGCTGATCCCGCTGGCGTGCAGCCTGTTCGGCATCTCCAGCGATATCGCCATGCAGGTGGTGGCCGTAGGTTTCATCATCGGTGTGTTGCAGGACTCGGCGGAAACCGCGCTCAACTCGTCCACCGATGTGCTGTTTACTGCGGCGGCGTGCCTGGGCAAGGAAGAGCAGCCGGTTTAAACAGCGCTCGCAAAAAAGCCCGGGGCCGTTCACAGCGGAACGACCCCGGGCTTTGTTATTTTATGCGCTCAGCACACGGTTATTCAGAAAGCGCCCATGTAATCACGCTTGCCCACTTCCACACCGTTGTGACGCAGCAGTGCGTAAGCGGTGGTGACGTGGAAGAAGAACTGCGGCAGGCCGTAGGTCAGCAGGTAGGACTGGCCGCTGAAGCGCTTCTCTTTCGGCGTGCCTGGGCGAGTGATGATCTCGATGCCTTCTTTGCCGTCGATTTGCTCGGGCTTGATGCTGTCCATAAACGCCAGGACCTTGGCGATCAGCGCTTGCAGGTCGGCGAAGGTCACTTCGTTGTCTTCGTATTTCGGCACTTCGATCTCGGCCAGGCGCGCGGAAACGCCCTTGGCGAAGTCGACGGCGATCTGCACCTGGCGCACCAGTTGGAACATGTCCGGGAACAGGCGCGCTTGCAGCAAGGCGTTGGGTTCGATGTTCTTCGCGGTGGCGTGGGCTTCGGCTTTGTCCAGCACACCGCTCAGGGCGGTGAGCATTTGCTTGAAGACTGGGACGGAAGCGGCGTACAGGGAAATAGTCATGACAGTCTCATCGGTAAGGGCTGGGTTGGAACCAGCTGCGATTATAGCCATGCCGGCCGCTTGTCTTTTATTTTTTCGGGATTAGGCTAGTGCGTTCACTGCATAGGGAAAGCGCGATGACCGCTGAACACGATATCGACACCCCTGAGCCGCGCCTGAACAGCACGGAAATCCGCATCCTGGGCTGCCTGATCGAAAAACAGGCGACCAACCCGGAAACCTACCCCCTGACCCTCAACGCGCTGGTGCTGGCGTGCAACCAGAAGACCAGCCGCGAGCCGGTGATGAACCTCAGTCAAGGCCAGGTCGGCCAAAGCCTGCGCGTGCTGGAAGGCCAGGGTTTCACCCGCCTGGTCATGGGCAGCCGCGCCGACCGCTGGGAACACCGGGTCGACAAGGCCCTGGAATTGGTGCCGGCCCAGGTGATCCTGACCGGGCTGCTGTTTCTGCGTGGGCCGCAGACGGTCAACGAACTGCTGACCCGCAGCGGGCGCATGCATGACTTCGAAGACGCCGACCAGGTCGTACACCAGTTGGAACGCCTGATTGCGCGGGGACTGGCCGTGCTGGTGCCGCGCCAGGCGGGGCAACGCGAGGATCGCTATACCCACGCGCTGGGCGACCCGGCGGATATCGAGGCGATTATCGCGGCGCGCGGCAACCCGGTGGAACGCGGGGCCGGCGGGGTCTCAGTCGAGCGCGTCGAAGAGCTGGAAGCGCGGATTGCCGCGCTCGAAGAACGGCTGGCACAGCTGGAACAGGCCTGACACGCTCAACCCCCTGTAGGAGCCGGCTTGCCTGCTCCTACAGGTGATTGGCCGCACTGTTCAGCCTCGCGCAAACGCGACGGCGTTTTCGAACTGCTCCTGGGTCGGCCGCACCCCGGTGTACAACACAAACTGCTCCAGCGCCTGGATCGCGATCACTTCCAGCCCGGTGATCACGCGCTTGCCTTGGGCACGTGCGCGCACGATCAACGGTGTTTCCGCCGGTATCGCCACCACATCGAACACAGTCTGCGCCTGGTCCACCGCGTCAGCCTCGAAAGCCAACTGATCGGCCTCGGCCCCGCCGGTCATGCCGATCGGCGTGACGTTGATCAACATCTGCGGGCGCAGATCGCCCAGTTGCGCCTGCCATTGATAACCCAGGCTCTGCGCCAGCGCCCTGCCCGCCGCTTCGTTACGCGCCACGATCACGCCATTGGCATACCCGCCGTCGCGCAGGGCGCTGGCCACGGCTTTGGCCATGCCGCCGCTGCCGCGCAGGGCAAAGGTCGAATCTGTCGGCACTGCATGCTTTTTCAACAGTTGCGCGATGGCGATGTAGTCGGTGTTGTAGGCCTTGAGATGGCCGGCCGTGTTGACGATGGTGTTCAGGGACGCGATGGCTTTGACCGAACTGTCCAGTTCGTCCACCAGGGCAATACTGGCCTCCTTGAACGGCATCGACACCCCGCAACCGCGAATCCCCAACGCCCGGATACCGCCGATCGCGCCGGCTAAATCCTGGCTGCTGAAGGCTTTATAGTAGAAATTCAGACCCAGTTGTTCATACAAATGGTTATGAAATCGCAGGCCGAAATTCCCGGGACGCGCCGACAGTGACATGCACAGTTGGGTATCCTTGTTGGGGTGCATCTGCATGGGTAACTCCTTGAAGTAAGCAAATCGGTACAGACCTTACACAATCTTTACCAATCGGCCGTGCTGTTTTTCAGAAATACGTTGTCTTAAAAGTATCCCCGCGACATTACTTGAGCCAATTGATTGCAGGCCACAAGCGCAGGGGCTAACCGAGGAATGACCATGATTCGTAAAATCCCCAAGATCGCCTTGCTTATCGGTGCACTCGCTATGGCAGGCCAAGCCTCCGCCCACGGTGGTGGATGGGGTGGTCCGGCCGTCTTGGGTGCGTTAGTCGGCGCCGCCGTCGTAGGCTCCGTGGTTGCCAGCCAACCGCGTGAAGTCTATGTGCAGCAGCCGGTGTATGTGCAACCGCAACCGGTTTACGCCGCACCGCCGCCTGTGTACTACGCACCACCGCCGCCGGTGTATGTGCAACAAGAAGTCTATTACCGCCCGGCGCCGGTGTATTACGGGCCACCGCGTGGCTATTACGGCCACCCCCACGGCTACTATGGTCGCGGTTGGTAAGCTTGAACCGATCTGCCTGAACCGGCCTCGCCCACCCGCGGGGCCTTTTTTTGCATGGCGTTTTATCGCACCTCGCGCGGATTGATCGTACCAAGGTCGTTATAAGGACAATGGCCGAGTCGTAATCCCACATCATCGAAGCCGAAAGTCTACTTGCCCGACCGGGTCTCGCGCTGTCATGTTTGTGTCACGACTCACTTTCACTATCCCACCTCTGAACCCGATAACAACAAGGACGGCTGACCATGCCCACGCAAAACCCACACCACGTAGCCGGACTCTGTACGTCCAGCAAGGTCTACAGCGCACTGACCGAACTCAAGCACCTGGAAGGCCACCGCAGCGCAAAATTCCTCGCACTGCTGACCGAAAGCCTGGTGCGCAAAGGCCTGCTCAATGAGCAAGAAGTGGTACACATGCTCGATCAAGTGGTGGAGTGACGCCTGGCGTTGATGTCGACTATCAAGCCGGGTGATTTTTCCTCGACGCTGGCACCCCGTAAGGTGACCCTCATAGCGATTGGAGGTCCATATGCCCACTATTCAGATCATGTCCGTCATCGGCAGCGCCGTTCCTGCCCCCCTGCGCAAGCTGGGTGTACTCGCCTGCTGGTACCTGATGCACGATGGCGAACCCGTCAGCGGCCCGCTCACGTCGTTATCGGCTGCCGAGCAACAAGCGGCAACCTTCAGGCTGCGCGCCTGAGGCCTAGGGCAACGGCAACTTGAGCCGCGGCTTGCTTTCGACAAACAACGCCCAGCTGGACATGAACAACGCCGCCACCAGCGGCCCGATCACAAAGCCGTTGAGGCCGAACACCGACAGGCCGCCCAGGGTCGAGATCAGAATCAGGTAGTCCGGCATCTTGGTGTCCTTGCCCACCAGGATCGGGCGCAGCACGTTATCCACCAGGCCGATGACGAACACACCGAACAGGCTCAGCACCACGCCTTGCCAGATCGCCCCACTCAGCAGGAAGTAGGCCGCCACCGGCCCCCACACGATCCCCGCGCCCACCGCCGGCAGCAGCGACAAAAACGCCATCAGCACCGCCCAGAGCAACGCGCTGGGAATGTCCAGAAACCAGAAGATCAAACCGCCCAACGCGCCTTGGGTCACGGCAACCAACACGTTGCCCTTGACCGTGGCGCGCACCACGCGGTTGAACTTGAGTTGCAGGCGGCGCTTTTGCGGCTCGGCCAGCGGCACCGCCGTGCGGACTTTTCGCACCAGCTCCGGGCCGTCACGCAGCAGGAAAAACAGCAGATACAGCATGATGAAAAAACTCACCAGGAAATCGAACGTGCCCTGGCCAAAGCTGAACGCCTGACTGGCGAAGAACTGGCTGCCCTGCATCGCACTCTTGACGATTTTCTCGCGCAGGCTTTCCAGGTTGCCCATGCCGAAGCGGTCCAGAAGGTGCTGAAAATAAGGTGGCAGGAAGTTCTTGAACTGTTCGATATACCCGGCCACGTCCAGCTTGCCGCTTTCGACATTTTTGTACAGCGTGGCCCCCTCCTGCACCAGCAAGGCGCTGGTGATGATCACCGGCAGAATCGCAATCACCAGGCACACCGTCAGGGTGGCCAGGGAGGTCAGGTTGCGGTTCCAGCCTGATTTCACCTGCAGGCGCCGCTGCATCGGGGCAAAGATGATGCCCAGGATGACCGCCCAGAACACCGCGCCGTAAAACGGCAGCAATATCCAGATAAAGGCAACGGTCACCAGGGCCAGCAGTAACAGCAGAGTCTTGAATTGCAGATTGGTTTGATTCATGTCCGATCCAGGTCAAAAAGCCGGGCGCGCGCTTGCGTCCACGTGCTTAGTCCGTCGCAAATCCCGGGAGTGCCTTTTTTGTTGCAGCAAGCGTAGACCTGGATCAATAAATCCCTATACGCGTTCGGCTACGCTCGCGGCCTTTTGGGCCCCACTCCCCATGTCTCTCGTCCTTGCACCCGAACTGCTCGCCCCCGCCGGCACCCTGAAAAACATGCGCTACGCCTTCGCCTACGGCGCCGATGCGGTATACGCCGGCCAGCCGCGCTACAGCCTGCGCGTGCGCAACAACGAATTCGACCACGCCAACCTGGCCCTGGGCATCGAGGAAGCCCATGCACTGGGCAAGCGTTTCTACGTGGTGGTCAACATCGCGCCGCACAACGCCAAGCTGAAGACCTTCCTCAAGGACCTGGCCCCGGTGATCGCCATGGGCCCGGATGCGTTGATCATGTCCGACCCCGGGCTGATCATGCTGGTGCGTCGCCACTTCCCGATGATGCCCATCCACTTGTCGGTGCAGGCCAATACCGTGAACTGGGCCAGTGTGGAATTCTGGCAACAGCAGGGCATCTGCCGGGTGATCCTGTCGCGGGAATTGTCCTTGGAAGAGATCGGCGAAATCCGCGAGCAAGTGCCGGCCATGGAGCTGGAAGTGTTTGTCCATGGCGCGTTGTGCATGGCCTATTCCGGGCGCTGCCTGCTCTCCGGCTATATGAACAAGCGCGACGCCAACCAAGGCACCTGCACCAACGCCTGCCGCTGGAAATACCAGGCCACGCCGGCGGTGGAAAACGCCACCGGCGATATCGTCCAGGAATATCAGCCGGAACCCACACTGGGCATTGGCGCGCCGACCGATCAGGTGTTCCTGTTGCAGGAGGCCAACCGCCCGGATGAACAGATGCCCGCCTTCGAAGACGAGCACGGCACCTACATCATGAACGCCAAGGACCTGCGCGCGGTGCAGCATGTGGAGCGCCTGACCCGCATGGGCGTGCATTCGTTGAAGATCGAAGGCCGCACCAAGTCCCACTTCTACTGCGCGCGCACCACCCAGGTGTATCGCCAGGCCATCGATGACGCCGTGGCCGGTCGCGAATTTGACCGCAACCTGATGACCAACCTGGAGTCACTGGCCCAACGCGGCTACACCGAAGGTTTCCTGCGTCGCCATGTACACGACGAGTACCAGAACTACCAGAACGGCAGTTCGGTGTCGGAACGTCAGCAGTTCGTCGGCGAATTGACCGGCGAGCGCCGGGGCGAGCTGGCGGAGGTCAAGGTGAAGAACCGCTTTGCGGTGGGCAATCACCTGGAACTGATGACCCCCGCCGGCAACTTTCACTTCGACCTGGCCACCCTGCACAACGCCAAGGGCGAAGCCATCGAGGTGGCGCCGGGGGATGGGCACACGGTGTATGTGCCCTTGCCGGCGCAGATGGATCTGCGTTTCGGCCTGTTGATGCGCGACGTCGAGTAACCCCCCTCAGATCCTGAACTGGGCCACCAGTTGGCCCAAGCGCTGGCCGAGGTCGGCCAGGCTGCGCGACGTCTGGGCGCCCAACTGGGTTTCATCGGCCACGCTGTCGACCGCCACGGCAATCTGATGCACGCTGCGGTTGATCTCTTCGGCGACCGCGGTCTGTTCTTCGGCGGCGCTGGCAATTTGCGCATTCATCGAGTTGATGGTGCCGATCAACTGCGCCATGGTGTCCAGCGACGCCCCGGCTTCGTTGGCTTGGGCCGAGGTGCCGTCCCCGGCATCGCTGGAGCGGCGCATGGCCTCCACGGCGGCGACGGTGCCTTTTTGCAGGCGATCGATCATGCCCTGGATCTCCTGGGTGCTGGTCTGGGTACGACTGGCCAGGGCACGCACTTCGTCGGCGACCACGGCAAAGCCGCGACCGGCCTCCCCCGCCCGCGCCGCTTCGATCGCGGCGTTAAGGGCCAACAGGTTGGTCTGCTCGGCAATCGAGCGGATAACGCCGAGCACGCTGACAATCGACGACACATCCTGCTGCAAGCTGTCGAGGGACACGCCGCTGCTGCGGATATCGTTCACCAGCGCATGGATCTGCGCGATGCTGCCGTCCACCACGCGCTTGGCAGCCTGGCCCTCGGCGTCGGTCTGTTGCGCAGCCACGGAAGCGCCTTGGGCGCTGCGCGCAACCTCCTGGGCGGCGGAAGACATTTGATTGATCGCGGTGGCCACCTGGTCGGTCTCGTGACGCTGACGCTCCATGGCCTGCTCCGAACGCTGCGCCTGGTCGGACACCTGGCCCACCAGCCCGGTGAGTTGCGCGGTCATTTCGGTGATCTGGCGCACCAAACCGTGGATCTTTTCGACAAACCGGTTGAAGGCCCCGGCCAGATCGCCCAGTTCGTCCTGGCTGGTGATAGCCAGGCGCCGCGTCAGGTCGCCCTCACCGGCAGCGATATCGTCGAGGTTGGCTTTCATCAGGTGCAGCGGACGCAGGATGGTATTGGCCAGGATCATGCCCGCCGCCGCAATCACCAGCAGCACCAGCACGGCCACGCCGAAGATACTCAGCAATACGCCCTCCATGCGTTTCTTGACCTTGGCCTCGACCACCGCCACCTGGGCATCGATGCCATCCAGGTTGACCGAGGTGCCGAATACCATGTCCCACTTGGGCAGGTATTCGGTGTAGCCAAGCTTGGGCACCAGTTCGGTCTGGCCGGGCTGGGTCGAGCTGTATTGCAGGTAGTGGGTGCCGTCCTTGCCGACCTTGACCAGGTCGCGGTTGACGTAGACGCCATTCGGGTCGCGGTTGTCCTTGAAGCTCTTGCCCACGCCGTCCGGGCTGTTGCCCTTGAACAGGCGGATGGTTTCGGAGTCGTAGCCGAAGAAGTAGCCATCCTTGCCGTAGCTGGTATTGGACAGCAGCTTGACCACCTCGGCACGCGCCGCCGTATCGCCCGGGGCGGCGGCGTCGTAGAGCGGCTTGATGGTGGTCATGGCCACTTCCACATAACTCTGCAGAGTGGCCTTGGCGGCGTCGAGCAAGTGCTGGCGGGTCTCATCCACCTCGTTGCGCGCTTGCCCCTTGAGGATCCACACCGTGGTCAGGCTGATCACCAACGCAAACAGCAGCACCGGCACTATGGCCAGGCACAGGACTTTGACCTTCAGGCTCAGACGCATGGCTTTTCTCTCTTATTAGTGGCGGCTTAAGAGGTTAACGGCCAGTTGCGCAGATTCTGTAGGACGACCCCGTCAGAGCGTCATCGCCGCCACCCAGCCGAACACCAGCAGCGGGATGTTGTAATGCAGGAACGTCGGCACCACGGTGTCCCAGATATGGTGGTGCTGGCCGTCGATATTCAGGCCGGAGGTCGGGCCCAGGGTCGAGTCCGACGCTGGCGAACCGGCATCGCCCAAGGCGCCGGCCGTGCCGACGATGCACACAATGGCCAGCGGGCTGAAGCCCAGTTGCACACACAGCGGCACGAAAATCGCGGCCAGGATCGGCACCGTGGAAAACGACGAACCGATGCCCATGGTCACCAGCAGCCCCACCAGCAACATCAGCAACGCCCCGATCCCACGGCTATGGCCGATGAACGCCGCCGACGTTTCCACCAGCGAGCGCACGTCACCGGTGGCCTTGAGCACTTCGGCGAAGCCTGAAGCGGCAATCATGATGAAACCGATCATCGCCATCATCTTCATGCCTTCGGTGAACAGGTCGTCGGTCTCGCGCCAGCGCACAATGCCCGATACCGAGAAAATCAAAAACCCGGCCAGGGCGCCGATGATCATCGAGTCCAACCACAACTGAATGATGAACGCCGAGGCGATCGCCAGGCCGGCCACCAGCAGGGTCAATGGGTTGTATTGCACCGCGACCTGTTCGACCCGCTCGATTTTCTCCAGGTCGTACACGCGCTTTTTACGGTAGCTGACAAACACCGCCACCAGCAGGCCGACCACCATGCCCAGCGCCGGCAGGCCCATGGCGTGGGTCACATTGACCTGGCTGATATCCACGCCGCTCTTGGCCACGTTGGCCAGCAGGATCTGGTTGAGAAAGATGTTGCCGAAGCCCACCGGCAGGAACATGTAGGGCGTGATCAAACCGAAGGTCATCACGCAGGCGATCAGGCGACGGTCCAGTTGCAGTTTGGTCAGCACGTACAGCAACGGCGGCACCAGCAGCGGGATAAACGCGATATGAATCGGCAGGATGTTTTGCGAGGCGATCGCCACCACCCACAGCAGGCCGATCAGTAGCCATTTGACATGGCTGCCGCCGCTGGCTTCCTGGCGATCGACCAGCAGCAGCGCCTTGTCCGCCAGGGCATGGGCCAGGCCGGACTTGGCAATCGCCACCGCGAAAGCGCCGAGCAATGCGTAGGACAAAGCCACTGTCGCGCCACCACCCAGCCCACCGTTGAAGGCCTGGAGCGTGGCGTCGATGCCCAGGCCACCGGTCAGCCCGCCCACCAGGGCGCCGACGATGATGGCGATGACCACATGCACGCGGGACAAGCTGAGCACCAGCATGGTGCCGACCGCGGCGATGACTGCGTTAATCATGGTTACCTCAAGCAAAAAACAAAATACAGGCATGCCCGCACCGGCATGACTGCCGGTGTGCAGGCTGGAAGGAGGTCTTATTAGAGGGCGCGCACTTTGCAGCAGGCGCGGTCGCATGTCAAAAAACGACGTCGCTTTCAAATTTAAATTGAACGTTTGAATAAAGAAAAAAATACAGCCGCCGATATAAAGGCTCTCTATGTTTTCAGGTAAAGGATGCTCCGCGATGTCCCTCAGACAGCTGTCCATTCAATGGAAAATCACCCTGCTCGCCGGCCTCTGCCTGCTGGGGATCGTGACCCTGCTGGTGGGTCTGTCGCTGTATCGCATGGAACAGAGTTCGCAGCAGGTCAAAGCCTCCAGCATGCACATGCTCGACGAAGCGGCCCAGGCGCGTATCGAAGCCCAGGGCGAAGCGCAGGCGCTGGGCATCCGCCAGCAGTTCATGGATGCCTATCAATACGGTCACGGGTTTTCCCGCCAGGTGCTGTTCCTGCGCGAACAGGCAGAAAAGCGCTTCCTTGACGCCTTCGACACCCGTGAAGACTTGACCCGCCAGGTCAAGGCCGCCTTGCAGGCCAACCCCGACCTGCTCGGCTTGTCCCTGGTGTTCGAAGCCAATGCCCTGGACGGCAAGGATGAGCTGTTCGTCAACCAGCCAGAGCTGGGCAGCAACGACAAAGGCCGATTCGCCCTCTACTGGTCACAGCCGACGCCCGGCAAACTCACCGCCATGTCGCTGCCCGAAAGCGACATGTCCGACACCAGCATCGGCCCGAGTGGAGAAAAGGCCAACGCCTGGTTCACCTGCCCGCGCACCACCCTCAAACCGTGTGTGATCGAACCGTACTTCTATGTCATCGACGGCCAAAACGTACTGATGACCAGCCTCGTGTTCCCGCTGATAGTGAATGGCAAAGTCATCGCCTCGCTGTCGGTGGACATCAACCTCAACAGCCTGCAGGCGGTGAGCCAGCAGGCGAGCCACACGCTGTATGACGGCCAGACCCAGGTCAGCATTCTCAGCGCCACCGGCTTGCTGGCCGGCTACAGCCCGGATGCGAGCAAGCTCAGCCAGCGCCTGGACCAGGTCGACACCGCCAGCGGCGCGCAATTGCTCAGCGCCCTGGCCGGCAGTACGCGGATCAGCAGCCTGCGCGCCGACCATCGACTCAAGGTCCTGGCACCGTTCACGCCGATCCCCGGCGGCAAGCCGTGGGGCGTGTTGCTGGATGTGCCGGAAAAAATCCTGGTAGGCCCGGCCGAAGCGCTCAAGGCGCAACTGGACGCCGACAACGCCCGTGGCACCCTGCTCGAGTTGAGCCTGGGCCTGCTCGCCGCCGTGATCGGCCTGGGACTGGTGTGGCTGATGGCGCGCAGCGTGACCCGGCCGATCCTGAGCGTGGCGCACATGCTCGAAGACATCGCCAGCGGCGAAGGCGACCTGACCCGCCGCCTGGACTACGCCAAACAGGACGAGCTGGGGCAACTGGCCGGCTGGTTCAACCGCTTCCTCGACAAACTGCAGCCGATCATCGCCGAGGTCAAACGCTCGGTGCAGGACGCCCGCGGCACCGCCGACCAATCCGCCGCGATCGCCAGCGAAACCAGCGCTGGCATGGAGCAGCAATACCGCCAGGTCGACCAGGTGGCCACCGCCTCCCATGAAATGAGCGCCACCGCCCAGGACGTCGCCCGCAGTGCGGCCCAGGCCGCCCAAGCCGCGCGCGATGCCGACCAGGCCACCCGTGACGGCCTGCAGGTGATCGACCGCACCACCACCAACATCGGCCATCTGGCGGCGGACATGAGCACCGCCATGACCCAGGTTGAAGGCCTCGCGACCAACAGTGCACAGATCGGCTCGGTGCTCGAAGTGATTCGCGGCATCGCCGAGCAGACCAACCTGCTGGCCCTCAACGCCGCCATCGAAGCGGCCCGGGCCGGTGAGGCCGGCCGTGGGTTTGCCGTGGTCGCCGACGAAGTGCGCAACCTGGCGCGTCGTACCCAGGAGTCGGTGGAAGAAACCCGCCTGGTGATCGAGCAACTGCAAAGCGGCACCACCGATGTGGTCGGCGCCATGGGCAACAGCTATCGCCAGGCCCAGAGCAGCGTCGAACAAGTCGGCGAGGCGGTCACCGCCCTGCGCCAGATCGGCGCCGCGGTCACAGTGATCAGCGACATGAACCTACAGATCGCCAGCGCCGCCGAAGAGCAAAGCGCAGTGGCCGAGGAGATCAACAGCAACGTGGCGACAATCCGCGATGTCACCGAGTCGCTGTCGGAACAGGCCAACGAATCGGCGCGCGTCAGCCAGGCGTTGAACCACCTGGCCAATCAGCAACAGGGGTTGATGGATCATTTCCAGGTGTGAGTGACCGACACCAACTCTGAAGGAAATCCAATGTGGGAGGGGGCTTGCCCCCGATTGCAGTGGGTCAGTCAAAGGCTACATCGACTGATTCACCGCTATCGGGGGCAAGCCCCCTCCCACACTTTTGATCGGCTGGTCATCGCCAGGCCATGATTAATACATGTAAACGATGTCTCCGGTTTCAAACGTAAAGGATGTCTCCGGTCTGTACCGGGGTAAGCCCCCTCCCCCCATTTTTGAACGACCTCAGCGTTTGGGCAGTTCGATCAGCACCTTGAGCCCGCCCAGTTGGCTTTCCTGCAACTGCAACACCCCGCCCCACACCTCGACGATATCGCGCACGATTCCCAGGCCCAGGCCATGGCCGTCGGTCTGCTCGTCCAGGCGCGTACCACGGCTGAACACCCGGTCGTGTTGGGCTTCGGGAATGCCGGGGCCGTCGTCTTCCACCGCCAGCAGGTAACTGTGCGGCGTCTCGCCGATGCTCAGGCGCACCTGCGCATCCGCCCATTTGCAGGCGTTGTCCAGCAGGTTGCCGAGCAGCTCCAGCAGGTCTTCGCGGTCCCAGGGCAATTGCAGGCCAGGGACGGCGTGGTGGCTCAAGTCCAGGTGGTCGCCGTGGACCATGTTCAGGGTCGCCAGCAGGCCCGGCAGTTCGTTCGCGCAATCAAACAAGGCGCCCGGCAGGGTGTCGCCGGCCAGGCGTGCGCGGTTGAGTTCGCGGTCGAGGCGCTGTTGCACCTGTTCAAGCTGTTCGCGCAGCAGCGTGCGCAAGCGCGGCTGATCCTTGAGCGCTTCGCTCGACGCCGCGCTCAACAGCACCGACAGCGGGGTTTTCAGCGCGTGGCCGAGGTTGCCCAGGGCATTGCGTGAACGCTTGAGGCTGTCTTCAGTGTGAGCCAGCAGGTGGTTGATCTGCGCCACCAGCGGTTCCAGCTCCTGCGGCACCTGGGTGTCGAGTTGCGAGCGCTGGCCCTGTTGCAGCTGGGCGATCTGGTTGCGCGCAACTTCCAGCGGGCGCAAGGCGCGACGGACCGTGACCCGTTGCAGGATCAACACCAGCAACAGGGCCGCCACCCCCAGCACCAGGCCGATCTGACGCATCAGCCGAAAGCTTTCGCGCACGGGCGTGTAGTCCTGGGCCACGCTGATGGAAATCAATTGGCCGAAGCGCTTGTAGTCCGAGCGCAGTACCAACAGTTGCTGGCCTTCCGGCCCCAGCTGCAGATTGCCCTTGAGCCCGGCCGCGGGCAGGCGTGGCAGCTCCTGGTCCCACAACGAGCGGGAGCGCCAGTGGATGTCGGCGAAATCGATACGGAAATAATGCCCCGAGAACGGCCGCTGATAGGCCGGCGCCAGGCGTTGCTCGTCGAGTTGCACGCCATTCGGCCCGCGCACCAGCGCCACCAGCAGGTTCTCGCTGTCATTGCGCAGGCCGGCCTCCAAATAGCGCTGCAAACCGGCTTCGAACAACCACAGGCTGGTTTGCGCCAGCACCACGCCGACCACCACCATCACGCTGATCAGCCCCAGGCTCAGGTGCCGCTGGATCGACTTCATGCAGGACTGGCGCCGAACCGGTAACCCTGGCCGCGCCGGGTTTCGATCACGCTGCGGCCCAATTTGCGGCGCAGGTGGTTGACGTGGACTTCGAGCACATTCGAATCGCGCTCGGTCTCACCGTCATATAAATGCTCGGCCAGATGGCTTTTCGACAGGATCTGTTGCGGGTGCAACATGAAATAGCGCAGCAAGCGAAACTCGGCGGCGGTCAGCTGGATTTCGTCGCCGTCGCGCAGCACGCATTGGCGCCCTTCATCCAGGTGCAGGCCGGCCGCTTGCAAGGTCGGCTGGTTGGCCTGGCCATGGGAACGGCGCAACAGCGCCTGGACACGCAGGTGCAGTTCTTCGGGGTGAAACGGTTTGCTCAGGTAATCGTCGGCGCCGGCCTTGAGCCCTTCGATGCGCTCGGCCCAGGAATCGCGCGCGGTGAGGATCAGCACCGGGGTGGCCAGCGCGGCCGCGCGCCATTGCGCCAACACCTCGAGCCCGGGCAAGCCGGGCAGGCCGAGGTCGAGGATGATCAAGTCATAGGGTTCGCTGCGGCCCTGGTACGCGGCATCGCGCCCATCGGCCAGCCAATCGACGGCATAGCCCTGGCGCTGCAGGCCGGCCAGCAGTTCATCGGCCAGCGGTACGTTGTCTTCCACCAACAGCAGGCGCATCAGTCTTCCTCGTCTTTGATCAGCGCACCGCTGGTGGCGTCGAGTTTGATCTCGCGCACCACACCGTCGGTCGTCACCAGTTCCACTTCATAGGCATATTGCTCGTCCTTTTTCTCAAGCTCGGCCTCCAGCAGCCGCGAGCCGGGGTGGCGCGCCATGGCCTGCTGCAACAGTTGCTCGAGCGGCAGGATCACCCCCTGCTGGCGCAGTGCCAAGGCTTCGTCCTGGTTGAGGTCGCGGGCTGACAGGCTTGAGCAAAACGCCAGGAGCACCAGCCCCGCCCAGCCAGCGGCGCGTCGATATACCTTCATTACGTATCCTGATGATTCTTGAGCACATGCCCGGTGAGCGCGTCCAATTCAACCTCCCATTCGATGCCGTCGACATCCTCCAGTTCGACCTCGTAGAGGTACTTGCCGTAGACCTCGTCCAGGTCGGTGTCCAGCAGGGTCGAACCGGGATGCAAGGCCAGGGCCGTGGCGTCCAGCTGATCGAAGGCGACAATAGTAACAGTGCCGGGCCCGCGGAGTGACTTGTCGGGGTCGGCTGCCAGGGCCTGTGCCGCCAAAGAGGCCGCGCACCCGGCGGCGACCAGCATTGTGAGACGCTTCATGCTGAGTCTCCGTTTCACGATATTTGTCCTACACCCGCCAGCGTATCCGCGGCAACTTAACTGAAACTGAATTGCCACCATGGCAATTCGCGTCACCCGCATTTTCCTTCACCCGGCGAGATTTTCTATACTGCCCCGCTCGCTTCAACAGAGACCGGTATGACAGCCATCCACATCAAGTTTCCCGCCCTGACCCTCAAGGCCGGCAAACGCGCCTTTGCGCGCATTCGCGAGCAAGGCCTCAAGCCTGCCGATGTCGGTATCCTTCCCGGTGCGGCAGGCGGGCCCAAGGCCTTGGGCATCCAGGGCCTGGACCTGGCGCTGTTCGGCGAGTGGCTGCCCCGCGCGCCACGCGAACGTGCGCTGATCGGTGCCTCCATCGGTTCCTGGCGGTTTGCCAGCGCCTGCCTGCCCGACCCGGTGCAAGGCCTGCTCGACCTCGGCCGCCTGTACAACGAACAACGCTTCGCCAAAGGCGTGACCATGGCCGAGGTCAGCCAGAGCTGCCGGCGCATGCTCGACGACCTGCTGGCCGGGCGCGATGCGCGGGTACTGGACAACGCCGACTATCGGCTGAACATCATGGTGGTCAAGAGCCACGGCCTGCTCGCCGATGACCACCGCGGGCGGCTGGGCCTGGGCCTGTCGTCGGTGATTGCCGACAACCTGCGCGGCCGTGCGCGGCTGTCGCGGCATTTCGAGCGGCTGATCATCCATGACCCACGCCAGGCGCCGCCAGTGCATGCGCTGCGGGATTTTCCGTCGCGCTTCCTCGACCTGAACCTGGGCAACCTGCGCCAGGCGCTGCTGGCGTCCGGCTCGATCCCCATGGTGATGCAAGGCGTGCGCGACCTGCCGGGCGCTGGCGCGGGCACCTACCGCGACGGCGGCCTGCTGGATTACCACCTCGACCTGCCCTACCACGGCGATGACATCGTGCTGTACCCGCACTTCACCGACCGCGTCATCCCCGGCTGGTTCGACAAGGGCCTGCCGTGGCGACGCAGCAATCAACAAGGCTTGCAGGACGTGTTGCTGCTGGCGCCGTCGAAGGACTACCTGGCCCGCCTGCCCCACGGCAAACTGCCGGACCGCAGCGACTTCAAGCGCTTTCTGGGCGATGACGCGAGTCGCAACAAATACTGGCAAACCGCAATGAGCGAGAGCCGGCGCCTGGGCGATGAGTTTCTGCACCTGGCCGACCAGGGTGGCCTGGGCGAGCGCTTGCAGGCGCTTTGACCCAGCGGTATGCGCGAGGCGCGATGTAACTGTTAAACTCGCCGCCTGCCAGAAACCTGACCGAGCTGAAAAATACTGTGGAAATCTTCAAGGAATTTACATTCGAATCCGCCCACCGCCTGCCCCACGTGCCAGACGGCCACAAATGCGGGCGCCTGCATGGGCATTCGTTCAAGGTGGCGATCCACCTGAGCGGCGACCTGGACCCCCATACCGGCTGGATTCGCGACTTCTCGGAGATCAAGGCGATTTTCAAGCCGCTCTATGAACGCCTCGACCACAACTACCTGAACGACATCCCCGGCCTGGAAAACCCCACCAGCGAAGTACTGGCCAAATGGATCTGGACCGAATTGAAACCCCTGCTGCCGGAACTCAGCGCGATTCGCATCCATGAAACCTGCACCAGCGGCTGCATCTATCGCGGCGAGTAACCCTCACGTCAACGCCCTGCGGGAGCGCCCCATGGAAAACACCTGGCTGGCCCAGGCCAAACGCTTGCAGGCATTGGCTTCCACGGGGCTGCATTTTTGCACCGACGACTTCGAACGCGAGCGCCTGGAAGAAATTGCCGAGATCGCCCACAGCATGCTCGCGCAATTGGGCAATGTGCCGCTGGAGCGCATCAGCGGGCTGGTCCCGGATTTCGCCCAGCGCTATTCGACGCCAATGATCGATGTCCGCGGCGCGGTGATCGACGGCGAGCGCATTCTGCTGGTACGCGAGGCGACCGATGGTTGCTGGGCGCTGCCGGGGGGCTATGCCGATATCGGTCTGTCGGCCGCAGAAAACATCGTCAAGGAGATCCGCGAGGAAGCCGGGCTGACCGTGACGGCGCGGGCGCTCTACAGCGTCACGCACAAGGCCAAGGGCTTGTATCGCCCGGATGTGCGGGACTTCTACAAGCTGTATTTCCTGTGTGAACGGGTCGACCAACTGGCGCCGACGGCCGGGTTCGAAACCACCGAGGTGGGCTTTTTCACCCTCGACGACCTGCCGCCGCTGTCCCGTGGGCGCACCATCGAAAGCGATCTCGAGGCGGCCTTTGCGTTTCATCGCGGCGAAACCACGCTGACGCTGTTCGACTGATCCAATTTGTATCACCGCTGCACCGCTTTCGTGCCCGATTGGGCACCGCGACCACTCCCGCCCGCGTTCCGCGCCTGTCTGGCGATAAATCCTGTGCATACTGCACAACACCCACCGTGCGCCCGTCACTGCTGCTCAATTGGCACGCGCGGTGCAATAGGCCTGCGTCACTCATTCAGGGAGCAAGGCACATGACGCAGCAAGAACCGGGCAACGATTACCCCCTCAGCGAAGTCCCGATGCACGCACGCAAGGGCCTGGCGTCCACCGCCATGGTGCTGCTGGGCTTCACCTTTTTCACCGCGACCATGTTTGCCGGCGGCAAGCTGGGCGTGGCGTTCAGTTTCGTCGACATGCTCGGCGTCGTGGCCTTGGGTAACCTGCTGTTGGGCATTTATGCCGCAGGCTTGGGTTACATCGCGTTCAAGAGCGGCCTGAACTCGGTGCTGATGGGGCGCTTCTGTTTTGGCGAAGTCGGCAGCAAGCTCAGTGATTTGATCCTCGGTTTCACCCAGATCGGCTGGTACGCCTGGGGCACCGCCACCGCCGCCGTGGTGCTGGGCAAATATTTCGAGCTGAGCCAGGGCAGCGTGCTGGTGCTGATGGTGCTGTTTGGCCTGCTGTTCTGCGCCACGGCCTACGTGGGCTATCGCGGGTTGGAGATTCTGTCCTACATCGCGGTGCCGGCCATGGGCATTCTGTTGTGCCTGTCGATGTGGGTCGCCACGGTGAAAGTCGGCGGGCTGCAAGGCTTGCTGGCGGTGGTGCCGACGTCGGAACTGGACTTGTCGACGGCGATCACCCTGGTGTTCGGCACCTTTGTCAGCGGCGCGACCCAGGCCACCAACTGGACGCGCTTTTCGCGCTCGGCCAAGGTCGCGGTGCTCGCCAGCCTGATCGGTTTCTTTGTCGGCAATGGCTTGATGGTGCTGATCGGGGCTTATGGCGCCATCGTCTATCAACAGCCCGACGTGGTGGAGGTGTTGCTGCTGCAAGGCTTTGCCACGGCCGCGATGGCGATGTTGCTGCTCAATATCTGGAGCACGCAGGACAACACCATCTACAACTTCGCCGTGGCCGGTTGCAACCTGCTGCGCACCCGCCGCCGCAAGACGGTGACCCTGGCAGGTGCGGTGATCGGCACGCTGCTGGCGCTGCTCGGCATGTACGACATGCTGGTGCCGTACCTGATCCTGCTGGGCACGGTGATTCCACCGATTGGCGGGGTGATCATGGCGGACTTTTTCTATCGCTACCGCGGCCGCTATCCGCGCCTGGCCGATGCGCGCCTGCCGGCGTTCAACTGGCCGGGGCTGACCGCCTACGCCGTGGGCACCGTACTGGCGTTCAATTCGCCCTGGGTGGCGCCGTTGGTGGGGATCGTCGCCGCGTCGCTGACCTACATGCTACTCAGCGCCGTACTGCGCGTGCGGGCACCGTTGGCTGACGCACAGGCATGAGCCTGACCATCGCCGATGTGCTCGCCCTGCCGGGGCTGGATTCCCTGTGCCTGCGCGCCGGGGCGGCGGGCCTGGAGAATGCCGTGCGCTGGCCGTATGTCGCAGAGAACAGCGGCATCGCCGAGTGGGTGCTGGGGGGCGAACTGGTGTTCGTCACCGGTATCAATCACCCACGGGACGAAGCGAATTTGCTGCAACTGCTGGAGGAAGCCTGCCTGCGTCAGGTGGCCGGGTTGGTGATTCTCACCGGGCCGGCCTACATCCAGGCGATTCCCCAGCGCTTGCTGGACGCCGCCGAAGCCGCCGACATGCCGCTGATCGAACAGCCTTACTCACTGAAAATGGTGCTGGTGACCCAGGCGATCGGTTCGGCGTTGATCCAGTCGGAGCAATTGGGCCGCTCGCGGCACGATGTGCTGGAGCGGTTGCTGGCCGGTGACTATCAATCGTTGGATCTGCTGCTGCACCGCGCCGCCCAGTTGGGCATGCCCCTGGCCGGCCATTGGCAAATCGTGCAGTTGCAGTTGGAGGGCAGCGACGCGTTATTTGCCCAGGGTGAGGCCGCGCAGATGGAAGCGCAGTTGGCGCGGCAACACGACAGCATTACCCGGCGCTTGCGGCAGTTGTCGGCCGCGGTGCCGGTACTCGGGCGCGCCGGCCAATGGACGTTGCTGCTGCCGGCCGCCGATGCCGTCGCGGCGCTGGCTAACCGGGAACAACTGGCCAATTGGTTGAAGCCGCTGAACCTGCGTCTGGCGCCGCTGAAACTGTTCATCGGCCTGAGCGCCGCCGCCCACCCGCCGGCGCGCCTGGCCCAGGCGCAGGATGAAGCGCGCCAGGCGTTGGCCGCCGCGCGGCGCTTCAGCGAACGCGCCGGGCTCTGCGTGTATGACGAACTCGGCGTATTGAAGCTGCTCAGCGGCGTGCGCGATCGTGCGCTGCTCGACCAGTTTCTCAATGACCGCCTGGGCCCGTTGCTGCGCCACGACCTGCACCATGGCCCAAGCCTGCTGCCGACCCTCGAAGCCTGGTTCCACGAGAATGGTAACCTTGTGGCCGCCGCGCAGCGCCTGGCCGTCCACCGCAATACCCTGACGCACCGCGTCCAGCGCATCGAAGCCCTGTGCGGGCTGAGGCTGGATAATTCGTATGACCGCCTGGACATCGGCATCGCGCTGATGATCTGGCGGCTGTCTGCCTGATTGTTTTTAGCCAAGAGGAACTTGCCCATGCACATCATCAACGCCCGCCTGCGCAACCGTGAAGGCCTGCATGATCTGCACCTGGAACACGGCCGGATCGCCAGCATCACGCCGCAAACCACAGCCCCCACGGCGGGGCCCGACGACCTCGACGCGGCCGGCAACCTGGTGATACCGCCCTTCGTCGAACCGCACATCCACCTCGACGCCACCCTCACCGCCGGCGAGCCGCGCTGGAACATGAGCGGCACCCTGTTCGAAGGGATCGAGTGCTGGGGCGAACGCAAAGCCACCATCACCCACGAAGACACCAAGGCCCGCGCCAGGAAAACCATCCAGGCCCTCGCCGCCCACGGTATCCAGCATGTGCGTACCCACGTCGACGTCACCGACCCGGACCTCACCGCGCTCAAAGCCATGCTCGAAGTGCGCGAGGACACTGCGCACCTGATCGACCTGCAAATCGTCGCCTTTCCCCAGGAGGGCATCGAGTCGTACCGCAACGGCCGCGAGCTGATGGAAGAAGCCGTCCGCCTGGGCGCCGACGTGATCGGCGGCATCCCCCACTTTGAATACACCCGCGACCAGGGCGTGAGTTCGGTGAAGTTCCTGATGGACCTGGCCGAACGCAGCGGCTGCCTGGTCGACGTGCATTGCGACGAAACCGACGACCCGCACTCGCGTTTCCTCGAAGTGCTCGCCGAAGAAGCGCGCAGCCGCGACATGGGCGCCCGCGTCACCGCCAGCCACACCACGGCCATGGGTTCCTACGACAACGCCTACTGCGCCAAACTGTTCCGCCTGCTCGGGCATTCCGGTATCAGCTTCGTCTCCTGCCCCACCGAAAGCATTCATCTGCAAGGGCGCTTCGACAGTTTCCCGAAACGGCGCGGCGTCACCCGCGTCAACGAACTGCTGGAAGCCGGCATGAACGTGTGCTTCGGCCAGGACTCCATCGTCGATCCCTGGTACCCCCTGGGCAACGGCAACATCCTGCGGGTGCTCGAAGCCGGGTTGCACATCTGCCACATGCTCGGCTACCGCAACCTGCAAAACGCCCTGGACCTGGTCACGGACAACAGTGCCAAGGCCATGGCCCTCGGCGATCGCTATGGGCTTGAACCCGGCCGGCCGGCCAACCTGTTGATCCTCTCGGCCGACAGCGACTACGAGGTGATTCGCAGCCAGGGCCTGGCGCTGTACTCGATCCGCAACGGCAAGGTGTTGATGAAGCGCCAGCCGGCGCAGGTGACGTTTTTGTAGCACGCGGGGTTCCATGGACAGCCGCTGATACGACTCGACGCGATCAGCCGCGCGGCCCTGCATCGAGCTGCGGCCGCGCAGCCCCGAACAGGCTGACGCTCAGCACTGTCGCATCCTGAATCTGCAACCGAACCGGCACCGTACCGCCCGGCATCACCACCGCGACCTCCCCGCCCGCGACCCAACCGGCGCGCCACGCGGCGCACGCCACGGCACAGGCGCTGGTCCCGGAGGACGCCGTCGGCCCCTCTCCCCGCTCGAACACCCGCGCAAGCACTCGATTGCCGGACGCCTGGGCAGCCCATTGCAAGTTGACCCCGGCCACACAGGGCTGGCCACGCCCGGCAGGTGGCGCAAATGCAATCGCCTGCAAGGGCTCGAACAGTGCGCTCTGGTGCATCGGCAGATTGTCCGGCAGCGCAGCGGCCTGGTACACCAACGTCACGCAATGGGGGTTGCCCACCCGCACAAACTGGCTGCGCGTCCATGCCGGGTTGATCGCCGCCAGCGCGGACACATGGCTGAACGCCCCCTCTTCGGCGCCAGGCAGGTCCGCGCCGACCGCCAGCGGGCCGAACGCCGGCTGCCCCAACGCCAGCCAGAACCCACGCACCTGCTCGTGCAGTGCCGGTTCGACATAGGTGGCCAGCGGCGACTTCGCATCCTGTTTATCGTGATGCACCCGCAGCTCGCAGCCCTGCGTCATCAAGCCCTGATCGCTCAGCGCCTGGGCAAAGATGGTCAGGCCATTGCCACTGCGCTCCGCAAGGGAGCCGTCAGTGTTGACGATCAACAGGTCGAACGGCGGCGCCGCCTGGAACGGCCCGACCAACAACCCATCACAACGGTGCGCCTTGGCGCCAGCCGGACGCGGCGAAGGCCCCCAGCCACATTCGGCGGCAATAGCCGGCAGTGCCCAAGCGTCGCGCCGGCTCGCCGCGAGGGCCGCAGTGTCGGGCACCTCGACCCCGTGGCGACGCAAACAGGCCGGGCTGACCACCCCATAGATATTGCCGCGGGCATCGTAGAACCGGGTCATGGGGTCGCCTGGCTGAAAGTCCTTCATCGCTTCGTCCGTCCAATCGTCTGCACACAGAAGCAGCAGCGTATTACAGAACGGTCGGCGCGTGGGAAGTGGTCTGGAAGGTGCGTCATCCGCCGCAGGAAGCCTGGGGTTCAGCAATTCTCACGGGGATTACGCACCTTCCAGACCACCTCCTACACGTCGATGTCCTCTAGGTGGCAGCCAGTGTCCAGAGCGTTCCGTGCTGGCGAAAATAAAACCCGTCGCCAGCGCGAACGCCGCGTGAACCTGGCTCGCTCGATCAGGCTTGATGTGTAAGGATGTCGCGCCGGACATCGTTCGTTGAACGCAAAACCAAGGATTCTCCATGACTGCCATCCCCACCCCAGCGCCCGTGGTTCCCGGGCGGCTGGAGCAAATGTCGACGCGCATCGCCTTCTTCATCGCCGGCTTCGGCATCGCCGCCTGGGCGCCGTTGGTGCCGTATGCCAAGGCCCGCGCCGAACTCAACGAGGGCACCCTAGGCCTGTTGCTGCTGTGCCTGGGGGGCGGCTCGATCATCGCCATGCCGGTGGCCGGCGCACTGGCCTCGCGCTATGGTTGCCGGCGCGTACTGAGCGCCGGGACGGTCCTGATCTGCCTGGCGTTGCCCATGCTCGCCACGGTCAGTTCGATCCCGTTGCTGATGGCTGGTCTGTTCCTGTTCGGCGCGGGCCTGGGTACGGTCGACTCCACGGTCAACCTGCAAGCGGTGATCGTCGAGCGCGCCAGCGGCAAAACCATGATGTCGGGCTTCCATGGGTTGTTCAGCCTGGGCGGCATCGTCGGCGCAGCGGGGGTCTCCGGGTTGCTGGGGCTGGGGTTTTCGCCGCTGCAGGCGACCCTGGTGGTGATCGTCATCATGGCGCTGGCGCTGTTCAAGGCCGCCCCCCACTGGTTGCCCTACGGCAGTGAAAGCGCCGGGCCGCCGTTTGCCATTCCCCACGGCGTGGTGCTGTTTATCGGCGGCTTGTGTTTCATCGTGTTTTTGGCCGAAGGCGCCGTGCTCGACTGGAGCGCGGTGTTCCTCAGCGCCGAACGCGGCCTGGATGAAGCCTACGCCGGCCTGGGTTATGCGGCCTTTGCCCTGACCATGACCGCCGGGCGCCTGACCGGCGACCGGATTGTCCGTCGACTGGGGGCTGCCCGGGAGATCGTCACCGGCGGGGCGCTGGCGGCGGCCGGGATCTTCCTCGCGACCCTGTCACCGGCCTGGGCCATGTCCCTGCTGGGCTATGCGCTGGTCGGCGCCGGATGCTCAAATATCGTCCCGGTGCTCTACACCGCTGTCGGCAAGCAGACCGTCATGCCGGAACACATCGCCGTGCCGGCCATCACCACCCTCGGCTATGCCGGTATTCTCGCGGGGCCCGCGGTGATCGGTTTCATTGCCCATGGCAGCAGCCTGGCGACTGCCTTCCTGTTGATCGGGGGATTGCTCGCAGCGGTGGCGGTCAGCGGCAAAATACTGCGGGTATGAGCAAAGGACATGAGCGGCCTGAATCCTTCAAGTAGCTCATGTACGCCTGATCGTTTCTTCCCTGCCTTATCGTTTCCCGCCCGCAGCGCTGTGCCTGGCAGAACGGTTCAGTGGTTAGCCCAGATGCTGCTCGGTGTCATTGGCCAGACGGCAAGACAACTTGTGCCATAACCCGGCGAGCGTGGAAAACACAGGGCTGGACAACGGTTCCTCCGTGAATGTTCGAGAACCTTTATCGAAGTCTTCGGCGGTGGGCGCCCTGAAGCTGAACTTCGGCGAAGACATGAGGTTGAGTGCCTGCGAACGGGATGTGCTTGGGAGGCCTGCTTCCCGTGCAGGCATCGCCAGGCTCGCAACCGTGTACTGGGAGGGCTGAGATTCAAAGGATGTCGAATTCATAGTCCAGACCTGATTCGGTAGGTGAAGACACCGGCAGCCATTCAACGGCCGATGGCAATCTCTTCGTGGTAAAACCCTTCCTCCCTGGCTGAAGTGGTGCTTCCTGCTCACTACGCTTGCCAACCTATGCCGCGAGTGACGCGGCATTCGGCTGTGCCAGAGTTAACGCAGCAGTTTCAGCAGTTCGCGTCGCGAAATCTTGCCGTCGCGCTGCCACTCGTCAACATTGTCCATCCGCCCCTGCAGAATCGAACGGGCCATGACTTCCTTGGCCAATTGGATGAGATGGTCAGTGAAGGGGTTGCCCGTCAACGCTTGCGCCGCAAACTCTTTGAGCTTGTCGAGCTTGATGCTGTCGCCCCGACCGTTGCCCTTCAACTGTTGGAAATGGCCGAGCATTTCCTTGATCAGCTGTTTGTCGTCTTTGAGTTTAAAGGGGTTATCGGAACCGATGACGCTCATAATATCGTCCCTGGACAAGCGGCCATCCGAAGCACCGGTGCTCATGTTTCGATCGAGCGCGCGTACCAGCTCGGGACGCCGCAGCAGTTCCTTCGCCAGGCGGATATTGGCGTCCATCTGCGGGTTGCCGGTCAACGGTCGCTCGGCCATTTTTTTCAGGCTTTCGAGGGTGACTTGCCGCGAAAAATGCCCTTCCCTGAACGCGCCGTAATTGCTCAGCAGCGCCTGGGCCAGTTGCTGATTGCTTTGCTTGGAGTAATGCGGGTCCGGCCGCTCGGGGGTTGGGCGCGGCGGTGGGCCGGGGTTCGGGCGCACATTATCGGGCAGCGGACGTTGCGGCGGCCCCGAGTGATAATGACCGTGGCCGAAGTACGGGCGCGACGACGTGCTGCCGAATGCTGAGCCGAAGTGATACGAATCCCAGAACAGGCTCTGGCTGGCCGATGAGCTCATAGACCGCTCGGCAATGGACATGGGGTCTCTGAAAGACTTGTCATCAGAGGAGTGAGCGACAGACTGCATGAATACTGATGCCGACATTTAGTTCTCCAGTTCGGTTTGATCAGACGCCTTGCCTCAGCGCTCCAGGCGCCCCGACGATCGACAAATCGTCAAGCAAACCAGCGGAAGCAGGCTTATCCTGTGTGGCAGAACTGTGGGAGTCGGTTCCTGATCGCGCTGAAAGTTTCCAGCGCCCAGGTAGGAAGAGCATCTGCTGAGATACGGAACTCATCACCTTCCCAAGCCGTTTCGGCGCAGCCAGCCCCCTCGCCGCCCAACCCGACCCAGGCGCGCAAAAAACCTCGGTTCACCAGCATCAACCGTCAGCGGCGCAGGTGCATGGACTGCAGAATCGCGGCTGGAATTTGTTCGAGCGGCAACTCGCGCTCCACCGCACCGAGCTTGAAGGCCTCCTTAGGCATGCCGTACACCACGCACGACTCTTCATTCTGGCCCAGCGTCAGCGCGCCGTTGTCGTGCATCTCCTTCAACCCGCGAGCGCCATCGTCCCCCATGCCCGTCATGATGATGCCCAGCGCGTTGCCGCCGGCGCTGCGGGCGACCGAACGAAACAGCACGTCCACCGAAGGGCGGTGCCGGCTGACAGGGGGCCCGTCAACGATTTCAACCAGGTATTGGGCGCCGCTGCGCTTGAGCAACATGTGCCTGCCGCCGGGAGCAATCAACGCACAACCGGGAATGACGCGATCGCCATTTTTCGCCTCCCTGACTTCGATCTCGCACAGGCGGTTGAGCCGCTCGGCAAATGCCGCGGTGAAGTGTTCCGGCATGTGCTGCACGATCACGATTCCCGGGCACACCCTGGGCAAGGCAGTCAGCACCAGCTCCAGGGCTTGCGTGCCGCCGGTGGACGTACCAATGGCGACGATGTTTTCGGTGGTGCGCGCCATGGCCTGCGTGCTCGCCGGCAGTATGACGTCGGCAGTCAGCTTGACCGGGGCTCGCTCGCTGGAAGGCACCATGCGCTTCATGTTGGCCCGGGCTGCGGCCTTGACGGCACCGGCCAATTCATCGGAACTGTCGGTCAGGAACTGACGCAAATTGAGTTGTGGCTTGGTCACGATACTCACCGCACCGGCCGCCAGCGCTTGCATGGTGGTGGCCGCGCCCTTCTCGGTCAGCGTGGAGCAGATGACCACTGGCGTCGGATGTTCGGCCATCAGTTTCTTGAGGAACGTAATGCCATCCATCCGCGGCATCTCGACGTCCAGCACGATGACGTCCGGCCATTGCTTGTTCATCTTGTCCATGGCGAACACCGGGTCCGCCGCCGCGCCGATCACTTCAATGGCCGGGTCTTGCCCAAGGGTCGCCGTCAGCACCTGGCGAACCACCGCGGAGTCGTCAATGATCAGTACTTTGATAAGGCTCATATCGCACGCTCTCCATGAGGGCTGCTGAGTGGCCAATGCAGGGCCAGGTAGTTGAGTTCGATGTTGCCATTGGCCAGATCGAACACCACGGTTCGATAACCCACGCCTTCCACATGAAAGTTGTGACACCGCAACTGATGCGAATCGAGCAGGTGCCTGGCTTGCTCGACATTGCGCTGGCCAACGTAGTGATTGTCCGAACGCGCCAGCCCCGGAAACATATCCCCGCCGCCATACACGCTGATTCTGAACTCCGTCGGCGGCACCTTGATCGCGTGCATTCGGCCGAGCAGCAATTGGAGCGCCTCATCGCCGTAGCGACCATCCAGTGCAGCCGATCTCTTCACTGCGCGCCGGGGCAACAGGTAGTGGCACATGCCGCCCAACAAGCGCCGCGGATGCCAGACCACCAATGCAACGCATGAGCCCAGCACGGTGCGCAGCCGAATGGCGCCTGAACCGAAAAACCACTCGCCGGGATTCAGGTACACCTCGCGGGACGGTGGGGTGTCAGGCATGTGGCCTCCGATAGATCGAAGGCTTGACCAGTCGCAGTTCATCGGTCACGCCATTGAGACTTTCCGAATGGCTGACCAGGAAATAGCCGCCGGGCTTGAGGTGGCTGACCAGGCGCTTGACCACTTGCACTTTGGTCTCGCTGTCAAAATAGATCATCACGTTGCGCAGGAAGATCACGTCAAACATTCCCAGTTTCGGCAGCGGATTGTTCAAGTTGATGGCCTGGAAATCGATCCTCGACGCCAGCGCCGGTTCGACCATGAAGCAACCGTGGTTGGCGCCGACGCCCTTGAGGCAATATTTGTTGAGCAACGCTTGGGGAATGCCGCGCGTGCCTTCGAGGGGGTAGCGCCCCTGGCGGGCCGTTTCCAGTACCCGGCTGCTGATATCCGATGCGACGATTTCCCAGGGCCGGCCGCCGAGGCTGTCCGCCAGGACCATGGCCAGGGTGTAGGGCTCTTCACCGCTCGAGCAGGCGCCGCTCCATACACGCAAAGGCCCGCTGCCACGCAGTTCGGGCAGTGCGACATCGCGCAGGAAATCAAAATGCTTGGGCTCGCGGAAGAAGTAGGTTTCGTTGGTGGTCAGCATATCGACCGCCACTTGTAGTTCCGTCGCGTCCTTCATCAGCACTTTGTAGTACGCGCCGTAGGTATTGAGCTTGAACACTTGCAGGCGCTTGGCGAGCCGAGCGCTCACCAACTGTTTTTTGGCATCCGACAGGCTGATGCCGGCGATTTGATGAATGAGAGTGCGAAACTGCAGGAACTCCGCATCGGAGAGAATCACGTTCATGAGGACACTCCCAAAAAACAATCAGGCAGTTGAAGGCAGCAAGGGATCAAGGGTTGCCAGCACATCGACCTGTTCCAGGGACAACACACGACCGATATCCAGCAACAACACAAAACCGCTCTCCAATTTGCCGATGCCCAACAGGAAGTCCGCTCTGACATCGGTCCCGAAATTCAAGGACGGTTCGATATCCTGATCGGCGATTTCAAGGACCTCGCTGACCGCATCCACAATGATGCCCACCGGCTTGCCCCCGGCATTGGCCTGTACCTCAAGGATCACAAAGCAGGTCCTCGAGGTCTGCACCGTGCGCTCGCCGCGAAAGCGCACACCCAGGTCCAGCACAGGAACCGCCGCGCCGCGCAGATTGATCACGCCGCGGATGCTGGGCGGCAACAACGGCACGCTGGTGATCGGTCCGTATTCGATGATCTCTCGCACGTTGAGCGTGCCGACGGCGAACATCTCATCCCCCAACTCGAAGGTGAGGTATTGGCTAGGGCTCGAGACCGTGGCTTTCCCTGGACTTGCGATGGATAACGCCATGACTCACCTCGCATCGATTACTTTGCGGCCGCGCCGGGAGGCGCGGTCGTACACGTCAAGCTCGCATCAAGCCGGCCATCTCATCGACACACAACACCTGCTCGATTTGCAGCAGCGTGACAAACGCACCTCGCACCTTGGTCATCCCCCGGATGAAGTCGGTACGGATAGGGTTACCAAAGGCCGGCGCGGGCTTGATATCGATATCGAGGATCTCAATCACTTCGCTGACCGAGTCCACCACCACCCCCAGCACCTGGGACTCGCCCTCCTTCGCCGCTTCAAGAATGACGATGCACGTTCGGCTGCCCAGCACCGTCACACCCTTGCCAAACCGTGCCTTGAGGTCCACTAACGGCACCACTGAACCGCGCAGGTTGATCACCCCGCGCAGGAATGTCGGCATCATCGGCACCGTGGTCACCTGGTTGTATTCGATGATTTCGCGAACGTTCAGTGTATTGACCGCATACATCTGCTGGTCAGCCAAGAAGGTCAGGTACTGCAAGGGCTCATCGACCTGCGGCGCTGACTCCAAAGTGCTCGGCATAACGGCTGTGGCGCTCATGGGTCAGCTCCCGAAGCGGACGAAACCGCTCTCCACCGCACGGCTATCCTGGTCGAACGTGGATGCCGCGCGATTGATCACGGGCATCGAGGCGGTCCGCCCGGCGCGCTTGCTCTGTACGCTGAAAAAGCCCATGAGTTCCTGCAACTGCTCGGCCTGGCCGCTCATTTCCTCGGCCGTCGCCGCCAGCTCTTCGGAGGCCGAAGCGTTTTGCTGGGTCAGTTGGCTCATCTGCGACATCGCGCTGTTGATTTGCTCAGAGCCGATGGATTGCTCTTCCGAGGCGGCCGCGATTTCCTGCACCAGATCAGAGGTCTTGGCGATCGAGGGCACAATCTCGTCAAGCAGGTTGCCCGCCCGTTCCGCCAAGGCCACGCTGTTCTTGGCCACTTCACTGATTTCCTGCGCCGCGATCTGGCTGCGCTCGGCCAGTTTGCGCACTTCGGCCGCCACCACCGCGAAGCCTTTGCCGTGCTCGCCGGCACGCGCCGCTTCGATCGCCGCGTTGAGCGCCAACAGGTTGGTCTGGTAAGCGATGGAGTCGACGATGCCGATTTTCTCAGCGATGGTCTTCATCGCCGCCACCGTGTCCTTCACGGCGCGACCGCCTTCCGAGGCTTCCTTGTTGGCTTTACCCGCCATGCCGTCGGTCACCTTGGCATTTTCGGTATTTTGAGCAATGGACGCCGACATTTGCTCCATCGATGCCGAGGTCTGTTCCACCGACGCGGCCTGTTCGGACGCCGACTGCGCCATGCTTTGCGCAGTGGCGGAGATCTCCTCGGAAGCACTGGACAGCGAATCGGCTGAGCCGCGCACTTCGCCGATGATTTCCGAGAGTTTTTCCACGGTGCCGTTGACCGAGTTTTTCAGTTCCAGGAACTTGCCTTGATAGTCGCCGTTGATGGTCCGGGTCAGGTCGCCATTGGACATCGCCGACAAGACATCCATGGCTTCAGTAATCGGCACGATGATCGCATCCAGCGAACCGTTGATCCCCAGGATGATGCGGCGGAAATCACCTTGATGCCGAGCGGCGTCAGGCCGGGTATCGAGTTTGCCGATCAGCGCGCTGTCGCTGATCTGGCTGGTGTCTTCGACGAGCGCCAGGATATTGGCCCGCAGTTGCTCGATGTTCTCGTTGATAAAGGCTTTTTTGCCGGGGAATTGTTCAAGCGGTGCCGACAGATTGCCTTCGCCGAACGCGCGGATACAGGCCATGGCTTTTTTCTTCACGCTGATATGGCCACTGACCATCTGATTGATGCCCTGACCGATATCGCGGTACGAACCCGAGAAGCGATCGACGTCGATCATGACGTCAATGTCGCCTTTTTCATGCTCGCTGGACATGTGCTGCATCTCATGGATCAACGCCAGCACATTGCTGCGCAGCAGCTCGATGTTTTCATTGATAAAGGCTTTTTTGCCCGGGAATTTTTCCAGCGACGCCGACAGATCACCTTCACCAAAGGCGCGGATGCAGGCCATGGCTTTTTTCTTCACGCTGATATGGCCGTTGACCATCTCGTTGATGCCCTGGGCCATGGAGCGGTAACTGCCATGAAAGCGGCCAGCATCGATCTGTGCATCGATGTCGCCCTTGTCGTGTTCACTGGACATGCGGTTTATCTCCGCGACCAGCCCATGCAGGCTCGCGCCCAGTTGTTGCATGGACGCCATCAAGCTCGTGGTGTCACCGGGCTTGAGCGTGGCTTTGGCATCCAGCTCCCCCGCTGACAAGCGAGCGGCGAAAGCGCGCACGGCCACCGGTTCGCCGCCGAGTTGGCGCATCAGGTTGCGCCCCAGAAGTGCGCCCACCAACGCCGTGGCTAAAAATGTCAGCGCGCTGACCAGCAGGATGAGGGAGCGGGCATTCTTCTCAGTGGCGGTGGCAACCAATTGGCCCTTGCGCCCCAGTTCCAGGTTGTATTCGCGCAGCTCACCGATCGTCGTCAGCACCGCGCTCTGCAATGGCTGGCTGGCCTCGATCAATGCGCGGGCCGAGGCTTGGTCACCGTCGTCGATGAACTTGTCGAAATGCGCCTGCAGGGTCGCGAATTCACCCAAGCGGCCACGTAACTGCTTCAACAGTGCTGCGTCATGGTCGTCGGAGACCAATGCGGCCTCATAGTGATCCAGGGCTTTGCCAATCGCGCTGAAGTTCTGTGCCACGTTCTGCGCATAGCTGGACACGAAGTTTTTTTCGGAATCGTTCAGACGTTGCCATTCCAAGGCGTGAAGGTCGGTGAACGCAGCCGCCGCACGGTCGATTTCCAGCAAGCTGGGCACGGTATTGACGTTGGCATAACTGGCGCTCGTATTGATTTCACCGGCCAGGTAAAGGCTGGTACCACCCAACACGACAACGCCGAGCACTGCGGTGAAAACCAACAGCATGATATTTCTGATAACGGTCATGGCGAGGAACTCCTGATGACGCTCATTAAGTCGATAACGGACTTGGGATCGAACGGTGGGTGGCGTCCTTGGCAACGTGTCCTAACAAATTGGGTATATCCAGAATCAGGGCGACGGCTCCACTGCCAAGGATGGTGAACCCGCCGAGCCCATGGGCCTCACCAAACACTTTGCCCAATGGCTTGATCACGGTTTGAAACTCCCCCTGCAAGCGATCGACCACCAAGCCAGCACGCAGGCCGGCGTATTGCACGACGACCACGTTTTCTCGACTGCCTCGAGGTTCTTGCACATCGAACATGTCCCGCAGGCGCAGGATCGGCAGCACATCTCCACGCAGGTCCAGGTAGCCGGTGTCTGCGCCCTGTCCAGGCGCCAGCTCGATGCACTCCTCCACCATGTTCAGCGGGATGACATAAGAAGCCTTGCCCACCCCGATCAGAAAGCCGTCGATGATTGCCAGGGTCAGCGGCAGACGAATCCGTACCGTTGTGCCCTGCCCTTCTTCGCTCTCGAGGCTCACGCTGCCGCGCAACGCGGTGATATTGCGCTTGACCACATCCATGCCCACCCCGCGGCCGGACAGGTTGCTGACCTGGTCGGCGGTGGAGAAGCCCGGCTCGAAAATCAAGTTCAGGATGTCTTTATCCGCCGGTAGCTGGCCGTCCCCCACCAGGCCACGCTCGCGGGCCTTGGCCAGGATTTTGTCCTTGGCCAGGCCACCGCCGTCGTCCGACACTTCGATCACGATACTGCCGGACTCGTGGTAGGCATTCAGGCGTACCGTGCCCTGGGCCGGCTTGCCCCGTTGAAGGCGCGTCGACACGGCCTCGATGCCATGGTCCATCGCGTTGCGCACCAAGTGCGTCAACGGGTCGCCGATACGTTCGACGACGGTCTTGTCCAACTCGGTCTCGCCACCGCCGATCTGCAGCACGATGTCCTTGCCCAGTTCCTTGGAAACGTCGCGCACCACCCGCTGGAAGCGCGTGAATGTCGCGCCGATCTGCACCATGCGCAGGGTCAGTGCCGAGTCACGCACCTCTTCCACCAAGCGCGATAACAGGCTGGTGGCTTCGATCATCTCGCCAATCCCGCTACGCACTGCCACCAGGTTGGCTCCGGCGCCGGCGATGATCAGCTCGCCAACCAGGTTGATCAGTTGGTCCAGCTTGGCGGCATCGACGCGGATCAGGTTGCCTTCGTTGCTCGCCGCGCCCTTGCCGGCCTTGATCAACGGCGCGACTGAATCGGGTGGTGCGTCCAGCTCGCCGCGCATCTCGACCGGAGCTTGCTCACCCTCCTGGGTGACGAGCAGGGCCTGGGACTCCGTCAATGTGCCGCAACGCACCAGCAGCTCAAGCAGCACGGCATTGTCTTCCGGCAATCCGTCGAGATGCGCGCGACAGGCTTGGACAGAGGCTTGCGGTGCAAGGATCTGGACGAGCGCGTCATCGCGCACAAAATCAAAGGCCCCGTCGATGACCTCCCGCGAGGCATCGCTGAGCAGCGCGAGTTCAAAGCCCAGGTAGTTGGTTTCCGGGTCCATCGACGCAAACGGCGGCAACCCCTCGCACAGTGTGACGGTATGCAGCAACTGCCCCAACGTGCTCAGGTAACGCAGGAACGCCAGCGGGTCCATGCCGTTGCGCAATACATCCGGACCAAAGCGCAGGGACAAGTGCCAGTGGCCGGGACTTGCGCCCGGCTCGTCCGCCGGCAACGTGGCTGGAGCGGGCGAAGCACTCGGCACCGAGCCTTCCAGGTACTGCGCGAGCCGCTCGCCCAGGCATTGGCCCTGGACCCGCAGCGGTTCGTCCAATCGGTCAAGGTTGCCATCCTCGGCCAGCAGGTCGATCAACTGGCCGATATGGTCACGGGCATCGAGAAACAACGCACTCAATGCCTCGTCGACGCGCACTTCCAGGCTGCGGACCCGGTCCAGGACGCTTTCGGCGACATGGGTGAACTCAACGATGGGCATCAAGCCAAACAAGCCGGCCGAGCCTTTGATGGTGTGGGCCACGCGGAACAAGCCGTTGATGGTGTCGAGGTCCTGCGGCGACCTCTCGATCTGCAGCAGTGCGTCTTCCATTTGCAGCAGGAGCTCGCGACTCTCGGCAATGAAAGTCTGCAGCACGTCATCCATGTTCATGGGCTGGGCCATACGATCATGCTCCAAGCGACTGGGCGAAAAGCGGATTGGCGAAGTAGTCGTCAAGACCGCTGAGCCGTATTGCTTCGATTACGGTCGCGCTCGGGTTGCTCAGCAACAGCTGCGTTCCGTCCTTGAGCGACTCGCGTTTGATGAGGATCAACAATTGCAGACCGGCGCTGTCCAGTTCGTCGACATTGGACAAGTCCAACTCAACCTCATGCGCCAGCGGAAACAACGACAACAACAGGTCTTTTTGTTCAGTGGCGGTGTAGATCGTCAGGGGGCCTTCCATGACCTGGATTCGACGTAGCATCGGTACGGTGCTTTTCATGGAAACCTCCTGGCCAGCGGTCGCTGGTCATTGCTATGGCAGGATCAACTTGGAGACGGCAGTGAGCATTTGCGCCGGCTGAAAGGGCTTGACCATCCACGCCTTGGCACCGGAGGCCTGGCCTTGCTGCTTCATCGCATCACTGGCCTCGGTGGTCAGCATGATGACCGGCGTGAACTTGTAGGCCGGCAATAGCTTGGCCGCCTTGACGAAGCTGAAGCCGTCCATGTTGGGCATGTTCACGTCGCTGACAATCAGGTGGATTTTGCGTCCGTCCAGTTTGCTCAGCGCATCTTTGCCATCACAGCCTTCGATCACGTCATAACCCGCGCCTTTGAGAGTGATGCTGACCACCTGCCGAATGGAGGCGGAGTCGTCGACGATCAGAATGGTTTTGCTCATCGGAAAAGCTCCTCTAGAAAAAGGTGATTTCGCTGTCATCGGACTTGGCGTGCGTGTTACCGCCATGGATAGCGTGTTGCTCCGGCATGGTGTAGGCCGTTGAAAGCTCTTGCAGCCAACGATCACTGACCATCGGGCTGAGGGTATGCCCGCTCAGGCTCGATGCCTGGCGCTCGTCCAATTGCTGCTGGAGCTTGTCCAGGTCGCGGGTAATCAGCGTCAACATCTGGCTGACGCGGTCCTGGAACTGCAAGGCGACCAGCACCTGGGCAATCTCGTCGGCGACGTTGGCGCTCTGCTGTTGCAGGTCATGGCTGTTGCGCACGAGGGTCTGGGCGGTACCGCGAAAATGTTCGATGACCTGCGAGACCACACGCTCCGAATCCGCGAGGGTCAAAGTGTCTTGTTCAGCGTGGTGGCGGGACATTTGCACTGTGCGGGCAATGGCCGCATTGACGGTATTCACGGTTTCACTGATCTTGCGCCCGGTCTCGCCGGACATACTCGACAGCTTGCGCACTTCATCGGCGACCACCGCAAAACCTCGCCCCGCCTCACCGGCGCGCGCGGCCTCGATGGCGGCGTTGAGGGCAAGCAGGTTGGTTTGACTGGCGATGTCACCGACAAACTTGGCCATCTGCTGAAGTTGTTCGGTGAAGCCGGAGAGCTGCAGGACTTCTTTGAGTTCGCTCTCTTTATTGGAGAGCGCGGAGCGCAGAGCCAGCACGATGGAATTGAGGTCGCGCTGGCCGACTTCCAGCAAGTCGACCAATTGCTGGGAAGCATCTTGCCCGCCGTTGCTGGCCACGCTGTGGCTGATGTTCGATGACAGCGTGCCAAAGCGTTCGCTGAGCTTGAGGATGGACGTTTCGCTGATCAGGCGCGCGGCTTCGATCTGCCTGGACCAAACGGGAAGCACGCTGAGGCACACGTCTGCCAGGCCGTTATCGACGGCCAATGTCGCCGAGACCTCGGGCGGCTGATCGAGCTGGCGTTGCAGGCTGTTGCAATGCGCCTGGAAGCATCTGTTTGCCCAAAGGCCCAAGCCAACGCACAGCACCAACAACGCGCCCCCTGCCGCCACAGCCCATGCGCTGAAGTCATTGCTGTAGGCAACCGCAAGGCCTCCGAGCAGACCGGCCAAGGCGACCGGAAACACTATCAAAGCAGCCGAGGGGGGTGTGGTCTGTTCGCTCACGGTCTGTCTCCCAATCGAAGCATCTCGTCGCCGGTTGATCGGCAGTTCGATTGCTTGAGAGGGATACTGGCCCAATAATGGCACCACGGCCATCGGACCATCCCTATTCCAGGGTAGGGATACCGGCAACCAAGGTAGGAAAATCCCTACACAAGGGGGTTGTTCACGAAATACCCAAGGTCATGGCGAAGCGCACAATGTCCGCCGTAGAGCCGAACCCCATCTTTTCCATGAGCCGGGTCTTGTGGGTGCTGACCGTCTTGTTGCTGATGACCAACTGCTCGGCGATCTGGTTGACGCTCATGCCATGAGCCAGCAAGCGCAGAATCTGAAACTCGCGATCGGACAGGCTTTCAACGTAGGTCTGTTGCTTCAGGCCACTGCTTTGCAGGGCAATCTGCTCTGCCAGCGCCGGGTCCAGGTAACGTTGGCCGCTGGCCACTCGTCGCATGGCAACCAACAGGGTCTCGGGGTCGCGGTCCTTGGTGAGGTAGCCGAGCGCACCGGCGCGCAGTGCGCGTTGCGCAATGTGGATTTCGTTATGCATGCTCAACACCAGGATCGGCAGCTCCGGGTACTGGGTATGCAGGCGGGCGATCAGGATTTCGCCGCTGATACCCGGCATGTTCATATCGAGCAGCAGCAGGTCGATCTCGACCTGGCGCAACAGCTCGATCACTTGCGTGCCACTCTCGGCTTCGGCCACCACCTGGACATCGGCGACCAGCATGAACAACTGCTTGAGCCCTTCGCGCATGATGGTGTGGTCATCGGCGATCAGCATGCGAATCATTAATACGTATCCTTGTGCATCGGAATGAATGCCTGGACTGTTGTGCCCTGTCCGGGATGGCTGAAAACAATCACTTTGCCGCCCAACATCAGGCCACGCTCACGCATCCCGGCCAACCCCAGGGTCTGCCGGGTGACGGCGTCGGGGTCAAACCCCTTGCCGTTATCCTGGACCTCCAGCAGCCAGTTGGTTTCCTGCGGGCTCAGGGTGACGCTGACCTGTGTCGCTTCGGCGTAACGCGCGATATTGGTCAACGACTCCTGCACGATGCGAAACGCGGCGGTGACATGGGTATCGGGGAGCGTCAGGGGAATCGACGGCAGGTGTAACACACAGGGAACCCGGGTCAAGGTGACGAACTCGGTGGTCAGCCACTCAAGACCGGAAACCAGCCCCAGGTTTAACGCGGACGGTCGCAGGCTGGTGGAGACATCACGCACGACCTGGATCGTCTTGTCGGTCAGCACCATCAGCCGCTCGACCTGCGGGGTCAGCTCGGGTGTCGAGGCGCCGAATTGAAACCTCAACAGTGATATCCCCATGCGCAGTGCCGTCAAGTGCTGGCCCAGCTCATCATGGATCTCCCTGGCGATCAGTTTGCGCTCCTCTTCCCGCGCCGTTTCGCGACGGGTCGACAGATCGCGCAATTGTGCATTGGAGTTGGCCAGGCGCCGCTCGGCAGCCCGCAGCCTGGAAATATCGCGCCCCACCGCCAACACGCTCACGACCCGCTGGCCGTCGACCTCTGGAACAAAGTGGATCAGTACCACTTTGGGTGCGCTCTTCAACCCCGAGAGCAGAAACTCCTGCTCCGTCGCTTTATTTTCCTGAATCACTTGGGCCACCAATTCGCGAAACAGCTGAGACTGGTGGTTCAGCGGCGCCACCGCGTCCATGGGCATGCCCATCAGTTCCGGCCAGGCCCCGCCCACCCATCTTCGCAACTGCGCATTGACGTAGAGCACTTCGCCATGAGCACTCAACCGAGCGATAGCGTCCGGGCTGTTTTCGACCAGTGCGCTGATGTCGTGCTGGCGTCCGAGTTCTTTCTGCCGGGCCCTGATCAACAGGGTAATGTCGCGGCTGATCACCAATATCCGCGCCGCCACACGCCCTGAATCCGCCACCGGCACCAGCGTAAAGTGCAGTTGACGGACTTCGTTGCGAAGCACCATGCCCTCATCCGACTCAACCACCCGCCCGGCGCTTGTGCATTGCTCACAAAGCGCCTGGATCTTTTGCGCGCCCAATCGACCAAAGATCAACTCCAGCGGCTCACCGATAACGTCGGCATGCGGTTTGCCCAGCGCGCGCAACAACGCCGGGTTGACCTCGACACAACGCAGGCAACCGACCGCCGTCATTTCCAGCAGGCAAAGCATGTCCAGGGTATGGTCGAAAATGTCACGGTAACGACGCTCGCGCTCGCGGAGCAACGACTCTGACTGCCAGCGTTCGATCGCGATCGCCGCAATATGACAGGTCTGGCGCACGCGCAGGATGTCGCTCTCATCCGGCCCGGTGCCGGAGGCCTGGGACAACTCGAAAGTGCCGAGCACGTGGCCTTGTTTGTCCACGATCGGCTCGGACCAGCCTACGGCAGACGCCGTATTCATCACCGCGCCGGTGCCGAGCGGCGCTACCAACTGCACCCGGCAGGACCGATGGGGCAAGGCCAATTGCAGATAGTCCACCAGGAGCCCGAGTGTTTCTTCCAGGGGCGCGCCCGTCGCCATTTTTTCGAAAATCCCCAAGCGCGCGTCTTCCAGGACCTGTTGTTTGCACAACTCGGTAATGTCGTGGGCCAGCGCCAACACGCCGATCACCTCGCCTGTCGGGCTGCGCTCGGCCGTCAGGCTGACCGCACAACTGACCAACTCGGTACTGTCCGCGAAGGTCCAACTGTCGAGGAATTGCGCGGTTTCGCCCGTCGCAACGACATGGCGCAGCTGGTTGATATAGTCACCCGCGTCCTCGTCGGGGCTCACGCCTATCGACTCGTCATAAGACATGCCGGTCAAGCGCAAAAAGGCCGGGTTGACGTAAGTGCGCAACAGGTTGCGGTTGTAGCGCACGATGATGTTGGGTGAACTTTCCGCGAGGGTGAGAAATTTGAGTTCGCTGCCCACCAGCGTTTCGCGCAGCTGCCAGTTCTCGGTGATGTCCTCCAGTTGGGACACAAAGCAGAGCGGCTGCCCCTGATCGTCCCGCACCATTCCCACGGTCAACCGCGCCCACACCACCCGCCCGTCGCGATGGATATAGCGTTTATGCAACGTCGCGCCCGACCTTGCACCGCGCTTGAGTTCGTCGATCAACTGCTTGCCGACCTCGCGGTCCTCGGGGTGGGTCAGTGCCATGAATGTGGTGGTTTGCAACTGCGCTTCGCTATACCCAAGCAACCTGCAGATGACGCCATTGGCCCGTAGCCAATGACCGTCCAGCGACACCAGCGCCAGGCCGGTACCGGAGGAATCGAAAATCGACCTGAGCGGGATCTGCGCGTAGCTTTCGGTTTCGGATGACGGGGCCGACGCGCCCTGGCGGGCAACGACCTCGACAATAAAATACGCATCGCGCCACAGCGTCAGGGAGACGTCCAACCCGCACGCCCCTCTGCTCAATGCCGCGAAACCAGCCCGCGTGTTCCCTGCGGCCGTTTCCAGCGCGGCATAAAACAGCCCATGGTCTTCGGGCCGCAGGAGGGCGATGAACTCGCCGCCCGCTGCCGGAGAAACGCCATTTTGAACTTGCAGTTGGGCGAACGCGGGATTGCCGGCGACAACCCGAGCGGCGCGGTCCAGCGCCACAACCGCAATGGACAGACAGCCGAGCACACTCTCGAGGGTTCGCAACGTATCGTCGTCAGCCACTGCCTGTGCGTCGCGAGCCATCATCCCTGTGCCCTCGGTCGTTGAACGGACTTAACGATATTTGCAAGGCGGGTAAAACGCCTAGCAACCTTCTACGCAGCGCTGGAAATCGGAAACGCCTGAACATTGACCTTTTTACGAGAGCACGGCCCCTCACCGCCAACTTGTCTATCTCGCGTTAAAGCGCCTTCAGACCCACGACTCAATCCTTTGCTCGAACTGTAGCCCAATATCAGGCTTCAAAGAGCTGCAGCACGATAGAAGAGAAGGCGCTACAGGAGCTGATCCAAGTCAATACTTGTGGGCCGTCGCGGGTTTTGCATCACCTCTTGTCTATGCCCACCCGCAACGCCGAGGCGCAGACCGCTGAGCGTTGCAGCGAACGAAAAAATGATATCATAATGACATCATCACCTGATACCTTGTAGGTAGAACCAAGCAATTGCGAGGGTCATCATGGGCGAAGGCGCTCCTATTCCGTCGAATGAAGCTGAAAGGCTAAAAACTGTCACGTGCGCGCCCATGAGCGAGTTGGACAGAGGCATGCTCAATGGCTTCGCTGAACGGGTCATGATGCGTATCCGCAACATGCGCGCTCGTAACTTCGTAGACCAACCCACCGGGTTGTTTAATCGATTGAGGTTTGAGGAAGATATACATCAAACGGTCCGGGTAAACAGCGCATGCGAGATTGACGCAGTCGACGTCATTACGCCGAAAGTCCTCAACGATATAGTCAAGGCACCGGGTTATATCTGTGCACAAGACTTGATCCTGGCGATAACGTCGCGCCTACAAAACTGCTACCCAATAATTGCTTGCTTTATAAAATCAGTCCGACGCGATTCGGCTTGATTCTCAATGAATGAGCCGGGCCCTGAGCAAATTTGCGAGCGTATTCTGCATAACTTCAAAATATCGGCTACCGAGTCGTTGCAGAAGGTGTAGAAAACCAAGAAGTTCTGCAGCGTTACTTGATAGAAAAACCTATGAGTTCCAAGGCCTTAGAAACCTGGATAGGACAAAGAAACTAGGAGGCAATCATGACGTTGAAGGAATCGCACGCGGCGATTGCGCGCTATTTATATAACGCCACGCCTCCGTCAGTCGTCTACCGATTATATAAATCACCGCTGCCGGGCCGTTTTTTATTACAGCCCTTACTTACCGCCCCGGTAAAACCGAATTATTTTACCGCTGACCGACGACTGACCTGTTCTGCGCTCAAGTTGATCTTGGCCCGAGCCGATAGGCTGATGTGAGAAGGATCGCTATTTACTGATTCAGGGAGGAACCTATGTCGTCATACGGCAACTTGCAGCCGCTTCCTCAGGCTCGCACTTTTTTCCGCTTATCGCTCGTACCCGCTGCCTGTGGCGCGTGCGCCCTGCTATTGAGCGGCTGGCGCACCGACAACCAGACAACGCGCCCAGCAAACGCCTGGGCAAACCGCTGTTTATTCCTCGAACGATAGCAAACCCGGCAATTCAGCCAACCGCACCGCACATGGAGAGGCCTTTCAATGAAATGGTTCTACGATTTAAGGATAGCTACCAAGCTCATCACTTCGTTCTTGCTGGTGTTGGTGCTGACGGCCATGACGGGCGTGTTCGCCATCATCCAGTTGGGCCTGGTTAACGAAACTGCCGCTGAGATGCGCGACAACTGGTTGCCTTCGGTGCGGGTTGTCTCCGGCATTCGTTTTTTTGTCGCCAACTATCGGGTCAAGGAACTGCGCTATCTGATGGCCGACAGCCCGACGGAACAGGCGCAATATGAACAGGAGATCGTCGATGCCCGCAAGGAAGTCGAGACCCGCATGGCGCGCTATGAAAAAGAGCTGATCTCAAGCCCGGCGGAACAGGCGTTGTTCGATACGCTCAAGACCAGCTGGAACAGCTACCTCAACACCAGCAAGAACCTGTTGGCCGAGTCGCGGCAGGGTTTGAAGGAACAGACCAGTGTCATTCTCAAAGGGGATTCGAAACGGGACTTCGAACAGATCTCCAGCGACCTGGTAAAACTCATCGACCTCAACGACGCCGGAGCCACGGCAGCCAATCAACGCGGTAACGAAATCTACGCCAATGCGCGACTGTCCATCATCGCCGCGGTACTCGTGGCTTTGCTGGTGGGTATCGCGCTGGCGTTGTTTATTTCACGCATCATTTCCACCCCGCTGAAAAGGGCCGTGGATGTGGCCAGCCAACTGGCCGAAGGTAACCTGGCCGTGAAGATCGAAGGTGGTTCCAAGGACGAAACCGGGCGTGTGCTCACGGCGATGCAGGCCATGATTGGCAAGCTTTCGCAGATTATCGGTGAGGTGCGCAATGCCGCCGACGGTCTGGCCAGCGCGTCGGAGGAAGTCAGCGCTACCGCCCAGGCCATCAGCCAGACCACCAGCCAACAAGCCGCAAGCGTCGAAGAAACCAGTGCGTCCATCGAACAAATGAGTGCCAGCATTAACCAGAACACCGAGAACGCCAAGATAACCGACGGCATGGCCAGCAAGGCGGCCAAGGAAGCAGGAGACGGCGGCGACTCTGTTCAGCAGACGGTGCAGGCGATGAAAAAAATCGCGCAACGCATCAGCATCATCGATGACATTGCCTACCAGACCAACTTGCTGGCCTTGAACGCCGCCATTGAAGCGGCGCGAGCCGGCGAACATGGCAAGGGCTTCGCGGTGGTGGCGGCCGAAGTGCGCAAACTGGCGGAGCGCAGCCAGGTGGCGGCTCTGGAAATAGGCGAACTGTCCACCAGCAGTGTCGAAATGGCCGAACGGGCCGGCCATCTGCTTGGCGAGATGCTGCCGTCGATCAACAAGACCTCCGATCTGGTCCAGGAAATCACGGCCGCCTCCGAAGAACAGGCAGCCGGCGTGGCGCAGATCAATTCGGCGATGAACCAACTCAACCAGGTCACTCAGCAAAATGCCTCCAGCAGCGAAGAGCTCGCTTCCACCGCCGAAGAAATGAGTACCCAGGCCGAACAGTTGCAGCAGGCCATGAGTTTTTTCAGGCTGGACGCAAGCGATCAGGCATCGAACGTCACACTGGGCAAATCCAGCCAGGCAAGCAGCGTATCGCGTGCGGTGGCGCGGGCACCGCGAGTGGTCTCGCAGAAAACCTTCCTCAAGAGCGCAGGCCCCGACGAAAGCGAGTTCACGCGGTTCTAAGCGCAAACCGGACGCGGTGCTTTTTTCATGCAGGAGAGCGACATGGGCGCGTTAACCGATACCCGACAGACGACGGCGATTCAAAAGCAGGAGGCGCAGTACCTGACGCTCCTGCTGGGCGGCGAAATGTTCGCCATCGATATCCAGGGCATCAAGGAAATCATCGAGTACGGACACGTGACTCCGGTGCCGATGATGCCCGACTTCGTGCGCGGCGTGCTTAACCTGCGAGGTGCCGTGGTGCCGGTGCTGGACCTCAAGGCACGGTTCGGGCAGCCCTGCACGAAGGTCTCTCGACGCAGCTGTGTGGTGATCCTCGAAGCCAGCAGCGAGGACCACCAGGCCCAGGATATCGGGCTTCTGGTGGACAGTGTGTCAGAGGTACTGGAAATTCCGGCGGACGAGATCAAGCCGGCCCCCAGCTTTGGCGCGCGCATTCGCCCTGACTTCATCAGCGGCATGGCCAAGGTCGCCGGCACGTTCGTCATCGTCTTGCAGGTGGACAAGGTGTTGTCGATGGATGAAATGTCTCAACTGGCGGACGCCGGTGACAGCCCCAGCCTCCAGGAGCTGTAAGTCACGAACAAGGAGTTCGGATTGAAACAGATCAATCTTGAAGATCGTGAATTCACCCAGTTCCAGTCCTGGCTCTATGGTGCAGCGGGCATCCACTTGTCACCCATGAAAAAAGCCCTGGTTGCCGGGCGTCTGTTCAAGCGCCTGCAGTTCCATGAACTGGAGAGCTACGGCGCGTATTTCAAAATGATAATGGGCAAGGAGAACCCCGACGAACTGCAGTTCGCCCTGGACCTGTTGACCACCAACGAAACGTATTTCTTTCGTGAACCCAAGCACTTCGAGTTCCTGCGCGAACGGGTATTGCCCTTCGCGTCGCCAGGCAAGACCTTCAGGGTGTGGAGCGCGGCCAGCTCCTCGGGCGAAGAACCTTACAGCCTGGCCATGACCCTGGCCGAAACCCTGCGCAGCACGCCCTGGGAGGTCATCGGATCGGACATCAGCACCCAGGTACTGGCCAAGGCCCGGAACGGGCATTACCCGATGGAACGCGCCAACAGGCTGCCGCAGTCCTTGCTCAGTCGATACTGCCTCAAGGGCATCGGCCAGCAGGAAGGCACCTTCCTGATCGATAAATCCCTGCGCCAGCGGGTCAGTTTCGTGCAAGTCAACCTGATCGAAACCCTGCCCCAACTGGGCGAATTCGATGTGATTTTCCTGCGCAACGTGATGATTTACTTTGATCAGGAGACCAAGCGAAAAGTGGTCAGTCGCCTGCTCCCATTCCTGCGACGTGGCGGCTATTTCATGATCAGTCATTCGGAAAGCCTGAACGGCGTCAGCGATGCGTTCAAGCTAGTGGCGCCTTCGATTTATCAAAAACCGTGAGGCGCCGAAGCTGTCGAGCCACTATTCGCTGACGAGCTTCTTCGGGTTGTCACGTTCACGCAGCACACATTGCATTTCCAAAGCCTCATCGAGGGTGAGCTGAAGCTCTTCATCCTTCCAGGGTTTGCTGATGTAGCGGAAAATGTACCCATCGCTGAGTGCCTGCGTGATCATGCTCATGTCGGCATAACCGGTCAGCAGGATATTCATGCAGTGCGGATCGCGCTTATGCACCTCACGGAGCAGGGTCGGGCCGTCCATGAACGGCATGCGCGCGTCGCAGACGATCAGGTCTATGGGGTGCAGTTCGAAAAGGTTCAGCGCCTGCGCGCCACTGGTGGCCAGCAGCAAATCGTAAGGCTTGCCACGCAGCAAGCGGCGCAGGCTGTTGAGGATACTTTCTTCGTCGTCCACCAGCATGACGGTGTAGCGTTTTTCGCTCAACTCGGTGGTGTTCATGCTCAGCATCCTTCAACGGCAGAGGTAGCGTGGGCCTGTACCTGGGGCTGACGTAACGGGAGCCACGCACGGAAGCAACTGCCCCGGCCCGGTTCACTTTCGACGGTGAGTCTTCCGTGGTGCTTGACGATGATGCTGTACGACAGCGACAGGCCCAGGCCCGAGCCCATGCCTACCGGCTTGGTGGTGAAGAACGGTTCGAATATCCGGTTCTGGATGTCCAGCGGGATGCCGTGACCGTTGTCGACGACCTCGACGAACACACCGCCGTCTTCCCTGCCACTGTTGATGATGATTTCGCCATCAACGCCCACGGCATGGCTCGCATTGATGAGCAGATTCAAGAACACCTGATTGATCTGCGAGCCCATGCACTCGATAGGCTCGATATCGCCGTAGCGCTTGATCACCTGAGCCTTGAACTTGATCTCGTTCCAGATAACGTTGAGGGTGCTATCCAGCCCCTTGTGCAGATCGGCCAACTGCCATTCGTAGCTGTCGACATGGGAGAACTCGCGCAGGTCCTTGACGATACGAGTGACCCGGTCCAGCCCCTCGACCGACTCGACGATCAGCTCGTCGATGTCCTGCCGCATGAAGTCGTAATCCGCCTTGTCCCGCATGGCCGCAAGCTCGGGATGAGCCTGCGCATGTTTTTCGTCACTGGCCTGTTCGTAGGCGTCGAGCAATGCGAAAAGATCCACCAGGTAACGCCGCAGGCTGTTGACGTTGGAGCACACAAAGCCGATCGGGTTATTGATCTCGTGGGCCACGCCCGCCGCAAGCTGGCCTATCGCAGCCATTTTCTCGGACTGCAGCAACTGCGCCTGAGCCTCCTCGAGCCGTGCGATCAGCAGCGCCTGGGCGCTCTTTTCCTCTTCCAGCAACTCGTTGAGGTGCGTCAGTTCGAGTTGGCGGGCAGCGGTGTCGGTCGTATCGCTTATCGCCAGGCCCACCCCCAGACTGCCGCCATCGGCGTCCTGCACCGGGAAGAACGTGCAGTTCTGATACATGTGCCCGACCAAGCCACTGATCGGCCGGGTGCTTTCGAAGTTGAACAGATGCGGCCGTTGCTGCCAGGAGGTGAACGCAAAGTTCTGCAGCGTGACGACGCTGTTGATCTTCTGCCGGGTCCAGACCTCGGGCAGTTCCGGAAACACTTCGAACAGCGTGCGACCGACGAGCTCTTCGGCGCTGCGGCCGCTGTTGATGGACATGAAGTGGTTGGAGAACAGCACTTTGCAGTCATGATCGACCAGCAGCACGCCCATGTTGATGGCCTTGAGCATCGACTCAAGGGTTTCCCGGGAAATTGCCTTGTTGTCTGTCATGAAGACGCCCCTTCAAAGCTCATAGAGCAAGCGATCGATGGCCCGGACCACAACGCCTGCTGTACGTTCGGTAATACAGATCAGCAGGTCGCAGGAGAATTGATGAGCCTGCACCTCGAAACGGATTTCCAACACCATCGCCAGGTGTTCGTTCAGGTTCAATTCATTCAGTGCGTTCGCGGACTCTTCTCTGTGGACCAGAATCGACGGCGCGTCATAACTCACTTGTATCGCCACCTGCTTGGCCAGGCCACTGATGCAGGCGCCGGACAGGATGTTGGTGACATCCAGCATCAGTTCTTCCTGCTGCGCAGGGCCGCCGTCGCTATAGCCGAGCAATTCGGCGAGCTTGTCGGCCCCCATGGAACCAAAGCAAACGAACACCTCTCCGCGTAACTCCCCCAGGAACGACTGGCGGGTGACGATCATGGAGCTTCGACGAAGATGGTCCGGAATCAACAGGTTGTCCTGCTCCCGGATCAGTGGGTGAATGAAAGGAACCGAAAGCGTAACCATGGTGTTGGTCAGCCGGGCCAGTCGTTCGGCGGCCTGCCCCATGGCAATGTTCATCAATTCCTGCAAGGCGTCACGTTGGTCTTCGGTTAGCGCGGCCAAGGTTTCCATCAAAGTACCCCTATGACGTGCAAGGCATTGAGTACAGCTTGCGCCGTAACCGGCTTGGCGACGAATGCAGCAGCGCCCAGATCGGATACGCGCTGCCTGGCCAGCGGCTGGATGTCGGCGCTGATCACCACGACAACCACATTCGCGTCCTCGCGCTTGAGCGCCTCAAGGGTCTGGAAGCCATCCATGACCGGCATGGTCAGGTCGAGAAAAAGCAGGTCCACCAAACCGGCGTGATACGCCTCCATCACCTCGGCACCGTTACAGGCCTGGCGAACATCTTCGGTCAGTGATTCTGGCAGGGAACGCAAGACCAGCTTGCGGGACATGGATGAGTCATCAGCGATTAGGACTTTCATGATGCACTCCACATTATGAAGTGTCCTGCAGCCTCGGGAGGGGTCGCAGAAACGAAGATTCGCAAGAACCTTTTAATCACTCTAACCCGACATCTAGCAAAGAGCCATCATCCAATCCTGATATTGCGCGAGGGATTTTCGGAGCCTGTAGGGGTTTCCCTACAGGCCGCCAAAAAGTGTGGCTGCGTGACCTTCGCCCGGCATACCACCGGATCAAGCGACGAGGCACATCGCGCCGGGCGCTGACCGCGCTACAGAGTGTAGGAAATACCCACTTGCACCGTGCGCGGCTCGCCAGGGTAGGCGTAGAAGTTCAAGAACGAGCCCTCTTCGTACTCGCGATTGAACAGGTTCTTCACGTCCAGGTTGAGCCTGACCTTTTCGTTGACCTTGTAGTAACCGAGCAGGTCGACGACCGTGTAGGCGTCCATCGCGAACGTGTTGTTGGCCGTCTGCCCGGCACGCTCGGCCACGTATTTGCCACCGGCGCCGAGGCCCAAGCCTTTGAGCGCGCCGTCCTGGAACTCATACACGTTGAGCAGGCTGAAGCTATTGCGCGGAATGTTGGCCAAACGCGTTCCGGTACGGACAGTGGTGTCCTTGGTGACGGCGGCATCCACATAGGCATAGCCGCCGATCATCCGCCACTCGGGCGTCAGGTTGCCGGCCACGTTCAGATCAAAGCCGCGGCTGCGGACCTGGCCCGTCGCGACATTGAAGTCGGAGTTCAAAGGGTCGACACCCTGGACATTTTTCTTCTCGATCTGGTAGATCGCCGCATCGACGCTCAGCTGTCGGTCAAGCGCTTCCCACTTCACGCCCATCTCGTAGGACTTGCCCTTCTCCGGATCGAACCCACCGCCCTGACGACTGGCGCCAGTGTTGGGCTTGAACGAGCGCGCGGCATCCGCGTAGAGCGCGACGGTGTCGGTGAGGTCATACATCACGCCGACGCGCGGGGTGACGGCGTTGTCGGCGGCGTTCCAGCTTCTGACACCGGGTACGTAGGACTCGTAATCGTGCTCGAAGCGCTCGAAGCGCGCACCGGCGAGGACTTTCAAGCGCTCGGTCAGTGCCACCTGGTCCTGAACGAAGGCCGCGTAGGTCTTGAGGTTTTCTTTATCGTGCGTCGGCGTGCGGGTCAGCGCCGGACGAGGCTGGCCGTAGACCGGGTTGTAGATATCGATCGGAAAGGTCCCCGCCACGGCGCTGGAACGCTGGATGATCGACTTGTAGTCGTAGTCTTCGTATTCGATGCCAGTGAGCAAGGTGTGATCAAAGCCGCCGGTGGAAAAGTGCCCGGTCAGGTTGAGTTGGTAGTCCTTGTCGGTCCATTCCAGCTTGCGGTAGTTGAAGTTGCGCTGAAGTGTGCGGCCATCGGCATCCAGGCTGGTCGCGCCGTTGGCCTCGACACCATTGCCCTTCATCGTCCCGTCCAGCCACTGGAAACCACCGCCCAGGGTCCAGTTGTCGTTGAGCAGATGTTCGAAGCGCAACTGGGCCATGTTGTTATCGTTGTGCAGGTCGCCGGCGTACTTCTCACCCCAGAAGGTGTCACGGGACGGCGTCCCACGCTGGTTGGCGAAGCGTGTCAGGCCGCGATCCAGCGGGCGATTGTTACGCATGAAGTCGCCTTCGAAGATCACCTTGGTGGCGTCATTGGCCTGCCAGGTCAACACCGGGGTCACGCCGTAGCGTTCGCTCGAGACATGGTCGCGGAAGGTGTCGCCGCCCTCGCCCACCACGTTCAGACGATAGGCCAGCGCGCCTTGCTCATCCAGCGGGCCGGACGCATCGAGGGTGCCGCGCTTCATGCCCTGATCATTCAATTGGCTACCCAGCGTGACCGTGGGCTCGGCCAGCGGCTGCTTGGATACCACGTTGAAGGTGCCACCGGGATCGCCACGGCCATACAGCATGGTCGCCGGCCCGCGCAGCACTTCAAGGCGCTCGATGCTGTTGGCGTCGGGCATGCTCGGGTAGCCGCGGTTGATCGGGAAACCGTTGCGGTAGAACTCGGCAGTGGTAAAGCCTCGCACGGTGAAGCTGGTAAGCCCTTGCCCGCCGAAGTTGTTCGCCCGGCCGACGCCGCCCGCGTAGTCCAGGGCCTCCTGCAGGCGAGTCGCACCAATGTCCTCGACCACGTCCTTGGGCACTACGCTGATGGACTGCGGCGTTTCATGAATCGAAGTGTCGGTACGGGTCGCACTGGCTGAACGTGTTGCGCGGTAGCCCTTGACCGGCCCTTGAGCCGTCTCGTAGTCCATTTCGCCGGTGACCGTGGTCGCCTGCAACTCGAGGCTGGGTTGTTCAGAGGCGGCAACCTGTGCCCAGGCAAAAGGAGTAAACGCCTGAAGCACGCAGAGGGAAATCAGGGTGTGACGCATGGATGTTGGACCTCATGGATGAGCCGACGCGCAGGCAAACCTGCCAGGAATTCGCGGCGCATGATATACCAAACCATTCGCGTATGACATGGATTCTCATTAACTGTTTTTCGCGTATCAGCTTTGTATCAACCGCGTAAAAATCCAGGCAAAAAAAAACCACTCGCTGGAGTGGTTCGCCTTTGCCATGCCGGGCACCCTAGGTTTTTGTGCTTTCCAGCCCCAGCCAGAGAGTCGCGTCCTTCCACGCGCCGACCGTCACCAGCTCTTCCAACGTCTCCAACAGAATCTTTTCCCAACTCAACGCCAGGCGGCTGCTTCTACGGTCTTTGAGTGTCGTCAACGAAACCGTGGATCGGATGCCCGGTCGTTCGATGGTGTGACCGACCAACAGCCCCTTCGCGATATCTTCCTGAACGGCTGCGTGAGCAAGAATGGAGTACCCCATGCCTTCGGCGACCAGACGCTTGGTCAAGCTCACGCTGTCCACTTCGAATATGACGTTCAGCCGCAGTCCATTCTGCGCGGCAACCTGCTCGATCAAGCGACGGTTACTGTGCGGCAGGCCCGGAAGGATCAGCGGGAAATCAGCCAGGCCGGTAATACGCACCGATCTCGGCGCTTCCCCTGGAGGCCCGACCAGCACCATGCGCTCACTGAAAATGGGTTTGACATCAAAGGCCTCGAGCAGAGGCTGGTTGTACACCACGGCTACCTGGATTCGGCCATCCAGCAGCCACTCCTGCAACGACGTGCTCAACCCTTCCAGCGCGTGCAGCGACGCCTTCGGCCAGCGTTCGTGAAAACGACGGATCAATTGCGGCCCCACAATGGTCCCGATCGCAGGAGGCAACCCGATCGCCAAATGGCCGCGTTCTTCAAACGCACTGTTTCGGACATGGTCAGCGGTGTCCTCCATGTAACGCAGCATTACATCCGCCCGCTCCAGCAGACGCGCCCCGGCGGCAGTCAGCTCCACCCCCCTTCCGTGACGAATGAACAGTGCCACCTGAAGCTGCTCTTCAAGCTTGGCGATCTGCCGACTCAGAGCCGGCTGAGCAATGAAGAGCTCTTTGGCCGCACGGCTGAAACCTCCGCACTGGGCCACTTTTACGAAGGAGCGTAGTTCCCGAATATCCATCGTTATCACCATGCCGTAATGGCATAGCTTTGTATCAAAATAAGGTTTTTGTGCCTAGCTTTAGTTTTTTCTATGCTCATCGCTGATAGCTGAAGGCCCAGCTTGCCCGTCAAGGGACGTGTTACCACAAGAATAATGATGCCCATTCTCGGGCCAGGAAATGCCATGAATCAGTTGAAGAAACTCCACGTACAGGTGCTGATAGCACTTGTTGCTGCCGTCATCCTCGGTTTCGCCGCACCGCAATGGGCGGTCGCCATGAAGCCCCTCGGACAAGCATTCATCGCGCTGCTGAAAATGATGCTGGCGCCGATCGTTTTCGTCACCCTGGTTCATGGCCTTACCCATGTTCAGGACATGCGCAAACTCGGCCGACTCGGTATCAAGTCGCTAGTCTATTTTGAAGTGGTCAGCACCGTCGCGATGCTCATTGGTTTCATTCTGGTCAACGTCGTTGAACCGGGCGTGGGCCTGCATGCGACGAGCCTGAATGAATCCAGTGAAGCGATCAAGGCCACCTCCGCGGCGGGCAGTGTGTCGATGATCAACTACCTGCTGGGGCTCATTCCCCACACACTGGTCGATGCTTTCGCCAAGGGCGACATCATCCAGGTACTGATCATCTCGGTATTGGCCGGTATCGCCATCAACCGCGTCTGCGGCCCTGATTCGGTCGCCGTCAAAGCCCTTGGCGAGGCGCAGAGCATCCTCTTCAAAATGCTCGGCTTCATCATGAAGCTGGCCCCTCTGGGCGCGTTCGGCGCCATGGCTGCGGCCATCGGCAGTTACGGTGGCGACACCCTGCTCTATCTGCTCAAGTTGATCGCGGTTTACTACGCCGCTTCACTGATCTTCGTCTTCGGCATTCTGGGCTCGATCAGTTGGTCTATCGGCCTGCCCTTCGGCACTGTGCTGCGCCTGATTCGCGATGAGATCCTGCTGGTGTTCGGCACGGCGTCCGGCGAAGTGGTATTCCCACGCCTGATCGAAAAGCTGCAACGCAGCGGTTGTGACGAAGTGGTCGTCGGTTTTGTACTGCCCGCCGGCTACAGCTTCAACCTTGATGGAACTGCCATCTACATGGCGGTTGCGATCGGGTTCATCGCACAAGCGACCGACACGCCTTTCTCCCTGGTGCAGCAACTGGGTCTGCTGGCGATCCTGAGTATCACCTCCAAAGGCGGTACCACCGTTGCAGGCGGTGCCTTCATCAAGCTGGCCGCGACGTTGCAATCGGTACAAACCCTTCCGCTGAGTGGCCTGGGGTTGCTGTTCGGCATTGACCGGATCATGGCCACCGCTACCGCCCTGACCAATATCGTCGGCAACACCGTCGCGGTGTTTGCCATCGCGCGCTGGGAAGGCGCATTCGACCCCGACGCTTTCGAGCGGGCAACCGGCCGCAAGCCGAGCCGAAGCCTGCTGCGCCCACCGGTCGAAAGCCCGTCAGCCGAGGCGGCCATCGCGCCCGCGCACAAACCGTCTATTCAGTCACCGCGTCCCTGACAGGAAAGCTCCATGAATCGTTTAAAGCCTATCGACCCGAACCACCTCAGCGACGCGCAGCGCCCGGTTTACGAGCGCATCGCCAATGGCCCTCGCCAAGGCGTGCGCGGCCCTCTGGCGATCTGGCTGCATCGGCCAGCGCTGGCCGAGTGCGCCCAGGCACTGGGCCGCTACTGCCGCTATGACACCTGCCTGGACCCGCGCCTGTCGGAGCTGGCCATTCTGTTGATGGGCCGGCACTGGCTCGCCGAATACGAGTGGGCGGCGCACAAGCCTTTCGCACTGAAGGCCGGGCTGGCGCCACACATCATCGAAGCGATTCGGGATGACCGCGAGCCGGCGTTCGAAAACGCCGATGAAGCCCTGGTCTACCGCTTCATTCGCGAACTGCACGCCCAACGCGCTATCGGCGATGGCCTCTACGCCGAATTCGTCGAACAGATGGGTACCGATGCGGCCGTCGATCTGGTCGGCATCGCGGGTTACTACACCCTGATTTCCATGACCATCAAGGTGTTCGAAGTTCCGCCACCTGCGGGCGCCACTGCCGAACTGCCGACTACATTGAACTGAGGATACTTGCATGACTGATACTCTCCCAAAAAGCGATCGCCTCAAGGGCAAAGTCGCTATCGTCACCGGCGCCGGCTGTGTCGGCAGTGGCTGGGGTAATGGCCGCGCGGTCGCGGTGATATTCGCCATGGCCGGGGCGAAGGTGTTCGCGGTCGATCGCGACCTGGGCGCCATGGAGGAAACCCTCGAACGCATCCGTGAAGCCGGCGGTGAGGTCACCCCATTCGCCTGCGATGTCACCGACAGTCAGGCGGTCGCCTCGATGGTCGCCGCGTGCAAAGCGGCTTACGGCCAGGTCGATATTCTCGTCAACAACGTCGGCGGTTCCGCCGCGGGCGGCGCTGTGGCATTGGCCGAAGACAAGTTCGATGCGCAGATCGCCCTGAACCTCAGAAGCGTCTACCTGACCTGCAAGCATGTGCTGCCACTGATGGAAGCACAGGGCGGCGGTTCGATCATCAACACCGCCTCGACGTCCGGCACGCGCTGGACGGGCTCGGCACAAGTGGCTTACGCCGCCAGCAAAGCCGGCGTCATTCAACTGTCTCGCGTCACCGCCGTCGAATACGCCCCCAAGGGCATCCGCGTAAATACGGTGGTTCCGGGGCAGTTGCATACGCCGATGGTCGAAGTGCGCCTGGCCGGGCAACGCACGGGCGGCGATGTGAGCAAACTGCTCGATTCGCGTGTGGCACGCATTCCACTCGGGTTCATGGGCGATGGCCGCGATACGGCGTTTGCAGCGCTGTATCTGGCCAGTGACGAATCACGCTTCGTCACCGCCACGGAAATCATCGTCGATGGCGGCATGACCGCACGCTGCGACTGACTCATTCCAAAGGGCTGTGCAAAGCGCAGCCCTGCCCGCCTACCCAACCAGGGCCGAACATGGACGACTTTTCCTGCGTTCAGACGTCACGTCGTCTGTTCATCAAACACACCATGATAGCTGCCGCCGGTATCGGTCTGGCAGGCGGCGTATCGGGGCAGACTTTCGGAGCCAGCATGTCGATTTCATCCAGCGCTACAGGTGCCTGGGATTGTCACACCCATATCTATGGCCCGTGGGCGCGTTTCCCTCTTCCGGCCAACGCGGCCTATACGCCTGAGCCTGCGCCTTTCAGCGAACTGCTGGGCATGCATCGTCGACTGGGTATCAGTCACGGCGTGCTGGTGCAGGCTGCGCCCTATGGCACCGACCACAGCGCCATTCTGGAGGCGATAGCCAGCAGCAACGGGCATTATCGCGGTGTCGGCATCATTGATGAAACCACCACCGACGATCAGTTGCAGGCTCTGCACGACGGCGGCCTGCGCGGTATCCGCTTCAACTTGATGGGCCATCTGCCGGGGGCCCGCGACCCACAAAAGCTGCGCGCATTGGCCGAGCGCGTCGCTCCGCTGGGGTGGCACGTGCTGGTGCACGGGGAGTTGCCGACGCTGTTGCCATTCCTCCACACCTGGCGCGACCTGAAGACGCCACTGGTGATTGATCATATGGCGCGCCCGGACCTCACCCAGCCGGTTGATCCGCGGTTGATGGACGAACTGCGGGCGGAACTGGGCCACGCGAATCGCTGGATCAAACTGTCGGGCATCGATCGTGCCATGCAGGGTCAGCCCGGCCCTTGGCCGCAGGCGCTGGATCAGGTTCGCGCGTTACTGGAGTGCGCCCCCGAGCGCGCCATCTGGGGATCGGACTGGCCGCACCCGAATATCAAAGGGCCGATACCTGACGATGCCCAGCTTCTCGCCTTCATTCGCCAGGTGTGCGACAGCCCCGCCTTGCAGCAGGCGGTGCTGGTCGACAACCCGGCGCGCCTTTACGCCTGATGTGCGTCCATTCAGGAGATCAAACGATGAACGAAATTACCTGGGTTCCCAGCTCCCGCGTGCCCGACCCGAGCGTTCGCGAATTGGACCCTCGATTTGCGCACTACCGCCTTGCCCATGCCAAGGTTGAGCGTCTCGGTACAGGCCTGCGCTGGGCGGAAGGCCCCGCCTGGTTCGCCGACGCGCGCTTCCTGCTGTTCACCGATCTGCCGAACGATCGCATCATGCGTTGGGACGAGACCACCGGCGGCTTGAGTGTCTTTCGCCAGCCCTCGAATCAGGCCAATGGCATGACGCGCGACCGTCAAGGACGCCTGCTCGTTTGCGAACATGGCGGCCGGCGCGTCACCCGCACCGAATACGACGGCAGCATCAGCGTGCTGGCCGACAGCTTTGCAGGAAAACCGCTGAATTCGCCGAATGACATCGTGGTGAAGTCGGACGACAGTGTCTGGTTCACCGACCCGCCGTTCGGCCTGATCAGCGACTACATGGGCCGGCAAGGCACCGCGCAACTGCCGGCCAACCTCTATCGCCTCGATGCGGACGGCAGCCTGCACTGCGTGGCCGAAGACCTCGACGGCCCGAACGGCCTGGCCTTCTCCCCGGATGAAAAGACCCTCTACCTGGTTGAGTCCAGGGCTCGCCCTCGGCGCATCGTCGCCTACAGCGTCGATGAGCAAGGCCAAGTCAGTCATCGGCGTGAGCTGATCGATGCCGGCAGCGGGTTGCCCGACGGGATACGCGTGGATGTGGACGGTAACCTCTGGTGCGGCTGGGCCACGCCTGAGCCCGGACTGGACGGTGTACGCATCTTCGCCCCTGATGGCACCGCGATTGGTCACATCGACCTGCCGGAGCGTTGCGCCAACCTGTGCTTCGGCGGCCCACGCGGGAATCGTCTGCTGATGGCGTCGACCACATCGTTGTACTCGTTATTCGTCAACACTCGCGGCGCTTGAAACAGGCGCCCATTGAAGAAGGCAGCACCATGAAAAAAACAAGATCTGCTCCGATACTGCTGTCCACCGGTTTGGTCAGCCTGCTCGGTTTTTCTCAATTGAGCCAAGCCGCTGAACTGAAGATCATTGCCAGTGGCGCACTGCGGGGTGCCATGGAACACCTTCAGCCGGCCTACGAAAAAGCCAGTGGCAATACCCTGAGTTTCAGTTGGGGACCTTCAATGGGCACATCGCCCGAATCCATTCCAGAACGCATCAGGCATAAAGAGCCGATGGACCTGGCGATCATGGCGGATGAAACCCTGGAACTGCTCTCGCCCACCGGCGCGTTTGATATGACCACCCGCCGCGAGATCGCCGACTCGCGCATCGGTGTCGGGGTGCCTCACGGCAAACCCAAGCCGGACGTATCAAGCGTCGCCGCGCTCACCTCGGCGTTGCTCAATGCCGACAAGATCGCTTACTCCCAAGGTGCCAGCGGCGTGTATATCCGTACCGAGCTGTTCCAGCGGTTGGGCATCAGCGACAAGATCAAAGGTAAAACCGTTGAGATCGCCGGCAAGGAACTGGTGGGCACGGCGCTGGCCAGAGGCGATGCGGACATCGGCATGCAGCAAATCAGCGAGTTGAAGGTCACCCCCGGCGTCGACTACCTGGGCCCGCTTCCCGAAGAGGTACAGAAAATCAGCCGGTTCTGCGCGACAGTCGCCCGCGAGACGCCTCATACACAACCTGCCCGTGAGTTCATTGCCTTCCTCAACAGCCCGGCCGCACGTCATCTGCTGACCGAAAGCGGCCTCGAACCGGCCAACAATCCAACGGCACAGGAGCGCAAATAATGAAAACCCTCTCGCGTATTCTGCTCGGCGCCACCTTTGGCCTCACTTGCGCCGTTGCGATGGCTGCTGGCACACCGATCAAGCAAACGCTGGTCAACTATGACAACGTGCAAATCGAGGTCAGCTCGCAAGGGAAAGGGCCGGTGATCGTGATGCTCCCTTCATTGGGGCGTTCGGCTCGCGATTATGACCAGGTCGCCCATTATCTTCAGGTGGATGGGTTCCGCGTCCTCAGGCCCGAGCCGCGTGGCATAGGGCAAAGCAAAGGGCCGATGGAAAACCTGTCGGTACACGACTTTGCCCGGGACGTCGCAGCAGTCGTCGAACATGAAAACACAGGCCCTGTCGTGGTGGTCGGTCACGCCTGGGGCAACTTCGCCGCGCGCATGCTCGCCGCCGATCGCCCTGACCTTGTCCGCGGTGTAGTGATGGCCGCAGCGTCTGCCGGCAAAGTGCCGCCGGGCTCGACGGAAAAACCGATCAATGCCGAGATGCGGCAGGCCATCGATGGTGCCGGCGACCTGTCGCTGCCCGAAGAGCAACGCCTGATCTACCTGCGCAAGGCCTTCTTTGCCCCCGGCAACGATCCTACTGTGTGGCTGGGCGGTTGGCACCAGGCCACCCACGATGCCGAGTCCCATGCACGCAACACCACACCGGTAGACGACTACTTCGCCGCCGGCAGTGCCCCGATTCTCGATCTGCAAGGTGAAGCGGACACGGTTGCCCCGCGGCGCTTCTCCGGCGTGCTCAAAAGCATGCTCGGTGACCGGGTCCAGGTCGTGGTCTTGAAAGATGCCGGACACGCCATGGCGCCTGAGCAACCCAAAGCGATGGCGGATGCCATCGCTGCGTTTGCCAAGGCCCAGTACGCCCGCAAGATGTAGCGCGCAATACACGCCGCGCAACAGATGAGGAATGCTCCGAACCGAAAGGTCCGGAGCATTTTTCCGTCAGGCCACGGCCAACGCATGCACCGCCCGTCAATCAAATCGGCGACAGACGCCGATCACTTGTCCGCATACACGCGTTTAGCGAAATCGGCGATGGCACTCGCCATTTCACGCGGCTGCTCGGGGGCCATGGCATGTCCGGCGTTGGCAATGGTTTTATGTTCGACCCGATCGCCGAGCATGGATTTAAGAATGTTCGGGATAACGACGGCGTCATGCTGCCCTTGCAGGTCGAGAATCGGCACGGTTGCGCCGGCTGACCAATAAAGATCCACGGGTGTGCTGTCCCGTGCATGGTCTTGAGCCTGGTGGGTCTTGTCGTACCATCCGCTCAGCCAGGCGCGCGGATCGTTGCCGGGGGCGAAGAACGCTTCCTTCAGATAGCTGATTCGCTGGGCTTCGGGTAACGCGTAATTGCCCGCGCCTTTGATCGCTTCGAGCATGCGGCCGTAGGGCTTTTCAGATGAACCGGCAGGCAACTTACCAATCGACGCGGCGGCCAATACGATCCCCTTGACCAGATCTGGACGATCGACCGCCAGCACACGCGCAGGCTGGCTTCCCCAGGCATGCCCGACCACTACCGCAGGCCCGGTGCTGGCTTTATCCATCACCAAGGCGACGTCGGCCGCAAAATCGTGCAGCGTCGGCGTATCCATGGGCGCCTTGCTGCCCTTGACACCGCGAGGCTCCGGACGGATCACGCGATAGCCGTCACCTACCAGGTAACGGGCCACTTCGTCATAGTCGTTCGCGCCACGGCCTTTTGAAGGCAGGATCACGATGACATGCCCCTTGCCCTGATCCAGCGCCTCAATGTGTACATTGCCTTTCTCGGCAACAATTGTTCTGACCATGTCGTCGGTATGTCCCGGCAAGCTATAGGCAACTAGCCCTGCCACTATGAGAGATTTAATCATCTTAGTGTATTGCATTACATGAGCCTTTTATTATTGTTTGGCACGCCAAACCGATGGGTGTGAGCCATCAGGTTTATGCACTTTCAAGAAAATAACCAATGCTGATGCGTCATGGTTTTCGATGCCTGTCGGGCATGGCAGGAATCCCCGCAAACACTGCCACGGCCCCATGCCCTGTGGTTATAGCGACCTATGGTTAAAAGGTGTTGGCGAGGATAAGAAGCGCGCCCCTATGCTTCCAGGTTCCTCACTACAACAATAATGGACGCGCATGAACATACTCACAGCAGGCGAAGTAACAAGACAGGAGGCGCTGGAATCGAGTGCCTGCCGTAAAGCCGCGATAAGGTTAATCCCACTGCTCGCCATCGCGTATTTCTTTAATTATCTCGACAGAACTAACGTCGGCTTTGCTTCACTGACAATGAATGAAGATTTGGGGCTCACTGCTTCCCAGTTCGGTTTTGCAGCCGGCATTTTTTATGTGGGCTATTGCTTGTTCGAGGTACCCAGCAATCTGGCGCTGTACCGCTTCGGTGCGCGGCGATGGCTCGCAAGAATCATGATTACCTGGGGGCTGTTCTCCGCCTCCACCGCGCTGGCCCAAGGGCCGCTCAGTTACGCCTTCATCCGCCTGCTGGCCGGTATCGCAGAAGCCGGGTTCTTTCCTGGCGTCATTTTCTTCTTGTCGCTGTGGTTTCCGATCCAATACCGGACGCGGGTCATGGCCTGGTTTCTGTTTGCCATCCCCGTCTCTTCCGTCCTCGGTGGGCCGCTCTCTGCCGCCATGCTCTCGATGGATGGTCTTTGGGGGTACCGGGGCTGGCAGTGGCTGTTGGTGCTACAAGGCCTTCCGGCATGTGTGCTCGGCGTACTGTGCTTGAAGTGCCTGGCCGACAGGCCCGCAGACGCCAAGTGGCTGACTGTGCACGAGCGTCAAGCGTTGCAGTCGGCACTCGACGCGGAACATGAGTCAAAGGGCGCGCACAGCTTTCGACAGTCCATCAACGACGTCAGGGTATGGCTGCTCGCCGCGATTCTGTTCAGCTACATCATCGGCATCCTGGGCATTGGCGTATGGTTGCCGCAAATCCTCAAAAGCCATGCGCTGACGACGACTCAGATCGGCTGGGTGTCGGCGATACCGTATCTGATTGCCAGTGTCGCGATGCTCGTGTGGGCGAAGGTGCTCGCGCGCAAAAGGCGGTATGTGCTCCACCTGGCCATTACCTGCGCCACCGGAGCGGCCGGGTTTATTTTCTCGGTGGTCTACAGCGACCTGATTCCGGCACTGATTGGCCTCACGGTGGCGTTGATCGGGTTGAGTTCGGTCCGCACGTGCTTCTACAGCATCCCCGCGACGTTTCTGAGCAAGCAAGCCGCGGCCGGTGGCATTGCGTTCATCAACGCCGTGGGTAGCCTCGGGGGGTTGGTCGGTCCTTACGCGGTCGGCTGGCTCAAAGACCTCACCCACTCATTCAACGCCGGCCTTATCGCAATGGCCGCGATGCTGTGTGTCGCGACGGTCCTGACGTTGATTCTGAGGCATGTGATCAAAGAAGCCTGACGCAATGCCCCGGCGGGCTCAACAACCCGCCGGGGCCGATCGTCAATGAGCGTGGAAGGTTTTGCGGCGCGTCATGAACGCCAAGAGTGCCTTTCCAGCTTCAGGGTTATAGCGCGTCAGCGCTTTTGCCACATAGCCCAGCCCCCTCTGGTCGGCATGGTAAGTCAACCCGCCCTTGTAGCGCGGAAAGCCATATCCATGAATCCACACCAGATCGATATCGCCAGGGTGCGCCACGATATCGTTGTCGATCAGCCAGGCGGCCTCGTTGATCATTGCAAACAAACAGCGCTCTTCGATTTCCTGATCGGTGATGTTCCGCGGCGTGATGTGCCATTGCTGCCGGTGCTGGTCCAACACCTCGGTCAACCAGGGGTCCGGCACGGCCTGGCGGCTGCCTGGCGCGTATCGATAAAACCCAACACCGGCTTTTTGGCCAAGACGGTCGGCGGCGTACAGTTTATCGACCCAATCGCAGCGCCGCTCACGCTCGTTCAACCGAGAAAGGCGCCCCTGGCGGTTGCGCCAGGCAACATCCACGCCGGCCAGATCACGCAGTTCAAAGGGGCCGATGGGGAAGCCGAAGGCACGCATCACACGGTCGACATCCTCGGGGGGCGCGCCCTCCTCCAACAGGAACATAGCTTCCCGCTCCCGCGCCGCCAACAGCCGATTGCCCACAAAACCGTCACACACCCCGACCGTTACCGCAACCTTGCCGAGCCGCTGCGCCAAAGCCAGCACCGCCGCCAGCACTGCCCGGTCGGTCTGGGTGGTACGCACCACCTCCAGCAGTTTCATCACCGGCGCGGGGCTGAAGAAATGCATGCCCAGGACCTGCTGTGGACGGCTGACGCCATCGGCGATGGCTTCGATGTCCAAGTAGGACGTGTTGGTCGCCAGAATGGCGTGCGGCTGACACAACCTGTCCAGTTGTTGAAACACCGCACGTTTTACCTGCAGGTCTTCAAACACCGCTTCGATGACCAGGTCGGCGTCCGCCACCGCGTCCATTGAGGTCGACGGCCGAATCAAGGCCCGGCAGTGTTGCGCAGCCTGGGCATCGAGCCGCCCTTTGAGCAGCGCGTCCCGGTAATAGTCGTCGATGTTTTTCACACCGCGTTGCAACGCGGCATCCTGCACGTCGATCAGGCTTACAACGAGGCCTGCATTGGCGATGCAGATGGCAATCCCGGCGCCCATGGTGCCTGAGCCAATCACCGCGACCTTTTGAATCGAGGGCGCGTGGCCATTGGCAGCGAGCTGACGCGTGCGGCTGGCCAAGGCGCGCTCAGTGAAAAACAGATGCCGTAACGCCTTGGCCTGGGCCGATTGTCGGCGCTCGATAAACAGCCTGCGCTCCACGGCCATGCCTTCGTCAAACGGCACGGTCAGGGCGGCCTTGATCGCCTCGAGGGCAGCCAGGGGCGCTTGTTGCCCGCGCATTTTTTTCATGACGCCGGCGACTTTCGCCTCGAATTCAGCGGCGTCATGTTCGGCAATCAGCCGATCTCGCGTTCGCCGCCAGAAGGGTTGGGCCACACTGAAGCGCCGTGCGTACTCAATCGCTGCGACGTGGACGTCGGTCGCCACGCAGTGATCGATCAGCCCGGCTGCGTGTGCCTGCGCCGCCGTCAGACGCTGCCCGGCAATGACCAGGTCGACGGCGATCAACGCGCCACACAGGCGAATCAAGCGCTGCGTGCCGCCGGCACCGGGGATCAAGCCCAGGCTGACCTCGGGCAGACCAAGCACCGCAGACGCATCCGCGACCCGCAGATGACACGCCAACGCCAGCTCCAGCCCCCCGCCGAGCACGGAGCCGTGAAGCGCAGCAATCACCGGTTTGGGGCTGTTTTCAATGGTGTTCAGAACGTCCGGAAGGTGCGGCGCCATCAACGGCTGGTCGAACTCCTTGAGATCGGCTCCGGCCACAAACGTCGTGCCCTGGCAGGCGAGGACGATGGCGCGCACCGTGGGGTCGGCCTGAGCCTGTGCCAAGGCGTCCGACAGTTGTTGCCGGACGCCTTGGGACAACGCGTTCACCGGCGGGTTATGGATGACGATGACACCAATGCCATCAGCTGAATTCAAACTGACCAAGGATTCCATGAGCGTTACCTGAGTGATGCGACCGTCGCCTGGTAACGATCCTTCGTCACCAGGCGGAAGGGTCACAGGAAGGAAATGGGATAGCTGAGGATCACCCGCGTGTCGTTGGCATTACGGGAGAAGTCCGAGCGGTACACCGCGTTGCGCAGGCGTATGTCCAAGGCCTTGAGCGGCCCGCTCTGCACCCGATACTGCAGTTCGACATCCAGCTCACGCTCGCGGCCGGAGTCGGTCGTGCGCAGCTCTGCGTCGGAGCCCTTGATGTAACGGGTCATGAAGGTCATCCCCGGCAAGCCCCACGACGCCAGATCGCGCGCATAACGCACTTGCCATGAGCGTTCGCCCTTCTCGGCAAAGTCGCCCACCTGCACGAAGTTGACCAGGTAAGGGTCGGTACCGTCGACGTAGGGAAACGCCGAATCCCCGTGCATGGCTTGATACCCCAGGCTGAATGCGTTGCCCCGCCATTCATAGGTAGCCAGCCCGCTGAACGCACGATTGTCCACCTGCCCGGCGCGCGCTTGCCCCTGATCGTCGCTGACAAACAGGCGCAGATCCGCCTTGAACTTACCCTCACCGACGTCGTGGGTACTGTTGAAACCGAGATAGTGCTGCTGATAGACATCCTCCAGTCGTCCGAGCTGATAGGTCAGCTGGAAATGCTTCCAGCGGTAAGCGGCACCCGCCAACTCGAAGTTGCCGCCGTCAAGCGCGCCGGAAAAGCGGCGATTCTTGTTATTGATCGACAACCCTCGCGCACCGGTGACATCGCGATCGGTGACCTGATCAAGGTGCCCCCCGATCAGCTCCAGGCCATTCCACTCCCGGGACTCGATCATGCCTCCGCGAAACGTTTGCGGGAGCAAGCGTCCGAAGTTCGCTTGCAGCGTCGGCAGCTTGGGCATCAAGGTGCCGACCTTCAGTTCGGTTTTGGACACGCGCATTTTCGCGGTCAACCCGGCCTTGGAATACTCGCCCGGGGCGCTGCCGTCATCGCGAACCGGCAGTAACCCCGTGCCGGTTCGATCCGGACTCGAATCGAGTTTCAGGCCCACCATGGCGATCGCATCCAGGCCAAACCCGACGACGCCGGGCGTGTAACCCGACTGTGCGCGCAGAATGAAGCCCTGCGCCCATTCATCGCGTTTTGATGGGCCGCTGCCGTCGCGAAAATCGCGGTTCATGTAGAAGTTGCGCATTTCCAGGTCGACCTTGGAGTCGGCAAAGAAGTCGGCTGCCTGGGCGGTGGCCAGGCAGGGCCCGACGGCAACCATCACGCCCCACGATATGCTTGTTTTTTTATTATTCATGAGAAAATCCGGGCGGTACGCAGCCACACCGCGCTCGTTCGAGATCGGTGGGCCGCTACATCCATCAGGTGAGAGGGGGTGTCAGTGCATCGCGGTCATGTAGTCGCCGGCCTTGCCGGGAATCGATTGACCTTGGACTTTGCCGAGAAACGCAATCGCCCGGGCGACGTCTTCCTCGCTCAGATAAGGCGTTTGAGGAAATGAGTGTTTGTTGGAGGCCCAGGCCGCCGCGTACACGTTATCCGGCGTGCCTTCAAAGCGCGCGCGCACCAGTTTCATGGCCTGCTCAGGGTGCTCGTTGATCAGCGTCGTCGCTTGCGCCAGCGCGTCCAGGAATGTCTTCACCGTCTGCGGGTTTTCATCGGCCCATTGCTTGCGCGCACTCAAGGCGATGGAGGGATAACCATCAAGCTCCTTGACCTGCCCTTCGGCCATATCCAACAGGGTGAAACCTTTGTGTTCGATAATGGCGCTGTCCGAGGTCGGAGAGGACAGTGCGAACCCGTCGATACGTTCCTGGGCGAATGCCGTCAGAATGGCGCTGGCACTGTTCAGGTATAACAACGTGAAGTCCTTTTCTGCCGAAAGGCCGCCTTTTTCACCGAGAAACCGCACCAGGAAATCAGCACTGCCGCCCGCGCCGCTGACCGCAATCTTCAAGCCCTTCATCGCTTTCAGCCGCTGCTCCATCGGCGTTTGCGCGGTCAGGCCCAGTTGGTCGGCTTTCTTCTGGCTGATCACCACGTTGCTTGCGTACTGCCCCACCAGCCGGCCCAGCAGGGTCAAGTCGGCGCCCTTCAATTTCGCGTTGATCGAGTTCTGGATCGCACAGGAACAGAACTCGACGGTTCGACTGGCCAGGCCCGAGGTCGCGGCACCGCCGCCCTTGAACTTGACGAGTTCGACATTCATCCCCTGCTTCTTGAAATAGCCGCCATCCACCGCCACGAACAGCGGCATATGCACGAACCCATCGGTGCCCAGGGCAACTTTTATATCCTGCGCATAAGCGCCAGTGGCGCCAGCCAGCAACGAAGCGACAAGGCCCGCCTTTGCGATCAGTTTTTTAATAGACATGCGTACACCTGTATTTTCTTGTGAGTTATGAACAGGTCAAACCGAAGCTTCACGATCACCCAGATCTTTTTTCCATGGCATCAGGCGTGTCTCGACCATACGCACGATCGCTTGCAGCAGCAGCGCCAGAGCGATGATGGCGACCAACGCGGCGAACACCCCAGCGGTGTCCAACTGCCCCGCGGCATCTTGCAGCAGATAGCCGAGCCCGCGATTGGACGCCATGATTTCGCCGACGATGGCCCCGATCAGCGCGTAAGGCACCGAGAGCTTGAGCCCGGTGAATACCCATTGGATGGCCGAAGGGAACACCACCTTGGTGATCAAGTGATGCTCGCGTGCGCCCATCAAGCGCAGGATCTCCAGCTGCTCGCGGTCGACCGCTCGCACGCCGCTGTAGGTGTTGAGGAAGACAAGGAAGAACACGATGGTGGCGGTCAGGATGATCTTCATCTCGATCCCGATGCCGAACCACATGATGAACAGCGGGGCCAGGGCCACTTTCGGCAAGCTATAGATCGACACGAGGATCGGATCGAGCAGCTTGGCCAGCAATTCGTTACGGCCCAACAGCAAGCCCACCCCGATCCCGACCGTCGCCCCGAGCACGAAGCCGGCAAGGGTTTCCACCACCGTGATCCCACCATGGGAAAACAGCCTTCCGCTGATCACCAGCTCGTAGAACTTGCCGGCGATTTCACTGGGAGAACTGACGAAAAAGGGATCGATCAACGGCCCCGATGACAGCTCCCACGTGGCGAACAGTGTGATGAAGATCGCCAGACGTCCAAGGAATATATTCATGCTCGGTTACCCTCCGCTGCATCGTTCAAAGACGGGGTCATGAAGTCCCACAAGTCGCCGCAAAGCTGGTGGTACCTGGGGTCCTTGCGCAGTTGGAGAATGTTGCGCTCCTCGCCCAGCGGGATCGGCACGTCCTTGACAATGGTGCCGGGCCGGCCGGCGAAGATCAGGCAGCGATCCCCCAGGGCGACGGCTTCATCCAAGTCGTGAGTCACGAAGATCACGGTCTTGTTCAAGCGCCGGCTGAGCCGAATCAGCTCGGTCTGCATACGCATGCGCAGTTGCGCATCCAATGCCGCGAAAGGCTCGTCCATCAGCAGCGTTTCCGGGTCATAGGCGAGCAGGCGGGCCAGCGCCGCACGTTTGCGCATGCCGCCGGACAGTTGGCTGGGGTAGGATTTTTCGAAGCCTTCAAGACCGACCAGTTTGATCAGTTCCTGAATTCGCTCGCGCCGTTGCACCTTGGGCATGCCTTGGATTTCCAGGGGCACGGCAATGTTGCCGACCACATCGCGCCAGGGCAGCAAGTGGTCGCTCTGGGTCATGTAGCCGGTACGGCCATTGACCCCGCATACGGCTTTGCCGTTGTAGACCACCTGCCCTTCGGTGGGCGCGAACAGCCCCGCGACCATGTTCAGCAGTGTGGATTTACCACACCCCGATGGCCCGACCACGGTGACCACTTCACCCTTCTCGATCGACAGGTTGATGCTGTGGGATGCCTGTTTGGCCACGCCCTTGACCGTGAAGGATTTGGAAACACCGATAAATTGGATCAGCGCCGACGCGCGCTCATCCCGTTCCGCGCCAGCTGGCGTGGTGATGGCTTTTAATGCGACAGGCATGATGGGCTCCTTCTCTGAAAATGCAGGTTGCCCAGAGGGAGCCGTTGGTTCGATGTGCAGTTGAGTACGTTCATAGCGACCTACTTGTTTTTATGAGTCGTTGATGAAGCTGTCTTGATTATGAAACCGGGGCTGTGAGGGTCAATCCACCTATTCCACAGAGTGGAACAGGTGCTGCCTCACGCCAGCAGTGCCAGGCCATCCACCGCCCTGACACCCTGCCCTTGCGCGAACACGCGCAAGGGGTTGATTTCGGCTTCGTGGAGCTTGGTGCCCAAGGTCGTTGCCATATCGGCGAAGGCCATGATGCAGTCGACAAGCGCACCGATATCCGCCTTGGGGGCGCCGCGATAGCCGTCGAGCAGGGCAAAGGTTTTCAGTTCTCTGAGCATTGCCTGCGCGTCGTTGCGGCTGATCGGCAGCAGCCTCATGCTGGTGTCCCGCAGCAGTTCGGCGCTGACACCGCCCATCCCCAGTAGCAACGCAGGCCCCAGTTGCGGGTCTCGATGGAAGCCCAGGATCAGCTCGTGGCCGCCGCTGACCATCTCCTGAACCAGAAAGCGCTCGGGGACAAAACCCACCTTGTCCGCAACCACGCCGCGCATGTGTTCCAGCGCCTGGCCAATGGTGTGTTCGGTAAGACCGAGCGCGACGCCGCCCACTTCGGTTTTGTGGGGAATGCGCTCGGAGAGCACCTTCAGCACAACCTTGGGGCCGAGCGCACGAGCGGCGTCTATTGCCTGGCTCGTATGCTCAACCGCCCGTTCGCGGGTGACCGGCACGCCAAAGCGGCTGAACAGCGCCTTGCTGTGCCGTTCATCCAGGGTGCCGCTCGGCAATTGCTCAACTTCCGTCGCGGTCATGGCTTGATTGCGCGCTTGCGTCGGCGCCGCGCACGGCTCGACAGCGCTGTGGCCTTTCAAGGCCAGCAACGCACTGGCACACGCCTCAGGCGCGGTAAAGGCGATGCCTTGGTTGCTGTTGATGCGCAGCAAGGCTTGCGGTGCATAAGGACTGACATAGGCGAGGACCGGCTTGCAGCTGTCGCGCTGACTGTCGCGGATTGCATCCGCCATCAATGTCGGGCGGGCGACGCCGGACGACCCCACCACGCTGATGACCGCGTCGTAGTCCGTGCTTTCCAGCAGGATGCACATGGCCTGCTGCATGATATGCGGCTGCAGGCCGGCCAGCGTCAGGTCGATGGGGTTGCGATCCAGCACGGCCTGGTCGCCGATGTCGAGATCGCGCAAACGCGCGGCGGTGGCGTCGCCCGGCGGTGGGGTGTCGAACCCGCTGGCGCCCAGGGCATCTGCGATCAGCGTGCCGGCGCCGCCTGTGGAGGTCAGAATCGCCACACGATTGCCCGCCATCGTGCGCCGGCTGGCCAGTGCGAAAGGCAGGTCGAGCAAGTCGGCAAAGGTCTGGGCGCGAACAATGCCCAATTGTTTGAAGTAGACATCGTAGAGCGCGTCGGCACCGGCCAGGGCGCCGGTGTGGGACGCCGCCGAGCGGGCACCGGCCTCGGAACGTCCGACCTTGAAGACGACGATGGGTTTGCCGGCAGCGCGCGCCTTGAGCGCGGCACGGCTGAACTTGGCCGTGTCGCGAAGCCCTTCCAGATACAGGGCGATAACGTCGGTTGCCGCGTCATCCACCAGGTAATCGACGAAATCGGCGACGTCCAGATCGACCTCGTTGCTGGTTGCCACCAGCTTTGAAAAGCCGATGCCGGCAGCTGCGCCACGGGACAGGATAGAGCCGAGAATCCCGCCACTTTGCGAAATCACCGCGATATTGCCGGCCCGCAACGCCTCCTGATCAAGTGCGCCGCTGGCGGACAGGGTGATGCCTTGAGTGAGGTTGATCAGGCCGATGGTGTTCGGCCCCAGCACGCGCATGTTGCCTCGCGCGGCTTGCAAGGCTTGCTGGCGCGCGATGCCCTCCTCGCCGGCTTCGCCATAACCACCGGCAAGCACGATGGCCGCCGGCGTGCCCATGGCCGCCAATTCGGCCACGGCCTGGTTGGCGCGTTCGGGGCCGAGCAGGATGATGGCGGCGTCCGGCACTTCCGGCAATGCGGCGATGTTGGGATAGCACGTCAACCCATCGATCTCGGCGTAGCGTGGATTGACCGGGTACAAGCGGCCGGCGAAGCCATGTTTACGCAAGAACGCGATGGGCCTGCCGGAGGTTTTTTGCGCGTCCCCGGAGGCGCCGATCACGGCGACACTGCGCGGGTTCATCAGGCGGGAAATGCTGTCCATGCTCACCCCCTCTTCGCCTTGGCCGCCAGAAAAGCGGCGACCGATGCCTGGTGCTCGGCGGAGGTGTAGCAGATGCCCTGGGCCTGGCTGCCCATCGCCAATACCTGGGCCTGGGTGAGTTCGAAGCTGTTGTTCAGGATGGATTTGCTCAAGGCCAGCGCAGTGGCCGAGCCGGCGGATAACTCAAGGGCCCAGCGCCGGGCCTCCACAAGCAGGTCGTCATGCTCCACCAGCCGGTCCACCAGGCCGATCGCCAAACCTTCTTCAGGCTGCACGGTGCGCCCGGTATAGATCAGCTCCTTGGCCTTGGGCAGCCCGACGCGACGCGGCAGCAGATACAAGCCACCGCCGTCGGGAATCAGGCCCCGTGCGATGTAGCTCATCGCATAACTGGCTTGCCGCGAGGACACCACGAAATCGCAGCTCAACGCCAGGTCGCACCCCAGGCCCGTGGCGGCGCCGTTGACCGCGGCGAGCGTCGGCTTGGGCAGGTTGAGCAACAGGGACACCGCATGATGCACGCGCTGCTGGCGCTTCCAACCGTTGTAGGCCACCTCGCCCGCCGGCGCACTCATGCGCTTTTCCATGCCTTTGATGTCGCCTCCGGCGCAGAAACCCTTGCCGGTGCCGGTGATGATGAGTGCGCGAATCGCGCGGTTCGCGGCGACCTCCTCCAGCAGCTCGATCATCTGGCTGCGCATCTCGTCGCTGATCGCATTACGCGCCTCGGGGCGGTTGAGCGTGAGCACGGCGATACCGTCGTCATCAACGGTCATGTGGATCGGCGAAGTAACACTTTGCAACATCGTCATGGGGAATCTCTCTCTTGTTGTTGGCATGGCAGCGGCCCAAACTGAAAGGCCTTGCGCTGATCCGAGTCTATGGAGCTCCCCATGATTAACAATCCGCCAATTCCACTGGGTGGAACACGATGAGAGAGGATGACGGCCTGGACAGACCCGGTGCGGGCAAGGCGCCCCTCAACCGCTCGCTTGAGCGGGGCCTCGAGATTCTGCGGGCCTTTCGCGCGGGCACCGAGTACCTGGGGAATGGCGATATCAGCGAGCGCACGGGTTTGTCCAAGTCGACCATCAGTCGCTTGACCCAGACGCTGATTCACAGCGGGATGCTGGTGTACGACGGCCAGCGCAGCGCCTATCGCCTCGCGCCCGCCACGCTTTGCTTGGGCAACGCCATGTACAACAGCAGTTCACTGATTCAGCGCGCTGCGCCACTGATGCGCGAGGCGGCTCATGCACTCCGGGTGAATGTCGGGTTGGCCGCCGCCGACCGCGATGAAATGATTTACCTGGAGTCGATCCGCCTGAGTCGCAAGAACACGCCACGCACCGTACAAACCGGGCAACGGGTACCCATGGAGTTCACCTCGCTGGGACGCGCTTACCTGGCGACGATTCCAACGCAGAAACAGCAAGCGCTGCTGGCGCTGTTCAAGGCCAGGCGCTGCGACGCCAGATGGGAGGGGTTGGCGGCCGAGATCGCCGAGGCCGATGAAAGCATCCGCCTTCGCGGGTATTGCGCGGCGTCCTGGCAGGCCGAGGTGGTGGCTATTTCGACTCCACTCGGCATACGCAATTATCAGGACCACATTTTGAATATCAGCGTGTCGACCCCGCAGCCGATCGAAGCGGTGGTCGCGCAGTATGCCGCGCCGTTGCTGGCGCTGGCGGACAAGATCCGCGCCAGTCTCGATGCGGCGTAAACGTCAGTGCCGGCGCGCGCTTGCCTTCATGGGCTGGGAGTCGTGAGGCTGGCGAGAAAGTCAGCGACCAGCCGGTTGAACGTCTCGCCCTGATCGTCGTGGACATAGTGACTGGCGTGCGCGACTTCCACCGTCTGCACCTGCCGATTGCTGTCACGCATCGCCTGCAGCGTCGCGGTGGGCAGGAAGTCCGAACGCCCGCCACGAATGAACAGCGTCGGGCAGTCCAAGGCCCGCACCGCCGGCCACAGGTCGGTCGGCTCGATGCTCAGGCGCGCCTCGGCGATGCCTTGCTGATCGTGCCGCCAGCTGATCAGCCCTTCGTGCGCTTTCATCGAATGCGCCAGCCTGGAAGCGAGGCCCTGCTCTGACAAACCCGGGCGCGACGCCTGCCAGAAAGCGCGGGCGCTCGCCCAGCTGTCGAAGTGCAACGGCGTCTGGCTCATTTCACGGCGAATACGCGCCGCGCCGTCGCCCTGGCTCGAAGAGCCGGGACCGATGTCTTCGATGATCAGCCCGTGCAAACGCCCTGGGTTTTGCCGTGCATATTCAAGGGCATTGGCGCCACCCAGCGAATGCCCCAGCAACACGAAGCGTTGCAAACCGAGGTGGGCGACGAAGTCCTCCACATCCTCCACATAAGATTGCGTGTGGTAGCTGCTCGGCGTGGCCCAATCGCTCAACCCGCGACCGCGCTGGTCCAGGGCGTAAACGCAGTAACCGGAGCCCAACGCCTGCACCAGCGACTCCCAGGTCTGCGCATAGGCCCGCAAGCCGTGCAGCAGAACCAGAGGCACGCCGCTCGGCTCGCCCCATTGCAGAAAATGCAGGCGCAAGCCTGTGCGATTAGTAAAAAAACAGCTGGCAGGCGACATCGTTGTGCTCCATAAAGGCTGGGCTTGGGCCGGCTTAGAAACGATCGAAACGATACGGGCTCGGATCGATGATCGGGGTATCCCCGCTGACGATATCCGCCGCCAGATGGCCGGCCGCCGGCGAGGTACCGAAACCGTGCCCCGAGAAACCGGTGGCGACGGTCAACCCGGGAATTTGCGCGACCGGCCCAATCACCGGGTTCGAGTCCGGCGTCACGTCGATGGTGCCCGCCCAGGCCTGGGCGATCCGCGCCTGCTCGAATACCGGCCAGGCGGCCTTGAGGTTGTTCATCGCATCGTTGTTGAGCCGCGGGTTGGCGGCCGGGTCCTGCACCCGTACCCGTTCGAACGGGCTGACACTGTCGGCCGACCAACGCCGGGCCAGCGCCAGGTCGTTAAAGAAATACTTGCCCAGCGACACGTTCAACACGCTGCGCTGCGCGCGAAACTGCGGCATGTATTGCTTGGCGAGCAACAGGTGATCGAGGGTCAGGTAGGCGTCCAATTTGCCGCGTTGGGTAATGATGAAACCGCCGTCCTTATGCTTGCGAAAGGAAAAGTCCGGTGCGCCCACGGCGATTTCCGTAGGCCCGTCCATCGGATGTGTGCGCAGCACCGAACAGGTCAAGGCCAAGGTCGGCAACGCCACGCCGAGGTTGCCCAAAAAGCGCCGCGACCACATCCCCCCGGCCAGCAATACCTGATCGCAGCGAATCTCACCCTTTTCAGTGACCACCCCACTGACCTTCCCGGCGGACATCTGCAGTGTACGCACCGCACACTGCTCGATGATCACCACGCCCTTGGCCATGGCCGCCTTGGCGATCGCACTGCTGGCCAGGGTCGGCTCGGCCCGCGCATCGGATGGCGTAAAGATACCGCCGGCCCAGTCAGCCACGCCGCCCGGCACCCGTTGCGCGATCTCGCGCGGGCTCAGCAACCGCGAGTCGAGGGACAGATGTTCGACCGATTTCAGCCAGCTTTCATGCATCGCCATCTGCGCCTCGTTGCGGCCCAGGAACATGATGCCCTCTTGCCGATACCCGACGTCGGCGCCGACCCGCTCAGGCATCTGCGCCCACAAGCGATCTGCGGCGAGGGCCAAGGGGATATCGGCGGCGTGCCGGCTGGTCTTGCGTACCCAGCCGAGGTTGCGTGAGGACTGTTCGCCGGCGATACGGCCTTTTTCCAGCACCACCACCGCGATATTGCGTTCGGCCAATGTCAGCGCAGCCGTCAAGCCGATAATCCCGCCGCCAATGATGACGACGGACGTCGCGAAGGGGAACGTGGTTGACGTGTTCACGGGCGCTATAGTCGGGGCCATGATCAAGACTCTGTGAGCGATTGAGGTCGGCCGCGCAAGCGCACGGCCGCGTAGCGGTCATTGCGACAGGCGGATGACTTCGACCTGCGCCTTGGAGGCGTTGCGATAGGCCGTCACTTCCAGTTCCACCTTGTAGACCGTCGAGCCCAACGGCGGGCAGGTCACGGTACTGGCCGGATCGACACCGCGAAACTTCTCGCCGATCAGACCCATGACCGCCGGAACGTCCTTGGGGTCCTGGATGAACACCCGCGAGCACACCACATCGGCCAGGCTGGCGTCGACGGCGGCGAGGGCCGTTTCGATGTTGGCGAATACCTGATGCGTCTGTTCGAGGATGTCCTCGGGGATCAACTTGGTTTGAGGGTTGCGGCCTGCGGTATTGGAGACATAGATCCAGTTGTCCACCACCACCAGGCGTGAATAGCTGGCTTGGTCTTCAAACGGGGAACCGGTCTTGAGCTTGATGATTTTGGTCATGTCGTTGCCTCTTCAGATGGATAAGGGTGGCTTAGCGCAACGCGGGGGTTTCCCACAGATTCAGTTTCACGCCGATGCCTTTTGCGATGGCATTGCGATACACCACCGTGCCCCAGGCCACGTCTTCCACGGGCATGCCGCCCACCGACATGATGATGATCTCTTCGTCGTTCCGGCGGCCCTGGGCATCGCCGGCAACGATCTTGCCGATGTCTTCGAGCTCGTCGCGCTGCATCTTGCCTTCGGCGATCATGTCCATGAACCGCACACCGATCACCGGCACACAGTGGTGCGCGGGCTTGGGCAACTCTTCGAACCAGGCTTCATAGAGGCCGGTGTTATCCAGCACCTTGCGCACCTCGGAGCTCTCCATGCCTTCATCCAAGGAGCAGGACGCCGGCATCGCCATGAAGGCGCCCGGTTTGACCCACTCACGCTTAACGATTGGGTAGTTCGAGGGGTCGCCGACCTCACCGGAGCTACAATAAGTAACAAGGTCGGCGTCGCGGACCACATCTTCGAGGGTGTCGACGACTTTTATCGTGGTCACCTGTGGGTAGGTTTGCTTTACCCAGGCAATAAAATCGTTGAGGCTTTTCTCGCCGCGTCCCTTGATCTTCAAGGTATCGATCTGCGGGCACACCGCGATGAAAGCGGCCAGCGTGGTCTTGCCCATCACCCCCGGGCCCAGCAGGCCGACGACTTTGGCATCCTTGCGGGCCAGGTGGCGCGCGCCCACGCCGGGAATCGCGCCGGTGCGATACGCCGACAGCAGGTTGGCCGACATGTGCGCCAGCGGTGCGCCCGTGTCGGGGTCGTTGAGCGTGAACATCAGGATCGAGCGCGGCAGGCCTTTGTCGCGGTTGGCGATGTTGGAGCCGTACCACTTCACGCCGGCGGTGCAGAAGTTGCCGCCCAGGTAGGCCGGCATCGCCATCATGCGTCGGTCAGCGGTGGGTTTGGGCATGTTCGGGAATGGTGATTCCTTGGGGAAAATTACCATCGCGCCGTGGGAATCGTTGTTCGGGCCCGCCATGCGGTAGTCGCCGATATACAGCAGGCCGAACATCTCTTCCATGGTGTCGACACAGGCAAGCATGTCGGTGACGCCAGCGCGGATCATGTCCTGCTCGGACAGGTAGATGAAGTCTATTTTTGTAGTCGTGGACATAATTATTCTCGGGCTGAAGGTGATATCGCTGCGGTAGGCGCGGCTCCCACGCTGTCGAGTCCGAGTATCGGGCTGGGCTTATCGGCGGTATTGTAAATTTCGGACATCGGCGCTTGCCGCGGGCACCTGAGTTGGCGCGATAAATGCCTGAATATTCGCGCATATTGCCAATCGAAGGTTCCGTCATGGTCAACCTGTGTGCGCCGAGGCCGCGGCACCCAACCGCCTACGAACAGCCCTGGTTCGTACTCAACTCATCGCGGTATTCGGTGATGCCTTCCGAACACCCGGCGATCTCGCATTTCTATGCCTTCGATGTCGCCCAATCGACCGACGTGCTGGCGGTGCCGGATGGCTGCGTGGACATCGTTTTCGACTGCGATGCCACACGTCCCACCGTGCGGATCTGCGGCACACCGCTGGAGGCGCAGCGCGTCGAGCTGCACCAGCATCATCACTACTTTGGCGTGCGCTTTTCACCGGGGGTCATTCCAGGCTTCATCAATGTGCTGGCCGCGGACCTGACCGAACAGGAGCTGGATCTGCTCAAGGTCTCGGGGTTTGCCCAGCGCATGTTCGAGAACATCGTGCAAACCCCACGGCTGGAAGAGCAGATGAGGCTGTTCAATGACTACCTGGCCCCGCGCCTGATGGGCAGGACCTCGAAACTGACGGCGATGGTGATTCAACAGGCCCTGGTGCATCGCGGTGACCTGCGCATTCAGCAGCTTGAAGACCTCAGCGGCTACACCAGCCGCACCATCCATCGCCAGTTCAGCCAGGACACCGGCATGTCGCCGAAGATCTTTTGTCGCATCATTCGCTGCCAGGCGGCCCTGGAAACATTGAACACCCAGCACGATGTATCCTTCTCGGAACTGGCGCTGGACCTGGGCTTCTCCGATCAGTCACACTTCCTGCGCGACTTCAAGAAGCTGGTCAGTACGACGCCCTGTGACTACCAGCGCAAGATTGTGCAGAACGCCTACAGCGACCGCATCAGCTTCGCCTGAACGCGCCGCATCAGGCAGCGTTCACCCCCCTCCTCCGCGCGACGAAAAATAAACCTGCGTCTCCATCATTTCTCCATAAAACCTACGCTGAAAGTGCATGCTTGCCGTGCATCATCCAACCCGTTGCCAGAAAACCGCGCGCCGTTGCAGCATGGCCCGGTAGCACAGGGCACATCGACCGAGCAGAACATGACCGAATCACTCGTTGCATCAACCGCTAATCAGGCACTGATCCTGATCGCCGAAGACGAACCGGAAATCGCCGACATCCTCACGGCCTATCTCAAACGCGCCGGCTTTCAAACCGCGCATGCGCAGGATGGCCGTCGCGCACTCGAACTGCATCAAACGCTCAAGCCCGACCTGGTGCTGCTCGATGTACTGATGCCGAAACTGGATGGCTGGATGGTATTGGCGGAGGTTCGTCACCGCGGCAACACGCCGGTCATCATGCTGACCGCACAGGACCAGGACGTGGACAAACTCATGGGGCTGCGTATTGGCGCCGACGATTACATCGTCAAGCCGTTCAACCCGGCCGAGGTCGTCGCCAGAACCCAGGCGGTGCTGCGCCGCTGCATCGACAATGGCTATTTGACGGGGCGCAGCGTGCTGCGCGTGGACGCCTTCGAAATCGACATCGACAACCATGACGTGAGCGTCAGCATCGATGGGCAGAAACACCCATTGAACCTGACCGTGACCGAATTCAAGTTACTCGCGCAATTGGCAAAGGCGCCCCGGCGCGTGTTCAGCCGCGCCGAGTTGCTGGCCCTCTGCTCGCCCGAGAGCGACAGCCTGGAGCGCACGGTCGACAGCCATATCAGCAAATTGCGCAGGAAAATCGAGGACCTCGGACTGCAAGGCGTACCGGCCAGCATCCGCGGGGTCGGCTACCGGTTCGGGAGCCTGCCATGAAAGGCGCCAACAGCTTGAGTCGGCAGATTATCCTGTCGATGTCGGCCGTGGTCCTGTGTGTGATAACCCTGGCGATTGTCGGGACCTATGTCTTTTATGGGTTGCTGTGGTCGTTTGCTCCGCTGAGCGACGCGGAAATGGATGAGTGGCTGCCCAGCGGCATGGAGTGGGCCTGGATGAGCCTGATCACCTGCGTCAGCCTGGGCGTCGGCGTCGCAGCGGCGATCAAGTTGTCCCGGCGCATTCTGATGCCCTTGAACTCGGTGGCGGCCAGCCTGCGCAGGCTGGCCGATGGCGACCTGGATGCCCGCGCAGTGGCGCCGGATCAATCCTTGGGCGAAGCCGCCTTATTAGTGGATGACTTCAACAGCATGGCCAACCGATTGAAACGCATGGCCGAAGAACAGGCGTTCTGGAACGCAGCGATCGCCCATGAGTTGCGCACGCCGCTGACCATCTTGCGCGGCCGCCTGCAGGGGCTGGCCGAAGGTGTGTTCGAACCGGACACCGCGCAGTTCTACAGCCTGCTGACGCAAGTGGAAGGGTTGACGCGCCTGGTTGAAGACCTGCGCGTGGTCGGCCTGGGAGACAGCGGCTACCTCAAGCTCGAACCCGACTACGCCGACCTGGCCGCCGACCTGGAAGCCGAAGCACGGTTGTTCGAATCGAGCCTGCGCAGCGCCGGCTTCGTGCTGCACCTGGACCTGCTCAAAGGCCCGATACGCTGTGACCGCGCGCGGATTCGCCAGGCGTTGCTGGCGCTGCTGGACAACATCCGCCGGCATGCGACGCCGGGCAACGTCTGGGTGCAACTCGGCAGCCAACGCTCGCGCAACTTCCTGAGAGTCACGGATGAGGGGCCGGGGGTGGACGATGCGTTCGCGACGCATATTTTCGATGCGTTCCAGCGCGGCGAAAGTTCTCGCTCCCGTGCCCAGGGAGGCAGCGGGCTGGGCCTGGCCGTGGTGCGCGCGATTGCCATCGCCCATGGCGGCACGGTGAGCTGTCGGACATCGATTAATGGCGGCACCGTGTTTGAACTCAGTTGGCCAACAACAACGCAAAGCCTGGATACCTACACGGAGTCTACTGAGGTGTAACTGCATATAACGCCAAACCCGCTTGAATATTCAAACCGACAAAGGTGATGGCATGCGCCTCTCTATTTTTATAGTTAATAGAGCCACGAAATATCGCCACTTTGCCTTATTGAACTCACAAGGACGTTGTATCGCGTTCAAGAGCTGCGAAAGGATGCCAACTCAGGGCGAATGGGTCGAAGTCACAGCAATCAATCTTGCCTGGTTCAATCAAACCCTTCCAGGCCACGGGCGCCGGGACAATGAAGCAACACCTGGCAAATGACGTTCAATGTTTTACGCGGACAATTGTTATGCCGACTCTGCATTCCGCTCGCCCCCTTGTTGACTCCAAACAGCTGGAAGCGTCACTGACGCTCTACACACTCAAACTGCGAAAGTTGCAGCGCTTCTGGATTCCCCTGCAGAAGTACGCGCCGCATTGCGTATTGGCGTTGTGGTTGATTGGTGTGTGCGCGTCGTTGATCACACAGTCTTATTGTCACTGGCTGATTACAGCGCCGGCCATTTGCATATTGATCGCCCTGGAAATCGTTATCGAAGAAGTGCAGATCAATTTGTTATTGATGACCGAGGAGGCGCGCTATCTGCTCGGCGTCGCCCGCGGTATCTATCCTCCCATGATGCGCTCGACAGGTGGCCCATGCCGTCCGTAACCCCTAGGATTGTGCTCGAAGAAAGCAAAAAGCTCGGTCAGCAATCCGCCAGCCAGACCCTCAAGGCCATTGCCAGGGCCTACCCCGGCAAGCTGTTCGCGACCTTGTCGCTGGTGGCGCTGGAAAATGCACTGCTGCTCGCCTACCCGCTGTTTGCCGGGTTTGCCGTGGACTCAATCATCCGTGGCGATGCCGCCAGCGCATTGCTCTATGCCGGCGTGGTGCTGGGGTTCTGGGTGGTGGGGGCGGCGCGGCGCGCGCTGGATACGCGCACCTTTACGCGCATCTACGCCGATCTTGCGGTGCCGGTGATCCTCAATCAGCGCCTGGAACGCCAGAGCACGTCCAAGGCGGCGGCGCGGGTGGTGCTGGCGCGGGACTTTGTCGACTTTTTCGAGAAGCACGTGCCGATCATCGCCACCGCGCTGGTCTCGATCATTGGCGCGGCCGGCATGTTGCTGGTGATCGAGCCATGGGTTGGCGTGGCATGCCTGCTCGCGCTGCTGCTGTGCGTCACCGTGATGCCCGGCTTCGCCCGGCGTAACCAGCGCTTGCATGAGCGCTTGAACAATCGCCTGGAAAAGGAAATCGGCATGGTGGAAGCCGTCGGCGCGCATACCCTGCACCGTCATTATCACCTGCTGTCGCGACTGCGCATCCGCTTGTCGGACCGTGAGGCCATCGCCTTCCTGTTCATTGGCATCCTGGCGGCGCTGCTGTTTGTGGTTGCCATCACGCAACTGGCATTGTCGCCGGCCGTAAAAGCCGGGCATATCTATGCGGTGATGACTTACCTGTGGACTTTCGTCAGTTGCCTGGATGAAGCCCCCTCGATGATCGACCAACTGGCGCGGCTCAAGGACATCGGCAAGCGCGTGAACCCCGGGCTTGGCGAAGCGGCGGACTGATCGCGCATCAGCGCTCGGCCCTGCGCGTTTCCGAGGGCGACTCGCCAAACAATTCGCGGTAATGCGCCGCGAAGTGACTCAGGTGAAAAAAGCCCATGGCCACGGCGACCTCACCGACGTTTTTCTCGCTGGCCGCGGTCGCGATCAACCGCCGCCGGACCGCGTTGAGGCGCAGATTGCGCAGGTACTCGACCGGGCGCAGGCCGGTCACCGCCTGAAAACTGTTCTGCAGGGTCCTGCGGCTGACGCGCAATTGCTCGCACAGATCGAGGATGCTCAATGGAGTATCGCCGCTGGCAACGATCAACTCCTGGCAACGCCGGACCAGGTAGGCACTGACGGCGAAATTGCCGCGCCGGCAACGCACCTCGTCGCTGGCATGGGTGAACAGGTCCAGGAAGGTGCCGAGCAGCTCATCTTCCAGGATCTTTTCCGAAACGGCGCTGATCGCGTCGGTATGTTCCAAAAGGTGACGAAACAACGGGTGAATACGCTGGTGTATACGCAGCAGTAACGCCTCATCCACACGCAGCTGAGACACAGTGGTCAGGCGTTTAAGCTGCTCGCCGGATAATTCGAAAGCCGCCAGTTTGGCAAAGCGTACCGCGTCAACGTTGATCGCGAAAAAATGCGTGCCTTCCGGAGCATGCAATACGAACTCCTCCGAATCGCGCAGCAGCACCACGCTCTGCGCGTCCACTTGCTGCCCTTGCACCACCGGCGAGCTGCCCAATGACATGGCGGCGCACAACCGGCCTTTGGGCGAGGAACCATGCTGCACCACTCGCTTGTCCAGCACCTCCTGGAAAATCTGGAAGCGATCGCAGGACAACTGGCGCAGTTCACTGGTGAGACAGCCACGGCCCAGTTGGTCGTAGATCTGCTGCCAGCCCTGGATCGAGCCGGCGTGCTGTTGAGGATCATTGAAGGTTCGGACTTCAGCGAGCATATTCGTCGTTCCTCGGCGGCCTGTGTCTGGTCATTGGCCTGAAGGGGGCTCAGTCATCCCTGACGGCAGCTGGCATTCACACGGGCACAGTGTCCGCCTGGAAAACCAAAGCCAGTTCCGTGCCAAGCATCTGCAGACGATAGGTTCCCGGCTGTATATCGATCGGTGCCAGCAACGCGCCCGACAGCACCACCTGCCCAGCCTCGATACGGTGACCGTCCGCCAGGAGCCGGCGCACCAACCAGCACAGATTGAACAGCGGGTTGTCTTCCCGAGCCTGCGTATCGCCGCTGCCCAGGTGACCCCCTTCGTGCTCCAGACGATAGGGCACGCAGGCATGCTGTTGCGGCTCGAACGGCGACCTCGGCCCCACACAGTAAAGCCCCGCCGCCGCGTTATCGGCGAGGAAGGCGCCAAGCCCGAAACGCCAGCCTTGCCACCGGCAGTCGGCGATTTCGAACGCGGGCGCCACCTCGGCGATGGCCGTCAGAATGTCCTGGTCGCGGTAGTCCCCCGGCGCCAGCGCGTGCCCGAAGACGAACGCCAGTTCGACCTCCAGCTTGGGCTGGATCAGCCGCGCCAACGGCACCGCACTCCCCGGCTCAACCTGCATCGCATCCGTGAGGCCGCCGTACACCGGTTCGTCGAGAGCAAAGCGTGCTTGCGCGGCTCGGCCGGCGAAAGCGACCTTCCAGCCGCTCGGTTTCTCCCCGGCGGCCACGCATCGCTCCAGGGTCTGGCGCAACAGCGCGTAGCCTTGCTGCCGGTCCAGCGCCTGCGGTGCCAAAGGTGCAATGGCATGAGCGCTGAGCCTCGCTTGGCGCAGTTGGCCGAGTACATCGTCGGGCGTGCTCATGACAGTTGCTCCGCCAGCTTGCGCAATACACCGTCCAGCCGCTCTGGGGTGGTAATGGCCGCGACAAAGCGGTCCGGACGCACCACGACGATGCAGTCACGCACCTTGGAGAACCACTCGCCCAGCCGGTTATCCACGTCCTCCACACTGATCGCGTCCATCGCCGTCAGCGGTTGGTTGCGCCCCACGCCGCTGCGCGAACGGTTGACCTGGATAAAGCACGTGTTCCAACGCGCCCAATACGCGGCCATGTCCTCGCTCAGTGGCGCCCGGGGATTGGTGCGGTAACCCAGCACGGCATACGAGTTGCCCAGCATGTCGTCGAGGCGCCGACGTTGGCCCTGGGCATCTTCGATATAAGGCTGCACGAACAGTTGCCCGACCAGATCGTCTTCGCGCAGCTCGGCACGCTCGTGATAGACCAGGCCTTGGGTGATGGTGGCCTTGGGTTTGAACTTGAATTCCAAGAGGTGCGAGCGCAGGTTGTCGACACTGTTGACCGCCTGGAACAGCCAGTCGCGCACGCCAGCCATCAGCGGGTTGGTCAACCCCAGCACGGCGCCCATGTTGTCGGCCAGCGCCACCAGCTCGGTGGCGTGGCCGCGGCGTTCCTGGTCGTAGCTGGCGAGGATCGACGGCGCCGCGCGGCCCTGAATGATCGCCGCCAGTTTCCAGGCCACGTTGGCCACGTCGCGCAAGCCGGAATTGAGCCCCTGCCCGGCCCAGGGCGGCGAAATATGCGCCGCATCGCCGACCAGCGCGACCCGCCCCTGGACAAACCGCGCCGCAACACGGGAGTGGTGGGTGTAAGCGCGGATTCGGATGACGTTCAACTGATCCACGGCCGCGCCGATATGGCCGCGGATCAGTTCACGAATCGTCGCCTCGTCGCACATCTTCGCTTCGTCTTCGCCCTCCAGCAGCATGAACTCCCAGCGCCGCTGCTGATAAGGCAGGTAGATGCACACGAAGGGCCGTTGCGGATCGGCATGCAGGGCGGTGTACGGCGCATCCAGGGTGTCGTTGGCCGTATCGACCACCACCCATTTGCGCGGATGCGTGAGCCCGAGCAGTTCGACGCCCAACTGTTTGCGCACGGTGGAACGCCCGCCGTCGGCGCCAATCACATAGTCGGCCTGCAATTGGTAGAGCTCGCCGTGGGCATCGCGCACCTGCAAGGTCACGCCCTGCTCGTCCTGCTCCAGTTCGAGCAGTTCATGGCCCTGGCGCAATTGGACGCTGGCGTGCTGCACGAGATGTTCGCGCAGGGTGCCTTCGAGCAATTGCTGCATGAAGATGTTCCGCATCGGCCAACCGTACTGCGCGACGCTCGGCTTGACCTCGGCGAAACACACGCCACGCGCGTTGTAATAGCGCAGCGGTACATCGCAGATCATGTCACGTGCGGCCAGCTCGGCAATGCCGATCCCCTGCAGCACGCGCAGCGCTTCATCATCCATGCCAACTGCGCGGGGATAAGGCAGGATGCCGTCGGCCAGTTCAAGGACGACGCAGTCGATACCGTACATCCCCATATAGTGTGCGGCGGTGATCCCGTTCGGGCCGCCGCCGACAATGACCACCTGGGTTTTGTCCTGCTTCATCGCTAGTCACCGCTTTCTTGTTGTGGTTTTGATCGGATGCCACGCAAGGCCTTGCGCCCGGGCTCAGTGCAGCCCGTCGAGACCTTGCACATCCGCCGCCTGCAAACCGCCGAGCCGTGCATGCAGGCGTCCGCGCGTGGCGAAGGCCCAGATCACAACGATCTCGTCCGGCGAAGGACCGTCACCGAACATCAGCGACATGCTGTCGTAATGGGAGCGCACATACAGCGCATCCTTGTGAGCCAATGGCACGTCAATGGTCGAACCCGGACCGCCACGTTTGCCGGTGGACGGCACCCAGGATTTGCCACCGCCCAGCGCGACACGGATCGGATCGGCGGCAGGGTTGGTCAGGAACGCGTTGCCGTGCTCGTACTCGCCCTCGGTGCCCACCAGGATAGCCTTGCCGTAGCTGACAATCTCGTGCTCGCCGGCCAGTGCGTTGATGCGCCGGCCGAACTCTTCGCCCAGCAACGGCGAGTCGTCCACCAATGCATCCAGCGTCTGGCTGAAGCGGCCGGCATAGGGGTTGGCAATCACTGCAGCGATGGCGTATTTGTACACAGGTTCGCCATCGGCCAACTGGCCGGTTTCGTTGGCCAGGGTTTCTTCAATGAAGCTGTACCATTTACGGATGTGATAGCTGGCGAAATTCGCGGTTTTCATCAGAGCTGCCTCTATTCAAAGTGGGTCGAGTTTAAAGTTCCGGCTCGGCGCGCCGGCGGCCTTGAAGCGGGCCTTGCCAAGTGCGTCGTCGTGCTCGGTCTCGAGAAAGAATTCCATGCGATTACAATCCGGATCGTGGAAATACACGCCATGGCCGATTTCGTGATCGGTGATTTTCACCACCTCGACGCCTTTGCTCAGCAACATGCCGTAGAGCTGGCGCAGGGTGGTCATGTCGCCGGCGATTTCCAATCCGTAGTGCTGCAACCCCAACCCGCCCTGATGGGCGCCGGGTTCGGCACGAATCAACGCAATGTCGTGGTGCTTGGTGCCAAACGCCATCATCACCCAGCTCTCGCCACGGGCACTTTCGTGCATACCCAGGATGTCGGCGTACCAAAGTGCTGACACATCTGGATCACTCACCCATAGCGATAAGTGAGTACGAAGGACTTCGACTTTCATCACGCACTACCTCAGTTTTTCTTGACGATGGATTGATGCCCCGCCTTGATCTGCGCCACGGCGGGGGTCCACAGCACGTCAGCGATCTCACTGAATTCGCGCCACTGCTTCTGCCAGCCGTCACCGCCGTTCTCGGAGGTGAACAAATGGCCGTACTTGGTGCCCGCGACGATTTGCCGAGGGTTCGCCGGGTTGAAGGCAATAGCCCACACACAGGAATTGGGCTGTTGCGGCAGCGGCAACACCTGCCAACTGAGCGCGGCATCATGGGAGACCAGGATCTTGCTGGTGGTGCCCGGCGTGCCGTCGGAGATGCTCAGGTACAGCGTATCCTGCGTGCCCAATGGCGCACTCATGGCGCGCGCGTAGTACAGGCCAAACGCTTCGCGGGCGACGATGCCGGTCCAGGTCAGCCCTTCATCGAGGCTGCGGTAAACCGCATTGACGCAAACCACCACGATGACTTTCTCACCGTGATTGGGCAGGACCAGGATGTTGTGGATGTCCGAGTTGAAGTCCCACAGCAGCCGATCATCGACGCGCATCCAGCTTTCGCCGCCGTTACGCGAATGGAACAACCCGCCCTCCTCGAGGCCGAACCACACCTGGTTGCGGTCGGTGGGGTCGTAGGCGAAGGCCAGCAACCGTGGACGACTGACGCCATCACAGAACTCCGGGATTTCCACCGGCGCGCGATCCCAGCTCAGGCCGCCGTCCAGGGTGCGCCACAGCTCGGCGCGCGAAGGCGCACCGGTGCCGACGAATATCCGCAGAGCATCCTGCGGGTCGACCGCCACCTTCCACACGGTCTGCCCGTTGAACGGCGTGTCGACCTGCTGCCAATGGCCGCCGGTGTCGTGGCTGACGCACAAACCAATGTCGGTGCCGGCATAAATCACGTCCGGCGTGCCGGGGTGAAAGCTCAGCGAACGGGTGATCGCATCGAACTCCAGATCCTGCCCGAGGCCGAGACGATGCCAACTGCGGCCATCGTCGGCGCTACGGATCACGGCCTGGCCGACGGTGGCGACTAATAGGGTTCCGTTACTCATCGCAGTTACTCCTCAGATGAAGATGCCACGGGTCAGGCCGCCGTCGATGCCGATGGATTCACCGGTCACCGCGCCAGCCTTGGGGGACGCCAGGAAGCCGATCAGCCAGCCCATTTCAATGGGCGCCAGCGTGCGGCGAATCGGCGTTGCGTCGATGTAGCCCTGCTCGACCTGCTCCGGGGTCTTGCCCTGCTTGATCCCTTCGCGCTCGTACAGCTCGCGGATGTGCGGGGTGTCGACCACGCCCGGGTGGATCAGGTTGACCGTGATGCCGAACGCGCCCAACTGGTCGGAGAGGGTTTTGGTCATGTGCGCGATCGCCAGGTTGCGCATCCCCGAGAGGACTTTGCTGCTGCGCCCGGTGAGGCCGCCGATGTTGATGATGCGACCGAAACCGCCCGCCTTCATGTGCGGGGTCACGGCCTTGGCACAGCGGAAGTAGCCGATCACTTTGGTGTTGAGGTCCGACAGCAACTCGTCGTCGCCGGCATGCTCGATGTCATTGCGCACCACGCCCGACGGCGCCGCGGCACCGTTGACCAGGATGTCGATGCGGCCGAAGTGCTTGTGCGCGGCGGCGACCATTTCCGACACGGCCGACATATCGTTGGTGTCGCAGAACAGCGGCAGTACTTCGTTGCCGGTCTGCGCGCTGATCTCTTCGGCGGCCAGTTGGAGAAACGCCATGCGCCGCGCACAGATCACCACCTTGCAGCCTTCTTCGGACAGAAAGCGCGCAACTTCCTTGCCGATGCCCATGCCACCTCCGGTGACGATTGCCACGCGGCCTTTCAATTCCAGATCCATAGCAGTTCCTCTTGTGATTATTCTGTTCAGCCGAGATCGACAAACACACTTTTGGTCTCGGTGTAGGCGTCGATAACGTTCTTGCCCATTTCCCGGCCCCAGCCGGATTGCTTGTAGCCGCCGAACGGCGAAGCCGCATCGACCACGTTCCAACAGTTGATCCACACCGAACCGGCCTGGAGCTGCGCCGCCAGGCGGTGCGCCGAGCGCAAGTCGCGGGTCCACAGGCCGGCGGCCAGGCCATAGGGCGAGTCGTTGGCGCGCAACACCAGGTCATCGACGTCGGTCCAGCTCATGACGGTGAGCACCGGGCCGAAGATCTCTTCGCGGGCCACGCAGGCACGCTCGGCACGATCGAGGAACACGCTCGGCTGGATGAAGTGCCCGCGTTCCAGGTGCTCGGGGCGGCCGCCGCCGCAAATCAGTTCGGCGCCCTCCTCCTGGCCGCGCTGCAGGTAGCCCTTGACCGTATCCAGCTGCCGCGCGGACACCAGCGGGCCCATGCTGTTGGCCGGGTCCAGGCCGTTGCCGAGGACATGGGCGGCAGCGTGGCGCTGCAGTTCTTCAAGCACCTGATCCAGCACGCTGGCGTGTACGTACAGGCGCGATGCCGCCGTACACACCTGGCCCTGGTTGTAGAAAATCCCATCGGCGGCGCCCTTGGCGGCGCGCACGATGTCGGCGTCGGGCAAGATGATGTTCGGTGATTTGCCGCCCAGCTCCAGCGAGACCTTCTTCATGTTGCCGGTGGCCGCCTGGGCGATCAGCCGCCCGACCTGGGTCGAACCGGTGAAGGCGATCTTGTCCACGTCAGGATGCTGCGCCAGCGGTGCGCCGGTCTCGGCGCCCAAGCCGGTGATCAGGTTGACCACACCCGGCGGGAAGCCCGCCGCCTCGATCAACTGCACCAGCCGGATCGCCACCAGCGGCGTCTGCTCGGCGGGCTTGAGCACCGCCACACAGCCGGTGGCCAGCGCCGGGCCGAGCTTCCACACGCACATGTTCAACGGGAAGTTCCACGGCACGATCAAGGCGCAGACGCCCACCGGCTCGCGCAACGTGTAGTTGAGCATCGGTGCGCCGCTGGCCGGCGATACCGGCAGCGTGCTGCCTTCGATCTTGGTCGGCCAACCGGCGAAGTAACGAAGGATGCTGGCCGCGCTGGCCGCCTCGGCGCGTGCGTTGGTAATCGGCTTGCCGTTTTCCAGGGTGATCAGTTGCGCCAGCTCTTCGCGGTGCTGGTCGAGCAAGTCCGCCAGGCGAAACAGCAACACGCCGCGCTGGGCCGGTGACTGCTGCGCCCAAGCCCCCGTGAATGCGGCGCGGGCGGCGGCTACGGCGGCATCCACATCGCGTTCGTCGCTGCGCGCGACTTCCGTGAGTGTTTCTTCCGTGGCGGGGTTCTCCACGGCAAACCGGCGACCGCTGGCCGCGTCCTGCCAGGTACCGCCGATGAACAGACGGCCGGGTTGAGACAGGAACGCCTGGACGGCGGGTAACACGTCAAGCTGATTCATCATCGACTCCTTCACAGTGCCATTTCGATCAGGCAAGGGCCCGCATCGGCGGCGGCATTGGCCAGCGCCCGTTGCAGTTCGGCATTGGTGTGTACGGTACGGGCCGGCACGCCGTAGCCGGTGGCCAGGGCTTTCCAGTCGATCCGTGGACGGTCCAGCACGGTCAGGCTGAGGGCTTGCGGGTCGAGTTCGGTCATGCCGAAACGGCGCAGTTCGTTCTGCAGGATCGCGTAGCGGTGGTTGGCGGCGATCAGGATCACCACCGGCAATTGCTCGCGGGCGATGCTCCACAGGGTTTGAATGGTGTACTGCGCGCTGCCGTCCGATTGCAGGCAAAACACCCGGGTACCGGGCTCCGCCAGCGCGGCGCCGAACCCGACCGGAATGCCCTGGCCAATCGCGCCGCCGGTGTTGGTCAACACACGGTGCCGCGCCGCACTGGCGGAGGCGGTGAAAAACGGATAGCCGCAAGTGCCCCCTTCGACCGAGACAATGCAGTCGTCCGGCAGCGCTGCGGCCAACACTTGGCCGACCGACTGCGGCGTCAACGCGGCCTCGCCTGGCGGCAGCTCGATCCCCCGCGGGGTCGGCACATAAGCCGGTGCATTCAGCGCGTCGGCCAGCGCGGTCAACGCCCCGGCCACGTCGTCGCCGACGTCGGCCAGCGACAGCAAGCGCTCACGTTCGGCCAGCCGCGACGGAATACCTTCGTAGCCGAAGTAACTGATGGGTTCCGGGACACCGGCACAGACCACCTTGTCGTACTGCTCGAGGATCTCGATGGCCACTTCCGGGAAGTACGGCAGGCGGTCCAGGTCCGGCAGACCGCCGCCCCGGTAGCTGAGCCGGGGAAAGGTTTCGGCGAACAGCCGCACACCGGGCAATTGCGCCAGACGCCCTGCCGCTTCCAGGCCGGCAACCGACAAGCCTTGATCACCGACGATGAAGACCAGCCGCTGACCATCACGCAAGGCCTGCGCGACCGCTTCGATACGGTCGCCGGCAAAGCGGCGGATCGGCGCCTGCATCCGCGTGAACACACCGTTGTGCGTCACCGCGGCGGCTTGCAGGTCCATCGGCAGGATCAGACTGGCGATCTGGCCCTTGGCTTGCCAGGCGGCACGCACGGCTTCCTGCAGGTCCTCACCGATCGCCGAGGCGGTGCGCGATGTGCGAACCCAGCCGGACACGGTGCCGGCCAGGGCCTGGATATCGCTGGCCAGGGGCGGGTCGTAGTTGACGTGCCATGAGGCGTGGTCACCGATCACATTGACGATAGGCGTGTTGGCGCGCCGCGCGTTGTGCAGGTTGGCGATGCCATTGGCAAACCCCGGGCCCAGGTGAGTCAGCGTCATCGCGGGCTTGCCGGCGACGCGGCCGTAACCGTCCGCCGCTCCGGTACAGACGCCTTCGAACAACGACAACACCGGCTTGAGGGCGGGCGCGCTGGCCATGGCCGCCACCAGCGGGATCTCCGTGGTTCCCGGGTTGGCGAAGCAGTACTCGATACCGCTTGCCGCTGCCGCATTCACTATCAGTTGCGCACCATTCATTATCAGCCCTCTCGCTTGAGCATCTTCTTTGATGAGATTTATCACACATAAAACCACATCAAACAAGCTGTTTTTTACCATTTGTCTCTACTTATGAGATAAATGCCAATTAATCGGTTATGAAAAGTGCTGCGACGATTGCTTTTTCGCTTAACTGCGATAGTGTGGCGTGACGGCCCCCCATCGGGCCGGCCGTCTTTTCAGCGCGGGCGGGCGTGCCTATAGTGCTCACCCGCGTGCCATCCCCTTTTCTAGGAACGAAATGAGCAGTCTGAGCAAGTTGTTGAGTGTCCTGGACCTGTTCGGTCCGCAGACGTTGAAGATCGATCCGGACACCATCGCCGAGCGCATGGGCCTGTCGCGCGCCACCGTGTATCGCTACGTCAAGGACCTGTGTGACGCCGGCCTGCTGACCCGCGTGGATGCCGGCAGCTACGGCCTGGGGCCGCGCGTGATCGAACTGGACTGGATGATGCGCCAGTACGACCCCATCCTCCTCGCCGGGCGCGAGCTGATGCACGAACTGTCCGCCCAGACCGGCCTGGCCGTGTTCGCCAGCGTTTTTTATGACGGGCGCATCATCAACACCTACATCGCCGAACCCAGCGACACCTACCACTTCTCCTTTGGCCGCGGACACCCGCTGCCGTTTTTTCGCGGCGCGCAATCCAAGGTGCTGATCGCCTTTCAGAAAGGTCGACGCTTGCAACGCCTGTTCGAAGAACACATGGCCAACGACCCGGACAGCCCATACGACTGGGCCAGCTTCTCCAAGGCCGCGAAAAAGATCCGCAAGGACGGCTACTGCCTGACCCACGACGAACTCAACCTGGGCCTGACCGGCATCGCCGCGCCCATCATCCGGCCGGATATGGACGAGGTGGTCGGCAGTCTGTCCGCCGTCGGCAGCAGCCAGAGCTTCAAGCTGCTGCGTCAGGAAACCGTGATCGAAATGGTGATGGACACCACACGGCGAATTGCCGAAAACATGCGCAACCCACCGAGCGCCCCCGCGTCCTGAGGGTCAGGAACGCGACGGCCGTCAACCTCAGAACGGCACCGCGACCGTGAATTGGCTGTACAGGTTGGTGCCATTGCCGACCGTCTGGTTGCCGCCGCTGGTGGAGTCCTGCTTCGGCTTGTAGAGGCCGATCAGCGGCGTGACGATCAGGTGCGGGTTGACGGCCCACTCGACGTAGACGTCCAGCTCCCGCGCATCGAGGTTCAGCGCATTGTTTTTGCGCAACGTGTCGAAGTCAAAGTACAGCGCGCCGACCGTCAGGTTCTCCAATGGCGTTGCCTTGAGACCGACGTGATGGATACCGGTGTTGCTGTTGAACGGGCCGGCATAGTTGGAGGCCACCTCGCCCTGGAACCAGGTGCCGTAACCCGTGCTGAGCCCGGTAAACAGCGAATCCCACTTCTGCGAATAACGGGTATAGCGATAGGTCAGCTTCGGCGCCCAGGCGATGTCGGCAAAGGTGTAGCCGGCTTCGCCGTACCAGGCTTTTTCAGGCCCGTCGTCTTTGTCCTGCCAGGCATACTCGAATGCCAGGCTGACGTTCGGCAGCCCGGCATCGCCTTCGCCGCGCACGCTGTAGACGTTCATACCCTTGCGCTGGCGCTGAAAATCGCTGGCCCAGCGCTCGTTCACATCGATGCCATGCACCCAGGTCAACCCCAGAGTGCCGGGCTTGGCGGTGTAATCCAGGGTGCCGGCGGCCAGTTCGGTTTCCGCCTGGGCGCGGTTGTCGGACTTGAGCCACAACACGCTGCCATGCACGCCCTCCTGCCCGCCCAGGCGCAGGACCGCGGTTTGATCGAAGGCATGCCGCGCCGCCAGGTAAAAGGCCCCACCACGGTTCAGCGCGCCATCCGCCGGGCCCTTGCCCAGGTTCGGCCCGTCGTCGTTGATCAGGAAACCACGACCGATCTTGACCACCTGGCGCCCACCGGAAATATCCACACCGTCCTTGCCCAGTGCCGGAAACAGGTCGCCGGAACGCCAACCGAGGTAAGCGTCTTCAATTTTCGTGGTGTGTTCGGTGCCGAGGGTATTGCCGGCCGGATCACCGTCGCCCCAGGTCGCGGAACTGACCAGCGCGAACGCGCCATAGGCCGTGCCTTTGCCTGCCAGGGCCTGGTCGCCGCTCAAGCCGTATTTGATGAAGCCTTCGCGCCAGGTCGAACCGCCCGGGGCGCCGTCATAGTTTTTGCGACTGTTGAACTGACCGAATACGGCGGTCATATCGGCGTTGAGATGCCGGCTCTCGTCGCTGTAAACCTCATAGGCATGGGCCTGGCCGACGGCGCAAAGCGCCAATGTGGCAGCCAGGGTGCCGCGGCGAAAGGGAGGGGATGGATACCGCATGGTTGAAACTCCTTGAGGTGCACCTTCAAAGGCTGTCTTAGGTATTCGCATAACACTGGCGCAGCCGCGCTGCGCCAGGCTCGCAAGGGCTAGCCGCAAGCGGCGAGCGCGGTGTCCAGCGCCGCGACGATCAATTCGGCCTCCCCGCCCGTGAGGGTCAGCGGTGGCGAAAGAACGATTTTGTTGCCGATCGGCCGCACCAGCACCCCGGCGCGGCGTGCCGCGTCAGCGATCCGCAAAGGCTGCCCGGCCGCCGGGTTCAGCGGTTCGCGGGTGGTTTTGTCCGCCACCAGGTCGAGGGCAATCATCAGGCCCTTGCCGCGCACTTCACCGACCACGGCGTAACGCTCGGTCAGTGCTTGCAGCTGTTCGAGCAATTGCCCGCCGACCTTGGCGGCGTTGCCCGGCAGGTCCTCGGCTTCGACGATATCCAGCACCGCCAGGGCGGCCGCGCAGGCGGTCGGATGCCCGCTGTAGGTGTAGCCGTGCATGATCACGTTGCTGAAGCCTTCGCCGTGCTCAATCGCGTCGACGATGCGCTGATTGAACATCGTTGCGCCCAGCGGGATATAACCGGCGGTGATGCCTTTGGCCAGGCACAGCATGTCCGGCGCGACACCCCAGCCGCGGCTGCCGAGCATGCAGCCCGAGCGACCGAAACCGGTGACCACTTCGTCGGCGATCAACAGAATGCCGTGGCGGTCGCACACCTCACGCAGGCGCTTCCAGTAGTCGTCCGGCGGCACGATCACGCCACCGGCGCCTTGCACCGGTTCCGCGATCAACGCGGCGATGGTCTGCGCGCCCAGCAAGGCGATCTGATCTTCAAGCTGGCGAATGCAGTGTGCGGTCAGCGCTTGCGGGTCCCGGCAGTCCCAAGGGTTGCGATACAACCATGGGGTGTCGAGCAAATGGCATCCGGCCAACAACGGCCCGTGGTTGTAGTGATAAACCCCATTGCCGCCCACTGACGTGCCGCCCATGTGTACGCCGTGATAACCGTTGCGCAGGGACAAAAAGCGCGTGCGCCCCGGCTCGCCGCTGGCGATCCAGTACTGGCGGGCCATTTTCAGTGCGGTCTCCACCGCATCGGAGCCACCGGAACTGAACAGCACACGCGTCATCTGCTCCTGGGCGAACATCGACGTCAGCCGCTCGGCCAGGTCGAACACCCGCGGATGGGCAATGCCGTCGAAGGTCTGGTAATACGCCAGTTCGTCGAGTTGCGCGGCAATCGCGGCCTTGACCGACGCACGGTTGTGCCCGATGTTGACGTTCCACAGGCCGCCCACGCCGTCGAGCATGCGCTGGCCGTCGATGTCGGTGATGTAGTTGCCGTCGCCACGGGCAATGATCAAGGTCTTGGCACGCTGCGCCGGGGCGCTGGAACTCATCGGATGCCAGAATTTCTTCTGCGCAGTTTTGTATTTTTCGTACATGGCTCAGGCCCTTACTCAGCGTCACGGTTGTGGACAAACAACAGCTGTTGCCCGGTGAATTCCAGCAGCCCTTCAAGGCCGAACTCGACACCGAACCCGGACATCTTGCTGCCGCCGAACGGCGTGTTCGGCTGGATGCGGGCATGGCAGTTGACCCATGCCACGCCGCTTTCCAGACGGCTGGCCAAGGCCGTCGCCTGTTCGACGTCCGGCCCCCAGACCGAGCCGCCCAAGCCCATGTCGCCCGCATTCGCGCGACGCAGCACGTCTTCCACATCCTGATAGGCGATCAACGGCAACACCGGGCCAAACTGCTCCTCGTCGACCAGCCGCTGGCCGTCCGTGACATCGGCGACCAGCGTGGGTGGATAAAAGAACCCCGGACGCTCCAGGCGTGCGCCGCCGCACAGAACCCGCGCGCCGTGTTCGCGCGCATCGGCGACCAGTGCCTCGACCAGTTGCAGTTGCTCCAGGTTCTGCACCGGACCAAACGTGACCCCCGGCGCCAGGCCGTCACCGACGACCTGGCGTGCGGCGATGCGCGTCAATGCATCGGCAAACGCCGAGTACTGGGACTCATGAACGTACAAACGCTTGAGGGCCGCACAGGTCTGGCCCATGTTGAGGAACGCTGCCTGGAAAATCGCTTCGGCGACCTCTTCCACCGGCGTGCCCGGCAGTACGATGGCGGCATCGTTGCCGCCCAGTTCGAGGGTCAATCGCTTGAGGTTGCCGGCAGCGCCGCGCATCACGCTTTGCCCGGTGGCGGTCGAGCCGGTGAAGACGATCTTCTGGATACCGGGGTGGGAGGTGATCGCGCTGCCGAAACCTTGCTCACCGGTCACGCAATTGATCACCCCGTGGGGCAGATGCCGAGCGATGATGTCCACCAGGCGCAAGGTGCTCAATGGCGTCAGGCTCGAGGGTTTGCTGATCACGCAATTGCCGGCACGCAACGCCGGCATGATGTGCCACACGGCAATCATCACCGGCCAGTTCCACGGTGTGATGGAAGCCACCACGCCCAGCGGCTTGCGGTGCAACTCGACACGCTGGGTGGGGGTTTCTTCCACCAGTTCCACGGGGATCTGTTGCGCGGCGGCATAGCGGGTCCACGCGGCGGCGCCCATGACTTCGGACAACGCCAGCTCCAGCGGTTTGCCCTGTTCGAGAACGATCAACCGGGCCAGGGCGTCGGCATCCTGTTCGATCGCCTCGGCAATCGCCAGCAGGCGCTCGCAACGCAGCGCGTGAGTGCTGTGCCGCCACGTCTTGAAGGCCGCCTGGGCAGCCGCCACCGCCTGGTCCAGTTGCGCCAGGGAACCGGCCGGGCACTGTGCGAATGCGGTGCCGGTGGCTGGGTTGATCACGTCAAACTGCCCGTTTTCACCGGCAACCTGAACCCCGTTGATCAGCATCGTGTAATGGTGCATGTGCAATTTTCCTTTAACGCAGGCACGCCTTGTCGGACACCGACAAGCGCACAGTTCGCAGTAGAGTTGTACCGGGTTGATGCCTTAGAGCTTGTGGCTGCCCAACGCCAGGAACCGCTGGGGCGATACCTTGCGCAAGCGCGCGGCGAGAAAGATGCCGCCGAGCAGGGCCAGGGGGATGACGGCGCACAGGCTGTACGACAACAGCTTGCTGGCGCCCGTGAGCACATCGAAATGCGCCACCGCCAGTACCAGCACCATCAGTAATGCCAGGCAGGAGATCCCCGGCAGAATGCGCCCGCGCAAAACGCTGACGTTGAGCTCCGGATGCCGGTGAAAATACACACACACCGCGACCGAGGTCATCGCCATCAACAAAATCACGCACAGGGTGGCGAGGTTGGAGAACCAGGCGAACAGTTGCAGGATCGGGTCCGCATCCAAGGCGGCGAAGATCAGCACCACCACTGCCGCGATCAGGCTCTGCAAGGCCGAGCCCATATGCGGGCTCTGATGCACGCGGTGCGTGGTGCCCAGCAGACTGTGCAGCAGGCCGTCGCGGCCGATCGCGTAGAAGTAGCGCGCGGCGGCGTTATGGAATGCCAACAACCCGGCGTAGATACTGACCATGAACAGCACGCGGATGATCTGGGTCAGGTAAGGCCCGACGAAGTGATCGGACATGCCGTAGATAAAGGTCGTGGGGTCCTGTAATGCCTGCAGCATCGGCACGATCTTGTCCGCGCCCACGCCCACCACCATCGCCCAGACCGACAGCGCATAGAACCCACCGATCAACAGCACCGAACAGTAGGTGGCAATCGGAATGGTGCGCTGCGGGTTTTTCGCTTCCTCGCCGTAGATCGTCGTGGCCTCGAAGCCGATGAAGGCGGCGAAGCAGAACAGCAGGCCGATCGACGGCGTACCGCTGAACACATGCTGGCTGCTGAATGCGTCGAGATTGACGCCGCTGTCGCCACCGCTCTTGAGAATGGCGAAGTCGAGGGTGAGGATCGCCAGGTACTCGGCGATCACCACGACCGACAATACCCGGGCCGACAGATCAATCTTGCGATAACCGAGGACCGCAATACTGGCCATCGCCATCAGCGAATACGACCACCACGGCAACACCAGGCCAACCACGCTCTCCATGGTGCCGCTGACCACGCCGCCGAACATGCCATACAGGGCGATCTGGAGAATGTTATAGGCAAACATCGCCAACACCGCCGCCGAGCCCCCGGCCAAACCGCCCAGGCCACGCGAGGTGAAGGCATAGAAACCGCCAGCGTTGGTGAGGTGCCGGGACATGGTGGTGTAACCCACCGAGAACGCCAATAGCACCAGCAAGGCGAGAAGCAGCAACGCCGGGGTGCCGGCACCGTTACCCAGCATGATGCCAATCGGAAAACCGCCGGCGATGACACTGAGCGGACTCGCCGCCGAAACCACGAAAAAGATGATGAAGCCGACACCCAGGGCGCCTCGCTTCAACTCCGTGGAGCTGTTGACCTGAATAGATACACTCATGTTATTGACCTTATTGTATGAGGCAGTCGCTGTGGGGTGGCTCCGATCAAGGCTCTATCGGCACCGGGTAGCGCTTTTATTTTTTGGCTTGCACGCTGTATTCGATCCTATGCCCCCCTACAAACCCCTCGCTATCCCAAATCGGTAGCATCGCCTGCACCGCCCCAAAACAGTTCAGCGTCCAGCACCGTTCCCCGCCGATTTGGGATAACCCTCCGGATGTTCATCCCTGCACTCTAGGGTCGCCGTGCTATGCCCGGATGTCGGCTAGCAACAATAAGAAACGACGGCGCCCACCAGGCTATTACAGCCCATAGAGCCCTCACGCGCAGGAACTCCCAGCCATGCCTTTTGCTCACCTGACTATTCAATGGCGCATCACACTCCTGAGCGGGCTGTGCCTGCTGGCCGTTGTCGCCGCATTGACCGGCGCCTCGCTGTACCAGAATCAACAAAGTGCAGAACTGCTCAAGGCACGCAGCACTCAGTTGCTGGCGCAAGCGGCCACGGAGCACTTGCAGGCCCAGGCGGTTGCCCACGGTCAGCAGGTTGCGCGGTTTTTCAATGAGACGGCGCTGTATGGCGAAGGCTTCGCGCAACAGGTCCTGCAACTGCGCGAACAAACCCTCAATGGCCACCTCTCGGCGACACAACTGCGCGAGACACTGGTGAACATTACTCGCCAGACACTGCTCAAGCGCGACAAAGTGCTCGGCCTGTACGTGGTGTTGCTGCCCGATGCGCTGGCAGGTGCCGACGCGCAGTTCACCGCGCAACGTGCGTTGGCAGGCAACGAAACAGGCCGGTTCGCGCTGTATTGGTCGCAGAGCCAACCGGGGCAGTTGGTCCAGGAAGTACTCACCGAGCCGCAAATCACCGCCAACCATGCGCCGGCGGGCAGTGAGCCGGAAAACGCCTGGTACGTCTGCCCGCAGGCCCAGGGCCGCACCTGTGTGGTGGCGCCCTATGAAAGCGAGGTGGAGGGCCGCAAAGTCCTGATGAGCAGCATTTCGATTCCACTGATCGCCAACGGCACGACGATCGGCGTGGTCGGCATGGACATCGGCCTCGACACCCTGCAGAAACTCGCGGCCAACCTGCGCCAGGATCTGTACCAGGGCGCCAGCGCAGTCAGCATAGTCGCAAACTCGGGCCAGGTGGCCGGGCGCAGTGGCGAGGTCTCGGGCGCCAGCATCGACATCAGTCAGTCCGTCCAGACCGTGGCGGGCAGCCCACCGTGGACGTTGCAGTTGAAGGTGCCGCAAGCCGTGGCGCAGGCCCCCGTTCGGCAGATGCAGAGCGAACTGGATGCCCAACGCCGCCAGGCCAATTGGCTCAACCTGGGCCTCGGTTTGCTCGCCAGTTGCCTGGGCATGCTGCTGATCTGGCTGGCGGCCTACGGCGTGACGCGCCCGCTGCTGAAGGTGGCCAGCCTGCTCGATGCGATTGTCGATGGCGACGGTGATCTCACCCAACGCCTGCCGGTGGCTCGCCACGATGAGCTGGGCGCACTGAGCAACGGTTTCAACCGTTTCCTGGACAAATTGCAGCCGATCATCCGCGACATCCAATCCGCCTCGTGGGACACGCGCACCAGTGCCGACACGTCCTCGGGCATTGCCCGGGAGGTCAGCGCAGGCATGCAGCGCCAGTACCGTGAAGTGGAACTGGCGGCGACTGCGCTGCATGAAATGAGCGCCAGTGCCCAGGAAGTGGCGCGCCACTCGCACTCTGCCGCCGACGCCGCGAGCGCCGCGGAAAGCGCGAGCCGCTCCGGTCAGGCCGTCTTCGCCAGCGCCGTACACAACATCGAACACCTCGACCAGCGCCTGGACGCCACACTCAAGCAGGTACACGCCCTCGCCGACAGCAGCAGCCAGATCAGCCAGGTGCTGGACGTGATCTGCACCCTCGCTCAACAGACCAACCTGCTGGCCTTGAACGCGGCCATCGAAGCGGCCAGAGCGGGCGAACAAGGGCGCGGTTTTGCGGTGGTGGCCGATGAAGTCAGGCACCTGGCCAGCAACACCCAGAGTTCGGTCGAGCAGGTGCGCAACGTGATCGAGAGGTTGCAACAGCTGAGCCAGGAGGTGGTACACAGCACTCAACTGAGTCGCGAACAAGCCGGCAGCAGCGTGATCCAGGTGCAACAGACGCGTGCGGCGCTGCAGAACATCTCCCAGGCCGTGGACGTGATCGAGCAGATGAACCAACAGATCGCCAGCGCCGCCCTGGAACAAAGCACCGTCGTGGACGATATCAGCCAGCGTGTCAGTGACATCCGTGGCATCAGCGAAACACTCACCACGCGCATGAACGAGGCCTCCAGGGCCAGTGACTCACTGCATGAAATGGCCAACCATCAGCAGAACCTGGTGGGCCATTTCCGTGTGTGAGGGGCAATGCAGCGCAACTGAGCTACAGTGGCCGGCCTTCGACACCTTACCCATCGAGCCCTGCCCATGACCGCTTCGCGACGCTGGTTGATCCTGGCCATTATTTCCAGCGCATTGCTGCTCATCGTGATTGACATGACCGTGCTGTACACCGCGTTGCCGACACTGACGCGCGAGCTCGGTGCGACGGCGTCGCAGAAACTGTGGATCATCAATATCTATGCGCTGATCGCCGCCGGGCTGTTGCTGGGCATGGGCACGCTCGGCGACCGCCTGGGGCATAAACGGCTATTTATCGGGGGGTTGAGTGTATTTGGGCTGTGCTCGCTGATCGCAGCCTTCTCGCCTTCGGCCAGCGTATTGATCGGCGCGCGGGGGTTCCTGGCGGTCGGCGCAGCGATGATGATGCCCGCCACATTGGCCCTGGTCCGGTTGACGTTCACCGACGAGCGCGAACAGGCCATGGCGTTCGGGATCTGGGCCTCGGTGGCCTCGGGGGGCGCGGCGTTCGGGCCGGTGGTGGGTGGCCTGTTGCTGGAGCATTTCTGGTGGGGCTCGGTGTTTCTGATCAACGTGCCGATTGTGCTGCTGGCGTTGCTCGTCGGCGTGCTGTTGATCCCCGACCACCCGGGAAACCCCGAACGACGTTGGGATTGGCTGGGTTCGCTGCAGGTGATGATCGGGTTGATCAGCATGGCGTATGCCGTCAAGGAACTCGGCAAACGGGTGCCCTCCTTCGACGCCATGCTGGTGGCGGTCGTGCTCGGTGCGCTCTGCCTCACACTGTTCATTCGGCGCCAACGCCGAGCGACGCAACCGATGCTCGATCTGTCGTTGTTCAGCACGCCCGGATTCAGAAATGCCGTGATTGCAGCGCTCGTGTCCGCCGCAGCCTTGATTGGCATGGAACTGGTGTTCAGCCAGCGCCTGCAGCTGGTGCTGGGCCTGTCGCCGCTGGACGCGGCGCTGTTCATCCTGCCGCTGCCACTGGGTTCCTTCGTCGCCGGCCCGCTTGCCGGCTACTACCTGCCGCGCCTGGGCAACCAACGCATGCTGTTCTGGACATTGCTGCTGTCAGCCGCCGCGATGCTGGCCTATGTGTCGCTGTACAACGCCGCAGTGCCGCTGCAAATCGTCAGCCTGGCGCTGCTGGGCCTGACCATGGGGGCGGCACTGACTGCGGCGTCGAGCACTATCATGCTCAGCGTACCCGCCGACAAGGCCGGCATGGCCGCCTCCCTTGAGGAAGTCTCGTTCGAACTGGGCGGTGCGGTGGGCGTGACACTGGCAGGCAGCCTCTTGTCAGCGATCTACGCGTACTCGACAGGCTTGATGATCCCGTCATGGCTGAGCCGAAACCCCATGACATTCGAGAGCCTCGACGACGCGCTGAAAGTCGCAGAGACCTTGTCACCCGAGGGCGCCGCCATGCTGACGGCGTTCGCCCGTTCGGCGTTTGATGCAGGCTTCGTGGTCGTGCTGGTGACGATGGCGATACTGCTGTTGATGGCCGCACTGCTGGTCAAGCTGAGCCGGCAGGCGCAGTGAAACCGCGCCCTTGGGCTCGATCAGCGGCTCACCACACGGCGATATGCGAATCCGTCCGCGGCTCGGTCCCCCCGCACAGCACGCCGCTGACCGGGTCGCGCAGAATGATCTGCCCACGCCCGTAGTCGGTCAGGTCGCTGTCGGTCTGCACCTTATGCCCGCGCCGCGCCAATGCATTGACCAAGTCCCGCGAAGCGCCGTGTTCGATGCCGACCTTCATGTCGCCCAGCCATTGCCAGCGCGGTGCGTCCAGGGCCGCCTGGGGGTTGAGGCCGAAGTCCACCAGGTTCATCACCATCTGCACATGGCCCTGGGGCTGCATGTAGCCGCCCATCACGCCGAACGGTCCGAGAGCCTGGCCGTCCTTGGTGAGAAAGCCCGGGATGATGGTGTGGAAGGTTTTCTTGCCCGCGGCCAGGCTGTTGGCGTGGGCCGGATCGAGGCTGAATTCCTGCCCGCGATTCTGCAGGGCGATGCCGCTGTCGGGCAGCACCACGCCGGAGCCGAAGCCGTGGTAGTTACTCTGGATGAACGAAACCATATTGCCTTCGGCGTCCGCCGTGGCCAGGTATACCGTGCCGCTGGCGTGGGGGTCGCCGGGCGCGGGCGGCTGCGCCTGTTCACCGATCTGGCTGCGGCGGCGCGTGCTGTAGGCGTCGCTCAGCAGATCGGCCACCGCCACACGCATATGCTGGGGGTCGGTGATGTAGTGCAGGCCGTCGCTGTAGGCGAGCTTCATCGCTTCCAACTGACGGTGCCAGGTCTGTTGGCTGTCGCGGTGATCGAAGCTGAAGCCTTCAAGGATCTTCAGCGTCATCAACGCTACCAGCCCCTGCCCGCTCGGCGGAATTTCCCAGACGTCCACGCCGCGATAATTGATATGGATCGGCGCCACCCACTGCGCGCGGTAATCCTTGAGGTCGCTGGCGCGCAGGTAACCGCCGCTGGCGCGGGAGTGCGCGTCAAGGCGCTCGGCCAAGGCGCCGCGATAGAGGCTTTCGCAGCGGGTCGCGGCGAGTTCTTCCAGCGTGTGGGCCTGGGCCGGGTTGCGGAAGATCTGCCCGGCCTGTGGTGCGCGCCCGTCGATCAGGAACGTGTCGAACCAGGCGTCCAGCACCGCGTCGCGATGGGGGCTGAATTCATTCAGGGCGATCTGCCATTGATGGGCGACCACCGGCGACACGGGGAAACCGTCGCGCGCCAGGCTGATCGCCGGTTGCAGCAGTTCGGCAAAGGGCAACTTGCCGAAGCGTTGCGACAGCTCCGCCCAGGCCGATGGACAACCGGGCACGGTGACCGGTGTCCAGCCGTACAGCGGCATCCGCTCATGGCCCGCCGCCTTGACCGCCTCGATGTTCAAGGCGGCCGGCGCGTGGCCGTTGCCGTTCAGGCCGTGCAACTGGCCCTTGCACCACACCAGGGCAAAGGCATCGCCGCCCAGGCCGCAGCCGGTGGGTTCCACCACGGTGAGCGCCGCCGCCGTGGCGATGGCGGCATCGATGGCATTACCGCCCTTTTGCATGATCTCGATCCCGGCCTGGGCGGCCAGCGGTTGGGACGCCGCGACCATGCCGCGACGGGCGAAGACGCTTTGGCGTTGCGACGGATAAGGGTACTCGTGAGCAGAAAATTTCAACATGGCAAAGGCTCTTCAAAAAAAGTCATAACACGCGGCTGAGAAAGGCTCGGGTACGCGGATGGCTGGGGTGGCTGAAGATCTGTTCCGGCGGGCCCTGCTCGATCAGTTCGCCCTGGTCGAGCACCACCACGCGGTCGGCCACTTCACGGGCGAAGCCCATCTCATGGGTGACCACCACCATGGTCATGCCCTCCTCGGCCAGTTCCTTCATCACCTGCAGCACTTCGCCGACGGTTTCCGGGTCGAGGGCGCTGGTGGGTTCGTCGAACAGCATCGCCTGGGGCTTCATCGCCAGCGCGCGGGCGATCGCCACCCGTTGCTGCTGGCCGCCGGAGAGCATCGACGGGTAATGGCTGGCCTTGTCCGCCAGGCCGACCCGCGCCAGCAGGCCACGGGCCTGTTCCAGCGCTTGCGCACGCGGCGTGCCGAGCACCTGGATCGGCGCTTCGATGATGTTTTCCAACGCGGTCATGTGCGGGAACAGGTTGAAACGCTGGAACACCATGCCGATGTCGCGGCGCTGACGGGCGATGTTGCGCTCTGAATCGCGCACCAGGCTGCCGTCGCTGCGCTCGCGATAACCCATGGCGCGACCGTTGACGCGGATGCGCCCGCCCTGGATGTCTTCCAGCAGGTTGATGCAGCGGATAAAGGTGGTCTTGCCGGAGCCGGAGGCGCCGATCAGCACCACCACTTCGCCACGGCGTACTTGCAGCGAGATGCCCTTGAGAATCGGCAATGTACCGAACGACTTGTGGATATCCAGCGCTTCGATGATCAGTTCTTCACTTTGGTGCGCCATGGTTAACGTCCCCTCAGCAGTTTCAGGGTGCTGCGCCCGAACAGGCGGCTGGACGCCGTCGGCGGCGCGGTGGGCCGGTCGGACTGGCTGAAGCGCGTCTCCAGCCAGCGTTGGAAAAAGCCCCACAGTGTCGTCAGCGTCAAGAAGTAGAGGGCGACCACCAGGTACAGCTCAAATACGCGGAAGGTCGCCGAGGTGATCATCTGCGTACTGAGCAGCAGCTCCTGCACACCGATCACGCTGACCAGGGTGGTGTTCTTGAGCATCACGTTGAACTCATTGCCCAGCGGCGGCACGATCACCCGGAAGGCCTGGGGCAGCACGATGCGCCGCATTAGCTTGGCGAAGCCCATGCCCAGGGAACGCCCGGCTTCGTATTGGCCCTTGTCCACCGCGCCGATACCGGCACGGATGATCTCGGCCATGTACGCGCCTTCGTTGAGGCCCAGGGCGATGATGGCCGCCTGGATATTGCCGGGCACGATCAGGCCGAACAGCTCGATGTCCTCGAAGCGGAAAATCCCGCCCGCCGCCAATGCGGTGTACAGAAACACGATCTGCACCAGCAACGGCGTACCGCGCATCAACCACACATAAAAGCGCACCGGCAGGTGCAACAGCGGGTTCTTCGACAAGCGCAACAGCGCCGCCGCCAGCCCCAGTACGCAGCCGAGCAGCATCGCCAGCACGCTGATCAGGCAGGTCAACCAGAGCCCGGTGAGGTACACCCCGCTGGGCTGTAGCAGGTACTGCCAGAACACATCCCAATTGAAATTCATCGCAGGTTTGCCTCAGTCGAGTGTGTCGCTGCTGACATGCCATTTGTCCAGCAACCGCACGTAGCTGCCATCGCTGCGCATGTCGCTGATGATCTGCTGCACGGCGGCGGTCAGTTGCGGGTCGTCCTTGCGCATGCCCAGGCCAGTGAGGATGCGACTGAACGCCGGCACGCCTTCCTGGAACAGGTCCGGGGCCATGGCCGCGTAGTAACCGGAGGTTTCCACGGTGGTGCCGTAGGCGTCGACCTGGCTGATGCGCAGGGCCTGGAACGCGTCGGTGTCGGTGTTGTAGACCACCAGCTTCATCGGTGGCTTGCCGGCCTTGGTCAGGCTGTCGTTGTGGGTGTCCAACAGGGTCTTGATGGTGGAACCGTTGAGCACTGCCACTTTGTGCGCGGACAGGTCATCCAGGGTCTTGATGCCCTTGGGGTTGCCCTTGGGCACCACCACCGACTGGCTGGAATACATGTAGTTGACGATGTCGATCACCTGTCGCCGTTCGGGCTTGTCGAACAGTTGATCGACAATCATGTCGCACTGCTGGGCGAGCAACGCCGGCACCAGCCCGGAGAACGGAATCACCCGCCATTGCACCTGTTTGTCGCCCAGGCGCTTGGCGATTTCCACGCCGAGGTCGACGGTGAGCCCGCGCGGTTTCTGGGTTTCGTCGAAGGACACCAGGGGCGGTGAATCCATCCCCGAGCAGTAGATGAGCTTATCGACTTTCTGCAGACGCTCCGGCACCTGGGGCGCAGCGAAGGCCCATGGGGTACAGAGGCCGAGAGAGAGAGCCACCAGCAAGGCGCGGCGTTTATGCATGACCAGACACTCCAGTTCGTTGAATAACGGGGGCAGGACTCAACGTCAACACACAGGCGGGCTTGGGCCCGCTTCTATTGTTCCGATTGCAGGAATTGAATCAGCGCCGGCACGGTGCCTTCGATGTGCTCGCGCACCACGGCTTCGGCGCGCGCCGCGTCACCGGCACGGATGGCGTCGAGGATCACCGCGTGTTCCTGGCGCGCGCTGAGGGGTTTCTCACCGTGTTGCAACCACAAGCGCATGGGCGCCTCGACCAGTGAGTACAACGCCGAAATCTGCTTCATCAGCCGCGGCCGGCCGCTGAGGCTGCACAGGTATTCATGGAACGCGCGGTGCCGGCTGACCCACACGGCGCTTTCGTCGCGGTAGTCGTCCATTTCGTCCAGCAAGCGCTCCAGGGCCGCCAGTTGGCGCTCGCCGATACGACCGACCGCAACACGCACCGCCAGGCCTTCGAGGGCGCTGCGCATCTCGAAGACTTCGTGCAGCTCATCGATATCCAGGCCGCCGACGATGGCGCCGCGGTTGGGGCGCAAGGTCACCAGGCCCTGGGCATCCAGGCGGCGGAACGCTTCACGCACCGGCATGCGGCTCATACCGATTTCACTGGCGATGTCTTCGGCAATCAGGCGGTCGCCCTTGCGGTAGCGGCCGCCGCAAATGGCATTGAGCAGGAAGTTGTAGGCCTCTTCCTCGGCAGTCAGGGGCTGACGGTCAACGTAAGCGGGGGCAAATTGCATTCGGCGGTACCTTTGCATTTTTGTATCCAATTATCCATAAATTCAAAAATGCACGAGGCGTGCCAGGTTCTGGCCTGTCGACTTAAGTGATTGATTTAGATGTAGTCGTCGGATACTTCGCAGTCGCCCATCCGATCCCGTCCAGACGATGTGCTACTAAAGAGGACAGTCCATGCACTATCCGTGAGCAGATCGGCAGCACCGTAACAACTGGATCGTCAGGCCCGCGCGCAGACGGCGATGGCGGCACGTGCGGTGTGCGACGGCAACTCGGCGAACAGCGCGTGGTACTCCGCGGCGAAATGGCTGAGGTGATAGAAGCCCCATTGGGCAGCGATATCGCCGATCGAGAGCTCCGACGCGCGGGTGGACATCAAGGTCCGGCGCACACCGTTGAGCCTCACGGAGCGCAGGTAGTTCAGGGGCGTGGTCTCGGCGACCGCGCGAAAGCTGTTCTGCACGGTGCGCCGACTGACTTGCAGGCGCTGGCACAAGTCGTTCACGCTGGGCACGCTGTTCAACTGCGCCGTCGCCAGACGGTGGCATTTCTCGACGATGAAACTGCCCGTGGAACTTGGGCTGCGTTGCTGCTTGTCACAGGCCGGGTCGGTCAAGAGTTGCAGCAGCTCGCCAAGCATGGCCTGTTCCAACGCCTGCTCCCGCTCGCGGTCTCGCGTGCTGTCGAGCGCTTCGTGCATCAGGGCCTGGGAGAACATCGCCAGCAAGCGCCGACGAGCGCCGGCAACGCGCTGCGTGGACACCCTGATCACCGGCTGACGCAGCAACTGGCCGACCTCCTTCGCCGACGCCGTTTGCGCCAGTGCCTGCTCGAACAATTCACGCTCGAACGTGATGGACAACAACTCCATGCCCATCGGCATATGGAACATGAACTCCTCGCCACCGTGAAGGAAGAACAGGCTGCTGTCGTCCACCTCCCGCCCCTGCATCCGAACCGAACCCGGCACGGTGATCGGCACCGCAAAACACATCTTGCCTCGCGGCGCCGCGCCGTGTTGCACGACGCGCTGGTTGATCTGCTCGCGAAACACATGGCAACCGGCAGTCGACAGTTGCATGAGCGAACTCTCAGCCGAACCCGCGGTTAATTGACTGTAGTCCTGGCTCCATTCCTCGATGGTGGCCGCATGCACATGGATGTCTTGAAAGTGGCTGATGAGCGGGTTTTTCATGGTGCCGAAAGCCTCTGCCAATATTCTTTTTTTTTGAGCATTCTTCCCGGCGATATTCGCACATAGCGCAAAACCTGCACATTCCTTTGTGCACGCCTCAATTCGCGGGGCGGCGCGCTCACGGCAGCCGTCTCAAGTGCCAATTCGGGCTAACGGCAAGCGGCGCGCCATAGGGATGATCGGCATACCTGAATCCTTGCACTGCGCGGATGCCCCGCGAGGCACTGGCCTCCTTCAAGGCTTGAGCGGTTCACACCGGTCCTCCATCACTTAGGCCTCAAACATGACTGAACATTTGAATCACTTCATCGCCGGCACTGGCGTCGAAGCCTCCGACGGCCGGCGCATTGCCCTGGTCAACCCCGTGACAGAACAGGTGTACGGCAGTTGCGCACGCGGCACGGCCGAAGACGTGGATCGCGCCGTAGCCGCCGCGCAGCGCCAACTCGAACATGGCGCCTGGCGCCAGCTCGATGGCGCCCAGCGTGGGCGGCTGCTGGTGAAACTGGCAGACCTGGTAGAGCGTGACACCGACGTGCTGGCCGACCTGGACGCCGACGCCATCGGCCGTTCGCCGCTCGAACCGCGCCGGCTGGACGTCCCCAACGCGGTCGCCAACCTGCGTGCCGCCGCCGGCTGGGCCAACCAGTTGGAGGGGCGCACCATTCCCACTGGCGGCTACTTCGGCACCAAGACGCTCTCGTACACGGTCCGCGAGCCGGTGGGCGTAGTCGGTGCGATCGTGCCCTGGAACTCGCCGCTGATGATCACCGTCTGGAAACTCGCGGCGTTGCTCGCCGCCGGCTGCACCGTGGTCATCAAGCCTTCGGAAGAAACGCCGCAGTCCGCCCTGCACCTGGCCGCGCTGGCTCAGGAAGCGGGTTTCCCCGATGGCGTGATCAACGTGGTCACCGGCTACGGCGCCGAGGTGGGCCGTGCGTTGTGCGAACACCCGCACGTCGCCAAGATCAGCTTCACCGGCAGCCCCGAGGCGGGACGCGAGATCCAGCGCACCGCGGGCGTGTTGTTCAAGCACGTGGCATTGGAGCTGGGCGGCAAGAGCCCGCAGATCGTCTTCGACGACGCACCCTTTGACGACGCGCTGCGCGGTTGTGCCCTCGGGTTGTTCGCCAACCAGGGCCAGGTCTGTGCCGCCGGCTCGCGCATTTTGGTGCAGCGCGGCATTGCCGAGCGTTTCGCCGCAGCGCTGGCCGAGGCGGCGCGAGCGGTCAAGGTCGGCGACCCTCGGGAACCCGGCGTACAGATGGGCCCGGTGGCCAAGAAAGCGCAATTCGATCGCGTCAACCGCTACATCCAACTGGGCATCGAACAAGGCGCGTCTCTGCTGGCCGGTGGCGTTTCGACGCCTGAGCGCGGCTGGTTTGTCCGGCCGACGATCTTCGCCAACGCCAACAACGAGATGGCGATCGCCCGCGACGAAATCTTCGGCCCCGTCGGCACCGTGATCACGTTCGACAGCGAAGACGAGGCTGTCGCACTGGCCAACGATTCCACCTACGGCCTGGCCGCCACGGTGTGGACCACCGACCTGGCGCGCGCGCATCGCGTGGCCGCGGCGGTGAAGGTCGGCGCCGTGGGTGTCAACTGCTGGAGCCCGCTGGATGCCAACCTGCCCTGGGGCGGTGTCAAGACCAGTGGCATCGGACGCGAGGGCGGTTTCGGCGGCGCGATGGCCTACACCGAGGAGAAGGTCATCACCGTGCTGCTGCCCACCTGAAAAAAACCGGGCCTGACCGCCCCGCCGCCGCTGAGGCCTTTGATACCCATGGAGAGACCACGATGAACCCGACTGACGAACAGAGCACCGATCGGTATCCGACGTCCCTGCGCATGTTGCATTGGCTGCGCGCCGCACTCGTCGCCGGCCTGCTCTGGGCCGGCTGGCATATGACCGGCATGCCTGACGAAGTGGCAAGCAAGTTCGAGCTCTATTACCCCTGGCACAAGTCCTTCGGGGTGCTGACGTTCCTGGTGGTGCTGGTTCAGATCGCCCTGCGGTTGCACAGCCCCAGGCTGCCACAGCCGCCGGGAACGCTGGCGAAGCATGAGCGGTTTGTGTCGAGACTGGCGCAACGCGTGATGTATGCGCTGCTCGTGATCGTGCCGCTGATGGGTTACTCGATGTCGAGCACCTACACGATGAGCGACGGGGTGTTCTTTTTCGGGATCAACCTGCCGGAGCTGCTGGCGAAAAATGACGACTGGTTCGTCGTCTTCCAGTGGCTGCACAAGGTACTTGCGTATACCTTGCTCGGGCTGATCCTGTTGCACATCGCCGGTGCGCTCAAGCACCGCTTCTACGACAAAGACCCTCGTAGCGACGTGCTGCGCCGCATGTTATGAATTGGCGCACGCCAACAACGCCGGCCAGCAGCGAACCCAACGCTGGAAGTTGACGGCCGACGCGTTACCTCTCAGGCTGACCACGCGCCGCCTCGCCCGCTCGGTGCGTGGTGGCTGACGTTCCCCGACCCACCGTTACACAGGCAGGTACTCATTTGAAGTGGAGCAGTAACGCTTGGAATTAAGACAACTGCGCTATTTCGTCAACATTGTCGAACACGGCAGCCTGGGCCGCGCAGCCCTTGAGCTGGACGTGGGCGTGTCGGCGCTGAGCCAGCAGATCGCCAAACTCGAAAGCGAACTCTCGACCCGCCTGCTGAACCGCACGACCACCGGCGTCACACCGACCCCGGCCGGCATGGCGTTCCTGCACCATGCGCAGTTGTGCTTGAGGCAAGCCGAGAATGCGATCCTGGCGGCACACCGTGGGCGGATGAGCGGGTATGTCACCGTGGGCTTGCCGCCCACCACGGCCACGGTGCTTGCCCTGCCCTTGATCAATGCGATGCGCGCGCGGTATCCGGATATTCAGTTGCACCTGATCGAGATGCTGTCCGGGCATCTGGCCACGCAACTCAATGCCCGCCAGATCGATCTGGCCATTTTGTTTCAACTTGAAGGGGGCAAGCGCTGGAGCGTGACGCCGCTGCTTGACGAGAAACTGTTTGTCATCTGCTCGCCACACTTGCCGGATGCCCCGCAAGGAAGCTCTGTGCAAATGGCGGACCTGGGGCAACTGCCACTGGTGATGCCGAGTGCGCAACACGGTTTGCGCTCAACGCTGATGGCGGCGTTCGAGCGGTCGGGGTTGACGCCCAACATCATCATGGAGGTGGATGGCCTGGCCGTGTTGATGAACGCTGTACGCGCCGGCCACGCCGCCACCATCCAGCCCGGCGCGGCGGTGGCGCTTAAAGGCGAGTCGGGGCTTTCGGTGGTGGAAATCGCCGATGCTCATGTCGGCCGGCGAAACCTGTTGGCGACACTGCCGGATGATGAGCTGGCGCCCGCGGCACTCGCGGCGCGGCTGGTCATCACCGATGTGGCGCGGCAGTTGGTGATCGATCATCAATGGCCGGGCGCCTCGTGGATCGAAGACATCACGCCCTGATCTCCAGCCGCCCTCGCCCGCGCTTCAGGGCCAGCGGCAACCCGCAAAGCCTTTACGAAAACTAAACACCCCAACCACTAACGCGCCTTTCGACCCAACGCTCGCTGCCCTAAGGTCTCGCCACTCGCGAGGAGCCCTTCGTTCACGCCTCCTCGCGATCGAGGAGTGATGATGATCGACGTATTAGTCATTGGCGGCGGCAATGCCGCCTTGTGCGCGGCGTTAATGGCCCGAGAGGCCGGCGCCAGCGTGATGTTGCTTGAAGGCGCGCCCAAAGCCTGGCGCGGCGGCAACTCGCAACACACCCGCAACCTGCGCTGCATGCACGACGCGCCCCAGGATGTATTGGTCGAGGCCTACCCCGAAGAGGAGTATTGGCAGGATCTGCTGAAAGTCACCGGCGGGATGACCAACGAGAAGCTCGCTCGTCTGGTCATCCGCGCCTCATCGAACTGCCGTGACTGGATGCGCGCCCATGGCGTGCATTTTCAGCCGTCGTTGTCCGGCGCGCTGCATGTCGCGCGCACCAACGCGTTTTTCATGGGCGGCGGTAAGGCGTTGGTGAATGCGTATTACCGCAGCGCCGAGCGGTTGGGCGTGAACATCCGCTACAACGCGCAAGTGACCGACATCGAATTGAACGGGGGAACATTTGTCGCGGCCCACCTGAGCGCGCGCGATGCCGAAGGGCAACGTCTGCCCGCCGAACGGATCCAGGCCAGGACGTGCGTGCTGGCGGCGGGCGGGTTCGAATCCAACCGCGAATGGCTGCGTGAAGCGTGGGGGCAAAACGAGCGTGGCGAGTGGCCTTCGGATAACTTTCTGATTCGCGGCACGCGCTTCAATACCGGCGTACTGCTGCGGCGCATGCAGCAACTGGGCGCCGATTTTATCGGCGACCCGACCCAGGCGCACATGGTGGCCATCGACGCCCGCGCACCGTTGTATGACGGCGGCATCTGCACGCGTATCGATTGTGTATCGCTGGGCGTGGTGGTCAATCGCGACGGCGAGCGCTTCTATGACGAGGGCGAGGATTTCTGGCCCAAGCGCTATGCGATCTGGGGGCGCCTGGTCGCGGGGCAGCCCGGTCAACAGGCCTATTCGATCATCGACCAACAGGCCATCGGTCGGTTCATGCCGCCGGTGTTTCCGGGCACCAAAGCCAACTCACTGGAAGACCTGGCGCGCCAGCTGAAGCTCCCGGTGGCGCCATTTGTCAGCACCATCCAGGCCTACAACGCGGCCTGCCGCGTCGGTACGTTCGACCACACCGCCCTGGACGATTGCCGCACCGAAGGTTTGACGCCCGCCAAAACCCATTGGGCCCGCCCATTGGTCAAGCCCCCCTTCTGCGCCTACCCGCTCAAGCCGGGCGTGACCTTCACCTATTTAGGCCTCGCCACCGACGCTACCGCCGCCGTTCGCTTCAATGGCCAGGCGAGCCCGAACCTGTTCGTCGCCGGAGAAATGATGGCTGGCAACGTATTGGGCAAGGGCTACACCGCCGGCATCGGCATGGCCATCGGCACCGCATTCGGTCGCATTGCCGGCGTGCAAGCCGCCGCCGCGGCCGGTTTCATCACCCGTTCATCCCAGGAGCCGCAACATGCAGCTGTTTGATCCCAAGGCGCCGGGCACGCTGATTCCCGTCCTCAACCTTGATGAAAGCGAAGTCCAGCGACAAATGACGGTCTGCAATGCCTGCCGTTATTGCGAGGGCTTCTGCGCGGTATTCCCGGCCATGACCCGACGCCTGGAATTTTCTCAGGCGGACATCCATTACCTGGCGAACCTTTGCCATAACTGCGGCGCGTGCCTGCATGCCTGCCAGTACGCCGCACCGCATGAATTTGCGATCAATGTGCCCAAGGCCATGGCCAAAGTCCGCCTCGACACGTATGCCGAGTACGCCTGGCCGCAGGCGATGGGCACGTTATACCGGCGCAACGGGCTGACCCTGGCGCTGGCATCCGGCGCGGGGCTGGCGCTGTTCCTCTGCCTGACGTTGATGATGATGGGCAATCTGTTCACGGCAATGCCCGGGGGGAATTTCTACGGGATCTTCCCGCATAACACCCTGGCCCTGATGTTCGGCGCAGTGTTTGGTTTCGCGGTGCTTGCGTTGGCGATCGGCGTGCGGCGCTTTTGGCGCAATGTCTCGCCGGTCGAGGCCTCCCGCGAGCAAACAACATCGGCGGCCCTGGAAGCGAGCGCCAATGTGGCCACGCTCAAGTACCTGGATGGTGGCCACGGCGAGGGCTGCAATAACGCCGATGATCGATTCACCTTGTGGCGGCGGCGCTTCCATCACTTCACCTTCTACGGCTTCATGCTGTGCTTCGCCGCCACCGGCGTGGCCACGCTCTACCATTTCCTGCTGGGCTGGTCGGCGCCCTACCCCGTCTTGAGCGTGCCGGTGATGCTCGGCATCGTCGGCGGGTTCGGGTTGCTGGTCGGCCCGGCGGGGCTCTTGTGGTTGAACCTGCGGCGCAACGCCGAACACGGCGATGAACAGCAGAAACCCATGGATCGCGGCTTCATCGCGCTGCTGTTTCTCGTCAGCGCCAGCGGCCTGGCACTCCTGGCGTTTCGCGAAAGCATGGCCCTGGGCCTGTTGCTGGCGATCCATCTCGGCCTGGTCATGGCTTTTTTCCTGACCATGCCCTACAGCAAATTCGCCCACGGCATCTTCCGCAGCGCCGCGCTGCTCAAATACTCCATCGAAAAACGTCAACCCAACCCCATCAACGCCGCAAGCGACTGATCGTCAAGACCGTCATTCCAAAAACAAGATTGATCACCACGGTAGCCATAATGAAAACAACAACACAAAACACCCCGTCCAAGGGTTCGAAACTGGGCGCCATCCTGCGGGTCACCAGCGGCAACTTTCTCGAACAGTTCGACTTCTTTCTGTTCGGGTTCTACGCGACCTACATCTCCCAGACGTTCTTTCCTACCACCAGCGACTTCGCTTCGCTGATGATGACCTTCGCCGTATTCGGCTCCGGGTTCCTGATGCGTCCGCTGGGCGCTATCGTGCTGGGGGCGTACATCGACAAGGTGGGACGGCGCAAGGGCCTGATCGTAACGCTGTCGATCATGGCGGCCGGGACGGTATTGATTGCACTCGTGCCCGGCTACGCCAGCATCGGAGTGGCAGCACCGGTATTGGTGTTGATGGGACGACTGTTGCAGGGCTTCTCCGCCGGGGCGGAGATGGGGGGCGTTTCGGTGTACCTGGCTGAAATCGCCACGCCGGGCCGCTGCGGGTTCTACACCAGTTGGCAATCGGCCAGCCAACAAGTGGCGATCATTCTTGCGGCAGCGCTGGGTTACACGATCAACGCGTCCATGGCAGCCGCCGAGGTAGCTGCCTGGGGCTGGCGCATCCCGTTCTTTATCGGCTGCGTGATCATCCCGTTCATCTTCATCATTCGCCGTTCGTTGCAGGAAACCGAGGCGTTCAAAGCACGCAAGCATCACCCAACGGCCAATGAAGTGTTCCGCTCAATGCGCGACAACTGGCGCACGGTACTGGCTGGCGGTCTGTTGGCGTCGATGACCACCACCACGTTCTACCTGATCACCGTCTACACCCCGACTTTCGGCCGTTCCGTACTGAACCTGAGCACCACCGACAGCCTGGTGGTCACGCTCTTCGTCGGCCTGAGCAACTTCATTTGGTTGCCCATCGGCGGCACACTCTCCGACCGTATCGGCCGGCGCCCGTTATTGCTGGCGATCTCTTTGTTGTGCCTATGCACCGCTTACCCCGCCATGCATTGGCTGGCCGCCGCGGCCAGCTTCGAACGACTCCTCAGCGTGCTGCTGTACTTCTCGTTCTTCTTTGGCATTTACAACGGCGCAATGGTTGCCGCGCTGACTGAGGTGATGCCACAGAACGTCAGGGTCGTCGGGTTCTCCCTGGCGTTCAGCTTGGCGACTGCAGTGTTTGGCGGCTTTACACCCGCCGTATCCACCCTTTTGGTGCAAGTAACCGGCGATAAGGCATCACCGGCCTACTGGCTGATGTTTGCGGCGTTGTGCGGGTTCACGGCGACGACGATCTTGTATCGCAAGCAAAACGCGGTGACGGTCAACGCCTGATAAGCGCGGTATCCCTGCAGGGCAGCCTCAGATTTTGAATTGCCCCAGCAAGCCTTGCGGGCGACTGCCGATCGCATACAACTCGTCGACGGTCTGGACGCCCTGCTGCGTCTGGTTGGCAACCGCGTCGATGGCGCGTGCGATCAGTTCACTATAAATAAATCTGTCCTCTTCTCCATGGGTACAACAAGGGGGCATATAGGGCTCAACAATCACTGAAAGTGCCGGCGCAAGCATGCGCCGGGTATCAGCTGAAGCAAAAAATCTCCCGTTTAAGACTCTGACAAGATTGAAAGTACGGCTTTAAAAATACAACTTCCATCATCAACGGCTGATGATGCCTCGTATATTGCTTCGGTCGTTGCCATAAGCGAATCTTCTCCACCAGCTAAGGACAGCGCCGATACAGCCCGCGCTTGACTAAACAGCTGAAGGGCCTCCATACCTAATTCCTGCCCCTCATCCAGACTGTCTTGCAAATCAAAATATTGCTCATCTAACTTTTCAGCCAAAGCATCTAGCTCAGAGAGTTGCTCAGTCGTAAGCTTATTACCAAATCGTAGTTGCGCAAGGGACTCTGCAACAACAGGCACGCCTACTGAGCTTGTCTGAAAAGCAAGTTCACAAGCAACTTTAACCGCACTTCTCCGCTGCTCTTTACTAGCCACTTTCAGCTTTTCCACAAGGCTTTTTTCAACCATTTCTAAACGCATAATCATTGTTTAGCCTTTAATGAAAAAAGGGGACGACTAACCGGTTGAGATTTGAACGTCCCCTGGCCCGAAAGGGTGCTCGCGCAAGGCGGGCCGAAGCCTGAAAAGGCGAAGTGGTGACCGGATCTGCTTTACCCATATACGCGAAGGGCGCATTTTTTCGTTTCTACCATCAGCGTTTCATGGCCATCGGCTTGCGCACATAGGACCTGGCGCCGTGTCGTAGGACATTCGTCACGTGAGCACCTATTTTTATTGAGGTCTCCATGTATGGATAACCTCTGCTCGAACGACAGGTCGGTCACGTCACTTCCAGAGCAACAGCATCAGGCATAAACTGGTGCTCTCACTCTGGCGTCTCGGCCTCGAATACTTGAGATGCTCCACCACCGGATTGTCCTGCTCGAAATTGGCGGATATGGAGCTATTGCTGCGCGATGAAGTGCGCCGGCAATCTCAGAGACTGGAGTAGGTTTGTGGGGATTCCTCAGACTCTGTCCCCTTTTATCCATTCATATCCCATCAAACTTCTCTCTTTAAAAACTCATAATGAGCATCATAATGAGCTAGGGGTTTCACAGGTAACCACTCTGATGGGATGTATGGTGTATCGACGACGACTTCATAACCATGTCTCCAGGCAATTTTTGCGTAGATGACACCAAAAGTTGAAATCAGACCTTCAGAATAACCGTTCTCACTATCAAACCTTCTCTTTATTGAGACTGGTGTTGTCAGCTCGCGCAAAACAGATTCCATTTTTGATTTATCGCCCTCTGCCAGCGCAATGAAGAACTCATTGTCCAGCATAAATCTCTTCTTCGGTCCTGAAGGTGGGTGCGCAATCATCCTGGCACAACGGTCGCGCAACTGAGTAAAGTCTCCTTTAACAGCCAATCTAATTTGATAGGCTACAAAATCTGCGGTAGTAGTGGCCTGAATTCTTTTAGTATCAACGATGTCGTCGTTATTACAGAACCAACTAATCAGGGATTCATTATCAGAAACCAAGCTAGCCAAAAAATCAAATGTCTTCAACATGAAGTTCATTTTGTCGGTTTTCAGTGAATACCGATACTGGCGAAGACTGTCTGCTATAAAAAACCAAGCTTTCATTTTTTCCAATGATGAATTGCCAAACCACTCATCTATAGCTTGAGCATACGCATGAGAAGACAAGCGATCCAAACAAGCGACAGGATCACCTTGCCCAGTATTTATATTGACAATGTAGCCAGCCAAGTTAAATCCGCCATCTAGGTGGCTTTTTACGTGTTCAATTCTAGATGTCGCGTTAATTTCGAGCTTGCCGTATCGACTCCAAGAAATCACTTGATCACTCTCACTTCAACTTAGCAATTATTAGTTGACCTGAACTGCGATCAACACCCGCTACACCCTTTATTAAACTACCATTTTCACGCGCCTTGTCTACCGCTTTATAAGCCTCGGAGCTTTTATCCAGACGTCCGAGCACCTTCTCTACCCACGAGTCAGACATTTGAACAACTTCGTTAGCATCACGAGAAAACGAACCCCCCCCAGTTATTTGTTTCGAATCCAAGACAATTACCGATTTACCATCAGCACTCATATACACATGATCAAATCCGTTATTACTTCCGTACTTGCCACCCTCTAAAGATTTAAGACCTTGCCGTTGTGATACGGATTCCACCAGTTCTTCGGTCAGAGCACCTGACTTGTCGAGCCCATCTGTAACCTGCTGCGCCAGCGCTTTTTCTGCTGGAGTGAGATCGGTAATAGCATACCCTCCCGCATTCAGTTTGGCTGAACTGACAAAACCTCCTGCGGTTGGCTCGACACCAGATAGCTCACCAATGGCAGGGATACCCGAAACGATCGGATCACGCTTCGGAATTACCGGCCGATCTGGAAGCTGCGTCGCCTCCCAATCACCTTGACCGCCGTCGGTACTCCAGTTCTTCGCCGTCTTCGCATCCAGCTCTGCGATCTGCTCACCAAGCTCGGCACCGTCCTTCAGCGCCGTTTTACCCAGGGGAAATAGGGGTCAGACCCTGAGGGATCCCTTAGACTTAAGCAATCGCTCCTGATATCACACATAAAGCAGTAACAACTTGATCAGGATGATCTTCTAGAGGAACCCCCCAGCCGGTAACTTCAAGTCCACCATAGCTTTGATCGGTATAGAACCACTCTTCAGCACTATCAAACTCTAAAGATGTAAATGGCAATAGATCCGAAACCAAACTACCCAAGCCAATACCAGCCGGCAAAAACCCCTTATAAACAAACTCCCGTGCAAACTCCCCAGAAAAGCTAAAATCGTAAACCTTAACAGCATAAACCTTTCCCGCTCTAACCATTATTGATAGAGCTGGAGTTCCTTTTAGCAGACCATTAATAATTGCATCATTAAATAGCGAAAAAGAGTAGCCTCCATTTCCAAGCTCATCCAGACCATGCGTTCTCAATAGAAGGTCCGGCGAATTTTCAAACTTGTACAATAGACTGGACGCATCAACCAAATACTTAAGCAGCACACGTTCCAGCACTTCCGCGCTCACATCCAGCGGTATACCTGCAAGAGAGACGGATGGCACGATTGGTGCCACCCAAGATATTGAAAAATCGTTAGATGACGTCATTCTGGCACCCACGTGTTGGTGGAGGAGTTAAATACCACTTTCTGCCCCTGAGGGTTTAAATACTTTGTATTAGCATCATAAATAGGGCTCCCGCTACTAAAAGTCGGTCTGTAAGCCACAGGATCAACAACCTTAACTTTGCTCCCATCAGCATAAGTAAGCTTGTAGTACTCACCTTTGTGAGTTGACAAAACATCATCCCCAATAGTAGATGGACTATACTGAATTTCTTTAATCCCTGTAGTGCTACCTTCGACCGTATAGACCTGGGCATTACCAGATGAACTGGCTCTCACTTTAGGTGTAAGTGTTGCGCCATCCATGGTGAGCGACTGTTTAATATCATCTATTGATTTCCCCCAAACACTGGAAGGATTTCCAGCAATATCTCGAGGAATACCGGCTTGTGCCGCTAAGTCTTCGCGCAAACCATCCCGAGCAAGTGGAGATGTTGCCGGAATATCGTCTACTACCTTCCCAGCCGCACCTGCCTCTTTTGCACCATCTAAAAATCACACAAACATCTAATCCATTGCTACGCTTAAAGCGATCAATTTGATATTAGCGTCGCTTTCCACAAGCTTCCATCTTCCGAAAATTCCATGCGTAGAGCGTACGTCTTAAACTCATACTTCAGCCACTGCTGTACATAGCCGATTAACATATCGACTCTACCTGGCGCCTCTTTGCTAGGCGAGCCTAGCTCTGCAATAACATCTTCAACACGCCATGCTTGAGCTATACGACCACGCACATCTTCCTTATATGCCGAATAACCTTCGTGAGGCTGCACAAAAAAATGAATGTGATTTAATTTTCCCGAACGAAACCCAATCTCTATGCCAGATTTAATAAACTTATAGAATCTTGTCTTACCTTCCGGGTCATTATAGTTATCCGGGGTTTCCGAAACGGCTGGCAACTCTCCGACTCTTCGACATAAGTCGGTGACTATTCCCCCGCTTTCATCTTGACCAAGAGCCCGAACAAAATCCGACCAAGTGTTCATTATTTAATAACCCCCGCATTGCGATTTCTTTCCACTATTTTTTGAACAGTTTCATCTACTAACTTCGAATCATAACCTCTACTGTTCAGATTTGCCCGCAAAGCTTCTGTGTCACGACAAACTGCACCGCACAGATCCGCAGCATCTTGCTGAATCTGAGCAGGAGTATTTTTCCCGCCATACGTCGGACCTGCAATATGTACATCTCGTGGAACCTCTACAGCAGTAGAGTTTTGGTAGAGAGTCTTGGTCTCCAACTCAGTAAGGGGGCGGCCCAACTCTGCTTCCTTTGCTGTGCGCAACGCAGCAAATGAAGGGATATGGTCGTGTTCTAGACCATCTCCAACAACCTCTCTTGCCTTAAGGTTTTTATAGGCGTCGACCTCAAGTTCTTGAACCGCCGTTTTCGAAGGCGCGGATTCTTTTGCACCGGCACTTTCACCTACCTCTTCCAATGCGGTCTTACCCGCACCTGCCCCCGCATCAACGATATCACCAACCACTCCACCACCGGAAGCCGTGGCCCCAGCACCGACGCCCTCCTCTGCCTTACTGAACATTGCGCCAATCTTGGCAAGCATGCCTTCCGCAAAAAACTCCGGCGCTATCACACTCAAGATTGCCAGCGACAATTGCGCCTGAGCCTTAGCCAGCGGCGTCAATTCATTTTGCTGGGGCGAGTCGTCATCGCCAAACAGTGCTGTAGGATCAATAGGTGGGTGCCCTTGACTGTTGTACTTCTCCGACGCTCCACCGATCAGGCTGCCAATATTAGGATCACCGCCAGCCATGGCCCCCGAAATCAAACCGATCAATTGCGCCGTGGTAATTTTGGCCTGGCTGCCCTGGACGCTCAGGTTATTCGCGTCAAAAATCTTGCTGACGTAGTTGGACAACGCAGCATTGACCAGCGGCGTCACGCCTTCGGCCACCCCTCCTGCGACGACACCACTGGCAAAGTCTTGACCTGCTGCTTTTGATAGCAAACCACCAAGCAACGCGTGCATGACCAGTTTGCTCGCGATGTCATTCGTTACATCGCCGATGGCTTTATTACCGGCTGCCGCGCCAAGATTTATGGCCTCGCCCAGGGCCGCGCCACCCAGATTTTTGCCAAAACTTCCACCGTTGATTGCAGTGGAAATCCCGCTGTTGATCAAGGCATGCGCGCCACTGCGCAGCAAGGCTTGCTCAGCGTTACTCCAACTGAGCATGTCACTTGAGTAATTGGCGTTTTGAAGCGGTCCGGCGCTAGGGACGGAGGAACCCCCTGCATTTCCGAACCAGTTGCTGTCGGCATAATTCAATACCCCGGCGGTAAGGCCCGCGACTGCCGCGTTTTTCAAACTGCCCGAACTGAAGGTGTCCTTCAGTGCACTGCCCAGATTGCCTTTCTCATCGATGAGGCTGGTCACAGCCGTCGTGGCCAAGCTGATCTCTGCCGCCCCCTCTATGCCACCCAGCCCTAGCCCCGCCGGACCAAGAACCGCTGACATGAGAATCGCGATAATCACCTTCGATGCGGGTCCGAGACCCGAGGTGTTGTACTTGAAGGATTCGTGGATTTCCTTGACCTGTCGCCAGTCCACGTCCCCGCGTTTTTCAGCGTCTTTTAACCAGGCCAGACTCGGATCGGCCTGGACCATCGCATCAATGGATTGCGAAACTGTGTTTTGGTCGATCTGCTTGAGGTCAATATGCAGGCCGTTGACGGCCTTTATGGTCATCTGCCCCTGCGCGGTCAGCTCACTCTGGCGCAAGGTCTCGTCGGTGGTGCCTTTACCTTTGGCCGAGACCCAGAACGCGTTGTTGTCGCTTTTGGTATGGCTCTCGTCGTGCAGGTCTTTAACCGCCTCAAAGGTGATGTTGCCACCACTGCCCAATGACAGGTCACCGCCACTATGAAGTTTGGCGCCCTGATAGACCTGGTCGCCCCCACTGACCAGAGCCAAGGCGCCACCGGTTTGGATTTCGCTGCCGACGTATTTGACGTCGGTAACCTCATCATGCCGGCTCTTCAGGCTGCCAAAGGAGCCCTTTTTCTTCATGTCATACAGAGAATAATCGCTGTCCTGTGCGGCATTCAGGTCCAGTGTGTTCCCCGCATACAAATACGCCTCATCCCCCGCCGTCACCCGGCTCGCCGTCAACGCCAGGTCCTGTCCGGCGCTCAGCGCCACGTCACCACCGGCTTTAACCGTGGTGGAGACCTGGCTCACATGGTCCTCTTTGCTCTTGACCTTCTTCGACGTAAACGAGGCATGGGACTCGTCTGCTGCCGACGACAGTGACAAATCGCCCACCGCCGACATCGTCACATCACGCTTGGCATCGATCTCACTCGCCACCGCGCTGATGTCCCGGCCCGCCTGTACCTTTAAATCACCGCCGGCATCCACGCGGCTGCCGTACTGGGTCACGCTGCTGTTCTTGAACAGCCCGCTCACCGTATTGCTGTTGGTCCCTTCGGCAGAGATCAGGTTGACGTCGCGCCCGGCGTTGAGCGTGGTGTCGGCGCCGCTGCTCATCACGCCGCCCACGCTGTTTACGTCGCGGCCGGCTTGCAGGCTCAGGTTGTTCGCAGCTTCGATGCGCGCTGCACTGTCCACGGAGTCGGTGTGCTCGGTGCGGTAGCCGCTGCTGCTGTCGTGGCTGGTGACGCTGCGCTCGTTGAGGATGTCGCCTTGGGTGACGGTCAGGTTCACGTCGCGACCGGCGATGATGCCGCCGGCGGTGTTGACGATGGTGTTACCGGCCAGCAGATTGAGGCGGTTACCGGCCTGGATCAGGCCGCTGTTGGTCAGGTCGTTGCCGGCCTGGGCCGACAGGTTATTGCTAGCCCGCAAGGTGCCGACGTTGTCCAGGTTCTGGCCGGCGATCAGGTTGACGTCGTTACCGGCGATCAACGCGCCGTCCGGGGCCAGGCGGTTATTCGCCTGGGCCAGGTACACCACGGGTACCAGGACGTTTTCGCCGTTTACTTGCTCTTCTTCAAGCCAGACGATGTCGTGGGTCAGCGCCGCGACTTGGGCTGAGGTGAGGCTCACACCCACGCTCAGGCCGAGTTGCTGTTTGCTCCTGATGGCGTTGTCCATCAGGTACTTGAGCATGCCCGAGTCGGTGTTCTGGCCGTCGATGAAGCGTTGGCCGGTGCGGGCCACCACGGCTTGTTCGACCAGACGTTGCTCATAGAGGCCGTCGCCGAGGCGCTTGGCGCTGTCGTCAGGGTTGTAGCCGAGGCCGGAGAGTAGATAGTCCGAGCTCATGAACTGCTTGAGGTCGGTGAGCACCGGGTTGGTTTCGATCAGGTATTTCTGCGGCTGCGACACGGGCTGCGTGCCCGGCAGGCCCTGCACACGGGCAATGCTCTGGCTGGCCACCGGGGACGGTTTGTCGCCGGTGGTTGCGGCCGGGGCCACTGGGGTCACACCGGGAATCGACGGAGCGTTCACGACCACGGTGCTGCCGTGGTCAGTGGCTTGCGCCGGCAGGTCCAGGTTCGGGTGGGATGCAACGACCGCAGACGATGCCGCGCCACCGCCGGCGTTCTGTGTGCCGATTGCGACTACTTGGCTGGCATCGGCGGCGCTGCTGCGGCCAGGGGTTTGGATGCTGGCGCCGCCGCCATCGCCAATGGTCCCCACACCGCTGCTGCTGGCGCCGATGCCGCTGGCCTGGCGGGTAGCCAAGTTCAGTTGAGGGCTGCCGGCGGCGTCCTGAGTCGGGGCATTTATCTGTATCACCCGGCCCTGATGAGTGGGCGTGGTGATCTGATGTTGGTCAAGTTGCAGACTGGCGCCACTCACCGACCAGCCCGGCGCATTGTTACCCTGCGCCGGGGCACTGCTGCCCTGCCCGCTCAGGCGGAACAGGCCGTTTTGCCCGGTGGGCAGGCTGAAGCCCGGCAAGGTCAGGGGGTTGATCTGCCGTTGGGCCAGGTCGGGCGGCAGTTGCCCGTTGACGGTAATGCGCGTGGAGAAGGTGCCCGCACCGCTGGCACCCGCCGCACCGGTGCCGGTCTTGGCGCCTGCGCCTACATAGGTAAAGCCTGGGCGTACCACGCTGTTGTCGATATTGGCCTGGGCCTTGACGTTAACCGCGCCACCCGCCTGAATCACACCCGCGTAGGTCTGGTCACCGGCACTGATCTGGGTGACTCGACGCAATACCGTGCGCTCAGCCTCGGTGATACCGATAAACCCGGCCATGGCACCGGCCAGGCCGCTCAGGTCACTGGCGTTGTAGGCAGCGCCGCCGACGGAGTAACGGTTATTGAACGCGGCGGCCGCGTCGTACCACATCTCGGGATGCCGGGTACGCTCGGACACGAACAGGCGCCAGGTGTCGGTTTCGCCGGTTTCAACGCCACTATTAGTCAGGTTGTTGGCAACAACGCCGAGGTTGCCACCCGCGCCAATGGTGCTACTGGCATTGACCACATCGCCGCCGGCAATACTGAGGTTTTGCCCGGCGGTGATGCTCGAGGCGGCGCTGGAGGCCGTCACTTCGAGTTTTTCGCGTTGATCGATTTGCCACAAGTGGTTCTGTTTGCCGCTGCAATCACCCGCGTAGTTCGGACCTTCGATGCACGGGAATTCAGTGATGGAGGCGGTGTAGATGCCGCCTGCGCTGGTGGTCAGCACCGCACGCACGTTCTGGATCGTGCTGGCGGCAAGGCTCATATTGCCGTCGCTTTGCAGGCTCGATGAACTGTTGAGTATCTGCGTGGCAAGGCCGCCCTGCCCGTCGCGGTCGATGCTCAGGTTGCCCAGGCTGTAGACGTCGGCGTAGCTGTTGGTCAGCGTGTCGACGCGCAGGCTCATGTCGCCACCGCTGAAAATCAGACCATGGTCATTGAGCAGTGCGCCGGAGGTGGCGGTGAGCTTCTGAGCACTGCCAAGGGTTGCCGTGTTGTTTATCGCGCCGGCATTGATGATCAGGTCGTTGGCGGACGTCAGCCGCCCGGCGTTGTTCAGGGTGCCCGTGATGTTGGCGCTGGTCAGGCCGCCGCCGGCCACGCTGGCGGTGTTGCTCAGGTTCAATTGCGCGGCGCTCAGACTGAGGTCGCCCTGACTGGTGATGCGCCCTGCGCCGTTGAGCGTGCCGCCCAGGTGCAAGTCGAGACTGCCATCACTGGCGATCAAGCCATTGGTGGACCAGTTTTCACCGGTACCGGTCAACGCACTGCTTGCCAGTAATTGGCCGTCGGCGGTCTGGTTGAGGGTATTGACGTTGACCGTCAGGCGCCCGGCCTGGATCACGCTGCTGTTGGTCCAGGTGTCCTGGGCGATGGTCAGGCCACCACGCGTCACCAGGCTGCCACCCACGCTGTTGAGGTTGCTCGGCGCGATCGTGAAGTTGCCATTGCCGACGTGCAGCACGCTACCGCCGACGTTCTGCAGGCTGCCGGCCCCCAGTATCAGGTTGCTGTTGGCGGTTTCGAGCACACCGTTGGTGTTATCCAGCAGGCCGCCGATGGCGAACTCGGTGGTGCCCGCATTACCCAGGGCGCGCAAGCGGCCGTTGCCGTTGTCGAGGCTGGCGGCGCTGACCTTGAGGGTGGATTGGCTTTCGACGACGCCCAGGCGGTTATTCAGCGCGCCGCGCAGGCTCAGGTCGATCTGTTGGCCGGCGATCTGGCCGTCGTTATCGCCACTGTTATCAAAGTCGTTGCCGCTGACGCTCACCAGGCCCGTCGCGTAGAGCCCGCCGTTGCGGTTGTCGAAATTGCCGGTGGTGACGAGCGCATCGCCGCCCTGGGCGGAAACGCGCCCGCCGTAGTTATCAAACATCGCCGCCTGCAGGTTGAGGCGCTGCCCCTGCACCGTGCCGCCCTGGCGGTTGTTGTTCAGGTCATAGCCGTTGCGCAGCACACCCACTATTTGGGCCTGCAACGCACCGTTGAGGCTGGCGAATGTGCCGCCACGGTTGTCGAGGTTGTTGGCGTTGAGCGTCAGGTCACCGGTTTGGGCAATCAGTTTGCCGCTCTGGTTATCCACGTCGCCGCTGATGTTCAGGGTCAGGCCGTTCTGGCCCTGCACCACGCCGCGGCTGTTGGCGAGCCCGGCGGCCCGCAATTGCACGTCGGCGCCCTGGCTGTAGATCAAACCGTCGGCATTGTTTTGCACTGCGCCACTGGCGTTGATCGCCACGCTGCCGGTGCCTGCGAGGGTGCCGTGCTGGCTGTTGTCGATCGCACCGGCAAACAGGCTCAGCAGGTTCTGGCTGACAATCTGCCCACCCTGATTGTTGACCTGGGCGGCGCGCTGCAACAGCAACGGGCCTGCGCTGGCCAGTTTGCCGTTGGTGTTGGTGAGGTTGCCCAGCAGGTTCAGGGTCATCGCGCCGTTGCTGGCCAAGGTGCCAGCCGCATTGCCCAGGTCATTGGCATTGACCGCCAGCGCTTGCTGCGCGTTGAGCGCACCGGCGTCGTTGCTCAGGGTCGCCGCCTGCACGTCCAGGGTCGCGCCACTGTCGATCAAACCGCCGCCGCTGTTGTTGAGCAGGCCGCTGACTGTCAGGCCCTGCCCCGCGGCGCTGGACAGAATCCCGCCGCCGCTGTTGTCGAGGCTGGCCGCACTGATATCCAGGCGGCCCTGGCTGACCAGCGCCCCGGCGCCACTGTTGAGCAGCGCCCCCGTGAGGTTCACCGCCATCGCACCGCTGCGGCTGGAAAACGTGCCGTTGTTGCGGTTATCGAGGCTGCCGCCAGCAAAACCGAGGCTCTGCCAGCCCGACACCAGGCCGTTGGCATTGATCAGGTTGGCGGCGCCCAGGGTCAATGCCTGGCTGCTGATCAGCTTGCCGGCGCTGTTGTCCAGCGCACGCGCGGCCAGTACCAGGTTCTGCCGGCTGGAGACTTCACCCCCTTGGTTGTTGAGGTCACGCAGGTGGTTGATAGCCAGCGGGCCTTTGCCGAGGATCAGGCCGCCGTGGTTATCCAGGTCACCATTGTTCAGGTCCAGCGTGACGCGTTGCTCACCTGTCACCCTGCCGTTCGCCGAGGTCAACGCGCTGGTGCTCAGGTCCAGAGTGCCCAGCGCTGACACTTCACCGCCGCTGCCAGTATTCAGGCTGCCAGCCGTGAGGTTCAGGTTGCCCTGGCTGTGGATCAAGCCAAGGCCAGTGTTGTTCAGCAGGCCATCACTGGTCAGTTGCAGGTCACCCCGACTGTTCAGGGTGCCGTTGCTGTTGTCCACCGAGGCGGCGTGGGCGTCGAGGCTGGCAGCGCCGATCAGGCCCTTGATGTTGCTCAGGGTCTGGTTGACGCGCAGGGTCAGCCATTGGTTACTCAGCAGCTTACCGTTGCTGTTGTCGAGGTTCTGCGCGACAAGTGTGAACGCCTGGCCGCTGGAGATTTCACCGTTGTGGTTAGTGACGTCTGTGAGGTGGTTCAGTTGCAGCAGGCCTGCCGAATTGATCAAGCCGTCGGTATTGCTCAACAGGCCGTTGTTGACATCGAGCGTCAAGGCGCCGTTGCTGAACAGCTTGCCGCCTTGCTGGTCCAGGCCGGTCACGCTGGCGGTCAGCGCGTTGTGACTGCCAATGCTGCCGCCGTTGCTCAGTTGGCCTGCGGTGAGGTTCAGGGTGTCGCCGCTGCTGATGCTGCCGCTCTGGTTTGTCAGGTCACCCGTGACCAGCGCCACCGCGCCTTTGCCGCTGATGTTGCCTTGCCCGTTACCCAGCCCGGCACTGTGCAGGTTCAGGGCGCCGTCGGTCACCAGTTCGCCGCCAAGGTTGTTGACCTGGCCGCTGAGGCCCAGCGTGAGGTCTTGCGCGCTGGAAACGCTGCCCTGGGCATTGATGAGGTTGGCAGCATTGAGGGTCAGTTGGCTTTCGCTGCTCAACAGGCCTTGGGTGTTGTTCACATCACCGGTGAGGTTCAGCACCAGCGGTTGCTGGCTGAAAACCTTGCCGCCGCTGTTGTCCAGCGTTGAGCCGGTGAGGGTCACACGTTGGCCGTTGAGCTGGCCGAGGGTACGGTTCAGCAACTGGTCGACGACAAGGCTCAGGGCGTTGGCGGCGAACAGCTTGCCGCCATCGCTGTTGTCCAGCTGTTGACCGTTGACGCTGACATCGGCGCTGCCGTTTAACTCGCCCGCGCGGTTGTCGACACTGCCCACATCCAGTTTCAACGCGTTGGTCGCGCCGACCAGGCCGGTGCGGTTATCCAGGCTGGCACCGCGCAGGTGCAAGGTATCGGTGCTGATCACCTGGCCTTTCTGGTTGTTGATCACGCCGGCATTGAGCGTTGTGTCAGCCTTGCCTGCGACCTGCCCCGCGCGGTTGTCCAGGCTGGCGGTGGTCAGCAGCAGCGAGCCGTCACCGACCAGACTGCCGCGCAGGTTGGTGAGCAGGTCACGGGCACTGATGTCCACGCCATCATGGCTGCTGATGATGCCGTCGGTGTTATCCAGCTGCGTGCTGCGCGCAGTGAAACCCACGGCGCTGATATGGCCGTTGACGTTACCCAGTTGCTGGTCCGCAGTGAGGGTCAGGGCCTGATTGCTGATGAGTTTGCCGTTGCTGTTGTCCAGGCTGCGCGCAGCCAGCGAAAACGCATTCTGGCTGGAGATTTCGCCGCCCTGGTTACTGAGGTTGCCCAGATTGCTCAGCAGCAGGATTGGCGCATTGATCAAGCCGCTGTTGCTCAAGTCGCCGCCGTTGAGGTTCAGGTTCAGTTGGGTGTTGCTGAACAATTGGCCGTTCTGTTGGGTCAGCCCGGTGACGTTCGCGCTCAACACATCGGCGCTGGCGATACGCCCGCCGTTGTTGACCTGGGCCGCGGTGAGGTCGAGCTTGCCGGTGCTGGTGAGCTGCCCGCCCGTGGCGTTGTTGAACTGGCCGGTGGTGATGCGGGAGGCACCGTCACTTTTGATCAGGCCTTGCTGGCTGTTGTCGAGGCTGGCACTGGAAAGTGCCAGGCCTTGCGCCGAGTCGAAGGTGCCGCCCAGGTTCAACAGGTCGCCAGCGCTGGTCACGCTCAGCAGGCCGGCGCTGGACACCTTGCCGCCGGTGTTGTCGAGGCGTTGGCCGAGCAGCGTCAGGCCGCCTTCGCTGCTGAGGGTGCCGCCGGCGTTGATCAGGCTGGCGCCCGGCAACATGGCCGGAGCCAGTTGAATGGCCAGCGAGTGCTGGGCCGCCACGCTGCCTTGGGTGTTGTCCAGGCGCGTGCCCACCAGGTGCGCGTCTTGAGCGAACACCAGCCCTTTGGCCTGGTTGATCACCTGGGCAACGGCCAGTTCCAGTGCAGTTGCAGCGAGCAACTTGCCGCCGCTGTTATCCAGGTATTGGCCGCTCAGCGAGACACTTTGCTGACTGGAAATTTCCCCCACGCGGTTGTCGACGCTGTCGATACTGAGTTTCAGCGCTTTTGTAGCCGCAACCAGCCCACCGTTGCGGTTGTCGAGGGTGTTGGCATTCAGCGTCAGGTTGCCCTGGGCCACCAGCTCACCACCCTGTTGAGTCAGCGCTCCCAGAGTTGCGTCGAGATCGCCCTGGCTGGCGATACGTCCCTTGTCGTTGCTGACGGTATCGAACGCCAACTGCACCGGGCCGGTGGCGCTGGTCAAGCCGTTACTGTTATTCAGCGACTGACCCACGAAGCCCAGTGCCTGCTTGCTGTTGATCACGCCCTGGCGGTTGTCCACCTGGCCCGTGTGCAGGTTCAGATTCCCGTTGGTGCGAATCGCCCCGGTGCGGTTGTCCAGGCTGGCGGACTGGATGTCCACCGCGCCCTTGGCCTGCACGCTGCCTTGCGCATGGTTGTCGAGCAGGCCGTCAACGGTCGCACTCAAGCTGCCGTCGCTGACAAGGCTGCCGGACTGGCTGTTGTCGAGGCTGGCGGATTTGACCTGCAAGCGTTGGCCGGCGCCGAGAGTGCCGCCATTGTTACCCAGTGCCCCGCTGACGTTCAGGTCAAGGCTGTTATCGCCCAGCATTTGCCCGCGCTTATTGCTCAGCGTCGCGGCATTGACCACGCTGGCACCGGCGCTCGATACCTCGCCGTTGTCGTTGACAAGGTTGCCGGCCACGGTCAATCCCAGGTCCGTTGAACTGCTCAGCAAGCCGTGAGTGTTATCCAGTGTGCCCGCTTGCGCCTTGAGCCCAGCCGCCGAAATTTCACCGTTGAGGTTGGTCAGCAGCTGCGCGACCGTGAGGGTCAGCGCCTGGTCGCTGATCAGCTTGCCGGCGCTGTTGTCGAGGTTCTGCGCGGCGAAGGTAAAGGCCTGCGCGCTGGAGATTTCGCCGCCGCTGTTATCCACATTGTCGAGATGGTTCAGCAGCAACGCGCCCGGGGCGTGGATCAGGCCACCGGCGTTGTTCAATAGCCCGTGGTTCAGGTCCAGAGTCAGGCTGGCGGTGCTGTACAACTGGCCGCCAGCGTGTTGGTCCAGGCCGGTAACGCTGGCGTTCAGCGCCTGAGTGCTGGCGATGCGGCCGGCGCCGCTGTTGTCCACCTGTGCGGCGCTGAGGTCGAGGCGATCGGCGCTGGTCAGCTGCCCGCCCTGGTTGTTCAACGCACCGGTGACGACGCGCACCGCGCCGTCCCCGATAAGGTGACCGGCAACACTGTTATCCAGACTGGCGCTGGTCAGCATCAAACCGGCGGCGCTGAGCAGTTCGCCGCCCTTGTTGCTGACCGCACTCTGGCTGGTGAGCGCCCATGGCCCGGCACTGCTGATGCGCCCGCCATCGTTGATCAGGTTGCCCATTTGCGCGCTGAAGCGGCTGTCGCTGCGTACCACGCCCTGCCCGTTATTGAACTGATTGCGCAGCAGCAATGACAGGTCGTCTTTGGCATACACGCTGCCCTGGCCACTGTTGTCCAGGCTGCCCGCGTTGATGCTGACGGTGTGCTGCCCGCTGAGGATGCCCTTGAGCTGGTTATCGAGGCGATCAAGCGTCAGTTGCAGCGCGCCGCCGGCCAGCAGGTGACCGCCCTGGCTGTTGTCGACGCCGGTACCGGTCACGCTCAGGTCGTTAACGCTGGAGACTTCGCCGCCGCGGTTGTCCAACTGGCCGACGGCAAGGCGGCTGTTGGCCTTGCCGATGATGCGGCCCAGGCTCCGGTTGTCCAGGCTGGCGGCGCTCAGTTGCAGGTCGCCGGTAGCGGCGAACAGGCCAGTCTGGTTGAGCAGTTGCCCGGCGATCTGTGCCGTCAGTTGGCCGTTGCTGGTCAGGCTGCCATTGGTGTTATCCAGGCTCGCCGCGCTCAAGTCGAACGCCTGGCCGGTCGCCAGGGTGCCCTGGCGATTATCGATGGCTCCAGCGCCGACAAGGCTCAGGTTTGCGTCACCCTGCACCTGGCCCTGACGGTTATCCAAGGCGCCCACAGTGACCGAAGCCGTGTGCGCGAGGATCTGCCCGTTGCGGTTATCCAGCCCACCGTCGACCTGCACGGCCAAGCCGCCCGTGGCACTGAGGGTGCCGCCGACGTTGCCGAGGCTGGCGCCATGCACCTCCAGCGCCTGTGCGGACACCAGCCCCTTGGCGTTTTCCAGGGCCTGGGCAATGTGCACTGTCAACGCCTGTGCGCTAAGGAGTTTGCCGTTGCTGTTGTCGAGGTTGTCGGCCAGCAGGCTGAAACTGGTGGTACTGGAGATCTCGCCGTTGCGATTATCGACGCCGTTCAAATGACTGAGCAGCAACTGCCCCGGCGCGTTGATCACGCCGCCCAGGTTGGTGAGTTGGCCACGATTGAGGTCAAGGCTCACATCGGACTGGCTGGCTACCCGGCCGGCGGTATTGTCCAGGCTGCCGACGGCGACCTGTAAACCGTTGGCAGAAATCACCCCGGCACCGTTGTTCAGCACTTGAGCGATCTGCACTGTCAGGGCCTGATCGCTGAGCAGCTTGCCCGCGCCGTTATCCAGGCTATTGGCGGCGAGCGAAAAGCCGTGTGCACTGGAAATTTCGCCCTGATGGTTGTTAACGGTGTTGAGACCCTTGAGGGTCAACTGGCCGCTTGCGTTGAGCAGCCCGTTGCGGTTGTCCAGCAGGCCGCTGTTGAGGTTCAGGCTCATGTCGGCGGTGCTGTAGAAACGGCCGCCGTCATGCTGGTCAAGGCTACCCAGGTTTGCGTGCAGCCCCTGGGTACTGGAGATTTGGCCGCCGGCACTGTTGTTGACCGGGCCGCTTGCAAGGTCAAGCGTGCCTTGGCTGGTAAGCGCGCCCTTTTGGCTGTTGTCCAGTGCGCCTGCGGTGAGTTGCACCGCCTGCCCCGCCGCTATCCGCCCGCCCTGATTATTCAGCGCGCCGCTGGCGTTGAGGCTCAACGCCTGCCCGGCCGACACCAGGCCGGCAACGTTATCCAGAGACGCAACCTGCAAGCTGACCTGGCCAACACTCGACAGCTCGCCTGCGTTGTTGAGCAGTTGGCCCACCGTGCCGTTGAGATTGCCGGTGCCGCTCAACAGCCCACCAGTGTTGTTGAGCAACTGGCTGGCCGTCAGCCCCAGGCTGCCGGCGCTGATTATCCGACCCTGATTCGTGTTATCGACTTGATCGGCACTGACCTGCGCCTGACGCCCGGCGCTGAGGGTGCCGTGCTGATTGACCAGCGCAGCCGCATTCACCGTCAGGTCACGGCTGGCGATGATGGTGTTACCGGTGTTGTCGAGGGTTTGCGCGGTCAGGCGCACATCGCCGTTGGCATTGCGGCTGTTGTCGGCATTGACGCCCGCTTCAATAATGCCGCTGTTGCTCAGGCGAGCGCCGCTGTCCAGCGTGATGCTGTCACGGGCTGCCAGGTTGTTGGTGTTGCTCAGGTCGCCCTGGGCCTTGATCGCCAGATCCGTACCGGCATATACCGCGCCTTGGGTTTCCAGGCTTTGGGCGGTCACATTCAATGCATTGCCGGCAGAGGTTTGCCCCAGGTTCAGGTGCCCGTTGGCGTCGATCCGGATATCACCACCGGCCACCATGTTGCCGGCAAGTTTTACCCCCACGCCCGCCTCAGTGCCCACCAGCCTGATCGTGCCGGCGTACATCCCGCCCAGCGCCGACGAATCGATAGCCAGTGCCGGTGCAGCACTGCCGTCCGCAGCCCGTGCGGCGGCATTCAAGGTGCTGGCGTCCACGTCATTGCGACCGGCAACAACGGTCAGCTTTTGCGCCTGAATCTGCGCATTGATGTGCGCGGCGCGGGTGATGATTTCGAACTGGCCCACGTTGCTCGCGTTCAATCCGTCGCCGTCAACCGACACACTGCCCTGGTCCACCTGGTAGCGGCTGACCTTGCCGTTTTCAATCACGGCCTGGCCGGTGGTCAGCGTCACCTGCGGCGTGTTGATAAAGCCGCAGCCATTGCAGCTCACACCGTAAGGGTTGGCGACAATCACATGGGCCGCCTGCCCCGCCACTTCGGTGTAGCCGCGCAACTGGCTGGGGCTGCCGCCGTTGACTTCGTTGAGGATGGTGCTGGCGGCCTGCCCGGTGAAATTGGGGTTGCCGACAATGATCCCGCCCAGTTGCGTACTTTGGGTGCGATCCGTGGCGTTGTTGAGGATCAGGCCCTGCGCGCCGACGTTGTAGTCATGGAACTGGTTATGGGACAAGCCCGCCGCATTCGGCGCCGCGATGTTGACGATGGGGACGCCGTTGCCCGCTTGCGCCAGTGTGGTGCCGGGGGCATTGACGACGATGCCATCCGCCTGTGCCAGCAACGGTTGCCAGAACATGGCGTTAACCAGGATGAGCGCCAACCCGCGCTTGGGCAGCCCCAGAAACGACGTGCGGTTTTTCAGGGCCGCAGAAGGTTGGCGCGCAAGAAAGGCGAATTGGCGGACGTCCATGTCAAGTCTCGATGCACAAAGGCGAAAAAGTTAGAGGAAGAAATCCAGACGGAAATAGATCGGCGCCTCACGCTCGGTGATCGCGTCGGGTCGTTCCAGGGAGTGCGCAAAGGTCACGGTGGCGGCCACGTTGGGGCCGCGGGCAAACAACTCCAGCGCGTCACTGGTCATGCGCCCGTGCTGGTCAGGGTTGTACCGCCCGTGGCTGATCACGCCCTGGTCATAGCCAATGCTGCTGCCGTACTCGGCAAACACGGTGTGCATCCAGTTCCAGGTCACCGGGCGTGTCCAGCGCAGGTCGTTGCGCCAGTAACCACCGCTGTCACCGGTGAGGGACTGGTCCTGGTAGCCGCGAATCGACGACAGACCGCCAAGGCTGGTGCGTTGTGGGCTGAACAGCACGTCTTCACTGTGTTGCCCGGTCATCAGGCTGCTGAAACTGAATGACTCATCGCCCAGCTTGAACGGCTGCAAATAGCTGAGGGTGGCGGTGTATTTGCGGTAGCGCGCGTCGGGCTGGCCGGCTTTGACGTCACGATTGCTTTGGGCATCGAAGGCGCCGATACCGTCTTGCATGCCCAGGTCGACGTTGAGAAAACCCCCGCCGATGCGCCGGCCATGGTTGATGCCGAACTGGGCTTCGCTGATGCGGTTGCTGCTCAGCGCCAGCTTGCTGTCTTCGATGTAGTTGTGGGTGCTGAGGTACGACACGCCACTGCTCAGCGAGGTTTTGCTCACGGCATCGCGATAGATCACACGCTCAAGACGTAGTTGGTGGTTCTGGCTGTCGCCGCTTTGCTTGAAGCTGAAACCGTTGGCTTGGGCCAGGGAGCGGTATTCACTTTCGTTGTAGCTGTAGGTGAGGTTCCACCAACCGAACGGCAGGTTGTAATTGAGCATCGCGTTACGCGAATTCTTACTGGTATCACTGACCACATCGTGCCCGGCGCGCAGGGAGAGTTGATCGGACAGCCCCAGCGGGTTGTCCCAGTCCAAGCTCGTACCCGCCTGTTGGCGACCGGTGCTGCGCTGGCCGTCGTTGCCGTAGGACAAACCGGCACGCCAGGGCTTTTGCGGGGTGTTCTTGACCAATACTTCGCTGCCGCCAACTTCCTTGCCCGGCGCCAGTTCCATCTGCGCCTGGTTCGATGGCAGGCGGTTGAGCTGATCAACCATCTGCTCGATTTCCCGCAGGTTGAGCAACTCCCCCGACCTGCCCGGAAACACCTGGGCCAACTGGCGCTCGGAAAAGCCACTGCCATCGGCGCCCTTCAAGCCTTCGAGCCGGCCTTCCACCACTTGGACCTTCAAGATGCCGCTGGACAGATCCTGTTGCGGCAAATAGGCACGGCTGGTGACCAGGCCTTTTTCGATGTAGCGCTCGGTGATGACTTTAAGCAGAGCATTGAGCTGCGCTACGCCCAGGCATTGGCCAATATAGGGTGCCAGCAGGCGTTCGCGTTCGCTAGCGGAAAGCGCGTCTGCCCCCGTGAGTTCGATGGTCTTGATTAGGAAACAACGACTGTCAACCGGGGCTTCAGGCGCCACCGGTGATGGGGTTTTGCCGGGTAATTCCTTGAGTTGGTCGAGGCGCTGGCGTTGTTCTTCGAGGAGGCGGTCCTGACGGTCGCGAATCAGGTCGGTGTCGCCGGGATTGGATGCAGCTTCAGCCATGAATGAGGCAGCAACCCCCGCCAACGCCAGCACCCCAAAGGCACTCATCCTGAGTTTTGAGCCGTACATAAACACCCCAATGAAGGATGGCTAAGAGCCATCATTTCCGGGAATGCTATTCTGACAATGTATTGGCGTCAATTTGTCAAACATGAAACTTTTACAACATGCTACAAGCCAATTTTTTGGCTAAGCAATTAAATATCATTACAAAGTAATATAAGTATTTGATAAAAATGAATTTATAGAAATTCACACAAGCGTGATTTTTCTTAAGAGAAGGGCCTTTTTTCATGATTTTCATTATTGCGTGAGAAAGTGATCACGCATGATGTCGATGCAGGCCACCCTATCGTCCCCTGCAGGGAGGCCTCAGATTCTGAATTGCCCCAGCAAGCCTTGCAGGCGGCTGCCGATCGCATACAACTCATCGACGGTCTGGACGCCCTGTTGCGTCTGGTTGGCAACCGCGTCGATGGCGCGTGCGATCTGATGCACTCCGCGGTTGATCTCTTCAGCCACCGCGGTTTGCTCCTCCGCGGCACTTGCGATTTGCGCGTTCATTGCATTGATCGTGGCGATCAGCTCGACCGTGTTGCCCAGAAACTCACCCGCCTGGTCGGCCTCGGCGTTAGCGCCCTGGGCGGCTTCGGTGGATTGGTGCATGGCCGTGACCACCCCGCCGGTAGCGCTCTCCAGACGCTCGACCATCGCTTGGATTTCCTGGGTACTGCGCTGAGTGCGACTGGCTAACGCCCTCACTTCATCGGCAACCACGGCAAACCCGCGCCCGGCCGCACCGGCACGCGCGGCTTCGATGGCTGCATTGAGGGCTAAAAGGTTGGTCTGTTCGGCAATCGAGCGAATGACGTCCAGCACGGTGACGATAGACGTCACGTCGTTTTGCAGATTCTGCATCGACAGGCCACTCTCATCCAGCTCGACCGTCAGTGCCTGAATGCGCGCAATACTGCCGTTGACGATCTGCCTGGCGTGACGGGACTGCCTGTCGGTCTCGACCGCTGCGTTTGCCGCATTGTGCGCGCTGGCCGAGACTTCCTGCGCCGCCGATGACATCTGGTTTATCGCCGCAGCCACTTGGTCGGTTTCCAGGCGCTGCCGCTCCATGGCCCGGTCAATCTGCCGGCTCTGCTCGGCCACATGGCTGACAGACCCGGTCAACTGTTCGCTCATCGCGACGATCTGGCTGACCAGGCTGTGAATCTTTTCGATAAAGGCATTGAACGAACCGGCCAGTTGCCCCAGTTCGTCGCGACTCACAAGCGGCAGCCGCCGCGTCAGATCCCCCTCGCCCGCGGCGATTTCATCGAGGTGAGTGCGGATCAAGGTCAAGGGCCGTAAGCTGCGCTTGACCAGCAGAAGCGCGAGTGCCCCGATGATGCCGATCAGCGCGGCAGCGATAAGCGCAATGCTGAGCATCAAGTGGTGTATGCGCAGCTCGACATCGGCCCGCACGTTGGCGACCTGGGTTTCAATGCTGTCCAGATTGACCGCGGTGACGACAACCATGTCCCACTTGGGCAAATAGAAACTGTAAGCGAGCTTGGGCACCACCTTATCGGTGTTGACGACCCCACCCGAATAGGTAACGAAGTGCGTTTGGTTTTTGGCCGCTTCGACCATCTCGCGGTTCAGGTACTTCCCGTTGATGTCTTTGCGATCACTCATGTTGGTGCCGACGCCTTCGCTGCTGTCACCGCGAAACAGGCGCACGACCTGACTGTCATAGCCGATGAAATACCCGTCATCGCCATACTTCACGCTGGACAGTCGGCTGATTGCCAAGGCTCGCCCGGAAAGGTCCCCGGCAGCCGCCCGCTCATACAGTTCGGTGATGGACGTCTGAGCGATGCTCGCGTAATCCTTGAGTCGGGTGCGGCTTTCCTCGAGCAGCCGCTCGCGGGTCTGTGCGACCTCCTGCTCGGCCTGGGCCTGCAACGTGCTGCGCGCGCTCAACCCTAAAACCAGCGCAAACAACAGCACCGGCAATAAGGTCAGCAACAGTATTTTGGTTTTGAACGACATTATTTGATTCCTTCACCCCGATCCTATGAAGCCGCCGATGCAAAAGCGGCCCGCGAATGTCGCGTGGCCGCGAGCAGTGGATCACCAGAGCGCGATGTCGTAGGTGAAGTAGATCCGATTACTGTCACGACCACGGGAGAAATCCGAGCGGTAGACGTAATTGCGCAGCTTCACTCCCAGGCCTTTGAAGGTGCCTTGCTGCACCACGTAGGCCAGTTCGGCATCGCGTTCCCATTCCTTGACCGTGGTGTTGGACTTACCGTCGTTACCGCTCAGGTAACGCGTGGAAAAGGTCAGGCCAGGGACACCCAGGGCGGCGAAGTTGAAGCCGTAGTTGAGCATCCAGGTCTTCTCGTCTTCTTCGATGAACTTACCGATACCGGCGTTACTGAACGAATAGACGGTCGCGCCACTGATGTATGGCAACCCGGCATCCCCGCTGAGGGTCTGATACCCGCCACCGAAGGTATGCCCGGCAATGGCGTAGGACAGTTGCCCACTGAGCATGTTGTTATCGATCTTGCCGCCGTAGGCAGAGCCGCTATCGACACTGTTGAAGTAGCGCAAATCACTGCTCAGCACGCCGCCGCCCAAGGGTAGATCGTGCTGGATGCCGGCAAAATGCTGCCGGTAGAAGTTCTCCAGTTCGCCGTAGAAGTAACTCAGGCGAATGTTTTTCCCCAGCTTGTATTCTCCGCCGGCATAACTGAAGTCCCCGGATTCAGCGCCGCTATAGCCGTCGGGCACAATCGGCATGCTGTCGGTGGAGTCACGCAGCTTGAATCGATCGAGGTGGCCCCCGGTGAGGCTGAGGTTCTCGATGTCGAGGCTGTTGATCTGTGCGCCTTGGTAGGTTTGCGGCATCAGACGCGCATCGTTGTAGATCAGTACCGGTGTCTTGGGCAGCAAGGTCCCGTATTTGAGCGTGGTCTTGGCCAGTCGGGCCTTGGCGGTCATGCCCAGGCTGGCGAACTCGTCGGCCGCACGCCCGTCAGCGTGAACCGGCAACAAGCCTGTACCGCTGCGGCCACGTCCAGAGTCGAGCTTGACCCCGAGCAGGCCCAGGGCATCCACCCCAAACCCAACGGTGCCTGGGGTGAATCCCGACTGGTAATCCAGCAGGAATCCCTGGGCCCATTCGGTGCGTTCGCTCTTGGCGGTCCTGGCCGATCGGGCACTCAAGCCATGCTCGTCGCGAAAGTTTTCATTGAAATAGACATTGCGCAATTGCAGCTTGAGCTTGCTGTCATCGATAAATCCTTCGGCGCTGGCACTGGCCAGCGGCAACAAACCAAGCAGTGAAAACAGCACCCGTTGGGTATGTACAGTGTTCATAGCAAACTACTCATTGTTGTTATTTGGCGTGCAGGAAATCGCGCGCCTCGCGGGTGAGGCGCGTCGGTGAAAAACAGGAGGTTGGGTTGAATCAGGTGAAGAGACTGATCGCCCCGGTCAACAAAGCCAGCACCGTGATGACCAATGAGGTGAGCACGGCCCACTTGACGGTGGCTTTCTGGAAATCGCCGATGTCGCGATCGACCATCCCGACCAACAACAGGGTCGAGGCGACCAACGGGCTCATCAGATGCACCGGTTGCCCCAGAATCGATGCGCGGGCGATCTCCAGCGGATCAATGCCGTAGGCCGCGGCGGCGTTGGCCAGGATAGGCACCACGCCGAAGTAGTAGGCATCGTTGGACAGGACGAACGTCAGCGGCATGCTGGTAACGGCCACGACCAGCGGGAACAGGTGCCCCCAGGACGGCGGAATCCAGTCAACCAGTGTCTGCGCGAGAGAATCGACCATCTTCGTGCCAGAGAAAATCCCGGCAAAGATGCCCGCGGCAAACACCAACAATACGACCGTCATGGCGTTGCCCGAATGGGCAAGGATGCGTTCCTTCTGAATGTCCAGTTGCGGATAGTTGATCATCAGCGCCAGGACGAACCCGATCAGGAACAGGATCGCGGAATGCATGATCCCCATCACCAGCGCGACCATCACCGCGATGACCAGCAGCAGGTTGACGTAGGCCAGTTTCGGGCGCTTGTGCGGCGTGTCCTCGAGTATTGCGTTGATGTAGCAGTTACCGCCGCCGCTCTCCAGTTGAATGTTACCGATGCGCTTGCGCTCGGCGCGGCCCAGCAGGAACGCGGTGAACACCACCCACATCGCGCCGCCGATCATGGTCGGCAGCAAGGGTACGAAGTAGGCCCCGGCATCCAGGCCCAGTGCCGCAATCGCGCGGGTCGCGGGCCCTCCCCAGGGGGTCATGCCGCTCATGATGCTCAGCGAAAGCATGGAAATGGTCGCCAGAATCATCGGGTTCATGCCGATGCGCTTATACAGCGGAAGCATGGCTGCGCAGGTGATCATGTAGGTGGTGGTGCCGTCACCGTCCAATGCCACCACCAGCGAAAGCAACGCGGTGCCGACAGCGATTTTCATCGGGTCGCCGTTGACGCGCTTGAGGATCTTGCGAATCAGCGGGTCAAACAGGCCGGCGTCGATCATCAAGCCGAAAAACAGGATCGCAAACAGCAGGAGCGCGGCCGACGGTGCGACCATTTTCAAGCCGTCGAGCATCATCTTGCCTGTAGTGCCGCCGAAGCCGCCAATCACGGCAAACACTATCGGAACCAGCGTCAGGGCGACAATCGGCGACAGCCGTTTAGTCATTATCAGGAAGGTGAAAACCACCACCATGGCCAAGCCAAGCAATGCGAGCATAAGTCAGTTCTCTTGTTCTTATAAGTAACGGGGCCGACGCACAGGCGCACGAGTCCGCGCCCGCCAGTTGTGCCTGGCGGGGAGTGTTTATTTGAGGTGTTTAAGGTGTCTGGGCGCAGCCGCGACCGGTCAGACGCGGTCCGTGACCGTCACACCATCCCAGTCCGGGTTCTGGGCCTGGGCCGAGATGGCAATGGGGGAAGGTTTGCCGTCCAGCGTCCGCATCAGTACTTCGCGATCGCAGGCATTTTCCGAGAGGGACATCACCACGGTCGCCACCGCATTACTGGCCAGGCTGGTCAAGGCCCGGGCTTCCGACATGAAGCGGTCGATACCGATCAGCAGGGCAAGGCCGGCCAAGGGAATGTCGTGAATGACCGTCAACGTTGACGCCAGTGCGACAAAACCGGAGCCGGTGACACCGGCGGCGCCTTTCGAGGACAGCAGCATGATTGCCAGCATGGTCACGGTCTGGGTCAGGCTCAGGTCGATGTTGCAGGCCTGGGCAATGAACACCGCCGCCAGCGAGAGGTAGATCGCCGTACCGTCGAGGTTGAACGAGTAACCCGTGGGCAGCACCAGCCCGACCACGCCTTTGTTGCAACCCAGGGCCTGGAGTTTTTCCAACATCCGCGGCATTACCGGCTCGGTGGACGACGTGCCGAGGACCACCAGGAATTCTTCGCGCAAGTAGCGCAGCAACTTCCACAGACTGAAGCCATGCGCGCGGCAAATACTCCCCAGCACCACAAACACGAAGAATGCGCAGGCGATGTACAGCGTCATGATCAGCTTGGCCAACGAGCCCAACGAGGTAATGCCGTACTGCCCGACCGTGAACGCCAAGGCCCCAAAGGCACCGATCGGCGCAAAGCGCATCAGGTAGGAGAAGATCTTGAAGACCATGTGCGAAGCGGACTCCAGTACATCCAGTAGCGGCTTGCCGCGCTCGCCAATGGCCGAAAGCGCAAACCCGCACAGCACCGCAATGAATAGAACCGGCAGCACCTCACCTTTATTGAAAGCACCGATGAACGTGTCGGGGATGATGTGCATGAAAAACTCGACCACGCCCAGCTTCGCCGCAGAATCGGTGTAGTGCGACAGCCCCTTGGTGCTCAATTGGGTAGGGTCGATGTTCATGCCCACACCGGGCTTGAACAGATAGACCGCCACCAGGCCGATGATCAGACTGATCACGGTCAGGCCCAGGAACAGCAACAGGGTCTTGCTCAACAAACGCCCGAGGGAGCGCTTGTCGCTCATGCCGGCGATACCGGTGACGATGGTGCAGAACACCACGGGAGCGATCATCATCTTGATCAGCTTGATGAAGGCATCACCCAGCGGCTTCAAGGCTATGGCCTGTTCTGACCAGAAATGCCCGACCAGCACGCCCAACAGCACGGCGAAGAGAATCTGGACGTAGAGCGATTTTACAAACTTCATGGCATCACCCATTTTTAGAATTGTGCTGATGCAGAAACGACAATGACTAAAGGACGTTATCCGGCAAGTCGTTGGGAAGCCGCGGCGTAGACATAACCGGAGAACAGCCTGCGCGATGTTCGCACTACCGAAGCGCGAATTGTCTCACCCTGAGCACCGGTGTAGGACAGTACAACGTCTATTGCGCCACTGGGATGTTCAATTCGAACGTGTTTCAAGCGCGGCTCACTCACCCCGCCAAGCAATTGAGCAATCACGCTGCCTTCACTGACACAAGCAGTGGCCAAGCCGATAGAGCCGGTAATCGCCAGTGCCCGGTGGCAGTTGTGCGGCATGAAATAGCGCACCTGAAAGGTGCCGCCCGCCTTGGCCGGCGACACCAGTACGGGCTTGGGGATCACTTTATCACTGACGTCGCCCAACCCCATGGCCAGGCCGGCTTGCAGCCGCAGAGACTCCAGGCGCCCCAGGAAGGCTTTGTCGGCATCCAGTTCAGCAGGGCTTTCGTCCCCACGTTTACCCAATTGGCCAGCCTCGATGATCATCATCGGCATCGCCATGTCGATGCAGGTCATCGGGACACCGTCGATCAGGTCCTGAGTCTGCCCCGTCGGGAACAGCTTACCGGTTTTGCTGCCCGCGGCATCCAGGAAGGTCAGTTGCACGGGAGCGGCAGTCCCCGGCACGCCATCAATGGCGGTGTCGCCTTCGTAGCTGACGGTCCCCTCGGGAGTGTGTACGTCTGCGTTCACAAACGTCCCCGTGTTGAGGTTGCGAATACGCACACGCGTCAGGCCTTTAGACGCCTTGACCAGCCCCTGCTCGACCGCAAACGGGCCAACGGCGCAAAGCATATTGCCGCAATTGGGCGCGGTATCGACTCGACGCTGGGAAACCATGACCTGCACGAACAAATAGTCGACATCCGCGTCCGGGTGCAGCGATGGGCTGACGATGGCGACCTTGCTGGTTTGCGGGCTCCCACCGCCAATGCCGTCAATTTCCAGCTCATGGCCGGAGCCCATCAGGTTGAGCAGCAGCTCATCACGCTGTTCGATCGCATCAGGCAGGTCCCAGGCGAGAAATACTGGCCCCTTGGACGTACCGCCGCGCATAAGCACACAAGGAATTCGTTGCATGACCACTGACTCTTATTGATCAATCGGGTTGATTAATGCTCTTGAGGCAAGAGTCGCAGGCTTTAAAAAATGTTTCCAATGCAAATATCAGCCTGATTATTGCGTTTAACGAATGACAAACCTAGGATGATTGAACGCCGCCGCCCTCCTCCATCGAGTTATAAAAAATGCAATATGAGCTAAATGACATACGATCGTTCGTTAAAATCGCCGAACTCGGGAGCTTCCACGAGGCTGCCGATGCATTGCACCTGTCCCAGCCGGCGCTGAGCCGGAGGATGAAAAAACTGGAGGAAGGCTTGGGAACAGCCCTTCTCGATCGCACCACCAGAAGGGTGAGTCTCACGAGCGTTGGTCGGGACTTTCTACCCAAGGCACGCCGCCTACTGGACGACTTCGACGACTCGATACTCAACATCCGAGAGCTGGCAGAGCGACAGAGCGGACGGGTCACCCTTGCCTGCATCCCGACCGCAGCTTTCTACTTCCTGCCTTCGGTCATCCGCCTCTATAACGAGCGCTATCCGCAAATCCGTATCCGCCTGCTCGATCTCAGCGCCAACGAAGGCCTGGAGGCCGTGCTGCGCGGAGAAGCCGACTTCGGCATCAACATGATGAGCGGCCAGCACCCCGACATAGAATTTGTGCCATTGGTCGACGAGCCTTTTGTATTGGCATGTCGACGCGATCATGAACTGGCGGAACGTAGCGCGGTGACCTGGTCTGAACTCAGCAACTACCGCTTGATCGGCGTCGGACGCCTGAGCGGCAACCGGATGTTGCTCGATCATGCGTTATCGGGCTTGAGCTGGCGCCCGCAGTGGTTCTATGAGGTGCAACACCTTTCGACGTCGCTGGGCCTGGTGGAAGCCGGCCTCGGCGTCTCGGCCGTGCCGAGCCTGGCGATGCCTGCCGTGGATCATCCGACGTTGGTCAGCATCCCGTTGATAGAGCCCATTGTGAACCGTTCATTGGGACTGGTTTACCGTCGTGGAGCCTCGTTATCCCCAGCGGCGGAGAAATTTGTTTCGATTCTGCTTGAGCAATGGGAGAAGTGAATGGGTTCTGCTGGCGAGCGGTGTGTCATTTACCGCGAGCGCCAGCCAAGTTGTGGTGTTTTTCGGTGAACTTGTGCCCTGCCCCGCCAGTCAGCTAACTGAACGCAACTCAACGGTGGGTAACGGATGCATCTCTCGCGGCAGCAACAAGTAGCCCTGGTGACCGGCGGCGGCAATGGTTGATTTCAAGCACGAGCCACAGAGCGCCATCGACGCCCACGGCATCATCGGCGACATGCGCAGCGCCGCCCTGGTGAACGACAAGGGCAGCGTCGACTTTTTCTGCTGGCCGGAATTCGACAGCCCGTCGATCTTCTGCGCGCTGCTCGACACGCCCGACGCCGGCATTTTCCAGCTCACGCCAGACCTGCCCAACGCCCGCCGCGAACAGATCTACCTGCCCGACACCAACGTGCTGCAGACCCGCTGGCTCAGCGATGACGCCGTGGTGGAAATCACTGACCTGTTGACCATCGGTGAGGAGGACGACCTGCCCCTGTTGATTCGCCGCGTGCGTGCGGTCAGCGGCCAGGTGACGATCCACCTGCGCTGCGCCGTGCGTCATGACTATGCGCGCGCGCCCACCCACGCCAGCCTCGACAACGGCACGGTGTGTTTCGCCGCCCACGGCCAGCCCGCTCTGCGCTTGTCGAGCAGCCACGCACTGCAGGTCGAAGACAACGCCGCAGTGGCCAGCTTCGTCCTGGCCCAGGAGGAAGGCGCCGAATTCGTCCTCGGCGGGCAGGACGACCCGCGCGTCGACAGCAGCTGCACCGACCTGGCGTTGACGCACACCGTGGCGTTCTGGCGCGGCTGGATTGCGCAATCGAACTACCGCGGGCGCTGGCGCGAAATGGTCAACCGCTCGGCCCTGGCCTTGAAGCTTTTGACCTCGCGCAAACATGGCGCAATCATCGCCGCCGCCACCTTCGGCCTGCCCGAATCGCCCGGCGGCGAGCGCAACTGGGACTACCGTTACACCTGGATCCGTGACGCCTCGTTCACGGTCTACGCGTTCATGCGCCTGGGGTTTGTCGACGAAGCCAACCACTACATGCGTTGGCTCAGAGGGCGGGTCAGCGACTGCAGCGACCAGCCCGTCAAGATCAACATCCTGTATGGCATCGATGGCCGCCAGCAACTGCCCGAAACTCAGCTGACGCACTTGCGCGGGCATGGCGGCGCGACGCCGGTGCGTATCGGCAATGAGGCGTTCGACCAGGTCCAACTGGACATCTACGGCGAGTTGATGGACGCGATTTATCTGGTCAACAAATACGGCGAAGCCATTTCCCACGACGGCTGGAAACACACGGTCGAACTCGCGGATCAGGTCTGTGATATCTGGAACCGCAAAGACGTGGGTATCTGGGAAATGCGTGGCGAGCAGCACCACTTCCTGCACTCGCGGCTGATGTGCTGGGTGGCGCTGGACCGTGCGATCCGCCTGGCGTCCAAACGCTCGCTGCCGGCGCCGTTCGCGCGCTGGGACCAGACGCGCCAGGCGATCTACGCGGATATCTGGGGCAATTTCTGGAACGAAGAACGCGGGCACTTTGTGCAGCATACCGGCAGCACCGCGCTGGACGGCTCGATGCTGCTCATGCCGCTGGTGCGCTTCGTCGCCGCCACCGACCCGCGCTGGCTCTCGACGCTGGCAGCGATCCAGAAAAGCCTGGTGCGCGACGGTATGGTCTATCGCTATCGCAACGACGACAGCCGGATCGACGGCCTGTCAGGCACCGAAGGCGCGTTTGCCGCCTGCTCGTTCTGGTACGTCGAATGCCTGGCCCGCGCCGGGCAGGTCGAAAAGGCGCATCTGGAGTTTGAGCAGTTGCTGCGCTACGCCAACCCGCTGGGGTTGTACGCCGAAGAGTTCGACAACCAGGCGCGCCACCTGGGCAATACGCCGCAGGCGTTGAGCCATTTGGCACTGATCAGCGCGGCAACGTTTCTGGACCGCAAGTTGAGCGGCGCGAAGACGGTGTGGCAGCCTTGAACGCTACTCGTCGAGGGTCAGCGAGGCCGCGATGACGGTGGGTCGGGCAACCTGAACGCCGGACACTCTTGGCCCTCGACGCTCTCAGCCTTGTGGCGTTAATGGATCGGCGGTAGTGTCATCGGCAGTCATCGCCCAACCGATAGGAGCCCATCATGCCCATCGCCCCTGCGCTGTTTTATGTACGCACCTCGATGCTCGATGTGGCGTATGAAGCCCACGGCCCCGTCGACGGTGAACCGGTGATCCTGCTGCACGGTTTCCCCTACGACCCTCGCAGCTATGACGATATCGCCCCGGCCCTGGCCGAGCGCGGTTGTCGGGTGTGGGTGCCGTACCTGCGTGGTTATGGCCCGACGCGGTTTATCAACGCGCAGGTGATGCGCTCCGGGCAACAGGCCGCGTTGGCCAAGGACCTGCTGGAGTTCATGGATGCGCTGTGTATCCCGCGGGCCACCCTGGCGGGCTACGACTGGGGTGGGCGTGCCGCCTGTATTGTCGCGGCACTGTGGCCGGAGCGCGTGCGCGGGTTGGTGAGCGGGGACGGCTACAACATCCAGGACATTGCCAAGTCGCTCGAGCCCAGGCCGCCAGAGACGGAGCATCGGTTGTGGTACCAGTACTATTTCCACACCCAGCGTGGCGTGGATGGGTTGACCGCCAATCGCCGGGCGTTTTGCCAATTGCTGTGGTCACTGTGGTCGCCCTCCTGGGCGGCAGGCCCCAGCCTCTATGGCCAGAGCGCGCCATCGTTCGATAACCCGGACTTTGTCGACGTGGTGATTCATTCCTACCGTCACCGCTTCATGTATGCACCGGGCGATCCCGCACTGGCGCCCATCGAACAGGCGCTGGCGCTGCAACCGCCGATCACGGTGCCGACGATTTCGCTGTGCGGCGCCGATGATGGCGTGGGCCCGCCGCCGCTGGAGGATGACGACGCGCAGCACTTCAGCGGCTTCTATCGGCGGCAGGTGTTGCCCGGCGTCGGCCACAATATCCCTCAGGAAGCGCCGCAAGCGACCCTTGAGGCACTCCTGGAATTGCTCGCCTAGGCCGCTGGCGAAAAGCGCTCGCGATAAGCCTGCGGCGTGACTGACAAGACCCGCAGGAAGCTGCGCCGCAAGGTCTCTTCACAACCGAACCCGCACTGCACGGCGATGCGTTTGATCGATGTGCTGCTGTCCGCCAATTGCCGGCGGGCGGTTTCGACGCGGATCAGTTCGACCGCGCGCGCGGGGGTCTGGCCGGTTTCGGCGCGGTAGTGACGCACGAAGCTGCGCTCGCTCATGCCGGCCTGGGCGGCCAGGGTGGCGAGGGTCAGGTCGAGGGTCAGGTGCTCCGCGATCCACGCGTGCAACTCGGCAAAGCGGCTGTCGCCTTTTTGCAATGACAAGGTCACGCTGAACTGCGATTGGCCACCGGGGCGTTTGAGGAAAACCACCAGGTGCCGCGCGACTTCCAGGGCCACGGCGCGGCCCAGGTCTTGTTCCACCAAGGCCAGGCACAAGTCGATCCCGGCAGTCACACCGGCCGAGGTCCACACGGTGCCCTGCTGGATGAAAATCGGGTTGGCCTCCACCGTCAGCGCCGGGAACTTGCGCGCCAGCTCTTCACAGCGTGTCCAGTGCGTCGCCACGCGACAGCCGTCGAGCAAGCCACTGGCCGCCAGCAGAAAAGCCCCGGTACACACCGAGGCCATGCGCCGGGTGTGCCGGGCTTTTTCGCGCACCCAGTCCACCAGCGCCAGGTCTTCGGCGGCGCCGTAGACACCCCAGCCGCCGGCGATGAGCAGGGTGTCGCAAGGCGTGTCGACGGCGGGCAACGGCTCGGCCACCAGCGCCAGGCCGGCGGAGGTCATCACCGGCGCCGCCTGGGCGGCGATCACCGAAACCGCGTAGGGCAACGGCGCACCGCGCTGGCGCGCAAGGTCGTTGGCCGAGGCGAACACCTGCAAGGGCCCGGTCACGTCGAGCACTTGGGCATTATCAAAAGCGAGTACATGAATGATGCGCGGCATGTTTGGCGTGATTCGTGGGTTCAATGGCGTATTCGCCAAAGCCTAGGCCTCTAGAGTGAAACCGTCCACCCCTTATCGGAGCTTCATTCATGACCTTGCAGATCGGCTTTCTGTTGTTCCCCGGCATCCAGCAACTGGACCTCACCGGCCCCTATGACGTCTTGGGCTCACTACCGGATGTGAAGTTGCACCTGGTGTGGAAAGACCTTTCGCCGGTCACCTCCAGCACCGGGCTGGTGTTCACGCCGACCATGACCTACGCCGATTGCCCACACCTGGATGTGCTCTGCGTCCCTGGCGGCAGCGGCGTCGGCCCGTTGATGGAAGACCCGCAGACCCTCGACTTCCTCAGGGTCCAGGCGCTCACCGCGCGCTATATCACCTCGGTATGCACCGGTTCGCTGGTGCTCGGTGCGGCCGGTTTGCTGCGCGGGCGCAAGGCCACCACCCATTGGGCCTACCACGACCTGCTCGCCCCGCTCGGCGCCATTCCGGTTCAGGCGCGCGTGGTGCGTGACGGCAACCTGCTCACCGGCGGCGGGATCACTGCGGGGATCGACTTCGCCCTGACCCTGGCCGCTGAGCTGTACGACGAAGCAACAGCGCAATTGGTGCAGTTGCAGATCGAATACGCCCCGGCGCCACCGTTCAATGCCGGCCGGCCGGATACCGCGCCGAAGGCCGTGCTGGAAGAGGCCAACAAACGCACGGCAGAGTCACGCAAGGTCCGCGCAGAAATCACTGCGCGGGCGGCAGCGCGCCTGGGTTGATACGCGTCGCAGTTGCCGCTGCGCGGCGGGTCGCCGATGATACGGGGCAGCGCGATTGCGACGAAGCTCGATTCCGAAGCGCGGGCTGCCCTTTCCCCCCCCCAAGAAGTTTATTGATGAATACCCACGACGGATTAATTCCCTGCATCATTTCCGGCGGTTCGGGTACCCGACTGTGGCCAGTTTCCCGGCAAAACATGCCCAAGCCGTTCATGCGTATGCGCGATGGCCAGAGCCTGCTGCAGAAAACCTTCCTGCGCGCCAGCCGCCTGCCCGGGGTGGAAAACGTGCTGACGGTCACCAACCGTGACCTGCTGTTTCGCACGCTGGATGACTATCGCCTGGTGAACACAGCCCGCCTGCCCCTGGACTTGTTGCTGGAGCCCTTCGGCCGCAACACGGCAGCGGCGATAGCGGTGGCGGCGCTGCATGTGCTGGAGCACTTCGGCGACGACGCACCGTTGCTGGTGATGCCCGCCGACCACTTGATCCTCAATGAAAGCGCGTTCGCCGCGGCCGTGAGCCAGGCCCGCGAGCTGGCCGCAGCCGGCTACCTGGTGACCTTCGGTATTGAGCCTGATCGCCCGGAAACCGGCTTCGGCTACATCGAACAAGGCGCCGCGTTGAGTGCGGGAAACCGGGTCAAACGCTTTGTCGAAAAACCCGACCTGGCCACCGCGCAAGGCTACCTCGACGGCGGCCAGCACCTGTGGAACGCCGGCATATTCTGCTTCAAGGCCAGCACCCTGGTGAACGAGCTGACCACCCACGCCCCGCAGGTGCTGGCGGCCGCCAAGGCCGCGCTGGCGCACAGCCAGAGCCTGCAGAATACGACCTCGCGCCAGCGCGAACTGGATGCCGATGGCTTCGGCGGCGCGCCGGACCTGTCCATCGACGTGGCGCTGATGGAGAAGTCCACGCAGGTGGCCGTGGTGCCCTGCGATATCGGCTGGAGCGATATCGGCTCCTGGGAAACCCTGCGCCAGCTCACCCCCAGCGATGCCCAGGGCAATCAGGTCAATGGCGAAGCGATTCTGCATGACGTCCACAACTGCTACATCGACTCGCCCAGGCGGGTATTGGGCGTGGTGGGCGTGCGCGACCTGATCATCGTCGACACCGCCGACGCCCTGCTGATCGCCGATGCCCACCGCAGCCAGGATGTGCGCCACATCGTGGCCGAGCTCAAGCGCCAGAACCATCCGGCGTACAACCTGCACCGCACGGTGACGCGGCCATGGGGCACCTACACGGTGCTGGAGGAAAGTGCGCGCTTCAAGATCAAGCGCATTGTGGTCAAGCCGCTGGCGTCACTGTCGCTGCAGATGCATCACCACCGCAGCGAACACTGGGTGGTGGTCAGCGGTACCGCGCAGATCACCAATGGCGAGCGGGAATTGCTGATCAACGCCAACGAGTCCACCTACATTCCGGCCGGGCACAAACACCGCCTGACCAACCCCGGCAGCATCGAGCTGGTGATGATCGAGGTGCAGAGCGGCGAGTACCTGGGCGAAGACGACATTGTGCGCTTCGACGATATCTATGGGCGCGCGCCCGCCGAAGGATAAGCCTCAGTCATCCAATGGCTGAGGGGCCGGTTTGCTGCCGGGCTTCGCCGGTTTGGCGGGCTTGGCGTTCTTGCCTGGCGCGGGGGCGACAGGTTCGGGTTCCGCAACGGCAGCCGCTTCTTTCTCGGCCATCGGCATCTGGTCGATGGCGCTGAAAAACTCGCTTAAGTTGAGGGTATCCGGCGGCACGGTCTTCTCGACTTTCTTCTCGCCGTCCTTGCCGACCAGAATCACTTTGGTGCCGCTGCCGGCGCCTAATTTGAGGGCGCGGATCAGCGCGTTGGTTTCAGGTGGGGCAAGCTTCTTGTTGTCCTTGGGGTCCTTGGCGAACTTCTCCCCTTCGGCACCGATGCTGCCGAACTTCACGGTGTACAACACCATGCCGCGCTCTTCAAAGGACTGCTTGGTGGCAGGCTCGTCCAGCTGTTTCTTGAGCTTGGCCAATGTGTCATTGCCGGAATCAAGCTCCACCACCACCAGCGGCCGGGCCTTGCCCAAATCCTGCTTGAGCGGGTTGATATCATCAGCAGCCAACAACGGCCCCGTAAAAGCCATCAAGGTAGCCAGGGTCAGCGACCGGATGAGCATGCGTACCTCCTTTGAATTCCATGCAGGGTTCTTGAGTTTCATGTCTGCGACAGCCAAATTCAAGGATGATTCCTACACCGCCTTGAGAAAGCGTAGGTCAGGACGCCGGCTACGCAAGGGGGGACGAGTGCTAGCAGTCATTGTTTCCTTTGATTGCGCAGGCCCAGGCCGCAAGTTTTTCGCAGGCTTGCAGTGCGATCTGCTCGTCAGGCTTGCCTCGATAGTGCCGGTCCACCGCATCACCGGCGATCAACCCGACAATCAGCGGCGCACCCACGGCATCGGTCAAATCCAGCCACTCCCCCCAATTGGCAGGGCGATCGTACCAACGCAGATAACCATCGCGGGAAACCGGCCACCAGCGCTGGTCGAATTGCAGCACGACCTTTTCCAGGCGGCCCATGGTGAAAAACGCCAGGGCCTCTCGGTAAGCCGTCGGCAAGCCTGGCGTAAAGTGCAGGTGTTTGAGTACCGGTATCGGCACCGTACAGATGCAGGCATCTGCATTGAGGCCATCGACCCACACGCCGTGCTCGTCCCAGGCAACGTGCTGCACGGGGTGATTGAGGTGGATATTCAGGCCGCTGGCGGCGTCTTCCAGTAATTGCCGATAGCCTTGAGGCAGAAACTGGTCGCCGTGGCCAACGCCCTCCTCGTCGAGCGTATGCGTCGACAACTGGTCCAGGGGCAACCCGGCTTCGAGGATCAGGTTAGCGTCGATGGCATAGCGGGCAGCGCGGCGTTCGGGGGCATTGAGGGTTGCAAGGTATTGATCGATGCCCTGCGCCAAGGGTTGATGACGATCAATGGCCTGTTTCAAGCGTTCATACGCGCCATTGATGTCCGGTACGGGGCCATCCCACGCGGCAGCCAATGGTTGCGAGAAATCGGTAGGCCGTCGCTCCAGGCCCAACTGCTCGGCTCGTCGGGCCAACGGGTTGAGGGCATAGTGCTGCAACCAGGCGGCCCCCGCATCCACCGTATGGTCACCCAGGGCCACACTGTTCACGCGCCCGCCGATGCGGTTGCGCGCCTCGAGTACGCGCACCTCCAAACCCTGCGCCTGCAACGCACGTGCGGCACTCAGGCCGGCAAACCCGGCACCGATAACGATGACCCTGCGGGCGCGGGTGCCGGCCACCGCATTCGCCGCGCGGATGCCACTGTCCCAAGCGCTGTGGGTCATGGCGCAATGATCGTGGTTGAAGGCTTCCCCAGCGAGGAACAGACGATTATCAATCGGCGTCGAGAGCAGGCGCCGCAGGCTGACATCGCCTCCCGGCAACATTGCGCTGTAGGCACCTTGGCTATAGGGGTCGTCGCACCAGCGCGTGACGTGCCAGGCGATAGGGCGCGGCACTGTCATTGCTGCGGCCAATGCCGAGCGAACACCGGCGCGACGAGCGGGTCGGCGTCCACCCGGGCCAGGGTCTGGGCGAACGCCGGCCGCGAGTCTTGCAACGCCTCTCGCGCCGCATCCCAGCGCGACACCGCCGCCGCCATGATGCCCAGGGCATTCGGCTGTTGGTCGGGGGCGAACAATTGGTCGGCAAACTGATCGGCGAACACCCTCCAGGCCTGGTGCAGGTAGTCGCGCGTGCCGCTGATCAATTGCGCTTGCGCCGCCTCATCGGCGTTGCCCAGCCAGCGTTGCGGGTAGTCGATGATGCCGATCGCCGAGTAGCAATTGGCGGCGATGTACACCAGGCCGCGGAGGATCTGGCCGCGGTTGCCGGCGAGTAGGTTGGCGGCCGGGAATTCCAGGCCCAGGTGGATCAGGATCGCCGCGCTTTCCGTCAGCACCTGGCCGTCGGGCGTCACCAACGTGGGGATCTGTTTGAGCGGGTTGATCCGTGCGAGCGCTGCACTGCCTTCGCCGTCCTGCCAGGAACTGGCGTCCACCCGATGCCACGGCACCGCGCAACGCGGCAGGGCAATTTCAATCATGCATGAGCCGGAGTCGTCGGTGCCGTAGAGCGTGTACATGGGGGTTCCTCCTGAATGTCATGTAGCAGTTGCCGAGCACGCCAACAGCGTAGCCGCTTAGCCACGCGAGGCAAGTACTTCAGAACAGGCCCATTTGCCCGCCGACCAGGGTGCCGAAGTCGTCATTCACAAACGGCAGAATCGCATCGGCCACCGGCTGCAATTGCCGCGTGACGTAGTGGTCGTAGTCGATCGGGGCCTGGCGCACTTCCAGCGGCTCCGGGCCGTTGACGGTGATCACGTAGCTGATCCATCCGCCGCGCTGGTACTGACGCGGGCGGTTCATGCGGTCGTTGTAGTCGTCGGCCAGGCGCGCGGCGCGCACGTGGGGCGGGACGTTGCGCTCGTAGTCGTCCAACCGGCGGCGCAGGCGCTTGCGGTAGATCAGCAACTCGTCGAATTCGCCGCTCAAGGTGCGCCGCACGTAGTCGCGCACGTAATCCTGATGGGGCTGGCGGTGGAAGATGCGCTGGTAGAGTTCCTGCTGGAATTGCCGGGCCAGGGGCGACCAGTCGCTGCGCACGGTTTCCAGGCCCTTGTAGACCATCTCTTCGCTGCCATCGCCGCGCACCACCAACCCGGCGTACCGCTTCTTGCTGCCCTCCTCGGCGCCGCGAATGGTCGGCATGAGGAAGCGCGTGAAGTGGGTTTCGTATTGCAACTCCAGCGCGCTGTGCAGGCCGAATGCGTTGTGCAAATGCGCGCGCCACCAATCGTTGACGTGCTGCACCAGCGCCTGGCCGATGCGGCGGGCGTCCTCCTGGGAATGCGCGCTGCCGAGCCAGACGAAGGTCGAGTCGGTGTCGCCGTAGATCACTTCATACCCCTGGGCTTCGACCAGTTCGCGGGTCTGGCGCATGATCTGATGGCCGCGCAGGGTGATCGAGGACGCCAGGCGCGTATCGAAGAAGCGGCAACCGCTGGAGCCGAGCACGCCGTAGAAGGCGTTCATGATGATTTTCAGCGCTTGGGACAACGGTGCGTTGTGTTCGCGCTTGGCCTCTTCGCGGCCTTCGGAGATGCGCGCGACGATGGCGGGCAGGCAGTGCCGGGTGCGGGAAAACCGTGCGCCGCGAAAGCCTTCCACCGACGCACTGTCATCGGGGTGCTTGAGGCCTTCGACCAGGCCTACAGGGTCGATCAGGAAGCTGCGGATGATCGACGGGTAGAGGCTTTTGTAGTCCAGCACCAACACCGATTCGTAGAGGCCGGGGCGTGAATCCATGACAAACCCGCCGGGGCTGGCCTGGGGCGGTTTGTCGCCCAGGTTCGGCGCGACGAAGCCCTGGCGGTGCATCAGCGGCATGTACAGGTGGGTAAATGCGGCCACGGAGCCACCGTTGCGGTCGGCTGGCAAGCCAGTGACGCTGGCGCGTTCGAGCAGGAACTTGAGCAGCTCGGTCTTGGCGAAAATCCGCGTGACCAGTTCGCAGTCCTTGAGGTTGTAACGCGCCAGGGCCGGCTTGTCCTCGGCGAACATGCGGTTGATCTCGTCCATGCGCTGGTACGGCGTGGAGATGTCCTTGCCTTCGCCGAGCAGGGTTTGCGCGACGTTTTCCAGGCTGAAGGATTCAAAACTCCAGGTGGCCGAGCGCAGCGCTTCGATACCGTCGATGATCAACCGCCCCGCCGCGGCCGCGAAGTAATGATTGCGGCTGCCGTGTTCGCGCCAGGTCATGGGCTCTTCGCCGCGGCCGAGCAGGAGCGGCACGTTGAGGCGCTGGGCATGTTCGTGGAGCACGCGCAGGTCGAACTGCACCACATTCCAGCCGATGATCGCATCGGGGTCATGGGTGGCCAGCCATTGGTTGAGGCGTTCGAGCAATTGGCCGCGGGTGTCGCAGTAGTCGAGCTTGAAGTCCACCGCGTCGCTCTTGTTCGGCGGGCCGAGCATATACACCTGGCGCTCGCCGCAGCCTTCGAGGGCGATGGAATACAGATCGCCCTGAGCGGTGGTCTCGATGTCCAGGGACACCAGTTTGAGCTGCGGACGGTAGTCGGGGGCGGGTTTCATCTGCGCTTCGAGCAGCGCGCCGCTGGCGTCGGGCGTGCCGTCGAACCACACGGGGGCGGTGATGAAACGCTCCATCATGTAGCGCTCGGGCGGGCGCACGTCACCTTCGTAGACATCGACACCGGCGGCGCGCAGGCGCTTTTCCAGGTCCATCAGTTGCCGATGCTGGCGGGTGTAGAGGCCTAATACCTTGCGGTGATGGAAATCGCACAGCTCCAGCGGGCGCAATTCGATATCGCGCTCGTCTTTGAGCAGCCAATCCAGCGGCTTGCGATGGGCTTCGGGGATGAATATCACCGAGCTTTGCACGGGGAGGCGAATAAGCCGCGGCCCCTGGTCGGTGGCCAGCCAGAAGCTGACCTGCGTCCCCGCCGGGGTGTCACGCCAATGCCGGGTCAGGACAAAACCCTGCTGTAAATCCACCGTGCCGCACCTCAGGAATCACGTTCAGGGCGTGATTCTACCCGGCATCCGGCCAAACGCAGCACGTTAACGCGCACAGAGCGCAATCGCCTCAGGCGATGCCTTGGTGGAAGTGGCTCAGGTAGCCTTCGATATTGCGCATTTGCTCGTCCCAGCCGCGGGAATTCATTTTGAAGGCTTTCAGGCGGCGGGCTTCGGGCACTGCGTCGAAGCCGGATTCAACGACCCGCAGCAGAATGCCCGGGGCGCGGTCTTCAACGGTGAACTCCACCAGCGTCGGTGTTTCCTTGTCGTAGTCGAAGCCCTTTTCGACGGCGAAGGGGTGCCACGAGAAAGAAAACCGCGTCTGCGGCAGGATGCGTTCGATCTTGGCTTTCCAGATCACGTGTTCGTAACCTGGGTAAGTGATCGGCGCTTCGATCGTTTCCCCGGCGACAAAGGTCTTGCCCTTGAGGGCGATGCCAAACCAGCGGCCGAATTGCTCGGCATCGGTGAGTGCCTCCCACACTTTTTTGCGTGGAGCGTTCAGTAGGACTTTCCGTTCTATACGATCTGATACGTGCATACGTCACCTCCTCCATTGACAGTAGGCGACATCGACTAATGCGCAACCTTGGGTTCTGCGCGATGATGATGCCCCCATTGTTGTCCAGGCCCTTAGGTTATGACTGACCCGTTGAATGGAAGTTGCTTCTGTAAAGCCGTGCGCTACCAGGTGGACAGCCTGGACATGCCCATCAGCCACTGCCACTGCGACAGCTGTCGCAAGGTGCATGCGGCAGCGTTTGTGAGCACCGCCGGCGTAATGCGTGAGCACTTTCGCTGGACCCAGGGCGAAGAACTGTTGGCGGCCTTCGAATCCTCGCCAGGCAAATTCAGGCGCTTCTGCTCGCGCTGTGGCTCACACCTGATGGCCGAGCGCGGGCATCAGCCCCATGTGATTGTGCGGGTGGCGACGCTGGACGATGATCCGGGCATCAGGCCCACCGCGCATATCTGGACGGCCCACGATGTGCCGTGGCTGGCGCATGAGGGCGTGCAGCAGTGGGACGAATGGCAGGTATGAGTCAGACGTGGGGGTCGCCGGGGGCTTTGCTCGGCGTCGCATATTGCGGCTTCAAGTGGCCTTCGTGGTCGAGCAGCCAGGCGTCCATGATCTGGCGCACCACCGGGCCTGCGACGCGGCCACCGGCCTCGCCGTTTTCGATCATCACCGAAATCACGATCTGGGGGTGCTCCGCTGGCGCAAACCCGACAAACAGCGCGTTGTCACGGTGGCGCTCCTGGGTTTTGTCGCGGTTGTAGCGCTCGCCCTGTTTGATCGCCACCACCTGCGCGGTACCACTCTTGCCGGCGATGCGGTATTGCGCGCCTTGCGCGGCCGCCCGGGCGATCCCGCGCGGGTCGTGCATCACCAGTTGCATCCCGTGGTTGACCTGCTCCCAGTCACGCGGGTTCTTGAGGACCACGTTGGGCATCGGGTGCTCGTCCACCGGCGCCACGCCGTTGATGGTCTTGGCCAGGTGCGGCCGATTCCACACGCCTTTGTTGGCAATCAACGCAGTGGCCTGGGCCAGTTGCAGCGGCGTGACTTGCATATAACCCTGGCCGATGCCAAGGATCACCGTTTCGCCCGGGAACCAGGGCTGACGCCGGGTTGCGCGCTTCCAGGCCTGGGACGGCATCAGGCCGGCCGACTCTTCGAACATGTCCAGGGAGACTTTCTGGCCGAGGCCGAACTCGGCCAGGTAGTCGTGCAGGCGGTCGATGCCGAGCTTGTGGGCCAAGTCGTAAAAATAGGTGTCGTTGGAGCGCATGATGGCGGCGTCCATATCCACCCAACCGTCGCCGCTGTGGTTCCAGTTGCGGTATTTGTGGTCAAAGTCAGGCAATTGGTAGTAACCGGGGTCGAACACGCGGGTCTGGGCCGTCACTACCCCGCTGTCGAGACCCGCGATGGCCACTTCCGGCTTGATCGTCGAACCCGGCGCATAGAGACCGCGCAGGACGCGGTTGAACAGCGGCCGGTCGATGGAATCATGCAAGGCGGCGTATTCCTTGAAGCTGATGCCCGTGACGAACAGGTTGGGGTCGAAGCTGGGTTTGCTGACCATCGCCAGTACTTCGCCAGTTTGCGGGTCGAGGGCTACCACGGAGCCACGACGATCGCCCAGCGCTTCTTCCGCCGCTTCCTGGAGTTTGACATCGAGGCTCAGCACGATGTTTTTGCCGGGGATCGGATCGGTATGCTTGAGCACACGCAGTACGCGCCCCTGCGCATTGGTCTCGACTTCTTCATAACCGACATGGCCATGCAGTTCTGACTCGTAGAAGCGCTCGATGCCGGTCTTGCCGATGGACTGCGTGCCGCGGTACTCCACCGAGTCGAGGGCCTTGGATTCTTTTTCGTTGATGCGGCCAACGTAACCGATGGAGTGAGCGAAATGCGCGCCCAGGGGGTAGTGGCGGACGAATTGCGGTTCGACGTCTACACCGGGCAGGCGGAATTCGTTGACGGCGAGTTCGGCGATCTGTTCTTCGGTCAGCTCATAAAACAACGTAACCGGAACAAAAGGATGCCGCGCCTGCTTCAGCGCCTTGTCGAATACGGCACGGTCTTCTGCCGGCAGGTGCAGCAGGCTGACGATCGCGTCCAGTTCGCCCTTGAGGTCGGTGGTGCGCTCGCGGGTGATGGTCAGGTTGTAGCTTGGACGGTTGTCGGCCAGCACGACGCCATTGCGGTCATAGATCAAGCCGCGAGTCGGTGTGATGGGCAGTACGTGGACACGGTTGTTTTCAGAAATCGTCGAGTGATACTCGAATTGCACGACCTGCAGGAAATACAGGCGGCCCACCAGGGCGCAGGTGATGCCGATCACCAACAAGGCGCAGGCGAGCAGGCGCTTGTTGACCAGGCGGTTTTCGTTTTCGTGGTCTTTGATCGGGATTGGTTGAGGCATTTCTACAGCATCTCGTTGAAAAAGGTCGACGCCGCGTCCTGCGGATAAAAGCTCAATCCTTGTGAAAATGTGCTGCACCATAACAAAAATGCAGAAACACTTTGCATCGATTTCCCCAACGGTACCTGGGAAGAGCCGTGTGGTGCCGTTGAGTCAGACGGCACCGAGCATCAGGGGATGAGGCTACTGCTACCAGATGGCAACGGTGGCCTCGAACAGCAGGGGGATTTCAGATCCACAGGTCGTTCATGGCGGTGCGGTCTCCTCCTTCATGGCCGGTGTTCAAGATGCCGCGTGGTTCGATCATCATCAATTTGGCTTCGCCTTCGGCGGCCGTCCGATGCTCTATTCCGCGAGGAACGACATACAGCTCACCCGGTGCCACATACACGGGACCGTCCGGAAGGTCGATGCGCAGTGTCCCTTCAAGCACGAAAAACGCCTCGTCGGTTTCTGGATGTGAGTGCCAGATGAACTCGCCTTCGATGCGTACAACCTTGAACTGGTAGTCGTTCATCTCGGCGACGACTCTCGGGCTCCACTGTTCACTGATGAGCGAAGCCTTTTGCGCGAGATTGACAGGTTGTGCTGGGTGCTGCTGAGTCATGACAGATCCTCTGGTAGGTGAGAGTTGTCAGACTATCGAAGGAAGGGTCGAGCGCTCTTGTACGATCTTGCAGCTTGAGGAGAGCGATACAAAAGCCTTTAGTAGACACTGCCAAGGAAGCAGTGAAGACCACCGCAATGAGGCGCCCTTTCCGATCGCCCAAAACAAAACCCCTGTCTGCGTGAGCAAACAGGGGTTCTGGAATTTAATCTTGACGATGACCTACTCTCACATGGGGAAACCCCACACTACCATCGGCGATGCATCGTTTCACTGCTGAGTTCGGGATGGGATCAGGTGGTTCCAATGCTCTATGGTCGTCAAGAAATTCGGGTACTGAGTCGTGGCCTGTTGGCCTCGCTTCAGCAAATTGGGTATGTGATAGTTTTCGGTGTTTTGTAAGAGTCGAACTTTCGGTTCGTTTCGTCTTCACACACCGCAATCTGGTCTCTTTCGAGTTCGCAAATTGCTTGGGTGTTATATGGTCAAGCCTCACGGGCAATTAGTATTGGTTAGCTCAACGCCTCACAGCGCTTACACACCCAACCTATCAACGTCGTAGTCTTCGACGGCCCTTCAGGGGACTCAAGGTCCCAGTGAGATCTCATCTTGAGGCTAGTTTCCCGCTTAGATGCTTTCAGCGGTTATCTATTCCGAACATAGCTACCCGGCAATGCCACTGGCGTGACAACCGGAACACCAGAGGTTCGTCCACTCCGGTCCTCTCGTACTAGGAGCAGCCCCTCTCAAATCTCAAACGTCCACGGCAGATAGGGACCGAACTGTCTCACGACGTTCTAAACCCAGCTCGCGTACCACTTTAAATGGCGAACAGCCATACCCTTGGGACCGGCTTCAGCCCCAGGATGTGATGAGCCGACATCGAGGTGCCAAACACCGCCGTCGATATGAACTCTTGGGCGGTATCAGCCTGTTATCCCCGGAGTACCTTTTATCCGTTGAGCGATGGCCCTTCCATACAGAACCACCGGATCACTAAGACCTACTTTCGTACCTGCTCGACGTGTCTGTCTCGCAGTCAAGCGCGCTTTTGCCTTTATACTCTACGACCGATTTCCGACCGGTCTGAGCGCACCTTCGTACTCCTCCGTTACTCTTTAGGAGGAGACCGCCCCAGTCAAACTACCCACCATACACTGTCCTCGATCCGGATAACGGACCTGAGTTAGAACCTCAAAGTTGCCAGGGTGGTATTTCAAGGTTGGCTCCACGCGAACTGGCGTCCACGCTTCAAAGCCTCCCACCTATCCTACACAAGCAAATTCAAAGTCCAGTGCAAAGCTATAGTAAAGGTTCACGGGGTCTTTCCGTCTAGCCGCGGATACACTGCATCTTCACAGCGATTTCAATTTCACTGAGTCTCGGGTGGAGACAGCGCCGCCATCGTTACGCCATTCGTGCAGGTCGGAACTTACCCGACAAGGAATTTCGCTACCTTAGGACCGTTATAGTTACGGCCGCCGTTTACCGGGGCTTCGATCAAGAGCTTCGCGTTAGCTAACCCCATCAATTAACCTTCCGGCACCGGGCAGGCGTCACACCCTATACGTCCACTTTCGTGTTTGCAGAGTGCTGTGTTTTTAATAAACAGTCGCAGCGGCCTGGTATCTTCGACCGGCATGAGCTTACGGAGCAAGTCCTTCACCCTCACCGGCGCACCTTCTCCCGAAGTTACGGTGCCATTTTGCCTAGTTCCTTCACCCGAGTTCTCTCAAGCGCCTTGGTATTCTCTACCCAACCACCTGTGTCGGTTTGGGGTACGGTTCCTGGTTACCTGAAGCTTAGAAGCTTTTCTTGGAAGCATGGCATCAACCACTTCGTCATCTAAAAGATGACTCGTCATCAGCTCTCGGCCTTAGAATCCCGGATTTACCTAAGATTCCAGCCTACCACCTTAAACTTGGACAACCAACGCCAAGCTGGCCTAGCCTTCTCCGTCCCTCCATCGCAATAACCAGAAGTACAGGAATATTAACCTGTTTTCCATCGACTACGCTTTTCAGCCTCGCCTTAGGGACCGACTAACCCTGCGTCGATTAACGTTGCGCAGGAAACCTTGGTCTTTCGGCGTGGGTGTTTTTCACACCCATTATCGTTACTCATGTCAGCATTCGCACTTCTGATACCTCCAGCAAGCTTCTCAACTCACCTTCACAGGCTTACAGAACGCTCCTCTACCGCATCACTTACGTGATACCCGTAGCTTCGGTGTATGGTTTGAGCCCCGTTACATCTTCCGCGCAGGCCGACTCGACTAGTGAGCTATTACGCTTTCTTTAAAGGGTGGCTGCTTCTAAGCCAACCTCCTAGCTGTCTAAGCCTTCCCACATCGTTTCCCACTTAACCATAACTTTGGGACCTTAGCTGACGGTCTGGGTTGTTTCCCTTTTCACGACGGACGTTAGCACCCGCCGTGTGTCTCCCATGCTCGGCACTTGTAGGTATTCGGAGTTTGCATCGGTTTGGTAAGTCGGGATGACCCCCTAGCCGAAACAGTGCTCTACCCCCTACAGTGATACATGAGGCGCTACCTAAATAGCTTTCGAGGAGAACCAGCTATCTCCGAGCTTGATTAGCCTTTCACTCCGATCCACAGGTCATCCGCTAACTTTTCAACGGTAGTCGGTTCGGTCCTCCAGTTAGTGTTACCCAACCTTCAACCTGCCCATGGATAGATCGCCCGGTTTCGGGTCTATTCCCAGCGACTAGACGCCCTATTAAGACTCGCTTTCGCTACGCCTCCCCTATTCGGTTAAGCTCGCCACTGAAAATAAGTCGCTGACCCATTATACAAAAGGTACGCAGTCACCTAACAAAGTAGGCTCCCACTGCTTGTACGCATACGGTTTCAGGATCTATTTCACTCCCCTCTCCGGGGTTCTTTTCGCCTTTCCCTCACGGTACTAGTTCACTATCGGTCAGTCAGTAGTATTTAGCCTTGGAGGATGGTCCCCCCATATTCAGACAAAGTTTCTCGTGCTCCGTCCTACTCGATTTCATGACTAAGAGATTTTCGCGTACAGGGCTATCACCCACTATGGCCGCACTTTCCAGAGCGTTCCGCTAATCTCAAAGCCACTTAAGGGCTAGTCCCCGTTCGCTCGCCACTACTAAGGGAATCTCGGTTGATTTCTTTTCCTCAGGGTACTTAGATGTTTCAGTTCCCCTGGTTCGCCCCTTACACCTATGTATTCAGTGTAAGGTAACCATCTTATGATGGCTGGGTTCCCCCATTCAGAGATCTCCGGATCAAAGTCTGTTTGCCGACTCCCCGAAGCTTTTCGCAGGCTACCACGTCTTTCATCGCCTCTGACTGCCAAGGCATCCACCGTATGCGCTTCTTCACTTGACCATATAACCCCAAGCAATCTGGTTATACTGTGAAGACGACATTCGCCGAAAATTCGAATTTCTCAATTAAGAGAACTCACAAATTTTACCTTAGCCTGATCCGTTACCAGTGAAAGTAACGTTCAGTCTATCTTTCTATCACATACCCAAATTTTTAAAGAACGATCTAATCAAAGACTAGAAATCAACATTCACCATCATCACGATGGAATGCTCATTTCTAAGCTTTCAAACTTCAGAAGCAGTAGTGGTGGAGCCAAACGGGATCGAACCGTTGACCTCCTGCGTGCAAGGCAGGCGCTCTCCCAGCTGAGCTATGGCCCCGTATTTCTACAGGTTCCCACACAAAATTGGTGGGTCTGGGCAGATTCGAACTGCCGACCTCACCCTTATCAGGGGTGCGCTCTAACCAACTGAGCTACAGACCCAATTTCGGGCTGCTTCTTATCGTCTTCTTCAATGAATCAAGCAATTCGTGTGGGAACTTATGGAGCAGCTGATGTCGTCGATTAAGGAGGTGATCCAGCCGCAGGTTCCCCTACGGCTACCTTGTTACGACTTCACCCCAGTCATGAATCACACCGTGGTAACCGTCCCCCCGAAGGTTAGACTAGCTACTTCTGGTGCAACCCACTCCCATGGTGTGACGGGCGGTGTGTACAAGGCCCGGGAACGTATTCACCGCGACATTCTGATTCGCGATTACTAGCGATTCCGACTTCACGCAGTCGAGTTGCAGACTGCGATCCGGACTACGATCGGTTTTCTGGGATTAGCTCCACCTCGCGGCTTGGCAACCCTCTGTACCGACCATTGTAGCACGTGTGTAGCCCAGGCCGTAAGGGCCATGATGACTTGACGTCATCCCCACCTTCCTCCGGTTTGTCACCGGCAGTCTCCTTAGAGTGCCCACCATTACGTGCTGGTAACTAAGGACAAGGGTTGCGCTCGTTACGGGACTTAACCCAACATCTCACGACACGAGCTGACGACAGCCATGCAGCACCTGTCTCAATGTTCCCGAAGGCACCAATCTATCTCTAGAAAGTTCATTGGATGTCAAGGCCTGGTAAGGTTCTTCGCGTTGCTTCGAATTAAACCACATGCTCCACCGCTTGTGCGGGCCCCCGTCAATTCATTTGAGTTTTAACCTTGCGGCCGTACTCCCCAGGCGGTCAACTTAATGCGTTAGCTGCGCCACTAAGAGCTCAAGGCTCCCAACGGCTAGTTGACATCGTTTACGGCGTGGACTACCAGGGTATCTAATCCTGTTTGCTCCCCACGCTTTCGCACCTCAGTGTCAGTATCAGTCCAGGTGGTCGCCTTCGCCACTGGTGTTCCTTCCTATATCTACGCATTTCACCGCTACACAGGAAATTCCACCACCCTCTACCATACTCTAGTCAGTCAGTTTTGAATGCAGTTCCCAGGTTGAGCCCGGGGATTTCACATCCAACTTAACTAACCACCTACGCGCGCTTTACGCCCAGTAATTCCGATTAACGCTTGCACCCTCTGTATTACCGCGGCTGCTGGCACAGAGTTAGCCGGTGCTTATTCTGTCGGTAACGTCAAAACAATCACGTATTAGGTAACTGCCCTTCCTCCCAACTTAAAGTGCTTTACAATCCGAAGACCTTCTTCACACACGCGGCATGGCTGGATCAGGCTTTCGCCCATTGTCCAATATTCCCCACTGCTGCCTCCCGTAGGAGTCTGGACCGTGTCTCAGTTCCAGTGTGACTGATCATCCTCTCAGACCAGTTACGGATCGTCGCCTTGGTGAGCCATTACCTCACCAACTAGCTAATCCGACCTAGGCTCATCTGATAGCGCAAGGCCCGAAGGTCCCCTGCTTTCTCCCGTAGGACGTATGCGGTATTAGCGTCCGTTTCCGAACGTTATCCCCCACTACCAGGCAGATTCCTAGGCATTACTCACCCGTCCGCCGCTCTCAAGAGAAGCAAGCTTCTCTCTACCGCTCGACTTGCATGTGTTAGGCCTGCCGCCAGCGTTCAATCTGAGCCATGATCAAACTCTTCAGTTCAAACATCTTTGGGTTTTTAAGAAACCCTAAACTTGGCTCAGCAATCGTTGGTTACATCTTTGATTTCTCGCGGAGTAACTTGTGATGCTGATAATCTTGTTGACTATCAGTCTGACTCCACAAGCACCCACACGAATTGCTTGATTCAGTTGTTAAAGAGCGGTTGGTTAAGATCTTTCGTCTCAACCGAGGCGCGCATTCTACAGCAGCCTCATTTGCTGTCAAGTGATTATTTTCAGAAGTTTTCAAAGTTTCCTTTGTAACTTCAACCACTTGCGCTTCCGATCTCTCGTTAGCGGGAGGCGAATTCTACAGCGTTACACGCTGCTGTCAACACCTCTTTTTCTCCGCTTTCGACCGAGAAGATCGAAACGTTAATAGAGCCAAACAACCCTGCTCTACCAACTCCTTCCAGGCTTCGATGAACTGAAGCAGGTCGCTGTCGGATCTTGCGTAACTCTTTGTTTACCAAGGAGTTTTCAGTTTCGACTGCGCCGGAAGTGGGGCGAATTATAGACGTCCAGGATTTGCCGTCAACCTTTAATTTGGTTTTTCTATCAAACAGCGGAAAACCTCCAAATCCACTCTATATAGAAGGTAGAAAACCGATAATTGAGCAATATATTGCTCAGCGACACACACTTAAGCATCATAGGGCTCTTTGCTACTCAAATATGACCTCGGACGAACACCCCAATGACCACCTCCCCTCGCAGCCTGGCCTCGGCACTGTTTCCTGTCGGCCTGCTGTTGATCGCCATGGCTTCCATCCAGTCCGGCGCTTCGCTGGCCAAGACCATGTTCCCTATCGTCGGCGCTCAAGGCACCACCACGCTGCGCCTGATTTTCGCCAGCATCATCATGTTGCTGATATTGCGCCCATGGCGGGCCACGCTGACGGCCAAATCCCTGCGCACCGTGATTGTTTACGGAATGGCGTTAGGCGGCATGAACTTCCTCTTCTATATGTCGCTGCGCACAGTCCCTCTTGGTATTGCGGTAGCCCTGGAGTTCACCGGGCCGCTCGCCGTCGCCCTCTATGCATCGCGCCGCGCGGTGGACTTTCTGTGGATCGCCCTCGCGGTTGTCGGTCTTCTGCTGTTGATCCCCACGGGAGAAGCCAGCACGGGGATCGACCTGGTCGGTGCGGCTTATGCACTAGGCGCAGGTGTTTGCTGGGCGCTCTACATTCTGTTCGGCCAAAAGGCAGGGAATGACAACGGCGTGCAAACTGCTGCCCTCGGCGTCATGATCGCCGCCTTGTTCGTCGCACCGATCGGCATCGTTCATGCGGGCGCGGCATTGCTGACGCCTGCGCTGATTCCAGTTGCCATCGGCGTCGCCATCCTGTCCACGGCGCTCCCCTACACCCTGGAGATGGTCGCGCTGACTCGCCTGCCCGCCCGTACTTTCGGCACCTTGATGAGCATTGAGCCCGCATTCGGCGCGCTCTCGGGCCTGTTCTTCCTGCAGGAGCATTTGTCGCTCGCACAGTGGCTGGCCATCTCCTGCATTATCCTGGCCTCCGTTGGCGCCACGCTGACCATGCGAAACGAGGCCAAACCTCTAGTACCAGCCGATTAATCATCTTTGACGGTAACTCTGGTATTTGCCGCTCATTTGGGCCATGTTTAGGCCGCAAACAAATGTCATTCATGGAGAGTTTCGACAAGGACAGCGCGAACGCTACAATCGAGAGCGAGTAAAGCCAGCTTCAGGCAATTTTTTCGAAGCGGCTATTAAGGATGGGAATGAAGCGAATTTTGATACTGTTAATGGTCGTGGCCATTGCTGGCTGTGCCGCGACCACCAAGACAGAAGTGAAACGGGGCAAAAAAGGGTTGCATATCAACTGTTCCGGGCTGTCCTCCTCCTGGGACCAGTGCTACATCAGTGCAGTCAACTCATGCGGCGCCAAGGGCTACCGGGTTATCGCCAAGTCCGGTGACAACTCCGAGGAGCCTGGGGACTACCCCTTCGGCCTCAACCCTGCTGGTTACACCAGCCGGAGCATGATCGTCATCTGTAAATAGCGGCCCGAGCAGTCCACTTCCGACTGCTCCGCAGCGCCCACCGAACGCCTCGACCCCGCGCAGCCCTTCGCGACGCTGCGACCGGCCGCCTGCGCGTAAATCGCAAGCGGCACTTGCCGAGCAGCGACCGATCAAATAGCCGCGGTGCGTACCTGCAACCACTCCAGCGCAGCGCCACTGAGCAATGGGCTCAAACGCTGACACACCTCGGCATGGTACGCATTGAGCCACTGGCGCTCCTCCGCCGTCAGCAACGACGGCTCCAGACAACGGGTGTCGATCGGGCACAAGGTCAGGGTTTCGAACTCGAGGAACTCACCGAACTCGGTCTTGCCCGCTTCGCGATTCAACACCAGGTTCTCGATACGCACGCCCCAACGCCCCGGACGGTAAGTACCCGGTTCAATGGAGGTGATCATGCCCGGCTGCATCGCGGTTTGCGGCGCAGTAGCGGCCTGGTAGGCGATGACCTGCGGACCTTCATGCACATTGAGGAAATAACCTACACCGTGCCCCGTGCCATGGCCGTAGTCCACACCTTCGGCCCAGATCGGCGCGCGCGCGATGGCATCGAGCAGTGGCGACATAATGCCCTTGGGAAAATGAGCACGGGACAGGGCGATCACCCCCTTGAGCACGCGGGTGCAATCACGCTTCTGTTCATCACTCGGCGCTCCGATAGGCACCATCCGCGTGATATCGGTAGTACCGCCCAAGTACTGGCCACCCGAGTCGATCAGCAGCAGGCCATCGCCTTCGATCAGCGCATGCTCTTCTTCGGTGGCGTGGTAATGCGGCATCGCGCCATTGGCATTGAACGCAGCGATGGTGTTGAAACTCAGCGACACATAACCGGGACGGCGGGTACGTGCGGCAGTCAGGTGTTCGTCGATGGTCAGTTCAGTGATGCGTTCACGGCCCAGCGCACTCTCCAGCCAGGCGAAGAATTCGCACAAGGCCGCGCCATCCTGCTCCATGGCCAGGCGGATATGTTCCGCGTCGGCCAGGCTCTTGCGGGATTTGGCAAGCGTCGTCGGGTTCAGCCCTTCCACCAGCTTGACGCTGGCGTCCAGGTGTTCCAGCAAACCGGCGGTCACGCGTGCCGGATCAACCTGCACACTCGCGCCCGATGGCACCGCGCGCAGGGCATCGGCGACTTCGCTGTAATCGCGCAAGGTCACGCCATCCTGCTCAAGCACCGCCCGCAGCGCGGCATCGACTTTGCTCAGCGCCACAAACAGCGTGGCCTGTTGCGCATTGATCAGGGCGAAGGACACAAACACCGGGTTGAACGATACATCGGCACCGCGCAGGTTAAACAACCAGGCGATGTCATCCAGGGTGGCGATGAAGTGCCAGTCGGCGCCCTTTTCTTTCAAGCTGGCGCGCAGTGCAGCGAGTTTTTCGCCACGGCTGACGGTGGCCTGCGGTGGCAGGTGCTGATAGATCGGCTGATTCGGCAACGCCGGGCGGTCGCTCCAGACTTCATTCAACAGGTCGATATCGGTACGCAGGCGAGCACCGCGCTCCGCCAGTTTACCGCCCAAGGTACGCGCCGACGCCACGGCCATTACCGCACCGTCGACCGCCACCACGGCGCCCTGCGGCGTCTGTTCGGCCAGCCACTCCAGCGGGCCAGGTTGCCCCGGCTGCAGCTTCACCAACTCGATACCGCTGCCCTTGAGTTCCTTGGTCGCTTGTTCCCAGTAGCGGCTGTCGGCCCAGACACCGGCGAAATCCGCGGTGACGATCAGCGTCCCCACCGAGCCGTGGAAGCCCGACAACCATTGACGCCCCTGCCAGTAGCCCGGCAAGTATTCGGACAGGTGCGGGTCAGCGGACGGCACCAGCAAGGCATGAATGCCTTCGCGGCGCATCAATTCACGGGTATGCGCCAGGCGCTGGGGAACCGTTCCATGGGTCAAAGGCTGCGTACTCATTGTGTCTCCTGCTAACCACGAATAATTGTTATGGATTACGAATGAAGAATCAGACCGCCCAGAACGCCGGCGCACTGGCAAGGGCGGCCTTGATCAACTGCACGGCCTGGTCGATATCCTGCTCGGTGGTGAACCGCCCCAGGCTCAAGCGAATGGTTCGACCGGCGCTGCGGGCATCATGCCCCAGCGCCAGCAGCACATGGGAGGGCGCATTGCTCGCCGAATTGCAGGCCGAGGTGGCGGAAAAAGCAATGCCCGCACTCAAGGCCGCGGCGTTGAACTCGCCTTCACCGAAGGTGAGGCTGAGGGTGTGGGGAATGCGCTGGGTGGCGCTGCCATTGAGACGCACACCGGCGACCGACGCCAGTTGATCGAGCAAACGCTGGCGCAAGGCCACGATCGCCGCCTGCTCTTCACTGAACGCCTGCGCCGCCAAGGCGAACGCCGCGCCCATGCCCGCAATCTGGTGGGTTGCCAGTGTACCGGAGCGCAAGCCGCCCTCGTGGCCACCGCCGTGAATCTGCGCCAACACCTTCCGCTGCGCCCGCGGCCCGACATACAGCGCGCCGATCCCCTTGGGGCCATACACCTTGTGCGCGGAAAACGACATCAAATCCACCGGCCATTGCGCGAGGTCGATCGCCACCTTGCCCGCACCCTGTGCCGCGTCCACATGCAACAACGCGCCGTGTTCACGCACCCGCGCGCCAATGGCGAGGATGTCGTTGAGGGTGCCCAACTCGTTGTTCACCAACATCAGCGATACCAGGAAGGTGTCCTCACGCAGTGCTTCACTCACCGCCTCGGCACTGATCAACCCATCGGCGTCCGGCGCCAGGTAGGTCACCGCCACTCCGGCCTCCTGCATCTGCCGCGCGGTGTCCAGCGTAGCCTTGTGCTCGATCTGGCTGGTGATGATATGCCCACCCGCCAAGCCCCGCGCTTGAGTCACCCCCTTGATCGCGAGGTTGTTGGACTCCGTCGCGCCGGACGTCCAGACGATCTGCTCCGGCTCGGCACCGACCAACTCGGCCACCTGGCGACGCGCCTGTTCAACCGTTTGCCGGGCCGCTTGGCCGAAGGCGTGGGAACTGGACGCAGGGTTACCGAAATTGGCGTGCAAGCCCAGACACTCGACCATCACCTGGATGACCCGCTCGTCCACCGGGGTGGTGGCGGCGTAGTCGAAATACAACGGACGTTTATTCATAACCTTAGGGACTCGCAGAGCAGGTTCCCGAGAGCAACGTCTCAGGGGCATCGACCGGAACAGAGGTCGTCAGGTTTACCCGATCGAATGCCATTAAAAAAGGACCACTTGACGTAAATGTGCGTAGGAACGCTCCTGAAATTCAGCTTAACAGGCTGACATAGCGCCATGGCAAACAAAAAGCCCGAGGCTTCTTGAGAAACCTCGGGCTTTTTGCCACTGAGCACCGGCTCAACTGGGGCGGCCATGCAGGGTCACATTACGTTCGGCGTTCATTTCGCCCTGGTGAGCAAAACTGAAAGGTTGTTGTGCCTGACCGGTCAGGGCAGCCCGCTGGCGTTGATATTCGTCAAACGACAAGCCGCGACGGCTCAACGCCTCCAGCGCCAGTTCCCGGGTTTCTTGCGCCGTGTAAGGGCGCAATTCAGGAGAAGGATGGGTCGCACAACCGGCAACGACAGAAGTGACGAGTAATAAGGAAACAGCAAAAAATCGGTTCATGGCGACGGCTCTGCGAAGAAGGTCTCAAGTCAATGAACACAGGCTACTCCCGACCCTGGACAGTGAAAAATCACCATCCGTGATAGTCGCTATCACCCGTCGCCACACCCTCATCAGCGCCACCCTTATATTCCTTTAAGATCTATAAATATGGAAATACGTTCATTTACGGAATAAACATAACCCTCTATAAATGGCTCCACGCGAATTCGACACTGTTCGCCAGGCAACTGTTGCGCAGGCAACAGCCATTCAACAAAACACCAGGCAGACAACAGCAACGTTTTTCAGCAGTGAGCCCGCAGCCCAGGCGGATCAAGGCCTGCAGCCGTTGGTACAGCTCTTGCTCAGACCGGCTCACTTCCCCTGCTATGCCACTGTTGAAAAAGGAACTGTTCATGACCCGTCCCCTGAATGTCGTTGCCCTCTCCGGCGGAACCTGGCGCCCGTCCCGTACCCTGGTGTTGACCCAGGCCGTGCTGGCCGAACTGGCAACGTTGTTGCCGATCCAGACGACCCTGATCGAACTCGGTGATATCGCCCGGCCACTGGGCGGCGCACTGTCGCGCGATGAGTTGCCGGCCGAGGTCGAATCCCAACTGTTGGCCATCGAACAGGCCGACTTGCTGATCGTCGCCGCACCGGTCTATCGCGGTTCTTATCCAGGCCTGCTCAAGCATCTGTTCGACCTGGTTGGCCTCAACTCGCTGATCGACACCCCTGTGCTGCTGGCCGCCACCGGCGGCAGCGAACGTCACGCGCTGGTACTCGATCACCAGTTGCGCCCGCTGTTCAGCTTCTTCCAGGCCCTGACCTTGCCGATCGGCGTATATGCCACCGAAGCCGATTTCACCGATTACCAAATCACCAACGAAGCCTTGAAAGGCCGTATTCGCCTTGCGGCAGAACGCGCAGCCCCTTTGTTCGCCGCGCACGCCCCCTCACTGTTGAAAATCGCTTAAGGATTCGTCATGGATGTTTTCTGGTTTCTGCCCACTCATGGCGACGGTCATTACCTGGGCACCACCCAAGGTGCCCGTCCGGTCACCCTCAATTATCTGAAGCAAGTCGCCCAGGCCGCTGACAGCCTTGGCTACTACGGCGTGTTGATTCCTACCGGGCGTTCGTGCGAAGACTCCTGGGTAATCGCCTCGGCGCTGGTGCCGCTGACAGAACGCTTGCGCTACCTGGTGGCAATTCGCCCTGGCATCATCTCGCCCACAGTGTCGGCGCGCATGGCGGCGACCCTGGATCGCCTGTCCAACGGCCGCCTGCTGATCAACGTCGTGACCGGCGGCGACCCCGACGAAAACCGCGGCGACGGCAGCTTCCTCGACCACCGCGAACGCTATGAAGTCTCCGACGAATTCCTCAAGATCTGGCGCCGCGTATTGCAGGGCGAATCGGTGGACTTCGAAGGCAAACACCTGCGTGTGCAGAATGCCAAGGCACTTTACCCACCGGTGCAGAAGCCTTACCCGCCGCTGTACTTCGGCGGTTCCTCCGACGCCGCCCACGACCTCGCCGCCGAACAGGTGGACGTGTACCTGACCTGGGGCGAACCACCCGCCGCCGTCGCCGAAAAGCTCGCGGATGTACGTGAACGGGCCGCGCGCCACGGGCGGACCGTGAAGTTCGGCATCCGCCTGCATGTGATCGTGCGCGAGACCGAAGAAGACGCCTGGAAAGCCGCCGACAAACTGATCGAACACATCAGCGACGAGACCATCGCCGCCGCGCAAAAATCCTTCTCGCGCTTTGATTCCGAAGGCCAGCGCCGCATGGCCGCCTTGCACGACGGGCGCCGCGACAACCTGGAAATCGCCCCCAACCTGTGGGCCGGTGTCGGCCTGGTCCGTGGCGGTGCCGGCACGGCGCTGGTAGGCAACCCGCGGCAAGTGGCCGAGCGGATCAAGGAATACGCGGATTTGGGCATCGAGAGTTTCATCTTTTCCGGCTACCCGCACCTCGAAGAAGCCTATCGCTTCGCCGAGTTGGTGTTCCCGCTATTGCCGGAACCCTACGCCAGCCTGGCCGGGCGCGGTGTCACCAATCTCACCGGACCGTTTGGCGAGATGATTGCCAATGATGTGCTGCCGGCCAAGGCCTGAGAATGCTGAGATCGCACCGTTGATCTGCATTGCCCAATAGACAGCACACGGCATTAGAGCCCTATGAGGAACACCGCGTGACAGCCAACCCCCACAGCGTCCTGCCCTCACCTTTGCAGACCGCCAGACAGCTCGCCGCCGAATTCGCCCTCACCGCCGTCGAACGCGACGAGCGCGGCGGCACGCCAAAAACCGAACGGGATGCCCTGCGCCAAAGCGGTCTGCTGGCCCTGAGCATTCCCACTCAATACGGCGGCCTTGGTGCGCGCTGGAGCGACACCCTGGCCATCGTGCGTGAATTCGCCAAGGTCGACAGCTCCATCGCTCATGTCTTCGGTTTTCACCACCTGATGCTCGCTACGGTGCGCCTGTTTTCGCGGCCGGACCAATGGCAGCCGTGGTTCGAACAGACCGCACGCAAAAACTGGTTCTGGGGCAACGCCCTCAACCCGCTGGACACGCGCACGCAGGTCAAGGATTTCGGCGGTTGGCGTGAGTTCTCCGGCAAGAAGAGCTTCTGCTCCGGCGCCAGCGACTCGGAAATGCTGATCGCCTCGGCGGTGGATGAGAGCGCCGGCGGCAAGTTGCTGATCGCCGCCATCCCCAGCGGGCGCAGCGGCATCACCTTGCACAACGACTGGAACAATATCGGCCAGCGCCAGACCGACAGCGGCAGCGCCAGTTTCGAACGGGTGCGCGTCGAGGAGTCGGAATTGCTGCTCGACCCGGGCCCTCTGAGCACACCGTTCGCCTGCCTGCGCCCACTGATCGCGCAGTTGACCTTCACGCACATGTTCCTCGGCATAGCCGAAGGTGCCTTTGATGAAGCGCGCAACTACACCCTCACCGAAACCCGTGCGTGGCATAAATCCACCGCCGAGGATGTGCGCCAAGACCCTTACGTGCTGCACCACTACGGCGAATTCTGGGTGGCCCTGCAAGGTGTGCGCCTGCTGGTGGAACGCGCCGCCGCGCTGCTCGATCAAGCCTGGGCCCAGGGGCCGAACCTCAGCGAAAACGCACGCGGCCAACTGGCCATCGCCATCGCCACCGCCAAGGTCGCCGCCAGCCGCCAGGGCCTGGAGTTGTGCAGCCGCCTGTTTGAAGTCACCGGCGCGCGCTCCACCCATGCGTCACTGCGCCTGGACCGGCACTGGCGCAACCTGCGCACGCAAAGCCTGCACGACCCGGTGGACTACAAACTCCACGAACTGGGGGACTGGGCGTTGAACCAGTCCCTGCCGACTCCTACGTTCTATTCATAAAGAGGTGCCCATGCAGCTTTTAACCTTACCGCCCTCGCCCGCCCTCGCCACCTCGATCCGCGCCACGGCCCAGGTCTTCGAAGACCCGAAATCCCAGGCACTGCTCGACCATATCCAGCAAGTGGCGCCCAGCGAAGCCAGCGTGTTGATCATCGGCGAAACCGGGACCGGTAAAGAGCTGGTGGCGCGCCACATTCATAACCTCAGCGCACGACGCAACCGGCCCTTCGTGGCGGTGAACTGCGGGGCGTTTTCCGAATCGCTGGTGGAAGCCGAGCTGTTCGGCCATGAAAAAGGCGCCTTCACCGGCGCCCTCAGCGCCAAGGCCGGCTGGTTCGAAGAGGCCGACGGCGGCACCTTGTTCCTCGATGAGATCGGTGATTTGCCGATGGCGATCCAGGTCAAATTATTGCGCGTACTGCAAGAGCGGGAGGTAGTGCGCCTGGGCTCGCGCAAGAGCATTCCCATCGATGTGCGCGTGCTTGCGGCGACCAACGTGCAGCTGGAAAAAGCCATCAACGCCGGGCACTTCCGTGAAGACCTCTACTACCGTCTCGACGTGGTCAGCCTGGAACTCAGCCCGTTGCGCGAGCGTCCCGGCGATATCCTGCCGCTGACCCGACACTTCATCGAAGCCTACAGCCAGCGCCTGGGCTACGGCCCGGTCACCATCAGCCGCGAGGCCGAACACAAGCTGAAAAACTACAGCTGGCCAGGCAATATCCGCGAGCTGGAAAACGTGATTCACCACACCTTGCTAATCTGCCGCAATGGCGTGATCGAACGCGACGATCTACGCCTGTCGAACCTGCGCATCGAGCGTCAGGACGACAGCCCGCACGGCACCGACAACAGTGCCGAAGCCTTGCTTGAACGGGCCTTTCAAAAGCTGTTCGAGGAACAGGCCGGTGCCCTGCATGAAAAAGTCGAGGACGCGTTGCTGCGTGCCGCCTACCGCTTCAGCCACTACAACCAGGTCCACACCGCCAACCTGCTGGGCCTGAGCCGCAACGTCACACGCACGCGCCTGATCAAGATCGGCGAACTGGCGGTGAACAAGCGCCGCCCGGGGGAAAACGTTCAGGGTGAGCGCATGCTGCACCTATCCATTTAAACGGCAGTGCAACGCATTGTCATGGCTGCGCTCGAAACTGTGCAGCACCTGGAACGAACCGAAGGTCACGGCCGTGGCCTGGTGGGCGCGTATCAGTGTCCAGAAATCTTCTTCGCCGTGCTCAACGCACTGGAAGGCCGCCTCGCCGTCCTCGCGTGAGCGCCATTGCAGGTAATTGAGTACCCGCCGCCCGTCATCGCTGACCTGCACACTCGCATTGAGAAAGCCGCCGTGCCCTTGGGCCAGGCGCTCGCTCTGGATGGACAATGCCGCGACCAGGGCGAGCTGTTGCTGGGGCTCGACCTGAAACTCGATCAATTGAGTGAAACTGCGATTCTTCTCTGATACCTGCATGAACACTCCCCTTTCTCTGTAGGCAGAATCTTGTGATTCGATACCACGCAGGGTAAAACCTCTAGTTAAGTCAAGGTCAAGGGTTAATCCGGAGTTTTTCATGGTTACCAAGGAGCTTACTGTTGGCCAACTGTCGGCCCGCAGCGGCGTGGCGGTCACGGCCCTGCATTTCTACGAAACCAAGGGGCTGATCAAAAGCAATCGCAATGCCGGCAACCAGCGGCGCTACCCGCGCGATGTACTGCGCCGGGTGGTGGTGATCAAGATCGCCCAGCGCCTGGGGATTCCGCTGGCGACGATTGGTGAAGCGTTGCAGGCCCTGCCGGATGGACGCACGCCGACGGCTAAAGATTGGCAGCGTTTGTCGGCATCGTGGCGGGCAGACCTGGACGAGCGCATCAACAAGCTGATGCTCCTGCGCGACAAGCTCAATGGCTGTATTGGCTGTGGATGTCTGTCGCTGGAAGCCTGCCCGTTGCGCAATCAGGGCGACCTGCTCGGTGAGCGTGGGCCGGGGGCTCAGTTGTTGGAGCCCAGTTGAAAAACCGCTCCCTGTGGGAAATGTTCACCTTAAACCCCAGGGACAGCGCCGCGCCCTGAACCCCGTGATGTCGCTGCGGCTGGCGCCCGCCGCAGCACTGATGGCGGAACGATCTGCCTGTTCACTGTTGCCTGGGCAACACCTCGTCGGTTGCCCGCAAGCCACGGCTGGCGTGGCCTATAGTGAAAGGGCCGTCCCTTCATAAACACAATTCAGGGAGAATGATATGAGCGTAAAACCAATCCCCGAGGGCTATCACAGCATCACGCCCTACCTGGGCGTCGAAAAAGCCGCCGAAGCCATCGAGTTCTACAAAAAAGCCTTCAACGCCACGCAAGTCATGCGCCTGGACATGCCCGACGGCAAGGTCGGCCACGCTGAACTGCGTATCGGAGACTCGGCGATCATGCTCGCCTCGCCCTGCGGTGAAATGGCCTTCGGCAGCCCGCGCGATGGCCACACCAGCGTCGGCCTGCATTTATATGTGGACGATGTCGACGCGCAGTATCGACAAGCGGTCGCAGCCGGCGGCCTGTCCATTTCCGAACCCAAGGACCAGTTCTACGGCGACCGCTCCGCCACGCTGAGAGATCCGTTCGGTCATGTGTGGTTCCTCGCCTCCCGCAAGGAGAATCTGAACGAAGCACAAATCCGCCAGCGCGCCGAAGCGCTGTTCAAGCAAGGCTGAGCCTGGGACCGGGCTTGCTCGCGATGGCGGGGTGTCAGGCGGTGCCTGACCGAGCGCCATCGCGGGCAGGCCCGCTGCCACTGTTTGATCGAGGGTCGGCTTGAGACGGGGGCTGCCCAGCACCGAGGCCTCAGCGCCCCGAATGTGAACCTGAAACATTTGCTTTCATATCTGGGTTAGGGATTTCTCATTCTCATCCGTCTTAACTTAGATACAGCCTGTCGCGTCAGCAAAAGCTACGACTGGCCTTTTCCGGGCCCTCATTGCCCCCCTCCGATCAAGACTCCCATTCACATGTCGAAGAAGTCGCGCTCAAAACTCTGGTTTCTCGTACACAGCTGGCTGGCATTACCCATCTGGTTTTTTGTACTGATCGTCTGCGTCACCGGCACCCTGGCGGTGGTCAGCCAGGAAATCGTCTGGCTGGCCAACCCGGAAATCCGCGCCAGCAAGCCGTCGGACGACGCCGAACCGCTGAGCTATGATCAGGTGATCAACGCCATCAAACGCGCAGAGCCCCTGGTGATCGTGCAATCCATCATCCGCCCGGACGAGTCGCACTTCGCCCTGAGTGTCACCCTCAGCTACCCCGACGGGCGCTCGGTGGAGGTCTATGTCAACCCTTACACCGGGGCGATCCAGGGTATCAGCCCGGCGTTCGACTTCAAACAATTCACCCGCGCCCTGCACGGCTGGTGGCTGGTGCCATTCACCAATGGGTTCAGTTGGGGCTGGTACCTGGTCTCCGCGCTCGGCCTGCCGTTGCTGGCGTCGTTGATCACCGGGCTGGTGGTGTACAAGCGTTTCTGGAAGGGCTTTTTGCGCCCGACCCTGCGCATCCGCCATGGCGCGCGGATCTTCTGGGGCGACTTCCATCGCCTGAGCGGTATCTGGTCGATCTGGTTTATCGCGGTCATTTCCATCACCGGCACCTGGTTCCTGATTCAGGCGATCCTGGGGGATAACCAGATTTCCATCTCCAGCGAGCCCATCGTGCCGGTGATCGCCCGGGAGAACGTGCCGACGTCCGCCCCCGGCGTGCCGGCGCCGATGATTGCCCTGGACGACGCGATCGAAATCGCCAGCCAACGGATTCCGGGGCTGGAGACCAGCTTCGTGTTCCTGCCACTCAATGCCTACAGCCATCTGCAGATCGGCGGGCGGGGCTGGTACCCGTTGATGTTCCAGACCGCGCAGATCAACCCCTACACCGGCGAAGTGGCGGTTTCGCACCTGCTGTCCAACCGCTCGACGCTGGAGTTCGTCACCGAGTCCATGCGCCCGCTGCACACCGGCGACTTTGGCGGGCTGTGGATCAAGCTGATCTGGGCATTCTTCGGCCTGGTGTTGAGCATGATGGTGTTGAGCGGCCTGCTGATCTGGACCAAACGCACGGCCCTGGCCACCCTCCATGCCCTCAAGCGCAGCCACAAGGCGCCGCGCCAGGCGGCAGCGGTCGCGGCCCTGCAGGCTGAAATGACGGAGGGCAACCAATGAGCAAGGTCGCTGCCGCAACGCCTTCGCCACTGCGCGCCGTGTGGCTGAAATGGCGGTTCCACCTTAACGTCCTGCTGTTGCTGGTGCCCCTGGGCTTCATGCCCAAGTACTTTGCCGACGCCGCGCTGTTTCGCGGTGACAGCGGCATCGGCGAGCGGGTGGCCGGCGAGGTGCAGGTCGGGCCCTGGAGCCTGACCCTCGCCGAGTTCCGCAACGAAGGCCCGCGCCCGGACCCGGCCGGCCCGATGAAATTTTTCAATGCCGCCCTGTGCGCCAACTGCGCCGAGCAGGTCAAGGCAACCTACCTGCGTATCGGCAAACCGCGCAGCCTGCGCGCCGCCGGGGTGATCTTCTTCGGCACGCCGTACCGCATGGGCGCGCTGCTGCCGGTGCCCGAGCGCACGCCGGCCGACGCCGAACTGTGGGTCACCATGGAAGGCTGGGACGGCACGATGCACCAGGGTTCCATTGCGCTGAGCCAGGCCTCGCCTGCCACCATTGCCTGGCTGAACAAGCAAGGAGTCAAACCATGACATTGATACGCCTGAGCCGCGCCTGCGCCACGTTGTTGCTGTGCGCCGGTTTCTGTCCCACAGCCGTGGCCCACAACCCGATGTGCGAATGCAAGGAAATCCCCGGCGAACAGATCCAATGCACCGGCGGTTTTTCCGACGGCAGCGGCGCCCCCGGCGTGACCCTGGATGTGATCGGCTACGACGAAACCATCCTCGTGCCCGGCAAGCTCGGCGCGGACTCGACCCTGACCTTCAAGAAGCCCTCAGCCGAGTTCTACGTGCTGTTCGATGCCGGCCCCGGTCACGTCGTTGAAATCGACCAAGCGGATATCCCGTCCCAATGAGTACGACACAGGTGGTACGCCCAGCCGGGGCCGGGCACGAAACCCTCTATGTCCTGCTGCTGTGCCTGATCATCCTGGCGGTGGCCGGTACGGTGGTGGCCCTGCACGGTGAAACCCAGGCCGTGGTTGCCGTGCCCAGCCACCAGTTGGACGCGCGCCGCGACCTCAGCGCCGCCGAGCAAGGCATCTACGCCGACCTGCGCGTGACCCTGGATGAAATCCACTGGCTGCAGCAGGCACACAGCGCCCTGCCGACGCCCGCGCAACTGGCCGAAGAAGGCTTTGCGCCCTTTGCCCAGGACGCCAGCTCGGTCAGCCGTGGCGATCATCGCTGGCAGTTGCTGGCGCCGTCGGCCTACCTCGGCGTGAGCCAGGCGCCGGCCACCAGCGGCTCGCTGCTGATGCGGGTAACGGGCGCCGAGCCGGACATCTGGCTCAACCGCCGCCCAGACCTGGCCGCCCCCGCCGACCTCACCGACCAGGCGCTGATCGCGGCCGGCTGGCAGCAAGTGGTCGCGCAATTCGACGCCGGCGTGACCCGCCAGCACCGTCACTGACCGAGAAGACCGAGTGCCCATGTCTATTTCATCGCCCCTTGTACGCCTGCTGCTGGTCAGCCTGATCAGCCTGCTGCTCGCTCCGCTGGCCAACGCCGAGGCAGCCAAGCGCCTGCGGATCGGCATCACCCTGCATCCTTACTACAGCTACGTCGCCAACATCGTCGGCGACAAGGCCGAGGTGGTGCCGCTGATTCCGGCCGGTTTCAACCCACATGCCTACGAACCGCGCGCCGACGACATCAAGCGCATCGGCACCCTGGATGTGATCGTGCTCAACGGGGTCGGCCACGACGATTTCGCCGACCGCATGATCGCCACCAGCGAGCGGCCGGACATCCCGGTGATCGAAGCCAACGCCAACGTGCCGCTGCTGGCCGCCACCGGCAACGCCGCGCGCGGCGCCGGCAAGGTGGTCAACCCGCACACCTTCCTGTCGATCAGTGCCTCGATTGCCCAGGTCAACAACATCGCCCGCGAACTGGGCAAGCTCGACCCGGACAACGCCAAGACCTACACCCAGAACGCCCGCGCCTACGGCAAGCGCCTGCGGCAGATGCGCGCCGAGGCCCTGGCCAAGCTGACCCGCGCGCCCAACCCGGACCTGCGCGTGGCCACGGTCCACGCAGCCTACGACTACCTGCTGCGCGAGTTCGGCCTGGAAGTCACCGCCGTGGTCGAGCCGGCCCACGGCATCGAACCCAGCCCGAGCCAGTTGAAGAAAACCATCGATGAATTGCGCGCCCTGGATGTGAAAGTGATCTTCTCGGAGATGGATTTCCCGTCCACCTACGTCGAGACCATCCAGCGTGAATCCGGGGTCCGGCTGTACCCGCTGTCGCATATCTCCTACGGCGAATACAGCGCTGAAAAGTACGAAGTGGAAATGACCGGCAACCTCAACACGGTGGTGCGGGCGATTCAGGAGTCGGGGGCATGACGGCGGCGCAACGCTTGAGCATGGTCAGCGTCGGCCCGACGATCGACTTCGACAAGGTGTCGCTGACCCTGGGCCGCACCGTGATCCTCGATGACGTGAGCTTCCAGGTGCAGCCAGGCAGCATCCATGCACTGGTGGGCCCGAACGGCGGCGGGAAAAGCTCGCTGATCAAAACGCTGCTGGGGCAAACGCCGCACCAGGGGCAACTGCGCCTGACGTGGCCGGACACGCCCGGCACCATTGGTTATGTGCCCCAGGCGTTGGAGTTCGACCGCGGCCTGCCGATGACCGTGGATGACTTCATGGCGGCGATGTGTCAGCGGCGCCCGGCGTTTCTCGGGCTGTCCAGGCATTACGCCGGCGCCATCGGCGAGGCCCTGGAGCGGGTCGGCCTGCAGGACAAACGCAAACGGCGCATGGGCGCGTTGTCGGGCGGTGAACGTCAGCGCGTGCTGCTCGCCCAGGGGCTGATCCCGGCCCCGCAATTGCTGGTGTTGGATGAGCCGATGTCGGCCCTCGATGAAGCCGGTATCCAGGTGTTCGAACGTCTGCTTGATGACTGGCGCCGCGCCGGGATCTCCGTGCTGTGGATCGAGCACGACCTGGACGCCGTGGGCCGCCTCGCCGACCGCGTCACCGGCCTGAACCGCCGCGTGCTGTTCGACGCCACACCCAAAGCGGCACTGACCCCGGATCGCCTGCTGACCCTGTTCTCCACCCATCCTCGGAGCCTGGCGCCATGAGTTATGAAGCGTTTCGCCTGATGGTCCAGGGCTGGGCCTCTTCCGGTTACCTGCCGGAGGCGCTGGCCTATGGTTTTGTGGTCAACGCCCTGCTCGCCGGCCTGCTGATCGGCCCGGTGCTGGGCGGCCTGGGGACGCTGGTGGTGGTCAAACGCTTTGCGTTTTTCTCCGAAGCGGTCGGCCATGCCGCGCTGACCGGCGTGGCCGTGGGCATTCTGCTCGGCGAACCCTACACCGGGCCCTATGGCGCGCTGTTCGGCTACTGCCTGCTGTTCGGCATCCTGCTCAATTACCTGCGCAACCGCACCGGCCTGGCGCCGGATACCTTGATCGGCGTGTTCCTCTCGGTGTCCCTGGCGTTGGGCGCAAGCCTGCTGTTGATACTGGCGGGCAAGATCAACGTTCACATCCTGGAAAACGTGCTGTTCGGCTCGGTGTTGACGGTCAATGGCAACGACCTGCTGGTGCTGGCGATTGTCGGTTCGCTGGTGATGGCCCTCGCCCTGCCGCTGTACAACCGCATCATGCTCGCCAGCTTCAACCCGCAATTGGCGGCGGTACGCGGGGTGGCGGTGAAGACCCTGGATTACCTGTTCGTGATCCTGGTGACATTGATCACCGTCGCAGCGGTCAAGGTCATCGGGGCGATCTTGGTGGGCGCGCTGCTGGTGATTCCGGCGGCGGCGGCACGCTTGCTGAGCCAGTCGCTCAAAGGCTTCTTCTGGGTCTCCGTGGCGATTGCCACCGTCAGCACGTTGTGCGGCATCCTGCTGCCGATCATCTTCGACCTGCCCATCCCCTCCGGCGCCGCGATCATCCTGGTCGCCGGTATCGCCTTCGCCCTCGCCGCCATCGCGCGCGGCACCGTGCCCAGCCTCAAAGGGAATCTTGGATAATGCACCCTGTCTTTCGCTCACTGGCCTTGGCCATCGCTTGCCTGACCAGCGCGTCGGCGCTGGCCGTCGACGGTTTTGATCCGAAGAGTTTCAAAGTCAACCAAGGCCTGGGCCACGCCGCGCTGACCAAAGCGAAAAAACCTGTGAAGGTCCTCGCCTCGTTGCCCATTACCTATGGCCTGGCGGAGCTGCTGCTTAAAGGCAGCGACGTACAGCTCGAACGCGCCGCGCCGGCCAACCTGCCCGGTTCGCGGCAGGTGTCCTACTTCACCGGCCGTGGCGCGCCGGCCTTGAGCACGTTGGCGATGGATGCCGATGCCGTCATCGGCTTGCGTTCGCTGTGGGCCGATGACCCGCTGTACCCGGTGGCGCGACGCAGCAATATCCGCATCGTCGAAGTGGACGCCGCGCGCCCGGTGGACGGTGGCCTGCCGGGGATCGCGGTGCAACCGGGTGTCAGCGATGGCTTGAACAGCCAGCCGTGGCAATCGAGCAACAATATGGGGCGCATGGCCGATGTGATGGCCGCCGACCTGAGCCGCCTGGCACCGGGCGCGAAGGCGCAAATCGACGCGAACCTGGCCGCCCTCAAGCTGCGCCTGCTCAAGCTCACCGCCGACAGCGAAGCACGGCTGGCCCAGGCGGATAACCTGAGCGTGGTCAGCCTGAGTGATCACTTTGCGTATCTGCTCGGCAGCTTGAACCTGGAAGTGCTCGACACCGACGCACGCCCAGATGCCGACTGGACGCCCGAGGCCTTACAGCAACTGAGCAGCCGCCTGAAGGACCACGAGGTGGCCGTGGTGCTGCACCATCGCCCGCCAAGCGCGGCGGTGCAAACCGCGGTGACGGCCGGCGGCGCGCAACTGCTGGTCTTGAACGTCGACGGCGCCGACCCGGTGACGGCGTTGGAAAGCAATGTGGATCAACTGATCAAGACGCTGAGCCCATGACATCCACGCCCACGTGGATGGCATCATGCCGCCAGAACTCCAGGTCGCAGTCGATCAAACGCTGATGCTGGTCATAGTTGACCCGGGCGATACGCAAGCCCGGGCTGCCCACCGACACGCGCAACGCGGCGGCGGCTTCCACCGGCAGTGAGGTCGGCACAATCTCGAAGCGTACCCGCCCGTAGTGCAAATCGTACTTGCGCGCGTACAGCTCGGTCATCGACTGGTTCAGGTCGCAGGCCAGAATCCCGGGGAAATACTGCGGGTTCAGGTAGTGCTCCACATACAACACCAGGCGCTCATCGATCCTGCGCCGGCGGCAGATCTGGATCACGCTGGACAGCGCCGGCAATTGCAGCCACGCACACACCGCCGCCGATGCCGGTTGCAGCCGCGCGCTGATCACCTCGGTCGACGCCACGCGGCCCTGATCGTTGACCATTGCGTGAAAGTGGCTGCGCTGCATCAGGTTGTAGGCCAGGCGCGGCGGCGAGACAAACCAGCCACGGCGCTCCTCGCGATAGATCTGGCCTTGGGCCTCCAGTTGTAACAAGGCTTCCCGCACCGTAATCCGGGTGGTACCAAACAACTCGCTGAGCTTGCGCTCGGCGGGCAGTTTGCTGGCTGGCGGCAAAAGGCCATGGTCGATCTGCTCTTGCAGCGCCAGGCCGATGGATGTCACCGCCTTGATTGCCTCATCACGCATCAACGTTACCTATCTGGACTAGACCAGCACCGTTCAGGTGCATAAACCGCTCAATAAATGGGCTTGTATCACTGCATGCCAGCCTAGGCATTGCAGATGACCGACAGATGACAACCCCGGTCGAGCCTCGTGACAAACCTTGCAATCCGTCGGCCAAGTCCAAGGCCTGCGGGCGCTTGGGCATGGTCTACGCTAAACCTGCGCCGAGCGACATCGGCGCTTCAAAAACGACATCGACATGAAACTGTCATCCATCCCGCCTAGATTGGCTCAGGTATTGCTGACCTAGACCAACACCACCGCTAACGTTCATATAAAACGCCGCGTTGAAAACGCCCAAAGGAGCTTCGGATGAAACAGCTTTTCCTGGCATCACTGTTAGGCTCGACCATTGCCATGTGCACCGCCGCCATGGCCGCTGATACCGATCTAAAAACGCTCGAAGCCGCCGCAAAAGCGGAAGGCGCCGTCAACAGCGTCGGCATGCCCGATGACTGGGCCAACTGGAAAGGCACCTGGGATGACCTGGCCAAGACCTACGGCCTCAAGCACATCGACACCGACATGAGCTCGGCCCAGGAAATCGCCAAGTTCGCCGCCGAGAAAGACAACGCCAGTGCCGATATCGGCGACGTCGGCGCGGCCTTCGGCCCGATCGCGGTGAAACAGGGCGTGGTCCAGCCTTACAAACCAAGCACCTGGGCCCAGGTCCCGGATTGGGCGAAAGATAAAGACGGCAACTGGGCGCTGGCCTACACCGGCACCATCGCCTTTATCGTCAACAAAAAGCTGCTGCACGGCTCGGACGTACCAACCAGCTGGGCTGACTTGAAGAGCGGCAAATACAAGGTCTCCATCGGTGACGTGAGCACCGCCGCCCAAGCCGCCAACGGTGTGCTGGCCGCCGCCATCGCCAACAAGGGCGACGAGAAAAACCTGCAGCCGGCCCTGCTGATGTTCGCCGACATCGCCAAGCAAGGTCGCCTGTCCCTCGCCAACCCGACCATCGCCACCATGGAAAAGGGCGAAGTGGAAGTCGGCGTAGTCTGGGATTTCAACGGTTTGAGCTACAGAGCCAAGATGGCCAACCCGGATGACTACGTGGTGCTGATCCCATCGGACGGTTCGGTGATTTCCGGCTACACCACCATCATCAATAAATACGCCAAGCACCCGAACGCCGCCAAACTGGCCCGCGAATACATCTTCAGCGACGCCGGCCAGATCAACCTGGCCAAGGGCAATGCGCGGCCGATTCGCGCCGAACACCTGACGTTGCCGAAGGAAGTGCAGGACAAGCTGCTGCCGAACGAGCAATACAAGCACGTCACCCCGATCAAGGATGCCGACGCCTGGGAGAAGAGCTCCAAGGCACTGCCGCAGAAGTGGCAGGAAGAAGTCATCATCAATATGCAGTAATGCCTGAGCTGTAGATGCGGTCAGTGTGGGAGCAGGCTTGCCTGCTCCCACATTTGTTCCGGTCCCAACCGCAAACCCGATCCAAACCCATCTGTTGCGGAGCGTCTCCCCCTATGAAGCACAACGTCATCCTTGTGGTGCTCGACGGCCTGAACTTCGAGGTTGCCCGTCATGCCATGGGGCATCTGCAAGCCTACGTCGGCGCAGGACGCGCAGCCCTCTACAAACTCGAATGTGAACTGCCGTCACTCTCCCGGCCGCTCTACGAATGCATCTTCACCGGCGTGCCGCCGATCGACAGCGGCATCACCCACAACCATGTGTCGCGCCTGTCCAACCAGCGCAGCCTGTTCCATTACGCCCGCGACGCTGGTCTCACCACCGCGGCGGCGGCCTATCACTGGGTCAGCGAGTTGTATAACCGCACGCCCTTTATCGCCGCCCGTGACCGGCATACCGACGACAAGACCCTGGCGATCCAGCACGGGCACTTCTACTGGCAGGACCACTACCCGGATTCGCACCTGTTCGCCGACGCCGAAAGCCTGCGCTGCAGACACGCGCCGAACCTGCTGGTCGTCCACCCGATGAACATCGACGACGCCGGCCACAAGCACGGCCTCGACAGCGCGCAATACCGCAACAGCGCACGCTCGGCCGACATCCTCCTGGCCGACTACCTGCAAGGCTGGCTCGACGCCGGCTATCAGGTGCTGGTGACCGCCGACCACGGCATGAACAACGACCGCTCCCACAACGGCCTGCTGCCGGAAGAACGCGAAGTGCCGCTGTTCGTGATCGGCTCGGCCTTCACCTTCGATCCCGACGCCACGCCCAGGCAAACCGAGCTGTGCGGCACCGTCTGCACGTTGCTGGGCGTGCCCCACGACAAACCTGTCTGCCGGGAGCTGTTGAAGTGAGTGCCATGACCCGCAGCAAATGGCTGGCAATCCTGTGCCTGATGCCTTTCGCGCTGTTCTTCATCGTGTTTGAAATTGCCCCGCTGGCGTGGGTGATGATCAACAGCCTGCAATCGGAAGAGTTCGGCTGGGGCCTGGCCAACTTCAGCAAAATCTTCAGTTCGAAGTTCTACCTGCAGGCGATCCAGTACAGCCTGGAGATCAGCTTCTACTCCAGCGTGTTCGGCATCATCATTTCGGTGCTCGGCAGCTACTCGTTGCGCCGCGTGGACTCGCCGCTGCGCAACTTCGTCACCGCCTTCGCCAACATGACCAGCAACTTCGCCGGCGTGCCCCTGGCCTTTGCCTTCATCATCCTGCTCGGTTTCAACGGCAGCATCACCATCATGCTCAAGCAGGCCGGGATCATTCAGGACTTCAACCTGTACTCCAAGACCGGCCTGATCATTCTCTACACCTACTTCCAGATCCCGCTGGGCGTGCTGCTGCTCTACCCGGCCTTCGATGCGTTGCGCGAAGACTGGCGCGAGTCCGCCGCCCTGCTGGGTGCCAACGGCTGGCAGTTCTGGCGCCACATCGGCCTGCCGGTGCTGACCCCCGCGCTGCTCGGCACCTTCGTGATCCTGCTGGCCAACGCCCTCGGCGCCTACGCCACGGTCTACGCGCTGACCACCGGCAATTTCAACGTATTGCCGATCCGGATCGCGGCGATGGTGTCCGGCGACATCTCCCTGGACCCGAACATGGCCAGCGCCCTGGCCGTGGTGCTGGTGGCGCTGATGACCGTGGTCACCGTGGTCCATCAATTGCTGCTCAAGAGGAGCTACCATGTCTCGCGCTGAAGCCGGCCCGGCCTCTCTCTACCACCGGGTGGTGGTGTACCTGTTGTTCGCGATCCTGGTGCTGCCGCTGATCGGCACCTTTGTCTACTCCATTGCCAGCAGCTGGTCGGCGACGATCTTGCCGGCCGGCTTTACCGTGAAGTGGTACGTGCAACTGTGGAGCGACCCGCGCTTTCTGATGGCTTTCGGCCAGTCCCTGCTGGTGTGCGTGGGCGCGTTGATTTTGTCGGTGGTGCTGATCCTGCCGCTGCTGTTCGTGGTGCATTACCACTTCCCCAGGCTCGACGCGCTGATGAACATCCTGATCCTGCTGCCGTTCGCGGTGCCGCCGGTGGTGTCGTCGGTGGGCCTGCTGCAACTCTATGGCTCCGGGCCGCTGGCGATGGTGGGGACGCCGTGGATTCTGATCGGCTGCTACTTCACCGTGGCGCTGCCGTTCATGTACCGCGCGATCACCAACAACCTGCAAGCCATCAACCTGCGCGACCTGATGGACGCCGCGCAACTGCTCGGCGCCAGCACCTGGCAGGCAGCGATCCTGGTGGTGCTGCCCAACCTGCGCAAGGGCCTGATGGTGGCGTTGCTGCTGTCGTTTTCGTTCCTGTTCGGTGAGTTCGTGTTCGCCAATATCCTCGTCGGCACGCGCTACGAAACCCTGCAGGTGTACCTGAACAACATGCGCAACAGCAGCGGCCACTTCACCAGTGCCGTGGTCATTTCCTATTTCTTCTTTGTGCTGGTGCTGACCTGGGCCGCCAACATCTTGAACAAGGACAAAAGCCAATGAGCTTCGTCAGCGTCCAACACCTGCAAAAAGGCTACGCCGGCACCCCGGTGTTCAGTGACATCAACTGCGAGATCGCCAAGGGCGAATTCGTCACCCTGCTCGGCCCGTCCGGCTGCGGCAAGTCCACCTTGCTGCGCTGCATCGCCGGCCTGACCTCGGTCGACAGTGGCCAGATCCTCCTCGACGGCCACGACATCGTGCCCTTGAGCCCGCAGAAACGGCAGATCGGCATGGTGTTCCAGAGCTATGCGCTGTTCCCCAACATGACCGTGGAACAAAACGTCGCCTTCGGCCTGCGCATGCAAAAGGTCAACGCCGACGACAGCCACAAACGCGTGCAGGACGTGCTGCAACTGGTGGAGCTCAAGGAGCTGGCCGGGCGCTACCCGCACCAGATGTCCGGCGGCCAGTGCCAGCGCGTGGCCCTCGCCCGCTCCCTGGTGACCCGCCCACGCCTGTTGCTGCTGGATGAACCGCTGTCGGCGCTGGATGCGCGCATCCGCAAGCACCTGCGCGAGCAGATCCGCCAGATCCAGCGCGAGTTAGGCCTGACCACGATTTTCGTGACCCATGACCAGGAAGAAGCGCTGACCATGTCCGATCGGATCTTCCTGATGAACCAGGGCAAGATCGTGCAAAGCGGCGATGCCGAAACCCTCTACACCGCGCCGGTGGATGTGTTTGCCGCCGGGTTCATCGGCAACTACAACCTGCTCGACGCGGACAAGGCCAGCCAACTGCTGCAACGGCCGATCAGCGGGCGCATCGCGATTCGCCCGGAAGCCATCGAACTGAGCCGCAGCGGCGAACTCGACGCCCTGGTGCGCAGCCACAGCCTGCTGGGCAACGTGATTCGCTACCGTATCGAAGCGCGCGGCGTGGAATTGGTGGTGGACGTGCTCAACCGCTCGGCGGACGATCTGCACCCCGACGGCCAGCGCCTGGCACTTTCCATCGACCCGAGCGCACTGTGTGAAGTAGCCTGAGCAGCAGTGATTTTTTAAGAGAGTGTGACGGATGGCATTGGTAATTTTTGATTTGGACGACACCCTGATCCACGGCGACTGCGCCACCCTGTGGAGCGAGCAGATGGGCCGCCTGGCGTGGGTCGACCCCGAGTCGTTCATGCGCAAGAACAACGAACTGATGGACGCCTACAGCCAGGGCAAGCTGGCCATGGAAGAGTTCATGGACTTCAGCCTGGAGCCGATGATCGGCCGCACGCCGGAGGAGATCGAGCACCTGGTGGAGCCCTGGGTCGAGGACGTGATCGAACCGCTGATCTACAGCGACGCCACCCGCACCATCGCCCGCCACCGCGCGAACGGCGACCGGGTGCTGGTGATTTCCGCGTCGGGCACCCACCTGGTCACGCCGATTGCGGCGCGTATCGGCATCGACGAAGTGTTGGGGATCGAGCTGGATGTCAGCCACGGCGTGTACAGCGGCCGTACCGTCGGCGTCCTGACCTACCGCGAAGGCAAGATCACCCGTTTGCTCGAATGGCTGGAGCAGGAAGGAGAAACCCTGGAAGGCGCGTACTTCTATTCGGATTCGCGCAATGATCTGCCGCTGCTGCTGAAGGTGGATAACCCGCAGGTGGTGAACCCCGACCCGGTATTGCGCGAGCACGCCGAAAAAGCCGGCTGGCCGGTCCACCGCTGGGCCTGATTCGACCAAGATCCAAATGTGGGAGGGGGCTTGCCCCCGATGGCGGTGTATCAGATGAAATATTCTTCACTGACACACCGTCATCGGGGGCAAGCCCCCTCCCACATTGACCACATTCCAATTCGGGATCAGGTCAGGCTGTCGTCGATCACCAACACCAACTTGCCGGAAATCTGGTTGGTCGCCAGCTCAGCAAACGCCGCCTCGGCATCGTTGATCGGGAAGGTCTTGGCCAGTTGCGGGCTCAAGCGGCCTTCGGCAAACAACGGCCAGACATGCTGGCTCAGGTCACTGAACAGGTCGGCCTTGAACTGATCGTCACGGCTGCGCAGGGTCGAGCCCAGCAGTTGCACTCGCTTGCCCAGCACCTGCGCCAGGTCCAGTTGCGCCTCGCGCCCGCCCATCAGGCCGATCAGCACCCAACGACCGTCCAGGGCCAGCAACTTGAGGTCCAGCGCCGCGTAGCTGGCGCCGACCGGGTCGAGGATGACGTCGAACGGCCCGAAATCCCGCAGCCCTTCGATACCGTCCGTGCGGACCACGCCGCCCTGGGCGCCGAGGGCTTCACAGTAGGCCAACCGATCCGCCGAGCCGACACTGACCCAGCACGGGCTGCCGAATGCCTTGCACAACTGGATCGCCGCCGAACCCACGCCACTGGCGCCGGCATGCAGCAACACCTTCTCGCCGGGCTTGACGCCCGCCAGTTGGAACAGGTTCAACCACGCGGTGCTATACACCTCGGGCAATGCCGCCGCTTCGATCAACGACAGGCCTTCCGGCACCGGCAGCACGTGACGGGCGTCCACCACCACTTCCTCGGCCATGCCGCCGCCGGCCAGCAGCGCGCAGACGCGGTCGCCGACCTGCCAGGACGAACCCGCGCCGACCTCGCTGATCACCCCGGAACACTCCAGGCCCAACACCTTGCTGACGCCCGGCGGCGGCGGATACAGCCCCGCACGCTGCAATAAATCGGCACGATTGAGGCCCGCAGCCGCCACCCGAATGCGAACCTGACCTACATCGCATGTAGGACTTGGCTCTTCCAACCACTCCACATGACCTTCAACGCCTTGCAATGCTTTCACAGTGCCTCCATAGTGAGTCTGGACTGAGCCCGTAGCTGTATCGCCGGGCTTTTTGCATTATGCGACCGGCCCAAATGGAACCGGCGACTTCAAAGACGGCCTAATATGCGTTATCAATTGCCCCCGCGTCGAATCAGCATGAAGCATTTGTTCCCAAGCACCGCCCTAGCTCTTTTCATTGGTCTCGGCTTGTCGTCGATGTCGACCAATACGTTCGCAGCCAACAGCTGGGACAATCTTCAGCCTGATCGCGATGAGGTGATTGCCAGCCTTAACGTCGTCGAGTTGCTCAAGCGTCATCACTACAGCAAGCCGCCGCTGGACGACGCTCGCTCGGTGATCATCTATGACAGCTACCTCAAGCTGCTGGACCCGTCGCGCAGCTACTTCCTGGCCAGCGACATCGCTGAGTTCGACAAGTGGAAGACCCAGTTCGACGACTTCCTCAAGAGCGGCGACCTGCAGCCCGGGTTCACCATCTACAAGCGTTACCTGGACCGCGTCAAAGCGCGTCTGGACTTCGCCCTGGGTGAATTGGACAAAGGCATCGACAAGTTCGACTTCACCGAGAAGGAAAGCCTTCTGGTGGATCGCAAGGACGCCCCTTGGCTGACCAGCACCGCCGCCCTGGATGACCTGTGGCGCAAACGCGTCAAGGACGAAGTGCTGCGCCTGAAGATCGCCGGCAAAGAGCCAAAGGCCATTCAAGAGCTGTTGACCAAGCGCTACAAGAATCAGCTGGCACGTCTGGACCAGACCCGTGCCGAAGATATCTTCCAGGCCTACATCAACACCTTCGCGATGTCCTACGATCCGCACACCAATTATCTGTCGCCGGATAACGCGGAAAATTTCGATATCAACATGAGTCTGTCGCTGGAAGGCATCGGTGCCGTCCTGCAAAGCGACAATGACCAGGTGAAAATCGTGCGTCTGGTACCGGCCGGTCCGGCAGACAAGACCAAGCAGGTCGCCCCTGCCGACAAGATCATCGGCGTGGCCCAGGCCGACAAAGAGATGGTCGATGTGGTCGGCTGGCGCCTGGACGAAGTGGTCAAGCTGATCCGTGGGCCGAAAGGCAGCGTGGTGCGCCTGGAAGTGATTCCGCACACCAATGCGCCGAACGACCAGACCAGCAAGATCGTGTCCATCACCCGTGAAGCGGTGAAGCTCGAAGACCAGGCCGTGCAGAAAAAAGTCCTCAACCTCAAGCAGGATGGCAAGGACTACAAGCTGGGCGTAATTGAAATCCCGGCCTTCTACCTGGACTTCAAGGCCTTCCGGGCCGGCGATCCGGACTACAAGAGCACCACGCGCGACGTTAAGAAGATCCTGACCGAGCTGCAGAAAGAAAAAGTCGACGGCGTGGTCATCGACCTGCGCAACAACGGCGGCGGCTCCCTGCAGGAAGCCACCGAGCTGACCAGCCTGTTTATCGACAAGGGTCCGACCGTGTTGGTGCGCAACGCTGACGGCCGTGTCGACGTGCTCGAAGACGAGAACCCGGGCGCCTTCTACAAAGGCCCGATGGCGTTGCTGGTCAACCGCCTGTCGGCCTCGGCCTCGGAGATTTTCGCCGGCGCCATGCAGGACTATCACCGCGCCTTGATCATCGGCGGCCAGACCTTCGGCAAAGGCACCGTGCAGACCATCCAGCCGCTGAACCATGGCGAGCTGAAACTGACCCTGGCCAAGTTCTACCGGGTTTCCGGGCAGAGCACCCAGCATCAGGGCGTGCTGCCGGACATCGACTTCCCGTCGATCATCGACACCAAGGAAATCGGCGAGAGCGCCCTGCCCGAGGCCATGCCGTGGGACACCATCCGTCCTGCGATCAAGCCCGCGTCGGACCCGTTCAAGCCATTCCTGGCGCAGTTGAAGGCTGACCACGACACCCGCTCCGCCAAGGATGCCGAGTTCGTGTTCATCCGCGACAAGCTGGCCCTGGCCAAGAAGCTGATGGAAGAAAAATCCGTCAGCCTCAATGAAGTGGATCGTCGCAAGCAGCACGCCGACATCGAGAATCAGCAACTGGTGCTGGAAAACGTCCGCCGCAAGGCCAAGGGCGAAGACCCACTCAAGGAACTGAAGAAAGAAGATGAAGACGCGCTGCCAGCCGAGGCGGATAAAACCAAGCCGGAAGACGACGCCTACCTGGCCGAGACAGGCCGGATTCTGCTGGACTACCTGAAAGTGACCAAACAGGTGGCCAAGCAGTAAATGATGGCTATTTAATGTGATCGCTCCGCAGAGTGTCATCATATAGACATCATTCTGTCGTGAAATAAAGGACCGTCGGCTCACCGCCTGCGGTCCTTTTTTTTCGATCGAGATCGCCATGACCATGACCGAACAGCTGAATGCATTGGGCTCTATCCTGGCTCAAGGCAGTTTGCACAGCCTGTTCCAACCGATCATCTGTCTGTCCGAGCGGCGTATCCTCGGCTACGAAGCCCTCAGCCGTGGCCCGTCCAACAGCCCGCTGCACTCCCCGGTCGCCCTGTTTGCCGTGGCCGGCCATGCCGGGCGCCTCAGCGAACTGGAAATAGCCTGCCGCGAAAGCGCATGCCGACGCTTCAGCGAGCAGAAGTTGCCGGGCAAGCTGTTTCTCAATATCTCGCCGGAATCCCTGATGGAAACCGCGCACCAACCGGGCCGCACCCTGCAACTGCTGCGGGACTTCGGCATCCCCCCCAGCCAAGTGGTGATCGAACTCACCGAGCAGTCGCCCACCGACGATTTCGACCTGCTGCAAACCGCCCTGCATCACTACCGCGACATGGGTTTCGCCATCGCACTCGACGACTTGGGCGCAGGGTATTCCAGCCTGCGCTTGTGGTCGGAACTGCGTCCGGATTACGTGAAGATCGATCGGCACTTTATCGACGGCATCCACCAGGACGCGCTCAAGCGCGAATTTGTCGGTTCTATCCTGCAGATCGCCCGGGCGTCGCGCGCCCAGGTGATTGCCGAAGGCATCGAGCTGCCGGAAGAGCTGGCGGTGCTGACCGAGATGGGGGTCGACCTGGTCCAGGGTTATTTGCTCTGTCGTCCCCAAGAACACCCGCCGCAGGAAGCGCGCCTGATGCTACCCAAACCCGATAACGCCAACATTGCCCTCAGCGAAGAAGGCAGTGACCTCAGCGCCCTGCTCAACGAGCAGCCGGCAGTGAATCAGGACACCGCCACCGCCCAGGTGCTGGAGTCCTTCCGCCGCCAGGCCAACCTCAACTCCCTGGCGGTGCTGGATGGGCGCGACCGGCCGGTCGGGATTGTGCATCGCCATTCGTTGTCCGACGCCCTGCTCAAACCCTTCGCCACCGACCTGTTCGCGCGCAAGCCGATCAGCCGCCTGATGAGCGATGATTTTCTCGCTGTGGAGTTGAGCCAGTCCCTGCAACAGGTCAGCCGGCTGCTGACCAGCCGCGCCCGCCAACGCATCGAGGAAGACTTCATCATCACGCTGAACGGCGACTACCTCGGCCTGGGCCGGGTGATCGATGTGCTCAAGCTGATCACCGAGCTGAAGATCCAGCAGGCGCGCTACGCCAACCCGTTGACCCTGCTACCGGGCAACGTGCCGATCCAGCAGTGCCTGACACGACTGTTGCAGCAGCAACGCGAGTCGGTGATTTGCTACGTGGATATCGACAGCTTCAAGCCGTTCAATGACATCTATGGCTACGGGCGTGGCGATGAAGTGCTGCTGTGCCTGGCGCAATGCCTGAATGACCGGGTCGACCCCAGCCGCGACTTTGTCGGGCATATCGGCGGCGATGACTTTTTGCTGGTGCTCGGGCCGCAGGATTGGCGCAAACGGCTCAATCAACTGCTGGACGATTTCCACACCCAATGCCGACGCTTCTATCGCGCCGAACATCTGGACGCCGGCTGCTTTGTGGCCTTGAACCGCCAGGGTGTGCGCCAGGAATATGCTCTGTTGTCGCTGTCCATCGGCGTGGTGCATTTGTATCCACAGGCCTGTGGACAACTCGATGCCAGCCAGTTGGCGGAGCTGGCGTCCCAGGCCAAACACCATGCCAAGGACATCGCCGGTTACAGCATCCACGTGATCGACAGCCTGGACATGCTGCCCCTGCCGGTTTAAGCCTCGGCGGATTCCGGGTACTCGTATTCGAACACGCGCACCACCTCCGAAGCGTGCCAGGACGCGGCGGCCACGCCATCGGAAGGCCCGCAAAAACGCCCCAGGCGCTCCACGCATTCAAAAAAACCGGTACGCGGCAGGCGGCTGGCACCCTGGCTGATCACCAGGGAACTGCGCAACGGCTGCTCGGCCTTGGCATCCAGCGCCGCCAGATGTTCCAGGGCGGCGGTGAGGGTCTGCATCGCCGGCGTGGGAAATTGCAGGCGCTCCAGCAGCGCACGGTAAGTCAGCAAGTGGCGCTGGCGGCGCGCCTGGTCCAGTTCGTGGAGTAACCCATCCCAGTGTTGACGGCTGATACGTAGGCTCAAGATTCATCCCTCCAACCTGCCACGCCCAATTCCCAGGCCAGACTGCGGCGGATCGCGGCATCCGGCTGGCGTTCACCACTTTCGATCAATCCGAGGTACGAGGGGCTGATCCCCACGGTACGGGCCAGGGCTTCAATAGCCAGGCCCTTGGCTTCGCGCAAGCCGCGCAGGTCTGCAAGCGGGTGCAGGTCCTGGGCTGGCGCGGCGTGGGCAGTAGAAGAAGGTGCTGGTGCGGGTTGCTGCTGACCGGCGGCTTTTAGCAGCGCCTGGTACTGATCCCATGGCAACACCGCATATTCGGGTTCGCCATCCCGTGAAATTATCTGAATATCCATGACAGCCCCGTAGGATAACAACACTTACTAAGTAAGCACTTTCCTTAAGCGCTTTCCTAAGGAGTGTAATCCTAACAGCCACAAAGGTCGCAGGGGGATCGCCGTATCATGGGGTTTTTTGCCGGTTTTCCTGGGCCAGCAGCGCGGGCGTCGCAGGCAGGCGCTCAACCACGGCGAGCTTTTCCGGACGCTGCGCCTCACGCCAGGCGCGAAAGGCGCTCAGTTCGGCGCTCAGGCTCTTCATGACCCAGGCCAGCACGGCGATGTCGTCGAGCATGCCGAACATGGGAATAAAGTCCGGTATCGCATCGATCGGACTGAGGAAATACATCAGTCCTGCGACGACCGACACCAGCGCCTTCGGGCTGATCGCGCGGTACTCGCCCCGCCAGTAGGCCAGGCACAGGGCCTGGAGCAACTTGAGGTCATCCTTGAGCTTACCGAGGCGGTTGCCCTGGCTTGCGCCCTTGGCCGCCACGGCGAACAACAGCGTCGGCAAACGCCCACGCCCCAGCAAGCGCGCGGCCATGGGCAGAAAACGGGCGAAATTGAAGGGTGGTTTCATTCGGCACTCCAGTTCCATGGGACAGAGAAGGTTATCCACACAAATTGTGGATAACCTTGTGAACAGAGCCGGTTTTCACCGCTGAGAGCCACGGTTTACAAGGCCTTCAGTCAGATCGGGCGTTTTTTGCGCACATCAAAAAAACCCAAGAATTCATTGACTTGGCGCTTGCGTCCGGCTACCTGCACTCGAGTCTTGATCAGACTGCCGCACCTTGCGGACGTTCGTTTGGGTTTGCACAGGCTTGAGTGTGCAAGCGTGCGGCAGAAACAACAACGCCCCGTCGAGACGGGGCGTTGGGTGTTCAGGCGCCGATTACTTCTTGGCGGCTGGTGCGTCAGGAGCTTCAGCCTTGGCCGGGTCCTTGATACCCAGCAGTTCCAGGTCGAATACCAGCACGGAGTTGGCCGGAATCGCCGGGCTCGGGCTCTGGGCACCGTAAGCCAGGTCGGACGGGATGTACAACTCGACCTTCTCGCCGACGTGCATCAGTTGCAGGCCTTCGACCCAACCCGGAATCACACCGCTGACCGGCAGGTCAATCGGGCTGCCGCGATCCACGGAGCTGTCAAAGGTGGTGCCGTTGGTGAGCTTGCCGGTGTAGTGAACAGTCACTACGTCGGTCGGCTTAGGCTGAGGGCCGTCGGCTTTCTTGGTGATCTTGTACTGCAGGCCGGAAGCCGTGGTGACTACACCGTCTTTCTTGGCGTTGTCTTCGAGGAATTTCTTGCCGGCGGCTGCCGACTCTTCGCTCATTTTGGCCATGCGTTCTTCAGCACGCTTTTGCAGTGCGGCAAACGCTTCAACCAGTTCGTCGTCTTTCAGCTTCTGCTCTTTCTTGCCGACGGCATCTTCAATGCCCTGGGCTACCGCTTTGGAATCCAGGTCATCCATGCCTTCTTGGGCAAGGCTTTTGCCCATGTTCAGGCCGATACCGTAGGAAGCTTTCTGCGCCGGGGTTTTCAGCTCTACGCTGGTCTGCGAATCACAACCCGCAAGTACCAGGCTAACCAGGGCCACCGCCGCCGCCAACCGATGCTGTTTCATGCTATTTCCTTGTTCATGCGCCAAAAGGGCAATCGAATAAAGTCGCGAGCTTATCAGGCGGCCACGACCAATGGCTACCGGCATCTGAGCAGGAAACTTCTGATAAGTTCACGTGTTTAAACGCATTTTCATTCATGATGGGCGCCCGCGACGGATCGCGGGACTGCCTGTCAGCAGGACCATGGCCACTTGCCGCACCTGTGGCGTAGTGGCATAACAACGCAATCACTCGACAAGGATAGTTATCTTGCGCATTTTTTCCCGTGTTTTATTGCTGATTCTCGCCCTGCTGGGCCTGATCCTGGCGGTGGTGCTCTATTACACCGTCAACCCCAGGCTGCCGGACTACGTGCCCGTGGAACAGGTACGCTACCAGGACCAATGGAGTGCCGCCGACCGCCAGACCTATTACTTCACGCCCCAGGGCACCCAGGTAAAAGGCCTGCATTACGACTGGTTCACCGCGCTGGAACTGCCGTTTTCCGAACAGCGCTTCGCCGCCCCGGAGTACCTGGCACGCTTCGGCTTCCTGGTCGACCCCAAGCAAGTGCCCAGCACACAAAACCCCGGCAACCTGCCGGTCGGCTTCGCTCGGCACAAGAATGCCGGCAACAATACCGAATACCTGGACATCACCTGCGCCGCCTGCCACACCGGCGAACTGCATTTCAACGGCCAGGCCCTGCGCATCGACGGCGGTTCGGCCCAGCACGTGCTGCCGTCCAGCGTGCCGACCTTGCGCGGCGGCAGTTTCGGCCAGGCCCTGGTGGCCAGCCTTGCCGCGACGTATTACAACCCCTGGAAATTCGAGCGCTTCGCCCGCAAGGTGCTCGGCCACGATTACGACACTCACAATGAACAACTGCTGCGCCAGGACTTCAAACAGTCGCTGAACCAGTTCCTCAAAGTCGCCTGGAACGACACCCATCGCGGCCTCTACCCCACCGAAGAAGGCCCGGGGCGCACCGATGCCTTCGGCCGCATCGCCAACGCCAGCTTCGGCGACGCGATTTCGCCGGACAATTACCGCGTTGCCAACGCGCCTGTGGACTACCCGCAGCTGTGGGATATCTGGACGTTCGACTGGGTGCAGTGGAACGGTTCAGCGCAACAACCGATGGCGCGCAATATCGGCGAAGCCCTCGGCGTGGGAGCCACCCTGGGCTTCTTCGACAACGCCGGCCAACCGCTTCAGGGCGACGCGCGCTACCCGTCGAGCGTGCGGGTGCGCGACCTGAACCTGATCGAAGAAACCCTGCAGCGCCTCAAGCCGCCGACCTGGCCGGAAGACCTGTTCGGCGCCATCGACAAGCCCCTCGCCGCCCAGGGCCGCGCACTGTTCGCCGAAAACTGCGCCGGCTGCCATGTGCCGGCCGTCACCCAGCAAAATGGCCGCCCGGTACAGCAACTGAAGATGCTCCCGGTGGACGCCATCGGCACCGACCCTGGCGCCGCCAACAACATTGCCGACCAGCGCTATGACCTCAGCACCTTGAAATGGGACCCGGCGGAGCTGGCCAAACTGAATGTCGAGTTGCACCCCACGCCCACCGAACCGCTGGACCTGAAAAAAATCTCCGTGGCCAAGGGCCTGGCCTACGTCACCGCCTTCGTTGAGGACCACGCCTACCGCGCCGCCGGCGTTACCCCGGCCGAGCGCCCACGCCTGGACGGTTACGGCCTGCCCATCGGCGTGCGCGAATTGCGCGCCTACAAAGCGCGGCCGCTGGCCGGCGTGTGGGCCACCCCACCGTTCTTGCACAACGGCTCGGTGCCGACGATCTACCAGTTGCTCTCGCCCCAGGACGAGCGCGCCACCACCTTCTATAAAGGCACCTTCGACTACGACCCGCGCCACCTGGGCTTTCAGACCGACGCGTTCAAAAATGCCTTCCTGTTCGATACGCGCATCACCGGCAACCACAACAGCGGCCATGAATTCCGTGCCGGCCAGCGTGGCAACGGGGTCATCGGCCGCGGCCTGCTGCCCCAGGAACGCTGGGCGCTGCTCGAATACCTCAAAGTCCTCGGCGGCCCGCTGGAGCAACAACTGCCATGATTATCCACTCGCACAACCAGCAACCGTCCATGCTCGCGCGCCTGTGGCTGCGCCTCGGCACCGTGCTCGGCAAAACCCTGGCATGGCTGCTGGCCCTTGGCCTGCTCGGCTGGCTGGCCGCCACCGCCTGGTACGCCTGGCAGTACAGCGGTCCGGTGTCGCCGGATGAGCAGATCCCGTCCGGTGAAGCGGCAATGACCCAAGGCATTATCCAGACGGCAGTGCGTATCGTTGACCAACACCGCGAAGGCACGCGCTACCTGCGCGACGCCCACGCCAAGGCCCACGGTTGCGTGAAGGCCGAAGTCAGTGTGCTGGCCGACCTCGACCCGGCGTTACGCCAAGGTGTGTTCGCCGAACCGGGCAAGACCTGGCACGCCATGATGCGACTGTCCAACGGCAACGCCTACCCGCAATTCGACAGCATCCGCGATGCACGCGGCATGGCCATCAAGCTGCTCGACGTGCCGGGCAAACAGCTGCTCGCCGACCAGCAAGCGCGGGCCGAGCAGGACTTCGTGATGTTCAGCCACCCGAACTTCTTTGTCAGCGACGTGGCCGAATACGCGCAGAACATCGGGGCCCAAGCAGACGGCAAGAAGGTCCTGGCATTTTTTCCCAAGCTCGACCCGCGCAGTTGGCAGGTGCGCCACCTGTTCATCGCCCTGGCGACCCTGGCCCCCGCGCCAGCCAGCCCGACCCAGACCACGTACTTTTCCGTCTCGCCCTACAAGTTCGGCGCGGCCAACGCCAAGTTCCGCGTCGCACCCGACCCGCAAAGCTGCCCGGATTACGTGCCGCCCAAACAGAACCAGGACCTGCCGAACTTCCTGCGCAGTGCGCTGAACCAGCAACTGTCCACCGACCGCGTGCCGGCGTGTTTCGTGTTGCAGATCCAGCGGCAGAACCCGCAGAAGTTCATGCCGATCGAAGACACCAGCATCGAATGGAAGGAAAGCGATGCGCCCTATGAAACCGTGGCCAAGGTGACGATCCCCGCCCAGGATTTCGACACGCCGGCGCTGAACCTGGCGTGCGACAACCAGTCGTTCAACCCGTGGTTCGGGCTGGAGGCGCATCGCCCCATCGGCGGGATCAACCGGTTGCGTAAAGCGGTGTACGAAGCCGTCAGCGACTATCGGCATAGCCGCAATTTGTAAGGTTGGGGCTGTGTGGGAGGGGGCTTGCTGCCTCCCACATTTAGATCTCATTACAATAAGCAGATGTTGTGTCGTTCTGCTTTTCGTAAAGAATGCGTATAGATTGCCAATTCGCCATAACGATTACGTCGCCTCTATTGAGTCACTAAGCGCGAACGTTCTACCGTCACTTCCTACCCCCAAACATCCGTAGGAAGTCATCGTGGAAAGTTCAACTTTAGGCATGGTCGTCCTCTCAATGATTGCACTCTTCGGCACCGCCGCGTTTTGCTTCGAGCACCTCGCCACGCGCAGCGAGAAGAAAAAGAAAGCCAAATAAACAGCGCGTCAACATCAGCAGAACCCCAGTTTTTCAAGGGATACCCGGGCGGCGGGCTATCCCTTTTTTTCGTTCGCCTCGCATAACTTCGTCTCTATACCGTCTTAATACCGCCGCCGCTAATCAGTGCCTGGGCTTGATACCCCAGCGATTAACCTCCCCGCGTCCGCCATTGCGGCTTATTCATTCAGGGGAGTTACACCGTGCTCACACTCACGTTCATTTATATCGCCAGCGGCTTATGCGCCGTGGGGCTGTTCGCTTACTTGGGCTACGCACTTATTCGCGCAGAAAAATTCTAGGGAGTTCGCCATGTACGACCTGATGTTTATTGGCCTCTCCCTGGTGTTTTTTGTTGCGACTGCCATGGCCATTGTCGCCATGGGCAAGATTTGAACGGAGCCACGACATGTTAAGCACGCTGCTGGAATTTGCGCTGGTCCTGGGGTTGATGACGGGACTCGCGGTACTGATGGGCAAATGGCTGACCCGGGTGTTCACCGGGACTTACCATGCCTGGCCGGAACGTTGTACCTATCGCCTGCTGGGCATCGACCCGCAGGAAAACATGGGCTGGGCCCGCTACGGTTCGGCGCTGTTGCTGTCGAACGCGGCGATGATGCTGCTGGGCTATCTGGTCCTGCGCCTGCAGGCGGTGATGCCGATCAACCCGCTGGGGCTGGCCGCGCAAACGCCGGACCTGGCGTTCAACACCACGGTGTCCTTTATTACCAACACCAACTGGCAGGCGTACTCGGGCGAGACGAGCCTGTCGAACTTCAGCCAGATGGCGGTCATCACCTTTCTGATGTGCGTCGGCGCCACCTCCGGCGTGGTCGCGGCGGCCGGTTTCATTCGCGGCTTGAGCCGCTCCAGCTCGGGCGACCTCGGCAACTTCTGGGTCGACTTCACCCGCACGCTCTACCGCGTAATGCTGCCGCTGTGCCTGGGCATGGCGCTGGTGTATGTCTGGCAGGGCATGCCGCAGACCTTCGCTTCCCAGGCGCTGGTCACCACGCTGGAAGGCGCGCAGCAGCAGTTGATTGTCGGCGCGGTGGCCAGCTTTGAATCGATCAAGCACATCGGCACCAACGGCGGCGGTTTCTTCAGCATGAACGCGGCGCACCCGTTCGAAAACCCGACGCCGCTGACCAACATCCTACACATCCTCAGCATGTTGCTGATCCCGTCGGCATTGACCTACACCTTTGGCAGCATGCTGGTGCAGCGTCGTCAGGGCTGGGTGTTTTTCGGCACCTTCCTGGTGATGTTCATCGGCTTCCTCGCCCTGGTCTACGGCGCCGAGCAAAACGGCAACCCGCTGCTGACCCAGGCCGGCGCCAACCAGAGCCTGTCGCTGGAACAAAGCGGCGGCAACATGGAAGGCAAGGAACTGCGCTTCGGCATCGCCGACAGCAGCCTGTTCATCGCCACCACCACCGCCGCGACCACCGGCTCGGTCAACACCATGCACGACTCGCTGACCCCCATGGGCGGTTTCGTGCCCTTGGCGCAGATGATGCTCAACTGCGTGTTCGGCGGCGACGGCGTGGGCTTTATCAACCTGATCCAGTACGCCCTGCTGACGGTGTTTCTGGTGGGCATGATGATCGGCCGCAGCCCCGAGTTCCTCGGCAAGAAAATCGAGGCGCGGGAGATGAAACTGGTGATGCTCTCGGTGCTCGCGCACCCCATCAGCATCCTCGGTTTCACCGCCCTCGCCGCCCTGTGGCCCGACACCCTGGCCAGCCTGAACAACCTCGGCCCCCACGGTTTCAGCGAGGTGCTCTACGCCTATACCTCCGGCACCGCCAACAACGGCTCGGCCTTCGCCGGCTTGAACGCGAACACGCCGTTTTTCAACACCACCATCGGCCTGGCGATGTTGATCGGGCGCTTCTTCACCATGCTGCCGATGCTCGCCGTGGCGGGTTCCCTGGCAATGAAGAAAACCGTGCCTGCCGGTGCCGGCACCATTCCCACCGCGACCCCGCTGTTCATGTTGCTGGTGGTGTTCGTGGTGCTGGTGGTCGGTGGCCTGACCTTTTTGCCGGCGCTCGCGCTCGGCCCGCTGGTGGAGCAACTGCAGTTGCTGTCCGGCCAGACGTACAACTGAGGACACGTGGATGACGACTCAATCGATATTCAAAGGGCTGTTGCGCCCGGTGCTGGTTTCGGCGGTGTTTTTCATGCTGTTGACGGGGTTCGCCTACCCGGCGCTCACCACCGTGACCGCCCAACTGGTGTTCCCGTTCCAGGCCCGCGGCTCGCTGATTGAACGCGACGGCCTGGTCATGGGCTCGGCCCTGATCGGCCAGCACTTCACCCGGCCGGAGTACTTTCACGGGCGCCCGAGCATGACCCTCGGCGCCGACCCGCAAGACCCGAGCAAAAGCGTGTCGCAGCCATACAACGCCGGCTCCAGCGGCGCCAGCAACCTGGGGCCGACCAGCCAGAAGCTGGTGGACCAGGTGGCCGCACGCGCCCACGCCTATCGCCAGGACAACGGCCTGGCCGCCGATGCCCTGGTTCCGGTGGACGCAGTCACCGCTTCCGCTTCAGGCCTCGACCCGCATATCTCGCTGGCCAATGCGCGGCTGCAACTGCCACGGGTGGCGCGCCTGCGGCAGATCCCCGAAGCCGAGCTGCTGCAACTGGTCAACCAATACACCAGCGCGCGCACCCTCGGCCTGCTCGGCGAACCACGGGTCAATGTGCTGCAACTCAACCTTGCGCTGGACGCCCGCCTGCCATCGCGTCAGCCCCCTATTGCGGCCAGTGAGTAAGAGATTTCCCTCATGAAGAATGCTCGTTTACCTCTGTTTGATCGCGCCATCGTCCTCACCGCGTGTGGGGATGCGCTGAAGAAACTGCAGCCCCAGGCGCAATGGAAAAACCCGGTGATGTTCGTGGTCTACCTGGGCAGCATCCTCACCACCTTGCTGTGGTTCCAGTCCCTGGGCGGCCAGGGTGAAGCGCCCAGCGGCTTTATCCTCAGCATCACCTTGTGGCTGTGGTTCACCGTGCTGTTCGCCAACTTCGCCGAGGCCCTGGCCGAAGGACGCAGCCGCGCCCAGGCCGCGAGCCTGCGCGGCATGAAACGCCAGACCCTGGCCAAGTTGCTGCAACAGCCCAAGCACGGCGCGGCGTGGCTGCCAACGGAAGCGACGCTGCTGCGCAAAGATCAGGTGGTGCTGATCGAAGCCGGCGACCTGGTGCCGCTGGACGGCATCGTGATTGAAGGCGTGGCGTCGGTGGACGAAAGCGCGATCACTGGCGAATCGGCACCGGTGATTCGCGAGGCCGGCGGCGACTTTTCCTCGGTCACCGGCGGCACCCGTGTGCTGTCGGACTGGCTGGTGGTGCGTATCAGCGTCAACCCCGGCGAGTCGTTTCTGGACCGCATGATCTCGATGGTCGAATCGGCCAAGCGCCAGAAGACCCCGAACGAAGTGGCGCTGACCATCCTGCTGGTGGGCCTGACCCTGTTGTTTCTGCTGGTGATCGCCACGCTGAGCCCTTACTCGATCTTCGCCGTGGTCATGAGCGGCAGCGGCAGCGTGGTCAGCGCCACGGTGCTGGTGGCCTTGCTGGTGTGCCTGATCCCCACCACCATCGGCGGCCTGCTCTCGGCCATCGGCGTGGCGGGCATGAGCCGGATGATGTCGGCCAATGTCATCGCCACTTCCGGGCGGGCGGTCGAAGCGGCGGGCGACATCGACGTGTTGCTGCTGGACAAAACCGGCACCATCACCCTGGGCAACCGTCAGGCCAGCAGCTTTTTGCCGGCGCCGGGGATAAAAGAGGCCGAGTTGGCGGACGCCGCGCAACTGGCGTCCCTGGCCGATGAAACCCCGGAAGGCCGCAGCATCGTGGTACTGGCCAAACAGAAGTTCGACATTCGCGCGCGGGACATTCACCAGTTGGGCGCCAGCTTTGTCCACTTCACCGCGCAAACCCGCATGAGCGGGGTCGACCTGCCCGAAGGCCGGGCGATTCGCAAAGGTGCGGCGGACGCGATTCGCAGCCATATCGAGGCGTTGGGCGGCAGTTTTCCGACAAGCTTGCAGGCCAAGGTCGATGAAGTCGCGCGGCGTGGCAGCACGCCGCTGGTGGTCAGCGACGGTGCCAAGGCGCTGGGCGTGGTCGAACTCAAGGACGTGGTCAAGGGCGGCATCAAGGAACGCTTCGCCGAGTTGCGGCGCATGGGCATCAAGACCGTGATGATCACCGGCGACAACCGCCTGACCGCTGCCGCCATTGCGGTGGAGGCCGGCGTGGATGACTTCCTCGCCGAAGCCCGCCCGGAAGACAAGCTGCAATTGATCCGCGACTACCAGGCCCAGGGCAAGCTCGTGGCGATGACCGGCGACGGCACCAACGATGCGCCGGCGCTGGCCCAGGCCGACGTGGCGGTGGCGATGAACAGCGGCACCCAAGCCGCCAAAGAGGCCGGCAACATGGTCGACCTCGACAGCAACCCGACCAAGCTGATCGAAGTGGTCGAGGTCGGCAAACAGATGCTGATGACCCGCGGCGCCCTCACCACCTTCAGCGTGGCGAATGACGTGGCGAAGTACTTTGCAATCATCCCGGCGGCATTTGTCGCGACCTATCCACAGCTCGGCGCATTGAATGTGATGCACCTGGCCAGCCCCAACTCGGCGATTCTCAGCGCGGTGATTTTCAACGCGCTGATCATTGTCGCGCTGATTCCCCTGGCCCTGCGCGGTGTGACCTACCGCTCGATCGGCGCGGCGGCGTTGCTCAACCGCAACCTGCTGATCTACGGCCTGGGCGGGGTGCTGGTGCCGTTTGCCGGGATCAAGCTGATCGACCTGCTGCTGACGGGGTTGGGCCTCGTATAGCGCCCCATCCACTGTAGGAGCGAGCTTGCTCGCGAAGGGCGTTAACGATAACGCGGGAAACCTGACACCCAACGGCACCCTCAGGTTTTTCGCGAGCAAGCTCGCTCCTACAGACAACTAGAGGAAGAATATGCCCGCCTTAAACGATGCACGCCCCGACCCCGACGCCCTGCTGGCGCGGGTACAACAAGAAGAACAGGCCGCCTTGCGCGGCAAATTGCGTATCTACTTCGGCTCCAACGCCGGGGTGGGCAAGACCTGCGCCATGCTCGCCGCGGCGCAACGCGAAGTCGCCCTGGGCCGCGACGTACTGGCCGGGGTGGTGGAAACCCATGGCCGCGCGGAAACCGCCGAGTGGCTCCATGGCCTGGAACAACTGCCCCGCGCCGCGCTGCAGCATGGCGAGTTCGCGCTCAGCGAATTCGACCTCGACGCCGCCCTGCGCCGCCATCCCGCCGTGGTGTTGGTGGATGAACTGGCCCATAGCAACGTGCCCGGCTCGCGCCACCCCAAACGCTGGCAAGACGTGGAAGAGCTGCTCAGCGCCGGCATCGATGTCTGGACCACCCTCAACGTGCAGCACCTGGAAAGCCTGAATGACCTGGTCAGCGGGATCATCGGCATCCGCGTGCGCGAAACCGTGCCCGACCATGTGTTCGATAACGCCCACGACGTGGTGGTGATCGACCTGCCGCCGGACGATCTGTTGCAACGCCTCAAGGACGGCAAAGTGTACCTGGGCCCGGCGGCGTCGCGTGCGTCGCAACATTTTTTCCGCAAGGGCAACCTGCTGGCGCTGCGCGAACTGGCACTGCGGCGCACGGCCGACCGGGTCGACACGCAAATGCGCGTGTACCGCCGCGAACAGTCGATCAAGGCCCTGTGGCCGGCCCGCGAACGGCTGCTGGTCGGCGTGGCCGGTGACGCTGGCGATGAACGCCTGGTGCGTGAAGCGGCGCGCCTGGCGCAGAAGCTGGAAGCGGACTGGATTGTGGTCCACGTCGCGTCGGCCCAGGGACGCGGCGCCCAGCGCTACCTGAGCGCGATGAAGACCCTGGCCCTGGCCGGCGAATTCGGCGCCGACACGGCCACACTGCCGGGCATGGACGTCGCCGAAGCCCTGGTCGCCTGCGCCCGCGAGCACAATGCCAATCGCCTGGTGCTCGGCCATCATCCGCGCCGCCGGTGGCGGTTCTGGCATCAGTCGGTCAGCGACCGGATCAGCCGCCATCACCCGCAAATCGATCAGATCGTGATTGCCCACGGCCTGCTACCGGGCAAGCCCGTCGTGCACGAAAAACCCGCGGCGCTGCCCGGCACTCGACTGGCCTACCTCTGGGCCAGCCTCGCCTGTTTCGCCGCCAGCGCCGGCGCCGCCCTGCTCTTGCAGGTGTTCGACCTGGCCAACGTGGTCATGCTGTTTTTGCTCACCGTCGTGTTGGTGGCGCTGCGCTATGGACGCGGCCCCGGCGTGTGGGCCGCGATGCTCGCGGTGCTGTGTTTCGACTTCTTTTTCGTACAGCCGCGCTATTCATTCACCGTCAACGACACCCAATATTTCTTCACCTTTGCGTTGATGCTCGGCATCGCCCTGATCACCGGCCAACTCACCGCGCGCCTGCGCCACGAAGCGCGCACCGCTGCCGCGCGCGAACGCCGCGCAACCTCCCTGGCGCGCCTGGCCCGCGACCTGTCGGCCGCGCTGACCGTGGAGCACATCAGCGAAGTCGCGCTGCGCACCTTCAGCGGCGTCTTCGAAGCCCGGGTCGGCCTGGCCCTGCCGGATGCCGCCGATGGCGTACACAGCGTCAGCGCGGGCGGGCTGCCGATCGACGACAGCATCGCCCAATGGGCTTACGACCACGGCCACCCCGCCGGCCACGGCACCGACACCCTGTCGGCGGCCAAGGGCTGCTACTTGCCGCTCAAAGCGCCGATGCGCGCGCGCGGCGTGCTGGTGCTGGAACTGGCGCAGAGCGAGCGCCTGAACGACCCACAGGAACGCCGCCTGCTCGAAGCCTGCATGAGCCAGCTGGCGATTGCCCTGGAGCGCGTGCATTTCGTCGAGGTGGCGCAAAGCACCCTGGTGCAGATGGAAGGCGAGAAAATGCGCAACACCCTGCTCGCGGCGATTTCCCACGACCTGCGCACGCCCTTGACCACGCTGATCGGCGCCGCCGACACCGCCCTGCCCCACGCCCCGCCGGGGCCGCTGACCGATCTGCTGCACGGCATCCACGAACAAGCCACGTCCATGCAGCGCCTGATCGAAAACCTGCTGGACATGGCACGCATGCAAGAACGCGGCGTGCGCCTGAACCGCCAATGGCACTCGCTGGAAGAAATCGTCGGCAGCGCCCTGCGCCAATTGCGCGAACCGTTGGCGCGGCACCCTGTCCACACCACGCTCGACGCGCACTTGCCGCTGGTTGAAGTCGACGCGCTGCTGATCGAGCGGGTGCTGGTCAACCTGCTGGACAACGCCGCCAAGTACACCCCGCCGGGCACCGCTATCCGCGTGGCCGCGAGCCAGGTCGGCGAGGGCATTGTGCTGGAGGTCAGCGACACCGGCCCCGGCCATGCGCCGGCGAATCTGTTCGAACCCTTCACCCGCGGCCAGCAGGAATCGTCCGTCGCCGGCATCGGCCTGGGCCTGGCGCTGGCCAAACGCATCGTCGAGGCCCACGGCGGGCGCATCGACGCCAACCCCGGCCGCGCGTGCGGCATGCATTTCATCATCACGCTACCGGCGGGCACCCCGCCCGTCATGGAACCCTTATGAGCACTGCACGCATTCTGATTGTTGAAGACGAGGCCAACATCCGCCGCTTTGTCGGCATTGCCCTGCAAGATGAAGGTTTTCAGGTGTTCGAGGCCGACAGCGTCAAACGCGCGCTGATCCATGCCGCCAGCCGTCAGCCGGACCTGGTGATCGTCGACCTCGGCCTGCCGGACGGCGATGGCAAACAACTGATCAGCGAACTGCGCGGCTGGCTGGCGGTGCCGATCCTGGTGCTGTCGGCGCGTGACCGCGAAGAAGAAAAAGTCGCCGCCCTGGACGCCGGCGCCGATGACTACCTGACCAAGCCGTTCGGCGTGCCCGAACTGCTCGCACGCATCCGCGCCCAACTGCGCCGGCATGGGCAGACCGGCAGCGTGGTGGCGACCAGCAAGGTGGCGTTCGGCGAGATCGAGGTCGACCTGGCCACCCATGAAGTGTCGCGCTCGGGCCAGCCGGTCCACCTGACGCCCATCGAGTACCGCTTGCTCTGCGCAATGATTCGCGGCCAGAGCCGGGTGCTGACTCACCGGCAACTGCTGCTGGACGTGTGGGGCCTGGACTACGTCGACCGCGCCCACTACCTACGTGTACACATGGCGCATTTGCGGCAAAAACTCGAGGCCGACCCGGCGCAGCCGCAGTACTTCATTACCGAGTTGCAGGTGGGCTACCGGTTGGTCGGGTTGTGAACAGGCGCGCGGCGGCGAAGTCCACGAACACGCGGATTTTCGGCGAGAGATGGCGACTGGACGGCCACAACGCCCAGAACTGGCCCTCGTCCTCGCAGTGGCCCTCCAACACGGTGTCCAACTGCCCTTGGGCGAGCGCTTCGCGGGCGAGAAAGTCCGGCACGTAGGCAATGCCGTGGCCGTCGACGGCGGCGCTGAGCATGGCTTCCATATTGTTCAACGTCAGCGCCGTGGGCAGGCGCAACGCCGTGATCGCGGGGTTGGCGGACAACGTCCAGTCCATGATCTTGCCGGTGGTGGCAAACCGATAACGCAGGCATGGGTGGCGCTCAAGATCGGCGAGGGTTGCCGGCCGCCCGTGCTCGCGCAGATACGCGGGCGATGCACACAGCACAAACCTGAACGGCCCCAGCTTGCGGGCCATCAAGCTCGAATCGGCCAGGCCGCCGCTGCGGATCACCACGTCGAAGCCCTCCTCGATCACATCCACCAGGTGGTCGTTGAAATCCAGTTCCAGCTCGATCTCCGGGTAGGTCTGCCTGAACGCGAGCATATGCGGAAAGAGAAAGCGGTAGCCGATGGTCGGCAGGCTGACGCGCAATTTGCCACGGGGCGCTTGTATGGCATGGGAAAGCATGGCGCGGGCGTCGTGCAGGTCGTCGAGAATTTTCCGACAGCGCTCGTAGAACAAGTGACCTTCGGCGGTCAGGCCGACTTTGCGCGTGCTGCGGTGCAGCAGGCGCACATTCAGCGAGGCTTCGAGTTTGGCGACATTCTTGCCCACCGCCGAGGCGGAAACCCCCAGTGCCCGCGCTGCCCCCACGAAGCTGAGGGCTTCTGCCGTTTTGACGAAGGCGATCACGCCGCTGAGATTATCCGTCACGCCATTACATCCATTCAGTCCGTTATGAGTGGAATGTAAGGCTATTTATCGATGATTGCATCCTGTCTAGAGTCTTTGTCTTCATAAAACAGCCGGAATGCCCCCCCATGCACACCACCACCGAGACCCTGCCCGCCCCGGGCCGCCATGCCATCCTGGCCGCGATTTGCCTGGCGGCGTTGGTGTTGCCCATGAGCTTTACCGGCGGCGCTGTCGCCACGCCATTTATCGGCCAGACATTCGCCGCCCACCCCACGCAACTGGCGTGGATCACCAACGCGTTCATGCTCAGCTTCGGCAGCTTGTTGATGGCCGCCGGCACCCTCGCCGACCGCTATGGGCGCAAGCGCCTGTTTTTATGGGGCATGGCACTGTTTACTGGCGCCTCCCTGTGGCTGACGGTGGCACCGGGCATGCTCTGGCTGGATGCCTTGCGCGCACTGCAGGGCGTCGCGGCGGCCATCGCGCTGGCCAGCGGTTGTGCGGCGCTGGCCCAGGAATTTGACGGGCATGCGCGCACGCGCGCCTTCAGCCTGCTGGGCACCACCTTCGGCGCGGGGCTGGCGTTTGGCCCGCTGTTGTCGGGGCTGCTGATCGAACAGTGGGGCTGGCGCGCGATTTTCCTCGGCACGGCCGTGCTGGCAGGCCTCTCGCTCATGCTCGCCGCGCCGACCCTGCGGGAAAGCCGCGATCCCCGGGCACTGCGCCTGGACACGGCCGGCGTGCTGACGTTTTCGGCCATGCTGGTGAGCTTGACCACAGCGGTCATCCTCGCGCCGGAGCAGGGTTGGGGCGCGGCGAGCACGCGGTACCTGCTGGCGGCGGCCGCCGTGTTGCTGCTGGTGTTTATCCTCGTTGAACATCGCGTCCGCCACCCGATGCTCGACCTGCAGCTGTTTCGCTTTGCGCGCTTCCTTGGCGTGCAACTGCTGCCGATCGGCACCTGTTACTGCTACATCGTCCTGATCGTGTTGCTGCCGCTGCGCTTTATCGGCGTCGAAGGCCACGGCGCGTCCGAGGCAGGCTTGATGATGCTCGCACTGTCGGCGCCCATGCTGGGGGTGCCGATGCTCGCGGCGACGCTCACGCGCTGGCTGTCGGCGGGCGTGCTGTGCGCCATTGGCCTGCTGATCGCGGCGGCGGGCTTGTATGCGCTGAGCCTGGTTCAGGTCGGCCAGCCGTGGCAGACAGTGGTCGCGATGCTGATCATCGGCATCGGCACCGGGTTGCCATGGGGCTTGATGGACGGGCTGGCGATCAGCGTGGTTCCCAAAGAACGTGCGGGCATGGCGGCGGGGATTTTCAATACCACACGCGTGGCCAGTGAGGGCGTGGCGCTGGCGGTTACCCTGGCGGTGTTGAGCGCCCTGGTTGCGCGTCATCTGCCGCAGCACACGGCGCTGGACGTTTCCGTCATTGCGCAGAGCCTGGTCATGGGCAATGTGCAGCACGCCAGTGCGAGCCTGCCCGTGGCGGTGTTGCGCACGGCCTATATCGCCGGCTTCAACAACTTGTTGCAACTGCTGGCGGGCTTCACCCTGCTGACGGCGGCGGCGGTGTTGATTTTCCTCGGTCGACGCCCCATCGCGCCCCTCCACGCCGAGGCCGCACAGGGAGCGCCGAGCTGAATGGCAGGCACAAAAAAAGCCCGCTCGATGAGCGGGCTTTCTGTGGTGACCTGGCGTTCAGCGTTCCAGGTTACCGAATATGGCGCAGCGGACGGGACTCGAACCCGCGACCCCCGGCGTGACAGGCCGGTATTCTAACCGACTGAACTACCGCTGCGCGTAACACTTGAAGCGAATGGTGGGTGATGACGGGATCGAACCGCCGACCCTCTGCTTGTAAGGCAGATGCTCTCCCAGCTGAGCTAATCACCCTTCACTTTCGGTGTGGGCCGCATCATATACGAAAAATCCGCAATGTGTTGATTTAAATGCAATTTATTTTAAATATTTTTCAATGAGCGGCGCGCCCCGGTAAAAACGGGCTTCTTCTGGGCCAAACGCGGCGCTATTGCGTTTACCCGATGGCTCGTTAACAGGTCACCCCGCACCGGGTTTTCCAAAGCCCAGACCGCAAAAAACCCGCTCAATGAGCGGGCTTGCCGTGCCCCCCCCTCCGTCAGAAGTCGAAGAACACTGTTTCTTCTTCGCCCTGTATGCGGATATCGAAACGATAAGCCAACTTGCCATCAACCGTGCAACGCTTGGCGACCAGCGTCTCCCGACGTTGAGGCTGCTCGATCAGATTCAGCACCGGATCGATCGCATTGGCCTGGGCTTCGTCGTCGAAGTACACCCGGGTCTGCAAGTGAATATTGATGCCCCGCGCGAACAGCGAAACATTGACGTGCGGCGCCATCGGCACACCCGCAGCGTTCTTCACGGTGCCCGGCTTGACGGTATGGATCTGCCACTCGCCAGTATCCGTGGTCGCCGTGCGGCCAAAACCGTTGAAGGGCTTTTCCAGGTTGTAGTCGCTGTCGTAAACGCCTTCGTGGTCAGCCTGCCAACATTCCAGGAACGCATCGCGGATCAGGTGACCGTTGCCGTCATAGACATGGCCCAGTAACAGGATGTGCTCCCCCGGCGCACCAGGCTTGGCCATTTCGTTCCAGATTTCCTGCTCGCGGGGCGGGTTGCCTGCCGCCTCCAGCGCCAGGCCGATATGCACGTAAGGACCGGCGGTTTGCGACGGGGTTTCAGGCAGAAGTTCAACGGGCATGGGCGTGCCTCCTCAACGGTTTTCGAAGTGGGTCTTGCGCTGACCGCGCAGAACGATATCAAAGCGATAAGCCAGGCAATCCATGGGATTGGCCATGCTCATATCAAGCCTTGCGATCAGGCTCTGCACCGCATCCGGATTGGCGATCGACTTGACGATCGGGCACATCGGGATGAGCGGGTCACCTTCGAAATACAGCTGGGTGATCAATCGCGTGGCAATCGACGGGCCACTGATGGAGAAGTGAATATGCGCCGGACGCCAGTCATTGGGACCATTGCGCCACGGATACGGGCCGGGCTTGACCGTGCGGAAACTGTAGTTGCCGTCGCGGTCGGTCAAGGCACGGCCGACGCCGCCGAAGTTAGGGTCGATGGGGGCCAGATAGCTGTCTTTCTTGTGTCGATAGCGACCACCGGCATTGGCTTGCCACATCTCCACCAGGGTATGGGGAATCGGCTTGCCATACTGGTCACAGACCCGACCGGCGACGATGATGCGCTCACCGATGGGCAAGCCCCCGTGGTTGAAGTTCAGCAGCAGATCGTTATCGTGCTGCCCCATCTTCAGGTGGGAAAAGTCCGGGCCGCTGGTTTCCGAGCGGGATAGGGGGATGCTCACCAAGGCTTGACGCGGGGAACGCAGGATCGAGGTTTTGTAGTCAGGCGTCAGGGCTTTGGGGTGCCAATTACGATCACGAATGACGAAACGGCTATTGTCCGCATCAGACATGTCGGTTTCCTTTTTGTTATGGATGAAAATCAGGGGTGAACGCTGGGTAACCGGCAATCACCGCCCCAGTCTCGCCTGATCAGGCGCCCTCCAACACTGAAAAAACCGACCCTATCCATATCCAGATGGTTATGGATAGCAGCCTTCGCGATATTCCTCGCCCACCTCGCGCAACACCTCCACGCACCATTGAGCCGCCATGGACATCGTCAGCGCGGGATTGCTGCACAGCCCCACAGAACCACCGGGTTCACGAATACCCAGTTCCAACTCAAACAGATCACCTCGATTCAGGTCCTGCCTGACCGCATCAAAAGGCGCGACCCAGATCGCCTGACTGCCCTGCACATAACGCCGACTCAAGATCAACGACAGGGTTTCCAGACGCTGGCGCGGCGGGCTGATGCCGTGCTGCACAAACAGGCTGTCGGCGTATTTGCGGATCGTCGTCCCCGCCAGCGGCAACACCAGCGGATAATTTTCGATATGTTCATGCGCCTGCGGGTCAGCCAATAGCGGATGGCCGTTACGCACCACCAGGGTCATGGATTCGCTGTACAGATGCTCGAACATCAGCCCCAGGATCTGCGGACTATCGGTCATGCGTCCGACCACCAGGTCCAACTCCCCTACACGCAATTGCGACAACAGGTACGCGCTCGGCCCGGTCACCACGCTCACGACCAACGCGGGATGTCGGGCATGCAAACGACAGACGACCTCGGGCACCAGCAAACTTTCCACGGTGGACAGCACGCCGAGCCTGGCGGTGAAGGGTTCGTGCTCGCCGGCACGCAGGCTATTCACCCCTTCTCGCAGCGCTTGTACGCTCGGCCCGGCATAACGCAAAAAAGCCACTCCGGCTTCAGTCAACGCCGCGCCACTTTTGCTGCGCACGAATAAAGTGGCGGTCAGCAGGGTTTCGAGTTCTTTGAGGGTCTTGGACAGCGCCGGCTGGCTGATCGCCAATTTTTCCGAGGCGCGCGCCAGACTGCCCTGGCGCGCCACTTCGAGAAAGCACACCAGATGGCGGAATTTGATGCGGGTATCGATATTCACCGTATGTTGCCGCCTTCGAGGTGTCCCCTGCCGCGCGAGAAAAAGCGCGAGAAGTAAGCTGGTTCGGAAGATTGCCCGCGAAAGTGTACCGCCGATCGATCTCACCACACAGCGAACGCAGGTTGGGCGGCGTCGCCAGGGCGCCGAATCCCAGGCAAAAAAAAGCCCGCTCAATGAGCGGGCTTTCTGTGGTGACCTGGCGTTCAGCGTTCCAGGTAACCGAATATGGCGCAGCGGACGGGACTCGAACCCGCGACCCCCGGCGTGACAGGCCGGTATTCTAACCGACTGAACTACCGCTGCGCGTAACACATAAAGCGAATGGTGGGTGATGACGGGATCGAACCGCCGACCCTCTGCTTGTAAGGCAGATGCTCTCCCAGCTGAGCTAATCACCCTTCGTTTCGGTGTGGCGCGCATTCTACGGAGCGACCCAAGGTCTGGCAAGCACTTTCTTAAATCTTTTTTTTCAGCCCTTCCAATGGCTTAGGCAGGGTTGGCCTCAGCCGCTATCAAGACAATAATGCCCCCCTTTGTATAAAGGAGAGACTCACCCCATGTGGTTCAAGAACCTGCTTATCTATCGCCTGACCCAAGATCTGCCTGTTGATGCCGAGGCGTTGGAAACTGCAATGGCCACCAAACTGGCGCGCCCTTGTGCAAGCCAGGAGTTGACCACTTACGGTTTCGTCGCGCCTTTCGGTAAAGGTGAAGACGCTCCCCTGGTCCACGTCAGCGGTGACTTCCTGCTGATCGCTGCGCGCAAGGAAGAACGCATCCTGCCGGGTAGCGTGGTGCGTGACGCCGTGAAAGAGAAGGTCGAAGAGATCGAAGCCGAGCAAATGCGCAAGGTCTATAAAAAGGAACGGGACCAGATCAAGGATGAAATCATCCAGGCCTTCCTGCCGCGCGCGTTTATCCGTCGTTCGTCGACCTTCGCCGCGATCGCGCCGAAACAGGGCCTGATCCTGGTCAACTCGGCCAGCCCGAAACGCGCCGAAGACCTGCTGTCGACCCTGCGTGAAGTGATCGGCACCCTGCCGGTGCGCCCACTCACCGTGAAAACCGCGCCAACCGCGGTCATGACCGACTGGGTCACCACCCAGAAACCGGCCGATGACTTCTTCGTCCTCGACGAATGCGAACTGCGCGACACCCACGAAGACGGCGGCATCGTGCGCTGCAAGCGCCAGGACCTGACCAGCGAAGAAATCCAGCTGCACCTGAGCACCGGCAAAGTGGTGACCCAACTGTCGCTGGCCTGGCAGGACAAGCTGTCCTTCATGCTCGACGACAAGATGACCGTCAAGCGCCTGAAGTTCGAAGACCTGCTGCAGGACCAGGCCGAACAGGACGGTGGCGACGAAGCCCTGGGCCAACTGGACGCCAGCTTTACCCTGATGATGCTGACCTTCGGCGAATTCCTGCCGGCGCTGATCGAAGCACTGGGCGGCGAAGAAACCCCACAGGGTATCTAAGCGCACTATCGCCTTACTGTAGGAGCGAGCTTGCTCGCGAAAAACCTGAGCGCGCCGCGTGCATTCAAAATGCCCGCGTCATCGTTGACGATTTTCGCGAGCAAGCTCGCTCCTACAATGGTTTTTCCGTACACCTAATAATAAGGACTTCCCCATGCGCGCACTCGCCGCCTTGAGTCGCTTCGTCGGCAATACCTTCGCCTACTGGGTGTTGATCTTTGCTGTGCTGGCCTTCGTCGAACCCGGCTGGTTCATCGGCTTGAAAAGCGCCATCGTCCCGCTGCTGGGCCTGGTGATGTTCGGCATGGGGCTGACCCTCAAACTCGAAGACTTCGCCGAAGTCGCCCGCCATCCGTGGCGCGTGGCCCTGGGCGTGGTCGCGCACTTTGTGATCATGCCGGGCGTGGCCTGGTTGCTGTGCCGGGCCTTCAACCTGCCGCCCGAAATCGCCGTCGGCGTGATCCTCGTCGGCTGCTGCCCAAGCGGCACCTCGTCCAACGTGATGACCTGGCTGGCCCGTGGCGACCTGGCGTTGTCGGTGGCGATCGCCGCCGTCACCACCCTCCTCGCGCCACTGCTGACCCCGGCGCTGATCTGGCTGCTGGCTTCGGCCTGGCTGCCGGTGTCGTTCATGGAATTGTTCTGGTCGATCCTGCAAGTGGTGCTGTTGCCGATCGTGCTTGGCGTGGTGGCGCAACGTGTGCTCGGCGAGCGGGTCCGCCATGCGGTGGAGGTGCTGCCGCTGGTGTCGGTGGTGAGCATCGTGATCATCGTCGCCGCCGTGGTGGCCGCCAGCCAGGCCAAGATCGCCGAGTCGGGCCTGCTGATCATGGCCGTGGTGATGCTGCACAACAGCTTCGGTTACGTGCTGGGCTATTTCACCGGCCGCCTGTTCAAGCTGCCGTTGGCGCAACGCAAGTCGCTGGCGTTGGAAGTGGGCATGCAGAACTCCGGGCTGGGTGCCGCGCTGGCCAGCGCGCATTTTTCGCCGCTGGCCGCGGTGCCGAGTGCGCTGTTCAGTGTCTGGCACAATATTTCCGGGGCGCTGCTGTCGACGTACTTCCGCCGCATGAGCGAAAAGGAAGACCGCCGCACCCTGGAAGCCACTGCGAAAACTTGATCGTTTGATCAATCTTCGGCACTCTACCGAACGCCGCGGGGACGACCCCGCGACGCTATCGCGTACACATCAGGGGACGACCCCGCTTTTATAGAGGGAGGTCATCATGTCCTGGATCATTCTGGTTTTCGCCGGGCTGTTCGAAGTCGGCTGGGCCGTCGGCTTGAAATACACCGACGGCTTTAGCAAGCCGCTGCCCACCGCCCTGACGATTGCCGCCATGGCCATCAGCCTCGGCCTGCTGGGGCTGGCCATGAAGGAATTGCCGCTGGGCACCGCCTACGCCATCTGGACCGGCGTGGGTGCAGTGGGCACGGTGATCGCCGGGATTATCCTGTTCGGGGAATCCATGGCGCTGTTCCGGCTGGCCAGTGTGGCGTTGATCATCGCCGGGTTGGTGGGGCTCAAGATCAGCGCGTAGCCTCTGCCGGCACGCAGTCTCGCCCCCCACCTACATAATTCCCCCCGCAGCAACGATCGACGCATGGTTACGTATAGCGCTGGCGTAATGGCAAACCAAACTCGTAGAGCAGCGCGTTTTCGGTGAAGGGCCAGACGTTGTAGGTGGAGGCCGGCAGATTCGGGTCGAATTTATAGGGGGCGTGGCTGGTGAAGAGTCCGACCGCCTGGCGCTCAAAATTATCCTCGTACACCGGCATAAACCGGGGTCGGCCATTTGAGTCGTAGCCCACCATTTTGGTGCCTGAAAAAGTCGTACCTGTCAGCGCAGAGCCTTCACCAAAATTGATCGCATGGGCGAGCTCATGTTGCAGAACAATGATCGGAGGCCGTTGGTCCCCCGGAACAATGAAGTTAGGTTGATACGTCAGGACCGGATCTGTTGCAGGTATGCCCGCAACGCCGTCTTTGACAAAACCGTCGCCATAATCAGCACGGCGGCCTTCATCGCTGCGCGTAACTCCGAGACCTGGATCACTGTAGTCATAGAAACTACCATCGGCCCCTTGTCGGATCTTGACAGGTGCTTCAAGCGAATCGATTTTTGCAAGCACCCTCTGCCCCACCGGCGAGCCTCTGAGAAACTCAAGGTCATCATTTACACGCTGGCGGAACTCCGGGCTTCCTTCGACTTTGATCCCTCGATGACCGACGTCAAGGGGGGCGACTTCCCGAAAGCCTGACTGGGAACGGAGCTGGCTCAGATCGTCGACCCCTCGCCGTCCGAAGACACGATCATTTTCATTGGTTGTCTGGACAGTATCCCGCCCCCTCCCGGTATAAATAGTATTGCTGTCTCCCCCGACGATATGGTCATCGCCCGGTCCGCCATGCAGAATGTTGTGCCCCCTTCCGCCATAAATCAGATCGTTATCCTCCCCGCCATCCACGTAGTTGGTTTTGGTATCTGGCCCTCCGCCTGCACGCAATTCATCGCTGCCTTTGCCACCGTAAATCACAGCATTGCCACTGCCCCCGGTGATAAAGTCATTTCCATCATTACCTTCGGCGTAGCTTTCACCGCTGCCCAGGTTAATCACGTCAGAACCCTCCCCGCCGAACACATTCGTCTTGCCCGACCCGGCGTAAACCGTATCGTTACCCGCGCCGGCATAGATAAACGTTTCCCGACTCCCCCCGTAACCGATGCTGACGCCATCATTCCCCCCGCCGGTTTCGACCACAACGCCCTGTTTGATTGCGGGATTTTCATGATGTTGAATGTCGTAGGACTTCCCATTGATCTGCGCGAGGAGCCCACCGTCCCGGCTTTCTTCGATATGGATAGAATCATCACCATTGCCGGTTTTGATGCGAAGGGTCTCATGGTTCCGTTGTGCACGAGACGAGGTGCCACGTTCGCGAGTAATGCTGACATTGCCATCATGGTATCCCCGACCCGGGTCGACCTTGGTCGGCGCAGACGGTGATGAAGGGCTGCCAAAATCAATACTGCCTTGCCGGCCCTCGGCCTTGGCGCGAACCTGTTCACGACTGGGCGCGCTCTGGAAGTATGAATCGGCCGGCGCAGCATCAGATTGCCTTGCACGCCGCTGGAGATCGGAGTCACTGCCATAAGTCACCGGGCCAGCCTCGACTGAACCAATCTCCACCCTGGATGGCCCATGAGTATTGTTGTACATAAACGGCACATTGGCAGTGATCGGAGCCGCATGGGCGGCCTGTCTGACGGGATCACTCGCCGCGCGATAGGCCGAGTTGGCTTTTTGATCTTCGCCGGAGTAAGCCAGCTGCGGCTGCGGTGAAGCAGCAGAAGCAGAAGTAGAAGTTGAGTCCATCGTTAGCTCCCGTCATACGCAGAGGAAGACGATAACTCTGTGGCGTGCTGACCGAAAACGTTCCTCCAATAGAGTGAAAAATTACCGGACTGGGCATGAAGGAGCCGCGTCACGCCGGAACATCCTGGCGCCACACCGCTCGCCAGCAGCACGCATGCCGAGTAAACCCGGCTCGCTACTTCACCGCCCCCCGCAGTTCCCCGACCAAACCCTGCAAGTGCGACGGTGTCGCTACCTGCGCCGTTACCGGCTGGCCGACCACCAGTGTCACGCGCGACCAAATGCGATGAAAGAAGCCCTTGTTAGGGTCGCGGCTGAAAAAACTCCCCCACAAGCCCTGCAACGCCAATGGAATCACCGGCACCGGCGTCTCTTCCAGAATGCGCGTCACACCACCGCGGAACTCGTTCATCTCGCCATCACTGGTCAACTTGCCTTCCGGGAAGATGCACACCAACTCGCCGTCCTTCAGGTACTGCGCAATTCGTGTGAAGGCTTTTTCGTAGATCTGGATGTCTTCATTACGCCCGGCAATCGGAATCGTCCCGGCGGTGCGAAAGATGAAGTTGAGCACCGGCAAGCGGTAGATCTTGTAGTACATGACAAAGCGAATCGGCCGACGCACCGCGCCACCAATCAACAGCGCATCGACGAACGAGACGTGGTTGCACACCAGCAAGGCCGCGCCTTCGTCCGGGATCAGTTCCAGGTTGCGATGCTCGACGCGGTACATGGAATGGCTGAGCAGCCAGATCATGAAACGCATGGTGAACTCGGGGACGATCTTGAAGATGTAGGCGTTGACCGCCACGTTGAGCAGCGACACCACCAGGAACAGCTCGGGAATCGACAGCTTGGCCACGCTCAGCAGCAGGATCGACACAATCGCCGAGACCACCATGAACAGCGCGTTGAGGATGTTGTTGGCGGCGATCACCCGCGCCCGTTCGTTCTCGGCGGTGCGCGACTGGATCAGTGCGTACAACGGCACGATATAGAAGCCGCCGAACACACCCAGGCCGAGGATATCGAACAACACCCACCAGGCCTGGCCGTACCCGAGCACCGCCAGCCAGTCGTTAGCCTGCACGTTCTGCGGCATGCCGCCGGAATGCCACCACAGCAGCAGACCGAACACCGTCAGGCCGAAGGAGCCAAACGGCACCAGGCCGATTTCCACTTTACGCCCGGAGAGTTTTTCGCAGAGCATCGAGCCCAGCGCGATGCCCACCGAGAACACCGTGAGGATCAGGGTCACCACGGTTTCGTCGCCGTACAACCATTCCTTGGCGTAGGCCGGGATCTGCGTCAGGTAGATCGCGCCGACAAACCAGAACCACGAGTTGCCGACGATCGAGCGCGACACCGCCGGGGTCTGCCCCAGGCCCAGGCGCAAGGTGGCCCAGGACTGGCTGAAGATGTTCCAGTCCAGCCGCAGTTGCGGCGAAGACGCCGCCGCCCGCGGAATGCCGCGGCTGGCCAGGTAACCCAGCAGCGCTACGCCGACAATCGCCACCGCCACCACCGGCGCGTAATGGGCGGACGACATCATGATCCCGGCGCCGATGGTGCCAGCGAGGATCGCCAGGAACGTGCCCATTTCCACCAGGCCGTTGCCACCCACCAGCTCATCCTCGCGCAGGGCCTGAGGCATGATCGAGTACTTCACCGGGCCGAACAGCGCGGAATGGGTACCCATGGCAAACAACGCCAGCAGCATCAGTTCCAGATGATTGAACAAAAAGCCGGTGGCGCCGACGGCCATGATCACGATCTCGCCGACCTTGATCGCGCGGATCAACGCGTCCTTGTTGAATTTCTCGCCAAACTGCCCGGCCAGCGCCGAGAACAGGAAGAACGGCAGGATAAACAACAAAGCGCACAGGTTGACCCAGATGGCGCGGTCACCGTCGATGCTCAACTTGTAGAGAATCGCCAGGATCAGCGATTGCTTGAAGATGTTGTCGTTGAAGGCACCCAGTAACTGGGTAATGAAGAACGGCAGAAAGCGCCGTGTGCGCAGCAAGGTGAATTGTGAGGGGTGGCTCATCGTCCGTGTTCCTGCGTGGCCTGGTTTTTTTTCAGGCCACGACTTTACCTAATCCCGCTTACTTATTCCCTAATCCTGCAATACACGGCGAAACAAAAAGCTCACCTTTATAGGCCCCCTGCACGGTGCGCTTGGCGACGACCAGCCACATCAGCGCCAACGCCAGCACCAGCATGCCGCCCACTACGCTGAAGAACCCCAGGTGCAACACATTCGCCAGCTTCAACGTGGCCAGGGCGTAGACCCCCAACGGAAAGGTGAAGCCCCACCAGCCCAGGTTGAACGGGATACCGGCGCGCAGGTAACGCAGGGTGATCAGCACCGCGATCAGCATCCACCACAAACCGAAGCCCCACAGGGTAATCCCGGCGATCAGGCCCAGACCGTAGGCGATTTCACCGACAGTGGGCAAGCCATTGGCGGCGAAGATCGCCGGTGCATCGCCGCCCAGCAGCAGCATACCGAGGGCGCCGGTGCCGATCGGGCCAAGTGCCAGCCAGCTCGACGCGGCCATGTTGGCGTGGGGCAGCTTATGCAGGGCCATGCGCAGCATCAGGATGGTCAGAATGCTGAACGCCACCGGCAGGGAAAATGCCCACAGCACGTAGCTGGTCACCAGCATCACCAGTTGCCCGTGGGCATCCGCCAGGTGCGTCGCCAACAAGCCACCGCTGGCAGCGGCGACTTCAGCGGCGACCACCGGCAACAGCCAGACGGCGGTCATCTGGTCGATGCTGTGTTCCTGGCGCGTGAACATCATGAACGGAATCAGCACACCGCAGGCCACTGCCATCGCCACGTCCAGCCACCACAGCGCTTCGGCCAGCGGCACCACGCCAGCACCCCAGCGCGGCAGGCCGAACAGCAGCAAACCGTTGAGCAGCGTAGCCAGGCCCATGGGAATGGTGCCGAAGAACATCGATACCGTGGAGTGCCCGAAGATCCGTCGCGCTTCGTCGAAAAACATCACCCAGCGCGCCGCATACAAGGCGCTGAACAGGATGAACAGGCCGATGGTGAACAGCCACAACCCTTCGGCGATGGCGTACATGCCGGGCAGATTGACCGGCAGTTGCGCCAGCGCCAGCGCCAACACCCCGGTGCCCATGGTGGCGGCGAACCAGTTCGGGGTGAACTGGCGGATCACTTCCCGAGGACGGGCCAGGTGGCTGAAGGGTTTGTAGTTCAGGGTGGTCGAGCAGGTCATGATGGCAATCCTCTTCCTCGTAGGAGGTTGGGGCCATGGTAGAACCTGAGCGCATATCTATATAACGGGTAATATCTCTAACTGTTATCTATTTTACCAATATAGCGTCAGACGCTGCCCTTGCACCCGACCCGCAATGCATCCTGGCGCAGCAACCCGGCCAGGGCGCCGAGGGTCAGCATGATCAGCACGACACCATAGCCGTCCGTGGTGGCGATGAGGCCAAAACTGCGGATCAGATTGCCCGCCAGCAAAGACGGCAGGCAGAACGCCAGGTAGCTCAGCACGTAAAACGCCGACATCAACCCCGCCCGCTCATGGGGCAAGGCCAGCGGCACCACACTGCGCAAGGCCCCGAGAAAGCCCGCGCCAAAACCACTGCCGGCGATCAACGTGGCGATGAAAAACAGCGGCAGGCTGGCGCTGTGGACCGCCGCGAGGATCAGTGCCACGCCAACGGCCAGCAGGCTGGCGCCCAACCGCAGGACCTTGTGGGCCGGGCGATTGCGCAGGCTGAAAATCATCAGCGCGCCGCTCAAGGTCAACACCGCGACCAGGCCGCCACCGATCAGGTTGGAGGTCGAGCCGGTCGCCGCCCGTACCAGCGACGGCGCCAGGGACAAATAGAAGCCGCCCATGGCCCACACCGCCACGTCCACCGGCAACGACAGCCACAACGCCCGGCGCGCTTGCGGCGGCACGTGCAGGGTCGGGCGCAATGACGCCAGCGCGCCGGGGATGCGGCTGACGGTTTCCGGTAAACGCCACACATACATGGCCTGCCCGAGCATCAGCGCGAGCAGTGTCCAGTAGATCAACTGGGTGGGCAGCGGCGCGAATTCCACCAGCAGGCTGCTGCCCATCGCGCCACAAGCCATGCCCAGCAAGGGCGCGACGCTATTGACCAGCGGCCCCTGTTGGCGGTCGGTGTCGAGCAGGGCCGCGCCCAATACCGCGGTGGCCATGCCGGTGGCGAAACCCTGCAGCGTCCGTGCGGCGATCAGCCAGGCCACGCTGCTCTCATTGATAAACAGCAGCATCGCCAGCATATTCAGGGCCAGTGCGGCAAAAATCACCGGCTTGCGCCCCAGGTGATCCGACAGCGAGCCCACGGTCAACAGCGCGGCCAGCAAGCTCAAGGCGTAGACCCCGAAGATCAGTGTGAGCATGCCCGAGGAAAAATGCAGGCCCTCCTGGTACAGGTGATACAACGGCGTCGGCGCGCTGGAGGCCGCCAGGAACGTCAGCAAGGTGATCGCCAGGAACACCAGGCTGGAACGATGAGAAGTGAGGCTGGACATGGGCACGCTCCGCTAAAGCTAATATTTTGCTTTTGTCGAGTGTGCTACTGCTCGCCGCTTAAAGCAAATTCTTTGTGTTAAGGTCACAGGCATGGCGATAAAAGAAGGCCTCCGCCCGGGGGGCCGTAGTGCCCGGGTACAAGAATCCGTCCATTCGGCGGTGCGCGAACTGCTGGAAACCCATGAGCGGTCCAGCGTCACCGTACCGATGATCGCGGCGCGCGCGGGCGTCACGCCGTCGACCATCTACCGCCGCTGGGGCGACCTCTCGGTGTTGCTCGCCGATGTGGCCCTGGCGCGCATGCGCCCGGACAGCGAGCCGGCCAACACCGGCAGCCTGCGCGGCGACCTGCGGGCGTGGGCCGAGCAATACCTGGATGAGATGAGTTCGGAGCCGGGGCGCAACATGATGCGCGATGTGCAATCCAGCCAGACGCCAGGGTATTGCGTGAGCATCCTGAGCGGGCAGCTTCAAACGATCGTCGAGCGCTACCCGAACGCCACGCCGCCACCGCCGAGCGCGGACCGCCTGATCAACCTGCTGGCGGCGCCGACGGTGTTTCGCATTCTGTTCTCCCCCGCGCCACTGGCGGTGGATGAGCTGCACGCGCTGATCGAGTTGGCGCTGCAAGGGTAAAAACGTTATTCAGAAACCAATGTGGGAACGGGGCCCGCTCCCACATTTTTTACGGCGTGTAATCCGGCGTTACGTCCGCATCCCGCGCCCGCTCACCAGCAACCGCGCGCAACCGATGTACAACACCGCCGTGGCCACGACCATGAAGGTGATCGCCACGCTGATCCGGATATCCGACACGCCCAGGATGCCGTAGCGGAAGGCGTTGACCATGTGCAGCACCGGGTTGGCCAGCGACACGGTCTGCCAGAACGGCGGCAGCAAGGTAATGGAGTAGAACACCCCGCCCAGGTAGGTCAGCGGCGTCAGCACGAAGGTCGGGATGATCGAAATGTCATCGAAGTTGCGGGCAAACACCGCGTTGATGAAGCCCAGCAGCGAGAAGATCGTCGCCGTCAGCACCACCACCACCAGGGTGATGCCGAGGTGATGCACTTGCAGTTGGGTGAAGAACAACGACAACAAGGTCACGATCACGCCGACCATCAAGCCACGCAGCACGCCGCCCAAGGTGTAGCCGATCAGAATGGTGTGCGGCGACACCGGCGAAACCATCAGTTCTTCGATGGAGCGCTGGAACTTGCTGCCGAAGAAACTCGACACCACGTTGCCGTAGGAGTTGGTGATCACCGACATCATGATCAGGCCCGGCACGATGTACTCCATGTAGGTGAAACCGCCCATGCCGCCGATCTGCCGGCCGATCAGGTTACCGAAGATCACGAAGTACAGGACCATGGTGATCGCCGGCGGCAGCAGGGTCTGCGGCCAGATCCGGGTAAAGCGTTTCACTTCGCGGTAGACGATGGTTTGCAGGGCGATGAGGTTGGGTTGCAGTTCAGAATTCATACCGCCACCTTCGCCAGGTTTTTTTCCACCAGGGACACGAACAACTCCTCAAGGCGATTGGTTTTGTTACGCAGGCTCAGCACTTCGATGTGCTGGGTCGCCAATTGGCCGAACAGCGCGGTGATGCCCATGGCTTTATCCACCTGGACTTCCAGGGTGCGGCTGTCCACCAGGCGGCATGGGTAGCCGAGCAATTGCGGCGGCGCCGACCGTTCGGTCTTCAGGTCGAGCAGGAAGGTTTCCACATGCAACTGGCCCAGCAGGTTGCGCATGCTGGTGTTCTCGACAATGGTGCCGTGGTCGATGATGCCGATGTTGCGGCACAGTTGCTCAGCCTCTTCCAGGTAATGGGTGGTGAGGATGATGGTGATGCCTTTCTGGTTCAGCTCGGTGAGGAAGGTCCACATCGAGCGACGCAGTTCAATGTCCACCCCCGCGGTGGGCTCATCGAGGATCAGCAGGCGCGGTTCGTGGACCAGCGCGCGGGCGATCATCAAGCGTCGCTTCATGCCGCCGGAGAGCGAACGCGAAGGCACGTCGCGCTTGTCCCACAGGCCCAGTTGGGTCAGGTACTGCTCGGCGCGTTCCTTGGCGACTTTCGACGGGATGCCGTAGTAGCCGGCCTGGGTCACGACGATGTCGAAGGTCTTTTCGAACTGGTTGAAGTTGAATTCCTGGGGCACCACGCCGATGCAACGCTTGAGCGCCGCCGGGGATTTGTCCAGGTCATGGCCGAAGATATTCACCGTGCCGCTGGTCTTGTTGACCAGGGTCGAGAGAATGCCAATGGTGGTGGATTTGCCGGCGCCATTGGGGCCGAGCAAGGCGAAGAAATCACCTTCGGCAACGTCCAGATCGATACCACTCAGGGCCTGGAAACCGTTGCCGTAGGTTTTGGTTAGCTGCCGGATGGACAGAGCGGAACTCATAGCGGAATACGCACCAAAGAAGGGAATAGGGACAATAGATGAGGGCACACCGTGCATCGTTCAACGGCGGCGCATGACAAACATGGTGCTTGCCCGCGCCGCACAAGTACAGTCACCTGTATTAATAGTCAGTATCAGGTCAACGCGGTCATCACCGCTTTGCGGTACGCCGGGCGCTGTTGCAGGCGTTGGTACCAAGCCTCCAGGTGGGGCATGGCCGGGCGTTCGATGGGCATTTCAAACCAGGCGTAAACAAAGCAGCCCAAGGGGATATCGCCCATGCCGATGGCGTCGCCCGACAGGTAGGGCTGTTCGGCGAGCGCCTTCTCCACGGTGCCGAGTGCATCGATGCAGGCCTGGCGCCCGGCGTTGATGCTGTCCCAGTTCTGTTTTTCCGCCGGGGTGCGTACCACGCCCCAGAACACCGCCTTGAACGGCTCGGCGAGGGTCGAGGTGGTCCAGTCCATCCATTTTTCGGCACTGGCCCGCGCCTTCACGTCGCTCGGGTACCAGTTCGACGCCTGCTTGGCGCAGAGGTAACGCACGATGGTGTTGGATTCCCACAGCACGAAGTCGCCGTCTTCGATCATCGGCACCCGGCCGTTCGGGTTCAATGCGCGGTATTGCGGCGTGTCCACCACGCCAAACGCCCCGCCCGCATCGATGGCCTCATAGTCCAGGCCGAGTTCCTCGGCGCACCACAGGACTTTCCTGACGTTCGATGAATTTTTACGCCCCCAGATCTTCAGCATGACCGCGCCTTATTGTTGATGAACATGGCTTGATGAACGCAGCAGCATACGCCGGTTCACGGGCGGCTTAAATCGTCCTGCATGTCACCCAGCACGCTCGGCATCTGCTCGCCAAACAGGTGCGGGTAACATTTCTCCAGGTGGGCAAAGAAGAAATCTTCGGGCACATCCGCAAATTGCCCATGGTCCACCACGTACTCCATCGAGCGCTTGCCCTGGCGATTGAAGGCGTGGAACACACTGTCGTTGATCCCATCGAACGCCAGCGGCGGCACATCGAACAGCTCGCACAATTGCTGGTTGAACGCCGGCGTGGCTTTGACCCAGCGCCCGTTCAGGTACAGCTCGGTATAACCGTGCATGGCGAATACATCGCTTTTGAGCAGCGCGATCAGGCGTGGCGTCGACAGGTGATTGCGCACATCCGCCAGGCCGATGCGCGCCGCAATCCCGCAGTGCCGTGCGCAGGCGGCGAGCAAGGTGGCCTTGGGCACGCAGTAGCTCTGGCCGGCAGCCAGGGCGAAGCTGGCGTTCAGGGTGTTGGGGTCGCGGCTGAAGGTATAGGGGTTGTAGCGCACCGCCTCACGCACGGCGTAATAAAGACTGACTGCCTGGTCACCTGAATCCGCGCTGGAACCGCGATGTTTTTCGGCGAACTCCACCACCGCAGGGTGGTCACTATCGATGAAGCGGCTGGGATTCAGGTACGTTTCCATGGGTTTGATCTCCGGGGGAAGCCTGGAGTCTAACGACAGGTCCGCCACAGCGATAACGACGATTCGGCCAAATGTCGGCGCCTGGTGATCGGTGATCCCAAGGTGCTTCCAGTACAACTCGCCACACCCTGATCACCGCGCTTTCTCGGATGCCGACTAAGCTCAACGGTGGTTTCGCCCCTGGTTTCACGGAGGATTGAATATGTTGTTGTGGATACTGGTTCTGGTGGTCGGCATTGCCTACCTGGCACACCGCCGCACCGCGCCCCTGCCCGCCCTCGGCGTGGTCGCCGTATACCTGCTGGCGATGGGCGCCTGGAGCCACGCACCGGGTTGGCTGCTGCTGATCTGCTGGGTGTTGATTGCCATCGTGGCCGCGCCGCTGCTGCTGCCCGACCTGCGCCGCGAATACTTCACCAAGCCGCTGTTCAGTTGGTTTCAGAAGGTCTTGCCGCCAATGTCCGAGACCGAGCGCGATGCCATCGACGCCGGCACCGTCTGGTGGGACGGCGAGCTGTTCAGCGGCCGCCCCGACTGGAACACGTTGCTGGCCTACCCCAAGGCACGCCTGACCGAAGAAGAGCAGGCGTTCATCGATGGGCCGACCGAAGAACTGTGCGCGATGGTCAGCGACTGGCAAATCGGCCAGGCCATGGACCTGCCGCCCGCCGCCTGGGAACACATCAAGACCCATGGTTTCTTCGCCCTGATCATTCCCAAGGAGTACGGCGGCAAAGGCTTCTCCGCCTATGCCCACTCCCAGGTGGCAATGAAACTCGCGACCCGCAGCGGCGACCTGGCGTCCACCGTGATGGTCCCCAACTCCCTCGGCCCGGCCGAGCTGCTGCTGCATTACGGCACCGATGAACAACGCAACCACTACCTGCCGCGCCTGGCCCGTGGCGACGATATTCCCTGCTTCGCCCTGACCGGCCCGCTGGCCGGCTCCGACGCCGGCGCCATGCCCGACACCGGGGTGATCTGCAAAGGTCAATGGCAAGGCGAGGAAACCCTCGGCCTGCGCCTGAACTGGGAAAAACGCTACATCACCCTGGGCCCGGTCGCGACCCTGCTCGGCCTGGCGTTCAAGGCACATGACCCGGACCACTTGCTGGGCGAAGAAGAAGACCTGGGCATCAGCCTCGCGTTGATTCCCACCGATACGCCGGGCGTTGACATCGGCCGTCGTCACCTGCCGCTGGGCGCCGCGTTCATGAACGGGCCCAACTCCGGCAAGGACGTGTTCATCCCCCTGGACTACCTGATCGGTGGCCAGGACATGCTCGGCAAAGGCTGGATGATGCTGATGAACTGCCTGTCGGTGGGCCGCTCGATTTCCCTGCCGGCGGTCGGCACCGGCGCAGCCAAGTTCACCAGCCTGGTGACCGGCCAATACGCCCAGGTACGCGAGCAGTTCAACGTGCCGCTGGCGGCCTTCGAAGGTATCCAGGAAGCCCTCGCCCGCATCGGCGGCAACGCCTGGCTGATGGACAGCGCGCGCATGCTCACCGCCAACGCGGTGGACCTCGGTGAAAAACCTTCGGTGCTGTCGGCGATCCTCAAGTACCACCTGACCGAGCGCGGCCGCGAATGCATCAGCCACGCCATGGATGTCCACGGCGGCAAGGGCATCATCATGGGCCCGAACAACTACCTGGGCCGCAGTTGGCAAGGCGCGCCGATCTTCATCACGGTGGAAGGCGCAAATATCCTGTCGCGCAACCTGATGATCTTTGGCCAGGGCGCGATCCGTTGCCACCCCTTCGTACTCAAGGAAATGGCCCTGGCCGGCCGCGAAGACCACGACCAGGCGCTCAAGGAATTCGATAGCCTGCTGATGCAGCACATCGGCTTTGCCGTGAGCAACGCCGCCAGCACCCTGGTGCTCAACCTGGGTCTCGGCCACTTCGAAAAAGCCCCCGGCAACCGCTTGAGCCAGGCTTACTTCCGCGCGCTGAACCGCCAAGCTGCGGCGTTCGCCCTGCTCGCCGACCTGAGCATGATGCTGCTGGGCGGCGAGTTGAAACGCCGCGAACGCCTGTCGGCACGCCTGGGCGATGTGCTGAGCCATATGTACCTGGCTTCGGCGGCGCTCAAGCGTTATCACGACCTGGATTCGCCGGACCACCTGGAACCGCTGTTCACCTGGGCCATGGAAGAAAGCCTGGGCGAAGCCGAACGCGCGCTGGATGAACTGCTGAGCAACTTCCCGAACAAGCTGCTCGGTTGCCTGCTGCGGGTCATCGTGTTCCCGTTCGGCCGTCGCCATACCGGCCCGTCCGATGCGCTGGATGCCGAAGTGGCCGCGGTGATCGGTCGCGCCAAGGGCGATCCGACCCTCGAAGAACTGCTGGCTGGCTGCTACCGCCCGCAATCGGCGCAAGACCCGGTGGGCGCCCTGCAACATGCCTGCGACCTGCTCGCCGCCAGCCATCCGCTGCAGAAAAAACTGCATGCGGCCCTCAAAAGCGGCCAGGTCAAACCGGCTGCCGGCGAACCGGCCATCGACGCCGCACTGCACGCCGGGGTGCTGCAACCGGCCGAGGCGCAAACCCTGCGTGAAGCCGAAGCGGCACGGCGCAAGGTGATCGACGTGGATGATTTCAGCAAGGAAGAACTGGCCCAGGCCGCGGGTAAAGTCCGCTGATCCCCCAGGCCATATAATTACGGGCGCTTGAGCTATATACTCTCGCGCCCGTTTTTGCTTTGAGGACTTATCTCGTGTCCAACGTCGTTGCCGATCATCTCGTCTTGCTCGACCACCTGCGCAGCATCCTGGTTGCCGTCGGCGAAGCCGAACAGGTGCCCGAGGAAAGCCACCTGCTGTTCCTGGAGCGTTTCGATGAACTGCGCGCCCTGCTGCCGATCGATCCGATCGAGAGCCAGTACCTGGGCCAGGACATGATGAGCCAGGTCATCCTGCGTTACCCGCAAATCGCCCATCTGGTGCCACGCGACCTGCTGTGGTTCTTCGGCGGTGATTGCCTGCACTTCATGCCCGATGAAGAACTGGACCTGTACCAGGCCCTGGAAGAGCGTCGCTTTGAAGCCGAACAGAACGACGAACCGTTCGACTGGAACCAGGAAAAACAGCTGCTGGCGATGCCGCAGGACCAGAGCAAGCACTGATCATTCAATGTGGGAGGGGACTTACCCCCGATGGCGGTGTGTCAGCCAATACATGCATGACTGATCCACCGCTATCGGGGGCAAGCCCCCTCCCACACTACCGAGAGCCAGTACCTGGGCCAGGACATGATGAGCCAGGTCATCCTGCGTTACCCGCAAATCGCCCATCTGGTGCCACGCGACCTGCTGTGGTTCTTCGGCGGCGATTGCCTGCACTTCATGCCCGATGAAGAACTGGACCTGTACCAGGCCCTGGAAGAGCGTCGCTTTGAAGCCGAACAGAACGACGAACCGTTCGACTGGAACCAGGAAAAACAGCTGCTGGCGATGCCGCAGGACCAGAGCAAGCACTGATCATTCAATGTGGGAGGGGGCTTGCCCCCGATGGCGGTGTGTCAGCCAATACATGCATGACTGATCCACCGCTATCGGGGGCAAGCCCCCTCCCACACTACCGTCGGCGCAGCGTCGGCTCGGTGGCCATACACGCCACCAGGTAATCAATGAACACCCGCACCTTCGGCGGCAGGTACCGCGTCGGCGAGTGCAGCAGCCAGGCCTCGCCATGGTAGGACGCAATAAAATCCCACTCAGGCAACACCTGCACCAGGCGCCCCTCATCCAACGCATGCCGCGCCGTGAAATACGGCAAGCTGCCAATCCCCACATGCTGCAACACCGCATCCAGGCGCACGCCGGTGTGGTTCGCCGCATACCGCCCCCGCACGCCCACCGTGACCGCCTTGCCCGCCCGGCGAAACTTCCAGCGCGAGTCCCCCGGGGTTTCGCCCAGGTAGATGCAACTGTGCGCCAGCAGATCATGGGGATGACTCGGCGTGCCATGCTCGGCGAGGTACTGCGGCGTCGCGCACAACACGTGTTCTATGGGCAGTAATTGCCGCCCCACCAGGCCCGGCGGCGGGCTGTCGGTGATACGGATACTCAGGTCGACGTTGTCATCGATCAGGTCCACCTGCCGGTCCTCGAGGATCAGTTGCACATCGACCTTGGGATAGCGCCGCAGAAATTCCGGCATATACGGATGCACCACGAACCGCCCCACCGCCTTGGGCACGCTGACCCGCACCAGGCCCTCGGCCTCGTGGGTGAACTGGCCGCTGATTTCCATCACCGAGCGCGCCGCGTTGACCATCTCCTGGCAACGCTTGAACACCTCTTCGCCGCCCTCGCTCAAACGCAGTTTGCGCGTGGTGCGTTGCAGCAGGCGCGTGGCCAACGCCTGTTCGAGACGCGAGATGCTGCGGCTCACCGCCGAAGGCGACACGCTCAGTTGTCGCGCTGCCGCAGAAAAACTGCCGGCTTCCACCACTTTGACGAAAATCGCCATTTCACCCAGCAGCGGCAAAGGAAGATTGATGCTCATGACGCACAAGTCCATTGATAATTGAACGGATTATCACCCATCTGCGCACTATTTATACTGCCCGCAGAACCTTGATGCGGATGTAGACGATGACCGAGCGCCTGTTTTTCACCCACGACCACCTGACCGCCGAGCTTGAAGTGCTGAGCTGCACCGCCCACGAAGAGCAGTTTGCGGTCACGCTGCAGTCGACGATTTTCCACCCCCAGGGCGGCGGCCAGCCATTCGACACCGGCTGGCTGGGCGACAGCCGGGTGCTGCGGGTGACCCAGGAGGCGGAGCGCGTGGTGCATTACCTCGACCAGCCCGTAGAACCGGGCCCGATCAACGCACGGGTCGATGCACCACGCCGTGCCTTGCACACCCGCCTGCATTCCGCCGGACACCTGATCGGCAACGCCGGCGAGGCGTTGGGCTGGATGCCGATCAAGGCCCACCACTGGCCGGGCGAAGGCAAGATCACCTTTATCCGCGGCGAAAGCGCACAAGCCATGGAGGCCGACACGCTTCAACAACAGCTCGACCACTGGATCGCCGCCGACTACCCGCGTCAGATGCGCCTGGAAGACGGCATCCGCGAAGTCGGCTTCGGCGAGTTGCCCGCGTATGCCTGTGGTGGCACGCATGTGCAGGCGTTGGGCGAATTGGGCCAGGTGACGATCCTGGCCGTGGCGGAGAAAAAGGGCACGCTGTCGGTACGCTACAGCCTGGATTAAACCGCGATCGCCCCGGCCCGCCCCGGTTCCACCACGAACGACTTGAGCGTCGACACCGTGGCGGCCGGGTCACGCGGATCGGTAATCACACGAAAGTCCGTGAGCATGCGCTGGGCATCTAGCGTCACCGATACATACCCGCGCTGGCGGCTGTCGAAAAACTTCACATGGGGATTCTGCGGCAGCATCTGGGTGAAGGCGTCGTAAGGCGGCCCATCGGAGGTCACCGAGGTGCCGACGAACTCGGTGGCGAGCACGGGCGAGTCCGGGTTGTTGGCATCGGCATGCAAATCGGTGGCCCAGAATGAATGTATATCGCCGCCCCAGAACACCGGGTTGTTGAGCTGGTGGCGCGCGATGGACGCGAGCATCCGTGAACGGTTCGCCATGTAGCCATCCCAACCATCGGTCCAATGGCCCAGCGTGTGCTGGGTCAGGTCGCGCTGCAGCAGCGGCGCCACCAGCAAGTCCTGGGCGATCACGTTCCATTGCGCTTTCGACTGGGCAAACCCCTGGTCCAGCCAGGCCTCCTGCTGCCAACCGAGCATGGTGCGAGCGGGGTCGCGCAAGTCGCTGCAGGTGTTGGCGGCGATGTGGCCCTGATGGCTGCCGTTGGCCTGAATGCACGGTTGCTCGGAGCGATACTGTCGACCGTCGAGCACATGGAAACGTGCCAGGCGGCCGTAGTCCAGGCGCCGATAAACGCGCATATCCGGCCCGTTGGGCAGGCTGCTCACGCGCAGCGGCATATGCTCGTAATAGGCCTGATACGCCGCCGCCCGCTGCTTGAGAAACTGCGCCACGGCAACCTTCGGGTCCTGGGACCAGCGGTTGGCATAGTCGTTCTGCACCTCGTGATCGTCCCAGGTCGCCACGCTGGGCGCCGCCGCGTGCAAGGCCTGGAGATCCGGATCGGTCTTGTACAGCGCATAGCGGTTGCGATAGTCGCTCAGGGTCAGCGCGTTGCCGCTGCGGTGGGAACGAATGACTTTTCCCGAATCGGCCGCGTAGGAATTGTCGTAGATATAGTCACCGAGGAAAAACACCAGGTCCGGCTGCTCCGCCGCCAGGTGACGATAGGCACTGAAGTATCCGCGTTCCCAGTGGGAGCACGACACGAACCCCAAGCGCGCCGTCGCCAGGGCATGCAAAGCCGGCGCGGTACGCGACTGCCCGACCGCACTCTGCGCCCCCAGCCCTTCGAACTGATACCAATACGGCCTGCCGGCTTCCAGCCCCGCGACCTCCACATGCACGGAGTGGGCAAAGCGCTCACTCGCCATCACCTCACCCTGCCTCACAATGCGCGTCATCCCCGCATCGCTGGCGACCCGCCAACGCACCGGCACCGCACGCGCCAACCCGCCGCGACCGTCCGCCGCATTGAACAACGGCGCCAGGCGCGTCCAGATCACGAAACCATCCGGCAACGGATCACCCGAGGCCACGCCCAACGTGAACGGATAATCGATCCCCGCACTGCGGGCAAACGGGCTGAGGATCGAAAAGGTGGTGGCCAGCGCCAGCCCGGCCAGTACCCGGCGCCGATCATGGTCAACCGCGCGACTCACGCCCGGCGCTCCCAGTCATTGCGCACGGTCGCAAACCCGAGCAAGTCCTCATACACCCCATTCTTGAGAAACGCGGCGCGCATACAGCCTTCGTACAGCAGGCCGATTTTCTCCATGACCCGCGCCGACTCCTTGTTGCGGGCAAAGCATTGGCTGCCCACTCGGTACAGGCCCAGTTCGGCGAACCCGAAGTCCATCACCGCACGCGCTGCCTCGGCGGCATAGCCCTGGTTGCGACAGTGCGCCGCCACCCATCCGCCCAGGTGCCCGTAGTGGTGACGCGCATTGAGACGCAGACTGACGATGCCGATCAATTCGCCGGTTTCGCGCAGGTGCATGCCCAGGCTCAACAGGTTGCCGGCGCGGTATTTGTCTTGCATCCCGTCAATAAACGTCCGGGCCGTTTCCAGGGTATAGGGCGATGGAATGTTGGCCGTGTTGTCAGCAATCTTCGGCCCGTTGGCGAGGCTGGAAAGTACCGCGGCCTGGTCGCTTTCCAGCGCCCGCAACAGCAAACGCGAAGTCAACAAATGCGGCAATGACTGACTCATACAAGACGGCTCTCGGTGTAAATTTTTCGAGAATGTACCCCCGGCGTTTCAGTTTCATTACGTCGTGAAATTGACCGGAAACCGATCTGTAAGACACGTCCTAGACACGTCAAAACGTAAATTAAAGTTAACCGTTCGGTCATTTTTCGTTGTTAGCGTGTCGCCCCTAATTCAATAACGGGGTAGCGGAATGAGAACCTGGGACGAACCGAAAAAACGCAAGGCACACATCGAACTGATCCCGATGATCGACGTGATGATGTTCCTCCTGGTGTTTTTCGTACTCGTGAGTCTGAACGTGATTCCGGCACTCGGCATGAAGACTCAACTGCCCAGCGCCAGCAGTTCGCAGCAGCTCAAGCCGCAGAACAAATTCATCCTCACCCTGGGCCTGGAAGGCCAGTTGCAACTGGATGGCAAGGACCTCACGGTCGACGCTCTGGTACCGGCGCTGAAGGCGGCTGAAAAGCCGGATACCAAGTCGACGATCATCGTCAACAGCGACAAGGGCGTGGAGGTTTCGCGCCTGGTGGAGGTGATGGACACCCTGCGTCTGGGTGGCTTTACCTCCGTGTCCATCGCCACGCGTAAGTCCTGATCATGTATGTCCTGTTTCGTGCGCGTCGGCTGCTGGGCAGTGTCCCGGCCCTGATCGCCCTGGTGCTGATTGCACTGGGTATCCAGTCCCAGACGTTGAAGGTCGAACCGGTGTACGACGAGTCGGCGGTCGAGTTGGCATTGGTCGAGCCGGAGCCCGAGGTGGTGCCGCCACCCGTGGTGGAGCAAGCACCGCCACCGCCGGTGATCGAGGATGAAGAGGCCGAGCCGGCCCCTCCACCACCGCCCCCGCCACCGCCCAAGCCGTTGCCGAAACCTGAACCCAAGCCCAAGCCGGTGCCCAAGCCCGTGGTCGCCAAACCCACGCCGACACCGCCCCCGGTGGCGGCCAAACCCGCGCCCGCGGCGGTCGCCCAGGCTGCGCCGACTCCGGCCACGCCCGCACCGCCCAAGGTCGACGGTCAGGCCCTGGAGGGCGGTTACCTCAAGGGTTTGCGTAACGAGCTGGACACTTACAAGCAATACCCCACCGGACGCCAGGCCTCCCTCGAACGCCCAAGTGGCGACGTGGTGGTCTGGCTGCTGGTGGACCGCCAGGGTCGGGTACTCGACTCCGGCGTGCAGACCCCGGCCTCGAGCATGTTGCTCAACCGGGCCGCCGCCAACAGCCTGCGGCGTATCAAGCAGGTCAAGCCGTTCCCCGAGCAAGCCTTCGGGGGGCGCAACGAGCAGCGCTTCACCGCCACCTTCAACTACAGCGTGCAATAAGCACCCGACACTAGGACGACACTGATGAGGTTCACACGGATTCATCTGGCACTCGTTGCCGCGAGCATGGGGCATGGCATGGTCATGGCCGACACCGGCGACAGCGACGTCGGCACCATCGGCGTACAGGGCAAGGCCACTGCCGGTGGCGGTTACATGGTGCAGGAAGAAAGCATCAAGGGGCGCTCCACGATAACCAAGGAAGCGCTGGATAAACAAACCGCCACCGGCAACGCCATCGACAAGCTCAAGTACACCCCGGGCCTGAACATCTCCAGCGAAGATGCCACCGGCCTGTCGGGTTTTCGCTTCACCATGCGCGGGCTTAACTCCGACCAGGTGGGGATGTCGGTGGACGGCATGCCGATCAACGACTCCGGCAACTACGCGCTGTACTCCAACCTGTTGGGCGACCCGGAAAACATCGACCAGATTTTCGTCACCCAAGGCTCGTCGGAGGCCGACGGCCCGCACATCGGTTCCAGCGGCGGCAACATCGGTATCGTGACCATTCGCCCCACCAAGGAAACCGGGGCCTTCGTCAAACAGACCATCGGCAGCAACGCCACCCGCAAGACCTTTGCCCGGCTCAACACCGGCGAGGTCAACGGCCTGAGCAACTGGCTGTCGGCGTCCCATACCGAAGGGCAGATGTGGCGCGGCTCGGGCGCCGTGCGTGCGGACAAGGTCGAGTGGAACAGCTTCTTCGACGCCGGCAACGGCAACACCGCCAACCTGATCCTCAAGTACCACGAGCAGGACAACAACAGCTACAGCCAACTGACCAAATCGCAGTTCCAGCAGAACGGCCGCAAGTTCGACCCCTACCCCGCCACACCGACGGTCGGCAGCAACGGCAAGCTCAACAGCTACTACGCCCTCGCGCAGAACCCGTTCCAGACCTTTACCGGCGTGCTCAATACCCAGTTCAAACTGGCCGACAACCTGGCCCTGTCGGTGATCCCGTATTACTTCTGGGGTAACGGCAGCGGCGTCAACTCGTCGAGCTACGCGCTGAACCGCGGCTCAAACGCAGGCGGCGTCTTCGACCTGGGCAACTTGCCCACCGCCGCGCAATACAATGCCGACGGTTCCTCGACCACCGGCGTGTACTACCGCCCCTCCCGCACCCAGACCTGGCGCCCCGGCATTACCACCAAACTGAACTGGGACCTGGGCGATCACAGCCTGCAATTCGGCTACTGGTACGAGCGCGCGCGCCAAAGCCAGACCCAACCGTTCATCGCGCTCAAGAGCAACGGCAAGCCTACCGATACCTGGCCGGACGGCACTTCCGTGGTCGATGCGAACGGCAACACCGTGCAAGGCCGCGATCGTTTCACCGTCACGCCGGCGCAGAAAGTCTGGGCCCAGGACACCTGGTACATCAACCCGGACTGGACCCTGGTGGCCGGCCTGGCCTACATGAACGTCAAGCGCGACGGCACCAACAACGGCAGCCTCACCGAGCAGCCGGAAAAACGTCACCAGACCTACAACAAGCTGCTGCCGAACGCCGGCCTCAAGTACCAGCTCGACGAACGCGACCAGTTGTTCTACAGCCTGTCGCGCAACATGCGTATCCCACAGAACTACGTGCTGTACGACAAGGGCGTGGACTCGATCAACTCCAAGCCGGAAACCAGCTGGAACCATGAGCTGGGCTGGCGCTTCACCGGCGACGACATGACCGTGGCCGCCACCTTGTTCTACATGCAGTTCAAGGATCGCCAGGTTTCGTCCAAGGACGTCAACGGCGACTTCGCCGACATCAACGCCGGATCGGTCAACAACAGCGGCCTGGAGCTGGAATGGAGCGGCCTGCTGCCCCACCACTTCAACTACTACACCTCCTACACCTATACCAAGGCCGAGCAACAGGACGACTTGACCGTGTACAACGCGGGCAAAGCCATCCTGTTGCCCACCAGCGGCAAGCAGTTCGCCAACGTGCCGAAAAACATGCTGGCCGCCAACATCGGGTATGACGACGGACGCTTCTACGGCACCTTCGGCGGCAAATACACCAGCAAGCTCTACGGTGACCTGACCAACGACGAAGCCATCTCCGGCCGCACTGTGTTCAATGCCGGCGCCGGTATCTACCTGCCGGTGGACAAGAAAGTGGTGAAGGACGCAACCCTGCGCCTGAACGTCGACAACCTGTTCGACAAGAAGTACCTGGACGGCGTGTACACCACCAAGACCAACGCGGCCAGCTACAGCGGTTTCCGCGACGGCGACCCGGCCTACATCGTTGGCCTGGAACGCACCGTGACGGTGTCCCTGGAAGCCAATTTCTAACGGCGAGGTAATCGAACATGAACATGAACCTGCTCCACGACATCACCTTCTATGTGATGTACGCCGCGATGGCCATCGCCATCTTTATCACCATCGAGCGCGGTATTTACTTCGCCTATGTGCGCCGCCAGGCCCGTGCCTTGACCGAGGTGCTGGGCGCCCACGTACACAGCGAACGTGACCTGCCGGAAAGCCTGAGCCGCCGCGACAGCCTGCCGCTGAACATGGTGATGCCGGTGCTGGCACAGAAAGCCTCGCAGGGTTCGCGCAAGGACCTGGATGATGTGATCGAAACCCAGTACCTGACCACCCGCGCCCCACTGGCCCGCAGCCTGTGGATCATCGAAACCATCACCACCGCCGCGCCGTTGCTGGGCTTGCTCGGCACCATCCTCGGCATCATCGACACCTTCAAGGCGTTGGCCAGCGCGGGGGTGTCCGACCCTGGGCAGATTTCCGGCGGTATCGGCACCGCGTTGTTCGCGACGGGCCTGGGGATCGCCATCGCGCTGTTCTGCGTGGTGTTCCACAACTTCTTCCAGGACAGCCTGGAACGCATCAACGATCAGTTGAAGATCCTGCTGATCCGCGCTGCCACCGGGGCCCGCGTGCAAGGCGAAGTGCCGCACCTGGTGCCGACCTCGTTGCACAGCCGCACGGCATGACTGTCAGGGCGGGCGCGTGAGGCGCCCGCCCTGTCTTTTTCCCTGACGAGATGCCTATGTCCCTATCGATGAAATGCCGTATCGCCGGTCTCGCCGGCTTGCTGCTCAGTCCGCTGGCCCAGGCGGACTTTTCAATTCCGGGGTTTGAACTGGTACACACCGTGCCGCTGGATACCGACCTGGCGAGCGCCGATCTACGCCAGCCGGGCCCGGTATGGATCGAGCTGTTCGATGGCGCCAAAAGCACGATCGACATCGGCCAGTTTTATGCCGCCGACCATCCAGGCTCGGTACTGGAGCGGGTGATCGAGCGCCTGGAGGCCGCCGGTAAACGCGGCGTGAAAATTCGCTTCCTGCTGGAGGAAAAAGGCATTCGCCTATCAGAAGCCTCCACCCTGGAACGCCTGCGCGCGATTCCCAACCTGACCTTGCGCGTGCTGCCCTACGCGCAACTGAGTGGCGGCATCATCCACGCCAAATACATGGTGGTGGATGGGCAGCAGGCGTTTGTCGGCAGCCAGAATTTCGACTGGCGGTCCCTGGAACATATCCACGAAACCGGGCTGCGCATCACCGACGCCACGGTGGTCGGCCAGGTCCAGGCGATTTTCGATCAGGACTGGCAAGCCCAGGCGGCGCTGAGCGCACACAGCCCGGTACCGCTGCCGATGGCCGGCCAGGCGCCTGCGCGCAGCGGCAATTACCTGGTGGCCAGCCCGCAACGCTACAACCCGCCCGGGGTGGGCGACTCCCAACTCGAACTGCCGCGCCTGCTCGGCGAAGCCAAGCACGAAGTGCGCGTGCAACTGCTGGACTACGCGCCGCTGTCCTACGGCCCGGATAAAACCCGGCCCTACTATGCGGTGATCGACAACGCGGTGCGTGCCGCCGCCGCACGCGGGGTGTCGATCAAGCTGATGGTGTCCAACTGGAACACCGATGCGCTGGAACTGCCCTATTTGAAAAGCCTCGCGGTGCTGCCCAACGTGCAGATCAAGATCGTCACCCTGCCCCAGGCCAAGCAAGGGTTTATCCCCTACGCACGGGTGATCCACAGCAAGACCCTGGAGATCGACGGGCAAGTAGCCTGGGTCGGCACCAGCAATTGGCTGGGCGGTTATCTGGATAATTCGCGCAACCTGGAGGTGGTCATGCACAGCGAAGCGATGGCCAAGCGTATAGGCCAATTGCATGAGCAGTTGTGGGATGGGCCCTACGCCAAAGCACTGGACGTAACGGCCGATTACCCTGCGCCGCACCCTGGCCAACCTTGACCTGAACACGATTCAACGCCCGCGCGCACAGGGATGTACCCTTCGACGCGGGGGCGTTTGACTGAGAAATTTCCTACGCCAAGGTCTGCCATTCTCAGTCCCTGTGGTGGTAGTGTGTGGAAATATTTCTGACTTAATGATCAGAAATCCCCCACTCACTACCAGCAAAGGAATGCGTCCCGCCATGTACTTTCCACTCAAGCAATTGGCTGCCGCCAGCGTGTTCGCCGCGAGCCTCTCGACCTTCGTCAGCCCGGCTTTCGCCAACATCACCCCACAGCAGAGCACGGCGATTCTGAAGGACTTCAGCCAAACCTCGGTCACTGACTTCAACGGTTTCCTCGGCACCCTGGCCCAGGGCGAGTTGGGCAAAACCAGCGATACGGGGCCGGCGATCAGCGCCTTTCTCGAGCACAACCCCCTGAGCGCCGAGCAACAGAACGAAATCAATCGCCTGCTGGGCATTTATGCGCGGCTGAAATACGCCAAGGCCGCCACCGAGACCCTGCGCGAGCTGGTGGAAATTCCGACGTTCAACGTCGACGGCGTGCCGCAGTACAAAAACCCGCAATTCCTCAAGATCGCCGACAAGCTGCAGGGCCTGGCGAAAGCCTTCAACCTGAACTTCCGTAACATCGATAACCGCGTGTACGAAATCTCCCTGGAAGGCAACGGCGATGAAGTGGTGGGCATCCACGCGCATGCGGATGTGGTGCCGGTGACGCCGGAAAATTGGGTGTTGAAAGACGGCACCCGGCTCGATCCGTTCAAGGTCACGCTGATTGGCGACCGCATGTACGGCCGCGGGACTGAAGACGACAAAAATGGCATCGTGGTGGCGATGTACGCCATGAAGGTGATCAAGGAAGAAAAGCTGCCGCTGGCGCGCACGTTCAAGCTGCTGGTGGACACCACCGAGGAAACCTCCGGCGACGCGATCCCCTATTACTTCGAACGCAACCCGACGCCGCCGTACAACCTGGCGCTGGATGGCGGCTACCCGGTGGTCATTGCCGAAAAAGGTTACGGCACGATCATGGCCACCTTCCCACGCCGCAAAGGCGAAGGCAAAGGCGCAGAGATCATCGCCATGACCGGCGGCAAGGCCACCAACCAGATTCCCTCGGCGTCGGTCGCCACGTTGCTCAGCGACAAACCCGCCGAGTTGGCGGCCAGCCTGCAAGAGGCCGGTACGCAATACGCCGAGCGCAATGGCGGTGACTTCCAGGTGAGCGCCAAGGTGGTCGGCAAACAGGTGCAGTTGACGGTCACCGGGGTCTCGGCGCATTCGTCCGAACCGGAATCCGGGGTGAACCCGGTTGCGCGCATGCTGGAGCTGATCCACAGCGTCGATGGCAAGATCGCCCTCAAGCACAACCACATCACCGACGCGGCGCGTTATGCCGCCGACAATTGGGGCCTGGATTACCTGGGCGGCAAATTGGGCGTGGGCTTCGCCGATGACTTCATGGGCCCACTGACCACCTCGCTGACGTTCGTCGACCTCGACGACAAGAGCTTCAAGCTGGCGGTGAACCTGCGCGTGCCCAAGGGTCAGTCGCCGGAGAAACTCAAAGCGCAAATTGCCGACAAGCTCAGCGCCTGGGACAAGAAAACCAAGGTCAACGTGAACTTCACCTACTCGATCGCCGAACCGATGTACCGCAACCCGGAAGGTGAGTGGGTCAAGGCCTTGTTGGCGGTGGCCACGGAAAACCTGGGCATGAAACACGCGTTCGGCACCTCGGCCGGCGCCACCTCCGTGCATGAACTGCCCAACGGCGTGCAGTTCGGCCTGGCACGCCCGGAAGAGAAGTACACCGGGCACACCGACAATGAGTTCAAGACGGTCGAGCAGTTCCTCCTCGACCTGCAAATCGTCACCGAAATGATGGCGCGGGTCGGTCAGTTACCGCAGCTCTGAATGCGGCGGGAGCCCGCCGCAACGGCGGGCTTGTTTCAGTTGGCGCAGACACCCTAGACGCCGACGGCGGCCGCCTGCATCGAACCGGTTTCCTGCAGATTGATGTGCCAGCTCAAGGCCTTGCTCAACACATGCGGCGTATGCCCACCTTTGGCGCACGCGGCCTTGAAGTAGCTGCGCAACGCCTCGCGATAATCCGGATGCACGCAGTGGTTGATGATCAACTCGGCCCGTTCTTTCGGCGCCAGGCCGCGCAGGTCGGCCAGCCCTTGCTCAGTCACCAGGATATCGACGTCATGCTCGGTGTGGTCGACATGGCTGACCATCGGCACCACGCGGGAAATCGCACCGTCCTTGGCGATCGACTTGGTCACGAAAATCGACAGCAGCGCGTTGCGGGCGAAATCTCCCGAACCGCCGATGCCATTCATGATCTGCGTGCCACAGACGTGGGTGGAATTGACGTTTCCGTACAGGTCGAACTCCAGCGCGGTGTTGATGGCAATCACGCCTAAGCGTCGAATCACTTCCGGGTTATTGGAAATTTCCTGGGGCCGCAACACCAGGCGGTCGGCGTATTTTCCCAGGTTGCCGAACACCCGCTGGCCGCAGGGGCCGGACAAGGTAATCGAACAGCCGGAGGCAAACTTCAGCTTGCCCGCGTCGAGCAATTCGAAGGTCGAATCCTGCAACACCTCCGAGTACTGCACCAGGTCGGTGAACGGCGCATCGATCAGCCCGCACATGACGGCGTTGGCAATGGAGCCGACGCCGACCTGCAACGGCGCCAGGCTTCTGCCCAAGCGTTTGTGCTCCACTTCCTGCTCGAAAAAAGCCACCAGATGGTCGGCAATCGCCTGGGTCTCATGATCGGGCGGCAGCATCGGAATCGCAGATTCCGGCGTGTCGCAGAGCACGATGGCGACGATCTTGGCAGGGTCAATTTCGATGGCCTGGGTGCCGATGCGATCATCCGCGCGGATGACCGGAATCGGCCCGCGGCCAGGGCGCCCGTGGGGCAGGAAAATATCATGCATCCCTTCGAAATAGGGGCTGCTGGCCAGGTTCAGCTCAACGATGACCTGCCGTGCCGTCTGGGCGAAACTGGCCGAATTGCCGACCGAAGACGTCGGCACGATATGGCCCTGCTCAGTGATCGCCACCGCTTCAATCACCGCAATATCCGGATTGGGCAGGCTGCCGTCACGCAGTTGTTCGACCACTTCGCTCAGGTGCTGGTCGATAAACACCACACGGCCTTCGTTGATCGCCTTGCGCAGCACCGGGTCGCCTTGAAACGGCATGCGCCGCGCCAGCAGCCCGGCCTCGGCCATCTGCCCGTCCAGGCCACGACCGAGGCTCGCGCCGGTGATCAGGTTGATCTTGAGCGGATCCTGCCGCGCTCGTTCGATGAGCGCCAGCGGCACGGCCTTGGCGTCCCCTGCGCCACCGAAACCACTCATGCCCACGGTCATGCCGTCTTGAATGAACGCGGCGGCCTGCGCCGCGCTCATGATTTTTTCGTGCAAGGAATCCAGGCGGATGCGCTGGTGATGCATGGGGTGAACCTCAAAAAAGTTAGGCACAAAAATCAACGCGCTGTCAGAACTGTTCTTCATCCAACGCCATGATGCTCGCGCTCCCAGCGCTGACCGCCGCCAACAATGCGTGTACCCGCGGCAACAATTGCTCCGCGTAGAAGCGTGCGCTGACGCCCTTGGCCTTGAGGAAGGCCGCATCGCCCGTGCCGGCTTCCAACTGCGCATGCGCCTGCACAGCAGAACGCGCCATGAGCCAGCCGCCCGACAGGTAGCCGAAGAGCATCAGAAAGTTGACGCTGACACTGCCGGCCCAATCCGCGTCGTGCTTGGCGTTGTCGAGTAACCGCGACAAGGCCTCGCGCCCGGCGCCGAGCGCGGCGGCCAGTGCCACGGCCTGATAGTCGAGGGCATCGATGTGACGCAGTTGCTCGACGGTTTCATCCATTTCCTCGAGCAGGCTGTTCAGTAACGCGCCTTGGTTCAACAGGGTCTTGCGCCCCACCAGGTCGAGCGCCTGAATGCCGGTGGTGCCTTCATAAATGGTCAGGATGCGCGCATCGCGATAATGCTGCGCCGCGCCGGTCTCTTCGATGAAGCCCATGCCGCCGTGGATTTGCACGCCGAGGGAGGTGACCTCCTGGGCCAGTTCGGTCAGCCAGCCTTTGACGATCGGGGTGAACACATCGACCCGCCCCTGGTGATGGCGCGCCAGTTCCGGCGTGGGCGCATGCGCGGCACGGTCGACTTCGGCGGCGGCCACCAGCGACAACGCGCGCATCGCTTCGATGGACGCTTTCATCTGCAACAGCATCCGGCGCACATCGGGAAAGTGGATGATCGAGAAACGGCTGCCATCCTTGCGCGTGCCCTGCAGACGGTCCTTGGCGTATTGACGGGCCTGCTGGTAAGCGCGTTCGGCAATCGACAGCCCCTGCAGGCCGACACTCTGGCGGGCGTGGTTCATCATGGTGAACATGCAGGCCAGGCCCATGTGCGGCTCGCCAAGCAGATAACCGACGGCCCCTTCGGGATCGCCGAAATTCATCACGCAGGTCGGGCTGCCATGAATGCCCAGTTTGTGTTCCAGGGAGATGCACTGCACGCGGTTGCGCACACCCGGCTGGCCCTGGGCATCGAGCAGGAACTTGGGCACCACGAACAGCGAAATGCCTTTGACGCCCGCCGGCGCATCCGGCAAACGTGCCAGGACCAAATGCACGACGTTGTCGGTCATCTGGTGATCGCCCCAGGTGATGAAAATCTTCTGCCCGGTGATCAGATAGTGGTCGCCCTGGGGCACGGCGCGGCTCTTGATGGCCGCCAGATCGGAGCCGGCATCCGGCTCGGTCAGGTTCATCGTCCCGGTCCACTCGCCGCTCACCAGTTTTTCCAGGTAGGCGCCTTGCAGTTCGGCCGAGCCGTGATGGGCGATGGCTTCGATGGCGCCTTGGGTCAACATGGGGCACAAGGCGAACGCCATATTGGCTGAGTGCCAGATCTCATTGACGGCCGTGCCGATCACGTTCGGCAGGTTCTGCCCGCCGTGTTGCTCCGCAGCGGTCAACGAGGGCCAGCCGCCTTCCTGGAATTGCCGATATGCCTCGGCAAAACCCGGTGCCTCTTGCACACCATGTTCCCCCAGGTGCGTACCTTGGGTATCACCGACCCGGTTGAGCGGCGCCAGCACGCCGGAGCCCAAGCGGCCTGCCTCGCTCAAGATGGCGCTGACCAACTCGCTGTTGACATCCTGAAGCTGGGCGCTCGCGCACAACTGTTCAAATCCGACCAGTTCCTCCAGCACGAATTCGGTGTCGCGGTACGGATGGGCATAACCACTCATTGTTACTTTCCTCATTCACTCGTTAGACAGGCCGCTACACCCTTCGCCCGCGACCCCATGCCGGGTAATTGACCAAAACGGCCATTACCTTAAACACCCGGGTCGGTAGCAAGCAGGGACGGAGCCAGCAGCGCAAAGCTCTATTCAGCTTCCTCCGATCCAGCCCCGCGTGGCAATTACCAAATCAGTCGAAAAACAGACATAAACGGACAGTCACTTTTGGCTAAACTAACCTCCCCTGCTGCCGGACTCCTGAACGATGGGCATCGAGCGTTATTCCATCTCCATGTACTTCGCCCACATCCTGATGACGGCTGCGCGCCGCCTCGCGCTGGACGAAGAGGTATTGCTCAAGGAAGCCGGCATCAGCCGCAAGCGCCTGGACAACCTGCACCTGCGCATCACCCCCGACCAGTTCAGTCGCTTGATGCAGGCCGTGTGGCGCTTGAGTGATGATGAGTTTTTCGGCGCGGGTTCACAGCGCTGCCCGAAGGGCTGCTTCGCGATAATGGCCAAGCAAGTGATCCACTCGCACAACCTGCATTCGGTGTATTACAAGCTCAGCCATTTCTACAACGTGATGAACGACTCCCTGCACCTGGAGCTGAAAGTCGTCGGTGATGAGGCCATGTTTTCCATGGCCTTGAGCGACCCGAGCCTGGACCCCGGTTACCTGTTGAGGGGTTTTTTACTCTTGCTCTGGCATCGTTTCCCCAGTTGGCTGATCGGCCAGCGGATCACGCTCAAGCGGGTGACGTTCGACCATCCCGAGCCTGCCCATTCAGCGGAATACCGCTTGATGTTTCCGTGCCCCACGCATTTTGACCAACCCGAGACCTGCCTGGTGTTCGACGCCCGGATGCTCACCGCGCCGCTGGTACAAACCGCGGAAACCCTGGCCTACCACCTGCAGCGCGCACCGGTGGACTGGTTCACCCGCCCCGCCTATTACCCGGTTTACACGCGACGGGTGCTGGACCACCTGGAGAACGTCAGCGATCTCGCCAAGGCCACCATCCAGAGCACCGCCAGTGAGCTGCACCTGACGGAAAGAACGCTGCGGCGCAAGCTGCTGGCCGAAGGCAGCAAGTTCCAGAAACTCAAGGACGGGGTACGCCGCGACATGGCCATTCACTACTTGAGCCAGACGTCGATGTCGATCAACCAGACCTCGCAACAGCTGGGGTTCTCGGACCCTTCGGCGTTCACCCGGGCCTTTCGCCAATGGACCGGCGAGTTACCCAGGACTTACCGCGACGCGGCGCTCAACCGAAAATGACTCAGGCGTCCAGGCGCGCAGGCCGCGACACTTTGCCCTGGACCCGCTCGCGGTAACGCCCCGGGCTTTCGCCGGTCCACTTCTTGAACGCGCGATGGAATGCGCTGGGTTCCTGAAAACCGCATTGCGCGGCGATTTCACCGATGCTGGCGCGCGTCTGGCAGAGCAGTTCCAGCGCCAGGCTGCGGCGCACTTCGTCCTTGATCTCCTGAAACGAGCAACCTTCGCGCTCCAATCGGCGGCGCAAGGTGCTGGGGCTCATGTGCAAATCCACGGCCAGATCCTCCAGCGCCGGCCACTGGCTGTAGTGGCTGCCACGCAGGCGTTGGTAGACCTGGGTCGCCATGCCGTCCTGGTTGCGAAAGCGGATCACCAGCCATTGCGGCGCGCTGCGCAGAAACACCTTGAGCGACGCCAGGTCCTGCACCACGGCCAGACGCAGGTAGCTGCTGGCGAACTCGATTTCGGTGCGGGCCGCGCCAAACGTCAGGTTGTAGCCCCACAGCAATTGATCGTCGCTGAGCGGCGCACGCACATGGCGAAAGTCGGCGCGATCGATGGGCACGCGGCGTCCGCCCAGCCAGCACAGCAGGCTGATCATCAGTACCAGGAAGGTTTCCTCACCGTAACGCCGGGTGTCCTCATCGCCGCCGCCAACTTCCAGGCTGAGTACCGCGCGCTTGCCATGCACGCTGAGGCTGCCGCGAAAGTCGCGCAGGAACAGGGCGAAACTGGCCAGGCACTGGGTGAGCGCCTTGCCCAGGTTCGGCTCCTGGATCAGGCCACGGCAGATCAGGGCGAAACTGCCCGGCGGCATGCCGTGGGAGTCCAGGCGGAAGAACTCGTCGTTCAACTCACGGATCTGAATCAGCCATAACGCCGCAAACGCGCTGGCCGGCACCCGGGCCTCGGGCTGGGTCAGCAACGCTGGCGCGATGCCCGCTTCGCACAGCACCGCGGCGAGCCGCTCGGGCTGATCGCGCAGTGCATGGATCATGACCTGCACGAAGTAGACGGCAACCGAATCCTTTTCCCGGGTGGGCATCATTCTGAGTTCCTGTAGCGGACACATGGTAAGAAACGCCAATACAACTGACAGGTTTCGGCATAGGCCGCCACATTGTCGGGCCCTAGACTCTCGCCCAATGGACCGTATTGCAAGGCATGTCTGCCGTGCGACGGCAGCGCACAATTGAAGAGAGACTGACGATGAATCTGCAGAATATCGGCGTGATCGGCGCGGGCACCATGGGTAACGGCATCGCCCAGATCTGCGCCGTGGCCGGCATCAACGTGACCTTGCTGGACATCTCCGCCGGCGCCCTGGAAAAAGCCCTGGCCACCGTGGGCAAGAACCTCGATCGCCAAGTCAGCAAGGGCATCCTCAGCGAACCCCAGAAGCATACGGCGCTGGGCAAGATCCGCACCAGCACCGACTACGCCAGCCTGGCGAATGCCCAATGGGTCATCGAGGCCGCCACGGAAAACCTCGAACTGAAGCGGCGCGTGCTGCAACAGATCGCCGCTCATGTCGATGAGCAATGCGTGATTGCCTCCAATACGTCTTCGCTGTCCATCACCGAACTGGCGGCCGGCGTTAACGCCCCGGAGCGCTTTATCGGCCTGCATTTTTTCAACCCGGTGCCGGTGATGGGCCTGATCGAAGTGATCCGTGGCCTGCAGACCAGCGACACGACCCACGCTCAGGCCATCGAGCTGGCGCAGCACCTGGGCAAGACTGCGATCACCGCCGGCAACCGCCCGGGTTTCGTGGTCAACCGGATTCTGGTGCCGATGATCAACGAAGCGATCCTGGTGTTCCAGGAAGGCCTGGCCAGCGCCGAAGACATCGACGCCGGCATGTGCCTGGGCTGCAACCAGCCGATCGGCCCGCTGGCCCTGGCCGACCTGATCGGCCTGGACACCTTGCTGGCGATCCTCGAAGCGTTCTACGAGGGCTTCCAGGACAGCAAATACCGCAGCGCGCCGCTGCTCAAGGAAATGGTGGCCGCCGGTTACCTGGGGCGCAAGACCGGGCGCGGCTTCCATACCTATGGCTGAGTATCGCTCGCGCTTGTGCGAACACCGCAACAAGGCCCTGGAGTTGCTCGCCAGTAAAGGCTTCGGTCAAGTCGGCATGCGCGAGCTGGCCAGCAGCCTGGGGTTGACCCCAGGCTCGCTGTACCACCACTACCCCAGCAAGCAGCACCTGCTGCTGGATTGGATCGAAGAGTTCTACGAAGAACTGCTGACCACCCTGGGGCGCGTCGAGCAACGGCCGCGCTCACGCCAGGACAACCTGCAACGGCTGATCCACGCCCACCTGAATTTGCATCGAGAGATGCCATGGCACTTCCGCCTGGTGGAGCGTGATTGCGGCTGCCTCACGGAAGACCAGCAGCTACGGGTCCGGCAGTTGCGCGAACAATACGAGCGCCGACTGCTGCAAATGCTCGGGCGACCGCGGCGGCTGAGTGTCCACGCCCTGCAAGCGGCCGGCCACGCGATCGCCACGCTGCTGAACAATGCGCCGAGCTGGCTGGCCGGGCAGGCGCTGGATGATGCCGAACGCACCGAGTTACTGGAAAACCTGCTGACCGGCGCCATCGAGCGCGTGCTGGCAACAAGGGCCAGCGACCGGCCGAGCCTGCAGATTGCCGTGGCCTGAGGCCTATCAGCGCAATTGCAGGGGGTCCACCAGGCCGGCGGCAATCGCCATCCCCACCAGCTCCGGCAAATGGCTGGCCGCCATGCGCTTCATGACCCGCGCGCGATACAGATCGATGGTCTTGACGCTGACGCCCAACTGCTCGGCGATTTCGCGGTTGGTATAACCCTGCACCAACGGCAGCAATACATCGCGCTCGCGTGGCGTGAGTTGCTGCAGCCGCGCCTGTACCCGCGCCGGTCCTTCACCGAGGCTCTGGCGATGATCGGCCTTGTTCAGGGCCTGCAGGACACTGTCCAGCAGTAACTGTTCGTTGTAGGGCTTCTCGATAAAGTCATGCGCCCCGGCCTTGAACGCGCGGACCACAATCGGCACATCGGCGTGGCCGCTGACGAAAATCACCGGCAGGTGCAAATCACGGCTGCGCATGTGCTCCTGAACATTCAGGCCGCCCATGCCCGGCATGCGTACATCCAGCAGCACACAGGCGTTGAGGCGGCTGTCGCAGGCGTCGAGAAACTCGCGGCCACTGGTAAACGGCAGCGCCTTGAGGCCCACCGACTCCAGCAACCAGACGGTCGAGTCGAGCATCCCCTGGTCGTCATCCACCACATACACCACCTGTTCCGTCACGCTCACCATCGCTTGATTCCTCTTCTTATTGTGGAGCGCCGCTCTGCGCGAGCGTGGGCAAGCGGCAGCACATTTGCAGCCCGACCGGCATCGGTTCGGCCTGCAACTCGCCACCGAAGCCTTCGATAATGCTGCGGCTCATGGACAAGCCCAGGCCCAGGCCATTGGCCTTGCTGGTATAGAACGGCGTGAATATCTGTTCCAACTGCGCCGGCGAGACACCGGGGCCCTGATCGCTCACGTCGATCTGCACCCACCCGTCACGCTGCGCCAAGGCACTCATGACGATGAGCGAGGGCTGGCCGGGATGGGCTTCGCGATTCGCCTCGATGGCATTGCGCAGCAGGTTCAGCAGCACCTGTTCCAGCAACACCCGGTCGGCGTAAATCAGCGGCAGATTATCCGGCAGGCGATCCTCGATCGTCACCTGACAATCGCTGGCCTCCCAGGCACACAGGCGCACCGCTTCGCGGGCGACCTCGCCGGGGTTCAGCGCCTCCATGCGGCGGCGCCCCTTGCGCAGAAACGCACGCAAGCGCTTGATCACTTGCGCGGCGTGATTGGCATGCACCGAGATCCGTTCCAGGCCTTGAGCCACCCGTTCGGCCGCCGGCGAATCGCTGCCCATCGCGGCCAGATAACGCTGGCTGGCGTTGGCGTAATTGACCACCGCCGCCAGCGGCTGATTCATTTCATGGGCGATACCCGATGCCAGTTCACCCAGGGTCACCACGCGCGCGGTGTGCGCCAGTTCGTCCTGATGATGGCGTTGCTGGGCCTCGCGCAGCTCGCGTTCGGTCAGGGTGGTTTCCTCGGCCTGGACCCTGGCAGTGATGTCGCGGGACACGCTGACCACCTCCACCACCGCGCCGGTGTAGGTCTCGCGGATCGCCCGGCAGGCGGTTTCGAACCACAGGTAATGGCCCTGGCGATGGCGGATGCGATAGGTCATGGTGTAATAACCGTCCTGCTCCAGGCCCTCCCGGGCGCGCCGCACCAACCCCGCCAAGCCCTGCCGATGGAACAGGCGCTGTGCCCGAGTCCCGCGCAATTCCCCCGGCCAATAGCCCAGCAAGGCCCAGGAAGCCGGTGAAGCGTCGAGAAAAGCGCCATCCGGGGTGTGCCGGGAAATCAGGTCGGTGGTGTTTTCGATGATCAGCCGATACAGGCGCCGCGCCTTGGTGGATTCGCGCTCGGCGACAATCTGCGCGCTGGCTTCCCGGCAGCGCGCCAGCACGCGGTTTTCACCCGGGTCGGGAATGAACGTCCACACCAGAATGCGCTCGGCGAACTGTGCCTCGACGTTTTCGATCGCCCGCTGCTGCCCCAGGCACGCCTGCACCAGCGGCAAGCAATTGATCGGCAACAGGTTCATACAATCGACCAGGGACAACTGCTCAAGCAACGCCAGCAGCGCGGCGTTGAACTCCAGCGGCCGAGCCTGGGCATCGAGCAGCAGACTCGGCTGCGGGTCATGCCTGAGCAGCGGCGAACCGCCTGTCAAGCGCACGGAGTTGCCGATCATCATGGAACCTATACAGGGAGGGGAACGTCGAGGTCAGCGGAAGCGTTTCATCAAGATATAGTACATATACTATACAACACAGGTAGTACTTCCATATATCTGCGCGGACAGTATATAAAAGCCGCCGGAGAAGTCATTGAGCTTTTCCCGCAGGGACCGGCGTGCCAACGATAAAGCCTCAAGGCCGGCACCGTCAGCTTAACTGCCGTTACCAGCGTCTCGAACAATAGAGCTAATAATCAGCCACCGGGTATCCGCACCATGTCCATTTTCGACCAAGGCCTCGAGCCGACCAGCGTTAATCACATTGCTCTTTCGCCTTTAAGCTTCATTGAACGCACTGCCAGCGTTTATCCCGATTACCCTGCCGTGATCCACGGATCGATACGCGCCACCTGGGCGCAAACCTACAGCCGTTGCCGGCGCCTGGCCTCGGCCCTGGCCGGTCGCGGGATCGGCAAAAACGACACCGTGGCCGTCATGCTGCCCAACATCCCGGCCATGCTCGAAGCGCATTTTGGCGTGCCGATGATTGGCGCGGTACTCAATGCCCTCAACGTGCGCCTGGATGCCGAGGCCATCGCCTTTATGCTCGCGCATGGCGAAGCCAAGGTACTGATCGCCGACCGTGAGTTCCACGATGTGGTGCACGCGGCCATCGGCATGCTTGACCATCCGCCGCTGGTCATCGACGTCGACGACCCGGAATACGGCGAAGGCCAGCCGGTCAGCGACCTGGACTACGAGGCGTTTCTCGCCGAAGGCGATCCGGATTTCGCCTGGCAGTGGCCTGCAGACGAATGGCAAGCCATCTCGCTGAACTACACCTCGGGCACGACCGGCAACCCCAAGGGTGTGGTCTACCACCACCGCGGGGCCTACCTGAACTCCCTGGGCAACCAAATGATCTGGGCGATCGGCAACCACCCGGTGTACCTGTGGACGCTGCCGATGTTCCACTGCAACGGCTGGTGCTACCCGTGGATCATCACGGCCTTGGCCGGGGTCCATGTGTTTCTGCGCCGCGTCGACCCACAGAGAATCCTCAACCTGATCCGCGAGCATCAGGTCACCCACTTGTGTGGCGCGCCAATCGTGCTCAACGCCCTGGTGAACATGCCCGACTCGGCCAAGGCTGCCATCGACCACCCGGTGAACGCGATGGTCGCCGGCGCGGCGCCACCCGCCAAGGTCATCGGCGCCGTGGAAGAAATGGGCATCAAGGTGATCCACGTCTACGGCCTGACCGAAGTGTACGGCCCAGTGACCCTGTGCGCCTGGCACTCGGAATGGGATGAGCTGCCCCTGGAAGAACGCGCCCAGATCAAGGCGCGCCAGGGCGTGCGCTACCCGACCCTGGAAGGCGTGATGGTCGCCGACCCGAAAACCCTCGAACCCACCCCCCATGATGGCCACACCATCGGTGAGATTTTCATGCGGGGCAACACGGTGATGAAAGGCTATCTGAAGAACCCGACGGCAACCGCCGAAGCGTTCGAAGGCGGCTGGTTCCACACCGGCGACCTGGCGGTGACCCATCCTGACGGCTATGTCGAAATCCGCGACCGGCTCAAGGACATCATCATCTCCGGCGGCGAGAACATCTCCACCATCGAACTCGAAGGTGTGCTGTACCGCCACCCGGCAATCCTCGAAGCCGCGGTCGTCGCCCGCCCCGATGAAAAATGGGGTGAAACGCCGTGCGCCTTCGTCACCCTCAAGGCCGACCACCAGAACGTCCGCGAAGCCGACATCATCAGCTTCTGTCGCGAACACCTGGCGGGCTTCAAGGTGCCACGCACGGTGGTGTTCACACAGCTGCCGAAGACGTCGACAGGCAAGATCCAGAAGTTCATGCTGCGTGACATGGCGAAAAAGCTCTAGGCCGTTTCCATCAAGCCCGAACGCTGCGCGCACACGCTCGTGTCCGATTGAACGGCATGGACGCTAGCTGACGGGACTGATGCAGCCAACCTCAAACCGATGCCCTCCTCTATGGAGGGCATTGTTTTTTGTGCAGGTGCGGTTGAGGTGTGCCGGATAGCCCGAAGCGCTCAAGCCACCCTCAGCAGATGCAATATTTGATTTATCGCAGAAACGAAAAAAGACGCCGAAGCGTCTTTTTTTCGCTGACTCCCAGGCCCATGGACACTGCGAATCAAAAATTGGAGCGGGAAACGAGACTCGAACTCGCGACCCCGACCTTGGCAAGGTCGTGCTCTACCAACTGAGCTATTCCCGCAAATGGCGTCCCCTAGGGGACTCGAACCCCTGTTACCGCCGTGAAAGGGCGGTGTCCTAGGCCACTAGACGAAGGGGACACGCTACTGAAACACATGGTGTGTATTTCAGTGCCCAGAGGCCTCGTCCGAAGACTTGGTCCTGGTTTCACTCAATGCCGCCCGAAGGCAACACTGCTTAAAAATGGAGCGGGAAACGAGACTCGAACTCGCGACCCCGACCTTGGCAAGGTCGTGCTCTACCAACTGAGCTATTCCCGCATTGGCGTCCCCTAGGGGACTCGAACCCCTGTTACCGCCGTGAAAGGGCGGTGTCCTAGGCCACTAGACGAAGGGGACACACGTACAACATTCACTCCCTGCCGCGTTTCGCTGTGTGCTTTACGCTGCAAGTGGCGCGCATTCTATGGATGGATTGAAAGGTCGTCAACCCCCCAGGATAAATTTATTTAAATCAATGACTTCGCCCCCCTTTCCAGACCCGTGCGGGCATTCTGCGCGTCCGCGCCTTGACGCCTATATTCTGGCGCCCGACAAGACGCTATAGTTCGCTCAGCAACTGATGGCATTGTGCATCTACGCAGGGAATGCTTACGTATATAGAAGAAACTACCTGGGCAACTGGTCGAACAGTCCTATCCGGCAGATGTCTCAGTCACTACACTCAACAGCAAACCCTATAAAGAGGTCGCACCGGTGACACCACTCATGATCACCCTGCTGGTAATAGCCGGGATCGCAATACTGATCGCCATTGGCTATATGAACCATGTGGTGGAAAACAACAAACTGGAAAAGCAACGCACCGTGATCGAGCTTAATGACCGGCTGCGTCGCTGTGGTGAAATCACCGAGACCTTCCCCGGCCAGTTGATGACTCCGGCACTCAAGCTGCTGCTGACCCGCCTGGAACTCAACGTCAACCAGCGCTTGTTGCACCTCAACAAGTCCAGCGCACCGCTCAAGGCGCGGATCGCCGAACTGAATGCGCTGGTGGCCCAGGGCGAATCGATCCCGGTCAACAACCCGCCCGGCCCGATCCAGACCGAAGCCAAGGCCAAGGACGTGCGCTTCCTGCTCGAAGCCCTGCACGGTCAGGTCACCCGCGCCGCCCAGGACGGTTTCCTGCCGGCCAATGAAGCCAAGCACTGGATCAGGGAGATTCGCCACATCCTGGTCCTGCTGCACATCGAGTTCTTCAACAACCTCGGCCAGCATGCCCTGCAACAGAACCAGCCGGGCCAGGCGCGCCTGGCCTTCGAGCGCGGCGTGCAGTACCTGCGCAAACAGCCTGAGCCGGCGATCTACAGAGAGCAACTGCAATTGCTGGAGAGTCAATTGGCGCGCGCCAACTCCACAGTGCTGACCAACAGCAAACCGGCGGAAGATGAAGTCAACGAACTGACCGAAGGCCTGAAAGTCGCCGACACCGATGCCGAATGGAAGAAAAAAGTCATCTACGACTGACCTCCCTCACCCCATGTGGCGAGCGCTCCTCGCCACATGCCATCATTTAGCATCTATCCCCTCGCCGCCGACTCGCGTACAAAAGTCCCCCTCACTCCGTGAAGTTAGAGGCCCGCTATGCCTGTCGCCGTGATTGATGGACAACCGCTGCACTATGTTGACCAGGGCCGCGGCCCGGTCGTCCTGCTGGGTTCGAGTTACCTGTGGGACCGCGACATGTGGGCACCGCAGATCGAAGCGCTGTCGCAGCAATACCGCGTGATCGTCCCCGAACTGTGGGGCCACGGCGAGTCCGGGCCGCTGCCGGCGCACACGCGCTCCCTGGACGACCTGGCGCGCCAGGCCCTGGCACTGCTCGACCAGTTGCAGATTGCCCAGGTCAATCTGGTGGGTTTGTCGGTCGGCGGCATGTGGGGCGCACGCCTGGCCCTGCTGGCACCCGAGCGGGTCAACAGCCTGGTGCTGATGGACACCTACCTCGGCGCCGAACCCGAGGCCACGCGCCAGCACTACTTTTCGCTGTTCAAGATGATCGAAGACGCCGGCGCCATCCCCGAGCCGCTGCTGGATGTGGTCGCGCCGATCTTTTTCCGCCCGGGTATCGACCGCGCATCGGCGCTGTACCAGGATTTCCGCAAAGTCTTGCAGGGCTACCCCACGGCGCGCCTGCTGGACAGCGTCGTGCCCCTGGGCCGGCTGATCTTCAGCCGCGCAGATGTGCTGGAGCAGTTGTCACGCCTGGACGCCGACACCACCCTGGTGCTGTGCGGCGAACAGGACACGCCTCGCCCACCCGCCGAGTCCGAGCAGATGGCCAGCCTGATCGGCTGCGGCCTGAGCCTGATTCCCGACGCCGGGCATATCTCCAGCCGCGAGAACCCGGACTTCGTCAATGAAGCGCTGCTGACCTTCCTCGCCAACCACGCCTGATCGCGCCCCGGCCCTTTGATCGCGGCCCGGCGGCGGCGATCAAAGGCGGAAGTGCCCCACCATGCCCTTGAGTTCCGCGCCCAACCGCGCCAGCGCAATACTCGACGCGGCATTGCCCTGCATGCTCAACGCCGATTGATCGGCACTCGCGCGAATGCTGGTGACGCTGCGGTTGATCTCTTCGGCCACCGAGCTCTGTTGCTCGGCCGCCGCCGCAATCTGCTGATTCATTTGTTGGATCAATGACACCGCGACCGCAATGCTGCCCAGCGCGCTTTCGGTTTCCAGCGCATCGCTGACGGCCAGCTTCACCAACTCGCCGCTCTGCTGGATCTGCTGCACCGACGCTTGCGCGGCGCTGCGCAAGGTGCCGACCAGGCGCTCGATCTCCTCGGTCGATTGCTGGGTGCGCTTGGCCAGCGCCCGCACCTCATCGGCCACCACCGCAAAACCACGGCCTTGCTCACCGGCGCGCGCGGCCTCGATGGCTGCGTTGAGCGCCAGCAGGTTGGTCTGTTCGGCCACGCTTTTGATCACGCTCAACACGCTGCCGATGTTCTGGATTTCGCTGCTGAGGCTGTCGATGCTGGCGCTCGCGCTGGTGCTGGACGTGGCCAGCTGTTCGATGCGCTGCAAACTCTGGCGCACCACCTGCTGGCCGCTGTCGACTTTGTCATCGGCGGTCTGCGCAGCCTGTGCGGCCTCTTCGGCGTTGCGCGCCACATCGTGGACCGTGGCGGTCATCTGGTTCATCGCCGTGGCGACCTGCTCGGTTTCTTCCTTCTGGCTGCTGACCTCGATGTTGGTCTGCTCGGTGACGCTGGACAGCGAATGCGCCGAACTGGCCAATTGCTCGATGCCCGCTTGCAGCCTGCTGACCATATCGCTCAAGCCGCTGCCCATCTGTTGCATCGCCTGCATCAACTGGCCGATTTCATCGCGGCGGCTGACGTCCATGCGCCCACTCAAATCGCCGGCTGCGATCTGCTGGGCCACCGCGATCACCCGGCGCAGCGGCGCGACGATCAACCGGGTAATCACCCAGGCCGCAATCAAGCCCATCAACAGCGCCAGGGCCGAAGAGCCGATGATCAGCAGCGCGCTTTTCTTCAACTGCGCCTGCATCGACTGATCTTCGGCGGCATACGCCTGGTCGACGCGGCCGACCACTTGGTCGGCGCGATCATGCAATTGTTTGTAGACCACTTTTTCCTGGGCCAGCAGGCCGGTGTATTCGCCGAGCTTTTCATTGAACGCAGCGATATGCCCGCCGACCTCATTGAGCACCGTCTGGTAACCGGCGTCCTTGACCGAGGTCTTCAGTAATTCGACCTGGGCCAGCGCCTGCTCGGCCTGTTCGATCTTGCCTTGTTCGGCGTTGTCTTCCTGCCCTTTGCGGCTCTGATCGAGGCGCACATGGGCCTCGTTCATGGCTTGCAGCATCAACCGCGAAACCTGGCTGACCTGCCCCGCCTGCTCGATAAACTCGGCGCCCTCCTTGCCCTGGCTTTCCTTGAGGCCATAGGCGCCATCGTCGGCCAGGCCGGCCTGCAACACATCGAGGTTATTGGCCACGCTGGACACCGACCAACTGGCCATTTCCAGTGCCAGGTCCTTGGTCTGGGTCAGTTCGACGAACTCATCGAACGCTTTGCGGTAAGCCGCCAGGGCCTGTTCGACCTCGGTCATCAGCGGCACGTTGGTCGCAGACTCGGCCTTGAGGCTGGCGGCCAGGGCGGCCAAGGCGTCGACTTGCTCATGCAGGGCGTCGACGGACTTGGGGTCGGCGTGCAGCGCGTAGTCCTGCTCGATCAAACGCACCTTGAGCAGCCCGCTGTTGAGCGAAGACATGCTCTTGAGGCCCTCGAAACGCAGGCCAACGGTTTGCAGGGACCACACGCCAATCGCTGCGACCAACGCAGTCAACAGCAGCACCAGGCTGAAGCCCAAACCCAGTTTTTTCGCCATACCGAGGTTGGCGAAACGTCGTTGCACGGCCGAAATCATTGCACTTGAATCCTCTTGCAATGGCGGATGCCATCAAGTCCGGTTTCCCAGCAGCGAGATTCGCAACCCCAAGGCCCTGAACACAAGTCGTTGGCGCCACAATAATGGCAAAAAGCTACACACTCGTCGTTTTCAGAATGGTCGAGGTCGATCTGGCAGGCCCCGTGGCGCGGAACAACGCCAGGGCCCGCTGATCAGCAGCATAGGCCACATTGATGCGCTGCCACTCGCTGTGTTCACCCGTGGGGCTGAACAGCGCCCCCGGCGACATCAACACGCCGAGTTGCCGCGCACACGCCTGCAAGCGTGAACGGTCGGCCATGCGAGGCCGCGCCCAGACAAACATGCCGCCGGCGGGCACGGCGAACACCTGCCATTCCTCATCCTCCAGCACCTGCAAGGTCGCGGCCATTTGCGCGTTCAGGCGTTTGCGCAGGCGCTGCACCCATTTGCGATAGGTGCCGTTGGCCAGCAACGTGGCCATCACCGCTTCGGCAAAACGCGAGGTGCCGATGCCGGTGAGTGTCTTGAGGTGTACCAATTGCGCAATGATCGGCGAACTGGCGCTGAGGTAGCCGACGCGCAGGGCACTGCTGAGGGTCTTGGAAAAACTCGAGACATAGATCACCCGGTCATCATGGGGCAACGCCGAGAGCCGCGTGCAACTGGCGTGTTGCAGGTCGGCGTAGACATCTTCTTCGATGATCAGAAAGTCTTCGCTGTGCGCCAGCGCCAGCAAACGCTCGGCCACCTTGCGGCACAGGCTGGTGCCGGTGGGGTTGTGATACAGGCTGTTGATAAACAGGCACTTGGGACGATGGCGACGCAGCAGGGCTTCCAGCGCCGGGACGTCCGGGCCGCCCTGGGTACGCGGCACTTCCAGCAGCGTGACGCCGTGGAAGGCCAACTGACGAAAGAGGTTGCCATAACCGGGGGTTTCCACGACCACCGTGTCGCCGGCCTTGAGCAAGGTGCGGATCAGCAGGTCCTGGGCATGGCTGGCGCCATGGGTGGTGAGAATGCGGTCGAGGCTGGTGGCCACGTGAATCTGGGTCAGGCGCTTGAGCAGTTGCTCGCGCAGCGCCGGCAGCCCCAGTGGCGTGCTGTAGTTGAATAGGCCGCCGGTATCGATGCGGCTGACTTCGCGGATCGCGTAGCTGATGTCATCGCTTTCGCGCCAGGCGTCCGGCAGCCAACCGCAGCCGAGTTTCAACTCGCCCAACGGGCTGTCGGTGAAAGCGCCCCACTCTCGCTCCGCGCCTTCATACCAGTGGCGTTCCTGAGCCACCGGCGGCTGCGCCACCACAAACCCGGAGCCCTGCTTCGAGGTCAGCAGGCCCTGGGCCTCCATGCGCTCGAATGCCTCGATCACGCTGGACTGGCTGAGCAGGTTGTCGAGGGCCAGTTGGCGGATGGACGGCAAGCGTGTACCGGGGCTGACCCCGCTCTTGCGAATCCATTCCGCCACCGCGCTGACGATTTGCTGCACCACCGGTACAAGGGCTTGTCGATCGATCCCTAAATCCATGAGCCACTCACTTAACTATCTGTTATTCAACCCAAAACAGTTAAGCACAGAAGCCCGCTCCAACCGGTCGCCAACAGTAACTAAAGTATTGATTTTATTGACTTATTTACCTCCTGATACACATTGGATCACGGCGTTTTGCCAGCTATGGAAATGCCCCACAGCACCTCAAACTTTTTCGAATGAGGTGCGGCTTGGAGTCCTAGATCGCGGTGGCGCCGCCGTCCACCGCCAGGGCGTGGCCGGTGGTGAACGCCGCACCGTCACTGCACAGGTACAACACCGCACTGGCAATTTCCTCGACCTTGCCGATGCGCCCGACCGGGTGCATGGCCGCGGCGAATTCGGCTTTGCGCGGGTCAGCTTCATAGGCACGGCGGAACATGTCGGTGTCGATCACGGCCGGGCATACCGCGTTGACGCGGATGTTCTTTTTCGCGTACTCGATGGCCGCCGATTTGGTCAGGCCGATCACCGCGTGCTTGGACGCGGCATAGATGCTCATCTTCGGCGCGGCGCCCAGCCCCGCCACCGACGCGGTGTTGACGATCGCACCAGCGCCCTGGGCCAGCAGCAACGGCAATTGGTACTTCATGCACAACCACACGCCCTTGACGTTGACGCCCATGATCGCGTCGAACTCATCGAGGGTGCCGTCCGCCAACTTGCCTTTCTCGATCTCGATCCCGGCGTTGTTAAAGGCGTAGTCCAGGCGGCCATACGCGGCGACGGTCTGCGCCATCAATTGCTGCACATCGGCTTCCAGGGTGACGTTGCAGCGCACGAACTGCGCCTCGCCACCGGCCTCGCGGATCAGCGCGACAGTGCCTTCGCCGCCCGCTACGTCGAGGTCGGCAACCACTACCTTCAAACCTTCGGCGGCAAACGCCAGCGCGGTGGCGCGGCCAATACCGGCGGCGGCGCCGGTGACCAGGGCAACCTGGCCGGAAAACGTCATGCTCATGGGGGATGTCCTATGGGAGAAATAGCCGTGGGCCGAGTCTAGCCAAGCCCGACACGGGCGCGTCAGCACTATCAGAAGGCCGGTTAGCGCTGCATGAATCACAATGATAAGACCGCCCGGCTGACTATCATCGAAGCCTATCGCCAAGCATTCGCAGCCCTCGGCCGACCTTGCTCGCAGGCCATTATGGGTCTATCAATCAGGCTTCATTTCTCAAGAGTCCTTGCCATGACTGCCCAGACCAACCGCCAGTTCCTGCTCGCCAAACGCCCGGTCGGCGCGGCCACGCGGGAGACCTTCACCTACCAGGAAGTGCCGGTGGGCACGCCACAGGATGGGCAGGTGCTGGTGCGCAACGAATACCTGTCCCTCGACCCGGCCATGCGCGGCTGGATGAATGAGGGCAAATCCTACATTCCGCCCGTCGGCATCGGCGAAGTGATGCGGGCGCTGGGCGTAGGCAAGGTAATCGCCTCGAACACCCCTAAATTCGCCGTCGGGGACTACGTGAACGGCGCCCTGGGGGTGCAGGATTACTTCCTCGGCGAGCCGCGTGGTTTCTACAAGGTCGACCCCACGCTTGCGCCCCTGCCGCGCTACCTGTCGGCGCTGGGCATGACCGGCATGACCGCCTACTTCGCCCTGCTCGAGACTGGCGCACCCAAGGCCGGCGAAACCGTGGTGATCTCCGGCGCGGCCGGGGCGGTGGGCAGCATTGCCGGGCAGATCGCCAAGATCAAAGGCTGCCGCGTGGTGGGCATTGCCGGTGGCGCCGACAAGTGCAAGTTCCTGGTGGATGAACTGGGCTTCGACGCCGCCATCGATTACAAACACGAAGATCTGCCCGCCGCGCTCAAGCGCGAGTGCCCCAAGGGCGTGGATGTGTATTTCGATAACGTCGGCGGCGACATTCTCGACGCCGTGCTCAGCCGCCTGGCGTTGAAAGCCCGCGTAGTGATCTGCGGTGCAATCAGCCAGTACAACAACAAGGACGCGGTAAAAGGCCCGGCCAACTACCTGTCATTGCTGGTCAATCGCGCACGCATGGAAGGCTTCGTGGTGATGGATCACGCGGCGAACTTTGCCGCCGCCGGGCAGGAAATGGCCGGCTGGATGGCGCAGGGCAAGCTCAAGAGCAAGGAAGACATTGTGGAAGGACTGGAGACGTTCCCGGAGACGCTGATGAAGCTGTTCAACGGGGAGAACTTCGGCAAGCTGGTACTCAAAGTCAGCTGATACACAGCAGATGTCAATGTGGGAGGGGGCTTGCCCCCTTCCCACATGGTTGATCGGTGATCGATCAGGCGATCTCGGCGACCACTGCCGCCAATGCCTTGGCCGGGTCCGCCGCCTGGCTGATCGGGCGGCCGATCACCAGGTAGTCCGAGCCGGCGTCCAGGGCCTGACGCGGCGTGAGGATACGGCGCTGGTCATCCTGGGCGCTGCCCGCCGGGCGAATCCCCGGGGTGACCAATTGCAGCGACGGGTGGGCGGTCTTGAGCGCCCGGGCTTCCAGCGCCGAACAGACCAGGCCATCGAGGCCGGCTTTTTGCGCCAGGGCCGCCAGGCGCAGCACTTGCTCCTGAGGTTCGATATCCAGGCCGATCGCGGCCAGGTCTTCGCGCTCCATGCTGGTCAGCACGGTCACACCGATCAGCAAGGGTTTAGGGCCGCTGCGCTGTTCCAACACTTCACGGCAGGCGGCCATCATGCGCAGGCCGCCGGAGCAGTGTACATTGACCATCCACACGCCCATTTCGGCGGCAGCCTTGACCGCCATCGCGGTGGTGTTGGGGATGTCGTGGAATTTCAGGTCGAGGAACACCTCGAAACCTTTGTCACGCAGCGTGCCGACGATGTCCGCGGCGCAACTGGTGAACAGTTCCTTGCCGACCTTGACCCGACACAGCTTCGGGTCCAACTGGTCAGCCAGCTTCAGTGCGGCGTCACGGGTGGGGTAATCCAGGGCGACGATGATAGGAGTCTGGCAGACGGACATTGGAATGGGCTCTCAGGCAAGTCGAAATCGGCGCGGATTGTAGCGCAAGCGACGCCGTTGCGGGATCCGATGATCGGTAAATACTGACCAAGCGCACTCAGGCGGACCTTTCGGCCATTTGTATCAAAGCAGATACATTCACGACATGCCCTCAACACGCCCTACCGCTAGCCTCGCCCGCACGACCCACCGACCAGCACTACCAGCCATGGGGCTGGGCGCCTATGCTGACCGCTACCACCAGGCAGATGATCGCACTATGCATACTTCCGTCCCGCTGAACGACGAGCAAAAAAACGCGGTGAGCGCCGATGAAAAGCGCTGGAACACCCGCGCGCTGATTGTCGACGACGATGTGCCGATCCGCGAACTGCTGATCGACTACCTGGCGCGCTTCAATATTCTCGCCACCGGCGTCACCGACGGCACCGCGATGCGCGTGGCGATGCAAGCCGAAACCTTTGATGTGGTGGTGCTCGACCTGATGCTGCCGGGCGAAGACGGCCTGTCACTGTGCCGCTGGCTACGCGCCGAGTCGGACATTCCGATCCTGATGCTCACCGCCCGCTGCGAACCCACCGACCGCATCATCGGCCTGGAACTGGGCGCCGACGACTATATGTCCAAGCCGTTCGAGCCGCGTGAATTGGTGGCGCGCATCCAGACCATCCTGCGCCGGGTGCGCGACGACCGCACCGAGCAGCGCGCCAATATCCGCTTCGATAACTGGCGGCTCAACAGCGTGTTGCGCCAATTGGTGGCCGACGATGGCCTGGTGGTGCCGCTGTCCAACGCCGAGTTCCGCCTGCTGTGGGTGTTTATCGAGCGGCCGCGCCGGGTGTTGAGCCGCGAACAGTTGCTGGATGCGGCCCGCGGTCGTTCCATCGAGGCCTTCGATCGCAGCATTGACCTGCTGGTCTCGCGCCTGCGCCAGAAGCTGGGCGATGACCCCAAAGCACCGCAGTTGATCAAGACCGTGCGCGGTGAAGGCTATCTGTTCGACGCACGGGATATCGGCTGATGCGCAACGCCCTCAACACGCTGTTCGGCCGGTTGTTCGGTGTGTTGCTGTTGGCGATTGTACTGGCCCATGCGTTGGCATTTTTCTGGTTCCACCACTATGACCCGCCTCCGCCACCGCGCAAGGACACCTTCGTCGAGCAACCGGACGGCACGATGAGGCCGCTGCCTAAACGCCCTCGCCCATGGTTTGGCGGCCCGGTGGTGCCGCTGACGTTTCAGTTTTTCTCGTTGATCATCGCCGCCTGGTATGGCGCCAAATTGTTGAGCCGGCCGATCCAGCGCCTGAGTGAGGCCGCCGAGCGCTTGAGCCTGGACCTCGACAGCCCGCCTCTCGACGAATCGGGCCCCCGCGAAGCCCAGCAGGCCGCGTCAACCTTCAACCTGATGCAAAAACGTATTCGCGAACAAGTCGGCCAGCGCGCGCGCATGCTCGGCGCGGTCTCCCATGACCTGCGCACCCCGCTGTCGCGCCTCAAGCTGCGCCTGGAGCAGATCGAAGACGCCAAGCTGCAAGGCCAGATGCGCCAGGACCTGAACGACATGATCGGCATGCTCGACGCCACCTTGAGCTACCTGCACGAACAACGCACCAGCGAAAGCCGGCACTGGCTGGATGTGCAGGCGCTGGTGGAGTCGATCAGTGAGAACGCCCAGGACCAAGGTTCCAATGTGCAATGTGCTGGCACCTGTGCGCCTTTGCAGGTGCAGCCGATGGCGTTGCGTTCATGCCTCAACAACCTGATCGACAACGCCTTGCGCTACGCCGGCAGCGCGCGCGTGGAACTGGAGGACAGCCGCGAGGCCCTGACCATCCGCGTGATTGACCACGGCCCCGGGATTGCCGCCGACAAGCGCGAGGCGGTGTTCGAACCGTTCTATCGGCTGGAAGGCTCGCGCAACCGCAACTCCGGCGGCGTGGGCCTGGGCATGACCATCGCCAAGGACGCGGTGGAACGCCTGGGCGGACGGTTGAGCCTGGAGGAAACCCCGGGCGGCGGGTTGACCGCCGTGATGTGGTTGCCCCGCGCCTGACGGCCAACGCCCGCCAGCTCCCCCATAAATCTTGGTCAATCAGCTACAGCGGTTCGTCTTCGCGGCGGCTCTGGGCCTGGGTCGCGCTCCAATCCATCAGCAGGCTGTACGCCACGGCGAGCAAGGTCGGGCCGATAAACAGGCCGATGAAGCCAAACGCGATCAGGCCGCCGAATACCCCGAGCAACACGATCACCAGCGGCAGGTTGCCGCCACGGCTGATCAGGTACGGCTTGAGCACGTTGTCCACGCCGCTGATGATGAACGTGCCCCACACGCCGAGGAACACTGCGTAGGTGTAATCGCCCTTCCACGCCAGCCAGGCCGTGGCCGGAATCCACACCAGCGGCGGCCCCATGGGGATCAGGCTGAGCAGGAACGTGACGATACCCAGCACCAGCGCGCCCGGCACCCCGGCGATCAGGAAGCCGATCAGCGCGAGCACGGCCTGAGCGGCGGCCGTACCGATCACGCCATTGACCACGCGTTGCACGGTGCCGGCCACCAGTTCGATGTAGTAACCGGCGCGTTCGCCGATCAAGCGCTCCAGCAGGCGGTGGACGAACATCGCCAGGCGCGGCCCGTCACGGTAGAAAAAGAACACGAACACCAGGCTGAGGGTCAGCTCCAGGATGCCGCCGCCGATCTGCGCGCTGCGCGCCAGCAGCCAGTTGCCCACCTGCCCCAGGTACGGCTTGAGGCTGACCATCAGCGCCGCGCCCTGCTGGTCGATGCTGTCCCACATCGCCACCAGCCGTTCTCCGACAAAGGGAATCGACCCCAACCAAGCCGGCGCCGCCGGCAAACCGTCGACCTGAATATCCTTGATCAACGTCACCGCGTCGCGCACATGGTCCGCAAGGTTGAACCCCAGCCATACCAGCGGCACCGCCACCAGCAGCATCCAGCCCAAGGTCAGGATGCCAGCGGCCAGGGATTCGCGGCCGCCCAGCCAGCGGGTCAGCAACACCATCAGCGGCCAACTGGCAAACGCCAGCACCGCCCCCCAGAACAGCGCCGACCAGAACGGCGCCATCACCCAGAAGCTGGCACCGAACAGCACCAGCAGCAGGATTTGCACCAGCAGGCGATCGTTATTGAGCATGGAGTTTCTCTAGGAAAAGGCTGAAGGCAGTCAGTTTAGGCGAACGGCGCGGGTCCGTTCGCCCTGTTTCGGTCAGCGTATCAGATGCAGGTGCAGGCCTTTGGCTGGCTCGGTACCGGTTTCCAGGCGTGCGGCCCGCACGCCCTTGTCAATCAGGGCCTGGCGCCACGCTTCGGCATGGGGGCCGGTCAAACTGACACGCAGGGTGGTGTCGAGGTTCAAACCGCGGGAAATCAGGGTCAACCAGGTGGCATCGGGGTCCGTCCCCAAAGCCGGGAAATCCAGCTCGCCAGTGCTTTTGAGTTCGCGCAACAGCGTGGCGGAGGTCGGCAGCAGCTCCCCAAGCGGGGTGCCGGCATCGATCTGTTCGACATGCAGGTAAGCCCGGCGATTGCCGCGGGTGATGCCGTACAACGCCACCAGGGAATTGTCCTGCGGGGCAGCCAGACGCAACAGCAGGTATTCCTGCTGGCCATCGGCGCCGACCAACTTGGCATTACCGAACACTTCATTGGCCCACAGGCTGCTTTCACCGCAGTCACGGGCCTGGCACCAGAACAACAGCTGCGCGCCCTGCTGCTGCAGCGCTTCGCGCGTGGCGGTGAACGCAGCGCTGGAGGTGTGCTCGGCGGGCAGTTCATAGGTGATGGCGGTGGCCTGGCCGCGCGCGGTGGCCTGGGCTTCGTAACGCAACTGGCCGCTGATCTTGCGGATCGCGCCCATGGGGTAGATGCGCTCTTTTTCTTCGGCGGGACGATAATCGACGATTTGCGCGTCGACCTGACGGGCCACGGCGGGCAAGTCCTGGCTACCCGGCACATCGGCGGCGAACACCAACGGGCTGAACACACACAGCCCGAGGGCACGGATACAGCCTTTACGCACGCTCATCGGATAGTTGAGCCCTGGCCATCGGAGGTCGCAGCAGTTTCAAGATCGGTGTTGAGATCGTTCATGGTTGACTCCCTTTCAATCCGCCCAGCCTCGGCAGTTGACCGCGCCAAGTCAAGGTGCAGAGAAGAACCGATTGAAACAGTCTGCAACAAGGACCGCGCCCGCCTCGTCATTCAAGTGCAAATGATGGCCACCGGGCAGGGTCGTCACGGTAAACGGTAGCTGGGAAAGCAATTCGGGATGTCTCGCCAGCATGCCGTCAGCGGCCACCACCAGTTGAGTAGGGCAACCTACGCGGCGCACGAAAGCCATGGCTTGCTCGTCGGTCAGACGCATCGGCGATGCCAGGGTCAAGCGGCTGTCCGTTCGCCAGGTGTAACCGCCCGGCACCGGCATCAAACCGCGCTGGGCCAGCAGTTCAGCGGCTTCGCGGCTGACGGCCACCAGCCCTTTCATCCGCGCTTCGACGGCGCGATCAAGGTTGCTGTAGACCGGCTTGCGCTTGCCCTGCAGGTTCAATTGCGCCTGCAACGCCATGCCCAGCCGCTCGGCGGCGTTCTCGCCAGTGGCGGTCGGCGGGATCACACCGTCGATCAAACCCAGGTGCGTCACCCGCTCCGGCAAGGCACCGGCCAATACCAGGGAGACGATGGCGCCGAGGGAATGGCCAAGTAATGCAAAACGTTTCCAGCCCAGTTGTTCGGCGACCTGCAGCACATCGTGGACGTAATCCCACAGGGCATAACCGGCCCCCGTCGGACGATGCGCCGAATGCCCGTGGCCGGCCATGTCGAGGGCGACGATACGCATGCCCTGCAGTTTCGGCGCCAACCGCGCGAAGCTGTTGGCGTTGTCCAGCCAGCCATGCAAGGCGATCACCGGCAGACCGTCTTCGGGACCGAACAGATGCGCGGCCAATTCGATATGCGGCAGGCTCAGGCGCACTTCTTCGACCGGCGTACTCATGCGCAACTGCGCTCGCGGGCTTCCCAACGGGCGAACAGTTGCTTGAGCAAGATCGCGGTGTCCTGGGGGCGTTCGAGGGGGAACATGTGGCCGCCGGGCATGGTGAGCATTTCTCCCATGGGCAGGCGCCCGACGCCGCTGGCGTGGTGGCGCATCACCACCCGGCTCTGGCGCCCGCGCACCACCGCCAGCGGCACTTTCAACTGGCGCACCTGGCCCGGGCTGGTATGGGGCACGCCCCGGTAGATACTGATTTCAGTGGCCGGATCGAAACGCAGGCGCAGGCGATCGCCGACCTGATACAGGCCATGTTGCAGGTAAGCGTCGAAGCATTCCGGGTCGAAGCCGCGAAACAGGGTCTTGCCGGCGAAGTAACTGCGCGCGGCGTCCAGGTCGGCGAATTCTTCACGGCGGCCCAGGGTGCGCCCGGCCGGGGTGAGGCGGTCGATAAAACCAAAGCGCTTGGCGGCGCGGATCACCCAGCGGTCGGCACGGGTCAGCACCGGCGAGTCGAGCATCACCACGCCGCGATACAACTGCGGGCAGCGCATGGCCGCGTGCAAATGCAACACGCCGCCCAGGGAATGGCCCACGCCCCACACCGGCTCGGGCTGCTGTTGCAGATGGTGGATCAGTTCGTCCACCAGGTTCTGCCAGTTGTCGTCCACCGGAAACCGTGGATCGTGGCCGTGCTGCGGCAGGTGCGCGACGGTATATTCCGGGGCCAGGCCGGCAAACAACTTGCCGTAGGTAGCCGAAGGGAAGCCATTGGCGTGGGCAAAAAACACGTGCTGCGACATACCGGTTCCATCTATAAAAACAGACATTGATTGTCACCACGCCCGACCGTTACGGCAATGACCGTAACCGCCAGGAATGATGACACTCACGCCACGCCTATCGCGCCGGCGGGTTCTCGCCCAGGGGCACTACGGCCATGGTCAGGCGCGAGACGCAGCTGGACTTGCCATCATCGTTGGTCAGGCGGATGTCCCACACCTGGGTGGTGCGGCCGATATGAATCGCCCTCGCCACCGCCGTCACCCGCCCGCTGCGCACCCCGCGCAGGTGGTTGGCATTGACCTCGAGGCCGACGCAATAGAACTTGCTCGCATCGATGCACAGGTAGGCCGCCATGGAGCCGACGCTTTCGGCCAGCACGACCGACGCGCCGCCGTGCAGCAGGCCGTAGGGCTGATGGGTACGCTGATCGACCACCATGCTGGCGGTCAGGGATTCTTCGTCGAAACTTTCGAAGCGAATGTCCAGCACTTCACCGATGGTGTTTTTCTGCAGAGCGTTGAGTTGTTCGATATTGGGTTGGGTGCGCCACAGGCTCATACCGTTGTCCCTATTGGTTATATGATGGCCCTAATCCTGCCACAGAATGACTTCGGTGCGCTCGCTCCACACCTGAAACTGTGGGCCGTAGGTCGATTCGATGACATTGCGCCTGATCTTCAAGGTCGGTGTCAGGAAGCCGTTTTCCACCGCCCAACTGTCTTTCACCACCACCAATTGACGCAGGCGCTCATGCTTGTCCAACGCCGCGTTGACCTGCTCCAGCCAGCGTTCAAGGCTGCCGTGCAAGGCCTGGCGCGCATCCGCCGGGCCCGCCGCCGACAGCACGCACAGGCCCATCGGCGCAGGCAGGCCGTCGCCGACCACACACACCTGTTCGATCCGTGCATGTTCGGCCAGGCGGTTTTCGATTGGCGCCGGGGCCACGTACTTGCCCTTGCTGGTCTTGAAGATTTCCTTGAGGCGCCCGGTCAGGCGCAGACGGCCCTCGGCGTCCTGCTCGCCCTTGTCGCCGGTGCGCAGGAAGCCGTCCGGGGTGAGGGTTTCGGCGGTTTTTTCCGGGTCCTTGAAGTAACCGAGCATGGTCGCGCCACTGCGCACCTGCACTTCGCCGAGCGGGTCGATACGCACTTCAACGCCCGGGCACGGCAGGCCGATCCAGCCGATTGTCTGCTGGCCGGGGCGACACACATGGGAATAGCCGCAACTCTCGGTCATGCCGTACACCTCCAGCACATCCAGGCCCAGGCGCTGATACCAGCGCAACAAGGCTTCGGGCACCGGCGCCGCGCCGGACAGCGCAATGCGTAGCGCGTCCAGGCCTAGGCCGGCCAGCACCTTGCGGCCCACGCGTTTGCCGATAAAGGGCAGCCGCAACAGGCGCTCCAGGCGCGTCGCCGGGATCTTGCCGTAGACGCCCATCTGGAATTTGGTCCAGATACGCGGCACCCCGAACAGCGCCGTCGGCCGTGCCCGACGCAGGTCCCTCAGAAAAGTCTCAAGGCTTTCGGCGAAATACACGGTTTGCCCGGTATAGATCGCCGCCAATTCCACAAACATCCGCTCCGCCACATGGCACAAGGGCAGGTACGACAGCAGCCGGTCACCCTCCCCCAGGCCGAACAATTCGGTGCCTCCGGTGGCGGCAAAGCCCAGGGCGCCGAAGCTGTGCATCACGCCCTTGGGCAGGCCGGTGGTGCCGGAGGTGTAGATGATGGTGGCCAGATCCGACGCGGCAGGTAGCGGCTGGTCCTGGATCGGTGAACAGGCTTGCAGCTCGGCCCAGCTGAAATCCAAGTCGCCCGCCGGACACAGCGGCAGGCCGATGGTGGGCACGTCGGCCGGAACCCCGGGCGCCATGGCGGGCCAGTCATCGAGCTTGCCGATGAACACCAGCGCCGCCTCGGAGTGCTTCAGCACATGGGCGACGGAATCGGCGGTGAGGTTGGGATAGAGCGGCACCGAGACATGCCCGGCCATCCAGATGGCCAGGTCGGCGATGATCCAGTGCGCGCAATTTTTCGAGATCAGGGCTACGTGCGAACCCTGGGGCAGTTCCCTCGCACGCAGCCAATGCGCGGCGCAGCGGGCCTGGTGGCCGACCTCGGCCCAAGTGAGGGTCTGTACCTCGTCGCCGCCGACGGGCTGCACCAGGAAGGGTTTGCGCGGATGCCGCGCTTCACGTTCGAAGAAGACCTGCAACGGCAAACGAAAAGCGACGGGCATGGGACGCGCTCCTTTGTGGTCCGATGATAGCCAACCAAGCACTTGCTCGGCTGACTATATAGCACACACAAAGCAGTGAAAGCGCCTACGGGTGTTTCACACTGACCAGGCTCATCAGCCCCGCCAGCGGGCATTCCCCCTCCAACTCCGCCAGGCTGGCGGTGTACATCGGCAGCGGTTGACGCTGATGACCATGCTGCAAAAAGCTGATCAGGCTGCCGACCAGCGGCTGATGGCTGACCAGCAGCACATTCTCATCCGTGTCGAGCTTTTCCAGCACCTGCTGCGGATTGCCGTCCGGTGTCAGCCAGGGCACGGTGCGGATGTCCGGCACGAAGCCCAGCGCTTCACGCACCAGCTGCGCGGTCTGCTGCGCCCGTACATACGGGCTGGCAACGATCGCGCTGATGGGCTGGCCGATCAGGTGCGCCGCGCTGCGCAAGACTTCGGCGCGGCCATGCTCGGTCAGCTCGCGCTCGGCATCGGTGCGGGCATGCGCTTGGGCCTCACCGTGCCGCAGAATCCACAGTTTCACAGTTTTGGCTCTTCATCGCGCACCGGGTGCGGTGCTGGCGGCACGCTGTGGGCGGCTTCGCCTTCCGGCGCACGCGGCGTCGGCCAGTCGGCGAATGGCCAGGGCTTTTGCTCGGTGTGGAAACTGCCGAAGCGGCCGATCTGCGCGAGGAACTGGCTCAGGCTGTCGCCAAAATTCATCAAGCCCAAGTTCGGCGCGCCGTAGACCAACCGGTAAATCAGTTGCACCACCACCAACGCACCGAGCAGGAATTGCGCCACTTGCCACACCAGGGCAAACACCAGCATCCACAAGATGCGCAGGGCGATGGACTCGTACTTGGGAGCTGCTTTCGGATCGTTCATGACGCGTTCCTCAGTTGAAACCACTGGTGGAAATAAAGTCGACATCGGTTTTCGGCTCGGCGCGCATCAGCAACTCGATGACCTGATTCAGGGTGCGCCCTTCAAACAGGATCGCGTGCAACCCGGCGACCAGCGGCATGTACACGCCGGCCTCCTGGGCCTTGGCCTTGAGCACCTTGAGGGTATTGACCCCTTCGGCCACTTCGCCCAGGCGCGCCACGGCGTCCTCCAGGCTCAGGCCCTGGCCGAGGGCGAAACCGACCTGATAGTTACGGCTTTTCGGCGACGAGCAGGTGACGATCAGGTCGCCCACGCCCGCCAGGCCCAGGAACGTCATCGGGTTGGCGCCCTGGCTCACCGCGAAGCGGGTCATTTCCGCCAGCGCGCGGGTAATCAGCATGCTCTTGGTGTTCTCGCCCATGCCCAGCGCCACCGCCATCCCGGCAATGATCGCGTAGACATTTTTCAGCGCACCGCCCAGCTCGACGCCGAAACGATCGCCACTGGCGTACACGCGGAAGGTGCGCCCATGCAGCACGGCCTGGACCCGCTCACACAGTGCTTCATCTTCACTGGCGATCACGGTGGCGGTCAGCGCATGTTCGGCCACTTCCCGCGCCAGGTTCGGCCCGGACAGCACGCCGATGCGCGCCTGCGGGGCGATCTCTTCGAGGATTTCGCTCATCAGCTTGAAGGTGTGCGCCTCGATGCCCTTGGTCAAACTGACCAGCAGCTTGCCCGCCAGGCGTTCGGCGTGAGGCGCGAGTACCGAACGCAACGCACTCGAAGGCAGCGCGACGAAACACAGCTCGCAGGCCTCCAGGGTCGCCTGCAAGTCGGTGACCGGCTCGACCGCCGGATGAATCTTGATGCCTTTAAGGTAACGAGGGTTTTCTCGATGGACGCGAATGGCCTCGGCCTGTTCGGGATCGCGCATCCACTGGCGCACCGCATGACCGTTCTCAGCCAGCAGGTTAGCCACGGCGGTACCAAAACTTCCGCCTCCCAGGACCGCAATAGGGCGCTGTTCAGTCATATGCAATCCGTTAATCCATACCAGTGGCGATGGCCGCATTATACGGAGCCCCCCGCTTGCGGCCAGCCCCCGTATCAATTCACACGCCTGTCGGAAAATGCCATAGCGACGCGGGGTAATTGCAAAGGCGACGACTGGCAAATGGCCCGGCCTCGGTTAACATGGTCGGCTATCCGTAATTATCAAGGCCGTGCCGTGTATTTGGGCCCTCCTCCCCGTTCATCGTTGTGGTTGATGCTGTTGTGCAGCGGCGCGGTGTTCGCCGACGACCTGTTCCTCGACAACCAACCGCTGCCACAGGTGCTGACTGCCACTCGCCTCAAACAATCGGCCGCCGCCGTGCCCGGCAGCATGACCGTGATCGACAGCGAACTGATCAAGGCCAGCGGCGCGCGGGACATCGCTGAGTTGCTGCGGCTGGTGCCGGGCATGATGGTCGGCTACACCAGCGGCAACCAGGCGGCGGTGAACTACCACGGCACCAATGCCAGCGATGCGCGACGCATGCAGGTCTTGATCGACGGCCGCTCGGTGTACCGCGCAGGCCTGGCCACGGTGGACTGGAGCGATATTCCGGTGGCCATGGAAGACATCGAGCGCATCGAAGTGTTCCGCGGGCCCAACACCGTCAGCTACGGCGCCAATGCGTTGATGGCTGTGGTGAATATCCTCACGCGCTCACCGGCCGACAGCCACGGTTCAAGGGTAAAAGTGGTACGCGGCGAACGCGGGATCAACGACTTCTATGCCAGCCAGGGCGTAGGCTGGGAAACCGGCGACCTGCGCCTGTCGATGTCCGGGCAGCAGGACGATGGCTTTGACAGCAACGCGGTGGGCGCCGACCGTCGTGACGGCCGGCGTCTCAACCGCTTCAGCCTGGCGGTGAGCCAGACGCTGAACACGCAACAGAGCATCGACTGGCAACTGAATGCCAAGGAAGGGACCAACCAGCGTCCTTATACCTACACGCCGGTATTCGCCGGGATTACCGAGGGCGGCAACAATTCCGACGTTACCGCCAAGGACTATGCCGGTTCCCTGCGCTGGAATTTCGATTTCAATCCCGAACACAGCCTGTATATCCAGGGCTCGGCCCAACAATGGGACCGCCGGCAGATCTGGAAAGCCTGTGACGCCAAGGTGTCGTTCAGCCCGGAATTGACCCGGCTGTGGCAGCTCAACCCCAATTATGCCGAGCGATTGGCCCGGCATATGGACACCTACAGCCAAGGTGTTGCGCCTCCCGGCAGCGCCGACGAACAAGCACTGGGCAACCAAGTATTGGACCAATGGCGCAACGGTGCCAGCCAGAGCGTATGCGGCGACATCGACCAAAGCACCCGCGAAAGCCGCTACGACCTGGAGATCCAGGACACCCTGAGCCTGTCCGACAGCCTGCGCCTGGTCAGCGGTATGAACTATCGCTATGACCGCGCCGACTCCGACACCTATTTCAACGGCACTCTGGATGACACCACCTGGCGCCTGTTCGGCCAGCTTGAATGGCGCGCCAGCGAACACTGGTTGCTGCAGGGCGGCGCCATGTACGAAGACACCCACCTGAGCGGCAACTCGCTGACGCCGCGGGTGGCAGTCAACTACCTGATCAACCCGCGCCACGGCCTGCGCGCGGTGTACTCCGAGGCGATCCGTTCGCCGGACATGTTCGAGAACAACGTCAACTGGAGCTATCGCGTCACCAACCTCGACTCGCCGGCCTACGGGCAGAATTCCGGGCAGTACTTCGTGGTCACGCGCGGCCCGGGCAATCTCGACAAAGAACTGATGAAATCCCGTGAATTGGGCTATAACGGCTTTTTTGCCGACATCGGGCTGAACATGGACGTGAAACTGTTCTACGACGAAATCACCGACATGATCAGTTCGCCGCTGCGCAACAATCAGTACATTGCCAGCAACGCCAACAGCTCGCGCTTTACCGGCGCAGAATCCCAATTCGACTGGCGCATGAGCAACGCCGACCGCCTGCGGCTGACCTACGCTTACGTCGACGCCAGCACCAGCAACCCGCTGGACAAGGCGCAAACCGCACGCAACAGCGGTTCGGCCGGCTGGTTGCGCGAATGGGGGCAAGGCTGGTCCAGCGCCCTGTTCTACTATGGCGACGACGCCCTTAACCGCTATCGCTTCGAACGGGTCGACCTGCGGGTCGCCAAGCGCATGGCCCTGGGCAACGCCAACGTGGAACTGGCCGGCATGTTGCAACAACGCCTGGACAACCAGCCCACCACCTGGGCCGACAACAACTACGACCATCGCCAAGTGCTCTACTTCAGCGCGGAGTTAGAGTTCTGACATGGGCGCTCAGTCACGGATGACCCTCCTCTCTCTCCCCAGACGCTGGCAACGCGGCCTGCTGCTGCTGTGCCTGCTGCTCAGCGTACCGGCCTGGAGCGCCGATATCCTGCTGACCGCCGCCGAAGACGGCGCCGGAGTGCAGGCCTTCGTCCAGGCGCTCACCCAGCAGCGCCCCGACGACCGTGTAACCTTCACCCCCCTCGCCAACCTGCCCGTGCCCAGCCGCCTACCGGCCAATACGCGCCTGATCCTGTTGGACCTGCCCAGCCTCGACTGGCGCCTGCAAGACGCCCAGGGGCCGTCGACCCTGGTGTTGCGCATCAGCCGCCTGCAGGCCCACCAGCGCATGGGCCAGGGCGTGCCGGGCAAAATCAGCCTGCTGTGGAGTGACCCGCCGCTGGAGCGCCAGCTGCGGCTGATCGCCACAATCCTGCCCCAGGCCCGCCGCATCGGCGTGCTTTACGGCGCCGACAGTGAATTCCTGCTCCGCGAGTTGCGCCAGTACGCCGCGCCGATGGGCCTGGAGATCGTGCCCCAGCGCTGGGACGACATTAACGACAGTCGCCCGCTGCAGCATTTGTTCAGAAACAGCGATGTGCTGCTCGGCCTTGACGACCCGCAGTTATACAACCCGAAAACCGCGAAGAACCTGCTGCTGAGCAGTTATGCCCGGCAACTGCCGCTGGTGGGGCCCAATGCCGGCTTCGTCAAGGCCGGCAGCCTGGCCAGTACTTACAGCGACCAGACCGACTGGCTGGCCGTGCTCGACCGCCTGCTCGATCACCCGCCGGCCGGCTGGCCGCGCGCCGTGTACCCGGAGCGTTTCAAAGTCGTGGGCAACCCGCAAGTCGCACGCTCACTGGGCATCGAACAGGTCGACGAAGCCAACGTCGCCGCCCGCCTGGCCGAAGGAGAACAACGCCCATGACCTTACGTCGTCGTTGGGACATCAACACCCGCACCCAGCTCATCACCCTGGGGCCGGCGCTGTTGCTGACGTTGCTGTTGATCAGCTTCTTCACCTTCGTGCGGATCCAGGACCTGCGCCAGGAACTCGACCACACCGGCCAGTTGATCGCCAACCAATTGGCCCCGGCCACCGAATACGGGGTGATCTCCGGCAACAACGACGTGCTCGACAGCCTGCTGCGCGCGACGCTGGCCACGCCCCATGTGCGCTTCCTGGAGATCCAGGACAGCGCCGAGAACATCCTGGTGTACGTCGAGCAACCGTCGGAAAACCACGACCGCTCGCTGTCGGTCAAAGTGTTCCAGGCCCCGATCCGCCTGCAACATATTCAATTGGGCAATGACTTTTTCCAGGACAACCTCAACGAACCCAAGGCGCCGCGTGCCGACTACCTGGGCCGGGTGATCGTCGGCATGTCCAACGATGCCTTCAGCCAGCGCCAACAGGAGATTCTGTTCAAGGCCGGCGTGCTCGCGCTGTTCGCCCTGCTGTTCACCTTTTTGCTCGCGCGGCGCCTGGCCTCCAGCCTGTCGCAGCCGATCAGCGCGATGGGCAATGCAGTCAAGGCGATCCAGCAAGGCGACTACAAGACCCCGCTGCCGATTGTCGATGACTCCGAACTGGGCGACCTCTCGCGGCACATCAACAACCTTGCCGAAGGCCTCAACCAGGCCAGCCGCGAACAGCAGCAGGCCATGGCGCAACTGATCCAGACCCGCGAGGAAGCCGAACGGGCGAACAACGCCAAGTCGGACTTCCTGGCGATGATGAGCCACGAGCTGCGCACGCCGATGAACGGCGTGCTGGGCATGCTGCAGTTGCTGGAAACCACCGAGATGACCGAAGAGCAGACCGAATATGCGGCACTGGCCTCCGAGTCCACGGAACATTTGCTCAAGGTCATCAATGACATCCTCGACTTCTCGCGCATCGAACGCGCGGCCCTGGAGCTGGAACACATTCCGTTCAACCTCGCGGACCTGATCAACAGCTGCGCCCAGGCCTTCCAGCACAGCGCCCAGCAGCGCGGGCTGAGCCTCGAGCTGCCGATCCCGCCGGGCTTGGACACGTTGCGCGTGCAGGGCGACCCGACGCGTATCCGCCAGATTCTGGTGAACCTGATCGGCAACGCGCTCAAGTTCACCGAGCACGGCAGCGTCAGCGTCGAGCCCCATTGGCAACCCCTCGACCATGAACTGGTGTGGTTCACCTGTACCGTGCGCGACAGCGGCATTGGCATTTCCGCCGAGCGCCTGGAACTGATGTTCGATGCGTTCCAGCAGGCCGACAGTTCCATTTCAAGACGTTACGGCGGCACCGGCCTGGGCCTGCCCATCGCCCGCACCCTGGCCGAACGCATGGGCGGCACCCTGCGCGCGCAGAGCGAAGAAGGTCGCGGTTCGGTGTTCACCCTGGAAATCCCGCTGGCCATCGACCAGCACAGCGTGCCGGCCATCGCCGCCAACGCCGAAGGCAAAACCAGCGCGGGCGACGGCCGCCATGTGCTGCTGGTGGAAGACAACCCGGTCAACCGCACCGTGGTCGAAGCCATGCTGCGCAGCCTGGGCTTTGAAGTCAGCCTGGCCACCGACGGCGCCGAAGCGATCCGCAGCGCCGAGAGCCTGATTTTCACCGCGATCCTGATGGATTGCCGGCTACCGCTGATCGACGGCTACGAAGCCACCCGCCAGATTCGCCAACTGCCAGGCTGCGCCGACCTGCCGATCATCGCCCTCACCGCCAACGCCTTGCAGGGCGATCGTGAACTCTGCCTGGCCGCCGGAATGAACGATTACCTGGCCAAGCCGTTCAAACGCACGGATTTGCAGCAAATCCTGCAGCGTTGGGTGCAATAGCGCCGCGCCATCAGCCAACTGCGACTGGCGTGAAAGACGAAAGTGCGGCAGTCTTAGGCACCCGAACGGACCGATAAACAGGCCCGGTTTAAAATTTCAGTGAACAAGTGTACATTCAGTGCCTTGACGCTGTGACTTTCACTACAACGCAATAGTCTATGTGTAGGCTGCCGATGTGAGGCATGAACGCTTCAGTCGGTTCGGGAAGATTTGCCCTACCCTGCCGCATGGGATTATTGAGGAGCTCGCATGACCAAACAAAACGCCTTTACTCGGGAAGACCTGCTGCGCTGCAGTCGCGGTGAGCTGTTCGGCCCAGGTAACGCGCAACTGCCCGCCCCGAACATGCTGATGGTGGATCGCATCACCCATATCAGTGAAGAGGGTGGCAAGTACGGCAAAGGTGAATTGGTCGCCGAGCTGGATATCACCCCGGACCTGTGGTTCTTCGCCTGCCATTTCGAAGGTGACCCTGTCATGCCGGGCTGCCTGGGCCTCGACGCCATGTGGCAACTGGTCGGTTTCTACCTCGGCTGGCAAGGCTTGCCGGGCCGCGGTCGCGCCCTGGGTTCGGGCGAAGTGAAGTTCTTTGGCCAGGTTCTGCCGAGCGCCAAGAAAGTCACCTACAACATTCAAATCAAGCGCGTCCTCAAGGGCAAGCTGAACCTGGCGATCGCCGACGGTTCGGTGACTGTCGACGGTCGCGAGATCTATACTGCCGAAGGCCTTCGGGTCGGCGTATTCACTTCCACTGACAACTTTTAAGGGTTATCCGCATGCGCCGCGTCGTTATCACTGGTCTGGGCATCGTTTCTTGCCTGGGCAATGACAAAGAGACCGTCACCGCTAACCTGCGTGCAAGTCGCCCTGGCATCCGCTTCAACCCGGAATATGCCGAAATGGGTCTGCGTAGCCAGGTTTCCGGCTCCATCGACCTGCCCCTCGAAGAGTTGATCGATCGCAAGATCTACCGCTTCGTCGGCCACGCTGCCGCCTACGCCTACCTGGCCATGAAGGACGCCATCGCCGATTCCGGCCTGAGCCACGATCAGGTCTCGAACGTGCGTACCGGCCTGATCGCCGGCTCCGGCGGCGCGTCCACCCTGAACCAGATGGAAGCGCTGGACATCCTGCGCGAGAAAGGCGTGAAGCGCGTTGGCCCGTACCGTGTCACGCGGACCATGGGCAGCACCGTTTCCGCCTGCCTGGCCACGCCGTTCCAGATCAAGGGCGTGAACTACTCGATCTCCTCCGCTTGCGCCACCAGTGCTCACTGCATCGGTAACGCGGTTGAGCAGATCCAGCTGGGCAAGCAGGACATCGTGTTCGCCGGCGGCGGCGAAGAAGAACATTGGAGCCAATCGTTCCTGTTCGACGCCATGGGCGCGCTGTCCACCCAGTACAACGACACCCCGGAAAAGGCCTCCCGCGCCTACGACGCCAAGCGTGACGGTTTCGTCATCGCCGGCGGCGGCGGCATGGTGGTGGTCGAGGAGCTGGAACACGCTCTGGCCCGTGGCGCGAAGATCTACGCGGAAATCGTCGGCTACGGCGCCACTTCCGACGGCTACGACATGGTTGCGCCAAGCGGTGAAGGCGCCATCCGCTGCATGCAGATGGCCATGTCAACCGTGGATACCCCGATCGACTACCTGAACACCCACGGCACCTCGACTCCGGTCGGCGACGCCAAGGAAATGGAAGGCGTGCGCGCGGTATTCGGCGACAAGGCACCGGCCATCAGCTCCACCAAGAGCCTGTCGGGTCACTCCCTGGGCGCCGCCGGCGTTCACGAAACGATCTACTGCCTGCTGATGATGGAAGGCAACTTCATGGCCGGCTCGGCCAACATCGAAGAGATGGACCCGGTCGTGGCCGATATGCCGATCCTGACCAAGACCGTCGAAAACGTAAAAGTCGACACCGTGATGAGCAACAGCTTCGGCTTCGGTGGCACTAACGCCACCCTGGTGCTGAAACGCTGGCAGGGCAAGTAAGCCCCGCAGCTTGATCAGATGAAAACGCCCCGACTGGTTCGGGGCGTTTTTTTTGCGCTTGAATTCGGGGTCGCCTCGCCTGTACGCGGGTGTTGCTCCGCTGCCTCGAACTGATGCGGGGAATCCTGCCGCCCCGCCATCTGGAAAAAATCCTGGAACACTTGAGTGCCAGCATGTTCTATAACTGCATGACTTTCTTCCTGCCACGCTTGAGAGGTTCGCCATGCCTGTTACCGTCAACACCCTGAATGCCGACAACTTCCGCCACAGCCTCAACATCGATAACCACGAGTTGTTCACCGATCTGCCCAAAAGCCTGGGCGGTGACGACACCGCGCCCTCGCCCCACGACTATTTCGACGCAGCCCTGGCGTCGTGCAAGGCCCTGACCCTGAAGCTGTATGCGCAGAGAAAGGGCATCCCGCTGACCGGCGTAACCGTGGAAGTCACCCGCGACGACAGCGAGGAGCAAAAGGGCAAGTACCACCTCAACGTCAAGCTGACACTCAAGGGCGTGCTCACCGATCAGCAACGCGACGAACTGCACCGCATCGCCGACCGCTGCCCGATACACAAGCTGATGACCACCGCCGAGGTGAGTATCGAGACGAAATTGTCGGAAGGTGCCTTCAGCCAATAGCGGCAACCTCCGGTCGAGCGGGTTATGCTCAGGGCTATCCAACCCGCTCCGACAGGGACGCACCATGACCACCCTCACCGTGATCCGCCCTCGCCTCGAAGATGTCGAAGGCCAGCCCATCCTGCGCCCGCTGCCATCGCGAGAATGCCGTAGCGTCGGGCCGTTCGTGTTTTTCGACCATATGCTGGCGACCCGCTATGCACCGGGCAGCGGCATGAATATCCGCCAGCATCCGCACATCGGCCTGTCGACCCTCACCTACCTGTTCGAAGGCACCTTGCAGCACAAGGACAGCCTCGGTTCGGACCAAATGGTGCAGGCCGGCGATGTGAGCTGGATGACCGCCGGCAGCGCGATTGCCCACGTCGAGCGCACGCCCGAAGCAATCAAGAGCAAGGGGTTCAGCCTGCATGGGCTGCAAGTGTGGCTCGCCTCCCCCAAGGACCACGAGAGCGGCCCGGGGCATTACAGCCACCATCCGGCAGCCAGCTTGCCCACCAGCGACAACCTGGGCGTGCAGATCCGCCTGATCGCCGGCAATGGCTTCTGCCTCAAATCACCGGTGCCGGTGCTGTCACCCACGCTGTACGCCGATGTGCAGATGCAGACGGCCACCACCCTGCTGATCCCCGACGAGCATGAAGAACGCGCGGTGTATGTGCTGGAGGGTGACGTGCAGTTGGACGGTGAGCCGCTTGAGGCACACAGCCTGGTGGTGTTGCCGAGCGGACAGGCGATGACCCTGTCTGCCGACGGCGATTGTCACCTGGTGGTGTTCGGTGGCGCGCCGCTGGATGGGCCACGCCGGATCAACTGGAATTTTGTCGCGAGCGACCCGGCCGTGATCGAGCAGGCCCGACAGCGTTGGGCGGCTGGGGATTGGCCAACGGTGCCCGGTGAAACCGAAAGAATTGAGTTGCCGGTGAGATAGCCGCCTGCTCCCACATTTAACCGCGTTTACCCTGTAGGAATGCGCTCGAATGTGGGAGCTGGCTTGCTCGCGATGAGGCCAGGACAGAGGCCAGAGACTTAGCCCTTGAACACTTCATCCAACAAGTTATGCATCGACTGGAACGCCCGCGCAGCGGTCTTCGCGTCGTACATCATCATGCCCGGCACGTTGGCGTGCGGGTCGGTGAAGGAATGCACCGCACCGCCATAGCTCAGCAGTTGCCAATCCACACCGGCCGCGTTCATCTCATCTTCGAACACCGGCAGTTGCGCTTTCGGCACCAGCGGGTCGGAAGCACCATGCAACACCAGCACGGAACCCTTGATGTTCTTCGCATCCGCCGGGTTTGGCGTGTCGAGGGTGCCGTGGAACGACACCGCAGCCTTCAATGGTGCGCCGGTGCGCGCCAGCTCCAGCGCACAGCAACCGCCGAAGCAGAAACCGAAGGTGGCCAACCTGGACGTATCCACCGCAGCTTCGCTCTGGCCTTGCAGTTGCGCTAACGCGGCCTGCATGCGCTTGTTCAGCAATGGGCGGTCATTCTTCAACGGCATCATCGCCGCACCGGCTTCATCGTTATTCGACGGGCGCACGGTTTGCCCGTACAGGTCGGCGATCAGCACCACGTAACCTTTGCTGGCGACGCGCTTGGCAATCTCTTCGGCACCCGCACTCACGCCCATCCAGTTCGGCGCCATCAACAGGCCCGGCAGCGGGCCGGTTTGGCTGGCATCGAAGGCCAGGCGGCTTTCATAAGACTGGCCATCAATCTGATAGACCACGGAACGCACAGTGACTTGGCTCATCATTTACTCCAGTTGAGGTTGCACAAGAACGAAAAAACCCGCCGAAGCGGGTTTTTCTACAACGGGGTTAAACCGACAGTTCAACCAACAGCTTGTTCAGTCGGCGCACATAGGCGGCCGGGTCTTTCAGGCTGTCGCCGGCAGCCAGGGCTGCCTGGTCGAAGAGGATGTGCGACAGGTCGCCAAAACGCTCTTCGCTCTGTTCGCCGTCGAGTTTCTCGATCAGCGGGTGAGCCGGGTTGAATTCGAAGATCGGCTTGGAGTCCGGCACCTTCTGACCGCTGGCTTCGAGGATCTGACGCATCTGCATGCCCAGGTCCTGCTCGCCGATGGCCAGGATCGCCGGGGAGTCGGTCAGACGGTGGGAAACCCGCACTTCGCTGACGGCGTCGCCCAGGGAGGCCTTGATCCGCTCAACCAGGCCTTCCTTGGACTTGGCCACTTCTTCAGCGGCTTTTTTGTCTTCTTCGGAATCCAGGTTGCCCAGGTCCAGGTCGCCACGCGCCACGTCGACAAAGGTCTTACCGTCGAATTCGCTGAGGTAGCTCATCAGCCACTCATCGATACGGTCGGTCAGCAGCAGCACTTCGATGCCTTTCTTGCGGAAGACTTCCAGGTGCGGGCTGTTCTTGACCTGAGCGTAGGTCTCGCCGGTCAGGTAGTAGATCTTGTCCTGACCTTCCTTGGCGCGTGCCAGGTACTCGGCCAGGGACACCACCTGCTCGCCGTCTTCGCCCTGGGTGGAGGCAAAACGCAGCAGGCCGGCGATTTTTTCCTTGTTGGCGAAATCTTCCGCCGGGCCTTCTTTCATGACCTGGCCGAAGTTCTTCCAGAAGCCTTTGTATTGCTCAGGCTCGTTCTTCGCCAGTTTTTCCAGCATGTCGAGGACGCGCTTGGTCAGCGCCGACTTCATGGAGTCGATGATCGGGTCTTTCTGCAGGATTTCCCGCGACACGTTCAGCGACAGGTCGTTGGAGTCGACCACGCCTTTGATAAAGCGCAGGTACAGCGGCAGGAACGATTCCGCCTGGTCCATCACGAACACGCGCTGCACGTAGAGCTTCAGGCCCTTTGGCGCTTCGCGCTGGTACAGGTCGAACGGCGCGCGGGCCGGTACGTAGAGCAGCGAGCTGTATTCCAGCTTGCCTTCGACCTTGTTGTGGCTCCAGCTCAGCGGGTTTTCGTAGTCGTGCCCGATGTGCTTGTAGAACTCCTGGTATTCCTCGTCCTTGATCTCGGTACGCGGACGGGTCCACAGGGCGCTGGCGCGGTTGACGGTTTCCCACTCAACGGCCGGTGCTTCTTCGCCTTCGGCGGCGGCCTGCTCTTTCGGCAATTCGATCGGCAGGGCGATGTGGTCGGAATACTTCTTGATGATGTTGCGCAGGCGCCAGCCATCGGCAAATTCGTCTTCACCGGGTTTCAGGTGCAGCACGATGCGCGTACCGCGATCAGCCTTGTCGAGGGTAGCGACTTCAAACTCGCCCTCGCCTTTCGAAGACCAATGCACGCCTTCGCTGGCGTCAAGGCCGGCGCGGCGGCTGAACACTTCAACCTTGTCGGCGACGATGAAGGCCGAGTAGAAGCCCACGCCGAACTGGCCGATCAGGTGCGAATCTTTCTTCTGGTCGCCCGAAAGGTGCTTCATGAAATCGGCAGTGCCGGATTTGGCGATGGTCCCCAGGTGGGTGATCGCATCCTCACGGCTCATGCCGATACCGTTATCTTCGAGGGTGACGGTCTTGGCGTCTTTGTCGAAGCTCACGCGGATTTTCAGTTCGGCGCCGCCTTCCAGCAACTCCGGCTTGGACAGGGCTTCGAAACGTAATTTGTCGACAGCGTCAGAGGCGTTCGAGATCAACTCGCGAAGGAAAATTTCCTTGTTGGAATACAGCGAATGGATCATGAGGTGCAGCAGTTGCTTCACCTCGGTCTGGAAGCCCAGGGTTTCCTTTTGAGTTTCCACACTCATGGTCATCAAACTCCAATTGGATGGCAGTGGCCGCGCCCTGAAGGGTTGGCGGCGGGTTGTCATCAAAGTTGGGGGCTAAGACCAGGATTTCAAGGGCGGGACACTTCTCCGATCTTGAAATGCGCGCGGGCGGTGGCGATGGGTTCGGCCGCGGTGCTTTGCCAGGCGGTGATCGACACGTTCGCCACCCGTCGACCCTGGCGCCAGACCTGGCACTTGGCGTAAGTGTCGCGAAACTGGCCGGCGCGCAGGTAATCCAGGGAAAAGTCGATAATTTTCGGCAGGCCCGGTGCGCCGGTGAACACCAGCAGGTGCAACGCGGCGCAGAGTTCCATAAAGCCTGCAATCACACCGCCGTGCAGCGCCGGTAATATCGGGTTACCAATGTTGTCCTTGTTGGCCGGCAGGCGGAACAGCAGCTCATCGCCTATCCGCGTGCATTCGATGCCGATCAGCTTGGCGTAGGGGATCAGATCGAGCAGCGCCTTGTAGTTACCGTGCTCATGGGCCTGCTCCAGACGTGTCTTGAAGTGATGTGTCATACCTGTTCTCCCGTGACTGCACTGCCCAGCCCCTGCGCGCCCTTGAGGCGCTTGCCCATACGCATGAACGTCCCCACCGTGTGGGCGACGGGTTGTTGCGGGTCATCCTGGTAAGCGAAACCACGGGTGAAAATCACGTCGGTGGTCACCCGGTAGCACTGGGCGAAACCATACACCGGCTTGTGCGGTTCGGCGGGATGCATGTAGTCGATGCGCAGGTCGAGGGTCGGGCACACCTCGAACTCCGGCAACACGCACAGGGTGGCCATGCCGCAGGCGGTGTCCATCAGCGAGGTCAATGCGCCACCATGGATCACGCCCGTCTGGGGATCACCCACGATCATCGGGCTGTAGGGCAGAACCAGGGTAATCCCCTCCTCGCTGGCTTGATGAACGGTAATACCCAGCACCTGGCAATGGCGCAACGCTGAAATAAAGCGCTTGGCACGCTCTAACAAGGGATTTTCGGTCATTCGGTTCAGACTCTGATGAATGTGGGTCCGGCGCAGTATGGACCGTCGGAAAAAGTTCCTTGGGAAAATGCTTTATATATCTGTGGGATATAAGGAACTAATGCTGGCCCCATGTGCTCGAAAGGCCAGTAGATATCTTCACTAAGGAGAAACACCCAATGCGCAAGACTTTAGCTATTTCCATGATGCTGGCCGCTGCCCTCGGTCTCGCTGCCTGCGACAAGAAATCCGAAAACAAAGCCCAAGATGCCGCCGCGCACTCTGAGCAAGCTCAGAAAGATATGGCTGCAGCACAGGATAAAGTGAACGAAGCTGCGAAAGAAAACGGCGATGCTGCCAAAGCTCAGGCCGAATCGAACAAAGCCGCAGCACAAGAAGCAGCACCTGCTACCCCAGCAACCGGTTCTTGATACCGGGGCTTGAAATAGCTTGGCTGCAAAAAGAAAGCCCGCTTAGATAGCGGGCTTTACTTTGTCTGCTGTTGGCGCGCAGTGCGATAAACCGGCGCTATGCCCGCAGCGCTTTACGCCACCGAGTCTTTGGCCACGTCCGGCAGCGACGTATCGGTCTGCGTATACACCATCACTTGCAGTACGTCGGAATGAAACTCTCGGCGATACAGCACCAACACCACCCCGGCGCTCATCGACATGAACAGCCAGGGGCTGACAAACCATGCCAGCATGGTCATCCCGAAGTAATAAGCGCGCAAGCCAAAGTTGAACTGGTTGGCCGCCATCGAAATCACCCGCGCCGCCCGCAGGGCAAACGCCTTGCGCTCCTGCTCCGACACGTGCCGCTCACCGATCATCGGCGCCGACCCCACCAGCACCGCGGCAAAGTTGTACTGGCGCATGCACCAGCTGAACGTGAAGAACGCGTAGACGAACACCAGTGCCAGGCACAGCAGCTTGATCTCCGACATACCCTGGGATGCCTGCTGCACCAGGGGAATATCGGCCAGCAATGAAACCGCCCGCTCCGAGGCGCCCAACACGGTGAGAATGCCCGCAAGGATGATCAAGGTGCTGGAGGCGAAGAACGACGCGTTGCGCTCAAGATTGCCAATCACACTGGCGTCGGCGATGCGGTTGTCACGCAGCAGCATGCGACGCATCCAGTCTTCGCGATACAGGTGCAGCACGCTGGCCAGACAGGCAGTGTCGCGGGCTTTCCAGGTGGCATAACGGGTGTAGCCGCCCCAACAGAGGACGAACCAGAGGGCGGCAAGCAAGTGGATCAGGTTGGCTTCGATAAACGGCATGCGGGTCCTTATACACGACAGATTTCATGAACCCGGTTAAGTGTGGGCGCCGGGTTCCAGCTTGAGCTTTGCGTTACTCCTTCGACGTTAGCCCACGGAAAAAGACACTGCCCGCCGCCCATAAAAAATGCCCCGTATCAATCGATACGGGGCATTTCAATACAGCCTGAAGCCGGGGGTTACGCGACCGCTTCGCTGCGCTTGCCCAGCATGCGGTCAACCACCACCGCGGCCACCAGCATCATCACCGATGGCACCAGCCACGCCAGGCCCTGCTCGCTCAACGGCAGGTTGGCCAATTGCGACGGCATCCAGCCCGCCAGGCCGGCGCCCTTGAGCGCATCGATGCAGCCGAAGATGAACGACACCAACATCACCGGGCCAACGATGCGGTTCTGCTCCTGCCAGAAGTCTTTGCAGAAGCTCAAAGCCACCAGCACGATGCATGGCGGGTAGATCGCTGTGAGCACCGGGATCGAAAACGCGATCAGTTTGGTCAGGCCCAGGTTGGACACGAACAGCGAGAACAGCGCCAGGATCACCACCAGGGTCTTGTAGGACAGCGGCAGGATCCGGCTGAAGTACTCGGCGCAGGCACAGGTCAGGCCGACGGCGGTGACCAGGCAGGCCAGAGAGATCAGCACGGCCAGGAAGCCACTGCCCAGGGAACCAAAGGTGTGTTGCACGTAGGCATGCAGGACAGCGGCGCCATTGGCGGCACCGGCGGCGATCTCATGGCTGCCCGCCCCGAGGCGGAACAGGCTGACATACACCAACGCCAGGCCGACGCCGGCAATCAGCCCGGCAATGATCGCGTAGCGGGTGATCAATTTAGGCGATTCGACACCACGGGAACGGATCGCGTTGACGATCACGATACCGAACACCAGCGCGCCCAGGGTATCCATGGTCAGGTAACCATTGATAAAGCCTTGGGAGAACGGCGCGGCCACGTATTCCGGGTTGGCGACGCCCACGTCACCGGCCGGCAAGGCAAACGCGGCGATACCAAGGATGGACAGCGCGATGATTTTCAGCGGTGCCAGGAAACGGCCCACGGTGTCCAACAGACGGCCCGGGTACAGGGAGACGAAAAACACCACCAGAAAGTACACCGAGCTGTAGAGGAACAGCGCCAGCGGGCTTTCACCGGTCAACGGCGCCAGGCCCACTTCAAAGGACACGGTCGCGGTACGCGGGGTGGCGAACAGCGGCCCTACCGCCAGATACGCTGCCGCCGCCAGCAGGCCACCGGCGATCTTGCCGATCGGGCTGCTCAACGCATCCATACCACCACCGACCTTGGCCAGGGCGATCACGGTGACCACCGGGAGCCCGACCGCGGTGATCAGGAAACCCAACGCCGCCATCCAGACATGGGGCCCGGACTGCAAACCAACGATAGGCGGGAAGATGATGTTGCCGGCCCCTACAAACAGGGCAAAAGTCATGAAGCCCAACGCCAGGATGTCCTGACTTTTCAACACTTTCATTTGAGGAAATACCACACTACTGAATCGGAATTTAGAGAGGGCTTCCCTATGGATGAGGGAAATGCTGCCGGCCCTTGTGGGCACCGACCGGTCTAGCGCGCGGCTTCCTTTTGGGATGCGAGCGCTTAAAGAGGCGGCAAGGTTACAGAATTTGGCCGATAAACGCACTGTTGCAGGGCGAACTGTCCGATAAGCGACATTGGAATGTCGTGTTTTCATACTTAATGTGGCGATACAGACAAAAAATGTGGGAGGGAGCTTGCTCCCGATAGCGGAGGTTCAATCACATCATCAGTGACTGAGCCACCGCTATCGGGAGCAAGCTCCCTCCCACATGGGACCAAGTACATTTCAATAAATGGGCCGCCCAGAATGCACAAAGGCCACCCGAAGGTGGCCTTTGCTGGTGAAGCGTCAGTTAAGCGCGAGGCTTACTTGACTGCCCAACCGGTCAGCTCGGCCAGGGCCTTGCCGATGTCTGCCAGCGAACGCACGGTTTTTACGCCTGCGTCTTGCAGTGCAGCGAATTTCTCGTCTGCAGTGCCTTTGCCGCCAGAGATGATTGCGCCAGCATGGCCCATGCGCTTGCCAGCAGGGGCAGTCACACCAGCGATGTAGGAAACAACCGGCTTGGTCACGTGGGCCTTGATGTAGGCAGCCGCTTCTTCTTCAGCCGAACCGCCGATCTCACCGATCATGACGATCGCTTCGGTCTTCGGGTCTTCCTGGAACAGCTTCAGGATGTCGATGAAGTTCGAGCCTGGGATCGGGTCACCGCCGATGCCGACGCAAGTCGACTGACCGAAACCGGCGTCAGTGGTCTGCTTCACAGCTTCGTAGGTCAAGGTGCCGGAACGGGAAACGATACCGACTTTACCTGGCAAGTGAATGTGACCAGGCATGATGCCGATCTTGCATTCGCCTGGAGTGATCACGCCTGGGCAGTTAGGACCGATCAGGACCACGCCCAGCTCGTCGCACTTGACCTTGGCATCCAGCATATCCAGGGTAGGAATGCCTTCGGTGATGCACACGATCAGCTTGATGCCGCCGAACGCCGCTTCCAGGATCGAGTCTTTGCAGAAAGGAGCCGGAACGTAGATCACGCTGGCGGTCGCGCCAGTGGCAGCTACTGCGTCTTTAACGGTGTTGAACACTGGCAGGCCCAGGTGCTCGGTGCCGCCTTTGCCCGGCGTTACACCACCAACCATCTTGGTGCCGTATTCGATGGCTTGCTGGGTGTGGAAGCTACCTTGCGAACCGGTAATACCCTGGCAGATAACTTTGGTGTCTTTATTGATCAGGACGCTCATTATTTGCCCTCCGCAGCTTTGACAACTTGTTGAGCAGCGTCGGTCAGGCTGGTAGCCGCGATGATGTTCAAACCGCTTTCTGCCAGTACTTTAGCGCCCAGTTCAGCGTTGTTACCTTCAAGGCGAACAACAACCGGGATTTTCACGCCGACTTCTTTCACTGCACCGATGATGCCTTCGGCAATCATGTCGCAACGAACGATGCCGCCGAAGATGTTGACCAGTACTGCAGCGACGTTGGAGTCGGACAGGATGATCTTGAAGGCTTCGGTTACGCGTTCTTTGGTAGCACCACCGCCCACGTCGAGGAAGTTGGCTGGTTTGCCGCCATGCAGGTTGACGATGTCCATGGTACCCATGGCCAGGCCGGCACCGTTGACCATGCAGCCGATGTTACCTTCCAGGGCTACGTAGTTCAGTTCGAACTTGGCAGCGTGCGCTTCGCGCGGATCGTCTTGCGACGGATCGTGGAAAGTCTTCAGCTTAGGCTGACGGTACATGGCGTTGGCGTCGATGTTGATCTTGGCGTCGAGGCAATGCAGATCGCCGTCAGCCTTGATCACCAGCGGGTTCACTTCCAGCAGGGCCAGATCGTGATCCTGGAACAGTTTGGCCAGACCTACGAAGATCTTGGCGAACTGGGCAACTTGCTTGCCTTCCAGGCCCAGCTGGAAAGCCAGCTCGCGACCCTGGAATGGCTGAGCGCCAACCAGTGGATCGATAGTGGCTTTCAGAATTTTTTCAGGGGTATCGTGAGCGATCTTCTCGATGTCCACGCCACCTTCGGTGGAAGCCATGAACACGATGCGACGGCTCGAACGGTCAACGACAGCGCCCAGGTACAGCTCTTTAGCGATATCAGTGCACGATTCAACCAGGATCTTGGTGACTGGCTGGCCATTGGCATCAGTCTGGTAAGTCACCAGACGCTTGCCCAGCCACTGCTGTGCGAAGGCCTTGGCGTCTTCTTTGCTGCGAACCAGCTTAACGCCGCCCGCTTTACCGCGACCACCTGCGTGAACCTGGGCTTTTACAACCCATTCGGTCCCGCCGATTTTATCGCAAGCTTCTGCTGCTGCTTCCGGGGTGTCTACTGCGTAGCCCTGGGATACTGGCAGGCCGTATTCAGCGAACAGCTGCTTACCCTGATACTCGTGAAGATTCATGCTTTTTACCGTCTTCGTTAGGTACTGCGCATTCGGCGCTGCGCTCATTATGAGTGCCGCGCCACCTGTGACTGCTGCTTACGCAACTTGCCGGACTCAAGCCCGGTCAAGCTGCGCAAGACTGCGTCCAGCGGATATTCCGCGGTGAGTCTTGCGCGCAAGGCTCACGACGGGCAACCGCCGTGGTTTCTTATTATCTCGTTTTAGCGCTTCTTCTTGTTCGCGATGTGAATGGCATGACCATTCACTGCCAGCGCGGCTTCGTGCAATGCTTCGGACAGGGTCGGATGGGAGAAAACCATCATGCCGATGTCCTCGGCACTGGTGCCGAATTCCATACCGATTGCGCCCTGCTGGACCAGTTCTGCTGCGCCTGGGCCAATCACATGGACGCCCAATACGCGGTCAGTCTTGGCATCAGCGATGACTTTGACAAAACCACCGGTGTCGTTGGCTGCCATGGCACGACCAGAAGCAGCGAACGGGAAGGTGCCGACGTTAACTTCAACGCCTTCAGCTTTCAACTGCTGTTCGTTCTTGCCGACCCATGCAATTTCCGGGTGGGTGTAGATAACCGATGGGACCAGGTCGTAGTTCATCTGGGTTTTGTGGCCCTTGATGCGCTCGACAACCATGATGCCTTCTTCGGAAGCCTTGTGCGCCAGCATCATGCCGCGAACCACGTCACCAATGGCGTAGACGCCTGGAACGGTGGTAGCGCAGTGATCGTCAACGTGGATGAAACCACGCTCGTCGATGTTCACGCCGCTGTCGGCTGCCAGCAGGTCGGTGGTCACTGGACGGCGACCAACGGCTACGATCAGCTTGTCGAAGGTGATGGTCTGTTCGCCATCCTTGTCGGTGTAGGTCACGACCACTTCTTCGCCGTTGACCTTCGAGCCGGTCACGCGAGCGCCCAGCTTGATGTCCAGACCCTGTTTGGTCAGGGTTTTCAGGGCTTCCTTGGACACTGCGGTGTCAGCAGCCAGCAGGAACGTGTCCAGGGCTTCGAGCACAGTGACCTGGGAACCCAGGCGGGACCAGACCGAACCCAGTTCCAGGCCGATCACGCCAGCGCCGATCACGCCCAGACGCTTGGGAACTGCTTGGAATTCCAGGGCGCCGGTCGAATCAACGATGACTTTCTGGTCAACAGGTGCTGGTGGAATGTCGATCGGACGCGAACCTGGAGCCAGGATCACGTTTTCGGCTTCGATGATTTCGACCGAACCGTCCGGCTTGGTGATTTCAACTTTCTTGCCGGCCAGCAGCTTGCCGTGGCCTTGCAGGGAAGTTACGCCGTTGGCCTTGAACAGGGTGGCAACGCCGGAGGTCAGGCCTTTGACGATGTTGGCTTTACGGCCAACCATCGCGGGTACGTCCATGGTCACGCCAGCGTGGCTGATGCCGTGGATGGCAAAACCGCTTTGCGCTTCGTGGAATTTCCAGGAGCTGTCCAGCAGCGCCTTGGAAGGAATGCAACCAACGTTCAGGCAAGTACCGCCCAGTGCCAGTTTGCCTTCCTTGTCGGTGTATTTTTCGATGCAAGCAGTCGAGAGGCCCAGTTGTGCGGCCTTGATAGCGGCAACATAGCCGCCAGGACCTGCACCAATCACTACAACGTCAAATTTCTGCGACATGAAAATAGTTCCTCTATTTAGCAGCAAGCTGTCAAGCCGCAGGCCCCAAGCCCGACTGCCGTATCCGGCAGCCTGTCACTTGAGGCCCGCAGCTGCTTCTATCAGATATCCAGCAGCAGACGAGCTGGGTCTTCCAGCAGGTTCTTGATGGTCACCAGGAAAGTCACGGCTTCTTTACCATCGATCAGGCGGTGATCGTAAGACAGCGCCAGGTACATCATCGGACGGATCACGACTTGGCCGTTGATTGCCATCGGACGCTGGATGATGTTGTGCATGCCCAGGATCGCAGCTTGCGGCGGGTTGACGATCGGAGTCGACATCATCGAACCGAAGGTACCACCGTTGGTGATGGTGAAGGTGCCGCCGGTCATCTCGTCGATGGTCAGCTTGCCGTCACGGGCTTTCTTGCCGAAGCCGGCGATGCCGCCTTCGATTTCAGCCAGGCTCATCAGCTCGGCGTTACGCAGAACCGGAACCACCAGGCCGCGGTCGCTGGACACGGCAACGCCGACGTCTGCATAACCATGGTAAACGATGTCGCTGCCGTCGATGGAAGCGTTGACTGCCGGGAAGCGTTTCAGCGCTTCGGTGGCCGCTTTCACGAAGAACGACATGAAGCCCAGGCGCACGCCGTTGTGGCTCTTCTCGAACAGGTCCTTGTACTTCGAACGCAGGGCCATGACTTCGGTCATGTCGACTTCGTTGAAGGTGGTCAGCATCGCCATGTTCGACTGTGCTTCAACCAGACGCTTGGCCACGGTGGCACGCACGCGGGTCATCGGCACGCGCTTCTCGGTGCGGTCGCCAGCGGCGAACACAGGAGCAGCGGCAGCAGGTGCTGCAGCCTTGGCAGGTGCGGCAGCTGGAGCGTTTTTCTTGGCTTCAACGGCAGCAACCACGTCTTCCTTGGTCACACGGCCGTCTTTGCCGGTGCCTTTGATGGAAGCCAGGTTGATGCCGTTCTCTTCGGCCAGCTGACGAGCAGCCGGTGCAGCGATTGGATCTTCGCCACCCGCCGCCGGAGCGGCAGCTGGAGCAGAAGCCGCAACAGCCGGTGCAGCGGCAGCCGGAGCGGCAGCAGCGCTGCCCGCTTCGATCGAGCCCAGTACCTGGTTGGACAGGACGGTATCGCCTTCGTTGGCAATGATCGCGCCCAACACGCCGTCAGCTTCAGCCAACACTTCCAGAACGACTTTGTCGGTCTCGATGTCGACGATCAGTTCGTCACGCTTTACAGCCTCGCCTGGTTTCTTGTGCCAAGTGGCAATGGTGCCATCGGCAACCGATTCCGGGAATGTCGGGGCTTTGATTTCGATAGCCATTATCTGTGGGTCCTTAAAATTCGGTTTCAGTCAGCGCGAAGGCGTTAAACAGTGAAAGCATCTTGCAGGAGTTTTTCCTGCTGCTCGGCGTGCATCGATGCATAACCACAGGCAGGCGCGGCAGAAGCATCGCGACCGGCGTATTCCAGGCCCAGGGCCTTGTTGTGGTTACCAATGCTGCGACGCAGATGATGCTGGCTGCTGTACCAGGCGCCCTGGTTCATCGGTTCTTCCTGACACCACACTACATGAGTGAGGTTGGTGTAAGGCGCGATGATCTCCATGAGGTCATCTTCCGGGAACGGGTAAAGCTGCTCGATACGCACGATGGCGATGTCTTCGCGGCCTTCGGCACGGCGTTTTTCCAGCAAATCGTAGTAGACCTTGCCGCTGCACAGGATCAGGCGAGTGACCTTGGCCGCGTCCAGTGTATCGATTTCTGGAATAACGGTCTGGAACGAGCCTTCCGCCAGATCTTCCAGGGTCGAGATGGCCAATTTATGACGCAACAGCGATTTCGGCGTCAGCACTACCAGCGGCTTGCGCAGTGGGCGAATGACCTGGCGACGCAGCAAGTGGTAGATCTGGGCCGGGGTAGTCGGCACGCACACCTGGATGTTGTGCTCGGCGCACAGCTGCAGGTAACGCTCCAGACGGGCCGAGGAGTGCTCCGGACCCTGACCTTCATAACCGTGTGGCAGCAGCATGGTCAGACCGCACAGACGGCCCCACTTGTGCTCGCCGCTGGTGATGAACTGGTCGATAACCACCTGGGCACCGTTGGCGAAGTCGCCGAACTGGGCTTCCCAGATCACCAGCGCGTTAGGCGTGGTGGTCGAGTAACCGTATTCGAACGCCAGTACGGCTTCTTCGGACAGGAACGAATCGTACAGGTCGAAACGTGGCTGGCCTTCGTACAGGTGTTGCAGCGGGATGTAGGTGCCTGCGTCTTTCTGGTTGTGCAGAACCGCGTGACGGTGCGAGAACGTACCACGGCCGATGTCCTGGCCGGTCATGCGGATCGGGTGACCTTCGAACGCCAGGGTCGCATACGCCATGGTTTCGGCGTAACCCCAGTTGATCGGCAGGCCGCCGGCTTGCATCTTCTGACGGTCTTCGTAGATCTTCGCGACCTGGCGCTGTACGACGAAGCCGTCAGGAATTTCCAGCAGCTTGGCAGACAGTTCCTGCAGAGTCTTCAGATCGAACGACGTATCGTGACGCGCAGTCCAGGCGTGGCCCAGGTACGGACGCCAGTCGACGAACAGCTCTTTGTTCGGCTCTTTGACCAGGCTTTTTACAACATGCAGACCGTTGTCCAACGCGTTGCGGTATTCGTCGACTTTCGCCTGAACACGCGCTTCGTCAACCACACCGGCCTTGGTCAGGCTTTCGGCGTACAGCTCACGGGTGGTGCGCTGCTTGGTGATCTGCTGGTACATCAACGGCTGGGTGCCGCTTGGTTCGTCCGCTTCGTTGTGACCGCGACGGCGGTAGCAAACCAGGTCGATCACCACGTCACGCTTGAACTGCATGCGGTAGTCGACAGCCAGTTGGGTCACGAACAGCACGGCTTCCGGATCATCACCATTCACATGGAGGATCGGCGCCTGGATCATCTTGGCAACGTCGGTGGCGTACTCGGTGGAACGCGCGTCCAACGGGTTGCTGATGGTGAAGCCCACCTGGTTGTTGATGACGATGTGAACGGTACCGCCGGTCTTGAAGCCGCGGGTCTGCGACATCTGGAAGGTTTCCAGGACCACGCCTTGACCGGCGAATGCCGCGTCGCCGTGGATGGAAATCGGCAGAACCTTCTCACCGGTCGCGTCGTTACGACGATCCTGGCGAGCGCGCACCGAACCCTCGACCACTGGAGAAACGATTTCCAGGTGGGATGGGTTGAAGGCCATGGCCAGGTGAACTTCACCGCCGGTGGTCATCACGTTGGACGAGAAGCCCTGGTGGTATTTAACGTCACCGGAACCCAGCTCGACCTTTTTCTTGCCTTCGAACTCGTCGAACAAGTCGCGCGGGTTCTTGCCGAAGGTGTTGACCAGCACGTTGAGACGGCCACGGTGGGCCATGCCGATCACGATTTCCTTGGTGCCGTAGGAGCCGGAACGCTGGATCAGCTCGTCGAGCATCGGAATCAGGCTCTCGCCGCCTTCCAGGCCGAAACGCTTGGTGCCCGGGTATTTGGTGCCCAGGTATTTTTCGAGGCCTTCGGCTGCGGTCACGCGCTCAAGCAGGTGGCTGCGCACATCGGCAGACAACACCGGACGGCCACGCACGCCTTCCAGGCGATGCTGGAACCAGTGACGCTGTTCGGAGTCGGTGATGTGCGTGAACTCAGCGCCAATGGTGCGGCAATATGTCTGCTGCAACGCTTCGTGAATTTCGCGTAGGCTCGCTTCCTCTTTGCCGATGAACAGGTCTCCGGCACGGAAGGTCGTATCAAGATCGGCATTGGTCAAGCCGTAATGATTGATCGACAGGTCTGCAGGTGCAGGACGCTTCCAGAGCCCCAGCGGGTCGAGCTGGGCCGCCTGGTGGCCGCGCATACGGTAGGCCTGGATCAGTCGCAGTACTTCAACTTGCTTCTTCTCATGCTCACTGCTCACGCTTCCGGCTGAAACCGGTTGGGCGCGGCGCTGGTTCTTTGCCAGCAGCACGAACTGATCGCGAATTGTTGCGTGCGATACATCGGTGGCAGCGTTGCCGTCTGAAGACAACGTCTGAAATTTGGTGCGCCATTCTTCTGGCACAGCGTTAGGGTCGTGCAGGTAGAGCTCATAAAGCTCTTCCACATAGGCAGCGTTACCACCTGAAAGATAGCCGCTGTTCCACATGCGCTGCATCACGCTTTCTTGCATGCTTGGTCACCCTCGATTTGGGGACACCACCGGCGGCGACACCGAGTTTGCTTGCAAAAGGCCAAGTGCAGCGACCAAAACAAGCCACTTAGGATCACGCTGATAGTTCGGGTACCAACCCGAATGCCCCTGCTTGTCTCATTTCTTCAAAATAAGAGCCGCGGCTTTGTAAGTCGCTGCTCAAGTTAAGACTACGGCGCCGGTTGAAGCCTGCGCCGTAGCATTTACGGGCACAACGGTCCTGCTTTGCTACAACGTCAATTACACGCCGCTTTGCAGCAGCATGTTACGGATGTGACCAATGGCCTTAGTCGGGTTCAGGCCTTTAGGACATACGTTGACGCAATTCATGATCCCGCGGCAGCGGAATACGCTGAACGGGTCATCCAGTGAAGCCAGACGCTCGGAGGTCTGGGTGTCACGGCTGTCTGCCAGGAAGCGATATGCTTGCAGCAGAGCAGCCGGGCCCAGGAATTTGTCCGGGTTCCACCAGAAGGACGGGCACGACGTCGAGCAGCAAGCGCACAGGATGCACTCGTACAGACCGTCGAGCTTCTCGCGCTCTTCCGGGGACTGCAGACGCTCGATGGCCGGAGCCGGCGTATCGTTCTGCAGGAATGGCTTAACCTTCTCGTATTGCTTGTAGAAGATGCTCATATCGACGACCAGGTCACGGATAACCGGCAAACCTGGCAGAGGACGAATGATCAGCTTGTTGCCTTTGACCACGGCGGACAGCGGCGTGATGCACGCCAGGCCGTTCTTGCCGTTGATGTTCATACCGTCGGAGCCGCAAACACCTTCACGGCAAGAGCGACGATAGGAGAACCCTTCGTCCTGCTCTTTGATCAGGGCCAGCACATCCAGCACCATCAAGTCTTTACCACCGGTATTGACCTGGAATTCCTGCATGAACGGCGCAGCGTCCCGATCAGGGTTGTAGCGATACACACTGACTTTCAACATGGCAGCCACCCTTAGTAAGTCCGAATTTTCGGTTCAAACATCGGAACCGTCTTCGGCGAGAAGTTAACGGCACGCTTGGTGACGCGCTTTTCACCCGGGAAGTAGAGGGTGTGGCACAGCCAGTTTTCATCGTCACGGTCTTCGTAGTCTTCACGAGCGTGAGCACCGCGGGACTCTTTACGAACCTCGGCGGCAATCGCAGTCGCTTCAGCCACTTCCAACAGGTTTTGCAGCTCAAGGGCTTCGATACGAGCGGTGTTGAACGCCTGGCTCTTATCGTTGATCTTGACGTTGGCGATGCGCTTGCGCAGGTCAGCCAGCAGGGCAATACCCTTCTGCATGTATTCGCCGGTACGGAATACACCGAAGTAGTTCTGCATGCAGCTTTGCAGCTCGCGACGCAGGGTAGCCACGTCTTCGCCTTCGGTACGCTCGTTCAGAGCGGACAGACGCGCCAGGGCAGCTTCGATGTTGGCGTCGGTAGCGTCATCGTATTCGATGCCGTCGGTCAGCGCCTTTTCCAGGTGCAGGCCGGCAGCGCGGCCGAAGACCACCAGGTCGAGCAGCGAGTTGCCGCCCAGACGGTTGGCGCCGTGTACCGATACGCAAGCCACTTCGCCCACCGCGAACAGACCATGGATGATCTCGTCCACGCCGTCGGCGTTCTGGGTGATTGCCTGGCCATGGATGTTGGTCGGCACGCCGCCCATCATGTAGTGGCAAGTCGGAACAACCGGAACCGGAGCAACCACCGGGTCAACGTGCGCAAAGGTCTTGGACAGTTCGCAGATACCTGGCAGGCGGCTGTGCAGCACTTCCTCGCCGAGGTGATCGAGCTTGAGCAGCACGTGGTCGCCGTTCGGGCCACAGCCGTTGCCGGCAATGATTTCCTTGACCATGGAACGGGCTACAACGTCACGACCGGCAAGGTCTTTCGCGTTCGGAGCATAACGCTCCATGAAACGCTCACCGTGCTTGTTGATCAGGTAGCCACCTTCACCACGGCAACCTTCGGTGACGAGTACACCGGCGCCGGCGATGCCGGTCGGGTGGAACTGCCACATTTCAATGTCTTGCACCGGCACGCCGGCACGCAGCGCCATGCCAACGCCGTCGCCGGTGTTGATCAGTGCGTTGGTGGTCGAGGCGTAGATACGACCTGCACCGCCAGTCGCCAGAACGGTAGCCTTGGCGCGGATGTAGGTGGTTTCACCGGTTTCGATGCAGATGGCGATCACGCCGACGAATGCGCCGTCCTGGTTTTTTACCAGGTCAACCGCGTAGTACTCGTTCAGGAACGTGGTGCCGGCTTTCAGGTTGCCCTGATACAGGGTGTGCAGCAGCGCGTGACCAGTACGGTCGGACGCGGCGCAAGTACGGGCAGCCTGGCCGCCTTTACCGTAATCCTTCGACTGACCGCCGAATGGACGCTGGTAGATACGACCTTGCTCGGTACGCGAGAACGGCAGACCCATGTGGTCCAGCTCGAACACGGCGGCCGGGCCTTCCTGACACATGTATTCGATAGCGTCCTGGTCACCGATATAGTCGGAACCCTTGACGGTATCGTACATGTGCCAGCGCCAGTCATCGTTCGGGTCGGCGGAGGCGATGGCGCAGGTGATGCCACCCTGGGCCGATACGGTGTGGGAACGCGTCGGGAACACCTTGGTGATCACGGCAGTCTTGTGACCACCCTGAGCCAGTTGCAGCGCCGCGCGCATGCCGGCGCCGCCGCCACCAATGATGATGGCGTCGAAGGAAATAGTTGGAATGTTAGCCATGGATCAGATACCCCAAAGAATCTGCACACCCCAGACGAAGTAAGCGAACATCGCGACGCCGCATACTGCCTGGAAGAGAAACCGTACTGCTGTCGCAGACTTGCCCAGCGCCATCGGCGTCAGGTAGTCGGTCGAAATGGTCCACATGCCGACCCAGGCGTGAGCGCCCAGGGCTACAAGGGCCAGCAGACTGAAGATTCGCATCGCATTGTGGGAAAACAGGCCATGCCATTGCTCATAGCCGATGCCCGGATTGGCGACGAGGTATCCGATCAGGAAAATGAAATAAGCCGCGAGAACGACCGCAGACACACGCTGTGCCATCCAGTCATAGAGGCCCGAACGCGACAGATTCGTTACGCTGGTTACCATATCCAAACTCCTGCCAGAACGATCAGCGCCACGGAAACGGCGATGACGATTTTCGAGCCCAGGCGGCCGCCTTCCAGCGTCTCACCGATGCCCATATCCATGATCAAGTGGCGCACGCCGGCTACCAAGTGATACAGCAGAGCGGACAAGAGGCCCCATGCTACGAACTTGGCCAGCGGACTGGTCAAGCATGCCTTCACCTCGGCATAACCTTCCTCGGAACCCAGGGATTTGCTCAATGCATAAAGCATGAAGCCCAGGCCCAGGAAGAGGATGATGCCGGAAACACGGTGCAGGAACGACGTAACGCCGGTGATGGGGAGTTTGATGGTCCTTAGGTCTAGGTTTACAGGTCGTTGGCTATTCACGGCTTTTTTTCACACTGAAGAGCCCCTAACAATCAGGGCAAAGTTGTTGGGGAGCGGACTGGTCAGGTAACACCACCCAGGGAGTGCGACCCCCAATGAAAGCAAGCCCAAAAGCCCTTGGCGGTCGGTGGCCGAGTATAGACAGTTAGGTTACTAATGACAACGCGCTGACCTCACCCTAATAGCGCATTGCGTTGGCAGGATAAAAGGCGTAAATGGCGGTAAATTTCGAGGAAAAAGTCCGGTTAAAGCCTTCTGGGGCAAGACTTTAGGCAAATTGACATCTGAATTTATCTCACTATAGTGGTGCGGGCCCTGCGTGGGGGGTCTGTCTGATGATTTGAAGCATAAATAGGAGGCCACATGGCTGACAAAAAAGCGCAGTTGATCATCGAGGGCGCAGCCCCCGTCGAGCTGCCCATTTTAACCGGCACCGTTGGTCCTGATGTTATCGACGTACGGGGCCTGACGGCCACGGGCCGTTTCACTTTCGACCCAGGTTTCATGTCGACCGCCTCATGCGAGTCGAAGATTACCTATATTGATGGCGATAATGGCATTTTGCTGCATCGGGGCTACCCGATCGAGCAACTGGCTGAGAAATCGGACTACCTGGAAACCTGCTATCTGCTACTAAATGGCGAGTTGCCAACCGCCGAGCAGAAAGCCCAGTTTGTCAGTACTGTAAAGAACCACACCATGGTTCACGAGCAGTTGAAGACGTTCTTCAACGGCTTCCGTCGCGACGCCCACCCGATGGCCGTCATGTGCGGCGTGGTCGGCGCCCTGTCGGCCTTCTATCACGACTCCCTCGACATCAATAACCCGCAGCATCGCGAAATCTCCGCGATCCGCCTGGTTGCCAAGATGCCGACCCTGGCCGCAATGGTTTACAAGTACTCCATGGGGCAACCCATGATGTACCCGCGCAACGACCTGACTTACGCGGAAAACTTCCTGCACATGATGTTCAACACCCCGTGCGAGATCAAACCGATCAGCCCGGTGCTCGCCAAGGCAATGGACCGGATCTTCATCCTCCATGCCGACCACGAGCAGAACGCCTCCACCTCTACCGTGCGTCTGGCCGGCTCTTCGGGTGCCAACCCGTTCGCCTGTATCGCCGCCGGTATCGCCGCGCTGTGGGGCCCTGCCCACGGCGGTGCGAACGAAGCCGTATTGACCATGCTCGATGAAATCGGCGATGTCTCGAACATCGACAAATACATCGCCAAGGCCAAGGACAAGAACGATCCGTTCAAGTTGATGGGCTTCGGTCACCGGGTCTACAAGAACCGCGACCCGCGCGCCACCGTCATGAAGAAGACCTGCGACGAAGTGTTGAGGGAACTGGGCATCAAGAACGATCCGCAACTCGAACTGGCCATGCGCCTGGAAGAGATCGCTCTGACCGACCCGTACTTCATCGAGCGCTCGCTGTACCCGAACGTCGACTTCTACTCGGGGATCATCCTCAAGGCGATCGGCATTCCAACCAGCATGTTCACCGTGATCTTCGCCCTGGCGCGGACCGTGGGCTGGATCTCCCACTGGAAAGAAATGCTCTCCAGCCCGTACAAGATTGGCCGCCCGCGCCAGCTGTACACCGGCTACGAGTCGCGTGACATTACCAAGTTGGAAGATCGCAAGTAAGCATCTGACCGACGCGCAATAAAAAAGCGGCCTCCTTCATGGAGGCCGTTTTTATTTGTGCAGGAACCAAGAAACTGTTTTGTCTGAAATTCAGCTATCGGGAGCAAGCCCCCTCCCACATCCGACTGCATTCCAAGGTAGGTACCCGGTCGAATGTGGGAGGGAGCTTGCTCCCGATGACAATAGCCCAACCAACACAAAGCCCCAGCCTATCGACCGGGACACTTCCGATTAAGCCCCCCAAACCTGACCGACTACCCACCTTGGAATGCAACCAACTGTGGGAGGGGGCTTGCCCCCGATAGCAATGGCCCAGCCACCACAAAACTCCAGCCAAAAAAAATGCCCCAGCCTATCGACCGGGGCATTTCCTATTAAGCTACAACCTTAGTGAGAAACCGCCCCACTCGCCCCCAGGCCAGTCTGCGAACGCACAAACTGCGGGAAGTACAGTGCCCGTTCCTTGACTGCCGCCGCCGACTTGTCGGTGATGGAGAAGAACCAGATGCTGACGAACGCGATGAACATCGAGAACAGCGCAGGGTACTCATACGGGAAGATGGCTTTTTCGTGATGCAGGATCGACACCCAGATGGTCGGCCCCAGGACCATCAGGCCCACGGCACTGACCAACCCGAGCCAGCCGCCAATCATTGCGCCACGGGTGGTGAGGTTTTTCCAGTACATGGAAAGCAGCAACACCGGGAAGTTACAGCTGGCAGCGATAGAGAACGCCAGGCCGACCATGAACGCAATGTTCTGGCTTTCAAACAGGATACCCAGACCGATTGCCAGCACCGCCAAGGCGATAGTGGTGATCTTCGAGACGCGAATCTCCTCTTTGTCGTTGGCCTTGCCTTTCTTGATCACGCTGGCATACAGGTCATGGGACACCGCCGAAGCACCGGCCAGGGTCAAGCCCGCAACCACCGCGAGGATGGTGGCAAACGCCACAGCCGAGATGAAGCCCAGGAAGATACTGCCACCCACCGCGTTGGCCAGGTGAACCGCCGCCATGTTGTTACCACCGAGCAAGGCGCCTGCAGCATCCTTGAACGCCGGGTTGGTGCTGACCAGCAGGATCGCGCCGAAACCGATGATGAAGGTCAGGATGTAGAAGTAGCCGATGAAACCAGTGGCGTACAACACGCTCTTGCGCGCTTCCTTGGCGTCGCTCACGGTGAAGAAGCGCATCAGGATGTGCGGCAGGCCGGCGGTACCGAACATCAGTGCCAGAGCCAGGGAGAACGCGGAGACCGGATCTTTCACCAAACCGCCAGGGCTCATGATCGCTTCACCTTTAGGGTGAACCTTGATCGCCTCGGAAAACAGCGTGCTGAAGTCGAAGTTGACGTGCTTCATCACCATGACTGCCATGAATGTGGCGCCGGACAGCAGCAACACTGCCTTGATGATCTGCACCCAGGTGGTCGCCAGCATGCCGCCGAACAGCACGTACAGGCACATCAGGACACCCACCATGATCACCGCTACGTGGTAATCAAGGCCGAACAGCAGCTGGATCAACTTGCCCGCGCCTACCATCTGCGCGATCAGGTAGAACGCCACCACCACCAGCGAACCGCAAGCCGACAGGCTACGGATCTGAGTTTGCCCGAGGCGGTAGGACGCCACGTCGGCAAAGGTGTATTTGCCCAGGTTACGCAGGCGCTCGGCGATCAGGAACAGAATGATCGGCCAGCCCACCAGGAAGCCGATCGAGTAGATCAGGCCGTCGTAGCCGGAGGTGTATACCAGTGCGGAAATACCCAGGAAGGACGCGGCCGACATATAGTCGCCGGCAATCGCCAGGCCGTTCTGGAAACCGGTGATCTTGCCGCCGGCCGCATAGTAGTCGGCCGCCGAGTTGTTGCGCTTGGACGCCCAGTAGGTAATGCACAACGTCGCGCCGACAAAGACCACGAACATCAGGATCGCTGGAATATTCAGCGGTTGTTTTTGCACTTCACCGGTCAACGCCTCCCCCGCCCATATAGCAGGCGCGAAGACCGAAGCACCCAGTACAGCCAATAGACGACGGATCATTGCGCAGCCTCCTTGAGAATCGCATTGTTCAGATCGTCGAATTCGCCGTTGGCGCGTCGCACGTAGATCGCAGTGAGGACAAAGGCCGATAGAATCAGCCCGACACCGATAGGGATTCCCCAGGTGATGGACGAAGTGGAGCTGATCTTAGCCCCCAGCAATTGTGGCCCGTAGGCAATCAACAGGATGAATCCGGAGTAAAGCCCTAGCATGATCGCCGAGAGAATCCAGGCGAACCTTTCCCTTTTTCTAACCAGCTCCTTGAAGCGCGGGCTGTTTTGAATCGAGAGGTAAATGCTGTCGTTCATTGTTTTTATCCTCGCAGCACAGCTTTGTTATTATTGAAACAATAGCCACTGTATGCGGCTACGGGGCAGGTTCCAGACGACCTTAGTATTAGAGGGAGTGTAGCGAGGGTTTGCGAGGGCGCAGAAACATTTGCGGGCGGCGAAAATAATAATGTGGGAGGGGGCTTGCCCCCGATTGCGGTGTGTCAGTCGCTGATGATCTGACTGATCCATCGCTATCGGGGGCAAGCCCCCTCCCACAAGGGGTTACATCAAAGGGGGGTTACTTGGCGAGCCACTCGGCAACCCGCTCAGGGTGCTTGGCAACCCAGTCCTTGGCGGCTGCATCGGGCTTGGCGCCCTCCTGGATGGCGAGCATGACTTCACCGATTTCGTCCTTGGAAGCCCATTGGAATTTCTTCAGGAACGCCGCGACTTCCGGGGCTTTCTTCTCCAGGCCCTTGCTACCAATGCTGTTGACGGTTTCAGCAGCGCCATAGATCCCTTTTGGATCGTCCAGGAACCGCAGTTTCCACTTGGCGAACATCCAGTGCGGCACCCACCCGGTGACTGCAATGGATTCCTGCTTGTCTTCGGCACGGGTCAGTTCGGCGATCATCGCGGCACCGGAGCTGGCTTGCAGCTTGTAGTCCAGGCCATAGGCCTTGATCGCTTCGTCGGTCTTGAGCATCACGCCTGAACCGGCGTCGATACCGACGATCTTGTTCTTGAAGGTGGTGTCGGTCTTGAGGTCTTCGATGGACTTGGCCTTGACGTACTCCGGCACGATCAGGCCGATCTTCGCATCCTTGAAGTTGGGGCCGTAGTCGACCACCTTGTCCTTGTTCTTGGCCCAGTATTCACCGTGGGTCACGGGTAGCCAGGCAGAGAGCATGGCGTCGAGCTTGCCGGTAGCAACACCCTGCCACATGATCCCGGTGGCGACCGCTTGCAACTTGACGTCATAACCGAGCTTTGCCTTGATCACTTCTGCCGCCACATGAGTGGTGGCAACGCTGTCGGACCAACCGTCCACGTAGCCGATGCTCAGGGTTTTGCTGTCGGCGCTGGCCAGTGTGGAGCTCATCGCAACTACCAGAGTGGCAACTGCGCCCAAGAGTCGTCGCATCTTCATCGTACTTCCCCGAAAGTGCTGCGCCCGACGGATGTCGAGCGACGTCAACCTGTTGTTATGTGGTGCGCCACGCCCCCTTCACGCGCATCGATCCGGCGGCAACGACATCAGTGGAGTGCTGATACTTCGATCATCAACCTGCCGGGGCCTTTGTCCTGCTCTGTCAGCGACCTCAGGTAAGCAAGAAACGACATCACATCGCCAGCTAGCGCTGTTATGGGACGCTCACCTCATACCCCGCCCGAACTTTGCATGTCTAAATCATGCAGCCCCACTGGGACGCGACAAATCCGGGTAAGATGCGCGCCTTTGCTCCCCAGATAAGCCGACCATGCCCGCAACTGCCCGCTTCCCTGCCCTGCCCTATTTATTCGCCTTGATCCTCGGCCTGCTTGCGCTGGTCGGGTACTGGTATGGCCTCGGCCGGCCAGTGGTGCTGCCGGACGTGGCCAGCGCCAGCCACAAACTGCAATGCGCCTCCTACACACCGTTCGACAAGGACCAATCACCGTTCGACCAGCCGTTCAAGCTGCGCCCCGAGCGCATGGACGCCGACCTGGCCCTGCTGGCCACCCGCTTCGAATGCATCCGCACCTACTCCATGACCGGCCTGGAAGCCTTGCCGGACCTGGCGCGCAAGCATGGGCTGAAACTGATGATCGGCGCCTGGGTCAACGGCAACCCGGTCGACACCGAAAAAGAAGTCGACGCCTTGATCGCCTCGGCCAACGCCAACGCCGACGTGGTGACTTCGGTGATCGTCGGTAACGAAACCCTGCTGCGCAAGGAAGTCACGGCCGCACAGTTGGTGAAGCTGATCCATAAGGTCAAAAGCCAGATCAAGCAGCCGGTCACGTATGCCGACGTCTGGGAGTTCTGGCTGCAACACCCGGAAATTGCCCCGGCGGTGGATTTCCTGACCATCCACTTGCTGCCGTACTGGGAAGACGCCCCCTCGGGAATCGACCAGGCGCTCAAGCATGTCGGTGACGTGCGCCAGACCTTCGGCAATAAATTCGCGCCCAAGGACGTAATGATCGGCGAGACCGGCTGGCCCAGCGAAGGCCGCCAGCGTGAAACCGCGGTGCCGAGCCGGGTCAATGAGGCCAAGTTCATGCGCGGTTTCGTGGCCATGGCCGAAGCCAATGGCTGGCACTACAACCTGATCGAAGCCTTCGACCAGCCGTGGAAGCGTGCCAGTGAAGGCGCTGTCGGCGGCTACTGGGGCTTGTTCGATGCCGATCGCCAGGACAAAGGCATCCTCGCAGGCCCAGTGACCAACGTACCGTACTGGCCACTGTGGCTGGGAGTCGGTGGACTCATCCTGCTGGGCACCCTGGCGCTCGGCGGGCGGGTGCGCAGCGTGCGCGCCGCCTGGCTGCTGCCGCTGCTCGGGGCCGTCGCCGCCTGTTCCATCGGCACCTGGGCCGAACTGACCCGCGTAACCGCACGCTTCAATGATGAATGGGTGTGGGCGGGGCTGCTGGTCGCGTTGAACCTGCTGGTACTGGCACATGCGGCCCTGGCCTTGAGCAGCCGCGAGGGTTGGCGCGAGCGGGCGTTCAACTGGCTGGAGCCGCGCGCGGGCTGGCTGGTGGCAATCGCCGGGTTCGCTGGCGCGGTGATGATGCTGGCGCTGGTGTTTGACCCGCGCTACCGCAGCTTCCCAAGTGCGGCGCTGGTGCTGCCTGCACTGGTCTATCTGATTCGCCCGGTGACCGGGCCACGTCGGGAAATTGCCCTACTGGCCTTTATCATCGGTGCCGGCATTGCGCCGCAGCTGTTCCGCGAAGGTCTGTTGAACCAGCAGGCGTGGAGTTGGGCGCTGGTCAGTGGGTTGATGGTTGTGGCTTTGTGGCGGTGCTTGCGGATGCGCAAGGCTTAAGAGTGCCATCGGGGGCAAGCCCCTCCCACATTTGGAATGCGTTCCCATGTGGAAGGGGCGGTGCGACGATTCGACTTGCCCCCGATTGGCCCTATCAGGCCGCCCGTGACTTGCGGACCAAGCGCAACCCGGCAATCACCACCGCAAACACCGCAAATGTGGTGTTGTACAACGCCAACGCCGGCAACCCGAACACCAGCCCCAGCACCGCCAACCCCCACCCCGCACGGCCCGGCACGAAAAACGCCAGCACCGACGCGATCAGCGCAGCCCAGCCCATCACCTGGAAGTGAATCATCAAGCCCAGGTTCGAACGCACCTGGCATTCCCAGCGGCTGGCTTCATCCGCGCAAATGCCGACCCACCGGCCATCCTCCATGAAGCCATAACGCGCGGCATAACTGGCGGCCAGCCATAATGGCAAGGCAATGAGCAGTAGGGTCAGCGGCAAGCGGCGGGACATGGAGCACTCCGATAGGCAAAAACGGCGCTCAGCTTAATCCCCCGGTGGCCGTTAGCAAGATGTGTACGCAGATAAGTGTCCATCAATACGCGGCAAAGTGTATCTTCTGCCTACTATTACCCCGACTCCGACGTTTTTTATCCGACTTTTCGTGCCGATGGCTGGCACTTCGGTGGCAACGCGGTGGTCATAGCCTGCGAACTTCATTCAGCACGTTTCCTCTTAGGGATTAAGTCATGCTCCGTTCCTTGCGCTGCGCTGCCTTGCTGGGCAGCCTTTTTTTGAGTGCGTCAGCACTGGCCGTCGACATCGACCAGGCCAGCTATGGCTTCCCTTTGACCAACCCGTTCGAAGCGACCATCGCCACCACGCCGCCTGACCTTCGGCCCAGCTTGCCGAGCGACGACGAAATCAACCAGTCCGACTACACCCTGAACATGCGTCCCGAGCGCGAGTTCAGCCTGCCCGACAACTTCTGGGCAGTGAAGAAACTCACCTACCGCATCGCCAAGCAAGACCGCGCCGCACCGCTGATCTTCCTGATCTCGGGCACCGGTGCGCGGTTTGACAGCAGCATTAACGAATACCTGAAAAAACTGTACTACCAGGCCGGCTACCACGTCGTGCAACTGTCATCGCCGACCAGCTTCGACTTCATGAGCGCCGCCTCGCGCTTCGCCACGCCGGGTATCACCCAGGAAGACGCCGAAGACATGTACCGCGTGATGCAAGCAGTGCGTGCGCAGAACGCCTCACTGCCGGTCACCGACTTTTACCTCAGCGGCTACAGCCTCGGTGCGCTGGATGCGGCCTTTGTCAGCAAGCTCGACGAAACCCGCCGCAGCTTCAACTTCAAGAAAGTGCTGCTGCTCAACCCGCCGGTCAACCTGTACACCTCGATCACCAACCTCGACAAGCTGGTGCAGACCGAGGTCAAGGGCATCAACAACACCACGACCTTTTATGAACTGGTGTTGAACAAGCTGACCCGCTACTTCCAGCAAAAGGGCTACATCGACCTTAACGACGCCCTGCTCTACGACTTCCAGAACTCCAAGCAGCACCTGACCAACGAACAGATGGCCATGCTGATCGGCACCACGTTCCGCTTTTCGGCGGCCGACATCGCGTTCACCTCGGACCTGATCAACCGCCGCGGCCTGATCATCCCGCCGAAGTACCCGATCACCGAAGGCACCAGCCTCACGCCGTTCCTCAAGCGCGCGCTGCAATGTGACTTCGATTGCTACCTCACCGAACAGGTCATCCCGATGTGGCGCGCCCGTTCCGATGGCGGCAGCCTGTTGCAATTGGTCGATCAGGTCAGCCTGTACGCCCTCAAGGACTACCTGCACACCAGCCCGAAAATCGCCGTCATGCATAACGCCGACGACGTGATCCTCGGCCCGGGCGACCTCGGCTTCCTGCGTCAAACCTTCGGCGATCGCTTGACTGTCTACCCGCTGGGCGGCCATTGCGGCAACCTCAATTACCGCGTCAACGCCGACGCCATGCTGGAGTTTTTCCGTGGCTAAATATCTTCTGCTGCTTGCCGCCCTGATGTGCGCAAGCGTGGCCAATGCCGACAACAGCAAGGCGCACGCGCCCACCGTCGTGGGTGCCGACGGCTTCAAGGAGCCGCTGAGCAAACTCAAGTTCAACCCGGGCCTGGACCAGCGCGAGTTCGAACGCTCGTCACTGACCGCCCTCAACGTGTACGACCCGCTGGAATCGTGGAACCGTCGCGTTTACCACTTCAACTACCGCTTCGACCAATGGGTGTTCCTGCCGGTGGTCGACGGTTACCGCTACGTCACGCCGAGCTTCCTGCGTACCGGCGTAAGCAATTTCTTCAACAACCTGGGCGATGTGCCCAACCTGTTGAACAGCCTGTTGCAACTCAAGGGTCACCGCTCCCTGGAAACCACCGGGCGCCTGCTGCTCAACACCACCATCGGCGTTGCCGGGCTGTGGGACCCGGCTACCGCCATGGGCCTGCCGCGCCAGAGCGAAGACTTCGGCCAGACCCTGGGCTTCTACGGCGTGCCTGGCGGCGCCTATCTGGTGCTGCCGATCCTGGGCCCATCGAACCTGCGCGATACCAGCGGCCTGGTGGTCGACTACAGCGCCGAATCGCAGATCAACTTCCTGAACGTCTCCGAAGTCAGCTCCAACCATCCGGAGATCTGGGCCCTGCGCGTGGTCGACAAGCGTTACCAGACCAGCTTCCGCTACGGTCAGTTGAACTCGCCGTTCGAGTACGAAAAGGTGCGCTACATCTATACGGAATCGCGCAAGTTGCAGATTGCCGAATAAGCGCAGCGCGCGGTAAAAAAGCCATTCGACGCGCTCGAATGGCTTTTTTTTGCCTGCTCGATACCAGCCGCCTACCCCAGCACCTGCGCCAGAAACGCTTGCGCGCGAGGTGTGCGTGGCGCAGTGAAAAACGCCTCCGGCGGCTGGTCTTCGATGATCCGCCCGCCATCGAGAAACAGCACACGCCCGGCGACTTGCCGGGCAAAGCCCATTTCGTGGGTGACGCAGAGCAAGGTCATGCCACTTTCGGCGAGCATGACCATCACGTCCAGCACCTCGCCGACAGCCTCCGGGTCGAGTGCCGACGTCGGCTCATCGAACAGCATGATTTTCGGGGTCATGCACAATGCCCTGGCTATCGCGACCCGCTGCTGTTGGCCGCCCGACAGTTGCGCCGGGTATTTTTTCCAGTGTTGATCGATCCCGACTTTTTTCAGCAGTGCCATCGCCTGGTCCTGCGCGCTGTCGCGGGGCATGCCGCGCACGGACATCGGCGCCAGCATGCAGTTTTGCAAGACGGTCAGGTGCGGAAACAGGTTGAAGCCCTGAAACACCATGCCAACCTCACGCAAGGCCGCGCGGCAGAGCGTCGGCGAAGCGCTCAAGTCGGCGCCCAGCACCTGGATTCGGCCCTGCTGCGCCGGTTCCAGACGATTGAGGCAACGGATCAATGTGGACTTGCCGGAGCCCGAGGTGCCGCACAGCACAATCCGCTCGCCCTGCACCACGCGCAGGTCGATACCGTGCAGCACCTGGTATGGGCCGTACCATTTACTCAGCCCTTCGACGTCGATCACCACCGGCGCAGGCGCGCAGATCGACCGCTCAAACTCCCCTGATGACCCCATGTATCCACCCTTCCCTATCATTCGTCAGTTGGCCGCATGTGGCGGGTGAGTCGACGATTGATCCGGTTCACCCCTCGCCGGACACACTCGACCACCAGCAGGTAGACCAGCGCCACCCACACATACACCTGGAAATCAAAAGTGCGTGAGAACGCCAACTTGGCCACGCCCATCAAATCCAGCAAGGTCACCAGCGACACAATCGCGCTGGCCTTGATGATCAAAATCAGTTCATTGCCCAGTGGCCCCACCGTCACGATGAGCACCTGCGGCAAGGTCACCTTGAAAAACGTGGTGGTGCGGCTCAACCCCAACACCGTCGCGGCTTCATAGTGGGCACGAGGCACGGAGAGCAACCCGCCGCGAAAGATCTCGGCCTGATAGGCCGCCGTATTCAAGGTGAACGCCAGCACGGCGCAAAACCACGGGTCGCCGAACCAGCCCCACAGGCCAAGGTCGCGCCAGAAACCGTGGAAGGAACCCAAGCCGTAATAGATCAGGAACAACTGCGCCAACAGCGGCGAGCCCCTGAAAAAGTAGAGATAGGCCCTGCACCCGTACTGCAACAAACGCCAGCGTGAAGTCCTGCCCAACGCCAACAGCACGCCAAGCACCATCCCGGCGCTGCTGGATATCGCCACCAATTGCAGGGTCAGCAACAAGCCATCGAACAACTGCGCACCGTAGCGCTGAAGCAGTTCAAGCCCGAGCCACTCGGCAAAACGCTCGCCCCCCATCATGAGGCACGCTCCCGACCCTGGCCGTAGTGCTTTTCAAGCTGTGCGATGCAAAACCCCGACATCGACGACAGCAGCAGGTACAGGCCACACGCCGCCAGATAAAACAGCATCGGTTCCTTGGTGGCGTTCACCGCCAGGCTGGTCTGGCGCATCAGGTCCACCAGGGAAATGGTCGACACCAACGCCGTGTCCTTGAGCAGGCTCAACCAGTTGTTGGAAAGCCCCGGCAAGGCGATCCTCATCACCTGCGGCAGCACCACCTTGAAAAACGTGTGCCTGCGGCTCAAGCCCAGTGCCTGGGCGCCTTCGTACTGGCCGCGCGCCACGGTCTTCAACGCCCCCAGCCACACCTCGCTGGAAAAGGCCGCCAGCACCAGGCTGAACGCGATCACCGCCGCCACGAAGGCGTTGATGCCAAACTCGGCCGAACCGCCCCAATACGCCTGGAAACTCTGCAGCGCGATCTGGATGCCGTAATACACGATCAATAACGTCAGCAACTCCGGCAGGCCACGAAAACAGGTGGAGAACAGCGCAGCCATCGCCCTCACCGTGGTGTTTGCCGATCTGCTGCACAGCGCCACCAACAACCCCAATGGCAACCCCAGCGGCACACACGCCAATGCCAGCGCCATCGTGACCCCTGCGCCCGCCAGCAGCGCGCCGCCCCACCCACCGGCGCCCAACGACAACAACCCTAATGACTCGAACATGGAAGACGCCCCCGCGCTTAATCATCCTCAAGGCCATGGGCCAACTTGAGCTGTCGATACGTGCCGTCGGCGATCACGTCCGCGATGGCCTGGTTCAGCCTGGCGCGCAACGCCTCATCGGCCTTGCGCACGGCAATACCGGCGTCGCTTTGCGTACCGGGGATAGCCAGCACCCGGCAACACTGCGGGTCGGTGTTCTTCAACCACTCCTGCATTGGCGCGCTGTCGTTGACCACCGCATCCAGGCGGCCGTTGAGCAGGTCGCTGTTGGCCTCGTCCTGGCCGACGTACAACTTGACCCGCGCCCCATTGGCGCCATAGACATCCTGGTTGTAGATACCCTGGGTGGACGACGACTGAGCGCCGACCGTCTTGCCGGACAACGTGGCCGGCGCGGCGTCCTGAATGTCGCTGCCCCTGGGCACTGCCAGAACCATGCGCGTGCGGTTGTAGGGCTGGGTGAAGCTGACGGTCTTCTGGCGCTCTTCGGTGATGGCCATCGAGGCGATGATCGCGTCGTACTTTTTCGCGAGCAGGCCCGGGATGATGCCCTCCCAGTCCTGGGCAACAATCGTGCATTCGACGCCGAGCCTGGCGCACAGGGCGTTCGCCATATCGACGTCAAAACCACGTAGTTGGTTATTCGAGTCCACGTAGTTGAAAGGCGGATAAGCACCCTCCGTGGCGAAACGCAGCGGCTGCGCATGGGCCACCGACAACAGCCCGAGGGTGATCGTTACGGCATAGAGCGTCTGTTTGACCTGTTTCATGAAGGCACCTACCGAATTATTTTTATTCTGGGTAGTGCCTGAGGCCTGGTTAACCCGAAGGAACACGGGTGATTGACGCAGGCTCAGTCACTGACCCAGCGGACACTACGCCAACCTAAACAATTCGTCTATATTTTACAGATAGTCTATTTCCGAGTTTTTTGTAGGCCAAAACCTGGATGCACGATCGACCCCAAGAGTGTCGCGGGCACATTGTTGAGGCTCGCGGATGGCCGGTGCTACCATGCGCAACCGCCTGTCATGGCAAGGAACCCTCTGGTTTATGAGCAGCATTCGCGAGCGCAACAAAGAAAAGATCCTGCGGGCGGCGAGCGAGGAGTTTGCCGACAAGGGCTTCGCCGCGACCAAAACCAGCGACATCGCCGCCAAGGCCGGGCTGCCCAAGCCCAACGTCTACTACTACTTCAAGTCCAAGGACAACCTCTACCGCGAAGTGCTCGAGAGCATCATCGAGCCGATCCTGGCAGCCTCCACGCCGTTCAACCCGGAGGGTGAGCCTGCGGTGGTACTGAGCAACTACATCCGCTCGAAAATCCGCATCTCCCGCGACCTGCCCTTCGCCTCCAAGGTGTTCGCCAGCGAAATCATGCACGGCGCCCCGCACCTGAGCGCCGAACAGGTCGAGCAACTCAACGCCCAGGCCAAGCACAATATCCAGTGCATCCAGCACTGGGTGGACCGCGGGTTGATTGCGCCGATCGATCCCAATCACTTGATGTTCAGCATCTGGGCCGCAACCCAGACCTATGCGGATTTCGATTGGCAGATTTCGGCGGTGACCGGCAAGGCCAAATTGGATGAGGCGGATTACGAGGCGGCGGCGCAGACGATTATTCGGTTGGTGCTCAAGGGCTGTGCGCCGGACTAAAACACCGAGGCGCCTGTGGCAATCGGGAGCAAGCTCCCTCCCACCTTTAACTGTGTTCACACATTTCTATTTGTGAATACCGTCAAATGTGGGAGGGAGCTTGCTCCCGATAAGGCCCAGACAGTCATCCAATAATCAGGCTGACACCCCCGCATCCGCCCACAAACCCAGCGCTTCAATCGCCGTGATCGCACACTGCTCATCAATATCCGACGTGTCCCCGCTGATCCCGATCGCCCCCAGCACCAGCCCTTCCTGATCCCGAATCAACACCCCGCCCGGCGCCGGCACCACGCTGCCCTGACCCAAGCTGTTCAATGCGGCGATAAACGCCGGACGTTGCTGCGCATCCAGCGCGAGCAAGCGTGAGCCTTTGCCCAGGGCAATCGCGCCCCAGGCCTTGCCGATGGCGATCTGCGGGCGCAGCAGGCTGGCGCCGTCGTCCCGTTGCAGGGTGATCAGGTGACCGCCGCCGTCCAGCACCGCAATGGTCAGCGGTGCCGAGGCAATGGCGCGGCCTGCGGCGAGGGCCTGGCCGGCCAGGTTGACTGCGACTTTCAAGGTTAAAGCGCTCATGGGTGCCGTCCTTATCTTGTTATGGGAAAGCCGTGGGCTCTGTTGGAACAGATACCGGATGCGACAAATAGAACACAATAGAGTTATCTTTTGTATACAATATTTTCGCACAAACCTACCGAATGTCGAAAAAATGCCCTGCAAAGACCTTCCGACGAACGCAAAGGCTACTGAATAAAATGCATTGACCTGTGGCGCTCGCCGTGAATACACTTCGACCAAACACCACTTGTATACAATTACAAAACGCAAGAGGCACCAAAACAATGAGCAAAATGAGAGCAATCGAAGCCGCCGTTCTGGTGATGCGTCGTGAAGGGGTAGACACCGCCTTCGGTATCCCAGGCGCCGCGATCAACCCGCTGTATTCGGCCTTGCAGAAGGTCGGTGGCATCGATCACGTCCTTGCTCGCCATGTTGAAGGCGCCTCGCACATGGCCGAGGGCTACACCCGCACCAAGGCCGGCAATATCGGCGTGTGCATCGGCACATCGGGCCCGGCGGGCACCGACATGGTCACCGGCCTGTACAGCGCCTCGGCCGACTCGATTCCGATCCTGTGCATCACCGGCCAGGCCCCCCGGGCGCGGATGCACAAGGAAGATTTCCAGGCCGTGGACATCACCAGCATCGTCAAGCCGGTGACCAAGTGGGCGACCACGGTCCTCGAACCCGGCCAGGTGCCGTATGCGTTCCAGAAGGCCTTTTATGAAATGCGCTCCGGCCGCCCTGGCCCGGTGCTGATCGACCTGCCGTTCGACGTACAGATGGCCGAGATCGAATTCGACATCGACGCCTACCAGCCGCTGCCCCTGGCCAAACCGCTGGCCACGCGCATCCAGGTGGAAAAAGCCCTGGCCCTGCTCGACCAGGCCGAACGCCCGCTGCTGGTGAGCGGTGGCGGCGTGATCAATGCCGATGCCAGCGACCTGCTGGTGGAGTTCGCCGAGTTGACCGGCATCCCGGTGATCCCGACCTTGATGGGCTGGGGCACCATCCCCGACGATCACCCGCAGATGGTAGGCATGGTCGGCCTGCAAACGTCGCACCGTTATGGCAACGCGACGCTGCTGAAAGCCGACGTGGTGCTCGGCATCGGCAACCGCTGGGCCAACCGCCACACCGGTTCGGTGGAGGTGTACACCGAGGGGCGCACGTTCATTCACGTCGACATTGAACCGACGCAAATCGGTCGCGTATTCACCCCGGACCTCGGCATCGTTTCCGACGCCGGGGCCGCACTGACGATGTTCATCGAAGTCGCCCGCGAGTGGAAAGCCGCAGGCAAACTCAAGGACCGCAGCGCCTGGCTGCATGACTGCCAGCAGCGCAAGGCCACCTTGCAGCGCAAGACCCACTTCGACAACGTGCCGGTCAAGCCGCAACGGGTGTACGAAGAGATGAACCAGGTGTTCGGCAAGGACACCTGCTACGTCAGCACCATCGGCCTGTCGCAGATTGCCGGCGCGCAATTCCTGCATGTCTACAAGCCGCGTCACTGGATCAACTGCGGCCAGGCCGGCCCGTTGGGCTGGACCATCCCGGCGGCGCTCGGTGTGGTCAAGGCCGACCCGAGCCGCAAGGTGGTGGCGCTGTCCGGCGACTATGACTTCCAGTTCATGATCGAAGAACTGGCCGTGGGCGCGCAGTTCAAGCTGCCGTATATCCACGTAGTGGTGAACAACTCCTACCTGGGGCTGATCCGCCAGGCCCAGCGCGGGTTCGAAATGGACTACTGCGTGCAGTTGTCTTTCGACAACCTCAACGCCCCGGAACTCAACGGCTATGGTGTCGACCACGTCGCGGTCGCCGAAGGCCTGGGGTGCAAGGCGCTGCGCGTGTTCGAGCCCGGCCAGATCCAGCCGGCACTGCGCCGCGCCCAGGAAATGCTCGAAGAATTCAAGGTTCCGGTGATCGTTGAGATTATTCTGGAGCGCGTGACCAATATTTCCATGGGCACCGAGATCAACGCCGTCAACGAATTCGAAGATCTGGCCCTGGTCGGCAACGATGCGCCGACTGCCATTTCCCTGCTCGATTAAGGAGAACCCTATGCCGCGCTTTGCCGCCAACCTGTCCATGCTGTTCACCGAACAGGCGTTTCTCGCTCGCTTCAAAGCGGCCGCCGATGCGGGCTTTGCAGGCGTCGAATACCTGTTCCCCTACGAATTCAGCTCTGCCGAAATCAAGGCGCAGTTGGATGCCAATGGCTTGACCCAGGTGCTGTTCAACCTGCCGGCCGGCGATTGGGCCAAGGGCGAACGGGGCCTGGCGTGCCACCCGGATCGGGTCGAGGAGTTCCGCGCCGGGGTCGACCTGGCCATCGCTTACGCCCAGGTGCTGGGCAACACCCAGGTCAACTGCCTGGCGGGCATCCGGCCGCAGGGCGTGGACGATGCCATCATAGAAAAGGCCTTTGTCGCCAACCTCAAATACGCCGCCGACACCCTGCAAGCGGCGGGTATCAAGCTGGTGATGGAAGCGATCAACACCCGCGACATCCCTGGGTTCTACCTGAACAACACCGCGCAGGCTCTGGCGATTCGCGAACAGGTGGGCAGCGCCAATCTGTTCCTGCAATACGACATCTACCACATGCAAATCATGGAAGGCGATCTGGCCCGCACCCTGGCTGCGCATCTGGGTGAGATCAACCACATCCAACTGGCGGATAACCCGGGTCGCAACGAGCCCGGGACCGGGGAGATCAACTATCGGTTCCTGTTCGAGCATTTGGACCGTATCGGTTATCAGGGTTGGGTCGGCTGTGAATACAAGCCGTTGACCACCACCGAAGCGGGTTTGGGTTGGCTCAAGACCCATAACGCCCTCTGACAGGCACAACACGCAACCAACCTGTGGGAGGGGACTTGCCCCCTCCCACATTTGGACCCCATGTGTTTGGCAGACCGCGCTCTATCGAATAAAAAGAGGATTTTTTCATGGCTAAAATCGGATTCATCGGCACCGGCATCATGGGCCAACCCATGGCCGCCAACCTGCAAAAAGCCGGTCACCAACTGTTCCTGTCCGAGCATCACGGCAAGGCGCCAGCCGAGTTGATCGCCGCCGGCGCCATCGCGCTGGCCACCCCGCAGCACGTCGCCCAGGAAGCCGAATTCATCATCGTCATGGTGCCCGACACCCCGCAGGTCGATGACGTGCTGTTCCGCGCCGATGGCGTGGCCGCCGGCCTGTCGCCGAACAAAGTGGTGATCGACATGAGCTCGATCTCCCCCACCGCCACCAAGGCCTTTGCCGCCAGGATCAACCAGACCGGCGCGCAGTACCTCGATGCGCCGGTGTCCGGCGGTGAAGTCGGGGCCAAGGCTGGCACCTTGAGCATCATGGTCGGCGGTGAGCCGCAGACCTTCGAGCGTGCCTTGCCGCTGTTCCAGAGCATGGGCAAGAACATCACTCTGGTCGGCGGCAACGGCGACGGCCAGACAGCCAAAGTGGCGAATCAGATTATCGTCGCGCTGAACATCCAGGCGGTGGCCGAAGCGCTGCTGTTCGCCGCGAAAAACGGCGCCGACCCGGCCAAGGTGCGTGAAGCGCTGATGGGCGGCTTCGCCTCGTCGAAGATCCTTGAAGTACACGGCGAACGCATGATCAAGGGCACCTTCGATCCGGGCTTTCGCATCAACCTGCACCAGAAGGACCTCAACCTGGCGCTGGCCGGGGCCAAGGAGCTGGGGATCAACCTGCCGAACACCGCTGGCACCCAACAGGTGTTCAGCACCTGCACCGCGATCGGGGGCGGCAACTGGGACCACTCGGCGTTGATCAAGGGCTTGGAGCATATGGCGAACTTCTCGATTCGCGACAAATAACCCACACCGCTGCCCTTTTGAAATGCCGTCAAATGTGGGAGGGAGCACGCCCCCTCCCACAGGTTGATCGCATTTCAATAGCCGCAATTGCTGCATCTCTAATAACAAAAAAATCCCCGGGAGCCCGCTTATGTCGGTCGATCCGCAACACCTGCTTCGCGAGCTGTTTGCCACAGCCATTGACGCCGCCCATCCCCGGCAAGTCCTCGAAGCCTACCTGCCCGCCGACCGCAGCGGCCGGGTGATTGTGATCGGCGCCGGCAAAGCCGCGGCCGCCATGGCGCTGGTCGTGGAAAACGCCTGGCACGGTGAAGTCACGGGCCTGGTGGTCACCCGCTACGGCCATGGCGCGCCGTGCCAGAAAATCGAAGTGGTCGAAGCCGCCCACCCGGTCCCGGATGCTGCCGGCATCAAAGTGGCGCAGCGTGTGCTGGCGCTGATCAGCCAACTGAGCGAAGACGACCGGGTGATCTTCCTGCTCTCCGGCGGTGGTTCGGCGTTGCTCGCCCTGCCCGCCGAAGGCATCAGCCTGGCCGACAAACAGGCCATCAACAAAGCCCTGCTCAAATCCGGCGCCACCATCGGCGAGATGAATTGCGTGCGCAAGCACCTCTCGGCGATCAAGGGCGGCCGACTGGCCAGGGCGGCATGGCCGGCGACGGTCTATACCTACGCGATTTCCGATGTGCCGGGCGACCTGGCCACGGTGATCGCTTCCGGCCCCACGGTCGGCGACCCAAGCACTTCGCAACAGGCCCTGGCCATTCTCAAGCGCTATGGCATCGACGCGCCGGCGTCCGTGCGCAGCTGGTTGCAGAACCCGGCCTCGGAAACCGTCAAACCCGGCGACCCGCTGCTCGCCCGCAGCCACTTCCAATTGATCGCCCGCCCACAACAGTCGTTGGAAGCGGTCGCGGTAAAAGCCCGCCAGGCCGGGTTCAGCCCGCTGATCCTCGGCGACCTCGAAGGCGAAGCGCGGGACGTGGCCAAGGTCCACGCCGGGATCACCCGGCAGATCGTGCAGCACGGCCAGCCGTTGGCGGCGCCATGCGTGATCCTGTCCGGCGGGGAAACCACCGTGACCGTGCGCGGCACTGGCCGTGGCGGGCGCAACGCCGAATTCCTGCTGAGCCTCACCGACAGCCTCAAGGGCCTGCCCGGCGTCTACGCCCTGGCCGGCGATACCGACGGCATCGACGGTTCGGAAGACAACGCCGGCGCGCTCATGACCCCCACCAGCTACGCCCGCGCCGAAGCGCTGGGGCTGTCGGCCTGCGACGAGCTGGACAACAACAATGGCTACGGCTATTTCGCCGCCCTCGACGATCTGATCATCACCGAACCGACCCGCACCAACGTCAACGACTTTCGCGCCATTCTGATTCTCGAGGCTGCCCACCCTGTTGAATGCCCCCTTCAGCATCCCGATGGACCTGCAAGGGCCGAAACTGCGGGTTGCTCAACCGGGGTCGATCAGACGTTGATCTAGCGCCGGTCAGGGCCTCATCGCAGGCAAGTCTGCGATGAGGACAACTCGCTCTCACTGAATCACACAACAATGCCCACTCCCTCCTGCCCCGACTGGGCCGAAGCGCTGCTCAACGGCTTCAGCCAGATCGTCCTGCAGCGCCAGCCGCTGTGTGGTCTGCTATGTCTGCTGGCGATCCTGCTCGGCGCTCCAGCCCTGCTCGGCGGTGCACTGCTGGGTGGTCTCGCCGGCTTGCTCACGGCCCAGCGCCGCGACTATCCCAAGGCGGAACGCCAGGCCGGCCTGTACAGCTACAACGGTGTGTTGCTGGGCCTGTTGATCAGCCAGCACTTTGCCTGGTCGGTCATGGTGGTGCCGCTGATCCTCGCCTGCGGCGGCCTGAGTGCGATCCTGGCCCGACAATGGCTGCGACACACCACCCAGCCCGAGGCCTTGCCCGCCTATACCGCGCCGTTTGTCGGCCTCGGCTGGCTGCTGCTGGGCGCGGCCGCCGAAAGCGCCGTAGCCTTGCGCGAACCCGACGCTCTCGGCATCGTCAGCGCGCCTTTTAGCGGCCTCGCGCAAATCCTGCTGCTGGACCAGCCCCTGGCCGGCGCATTGATTGCGCTCGGGTTATGCCTGGCCAACCGCCGTGCCGCAGCATGGGCATTGACCGGCGCCGTCCTCGGCGTGCTGTTCGCCCTGCTGCTGGGCGAGCCCGTCGGCGCCCTCCTCGGCCTGCACAGCTACAACCCGGCGCTGGCCGCCCTGGCCCTGAGCGGCACACGCCGCCGACCTGGGTTGCCGCTGGCCGGCATCGCCCTGGCGATCATCCTCACCCCCGGTTTTGCCGCGCTGCACCTGCCCGCGTTGACCGCGCCCTTTATCCTCGCCTGCTGGTTGGTGCGCGCCAGCCGCCGGATGTGGCACAAAGCCCGCGTGGACAGCCCGTTCGAATCCCCCTAGGCTTGCCCGATATTCGATAGGGGCGAACGTGATGGACAGCAACAACGACTGGCGCCAGCGTCTCTATGTCATGGTTTTCCAGAGTGACACACCGGCCGGGCGGCGTTTCGACAGCACCCTGCTGCTGATCATTCTCGCCAGCCTGGTGGTGGTGATCCTCGACAGCATCCAGGAAGTCCACGACAATTACGCCGCCGTGCTGGCCTACATCGAGTGGGGCTTCACCGTCATCTTCGCCATCGAGTATGGCCTGCGCCTGTACTGCTCGCCCAAGCCGTTGCGCTATGCCTTCAGTTTCTATGGCCTGGTGGATTTGCTCGCCATCGTGCCCGGCATCCTCGCGCTGTATTACAGCGATGCCCAGTACCTGTTGATCATCCGCATCATCCGCATGCTGCGCATCTTCCGGGTGCTCAAGCTCGGGCCGTACCTCAAGCAGGCCAACTACCTGATGTCGGCGTTGCGCGGCAGCAAGCAGAAGATCGTGGTGTTCCTGCTCAGCGTCTGCACCCTGGTGACGGTGTTCGGCACCTTGATGTATGTGATCGAAGGGCCTGGGAACGGCTTCACCAGCATCCCCAAGGGCATCTACTGGGCGATCGTGACCCTGACCACCGTGGGCTTCGGCGATATCGTGCCCAAGACCCCGCTGGGCCAGGTGATCTCGTCCCTGGTGATGATCACCGGTTATTCGATCATCGCCGTGCCCACCGGGATCTTCACCGCCGAACTGGCCAACGCCATGCGCGGTGAACAGTTGCAAACGGACTGCCCGGTGTGCAAGAAAAACACCCATGACGCGAACGCGGCGTTTTGTTCACGGTGTGGCAATGCACTGTTTAATAAGTTGAAATAAGCAAAGATCTTTTTGATCTTTAAGCGAATGTGCCCCCCCGGCTATAGTCGCTGGCAAAGTGCCTCTCTCTACTCTCGTACAACAAGGAATGAGCAGTGAAAAAACTCGTTAGCGCCTCTCTTCTGGCCGCCGGCCTTGCATTGGCCGGTGTCGTCCAGGCCGCACCGACCACCCTGCTCAACGTGTCCTACGACGTGATGCGCGATTTCTACAAGGACTACAACGCCGCCTTCCAGAAACACTGGGAAGCCGAGCACCCGAACGACAAGCTGACCTTGCAGATGTCCTTCGGCGGCTCCAGCAAACAAGCGCGCTCGGTGATCGACGGCCTGCCGGCTGATGTAATCACCATGAACATGGCCACCGACATCAACGCCCTGGTCGACAACGGCAAACTGGTGCCGGACAACTGGGCTACCCGCCTGCCGAACAACAGCGCGCCGTTCACTTCGGCCACCGTGTTTATCGTGCGCAAGGGCAACCCGAAAGCCCTGAAAGACTGGCCGGACCTGCTCAAGGATGGTGTGCAAGTGGTCGTGCCCAACCCGAAGACCTCGGGGAACGGTCGCTACACCTACCTGTCGGCCTGGGGCTACGTGCTGAAGAACGGCGGTGACGAAGACAAGGCCAAGGCCTTTGTCGGCAAGCTGTTCAAGCAGGCGCCCGTGCTGGACACCGGTGGCCGTGCCGCGACCACGACGTTCATGACCAACCAGATCGGCGATGTGCTGGTGACCTTTGAAAACGAAGCGGAAATGATCGCCCGCGAATTCGGCCGCGATCAGTTCGAAGTGGTCTACCCAAGTGTCTCCGCCGAAGCCGAGCCACCGGTCACGGTGGTGGACAAAGTGGTCGAGAAGAAAGGCACGCGCGCAGTCGCCGAAGACTACCTGAAGTACCTGTGGTCGCCGGAAGGCCAGGAAATCGCGGCCAACAACTACCTGCGCCCGCGTGACCCGAAAGTGCTGGCCAAGTACACCGATCGTTTCCCGAAAGTCGACTTCCTGTCGGTCGAGAAGACCTTTGGCGACTGGCGCACCGTGCAGAAAACCCACTTCAACGATGGCGGGGTGTTCGACCAGATCTACAACGGGCAGTAAGCCGCTTGCACTGAAGAAACGCGAGCCAATGTGGGGGCTGGCTTGCCTGCGATAGCGTCGCCCGGGTGTGTCCGATACACCGGGGTGTCCGCATTGCAGGCAAGCCCGCCCCCACATTCGTTTGATGCCAAGCGTGATCGTCAGGCCGCCGGGTCGCCTGTTTCGGCCGGTGCGTCTGCATGTATCATGGGCGTTCGAAGCCAACGCCAAGGCTTCAGTCATCATTTCACGGCATGAGTGTTATCACCGCTAACAGCCTACTCGTCGCAGTGTCTTGTCTTTACTCTCGCTCGCCATCTTCCTTCGCTTTTATGAGAACACCATGAACGCTACTCCCCACGCTACGAGCACCATGACCCGCGGGATGGTGATGCTGTTTGCGTTTTGCTGCGGCGCCATCGTCGCCAACATCTACTACGCGCAACCGATCATCGAGCTGATCGCGCCGGACATCGGCCTGACGCCCGCCATGGCCAGCCTGATCGTATCGCTGACGCAAATCGGCTACGCCCTGGGCCTGTTCTTCCTGGTGCCCCTGGGCGACTTGCTGGAAAACCGCAAGCTGATGATCAGCACCACCGTGATCGCCATCGCCAGCCTGCTGGGTGCGGCGTTTACCGAGCAACCGAACCTGTTCCTGCTGGTGTCGTTGTTGATCGGTTTCAGCTCGGTGTCGGTGCAGATCCTGATCCCACTGGCGGCGCACCTGGCACCTGCCGAGTCCCGTGGCCGCGTGGTCGGCAGCATCATGGGCGGCCTGTTGCTGGGCATCCTGCTGGCGCGGCCGGTGTCCAGTGTGGTCGCCGACCATTTCGGCTGGCGCGCGATGTTCATGGCCGCCGCCGCGTTGATGGCCGTTATCAGCGTGGTCTTGCTGATGACCATCCCCAAGCGCCAGCCCGACCACAGCGCCAGCTATGGCCAGTTGTTGCGTTCCCTCGGCACCCTGCTGCGTGAACAACCGCTGTTGCGCCAGCGCGCCTTTTATCAAGGTTGCATGTTTGCCACCTTCAGCCTGTTCTGGACCGCCGCGCCGCTGGAGTTGGTGCGCAACCATGGCCTGAGCCAGACCCAGATCGCGATCTTCGCCCTGGTCGGTGCCATCGGCGCCATCGCCGCGCCCATCGCCGGGCGCCTGGCCGATGCCGGCCACACCCACCGCGCGTCACTGCTGGCCATGGTGTTTGCGGTGTTGAGCTTCCTGCCGGCCTTCGTCCACCCGCTGTACAGCGTGATCGGCCTGGCGGTGACCGGCGTGGTCCTCGACTTCTGCGTGCAGATGAACATGGTCCTCGGCCAACGCGCCATCTACGCCCTCGACGCCAACAGCCGCAGCCGCCTGAACGCGCTGTACATGACCAGCATCTTCATCGGCGGTGCCTTCGGCTCGGCGATTGCCAGCAGCGTGTACGAACACGGCGGCTGGCTGGGCGTGATGCTGGTGGGCAGTGCGTTCCCGCTGGTGGCGCTGCTGCGCTTTCTCAGTGCTTCGCGCCACACTTCGGCGGTCACTGCCTGACGGCATGATGCCTCGGGATCGTGGGTGGGGTTACGAGCGCGGCCTGCCACTGGACGATGGGGCGATAATCTGCAGCAGCTGTAACACGAACGCTGACAGCGTCTTGGCAAGCATTTCGATCAGTACGGACGGCCCGTTTGGGGTTTCACCCGGCGGCGGGGTTGGGGTTGGGGTTGGGGTTGGGGTTGGAGCTGGAGTCGGAGTTGGGGCTGGCGTCGGCACAGACTGAACTTCAGGCTGCGACCCATCCCACCGTACATCGCCAGGCTTGATCTGCCCCTTGCTGTTGATCACCATGTCCGCGTTGCCCGTCCCCTTCAGATCAATGGCCAGGCTCGCCCCCCCCGTACTGGCATCGTGTTTGAGCACCGCTTCACCGGCGCGGCCGCTGAACCGATCGGTAAACACCAGGGCGCGCACACCTGCCGCTTTTAACGCACCCGAGACGTCGATCTTATCGGTACCGCTGGTGAAGTCCTCGATCAGGTCGGGGCTCTGTGCGGCGGAGTCGCTGACGTTATCGTAGACAAACGTATCCGCGCCGCCGCCGCCCCTCAACGTGTCGGCGCCGGCACCGCCCTTGAGGCGGTTGGCCGCATCATTGCCGATCAAGGCATCACGACCGGCACCGCCGATCGCGTTTTCAATAACACATCCCTTGGCGACGGACACATTGCCCTTCAAGCCGCCCACGTCAGAGAACGACTCCGCATTCAGATCGACCTTCTGATCCTGGGAAAACCCGGAAAAATCCAGCGTATCCACACCACCACCATCCCACACACAGAACACCGGTTTGTCCCTGGCGCTGGTAAGGCTCATCACTTCGCGCTCGGTATTGGAGTTGAAACCATAGACGGTGTCGGTCTTGCGGGTCTGGTGGTTGGCGCCATACAAGCGTTGCGCCGCGGCGATATCGTCCATCATCGGGGCAGACGGATTGAGCGATCTGAAGTCATGACCGGATTGATGGCGTTCCGACCAGTAACTCATCACGGTGCGTGCCTTGGTGTCCTGCGCGTAGACCGCGCCGTTTTGGTAGTTGGCACCGTCGCCGTTATAGCGTCCCGGATGTTGCAGGCCAATAGCGTGACCGATTTCATGAATAGCCGTGACCGAAAAGTGACTGCCCAGCGCAGGCGAAGCCGCCCCGCCCCGGGTGCCGATCGTGGCTGCTGTCCGATTCGTGGAACCATGAGGCAAGTCGGCAACCCCCCGGTCGCCGCGAGGGTTGTTGTGGATACTGAGCGCTCCGTCCGTACCGTTTGACTGCTCGCGGAAACTGATATTGGCCACATCCTGCCAGGCTTGCACTGCCTGGTGCACGCGCTGTTTCTGCTGGGCGGTGAAACTCGCGTCGACCGTGTAGTGCAAGTCGATCTTCTGATCGCCGTTACGGTCACGGAAACGATGATTTTCCCGCGTGATTTGTTTGGCCGCCTGGTCCGTCGTAAACGACGGTTTCTTCGAGGCCCCGGCACCAAACGGGCCGGGGTCCGATATCGGAAACCCCATGCGGGAAGTTACAGAAAACAGATCAGGTCCATTCATTGTGCGGCACTCGTATTATTAATGAATACACAAGAACACCGAATCGAATCGATCCGGAGATTAAGTATCAATAACCGCGAGCCGCGTTAAACCAGGCTCATCGTTATCGCCGATAATCTCGCACAGTGAAAAATAGCGGACCAACACTATTTTAGTTTCAGCTGAAACAACCACACGCTGCGTAACATGCAGTCAGACAACCAGGATTTTATTTGCAATTTAAACATCCAACCACACAACCGACTCACCAATACCGGGTTGCTTTTACAATAAAAAAACAAATTCTAAACAAATACCCGTCACTGGCTTACTTCAATTCCCGCCAGACAAAGACATATCCACTTAAGCTTCTTCACGGCGATAAACCCCGCCTGGGAGCGGGTGACAAGCCATAGCCATTCCCCGTAGGCTTTGCGCCGTACTGCGTCGCGATGCGCTCAATCACAAGCAAGGGACACCCGATGGACCGCCTGACCGCCATGGAAACCTTCGTCCACGTTGTCGAAACCGGCTCGTTCTCCGCCGCCGCCAAACGCCTGGGCATCGGCCAGCCCGCGGTGTCGAAGAGCGTCGCGCAGTTGGAAGCGCGCCTGGCGGTGCGCTTGGTAATGCGCTCAACCAGGGGCCTGACGCCGACCGAAGCGGGCCTGGCGTATTTCGAAAAAGCCAAGCGCGCCATCGATGAGGCCAACGAGGCCGACGACGCTGCCCGCAGCGCGGGCGCCGGGCTGTCGGGTAACTTGCGCATCAGCGCCGCCGTGACCTTCGCCAGCCTGCATATCCTTCCGCACCTGGGGCCGTTCCTGGAGCAGTACCCTGGGTTGAACATCGATGTAGTACTCGACGACCACAGCCTCAATCTGGTGGAAGAAGGCATCGACGTCGCCCTGCGCATGGGCAACCTGAGCGATTCGGGGCTGACCGCACGCAAGATCGGGGCGTCGCCCTGCCATATCCTGGGCACCCCGGCCTACTTCGAACGCTTCGGCGAACCCGCCACGCCAGTCGATCTGCTGCGACACCAGGCGGTCATCTACACCCAGGGCGAGGGCGCGCGCTGGACATTTACCCGAGACGCCCGCGAATACCCGATCGTCGTCCATGGCCGCTTGCACATCACAGCGGCGGAAGGGGTGCGCGCGGCTGTGCTGAACCACTTGGGCCTGACCCTGGCATCGGCCTGGATGTTCGCGCCGGAACTGGCCAGTGGCGCGGTGAAGCCGGTGCTGACCGACTGGCATTTGCCGGCGCGGGACTTATGGGCGGTGTTTCCGACAGGGCGGATGGCGAGTGCCAAGGCGCGGGCGTTTGTGGAGTATGTGGAACGGTTGTCAACGCGCTGACGGGTCCAGGTAGCGCAGCAAACACTCGACCGTATGCTCCAGCGGGCCGGAGTTATCCAGCACGAGCAACCCCGCCCCCATGCCGGCCAGCAACTGCGCCGTAAACCGTGCATTACGCGCCAGGCGCGCATCGATATCCGCCACCGACTCACGCCCCCGCGCCAGCAAGCGCTGGCGCAGCGCCGCCTGATCGACACTCAGCAACACCACCAGCAACGCCGGGTAACGCTCGCGGGCCTGCGCCAGGTGGGCACGGGAGCCGTTGACCAGCACATCCTCCCCCGCCGCCAGCCATGCGTCGATGTCCGTGGGTATGCCATAGGACAACCCATTGGCCTGCCAACTCAACGCAAACGCGCCCTCGGCTTGCATCGCGACAAACTGCTCGGCGCTCACCCCCTGTGCCGCCTCGCCCACCGCTTCCGCCGAGCGGGTAATCACCCGACGCACAATGCGGCAGCCACGCTCGGCCAAACGTGGTCGTGCAGCGTCCAACAGGCTGTCCTTGCCCGAACCCGATGGCCCGATGAGATAGATCAACCTGCCCGCCATCAATACACCCTCTTCGCTTGTCTGCAGATTTGTTGCATGACCGACTACGTTTCACGGCGGCGGCCACAGTATCGGATTGTGACGCGCTATGCACTCGGTCAGGCGTGCGCGTAGGCGCTTTCATGTTCGGGTGCAGGAACTGTGCACGGTTTCCCGGAAGGCAGAGGGTCAGCCTCCAGACAAAACGCGCGCGCATTGCCACACCGCAAAGCCAATCAATAGTCCACCGCTGATACGATTGATCACATCAAGATCAGGATTATCGATCAGCGCAGTCCTGATGAGGCTGCCACCCAGCGCATATAACATCTGACCTAAAAATGAACCCACCAGAAAACCCGCCAGACTCAGGTAGAGCCCGAGCCCCTCAAACAGCGTGCCGCTGGCAATCACATAGGAGGAGATCGCTACGATAGTGAGTGGGTTCATTAGCGTCAGTAAAAAGACCGGGATAAATCCTGCTGTCGTTTTTACTTGTGCCACAGCTGTATGTTTTGCAAATGTAATGCCCCCCAGATAAAACAGGTAAGCAATTGCCACCCAGGTCAACAGACGGTTATTGGCTAGCCAAAATGCCTTGATTGTCTGCAAACCATAAAATGCGACAGCCGCAAAAACCGCATCTGCAACTGCCGCACCTAGAGCCCCAGGTAGTGCGCCGCGAAAGCCACAGGCGATGGACTGCCTCAGGATGATCAAGGCTATCGGTCCAAAACCTATGGAAAGCATTGTGGCGAATACCATCGAACTCAGAAAACCCTGCATCTAACTCAGAACCTCAATAAACAGCTTTTTCTTCGCTTGGCAGTGCGGGCATTGAAACGCCTCCCCAATCTCATCCCAAGTCGTGCCGGGTTCTATATCGACTAGAGCCTCGCCTGAAGACTCTGAATAAACGTAGTGGCAAATCTGGCACTCATAAGACCGACTCATAATAATGTCCTTCACTATCAGAAGTTCGATTTTCAGGCCAGCCGCCGATTCAAAGCGGCAAACATTTGCTCGAACCCATCCATAAATGCCATCGCCCCGCGCATTGCATGCGGGGCAATAGTTGGATTTTTCTCCAAGTACGAAATCATGATTTCGCGCCCGGTCGCGACATGCATAGGTTCAACCTCACAATGAATCGCAAAGAATGCCAAAACGGGGTCATCTTCGTCGACCAGACCATATTCGCCGGCATATTTTTGAAATCCTTTCAGGAAAAACTGAAACTCTCGTGAGGAAGTCATTTCTGACGCCAAATGAAAACCCAATGCCTCACCTAAAAACTCAGAACGGTACATTCGATGGGTATTATTACCCATGGCGGTGCCCTCAGGAAGAATGTAGTGAGGATTGAACAGCTCAGCATCGGAAAGTCCCAGGTGAGTGGTCAGTTGTTTGAACATTTGATGATGGGTTGGCAACATATGCTTGCTATGTTGATGTAGACCGTATTCATCCACGGATGCGTAAAGAATATGCGCGGCTTTAGCCGTGCCGTGCCACATATCTTCTTTAATCCATTCATCCGTAACGCGCGCAGCCAATGCGACGATTCCAGCCGGAACATCCTTGAAGAAAGCCCAAATAGTTGCAAAAAATAGAGCCCTTTCTGGATGACTTAGTGGCTTATCGGAAATAATTTTCCCAAACGACTCAAGCTCACGTAGGGCAGAGTGCCGCACTATCGCATTTGCGATTTCATTATAACCAGCCTCGCACACTTTATATATTTCACCACGAGTAGATCTTTCATTTGATCCCGCGCCGATCGGATTCTGAACACTCATATAATTATCCTTGTTTTTATAACAAATGAATTTCAACCCGCCTTTAAAAAGGCATTGCACACAAAATTATTAGCATCACGCCACACATGTCAATCCACAAATCAATTATTTCCAACAAACCTATGAAACATGCGACTTAGAGCCTTGCCATCCGCTACGAACCAACTATGAGCCAACCGCCAAGTTTAAAAAAAGACCTCCTTCCTACTCCAACAAAAGTAGGCAACACATAGAAACTTCCTTTTTTATTGAGTGAAACCTCTCATTTAATGGAGTTACATCCCCAACACCGCATCAACCATCCCCTGACGGGCAATCTCAAACTTCAACTTATGAGCTACCGGGCAGCATAATTACAGGTTTGCAGTTACCCCTCGCTCATCTCGCCCTACCTTTACGGTAGGCGTACTGTGGCGCGCAGGCCTCCTCGGCTCGCTGACCAGCCGCCGTCTCAATCAATACGGATATTGCGGGCGTGTCGCAGATCGCCATCCTGCGGAGTTCAAGTGCGAGTATCACGAAATCAATGTGACCCAGCCCTTCAGCAGTACAGGCGCGGTTTTCCGCCATGCCATCGCAGTAGTTTTCGCCTTGTCTGAAACTCAATTCCCTGGTCACCAAGTACGTGTCCGCAGAGGTGGCATTCATACCTACCTGCTCGCTACAGGGTCCGTCCTACAAGGCGAAGAAAGCAGCAACGCCGCGCCAGCAGCTTGTAGGTGTCGAGCCGATTTTTTCACCCAAACTGTCCGTCTAGGGGCGAATGGCGGCAGTCCGTGTGGAAAGTGCGAAGACAGCACAATCTTTTATCGAACGGCACTTGTTGAGAGTAAGGATGAAGATCCGCCGAATGACGCCATCAGCCTATGACGGACTCATGGCGCTGAGTTCGGAAATCATTTTTATCTGACAGACCTCTATCTCGGACAAGTCCGGCCCCGGCATTGGATCTCCAGCGTTTGAAGGACCACACTGCAGGCATGAAAAAGGCGACCCAAAGGTCGCCTTCTGTCACTGCGCGTACTGCTTGCTCAACCCCGGCGGTACGCCATGCACGTCGGTCTCTTCCCACGGCCCGTCCGGGCTGATGGAGCGGCTCCAGCCGTTGCTCCAGCGGTAGTAGGTGCGCTGGCGGTAGAAGGTGTCGGGCTGGTCTTCCAGCACATACACCTGCATCTTGCCGTCCCAGTGGCTGGCCGCGCCGGGTGGCGGGGCGAAGGTCGGCGACTTGCTCGGTGGCGCTTTCGCGGGTGCGGTGACCGGGCTGGAGGGCCTGGTGGCTGGCTTGGTCGAGGGGCCCGATGGGGGAATGGTCGGGCCGGTGGGTGCCGGAGGTGGGCGGTGGACCGCACAAGCGCTCAAGCCCAATACCAGGCTGAGCAGGGTGATGCGTGCAAGGGCGGTCATAGGCGTTTCCTCGAATTACTTGTCCGGACTGTCGATGGTCAGCTGCTGCAGCGCAGTGGTAGTGCTGGCCAAGGGTTGGCTGCGGCCGATCCACTCGCCACTGGTCGGTTTACCGGCCCGGGATATGCGCGCAACCAGTTGGACTTCGGGGAAGTTGGACAGTTTCAACTGCGGCATCATTGCGTCGGCATCGCCCAGTTCGACGGTGACCGGCAGGTCGGCGACGGTCACACGCTTGGCCGCCAGCGGCGCCGGCGGGCCGGAGACAGCGCGAGCGAAGATGAACACGCTGTCGCTTGGCAGGGCCTTGGCCTTGATGTCGGCGGAGAGGTCCACGCGCACTTTCATCACGGCTTTTTGGGCGACGGTGCCACCGCTCGCTTTCAGCCGCTCTGCCGCGCGGTCGATCCCGCCTTGCAGGGCGACGCGGGAGTTGTCTTCGGGCGGCAGTTGCGCCAGCAGGCGGCTCCAGTAATCGATCGCCTCCTGGTAGCGCTGGCCTTCAAAGGCCGCGATGCCAAGCAGACCGAGGCTGGTGACTTCTCGCGGGTCGAGCTTGAGGGCTTCGTCGGTCAGGGCCTGGACCTTGGACGACCACTGCTTGTTGTCGGCGAAGTACTGGGCCTGGGCCCACTGGCCCAACAGCTCCGGCTGGCGCCCGGCCAGGGCCACGGTGCGCTCGAAGACCTTGGCGGCATCGGCAGAGCGGTCCTGGGCCATGTAGGCGCGACCGAGGAAGTACAAGCCTTCTGCCGAATCCGGCTGGGCGGCGGCGGCGCGTTCCAGGCGGTGGGTCATGTCTTCCATGGACACCGGTGGCTGGGAGAATTCGCGGGTCAGTTCGACCTTGTCGCTGGCACCGAAGTGCAGATACAAGCCAATGCCCAGCACAGGCACTAAAACCGCTGCGAGCAACGGCAGCGGTTTGCCCAGACGCGATTCGCGGGGCTTTTCCACGCCTTCGGTGTCGGCCAGCAATTCGCGCGCGGCTTCGGCGCGGCCGGTGTCGAGTTGCGTGGCGTTGAGCACGCCTTCGTCCTGCTGGGTTTGCAGTTCGGCCACGCGTTCTTGATACAGCGCCACGTTCAGCGCGGTGCGATCCTCTTCGCGCTGGGCACGACGGCCGCGCAACACAGGGATCAACAGGAAACTCAGGGCAATCAGAAGCAGCAAACCGGCTGCGAGCCAGAAATCAATCATCAGTCTTGGTGTCCAGCAATTGGTCGAGGCGTTGGCGCTCGTCGGGGGATAGCGCGTCGGAACCATCGGTAGGCGCGGCGCGGCGACGGCGGACGATCACCACCATCACCACCATGCCAGCCAGCAGCAGCCCGGCGGGGCCGAACCAGAGCAGTGCGGTCTTGCCGGTGAGGGCCGGTTTGTAGCGCACGAAATCGCCGTAGCGGTCGACCATGAAGTCGATGATCTGCTGGTTGTCCTTGCCCTCCCCCAACATGCGGAAGATCTCTTTGCGCAGGTCGGCGGCGATGGGCGCGTTGGAGTCGGCGATGTCCTGGTTCTGGCACTTGGGGCAGCGCAGTTCCTTGGTCAGTTCGCGAAAACGCTCACGCTCGGCGTCGTTGGCGAATTCGTAGGTGTCGATGGCGGCGTGGGCCACGCCCGCCAGGCCCAGGGCCAATACGGCAGCAGCTAACCAGCGCTTCATGGCTTGGCCTCGTCGACCAGGGCCTGATACTTGGCGGCCAGTTGTTCGCGCCAGACCACTTCATCGATGACGCCGACATACTTGTCGCGGATCACGCCCTTGGCATCGATAAAGAAGGTTTCCGGGGCGCCGTAGACGCCGAGATTCAACCCCAGGTTGCCGTCTTCATCGCGGATATCCAGCTGGTACGGGTTGTGGAATTCCGCCAGCCACTTCAAGGCCGCCGCATTGTCGTCCTTGTAGTTGATGCCGTAGATCACCACGCCGTTCTCGGCGAGTTTGTTCAGCACCGGGTGTTCTACGCGGCAGGAAATGCACCAGGTGCCCCACACGTTGACCAGCGCCGGTTTGCCCAGCAAATCGGCCTGGGTCAGGGTCTTGTCGCCCTGCACCGTCGGCAGGGAAAACGCCGGGAACGGCTTGCCGATCATGGCCGAGGGCAACTCGGCCGGGTCCAGGTACAACCCGCGATACAGGAACACCGCCACCAGCAGAAACAATGCCAGCGGCACGACCATCAACCAACGCTTCATACCGCCGCTCCTTGCAGGCCCAGGGCTTCACGCACCCGGCTCTTGACCTTGACCCGATAGCGCCGGTCCAGCGCCGCGAGCACACCACCCAGACCGGTGAGCAAACCGCCGAACCAGATCCAGCGCACGAACGGTTTGACATGCACGCGCACCGCCCAGGCACCTTCGCCCAGCGGCTCACCCAGGGCGACGTAAAGGTCACGGGTGAAACCGCCGTCGATCCCGGCTTCGGTCATCATCGAACTCTGCACGGTGTACAAGCGTTTTTCCGGGTGCAGCACGGCGACTTCCTTACCGTTGCGGATTACGCGCACGGTGCCTTTGTCGGACGTGAAGTTCGGCCCTTCGAAGTGCTTGGCGCCTTCGAAGATGAAGTGGTAACCGGCCAGGTCCATGGACTCGCCGGGGGCCAGGCGCAGGTCACGCTCGGCGCTGTTCTGGCTGGAGAGCACCACGCCGAGGGCACACACGGCGATGCCGATGTGCGCAATCTGCATGCCCCAATAGCTGCGGGTCAGGGTGGGCAGGCCTTTGATCAGGCCTTTGTGACGGGTCTTGTCGACGATGTCGCGCATGCCGGCCAGCAATACCCAGGCGGCGAGCATGAACGTGGCGAGGACCGCCCAGTTGAAGTCGCCATAAGCGATACCGGCGATCACGGCCAAGGCGGCGCTGCCCAGCAGCACCGGGGTTAGCATGCCCACCAGCCATTTCACCGGGGTGTCTTTCCAGCGCACCAGCACGCCGACGGCCATTACCACCATCAACAAGCCCATCAACGGAATGAACAAGGCGTTGAAATACGGCGGGCCGACCGACAGCTTGGCACCGGTCAGCGCATCCAGCACCAGCGGGTACAGGGTGCCGAGCAGGATCATCGACGCGGCCACCACCAGCACGAGGTTGTTGCCCAGCAACAGGGTTTCCCGCGACCACAGGTTGAAGCCGACCTGGCTCTTGACCACCGGCGCGCGCAGGGCAAACAGGGTCAGGGAACCGCCGACCACACACAGCAGGAACATCAGGATGAACACACCGCGGGCAGGGTCGGACGCAAACGCGTGAACCGAAGTCAGCACGCCCGAACGCACGAGGAAAGTGCCGAGCAGGCTGAGGGAAAACGCCGCGATGGCCAGCAACACCGTCCAACTCTTGAACACACCGCGTTTTTCCGTGACGGCCAGCGAGTGAATCAGCGCCGTACCCACCAGCCATGGCATGAAGGACGCGTTTTCCACCGGGTCCCAGAACCACCAGCCGCCCCAGCCGAGCTCGTAATAGGCCCACCACGAACCCAGGGTGATCCCGATGCCAAGGAAGGCCCAGGCGACGATGGTCCATGGCCGCGACCAGCGCGCCCAGGCCGCATCGAGGCGCCCGCCGAGCAACGCGGCGATGGCGAAGGCGAAGGCCACGGAGAAACCGACGTAGCCCATGTAGAGCATCGGCGGGTGGACGATCAGGCCGATGTCCTGCAGCAGCGGGTTGAGGTCATGCCCGTCCACCGGAATCTGCGGCAAGATGCGGCTGAACGGGTTGGAAGTCATGATCAGGAATAGCAGGAAGCCGACGCTGATCATGCCCATCACTGCCAGCACCCTGGCCAGCATGACTTGCGGCAGTTGCCGGGAGAAGATCGACACGGCGAAGGTCCAACCGCCGAGGATCAGGGCCCACAACAGCAGCGAACCTTCGTGGGCGCCCCACACGGCGCTGAACTTGTAATACCAGGGCAAGGCGCTGTTGGAGTTGCTGGCCACATAGGCGACGGAAAAATCGTCGGTCATAAAGGCGTAGGTCAGGCAACCGAACGCGAACACCAGGAAGGCAAACTGGCCCCAGGCGGCCGGCTGCGCCAGGCTCATCCACAGGCGGTCGCCGCGCCACGCGCCGAGCAACGGCACCACGGCCTGGACGATGGCGAAGCACAGGGCGAGGATCATCGCCAAATGGCCCAGCTCCGGAATAAACAGTGCGGACGTCATCACTTAGCCCTCCTTGGCTGGAGTTGGAGCGGTTTGGCCGCTGTCTTTCAACGCTTTGGTGACTTCCGGCGGCATGTATTTCTCATCGTGCTTGGCCAGTACTTCATCGGCCACCACCACGCCATCGGCATTCAGTTTGCCCAGGGCGACGATGCCCTGGCCTTCGCGGAACAGGTCCGGGAGGATGCCGCGATACGTAATGGTCACGGCCTTGTTGAAGTCGGTGACCACGAAGGTGACGTCGAGAGAATCGCCGGAGCGTTTCAACGAGCCCTTCTCCACCATGCCGCCGGCGCGGATGCGCGTGTCCAGCGGTGCTTCGCCGTTGGCGATCTGGGTTGGGGTGTAGAACAGGTTGATGTTCTCCCGCAGGGCGCTCATCGCCAGGCCCACGGCAATACCGACGCCGGCCAGAATGGCAAGGATGATCAACAGACGCTTTCTACGCAGCGGATTCACTTTTCGGTCTCCCGGCGCAGACGACGCGCCTCTTGTTGCAGGTAACGCTTGCGGGCCAGGATCGGCACGGCAACGTTGAGGGCCAGTACCGCCAGGCAGATGCCATAGGCCGTCCAGACATACAGGCCATGGTGGCCCATGGCGAGAAAATCACTGAAAGAAGCAAAACTCATCCACGCGCTCCCAGGCTGCTCTGCACTTCGGCCTTGACCCAACTGGCGCGTGCTTCACGCTTGAGCACTTCAAGGCGCATCCGCATCAGCAGCACAGCGCCGAAGAAGCAGTAGAACCCCAGCACCATCAGCAACAGCGGCGCCCACATTTCCACGGGCATCGCCGGTTTTTCGGTGAGGGTGAAGGTGGCGCCCTGGTGCAGGGTGTTCCACCACTCCACCGAGTATTTGATGATCGGGATGTTGATCACACCGACAATCGCCAGCACCGCACAGGCCTTGGCGGCGCTGTCACGATTGCTGATCGCGTTGCCCAGGGCAATCAGACCGAAGTACAGAAACAGCAGGATCAACATGGACGTTAGTCGTGCATCCCACACCCACCACGAGCCCCAGGTGGGTTTGCCCCAGATCGCGCCGGTGACCAGCGACACGGCGGTCATCCACGCACCGATGGGCGCGGCGCATTGCAGGGCGACGTCCGCGAGTTTCATCTTCCACACCAGGCCGACGATGCCGCACACCGCCAGCATCACGTAGCAGGACTGAGCCAGCATTGCGGTAGGCACGTGGATATAGATGATGCGAAAGCTGTTGCCCTGCTGGTAATCCGGCGGCGCGAAGGCCAGGCCCCAGACCAGGCCGAGGCCGATCAGCACTACGGCGGCGATGCTCAACCACGGCAGCAGCTTGCCGCTGATGCCGTAAAACCATTTGGGCGAGCCGAGCTTGTGAAACCAGGTCCAGTTCATTGCTGTTTCCATCACGGTTGCGTCTTGTGTTTGCAAGAAGCGTAGGGTCTTTCTTATGTTGAAGAACGGGTTACGCGTAACCCGACTTCATTATTCGCCGACGCTGATCTTCAGGCCGGCGGCTATGGCAAAGGGTGTCAGGGTTACCGCCAGGGCGGTCAGGCTGCCAAGCCACAGGAGGTAACCGGTCGCCGGCATGCCCATGAGCGCGGCTTGCAAAGCGCCGCTGCCGAGGATCAACACCGGGATATACAAAGGCAGAATCAACAAGGCCAGCAGCAGGCCGCCGCGTTTCAAACCCACCGTCAGCGCCGCGCCCACCGCTCCCAACAGGCTGAGCGCCGGCGTGCCGAGCAACAAGGACATGAGCAATACCGGCAGGCATTCACTGGGCAACCCTAGCATCATTGCCAGCAACGGCGAGAGCAACACCAGCGCCAGGCCGGAAAACGCCCAGTGTGCCAGTACCTTGGCCAATACCAGAAGTGGCAGGGGGTGCGACGAAAGGACCCACTGTTCCAGGGAACCGTCCTCGAAATCACTGCGAAACAGCCCGTCCAGCGAGAGCAGCACGGACAAAAGGGCCGCCACCCACACCAGTCCCGGAGACAAGGTTTGCAACAGTTTAGTCTCGGGGCCGACCGCCAGCGGGAACAACGCGATGACAATCGCAAAGAACACCAGCGGATTGGCCAGTTCGGCCGGGCGCCGGCACAACAGCCGCGCCTCGCGGGCCACCAACAGCGCGAACACACTCATACCGACCACCGCCCCAGGTCCAGCTCGCGGTAACCGGCGGGCAGGCGCGTCAGGCTGTGGTGCGTCGTCAGCACGACGAGGCCGCCCTGCTCACAATGCCGCGCCAGGTGTTCTTCCAACTGGGCGACGCCTTGTTTGTCGAGGGCGGTGAAGGGTTCGTCGAGAATCCACAGCGGCGGGCCGGGCAGATACAGGCGCGCCAGGGCCACGCGGCGCTGCTGGCCGGCCGACAAGGTGTGACAGGGCACATCTTCGAAGCCCTTGAGGCCGACGGCGGCGAGTGCCTGCCAGATCGCCTCGCGGCTGGCCGGATGATGCAGGGCGCTGAGCCAACTGAGGTTTTCCTCGGCGCTGAGCACGTCTTTGATCCCGGCGGCGTGGCCGATCCAGGTGAGGTTGCGGGCCAGCTCGGTGCGTTGTTCGTTCAGGGGCTTGCCGTTGAGCCGCACTTCGCCCGCCGTGGGCTGCATCAACCCGGCCAGCAAACGCAGGAGGCTAGTCTTGCCGCTGCCGTTGGGCCCGCTGATCTGCACCATGTCACCGCCCGCCAGGCGCAGGTCGAGGTGCTCGAACAGCAGGCGCAGGTCGCGTTCACAGGCAAGCGCTACGGCTTCAAGAAGAGGGCTGGTCAAAAGATCGCGGGCCTTTACGGTTCAAGTCGGCGGTGCTGCGGCCGTTATAGAAAGGAGCACAATAACGGCTTTGGCGACCGATTTTAGAGAGCTGGATCAAATAGTTGTGAGGTTTTTACCGCTCTCATGGCAGACGGGCCGCATTATACATGCGATGCCCTACGCTAAAGAGGGCTATTTCCCCTGAGACGACACGCACGATGACCGGTGAGATCAACCTTCCTACGCTTTCTCCTGCCCCGACAGCCGGGCCGGCCCCTGCGCCGGCGCCAGCAACCGGTGAGTTGCTGAAACTGCTGGAGCCGCAGATCGGCTTGATCGACCCGGGAAAAACCGCGAACGCCGAAGTCATCGCACTTAAACAAGGCGGCGAAGCCTTTCAGTTGCTGCTCAAATTGACCCTCGACGGTGGCCGCCAGACGCTGGTGCAGGCCAGCAGCCCGCAACCCTTGCCGCTGGGCAGCAATGTGGCGGTGAGCCAGACGTCCGCCGGTAACCTGACCCTCAGCCTGCAGCAGGCCTTGAGCGCCAACGTCGCCGCCCTCACCCACATCGACACCACACAAATGCCGGCGGGCACCTTGCTGCAAGCCAAAGTCCTGACCAGCCAAGCGCTGCCCCAAGGCACCACGCAACCGACGATCTACCGTTCGTTGGTGACAGTCCTCAACAGCGCCCTGGCCGGCACGACCCTGACCCTGGAAAGCCCGCAACCGCTACGCGTCGGCAGCCTGCTCAGCGCCGTGGTACAGGACACGCAGACCCTGAACTTTGTGCCCTTGAGCGGGCTCAAGGATCAACTGGCCGTGACCCAGCAACTCGCCACCCAGCAAAGTCGCCAGGGCTCGTTGGATGCGGTGTTCACCGCGTTGCAACGCCTGCCCCAGGACGACAGTACGTCCGTCGAACTGCGCTCGGCCGCCACGCGGCTGCTCGCGGCATTGCCCGACCTGGCACAGGTCAGCAATCCCAAGGTGCTGGCGCAAGTCATCCAGAACAGCGGCGCGTTTCTTGAAGCCAAGTTGCTGGCCGGGCAAAACCCGCAAATTCCACCGCTGGATATGAAAGGCGCGCTGTTGCGCCTGGTCGCCGATCTGCTGCCCGCCCTGCCCGTCAGCACCAACCTCACTGCCATCCTCGCCGCCAACACCCTGGCCCAGATACTGCCCAACTTCGTGCGCAGCCCGCTGAACACCCTCGGGCAGATCAGCGCCCGCCAGGCACCCGCCGGTTTTCCATTGCCGGAACGGCTGATGCAACGCCTGGAAGGCGAAGGCGACCTGGAAAACCTGCTGCGCCTGGCCGCCGGGGCCATCTCGCGGTTACAGAGCCATCAGCTGTCGAGCCTGGAACAGACCGGCACCACCGCCGACGGCCGCCTGCAAACCACCTGGCAGCTGGAAATCCCCATGCGGACCCTGCAGGACATCGTGCCGCTGCAGGTCAAGTTCCAGCGCGAAGAGCCCGCGCAGGACAAGGACCAGCCTGAACGCAAGGACAAAAAAGACCCCAAGCAGATGCTCTGGCGCGTGGAACTGGCCTTCGACATGGAGCCGCTGGGGCCCTTGCAGGTCCAGGCGCAGTTGTCGCAGGGCAAACTGTCGAGCCAGTTGTGGGCGACGCGACCGTTCACCGCCAGTTTGATCGAAAGTCACTTGGGCAGTTTGCGCGAGCGCCTGGTGACGTCGGGCATCAATGTCGGCGACCTCGACTGCCACCTCGGCACGCCGCCACGCGGGCCGAAAACCGGATTGGAGCAACGCTGGGTGGACGAAACCGCATGAACAACGCCAACCCACCGCGCCAGGCCATCGCCCTCAAGTATGACGGCCAACAAGCGCCAACCCTGACCGCCAAGGGCGACGATGCCCTGGCCGAAGCGATCCTCAAGCTGGCGCGGGAAAACGAAGTGCCCATCTATGAAAACGCCGAGCTGGTGAAGCTGCTGGCGCGCATGGAACTGGGCGACAGTATCCCGGAAGAGTTGTACCGCACGATCGCCGAGATCATTGCGTTTGCCTGGACGCTGAAGGGCAAGTTTCCACAGGGATATGACCCGCACGCCGCGCCGGTCGAGCGCGATGTCACCGAGCGTGGCGACGACTACTGAGTAGCCCCAGACAAACAACAATCCAAATGTGGGAGGGGGCTTGCCCCTCCCACATTCAGATCGGCTTCAGTTCAGGACTTCGCTCAGGGGAATGAAATTCACCCGGTCGCCCATCGCCAGCGTCGTCCCTTCCAGCACCTCCACCAACCCTTGCGCCCACGCCGCGCTGCGCAGCACGCCGGAGCTCTGGTTGCGATAGATGACCGCCTTGCCCTGCTCGATGCGCCCGCGCAAATATTCGCGGCGGTTGCCCGGTTTGGGCCAGACGAACCCCGCCGGCACCTCGAACCGCAGCGGCTCGACCTCCGCCACACCTTGGCGGCGCAGCAGATAGGGGCGTGCCAACAGGGCAAACGTCACCAGCGTCGACGCCGGATTGCCCGGCAGGCCGATCACCGGCACGCCACGGAAATGGCCGAAGGTCAGCGGCTTGCCCGGTTTGATCGCGAGCTTCCACAAGGCCAGCTCGCCTTCTTCACGCAGGGCAATGCCGAGAAAATCCGCCTCGCCCACCGACACACCGCCGGTCGACAGAATCAAGTCAACCGCGCCCAGGCCCGCCAGACACGTGCGCGTCTGGTCCAGGTCATCGGGAAGAATGCCCGCATCGATCACTTCGCATCCCAGGCGCTCCAGCCAACTGCACAGCACGCGACGGTTGCTGTTGTAGATCTGCCCTGGGCCGAGGGGCAGGCCGGGCTCGATCAACTCATCGCCGGTGGACAGCACCGCGACTCGCACGCGGCGCACCACGGCCAATTGGTCGAGACCGAGGGACGCAGCCAGGCCGAGTTCGATCGGCCCCAGGCGCGTGCCCGCGGTCAGCACCACTTCGCCGACGGTGGTTTCCTGCCCTTGCGGGCGAATGTTCTGACCGATATGCAACGGCTCGGTAAAGCTCACACGCGCGTCGGCGTGGACCACGGCGTTTTCCTGCATTTCCACGCAGTCCGCGCCTTGCGGCACGGGCGCCCCGGTGAAGATGCGCGCGCAGGTGCCGGCAGCCAATGGCGCGGGGGCCTGACCGGCGAAGATGCGCTGGCTCACCGCCAACGGTTCGCCCGTCCAGTCCGCCAGGCGCATGGCATAACCGTCCATGGCGCTGTTGGGCCACGGCGGCAGATCGAGGGTGGAGATCAAATCCTGCGCCAGTACGCGGCCATCACCCGCGGCCAGGGGCAATACCTGCTGCTCGCGAATCGGCGCGGCCTCGGCCATCTCGAGCAAGCGCTGCAGGGCTTCTTCCACCGGCATCAAGGCGCCGGTCTTGCCCGGCTTATCCACGGGATTCACAGGGTTCGGCCTGCTTCAGGTGCGGTACGAAGTTGCAGGGGCGGTGACGGTTGTCCAGTTGCTCGGCGAGGATGCCGTCCCAACCGGTACGCACGGCGTTGGTCGAACCCGGCAGGCAGCACACCAGGGTGCCGTTGGCCAGGCCGGCCAGGGCGCGGGATTGCACGGTGGAGGTGCCGATGTCGGCCACGGAGATCTGGCGGAACAGCTCGCCAAAGCCATCGACCTGTTTGTCGAGCAGGCAGCTCACCGCTTCGGGCGTGCTGTCGCGGCCGGTGAAGCCGGTGCCACCGGTGATCAGCACGACCTGCACCACGTCTTCGGCGATCCAGTGGGCCACCTGGGCGCGAATCTTGTAGAGGTCGTCCTTGAGCAGCACGCGCTCGGCCAGGAGGTGGCCGGCGGCGATCAGGCGGTCGACGAAAACCTGGCCCGAAGTGTCGGTGTCCAGGGTGCGGGTGTCGCTGACCGTCAGTACAGCGATATTCAGGGGTACAAAGGGCGCATCTGCCTTGGCTTTCATGGCACGGTCCGGTTGTCGAAGGAACAGCCCGATGTTATATCACAGGCCCCTATTTACCTGCCGCTGCGGAACCCCCATGCCCGACGATTCTTCGCCTCTGCCCTGTTCGATTCTGCTGTTGGCCGGTGGCCGCGGCCAACGCATGGGCGGACAAGACAAAGGCTTGCTGGAATGGCAGGGTCAGCCATTGATCGCGCACTTGCACCACTTGGTGCGCCCACTGACCGACGACCTGATCATCTCGTGCAACCGCAACCCGGACCGCTACACGCCGTATGCCGACCAGTTGGTGAGTGACGACAGTACGGATTTCCCCGGGCCGCTGGCCGGTATCCGCGCAGGCTTGAACGCCGCCCGCCATGAGCACTTACTGATTTTGCCGTGCGATGTGCCGCATCTTGACGCTCGACTGCTCGCCGACCTGCGCAAGACGGCGCAGCGCAATCCGCGGCTGCCGGTGATGGTGCGCCACGGTGAATTCTGGGAACCGTTGATCTGCATCATCCCCACCCACCTGCAAAGCGCGGTAGAACAGGCCTGGCAAGCCGGTGAGCGCAGCCCGCGCAAGATCTTCCTGCAGTTGGGGGGCATCGGGCTGGAATGCCCGGCAGATGACCCGCGCCTGGCCAACCTGAACACGCCTGCGCTGTTACACACTAGGCCCGACGTGTCAGAATGAACCCCGCACAAGGAACTTTGTCGACGCGCCACGCGTCACACAGTCAGCAATCAAAAAGAATTTTCTTGGAGACACACTCATGACTCAACGGACCATCGCCGCTTTCATGCTTGCACTGGGCCTCGCTACCCTTGCCGGTTGCGCCTCGCCAACAGTGATCACCCTGAATGACGGTCGCGAAATCCAGGCTGTCGATACCCCGAAATACAATGAAGATACGGGTTTCTACGAATTCGAACAGCTTGACGGCAAGCGCACCCGCATCAACAAGGATCAAGTGCGTACCGTTAAAGACCTGTAAGCCGCAACGCTTGCATACAAGGCCCGCCTCGCGCGGGCCTTGTCGTTTCTGCGGTTACCAGTCGAGCGTGATCTGGCTGCGGAAACTGCGTTCTGCACCCGTGACCGGATCGATAAAACGCACCCCCTGGGCGAGCAGCTTCAAGGGATTGGCGTAGTCGTCCACGGCATCCTTGATCACCTCGGGGTAGAACGGGTCATTGCAAATGCTCGCGCCGAGCGCCGTCATGTGTACACGCAACTGGTGCTTCTTGCCGGTCACAGGGAACAGCCCATAGCGCCATAAGTCGCCGTGGGTTTCGCGCACTTCCACGGCCGTTTCGGTGTTGCTGGCGCCCGGCCCTTCCTGCATGCGAAAGAACGGCTCGCCATCCACCAGACGGCTTTTGTGGACCAGCGGGAAGGTCAGGTTCGGCAAGGCCGGGGCGATGGCCTCGTAGAACTTGTCGATTTGACGCGTGGGAAACAACTGCTGATAGGCCGAGCGGCTTTGCGGGTTGGCCGAGAACAGCACCAGCCCCGCCGTATGCCGGTCGATGCGGTGCAGAGGCACCAGGGACGGGTTGTCCAGGCGGCGGATCAGGCGGCGCAACAGGGTTTGCTCGACGTACTCACCCGCCGGGGTGACGGGCAGAAAGTGTGGTTTGTCCGCCACCACCAGGTGTTCGTCGGCGTACAGGATGGTTTCCTGCACCGGGATGACTTTTTCGTTCGGCACTTCGCGGAAGTAGTAGATGCACAGGCCTTCCTTGTAGGCCAGGTCCTGGCGGATCGGGCTACCCTGCAGATCCAGCACCCGGCCACGGGCGATGCGGTCCAGCCACTGCGTGCGGCCGATCGCCGGGAAATGCTCGCACAGGCAGTCGAGCACCGTCGCCCAAGGGCCAGGCGGCAAGTACAAGGTGCTGGCTTGATGCTGGGACGCGGAAAAACCGGAAGTGGACATGCAGATGCTCGAAGCCTGGGAAACAGGCCGGCATTATCCCGCATGGAGCGGGATTGAGCCTAGGGCGGATCTCAGGCCTTGGCCAATTGCGCCCGCAGAATCGGCGAAGCACTGGCGGCCTCGGTAAATTCCTTGAGCCAGCGCAGCACGTCCACCGCTTCCCAACGGCCCGGATCATATAGCGCGTACAGCAAGCCCTGGTAACCCACCACATCCAACTGCTTGTGATAACCGGCGCGCTGGAACAGCGCTTCGATCTCGGCAAAGCAGGTATTGAAATGCACTTTGTTAAACGGCGTCTTGCCTTCCGTGACCAGGCCGTCGAGGCGCAGCTCGTTCACCGCATCGCGCACGACGTCGGCGGACATGCGATTAACGCTGCTTTTCAGTTGTTCAACATTCACCACGGGCGTTCCCTCTATTCAATCGCTGTACAAACATACAGTAACCCAATATTGAGAAAGCTGCCATCGCCCAAGCGCTAGAATAGGAAGGCCACCACCTGCTCCGTGTCGAACGGCCACCCCAGTTCAGCCCCGGTATCCGCCCGGCGCAGCACCGGAATCGTTAGGCCATAGGCTTCAAACAAGGCTTCGGAATCGGCGATATCCACCAGCTCAACCAGCAACCCATGTTCGACCAACGGCATGATTTCTGCTTCGGCGAGCTCACACAGATGGCAACCCAGAGTAGTGAACAACTGGCATTCAGGAGGCATGACGACAGGACCTGATCAGGGATAGGCGCCCATTTTAGGCCGACTCTATAGCGCTGGCGAGCCGATAAACCCTGACCCAGATCATCATGCCCTATAACTGATTCAGCGATTCTCGCGGCTTTTTGTCCGCTCGCCCTGCAACGGAGATGCTTGTGTTCGCCAACCTGCTGATCATTCTGGCCTCATCCCTGGTGGTGATTGCGCTGTTTCGCCGGCTGCAATTGCCGCCCGTGCTGGGCTACCTGTGCGTGGGCCTGGCCGTGGGGCCGACCGCCCTCGACTGGGTGAATGACAGCGAAAACCTGCCCGACCTCGCCGAGCTGGGCGTGGTATTCCTGCTGTTTTCCCTTGGCCTGGAGTTCTCCCTGAGCAAGATGTTCGCCCTGCGCCACGTGGTATTTGGCCTGGGCAGCTTGCAAGTGCTGGGCTGCGGGTTGCTGCTGGGAGGCCTGTTGATGGCCTTTGGCGTGTCGCCGAACATCGCCTTGATGCTCGGTGCGGGGCTGGCGTTGTCGTCCACGGCCATTGTCAGCAAAGAGCTGAGCAGCCTCGGGGAAATCTTCAGCAGCCACGGCCAGAACGCGATTGGCGTGCTGCTGTTCCAGGATGTAGTGGCGGTGTTGCTGCTGACCCTGGTGCCGGTGTTCGCCGGTGGCAGCGAGCAGGCCTGGTACTGGGCACTGCCGTTGACGCTGGCCAAGACATTGTTGTTGTTCGTCGGCCTGTTGCTCGCCAGCCGCTGGTTATTGCCGCGTCTGTTCCATGAAGTCGCCGCCTCCCATTCGGCCGAGCTGTTTGTGCTGCTGGCGCTGGTGATCGTGTTGCTGACCGCCTGGCTCACGCACTTGCTGGGCCTCTCCCCGGCGCTTGGTGCGTTCCTGGCTGGCATGCTGCTGGGGGAAAGCCATTACCGGCATCAGATCGAGGCGGATATCCGGCCGTTTCGCGACATTCTGCTGGGGCTGTTTTTCGTCAGCATCGGCATGCTCATCGACCTGCAACTGTTCATCAGCCACAGCCTGCTGATCCTCGGCCTGACCTTCACGCTGATGCTGACCAAGGGCTGCGTGGTCGCGGCGCTGGTCAAACTGCGCGGCAGCGACCGCGAAACCGCCTGGCGCAGCGGCCTGGCCCTGGCCCAGGGCGGCGAGTTCTGTTTTGCGCTGATGGCGCAGATGCAACAGAGCCGGCTGATTCCGGATGAGTTCAACGGCTTGCTGCTGGCCGCCACCTTCTGCTCGATGCTGCTGACCCCGCTTTTGCTGCGCGCGGCACCGGGCATTGCCCTGCGCCTGCACCGTAAACCCAACCAGCAGGTGCAACTCGAAGCCATCACCGCGCTCAACGCCGAGTTACGCGACCATGCGGTGATCTGCGGCTATGGCCGCGTCGGGCAATCCATCGGGCGCTTTCTGCACCACGAAAAACAGGCGTTTATCGCCCTGGATGACAACCCGGAACGGGTGCAGGAAGCCGCCACCGAAGACAACAGCGTGCATTACGGCGACTGCCGCCGTGGCGCCCTGCTCAGCGCGGTCGGCCTGGAGCGGGCGCGGCTGGTGGTGATCGCCGTGGATAACACCGAAGTCGCCCTGCTGGTGCTGAAGGAAGCCCGCCGGATCAACGCCGACGTACCGATCCTGGTACGCACCCGCGACGACAGCCAATTAGCCGAACTGAAAGCCGCGGGCGCCAGCGAAGTGGTGCCCGAGCTGCTGGAGTCGAGCCTGATGCTCGCCTCCCACGCCCTGATCCTGCTGGGCCTGCCGGACCAGCAGGTGCAAGCGCGGGTCGATGAGGTGCGGCATAACCGCTACCGTCTGCTGCACGGCTTCTACCCGCGGGCGGCCCCTGACGAAGAGGCGCCGATCAATCCTGACTGATCGCACCGATCTTGTGGATCGACAGGTCCGCGCCGTAGTACTCCTCTTCCTGGCTCAGGCGCAGCCCGTGTACGCGCTTGATCACGCCATACACCAGCAGGCCGCCGGCAAACGCCACCAGCACACCCAACGCGGTGCCGATCAATTGGCTGATCAGGCTGACCCCGCCCAACCCGCCAAGGGCGGTCTGGCCGAAGATGCCGCAGGCAATGCCACCCCACACGCCACACAGGCCATGCAACGGCCAGACACCCAGCACATCGTCGATCTTCCAGCGATCCTGGGCGGCAATGAAGCACCACACAAACAAGCCACCGGCGACAACCCCCGTGACCAATGCGCCCACCGGATGCATCAGGTCGGAACCGGCACAAATCGCCACCAGCCCGGCCAGCGGGCCGTTGTGCAGGAAGCCGGGGTCATTGCGGCCAATCACCAGCGCCGCAACCGTACCCCCGACCATGGCCATCAGCGAGTTGACCGCCACCAGGCCGCTGACGCCGTTCAGGGTTTGTGCGCTCATCACGTTAAAGCCGAACCAGCCGACAATCAGAATCCACGAGCCCAGCGCCAGGAACGGGATGCTCGACGGCGCAAACGCGACCAGGCGCCCTTCGCGATAACGCCCGTTGCGCGGCCCGAGCAACAGCACCGCCGCCAACGCCAGCCAGCCGCCCATGGCATGCACCACCACGGAACCGGCGAAGTCATGGAAGCTGGCACCGAAGGTCGCGAGCAACCAGGCCTGCACGCCGAAATTGCCGTTCCACACCATGCCTTCGAAAAACGGGTAGATAAACGCCACGATCAGCGCGGTAGCGCACAGTTGCGGAACAAATCGTGCACGCTCGGCAATGCCCCCGGAAATGATCGCCGGAATCGCCGCGGCAAAGGTCAGCAGGAAGAAGAACTTCACCAGACCATAGCCGTGATCGGCACTGATCACCGCCGCCGGTTGCATGAAGCTCACGCCATAAGAGATCCAATAGCCTATAAAGAAATAGGCCAGGGTGGAGATCGCGAAGTCACTGAGGATTTTCGACAGGGCGTTGACTTGGTTCTTCTGACGCACGGTGCCGACTTCGAGGAAGGCAAAACCGGCGTGCATGGCCAAAACCATGACCGCACCGATCAGAATGAACAGGGTGTTGGAGCTGTGGACGAGGGTGTCCACTGCGCTTTGCAGATTTTCCATGGAGGTTGGCAGGCCTGCGATAAAGGCAAAAAGCACCAAAGCGGTTCAAACCGGCATTTCGCGCACTAAATTGGTACCACCGGCTCCGCCCTTCTTCTGAGGGCGTGAACCGCTTTAGCGCAGCGATCAGCACAACCGGCCATTCCCGACAGGGTTTTTCCGCGAGTTTCAGTTATATAGGGTAAGGTTTTCACCGGTTTGCGGCCCAACCGCCCAGATTCAGCGCAGACCCAGGGGCCTGCGCACCAAGGCAAAGCAAAAGCTGTACCAGTCATTTGCAATGAACCTTCACCGATACCGGTGACTCGAAACCACACGTACCGATCAGCCACTCACGGAGATAACCATGGCCAGCAAAACAGCACAGACGGCTCAAGAAATACTGATGGCGGATTTTCAAACGCTGGTCAGTGATACTGAAAAGTTGCTGGACGACACCGCCATCCTGGCCGGTGACCAGGCCGACGAGCTGCGCGCCAAGATCCACGACAGCCTGCTCAAGGCCCGTGAAACCCTGCAACTGACCGAAGACTCCCTGCGCGACCGCAGCAAGGCCGCCGTCACCGCGACCGAAGATTATGTGCAGGCCAACCCTTGGCAATCAGTGGGCATTGCCGCTGGCGTGGGCTTCTTGATCGGTCTGTTGGCTACAAGGCGCTAATCCTATGTCTATCGGCGAATCCGGCTCGTCCACGGGCCCAAGTTCAACGTCCCGACGCCTGGGCGCAGCCGTACTGGGCTTGCTGCACAGCCATGTCGAACTGTTCGGCATCGAGCTGCAGGAGCAGAAAGCGCGCACCGTCAGCCTGCTGCTGTTTGCCGGGCTGGCCCTGGTGTTTGCCCTGCTGTTGCTGGTGGGGTTGTCGACATTGGTGATGATTCTGGTGTGGGACACCGGCTACCGCCTGACCGGAATCATCTGCCTCTGCGTGTTCTATACCCTGGCCGCAGCATTCTGCGGTGTGCGCTTGAAGGCGGCGGTGTTCGATGAGTCCACGCCGTTCCACGCCACCCTCGAAGAGCTGGCCAATGACCGGGAGCGCCTGCTGCCATGAGCCTGACTGAAATCCCACCCACCAACTCGCGCCGGGAAATGCGCAAGGCATTGATCCGCCTGCGCATGGAAATGCACCGCCAGGAAATCCGCCACGAGTCCCAGCAACTGATGGCGCCCCTGAATAAGGTGCGCAACATGGGCCAGCACTGGCAGGACAGCCTGGGCATCAAGCATGCGCCGCTGTGGGGCGTGGCCGCAGTGACGCTGATCGGCTTCTTTACCGGCAAGGGCGCCAAGGGCGGCAGTCTCAGCAGCCTGACCCGCCTGGTGCGGCTGGGCGCCGGTTTGATCCCACTGATCAAATTAGCCATGCAGGGCGCCTCACGCAAAGGTTGAGGCCTGCTGGCTGCATTCTTGCAAACAGAATCGGCCCGGCCCTCGTCAACGAGGGCCGGGCACTTTGTTGCCAACGTTTTTAAGGAGGCCCCGTGATCGACGGGCAACCGCTCGCCTGCTTCCAACCCTTCATCGACACCGCCACCGGGCGCATCGCCGGCGTCGAGGCTCTCGGCCGCCTGCGCCAGGCTGACGGTCGCCTGCTGTCGGTCGGCCCGTTGTTCGCCGACCCGCGCACCTCAGGCGTGGCCTTGCGGCGCCTGGACCGGCAGATCCGCGACAACGCCTTGAGCCGTCTGCACGAGGTACCGCAGGACTGGTTTCTGAGCCTGAATATCTCACCGCGCTGGATCAATCGCCTGCGTGCCGGCCAGGCCCTGCCCAGTTTGCAACAGGTGCAGGCTCACGGCGTCGATCCACAGCGCATCGTGTTCGAGATCACTGAGCTGGGCGGCGATATCCAGCGCCTGGCCGACGTGGTGGCGCGCTATCGCGAGGCCGGCGCGCGCATCGCCATCGATGACTTCGGCGCCGGCTATTCGCAGCTCGACCGCGTGCTGGCGTTGCAGCCGGACATTCTCAAGCTGGACATGCGCCTGTTTCAGGAGGCCGCCAAAGGGGGCCCCAGCAGTGAAGTGGTGCGGGCACTGGCGCAAATGGCGGAAAAAACCGGCTGCTGGATCATTGCCGAAGGGGTGGAGACCGAGGCGCAGTTGAGTTTTGCGCTGGAATGCGGCTCGCGGTATGTGCAGGGCTATCTGTTTGCCCAGGCGCAACTGGACTGGTTCGCCGCCGATGCTTTCGTGCCGCGCTTCGCCCAACTGCGTGGCGCCTACGTGCAGAAAAAACTCGCCGAACGCGGACGCATCATGCAATTGCGCCAACAACTGGCCGAACTGATGAAAATCCTCCAGACCTGGGCCCAGGGCCAGGCGCCGCTGAGCCATTTGCCGCAATTGCCGGATTATCCCTGGCTGCTGCGGTTCTACCAGTGCGACCGGCATGGCACCCAACTGACCCCCAATTTCGAATGGCGCCAGGACGCCTGGCAAGCCGACAGCCGCTACCTCGGCCACAATTGGTCGTGGCGCCCGTATTTCTATCATCTGCTGGCCGAAGGCTGGGACGAGCGCCGCTTGACGCTGTCTTCGACCTACCGCGACGCCACCACCAACCAGTATTGCCTGACCGCCGGACAATTCTTCGATAACGGTCAGCGCTTGCTGTTAATCGATATCGACGCGGTCGGCCTGTAGATTTTCGCTTGCTCCGCCCACCCGGAACCGGGAAGCTGGGCGAGTCATTCACCGCACGGAGAGTACCCGCCTTGGATTGGCCCACCCTGCTGACTCGCGAACGTCTTGGAAAGCCCCTGCACAGCCCGGAAGAATTGGGCCGTAGCCCGTTTCACAAAGACCATGACCGCATCATTTTCTCCGGCGCGTTCCGCCGCCTGGGGCGCAAGACTCAAGTCCACCCGGTGTCGAGCAACGACCATATCCACACCCGTCTGACCCACTCCCTGGAAGTCAGCTGCGTCGGCCGCTCCCTCGGCATGCGCGTGGGCGAAACCCTGCGCAGCGCCCTGCCCGAGTGGTGCGACCCGAGTGACCTGGGCATGGTGGTGCAATCGGCCTGCCTGGCCCACGACATCGGCAACCCGCCCTTCGGACACTCCGGCGAAGACGCCATCCGCCATTGGTTCCAGCAGGCCGCCGGGCGCGGCTGGCTGGACGACATGAGCGTGGCCGAGCGCAATGACTTCCTCAATTTCGAAGGCAACGCCCAGGGCTTCAGGGTGCTGACCCAGCTGGAATACCACCAGTTCGACGGCGGCACGCGGCTGACCTACGCGACCTTGGGCACCTACCTGAAATACCCGTGGACCGCCCGCCATGCCGACTCCCTGGGCTACAAGAAACACAAGTTCGGCTGCTACCAGAGCGAATTGCCGATCCTTGAGCAGATCGCCCACAAGCTCGGCCTGCCGCAACTGGAAGAACAACGCTGGGCGCGCCATCCGCTGGTGTACTTGATGGAGGCCGCGGACGACATCTGCTACGCGCTGATCGACCTGGAAGACGGCTTGGAAATGGACTTGCTGCAATATGCCGAAGTCGAGTCGCTGCTGCTCGACCTGGTCGGCGACGACCTGCCGCAAACCTACCGGCAACTGGGCGCCCAGGATTCACGGCGGCGCAAACTGGCGATCCTGCGCGGCAAAGCCATCGAACACCTGACCAACGCCGCCGCACGCGCTTTCGTCGAACAACAGGACGCCTTGCTCGCCGGCACCTTGCACGGTGATCTGGTCGAGCATATGCACGGCCCCGCCAAGCGCTGCGTGCTGGATGCCAAGGACATGGCGCGCAAGAAAATCTTCCAGGACAAGCGCAAGACCCTGCATGAAATCGGCGCCTACACCACCCTGGAAATCCTCCTCAACGCCTTCTGCGGGGCGGCGCTTGAACAGCACGGCGGGCGCACGCCGTCGTTCAAGAACCGGCGCATCCTCGACTTGCTGGGCAACAGTGCCCCCGACCCGGCCTGGTCGCTGCACGCCTCGTTCCTGCGGATGATCGATTTCATCGCCGGCATGACCGACAGCTACGCCACCGAGATGGCGCGGGAAATGACCGGGCGTTCCAGCCCGCAATAGATGACTGATCCAGCTGCCTGTTGCCTGAACAGAATCTACCTACGAAGGGAACAGAGCGGCCTGATCGAATCAGTACAAACACCCGATGAATAATCACGCACGCTCTTAAAGGGCATAGGGCGCCTTCCTACGCCCCGCCCAATCGCCGCTTGACTCACCGTGTGCCCTTCCTATGTTCAAGAATTGCCTTCGCATCCTGTTGGTGGAGGATCACCCCTTTCAGCTCCTGGCAACCCAGTGCCTGCTCAACAGCTTCGGCTTCGAGCACCTGACCCTGGCGGAAAACGCCGAACAGGCGATCCGCTTGATGACCCAGTCCGAACGGCCCTTCGACCTCATGCTGTGCGACCAATGCCTGCCAGATCTGCCCGGGCTTGAGTTAGTCGAAATCGCCGGTCGGCGGGGGTTTATCGCAGGGGCGATCCTGCTGAGCGGCCTCCCCCTGCCCGAACTGGCGAATCTGAAGACTCAAGCCTTACAACGTAACTTGCCGTTACTTGGTTATTTATCAAAACCGTTAAACCGGGACGAACTAATGACGCTGATAAGCCCGCTGTAAATGTAGGAATTTAAACATCTCCACATAGGAAAAACTCACCACAATAACCGCTTAACCGGTGGGCCAAGGCCCGAACCCGCATCGCCGACCGAATTCTGAAACAGACGTCCACAAAGCCTTGATAGATCGTAAGGAAATACCTTTTTTAATGTAGGAATATTCCTGTTCTGTATCTACGCCCCCTCACCTCCATGCTCCCGCCTCGCCTTCTGAGCTAATGTGCCCGCTTTATTTGCACTTGCATGGAATGTGATTATGAACACAGTTTTCATCATTGATGACCATCCTGTTATCAGGCTGGCGATTCGTATGTTGTTGGAACACGAAGGCTATAAAGTCGTCGGCGAAACGGATAACGGTTGTGATGCAATACAAATGGTTCGCGAATGCCTTCCAGACCTGATCATTCTGGATATCAGTATTCCAAAACTTGATGGCCTCGAAGTGCTGTGCCGATTTAACGCAATGAATACTTCGATGAAAACCCTGATTCTGACGGCCCAATGCCCAACCCTGTTCGCCACCCGCTGCATGCGCTCGGGCGCCGACGGCTATGTGTGCAAAGAGGGCGACCTGAGTGAACTGCTGAGTGCCATCCGCGCTGTATTATCCGGCTACAACTACTTCCCCAGCCAGGCATTGAACGCCTGCGGCCCGGACAGTAATTCCCAGGAACTGGAACTGTTCAAGGCAGTGAATGATCGCGAATTAATGGTCTTGCAACTTTTTGCACAAGGTCGCACCAACAAGGAAATTGCCAAAGGTATGTTTCTCAGTAACAAAACCGTCAGCACCTACAAAAAGAGGCTTATGCAAAAACTCAAAGCCAAGTCCTTGGTAGAACTTATCGAGTTGGCAAAACGAAACGCGCTAGTGTGAGAAAGCGGATGCCCAGGCGTATAAAGGACTATCTGATCATATTGAGCGCAGGCGTGTGCTTGAGCACCTCTGTGCTCGCTGCTCAAACGGAACCGGAACACTTCACCTTATTGAGCCGCGCAGGCGCCGTTCAACTGGACACTCAACTGGACAAGACGCAACGCCAGTGGCTGCAGAACAAACGCGAACTGGTGCTCGGCGCGGCAGCTCCCGACTACCCGCCCTTCGACCTCACGGCCAGCGGACGCGACTATGAGGGGCTCACGGCCGATTACGCCGGGCTGTTGGCCAAGGCGCTGGCGCTCCCCGTCAGGGTGCTGCGCTACCCCAACCGGGAAGCCTCCATCCAGGCGCTTGAAGCCGGTGAAATCGACCTGCTGGGCTCGTCCAATGGCTTTGAGGCCACCAACCCGCTGCTCACCCTTTCAGCACCGTATGCCGTGGACCAGCCAGTGCTGGTGACACGCGAGGGCGAAACCCGCAGCCTCAGTGAGGGCCTGGCCGGGCTGCGCCTGAGCCTGGTCTATCACTACCTGCCGCTGGGCGAAGTCGAGAAGCTGTATCCCGAGGCGATCATCCACACCTACCCCTCTTATCAGAACGCCCTGAATGCAGTGGCATTCGACCAGGCGGATGTGTTTCTCGGCGATACCATTTCCACCCATTACATGATCAACAAGGGCTATCTTAAAAATATCCGCATGGCCAACTTCGGCAAGCACGAAGCCTATGGTTTCAGCTTTGCCGTGCGCCAGGACCAGCACACCCTCTTGAGCATCCTCAACGCGGTGCTGGCGGCGGTGCCGACCAATGAGCAGGAGAGCATTGCCAAACGCTGGAGTGCGGGCAGCGACATCCTGCTCACCGCGCAAAAACTGCAGCTGACGCAACGCGAAGAACGCTGGCTGAAGACGCACCCAGTGGTCCGGGTAATCGCCAACGAAACCTTCGCGCCATTGACCTTCTTCGATGCCGACGGCAACTTCCGCGGCATCACTGCCGACCTCCTGGAGCTGATCCGCCTGCGCACCGGGTTGCGCTTCGAGATCCTGCGCGCACGCGATGTCAACGCGATGATCGAGCAAATCGATACCGGCAAAGCCGACCTCATCGGCGCCATCATTCCCAGCACGGAACGGGAAGCTCAACTGAACTTCAGTCGTCCCTATCTGGAAAACTCCTACGTATTGCTCACGCGCAAGGAACCCAACGCCCCATCGAATCTTGAACAGATGGCAGGCAAGCGCCTGGCGATCACCCAAGGCAACCCTCTGGAAAGCCTTCTGCGCAAGGATTTCCCGCACATTCGCCTGGTGGAAACCAGTGATACCTTCAAGGCCTCGGAACTCCTGGCCCAGGGGCATGTGGAAGGCGCGGTGAACTCGTTGGTGGTCGCCAACTATTTCCTGTCCTCCCAAGTGTTTCAGGACAAACTGCAGATCAGCGGCAGCATCGGCACCCTCCCCGCAGTCTTTGCGCTGGCCACGTCACGGGGTGCCACCGAGTTGAGCGCGATCCTCGACAAGGCGCTGCTGAGCATCGCCCCCGATGAGCTCGGGGTGATCAACAGCCGTTGGCGAGGCTACGCCGCCGCCTCCGACAGCTACTGGCGCAACTACCACCACCTGATTGCCCAGATCATCCTCGTCACCGGCCTGCTGCTGCTGATTTCCCTGACTTGGAACGCCTACATGCGCCGGGAGATCAAGCACCGCAAGATGGCCGAACGGGCCCTCAACGACCAGTTCGAATTCATGCGCGCACTGGTCAACGAAACGCCGCACCCGATCTATGTCCGCGACCGCAACGGCCTGTTGCAGACCTGCAACGACAGCTACCTGCAGGTGTTCGACGTCAAGCGCGAAGAGGTCATCGGCAAAAGTGTGATGCAGATGAGCACGGCCCAGGCAACCGAAGCGGCTCAGTATCACGCCGACTATCTGCGCGTGGTCGCCGAGGGCAACCCGCTGATCCTTGATCGCACCCTGCTCATCAATGGCAAAAAACTGACGATCTACCACTGGATACTGCCCTACCGCGACTCCACCGGCGAAGTCCAGGGCATCATCGGCGGCTGGATCGACATCAGCGAACGACGCCAGCTGTTCGATGAGCTGCGCGCCGCCAAGGAACGTGCCGACGAAGCCAACCGTGCCAAGAGCACCTTTCTGGCAACCATGAGCCACGAAATCCGCACCCCGATGAACGCGGTGATCGGCATGCTCGAACTGACCCTCAAGCGCGCCGACCAGGGGCATCTCGACCGCCCGGCGATCGAAGTGGCCTACCACTCGGCCAAGGACCTGCTGGAGCTGATCGGCGATATTCTGGACATCGCGCGGATCGAATCCGGCCGCCTGAGCCTGGCACCGGAGCGTGTGAACCTGCGGGAAGTGATCGAGTCGGTGGTGCGGGTGTTCGACGGCCTGGCACGCCAGAAAACCCTGAGTTTGCTGCTGGAGTTCAAGCCCGAACTCGATGACACCGACGTGCTGATCGACCCGCTGCGCTTCAAGCAGGTGCTGTCCAACCTGGTGAGCAATGCGATCAAGTTCACCGAGCGCGGGCAGGTAAAGATCAAGGTGCAGGTGCAAGCCACCGAATTGGCACAGCAGGTCGAAATGAAGCTGGTGGTCGAAGACACGGGGATCGGCATCAGCCGCGACGACCAGTTGCGCCTGTTCGAACCCTTTGCCCAGGCCGACAATTCCGGGCAATTGGCCCGCAGCGGCGCGGGCCTGGGGCTGGTGATCTGCCGCAGCCTGTGCGCGATGATGGGCGGGCAACTGAGCCTGAGCAGCGTGCCCATGGTCGGCACCCAGGTGCATGTCAGCCTGAAGATGAACTGCCTGCAGCCCATCCAGGCCGCGGATGAACCCCTGCCGGCTGCGCCCGCACCGGCGCCGGTGCTCAACGTGCTGGTGGTGGATGATCATCCGGCGAATCGCCTGCTGATGTGCCAGCAACTGGGTTACCTGGGCCACCAGTTCACCGCAGCCCAACATGGCGCCGCCGGGTTCCAGGCCTGGCGCCAGGCACACTTCGACCTGGTGATCGCCGACTGCAACATGCCCATCATGAATGGCTATGAGTTAAGCCGCTCGATCCGTGAGTATGAGCAGCGGGAGCAACTGACACCCTGCGTGGTCCTGGGGTTTACCGCCAACGCCCAGCCCGAAGAGAAGCTGCGCTGCGCCGAAGCCGGGATGAACGACTGCCTGTTCAAACCGATCAGCCTCACGGCGCTGGAACGGCAACTGGCGCAGATCGCGCCGCAGCCGTCCGGCCCGCGACTCGACCTCAGCCACCTGGATGCGCTAACGGGCGGCGATCCGCAACTGACTCGGCGGCTGCTTGAGGAACTGCTGAGCAGCAGTTGTCACGATCGCCAGATATTGGTCACGTTGTGGGCCCAGCAGGCTTCACTGCAGGACATCATCGAGCAGGCCCACAAGATCAAGGGCGCCGCGCGTATCGTCCAGGCCAGTGTACTGGCGGCGCAATGCGAAGCGCTGGAGCAGGCCTGCGCCCGCGGCGATGATCGGGCGGTGATCGAAACCGGCATCAAGACCCTGGAAAAGTGCATGCTGGAACTGGAGCGCCTGCTGCACATGCAACTCAACGGCCTGGGCTCTCCAGGATAGGCAGGAGCGCGCCGCACGGCCCGCCCCCGCAACGGTCGGTCAGCAGTCGGTCAGGCGCAGGAAAATCGCCGCCAACTGCTCGATACCAACCTGGTCTTGCGCGGTAAACCGGGCCAGCGACGGGCTGTCGAGGTCGAGGACGCCAATCAGTCGGCCATCCTTGACCAGCGGCACCACCAGTTCACTGTTCGATGCGCTGTCACAGGCGATATGCCCCGGAAACGCATGCACATCTTCCACCCGCTGGGTCTGGCGCGACGCGGCCGCCGCACCGCACACGCCACGCCCGAACGGAATGCGTACACACGCGATCTGCCCCTGGAACGGCCCCAACACCAACTCTTCGTGACGGTTGAGGTAGAAACCGGCCCAGTTCAAGTCATCCAACTGATTGAACAAAAACGCAGAGAACTGCGCGCTGTTGGCGATGAAATCGCGCTCATCGGCCAGCAGCGACTCCAACTGCGCACACAACATGGCATAGCCATCCAGACCGCTGCCGGCCTGCTGCAAATCGATCATGGTTGACGCTCCAGCAATTTGAGGCCCACCCAGTAACGGGCGAATTGATACGCGCAACGGCCGTTGCGGTTGCCACGCCCGGTGGCCCAGCGCACGGCGAGGATATCGAGGTCTTCATCACGCTGCCACTGCAGGCCGGCCTTGCGCGCCAGCTCGCCGATCCAGTGTTCCACCACGTTCAGGAAATGTTCCTGAGTGAATGGGTAGAACGACAGCCACAGGCCAAAACGATCGGACAAGGCGATCTTGTCTTCCACCGCCTCACTCGGGTGCAGCTCGCCATCCACGCGTTTCCAGTTATCGTTGTCGCTCTGGTTTTCCGGCACCAGGTGACGACGGTTGGACGTGGCATACAGCAGCACGTTTTCCGGCGCCTGTTCCAGGGAACCGTCCAGCACGCTCTTGAGCACGCGGTAATCGCCTTCACCGGCCTCGAACGACAGGTCATCGCAGAACAGAATGAAACGCTGCGGCAGCTTGAGCAGTTGTTCGACCACACGCGGCAGGTCGGCGAGGTGATCGCGTTCGATTTCGATCAAGCGCAAACCGGCGCTGGCGTGCTGGGCGAGCAAGGCGCGCACCATCGACGATTTCCCCGTGCCGCGCGAGCCCCACAGCAGCGCATGGTTGGCGGGCAGGCCGTCGAGGAACTGTTGGGTGTTGCGCGCCAATGTTTCACGCTGCTTGTCCACACCGATCAGGTCGGACAGGCGCATGTCCAGGCTGACCTCCAGCGGCAGCAGGAAGCCGCTGCGACCCTCACGCTGCCAACGGGCCGCAAGGCATTGGTGCCAGTCGATGGTTTGGCGCGGGGCTGGCAACAGGGGTTCCAGGCGCGCGAGTACGGCATCGGCGCGCTCAAGAAAGGCATTCAATCGAGAATCCACGACTATTCCTCTGGCAAGTTCTTGTAAAAGATGGCGTATTGGCAACCCTGCGGCCGAGCGCTCCGGGCTGCACCTCTAAAACTGACGATTCGTACCGGGCAAGCCTGAACCTGTGGATGTTCAGCTATGCTTGCCGGGCGAAGGGAAACGTGAAGTGGTTCAACACTCGATGGATATCAAGTTCGCCCACCGCTTGTCTTATAAACAAGCCAGATTGACTGTGCTGGTCGGTTTCGTCTTGGGAACCTTGCTCAGCCTGATCCAGATCGGCATTGATTATGCCAGCGAAGACGCATCCATCAACCGTGAAATTCGTTCGCTGATTGAAATCAGCCATAACCCGGCGTCGCGCATCGCCTACAACATCGACGCCGAGCTGGCCCAGGAGCTGACCCTCGGCCTGTTGCACTCCCCCGCCATCATTCAGGCGCGGTTGACCGACAACAACGGCGTGGTACTGGCCGACGTCGGACGGCCGCGCAAGGAAAGCCCCTACCGGCCCGTCAGCGATTTCCTGTTCGGCGCCAACCGCCAGTTTGAAGACCGGCTGTTCCTCAGCCATATGCCCAACGAATCCCTTGGCGTGCTGCGCCTCGACGTAGACACCTACGCCTTTGGCAGCCGCTTCCTGCACCGCGCCGAGGTCACCCTGATCAACGGGTTTGTGCGCAGCCTGCTGCTGACCGGGATCCTGCTGGGCCTGTTCTATGTGATGCTGACCCAACCGCTGGTACGCATCATTCGCGAGCTGAGCACGCGCAGGCAGACACGCCTGGATTGCCCGCCGGGGCACGAGCACGATGAAATCGGCGTGCTGGTCAACATGGCCAACCAGCAATTCGACACCCTGGAAACCGAGATCCAGCAGCGGCGTCACGCCGAGGACCGCCTCACCGAGTACCTGGGGCAACTGGAAAACATCGTCTCGGCGCGCACGCTGGAGCTCAAGGCCAGCAACCAGCGCTTGAGCCAGTCCAACGATGAGTTGGAAGCAGCAAAAATGAACGCGCTGGGCATGGCTCAGGCGCGGGCGGCGTTCCTGGCCAATATGAGTCACGAAATCCGCACGCCGCTCAATGGGTTGCTGGGCATGATCGCGCTGTCGCTGGACAGCCCGCTCAACGCCGAGCAGCGCCAGCAACTGTCGATCGCCCATGATTCCGGCAAGGTGCTGGTGGAACTGCTCAACGATATCCTCGACCTGTCCAAGTTCGACGCGGGCCAGTTGGAGCTGGAGCGCATCCCGTTCGACCTCGGCGCGCTGGTGGAAGACACCGCCAACCTGTTATCGCAGAACGCCGCGCCGAGTGTCGAACTGACGTGCCTGATCGACCCGAAGTTCCCGGCGCAGGTGCTCGGCGACCCGACACGTGTGCGGCAGATCGTCAGTAACCTGCTGTCCAACGCCTTGAAGTTCACGCGCTTCGGCCGCGTGGATGTGCGCCTCAGCGCCCAGGATGGCCGAGTAAAAATCGAAGTGTGCGACACCGGGATCGGCATTGCCCAGGACGCGCAGGTGAAGATCTTCCAGCCGTTCACCCAGGCTGGCGCGGGCATCACCCGCCAGTTTGGCGGCACCGGCCTGGGCCTGGCGCTGACCCATAACCTGTGCGAGGCGATGCACGGTCGACTGAGCATCAGTTCGGAAGTCGGCTTCGGCAGCCAGTTCTGCGCCGACCTGCCGCTGCCCGCCCATTTACCTGCGCCCCGGCTCGCGTCACTGACGGGCGAAGTCATTGCAATCACCGGTGCCGACAGCGGCCTGGCGGAGCTGCTCAGCACCCTGCTACCTCACTGGGGGCTGACAGTGCATTGCTATTCTATCGATGAGGACTTGAGCGGAAAAAAACCCGACTTGCTGATCACGGACTGCCCGGAGTGCCTGTTTCGCCTGCGCCCGGCCATCACGGCGCCGATCCTGCTGGTGACCGCCTATGGCAATTTCATGCCCAGTGAGGAAGTCGCGGCCCTGGCGCCGTTGCAGCAACAGGCGCGCCCTTTGAGCCGCAACGCGCTGTACCAGATCCTGCAACGTAATCTGCGCAGCGACGCGCACTTGATCCTCGACCCGATCGCACTCGATGCCACGCCCCTGGTCCACCGGGCACGCATCCTGCTGGTGGAGGACAACCCGGTCAATCAACTGGTGGCCAAGGGCATGCTCAGCAAGTTGGGCTGCGAAGTGATCGTCGCCGCCCATGGTGGCGAAGCGCTCAGGTTCCTCGAAGAACAGCACTTCGACATGGTGCTGATGGACTGCAACATGCCGGTGATGGATGGCTACGAGGCCAGTCGGCAGATTCGTCGCAGCGGGCGCTGGCCGGACCTGCCCATTGTCGCCCTGACCGCCAACGCGCTGTCGGAAGAACGCGAGCGTTGCCGGGCGGCGGGGATGAATGACTACCTGGCCAAGCCGTTTCGCCGCGAAGAACTCAATGCGCTGCTGGACCTGTGGGTGCCTAAGACGACAAGTCTCTGATCTGCGCGAGCAATTGGTCCAACCCCTCGCGCAAGGCATCGGCCTGGTTGAGGTCGACACCGCTGTCGCACAGCAAGCGGGTTTTCAACTGATGGGCCTGGCCGCGCAACTGCACCCCGGCGTGGCTCAGGCTCAAATGCACTTCGCGTTCATCCTGCGCGCTGCGCTGGCGTCTCACTAACCCAAGCTGCTCCAGGCGCTTGAGCAGCGGCGTCAGCGTGCCCGAATCGAGCATCAAGCGCTCGCCCAGGGCCTTGACCGTGGGCTGGGGCGGCGTCGCGTGGTGCCATTCCCACAACACCAGCATCACCACGTATTGCGGGTAGGTCAGGCCCAACTGGTCAAGCATCGGTTTGTAGGCGCGGGTCACCGCGCGAGATGCGGCGTAGAGCTTGAAACACAGCTGGTTGTCCAACGCCAGGGACACGGTGGGCAGGTCGGTCATTTGAGCAGGGCTTCGATCTCTTGGGTCAACTCCTGGGGCTTGGTGGTTGGCGCAAAGCGCTTGACCACCTGGCCGTCGCGACCGATGAGGAACTTGGTGAAATTCCACTTGATGCCCTTGGAACCCAGCAGGCCCGGCGCGCGTTTTTTCAACTGCACGAACAGCGGGTGGGCAGCGCCGCCATTGACGTCGATCTTCTTGAACAACGGGAAGCTGACGCCGAAATTCAGCTCGCAGAACTCGGCAATCGCGCCTTCGTTGCCCGGTTCCTGCTTGCCGAACTGGTTGCACGGAAACCCCAGCACCACCAGGCCCTGATCCTTGTACTGCTGCCAGAGTTGCTCCAGGCCCTTGTACTGCGGGGTGAAGCCGCATTTGCTGGCAGTGTTGACCACAAGAATGGCCTTGCCGGCAAAATCGGCCAAGGTCTTTTGCTCACCCTTGATGGTGGTGCAAGGGATGCTCAGCAGGTTGTCGCTCATGGCAATGCCTCGGATCAGGAGAAAGAAGGCAAAACATAGCGAGCAATTCAATTGTGTGCAATTGAATTGATCAAACTGATAGCCCGGTATACATCGCCCCCGCGCAAGACGCAGGGGCGACTCAGGCTCAGCGCGGCACGAGGTCCAGGCACACCGAGTTGATGCAATAGCGCAGGCCGGTCGGCGGCGGGCCATCCGGGAACACATGCCCCAGGTGCGCGTCGCACTTGGCGCAGGTGACTTCGGTGCGGATCATGCCGTGGCTGACATCGCGGATCTCGATCATCGCGCGGTCGGCGATCGGTGCGTAGAAGCTGGGCCAGCCGCAGCCGGAATCGAACTTGGTGGTAGAGTCGAACAGTGGCTCATTGCAGCAGATGCAGTGATACACGCCGTCGGTCTTGGTGGCATTGTACTTGCCGGAAAACGGCCGTTCGGTGCCCTTCAGGCGGCACACGTTGTATTGCTCCGGATCGAGCATCGCTTTCCATTCTTCAATGGTTTTCTGCAGCTTTTCCATCAGTACACCTCGGCAACTGAAAAACCCTGATCTGTGTCTTTTCCAGGGATCAGGCGGCACGTATGATTGCGCCTCTTCAACCCGGCAGTCTGGCACCCGCGTTAGCGGCATTCAAACGTATTTATGGGTGCGACCAACGCAGGATTCTCAGCACGGTAGGCTCCGTACCGTCTGGATCGTTCATTTTCAGGATCACATCGCCATGCAGGTCAGCAAATCGAACAAGCTCGCCAACGTCTGCTACGACATTCGCGGCCCGGTGCTCAAGCACGCCAAGCGCCTGGAAGAGGAAGGCCATCGCATCCTCAAGCTGAACATTGGCAACCCGGCGCCCTTTGGTTTCGAAGCGCCGGACGAAATCCTCCAGGACGTGATCCGCAACCTGCCCACCGCCCAGGGCTACAGCGACTCCAAAGGCCTGTTCAGTGCGCGCAAGGCGGTGATGCAGTATTACCAGCAGAAGCAGGTCGAAGGTGTCGGCATCGAGGACATCTACCTGGGCAACGGCGTGTCCGAACTGATCGTGATGTCGATGCAGGCCTTGCTCAACAATAGCGACGAAGTGCTGGTGCCGGCGCCGGACTACCCGCTGTGGACCGCCGCGGTGACCCTGGCCGGTGGCCGCCCGGTACACTACCTGTGCGACGAAGGCGCCGACTGGTTCCCGGACCTGGCCGACATCAAGGCCAAGATCACCCCGAACACCAAGGCGCTGGTCATCATCAACCCGAACAACCCGACCGGCGCCGTGTACTCGCGGGAAGTGCTGCTGGGCATGCTCGAGCTGGCGCGCCAGCACAACCTGGTGGTGTTCTCCGACGAGATCTACGACAAGATCCTCTACGACGACGCCGTCCACATCTGCACCGCCTCCCTCGCGCCGGACCTGCTGTGCCTGACCTTCAACGGCTTGTCCAAGTCCTACCGCGTGGCGGGTTTCCGCTCCGGCTGGGTCGCCATCTCCGGGCCCAAGCACAACGCCCAGAGCTACATTGAAGGCATCGACATGCTGGCCAATATGCGCCTGTGTGCCAACGTACCGAGCCAGCACGCGATCCAGACTGCGCTGGGCGGTTACCAGAGCATCAACGATCTGCTGCTGCCTCAGGGCCGCCTGTTGGAGCAACGCAACCGCACCTGGGAATTGCTCAACGACATTCCCGGCGTCAGTTGCGTGAAACCGATGGGTGCGCTGTACGCCTTCCCACGCATCGACCCGAAAGTCTGCCCGATCCTCAACGACGAGAAGTTCGTGCTCGACCTGCTGCTGTCGGAAAAGCTCCTGGTGGTGCAAGGCACCGCGTTCAACTGGCCGTGGCCGGATCACTTCCGCGTGGTGACCTTGCCGCGTGTGGATGACCTGGACATGGCCATCGGTCGCATCGGCAACTTCCTCAAGTCCTATCGCCAGTAACGACTATGACGCTGTACGACCGGGATCTGGTCGTACAGCGAGTATCTGGCAACACTTCTCTGCCCATTGCCCCGCTCCGCACTGCGTTTGCCCCTCTCCCAGCGCGTGCCCCTTATAATCAAAGGGCCGCGAGGCAACAGGAGGCTGATCAAGCGGGGCAATACAGGTGGGAAATTCCCTTCAAGACTCTACATTCAGGCTGTAGGACACAGTTTGAAATAGTCGCTCGGTTGAATCACCCCATGTCGCACCTTATATACCCCGCAGTACGCGACATATTTAGCATGAGGAGAACTCTACAACCATGATGCGCATCCTGCTGTTCTTGGCCACCAACCTGGCGGTCGTGCTGATTGCCAGCATCACCCTGAGCCTTTTCGGCTTCAACGGGTTCATGGCGGCCAACGGGGTTGATCTGAACCTCAATCAGCTGCTGATCTTCTGTGCGGTCTTTGGTTTTGCCGGCTCGCTGTTCTCGCTGTTCATCTCCAAGTGGATGGCGAAGATGAGCACCAGCACCCAGGTCATCACTCAGCCACGCACCCGGCATGAGCAATGGTTGCTGCAGACCGTCGAACAGTTGTCCCGCGAGGCCGGTATCAAGATGCCGGAGGTCGGGATCTTCCCGGCCTATGAAGCCAACGCCTTTGCCACCGGCTGGAACAAGAACGACGCGCTCGTTGCGGTGAGCCAGGGCATGCTGGAGCGCTTCTCCTACGATGAAGTCAAGGCGGTGCTGGCCCACGAGATCGGCCACGTGGCGAACGGTGACATGGTCACCCTGGCGCTGGTCCAGGGCGTGGTGAACACCTTCGTGATGTTCTTCGCGCGAATCATCGGCAACTTCGTCGACAAGGTGATCTTCAAGAACGAAGAAGGCCGCGGCATTGCCTACTACGTGGCAACCATCTTCGCTGAACTGGTGCTGGGCTTCCTGGCCAGCGCGATCGTGATGTGGTTCTCGCGCAAACGGGAATTTCGCGCGGACGAAGCCGGTGCCCGCCTGGCCGGCACCGGGGCGATGATTGCAGCCTTGCAGCACCTGCGCTCCGAACAGGGCCTGCCGGTGCATATGCCGGACAGCCTGACCGCGTTTGGCATCAACGGCGGCATCAAGCAGGGTCTGGCGCGCATGTTCATGAGCCACCCGCCGCTGGAAGAGCGGATTGACGCACTGCGTCGTCGCGGCTGACCGCTTGGCGGCGACACGGAAAGGGGCGATCTGATCGCCCCTTTTTTGTGGGCGCCTTACCCGCCCAGGACTCAGCGCTTCGTGAGTCGGTAGACTCGCTCTTCCAGCCGGGTTACGCCGTCCTGAACGAACTTCCAGCTCTCACCCAAAACGTCCTGCTCCTCAAGCACTTCGAGGGCCCAGTGCGCCCCCAGCAGCACCTTCACCTCATCATCGGTCACCGCAAACGGTGGGCCGGCCTTTTGCGTCTGGTCGTAGTCGAGGGTAATCAGCAACCCCTTGCAACCCGGCCCCAGAAGCGTATTGAGGTGCTCGGTGTAGCGCGCCCGCATCAGCGGCGGCAAGGCGATCAACGCCGCGCGGTCATAAAGCGCCGTGCAATCGAGCAGCGCCTGCGCGTCCAGCGCGAAGAAATCACCGCACCACACCTCGATCACATCCGCCTGGTACACCTTGAACACGCCGCGTTGGCTGATACGCGGTATCAGCCCCTGCTCACTGAAGAATGCCTCAACCGCCTGCTCCGACAGTTCTACCCCGAGCACGCGACAGCCTTGACTGGCCAGCCACACCAGATCCAGGCTTTTGCCACACAAGGGCACCAGCACCTTTGCCCCCTGCGCGACCGCCAACTGCGGCCAGTGCCGTTGCAGATAGGGGTTGACCTCGGGCAAGTGAAAACCGATCTGATTACGTGCCCAGCGCTCCCGCCAAAACTGAGAATCCATACATCACCCTGAAAATTCGATCAAAAGGCGCTAAAACTTATATTAGATTTAGATCATTGATCTGGTTGAAGATGGGCCATGTTAACCCTGAGGGCCCTTCTAATGCTCCCCACTCTGTTTATCTCCCATGGTTCGCCCATGCTCGCCCTGCAACCCGGCGCCAGCGGCCCGGCCCTGCAGCGCCTGGCGGCTGAACTGCCACGGCCGAAGGCGATTGTGGTGGTGTCGGCGCATTGGGAAAGCCAGGAATTGCTGGTCAGCGGCAACGCCGCACCGGAAACCTGGCATGACTTCGGCGGCTTTCCGGCCGAGTTGTTTGCCGTGCAATACCCGGCGCCGGGCGACCCGCAATTGGCGCGCGAGATTGTCGAGTTGCTGCACGCCGATGGCTTGAGTGCGCGCATCGATGAGCGCCGTCCCTTCGACCACGGCGCCTGGGTGCCGCTGTCGCTGATGTACCCGGCCGCGGATATCCCGGTGGTGCAGGTGTCCTTGCCCAGCCGTATGGGCCCTGCCCTGCAGACCCGGGTCGGACACGCCCTCGCCAGCCTGCGCGAACAAGGCGTGTTGCTGATCGGCTCCGGCAGCATCACCCACAACCTCGGTGAACTGGATTGGCACGCCGGGTCCGAAAGCATCGAGCCGTGGGCGCGGGCGTTTCGTGACTGGATGGTGGACAAGCTTGCCGCCAACGACGAAGCCGCGCTGCACGATTATCGCCGCCAGGCGCCCAACGCCGTGCGCAGCCATCCCAGTGATGAACATTTACTGCCGCTCTACTTTGCGCGGGGTGCCGGCGGCGACTTCAGCGTGGCGCACCAAGGCTTCACCATGGGCGCGCTGGGCATGGACATCTACCGCTTCGGCTGACGCACATCCCGATGCGCGGGCAAACCCAGATTGAGGGCCGCCCACAAAGCGAGCGCGGCCCAAGAAGAAAACCCGGAAATCCTCACCTGCGTGGGCCTTCCGGGTTTTTGCATCGCCAACATTTTCAAGGGGCGCAACTCCAACAGGCGTAGCGTTGAGACGCTTACTCAGGCTCTATCAACAGCGCCTTCAGGCTTTCTTCTCATAACCTGCGCCCTGAAAAGAGAATTGTATTTCCTTACCTTTACCCGCTTCGCTGATCACCCGCTGCAGTCCCACCATCGAGTTCTTGTACCGGCCATAGAGCCCGTCACTCTTGATTTCACCCACCCTGACATTGCCCTTATCGTCTGTAGTAAAGGGGGCGGAGAAACTACCGCGAGTAGGTGCGATCTGCGAACTTCGGTCTATTTTCGCGCCATAATGTTCGACGAAGCTTCTGTCTCTGCCAGCCAAGGCAAACTTCTGATCGACATAAATATCTTTGACATGCTGCTTGGGGCCCGGCATGTCGGAATCGGTAACGTCCTGAATAAATCCCCTCAACTTATGGGCATCCTCAGGATCTCGTTCTACCGTGAGGTTATATTTATTCCCAAATTTAAAATCTACCAAGGTGCTGTTACTGGCGCCTTTTCCCCCATCAAACTCGGGGCGGCCTTGTGGCGCTTTGAAATGCTCACCGTTTCCAGAAAACACAATCAGCGCCTTGCCATCCCCGCGCGGCTGCATCCCAATATAGCCACGGCCAAGAGGCCGACCTTGTGCATCATTGACGCCAAACTGCATCGCATAATAAATCCCTGCGTCCTTGCTTCCTTTTCGTTGAAGGCCTTCGTCGATACTCATTGGAAACGTAATGTTACTCAACCCAGCGCCAGGCGCGGACAGCGAGTAACTCAGGCCATACAACCCATTGGGCGATGTGGCTACCTTCTTGATTTCCAGTTTCGGATCGCTGACTTTATTAAGCGTTGACGTCGTGGTCGCAGACGCTACAGGCATGGATCGCGTATTTCTTCTTGAACGAGCGGCCGCGGCATCCGAAGCGAGTACGCGCTCGGTCCATGGCAAACCGTGCTCGCGTGCTGGCTCTCGCGCCTGATTAACAGGCGGTTGGCTGGGAGGATAAGTCGCAGGCTCAGGCATTGTTTGTGGAAACAACTGTGAATTATTAATACGCATAACAGCCACAGCTCCTTTCTGGAAAAATCAATCAATAGCCGTCAAGCCCGGCGCCTATCCCTCGACACGGTTACAAGCGAACCTTTCCAACTTGAACAACTGACGAGAGCAGATTGAGAGCGTTTTTTACCCTTGAGCGATGCAACTCAGGTTTATCCGCCCCCCGTCACTTGATAGTAAAAACTTTACGCAAAGCCGGCTGCCAGAAAGGCCGCTCAGAAACTCAGACTTTTCCTAAACCCAATAAGATCAGTAGCTGACCGTTATGGCCGACCACCCCACGACGATCCGCGCCAATTGCCGGGCAAAAAAAATCCCCGAACCAGTCGGGGATTTTTTAGGTGCGATCAATCAGCCCAGGGGCGGATCAATCTTCGCGGTAGCGACGCAGCTTGAGCTGCTTACCGGCAACGCGTGTGTCTTTCAGCTTGGTCAGCAGTTTTTCCAGACCGTCTTCCGGCAGCTCCACCAGGGAGAAGCTGTCACGGACCTGGATGCGACCGATGGCTTCACGTGCCAGGCCACCCTCGTTGAGGATAGCGCCCAGCAGGTTCTTGGCAGCAATACCGTCACGCGCGCCCAGCGCGGTACGGCAGCGAGCACGACCTTCAGCCAATGGCACCGGAGCGCGACGCTCACGATCACCACGCTCAGGACGGTCGCCGGAACGCTCTGGACGATCACCGCGTGGCGCGTTGTTCGGTACCAGTGGGCGTTCTTTCTCGATGGCTGCCAGGGTCAAGGCCTGAGCGTTGGTAGCTTTGCGCAGCAGGGCTGCAGCCAGGGCACGCGGGGTGCAACCGATATCGGCGGTCAGGCGGTCCAGCAGGTCGCCGTGGGTCGATTCAGCGTCAGCCACCAGTGGCGACAGGCTGTTGGTCAGTTTCTTGATGCGCGCATCGAGAACGGCCTGGGCATCCGGCAGGCGGACTTCAGCAACCTTCTGCCCGGTCACACGCTCGATCACTTGCAGCATGCGGCGCTCACGCGGCGTCACCAGCAGCAGTGCGCGACCTTCGCGACCCGCACGGCCGGTACGGCCGATACGGTGAACGTAGGACTCTGGATCGTAAGGCATGTCAACGTTGAACACGTGGGTGATACGTGGAACGTCGAGGCCACGAGCAGCTACGTCGGTCGCTACAACGATGTCCAGACGGCCATCCTTGAGGGAGTCGATCACGCGCTCACGTTGGTTCTGGGCGATGTCACCGTTCAGCGCAGCGGCTTTGTAGCCTTTGGCTTCGAGGGCACTGGCCAGGTCCAGGGTCGCTTGCTTGGTACGCACGAACATGATCAGCGCGTCGAAGTCTTCGACTTCCAGCAGGCTCAATACAGCCGAGGTCTTCTGGTCAGCGTGAACCAACAGGTGAGCCTGTTCGATCGCGGTAACGGTCTGAGTCTTGGTCTGGATCTTCACGTGTTGCGGATCGCGCAGGTGGCGTTCGGCAATGGCACGGATCGACTGCGGCAGGGTGGCCGAGAACAGCACGGTCTGACGGGTCGGTGGCAGTGCCTTGAAGATGACTTCCAGGTCATCCATGAAGCCCAGCTTCAACATTTCGTCAGCTTCGTCCAGAACCAGGTGGTTCACGGTCGACAGGACTTTCTCGTCACGACGCAGGTGGTCGCACAGACGACCCGGAGTGGCGACAACGATCTGTGCGCCATTACGGATAGCCTTGAGTTGCGGGCCCATCGGCGCGCCGCCGTAGACGGCCACAACGGTTACGCCTGGCATTTGCTTGGCGTAGGTTTCAAAAGCGGTTGCTACTTGCAGCGCCAACTCACGAGTTGGCGCCAGGATCAGGGCTTGCGGTTCGCGCTTGGCAGGATCGATGCAGTGCAGGATAGGCAGGGCGAACGCGGCGGTTTTACCGGTACCGGTTTGCGCCTGGCCAATCATGTCGTGGCCGGCCATGATGATCGGGATCGATTGCTGCTGAATCGCCGAAGGTTCTTCGTAGCCAGTCGCAATGACGGCAGCAAGAATGTTCGGGTTAAGATTAAAAGCGGCGAAGCCGCCGGTTTCCTGGGTCATGGGTCTGCCTCTAAGTGCATCCGCAAAGACCCATGCTCCAAAGCTGCGCATGCCGTGTTGAGACTCAAGAGTCGCCCTGGCTGCTTTGTCGGCGGGGATTTGCGAAAACGAATGAATGAAAAAGATTCGTCAAGGAAGAGTCCGCTGTGCGGACGTGCAGCCGAAGCTGACTTCGGGGAATTGCGCTACCTAAACGCGGCCCGGTTAAAGGCCGGCGCGCACTATACCGGAAATAGCTGAAAAAGGGAGCTTTTTTTATCGCAAAGCACCGATAAACCGCACTGCGTCACCGCCTTTGCGCAGATGGGCTCCAGGGTCTATTTTTCAAGTGCCCGGCCCTGTTGGCTGAAACGCTTAAACGGTTCACCCGTACACTCGGCCCCTTTGGTCCGAAACCCCTTACTGCACCCGAGGGCACACCCGATGAATCAAGCCAGCAGCAGCCTCGTCAGCCGTGAACTCCTGGATCATGTCCTGTTGTTGGGCCTGGATCGGGTCGCCAAGCGCAATGCCTTTGACCTGGATCTGCTCAACGCACTGAGCCTGGCCTATGGCGAATTTGATCGAAACGACGATGCGCGGGTGGCCGTGGTGTTCGCCCACGGCGACCACTTCACCGCCGGGCTGGACCTGGCCAACGTCAGCGCAGTGATGGCCGGAGGCTGGCAACCGCCACCGGGGGGCTGCGATCCCTGGGGCGTGTTCGCCGGCCCTCGGGTCGGCAAACCGGTGATCGTCGCCGCTCAGGGCTACTGCCTGACCCTTGGCATCGAGTTGATGCTGGCGGCGGATATCAATCTCTGCGCGAGCAACACTCGCTTCGCGCAGATGGAAGTACAACGTGGGATCTTTCCATTTGGTGGTGCGACGTTGCGCTTTCATCAAATAGCAGGCTGGGGCAACGCCATGCGCTGGCTGCTCACCGGCGATGAGTTCGATGCCCACGAAGCCCTGCGCCTGGGGTTGGTGCAGGAAGTGATGGCCAGCGAAGACCTGCTGCCGCGCGCCATCGAACTGGCCAGCCGCATCGCGCGCCAGGCACCCCTCGGCGTGCAAGCCACGTTGATGTCGGCCCGCCTGGCGCGCTTGGAGGGCGAAGCTGTCGCGGCCGCCGCGTTACCGCCGCTGGTCGCGCAATTGTTCAACAGCGAAGACGCCAAGGAAGGCGTGCGCGCCATGCTCGAGAAGCGCCCGGGGGTATTCAGGGGAATTTGAGTTGGCCGTGCCGCAGTCATCGCGAGCAAGCCCGCGCCCACATCGACCGCATTCCTTCAGGATGTGCTCGGTCAAATGTGGGAGTGGGCTTGCCCGCGATGACGCCCGTTCAGACAACTAGGTTGCCGGCCGAATCGCCTTGATCAATGGCTGCAACGAATAGCCCAATCGCGGTGCCAGCGCTTCGGCGCGGGCCGAGAGCGCCGCAGCGTCCAGCGCCTGATCCAGCTCCGAAGGCACCAGCAGGATCACATTGCCCTCCTTCACCGGCAGCTCCCAATAATGCCGGTGATACAACCCGCGCAGCAGGGCCGCACCCAACGGCTTGCCGTCGTCGGTGGCCCACTGGTTGATCACCAGCCAACCGCCCGGGTTGAGTTTCTTCTGGCAGTTTTCCAGGAAGGTCCAGGCCAGGTGCCCGACGCCGGGGCCGACATCGGTGTACAGGTCGACGAAGATCAGGTCGGCCGTTTCGGCGGTTTCGAGCAGTTCCAGGGCGTCGCCAATGCGGATGTACAGGCGCGGATCGTCGTCCAGTCCCAGGAACTCAATGGCCAGGCGCGGCACTTCGGGGCGCAGCTCGATGGCTTCGACATCCTCCAGCGGCAGGAACTTGAGGCACGCCTGGGTCAGCGTGCCGGCGCCCAGGCCGAGGAACAACGCGCTTTCCGGCTGCTCGTGGCACAACGCACCGATCAGCATCGCACGGGTGTAGTCGTACTCCAGCCAGCTCGGGTCGGCGGTGAACACGCAGCTTTGCTCGATGGCGTCGCCAAACTCGAGAAAACGGTAATCGGCCACTTCGAGCACGCGGATCATGCCGAAGTCATCATGGACCTCGGCCAGCAGGCGCTCGACACGCTCCTCGCTCATCTACAACTCCTAACGGGTTCACCCCAGGGCAAAGGCGCGATTGTCGGCCAACCGACGGCAACAGGTCACGCACTAATTGCTGATAACATTGGCGCCCGACCGTCAATCACCCTATCGAGTCCACGATGAGCCAACCCTGGAGCCCCGACAGCTGGCGCGCCCTGCCGATCCAGCAACAACCCCAGTACCCGGACGCTGCACACCTGTTACAGGTAGAGCAGAGCCTGGCCAGCTACCCGCCGCTGGTATTTGCCGGGGAGGCCCGCGAGTTGCGCCGCCAGTTTGCCGAGGTGACCCAGGGTCGCGCCTTCCTGCTGCAAGGCGGCGACTGCGCCGAGAGTTTTGCCGAGTTCTCCGCCGCAAAAATCCGCGACACCTTCAAGGTGCTGCTGCAGATGGCTATCGTGATGACCTTCGCCGCCGGCTGCCCGGTGGTGAAAGTCGGGCGCATGGCCGGCCAGTTCGCCAAGCCGCGCTCGTCCAACGATGAAACCATCGATGGCGTCACCTTGCCGGCCTACCGTGGCGATATCGTCAACGGCATCGGCTTCGACGAAAAAAGCCGCGTGCCGGACCCCGACCGCCTGCTGCAGTCCTACCACCAGTCCACCGCCACCCTTAACCTGCTGCGCGCGTTCGCCCAGGGCGGGTTTGCCGACCTGCACCAGGTACACAAGTGGAACCTGGACTTCATCGCCAACTCCGCACTGGCCGAAAAGTACAGCCAGTTGGCGAACCGTATCGACGAAACCCTGGCTTTCATGCGCGCCTGCGGCATGGACAGCTCGCCGCAACTGCGCGAAACCAGCTTCTTCACCGCCCACGAAGCGCTGCTGCTCAACTACGAACAAGCCTTCGTGCGCCGCGACAGCCTGACCAACGACTACTACGACTGCTCGGCCCACATGCTGTGGATCGGCGATCGCACCCGTCAGTTGGACGGCGCCCACGTCGAGTTCCTGCGCGGGGTACACAACCCGATCGGGGTCAAGGTCGGCCCGAGCATGAACCCGGATGACCTGATCCGCCTGATCGACATCCTCAACCCGGACAACGACCCCGGCCGCTTGAACCTGATCGCGCGCATGGGCGCCAACAAGGTCGGCGACCACCTGCCGGCACTGCTTCGCGCCGTGCAGCGTGAGGGCAAACAGGTGCTGTGGAGCTCCGACCCGATGCACGGCAACACGATCAAGGCCAGCAGCGGCTACAAGACCCGCGACTTTGCGCAGATCCTCGGCGAGGTGAAGGAATTCTTCCAGGTACACGAGGCCGAAGGCACCTATGCCGGCGGGATTCATATCGAGATGACCGGGCAGAACGTCACCGAATGCATCGGCGGCGCACGGCCGATCACCGAAGATGGCTTGTCGGACCGCTACCACACCCACTGCGACCCGCGGATGAATGCCGATCAGTCGCTGGAGCTGGCATTCCTGATCGCCGAGACGTTGAAGCAAGTAAAACGGTGACCCCATTCGGTAGGCGCGAGCTTGCTCGCGAAAAACCTGAGAATGCCGCGGGGTGTCGGTTTCCCGCGTCATCGTTAACGTTTCTCGCGAGCAAGCTCGGGCCTACCGTGATGTGAGCATCGCCGCCCTTAATCGGTCGGCACTCGGCCGTGGGCAATTGAGCTGCACCTGTTCGAGCCCCAGCCAATCGGCCATTTGCCGCAAGTTCAGCGCCAGCGCGCACATCCCCTCCTCGTCCAGCCCCGGCTCTTCTTCATGCACCGCATGCACGGCCAGGCGGCCGTGGGCGCGTTCGGCACGCAGGTCGACGCGCGCGGCGATCCGCTCGTTGTGCAGAAACGGCAGCACGTAGTAGCCGTACACCCGCTTGTCCTGCGGCGTGTAAATCTCCAGCCGATAACGGAAATCGAACAGCCGCTCGGTGCGGCTGCGCTCCCAGATCAGCGAATCGAACGGCGACAACAGTGCGCTGGCCGGCACCTTGCGCGGCACTTTCGGCTCCGGCAGGCAGTAGGCCGGCTGCTTCCAGCCCTGCACGCGGCACATCAGCAATTGGCCGTCTTCGACCAGCTCGGCCAAACGGCTGCGAGTGTCGGCAGGCTCCAGGCGGAAATAATCGCGCAGATCTTTTTCGCTGCCCACACCCAGCGCAGTCGCACTGTGCAGCAGCAAACCGCGCTGAGCCTCGGCCTCGCTCAACGGCGCCTGGTGCAGCCGGTCGCCGGGGATCACGCGCTCGGGCAAATCGTAGAGCCGCTCGAACCCGCGCCGACCGGCAACCGTGACCAGGCCAGCGGCGAACAGCCATTCCAGCGCGTGCTTTTCATCGCTCCAGTCCCACCACGGGCCGGCGCGCTCGGCGCGGGTCGACAGACTGCCTGCACCCAGGGCGCCCTGTTGTTCGACAGTGTTCAACACGCGCTGGATGATGGCCTGCTGCTCGCGACCAAAACGCGCCATCTGCGCGTAGATCCCCTGCCCTTGTCTTGCCCGCTCCATGCGCCAGCGCATCAAGGGGTACAGCGCCATCGGCAACAACGAGGCCTCATGCCCCCAATACTCGAACAACGAACGCTGTCGGCCCTGGCTCCAGGCCGCCTGCTCAAGCAGTGACGGGGCGTACTGCCCCAGGCGGGAAAACAACGGCAGGTAATGGGAGCGCACCACGGCATTGACCGAATCGATCTGCAGCACGCCCAGGCGGTCGATCAAGCGGTTGAGGTGTGCGGCCTTGATCAATGCAGGCGCCTGGCGCCCGGAAAAGCCCTGGGCGGCCAGTGCCATGCGGCGCGCTTGCTTGAGGGAAAACGACAGGTCGGCGGGCATGGGCATCTCCGTATGAACGTGCCGACCACCCTACTGCATCCTCGGTCATTTTCGCAGTGGGTCTTCCCAGAAATGCCGGTGGGCTTCGTGCTCCACATCAGCGCGGCTCAGCCCGATATCCTTGAGCGCCGCATCGCTCAGCGTGGCCACTAACCGACGCTCGTACCGCAATACCTGCCACCGCGCAATCGCTTGGAACAGCCCGGAAAGCGGCCGCTTCGTCCATCCTGCACAACCTGTTTGACCTTTCATCTTCTCGCCCTCCCTTGGGGATGACGCGAGTGTGTGCCGGCGGCTATGATCAATCCAACGAATGTTTCTTATGAAATACATCTCAGGAATTGATCAATTGGCCGCCTACCCAAGCATCGACACCGACGTGCTGCGCACCTTCGTCGCCATCGCCGACCAGGGCGGGTTTACCCGTGCCGGTGAGCAGGTCAACCGCACCCAATCGGCGGTCAGCATGCAGATGAAGCGCCTGGAAGAAGACGTGCTGCAGCGCAAACTGTTCGAGCGCGACGGCCGCCAAGTGCGGCTGACGCCGGAGGGCCAGGTGCTGCTGGGGTATGCGCGGCGCATCCTGAAACTGCACAGCGAGGTGTTCAACACCCTGCGAGAACCGCATATGGTCGGGCTGGTACGCATCGGCACCCCGGACGACTATGTGATGCGCTTCCTGCCGGGGATTCTCAAACAGTTTTCCAAGGCCTACCCGCTGATCCAGATCGAGATGCACTGCGAGGCATCCACCGTGCTGATGCAACGGCGGGATCTGGCGTTGACGGTGATCAGCCGCGAACCCGGCAATGATATCGGCGAGTTGTTGCGCACCGAGCGCGTGGTGTGGGCGGCGGCGCCGTGTTTCTGCGTGGACGAGCACGACGCCCTGCCACTGGCGATGTCCGGCGCCGATTGCCTTTACACCCAGTGGGCGCGTACCTCACTGGATACCGTCGGGCGCAATTATCGCCTGGCCTACAACAGCACCAACGGGGCGGCGATCCAGGCCGTGGTCAGCGCCGGCCTGGCAGTGATGGTCAGCATGGAAAGCCTGGTGACGGATGACCTGCGCGTGCTCGGCAGTGACGAGGGTTTCCCGCCCTTGCCGTCGATGAATCTGCGCTTGTTACGCAACCCGTTGATGACGTCACCTATCACCGAATGCCTGGCGGAGTACATCATCGACGGCTTCAAACCTTAAACATCAGCATCACGGCGCACACCACCAGGAAACCGCAGAACAAACCGCGCAACAGGCGCTCCGGCAGCGCGTGGGCGACTTTTACCCCCCAACTGATGCTGAGCAGGCCACCGACCGCCAGGGGGATGCCGATCATCCAGTCCACTTCGTGGTGCCAGGCGTAAGTGACAAGAGTCACCCCGGTGCTGGGCAGCGCCAAGGCCAGGGACAAGCCTTGGGCCACCACCTGGGTGGTGCCGAACACACTGGTCAGCACTGGCGTGGCGACCACCGCACCACCGACACCGAACAAACCGCCCATAGAGCCGGAGACCGCGCCCAACACCCCGAGCCACGGCCAGGCATGGCGCATCTGTGCCGTCGGCGGCGCATTGCGGGTGAACATGCGCAGCAGGTTGTAGGCCGACAGCGCCAGCAGAAATGCGATAAAGCCGATACGCATCGCGCCGGCGTCCAGGCCCACGGCCCAGATCGAGCCGAGCCAGGCAAAGCTGAAGCCCATCACCCCCAGCGGCAGCGCGTGGCGCAGTTCAATGCGATTACGCTGGTGATAACGCCACAGCGCGAGCATCACGTTGGGCACCACCATCACCAGCGCGGTGCCTTGGGCGATCTGCTGATCGAGGCCGAACAGCACGCCGAGCACCGGGATGGCAATCAACCCGCCGCCAATGCCGAACAGACCGCCCACCGTGCCCAATGCCGCGCCCATAACCAAGTACATCGCTAAATCCAACACCACGCATTACTCCACAATCCCAAGCCTTGCATGCTACGCAGTCCGCTCTGGCGCGGATACGCACAGCAACGCACAATGGCTGTGCCAATCCCGCATAAGCGTCGACCGATGAACCCGCATATCCTCACCGACCAACTCAGCCTGTTTCTCGATGTGCTGGAAACCGGCAGTTTTTCCGCCGCCGCGCGTCGCCATCCGCTGACGCCCTCCGCCGTGGCCCGGCGTATCGACAGCCTGGAAAGCTCGGTGGGCAGCCGCTTGTTCCAGCGCAGCACCCACGCGGTGCTGCCAACACCGGCCGGCCTGGCGTTCGCCGAACGCGCGCGGCGCATCGTCACCGAGTTGCAATTGGCACGGGCGGAAGCGGTGTCCTTGAGCCATGCGCCGGAAGGCTTGATTCGCGTGGACGCACCGGCGGCGTTCGGTCGACGGCATCTGGCGCCGGTGATCGCCGACTTCCTGAACGTCTACCCGGGGCTGGATGTACACCTGCATTTGATCGACAGCTTCGTGGACATGCAGGGCGCGCACCTGGGCAAGGTCGATCTGGTGCTGCGTGCCGGGCATATCGTCGACACCCGGCTGATCGCCACGCCGCTGGCCAGCATCGTGCGAATTGCCTGTGCCAGCCCGGCCTACCTGAAAAACCGTGGCACGCCGACCCATCCGCGAGACCTCAGCGAACACGACGGCCTGGACTGGGATGGCCTGGCGCCGATCTTCGCCTGGCGCTTCGAACTGGACGGGCGTCGCGCCACCTATCGCCCGCAACGCATCCGCATGAGCGCCAACAACGCCGAAGCCCTGCTCTCCGGTGCCCTGGCCGGCCTGGGTATCGCGCACCTGCCCACCTGGCTGGCGAGTGAATACCTGGTCCGCGGCGAACTCTTGCCCCTGTTTTGCGAAAACGGCCTGCCCAGCCCGGAAACCACCGGCATCTATGCGCTGCGCCTGGAACAACAGCCGAACGCACGTAGCCGCTTGTTGCTCGAATACCTGAAATCGCGCTTCAGCCCAGTGCCGCCCTGGGACCTGGCGCTGCAAAGCGGATTGGTCTGACCCCCCGGACAGAATTACCTGGCGCATTAAAGATTTGCCCGCTAGATTCCAGCCCAGATACGCTTTTTTTGAGGCAGCACCATGAGCAAAAATCCCGATCCTTGCCAATCCCTGTTGCTGGATAACCAGCTGTGCTTCGCCCTGCACTCCACTTCATTGCTGATGACCAAGGTCTACAAGCCGCTGCTGCAAGCCCTCGGCCTGACCTATCCGCAGTACCTGGCCATGATGGTGCTGTGGGAAGAGGATGGCTTGACTGTCGGCGAAATCAGCAGCCGCCTGCTGACCGATCCCGGCTCCCTGACCCCCCTGCTCAAGCGCCTGGAAGCCGAGGGCCTGCTCAGCCGCACGCGCAGTCGCGAAGACGAGCGGGTGGTGGTGGTGGAACTGACCGACGCCGGCCGTGCCTTGCAAGACAAGGCCAAGGGGATTCCTCAGTGCATCCTCGGCGCCAGCGGCCTGGAGCTGGAGCAACTGCGCAAGCTGCAAGCTGATTTGATTGCGTTGCGGGGCAATCTGCAAGGCGCGGTCTAAACACACCCAAGCCCAATACCTGCGGAGGGGGCAATCCCCTCCCACAGGTGGTTTTGAGGTGCCCTTACGAAAAAATCCTGAAAATTATCTTGCGCACTAAACATTAGCGCTATACATTCATCTCACCAACTACTTAGCGCGCAAACATTTAGCGCAAAACACCAAGAGGGCAACACCATGCAAACGCTCTATACCGCAGTAGCCACCGCCACCGGCGGCCGTGATGGTCGCGCCGTTTCCAACGACAACATCCTCGACGTCAAACTCTCCACCCCCAAGGAACTGGGCGGTGCCGGCGGTCAGGCCACCAACCCGGAACAACTGTTCGCCGCCGGCTACTCGGCCTGCTTTATCGGCGCACTGAAATTCGTCGCCAGCCAGACCAAACGCAAAATTCCGGATGATGCGTCGATCACTGCCCATGTCGGCATCGGTCAGATCCCGGGTGGCTTCGGTCTGGATATCGACCTGCACATCAGCCTGCCGGGCCTGGCCCAGGACGACGCGCAAAGCCTGGTCGACGCTGCCCACCAAGTCTGCCCGTACTCCAACGCCACCCGCGGCAACGTCGATGTGCGTCTGCACGTCACCGTCTAACCCGCGCGGCTCGCCAACGACACGCCGCCAGCCACGTGCCGGCGTTGCGGCAAGCATCGGATGAGCTGAGGCAATACTTGAAGTGACAGGTAAACGCCCACAAAAAAGCCCGACTCAAGGTCGGGCTTTTTTCGTACCGGTGGGGCCAGAATTACTTCTTGGCGCGACCTTTGTACGAACCGCCTTCACGGGTGTCGATCTCGATCAAGTCGTCGATTTCGATGAAATCGGCCACTTGCAGTTCGGTACCGTTAGCCAGCTTGGCAGGCTTCATGACTTTGCCCGAAGTGTCGCCGCGAGCGGAACCTTCGGTGTAGGCAACCTTACGCACGATAGTGGTCGGCAGCTCTACGGAAACCAGGCGGTCTTCGAAGAAAACGGCTTCGCAGACGTCGGTCATGCCTTCTTCGATGAACGGCAGAACGGCTTCGATATCTTCAGCGTTCAGCTCGTACATGGTGTAGTCGGTAGTGTCCATGAACGTGTAAGAGTCGCCGCTGATGAAGGACAGGGTCGCTTCTTTACGGTCGAGGATCACGTCGTCCAGCTTGTCATCGGCGCCGTAAACGGTTTCGGTCTTGTAACCAGTCAGCAGGTTTTTCAGCTTGGTCTTCATGATCGCGCTGTTACGGCCCGACTTGGTGAATTCAGCTTTCTGAATCAACCAAGGATCGTTGTCGATACGGATTACCATACCGGGTTTCAGTTCTTTACCAGTTTTCATTGCGTATATCCGAAATTTGGATGGGGTTTACAAAAATCAAGGTGGCGTATCATATCCAACTTTCATAAAACTGTACCAGCGCCGTCGCAAGATCCGCCTGCAAGGCCTGTTCCAGACACCATGTTTCGGCGTGTGCAGCCACTTCCGGCCAGTGTTCCAGCAGTTTTTTCCACGGCTGGGCCATATCGCCCTCGGTGTTCCAGGCCTGCCAAAGCGCTACCACCGCGGCTTTTGCCGCCGGCGAGAGGGCTGCGGTGTACAGCTCCAGAAAGGCGTCGAGCTTGTCCAGGTGGATGTCTTCGTCCTGGCGATAGATATGCCACAGCAACGGGCGCCCGGCCCATTGGGCCCGCACGAACGAGTCTTCGCCGCGCACGGCGTTGAACTCGCAACACCACAGCAGGCGGTCATATTGCTCCTGGCGCACGAACGGCAGCACCTGCACGGTCAGGGCGTCGCGCTGATGAGTATCGCCCGCCGCCAGCCGGTCCACGCCGAGCCAGCGCTGCACATCGCCGAGGATGCGCCCTTCCGGCACCAGCAGATGAGTGGCGCGCCCGTCCGTCGCCAACACGTCCAGCCAACCGGCAAGCGCGGCATTTTCGTAGGCAAACAGCGACATCAGCCGCGCACCGGTTGCGGGAAATACGCCCAGGCTTTGCAGGAAATGTTTCTGCGCGCCAGCATCCTGCTGAAACGCCTGACGCTGTTGCAGCAACCCCGCCTCACGCAACAGGCCACCGGTGCCGGGCCGGAAGCCGGGAAAGAAGAAGTACTTCTGCACCCCCTTGAACTTCACCGACGGCAGACGATGGCACCCCACCACCCAGTCCTCGGCACTCAGGTAGTCCAGGTTCATCCACAACGGCGCGTGCTCGCGCGCGGCCATCGCGTCCATGTAGTCAGGCGGCAACTGGCAGGCAAACGCGGCGATCACCACATCCGCCGATGGCGTGGCCGACCATTGCGCCGGCCAATGGCGCACGTCGACGCCCTCTTGCCATTGCTGCTCCCGTTGCACATCAATCTCCGGGCACATGCGTTCGAAGGCCCGCAGGTCATCGACCCACAAGCGCACGTCACAGGCGTGCTCCACCACTAATTGCCGGGCCAGGCGCCAAGTCACGCCAATGTCGCCGTAGTTGTCGACGACGCTGCAAAAAATATCCCAGCGGGCTTTCATTCCGGGCTCCCACGCTCAAAGGCTCGATTGTCCGCATAAATGCCCCGATGCAGAAGGCTTGATCGCGATTATTCTGCACGGTGGCTGTGCGACAATCGCCGCTACGCCGTAAATGCCTGCCAGGAGGCCGCCATGTCTGACCGTCCGCTGTCGTTGTTCAAGCTTTGTCTCGCTATCGCCCTGGGCGTGTGGCTGGGGTTTATCGCGATTGCGCTGACCACCTGGCTGGCGTCGCGCTATCTGTTCCCGCAGAGCCTGGCGCCGGTCGCCCAGGCCGTCGAGCAACTCGGCAAGCCCGCGCCGGTCGCGGTGGAACCGCCGAACCGCCTGTTCGAGCAGTATCAAGAGAACCTGCGCAAGCAGGAACAACGGCAGAGCCTGGATCAGGCGCGCAACCTGTCCAACCCCAAATGCCAGTTCTGGCTGCAACAGGACCAGAACGCGCCCAATGAAAAGAGCAAGGCGAATGTCCTGCAATTTTGCGAATGATCAAGCCCAACCATGAATAAACACGCCGTCCTCCAGTTGATCCTGGAAAAACTCAGCGTCGACCTCGACATCGCCCAGCGCGCCGCGCAGACCGCCTACGAAACCGCGACCCACGAAGAAAACATCGCCGAAAACAAATACGACACCCTCGGCCTGGAAGCGTCTTACCTGGCGGCCGGGCAGGCCAAGCGGGTGGAAGAAATCAAGCAGTCGCTGGCGCTGTGCCAGAACCTGCAACTGCAGCTGCGTGCATACGATGAGCAACGGGGCATAGAAGTCGGCGCGCTAGTGGGCCTGGAGGACGAAAACGGTCGCCAGCAATGGTTGTTCCTGGCGCCGGATGCTGCGGGTTTGAAAGTCGATGTGGTCGGGCAACCGGTCACCGTCATCACCCCGCGCTCGCCCCTGGGCCACAGCCTGCTGGGCAAGTTCGAAGGCGATGAGGTGGAAATCCTGGTGGCGGGCGCCCGGCAACACTTTACGGTGACCGAGGCCCGCTGAAACCACTCAGTGGACGGGCAGTTCTACGCCGTCGAACAACTCTTCCAGTTCCTGCTTGTTGTGGCACTGGATCGCCTTGGCCATGACTTCGCGCGTCAGGTGCGGGGCGAATTTCTCGATGAAGTCGCACATGAAACCACGCAGGAACGTGCCGCGACGGAAACCGATCTTGGTCACGCTGGACTCGAACAACTCGCTGGCGTCGAGCACGACCAGGTCTTTATCGAGCTGGGTGTCGACCGCCATCTTGGCGACGATCCCCACGCCCAGGCCCAGGCGAACGTAAGTCTTGATCACGTCGGCGTCGGCGGCGGTGAACACCACTTTCGGCGTGAGGCCGCGGTGGCTGAAGGCTTCGTCGAGCTTGGAGCGGCCGGTAAAGCCGAACACATAAGTCACGATCGGGTATTCCGCCAGGGCTTCCAGGGTCAGCTTCGGCAGCTTGGCCAGCGGGTGGCCTTGCGGCACCACCACACAACGGTTCCAGCGATAGCACGGCATCATCACCAGGTCGCCGAACAACTCCAGCGCCTCAGTCGCAATCGCGAAATCGACGGTGCCGTCGGCGGCCATTTCAGCGATCTGCATCGGCGACCCCTGGTGCATGTGCAGGGCCACGTCCGGGTATTGCTTGATGAAATCACGGATCACCGGCGGCAACGCATACCGCGCCTGGGTGTGGGTGGTCGCGATCGACAGGGTGCCCTTCTTCTCGTTGGAGAATTCCTGGGCGATCTGCTTGATGCTTTCGACTTTGCGCAGGATCTCGCCGGCGGTGGTGATGATGCGCTCACCGGCCGGGGTGACGCGGGTCAGGTGCTTGCCGCTGCGGGCGAACACTTCGACACCCAGCTCGTCTTCGAGCAGGCGGATCTGTTTGCTGATACCCGGTTGCGAGGTGTACAGGCTTTGAGCGGTAGCGGAAACGTTGAGATCGTGGTGCGCCACTTCCCAGATGTAGCGCAGTTGTTGAAGCTTCATATGTATCCCTCAAAGCAGATAGACGCCACGGGTATCAGCGACGGTATATAACTATATTAAAGGTTAGACGGATAAATCTAGAACTTTTTATCTATCACTCCCCCTCACACGTCATCACTGCGTCGACGTTGTAACGATGGCACCAGGTAAACCGGCACCGGAGACAGCTGCAACACCCGCGCGGCAGTGCGCCCAAGGGGTGTGGCCGCGGCCGTTGCGTGGCTATGACTGCCTACGATCAACAAATCCACGGAAAGTTTACGCAACTGGTCGAGAATCACCTCGCACGGGTCACCCTGGATCACCCGCACCGAGTGGATCAGTTGCAAGTCTTGCGCGCCGTCCCCCAGCTCCTCGCGAAAACTCTCAAGGACCCGCTGCTCGATCGTCGCCATCACTGTGCTCAGGCCCTGGCTCTGCCATTCGTTCAGGGCCTTTTCATCAAGGTAGCTTTGCAACACCGATTCGGCGAACAGCCCGATGGGTTCGACCACATGAATCACCGACAGCTCAGCCTTGAACGTTCGCGCCAGCGCCAGCGCATGTTGCATCACATAAGGCGCATACAGACCAAGGTCCGTGGCATACAGCATCGAACGGATCATAAAACCTCCTGGACTGCCAGGATGGCGGAGATTGAATGAGCTTAGCAGCGCCTCGGGGATTTCGACTGACTTAGCTCGGCGTCTGAACCTTCACCTCATTACTGATGCCATGGGGCACATGCCCGGTGGCCACCACCTCCCTGGCTTTCTCGCAATGGCCGGCCTGGTCGTCGAAAAATACGTCGGCGGCGAACGCCTCCAGGAACGCGGATTTCTCCAGGCCGCCGAGGAACAACGACTCGTCCAGGCGGATATCCCACTCGCGCAGGGTACGGATCACCCGCTCGTGGGACGGCGCCGACCGGGCGGTGACCAGGGCAGTGCGGATCGGGCAGGCCGCGTCCGGAAACTCACGCTGCAACAGGTTCAGCGCCGCGAGGAAGCCCTTGAAGGGGCCGCCATGCAACGGCTGGCGCGCCGATTCGCGTTCGCTGGCCTGGAACGCTTCCAGCCCGCCCTGTTGGTAAACGCGCTCCGACTCGTCGGAAAACAACACCGCATCGCCATCGAATGCGATCCGCAGCTCCTCGCTCGATGCACGGCGCGCGCCGCCCGACAGAATCGTCGCCGCGGCGAACCCGGCATCGAGCGCACTGCGCACATCGTCAGCATGGGTCGAAAGAAACAGATGGCAACCAAACGCCGCCAAATAAGGATATGGACTACGCCCTCCTACGAAAGCGGCGCGGGAAATGTCCAACCCGTAATGCTGGATCGAATTGAACACGCGCAGGCCGGTGTCGGCACTGTTGCGCGACACCAGCACCACTTCGACCCGGGCCCGGCCCAGGCTGGCGTTGAGGCTCAGCAGCTTTTTGACCAGCGGGAAGGCATCGCCCGGCTCGAGCGTTTCTTCTTCGTGCTCGATCTGGTATTTGCGGTAGGCCTCCACGCCTTGGGCCAGGTAGACCTTGTGGCTATCGCTCAAGTCGAACAGGGCCCGCGATGAAATCGCCAGCACCAGTTTGTCGCCCAATCCGTTTGCCATGGTGGTTCCCCCCAATCAGCGGTTATGCCGATCAATAAAACTCAAGGCCTGATACAACGCCTGCATGCGCGGCAGCTCGCAGCCGGCGGCCTTGGCGGCGGCGAGTGGGCGAGCGTAGATCGCCGCCAGTTCCAGCGGGCGTTTATGGATATGGTCGTGGTACATGCTAGGCAGGTAGTCGTCCATGCTTTCGGTCATGGTAAACATCTGCTCGGCATAGCTGGCCGGAATCTCATGACCGCAGGCGTGGGCGCCCTTCACCACTTCGGCCATCAGCGCCTGGATCAGTTCGCGGCTGGACTCGTCCGCCATCATCGCCGTGGTGCCACAGCCCAACAGCACGGAGAGACCGTTATAAGGCACGTTCCACACCAGCTTGTGCCAGCGCGCCAGGTGTACGTTGGCCATGGCCTGGGACTCGATGCCGGCCTGATGAAACAACGCGGCGCCTGCCTCGACAATCGCCTTCTGGCGCGCTTCGTCGTTGGCGGCAGTGCCGCTGTGATAACCCAGGTTGACCCGGCCCAACGCCTGATGCTCGACAACGCCGGGGGCGGAACGGTGTACGCCGATATAGCACAACCCACCGAGCAGATGCAGGGACGCCGGCAAGTGCTCGCGCAGGCTGTCTTCGACGTCGAGGCCATTTTGCAGCAACACCACCTTGGCGTCGGGCGCCGCGACCTGGGCGATGGTCGGGGCCAGGTCGACATTGCCCGTGGATTTGGTGCCTACCAGCAGCCAGTCGCACGGTGGCATGTCGGCGGCGTGGGCGTAGGCCTGCACGGGGTTCAGGTGCAAGGTGCCATGCACGCTGCTGTTGAGGCGCAGGCCACGCTCACTGACCGCTGCGTATTCGCTGCGCAGCAGGAAATGCACATCGAAGCCGGCGCGCGCCAGCATCAGGCCGTAGAAACCACCGATGGCGCCGGTGCCGATAATGCCAATGCGTGGCGACAATGCGGTCATGGCAAATCCTCTGGAGTGCGGGTAAGCGCTTGATGAATAGCGTCGGTAAGCTCGGAAGGTGTAAGACGTGTCTGTATCTGCCCGAAGAATTGACCCTCGCACACCACGAACAGCGCCGGCAAATGAAAGACCTGATAACGTTCCACCGCGCCGCCGTTGTGCCCGGCATCCACCCAGCACAACCGATCCACCGGCAACTGCCAGCCCGGTAGCTGCTGATGCGCCCAACGGCAACCGGAACAGCCCACGCTGGTAAACAGCACGAGCGAAATGCCTGGTAATCCCAGCAGTTGCTGGTCAATATCCAGGTCGGTCAATGCCTGCTCCTTCACTATACTGCTGCCACCGCCGTCGACTGGACGGTGCTCGGAGTCCGTGTACATGGGTCGTTTTTTACCTCATCCTGATGATGTCGCTGCCCTGTTGATCCAACGTCCCTCTCCCCCCATTCCCCGCCAACGCCTGCACACTATCGGCCTGGGCGGCATCGCCTGCAATTGCCCGCGTGCCTGGCGCCAGGGTACAGCGGTTGACCTGCATATCCCGTCCCTGGGCGCCGGGGCCCGCTACCCGGGCTATGTGGCATGGTGCCGCAAGGTAGAAGACGGCTATCGCGTCGGCATCTCGTTTACCGATGAACATGCGTTGTTCGGCGCACGCATGGGTGAGCAAGCATGCCGGATAGAGCGCTACTGCCGCCAGCACGAAGACGCCGAGTCGACGCCCGAGCAGTTCGAAACCATGGCCCGCGAGTGGGTGGCGCGGCATGCCGGTGAATTCTCCCATGAGGCGTTTGTAGCGCCGGCACTGGATTAAAGCGGGCTTTGCCCATTGTCGCGGGCCCGTGTTACGCGCTAAGGTTCCTCCCCCCTGCATTCAAATCATGCTGTGCTCCGCCGCACGGGGATGGCTGGCGGCCGGCACCCGTGACCCTGACGAGTAACACGATGGCTGATTTACCGATCAACGACCTGAACGTCGAATCCAACGAGACCCTGATCACGCCCGATCAGCTCAAGCGCGAAATCCCCCTGAGCGACGCTGCCCTGCAGACCGTCACCAAGGGTCGCGAAGTCATTCGTGACATTCTCGACGGCACCGACCACCGCCTCTTCGTGGTAATCGGGCCATGCTCGATCCACGACCTCAAGGCGGCCCACGAATACGCCGAGCGTCTCAAGGCGCTGGCCGAAGAAGTGTCCGACACCTTGTATCTGGTCATGCGCGTCTATTTCGAGAAACCGCGTACCACCGTCGGCTGGAAGGGCCTGATCAACGACCCGTACCTGGACGACTCGTTCAAGATCCAGGACGGCTTGCACATCGGTCGCAAGTTGCTGCTGGACCTGGCCGAAATGGGCCTGCCCACCGCCACCGAAGCCCTCGACCCGATCTCCCCGCAGTACCTGCAGGACCTGATCAGCTGGTCGGCCATCGGCGCGCGCACCACCGAATCGCAAACCCACCGCGAAATGGCGTCCGGCCTGTCTTCGGCCGTGGGCTTCAAGAACGGCACCGACGGCGGCCTGACCGTGGCGATCAACGCGCTGCAGTCGGTCTCCAGCCCTCATCGCTTCCTGGGTATCAACCAGGAAGGCGGCGTCTCCATCGTCACCACCAAAGGCAACGCCTACGGTCACGTGGTATTGCGCGGCGGCAACGGCAAGCCCAACTATGATTCGGTCAGCGTTGCCCTGTGCGAACAGGCGCTGAACAAGGCCAAGATCAAGCCGAACATCATGGTCGATTGCAGCCACGCCAACTCCAACAAGGACCCGGCCCTGCAACCGCTGGTGATGGAAAACGTCGCCAACCAGATCCTGGAAGGCAACCAGTCGATCATCGGCCTGATGGTCGAAAGCCACCTGAACTGGGGCTGCCAGGCGATCCCCAAAGACCTGGCCGACTTGCAGTACGGCGTGTCGATCACCGATGCCTGCATCGACTGGGCGACCACCGAGAACACCCTGCGCAGCATGCACGCCAAGCTCAAGGACGTGTTGCCCCTGCGCAAGCGCAGCTGAGTCTGATCCTGATCAGCGCACACAAAAACGCCGGGCTAAGCCCGGCGTTTTTCATGTTGCAGTTCATGCCTTACAGCTTGGCCGCATGGCGCTGGTGGCGCTCCATGTAGCGCTCGACGTAAGAGCACGACGGGATCACCGTGTAGCCGGCCTCTTCGGCGAACTTCAAGGCTTCCTCGGTCAATGCAGCCGCGATACCGCGACCTCGCAGTGCGTTGGGCACGAAGGTCCGATAGATGTCCAAGGTCTGCTTCCCGAGGTCCATATAGGTCAGGTAGGCACGATGACCGTCCACATTGGTCTCGAACTGATGACCAGCCTGGTCATGGTGGATGGACAACGCCTCGCTCATCACTACTCCTTGCGGGTCTTGGATTCTGACCCCTACCTTACCGATGTTTTTCCGGCGAAGGAACATCTACGCCACCCCGTGCCGGTTTCGACAACGAGAAAACCGTGAGCGCTCACAACCAGCACGTAGAGAATAGTAGGCGGCAATCCTGAAATTGCTCAAGACGCACTCGTCATCCCTGGGGCTGGCGGATATAGAAAGGGCCTCGATCAATCGGTGACCGAAAGCCTGAACATTGCCGGCAGTTGAAGCTTGAGACGAACAGGCGCTGTTAAAGTCACCTCTACATGCGCAAAAGATACAGGGTTTGGCAAAGTCAACCTGTACAAAAGTGTTAGCTTCAGTATATAAATTTTCATCTACTTACAAGGCTTGACACATGCTGGCCGGCCCTTTCAGGGCGCATCCATTCTTCAGCAGACTGCTAAAAATTGAACGCTTTTTATACAATTTCCCAAAAGATTAGCCAAAATAGATTCAGCACAGAAATTTTTTTTTGCTTCTTGCGCTACGTCAGTTTACTTACTACAAGTAATGAGTAGTATGTACGCCGGCTATTAGCTCACTCTGAGATAGTAGCTATCTTATAGAAAGTCCTTGAAGGGGAACACGATGAACAACGTTCTGAAATTCTCTGCTCTGGCTCTGGCCGCAGTTCTGGCTACCGGTTGCAGCAGCGTCTCCAAAGAAACCGAAGCTCGTCTGACTGCAACTGAAGACGCAGCAGCTCGCTCCCAGGCTCGTGCAGACGAAGCCTACCGTAAAGCTGATGAAGCTCTGGCTGCTGCTCAAAAAGCACAACAGACTGCTGACGAAGCTAACGAGCGCGCTCTGCGCATGCTTGAAAAAGCTAGCCGCAAGTAATAGTCCTTCGGGGTTGTTACCAAGCCGGTCCATTCTTGGACCGGCTTTTTATTGCCTGCGATTCGGTCCCGGATCACGGGCAATAAAAAGCCCGCCGCAGCCCAAGGCCGTGGCGGGCGATTGATCGAACCGGCTTATTGCAACGGATCGAGCGGCGCGTTCGAGACCATCGACGCCGCAGCCGGCACACCGATTTCAGTCGGCAGGCCATCTTCCGCCGCGACCACGTCGCGCACCTGATCCCAGTTCACCCGCAGGTGATTGGCCAGGTCTTCACGCTTGAGCAGCGCGTTGATCACCGCGGTGTGCTTGTCGACCACCGACGGCGTGCCATCGTCGTTCAGCGGCGTATGCGCTTCGAGGTAGACCTTGCCGCCACTGCTGCCGAACTTGTAGGCATCGTTGATGATACGCACCGGAGTACCCACCGGTACCATGCCGGCCATTTCCAGCACGTTATTGTTGAACATGCGGAAGCAGCCGTGGCTGGTACGCGTGCCGATACCGAACTTCATGTTGGAGCCGTGGATCAGGTAGCCCGGCGTGCCCAGGGTGAACTTGAACGGCCCCAGCGGGTTGTCCGGGCCGGCCGGTACCACGTTGGGCAACGGATCGCCGTTGGCGGCGTGCTCGGCCTTGATCGAAGCGGGTGGCGTCCAGGTCGGGTTCGGCGTTTTCGCGACAATGCTGGTATGGGCGATCGGCGAGCCCCAGCCTTCACGACCAATCCCCAGCGGGAAGGTGTAGACGACGTTCTGGCCCTTGGGGAAATAGTAGAGCCGGTATTCGGCAAGGTTGATCACGATGCCTTCGCGGGGGCCCGGCGGCAGGATGAACCGCGTCGGCAGGACGATCTCGGTGCCCGCCCCCGGCAACCAGGCATCGACGCCCGGGTTGGCGGCGACCATCTCCGAGTAGCCCAGGTCGTAGGTGGTACCCAGGTCGGCAAACGTATCTTCGTACTTGGCCTTGATCACTTGGACCTGGCCGACGATGTCTTCGCCCGGGGGTGGCAAGGGCAACTGCAAGGCCGCCGCGGAACCCGCCGCACACAGGGCGGCAAGAGACAGGCAGCAGGTGACGGCGGAAAGGCGCGACAACATCCGGAAAATCCTTCGCAGAACAACGTGTAGGTAAAAAGCGATTGTATACGCGATGCGGGCTTCAAGCTGCAAGCTCGTAGCGCCCCTCACCACTCGAAGCGCAGCTCCGGCCAGATCGGCGGCGTGCCACGCTTTTGCGACTCCAAGATGGCACGGCACAGGGGGCACAGGCGCTGATCCTGGAAAATCGAGCGATCCACCGCCGACCAGCGTGGCTGAGCCGGCAACAACGTGCCGCAGAGCGTGCGATCGATCGTGCCGCCCAGCTCCAATTGACGCGTGACCAGATGCACCCGGACTTCCTGGCAGGCGAACAGATCCAGCTGCTCGTCCGGCTCGATCAGTTGGTAATTAAACAGGGACCAGGCAGGACGCGACATCGAGGGCTCCAAATCGGGGGGGCGCCACCTTAGCCGAAAGCCTGCCGGTAGAAAAGCGTCATAACAGCGGTTTTAGCGTCGGCCAGACATTTTCCAGCAACTTACCCTGGGCGCCGACCGCCGGGTGCAGTTGATCGGCCTGCATCAGCTCGGGATGTCCGCCCACGCCGTCGAGGAAAAACGGCACCAACGGCACGCTCTTCTCCTTGGCCAGGGCCGCGTAGACCCCGGCAAATGCCGTGGTGTATTTCGGACCGTAGTTAGGCGGCAACTGCATGCCCAGCAGCAGGACCCTGGCGCCGACCGCCTGGGACTGCTCGATCATCGACGCAAGATTTTGTTTCAATTGCGCGGGCGGCTGTCCACGCAGGCCGTCATTGCCGCCCAGCTCGATAATCACCAGGTTGGGCTTATGCTCCGCAAGCGCCGCCGGCAGCCGCGCGAGGCCTCCGGCGCTGGTGTCGCCGCTGATGGACGCGTTGACCACTTTATCGTCGAAACCTTCGTGTTTGAGCCGCTGTCCCAACAAGGCTACCCACCCTTTGCTGGTATCCAGTCCGAAACCGGCACTGATACTATCGCCAACGATCAGGACTGTACCCGCCGCTGCGTTCTGGGCCATGCACATCAAGGCCAGGCCAGCACTCAAAAACCACATTCGCATCGGATTCTCCATGGGCGCAAGCATTCTCATCGCGCGAAACCTTAGCAAAGTGGTTCCCAGCGCGGAAGGTGAACTGACTATCCTGCACGAACTGAGCCTGGAACTGAACAAGGGCGATAGCCTGGCTATCGTCGGTGCCTCCGGCTCCGGCAAGTCCACCCTCCTCGGTCTGCTGGCCGGCCTCGACCTGCCCAGCAGCGGCGAAGTCATCCTCGCCGGCCAAGCCCTGAGCAGCCTCGACGAAGACCAGCGCGCGCGCATCCGCGCCGAGCACGTGGGCTTCGTCTTCCAGTCATTCCAACTGCTCGACAGCCTCAACGCCCTGGAGAACGTCATGCTGCCGCTGGAGCTGGACGGCCGCAAAGACGCCCGCGAGCGCGCCAGGTACCTGCTCGAACGGGTCGGCCTGGGCCAACGCCTGACCCACTCGCCACGCCAACTCTCCGGGGGTGAGCAGCAACGGGTGGCGATCGCCCGCGCCTTTGCCGCCGAACCGGACGTGCTGTTTGCCGACGAACCCACCGGCAACCTCGACAGCCATACCGGCGAGCGCATCAGCGACCTGCTGTTCGAACTGAATAAAGAAAGCGGCACGACCCTGGTCCTGGTCACTCACGACGAGCGCCTGGCGCACCGTTGCCGACGCCTGATCCGCCTTGAAGCCGGCCTGCTGGTCGCGCCCCTGGAGCCTTGATGGCACGCTTGCCGCTGTTGCGCCTGTTCAGCCTTGCCCTGCGCCAATTGCTGCGCGATGCCCGCGCCGGCGAATTGCGCGTGTTGTTCTTCGCCCTGCTGGTGGCCGTGGCCTCCAGCACCGCCATCGGCTACTTCGGCGCACGCCTTAATGGCGCCATGCTGTTGCGCGCCACCGAGTTCCTCGGCGCCGACCTGGTGCTCGAGGGCAGCTCACCCGCGCGCCCCGAGCAAATCAGGTCCGGGATCGAACTGGGCCTGGATCACGCACGCGTCGTCGAGTTTTCCAGCGTTATCGCCACCGATAACGGCATCCAGCTGTCCAGCATCAAGGCGGTCAACGAACAATACCCGCTGCGCGGCGAACTGAAGAGCGCAGCCGCGCCATTCGCTGACGAAACCGCGGGCGGCGGCCCGAAACCCGGCGAAGCCTGGGTGGAGGCACGGCTGCTCACCGCACTCGACCTGAAAGTCGGTGACAGCATCGACGTGGGCATGAAGTCCCTGCGCCTGGCGCGTGTGCTGACCTATGAACCGGACCGCGCCGGCAATTTCTACAGCCTCACGCCACGGGTGATGATCAACCTGGCCGACCTGGGCGCCACTGGCGTCGTCCAGCCCGGCAGCCGCGTCAGTTACCGCGAGCTGTGGCGCGCAGCCCCCTCAAGTACGGCACTGCAAACCTATCGCGACCTGATCAAGCCGGGCCTCGCGGCCAACCAGCGCCTGCAGGACTCGCGGGATGGCAACCAGCAGATCGGCGGCGCCCTGGGCAAGGCCGAGCGCTACCTGAACATGGCCAGCCTGGTGGCGGTATTGCTGGCCGGTGTGGCCGTGGCGTTGTCCGCCAACCGTTTCGCCAGCCGACGTTTTGATGCCAGCGCGCTGTTGCGCTGCCTGGGTTTATCGCGGCGTGAAACCATGCTGTTGTTCAGCCTGCAACTGAGCGTACTCGGCCTGTTGGCGAGCCTGGCCGGCGCCCTGCTGGGCTGGCTGGCGCAATTTGGCCTGTTCTATTTCCTCCACGACCTGCTGCCGGCGGACGTACCACCCGGCGGGCTGCTGCCGGCCATTGCCGGGATCGGCACCGGGCTGGTGGCCCTCGCCGGTTTCGCCCTGCCACCGTTGGCGGCACTGGGCCGCGTCCCACCGCTGCGCGTGTTGCGGCGCGACCTGCTGCCCATCCCGTCCAGCACCTGGATGGTCTACGGCGCGGCGCTGCTTGCCCTAGGCCTGATCATGTGGCGCCTGAGCCTCGACCTGGTGCTGACCTTCGCCCTGCTCGGCGGGGGCGTGGTTGCGGCGTTGATCCTCGGTGGCCTGCTCCTGCTGCTGTTGCAGAGCCTGCGCCGCCTGCTGGCCCGGGCGTCCCTGCCGTGGCGCCTGGGCCTGGGCCAGTTGCTGCGTTATCCGTTGGCGGCGGCAGGCCAGTCGCTGGCGTTCGGCTTGATCCTGCTGTCCATGGGCTTGATCGCCCTGCTGCGCGGCGAATTGCTCGACACCTGGCAAAACCAGCTGCCCAAGGACGCCCCCAACTACTTCGCGCTGAACATCCTGCCCGCCGACAAGGACGCCTTTGGCGCTCGCCTGCTCGAACTGCAGGCACAATCGGCGCCGCTGTATCCGGTGGTGCCCGGCCGGCTGATCAGCGTCAACGGCGAGCCCGTGCAGGCGATCGTCAGCAAGGACTCCAGCGGCGACCGCGCGATCCAGCGCGACCTGAGCCTGACCTGGGCCGCCGACCTGCCGCCGGGCAATGCCCTGACTGCGGGTACCTGGTGGTCACAGCAACCGGGCGATGAAATACCGGGGGTGTCGGTGGAAGCCAAGGTTGCCGAAAGCCTGAAACTCAAGCTCAACGACCACCTGGTGTTCACCGTGGCGGGCGAAACCCGTGAAGCGCGGGTCACCAGCCTGCGCACCATCAATTGGGATAACTTCCAGCCCAACTTCTTCATGATTTTCCAGCCTGGCACCTTGAAAGACCTGCCGGCCACCTACCTGACCAGCTTTTATCTGGCCCCCGGCCATGACCGGCAGATCGTCGACCTGTCCCGGGCCTTCCCGGCGGTCACGATCCTGCAAGTCGAGGCCCTGCTGGAACAGTTGCGCAGCATCCTCGCCCAAGTAACGCTGGCCGTGGAGTATGTGCTGCTGTTCGTGCTGGCGGCAGGGATGGCGGTGCTGTTCTCCGGCCTGCAGGCCACCCTGGACGAGCGCATTCGCCAAGGTGCGCTGCTGCGTGCGCTGGGCGCCGAGCGCAAGCTGCTGGTGAAGGCCCGACGCATCGAGTTCGGCCTGCTCGGCGCCGTCAGCGGTTTGCTCGCGGCGCTGGGCACCGAGCTGGTGACCTGGGTGCTCTACCGCTATGCCTTCGACCTGGCCTGGCACCCACACCCGTGGTTGTTGTTGCTGCCGGTGATCGGTGGCGTGCTGATCGGCGCTGCCGGGGTGTTCGGGACGCGCCGCGCGCTGAATGCCACGCCATTGGCGGTATTGCGCGAAGGCTGAGACGACAATGGCCCGCGCGTCACAGACCGCGGGCCACCATTGTCTATTTCACATACTCGATAGCGGTGATCCACCAGCACACCTCGCCGTTCGGCGTCTGCACGATGGCCTCATCGTCGACTTGCTTGCGCAGCAGCGCCCGCGCCATCGGCGAGTCGATGGAGATGTAGTCCATCCGTTCGTAGATCTCGTCATAGCCGACGATGCGAAAACGCTTGGTTTCGCCCTGCTCGTTTTCGATATCGACCCAGGCACCGAAAAATACCCGCCCTTCCTGTTCGGGCATGTACTCCACCACGCGCATGTCTTCCAGACGCTTGCGCAGGTAGCGCACCCGTCGGTCAATCTCACGCAGCAGCTTCTTGTTGTACTGGTAGTCCGCGTTCTCGCTGCGATCCCCCAGGGAAGCAGCCCAAGTCACCTTGCGCGTGGTGTCCGGACGCTTTTCGCGCCACAGGTAATCCAACTCCTTCTTCAGCGCCTCATGACCTTCTTTGGTAATCAGCTTGGTACTCAAACGTGTGCATCCCCAGGCAATGTCCATTGATTCCAATACGCCGCGGCATGCAGGCCCCGGCGTCGACGAACAGAGGGTGATGATAAATGAACCGGGGAAAGTAGCCAGACCCTCTGACGCCTCGCATCACAGCTGGATTGCGCCCGGCTCGCTGCTGGCTTGAACCAGCTCATTCCTGGCCAGGCCGTCCAACGCCTGGTCGAGTTCAAAGAGAATGGCATGCACATTCTGGCGCAACCCTGGTAACTGCACGAGCAGCGCCGCCAACGTCTCGCCTTTCTGACGCGCCCGCAGCTCTTGCGCCTCGACTTGAATGGCCCGCTCTTCGAGGACGCGGGTGCGCTCATCCATTTGACGCTGCCCTTGCTGCTGCATGACCACGGCATTTGCCAACTGCGCTTCACGCCCCTCCAACGCCTGCGCCTGCAACTGCACGGCGCCCTCCTCCTGCACCATGCGACGGGTAAGTTCCTGGCGCTTTTGCTCAAGCTCCGCCAGCCCTCGCTGCAGTTCAACCTGGCGCTGTTCGAGTGCTTCTTCGCGCTTTTGCATCGCAAGTTTTTGCTGGGTCAGTTCCTGGGCGACACGCGCGAGGTTGGTCAAGGTGCTGTCCACCTCGAACAGTGAATTGTGTTCTGCCTGTTCGTTGGACGCCGGCGGCGCACTGGGTGCAACCGCGACGACCGGCGCAGCATTTGGCGCCACGACCGCGGGCACCTGCCGCTGAGGTTCAGCCAGCCCCTCGATCACCACGGGCAAGACCTTTTCAGGCGCCTTGGTGACTTTGGGAGCCGAGACCAATTTGGAAGAAAAACGAATGGACGGGACAATCAGCGTGGGACTTTCAATCGCCTCTGACGCAGGGGCCGATGTGCCCAAGGTAATCACCTTCATCACCAAGGCTTTCTTGATGTTCATTGAATGATGATCTTCGGGCCTGGCGGGCGGCAACTTGCAGCCTTTCAAGTCGACAAAGTGATAGGGAATCTGGCCGTCGCCGACGCTACCCGACTTGGTACCGGACGCGGCCAGGGTCAGTATTTGTTTAAACACCCGCATCGCAACTTGCAGATCCTCTTGGGCATCCACCCCACCCAAGAAGTAGCGTTCAACTTTCCTACGCAATGCTGCGACATATACCCGGGAACTACCCGGCTCTATTTCTTCATCCAGGCTGTACACAAGAAAGTTCGACGCGATCTGGGGAACAGCAAAACCACAGAGCAGAGCACCGTTGACCGGCGCATCCTCACCAGAGCGTTCAAGAACTAGGGTACGTAGAAGCATCATAGTAATCAGGCCTCATGACAACAAGCAAAGCGTATATAAACATCAGATAAACATCCGACCATCAACATGCATTTATCACTCAACGATTGTTTCAGCGAGGTAACAGACTGAACGTAGGACTTCTCTTATTAAGATACTTCAGCGTTTCCAAGCGCTGTACATTGAACGTACCATTTTTAAACCCGAGCCCTATATCACTCAACAAAGGCGCTTGCCTCTTCATTCTTCTTGCCTCACCAACCGAACAGAAAAGCATAATGATCGAGATAAGCAACCTCACAAAATACTTGAACAAAAAGAGTGTAATCAGCGATGTCTCATTTTCTGCCAAACGCCAAGAGTGCCTTGGTTTATTTGGATTGGAGGGGGCAGGTAAAACGACACTTTTAAAAATGATCGCCGGCGCCATCCAACCCTCCTCGGGGCAAGTGCGGATTCTGGGGCTGGATACACATACACACGGCTATCACGCACGCAAGGCAATAGGCTATCAACCCGAATCCGGAGTCAGTCACCCGACCCTGTCGGTCAAGAACCTGCTCAGTTTCATCGCCACCCTTCGGGGATTCCAAGGCGCGGAGCGACGCAGGCGGGTGGATCACGCGGCCAGCCGACTCGAACTCTGGCCAGTCCTCGATTACCCGATCAACACCCTTCCCCCTGGCCTGAAACGCAAAGTCGCGTTTGCCCAGGCCCTGCTGCACGACCCCGACGTGCTGTTACTGGACGAACCCAGCGAAGGGTTGGCGCCCCATCAGCAAGGCAAGATCAGCAGGCTTATCCAGTCGTTGGCCGACGAGATGACGATCATCGTTGCCTCACGCGATTGCGAAGCACTGGCCGGCGTCTGCACCCGCGCCCTGGTCATTGGCGGCGGGCGCCTGTTGGCGGACACCCCGATGCCCGAGCTGCAGCGCAGTTCCCGGCACTTTCGCGCGGTCACCCTGGCGGCGGAGTCAGCCCTGGATTTACTGGCACTTGCCGTACTGCCCGGCGTGGCAGGTATCGAAGAAGACCGGCACGGCCCGGGCACGGTAACCGTTCTCGCCATGCCGGGACACTCCATCTACCCCGCCATCTGCGCATTGATTGCCAACCGACGCTGGGAAATACACTCACTGAATCTGGAGCCAGGCCGCCTGAACGATGTCGTTCACCACCTGAGCCAGGAGGCATCCCATTGAACCTGCTGCCATCTGTTTTCAAACGCCAGCTTGCCAGCTATCTATCGGCACCTGCCACCTACCTGAGCGTTGCGCTGTTCCTGTTGCTGTCGACCTTGCTGGGGTTGCACACCAGCCAACTGCTGGAGCGCAGCAGCAGCGATTTGCAGGGCTTTTTTCAATGGCACCCTTGGTTGTACCTGTTACTGATCCCTGCACTGTCGACTCAACTTTGGGCGGACGAGAATGAGACAGGCTTTGGCGATTTCATGAAAACACTGCCTGTGCGGCCCGCCGAACTGGTTATTGGGAAGTTCCTCGCCGCCTGGGTCGTGGCGGGCCTGGCATTATTACTGACATTCCCCATCGTGACGGTGGTCAACTTGTTGGGCAGTGCGGACAACCGGGTCATCGCATCCCAATTCCTGGCCAGTTGGTTATTGAGCGGAAGCTATCTCTCAGTGGGTGTTTTTATTTGCGCACTGACCCGCCAGCGCCTGGCCATTTTCATATTGACGCTGAGCCTGCTGTTATTGGCCAGCGGCGTGTCTTCGATATTGGATGCACTGGAGCGTCAAGCCCCCATCTGGATCATCGACAGTTTGACATCTCTCAGCCCACTCCTGCGTTTTGGCCTGATTGATCACGGGACACTTACCTTTCAGGACGGCGCGTATTTCATCAGCATGATCATTGCTTTTCTTGCTGCGACGACCGTTATCCTCAACTACAAGAACAGCTGAGAAGGAACACTCTCGATGCGATATCCATTGCGCACCGGCATGACACTTAGCGTCATACTGCTGCTGTTCCTCGCATTCAACCTGGTATGGGTAGTCAAACTTCCTGATTTACGCCAGGACTTTTCCCAACAACAGACCAATACATTGTCACCCGCGGTATTGCACTTACTCACCACACTGGAAAGCCCACTGGACTTCTATTATTTCAACTCAAGCATACCGGCCAAAAAAAGCATCCTGAAACACTATGCCAAACGCGTTGAAGAAAAGCTCAGGGCGTTTGAACACGCAGCAAACGGCAGGATCAATCTGCACATTATCGATCCCACTCCCTTTTCAGAGGATGCCTACAAAGCAGGACTGTATGGCCTGCGCGATCAACCGGGGTTCTTCGGTCTTATCGGCGCTCGGGAGGGACAAACCGCCCAACGCATCGAGTCGTTCAACCCGGAGAACGAGCCGCTGCTGGAGTATGAAATCAGCCACTTGATCACCCAGTTGCTGCACCCCGAGCCCGCGATCGTCGGGCTGTTATCAGGGTTACCGGCCGGCGCATCCATCGAGCCGCTGGTACTGGAGTTGCACCGACATTTCGATCTCCTGGAGCTGGAGCCGACGGCCGATCATGTGCCCTCGCGGATTAAAACCCTGATGCTGGTACATCCACGCGGGCTGCCGGAAAAAACACTGTATGCGATCGACCAGTTCGTCCTGGGCGGCGGCAAACTGCTGATGTTTATCGACCCCCTCGACAAAGGCGGCTCAAAGACAACGTCCTCCGCCACCCGGCTAGACGGCTTGCTCGCCGGCTGGGGGGTCAGCATGCCGAGCAACAAAGTGCTGGTCGACCCCACCTATGCCCCGTCGGAACATCAACCGGCCACATTCACCCTGCCACGCCAAGCAATGAATACCCGCGATGTCAGCAGCTGGAAGCTGGGCACAGTGACCGTGTCGAACAGCGGCGCCCTGTTCTCCCTGGATAAAAGCCGCGCCATCTTCACGCCGCTGTTGCGCAGTTCCAGACAGTCGTTACTGATCGATTCAGACGCCGTGGGCAGTGCGTTACCCACGCGTGGCGAGCCTCACGTGATCGCTGCCCGCCTCGAAGGGCCAGCCTATTCGGCGTTTGCCGACGGATTTGGCGGGCGGCCGCCGGGGTTGCAGAAGGCGGCGCAGATCCATGTGGTCGTGGTTGCAGATACGGATATGTTGAGCGAGCCTCCCGGCGAATCCGCGCGAAATGCCAACAAACTGTTTGTCATGAACGCACTGGATAACCTCGCCGCGCCGCAGGCCCTGGCGGATATTCGCCCGCGCGCGGTGGCCGGCCATTCATTGAAGCTGCTGGCGAAGCGGCGCGAGGCTGCCGAACGCGCCTATCGGGATCAGGCTGCCGAGCTGGAACGGCGCCTGGCACGAACGGAAAAGGAATGGCAGCGCCTTAACCCCGACGTCACGGCCCTGGGCACGGAGTCGGTCGATACCAGTACCCAGTTGCAAGCGCTCAACAAGGAACGCCTGCGTCTACCGATGGAACTGCATACGCTGAAAAACACGCTTTACGCGCCAGTGCAGCGCCTGGAACGCAACGTAAAACTGCTGGTGATTGTGCCGTTGCCGGCACTGCTGTGCCTGATTGCCTGGGGGCTGTTTCGGCGGCGGCGTCGTCGCTGGCCGGTGCCGCCGTCGGCGTTTTATTGAGGGCTCAGCGCCGCGCGATCAAGCCTTGCCGGGCAATGCGCGTCAGTTGGCGGATCACCTCAGCCGCGTCACTGGCGCTGGGCGCCTGGATCACCGCGAGGTCAAAGCTGTTGCTGGCAAAGCGTGCCAGGGAATCGCCATCTTCGACAAATTGGATCAGGAACGCCGAGGGCCGCCCGCCCCGACGCGGCCAGCCGTCCAGGTAACGCAACAGCGTCGGCTGGTGCTTGCCGCCCAGGAGAATTCTCGGATTGCGTTGAGTCAGCTCCGCAGTGATCGGAGCCAGGCGTATGAGGGGGCGTGGTGCATTCATCGTGTCGTGTCTCTGCCTCAAAAGTCTGCGGGCAGGTGAGAGGCAACACCGAACCAGCGCTTTAGCGGTATTTCGAAGCCGGCGTCTGCAATGAGAACTGGCTTCTGTCGGGCTGCATCGAGTCCCAGTGGCGCCCCGCAATTAGCTGTTTAAATCGGCGCATAACCAACATCCTAGAGAAGCCGATGGGGCGGTGTCAAGAATCCCGCGCAACGAAAAGGCCCGCACATGGCGGGCCTTCTCCAGCGGTTACAGACCGATCAGTGGGTGATGGCGCGGTCGGCGGACAGTTTGCCGGCACCTTCGAACAGGACGGCCAGGGAGCCGCCGAGCAAGGCCAGGGCGAACTCATAACCATTGTTCGCCATGAACAGACCGTTATGGATATGCACCGAGAAGATCGCCACCAGCGACAGGATCGTCAGGCCCAAGGCCGCAGGGCGTGCCAGCAGGCCGATGATCAAGGCCAGGCCGGCGAAGAACTCGGTACCGCCCGACAACAAGGCCATCAGGGTGCCCGGCGCCAGGCCGATGCTTTCCATCCACTGCGCGGTGCCCGCCAGGCCGTAGCCGCCAAACCAGCCAAAGAGTTTTTGCGAACCGTGGGCAGCGAAGATGATGCCGACGACAATGCGCAGAATGGTCAAGCCATAGCCGGCGCGGGTGGACAGGATGCTTTTGATCAGTGGGCTCATGGGGATAATCCTTTTCAGAGTAGGGGTTGGTTGGCCGCTATATTAATCAGTTTAGGCAATGATAAAAGCCGAAAAAATGCCTGATTAATATCTATAAAATCGATCACTTGCGCGAAGCGATTTTCGGCTCCAACGCCGACGGCTCCAGGGAGTCCCGCTCCCGATCAAACGCCAGGTAGTACTTGTTGACGCTATTCACATAGCTCACGCCGCTCATCCCCACCTGCTCCATGGCAATGCGCTCCACCTGGAAGAACCACTGATTGGGGTTCAACCCACGCCGCTTGGCTTCGGTACGCATGCCTTGCACGCGTTCTGGCCCCATGTTGTAGGCCGCCAGCACGAACGCCATGCGCTCACGCTCGTTGAGCTTGGGGCTGGCGAAAAACTTGCGGCGGATCATCGACAGATAACGTGCGCCCGCCTGCACGTTGCTGTCGAGATTTTCGATATTGTTCACGCCCACCCGCTGCGCCGCCGAAGGCGTGATCTGCATCAGGCCGGTGGGGCCACCGCTGCTGCGCGCGCTTGGGTCGAGGGCGGACTCCTTGAAGGCCAGCGCGGCGAGGTTCAACCAATCCATGCCTTGCTCGCGCGCATGTTTTTGCAGGATCGGGCGCAGTTTCTCCAGGCGCTGGCGGTCGATGCGGGCCAGCGGGTTGCGCACTTGGTAAAGGCGTCGATAAATGCGCTGAAACGCCACGTCCTGGTCGGACGGCGTGCGGTAGGTCTTGAGGAAGCGATCAATACTCGCCCGCAGCATCGCGGCGTCCTGCCGCACGAACCAATACTCTTCGCCCGGCTCATTGATCACCACCTGCTTGTCGAAGCGCAGCTTGGGCAGGATCTTCGACCAACGTTCGGCGATGGGCTTCTCGACGATGGTCAGGTGAAAGATGCCGGCCTGGACCATCTCCAGCACGTCCTCCACCGCCAGGCTCGGGTCGACCCACTCCACCTTGATCGGCGGCTGCTTGTGCAGGGCCAGTTTCTGGTTGACCTGGTTGATCGCATCCGCCGCCGCGCTGCCGGTGGTCAGCGCCAATGTGCGCCCGGACAACTGCTCCAGCCGGGTGAACCGGCGCTCGCCCTTGACCCCCACCAGCCATAACGGCACGCCGCTGGCAATCGGGTCGCTCGCACTGATCTTGTGCGTGGCCTTCACTTCCAGCAATTCCCCGGGGGCTACCAGATCGCCTTCACCCCGTGCCAGCGCGCCGAGCAGTTGGTCCTTGGCCTTGGGGATGATCTTCAGATTGATTTCCTGGCCATCGCGGGCTTGGTCGTTGAGGTACTGCTCGAACGCACGCAGGCGATGGTATTCGACACCAATGGCCTGGCCCTGGATTTCGCCGGAACTGTTGCGGCTCTGGTTGACCAGTACGCGCAGGGTACGACTGGAGCGAATCTCGGCCAGGTCGCGCACCTTGCTCGGTTTGGTCACTTCCAGCGGCCCGTCCAGCCGCGCGACCGCCGCCATGGGCAGCGATAACGTCAGGCACAACATAAGCAACGCCGAGGGTCGGATCATCCGCTCTCCGGAAAGAATACTGGCCAGCACCTTCGCGAAAAACGAGGGGCTGGAGGTCAGAAACAGAGCGCTTTATGCGCTGACAAGGCACGCAACGGCGGCACCAGGGTAGGCGATAGACCCACCACAATGTCACTTGCGACGTTCAAAGACAGCTATAACTCGTTGTAGTTCTAGGTTTTTCTTATAAATCTACAGCTCTGATATGCTTTCCGGCCGCAGGCGGAGATAGCACCATGCAACTCATTGATATCGGCGTCAACCTGACAAACCCAAGTTTCGACGAGAAGCACCAGGCCGTTCTCGAGCGTGCGTATGCTGCCGGCGTGCAACAATTGGTGCTCACCGGCACCAGTGTCGACGGCAGCGAACAGGCCCTGCAATTGTGCGAAAAGCTGGATGAAAGCGGCCAGCGACTGTTCTGCACCGCCGGCATCCACCCCCACTCCGCCAGCGACTGGAACGGCGACAGCGCCCAACGCCTACGTGGTTTGCTCAACGACAGCCGCGTGCGCGCGGTGGGCGAATGCGGGCTGGATTTCAACCGCGACTTCTCACCGCGCCCGCAGCAGGAAAAAGTCCTCGAAGAACACCTGGCCCTGGCCGTCGAGCTGAAACTGCCGGTGTTTCTCCACGAACGCGACGCCAACCAGCGCCTGCTGGAGATCCTCAAGGATTACCGCGATCACTTGTCCGCCGCCGTGGTGCATTGTTTCACGGGCGAGCAGCAGGCGCTGTTCAGCTACCTCGACCTCGACTTGCACATCGGCATCACCGGCTGGATCTGCGACGAACGCCGTGGGACGCACCTGCATCCGCTGGTCAGAGAAATTCCTCGGGGCCGCCTGATGCTGGAAAGCGATGCGCCTTACCTGCTGCCGCGCACCCTGCGGCCCAAACCGAAAAACGGCCGCAACGAACCGGCCTACCTGCCGGAGGTGCTGCGCGAAGTCGCCCTGCACCGCAACGAAAGCCTGGAAGACCTGGCCCAGCACAGCACCGCCTGCGCGCGTATTTTTTTTGGCCTACCCGCTGTGGTTTGATGTGGCGTATTGACCCATATCAAAGTGGTATTTTTTCAGTAGCGGCACAATAATGGCACCTTGCCAATGCTGTTTCCGCTATCAGAGAAAAACCTTCTATGGGTGCCTGGCTTAGCAATATCTCGCTGAAATACAAATTCTGGGCCGTCAACGCGGTCGCCTTTATCACCACGCTGCTGTTGGTGCTATACGCTGTGCATCTCGAACAGCAGTCGCGCAGCCAGGCGTCCCAGGCCTCGGCACAAGCCCAGGCGCGCGTGCTCAGCGCCTGGCCGGCCGACAAGGCGCTGCCCAAGGGCGAGGCGTGGCTGACGTTTGCCCGTGGCCAAGTCCCACAGTTGGCTGATCAAGATCTGTCAGACTTGAGCAGTGCCAGCGGCTGGGTCGAACTCAATCACCTGCCCTTGTTCGGCGAAAACCCGTTGATGGGCGCTGAAGTGGTCGCCCGCGCCGACGGGCAACAGGTCGCCGTGCTCGCTTACGCGCCAAGCCTGAGCCAGGTGTTCAGTGAGCGCTTCGCCAACTACGCGGTGGCGGTGCTGATCCTGATGCTGGCGATGCTCTGCGCGTCGCAGTTGCTGATCCGCTTCCTGCTCAGCCAGCTCAACACCCTCAAGGACGTAATGCTGCACGTCGAGAAAACCGGCGACTTGTCGGCGCGCGTCCCGCTGGCCTGCAAAGATGAAGTCGGGCAGATGGCCAGCGCGTTCAATGCCATGCAAGCCGGCTACCAGCGAGTGGTCAACACCGTGGCCAGCACCGCCAAGCAACTGGATGAGGGCGCGGCGCGCCTGGCCAGCAGCATGAACGAGGTGCAGCACGGCATGCTCGGCCAGCAAAGCGAAACCGACCAGGCCGCCACCGCCATCAACGAGATGACGGCCACCGTCCACCACATCGCCCAGCACGCCGGCGCCACCCGCGATTTGTCCCAGACCGCCGACACCCTCGCCGGCAGCGGCCGCGAAGTGGTGGATCGGGTACAACGCTCAATCGCCGGGCTGTCCAGCGGCGTACAACAGACCGCCGAGATGATCCAGAAACTCGCCGAAGACAGCCAGAAAATCAACGGCGTGGTCAGCGTGATCCACAGCATCGCCGAACAGACCAACCTGCTCGCGCTCAACGCCGCCATCGAAGCCGCCCGCGCCGGGGAGATGGGCCGCGGTTTCGCCGTGGTCGCCGACGAAGTGCGCAACCTGGCCAAACGCGTGCAAACCTCCACCGACGAAATCACGCTCATGGTCTCAGCGCTGCAAGCCGGCACCCGCGATGCGGTGGACTTCATGCAAGAAAGCTCGTTCAAGGCCGATGACTGCGTGCAACAGGCTCAGGAAGCCGGCGCGGCACTGGCCGAAATCACCGGCGCCGTGGCGCAGATGCGCGAAAGCAACACCCAGATCGCCGTCGCCGCCGAACAGCAGAGCCATGTCGCCGAAGAGATGAACCGCGCCGTGGTGAGTATTCGTGATGTGACCGAGAACACCGTGCAGCAGACCGTGGATTCGGCCACCACCAGCAATCAGCTCGCCACATTGGCCGGGGAGTTGAGCAAGGCGATTGGCCAGTTGAAGCTATAAGCAATACAAGGCGAGGCTATGGCCCCCATAGCCAGCCTTGATTCGCCGCGCCAGCCGACCCGACCTAAACTCTGTTCAAGTTGTTTCAACGGACAGAGGATTCATCATCATGGGCAAACGTCATCCCAATCTCCCCGCCTGGCAATGGCGTCAGTACCCGCAAAACCACCAGCACCCGACCAACCTGGCGTTGCACATGATCGCGGTGCCGCTGTTTATCATCGGGTTTCTGTTGGTCGTTTCCGGGGTGTTCAGCCTGAGCCTGGCCAGTTTGGCCGTGGGCGTTGTCGGCATCCTCGCCGGCCTTGCCTTGCAGCGGCATGGCCACAGCCTGGAAGCCCAGGCCGGTGAACCGTTCAGCGACCGCAAAGACGCGGTCCAACGCCTGTTGGTCGAGCAGTTCGTGAGCTTCCCGCGCTTTGTGCTCAGCGGTGGCTGGTGGCGCGCCTGGCGTCAGCGCCACCGGCACTGAAGGTCAGGCGAAGACCACCACGGTCTGGCGGCTGATGGCGATCAACTCGCCGCTCGGGCTCCACAGCGCCGCAGCGGCATGGCCGTAGCCGTCACGGGCGTGTTCGATGTTGACGTAGTACTGGCACCAGTCAAGTGTGGTGAGGTCTTGCAGCGGCTGGATAAACTCGATGGTCCAGGTCAGGGTACTGCCCGGCGCGGGCTTGCGCAGGTGCGGCAGCAACGCCGGCGGCCAGGCATCCACCAGGGCGAGGATGTGCGACTCGGTCAGCGGCTCTTCCTTCACATCGCCGCGCAAGCGCACCCAACCGCCCATGTCGCGGGAGGTATTGCCGGTAAACGGCAGGCCGCCGACACTCCAGCGCATCGCCAGGTGCCGCATGAATTCCGGGGTGACGCCCTGGATATACGGCAGCTCCTGGCATTCATCCCAATGCTTGAAGGTCGGCGGCGGCTCGCTCGGCACCACGACTTGCGACTCACGGGACGCACCGAAACTGGCCTGGACCAGCGTCGCCACTTCACCGTTCTGCACCACCCGGCCAAGCAACTGGCTGACCGCCTTGCCTTCGCGCAGCACTTCGACGTGATAACTGGCGGGCACATCCGCGGCGACCGGGCCGACAAAAGTGATTGCCAACGAGCGTAACGGCCGGTCGGCAGGGACCTGGGCGCGTAGCGCTTCATATTGCAAAGCGGCCACCAGGCCACCAAAGGTCGCGCGACCCTGCGCCCATTCGGCGGGGATGGTGACCTCCAGCGGGTGGTTACGGGCGGCGTCGAGCAAATCACTGAAGCGCATGGCGACCTCACATCAAAAAGACCGGAGCAGCGATCTTAACCAGCGCACCCACCAGGTACAGCGCCTATTCCGGCCAAAAACCGGACCGGCTCAGAAACAATCCGCGCAGAGTTTGTCCAGCACCCGATCCGCCTCGCCTTCGGCCTGGGCCATGGTGCGACGCCAAATCGTCACACAGGGCTGCAGATCGGCTTGATGCTCGGCCTGGAGCAGCCACTGCCAGCAATCATGCCAATCGCCCAGGGCGCCTTGGGCTTGCTTGAGGCGCAACACGGCCTTGACCGGCAGCTTGTCCAGCTCGGGGTAGGCTTCGGCGGCGTAGCGCACGCGCTTGATCAACAAGCGCAGACGGTGGCGATCGTGGCTGGGGTCCTGCAGGGCGTCATCGAGGTTGTGCCATTGCTTGGCCAGGCGTTTCTCGATACGCGTGCGCAGGCCCCTGAGCAGTTTCTGGTGTTGCGAGGCACGGATAAACCGCGGGAATGCATCGAGGATCTGCAGCAGGTGCGCCAGCTCCGGGCCCTCGGCGACGTGGCGATAGGCCTCGGGTTGCAGGCGCAGACGACGGTCGGCGGCGGCATGGTGACCGTGCTGGTGCAGATGCGCGGCCAGCACTTCACGATCGCGCAACGGGGTGGTCAATTGGCCGACGGTGCTGGCGGCCAGTTCGAGTTGTTCGACCCCCGGCAAGCCGCGCAAGGGTCGCAACAGGCTACGCAGGCGCCGCACGGTGGTGCGCAAATCATGCAGGGCTTCATCGTCGGTGACGGCGGCGAGCCGAGCCTGGCAGCTCAGTAACCCTACTTCCAGGCCGATGACCTGAGCGACTAACTGATCTACCAAGGCTGACATGCTTTCCCCCACTGACGACGAATAATCCCTGCATCACTCAAACCGCTGACGCAGCCTGGTTGCACTCGACAGCTGCGACGAATCAGCGGCCGGCGCGCGACTCACGAATATAGAAACGCGCCTTCTCGGCCTTGTTGGCGCAGCCTTCGAACGCTTCGAATTGCTGCTGGGTCTTGGCGCCGGTCAGCAGGGACAAGGCCTTGGAGTAACTCACGGTGCCGGCAAAGCCTTCGGCCTTGGCCAGGTCCAGCTCTTTCCACGCGGCGTCCAATTGGCTGCCGCAGCTGTCGCGATAGGCAGTTTTCCCGGCGCAACCGGCCAGGGCCAACATGATCACAGGCACACACATCCAGGCTTTCATCGATGACACCTCAAAATAAAGAAAAACGGTCGTACCGTGTAGACGTTGCCTACAAAGAAAAGTGCCTTGTCCGCCACCCGAAATCAAAAGCGCCGATTGCCAGAGCATACCCGAGCCTAGCCGCTATTCTGGAAAAATATTGCGCGGTGGCGCGAAGATTGAAGCCGCCCCCGTATTGGGTGCATTGTGGGCGCCTGCTTAACGAAGGACATCGACCATGAAGAAGCGTGTTGCCTTGGTGCTGGGCTCCGGTGGGGCCAGGGGCTATGCCCATATCGGTGTGATCGAGGAAATCGAACGGCGCGGCTACGACATCGCCTGTATCGCCGGCTGCTCCATGGGCGCGGTGGTGGGCGGAATCTATGCTGCTGGCAAACTCGACGAGTATCGCAACTGGATCGAAAGCCTGGATTACCTCGACGTACTGCGCCTGGTCGATGTGAGCTTCCGCCTGGGAGCGATTCGCGGCGAGAAGGTCTTCGGGCAGATCCGCAAGATCGTCGGCGAGATCAATATCGAAGAGCTGCGCATCCCCTACACCGCCGTGGCCACCGACCTCACCAACCAGCAGGAAATCTGGTTCCAGGAAGGCTGCCTGCACCAGGCCATGCGCGCATCGGCGGCGATTCCGAGCCTGTTCACCCCGGTGATGCAGGGCAACCGCATGCTGGTGGACGGCGGCCTGCTCAACCCGCTGCCGATCGTGCCGGTGGTGTCGAGCCATTGCGACTTGATCATTGCGGTCAACCTCAACGCGACCAACCAGAAACACTACCACTTGCCGGTGATCCAGCGGCCGCCGGCATTCAAGAGCCGCTTCAACAGCCTGGCGAAGTCGCTGGGTTCGCACTTGCCGTTTCGCCGCAAGCAGGCCGAGCAGTTGATGAAGCTCGAACAGGAAGCCTTGCAGGCCCAAGCGGCCGAGATCAACCCGTGGCTGGAGTCGGCCGAACCGGAATCCCAGCAGCCCGCCGCCGCCCCGGAAAAAGCCGGGGCGCCGAAGTCGGCGACCGGTTCGTTCATCATCGATAACGTCGGCCCGGCATCATTGCTGGACCTGATCAACCAGAGCTTCGAGGTGATGCAGACATCGCTGGCGCAATACAAGATCGCCGGCTACCCGCCGGATGTGCTGATCAACGTGCCGAAGCGGGTGTGCCGGTTTTTCGAGTTCTACAAGGCGCCGGAACTGATCGCCCTGGGGCGCGAGATCGCCAGTGATACGTTGGATCGGTATGAGAGTGAGCAGCACTGAGATTGGCGGTGTGGCTGGGGGCCCTATCGGGGGCAAGCCCCCTCCCACATTTTGAAATGTGTTCACAAATCAAACTGTGGGAGGGGCGGTGCGACGATTCGACTTGCCCCCGATAGGGCCCTGACAGCCAACGAAAACCCACCAGGCCTAAGCCCCCAACAACCGATACCCCACCCCCGCCTCGGTCACGATAAACCGCGGCTGAGTCGGATCATCCGCCAGCTTCTGGCGCAGGTGGCCCACCACGATGCGCAGATAGTGGCTGTCCTCGGTATGGGTCGGCCCCCAGATGTCCTTGAGCAGTTGTTGCTGGGTAATCACCCGCCCCGGATGTCGCGCCAGTTGCGCCAGCACCGCGTATTCCTTGCGGGTCAGCGCCACTTCGGCGCCGTCCAGCAATACGCGGCGGAAGGCCAGGTCCACCGTCAGCGGGCCAAAACACAACGCCGCTTCCTGGGCTTCACCCGCTGGGGCCTGGCGCAACAAGGCGCGCACGCGGGCCAGAAACTCCTGGATGCCAAAGGGTTTGGTGACGTAATCGTTCGCGCCCCCATCTAGCGCCTCGACCTTTTGCACTTCGCTGGCGCGCACCGACAACACCAGCACCGGCACCGTCGACCACTCACGAAACTCGCGCAGCACCTGCTGGCCGTCCATGTCCGGCAAGCCGAGGTCGAGTACCAGCAAATCCGGCTTACTCAAGGCGGCCTGGGCCAGGCCTTCGTTGCCAGTGCCGGCCTCGATCACTTTGTAGCCCTGGGAGGCCAGGCTGATGCGCAGGAATTTGCGGATCTGCGGTTCGTCGTCAATGACCAAAATCGTCGCGGTCTGGCTCATGGTGTCCAATCAAAATCCATCGAAAAAAGAGAGTAGCTCACGCCTCGCGTTCCAGGCCAGGCTGTGCGGGTAAAGGCAGGAACAGCGTGATGCAAGTGCCCCGCCCGCCAATCCCATCGGCGACGCTGATATGCCCGCCATGGGCACCGACCATGCCCTGGCAGATCGCCAGGCCCAGACCGGTGCCCTGGCCGCCGCGATCGCCACGGGCAGCGGTGTAGAACATATCGAAAATCTTCGCGCGCTCGTCTTCGGGAATCCCGGGGCCCTCATCCGCCACGGCGAAGAATAGCTGGTTATCCGACACCCCGGCGCTGACGTGCAAATGGCCCTGGGCCGGCGAGAATCGAGCGGCGTTTTCCAGCACGTTGACCAGCGCCTGCTCGATCAACGCGGCATGCACATACAGCAACGGCAGTTCAGACGGCACATCGATCCTCACCTGCAACGGCGCCAGCACCGCGCGCAAACGGCCGAGGGCGCTGCCGACGATATCACCGGGCGAGACCCAATCGCGCGCCAGCTTCAACGCGCCGTGGCCCAGGCGGGTCATGTCCAACAGGTTCTGGATATAGCGGTCGAGGCGCTCGGCTTCATCGCGGGTGCCTTCGAGCAACTCGCGGCGATCCTCCAGCGGGATGGCTTCGCCGAGTGCCAGCAGGCTGTCGATACTGCCGCGCATCGACGTCAACGGCGTGCGCAAATCGTGAGACACCGAGGCGAGCAAAGCACTGCGCAGTTGCTCGGTCTCGCCGTGCAGGCGCGCGGACTCCAGCTCCTGCGCCAATTGCGCGCGGGCCAACGCCTGGGCCAGCGGCTGGCTCAAGGCGATCAGCAAGCGACGCCGCTGGCCGCTCAGTTCCATACCGGGTTTTGCACTGACGCCGAGCAACCCCAGCGGGCCCTCTTCGCTCGACAGCGGCCACCACCACCAGCCCCCGAACGGCAACGTGCCGGTGCCCTTGCCCGCCGGCTGATCATGCTGCCAGGCCCAGTCGGCGGCGGCGCGTTCGGCTTCGGTGAAGGTCAGCGGCCCGCCGGTCTCGACTTTCCAGCCGCCCTGGCCGTCGCGGTTGACCAGGCACAGATCCAGGTCGCTCCAGCCTTCCAGGTGATGCGCCGCCGCGCTGATCACCGCCTGGCGGTCGGTGGCGGCGGTGAGTTTGCGCGACAGGTCGAGCAGCTCGCTGGTTTCTTCCTGGGTATCGCGCAACGCCTGCAACTGCCGGCGCTGGCGCGCCGCGAGGTTGCCGGTCAGCGCCGCCATCAGCAGGAAGAACAACAGAGTCAGCACGTCTTCTTCACGCTGGATGGCGAAGGAGAATTTTGGCGGAATAAACAGGAAGTCATACGTCAGGAACGACAGCGCCGCGCACATCAGGGACGGCCCCAGGCTGCTGCGCACCGCCACCAGCAATACCGCCGCGAGAAACACCAGCGAGATATTCGGCAACGGCAACACGCTGGCGACCGCCCAGGCCAGGGCCGCCGCGATCACCGTCGCGACCACCGCCAGCGCATAGTCGAACCACACCAGCCCGCGCACATCCGGCAGACGCGGCGGTGCAGGTACGTCGTCGCTGTCGAGGATGTTGATTTCCAGACCGCGCGCATTGCGCATCAAGCGCTCGGCCACGCCACCGCCGAACAGCCGACGTCGCCAGTTCATCCGCGACTGCCCGACCAGCACCAGGCTGGCGCGGCGCTCGGCGGCATGCTGGATCAACGTCTTGGTCACCTCCCCCGCACGCAGCAGCACCACGTCACCGCCGAGGCGTTCGGCCAGTTGCTGGGCATTTTGCAGACGCAGGCGTGCTTGCTCATCGCGTGCGCGGCCGTTATCGATATGCACCAGGGTCCAGGGCAGATGGCGACGCTGCGCCACGCGGCTGGCATGGCGCACCAGACGCTCGGCTTGCGCATCGCCGTCGACGCCGACCAGCAAGCGCCCACGCACGGCCGGCGCGGCCTGGCCGAGTTGGCGGTAACCCTGGGCCAGGTCGTCGTCGACGTGAGCGGCGGCGGTTTGCATCGCCAGCTCGCGCAGGGCCATCAGGTTGGTCTGGGTGAAAAACGCGTCGATGGCCGCGCGGGCCTGTTCCGGCACATACACCTTGCCGTCGCGCAGGCGCTCCAGCAACTCGCGGGATGGCAGGTCGATCAGCAGCAGCTCATCGGCCTCCTGCAAGACCCAATCGGGCAGGGTTTCGCGCACCTGCACGCCGGTAATGCCACGCACCTGATCGTTGAGGCTTTCCAGGTGCTGGACGTTGACCGTGGTGAACACGTTGATGCCGGCGGCGAGCAGTTCCTGAATATCCTGCCAGCGCTTTTCATGGCGGCTGCCGGGCGCGTTGCTGTGGGCCAGTTCGTCCACCAGCACCAGTTGCGGCTTGGCGGCGAGCAGGCCGTCCAGGTCCATTTCCTCGAGCATCACGCCCCGGTATTCACTGCGCAGCAACGGTTGCTGCGGCAGGCCGCTGAGCAACGCTTCGGTCTCGGCGCGGCCGTGGGTTTCGACCACGCCAGCGAGCAACCTGACGCCCTGGCGCAACTGTGTGTGGGCGGCCTGGAGCATGGCGTAGGTCTTGCCCACACCCGGCGCGGCGCCAAGGAAGACTTTGAGCCGGCCACGGCCGTCCCGGGGCAGATCGGCTAACAGGGCATCGGCGCGGCCGGAGTCGCTCATGCGCGGGGGTTCCTTCAGGGGTTTATAGGGTGTCTTTCAGGGCGCTATCGCGGGCAAGCCCTCTCTCACATTTGGAATGCATTGCCCGCGATAGCGGCGCTCCTGTTTACAATTTTTCCAGGGCCATGTTCAGCGCCAGCACATTCACCACCGGCGGGCCCACCAGTGGGCTTTCGATGTGTTCATCCAGCAAGCGTTGCAGGGTGGCCACCGGCACATTCCGCGCGGCGGCTACCCGCGCCAGTTGATAGGCAATCGCCTGCGGAGGCAAGTGTGGATCAAGACCGCTGCCGGAGGTAGTCAGCGAGGCTAACGGCACCGGCCCTTGCGCGGGCACGAACTGTTTATTCGCGTCATCGAACACGCGCGTGGCCAGTGCCGGATTGCTTGGCCCCAGGTTGCTCGCGCTGCTGGACACGGTCGCGAACGCGCCTGCCGAAGGACGCGGGTGGAACCAGCTGTCGCCGGTAAAGTCCTGAGCGATCAGGCTGGAGCCGCGCACCTTGCCGCTGGCGTCGCGCACCAGGCTGCCGTTGGCCTGGTCCGGGAAGGCAACCTGGGCGACGCCGGTCACCACCAACGGGTAGGCGACGCCGGTGATCAGGGTCATGAGGACCAGCAGGCTCAAGGCCGGACGGATGATGTTGGACATTTCAAATTCCTCGATTCGGTCAGTGCAACCTGTGGCCACCGCTTTGCCGGTGCCCACAGGCATCGGGTCAAACCAGGTGCAGCGCGGTCAGCAACATGTCGATCGCCTTGATGCCCACGAACGGCACCACAATCCCGCCCAGGCCGTAGATCAATAGGTTGCGCCGCAGCAACGCCGCCGCACTCGCCGCCTGCACCCGCACACCGCGCAGCGCCAGAGGAATCAGCACGACGATGATCAGCGCGTTGAACACGATGGCCGAGAGGATCGCGCTCTGCGGGCTCTGCAGGTGCATCACGTTGAGCACGCCCAGTTGCGGGTAGATCGAGGCGAACAGCGCCGGCAGGATCGCGAAGTACTTGGCCACGTCGTTGGCGATGGAAAAGGTGGTCAGCGCGCCGCGGGTCACCAGCAATTCCTTGCCGATCTGCACCACGTCCAGCAGCTTGGTCGGGTCGCTGTCGAGGTCGACCATGTTGGCCGCTTCGCGAGCAGCCTGGGTGCCGTCGTTCATCGCCATGCCGACGTCCGCCTGGGCCAGCGCCGGGGCGTCGTTGGCGCCGTCGCCGCACATCGCCACCAGTCGGCCGTCGTTCTGTTCGTGGCGGATCCGTGCGAGTTTTTTCTCCGGGGTGGCTTCGGCCAACACGTCGTCCACGCCGGCTTCCGCAGCAATCGCGGCCGCTGTCAGCGGGTTGTCGCCGGTGACCATCACGGTGCGGATCCCCAGCTTGCGCAGCTCGGCAAACCGTTCGCGGATGCCGGGCTTGACCACGTCCTTCAGATGAATCGCACCGAGCAACTTGCCATCGGCGCACACCAGCAACGGCGTGCCGCCGCTCTGGGCGATCTTGTCGACTTCCCGCGACAGGGCCGGTTGCAGGTCGCCGCGAGGCTGACCGATAAACGCCAGCAGCGAGTCCACGGCGCCTTTGCGGAATACGCGGCCCTGATAGTCGACGCCGGACAAACGGGTTTCGGCGGTGAACGGCACGGCGGTCAGTTCCGCCAGCGACGGCTCGGCCTGTGGGTGCAGGGCACGCAGGTATTCAACGATGGATTTACCTTCTGCCGTGTCATCCGCCAGGGACGCCAGCAGCGCGCCCTCGGCCAGTTCCCGGCCGCTCACGCCCGGCGCCGCCACCACTGCCGCGCAGCGACGGTTGCCAAAGGTGATGGTGCCGGTCTTGTCCAGCAACAACACATGCACGTCCCCCGCCGCTTCCACGGCGCGACCGGACTTGGCGATCACGTTGAGGCGCACCAGGCGGTCCATGCCGGCGATACCGATGGCCGAGAGCAAGCCGCCGATGGTGGTCGGAATCAGCGTCACCAGCAGGGCGACCAGGAACACCAGGGGCAAGCTGCCATTGGCGAAGTGGGCGAACGGCTGCAGGGTCACGACCACCAGCAGGAAGATCAGGGTCAGGCCGATCAGCAGGATATCCAGCGCCACTTCGTTGGGGGTTTTCTGGCGTTTGGCGCCTTCCACCAGCGCGATCATGCGGTCCAGCGTGGACTCGCCGGGGTTGGCGGTGATGCGGATCAGCAGCCAGTCCGAGACCAGGCGCGTGTTGCCGGTGACGGCCGAGCGATCGCCGCCGGATTCGCGGATCACCGGTGCGGATTCGCCGGTGATCGCCGCTTCGTTGACCGCGGCGATGCCTTCTATGACCTCGCCGTCGCCGGGGATCATTTCCCCGGCGGCGACGCGCACCACATCACCTTTGCGCAGGCTGGTGGCGGGCACGACCTTGAAGCTGCCATCGGCCTCCTTGCGCCGAGCGCTGAGGCCTTCGCTGCCGGCCTTGAGGCTGTCGGCGCGGGCCTTGCCACGCCCTTCGGCCAAGGCTTCGGCGAAGTTGGCGAACAGCACGGTGAACCACAGCCACACGGCGATTTGCGCGGCGACGAAGGTCGGCACGGCGGTGTCGGGCACCAGGCACAGCACGGTGGTGAGAATGGCGGTCAGTTCGACCACCAGCATCACCGGCGAGCGTTGCAGTTGCCGTGGGTCGAGCTTGACGAACGCCTGGACCAGCGCCGGGCGCCACAGCGCGGAGATCGCGGTTTTGGCGGGTTCGTGGGTTTTGACCGGGCTCGCGTTTTTTGCAGGCATATTCATTTTCATATCCTTCAGAAGCCCATGCTCAGGTGTTCAGCAATAGGGCCCAGCGCCAGTGTCGGCAGGAAGGTCAGGCCGCCCACCAGCAAAATGGTCACGGTCAACAGGGTCACGAACAGCGGACCATGGGTGGGGAAGCTGTTCTGGCCAATCGGTGCGGTCTTCTTCATCGCCAGGCTGCCGGCCAGGGCCAGTACCGGGAGGATGTAGCCGAAGCGACCGATCAACATGCCCAGGCCCAGCATCAAGTTGTGGAACGGCGTGTTGGCACTGAAGCCGCCGAACGCCGAACCGTTGTTGGCACTGGCCGAGGTGTAGGCATAGAGCAACTGGCTGAACCCGTGGGGGCCAGGGTTGCTGATCGCACCGGCCGGGCCGGGCAGGCTGGAGGCTATGGCACCGAGCACCAGCACGCCGATCGGCATCACCATCAGGGTCACGACCAGCAATTGCACTTCCTTGGCCTGCAGCTTCTTGCCCAGGTATTCCGGAGTGCGGCCGATCATCAGGCCGGCGAGGAACACCGCGATCAACACGTTGAGCAACATGCCGTACATACCGGCGCCGACGCCGCCGAAGATCACTTCGCCGACCATCATGTTGACCAGTGCCACCATCCCGCTGAGGGGGCTGAGGCTGTCGTGCATGCCGTTGACCGAACCGTTGGACGCCGCGGTGGTGGTCACCGACCACAACACGGTGCCAGTGGTGCCGAAGCGCGCTTCTTTACCTTCCAGCGGCGCGGTCTGCTCAACCGCCGGGTTGTTCAAGGTCGGGTTGGGCTGGTACTCGGCCCACAGCGAGGTTGCACCGCCGATCAGGAACAGGGCCAGCATGCAAGCGAGGATCGCCCGGCTCTGACGCAGATCCTTCACGTAATGGCCGAAGGTAAACACCAGCGCCACCGGGATCAGGATGATCGCCGACAACTCGAACAGGTTGGCCCAGGCCGTCGGGTTTTCAAACGGATGCGCCGAGTTCACGCCAAAGAAACCGCCGCCGTTGGTGCCCAGTTGCTTGATCGCAATCTGGCTGGCCGCCGGGCCCAAAGGGATCACCTGGTCGACGCCCTGCAGGGTCACGGCATCAACATAATGCGCGAAGGTTTGCGGCACGCCCTGCCACACCAGGAACAACGCCATCACCAGGCACAACGGCAACAGGCCGTAGAGCGTGGCGCGGGTCATGTCGACCCAAAAGTTGCCCAGGGTCTGGGTGGATTTGCGACCGATCCCACGGCACAGCGCGACCAGGACTGCCAGGCCGGTGGCCGCACTGACGAAGTTCTGCACGGTGAGGCCGGCCATCTGGCTGAGGTAGCTGAGGGACGCTTCACCGCTGTAGGACTGCCAGTTGGTGTTGGTCATGAAGCTGACCGCGGTGTTGAAGGCCAGGGTCCATTCCTGGCCCGGCAATTTCTGCGGGTTCAGTGGAAGGTAGTCCTGGAACAACAGGATCGAGAACAGCAACACAAACCCGGCGAGGTTGAACGCCAGCAACGCCAACATGTATTTCTGCCAGCTCTGTTCCTGTTGCGCGTCCACGCCCGAGAGGCGATAGCACGCGCGCTCCACGGGCCCGAGCAGCGGCGTGAGCCAAGTGCGCCGGCCTTCCATCACGTTGTAATAGAACCGCCCCAGGAACGGGGCCGGCACCAGTACCACGGCGAAGAAGGCGATGATCAGCCAATAGTCATAACTGTGCATAGCCTGCTCCTAGTTCCGATCCGCGCGTAATAGCGCAACCAGCAGATAAATGAACAGCGCCACGGCCAATAGCAGTGACACCCCGTCCAGAACGCTCATGGAAGTCTCTCCGTTTTGCGGCGAGTGCCGCATGTGGGGCAATTGTCGGCAGGAGTGGTGTAAAGGAACGAGAGCGAGGGGCTGGGTGGGGCGTAAAGATGGCGTAAAGAGTGGGTTTATGCGGGGTTTACACCGGGGGTTTCGGTGCCTGGGCGGGCGCTATCGGGAGCAAGCCCCCTCCCACAGGTTGATCGGCGCTCGGCGTGACAACTCGGTCAAGTGTGGGAGGGAGCTTGCTCCCGATAGCACCGGCACAGTCACCGCCGCACTTATCTGGTGCAGCAACAGGAAATTTCAAACGCCAAACCATCCCCCAAACGACAGTAGCGCAGCTTTACGACAATGATTCTCAGGCTGGCATGGCCGCTGCAACACCTTGAATCATTCCAACCGGTTCAGGGAGCGCAATACGATGAACACACAACTCAAACCCACCTTGGGCACCCTGCATTTGTGGGGCATCGCGGTCGGGCTGGTGATTTCCGGGGAATACTTCGGCTGGAGCTATGGCTGGGGCGTGGCAGGGACCTTGGGCTTCCTGGTGACCTCGTTGATGGTCGCCGCGATGTACACCTGCTTTATCTTCAGTTTCACCGAACTGACCACCGCCATTCCCCACGCAGGTGGGCCCTTTGCCTACAGCCGCCGCGCGTTTGGTGAGAAAGGCGGCCTGATCGCCGGCCTGGCGACCCTGATCGAATTCGTGTTCGCCCCGCCCGCCATCGCCTTGGCCATCGGTGCGTATCTGAATGTGCAGTTTCCCGCACTCGATCCGAAACACGCCGCCGTCGGCGCCTACATCGTGTTCATGGGCCTGAACATCCTCGGCGTGAAACTCGCCGCCACCTTCGAACTGGTGGTGTGCGTACTCGCCGTCGCCGAACTGCTGGTGTTCATGGGCGTGGTCGCCCCCGCGTTCAGCTTCAGCAACTTCGCCCTTAATGGCTGGGCCGGCTCCGACACCTTCGGGGCCCCGGCGATTGCCGGAATGTTCGCGGCGATCCCCTTCGCGATCTGGTTCTTCCTCGCCATCGAAGGCGCGGCCATGGCGGCCGAGGAAGCGAAAGATCCGAAGCGCACCATTCCAAAAGCCTACATCAGCGGCATCCTGACCCTGGTGATCCTGGCCATGGGCGTGATGTTCTTCGCCGGCGGCGTGGGCGACTGGCGCACCCTGTCGAACATCAACGACCCGCTGCCCCAGGCGATGAAAACCGTAGTAGGCGAAAGCTCCGGCTGGCTGCACATGCTGGTGTGGATCGGCCTGTTCGGGCTGGTAGCGAGCTTCCACGGCATCATCCTTGGCTACTCGCGCCAATTCTTCGCCCTGGCTCGGGCCGGCTACCTGCCGTCGTTCCTGGCCAAGCTGTCGCGTTTTCATACACCGCACCGGGCAATCATCGCTGGCGGCGTGGTCGGTATTGCCGCCATCTACAGCGACGGTTTGATCAACCTGGGCGGCATGACCCTGACTGCAGCAATGATCACCATGGCCGTATTCGGCGCCATCGTGATGTACATCATGAGCATGCTCAGCCTGTTCAAACTGCGTAAGACCGAACCGCTGCTGGAACGCACCTTCCGCGCTCCGGGCTACCCGATCGTGCCGGGCATCGCGCTGGTGCTGGCGGTGGTGTGCCTGGTGGCCATGGCCTGGTTCAACGCGCTGATCGGCATGATCTTCCTCGGCTTCATGGTGGTCGGCTTCATCTACTTCCAGATGACCGCGCACGACCGCGCCGCGGCACCGGCAGATGCAATGTTGACCGGGCTCTAAGGTTTTGAGGCGGAACAGGCCTACACTGAACTACTCAGAAAGCCTGTAACTCAAAGCAGTTATTACCGTGGGAAAAACCTCCCACGGCAATCTGCCTCAAGGAGAGCGTTATGCCGTGGTATGCATGGTTGATTATGGTGGTTGCGATCGGGTCGATCGTCGGCGGGCTGCTGATGCTGCGTGACAGCGCCAACAAAGTGGAACTCACCGACGAACAACGCAAACGCGTGGCCGAGCGCAATGCGCAGGCGGATGCCAAGGATGGGCAGGACCGCTGATCCCATGTGGCGAGGGCGCTTGCTCCCGTCGGGCGGCGAAGCAGCCCCTCTTCTGCCCTACTCCCATTCCGCCTTGGCAATCTGCAAACCGTGCTGCCCTTTATAAGCAGCACGCTCCGGCTGACTCCAGCCGTTCAGCAACTCGGCTTCCAGTCGATAAATCTCAACCCCCAGCGGACGACACACCGTCAGCGGGTCCTGTGCATCCGGGCCCCACATCGGCAGCGACAGATCCCCGCCCGGGCAGGTCGACAGCGCACACAACAAATCAATCTCGGCAAAAAACTCCAGGTAATCGCCCTTCTGCGCCGGACAGGCTTTCATGAAATACATGTCGTCGTGATTGAGGCCGGTGCATTGGAAGATGTTCAGCACGTCATGCACGTCAAATTCCGTCAGACCGTGAGGCAACACCGCACGGGTCAGGTTCGAGTGACAGTGATGATGGAAATCTTCACCAGTGAGCATGCGGTTCACATACGGATCGCAGCGCGTACCGAGCAAATCATGCAGGCGCCCGCCGTGCTCATCAATGCCGTAGCTGGCCAGGCTGTCATCGGTGATCGTCACCAGCGGCCGCAGAAATGGCAGATTCGACCACAGCCGGTCATGAGTGCTGACATGCGCGCCCTGCAACTGACGCGTGCGCGCAGCCCACAGGCGTTCGCGCGGGTCGTTGGCGTTCCACACATTGAAGTCGCCCACCTGCGGCCCCACCGGCGTAGTCACACGGAACACATGCCCGGCCGGCACCTTCCACGCCCTGCCCGTGCGAATCGGCACCTCGAACTGTTCGACCAAGGTGCGTTGATCCTTGCGCTCACGGATACGTTCGTAAAACGCGGTGTCGACCTGCAACGCCGAACCTTTGCTGACCTGGTAAGCGGCTGGATAGTCTTTGTACATGGGGCAAATCCTCGATCAAGGGAAAGTAAACAGGGCCAACGACTGCCGTTCTGAATCATCCAGGTACACGCTCATCGCCTCCCCGGCCGCCGATTTGTCGCCGTGGACCAGCAGGTCGTACAGCTCACGATCACGCTCCAGCCAGGGCGCCTGGAAACGTTGCTCATCGGGTGCCGCGCAAAACACCAGACGCAACTGCGCGACCACCTGGGCGAAAAACTCGTCGAACAACGGGCTGCGCATCAGCCCGACAATCTGCTGATGCACCAACAGGCTGTGGGTCGCAACCGCACGCCAGTCCTCACGCTCCCGGGCCAGCGCGGTGGCCTCGATGGCGTTTTGCATACGCTCGGATTGATCCTGGGTGAACGCACCGCTCTGGGCAATGGCCTGTAATTCGAGCGTGCGGCGGACGACAAATAAATCACGCACCTCTTCGCGCTCCAACCGACGAACCACCACGCCCTTGTTGCGCACGTAGCGCGTCAACCCTTCCTGGCCCAGACGGTGCAATGCCTCACGAATCGTATTACGCGACGCGTTATAGGCCTTGACCAGCTCGGCTTCGACCAATGCCATTCCGGGCAACAGTCGGCCACCGATGATGTCGGCACGCAGCTCCAGGGCGATCTGGTCGGCTAAGGACAAGCTGAGTGTCATCGTTACCTCACGATTGTTGAACAATCCTCCCTGTGTGAGTAATCACTTTTCATGCCAACGCCCACCCCGTGGGTAAAAGTTCAGCTTGGTTAACATGTCGGCACGTCTACGAGGCAGGCTACGCGCTATTCACACGACCACAACGCTCTAACCCGTATCATCAAGGAAGCCTCCGTTTGCTTTTGCCGCGATGGCGTCGGCGCCACCGGCCAGCCGCCCTTGATGAAAGCACTGAACCTGACCCATGGCGGGTTCTATGCACATCTCAAATCCAAGGATGAAGGGGTGCTGGGCAGAAGTGTCGAGAGCGCTGAATTGGCGACGCGCATCATGGGCGGGTACGTGAACGTTTGAAGGCGCAGCTATTGCACTATAAAAAGGCCGGTCAATAACCGGCCTCCTCGGCGAACATTGCCCCCTTAGTTGATCGCTAGCCTGTCGCGATTCCGCTCCAGCAGTGCCTTGCCGATCCCCTTAACCTCCAACAACTCATCAAGCGCCTTGAAAGGGCCGTTGCTGTTGCGGTAAGCAACGATAGCCCTCGCCTTTGCGGCGCCAATGCCCAGGAGATCACGTTGCAAGGCTTCAGCATCTGCAGCGTTGAGATTGACCTTGGTGGACTGCTCCACCGGGTTCATCTGGCCAGAGCGGATGGTAGCGGGCTCGGGCGTGATCGCAGGCGCCGCGGTAGTTGCTACCGAGATGCTCGCAAGGAGGGCGAAAACGAGGGAGGAAAAACAAGCGTTTGGCATGAGTGACGCTCCATGACATCAATGAGTGAAAGCAGCTTTTCCAAAGCTGCTTCTCTAACTTAGGTGATGTGCGTAGAGAGTCAAAAATGGCTGCGTTACAGCGTGTGAATTCAGGGTTCAAGCCGGTGCCGTTGATAGATCAGGTCGACAATTTCGCCATCGGGAGAGTAACCACTGACGGTGTCACGCAAGAGTTGGCGGACGCGGGAGTAATCATCCGCATCTACCGCTGCAAGCAGCTCACTCAATTTGCCTTTCAGGACATCCCATGACAGGAAGTCTTCATTGGCACTCATGATCATCGGATGCTGCGTGGCGACTACGTTGTCGCCGATAAGCAACTCTTCATAAAGTTTTTCGCCAGGACGCAGCCCAGTGAATTCAATGGCGATATCGCCATGGGGATTTTTGTCGGAACGAACGCTCAGGCCGGAAAGGTGAATCATTTTCTCCGCCAACTCGACAATTTTCACCGGCTCGCCCATATCCAGCACAAATACATCACCGCCCAGCCCCATGGAGCCGGCCTGGATGACCAACTGTGCCGCTTCGGGGATCGTCATGAAATAGCGTGTGATTTTTGGGTGAGTGACGGTCAAAGGGCCGCCGGACTTGATTTGTTTGTGAAAAAGCGGAATGACGGAGCCTGATGAACCCAGCACATTACCGAATCTCACCATCGTGAAGCGAGTCTTGTTGACGCGGGAAACACCCGACCTATCACCGAATATAACCGGCGCTTTCTCACGGCTGAGCGCCTGTAATGCCAGTTCTGCAAGTCGTTTTGTACTGCCCATCACATTGGTAGGACGAACAGCTTTGTCGGTGGAAATCAGTACAAAGTTAGCTACCCCCGCCTGAAGAGCAGCCTGGGCGGTATTGAGCGTGCCAATGACATTGTTCAACACGCCTTCGGCAATATTGTGCTCGACAATCGGAACATGCTTATAAGCGGCGGCATGGTAAACCGTGTCGATATGCCAGCATTTCATCACATCAAGCAACTTAGTCTCGTTGCGCACAGAGCCCAGCATCGGTAACAGCTTAACCGGCAATGACTCGCGTGCGACTCGGTACTCAAGCTCAGATAAAATGCTGTAAAGATTGAATTCGCTATGCTCATACAGCAGCAGCGTCGTGGGCTTTAGTGCAAGGATCTGGCGACAAAGCTCCGAACCAATTGATCCACCTGCGCCCGTGACCATCACCGACTGGCCGACGATGCAACGCTCAAGGAGATCCTCTTGAGCAGGTACGGCGTCGCGCCCCAACAGGTCGGCGATATCCACTTCTTGGATGTCGTCCACTTTGACTCGACCACTCGCAAGATCCATGAAGCCCGGAACGCTGCGAACATGAAGCGGGAAACGTTCAAGATAGCTCAGAATTTCTCGCCTGCGCCCCCGATTTGCCGACGGCACCGCCAGCAGGATTTCCTGTGCGCCTGTGGCGTCGATCATCTGCTCGATATGTTTGGGCTTGAACACTTGCAAGCCTGAAATCACACGACCGGCAATGCTCCTGTCATCGTCGATGAACGCGACAGGACGCATGACTCGGCCCATGCGTAATGCTGCAACCAGTTGGTTGCCCGCTGAACCGGCACCGTAGATAGCAACCTTCGTCAAGCCGTCATCGCGACTAGTGAACGGAACATGCTGCACTCCGGTAAACCAGTCCCCCAAAAAATATTGACGCATTGCCAAGCGCAAGCCGCCAATCATAATCATGCTCAACCACCAGTAGTTAAAAATAACCGAGCGCGGGACAACTATCTGATGATTGCTATAGACATAGACGAACATACCGAGGATGAGCGAGGAAAGACTGACTGCTTTGATGATTGTGACAAGCGCATCATTGCCGAAATAGCGCATCACCGCCCGGTACATGCCAAAACGGATAAACAGCGGGACAGCGACGATAGGAGCACTCACAAACAGCCACAAGTGATGCCGAACAGGCTCGTTCATTTCGAAAATGCCGAGACGGACGACAAAAGCCATCCACAACGAAAGCCATACAAGCACCACATCTGCAAGCACTTGCAGAATGCGCTTGTGTCGGCGCGGAAGATTCAATAAAAAAACTCTTACCTTATCCATGACCCTCTCGAACACCTCTCCAGTCTTCCAAAATCAAAAAATGAACAGCTACCCTTGAGTCCGCCAAAAATCGATTTACGATGATTGATCGGTGCTGAACAAGCGCCATACAGGCGTGGCACCCGAAGCACAAAAAAGGCTCATCCGGCACGGGAACCAGAAACGAGGCGGGGCCTTACGACTCACCACAGATCCAATCCCGATATGATACTCAGGTTGTACCACAAATCCTCTGCATTCCCTGAGCCAGGGGCAACCGACTGGCTGACCCGAAGCGCACGTACACGTTGTTGGCAGGCCAATCCATGCGTAGGAAAACTCAGAGACACTCGCGAGATTCGTCAATCTTACCCGCCCCCGCCCCCGCGCCGATGACGGTCACACAAAACCAGTATAATCGGCGCACTAGGATTCACACCCCAGTCTCTGTAATGCTAGTGTCTAAATTGGTCAGATTAAAAAACTGAAATATTTACATTTTTTATTACTTTAATCAAAGACACCTAAGGCGCAGTGTGATTGCTCCAAACACATTGACTGCAAAAAAAGATGACGCCATGCAAATCCCTACTGCCAACCGCCAGAAATATCACGGCCTTGAAAAACCATTGGAAAAGAAGGCTATAATCTTAATCACATCAGAAATTCAGCAATGAAACGTCACAAAAAAATGATAGACATGCGTTGTAGACGCATCCGTGACCTCAAACGTCATTTTGTACGAATAGCCATGCCAACGATGCCAGTCCATGCGCAACGCAGCAAGGGTGCAACAAGAGGGCGCTGATTCAAATGCAATACCCAGCTGTAAGAAACCCCTTACAGCAACCCCGAATCCAGCGTCGACTCACAAAACGGGCTCTAGATGGGCTTTTGAAAAAAATACAGGCAGGCGTTCGCCCCCTGTCATGTAAAAAGCAGCGAAGAGAAGTGAGTAAACACGTTATCAAAAAAGCTTAGACGTTCAAGGAACTATAAAAATTTACGACTCCCCCGCCGCATGATTAACAGAAGCGTGTGGTGAAATTCATTTTTAACACTGGTGTGGCAATGATCTTGAAAACCTTGTGTGTGTTCGGCACGCGTCCTGAAGCAATTAAAATGGCCCCTTTGGCGCTGAGACTTGCTGCAGACGAGCGCTTCGATGCCAAGGTCTGCGTAACCGGACAACATCGCGAAATGCTGGATCAGGTGCTCAACCTGTTTGAGATCGCTCCGAACTTCGATCTCAATATCATGAAGTCGGGCCAGGATCTAACTGATGTCACCAGCAGCATTTTACAAGGGATGAAAGGTGTCTTCGCCAAATTCAAACCCGATATCGTCTTGGTGCATGGGGATACAGCGACGACGTTCGCGACAACACTAGCGGCTTATTATCACCAGATCCCCGTCGCTCACGTCGAGGCAGGTCTGCGCACCGGCAATCTCTACTCACCGTGGCCAGAAGAAGCCAACCGCAAGTTGACCGGCGCACTCGCGGCTGTACATTTCGCTCCTACAGAAACGTCCAGGCAGAACCTGCTGAGAGAAGGGGTTGATGCTGGATGCATCCATGTGACTGGCAATACCGTCATTGATGCGCTGCTTGAGGTTGTGGCAAGAATCAAAAACAGCCCCGCTCTGCAACAGAAGTTTCACCAACAGTTTTCATTCCTGGGTGAAGAAAAACGAATCATCCTCGTCACCGGCCACCGTCGCGAAAGCTTTGGCGACGGTTTCGAGAAAATTTGCCAGGCCCTGATCAAAACGGCCAAAGACTTTCCTGACGTCCAGATCGTCTATCCCGTTCACCTGAATCCAAACGTACGCGAGCCGGTCAATCGATTGTTGGCGGGCATTCAAAATGTTCATTTGATCGAGCCCCTGGATTATTTGCCATTCGTCTATTTGATGGAGCGTTCGCACCTGATTCTCAGCGACTCAGGCGGCATACAAGAGGAAGCTCCATCACTGGGCAAACCTGTGCTGGTCATGCGCGACACTACTGAGCGCCCGGAAGCCGTCGAAGCGGGTACCGTCAGGTTGGTCGGTACCGACATTGAGGTCATTACAAATAATCTGCGCAGTCTTCTGACGGACCCTGACGCTTATCACCAGATGAGCTTCGCGCACAACCCTTACGGCGACGGAAAGGCATCCGCTCGGATCCTTGAAGCTCTTTCCCAAATCAAAAAAGGCTAATCCATGAGCTTTGAAACTATTTCTGTAGTCGGCCTAGGCTACATCGGACTCCCTACTGCCGCCGTTTTCGCAGCAAGAAAGAAAAAAGTTATCGGCGTCGATGTCAACGCACAAGCGGTAGCCACGATCAACCGCGGTGATATCCATATTATCGAACCGGATTTGGACATCGTCGTACGCACCGCGGTAACTGAAGGCTATCTGAGGGCGACCACCATCGCCGAACCCGCCGATGCGTTCCTGATTGCAGTGCCGACCCCCTTCAAGGGCGACCACGAGCCTGATCTCTCTTATATTGAAGCGGCTAGTAAATCCATCGCCCCGGTACTGAAGAGAGGCGACCTGGTAATCCTCGAATCGACTTCTCCTGTGGGAGCCACTGAGCAAATGTCCGCGTGGCTGGCGCAAGCACGGCCAGACCTGAGCTTCCCGCAGACGCTGGGCGAAGGATCGGATATCCGTATTGCGCATTGTCCAGAACGCGTCCTGCCTGGGCACGTGTTACGAGAGTTGATTGAGAATGATCGGATCATCGGCGGCCTGACCAGAAAATGCTCGGAAGCCGCAAAGCGCTTATATCAAACATTCGTTAAGGGCGAATGCATCATTACCGACGCACGCACAGCCGAAATGTGCAAGCTCACTGAAAACAGTTTCCGCGATGTGAACATTGCTTTTGCCAATGAACTGTCGATGATTTGCAAAAAACTTGAGATTAGTGTTTGGGAACTGATTCGCTTGGCCAACCACCACCCGCGAGTCAACATTCTGCAACCGGGCCCTGGTGTTGGCGGACACTGCATTGCTGTCGATCCTTGGTTTATTGTCAGTAAGACGCCTGATGATGCGCGCCTGATCCGGACCGCTCGCGAAGTGAATGATAGTAAGCCAACATGGGTACTGGACCAAGTAAGGCTTGCGATTGGTAAGTTCCTGCAGGCGCATCCCTCCAAGACAGCCAAAGATGTGACAATCGCTTGCCTGGGCCTGGCATTCAAGCCAAACATCGACGACCTTCGTGAAAGCCCATCCCTGGAAATTGCGGTGCAAATCGCAAAAAACCACCCAGGTACCGTGCTGGCGGTGGAGCCCAACATCGAACAAATACCAGAACGCCTGAACGGTCTTGCAGCATTGAGCGACATTGATAACGCGCTGTCCTTGGCTGATGTCGTTGTTCTGCTTGTGGACCACAGTCCGTTCAAGAACATCTCAAAAGACCAATTGTCATCACGACAAGTCATTGATACCCGCGGCGTCTGGGCCTGAAGGCATCAGGCTCAAACATACTGGTCTGGCGGAAAACACAGGTTTCCGCCAGATCTTATGCGATGACGCAATAGCGGTCATCAGGTACTCGTGGAATAGCATTTGTCGTAATAAGGTTGACGAGGTCTTAGCATGTTCAATCTACTGATTCAGGCGCTGACACTGTTAAGTGGATTAGTTGTCAATTTTGTCATCCCAGGACTGTATGGCCTGGAAGCTTATGGCGCCTTTATTAAGGCTAACGTACTGGTATTTCTATTTCAGAAGCTTCTAGACATCATCAACGAACAACTCATTGCCAGCGTGGAGGCCGAGTACATACTCGTCACCTCACTGTTTATGGCGGTGTTGATTTTTCTACTTTTCAGCGCGATGAATCTTATCGATAGCATCGGCAATCCTTTGTTATTAGGCGTGATGCTGCTCAGTTCAGCATGCTTGTTATCGCTCTTCGGCCTACGCCTTCAACGGTGGATTGTCGGCTATCTGATGATTTTCCTATGTGTGTTTTTCTCGGCGCTTCTCATCAGTTACCAAAAAATATTGCCATTGAACATCGTTGATGTGCTAATTCTGACGAACCTGCTGCCCTGCTTGTTTGCGATTGCGGTACTGGTCTGTCATGGCGCACGGTTGCCCATGGGGAAACAGCTACTGTCTACTTGCAAAAACGTCGTGGTATTACTACCGAGAATGGTATCCATCACTCTGGTATTCAATCTATTTACCAATATCCTCCCTTTTATCCTTTCAAAAAGCCTTCCCGTCCGAGATCTGGGACTTTTCCGGGTGATCGTATCAATCATTCAATCGGCGACAAGTTTATTTCCCATCAATGTCAGGGCAGTATTCGTCGCTTTCGTTTCTGGCAGCCAGCGCCAGGAGCAATATAAAATCATCATGTCAACGGCGCTACTGTACTTTGCTCTGGCAGGACTGACAGGTTACGCAGCCGGCTGGCTATTTCCCCAGTATTCCGCCTACTTAGCGATGCTACCCTGCTTACCTGTGCTTTACTGGTCTGTAGTGACAGAACGCTACCTAGTGGCCTGCGGACTTCATCGCAAGGTCATCGTCGTCAACCTGATCATTGCCCCCCTGGCAGTGGCCGGAATGATTCTCTTTGTTCACGGTCTTAAGCAGGCAGAGCTCTTTTACGCTATAGGATTCTCGGCGTACCTGTTATTTCTGCATGTTATGTGCCAACCCGGAATCCGGTTGTCAGTGGTTTTCTGGGTAGCACTACTTTCGCCAATTGCAGTAATCATGAAAGACATCAGCTTGATCTGGGGCGTACTTTATATGGGTTCGCTTACAATTATCGCAGCAGGAGTACTTCGGCTTCGACTGGCTGATCTTCGCACATTGAGGTTTTGACAGTGAATGCAGTGAAACTATATCGAATAGGCCATTGGTTCTACCAGCGCCGAATCCCCGTCTTGCCGGGCTTTGTTCGCAACCTGATCTTTCTGTTGTTCAACTCGTACATCCCGGTTTCGGCAAATATCGGAAAGGGCACCATTTTCGCTTACGGTGCGATTGGGGTCGTGCTCCATGCGAATGCCAAAGTGGGGGACGGATGTGTACTGGGTCAGGGAATCACGATTGGCGCTGCCGAAGGTTATGTAACAAGTGAGATCAATCGATGCCCGGTCATTGGGCATAACTGCTATATCGGAGCGGGCGCCAAGATCATTGGCGATATAAAAATCGGTGACAACTGTCAAATTGGCGCTTCAGCTGTAGTACTAAAGGATATCCCTGACAACTCAATCGTTGTAGGAGTTCCGGCCAGAATTGTCGGACAAACGTCCGCAGACTACAAGGCAATACGCCCCTGATATGGCAATTGGAGCATCGCGATGAATGGCAGTGACTACTTTAAAAGCAGCCTGATGATTGCAATGTCAGCCTGCGTTGCTATTCTACTTACGCAGAATGCCGGTGTGCTTTTTTATATCGGCATACTAGGAGGCCTGTTCCTAGTGCTGGCCGCCGTCGCTTCGCCATGGCACGGTTTATTGGCATTATTCCCGCTGGTATTTGCGCTGCGCCCCGCGCCGCCATCCGTAGGTACCCAAGAGTTAATATTTGCCGCACTCACGGCAACGGTGTTTGTCAGCACCTTTATCAGACTTCTTCGTATCCGAAGCATAAAATCCATTTTTCGTTTCTTTGCCTGGCCACTTTTGATCGGCATTGGGTTACTGTGCCTCAACTTATTGATTGCGATGAAACATCATGTCCCTGTACAAGATTGGATCAGGGGCGTTACACCCTTTTTATTTATATTTGCGCTCATGCCCGTATGCGTACTTATCAACGGTGAGCAAAAAAACATTTATTGGATTGGCGCCTCGATCGGCGCACTGGTCTTATTGAGCGCAGGCCATATCGTTTTGTACTATTTCCAATATGATATATGGCAACCGTACTGGACCGTGTTGGTGGATGGAGAACAGATAAGGTTGTCACGGGAAGCCGCACTGAATATGGCAAATACCGTAGGCCCCCTGCGGGACCGGATAACCATGCTGTTACCGCAGGCGACAGATGCACTGCTGCCTTCTGGAATGGCCGCAGGTTTTGTTATCAACACATTAACGCGAAACCGATATATCGCACTGGTGACTGCCTTCATATCATTGCTTTGCCTGACAGCTGTGCTGATCACGTTAACGAGAAGCATGTTGATCAGTGGCGTCGCTACCATTGCTCTATTCTCAATCTATATTTTTGTCACTCACAAAAATCTCCGTGTAAAAATTTCTGCCAACATTACCGCTCAACTGGTATTAGGCTTGGTATTCATCTTCTCCACCGGTATGGATCAATCTTGGCTGGGGCGCTTGAATTCCCTGTCCGACGCAGCACTGCCAATGGCTACCGCCCCCATCTCGTCAAATACCCCAGAGAACACGGAAATAATCGTTTTAAATACCATCACGAAAAAGAAAGAGGATTTCAACGTAGCATCTAGAGTCAAAGAATACGAAATTGCATGGGACATGTTTTTGAGCAGCCCCGTATTCGGCAATGGAATAGGTGTAAAGCATGAGATGCACTGGGAAAAACCTGACGGCTCATCACTTATAGAACTTGTTGGATACATACACAACTGGCCTTTGTATATGCTAATGGTGAGTGGAGTACTAGGACTCCTGACCTACACACTCATTATCATGGGCCCCGCCCTGTACAAACTGACCACTCTAAAATCCGAGCCCAACTATTTGACAGTTATTCGCATAACCGTCATGACCATGGCTATATATGGATTATTTTTTGCGGTCTTTCGATTGATCTCTTTCAACATACTGCTCGCCACAGTATGGGGATTAATTTATGCGCAAAAATGGCCTATGCAAAAAATCAGTGACAGCGCAAAAAACACGGAATTGAACACCCCCCAATGTTCAGCAACCGAATACGCCATAAAAAATAAAGTTACTGACCAACAAAATAGGGAGCAACCAGTTTAATGTGCGGTTTAAGTTTTTTTGCGGTTAAACGCGATACTCCTGCGCTACGAGACCAATTGCAAGCGAGTCTCGCGGCCACCAAGCATCGTGGCCCAGACGCTTCCGGCACCTATTTCGCCGAAATTGCCAACCACCAAGTTGGACTTGGTCATAATAGACTCAGCATTTTGGATCTTTCGGCAACTGGCAGCCAACCGATGTTTACTGGCAATGGAATTAGCATCGTATTCAATGGAGAAATCTTTAACCATCATGAACTACGTAACCAGTTGATCGAACAAGGCTACACATTCAATGGCACCTCCGACACCGAGGTAATCCTTCAATTGTATGTAGCGCACGGGGACCACGCCTTCAAACGTCTGCAAGGAATGTATACATTTGTCATTCTGGACGAACCGCGCCAGAAAACATTCTTGGTAAGGGATGTGATTGGGATAAAGCCGGTATATTGCTACACTGGCGAATATGGCATCTATGCCTGCTCCGAAATCCGTGGCCTCAAGTGTTATTCGGACGTCGTAACTGAGATCGACAATGACGACGTTTTTGAGTTCTTCAACAACGGTTTCCTCTACGAGCCGAACACCGGCTACAAAGCTATCAAAAAGCTAATGCCGGGGACTTACCTTGAGTTCGATCTATTGACCGGCGACTGCAGGACGCGGCGGCACCAGACCATAACGAGCTACACATCAGAACAGAGCCTTGCAGAAAATGTACGCTCCGCTGTCACGCGGCAATTGGAAGCAGACGTTCCAGTCGGTGTATTTTTCAGTGGTGGCGCTGATTCGAGCATACTGGCGAGTTTCACAGGTGAAGCAGATCTTTTTTTTGCAAAGTACGAAGCAACGGATGACTCCGTCATCGACATGAGGTTTTCAGCTGAAATCGCCGATTACCTGCACAAAAAGCTGGTCGTCACAGAGATTCTTGATTCAAAAGATGATGTTTTCGAGTCGATCGATTTTGTCGCCGCGAATACAGAAGAGCTGGTATCCGATTACACCTTCTGGGCCACCTACCGCTTATCGGCTGAAGCCAGGAAGAGCGGATACACAGTGATGCTCAGTGGAATGGGCGGAGACGAAGCATTTGCTGGATACCCACGCTACAAGGTCCTGAAGCATCACCGGTTGATCCGTCTGCTCTACCCGGTCTTGAACGCGCTGCTGAAACTGAAGCTATTCCCCAAGCAACTTGACAAGAAATTTGAGCGGCTGGTTTCCTATGCCGAAGAAAGCTATTGGCCTCTGGCCTATTCTCGAATGCTGGGATATTTTTCGCGCCAAGAACTCAAGGGCTTTTTCCGCGATTTTGCGGGGCTGGAGTGCCACTACAAACAACGCTTGAACGCCGTACTCCTTGATTACAGTGGCGATCCGGCAGACAAGGTAAAATTCGCACAACACTTTGACCTGACAGGTTTTCTCAGTCATAACCTCAGCGTATCTGACAAAGCCAGCATGCTCGCCAGTATTGAGCTGCGCGTTCCACTGCTGGATGAACGAATCGTTGCGAAAGGCTTGGCGACCTCCAGTGCCGATTTGTTGAAAGGCGGCAATCCCAAGGCGCCACTTAAGACTCTATTAAAAAGCCTGCTACCCGCCTCACTTGTCGATCGTCCAAAAACCGGATTCAACCCCCCTCTCGATGGCATTATCCGTCGCATTGGCTCAGAACGCCTGCTGTCAGAGTTCGAACGTATTTATGCTTACCTGCGACCTGAAGAAGTAGAGAAACTGGTCAAAAACCATTTCATGGGTACCGCCAATAACACCTACAAGCTATGGCAGGTGTTGTACTTCGAACGCTGGCTAAAACATAACTTTCCATGAGCATCACTAAAATCAATCAATCTGACTTCTCACTATTCAAGTGGTTCTCATGGGCAATACGTTAATGCATCGACTACTAAAGCTCTACCATACGGTAAAACTGTTGCGGATGAAGCAGATTTTCTATCGACTGTATTACCGTTACGCTAAAATCAGTTCTTTTACTGCCCCCACACCTGTCAAACGGACGAGTTTCGGCTTAGCTAATCCACCGCACTGGAGTTCTTCGCACTTTACAGCTGACGAACAGTTTGAATTTATGGGCCTTAAAGCACCGTTTGAGTGGAACAATCAACAGCGCCCGAAGATCTGGCAGTACAACCTGCACTACCTTGATCACCTCGTGTCATCAGACCGCACACGACCTGATTTTGATAGAACCTTGGTAAACAGCTGGATTGCCGGCAACCCACCCTATGCAGGTTGCGGCTGGGAGCCTTATACACTTTCACTGCGCATTGTGAACCTCATTAAATGGTTCAATCAGCAGCCCACCCTTGAGCCGAAGTGGCTGGATAGCCTGGCCATACAATGCCATGCACTCTCAAAGCAGGTTGAACACCACATCCTCGCCAACCATATATTTGTGAATGGTAAGGCGCTGCTATTTGGCGGCTGCTTCTTAGATGGTGCAGATGCTGAACGTTGGCAATCTGCCGGATTGAAGATACTGGACACAGAGGTCAAAGAGCAGTTTTTGGCTGATGGCGCGCATTTTGAACTATCCCCCATGTACCACGCGTCCTTGCTTTGGGACATGTGTGACTTAGTGAATTTAGCCACTCATACTGCAATACCAACACTAAGAACACGCCTTCCCGAGTGGAAACAAATTATTAAAAAGGGCATCGTCTGGCTGCGCAGCCTCCAGCACCCGGATGGGGATATACCATTTTTTAACGACTCGGCATTGGGTATTGCCCCAACATTAGGCAATATTGAAATGTATGCCAGCGAACTGGGGTGTTTACCAGCGAACAACAAGCCAAAGCCCCTGGCTGTTTACGCAGAACATCATATCGAAAGTGGTTACGTGGCGGTTAATTTCAGTGACGCCAGCAAGGCGCTTTTGAACCTGACACAAGTAGCCCCCGACTATCAACCCGGACATACCCACGCGGACACCTTGAGCTTCGAACTCAGTTTGTTTGGGCATCGAGTGTTCGTTAACTCCGGAACCTCGCAATACGGTGAAGACTCCGAACGTCATCGCCAACGCAGTACTGCGGCACACAATACAGTCGACGTTAATGATGAAAATTCATCTGAAGTATGGGCAGGCTTCAGGGTCGCACGCCGAGCACGAACGACACTGAGCTTGATCGAACAAAATGAAAACGCCGTGCGTATTCGCAGCAGCCACGATGGCTACCAGCGATTGAAAGGCAAAAATCTGCACACGCGTGAATGGATAGCTACACCGGGCGAATTACAAATCCGCGATTCGGTCACAGGCGATTTCAACCGAGCATTAGCCAGGCTCTACGTACACCCCGAAGTCAAGATTATTCAAAATGGCGACACCTTTACGTTAACGCTCCCAGGAGGTCAGGTCGCCGTCGCTACCGTACAAGGCGCGAAAAGTGTCAGCTTGATTTCTACTACGTGGCATCCAGCATTCGGTGAATCAATTCCAAACCAATGCATCATTGCTGAACTGTCATCCACCGTGCTGAGCACTCGTATAACCTGGTGAGGTTTATTTGAAACTTTTAATTTTGAGCTTCTATTACCAACCTGACCTTTCGGCGGGCTCCTTTCGCTCAACCGCGTTGGTAGACGCGCTGCTCAAGCGACTGCCAGTGGATGCTCATATCGAATTGATTACAACCCTGCCAAACCGCTATAGCACCTTCACTAGCGCAGCGCCGGAACTGGAAGAGCATCCTCGCCTGACGGTGCGAAGAGTCGCCCTGCCCGCCCACAAAAGCGGAATGATTGATCAAGCCAAGGCTTTTCTGGTTTACGCAAATACTGTGCGCAAAATAATAAAAGACAAGCGCCATGACCTTGTCTATGCCACCTCTTCACGCCTTATGACGGCAGTGCTGGGCGCCCTCATCGCACGCAAACAAAAAGCTCCGCTTTATTTAGACATTCGCGATATTTTTGTTGATACGATCAAAGATGTTTTACCGAAGAAACTGGTTCGGCTAATGAAGCCAATACTTTCGCTACTCGAAAGATTTGCCATCACCTCAGCGAAAAAGGTGAATCTGGTTTCTGAAGGATTTTATCCGTACTTCAAATCACGCTATCCAGACCAGAGCTATTCATTTTTTACAAACGGCATCGACAGCGAGTTCTTGAGCGCCCAGCCGTTGGAAACCACAGTTAGCTCGCCGAAGGTGATGGACGTCGTCTATGCCGGGAACATTGGTGAAGGCCAGGGCCTACATCATATCGTCCCGTTTTTAGCAAAACAGCTCGAAGGCGTGTTGCGATTTCGGGTAATCGGTGACGGAGGCCGGCTGGCGCTTCTAAGAGAAGCCATTACGGCGCAAGGATGTACTAATGTTGAATTATTAACCCCCGTCAAGCGCGATGAGTTGATTCAGATTTATCAGTCTGCGGATGTGCTCTTTCTACACTTGAACGACTATGATGCGTTTCGCAAAGTTTTACCGTCGAAACTGTTCGAATACGCTGCGCTGGGCAAGCCGATCTGGGCCGGCATATCCGGTTATGCGGCGAATTTTGTTTCCATGCATATCGAAAACGCGGCTGTCTTTGAGCCTTGCGATGTCGCCGCCGGGGTAAAGGCCCTCGAAACCTTGACTATCGCGACCAGCCCCCGCCATGCCTTCGTAGAACATTTCGATCGCAGTAGTATCATGCGTGAAATGTCAGAAGACGTTCTTTCACTCCTAGAGACTACTTGATCATGCAAATCCTCCTGACAGGAGCGAGCGGTTTCGTTGGTCGTGGTCTAGTTCCCCCATTATTGGCACGACGACACAAGATCACCGCTGCCATGCGCAACCTGAATGCAGAGTTTGATCTGCACATTGACCAGGTTCAGATAAGCGGGCTGTCCGCAGATCAGAAGTGGCAGCCATTGCTGGCTGGCAAAGATCTAGTGATCCATTTGGCGGCTCGTGTACACGTCATGAGTGACAACTCAGCCGACCCGCTAGTCGAATACCGCCGGGTCAATGTTGATGGAACCCTCCATTTGGCGCGGCAAGCCGCCGATGCCGGCGTCAAACGCTTCATCTTCATCAGCTCAATCAAAGTTAACGGAGAAAGCACCACGGGGGGCATGGCTTACACGGCTGATGGTCCGACGGCGCCAACCGACCCTTACGGTATCTCCAAGATGGAGGCCGAACGCGGTCTACGTGCCTTAGCAGACGAAACAGGGATGGAGGTTGTGATAATCCGTCCCGTTCTTGTGTATGGCCCCGGCGTGCAGGCGAACTTTCTCAGCATGATGCGCTGGCTGCATAAGGGCCTGCCATTGCCGCTTGGCGCTATCCATAACCAACGCAGCCTGGTCGCTCTGGATAACCTCGTTGACTTGATAGTGACCTGTGTCGAACACCCTGCTGCAGCAAACCAAACTTTTTTAGTGAGTGATGGCGAGGATCTCTCGACTACAACGTTGTTACGCCGTATGGCTAAGGCTATCGGGAAGCCCGCACACCTGCTGCCCTTACCCGCCTGGATGCTCGAAGCCGGAGCCGCCATATTGGGGCGACGGGCTCTCGCACAACGATTATGTGGCTCTCTACAAGTAGATATCTCCAAGACTCGCGAACTCTTGGGATGGACACCACCGTGCAGCGTGGATGACGCACTGCGTAAAACAGGCAAACATTTTTTGGAACTACACGCTAAATGAATATGTGGTGGCTGTTACCGGCTGCGACTCTTGTCGCACTTATTCTGACAGGTGCCTTGCGCCATTACGCACTCGCCAGAAGCCTGATCGATATACCCAACGCGCGCAGTTCGCATGTCGTACCGACCCCCAGAGGCGGCGGAGTATCGATCGTTATAAGCTTTTTGCTTGCCCTGGTACTGACTGCAAACCTGGGTGCCGTCGCCTGGTCTTTTGCCTGGGCGCTTTTGGGCGCCGGTGCCGGTATCGCAGTATTGGGGTTTCTTGACGACCATGGCCATATTGGTGCTCGCTGGCGCCTACTCGGGCATTTCATTGCGGCTGCTTGGGTACTTTTCTGGGTTGGCGGACTTCCGCCGCTGGAACTACTAGGGTTTTCAATCGACCTTGGCTGGGTCGGTCATGTGTTGGCGGCTGTTTATTTAGTCTGGCTGTTAAACCTATACAATTTCATGGACGGAATTGATGGCATAGCCAGCGTCGAAGCAATTTGTGTCGGTCTCAGCAGTGCTCTGCTGTATTGGCTTGCCGGATATGATCGTTTGGCGCTGCTGCCGCTGCTATTGGCATTTGCGGTTGCGGGCTTCCTGTATTGGAACTTTCCTAGAGCGCGCATCTTCATGGGCGACGCCGGCAGTGGCTTTTTGGGAGTCACGCTGGGGATACTGTCATTACAGGCAGCCTGGACTGCGCCGCAGCTCCTTTGGAGCTGGCTAATCCTGCTCGGCGTGTTTATTACCGATGCCACTTGGACTCTGCTGCGCCGCTTGTTGAGGGGGGAAAAAGTTTATGAGGCACATCGCAGCCACGCTTACCAATTTGCTTCACGCCAGTTTGGCAAACACTTGCCGGTAACCCTGACGGTGGCGGCAATCAATATTGGTTGGCTGCTCCCCATGGCACTGCTGGTCAGCGGTAACATATTGGATGGGGTAATTGGGCTACTTCTGGCCTATCTACCGCTAGTTGCGTTAGCGGTAAAGTTCAAGGCAGGAGCTAAAGAGATTTGCTGATCGACTCCTGGATGGCAGCCGCCTTCCCGTCTCTATATGAGCAGAGCGACGTCACTTTACGCAGTCAAGCCAAATGCTTGCGGCGTCGCGCTCTTATAGTACGGCTTGCAATCCAACCAACCAGAGGGCCCACCGTCATACCGAGAAGTAAGGCAGCCACGATAAAGACAGATACTGGAAACTGTGGCACGACCCACCCAAAAAACCGTAGAGAAACCACCTGTTGGTTCTCCAGCACGAACGCCAGAATGCAGAGCAAAACCAAAAGTATCACCAAAATACCAAGCACGCGCTTGAAGCTACTCATGACTTACTCCCTGAACGAGTTTCAAGCCTCGTCCTCTTCCTCGTTGACCCGGTCTCGCAACTCTTTACCTGGTTTGAAATGCGGAACGAACTTGCCGTCCAGGCTGACGGATTGCCCGGTCTTAGGGTTACGGCCTACGCGCGGGGCGCGGTAGTGTAGCGAGAAGCTACCAAACCCTCGGATCTCAATACGATCGCCCGTAGCCAGGCATTGGGACATTTGTTCAAGCATGGTCTTGATGGCCAGCTCCACATCCTTGGATGAGAGCAGCCCTTGATGGGTGACAATTCGTTCGATCAACTCCGACTTCGTCATATTTTTCCCTTCTTTTTCAAGCAGCTAGGAAAAGCGCTTCAAAGGTTTTAGCATGACTTGATGAATTTGAACAGCCCATCCAATAACTTATCTACACGCCAGATCGACTTCACTATCAAGCGCTTACGCGCTCAATTGCAGATCACCAGCATCGTGCGGGTAACGGCGCCTGCCGGGTTCCAGCCGAACAAGTAATCCCCTTCCTCGTCCTTGGCGTCACTGGACCTTGTGACGACCTTGTACCCCTGCGTCTTGCACTCTCGAGCCGCGCGCTTCTCGCACTTCTCCCAGTTGGAACCCAAGCCTGAGCAGTCGATCTCGATGCCACTGACGCCATGCCGTGCGTGAGTCTTGGCATTGGTGGCGGCGCAACCTGCAAGCATGGCCATTGCGAACACTAAGATGAGCCTGTTCATTGAAAATCCTTACTGAATCAGCAACACGGGAATAGCTTATCCAAAGACTATAATCAGTTCTGACACCGATCAGCTCTACGTGGCTCCAAGTTGTTGATTCAACAAATTTCAGGCACAAAAAAGGGCGACCGAAGTCGCCCTTTTTCTATGGTCTGACAGAACTCAGTTCTGTTTTTCCATTTGTGCACGCAGCAGGTCGCCCAGAGTGGTAGGACCAGCAGAAGGCTCAGAGGTAGCTGGCTTGTCGCGCAGGCTCTGGATGGCTTCTTTCTCTTCAGCATCGTCTTTCGACTTGATGGAGAGCTGGATTACGCGGCTCTTGCGGTCAACGCTGATGATCTTGGCTTCTACTTCTTCGCCTTCTTTCAGAACGTTGCGCGCGTCTTCAACGCGGTCACGGCTGATTTCGGAGGCTTTCAGAGTCGCTTCGATATCGTCGGCCAGGGTGATGATGGCGCCTTTAGCGTCAACTTCTTTCACGATGCCTTTAACGATTGCGCCTTTGTCGTTCTCTTGAACGTACTCGGAGAACGGATCGCTTTCCAGTTGCTTGATGCCCAGGGAGATGCGCTCGCGCTCTGGGTCAACCGACAGGATAACGGTGTCCAGCTCGTCGCCCTTCTTGAAGCGACGAACAGCTTCTTCGCCCACTTCGTTCCAGGAGATGTCGGACAGGTGAACCAGGCCGTCGATGCCGCCGTCCAGACCAATGAAGATACCGAAATCGGTGATCGACTTGATGGTGCCGGAGATTTTATCGCCCTTGTTGAACTGGCCAGAGAAATCTTCCCATGGGTTAGATTTGCACTGCTTGATGCCCAGGGAGATACGACGACGCTCTTCGTCGATGTCCAGAACCATAACTTCCACTTCGTCGCCGACTTGTACGACTTTCGAAGGGTGGATGTTTTTGTTGGTCCAGTCCATTTCGGAAACGTGTACCAGGCCTTCAACGCCTTCTTCCAGCTCAGCGAAGCAGCCGTAGTCAGTCAGGTTGGTAACACGCGCGGTCACGCGGGTGCTTTCTGGGTAACGGGCTTTGATAGCGACCCATGGATCTTCACCCAGTTGCTTCAGGCCCAGGGAAACACGGTTGCGTTCGCGATCGTATTTCAGAACCTTGACATCGATCTCGTCGCCAACGTTGACGATTTCGGAAGGATGCTTGATACGCTTCCAAGCCATGTCGGTAATGTGCAGCAGGCCATCGACGCCACCCAGATCGACGAATGCGCCGTAATCGGTGAGGTTCTTGACGATACCTTTGACTTGTTGGCCTTCCTGCAGGGATTCCAGCAGAGCTTCACGCTCGGCGGAGTTCTCTGCTTCCAGGACGCTGCGACGGGAAACGACAACGTTGTTGCGTTTCTGATCGAGCTTGATGACCTTGAATTCGAGTTCCTTGCCTTCCAGGTGCGTGGTGTCGCGCACTGGACGGACGTCGACCAAAGAACCTGGCAGGAACGCACGGATGCCGTTAACGTCGACAGTGAAGCCGCCTTTAACCTTACCGTTGATAACGCCCTTGACCACTTCTTCAGCTGCGAAGGCTGCTTCGAGAACAATCCAGCATTCAGCGCGCTTGGCTTTTTCACGGGACAGCTTGGTTTCACCGAAACCGTCTTCAACCGAGTCCAGAGCAACGTGAACTTCGTCACCGACATTGATAGTCAGATCGCCAGCGTCGTTGTAGAACTGCTCAAGCGGGATGAGTGCTTCAGACTTCAGACCAGCGTGAACGGTTACCCAGCGAGCTTGGTAATCGATATCAACGATAACACCGGTGATGATGGAGCCTGCCTGAAGGTTCAGGGTTTTTAGGCTTTCTTCAAAGAGTTCCGCAAAGCTTTCGCTCATTTTAATTCCTGTTGATAAGGGCGAAGAATACGCCCATCTCCACGCCCCAGACGGTGTGGGTTAGTTTCAATTAAAAGAAGCACCGCAGGACTATGACTGGTCCCCTGCAGACTTCTTGGTCACCCGGAGATATCGCGAATAGCGATTTCACTCAAGATGCGTTCCAGCACCTGCTCGATGGACAACTCCGTGGAATCCAGCTGTATGGCATCAGCCGCCGGCTTGAGCGGGGCTACTGCGCGCTGGGTATCACGCTCGTCGCGTGCACGGATCTCATCTAGCAGACTCGACAGACTAACACCATCCACTTTGCCCTTCAACTGCAAGTAGCGGCGACGCGCCCGCTCCTCGGCACTGGCGGTCAGGAAAATCTTCAGCGGCGCCTCGGGAAATACCACCGTGCCCATGTCGCGGCCATCGGCTACCAGGCCCGGCGGTTCCTGAAACGCCCGCTGGCGCTGCAGCAGCGCATCACGCACGGCCGGCAACGCGGCAACCTGGGAGGCCCAGGAACCGACTTGTTCGTTACGCAGGTCATCGGTCACATCGTCCCCTTCCAGGATGATGCGCTGGGGATGACCTTCCGTCGCAGCGACGAACTGCACATCAAGGTGCGCCGCCAGCAGCTTCAGGGATTCTTCGTTGGTGAGGTCGACGCCGTGGTTGCGGGCGGCAAATGCCAGCAGGCGGTACAGCGCGCCGGAATCCAGCAGGCACCAGCCCAGGCGCTTGGCCAGGATGCCGGCGATCGTGCCTTTGCCCGAGCCGCTTGGCCCGTCGATGGTAATCACCGGTGCTTTGATATTCACAATTGAGCCTCTTGGGCAACACGGATGCCGACTTGGGCACACAGTGTAAGAAAGTTCGGAAAAGACGTAGCAACATTGGCGCAGTCACGGATACGAATCGGCGCCGTTGCCCGCAGCGAAGCCACGCTGAACGCCATGGCGATCCGGTGATCGCCATGGGCATGCACTTCGCCACCGCCCATCAGGCCACCGTCAATGATAATCCCATCGGGGGTGGGTTCACACTTCACGCCAAGGGCGAGCAGACCGTCGGCCATGACCTGGATACGGTCGGACTCCTTGACCCGCAATTCTTGAGCACCACGCAGGACGGTTCGCCCTTCAGCGCAGGCAGCAGCCACAAACAGCACAGGAAATTCATCGATTGCCAACGGCACCAGCGCTTCGGGGATCTCGATCCCTTTCAACGCGGCCGCCCGCACCCGCAGGTCGGCCACCGGTTCGCCGCCCACTTCGCGCGGGTTTTCCAGGCGGATATCCGCGCCCATCAGCCGCAGGATATCGATCACCCCGGTACGCGTCGGATTGATGCCGACATGTTCCAGCAACAGCTCGGAACCTTCCGCGATTGACGCCGCCACCAGGAAAAATGCCGACGAGGAAATATCCCCCGGCACTTCGATATGGGTGGCGACCAGCGCATGGCCCGACTCGACCGTCGCCGTTGCACCCACGACCTCTACCGGATAACCGAAACCGCGCAGCATGCGCTCGGTATGGTCGCGGGTCGGTGCCGGCTCGGTGACGGACGTCTTGCCCTCGGCATACAGGCCCGCCAGCAGCAGGCAGGATTTGACCTGCGCACTGGCCATCGGCAGCACATACGTCAGGCCTTTCAACTTCTGGCCACCACGGATGGTCAGCGGTGGGCGCCCTTCCGGCCCGGTTTCGATCACCGCGCCCATCTTCCGCAGCGGCTCGGCCACGCGGTTCATCGGGCGCTTGGACAACGAAGCATCACCGGTCAGCACGCTGTCGAAGGCCTGCGCGGCGAGCAAGCCGGACAGCAGACGCATGGAGGTGCCGGAGTTACCGAGATAAATCGGCCCCGGCGCCGGCTTCAAACCATGAAGCCCGACACCATGAATGGTCACGCGCCCGTGGTGCGGCCCCTCGATCACCACGCCCATGTCGCGAAACGCCTGCAAGGTCGCCAGGGCATCTTCACCCTCAAGGAAACCTTCGACTTCGGTCACGCCCTCGGCCAACGAACCGAGCATGATCGACCGATGGGAGATCGACTTGTCGCCCGGCACCCGGATACGCCCGCTCAAGCGGCCGCCCGGGTTGGCGAGGAAAGTCAGGTCGTCGGCGTTCACAGCGGTTTCCATGTAGGCCCGGCGTGCCAGGATCTTGCTGAAATGTTCACGCGCCACCCGCGCACGGGTAAACACGCCCAATAATTGGTGGCCATCCCCGGCATCGACCGCGTCGCGCAAGGCGTCAAGGTCGCTGCGGAAGGTGTCCAGGGTGCGCAACACGGCCTCGCGGTTGGCGAGGAAGATGTCGTGCCACATCACCGGGTCGCTGCCGGCGATCCGCGTGAAATCGCGAAAGCCACCGGCGGCATAGCGGAAAATCTCGAGGTTTTCGTTGCGTTTGGCCAACGAATCCACCAATCCGAACGCCAGCAGATGGGGCAGATGACTGGTCGCCGCCAGCACTTCGTCGTGGCGCTCGACCTGCATATGCTCGACATCTGCGCCCAGCTCGCGCCACAGACGGTCGACCACGGCCAAGGCCGCCGGATCGGTTTGCGCCAGCGGCGTCAGAATCACTTTATGCCGACGGAACAACTGCGCATTGGACGCTTCCACCCCGCTCTGCTCGGAACCGGCAATCGGATGACCCGGCACAAAACGCGCGGGCATCTCGCCAAACGCCTGCTGCGCCGCCCGCACCACATTGCCCTTGGCGCTGCCGACGTCGGTGAGGATCGCCTGGCCGAGGTCCATGCCGGCCAGCACCGCCAGCAACTTCTCCATGGCCAGGATCGGCACGGCGAGCTGGATCACATCGGCGCCCTGGCATGCGCGCGCCAGGTCGGTTTCACAGCGATCGACGACACCCAGCTCAACCGCCAACTTGCACGATTGCGGGTCCAGGTCCACGCCGACCACTTCGCCACACAACCCGCTCTCACGCAGGCCCTTGGCGAAGGAACCACCGATCAACCCCAGACCGACCACCACCAGGCGACCGATCATAGGCACAGCAGGTTGCAATGCAGTGACATCAACCACGGGCCAGAACCTTGGCCAGCGCCTCCAGGAAGCGGCTGTTCTCAGCCGGCAGACCGACGGTGATGCGCAGGTGGTTCGGCATGCCGTAGTTGGCCACCGGACGCACGATCACGCCTTCGCGCAGCAAGCCCTGGAACACCGGGGCCGCCACTTGGCCGAGATCGACGCAGATGAAGTTGCCCTTGGACGGAATCCAGCCCAGGCCCAGCTCACGAAAGCCTGCCTGCAACTGCAGCATGCCGCTTTCGTTGATGCGACGCCCTTCTTCCAGGTACTCGGCATCCTGCAACGCTGCGCAGGCCGCCGCCAGGGCGAGGCTGTTGACGTTGAACGGCTGACGCACACGGTTGAGCACATCGGCCACCACCGCCGTCGACAGGCCGTAGCCGACGCGCAGCGACGCCAGGCCATAAGCCTTGGAGAACGTGCGCGAGACCAGCAGGTTCGGGTAGGCCGCGAGGAAATCCAGGCCGTCGGGCAGGTCGCTGCCTTCGGCGTACTCGATGTAGGCCTCGTCCAGCACCACCAGCACATGTTCCGGCACATCCTGTAGGAAGTCGTTCAGTGCCTGTGCATCGAACCAGGTGCCGGTCGGGTTGTTCGGGTTGGCGATAAACACGACGCGGGTCTGTGCATCGATCGCCGCCAGCATGGCCGGCAGGTCGTGACCCCAGTCCTTGGCAGGAATCACCCGCGCATCGGCACCGACGGCCTGGGTGACGATCGGGTAGACCGCAAACGCGTGCTCGCTGAACACGGCGTTCAGGCCGGGCGCCAGATAGGCACGACCGACCAGTTCAAGAATGTCGTTGGAACCGTTGCCCAGGGTCACCTGATTCAGCTCGACCCCGCACTTCTGCGCCAGCAGGGACTTGAGGGCAAAACCGTTGCCATCCGGATAACGGGTCAGCTCGGCCAACTCTTCACGAATCGCCGCCAGCACCTTGGGGCTTGGACCCAGAGGGTTCTCGTTACTGGCCAGCTTGACGATCTTCGCCGGGTCCAGGTTCAACTCACGCGCCAGCTCGTCCACAGGCTTGCCTGGAACGTAAGGCGACAGTTGTTGCACGCCCGGCTGCGCCAGGGCGAGGAAGTTGCCACTCATGTTAACGCCTCACAAAACCGCTTTCGGGTAAGAGCCCAGCACCTTGAGTGCCACGGCTTCCTGACTGATTTTTTCGAGCACGCTTTTGACCAGCGGATCGCGGTGATGGCCGATGAAGTCGATAAAAAACACGTAGGTCCATTTACCGCTGCGCGAAGGACGAGTCTCGATGCGCGTCAGGTCAATCCCGTTGTCGTGGAACGGCACCAGCAGTTCATGCAGCGCGCCGGGCTTGTTGCTCATGGAGACGATGATCGAGGTCTTGTCGTCGCCAGTCGGCGGCACTTCCTGGCTGCCGATCATCAAGAAGCGCGTGGAGTTGTCCGGGCGGTCTTCGATTTTTTCGGCCAGGCGCGTCAGGCCGTACAGGCCCGCGGCCATATCGCCAGCAATCGCCGCCGAGTTCCACTCACCCTTGACCCGCTTGGCCGCTTCGGCGTTGCTGGACACCGCCACGCGCTCGACATTCGGGTAATGGGCATCCAGCCACTTGCGGCACTGGGCCAGGGACTGGGCGTGGGAGTAGATGCGGCTGATGCTGTCGGTCTTGGTGTTTTCACCCACCAGCAAATGGTGGTGGATGCGCAGCTCGACTTCGCCGCAGATCACCATGTCGTGCTCAAGGAAGCTGTCCAGGGTGTGGTTGACCGCGCCTTCGGTGGAGTTTTCCACCGGCACCACGCCAAAATTCACCGCGCCGGCCGCCACTTCACGGAACACTTCGTCGATCGCTGCCATCGGCTTGCTGATCACCGCGTGACCGAAGTGCTTCATCGCCGCCGCCTGGGTGAAGGTGCCTTCCGGGCCGAGGTAAGCCACTTTCAGCGGCTGCTCGAGCGCCAGGCAGGAAGACATGATTTCACGGAACAACCGCGCCATCTCTTCGTTACCCAACGGTCCCTTGTTGCGCTCCATCACGCGCTTGAGCACCTGAGCTTCACGCTCCGGACGGTAGAACACCGGCACTTCGCCTTCCGCCAGGGACGCCATCTTCACCCGCGCCACTTCCTGGGCACAGCGCGCGCGCTCACTGATCAGCTCCAGGACTTTCTCGTCCAGGCTGTCAATGCGTACACGCAGGGCCTTGAGTTCTTGCTCAGACATTAGCCGTGTTCCTTTTCGAACTCTGCCATGTAGGCCACCAACGCGTTGATGGCATTGATATCGACAGCGTTATAGATGGAGGCGCGCATGCCGCCCACCGAACGGTGACCCTTGAGGTTCAGCAGGCCGCGCGCCTCCGCACCGGCCAGGAACGGCTTGTCCAGACGGTCGTCGGCCAGGCGGAACGGTACGTTCATCCACGAGCGGTCGGTCAGGTTGATCGGGTTGCTGTACAAACCGCTGGCGTCGATGAAGTCGTACAGGGTGCGCTTCTTCACTTCGTTGAGCTTGCCCATGGCGGCAACGCCGCCCTGCTCTTTGAGCCACTCGAACACCAGGCCCGAGAGGTACCAGGCAAACGCCGGCGGCGTGTTGTACATCGAGCCGTTGTCGGCCGCGACCTTGTAGTTGAGCATGGTCGGGCACAGCGAGCGGGCGCGACCGAGCAGGTCTTCACGGACGATGTTGACCAGGATGCCGCTCGGGCCGATGTTCTTCTGCGCGCCGGCGTAGATCATGCCGTACTTGGACACATCGATCGGCCGCGAGAGAATGTCCGAAGACATGTCGCACACCAGCGGCACGTCACCCACTTGCGGCACCCAGTCGAATTCCAGGCCGCCAATGGTTTCGTTGGCCACGTAGTGTACGTAGGCCGCGTCCTTCGACAGCTTCCACTCGTTCTGACCTGGAATCGCGAAGTAATCGTAAGGCTTGGCGGTACCGGCGACGTTGACGTTGCCGTAGCGCGCAGCTTCTTCGATGGCTTTCTGCGACCAGATACCGGTGTCGATGTAATCGGCCGTGCCGTCTTCGGGCAGCAGGTTCAGCGGCACTTGGGCGAACTGCTGGCTCGCGCCGCCCTGCAGGAACAGCACCTTGTAGTCGGAGGGAATGTCCAGCAAGTCGCGCAGGTCCTGCTCGGCCTTGGTGGCGATGGACACGAACTCATCACTGCGATGGCTCATTTCCATCACAGAGAGGCCTTTTCCATGCCAATCGAGGAGTTCACCCTGCGCGCGCTGCAGGACTGCTTCAGGAAGCGCCGCGGGACCGGCACAGAAGTTATAGGCTCTCTTGCTCACATCCAATCTCACTCTGATCTGGTGGGGGTGGTGCAATAAATCGAATATTAACTGCTAACGCTGCCTGTAGGAGCGGGCTTGCCCGCGAAAAACACAAGATCACCGCGTTTATCCAGGATGCACGCGTTATCGTTGACGATTTTCGCGGGCAAGCCCGCTCCTACAGGGGGAGCATTGATATTTCAAAGGTGACAAACAACAAGGGGCGAATCTTCATCCGCCCCCCTGTTTGTCCGCTTATTCCTGCGGTTCTTCTTCGTCTGCGGCAGCGTCAAGGGTCGGCTCGTCGACGCTGTCATCGCCGGTTGCGATCACCTCGCCGTCAAATGCCTCGCCTTCCAGCTCTTCGCCTTCGACTTCCGACGGTTCCTGGACGCGTTCCAAGCCAACCAGCGTTTCGTCGTTGGCCAGCTTGATCAGCGTCACGCCCTGGGTGTTACGGCCCAGGCTCGATACTTCAGCGACACGGGTACGCACCAGGGTGCCCTGGTCGGAAATCAGCATGATCTCCTCGCCATCGAGCACCTGTACCGCGCCGACCAGACGGCCGTTGCGGTCGTTGCTGACCATGGCGATAACGCCCTGGCCGCCACGCTTGTACTCCGGGAACTCGCTGATGGCGGTGCGCTTGCCATAACCACGCGCCGAAGCGGTGAGAATCTGGCTGCCTTCTTCAGGGATCAACATGGAAATCAGCTTCTGCCCTTCCGGCAGACGCATCCCGCGCACACCGCGGGCGGTACGGCCCATGGCACGCACGTCGGATTCTTTGAAGCGCGTCACTTTGCCGCCATCGGAGAACAGCATGACTTCACGCTCGCCATCGGTGATGGCTGCGGAGATCAACACGTCGCCTTCATCCAGCTCCAGGGCGATCAGGCCCACGCTGCGTTGACGGCTGAAGGATTCCAGCGGGGTCTTCTTCACGGTGCCCTTGGCGGTGGCCATGAAGATGAAGTGACCTTCGGTGTATTCATCGACCGGCAGCATGGTGGTGATGTACTCATCACTGTCCAGCGGCAGCAGGTTGACCAGCGGACGCCCACGGGCGGCACGGGAGGCTTCCGGGATTTCGTAGGTTTTCAGCCAGTACACCTTGCCCTTGCTGGAGAACAGCAGCAGCGTGGTGTGGCTGTTGGCGACCAGCAGGTGAGCGATGTAGTCCTCATCCTTGACGCCGGTAGCCGATTTGCCTTTACCGCCACGACGCTGGGCCTGGTACGCAGCCAATGGCTGGGTCTTGGCATAGCCACCGTGGGAGATGGTCACGACGCGCTCTTCTTCCGGGATCATGTCACCCAGGGTCAGGTCGAGACGCGCATCGAGGATTTCGGTGCGGCGCACGTCGCCGTATTCGGCGCGGATCACTTCCAGTTCTTCGCGGATCACTTCCATCAGGCGCACGGCGCTGTTGAGGATGCGGATCAGCTCGCCGATCTGGTTGAGGATCTCCTGGTACTCGGCCAGCAGCTTCTCGTGCTCCAGACCGGTCAGGCGGTGCAGGCGCAGTTCGAGGATGGCCTGGGCCTGTTCCGGCGACAGGAAGTACTTGCCGTCGCGCAGACCGTATTGCGGGTCGAGGGTCTCGGGACGGCAGGAATCAGCGCCGGCGCGTTCAACCATCGCCACCACGGCGCTGGATTCCCACGGCATCTTGATCAGCGCTTCCTTGGCTTCCGACGGGGTCGGCGAAGCCTTGATCAGGGCGATGACCGGGTCGATGTTCGACAGCGCAACCGCCTGGCCTTCCAGGATGTGGCCGCGCTCGCGGGCCTTGCGCAGTTCGAACACGGTGCGGCGGGTCACGACTTCGCGACGGTGACGGACGAAGGCTTCCAGCAGATCCTTGAGGTTCAGGATGCGCGGGCGACCGTCGATCAGGGCCACGACGTTGATACCGAACACGCTTTGCAGCTGGGTCTGGGCGTAGAGGTTGTTGAGGATCACCTCAGGCACTTCGCCACGACGCAGCTCGATCACGACGCGCATACCGTCCTTGTCGGACTCGTCGCGCAGCTCGGTGATGCCTTCGAGCTTCTTCTCCTTGACCAGCTCGGCGATCTTCTCGATCAGACGCGCCTTGTTCAACTGGTAAGGCAGCTCGGTGATGACGATCTGCTGGCGGCCACCGACCTTGTCGATGTCTTCGATGATCGAGCGGGCGCGCATGTAAATGCGGCCACGGCCGGTGCGATAGGCTTCGATGATGCCGGCGCGACCGTTGATGATCGCGGCGGTCGGGAAGTCCGGGCCCGGGATGTATTGCATCAGCTCATCGACGGTCAACTCGGGGTTGTCGATGAGGGCCAGGCAACCGTCGATGACTTCACCGAGGTTGTGCGGCGGGATGTTGGTGGCCATGCCCACGGCGATACCGCTGGAGCCGTTGACCAGCAGGTTGGGAATACGGGTTGGCATGACCGCCGGGATCATCTCGGTGCCGTCGTAGTTCGGCACCCAGTCCACGGTTTCTTTGTGCAGGTCGGCCAGCAGCTCGTGCGCCAGCTTGGTCATGCGGACTTCGGTGTATCGCATGGCCGCGGCGTTGTCGCCGTCGACCGAACCGAAGTTGCCCTGGCCGTCTACCAGCAGGTAGCGCAGGGAAAACGGCTGGGCCATCCGAACGATGGTGTCGTACACCGCAGTGTCGCCGTGAGGGTGATACTTACCGATCACGTCACCGACAACACGGGCAGATTTCTTGTACGGCTTGTTCCAGTCGTTACCCAGCTCGCTCATCGCGAACAGCACACGCCGGTGCACGGGCTTCAAGCCATCGCGCGCATCAGGCAGTGCCCGACCGACAATTACGCTCATCGCGTAGTCGAGGTAGGACTGTTTCAGCTCGTCTTCGATATTGACCGGGAGGATTTCTTTGGCCAGTTCGCCCATGAGAAGCCTGATTCCTTTTTCGGGTGAAACCTCGTCACATCCATATGGGACGAACGAAGCTCGCCGCTGCCGGCATGGTGCCTGGCAACGACTTACGACAAATCAACGAGTTATGACACGGATCTGCACGTTAAAGGCAGCCCCTCGGGGCGACCCTGGAAACCGCCGGATGTTATCACAATCGCCGCCACGCACCTATCCCCCTGATGGGCATGGAGCATAGTAAGTTGACGGATGACAGGCTTGAGGACGACGAGAGGGGCTTAGAGCCGGGGTGGTGCTGTTTTTGCGCGGCAGATCCGAAGAAACCATGGCCTTTCAAGGCCAATCGGGAGCAAGCCCCCTGCCACACTCAAATTGTGAACACCGTCAAATGTGGGAGGGAGCTTGCTCCCGATGGCAATCTAACAACCACCAAAGCCCTCAATGCAGGCGTTTACGGCACATCAACTTGGCGAGCTTGGCCGTGTCAGGCCGTTCGACAACACCCTTTTCGGTCACGATCACGTCGATCAAGTCGGCCGGGGTCACATCAAACACCGGATTGAAGGCATTCACATCCGCAGCAAAACGCTGCCCGGCGACGTCCAGCAACTCGCCCGCAGCGCGCTCTTCCAGGGCCACGTCATCGCCGGAGGCCATCATCAGGTCCAGGGTCGAACTCGGCGCCACCACCATGAAACGCACGCCATGGTGCATGGCGCAGACCGCCAATTGATAAGTGCCGATCTTGCCGATCACATCACCGTTGGCCGCAATGCAGTCGGCGCCGACGATCACCCAGGTCACACCTTTGGTCTTGAGGATATGCGCGCCCGCCGAGTCGGCATTGACCGTGACGGGCAGCCCCTCGCCAGCCAATTCCCACGCCGTCAGCCGCGAACCTTGCAACCATGGCCGGGTTTCGTTGACATAGACCTGCTCGACCAGACCCTCCAGGAAGGCCGCGCGGATCACGCCGAGGGCCGTGCCGACGCCTCCCGTGGCCAGGGCGCCTGCGTTGCCATGGGTCAGGATCGCCTGGGCGTTGCCCTGGTGCTTGCGAATCCGCTCGACGCCCAACTGGGCCATGACGACGTTGGCTTCGCGGTCGCTCTCATGGATCGCGATGGCCTCGGCCTCCAGCACCGCCAGCGGATCGGCGTGCTGTTTGAGACGGTCCAGGCGGTCGCGCATGCGTTTGAGGGCCCAGAGCAGGTTTGCGCCGGTCGGGCGAGTATCGGCCAAAAGTGCGTAATCTTCTTCCCATCCAGCCTGCCAGTCATCGCCCTCGGCGATCCGTTCGCGGGCGGCGAGTACCAGGCCGTAGGCGGCACTGATGCCGATGGCCGCTGCGCCGCGCACGACCATCGAGCGTATGGCCGCGGCCACTTCATCGACCGTGGAGCAGGTCACCCAGCTTTCCCGGGACGGCAAAACACGCTGGTCGAGCAGGTGCAGTGCGCCATCGCGCCAATCGATGGCCTTCACTTTCTCCGCAGCCAACAGTCGATCGCGCATCCCTCACCCCGCACTCATGAACAAAAGCCGCCGATTATAGCGATCCGCCAGCCAGGACGCTCGGGTATACTTCGCCCTTCTTTTATTGCTGCCCGGGAAGAAGCCTGCGATGACCTCCACTGCCGCCCCGCTCGACTTATTGCTACTGCCGACGTGGCTGGTACCTGTCGAACCCGCCGGCGTGGTGCTCAAGGAGCATGGCCTGGGCATCCGCGATGGGCGCATTGCCTTTATCGGCCCGCGGGCCGCGGCGCTGAAACTTTCCGCCAGTGAAGTGCGCGAGCTGCCGGGCATGCTGCTCAGCCCCGGCCTGATCAACGCCCACGGCCACGCGGCGATGACCCTGTTTCGCGGCCTGGCCGATGACCTGCCGCTGATGACCTGGCTGGAAAAACACATCTGGCCCGCCGAGACCAAGTGGGTCGATGAAGCCTTCGTGCGCGACGGCACCGACCTGGCCATCGCCGAACAGCTCAAGGGGGGCATTACTTGCTTCTCGGACATGTACTTCTTTCCCAAGGTCGCCAGTGATTGCGTCCACAACAGCGGGATGCGCGCGCAGATTGCGATTCCGATCCTCGACTTCCCGATTCCCGGCGCCAGCAGCGCCGACGAGGCGATTCGCCAGGGCATCGAGTTGTTCGGCGACCTCAAGCATCACCCGCGCATCAAGATCACCTTCGGCCCGCACGCGCCCTACACCGTGAGCGACGCCAACCTGGAAAAGATCCGGGTGATCGCCGAGGAGCTGGACGCGGCGATCCATATGCATGTGCACGAGAGCGCGTTCGAGGTACAACAGTCTGTCGAGCAGACCGGCGAACGCCCATTGGCGCGCCTCGGCCGGCTTGGCCTGCTGGGCCCGCGCTTTCAGGCCGTTCACATGACCCAAATCAGCGAGGACGACCTGGCTTTGCTGGTAGAAAGCAACACCAGCGTCATCCATTGCCCGGAATCGAACCTGAAACTGGCCAGCGGCTTCTGCCCGGTGGAGCGTCTGTGGCAGGCTGGCGTCAATGTGGCCATCGGTACCGATGGCGCCGCCAGCAACAATGACCTCGACCTGCTGGGCGAAACCCGTACCGCCGCGATGCTGGCCAAGGCCGTCTCCGGTTCGGTGACCGCCCTGGATGCCCACCGTGCCTTGCGCATGGCGACCCTCAACGGCGCCCGCGCCATGGGCCTGGAGGGCGAGATTGGCTCGCTGGAGGTCGGCAAGGCGGCGGATATCGTCGCCTTTGATCTTTCGGGGCTGGCGCAACAACCGATCTACGATCCGGTCTCACAGCTTATATATGCCACCGGACGCGATAGCGTGAAACACCTTTGGGTCGCCGGCAAGCAGTTGCTCGACAACCGGCAGTTGACCCGCATGGATGAACCACAGTTGACCGCCATGGCCATTGCCTGGGGCCAGCGCATCAGCGGGCACCGCGAATAACGCCGGTCCTGAACCCGTGTTCAGGGCCGACAAACCGATTTATCCGATTTAGAGGAACCACCATGAGCAATGTCGACCACGCCGAAATCGCCAAATTCGAAGCCCTGGCCCACCGCTGGTGGGACCGCGAAAGCGAGTTCAAACCCCTGCACGACATCAACCCGCTGCGGGTCAACTGGATTGACGAACGCATCAACCTGGCCGGCAAGAAGGTGCTGGACGTCGGTTGCGGCGGCGGCATCCTCAGCGAAGCCATGGCCCAGCGCGGAGCTACGGTGCTGGGGATCGACATGGGCGAAGCGCCGTTGGCCGTGGCCCAGTTGCATCAGTTGGAATCCGGGGTGAACGTCGAATACCGCCAGATCACCGCCGAAGCCCTGGCCGAGGAAATGCCCGAGCAGTTCGACGTGATCACCTGCCTGGAAATGCTCGAACACGTACCGGACCCCTCCTCGGTGATCCGCGCCTGCTTCCGCATGGTCAAGCCCGGTGGCCAGGTGTTCTTCTCCACGATCAACCGCAACCCCAAGGCCTACCTGTTCGCGATCATCGGCGCCGAATACATCATGAAGCTGCTGCCGCGCGGCACCCACGACTTCAAGAAATTCATCCGCCCTTCCGAGCTGGGCGCCTGGAGCCGTCAGGCCGGGCTGAGCGTCAAGGACATCATCGGCCTGACCTACAACCCGCTGACCAAGCACTACAAGCTGGCCAGCGACGTCGACGTCAACTACATGATCCAGACCCTGCGCGAGGAGTAAGCCTGTGAAGTTGCGAGCGGTTCTCTTCGATATGGACGGTACCCTGCTGGACACCGCGCCGGACTTTATCGCCATCTGCCAGGCCATGCGCGCCGACCGTAACCTGGCGCCGATCAACGACCAGCATATCCGCGATGAAATCTCCGGCGGCGCGCGGGCGATGGTCGCCGTGACCTTCTCGATGGACCCGGAATCCCCGGGCTTTGAAGAACTGCGCCTGGAGTTCCTCGAGCGCTACCTCAAGGGCTGCGCGATCCACAGCGCGTTGTTCGACGGGATGGCCGAGCTGCTGGCAGACATCGAAAAATCCAAGCTGATCTGGGGCGTGGTCACCAACAAACCGCTGCGGTTTGCCGAGCCGATCATGCAGCAGCTGGGCCTGGCCGAGCGCTCGGCGCTGCTGATCTGCCCAGACCACGTGACGAACAGCAAGCCGCACCCGGAGCCGTTGATCCTGGCGTGCCAGATGCTCAACCTGGACCCGGCCAGCGTGCTGTTCGTCGGCGATGACCTGCGCGACATCGAGTCCGGCCGCGACGCCGGCACCCGCACGGCGGCGGTCACCTATGGCTACATCCACCCGGACGACAACCCACGTCACTGGGGCGCGGATGTGGTGGTGGATCACCCGCTGGAATTGCGCAAGGTGCTGGATAACGCGCTGTGCAGTTGCTGATGGTCTACCGGTCTTGCTGACCTATGAAGCCCCTCCCACAGGGGATCTTCAGTGTTTTCCAGCTCGGTGTTGGTCACCTAGTGAATTTTGTCGAGGCTATTTATGTTTGATTACTCTGCACGTCCCGAACTGCTCAAAGGCCGCGTCATCCTGGTGACCGGTGCCGGTCGCGGGATTGGCGCGGCGGCGGCGAAAACCTATGCCGCCCATGGCGCGACCGTGCTGTTGCTGGGCAAGACCGAAGCCAACCTGGCCCAGGTGTACGACGAGATCGAAGCCGCCGGCCACCCGCAACCGGTGGTGATCCCGTTCAACCTGGAGACCGCCCTGCCCCATCAATACGATGAGCTGGCGGCGATGATCGAAAAGGAATTCGGCCACCTCGACGGCCTGCTGCACAACGCCTCGATCATCGGCCCACGCACGCCGATCGAGCAGTTGTCCGGTGAGAACTTCATGCGGGTGATGCACATCAACGTCAACGCGATGTTCATGCTGACCAGCACGCTGTTGCCGCTGCTCAAGCTGTCCCAGGACGCCTCGGTGGTGTTCACTTCCAGCAGCGTCGGGCGCAAGGGCCGGGCGTATTGGGGTGCCTATGGCGTATCGAAATTCGCCACCGAAGGCCTGATGCAAACCCTCGCCGACGAGCTCGACACCGTTGCGCCAGTACGGGCCAACAGCATCAACCCCGGCGCCACACGCACCAGCATGCGGGCCCAGGCGTACCCGGGGGAAAACCCGGCCGACAACCCGGCGCCGGAAGACATCATGCCGGTGTACCTGTACCTGATGGGGCCGGACAGCAGCGGGATCAACGGGCAAGCGTTCGACGCGCAGTAACGGCCGACACATGTGGGAGGGGGCTTGCCCCCGATAGCAGGGTGTCAGTCACTGCATCTGTGACTGACCCACCGCCATCGGGGGCAAGCCCCCTCCCACATTTATTTAGCGGTGTTCTTTAGTTTTTCACGACTTCCTCGAGGGTGAAGCGACCCAATGGGTTTTGCAGGAAGTTGCTCACATTCTTGCGTGAGATGTTGATGTACGGGCTGTAGTACAGGTCGATCCAGTTCACATCCTGTTTCGCCAGTTTCTGCAGGTCGACGTACATCTGCTCACGCTTGGCCGGGTCGGCCTCGATGCGTGCGGCGGCGACCAGTTCCTTGACCTTGTCGTTCCTGTAGCGGGTCATGTAGTTCTTGTTGGTGTCGTGGCCCAGCACGAAGGTGGTCTTCTGGTCCGGGTCGAGGATGTCGTTGGTCCAGTACATCACCGAAATATCGTAATCACCGTCCACCAGCATCTGCCAGCTTTGGGTCGGGTCGACTTTCTGCAGGTTGGCCGTCACGCCGACCTTGGCCAACTGGTCCTTGATGATCACCGCGATCTGCTCGTCGGCTTCGTTGCCGGCGTTGACCACATAGTTCAGCTTCAAGTCCTTGGCGCCGGCGTCGGCCAGCAGTTTCTTCGCCGCGGTCGGGTCATACGGGCGCTGCAGGTTGTTGGCGTAGTGGTACAGCGAACCTTTGGGGATGTAGGAATAAGCCACAGTGCCTTGACCGTAAGTGGCCGTCTTCACCAGCGATTGTTTGTCGATGGCCATGTCCAGCGCCTGGCGTACTTCCGGCTTGGCCAGCAGGCCGTGCTCGTGGTTGATCAGCAGGTGATCTTCGCGGGTGGACGGGTCGGAATGGATCACCACGTTTTTGTCTTTCTTCAGTTCTTCAACCCGGGAGAACGGTACGAAGATCGCCGTGTCCAGCTCGTTGTTCTGCACCATACGCATGCGCGTGTTGTCGTCGGTCACCGAGACCCACTCCACGCCATCCAGGCTGACGTTCCCGGCCTGCCAGAAGTTCGGGTTTTTCTTCAGGATCACCCGATCGCCCTTGCGCCACTCGCCCACGGTAAACGCGCCGGAGGTCACCGGGTTTTCCGCGTAGGCGTCTTCGCCCATTTTGCTCATGGCCTTTTCCGACAGGATCGACACCGTCGGCGACGCCAGTTGCGAGAGGAACGCGACAGCCGGAGTCTTCAGCGTTACCACCAGGGTTTGCGGGTCGGCGGCCTTGGCCGTGTCGATCAGGCTGAACGGGTCGCTCCACAGCGAGGCCTTGTTGTCACGGATGCGCAACAGGCTGAACGCCGCATCCTCTGCGGTGATCGGCGAGTCATCCGAGAACTTCGCCGCACGCAGCTTGAAGGTGTAGGTCAGGCCGTCCTTGGAAATCTCCCAGCTTTCAGCCAGCCCCGGCTCCATCTTGGTGCCCAGGTTGTCCACGCGCACCAGGGTGTCGTAGACGTTGGCAAAGACCCAGGTGTCGCGGTTTTGCGCGCTTTTGATCGGATCAAACGTGGTGCTGTCTTCCCGGCAACCGATGGTGAGAACACCGGCGGCCTGGGCAAGACCGGCGGTCAGCGACCAGGCGGTCAATGTGGCGGCGGCGAGCAACTTCAAGTGGCGCGATTGCATGTCATAACTCCTTGTTTATAACGGCGGTTGTTCAAGAATGGCAGGGGTCAAAGCAAAGGTTCTTCAAGCACGCAACTGTACCGATGCTCGTGCAGGAAATGGGTCGGCGGCAACACCACGGAACACACGGTCTGGGCATACCGGCAACGCGGGTGAAAAGCACAGCCTGTAGGCAAATTCAGCGGGCTCGGCGGCTCGCCGGGCAAGGGCTCCGTGGGCAACGGCCGATGCGGATCGATCTCGGGAATCGCCTGGATCAACGCCGCCGTATACGGGTGACGCGGTGAAGTGAAGACCGCTTCCACCGGCCCCTCCTCGACGATCTGGCCCAGGTACATCACCGCCACGCGGTCGCACAGGCGGCGCACGATGGCCAGGTCATGGGCGATGAACAGGATCGCCAGGTTCATGCGCTGTTGCAGTTCCAGCAACAGGTTGATGATCTGTCCCTGGATCGAGACATCCAGTGCCGCCACGCATTCATCGGCAACGATCAGGCGCGGCTCCACCGCCAGCGCCCGGGCGATGCCGACTCGCTGGCACTGGCCGCCGCTGAGGGAACCGGGCTTGCGAGCGGCCAATTCAGGGCGCAGGCCGACCAGCTCGAGTAACTCGTCGACACGCCGCGCGATCTGCTGCGGCGCGACTTTGTGCTGCACCCGCAACACTTCGGCAAGGGTTTCGCCGATGGTGTGGCGTGGGTTCAGCGCGGCATACGGGTCTTGGAAGATCATCGCGGTTTCATGGCGCAGGCGGGCGATGTCGACGGCGCTGCCGTGGGCCATGTCGATGCCGTCGAACAGCACCTGCCCGGCGCTGATCGGGTTGAGGTGCAGAATCGCCCGGCCGAGGGTACTTTTGCCGCTGCCGGATTCGCCCACCAGCCCCAGGGTCTCGCCCGCCGCCAGGTTCAGCGACACACCGTTGACCGCCCTCACCCACTGTTTGTGCAGGCCGAACATCCCGCTGCCGGACGCGGCAAACCGCACCTCCAGGTCCTTGATCTGCAACAGGCTCATGGGCGATCTCCCAACGGATAGTGACAGGCCACCCGCGCACCTTCCGGCAAGCGTTCGCGACACAGGCTGCCGACTTGCGGGCAACGCGGGTGGAAGCGGCACCCGACGGGCAACGCATCGAGCAACGGCGGCTGGCCAGCAATGGTGCGCAGCAAGGCGTGGCCGCTGCTGTGGGCCGGCTGGCAATCGATCAGCCCCGCGGTGTACGGGTGTCGGGGATGGGCGAGCAACTCGTATTTGCTGGCGTGCTCGCACAGGCGCCCGGCGTACATCACCGCGATGGTGTCGCAGGTTTGCGCCACCACGCCGAGGTCGTGGGTGATCATGATGATCGACAAGCCACGCTGGTCGCGCAGCTCCAGCAACAGCCGCAGGATTTGCGCCTGCACGGTCACATCGAGGGCCGTGGTGGGTTCGTCGGCAATCAGCACTGTCGGGTTGCAGCCCAACGCCACAGCGATCATGGCGCGCTGGCGCATGCCGCCGGAAAACTCATGGGGGTAGTTGTCGACCCGCGCCTGGGGATCGGGAATGCCCACTTGGCGCAACACCTCGATGGCTTGCCGGCGCGCGTCTTTTTTTGACGCGCCTTGATGCAGGCGGATGCCCTCGGCGATCTGTTCGCCGATACGCATCAGCGGGTCGAGGTGGCTGCTGGGGTTCTGGAAGATCATGCCCAATTGCCCGCCACGGATTGCGCGCATGCCTGCGTCGTCCAGTGGCAGCAAGTCCTGGCCGGCCAGGCGCACCGCGCCGCCCTGCACGCGCAGGTTGGGCGACGGCAACAGGCGGATCAGCCCGCGACAGGCCATGGTCTTGCCCGAACCGCTTTCGCCTACCAGGCCGAGGATCTCGCCTTCGGCCAGGTCGAAGGAGACGCGGTCGACCAGGGTCACGTCGCGCCCGGCATTGTTGGCGATCACGCTCAGGTCGCGCACTTGCAGCAGGCTCATGGGCGCTCTCCCAACACTTGCGCCACGCCATCGGCCAGCAGGCTGAAGCCCATGGCCAGGGTCACGATGGCCAGCCCCGGAAAAGTACAGATCCACCAGGCGGTGGTAATGAAGGCCTGCCCTTCGGCGACCATCGTTCCCCACTCGGCGGTCGGCGGTTGCACGCCCAGGCCCAGGTAACTCACCGCTGCGCCGTTGAGCAGCACCAGCACCGCGTCAGACATGGAAAACACAATCGAGCCAAACATCGCATTCGGCAGCAAGTGCCGGAACAGAATGCGCCCATGGCCAAAGCCGAGGCTTTTGGCCGCCAGGGCGAAGTCACTTTCCTTGAGCACCAGGATCTGCGAGCGGATCAACCGCGCATACGACACCCAGCCCACCAGCGCCATGGCGATATAGAAACTCTTCAAGCCCGGACCGAGGATGGCCATGATTGCCAGCATCAACACCAGGAACGGGAACGCCAGGATCACGTCGATGACGCGCATGCAGACGCTGTCGAAACGCCCGCCGATATAGCCGGAGACCGCGCCGATAAAGGTACCGATCATGAACGGGAAGATCACCCCGACAATCGCCAATTGCAGGTCGATGCGTGCGCCCCAGATCACCCGCGAGAGAATATCGCGGCCATAATTATCCGTACCGAAGGGATGGCCCAGGCTCGGCCCGAGCAAGCTGAGATCGGTGTTCTGCGCGATCGGGTCGAACGGCGCGAGCCACGGCGCAAACAACGCCAGGCCCAGCCACGCCAGCAGAATCAGCAAACCCCACGCGGCGGTCAGCCGCCCGTCGCGCAAGCCAAAGCGCAGGCGCAAGCGCCATGGCGCGATCAGTGGACGAGTGCTCATTGCATCTTCACCCGTGGGTCGAGGGCGACGGTCACCACATCCGCGACGAAGTTGACCACCACCGTCGCACAGGCCAGCACCATGGCCACGCCCTGCACCACCATGTAGTCGCGGGTAAAGATGCCGCGCACCAGTAACTGGCCGATGCCGGGAATGGCGAACAGGCTTTCGATAACTACCGTGCCGCTGATCAGCCAACCGATATTCACCGCCAGCAGGTTGACCGTCGGCACCAGGGAATTGGGCAGTACATGCCGGCGAAACACCGCCGCTTCCGACAACCCGCGCGCCCGGGCGGCGGTGACATGGTCCGCCTGCAACTCCATCAACATGCTCGCCCGCAGGTTGCGCACCAGCACCGCCGACAGGGCCAGGGCGATGGTCAGGCACGGCAGGACCATATGGTGCGCCTTGTCCAGCCAGGTGCGACCGTAGCCAGACACCGGAAACAGGCCCCATTGCACGCTAAGCAGCAGGATCAGCATCAACCCCAGCCAAAACGCCGGCATGCCCAGGCCGACGGTGGTGAACACGCGGATCAGGTTGTCCGCCCAGCCGCCTTTGCGCCGCGCCGCGACGGTGGCCAGCGGCACTGCGATCAGCAGCGCCAGCAGCACACTGCCGAGCACCAGCACCAGGGTCGGCTCGATACGGGTGACGATCAGCTTCAACGCATCGACCTTGTACAACAGCGATTGGCCGAGGTCGCCCTTGAGCAGGTTTTTCAAGAAGTAAAAATATTGCAGCCACAGCGGCTGGTCGAGCCCGAACTGTGCGCGGATCTTCAGCAACGCATCCGGCGTGCTGCGCGAGCCGAGCAGCGCGCGCGCCGGGTCACCGGGAATCGAGCGCACCAGCACGAAGGTGATCAGGCTGATGCCGAACAGCACCGGCAGCAATTGCAGCGGCCGGGTCAGCACGAAGCGGTAGCGCGCCAGGTTCATCCGTCAGCCTCGGTGACGAGCGAGGAAGTCCAGCAGTACCGGGAAGTACGCCTGGGGCTCTTCGTAAAATGGCATATGGCTGCTGTTGCGGAACACATGCAATTCGGCGTGCCGGGCGGCCAGTTTCATGCGCAGGGCGCAGGCCGGGGTGAGCTCGTCGTGCTGGCCGGTGGTGATCAGCATCGGCATGTTGAAATCGGCCATCTCGGCGATGCGGTTCCAGTCCTTGAGGTTGCCGATATACAGAAATTCGTTGGGGCCCTGCATGGTTGCGTAAGGGCCCATGTTCCAGTCGTCAAGGGAGCGCCGGAGCGGCGCCGGCCATTCGTCCAGGCGGCACACATGACGATAATTGAGCAAGGTGATCGCGGCCTGGTACTGCGGATGATCCAGCGTCCCCATGGCTTCATGGCGCTGCATCATCGCCACGGTTTCACTGCCGAGGGCGCCGCGCAGGCGTTCGAGTTCCTGGGAGAGGTGCGGAATGTCGCCGACGGTGTTTTCCAGGATCAGGCTTTTCAGCGCATCGGGGTAATGGATGGCGTATTCGATGCCCAGCCAGCCGCCCCAGGAATGCCCGAGCAAATGCACACGGCCCAGGCCCAGGGTTTGGCGCACGGTTTCGACTTCTTCGACATAACGGCCGATTTCCCACAGGGAAACATCGGTCGGTCTGGCTGAAGCACCGGTGCCAAGCTGGTCGAATGCAACCACTCGCAGGTCATGCTCTTTGAGCCAGCCATGGGCGTCGCGCAAATAGTCACACGGTAGCCCTGGCCCGCCGTTGAGGCACAACAGCACCTCATCGCCTTCGCCAAAGCTGTAGACCGCGAGGTCATGGCCATCGACTTGCACGGTGTACTGCTGGTCGGGGGCTATTTCACGCCACATGCATACGTTCCTTGTGTGGTATCGGCCTGGCGGGTTGCGGCCGCTTATGAGGCCATAAGCTACCGAGGATGCCGTGCATCCATAACCTAGTATTTCTTATAGGTTTGGCCTGGCAGTCCTTCGCCGGGGCGTGGCATTCTACTTGCAGCAAGTCGAGATTCATATGAATTCGGGAGCAGAACGGATGCTGGCCAAGCTAACTGCCTTCAATCACCGTCTCATGCCGGGCAGGAGCCTGGACGAGCAGATGGACAATGCGTTTATCCTAGCCCAACAGTTGGGTTTCGATGCGCTGGTGTATGACTACTCACCGGTGCCCATCGACCTCAACGGCACGTTGATCACACCTTCGGTGCTGCAACTGCGCAACACGCCTTCCGATTGGCATGCCTTGTGGTGCAGCGAAGGGTTCTACCAGATCGATCCGGTGCAGCACCTGGCCTTGAATACGGTGTCGCCGTTTGTCTGGTCCTACGAGGCCAAGGCGCAGACGGCGCTGCAGAAGATCATCGACCCGTGCCACGCCCCCGTCTCGTCTTACCTGCATGACCAGCAACTGACCTGCGGCGTCAGCGTGCCGATTCATCTGCCCCGGGGCGGCTTCGCATCGTTGACCGGCTTGCGCACCGGCAAGGCGCATACGGTGCTGGAGGACGCGCAACAGAGCTTGTCGGATTTCGGCCTGATTTCCCATGCCCTGCAGGAAGCGGCCTACCCACTGTTCAGCAATGAACTACGCACCTACCCGCATATCCGTCTGACCAAACGCGAGCGCGAGTGCCTGAAATGGGCCGCCGACGGCCTGACCGCCGCCGAAATCGCCACGCAGCTGAGCCGCTCGCTGGCGGTCGTTACCCTGCATCTTGCCTCGGCAATGCACAAACTGGGGGCGAAAAATCGCGTACAGGCCGTGGTGCGCGCCACTCATTACCGCCTGCTGGAAGATTGACCCTTCGGCAAAACCTAGCTGTTTTGCTAGTTACCTAAACGTCGCGTGCCGATTATCGTGTCCCTGATACTTTTTTTTCAAAGCAGGATACGAAATGGAATTCATCGAAAAAGTCCGCGAAGGGTTTGCGCCCTTCGGCCCCTATCAGACCTGGTATCGCGTCACTGGCGACCTGGCCTCGGGCCGTACACCGCTGGTGATCATCCACGGCGGTCCCGGCTGCACCCATGATTACGTCGATGCCTTCAAGGACGTCGCCGCCAGTGGTCACGCCGTCATCCACTACGACCAACTGGGCAACGGCCGCTCCACGCACTTGCCCGACAAAGCCCCGTCCTTCTGGACTGTCAGCCTGTTCCTCGACGAACTGAACAACCTGCTGGACCACCTGCAAATCAGCCAGGACTACGCGATTCTCGGGCAATCCTGGGGCGGCATGCTCGGCAGCGAACACGCGATTCTGCAACCCAAGGGCTTGCGTGCGTTTATCCCGGCCAACTCGCCCACCTGCATGCGTACCTGGGTCAGCGAAGCCAACCGCCTGCGTCAGCTGCTGCCCGAAGGCGTGCATGAAACCCTGCTCAAGCATGAAGCCGCCGGCACCTACCAGGACCCGGAATACCTCGCCGCCTCGCGGATTTTCTACGACCAGCATGTCTGCCGGGTCAACCCATGGCCGGACGAGGTTGCGCGCACGTTCGCCCAGGTCGATGCAGACCCGACCGTGTACCACGCCATGAGCGGCCCGACCGAGTTCCATGTGATCGGCAGTTTGAAGGACTGGAACGTGATTGGCCGTCTGTCGGCAATCAAGGTGCCGACCCTGGTGATTTCCGGCCGGCATGACGAAGCCACGCCGCTGGTGGTCAAGCCGTTCCTGGATGAAATCGCGGATGTGCGCTGGGCGCTGTTTGAAGACTCCAGCCACATGCCCCATGTCGAAGAGCGCCAGGCGTGCATGGGGACAGTGGTGAAGTTTTTGGATGAGGCGTGTTCAGTGCCGCACAAGACCCTCAAAGCAAGCTGACGAGCAATGTGGCAGCGGGCCTGCTCATGATGGCGGTGGTTCAGTCAGCGCCTGACCGCCATCGCGAGCAAACCCGCTGCCACCGTTTCAAACCTCGCTGGTCTCGGCCTTCGCGGTTTTTCTCGGCACCTCGGCCACCAGTGGAATCTCCTTGCCTTCGGCATCGAACAGCTTGCCGCCCCTGAAGTAATCGCCTTCGCGCAAGACGGCCACATCCTGGAAACACAGGCTGCGCTCAGTCCCGGCCACAAACACCGACTGCTGGTCCGAATTGCCGGCGGTGAAGTGGTTGAACGCCAGGTTCAGCAAGATCGCCATGATCGCCGACGAACTGATGCCCGAATGGAAAATGGTCGCGAACCAGCTGGGAAAATGATCGTAGAAGCTCGGCGCGGCAATCGGGATCATGCCGAAACCGATGGACGTGGCCACGATGATCAGGTTCATGTTGTTGCGGTAATCCACCTTGGACAGTGTGCGAATACCGCTGGCCGCCACGGTGCCGAACAACACGATTCCGGCACCGCCCAACACCGAGGTCGGCACTGCCGCAATCACCCGCCCCATGAACGGCAGCAGGCCGAGGACGACCAGGAACAACCCGCCTGTCGCGACCACAAAACGACTTTTCACCCCGGTGACCGCCACCAGGCCGACGTTCTGGGCGAACGCGCTCTGGGTAAACGAACCAAAGATCGGCGCGAACAGGCTCGACAGCATGTCGGCACGCAAGCCATTGCCCAGGCGTTTGGAGTCGACTTTGGTGTCGATGATCTCGCCCACGGCCAGGATGTCCGCCGAAGTCTCCACCAGCGTCACCATCACCACAATGCACATGGAAATGATCGCGGCCACATGGAAGGTCGGCATGCCGAAATGGAACGGTGTGGGGAAGCCGAACATCGGCCCCTGGGTCACGCCGGAAAAGTCCGCCATGCCCAGGAACACCGCAATCACGGTGCCGATCACCATCGCCAGCAGGATCGATAACCGCGAGATCGTCGCACTGCCGATCTTGCTCAGCAACAACACCAGCAACAGGGTCAACGCGGCCAGGCCGACGTTCGCCATGCTGCCGAAATCCGCCGCACGGCTGTTGCCGCCCATGGCCCAGCGCGCGGCTACCGGCATCAGCGTCAGGCCGATGGTGGTGATCACAATGCCGGTCACCAACGGCGGGAAAAACTGGGTGATCCGCGAGAACACCGGCGTGATCAGCAGCCCGATAAACGACGCAGCCATCACCGCCCCGAGAATCGCTGGCACCCCACCGGCGCCATCACTGCCGACAATCGCCACCATCGTCGCCACGCCGGCAAACGACACGCCCTGCACCAGCGGCAACTGACAACCAAAGAACGGCAGGCCAAGGGTTTGCAACAACGTGGCCAGGCCGCCGGCAAACAGCGACGCGGCGATCAACAGGCCGATATCCGCCGGCGACAACCCGGCCGCCTGGCCGACGATCAACGGTACGGCAACGATGCCGCCGTACATGGTGAGCACATGCTGCAGGCCGTAAGCCATGTTGGCGGCGACGCCGAGATTCTCATCTTCGGGTCGTTGCGATGACGCCTTCGGGATAGTCATGGTGAGGGGTTCTCTGTTTTTGTTGTGGCGCCACTGTATGCAATACCGAGACTAGATGTCCATAGAGCTGTATACAATCATTCGAACAAGATACCCTCCACCGGCGTTACAAAAACAATCCGGCCGTCATGAGCCAGAACGCCATAGGACCTAAAACAATGAAAAAGGCATTACAGGGCGCAACCGTTGCATTGACCCTCCTCGGCGGCGGGGAGGCTGTCGCGCTGGAATGGATGAACAACAGCGTAGGATTTCGCTACGGCCAGCAATTCACCAACCCGAACAACCCCGACGCATTCAGCAAGCGCATCTACAGCGTCACCCACGCCAGTGGCTACCAGTACGGCAGCAACTTTCTGAACCTCGATGTGTTTTTGTCCGACAGCCGCGACCCGCGCAAGGGCACCGACCACGGCGGCAGTGAGGTGTATGCGGTATACCGACACCAGTTGTATGCCTCCCGCGTTTTCGATACGCCGCTGGGCACCGGGTTGATCAAGGACTACGCCCTGACCCTGGGCTTCGATGCCAACCGCAACAACAACTTTGCCTCGGCGAAAAAACGCGCGCTGGTGCTCGGCCCGACCTTGAAGTTCAACACCGTCGGCGTATTGGACCTGAGCCTGATGTATTACAAAGAACGCAATCACAGCGGGATTCCCGGCGCGAAAGAGTCGGACCATACCTTCGACGACACCTACATGCTCAACCTGACGTGGATGCGTCCGTTCGAGATCGGCAGCCACGCGGCCAAGTTCCAGGGGTTTATCAACCATGTCGGCAACAAGGGCGAGGACTTCCACGGCCGCGATACCGCAGCGGAAACGCTGATGCGTAGCGCGCTGATGGTCGCGGTGCGACCCGGCAAGCGCGTAACGCCGAACCTGTACCTCGGAGTGGGCTACGAGTACTGGCATAACAAGTTCGGTGTGGATGGCGGTCGGGGCAGTCGCACGTCGACACCCACGCTGAATATGGAAGTGACGTTCTAGGATTTACCGCTCAAGCCCCTGAAGAAACCGTAATCACGTGTGGGGGTTGGCTTGCCTGCGATCGCATCGGCTCGGTAAACCTGATGCAGCGCAGGCTATCCAGCGCCCACCTGTCAGATCAAGCATTCGCCAATTGCGAATCATCGGTTTTCGGCCGCGCCAACCAGTAACCCAGCACCGCCAGCGGCGCGGTCGCCAGCATCACGATCACAGTGATCCGCAGCGGCTGCTCAAGCATCGACGACACCAACAGGCTGCTGAGAAAACACAGGCCCAGTTGCAGGGTGTTTTGCAGCGCCGCTGCCTTGCCGGAGTTTTCCGCAAACGGCATCAGCGCATTCGCCACCACGATGGGATAACTGGCGCCGTTGACCAGCGCCATCAGGCAGAACGGAATCAACAAGGTGGTCAGGGTCGGCACGCTCAAGGTGGCGACCAGGTACAACGCCAGCATGCTGATGCAGTAGGCCACCAGCAGCCAGGGCAACAGCGTCTTGCCCTGGAATCGCTGCAACGCGCTGCGGCAGCTGTAGCCTCCGATCAGGAACGCGAGGGTCGGCAGCACATAACTCAGGCCGATGTCATTCGGGCTGTAGCCCATATCGCCGAGGATGAACGGCGAGGCGGTCAACCAGGCGAAGAAACTGGCGGAGCAGGCAGCAAAGATCATGACGTTGCCGGTGAACACGCGCGAGCCGAGCAATTGTCCATAACCGAGGCGCGTCGGTTCGCCTTCCTCCGCCAGCCGTTTCGGCGCGGTGCGCAGGAACAGAGTCGGCAGCAGCAACAGCAGCGACACGCCCAGCAACACCGCGAAAATCGCCTGCCAGCCAAAGTGATTCAGCACCATGGCCCCCAACAGCGGCGCCAGGGCCGGCGACAACGACATCAGCGGCATGATGCTGGCGAACACGCGGTGAGCCTTGTCGGCCGGGTAGCGGTCAATCACCAGTGCCTGCCAACTCACGGCGGCGGAACACACGCCAATCGCCTGGATAAAACGCAGTGCCAGCAGCTGCGTGGCGGTCTCGACCCAGAACATGCCGACGCAACCCAGCACGAACAGGCTCAGGCCCGTGAGCAGGATCGGTTTGCGCCCCAGTCGGTCAGACAACGGCCCCCACAACAACTGCCCCACGGCAAAGCCCGCGAGGAAAATACTCAAGCTGGCGCCCACCGCGCCCGCGCCGATGTGTAATTGCTCGCCCATGGCGCCGAACGCCGGCAAGTACATGTCCATGGCGAGATAACCGAGCATGCTCAGACCCGCCAGGTACCAGGTGAAACCAAAAGAATTTTTCATTGAAGCCTTGTTGAACCTGCCATCAAACTATTTGCTGACTGCTGCCCATTATGAAGCTGGCAGCCTCTCTGTGAAGCGATAATAATTGGACACTTCTATCAATTAATTTGAAGGCAACCGCCATGTGGTCCGAATACTCCCTGGATGTGGTCGATGCCGTCGCACGCCATGGCAGCTTCAGCGCCGCCGCCCAGGAATTGCACCGCGTGCCGTCGGCCATCAGCTACACGGTGCGTCAGTTGGAAGAGTGGCTGGCCGTGCCCTTGTTCGTGCGGCGCCATCGCGACGTCGAGCTCACCGCGGCCGGCCGTCTATTTATAGACGAAGCCCGCGGCGTGATGAAAACCATGCTCGGTACACGGCGCCTGTGCCAGCAAGTGGCCAATGGCTGGAGCGGCCAGTTGAAGGTCGCGGTGGACTCCATCGTCAAACCCCAGCGCTGCCGGCAACTGGTGCTGGATTTCTATCGGCAGTTCCCTGACGTGGAATTGCTGCTGGAGTACGAGGTGTACAACGGCGTGTGGGACGCCCTCGCCGATGAGCGCACCGACATCGTGATCGGCGCCACCAGCGCGGTGCCGGTGGCGAGTCACTTTACGTTTCGCGATATGGGCCTGTTGAACTGGTTGTGCGTGGTCAGCGCGAAACACCCGCTGGCGGCGTTGGATGGTTTGCTCAGTGACGATCAACTGCGCCCGTTCGCGTCCCTGTGCATGACCGATACCTCGCGCAACCTGCCCAAGCGCGATACCTGGACCCTGGATAACCAGCGCCGGCTGGTGGTACCAAACTGGGCCTCGGCCATTGACTGCCTGCGCGACGGCCTGTGCGTCGGCATGGCGCCGGCGCATCAGGTGTTGCCGTGGATCGAACGCGGTGAGTTGGTCGCGCTGCAACTGCGCCGGCCGTTCCCGGCCAGCCCGTCATGCGTGGCCTGGGCACAGAACAAACTGTCCCCGGCGATGAGTTGGTTGCTGGACTACCTGGGGGATAGCGAGACGATGAACCAAGAGTGGTTGAATGGGAGTGACCGCTGAAGATCACCGGAATCCCCTGTAGGAGGGGGCTTGCCCCCGATGGCGGTGTGTCAGTTGCAGATTGCTCGACTGATGCACCGCCATCGGGGGCAAGCACCCTCCCACAGGGGATCTCATTTCAATCCAGCAAGCGGGTGATGGCCCGCACGATCATCTCGACCTCCTTGGCCTCCAGGGTCAGCGGCGGCAGCAGGCGAATCACCTTGCCCCGCGTCACGTTGATCAACAACCCATGTTCCTCGGCGGCGCGCAGGGCCAGCTCGCGACACGGGTCTGCCAGCTCGATACCGATCATCAAGCCCTTGCCGCGAATCGCCAGGACCTGCGGGTGCTCATCCAACTCCACCCGTAAGCGGGCCAACAAGCGCTCGCCCTGTTGCGCGGCGTTCTGCAGCAGGCCTTGTTCTTCAATGATCTCCAGCACGGTGCAACCCACCCGGCAGGCCAATGGGTTACCGCCGAACGTGCTGCCGTGGCTGCCCGGAGTGAACAAGTCGGCCGCCACGTTCCTGGCCAGGCAGGCACCGATGGGCACGCCGTTGCCGAGGCCTTTGGCCAGGGTCATCACGTCCGGCACGATGCCCTCGTGTTGGAAGGCAAACCAGGCGCCGGTGCGGCCGATGCCGGTCTGGATTTCATCGAGCATCATCAGCCAGCCGTGGCGCGTGCAGTGAGCGCGCAGGGCTTTTAGGTAACCCGGCGGCGCCACTTGCACCCCGCTTTCGCCCTGGATCGGTTCCAGCAAGACCGCTGCGATGCGCGTGCCGAACGTTTGCGTGATCGCCTCCAGCGCCGCCAGGTCGCCGAAGCCGACTTTGAGAAAATCCCCCGGCAAGCGCTGGAACCCCAAGCGTACCGAAGGCCCGTCGCTGGCCGCCATGGTGCCCAGCGTGCGGCCGTGGAAGGCGTTTTCCATCACCACCACCAACGGCGCCTCGATGCCTTTTTTCCAGCCGTGCAGCCGCGCCAGTTTTAGCGCGGTCTCGTTGGCTTCGGCGCCGGAGTTGTTGAAAAACGCACGATCGAGGCCCGACAGTTGGGTCAGACGCTGGGCCAAGCGTTGTTGCCAATCGATGCTGTAGAGGTTGGAGGTGTGCAACAGCAACCCGGCTTGTTCGCTGATGGCTGTCACCAGTTTCGGATGGGAGTGCCCGACGTTGGTCACGGCCACGCCTGCCACGGCGTCCAGGTATTCGCGCCCCTGCTGGTCCCACAGGCGCGTGCCCAGGCCACGCGCAAAGCTCAAGGCCAAGGGTTGGTAAGTGGTCATCAGGCAAGCGGCGGTCATGGTGGCAAGCTCCAGTGCTGGGTTGGGATGGGTCCAGTATCGTTAGCCACCCAAGCTGGATAAACTGTGCTTTTCTGCAATGACTTTAAACCAGGGCTTGATAATGGATCTGTTCCAGGCGATGTCGGTGTATGTGAAAGTGGTCGAGACCGGCAGCATGACCGCCGCGGCCCATGCCAGTGGGATGTCGACCACCATGGTCGGCAACCACTTGCGCGCCCTGGAGCAACGCCTGGGGGTCAGCCTGCTCAAGCGCACCACGCGCAAGCAAAGCCTCACGGAATTCGGCGGGCAGTATTACCAGCGCTGCCTGGAAGTGCTGGGACTGGTGGCCGACTCCGAGCAATTGGCCGAACAGGCCCACAGCGACGTGCCCAAGGGCACCCTGCGCATCACCGCCCCGCCCGCCTTCGGCACCGAACGCCTGGCGCCGGCCTTGAGCGAATTTTCCCAACGTTACCCGCTGATCAAGCTGTACGTGGTGCTCAGCAATCAACGCATGGACCTGGTCGACAGCGGCTTCGACGTGGCCATCCGCCTGGGCGAGCTGGAACCCTCAAGCCTGATCGCCCGGCCCCTGCAGGACTACACCATCACCCTGTGCGCCGCGCCGGATTACCTGGCGCGACGCGGCACGCCGCAAACGCCCGAGGATCTGCAACAACACGACTGCCTGGCCTTCGCCTACCCATCCGGCGACGATTGGCGTAACGCCGACAAACTGTGGCGCATGAGCGACGCGGACGGCGAAGTGGAGATTCCGGTGTCCGGCTCGCTGACCATCAACAGCTCGCAAGCCCTGCGCCAGGCGGCGGTGCAAGGCATGGGCATCGTCATGCTGCCCGATGCCCTGGTGCAGCCCGACCTGCAGAGCGGGAAGCTGGTGGCCTTGCTGACCGCCTATCAACTGCCCCGCCGCCCCATGCATTTGCTGTACGGCCAGGATCGTTACCGCCTGCCTAAACTGCGGGCGTTCGTGGATTTTGCCCTGGAGAAATGGGCGCGCTAAAAGCCCACGCCCAATTCACGCAGACGCTCAGCGGTGCGCTCGGCGCAAACGTGGTGAATGCCTTGCCAGCCCAGCGCGATAGCCGCGTCGATATTGCCCGCGACATCATCGATGAACACCACTTCGGCAGGCTGGATATCCGGCAGATAAGCGCGCACCTGGCCGAGGCTGGCGTGATAGATCGCGGCATCGGGCTTGATCACCTTCAACTCGCCGGAGACCACGATATCGCGAAAACACTGCAGGAACGGGTAGTTGGCCCGCGCATAGGGGAACGTCTCGGCCGACCAATTGGTGAGCCCGAACAGCGGCACGTCGGCCTGATGCAGCGCCTTGAGAATGGCCACGCCCTCGGGCAACGGCCCGCGCAGCATTTCATGCCAGCGGTCGTAGTAGGCCGTGATCAAGGTTTCGTGCTGGGGATATTGCGCGACCAGGCTGCGCGTCGCCTCGGCCAGGGTGCGACCGGCGTCTTGCTCGGTGTTCCAGGCCTGGGTGCAGATGTTGTCGAGGAACCATTGCCGCTCCTCTTCATCGGCGATCAGCTGGCGGTACAGGTGCTGCGGGCTCCAATCGAACAGGACACCGCCAAAATCAAAAACGACTGCACGAATCGTCATCAGATCCTCCGTTAGCGTGAGTTGATAGCGGATGGAGTCTGGCAGATCGCGATGGCTTTACACACAACGAATGTGGGAGCGGGCTTGCTCGCGATGGCGGTTTGTCAGTGCCGGAGGTTTCGGCTGACCCACTGCAATCGCGGGCAAGCCCGCTCCCACATGTTTTTCGAGCGTGTTTAGGCTTGGACCAGACCGTTGATCTTCACGGTCGGATTCACGTCAGCCTCGTAGTCCACGCCGTCGATCTCAAAGCCGAACAAGCGCAGGAACTCAGCCTTGTAGCCGGCAAAATCGCTGATCTCGTTGACGTTGTCGTCGGTGACCTGATTCCACAGCGCAGCCACGGCGTCCTGGACTTTCGGTTGCAGCTCGGCCAGGTCGGCACGCAGGCGGCCGTCGGCGTCGAGCTTCGGCTCGCGGCCGTACAGGCTGTCCTTGAACAGGCCATAGACCTGCTCGATGCAACCTTCGTGAGTGCCCTGCTCTTTCATCACTTTGAACAGCAACGACAGGTACAGCGGCATGATCGGGATCGCCGAGCTGGCCTGGGTGACCACAGCCTTGAGCACCGACACGCGGGCGTCGCCCTTCAGTGCGGCCAGGTTGTCGCGCAGGGTCAGGACTTTCTTGTCCAGGTCCTTCTTGGCTTCGCCGATGGAGCCGTTCCAGTAGATATCCTGGGTCAACTTCTCGCCGAGGTAGGTGAACGCCGTGGTCTTGGCGCCTTCAGCCAGCACGTCCGCTTCACGCAGGGCGTCGATCCACAGCTGCCAGTCTTCGCCGCCCATGACTTTCACGGTGCCGTCGATTTCTTCCTGGGTGGCCGGCTCAAGGGTGGTGTCGACGACAACGCCCTTGTCGGTGTTGATCCCGCGCAGGGTCACGGCCTTGCCGATCGGCTTGAGCGTGGAGTTGTGCACCACGCCCTGCGGGTCGGTGCGGCGTGGCGCGGCCAGGCTGTAGACCACCAGGTCGATCTTGCCCAGGTCTTTCTTGATGGTCTCGATGGTCAGGCGCTTGATCTCGTCAGAGAACGCGTCGCCGTTGATGCTCTTGGCGTACAGGCCTTTTTCGACGGCAAACTTCTCGAACGCGGCGCTGTTGTACCAGCCGGCGGAGCTCAGCTTGCCTTCTTCGCCTTCTTTCTCAAAAAACACGCCCAGGGTATCGGCGCCGCAGCCAAACGCAGCACTGATGCGCGCGGCCAGGCCGTAACCGGTGGAAGCACCGAGGACCAGCACCTTTTTCGGGCCGCCTTCGATGACGCCGTGTTGGGTGACGTAGTCGATCTGTTCCTTGACGTTCGCTTCACAGCCAACAGGGTGAGCGGTCACACAGATAAAGCCACGAACCCGCGGTTTGATGATCATAAAATTTCTGCCTCTTCCAAGGTGCCGAAGGCCAATGGTGGCCATTCAACGTAATCGTACCGGTCTATGACGTCCAAAAAACCGAAGCGTCACGATAGTCGCAAATCTTCTGTTTACAAAATCCAATCCCAAACTCGCCGCGCAAGCCGCGCCGCGGGTTAAAAACTGTGTCAGTTCTTCACAATTTCGCAATATTTAAAACGCCCATCGACCTGAGAACGTCTTATCATGACGAGGTTATTTCAATATGTTTCGCAACCCCACCACTCGCAGCCACGCATCTGGACCTGTCGAATGGAGTCCAGCTGGAGCTGAGTTTCATGAGTAAATCTGCGTTACGCAAAAAAGCCGTGTCGTTCGCCTGGGCATTCGGCGTCCTGCTGATTATCTACCTCTTTCCCCTGACCACCGTGGTGTTCCTCGGCCTCGTGCTGGTCTGCGGTATCTATGATTTCCTGCGTAACGGCCTGTATGACCGCGACACCTTCAAGAAATATTTCATCGGCAGCGGCCGCAATACCTGGCTGCTGGCACCGTTCAACACCCTGTTCGACCTGCTGAGCAGCCGCAACCGCCACGTCTACACGATGCGCGACCTGCCGCCCGCCTGGCGTGAAGACCTGCAACAGGTGATCGACGACGCCATGGCCCACAAGGATGAAATCATCGGCTACCTGGACGAACGCATGGCCGAGAAGAAACGCGGCATGCTGTTTTTCCAATGGTACGGCCGGCCGATCGAAACCACCCTGGACATCCCGGAACTGCGCAAGAAATTGCCGTTCGTGAAGACCATCGGCGTGTCGGTGTTCAACGAAAACCGTTCGACCTCCTTCCACTTCGGCCCCCTGCGCATGATGTTCCGGGTGCTCTATAACATGGCGCCGGCGCCTCACCATGAGGGCGTGTACATCCAGGTGGGCAAACACAAGCATTACTGGCACGACGACCCACTGTTTATCTTCGATGACACGCTGATGCATGCGTCCTTCAACAAGAACGATGCCAAGCGCTACTGCCTGTTCATTGATATCGTGCGGCCGACCGCGTTGCCCGCCGTCCTCAATGCCGTGATCACAGGGTTTGCCGGCCTGGTGTTCACGCTGCGTCGGGTTTTCTACAAAAACTGGAAGCTGATCCAGTAGGTTCTGCGGCATGATGGGGCTGGACAGTATTTGCGTAGCGCCTGCGGGCCAGCGAAAATAGCCGTCTCGTGCGACCGTATCCGGCGCCCATTCTTCTCAAGCCATCGCCCCCATGACGGGCGCGGTGGCTGTGCTTTCAAGGAATCAGAATGCCCCAACGTCAAGTCATCAATGCCTCCGTCAGCCCCAAGGGCAGCCTCGAAACACTCTCCCAGCGTGAAGTCCAGCAACTGAGCGAAGCCGGCTCCGGCAGCATCTATACCCTGTTCCGCCAGTGCGCCCTGGCCATCCTCAACACCGGCGCGCACATCGACAACGCCAAGACCATCCTCGACGCCTATAAAGACTTTGAAGTGCGTATCCACCAGCAGGATCGCGGCGTGCGCCTGGAACTGCTGAACGCCCCGGCCGACGCCTTCGTCGATGGCGAAATGATCGCCAGTACCCGCGAAATGCTGTTCAGCGCCCTGCGCGACATCGTCTACACCGAGAACGAACTGGACAGCCAGCGCATCGACCTGAGCAACTCCCAGGGCATCACCGACTACGTGTTCCACCTGTTGCGCAACGCACGCACGCTGCGCCCGGGTGTCGAGCCGAAGATCGTGGTGTGCTGGGGCGGGCACTCGATCAACACCGAAGAATACAAATACACCAAGAAAGTCGGCCACGAACTGGGCCTGCGCAGCCTCGACGTCTGCACCGGTTGCGGCCCCGGCGTGATGAAAGGGCCGATGAAGGGCGCGACCATTTCCCACGCCAAGCAACGCATCAACGGCGGGCGCTACCTGGGCCTGACCGAGCCGGGCATCATCGCTGCGGAAGCACCGAACCCGATCGTCAATGAGCTGGTGATCCTGCCGGACATCGAGAAGCGCCTGGAAGCCTTCGTGCGCGTCGGCCACGGCATCATCATCTTCCCGGGCGGCGCCGGCACGGCGGAAGAGTTCCTCTACCTGCTGGGCATCCTGATGCACCCGGACAACCGCGGCCTGCCGTTCCCGGTCATCCTCACCGGGCCAAAGCACGCCGCACCGTACCTGCAACAGTTGCACGCATTCGTCGGCGCCACCCTCGGCGAGGCCGCGCAGGCGCACTACCAGATCATCATCGACGATCCAGCCGAAGTGGCCCGCCAGATGACCGCCGGGCTCAAGGCCGTCAAGCAGTTCCGCCGCGAGCGTAACGATGCGTTCCACTTCAACTGGCTGTTGAAGATCGACGAAGGCTTCCAGCGCCCGTTCGACCCGACCCACGAAAACATGGCCAGCCTGCAACTGAACCACGCGCTGCCACCCCATGAACTGGCAGCCAACCTGCGTCGCGCGTTCTCGGGGATTGTAGCGGGCAACGTCAAGGACAAGGGCATTCGCCTGATCGAGCAGAACGGCCCTTACCAGATCCATGGCGACCCGGCCATCATGAAGCCGCTGGATGAACTGCTGCAGGCGTTCGTCGCCCAGCACCGCATGAAGTTGCCGGGTGGCGCGGCATATGTGCCGTGCTACCGCGTGGTGCAATAAGTCAGCACACATGCTGTAGCGCTTTAACCTTGTGTTCAGGCTTGTCGGCGGGAGACGTCGGGCTATCGTTTTTACGAAGCCCGACTGACCCACACCGAGGAGCGACCTATGGACCAACGGATCTTGTTCTCCCAGACGCCTTACCCTAATGTAAGGAGTATCACGATGGAGACCTTCAATATGGCGACCGCCACGCTGACTTCAAAAGGACAAATCACCATCCCCGTCCAGGTCAGGACAGCCCTGGGCCTGGAAACGGGAGACCGGGTTGAATTCGTCGAAATGGAAGACGGCAAATTTTCCATTATTGCCGCGAGCAAAACCGTTCACGACCTCAAGGGGCTGATCCGCAAGCCTGCCCAGGCCATTTCCATCGAGGACATGAACCGCGCGATTGCGGCACAGGGAGCGAAAGCCCGATGATCGGCCTGGATACCAATGTGCTGGTGCGCTATGTCACCCAGGATGATCCGGTCCAATCCGCCAAGGCATCCGAGCTGATCGAATCCCTCACCACCCTGTCGCCAGGCTTTGTCAGCCTGGTGTCGGTGGTGGAGTTGGTATGGGTGTTACAAAGTTGCTACCAGTCAGCCAAGAGCGATGTGGTGGCGGTGCTGGAAACGCTGCTGCGAACCCGTGAATTGATCGTCGAGCATGCCGAGATCATCTGGCAGGCGCTCCGGCGGTTTTCGGCGAACAAAGCCGATTTCGCCGACTGTTTGATAGCGCGCTGCGCCCACGCAGCCGGCTGCGAGTACACCGCCACCTTTGACCTCGATGCGGCCAAGGCTGCGGGCATGAAGCGACTGGCCTGAGCGGGGTTCAGCGAACCCAACCACCATGCTGCCAGTGGTAACCGTCATTTCGTTGCACCCAGTGCGGATGCACATAACGGTAGCCCTCGCGCACCGGCTCCCAATGGCCGTGTACCGCCACATAACGCCCGCCTTCCCAACGCCAGTACCCGCGTGACCATACATAACCTTCGCGCACCGCCGGCTCGACTTCGATCACTTGCATCGGCGGCGGTTGTGGTGCGACCACTTCCACATACTCACGTTCTACCGGTCGACGCTCATGCACGACACGCTCTTGCACACACCCGGACGCCGCGACGACCATGGCCGCCAATGCTGCATAACGTAGCAACATACAAACCCCTCGGGCGCTAACGCCCCACACCTGCCTCAGTAAAAAATCCCCCCTTGTTCCAGCCGCGCTCCTGCAAGGCCTGGGTACTTTTTAACAGGTGGTGTCTGTCGGGTTGCTGAACCTGCCGACAGTGCATCCCGAGGAACAGACGGAAGGCCGAGTCGCGATTTGAACGCTCAAGCCGGGCCAAAGCGCTCCAGCACAGCCTCGACAAAACGCCGCAACTTGGCGGTACGCTGGCGGTTGGCGGTGTAGACCAAATGCATGGGCCGGCTCGGCGCGTCAAAGTCCGGCAGCACTCGCACCAACTCGCCCCTGGCCAGGGCCGGGCGCAGAAAATCTTCCGGGCCGAGCACAATGCCAAACCCATCCAGCGCGGCCGACATCAAGGCCCTGCTTTCGTTGATCTGCAAACGGCTGGCAACCTGCACGGTGTGCGGGACCGAGCCCTGGCAGAACACCCATTCGCGATCTGCCGGGCGTGACCAGAAGGCGTAGCCCAGGCATTCATGCTGTTGAAGGTCCGCCGGCCACAGCGGTGTGCCTCGTGCCGCCAGGTAGGCCGGCGCCGCGCAGACCACCAGGCGATACGGCGCCAGGGGCCTGGCGGTCAGCCCCGTGATCGCCGGGGGGCCAATGCGGAAGGCGGCTTCGTAGCCTTCCTCCACCAGGTCGACAAAACGATCGGTGAGGTGCAGGTCGATGTTCACATCGGGGTTGTCACGCAAAAACGCGGTCACCAAGGGCATCAGGCTGTAGGAGCCGAAGGTCACCGGAGCGGTGATTTTCAGCGTACCGCGTGGGGTGTCATTCATGATCTGCGCCAGGGAATCGGCGGCCTCAGCCTCCGTCAGGATATGCTTGCAACGCTCGTAGTAAGCGCTACCCAACTCCGTCAGGCTTTGTCGGCGCGTGGTGCGATTGAGCAAGCGCGCACCCAGGCGCTGCTCCAGCGCTGTGACATGCTTGGCCACCATCTGCGCCGACATATTCAAACGCTCGGCGGCTCGCGCATACGAGCCCAACTCGGCGGCGACCACAAAGGCATTCATGCTCGAAAGACGGTCCATCATTCCCAACTCCCAGTAACGACATCCACGCCAATACGCTCATTTATCACCCAGCGATTGTTAATCATCATAACCGCTCCCCTACTTTGCAGGAGCAAGGCCATGAAGATTGGCGTGATTGGAGCAGGTTTCATCGGACGCGCGGTGGCCCAACTGGCGCTGGCGGCCGGTCACGAAGTGATGTTGAGCAACTCCCGCGGCCCGCAGTCCATGAGCAGCGTACTCAGCGGCATCTGGGGCGTTAAAGTGGGCAGCGCGCAAGACGCAGCCAGATTTGGCGACGTGGTCCTCGTGGCGATCCCCCTGGAACATTACCGCAGCGTGCCCGCGCAGTGGCTGGAAGGCAAAACAGTGATGGACGCCAACAATTACTACCCCGAGCGCGACGGGCATATCCCTGAATTGGACCGTTTTGAAACCACCACCAGCCGGCTGCTCGCCGAGCATTTGCCGCATTCCCATGTGGTGAAGGTATTCAACGCAATCTTTGCACCGGACCTGACGCGGGACGCCCGCCCTCACGGCGCACCCGACCGCCGCGCACTGCCGGTGGCGGCGGATGACGCCGCGGCGAAAGCGCAAGTGATCCAGTTACTCGACGAACTCGGTTTCGACGCCGTGGATGCCGGTGGGCTGGATGAAAGCTGGCGGTTCGAGCGGGCCAAACCGGCCTATTGCGTTGTGCTGGACCGAGCCGGCTTGACGGCGGCGCTGGCGGCAGCCGAACGAACGGTTGAACTGCCTGCGGTGGAGCGCACCCACCCCCGCGCATAAACACGCGCCCACAAAAAGCCCGCTGAGCGTCATCGGCTCAGCGGGCTTTTTTTGACCGATCGGCCCCAGTCTCAGGGCCTGGTCTTACAGCGCCAGATCAGACGCCGGTTTGCTCGGCTCAGCCGCAGGCTTGGCAGCCTCGGTGGCCTTGGGAGCGGTCATCTGCGGAATCGCTGGTGGTGGAGTCAGTTGCAGGATACCGGCGGTGTAGGCCCATTCCTTGGCAACAGCCTCAGGACTGTCGTTCAGCTTGGTGCCGTAGCTTGGCACGATCTGATGCAGTTTTTCCTGCCAGGCCGGAGTCGCGACCTTGTCCTTGAACACTTTCTGCAGCACGGTCAGCATGATCGGAGCCGCGGTCGACGCGCCTGGCGATGCACCCAACAGGCCGGCGATGGTGTTGTCGGCGGAGCTGACCACTTCGGTGCCGAGTTTCAGCACGCCGCCCTGCTCTTCGTCACGCTTGATGATCTGCACACGCTGGCCGGCTTGCCACAGGCGCCAGTCGGACTGCTTGGCGTTCGGGAAGTACTCTTGCAGTGCCTTGAAGCGGTCGTCATCCGACAGCATCAGTTGCCCGGCGAGGTACTCGACCAGCGGGTATTCGCGAATACCGACTTTGGTCATCGGCCAGATGTTGTGGGTGGTGGTGCTGGTCAGCAGGTCCAGGTACGAGCCTTCTTTCAGGAACTTGGTCGAGAAGGTCGCGAACGGGCCAAACAGAATCACGCGCTTGCCATCCAGCACGCGGGTGTCCAGGTGCGGCACCGACATCGGCGGCGCGCCCACTGAAGCTTTACCGTAGGCCTTGGCCAGGTGCTGCTCGGCGATGGTTGGGTTATCGGTCACCAGGAACGAACCACCCACCGGGAAGCCCGCGTATTCCTTGGCTTCAGGAATGCCCGACTTTTGCAGCAGGTGCAGGGCACCGCCGCCGGCACCGATGAACACGAACTTGGCGTCGGTTTCGGTCTTGCTGCCATCTTTCAGGTTTTTGTAGCTGACACGCCACGAACCGTCGGCGTTCTTGGTGATGTCCTGCACTTCGCTCGACAGTTTCAGGTCGAACTTAGGCGTGGTTTGCAGGTGAGCGACGAACTGGCGGGTGATCTCGCCGAAGTTCATGTCCGTACCCAGCGGGCTCCAGGTGGCCGCGATTTTCTGGTTCGGGTCACGCCCTTCCATCATCAGCGGAACCCACTTGGCGATCTGCGCCGGGTCTTCGGAATACTGCATGCCAGCGAACAGCGGGCTCGCTTGCAAGGCTTCGTAACGCTTTTTCAGGAACTTGATGTTGTCATCGCCCCACACAAAGCTCATGTGCGGAGTGGAGTTGATGAACGAACGCGGGTTCTTCAGCACGCCCTGCTGGACCTGCCAGGACCAGAACTGGCGGGAGATCTGGAACGCTTCGTTGATTTCGACCGCTTTCGGGATCTCAACGTTGCCGTTCTTGTCTTCCGGGGTGTAGTTCAGCTCGGCGAGGGCCGAGTGACCGGTACCGGCGTTGTTCCAGCCGTTGGAGCTTTCTTCGGCGACGCCGTCGAGGCGCTCGACCATTTCCATCGACCAGCCCGGCTCCAGCTCGTTGAGCCAGACACCCAGGGTCGCACTCATGATGCCGCCGCCGATCAGCAGCACATCGACTTTCTTTGCCTCTTCCGCATGAACGGACGTGATCCCCATCGACAAAGCCAGCCCCAGCAGGGCCGTGTTTACTTTCTTAAACATCAGTAGCACCTATGATAAAACGCCATCCGCCCTACCACCCCTGAGCCCGGGCAACCCTCGATCACGCGGCGTCAGGCAACGCAGCGCCGGGTTTGCACATTCACTCAAAGACCGCAGGGTGGGCACACAAGGCCGACGTATCGACCTCACTTTTATGTCCCTTCTGCGCTGACTTCTTATCATTATTGGCTTCAGCTACCTGGGCGACAGCCAGCCGCCGGGACGTATACGGGTGTACGTTCCGGAGAAAGACTAGACCAAGATGGCGCGCAGAATATCACGCCAACCGGCGATCATGCGCTGTTTGGCTAATTGACAGCTCTAAAATAGGCGTTTTGGCAAGGCTGATCGGGGTGAGTGTCAAGCCTGACAGACGCGACGTGAAGTCACAGGCATGGCTATTTGATAGCGTGCAGCCTCACGCGCCGGGGCCCCTCATGTGGGAGGGGGCTTGCTCCCGATAGCGGCGGTTCAATCAACACATCCCTGACTGCCCCACCACCCCATCAGTCATCATGCAACAACCCAGAACCATACTCACCATAACTACTACCCAGCCCACTGCCGCCAAAATTCATCTTGGCGGCCTTGTTGGGGCTGTGGTCACCAAACGCCTGGCATCCCCCTGCAAAACAAGGGTCGCGACTCACGCCCGACGAATCCGATGAACAAGCGCTCAACAGCAACGCGCCGGCGATCATCACGACTTTGACAAGGTTCGAGATCATTTTTTCAGTTCCCTGTGGGTTCGGGGGTTTCCCATAGAGATGATCGTAGGCCTCAACGGCACAGGGAATGATGAAACTTCGCCAGAAGACAGAATGGGTTCAGGTTGCCGCCTTGGGCTAAGGCGGCAGAGGTCGATTGTCAGGCTGTAGCCGGGCTGATGACACGAGCGACTTGGTCATGGGCCCGGTCAACGAGTAGCGCACTCAGGTCGATCAGTTGCTGAATGCCCAAGACAATGGAGCGCTGTGACTCGTCGAGGTTGAAAGCCACGGTAGCGGCCATTTCGCTGGCGGACGCGAGATTTTCGGAAGCGTTGGCCAGGAGGGTTTCGGTGTCTATGTCGGGGCTGACGAGGAATAGGTTGTGGGTTGGGTGTTCGTCAGGCGCATTGTCGGTGGATTGAGGCAAGTCACGAGCAATGGCACGTTGAGCTGTGGCGTGAAGCTTGGTATCGACGGGCGAAGGGTCGCGATCAATAGAGCGACTGGGCGTGTTGCTGTGCATGGGCGAAGCTCCAAATAGTGACGGGAGTTAAAACGCCTTTAGCGATACGGACTTCCACCTCCGGCCGCTGGATTGGCAGCGGCTTGAGGAGGTTAGCGGCGGGAGGTTTGAGGAGCAAGTCGAGAAGAATGCGGGATATTTCACCGACATTCCCGGCATATTCCACACATGACAACGCCCCCGCTCGAAGTGGTGAAGAGCACGGTATACACCTCCCCGACACCTAAGAAACATCCCCTATAAACTACGCCATTCGCCTCGTTGAGTCAGATTGCCAATGTTCCTACAGACAGGTCCACTTTCCCGCCGTTTATCTGTCGCGCCGATGATGGATTGGACATAGGGCTGCCCAAGCCCCATGGTTTGGTTGGTCGAAAGGAACCTATGCGTTGTTGTTGTAGCAATTTCTAAGCAATCAGCTCTTTATCGACCTGCTGCTACGTGGCTCGGGTTCATGGTCGATCTAGGCACGCCTGATGGTGGGCAATATAAAAACGTTCAACAGGCCGCTATCGGCCCAGAGTGTGTAAAAACGCTTTGTCAAAATTGAAGTGCGCGCATCTACGTTAAATCTGAAATTTATCGGCACGTCAGCAGATGTGGATTTCGCTCTGATGCGCGATTTCCGGTCCGTGGTGAGTACCTATCGCGCTCGAAAACGTTTTTACACAGCCTCGGCCAATAGCAGACCTTCGATGTGTCTGCTAAACCCAGAGCGATTCGGACGGCAAAACTCCTCAAGCCTCGGCCTCAAAGCCCTCATGACGTAAATCAGTTAACTTCAGAGGAGTAGGCAAGCAGCTGCACAGTCCGGAATGCCCCGCTCATGATGACAGGAGTGACTAAATACGAGCTCGCGGGAGGAAGGCTCCGTAGTGCAGGCCAAGCTCAGTCCTGTAATACATCAAAGAAATTTATGTCGTGCATGTGGATTTTTTAGCCTTCGCTACATCATGATAGCGTGCCACCTATAGCGTAATATCGCTCTTCTACCCACAGTAAAACTGCTCAGGCAAAGGAATGACAATTGAAATACCTAAAACAAATCACGCTTACCCCTATAGGTAAAAACACACCAATTGCTATATATCCTAGAAATAAAAACCTGATAATTACAGGAAAAAATGGCTCTGGTAAAACGACCACCCTCAAAACAATTTACAAAACACTTATAGAAAAGCTCATTTCGGGAGATTTCAGTTCCGAATTGCAAATTTCAGAACGCATAAAAGCTTATGAAAATATTGAAATCACACATGAAAGCCATGGAGACACTTATCACGAAATAATATCACAGCGCGAGAGACTAAAAAAATTAAAAGAAAACAATCCATTTAAATTTACACAATTAAAAAAGTTCGAACACTACTTCCAGAATCAACTTGCTGTTGTAGAGTTTTTTAGCGCAGACAGGCAAGCCAACATAACAGGAGCTACAAGCGCGTCTAACACTTCCACAAGTAGAACTCAGCAACCCAGACTACCTATAGAAAACAATCTTGAGTCATCAATAGAGCAACACATTACAAATTTATATATCAGAAAAGCAATTGCCCTCTCATTTAAAAATGACACGGACACTGCGAACTCTATTGATTCATGGCTCAATCAGTTCGAGCGAGATCTTAAACACCTAACTGAAGACAACTCAACGGAAATTGAGTTCGACCCCTACGACTTCAAGGTCTACATAAAACAATTAAATCGAGAGAGATTTACGTTACAGTCTATCTCATCAGGATACTCTTCAATACTAACGATATTCTCAAGATTATTAATGCGCGCTGAATTTTTACAAATAATTCCAAGCAACCTGCAAGGGATAGTTTTAATTGACGAAATTGACGTACACCTTCATGTATCTTTACAAAAAATAATATTCCCTTTCCTGATAAACTCATTTCCAAATGTGCAATTTATTGTCTCCACTCACTCCCCCTTCATTCTAACATCCGTTGATGATGCGATAATATTTGACCTCACGACGGAGCAGCATGAAGAAGACATTTCCTCGTACTCTTATGAGTCTGTACTTGAAGGTTTGTTCGGTGTGCATAGCGCCTCACAAAAATTACAAGGTAAAATAAAAAAACTATCAGACTTGACAAATAGCGACTCCCCTCAAACAGCACAGATACAAAAAATTGTTAAAGAGCTCACTCCCAACATAAAACAGCTCGACATGGAGTCGCTCTTTTTCTTCAATAAAGCAGTATTAAAGCTCACTCACAAGAAAAGTGAAGACTAGGATCGCACATATGTTCAGAGTGACCAGAACGCGTCCAGCCCCGGCAAGTCTAGCAAGCCGCAAGAGCTACTCAGAAGAAGATGTTTTAGTAGAACTAAGAAAAATATTTTACGAGAAATGCTATTTGTGTGAGTCACGCTCACTGGTACATCTAAATGTTGAGCACCTGAAGCCACACAAGAATAAAAACAAAGCTCTAAAATTTGACTGGAACAATTTATTCTATGTGTGCTCGCGATGCAACAACTTCAAACGTGCAAAATACACCAATATTCTAGATTGCACTGATCATTCCATCGACGTTCTTCGAAGCATAAAACATTTACCACCAGTATCGCCATTTGCAAAATTAAATATCACAGCGGAAACAACATGCCCTCAGACCATTCAAACCGCCGAGCTCATTAACAACATATTTAACTCTGATGACACCCCTAATAAAACGGTGGCCGGAGCCGAGCTAAGATACAATGTATTCGTGGCCATAAATTATCTAAACACACTTTTTTTAGCCTATATCAACCCGAAAACATCAATAAGAAAAAAACTAGAATTTCTTGAGGAGCTCCAAACCCTAGCAGGTAAAGAGCAAGAATTCTCAGCATTTATTCGCTGGACCATATTCGGCGACGAAAGGCTTTCAGCAATTTTACTACCTTATGTTGACTGACATTTTCCATAGTCGATTTTGCGCATTCTGCGTCTACAAACCTCCAACTCATAATTGAAAAGCAAGGATTTGGTCAACCCAAATCCTTGCAGATCCCCACCGACTCAGCCCCCATCAGGAATACTCAAAACAGACAAAGCCTAGATACATACGACGCGACATAGCTGCCCAATTTTAGTGGTCTAGCTTGGGCTCATCATCTCACGGCGCATTGCCCAATCGGCATTTTTAGGCACTCTGGCCGAGCGTAAAGTCCCCCTGCCCCACCTATGGGGTGAAAAGGGGACAGATTTATTTATAACATCGCTGAAAAAAAGCTAATCACCAGACAGCAAAAAGCCGCCTCATCACCTGCTAATTATTTTGCCGATATCGAAGTCAGACTACGATACCCGGCACCCGGCTTCGAGCTGGCAGAGTAAAAGCCCAGCCACACCTCACGACGACCTGCTGATTCAACCCAGCGTTCCACGGTGTAAGATGCTCCATAACCTTCCACCTTCGAGGCTGTCATGACCGGGATATCCCTAAACCTGCCGGAAGACCTGTCCAACTCTCTCGCCGACCTGGCCAAAACCAACGGCCAGACTGCGACCTACCTGGCGATGGACGTCCTCCGCGACTACATCGAGCACGAAAAAACGCTAACCGCTCAAATCGAGCTGGCGGTGAAAGAAGCCGACCAGGGCAAATTTGCCACCGATGACCAGGTAGCAGCCATGCGCGCCAGGCGCTGGAGCCGGAATGCGGGTTGAGTGGCTTGAAAAAGCACTCAAAAATCTGGAAGACGAAGCAAACTATATAGCTCTCGAAAACCCAAAAGCAGCTGACGACTTCTCCGATGCCATTTTCGCCAGCGTCGACAAACTGGCGCAGTTTCCCTCTATGGGCCGTGAAGGTCGGGTCACAAACACGCGCTAATGGGCAGTCCCCAATTGGTCTTATCTGATCCCCTATCGCATACGCGGTGATCGTCTGCAGATCCTCGGCGTATTCCACACACGGCAACGTCCCCGTTCGAAGTGGTGAATGCCGCGGAACACACCTCCAGCACACCCAAGATCCATCCCTGATAAACTACGCCCCATTCGCCCCGCAAACTCAGATCCCCCATGCCCCTACAAACCACCCCCTTCTCCCGCCGCTTCTCCGTCGCACCCATGATGGATTGGAACTGCTAATCCTAGAGGCCACGTACTCCTTAGCCTACAGAGCCGACCTGAAAACCGCGTACCACTTTTGTACCATCCCCCAACGCTCACTCCTTGCCTTTACCCAAACTGTCTCTAGACTTCAGAAGTCAACTCGTAAACCGGATCAAAAATATGCGTATCTTTGTCAAGCTCGTTTTTTTTGCAGCTTTCGTTGCCTGCGTAGCCTGGGCCATCATGAAACCAGGCTATGACTCAGTGACCGCAGTCATTGTGTCACTTGGTACTTTGCTAGCAGCGTTTATTACGGAAAAGAAATCAGAGGCCGTCCAATCGCAAAAAGCTGGTGCGAATTCGAACGCTATTCAAGCAGGTCGTGATGTGAACATCAGCAGATGAGGTCAGGCATGTTTGGAGATAATCAAAAGCAGAATGTTTCAACCGGTGCTGTCGCAGTTCAAGCAGGAAACGACGTCAACATTATCCATAACGGCCTTTCATATTCTGAAGTGCGCGATGTAGCACTTGATGTTTTTCGAGCAAATTTCCTCCAGTTGGCAGGTCCTGCTATGGAAACTGCAAAGGCTCGCGCCGAAGAAATCACCGAAGACTTCCTGAAGAAACTCCAGGAGGAAAATCCCAGCGGTTTTGGAAAGGGCCAGGATCCAGACTTTCAGCACGCGTTGTTTACTGTGCAACGAGAATACGCTAGAAGCGGAGATAAGGATCTAGGTGATCTGTTGATCGACCTCCTTGTCGACCGAAGCAAGCAAGACCAGAGAGACATCCTACAAATAGTACTCAACGAATCTCTGGCTACAGCGCCAAAGCTTACCGATTCACACCTAGCAGTATTAGCTTTAAAGTTTTTATTTCAATACACGCAAAATTTCGGGATAGGCAATCATCAACTACTTGGAGAATACTTCGATAAATACGCATTGCCTTTTTCATCGAAGCTTGTAAAAAATCAGGCTTGCTTCCAGCATCTAGAATTCACAGGATGCGGTAGCATCCAAATGGGTGAATCCTCACTTGAGGCCATACTTGATCATTTCTACGGCGGACAATTCTTCAAAGGCTTCGACCAAAGTGAGATAGCCGCCAGGAAAATATCAATTGGACTCGACGAAAACTTCTTCATGACGTGCCTAAACGACCCTTCAAAAATTCAGGTTCGCGCTAACAACGCGACTCAGTTGCAAAATACTTTAAACGATAAAAACATCAATGACGAAGATCAAGAAAAGATATTAGCGCTATTTAATATTGAAAAAATGTCCAATCTTGAGATACGTGAAACATGCATTAGCATCAGGCCATTCATGCAGGATATTTTTGACGCTTGGTCAAACTCAAGTATGAAATCTTTCACATTAACAAGTGTCGGAATGGCTATAGGCCACGCTAATATCAAGCGATTCGTCGGTGAGTTTGCAAGCCTTTCGATTTGGATCAACTAAACTTAAACTTTTAACAATCAGCAGATTGTCTCAACAATCTTAGTTTCACAGGATTAGCACCATGGGAAACCACCTTGAGTCAAAAACCAATGACCTTTGCGGTTTAAATCTTCGCTCGCATTCAAATATCTACAGCGTGTCTACGGTTGATGGAAACTGATAATTCTACAGATCATTCAATACAGGTACTTCAGAGCGAACCCAAAATTTCCATCCCATCCCTAAACCAAACTCCTACTCAGACAGCCCCACCTAAAACTCAACTCATGCTCCTTGTGCTCTGCAATGCTGATCGCGTGTGCTTGTCACACCAATCCCAGCAGCCTCAACAACTGACAACATCTAACACTGTGCGGGAGAGAGGGAGTGCGCGTGAATGTGAGAAGGATGAGGAATGCGCAATCATGCATGCGGCGTCAGTAGATCCCCCGGCCTAGGTATATTCAGGATTTTCATGTTGACCCACGGGAAACAGGTTAGGAGGGTTAGTTTTTTGCTTTGTACTATGAAAGCCTTATCTGGTGCGGGTTTGCGAAGGATTGGCAAAGTTAGCTTTTGGTTAGCCGTGGTAATTACCTAACCTTTATTAATGTTAAATATTCACTATATTAATTCCTTTAAAAACAGATAGTTACAGAATCCTAACTTTTAACCTAACCCAACCTAACCCATCATAGTTAGGTCCCAAGCCCAGTAAATACGGGGCCTCCAACCAAATACACCCCACTCAAAAAAAACCTAACCCTTTTCTCGAGGCACCAACTGAATCCGGCTGTCCATGCGCGCTTGTGAGCTTTGCGAAAACTACCCACCTTCGCAGGGTTCCGCAGGGTTTTAACTCCCCCAGAACGCCGAGCAGAGCCACAGCCTGGGCTACGGGGGATGGTCCGCAGGTGCGCAGAAAAAACGCCCCCTTTAGCCCGCAGGCGAGGTGGGGGGACGACGGCGCGCGCCGAGTGCTGAAGCACGTCACTGCCCCGATGTGGCACGCCTGCACCCCTATTTGTGGCACGCCAACTCCCCATGTTGTCGGCAGCTCGCTGGTTGCCAACCGCGCAGCCTCCGAAGCCCCGTGTTTATTGGGCCGCGCAGCCGCTTTGGCTTGCCGTGACATCCTGCAAATGCTATGTTGAACTGGGTTTGTTCATGCTGCTGAAGGGTAAACTTTCATCTATCCCAGCTGATTTTTCTGACCCAAAGCCCCCCTCCCTCCTACAGTTCGTCGCCTCAAATCGCGTCATGGGCAAACCTCGATTACTGTATGCGTATACAGCATTTGATTCGCCCCCATGAATAACGATGAAGACACCCTCGGCTGGCTTGGCCTCCCTACCCCATTGCAAATGTACCGGCAGCACTGTCGCCTCCTGGAGAACGAGATCCAGGAACTGAACGTGCAACTGCGCAAAGCGCGGGAGGATGTTTTCGGAATCAGTCAGATGCTGCTGACTACCCAGGCGAAGAACACCGAGTTCGCCGGATACCTCCGTCAGAGAGGCGGCGAAGCGGCTGAGATGCGAAAGCAGATCGACACGCTGACGACGTCACTGCGCGCAAGTCAGCGTGAAGCCGAAGGCCTGAAGCGAATCGTCAACGAGATGAGACCTCGACCGACAACGATTGTCTAAGATCAAACGGAAGGAGGGTTTGGCTATGTGCGGAAGGCTGTCGCAGTACAGGGGAATCCATGACTTCGTTGCGGCGCTGAGCATGCCCAACGCCCTGGCAAACTCAGTGGGTGACCAAGCGATCGAACGGTACAATGTTGCTCCGACGACCCAGGTGGCATTGCTGCACATGCAAGGCGAATTGCTGCACGCCGATCCAGTTCGCTGGGGCTGGCGACCGCATTGGGCGAAAGACCGCGCCGCACCGATCAACGCACGCGTCGAAAAGGTCGCTCACGGCCCATTCTTCCGGGCGATCTGGCCGCACCGTGCGATCACGCCTATCGACAATTGGTTTGAGTGGGTGGATGAAGGTGGACAGAAGAAACAGCCCTATCTGATCCGCAGGAGGGACGGCGCGCCCATCTTGTGCGCAGCCATCGGCCAACTACCAGACGCTGATGAAGGCCCAGGTGAGCATGATGGTTTTGTGATCATCACCGCCGATAGTGCCGGCGGCATGGTGGATATTCATGACAGAAGGCCCGTCGTGTTAACCCCGGACCTTGCCCGTGAATGGTTGAATCCCGCGACGCCCATGGAACGTGCTGAGCAGATGGTGTTGCATCAGGGCGAGTCGGCCGAGGTTTTTGAATGGTTCAGAGTTTCAAAAGTGATCGGCAACGTAAAAAATGTGGGGCCAGAAGTTGTTGTCCCTCTCGAACAATAACTATGGCCCATAACTAGTTATTTTCTTTAAAACTTCTCCAGATATGCCTTAAGCGTATCAACGTTAAAGTAGGGAAGTACAGCTTTCGTTAAATGCTGATGTTCCTCTTTTAAATCTACTTTCAGGCGAGCACCTCCAGCCCCCTTAAATTTTTTATCCATCATGTCAGCAGTTAATTCCATAGCTTCGCTGAGTGTTCGAATAGCCCCGTCCAAAATCTCAATCATTTGCTCAGTCATTATATGCAGCTCGATTAACTGCCCCTGACCTACTGCTTGATATATTTCTTCAATGCCCCCATGCTCCAATCCAGCGCTTTTTAATGCAGCTCTAAATTCATCCATTTGAGAATTTCGCCTATTGAAGGTTTCAAAGCAGGCCTTATATCTGGCTTCAGCCAAATATATAACTTCAATAGCTTCACCATTCTTTAGAGACACTGCTATATCTATAATTCGAGGATCAACCTGATCGATGATACTAGGGCTAGTTGGTATCTTGGGAATATCAATAAACCTGAACCGACTTGTAAGATGCGGATATATGTTAAGTTCTTTTGCCGAAAAAAAATCATTCAATTGAACTGATAAGCGGACGAAGGTTTTATGCATCGCAGATATGTCGGACTTATCCTCTTTCACTTTCTCATTTCTTTGCTGAAAAACATATGAGCAAAAAGCGCCGGCGATGGCACCTCCAAAGCCAGCTGCAACGGGCCCTCCCACATCTTTCAAGACAGCGAACACCATAGGACTTATCATTTGCGCAAGATCAGGAGAAAAACCAAATAAACATAAGAACGAAATAAAAGTAAGGAATATACCTAACAGCAACCCCATAACTGATGAAAAAATCATACGCTCCCTGCCTCAACAATCGACTCGAAAGCGCATATTACAGATACTCAAATCAGTACGTGAGTATTTCCTACACATCTACTTTTCAGTGGGCGTGAGCTCAAAAGGCTTAAAGCTGACAACCTCTTCACCCAGCCACTCGTTGACCTGAGCCAAACGTGCCTGAAGCGGCTCCAGTTCGTTCACCGCCCAAACTTCAGCAGCCTCCCGTAACGAGCCAAAACCTCCCGCGTTCTGCGGCACGATGCCCATCAACTGCGGTGGAATGCGCAACGCCGCGAGCAAGTCGTCGCGGCTGATGTTCTTGATCGAGCTGAATTCATCCTTGGCCGCGACCTCACTCACCGGAATGAGCTGAATGCCGTCCTTCTTCCCGGCCGGCGCGTACACGAACAGGTTGCGGAAGTTGCCAGGCCCCTTGGAGTTCTTCAGCGCTGTGCGCAACGAATCAATGTCCTCTTCCTTCTGCGCCGCGTCGGTCATGTACAGGATGAAACCGGCGTGACTGCCGTTGTTGTAGTACTTGCGCCGGAACAGCGTGGCGCTCTCGTTGAGCAGCGCACTTTGCAGTGCTGCCAGCCACTCCGGCAGGCCGTAGATCTCCTGATTGATATCGGCCTCGCGCAAGTGGCAGATCGAACCAGGGGCAAACTCGTGCTCGTCCTTCCAGCCGCGCACCTGGTAATAGGTCTCCATGTCCACACCCCGGCGCATGTACTTCGCCAGTGGAGGCAGCAGGCCCATGGTGTTGCGGAGCATGTTGTTGCGCTTCTCCAGGTAGCAGTTGCCACACCAGAGCCAGTCCAGGGCAAACTGCTCAAAGGCCTGGCGACTCAATAGCCGGTGGGGAACGAACGTGCGGGCGAGCATGTTGCGCTTGAAGTTCAGCCCAGACTGGAGGTAAACGCTGGCCCGCGTCGTTTTCGCCAGGCCATCCATGGACATCGGTGTTTCAAACCAACGCCCGTTGGCCCAGCACTCCAGATAGTCGAGGATCTCCCGGCTATCCAGAACGGGCGCAGGATCGCCGAAAGTGAACGCCTCAACAGGACCGGACTCTGGCGGCAGCAAATCGCCCTCCATAGGTGGCTGGACGGTGTTCAGCTGGTTTCCGCGCTTACGTCTGCTCATCAGTAGGACTCCATAAATCCGGTGTTCGCCGTGGTCTGCCCCTCAAGGGGTTCGTTGTGCAGCGCGTGGAACGTCGCCCACGCCAGGTCGGCATGGCCGGTTTCGTCTGTACGACCGGCCGTGTAAGTAAATTGGCGCCCGGAGGCGGTGACTGTTTTGCGGATAGCCATGAGGGACTGAGCCAAATCGGTCCAGCCAGCGTCGAATTCCAGGCGCCCGTTCTTGATGACGTCGTAAGCCTTCAACACCAGGCGCGTTTTGACTTCGGGCGAGTAGCTGAAGGTGGTGATGTTCGGGAAGAATTGCTTCACCAGCTGGGCAACGCCCGAGCCCATGCCCGTGATGTCGATACCGATGTAGGTCACCCAGTAGCGCCTGGTGAGCTGGCGGATGGCTTCTGCCTGGGCCGCGAAGTCCATACCGCGAAACTGATGTTTCTCAAGCACGCGGAACTTGCCACCGGGCACTGTCGGTGGAGCGATCACCACCAGGCCGGCGCTGTCGCCGCTTTCGGCCGGGTCGTAACCAACCCAAACCTGCCGATCCCCAAACGGACGCGCGGCAAATGGTTTGTAGTCCTCGGACCATAGATCCCAGCTGTCGACCATGCACGGCTGCAACATCGCAAGCGGGAAAATGCTGGCCCCGTCGTCGATGAACTGACACATCAACAGGTTCTGGAAGGCCTCGGCATCGTATTCCTGGCGCAGCTCGTCGAGATCGAACAGATCGCAGCCACGGTCTTCCGCGTCCAGGATGGTGACAATCTGACGCCAGACCCGGTCCTCACAAAGCCGCCCCTGTTGCAGCGCGCTGTGGGAGACGTCAATTTTTACCCGTTGCGCCGCCGGCTTGCCCTTGTTGAACCGCTCACCGGTCCAGAACGTATAGGCTTCGTGCGCCATGCTGGACGGCGTCGAAAAGTAGGTTCGGCGGTATTGCTTCTGCATCGCCATGCCGCTGGCGACTTTATTCAGTTCCTTGAACTTGAACGTCCAGAAGAATTCGTCGAAGTAGAAATTACCGTGGTAGCCCTGCGCTGTGCGGGCGTTGGTGCCCAAGAAGTGCAGCTCAGCACCATTGCCCAGAATGATCGGGTCACCTGTCAGCTCGACACCGACCACCTCGCGGGCAAAGGCCTGGATGTAGGCCTTGAATATATGCGCCTGGTTTTTCGAGGCAGACAGGAATATCTGGTTGCGACCTGTCGTCAGCGCATCGATCAGCGCTTCACGGGCGAAATAGTACGTAGCGCCGATCTGCCGTGACTTGAGGATCGCCCGGGTACGCTGATTGCCCGCCCTGTACCAATCCAGCTGATAGCCGAAACACCCATCAATGAACGCCTCAGTCAGCTTTTCGATGTGTTCTTCGTCGAACTCGTTGCGCTTCGGCGCCTTCTTCGGCCCCTCGTTGCGCTTGGCAAGGTTCGGGTTCAGCTCGGTTTCAGTACCGCCGTCGTTGAAGCGCTGAATGCGGGCCTGGCGCTCCAGTTGGCGGTGCAGCAGGTCAATTTCCTTGTAGTCCGATCCCGACTTGGGGTCCTTGAGGATCAGTTGCACCAGGCGGGCTTCGGTCGCCGCCTGGATGCGCTCCAGGGGGGTCGCCCGGTCCCACTCGTCGCGGGCCTTCCAACTGTGCAGGGTTTTTTCCTTCTCCCCGATCAGCTCGGCGATCTCGCACACGCGATAGCCCTGCCAGTAAAGGTGTTTGGCATGGCGGCGGTGATCGGTGGGTAGTTCGACGATGGCATTCATGGCGCAGATGCTGCCGCTCGCGCGCGTACAGTTCCCGCGCCGGCCCTTGTAACAGCCCGATCTACAACAGCGCCTCGTTGCCCGTCACGCTCGCGCTCAACAACATGCGCTCATCGCCAAGGCACACAGCCACCGCACTGAGGAATTCACGCATGGCCGGCAAAACCGACAACCCAGCCAAAAAACAACGCTCCAAGTTTTTCCGCGTCGCCGTTGAAGGCGCCACCACGGATGGCCGCCAGATCGAACGCCAGTGGCTGGTCGATGCCGCCGAGACCTACAGCCAGAACACCTACGGTGCGCGGGTCTGGATTGAGCATATGCGCAGCCTGCTGCCCGACAGCCCGTTCCGTGCTTACGGCGACGTGGTCGCGCTGAAAACTGAGGAAGTCGATATCGCCGGGGCCAAAAAGCTCGCCCTATTTGCTCAAATCGAGCCCACTGCCGACCTGATCACAATGAACAAGGCGCGGCAGAAGATGTTCACCAGTATCGAGATCCGCCCGAAATTCGCCGACACCGGGCGGGCCTATCTGGATGGCCTCGCGGTTACCGACACCCCTGCCAGCCTGGGCACTGAAATGCTGACGTTCAGCGCTCAGCACCCAGATATGAACCCACTGGCTGCGCGTAAGCGTGATCCCGGCAACCTGTTCTCTGAGGCGGTCGAGATCGAACTTGAATTCGAAGAAGTTGAGGACGAAAGCGGCAAGGTCGCAGGCCTGTTCAGCCGCGTTCTCGAACTCCTCGGCAAGAGCAAGGACAAGGAAGGCAAGGACGCCGCTCTCTTTACCGAACTCGGCGAGGCCGTTGAAGCAATGGCCAAACATGTCGCCAGCCAAGGTGAAGCCTTTGCCGCCGAGAAATCCGCGCGCGAAAAGCTGCAAACCGCCCACGACAAACTGGCCGCTGAGTTCGCCGATCTGATCAAAAAGCTCGAAAACACCCCAGACAACACCGGCACGAAACCGCAGTTCGCCGCTCGCCCTGCTGCTACGGGTGGTGACGGGAAACTTGTCACCGACTGCTGATCCACATCACGGACAACACCCAGCCAAGGAACATCGGAGAACACCATGCGTAACGATACTCGCGTCCTTTTCAATGCCTACCTGCAACAACTCGCGCAATTGCACGGGGTGGGCGACGTCACCACCAAATTTACCGCCGCCCCAAGTGTCGCGCAGACACTGGAAACCCGTATTCAGGAATCCAGCGCTTTCCTCAGTGCCATCAACGTGTTCGGTGTATCGGAACAGTCCGGTGAAAAAATCGGCATCGGTATCGACGGCACTATTGCCAGCACCACCGACACGACCCAAAAGGACCGCGAGCCCCGCGACCCGAGCGGCCTGGACAGCCGTAAGTACCTCTGCACCCAGACCAACTTCGATACCGGCATCCGTTACCAAAAGCTGGACCAGTGGGCCAAGTTCAAGGACTTTCAAGCTCGTATTCGCGATGCGATCATCAAGGCCCAGGCACTCAACCGCATCATGATCGGCTGGAACGGCACCAGTCGTGCAGAGACCTCCAACCCGGCCACGAACCCACTTTTGCAAGACGTGAACGTCGGATGGTTGCAGAAAATGCGTCTGGAAAATGCCGCTCGCGTGCTGCATGAGGTAGTGGGCGGCAGCGGGAAAATCCAGATCGGCGCAGGCAAGGACTTCGAGAACATCGACGCCCTGGTCGTCAGTATGGTCAACGAGTTCATCGAGCCCTGGTATCAGGAAGACACCGACCTGGTAGTGATCTGTGGTCGCCAGCTGCTGGCAGACAAGTACTTCCCGATCATCAACAAAACCCAGGCGCCAACCGAGATGCTCGCGGCCGACATCGTCACCAGCCAGAAGCGCATCGGCAACTTACCAGCCGTGCGAGTGCCGCACTTCCCGGCCAACGGGCTGTTGGTGACCCGCCTCGACAACTTGTCGCTCTACTGGCAGGAAGGCACCCGCCGCCGCACCGTCGTCGACAACGCCAAACGCGACCGCATCGAAAACTTCGAATCGGTTAACGAAAGCTATGTGATTGAAGACCTGGGCTGCGCTGCCATGGCCGAAAACATCACCTTGAGCTGAGGCCGGCGACCATGACCAATCCTTGCCGGCGTCACTTCCAGCGCGTCACAGCGGCCGTTGCAGCGGCTGCCGTGGCCGGTCCTGCCATGACCATGGAAGGCTCAACCGTTTACGAACTGCACCTCGCCAAACTCCAGCAGGACTATCTGCGCCTGAAACAGGTGCAGTCGACCGAAGGCAAGGCGGAGCTGAAACGGCAATTGCTGCCGGAGTACGTCCCCTATGTGGAGGGCGTTCTTGCCGAAGGCAAAGGCGCCCAGGACCAGGTGCTGACCACGCTAATGGTCTGGCGGATGGACGCTGGGGACTTTGCCGGGGCCCTGGACATTGCCGAATACGTCATCAACTACGCGCTGCTGATGCCTGACCGCTTCGAACGCACCACCGGCACCATCGTCGCGGAAGAAATCGCCGAAGTGGCCCTGAAGGCGCAAAAGGCCGGGGGCACTTTTGATCTGGATTTGCTGCTTCGCACCGAAGAAATCGCGGGTGAAGAGGACATGCCTGACCAGGCCAAAGCCAAGCTGCATCTGGCGCTGGGCAAGGCGTTCGCCGAAAAGGTCGCCGACGATGACACCTCCGAAAATCAGGTGATCGTCTTCGGCTACCTGGACTCCGCGAAAAAACATCTGGCCCGCGCTATTGAGCTGAACACCAACTGCGGCGGCAAGAAGGATTTGGAGCGCGTCGAGCGCCTCCTCAAGAAACACGCTGCCCCCAGCAGCTAACCGAGCGTCCCCACGCACCCCGCCGGCTCGGGGCGGATCGGCCAGGCCGCTCCTCCTGAACGTGAAGCCCCGACCACCGGCGACCTATTTTCGAGTGCAGTCATGAGCGCATTTGTAGCCAGCGGCACCGTCGACAGCGGCCATATCAACACCGATCCATTCTGGCCGTCGATTGACCTGGACGGCTTGCGCGCCACCCTGCGCATCGACGGCAGCGTCACCCCGGCCCGCCTGGAAACAGCCGTGATCGCCGCCGCAATCAACCTGAACAACGAACTGAGCGAATGGCGAGTCGCCCAACAGACCGCTGGCTACACCACCCTGGCCGAGGTGCCGGGTGATCGCATCAAGGACGTGTCGGTAAAGGTCCACCTCTACCGCCGCGCGATCGAGGCTGGAACCGGCGCCGAAGTCTGCGAGCGTTACCGCGACTACAGCGCGACCAACACCGGCAGCGACAAAGCGGAAGCACTCACCCCAAACATCGACGACTACCGCCGCGACCTGCGCTGGGCGGTGCGCGACTTCCTCGGCCGCACCCGCAGCACCGTGGAGCTGATCTGATGCCCGTCGCCGTCCGCGCCAATCAAAACGACACCGTCGACGCCCTCTGCTGGCGGCACTATGGCCGCACCGCAGGCGTCACCGAGGCGGTGCTTGAAGCCAACCCCGGCCTGGCCGACCACGGCCCCATCCTGCCGCAAGGCCTTGTCGTCAACATGCCCGAAGCCCAAACCAGCGCGCCCCAGCGGCAGATGGTGAACCTATGGGACTGACACTGCAGCGCCAAGCCCTTGAACCCTCCAACCCTGGACAACGGAATGAAGCGCATGCCTGAACGTCCCGACACCTGGGCCTGGCTCGCTGCCTGGCTCGAACAGAACTGGCCGACTCTTTACGCCGGAGTCCTCGCCCTGATCATCGCGGCCCTGCGGATCATGTACGGCGGCGGCACCCTGCGCCGCATGCTGATCGAGGCCCCGCTGTGCGGCACGCTGGCCCTGGCCGCGAGCCATGGCCTGGCCCTACTTGGCATTCCGACATCCACAGCACCGTTCTTCGGCGGTGTAATCGGCCTGCTCGGCGTCGAAGGTACCCGCGCCGCCGCCAAGAGTTTTTTCAACCGTAAGGTGGAGCAGCTATGACCACTCTTCGCCACGGCGACCGCTCGCAAGCGGTGCTGATCCTGCAAAAGAACCTCAACCGACACGGCGCCAACCTCGTGCCGGACGGTGATTACGGCGACACCACCGAAGCCGCTGTCCGCGCCTATCAGGTCAAAGTCGGCCTGGTAGCCGATGGCATCGCCGGCACCAAGACCCAGACCAGCCTGGCCGGTGGCGACTGCGCCGCTCTGTTGCGCAACCACGATCTGGTGACCGCCGCCGAACGCCTCGGAGTGCCGCTTGCGGCCATCTACGCAGTCAACGAAGTGGAATCCAAGGGCAAGGGCTTTCTCGACAACGGCAAGCCGGTGATCCTGTTCGAACGGCACATCATGTACCGCCAGCTCGCCACGGCCCGAAACGCAGGCGACGACACGGCCGAACTCAAGCGTCACGCCGACCAGCTCGCCACGGCCAACCCTGCCCTGGTCAACCCAAAGCCCGGCGGATACATCGGCGGTACCGCCGAACACCAGCGCCTGGCCATGGCCCGCTTGATCGACGACACCGCCGCGCTGGAGTCGGCGTCCTGGGGCGCGTTCCAGATCATGGGCTTCCACTGGGAGCGCCTCGGCTACGCCAGTGTGCAGGCGTTCGTGGCGGCGATGAGTGCCGGCGAATCGCAGCAGTTCGACGCCTTCACTCGCTTCATCGAGACCGACCCGGCGCTGCACAAGGCCCTGAAAGCCCGCAAATGGGCCGAATTCGCCAAGCTCTACAACGGGCCGGACTATCTGCGGAACCTCTACGACACCAAGCTCCAGCGCGCCTACGAGCGGCACGCCGGCTGCGATTGCGGGCAAGGGGTAGCGGCATGATCGACTTCGAAGCGTTGCAAAAACTACGGGTGCAAGACGGTGACCTGCTGGTAGTGCCGGAGTCAACCGAACAGGACGACATGCAGCTGTTGGCTGAGGCCATCCAGTTGATGAACGGCGCGAGGGCCGTGATCGTGCGTGGGCCCATCAAGCAGCTCGACTCCGCAGCGATGAACAAACTCGGCTGGTACCGCGCGTGAGTACCTTGCGCCAGGCCCTGTACGGCATGGCTCTGCTCGGCGCCCTGGCGCTGCTGATCTGGGGCCAGCAACAGCGCATCGACGTCGCCGAAAGCCAAGCCGAGCTGGCAAACGCTACGGCCAAGACCGCCCGCGAAGACGCCGACCGCAACCTGCGGACCGCTAACACCCTCACTGCCACCCTGAAACAGGAACGCGACGCACAGAGCACCCTGCGCGCCCAGCAGGATCAACTGCACCAGAGCCTGGCGAAACGCGAGCGAACAATAGAGGAGCTGAAACGTGAAAACGACGAACTACGCAACTGGGCTGCTCAGCCTTTGCCTGACGCTGCTCGCCGGCTGCGCCAGCGCCCCGCCCTCACCGGCGCCGCAGCTTACCGTGACTGGCTGTCCGGCCGTGGTGCCGTGCCACCTGCCGGCGACCAGCCCCCTAAACAACGGTGACCTACTGACCGACGAAGACCACGCCGAAGCCGCCTGGGCTGACTGCGCGGCGCAGGTCGACATGGTCTACAAACACCAGCAGGCCACCCCATGAACAAGCCCGAAAGTCTGCGCGCTCACCTTCTGGCCACAGTGGCCGAGTTCAAGCACAACCCCGACCGCCTGCTGATCTTCATCGACAACGGCAAGGTCCGTTGCACCGCTGCCCACACCCTGTCGTTTGAATACAGCTTTGATCTGCAGATCATCCTCACCGAGTTCGCCGGCCATCCCGACAGTGTGATCCTGCCGATCCTTGGCTGGCTCAGCGTCAACCAGTCCGAGCTGCTGGAGAACCTGGACAAGGTCAAAGACGGCATCCAGTTCGAAGCCGACATCCTCGACAAGAACAAAGTGGACCTCAGCATTACCCTGGCGCTGACAGAGCGCGTGGTCGTCGGTAAGGACGACCAGGGCAACACCACCGTGAGGCATCCGAACGAATCGCAGTACGTGGTGGGCTATCTCGATCCGAACTGGGAGCCAGGGGCCCAGGGCAACACCAGTGAATGGAGGGTGCCGAATGGCGAGTAACTTGGAGGCGCTGGAGACCTGGGCGGCGGTGCTGCTGGATCGGCTGGAGCCAGGGGAACGCAGCAAACTGGCGCGGAACATTGGGCAGGAGCTGCGGCGCAGTCAGCAGAAGCGGATGATGGCGCAGGAAAACCCGGACGGGAGCAAGTTTGCGCCGCGTAAGCAGCGGAACCTGCGCGGAAAACAGGGTCGAGTTCGGAGGAAGTTGGCGATGTTCAAGAAGCTGCGGACCGCGTCGTACCTAAAGGTCCGTGGTGATAGCAATGCCATTACGGTTGGCTTCACCGGGCGTATCGCCCGGATCGCGAGAGTTCACCAGTACGGCTTGAAGGATCGTGCAGAGCCTGGCGCTCCCGATGTCCGCTACGAACAGCGGGCGGTTTTGGGATTCACCGAGTCTGACCTCGAACTAATCCGCGATGGACTCCTAGCTCACCTGACTGCCTGACTTCTTCTTCGGGAAGTAAATTCGTTCCCTCAACTCCATGGCTACACCCTCATAGCCTGGAAATAACTTCCCTGGGCCATAGCCAAAGTCCCTCAGCAGTCGCGCCAGCTCTAAAGATTCACTAGCTGGCAAAGTCCACTTAATAAACATGGACGGCAAGCCATTTTTAAAGAGCGTCGATAAATACTCTCTTAAAACCACATCTAAAGGGCGCCGATCCACTGGAGGAAGAGTTTTAATTTCACCAGTTGATAGGGTTACCAAGCCAGGTACAGCATGTGCCCAGTGAGTGAACAATCCACTTTGAGCAGAAAGGTTAGGGTTACCCGCATAATGAGGAGTAACGAGTTTTAAAGGAAACGTGGGGGTGCCCGAATCTAGTGTGCCTATAGAAGTGGCATTTAAGCCCCATATGCATAAATCGCGAGGTTTTCTATCTGAGGGTCTTGAAGCAAAAAAAGCTGCTACGAAGGGGTCATATGTCCAGTCGAGTAACCGGGTCGGGATGCCGTAATGTTGTGCTAGCGCTGCAACTTCAAGCATGTCATCTGGAAGCCACTTAGCCCCATCAACCCACGTCGACATAGTATGGATATCTACTTTTCGGTGAAGCCGCGCACGTAAGCGATCAGAGGCAGGAACTAGTAGCCCTCCAACATCTGCGCCCCTGTAAAAGTCCCTGATCAATTGATACTCAACGAAGGCTAGAGAAAAGTCGTTATCTTTAGGTGACCCCGTGATATCAACATACGCCTTTGAAGACTCCCATATTGAATCTACAGACTCTTTACGAATAGATGTTGGCGCGAGCAGGTAATTTTTATCTGAATGGCCGCGAAAAATAAAGTCCTCGCTCTTTATATTATTCGACCAAGGAGCAAGGGCCTCTAATAACTTCTTAGCCTTAGTAAATCTGCGCTCTTCAATATATTCCTTCATCAAACCCCCATCGTCCCGTTTTTTTTAATCTTGTAATACAACCTCTTACAAGCCGTAAGCCCTTTCCTGCGCGTGACGAACTCTACACCATCGGCGCCATGAACGACTTCGCCGCCCTTTCTCGCATGCTCGAAAACCTCATCCGCTTCGGCGTCATCGCCGCCGTGCAGATGGAGCCCCCACGCGTGCAGGTAAAAACTGGAACACTGACCACCGCCTGGCTGCCATGGCTGGCCCTACGCGCCGGGTCTGACCGCGAATGGGACCCGCCCACCGTGGACGAACAGGTGATCCTGTTCAGCCCATCCGGCCAGCTCGCCAACGGCGTCGTCCTAACCGGTCTGTTCAGCGACCACATCCCCGCCAACGGCAACCGCGCCGGCCTGCACCGTCGCACCTACGCCGACGGCGCGGTGATCGAATACGACAGCGTCGCCCATCATCTGAACGCCACCCTACCCGATAGCGGCACCACCAGCCTGGTCAGTAAGGGCGGGATCAACATCATCGGCCCCATCAATCACAAGGGCGATTACAACCAAACCGGCAACCAGAACGTCGTCGGCCTGGTGACCGTCTCCGAAGATGTGATCGCGGCCAACATCAGTCTCGTCAAGCACCTGCACGGCGGCGTGCTGGTGGGCGGTGCGAAGACGGGAAAACCAGAATGAACCGAGAAACCGGCGCAGCCATCAGCACCCTGGACCACATCAGCCAGTGCATCACCGACATCCTCACCACTCGCATCGGCACGCGAGTGATGCGCCGTGAATACGGAAGCCTGCTGCCCGAGCTGGTGGACCATCCGTTCAACGACGCCACGCGCCTGCGAGTGTACGCGGGCACGGTCATGGCGCTGATGCGCTGGGAAACCCGTATCAGCCTCAGCCGCGTGCAGTTCGTCGGCGCGAACCTGCAAGGTCAGTCGGTGCTGGAACTGGAAGGCTCCATCGTCGACACCAATGAAGCGCTGAGCCTGAGCCTTCCGCTGCAACTGGGGGGCAGTGCATGAATTCCTTTGCCGCGATTGACCTCAGTCAGCTCCCCGCGCCGCAGATCGTCGAGCAGATCGACTTCGAACTGATCCTGGCCGAGCGCAAGGCCTACATGATCAGCCTCTGGCCGATCGAGGAACAGGAACAGATTGCCGAGCGCCTCGACATGGATTCGGAGCCCCTGGTCAAGCTGCTGCAGGAGAACGCCTACCGCGAGACCATATGGCGTCAGCGGGTTAATGAAGCGTCCATGGCTAACCTACTGACCTTTGCCAAAGGCCCCGATCTGGAGCAACTGGCGGGCAACTACAATGTGAAAAAGTTGGTCATCCAGGAAGGCAACGCATTAGCAGTACCGCCTGTGCCAAGGCTCATGGAGAGCGACGACAGCCTACGCGAACGGGCGCAGATGGCCTGGGAAGGACTGAGCACCGCCGGTCCACGCAACAGCTACATCTTCCACGCCCGAGCAGCTGATGGCCGGGTCGCCGACGCCACCGCTGAAAGTCCTTCACCTGCCGTTGCTGTGGTCACCGTGCAATCGCTGCTCGGCGATGGCGCCGCCTCGGCTGACTTGCTCGCCCTGGTCAACACCTACCTCAGCGACGAAGACCGCCGGCCGGTGGCGGACCGCTTACTTGTCCAGGGTGCGCAGATTCTCAACTACCAGGTCAAAGCCCAGCTCTTCTTGCTCTCCAGCGGGCCAGAGTCGGAACCGGTCCTTGCAGCCGCCGAGCAGCGTTTATTGGCCTACGTCCACCAACGGCGTCGTCTGGGCATGGAAGTTTCAGAGTCAGCCCTGCATGCGGCGTTGCATGTCGAGGGCGTGCGCAAGGTCGAGCTGGAAGGCTGGGTCGATATCGTCGCGACCAAAGCCCAGGCGCCGTTCTGCACCAAAGTCACCGTCACCCGAGGTGTCGAATAATGGCCGCCCAGCAACTGCTACCGGGGAACTCCACGCTGCTGGAACGCCAAGCGGCACAGGCGCTCGCGCAAATTCAGCGCGTGCTCATTCCCCTGCGACAGCTCTGCAACCCAGACACCTGCCCACTTGAAATATTGCCGTACCTGGCCTGGGCCTTTTCGGTGGACCGCTGGGACAGCAAATGGACCGAAGCCGCGAAACGATCTGCCATCCGGTCATCCCACTTCATCCATTCGCGCAAGGGAACCATCGGCGCCCTGCGGCGAGTGGTCGAGCCTTTGGGCTACCTGATCGAAGTTCTTGAATGGTGGCAGACCAATCCTCTGGGCGTGCCAGGCACCTTCGCCATCAAGGTCGGCGTGCTGGAAACCGGCATCACCGAAGAAATGTATCAGGAACTGACCTGGCTGATCGATGACGCCAGGCCCGTCACCCGTCACCTCACTGGCCTGGCTATCAGCCTTGAAAGCACGGGCGTGCTCAACATCTTCGCCAGCGTTTACGAAGGCGATGAAATCGACGTTTATCCGCCGGTCATGCGTGACATTGAGGTCACCGGGACCATCGACGTGGTCGGGCGCGAACACTCAATAGACACTCTGGACATTTACCATGGTTGATTTGAACTCTCAGTTTTTTGCGCTCCTCACGAAAGTGGGGAGAGCCAAGCAGGCGAACGCCGACGCGCTTGGTCTTCCCTGGAAGATCACCGAAATGGGGGTAGGTGATGCCAATGACACTGACCCGATCCCGAGCGAGTCGCAAACGCGGCTGATCAATGAATGGCGCCGACGCCCACTCAATCAGCTCCGGGTTGACCCTGCTAACTCGGCAGTGATCATCGCCGAGCAGATTATCCCTGCCGACGAGGGCGGGCGCTGGATTCGCGAGATCGGTCTGTATGACGCGGACGGCGATCTGGTAGCTGTGGCCAACTGCGCCCCGAGCTTCAAGCCGTTGCTGTCGCAGGGCTCCGGCCGCACGCAAGTGGTGCGGATGAATTTCATCGTCGCCAGTACCGGCAATATCACGCTCAAGATTGACCCGGCGGTGGTGTTGGCGACCCGTGACTACGTTGATACGCGGATTCAGGAAGAACTGTTTAAGCTCGACAGCAAGCAGTCGGTACGGGCGGCGACCACGAGTAACATCGCGTTGGCCGGACTTCAGACGGTCGACGGGGTGGCCCTGGTAGCCGGTGACCGCGTGCTGGTGAAAAACCAGGCCGTGACCAAGGATAATGGTATTTACCTGGCGGCAGCGGCGGTCTGGACCCGGTCGGCGGATGCAGACACCAATGCCGAGGTGACCTCGGCGCTGCTGACGTCGGTCGAGCAGGGCGTCACCCAGGCAGACACGCGCTGGCAGTTGGTCACGGATGGGGGGATTGTCCTGGGCGCCACGGCGCTGACGTTCCAGAACGTGACCCAAGGTTTTGCACCGATCAACTCACCTGCGTTTTCAGGTGCGCCCACGACGCCAACCGCTGCAGTGTTCGACAGCAGTAAAACGCTGGCCAACACCGAATTCGTGCAACGGGCGCTCGGCAATTTGAGCGGCATCAGAATTTATGACGTTACTTCCAGCATGGAGGTATCGGATTTTGGCCGAATTATTCTGGCAAATGCCGGGAGCGTAATAACGCTAACCCTTCCAGCGATTGGCAACGTGCCGATTGGCGCGACACTTCATATCAGAAACGTCGGCAGCGCACCGTTAACCGTAGTGCCGCCTGCTGGCGGAACTATGTCTGCCATTGCCACGCGCTCGCTTACGAATGTTGTCGTTAACGTCGGTTCATCGCTTGAATTAACCATACAAGGCACCAATTATTTTTTTGCGGGTTCAGCCTCTTTAAAATATATCCCTGACTTTGCCGCCTCGACGAATTCCCAAAAGTTGCCTGGTGGTGATATTGAACAGTGGGGTATTTATATTTCGGCTCCATCAGGTTCAGACACGGTTATTCCATTGGCCTACGCGCTTTCGGAGGTGCCTACAGATATTCAGTTGACGTTTGCCAATTTTGCTAACGGGGAAAGTGTCGGGAGTTATCCGGTGCTGCAGGCGAGAAATAGCACGCTTGGAAGTATCACCGTTCGCAATCTTTTTGGCTCGAATGCTTCATTCTTCTGGCGAGTAAGGGGTAAAGCATGACTGTTTTTTATAGCCCTGAAACAGGCTTTTTCTACGACGATCAGGTATGCACGTTTATTCCTGCTGATGCGCGGGAGTTCTCCGCAAAAGCCCGGGATGAGCTGTTAGCCCAAGTCAGTCATGGCAAGCGTTTGGTTTGTGGGCCGGACAAATGGCCTGTGGTGATAGACGCCCCGGAGCAGGCGGACGAGCAGTTGGCCGAAGTCGAGCGGTATTGGCGTTCAGTTCAGTTAACGGCTACAGACGGCGTAGTGACCCGGCATCGTGATGAGATTGAAGACGGGTCTCCAACCACGCTAACACCGGAGCAATACACCGAGTTGCAAGCCTACCGGCGCGCACTGCGCAACTGGCCAGAAGCTGGCGAGTTCCCCCTGAGTGAGCACCGGCCCCCAGCGCCGGCTTGGCTAGCCGGGGAGTCTCAGTGAATTCAGCCAGGTGGCACTCACCACTTGGCCATGTAAACACCTCTCCTACAAGTCCCGCCGCTCGCCCATTCGGCGCGCGCGCGGCAGCCTGTGTACTGTCATTCCATCACAGCGCAGGCATAACCCATGGCCGATTATCTCCACGGCGTGCGGGTCATCGAACTCAACGACGGCACCCGCCCCATTTGCACTATCCCCACCGCAGTTATCGGCATGGTTTGCACGGCTGAAGATGCGGACCCGCTCGTTTTCCCCCTGGACACACCCGTCCTGATCACCAACGTGCAAACCGCCGTCGGCAAGGCCGGCGTCAAGGGCACCCTGGCAGCCAGCCTGCAAGGTATCGCCGACCAGACCAAGCCCTACGTCATCGTGGTACGGGTCAAGGAAGGCGCAGACGAAGCGGCTACCACCACCGCGCTGATCGGCACCACCAATGCCGATGGCAAATACACCGGCATGAAAGCTCTGCTCGCCGCCAAGGCCCGCCTGGGCATGACGCCGCGTATTCTCGGCGTGCCTGGCCTCGACAGTTTGCCGGTGGCCACCGCACTCGGCAGCATCGCCAAAGACCTACGCGCGTTCGCCTACGTCAGCGCCTGGAACTGCAAAACCAAGGAAGAGGTGGTGGCGTACCGCGAGAACTTCGGCGCCCGTGAAATGATGGTGATCTGGCCGGACTTCCTGAGCTGGGACACCGTCGCCAACAAGACTGCCAGCGCTTCGGCAGTGGCTCGCGCCCTCGGTCTGCGCGCGAAGATCGATCAGGAGACGGGCTGGCATAAAACTCTGTCTAACGTCGCCGTCAGCGGTGTCACCGGCATCAGCGCCGACGTGTTCTGGGATCTGCAAAACCCGGCCACCGACGCCAACTACCTCAACAGTAACGACGTCACCACCCTGATAAACGCCAACGGCTTCCGCTTCTGGGGTAGCCGCACCTGCAGCGACGATCCGCAGTTCGCTTTCGAGAACTACACCCGCACCGCGCAGATCCTCGCTGACACCATGGCCGAGGCTAACATGTGGGCAGTTGACCGCCCCATGCACGCTTCACTCGTGCGCGACCTAATCGAAGGCGTGAACGCCAAGATGCGCGAGCTGAAATCCCAGGGCTACCTGATCGGCGGCAGCTGCTGGTACCCGGAAGACGTCAACGACAAGGACACCCTCAAGGCCGGAAAGCTCTGGGTGGATTACGACTACACGCCTGTGCCGCCCCTGGAAGACCTCACCTTCCGCCAGCGAATCACCGACCGCTACCTGATCGACTTCGCCAAAGGCATCAACAGCTAAACCGGGCCTCCCCGCAAGGGGAGTTCACCCAGAACCCGAATCCCGGAGAACACCGCCATGGCCCTGCCTCGCAAACTCAAGAACCTCATGCTGTTCAACGACGGCAACATCTACAGGGGTGTGGTGAAGTCCGTCACCCTGCCCGCCCTCGGCCGCAAGATGGAAGCCTATCGCGGCGGCGGCATGAACGGCCCGGTCAAGGCTGACCTGGGCTTTTCCGATGACGGCATCCAGTTCGAATGGAAGACCGGCGGCCTCGATCTGATCAGCCTGAAACAGTTCGGCATGGTGAACGCCTCGGGCGTTGCCCTTCGCTTTACCGGGGCCTTTGAGCAGGACGACACGGCCGAAATCAGTGCTGTGGAAATCGTTGTGCGCGGACGTCACGAGACCATCGAAATGGGTGATGCCACACCAGGGGAAGACACCGAGCATTCGATGACCACTACCTGCACCTACTACAAGTTGACCGTCGACAACGAAGAGATCATCGAGATCGACTTGCTCAACTTCATCGAGAAGGTCAACGGCGTCGACATGCTGGAGAAACAGCGCAACGCCCTGGGCTTCTGACCACCCACCCCACCCAATAACCCGTTCACCCATCACCCGGAGCTATATCCATGAAAACCGCAGGTACCGACGAAGCTGAAGTTAAGCCACTGGCCGACGACAACACCGTCATCCTCGACACCCCAATCCGCCGTGGCACCACCACCATCAACAGCATCACACTGCGCAAACCCAACGCGGGCGAGCTGCGCGGTGTGAGCCTGGCCGAACTGCTGCAAATCGACGTCAACAGCCTGGTGAAGGTCGTGCCGCGCATCAGTAACCCGACACTCACTGCCGTCGAAGTCACGTCGATGGACCCTGCCGACCTGTTCGCACTCGGCACCAAGGTGTGCGGTTTTTTGCTACAGAAATCGATGAAGACGGACGCATCCCTCGTTGCGTAGACGACGCCATGGCCGACCTGGCGGTGGTTTTTCACTGGGCACCGGCTGATATGGATCAGTTGGGCCTGCAAGAGTTGATGGAATGGCGCGAGCGCGCCCGGGTGCGGAGTTCGACCGATGGCAAATGATCTGCGACTTCAGGTGCTGCTCAGTACCATCGACAAGGCCACCCGCCCGCTGAAGCACATCAGCGAAGGGGGCATTGAGACCGCACGCGCCCTAAAGGCTGCTCGCGACCGCCTGAAAGAACTCACCTCCCAGCAGAAAGACGTCAGCGCCTGGCGGGCTCAGCGGGCAGCCGCTGAACAAACTGGCGCGTCACTCACCGCTGCACGCGATCGAGTCAAATCCCTCAGCCAGGAACTCGCCGCGACCGACGCGCCGACCAGGGCGATGACCAGGAGCTTTCAAGCAGCGGTGCGCGAGGCCCAGCGGCTCAAGCAGCAGCACCAACAGCAGAACGTGCAGTTGCAAGGGCTGCGATCGAAGCTCTACGACGCCGGCATCAGCACTAAAAATCTCGGCACCCATGAGCGCCAGCTGCGCGAGCAAATCAACGCCACCAACGCCAGCATCAGCACGCAAGGCAAGCGCATGGCCGAGCTGAGCGCCCAGCACAAGCGCGCGGCGTTGGCTCGTAGCCAGATGGAAAAGTCCCAGAGCGCCGCCGGCAACCTCGCCGTGAACGGCGCCGCAGGGCTGGGCGTGGGCTACGCGGCGAGCCGTCCCATTGCCGCCGCAGTCAAAGCCTTCGCGCCCAATGAGGATTCCGCCACACAGCTCAAGGTGTCGATGATGGACGACACCGGCAAGGTCTCGGAGGACTTCCAGAAGATCACCGACCTGGCCACCAAGCTGGGCGACCGCTTGCCAGGCACCACGGCCGACTTCCAGAACATGATGACCATGCTTCGGCGTCAGGGCCTGAGCGCGCAAAGCATCCTCGGCGGCACGGGTGAGGCGGCTGCGTATCTGGGCGTTCAGTTGAAGATGGAGGCAACTGAGGCGGCGGAATTTGCCGCCAAGATGCAGGACGCCACGCGCACCACTGAAAAAGACATGATGGGCCTGATGGACACCATCCAGCGCGGGTTCTATGCCGGTGTTGACCCAGGCGACATGCTCCAGGGCTTCAGCAAAATCGCCCCGGTGATGGACGTCATCAAGAAGTCAGGGATCGATGCAGCCAAGGAACTCGCGCCGCTGCTGATCATGATGGACCAGGCTGGCATGGAGGGCGGTTCCGCCGGCAACGCCTTCCGCAAAATCTTCCAGGCAGGGCTGGACGGGGACCACGTCAATAGCGCCAACAAGATCGCGGCAGGTGGCAATACTGGCGTGTCCTTCAAGTTCACCGACGACAAGGGAAACTTTGCCGGTCTGGAGAACCTGTATGCCCAGGTTGAAAAGCTCAAGGCCTTCAACGACGTCGACCGCAACGCCATCATCAAGAAGCTGTTCGGGGATGACGCTGAAACCCTGACCACGTTGAACACCATGATGAACAAGGGGCTGGCCGGATACCAGGAGGTCCAACAGAAGCTGAAAACTCAGGCCGATCTGCGTACCCGAGTCAACGAACAGCTCAACACCCTGACCAACATCATGGAAGCCGCTGAAGGCAGCTTCACCAACGCAATGGCGGAGTTCGGCGCGGCCGTTGCGCCGGACCTGAAGGACCTGATCAAAACCCTGGGCGAGATCGCAAACAGCATCGGCAGCTGGGCCAGGGAGAATCCGAAGTTGGCCGGCGGCCTGGTCAAGGTCGTGGCCGCGATTGCTGCGTTGGCATTCGTGTTCGGTGGCCTGGCGTTGACCATGGCGAGCATGCTGGGACCGTTTGCAGTGCTGCGCTACGGCATGACCATGTTCGGTCTCCAGGGTGGCGGCATCACCAAGATGCTCGGCCGGTTGCTCCCCACGCTGACCGGGTTGGCTCGTAACGTGTTCCCTATGTTGGCCCAGGGTGCCCGCCTGTTCGCTACCACACTGGGTGGTGCTGTCAGCACAATCGGCACTGCGATACTCGCAACACCTATTGGATGGTTGATGGCAGCAATTGCAGCCCTCATCGCTGCTGGTTTCCTTGTTTACAAATACTGGAAGCCGATAAAAGGTTTCTTCCTCGGCTTCTGGCAAGGGCTTACCGCAGCCTTGCAACCCGTGCTCAGTGGATTCAGTAAATTTGGCGGGCTGTTGAGCAGTCTGGCGAAAGCCGCCTATTCCATACCTATTGTGGGGACTGCGTTGCGGCTGCTCGGCAGCATCGTAAAACCACTGTTCGACATGATCTCAGCCGGTATCAGCGGCCTGATTGGCTGGTTCAGTGATCTGTTGAAACCGGTCGACGACGTCGGCGGCGCAGCCCAATCGATGGGGCTGCGGTTCGGCGCAGCCTTCGGCAACATGATCATGACGCTGCTGCAGAGCATCAGCTCAATCGCCACTGGTGCCGTCAACCTATGGGAAAATATCAAGACCAGCTTTGACCAGGGCCTCTCTGGCATTCTTCAGTTGATCACTAACTTCAGCCCCCTTGGCTTGTTTTACCAGGCCTTTTCCGGGGTTATGAACTACTTCGGCGTGGAACTGCCTGGGAAATTCACCGAGTTCGGCAGCATGATCGTGAATGGCCTGGTCAATGGGCTGACAGCCGGTCTCGGCGCCGTCAAAGACACCATCAGCTCGATCGGCGACGCCAGCATCGGTTGGTTCAAGGAAAAGCTCGGCATCCACAGCCCGTCACGGGTGTTCGCGGAGCTGGGTGGGTTCACCATGGCGGGCCTCACCCAAGGCCTGGAAGGTGGGCAGAAAGGCCCGCTGAACGCGCTGACCAGCATGAGCAAACAGCTGACCGCCGCCGGCACCTTGGCCCTGGGCGCCACCGCCATGCCGGCATTTGCCGTGGATAACACTCCACCCATCAGCAGTGCGCCCGCCGCAGCCGTTTACGACAGCCACGACACCTACGAACTCTCCATCACCGCCGGGCCTGGCACAGACCTGCAAAGCCTGGAAAAGAGCGTGCGCGCCATGCTGGCCCGCATCGAAAACGAAAAGAAAGCGCGTCAGCGCAGCAAACTTTCTGACCTGGAATAACCACCATGATGATGGCCCTCGGCATGTTCGTGTTCAGCCTCAGAACCGCCGCCTACCAGGAGCTGCAACGCCAAACCGATTGGCGCCACGCCAGCAACAACCGCTTCGGCGCCGCTCCCGCGCGGCAATTCGTCGGCCGTGGCGAAGACGCTATCACCCTCCCCGGCATCATCCTCCCGGAGCTGGCCGGCAGCGCCCTCAGCCTCGACACACTGCGCTTGATGGCAAACACCGGCAAGGCATGGCCCATGGTCGAAGGCAGTGGCCGGATCTACGGCCTGTGGGTGATCGAAAGCATGAGCGAGACCAAGACCATCTTTTTCAGCGACGGCACCCCACGGCGCATCGAGTTCACCCTGAGCCTGAAGCGTACCGACGACGACCGCATCGACCTGCTCGGCACGGCTACCAGCATCGGTGTCAACATCCTGCGAGGCCTGCTGTGATCGAATCGGTCATTTCCAAAGTCACCGGCTACGTGCGCAGCACCGCCGAGCAGTATGTCCGTGACGCGGCCTATCCCGTGCCGGCCTTCAGGCTCACCGTCGACGGCATGGACATCGCGCAACTGGTCAGCCCGCGCCTGATGAGCCTGGAGTTGACCGATAACCGCGGCGTCGAGGCGGATCAACTCAACATCACCCTCAGCGACCACGACGGCCTACTCGCGATCCCGCCCAAGGGCGCGGTGTTGCGGTTGTGGCTGGGTTGGAGCGACTCCGGCCTGGTGGACAAAGGCACCTATACCGTCGACGAAACCGAACACAGCGGCGCGCCGGATGTGCTGAGCATCCGCGCTCGATCGGCAGACCTGCGCAAGGGCCTGAAAACCAAACGCGAGCGCAGCTGGAGCAACACCACCCTCGGCAAAGTCCTGGGCGACATCGCCATCGGCAACGGCCTCACCGCCACCATTGCCGGCGCGCTCGGCGGTTTGCCCATCCTGCAGCTCGACCAGGCCAACGAATCCGACGCCAACCTGATCAGCCGCCTGGGCGAAGAATTCGACGCGGTGGCCAGCGTCAAAGCCGGTTGCCTGCTGTGCCTACCGGCCGGCGGAGGCAAGACCGCCAGCGGCCTGGATCTGCCACACATCACCCTCACCCGCGCCGATGGTGACCAGCACCGATACCTGCAGGCCGACCGCGACAGCTACGACGGCGTGCGTGCGTACTACTACGACGTGAACAGTGCAAAAAAACAGGAAGCCATTGCCGGCGGCGGCGACAACCTCAAAGACCTGCGCCACACATACAGCGACCAACAGTCAGCCCTGCGCGCTGCCCGGTCTGAGTTCCGACGCCTGCAACGCGGCAGTGCCACGCTCAGTTACAACCTGGCCATGGGCCGGCCGGATCTGATCCCCGAGTTGACGTACACGCTCCAGGGCGTGAAGGCAGAAATCGACGAGATCATCTGGTACGGCGGCAACGTGCAGCACAGCCTAAGTGCGGACGGCGGGTACACGGTCAGCCTGGAGTTAGAGAGCAAGCTGCCGGAGGACAATGTTGAAGACCTGGCGGAAGAGAACAAAGGCGATTACACGGGGATCATCGCGTACTACCGGGACCATAAAACCGGGAAGGAAAAGACGATTACAGCGGGGGATCAGTCGAAACCGAGACGGTTGCGGTGGCTATACGCGAGCGAGAAGACGGCCAAGCGGGCGGTGGATCGAGAATGGAAAAAAATGCAGGCCGTAGACGTATAAGGATTCACCCGTCCCCAAAAACAAAACCCGGCAATCGCCGGGTTTAAATGAAGATCAGATACCTATTTGGTCAGCAGCTGAAGTACTTGGTCAAACCGATTGTTCACTACCCACGCCAGAATGGCCACGATAACCAGCGAAGCACCAGCGAAATAGGCCAGCCTATTTTTGATGATTTTGACGTCACCACGGACTTCATCCAGGTCTCTACGGATGTACTCAACGTGGGTTTCAAGTTTCGCTACGCGCGCTTCCATTGGATCATCTCCCGGAGGTCCCGGTGGGGGTCTGGCTCCATTATCGTCCCCACCTCCATTTCTGTCACCCTCGAAGCGACCAGGGAACCTGTCATTCAGGTTAACCAGCTCGAACGGCTCGCTCATAGCGCCTCCTTGGGCGGACCGACTTCAATTACGTCGGGCTCGACAAGAACACCATCCAATGCCTCAAGGGCGTGCAAGCGCATGAACCCACAATTTTTGCAGTAAAGCATCACCGCAGCTGGGCCACTCAGAGCAAAATTTTGCCCAAACGCCCAGGGAATCCGTACACCAGTAGAGCCTGTAACATGAGGCAACACCCAATCATCGTGCTCGCAAAACGGGCATCTTGGTTTTGTTATGCGCTCTTTGAATACTTGCTTCAGACGATCTGTATCAAGGCTTTGATAATCGCTAGACACGTGCCCTCCCTATGCTCTGGGTCAACCTCAATCAAAAACCCGGCATTGCCGGGTTCCTCCGTCACTTCGCGTTTAACAGCACATCAATGAACCGCAGAATGTCCTTTTGTCGCTGCTGATCAAGTTGCCTGAACATCTGCAAAACCAACCTTTCGCGCTGATTCAAATTCTCAAACTCAACGCTCTCCGACTGCTTGGCCTGCTCCCCGTTACTCACGGACATGTGTCACTCCCTTCAACACATCCGGATGCCCGGCACCAACCTAGGTGCCAACCAAAGCACCCGGTGGAGAGAAGGATTTTCAGCGTGTGCAGGTGCGCCACAATCCTACGTAATAATTTTCAGAAAACGGATCACGGCTTCGGGCATAAGTCCTGCGCGATTTGTACGAAGTTGCTGTAGTCCATCTTTATGGCCGGCATGGAAGGGTTTGGCTTTGTAATGTCCTGTCCGTCTGCCCAACCGCGACTTTTGGCGATCGTGCGGGCACTCCCATTTAGCGCATAGACGGTTCCATCAGAGGTCCTGGCCAATGCTTTTGGCGATGGTCCGTCGCACATAAGGTCGACGCTGTCGACTGTGAAAGGCCACGCCTCTCCAAAATCCGCGCTTGATATGGACCGCTCCCTTCCGTCAGCAACCGACGTCAGAGACAGCAGCAACCCGCTAATCAATATCAAAACCTTGTTTCCCTGGTTCATCAGACTTCCTTATCGTTTCTGGTTGAATGCCTGTAAGAGCCGCTTCACTGCGCCTTTGTCGTCTTCATTCAAAGAACGCACGATTTCGACCATATCCACTTCATCGGTTGACAGCGTTCTGTCCTCCAAAGACAGGCGCTGACCTGTGACCACATAAAAAATATCCACGCCTTTTTCTGCCACGGCTGCCAAATAAGTCGCATCCGGGCTTCCGGCGCCTTTTTCATAATTAATTTGAGTGGTTTTTCCGACCCCTCCAGCCGCGCCCAAATCAGTCTGGCTGAGTTTTAGGCGCAACCTCTCTTCCTTCAGCCGAACGCTGATGGTCATATTTCTGAACCTCAAGCATTGACAGGTTCAAATATATGAACCAGTATCATCACACCATTACGCGAAATCACACGAATCCGAACTATGCACGCCACCTACGCACCCGAGCAAGCGTGCCAGGACGCTAGAACACGCCTGGAACTAAGGGGTATGTCCGTGAAGGACTTCGCCGTTCAGTACGACCTTCATCCCTCAACCGTGTATGCGGTACTGAACGGGCAGAAAAAGTGCCTGCGCGGTGAGGCTCATCGCGCCGCCGTTTTACTCGGCATCAAGAAAGACGGCGTGATCACAAACTAGGGCCTCTGGCTCCAAGGGGAAACCAGAAGATGAAACGCCCAGTTCTAGCGACCAAGCGACAAGTAATGAGCGCTGTGATCAATGACTACAAAGGTGGTCGTGAATGCGCAGCAGCTCGCCTCGGTTACGAACTCAAAAAGTTCGATAACCACATCTACGAAAACGCCGGCAGCCGGCCTTTGACGGACGAGCAAATCCACTGCCTGGAACAGGACGCAGGAACTACGCACCTTCCGGAGTACATCGCGGCGCTGTACGGAGGCATGTTCGTTCCCCTGGCGAAGCCAGAGAAGCTGGACAACGTCGACCTCTACAGCCGCTCCGTCAACGCGGCTGCCAAGCGGGGCGTCGTCGACCAGATCATCGCCAAGGCGCTGGACGATGGAGTGATTGAGCCGGATGAAGCCGAGGCAATCATCGCTGCCCATAACCGCTATATGTCTGCCCGCCACTCAGAAGTGCTTGCCACGATCCAGTTGCACAGCAAGGGGACCGTACAGTGAGCACCTACAAACTTGTCTGCCCCCATTGCCACGGCCGCATGCGTATCCGTACCAGCGAAGGCCAGCACATCTTTTTGCGCATCACCTACATGCAATGCACCAACGAAGCCTGCGGCTGGTCGGTGCGTGCTGAATTTCAAATGACCCACGAACTGAGCCCCAGCGGCATGCCCAACCCAGCTGTAAAGCTGCCGATTGCGGACGTGGTCATTCGTCGCCAGGCAATGAAAACCGCCAACGATCAACCCGATCTGTTGGACCAGCTGGAAATGGAGGCCACAACCGTATGAAAACCACCCCCCTGACTACTAACCCCACCAGCGACTACCGTGCCGCGATGCAACAAGCGGCGGTGGCCTACCTCTACCGCCACCGTTGCGAGCATCTGGCCGGTGACAGTCAATTGCTCGACAACTGCGCCCGGTACCTGACGCTGTCTCTTGAAGTCCCTCAGCATCTGGTGCAGCGCATCGCTGAGTTGGCCGTCTCTGAGTTCGAGAACATGACCTGCAAGCGTATTGCCTGGCTTGGCGTTCACCCCAACAGCGGCGCGTACCGCCCGGTCATCTGGCTGCTCGATAACTGCACCCAACAGCGACACCCCGTTTCAGCACGTTTACTTCCCACACGGCTGCTGCTGACTCGCAACCTCCCGCACTAATCCGAACCCCATTCCTCATTGATGCCCGCACCGCGTGGGTAGGGGAAATTTGCAACTTACTGGTGGCCGAAATGAGCAAAATCACCATAAAACTGGAGCTGGACGAACAGCAGGCGCAGCAATACCTGCTGTGGTTGACCACTCAGTACGAAGTCACCATGGCTGATATTTGGTACTCCGATCGCTACCGGAATGTGCCGAGCGGTCAGCGGGCACCGAAGGTGCTTGAGGACTTGCCCTACCTGGCCGGCATCTGCAAGACGCGCAGCGAGCTGAAAAAGCAGCTCGTCGTGGCTGTTGCGGAGCATGCGCAGTGAATCGCAAGCCCATGGAGCAACAGATCCGCGCTGATGTACTTCAGCGCCTGGAATCTGATTACGGCCTGCAGCACATGGTCGGCACGCACTACATGCGCAAGGGCACCTGCCCGCAGTGCAATCAGAAACGCCTGTTTTCCCGCCACGACGAACCTTGGTTCATACGCTGTGGCCGCGAGGAAAAATGCCGGTACATGGCTCCGACCAAGGAGCTGTACCCGGACCTGTTCGACGACTGGAGCAAGCGTGCGCCGGCCACCAGTGATCAGCCTGCTGCCAGTGCCAAGGCGTACCTGTCGTTTGCCCGAGGTTTTCGCGTCGAGCTGCTTGAGGGCTGGTACACCCAGGAGAGCTACTTCGATCGCGACCTGAACATCGGCTCAGCAACCGTCCGCTTTCCCCTGGAGCATGGTGGGTACTGGGAGCGCTTGATTGACCAGCCTTCCCGCTTCGGCAAGAAGAAGGCCCGCTTCCAGCCTCTCAAGAGCTACAGGGGGCATTGGTGGTGCCCGCCTTGCCTGGACCTGCTGGAGGTAGACGAGCTGTGGATTGTTGAAGGCATTTTCGATGCCATCGCGCTCGTTCAGAACGGTATCTCTGCTGTTGCCGCCCTGTCGTCAAACGCGTTTCCAGAAGAGTCGCTGAAGGCACTCGTCACCGCGCGCGGCGGTAAAACACCCAAGTTGGTTTGGGCCTTGGACAACGAGCCAGGCGCTCACAAATACACACGTAGCTGGGTCAAACGTGCTCGCGAACTCGGCTTTACCTGCGACGCCGCCCAGGTCTCACAGCCGGATGCACGCAAGGTCGATTGGAACGATCTGCATCAGCGCTGGGCATTTATTGACGACGAAAAAGCCCGTGCAGAGCGTATCGAAAAAGACCTGAAGGAAGCCCGTCACCAGGGCGCCCTGCTGATTGCAGAGAGTGCCGGCGACAAGGCAATGCTCATGTACCAGTGGAGGGAGCGGGAGGAGTTCCACTTCTGTTTCGACTCCCGCCTGTACTGGTGGAAATTGGATATCGCGAAATACAACAGCGCCAAACAGGCACTGGATAAAAGCGATGACCAAGAAGCCCAGGTGCTGAACGAAAAGCAGCTCCGGGAGAAAGCGCTGAACGTGGCCGGCTGCGTCGTCGAAATCGCCAACTGCTACCCCAAGGCCCTCTATTTCCAACGCAACGAGATCACCGACGAGTCTTGGTACTTCTTCCGCGTCGACTTCCCGCACGACGGTGGCTCCGTGAAAAACACCTTCACCGGCGGTCAGGTCGCCGCCGCCAGCGAATTCAAAAAAAGACTTCTCGGCATGGGCGCCGGGGCCGTGTTCACCGGCAGTGGACAACAGTTGGACAAACTCATGAAAGACCAGCTTTTCGGTATCAAGACCGTTCAGACCATCGATTACGTGGGCTACAGCAAGGAATACCACTGCTACGTGTTCAACGACGTCGCCGTCCGCGAGGGCCAGGTCATCCATATCAACGAAGAGGAGTTTTTTGAGATGGGCAAGCTGAAACTCAAGACCCTGCAAAAGGGTGTGAAGATCGATCTGGAGAAGGATGGCAAAAAATACGATCAGCAGTGGTTGGGACTTCTGTGGCAGTGCTTCGGCGCGCAGGGCATCGTCGCACTGACTTTCTGGTTTGGCTCACTGTTCGCCGAACAGATCCGCGCTCGGTACCAATCGTTTCCGTTTCTTGAGGCCACGGGCGAAGCCGGCGCCGGCAAGACCACCTTGCTCACCCTGCTCTGGAAACTGGCGGGCCGGGACGGTTACGAAGGGTTCGATCCGTCCAAATCCACCAAGGCCGGCCGCAGCCGCTTGATGGGTCAGGTCTCCGGCATGCCCATCGTGCTGCTGGAATCTGACCGCAGCGGCGACGACAAGGCCCACGCCAAGACCTTTGAGTGGGACGAACTTAAAGACTACTACGGCGGAGGTACGCTCGCGACCAAGGGCGTTAAAACCGCCGGCAACGAGACCTACGAGCCCCCATTTCGCGGCACGATCGCCATCAGCCAGAACGCCCCTGTCGTGGCGTCTGAAGCGATCATGACCCGGATCGTAAAACTGCATTTTGTGCGCCCGAACGTGACGCCTAAGAGCCGCGCGGCGGCAGACCGACTAAACGCCCTGGAAGGCTCGACACTTAGCAATTTTGTTCTACAGGCCGTTCGCAAAGAGCTGGAAGTGATGGACCTATTCGCCCAGCGCATCCCTGGCTACGAGGCGAAATTGCGCAATCTGCATTCGCATTGCTTCGCCTGCGAGACCCCGTTTCACGACGAGCAAAGCGATTGCCACCAGTGCGGCAACAAGCTGCGCGGTTACATCCGCGTGGAGCGGATCAACAAGAACCACGCCCAGTTGCTCGCCCTGCTCGACTGCCTGTGCATGGTGGTCCCTCTGACTGAACCGCAGATCAGCCACACCCGCACTCAGATTATTCGCATGGCGATCGAGCGCCAGTCTTCAATCAGCTCCGACCACCCCGTGGTGGCCGAATTCTGGGAAGTGTACGAATACCTCGAGGGTCTCGACGCCGACGGCCCGGTGGTCAATCACAGCAAGAAAGACAACATCATCGCCATCAACCTCAACGACTTTGTGAAGTGCGCGGCCGAGCATCGCCAGAAGATCGCCGACGTCAGCGAGCTGCGCGAGCGCCTGAAAGACTCCCGCTCCCGGAAGCTGCTCGACATCAACAAAGCCACTGACAGCGCGGTACGGGCTCACCAGGCCAAGACCAGCAACGCAGTCATCACCAAGCAACCCATCGTGAAGTGCTGGCACTTCCAGGCCTGACCAATCAACAGCAAAACCCGCCAGGCGCTGCAACGCCGGCCACCACCCAAAGGAGAAGCACCATGCACGTACAAGTCATCACCAGCGACGGCGAAAAGGGGGAAACCAACCGCCTACTACATCTGAAAGAGCTGAAGGCCTGGTTCAACGAGTCCGGGAAGATTGTTCACGCCGAAGCCTACGACCCCGCTGGGTTGGTCGCGATCCTGGAGGTTCGTGCGGCAAGCGATAAAGAAATCCTCGTGCTGGAGTGCAGCCGGGAACAGATCCAGGCAGTCCTGGAATGGCAGTCAGCAACTGATGAGGTTGTTGAATTTGAGAACCTGCTGCTGCACCTGGTGCGCAAGCAAAACCCAACCGGCGAAAGCCGATAAGAAGGTGGTGTCGAGGGGCTGCAACCCCTCGACACCGACCACCCAAAGGAGAAGCACCATGCAAGTGAATCAACCCCAAGGCGGCACCGCAAAGGCTACCACAACCCCGTTGGCTATCGGCGACACGGTCAGCTACGTTGAAATGAGCGGTGGCGGTCGGGAATATCGTTTGAGCGCTCGTACAGGCGTGATCGTCGCCATCGAAGGCAATGTTGCAACCCTGCGCGCCGGGAACGGCCGTAGTGTCACACAACCACTCCACAAGCTGACTCCAGACGGCCAGCCCAATGCACTGACGCGCATGCTCATGGGAGGGAACTGATGGACCCAAGAATCCGAACCCGCCCCGCTATGGCCAGCCACCGGTTGGACTTGCCCAGCCGCTGCGACATCTGCGGCAAGGCACGCTCCACCCGCAAGCACGGCGCCTGTAGCCGCATCCGTCAGCAGAGCAAATCGGCGGAATGGGCTGCATTCATGGCCGAGCGCGAAGCAGCCAAACAAAACAAAACGCGTCGATACGCGCGCTGATACCAAACACAAACGGGACACGGGGAGCTGCAACTCCCCAACCGCCAAAAAGGAGAAGCACCATGCATTCAGATAAAAATCCGAGCCTTCCTCGTACTCTCGACCCTTTTGAGCCAGCAACACCGATATTGGAGCCGCTGGTACTGACCGCCGAACTGCGCTACATCCTTGGTGTTCCTCATACCAAGTTAGCCAATACAGCCGAGCTATTGCGGAAGCAAGGTCACTGCATTGGTGAACGTAGTGAAGATGAACAGGCCGCTGTCATCCACTGGATGCTCGGCCACTACCTTCGGCGTGGCTCGCATTGGAAGGTATTCGCTTATGCCGAACTCGATGCCAACGATGCCTTTCCAGGTTTTCCGGGAGACGGAATATGACGGTCTTCCTAATTCTGTATCTGTGCGCAGATGCAACGCGCACGGACTGCCAGGTGATAAGGGTAGAGAGCTGGACAGGACCTTATGCCTATGAGCGGTGCATCGACGTCGCCAATGAACTGACCGAGACACTGACTGCGCCCAACCGTGAACGGCACCGGTTCGTGTGCGAGATTCAGGCGGACAGGGCAAAACCCGCAGAACATAAGGCTCAGCCAGCGCTCATTCACCAATCGTTTCGGATGTGAAGGGGTCCATCATGAACACAGCCTTTATCCTGATGGCCCAATACGACGGTCAGGCAATCATCTCGCTGGAGCAGGTTTGCCGGGATTACTTCACGCACCTGACGCCGGAAATGTTCCAACGCAAGGTGATGAGTGGTCAGATCAAGATCCCCATCACACGCCTGGAGCCGAGCCAGAAGTCGGCCAAGGGCGTCCATCTCACTGACCTGGCCGAATATCTAGATCGACAGCGCGCCGCCGCGGTTAAAGAGCACAACCAGCTCAACGGGTTAAAACACGCCTTTTAAGCCACTTCTGTGATGCGGCGCCCAGTTGGACGGGCGCCCTCAGGATTTTCTCGTGCCATTCCCAGCCCACGTAGCGGTCACCCTTGCCGCGCAGGTGGGTGTATCGACGCATCGAGTTCCAATCCCGGTGGCCGGAAACACTAGCCACACGCGGAATGTCCCAGTCCATCTCAAACAGGCGGCTGACGCCTTCATGTCGAAGGTCGTGAAAGTGCAGGTCCGCGATGTTCAAAAACTTGCAGGCTTTCGCCCAGGAGGTGGAGATAGATTCAGGGCTGTAGGGGAATATGTCTTCGCCGGCCTTCGGCATTGTTTGGAGGATCTGCCACGCCTCGTCCGGCAGGTAGCACCAAACGTCGTTGCCGATCTTCTGCCCAGGGTTCTTCATGTCGCGCACCAGAACCCGCTGGCCGGGCTCGTCGACGTCCGCCCAGCGGATACGGGTTATTTCATCCAGCCGGCGCGTGGAGAACAGGGCAAAACCCACGACCTTCAGCATATTAGTGACGGTCGGGCGCCGAGCCTGCATGGCTTGGTAGTGCGTCAGTACCTTTCCCAGCTCGTCCAACGTCGGCCGGCGTTCACGCTCACGGCTTTTGAGGTTGTAGCCGAGTTTCCGTAGCACTCGTCGGGCGCCGCTCATCGCGAGTGGATCGACCTGGTAACCCCATGCGTCTTTGGCAATCGCCAGAACAGCGCCGAGGTGCGCCAGGTCGTTTCCGGCGGTCTGGGGTTGGACCCCGCCGCCCTCCTTGCTCATGCGCCAAAGGGCGAAGTCGACCAGGCGTTGGGTATTGATGTCTGTATCGTTCAGCTTGCCGATGTCCATCTTGCCGATGGCTTCGAGCGTGGCCTTCTTGGTTTTGCCCAGCGGACGGGCCTTCTCCACTTCCAACAGATACTGCTCGATCATTTCTTTGACGGTGACGTCCTTACGGTTTGCCCGCTCGATCGCACCAGGCTGATCCAGCTCTGACTCTCGCTTACGCGCCCAGGCCTGGGCGGCCTGTTTTCGGGCGAAGGTCTGGCTCTCTTGGTAGACTTGCACTCCGTCGCGCTTGATGCGGATCTGAGCCGTGTAGCTCACAGTCCCATCCGCCAGTTTTCTTGCCCTGATAGTCGCCATATCGAAAGTGGTACGCGTCAGTTTTTGGGTGGTACATCGTACCACCGAGCCTTAAAAAAGGCCTGAAAACGCCCTAAAACCTGCCGAATACACGTTGAGTAAAATGATTCAAAAACAGAGCTTTAGCCCAGCAGAATCAAGCCCCGCACTGTCTCGGCGCTTTAGCGTTGCACCCATGATGGACTGGACCGACCGCCACTGCCGGTTCTTCCTGCGCCTGCTCTCCAAACACGCCCTGCTCTACACCGAGATGGTTACCACCGGCGCGATCCTCCACGGCGATCACGAGCGCTTCCTGCGCCACAACGACGCCGAGCACCCTCTTGCGCTTCAACTGGGCGGCAGTGTCCCCGCCGATCTGGCCGCCTGTGCCCGAATGGCCGAGGCTGCCGGTTACGATGAAGTGAACCTGAACGTCGGCTGCCCCAGCGATCGGGTGCAGAACAATATGATCGGCGCGTGTCTGATGGGCCATCCGGCGTTGGTGGCGGACTGTGTGAAGGCGATGCGCGATGCAGTGTCGATTCCGGTGACGGTGAAGCACCGTATCGGGATCAATGGGCGGGACAGTTATGCGCAATTGTGCGATTTCGTCGGGCAGGTGAAGGACGCGGGGTGTACCAGTTTTACCGTGCATGCGCGGATTGCGATTCTGGAGGGGTTGTCGCCGAAGGAGAATCGCGACATTCCGCCGTTGCGTTATGACGTGGCGGCGCAGTTGAAGCGGGATTTTGCCGAGTTGGAGATTATTCTCAACGGCGGGATCAAGACGCTGGAGCAGTGCCATGAGCATTTGCAGACGTTTGACGGGGTGATGCTGGGCCGGGAGGCTTATCACAATCCGTATTTACTGGCAGAGGTGGATCAGCAGTTGTTTGGCAGCACGCGGCCGGTGATCAGTCGGGCAGAGGCGTTGGCGCAGTTGCGGCCTTATATCGCGGAGCATTTGGCAAGCGGTGGCTCGATGCATCACATTACGCGGCATGTGCTGGGGTTGGGCACGGGTTTCCCTGGGGCGCGCAAGTTCCGGCAGTTGTTGTCGGTGGATATTCATAAAGCAAGTGACCCGCTGGCGTTGCTGGATCAGGCGGCGGAGTTGTTGGAGGGCCGGTGAAACCGGCGCCCACAGGTTGATCGCGGTGTTCATCGAGCTGTTGGGTTGAACCTGCGGGCGATTTTGCCCTCCTATTTACCAGCAAGGCCAGTCATTCAAACGGCTGTTTTCAGGTTGTTGCCCTCGCAAACGATCGAACGCATTTGCGCCCTTGAGCGCCTGCCAGCGCTCGGGTAATGTCATCAGACCCATAGGACAGAGCACGCTCATGACTTCCAAGCTGGAACAACTCAAACAGTTCACCACCGTCGTCGCCGATACCGGCGATTTTGCGGCCCTCGCCAATCTCAAGCCGCAAGATGCCACCACCAACCCTTCCCTGCTGCTCAAGGCCGCGTCGATCCCGGGCTATGCCAAGTTGCTGGATGAGTGCGTGAAGGACTGCAACGGTGATGTCGGCCTGGCCAGCGACCGTTTTGCGGTGGCGGTGGGTCAAGAGATCCTGAAAGTGGTGCCCGGTCGTATCTCCACCGAGGTGGATGCGCGCCTGTCGTTCGACACTGACGCCGTACTCAAGCGCGCGCACCGTCTGATCGACCTGTACGAAAAAGCCGGGGTTGGCCGTGATCGCGTGCTGATCAAGATCGCGTCCACCTGGGAAGGCATCCGCGCGGCGGAGAAGCTGGAAAAAGAAGGCATCCAGACCAACCTGACGCTGCTGTTCTCCTTCGCCCAGGCCGTGGCCTGCGCCGAAGCGGGCGTGTTCCTGATTTCGCCGTTCGTGGGCCGTATCTACGACTGGTACAAGAAAGCCAACGGCAACGACTACACCGGCGCCGACGATCCGGGCGTGCAGTCGGTGACGCGCATCTACAACTACTACAAGGCCAATGGCTACAAGACCGTGGTGATGGGGGCGAGTTTCCGCAACCTGAGCCAGATCGAAGAGCTGGCCGGCTGTGATCGCCTGACCATCAGCCCGGACCTGCTGGAGAAACTGGCGGCCGATACCGGCAAGCTGGAGCGCAAGTTGTCGCCAGGCCATGCCGGTGAAGCGCGGGTGCATCTGACTGAAGCGCAGTTCCGTTGGGAGTCCAACGAGGATGCGATGGCGACCGAGAAGCTGGCCGAGGGGATTCGTCAGTTTGCCCGCGACCAGGAGAAGCTGGAGGCGTTGCTGGCTGCCAAGCTGTAACAGCGGCGGCAGCAAAAAGGGCGGGACCTGTGAGGGTTCCGCCCTTTTTTTGTGTCAATCCGTTAGGCATGTACTGACAGGTCTGGCGCAATCGGAAGCAAGCCCCCTCCCACACCTGGAGAGATCAGTGGCGTTCGAGGGCGTTGACGAGGTCGTGGAAGGCTTCGCGGTTGGACTCGTTCAAGCCCATCAGGATTTTGTGCGCTTCCAGCACCTTGATCCGCACGATTTCCTCGGATTGGTCCTGGGACGGCAGGTCGGTCAGACATTCCGGGCAGGGGATCGGGCGGTCAACGATGTTGAACACTTGATCGAAGCCCATGGACTGCAGCAGACGGGTGATGTCTTCGTGGGTAGTGACGACAGTGGGCAACAGGCCGACCTTCTGCCGAGACAGAATGGACAACTTGGCCAACAGCCCAAGCGTGGTGCTATCGATGCTGCGGGTTTCGGTCAGATCGATCACGATCGCCGAGAAATTCAGCGCTGTGAAGATCCGCTCAATCGTTGCATCCAGCGCCGAACACAAGGTCAGGCGCACTTCACCGACAAACTTCAGGACAAACGTCCCGTCTTGCTCGGCGAATTGGATTCTTCCGGTACTCATCAAAGATTCCTGCTCAACACCAATAGGGCGATATCATCCGGCATCTCCCCTAGCGTGGCCAATCCAAAAACCTGCCGCAGGCCATCCAGGCTGCCGCCCGCCGACTTGACCCGTTGGGGCAAGGCGGCTTCTTTCTCTTTGAGTGTAGGCTCTGGAAGAAGGTCGAGGATGCCATCGGACATCAGCGTCAGGCTGAAGGTCGGCGGCAGCTCCAGGATGTGGTCTTCGTAGGTGGCTTCATTGAACAAGCCGACGGGCAGACCACGCCCTTCCAGGTAGCGCACACTGTCAGGAGTGTATAAAACCGGCATCGGCAGGTGACCGCCGATGCTGTAGGTCAAAAGACCGGTTTCTTCATCAATCACGCCGCCCACCATCGTCACGTGCTTGCCCAGCTTGCAGCTGATCAGGCCTCGGTTGATGTGGCCCAGCACCTCGGAGGGGGTGAACTCCGGCAAGGTGCCATTGCGCTTGGATTCGAACAGCAGCCGTGTGGTCATGAACTTCAACAACACGGTGACAAATGCCGAGGACGCGCCGTGGCCGGACACGTCGGCCAGATAAAACGCCACCCGCCGCTCATCTACGCGGAAATAGTCGACAAAATCACCCGACAGGTACAGCGACGGGATGATCTGGTGCGCAAACTTGAACTCATCGATGGTCCACGGGCTGACCGGCAGCATGTTCATCTGCACCTGGCGACCGGCGTTCTGGTCTTCCTGGAGCAGGTTCAGGCTGGCTTCGAGTTCGCGGTTGGCGGTTTCGAGCTTTTCGCGGTAGCGCTGGTTTTCCACCAGCAGGCGTGCGCGATCCAGGGCGCGGCGCACCGAGTGCTCCAGCACCGCCAGGTCTTCCAGGGGCTTGATCAGGTAGTCGGCGGCGCCCAGGCGCAGGGCCTCGACGGCATCGTTCATCACCCCGGCACCGGACACGACAATCACCGGCGTCTGCGGAGCAAGCTCGGTCACCTGGCGAATCAGTTCGAGGCCGCCCATCTGGGGCATGCGCAGATCGCAGATCACGAGGTCGGGCTTGTCGCGCTCGAATACCTGGAGACCCTGTTGGCCATTGCTGGCCTGCAGGACGCTGAAGCCACTGTCTTCCAAATAGGCCGCAAGGCTTGCGCGCACTACTTCGTCGTCATCGATTATCAGCAGCGTGGCACTGGTTTTTGGCATGTGGGCAAACGGCGCCAGAATTAGGTTGGCGTAGGCGGCTCGGCAATGGCCGGGCTCACGCTACTGGATTCGCTTTCTAGCCTCTCTGTCCTACAAAGCATAGGCTTTTTGCCCACGCACAAAGGTAAAGCAGAGGTGCCCTTCTAAGGCGCAGACGGTACTCCCATCCGACAGGGGTTTCAAGCTCATGCCGATGGTCGCCGAACGTCTTTACATCGCAAATCACCGGGAGTTATAAGAACAGCCATCACCACAACACAAAGTAAGGATGGAAGCTGTGAGCGAACACGAGCGCGACTACGCTGAAAAGCGCGATTTCATCCGCATGCGAGTGGATGCCAATGTCTCTTTGATCCATGCCGGGCAAGAAATTGACGGGGTTTGCGTGGACCTCTCCAGCTCCGGCATGCAGGTGCAGGCACCTCGCCAGTTCACGGTGGGCGATCTGCTGACCGTGCGTATCGAGTCGGAGCACGCGGCCCTCGCGGGCCTGGAAGCGGACACTCAGGTGGTATGGGCGAGGAACGAGGGCGACGGCCAGCATCTGGGGCTGAAGATCCTGAAAATGCGCTAATACCCGCGCACAAAAAAGGCGACCACATGGTCGCCTTTTTTCGTTTCAAGAGGTCTCGACCTAGAAGTCGTCGACAACCTTGCCGTCCTTGACCTTGAACTCGCGGTTCTGCAGGTAGGCGTTGCGGATGAAGGTGTACTTGTCGCCGGTGATCAACTTCTCGCTGTCGAGCAGGCTGGCACGGGTGTCGACGATGTTCAGGCCGAAGGTGCTGTTGCGCCAGCCGATGTCGTTCATGTAGCGGTACGGTTGGGTGTAGCTGTCCACGTATTTGGACGGTGCGTCGCGCAGGGTGCTTGGGCCCAGCAGCGGCAGCATCACGTAAGGACCGCTGCCGACGCCCCAGTAACCGAGGGTCTGGCCGAAGTCTTCATCGCTGCGGTGCAGCCCCATTTTGGTGCCGACGTCGATAAAGCCCAGCACGCCGAAGGTGGTGTTCATCAACAGGCGGGCAGTGTCCACGCCGGCCGCGTGTGGCTTGAGTTGCAGCACGTTGTTGGCCAGGTTGCCGACATCGCCGATATTGCGGAAGAAGTTGTGCACGCCGTCCTGCACGAATTGCGGGGTCACAAACTGATAGCCTTGGGCCAATGGTTTGAGGGCGTAGGTATCAACGGTGTCGTTGAAGGTGAAGATCGGGCGGTTGATGCTTTCCCATGGATCATCTTCCGACGCGGCCTGTGCGGCGAAAGGGGCCATCAGGATAGCGGCACACACCGAAAACTGAGCGAAGTAGTGGCTCCAGCGCATAGCTTTTGCTCCTTGAATAGTCTGTCATGGGCGCTATGCCCTGAATAAGGCGCCAGTATATGACGGAAGTGTCCTTTTAGGCAGCTGCCAGGAAACGACATACGGAAAATGTACAAAATTCCTACAAACTGTCACGGACTTGTCACGCCACTTCGATAGCGTCGTAGCTATTTCAGGGATGTCGAAATGCCTCACGCCGAGATTGCCGTCGCCACTGCCCCCACCTTGACCGCCGTGTTGTTTGGCCTGAGTGGCTGCCTGGTCGATTTCGGTTCCCAGGCGCGCACCGATTCACCCTCCCCGCACGCCGAAGCCACGCCAGGTGCGCTGAAGGTCCTGCGCAGCCTCAAGGAACAAGGCGTGCCCTGCGCCTGGCTGGATGAGCTGCCGCCCTCGGTAACAGCCCCACTGACCGCCGCGTTGCCCGATTGGCTCAGGGCCGCAGCGCCCTCAACCATCCGCTGGCCCGCCCCTCATGCATGCTGGCAAGCCTTGATGGAATTGAACATCGAACGCCTGGAAGGCTGCGTGCTGGTCAGCGGCGAGCCGCGCCTGCTGCAATCGGGCCTGAATGCCGGGCTGTGGACTATCGGCCTGGCGTCCTGCGGTTCGCTGTGCGGCCTGGCGCCCGAGCAATGGCAGGCACTGACCGACCAACAACGCGAATACAAACGCGGCAAGGCCACCGTGGCGCTGTATGGGCTGGGGGTGCATTCGGTGATCGATCACCTCGGCGAGCTCGGCACCTGCCTGGCAGACATCAGCCTGCGCCAGCTCAAAGGCGAAAAGCCCTGATTGAGATCATGCACAGACGGCGCCGGTAGATTAATCTACAGCTCCTCTCGTAGACCTTTCTCGGCGTGCCGTGGTCTATGCCAGTGCCTATCGATAAAAGGAACAACACCATGCCTGCCCGCGAAAAACTGCAAGAACAGGTCAACATCCTGCGCGAGCAACTGGACCAGGAACCACCGCTGCCAGCCGAAAAACGTGAAGCGCTGGAAGCCTTGCTGGCCAAGTTTGAAGTACAACTTGAACTGGAACCGGCCACCCAGCCGCCCAGCATCGTAGACGATGTGAACCGGGCGGTAGAAGGTTTCGAGCTGGACCACCCGGGCATTGCCGGGACGCTGCGCAATATCGTGATCACCCTGGGCAACATCGGCATTTAACCCGAGCCCAAACCAAGCACAGAACCAAAATGTGGGAGGGGGCTTGCCCCCGATAGCAGTGGGTCAGGCACAGAGACTGTGACTGACACTCCGCTATCGGGGGCAAGCCCCCTCCCACATTGGGTTTGTGTAAAGGTTACTGGCGCGCCAGGCGCAGGTTCTGGAACGGCACCGCCTCAGTACTGCGATACGGGTTGATATCCAACCCGCCCCGCCGCACATACCGCGCATATACCGTCAACTTCTCCGGCTTCAGCAGGCGCTGCAGGTCCAGGAAGATCCGCTCCACGCACTGCTCATGGAAGTCCGAGTGCTGGCGAAAGCTCACCAAATACTCCAACAGGCTGGCGTGATCCAGCTGTGCGCCGCGGTATTGCACGGCCACGCTGCCCCAGTCGGGCTGGCTAGTGACCGGGCAGTTGGATTTGAGCAGGTGGCTGTACACGCTCTCCTCGACAATGCGCGAGTCATCGCAACGCAGCAGTTCCGGACGCGGATGTTCGTAGTTGCTGACGCTAATATCCAGGTCATCGATGCACACTCCCGGCAACGCCACCACGCCTTCGGCTTCAACCTCGGCCAGGCTGCGCACGCGCACGCCCACCGGCTTGCCGGCAGCAGCGCTGAGGTCGGTGCGCAACGTCGCCTCCAGACTTTGCGTATCAGCAAACACGGTCTGGTTCAGCGAGTTGAGGTACAGCTTGAAGGACTTGGACTCGATGATATTCGGCGAGTCGGCCGCAATGCTGAACTCACCGATGGCCACCACCGGCTTGCCCGACGGCAGCAGCCAGGACAGTTCGAAGCAGTTCCAGAAATCCACGCCCGTGTACGGCAGGGTCTCGGCGCTCAGGCCCAACTCGGCCCATTTCGCGGCGCGTGGAATCGGGAACAGCAACGAAGGGGTGTAGGTGGAGATGTATTCACTGGACTTGCCCAGCGGCGAATGTTCGGCTGCGGGATGCATGGCGGAAACCTGGCTAAATTAACCCCACCAGTCTACCAGCCTTTGCCCCCGCCTCTAACAACCGCCGCATCGACACCGTCAATCGCCGCAGCGGCTCAATCGACGTTGATCTTGCCGACCATGCCCGCCTGGTAGTGCCCGGGAATATTGCAGGCAAACTCCAACCCGGTGGCTTTGCTGAAGGTCCAGGTCAACTCAGCGGTTTTACCCGGTCCGACCAGAACACTGTTGGGATCATCGTGCTTCATCCCGCCCATATTGCCCATATTGCCCATATCGCCGTGCTCCATGGCGCCGTGGTCCATCTTGCCCATGCCGGTGGCGTTCAGCATGCCGCTGGCCTGCATCTGCATCATTTGCTTCTGATGCTCCGCATGCATGGCCGCATCGCCCAGGTTGAACTCATGGAGCAACTGGCCTTTGTTGACCAGCACAAAGCGCACGGTCTCACCGGCCTTTACGTCCAGGGACTTGGGCGAAAAGGACATATCCTGCAGCACCACTTCCACGGTGCGCGTGGCCTTATCGACAGATGCCGGCTGGCCGAACGCATAGGTGTGGGCCGGGCCGGCCATTGCTCCGACACTCAACGCCAACAGGCAGCCCGCCAACAACAAGGGGGTACGCAACGCCATCTCAATTCTCCAAAGGTGTGGGATCAGTCTGAGGAGCACTCTAAGATTGCAGCGCTGCCAGCCAGCTGACTGCTAGATTACAACTTTGTCAGGTTGCGCCCCTCCCCTGGCCACCACGGTATAAAGCCTGACGTGACCCGCCGCCAAGAGCTGCCCATGAAACTGCTGATCGTCGAAGACCAACCCAAAACCGGCCATTACCTGCGCCAAGGCCTGACCGAAGCCGGTTTTACCACCGAGCTGGTGGCCGACGGCACCAGCGGCCAACACTTGGCGCTGACCGGCGATTACGACCTGCTGATCCTCGATGTGATGCTGCCCGGTCGCAATGGTTGGCAGATCCTACAGGCCGTGCGCAGCGCCGGCCTCGACGTCCCGGTGCTGTTTCTCACCGCCCGCGACGCAGTGGAAGACCGCGTACACGGCCTGGAACTGGGCGCCGACGATTATCTGGTCAAGCCGTTCGCCTTCTCCGAACTGCTTGCGCGGGTGCGCAGCCTGTTGCGCCGTGGCAGCAGCGCACCACAGGAAACCACCCTGCAACTGGCCGACCTGCGCCTGGACCTGATCCGCCGCCGCGTCGAGCGCGACGGCCAGCGCATCGACCTCACCGCCAAGGAGTTCGCCCTGCTCGAACTGCTGCTGCGGCGCCAGGGCGAAGTGCTGCCCAAGTCGCTGATCGCGTCCCAGGTGTGGGACATGAACTTTGACAGCGACACCAACATCATCGAAGTGGCGATCCGCCGCCTACGCCTGAAAATCGACGACAACTTCCCCAATAAACTCATCCACACCGTGCGCGGCATGGGTTATGTGCTGGAGGAACGATGCAGTTGATCAAGCGTCTGTCCCTGGCCAGCCGCCTGGCCCTGCTGTTTGCGGCCTGCACCGCGGTGGTCTCGTTGCTCGCCGGCGTGCTGTTCAACCGCGCCAGCGAGGCGCATTTTGTCGAGCTGGACCAGCAACTGCTCGAAAGCAAACTGGTGGCGCTGCGCAGCACCTTGCAGGGCGTCGACTCACCGCAGCTATTCGCCCAGCGCGAAGCGCAACTGCGCGCCGAGTTCAATCGTCAGCCCGACCTCGCAGTACGCATCACCGCCGCCGGCCAGCGCTGGTTTGACGGCGCGCCGGCCATTGTCCTGCCCGAGTCGCCCGGCCTGCACAGCCTGCAAAACGCCGGCATCGACTACCGCGTGTACAACGCGCCGCTAAGGCCGGGCCAACCCGACTCGCCGCAACTGAGCCTGATGCTCGACATCACCCACCATCAGCACTTCCTGCAACGCATGCAGCATTTGATCTGGCTCACGGTCAGCCTCTCGGCCCTGGCCACCGCGCTGCTCGGCGCCTGGGCGGCGCGCAGCGGGCTGCGACCGTTGCGGCGCATGGGCGAAGTGGCCGCCAGCGTGTCGGCCCACTCCCTGACCCAGCGTTTGCCCGAGCAGGGCATGCCGGTGGAACTGGCGGAACTGGCCCAGGCCTTCAACGCCATGCTGGGCCGACTGGACGACGCGTTCCAGCGCCTCTCGGCGTTCTCCGCCGATATCGCCCACGAACTGCGCACGCCCCTGTCGAACTTGTTGACCCACACCCAAGTCATCCTCACCCAGCCGCGCCCGCTGGAGGATTACCGCGAGGCGCTGCACAGCAATCTGGAAGAGTTGCAGTGGATGGCGCAGTTGGTGAACGACATGTTGTACCTGGCCAAGGCCGATCACGGGCTGTTGGCGCCCACGCGCGAACCGTTGAAGCTCGCGGATGAAGTGGACGCGCTGCTGGAGTTCTTCGTCTTGCTGGCGGAAGACGCGCACGTCAGCCTGGTGCGCGAGGGTATGGCTCACACAACCGGCGATCGCGGCATGTTGCGCCGGGCATTGTCGAACCTGCTGGATAACGCGCTGCGTTTTACGCCCGCGGGCGGCGAAGTACGGGTGCTTCTGGCGCAGGGCGCACAAGGCGTGACGCTGACAGTGGAGAACAGTGGCGAAGGCATTCCCGCGGAGGTGTTACCGCGGTTGTTCGACCGCTTCTACCGGGCCGACCCGGCGCGGCATGAAGGCAGCAGTGAACACGCGGGGCTGGGGCTGGCGATTACCCAGTCGATTGTGCGGGCACATGGCGGGCGGATTTATTGCGAGTCTGAGCCGGGGTGGACGCGGTTTGTGATCGAGTTGCCAGGGGGGGTTGATGCAAGCTGTGCCGGCGCTATCGGGAGCAAGCTCCCTCCCACATTTTGAATGTATTCACAGATCAAAATGTGGGAGGGGCTTGCTCCCGATAGCGGTCTTAAATCCTACGAATACCTGAGGGCATGCGCCGGCTCGATCTTCGCCGCCCGATACGCCGGGTAAACCGTGGCCAAAAAGCTCAACACAAACCCGGCCGAGCAGATCAGCAGCACATCCCCACCCTGCAATTGCGAGGGCAGGTTGCTGACGAAGTACACGTCCGAACTGAAGATATGCTGCCCGCTCACGCGCTCCAGCCAACCCACCAGCTCACTGACGTTGAGCGCCGCAATCACGCCCAGCACACCGCCGATCAGGGTGCCGATGATACCGATCACCGTGCCCTGCACCATGAAGATCGCCATGATCTGCCGTGGCGTGGCGCCGATGGTCCGCAGGATCGCGATGTCCGCGCCCTTGTCGTTCACCACCATGATCAACGTGGCAATGATGTTGAACGCCGCCACCGCGACGATCATCAGCAACAGCAGGCCGATCATGGTTTTTTCCATCTTCATCGCGCTGAACAGACTGCCCTGGGTGTGGGTCCAGTCATCCGCCTTGTAGGCCGCACCGAGGCTGGCGGCGATGTCCGCCGAGACCTTGGGCGCCGCGTACAAGTCCTTCACCGCCAGGCGCACGCTCTGCACCTGGTTCGGCTGCCAATGCTGAATTTCTGCGGCGTCGGCCATATGGATCAACGCCATCGAACCGTCCAGCTCGGCGCCGACCTTGAAGATACCGACCACGTTCAATCGCTGCATGCGCGGGGTGATGCCACCCGGCGCACTGCTGATTTCCGGGACGATCAGGGTCAGCTTGTCGCCCACGTTCAGGCGAAAGCGCCGCGCGGTGATTTCACCGACCACCACGCCGAACTCGCCGGGTTTCAAGTCTTCCAGTTTGCCCTGGACGATATGCTGGGCCACGATCGACACCTTGCCTTCCTGGGCCGGGTCGACGCCGCTGATCTCGATCGGCTGCATCGCGCCCTTGTAGGAGAACATACCGTCCATCTGCGTGAACGGTACTGCGGCAGTCACTTCGGGATTCTTCATCGCCGCCGCAGCCACCGGCTGCCAGTTGTCGATCGGATTCACGCCGACGATGGTGGCGTGAGGCACCATGCCGAGGATGCGCGAGCTCATTTCGCGTTGAAAGCCATTCATCACCGACAACACCACGATCATCGCCAGCACGCCCAGGGCGAGGCCGATCATCGAGGTCATCGAGATAAACGAAACAAAACGGTTGCGGCGCTTGGCGCGGGTATAGCGCGTGCCGATGAAAATCGATAACGGTCTGAACATTCGCTTGCACCGCCTGAAAAAATGAAAAAACCCGGCGTCATGCACCGGGCTTGAAACAGGTCAGATGGCGACCAGATGACCTTCCTGCAGGTGCAGTACGCGGTCCATCTGCCGGGCCATGCTCATGTCATGGGTCACCACCAGGAACGCGGTACGCATCTGGGTGCTCAGTTCGAGCATCAAGTCCTTGATGCCCTGGGCGGTGTGGGAATCGAGGTTGCCGGTCGGCTCGTCGAGCATCACCAGGCCCGGGTTGTTCACCAGGGCACGGGCAATCGCCACACGCTGGCGCTCACCGCCAGACAATTCGGCCGGTTTGTGCTCCAGGCGATGGCCGAGGCCAACGCGCTCCAGCAAAGCCTTGGCACGCTGGCGCGCCTCTGGGATCGCGGTCTTGCCGATCAGCAGCGGCATGCACACGTTTTCCAGGGCGGTGAACTCCGGCAACAGGTGGTGGAACTGGTACACGAAACCCAACGAACGGTTGCGCAGTTGGCCGCGGGCCTTTTCGCCGAGGGCCGAGAGTTCTTCGCCGGCCAGCCACACGCTGCCCTGGGACGGCGTATCGAGGCCGCCCAACAGGTTGAGCAAGGTACTTTTGCCGGAACCGGAACTGCCGACGATCGCCACGCGCTCGCCGGGGTGCAGCTCAAGTTGCAGGTTGGACAACACCACCACCGATTCCGGACCTTCCTCGTAGGACTTGCCCAGGTTGCGGCAGCTCAGGATTGCTTTTTCACTCATGCCCGATTCACTCATAACGTAAGGCCTGTGCTGGCTGGGTACGTGCCGCGCGCCAGGCTGGATACAGGGTGGCAAGGAAACTCAGGACCAACGCGGCGCCGCCCACCATCAGCACGTCCTGGGCCTGAACCTGGGACGGCAAGTAATCGATGAAGTAGACGTCGGCGTTGAGAAACTTGTGGCCGATCAGGGTTTCGAGGCCGGCGATGGCAGCGCTGACGTTGAGCGCAGCCAGAATGCCCAGCGCGGTGCCGATCAAGGTGCCGACCACGCCGATCACCGTGCCCTGCACCATGAAGATCGCCATGATCTGCCCCGGCGTGGCGCCCAAGGTGCGCAGGATGGCGATGTCGCCCTTCTTGTCGTTCACCACCATCACCAGGGTGGAGATGATGTTGAAGGCCGCCACGGCGACGATCAGCAGCAACAGCAGGCCGATCATGGCTTTTTCCATGCGGATGGCCTGGTACAGGTTGCCGTGGGTACGGGTCCAGTCGCGGGCGTAGTACTGGCTTTCACCCAGGTGCTGGGCGATTTCCCAGGCGCCGCGCGGGGCGTCGAACAAATCGTTGAACTTCAGGCGCAGGCCCTGCACCTGATCCGGCTTCCAGCGATGCAGACGCGCCAGGTCGGTGAGGTTGGTCAGGCCGAGGTAGCCGTCGATCTCGCCAGCGCCGACGTGGAAGGTGCCGACCACGGTAAAGCGCTTCATGCGCGGAAACATGCCGGCCGGGGTCACGGTGACTTCCGGGGCGACGAAGGTCAGCTTGTCGCCGATGCCCACGCCGAGCTTGGCCGCGGCCTTGTCGCCGATGACGATACCGAAGCTGCCGGGCGCCAGGTCGTCAAGTTTGCCCTGCAGCATGAACTTGTCGATGATCGAGACCTTGCGCTCCTGGACCGGGTCGATGGCATTGAGCAGGATTTTCTGCACCTTGCCGTCATGGGTCAGCAACCCTTGCATCTGGGTGAACGGCGCCACGGCCACGACCTTGGGGTTCTGCTTGACCTTGTCGGCCAGGCTTTGCCAGTCGCTGATCGGTTCACCCGACTCGATGGTCGCGTGGGGCACCATGCCCAGCACGCGGGTACGCATCTCATGATCGAAGCCGTTCATCACCGACAACACCACGATCATCACGACCACGCCAAGGGCGAGACCGATCATCGAGGTCAAGGAAATGAACGACACAAAATGATTGCGACGCTTTGCACGGGTATAACGCGTGCCAATAAATACGAAGAGAGGTCTGAACATGTCGGGGCTTGTTCGGAGGAAAAGAAGACGTCCCGGTGGCGGGGTCTGGTAAGCAGCTTTACACTCAGACCATTACCGCTACTTTGGGTTCGCCATGTCGACATTAGATGAAGAAGAACGCCGCGAATACTACCGTATCGACGACATGATCGCACTTCAAATCAAAAGCCTGTCCGCCCCCGAAGCGGCGAGCAAGGAAGTGTTGCTGGATGATTCGCCGCTATTCAATCTACTCAGTGAACTGCACCTGAGCGAATTCGAAGCCCAACACCTGTTGCGCCAGCTCAGCGAGAAAGATCGCAGCCTGGCCGCCCTCCTCCGAATCCAGAACAAACGCCTGGATCTGCTCAGCCAGATCATGGCGCGCGGCCTGCTGGATGAAGTCGGCGCACCGCAGCCGGTGATCATTTCCGAAGGCGGCATCGACTTCCAGCACCCGACGCCCCTGGCACTCGACGCCCACCTGGCGGTCAAGCTGGTGCTGATGCCCCAGGCGCTGGGCCTGCTGTTACGGGCGCGGGTCACCCATTGCGATGCCAAGGGCGGCGCTTTTGCCATTGGCACGGAATTCGAATCGATGACCGACGCCCAACGCCAACTGCTGGCGCGCTACATCCTGCAGAAACAGGCGCAGCAACGGCGCCTGGCGCGGGAACAGAGCGACGCCAAAGACACCTGAATTCGTATTCACCCCGCCAGACGACCTGGCGCAAAGGAGCAACTGTGACCCTGATCTACGGCCACCGCGGTGCCAAAGGCGAAGCACCAGAAAACACCCTGACCAGCTTCCAGCAGTGCCTCAAGCACGGTGTACGCCGTTGCGAATTGGATTTGCACCTGTCCATGGACGGCGAACTGATGGTCATCCACGACCCGACCCTCAAGCGCACCGCCGACCGGCGCGGCAAAGTCGTCGAGTATTCGGCGGCAGACCTGGTGAAGATGGACGCCCGCAAAGGCGGCCCCGGCTGGATCAACCCCTGCCCGATCCCGCGCCTGGAAGAGCTGTTTGAAAAGTGCGACTTCGATCACTGGCAACTGGAAGTCAAAAGCGCCTCGCGCACCCGCGCCGCGACCACCGTGCTGGCGATCCGGGAAATGGCCGTGCGTTTCGGCCTCATGGACAAGGTCACAGTGACCTCAAGCTCACGGGAAGTGTTGAAAGCGGCGGTGGAACTCACCCCGGACCTGTCGCGCGGGCTGGTGGCCGAATACGCCTGGCTCGACCCGCTGAAGGTCGCGCAAAACTATGGCTGTGAGTTTCTGGCGTTGAACTGGACGTTGTGTACCCCCGAGCGTCTGGAAAAAGCCCAGCGCCAGGGATTGCACGTGTCGGTGTGGACAGTCAACGAACCTGCGCTGATGCGCAGGCTCGCCGACTTCGGCGTAGATAGCCTGATTACAGACTTTCCCGGTTTGGCCACTGCCACGCTCGAGAATTACTGAAATCGGTCTCCCCGGCCGGCTCAGGCCACCGGCCGGAGCCGCTCAAAAAAGCCGGTTGAGGCCGTCGTAGGCCGCGACCCGATAGGCTTCCGCCATGGTCGGGTAGTTGAACGTGGTGTTGACGAAATACTTGAGGGTATTTTGCTCGCCCGGCTGGTTCATGATGGCCTGGCCGATGTGGACGATCTCCGAAGCCTGGTAGCCGAAGCAATGCACGCCGAGGACTTCCAGGGTTTCACGGTGGAACAGAATCTTCAGCATGCCTTGCGGCTCGCCGGCGATCTGCGCACGCGCCATGCTCTTGAAGAACGCCTTGCCCACTTCGTAAGGCACCTTGGCCTTGGTCAGTTCGTGTTCGTTCTTACCGATCGAGCTGATCTCCGGAATCGTGTAGATCCCGGTCGGCACGTCGTTCACATAGCGCCAGCTGCCATTGTCGACAATGCTGCCGGCGGCCGAACGGCCCTGGTCATGGGCGGCGCTGGCCAGGCTTGGCCAGCCGATCACGTCGCCGGCACCGTAGATATTCGACACGCAGGTGCGATAGTTCTCGTCCACTTCAATCTGGCCACGGTTGTTGACCTTGACCCCGACATTTTCCATGCCCAGCTTGTCGGTGTTGCCGGTACGACCGTTGCACCACAGCAAGGCGTCGGCCTTGATCTTCTTGCCGGACTTGAGGTGCAGGATCACACCGTTGTCCAGGCCTTCGACGCGCTCGTACTCTTCGTTGTGGCGCACGGTGATGTTGTTGTTGCTGAAGTGATAACTCAACGCCTGGGAAATTTCCGAGTCGAGGAAGCTCAGCAACTGGTCACGGTTGTCCACCAGCTCTACCAGCACCCCCAGGCCGCTGAAGATCGAGGCGTATTCGCAGCCGATCACGCCGGCGCCATAGATGATCAGTTTGCGCGGGGTATGGCCCAGGCTGAGGATGGTGTCGCTATCGTAGATACGCGGGTGGAGGAAATCGATATCCACCGGGCGATACGGGCGCGACCCGGTAGCGATGATGATGTGCTTGGCCACCAGCTTCTCGACCACGCCGTTGGAGCAGACCACTTCGACGGTTTGCTCGTCGGCGAAGCTGCCGGTGCCGAAGAACAGGTCGACACGGTTACGGGCGTAATAGCCGGTCCGCGACGCCACCTGCTTGGCGATGACTTTTTCCGCGCTTTTGAGCACGTCCGGGAACGAAAACCAACGCGGCTCGCCAATGGCCCGGAACATCGGATTGGTATTGAACTGCATGATCTGGCGCACTGAGTGACGCAAGGCCTTGGACGGGATGGTACCCAGGTGGGTGCAGTTTCCGCCGACCTGGCGACGGCTATCGACCATTGCCACCTTGCGCCCTGCCTTCGCGGCGTTCATCGCCGCACCTTCTCCAGCCGGGCCGGAACCCAGTACTACCACGTCGTAGTTGTAGACAGCCATGCGTACTCCTCAGAACAGGCCAGGCGCGCGGTTTGACGCCTGGCTAAATCATGCCGCGGCCAGCGGTCATGAAGGACAATTTGGCTCAAGTGTGTGAACCGGGGCACAGTCTATATAAGGCTCAACGCCGCGCACATTAACCCTTGGTCGCGTCGTAGGCCAGTTTTGCCTTTACTACACAGCGTGGATTACGGTTTCACAGCGGTCATCTGTTCGAACGCCTGATTACTGCGCGTGACAAAAACATCCCCCTCGCGCTGCACAAAAAACGCGGCGATCTGGTGCCGTTCGGCGTAATCCCAGCCTTGCTCCGGCCCAAGGATCAACAGCAACGTCGACAACCCATCGGCCATCAGCGCCGACGGGTGCAACACTGTCACCGATGCCAGTTGATGGGTAATCGGCGCGCCGGTCCGCGCATCCAGGGTGTGGGAATAGCGCCGACCACCCTGCTGGAAATAATTACGATAGTCACCCGATGTGGACACACCAAAGCCGTCTACGCGGATGATTTTTTCGGCGACCTGCTGGTCATCGCGAGGCTCTTCCAGCGCGACGCGCCAGGGCGAACCATCCGGTTTGTGGCCGGCAGCCTTGAGTTCGCCGGTGGCTTCGGCGAGGTAGTGATGGATACCCAGGCCGCTCAACAGCTCGGCGATACGATCCACCGCGTAACCGGCAGCAATGCTGTTGAAGTCGACCTCGACGGCGGCGTCCTTGCACAGCTGTTCGCCGTCGATGCGCAGATGCTGGTGACCGACCCGTTGACGCACCTCGGCCAGCGTCGCGGCGTCCGGCACCCTGAGTTGCCGGGCCTGGGGCCCGAACCCCCACAGGTTCAGCAGCGGCTCCACCGTCAGGTCGAACGCACCCGCGCTGGCCTGGGACAGTTGCTCGCCGGTACGCACCAGTTGCAGCACCGGCGCGGGCATCGGCTGGCAGCTATTGGCTGGCAGATTGTTGAAACGCTCGATATCCGAGTCGCTGCGGTAGGTCGACAGCTGTCGGTCGACATCCCCCAGGATTTTTTCCACCTGGCGCTGCAGCTCTTTCGGCGTAGGTGCCGTCGAGCTTCTGACATACTGGATCGAATAGGTGCTGCCCATGGTCGGCCCCCCAAACTGCTCCAGCGTATCGCCGCCACAGCCGGCCAGCGCCGCAAAACCGCACACCATCACTATCTGTCGCAGATTGCCCATAAACCTGATCGCCGTCGAAAAGTGAATTAACCCGCAGGCACACACCCTGGCAGGACCGCCCATTATGCGGCATGCCGTTATCTGTTTATGGCTGATGTTCGCACTCCCGGCGCTCACCAATGAGGCGGATCGTCTCACCTTGGCCGGCCACAGTTGACGGCGTATCGCCTGAAAAAATGCATGCCCCTGTGGGCGCGGGCTTGCGCGCGATGCCTCCCACACAGCCGAAACCCACAGGCAGAAAAAAGCCCCGAACCAGTCGGGGCTTTTTCATTCAACCTGGACGCTTAGCGCGGGAATGCAGGCGGGTTGACCCCAGCCATGTCTTCCATCACGCGAACGACCTGGCAGCTGTAGCCGAACTCGTTGTCGTACCACACGTACAGCACAACACGGTTGTCCTGGGTAATGGTCGCTTCCGCGTCCACCACACCGGCGTGGCGCGAGCCAACGAAGTCGGTGGAGACCACTTCCTGGGAGTTGACGAAGTCGATTTGCTTATGCAGATCGGAGTGCAGCGCCATGTAGCGCAGGTACTCGTTCATCTCGTCGCGAGTAGCGGCTTTCTCAAGGTTCAGGTTGAGAATGGCCATCGACACGTTAGGCGTCGGCACGCGGATCGCGTTACCGGTCAGCTTGCCGGCCAGCTCAGGCAGGGCCTTGGCGGCAGCGGTGGCGGCACCGGTCTCGGTGATCACCATGTTCAGCGCGGCGCTGCGACCACGGCGATTGCCCTTGTGGAAGTTGTCGATCAGGTTCTGGTCGTTGGTGTACGAGTGAACGGTTTCGACGTGGCCGTTGATGATGCCGAACTTGTCATTGACTGCCTTCAGCACCGGCACGATGGCGTTGGTGGTGCAGGAAGCGGCGGACACGATCTTGTCGTCAGCGGTGATTTCCGTGTGGTTGATGCCGTGAACGATGTTCTTCAGCTTGCCTTTGCCAGGCGCGGTCAGGACAACGCGGGCAACGCCCGGGCAGGTCAGGTGCTGGCCCAGGCCTTCGGCGTCGCGCCATACGCCGGTGTTATCCACCAGCAGGGCGTCCTTGATGCCGTACTGGGTGTAATCCACCTCGGTCGGGTTCTTCGCGTAGATCACCTGGATCAGGTTACCGTTGGCGGTGATGGTGTTGTTTTCTTCGTCGATGACGATGGTGCCGTTGAACGGACCGTGTACCGAGTCGCGACGCAAGAGGCTCGCGCGCTTGGCCAGGTCGTTCTCGGCGCCCTTGCGTACCACGATGGCGCGCAGGCGCAGGCCGTCGCCGCCACCGGTTTTACCGATCAGGATGCGTGCCAGCAGGCGGCCGATACGACCGAAGCCGTAGAGCACAACGTCAGTGCCTTTACGGGCGGAAGCGTTCTGCTTGCCGACCACGTCGGCCATTTCTTCACGCACGAATTGCTCGACGGAACGGCCGTTGGCTTCAGCGCGGAACTTGGCGGCCAACTTGCCCAGGTCTACCGAAGCCGCGCCGAGCTTGAGCTCGCTCATGGCTTTGAGCAGAGGGAATGTTTCGTGGACGGAGAGTTCGCTGTCGTTGGTCGAACGATGGCGAGCAAAGCGATGCGCCTTGAGAATCGCGATGACTGACTGGTTGATCAGACTGCGGCCATAGATCGAGCTCACCACATTGTTATTGCGGTACAGCTGACCGATAAGCGGGATCATCGCTTCAGCGAGTGCTTCACGGTCGATCCATTCACCAAGACACTGGTCGGGCTTCTGAGTCACGGGAACCTTCCACATGTAGGGGCTGAAAAAAGGGGCTACATTATGCCGCCCGGCCGCCCCCGGAGCAATGCGCGTCCTACAACAAAAAGCGCTTACCCAAAAAAGCCACCTCGCTGCAGCCCAGTAAATACGCGGGTTCCAGAAGGCCACTAGTGGAGCGGGCAGCACGACTTGTCCGTAACCCTCCGAAAACTATATGCATTTTGGCACTACATATTGAGTCAAAACGCGCCATTGTTTGTCTTAGCCACCACATTTCCCGCAAACCGTAATAGGCTCAGTCAGCAACTGACAGGCGGCACCTCGGGCCGTTACAATTACCGACTTTGTCGCAACGCTTGGAGCTCAACCTTCCGTGCCCGTTCTGCGTCTACCGCAACTCCCTGCCGCGGCAGGTAAACAGCACTGGGGCAATTTGCCCGGTGCCGCCCTGAGCCTGGCCATCGCCGAGGCTGCCAGCGCAGCCAAGCGCTTTACCCTGCTGCTTACCGCCGACAGCCAAAGCGCCGAACGGCTGGAGCAGGAGCTGAGCTTCTTCGCCCCCGATTTGCCGGTGCTGCATTTTCCCGACTGGGAAACCCTGCCCTACGACCTGTTCTCGCCGCACCAGGACATCATTTCCCAGCGCATCGCCAGCCTGTACCGCCTGCCGGAACTGGTCCACGGCGTGCTGGTGGTGCCGATCACCACGGCGCTGCACCGCCTGGCGCCGACCAAGTTCCTGCTGGGCAGCAGCCTGGTGCTGGATATCGGCCAGAAGCTCGACGTGGAGCAAATGCGTACACGCCTGGAAGCCAGCGGCTACCGCTGCGTCGACACGGTGTACGAGCACGGCGAATTCGCGGTGCGCGGAGCGCTGATCGACCTGTTCCCGATGGGCAGCAAGTTGCCGTACCGCATCGACCTGTTCGATGACGAAATCGAGACCCTGCGCACCTTCGATCCGGAAAACCAGCGCTCCATCGACAAAGTCGAGTCGATCAAACTGCTGCCGGCACGGGAATTCCCACTGCAGAAAGACGCGGTGACGCGTTTCAAGGCGCGCTTTCGCGAACGCTTCGACGTCGACTTCCGCCGCTGCCCGATCTTCCAGGACTTGAGCAGCGGGATTACCCCCGCCGGTATCGAGTACTACCTGCCGCTGTTCTTCGACGAAACCTCTACCCTGTTCGACTACCTGCCCCAGGACACCCAGGTGTTCTCGCTGCCGGGCATCGAGCAGGCGGCGGAAAACTTCTGGAGCGACGTGCGCAACCGCTATGAAGAGCGTCGCGTCGATCCGTCCCGTCCTTTATTACCGCCGGCTGAACTGTTCCTGCCGGTGGAAGACTGCTTCGCCCGCCTGAAAAACTGGCCGCGCGTGGTCGCCAGCCAAGAGGATGTGGACGCAGGCAGCGGCCGCACGCGCTTCCCCGCGCAAAACCTGCCGAACCTGGCGATTGAAGCCAAGGCCAGCCAGCCGCTCGAAGCGCTGTCCAACTTCCTCGGCGATTTCGCCGGGCGCGTGTTGTTTACCGCCGAATCGGCCGGGCGCCGCGAAGTGCTGCTGGAGCTGCTGGAACGCCTGAAGCTGCGCCCGAAAACCGTCGACAGCTGGCCGGACTTCGTCGCCGGCAAAGAGCGCCTGGCGATCACCATTGCGCCACTGGATGAAGGCCTGTTGCTGGACGATCCGGCCCTGGCGCTGATCGCCGAAAGCCCGCTGTTCGGGCAACGGGTGATGCAGCGCCGTCGCCGCGAAAAACGCGCCGACGCCAACAACGACGCGGTGATCAAAAACCTCACCGAACTGCGCGAAGGCGCGCCGGTGGTGCATATTGACCACGGCGTCGGCCGCTACCTGGGCCTGCAAACGCTGGAAATCGACAACCAGGCCGCCGAATTCCTCACCATGGAATACGCCGAAGGCGCCAAGCTGTATGTGCCGGTGGCCAACCTGCACCTGATCGCCCGCTACACCGGCAGCGACGACGCTCTGGCGCCGTTGCACCGCCTGGGTTCCGAGACCTGGCAGAAAGCCAAGCGCAAGGCCGCCGAACAGGTGCGCGACGTCGCCGCCGAGCTGCTCGACATCTATGCCCGTCGCGCCGCCCGCGAGGGTTATGCGTTCGCCGACCCGAAAGCCGACTACGCCACCTTCAGCGCCGGCTTTGCCTTCGAAGAAACCCCGGACCAGCAAACCACCATCGAAGCCGTGCGCGCCGACATGCTCGCGCCCAAGCCGATGGACCGCCTGGTGTGCGGCGACGTGGGCTTCGGCAAGACCGAAGTGGCGATGCGCGCCGCCTTCATCGCGGTGCATGGCGGCAAGCAAGTGGCGATCCTGGTGCCGACTACCCTGCTCGCCCAGCAGCACTACAACAGCTTTCGCGACCGCTTTGCCGACTGGCCGGTGACCGTCGAAGTGATGAGCCGTTTCAAATCCGCCAAGGAAGTGAACGCCGCCGTCGCCGACCTGGCGGAGGGCAAGATCGACATCGTGATCGGCACCCACAAGCTGCTGTCGGACGATGTGAAGATCAAGAACCTGGGCCTGGTGATCATCGACGAAGAACACCGCTTCGGGGTGCGTCAGAAAGAACAGCTCAAGGCCCTGCGCAGCGAAGTCGACATTCTGACCCTCACCGCCACGCCGATTCCGCGCACGCTGAACATGGCGGTGTCGGGCATGCGCGACCTGTCGATCATCGCCACTCCACCGGCGCGGCGCCTGTCGGTACGCACCTTCGTGATGGAGCAGAACAACAGCACGGTCAAGGAAGCGCTGCTGCGCGAATTGCTGCGCGGCGGGCAGGTGTATTACCTGCACAACGATGTGAAAACCATCGAGAAATGCGCCGCCGACCTCGCCGCACTGGTGCCGGAAGCACGCATCGCCATCGGCCACGGGCAAATGCGCGAGCGCGACCTCGAACAGGTGATGAGCGACTTCTACCACAAGCGCTTCAACGTGCTGATCGCCTCGACCATCATCGAGACCGGCATCGACGTGCCGAGCGCCAACACCATCATCATCGAGCGCGCCGACAAGTTCGGCCTGGCACAACTGCATCAACTGCGCGGCCGCGTCGGACGCAGTCACCACCAGGCCTACGCCTACCTGCTGACGCCACCGCGCCAGCAAATCACCGGCGATGCGGAAAAACGCCTGGAAGCCATCGCCAACACCCAGGACCTGGGCGCCGGCTTTGTGCTGGCCACCAACGACCTGGAAATCCGTGGCGCCGGCGAACTGCTCGGCGACGGCCAGAGCGGGCAGATCCAGGCCGTGGGCTTCACCTTATATATGGAGATGCTCGAACGCGCAGTGAAAGCCATCCGCAAGGGCGAGCAACCGAACCTCGACCAACCCCTGGGCGGCGGTCCGGAGATCAACCTGCGCTTGCCGGCATTGATCCCCGAAGACTACCTGCCGGATGTCCACGCGCGACTGATCCTGTACAAGCGCATCGCCTCGGCCACCGACGAAGAAGGCCTCAAGGACCTGCAGGTGGAGATGATCGATCGCTTCGGCCTGTTGCCGGAACCGACCAAGAACCTGGTGCGCCTGACCCTGCTCAAATTGCAGGCCGAGCAACTGGGGATCAAGAAGGTCGACGCGGGGCCGCAGGGCGGGCGCATCGAGTTCGAAGCGCAGACGCCGGTGGACCCGTTGGTGCTGATCAAGCTGATCCAGGGCCAGCCCAACCGGTACAAGTTCGAAGGGGCTACGCTGTTCAAGTTCATGGTGCCGATGGAACGTGCCGAAGAACGCTTCAATACCTTGGAGGCGCTGTTTGAGCGCCTCATCCCGAAATCTGTTTGAAGGACGCCCCAATGCGCGTGTTTCGCATTCTGAGCTTGTTATTAGTGGTACTCGCACCTTCGGCGTTTGCCGACAGCCTGTACCAAGTGGAAATGGTCCTGGTGCGCCAGAACGCGGAGCCGGTGATCAACAGCCGCGCCGCGCCGGAAGACTGGGATGCCGGCGCCGAGCGCCTGGGCGACAGAAGCAGCCCGGCGCGCCTGGGCACGATCGTCGACAAACTCCGCGCAGACGCCAACTACACGGTGCTGGCGCACAAGGCCTGGGAACAGAACCTCGGTGAGCAGCCGGTAAAAATCGCGATCACCGACGGCCGGGAGCAGTTCGGTCAGTTTCCCCTCGAGGGTGTGCTGAGCCTGCAACTGGGGCGCTTTACCGATATCGACGCGGACTTCTGGATCAACCAGTTCGACGGCAACGGCAGCGTCATCGCCAGCGAGCATCTGGCGCAGAAAGACGTGCGGACCAAGAACAACCAGCTCAACTACCTGGATGGCGGCCACCTGGCGCTGCTGATCAAGATCACTTCGTTGACCGCCAAACAGCCCAGCGCACCGCCCGTCGACTTTCAGGACTGATCCAGCGCCATGCCCCTGACGTCGCCGCTGACCAAGCCCCTGGCCCCTTCGTGGGCCAATCGCTTCAAAGAACAAAGCCTGGAGCGCGGGCGGCGCTATGCCTTGGAGAACCGGGTACGCATCGTCGAGTCGGGCGACAGCACCATCATCGCCAGTTGCGAAGGCTCGGGCAGCAACGTCTACCGGCAGACCATCTCGTTGCGCGAATCGGCCAAGGGCACGCTGATCCTGGTGGACAGCCGCTGCACCTGCCCGGTACACACCAACTGCAAACACATCGCGGCGGTGCTGCTCAAGGTCCAGGAAACCCTGGCCTACCCGGCGGCGGCCCAGGACGCCGAACTGCTGGAAAAACTCCAGGCCGTGCTGGACAACCGCGTGGTGCTGCCGCAGGTGGTGATGGACGACGTGCTGCCCGTGCCGCGCCTGTGGCTGGCCAGTGTCGAGTTCAGCGCGTTCGAGCCGCGCAACGGCAAGATGCAGCGCTATATCCAGCACCGTGCGGCGCTGTCGTTCAACTATCTGGGCAACTACGTCAGCGGGCAAAAGAACGTCGACATCATCGTCCGCCAGGAAACCCAGAGCCTGCGGATCAAGCGGCACCCCGAGCTGGAACAGCGCTATCGCGAACAACTGCGCCTGCTCGGTTTCAAGATCGCCACGCGCCAGAGCAAAGCGTTGCCGGAAAGTGCCGGCGAACTGTTCGAGATGATCAATGACAGCGCCTGGCTGAACTTCACCCTCAACGCATCGCCGACACTACGGGCCGAAGGTTGGGAGTTGCAGATCGACGACGACTTCGGCTTCGACCTGAGCCCGGTGGACGACTGGTATGCCACCGTCGACGAAGGGCCGGAGCGCGACTGGTTCGACCTGGAACTGGGGATCATCGTCAACGGCGAACGCCTGAGCCTGCTGCCGATCCTGCTCAACCTGATGCGTTCGCACACCGAAATCCTCAACCCGGAAAAACTCGCACGCCGCCGCGATGACGAACTGATCCTGGTCAACATCCCCGGCCTGCCCAACGGTGGCCACGGCCCGCTGCAAGTGGCGCTGCCCTACGGCCGTCTGAAACCCGTCCTGGCCACCCTCGGCGAGTTCTACCTGCAGGAACCCGGCACCACCACGCTGCGCCTGGCCAAGGCCGACGCGATCCGCCTCAACCCGCTGGAAGACCTGCCGCTGCAATGGGAAGGCGGCGAGAAGATCCGCACCTTCGCCCAGCGCCTGCGCGACATCAAGGATTTCACCTGCGTCGCGCCCGAAGGCTTGAACGCGACCTTGCGCCCCTATCAGCTGGAGGGCTTGAGCTGGATGCAGTCACTGCGCCAGCTGGAGGTGGGCGGCATTCTTGCGGACGACATGGGCCTGGGCAAAACCCTACAGACCTTGGCGCATATTCTCAGCGAGAAGATCGCCGGGCGCCTGGACCGCCCGTGCATGGTGGTGATGCCCACCAGCCTGATCCCCAACTGGCTCGACGAGGCCGCGCACTTCACGCCGCAACTCAAGGTCCTGGCGCTGTATGGCGCCACCCGCAAAAAGCACTTCGCGAACCTGCAGGACTACGACCTGCTGCTGACCACGTATGCGTTGCTGCCCAAAGACATCGAGCAACTCGCCGCCCTGCCCTTGCATGTGCTGATCCTCGACGAAGCGCAGTACATCAAGAACCCTTCGAGCAAGGCGGCCCAGGCGGCGCGTGAGCTGAACGCACGGCAGCGCCTGTGCCTGAGCGGCACCCCGCTGGAAAACCACCTGGGCGAGCTGTGGTCGCTGTTCCACTTCCTGTTGCCGGGCTGGTTGGGCGACGTGAAAAGCTTCAACCGCGACTACCGCGTGCCGATTGAAAAACGCGCCAGCGATGTGCGATTGCAGCACCTGAACGGTCGGATCAAACCGTTCCTGCTGCGTCGCACCAAGGAACAGGTGGCGACGGAATTACCGCCGAAAACCGAGATAATCCACTGGGTCGAGCTCAATGAAGCCCAGCGCGACGTGTACGAAACCATGCGCCTGGCCATGGACAAAAAAGTCCGCGATGAGATCACCCGCAAAGGCGTGGCGCGCAGCCAGATCATCATTCTTGAAGCGCTGCTCAAGCTGCGCCAGGTGTGCTGCGATTTGCGCCTGGTCAACGATGCCACCCTGCCGACGCGCGGCAGCAGCTCGGGCAAGCTCGACAGCTTGATGGAAATGCTCGAAGAGCTGTTTGCCGAAGGGCGCCGGATTCTGTTGTTCTCCCAGTTCACCTCGATGCTGAGCCTGATTGAACTCGAGCTGAAAAAACGCGGCGTCGCCTACGCGCTGCTGACCGGCCAGACCCGCGATCGGCGCACGCCGGTGAAAGACTTCCAGAGCGGCAAGCTGCAGATCTTTCTGATCAGCCTGAAGGCAGGTGGCGTAGGACTCAACCTGACCGAAGCCGACACCGTGATCCACTATGACCCGTGGTGGAACCCGGCCACGGAAAACCAGGCCACCGACCGTGCGTATCGCATCGGCCAGGAGAAGCCGGTGTTCGTCTACAAGATGATTGCACGGGGCACGGTGGAGGAGAAAATCCAGCACCTGCAAAAGGAAAAGTCCGACCTTGCAGCGGGCGTGCTGGACGGGCGGACCACCGGGGATTGGCAGCTGGGCAACGAAGAGATCGAGGCGCTGTTTGCGCCGCTGCCCAACAAACAAGAAAAACGCTGACGGTTAGATCGCCCTCGCGGGCCAGCGCGCCGCCACATTCGACCGCGCTTCGACAGAATGTACGCAATCAAGTGTAGGAGCGGGCTTGCCCGCGATAGGCGCGCCGCCGTTTCAATCGATCAACTGCGCATCCCGCAACGCGCCGAGCGCCACCAGCCAACGCGGGTCTTGCTTATACTCCATCGACGCAACCGCCTGCCCACGCATCCGTGCGATCCGCGCCGATGGCGTGACCTTCATCCGCTGGGCCGCGCTCAGCGCCAGTTCGGCGGCCGCCCGATCGTTGCACACCAGGCCCATGTCGCACCCCGCCGTCAGTGCGGCCTCAATACGGCTGGCCGCATCCCCGACCACGTGGGCACCAGCCATGGACAGGTCGTCGCTGAAAATCACCCCGTCAAATTGCAATTCGCCGCGCAGGATGTCCTGCAACCAGCGGCGCGAGAAACCGGCCGGCTGGGCGTCGACTTGCGGGTAAATGACGTGGGCTGGCATCACCGCAGCCAATTGCCGGCTCAGGCGTGCGAAAGGTACCAGGTCATTGGCGCGAATCTGTTCCAGGCTGCGTTCGTCATTGGGAATCGCAACGTGGGAATCGGCCTCAGCCCACCCGTGCCCCGGGAAGTGCTTGCCGGTGGCGGCCATGCCGGCGCTGTTCATGCCACGGATAAACGCCCCGGCAAGCACCGCGGCGCGCTCGGGATTGCCCTCGAAGGAACGGCTGCCGACCACGGCGCTACGCTGGTAGTCCAGGTCCAGCACGGGGGCGAAGCTCAGGTCCAGGCCGACGGCCAGGACTTCAGTGGCCATGATCCAGCCACACTGTTCGGCGAGGTATTCGGCGTTAGGGTGATCCGCCAGCGCGCGCATGGCCGGCAGACGCACAAAACCCTGGCGCAGGCGCTGCACGCGACCGCCCTCCTGGTCGACCGCCAGCAGCAGGTCCGGGCGCACGGCACGAATCGCCGCGCTCAATTCCCGCACCTGGCGCGGATGCTCGATATTGCGCGCAAAAATGATCAGGCCGCCCACCTCAGGCTGGCGCAACAGGTGGCGATCCTCGGCCGTCAGCCAGGTGCCGGCAACGTCGACCATCAAAGAACCTTGCAGGGCAGCAGTCATAAACCTTCCTTAAATAACGCACACAACCCATTGCCCTCGCGGCGCGGCGGGCGCGGCAAGAACAATGGGTTGCGAGTAAATAGCTGAATTCGGCATGGGCGGCTAGCTTAGCGGATGCTGGCGGCCGCGCACACCCGGGGCGGTCAAACCTTCGCGGGGATTGGCGTCGATTTGCTGCGCGGACGCAATTGCGCGGCGGCCATGGTCTGGTCGGTCACGCCGGTTTCGGCGCGCATGCCGGCAGCGAGGAACGGCACCATCAGGCGCATCACCTGCTCGATGGAGGTGTTGACGCCAAAGTCGGTCTCGGCAATCGCCCGCAAGGCCTTGATCCCGGACATGCTGAATGCCGCCGCGCCGAGCATGAAGTGTACGCGCCAGAACAATTCGATCGGCGGGATGCGCGGGGCGGCTTCGTTGACCAGCAACATATAGCGGCGGAACACCTTGCCGTACATGTCTTCCAGGTAGCGGCGCAGGTGGCCCTGGCTCTGGCTGAACGCCAGGCCCAACAGGCGCATGAAGATCGACAGGTCGTTGCCGCTGCGTGGCTGCACCACCAGCGCTTGCTCAACGAGGATTTCCAGCAGTTCTTCCAGGCTTGGCTTATGGTCGGCCTTGGCCTGGCGGCGTTCGAGCTCACGGTCGAGACTGGCGCAGAACGGCCCCAGGAAACGCGAGAACACCGCCTGGATCAGGGCTTTTTTCGAGCCGAAATGGTAGTTCACGGCGGCGAGGTTGACCCCGGCCTTGCTGGTGATCAGCCGCAATGAGGTTTCAGCAAATCCTTTTTCCGCGAACAATTGCTCGGCAGCATCGAGAATGCGTTCAACGGTTTCCGACTGGGCCATGGCTACTCCGCCTGACAAACACTTGTTTGAAACATACGTTTCAGCTTGTGTCTTGTCAAGCCTGTGGGTTCGCTTTCCGGCCAGGCAGTCATCTATTTGAACGCTATTTAATCACATCCTTTCAACTCTGTAGGCAGCGCTGTCTTTGCGTTGTAGGAGGGCTGACGAATGACCGTCCAGCGGACGCGCAAAAAAGGATGATTGCCAAGCGCAGTCCACTGTATATAATCCCAGTCACTGTATAAAAAGACAGAGCGATCAACATGCTAAAACTGACGCCACGCCAAGCTGAGATTCTGGCTTTTATCAAGCGCTGCCTCGACGACAACGGCTACCCGCCGACGCGCGCGGAAATTGCGCTGGAACTGGGGTTCAAATCCCCCAACGCCGCCGAAGAACACCTCAAGGCCCTCGCTCGCAAAGGCGCGATCGAGATGACCCCGGGCGCTTCGCGGGGCATTCGCATCCCCGGTTTCGAAGCCAAGGCCGACGAATCGACCCTGCCGATCATCGGCCGCGTCGCTGCCGGCGCGCCGATCCTGGCGCAACAGCACGTCGAGGAATCCTGCAACATCAACCCAACCTTCTTCCACCCTCGCGCCGACTACCTGTTGCGGGTGCATGGCATGAGCATGAAGGACGTGGGCATTTTCGACGGAGACCTGCTGGCCGTCCACACCACTCGTGAAGCCCGTAACGGCCAGATCGTCGTCGCCCGCATCGGTGATGAAGTCACCGTCAAACGCTTCAAGCGCGAAGGCAGCAAGGTCTGGCTCCTGGCCGAGAACCCTGAGTTCGCCCCGATCGAAGTCAACCTGAAAGACCAGGACCTGGTGATCGAAGGCCTGAGCGTCGGCGTCATTCGCCGCTAAAGGAGGCATCATGCAGCTCGTGCACACCCCACAACACACACAACTGTCGCTGTTCGAGGCCTTCATGGCCCAACCTCTTGCGCCCATCCTCAAGGAAACGGTCGAGGCGCCCTGGTGCGCCGAGCCTGAGGCGTTCAGTGAACTGTCGTTGCGCGGTGCGGCCGGGAGCTGCCTGAGCCTGCTGGCGCCGATCCTGCGAGAACTGAGCGAGGAACAGGATGCACGCTGGTTGACGCTGATCGCCCCACCCGCCAGCCTGACCCAGGCTTGGCTGCGGGACGCCGGTCTCAACCGCGAGCGCATCCTGTTGCTGCAACCACGCGGCGCGCAAAGTGCCCAGCAGTTGACCTGCGAAGCCCTGCGCCTGGGCCGCAGCCATACAGTGGTGAGCTGGTTGAACCCGCTGAATGCCAACGCCAAGCAACAGTTGATCAGCGCTGCGCGTACCGGCGATGCGCAGAGCTTGAATATTCGTTTGGGGTAATTCGAGGTGCCGCAGGCTAGCCCTGTGGCAAGGGAGCTTGCTCCCATTGGACGGTGCAGCAATCGCATGTTCAGGGCCGCTTAGCGCCCCAGCGGGAGCAAGCTCCCACGCCACACTCAGTGCAGAACCCGTGGACCGTCTTCTTTCTCCGGTTCGCCTTCCGCCAGGCGGCCTGCCATCTGTACGCCAACGCTCAACATGGCTTTTGCCACTTCCACGTGCTGGCCTTGCAGGAACGCCTTGGCGTCTTCGGAAAAGTCCAAGATAACCAGAGAACCCTCGTCCTCAGCCCGGCGCAGCTCGATTCGGCCGTCAGGCAATTCAACAATTTCCAGAAAGGACGTTGGCATAAAAGTCTGTTCTCCACGAAAGGCCGGGATTATATCAGTCATCTGCCGGGCCTCGCAGTGGATCTGGCGAGGTTTCTTTACGGCTGGATGAATGGTGCTTAGTGAGAGCAAGCCCACTGCCACAATTTTGATTGGCACCCATCTGCGCAGGTGCCTTGGCTGTCAGCTCGCAATGATCACCGGCTCAACGAGCGTGTCTCAGCACTCGTTCAAACCTTCACGAAACCGCAGCGCCATGTTTTTCAGCTCCTGGCGCCAGCCTTCAAGCTCTTCGCGGCTCAACGGCTTCGGCTCATCCTCTTCCAGCGACAGCGCCACGATCAACGGCTGGGTCACATCGCCCTTGGGCACATGGGGAACACGTGGCGGCTGGAACATATCGGCATGCGCTTTGAGCAGGCGTGCCACCCAACTGTCGGGGCTTTGCGCCATTTCCACCAGTTCGGCGAGTTCAGGGATCGCCATGGCGTCCAGCACTTCGCGATTCATGATCATTTCCGCACGCGGCGAACCGGCCTGGGGCAAACGGTAGAACCCGGCGATTTCATGACACAGCCCCAGCAAGGCGCCGTACAGGTGGAACAGGGCCGCCTCACGCCCCGCCTGGACCAGCGCGATGGCGTTCATCTCCTTCCCTTCCTCGGCACGGCCAAGGGCTTCCAGGGACAGACCCGCGAAGTAAATTTTCTGATTGGTACGGGTATAGAGTTCGTTGGCCATGACGGCAATCTCCACAACGAATAGGCGTAATGCTGGTATGTAAGAGCGAGCTTGCTCGCGAAAAACCTGGGGGCGCCGTGGGGCATCAGGTTTTTCGTGTAATCGTTAGCGACCTTCGCGAGCAAGCTCGCTCCTACAGCAAGCAAAAGCCGTCTATGCAGACGGCTTTTAGCGTTATCAGATTAACCGATCAAGCGCCCTGGCGCTTGTCCTCGACCTTCCACTTGCCGCCGTCGTAGAACGCCTTCCAACCGGTCGGCTTACCGTCCACTTCGGACTGCACGTACTGTTCCTTGGTCTTGCGGCTGTAGCGGATCACGGCCGGGCGACCGTCCGGGTCCTTCTTCGGCGCTTCGCACAGGAAGTGGTACTTCGGATCGATCTCATCCTTGTGCGGCACGATCTCGAGCACCAGCGGCGCACGGGTCTCGCGGTTTTTCGGGAACTGGCTGGCAGCCAGGAACAGCCCCGAAGCGCCATCACGCAGGATATAGGTGTCGTTGACCTTCTCGCACTTGAGTTCGGGCATCTTCACCGGGTCCATCTTCGGCGGCGCCGCGTCACCGCTTTTCAGCAGTTTGCGGGTGTTCTTGCACGTCGGGTTGGTGCAACCGAAGAACTTGCCGAAACGGCCGGTCTTGAGTTGCATCTCGCTGCCGCACTTGTCGCATTCCAGGCTCGGGCCTTCGTAGCCTTTGATGCGGTAGCTGCCCTCTTCGATCTCGTAGCCGTCGCAATCCGGGTTGTTACCGCAGATGTGCAACTTGTGCTTCTCGTCCAACAGGTAGGCATCCATCGCCGTGCTGCAGATCGGGCAGCGGTGCTTGCCACGCAGCACCAGCGATTCGGATTCACCCTCGTCGTCGGCGGCGATTTCATCGCCCGGCACCAGGTTGACGGTGGCCTTGCAGCGCTCTTTCGGCGGCAGGCTGTAGCCCGAGCAACCGAGGAACACGCCAGTGGACGCGGTACGAATCTGCATCGGCCGGCCGCAGGTCAGGCACGGGATGTCGGTCATCACCGGCTGGTTGGCACGCATGCCGCTGTCCGGGCTTTCGGCCACTTCGAGTTTTTTCTTGAAGTCGCCGTAGAACTCGTCGAGCACGCTCTTCCAGTCGCGCTCGCCCTGGGCCACGTCATCGAGGTTCTCTTCCATGCCGGCGGTGAAGCCGTAGTCCATCAGGTTGGAGAAACTCTCGGACAGACGCTCGGTGACGATGTCGCCCATTTTTTCCGAATAGAAACGCCGGTTGTGCAGCGCCACGTAGCCACGGTCCTGGATCGTGGAGATGATCGCCGCATAGGTCGAAGGACGACCGATACCGCGTTTCTCCATCTCTTTCACCAGGCTGGCTTCCGAATAACGCGCCGGCGGCTTGGTGAAGTGTTGGGACGGGTCGAGCTTGATCAGCTTCAACGTGTCGCCCTGGGCCATGTCCGGCAGTACGTCGTCGTCGCCTGGCTTGGCGATTTGCGGCATCACGCGGGTGTAGCCGTCGAACTTGAGGATACGGCCCTTGGCACGCAGCTCGAAGTCGCCTGCGCCCACGCTGACGGTGGTGGACAGGTATTGCGCCGGCAGCATCTGGCAGGCCAGGAACTGGCGCCAGATCAGCTCATAGAGGCGCTCAGCGTCACGTTCCATGCCGCTCAGCTTGCTCGGCTCGGTGTTGGCGTCGGAAGGACGAATCGCTTCGTGAGCTTCCTGGGCGCCTTCTTTGCTGCTGTAGACGTTCGGCTTCTCCGGCAGGTACTTCTTGCCGAACTCGCTTTCAATATACGTGCGCGCCATCGCCACCGCGTCTTGCGACAGGTTGGTGGAGTCGGTACGCATATAGGTGATGTAGCCGGCTTCGTACAGACGCTGGGCCATCATCATGGTTTTCTTCACGCCGAAGCCCAGGCGGTTACTCGCGGCCTGTTGCAGGGTGGACGTGATGAACGGCGCCGACGGCTTGCTGCTGGTCGGTTTGTCTTCGCGCTTGACGATGCTGTAGCTGGAAGACTTGAGCTTCTCCAGCGCGGCCATGGCCTGGGCTTCGTTCAGCGGCTTGAAGGCCTCGCCTTTTTCACGGGCCACTTCAAAGCGCACGTTGGCGCCCTTGGCGGTGCCGAGGTCGGCGTGGACTTCCCAGTATTCTTCAGGGTTGAACGCACGAATCTCGCGCTCACGCTCCACCACCAGCTTGACCGCGACCGATTGCACACGGCCGGCGGACAGGCCACGGGCAATCTTGGCCCACAGCAGTGGCGAGACCATGTAACCCACGACGCGGTCGAGGAAACGACGGGCCTGCTGGGCGTTGACGCGGTCGATATCCAGTTCGCCCGGCTTGGAGAAGGCCTCCTGGATGGCTTTCTTGGTGATTTCGTTGAACACCACACGCTTGTAGCGGCTGTCATCACCGCCGATGGCTTCCCGCAGGTGCCAGGCAATGGCTTCCCCTTCGCGGTCCAAGTCCGTTGCGAGATAGATGGTGTCGGCATCTTTGGCGAGCCGGCGCAGCTCTTCGATGACCTTTTCCTTGCCCGGAAGGATTTCGTACTTGGCCTTCCAGCCATGTTCCGGGTCCACACCCATGCGCGAGACCAGCTGCTTGCGCGCTTTCTCTTTAGGCGTGAGCACCGGACCTTCGCCCGCAGCCGCCTTGCCGCGCTTGGCGGCAGGCTCCTTGCTGGCGCTAGCCGAACCGCTGGTGGGCAGGTCTCGGATATGGCCGATACTCGACTTCACCACGTACTCGTTGCCCAAGTACTTGTTGATGGTCTTGGCCTTAGCCGGGGATTCCACAATGACCAGCGATTTGCCCATGGATCGGAAAATTCCTGAATTCGAGAAGTGAAAGGCAGTTGGCGCCTGACGCGGCAACGCTATATATAGTGGCAACCGGGTGAGGTCAAGCGCAGCATTCTGCGCAGCCTGCCGTTATTGCCCTGAAAAAAGACTGGGTTCGGCCTGCACCAAAGCAAAGCGTGGGACCTGTTCGCCGTCAACTTCGACGGACTCGAGGAACATGCTCAACGGGCGCACCCAAAAGCCGTAATCGCCATACAGTGCTTGGTAGAACACCACTTCTTCTTCGGTCTCGGAGTGCCGCGCCACATTAAAAACGCGGTACTGCGGACCTTTATAATGTTGGTAGAGCCCTGGTTCGACTTTCATGCTCTGGCCACCTTACAAAATTTGTTAAAAAAAAAATAATAAAACTACCGAAAAACAAAAACCGGGGCACTGGGCCCCGGCTTCCGTCAACGCAACGCTTAAAGGCGTTCGAAGACGGTGGAAATGCCTTGGCCGAGACCAATGCACATGGTTGCAACCCCGAGGTTGCCGCCATTTTGCTTCATCACATTGAGCAAAGTGCCGGAGATTCGCGCGCCGGAGCAACCGAACGGGTGGCCCAGGGCGATCGCGCCGCCGTGCAGGTTAACCTTCTCGTTCATCTTGTCGAGTACTTTCAAATCTTTCAGCACCGGCAGGGCCTGTGCGGCGAAGGCTTCGTTGAGCTCGAAGAAGTCGATATCGGCGACGGTCAGGCCCGCGCGCTTCAAGGCTTTTTGTGTCGCCGGTACCGGACCATAGCCCATGATCGCCGGGTCCACACCCGCTACGGCCATCGAACGAATCACCGCCATCGGCTGGATACCCAGGTCCTTGGCACGCTGCGCCGACATCACGATCATGCACGAGGCACCGTCGGTGATTTGCGACGAAGTGCCGGCTGTCACGGTGCCGCCCTTTGGATTGAACGCCGGTTTCAAGGCGGCCAGGCTTTCCAGGGTGGTATCCGGACGAATGGTTTCGTCGTAGTCGAACAGTTTCAGGAAACCGTTCTCGTCGTAGCCGTTCATCGGGATGATTTCATCCTTGAACTTGCCTTCCACGGTCGCCTTGTGGGCGAGTTGGTGGGAACGCAGGCCGAACGCATCCTGTGCTTCGCGGGTAATGCCGTGCATCTTGCCGAGCATTTCCGCGGTGAGGCCCATCATGCCCGAGGCTTTTGCCGCGTGCAGCGACATGTGCGGGTTGGGATCGACACCGTGCATCATGCTGACGTGGCCCATGTGCTCCACGCCACCGACCACGAATACATCACCGTTGCCGGTCATGATCGCCTGGGCAGCCGTGTGCAGTGCGCTCATCGACGAACCACACAGGCGGCTGACCGTCTGGGCGGCCGCGGTGTGCGGGATCTGGGTCAGCAAGGAGGCCATGCGGGCGATGTTCCAGCCCTGCTCCAGGGTCTGGTTGACACAGCCCCAGATCACGTCTTCGACTTCGTTCGGGTCGACCTTGACGTTACGCTCCAGCAATTTGCTGATCAGGTGCGCCGACATGTCTTCGGCGCGGGTGTTGCGGTGCATGCCGCCCTTGGAGCGGCCCATCGGCGTGCGACCGAAGTCGACAATCACGACGTCTCTTGGATTCAAGCTCATAAATATTCTCGCTCAAGTGTATGGGACGCTTAACCGAAGAAGCTCTGGCCGTTCTTGGCCATCTCACGCAGCTTCGCGGTCGGGTGGTACAGCGGGCCCAAATCAGCGTATTGATCAGCCAGGGCAACGAACTCGGCCACACCGATCGAGTCGATGTAACGCAGTGCACCGCCACGGAATGGAGGGAAACCAATACCGTACACCAGGCCCATGTCGGCTTCGGCGGCGGTTTCGACGATGCCGTCTTCCAGGCAACGCACGGTTTCCAGGCACAGGGCGATCATCATCCAGTTGATGATGTCCTCGTCGGACACCTCACGCTGTTCATAGATGACCGGCGCGAGCACTTCGTGGACCGACGGATCGGCAACCTTCTTCTGCTTGCCCTTCTTGTCGGTCTCGTAGGCGTAGAAGCCCTTGCCGTTCTTCTGGCCCAGGCGCTTGGCCTCGTAGAGCGCGTCGATCGCCGAGCGGCGGTCGTCTTTCATGCGGTCTGGGAAGCCTTCAGCCATCACGTCGCGACCGTGGTGGCCGGTGTCGATGCCGACCACGTCCATCAGGTACGCCGGGCCCATCGGCCAGCCGAATTTTTCCATGACCTTGTCGATACGCACAAAGTCCACACCGGCGCTGACCAGCTTGGCGAAACCGCCGAAGTACGGGAACAGCACGCGGTTGACCAAAAAGCCCGGGCAGTCGTTGACCACGATCGGGTTCTTGCCCATTTTCTTGGCGTAGGCAACGGTGGTGGCGACGGCCAGCTCGCTGGACTTCTCACCACGGATCACTTCCACCAGCGGCATCATGTGTACCGGGTTGAAGAAGTGCATGCCGACGAAGTTTTCCGGACGCTTGAGGGCCTTGGCCAGCAGCGTGATGGAAATGGTCGAGGTGTTGGACGCCAGGATGGTGTCGTCTTTGACCTGGGCTTCCACTTCCGCCAGTACCGCTTGCTTGACCTTCGGGTTTTCGACAACCGCTTCGACCACCAGGTCGACGTGGCCGAAATCGCCGTAGGACAGCGTAGGACGAATGCCGTTGAGCACTTCAGCCATTTTCGCCGCGGTCATGCGACCTTTATCAACCCGACCCACCAGCAGCTTGGCCGCTTCCGCCAGGCCTTGCTCGATGCCGTGTTCGTTGATGTCTTTCATCAGGATCGGCGTGCCTTTGGACGCCGACTGATAGGCGATACCGCCGCCCATGATGCCGGCACCGAGTACGGCGGCCTGTTTCACATCCTTGGCGACTTCATCGTAGGCCTTGGCCTTTTTCTTCAGTTCCTGATCGTTCAGGAACAGGCCGATCAGGCTCTGGGCAGCGGAGGTCTTGGCCAGTTTGACGAAACCTGCCGCTTCCACTTCCAGGGCTTTGTCGCGACCGAAGTTCGCGGCTTTCTGGATGGTCTTGATCGCTTCAACCGGCGCCGGGTAGTTCGGGCCGGCCTGGCCAGCCACGAAACCTTTGGCGGTTTCGAACGCCATCATTTGTTCGATGGCGTTGAGCTTGAGTTTTTCCAGCTTCGGCTGACGCTTGGCCTTGTAATCAAATTCGCCGCTGATGGCGCCCTTGATCAGGTTCAGCGCGGCTTCGGCCAGTTTGTCCGGAGCAACCACAGCATCGACGGCACCGACTTTCAGCGCGTCTTCAGCTTTGTTTTCCTTGCCGGCGGCGATCCACTCGATGGCGTTGTCGGCCCCGATGATGCGCGGCAGGCGCACAGTGCCGCCGAAACCTGGGTAGATGCCCAGCTTGACTTCCGGCAGGCCGATTTTCGCAGTGGCCGACATGACGCGGAAATCCGCGGCCAGGCACATTTCCAGGCCGCCGCCCAGCGCGATGCCGTTGATCGCGGCAACGGTCGGCACGTTGAGGTCTTCGAAATCGCTGAAAATCTTGTTGGCTTCGAGGTTGCCAGCCACCAGCTCGGCATCGGGCAGCTTGAAGCTCTCGACGAATTCGGTGATGTCGGCGCCGACGATAAACACGTCCTTGCCGCTGGAGACGATCACGCCCTTGACCGAAGCATCTGCTTTGATGGCGTCTACGGCCTGACGCAGTTCGTTCAGGGTTAGACGGTTGAACTTGTTGACGGACTCACCCTTGAGGTCGAATTTCAGTTCGACGATGCCACTTTCAAGAGCCTTAACCGTGATGGCTTTACCTTCGTAAATCATCAACTGATCTCCACGATATGGAAGCTGAACAGTACACATCGGACGCTGGCCTCTGGTTGGACATTGATGATTTCGTCAATGCTCACCCCAATGCGCCAGGCACACCCGCCAATGCGATAGTCGGGATTCTGTATGAGACGTCTGACAGACAAACGCTCAATTCATACGCCCGTTTGATTTGGGTACGCCACCTTCATCCAATTCCGGGCAATTGTCAATCGCTCGAAAGCGCTAGGAAAAACGCGACTTTCCAGTCATTTCAGAACCCCAACCCTTGGCCCACGCTTCGCCAATATTCAACTATTCACCAAATCAATAATGAATACAGCGTAGGAAAAGACTGTACAGATCCGGATATCCGGCTAGGCTTGCGGCAGCCATTACAGAATAGTCAAAACGCCTGGGTGAATACCCGGCGTGAAACACACAGCTTTACCGGCCTGCCTGGCCAACCCCGCCCGATGATGATGTCGGGCTTTTTATTGCCCGACGTTCAGGCCAGGGCCTTGAGCAACGTATCAATGGCCTGCAGGTCGCTCACCTCACCCTTCTCGCCCCAGCACAACGCGATCATTTGCCGGTCTGCCTCGACTTTGTAGACGTTGGCCGGCAGCGTCGCAAAATGCGCCAGCAATTGCTCGTCCACGCAGGCTTCCTGCCACTGGTTGACCCACACGCCAGGCTCCAGCTGCCAATAACTCCATAGTGCAGGGACCTTGCCGCGCCGTGGCCGGTGGTATTGCGCGCACGGGCTCGGCGGCTCCTGCTTGAGCCAGTGCGGCCACGCCTGGGGCGCCAGTTGCATCGCCAGGCCCATGCGGCGCGCCTCCATGCGCAGGGCCATGCGCCCACTCTGATGGCGCGACGGGCGCAGCCATGCCAGGGGGCTCAAAACCACCGCAAGGATTGACACCACTATCCAGACCGTCATATGTGTACTCCCGATTTTTTAGATAAGCGGATTTGACCTGACGCAACCCCATCCGCTTGAAAGCAGCCATACTGAACTTATTGCAGTCCCCTGGAGGAACGCCCCATGTCATACGAACATATTCTGGTCGCCGTAGACCTGACCGAAGAGTGCGATCCAGTGATCAAACGCGCCGTGGATCTGGCTGGCACCACTGCCAAGCTGTCCCTGGTGCATATCGTCGAACCGATGGCCATGGCCTTTGGCGGCGACGTGCCGATGGACCTGTCACAACTGCAACAGCAGCAATTCGATCAAGCCAAGGAACGCCTTGAGCGCCTGACCACCAAGTACCCGAACCTGAAAAAAGGTCAGAGCCACCTGACCTATGGTCAGCCACGCCAGGAAATCCATCACCTGGCCAAGGAACAGGGCTGCGACCTGATCGTGGTCGGCAGCCATGGCCGTCACGGCCTGGCCTTGCTGCTGGGCTCCACCGCCAATGACGTCCTGCACGGCGCACCGTGCGATGTGCTGGCGGTGAAGCTGAAAAAGAACGCGTAAGACCGATCGAGACCCAAATGTGGGAGGGAGCAAGCTCCCTCCCATATATTGGACTGCAGCTCATATAAAAAACCCGGTGCTCATTGAAATGAACACCGGGTTTTTTAATGCACTGGAATCAATCAGGCGTCCAACTCGGCCCAACGTTCAACCAGCACTTCCAGCTCCTGGTTCAAGGTTTCCAGGGACGCGATGACCTCGGCGGTTTCCGCCGCCGGACGCAGGTAGAAACCCGCGTCAGCCATTTGCGCTTCGACCGCAGCGATCTGCTGCTCCTTGGCATCGATTTCACCCGGCAGGGCTTCCAGCTCACGCTGCAGCTTGTAGCTGAGTTTCTTCTTCGCGGCAGGCGCGGCTTCCGGCGCCGGTGCAGCGGCGGCCACGGGGGCGACGACGGCAGAGGTCAAGTCGGCCTTGCCGGACTTGCTCTCGGTCACGCCCAGCAGGCGCGGCGAGCCGCCCTGGCGCAGCCAGTCCTGGTAACCACCGACGTACTCGCGCACCTTGCCTTCACCTTCGAAGACCAGGGTGCTGGTGACCACGTTGTCGAGGAATGCCCGGTCGTGACTGACCATCAGCACGGTGCCGTTGAAGGTCAGCAGGACCTCTTCCAGCAGCTCGAGGGTTTCCACGTCGAGGTCGTTGGTCGGTTCGTCGAGGACCAGCAGGTTGGCCGGCTTGCTGAACAGCTTGGCCAGCAGCAAGCGCGCACGCTCACCACCGGACAAGGCCTTGACCGGCGTGCGCGCGCGCTGCGGGCTGAACAGGAAGTCGCCCAGGTAGCTCAGCACATGGCGGCTCTGGCCGTCGATATCGATAAAGTCGCGGCCTTCGGCGACGTTGTCGATCACGGTTTTTTCCAGGTCCAACTGGTGACGCAACTGGTCGAAGTAGGCCACGTCGATGCGCGTGCCCTCTTCCACTTTACCGCTGGTCGGTTGCAGGCCGTTGAGCATCAGCTTGAGCAACGTGGTCTTGCCGGTGCCGTTGGCGCCGAGCAGGCCGATACGGTCGCCGCGCTGCAGGACCATGGAGAAGTCCTTGATCAGGAACGGACCGTCCGGGTGATGGAAGCTGACGTTCTCCAGCACCATCACCTGCTTGCCCGACTTGTCGGCGGTTTCCAGCATGATGTTGGCCTTGCCGGTGCGCTCGCGACGCTCACTGCGTTCAACGCGCAGGGCCTTGAGTGCGCGTACACGGCCTTCGTTACGGGTGCGGCGCGCCTTGATGCCCTGGCGGATCCACACTTCTTCCTGGGCCAGGCGCTTGTCGAACAAGGCGTTGGCGGTTTCTTCGGCGGCCAGGGTGGCTTCTTTGTGGACCAGGAAGCTGGCGTAGTCGCCGTTCCAGTCGATCAGGCCACCACGGTCCAGCTCGAGGATGCGGGTCGCCAGGTTCTGCAGGAAGGACCGGTCGTGCGTGATGAACAACACGGCGCCCTGGAAATCCTTGAGGGCTTCTTCGAGCCAGGCGATCGCGCCGATGTCCAGGTGGTTGGTCGGTTCGTCGAGCAGCAGCAGGTCCGGCTCGGACACCAGGGCCTGGGCCAGCAGGACGCGGCGACGCCAGCCGCCGGACAATTCGGCGAGGGTCTTGTCGGCCGGCAGTTGCAGGCGGCTCAGGGTGCTGTCCACCAGTTGCTGCAGGCGCCAGCCGTCACGGGCTTCGAGGTCTTGCTGGACGTGCATCAGCTTGTCCAGGTCTTCTTCGGTAACGCAGTTCTGCGCCAGGTGATGGTATTGCGCAAGCAACTCACCGACGCCGTCCAGGCCTTCGGCGACCACGTCGAACACTGTCCGTCCGTCGGCCACCGGCAGTTCCTGCGGCAATTCGCCAATCTTGAGGCCCGGGGCGCGCCATACAGAGCCGTCATCGGGCTTCTGGTCGCCTTTTACCAGCTTCATCATGCTGGACTTGCCGGTGCCGTTGCGGCCGATGATGCACACCCGCTCACCACGGGCGATCTGCCAGGACACCTTGTCCAACAACGGCATAGCGCCGAAAGCAAGGGACACATCGCTGAATTTGAGCAGGGTCATACGCTTCTCCAAAAACTGGGCGCGCATTCTACCTGAGTTGAGGGTGGGATGCGGCCGGCATTTTCGCTACGGGTGGGTTCTGTAAGACAATTCCGGCGAACTTGAACGAACAGGTCGGCAAAGCTTTCACCGGCCGCTGGCAAAAGGCTAAGCTAGAGGCAATGAGTGTCGGCGGTGCCGGCGCTAGTCGTGATTTCTCTGCACGGACGTCTCATGCGCAGTCGCCTTTTCAACTTTTTATCTTGTCTGCTTCTTACTGCCACTGCCGCTCAACCCGCCCTGGCCGTGGACATAACCACCCAACGTCAATATTACGATGAAGCCAAACGCGCCCTGGCCAAGGGCGATACCGGGCCCTACATGCAATACAGTCAGGCCTTGGCCGACTATCCGCTGACGCCGTACCTGGCCTACGACGAGCTGACCGCACGCCTGAAGACCGCGAGCAACGAGGAAATCGAACAATTCCTCGCCAAAAACGGCGACCTGCCCCAGGCCAACTGGATGAAACTGCGTTGGTTGCGCTGGCTGGCCGAGCGTGGCGACTGGCAGACCTTTGAAAAGTACTACGACCCCAAGCTCAATTTCGTCGAGCTCGATTGCCTGCATGGCCAGTTCCAGCTCACGCACAATCTGAAGGCCGAAGGCTACAAAACCACCGAAAAACTCTGGCTGACCGGTAAATCGCAACCGTCCGCCTGTGATGCCACGTTCGCGCAGTGGGCCGCAGATGGCCAACTCACCGAACAGAAAATCTGGGACCGCGCCAAGCTCGCCGCCGAAGCCCGCAACTACGCGCTAGCCAACAGCCTGGTGAAAAGCCTGCCGACCCTCGGCGCCCAAGGCCGCCTGATGGTGGACGTGGCGCAAAAGCCGGAGATGCTCAGCGACCCGTCGCGCTTCCTGCCGGCCACCGAGGCCATGTCTGACGCCGTGGGCCTGGGCCTGCGCCGCCTGGCGCGCCAGGACCCGGACAAGGCCATGGCCATGCTCGACGGCTATGCCAGCAGCATGCACTTCTCCCGTGACGAAAAAGTGGCGATTGCCCGTGAGATCGGCCTGACCCTGGCCAAGCGCTTTGATCCACGCGCTCTTGAGGTGATGACCAAGTACGACCCGGAACTGCGCGACAACACCGTGTCCGAATGGCGCCTGCGCCTGCTGTTGCGCCTGGCCCGTTGGGAAGACGCCTACCAACTCACGCGCAAACTCCCGCAGGACTTGGCCACCACCAACCGCTGGCGCTACTGGCAGGCCCGCAGCCTGGAGCTGGCCGAGCCGAAAAACCCGCAAGCCCTGGTGCTGTACAAGAACCTGTCGCGGGAGCGCGATTTCTACGGTTTCCTCGCCGCCGACCGCTCCAAAGCGCCGTACCAACTGATGAACAAGCCGCTGTTGATGAGCCAGGCGCTGATCAACAAAGTGCGCAACACCCCCGGCGTGCGCCGCGCCCTGGAGTTCTATGCGCGGGGCCAGGTGGTCGATGGCCGCCGCGAGTGGTACCACGTCAGCCGTCACTTCAACCGCGACGAAATGGTCGCCCAGGCCAGGCTGGCCTACGACATGAAGTGGTACTTCCCGGCGATCCGTACCATCAGCCAGGCGCAGTACTGGGATGACCTCGACATCCGCTTCCCAATGGCCCACCGCGACACCCTGGTGCGCGAAGCCAAGGTGCGTGGCCTGCATTCGAGCTGGGTGTTCGCCATCACCCGCCAGGAAAGCGCGTTCATGGACGACGCCCGCTCCGGCGTCGGCGCCAGCGGCCTGATGCAGCTGATGCCCGGCACCGCCAAAGACACCGCGCGCAAGTTCAGCATCCCGCTGGCCTCCCCAGCCCAGGTGCTCGATCCGGATAAAAACATCCAGCTCGGCGCCGCTTACCTGAGCCAGGTACACAGCCAGTTCAACGGCAACCGCGTCCTCGCTTCCGCCGCCTACAACGCCGGCCCGGGCCGCGTGCGCCAGTGGCTGCGCGGCGCCGATCACCTGAGTTTCGACGTGTGGGTGGAAAGCATCCCGTTCGACGAAACCCGCCAGTACGTGCAGAACGTGCTGTCTTATTCGGTGATCTACGGGCAGAAGCTCAATTCGCCACAGCCGTTGGTGGACTGGCATGAGCGGTATTTCGACGATCAATAAAGCGTGACGCACACACAAAAATGCCCGCATCGAAGGATGCGGGCATTTTTATTTATGCGCAGTGATTTCAGTGTGCAGCCTGTTCCTCCACGCCATCACTGAACTGCAACGCCGCCAACCGCGCATACAGCGGGTTGCTCGCGATCAACTGCTGATGCGTGCCGATCGCCACCAGCTTGCCCTGGTCCATCACTGCGATCCGGTCCGCATGCTTCACCGTCGCCAGCCGATGCGCGATGACCAGCGTGGTGCGGCCCTGCATCAGTTGTGGCAGCGCCTGCTGGATCAGGTGTTCGCTCTGGGCGTCGAGGGCGCTGGTGGCTTCGTCCAGCAGCAGGATCGGCGCATCTACCAGCAACGCGCGGGCGATCGCCAGGCGTTGCCGTTGGCCGCCGGAGAGGCCCATGCCGGCGTCGCCGAGGTGGGTCTGGTAGCCATCGGGCATTTGCAGGATGAAGTCGTGGGCATGGGCAATCCGCGCCGCGGCTTCGACCTGCTCGCGAGTGGCGCTCGGGTTGCCGTAGCGGATGTTGTCTTCGACACTGCCAAAGAACAGCGCCGGGCTCTGGGACACCAGGGCAAAGTGGCGGCGCAGGTCCTGGGGGTCGAGTTCGGTCAACGGTTGGCCTTCGAGCAGGATGCGGCCGTGCTGGGGATCATAGAAGCGCAGCAACAGGTCGAAAATCGTCGACTTGCCCGCGCCCGACGGCCCCACCAGCGCGAGGGTTTCGCCGGGGTTGATGGTCAGGTTCAAACCGTCGATGGCGTAAGTGTCCGGCCGCGACGGGTAGGAAAAGCGCAGGTCTTGCAGCTCCATGCGGCCGCTGACGCGTGGCGGTAATTGCACGCTGCCAGCAGTGGGCGCCTGGATCTCGTTGTGCGACTGCAGCAACTCGCCGATCCGCTCTGCCGCCCCCGCGGCGCGCTGCAACTCGCCGAGCACTTCGCTCAAGGTGCCGACGGCGCTGCCGACGATCAGGCTGTAGAACACGAACGCCGCCAGCTCGCCGCCGGAAATGCGCCCGCTGATCACATCCATGCCGCCGACCCACAGCATCACCCCGACAGCGCCGAGCACCAGCATGATCACCAGGGTAATCAGCCAGGCGCGCTGGGCGATGCGCTTACGTGCGGTGCTGAAAGCGTCCTCGACGGTCACGGCAAAGCGTTGTTCGTCCTGCGCCTGGTGGTTATAGGCCTGCACGGTCTTGATCTGGCCGAGCGTCTCGGACACGTAGCTGCCGACGTCGGCGATACGGTCCTGGCTCAAGCGCGACAGGCTGCGCACGCGGCGGCCGAAAATCAGGATCGGCGCCAGCACCAGCGGCAGCGCCACCACCACGATGCTGGTGAGCTTGGGGTTGGTGACAAACAGCAGCACGATGCCGCCGATGACCATCAACGCATTGCGCAGGAACAGCGACAGCGAGGAGCCGATCACCGATTGCAACAATGTGGTGTCGGTGGTCAACCGCGACTGGATTTCCGAGCTGCGGTTGTTTTCATAGAAGCCAGGATGCAGGTAGATCAGGTGGTTGAACACCTGCCGACGAATGTCCGCCACCACCCGCTCGCCGATCCACGACACCAGGTAAAACCGCGCAAACGTGCCGACGGCCAGGCCCAGTACCAGGATCATGAACAGGCCGATGGATTGGTTGAGCAAGTGCGGCGACTGGGTCATGAAGCCCTGGTCCACCAACAGGCGAATGCCCTGGCCCATGGACAAGGTGATGCCGGCGGTGACGATCAGCGCCACCAGCGCGCCGAGCGCCTGCCAGCGATAGGGCGCAATGAAGCGGCTGGCCAGGCGAATGGCACGGCGTTGTCGGACTGAGAACATGGGGGGCATCACCTGATGAGGGGGAGATCGGAACCTACAGACAACATTGGGGGAACTTGGGTAAATAACAATGAGTCGGGTTAATTATGCCCGCCCACTCTGCCCCCTAGAGGTTATCGGTCTAACACCCGGCTGGAAATTTGTAACGGTTTCTGGTGCACTGAGTATTCGAAGCGATGATCTTGCAAGGAGTTGTAACAGCTCGGTCACGCGGGGGGGTTAAAGTTGGTACACAACCTGATGAGGAGACAGGCCATGACCTTGCAAAACAGCAGCGATGCCAAGATTGAAGTAATCCGCCAACCGCAATACCTGCCTTGCTCCGTCATCGACGCCCAAGGCCGCGAAGTGCAGATTACCGAAGACATGATCCAGCAAGCGTGCCGCGAGCTGGAACAGCGACTGGTCAAGCCTGCCCAGCAAGGCTGAAGCGCCCACGCTCTTTCAGAACCGGCCTTGATGGCCGGTTTTTTTGTGACCTCGTTCCTACAGCAGCTCAGCGCCCAATGCCTCGACGATGCCGGACAACAGCGCCGATTGCCCATGGATACGCACCTTCAAGCCATCGATCTCACGGCGCTCCGGATAGTGCTTGCGCAGCAGATCGAACGCCTTGCGTTGCTCGTCCACCGTTCCCACGAGGCTGCGACGGAAATCCGCATCGTCGCGACGCGGGTCGTACACGCTGCGGCATAACGTCGCCAGCGCCCAGGCCGGATCGGTAGACGCATTCAAGTGGACCTCGGCCAGCCACGGCGGCGGCAGCAAATCACTCAGTTCAATCGCCGGCGCCTGGCCCAGATGCGCGCAGAACGCCTGGTAGATCTGCGCCGTGCCGCGCTGCTTGCCGTCCAGGCTGTAACCGGCGATGTGCGGGGTGGCCAGCACGCAGAGGTCGGCCAGGTCGACATCCACTTCGGGCTCGCCTTCCCACACATCCAGCACCGCTTGCAGGTCTTCACGCGAAAGCAGCACGTCGCGCAGGGCGGCGTTGTCCACCACCGGGCCACGGCTGGCGTTGATCAGCCAGGCACCGGGCTTGAGGCGGTTGAGGCGCTCGCGGTCGAACAAGTGCCAGGTGGAGCCGTTGCCGGACTTGGTCAACGGCGTGTGCAGGCTGATCACGTCGCATTGCTCGATGATCTGCTCCAGGCTGACGTAGTCACCGTCTTCGGCGATCTGCCGCGGCGGGTCGCAGACCAGCACGTTCCAGCCCAGGCCCTTGAGCACCTTGACCAAACGCCCGCCCACTTCACCGGCGCCGACGACACCGTAAGTCCGCTGGTTGAGGTCGGCGCCCTCGATCTCGGCCAGGGTCTGCAAGCTGCCCAGCACGTAGTCCACCACGCCACGGGCATTGCAGCCGGGCGCGCTGGACCATTGAATGCCGGCACGCTGGAAATAGTCGAGGTCCAAATGATCGGTGCCGATGGTGCAGGTGCCGACAAAGCGCACCTTGGAACCTTCGAGCAAGGCCCGGTTGACGTTGGTCACCGAGCGCACCAGCAGCACATCGGCCTGCTCGACGGTGGCGCGGTCAATGGAACGGCCGGGCACCCGGCGTATTTCGCCAAATCCTTGGAAGAAAGCATCGAGCAGCGGAATATTTTCGTCGGCAACAATCAGCATGGCAGGCTCCTTTGGCGGAACAGCAGTGTACAGGGATGCGATCGGTGTTCCACCGCAGATCGAAGGTGGACGCTGCGGCGCCTGGAAGATCGCTTACAAATCGCTAACACAGGTTTTTTCCTGACCGCTGCGTCAACGCGTAGAATCCGCCGTCCTGCGCTCTTCTTTGGACATCTGCACGTGAACACCGCCACCGCCCCCCTCACCCGTCCCGCCCGCATCAGCCGGGAAGTGCGCGGCCTGCTGACACTCGCCGTGCCGATCATGATCGGCCAACTGGCAACCACCGCGATGAGCTTCGTCGATGCGGTGATGGCCGGGCGCGTCAGCCCGCAGGACCTGGCGGCGGTGGGCCTGGGCAATTCGATCTGGATTCCGGTGTACCTGCTGATGACCGGCACCTTGCTGGCCACCACGCCGAAAGTCGCCCAGCGCTATGGCGCCGGTCACTACAGCGAGATCGGGCCGCTGGTGCGCCAATCCCTGTGGTTGGCGGTGGTGGTCGGCATCACCGCGTCACTGCTGCTGCTCAGCGCCGAACCGATCCTGCACGCGATGAAGGTTGAACCCGACCTGATCAAACCCTCCATGGGCTACCTGCACGGTATCGCCGCAGGCATGCCGGCCGTTGCCCTGTATTACGTGTTGCGTTGTTTCAGCGACGGCCTGGGCCGCACACGCCCGAGCATGGTCATGGGCCTGTGCGGGTTGGCGCTGAATATCCCGCTGAACTACATCTTCATCTATGGCCATTTCGGCGTGCCGGCCATGGGCGGCGTGGGCTGCGGCTGGGCCACGGGCATTGCGATGTGGGTGATGATGCTCGGCCTGGCGGGCTGGACGCGCTGGGGGCCGGCGTACCAGAGCAGCGAACTGTTCAAGCGTTTCGATTGGCCGCAATGGGCGGTGATCAAGCGCGTATTGGGCATCGGCCTGCCAATCGGCATCGCGATCTTTGCCGAATCGAGCATCTTCGCGGTGATCGCCCTGCTGATCGGCAGCCTGGGCGCCACGGTGGTCTCCGGCCATCAGATCGCCCTGAACGTCAGTTCCCTGGTGTTCATGATCCCCTACTCCCTGAGCACGGCCGTCACCGTGCGCGTCGGCCAGGCCCTCGGCCGTGGCCTGCCGCGTGAAGCGCGCTTCGCTGCCGGGGTCGGCATGGGCACGGCGCTGGCGTATGCCTGCCTGTCCTGCAGCCTGATGCTGGTGTTCCGCGAGCAGATCGCGGCGATCTACACCCCGGACCCGGTGGTGATCCACCTGGCGTCGACGCTGATCGTGTTTTCCGCGTTGTTCCAGTTTTCCGACTCGATCCAGGTCACCGCCGCCGGTGCCCTGCGCGGCTACCAAGACACCCGCGTGACCATGGTGCTGACCCTGTTTGCCTACTGGGGCGTGGGCTTGCCGGTGGGTTACGCCCTGGGGCTGACCGACTGGCTGGGCGCGGCGAGCGGCCCCAGCGGTTTGTGGCAGGGGCTGATCGTGGGCCTGAGCTGCGCGGCGGGGATGTTGCTGGTGCGCCTGGCGCGCAGCGCACGCCGACGCATTCGCCGGGACAAGGTGCGGGGTTAAGCAGCACACACCCGCGCTTGCTCGCGAAGGTCGCCAGCGATAACGCAGCTTGCCTGGTTTGACGTGGCGCTCTCGGGGTTTTCGCGAGCAAGCTCGCTCCTACAGGAATCGGGGGCTTAGTTTTCGCGAGCAAGCTCGCTCCTACAGGAATCGGGGGCTTAGTCGAGCTTCTTGCGAATCCAGTACAGGTACGTACCGGCCTGTTCCTGCTGAGCCACCAGTTCGTGGTCAAGGAACACGCAGAACTTGGGAATGTCGCGGCGGGTCGACGGGTCGGTCGCGATCACCTTGAGCAAGCCGCCAGGCGGCAGGTCACGGATGTGCTGGTGCAGCATCATCACCGGCTCCGGGCAGTTCAGCCCGGTGGCGTCGAGGGTGCCGTCGACGGCAGTGTCGGTCATATCGCTCATTGATTACTCCTACGGCAGGCGCTCAGTTTAACGGGCCTTGGTTTTCTTCACATCCACCAGCCGACGCAAGTGGCAGGTCACTTCCTCACGGTCGTGGTACAGCTGCTTACAGCCGATTTCCACACGAATACCGCGCGCCTTGAAGCCGTCTTCGATGCGCTCGAGCAAACGCTTGACCTCGGCGTAACGCTGCTTCATCGGCAGTTTCAGGTTGACCACCGCTTCGCGGCAATAGCCTTCGCCGATCCAGGTTTCCAGCAAGGCGGCGTTGCGAGCCGGTTTTTCGACGATGTCGCACACCATCCAGTCCACCGGCTGCTTGGGCACGAAGGTGAAACCGTCGGCCATCAAGTGTTGCACCAGGCCGGTGTCCATCAGGCTTTCGGCCATGGGGCCGTTGTCGATGGCGGTCACCAGCATGCCCCGGTTGACCAGTTGCCAGGTCCAGCCGCCCGGAGCCGCGCCCAGGTCGACGCCGGTCATGTCGCCGTGCAGGCGCTCGTCCCACTGGTCGCGGGGGATGAAGTGGTGCCAGGCCTCTTCCAGCTTCAAGGTCGAGCGGCTGGGCGCATCGCGGGGGAATTTCAGGCGCGGGATGCCCATCGGCCACATCGCCGAGTTATTCGACTCGGCCAGGCCCATGAACACTTCGCGGCCGCTCTTGAAGGTCAGCAGCAGGCGCGGCTTGCTCGGGTCGTCCACCAGCTTGCCGGCGTTCAGCAGGGCTTTGCGCAGGTGGACTTCGAATTTCTTGCAGAAGTTCGACAGCTCCTTGCCGTCGTTGGTGTCGACCATCTCCAGCCACAGGCTGCCGCACACCGGGAATTCGCGCAGGTGCGCGAGGATCACGCTGATGCGGTCGGTTTCCGGCAGGTCGATGAACACCCCGCGCGCCCACTGCCGCGGGAAGATCAGCTCGGCAAAACGCTGGCCGTGCATCAGGCGCTGGGCGCCGTCTTCCTCGGTGCAGACAAATTCGGCGCAGGCGCTGCCGGTCTTGGCCTTGGCGTAGCCGGAAACGTTCAGGCGCGCGGCGTGTTCCGCGATCTCGGAACAGACTTCGCCTTCAAAACCCGGGCGGCAGTGCATAAAAAGGGTGTTCATCGACTCTCCTGGCGACCCAACGGACTTGCGCTATCGCAATGTCTGTCATGAAAACGCGCGCATGATAACTGACTTCGGAACCTTGGATCTGTCCATAGAGTCCAGTAATTAGCCAGCTACTGAAAACAGGGCTAGTTTGATAGTTCTGTTCGTCCCGTCAGGTCCGTAGCCGTGCGGACCATAAGGAGTCATGTAATGTCATCCCTTGATAGCCTGAGAACCCTTAAAACCCTGCAAATCGACGACAAGACTTATCACTATTTCAGCTTGCCCGAAGCCGCCAAGCGCCTGGGTGACCTGGATAAGCTGCCGATGTCCCTCAAGGTGCTGCTGGAAAACCTGCTGCGCTGGGAAGACAACAAAACCGTCACCGGCGCCGACCTCAAGGCCATCGCCGCCTGGCTCAAAGAGCGCCAGTCCGACCGCGAGATCCAGTACCGCCCGGCCCGCGTGCTGATGCAAGACTTTACCGGGGTGCCCGCCGTGGTCGACCTGGCCGCCATGCGCGCCGCCGTGGCCAAGGCCGGTGGCGACCCGCAGCGCATCAACCCGCTGTCGCCGGTGGATCTGGTGATCGACCACTCGGTGATGGTCGACAAGTTCGGCACCACCGCCGCGTTCGGGCAAAACGTCGACATCGAAATGCAGCGCAACGGCGAACGCTACGCCTTCCTGCGCTGGGGCCAGAGCGCCTTCGACAACTTCAGCGTGGTGCCGCCGGGCACCGGCATCTGTCACCAGGTCAACCTCGAATACCTCGGCCGCACCGTGTGGACCAAGGACGAAGACGGCCGCACCTACGCCTTCCCCGACACCCTGGTCGGCACCGATTCCCACACCACCATGATCAACGGCCTCGGCGTGCTCGGCTGGGGCGTGGGCGGGATCGAAGCGGAAGCGGCGATGCTCGGCCAGCCGGTGTCGATGCTGATTCCGGAAGTGATCGGCTTCAAGCTCACCGGCAAATTGAAAGAGGGCATCACCGCCACCGACCTGGTGCTGACCGTCACCCAGATGCTGCGCAAGAAAGGCGTGGTCGGCAAATTCGTCGAGTTCTACGGCGACGGCCTGGCCGACCTGCCCCTGGCTGACCGCGCCACCATCGCCAACATGGCCCCGGAATACGGCGCCACCTGCGGCTTTTTCCCGGTGGATGAGGTGACCTTGGACTACCTGCGCCTGTCCGGTCGCCCGGCGCAGACCGTCAAACTGGTCGAGGCCTACACCAAGGCCCAAGGCCTGTGGCGCAACGCCGGCCAGGAGCCGGTGTTCACCGACAGCCTGGCCCTGGACATGGGCAGCGTCGAAGCCAGCCTCGCCGGACCGAAGCGCCCGCAGGACCGCGTGTCGCTGCCGAATGTCGGCCAGGCGTTCAGTGACTTCCTCGACCTGCAATTCAAACCGACCAACAAGGAAGAAGGCCGCCTGGAAAGCGAAGGCGGCGGCGGTGTGGCCGTGGGCAATGCCGATCTGGTGGGCGAAACCGACTACGAGTACGACGGCCAGACCTATCGCCTGAAAAATGGCGCCGTGGTGATCGCCGCGATCACCTCCTGCACCAACACCTCCAACCCCAGCGTGATGATGGCCGCCGGGCTGGTGGCGAAAAAGGCCGTGGAAAAAGGCCTGACCCGCAAACCCTGGGTAAAAACCTCCCTGGCCCCCGGCTCCAAAGTGGTCACCGACTACTACAAGGCGGCCGGCCTCACCCAATACCTGGACAAGCTCGGTTTTGACCTGGTGGGTTATGGCTGCACCACCTGCATCGGCAACTCCGGCCCGTTGCCCGAGCCGATTGAAAAAGCCATCCAGAAAGCCGACCTGGCCGTGGCGTCGGTGCTGTCCGGCAACCGCAACTTCGAAGGCCGCGTCCACCCGCTGGTGAAAACCAACTGGCTGGCCTCGCCGCCGCTGGTGGTGGCGTATGCGCTGGCCGGTACGGTACGTATCGATATCAGCCGCGAACCGTTGGGCAACGATCAACACGGCAATCCGGTCTACCTCAAGGACATCTGGCCAAGCAGCCAGGAGATTGCCGACGCGGTCGCCCAGGTCAGTACCGGCATGTTCCACAAGGAATACGCCGAGGTGTTCGCCGGCGACGCACAGTGGCAAGCCATCGAAGTGCCGCAGGCCGCGACCTACGTATGGCAGAAGGATTCCACCTACATCCAGCATCCGCCGTTCTTCGACGACATCGCCGGGCCGCTGCCAGTGATCAAGGACATCCACGGCGCCAACGTCCTGGCCCTGCTGGGCGATTCGGTGACCACCGACCACATCTCCCCCGCCGGCAACATCAAGGCCGACAGCCCCGCCGGCCATTACCTGCGCGAACAAGGCGTGGAACCGCGCGACTTCAACTCCTACGGCTCACGCCGCGGCAACCATGAAGTGATGATGCGCGGCACCTTCGCCAATATCCGTATCCGCAATGAAATGCTCGGCGGCGAGGAAGGCGGCAACACGCTGTATGTGCCCACCGGCGAGAAAATGCCGATCTACGACGCCGCCATGAAGTACCAGGCCGCCGGCACACCGCTGGTGGTGGTCGCCGGCCAGGAATACGGCACCGGCTCGAGCCGCGACTGGGCGGCCAAGGGTACTAATCTGCTAGGGGTCAAGGCGGTGATCGCCGAAAGCTTCGAGCGCATTCACCGTTCCAACCTGGTGGGCATGGGCGTGCTGCCGTTGCAGTTCAAGCTGGACCAGAACCGCAAGGCGCTCAAGCTCACCGGCAAGGAGAAGATCGACATCCTGGGCCTCAGCGACGCGCAGCTCGTGCCGCGCATGAACCTGACCCTGGTGATTACCCGCGAGGATGGCAGCAGCGAGAAGATCGACGTGCTGTGCCGGATCGACACCCTCAATGAAGTGGAATACTTCAAAGCGGGCGGCATCCTGCACTATGTGCTGCGCCAGTTGATCGCGTCATAAGGCGATCTCAAAAGCAATGGAGGTCCAATGTGGGAGGGGGCTTGCCCCCGATAGCGGTGGATCAGTCGATACATCTGATGACTGACACACCGCTATCGGGGGCAAGCCCCCTCCCACAGTTTTGACCGCATTTAAAACTTCAAGTCAGCCGAAGAGCCACTTCCACAGCAGTACCAAGACGACAACCGCCAGCACCGGCCGCGCAATGCGGTAGGCCTTGGGATGCTTGCGCTTCCACTGCTTGACCACGCTGCTGATCTTGTCGCTGAACGACTTGCTCCAGGCATAAGCCTGGTTGATGCCGCCGACGCGTTCGTCGTCCAGGTTCTGCGGCGCGGTGGCGCGGCCCAGTTGCGCGCTGACCCAGCGGTTGATGCGGGTCATCAGCGGATTGCTCAGCGGGCGCTCGATGTCGCAGAACAGGATCACGCGGGTCTTTTCCGTCTCGTTCTTCACCCAGTGTACGTAGGTCTCGTCGAACATCACGTCTTCACCGTCGCGCCAGGCGTATTCCTGGCCGTCGACGAAAATGCGGCAGTCGTCAGAGTTCGGCGTGGACAGCCCCAGGTGATAACGCAAGGAACCGGCAAACGGGTCGCGGTGCGGGTTGAGGTGACTGCCGCCCGGCAACAGCGCGAACATCGCGCCCTTGACGTTGGGGATGCTGCTGACCAGGGCCACGGTTTTCGGGCACAGGGCCTCGGCCGACGGCAGCGGTTTGTCGTACCACTTGAGGTAGAAACGCTTCCAGCCCTTCTTGAAGAACGAGCCGAAGCCGGCGTCGTTATTCTTTTCGGCGGCGCGGATGTAACCCTCGTCGAACAGGTGCATGGCCTCTTCGCGGATCACTTCCCAGTTGTCCTTGAGCACGTCCAGTTCCGGGAACTTGCTGCGGTCCAGGTACGGCTTGGACGGCACGGCCGAGAACAGGTACATCAAGGCGTTATACGGGGCAAACAGCGCCGAGTGGTTGACGAACTGGCGCAACATCGGCAAACGGGCCTTGCCGCGCAGGTGTACGTACAGCGTGCTGCCGATAAACACCAGCAACACCGACAGTTTGGCGGCCAAAGAAAAGGTCATGCAGCAACTCCTGGAAATAAGCGCCTGGCCAACAACCTCCCGTCGAGGGGAAACCAGGCGTAGCAGCCGGCCATGATAAACACTCCGGACCTCGGGAAAAACCCGCGCAGTCCAACAATCAGCGTTTAAAACGGCGCGAGGGTAGGCCAATTATGCATAAGGCCCCCGCTCTCACGCTGATTTGCATCAAGCCTGGTTTTCTTGATCGGTAAACAAATCACTGAACAGCATGCTCGACAGGTAGCGCTCGCCGGAGTCCGGCAGGATCACCACGATGGTCTTGCCCTGCATCTCCGGCTTCTCGGCCAGGCGCACGGCGACCGCCATCGCCGCGCCGCAGGAGATCCCGCACAGAATCCCCTCTTCCCGCATCAGGCGCAGGGCCATGGCCTTGGATTCGTCGTCGCTCACCAGTTCCACGCGGTCGACCATCGACAGGTCGAGGTTCTTCGGCACGAACCCGGCGCCGATGCCCTGGATCTTGTGCGGACTCGGCTTGATCTCTTCACCGGCCAGCGCCTGGGTGATCACCGGCGAGACGATCGGCTCGACGGCCACCGACAGAATCGGCTTGCCCGCAGTGTTCTTGATATAGCGCGACACCCCGGTAATGGTGCCGCCGGTGCCCACGCCCGCCACCAACACGTCGACGGCGCCGTCGGTGTCGTTCCAGATTTCCGGGCCGGTGGTTTTTTCGTGGATTGCCGGGTTGGCCGGGTTTTCGAACTGCGCCGGCATGTAGTAGGTGGCCGGGGCGCTGGCGAGGATTTCCGCGGCTTTGTCGATTGCGCCCTTCATGCCCTTGGCCGGCTCGGTCAGCACCAGCTCGGCGCCCAGGGCCTTGAGCACTTTGCGGCGCTCGATGCTCATCGACGCAGGCATGGTCAGCACCAGTTTGTAGCCACGGGCCGCGGCGACAAACGCCAGGCCGATACCGGTGTTGCCCGAGGTCGGTTCGACAATGGTCATGCCCGGCTTGAGTTTGCCGGTGCTTTCCGCGTCCCAGATCATGTTCGCGCCAATGCGACACTTCACCGAATAACCCGGGTTACGCCCTTCGATCTTGGCCAGGATGGTCACGCCACGCGGTGCGATGCGGTTGATCTGAACCAGAGGCGTGTTACCGATGGAGTGCGCGTTGTCTGCAAAAATGCGGCTCATGACGGGTCCTTGAGGCGGCTTGAAGAAAGCCCCAAGGGTATGCCTCGTCTTCCAAAGCGTCCAGTCAGAGGAACGTCGGAGACATCGCAATAGTCAATCTCCTACAAGCCCGCAGATCGGCCCCGGGAACGACCACGCCTTCGATCCACTGAGCGCACGCGTGACTGGTCATTCAGAGACTGAATAACCCGTCTGCGTTCACAGTCGCCGGGGCCGCACGGTATAGTCGGGCATTGATGAATTCGAGGAATGACCGATGAAGTTCGAAGGCACCCAGGCCTACGTTGCCACCGATGACCTGAAACTGGCCGTCAACGCGGCCATCACCCTGGAGCGGCCGCTGCTGGTCAAAGGCGAGCCGGGCACCGGCAAGACCATGCTCGCCGAGCAGTTGGCCGAATCCTTCGGCGCCAAGCTGATCACCTGGCACATCAAGTCCACCACCAAGGCCCACCAGGGCCTGTACGAGTACGATGCGGTCAGCCGCCTGCGCGACTCGCAGCTGGGCGTGGACAAGGTGCATGACGTGCGCAACTACCTGAAGAAGGGCAAGCTCTGGGAAGCCTTCGAGGCCGAGGAACGGGTGATCCTGCTGATCGACGAAATCGACAAGGCCGACATCGAATTCCCCAACGACCTGCTGCAAGAACTCGACAAGATGGAGTTCTACGTCTACGAAATCGACGAGACCATCAAGGCCAAGAAACGCCCGATCATCATCATTACCTCCAACAATGAAAAAGAACTGCCGGATGCGTTCCTGCGCCGCTGCTTCTTCCATTACATCGCCTTCCCCGACCGCGCCACCCTGCAAAAGATCGTCGATGTGCATTACCCCGACATCAAGAAAGACCTGGTCAGCGAAGCGCTGGACGTGTTCTTCGACGTGCGCAAAGTGCCGGGCCTGAAGAAAAAGCCTTCCACCTCCGAACTGGTCGACTGGCTCAAGCTGCTGATGGCCGACAATATCGGCGAAGCGGTACTGCGCGAACGCGACCCGACCAAGGCCATCCCGCCCCTGGCCGGTGCGCTGGTGAAGAACGAGCAGGACGTGCAATTGCTCGAGCGCCTGGCGTTCATGAGCCGTCGCGGTAACCGATAAGGGCGCCTGCCATGTTGCTCAACCTGTTCAATGAAATGCGTGCAGCCAAGGTGCCGGTGTCGGTGCGCGAGCTGCTCGACCTGATCAACGCCCTGAAACAGCGGGTGATCTTCGCCGACATGGACGAGTTCTACTACTTGGCCCGGGCGATCCTGGTCAAGGACGAACGCCATTTCGACAAGTTCGACCGCGCCTTCAGCGCCTATTTCAACGGCCTGGAAAAGCTCGACGACCACCTGCAGGCGCTGATCCCCGAAGACTGGCTGCGCAAGGAGTTCGAACGCTCGCTGAGCGACGAAGAACGCGCGCAGATCCAGTCCCTCGGCGGCCTGGACAAGTTGATCGAAGAGTTCAAGAAACGCCTGGAAGAACAGAAAGAGCGCCACGCCGGCGGCAACAAGTGGATCGGCACCGGCGGCACCAGCCCGTTCGGCTCCGGCGGCTACAACCCGGAAGGCATCCGCGTCGGCGATGCGGGCAAGCGCCAGGGCAAGGCGGTGAAAGTCTGGGACCAGCGCGAGTACAAGAACCTCGACGATCAGGTGGAACTGGGCACGCGCAACATCAAGATCGCCCTGCGCCGCCTGCGCAAGTTCGCGCGCCAGGGTGCGGCGGAAGAGCTGGACATCGACGGCACCATCGACCACACCGCCCGCGATGCCGGCTTGCTGAATATCCAGATGCGCCCGGAACGGCGCAACACCATCAAGCTGCTGTTGCTGTTCGATATCGGCGGCTCGATGGACGCCCACGTGAAGATCTGCGAAGAGCTGTTCTCCGCGTGCAAGACCGAGTTCAAGCACCTGGAGTACTTCTACTTCCACAACTTCGTGTACGAGTCGGTGTGGAAGAACAACCAGCGCCGCACGTCGGAGCGCACCTCCACCCAGGACTTGCTGCACAAATATGGCGCCGATTACAAAGTGATCTTTATCGGCGATGCCTCGATGGCGCCGTATGAAATCACCCAGGCCGGCGGCAGCGTCGAGCATTGGAACGAGGAGCCGGGGTATGTGTGGATGCAGCGCTTCATGGCCAAGTACAAGAAGCTGATCTGGATAAACCCGTATCCGAAGGACACCTGGGGCTATACGGCGTCGACCGGGATCGTGCGGGAGTTGGTCGAAGACCAGATGTATCCGCTGACCTTGCGCGGGCTGGAAGAAGGCATGCGGTTCCTTTCCAAGTAACCCGATATCTCCCATAGGCGTGGCGTCACTGGCACTTCAACGCCTCGCGAATGCGCTGCACGGAGGCCACCGAACTGGCGTTATCGCCATGCACACACAAGGTATTGGCCCGCAGGACCAAGGGGCTGCCATCGCTGGCGGTCAAGGGTTCGCCACGGGAAATGGTCAGGGATTGCTGGATGATGGCTTCGGTATCGTGGTGTACCGCGCCGGGCAATTGGCGGGAAACCAGGTGCCCCTTGTTGTCGTAGGCGCGGTCGGCGAACGCCTCGAACCACAGGATCACACCGTATTCGTCGCCCAGCGCCTGGGCCGCGCGGTTGTCGCGAGTGGCCAGCAGCATCAGCGGCAGTTCGCCGTAAGCGGCAACGGCCTGGATCACCGCACGCAACTGCGCGGGGTTGGCCATCATGTCGTTGTACATCGCGCCATGGGGTTTGACGTAGCTGACCCGTCCGCCCTGGGCGCGGCAAATGCCGTCGAGCGCGCCGATCTGGTAGTGCAACAGGTCTTGGATTTCTTCGGGCGTGTAGGCCATGGAACGGCGGCCGAAACCTTGCAGGTCCTGATACGCCGGGTGCGCCCCGACCAGCACGCCATGCTTGAGCGCCAGGCCGACGGTCTTGCGCATGACGCTCGGGTCGCCGGCATGGAAGCCGCAGGCCACGTTGGCGCAATCAATGAACGGCATGACCTCAGCGTCCAGACCCAGGTTCCAGTTGCCATAGCTTTCGCCGATGTCGCAATTCAATAGCAGACGGCTCACGCTGAGTGCTCCTGTAGGCTTTGTTTTTTTGTAGTGTGGGATCTTTTACACAAGACTCGCAACTTATCCCACCGTCCCAGCGACACTTATCGTGAAACGGCGCGATTTTTGGCGTGTGTCCGGGACGGCGTCCAACCCATAAAGGTCGACCCCATGAAGTTGAAGTAACGCGATTAAAACGGTGGGAGCAAGCCCCCTCCCACCATTACAGGCCTTTCTACAGCCCTTTCAAATCACGCTCTTCGATCGGCCGGCTCTGGCGCAGGCGCTTGCCGCCCAGCACCACCCAGTCGATCAAGCGGAACAGGCACTCCAGGCCGAACGACAACAACATCGCCCCGCCCAGGCCCCAGCCCATGGCTTCGGGGGTCAGCAGGATCTGGTAGCTGTAGCCGTTCCAGGTTTCCAGGCGGATCGCCGGGTCGGCCGCGACCGCTACCTGCAATGCGCGAATGTACCAGGGGCCTTGCATGGCCTGGAATTGCTTGTCCAGCGCCAACTGACGATCCAACAACGTGCCGAGGCTGTTGGCATCGCTGCGAAACACCGGGTCGTCGCTGGCGCGGTAGTGGGCGACCAGGGCCTGCAAGTCGCCGTTGAAGAACTGTTGCGCGGTGGATTCAAAGCCGCGCAGGCCGGTCTGGGCCTCGATCAGGTGGGCTTCGACGCGCTTGGCGTAGTCATTGATGAACCCCGGCACTTGCACACCGACCAACAAGCCAATGGCAAACAACACCAACCGCAGATAGCTGAGCAACATAGTCGACTTCCTTACTCGGTAATGCCCTGGCTGACGCATTCACCGCGCCGCCACAGGCTCCACTGGCCCGGTTCGTAGCGGGTCCAGTTTTCGTTGTCGGTCAGGGGTTCGGTGGCGATCACCGTTACCACATCGTTGGGCGTGGTTTCGGCCTGGAAGTCGACGATCACGTCGACATCTTTCAAGCGTGCCGGGCCGAACGGAGCGCGCCGGGTGATCTGGGCCAATTTGGTCGTGCAGTAGCAGAACAACCAATCGCCGTCGCTGAGCAGGCAGTTGAACACGCCTTTGCTGCGGTATTCGGTGCAGGCGGCGATCAGGTCCGGCAGCATCTGTTCGATCTCCACCGGCTCCGGGAACGCCTCGCGGACGCGGTTGAGCAGGTCGCAGAACGCCGCTTCGCTGTCGGTGTCGCCCACCGGCCGGTAAAACGTGGCGCGCGGTTTGAAGTCGGCCAATTGGCCGTTGTGCGCAAAGCACCAGTTACGCCCCCACAGCTCGCGCACGAACGGGTGGGTATTGGACAGGCACACCTTGCCCACGTTGGCCTGGCGGATATGGCCAATCACCACTTCACTTTTGATGGGATAACGCTGCACCAGCCGCGCGACTTCCGATTCGCTGCTCGCGGCCGGGTCCTGGAACAGGCGCAGGCCACGACCTTCATAGAACGCGATGCCCCAACCGTCGCGGTGGGGGCCGGTACGCCCACCGCGCTGCATCAGCCCGGTAAAGCTGAACACGATATCGGTGGGGACGTTGGCACTCATGCCCAATAATTCACACATGCCAGGGCTCTCGCTGCAGGGCAGACAACGTTAAAGGCGCGGTTCGACCCGCATACCGCCCACAGGCGCCGGGCGACGGAACGGCTCGTCATCGTCTTCGGGCTCGGCGGCCAAGGCGGCATCAGCGGCGGCCTTGCGCTCACGGCGGGCATTGGCGGCGCGCTCGATGGGCCAGCGGATCAACACAAACACGAGGTACACGCCAAAGGCGATCATCGTGTACATGAACAAATCGGAGACGGCCCGCCAGGCGTTATTGCCGACCTTGAGCACCAGGTCCAGCGCAGTAATCGCCACGGCCGGCGCGAACTGGGTCTTGACCGGGTCGACGATGGTCGGGCTCAACAGCAGCACGGCCATCAGCAATTGCAGTGGCTCGCGCAACCAGCGCCAGATCCAGCGGGTCATGCGCCACCACACCAACAGGCAGCCCAAAGCGGCGAAGGCGTAAAGGCCCCAAGCGGTCAGATAATCGTTCTCGGTCATGGTGTCCATGGCAAGGTAGGCAAACAGGCCGCTATGATAACGGCTTTTGCGTGTCGCGGCTGCAATGCCTGCCACCATCCGCCAGACAGAGAGTGATCCATGCCGCCATCGACCCCCATCACTGCCGCCCCGATTGCCCGCAAGGCCCCAGGCCAGGACCCTTACGCCTGGCTGCAAGTGCGTGACAGCGCAGAAGTGATGGATTACCTGAAAGCCGAAAACGCCTGGCAGGAAGCCCAACTCGCCGGGCAACAGGCGCTGCGTGAAACCCTGTTCGAAGAGATCAAGGGCCGTATCCTCGAAACCGACCTGTCGCTGCCCTCCCCCTGGGGCCCGTACCTGTATTACACGCGCACCACCGCCGGCGACGAATACGCCCGCCACTACCGCTGCCGCCGCCCGGCCGACGACAGCAACCAGGTGGATGACAGCAGCGAGGAGCTGTTGCTCGACCCCAACGTGCTGGCCAACGGCGGCTTTTTCTCCCTCGGTGCGTTCAGCATCAGCCCCGACCATCAGCGCCTGGCCTACAGCCTCGATACCAATGGCGAAGAGATCTACACCCTGTACGTGAAGGAATTGGCCACCGACAAAGTCAGCGAACTGGCGTTCGATAACTGCGACGGCAGCATGACCTGGGCCAATGACAGCCTGACCCTGTTTTTCGGCGAACTGGACGATACCCATCGTCCGCACAAACTCTACCGCTATCGCCTGGACGGCACCGCCGCGCAGGAAGTGTTCCACGAGACCGACGGGCGTTTCTTCCTGCACTGCTACCGTTCCAGCTCCGAGCGCCAGTTGCTGGTGGCCCTGGGCAGCAAGACCACCAGTGAAATCTGGGCGCTGGACGCCGACCAGCCGCACCTGGACTTCACCTGCCTGGCGCCACGGGTCGAAGACCACGAGTACGACGTCGACCACGGCCAGCTCGACGGCGCGTGGACCTGGTTCATCCGCAGCAACCGCGACGGTATCAACTACGCCCTGTTCGTCGCCGCCGACACCGGCCGCGTGCCGACCCAGGCCGACTGGAAAAACCTGATCCCCCACAGCGATGAGGTGATGCTCGACGGCGTGAGCCTGAATGCCGGCGCCATGACCTTGAGCCTGCGCATCGGCGGCCTGCCGGTCATCGAAGTGCATCCCCAGGGTCTACCGACCTATCGTGTGGAATTGCCTGACGCTGCCTACAGCCTCTACGTACAAAACAGCCTGGAATTCCCCAGCGACAAGATCCGCCTGCGCTACGAAGCCCTGAACCGTCCGGCCCAGGTGCGCCAGCTGGAACTGGCCAGCGGCGCGCAACAGGTGCTCAAGGAAACCCCGGTACTCGGCGTCTTCAACGCCGACGATTACGTCAGCCAGCGTTTGTGGGCAACCTCCGCCGATGGCACCCAGGTGCCGATCAGCCTGGTGGTCAAGCGCGACCAGCTTGGCAAACCGACGCCGCTGTACCTCTACGGCTATGGCGCCTACGGCCAGAGCCTCGATCCGTGGTTCTCCCACGCGCGCCTGAGCCTGCTGGACCGTGGCGTCGCGTTTGCCATTGCGCATGTGCGCGGCGGCGGCGAGCTGGGCGAAGCCTGGTATCGCAATGGCAAACAAGAACACAAGCAGAACACGTTCAACGACTTCATCGCCTGTGCCGAACACCTGATCGCACAGGGTTTGACCTGCGCCAAACAGCTGGTGATCAGCGGCGGCAGCGCCGGTGGCCTGTTGATCGGCGCGGTGCTCAACCAGCGTCCGGAGCTGTTCCAGGCGGCGATTGCCGAAGTGCCGTTCGTCGACGTGCTCAACACCATGCTCGACCCGGACCTGCCGCTGACCGTCACCGAGTACGACGAGTGGGGCAACCCGCAGGAGCCCGAGGTCTATGCGCGCATCAAGGCGTATGCTCCGTATGAGAACGTGCGCGCCCAGGCCTACCCGGCCCTGCTGGTGATCGCCGGCTACAACGACAGCCGCGTGCAGTACTGGGAAGCGGCCAAGTGGGTGGCCAAGCTGCGCGACACCAAGACGGACGACAACCTGCTGCTGCTCAAGACCGAACTGGGGGCCGGCCATGGCGGCATGAGCGGGCGTTACCAGGGATTACGTGACGTAGCGCTCGAATATGCATTTGTGTTCAAGGCGCTGGGGCTGGTTTAGCGGTCCTGGCTGAACGCCGGAGCGCTCGACGCGGTTAACCGCCGGGCGTCTTCGGCTTGCTGTCGTTCGGCGGCACGCCGGGGACCGTCTGGTCCTTCGGTGGCGCAGGTAACACGATAGGCACCAGCGGCGGCGAGCCGTTCGTCTTGGGCACCGCCGGCGGGGTGACTTGCGGATACAGCGTCGGGGTGGGGGTGCCCGGCGCGCCTGGGGTTGGCGCCGGCGCAACCGGTACGGTTTGCAACTCCTGAGCCTGCGCCACACCCAATGTGAGCGCGCCCAACACAATGACCGTTAGAATGCTGCACTTCATCGATGGCTCCATGGCCTGACCGGAATGTCGTAAGGCTACTCCCAACCGCGCAAGAATGCCCTTCCCAATGAGATCTCCATGAAACGTTTCGTTCTGCTGGACACCACCCCGATCCCCGACAACGGCGGTGCCTTGTGCCTGTTCGAATACGGCGAGGACTTTGTCATCAAGATCCAGGGCGGCGACGGCGGCCAGTTGATGAACACGCGCATGCACGGCTCCGAAGACGCGCTGGCAGAAATCCCTTGTCGCAAAGTCGCCGGCCGCCCCGGTTCGCGGGTATTGATCGGCGGGCTGGGCATGGGTTTCACCCTCGCGTCGGCCCTCAAGCACCTGGGCAAGACCGCCGAAGTGGTGGTGGCAGAACTGGTGCCCGGAGTCGTGGAGTGGAACCGTGGCCCTTTGGGCGAAAAGGCCGGGCGCCCGCTGCTTGACCCGCGCACCGTGGTCCGCATGGAAGACGTGGCCAAGGTGCTGCAAGCAGAGCCTCAGGGCTTTGATGCGATCATGCTCGACGTGGACAACGGCCCCGAAGGCCTTACGCAAAAAGCCAACAGTTGGCTCTACTCCGCCGGTGGCCTGGCCGCCTGCGCCAAGGCCCTGCGCCCCAAGGGCGTACTTGCGGTGTGGTCGGCCAGCGCCGACAAGCTGTTCAGCGACAAGCTGCGCAAGGCCGGTTTCAAGGCCGAGGAAGTGCAAGTGTTCGCCCATGGCAACAAGGGCACGCGGCACACCATCTGGATTGCGGAAAAGCTCAAGGGCTAATTGCGCCGCGATTGGCTAGAATCAACCCTATCCGTGAACCACCCGAAGACAGGAGCCATGATGAGCTCGACCAACCCGCCCTCCCACACCGCCAAGCTCGACCGCATCCTCGCCGATGCCCAGCGCGACCGGGAAATGGGCTACCGCGACAAAGCCCTGAAAATGTACCCCCACGTGTGCGGCCGCTGCGCCCGTGAATTCGCCGGCAAGCGCCTGAGCGAACTGACCGTACACCACCGCAACCACAACCATGACGACAATCCCCAGGATGGGTCCAACTGGGAGTTGCTGTGCCTGTACTGCCACGACAACGAGCACTCGCGCTACACCGACCAGCAGTACTTCGGCGAAGGCTCCACCAGCAGCCCGACGATCGCCAAGGCCACGCACAACCCGTTCGCGGCGTTGGCAGGGTTGATGAAGAAAGACGACTGAAGTTGCGCGCGGGCTGCCCCGCCCTCTTCGCGGGCAAGCCCGCTCCTACCTTTGACCGCATTCCAGAGCATGGACACGGACCAATGTGGGAGCGGGCTTGCTCGCGAAGGCAGCAGCGCCAGCGACGCAGCGCTCGATAGCGACCACAGCCCGACCAATCCCCGTATAATCGCCGCTTTTCTCCAAGGCACCCTTCCCCGTGGGCAATAAACGCTACAGCTGCATCGGTCTGTATAACCCCAAATCCCCCGAAAACGTCGGTTCGGTGATGCGCGCCGCCGGTTGCTACGGCGTGGCCTCGGTGTTCTACACCGGCAAACGCTACGAGCGCGCCCGGGATTTCATCACCGACACCAAGAAGGTCCACCACGACATTCCGCTGATCGGCATCGATGACCTGAGAAAAATCCTGCCGCTGGGCTGCATCCCGGTCGCCGTCGAACTGGTGGACGGCGCCCGCCCGCTGCCCGAATACACCCACCCCGACCGCGCGCTGTACATCTTCGGCCCCGAGGACGGCTCCCTCGACAAAGAGATTCGCGACTGGTGTGAAGACGTGGTGTACATCCCGACCACCGGCTGCATGAACCTCGCCGCCACCGTCAACGTGGTGCTCTACGACCGCCTGGCCAAGGGCAATAACACCCGCTCGGGGCCCAAATACTGAGTTGCCGGGAACATCCGGCGCCTGCACACAGTCAGTTGCGTATCACTAGCCCTTGTTGGAGACCGATCATGAGCGACAGCAAAACCCTGCGACCTGTCATTGAATCCACCCCACGCCAGGCCCGCCCCACGCAGAACGTACACGGCTGGGAGCGCATCGGCTCGGTGGCCGGCGGCGTGATCATGGTCGGCAAAGGCCTGCGCCGTGGCGGGATTTTCGGGCTGCTCCAGGTGGCGATTGGCGGCGTGGCGCTGACGCGTGGGTTTACCGGGCACAGTTCGCTCAAGGACAAGCTGGAACAAGGTCGCCAGGAAATGAACAGCCTGCGCACGAAAATCGAGCGGGCCGGTGACGAGTTGAAGAACCTGAAGACCAAGGCGCAAACGGGGGCCGAAAAGGCCACAAAAACCACCGGCTGAGCCAAGTCTTCTGTCTGTTGCTGATCCAGATGTGGGAGGCGGCTTGCTCCCACCTTTATTCTGGGTCAGCGCAACAGCTTGGAGTCCAACACCACCGACGACTCGCCGATGATGCTCTGAGCCAGTCGCACAAACTCTGGGGTGCTGACGCTGTTCGCCCGCATCACCACTTGCGCGAGATCATCCAGCGAGCGCTTGTTGTGGGTTTTCACGCGGATCTCGCGATCCAGCTCCTGCATCACCACCACTGCCCGCGCCACGGTTGCGCCGCTGACGTGCTCGCCACGCAGGCTGGTGACGTCCTTGCCTTCGCGGGTCAACCGCGCCTGTATCGCCGCATAGCGCTCATCGGTGATCCCGCCGCCACGGCGCAGCAGTTCGATCGCGTAATACTCCGCCAGGCCTTCGCTGATCCAGTCGCTGGCATCATGGTCACTGAAGCGGCCGATGGCATGCACCACTTCGCGGATCAACGGGCTGCTGCCGTTTTCACTGACCAGCGGCGTGCGGCTGTTGAGGTAGACCGAGTCGCGCGCCAAGAAGGCGCCACGGCGCATCGGGTCGCTGGCGCCGACAATCAATAGCTTGGCGGGGTGACGCGGGAACGCGGCTTCCACCTGCGGCCAGACGAAAGTCAGCAACGTCAGCACATCCATACGGCGCATGGCCTGGCCCTTGGGCGAGGCCACGGTGACGTCGGTTTCGCCCAGGCGCACACGGCGGCTGCCGAGGTTACCGGCGAGCATCCAGCCGGTGGGGCGGTCGAACAGGCGCGAGACGTTGTTGATCCGGAAGGTGTGCTTGCCGATACGCGGCCAGGCGGTTTCGACGCTTTTCCAGCCCGTCGGCAGCTCGAACACCAGGCGCGAGACCAGCTCGACGCCGTCCTGCTGGTCGAGGTGCGCGGTCGGCACCAGGTCTTCCCCGCGAAACAGCGCCCAACCCGGCGTCATGCGCGTTTCATAGATACCCGGCTTGCGCGCATGGCTGAGGCGTACACGGTAGGTCAGGCTGGCCTTGTCGGCGCTGGGTTGCCAAAGGCCGCGATGGCCACTGACTTTCCATTGGCCATCGGCCTTGAAATCGCTGTAGTCACCGTCGCGCCCCAGCTCGAAATCCAGGCTGCGCACCGCCGAACCCTGGGACAGACTCACGCGCACCTCAGCCTGATCGCTCTGGGGCAGCAGTTTGACGTGATAGTCCAAGTCGACTTTCTTCGCGCACCACGCCGGTGTGCTCAGCGCCAGCAACACCAGGCTTGCCGCCAGCCGGGTCAGCCCCTTCATACTCGCTCCTTGTTCAGCCAGCGCGGAAGATCAGGTAATCCTCCCAGTCTTCTTCGGGCACGCTGCCTTCGCGGAGCATGCGTCCGGACTGGGAAATGCGTTCGTGATGCACGGCGTCACGGTCGCCGCAGACCAGGTGATGCCACAGCGGCAAGTCCTTGCGCTCGCTGACCAGGCGGTAACCGCAGGTGGGCGGCAACCACTTGAACTGGTCGGCCTGGCCCGGGGTAAGCTGGATGCAGTCGGGCACCGACGCGCGGCGGTTGGGGTAATCGGTGCACTGGCAGGTTTTCAGGTCGAGCAGTTTGCAGGCGATGCGCGTGTAATAGACGCTGTTGTCGTCTTCATCCTCGAGCTTTTGCAGGCAGCACAGGCCACAGCCGTCGCACAACGACTCCCACTCCTCCTGATCGAGGTGTTCAAGGGTTTTGCGTATCCAGAAAGGTTCGACTTTGGCGGCCATGGCTCTACATCGGTATCGGTGGGTGAAAAGGCCGCCAGTCTAGTGCCCAAGGCCACTGGGGCCAAGCGCTTACGACTGGCGGTGTTGCAAGACTTGTCAGTCTAGCGGGAGCGCAGTAGCTTTGAGCGCCGAATTGACGATCAGGAACTGCCCATGAGCACCAACCCCCGCGCTGCCGATTACCCGATCAACCCCCAGTTCACTGAGCGCTGGTCGCCCCGCGCCTTTACCGGCGAGAGCATCCCGCAGGAAACCCTGCTGAGTTTTTTCGAAGCCGCGCGCTGGGCGCCATCGGCCTACAACTCGCAGCCCTGGCGTTTTCTCTATGCGCGCCGTGACACGCCGGACTGGGAGCGTTTCCTCGGCCTGTTGAACGAATTCAACCGCAACTGGGCGCAGCATGCGTCGGCCCTGGTGATCATCGCCTCGAAAACCGACTTCATCGCCCCCGGCGCCAGCGAAGAAACCCCGGCGCTGTGGCACACCTTCGACACCGGTTCGGCCTGGGGCTACCTCGCGCTGCAGGCCAGCCTCAGCGGCTGGCACAGCCATGGCATGGCCGGCTTCGATCAGGCGCTGACGCGCAAGGAGCTGAAGATTCCCGAGGGTTATGCGCTGCATGCGGCGGTCGCGATTGGCAAGCTGGGCGACAAGTCGAGCTTGCCCGAGTACCTGCAAGGCCGTGAGACCCCAAGCCCGCGCAAGCCGTTGAGCGAGCTGGTTTCGCAAGGCTATTTCAGTCTCTAGGACTGACGTGGGAGCTGGCTCGCCAGCCCCCACCTGTGGTTCGACGCGGTGTCAGTAGCCGCGCTCGAAATCCACTTCACCGCGCAACACTTGCTTGGCCTGGTAGGCGCGCACGTTTTCCAGAAACAGTTGCACCATCATCGACGGCGAGGTCGGCGCCGAGCTGTGCCCGGTCAGCAGCAAGCCCCAGGCGGTCCAGAACGGGTGGCGCTGCGGCAACGGTTCCTGGCGGCACACGTCGATCACCGCGCCAGCCAGGTGCCCTTCTTTCAACGCTTCGACCAGATCCGCATCAACCACCGCAACGCCGCGGCCGACGTTGATAAACAACCCGCTCGGCTTGAATTGCTTGAACAGCGCCGCGTCGTACAGGTCGTGGGTGTTCGGCGTGTTGGGCAACAGGTTGATCACGTAGTCCGCTTCGCCCACCAGCCGGCCGAGTTGATCGAGCGCAGCCACTTCGACAAACGGCGCCTGCTCGCGCGCCTGGCTGGCGATGCCGTACAGCTTGACGCCAAACGGCACGAGGAACTGCGCCACGCGCTGGCCGATATCACCGCAGCCGACGATCAGCACCGTGCGCCCCGCCAGGCTCTGGCCCATGCGGTTGTCCCACTTGCGCTCGACCTGGCTGACCAGGCGCGCCAAGACTTCGCGTTCATGGCCGAGCATGTAGGTGAGGATAAATTCCGCCATGACCTGGCCAAAAATCCCCACCGCACGGGTCAAGCGATAGTCGCGGGGCAGGCCGTCGGCCAGCAGCGGCGTGATGCCGGCCCAGGTCGATTGCAGCCACTGCGGCTGGTGCCCCTGGCGCAACAGGGTGGCGAGCAGGTCCGGCTGGCCGAGCCACACCGGGCAATCGGCCGCCAGGCGCGAGAGTTCGGCCGAGTCGCCGCTGGTCAACACCTCGAGGTCCGGGGCCGCTTCGCTCAGCAACCGGGCGTAGAGCGGGTGATCCTGTTCAGCAATCAGAACACGCATGGTTCAAACCTTTCAAAAACAATGCGGACGGCCGCCCGCATCCTTACGGCCACCATCCATTAATACGATTCCATGGAAAAGAATGCGCCCCGGGCAGGGCACGCCGCGATCACATCGGGTCGTTGCGGCGCAGCAGCTCTTCGGGCAAGTGTTCGATGTACTCGTCCTCGGCCGGTGGCATTTGCAAGTGGTAGCCCTGCTTTTCGAGGTTTTCCAGGACCACTGCGATGTCCTCGCGCGACAGCTTGCGCTCGGGCGTCAGCACCATGTCGAAGGCGTGATGGGCCTTGCCGAAGGCTTCCATCAAGGGTTCCGGCACGCGCTCCAGGGCATCGCTTTTCAGCACGTAGAGATACATTTCGTTGCGTTTCAAGCTGCGATAGATGGAGCAAATACGTTTCAAGGCTGTTCTCCGGCAGTGGCCAGGCTGTCGAGCAGCGCCTGGCCCATCAACTCGCGGCGCCAGCCACGCAGCGAGTCTGGCAATTGGTAAGGCCCGTCGGGGTAGCCACTTTTGACCAGGGCTTCGAGGGTTTTCTTGCGCAGCATCAGTTCCGGCGCCATCTCCAGGCGTTCGGCTTGCGCCTGGCCCAAGGCGCGCAGGTGCTTGATCAGCGCAGCGGCATCCACCGGCAGCGGTTCAGCCACGGCGGGCGGCCATTGGTCCATGGACACGCTGCCGGCGCGCTTGATCAGGTCCAGCAGAAACTGGCCATCCTGACGCACGGTGCGCGGGTGCATGTCTTCGATTTTGCCCAGGGCGGCGAGGTTATCCGGCTGGGATTTGGCCAGGGGCCACAGCGAGTGTTCACGAATGATGCGATTGCGCGGCAGGTCACGGGCACGCGCTTGCTGCTCGCGCCAGGCGCACAGTTCACGCAGCACGGCGAGTTGGGCACGGGACAGTTTCCACGCCAGCTTGGCCTCGCGGTACACCTCGTAAGGGTCGACTTCGCGGCGCAGGTTGGCCACCAGTTCGGCACCGTCTTCCAGGACCCAGGCGTATTTGTCGTCCGACAGCCGCGGGCGCAGGCGAATGAAGACCTCGGCCAAGTGGACCGCATCTTCGGCGGCGTAGCTCACCTGGGTCTCGGACAACGGGCGCTGCAGCCAGTCCGAGCGGGTTTCGCCCTTGGGCAAGTCGATATCGAGCACGGCTTGCACCAGGCGCGAATAGCCCATGGAGAAGCCGAGGTTCAGGTAAGCCGCGGCCAGTTGGGTGTCGAACAACGGCACTGGCAGGCTGCCGGTCAGGCGCAGCAACACTTCCAGGTCTTCACTGCAGGCGTGGACCACTTTGATCACGGCCGGGTTTTCCAGCAACGCCGCCAGCGGTTGCCAGTTGTCGATGGTCAGGGGGTCGATCAGGTAAGCGCGAACGCCATCACCGATCTGGATCAGCCCGGCAATGGGATAAAAGGTGTCGACCCGCATGAATTCGGTGTCGAGGGCGACGAATGGCAACTGCTGCCATTCGGCGCAATGCTGGCCGAGGCTATCGTTGTCGCAGATCCAGTGAATATCGATGGCCACACGGCTCTCCCTTGAAGGATGGCGCGCAGTATATATCGCGGAAGGGACTTGCGAGCATCCGCAGTGCACACGCAATCATGAAAACTCCGACAGCGTGTAAAGAATAGTCCGACAGATTGGAGTTATCCCATCTTACGTAGAACGTAGACACGCCATACGCTGGAGCCAGGAATGAACTCCTGGTGATTCAGGACCTGGAACCCCGCCTGGCAGAACTCCTCCTCCACTGGCGTCCGGGAGGCGACCGACACGATCACGGTGTCGCGGCTGACCCGATGAAACTCCTGCAGCAGCGCTTGGCGCCCTTCGCTGCTGGGCACGTGGCGAAACAATTCCAGACAGAAAATGCAATCTACCGCGTTCGCCGACAAGCCGATGGAAAACGCCGAGCCCTGAAAGGTCTTGACCCGCTTGAGCAGCGCCGCCGGGTGATGGGTGCGGGCGTGGTCGAGCATGTCTTGGGAGTTATCCGAGGCGAGGATGACCCGGTTGACGTGTTCGGCCAACACCGGCCAGAACCGCCCCGAACCGCAGGCCAGGTCGAGGATCAGACCGGGCTCGCCGGCCACCTTGAGGGCATTGCGCACCAGCCGCCCGTCACGCCACGCCGCCAGACGCTGACGCAGCCCAGGCGGGCGCGTATCGCCGCAGACCCTGGCGTGCTCACGGTCACAGCGTTCGGCGTATTCAATCTCGATGGACGAAAGTGGTGGTGACAACATCACGGGCTCATGTGAGTGGAACGGTAGTGAATGACCTTGATTCGCAGCTTAACCAGTGCAACGTGAAAAAAAGGTCGAAAAAACCACCACCGTCAATCCGTTCACGCCGAGTGCAGATACCAGCGCCAGTCCTGCTCGCCCACCTCGCCCATGAACTGCCGATATTCAGCCCGTTTCACCGCCAGGTACACGCCGAGAAACTCACTGCCGAACGCCTCCCGTGCCCAGCTGGAGTCTTCCAGGGCGCGCAGGGTGGTGAGCCAATCGGTGGGCAGCAACGCGTTGGCCTGGGCGTAGCCGTTGCCTTCCACCGGAGCGCCGGGGTCAAGTCGTTCGCGGATGCCGCGGTGGATACCGGCGAGGATCGCCGCCGCCGCCAGATAAGGGTTGGCGTCGGCGCCGCAGAGGCGGTGTTCGATGTGCCGCGACGGCGCCGGACCACCCGGCACACGCAGGCTGACAGTGCGGTTGTCGACGCCCCAGGTGGCGGCCAGCGGCGCGTAGCTGTTGGTCTGGAAGCGGCGATAGGAGTTGGCGTTGGGGCAGAACATCAGCAGCGAATCGAGCAAGGTGCTGAGCATGCCGCCCACCGCCTGGCGCAGCAGCGGCGTACCGTCGGCGGCCTCGCTGGCGAACAGGTTATGGCCTTCGGCGTCCGCCAGGCTGACATGCATGTGCATGCCGGTGCCGGCCAGGTCGTCGAACGGTTTGGCCATGAAGCACGCCGTCATCCCGTGCTTGTGCGCCACGCCTTTGACCAGGCGTTTGTAGCGCACCGCTTCGTCCATCGCTTGCAGGGCATCGGTGCGGTGTTCGAGGGTGATTTCGACCTGGCCCGGCGCGTATTCGGAAATTGCCGTGCGCGCCGGGATGCCTTGCAGTTTGCAGGCGCTGTAAAGGTCGGCGAGAAACGGCTCGATCTGCTCCAGCTCGCGCAGGCCATAGACCTGGGTCGCACGCGGGCGGCCGCCGTCCATGTCGCGCGCCGGTTGCGGGCGGCCGTTGTGGTCGGGTTTCTGGTCGAGCAGGTAGAACTCCAGTTCCGCCGCCATCACCGGGTAATAACCATCGGCCTTGAGCCCGTCGATCACCCTGGCCAGCACGTGCCGGGGGTCGGCCACGGTGGCGGGCAAGCCTTCGGTGGGGTGCATACTGACTTGCACCGCCGCCGTCGGAATCAGCCGCCATGGCATGCGCTGCAAACTGCCGCTGATCGGGTACGCACGGCAGTCGATATCGCCCACCTCCCACACCAGTCCGGAGTTTTCCACGTCATCGCCATGGATGGTCAGGCCAAGGATCGTGCTGGGCAGCGGGCGGCCACTTTCATACACCGCCAGCAGTTCGTCGCGATGCAGCAACTTGCCGCGCGGCACGCCATTGTTGTCGAGGATAAACAGCTCGAACATCTCGATGTCCGGGTTCTGCTCAAGGAAAGAGCGGGCTTCGTGCAGGCTGGCAAAAACACTCATGGCAATTCTCATACGTTTGCGTCAGGCAGGCGCACAGGCGCCGCCGGGCGGATGCGCGCAGGTGCGCGTCATCCATCGGATAGATCAACGTAGGAGAGAGGTATCTGGTGGGCGCGCATGTCGACAGTGGAACAGGGCCCAGAAAGCCAGCGCGGAGGGCAACGCCTCGACATCCGCCGGACCGCTCGGCGCGACGACGCCAGGCAGTGTCTCGGGGTAAGTGTCGGGGTAACCGTCCATGGGCGAATCACCGTGAGGGAGATGCCCGGCAGCGTCACACGCCGGGTCAGGGGCGTCAATTCAGGGTTGACGGAGTTTGGTTGCACGTTGGCTAAACATTCACCGTCCTTGCCACCCCACCATCTTGCTGGAAATAATGGCCGCCCGATCATGCCCAAGGACTCGACCGCATGAAAGCTCCTTTAGCCCTGTGTGTATTGGTGAGTCTGGCGACACCCGCCCTCGCGGACACGCCCCCCTCGCGCCTGGACAACGTGCTCGACAGCGGCACGCTCACCGTCTGCACCACCGGCGACTACAAGCCCTACACCTTCCTGCGTGCCGATGGCCGCTACGAAGGCATCGATATCGCCATGGCCGAGTCCCTGGCCAAGAGCCTCAACGCCAAGATCGCCTGGGTGCCCACCACCTGGAAAAGCCTGATGCCGGACTTCCTCGCGCACCGCTGCGACATCGCCGTGGGCGGTATTTCGGTGTCGCTGGAACGCCAGAAAAAGGCGTTCTTCAGCCAGTCCCTCGGCGTCGACGGCAAGATCCCGCTGGTGCGCTGCGCCGATGTGCAGCGTTACCAGAGCGTCGAGCAGATCAACCAGCCGCAGGTGCGGGTGATCGAGCCGGCGGGCGGCACCAACGAAGTGTTCGCCCGGGCGCACCTGGGCCAGGCGCAGATACGCCTGCACGACAACGTGACCATCTTCGACGAACTGCTGGCGGGCAAGGCCGATGTGATGATCACCGACGCCAGCGAGGCGCGCTTCCAGCAGAAACTCAAGCCGGGGCTGTGCGCGGTCAACCCGCAGCGGCAGATGCAATATAGCGAGAAAGCCTTCCTGCTGCCCCGCGACGATGTGGCCTGGAAAAGTTACGTCGACCAGTGGTTGCACCTGAGCGTGGCCACCGGGGTGTACGACGGCATCGTCAATCAATGGCTGGCGGCGCCCTGAGCCGCAGCCGTCTAAGCTGTGCTCACATCTATAAGAACGAGGCACGGATAATGAAGCGACTGCTCCGATTCAGCTGGCTGCTGCTGTTGGGTTTCAGCCAGGTACACGCCGCCACCTTGCCGGAGGAGGACGCCCAGGCGGCCAAGGCTCTGCTGGGGAAAGCCTTGGCCTACTACCAGAGCAATGGCGACAAGGCCTTCGCCGCCTTCAGCCGCCAGGGCGAGTTCGTCGACCATGACCGCTATGTGTTCGTGGTCGACACTCAGGGCGTGTTGCTGGCCAGCGGCGGGCCCTCCTCCGCCTTGATCGGCCGCGATGTGTCCGAAGTGCTCGGGGCGGATTTGCGCCAGTCGTTCAAGGACGCGCTCAAGGCGCCGGAAGGCCAGGGCATCCAGCAGGCCGACTACCGCTGGCAGAACTGGAACGACGGCAAGATCGAACACAAGCATGTGTTTTATCAGCGTGTCGGCGAACGCATTCTGGCGGTGGGCTATTACCTGCCACGGGCCACGCCGGAACAGGCGCGAGCGCTGCGGGACCAGGCCGTCAAGGCGCTGGTCAAGGATGAAGCCGGCACGCTGAAGGCGATCAACTCATTGCAGGGCGGTTTCCTGCAGGACGATCTCTACGTGTTCGTGGTCGACCTCGATACCCGGCGCTATGTCGCCCATGGCACCAACCTGCGGCTGATCAACACCGACTTCAGCAAGATCAAGGACCCCGACGGCAAGCCGGTGGGCGCACCGATCCTCAAGTTGATGGCGGAGCAGGATCAGGGTGAGTACAAGTACCGTTGGAAAAACCCGGTGACCGGCAAGGTCGAGAACAAGCATGCGTATTTGCGCAAAACCGGGCATTTCATGGTGGCGGTCGGTTATTACAGCCCTTGAATTGCACAGGCGGTCAAACCGCTGGGAGCGGGCCAGCCCGCTCGCACATTTGGATGTCCAGCCGGCCCGTCAGCGGGCCTTGTCTTCACGGCCGCGCAGCATGCGATCGGGCATCGCAATCGCCGCCGCCAACCCCAGCAACGACACCGCCGCACTGACCATCAGCAAATGCCGGAACGTCACCGCCAGTTCCCCGCGCAGGGCATCCTGCGCCGGGCCTGGGGCGGCGTTCAGGCCGTCGAGCAAAACGCTGCCGGAACCGCCCTCGACCACCAGCGCGCCGCTGGCCAGGTGGGCAAAGCTGGAGTCCTGCAACAGCGCCAGCAACAACGCCGACATGCACGCCACCCCGACCGCCCCGCCCAGGGAACGGAACAGGTTGGTGGTGCTGGTGGCGACGCCGATATCGTGCTGGTCCACCGAGTTCTGCGTGCCCACCAGCGAGGTCGGGAACTGCATGCCGGCAGCGATGCCGCACAGCAGCATGAACATCGCCGTCAGCCCCATCGCCTGCGGCGCACTGTAGGCCATGCCGAGAATCGCCAAGGGGCTCAACACGGCGCCGCTGAGGATCAGTGGTTTATAGCGCCCGGTCACCGAGGTCATGCGCCCGGCAAAGTAGGCGCCCATCGGCAAGCCCATCGCCAGCGGCAGCAGGTGCAGCGCGGCACTGTCGGCGCCGGAGCCGGTCACGGTCTGAAAGCGCAAAGGCATCAGCACCGTCAGGGAAATCGCCTGGAAACTGGTGAAAAACATCGTACACCAGCACAGCACCGCGCTGCGGTTGGCGAACAGGTGCATCGGCAGCAACGGTTCCCGCGCACGCCGCTCATGCCAGACAAATATGCTCAGCGCCACCAGCGCGCAGGCCAGCAACGCTAGTACCGAGTCATTGCGCCAATCATGGCCCTGGCCGATCTCGGTGATGCCCAGCAGCAAGGCGCTCAAGCCGATGATCAGCAGCACGGTGCCGAGGTAATCGATGATCGGCTTGCGTTGCGGCAACGGCAGCCCGACCAGGCTGCGATGGGCCACGTACCAGGCGCCGGCGCCCAACGGCAGGTTGATCAAAAACACCCAGCGCCAGGACAGGTACTCGGTCATATAACCGCCCAGCACCGGCCCAGCCACGCTAGCCACCGCGTACATGCCGCTGAAATAGCCCTGGTAACGCCCGCGCTCGCGCGGCGGGATGATGTCGCCGATGATCGCCTGGCTCACCGAAATCATCCCGCCGGCGCCGATGCCCTGGAGCACCCGCGCCAGCACCAGTTGCTCCATGCTTTGCGCCATGCCACAGAACAGCGACGCCAGGGTGAACAGGCCCATGCCGATCAGCATCATCGGCCGCCGCCCGTACAGGTCGCCGAGCTTGCCGTAGATCGGCACCGCCACTGTCATCGCCACCATATAGCCGGAGATCACCCAGGCCAGCAGGTTGACGTCGTGGAACCGCGCGGAAATGGCCGGCATGGACACGGCGACAATGGTCTGGTCCAAGGCACCGAGGAAGATCGCCATCATCAACGAGACGAGGATGCTGCGCACGGCAGGTACGGCTGGAGTAGGCTGATTGAGCTGAGTCACGGTAAACCTTCGAGCAAGGCCCGCAGGAAAAGGCGACCTGCGGGCATGCTCGATACGATAGCAGGCTATTCGATAGCTTCGTAAGGAAGCCCGACGTAATTTTCCGCGATGGTGGTGCGACCGGCGTGCGAGTGGATGAAGTACGCCAGTTCGCTCTCGGCAATGCGCTGGCTGAACCCGTCCGCTTCGGGAAACTGATGCAGCATCGACGTCATCCACCAGGAAAACCGCTCAGCCTTCCACACGCGTCGCAGGCAGATTTCCGAATATTTCTCCAGCAACTCCACGCGCCCCTCGCGGTAGACCTTGAGCAAGATGCGAAACAGCGTGCTCACGTCGCTCGCCGCCAGGTTCAAGCCCTTGGCCCCGGTGGGTGGGACGATGTGCGCCGCATCCCCCAGCAGAAACAAACGCCCGTACTGCATCGGCTCGACCACGAAGCTGCGCAGCGGCGCGATGCTTTTTTCGATCGACGGCCCGGTCACCAACTGCTCGGCCAACTGGCTTGGCAGGCGCGTTTTCAGTTCAGCCCAGAAACGCTGGTCCGACCACTCATCGACCGACTCCTCGACGGGTACTTGCAGGTAGTAACGGCTGCGCGTCGGCGAACGCATGCTGCACAAGGCAAACCCACGCGCATGCTTGGCGTACACCAGTTCAGGATGGACCGGCGGCGTGTCGGCCAGGATGCCCAGCCAGCCGAAGGGATACACCCGCTCGAAGACCTTCAGCGACTCGGCCGGGATCGATTGCCGGGCGACACCGTGAAAACCGTCGCAACCGGCCACGTAATCACACTCCAGGCGATAGGCTTCGCCTTCATGTTCGAACGTCAGCCAGGGTTGATCAGTTTTGAGCCCGTGGGGTTGCACCTCACGCGCGTTATACAAGGTGACGCCACCGGTGGCGGCGCGTGCGGCCATCAGGTCGCGGGTCACTTCGGTCTGGCCGTAGACCATCACCGATTGACCGCCGGTGAGCGCCTTGAGGTCGATGTGAGTCAGTTGGCCATTAAGCGCCAGTTCGAAGCCATCATGGACCAGGCCTTCCGCGTCCATGCGCTGGCTGACGCCGGCCTCGCGCAACAGGTCGACCATGCCTTGCTCCAACACCCCGGCACGGATGCGCCCCAGCACGTAATCGGCGCTCTGGCGCTCTAGAATCAGGGTTTGGATACCGGCCTGCTGCAACAGTTGGCCGAGCAACAGTCCCGAAGGACCGGCGCCGATGATGGCGACTTGAGTTTTCAGCGTTTTCATTATTTTTATGGCCCGAAAAATTCACCCGAACGGATAAGGTGAAAGAGTTGTCATTGGTCTTGTTGCTGACATTTTTCACTTGAGTGGGCGCTATAAGAAGGTGAAAACTGCGCCAAAGCCTGCGCTTTTTGCCAATCGGGGCGATTACCGAACCACTTGCCTGAGTATCGGATTGAAACTATGACCAAAACTGCCAGTTCCGCGATTCCGGTGTTCAAGCTGTACGGGGAAAACCAGCAATGGCCGACGCCGGATTTGTTGCACTGCGAAACGATTTCCCGACGCAGCCGGGACTACCAGTGGGAAATCCAGCCCCACCGGCACGCGGATCTGTGCCAGTTGTTGTACGTCCACCAAGGCCAGGCGCAACTGGAAATCGAAGGCCAGCGCACCACCCTCAACGAAGCGACCTTGCAGGTGCTGCCGCCGCTGTGTGTGCACGGGTTTCGGTTTGCGGAAGATGTCGAAGGCTACGTGCTGACCCTGGCGGCACCGCTGGTCAGCCACCTGCAAGCGCAATTGGGCGCAACGGTCGACGGCCTGCAGGTGCTGGGCAGTTACCCGGCAGGCAAGGACAGCGACTATCTCAACAACCTGTTCGCCCGCCTGCAGGACGAATACGCCGATGAGCAGCCGGCCCGGGACATGCTGATGCACGCCCTGGTCAGCGTGCTGCTGGTGTGGATCAGCCGCCAGGCCATCCAGCGCCGCCACCCGCGGGCACCGCGTGGGCGCGAGTATTTCCGGCGCTTTACCCAATTGGTCGAACAGCAGTATCGCGAACACCCGAAGATTGAAGACCTGGCCCACAAGCTGGGTATCTCGGTCTCACACCTGAACGGCACATGTCGGGAATTGGGTGGGCAACCCGCGCTACAGATCATGCACGACCGCCAATTGCTGGAAGCCAAGCGCCTGCTGACCTACACCAGCATGACCATCAATGAAATGTCGGAGGTATTGGGCTTTTCCGACCCGACCAACTTCTCGCGGCTATTCCGCCGCCGGGTCGGGTTTTCGCCCAAGGCATTTCGCGAACGACTCAAGGCCGAAACACCCGAGGATTAAACGCGGGATCGTCCTTGGTTGGCCATTAGCGCAACGCGCTGAAACTGCCGGTGCGCGGAATGCATTGATCCTGATGGCAACTGATCGCAAAGCTCGGCTGCATGCGGGTCTGCTCGACGCGATAGGCGGCGGTGCCGTACAGCGCGCTGACCAAGGCGCAAAGGATGAAAATTTTCAGGTACTTTCTGGTTTTGACGGTCATGGCACAGACCTCTGAAGGACCTACTCGGTGCTGTTTAAAGCATAGGTCAGCCAGGGCGAGTTGCCATTATTGGACGCCATTCAACATCTGTATGTCGGGTCACAGGCCCCGGTCCCACTCCGGCGTTTCCGGAAACCTCAGCACCAGGAAATCCAGGAGGCTACGCAGCGCCGACGGCATGTGTTTGCGCGACGCGTACACCGCGTAGATGTTCATCTGCCGCGGTTCGGCCGCGGGCAACAGGCGCACCAGTTCGCCACGGCGGATGTGCTCGCCGGCCTGATAACTGGGCAACATCGCCACCCCCGCCCCGGCGAGCGTCACGCGTAACAGCGTGCTGGCTTCGTTGGCGGTGATATTGCCGTGGACCGGCACCGAAACGTGTTCGCCGCCTTCCTCGAAATGCCACAGGCTTTTGCCGAAGTACGAGTGGGTCAGGCAGTTGTGCCGCGCCAGGTCCTCGACCTTTTGCGGCGCCGGATGCTCAAGCAGGTAGGCCGGGGTCGCACACACCACCGAGCGACAGACCGTCAGGCGCCGCGCGATCAGGTTGGGGTCCAGGTCGTTGCTGGTGCGGATGGCCAGGTCGATGCGCTCATCCACCAGGTTGACCGTGCGATCGAGCATCTGCAGGTCGACCGTCACCAAGGGGTAGCGCCTGACGTATTCGGCGATGGCCTCGGCCAACTGCGCCTGGCCGAACGAGGTGCTGACACTCAGGCGCAGCAGGCCACGGGGCGCGTCATCCGGTTCGCTGACGGCGGCCTGCATGTCGCCGCACAGCTCCAGCAATTGCCGGCAACGTGGCAGGGTTTCCCCGCCGGCAGCCGTCAGGCTGAGTTTGCGCGTGGTGCGATGCAGCAAGCGCGCACCGACCCAGTCTTCCAGCTCGGCCAGGTAGCGTGAGACCACCGGGCGCGACAGGTCCAGATGGTCGGCGGCGGCGGACTGGCTGCCCAGATCCACCACCGTCACAAACACGCGCATTGCTTGAAGACGATCCATGATCTGCCCGATTTTAGAAACAAACTATGTCCCAGCATCGCATTTTTTGTGGTGTTTGGTGCAACTAAGCTCTGTGCATCCCTTACCGATTGCCGGAGTTGCCCGATGTTGTCCACCCTCAAGCGCCTGACCCTGGCGACCGCCGCCCTGGCCTTCGCCGCCCAGGCGGCCGCCGCCGAGCTGACCCTCGACGTGTACAACCCCGGCGAGGCCGCGATCTTCCCGGTCAGTTCGGTGCTGGTCAGCGGCGCGAAAGACGCGATCCTGGTCGACGCGCAGTTCGGCAAAAGCCAGGCCGAACACCTGGTGCAGAAGATCCGCGCCAGCGGCAAACACCTGACGACCATCTACATCAGCCACGGCGACCCGGACTACTACTTCGGCCTCGACACCCTGACCGCCGCATTCCCCGACGCCAAGGTGCTGGCCCCGCAAGCGGTGGTCGACCACATCAACGCCACCGTCGCCGGCAAACTGGCGTTCTGGGGCCCGAAAATGGGCGCCGACAAGCCAGGCAAAACCATCGTGCCGCAGGTGCTCGACGGCCACCGCCTGACGCTTGAAGGGCAACCGCTGGAAGTGATCGGCCTCGACGGCCCGCAGCCGGATCGCAGCTTTGTATGGGTGCCGTCGATCAAGGCCGTGGTCGGCGGTGTGGTCGTCGCCGACAACATCCACCTGTGGATGGCCGATACTCAGAGCGCGCAGTCCCACAAAGACTGGCTGGCCACCCTGCAACGCATCGCCGAACTGCAGCCGCGCACGGTGGTTCCGGGGCATTTCCTCGGCAACCCGTCGCTGCAATCCGTGGCCTTTACCGCCGACTACATCCAGGCCTTTGACGAAGAAACCGCCAAGGCCAAGGACTCCGCCGCCCTGATCGCGGCGATGAAAAAGCGTTACCCGACCCTCGCCGACGAAAGTTCGCTGGAACTGAGCGCCAAAGTCGCCAAGGGCGAAATGAAGTGGTGAAGCGTTTCAAACCTTAACCGTACTGGAGAATGTCATGAGCAAGATCGCAATCATTGGGGCCACCGGCCGCGCCGGTAGCCAACTGCTGGAAGAAGCGCTGCGACGCGGGCACAGCGTCACCGCCATCGCGCGCAACACTGACAAGCTCGCCGTGCGTCCTGGCGTCAGCGTCAAACAGGTCGATGCGCTGGATGCCGAGGCCTTGCAACAGGCCATCAGCGGCAGCGATGTGGTGATCAGCGCGGCGCATTTCGCCACCCTGCCCGCCAGCGCGGTGATCGGCCCGGTGAAAAAAGCCGGGGTCAAACGCCTGCTGGTGGTGGGCGGCGCGGGTTCGTTGCTGCTGCCGGGCGGCACTCGGGTGATCGACAGCGAGGGTTTCCCAGAGGCGTACAAGGCTGAAGCCAGTGCCGGCGCGACGTTCCTCGAGGCGTTGCGTCAGGAGCAGGAACTGGATTGGACCTTCCTGTCGCCATCGGCCGAATTCGTTGAAACCGAGCGCACCGGCACCTTCCGCCTGGGCCAGGATGATCTGTTGGTGAGCCGCGAAGGCCGCAGCTGGATCAGCTTCGCCGACTTCGCCATCGCGATGATCGATGAAGTGGAAACACCGAAGCATTCGCGCCAGCGTTTCACCGTCGGTTACTGAGCCGACACGATCAACCTGTGGGAGCTGGCTTGCCGGTTCCCACAGGTGGATCTTCAGCGTTACGCCTGTTGCGCCTGGTTGACCAACCACTCCATCAACGCTTCAAGCCCGGCGGACGGCTTTGTCCCCGGCGGATACACCAGGTAATAGCCCATCCCCGTCGGCACCCGCAATTCAAACGGCGTCACCAAGCGCCCCGCGCTCACATCCTCGCCAATCAACGCGCTGTCGCCGATCGCCACGCCTGAACCCTGGGACGCCACTGTCATGGCCAGATCCAGCGTCTCGAAATGATGGCCCTGGCTCACATTGCTCAAGCGCGTCTTCGCCGCGTTCAGCCATAACGCCCAGTCCCGCTCGTCCCGCGTGGGGTGCAGCAGCACCTGTTGCTGCAGGTCCGCTGGCGTATTCAGCGCGCCCAGCAAGGCCGGCGCGCACACCGGGGTGAGTTGTTCGTCGAACAGATGCCGAGCCTCGGCCGACTGTTCGGCGCTGGGCGCATAGATCACCGCGGCATCGAACTGCTCGCGACGAAAGTCCACGGTGTAGGCCACGGTCGTGGTCAGCTCCACCGGCACATCCGGGCGCTCCCGCTGCCATTGCATCAAGCGCGGCAGCAGCCAGCGCATCACGCAGGTGGAGGCCTTGAGCTGCAAGGTGTCGCGGCGGCGGCCGATCTGCTCCAGCGCGTCACCGATCAGGCCGAAGACCTGCTGCACCCGCAGCGACCACTCGCGGCCTTCTTCGGTCAGGCTCAGGCCCCGCGCCTGGCGCTGGAACAAGGCATAGCCCAAGTGGCTTTCCAGCCCGGCGATCTGCCGGCTCACCGCGCCTTGGGTGATGTGCAACTGCGCGGCAGCGTGGGTGAAGTTGCAGCACTGGGCGGTGACCCAGAAGGTGTGCAGCGCGGGCAGCGGCGGGAGGCGTTTCATAGGGCAAGCAGCCATGACGTGAGGACATGGCTAGTATGACTTTTTATCGATTGTTGCCGCTACGGGCCAGCCGGTCCAATACCGCCTCACCTCAACCTGAGAGCGACATGTATGGCGACCTGCGGCGAAGTATTGGTCAAGCTCCTGGAAAGCTACGGCGTGGACCAGGTGTTTGGTATTCCTGGCGTCCACACCGTGGAGTTGTATCGCGGCCTGGCGCGCTCGAACATCCGCCACGTCACCCCGCGCCACGAACAGGGCGCGGGTTTTATGGCCGATGGCTATGCGCGCACCAGCGGCAAGCCCGGCGTGTGTTTGATCATCACCGGCCCCGGCATGACCAACATCACCACGGCCATGGGGCAGGCCTATGCCGACTCGATCCCGATGCTGGTGATCTCCAGCGTGCAGGCGCGCAGCCAGCTGGGCGGCGGGCGCGGCAAGTTGCATGAGCTGCCGAACCAAAGCGCGCTGGTCGCCGGCGTGGCGGCGTTCTCCCACACCGTGATGTCGGCAGCAGAATTGCCCGGCGTGCTGGCGCGGGCGTTTGCACTGTTCCAGGCAGGGCGCCCGCGCCCGGTACACATCGAAATCCCGCTGGATGTGCTGGTGGAAAACGCCGATGCGTTGCTCGGCACCTCCCCCATCAGCGTGGCGCGTGCCGGTGCGGCGCCAGTGGCGGTCGCACAGATGAGCCAACGGCTCGCCGCCGCCCAACGCCCGCTGATCCTGGCCGGCGGCGGCGCCATCGAGGCCGCCGCGGCGTTGACCCGCCTGGCCGAAACCCTCGGCGCCCCCGTGGCGCTGACCATCAACGCCAAAGGCCTGCTGCCCGCGGCCCACCCGCTGCTGATCGGCTCGACCCAGTCCCTGCTCGCCACCCGCGCCCTGGTCGCCGAAGCCGATGTGGTGCTGGCGATCGGCACGGAGCTGGCGGAGACCGACTACGACGTGACCTTCGCCGGCGGTTTCGAGATTCCCGGCGCACTGCTGCGCATCGATATCGACCCCGACCAGACCGTGCGCAATTACCCGCCCGAGCTGGCCTTGGTGGCTGACGCGCAGATCGCCGCCGACGCCTTGCTCGCCGAACTCCAGCGCCAACCGCTGGCGCCTCGCCACAGTGCCTGGGGCGCCCAGCGCGTCGCCCGCCTGTGGGCCGAATTGACGCCGACCTGGGACGCCGCCACCCGCGCGCAAACCCGCATGCTCCACACGGTGCTGGAGGAACTGCCCGGCGCGGCGCTGGTGGGCGACTCCACGCAGCCGGTGTACAGCGGCAACCTGACCCTGAACCTTGACCACCCGCGCCGCTGGTTCAACGCGTCCACCGGCTACGGCACCCTGGGTTATGCCCTGCCCGCGGCCATCGGTGCCTGGTTGGGGCGTGGCGATGGCCAGCCGGTGGTGTGCCTGATCGGCGACGGCGGGCTGCAATTCACCCTGCCGGAACTGGCCAGCGCCGTGGAGGCGCGCACGCCGATCATCGTGCTGCTGTGGAATAACCAGGGCTACGAGGAGATCAAGAAGTACATGGTCAACCGGGCCATCGAACCGGTCGGCGTCGACATTTACACGCCGGACTTCATCGGCGTGGCCACGGCCCTCGGTTGCGCCGCCGAACGCATCCAGGGCCTGGACGCACTGCGCGTGGCCTTGCGTGCCGCCGCGGATCGCCAGGGGCCGACGCTGATTGAAATCGACCAGGAACGTTGGATGCAGGAGGTAGCGGTATGAGTGCGGTCGTAAACGGTGTGTATATCAATGGTGCGTGGCGTGCGGGCCATGACGTGTTGGACGTGATCAACCCGGCCACCGAGGAAATACTCGCCCAGGTCAGCGTCGGCGATGCCCGCGCCGTGACCCAGGCGGTCGACGCCGCCAGTGCGGCGTGTGTCGGCTGGTCGCAGAGCACCGGCCACGAGCGCGGCGCCCTACTGCGCAAAGTGGCTCAAGGCGTGAGCGAGCAGCGCGAGCCGTTGATGCGTGTACAGTCGCGCAACAGCGGCAAACCGTTGTTCGAAGCGGGAATCGATGTGGACGACGTCATCGCCACCTTCGAGTACTACGCCGGTCTCGCCGAGGCGCTGGACGCCGAGCAAGACCGCGCGGTGGCGCTGCCCACTGATGCCTTCAGCGCCCGCCTGCGCCGCGAACCCTGCGGCGTGGTGGGGCTGATCGTGCCGTGGAATTTCCCCATGGTCACCACCGCCTGGAAACTCGCCCCGGCGCTGGCCGCCGGCTGTTGCGTGGTGCTCAAACCGTCGGAAGTGACGCCGCTGGCGGAGTTGCAACTGGCGCAGATCATCGCCGCGGCCGGCTTCCCGGCGGGGGTGTTCAACCTGGTCTGCGGCACCGGCTTGGCCGTGGGCGCCCCGCTGGCGGCGGACCCTCGCGTGGCGAAGATTTCCTTCACCGGCAGCAATGCGGTGGGCGTGCAGGTAATGCAACGCGCCGCCGAAACCGTCAAGGGCGTGAGCCTGGAACTGGGGGGCAAATCCTCGCTGCTGGTGCTGGAAGATGCCGACCTCGACCTGGCGCTTGAGCTGGCCTGTGGAGGTGGCTTTTTCAACGCCGGGCAGATGTGTTCAGCGACCAGTCGTGTGCTGGTGGCTGACAGTCTCGCGGATGAATTCCTACAGCGTTTAACTGCGCGGGCTGAAGGGATTCGCGTCGCCGACCCATTTGCCGACGACGTGGAAATGGGCGCGTTGATCAACCGCGCCCAGTACCAACGGGTGTTGGCGCATATCCAGCGCGGCGTGCAGGACGGTGCCCGCTTGCTGTGCGGCGGTGAGCGCCCGGCGCACTTGGCGAAGGGTTATTTCATTCGCCCCACGCTGTTCACCGACGTGCCGCTGGACAGCGCGTTGTGGCGGCAAGAAATCTTCGGCCCGGTGCTGTGTGTACGACGCTTTACCACGGAGGCCGAGGCCATCGCCCTGGCCAACGACAGCGATTTCGGCCTGGTGGCCAGCGTGGTCAGCCGCAACGACGAAACCGCCGAACGCGTGGCCAATGCCTTGCAGGCCGGCATGGTGTGGATCAACGCGCCGCAGGTGATCTTCCCGCAAACGGCGTGGGGCGGTTACAAGCAGAGCAGCATCGGCCGCGAACTGGGCCCTTGGGGGCTGGCGACGTTTCAGGAGATCAAGCATGTAATCCGGTCTAACTGACGACGCAGCCTCCCGATGGAATGTGGACCAATGTGCGGTATTTCAGTTAACTGCATTTTTTAGATAGCCCCTGCGACTTTCTCATTTGCCCCACTACCCCGCCCGTGGCCTGATTCGCCCTTGTTCACTCAAGGCAGGCCCATGGAAAACGTTCACGCAAAACCCACCACCGCCGTATGGCTGATGATCAGCGTCGTGCTGGTCGCGCTTAACCTGCGCCCGTCGATGGCGGCCGTAGGGCCGTTGTTAGCGTCGATTCGCGGCGAGGTGCCGTTGAGTTTCAGCAGCGCGGCGCTGCTGACCATGTTGCCGGTCATGGCCATGGGCCTGGCGATGTTTTTCGGCATGGGCCTGGCCAAGCGCTTCGGCGAACATCGCAGCATTGCGGTGTCGCTGCTGGTGATCGGCGTGGCGACGCTGTCGCGGTTGTTCCTCGATTCGGCGCTGGAGTTGATCGTCAGCGCCATCGCTGCGGGGGTCGGCATCGCGATGATCCAGGCGGTGATGCCGGCGCTGATCAAGTCGCGCTTCAGCGCTGACGTTTCATTGTTCATGGGCTTGTACGTCACGGCGATCATGGGCGGCGCGGCGCTGGCGGCGTCGTTCTCCCCGTTCGTGCTGGTGCAGACTGGTAGCTGGCGCATCGGCCTGGCGATCTGGGCGGGGCTGGCCGTGCTCGCCCTGGTGTGCTGGTCCGCCCAGCGTGCGGCGCTGCCGGTTCTGCCCCAGGCAGGTTCTGACAAGCAGGAAGGATTTTTCGGCAACGGCCGCGCCTGGTTGCTAGCGATCTTTTTTGGCCTCGGTACAGCCTCCTACACCTGCGTACTGGCGTGGCTGGCGCCGTACTACGTAGAACAAGGCTGGAGCGAACAGCATGCCGGTTTGCTCCTGGGTTTCCTCACCGCGATGGAAGTCATCTCGGGCCTGGTCACCCCCGCCCTCGCCAACCGCCGCCGGGATAAACGCGGAGTGTTGGCCGTGTTGTTGGTGCTGATCATCCTCGGGTTCTGCGGCCTGATCCTCGCGCCCCAACACCTGAGCCTGCTGTGGCCCTGCCTGCTCGGCCTGGGCATCGGCGGCCTGTTCCCGATGAGTTTGATCCTGTCCCTCGACCACCTCGACCACCCGCGCCGCGCCGGTAGCCTGACGGCGTTCGTGCAAGGCATCGGTTACCTGATTGCCGGCCTGTCGCCGCTGATCGCCGGGATGATCCGCGATCAATTGGGCAGTTTCGAATGGGCATGGTGGTCGCTGGCGGCGGTGATCGGGGTGATGCTGCTGATCGTCACGCACTTCAATCCGAAGCATTACGCAGACCACATCCGCTGACGTCGTGTTGCAAACACTTTTTGTCCCACGCACAACACTGAAATACCCTACAGAGCTTTCTATTGGCACTCCCGTTCCGTTAAGCTTTTGCCCTTGTCGCGCGCTGCCACAGTGCCAAGGCTTACCGGATGGAATGGATGCTAAACAGTAACTTGCTCAGAAAGCTCGATATGCAGGATTTGATGGTGTTTATCGCCGTCTACGACCAGAGCAGCGTTACCGAGGTGTCAGAAACGCTGTTCGTCAGCCAGTCGACCGTGAGCTACAGCCTGAAGAAGCTGCGCACCAGCTTCGAGGATGAGCTGTTCATCAACACGCGGGCGGGTATGCGTCCGACGTACAAGGCCAGCACCATGTACGGCCATGTGCAGAAAATCCTCGAAAGCATCAACCTGTGCCACGCCGGTGGCCAAGCTTTTGACCCCACCCAGAAAGCCGTGACCTTCAACGTGTGCGCCCCGGAGTATTTCGAGCAACTGATCCTGCCGCGCCTGTTGAAACACTTCGACCGCGCGAACCTGCCGGTGATCGTCAATGTGCGCAAGCTGGAAACCGAGATCCCTGCCGACGACCTGCGCGAAGGCCGCCTCGACCTGGTGATTTGCTTTGGCCCGCACTTTCACCGCGCGCATAAAGACTTCAAGACCCAGATGTTGCTGGAAGATGATCTGGTGTGTGTCTTCGACAAGCGTGCGGCGCCCCGCGAGGCGGCGTTCAGCCTGCAGTCGTTCGTCGAGCGGCGCCACGTGTTTCCCACGCCGTGGACCTCCGACACCAACATGGTCGACGGCTGGCTGGCGCGTCAGGCCCACAAGCGCCAGGTGGTCGCACGGGCCAACAGCTATGGCGCGGCGTTGAAGATGATCACCGGCACCGACTTCATCGTGACCCTGCCCCGCCGCGTCCACAAACTGCTGGCCCCGGCGTCGGTGTTCGGCCACTGCGAGGCGCCCCACGGGTTGCCGGGGTTCACCCTGGATATGCAGTGGAACGAAACCAGTGAACAGGACAGCGCCAATACCTGGTTCAGGGAGCAGGTGGTCAAAGTCTGCGCTGAACAGGGATTACTCTGACCTTACGCATCGACGGTTGTGGTGGATGGAAGCGCTTAGCCGATCGCGACCTTACTGTAGGAATCGCGATCGATATCCAGCAATTCGACACTCAGTTGCACCTGCACACCTTCCGGCCATGGCCCAAGTTCCTGCACCACGGCCAGCAGGCTTTCTGACAGCTGCTTCTTGACCTGCGCCGAGCGTCCACTGAGCAACGCCAGGCGCACGGCGACAAAACCCCGCGGGTTCATGCCGGTGCCCACGCGAAAACTCTCGACCTTGAGTGAACGGCTCTTGATATCCAGCTCGGCGCCAAACTGACCGGAGGCCACCAATGCATGGTTCAGACGCAACAGGGCCTTGTCGGTGTCCAGTTGCGTCAGGTTGGCGGTGTATTCCAGGTGCAGGTGTGGCATGGGAGTCTCCGAAGTATCGATAGGAAGATTCCTAGATATACCACGGATAAAAGCATCAGACCTTTTTCGCCAGCCCGCGGTCGCTCATGAACGCCTCCAGCCGCGAACGCACCCAGCGCTCGGCCGGATCGGTGTCCACATGGCTGAGCCAGACCATGGACAGATCCAGGGTCGGCGTCTCGAATGGGTAGGGCTCACAAAACAGATTGCCCGACAGCGTCATGGCTTCGGCGGTGTAGTCCGGCAGGCTGGCGATCAGGTCGGTGCCGGCCAGCAGCGCCGGCAGCGCGCTGTATTGCGGCACCGACAGCACCACATGGCGCTTGCGCCCGATTTCCGCCAGCCACTCATCGGCAAACCCGGATACGTTGGCGGTGTGGGACACCAGCACATGGGGCCGCGCACAATATTCATCGAGGGTCAGCGGCCGGTCAGACGCGTCGGCGCGCAGCAAGCGCGGGTGGATATGGCGCAGCAACTTGCGCTTGGCATTCGCCGGCAGGCCACGGGTCTGGGTGATGCCGACGGTGATATCACCGGATGCCAGCAGATCGGGAATCCGCCAGTAATCCACATGCTGCACCACGAACACCACCATCGGCGCTTCCTGGCGCAAGGCGCGCAACAACGGCGGCAACAGGCCGAACTCGACGTCATCGGACAGGCCGATCCGGAAGGTCATGGTGCTGACGGACGGGTCGAAATCGTGGGTCAGGCTCAGGGCCGATGAAAGAGAGTCCAGGGCCGGCGACAGGTGCCGGATGATTTCCTCGGCCCGCGCGGTAGGTTCCATGCGGTGGCCGACGCGAATGAACAGCGGATCGTTGAACAAGGTGCGTAACCGGTTGAGCGCCGAACTGATGGTCGGCTGGCCGAGAAACAACTTCTCCGCCACCCGCGTCACATTGCGCTCGAGCATCAGTGCCTCGAAGACCACCATCAGGTTGATGTCGGCCTTGCGTAATTCATTGCGATTCATCGGCACCTGCCCTTTCCCCACGACAAGCCGCAGTTTAGAAAGCCCGAGGGGCTGCGTCTATGCGCGCACTGTTCATTGGGCGGCTTTACGACTATATATTCAGCTCTTCACGGTCGCAGGAACACTATCGTGCTGGTTATTCTCGCCGCGGCCTTCCTCCTGGCCGGGTTCTGCATCTGGGTCATCCAGTTTATCGCGCACCCCACCGCCCGCACGTTGCTGCGGGTATTCGTCGGCCTGTGCCTGGCGGCGGTGGTGGCGTACCTGGTCTTGGCGTCGGGTTATCCTATTTCGTTGCTGGTCTCATAACGACCCGAGGGGCCGGCGCCTGTTCCTGGCCCTGGCGCAAACGCAGCGCGGCCAACGCCGCGACCACCAGCACCACGGCAATCACCTTCAGGCCATTCATCGCGTTGCCGGTACTCATCTCAATCATGCCCATCACCGACGGCCCGACAAACCCGCCCAACAGCCCGCAGGCATTGACGAAACCCAGCCCGCCCGCCAAGGCGACGCCCTTGAGACGCGAGGCCGGGTAGAGGAACACAATCGACTGCACCACAAAAAACATCACTGCCGACAGACAAAAGCCCAGCAGGCTGAACACCGGCCCCGACACCGACGCGATGCCCAACCCCAGCGCCATGGTCAGCAACCCGGTGATCAACAGGCGCCGCGCGCGGGTGGGTGTGGTCGCAAAACGCGGCAGCCACACTGCGCCCAAGGCGGCGGCGATCCAGGGCAGCGAGGTCAGCAACCCCACGCTCATGGTGCTCAATTCACCGTATTTGCTGATGATGCTCGGTAGGAAAAAGATCACCGTGTAGACCGTGATCTGATGGCAAAAATACACAAAGATCGCCAGCAGGATCTGCGGGGTCAGCCAGTTTTTCAACGCGTGGCCGCCCTCCCCGGCGCCTTCCTCGGTTTCCTGGGCAATGCGCTGTTCGATACCCTGCGCTTCCGCCGCCGTCAGCCACGGCGCCTGGCTCGGGCGGTCCGGCAACTTGCGCCACACCACCCAGGCGAAGGCCACCGCCGGCAAACCTTCGAGCAGGAACATCCACTGCCAGCCATGCCAGCCGAGCAGCCCGTCCAGGCGCATCAACGCTGCGCCCACCGGGCCACCGATGATGTTGGCAAAGCACACGCCGAGCAGGAAATAGCCGGTGGCCCGTGCGCGTTGTTCGCGGTTGAACCAGTAGGTCAGATAGAGCATGACCCCGGGAAACAGGCCCGCTTCGGCGATGCCCAGCAGCAGGCGCAATACGTAGAACGAGGTCTCGCCCTGCACAAACGCCATGGCCGCCGAGATCAGGCCCCAGGTCACCATGATCCGCGCGATCCAGAAGCGCGCGCCGACTTTGTGCATGATCAGGTTGCTGGGGATTTCCGACAGTGCATACGTGAGGAAGAACAAGCCCGCGCCCAGCCCGTAGGCCGCGGCGGAGATGCCCAGGTCGACGTCCAGGTGGTGCTTGGCCAGGGCGATGTTGGTGCGGTCCAGAAAGCTCAGGATGTAGGCGATGATCAACAAGGGCATCAACTTGGCGAACATCAATTTGTTCAGTACCTGCGGTTCGCGGGCCTGGGTGGCGGTAGTCATCGGGCAGTTCCTCCTGGCGCCCCGCCAGCGCGGCTGGGGGGCGCATCAATGTTGTTCTAGGGTTCGAGTTGCACAACCAACGCCTGCGGGCGATGGGAAAACAGTTGCAGCAGCGCGCCGCCCAGGGCGCAGCCGGCCATCACGAAAAAGCACACGGTGTAGCCATGCAGCGTGGTCCAGCCGCCGCCCATCGCGATCAGGCTGCCCATCAACACCGGCGCCAGGCCGCCGCCGATGAACATCGCGGTGGTGATGATGCCGTTGGCCGTGGAGGTGGCCGACGGCTCGGCCGAGTCGCAGGCCACCGCGTAGTAGATCGGCCAGACCGCATTGGCGACCAGGCCGAACAGCAACTGCACGACGATGATCAGGGTCAGGGTGCTGGCGAAGTAGAACGCGCCGACACTGACGGCCATCCACAGCCCGCAGATGATCAGGGTGGTACGGCGGCCGATGATGTCCGACAACGACGGCCACACCAGTTGCCCGAGAATCCCGGTCAGGGTGAACACCACGCTCATCCCCGCCGACTGCGCCAGCGACAGCCCGACGATGTTGTAGAGGTAGGCCGGCAACACGATATTCACGCCCATGTACACCACCTGCGTGAGCAGGGTGTTCCCCGCCGTCAGCGCGATATTGCGGTTGCGCAGGGTGGCGACAAAGGTGCGCCAGGTGTCGCCCTTGATCTGGCTGGCCGGGGCATTGTCCGGTGGCGTCATGCCTTTGGCGGCGATGTCGACGTACAGCGCGGTGATGCGTTCGGCCGTGGAATACCGCGCCCAGAAGATCATCAGCGGCAAGGCCACCACGAAGGCGAAGAAGAACACGTAGCGCCAGTTGTCCTCGCCGAAGGTGCTGATCACAAAGCTGGCGACGATGCCGCTGAGCATCGCGCCGATCGGGTAACCGGTGTGGTGCGCGCCGAGGGCAAAACCGCGGCGTTCCACCGGCCACCATTCGGCGGTGTTGCTCACGCCCACCGGCTCGCCCCAGCCCGCGCCGAGGTTGACCCCGACACGCAGGGCGATAAACGTCGCGAGGTTGCCGCTCAACGCCTTGAACCCGGACAGAAACGAGATCGCCGTGTAGCCCAGCACCAACGGCACCTGGAACCGCGCGCGCTTCCAGCCGCCGCCGTAGCGGTCGCTCCACATCGAACCCGGGATATCCAACAGGGCCAGGGCGAGCATGATCACCGTGGCCACGGTGCCCCACTGATCGGCGGACAAATCGAAATGCTTGGAGATGGTCGGCCCCAGGCGCAACACGATCTCACGGTCGTAGGCGTTGAGAATCCAGATCATCCAGCAAACCAGCAGCGACACCCAGGAATGCCGGTGAATGCTGCGCAGCGACGCTTTTTTTAAAGTAGCCATGGGCCTCTCCAGGCGCGCGAAGGCGCGCACTGACACAAGGTTGCGAAGGAATGTTGCTGATCGAACACACGCGCTAGCCGGCGAACCGTCGCTCGGCTATTCCTTGCACGCCCAACCCGGTAATGGCGAACAGTGCGCCGCGCTGCTGGCCGTCGTGCGGAAAACGCGGCAGCGGCGGCTTGGCCATGGAGGTCACAAACAGGGTGTCGAGGTTCGGCCCGCCGAAGGTCAGGCTGGTGACCTTCTTCACCGGCATTTGGATGACCCGGTCGACGTGGCCATCGGGGGTGTAGCGCACCAGCTTCCCGGCATAGACCAGGGCCTGCCACAGGCAACCTTCGGCGTCCACGGTGCAACCGTCCGCGGCGCCGCCACCCGAGGTGTCGACCTTGGCGAAGGTGCGCCGGTTGCTGACATTGCCGCTGGCGAGGTCGTAGTCATAGGCCCAGATCTCGCCCGACCAGGTGTCGCAAAAGTACAAGGTGTCCCCGGATGGGCTCCAGCACGGGCCATTGGAAACGATGATGCCTTCGTCCAGGGTGTGCAGGCGCAGGTCCGGGTCCAGGCGGTAGAGTCTGGCGCTGGCGCGGTCTTCCTGGGTGTCCATGGAACCGAAGACAAAGCGGCCCTGGCGGTCGACCTTGCCGTCGTTGAGACGGTTGTTCGGCAGGTGCGGTTCGGGGTCTTCGATCAGCGCCAGTTCGCCACTGGCCAGGTCCAGAGTGTGTACGCCATTCTGCAGGGCGACGATGGCCGCCGCGCCGTTGTGGCGCAGGGCCATGGAGCCGATTTTCTGGCCCACGTCCCAGGCACGCAGTTCGCGGCCGTCGTCGGTGCAACGCAGGATGCGGCCGTCGGCGCTGTCGATCCAATACAGCCGCTGTTGTTCGACGTCCCACACCGGGCCTTCGCCCAGGGTGGTCTTGACGTCCACAAGCACTTCGATACGCATGGTGTGATCCCCTTATTGTTGTTGTGCGGGATTCGGGCCGCGCCAGCACGCGGCCGTGTCGTCGGTTAGAAATTGACCTGGTCGCGCCCCTTGAGCCCGAGGATGTCCCGCGCTTCATCCGGCGTGGCGACGCGATGGCCGAGGGCTTCGATCACGCTGCGAATGCGCCGTACCTGATCGGCGTTCGAAGCGGCCAATTTGCCCGGCCCGTCCCACAACGAATCTTCCAGGCCGACCCGGGCATGGCTGCCCATAGACAGGCCCATGGTCGCCAGCGGAATTTGCCCACGCCCGGCACCGAGGATCGACCACACATAATCGTCGCCAAACAGGCGATCGGCGGTACGACGCATGTGCGCCAGGTCTTCCGGGTGCCCGCCGATGCCGCCGCGCAGGCCGAACACCGATTGGATGAACAGCGGCGGCTTGAGCAGGCCACGTTCCAGGAAGTGCGCGGCGGTGTAGAGGTGACCGATGTCGTAGCACTCGATCTCAAAACGGGTGCGGTTCTCGGCGCAGGAATTGAGGATGTGGGCAATGTCGCGGAAGGTGTTGCGAAAGATCCGATCGTCACTCTCTTCCAGGTATGGACGCTCCCAGTCGTGCTTGAACTCGGTAAAGCGGTTGAGCATTTCGTACAGGCCAAAGTTCATCGAGCCCATGTTCAGCGAGGCCAATTCCGGCTTGAACTGCATCACCGGCTGTAGGCGTTCTTCCACGCCCATGGTCGGCGCGCCACCGGTGGTGATGTTGATCACCACGTCGCTGGCGGCCTTGATCTGCGGCAGGAATTCGGCGAACAGCGCGGGGTCCTGGCTGGGGCGGCCGTCGTTGGGGTCACGGGCATGCAGGTGAACAATCGCCGCGCCGGCTTCGGCGGAGCCGATGGCGGCGGCGGCAATTTCCTCGGCGGTGATGGGCAAATGCGGCGACATCGACGGCGTATGGATGGCACCGGTCACGGCACAGGTAATGATCACAGGACGTTTTTTGGACATGACGATTCTCCGACTTTTATTCTTATGAAAAAAATCCTGGGTACAGCTCGGGGTTCTTCCTTGGCGACTGGCGCCGCGTCCTACAGGTACTCGACGTTACCGTCGACACTGATCGCCTGGCCGGTCACGTTGCGGGCGGCGGGCGAACAGAGGAACAGCGCCATGGCCGCGACATCTTCGGCGGTGACCATGCGTTTGAGGGAAATTTTGTTGAGGTATTCCTGGCGCATCTCGGGTTCGGGTACGCCGACCTGCTCGGCACGGGCGCGAATCACCGCGTCCATGCGCGGGCCTTCGACGATGCCGGGCAGCAAGGCATTGACGCGGATGTCACTCTCGCCCAACTCCGAGGCCAGGGATTTCATCAGGCCGACAATCGCCCACTTCGTCGCCGCATACGGCGTGCGCCACGCGTAGCCCAGACGCCCGGCCACCGAGGCGATATGCAACAGATGGCCGTGGGACGATTGCTTGAGCATCGGCACCGCATGGTGGGCAAAACGGTATTGCGCAGTCAGGTTGATGTTGATAGTGGCTTGCCATTCGGCGTCGCTGATCGCGTCGATACCGCCCGTGGGGCCGGCGATGCCGGCATTGTTGACCAACACGTCGAGGCCGCCGAAATGCTCGCGCTGCACCTCGAACACCGCCGCGATCTGCGCGGCATCACTGACATCGGCGCGGGTGGCGACGCTGCCTGGGTATTTGTCGCGAAACGCCGCCAGGGCCGGTTCGCTGACATCACACACATGTACCTGGGCACCGGCCTCCAGGTACGCCGCGGCCAACACTTCACCGATGCCGGCAGCCCCACCGGAAATCAATACACGTAACCCAGGATAGGGCTGTAGCCGCTGTAGGACACTCATGCACGTTTACCTCCTGAAGCAGACGACCGCGAACGGTCGTTCTTGACGAGCAGGCGCGCCAGGGAATCGGCGGCCTGCATGATGTCATCGGTCACCGCCGCCCGTGCGCCAGCGCCGTCGCGGGCGGCCAGGGCTTCGACGATGCGCGTATGCGCCTCCATCGAGCGTTGCAGGTGAGCTTTATCGGGGGCGACCAGGGCAAAGCACGGCCCCATGTGCAGCCAGAAATTCTCCACGGCGGCCATGGTCAGTTCGGCCTGGGCCACTGCGTAAATCCGGCGGTGGAAGGCGAAGTTGGTCCACAGGTAGCGCGACACATCGACTTCGTCGGCGGCGTGCTGCATTTGCTGGCACAGGTCGGTGATTTCGTCGAGGTCGGTTTTTTTCAGGAGCAATACCGCCTTCTCGGCCAGCAAGCCTTCCAGAGCAACCCGCGCATCGCGGATTTCGCGCAGGCGCTCGACCGTCATCATGCGGACCCGCAGACGCGAGGTTTCGGTGACTTCAAAGGCGTTTTCGGCGCTGAGGCGTTGCAGGGCTTCGCGCACCGGCATCGGGCTGGAGCCGAGCGCTTCGGCCAGGCCACGGATGGTGAGTTTCTGGCCGGGCTGGAAACGCCCACTCATCAACGCTTCGCGGATCTGGCGGTAGACCTGGTCTTGCAAGGTATCGCGGGACACCTGGCGCAGGGTGGGCAGGAGGAGCGGACCATCTGTCATGAGGCAAACCTGTGTTGTGGTTCTTATGCCTCCAATATGTGATCACAAATCAAATATGTCAAATAGTTTGCCTATTCCCGAGAAACGCCCGTTGCACATGTGGGAGCGGGCATGCCCGCTCCCACCGATCACGCTTCAGGGTTTCAGCGGAATTTCCCGATCCCGCTCCGAAAGCTCCGTGCCGTCGTCGGGATGCTTCCAGGTCTGCGGCTTTTCTTCCTCCAATTGCCGCCTGCGTCGCTCCTGCTCCCGTTCGTCCCGCTGTTTCTGTTCGTCAGTCATAGGCACCCCCGACCGTAAGAATTGGTTACGCCTGCAAGCATAGAACAAGGACGCCGCCGTGGGTCTGCACCGACCACTGATAATCAAAACGCATCAATAGATCAAAAATATTCACTTATCATTTCTAAATGTGTCAGCCACTATCCTTGGCCTTAAGCGAAACAAGCACTTTAAAAAGAACGCTGGAGACACAAAAGCATGACTAGCCCTACCCGCCCCGACTCTGCCCGTTCGAAAATTGGTGCGGTTTTCCGCGTTACTTCGGGCAACTTCCTCGAACAGTTCGACTTCTTCCTGTTCGGCTTCTACGCCACCTACATCGCTGCCGCGTTCTTCCCCGCCGCTAATGAGTTTGCGTCATTAATGATGACCTTTGCCGTGTTCGGCGCGGGCTTCCTGATGCGTCCGTTGGGTGCGGTCATCCTGGGTGCCTACATCGACGATGTGGGGCGGCGCAAAGGGTTGATCGTGACGCTGTCGATCATGGCCAGCGGTACGCTGCTGATTGTGCTGGTGCCGGGTTATCACACCATTGGCCTGTGGGCTCCGGCGCTGGTGTTGCTCGGCCGTCTGCTGCAAGGCTTCTCGGCCGGTGCGGAACTGGGCGGGGTGTCGGTGTACCTCGCAGAAATGGCCACCCCCGGCCGCAAAGGTTTCTACACCAGCTGGCAGTCGGGCAGCCAACAGATCTCCATCGTGGTCGCCGCCGCGCTGGGCTATGGCCTGAACGTGTGGATGCAACCGTCGGTCGTGGCCGACTGGGGCTGGCGCATTCCGTTCGCCGTCGGTTGCGTGATCATTCCGTTCATCTTTGTGCTGCGGCGCAACCTTGAGGAAACCGAAGAGTTCGCCAACCGCAAACATCGCCCGAGCATGCGTGAAGTGCTGGCGACCCTGGCGAAAAACTGGTCCGTGGTCATCGGCGGCATGTTGATGGTGGCCATGACCACCACCGCGTTCTACCTGATCACCGTGTACGCGCCGACCTTCGGCAAGACCGTGCTGCAACTGACCACGTCCGATGCGTTGCTGGTGACCCTGTTGGTGGCGATCTCGAACTTTGTCTGGCTGCCCATCGGCGGCAGCCTGAGCGACCGCTTCGGGCGCAAACCGGTGCTGGTCGCGATGACCGCGCTGACGGTGCTCACGGCTTATCCGGCGTTGTCCTACGTGGTAAACGCTGCGAGCTTTGCGCATATGCTGGAAACCCTGCTGTGGTTCTCCTTCCTGTACGGCATGTACAACGGCGCGATGATCCCGGCGCTGACCGAAATCATGCCGGTGGAAGTGCGCGTGGCGGGCTTCTCCCTGGCCTATAGCCTGGCGACTGCGGTCTTCGGCGGTTTCACTCCGGCGATCTCCACCTGGTTCATTCACGTCACCGACGACAAAGCCTCGCCGGCCTACTGGTTGATGTTCGCCGCCCTGTGCGCCCTGTGCTCGACCCTCGCGCTGTATCACCGTGCCAATACCCGCGGGCAGGTCATGCAAGAGGCGGCGCAATGAAAGCGCTGTCGAAAACCCTGACGGCCCTGGCCCTCGGTGCCCTGGCACTGACGGCCCAGGCCGAACAACTCAAGGTGATGACCTCCGGTGGCTTCACCGCTGCCTACAAGCTGCTGGGCCCGCAATACGCCCAGCGCAGCGGCGACACCCTCGACACCGTCCTCGGCCCGTCCATGGGCAAGGCGCCGGAAGCGATTCCCAACCGCCTGGCCCGTGGCGAACACGCGGATGTGGTGATCATGGTCGGCTACGCCCTGGATGAGCTGATCAAACAGGGCAAGGTCGACAAAGCGTCCCGCGTGGAACTGGGGGATTCGCGAATCGGCCTGGTGGTGAAAGCAGGCGCGGCCAAACCGGCCATCGGCACCGATGCCGAACTCAAAGCGGTGTTGCTCAAGGCCAAGTCCGTGGCGTATTCGGACAGCGCCAGCGGCGTGTATGTCGAGAAGGAACTGTTCAAGAAACTCGGCATGCCGGCCAAGGGCACCATGATCGAACGCATCCCCGTGGCCGAACAGGTCGCCAAGGGTGACTACGAGGTGGGCTTGCAGCAGGTGGCGGAACTGTTACCGGTGCCGGGGGTGACTTACGTCGGCAAGATCCCTGAAGACGTGCAATCGGTGACGCGCTTCGCCGCGGGTATTCCGGTCAACGCCGAACACCCGGCGCAGGCCAGGGCGCTGCTGCACTACCTGGCCTCGCCCGAGGCGCAAGCGGTGGTGCAATCCACCGGCCTGGACTCGGTGTCACGCTGACCGAAACGGCAGCTCCCGCACCAACCGCTCCAACTCCAGCGCCGCTGGCGGCAACGTCCGCCCGCGGCGCTTGATCAAGCCCACATTGCGCATCACCTGCGGTTCCACCAGCGGCACACTCAGCAGGATCGGGTGTTCAGTGCCCGGCATGGCAATCGACGGCACCATCGCCACACCCAGCCCCGCCTCGACCAAGCCGATCATGGTGGTCACGTGGTGCGTCTCGCAAATACTCGGCTTTTTCACCCGCACGCCGCGCAGGGCCTGGTCCAGCAGAAAACGGTTGCCCGAGGTTTTGTCCACCGTGATGTAGTCATGCTCGTAGGCCTCGGCCCAGCTCACGCTGGCGCGCTCGGCCAGCGGGTGATCGCGGCGGCAGGCCAGCACATAACGCTCCTGAAACAGCAACTCGAACTCCACCTCATCGGCCAGGCTGCCGCTGAAACTCACGCCGAAATCCGCCTCGCCGCTTTCCACCGCATTGCACACCTCGCCGGCACTGGCATCCAGCACCCGCAGGCGAATCTTGGGGTAGAGCTTGTGGAATGCCGAGATCACGTGAGGCATGAAGTAATACGCGGTGGACGGCACACACGCGATGGTCACATCGCCCATCCGCGTGGAGGCGACGTTGCTGATGCCCATCAGCGCGATGTCGAGGTCATCGAGGATACGCTCGACCTGCGGCAGGAAGGCGCGCCCGACCATGGTCAGGCTGACGCGGCGCGTGGTGCGCTCGAACAGCTTCACGTCGAGGGCGGTTTCGAGCTTTTCGATGCGCCGGCTGAGCGCTGGCTGCGAGATCCGGATGGCATCGGCGGCGCCGCGAAAACTACCCTTGTCTACTACGGCGCGAAAGGCTTGGAGGTCGTTGAGGTCGAAGTTGATGATCACGGTAGGAAGCCAGTGGGAATCGGGATGGAGGGCATTATCGTATGGCAGGTGACGGGGCGCCATGTGCGTAAGGACCGGCGCCCGGATACGCCAGGTTGTCAGCATGAAACTGCGCAGTATGGCGCGTTTCGACGGCCTGCGAACCTGTCAGGAATGACAGTACCGCTGGTCTTGCGCAGTGTTGACGACGGGCTGGCGCGGGGCTTTTATTAAGCATGTCGCACTGCGTCGGTGCGCAGTAGGACATCAGGGTTTAGAGGATACGAACAATGAGCGACAGACAGAACGGCACGGTGAAGTGGTTCAACGATGAAAAAGGCTATGGGTTCATCACTCCGGACAGCGGGCCCGACCTGTTCGTACACTTCAGGGCGATTGAGGGCACTGGATTCAAATCATTGAAAGAAGGACAGAAAGTCAGCTTCGAAACGACAAAAGGGGAAAAAGGCATGCAGGCGGACAAAGTCCAATTGATCAGCTGATAAGCCTGCGACTCACCGCGTCACCCCGCCCACCCTGGGCCATGTATTGCACTGAAAATGGAGAACGGCCATGTCCAGAAAGACTCCACAGACTGCAATCTTCATCAGCAGCGAAACTGCCGCCCACGATGCACAGGACGTTTTCTTTCGCAGCAGCACCGCCCAGGGTGGCCAGGTCCTGCGCGAAGGGCAAACCGTCACCTACGAATTGGAACGGGGGCCGGGGGGCGAGTGGCAAGCGGTCAATATCAGGATCGTGGAAGAACCGACGCTGAATTAGCGCCATCCTGCGCGCCGCCACTCGCGGCGCACTTCACTACAGCTGAAAGCGTGCCACCGCCTCGTTCAGTGCGACCGCCAGTTGCGCCAGTTCCCGGCTCGCGCCGTTGATCTGCCCGGCGCCGGAAGACGATTGCGCCGACAAGTCGCGAATGTTGACGATGTTGCGATCGACTTCCTTGGCGACCTGGGCCTGCTCCTCGGCGGCGCTGGCGATGACCAGGTTGCGCTGGTGAATCTGGTCGATGGAATCGGTGATCTGACTCAAGGCACCGCCGGCGCCTTCCGCCAACGCCAGGGTGTCGGTGGCGCGTGCGGTGCTCGACTGCATCGAGGTCAGTGCGTGGTCGGAACCCGCGCGCATGGCGCTGACCATCTGGTCGATTTCCAGGGTCGATTGCTGGGTGCGGTGCGCCAGGGCGCGCACTTCGTCGGCCACGACCGCAAAACCGCGTCCGGACTCCCCGGCCCGCGCCGCTTCGATGGCGGCATTGAGGGCCAGCAGGTTGGTCTGCTCGGCGATGGAGCGAATCACGTCGAGTACCTTGCCGATATCCCGCGATTGCTCGGCGAGGTGTTGCACCAGGGTCGAGGTCTCGCCGATGTTGCTGCTCAGGGCTTGAATCGCGCTGACCGTTTCGCCCACGCGATGCTGGCCTTCGCGCGCCGTTTCATTGGACACCCGCGTGGACTCGGAGGTGGACACCGCGTTGCGCGCCACCTCGTCAGCTGCGGAAGTCATCTCATTGACGGCAGTGGCGGCCAGCTCGATTTCCGCGGTCTGCTTTTGCAGGCTGCGGCTGCTTTGATCGGTGATGCCGTTCAGGTCGGTAGCCGACGACGCCAACTGCCCGGCCGACTGGCGAATCAGCTGCAAAGTGCCGCGCAGGCTGGCTTGCATACTCTGCAGCGCCACGAGCAGGCGGGTCACTTCGTCGTCGCCGGTCACTGCCACCGTTTCGGTCAGGTCGCCACGGGCGACGTTTTCCGCAGCCCGCACCGCATGGCTCAGCGGGCCGACGATGCTGCGTGTCAGCAGCCAGGCCAGCGCCACGGTACTCAAGGCGGCCAGGAGCACAAAGCCGAAGACCATCGTGCGCGAACGGCCATACTGCGCCTCGGCCGCCAGCCCTTGTTGGTTGATCTGCGCGTTGTAATAGTCGGCCAATGCGTTGAGCTGGGCGCCGGAGCCATCGACCACGGTTTTCATATCCACCAACAGCAACTTGTTGAGCTCAGCCCCCTGTTGCTGGTCGGCCAGCGCAAACGAGCGGGTCAGCCCTTGCTGGTACTGGCGCAGCGAGACCTGGAACTGCTCATACAACGCGCGCACTTCGGGGCTGTCGATCACGGCGTCGAGGTCGGCCAGCTTTTTGCTCAGGTCCTGGCTGCGCGTGTCCATCTGGCTGCGGTATTGCGGGATGCTTGCCGGGTTCGGGTCCAGCGCCATGCGCAAAGAGATGGTCCGAATGCGCAACATGATCTCGCGGATATCCGAGACCAGACGCATTTTAGGCACCAGCCCACGCTCGACCTGGACCGCACTTTCACGAATGCTGGCCATGTTCGAGAGCGCAAAAAAACCGAGTACGGCCACCAGCAAAGCAATCAGGGCAAAACCCAGGCCCGCGCGACGGGCGATGGACAGGCTACGTAAGGACATTTTTCGAGGCTCTTTTATTAGTGATCAGATGTCATACAAGAGCATTTCGGCCGCCAGGATCAGGACTTTAGAGACGTCATCCATTTCCCCGCGTGCGCCTGCGATCAGTCATGCAGGATTACAGGGAGATTTGCGTATGCGGAAAAATCCCTGCACGGGAAAGAACCTGATCTCTCCATCTGAAACGAAAAAGCCTGCAGAACGCTCGGTTCAGCAGGCTTTTCGCTGCGGGCATCGGTCAACCGCCCTCAAGCGCACCCGCACGGGGTTGACGCTCGAACCGCGACTTCACACGCCTTGTCGAGCCATCGACTACTGACAAGTCCCACCTTTGTGATGCGACCCCGTGCCCCCGACCGGATGTGTCCCCTTCGGACACGCTGCGGCAAAAAACGGGCTACACGCCAACACCACCAAAACCCCGACCAATAACAGCTTCTTCATACCATCCTCCGTGATCGTCACGACATATGATGGCACAAAGATATCACACCTCCACAAAACCGATACTCGGTTACTTCGCCCAAGCCTGCGGGCCGCTGAAGAACGCCTGCGCATTGCTGTCCAACGTCTCCAGGTGATACCCGCCCTCCTGCACGATCACACAGGGCAACCCCAGGCCGCGGATGTGCTCACCCAAGCGCGCAAACCCGTCCCGCGTCACCGCGACTTTGCTTTGCGGGTCCAGTTCATAGATATCGAAGCCCAGGGAGAGCACCAGCACATCTGCAGAAAAGTCCTTCAGCGCCTTGAGGGCTAGTTCGAGCTGTTCAAAGAACACCGCCTCGCTGGCACCGTGGGGCATCGGCAGGTTGAGGTTGAAACCTTCGCCGGCCGCGTTGCCGCGCTCGTCGGCAAAACCGGCGACAGCCGGGTAGAAGTTGGTCGGGTCGCCGTGGATCGACACGTAGAGCACGTCGTCGCGGTCGTAGAAAATCTCCTGAATGCCTTGGCCGTGATGCATATCGGTATCCAGCACCGCGACGCGCTGGAAGCCTTCGCGCAACACCTGCGCCGCCACCGCGGCATTGTTGATGTAGCAGAAGCCGCCCGCCGCATCGAAGCGCGCGTGATGACCGGGGGGGCGACACAGCGCGTAGGCGGCGGGCGCGCCATCGAGGACGGCCTTGGCGGCAGCGACGGCGCTTTGGGCCGACCAATAGGCCGAGCGCCAGGTCCGTTCGCCGACCGGGCAACTGCCATCCGCCAGGTAGCGTGCGGCTTGGGCGAGGATGCCGCGCAGGGCGTTGGGTTCACGCACGAAGATGTTGGACATGACTTCGTCGCCCCACTCTTCAGGGATTTCCTTCCAGCGCGGGTAAGCCTCCTGAAGGAAGGTCAGGTAGGGCGCAGCGTGTACCGCCAGCAGCGGCTCAAGGCCGTGGTCCTCGGGTGACACAATCTCAAACCCCAGGGTTTGCGCGGCCCGCAGCAGGTTGCGGGCGCGCTCGGGGACTTCCTGCGGCGTTCGCATCTGGCCACGGGAGTAGTAGCTGCGCGGATGATGCAGGAGTTGTTCGGGGTGGAAGAATGTTTGCATGGGAATCTCCTGAGTGAACACGCTGCCGGTGGGCGCTGGCTTGCCTGCGGCCCGGCAGGTCGTCTTCAGTCGTCCTGAATGAGGCGGTCAGTTGGCTTGGCCGGCACGTTTCAACACGGCGTTGAGTAAAACATCGGCGCCCTGGCGCACATCCTCGGGCAGTACGTCTTCGGCTTCGTTGTGGCTGAGGCCGCCGACGCAGGGGATGAAGATCATCGCCGTCGGGCAATAGCGTGCGAGGTGGATGGCATCGTGGCCGGCGCCGCTGACGATGGGCTGCTGGCTGTAACCCAAGGCGTCCACCGCCGCTTGCACGCAGGCCACGCATTCGGCGTCGAACGGCGTCGCTGGGCTGATCCAGTGAGGGCTGATGGTGACGCTCAGGCCGCGCTTCTGCGCGATGGCCTGCAAGCGCGCCCTGACCTGCTGCTCCATCGCCTCAATGTCGGCGTCGCGGTGATGGCGCAGGTCGACGGTGAAGGTCAGCAAACCGGGAATGGTGTTGCGCGAAGACTTGGCAATGCTCAACTCGCCGACGGTGGTGAGGCCCTGGGGGGCGAAATCCATGGCGAGGCATTCCAGGGCCTGGATCATTTTCGCGGCGCCATACAGCGCGTCCTTGCGCAGCGGCATCGGTGTGGTGCCAGCATGCGCGGCCAGCCCTTCGACCCGCACATCGAGCCAGCGAATCGCCTGGCCACCACTGACCACGCCGATGCTCTTGGCGTGGTCCTCAAGGATCGGGCCTTGCTCGATATGGGCTTCGAAATACGCATCCACCGCCCCGCCCAGAGCACGCTTGCCGTGGCAGCCGAGCGTGCGCAAGGCGTCGGCCACGCTGATGCCGTCGGCATCGGTGGTGGCCAGGGCTTGGTCCAGCGCCAACGTACCGGTGAACACGGCGGAGCCGAGCATGGCGGGGGTGAAACGGGCGCCCTCCTCGTTCGTCCATACCGCGATTTCCAGCGGCTTGCGGGTCTGGATGCCATGGTCGTCGAGGCTGCGCATCACCTCCAGGCCGGCCAGCACGCCGTAGACACCGTCGAAGCGGCCGCCTTCCGGCTGGGTGTCGAGGTGACTGCCGATCATCACCGGCGCGGCGTCCTTATCCGTACCGGCACGCCGGGCGAACAGGTTGCCGATGGCGTCCATGCTCAAGGTCAGCCCGGCGGCCTTGCACCAGTGGCTGAACAGCTCGCGACCGGCGTGGTCTTCGGCGCTCAACGCCAGGCGGCAACTGCCGCCGCGCGCGGTCGCGCCGACTTCGGCCATGGCCATCAGGCTGGCCCATAAACGCTCACCCTTAATCTTCAACATTGCACCCGCTCCATTAAACACCAGGGGCCATTTCCAGACGGTGGGCAGTGGCGTGGCGGCGCGACAAGGCCAATACGCTCACCAGCGAGACCGCCGCGATCAGGCTGTAAAACACTGCCATCGGCCACCATTGGCCTTGGTATTCGTGGGCCAGCCAGGTGCCGATCAACGGCGTCAGGCCACCGGCCAGCGCACCGCACACCTGATAGGCCAGGGAAATCGCGGTGTAGCGCACGCGGGTTTCAAACAGGCCGCTGACAAAGCCCGCGATCACCGCATAAAACGAGGCCATGCACACCACCGCCAGGGCGATGCCGAGGATGATCAACGGCGCCTCACCGCTGCTGACCAGCACGAACATCGGGTAAGGCGACGCCATCGCCAGCACCGTCATCGCGCAGAGGAAACGCGTGGCGCCGACCTTCTCCGCGACCCAGGCCGCCAGGGGCTGTACGCAGAACTGGATGATGGCGACGACGAACAGGCACTCCAAAATCAACGAGCGCGGTAGGCCCAGTTGCTGAGTGCTGTAGGCAATCATAAAAGTGTTGGTGAAATACACGCCGGCGATGCCCAGGGTGTTGGCACCGATGCACAGCAGCAGCGGGCGCCAGGCGGTTTTCAGCACCTCGATCACCGGGGCCTGGTCCGGCTTGAGCGCCCGTGCCTTTTCGGCCAAGGCTTTGTCTTCGAGGAACTCAGGCGACTCGTTCACCCCCAGGCGAATCGCCAGGCCAACGATCAACAGCAAGGCGCTGGCCAGGAACGGCAGACGCCAGCCCCAACTGAGCAGGTCTTCTTCGGGCAAACGGGTCACCGCGCTGAACGCCAGCAGCGACAGAATCAGCCCCGCCGGGCTGCCCAACTGAGCAAAGGAGGCAAAGAAATTGCGGCGGCCCTTTGGCGCATGCTCGCCGGCCATCAACACCGCCCCGCCCCACTCGCCACCGACGGCGATGCCCTGCACGATGCGCAACAGCACCAGCAGGACCGGCGCCGCGACGCCGATCTGCGCGTAGCTCGGCAACAACCCGATACACACCGTGACCACGCCCATCATGACCAGAGTGATCACCAGCGACTTCTTGCGGCCGATGCGATCGCCGATATGCCCGAACACAATGCCGCCCAACGGCCGCGCGAAAAAGCCCACGGCAAAGGTGCCGAACGCGGCCATGGTGCTGAACAATTTATCTTCGGAAGGAAAAAACAGCTGACCGAACACCAACGCGGCGGCGGTGGCGTAGATGTAAAAGTCGTACCACTCGATCATGGTGCCGATGAAAGCGGCGGCCGCAGCACGGCGAGGCTGGGGCGAAGCGGAAGGCTTCATGGGGTGGGCTCCTTTGGTTATTTTTTTGGCAGGAGAAAGGTCGAACGCATGCGCTCTGATGGCGCTTGTTGAGGGTGATTTATCGTCGCGGGGCTATGATTAGTCAATTTTCTATTTATTATTCCAATTATAAATCCTGCTTATTATTGAGCCGCGCCATGCCCGAAACCCGTCGCGATATTCACCCGCTGCTCAACGACCGCCTGGACTGGAACCTGCTGCGCACCTTCCGCGTCATTGGCCAGGAACTGAGCATCAGCCGCGCCGCCGCACGCCTGCACCTGACTCAGCCGGCCATCAGCCAGGCCCTCAAACGCCTGGAAGAACAACTCGACTGCCAACTCATCGCCCGCCGTGGCCCGCGCTTCGTACTGACCGAGGCCGGCGAACAGATCTTCGCCATCGCCGGCGAGATGTACGGCCAGGTCTCGCAGATGAGCAACGCCCTGCAAAAACCCGGCGATGAAGTGATCGGCAAAGTGCGCCTGCTGATGATCAGCCGCATCAACTCCAACACCTTCGATGAGTTCCTGGCCGACTTTCACCGCGAACACCCGCGGGTCGACCTGGAGGTCGAGGTAATGCGCAGCTCCGACATCGTCGCCGCCCTGCTGGAAAAAACCGCCACCCTGGGCCTGAGCCTCAACCGCCGGCCACAGCCGCGCCTGGAACAACATCTGTTCCTGCACCAGCGCTATGGTTTTTTCTGCGGCAAACACCACCCACTGTTCGGCCGCAGCGGCTTGGCCGAAGGGGACTTGCAGTCGGAAAACTTCGTCAGTTTTACCAGCGACCAGATCGGCGGGATGCTCTCGCCGTTGACCATATTCCGCGATCAGCAGGGGTTCAGCGGGCGGATCGTGGCGTCGTCATCCAGCCTGGAAGAAGTGCGCCGCCTGGTCATCGCCGGGTTTGGCCTGGGCTGCCTGCCGATTCATGTGGTGGCGGAGGATGTGCAGAACGGACTGCTCTGGCGATTACCGCCGGATGAGGGGATTGCGGATGTGGATATCCATGTGTTGTGGCATCGGGAGCAGAAGATGAGTCGCGCAGAAACAGTGTTTATCGACAGTCTGCTGGCTCGTCTGGCGCGGTAGTCGAATGTATTCAGCGATTTATCAGATGGTTCTCTCAGGCGAACTCAATAGGGCCTTGGCTTATTCATCCTGGACTTCGGCGAACTTTGTAGACTCTTTCCTCGTCAACTAAAGTTCAGCTCGTTGAAAACATTGTTTTTGCTTCGCCAATTAATGACACCTGTCACACCGGCCAGGCCAAACTTTAAAAAAGTTCATCAATACCAACGAACACATCTCTGATGCACTCATCTAGCAGCGGGAACAGAAATAACATTATGCGTTCCTATACTTAATGAAGCTTAAACAACCACCTTCAAAAAATAATAAACCGCGCCTGACTCTACTCAGTGTTTTGCGCCACCTATCAGGTGAATTGAACCGAGTACTGCTATGGCTCTCGATTCTTCAGGATCCTTTTTGCGGCGCCAATAATTTCTTTCAGCGACGTTTCATCTGCTTGATAGGCAATGTCGCATAGGCAGTGGCGAAGGTTCGCGGCGGTTGGTTCAGCGTGATCCCGGCTCGTGAAAAAAGCATCCAGTCCCACGCCCAGGACGTCAGCGATTCGCTCCAACATCTCGATGCTAGGGGCGTATTCGCCCCTCTCGTAACGACTCACTGTCATCGACTCACACCCCAGTGCTTCGGCAAGGGCGGCCTGTGTCCATTTATTGTCTAGTCGTAAGTGCTTGATTCGCTTGCCTATACGTATAGTGGCACTTTGCTTCATCTGAAATATCACTTAAAATCAAATGCTTACACCTATTCACCTCCCCAGGAAGATCATAAAAAGGCTAGATTGCTATTATTTTCTAGCCAATTTCAGTATAGTCATTTTTTGACTATCTGAACGATGTTGAATTGCTAAGGAATTTTCCCATGGACGCCGAAAATTATGCCTGCCGGAAAATGCGATTGATTTTTGGTGCCTGCAGGTACCCGCGCTTGAGAAGCACCCAGCATTTATTTGTCGTTACAGGTCAAAAAACACCGCTCCTATTGCCTATGGTTGGGTAACTGGGGGGTAAACGTTCATGCTCACACCTTCCCACCTTCAACAACTGACACGACAAGGCATGATCGAACAGGCGTTACGCCAGGTCGATATCGAGCACGAATTCAGCCTGGTTTTTCAGCCGGTGATTGATTTGCGCAGCTGGCGCACCGTAGCGTTCGAAGCATTGGCACGCTGGAACAGCCCAGAGCTAGGTGACGTGCCTCCCGGCCAGTTCATTCCGATTGCCGAGCGGATCGGCCTGATAAATCGCCTGACCACTCACCTGCTCGGCAAGGCATTGCTGATTGCCTCTGATTGGCCCCGTCACATTTGCCTTTCTTTTAACTTGTCCGCGCACGACTGTGCTTCAGACGAAATCGCCGGACAAATAATCGAAATCATCAAGGCCAGCCATTTCGACGCCAGGCGACTGGACCTGGAAATAACCGAAACAGCGATCATGCAGGATGTTGTTAAAGTGCAACATACTATTGACAGGTTCTGTCGGCTAGGTTGCGGAGTGGCCCTTGACGATTTCGGCACTGGATACTCCAGCCTTAGCCAACTACTTTCGCTGGCGCTCACTAAAATAAAAATAGATCGAACCTTTATTACTGGCATTGACGAAAACCCCACCAGCTACAAAATTGTAAAGTCTCTAGTTGCTTTGAGCAGTGACATGCAACTGGAATGTATAGCCGAGGGCGTGGAAACTCGCGAGGAATTGGAATCCTTGATTAGCCTGGGTTGTTTTTTTGTCCAAGGTTATTACTTTTCGCAGCCCATGCATCATTCGCACATAGATAATTGGCTCAAAGACAATTGAATGGTTCGTGGCATGTCAAAAATTCAATGTCGAGCGCTGACTGAAGTGCAGACCTTCGCAAGGTTTCTCTAATATCCAACCCGGTGCAAAGTGGCTAAACCTGGAAGCGTCCTTGCATTTTCTGGCCAACTGCAGCCCAGAGATCCAGGCAACGGATTCCTCAGGCACGGTGGCCTTGGTTTGCTCGGATAAACCGCCAGCCTTGCGCGCTTCGCTCATGGTCTCCTCGGCCTGTTTGCTGAAGGCGCCGGAGGCACACTCCAGCTCGGAGGAAACCTGTTTGAACTGGTCGCGGGTGGTGTCGGACATGGGTTATCCTCCCTGTAGGGTATAAACCTCTATCGCCGCAGACACAAAAAACTTAAGGACGAGTTGAAAATGCCTATTGCTTAATGGCTAAAAAGCCAATTAAACCTTCCATCAGAACTAAATCAAGGATGACTCTGTGTCACAGCAAAACTTCAACGACAACATCGTAAACTGGACATTTGAAAACTATGCAACACTGGCAAGCTTAGGTAGCGGTATCGCCATCTGCTTGTTAGCTTTGTACATTTATTCACGTTCAGGCTCACTGATATTCCTACGCGACTTAATGTGGCGCTTTTTCGGCGGCTCCACAAAATTTGAAACCGAAGACTACGAACAAGTACGAAAAAGCCTCAGGGAAGTTGAATACTACCGATTCGAGTTCAACATACCCGCACAGAACTTGGCTGACACCAAACTCGCCGAAGAATGGATCAAGAAAAATGGCTTCTGCCATAGAGATGTTGCACGAGCAAGAAAATATATAGACTGGAAAAACTTTGACAGCCTAAAATTTAAAGAGGCCCTGTTTTCGAAAAAAGCTCAATGTGCGTTTTTTGCGCTACTCTTCTTTTTCTTCGTAATTATCAGCATTTCAGTACCACTTACGAACGCAAAATACCTGATGGTTTCATTGAAAGACGCTCCGGAAGCTCCGTCATTTTACCTATCCGAGGGCGATGCTAAATTCAGCTTTTTCAAATCCAACCCAACGCTAACAGAGAAAGAGTGCCAGTCACCGGAATCACTTAAAAAATTTATCAATCACGAGTTCTCAGAAAAAAATATCAACATCATCTGCTCGCTCTTTGGCGAGGACAAATACCGTGAGCATGTAAACAATGGGCTCAAGGGGCAACGAGGGCTTCTTCTGGCAATCGTCGCAATTTCGATTTTCTCCGTGTTCTGTATATTGGTGCGAATATCCAGATCAGATGTTGCAAAAAAACTCCACGAAAAAATTCATCCGCCCAAAAAACAAATTTTCAAAAAATAACCCATCCAGCTGAATAGCTTTGCGACTCTTACATTACACCGTTAGAGTCGCCTCGCTGGATTGATCACACCCCGAAACCTATCTAATGCCTTTTCTAGACTACGAGCAGGCTCATAGAACGTTTGGCGAAGACCTTCGCTGCGGCCTCTTCCGCTGACAGCGAAGCTCCGAAGATGCTGTCCAGCCGCATGGCGGAATCGACCGACACGGCGTTGCCACTGCTGGAGGTGCTGAACCACTCTTGCCAGAAGGCCCTTTCAGCCAAGCCGATGGGCACGCCGAGCCACTGCTGCAAGGCGGCGCGCAGCCGTCCGGGTTTCCAGCGTTTCACGGTCAGACGCCCGCCATGATCGGGTTGTTGAAGAAGCCCTTGCGGCCACCGATGTCGGTCAGCCATGAACGGCAGGCAAAAAAATCCGGCACTCCTATCAGAAGCCCGGATTTTTCAGCAAATCAAACTAGCTCAGTACTACAGAGTTTTTACCGGCTTAATCAAACTCTCCGCCGGAATCCCAAACATCTCATGCAGTTTCCAAATCATCGGCAGCGTAAGAGCTCGCTTCCCGTTCAGAACCTCATAAACCCGATTCTTGCGCCCGATGGCAGGCACAAGGTCTGTCGCTGACAAACCGGACTGCTCCATCCTGAAACGTATGGCATCCACCGGGTTGGGCAGGTCAACCGGGAAGTGTTTCGTTTCATAAGCTTCGATCAGCGTAATCATTACCTCTAGGTAATCCCCTTCAGGAGTCCCTGGCTCTGGCTCATTATCGAACAGCGGCGAGACAGCCTTCAGCGCTTCTTGGTAATCCTGTTCGGTATGAATGGGGCGAATGTTCATGGGTTACTCCATTTCAACAGTATCTGCGTCAACGGCGTCGTACTGCTTATGTGTGCCGACAAATTTGATATAGAGAGCGCTGTAGCGGTAGGCCACAGCGACCACTAGCCGGTAGTCATTGCCCTTGATGTTGAACACGACCCGGCGGCTCTTGAGAACGCTCGCATGGCGAAATTGGCCTTTGATGTCTGCGGGCGTCTGCCAGTTCGCTTTCTTGACCTCGTCAATCCAGGCAAGGAGGGATTGCTCTGAATCCGGATATTTCTGCCAAAAAGTCTTGAGCTGGCTGATCGCGATGATTCTCATAGAATGATCCTAGTCCCACGGTGGGACTCACACAAGTGCGTTTCATCTGTTTGCCGTGTCCTGATACTCCCCCACACTCAGAAACGCCAAACTGAAATCATAAAAAAATTTTGCAGTCAGACACCCGCCATGATCGGGTTGTGGAGAAGCCGTCGCGGCCACAGAAGAGATGTACGTCGCCGTGGTGGGGATCAAAGGGTCCACGATCACTGCGGCGCCGGTGCGACCGCGACGAGAGCATTCAGCACAAAGTGGATGATCCCGGAGCCAGCCGAGTCGAGTATTTTGCCAGTGGTAGCTATAGAGCCTGGGTTTACTCTCGCTCATCGCCGGGGAAATTTGATGCGTGCGAAACGTTATCAATTAGAACTTTTAAAAGCCTTCACTAGACTCAATCAGCAACCCCTGATAACTTAACTTAAAATCAGACCCAACTTATAAAGTACACACAACATGACTATTGAAAACAACATGAGAGGGATAGTTATAGCACCCTCACTAGATCTCGACGCACATAAAAATATTAGCTACTTAGGAACCATTCACCCTGACACCTTTAAAAAATACTTACTTTACTTTGACAAAATTGACATCCCAAAAACTACCAGAATAGGTTTTGAATCAACACCTGACGATAAATTTCTCGAGAGCGCTGGGATCTTAGAGCACACGCTGCACGACGAGGGCTCTACATTTCAGCCAAAGCACACAAAACTAAACCTAATCGAAAATGCCCTGAAGATACGCCATAGTGTCCAACCTGGGCAGTGGAGCCTGGCGAATCACAAGCTCTCTCCGAGCGAGAACCAGCTTACGAAGAACCCAGGGATCGAAATAAAAATTTATGAATGCCTACCGATTCCAAGCCCAGAATCATCTTTCGACGACATATTAAACTACAAAGACAAGAGAAAAGATGAACTATTAGAATTTCGAAATCATCTAGACGACATCTACCAACTGATTCTTTCTCAGCCAGACACCGAGAGAGGTTTAGTGACAGCAATAGCAAACCTCAAAAAATCCATAACCAACGTCAATGCCTCAGCTACGAAAGGCCTACTACGAAGAGTTGCTTCCAGCTTCAACATCAGCCTTAACATCGAAAGCACTTTTTCGTTGGCCAGTGCTTTACTAGCAGGAGACAAAAGTCAGGTCATCAAAGAAGCATTGGGTTTCATTAGCTTTGAACCTGCAAAACTATTTACAGCGACTGAGATCCCGAAGGATCTAAAGGCGCTCTCTTATTTGGTCAACCTCAACAAAATATGACATCACTCGTCCAACCTTTATAACTCGATAGCGATGGGGATCCGTCCTATGCGGGGATGCAGCAACCAACCTGAGATCTTTTTACTCTCTAACAGAAAATCTACAAAGTAGGCGTTTCAAGTGTTTTTCCGCAACGACACAGTGATAAAACTTTGACGCACTATCGGCGCAAACTGTCCTGACAGATGGTCAAGTACCGCGTCTCTCAGAGCGTCTCGATAACTCAGCAATCATTCGATCATGCAGTCGCTGGACCCAGTTGCGATAAGTCCTATCCGCCGATGGCTCCAGTCCCAGCTGCCGCATCTGCTCAGCAACGGACAGCTCCCGTTCCGGTAGATAGCGCAAGCTCGCCAATTTGGCTAACCGCTGGCCCTACTCACCTTGATGTTGCAACCAGGCCAATGCGGCTTCCACCTCGCGTGCCATGTGATCGGGACCAACTCCCACGAGTAGATCCCTTGAGCCCGGCGTACCACGGGGCCCCCCCCCCAGTTTTGGCAAGACATTCGAAAGAGAATCGGTGCGCGTTTGGCAGCATCAACACGGACTCGAACAAAGTAAGCATCTTTCAGCTCGAAGTGATATTCGCTTTCGGGGGGAGTTCATGGTTTTTTCACCCCGATCCAAAAGCTGCAGGTACGTGCGCGCTTCGGCGTACTGAATAACGCCTGCTGTGCCTTCTACGGAGGCCACCACATTGCTTGAGTAGGCAGCGGTGGGAGAGCCGCGCAACAAGGCGCGGTAGCGGGTATCGCATCACCAAATCCTTATGAGTGATGGAAGGCTGCTGGGCGAGCCTTGAGAATTGCCCTAAACCAAACCCCAACAACGAAAAAGCCCCTGAAATGTTCAACCATTTCAGGGGCTTAGTCGTATTCAATAATGGCGGAGAGATAGGGATTCGAACCCTAGGTACCGGTGAAGGTACAACGGATTTCGAATCCGTCCCATTCGGCCACTCTGGCATCTCTCCAACGGCGCGCATCATAACAGCCTGTCTCTGGAAAGCAAAGCGCCGAAGCGATTTTTTTCCGTGCTATCAGATGCTTGCGTCGATTACAGCGGTACGCCGAGGCGCTTGGCGACTTCTTCGTAGGCTTCGATCACATCACCGAGGCCTTGGCGGAAGCGGTCCTTGTCCATCTTCTTCTTGGTGTCCTTGTCCCACAGGCGGCAGCCGTCCGGGCTGAATTCGTCGCCCAGGACGATGGAGCCGTCGTGGAACACGCCGAATTCAAGCTTGAAGTCGACCAGCAAGAGGCCGGCGTCGTCGAACAGCTTGCTCAGCACGTCGTTGACCTTGAGGGACAGTTCCTTCATGCGCGCCAGTTGCTCGGCGGTGCCCCAGCCGAACGCCACGACGTGAGATTCGTTGATGAACGGGTCGCCCTTGGCGTCGTCCTTCAGGAACAGCTCGAACGTGTAAGGGTTGAGCTTGAGGCCCTCCTCCACGCCCAGGCGCTTGACCAGGCTGCCGGCGGCGTAGTTACGCACGACGCATTCGACCGGGATCATGTCCAGCTTCTTGACCAGGCACTCGTTGTCGCTCAGCAGTTTATCGAATTGGGTCGGAATGCCGGCCGCTTCGAGTTTCTGCATGATGAAGGCGTTGAACTTGTTGTTCACCATGCCCTTGCGATCCAGTTGTTCGATGCGCTTGCCGTCGAACGCCGAAGTGTCGTTGCGAAACAGCAGGATCAGGCGGTTGGCGTCGTCGGTCTTGTATACCGACTTGGCTTTGCCGCGGTAGAGTTCTTCACGTTTTTCCATGATGGGCTCCGCTTTGAGTGAGGTGGGCTAGGCGATGTGTCGCCAGTCGAGCCCTGAATCTTGATCGGCCAGTTGCAGCCAGTCCGGGTCGCACCCAAGGGTATCGACAAAACATTGCCGGGCCAGCTGCGGCAGGTTGTTCTTGCTGCTCAGGTGGGCCAGGACCAGGTGTTGCAGGTCTTGCCAGCCCAACTCATACACCAGGTACGCCGCCTGGTGGTTGTTCAAATGCCCGAGTTCGCCGCCCACCCGTTGCTTGAGAAAGTACGGGTAATGACCGCGAGCCAACAGGTCTCGGCAGTGGTTGGACTCGATCATCAATGCATCGAGATCCCGGTAACCGTCCAGCACCTTGGCGCAGTAGGAGCCCAGGTCGGTGAGTACGCCGAAACGTCGCTCGCCGCCACTGAATACATACTGCGTCGGCTCCTGGGCGTCATGCGCCACGGCAATCACATCGATGCTCAAGGCACCGATCTGCAACTGCTCGCCACCGGCCAGGAAGCCTGCGGGTTCAATGGGTTTGCGCATCCCGCGCAAGGTGCCGCGACTCAGGTACACCGGAAGATTGTAGCGCCGAGACAGCAAACCCACGCCATGCACATGGTCGGCATGTTCGTGGGTCACCAGAATCGCGCTCAGCTGCGAGGGGTGAACCCCCAGGCGCAGCAGGCGCCGCTCGGTTTCCCTTAACGAGAAACCACAATCCACCAGCACATACGTGTCGTCTTGAGCGACCAGCGTGCCGTTCCCTTGGCTACCGCTGCCGAGAACGGCAAAACGCATCGGATCAGCCCAGGTTGTCCTGAATCACGCCCAACACTTTGCGCGCTGTTTCAGCTGGCGCAACGGTGTTGATGTTCTTCTCGACGGTGACTTGCACGCTGTCGCCAACCTTGCTCAAACGAATCTGATAACGCTCGGCGCGGGTTTCGATCTCTTCCTTGGTCGGCGCGCTGCCGAACAATTTGCTGAAGAAACCTGGCTCGGCGTCTTTCTTCTCGGCTTTTTCCGCCACGTTGATGTAGTACAGGCCCAGGCTGCGGTTGATGTCTTCAACACGCCAAGGGCCTTGTTCCAACGCGCGACCGACACTGGCCCAGGCACGGTCCAGATCTTCACCCAGGTTCAGCACCACGTTGCCGCTGCCGTCTTCGGTGAGGCTGACGCGGCTCGGGGTATCGTAATCGCGTGCGGCGAGCAGGGAGATCGAACCGCCCTTCTCGGAAATACGGCTCATGCTGGCCAGCATCTCGTCGACCAGTGCGGCGTCGACGCCGGTGTTGACCGAGCGGTTGGTGAACTCGACGTTGGATGTGCTGCCGGCAGGACGCTCGGCGCTGACCACATAGACTTCACTGGTATTGCGCTGCACGCCAGGCTCGATGCGTACACGTACACGGGCTTCGCTGTCAGCGGCGATACCGCCGGACTGCAAACGCTTGGCCATGCTGGCGGACAGCTCGCTGCCCTGCTGCCACGCCGTGGTGAACTCACCGGTCTGCGGGCGCTGCTCGTCGATGCGAAAGCCATTGTCCTGGAAGAACTGCACCGCCACCGGCCAGACTTCGGCAGGTGGGCGCTGTGCCACGATCCAACGCGAATCGCCGCTCTTCTGCAGGCTGTAGTCGCTGGTATTCGCCACGGCCGAGATCGGCTGTGGACGCGGCACCACGTACTCACCCTTGGCAGTGTCGTCGGCGACATTGCGCGGAATCGGCAGCAACGGGTCAAGGCGCTTGGCGACGTTGACGTCCGGCGGCAATTGCATCGGTTTGGTTGCTTGTGCTTCCAGGTAATCGCTGCCGCGGTCACGGAAGTAGCCTTCCGGGCCCCAGATCCAACCGCAGCCGCTGGTGCTGGAGATAATCAAGGCAAGTGCGGAAAGTCCGGCCAATCGCTTCATGCGTAGTGCTTCCTCAATTAAACCAGGACGCCGGACTGGCGCAGGGCCTGTCGCAGCGGTTCGTGACAGGCTTCGCTGAGGCGGGTGAGCGGCAGACGGATACCGTCCGGCATCATGCCCATCTCGAACAGCGCCCATTTCACGGGAATAGGGTTGGATTCGATAAACAGTGTCTTGTTGAGCGGCATCAGTTTTTCGTGAATCGCACGCGCGGTCACGGCATCGCCGGCGAGGGCGGCGGCGCACATGTCGCTCATGGCACGCGGGGCCACGTTGGCGGTCACCGAGATGTTGCCCTTGCCGCCCAGCAGGATCAGCTCGACAGCAGTGGCATCGTCGCCGGAATACACCAGGAAGTCGCTGCTCACGCCTGCCAGGATGTCCTTGGCGCGCTGCAGGTCGCCGGTGGCTTCCTTGATACCGATGATGTTCGGCACGGTGGACAGGCGGATCACGGTCTCGGCCTTCATGTCGCACGCGGTGCGACCTGGCACGTTATAGAGGATCTGCGGGATATCGACCGCTTCGGCAATGGTGCGGAAGTGCTGGTACAGGCCTTCCTGGGTCGGCTTGTTGTAGTACGGGGTCACCAGCAGGCAGGCGTCGGCGCCGGCTTTCTTGGCGTTCCTGGTCAGCTCGATCGCTTCACGCGTCGAGTTGGCGCCCGTACCGGCGATCACGGCGATACGGCCCGCGACACGCTTGACCACGAACTCGATGACCTGGATGTGTTCTTCCACGTCGAGAGTGGCCGACTCACCTGTGGTGCCGACCGCCACAATGGCGTTGGTGCCCTCTTGCAGGTGGAAGTCCACCAGTTTGCCCAGGCTATCCCAGTCGAGACGACCTTGTGCATCCATGGGTGTGACCAGTGCCACCATACTGCCCGCAATCATGCAACCGCTCCTGCCGGAAAAAGAGAGCCGTAATGGTACTGGCGCCAAGATGCTTGTACAAGCGAAGTACCGCCTGAGGATGCGTTCTGGCGCAACTAAACGACGGGCATTGCCATCATTGCGCGAAAGTGCGGGCCGAGACGGGGTAAAAACCCGCCGATCACGCAATGAAAACGCCACCTCCTATCCCTTGGCGACGCTTTTCGCTACCCTTCATGCTTTGATCGATACAGCCCTCACCGTATCGACCGCTCATCGTTTTAGGAAGGCTGCATGTCCACCCCCACAGTTCGCGAACAATTCCTTGTTATCAGTGCCCTCGGCGCCAACCCCATGGAGCTGACCAACGTCCTGTGCCGCGCCAGCCATGAAAACCGCTGCGCCGTCGTCACCTCCCGTCTCACCCGCCATGGCGAGTGCAGTGCGCTGGTGCTGCAGATTTCCGGCACCTGGGACGCCCTGGCACGCCTGGAGACCGGCCTGCCGGGCCTGGCCAAGAAGCACGACTTCACCGTCAATGTGGTACGCAGTGCCGCGCTGGAAAACCGCCCGCAGGCCCTGCCTTATGTGGCGTATGTCAGTTCGGCCTACCGCTCGGACATCGTCAACGAGCTGTGCCAGTTTTTCATCGACCATAACGTCGAGCTAGAAAACCTCACCTGCGACACCTACCAGGCACCGCAAACCGGCGGCACCATGCTCAACGCCACGTTTACCGTGACCTTGCCGGCCGGCGTGCAGATCAGTTGGCTGCGCGACCAGTTCCTCGACTTCGCCGATGCCCTGAACCTCGACGCATTGATCGAGCCGTGGCGCCCACAGAACCCAATGTAAGGAAGCCCCCATGGCGGTAGTCATCGACAAACCCGTAGCCGATTTCGAAGCCCAGGCCACCAGCGGCCAGACCTTCAGCCTCGCTGCCCTCAAGGGCAAGCAAGTGGTGATCTACTTCTACCCGAAGGACAGCACCCCGGGTTGCACCACCGAAGGCCAGGGTTTCCGTGACCAGTACGCGGCGTTCAAGGCAGCCAACACCGAAGTGTTTGGCGTGTCGCGCGACAGCGTGAAGTCCCATGAGAACTTCAAGGGTAAGCAGGAATTCCCGTTCGAGCTGATCAGCGACAAGGACGAAGCGGTTTGCCAGCTGTTTGACGTGATCAAGCTGAAGAAGCTGTATGGCAAGGAATACCTGGGCGTGGATCGCAGCACCTTCCTGATCGACAAGGATGGCGTGCTGCGCCAGGAATGGCGTGGCGTGAAAGTGCCAGGGCATGTGGACGCCGTGCTGGCGGCCGCCCAGGCTTTGCATAACGCGTGAGCATCATCGGGAGAGGGCGCACGCGCCCTCCCCTCGCTTCAGAGTAAGGGCGCCACCACCGGTTCCTGCCGCGGCCATGCATCCAGCACCGCCTTGAACAGCGTCGCCAGAGGGATCGCAAAGAACACGCCCCAGAACCCCCACAACCCGCCGAACAACAATACCGCGCAGATGATCGCCACCGGATGCAGGTTGACCGCCTCCGAGAACAGCAGCGGCACCAGTACGTTGCCGTCCAGGGTCTGGATGATGCCGTACACCGCCATCAGGTAGATAAACTGGTCGCTCCAGCCCCACTGGAACAAGGCGATCAACGTGACCGGCACCGTCACCACCACCGCGCCGACATACGGCACCACCACTGAAATGCCCACCAACAATGCCAGCAGCGCCGCGTAGTTCAGGTCCAGGGCAATAAAGGCGATGTAGGTCACGCCGCCACAGATGATGATCTCGATCACCTTGCCGCGAATGTAGTTGGCGATCTGCCGGTTCATCTCCTCGGCCACCCGGGTGATCAGCGCACGCTCACGCGGCAGATAGCCACTTACCCAGCGGCCGATCATCGCGCGGTCCTTGAGGAAGAAAAACACCAGGATCGGCACCAGCACCAGGTAGATCATGATGTTGACCAGCAACGGCAGGCTGGACAGGGAAAAGGTCACCGCCCACTGCCCGAACTTTCCGATCTCGCCGCGTGCCACTTCGATGGCTTGCAATACCTGCTCATCCGACACCAGATGCGGGTAGCGCTCCGGCAACAGCAGCAATAGAGACTGCCATTTGGCGAGCATGCCGGGCAACTCATTGAACAGGGTGATCAACTGGTGCCACAGCAGTGGCACGACCACCACGATAAATACCAGCAACAGCCCCATGAACAAAGCAAATACCAGCCCCACTGCCGCCGCGCCCGGTAAGCGCAGACGCTCCAGGGTGGTGACCAACCCCTGCATCAGGTAGGCCAGCACCATCCCCGCCAGCACCGGAGCGAGCATGCCGCCCAGGGTGAGGACGGCGGTAAAGGCCAGGAACAGCAGGACCGCCAGCACCACGGCTTCCTCGTCGGAGAAGTAGCGCTGAATCCAGTCTCGTAACACTTTGAACATCAATCAACCTCGGGTGGTGGGAAGCGGACGCTTCAGGCCTTGCGCAACCAATAACGGTAGACACCGGCGGCGTCTTCTTCATGCACCAGGGTATGACCGGCCAGCCTGGCAAAGGTGCGGAAATCACGCTGGGAACCGGCATCCGTGGCGATGACTTTGAGCACCGCGCCGCTGGCCAATCGATTGAGTTCGAGTTTGGCCTTGAGCAAAGGCAACGGGCAATTGAGGCCGCTGGCATCGAGTTCGGCATCAAAGGCTACAGCGTCGGTCATGGTTTTACTCCGGGCAAGCGTTCAGGTTGCTTAGAATATCTGGTCCGACGCTCAGTGTCCGGCTACAGTAAGCTCTTTGTCGAAAGGCTCTGTGCATGACTTTTTTGCGCCCCACCCTGCTGACGCTGGCCTGCCTGCTGGCCTCCCCGGCCTTTGCCGACGACCTGCCGTCACTTGGCGACGCCAGCTCAGCCATTGTCTCGCCGCAACAGGAATACCAACTGGGTCGCGCCTGGCTTGCCTACTTACGCGGCCAGGTCGCGCAGCTCAACGATCCGCAGCTCAAGGATTACGTCGAAACCAGCGTGTACAAACTGGTGGAGACCAGCCAGGTCAATGACCGCCGCCTGGAATTCATCCTGATCGACAGCCCGCAGCTCAACGCCTTTGCCGCACCTGGCGGTATCGTCGGGGTCAACGGCGGGCTGTTCCTCAACGCTCAGACCGAAGGTGAATACGCCTCGGTGCTGGCCCACGAATTGGCTCACTTGTCCCAACGCCACTTCGCGCGCGGCGTCGAAGCGCAACAGCGCATGCAGATCCCGATGATGGCCGCGATGCTCGGCGGCATCATTGCCGCCGCAGCCGGTGCGGGCGACGCCGGCATTGCTGCAATTGCCGGCACCCAGGCCGCGGCGATCCAGGAACAACGGCGGTTCTCGCGCCAGAATGAACAAGAAGCCGACCGCATCGGCATCCTCAACCTGGAGAAAGCCGGTTACGACCCACGCTCCATGCCGACCATGTTCGAGCGCCTGATGCGTCAATACCGCTTCGACGCCAAGCCGCCGGAATTCCTGCTGACTCACCCGGTGACCGAATCGCGCATCGCCGACACCCGCAACCGCGCCGAACAGGCCAAGCTCGGCGGCACCGAAGACAGCCTGCGTTATCAATTGATTCGCGCACGGGTGCAGCTGAAATACGAAGACACGCCAGGCCTCGCCGCCAAGCGCTTCCAGGCCCAACTGGACGAAAACCCGAAAAGCGACGTGGCGCGCTATGGCCTGGCCATCGCCCAAATCAAGGGGACCAAGCTCAAGGAAGCCCGGGAAAACCTGGCCCCGCTGTTGGCCAAGTCGCCCAACGACATTACCTACAACCTGGCGCAGATCGAACTGGACATCACCAACAACCGCTTGCCGGATGCCCAGCAACGCACTGACCGGATGCTCACCCAGTACCCCGGCAACTATCCGCTGAACCAGGTGCGAGTGGACCTTTTACTCAAACAGAACCGCACCGCCGATGCGGAAAAGGCCCTGGACGGTTTGCTCAAGTCGCGCCCGGACGATCCGGACGTGTGGTACCAAGTCGCCGAAACGCGCGGCTTGTCCGGCAATATCATCGGCCTGCACCAGGCGCGCGCCGAGTACTTCGCCCTGGTCGGCGACTTCCAGCAAGCCATTCAACAACTGGACTTCGCCAAGCGCCGTGCCGGCAGCAACTTCCCACTGTCGTCACGTATCGACGCACGCCAGCGTGAGCTGATCGAACAGGAACGCTTGGTGAAAGGAATGATGGGCTAAACCCACCGCCCACAAAAAAGCCCCGCCCTCGTTAAACGAAGGCGGGGCTTTTTTATGCGCAGGTGTTACTCAGCCAACTTGAAGGTAATGAAGCTGGCACGGCCCTGACGCAGGACGCGCATCGAGACCGAACGGTTCTTCGGCAGCGCCTTGGCGATGTCGGTGAACTGCTTGGTGCTGTCGATGGCCTGATTGTTCAGGTGAGTGATCACATCGCCTGGCTGCAGGCCGATCAACGCGGCAGGACCGTCCTGCACTTCCTTGATCACCACGCCGCTTTTCAGGTCGAAGGCCTTCTTCTGCTCGTCCGTCAGCTCGGCCACGGCAATACCCAGGCGATTGCTGCTGCGCTCGGCGCCCGGCTTGGCGCTACCGAGGGCATCGAGGGTCGCGCCTTCTTCCGGAATGGCGCCGACGGTCAGTTCAACGTTCTGGCGTTTGCCTTCACGGATCACTTCCAGCTTGGCTTTGCTGCCCGCCTTGAGCGCGCCCACCAAATGCGGCAGGTCTGCCGACATGACGATCGGCTGGCCGTTCATGCTCAGAATCACGTCGCCGACTTGCAGGCCGCCCTTGGCTGCCGGGCCGTCGTCCTGGATCTGAGCGACCAGCGCACCGGCCGGCTTGTCGAGGCCGAAGGACTCGGCCAGGTCCTTGTTCACTTCCTGGATCACCACGCCCAACCAGCCACGGCTGACTTTGCCGCCGCTTTTGAGTTGGTTGGAAACGTCCATGGCCACGTCGATCGGGATGGCGAACGACACGCCCATGAAGCCACCGGAGCGCGTGTAGATCTGCGAGTTGATGCCGACCACCTCGCCATTCAGGTTGAACAGCGGGCCACCGGAGTTACCCGGGTTGATCGGTACGTCGGTCTGGATGAACGGCACGTAGTTTTCGTTGGGCAGGCTGCGGCCGATGGCGCTGACGATGCCTTGGGTCACGGTGTGGTCAAAGCCAAACGGCGAACCGATCGCCACGACCCATTGCCCGGCCTTCAGGTCCTGGGACTTGCCCAGTTTCAGCACAGGCAGGTCCTTGCCGTCGATCTTCAGCAACGCCACGTCGGAACGTGGGTCGGTGCCGACCAGCTTGGCTTTCAACTCGCTGCGGTCAGCCAGACGGACGAGGATCTCGTCAGCGTCGGCAATCACATGGTTGTTAGTCAGGATGTAGCCATCGGGCGAGATGATGAAGCCTGAGCCCAAGGACTGCGCTTCACGCTGGCCACCGCCACCACCACGGGGCGCGCGTTGTTGCGGCATGCCACGCTCGAAGAACTCGCGCAGCATCGGCGGCAGGCCTTCCAGGTCCGGCATCTGCTGGTTGGAGACTTTGCGCTCGGGCAGTTTTTGCGTGGTACTGATGTTCACCACGGCAGGCGAGGCCTGCTCGACCAATTGGGTGAAATCAGGCAGCTCGACCGCTTGCGCGGGCACGGCCTGACCCAACACCAACAATGTGGCGACTATGGATAAATAGGACTTCAAGCGTGGTATCGACATACAGCTCCCGTTACGACGAGCAGGGTTGGGCGACAGGGTTCTGGAAACGCCGGAAACTGTGACCGACATCTCCGTTCCGCGAACAAAACATGGTCAGCGCCGACAAGCCCTGACCTATAAAAAATATGAGAGATTTTTGCAAGTGAAAATGCTGGACCAGACATTTCATGATGCTCGGCAGCCAACCTCGCATGGACGTAGGGTGAAAGGCCAGGATGAACATAAGATTAACGATTCACGGCTTGGCGGCTGGTTTTTTTTCACCGCGCACCGACAGCGCGATGCGCTCGGCGGTGCCCATGGGGATTTCGCCCACTACCGTGACCATCATTTCGCCATCCACCGTATTCAGCCGACGCGACACCGCCACCGTCGGGCCCAACTGGGTACGGGTTTCAGTAACGCCGGATTCGCCGATCGGCTCAAGAAATACCGAAAACCGTGCCAGCCCATCTTCATACATCCGACTGTCGACCGTCGCTTTGGTCTGGGTGTCTTTGCGCGCATTGCTGCTGGTCAACTGGAAACCCGGCGGCAACCATTCCAGATGCCAGTCCTGGGCAGGTTGCACCTCGGGCGCTTTAGCCGTGGCCACTGCAATAGGCGTGCAATCGCCAGTGGGTTGCAAGTCGCGATCATCCGGCGTGACCGAGGTGTTCAATCGCGTGAACTGGAAACGCTCCAGCAACTGCCCCTGATCGTTCACCAGCAGGGATTTAAGGGGCAACGCAGTTTCGCGGTCCAGGTGCAACTCAAAACCATAGCGGTATTGGTCACGCGGAGTGATCGACACAATCACCGCATTTCGACCGGCCACGCGAGATTTGCCGATGACGGCCAGTTCGTAGAATTGCGCGATTTTTTGCGGATCAAGCGCACGTGAAGGGGCATCACGCGAATTGCCGAGGCCGGCGACAAGAGTGCCGCTGACGCATTGCGTCCGACCGTCTACCCGCACGACTTCCTGAGCCGAACCGTCGAGCTGCAAAAGCCGCTCGCGAACCTGACCGTCCTGGACACGATGCCAGATGTCGTGGGTAGAAAAATTGCCGTTACGCTCGTAGACGAACGTACCTTGGAAGCTTTGCTGTTGCTCAGCACGCCCAAGTCGAGTCAACCAGTCTTGGGCATCATCGGCGTGGGCGGGGAGTGCAAACCAACCACTGAGCAAAAGCGTAAGGAGCGGTATGGCGCGCATAGTGCTCCTCAACGGTTCAACGGTTTTCCAGGCTTGCCGCGCGAGCATAAGGCAGAGCGCTTTCAGTGCCTTTCAAGGCCGATTCCTGTGCGTGTTGGCGCAGGTAGCCTGGAAGACGCTGATCCTGCCAGCCGGATTGCCCTTGAAGCACACCGTTCGCCATCGGGCCGGTAGTGTCGGAGCTTTCCTTATAGCCTGCCAGTACGGCGGGGCCCTTGACTTGCGGGCCAGCCATGATCGGTTGCTGAGTCTGCTGGGCCAGTTCGGCACCGGCGATTTCGTCCTGGTTGTACAGGCGAACACCAGCCAGAACGGCAACAGTCACCGAAGCGGCCACTGCCAGGCGACCCAGGCTACGCCATGGCCCCCGCGCAGCTTTTGCCGGAACGGCTTCATCAGCCAGTGCAGCAGAAACGGCCGCAGCAATATCCAGACGAGGGATTAGAAGATCCTTGTGCATCACCGCCCGAGCGACTTGGTAACGAGACCAGGTATCACGGGTTTCGGCATCACCGAATGCATTGAGCACCCGACGAAGTTCCAGTTCATCCGCTTCGTTATCCATCACTGCGGACAGCGATTCCTGCAGGGCATCACGACTCATGGCGGTTCCTCTCTTGGCTGTCGCCGCTGTCTTTAGTTTTCCTGCAACAACGGTTGCAAGGCTTTATCGATGGCTTCCCGGGCCCGGAAAATCCGTGACCTTACAGTCCCCACCGGACACTGCATGACGCTCGCAATGTCTTCATAACTCAGACCATCGAATTCACGTAAAGTTAACGCCGTCCGTAAATCTTCTGGCAGTTGCTGAATAGTGCGATGAACGGTGCCTTCGATCTCGTCGCGCAGCAATGCACGCTCCGGCGACTCGAGATCTTTGAGGCCGTGATCACCATCGTAAAATTCTGCATCTTCCGAACTGACATCACTATCTGGTGGGCGGCGTCCGCGAGACACCAGATAGTTCTTCGCCGTGTTGATGGCGATGCGGTAGAGCCACGTGTAAAACGCGCTGTCACCGCGGAAATTGCCCAGCGCACGGTATGCCTTGATAAAGGCTTCCTGTGCAACGTCCTGCGCTTCATGGGTGTCGTGCACAAACCGCACGATCAACCCGAGAATTTTGTGCTGGTATTTCAGCACTAGCAGATCAAAAGCTCGCTTGTCGCCGCGTTGAACGCGCTCGACCAGCTGCTGATCCTCTTCCTGGGTTAGCATGAACACTCCTCGTTGTACTTGAAGGAGGCTTGCATAACTGAACGATCAGGCTTGCAAACATAGACTCGGACTTTCCGCAAAAGTTCTCCCCTCCAAGCAAGTTTCCGGCATGCACTGATTTGGCACACACGAAAAACGCAGCGCGGGCAATGCCGGCTGCGCGAATAATCTTGTCGCCGGTTTCCTGACGCGTCCACTGCTCCCGACGGGCCAATAAACTCAACGTTTTCCCAGCTTTCGGGCAACCTGCTATTGAGTCGGGGCTTATGCAAAAAGTTCCCACTTCAATAACCGGTCCATTTACCTTGGCCGTGCACCGTAATTTCACATTGCCACGAATGCGCGGCTATTGTGCCGCTCCCCCCCTCTATATACTAGTAGCCCGTGTGACCCTTTGATTCGCCGATCCAGGCGTCCTGTTTGCGCCAGCCCCTGTGGATCGCTTTTTGCGGAATCCTTCAAATGAGCCAACAGTTTCAACACGATGTCCTGGTGATCGGCAGCGGCGCAGCCGGCCTGAGCCTTGCGCTGACCCTCCCCAGCCACCTGCGCATTGCGGTGCTGAGCAAAGGCGACCTGGCCAATGGCTCGACATTCTGGGCCCAGGGCGGTGTTGCCGCCGTGCTGGACGACACCGACACAGTGCAGTCCCACGTCGAAGACACCCTCAACGCCGGCGGCGGCCTGTGCCACGAAGATGCGGTGCGCTTTACCGTCGAACATAGCCGCGAAGCCATTCAATGGCTGATCGACCAGGGCGTGCCGTTTACCCGTGACGATCACGCCGGCAGCGATGACGGCGGCTTCGAGTTCCACCTGACCCGCGAAGGCGGGCACAGCCATCGCCGCATCATCCACGCCGCCGACGCCACCGGGGCCGCGATCTTCAGGACCCTGCTCGAACAAGCCCGCCAACGCCCGAACATCGAACTGCTCGAGCAACGGGTCGCCGTCGACCTGATCACCGAGAAACGCCTGGGCCTGTCGGGCGAGCGCTGCCTCGGCGCCTATGTACTCAACCGCAACAGCGGCGAAGTCGACACCTACGGTGCGCGCTTCACCATTCTCGCCTCGGGCGGCGCGGCCAAGGTCTACCTCTATACCAGCAACCCCGACGGTGCCTGTGGCGACGGCATCGCCATGGCCTGGCGCTCGGGCTGCCGGGTGGCCAACCTGGAATTCAACCAGTTCCACCCCACCTGCCTGTATCACCCGCTGGCCAAGAGCTTCCTGATCACCGAAGCCCTGCGCGGCGAAGGCGCGCACCTGAAACTGCCGAATGGCGAGCGCTTCATGCAACGCTTCGACCCGCGCGCCGAACTGGCCCCGCGCGATATCGTCGCCCGCGCCATCGACCATGAAATGAAGCGCCTGGGCATCGACTGCGTCTACCTGGACATCAGCCACAAGCCCGAAGCGTTCATCAAGACTCACTTCCCGACGGTCTACGAGCGCTGCCTGGCCTTCAACATCGACATCACCAAAGGCCCGATCCCGGTGGTGCCAGCCGCGCACTACACCTGCGGCGGCGTGATGGTCGACCAACACGGGCGCACCGACGTGCCCGGCCTGTACGCGATCGGCGAAACCAGCTTCACCGGTCTGCACGGCGCCAACCGCATGGCCAGCAACTCGCTGCTCGAATGTTTCGTCTATGCGCGTTCGGCGGCGGCAGACATCCTTGAACAACTGCCGCAGATCCCCGTCCCGGCCGCCCTGCCCCGCTGGGACGCGAGCCAGGTGACCGATTCGGACGAAGACGTGATCATCGCCCACAACTGGGACGAACTGCGACGTTTCATGTGGGACTACGTAGGGATCGTGCGGACCAACAAACGCCTGCAACGCGCACAACACCGCGTGCGACTGTTGCTGGATGAGATCGACGAGTTCTACAGCAACTACAAAGTCAGCCGCGACCTGATCGAATTGCGCAACCTGGCCCAAGTGGCGGAGCTAATGATCCGCTCGGCCATGGAGCGCAAGGAAAGCCGGGGCCTGCATTACACCCTCGACTACCCGCAGATGCTGCCCGAGGCCCGCGATACTATTCTGGTGCCAACCACCTACGCCGACTGAACTTCAGGCGAACCCGCAGGCGCCGGTGTACATCGGCGGCCTGCGAATCCTTGGGCACACAGATCGACCGCACCGCCCATTCGCCCTGCACCCGATAGCGCAGCACCACGATCAACGGCAACGCCAGGCTGTCGGGACGCAGTTGCACGCGGTGCCAGCCGCGCGCTTCGCTCCACAACTGCCACCCGCTTTCGTCACGGCGCAGGCCGCGAATCGACGAACGGTGAGTCAGCCGGATATGGCGCGGGATAACCCAGGCGGCGTGAGCCAGGCACAGCAACAGGCCAAGGCTTGAATAAGGCAAATCGACAAGCAGCAGCGCACCCAGTGCGGACGACTGGGCCAGGAGATAGGCCGCCAGCAACAGCCGCGAGGCCTGCCAGCGGCATTCGAAGGCGGGATTACTTGGGCTGGACACGATCCAGGATCATCCGAACCATGCGCTGCAGCTCCGGGTCTTCCGATTCAGCGCGTTCCATGAACCAGCCGAACATGTCCTGGTCTTCGCATTCCAGCAGGCGCACGTAACACTTGCGATCCACCTCGTTAAGGGTCGAGTAAACCTCTCTGACGAATGGCACCAGCAACACGTCCAGCTCAAGCATGCCGCGACGGCTGTGCCAGTAGAGGCGATTGAGTTCTACATCTTCGACCATGGAACGCTCCTCAAATAGATTGCAAGTATACAGGCCCCAAGGCAGCGGAACAGTCGGCTTTGGTCGCCCCCTACAGAAACTATCCATTTGTCGGGCGCCCCTCTATGATGCACCTAGACTTTTTGACCTGCGATGACCCATGGCCGACTCTGCTTTCTTCTGCCCACTGACCCACGAAGGCGTTCTCGCCGTCCGCGGCGCCGACGCTGCCAAGTTCCTGCAGGGCCAACTCACCTGCAACCTCAACTACCTGAGCGACACCCAGGCCAGCCTCGGCGCGCGCTGCACGCAAAAAGGGCGCATGCAGTCGAGCTTTCGCATCCTGCTGCAAGGTGATGGCGTGCTCTTGGCCATGGCCACCGAGCTGCTGGAACCGCAACTGGCCGACTTGAAGAAATACGCGGTGTTCTCCAAATCCAAACTCACCGACGAAAGCGCCGCCTGGGCACGTTTCGGCCTGGCGAACGCGGATCATGCCCTGGCGAGCCTGGGCCTGGAACTGCCGGCCGCGACCGACAGCGTCGTCCGCAGCGAACAATTGATCGCCATCCGCGTATCCCCTGGTCGCGTCGAACTCTGGGCGCCCGCCGAGCAAGCCGAAGCTGTGCGCAGCCAATTGGCCGCGCAGTTGCAAACGGCTGACTTGAATGACTGGCTGCTGGGCCAGGTGCGCGCCGGTATCGGCCAGGTCATGCCGCAGACCCGCGAGCTGTTTATCCCGCAGATGCTCAACCTGCAGGCCGTGGGCGGCGTCAGTTTCAAGAAAGGCTGCTACACCGGCCAGGAAATCGTCGCGCGTATGCAATACCTGGGCAAACTCAAGCGTCGCCTGTACCGCCTGAGCCTGAATGCCGCTGAATTGCCCGAGCCCGGCACGCCGCTGTTTTCTCCCAGCCACAACAGCTCGATCGGCGAAGTGGTGATCGCGGCAAAAGCTGACCAAATGGTGGAACTTCTGGCGGTTCTGCAAGCCGAAGCAGCCGAGAGTGGTGATGTGCATTTAGGCACCCTCGAAGGTCCCGGTTTGCAACTACTTGACCTGCCCTACCAATTGGATCGTGATCGAGAGATCCAGCACTGATCGTCGCACCCCTTTGCAACACCTTAGAGAGCATGAATGAACGAGCTGGCGGAAAAAGTCCAACAGGCTTTGATTGCGGCCATCGACAACGATGACCTGGTTCTGCCGACATTACCGGAAGTGGCCCTGAGCATTCGTCAGGCCGCCGAAGACCCGGAAATCGGCATCAGCCACTTGAGCAAAGTGATCGGTCGCGACACCGCGCTGTCGGCGCGCTTGATCAAAGTGGTCAACAGCCCGTTGTTGCGGGCGACGCAGGAAGTCACCGACCTGCACACCGCCATCACCCGGCTGGGCACCAACTACAGCAGCAACCTGGCGATCGGCCTGGTGATGGAGCAGATCTTCCACGCCCGTTCCGAAGTGATCGAACAGAAAATGCGCGACGTCTGGCGCCGCAGCCTGGAAGTGGCGGGCGTCAGCTACGCGCTGTGCCGCAGCCACAGCCAGCTCAAGCCGGACCAGGCAGCGCTCGGAGGCCTGGTGCACCAGATCGGTGTGCTGCCGATCCTGACCTATGCCGAAGACCATTACGAGTTGCTCTCTGACCCGGTCAGCCTCAACCACATGATCGAGAAAAGTCACCCAATGCTCGGCGACAAACTCCTGCGTGGCTGGGACTTCCCGGAGATGCTGGTCAAGCTTCCGGGCCAATACCTGGACCTGGAACGCGACTCCGCCAGCCTCGACTATATCGACCTGGTGCAAGTCGCCGTGCTGTATTGCCATCGCGGCACCGCGCATCCACTGGCGGATGTACCGATCACCAACCTGCCGGCAGTCAAGAAACTGCGCCTGGACCTTTACAGCGACAGCGTGCGTGCGGAACTGGATGAAGCGCGGTCGATGTTCTACTGATCAACCGGCGACAAAACTGACGCGCACTTTCAAGCCCGTCGGTTCACCATCATGCAGACTGATCTGGGCCAGATGCGCGCGACAGATTTCGCCGACAATCGCCAGGCCCAGACCGGAGCCCAGGCCCTGCTGACTGCGGCGATAGAAGCGTTCGAACACGCGGTCGCGCTCGTCCAGCGGGATGCCTGGGCCATCATCTTCCACTTCCAGCACCGCCGGTGCCGTCACGCGCAGGATCACATTGCCGCCAGGCGGCGTATGCGCCAGGGCGTTATCCACCAGGTTACTCAACAGCTCGTTGAGCAGCGTCGGTTCGCCGCGCAGCCACACCGGCTCGTCGGCTTCCAGCGCCAGCGCGACCCCACGCGCATGGGCCAACGGCGCCATGGCCATGCCCAGTTCGCGGGCCAGTTGGCTGAGGTCGAGCAATTGCGCCCCGCCTTCGGCAATCGCCCGTGCGCCGTTTTCGATGCGCGCCAAGGACAACAATTGATTGGCCAGATGGGTCAGGCGGTCGGTGCCTTGCGCGGCGGTTTCCAGGGTGCTGCGCCAGGTGGCCGGGTCTTCGGCGCGCAGGCCGAGTTCCAGGCGCGCCTTGAGCGCGGCCAGCGGCGTGCGCAGTTCGTGGGCCGCATCGGCGATAAACTGTGCCTGGCGCTCGAACTGGCCCCGCAGGCGTTCGGTGAAATGGTTGATGGAACGCACCAGCGGGCCGAACTCGAGCTGCACCTCGACCAGCGGCAACGGCCGCAGATCGTCGGGCTGGCGCTCTTCCACCGCCGTGCGCAAGCGCTCCAGCGGGCGCAACGCCGCGCTCACGGCAAACCACACCAGCAATAGCGCGCCGATGGCGAGCATGCCCAGGCGCAGCAAGGTATCGGCCATCAGGCTGCGGGCCATGCTGACGCGGGCTTCATCGGTCTCGGCCACGCGGATTTCCGCCATGCCGTTCATGTTCGGTTCGGAAACCGCCTTGAGCAGGCTCACCACGCGCACGGCCTGGCCCTGGTACGTAGCGTTGTAAAACCGTGCCAATGCCGGGTAATCATCAGTGCGCGGCGTGCCAGGCGGCGGGCCGGGGAGGTTTTCGTAACCGGAAATCAGCTTCTGGTCGATGTCATTGACCTGGTAATAAATCCGCCCAGCGCTGTCGTAGGCAAAGGTGTCCAGGGCCACATACGGCACATTCGCGCTCAAGCTGCCGTCGACCTCGGTCAGGCCGGCGGCAATCGTGCGTGCCGAGGCCAGCAAGGTGCGGTCATAGGCGGTGTCGGCGGCTTCGCGGCCGTTCCAGTAGGCGCTCATGCCGCTGGCGACCATCAACAGCACCAGCAACAGCGCGAGGTTCCACAGCAGCCGCCAGCGCAGACTGCTGGGCTTATGCATCGCGCGCTTCCAGCAGGTAGCCGAGGCCACGGAAGGTGACGATGGCGATGGGCTGGCCGTCGAGTTTCTTGCGCAGGCGGTGTATGTAGATTTCGATCGCATCCGGGCTGGCCTCTTCGTCGAGGCCGAACACCTGGGCGGCCAGTTGCTCCTTGCTCATCACTCGGCCCGGGCGGGCGATCAGCGCTTCAAGCACAGCTTGCTCGCGGGACGTGAGGGTCAGCAGCTCGCCGCCGACCGTGAAGCGGCGGGTGTCGAGGTCGTAGACCAGCACGCCGCACGCCTGCTGGCGCTCGCCGCCGAGCACGCTGCGCCGCAACAGCGCCTTGACCCGCGCCTCCAGTTCCGTCAGCTCGAACGGCTTGGCCAGGTAATCGTCGGCGCCCAGGTTCAGGCCATGCACACGGTCTTTCACATCACTGCGCGCTGTCAGCATCAGCACCGGCAGATTTTTCCCACGCGCCCGCAAACGCGCCAACACCTCGAAACCGTCCATGCGCGGCAAGCCCACATCGAGGATCGCCGCGGCGTATTCCTCACTGCCCAAGGCCAGGTCCGCGGCCACTCCGTCGTGCAGCACATCGACGGTCAGACCCGTGCTCTTGAGCGCCTGGGCGACACTTTCGGCCAGTTGCAAATGGTCTTCAACCAGGAGGACACGCATGGATTTCTACCTCATTCGGGGGTGGTCGGCGCCACGCTCTGCGAGGCAGTTTACAGGCGCCGCCTGGGCTGTGAAGCCCGAAAACATTGAAAGGCAACTGAAAGGTTAGTGAAAGCTTCACCCTTTAGCATCCAGCCACGGTAGGCCATGCCCGCCGAGCTGCCTGATCCGTAGCGCCCGAAAAACGCCTCGAAGCGTTTTCGTCAAATAAGAACAATAACGGAGTACTCAACGATGCTGTCGACACAGCCCCAGGCTTGCACGCCTGTGCGTTTTTCCCGCCTGACCCAAACCGCCCTTGCCAGCGCCGCCACCCTTGCCGGCTTTTCGCCGCTTGCCCAAGCCGCCTTCTTCGAAGACAGCAGCGCGACCCTGGAAACCCGCAACATGTACTTCAACCGCGACTTTCGCGACGGCACCAGCGCCCAGCAATCCAAGCGCGACGAATGGGCCCAGGGCTTCATGCTCAACCTGCAATCGGGCTACACCGATGGCACCGTCGGCTTTGGCGTGGATGCGCTGGGCATGCTCGGCGTCAAGCTCGACTCCAGCCCCGACCGCACCGGCACCGGCCTGCTGCCCACCCACGACGATGGCCGCGCCGCCAACGAGTATTCCAAGCTGGGCCTGACCGGCAAAGTGAAGATCTCCGCCACCGAGCTGAAAGTCGGCGCGCTGATCCCCGAGCTGCCGATCCTCAAGCCCAACGACGGCCGCATCCTGCCGCAAACCTTCAACGGCGGCCTGATCACCTCGAAAGAGTTCAAGAACCTGGTGTTCACCGGTGGCCGTCTCGACAAGGCCAAGGACCGCGACGACACCAACTACGAGGACATCGCCCTCAACAACAAGAACAGCCGTTTCCTCAGCGGCGCCACCGGCAAGCACTTCAATTTCGGCGGCGTGGACTACAAGTTCGCCGACAAGATCACCGGCAGCTATCACTTCGCCCAACTCGACGACGTGTACCGCCAGCACTTCCTCGGCCTGGTGGCTGCGCGCCCGATGGGCCCCGGCACCTTCGCCACCGATCTGCGCCTGGCGATCAGCGACGACACCGGCGCCGCCCGCGGCGGCAAGATCGACAACACCTCCCTCAACGGCCTGTTCAGCTATGCCCTCAATGGCCATAAGCTCAGCGCCGGCTACCAGCACATGTCCGGCGACAGCGCGTTTCCGTATGTGGATGGCAGCGACCCGTACCTGGTCAACTTCGTGCAGATCAACGACTTTGCCGGCGCTGAGGAACGCTCCTGGCAGGCACGCTACGACTATGACTTCGCCAAGCTGGGGATTCCCGGCCTGAGTTTCATGAGCCGTTACCTGTCGGGTGACCATATCAAGCTCAAGAACGGCGAGACCGGCAAGGAGTGGGAACGCAACAGCGAGATCAAGTACGTGGTGCAAAGCGGCACGTTCAAGGATGTCGCCGTGCGCCTGCGCAATGCGACGTATCGTTCCAACTATTCAGCCCGCGATGCGGATGAAGTACGCCTGCTGGTCAGTTACAGCGTCGCGCTCTGGTAAGCAGTGCCTGGTAATAGCCACTCATAACAACAACGATGGAGATAACCATGACCCTTTCATTGCGTAAATTCGCCCTCGCCGCCGGCTGCATGCTGTTCGCCGGCCAACTGCTGGCCGCCGACGAACCCAAGCGCCCGGAATGCATCGCCCCGGCCTCCCCTGGCGGTGGTTTTGACCTGACCTGCAAACTGGCGCAAAGCGCGCTGGTCAACCAGAAGCTGCTGAGCAAGCCGATGCGCGTGACCTACATGCCCGGTGGCGTGGGCGCAGTGGCCTACAACGCCGTGGTCGCACAGCGCCCTGCAGACGGCGGCACCTTGGTGGCCTGGTCCAGCGGCTCGCTGTTGAACCTGGCCCAGGGCAAGTTCGGGCGCTTCGATGAAAGCGCCGTGCGTTGGCTGGCGGCGGTCGGCACCAGCTACGGCGCCATCGCGGTGAAAAGCGATTCGCCTTACAAAAATCTCGACGACCTGGTGCAGGCACTGAAGAAAGATCCGAGCAAAGTGGTCATCGGTTCCGGCGGCACCGTGGGTAGCCAGGACTGGATGCAAACCGCGCTGATCGCCAAGGCCGCCGGGATCAACCCGCGCGACCTGCGCTATGTGGCGCTGGAAGGTGGCGGTGAAATTGTCACCGCGCTGATGGGCAACCACATCCAGGTGGGCAGTACCGACATCTCCGATTCCATGCCCCATATCCAGAGTGGAGACATGCGCTTGCTCGCGGTGTTCTCCGAAGCGCGCCTGGACGAGCCGGAAATGAAGGATATTCCGACCGCCAGAGAGCAAGGCTACGACATCGTCTGGCCAGTGGTGCGCGGTTTCTACCTTGGGCCAAAAGTCAGCGATGCCGACTACGCCTGGTGGAAAGACGCCTTCGACAAACTGCTGGCCTCCGAAGACTTCGCCAAGCTGCGTGACCAGCGCGAGCTGTTCCCGTTCGCCATGACCGGCCCGGAGCTGGACACCTACGTGAAGAAGCAGGTAGCGGACTACAAAGTGCTGGCCAAAGAGTTCGGCCTGATCCAGTAATCGCCCCTCTGTCGCGCGGCCACGCCCTGCTGAACCAGGGGCGTGGCCCAGGAGTTCAACATGCTCTTACAACGCATATTCGCCGCCGCGCTGCTGCTGGCCTGCGCGGGCCTGGCCTTGATGGCCTGGCCCTACCAGGCGTCGTTTTCCTACGAACCCGTGGGGCCTCGGGCCTACCCGCTGCTGATGCTCGGGCTGATGAGCCTGGCGCTGATCTACATGCTGTTTCGCCCGCAGCCGACCAAACACACTGAGGAAGAACCCGCGCTGGACCGCGCCACCCTGATCAAGATCGGCATCTGCGTGGCGCTGTTGATCGTGTTTGCCGCCACCTTCGAATCCCTCGGTTTCATTCTCAGCAGCATGTTGATCGGCATTCCGATGGCACGGCTGTATGGCGGCCGCTGGTTGCCCGGTGCGGTGATCATCACCTTGATGAGCGTCGGCCTTTATCTGCTGTTCGATAAAGCCATGGATGTTCCGCTGCCCCTCGGCCTGCTCGACGTTCTGGAGAACTGATATGGATACTTTCGGCTATTTGGGCCAGGGCTTCGGCGTGGCACTGTCCCCCTACAACCTGGTGACCGCGCTGTGCGGCACCTTGATCGGCACCGTGGTCGGCCTGCTGCCGGGCCTGGGCCCGATCAACGGCGTGGCGCTGCTGATCCCCATCGCGTTCGCCCTGGGCCTGCCGCCGGAGTCGGCGTTGATCCTGCTGGCGGCCGTGTACCTGGGCTGCGAATACGGTGGGCGTATCAGTTCGATCCTGCTGAACATCCCGGGCGAAGCCTCCACCGTGATGACCACCCTCGACGGTTACCCGATGGCCCGCAAAGGCCTGGCCGGTGTGGCCTTGTCGTTGTCGGCGTGGAGTTCGTTCATCGGCGCGTTTATCGCCACCTGCGGCATGGTGCTGTTTGCCCCGCTGCTGGCCAAGTGGGCGATTGCCTTCGGCCCGGCGGAATATTTCGTACTGATGGTGTTCGCGATTGTCTGCCTCGGCGGCATGGCCGGCGATAAACCGCTGAAGACCTTTGTCGCGGCGCTGATCGGCCTGTTCCTGTCGGCGGTGGGCATCGACGCCAACAGCGGCGTGTACCGCTTTACCGGCGATAACATCCACCTGACCGACGGCATCCAGTTCGTGGTGTTGGTGCTGGGCCTGTTCTCCATCAGCGAGATCCTGTTGCTGCTGGAAAAAACCCACCGTGGCCAGGAAGCGGTGAAAGCCACCGGGCGGATGATGTTTAACCTGAAGGAAGCCTCGTCGGTATTTGCGGTGAACATCCGGTGCGGCCTGCTCGGTTTCATCATGGGCGTATTGCCCGGCGCTGGCGCGACGTTGGCGTCAGCCGTGGCCTACATGACCGAGAAACGCCTGGCCGGGGCCAGCGGTAAATTCGGACAAGGTGACATGCGCGGTCTGGCGGCACCGGAAACCGCCATCGGCGCCTCCGCCTGCGGTGCGCTGGTGCCGATGCTGACCCTGGGCGTGCCGGGTTCGGGCACCACCGCGGTGATGATCGGCGCCCTGTCGCTGTACAACATCACGCCGGGCCCGCTGTTGTTCCAACAGCAACCGGATATCGTCTGGGGCCTGATCGCCTCGTTGTTCATCGCCAACATCATGCTGGTGATCCTCAACATCCCGATGATCCGCATCTTCACGCGCATCCTCGCCGTGCCGAACTGGGCGCTGGTGCCGGTGATCGCGATCATTACCGCGATCGGCGTGTACGCGGTTCACGCCACCACGTTCGATCTGTTCCTGATGATCGGCATCGGCATCTTCGGCTACATCCTGCGCAAGCTCGACTTCCCGCTGTCGCCGGTGTTGCTGGGCTTTATCCTCGGCGGCCTGATGGAGCAGAACCTGCGCCGCGCGCTGTCGATCTCCAACGGTGCGCTGGAGATCCTGTGGTCCAGCCCGATCACCTTCGGTGTCTGGGTATTGACCGCCGTGATGCTGCTGTTACCGCTGGCGCGCATCTACCGCAAACGTGCGTTGCAGCGTCGTGCCGTGGCCGATGTCTGAGGCCAGCTTTAAACACTGGTGGGGAACACCGCTGGTCGGTCTGGCCGGCGGTTACCTGGCCAGCCAGATCGGCTGGCCGTTGCCGTATATGGTCGGTTCGCTACTGGCGATCATTCTCGTGCGTTGCCTCACGCCGTGGCAGTTGGCGGAGATTCCCGGCGGGCGCAAAGGCGGCCAATGGGTGGTGGGCATCGGTATCGGCCTGCACTTCACTCCGCTGGTGATCGAACAGGTGATGAGCCACTTCGGTTTGATCTTCTTCGGCGCGCTGGTCACCAGCCTGTCGAGCGTGGTCGGCGTGTGGTTGATGCGCCGCAGCGGCGAAGACCGCGCCACCGCGTTTTTCTCCAGCATGCCCGGCGGTTCCGGCGAGATGGTCAACCTCGGCGCACGCAATGGCGCGGTGCTCAGCCGGGTCGCGGCGGGGCAAAGCTTGCGGGTGTTGGTGGTGGTGCTGTGCGTACCGGCGATCTTCAAGTATGTGCTGGACGGTGGCGCGCCGCAGTTTCATCCCGCCCCCGTGAGCTGGGCCTGGCTGGCGCTGCTGTTTCCCGCCGGTGCGCTGGTGGCCTGGGGCTGGCAACGCTTGCGTCAGCCGAACCCATGGTTGTTCGGGCCACTGTTGGTCAGTGCCACCGCCAGTGTGGCGTGGGACCTGCACATCGGCCTGCCCGACGGCGGCAGCCAGATCGGCCAGTGGCTGATCGGCAGCGGGTTGGGCTGCCACTTCAATCGTCAGTTCTTCCGCAGTGCGCCGTCGTTCATGGCGCGCACCTTGATCGGCACCGCCTTGACCATGGTGCTGGCGACGCTGGCCGCCGTGGGCTTGAGTGCGATGACCCAACTGGACCTGCGCTCATTGACCCTGGGCATGATGCCCGGTGGTATTGCCGAGATGAGCTTGACCGCGGAAACCCTGCAACTGTCGGTGCCGTTGGTGACGGCTATGCAGGTGATGCGCTTGTTGTTCGTGTTGTTTCTGGCGGAGCCACTGTTCAGGCATTGGAACCGCCAAGGCTAGCGGCTGCCGAGGGCCGCTACCGCCTGTCGGCACTGTCATTTCTAACAGCTAGCCTGCTCGCTGCCCTTCTGCGTTCAATCCTTGTGTGCCCCGGACCTTTTCGGCTCCTTGGCCCAGCACGAGGTGAAAACCATGGCTCCAGACCGCAACGCGCCCCCTTTCGTCGCGCAGTTGTCGCCTTATATTCCCGGCCTGACGACCCCGGTCGTGGGCTTCTCCGGCGGCGTGTATCAACTGCTGCTGGAGAGCCATGGCAGCGCGGGCCTGATTTGCATCTTGCGCGCCTACGCAGGCCAGCTTGAAGGCGACTTCATCGAGTTGTTCTGTAGCGACCTGCTGGTCCCGGTCGACTTCCATACCGTAACCGAGCAAGAAGCGCGCGAAGCAAAGGCGATTACCCTGCACATCTCCCTGGCCCGCTTGGTCGACGGCGCCGCCGGGCCCGTATTTTTCCGGGTGACGCACCTCGATCACCGCGTAGAAGAAACCCAACGCCTGACCCTCAAGATCGACACCGTGGCGCCAACCGGCAGCGACCCCGTTACCCGCCCGCCCTGGGTCAATGAACAACTGTCGCGACCGCAACCGGCGCAGGTCCTGATCGATTCGGCCGCAGCCGGGCGTGGGGTGGTGGTGAGAATCCCCTTTTACCCGCTGGACCTCAACCGGCCTCCCAGTACCTACCGGGCGGTACGCGATCGCATTCGCTTGATCATCGGTGGGCAAATCATCGAGCACATCGTCACAGAGAATGAGGCCAGCAGCCGCAACCCGATTTCAATCACGGTCTATTACGGCACCTGGCTGCGCATCGGCAGTGGCTTTCAGGCCTGCGCCTACGATGTCATCGATGAGGTCGGCAACTACGCGTCGGGGCGCTCGCCGATGCAACTGATCGAAGTGCGGCTGGATCCCAACGAACGGTTGCTGGACGCCGCCCAGATTGTCGAAGCACCGACCGGCACGCTGGATGCGGACACGCTGGCAGGCAAAGACGCAACCCTCAGGGTGGCTGTCGAGGGAAAAGGCTGGGCGTCGGGCGACGGTCTTCGACTGACCATTCGCGGGCGTTTGCCGGAAGGTGTCGATGTCGAACAGACCTACAATGCCAGTATCACATCGACCACAACGCCTTTCGTCGACGTCCCATGGCCCAATGCTGACGTGCGTATGCTTATCGGCGCCTTGATCCAACTGAGTTATGAGCGAATTCGCACAGGGCAAGTCAACCGCCCCTCGGAAAACACCTTCGTCCAAGTGAGCGGAACCCCCGAACAAACCGGCCTCGTGGCACCGCAAGTGCCGGCCGCCAGCGGCGGCGTTCTGCATCCCTTGACCGACCCGGTGACCGTTACGATCGCGGCTTACACCGGCCAAAAGCCGTTTGACCGCGTCACGCTGGTGCTGGAAGGCACCTACGCCAACGGCCACCGTTTTTATCAGGAGCACGGGTTGCCGGCCGGCGAAGGCAGCGTCGTGTTCGAACTGCACAATGGGATCGACGGTGACATCCGCCAGCTCGATGGCGGCGAGCTGATGCTCTACTACTACATCAACACCGCCGGGGGGCGCCCACCGTCGGCCATTCTGCAACTCAACATCGGCGAGCCCCAGGACGCCCTGCCCGCGCCTGAGGTGTTGCAAGCACCCGCCCCTGCCTTCAACTTCGACCCCGAGCAATCCCGAGGCAATGCCAACGTGAGGGTTGCGGCGCATGCCGCTTTCACGGAAGGCGCCACGGTCACCCTGTACGTCGAAGGCAGCGCCATGGGCGGCAGCGCCCCACCGGACCGGTTCCCCATCACCCAGCCGTGGGTCGGGCAGGACCTGGCGTTTGTCATCGCACGGGTGTTTGTCGTGGCCAACCTCAACGGCTCGGCGCGCATTTACTATCGGGTGGAGCACGCCGGCCAGCGCACCCGTTATTCCCAGGCGTTGGTGATGAGCGTCGGCAGCGGTCTGCAACTGCCGGTGCCGCATATTCTGGAAAGCACGATCAACATCGCCGACCCCTCCACCGCCCGGCTCAACCCGCAACATGTGCTGGAGCCGCCGGTCTGCACGTTTCGGGTGAGCTACAAGCCGATGCTGGCCAGCGATGATATCCAGCCCAGATTCACCGGCACCTACGGGCTCGGAACGCCCGTCATCAATCCACGGCCAGGCGACCCGATGAAAGGTTATGTCGACTTCATCATCAGTAATCGGGTGATTGCCGCCAACCTGGGCAGAGACGCTGCATTGTCCTATACCGTGACCCGTGCCGGTGCCACCAGCATCTCCCAGGTGTTGACCTTGACCATCGACCCGCTGGCCGAACAAGTGCTGGACCTGGTCAACGTGCCCCAGGCGTCGAACGGCATCATCAACGCCAACGTGACGCATAGTGCAGTGATTCAGGCATGGCCGTTCATGCGGACCGGGCAGCCGGTGTGGCTCGAAATCAAGGCCGCGGCCAATCGGGTGCTGCGCGACGGCACGCCGCTGAGCGCCGCGGAGTTCAATGCCAAACGCGTGGAAGTCCGCTTACCCGCCGATTATCTGCAATCCTTGCCGACCCAGAGCACCCTGCGGGTTGAGGCGCGGGTATCGCTGAACGGCAGCGCCCATAAGGATTTCGCCATCGCCTTTCGCCCTGTCGACTACCGCATAAGCAACACCGTGGGCATCTTCGCCACAATCCCGGTGGGCAATTCGCCGAACGCCCTGGCGCTCAGCCCGGACGGTACGCGGCTCTACGTCGCCTGCACCTTCGGCCGCACTTCGATCTGGGTCATCGACACCCTGCGTAACCGCGTCATCGACAGCTTCGAGGTGCCGGGCTCGCCGTTGCGCCTGGCCATTCATCCAACGGCCGAGCGTCTGTATGTGACCGACAACAGCAGCGCCACCAATACCCCGATTCGCCTCTACAGCACGCGGGACTATTCGCTGATCGACACGCTGACCGGGTTCACCACCGTCCGAGGCATTCGCTTCAATGCCAACGGCTCGCGCCTGTATGTGGCCGATGAAGGTGCATCGCGCCTGGTCGTCATCGACACAAGCAACCACCAACGCGTGGCTTCGATCCCGGTGCGCGCGCCCATCGATGTCGCCGTCAGCCCTGATAACAACCGCGCACACGTGGCCACATTCTTCGACTGGTCCATCATCAATCTGCCGACCAACAGCCTGATCAACAGCGCCGACACCCGCTCCGCCCCCGTCGCCATTGCCCATAACCCCCGTGGCTCTCAGGTGTATATCAGCGCGCGCGAAGGCGGCAGCGTCACGATCGGCAACACCTCGACCCAGCGCATCGAGCAGACCTTGACCGGGTTGCTGGGCCCCTACGACATCGCCTTCGAACGCGGGCGTGATCGGGCCTACGTGTCGCAGACCGATGGCGACCTGCTGGGCATTATCGATACGCGCTCGCGACAGGTGATTGGCAGCTATGCCGGGTTTAACAAGCCGCGCGGGCTGGTGGTGGCTCCAGACGATTCCCACGGCTACGTGGCCAATATCGGCGGGGATTCAGTGTCGTTGGTGGTGTTTTAGCTGACGGACAAGTCGGGTTCACCATTCGTCGGCACTGTCATTTCTCACAGCTAGGCAGTCCCGGGTTCAGGACGTTGAATTGAGCGTGCCGACGCCTCGCGTCAGTCGTCCAATCAACTGCTCAGACAGGATTACGATCATGGCCACAGACTCCGATGATCAAGCGCTCATCCCCGCCGACAACGCTTTGCCCGTGTTGCCCTACGATCCTCCAAGCGATGAATTCAGTGCCCGCGAACCGGACGAGCCGCGATCGGAAGGTTTCACGCTGCCTCAGGTCGACGGCTCGACATTGACCCCTCTATCGTTTCGCCAGACGCCGTTCGCCGATCTTCCCCTGTACCTGCCGACGCTGAGCACCCCTGTCGTCAGTTTCGACGGCGGGCTCAACCGGGCGGCGCTGGAGGTGAATGAAAAAGGTGTCACGTGCATTTTGTTCAGCTACCTGAACCAGGCAGAAAACGACTTCATCGAGTTGATGCTCAACGACGAACGGGTTGTTTTTCACACCGTGACCGAAGACGAAGCCCTCAAAGGCACACAAATTGTCCTGTATGTGCCCAGCAAGCATTTCATCAGCGAGGCAGGCAATGCACTACAGGCATTCGTAACTCCTTTGGGAGGCAACACTCAACAGACCAAACGCTTCAACATCAAAGTTGATATCGAACACCCCGGTGGACGCGACCCGATAGCCAGCACATGGCAAAACGAAAACCTGCCCAAACCGATATTTCCCGACGACGTCATACAATTTGGCGTGGACAGCGACACCGCGGGTAAAGGCGTACCGGTGATCATCGACTATTACCCGGTGGATTCCTCGGCGCCCGTCGCCAACCGCCGCAAGGTGCGAGATCGCATTCGCCTAAGCATAGGCGGAGTCGTGGTTGAACACCGTGTCAGCGAATTTGAAGCAGCGGGTACTGCGCCCATTACCATATGGGTCTACGCGAACACCTGGGCCACCGTGGGCAGCGGGGTAAAAATCTGTGAATACAACCTATTCGACGAGGTAGGCAACGCGTCCCTCGGGTTCTCACCCGAACAAGAACTGACGGTGCGCCTTGACGATGGGGCGCAGCCGCTGCTGCGTGAAGCCTATATTGATGAGGCCGAACAGGATCCCGACGGTAACGATCAACTCGATGCCGATAGCCTCGGTGGCGAACCGGCGACCATTATTGTTCCCGTGCGCAATGAAGGTTATATCTCCGGCGATACGATTCGTGTGAGGGTCAACGGCCTCACCGCTGAGGGTATCCGGATCATCACATTTTACGATTTCCCTGTCGTATCACCGACCATCGTCACCGCGAAGATCCCCTGGCCGTTCGCAGACATCCTGCCGCTGGTCAACGGTCGCATTCAGTTGACCTATCAGCGCATACGTACAGGCGTTCTACCGCGCGACTCCAGAGGTGCCAACGTCAACATCGTCGGCACGCCTGGCGAGGTCGGCCTGGCAGCGCCCATTGTCGAGGCGGCCATGGGTGGCACGCTGCCTGATCCCACCGTCAATCCGTTTGAAGTGCTCATCAAGACCTACCCCGGCCAGCTATCCAATGATCGCGTCACGCTGGTACTGGAAGGTACCTTCGCCAATGGCAGGTCTTATTACGCCGAATACAGCGATATGGCAGGCATCGGTGACATTTACTTTGACTTGCCCAACGGACCCGGCGGGCCCATCGCCCAGTTGGAAGGTGGCTCTCTCATTACCTATTACAAAGTCAACAATCGGCCGCCGTCACGTCGACTCGAGCTGAGTATCGGCGAGACCCAGGCCTCACTGCGTGCCCCGACCACCCGGCAGGCTGTGCCGCCAAATCATGTGTTCGACCCGCTCGTCAGCAAGGCCAACCTGAACGTCACCGTTCACCACCATGCCAGTTTTGTACTGAATGCCGTAGTTACCCTGCACTTTGAAGGGAGCAAGGCGGGCGGCAGCAATCCGCCAATCGCCTTCCTGATCGATTCAAACTGGTTGGGGGCAGACCTGCCCTTCACGATTCCTCGAACTATCGTCCTGAACAACCTGAACGGCTCGGCACGCCTTTACTACACGGTCGATGCGCCTGGACAGCCACGCCAACTCATCTCCCATGATCTGGTGATTACGATAGGCAGCGCACTGGAGTTGCCAGAACCGGTCGTACTGGAGTCTACCCCGATCAAGCCGCCCAGCCTCGCCTCGATCAACCCCCTACATGTCCTGCCGCCGCGTCCTGCCGTTGTCACTGTCCGCGTGACCTATGCCATGCTCGCCAGCGATAACGTCAAAGTACATATCATCGGAGAAAGCGGCACTGGGATTGGAACACCGAATATCCCGATGAAACCCGGCATCCCTGATGCGGGGGAGGAGTACATCACGTTCACCACGTCCAACGTATTCGTGGGGGCGAACCTGGGTCGCAAGTGCCGGGTATTTTTCGAGGTGACCCGCGACAACGCCATCACCCAGTCGCGGGAATTGACCCTGGAGGTCGAAGAGCTGCCAGAGCAGGAATTCGAACTGGTCAGTATCCCCGAAGCCTCGGGTGGGGCGATCAATACGGCAGTGGCGAACAACGTGCGGATTGATAAATGGCCGTTCTTCAGAGCCGGGCAACCCGTGTGGATTCAGTTACTCAGCACGACCAATCGCGACCTGCGGCTTGCGGTCGGCGTGACATCCGCGGAATTCAATGCCGGACGCACGCTCGACCTGATACCCGCCAGCTATTTGTCAGGCTTGGAGAACAACAGCGAGGTTGCGGTCAAAGCCTGGGTATCGCTGGACGGTTCCAACAGCCTGGAGACGGCCAAGTACTTCAAGGTGCCTACTTATGTGACGCGTAAGGGGTCAGGCGAGATCATTCGTCACATCACTGTGGGGAACGGTCCGAATCAAATCGCAATCAGTCGAGATGGCAACACAGTGTGTGTCCTGAATGCGCGTGCCTATTCGGTTTCGGTCATTAATTTCGCAAGTGGCGCGATCAGAACACTAGCTTATAACTATGTTTATAGACTTGCATTGCACCCTACGGAGCCAAGGCTCTTTCTCTCGGCCAACACCGGACTTGGCGCTAATTACCAAGCTCCAGTCCTCAATCTCAGTACTTTCACGTTTAGTTACCCCTTCGCCTTCAGTTACTCAGCGGCCTACGCAATAGGCATAAACCCCACCGGGTCGCGAATGTTTATAGGCCTACTCGCTAGCGGCAGCTCTTTGGCTTTTTCCGTCTTTGACACAACAAGTGGCCAATATGTGACAAATTTCGGTGGAACAGCTGCCCCCCGAGCGATAGTAACTAATCCACAAGGCACAGCCATATTTACAACAGGCTACAACACGGAACGGTACACACTCAGCAGTGGAGTCCGCACCCATACTGTCGTTAACGGCGCAGTTGCTCAGGAACTTGCCCACACCGGGTTTGATGCACCGCTCGAACGACTCTATGTGTCCGTATCAGGCTTAAACAAACTTGATATTTACAACACCGAAAACGATAGCCTCACATTCATCAAATCCCTCACAGGCCTCAGTGATCCACGAGGTATTGCCTTTCATCCAACTCGACCATTGGCGTATGTTTCAGAACTTGCCGGTAACCGCGTCCGAGTCATTGACATGAACAGTGAGACACTGATTGGCACGATTAACGGTTTTGATCAGCCTAACGGGCTGGCTTGTACTCCCGATGGCCAATACTTACTGGTCTGCAACTCTGGCAACACGACCGTGGCGGTGGTGAGCATTTAAAACCACCCCGCCCTGCCTTAAAGCAAAAAAATGCCCCGCCTCTTTCGAGACGGGGCATTTTCATTACCCGCACGGTTTATACCGCTACCGCGCTATACATCCAGCCCGTTAAAAATCGTAGCGCAAGCCCAGGTTAACCCCATACGGCTGCTTGATGTTCTTGCCCGTGCTGTGTTCCAGATCCGCATGCAACTTCAGGTTCTGCGATACCGACATCGCCACACCCGCACCCAGCTTCAGGCGCGAACCCGACAAGTCGTTGTTGAACGAGTTGTCGTTGACGAACACTTTATTGCTCTGATCGAACTCGTGGGCCACCGCCGCCTTCAAGTACGGCTGCAAGACGCCGCCGCTTTCCAGCTGGATATTGCGCCCCACGGTAGTACCGAGTTCACCGATCACCGTACTGGAGCGGTCACCCTTGGCGTCCAGGCCATTGTCCAGCGTGTAGCTCTGGCCCTGGGTAATCACCGCAGACAACTGGCCATATGGTTCAACGAAGAAACCGTCGTCCAGCGTGATGTGGCGACCGACTTCCGCCGACGCGCCCATTGCGTTTTGCGCATAGTTGCCCTTGCCTTTCTTGCCGTCGCTCATGGCCACATTGGACTCGTTGTGCATGCGGTTGAACTTGAGCACACCGTCAAAGTAGAACCCGCTCTCGACATCCAGCCAGGTGGCGTAACCGCCGACATAGTAGCTGTCGATAGTTGCACTGCTGCCACGGTTCAGGTCCAGGTCCGAGGTGCTGTGACCGACCATTGCACCGATCAGCCACTGGCCGTCACCACCCGATACCGGCGCGTCGGCACCGAGCGCGAAGCCGCGTTGCGACTGGCTGTAACCCAAGCCGGTCTTGTCGTTGGACACCTCATACTTGTTGCCATAGGCGCGGGTCCACAGCCCAGCCGACTGACCTTCGCTGAAGCGCAGTTCACCCATGCGGGTGCGCAGGGTGGTCATTTCGCCCAGCAATACAGTGGGGGCTGCGTTGAACAATGCCAACACCGAGTTGGTGCTCGGGCTGATCACCTTGCTGCCTGGGTCGAGCAGCCAGTCCTTGCCGTCGTTGTCATTGATCAGGCTGTAGGAATAGGTCCCGACATCCACGCGATCGCCGATCAGGCTGAACTGGGCGCCACCGTCGGCGGTGTGTACGACATGCAGGCGGTCATCGCTCAACGGGTCAGCACCGCTGCTGGCGATCAGCAGTTTGTGGTCGCCCGACGACGTGCCGGTCACATTAAGGAAATCGCTGCTCAGGGTGGCGAAATCCGCGCTCATGATGAAGGTGCCGTTGCCCGACAGGTTGGCCACGTCCAGCTGGTAGAACGTACCGGTCTCGCCGAACTTGACGTTGCCGCCGCTCAGGGACAAGTCACCCACCTGCTGATGGTCGACCATCACCCAGGTGGCGTCGCTGTTGATCGCCAGTTTATCGACGTGCTCCAGGCGCCCGGTGAGGACCGAGCCGTTGTTCAGGCCGACACTGGCGCTACCGCCATTGTTGATCACATCGCCCTTCATGATGGCGCCATCAAGGCTCAGGTCGAGGGCGCTGTCGGTGCCTACCTGGATGTTGCCGGCCAGGGCGCTGTTGTTGACACGCATGTTGGCATTGCCGCCACCGGTCAGCTCCAGCATGTTGCCGTTGCCGCCGATCAGCGTGGAGCCGTTGTTTACATCGATCTCGGCGGTAATGGCCTGATTCACCAGAATGGCCGGGCCGCTCACGCCTTCGACACGCGAACCTTCCAGCACCAACACGGGAGCTTCGTTTACCGTGCGATGCTCGCGGGTCATCGTGACGCCATTAGTCGCCCCGGTAATGGTACTACCCACCACGGAGGCCTTGCCGCCCATCAACTTCAGGCCTTCCTGGCTGCTGCCGGTCAGCGTGGAGCCGTCGAGCAACTGCAGATGGCTGAACGCCGTGACCGTAGCGCCGTAGGTGGCACCCGTGATCTGGCTGTTGCTCACTACGGCTTCGGAGCCGATATCCTCCGACAGGCTGCGGGACATATCCAGGCCACCCTTGGAGTAGCTGGTAATCTGTGAGTTGGCAATGGTGGCGTTGCTTCGATTCAGAAGTATGGCTGCATCGAGAGTGGAGTAGCCGTCAACGCGGCCTCCATCCATGTTGAGGGTGGAGGCGCCGGTCACGAGAATCTCACGCGTGACACCACCTGGCTTCACATTCAAGACGCCTTCGCGTTGCACAATATAATTGTCGGTGTGCGAGCCAGGGACGACGTCGAAATAAGCCGGGCCAGTTTGCCCATCAATGACTTTTACGGCAAAGGCTTGCTCGCCCAACAGGCACAGAGGGGCGGCTGCAATGAGCTTGATCGCGGTGGACAAACGCGTACAACGAAAACGTGGGTGAGTAGAGGTATGGATCATGTTTTGCGACTCTCAGAAAAAAGTTCCAGTTCGAAACCGGAGCCGTATCGAGCAGGTTCCGTTTTCAAGAGCCGCAGAGACTAAAGATCCAAAAAGAAAGGATATGTAGGATATTCCTTATCTAATACCTACAAAAATCCCCTCAACGAGAGGGGACTTTTGATTACCTGGAGGCCCGAATAGGTGCGTATGAAGGCCTAGGCCAACGAGCCGTTTATTAGGGTGATGGGGGCACAAGTCCCTGTTGAAGCGCTGCTGCGGATATCCCACTTCACCGCAACAGGGTCCGACGTTCCACTCTCTGGCGGCGGCCCCGAGCGGATGATGCTCCAACTGACTTCCAGCCAACCGCGCCGCCTTGCCGTATCGCCGTCGAAGTAAGAATTCAAGGCAAAATTATAGGTGAAACCGTTGATCCTTTCAGACGGCCCAATCCCTATAGGAGGACTGTTTATCTCACTGCCCGCCACCGGCGTTGGAGGCTTTGTCACACCTGAATAGAGATACCGCACAGCGTGAATAACGACGGTGTCACCATCCTGGAGCGTCACCGGATCAAAAATCCTGATGGGCACGCCGACCCAAGGTATTTGCTCACAGGAAATGAAGGGCGCGTCGGTGGAAGGCGGTGGCGGCGTGAACAGGTTGGTAAAGACAGGGTCCGCCAACCCGTCAAGCGAAAAGACGTTAACATTCACGTTCTGCTTACGGGACTCTTTGTAATTGTTAGCATTGCGTACCCGATACCAACAAGGAACTTCACCGTTCCCGTAGCTTTCAATGATATCCGACGCGATAGTTATCGATATCATGGTCCCTTCAGGTTCCGTACCCGTGACTCCATACGTACCGACAGCCGTCCCGTCCATGAACCCGTAATAGAGATCGATGAACTCAGTGCCCGGAGTCGTTGTACGCCCCGCATAGATGGGAAAGGTCGCACGAATCGTACCGTCCAGGTCGGACGCAATCAACGAGTTATCAACCGCCGAATCGCCTCTCACCACAGGCAATGCCAGCGCTGTATCCACCGGCCCCTCCCCGGGGATCGGCGTGCCGGGCTCCACAAAGTCGACGGGGACGTCGGTCTCCGGAGAGGGGTATGTATCCAGACCACGACGAACTTCATATTTGAAACTGGCGGTATACAGCACGCCACCTGCGCGCAGGGTGGAGTAACCAACGACAAACGGCAACGCAAATACTGGCGTGACGCCAAGGCGCTGACTACCAAACTCAATGCCGTTCATAAAGATATGTACCCAGTCGTTGGGGTGGAAGTTGTCGATGGTGGGCACAGTCACCAGCACCCCATCACGCGCCTCTTCCTTGTCGATCAGAGCGCCTGCATTGGGAACCAGCGGGGCCAGCAGCACAGGTGGATTGCTCGTTCTAACCGAGAGCGTGCGGGGTATCGACACTTGTGTGGCATTTCCTGCCCTGTCGGAGATCTGATAGCTGATTAAAAAATCGCCCTCTCCGAAGCCCTGAATTTCAAGCGTGTTATACGTGAGGGTAATCGGCCCTGTGGGCGGAACGTTAATCGTCTTGCCCGTATCGTCCGTCTCGCCAAAAAACGCCACAAGAGTATCCCCAGGTCTTGAATCCACTGGCCGGGGGAAGGTCAGCGTGACGCCACCATGTGCCGCCAAATACGCAGGTGTCACCCCTTCCGATGGCAAATCAACCGGCAGCGTGAGGGCACCCGGCCGGTTATTGCCATTGGGGTCGATCGCATCGACAAAGACGGTCTGCGGCAAGGAAAACTCGCCAGCGGGTAAGCCGCTTAGCGTAACGGAGTAGGTAATATCTTTCGGTCCATGGGTTCTAAGACGGCCCGACTTGATCACAATATCCACGTCAGCCGTGATAGGACCTTCGATCTCTTGAAGTTGAACTGCCTGTCCTTCAAGCGAAACCGTCAAGATATCGAACTCTCCCGGAAACTCGGCAGCATTCGGCCAGAGCCGTATCGTCGCGGGCAGCCCGTCCCTCTGTTGCTCGGCGCTGACTACAGCGAGTTGGTCATCCCCTACTACATCCGGCAGCGTATGAATATCAGCCGGCGCTGGCGGGGTCAGGATGGTGGGCCATGTGTTGGGTTTATTCGAAGACGCTTTAGACGCCTTTACATCTTTGAAACGTGCTGGGTTTGCCATTTTTACAAACTCCTGGGTAGACGGAGCCGAGGGCCCACCGCGAATGGACCTTCAGGAACTTCCGACAAATGTGTACTGCTGTTGATCAGTGCCACTCACAACGACTCAACGAACTCACACTGACAAGCGCAGTAAACTCTTTTCGAAAAGCCTTCGTAACTGTCAAACTTGACAGGTTGATATATGTAAAAATTGAGCGAAAGGCCGCCACTGGCCCCTTCGACGACAACCGTCCAAGCGGCTTTTTTTATTGCGAAATAGCGCAAAAAGGCAGGAATCCAACGTCTGAAAATGAAACCGGGAAGGCTTCATGCCCTCCCGATTGCACGTACAACATGCCAGGTTCAATCACTGATGCAGGGCGGCAGGGTGCCGAGGCGAGTCAGAGAAATGAACACCAGTTCCCGACGGGAATCCCCTATCCCCCCTCCGCCGCTTTTGATCAGCCGATACTGTATGACCGCCGAGCCATAGCGCGGATTGGTTTGCCCCTCAGGCGGCTTTACAAGTCCCGGCAGCAGGATATAGGGGTCAAACGGCACCCAAAAGTCATAGCCCTGCTCCGCCTCTTGTTGCGTCAGCGTATGGGAGAACGTATCGATCGTTTCTGGAATGACGCCATCTGAATTGCCGTTGGTATTGGCGTAGCTCGCCCAAGACAAGACAACCGTGTCCTGCTCCGACAACCGGCTGCTGTCGCCGGGAATTCTCACTCGGACGCCTCTGTCCCAAGGCCGCATGTCGCAGTTGATAAAGCCTGCATCAGGCGCAGGCCCATAGTTGACATCGGGAAATTCAGGGTCGCGCAACCCATCGATCGGCACAATATTGACCATCACATCCGTATGAGGCGAACGCTGTCTGTTGATTCCGTTAAACGTCCAATAGAACGTGGGGACAATGCCGCCCGGTGTTTGCTCGATCAGATCCCATGGGACGAAGAACGCAATCTCGTCCCCCGCCCTGTCTTCAGGCCGCACGGTATAGGTATCGGCAAGCACGGGAGGGTTGCCCCACATCAATTCCAACGACTGGTTCGCAACAGGGCCGACATAGAGTCGCACAATAACCCGCGCCGGCTGGCCCCGGTCGCTGATCGTCAACAGGTTGTCGCCGTCTCGGCCTTTGACAGTGACCCGTTCCAGCAACGGGTTCACCGGGTCAGGGTTGTTCGGGCTTACCGGCCCTGCGACGGTCAGATTGACCGGCGCAAACCTGGGAAGTGAACGTCTCGGCGTTCCGGTCCCGCGCTGCCAGGTGTAATCCGTCCTGATCGTACCGCCGATAAACTCGAAGCCGCCACTGGCCAGGGTTCCATAGTCGATCTGCACCACGATCGGCCAGACCTGGCCTACGCCGACGGTAATCGGGGGCAGAGCAATGAAGTCCCAAAATGGCTGCAGAACATCGCCGGGCGCGGCCCCGACCACTTCCAGGATGTGTATATACACACCGCCTGGAAACCCCGGGTCCCGAGCATCCTCCAGATCGATCCGCCCGTCGATCGCCAATTGGGGAACGTCGACAGCCCTGAGGGTGCCCGGCGTGGGTGTCAGGTCTATCAGCAGGACTGAAGTGCGTGAAGGCGGGCCTTCGTTGCCGCCCCTGTCGCTCAAAAAATAACGGGCATTGTATTCAGCGTTGACATGACTGCGCAGCACGTCACCGGTAAAGATCAGCTCAATGGGAGCGCCATCCAAGTGGGCCTGAGTGATCGTGGTACGGGCGATCCCGTCCGCAAGCACCCGACGCTTGCCTTTGGCCTTGCTCAGGGGCAAACGCACCAGGTCGGCCGTCACTTCATCCTCAAGCCGAATGTCCGGCCAGCGCGGAACCCGTGCCACGACGCGATCACCGTTAGACACCAGGTACGCATCCGTCACTCCGCCGCTTTCTATCTCTGATGGAAAAATCAACGGTGCCCCCCGGTTATTCTGATTAGGCGCCTCCTTGTCGATATTAATGAGAATCGGACTGGACGGGCCGGCCGTATCGCCCGGCACCAACGTCACGGTGTAGCGCAGCAAATGCAGGCCGGGTGAGTTCAGTTTTATCTGCGGCACAAGCCCGACCACCGGCAGGTCGCTCTCATCATAAAATGCGGTACGGGACGCGGTAGCGAACGGCGTCGATTCATCATCCCAATAAAATCTGATGACGGTCACCTCGCCAGGATCCAGCCCATCCCCACCGGCCCATAACGTCTGGACTTCTACCGGCAAGTCCGCCGCCTGCGCCGAACGTGGAATGGTGTACGCCGTTTCATCACTCAATAAAGGCAACGCGAAAGGTGGCGGTACCACGGGTTCAGCCGCCATTTTCGGAGTTGGAAGGCCGCTTTTGGATAAGCGCTTGTCCGATGGTGTGTTATTAGGCATTTCCACTCTCCTCAACACTGGGTTCAGTGACTGGCCGCTGGCTGCGTGCTGCTGAACAGCAGAGCGATAAGGCCGGGAGAACAGTTAATTAGGAAACGCGGTGGTTGGATACTGTCAAAAGTAACAGGTAGGGCGGACACAAGACCGTTGCCCCCCACAGACGGTGTGCTCCCGCTAACCCGGGAACACAACGCGCCGGCCCCTCAGACGGGTGGCAACACCCAATCAATCGGCGTCTCGCCATTCTGCTCAAGAAACTTGTTGGTGCGGCTGAAATGCCCGCAGCCCAGAAAGCCGCGATATGCCGACAACGGCGACGGGTGGACCGACGTCAGCACCAGATGCTTGGTCGCATCGATCAGCTTCTGCTTGCTCTGTGCATGCGCGCCCCACAGCAGGAACACCAGGTGCGGCTGGTGCTCGCTGACGACTTCGATGATCCGATCGGTAAAAAACTGCCAGCCCTTGCCCGCATGGGCGTTGGCGTTGGCGCGTTCCACGGTCATGGTGGTGTTGAGCAGCAATACGCCCTGGTCGGCCCAGCTTTGCAGGCAACCGTGGTTGGGGATGTCGATATTCAGGTCGCGCTTGAGCTCTTTATAGATATTGACCAGCGACGGCGGCGCCGGCACGCCCGGTTGCACCGAGAAACACAGACCGTGGGCCTGGCCGGGGCCGTGGTAGGGGTCCTGGCCGAGGATCACCACCTTGACCTTGTCCAGCGGCGTGGAGTTGAGCGCGTTGAAGATCAGCGGGCCAGGCGGGTAGATCTCCTTGCCGGCCGCGTGTTCCTGGCGCAGGAACTCACGCAACTGGGCCATGTAGGGCTGCTCGAACTCATCGCGCAGGGCGTGTTTCCAGCTGGGTTCGAGTTTGATACGGTCGCCTTCGCTCATGATTGACTGGTCTTGTAAAAAAGAATGAGGCGAACCCTAGGAAAGCCGACCCCGCTTGTCAATTGATCTGACACACAACCGGCACTTTCCCATGAAGGGATCATACTCAACCTTCACCTTCCCGATTGAGGTCACGATGAACCTGCACTTCGAAGAGCTGACCGGCAGCGGCGGCGCGCGCATCGGCATCGCCAGCCTGGACGCCGAAAAGGCCCTCAACGCCCTCTCCCTGCCGATGATCCTGGCCCTGGGCGATCGCCTGGACGCCTGGGCCAAAGACCCGAACATCGTCTGCGTGCTGTTGCGCGGCAAGGGCCCCAAGGCATTTTGCGCCGGCGGCGAAGTGCGCAGCCTGGCCATGGCCTGCCGTGAACAACCCGGCGTCGTGCCGGAGCTGGCCGCGCAGTTTTTTGCCGCGGAATATCGCCTCGACTATCGCCTGCACACCTACCCCAAACCGTTGATCTGCTGGGGTCACGGCTATGTGCTGGGCGGCGGCATGGGCCTGCTGCAAAGCGCCTCGGTGCGTATCGTCACCCCCAGCAGCCGCTTGGCCATGCCCGAGATCAGTATCGGCCTGTACCCGGATGTGGGCGCCAGTTGGTTCCTGTCACGCATGCCGGGCAAACTGGGGTTGTTCCTTGGCCTGACCGGCGCGCACATCAACGGCCGCGACGCGCTCGATTTGGGCCTGGCCGACCGCTTCATGCGCGACGACCAGCAAGACGAACTGCTCGAAGGCCTGTTGCAACTGAACTGGCAGGAACAGACCGCGATGCAGCTCAACAGCCTGCTCAAGGCCTTGGCCCAGGAAGCCATCGACCAGCAACCCGAAGCGCAATGGCTACCACGCCGGGCGCAGATCGATGAGTGGCTGGATGTCAGTGACGTGCGCAGTGCCTGGCGGGCCTTGAGCCCGTTGCGCGAGCACGCCGACCCGTTGCTCAGCCGCGCCGGCAAGACCCTCAGCGAAGGCTGCCCGCTGACCGCGCACCTGGTGTGGGAACAGCTCCAGCGCGCCCGCCACCTGTCGCTGGCCGAGGTGTTCCAGATGGAATACACCCTGAGCCTCAATTGCTGCCGCCACCCGGAATTCAGCGAAGGGGTCCGCGCGCGGTTGATCGACAAAGACCAGCAGCCTCATTGGCATTGGCCGGATATCAATGCCATTCCGCAGGCCGTGGTGCAGGCGCATTTCAACAAAGCCTGGGAAGGCCGCCATCCGCTCGCGGATTTTTCCTACTTTTGACAGTCAGTTTTTTGGCTTTTTAACCGTGAATGCGCAATTGTCCGGCTGACTGTCCTGGCAGATATACACCGGCAGGCCGAAGGGGTCGCTGGCAAGGTGCCAATGCAAAGTACCGGTCAGCGACATCGTCTCCACCTCTGCCGATTTGCCGTACCGCAAGTCCACTCTCTGACCGTCACCGGTCAGGTAGCTGCACTTGTCTACATAGCCGTTTTCCCGATCCTGTGCCTTGCCCGGGGTAAAAATGGCGCCAATGAATTGGTCGACAAACTCCCGATAGCCGATCTTCGGGCTTTGCCAGACGAGTGTTCCTACCGTCGCCTGGAAGTAGCCATCAACGTACTTGATTGCCGAGGGATAAGGGCAGCCTTGGTTCGCTTGCACGTGTGCAACGCCGCCGACCATGAGGAGTAAAACGCACATCAATTGTCTGATCATCGGGGGTTCCTTCGCTCACTGGGCGGTCGAAGAGACACAACGGCCGCTCCCAGTTGAATACACTAGAAACCCAAACGATAGCTGTTAAATCTGACAGTACTGCTAAATGCTACGAAAAAGCGGCGCTGCCTGCGCCGCTTGCCTTCAAGAGCGGTCAACGATGACCGCCGCGACCAGCGCCACGATCGCCACCGCGACCGTGCCCGCCATTGCCCCAGCGATCCCCCCAACCCTGGTTTGGATAAGCCCGGTAACCCATGCGGGGCGCCGGCTGGTAATAACGCGGCGCCGGCGCGTAGTAACGCGGCGCCGGGTAATAGTCACGCCGATATTGATACGCCGGGCCGCCGCCGTAGTAATACACCGGCGCGGGCGCTGTATAGACCTCGGAACGGTAATAACCTGGGCCTCCATCGTAATAGGGCACGCACGCAGAAAGGGACAGACCGAGCACAGCGATAAGAAGCAGTCGTCGATACATGGCGGCCTCCTGGACCGCGAAAGAGCACCGCCAGCGACGCTGGCGGGCGGCATTCAACTTTTGCTGAATGACGAAATATCTGACATCAAAAAGCGAAACTGGTGCGATTTCGACACAGACTGAAACATCTGTTTCAGACGAACCGAATGCCTCATTGCAGTGCGACGGCGCACCAGTGCAACGCAGCCGCACGCACTCGAGCGTCGGGCGTTGCGCGCAAACCCGCGACCTACACGCCCGCGCCCTACTTGGCATGACTCTCGCTTAGCCTCTTGCGTGCAGGATTCATCACAGGTTCGCGGCACCACAATTTGCAATGGCTGACTAGGGTTCCGGCTCGCGAAACGCGAGTGGCTGGTCCGAGAGTCGGCGACCTCCAGTTGAGGTTACACGGCGGGATAAAAGCCCGGGAGACAAGCCACCGTTCACGGTGCCGCGTTGCTCCTGCTCGCCCTCGATCAACTGGAGAAGCCCCATGCCCTCAATCCGTTTACCCGCCCTGCTCGCCGCCGCCTTTGCCGCTGTGCTGAGCGTCCAGACCCAGGCCGTCGTCAAAGACCACTTCAGCGTGTGCTGGACGATCTATGCCGGCTGGATGCCGTGGGAGTATGCCGGCAGCCAAGGCATCCTCGACAAGTGGGCCAAGAAGTACGGCATCACCATCGACGTGGTGCAACTCAATGACTACGTCGAGTCCATCAACCAGTACACCGCCGGCCAGTTCGACGGCTGCACCATGACCAACATGGACGCCCTGACCATCCCCGCCGCCGGTGGCGTCGACAGCACCGCGCTGGTGGTCAGCGACTTCTCCAACGGCAACGATGGCGTGGTGATCAAAGGCAGCGGCAAGACCGTCGCCGACCTCAAGGGCATGAACGTCAACCTGGTGGAACTGTCGGTGTCGCACTACCTGCTGGCCCGCGCGCTGGAGTCGGCCGACCTCACCGAAAAAGACCTGAAAGTGGTCAACACCTCCGACGCCGACATCGCCGCTGCCTTCAACACCGACCAGGTGCAAGCGGTGACGACCTGGAACCCGATGCTCTCTGCGATCAACGCCAAACCCGGCGTCACCCAGGTGTTCGACTCCAGCAAAGTGCCCGGCGAAATCATGGACATGATGGTGGTCAACACCCAGACCCTCAAAGACAACCCGGCCCTGGGCAAAGCCCTCACCGGCGCCTGGTTCGAAGTGGTCGCCCTGATGAACGCCAAAGGCGCCGCCAGCAGCGAAGCCCTGGAACACATGGCCAAGGCCTCGGGCACCGACCTCAAGGGGTTTCAGTCGCAACTGGACACCACCAAGTTGTTCGCCACGCCCAAGGAAGCCCTGGCCTTCGCCACCAGCGCGCAGTTGCCAGCGACCATGCGCAAGGTCGCCGAGTTCTCCTTCCAACACGGCCTGTTGGGTGAAGGGGCCAAGGACACCAGCGCCGTGGGCATGAGCTTCGCCAATGGCGTGACCAGCGGCGACAAGGCCAACCTCAAGCTGCAGTTCGACCCCCGCTACGTGCAGATGGCCGCCGACGGCACGTTGTAAGAGGACCCGGCCATGCGCCTGATCAACCGTCACCCGGACCGCTCCAGCCGCCTGTTGTTGGTGCTGCTGCCGTTCGCCCTGCTGCTGTTCGCCTACTTCGTGGGCTCGGCCGAGCGCCTGGCGGATAACCCCAACGACAAACTGCTGCCCAGCGCCGGGCAAATGCTCGAGGCGGTCAAGCGCCTGGCATTGAGCGCCGACAGCCGCACCGGCGAATACGTGCTGTGGCAGGACAGCGCGTCGAGCCTGCGCCGCCTCGCGCTCGGCCTGGGCATCAGTGCCCTCGCCGGCCTGTGCCTGGGCATCGCCGCCGGCACGTTGCCATTGTTCGGCGCGCCGTTGTCGCCGTTGCTGACGGTACTGTCGATGGTGCCGCCGCTGGCGATCCTGCCGATCCTGTTCATCGTGTTCGGCCTGGGGGAATTGTCCAAGGTGATGCTCATCGTCATCGGCGTCACCCCGTGCCTGGCCCGCGACCTGGAACAGCGCGCACGCGAAATTCCTGTGGAACTGCTGGTGAAGGCACAGACCCTCGGCGCGTCGACCTGGACCCTGATGCTGCGCGTGGTGTTGCCGCAATTGCTGCCGCGCCTGCTGATCTCACTGCGGCTGATGCTGGGCTCGGCGTGGTTGTTCCTGATCGCCGCCGAAGCCATCGCCTCCACCGACGGCCTGGGCTACCGGATCTTCCTGGTGCGCCGCTACCTGGCGATGGACGTGATCCTGCCCTACGTGGTGTGGATCACCCTGCTCGCCTGGCTGATGGACTGGGGCCTCAAGGCCCTGACCCGACGCGCGTTCCCCTGGTACGAAGGAGCGCGGGCATGAGCTTTATCAGCGTCAACAATGTGTGGCAGCGCTACGGCGATCAGGTGGTGCTGGAGGGTTTGAATCTGCAGGTCGCCGAGGGCGAATTCTGCACCCTGGTCGGCACCTCCGGCTGCGGCAAATCGACGTTTCTGCGCCTGCTGCTGGGCCAGGAAACCGCGAGCAAGGGCCACATCCTGCTCGACGGCCAACCGCTGGCCGGCGAACCGGATGCCAGCCGTGGCGTGGTGTTCCAGCGCTACTCGGTGTTCCCGCACCTGAGCGTGCTCGACAACGTCACCCTCGGCCTCGAGCTGCCGCGCGCGCCGTTGCTCGGACGGCTGTTCGGCAAAGCCAAAAAAGCCGCGCGCGAACAGGCCGCCGCGCTGCTGCACAAAGTCGGCCTCGGCCACGCGTTGGACAAGTACCCGGCGCAGCTCTCCGGCGGCATGCAACAACGCCTGGCCATCGCCCAGGCCCTGATCATGAAACCGCGCGTCTTGCTGCTGGACGAACCCTTCGGCGCCCTCGACCCGGGCATCCGCAAAGACATGCACCAGCTACTGCTGGAACTGTGGCGCGAAACCCGGCTGACGGTGTTCATGGTCACCCACGACCTCAGCGAAGGCTTCAGCCTCGGCACGCGCCTGCTGGTGTTCGACAAAGTCCGCGTCGACCCCCACGCCCCCGGCGCCTATGGCGCGCGTATCACCTACGACATCCCTTTGAACAGCGCACGCCGCAAGGCGCTCGCTGCCGAACTTGGAGCGACTTCCCAATGACCGATTCGACTCAACTGTTCCCGCCGTTCGCCGAAGAAATGCTGCCCGGCGGCGGCCACCGCTCCTTCGTGCTCAAGCGCGGTCAACTGCTGCGCCTCACCGACCTGCGCGGTGGCGCCAACGTCAGCCTGACCCTGCTCAACGCGAACGAAAAAACCGAACGCCTGAACCTGCCCGACAGCCTCAAATGCCAACACACCGCCAAGCTCACCCGCGGCCATTGCCTGTACTCGGACATGGGCCGCGTGCTGGCCGCCATCACCGCCGACACCTGCGGCTGGAGTGACAGCATCGGCGGCGTGCTGTGCGCGGCCGAGGTGGCCGAGAAGTACGGCCAGGGGCGCTATCAGGAACTGCGCAACGGTTTCTATCGCAACGGCACCGACAACCTGCTGGTGGAATTGGGCAAGTGGGGCCTGGGGCTTTCCGACCTGCTGATGACCCTCAACCTGTTCAGCAAAGTCAGCGTGGACGACAACGGTGGCCTGCACTTCGTGCCGGGCAATTCCAAGGCGGGCGACTACATCGAACTCTACGCACCGATGGACACCCTGGTGGTGCTCACCGCGCTGCAGCATCCGATGGACCCCAACCCCGACTACGCCCCGCAACCGCTGAAACTGAGCTGGATGAACGCCGACCCAAGCGTCGCCGAACACTGCCGCACCTCGCGCCCGGAAAACGCGCGCGGCTTTATCAACACCGACCGTCTGTTCGCCTGAGGAGCTGCCATGTCTATCGCACTGAAACAACCCGACACGGCGGTGTACCGCGCCACCATTCCCGCCGGCGAGCCGTGGCTGATGGAGGTCAAGGCCGGGCAGACCCTGCGCATCCTTGACCTGGAGGGCAACCAGGCGGTCGACACGCTGTTCTACAGCGTGAAAAACCCGCGCGAGCGCTACGACGTGCAACGCACCTTGCGCCGCCAGAACAGCGTGTACCTGGGCGCCGGCAGCGTGCTCTATTCCAACCTCGGCCAACCGATGCTGACCCTCGTCGCAGACACCTGCGGGCGCCACGACACCCTCGGCGGCGCCTGCGCCCAAGAGAGCAACACCGTGCGCTACGCCCTGGAAAAACGCTACATGCACAGCTGCCGCGACAACTACCTGCGGGCCTGCGCCCATGACGGTCGCCTGGGCAAACGCGACATTGGCCCGAACATCAATTTCTTCATGAATGTGCCGGTCACGGCCGACGGCGGGTTGACCTTCGAAGACGGCATTTCCGCCCCCGGCAAATACGTCGACCTGCGCGCCGAGATGGACGTGATCGTGCTGATCTCCAACTGCCCGCAATTGAACAACCCGTGCAACGCCTACAACCCGACGCCTGCGGAGTTACTTGTATGGAACTGACACTCAAGCGCTTGCGCAGTTGGTTATTTGCACTCTGCCAGGCCCGAGCCGGGCAGTGTCTTCAAAACCGCTGAACCCTGTGGGAGGGGGCTTGCCCCCGATGGCGGCAAGTCAGCCAAACACGCACCCACTGGCTCACCACCATCGGGAGCCCCCCCCTCCCACACTCACGACATGCACTGCGGACGACCGTAGTGCTCCTTCACTTTGCGGGACGGCCCGCAGGGTTTTGCCATGTTCGAAAAACTCTTGATCGCCAACCGTGGCGCCATCGCCTGCCGCATCCTGCGCACCTTGCGCGAGCTGCATGTAAAGGGCGTCGCCGTGTACGCCGAAGCCGATGCGGCCAGCCTGCACATCCAACACGCCGACGAAGCCTACAGCCTCGGTGAAGGCGCCGCGGCCGGCACCTACCTGGCGGTGGACAAAATCCTCGCCATCGCCAAGGCCAGCGGCGCCACGGCGATTCATCCCGGCTACGGCTTTCTCTCGGAAAACGCCGCCTTCGCGCAAGCCTGCGAAAACGCCGGCATCGCCTTTATCGGGCCGACCCCGCAACAGCTGCGCGTATTCGGCCTCAAGCACACCGCACGGGCGCTGGCCAAGCAACACCACCTCCCCTTGCTCGAAGGCAGCGAACTGCTCGACAACCTCGACGCCGCCATGCTCGCCGCCGACCGCGTGGGCTACCCGGTCATGCTCAAGAGCACCGCCGGCGGCGGCGGCATCGGCATGCGCGTATGCCGCCACGCCGCGGAGTTGAACGAGTGCTTCGACGCTGTCAAACGCCTGGGCCAGAACAACTTCAGCGATGCCGGCGTGTTTATCGAGAAGTACATCGAGCACGCTCGCCACCTGGAGGTGCAGGTGTTCGGCGACGGCGCGGGCGAGGTAATCGCCCTTGGCGTGCGCGATTGTTCGGTGCAGCGGCGCAACCAGAAAGTCCTCGAAGAAACCCCAGCGCCGAACCTGCCCGAAGGCATGGCCGAGGCCCTGTGCTCGGCCGCCATCACCCTGGCCAAGGCGGTCAACTACCGCAGCGCCGGCACCGTGGAATTCATCTTCGATAGCGCAGACAGTCGCTTCTACTTCCTGGAAGTGAACACGCGGTTGCAGGTGGAACACGGCGTCACCGAACAAGTGTGGGGCGTGGACCTGGTGCGCTGGATGGTGCAACTGGCGGCGGGAGACATGCGGCCATTGAGTGAGCTGGCGTTGAAGCCCCAGGGCCACGCGATCCAGGCACGCTTGTATGCGGAAGATCCAGGCCGCGATTTCCAGCCAAGCCCGGGGCTGTTGACCTGCGTGGATTTTCCGCAGGCCGAAGGCTTGCGCATCGACACTTGGGTTGAAGCCGGTTGTGAGATCCCGCCGTACTTCGACCCGATGATCGCCAAGCTCATCACCTGGGCGCCCACCCGCGAACAGGCGCGCCTGGATTTGCATCGCGCCTTGAGCGACAGCCAGCTCTACGGCGTGGAAACCAACCGCGATTACCTGCGCCAGATCCTGCTGGCCGCGCCCTTTGCCGGTGGCCATCCGTGGACGCGCTGCCTGGAAGATCTGGTCTACGTTGCCCACACGTTCGAAGTGCTCAGCGCGGGCACGCAAACCAGCGTGCAGGACTATCCCGGACGCCTCGGTTATTGGGCCGTGGGCGTACCGCCGTCGGGGCCGATGGACAGCCGCGCGCTGCGCCTGGGCAATCGTCTGCTGGGCAATCGCGAAGGCGCGGCAGCCTTGGAGATCACCATGAGCGGGCCGCTGTTGCGCTTCAACTGCGCTGCCGTGGTGGCGGTGACAGGGGCGGAGATTCCGCTGCTGCTGGACGATCACCCCGTGCCGATGAATACCGCGCTGCGGATCGAAGCCGGATCGCTGTTGAACCTCGGCACCCTCGCCGGGGCCGGCGCACGCAGTTACCTGTGCCTGCGCGGCGGGCTGCAAGTGCCGGACTACCTGGGCAGCCAAAGCACCTTCACCCTGGGCCAGTTCGGCGGGCATGGCGGGCGCGCTTTGCGCGCGGGCGACGTGCTGCATCTGTTGCCGCTGGTCGACGTCACCGCAGGCCGGCAACTGGTCGCGCAACCGCTGGCGCAGGTCCGCACGCTACGGGTGATTTACGGCCCCCATGGCGCGCCGGAATACTTCCGGCCCGAGTACATCGACACCTTCTTCGCCACACAGTGGGAAGTGCATTTCAACTCCAGCCGCACCGGCGTGCGGTTGATCGGCCCCAAGCCGTTGTGGGCGCGCACCGATGGCGGCGAGGCCGGGCTGCATCCGTCGAATATCCACGACAACCCTTATGCGATCGGCGCGGTGGATTTCACCGGGGACATGCCGGTGATCCTCGGGCCGGACGGGCCGAGCCTGGGTGGGTTCGTGTGCCCGGTGACGGTGATCGAAGCCGACCTGTGGCAACTCGGGCAACTCAAGGCCGGCGACAAGCTGCGCTTCGAACCGGTGAGCCTCGAGACCGCCCGCGATCTCGCGCTGAAATGGGATCAAATGCCGGAGCCAGGCTTGCCCGCGATGCAGGCGACGCGCGCTCACAGCAACACCGAGGCGATGCCATCGCGAGCAAGCCCCCGCCCACATTGGCCCGCGTCGCCTGTGGTGTTGGATATCGGCCAGGAAGATACGCGTCTGGTTGCCCGATTGGCCGGCGACACCCACCTGCTGCTGGAAATCGGCGCGCCCGAGCTCGACCTGGTGCTGCGCTTTCGCGCCCACGCGCTGATGCAGGCCCTCGAAACCCACGCACGGCACGGTGTGATCGACCTGACGCCGGGCATCCGCTCGCTGCAGGTCCACTACCAGCCGGAACAATTGCCCCTGGCCGACCTGCTGGCGCTGATCAGCGGCGAATGGACGGCCGTGTGCGCCACGCCCAACCTGCAAGTGCCTTCGCGCATCGTCCACCTGCCGCTGTCCTGGGATGACCCGGCGTGCCAGTTGGCCATCGACAAATACATGACCACCGTGCGCAAGGACGCGCCGTGGTGCCCGAGCAACCTGGAGTTCATCCGCCGCATCAACGCCCTCGCCGACCTCGACGCGGTGCGCCACACCGTGTTCGAAGCGAGCTATCTGGTGATGGGCCTGGGCGATGTCTACCTCGGCGCCCCGGTGGCCACGCCGCTGGACCCGCGTCATCGCCTGGTGACCACCAAATACAACCCGGCCCGCACCTGGACCGCCGAGAACTCGGTGGGCATCGGCGGCGCGTATTTGTGCGTGTACGGCATGGAAGGCCCCGGCGGCTATCAGTTCGTCGGGCGCACGTTGCAGATGTGGAACCGCTATCGCGAAGTCGCGGCCTTCGACGGCAAGCCGTGGCTGCTGCGGTTTTTCGACCAGATCCGCTTCTACCCGGTGAGTGCCGAAGAACTGGTAAAGATTCGTCGGGACTTTCCGCTGGGGCGCTTTGCGTTGCACATCGAGGACAGCGTGTTGAACCTGGCGGACTACCAGGATTTTCTGGCGCGTGAAGCCACCGGTATCGATGCGTTTCGTGAGCACCAGCAACAGGCGTTCAATGCCGAGCGCGAACGCTGGATCGCCAGCGGCCAGGCGCACTTCGACAGCGAGGAAGCGCCAGCGCCGCTCGCGCAGGAAACGCCGCTGAAGGCCAATGAGCACAGCATCGACAGCCATATCGCGGGCAATCTGTGGCAGGTCCGGGTGGCGGTGGGCGAACGCGTCGCGGCCGGCGATGTGCTGGTGGTGCTGGAGTCGATGAAAATGGAGATCGCGCTGCCGGCGCCGTTCGCCGCAGTGGTGCGGGAAGTCACCGTGCAGCCCGGCAGCGCGATTGGCGCCGGCCAGCGGGTCGTGGTGCTGGAACGGGACTGAGCGGCGCTGTATCGTGCAGGGACCTTCGGCGCCCTGCCCGATCCAGCCTGAACCGAACGATGACCACAGCCACCCTCTGCCCCGCCTGCGGCGCCCGCAACGACTGCACCCTGGCCGACCCGCGCACCGCCGACCAGGCCTGCTGGTGCTACAGCGTCACCATCGACCCGGCGGTGCTCGAAGCCCTGCCCGATGCATTGCGCAACCAAGCCTGCCTGTGCCCACGCTGTGCCCAGGTCGACGCACAGTTGCGCGGGGCTGAGCCGTTGTAATGCGGGTTGATCGATTCCTCAGCAACCTGCCGCGCTTCAATCGCCAGCAAGTGCGCCTGCTGTTGGTGGAACGGCGGGTGAGCGTCGATGGCGTGCCCGTCAGCGATCCTCACCACGAGGTGCGCGAATTCAGCCGGGTGTGCGTGGACGATGAGGTGCTGCAGGCGGGTAAACCGGCGCGCTATTTCATGCTGCACAAACCCCAGGGCTGCGTCAGCGCCACCTGTGACCCCCAGCACCCGACCGTGCTGGATTGGCTGGACGAACCGGACAAGGACGAGCTGCACATCGCCGGCCGCCTGGACTTCAACACCACCGGGCTGATGCTGATCACCAACGACGGCCAGTGGTCGCGGCGCCTGACGCAACCGACGACCAAACTGCCCAAGGTCTACCTGGTGGAGACCGAACAACCGATCGGCGCGGAATACGCCGCCACCTTCGCGGCGGGCGTGTATTTCGCGTTTGAAGACCTGACGACTCAACCGGCCCAGCTGGAGCTGTTGGCGCCTCGCCTGGCACGCTTGAGCATCATCGAAGGTCGCTATCACCAGGTGAAACGCATGTTCGGGCACTTCGACAACAAGGTGCTGCGCTTGCATCGGGAACGCATGGGGCCGCTGGCGTTGGATGACGCGCTGGCGCCCGGTGAGTATCGAGCGTTGAGCGCCGATGAAATCCGCCAGGTCTGACGACCGTTCGGCCGGTGATGGCTAAAACCCATCCCTGCGACTTGCGACATCCCGAACCGACTGCTTGAATCAAAACGTCAGCCAAAAGATGACTGGCGAGTCGCCTATAACCTCCAAGAAACACCTTGCCGCGCCCGCGCTTGATCCACGGGCCTTCCCGGCAAACAACCCGCCCTGGTAACACCCGTCGGCCAGCCGTCATCGGCGCGACATGGGCGCTCATCTTCAAGGCGTATGCCTACCTGTCACAAAGCTCGTGCAGAGTGATCTGCGCGCCCTACCCGCTTGCCAGGAGTCTTACGACATGAGGCCAGAAATCGCTGTGTTGGATATACAGGGTCAGTATCGGGTTTACACGGAGTTCTATCGCGCGGACGCGGCTGAAAAGACCATCATCCTGGTCAACGGCTCCATGGCCACCACGGCCTCCTTCGCCCAAACCGTGAAAAGCCTGTACCCGCAGTTCAATGTGGTTTTGTACGACCAGCCCTACGCCGGTCGCTCCAAAATCCATAACCGCCATGAGCAGATGCTGACGAAGGAAGTCGAAGGCCAGATCCTCCTGGAACTCATCGACCACTTCGCCGCCGAACACGTGTTGTCCTTCTCCTGGGGCGGCGCCGCCACCCTCGTCGCCCTCGCCCAGCGCCCGCGCCGCGTGGAAAAGGCGGTGATCAGCTCGTTCTCGCCGGTGATCAACGCGCCCATGCGCGACTACCTCGAACGCGGCGTCGACTACCTCGGCAAGCTCGACCGCGACCGCGTCGGCCACCTGGTCAACAGCACCATCGGCAAACACCTGCCGTCGCTGTTCAAGCGCTTCAACTACCGCCACGTCAGCAGCCTGGCCGAGCATGAATACGGGCAGATGCACTTCCACATCAGCCACGTACTCAACAGCGACCGGCTGTGCTACCTCAAGGCCGCGCGCCAGATCACCGTGCCGGTGCTGTTCATGAACGGTGAATGGGACGAATACACCAGCGCCGAGGATGCCCAGCAGTTCGGGCAATACGTGCCAAACAGCAGCTTCAGCACGATCCAGGCGACCGGGCATTTTCTGGACATGGAGCACAAAGCGGCCTGCCGCGACAGCCGCGACGCCGTGGTCGGCTTTCTGAAGCCCGCGCGGCAGACCAGCCGATTGCGCTATCACCAGGGCCAGGCGCAGCATGCCTTTGCGCTCTGAAACACAGCCGACTGTAGGAGCGAGCATGCCCGCTCCTACAGTCGGTCGGCTCGTTGCCTACGCAAACACGCGCAACCTGCACATTTCTCAAAGAAAAACTTCAAATCGCGGCGCACATCTGGTACAAAGTCAGCCGCTCTGAGCGGGTGTCGTATAATGGCATTACTCCAGCTTCCCAAGCTGATAACGAGGGTTCGATTCCCTTCACCCGCTCCACTCAGATATTGATCTCGCGTCAGGATGGTTTTGACGGGGGATGTAAAAACCGGTCCTTGGTGGCCGGTTTTTTTATGGGTGGAATATAGAGTCGGGCGCTTCAAAGCCTCGGAAGCCTTCAAAATAAACACCGCAAAACATGTACAAAACAATATTTTTGTACAACTATCAATCCTTGAACCTCAGTACCCCGCCCCACACGATCAAGGAGCCGGTCCATGGCACGCCTACTGGTTTCACTGCTTCTGGTATTGAGCCTGTGCAGTTGCGGCAACGTAGAGGTCGACCACTACGCCGATCAGCAACCGCAGTTGGACCTGGAGCGTTTCTTCAGCAAACCCGTCAAGGCCTGGGGCATATTCCAGAAGCGTTCGGGGGAAGTGACCAAGCGCTTTGAGGTGGATATCGCCAGCCGACGCGAGGGCGATGCGTTGATTCTCGACGAGCGTTTTCTCTACAGCGATGGCACGCGCCAGCAGCGGGTGTGGACGTTGACACCGGATGGCCCTGGGCGCTGGCGCGGGCGCGCGGGGGATGTGGTTGGCGAGGCGATTGGCGAGGTGGCCGGCAACGCATTGCGTTGGCGCTACCGCCTCAACCTGGCGGTGGATGGCTCGGTCTACGAAGTCAGTTTTGACGACTGGATGTACTTGATGGACGAAGACACGTTGATCAACCGGTCGAGCATGTCCAAGTTTGGCGTCGAATGGGGCCAGGTCACGCTGTTCTTTCGTCGCCAATGAACGACCCACTGCGAGGCTGAATCATGAATATGCAAATGCTGACCGAACTGGCCGTGAAGGGTGAGATACGCGAGCTGGAGCTGCTGTCGCTGGAGGGCGGTTTCTACATCGCGCGCGTCAGGCTCGAGCATACGGCGATGACGCTGCTGGACGAGGATGCGAAACCGATGCGTATCGGCTCGACCACGCATTTGCGCGACCTGTTGCAACGGGTTCCGGCGTTTCCTTGTGTGCTGGTGCAGCACTGCGTCCACGATGAAATGTGCGGTACACGTGAAGGCCCCATCGGTGCGTTGCGTATTCCGTTTACGTTGGCCCAGTCCTTCTAGGGTGCATTTCATTCTTTGGCTGGCCTTCCCCTTGGTATGGGTGGGCTGGAAAGGGAAACCTACCGCACGCGATCCTGTGCCGCTTCTGTCAGTAACACCTCCTACACGCTAATTCTCTGCTCCCCACACTCCAAGTCAACGTCGATGGACAGATTCAAACGCCCATAGATCTGAAGGTCAGCGGTCCCGACAACCGCTTTTATATACATATAAAATATGCATAATTAAAACCTTCAGAATTCAATATGACGCCGCGAAAAACACGCTCAATAAAAGCAAGCACAACGGCTTGAGCCGGGCGGATACGGAACCGGTGTTTTATGACGAATCAGCACTGGTATGGCAAACCCATGACCATGACGAGTATCGCTGGTGCATCATCGGGAAGGACGCGAAAGGAAGAACATTGGTGCTCGCCTATACCTATCGGGACCCGAATTTTGTGAGACCTATCAGCGCAAGACTCGCATCCAGAAATGAACGACCGGAAGTATCTGGAGGCTTGAATCATGAAAGACGAATACGACCTCAGCACCACTAAACGCGGCGCTGTCGCCAGCAGTAAAGGCAAAACCCGGATCACCATCATGCTCGACGACTCGGTGATCGAGGCGGCTCGCGAAAGGGCTGAAAATGCCGGTACGGGTTACCAGACCGTCATCAACAACATTCTTCGGCAAGCGCTGATTTCTCAGGATGTTCATGATCTGGCACCCACGCCTAAAAAACCGCTGAAGACACTTCAGGTCATCAACAGCGGAATCAGTCAATCCGAAGTGGAGGCGCTGGAACAGCAATTGATCGCCGTTGCAGGAGAGCTGAATCGCGTGTTGGGTACGCCTAAGCTCGGCAAACAGAAAAACAAACCCTCGCTGTGATAGATAAAGCCCTACGCCCTTCCAAATAAAGACAGCGAGGGGCAAGGCGAACAAGCACCGACTGCCGTAAGCCAAACCCGCTTAAACCTCGTTTCTTAAACTCCTTCGCACCTCCCACACCAACGGCAACGTCACCAGCAACATCCCCGCCAACACCATCACCGCCACCGGCACGCCCAGCGCATCGCCTACGCCCCCCATCAGCACCGGCGCCAGCGCTCCGCCGCCAATGGTGCCGGTGTAGAACAGCGCAAAGGCCCGTTCCCGTTTGCCGGGGCTGACCAGGTCCGGCACGGCGCCGTACAGCACCGACGAGGTGCCATTGAGCACCAGCCCCAACACCGGCAACATCAGCATCAGCCCAGCCAGCGGCAGATACAGCGCGGCGACGATCAGCAGCGCCGTGCTGGTTTCCGTCAGCCAGACGGTTTTCATCATGCCGATACGCACGCCGAGATAGCCGCAGAACAGTTTGCCGAATGCACCGCCGATGAACAGCAGCGTCAACGCCAGGCCGATACCGGCCGTGCCCGCGCCTTTGGCTTGCAGCAGGAACGGCAGGAAGGTGAGAAAACCCATTCGCACGGCGCTGTCGATAGTGCCGGTAAGGATCAATGCGCGCAGGCCGGCCGCGGAGCCGGTTGCGGTGCAAGGCTGGGGCTTGGTTGTGGATGCGGCTGCGTGTGGCTGACCGGGGATCAGCCACCACAGCAACCCCGCCGCCGCCAGGCCGAGCAGCCCCAACAGTGTGGCGCTGGCCCGCCAACTGATCAGCGTGAGCAACAGGCCAACCAGGCCGGGAATCAGGGTTTTGCCGATGTCGCCGGAAAAGTTGTAGTGGGCCAGCGCTTGCTTGACGCCACCACCCTCCTCATACGCGTCCGTGATCATCGAGGATGCCAGCGGGTGCTGGGTGCTGGCGCCCAGGCCGCCAAGCAGCAGCGCCAACAACAGCACGGTCAACCCGCTGGCTTGCCCGACCAACAGGTAAGCGACACCCGCCAGCGCGGTGCCGCCCACCAGCATCGGAGTACGCCCCCAGCGTGTGGCGGCGCGGCTGGCCATCAGTTGGAACACCGCCATCATCCCGGAATAGGCGCCGCGCAACAGGCCGATCTGGACGTAGGACAAGGCGAATTGAGCTTGCCAGATAGGCAGCAGAACGTAGATCACATCGGTGAGGCCATCGTGTACGGCATGGGCGCTGCAGCCGGCGATGAGCGCGCGGCGGCGGGTGGATGTTTCAGCAGCAGGCAAAGCGACGGTGTCGTTCATGGTGTGCGGATCAATTGAGGTTTAAGGGGCTTCCAGCCAGTCAAGGCGATCAGCAACGTCAGCAGTTGGAACACGATGATCAGCGCCACACACCCGGCCCAGCCCCAGCGCTCCCAGATCAGCGCCGGGACGACGGCCCCGCAACTGCCGCCCAGGTAGTACGCGGTGAGATAGACCCCCACGGCCCCCGCCTTGTTCTCGCGAGCGCTGCCGGCAATGAACGCATTGGCGGCAGCCTGGGCCAGAAACACACCGGTGGAACTGAGCGCCAGCCCGATCACGATGCACCACAGCGACGGCATCAGGGTCAGCGCCGAGCCGCTGATGCCAAGCACCGCCGCGACACTCAGCAGTTCGGCGGGTGGGCGGGCTTTGCTCAGGCGCCCGGCGATGGGGATCACAACCAGGGCCAGCAAGAACACCATGTACAGCGTTCCCAAGGCCGCAGGCCCCAAGTTAAAAGGCGGTAGGCCAAGGTACAAACCTGCGTAGGTAAACGCCGCAACCTGGGAAAACAGCACGCAAAAACCTACGGCATACGCCGCCACCAAGGGTTTGCGAAACAGCCCCGACGAAAACGCTTCAACCTGCATCGCTCGCGGCCGACCGGCGGGCAGCAGAAACTGGATAAACCCGCCCACCATCAGGCTCAACACGGCCAGCAGCTCAAAGGCTTCGCGCCAGCCCACGTACTCGGTCATCACACCGGTGACGAACCGCCCGGCGAACCCTCCCAACACGGTGCCCGCAACATACAGGCTGGTGACTTCAGTGACGGTCCCACCACGCCAGCGCTCGCCGATATAGGCCACGCTGGTGGCGAATACCACCGGAATCAACATGCCTTCGACAAAGCGCCACATCAGCACTTCGGCGAAGCTATCGGCATAGGCAGTCATCAACGTCGGCAGCGCCAGCAGCAGCGCGGCCGTGCTGATCACGCTGCGCGGCTCCAAGCGTGCGGTCAGGCGGCTGACGAAAGGTGCGCTGATCGCCACCGCCAGCGTGGTCACGGTGATGCTCCAGCCCGCCGTCCTGGCGCTGATCTGAAAGTGCGCGGCAAACGTCTGCAGGATGCTCTGGGTCGCATACAGGTTGAGAAACGCCGCGCAGCCACACAGGAACAGGGCAAGGCGGGCACAATGCAGGCGCGCGTTCATGAAACCTCTCGTTTTATTTTGAAAGGTCTTTATAGAATGGCGGGCGGGGCTTAAACCAATACCGAATTCGCACCGATTGATACCCAAGGATCAGGATGCTCGACCTACGCAAGCTGCGTTACTTTCTGATGGTCGCCGAAGAATTGCATTTCGGCCGCGCCGCCCTGCGTCTGCACCTGGCCCAGCCGCCATTGACCCGGCAGATTTCCGCGCTGGAGGCAGAGCTGGGTTTCAAACTGTTCGATCGCACCAGCCGCACGGTCGCCCTCACCGCCCAGGGCCGGGCGTTTTTGCCCTATGCCCGGGGTGTGCTGGAACAGGTCGAATTGGCCCACGTCATCGCCGGCAAACTCGCGGCCGGAACGGCCGGGCAATTGGCGTTGGGGTATGTCAGTTCAATCGCCCTGTCGGATCTGTTCAGCCAGGCGATCCAGGCTTTCGCGCAACGCTTCCCGGATGTGCAATTGACCCTGGTGGAATGCGCCTCCGGCAGCCTCGGCGCGCAGGTCGCCGATGGGCGGCTGGATATCGGCTTGAGCCGGCTGTTACCGCAAAACGACCACGTGCAGGCGCTGTCGCTGGGCGAAGAGCGGTTGGTGGCGGCGGTATCCAGCGACAGCCCGCTGGCCGAGCAGGCAACCGTCAGCCTGGCGCAGCTCTGCGCGTACCCGGTGATACTGTTTCCCGCGGACTATGGGTCAGGGCTGAACCAGACCGTCGAGCAGCTTTATCGCCAGCATGGCGTGCCCCTGCGCGCGGGGCCAACGGGGCGCCAGATCACCTCGATCATCGCCCTGGTGGCCGCCGGGCAAGGGGTGGCCTTGGTGCCGGCCTGCACGCAGAGCTTGATGAACAAGGGCGTGACGTACAGGCCGTTGGTGGAGGTGGATGCGTGTGCGCGGTTGTTGGTGCTGACCCCGACTGAAAGACCGAGTGCATTGGTTGATGCGTTTCTCTCCGTCATCGGAGAAGCGTCACTCCTGCGAAAACCCCAGTAATACCTCTGACCGACGCCCGTCCTGCGCGCTCATACGCTTGATTCGCCCCCCACCGAACTATCGCTCACCGACCGCTGGTAGGTAGAGTGTTGATAATTTATCTTCAGTGGTTATAGCCACCACCAACACACACCACAAGGAGGTGCTGTGGATAGCCGATATTTAATAGGCCATATCGTCGCCGACGGCTGGTATCTGGTGCGCGTCAGAGGTAGCCATCACCCCTTCAAGCACCCGACGAAACCGGGGCTGGTGACAATTCCTCATCCGAAGAAGGACTTGTTGGACAAGACCGCCAAAAGCATGTTGAAACAGGCACTGCTGAGTTAACTGTCCTTGGAGGACAACGAACGTGCTGTACCCCATCGCAATTTCTACTGGTGACGAAGACCATGCCTGGGGCGTGGAAGTCCCGGACATTCCTGGTTGCTACTCCGCCGGTGACGACTTGGATGACGCCATGGCCATGGCCCGTGAAGCGATTGAAGGCCACTTCGAAATTCTCGCCGAAGACGGTGCGCCGATTCCCAGCGCGCAGAAAGTCACCCTGCATGCAGCCAACCCCAAGTACGCCGGTTGCATGTGGGCAGTGGTGGACATCGATGTCACCAAATACCTGGGCAAGGCGCAGAAACTCAACATCACCCTGCCAGGCTATTTGCTCAATCGTATCGATGAATACGTACTGCACCATCCCGAGGAAAAAAGCCGTTCGGGGTTCCTCGCGTCCGCAGCGCTCAAGGTGCTGCAACAGGATCGATAGCGGCATCTGAATGCGCCGACAGACTCGTTCCGGCGGAATTTGACCGCAAGAAACGTAGTTTTCCTCCAGGTCGATGGAACTACCGTAGCGCTGTACCCTTTTACGTCCGTTCTCCGAGGAGCCCGTTGATGGCCTACGAATACACACTCATGCCCTCCCCCGTCGGCGAACTGACCCTGGTGTCCCGCCATGGCAAACTCAGCGCCATCCTATGGGAAACAGAGCGCGCGAACCGTGTACGCCTGGGGGAATTGCGCGAAGTGAAAGACAACCCCGTGCTGTTGGAAACCGAGCGCCAGTTGCAGGAATACTTCGCCGGTGCCCGTCATCGGTTCGAGCTGGAGCTGGACTTCACCGGCACCGACTTTCAGAAACAAGTCTGGCAGGCACTGCTGACCATCCCCTTCGGCGAAACCCGCAGCTACAGCCAGATCGCCCAGCAGATCGGCAACCCGAAAGCCGTGCGCGCCGTGGGCGCGGCCAATGGGCGTAATCCGATCTCGATCATTGCGCCGTGCCATCGGGTCATTGGCGCATCGGGCGGCTTGACAGGGTTTGCCGGCGGGCTTGCGGCCAAGCAGTATCTGCTCGCACTGGAAGGCACAGGCCAGGCGGAACTGCGGTTCTGAGTGCGCCGGCGACCAGGACCGACTTGAACCCGGCATAAAAAAACGGCGGTTGGATGGGCGCCAACCGCCGTTTTGCATATCGAGTGCAAGCCTCAACCGTCGCCTTGACGGCCTTTACCGTAGGTAGATGCCAGGGCGCGGGCCTTTTGCAGACGCTCTTCCAGCTTGGGCAGCGTCTCATCCACCAGCGCTTTTATTTCCGGGACATCCGACGCGGCACCTTCCTGCTTGAACAGCGCGATGGCGTCTTCGTTTTCTTTGACCTGTTGCGCGGTGTAGGCAGCATCGAAGGAATCACCGTCCTTGAGCTCGGGCATGAGGGTTTCGGCTTTGTCGACGATCTTCTCGCGCGGCGCCACGGGCAGGTCGAGCTTCTTGGCGATGGCCGCCAGATGCTGGTTGGCCAGGGTGCGCTCGTTGATCACCTCGATGGTGTAGTCCTTGATTTCCTGGGACGAGGTCTTGGCGTGGGCCATGCGGCTGGTTTCGATATCGGCCATGCCTTTGGCCGAAGCCTGCTCGATGAATTCAGCCGGCGACTGGGCGAAAGCATTGCTGGCGCCGAGGCCCAGCAGCATCGCGAAACTGGCGGTGCGTAACCGGATAGCCATGCGGCTCATGATGGGTTCCTCCAGGGCAAAAATAGGTGCGAGAACATACGCCCCGCTCTGAATTCGAATTTTAACCGCCGCAAAGGTTTAGAAAAAACTTGCCAGTGCGACGAACGGTCGCCGCCTCACGCCGGTTTACTGCCGAACAGGCCCGGCAACGCGTGGGCCAGCGCATTGATGGCGAAGCCGATGAACATCACCCCACAGAGCTTGGTGATGAGGATTTCGTGACGCTGATACACCGTGCGTACCCGCTGCGCGCCCACCACGCCGATCAGAATCGCGTAGGCCAACAGCCCACCGATAAAGCTCAGCAAGATCAACGATGGCAGCATCGCCCAGGTCAGCAACTCGGCACGGCTGGACAGCAAGGCGGTAAACGTGGCGACGGCCACCGGGTAGGCCTTGGGGTTGGTCAGGCCGAACAGGATGCCGTGCCAGAACGGATGCCGCGCCGCGCCCTGGGGTGCCTCGCTACTGCGGCGCTGGGTACGGATCGCGCGCCAGCCCAGCCAGAACAAGTACGCGCCACTGAGCACGCCCAGCACATCGAACGCAGTGCTGCCGACTTCCCGCGCCCCCACGATCGCAATCAGCGCGGTGCTGCACCACAGCACATCGCCGAGCAAATGCCCGCACAGAAAACCGGCCCCGGCGCGACGCCCCCGGGCCGCGCCGATACCGAACACGGCCAATACCCCCGGGCCAGGCGTAATACCGTAGATAAAACCCGAAGCGAGGACGGCGAGCAGCAAGGATGGGGTCATGGGCGTGACTCTGACTGACGGTTGAGAGGTGGAAGGATTCTGCACGTTCCCGCGCTACGGGTAAAACTGCATGCCGGCATAAGGCTTGGCGCGACAGGCTTGCAGGCGCGAGGCCAGATCACCGACATGGGCTTCGAGCTTGTGGCCATCGGGGTCGAGAAAATAGAACGAAGCGCCCTCGCTGCGGTTGTCGCGCCACTCTGCTACGCCGGCGGCTCGCAGGCGTTGCACCAGCGCGGCGAAGTTGCTCGCGCCTACCGTGAAGGCAAAGTGGGTGTATTCAGCCGCCGGCACCGACGGGCGCAGTGGGTCGAGGCACAGGCACAGCCACAAGCCGGGCAATGACAGGTAGGCGCCGTTGTCCCAGGTGGCGTCGAGGCGAAGTTGCAGCAGGTCATGGTAGAAGCTGACGCTGCGCGGCAGATCGGTGACAGCCAGGGTCAAGTGGTTGAGGCCGGTGAGCATGGGGTCGTTCCTGTTAGTGGCAACCTTCGGACAATACACCCTGCACCTGCGCCTTCAACCACTGCAACCCCGAATCCCCACCCCGCCGCGCATGCCACGCCAGCTCAAAGGCGAACGACGGAATATGAAACGGCGGCGGCACCGTCGACAGTTGCTCACGGTCGATGTTGAGCACGCCCCTCGACGAGACGGTCAGGATCAGGTCCGTGCCCTCGATCAACTGCGGCGCCACGCCCCAATGCGGCAGGCTGATCGCCACATGTCGCCGCTCACGGATCACGCTCAGTGCCCGCTCGATTTCCGGGGTGCCGCTGCCGCGCATTTCCAAGAGCACATGGGGCCGCGACAGGTAGGTGGGCAGGTCGAGCGTGCCGCTGGGTGGCAGGCTGGCGCGGTCGACCAGGCAGGTGTAATGCTCTTCGAATAACGGCGTAGTACGCAATTCAGCAGGCATGTCAGGGAAGACCCCGGCAGCCAGGTCGATATCGCCGCTGAGCACGCCGTCCACCATGCCTTCGCGGCTGGCCTGGATGATCTGCAGATCGATGCCGGGCGCTTCACGGCGCAAGGTTCGCACCAGCCCCGGCAGAAAAATCGCCGCGCTGTAGTCCGACATCGCCACGCGAAACTTGCGCGTGGCCGAGGCCGGATCAAAGCGATTCGGCGCCAGCAGCGCCTGCACCTGGGCCAAGGCCTGCGCCAACGGTATCGCCAACTCCAGCGCGCGGGCAGTCGGCAGCAACCTGCCGCCGTGACGCACCAGCAGCGGATCACCGAGCATGTCGCGCAGGCGCGCCAGAGCGTGGCTGACCGCCGGCTGGCTCAGGTGCAAACGCGCAGCGGCGCGAGTGACGTGCTGCTCGCTGAGCAAGGCGTCGAGGATCACCAACAGGTTGAGATCGATGCGGCGCAGATCATTCATCAGCTGCATGCCCTGCATAAAAACTTGGAATTTAAATTTGCGCGACGAATAGCCTAGAGTCCAGCAAAACCTCTGGGAGATTCAACATGACGACGTTGCAGTGGGCAGGTTTATTGCTTTTGGCGGTGATCGCCGGGGCGGTGGTGCCGTTTCAAAGCGCGATCAATGCCAACCTCGGACGCGGGCTCGGTCACCCGTTGTGGGCAACGCTGGCGTCGTTGCTGGTGAGCATCATCGTGCTGCTGCCAGTGATCATCGCCTTGCGCCTGCCGTTGCCGAGCCTGGCGTTTATCGGCAAGGCGCCGCTGTGGATGTGGGCCGGCGGTGCATTTGGCGTGTGCTTTATCTCGTTGGCGTTGATGCTGCTGCCCAAGCTGGGCGCATCGGGCTTTATCGCGCTGGCCATGGCCGGGCAACTTCTCGCCTCGCTGCTGCTCGATCACTTCGGCCTGTTCGGCCTGGTGGAACGCCCGCTGACAACGCCCCGGGTACTGGGCGCGTTGCTGTTGATCGGTGGCGTCGCGTTGATTCAGTTCAGCGCCACCCCCGCCCGCGCACTCGCGACGACGAGCTGATCAGCGGTTGTTCAGAGAGGCCAGGCGATGGATCTCGGCTTGCTCCACCACCGGCTGTGGTGCGCCGTGACGCACCGCCGCCAACATCGCACGGCCAACGGTCTCGGTGCTGACTACCCAACCTGGCTTTATCCGACGCACCAACGAGAGCAACGGCCCGAGTACCGTATAGAACAACGCGTATAACGGCGTCTTCGAACGCACGTCGTGCAACGGCTGAATCAGCCCCGGCCGGAACACATACACCGCCTTGAACGGCAGGCGCAGCAAGGCATTTTCGGTCTTGCCCTTGACCCGCGCCCACATCGACTGGCTCGTTTCGGAACTGTCGGTGCCGGCGCCGGACACATAGATAAACGTCATTTGCGGATTAAGCCGCGCCAGGGTGCTGGCGGCGACCAGGGTCAGATCATAGGTGAGATGGGTGTAGCGGGTTTCATTCATCCCCGCCGATGAAACACCGAGGCAAAAGAAGCAGGCATCGAAACCTTGCAGCAAGTTCTCCAGAGCCTGCAAATCCAACATGTCCGCGTGCAGCACCTGATGCAGTTTGGCGTGCTCCAGGGTCAACGGCGTGCGGCCGACGGCGACAACTTCCTGCACGTCGGCGGCCAGCAGGCACTCGCGCAGAACGCCTTGACCGATCATGCCAGTGGCACCGAATAACAGAACTCTCATAAGGGGACCTCAGCGGCAAGCCGCAAGCTTCATGCTCAAGTTGAATACGGTGCAGGATTCACACCTTAACAGCTTGTAGCTGAATGCTTGCAGCGTGCGACCACCCCGTCAGAACGCGCTGCGGAAAATCTCCTCAATCTGACGCTGATCAGCCCGGCGTGGGTTGGTCAGGCCGCAGGCGTCTTTCAACGCGTTGGTGGCCAGCAGCGGAATGTCCTGCAACTTGGCGCCCAGTTCGCGCAGGCCGGCGGGGATGTCGACGTCCTGGGACAGGGTACGGATGGCGGCGATGGCGGCTTGGGCGCCCTCTTCCGGCGAGTTGCCGTTGATGTCCGCACCCAGCGCACGGCCGACGTCGCTCAAGCGCTTGGCACTGACGCTGGCGTTGAAACTCTGCACATGGGGCAGCAATACCGCGTTGCACACGCCGTGGGGCAAGTCGTACAGGCCGCCCAGTTGGTGGGCCATGGCATGCACGAAACCCAGGGAGGCGTTGTTGAACGCCATGCCGGCGAGGAACTGCGCATAGGCCATGTTTTCCCGCGCGGCCTTGTCGGTGCCGTCGCGTACCGCCAGGCGCAGGTTGGCGCTGATCAGTTCGATGGCCTTGATCGCGCAGGCGTCGGTGATCGGCGTGGCGGCGGTGGATACGTAGGCTTCGATGGCGTGGGTCAGGGCGTCCATGCCGGTGGCGGCGGTGAGGCCCTTGGGCATGCCGACCATCAGCGACGGGTCGTTGACCGACAGCAGCGGCGTGACGTTGCGGTCGACGATGGCCATTTTCACGTGACGGGTTTCGTCGGTGATGATGCAGAAACGGGTCATCTCGCTGGCGGTGCCGGCGGTGGTGTTGATGGCCACCAGCGGCAGTTGCGGCTTGCTCGATTGATCGACGCCTTCGTAGTCGCCGATATGCCCGCCATTGGTCGCGCACAGTGCGATGCCCTTGGCGCAGTCATGGGGCGAGCCGCCGCCCAGGGACACCACGAAATCACAGGCGCTCTGCTGCAACAGCGCGAGGCCTTTCTCGACGTTGTCCACATTGGGGTTGGGCTTGGCGCCGTCGTAGATCACCGAATCGATGTCCTGCATCGCCAGTTTCTCGGCGATCATGCTGGCCACGCCCGCCTTCGCCAGGCCGGCGTCGGTAACGATCAGGGCCTTGCGAAAACCGTAGTTGCGAATGGCGACCATCGCGTCGTCAAGGCAGTCAGTGCCCATGATGTTAACGGCGGGGATGAAGAAGGTACTGCTCATGGCGAATCCTCAGAGGCGTTATGCCGACAGCATCAACGTTCATCACAGGGCCCACCTTGATCAGGATCAACCCTCGCTCGTGATAAAGTCACCGACCCGCCGATTTCGAGTAGACCCGCCGCGATGAAGGATTTTCAGGATATTGACGCCCACCTTGAAGACTGGAGCGCACTGCGCAGCGCCATCGACTTCAGTGGAATTCTGATCGGCAACGGCGCCAGCCGAGCGATTTGGGAAGACTTTGCCTACGACTCGCTGTTCGAAAACGCACGCACCGTTGAAGAAAAACCCTTGAGCCAATCCGAGCTGAGCGTGTTCGACGCCCTGCAGACCCGCAGTTTCGAGCAGGCCCTGAGCGCGCTGAAGACCACCAGCCGGGTCAACAAAGCCCTGGCGGTCAGTTCGGCGGCGCCGCGCAATCGCTACTACGCGATCAAGGAAGCATTGATCAATACCATCCACGCCGTACACATCCCGTGGCGCCTGGTGCAGCCCTCGACATTGGCGACGATCAACGCGGAACTGGCCAGCTACTCCACGGTATTCACCAGCAACTACGACTTGCTCAACTACTGGGCGATCCTGCACGCCCCCGGCATCGACGACTTGTTCCGCAGCGCCGACGCCAGCTTCGACCTGCGCGACACCCGCACCGACGCCACGCGCATCCTTTACCTGCACGGCGGCCTGCACCTGGTGCGCAACCTCGACGGCACCGCACGCAAATTGCCGACCACCGACAGCACCCTGCTCAGCAGTTTTGCGATCAACAACACGATCAAGACCCTGGACGATGTGCCGTTGTTTGTCAGCGAGGGCAAGGTGGAAGAGAAGCTCAAGACCATCCGCAGCTCCGATTATCTGTCGTTCTGCTACGAGCAGTTACTCGGCCATGAAGGGGCGCTGTGCATCTTCGGCCACGACCTGGGAGCGCAGGATAAACACTTGGTGGATGCAATTCGCCAGGCCCGGGTGACGACCCTGGCGATCGCGGTATCGGGGCGCAGCGATGGGTTTATCCGCCAGCAGAAGCGGCGGTATTCGCAGTTGTTCGATGGCAGCGGCGTGGCGTTGAGATTCTTTGCCGCGCGCAGCCATGCGCTGGGGCATCCGGCGCTGTCGGTGCCGGTCGAACGCTGAGGTCCTGAGCCGCTTGCGCAGGATCAGTGTATTTGCCTGGAGACAAACGACAATAATTCTCGATATCATTCATGACTTTTCTACGTCGTGCTTCGCCAAGAAGGATATCCATGTCGCGTCCCAAATCCGACCCGCTGTCGGACGATGCCTTTCGCGGGTTTTATGCAGACATTCTGTATTTCCTGCGCAAGCGCACGGACAACGCCAGCGACGCGGCGGACATGACCCAGGATGTCTTCACCCAATGGCTGGACTACCGCGACCGGGCCAAGGTCGAGCAGCCACGGGCGTTTCTGTTCCAGATGGCGCGCAACCTGTTGCGCGATCACTGGCGCAAACAGAAGGTACGGCAGGCCGTCCACGCCGATCAGGTTGAAAGGGATGCCGAGCCGGTCATTGACGAGCACAACCCGCCGATGGCCGCCGCGCTTCGCTTGCAACGCCTGGAACAGTTGAAAGAAGTCCTCGCCGAACTCTCGCCGCGCAGGCGAGAAGCCCTTATGCTGCATCGCTTCGAAGGCTTGAGCCAGGCGCAGATCGCCGAGCGCATGGGTATTTCGACCAGCATGGTGGAAAAACACATCGCTTTTGCCCTGCTGCATTGCAAGCGACGCCTTCAACCTGACCCCGGCACGGAGCAGCCAGCATGAACCGCCTGAGCGACATCGACGCCCCGGACATCGAAACGAGCGACGCCGTCGATGCCCAAGCCGCCAGCTGGTTTGCACGCAACCGCAACGCCACCGCACGCGCCGACCGCAAGGCCTTCGCCGCCTGGCAGGCGGTGCCGGCCCATGCCCAAGCCTATGCCGAATTCGAACAACTGTGGGCCGACCTCGCCCAGTTGCAGCAACTGAACACGCCCGTGGCGCTGCCCAAGCGCACCGCCGTGATCTGGCGCCCGGCCCTGGCCGTGGCGGCCGCCCTGCTCTGCGCGGTACTGACCACGCCCCTCGGCGCGCCGCGCGAGTTGTATCACACCCAGGTCGCAGCCCACGCCAAGGGCATGCGTACCCTGAACCTGCCCGATGGCAGCCGCCTCTACGTGAATGCCAACACCCGCCTGCGCGTAGATTTCAGCGCCCACCAACGCATCGTTCACCTGGACAAGGGCCAACTGTATATCGAAGTGGCGGCCGACAAGGAGCGGCCGCTGTACGTGCAAGCCGGCGAAGCGACGGTGCGCGTGGTGGGCACCGCTTTCGATGTGCGACGTGGCCAGCAACAACTGGTGGTGAGTGTTGCCCACGGCCAGGTGGCGTTCGCGCCGGATGCGACCAAACCGGTCGCGTTGCTCGGCGCCCAGCAACGCGCCACCTTCGACTACGCCAAGGGCACCGTGCAACAACAAACCCTCACCGCCGAGGAGGTTGCCGACTGGCGCAGTGGGCATTTGTCGTTCCGCAATCGCGAGCTGGCCAGCCTGATCGATGAGTTGAGTTTGTACCGTCCCCAACCCCCGCTGCAGGTGAGTCACGCCGTGGCGCACCTGAAGGTGTCAGGCAACCTGGATGTGCATGACCCGGATGCCTTGCTCAACGCCCTGCCCGCCTTGTTGCCGGTGAAAACCGTGACCTCGGCCGATGGCATTGTCCGGATCGAACCCCGAAAATAACCCCGAAGCAGACACATGAGAATATTTTTCATTCGCATGTGTGGTTTTTTTCCTCAGCCCCGTCTTCCTCCTGATTGTGTTCGATCCGCACACCTTTTTGGCTGTTTGGCCACCCCGGGGGATTTCATGTTTCGCGCGCCTTGCCACGCTTCGCACCTGCTTTTTCGACCGAGCCTAATGGCGACATGCCTGGCCTTCAGCCTCAGCGCCCATGCGCAGTCGTTCACGCTGCAACTGCCCGCCCAGGCGTTGGCCACGTCCCTGAGCCAGGTCGCGCAACAGGCGAAAATCCAGCTGCTGTTCGATGAAAAGCAGCTCAAGAACGTCCAGGCGCCGGCGCTCGACGGTGACTTCACCGCGGAAGTGGCGATTCGTACCCTGTTGAACAATGGCGCGTTCACCCTGATCAAGGTCGGCAGCACCTACGTCGTGCGCCCCGATGAGGGCAAGACCACCAGCAGCGGCGCGATCCAGCTGGACGCCTTGAGCGTGATCGGCACCGGCAATCAAGTCGACTCCAGCACCGTCGGCCGCTCGACCCTGAGCCAGGCGGACATCGACCGCTACCAGGCCAACAACATCCCCAGCCTGCTGCAGACGTTGCCTGGGATCAGCCAGGGCGGTTCGCTCAAACCCGGCGGCCAGACCATCAACATCCGCGGTTTCGGTGACGCCGAAGACGTCCCGCTGACCGTCGACGGCGCCACCAAGAGCGGCTTCGAGCGCTACCAGCAAGGCACGGTGTTCATCGAGCCCGAGCTGATCAAGAGCATCGAAGTGGAGAAAGGCCCCAACTCGCCGTTCAGCGGCAACGGCGGTTTTGGCGGCACGGTGAACATGACCACCAAGGATGCCCCGGACCTGCTCAAGGACGGCCGCAACAGCGGCGCGATGCTCAAGTACGGTTATTCCAGCAACGACCACGAACAGGTCTACAGCAGCGCCGTGTATGGCCGCACCGACGATGGCCGGTTCGACGCCCTGGCCTACCTGACCCAGCGCGACGGCGGCGACATGAAGGTGGCCGCCAAGTTGCCCAACGAGAACAACCAGTACCCGATCAACCCCCAGCGCCTGCCCAACACCGCCCAGGATGTGGACGGCAAGCTGTTCAAGGTCAACGCGCACTTCACCGATGAGCACAGTGTCGGCCTGTCTTACTCGAGCGCCCGCAGCAACCGGTGGACGCCGTTTTCCGCCGCGAGCTACCCGACGCCACCGACCCAGGCCAACATCGACCGCTACGGCTACGAAGGCGCGTTGAAACGTTTCCTGGCCAACCGCGACACGCTCGACACCACTTGGTCGGGCAAGTATGAATACCAGCCCCTGGACAACCCGCTGGTGGACCTGACCGTCAAATATTCACAGTCCGACACCCAGCAGACCGACGAGCGCGACGCCACCGCGTTTTTCCAGTTGGCCACCGGCGGGCGCAAGATGGACACGGCCTACACCGACAAGCATCTCGACATCCGCAACGTCAGCCTGTTCGACACCGGGCCGTTGCAACACGCACTGACAGTCGGCGGGCAAATCCGCAAGCACACCCGCGAAACCGAGATGTGGATGCCCGGCGCCACCTACAACACGCCGCGCTACAACTATGGGCATTTCCAGCCGAGCTTCATGCCCCATGGCAAGGTGGATACCAACAGCTTCTTCATCCAGGATGCGCTGACCCTGGGCGACGTGACCGTCACGCCATCGCTGCGCTACGACCATGTGCGCAACCGCGGCGAAGCCAACGATGCGCCGTACTACAACAACCCCGACCCGGCCGTCGGCCACGACTACAGCGATCGCACCTACACCGGCTGGTCGCCGCGCCTGGCGCTGTTCTGGACCGTCACCCCGAACGTCGCCCTGTTCGCCAACTGGAGCCAGACCTGGCGCGCCCCGGTGATCGACGAACAGTACGAAGTGCAGGGCCTGGGCAGCCGCACCGCCACCAGCGTCGACCTCGACCCCGAGCGCATCACCTCAATCACCGTGGGCAACATCACCCGCTTCGACAACCTGATCGCCCAGGACGATAACCTGCAACTGCGCACCACCCTGTTCCACAACAAAGTCGAAGACGAAATCTTCAAGGCCACGGGCGTGGGCTGCCAGAACCAGGCTATCAACGGCGGCACCATCGCCACCGCGTGCCCGCCGGGGCCGAGGTCCAATTACCGCAACATCGGCGGCCTGACCATCAAGGGTTTCGAGCTGGAATCGTTCTATAACTCCACCTACCTGTTCGGCTCGGTGTCGTTCGCCTACGCCACCGGCAAGCACGAAGGCGCCTACACCAACCCATGGGGCCCGGATGTGTCGGCCCGCGACATTCCGCCGACCAAATGGGTGCTGGTCATGGGCACCCACATCCCGGCCTGGGATGCCCAGGTGGGATGGATGGGGCAATTCATCGGCGCGACCGATCGCCTGCCCAGCGATAAATACTCCGGCGGCCCCGGCTCCGGCGTCGGCGACTTGTTCTACGACCAGTACGGCAACAAGCGCTACAACACCCAGGGCCTGTTCGCCAAATGGGCGCCGCAACAGGCTTACCTGAAAGGCACCGAGGTGAACTTCACGGTGGACAACCTGTTCAACAACAACTTCCGTCCGGCGCTGAGCGGCGACCGTGCCTACACCAAGGGGCGCGACGCGAAGATCAGCGTGACACGGTTCTTCTGACAGCGGCCTAGCGGTTGCGCACCAGGCTCAACTCGGCCGTCGGTGTGCGCTGCTTGCTCAAGTAGCGGGTACAGCTGACGCGCAGAAACGAGGCAAAATTGACCACCTCGCCGCGGTAGTCCATGACTTCCTCGTACAGCTTGGTGATCAGTTGATTGGTGGTCATGCCATCCACGCTGGCGATTTCGCTGAGGATGTCCCAGAACTGGTTCTCCAGGCGCACGGTAGTGACGACGCCGCAGATGCGCAGGGAGCGCGAGCGAGACTCATAGAGAATCGGGTCGGCCTTGACGTACAGCTCGCACATGGCGATGACCTCCGTTGCTTACAAGGTGATTGTCGTGCCCAGCAGGCCGAGGAACCCGGCCAGCCAGCTTGGGTGCGCCGGCCAGGCCGGCGCCGTGGCCAGATTGCCTTGAACGTGGCTGTGGGTCACTGGAATATCGATGAACGAACCGCCCGCCAGGCGCACTTCCGGGGCACAGGCCGGGTAGGCACTGCACTCGCGACCGGCGAGGATACCGGCCGCCGCCAGCAGTTGCGCGCCATGGCACACCGCAGCAATCGGCTTGCCGGCTTGATCGAAGGCGCGCACCAGTCGCAGGACTTTTTCATTCAGGCGCAGGTATTCCGGCGCACGACCACCGGGCACCAGCAGCGCATCGTAGTCGGCGGCTTCGACCTGGGCGAAATCCGCATTCAGGGCGAACAGGTGACCGGGCTTTTCGCTGTAGGTCTGATCGCCTTCAAAGTCATGGATCGCGGTTCGCACGGTCTCGCCGGCCGACTTGTCGGGGCACACCGCGTGGACGATATGACCGACCATCAGCAGCGCCTGGAAGGGCACCATCACTTCATAGTCTTCGACATAATCGCCGACCAGCATCAGGATCTTTTTCGCAGCCATGGGGCATTCCTCCAGTTCAACGGTTGGGCAGACAAAAGTAGTCAAGATAGGCGCGTGCCGACGGGCCGGGTAATCCCCCGCTACTACAACTGTACGGATCAATCCGCACCCAGCTGTAGACCCCCGATTCGCGGAGGTTGTGGCTAGATGATCGTCCACTTCCGACCACTCGATTCCGGTTCCCGCCATGAACTCGCGCGAAAACACCGGCATGGCCCTCGGCCTGCTGGGCGTCATCATCTTCAGCCTGACTCTGCCCTTCACGCGTATCGTGGTGCAGGAAATCCACCCGCTGCTCAACGGTCTGGGCCGTGCGTTGTTCGCCGCGATCCCGGCGGCGGCGCTGTTGCTGTGGCGCCGCGAGCGCTGGCCGAGCTGGCGCCAGGTGCGCGGCCTGTGCCTGGTGATTGCCGGGGTGATCTTGGGCTTTCCGGTGTTGTCGGCGTGGGCCATGCAGACGCTGCCGGCGTCCCACGGCGCGTTGGTCAATGGCCTGCAACCGCTGTGCGTTGCGCTGTACGCCGCGTGGCTGTCCCACGAACGGCCGTCAAAAGCCTTCTGGGCCTGCGCCGCCTTGGGTAGCGCGCTGGTGCTGAGTTATGCGTTGATCAGCGGTGCCGGCAGTATTCAAGCGGGGGATCTGTTGATGCTCGGCGCGATTGCCGTGGGCGGCCTGGGTTATGCCGAAGGTGGGCGCTTGGCCAAGGAGATGGGCGGCTGGCAGGTGATCTGCTGGGCGCTGGTGCTGTCGACGCCGCTGTTGATCGGCCCGGTGGCTTACCTGGCGGTGCAGCATCAAGGCGCGATTTCCATGGGCACCTGGTGGGCGTTCGGTTATGTGTCGCTGTTCTCGCAGTTCCTGGGGTTCTTTGCGTGGTACGCCGGGTTGGCCATGGGCGGCATTGCGCGGGTCAGCCAGATTCAGCTGTTGCAGATCTTCTTCACCATCGCGTTTTCGGCGTTGTTCTTTGGTGAACACATCGAGCCGATCACCTGGCTGTTCGCCTGCGGGGTGATCGTGACGGTGATGCTGGGGCGCAAGACCGCGGTGCAGCCCGCGCCAATTACAAAGGCCAATGCGATTTAACGGTGGGAGGGGGCTTGCCCCCTCCCACATTGGCTTCGTGTTCAGCCGAGGTAACCGTCGGTACGCAACAGGGTTTCCAGGCAGTGCTCGGTGATGTGATAGAAGTCCTTGAGTGCCTGAATCTTGTCCAGTAGCTGCGCGTTGTCCACCGGTTCGGCGCGTTTCACCGCAAGGATCATCTTGTTCTTGTTGGTGTGTTCCAGGGAGATGAACTCGAACACCTTGGTCTCATAACCGCAAGCCTCCAGGAACAAGGCGCGCAGGCTGTCGGTGACCATTTCCGCCTGCTGGCCCAGGTGCAAACCGTATTGCAGCATCGGCTTCAACAGCACCGGGCTCTGGATCTGCAGGCGGATCTGTTTGTGGCAGCACGGCGAGCACATGATGATCGAGGCGCCGGAACGGATGCCGGTGTGGATCGCATAATCGGTGGCGATGTCGCAGGCATGCAGGGCGATCATCACGTCCAGCTCGCTGGGCGCGACGCTGCGCACGTCGCCGCAGGTGAACACCAGCCCCGGGTGTTCGAGGCGGGCGGCGGCGGCGTTGCACAAGCTGACCATGTCTTCGCGCAGTTCAACACCGGTGACCTCGGCCTCGACATTGAGGGTGTTGCGCAGGTAGTCGTGGATGGCGAAAGTCAGGTAGCCCTTGCCCGAGCCGAAATCAGCGACGCGCACCGGTTGGTCCAGCCTCAGCGGGGACGCGATCAGCGCATGGCTGAACACTTCGATGAACTTGTTGATCTGCTTCCACTTGCGCGACATCGACGGGATCAGCGCGTGCTTGGCGTCGGTCACGCCCAGGTCGGCGAGGAACGGCCGGCTCAGGTCGAGGAAGCGATTCTTCTCGCGGTTGTGCTCGGCCGACGGCGCCTCACGCAATTGCTGCGGCTTGCTTTTGAACAGCGAGCTTTTGTTCTTCTTGCTGTATTCCAGCTGGGCTTCGTCGGTCAGCGCGAGCAAGTGTGCGTTCTTGAACGAGGTCGGCAACAACTCGGCAATCGCCGCCACACCGTCGGCCACCGGGAGGTTCTTGGTGATGTCGCGGGTTTTGTAGCGGTAGACGAAGGACAGGCAGGGCTGCTCCTTGACCGTCACCGCCTTGATGATCAGCCGTTGCAGCTCGGCTTCCTCACCGACGTACTTGGCCAGCACCAGTTTGATAAAGGCGTTGTGCGCAAGGCTTGCGCTGAGCAGTTCGATGAACTGGGCGTGATGATCCGGCGCAGGGCGGGCAGGTTGAGCGGTGACGGACATGAACAAAAACGCCTCGGGCTGGGAATGCCGGGCATTTTAGGGGGGATGGGGGCTGAGGGCACGGGGTTATTTGATCAACGGTAAGATTGGGGGCCCCACCGCAGATCCAAATGTGGGAGGGGGCTTGCCCCCGATAGCAGTGGGTCAGCCATGAAGATGTTGACTGACTCACCGCCATCGGGGGCAAGCCCCCTCCCACATGGGTTATTCGAGCACGATCAGGCGATTGGGCAATTCATTGCGCGCGTGCGTCAGCGGCACATGCACCTTGAGCAACTCTCCGCTGGCTTCGATGCAGGCAATGAACCCGGCCAACGTCTGGCCCTGTTTCACCTGCTGGGTAAACGCCTTGACGATACCATCCCAACTGCTGTCATCCAGGCGTTTGGAAATCCCGTTATCCACCAGGATCTCCACATAGCGCTCGGCCTCGCTGACAAAAATCAACACCCCGGTGCCGCCCAGCGTGTGGTGCAGGTTCTGCTCGAGGAACTGACGCCGCGCCAGGTTCGACGCGCGCCAGTGGCGTACCGAGCGGGGGATCAGCCGCGTGGTGACCTTGGGCAGGCGAAACACCAGGCACAGCACGATGAATGTCGCCCACTGCGCCAACAACAAGGTGTACATGCTCAGGTAGCCCGAGAAGTAATGCACCACCCCCGGCACCACCAACGCGATCAGGCTGGCCCACAGCAACGGGATGTAGGCGTAATCGTCGGCACGCGCGGCCAGCACGGTCACCAGCTCGGCGTCGGTCTGTCGCTCGACCCGGGCGATCGCTTCGGCGACCTGGCGTTGTTCGTGTTCAGTCAGTAGTGCCATGGTTGTAAACGCTCGTTTTTAGTTATTGTCATCACCAGCCGCCCGAAGCCCCGCCACCGCCGAAACCGCCACCGCCGCCGCGAAAACCACCGCCACCGCCGCCGCCTCCCCCACCGCCACGGCCACTGCTGCTGAGAATCGCCAACAGGATCGCCCACACGGGCAGGCCCAGGCGATTGCACAGCCACAACACGCCGATCAGCAGGACGAACAAGCCGATGGAAAACCCCGGATTATCCTTGGCGAAGTTGGCATCCACCACATGGGCCGGCACCGCCAGCGGCTCGCCGCCCACCACCTGGATCATCGCGGCGACGCCGTCGCTGATGCCCTGGCTGAACTTGCCGGCCTTGAACTTGGGCGCAATCACCTGATTGATGATCACCCACGACTGCGCATCGGTCAGCGTGCCTTCCAGGCCATAACCGACTTCGATGCGCAATTTGCGCTCATCGCGGGCGACGATCAACAGCGCACCGTTGTCCTTGCCCTTCTGGCCGATGCCCCACTGGCGCCCCAACTGATAACCGTAGTCTTCAATCGGCACGCCCTGCAGGTCAGGCACGGTGACCACCACGATCTGGTCGCCACGGCTTTGCTCCAGCGCCTGCAATTGCTGGGTCAACTGCTCGCGCACCGCCGGGTCGATCATCTGCGCAGTGTCCACCACCCGCCCGGTCAACGCCGGGAAGGTCAACGCCGCCTGGGCCACGCCCGCGCAGGCCAACAGCCACAGCGCCAGGCCTATCCGTAATAAACGCATCGACACCTCAATGCAGCTTTATTTGAACTTCACTTGCGGCGCTTTATCGGCATCGGCAGTGGTGGCTTCAAACGTGGCGCGGATCGGCAGATCGCTGTACATCACGCTGTGCCACAGGCGCCCCGGGAACGTGCGGATCTCGGTGTTGTACGCCTGCACCGCCTGGATAAAGTCGCGACGCGCCACGGCGATACGGTTTTCCGTGCCTTCCAGTTGCGACTGCAGGGCCAGGAAGTTCTGGTTGGCCTTCAGGTCCGGGTAGCGCTCGGACACCACCATCAAGCGGCTGAGCGCACTGCTCAAACCGTCCTGGGCTTGCTGGAACTGCTTGAGTTTTTCCGGGTTGTCGAGGGTGCTGGCGTCGACCTGGATCGACGTGGCCTTGGCCCGCGCTTCAATCACTGCGGTGAGGGTGTCTTGTTCATGGGTTGCGTAACCCTTGACCACTTCCACCAGGTTGGGGATCAGGTCGGCACGCCGTTGATACTGGTTCTGCACCTGGCCCCAGGCCGCCTTGGCCTGTTCATCCAGGGTCGGAATGGTGTTGATGCCGCAACCGCTCAGCACTGTGCTGATCAATAGCAAAGCCGCGGCCTTCAAGCCCCAGCGGTAACCTTGTGCTGCTTGCATGGTGTTTCTCCTGCCCAACCTTGATGGAATTTGACGACTCGCCCTATAAACCGCGCACATGGGGCATAATCCGCCCCCACTACTGGAATGCATCGAGCCAATCAGCTAAAAAGATGCCCAGCGCGATAAAGAGTTCAGAGTGTGCTGCATTTTTCTGAACGACACCCGAACAACAATAGACGCTCCCCACATTTTGGCCGATCAGCCTAACCGCTGTGCAGTGCGCCGAAAAAGGATATTCATGAAGAAGCTGTGTTTGCTCGGCCTTGTTGCCACTCTGGCCACCCACCCCGTCTGGGCAGAAACAAAGCCTGCTGCGCTTAAAGACAAGGACGCCTTCGTCAGCGACCTGCTCAAGCAGATGACCCTCGATGAAAAGATCGGCCAATTGCGCCTGATCAGCATCGGCCCGGAAATGCCCCGCGAGCTGATCCGCAAGGAAATCGCCGCCGGCCGCATCGGTGGCACCTTCAACTCCATCACCCGCCCGGAAAACCGTCCGATGCAGGACGCGGCCATGCGCAGCCGGTTGAAGATCCCGATGTTCTTCGCCTACGACGTGATCCACGGCCACCGCACGATTTTCCCGATCAGCCTGGCCCTGGCGTCCAGCTGGGACATGAACGCCATCGGCCGCTCCGGGCGCATTGCCGCCCAGGAAGCCGCGGCCGACAGCCTCGACATCACCTTCGCGCCGATGGTCGACATCTCCCGCGACCCGCGCTGGGGCCGCACCTCCGAAGGCTTCGGTGAAGACACCTACCTGGTGTCGCGCATCGCCGAAGTGATGGTCAAGGCCTTCCAGGGCAGCAGCGCGGCGAATGCCGACAGCATCATGGCCAGCGTCAAGCACTTCGCCCTGTACGGTGCGGTGGAAGGCGGTCGCGACTACAACGTGGTCGACATGAGCCCGGTCAAGATGTACCAGGACTACCTGCCGCCCTACCACGCGGCGATCAAGGCCGGTGCCGGCGGTGTGATGGTCGCGCTCAACTCGATCAACGGCGTGCCCGCCACCGCCAACACCTGGCTGATGAACGACCTGCTGCGCAAGGACTGGGGCTTCAAGGGCCTGGCCGTCAGCGACCACGGCGCGATCTTCGAGCTGATCAAGCACGGCGTGGCCAAGGACGGGCGTGAAGCCGCCAAGCTGGCGATCAAGGCCGGCATCGACATGAGCATGAACGACTCGCTGTATGGCAAGGAATTGCCGGGGCTGCTCAAGTCCGGCGAGATCGAGCAGAGCGACATCGACAACGCCGTGCGTGAAGTGCTCGGCGCCAAGTACGACATGGGCCTGTTCAAAGACCCGTACCTGCGCATCGGCAAGGCCGAGGACGACCCGGCCGACACCAACGCCGAAAGCCGTCTGCACCGCACCGATGCACGTGACATAGCACGCCGCAGCATGGTCCTGCTGAAGAACCAGAACGACACCCTGCCGCTGAAAAAATCCGCGACCATCGCCCTGGTCGGCCCACTGGCCAAGGCCCCCATCGACATGATGGGCAGCTGGGCCGCCGCCGGTAAGCCGGCACAATCGGTGACCCTGCTCGACGGCCTCAACGCGGTGATCGGTGAAAAGGGCAAGATCATCTATGCCCGTGGCGCCAACATCACCAACGACAAGGCCGTGGTCGACTACCTCAACTTCCTCAACTTCGATGCCCCGGAAGTGGTGGATGACACCCGCCCGGCCCAGGTGATGATCGACGAAGCGGTCAAGGCCGCCAAGGATGCCGATGTGGTGGTCGCTGCCGTGGGCGAGTCCCGTGGCATGTCCCACGAATCGTCCAGCCGCACCGACCTGAACATCCCACAAAGCCAGCGCGACCTGATCAAGGCCCTCAAAGCCACCGGCAAGCCACTGGTGCTGGTGCTGATGAACGGCCGTCCGCTGTCGATTCTCGAAGAAAACCAGCAAGCCGACGCGATCCTGGAAACCTGGTTCGCCGGCACCGAAGGCGGCAACGCCATCGCCGACGTGCTGTTCGGTGACTACAACCCGTCGGGCAAGCTGCCGATCACGTTCCCACGTTCGGTGGGGCAGATTCCGACCTACTACAACCACCTGACCATCGGCCGGCCGTTTACCCCAGGCAAGCCGGGTAACTACACCTCGCAGTACTTCGATGACACCACCGGGCCACTGTTCCCGTTCGGCTATGGCTTGAGCTACACCACGTTCAGCCTGTCGGACATGGCGCTGTCGTCCACCACCCTGAACAAGAGCGGTAAGCTCGACGCCAGCGTCACCGTGAAAAACACCGGCAAGGTCGACGGCGAAACCGTGGTGCAGCTGTATATCCAGGACGTGGCCGGCTCGATGATCCGCCCGATCAAGGAGCTGAAGAACTTCCAGAAAGTCATGCTCAAGGCCGGCGAAGAGCGCACGTTGCACTTCACCATTACCGAAGAGGACTTGAAGTTCTACAACAGCCAGCTCAAGTTCGCGGCGGAACCGGGTGAGTTCAATGTGCAGATCGGCTTGGACTCCCAGGATGTGCAGCAGCAGACCTTCGAGCTGCTCTAACGCCCGCCCCCGCCCTCTGTAGGAGCGAGCTTGCTCGCGAAGACCGTTAACGATGACGCGCTCATGCTGAATGAACGCGTTGTTCTCAGGTTTTTCGCGAGCAAGCTCGCTCCTACAGTTAAGCGAATTGAGCGAATTAAGCGCGTTGAGCGCGTTGGGTGAGTTGGGCGCGTCAGTCGCGTCGATTGAGCAGGTTCACCACCAACCGATCGATCCACCCCCACACCCGCTGCTTCACCCGCCGCCATAACGGCCGCGACTTCCACGCCTCCAGGCTCACCGCCTGGCTCTGGGCAAAATCCCGTTCGAAACTGCCGGCCACGGCCAGCGTCAGCGCAGGGTCCAACGCTTCGAGGTTGGCTTCCAGGTTGAAGCGCAAATTCCAGTGGTCGAAGTTGCACGAGCCGATGCTGACCCAATCGTCCACCAAGACCATCTTCAGGTGCAGGAAGCACGGCTGGTATTCAAATATCTGCACGCCCGAGCGCAGCAAACGCGGGTAATAACGGTGCCCGGCGTAGCGCACGGACGGGTGATCGGTACGCGGGCCGGTCAGCAGCAAGCGCACGTCCACGCCGCGCCCCGCCGCCCGGCGCAAGGCCCGACGCACGCCCCAGGTGGGCAGGAAATACGGGGTCGCCAACCAGATGCGCCGGTGGCCGCTGCTCAGCGCGCGGATCAGCGAGTGCAGAATATCGCGGTGTTGGCGCGCGTCGGCATAGGCAACACGGCCGAGACCAGACCCGGTCGGCGGTACTTTGGGCAAGTGCGGCAAGCCGAAATGGGTGGCCGGTTTCCAGGCGCGGCGGTCGTCGTTGGCCAACCATTGCCGGTCGAACAGCGCTTGCCAGTCGAGCACCAGCGGGCCGTCGATCTGCACCATCACTTCATGCCAGTCGGCGCTGTCCTGCCCCGGTGTCCAGAACTCATCGGTGACGCCGGTACCGCCGACCACGGCGATGCCTTGATCGACCAGCAATAATTTGCGGTGGTCGCGGTACAGGTTGCCCATCCAGCGCCGCCATTCCAGGCGATTGTAAAAGCGCAGTTCCACACCGGCGTCGGTCAGGCGCTTACGCAACCCGAGGGTGAACGCCAGGCTGCCGTAATCATCGAACAGGCAGCGCACCCGCACGCCCCGCTCAGCCGCCTGCGCCAGCGCCTGCACCAAGACTTCGGCGCAGGCGCCGGCTTCCACCAGGTATAACTCCAGATCCACCTGATGCTCTGCCCGGGCAATGTCCACCAGCATTTGCGGGAAAAAGCTCGGCCCGTCGATCAACAACTCGAAACGGTTGGCGCTGCGCCACGGGAACACTGCGCCGCTCATGTCAGCGCGCCGTAAAGATCAGTACCGCACCCACCGGCACCGCCAAACTGATCGACGCCAGCCCAGCCGCGTTGCGCAACGCCGTCACACCCGGCACCAGCTCAAAATCCTCGGCGCGCAACACCAGCGGTTCCAGGGTCACCACCTGGAAACGCCGATCATCCAGGCGCGTGGCCAACAGCTCGGCGTTGTAGGTGTGGGTCTTGCCATGCAGCGTGACGCTTAATGGCAGGCGCAACTCCAACTGCGCGCCGGGGGCCAGGTCGTTGATCGGTTGCAGGTTGATCTGCGTGCTGATCAGCGCTTCGGGGAAGGTCTTGATCTCGAACAGTTGATTGCGCATGCGCTCATCGCGCAGCGGGATGCCGCTGTTGACCGACTCCAACTCCACTTCCACCTGCGCCGCACCGTTGCGGTCGACCTTGCCGTGCAGCACCAGGAAGCGCTGCACCTCGGCAATCTCGGTGTTTTTGGTGGTGACGAACGACAGCCGCGAGGACTCGTTGTCCAGGTACCAGTCCGCGTGGGCAGGCACGGCGGCGGCGGCCAGCAGGGCGAAGGCCAGGGGTTTGATGACAGACGCGTTGAACATTAAAGACTCGTGGGGCGGAAAACCTGAACGAACCTTAACTGTGCCGCCTGCCGGGCGCAATGTAGCTGACAAAGCCACCCCCACCTCGGAGATGACGTGTCAGGGGTTGAGGCGGCAGCCCTGATGTTCGCCCAACCATCTGGCCGTATGGGTACGCCCCAATCCACTGGCGCTGACTTCACTGCGCTCCGGGTCATCGGTGAACGCACTGATCGGCACGTACTGCTTCACATACCCCCGGCAATACTCGGCGGGATTATTCTGCACATACCGGCACGAGCAGTACTCCTTGGCCGTATACGCCGCGATGATGTCGGGGAAGGCTTGCAGGTTGACGCGCTCGTGCCAGCCCCAGCCCAGCACGGCGAGCAACAGCAGCAGAAAAAGACTGGTAAACGGCCGACGGCGGATCATGGCTGCACCGCCGCCAGCACGCGTTTGAGCAGTTCGTTGTGGCGGTAGCTGTCATCGCGGTCATCGCCGTAGCGCACGATCACCAGATGTTCGTCGGGCATGACATACAGCGCCTGGCCCCAGTGGCCGAGGGCGGCGAAGGTGTCGGCGGGGGCGTCGGGCCAGGGTCTTGGGGCGCCCTGCACGGCGCGGTTGAGCCACCAATGGCCGCCGGGCATGGCTTCGTCCTGGCCGGCCTTGTAGTGATCGAACGGTTGTCGATTGAAATCGACCCAGGCTTTCGGCACCAACTGTTGCTCCCGCCAGCGACCGTCGCGCGCCATCAGCAGGCCGACGCGCGCCAGGTCGCGGGCGGTGAGGTAGGCGTAGGACGAGGCGACGAAGGTTTCATCGGCATCGGTTTCCCAAGTGGCGTTGTGAATGCCCAGCGGCTTGAACAGCGCATCCCACGGGTAGCTCATGTAGGCCTTGTGGCCGAGCATGCCCTTGAGCGCGGCGGAGAGCAGGTTGCTGTCGCCGCTGGAATAACGGAAGGCCTCGCCCGGCGCGCGGGCGGTGTGCATGCCGGCGACGAACTCCGCCATGTCGGCGCGGCCGCGGGTGTAGAGCATCGCGACGACCGAGGATTTCAGCGGGGCATATTCGTAATCTTCCTGCCAATCGAGGCCCGAGGCCCAGTGCAGCAAGTCGGCCATCGTCACGCTTGGATGCTGTTTCATCGGCGGGTAGAAACGTGCGGCGGGGTCGCTCAGTTTGAAGCGGCTTTCGCCGTAGGCCACGCCCAGCACGGTGGCCATCAGGCTTTTGCTGACCGACCAGGTCAGGTGCGGCGTGCTCGCGGTGGTGGGCATGGCGTAGCGCTCGTAGATGACTTCGCCATCGCGGATCACCAGCAGCGCGTCGGTGCGGATGCCTTGGCGCGTGGCGTCGTCACGCCGGGGAAACGCATAGGCATTCAGGGCATCGACAGCGGGACCTTCGATCGGCGTGCCCTTGGCCCAGTCTTTGTCAGGCCAGGTTTCGGCGCGGGTGGTGACGGTGGCTAACAACAGGGCAACGCACAACAAGCCTCTGACCATGGACACGAACTCAAGGGGCCATTCAAGCCCGCGAGCCTAGCCGAGGCCGATGACAGATTGGCGACATAAGTGCCTGTCATCTAAGCGTCACCGTAACTTCATGGAGATGACACCGAGCCTACATAGCCTGAGTTTGGACAAACAAGTCGACCGGCCGGAACGTGGCTGGCACTCGGAGATTCGCCATGACTCAGATCGCCCGCATCAGCGACACCGGCAATGAACGCCGTCTGCAAGCCGAACGCCTGATCGGCGCCCAGGCTTTGCAAGAAGCCCAGGCCCTGCGGTTCAACGTGTTCAGCGGCGAGTTCAACGCCAAGCTGAAAGGCGCGGAACTGGGCCTGGACATGGATGACTATGATGTTCACTGCAGCCACATTGGCGTGCGGGATTTGAACAGCGGTCGACTGGTGGCCACCACCCGTTTGCTCGATCACCAGGCCGCCAGCACCCTGGGCCGGTTCTACAGCGAAGAAGAATTCAGCCTGCATGGCCTGCTGCACTTGCAGGGCCCGATCCTGGAAATCGGCCGCACCTGCGTCGACCCGGCCTACCGCAACGGCGGCACCATCGCAGTGCTGTGGGGCGAGTTGGCCGAAGTGCTCAACGAGGGCTGCTACAGCTACCTGATGGGTTGCGCGAGCATCCCGATGCACGATGGCGGCATCCAGGCCCACGCGATCATGCAGCGCCTGCGCGAACGCTACCTGTGCAACGAACACCTGCGCGCCGAGCCGAAAAAACCGCTGCCGGCGCTGGACCTGCCGTCCAACGTCATCGCGGAAATGCCGCCGCTGCTCAAGGCGTATATGCGCCTGGGCGCGAAGATCTGCGGCGAGCCGTGCTGGGATGAAGATTTCCAGGTGGCCGACGTGTTCATTCTGCTCAAGCGCGATGAGCTGTGCCCGCGCTATGCGCGCCACTTCAAGGCGGCCATGTGATGGGCCGCGTGCGCGTGTACGCGCGGATCGCCCGGGTACTGTTGGTGGTGGCGCTGGGCTTGAGCATGGCCAGTGTGTTCGGTGTGTTCGAGCGCCTGGGGGTGGCCAACTCGATGGTGCGCCGTCAGCGTTGGTCGCGGTTCTTTATGTCGCGGCTGACCAACGCCCTGCCCTTTCGCGTGACGGTACACGGTGAATTGCCGCAGACACCGATGCTGTGGGTGAGCAATCACGTGTCCTGGACCGACATCCCGCTGCTGGGCATGGTCACGCCGATGTCGTTCTTGTCCAAGGCCGAAGTCCGCACCTGGCCGGTGGCCGGCTGGTTGGCGGCAAAGGCCGGTAGCCTGTTTATTCGCCGCGGTTCAGGCGACAGCCAACTGATCCGCAAACAGATGACCCGTCACCTGGAGCAGCAACACCCGCTGCTGATGTTCCCCGAAGGCACCACCACCGACGGGCGCAGCCTGCGTACCTTTCACGGGCGCCTGCTGGCCAGTGCGATCGAGGCGGATGTGTCGCTGCAACCGGTGGCGATCCGGTATCTGCGCGATGGGCAAGTGGACCCGCTGGCGCCGTTCATTGGCGATGACGATTTGCTCTCGCACCTGATGCGCCTGTTTGCCAACGACCAGGGCGATGTGGAAATCCATGTGCTCACGCCGATTGCCTGTGCCGGGCAGGAACGCGCGGCGCTGGCGTTCCAGGCGCAGCAGGCGGTGCAGAAGGCGTTGTTCGGGCCGCTGCCGGAAGCAGAGCAGATTGCGGTTCGGCCGGCATTCGCAGCCTGAAGCGAGCACAGTCAACAATGTGGGAGGGGGCTTGCCCCCGATGGCGGTGTGTCAGTCAATGCATGTGCTGACTGAACCACCGCCATCGGGAGCAAGCTCCCTCCCACATTTAGATCTCAGTGGTCAGCTGGGCTTGGGCAAATTTTTGCAACTCTGGATAAAACAGCCGGAAGTCTTCACTCAACGGTTCGTATAACGTGCGCAATTCCTGCATCGCATGGCCCAGTTCCTCAGGCTGCGTCAGGCGCCGCGAGATCCCCCGCAATACCGGCTCCATCACCGCGAACTCGCGGTATGAGCCCAGCCAATCATCCGCCGCCATGTACGGCGCAATCTGCGCCAGCCGCCCCGGCAACTGCGGTTCGGCCGCCAGCAAGCGGTACACCTGGGAGGTGAAGTGTTCCAGGGGCTGCTCGGCATACAGCGCCCAATCCCGCGCCAGGCAGTGATCGAAAAACACGTCGAGGACGATCCCGGCATAACGCCGGCGCGTCAGGCTAAAGCGCGACAACGCTTCGCCGACCTGCGGATGGCTGTCGGTGAAACGGTCGATGGAACGATGCAACTGGATGGCCGCTTCGATCGGCGGGCTGAACTGGCCTTGCAGGCGACCTTTGACGAAGTCGCCATAGAGGCTGCCCAGCAGTTGCGCAGGAAGTTGGCCGCCCAGGTGCAGATGTGCGAGATAATTCATGGTGTGCAGTCTATCACTGCCGTCAACGCATCGTTATAACCCGATATACCGATTCAGTCTGGCCTAAGACCGAAATCATATTGGAATATCGGGATATACCGATTTAAAGTTCGCCTCATCGCGATATAACGCTTTACGACACCGAGCAACCGCCATGTCCATCGACCTCGACGAAATAATAAAAGCCCTGGCGCACCCAGTACGGCGAGACATCCTCACTTGGCTGAAAGACCCGAAAGTGCAATTCCCCGAGCAACTGCACAACCACGAATACGGCATCTGCGCCGGGCAGATCGACCAGCGCTGCGGCTTGTCCCAGTCGACCGTGTCGGCGCACCTGGCGACCTTGCAACGGGCGGGATTGATCAGCAGCCAGAAGGCCGGGCAGTGGCACTTTTTCAAACGCAACGAGGAAACGATCCAAGCCTTCCTCACTGCGCTCATCACTGAGCTCAGTTCTGAAATCCGCGCACCACTGTAACAAGGACACGCACATGCCCCTCTCGCTCCTCATCCTCGCCCTGAGCGCCTTCGCCATCGGCACCACCGAGTTCGTCATCATGGGCTTGCTGCCCGATGTGGCGGCGGACTTGGGCGTGTCGATTCCCGGCGCCGGCTGGCTGGTGACCGGCTACGCCCTCGGCGTGGCCATCGGCGCGCCGTTCATGGCGCTGGCCACCGCCAGGCTGCCACGCAAGGCCGCGCTGGTCGCGTTGATGGGCATTTTCATTATCGGCAACCTGCTCTGCGCCCTGGCCAGCGACTACAACGTGCTGATGTTTGCCCGCGTGGTCACTGCGCTGTGCCACGGTGCGTTCTTCGGGATCGGTTCGGTGGTCGCCGCCAACCTGGTGCCGGCCAACAAGCGTGCGTCCGCCGTGGCCTTGATGTTCACCGGCCTGACCCTGGCCAACGTACTGGGCGTGCCCTTGGGTACGGCGCTGGGCCAGGAAGCCGGCTGGCGCTCGACCTTCTGGGCGGTGACCGTGATCGGCGTGATCGCGTTGATCGGCCTGATCCGCTTCCTGCCGGCCAAGCGCGATGAAGAAAAACTCGACATGCGCGCCGAACTGGCCGCCCTCAAGGGCGCCGGCATCTGGTTGTCGCTGACCATGACTGCGCTGTTCGCCGCGTCCATGTTCACCCTCTTCACGTATGTCGCGCCGCTGCTCGGCGACGTCACCGGCGTATCGCCCAAGGGCGTGACCTGGACCCTGCTGCTGATCGGCCTGGGCCTCACCGTGGGCAACATCATCGGCGGCAAGCTGGCGGACAAACGCCTGGCCGCCACCCTGATCGGCGTGTTCATCAGCATGGCGGTGGTCTCCACCGCGCTGACCTGGACCAGCATCGCGGTGATCCCGACCGAAATCACCTTGTTCCTCTGGGCCACCGCCTCGTTTGCCGCCGTGCCCGCGCTGCAGATCAACGTGGTGACCTTCGGCAAGGCCGCGCCGAACCTGGTGTCCACCTTGAACATCGGCGCCTTCAACATCGGCAATGCCCTCGGCGCCTGGGTCGGCGGCAGCGTGATTGCCCACGGTTTCGGCCTGACCAGCGTGCCCCTGGCCGCCGCGGCCCTGGCGATCCTCGCGCTGCTGGTGACCCTGATCACTTTCCGTCAGAGCGGCGATGCCGACCTGGCCCCTGCGACCAACTGATCAACTTAAAGAGAAGGGTGTTATCCCATGACGACTATTTTCGATCCGATCACACTGGGCGACCTGGAACTGTCGAACCGCATCATCATGGCGCCGCTGACCCGCTGCCGTGCCGACGCCGGTCGCGTGCCCAATGCGCTGATGGCCGAGTACTACGTACAACGCGCCTCCGCCGGGCTGATCCTCAGCGAAGCCATGTCCGTGACGCCGATGGGCGTGGGCTACCCGGACACCCCGGGCATCTGGTCCAACGATCAGGTACGTGGCTGGGCCAATGTGACCAAGGCCGTACATGCCGCGGGCGGCAAGATCTTCCTGCAACTGTGGCACGTCGGCCGGATCTCCCACCCTTCTTACCTGAACGGTGAACCCCCGGTGGCACCGAGTGCGATCCAGCCTAAAGGCCACGTCAGCCTGGTCCGCCCGCTGGCCGACTACCCAACGCCTCGCGCCCTGGAAACCGCTGAAATCGCCGACATCGTCGACGCCTACCGCACCGGTGCCGAGAACGCCAAGGCCGCCGGTTTCGACGGCGTGGAAATCCACGGCGCCAACGGCTACCTGCTCGACCAGTTCCTGCAAAGCAGCACCAACCATCGCACCGACAACTACGGCGGCTCCCTGGAAAACCGCGCGCGCCTGCTGCTGGAAGTGACCGACGCCGCCATCGAAGTCTGGGGCGCCGGCCGCGTGGGCGTCCACCTGGCACCGCGCGCCGATTCCCACGACATGGGTGACGACAACCTGGCCGAAACCTTCACCTACGTCGCCCGCGAACTGGGCAAACGCGGCATCGCCTTTATCTGCTCGCGTGAAAAAGAAGGCGCTGACAGCCTCGGCCCGCAATTGAAAGAAGCCTTCGGCGGCGTGTACATCGCCAACGAACGCTTTACCAAGGACAGCGCCAACGCCTGGCTGGCCTCGGGCAAGGCGGATGCGGTGGCCTTTGGCGTGCCGTTCATTGCCAACCCGGACCTGCCGGCACGCTTGAAAGCCGATGCGCCGCTGAACCAGGCGCACCCGGAAACCTTCTATGCCAAGGGCCCGGTCGGTTACATCGACTACCCGACCCTGGCGCTATGATGCGTTGAAACGAAAAAGCCCCGGCTCGCAAGAACCGGGGCTTTTTTTCGCCGATCGGGAAAACACCCCGGATCAAATGTGGGAGAGGGCTTGCTCCCTCCCACATTAGATCTCAGCGGTCCGGAGAAACATTCCTTCACAGCCTTGCAACAAAAACGCTACAAAATACTTAGGCGGCTATCTTTCAACCACCCGCCAGCCCGTATATAAAGTCATCCCACCAATAAGTCAGCAGGACGATTGCCCGCCCTTAGGCTTTACTGTTGAAACAATTGGATGCAATTACATATTTTGACTTAATTGCGCAGGCTAGGGCTCAAGCGCAGCATGTCCAGCCCTGCATCGACCCAACGCTCAGCCTCCTGGTGCAGCTCAAAACTGTCCGGCACCAGCAGCCATTGGCCCAACAAGCCATTGATGTAGGCATGAATGCACACTGCTGCGCGCGTGGTGTCGAGGTTTTCCGGGAGTTGCCCGCGATGGACCGCGTTACGCAAGGTCAGGCTGATACGCAGGTTGCACTCCAGGCTGTGGGTCTGGCGTTGACGGCGCATGTCGCACATCTCATCGGTGAACTCGCACTTATGAATCAGGATTTCGTTGATGCGCCGGGTTTTCGGGTCCAGGACCACTTGATGGAACAGATGAATCAGCAGCTTGCGCATACACCCCAGCGGGTCGACTTCATCCTCGCTTTCACTGGCCCTGGCCAGCTCGTCCAGGGGTTCGTGCAGGGTCTCGAGCAATGCCTGCAACAGGTCGGACTTATTGCTGAAGTGCCAATAGATGGCGCCTCGCGTTACCCCGGCCAGCGCGGCGATGTCCGCCAGTGTGGTCCGCGCTACACCCCGCTCATAAAAGGCCTGCTCAGCAGCGTCGAGAATCTGGCTGCGCGTTTCCTGAGCTTCCTCTTTGGTGCGACGGACCATGGCAATAAAACCTCAATCAAAACATGTGGGACTATCGGTAACGCTGCTTTAATAGGCGCTAACGAGCATCTGAATAATTGTGGGACGACACCGTCATGGGCGCCGAACGGACTAAAATCGAGGCTCGGGGCGGCGCTGTGTCAATACCGCGCGAAGCCTGTCAAGAGTTTACAAACAACCATGAACGTAAGTATATTGCGTAGCAAGCTACTTATCTACTCACAGCTTGTTTTTTACCCTTCCACCCTTCTTGTGCGCAGTCTGCGCGCCTGACCCGAGGATCTTCATGCAACTTAAGCCAGCTGTTACCGCTCTGGTCACTGCCGTCGCCCTGGCATCGCTGCTCAGCGGATGCAAAAAGGAAGAGGCGGCTCCGCCCGCGCAAACTCCTCTGGTCGGCGTGGTCACCCTTCAACCGCAAGCCTTTACCCTGACGTCCGAGCTGCCAGGCCGCACCACCGCCTACCGCATCGCGGAAGTCCGTCCGCAGGTCAATGGCATCATCCTCAAGCGCCTGTTCAAGGAAGGCGGGGATGTGAAAGAAGGCCAGCAGCTTTATCAGATCGATCCGTCGGTCTATGACGCCACCCTGAAAAGCGCACAGGCCAGCCTGTCCCAGACCAAGTCGATCTCCGACCGCTACAAGCAGTTGGTCGATGAGCAAGCCGTCAGCCGTCAGGAATACGACACGGCCGTGGCCAACCGCATGACCGCCGAAGCCAATGTGCAAACCGCCCAGATCAACGTGCGCTACACCAAGGTGTTCGCGCCGATCTCCGGGCGTATCGGGCGTTCCTCGGTCACCGAAGGCGCGCTGGTCAGCAATGCCCAGGCCGATGCCATGGCGGTGATCCAGCAACTGGACCCGATCTACGTCGACGTCACGCAGTCTTCGGCTGAAATGCTGAAACTGCGCCGCGACCTGGAAAGCGGCCAACTGGAGAAAGCCGGCGCCAATGCCGCCAAGGTCAAGCTGACCCTGGAAGACGGCAGCAGCTATGGCCTGGACGGCAAACTGGAGTTCTCCGAAGTGTCGGTTGACCAGACCACCGGTTCGGTCACCCTGCGCGCCGTGTTCCCCAACCCTGACCACACCCTGCTGCCTGGCATGTTCGTACACGCCCAGTTGCAAGCCGGTGTGAACAGCAAGGCGATCCTGGCACCGCAGCAAGGCGTGACCCGAGACCTCAAGGGTATCCCGACGGCGTTGGTGGTCAACGCGGACAACAAAGTTGAGCAGCGCGTGCTGGTCGCCAACCGCACCGCCGGCGCTTACTGGCTGGTGGAAAAAGGCTTGAACGCCGGTGACCGTGTGATCACCGAAGGCTTGCAGTACGTCAAGCCGGGCGTCCAGGTCAAGGTCAAGGACGCCGACAACGCCCAGCCTGCCGGTACCGCCGCTCCTGCTGCCGCTGCTGCTGGCAAAGGGGAGTAATCCATGTCGAAATTTTTTATCGACCGTCCCATTTTCGCCTGGGTGATTGCCCTGGTGATCATGCTGGTCGGGGCACTGTCGATCCTGAAGTTGCCCATCAACCAGTACCCGGCGATTGCGCCGACCGCCATTGATATCCAGGTGACCTACCCAGGTGCATCCGCACAAACCGTGCAGGACACCGTGGTGCAGGTGATCGAACAACAGCTCAACGGTATCGACAACCTGCGTTATGTGTCATCGGACAGTAACTCCGACGGCAGCATGACCATCACCGTGACGTTCAACCAGGGTACCAACCCGGACATCGCCCAGGTCCAGGTGCAGAACAAACTGAACCTGGCGACCCCGCTGCTGCCGCAAGAAGTGCAGCAGCAGGGTATCCGCGTGACCAAGTCGGTGAAGAACTTCCTGATGGTGATCGGTCTGGTGTCGGAAGACGGCAGCATGACCAAGGACGACCTGTCCAACTACATCGTGTCCAACATCCAGGACCCGATTTCCCGTACTGCGGGTGTAGGTGACTTCCAGGTATTCGGTTCGCAGTACGCCATGCGTATCTGGCTCGATCCGGCCAAGCTGAACAACTATCAGTTGACCCCGGTAGACGTCAGCACCGCGATCTCGGCACAGAACGTACAAGTGGCCACCGGCCAATTGGGCGGCCTGCCTGCCCTGCCCGGCACCCAATTGAACGCGACCATCATCGGTAAGACCCGCCTGCAGACCACTGAGCAGTTCGGCAATATCCTGATGAAGGTCAACACCGACGGTTCACAGGTTCGCTTGAAGGACGTCGCGCGTATCGAGCTGGGCGGCCAGACCTACAGCATCAGCGCGCAGTTCAACGGCAACCCGGCGTCCGGTATGGCGATCAAGCTGGCCTCCGGCGCCAACGCCCTGGACACCGCCAAGGCCATCCGTGCCACGGTCGCGTCCCTGGAACCGTTCTTCCCGCCAGGCATGAAGGCGGTGGTGCCGTATGACACCACTCCAGTGGTGACCGAATCGATTTCCGGTGTGGTACACACTCTGGTCGAGGCGATCGTGCTGGTGTTCCTGGTGATGTTCCTGTTCCTGCAGAACTTCCGCGCCACCATCATCACCACCATGACTGTACCGGTGGTATTGCTGGGTACCTTCGGGATCCTGGCCGCGTTCGGCTTCACCATCAACACCCTGACCATGTTCGGCATGATCCTGGCCATCGGCTTGCTGGTGGACGACGCCATCGTCGTGGTGGAAAACGTCGAGCGGGTGATGGCCGAGGAGCACCTGTCGCCGAAAGAGGCGACGGTCAAGTCCATGGGCCAGATCCAGGGCGCCCTGGTGGGTATTGCCCTGGTGCTGTCGGCGGTACTGTTGCCGATGGCATTCTTCGGCGGCTCCACCGGTGTGATCTACAAACAGTTCTCCATCACCATCGTTTCGGCCATGGCGTTGTCGGTACTGGTTGCGCTGATCTTCACCCCGGCCTTGTGCGCCACCATGCTCAAGCCGATCGACCCCGAGACGCACGGCCAACCCAAGCGTGGTTTCTTCGGCTGGTTCAACCGCACCTTCGACCGTAGCGTACTGAGCTACGAGCGCGGCGTGGGGAACATGATCAGGCACAAGATTCCGGCGTTCCTCGTTTACGTGCTGATCTTTGCCGGCATGATCTGGTTGTTCATGCGGATCCCGGCAGCGTTCCTGCCCGACGAAGACCAGGGCGTGATCTTTGCCCAGGTGCAGACGCCGGTCGGCTCAACGGCCGAGCGCACGCAGAAAGTCATCGACGACATGCGTATCTTCCTGCTCAAAGACAAGGAAGGCGAACCCGGCGAAGGCAAGGGCGTGAAATCGGTCTTTACCGTGAACGGCTTCAACTTCGCGGGGCGTGGTCAAAGCTCGGGCCTGGCATTCGTGATGCTCAAACCGTGGGATGAGCGTGACGCGTCCACCTCGGTGTTCGAGATCGCCAAGCGCGCCCAAGGTTACTTCATGCAGACGTTCCAGGACGCCATGGTGTTTGCCATCGTGCCACCGTCTGTACTGGAGTTGGGTAACGCGACCGGTTTCGACGTGTTCCTGCAGGACCAGGGCGGCGTCGGCCATGACAAGTTGATGGCTGCGCGCAACCAGTTCCTGGGCATGGCCGCCCAGAGCAAGATCCTCGCCGGTGTGCGCCCCAACGGCGTGAACGATGAGCCGCAGTACGAGCTCACCGTCGACGACGAGAAGGCCAGTGCCCAGGGTATTACGCTGTCGAGCATCAACCAGACCCTGGCGATTGCCTTGGGTGGCAGCTACGTCAACGACTTCATCGACCGTGGTCGAGTGAAGAAGGTGTACGTGCAGGGTGAGGCCGCCAGCCGGATGTCCCCTGAAGACCTGAACAAATGGTTCGTGCGCAGCAGCTCCGGGAAGATGGTGCCGCTGTCGGCCATCGCTTCGGGCAAGTGGATCTTCGGTTCGCCGAAACTCTCGCGCTACAACGGTGTGGCGGCGATGGAAATCCTCGGTACCCCGGCACCGGGCTACAGTACCGGTGAAGCCATGGCCGAAGTCGAACGTATCGCCAAGCAACTGCCGGCGGGTGTCGGCTACGCCTGGACGGGCCTGTCGTATGAAGAACGCCTGTCCGGCTCCCAGGCACCTGCGCTGTACGCCCTGTCGCTGCTGGTGGTGTTCCTCTGCCTCGCGGCGCTGTACGAAAGCTGGTCGATCCCGATCGCGGTGGTACTCGTCGTGCCGCTGGGTGTGGTGGGTGCGTTGATCGCCACCAGCCTGCGTGGCTTGTCCAACGACGTGTTCTTCCAGGTGGGCTTGCTGGTGACGGTGGGCCTGGCGGCGAAGAACGCCATCCTGATCGTGGAATTCGCCAAAGAGCTTCACGAACAAGGCAAAGGCATTGTCGAGTCGGCGATCGAAGCGTCGCGCATGCGTCTGCGACCGATCATCATGACCTCCATGGCGTTCATCCTCGGCGTATTGCCGCTGGCGATCTCCTCGGGCGCCGGCTCAGGCAGCCAGCATGCGATCGGTACCGGCGTTATCGGCGGTATGATCACCGCCACGGTCCTGGCGATATTCTGGGTGCCCCTGTTCTTCGCAACCGTGTCCGCCATGGGCGAACGCAAAAAGACTGAACCCAAGCAAACTCCTAAAGAGGCTGGCCAATGAGCAAGTCGCTACTTTCCTTAGCCGTCACGGCATTCGTGCTCAGTGGCTGCTCGCTGATACCTGACTATCAGCGCCCCGAGGCGCCGGTGGCCGCGCAGTTCCCGCAGGGCCCGGCGTATTCGTCGGCCCAGGCTCCGAACCAGGCCGCCGCCGAACAGGGCTGGAAGCAGTTTTTCCATGACCCTGCCCTGCAACAGCTGATCCAGACCGCACTGGTGAACAACCGCGACCTGCGCGTCGCGGCCTTGAACATCGATGCTTACGCGGCGCAGTACAACATCCAGCGCGCCGACCTGTTCCCGGCCGTATCGGCCACTGGCAGCGGCAGCCGCCAGCGGACACCGGCACGCATGTCGCAAACCGGTAAAGCAGGCATCAGCAGTTCGTACTCGGCCACCCTGGGCATCAGCTCCTATGAGCTGGACCTGTTCGGCCGTGTCCGCAGCCTGAGCGAGGAAGCGCTGCAGAAATACTTCGCAACCGAAGAAGCGCGGCGCAGCACCCAGATCAGCCTGGTGGCCAGTGTGGCCACCGCCTACCTGACCTGGCAGGCCGACAAGGAATTGCTCAAGCTGACCCAGGAAACCCTGGGCGCATACGAGCAAAGCTACAAGCTGACCTCGCGCAGCAACGAAGTCGGCGTGTCCTCGGCCCTCGACCTGAGCCAAGCGCGCACCTCGGTGGAAAACGCCCGGGTGGCCCTGGCACGCTATACCCGCCAGGTGGCCCAGGACGAAAACAGCCTGACCCTGCTACTCGGCACCGGCCTGCCGGCGAATCTCGTCAGCAAGCCGCTGTCGGATAACCTGCTCAGCGAAGTGCCGACCGGGTTGCCATCGGACCTGTTGCAGCGTCGCCCCGACATCCTGCAGGCCGAGTACAACCTCAAGGCAGCCAACGCCAACATCGGCGCCGCCCGTGCGGCGTTCTTCCCGAGCATCAGCCTGACAGCCAACGCCGGGACCATGAGCCCGGACCTGGGCGGTCTGTTCAAAGGCGGCTCGGGCACCTGGTCGTTCGCCCCGCAGATCAACATCCCGATCTTCAACGCCGGCAGCCTGCGCGCCAGCCTGGACTACTCGAAGATCCAGAAAGAGATCAACGTGGCAAACTACGAGAAGGCCATCCAGACCGGCTTCCAGGAAGTTTCCGACGGCCTCGCCGCGCGTGAGACCTACAAGGAGCAGTTGGAGGCCCAGCGTGGTTTCGTCGCCGCCAACCAGGATTACTACCGCCTGGCCGAGCGTCGCTACCGCATTGGTGTCGACAGCAACCTGACGTTCCTCGACGCCCAGCGCCAGCTGTTCAGTGCCCAGCAATCGCTGATCACCGACCGCCTCGCGCAGTTGACCAGCGAGGTCAACCTGTACAAGGCCCTCGGCGGTGGCTGGAGCGAGCAAACGGCGAAGAACGAGCCGTTGAAAGAAGAAGCACCGGCGTTGAAGTTGTTCTGATCACACCGCTGTAGACAAAACCGCTTCCCTCACTGGAAGCGGTTTTTTTATGCCTGGTCATCGGTGTTTGCTATGACCACAACGCTCTCCCGCCTTGCCTATCGCTCAACCTTTCAGGGTAAAATCAGTAACAGATTCTTACAGACCACAGAGGGAGCTTGTCGTAATGATCGTAGGAATCGACCTGGGGACCACCAACAGTCTTGCGGCAGTCTGGCGCGGCGATGCCGCCGAAATGGTGCCCAACGCCCTGGGCCAGTTGCTGACCCCAAGCGTGGTCGGGCTGGATGACCAAGGCCGCGTCCTGGTAGGCCAGGCCGCCAAAGAGCGCCTGCATACCCACCCGCACCTGACCACCTCGCTGTTCAAGCGCTACATGGGCAGCGCCACCGAAGTGCGCCTGGGCGACCGCTCGTTTCGCCCCGAAGAACTCTCGGCGCTGGTGCTCAAAAGCCTCAAGGAGGACATCGAGCGTACCTACGGCCAAACGGTCACCGACGCGGTGATCAGCGTGCCCGCCTACTTCAGCGACGGCCAACGCAAGGCCACGCGCATCGCCGGTGAATTGGCGGGGCTGACCGTTGAAAAACTGATCAACGAACCGACCGCCGCGGCCCTCGCCTACGGCCTGCATCAGCGTGATAAAGAAACCTCGTTCCTGGTTTTCGACCTCGGCGGCGGCACCTTTGACGTGTCGATCATCGAGCTGTTCGACGGGGTGATGGAAGTCCGCGCCAGCGCCGGCGACAACTTCCTCGGTGGCGAAGACTTCGACACCCTGTTGCTCGAACACTTTGTCGACAGCCAACGTAACGCCACGGGTTTCCCGCCCACCAGCACTGTGCTGCAAGCCCTGCGCCGCGAAGCCGAGCGCGTGCGCAAAGCCCTGGGCCAGGATGACAGTGCTGAATTCGCCCTGCGTGTCGACGGCCAGCAATGGGTGAAAACCATCACCCAACAGGAACTGGCCAAGCTCTACACGCCGCTGCTGGAGCGCCTGCGCGCGCCGATCGAACGCGCCCTGCGCGATGCGCGGATTCGGGTTGGCGACCTGGATGAAATCCTGCTGGTGGGCGGTACCACGCGTATGCCACTGGTACGTAAGCTTGCCGCAGGCCTGTTCGGGCGTTTCCCGTCCATCAGCCTCGATCCCGACCAGGTGGTGGCCCACGGCGCAGCGATCCAGGCCGCACTCAAGGCGCGCTCTGCCGCCCTCGAAGAAGTGGTGCTGACTGACGTTTGCCCCTACACCCTGGGCATCGAAACCTCGAACCAGTACGGCGGCCATATCGAAAGCGGCCATTACCTGCCGTTGATCGAACGCAACAGCAGCGTGCCGGTGAGCCGGGTCAAAAGCGTGGTCACCCTGCACGATGACCAGACCCGCGTGCTGCTGAAGATCTACCAGGGTGAAAGCCGCCTGGTCAAAGACAACATCGAACTGGGCCAACTGGATATTCCCGTGCCCAAGCGCAAGGCCGGTGAAGTCTCCCTGGACGTGCGCTTCACCTACGACAACAACGGTTTGCTGGAAGCCCAGGTGAATATCCCGCTGACCGGCGAGCAACATTCGCTGGTGATCGAGAACAACCCCGGCGTGCTCAACCCGCAGGAGATCCAGCAACGCCTGCAAGCCCTGGCGCAATTGAAGGTCCACCCACGCGACCAGCAGGTCAACACCGTGCTCGTCGCCCGCCTCGAACGGCTCTACCAGGAAAACCTCGGCGAGCTGCGCGAACAGCTAGGGCATTGGGCGGCACAGTTCCAGCAGGTACTCGACACCCAGGACGAACGCCGCATCCGCGAAGCTCGCAGCGAACTGACCCGTCAACTTGAGCAACTCGACAACGGGTTCTGGCGCTGAGGGAACACCGATGGATTGCTGGACCGTACTGCAACTGCCAGATGACGCCGACGAGCGCAGCATCAAGCGCAGCTATGCGCGCTTGCTGAAAAGCTGCCGCCCGGACGACGACGCCCAAGGCTTCCAGCGCCTGCGCGAGGCCTATGAACACGCCCTGAGTGAAGCACGCTGGCGGGCTGATAACGAAGAGGAAGAACGCGTCCAGGCGCCCGTGGCCGAAGCGGTCTACGCAAACCTGAATGACCTGGCCGAACTGATGAACATCAGCCCCGTCAGCCCTGCGCCCTTCGAAGCCCACACACCGGACCCGGCCCAGGCACTGCTCGACGACCTCAACGCGCGTAACCTCGATGAACGCTGGGTCCAGGCTCGGCAACAGGGCTGCACCGATGCGTTCCAGGCCGGCCTGTTGCGCCATTGTTTCGAAGCACCGGGTGAACGCAGCGCCATCGCCGGTTGGGCCGCCCAACACCTGGAATGGCTGACGCCCTGGCAGCAAGTGGCGATGACGTCCTGGCAATACGAAGCGCTGACCGGCGAACTGCTGCAAGACTACCGCCGCACCTTGCTGGAACTGCTGGAGCAAAAGGCCGAGCGCGAGTTCATCACCCAGCTCAATCAATACACCAACCAACCCTGGCTGCGGGTGTTCGACCTGCAACAGCAGTGGCAGCGCATCGTCCTGCACCTGCTGCATGAAACCCAATGGAGCGTGCCGCTGTTCGAGCGGGTGTGCCAGGCATTCGGCTGGGACGACCAGAAAGGCGTGTACCCGGAACCGGCGTGGATATGGCGCGAATTGGTGTCGCGTTGCGAGCAGGAAAGTTTCTACGCCAACTTGCAAGACAAGGCCCAGGACACGCGGCGCACATCAGCCGATGCCCTGGCCGCGCGCCTGCTGCTGACGCCGATGTCCGCCACGCAACACAAACGCATGATCGATGGGTTTGGCGAAAACGAGTGGAACGCCTGCCAGCACCTGGCGCAAACACTGACCTGGCGCTATCCGCAACTGGTCGAGCGCCTGCCTCAAACAGATCTGTTCTTTTGGCGCAAATTCGTACCTCGGCCGATCTACACACAGGTGTTTATCCGGCTATGGGCCGTCTTCGCCCTGGGGCTTGGCCTGAGCATCGCCCACGATAAGCCAGACAGAATGGACGGGATGTCGCTGGTCATTTTCATGCTGATGGCGTTCGTGCCGGCGGCCGTTGGCTTTCGCGTCACCCAAATGTGGGCCGGGATGAGTTCAACCTATCGGGTTCTGGATGTGTGGCTGAGCCAGTACCTGATCCCCAAGCGAATCAACCCCAATGACTACTGGCTGGTCATTCGCCACGGCGTACCGCAGGCGATCATGCTGGTGGCCTGCGGCTTGATGCTCGGCGTGCTGGGCATGTTCACCTACGCGGGTATGGTCCTGATCAACCTGTTGCACAAGACGCGTATCGGTCAGATGAGCCAGAAATTCAGCGAAGGCTACCCGTGGCTGAACGGTTTGCACTGGGCCTTCTGGAGCCCCCTGCAAGTGGTATTCCTGGTGGTGATGGTGGCGCTGATCGTAGCTGCGCAACACTACCTGCCAGCGGTGCCTTGGACCCACTTCGACCTGCCCAAACGATAACCCGCAAATGCCGGGCCTCAGCGCCCGGCAACTTGCGTTCGATCATCGCCCAAAACCCGCCCTCCCCCGATTGAACCACCCCCGCACTGCCCCGCACCATGGCCGCCACCTGCATAACCCCAATAACAACAGGCCCAATGCCATGAGCACTTTTCACCCTCGCCAGCTATTGCTGGCCACCGCAGTCGCCAGCCTCGCGTTTCCCGTCGTTGCCGAAGAACACGGCTTTATGGAGGACGCCAGCGCCAACCTCAACCTGCGCAATTTCTTCATCAACCGTAACTTCACCAACCCGACCAAAGCCCAGGGCGGCGCGCAGGAGTGGACGCAAAGTTTCATTCTCGACGCCAAGTCCGGCTTCACTCAGGGCACCGTGGGGTTTGGCGTGGATGTACTGGGGCTGTACTCGCTCAAGCTTGATGGCGGGCGCGGCACTGGCGGTTCACAGTTATTGCCGCTGGACCACGACGGCCGCCCCGCCGATGATTTCGGGCGCCTGGGTGTGGCGTTCAAGGCGCGGATTTCGAAGACCGAACTGAAGGTCGGCGAATGGATGCCGACGCTGCCGATCCTGCGCGCCGACGACGGCCGTTCCCTGCCGCAAACCCTGCGCGGCGGGCAGATCACCTCGAAGGAAATCGACGGCCTGACCCTCTACGGCGGCCAGTTCCGCGCCAACAGCCCGCGGGACGACAGCAGCATGTCGGACATGTCGATGTTCGGCAAAGCCGCCTTCACCTCCGACCGCTTCAACTTCCAGGGCGGCGAATACACGTTCAACGACAAACGCACCCAGGTCGGCCTGTGGAATGCCCAGCTCAAGGACATCTACCGCCAGCAGTTCGTCAACCTGGTCCATAGCCAACCCGTGGGCGACTGGACCCTGGGCGCCAACCTCGGGTTCTTCTACGGCAAGGACGACGGCAGCGCCCGCGCAGGCGAGCTGGACAACAAAACCTGGTCCGGCCTGTTTTCGGCCAAGTACGGCGGCAACACCTTCTACGTCGGCCTGCAAAAACTCACCGGCAACAGCGCCTGGATGCGCGTCAACGGCACCAGCGGCGGTACCCTGGCCAACGACAGTTACAACTCCAGCTACGACAACGCCCAGGAGAAATCCTGGCAAGTGCGGCACGACTATAACTTTGCCGCCCTCGGCGTACCGGGCCTGACCTTGATGAACCGCTATATCAGCGGCAGCAACGTGCATACCGGCACCATCACCGACGGCAAGGAGTGGGGCCGCGAAAGCGAATTGGGCTACACGCTGCAGAGCGGCGCCCTGAAAAACCTCACGCTGCGCTGGCGCAATTCCAGCATCCGCCGCGACTTCAGCAACAATGAGTTCGATGAAAACCGTTTGATCGTCAGCTACCCGATCAGTCTGCTGTAAAGCCGTATTACACCTTGGCGGGAACGATTTGCTGCGGGTGATCACTGTTAAGCGCCAGGGCTGATACCTGGCGCTTAAACAAGGACCACACATGGATGTTTTCAACGGTAGTACCCGCCTTCTCCCACGCCTCCTCGATGGCGTACCGCCCTTACCTGCAGCGCGCCCAGTAGCAACGTTCGACACTGGTCACTACGGGCTGGCCAAACCTGCCCATTTGCAGTTCCTCCCAGGCACATCGATCCAGACCTATCTGCACCCGTTCCTGAATGACGGCAATCTAAAAGCCAGCGGACAGTCGATATGGGAGCGCGGCTATTCCTTCAGCCTGAACAACAGCCTGCTCCTGGAAACCGGCAACGACGCGGACCAGGTCCACATCAGCCAGGCTTCTGACGATCAGTTGAACATTCGCCTCAATGGCCGGTTGTATCGTTTTGCCAGCCACGATAACGATGGCAAACCGCTGACCCTGTACCTGAAGACCCACGGCGGCAATGACCACGTACACATCGATGCCAACGTCATGCAGCCCATCGTGATTGAAGCGGGGAACGGCAATGACCGAATCCAGGCCGGCGGTGGCGACACCCGCGTATTCGGCGGCAACGGTAACGACGTCGTGCGCCTTGGCAGCGGCCTTGGCTACGCCGAGGGCAATGACGGTGACGACCGGCTCATGGGCGGCAGCGGCGACAGCGTGCTCTATGGCAACAACGGCAATGACCGCCTCTATGCGGGCGCGGGATCGCGCCGAAAAGCCAGCTATCTGGATGGCGGCAACGGCAATGACCGGCTGTACGCCGGCTCCGGCCACACGGTGTTGCATGGAGGCACCGGGCACGATCGCTTGATCGGCCACGACCGAAGCACCTTCTACACCGGCGACGGTTACGACACCGTCATTGCCAATCGACCGGGCGACCGGATCTACGCCCAGCCCGGCGACTCGATCAACCCTCTCAATGGCTCGCTATTGACGGCCGTGTCTGCCCACGCCGGCCCAATCAAGGGGTTTGCGATCAAGGGATCTGCCGCGTTCATCCAACGGGTCGAAGACGATTTGGCGCTGTTACGCCACTCTCCCCAAGGCCAGCAGATGCTCGCAGAGATGGACGCGGCTGCCGATCGCAACGGCGCCCCGGTAACGATTGTGGAAGATCGGCAGGAGAACGGCAGCGGGTACATCTACGGCAGCCAGGAACTCCTGGCCCTGCTGCAGGACGAACGTGCGCCGGTAGTCGGCGACGATCCCAAGTGGGGGTTCATGGTCGACGGAGTACCCGGGTCTCGGGCTGACCGCGCGCACATTGAATACAACCGGTCCCAACTGAACCCCTCGGCGGGCACGACTCACCCGCCCATCATCGGGCTCTACCACGAAATGGCTCACGCCTATAACGCCGCCAACGGCACCGCCTTCACGGGTTCCACGCAGGAAGTATTCGAGGGGCAGGCGCACGAAGTGCCTAACAGTGAACGCCAGGCCGTCGGCCTTGAGAGCAGCGCAGCCGCCTTTGATTTTGACAACGACCCTGCCACGCCGGCCATCACCACCAACCCCAAGCCCTTCACTGAAAACGCTTTGAACGAGGAAATGGGTAGGCCACTGCGAGCGCAATACGTAGGTTAAACCAGATCGCGTTTGTCAGCCTTTAACCCCACGCCGAGCATCTTGCGGTATCGTGCGCGCCTGCCGCTGCTGACCCATCCAGCAGCGGGTTTTATTCGAGCCTGCGCACCCATGAAATCTTTCGCCATCGCATCCGCCTTGCTTGCCCTGGCCTTGAGCCTCAGCGGCTGCATCAGCGCGCCCATCACGCTGACGCCGCAGACCGAACAACGCCTGCAGGCCCAGGCGCCGATCCGTTTTCTGCTGACGTTCGATGACGGTCCCAGCGCCTCGGGGTACAACAACCCGACCCGCTCGGTGATGGCCGACCTGGCAAACAACCCGGTATTGCCGGGCATCAAGGCGGTGTTCTTTCTGCAGACCGAAGCCTCGCGCTCCGGCGGCAGTTCACGGGGCCGCAAGACCATGGAACGTGAGTTCGCGGCCGGGCATGTGCTGGCGTTCCACACGGCCACGGCCTTTCATACCAACCATCGCTGGTTGAGCGACGCCGAGCTTGAACGCACCCTCAGCCAGGGCGCTGCGGATATCGCCGCGATCACCGGCGTGTCGCCGACGCTGGTGCGCCCGCCCTTCTGGAACTACGACCGGCGCACCTTCGCCGCCTACCAGCGCCACGGCATGAAGGTGTTGTTGACCGACCTGAGCGCCAACGACGGCAAGATCTGGGGCTTCAACGCCAGCCCGCGCCGCCGCGAGAACCTGATCCGCCAGCTGTCGGTGGTGCGCGAACGCATCGCCTTGGGGGAATTGCCGACAGTCGACGGCGTGATACCGGTGGTGGTGACCTTCCACGACATCAACCGCTACACCGCGCGACATCTGCAAGAGTACCTGCAGATCCTGATGGACAGCGCCCGGATCGACGGCCTGAAGACCGCCGCCGAGCCGTTCTACACCGATCACGCAGCACTGGAGCGGGCGGCATTGGCGCGTACCGTGAAACAAGCGAGTGAAGAAGTGCATCTGCCCGGGGTGTGGAATTGGGTGTGGGACGCCGATTCCAAGTGATGTGCGTTATCGGGCTGTGCGTTGTCTTTTTTCATACATGCTGTAATGAAGTAGTTATCGTCATGCGGGAACCCCTCCAACTTTTTCACCACTGATCGGCGGTAAGTCACCGACGTTCACAAGAAAGAGTATTGACGATGCAAACCTCTTCCGTTGCGCCTAAAGCGCCCGAACCTAATGCCCTCCCCGGCGGATCGCCAGCTCCAGGCGCCACTGCACTCGTAAACAGCCCTCCCCCCCAGACCAGCAAGATTGTCAGTGACAAAAATGTCGATATCACACTGACAACCACGTCGTATCAGGGGGAAAGCGGGAAAAAAAATGTGACGATTCTAAAAATCGATACTGCCGATGGCGCAGACGACATTCACATCAGCAAAGGCGAACGCGGCCAACTCAATGCCATGATAAATGGCAAAAGTTATTTACTGCCCGCTGCTAACAGCGATGCGACAGCGATAGCCATCAGGGCGAACAAAGGTGACGACACCGTTCGCATTGATCCTGATGTGATGGCTTACACCCTAATCCATGGAGGTGAAGGTAACGATCATATACAGACCGGAGGTGGTAAAAGCCAAGTTTACGGCGGCGCGGGTAATGACATCATCCAACTGGGCAGCGCAAGCAGTTACGCCAGCGGTGACGACGGCGATGACACCATGATGGGCGGCACAGGCAATAACACCATGTACGGCGGGAACGGCAACGACCGCATGTATGCGGGTTACGGTCCTGACAGCAAAACCAGCTACATGGACGGAGGAAACGATGACGACCTGATGCACGGCGGAAGCGGCCACAACATCATGCACGGCGGCAAAGGCGATGATCAGATAAACGCTTATGGCCGAAGCCATATCTACACGGGTAGAGGTCAAGACAGCGTCTATTCCAACTCAAGCGACGACGTTGTGTACGGTAAACGCAGCGATCACCTGGGATTGCCATTCGGATTCAAGTTTATCGAGACCGTGCCATTGCCCGAAAATGCAGGGCGCAAAGCGATTGATATCGAAGGTTCCCCGGCATTCAAGCAACGGGTTGAGGATGACCTGGAGTTTTACCGAGGCTCTCCCAACAGCCAGCACATGTTGAATGAACTGGACGCCGCCGCAGAGCGCAGCGGAGCCAAAGTCACGATAATGCAAGATATCACTGATGCTCACATCGTCGTGCCGCCGGAGGGCGTTCCCCTGGAAGAATGGCAGGACCCCACGATCATCCGCGATGGGGTCCGTGGCGCGGGCACGACAGAATCGTTTGTGACCTATAACCCGGTCATCCCCAGAGAAGCCTCGGACGAGTCGCGTGTGTTTCTGCCTACCACCACGACCCTGTACCACGAACTGGGTCACGCTTATAACGCAGCCACAGGCAGCACATTTCTCGGCAATACGGAAATTATCCGCCCGGACGGCACACGCACCCAGGAGCCCAATGATGAACGCCAGGTCGTCGGCCTGGAAACTGCCAGTCCGCCCTTCGACTTTGACAACGACCCCGCAACCGCGCCAACCACGTCAAATCCTTACCCACTGACCGAAAACGCGTTACGAGAAGAAATGGGCCTGCCCCTGAGAAAAAGCTACGGCTCCCTGTGAGTCGACCTGACCGCTCAGCCCCGTGACGGTCAGCGACCGCTCCTCGACAACCTGTTGCCTCTCGCCAGGAGTGCAGTGCCGAGTCGCACTAAGCGCGCGACTCGACCCCCAATTCATCCCACACCGATTCGGCCAGATGAAACGTCGCATTCGCCGCCGGAATCCCGCAGTAGATCGCGCTTTGCATCAGCACTTCCTTGATCTCGGCACGGGTCACGCCATTGCTGGCGGCGGCGCGCAGGTGCAGTTTGAGTTCTTCGCCGCGGTTCATGCCGATCAGCATGGCGATGGTGATCAAACTGCGGGTGTGCCTGGGCAGGCCGGGGCGGGTCCAGATATCGCCCCAGGCGTGGCGGGTGATCATGTCCTGGAATTCGCTGTTGAACTCGGTCAAGGCATTCAGGCTGCGGTCGACATGCGCGTCGCCCAGCACTTCGCGGCGCACTTGTAGGCCGTCGGCGTAACGTTGTTTCTCGTCCACAAAAGACTCCTCAGCGGGCCAGCAGGAATTGAATGACCCGGTCGCTGAACGCGGCTCCGGCTTGCACGTTGGACAGGTGGGCGGCGTAGAACTCGGCGTACTCGGCCCCCTGTACCTGGCGCTGGATAAAGTGGCTGCCGGCGGGCGGTGTGACAGCGTCTTCAGTGCCGGCGATCACCAGGGTCGGCACGTGGATCGCCGACAGTTGCTCGCTGAAGTCTGCATCGCGCACCGCTGCGCAATTGGCGGCGTAGCCCTGGGGCGAGGTGGCCGCGAGCATGTCGGTAATGCGCTTGGCCTGCTGCGGGTTGGCCGCCGCGAAATCGGCGGTGAACCAGCGCGCAATCGACGCATCGCGCAGCGCCACCATCGCAGCCGCACCGTCGCGCAGGACCATCTCGATACGCGGGTTCCACACGTCTGATGTACCGATCTTGGCCGCAGTGTTGCACACCACCAGGCGCTGCAAACGATCCCCCGCGTGAATCCCCAGCCATTGGCCGATCAGCCCGCCCATGGACAGCCCGCAGAAATGCGCGCGCGGGATGTCCAGCGCGTCCAGCAGCGCAATCACGTCGCGGCCGAGTTGTTCGATGCTGTAGGGGCCTTCGGTCACCAGGGATTGGCCGTGGCCACGGGTATCGAAGCGCAGCACGCGAAAGTGCTCGGCAAAGGCCGGGACCTGGGTGTCCCACATATTCAGGTCGGTGCCCAGCGAATTGGACAGCACCAGCACCGGTGCATCGATGGGGCCATCCAGTTGGTAATGCAGTTCGCCCTCGGCGAGTTGTACAAAAGCCACAGCAATCTCCTCAGGCAGTCAGTGCAAAGTGTTCGGTTACAGCGCGGCTGACCCAGGTTTGGGCCTGGCCCAGGTAGTGCGCCGGGTCGAGCAGGCGGTCCAGGTCTGTCGCCGACAACTCGGCGGTAATGAGCGGCTCATCGGCGAGGACGGCGCGCAGATGGCGTTGTTCGGCCACCGCGCGTTTGCAGCACTGCTCCAGCAGATGGTGCGCGGTGTCGCGGCCCAGGCGCTGCGCGAGCACGATGCTGACGGCTTCGGCCAGCACCAGGCCCTGGGTCAGGTCGAGGTTGCGCGCCATGCGCTCGGGGTCGACTTCCAGCCCTGCGCTCACCAGCAGCGCCTGTTGCAATGCGCCAGAGACCAAGCGGCAAATCTCCGGCAGGGTTTCCCATTCGGCATGCCACAGGCCCAGGCTGCGTTCGTGTTCCTGGGGCATGGCGCTGAACAGCGTCGCCACCAGGCCAGGCACGCGGGTCGCAGCGCTGATCAGCACGGCGGCGCCCACCGGGTTGCGTTTGTGCGGCATGGTCGACGAGCCGCCTTTGCCGGGCGCCGCCGGCTCGAATACTTCCGCCGCCTCGGTCTGCATCAGCAGGCTGATATCGCGGCCCAGCTTGCCAAGGCTGCCGGCGATCAGACCCAACACGCTGGCGAACTCCACCAGGCGATCACGCTGAGTATGCCAGGGTTGCTCGGGCAAGGTCAGTTGCAACTGCGCCGCCAACGCTTGGGCAACGGGCATTGCCTGTTCGCCAAGCGCAGCCAACGTGCCGGAGGCGCCGCCGAATTGCAGCACCAGCAAGCGCGGTTTCAGCTCGATCAAGCGCTGGCGGCTGCGGGTCACCGCGCCCAGCCAACCGGCGATTTTCATGCCCAGGGTGACCGGCGTGGCATGCTGCAACCACGTCCGCCCGGCCAACGGTACAGCCGCATACCGCTGGGCCTGGGCTGCCAGAATATCGCCGAGGCGAGCCAGGTCGGCTTCGATCAACGCCAGCGCGCGCCGCAGTTGCAGGACCAGGCCAGTGTCCATCACATCCTGGCTGGTCGCGCCCAAATGCACATAGCGTTCGGCACTCGGGTCTTCACCGGCCACCCACTTGCCCAGCGCCTTCACCAGCGGAATCGCCGAATTGCCCGCCGAGGCAATCGCCACACCGAGGGCGTCGACGTCATACAGCGACGCCAGGCACGCCTGGGCAATCGGCGCGACGGCCGCCTGCGGGATCAACCCGACCTGGGCCTCGGCCCGTGCCAGTGCGGCTTCGAAATCCAGCATGCCCTGCAGGCGCCCCTGGTCGCAGAACACCTCGGCCATGCTCTCAGCGCTGAAGTAAGCGTCGAACAGTTGGTTGCTCGTGCGCAGCGTCATAACGCCTCCTTTATAAATCGTGATGCAGGTACGCCGCCTGTTTCGGCAGGCGCAGGCTGAACAGGAAAGCCACCGCCATCATGCCGGTGACGTACCAATAAAAGGTGTTCTCCATGCCCAAGGATTTCAAACCCAAGGCCACGTATTCCGCCGAGCCGCCGAAGATTGCGTTGGCCACCGCATAAGCCAGGCCCACACCCAGGGCGCGCACCTGGGGCGGGAACATTTCCGCTTTCACCAGGCCGCTGATGGAGGTGTAGAAACTGACAATGGCCAACGCCAGCGTGATCAGCACAAACGCCAGGAACGGACTGCTGACGGTTTTCAGGCTGAGCAGGATCGGCACCGTAAACAAGGTGCCCAGCGCGCCGAACCACAGCATCGAATTACGGCGACCGATCTTGTCGGCCAGCATGCCGAACAGCGGCTGCATGCACATATAAAGGAACAGCGCGCCGGTCATGATGTAGCTGGCGGTCTTGGCGTGCATCCCGGCGGTGTTCACCAGGTACTTCTGCATGTAGGTGGTGAACGTGTAGAAAATCAGCGAGCCACCGGCGGTATAGCCGAGCACGGTGATAAAGGCCGCTTTATGGTCACGGAACAGCGCGGCGATGCTGCCGGCGTCCTTGTCTTCGCGCATTTCCTTGCTGGTGGTTTCTTTCAGGCTGCGACGCAGCAGCAGGGAGATCACCGCCGCGATGGCGCCGATCACGAACGGAATCCGCCAGCCCCAGGCGCGCAGTTCGTCTTCGCTGAGGATCTGTTGCAGGACCACCACCACCGACACCGCCAGCAGTTGCCCGCCGATCAGGGTCACGTACTGGAAGGAGGCGAAGAACCCACGCTGGCCCTTGAGCGCGACTTCACTCATGTAGGTCGCGGTGGTGCCGTATTCGCCGCCCACCGACAAGCCCTGGAACAGCCGCGCCACCAGCAGTAACGCCGGGGCCCAGGCGCCGATGTCTTTGTAGGTGGGCAGGAAGGCGATGACCAGGGAACCGGCGCACATCATCAGCACCGAGATCATCATCGAGTTTTTGCGCCCGTGCTTATCGGCCACCCGGCCAAACAGCCAGCCGCCGATGGGCCGCATCAAGAACCCGGCGGCGAACACGCCGGCGGTGTTGAGCAGTTGCACCGTGGGGTCGTCCGAGGGGAAAAACGCCGGGGCGAAGTAAATGGCGCAGAAGGCGTAGACGTAGAAGTCGAACCATTCGACGAGGTTGCCGGAGGATGCCCCGACAATCGCAAAAATCCGTTTGCTGCGCTCTTCTCCGGTGTAGTGACTGGTTGTTGTTGTCATTTTTTTTCACTCAGTGGGAATGGTTATAGCCTAGACACACTTTGCAACAGCCATGTTCCGCTTGTAGACATTTACATAGGTGTTGCCTGAAATGGTCTCATCGGGGGCAAGCCCCCTCCCACCTTTGATGTGTGAATACATTCAAGTGTGGGAGGGGGCTTGCCCCCGATAGGTTTTCAAGCCAACTCAGTAATCAAAGAACACCGTTTCCTTATCTGTCCCCTGCAACACCACATTCCACTGATGCACACCGTCCGCATCCGGCTTGGCAATCAAGGTACTGCGCCGCTCTGTGGGCACGCGCGCGAGCAACGGGTCATCCGCATTCAGCGCCTCACCGTCAAAATAAATCCGCGTGAGCAAGTGTTTCACCAGGCCACGGGCAAATACCAGCACCACCAGGTGCGGCGCCTGGGTCGTGCCCGCCAGCCCCGGCACGCTGCCCGGCTTGACGGTGGTAAAGCGGAAGCGCCCTTCAGCATCCACCGGCACCCGGCCGAAGCCTTCGAAGTTCGGGTCCAGCGCTTTGTCCTGGTCGTCCTCCGGGTGGTCGTACTTGCCGGCGGCATTGGCCTGCCAGACTTCCAGCATGGCGTCGTTGACGACATCACCGTTGCCATCCACCACTTGCCCGCTGATCGCCACGCGTTCGCCAAGGGTCGCGGCGTTGGCCAGGGTTTCGCGGTTCAGCCAGGTCAGGCCGATGTGGTAATACGGCCCGACGGTGTGGGACGTGGTCGCGTAAAGGCTCATCTCATTTCTCCATCGGCGTGGCGTCGCGGCCGCGCAGGACGATGTCCCAGCGGTAGCCGAGGGCATAGGAAGGAATGGTTTTTTCCAGGTCGAACGTGGCGATCAGGCGTTGCTTGGCCGAGGTGTCCGGTACGCAGTTGTAGATCGGGTCGTACTCGAGCAGCGGGTCGCCGGGGAAATACATCTGCGTGACCAGGCGCGTCAGCACGCTCGGGCCGAACAGCGAAAAATGGATATGCGCCGGGCGCCACGCATTGTGGTGGTTGCCCCACGGGTAGGCGCCGGGCTTGATGGTCTGGAACTGGTACCAGCCCTCGGCGTCGGTGACGGTACGCCCGGTGCCGGTGAAGTTCGGGTCGAGCGGCGCGTCGTGCAGATCGCGCGCGTGGTTGTAGCGGCCGGCCGCGTTGGCCTGCCAGATCTCCACGAGGATGCCCGGCACCGGCAGACCGTTTTCATCGAGCACGCGCCCGTGAACGATGATGCGCTCGCCCTGCGGCTCGCCGTCGTGCTGCGCAGTCAGGTCGTTGTCCTTCTCGTTGATGCGCTCGGCGCCGATGGTCGGCCCGGTGATTTCCGACAGGGAATGGGGCAGGAACACCAACGGCTGAGACGGCGAACGCAGGTTCGTCGACTGGTAGGCCGGGTGCAGGTAATCAGGTTGAGTACCCGCTTGCGGGCGCCGGTAACCGGGCTTGTCACTCATGGAGCGGTCCTCTCTTATTAGATGCGTTCAATCGCCAGCGCCAGGCCCTGGCCCACTCCAACACACATGGTCGCCAGACCTTTGCGGCCGCCGGTTTTTTCAAGTTGATGCAGGGCCGTCAGCACCAGTCGCGCACCGCTCATGCCCAGGGGATGGCCGAGGGCGATGGCGCCGCCGTTCGGGTTGACCTGGGGCGCATCGTCGGCGATGCCCAATTCACGCAACACCGCCAGGCCCTGGCTGGCGAAGGCTTCGTTGAGTTCGATCACATCGAAATCGGTGACGGCCAGGCCCAGGCGTTCCACCAGCTTGCGAACCGCCGGCACCGGGCCGATACCCATCACCCGTGGCGCGACACCGGCGCTGGCCATGCCCAACACTCGGGCACGGGCGGTCAGGCCATGTTTTTTCACGGCCTCGGCAGACGCAAGAATCAGCGCCGCCGCCCCGTCGTTCACACCCGACGCATTGCCGGCGGTGACGGTCTTGTCCGGGCCGTTGACCGGTTTGAGCCGGGCCAGGGTTTCCAGGGTGGTGTCGGCCCGTGGATGCTCATCGTGTTCCACCACGGTTTCGCCTTTTTTATGGGCGACCCGCACCGGCACGATTTCTTCGGCGAAGAACCCGGCGGCCTGGGCGGCGGCAGTGCGTTGCTGGCTGCGCAGGGCGAAGGCGTCCTGGTCGGCGCGGGACACATCGTAGTCGTCGGCGACGTTATCGGCGGTCTGCGGCATCGCATCCACGCCATACTGAGCCTTCATCAGCGGGTTGATGAAGCGCCAGCCGATGGTGGTGTCTTCGAGCTTCATGTTGCGCGAAAACGCCGTGTCAGCCTTGCCCATCACGAACGGCGCGCGGGACATCGACTCGACGCCGCCGGCAATCGCCAATTCCATTTCACCGCTGGCAATCGCACGAAAGGCGGTGCCGATCGCGTCCATGCCCGAAGCGCACAAACGGTTGAGGGTCACGCCGGGAATGCTCGACGGCAGGCCCGCCAACAACAGCGCCATACGCGCGACGTTGCGGTTGTCTTCACCGGCCTGGTTGGCGCAGCCGAGGAACACTTCATCGACGGCGTGCCAATCCACGCTAGGGTTGCGTTCGATCAGCGCCTTGATCGGCAGTGCCGCCAGGTCGTCGGCGCGCACCGTGGACAGGCCACCGCCGAAACGGCCGATGGGGGTACGAATTGCATCGCAGATAAATACGTCGCGCATCAGGCTTCTCCGGGTGCTTGGCCGTGGGCGGCCGCTGTACGGGCTTCGAGATCACGCAGGGCGGTCAGCTCGACTGCCGTCGGTTCCGCGGTGGTGCTGACCTGATCGGCAAAGCGGATCGCCCAGCCGGTGGCCGCGACCACTTGCTCGCGGGTCACGCCGGGGTGCAGCGCGGTGACCACGAACTCATGGCTGCCCTCTTCCGGCTCCATGATGCACAGATCGGTAATAATCCCGACAGGACCGGCGCCGGGCAGGCCCAGGCGCTTGCGTGAATCGCCGCCCTCGCCGTGGCCGACGGAGGTGATGAAGTCCAGCTTGTCGACAAACGAACGCGCCGACTGCTTGAGAATGATCAGCACGCTCTTGGCCGAACCGGCAATCTCCGGCGCGCCACCGGCACCCGGCAGGCGCACTTTGGGCTGGTGATAATCGCCGACCACGGTGGTGTTGATATTGCCGAAACGGTCGACCTGGGCCGCGCCGAGAAAACCGACGTCGATGCGCCCGCCCTGCAGCCAGTAGCGAAAGATCTCACCGGTGGGGACGACAGTGTCGGCAGTCTCCGCCAACTCGCCGTCACCAATGGACAGCGGCAATACGCTGGGCTTGGCGCCAATCGGGCCGGACTCGTAGATCAGCACCACATCCGGCGAGGACGTCAGGCGCGCCAGGTTGGCCGCCTTGGACGGCAGGCCGATGCCGACAAAACACACCGAATCATTCTTCAGGCGGCGTGCAGCGGCGACGGTCATCATTTCATTGGTCGAGTAAGCCATTACTTGGCCTCCTGCGCGGCGGCCAGCTTGGCCTGGAATTCACTGAAATCGGCAGTGCCGTGGATGTATTCGTCGATCCAGGCGGTAAACGTCCCACGGTCGCGAGCGATCGGGTCCCAGGCCTGGTAGAAACGGTTATCGCGTTGGTTATAGCCATGGGCATAGGACGGATGCGCGCCACCAGGCACATGGCACACCGCCGTCAGCGCCCAGGTCGGCAGCACGCAGCTGTTCATTGGCGCGTTGAGGTCGTCGACGATTTCTTCGACGGTGACGATGCAACGCTTGGCGGCCAGCGCCGCTTCCTTCTGCACGCCAAGAATGCCCCAGAGCAGCACGTTGCCCTTGCGGTCGGCCTTTTGCGCGTGGATCACGCTGACGTCCGGACGTACCGACGGCACCGCCGCCAGCACTTCGCCGGTGAATGGGCAGGTGACGGTCTTGATCAGCGGGTTGACCTTGGGCAGATCGGAACCAGCGTAGGCACGCAACACCGCGAACGGCAGGCCGGAAGCACCGGCGACGTAGGCATTGGCCAGGTCGGCGTGGCTGTGTTCCTCAATCTCCAGGGGTTGCGGCCAGTGTTTCTCGACCGCATCACGCAGGCGATGCAGGGAACCCACGCCAGGGTTGCCGCCCCAGGAAAAAATCAACTTGCGGGCGCAGCCGGCGCCGATCAACTGGTCGTAGATCAGGTCAGGCGTCATACGTACCAGCGTCAGGTCTTTCTTGCCCTGACGAATGATTTCATGACCCGCCGCCGTAGGGATCAGGTGGGTAAAGCCTTCCAGTGCGACAGTATCGCCGTCGTTCACAAATCGCTTCACCGCGTCACGCAGCGCAAGAATTTCAGCCATGGGTTCGGGCTCCCGGTGTGGATCGAAAAAGGCGCGAAGGTGGCGCCGAAGTGCTTGAAGATTAAGCCGGAGCAAAAAGCCAAACAATCCGATAATCGACACAGTGTTCGATTATCGAACCGATTGTTGTCTAGCTAATCTTTCTTGCACCCACAGGAAATGCGCGTGTCTTCAGGTGGCGTCGGCATGGCTGACCATGCCTTTGATCACCACGGCGGCCGTGGCCAACGCGGCGGGGATCACCAGCGCGGTGAGCACCTGCTCGAAGTTCCAGCCCAGGCCCAGCAAGGTGGCGCCCATCCACGCGCCGAGGATCGCGCCGAAGCGGCCGATACCGAGCATCCATGACACGCCGGTGGCGCGGCCCTGGGTCGGGTAGAAGCGTGCGGCCAGGGACGGCATCGCCGATTGCGCACCGTTGACGCACATCCCGGCGACCAGCACCAAGGTCGCCAACACGGTGATATTGCCCAAGCTCTGCCCTACCGCGTAGGCAAATACCCCGGCCAGCAGGTAGAACGTGCCGATGACCTTGTGCGGGTTGAACCGGTCCATCGCCCAGCCCACCCCGACCGCACTCAACACGCCACCAAACTGGAATAGCGCACCGATGAACGCGGCCTGTTCCATGCTCGCGCCACTGTCGCGCATCAGCGTGGGCAGCCAACTGGTCAACAGGTACACAATCACCAGGCCCATGAAGTAGGTGAGCCAGAGCAACAAGGTGCCGGCGCTGTAGGTGCCGGAGAAGATCACCGCGAATACGTTGCGCGCCTTCACGGTTTTTTGCTCGGGCACGCTGAAACCGCTGGCTTGGGCGACGATGCCGGGCTCGATGGGTGACAAGGCTTTGCGCACCTTGTCGGTGCCGCGGTTGCGCACCACCAGGTAGCGCGCCGATTCCGGCAGCCATCCCCACAACACCACCGCAAGGATCAACGGCAAAATACCGCCGATGAGCAGCAAGCTGTGCCAGCCGAATGCCGGGATCAATTTGGCCGAGATAAACCCGCCACCGGCCATGCCCAGGTTGAAACCGCAGAACATGCTGGTCACCAGCAGCGATTTATGGCGTTCGGGGGTGTATTCGGACAGCAGCGTGGTGGCATTCGGCATACCGGCGCCCAACCCCAGGCCGGTGAGGAAGCGCAACACCAGCAACTGATCGACGTTGCTGCTGTAGGCCGAGGCCAGGCTGAAGGCGCCAAACACCAGCACCGCACTCACCAATACCACTTTGCGCCCGAAACGGTCCGCCAGCGGGCCGGAACCCAGGGCGCCGAATACCATGCCGATCAGCGCGGCGCTCATCACCGGGCCGAGGCTGGCGCGATCAATGCCCCAGTCCTGGGACAGCGCGGGCGCGATGAAGCCCATGGCGGCGGTGTCGAGGCCATCGAGAAAGACAATCAGGAAACACAGGATCACCACACGCCACTGATAGCGTGACAGTGGCTGGGCATTGATGAAGGACTGCACGTCCAGGGTGGTAGCGACAGAAGGTTGATTCATTATTGTTATTCCACACCGATGGCGGGCCAACGACCTGGGGTCGTCATTATTATTGGGCGGCGCTCAGAGCGCTGCCGCACAGTAATAACCCAGGGGAAACAACGTCAATTGATCGAACCGGGATCTGTGCGGTCACCGAACAGCTTAGGCAAACAGTTGCGCACTCAACTCACGGCTGGCGCTGAGCATGCTCGGCAGGAAGCGCTGCTCCAGTTCGCTGCGGCTGACACGACCGGCATGGGTACTCACGTTGAGCGCCGCCAGCACCTGGCCGGACGCGTCATACACCGGCACTGCGATGGAGCGCAGGCCTTGTTCCAACTCCTGATCGACGATGCACCAACCCTGCTGGCGCACGTGTTGCAGACACTCGAACAAGGCTTCGGGCGTGGTAAGGGTGCGGCTGGTCTTGGTTTGCAGGTCGGCGTGGTCGAGGTAGTCCTGCAGCGACGCATCGTCCAGCGCCGCCAGCAGGATGCGGCCCATGGAAGTGCAGTACGCCGGCAAACGCCCGCCTACCGAGAGATCCACGGAAATCAGGCGCTGCGTGGTGGCCGACCGGGCGATATAGAGGATGTCGTCGCCTTCCAGAGTGGCCATGTTGCAGGCTTCGTGAAGCTGCTCGCTCATGCGGTCCAGGTACGGTTGAGCGGAGACCGCCAGCGGCGTCGAGGACAGATAGGCATGCCCGAGGGTCAGCACCTTGGGCAGCAGCGAATAGGTGCGCCCGTCAGTGGTGGCGTAGCCGAGCTTGATCAAGGTGTGCAGGCAACGGCGCACGGCGGCGCGGGGGATTTCGGTACGGTGGCTGATTTGGGCGATGGTCAAGTGACGCTTGCGTTCCTGGAACGCCTGCACCACGGCCAGGCCACGGGCCAGGGAGGTCATGAAGTCCGGATCACCGGTGAATGCCTGGATGCGTTTGGCCGGTGAAGCCACGATCGGCGGCGCCGCTGACGCAAAGGAGTTGCGCAATTGATCGTTCATTTCAAGGTCCTCTTTATTATTTTCAACCGCTGGCGCTTATCGGCAACCGCGAAGGTTGCTCGCTATTGAAAGCCGCCCCAACCGGGATGCACAAGGTTGGGTCAGCAACGTTGGGCGATTATCGGACGATCATGCGATTATCGCAATTTTGCCGGCGCGATCATAAAAACCGGATTGCATGACAGCATTGGGCTTACGCCGGCATTTATGTCGGCCACTTCCCAACCAAGACTGACGCGTGCATGTAACAAAAGCCTCACACAACGTTGACGCTTTTTAACTTTATGATGATAGTGTTATTAAAATACGCCGCTATAATGCAACCTGTGCAGAGGTCAGCCCGATATCCATATCGGGATGGGAGCTCGCCCGGCATCGTATGTTGATTATGCTGCCGTTTATAAATACCGGTTCAAGGAAGTCACCGCTGGCAATTCGTCTAAAGTTGAAGGGTTCACCTGCTCAACTTAAAACATGCCGAGGGCAATATTCGGGTGTAGCACTGCACGTTAATTAAACTCAACTCAAATTAGGTAACACTGTGACGAAAGATGAACTGCGCGCGGAACTTGAGCGCCAGGAGCAACGTTACAAGGACGTATACGGCGGGGAAGTCACCACCTACGCCGCTCAGCCTGAACCAGAGCGCAAGCCATGGCGCAAACGAGCGAGTCTGCTCGATCAGGCCTTTGCCCAGGAGATCCAAAAGATTGAACAGGAACTCAAAGCCGAAGAGCCATAAGCATCGAGGTTTGAGTCCAACGGGTTCTGCTGTCTCCGCCGGCTCACCGCCGGCGGAGGGCACCTCGCTCGTGGGTCAATTATTCAGCGTCCTGCTGCGACCAACGAAATTTCGTACAAATGTTTCAGAGATGACGTTTAGGTGACAAAACCCCACCTCTACGACGCCGCGCTTTGTAAATCAAAGACTTGCCGAGCCCCCGAAAACCCTGGGATGCGCGCTGCTGCCCGGCTTTTTTTCAATGAAGATTGTTACCGATGAGCAGCTAGTGCATCGATTACCGAGGTTTTCTGGCATAATCGCGCCCCCTTACGACCGGGTCAGAAAACCTTCATGATCGATTTATTCAGCGGACTGGATGCTTGGGTTCTCGTGAGCCTGCTGCTCGCCCTGGCCTTTGTCCTCGCCTTCGAGTTCATCAATGGCTTTCATGACACCGCTAACGCGGTGGCCACAGTCATCTATACCAAAGCCATGCCGCCGCATCTGGCCGTGTTCTTCTCCGGGTTGTTCAACTTCCTCGGCGTATTGCTCGGCGGTGTCGGTGTCGCCTACGCCATCGTGCATTTGCTGCCGGTGGAATTGCTGATCAATGTGAACACCGGCCATGGTCTGGCGATGGTCTTCTCTTTATTGGCCGCGGCGATCACCTGGAACCTGGGCACCTGGTACTTCGGTATTCCCGCCTCCAGCTCTCACACCCTGATCGGCTCGATCCTGGGTGTCGGCCTGGCCAATGCGCTGATCAATGACATTCCCCTGGCTGACGGGGTGAACTGGCAGAAGGCGATCGATATCGGTTCGTCCCTGGTGTTCTCGCCAATCGCCGGTTTCCTGGTCGCGGCCCTGGTGTTGCTGGTCCTGAAACGGTGGCGCCCACTGTCGAAGATGCACAAGACCCCGGACCAGCGCCGCAAGGTCGACGACAAGAAGCACCCGCCGTTCTGGAACCGCCTGGTCCTGGTGATTTCCGCCATGGCCGTGAGTTTCGTCCACGGCTCCAACGACGGTCAGAAAGGTATCGGCCTGATCATGCTGGTGCTGATCGGTATCGTGCCGGCGCAGTTCGTACTCGACCTGGGCAGCACCACCTACCAGATCGAGCGCACCCGCGACGCTACCCTGCACCTGAACCAGTTCTACCAGCGCAACCACGAAACCCTGGGCGAATTCCTGGCCCTGGGCAAAAGCGTGAAGGACGACCTGCCGGGCAAGTTCCGCTGCAACCCGCAGCAGACTGAACCGACCATCGACGCGCTGCTGGGCACCTTGAAAGGCGTTTCCGACTACCACGCGCTGTCGTCCGACCAACGCATCGAAGTCCGTCGCTACCTGCTGTGCCTGGACGATACCGCGAAGAAAGTCGGCAAGCTGCCAGGCCTGGAGTCCCGTGAGAAGTCCGACCTCGACAAGCTGCGCAAAGACCTGACGGCCACCACCGAATACGCACCGTTCTGGGTGATTATCGCGGTCGCACTCGCCCTGGGCCTGGGCACCATGGTTGGCTGGAAGCGCGTGGTACTGACCATCGGCGAGAAGATCGGCAAGCAGGGCATGACTTATGCCCAGGGCATGTCGGCGCAAATCACCACCGCCAGCATGATCGGCCTGGCCAACATCTTCAGCCTGCCGGTGTCGACCACCCACGTGTTGTCGTCCGGTGTTGCCGGCACCATGGTTGCCAACAAGAGCGGCCTGCAAGGCGGTACGGTGAAGACCATCCTGATGGCCTGGGTATTGACCCTGCCGGCGACCGTAGGCCTGTCGGCCGGGTTGTTCTGGATGGCGTCCAAGGCGCTGGGCAGCTGATAGCCCGCCGGCCATGACAAAGGTGCGATCCGCGAGGGTCGCACCTTTTTTTATGCGGTCGATCTCAAGCCGAACACCGTTCAAAAGTGAGAGCGGTGTTGATTAAATCGCGGGCAAAAAAAAGGGCGACCGAAGTCGCCCAAAATGCCTTGCGTGCTCATGTAACCTGGAAAAACCTATGGTTTTTTACGCTTGTTCGCGTCTCTCCAGATAAAAAATCCAAACCCTACGAAGAACAGCACCATGAGGCCAACTGTCAGCACTCCGGCAAACACCACATTATCGAAAAACATGACTGGCCTCCTGCTGTTGCCTTGTTGCGATAGAGCTAAGTTAAAGGAGAAGGCGGGATGGGAAATTGACGAGGATCAATGTCGCCCACGACGGGGCGTAAAGAAGGGAAATAACTGACCTGCATCAATAGATGCAGGCTGTTTCAACGCTTTTTCGGTTTGTTTTTCGGTTTTTTCTTAACTTTTCCGAGCGGCATCGCCTGTTCAAACGCCTGGCGAACCTCATTCAGACGTTTATCGTTGAGGTCATGCACCCGTTTAGCGCGTTCGGCGTTCAGGTCGATCAGTTTGTCGTCATCACTCATGGCTTGGCTTACGTCGTGGCGGGGATCGCTTAATAATGCGGCCTCACTTGCCCGACAGCAAATCAGCGGGCGACAAAATGCAGGTCATCGCCCAAAATCGGCACTTCTCCCTTACCCAAGAGGCGCACACAGGTGGCACTGCACAAGGACCTTCCGCCGTTGCTGGCCCTGCGCGCCTTCGAGGCCGTGGCGCGGCACTTGAGCTTTATCAAGGCGGCCCATGAGTTGTCAGTGACCCAGAGTGCGCTCAGCCATCAGGTACACAAGCTCGAACAGTACCTGGGCAAACCACTATTTGTCCGACGCACCCGCGCGATTGATCTGACCGCAGACGGCCAACACTACTACGAGCAAATCCGCCCTGCCCTCGACCTGATCGCCGCCGCCACCCGCAGCCAACGGGTGGTGTCCAGCGTCACGGTGTTGCGCATCGGCTTGCTCGCGTCCTTTGCCACCTTATGGCTGGCGCCGCGCCTGGCGGGTTTTCTGCAACGCTACCCGCAGATCCAGGTGGAGCTGGTGCCAGCGATTCAACTGGCGAACGTCGCGGCGGCCGAGGTCGACCTGGCCATCCGCTATGGCAAGGGCGACTGGCCTGACGTGCAGGCCACGCGGCTGATGCCGGAAGTGCTCTCCCCCGTGTGCAGCCCGGCGTTCAAGGCCAGCCGGCAGCACAACGGCGCTCTGCTGATGGCCACCTCGCACCGCCCGTTCGAATGGACGGATTGGTCCGGCCATTATCAAGTCGACCTCAGCCCGCATCCGCGCGTGGTGCTGCATGACTACAACATCGTGGTCGAAGCCGCCGTGGCCGGCCAAGGTATCGCCATGGGCCGTCACCGCTTGATCGAGCGCCGGCTCCAGGACGGCAGCCTGGTAGAAGCCTTCGACTGGCCGCCGTATCGCAGCGAAATCGGCTACTGGCTGATCGCGCCCCAAGGCCCCGCCAGCGCGGCGGCCGAATGTTTCAGCGCGTGGTTGAAGGCTGCCTGCGCCGACGCGTGAGTTATTTCGATACGTCGAATGATATCTATGCGTTTGTCGTCCATCACCTTGATCAACATGCTGAAACCTCTCAACCCAGAGGATTCAACATGCGCGATTCCATCCGCCAACGCGTGCAGGCCCTCGGCCTCACGCTGCCGACGCCCAGCCAGCCGATTGCCAATTACATCAACCACGTGATCAGCCGGAATCAGTTGTTTATCTCCGGGCAAATCCCATTGCTGGGCGGCAAACCGGCCTATGTCGGCCGCCTGGGCGAACCCCTCGGCGACAAAGGCCGGCATGTACGCACGGCTGTCGGTGTGTCCAGCCTGCCGGGGGGCGTGGCGGTGGAAGTCGACGCCATGTTCGAGCTGCAGCCATGAGCCCGCTCGACGTCCAGCGCCTGCGCGAGGCCACGCCGGGTTGTCGGTCCGGTCTCGTACACTTCAACACGGCCGGTGCTGCATTGCCGAGCCAGGCGACCCTCGACACCATCATCGAGCAACTGCAACGCGAAGCGTGCGACGGCCCGATGGAGGCCAGCGAGCATGGCGCCATCCTGGTGGAAAAAGCCCGCCGCGCCGCCGGCCAGTTGCTCAATGCACCCACCGCGTCGATTGCCTTTGCCGGCAGCGGCTCGACCGCCTGGAGCCTGGCGTTCCAGGCGCTGGGCCGGTGGCAGCCGGGCGACAGGATTCTGGTGGGGCGCCACGAATGGGGCGGCAACCTGGCGAGCATGGAACTGGCGGTGCAGGCCGGTGCGCGAATCGAGGTAATCCCCTGCGATGAAACCGGTGCAGTCTGCCCGGTAGCCCTGGAAGCGATGATCGACGCAAGCGTGAAACTGATCGACCTGACCTGGCTCCCCGCCAATGGCGGCCTGATCAACCCCGCCCAGGCGATTGGTGAAGTGGCCAGGCGGCATGGCATCCCCTACTTCATCGATGCCGGCCAGGCGGTCGGCCAGGTGCCGGTGGATGTGCAGGCGCTGCACTGCGACGTGCTCAAGTCGGCGGGCCGCAAGCACCTGCGCGGGCCACGGGGCACGGCGCTGCTGTACGTGCGGCCGGACTTTCTGGCGCGGTTGAACCCTGCGCAGCGCGATGTGTTTTCAGCGCCGTGGAGCGCCCAGGGGTTCGGCCTGCGCAACGATGCCCGACGCTTTGAAACCAGCGAAACGTCCTACGCCTTATTGGCAGGTTTGGGCAATGCGTTGCAGGAACTCAATCAACTGGGGATTGAGCGGGTGTGGGACCGGGTCCGGCAGACCAGCGAGCGAATCCGCGAAACGTTGCGTCAGACTCCGGGAATCTCCCTGCATGACTTGGGCACCAGCCAATCAGGCTTGATCGCCTTCAACCTCGCCGGCTGGGACGCCTTCGAGCTCAAGCGTCGCCTGGAGCTCAAGCGCATCAATATCGGCGCCAACGATGTGGCGTATACCCCACTGGATATGCAGGCACGAGGCCTGGCCAGCATTGCGCGAATCTCCGTCAGCCCGCTCAACACCGATCAGGACATTGAACGGCTGATGGCGGCCTTGCGCGAACTGCGCGATTAAACCTCGACGTCCACCCACAACCCCTGGCGCGGCGCGTCTTCGATCAGCGGCGCCACGGGCACGGTGTTATCGGCGTTGAGCTCGTCGCCCGGGATCGCCAAGTGCGCCTCCGGGTCGTCATCGGCTTCACGCCGGCGTTTCTGCTGCTCCTGCTGGCGACGTTGCTCCTCGCGCAGCAAAAACGTCGACTGCTCGGCATCGCCATTTTTCAGGTCGATCGTGCTCTCGTTGGAACTCGCTTGTACGGGCACCACGGGCGGAATATCGGGTTTTTGACGCACCGGGTCGAGTTGCGACGTGACCGGCACAACGCTGACGGGCAGCATAGGTGGCAGCATAATAGTTGTTCTCCTGTCAGCAGGCTGTCGGCGGGCGGCGGGCGGACTTGAGCGCAGGCTTGCCAACCTGTGACCCAGTCGACACTCACAAGTGCCCGCCATCTGTCGACTCAACATTCGATGCACGGCGCAAACCGCGTAGTTTTTGTCAGAGTCCTTTGGATGAGGGCCTTGTTCCGTTAAGATAGTCGGCTTTTTCACGGCGGGAGTCAGGCAGCATGGCGCAGCAGTATCAACCGGGGCAACGCTGGATTAGTGACAGCGAAGCAGAGCTGGGTTTAGGCACCGTTCTGGCACAGGACGGCCGCTTGCTGACCGTGCTCTATCCGGCCACTGGCGACACGCGCCAGTATGCGCTACGGAATGCGCCCCTCACCCGCGTGAGGTTCTCGCCGGGCGACAGCATCACCCATTTCGAAGGCTGGAAAATGACCGTGCAAGAAGTCGACGACGTCGACGGCCTGCTGGTCTACCACGGCCTCAATGGGCAGAACGAGCAGGTCACTCTGCCGGAAACCCAACTGTCGAACTTCATCCAGTTCCGCCTGGCCAGCGACCGTCTGTTCGCCGGGCAGATCGACCCGCTGGCCTGGTTCTCGCTGCGCTATCACACCCTGGAACACACCAGCCGCCAGTTGCAATCTTCGCTGTGGGGCCTGGGCGGCGTGCGGGCGCAACCGATTGCCCACCAGTTGCACATCGCCCGTGAAGTCGCTGACCGTATCGCGCCACGGGTATTGCTGGCCGACGAAGTGGGCCTGGGCAAGACCATCGAAGCCGGCCTGGTGATCCATCGCCAGTTGCTGTCCGGGCGCGCCAACCGCGTGCTGATCCTGGTTCCGGAAAACCTGCAGCACCAATGGCTGGTGGAAATGCGCCGGCGCTTCAACCTGCAAGTGGCGCTGTTCGACGAAGAACGCTTCATCGAAAGCGATGCCGCCAACCCGTTCGAAGACACCCAGCTGGCCCTGGTGGCCCTGGAGTGGCTGGTGGACGACGAGAAGGCCCAGGACGCACTGTTCGCCGCCGGCTGGGACCTGATGGTGGTCGACGAAGCCCACCACCTGGTCTGGCATGAAGACAACGCCAGCGCCGAGTACTCGCTGGTCGAACAGCTGGCCGAGGTCATCCCGGGCGTGCTGCTGCTCACCGCTACCCCGGAACAACTGGGCCAGGACAGCCACTTCGCACGCCTGCGCCTGCTGGACCCGAACCGTTTCCACGATCTGCAAGCGTTCCGCGCCGAAAGCGAGAACTATCGCCCGGTGGCCGAAGCGGTGCAGGAACTGCTGGACAAGGGCCGTCTCTCCCCGGCCGCGCACACCACCATCCAGGGTTTCCTCGGCAACGAAGGTGAAGCGCTGCTCACCGCCGTCAACGATGGCGACACCGAAGCCAGCGCGCGCCTGGTGCGCGAGCTGCTCGACCGCCACGGCACCGGCCGCGTACTGTTCCGCAACACCCGCGCCGCAGTGCAGGGCTTCCCGGAGCGCAAGCTGCACGCCTACCCGCTGCCGAACCCGGACGAATACCTCGAATTGCCGCTGGGCGAACACGCCGAGCTGTACCCGGAAGTCAGCTTCCAGTCGCAGCCGGACATTGAGGAAGACAATCGCTGGTGGCGCTTCGACCCACGGGTTGAATGGCTGATCGACCAGCTGAAAATGCTCAAGCGCACCAAGGTCCTGGTGATCTGCGCCCACGCCGAAACCGCGATGGACCTCGAAGACGCCCTGCGCGTGCGCTCCGGCATCCCGGCCACGGTGTTCCACGAAGGCATGAACATCCTCGAACGTGACCGCGCCGCCGCCTACTTCGCCGATGAAGAATTCGGCGCCCAGGTGCTGATCTGTTCGGAAATCGGCAGCGAAGGCCGCAACTTCCAGTTCTCCCACCACCTGGTGCTGTTCGACCTGCCGTCCCACCCCGACCTGCTGGAACAGCGGATCGGCCGTCTGGACCGGATCGGCCAGAAACATGTGATCGAACTGCACGTGCCGTACCTGGAAACCAGCCCGCAAGAGCGCCTGTTCCAGTGGTACCACGAAGCGCTGAATGCGTTCCTCAACACCTGCCCGACCGGCAACGCCTTGCAGCATCAGTTCGGCCCACGCCTGCTGCCGCTGCTGGAAAACGCCGACGACGGCGAGTGGCAAGCCCTGATCGACGAAGCCCGTGCCGAGCGCGAGCGCCTGGAACAGGAACTGCACACCGGCCGCGACCGTTTGCTGGAACTCAACTCCGGCGGCGCGGGTGAAGGCGATGCGTTGGTGGAAGACATCCTCGAGCAAGACGACCAGTTCGCCCTGCCGATCTATATGGAAACCCTGTTCGATGCGTTTGGTATCGACAGCGAAGACCATTCGGAAAACGCGCTGATCCTCAAGCCCAGCGAAAAAATGCTCGACGCCAGCTTCCCCCTGGGCGACGACGAAGGGGTGACCATCACCTACGACCGTAACCAGGCGCTGTCGCGTGAAGACATGCAGTTCATCACCTGGGAACACCCGATGGTGCAGGGCGGCATGGACCTGGTGCTGTCCGGTTCCATGGGCAACACCGCCGTCGCGCTGATCAAGAACAAGGCGCTCAAGCCCGGCACCGTGTTGCTGGAGCTGCTCTACGTCAGCGAAGTGGTTGCCCCGCGCTCGCTGCAACTGGGCCGCTACCTGCCGCCGGCCGCCCTGCGCTGCCTGCTGGACGCCAACGGCAACGACCTGTCCGGCCGCGTGTCGTTCGAAACCTTGAACGACCAGCTGGAAAGCGTGCCACGGGCCAGCGCCAACAAGTTCGTCCAGGCCCAGCGCGACCAGCTGACGCCACGCATCAACGCCGGCGAAGAGAAGATCACCCCGCGCCATGCCGAGCGCGTGGCCGAGGCCAAGCGTCGCCTGGCAGCCGACACCGACGAAGAACTGGCGCGCCTGACCGCGTTGCAAGCGGTCAACCCGACCGTGCGCGACAGCGAACTGGTTGCCCTGCGCCAACAGCGCGAGCAAGGCCTGGCCATGCTCGACAAGGCCGCGCTGCGCCTGGAAGCGATCCGGGTGTTGGTGGCGGGTTGATTGCTGCGTTGCTCAGCTAAAAAGAAGGCCCGCGCAATGCGGGCCTTTTTTATTCACTGAAGAAGGTCTTCGCCAGTCATGGCCTCATCGGGAGCAAGCCCCCTCCCACACTTGGAATGCAGTTCCAGTGTGGGAGGGAGCTTGCTCCCGATGGCGTCAACGCGATCTCAAGCCGTCGCAGCAGCAGCCGGCACCGCCACCTCCACCGCCACCAGCCCGTCTTTCATCCGCTTGGCATCCCGCACAAAACTGCGCGACGCCTGAAACAGAAACAGCATGGTCAAGAACAGCGCCACCGGAATCAGGTACATGGCGTCATGCAACCCCACCGCTTTATAAGCCTCGGTCATCTGCTCCGCCCCGGCGGCATACATCGCCGAATGGGCAAAGTGATCGGACAAGCCCCCCACCACCACCGGCCCCATGCCGCCACCCAGCAAGTACAGGCCGGCAAAGAACAGCGCCATCGCCGTGGCCCGCAGGCGCGGCTCGACCACGTCCTGGATCGCCGTGTACACACAGGTGTAGAAGTTGTAGGCAAACAACCAACCCACACTGAACAGCGCGACAAACACACCGATCTCGATACGCCCGGCGTGCAAGGCCCAGGCGGTGGTGACGGTGGAAATGATCAGGCTGAACGCGGCAAACAACAGGCGGCCATTGGCAACCCGTTGATGGATCTTGTCGGCGATCCAGCCGCCCAACGTCAGGCCGACCAGCCCGGTCAACCCGACGATCACCCCGGTGGCAACCGCCGCGTCCTGCAACGGCATCAGGAAATAGCGCTGCAGCATCGGCACCAGGAACGAGTTACACGCATAGGTTGCGAAGTTGAAGCACAACCCGGCCAGCACCAACCAGAGAAAGGTCGGCACCGCCAGCACGCGGCGGATCGGGCGGTCGACGCGTTCCTGGGAGACTTGCACGGTTTCTGCCGCGCCGCGCTTGGGTTCTTTGATAAAGAACATGAAGACCGCGAGGATCAGCCCCGGCACGGCTGCGATAAAGAACGGTGCGCGCCAGCTGTCGAACGCCTTGACCATCGCGCCAATGGTAAAGAACGCCAGTAACAGGCCCAATGGCAGGCCCAGCATGAAAATGCCCATGGCCCGCGCACGGCGGTGGGCCGGGAACAGGTCGCCAATCAGCGAGTTGGCCGCCGGCGCGTAGCTGGCTTCGCCGATGCCGATGCCCATACGCACCAACAGGAACGTCCAGAAACTGCCGACCATGCCGTTGATCGCCGTCAACCCGCTCCACGCGAACAGGCCCCACCCCATGAGTTTGCTGCGCGAACCGGTATCGGCCAGGCGCCCGAGCGGCAGGCCGGCAATGGCGTAGACAATGGTGAAGGCGGTGCCGATGATGCCCAGCTGAAAGTCGCTCAGGTGCCACTCCATGCGGATCGGCTCGATGATGATCGCCGGAATGGTGCGGTCGAAGAAGTTGAACAGGTTGGCGAGGAACAGCAGGAACAGAATGCGCCAGGCATTCGCCGCTTGGGTCGAGTTCTGCATGGGTCCGTCTCTTTTATTGTTATGAGAGCTGCGATGCCCGATGCATCCTGCTCAGGTATCTGCAACATAGTCAGGCCGGCGACGCTTGTCTGTAATGATTCGTAACGCTGATAGGGCATGATTTCACCCGAAACTACGGGACTTTCCCTACGAAAAATATAAGTGTGCCCTCCTCTTCCCAACGGCCATGGCGCGATTAGAATGGCGAGCCTTCCTGTCACAACCCTTCTTACTTTCCTTATCGAAGACGCCCATGTCCGAAGCCAGTCCGTGTCTGAATTGCGGTGCCTGCTGTTCACACTTCCGTGTGTCTTTCTTCTGGGGTGAGTGCGCCTCGGCGGGGGGCACGGTGCCCGATGACCTGGTGGTGCAGATCAACCCCACACGCGTGGCGATGATCGGGACCGACCAGAAACCCGCGCGCTGCTGCAGCCTTGAGGGCGAAGTGGGCAAAGGCACTCATTGCACGATCTATGAGCAGCGCTCCAGTGTGTGCCGCGAGTTCGACGCCTCCTGGAGCCACGGTGTGCAAAACACCGATTGCGATGCCGCGCGCGCAGCATTTGGTCTGACGCCGCTGGAGCCACCGCCTTTCGAGCTGGACCTGCCGATCAGCGCTTAGCATCAATCGCTATAGGCAAGATGCCGAAATCATAGCGAGCAACCTACCATTCGTCCTGGCGAAACCCGCGAGGCTTCTATACTCGACCTCATAGGTCACCGCCGGAAGCAGTGACGTAATGACGGGGCATGCAATGGAATTGCTGGGTCTGCATTTTTTTTCTGACCTCCCCGAGAATGGGCACTTGTTACTCAACTGCAGTCATAACCCCTTTCTGGTGCTACTCGCCTACCTGGTTGCGTGTGCGGCGGGGTTCGGCACATTGGACATGGCCGAACGCGTCGGCCATGTCGAGGACCCCACCGCCCGCCGTCACTGGCGCTGGCTGGGTGCCGTTTGCCTGGCAGGCGGTATCTGGTCGACTCACTACATCAGCGTGCTGGCTTTCGAAGCACCGGTCGTCATTCACTACGAATGGATCATGACGCTCGTGTCGCTGCTGATCGCTCTGGCCGCCGCGTGGTTCGCCATGCAAACCCTCAGTCATCCCCACCCGCGGGTGCGCCAGTGCCTGGCGGCGGCGGTGTGGATGGGCCTGGGCATCGCGCTGATGCATTACGTCGGCATGTCGGCCATGCGCTCCCAGGCCCAGGCGTACTTCGACTCGCAACTGTTCATGGCCTCGGTTGCGATCGCCATCGGCGCCAGCCTGGCGGCATTGTGGCTGTCGATCGCCCTGCGCAAAGGCGCGGGCGTGTTTCACCAATTGCTCAAATACGCCGCCAGCCTGGTACTGGGTGCAGGGATTCTGAGCATGCACTTCACCGGCATGGCCGCCATGCAACTGGTAGTGACCGCAGGCGCTGATCTGTTATTGCCGCAGGACAACCACCCCATTCAACTGGGGCTGTCGGTGGCGATCATCACCCTGCTGGTGATCGCCAGCAGCATCAGCGCCGCCCTCGCAGACAAGAAGTTACAACACAAGGAGCGCGACCTTCGCCGGGTCAACGCCCTGCTCGGCGAGCTGGACCAGGCCCGCGCCTCGCTGCAACAGGTGGCGCATTACGACGCCTTGACCAGCTTGCTCAATCGCCGTGGTTTCAATCTGATTTTCGCAGAGAAAATCGCAGAAAAAACCCGAAGCAACGGCATGATGGCGGCGATTTTCCTCGATATCGACCATTTCAAGCGTATCAACGACAGCCTCGGGCATGACGCCGGCGACCAGTTGCTCACCGTGTTGGCCGGGCATATCAAGGGCTCGGTGCGCAGCCATGAAGACGTGGTCGCGCGTTTTGGCGGCGATGAGTTCTGCATCCTGATCAGCATCCACCACCGCGATGAAGCGCGGCATTTGGCCCAGCGCATCATGCAAAAAATGAAAACCCCGATCGAACTGGCCGGGCGCCGCATGGTGATGACCACCAGCATCGGCATCAGCCTGTTTCCCGAAGACGGCCTGACCTGCGAAGAATTGCTGAAGACCGCCGACCTGGCGCTGTACCAGTCCAAGGATACGGGGCGTAACAGCCTCAACTTCTTCAGCTCCAACCTGAAAACCCGCGCGTTCATGGAGCTGCAACTGGAAGAGGAACTGCACATGGCCCTGCGCGCCCGTAACGAACTGGTGTTGTTCTATCAGCCGATCTTCGATATGAAGCGAGGCAGGATCACCCGCCTGGAAGCCATGGTGCGCTGGCAGCATCCGCACCATGGCTTGCTCGCGCCCGACCGTTTTATCGGCATTGCCGAAAGCAACGGATTGATCGCCGAACTGGACCACTGGGTATTGCGCCAGGCCTGTCATGACTTGAGCCTGCTGTCCGACAAGGGCTACGGCGAATTGACCATGGCCGTGAACTGTTCGACGTTGAACCTGGGCCGCGACGAGCTGGTCGATGAGATCGAAGACGCCCTGCGATCCAGCGGGATTGGGGCCAACCGCCTGGAGCTTGAAGTCACCGAAAACGCGCTGATGGGCAATATCAGCAGCACTTTGGCGAAGCTGCGGCAGATCCGCGCGCTGGGCGTGTCGCTGGCGATCGATGACTTCGGCACCGGCTACTCCTCCCTCGCCTACCTCAAGCGCCTGCCGCTCAACACACTGAAGATCAATCGCTCGTTTATCCAGGACATTTCCCAGTCGAGCGCCGACATCGAGATCGTCGAGGCGATTGTCGGCATGGCCCACACCCTGCACTTGCAGGCGGTAATCGAAGGCGTGGAAACCCAGGCCCAGTTCGAGCTGCTGCTTAAACATGGCTGTGACTTCGTTCAGGGCTACCTGTTGAGCCCGGCAGTGCCCGTCGACGAGGTCATCAGCGTGATCCAGGGCATCGATCGGCGCCCCCTCCTGCCGCCGGTCAACGTGGCGGCGGCCAAGGAAGCGCTGTCGCCAAACGAGCTTCGCCCAGACCGAAGCTGTCCCGCCTCGATCATCAGGCCAATTCGCTGACGTCTAAATCTTTGGCATTTCGCCATCAATTATCTAAAGAACGCCGGTAAACGGCCGATTCATCAGAGTCGGGCCGGGATTTCCCCTTGAAACGCTAGGGTTAAACCTATCGCCCCGGACCCGAACGCACTGTAAAGTCGCGAACTCCCACTCAGTGATGGCCTTTTAACATTTCACAGCCATCCGCCCAGGTACATGGCGCACAATGACTTCTAAAAATAACTCTGCCACCGTGGTCTCCGATGTGTTGCCGACAGCTCCTGCGGAAAAACCTTCAGGTTCGAAGTCATTGAGCAGCCCCCGTCCACTGGCGACCCAGCAATACCTGTACTTCACCGAGACCAATACCGACCGCATCCTCGACAACCTCGACGGCCTGCGCGACATGGTGTTCCCGCGCCTGCCCCATCAGGAAGTCGATGGCGAGCCGCGCAGCGAACAGGAATTCCCCTCGGTGTGCCTGATCGGCCTGGGCCGCTGCGGTTCGAACATTGCGCTGGACGTGGCCGAGCTGGTCTATAACGCACGCAAGTTCTACCTCAACGAATTCAGTACCGAAGACAAGTCGACAGACAAAGGCTACAGCCCCGCCCAATGGATTCGCAACAACCTGCGCCTGGGCGTCGGCAAGGCCAGCAAACCGGTGTTCCTGGTGGAGCCGCTGGTGATGCTGGGCGACCTGGACAAAGACATCGCCGGGCGCATCCGATTCTCGCGCAAGGGCGAAAAAAGCGGCTTCCTGCGCGATTACAGCAAGATGAAAATCATGGACCTCTCGGAAGTCCATGCCGGTGGCGCCGGTAACGCGCCGATCCTCGGCCAGTACCTGGCCAAGATCATCCTCAATAAAGACACCCAGCGTTTTTCCAGCCCCGACTGGAAGATGATCCATTCGTACCTGATCGACTCCTGCGGCATCAAGGCCAACCAGTCGCGCCTGTATTTCTCGATCTTCAGCGCCGGCGGCGGCACCGGCTCGGGCATGGCGTCGGAGTTCGGCCTGGCCCAACAGCATTCGTACATGAACAAGACGTTCGACACCAAGCCGGCCGACGAGCACGACAGCAAAAGCGGCCACGCCTTCGTTTTCGAACCGATCTTCACCAGCGGCATCTGCGTGCTGCCGAACATCTCCGACCACCGCAGCGAAATGTCCGAGGCGCTGCACATCAACGCCGGGCGGCTGCTCTGCAAGTATCTGTCAGAAGAATGGGATTTCTCGTACAACTTCGCCAATGAAGACAGCAGCGAAGCCAGCGTCAAGGGCCGTATCCGCCCGTGGAACGCGATGATGCTGATCTCCAACGACATCATGCGTTACGCCGAAGAGAGCGATGACGGCAATATCCAGAACATTGATGTCAATGCCATGGAAAAGCACGCCAACCAGTATATCTCGCAACAGATCTTCAACATTCTTACCGCCCAGGCGGTCACCACCGACTACGACCAGAACTACTTCCGTCGCGCCGGTATCGACATCGGCGAAACCATCCGCCTGGATGCCAACGACCTGTTCATGAGCCTGGCCGGCCCGGTGGCGATTGCCTACGCCGAATCGGTGGTCCCGGAAACCCCGGCGCCGTCGGGTGACAAGTTCAAGGTGTTCGACAAAGAGCCGCAGCGCCTGAACATCGACGACCTGTTCTTCCGCTCCATCGACCTGCCGCACTTCAACAAAGTCACCCAGGCCATCGAAGGCATCAGCCTGCTGCCGATCGAGTCCAAGCGCTACAAGGCCTCCCTGGAGCAGTACAAGAACTCCGGCTATGACGCGGCGGCGCTGCACGACCTGCACTTCTTCAAGAACTGCTCGTCGGTGGTGTCGATCGTGTCGCTGCCCAAGGACTACAAACTGTCCTACATGGACCTGAACCGCCTCAAGACCCACCTCAACAGCCTGTTCCCCAACACCACGCTCAAGCGCTACGCCCTGGTGATCGGCGCGTCGGCCAACCTGTCGCTGACCACCCTGATCGCCAAGAGCCCGTGCCTGTCAGATGATTTCCTGACGCTGATCGTGGCGTTCATCAAACGCTGCTTTGCGCGCAACCCGTACCGTTTCGACGACACGCTGGACAACTCGATCCTGGACTTCATCATCCACGAGGATTTCGACGAAGAGCGTATCGACGAACTGCTCAATGAGTTTGAAAACCCGGCGAAGATCCTCGACACCAACTGGTACGCGATCAAGCCGATGTATGAGAAGAAGTACCGTGAGTTGATCAATGACAAAGATAAGTTTGTCTCGATCAATGACATTCGCCTGTCACGGGATTGCGTGAAGAAGGCGATCAAGTACTTGCGTGAGATTTACCGTCATCGGATCGGCAAGACGAAGATTATTTCGTTGAACAACCATACCGGCAAAACTGCCTAGTTGTCTGTGGCGAGGGAGCACGCTCCCTCGCCACAGCGATCTGCTAACACCAAGAAACAATTCCCCGGGCATTTCGCCGTCGGCAAAACTGTTCCCGTGACGCGCACGTCACCCTCGGCTGTGACCTTTCTCCACGGCAAGATGCCATCACCGCATCAGCGGTTACTCCGCTACACACTTGCAGCGGCGCAAACCATGCACCATTTTCGCGCAGGCTTTTCTTACGCTGCCCTTTCCTGGATCAGAATCCACGGCGAAACCACCACCGCCCACAGGCTCGGATCACGCTCCAGCAGGTCCAATGCCCGCGTCGCAGACACTTCGCCCAGGCTCCCCGAGGCCAGCCAGGCAGCGACTTTATCGCGCTGATCCTCGGCCATGCCTTCGGCCGCCTCGATCAAATCCAGGCCGGCGTCGACCCACAATAGGGCACCCTTGGCAAAGAACGGTTCGAGCTCCTTCCAGGAGATTTCGGCGGTTTCACCGAGCAGCTTGGCATAGAGGGTGCTAGGTTCTTGCGTCATGGGGATTCACCTTGGGAAAAAATCGGCGCAATCATAACGTCGTGTCTCTCGTAGAAAAACCCAGTTGCAAATGAGTGAACGATTGAAAGCGTCAGGAAAGCCACGGATTGTCCGCCACTGCGGCAGCGTCCCGGCGCAATTCTGTCTTTTTCTTTCATTTAAGCGACACGCCCGGGTATTGCCCCCAGCAGCCAGCTTTTCAAGCGATCAACCGGCGCTCTACACTGTACCGGTACAGTTGCCAGGGCACTGCCGGGGGGATATTCAAGATATCTGATCCGGTTCTGCAGCTCACAAGGCCGCTAGAACTATAAAAAAGACAACAGTAAGAGTGGAGCACTATGAATAAGGCTACTAAGCAGATTTCCAAACTGTTTGCCGCTATGGTCCTGGCCGGGGTTGCCAGCCATTCGTTCGCAGCCGACACCATCAAGATCGGCATCGCCGGGCCTAAAACCGGTCCTGTCACGCAATATGGCGACATGCAGTTCATGGGTGCCAAGCAAGCGATCGCCGACATCAACGCCAAGGGCGGCGTCGATGGCAAAATGCTCGAAGCCAAGGAATACGACGACGCCTGCGATCCCAAGCAAGCCGTGGCCGTCGCCAACAAAGTGGTCAACGACGGCGTCAAGTTCGTGGTCGGTCACCTGTGCTCCAGCTCCACTCAGCCCGCGTCCGACATTTATGAAGACGAAGGCGTGATCATGATTACCCCGGCAGCCACCAGCCCGGAAATCACCGCCCGTGGCTACAAGCTGATTTTCCGCACCATCGGCCTGGACAGCGCCCAAGGCCCGGCGGCCGGCAACTACATCGCCGACCACGTGAAACCGAAGATCGTTGCCGTGCTGCACGACAAGCAACAATACGGTGAAGGCATCGCCACTGCCGTTAAACAGACCCTCGAGAAGAAAGGCACCAAGGTTGCCGTCTTCGAAGGCCTGAACGCCGGTGACAAGGACTTCTCCTCGATCATCCAGAAACTCAAGCAAGCCAACGTCGACTTCGTCTACTACGGCGGCTACCACCCTGAGCTGGGCCTGATCCTGCGCCAAGCCAAGGAAAAAGGCCTGAACGCCAAGTTCATGGGCCCAGAAGGCGTCGGCAACGACTCCATCTCGCAAATCGCCCAGGGCGCTTCCGAAGGCCTGCTGGTGACCCTGCCGAAATCCTTCGACACCGACCCGGCCAACAAAGCCATCGTTGAAGAGTTCGCCAAGAACAAGCAGGACCCAACCGGTCCGTTCGTGTTCCCGGCCTACTCGGCCATTGAAGTCATCGCCGGTGGTATCAAAGCCGCGAAAAGCGAAGACACCGCCAAAGTGGCCGAAGCCATCCACGCGGGCACCTTCAAGACCCCTACCGGCGATCTGAGCTTCGACGCCAAGGGCGACCTGAAGGACTTCAAGTTCGTGGTCTACGAGTGGCACTTCGGCAAACCGAAAACCGAAGTTTCCCCTCAGTAAGCCAGGCGTTACTGGTCAACAAGCCCACTGTGAGAGCAGTGGGCTTTGTTTTACGAGGTTTATGGGCCTGTCACCCGCGATCCGGGCGCTGGCTCACCTGAAAATCTTAAAACCGTCACCAGCGGTTCGCTGGCAAACGCTTTGCGCAAATGTGCTCACAGAACACAGCGCAGGGCCGGAACATGACTCCACCAGTGAAATGCGTATCGGGTTTTTAGGAGCGTTGTAATGCCTGAGATCTATCATTTTTTCCAACAGCTGGTTAATGGCCTGACCATTGGCAGCACCTATGCCTTGATAGCCATTGGCTACACAATGGTTTACGGCATCATTGGAATGATCAACTTCGCCCATGGCGAGGTCTACATGATTGGTTCCTACGTGGCCTTCATTGCCCTTGCCGGGCTGGCCATGATGGGGATCCACTCCCTGCCGTTGTTGATGACCGCCGCGTTCCTGGCGTCGATCGTCGTAACCAGTGCCTATGGCTACAGTATCGAACGGGTTGCCTATCGTCCCTTGCGTGGCAGCAACCGTTTGATCCCGCTGATTTCCGCCATCGGCATGTCGATTTTCCTGCAGAACACCGTATTGCTGTCCCAGGACTCCAAGGACAAGTCCATTCCCAACCTGATCCCGGGGAGCTTCTCCTTCGGCCCAGGCGGCGCACAAGAAGTGCTGATTTCGTACATGCAGATCCTGGTCTTCGTCGTCACCCTGGTGGCCATGCTGGGCCTGACCCTGTTCATTTCCCGCTCCCGTCTGGGGCGCGCCTGCCGGGCCTGCGCCGAAGACATCAAGATGGCCAACCTGCTGGGCATCAACACCAACAACATCATCGCCCTGACCTTCGTCATCGGTGCCGCGCTGGCGGCCGTCGCGGCCGTGCTTTTGAGCATGCAGTACGGCGTGATCAACCCCAACGCCGGTTTCCTGGTCGGCCTCAAGGCCTTTACCGCAGCGGTATTGGGCGGCATCGGCAGCATTCCGGGCGCGATGCTCGGCGGGCTGGTGCTGGGGGTGGCCGAAGCGTTTGGCGCCGATATCTTCGGCGACCAGTACAAGGACGTCGTGGCGTTCGGCCTGTTGGTTCTGGTGCTGTTGTTCCGTCCGACCGGCATTTTGGGCCGTCCGGAGGTTGAGAAAGTATGAGCAGATATCTTAAATCGGCGTTTTTCAGCGCCCTGTTGGTGTGGGCCGTGGCGTTCCCGGTACTCGGCCTCAAGCTGAGCATTGTCGGCATCAACCTGGAAGTGCATGGCACCGGTCCCGTGACCCTGACCATCATTGCCCTGTGTTCGGTGCTGATGTTCCTGCGCGTGCTGTTCACCCGGCAGGTCGGCGCGTTGTTCAAGGGTAACCGTGGCCCGCTGGTATCGCCCAAGGTCAGCCAATTCCTGACCCTGCCGCGCACCCAGCGCTACATCATCATCGGCCTGATCGTGGCCGCGCTGATCTGGCCGTTCTTCGGCTCGCGCGGTGCGGTCGACATCGCCACCCTGATCCTGATCTACGTGTTGCTGGGCCTGGGCCTGAACATCGTGGTCGGTCTGGCCGGCCTGCTCGACCTGGGTTATGTGGGTTTCTACGCCGTGGGCGCCTACACCTACGCGCTGCTCTCGCACTACCTGGGCTGGAGCTTCTGGATCTGCCTGCCCCTGGCCGGCATGGCGGCGGCGACGTTCGGCTTCCTGCTGGGCTTCCCGGTGCTGCGTCTGCGCGGTGACTACCTGGCCATCGTGACCTTGGGCTTCGGGGAAATCATCCGACTGTTCCTGCGTAACCTGACCGACATCACCGGTGGTCCCAACGGCATCAGCAGCATTCCCAAGCCGACGTTCTTCGGGCTGTCGTTCGAGCGCTCCGCGGCCGAAGGCATGCAGACCTTCCACGAGTACTTCGGGATTGCCTACAACCCGGTGAGCAAAGTGGTGTTCCTGTACCTGGTGGCGCTGTTGCTGGCTCTGGCCGCACTGTTCGTGATCAACCGCCTGCTGCGCATGCCGATCGGCCGTGCGTGGGAAGCGCTGCGCGAAGATGAAATCGCCTGCCGGGCCTTGGGCCTGAACCCGACCATCATCAAGCTGTCCGCGTTCACCCTGGGCGCCGCGTTCGCCGGTTTTGCCGGCAGCTTCTTCGCCGCTCGCCAAGGCCTGGTGACGCCGGAGTCGTTCACCTTTATCGAGTCGGCGATCATCCTCGCCATCGTGGTACTGGGTGGCATGGGCTCGCAGTTGGGCGTGATTCTCGCGGCGATCGTGATGATCCTGCTGCCGGAAATGATGCGTGAGTTCAGCGAATACCGCATGTTGATGTTCGGCGCCATGATGGTGCTGATGATGATCTGGCGTCCTCAAGGCCTGCTGCCCATGCAACGTCCACACATGGAGCTGCGCAAATGAGCCGCGAGATCCTGAAAGTCGAAAACTTGAGCATGCGCTTCGGCGGCTTGCTGGCGGTCAATGGCGTGGCCCTGACCGTGAAGGAAAAACAAGTGGTTGCACTGATCGGCCCCAACGGCGCCGGCAAGACCACGGTGTTCAACTGCCTCACCGGTTTCTACAAGCCCAGCGGTGGCAGCATCCTGCTCGACGGCCAGCCGATCCAGGGCCTGGCCGGTCACGAGATCGCCCGCAAAGGCGTGGTGCGGACCTTCCAGAACGTGCGGTTGTTCAAGGACATGACGGCGGTCGAGAACCTGCTGATCGCTCAGCACCGTCACTTGAACACCAACTTCTTCGCTGGCTTGTTCAAGACCCCGGCGTTCCGCAAGAGCGAGCGCGAGGCCATGGAATACGCGGAGTATTGGCTGGACAAGGTCAACCTCACCGAGTTCGCCAACCGCCCCGCCGGCACCCTGGCTTATGGGCAGCAACGTCGCCTGGAAATCGCCCGCTGCATGATGACCCGCCCGCGGATCCTGATGCTCGACGAACCGGCCGCCGGCTTGAACCCCAAGGAAACCGAAGACCTCAAGGCGCTGATCGGCGTGTTGCGTGAGGAAAACAACGCCACCGTGCTGTTGATCGAACACGACATGAAACTGGTCATGAGCATTTCCGACCACATCGTGGTGATCAACCAGGGCACGCCCCTGGCCGACGGTACGCCGGAGCAGATCCGCGACAATCCTGAAGTGATCAAAGCCTATCTGGGGGAAGCGTAAAATGCTGCAATTCGAAAACGTTTCCACTTTCTACGGAAAGATCCAGGCCCTGCACAGCGTCAACGTCGAAGTGCGCCAGGGTGAGATCGTCACGCTGATCGGCGCCAACGGTGCCGGCAAGTCGACCTTGCTGATGACCTTGTGCGGTTCGCCGCAGGCCCACAGCGGCAGCATCCGCTACATGGGTGAAGAGCTGGTGGGCCAGCAGTCGTCGCACATCATGCGTAAAAGCATTGCCGTGGTGCCGGAAGGCCGACGGGTGTTTTCGCGCCTGACCGTCGAAGAGAACCTGGCCATGGGCGGGTTCTTCACCGACAAGGGCGACTACCAGGAGCAAATGGACAAGGTGCTGCACCTGTTCCCCAGGCTCAAGGAACGCTTCAGCCAGCGCGGCGGCACCATGTCCGGCGGCGAGCAGCAAATGCTCGCCATCGGTCGCGCGCTGATGAGCAAACCCAAGCTGTTGCTGCTCGACGAACCTTCCCTGGGCCTGGCGCCGATCATCATCCAGCAGATCTTCGACATCATCGAACAGCTGCGCAAGGACGGTGTGACGGTGTTCCTGGTCGAACAGAACGCCAACCAGGCGCTGAAAATCGCCGACCGTGCCTATGTGCTGGAAAACGGCCGGGTGGTGATGCAGGGCACGGGTGAGCAGTTACTGACCGATCCGAAGGTGCGTGAGGCGTACCTCGGCGGTTAACACCCGGTTGCTAAATGTGGGAGGGGGCTTGCCCCCGATGGCGCCATGTCAGGCACAGAATATGTGACTGATATACCGTCATCGGGGTGTACAGACGGAGACATCCTTTACAAACGAGACCGGGGATATCCTTTACGTTTCTGGGTGCTGGACAGCCGGCTTGCACCGCTGTCTAGCCTACCCAGTGGATAGTTACATAGGTACATGTCCCACACGTTGTCGTCCACTTCTCGCAGTCCAACGGACTCTCCTACCAGTGACTCACTCAAAAAGATCATCCTGCCCCTCCACTTCATTGATCCGTCTGTTCTGACTTTGCGTACCTCCATATCCGCCCCATATTCGGCAGGAGGTACCCAGCCTGTATAGATCCTTGGCGATTTATCGTACAGATCGTTCGGCACTTTCATACCCAACGCCTCGTGCGGCCGATCATGATTGAATTCCTGTCGAAATCGTTCAAACGCCAACTGCTGCTGGACCATATTGGCTTCTGGCGTCTTCAGTAACGCGGCCTTGAGTGAGCGATGCATACGTTCATGCCGCCCGTTCTGATCGGGTCGCCCCGGCTGAATACGCTCTGGGTAGATACCCAGTCGTATCCACCATACGGCCAGACTCGAGAGCCTGTTGAGGCCGGTTGAAGCGAAGGGTGAACCGTTGTCAGTCCTGATGACGTCAGGCAGACCATACTCGCGAAAAGCCCAGTCAAAACCCTCGCGGGCCCCGGCCACACTGGGCTGAGCACGACACAACAATATGAATCTGCTGGCCTGATCCGTGAGTGTCAGCGGGTAACAGCGTCGGCCATCCGTCATTAAAAAGTCGCCTTTGAAGTCAGCGGCCCACGTTTGATTGGGGAGGTCTGCCGGGCGAAGTTTGACGGGGCCGGTAGGCGGACGATTGCGCTTGCGCCGCTCTTGGACCAGTCCCGCTCGTTTGAGCCATTCCCCCGCCGTGCTGGGTGCCGGCCAATGACATTCCGGATAGCGATTGGAAAGGACCTTGACCAGCTTTTTGGGGCCCCAGTCATGGTGTTGATGCTTGAGCTCAATTAGAGCAGCAATATGTGCATCGCACGTTTGAAAAGGGCTTGAGAGTGGACGGCGTGAAGCCTCCTTGAGTCCGTCCAAGCCCGCAGTGGCGTACCGTTGCAGCCACTTGTCCAAGGTCGGTCGACTAATGCCGTAGCTCAATGCCAGTTGACGTTTTGAATAGGCGCCGGACAGCCAGTCGCCTATCAATCTGACTTTTTGGTCCATAGGGGACTCTCGATTCCATGACATGGCCAGTTACCTCCTGGCCATGATTAATACATGTAAACGATGTCTCCGGTTTCAAACGTAAAGGATGTCTCCGGTCTGTACCGGGGCAAGCCCCCTCCCACATTTGTTTCGGGTGATCCCTGAAATTTTTTTCAAACGGCTTGTAACGAATTCCAGCGTCCAGCCTCTAGTGGTACAAGCAGGCAATCATGCCCGCCGACTCATTCCACTGCTGGAGATACACCATGACCGTTAAACACCGTTCGCTGTCCGCTGCTTCCCTCGTCCTCGCCCTGAGTTCCGCCCTGAGCCTGTCCGCCTTGAGCACCAGCGCCCACGCGGCCGACGACATGCAGAAATGCTTCGGCGTCGCCGAAGCCGGCAAGAACGATTGCGCCGCTGGCGCTGGCACTTCCTGCGCCGGCACCTCCAAAACCAAGGATCAGGCCAACGCCTGGAAACTGGTCCCGGCCGGCACCTGCACCCAAACCCCAAGCACCACCTCGTCGACTGGCTTCGGCCAGGAAGCGGCCTTTACCGCCAAGTCCTGAAGCAGCCCGCAGCCTGAGTACTGATGATGACGCTTTCGTTCCTGCAAACGCCCTCAACGGCTCAGGTGCCCGGCCTCCCCCTGCGGGCCGGGCTGGGGCTGAAAAACGAGCACTTCACCGAAGTGCTCGACACCTGCCCCGATATCGGTTTTTTTGAAGTGCATGCCGAAAACTACATGGTGGCCGGCGGCCCGTTTCATCACTACCTGGGTTTGATTCGCGCGCAGTACCCGCTGTCGCTGCACGGCGTGGGCCTGTCCATCGGCGGCGAAAACCCGCTGAACCGTGAGCACCTGGCACGGCTGGCAACACTGATCGAGCGCTATCAACCCCAGGCCTTTTCCGAGCACCTGGCCTGGTCGACCCACGGCCCGGTGTTTTTCAACGACTTGCTGCCCCTGGCCTACGATGTCGCCGCCCTCAATCGAGTGTGCGAACACGTTGATCAGGTTCAGAGCACCCTCAAGCGGCCAATGCTGCTGGAGAACCCATCGACCTACCTGCAGTTCCAGCGCTCGACGCTCGACGAAACGGACTTCATCGGCGAAATCATCCGCCGCACCGGCTGCGGCCTGCTGCTGGACGTGAATAACGTCTATGTGTCGTGCATCAATCATCAGCGCGATCCGTTGACCTACATCGACGCGCTGCCCTTGCACGCCGTGGCTGAGATTCATCTGGCAGGCTTTGCCGAAGACACCGACAGCCTGGGCGAGCGCCTGCTGATCGATGATCACGGCGCGCCCATCGATAACGCCGTCTGGCAGTTGTACGAACACGTGCTCGCGCGTACCGGCCCGGTGGCCACGCTGATCGAAAGGGATAACCAGGTACCGGCCTTCAGCGTGCTGCTGGCCGAGGCACAGCAGGCCGAACGGCACTTGTCGCGGGGCCGCCCATGAGCCTTCTCGAAGACTTTGCCGCCGCCCTGCTGGCGCCGGACCAAGCCTGCCCGGCCGGCCTGTTCAGCAGCAACGGCGCCGACCCGGCCAGCCGTTTTGCGGTGTATCGCAACAATGTCCACGGCTCGTTGATCAACGCGCTGGCGACTGCTTACCCGGTGACGTTGCAACTGGTGGGCGATGAGTTTTTCCGCGCCATGGCCGGCTGCTACGTACAGGCATGCCCGCCCGGCAGCCCATTGATCAGCGAATACGGCGCGACATTTCCCGGTTTTATCCAGGGCTTTGAACCGGCCGCGAGCGTGCCTTACCTGGCGGATGTAGCACGCCTGGAACGCTTGCGGGTCCGTGCCTATCACGCGGCGGATGCCCTCGCGCTGGAGCCGCAGGCTGTTCTGCAGCAACTGCAAACGCACACCGAGCTGGGCACATTGCACCTGCAACTGCACCCATCCCTGGCCACGCTGGACTCGCGCTACGCCGTCGTCGCGGTGTGGGCGGCGCACCAGACCGAGGGCGCGATTGCCACGTTGAATCCCTGGCATGCCCAGGGCGCCCTCGTGTTGCGCCGGGGCCTGGAGGTCAAGGTGTTCGCCATCGACAGCGGCTCGGTGGCGTTTATCGACAGCCTGAACCAGGGCGCGGTGCTGGAGAAGGCGCTCGCGCACGCACTCGAGGCCTCAGCCGAGTTCGATCTGCACCAATGCCTGGCGCTGCTGATCAACCAAGCCGCCATCACTCATCTGTCTCTGGAACACAAGGTATCGCCATGAACCCTCGATCAACGCGCCTGATCAACCGGGCCATCCAGCTTTTCGAAAAAATCCCCTACAGCTTGATAGCCTTTCTCGCACGTTTCTCCATCGCGGCGGTGTTCTGGAAGTCCGGGCAAACCAAAGTCGAAGGCTTTGCCATCGACTTGATCAGCGGCACCTTCCAACTGGGCGAGCCGCGCCTCGCCGCCTCGACGCTGCCGCTGTTTCGCAGCGAATACAAGCTGCCCTGGCTGTCACCGGAAGTGGCCGCGCACATGGCGGCATTTGCCGAACACTTCTTCCCGGTGCTGATCCTGCTGGGCTTGGCCACACGCTTCTCGGCCCTGGCGTTGATCGGCATGACCCTGACCATTCAACTGTTCGTGTACCCCGATGCCTACCCGACCCACGGCACCTGGCTGGCCGTCTTACTGCTGTTAGTGGCCAAAGGCCCGGGGCGCCTCTCCGTCGACCACCTGATCGCCCGCCGCTATCGCTAGAGTCGGTCGAGGGCTTCGCCGCTGCGCTTGAACCAGTCCACCAGGTAGTCGGCCAACACCTGGGTGCGTCGCGGCAAGCCGCCCTGATAGGGATGCACCAGGTACATCGGCAGGCTCCGCGTCTGATAATCCCGCAGGAGCCAGCGCAATCGGCCGTCAGCCAGTTCCGCCGGTAAAACGTAGGAAGGCAGCCGCGCAATACCAGCGCCCACCAGGGCGGCCTTTTTCAACAGGTTGTAGTGATTGGAAGCGAAGGTCCCGCTCACCCGCACGCGTAGCAGCTCGTGCTGCTGGTGGTACAGCCACTCTTCGCGGCCGCTGTAGTGGCTGTTCAGCAGGCAGGTGTGGGACGCCAGATCGGCTGGGGTCAGCGGTTCGCCGTGCTGCTCCAGGTAGGCCGGGCTGGCACAGGTCATCTCGTGCCAGGCCAACAACGGCTTGGCCACCAGGCGCTGATTTTCGATGGCGCCCGAGCGTACCCCCAGGTCGAAGCCATCCCGCGCCAGGTCGCGGTAGCTGTTGTTCAGCTCCAGTTCGATCTGCACCTGCGGGTAGTGCTCGGAAAACTCCAGCAACAAGCCGTCGAAGAAAGTTTCGCCCAACGACACCGGAACCGTCATACGCACCGGCCCGGCCAAGTCGTCCTTGAGCCGGGCCAGCGCCTGACGTGCCCGTTCGACCTGCGCCACCAACGCCTGCGCCTGGGGCAACAACGCAGCGCCGGCAGCGGTCAGGCTGAGCTTGCGCGTGGTGCGATGCAGCAACACCACCGAGTACCCCGCCTCCAGCTGGCTGATGCGCTTGGACAGTTGCCCTTTGCTGCAACCCAGTTGCTCAGCCGCCACGGTGAAACTGCCGGCCTCGATCAGTACGGCAAACGCCGCCAGGTCATCCATCTCGCTCATGGATTGTTTCCATTTGAAAACCAAAGGTTGCCTATTAGCGCGTTTATCCACTTGAAAAGCCACACTAGACTGAACCCTCACTTACCCACTGGAGAAACAGCACGATGAAAATCCTATTGATTGGTGCCAGCGGCACCGTGGGCTCGGCGGTCAAGGCGGAACTGGCGCAGCGTCACGAGGTGATCAGCATTGGTCGCAGCAGCGGCGACTTTCGGGTGGATATCAGCGACAGCGCCTCGATCCGTCGGCTGTTCGAGCAGACCGGCCGGTTCGATGCCTTGGTCTGCGCCGCCGGCAGTGTGAATTTCGTCGCGCTGGGTGAGATGAGCGAAACCGATTTCGAACTGGGCCTGCGCGACAAACTGATGGGCCAGGTCAACCTGCTGCTGATCGGCCGCGAGTACGCCAACGACGGCGCCTCGTTCACCTTTACCAGCGGCATCCTCAACCGCGACCCGATTCGCACCGGCGCCTCGGCGGCACTGGTCAATGGCGCACTGGATGCATTTGTGAAAGCCGCGGCAATCGAATTGCCACGGGGCCTGCGCGTCAATTCCGTAAGCCCGACAGTGCTGCTGGAAGCCATGGGCAGCTATGCACCGTACTTTCGCGGGTACAAACCGGCTGCGGGCGCCGATGTGGCACTGGCCTACGCGAAAAGCGTCGAGGGCTTGCAGACCGGCCAAACCTTTATCGTAGGTTGAACGCCAAAGCTGTAAGAAATGCCTGAAGCTGGCGCGTGGGCTTGTGATGCACCGCCAGCCTGCGTAACGTGGCGGCACTTGTCAGGAGACCCGATAATGCGTGCCGCCCGTACCCTCATGCTGTTTGCCTTGCTCCCCTTGTTCACCGCCTGCCAGTTGTTCGAAAGCGAGCCGGCCAAACCGTCCACTGCCGGGCTGACCCGCATGCAGGGCGAGCTCACGGCAGTCGCCGGCAAGCTGTTGTTCCAACCGTGCCACGACCAGCGCAACTACGTGGTCAAGGACACCGGCGGCACCAGCATCCTGCAGGAAGCCGCTTCCCTGGCGGGCCAGCAAGGCGCACTGTTTGCCGACCTGCGCGGCAAGTTCTCCGGCGTCGCCGCCGGCACCCAGGGCGAAGTGGAGCTGCAACAGCTGTACCGCGTCGAGCGCTCGACCTCGGCCTGCGATGATCCCGACTTCAAGCGCATGATCCTGCGTGCCAACGGCCACAAGCCGGCCTGGGCGCTGAACGTCACCGCCAAGGGCATGGTGCTGGAGCGCGAAGGCCAGCCGCCGCTGCCGGTTCCCTATGTCGAGGAACAACTGGGTGACGGGCGTTTCAACCTGATGACCGAAGCCAATAACCAGCACATCGAACTGTGGGTGGCCCCGCAGCGCTGTGTCGACAGTGCCAGCGGCAGCCTGCAACACATGACCGCCGAGTTGCGGGTCAACGGTCAAGTCCAGCGTGGCTGCGCGGCTTTCGGCGGTTCGCGCGACGATTGATTCGGGCCCGCGCTGTTTTAACATGACGGGAACCTGCCGTTGGGGCTTATAATCGCCGGTTTGCAAAACCGCCGGCCCCACCAAACGCCGCACACCGGACCCTGTCATGTTACGAATCACCGAACTCAAGCTGCCCATCGACCATCCCGAAGAAGACCTGCGGCCCGCCATCGTGCAGCGCCTGGGCATCGCCAGTGATGACCTGCTCGATTTCACCCTGTTCAAGCGCAGCTACGACGCCCGCAAGAAATCGTCGGAGCTGTGCTTCATCTACACCGTCGACGTGAACGTGAAGGGTGAAGCCGCCCTGCTGCTCAAGTTTGCCGACGACCGCAACATCAACCCGGCGCCGGACGTCAGCTACAAGGTGGTGGGCCAGGCGCCCGCGGATCTGGTTGAACGTCCGATCGTCGTCGGTTTTGGCCCGTGCGGGATTTTCGCCGGGCTGCTGCTGGCGCAGATGGGCTTCAAGCCGATCATCCTCGAACGCGGCAAGGAAGTGCGCCAGCGCACCAAGGACACCTGGGGCCTGTGGCGCAAAAGCGTGCTCAACCCGGAGTCCAACGTGCAGTTCGGTGAGGGCGGCGCCGGGACCTTTTCCGATGGCAAGCTCTACAGCCAGATCAAAGACCCGAAATTCCACGGGCGCAAAGTGCTGCACGAGTTCGTCAAGGCCGGCGCGCCGGAAGAAATCCTCTACGTCAGCAAGCCGCACATCGGTACGTTCCGCCTGACCGGCGTGGTGGAAAACATGCGCGAGCAAATCATCGCCCTGGGCGGTGAAGTGCGCTTCGAGCAACGGGTGACTGACGTATTGATCGAAGACGGTCAACTGAACGGCGTGGTCATCGACGGCGGCGAGCAGATCCTCTCCAAGCACGTGATCCTCGCCCTCGGCCACAGCGCCCGCGACACCTTCCGTATGCTCCACGGCCGTGGCGTGTACATGGAAGCCAAGCCGTTTTCCGTGGGTTTCCGTATCGAACACCCACAGTCGCTGATCGACGCCGCGCGCCTGGGCAAATACGCCGGGCATCCGAAACTCGGCGCGGCCGACTACAAACTGGTACACCACGCCAAGAATGGCCGTTCGGTCTACAGCTTCTGCATGTGCCCCGGAGGCACCGTGGTGGCCGCGACGTCCGAGCCGCATCGCGTGGTGACCAACGGCATGAGCCAGTACTCGCGCAACGAGCGCAACGCCAACTCCGGCATCGTCGTCGGCATCACGCCTGAGGTCGATTACCCAGGCGGTCCGCTGGCCGGCATCGAGCTGCAGGAGCGCCTGGAATCCCACGCCTACATCCTCGGCGGCAGCAATTACGAAGCCCCGGCGCAACTGGTCGGCGATTTCATCGCCGGCAAGCCGTCCACGGCCATCGGCAGCGTGGAACCGTCCTACAAACCTGGGGTGTCCATGGGCGATCTGGCCCTGGCACTGCCGGACTTCGCCATCGAAGCGATCCGTGAAGCCTTGCCGGCGTTCGAGAAACAGATCAAGGGCTACTCGTTGCACGATGCCGTCTTGACCGGGATCGAGACACGCACCTCATCGCCGTTGCGGATTACCCGTAACGAATCGATGCAGAGCCTGAACGTCAAAGGCCTGTTCCCGGCCGGCGAAGGCGCGGGTTATGCCGGTGGGATTCTGTCGGCGGGAGTCGACGGCATTCGGATTGCCGAGGCGTTGGCGCGGGATATGTTGGGTATCGAGGCCTGAAAACAGCGCCGTCCAAAGGTGGGAGCGCGGCCGCTCCCACATTGGTTTTTGTGGCGTGTCAGATATTCGCGCGCAGGATGTCATCGGGCAGTGGCTCACCGCGCTCGACGCTGGCCGCCACCGCGGCTATCAAGCCCTGCAGTTCATACCCCTGCCCCGCCAGCCACGCCTGATCGTAATAGGTAGTGGCATACCGCTCGCCCCCGTCACACAAGATCGCCACGATCGACCCCGACTCCCCCGCCGCTTTCATCTGCTGCGCCGCCATCAGGGCACCGATCAGGTTGGTCCCGCTGGAGCCGCCGACCCGCCGACCCAACCGCTCGGCCAGGTAATGCATGGCCGCCAGCGACAGCGCGTCCGGCACCTTGACCATCGCATCGATGACCTTGGGCAAAAACGACGCTTCGACCCGCGGTCGGCCAATACCTTCAATCCGCGAGCCGCACTCCAGGCGCAAGCCGGCATCGCCGCTCAGGTAGTAGTCAAAGAACACCGAGCGCTCGGCATCGGCACACAACACGCGGGTGCAATGCTGGCGATAACGCACATAGCGTCCCAGGGTCGCAGTGGTGCCGCCCGTGCCGGGGCTGGAAATCAACCAGCTCGGCTCCGGATGACGCTCGAAGCGCATCTGCTGGAAGATCGACTCGGCGATATTGTTGTTCGCCCGCCAGTCGGTGGCGCGTTCGGCGTAGGTGAACTGGTCCATGAAGTGACCACCGCTTTCCTGCGCCAGGCGTTCGGATTCGGCGTAGATCTGCGTCGGATCTTGTACCAGATGGCTCTTGCCGCCATAGAAGCCGATCTGGGCGATCTTTTCCTGGGAGGTGGTGGCCGGCATCACGGCGATAAACGGCAGGCCGAGCAAGCGCGCGAAGTAGGCTTCGGAGATCGCCGTCGAACCGCTGGAGGCTTCGATCACCGGCGCTCCCGGCTTCAGCCAGCCATTGCACAGCGCATACAGGAACAGCGAGCGCGCCAGCCGGTGTTTGAGGCTGCCGGTGGGGTGGCTGGACTCATCCTTGAAGTACAACTCGATACCCGGTAAGCCGGGCAGCGCCAAAGGGATCAGGTGGGTGTCGGCGCTGCGCTGGAAGTCTGCTTCAATGATACGAATGGCTTCGCGGGCCCAGGGACGGTGGTCGCTCATGAGAGGATCTCTAAGGATTTCAGTCTCAATCTTAGGATGTTTCCTACACCACACACAGATACAGTAACGACTCAATCGGACACACAATTGCTAGGCTCCGCCCCAACTCCGAGCGCGCCCCCTTCTTATAACAAATAAGAATATAACTTTTGTTTTAACAACTAACGGTACGGGTTAGGGTACGCATCTATTGAATCTGGATTGGAGAGCACCCCTTGGCTCTGCGTAGCACGTTCACCCGTTTCTTCCAGCTGGAAGCCGCCAGCGGTCTGTTGTTGATCGCCGCAGCCGCGTTGGCGCTGATCGTCAACAACTCACCGTTGTCGCACCTCTACAGCGCGTTCCTCGACGTGCCCGTGGTAGCGCAGATTGGCGCGCTGAAGATCGCCAAGCCCGCGTTGTTGTGGATCAACGATGGCCTGATGGCCCTGTTCTTTCTGCTGATCGGCCTGGAGGTCAAGCGCGAGCTGCTCGACGGCCACCTGTCCAAGCCTTCGCAAGTCGTCCTGCCAGGCGCCGCAGCGATCGGCGGCATGGTCGTGCCGGCATTGATCTACTGGGCAATCAACAAGGATTACCCGGCGGCGCTTTCCGGCTGGGCGATCCCCATGGCCACCGATATCGCCTTCGCATTGGGCGTCCTGGCGCTGCTCGGCAAGCGCGTGCCGGTGTCGCTGAAACTGTTCCTGATGACCCTGGCCATCATCGATGACCTGGGCGCGATCATCGTGATCGCCGTGTTCTATTCCAGCGACCTGTCCGGCGCCGCCCTGGCGGGCGCGGGCGCCTGCTTGATCGCCTTGATTGCCATGAACCGCCTGGGCGTGATCAAGCTCGGGCCGTACCTGATCATCGGCCTGATCCTGTGGGTCTGCGTACTGAAAAGCGGCGTGCATGCCACCTTGGCCGGCGTGACGCTAGCGTTCTGCATCCCGATGCGTACCAAAAACGCCGAACCCTCGCCGCTGTTGACGCTCGAACATGCCCTGCATCCATGGGTGGCCTATGGCATCCTGCCGCTGTTCGCGTTCGCCAACGCCGGCGTGTCCCTGAGCGGGGTCAGCCTCGAGAGCTTCACCCACCACGTACCGCTGGGCATCGCCCTCGGCCTGCTGATCGGCAAGACCATCGGCGTGTTCGGCCTGACCTGGCTCGCCATCAAGACCGGCCTCGCCGCGCTGCCCAGCGGCGCCAGCTGGGGCCAGGTGTTCGGCGTAGCGATCCTGTGCGGGATCGGCTTCACCATGAGCCTGTTTGTCGGCTCTCTGGCGTTCGTGCCGGGCGCCAGCGAATTTGCCGGGGAAGATCGAATGGGGATTCTGACCGGGTCGATACTCGCGGCGTGTATCGGTTATGCGGTGACGGCGATGGCGAGTCGCAAGAAAGCCTGACTCGCACAAAACACCGCGCACAAAAAACCCCAGCCGGTCACCCGGCTGGGGTTTTTCTTTGCTCGCGGCTTAACGCTTAGCGAGTCACGCGGCTGGTACCATCAACGGTCATGATGCGAACGCGATCACCGATGCGGAAGATTTCATTTTCCTGCACGGCCTGCACGTAGGCGCGCATGCTGCCGTCGTCTTCGCGAACGGTGATTTCCACGCCCTGGGTGCGGGTCAGGCCTTCTTCGGTGGCCGAACCCAACAGGCCGCCGGCGACAGCGCCGATCACGGCGGTCACGATACTGCCACGGCCGCCACCGATGGCGCTGCCGCCCACGCCGCCAATGACGGCACCGGCCGCACCGCCGATTGGGGTCTTGGTGCCTTCGATTTTCACCGGACGCAGGGATTCAATGGTCCCCATGCGAACGGTCTGCACGCGACGCGCTTCGTCACGGGAGTATGAGTCGCCGGTCAGACTCGAGGCGCAGCCACCCAACAACAACGACAGGGTAGTAAAGCAGGCAACTAGTAAAACGGACTTACGCATAGCATCAACTCCAAAGGACAGGTGTTCATTAGACGCGGCCGCTTGACGCCTGTCACGGCAAGCTCCGCAGAAAATTGCTTTCATTCAGCCCTAGTACAGAGTGCCAGCACCAAAACAGACGACAAACGGTAGCTCTCATCTCGTAAACAGGACGCTCATGGATTATTTCATCATTATAGTCACGACCGTAGCCGGCTTGTATTTCCATGGCTGGTTATACCTGCGCATCCGCCGCTGGATCGACCGCGACCTGGCGCTATCCCTGGCGGGCAACGACCTGCACAAGCGGGCCTTCATGCTGCAACAACTGGAAAAAGCCCGCACCCTGAAGATCAACCGCCGCGAGCTGCCGGACTGGTTGAAAAACGCGGCGCAGCAGTACACGCCCGAGGCCTCTTGAACAGAGGCTTCGGGGTGACGGGCAACAGTCAGAAAGGGTGACGCAAGACGACGATCAGGGCGCCAGGCGCTCACGGGTCCAGTCGGCCCCATGCAAGCGGTAGTTCAGGCGGTCATGCAGGCGGCTGGCGCGGCCTTGCCAGAACTCGATGCGCTCGGGCAACAAGCGATAGCCGCCCCAGTGCTCGGGGCAGTGCGGCTGAGTGTCGCTGAACCGCTGTTCGGTGACCTTGAGCAAATCGTGCAACTCTTCGCGGTCACGGATCACCTTGCTCTGCGGGGAAGCCCAGGCACCCAGGCGGCTGCCCAAGGGGCGCACCTGGAAATAGGCATCCGACTCTTCCGGCGTGACCTTGACCACCCGACCCTCGATGCGTACCTGACGCTCCAGGGTCGGCCAGAAAAAGGTCATGGCCGCGAAGGGCCGCGCCGCAAGCTGATCGCCCTTGGCGCTCTCATAGTTGGTGAAGAAGGTAAAGCCCTGCGCATCCAGGCCCTTGAGCAGCAGGATGCGACAGTGCGGGCGACCGTCCTCGTCGACCGTGGCCAGGGTCATGGCATTGGCCTCCACCGGCGGCTGCTCGGTTTTCACCGCATCGCCGAACCACTGATGGAACAAGGCAAACGGCTCGCTCGGGGCCTGGGCCTCGCTCAAACCATCCCGTGTGTAGTCACGGCGCATATCAGCCAATGCCTGGGTCATGCGACTTTATCCTTCTGGTTCAGCGGATCAGTTTTTGGCCTGGTCGTTCGCAGCCGGTGCAGCGGCCTTGGCTTTGGCCGCTGCGGGTTTCTTGGCAGCTGCCTTGGCCGGGGCCTTTTTCGCGGCTGGCTTGGCGGCGGATTTCTTAGCGCCAGCCTTTTTCGCCGGGGCTTTTGCGACCGGTGCCGGCGCGGGAACGTCCTGCACGGCAACCATTTCAGCCACAGGCAGGGTCTTGCCCGAGTTGTACTTGCTCAGCAAGGCCAACATAGTTGTACGCTGAGTAAACATAATTTCCATGCGACGGTTCAGCGCACGGCCTTGGGTGCTGTCGTTGGCAGCACGCGGCATCATGTCGCCCATGCCACGCAGCATCAGACGGTCTTGCTTGAGGCCGCTGAGGCTGAAAATCGACGCGATGGATTGCGCGCGTTCTTTGGTCAGCGCCTGGCTCGCCGGGGCCGCGCCGGTGGCATCAACGTGACCGAGGACCAGTACGGCGGTCTTCGGGTCGGCTTCAACAGCCTTGGCGACGCGAGTGAACGGGCCCAGGGTGACCGGCAGCAACATCGCCGGGCGTTTCGGGTTGTAGGAACCGTCTACCGGGGCAATCACCACCAGTACGTTGTCGCGACGTTCCAGTTGCAGGTTGCTGTCCTTGATCGCGGCGCGCAGGCGCGGCTCATAGTCGTCCAGCCAGGCCTGGGTGATTTTCGGGTCGGGCATCGGCACGTTGGTCACGTCGACCTTGGCCAATGGCTTAGGCTTGGACGTGCTTTCGAACGGCCACCACCAGTGAGTCTCGGAGTCGGTCTTGGCCACGGCGGGGGCGGCAGGAGCAGCGGCTGGCGCCGGGGTGGCGGCCTTGAGGTCGGCCTTCAGGTCAGCCTTGGCATCGGCGGCCTTTTCGTCGGCACTCTTGGAGGAGAACGGCCACCAGCTGGAGCCGGTATCCGCTTTGGCCACCGGGGCTGGCGCAGGAGCGGCGGCTACCGGTGCGGCAGGCTTGGCGCCAGCTGCGGCAGCTACCGGTGCAGCCGGCTTGGCGCTGGCAGCAGCCGCTACCGGTGCGGCAGGTTTGGCGCCCGCGGCGGGTTTGGCGTCCGGTTTGGCGTCCGGCTTGGCGTCGGTTTGGCTCACTGCGTCCTTGGTAGCAGCCTTGTCAGATCCAAATGACCACCAATGCCCGCCTTCGGCATCATTTTGTGGTGTTTGTGCGCAGCCAGTAATAGATAGGCACAGCGCCAGTGCCAAGGACTTGTTCGATAACATGAGATATCCACAAAATGAGAAAAAACCGAGGGCCTGAATGACCCGTTAAACAGACGCTTCCAGAACATTAAAGTTACAATATTTTGCTCAGCGTCTTCTTATACTTGCATTTGTAACAAAAAAACGTGAAACAGCAAGGGGTTTACAGACAACCGGCCAATATTCTGACCAACTTCTGTGCACGTGGGTCCATAAGTACGTAGGGCCCCAGCGTATTAGTCACAAAACCGAACGCTACATCATGTTCCGGGTCGGCAAACCCCAGCGAACCGCCCGCACCAGGATGTCCAAATGCACGCGGGCCAAGGCCGAAGGTCGCGTTCGGCAATTGCGGTTGATCCAACATGCAGCCCAGGCCGAAACGGGTTTGGGTCAATAAGGTTTTATCGGGCCCGATACTGTGTTCACGGGTCAATTGTTCGAGCATGTCGCTTTCCAGCAAACTACCGTCCAATAAACCACTATAAAAACCCGCCAGGCTACGCGCATTACCGTGACCGTTTGCCGCTGGCTGCTGCATACGCCGCCATTCGGGTTTATTAGTGCTGGTCAGAATAGACGGCGGATTGGCAAATGCCCGCGTCGTCATGGCCGTGGGTTCACGCATCATTACTTGCAGTAAACGTTGCGCGGCTTCATCGCCCATGTTGCCTTTACCGCGCGCTACATGGGCCACGCGATAAAATTCTTCGTCCGCCAGGCCCACATGAAAATCCAGCCCCAACGGGCGTGCAACCCGCGCCACGATGGATTCGCCCGGCCCACGCCCGTCGGCACGGCGCAGCAATTCCCCGACCAGCCAGCCATAGGTGATCGCTTCGTAGCCGTGGCCTTGGCCCGGCGTCCACCACGGCGCTTCGGCGGCCAAGGTGTCGACCATCAACGACCAGTCGTACAGCGCTTCGGTGGGCAGCATCTCGCGGATCGCCGGCAACCCGGCCTGGTGGCAGAGCAACTGGCGCAAGGTGATCGCTTCTTTACCGGCCGCGGCAAATGCCGGCCAGTAGTTGGCCACTGGCGCATCCAGTTGCAGCTTGCCTTCGGCCACCAATTGCAGGGCCGCAACGGCGGTGAAGGTCTTGGTGCAGGAGAACAGGTTGACGATGGTGTCGCTGTGCCAGGCCTGTGCCCCGTCCTTGTCGGCGGTGCCGGCCCACAGGTCGACCACGGTTTCCCCGCCGATCTGGATGCACAGCGCCGCACCACGTTCCTGCGGGTCATCGAACAACGCGACGAACGCTTCACGTACCGCTTCGAACTGGAGTTCGTAATGCCCCTGAACCTGCACCTAAGCCCCCTCGGAAAACGCTGTAAAAAGTGGCCGACATTGTTCCAGCCCTTGTAGGATTTGTGAACCCGTCAACACTCAATCAATGACCATTTCCGGCATGCCCACCGGAGTGTCCGGCGCCCTGCCCCGCACCTTTACCGTCATGCCCGGGCTTGCTGCCTTCATGCTCGCGAACCGCGCGGGCCGCCTTGGCCTTTTCGGCTTCCTTGCCCAGTTGGTCGACCGCCGCCAGGTTGCTTCGACGCACGCTGTCGACAAAGCCCTGGAACGGCACATCGGTAATGCCGACCAGACCGAAGTGGCCGTTTTCGCCGTCCAGCAGACGCCCGGTCACGGGCTGGTCCAGGTACTGGAACCAGTGAACGCCGACAATCGACGGCTCGGCCATGGCCTGCTTGAGGAAGTTGGCATACGCGGCGCCGCGATCTTCTTCCTTGGCCAACTGGGTCACACCGCCCCAGAACGGGCCGCGGTCTGCCGAGCCGAAGTTGAATTCGGTGATCAACACCGGCTTGTCCAACGCGCGCAAGGCGGCGAAGTCATAGCCGTCCTGGGGTTTGAGCGTGTACATGTTGAAGCTCAACACGTCGCAATACTGCGCACAGGACGCCACCGCCTCCGGCGTACTCACCGCGTAACGCCCGCCCAGCAGCAACTGGTTGGGCGCGTGCCATTTGAGTGCATCGGAGATGGTCTTGAAGTACGTATCGGCGAAGGTCTTCTGGAAGTGTTTGAAGTCGGCTTCGATTTCCGGGTGCTCAGGGTTGGGCATCGGCGGTTCGAAGCCCGGGTCTTCCATCAGTTCCCAGCCCGCCAGGTGGATGCCCCACGCTTTCGACAGGCCTTCTTCGTTACGGTATTTGTCGCGCAGTTGCTTGAGGAACGCGCGCTTGGCCGGTACATCGGTGGTCATGCGCAGGGTGCCGTAGGCCAGGGCGTAACGGGATTTTGCATCGTCACCGGGACCGGCCCAGGCCAGTTCGTTATCGGCAAAAAAACCGATCAGCCAAGGATCGTCACGATGATCGCGGGCAGCGATGGCCACGGCGCGCTCGGTGGCCATGGCGAAACGCGGGTCGAACGGGTCGGGCATGCCGCCCCACCAGTCGGTGCCGGTGCTGATGCTGGCGTAATCGCCGACGATCGACAGCGGCAAGGTGTACGGCACGCGGTCCGCGCTGGCCAGTTGCGCAGCGCTCCAGTTGCCGACGGTGTTGAAACCCCAGGCCTGCAGGCGGTCGAGGGTGTGGCTGACCCAGCGCTTCTGGTCGAAACCGTCAGTGTCATACGTGCGCTGCAGGTTGGCACGGTAGAAATCGTACCAACGCCCGGCGCCAAAGCTACGCCCTTCGCCGGCGCCGTTACCGGTGCGGTTGTCGCCGCTGCCGTAGTACTTGTCAAAGGGTTCCCCGGCCTTGGGCAGCGCCGCGAACATCCATTCACGGCCCGCCACGTAGGTCTGGTTGTTATCCGAAGCCACGGTGTTGACGCCCAGGGAATAGAACGGATGCCCCTCCGGCGTCACCAGATACCAACGACCATCGCGCTTCTCGGTGCGGAAAAAGCCGCTGGCGTCGAACGCCGGGCCTTTGTTCCAACCGCCGTACTGGTCCAGGGAGGATTTATCCCGCTCGGCCAGCCAAGCCTTGAGCTGTTGCTGCTCCTTGGTGGCGGCGGCCTTGAGTTGCTCGTCGCTGCTGACCTTTTCCGGCCAGCGCGCGCGGGTGGACTGGCCATAGGCATCCACCAGTTCGCTGTAGGCCGCCTTCAGCACCGGCTCGCTGTCCTGCACACCAAAGCGCTCCAGCAGAATACTCTGGGCGACATTCGGTTTGATCATCGACAGGGTCACCGACACCACCTGGCTGCGGTCGATGTCTCCGGCGCTGCTGGCCAGTAACACGCGCTGGCCGTCGACGCTGATCGGCATCGGCGGGCCGGCCTTCATGCCCTGGCTCAATGGCGAGTTGGCTTGCAGCGGGATCAGCAGGGTCTGGGCCGGACCGGCCGGCAGGTCGATGCGGCTGACCAGGGTCTTGCCGTCGTTGCTCTGCACCTTGACGTACAGGGTCAGCGCCCAGTCCATGGCACTCTGGATACGCAGGCTGATGGCGCTGGATTGCGACCAGTCCCAGGCGCCGGTCTGCGGGCTGAGCACCAGGCTCGGTTCGGCGGCAGGGTTGAAGGTGATGCGGCGCAGCACCTCGCCTTCAGGGGTTTGTTCGGCGTTGTATTGCGGCAGGCTGGCGTCCTGGGTCGCCACTTTGACCACATCGGCAGGTCGGACGAAGTTGAACAACGTTTGTTGCCCGGCGGGCGCGGCCAGCAGTGGCGCAGCGAACAGCAGGGCAAAAAGGGCGGGCAGCGTGCGAATCATACGAGCAAGGTTCTCCCAAACGGCCGATAAATGGCCTGATGACATAATGCGATGGCAGTGAGATAGACCACGAAGTGGGCGATTTTGCCCACTGTGGCTTAAGAAATTTCGCGCCGGAACGGCGGCAAGGCATTCAGGATGGCCTTGCCATAGCGCTGCGTGACCAGACGGCGGTCCAGCAAGGTGATGGTGCCTCGGTCTTCTTCGGTCCGCAGCAAGCGCCCGCAGGCCTGCACCAGCTTCAGGGACGCATCCGGCACCGAGATTTCCATGAACGGGTTGCCGCCACGGGCCTCGATCCACTCGGCCAACGCGGCCTCGACCGGGTCATCCGGCACCGAGAACGGGATCTTGGCGATCACCACGTGTTCGCAGTAGGCACCGGGCAAGTCCACGCCCTCGGCAAAGCTCGCCAGGCCGAACAGCACGCTGGAATCGCCGCCATCGACCCGCGCTTTGTGCTTGTTCAGGGTTTCCTGCTTGGACAGGTTGCCCTGGATAAACACCTGCTTGCGCCAGTCGCGGTCAAGGCCGTCGAACACGTCCTGCATCTGTTTGCGCGACGAGAACAGCACCAGGGTGCCGCGTGAACCTTCGACCAGTTCCGGCAAGTCACGGATGATCGCGGCGGTGTGGGCCGGCGCATCCCGAGGGTCGGCCTTGAGGTCAGGCACGCGCAGCACACCGGCGTTAGCGTGATGGAACGGGCTCGGCACCACGGCGGTGACGGCTTTTTTCGGCAGGCCGGCGCGCATGCGGAAGCGGTCGAAGGTGCCCAGGGCGGTCAGCGTGGCCGAGGTGACCAGGCAGCCATACGCCACGTTCCACAGGTTGCGTCGCAGCATTTCCGCCGCAAGGATCGGGCTGGCGTTGACCTCGATATCGAACAGCGCACCACTTTCCGACAGGGTCAGCCAACGGGCCATGGGCGGGTTGTCTTCCGGGTCTTCGACGGTAAAGGCCGTCCACAACTCCCAGTTGCCCTGGGCGCGGGACAACAGGCTGCCGAACAGTGGGTACCATTCCTCGGCCTGGTTGCTCGCGATGCCGATGTTGACCTCGCCGTCCATGCCTTCCTTGAGCAGGTCGGTCAGGCGGGTGAACAGGTCGGTCAGGCGCGAAAAACCCTTCTTCAGTTCGACGCCCATTTCACGCATGTGCTCGGGGATCAGCCCGCCGACAAAGCGATGGCGCGGGCGCTCGCGGCCCTCGACGTCTTCGCCGGGCTTGAAGTCGGCGACCTGCTCGCAGGCGCTGAACATGAACTGCTGCTGGGTCTTGATCTCCCGCGCCAGTTCCGGCACCTGTTCGATCAGCTTGCCCAGATCGCCGGGCAGCGGGTGCTGGGCCAGCAGTTTGGTGAGGTTCTTGGCGGTGGCCTCGAGCCAGTCGGCGGTGGAGCGCAGGCGCGTGTAATGGGCGAAGTGGCCGATGGCCTTGTCGGGCAGGTGGTGGCCTTCGTCGAATACGTAGAGCGTGTCGCGCGGGTCCGGCAGCACGGCGCCGCCGCCCAGGGCCAGGTCGGCGAGGACCATGTCGTGGTTGGTGACGATCACGTCGACCTTGCCCATGCCTTCGCGCGCTTTATAGAAGGCGCACTGGCCGAAGTTGGGGCAATGACGGTTGGTGCATTGGCTGTGGTCGGTGGTCAGGCGCGCCCAATCGGCGTCTTCCAGGGCGGTGGGCCAGCTGTCGCGGTCGCCGTCCCATTTATTCCCGGCCAGTTTTTCGATCATGCTGGTAAACAGCTTCTGGCTGACTTCATCGACTTCGATCTTGAAGCCTTCTTCTTCGAACAAGGAGGCCGTGGCAGTTTGCGCGTGGCCTTCCTGCAGCAGCACGTCGAGCTTGGACAGGCACATATAGCGGCCACGGCCCTTGGCCAGGGCGAAGGTGAAGTTCAGGCCGCTGTTGCGCATCAGGTCGGGCAGGTCTTTGTAGACGATCTGCTCCTGCAGGGCGACGGTGGCGGTGGCGATCACCAGGCGCTTGCCGGCGGCCTTGGCGGTGGGAATCGCCGCCAGGCTGTAGGCCACGGTCTTGCCGGTACCGGTGCCGGCCTCGACGGCCACGACCGCGGGGTCACCGCTGCGCCGGCCTTCGTCGTCGGTGTCGATATCCCCGAGGACCTTGGCCACTTCGGCGATCATCAGGCGTTGGCCGTAGCGCGGTTTCAAGCTCTTGGCTTCGAGAAAACGCGAATAGGCGCCCTGGATCGTGGTTTTGAGTTCAGTGCTGATCATGGATAGTCGGGCGCAAAAAACGCTGGATAAATTTTCAGTGGTTCGGATCGACCGCTATCATACCCCGCTAATTAATCCCGCGCAGAACGGAGTACCGCAATGACCGTGTTCAGCCTCGTTTACACCCTGCATGTATTGGCCGCCCTGATCTGGGTCGGCGGCATGTTTTTCGCCTGGATGATCCTGCGCCCGGCCGCTGTGGCGGCCCTCGAGGGCCCTGCCCGGCTCAAGCTGTGGGCGAATGTGTTTCAACGTTTTTTCGTGTGGGTTTGGGTGGCGGTGCTGGTTTTGCCGATCAGCGGTGTCGGCCTGCTGCAACTGCGCTTCAGCGGGTTTGAAACCGCACCGCGTTACGTGCAGGTGATGATGGGCTTGTATGTGGTGATGACGGCGCTGTTCATCCGCATCCAGGCGTTGAAGTTCCCCGAATTGCGCGCAGCGGTGGCGGCTGAAAACTGGCCGGCCGGGGCGGCGGTGCTGGGGCAGATCCGCAAGCTGGTGGGCATTAACCTGCTCGTTGGGTTGGTGCTGGTCGCGATTGCTTCGGCGCGGCCGATGTTCTGAGACGTGCCTTAAACGGCCATCGGGAGCACGCCCCCTCCCACATTTGAAATGCATTCCAAATGTGGGAGGGGGCGTGCTCCCGATGGCGTCAGATCGAACGACTCAAAGTCGCTGAATGGTCACAGTTCCCGCAGGCCCGGCCGGCCCCGGCTGCCCTTCCACCCCAGGCCGGCCTTTCTCGCCACCATCGGCGCGGTACACCAGGCAACCCTTGGATTGCCCACCACGCCCAGGCTTGCCCGCCGTCCCCGCCAAACCGCCCGCGCCGCCATCGACCCAGACCTTGATCTTGTCGCTTGGGAAGTCCTGCGGCAGTTCGACCCGCACCTGCGCACCCGCCGCGCCAGGCAACCCGTCGCCACCGTTATCACCGTTGGCGCCGCGCCCAGCGGAGCCCCAAGTGCAACCCGGGTCTTCGCCGTTGGCGCCGTCCAGCCCGGCATAACCTTGGGCGCCAGCGCCACCACGGGCATCCACCGACAGTTCCTGCGCCGTCAGGGCATTGATGCGCAAGGTCAGGTCACGTCCGGCCCTGGCTGGTTTTTCGTGGGTACCGGGAGCGCCACGCGAGGTGATCTGGCTGCCATGTTCCAGTTGTGCATGCCGCGCCTGCAATTGCAGCCCGGTGCTCCCAGGAGCGATGGCGATGCGTGCTTCGCGGCCCAGGTGCAACTCATCCACCGAGACCTGGCTGATCGTGGCCGGGATGAGCAACGTGCCGTAGTCCGCGACGTCCAGGCGTTCCAACTGCAATACGCTGGTACTGCTGGGCAAGCGCATCAACGAGTTGGTTTCAACACTCACGCTCTGGGCCAGGGCAACGGGGCTGACCAACAGGGCCAACAGAAAAACCTTACGCATCATGGGGCTCCTGAGTGATGGGGAATTTGTTATTTCAAATTTTTCTTTGGGCGCACAGTAACGACTTCTACAGGCGATTTGCCAGTGAAGGATCAAAAAACTTGAGAAGGCGGCGGTTTCAGCGAGGATCGCCAACGATGCCCCTGTGGAATCCCACAGGGGCAAGGCCTGTCAGCGGTTGATCTGGATTTCTACGCGGCGGTTCAGGGCACGGCCTTCAGCGGTTTTGTTGTCAGCCACCGGATGACTTTCGCCCGCACCGGTCACCGACACGAAGTTACTGCGAGGCACACCGGCGCCGATCAGGTAGTCCGTCACCGAATGTGCGCGTTTTTCCGAGAGTTTCTGGTTGTAGGCATCCTTGCCGACGCTGTCGGTATGCCCGCTGACCCGCAACTGGGCGCTCGGGGCTTCGCGTTTCAGGCGGGTGGCGATGGTGTCGAGCGCGGTTTTATCCGCCGCCGTCAGCTTCGCCGAGTCGAACTGGAAGTGGACATCGCGAATCACGATGGTTTCTTCCTTGACCACAACCACCTCTTCAACCACCGCCGCGGGTGGCGCAGGAGGGCAACCATTGGCATCGACCTGTACGCCTTTCGGCGTGCCGGGGCACTTGTCGCGGCTGTCCGGCACGCCGTCGCCGTCTTCGTCACCATCGCCGTGTACCCAGCAATAGGCGCCGGCCATGCCGCCGATCAACAACGCGCCGTAGCCGGCATAGGCTGAGCTTTCCGTCGCACCGATCGCCGCACCGGTCACGCCGCCCACGGCGGCGCAGGTGGGCCAATCGGTTTTTTGCAAACCTGCACAACCTGTCAATACTCCGGTGAGCAGAACCAAGGGTAGAGCTGTCCGCATGATGCTCATTTGATTTCTCCTGAGGGGATCGGCAGGGGCCGATGGGTGGAGTAAAGACCGCTCCTTTCAACTGCGCCAGTACGCCACACCCCTGGATTCATTGAGGATGGGCGTACTTGAAGGACTTTTCGCAACCACCTGCTCTAGGCCCGCACGCTCAGCCGCGCTAGTCTCTAGGGTCCTGATGTGAGGATCTCTGATGACCGCTGGTATTTCTTCCCGTACACCCCAGCAAGCCCTGGCTGCCTTGCTCGATTTGCACCAGCCCAAACGCCTGTTGCTGTTGGGTGCCAGCCAGTTCCCGGCGCTGGAGGCCTTTCAAAAGGCGCACCCTGAGACCCAGGTGTCCGTCGCGACGCCTGGCGCGCTGCCGGCGGACCTCGCGGCGCAGCGTTTTGACCTGGCGCTGGTGGTCGATTGCCTGGAGCACCTGTCAAAACCACAAGGCCTGACCCTGCTGGGCGGCATCCGCAACCTCAATGCCAGCCGCATTGCGGTGCTGGTCGACCTGGGCGCCTGCGACTGGAAAGACACTGACTTCTTCTCCCTGGCCCTGCAGGCCGGCGAGCGCTTCCAGCGCGATGAGCAGGTACTGACGCTGTTTACCTATGATCTGCTTGACTATAAACAGGTGCCGGACTGGCTCAACGCCCGCTTCTGGGCCAACCCGGAAAACTTCGGAAAGTATTGGTGGTAACCCGATGAGTACATCCATTTGCCCCTGTGGCAGCGGCAACCTGCTGGACGCGTGCTGCGGCCATTATCACGCCGGCCACCCGGCGCCGTGCGCCACCGCGCTGATGCGCTCGCGCTACAGCGCCTACGTACTGGGCCTGGTGGACTACCTGGTGGCTACCACGTTGCCTGCGCAGCAGGCCGGCCTGGACCGTGATGCCATCGCCACCTGGAGCGCCCAGAGCACCTGGCTCGGCCTGGAAGTGGAAAGCTCCGAGGTGTTCGGCGGCCAGCCGGAACATGCGTTCGTGACGTTTACCGCGCGCTGGCATGACAGCACCGGCGAACACAGCCACCGCGAACAGTCCTCTTTCGTACAGAATGAGGGACACTGGTACTTCATCGACCCCACCGTGGAAGTGAAGGCCGGACGCAACGATGCATGCGTCTGCGGGAGTGGGCAGAAGTTCAAGAAGTGTTGCTCCAGCTACCTCTAACCACCTCACAGGGATCGCGCCATGCTCCGCACTTACAGCTTGTTGCTGGCGTTGACCCTTGGCTTGAGTGGCTGCGCCTCATGGTTCGAGGACGACGCCCCACCGCCCCACGTCGCCCTGGTGAAGGTCGAAGTGGTGCGGGCCAAGTTGCTCGAACAGAAGTTCAAGCTGTATTTCCGCGTGGATAACCGCGACGACGCCGACCTCACGGTGCGCGGCCTGATCTACAAGGTCACCCTGGGTCGCTTGCTGCTGACCGAAGGCGAATCCAACGAATGGCTCACCGTGCCGCCGCGTGGCCACGCCTTTTTCAAGATCTCAGTACGCACCAACCTCTGGCCGCAGATCCGTGACGTCGTGCAGATGCTGAAAAACCCCGACCGGCCCGTGCCTTATCGGCTGGAAGGCGAGCTGAAAACCGGATTATTCATCGGTAATGACGTGCGCGTGGACCACAATGGCGAGATAATCCCCGGCGATTTTATTCCGGAGCGACATCGATGACTCAGCAACCCCATGTCCATGGTCCTGACTGCAACCACGATCACGATCACCATGATCACGACCACGGTCATGTCCACGGCCCGAACTGCGGCCACGCTCACCAGGAGCCGGTGCGCAACGCCCTGAAAGACGTTGGCCGCAACGATCCATGCCCGTGCGGCAGCGAGAAGAAATTCAAGAAGTGCCACGGCGCTTGAAACCTGGCTACTGAAAATAAGCTTTAGCTCCTGCTTGCGTCGTTTCACCGCGCTCACTAACGTAGCGCCTTTACTGACGCTACCCCCCGCAGGAGCTTTGCCATGGCCTCGCCAGCCCTTTCACATTTTCTTCCCCGGTTCGGCGTTGCCGCGGCAGTGGCCAGTGCATTAAGCCTGGCCGGTTGCCAGCTCCAGAGCACCCAGGACACCCTGCCACCCGTTACCGGCGTCCAGCCGATCAAGGGCCTCGCGCAGAATGTTTCGATACGCCGCAATGCCCAGGGCATGCCGCTGATTGAAAGCAATACCTTCCACGACGCACTGTTCAGCCTCGGCTATGTGCATGCCAGCGACCGCATCACGCAGATGGTCACGTTGCGCCTGCTGGCCCAGGGCCGTCTGGCGGAAATGTCCGGCCCCGAGGTGCTGGATGTCGACCGCTTCATGCGCGCGGTCAACCTGAAAAAAAGCGCCGGCGAGCTCTACAACGCCTCGTCGCCGCGCCTCAAGCGCTTCTTTGAAGTGTATGCCCGTGGCGTCAACGCCTACCTGTTCCGCTACCGCGACAAGCTGCCGCCGGACCTGGCCCAGACCGGCTACAAACCCGAGTACTGGAAGCCGGAAGATTCGGCGCTGTTGTTCTGCCTGCTGAATTTCAGCGAGTCGGCCAACCTGCAGGAAGAATTGTCATCGCTGGTGCTCGCGCAAAAGGTCGGTGTCGACAAACTCGCCTGGCTCACCCCAAGCGCGCCGGATGAGCCGATCCCCCTGGCCGAAGCCGACAAGCTCAAGGGCGTGAACCTGAGCCAGATCACCGGCCTGGCCGGGCTGGACACGGTCAGCCAGCAACTGAGCAGCCTCAACTCACTGGCGGTAACCACTTCGAGCAACTGGGCCATCGGCCCGCAACGCAGCCGCAGCGGCAAGAGCCTGCTGGCCAACGACCTCGCGGCCCAGCCGCAAGCCCCGTCGCCATGGAACTACGTGCAGATCCGCGCACCGAAATACCAGGCCGTCGGCGCCTCGATCGCCGGCCTGCCGACCCTGTTGTCCGGCTTCAACGGCAAAGTGGCGTGGAGCATGAGCACGGTCAAGGGCGACACCCAGGACCTGTTCCTGGAAAAGGTCAAACGCCAGGGCAGCGCGCTGTACTACGAGAACAACGGTAAATGGCTACCGGCCGCTGTGCGCAACGAGACCTTTTTCATCAAAGGCCAACGCTCGATTCGTGAGGTGGTGTACGAAACCCGCCACGGCGCCCTGCTCAACAGCAGCCAGGCGCTGACCAGCGGGCTGGGCCTGGCCCTGCAAACGGCGGACTTCAAGGACGACAAGAGCCTTGATGCGTTCTTCGACCTGTCCCGCGCGCAAAACGCCGCCAAGGCCTCGGATGCGACCCGGGAAATCCGCGCCATCGCCTTGAACATGGTGTTCGCCGACGCCAGCAACATCGGCTGGCAGGTTACCGGGCGCTTCCCCAACCGCCGCGAAGGCGAAGGCCTGCTGCCCTCGCCGGGCTGGGATGCGCGCTTCGACTGGGACGGTTACGCCGACGCGATGCTGCACCCTTATGACCAGGACCCGGCCCAAGGCTGGATCGGCACCGCCAACCAGCGTACCGCGCCGCGCGGTTATGGCATGCAACTGTCCAACTCCTGGGACGCTCCGGAGCGCAGCGAGCGCCTGGCGCAATTGGCCAATGCCGGCAAGCATGACAGCCGCAGCATGATCGCCATGCAATACGACCAGACCACCACGTTCGCCGCCAAGCTCAAGAACATGTTCCAGGCGCCGGGCATGGCGCAGCCGCTGAAACAGGCGATCGCTGCGCTGCCCGCGGCCGAACAGGCCAAGGCCCGTGAAGCGTTGAATCGTCTGATGGCGTTTGACGGCCGCCTGGCGCCGACGTCCGCCGACGCAGCGATGTATGAGCTGTTCCTGCAGGAAAGCAGCAAACAGATCTTCCTCGACGAACTCGGCCCGCAAAACAGCGCCAGCTGGAAAGCCTTTGTCAGCAACGCGAGCCTGTCCTACGCCGCCCAGGCCGACCACCTGCTGGGCCGCGAAGACAGCCCGTTCTGGGACGATGTCCGCACCGCGCAGAAAGAAGACAAGCCGACGATCCTCGCCCGCAGCCTGGCCGCTGCGATCACTGCCGGCGACAGCCAACTGGGTACCGATCACAAGGCCTGGCAGTGGGGCAAACTGCACAGCACCACCTGGAAGAACCGCAATGGCCAGGTGATCCGCGGCCCGCTGGCCAGCGGCGGCGACCACAACACCCTGAACCCGGCGCCGTACAACTGGGGGGAGAGTTTCGACACCACCCAAGTGCCGGCACTGCGCATGATTGTCGACTTCGGCCAGGCAGAACCGATGACGGGCCAGGGCGGTATCGGCCAGTCCGGCAACCCGGTCAGCCCGAACTATGCCAATGGCATCGATCCGTCGCTCAAGGCGCAATACCTGAGCTTCCCGATGCAGCCGCAGAACTTTGACAAGGTGTATGGGAAAGCCAGGCTGACCCTCACGCCCGGCAAATAACCGTACCAACAGGTGGGAGCAGGCAAGACTGCTCCCACATTTTTTAATCTGCGCTCGATCCAAAATAGTGCAGCCTATTTTTCATGCCCATTTTCGGGCACCTCCTATACTCATAGCTCCCTCTTCCCACCTTTTAAAACGATCATTCGGAGCTGCATTCGGAACTATGGTGCAGAAATTGCTACTTGTGATCCGTCTGACACCGTTCAGTAACAGTCCTAAACGCGCCACAAGCGCTTATCTTGGTTTCCAGGGATTACATAATGAAAAAAGCATTGCTGACCCTTTCTGCACTGGCTCTGTGCATGGCCGCTGGTTCCGCCTTGGCCAAGGAATACAAGGAATTGCGTTTTGGTGTCGATCCTTCCTACGCGCCGTTCGAGTCCAAAGCCGCTGACGGCAGCCTGGTGGGCTTCGACATCGACCTGGGCAATGCGATCTGCGCTGAGCTGAAGGTCAAGTGCAAGTGGGTCGAAAGCGACTTCGACGGCATGATTCCAGGCCTCAAAGCCAACAAATTCGACGGTGTGATTTCGTCCATGACCGTCACCGAAGCCCGCATGAAGGCCATCGACTTCTCCAACGAGCTGTTCTCCGGCCCGACTTCGCTGGTATTCAAGAAGGGCGCCGGCTACTCCACGCCTGAGTCGCTCAAGGGCAAAACCGTGGGCTACGAGCAAGGCACCATCCAGGAAGCCTACGCCAAGGCCGTGCTGGACAAGGCCGGCGTGACGACCAAGGCTTATGCCAACCAGGACCAGGTCTACGCTGACCTGACCTCCGGCCGTCTCGACGCCTCCGTGCAGGACATGCTGCAAGCCGAACTGGGCTTCCTGAAGTCGCCGGCCGGTGCCGGTTACGAAGTCAGCGCGGCCATTGACGACCCATTGCTGCCGTCGAAAACCGCGGTCGGTATCAAAAAAGGTAACACTGAGCTGAAGGCCCTTTTGGATAAAGGTATCAAAGCGTTACACGATGATGGCACCTACGCCAGCATCCAGAAGAAACACTTTGGCGATCTGAACCTGTACAGCGGCAAATAATGCCTGGGGCGCCCCTTCCCGGGAGGGGCGCTGTTTTATCGCCATAGGTCCTGATTTATGTTCGAAGAACTGTTGCAAACCCTCGGGCTGAGCGCGTTCAGTTTGAAGGGTTTCGGCCCGCTGTTGCTGCAAGGCACCTGGATGACCCTCAAGTTGTCGGTGCTGTCCCTGGCCGTCAGCGTGTTGCTGGGCCTGCTCGGCGCCAGCGCCAAACTGTCCAGCCTGCCGTTCCTGCGCATTCCCGCCCAGCTCTACACCACGCTGATTCGTGGCGTGCCCGACCTGGTGCTGATGCTGCTGATTTTCTACAGCCTGCAAACCTGGCTGACCGGTCTTACCGACTTCATGGAATGGGAATACATCGAAATCGACCCATTCAGCGCCGGGGTGATCACCCTGGGCTTTATTTACGGTGCGTACTTCACCGAAACCTTTCGCGGCGCGATCCTCGCGGTGCCCCGTGGTCAACTGGAAGCCGCCACGGCTTACGGCCTCAAGCGCGGGCAGCGGTTTCGCTACGTGACCTTCCCGCAAATGATGCGCTTTGCCCTGCCGGGCATCGGCAACAACTGGATGGTGATGCTCAAGGCCACCGCACTGGTGTCGATCATCGGCCTCGCGGATCTGGTCAAGGCCGCGCAGGACGCCGGCAAGAGCACCTATCAGCTGTTTTACTTCCTGGTGATCGCCGCACTGATCTACCTGCTGATCACCAGTGCGTCCAACTTTGTCCTGCGCCGTCTTGAACGTCGCTATTCGGCAGGCTCGCGGGAGGCCGTGCGATGATCGAACTCTTGCAGGAATACTGGCGCCCATTCCTTTACAGCGATGGCCAGCACATCACCGGCCTGGCCATGACCATGTGGCTGCTCAGCGCCTCACTGGTGATCGGTTTTCTGGTGTCGATTCCGCTGTCCATCGCCCGGGTGTCGCGCAATCCCTTGGTGCGCTGGCCGGTGCAGTTCTACACCTACCTGTTTCGCGGCACGCCGCTCTATATCCAATTGCTGATCTGTTACACCGGCATCTACAGCATCGCCGCCGTGCGCGCCCAACCGGTGCTGGATGCGTTCTTTCGCGATGCGATGAACTGCACGGTCCTGGCGTTTGCCCTCAACACCTGCGCCTACACCACGGAGATTTTCGCCGGGGCGATCCGCAGCATGGCCCACGGCGAAGTCGAAGCGGCCAAAGCCTACGGCCTCAGCGGCTGGAAGCTGTACGCCTATGTCATCATGCCGTCGGCCCTGCGCCGTTCATTGCCGTACTACAGCAACGAAGTGATTTTGATGCTGCACTCGACGACAGTGGCGTTTACCGCGACGATCCCGGACATTCTCAAAGTGGCCCGGGACGCCAACTCGGCCACGTTCCTCACCTTTCAATCGTTCGGCATCGCTGCGCTGATCTACCTGACCGTGACCTTTGCCCTGGTCGGTCTGTTTCGTCTGGCGGAGCGCCGCTGGCTGGCCTTCCTCGGGCCGAGCCACTAAGGAGCCTTCATGCGTCATCAGGTTCATGAACTGATCGCGCCCGTGCCTGGCACGGCACGGCAGATTCACAGTTTCCACTTCGGCCCGGAGCTGGCCGAACGCAAGGTCTACATCCAGTCGTCACTGCATGCCGATGAATTGCCGGGCATGCTGGTGGCCTGGCACCTCAAGGCGCGCCTGGCGCAACTGGCCGCCGCCGGGCGCTTGCGCAGCGAGATCGTGCTGGTGCCGATCGCCAACCCGGCGGGCCTCGAACAAGTGTTGATGGACATCCCGCTGGGCCGCTATGAGCTGGAAAGCGGGCAGAACTTCAATCGCCTGTTTGTCGACCTCAGTGAAGAGGTGGGCGATCGGGTCGAGGATTTGCTCGGGGATGATCCCCAGCGCAACGTCGAATTGATCCGCACGGCACTCTCCACCGCGCTGGCCGCACAAACCGCCGCGACACAGTTGCAGTCCCAGCGCCTGGTGCTGCAACGCCTGGCCTGCGATGCCGACATGGTGCTCGACCTGCATTGCGATTTCGAAGCCGTGGCGCACCTGTACACCACGCCCGAGGCCTGGCCGCAGGTGGAGCCGTTGGCGCGCTATATCGGCTCGGAGGCCAACTTGCTGGCCACCGATTCCGGCGGGCAATCTTTCGATGAGTGCTTCAGCCTGGTGTGGTGGCAATTGCAGCAACGCTTCGGCGAGCGCTTCCCGATCCCCGTGGGCAGCTTTTCGGTGACCGTCGAGCTGCGCGGCCAGGGTGACGTCAACCACGGCCTGGCCGGCCTCGACTGCCAGGCGATCATCGACTACCTGATTCACTTCGGCGCGATTGCCGGCGACGTGGCACCGCTGCCCGCCCTGCCCTACCCGGCCACCCCGCTGGCGGGAGTCGAACCGGTGGCGACGCCGGTCGGCGGCCTGCTGGTGTTCAGCGCCTTGCCCGGCGAGTACCTCGAAGCCGGGCAACTGATCGCCGAAATCATCGACCCCATTACTGACCGCGTAACGCCTGTGCATTGTCAAAACGCCGGCCTGCTTTACGCCCGTTCGCTACGGCGCATGGCCACTGCGGGGATGGTCATCGGCCATGTCGCAGGTTCAGAGGCCTACCGCAGCGGCTACCTACTTTCGCCTTGAGGATGCACGCCCCATGTACAAACTGACCGTTGAAGGCCTGCATAAAAGCTATGGCGACAATGAAGTGCTCAAAGGCGTCTCGCTCAAGGCCAAGACCGGTGACGTGATCAGCCTGATCGGCGCCAGCGGCTCGGGTAAGAGCACCTTCCTGCGCTGCATCAACTTTCTGGAAACCCCCAACGACGGCGCGATGACCCTGGATGACAAGCCGATCCGCATGGTCAGCGACCGCCACGGCATGCGTGTGGCCGACGATGACGAGCTGCAGCGCCTGCGCACACGCCTGGCGATGGTGTTCCAGCACTTCAACCTGTGGAGCCACATGAGCGTGCTGGAAAACATCACCATGGCCCCGCGCCGGGTGCTGGGCTGCAGTAAGAAAGACGCCGAAGAGCGTGCCCGTCGCTACCTGGACAAAGTCGGACTGCCGGCCCGCGTGGCCGATCAATACCCGGCATTTCTCTCCGGCGGCCAGCAGCAACGCGTGGCCATCGCCCGCGCCCTGGCGATGGAACCGGAAGTGATGCTGTTCGACGAACCCACCTCGGCCCTCGACCCGGAGCTGGTGGGCGAAGTGCTGAAGGTGATCCAGGGCCTGGCCGAGGAAGGCCGCACCATGATCATGGTGACCCACGAGATGAGCTTTGCGCGCAAGGTGTCGAGCCAGGTGCTGTTCCTGCACAAGGGCCTGGTGGAAGAGCAAGGCACGCCGGAGGATGTGCTGGGCAACCCGAAAAGTGAGCGCCTGCAACAGTTCCTGAGTGGCAATCTGAAGTAAGCCTTCGCTGATCTTCCCACACGCCCCAGCGCCGCCTAAGCGCTCTGAGAGCCCGCCCAGCCGGCCCATGCGCTTGAGCGCGGCAATCCACGATAAGCGCGCAGGCAGCCCGCTGCCCGCGTTTTGGGGCTTTGCTGGGGATACTGAGTGCAACACGGCAGATATTTGTGATCGGCCGCCAGGAGAGATGGCCAGCCCGCGGAAGGACTGACCACATTCCAATCTGCAGGCATCAGGCCATCGGCGCGGGTGGCGGCTCGTCCGGAAGGGTCGGTTCGCCAGGTTCGGTAGGCTCAGGGGAATCCGGGTCAGGTTGACCGGGGAGACCACCCGCATAGGCAGGGTCGGCCATCAGGGACCACGCCATCACGCCAATCTGGTTGGGTTCAAGCCGGGCGAGTTCGGCGCTGATTCGCGGGTCGAGCTTCATAAGGTACTCCTCAAGCGTGGCTCGGCGCGCATTGCACGCACCGAAGCAGTACACCCAATAGAGTCACTTTCCGCAGACTAATTCCCTTTACGCGTAGGAGCTTTCGATCAAGCGCGTGGCAAGGTGACGCCGCGCTGGCCCTGGTACTTGCCAGCACGGTCCTTGTAGGACACTTCACAGGCCTCATCGGACTGCAGGAACAGCATCTGCGCCACGCCTTCGTTGGCGTAGATCTTCGCTGGCAGGGTGGTGGTGTTGGAGAATTCCAGGGTGACGTGACCTTCCCACTCAGGCTCAAGTGGCGTCACGTTGACGATGATGCCGCAGCGCGCGTAAGTGCTTTTACCCAGGCAGATGGTCAGCACGTCGCGGGGAATACGGAAGAACTCCACGGTGCGCGCCAGGGCGAAGGAGTTGGGCGGGATGATGCACACGTCGCTCTTGACGTCGACGAAGCTCTTTTCGTCGAAGTTCTTCGGATCGACGATCGCCGAGTTGATATTGGTGAACACCTTGAACTCATCGGCACAACGCACGTCGTAGCCGTAGCTGGAAACACCATACGAAATCACGCGATCGGCGTCGTCACCACGGATCTGGCGCTCAACGAACGGTTCGATCATGCCGTGCTCTTGCGCCATGCGGCGAATCCACTTGTCCGATTTGATGCTCATGGCGGGTGTCCTGATAGCGAGGTGGAAAAATTCTGTTGGGCATCTTACCGGGGCAGGCGTTGGGGTTCAAAGGGCGTGGGGCTTTTGTTGACGAATGTGTTGATCAATGCCCGCCTTGTACAAGCCGCGCCCATTGGGGCCGGGACCCGAATCGGCGTGCACGACGGACGTAAATACCACCGCCAGTCACGAAATTAGAGAAACCTTCGGAAATACCATTGGCACGTTCCGGAAAAAGGGTTAAGGTGGCGCCACTGTGCTGCTTGTGTCACTGAGAATCTCTACACGATATGTTGAATTTCGATCCAACCATCTCCAAGAATTTTTCCTGCTCTTTGCACTCAGTCTCGGCCAGGGCTTTTCCTGAGTCGCAGTTAACTTTGTCCAAGGAGATACACCATGTCTAATCGCCAAACTGGTACCGTTAAGTGGTTCAACGATGAAAAAGGCTTCGGCTTCATCACTCCACAATCCGGTGACGACCTGTTCGTTCACTTCAAAGCTATCCAATCCGACGGCTTCAAAAGCCTGAAAGAAGGCCAACAGGTTTCTTTCATCGCTACCCGCGGTCAGAAAGGCATGCAAGCTGAAGAAGTTCAAGTTATCTAACTTGTACTGACTCAGTCAAAAGAACCCCGCCCTTAAAAGCGGGGTTTTTTTATGCCTGGGATTTGGGCATGCATGAGCGCAAAAAATATGGGAGGGGGCTTACTCCCGATGGCGGTGGGTCAGTCAATACATCCAGTGACTGATCCACTGCCATCGGGAGCAAGCCCCCTCCCACATTCAGACTGCGTCGTTACTGAAACAACGACTCGCTCGACAAGCCGTTCTTCTCCAGGATCTCACGCAAGCGCTTGAGCCCTTCTACCTGGATCTGCCGCACCCGCTCACGGGTCAAGCCGATCTCCAGGCCTACATCCTCCAGGGTGCTGCTCTCATGACCGCGCAGGCCGAAGCGGCGAATCACCACCTCGCGCTGCTTGTCCGTAAGCTCCGACAACCACTGGTCAATGCTTTGGGAAAGATCATCGTCCTGCAACAGCTCGCAAGGGTCTGTCGGGCGATCATCCGTCAGGGTGTCCAGCAGGGTTTTGTCCGAATCCGGGCCCAGCGAGACGTCGACCGAAGACACGCGCTCGTTAAGACCGAGCATGCGCTTGACCTCGCCCACCGGTTTTTCCAGCAGGTTGGCGATTTCTTCGGGAGAGGGTTCATGATCGAGTTTTTGTGTCAGCTCACGCGCCGCCCGCAGGTAGACGTTGAGCTCCTTGACCACATGGATCGGCAACCGGATCGTGCGGGTTTGATTCATGATCGCCCGTTCGATGGTCTGACGAATCCACCAGGTGGCATAGGTCGAGAAGCGGAAGCCGCGTTCGGGGTCGAACTTCTCCACCGCCCGGATCAAGCCCAGGTTGCCCTCCTCGATCAGGTCCAACAGGGACAGCCCACGATTGACGTAGCGTCGGGCGATTTTCACCACCAGACGCAGGTTGCTTTCAATCATGCGCTTGCGCCCAGCCGGATCGCCCTTTTGCGACAAGCGCGCAAAATGGACTTCTTCTTCGGGAGTCAGCAGAGGGGAAAAGCCGATTTCATTGAGGTACAGCTGGGTCGCATCGAGCGCCCGCGTGTAGTCAATGTACTTATGTTGCTTTAACGCAGTGGAGTTCTTGGATTTGGTGCGAACTGAAGGTACAGCCATTCCCTCATTCGACATCGATTCCATAGCGATGCCGGTCTCCGTAAGGAGAACCTCATCGTCGATGTCAAACTCCGGCGCTTCTTTACTGAGAGCCATTGTTATAGTCCTTTGGTGAGTTCGACCTCAAGCTCAAGCGACGCCTTTATCCTTGGCAACGCTGGAGCCTGTTCCTTCTACGTGAGGGAACAGGCTGGCAACACATCAACGACGGGGTAGGAATTGCAGAGGATCTACAGGTTTCCCTTGGCGGCGAATCTCAAAGTGCAGTTTCACCCGGTCTGTACCAGTTGACCCCATTTCGGCAATTGTCTGTCCGACTTTGACCTGCTGCCCCTCCCGAACCAACAGCCTACGGTTGTGGCCGTAAGCACTGACGTAGGTATCGCTGTGTTTGATGATGACCAGCTCGCCGTAGCCCCGCAAACCACTCCCGGCGTACACCACTGTCCCATCAGATGCAGCTAAAACAGGCTGTCCCAAATCCCCGGCGATATCAATGCCTTTATTCAAACTACCGTTTGAAGAGAATTTTCCAATCAATACGCCGTTCGACGGCCATCCCCAGCCGGTCGGCGCAGGCCCCGCAGGCGGCAGCGGCGCGGCTGCCGGTTTGCTCGCAACCGCAGGCGCGGCGCTGCCTGCAGGCCGCGTGATGATCGTGGTTTTGCTCGAGGACGAGGGCGAAGATGTGGTGTTTGTCACCACTGATGTCGGTGTTGAACCGGTGCGTCCATCGAAGCGAATCGTCTGACCCGGATGTATCGTGTAGGGCACCGGAATATTGTTGCGCGCGGCGAGCGCCTTGTAGTCCCAGCCATAGCGGAAGGCAATCGAAAACAGCGTATCGCCCTTGCGCACCACATACTGCCCCGTGGTTACGGTCGGCTTCTGCGGCGCGGCATTCGTGCGATCAACCACCCTCGCGCCCCCGGAAGGCGCGCTCGAACAAGCCGCCAATAAGGAACTCAAGACAAGGCCAAGCACCAGTCGCTGAAAGCTTGTTTTACTCATACGCTGCGCAAGACCTGTGAGACTCACCCGCCGCTCCCTTTGTGGTGGCTGAACATGAATGCCTGTATCAGGCTTGAAATATGTCGTAAGTATAACTGGGCATTGGCTTTTTACTGGCACACGACTGAAACGAAAGATTCATCGCGTTTAAAACCAACGACCGATCATGTTGACTCTATAGACCCCGCCGTAAGACACATCGCCGCCAACAGAATTCACTGCTCGCGAATAAATGATCAGGCCAGCGGGCCATTGAGCAACGGCACGAAACGCACGGCGCCGAGCACATGCCGGGAAAAGCCTTCGTCTTCACGGATAATGAGCATCAATTGTTGCACTTCGCCGGAACCCACCGGGATCACCAGCCGACCGCCGGGGGCCAGTTGATCGAGCAACGCCTGCGGTACATCGGTGGCGACCGCGGTGACGATGATGCCGTTATACGGCGCCAGCGCCGGCCAGCCTTCCCAGCCATCGCCCCAGCGGAACACCACGTTGCGCAGGTTCAGTTCCACCAGGCGTTCCTTGGCGCGATCCTGCAGCACCTTGATGCGCTCCACCGAGAACACGCGCTCCACCAACTGCGACAGCACGGCAGTCTGGTAGCCGGAACCGGTGCCGATCTCCAGCACCTTGTCCAACGGGCCCGCCGCCAGCAGCAGCTCGCTCATGCGCGCAACCATATACGGCTGGGAAATGGTCTGGTTATGCCCGATCGGCAACGCCGTGTCTTCATAGGCGCGATGGGCCAGGGCCTCATCGACAAACAGGTGCCGGGGCGTGCGCCGGATCACTTCCAGTACCTGGGCGTTGGACAGGCCTTCTTCGTACAGGCGCTGGATCAGACGCTCGCGGGTGCGCTGGGAGGTCATCCCGATGCCGCGACGCAACAGGTCGTCTTGTTCACGAGCCATCAGCGCAAGTCCTCCAGCCAGCCATCGAGACTACTGAAGGCATCACTGAAGGTGCGATCGAGCTGCAACGGGGTAATCGATACATAGCCTTGCATCACCGCATGAAAGTCAGTGCCCGGCCCACCGTCTTCGGCATCGCCCGCAGCGGCGATCCAATAACCTTCCTTGCCACGCGGGTCGACCACCTTCAACGGCGCCGCTGCGCGGGCGCGATGGCCCAGGCGCGTGAGCTGGATACCGCGAATATGCTCGAGGGGCAAGTTGGGGATATTGACGTTAAGCACCGTCCGGGGCGGCAGATCGAGGGAACCGTGGGCCTCCACCAGCTTGCGCGCGAAATGCGCGGCCGTCGGCAGGTTGTCCAATTGACGCGAGGTCAACGAAAAGGCAAACGAGGTCCGCCCCAGGAAACGCCCTTCCAGGGCCGCCGCCACCGTGCCGGAATACAGCACGTCATCCCCCAGGTTGGCGCCGAGGTTGATGCCCGACACCACCAGGTCCGGCTCCTGATCCAACAAACTGTTGATCGCCAGGTGTACGCAGTCGGTGGGGGTGCCGTTCACGCTGATATAGCCATTGGCCAGAACGTGCACGTGCAGCGGACGGTCGAGCGTCAGCGAACTGCTGGCGCCGCTCTTGTCCTGGTCGGGGGCAACCACCACGCACTCGGCGTAATCCGCCAGCGCAGCATGAAGCGCGGCGAGGCCGGGTGCGGTGGCACCGTCGTCATTTGATATCAGAATACGCATGGGCTGTCCGTCTGCCCCACCGGCACCAGATCAACAAGCTCGCGCACCAAGACAGTGGCGAAGCATCCGGCCGGCAGGACGAATTCCAATTGCAGAATGTCAGGCCCGGGATAATGCCACGTCAACCCGCCAATGGGCAGTCGCAGAATGCGACGTTCCTGGCTCATGCCGGCATTCACCAGCCAATCGCGCAGGTCGGCCTCACTGGCGGCAACCGCCTGCTCCAGCGCCTGGGTTGCACCGCTGGCTGGCGAATCGCCTTCGCCCCACTGCGGTCCGGTGGGGTGCAGATCGAGGATCGCCAGGCGCGGATCGCTGCATTCAGCCTCCCCCGCCGGGAAAAAACTGCGGCTGTCGGTGAAGGCCAGCAGATCGCCGACCTGCGCACGCTGCCAGGAACCGTCCGCGACACGGGCCGCCAACACTTTGTTGAAGAGGTAACTGCGCGCCGTCGACAGCAACCGCGAACGCACGTTGCGCTGCTCCGGCAAGGCCTTGCGGGCCGCCCACTCACGCGCATCCACCACATTGCCGCCGTTGTGGCCAAAGCGCTGGGTGCCGAAATAATTGGGAATGCCGTGCTGGGCGATCAGTTGCAAGCGCGCATCGATGGCCGCGTGATCCCCCGCCAGTTGCGTCAGGCGCAAGGTAAAACCGTTGGCCGAATGAGCACCGCGTTGCAGCTTGCGCTTGTGGCGGCCGGTCTTGAGGATCTTGAGGGTGTCGTTTTCCGCGCCACTCAGGTCCGGATCGGCCTTGCCCGGCAGTTGCACACTGAACCACTGGCGGGTCAACGCCTGGCGATCCTTGAGCCCGGCATAGCTGACGGTGCGCAACGGCACGCCGGCGGCCTTGGCGATCCGGCGCGCGGCTTCTTCGGTGTTGAGGCCACGCTTTTCCACCCACAGCCACAGGTGCTCACCCTCACCGCTCAGCGGGATATCGAGCACTTCGTCGACCTGGAAATCTTCCGCGGTAGCCTTCAGCACGGCGCTGCCCAAGGCCTCGCCATAGGCCCGCGGGCCCAGCAGTTGCAAGTCGTTCATGCGCGCAGCAACAAAGCGACGGAATGTACCGCGATGCCCTCTTCACGACCGGTAAACCCGAGCTTTTCGGTGGTGGTGGCTTTCACGTTCACTTGATCCAATTCAATGTGCAGATCCGCCGCGATCAGCGCGCGCATCGACTCGATGTGGGGGGCCATTTTCGGCGCCTGGGCCACGATGGTGTTATCGACGTTGCCGACCTTCCAGCCTTTGGCGTGGATCAGGCCGACCACATGGCGCAGCAATACCCGGCTGTCCGCGCCCTTGAAGGTCGGGTCGGTGTCCGGAAAGTGCTTGCCGATATCGCCGAGCGCCGCGGCGCCGAGCAAGGCGTCGCTCAACGCGTGCAGCAGGACATCGCCGTCGGAATGAGCCAGCAACCCATGGTGGTGCGCGATCCGCACGCCGCCCAGGGTGATGAAATCGCCTTCAGCGAAACGGTGCACATCGTAGCCGTGGCCAATACGCATAAAAAAACGCCCCGATTTAATTCAGGGCGTGATTCTACCTACTTTTGTCGCATATTAACCGAGCAAAGCACGGCCATGATGTCGCAAATGATCTTCGATGAAGCTGGCGATAAAGAAGTAGCTGTGGTCGTAGCCCGGTTGCAGGCGCAGTTCGAGCGGATGGTTGGCCGCTTTCGCCGCTTGCTGCAGGGCTTCGGGCTTGAGCTGCACCGCGAGGAAGTCGTCGCGGTCGCCCTGGTCCACCAGCAACGGCAGCTTTTCCGCGGCTTCGCTGATCAGCACGCAAGCGTCCCACTCGCGCCACTTCGAGCGCTCTTCGCCCAGGTAACGGGAGAAGGCTTTCTGGCCCCATGGGCAATCCATCGGGTTGTTGATCGGCGAAAACGCCGACACCGATAGGTAACGCCCGGGGTTGCGCAATGCACATACCAGCGCACCGTGGCCGCCCATGGAGTGGCCGCTGATACCGCGCTTCTGCGAAGCCGGGAAATGCGCCTCAACCAACGCCGGCAATTCCTGCACCACGTAGTCATGCATCCGATAGTGCTTGGCCCAGGGTTCCTGGGTGGCATTCAGATAGAAACCGGCCCCCAGGCCGAAATCCCAGGCGTTGTCCGGATCGCCCGGCACCCCAGGACCACGCGGGCTGGTGTCCGGCGCAACAATGATCAGCCCCAGTTCGGCCGCCATGCGCTGGGCGCCGGCTTTCTGCATGAAGTTTTCATCGGTGCAGGTCAACCCGGACAGCCAGTACACCACTGGCAGCTTGCCGCCCTGCTCCGCTTGCGGCGGCAGGTAGACGGCGAAGGTCATGTCGCAACCGAGCACCTCGGAATGATGCTTGTAGCGTTTATGCCAGCCGCCGAAGCTCTTCTGGCACGACAGGTTTTCCAGACTCATGGCCGACCTCAGAAGTGAATGACGGTACGAATGCTCTTGCCTTCATGCATCAGATCAAACGCTTTGTTGATGTCTTCCAGGCCCATGGTGTGGGTGATGAAGGTGTCCAACGGGATCTCGCCGTTCTGGGCCATTTCCACGTAGCTGGGCAGCTCGCTGCGACCACGCACGCCGCCAAAGGCCGAACCGCGCCAGACGCGGCCGGTCACCAGCTGGAATGGACGGGTGGAAATTTCCTGGCCGGCACCGGCAACGCCGATGATCACCGATTCGCCCCAGCCTTTGTGGCAGCACTCGAGGGCGGCGCGCATCAGTTGCACGTTGCCGATGCACTCGAAGGAAAAGTCCACGCCGCCGTCAGTCAAATCGACAATCACGTCCTGGATCGGGCGATCGTAGTCTTTCGGGTTGATGCAGTCGGTGGCGCCCAGTTGCTTGGCGATTTCGAACTTGGCCGGGTTGATGTCGATGGCGATGATGCGACCGGCCTTGGCTTTTACCGCGCCGATTACCGCCGACAGGCCGATACCGCCCAAGCCGAAGATGGCGACGGTATCGCCGGGCTTGACCTTGGCGGTGTTGATCACCGCACCGATACCGGTGGTGACGCCACAGCCGAGCAGGCAGACTTTTTCCAGCGGCGCGTCTTTAGGAATCTTCGCCACGGAAATTTCCGGCAGCACGGTGTACTCGGAAAAGGTCGAGGTGCCCATGTAGTGGAAAATCGGCTGACCCTTGTAGGAGAAACGCGTGGTGCCATCGGGCATCAGGCCTTTGCCCTGGGTGGCACGAATCGCCTGGCACAGGTTGGTCTTGCCCGACAGGCAGAATTTGCACTTGCCGCACTCCGGGGTGTAGAGCGGGATCACATGGTCGCCGACTGCAACCGAGGTCACGCCCTCGCCGATCGCCTCAACCACCGCACCGCCTTCATGGCCGAGAATCGACGGGAAGATGCCTTCCGGGTCGGCGCCCGACAACGTGTAGGCGTCGGTATGGCACACGCCGGACGCAACCACGCGCAACAGCACTTCGCCGGCCTTGGGCATGGCGACATCCACTTCTACGATCTCGAGGGGCTTCTTGGCTTCGAAGGCTACGGCGGCGCGGGACTTGATCATCCGGGTTTCTCCTGGGAGTTAAAAACTAAGACGGCGAGTGTAAAACATGCCTCGCTGATTAATAATCCAGGCAAAAGCAAAACTTTATTGCTGTACAGGGATAATCGCCATGCTGGAAAACCGCTGGGAAGGCATCGATGAGTTCGTCGCCGTCGCTGAATGCAGTCAATTCACCGCGGCGGCGGAACGCCTTGGGGTGTCTTCGTCGCACATCAGCCGGCAAGTGGCTCGCCTGGAAGAACGGCTGCAAACGCGCTTGCTGTATCGCAGTACGCGCAAGGTGACCCTGACCGAAGCCGGCCAGACCTTTCTGCAACACTGCCAGCGCCTGCAGGATGGCCGCGAAGAGGCCCTGCGCGCCGTCGGCGACCTCGCCAGCGAGCCCAAGGGCATGCTGCGCATGACCTGCGCCGTGGCGTATGGCGAACGATTCATCGTGCCGCTGGTGACGCGGTTCATGGGGCTTTACCCGCAACTGCGGGTGGACATCGAACTGAGCAATCGTCAGTTGGACTTGGTACACGAAGGCCTCGACCTGGCGATTCGCCTGGGACGCCTGCAAGACTCGCGCATGGTCGCCAGCCGCCTGGCCCCGCGCCGCATGTACTTGTGCGCGTCGCCGTCCTACCTGGCGCGGTATGGGCGGCCGCACAGTTTATCGGAATTGACTCGGCACAACTGCCTGATCGGCAGCTCGGACATCTGGCAACTGGCCCAGGACGGGCGCGAATTTTCCCAAAGGGTGCAGGGCAACTGGCGCTGCAACAGTGGGCAGGCGGTGTTGGACGCGGCGTTGCAAGGGGTGGGCTTGTGTCAGTTGCCGGACTATTACGTGCTCGAGCATTTGCACAGTGGCGCGCTGGTGTCGTTACTGGAAGCGCATCAGCCGCCGAATACGGCGGTGTGGGCGTTGTATCCGCAGCAGCGGCATTTGTCGCCGAAGGTCAGGAAGCTGGTGGATTATTTAAAGGCAGGGTTGGCCGAACGGCCCGAGTACGGTGCTGAGCATTGATGGCGTTTATCGTTTATGTAGGAGCGAGCTTGCTCGCGAAAAACTTGAGAGCGCCGCTTCAATCCAGATTGTCCGCGTTATCGTTGACGTTTTTCGCGAGCAAGCTCGCTCCTACAGCCGATTGGCCCAGCGTAGTCGCAGCCATTCCAGGTCCTCGGGCCGGGTCACCTTGATATTGTCCGAGCGCCCTTCGATCAGGCGCGGCGCCTGGCCAGACCATTCCATGGCCGACGCTTCGTCGGTAATGACCGCATCGGCCACAAGGCTGTCGGCCAGTGCACGGTGCAGCGCACCCAGGCGGAACATCTGCGGCGTGTAGGCCTGCCAGATCAAGCTGCGGTCAACGGTCTCGATGACGCGACCATGCTTGTCTACACGCTTGAGGGTATCGCGGGCCGGCACAGCCAGCAGGCCACCCACCGGATCGTCCGCGAGTTCGGCGAGCAGTTTGTCGAGATCGTCACGACTCAGGTTAGGCCGCGCCGCATCATGCACCAAGACCCAATCATCATCGCTGGCACCCAGGGCATTGAGCTGCAGCAACGCATTGAGTACCGAGCCCGAACGCTCCGAGCCACCGTCCGCCCGCTGGATACGCGGGTCAGCGGCACACGCGAGGTGAGGCCAGTAAGGGTCATCAACAGCAAGACTGACCACCAGGCCCTTGAGCGAGGGGTGGTCGAGAAAACAGCCAAGGCTGTGTTCGAGAATAGTGCGCCCGCCCAGTTGCAAGTACTGCTTGGGACGGTCCGCAGCCATACGGGCACCGATGCCCGCGGCAGGAATCACGGCCCAGAAGGCCGGCAAACGGTGATTCATTGGGCCAACTGGTAGAGGGTTTCGCCCTCCTTGACCATGCCCAACTCATGGCGAGCCCGCTCTTCGACGGTCTCCGTGCCTTTTTTCAGCTCAAGCACCTCGGCATCGAGAACGCGATTGCGCTCCAGCAGGCGTTCGTTTTCGGCGTGCTGGTCGGCAATTTGCTGGGTCAGGTCTTTTACCTGCGCAAAGCTGCCATTACCCACCCATAGGCGGTACTGCAGGCCAGCCAGCAACAAGAGCAAGACGAGGAACAACCAATTGGGACTGCGCATCGAATATCGGGTATCCAGTGAAAAAAGACCGCCATACAAAACTTTTGCAGCAACGGATAGCACGAAGCCTGGAAGACCCAGGCTTGTGCTTGATCGTCATCAGATTAGCGTCGAATTTCACACTCTCGTGATTTTTCCGACACAATCTGCCGACTTTTTACCATTTACTGATCAGCCGCGAAACTCGCTGCGACCGTTGTACTTGGCTTTACCCGCCAGTTGCTCTTCGATACGCAGCAATTGGTTGTACTTGGACACGCGATCGGAACGGCACAGCGAGCCGGTCTTGATCTGGCCCGCCGACGTGCCCACGGCCAGGTCGGCAATGGTCGAGTCTTCGGTTTCGCCGGAGCGGTGCGAGATCACGGCGGTGTAGCCCGCGGCCTTGGCCATCTGGATGGCTTCCAGGGTTTCGGTCAGGGTGCCGATCTGGTTGAACTTGATCAGGATCGAGTTGGCGATCTTCTTGTCGATGCCTTCTTTCAGGATCTTGGTGTTGGTCACGAACAGGTCGTCGCCCACCAGCTGGATTTTTTCGCCGATCTTGTCGGTGAGGATTTTCCAGCCGTCCCAGTCGGACTCGTCCAGGCCGTCTTCGATCGAGATGATCGGGTAGCGCTGGGTCAGGCCCTTGAGGTACTCGGCAAACCCTTCGGAGTTGAACACCTGGCCTTCGCCGGACAGGTTGTACTTACCGTCTTCGTAGAATTCGCTGGCGGCGCAGTCCAGGGCCAGGGTCACGTCGGTGCCCAGGGTGTAGCCGGCGTTGGCTACGGCTTCGGAGATGACTTTCAGTGCATCTTCGTTGGACGCCAGGTTCGGCGCGAAACCACCTTCGTCACCCACGGCGGTGCTCAGGCCACGGGCCTTCAGCACAGCCTTGAGGTGATGGAAAATCTCGGTGCCCATGCGCAGTCCTTCGGAGAAGGTCTTGGCGCCAACCGGCTGCACCATGAATTCCTGGATGTCGACGTTGTTATCGGCGTGCTCGCCGCCGTTGATGATGTTCATCATCGGCACCGGCATCGAGTACACACCCGGAGTGCCGTTGAGGTTGGCGATGTGGGCGTACAGCGGCAGGTCCTGGTCCTGCGCGGCGGCCTTGGCGGCGGCCAGGGACACGGCGAGGATGGCGTTGGCACCCAGGCTGCCTTTGTTTTCAGTGCCGTCGAGTTTGATCATCGCGTGGTCCAGGGCTTTCTGGTCCAGCGGGTCTTTGCCCAGCAACAGGTCGCGAATCGGACCGTTGATGTTGGCTACCGCCTTGAGGACACCCTTGCCCAGGTAACGGCTCTTGTCGCCATCACGCAGTTCCAGCGCTTCGCGGGAACCTGTGGAAGCACCGGACGGCGCGCAAGCGCTGCCGATGATGCCGTTATCGAGAAGCACGTCGGCTTCGACGGTGGGGTTGCCACGGGAGTCGAGAACTTCACGACCTTTGATGTCGACGATTTTTGCCATTGTTGTAAACACTCCAAAGTTGACGAAAATGCTCTATACCGCTCGATTTAACTTGTCGCGCACATTGCAATATTTGGAACGAACTTGCCAGTAATAGTGCCCTCTCGGGCCTCATCGCGAGCAAGCTCGGCTCCTACACGGAGAACTGGCGCTTACGCGGTCTCTACCGTCGGAAAACTCTTGACCAGTTCGTCCAACTGCTTGAGCTGGGCCAGGAATGGCTCCAGTTTGTCCAGGCGCAGGGCGCAAGGACCGTCGCATTTGGCGTTGTCCGGGTCCGGGTGGGCTTCCAGGAACAGGCCGGCCAGGGACTGGCTGATGCCGGCCTTGGCCAGGTCCAATACCTGGGCACGACGCCCGCCAGCGGAATCGGCGCGGCCACCCGGCATTTGCAGCGCGTGGGTCACGTCGAAGAACACCGGGTATTCGAACTGTTTCATGATGCCGAAACCGAGCATGTCCACCACGAGGTTGTTGTAGCCGAAGCTCGAACCGCGCTCGCAGAGGATCAACTGGTCGTTACCCGCTTCCACGCACTTGTTCAGGATGTGCTTCATTTCCTGGGGCGCGAGGAACTGGGCTTTCTTGATATTGATCACCGCACCGGTCTTGGCCATGGCGACCACGAGGTCGGTCTGGCGCGACAGGAAGGCCGGCAACTGGATGATGTCGCACACCTCGGCGACCACGGCAGCCTGTTCAGGCTCGTGGACGTCGGTGATGATCGGCACGCCGAAGGCTTGCTTGATGTCCTGGAAGATCCGCATGCCTTCTTCAAGGCCCGGGCCGCGATAGGAGGTCACGGACGAACGGTTGGCCTTGTCGAAGCTGGCCTTGAACACATAAGGGATACCCAGTTTCTGGGTAACCTTGACGTACTCTTCACAGACCTGCATCGCCATGTCGCGGCTTTCCAGCACGTTCATGCCGCCGAACAGCACCATGGGCTTGTCGTTGGCAATCTCGATGTCGCCTACGCGAATGATCTTCTGGGCCATCAGCTTCACGCCTTCTTCTGATGTTGCGTCAGTGCTGCTTTAACGAAACCGCTGAACAACGGGTGACCGTCGCGCGGCGTCGAGGTGAACTCAGGGTGGAACTGGCAGGCCACGAACCATGGATGATCCGGCGCCTCGACCACTTCGACCAGCTTGCCGTCACCGGAGCGACCGGAGACTTTCAGGCCGGCTGCTTTGATCTGCGGCAGCAGGTTGTTGTTCACTTCGTAGCGGTGACGGTGACGCTCGACGATCACGTCCTTGCCATAGCAGTCGTGAACCAGCGAACCCGGCTCCAGCAGGCAGTCTTGCGCGCCGAGGCGCATGGTGCCGCCCAGGTCGGACGATTCGGTACGGGTTTCAACGGCGCCGGTGGCGTCTTCCCACTCGGTGATCAGGCCTACGACCGGGTGGCCGCTGGAATGATCGAACTCGGTGGAGTTGGCGTCTTTCCAACCCAGCACGTTACGAGCGAACTCGATAACGGCCACTTGCATGCCCAGGCAGATCCCCAGGTACGGCACCTTGTGCTCACGAGCGTACTGCACGGCGGTGATCTTGCCTTCCACGCCACGCAGGCCGAAACCGCCTGGAACGAGGATCGCGTCGACGCCTTCGAGCAGCGCGGTGCCTTGGTTCTCGATGTCTTCGGAATCGATATAGCGCAGGTTGACCTTGGTACGGTTGCTGATGCCGGCGTGGCTCATCGCTTCGATCAGCGACTTGTACGCGTCCAAAAGCTCCATGTACTTGCCGACCATGGCGATGGTGACTTCGTGCTCAGGGTTGAGCTTGGCGTCGACCACGGCTTCCCACTCGGACAGATCCGCGCCGCCGCATTGCAGGCCGAAACGCTCGACCACAAAATCGTCCAGGCCCTGGGAATGCAGGATGCCCGGGATCTTGTAGATGGTGTCGGCGTCTTCCAGGGCAATCACCGCACGCTCTTCAACGTTGGTGAACTGCGCGATCTTGCGACGCGAGGAAATATCGATCGGGTGATCGGAACGGCACACCAGCACGTCCGGCTGCAGGCCGATGGAACGCAGTTCCTTGACCGAGTGCTGGGTTGGCTTGGTTTTGGTTTCGCCGGCGGTGGCGATGTAGGGCACCAGTGTCAGGTGCATCAGCATCGCGCGCTTGGCGCCGACTTCGAAACGCAACTGGCGGATGGCTTCGAGGAACGGTTGGGATTCGATGTCACCCACGGTGCCACCGATCTCGACCATCGCCACGTCGGCATCGCCCGCGCCCTTGATGATGCGGCGCTTGATTTCGTCGGTGATGTGCGGGATCACCTGGATGGTTGCACCCAGGTAGTCACCACGACGCTCCTTGCGCAGCACGTGTTCGTAGACACGGCCGGTGGTGAAGTTGTTGTTCTGGGTCATGGTCGTGCGGATGAACCGCTCGTAGTGGCCCAGGTCCAGGTCGGTCTCGGCGCCGTCGTGGGTGACGAACACTTCACCGTGCTGGAACGGGCTCATGGTGCCCGGGTCAACGTTGATGTACGGGTCCAGCTTGAGCATGGTGACCTTAAGTCCCCGCGCCTCCAGGATGGCCGCCAATGAAGCGGAGGCAATGCCTTTCCCCAATGAAGAAACAACACCGCCCGTGACGAATATGTAGCGCGTCATGAAAAACCCTAGAAGTCTGCGTTAAAGCGGTCCGAGCCGCCGGGGAAAGCGAAGGAAGGCCGAAGCCCCCGATCACCTGCATTAATCACAGTGCACCTTTCAAAAAAACCGCCGCGTGGTGACAGACCAGCAATGAAACACCGGTACGTTGATCGCTACACATTTTTTGGAATCGCCCAGCAAAGACTGCTTGGTAATCGGCAACTGCTGCGATTCAGGCGAATCCACAGAAGTTGTATCAAGAAGGGAGCGTAGTCTACCGGAAAGGCGCTATCAGCTCAAACCTTGATCGCAGGTCTGTGGCATCCAATGTAATTGCCAGCCGTCATTCGACGTCTTCCAAAGCCCTGCAAGGCTGGGCACAGCCAGCAATTGCTCGCCCCGATACAGCAGCGGCAATCTGCCACGGACAAAACCCGGCAGCCCACTTTCGTTGAGCAGACGCTTCAAATCGCGCCGACCGCGCCCCGGAATGTCGATGATTTCGCCGCCCTGGCGGTAGCGAACCTGCAACACGCCTTCGGGAACCCGACCGATCAACCGGAGTTGGCCATTACCCGGTAACTCTAGCGGGTTTTGCGGCTGCGCCCAGCTCACCGATGCGTCGGAAAACTCCGACCAACCGGAGGGCAGCCACCAGATGCGCTCGCCGCAACGGTGCAGATCGCCGTTGGCCAAGCGCCACAGGGGTTGTGCATCGAGCTTGGCGTCGCGCAGGGAATGCCAGCCGGCCCAGTGGTCGCTGTCGGGTAAACGCGTGAGCGGGCTCAGCCAATGGCGCAGGGCGTTGCGTTGACGCGCGTCGGAAAGCTCACACAGCGGCGCCAGGACCAAGGACGGCAAGGGCAGCCACGGAAAAGGCGAAGGCTGCTCGGCGGCTTGCAGGTCGATGTGCGCCAACTCGTCCAACAGACCTTGGGCTTCGCTCAAATGTTCAGCGGCGCGGGCCAGGTTGGCCACGGCCTGGGGCCAGCGCTCGGTCAGGCGCGGGAATACACGATGGCGCAGGTAATTGCGCGAAAAGCGGGGATCGGCGTTGGAAGGGTCTTCGATCCACGTCAACTGGTGCTCCTCGGCGTAGGCCTGCAGCTGCGCGCGTGAACTGCGCAGCAACGGCCGCAGCAGATGACCGCCCGCCAGCGCACGCTGCATCGGCATGGCCGCCAACCCTTGCACCCCCGCGCCGCGCAACAGACGAAACAGCAAGGTTTCGGCCTGATCGTCGCGGTGCTGGCCGATGAGCAACACTTCCCCTGCCCCGACCACCTCACTGAATGCCTGATAGCGCGCATCACGGGCTGCGCGCTCCAGGCTTGCGCCAGCCCGCACCTGCACGCGCATCACCCGCAACGGCACGCCAAGGGCGTCACAGACCGACTGACAATGAGCGGGCCAGGCATCGGCCGCAGCTTGCAGGCCATGGTGGACATGAACAGCGCCGAGCGTAGGAAGCTTCTCAGTTTTGGCGAGATTTGCCAGGAGGTGCAGCAAGACGGTGGAATCAAGCCCGCCGGAAAAAGCGATATGCCAGGCCGAAGCGTTGCGCCAGGGCGCCAGGGTTTGCAGGAGTTTGGCGGAGAGTAATGGTTTCATCAGATGTTACCGCCGCAAACCTGGAATACGTTGGCCAAGCATACACAAAGCAAATGTGGGAGGGGGCTTGCTCCCGATTGCGGCAGGTCAGTCACCAGATGCATTGACTGACACTCAGCAATCGGGAGCAAGCCCCCTCCCACATTTTTTACGGCTGCGGTTTAGAGACCGTAGCTCATCAGGCGCTCGTAACGCCGGGCCAACAGTGCTTCGGTATCCAGCTTCTTGAGCATCGCCAGTTGCGAACCCAGTTCGGCACGGATGGTCGCGGCAGCGGCGGCCGGGTCGCGGTGGGCGCCGCCCAATGGTTCGGCGATGACTTTATCCACGATCCCCAGGCCCTTGAGGCGATCGGCGGTGATGCCCATCGCTTCGGCAGCGTCCGGCGCTTTCTCGGCGGTTTTCCACAGGATCGAGGCGCAACCTTCCGGCGAGATCACCGCGTAGGTCGAATATTGCAGCATGTTCAGTTGGTCGCAGACACCAATGGCCAACGCACCGCCGGAACCACCTTCACCAATCACGGTGGCAATGATCGGGGTTTTCAGGCGGGACATGACGCGCAGGTTCCAGGCGATCGCTTCGCTCTGGTTGCGCTCTTCGGCGTCGATACCCGGGTACGCGCCCGGGGTGTCGATGAACGTCAGGATCGGCATCTTGAAGCGCTCGGCCATTTCCATCAGGCGGCAAGCCTTGCGGTAGCCTTCCGGACGCGGCATGCCGAAGTTACGGCGGACTTTCTCGCGCACTTCACGGCCTTTCTGGTGACCGATCACCATCACCGGCTGGTCGTCCAGGCGAGCGATACCGCCCACGATGGCGGCGTCGTCGGAGAAGTGGCGGTCGCCGTGCAGCTCGTCGAACTCGGTGAAGATGTGCTGAATGTAGTCCAGGGTGTACGGACGGCGCGGATGGCGGGCCAGGCGCGCGATCTGCCAGCTGGTCAACTTGCCGAAGATGTCTTCGGTGAGCGAGCTGCTCTTGTCTTGCAGGCGAGCGATTTCATCGCCGATATTCAGCGAGTTGTCATTGCCGACCAGGCGCAGTTCTTCGATCTTGGCTTGCAGGTCAGCGATCGGCTGTTCGAAATCAAGAAAATTCGGGTTCATAAGCGTCCGTCTTGGGTCGACGGCCAAGGAGTGCCTGGCCAGCCGGTTGTCTATTCGCGCCCTACCTTAAGGGAGAGGCGCGTCTAGGTCGAGATTAAATGTTTGGTCGAGATCAGGCTATTTGCCATCACCTGATCGTCAACGGTATTGGAGGAAGACGTTGTCACGACCGAACTGGTCACGCAATGCTTGAATCAAGCCATCAGCGGGATCAATTCGCCAGGTCTCGCCGAACTGCAGCATGGCCTTGGCGTCGTTACCGGTGTATTCCATGGTCACCGGGCATGCGCCACGGTGGCGTTTGAGCAAGTCCCCCAACCAGCGCAGCTGATCGCCCTTGAGCGCCTCGGTCTTGACTTTCAAGCGCAGGCTTTCGGCCAGGTTGGTGCGCGCGTCTTCCATGCTCATCACGCGCTTGATCCGCAGGCGCAGGCCGCCGGAGAAGTCGTCGTTGCTGACCTCCCCTTCCACCACCACCATGGCGTCGGTCTGCAACAGCGACTGCGCCGAATGGAACGCATCGGCAAACAGCGACGCCTCGATCCGGCCGGAGCGGTCGTCGAGGGTGATAAAGCCCATCTTGTCGCCCTTTTTGTTTTTCATCACCCGCAGGGCGATGATCATGCCGGCGACGGTCTGGGTGTCGCGCGCCGGTTTCAGGTCGATGATGCGCTGACGGGCGAAACGACGGATTTCCCCTTCGTATTCGTCAATCGGGTGACCGGTCAGGTACAGGCCCAGGGTGTCTTTCTCACCTTTGAGGCGTTCCTTGAGGGTCAGCTCCTTGGCCTTGCGATGGTTGGCGTAGACATCCGCGTCTTCTTCGACGAACAACCCGCCAAACAGGTCGGCGTGACCGCTGTCGTGGGTGCGGGCGGTCTGTTCGGCGGCCTTGATCGCTTCTTCCATGGCGGTCAGCAGCACCGCGCGATTGCGGTCGATATTCGCCTGGTAGGCCTTCGGCTCATCATGGAAATACGGGCCGAGACGGTCGAGGGCGCCGCTGCGGATCAAGCCATCGAGGGTACGTTTGTTGATGCGCTTGAGGTCGACCCGCGCGCAGAAATCGAACAGATCCTTGAACGGGCCGTTTTGGCGCGCCTCGGTGATCGCTTCCACCGGGCCCTCGCCCACCCCCTTGATCGCCCCCAAGCCATAGATGATGCGGCCTTCGTCGTTCACGGTGAACTTGAACTCCGAGGCGTTCACGTCCGGCGCGTCGAGGCGCAGCTTCATGGTTCGCACTTCCTCGATCAAGGTCACGACCTTGTCGGTGTTGTGCATATCCGCCGAGAGTACCGCGGCCATGAACGGCGCCGGGTAGTGGGCCTTCAGCCAGGCGGTCTGGTACGACACCAGGCCGTAGGCAGCGGAGTGGGATTTGTTGAAGCCATAACCGGCGAATTTTTCCACCAGGTCGAAAATGTTACCGGCAAGGTCGGCGTCGATATTGTTGGTGGCGCAACCCTCGATGAAACCACCGCGCTGCTTGGCCATTTCCTCGGGCTTTTTCTTACCCATGGCGCGACGCAGCATGTCCGCACCACCGAGGGTGTAACCGGCCATGACCTGGGCGATCTGCATCACCTGTTCCTGGTACAGGATGATGCCGTAGGTCGGTGCCAGTACCGGCTTGAGGCCTTCGTACTGGTAGTCCGAGTGCGGGTAGGCCAGTTCGGCGCGACCGTGCTTACGGTTGATGAAGTCATCCACCATGCCCGATTGCAGCGGGCCCGGACGGAACAGGGCGACCAGTGCGATCAAGTCTTCCAGGCAGTCGGGCTTGAGCTTTTTGATCAGCTCTTTCATGCCGCGGGATTCCAGCTGGAACACCGCCGTGGTTTCGGCTTTTTGCAGCAGGCTGTAGGTCGGCTTGTCATCCAGCGGGATAAACGCGATGTCCAGCGGTGCTTCGCCGACCTTGGCACGGTCGCGGTTGATCGTCTTGAGCGCCCAGTCGATGATCGTCAGAGTCCGCAGGCCGAGGAAGTCGAACTTCACCAGGCCGGCCGCCTCCACGTCGTCCTTGTCGAACTGGGTCACCAGGCCATCGCCTTCTTCGTCGCAATAGATCGGCGAAAAGTCGGTGAGCTTGGTCGGCGCGATCACCACGCCACCGGCGTGTTTACCGACGTTACGCACCACGCCTTCGAGCTTGCGCGCCATCTCCCAGATTTCGGCGGCTTCTTCGTCGACCTTGATGAAGTCGCGCAGGATTTCTTCCTGCTCGTAGGCCTTTTCCAGGGTCATGCCGACTTCGAACGGGATCATCTTCGACAGGCGATCCGCCAGGCCGTAGGACTTGCCCTGCACCCGGGCCACGTCGCGGATTACCGCCTTGGCCGCCATGGAACCGAACGTGATGATCTGGCTCACGGCGTTGCGGCCATACTTATCGGCCACGTATTCGATCACGCGGTCGCGACCGTCCATGCAGAAGTCGACGTCGAAGTCGGGCATGGAGACCCGTTCCGGGTTAAGGAAGCGTTCGAACAGCAGGTCATATTCCAGCGGGTCGAGGTCGGTGATCTTCTGCACATAGGCAACCAGCGAGCCGGCACCCGAGCCCCGGCCAGGACCAACCGGCACGCCGTTACTCTTGGCCCACTGGATAAAGTCCATCACGATCAGGAAGTAACCGGGGAACCCCATCTGGATGATGATATCCAGCTCGAAATTCAGCCGGTCGACGTAAACCTGACGCTTGGCTTCGTAATCTTCGGTGGTGTCCTTGGGCAGCAGGACCGAGAGGCGTTCCTCCAGACCATCGAACGATACCTTGCGGAAATACTCATCGATGGTCATGCCTTCGGGAATCGGGAAGTTGGGCAGGAAGTGCTTGCCCAGCTTCACTTCGATATTGCAGCGCTTGGCGATTTCGACGGAGTTTTCCAGGGCCTCGGGCAGGTCGCTGAACAGCTCGGCCATTTCCTCGGCACTTTTGAGGTATTGCTCTTCGCTGTAGTTTTTCGAGCGGCGCGGGTCATCCAGGGCCCGCCCTTCGCCGATGCACACGCGGGTTTCGTGGGCTTCGAAATCTTCCTTCTTGATGAAGCGCACATCGTTGGTCGCCACCAGCGGCGCGCCCAGCTTGTCGGCCAGGGCCACGGCGGCGTGCAGATGTTCTTCATCGTTGGGGCGGTTGGTGCGCTGGACTTCCAGGTAGAAGCGGTCAGGGAACACGGCCATCCACTCGCGGGCCAGCACTTCGGCTTCCTGCGGGTTGCCGCCCAGCAGCGCGATCCCGATTTCGCCCTCTTTGGCCGCCGAGAGCATGATCACGCCCTCGCTGGCCTCGGCCACCCACTCACGCTCGATGATCACCGCGCCGTTGCGCTGGCCGTCGATGAAGCCACGGGAAATCAGTTCGGTGAGGTTGCGATAACCGACGCCGTTCATCGCCAACAGGCTGATGCGGCTCAGAGGGTTATCCGGGTCTTTGTTCGACAGCCACAGGTCGGCGCCGCAGATCGGCTTGATGCCGGCGCCCATGGCGTTCTTGTAGAACTTGACCAGGGAACACATGTTGTTCTGATCGGTGACCGCGACGGCAGGCATGTTCATGCCCACCAGGGTTTTGACCAGCGGTTTGATCCGTACCAGGCCGTCGACCAGGGAGTATTCAGTGTGCAGGCGTAGGTGAACGAATGAAGCCGGCATAGTGATCCTGTCTTAAACGTAGAAACAACAAGGCCCGGGATTGTACCGGGCCTGGGCAAAAACATCAGCCTCGCGACTAAACCTCGCTGAGGCTCTCGCGCTGTTCGTAAGCCAGGCGCACCGGGGCGAACGAGCGGCGGTGGATCGGCGTCGGGCCGAGACGGGCCAGCGCTTCCAGATGAACGGGCGTCGGGTAGCCTTTATGGCCCGCGATGCCATAGCCGGGGTAGATCAATTCGAACGCAGCCATTTCACGGTCACGGCTGACCTTGGCCAGAATCGAGGCGGCCGCGATGGCAGGCACCTTGCTATCACCCTTGACCACCGCTTCAGCCGGCATCGCCAGTTTCGGGCAGCGATTGCCATCGATCATCGCCAGTTTCGGGGTGATATGCAGGCCCTCGACGGCGCGCTGCATGGCAAGCATGGTGGCGTGGAGGATATTCAACTCGTCGATCTCTTCGACTTCGGCCCGGGCGATATGCCAGCTCAGGGCTTTTTCACAGATCTCGTCGAAGAGTTTTTCCCGACGCACTTCGGTGAGTTTCTTCGAGTCGTTGAGGCCGAGGATTGGCCGGTTCGGGTCAAGAATCACCGCCGCCGTCACCACGGCACCACAGAGCGGGCCGCGCCCGACTTCATCCACGCCGGCCACCAGTTCGTGGGCTTGCGCGACCAGGCTGAAATCCAGCCCCATTTGCGTCGTCATAGGGCTTCCTGTTTATGGCCGATCAAGGTCAACACGGCATCCGCCGCCTGGTTTGACGCATCGCGCCGCAGGGTGCGGTGGATCTCGTCAAAGCCGCGGGTCTGCTCTTCGCCGCCGTCGATCAAGGGGAGTAGCGTCTGCGCCAGGGCTGCGGGCGTTGCATCGTCCTGCAACAATTCCGGCACCAACAGGCGCTGGGCCAGCAGATTGGGCAAGGAGATGTAGGGGCTTTTAACCATGCGCTTGAGAATCCAGAAGGTCAGCGGCGCCAGGCGGTAAGCCACGACCATCGGACGCTTGTACAGCAACGCCTCCAGGGTCGCGGTACCCGAGGCGATCAGCACCGCGTCGCACGCCGCCAGGGCCAGGTGCGACTGACCATCGAGCAGGGTCAACGGCAGGTTGCGCCCTTGCAGCAAGGTTTCGATTTGTGCGCGACGTTGCGGGCTCGCACACGGCAGCACAAAGCGCACGCCAGGCTTCATGATCAGCAGGCGCTCGGCGGCATCAAAAAACAGCGCGCCCAGGCGGCCCACTTCGCCACCCCGACTGCCCGGCATCAGCGCGACCAGCGGGCCGTCCGGCAAGCCCAGTTCGGCACGCGCCGCAGCACGATCGGCGTGCAGCGGGATGGTGTCGGCCAGCGTGTGCCCGACAAACCGCACCGGCACGCCCTTCTCTTCGTAGAAACGGGCTTCGAACGGCAGCAAGGTCAGCATCAAATCACAGCCTTCGCGGATCTTCAGCACGCGCTTCTGCCGCCACGCCCACACGGACGGGCTGACGTAATGCACGGTCTTGATCCCGGCCTGACGCAACTTGAGTTCGATATTGAGGGTGAAATCCGGCGCGTCGATTCCGATGAACACGTCAGGCTTTTCTTGGATCAGGGTCTGAATCAGCAGCTTGCGCCGTGCCAGCAGCTCACGCAGACGGCCCAGCACTTCCACCAACCCCATGACCGACAAGCGCTCCATGGGGAAGTAGGAGGTGAGGCCCTCGGCCTGCATCAACGGGCCGCCCACGCCAATGAACTCGACCGCTGGATGCTGGGCCTTGAGCGCCCGCATCAGCCCCGCGCCCAGGATATCGCCGGAAGCTTCCCCGGCGACCAATGCGATACGCAGATTGGCCATGATCAGCGCGTGATGCCGCGGGTCGACGCCTGGATCGAGTCACGGAACACCGCGACTTCCGGGAACAACATTGCCGGCTCGGTCAGTTCGGCCAATGCCTGCTCAACCGTCAGGCCCTGGCGGTAAACCACCTTGTAGGCGCGACGCAGGGCGTGGATCGCATCGTCGCTGAAACCCCGACGACGCATGCCTTCGAAGTTCATGCTGCGGGCTTCGGCAGGGTTGCCGAACACCGTGACGAACGCCGGGACATCCTTGCCGATAGCCGTGCCCATGCCGGAAAAACTATGGGCGCCGATGTGGCAGTACTGATGCACCAGGGTGAAACCGGACAGGATCGCCCAATCGTCAACGTGTACATGGCCTGCCAACGCGGTGTTGTTGACCAGGATGCAATGGTTGCCGATCACGCTGTCGTGGCCGATATGCGCGTAGGCCATGACCAGGTTGTGATCACCCAACGTGGTCTCGGCACGGTCCTGCACGGTGCCACGGTGAATGGTCACGCCTTCACGAATGATGTTGTGATCACCGATTACCAGGCGTGTTTCTTCCCCCTTGTACTTCATGTCGGGGGTGTCTTCGCCTATCGAGGAAAACTGATAGATGCGATTGTGCCTGCCAATGCGGGTCGGTCCCTTGAGGATCACGTGCGGCCCGATGACAGTCCCCTCGCCGATTTCCACACCTGCGCCGACGATCGACCAAGGGCCGACCTCAACGTCGGCGGCCAGTACGGCCGACGGATCGATGATTGCGCGAGGGTCAATCAAACTCATAGTTTGCGTTCCGCGCAGATGATTTCGGCGGAGCACACCGGCTTGCCATCCACCGAGGCCTGGCATTCGAACTTCCAGATCTGGCGCTTGCAGCTGATGAACTTGGCTTCCAGGATCAACTGGTCACCCGGGGTGACCGGGTTGCGGAAACGCAACTTGTCGGAGCCCACGAAATAATAAAGCGTGCCGTCGGCAGGCTTGAGGTCGAGCATTTTGAAACCAAGGATACCGGCAGCCTGGGCCATTGCTTCAATGATCAACACGCCCGGCATGATCGGATGCGCGGGAAAGTGGCCATTGAAGAACGGTTCGTTGATGCTGACATTCTTGTAGGCACGAATGCGCTTTTCCTCAACATTGAGGTCCACTACACGGTCCACCAGCAGGAACGGGTAACGGTGAGGCAGGTATTCGCGAATCTCGTTGATGTCCATCATTTCGGGGGGAAGCCTGTAATAAAGATTGGGGGCGGGCGACTAAACGCACGCCCCGCTAGCAAATCAAGGAGGCAGTCTAGCGGCTGTGCACACTTGATATGGAAATGGTATCAGCCTTCTGATGAAGCATTACCGCCAGGGGTCACGTCCCCAACACGCTTTTCCAGCTGCTTGAGACGTCGAGCCATGTCGTCGATGTGCCTCAAACGCGCCGCACTCTTGCGCCATTCAGCCGCAGGCTGCATGGCGGTACCGGACGAATAGGCACCGGGCTCGGTAATCGAGTGGGTGACCATGGTCATGCCGGTGATGAAGACGTTGTCGCAAATATCGATGTGGCCCACCAGCCCTACGCCACCGGCGAGCATGCAATGCTTGCCGATCTTGGTGCTGCCGGATATGCCTACGCAGGCCGCCATGGCGGTGTGATCGCCAATCTGTACGTTGTGGGCAATCTGGATCTGGTTATCGAGCTTCACGCCATTGCCGATCACGGTATCGGCCAAAGCCCCGCGATCAACAGCGGTATTGACGCCGATTTCCACATCGTCGCCGATCAATACGCCGCCGACCTGGGCAATCTTGTGCCAAACGCCTTTCGAATTGGCAAAACCGAAGCCTTCACCACCGATCACCGCGCCCGACTGAATGACCACCCGCTGCCCGATACGCACATCGTGGTACAGGGTCACGCGAGGCGCCAACCAGCCATCGGCACCGATTTCACAGCGTGCGCCGATAAAGCACTGAGCGCCCACGGTGACACCGGCGCCAATGCGCGCGCCACTTTCGATCACGGCAAAGGCGCCAATGCTCGCCGCAGGATCAACCTGGGCATCATCGGCGATCACCGCCGTCGGGTGGATCCCTCCAGCCGCCTTGGGTTTCGGATCGAACAGGTGGGATACCCGCGCATAAGCGAGGTACGGATCAGGCACCACCAGCGCATCCCCGGCGTAACCCTCGGCGTCAGCAGCCTTCAGCAGCAGGGCTGCGGCTTGGCTATCGGCCAGGTATTTACGGTATTGGGGATTTGCGAGGAAGCTCAACTGAGATGGGCCAGCCTCCTGCAAGGTGGCTAGCCCAGTGATTTCTTTCTCCGGGGAACCACGCAAGGTGGCTCCCAGGAACTCGGCCAACTCGCCGAGCTTGATAGTCGCGGTCATGGCTTACTTCAGCTGGTTCATGCGCTCGATCACCTGGCGGGTGATGTCGTATTGAGGCTTGACGTCAATCACGGCGCCGCGCTCGAACACCAGGTCAAAGGCACCTTTCTTGATGACTTCTTCCACAGCGCTGTCGAGTTTCGGCTTGAGCTGCTTGAGCATTTCGCGGTCGGCAACAGCCTTGGCTTCGTTCAGCTCCTTGGACTGGAACTGGTAGTCACGGGCCTTTTGCTTGAATTCAAGCTCCAGGCGCTCGCGCTCGCCTTGCTGCATCTTGTCGCCACCGGCTACCAGACGATCCTGGATGCCCTTGGCACTGCTTTCCAACGTTTTGAGCTTGGTCAGTTGCGGACCGAACTTCTTCTCGGCATCCACCGCGTACTTCTTGGCCGCGTCGGATTCCAGCAGGGCCATCTGATAGTTCAGGACGGCGATTTTCATCTCGGCGAAGGCCGGGGTGGTTACCAGCACAGTGGCCAGCAGAACCAATTGAGTCAACTTACGCACGATGTACTCCTACAGATCCGTTGTCGTTATCTTGGGTCAGACGCTTAGAACGTCTGGCCGAGGGAGAATTGGAAAATCTGGGTTTCAGCGTTATCCGGTTTCTTGACTGGCATGGCCAGAGCAAAGCTCAACGGACCAAGCGCAGTCACCCACGTCACGCCAACACCTACGGAGCTCGCCAGGTTGCTGAGGCTTACTTCGTTACACTGGGTATTGGACTTCACGCCAGTCGGGTTGGTGACCTGATCGCACTTGGAGTCGAATACGTTACCCACATCCCAGAAAACCGAAGTACGCAGGGACCGCTGATCTTTCACGAACGGCAGCGGGAACAGGATCTCGGCACCACCCTGGATCAGCACGTTACCACCGAATGGCAGTGCGCTAGTGTCCGTATCCGCCACGGTGCCGGTGTTACCGGTCACGCCAGCGCCACGGCTAGGGGTACCACGAGGACCCAGGGTGCTGTCCTTGAAGCCGCGAACCGAGTTGAAACCACCTGCATAGTAGTTCTCATAGAACGGCAAGCCGCTGGTCGAACCATAACCGTCGCCATAGCCCAGTTCAGTGTGCAGGCGCATGGTGTAGTTGTCGCTCAAAGGCTGGAACAACTGGCCACGGTAGTCGAGCTTGAAGAACGACAGGTCGCTGCCCGGCGTGGTGGCTTCCAGGGTCACGCTCTGGGAGTGACCACGGGTGGCCAGTACGCCTTTGTTCAGGGTCGACTCGGACCAGCCGGCAGACGCCTTGAAGTTCAGGAACTGGTCGCCTTCACGACGGGTGAAGTCGAAGATCTCATCCACGGTGTACACACCGGTCTTGATCTTATCCTGCTGCGCGGTCAGGCCGAAGGTCAGACGCGAGGTCTCACTGATCGGGTAACCGATGTTGACGCCGGCACCCAGGCTGTCGATCGCATAGCTGGCAACGTTGACGTCGAGGTCTTTGTAGTCGGTGGTGCGATAGAAGGCGTTGTAGCCCAGGCTCACACCGTCAGCGGTCCAGTAGGGGTCGACATAACCGAAGTTATAGCGGCTCTGGTATTCGCTGCGAGTCAGGCCGATGGAAACCTTGTTACCGGTACCGAGGAAGTTGTTCTGGGTGATCGAACCACCGAGGATCAGGCCGGCACTCTGTGCGAAACCGACGCTGGCGGTGATCGAGCCCGAGGCTTGTTCTTCAACGGCGTAGTTCACGTCAACCTGGTCGTCCACACCCGGTACGGCTGGGGTTTCGACGTTGACTTCCTTGAAGAAGCCCAGGCGTTCAAGACGGGTCTTGGACTGGTCGATCAGGTAGGTCGACGCCCAGCCACCTTCCATCTGACGCATTTCACGACGCAGCACTTCGTCCGCAGACTTGGTGTTGCCACGGAAGTTGATGCGGTTCACGTAGGCACGCTTGCCCGGGTCGACCACGAAGGTGATGTCCACGGTGTGGTCGTCATCGTGCGGGGTCGGCACGCCGTTGACGTTGGCGAAGGTATAGCCTTCGTTACCCAGGCGACGGGTGATCAGTTCGGACGTGGTGGTCATCAGCTTGCGCGAGAACACCTGGTCTTTCTGCACCAGCAACAGGGCCTTGACCTGGTCTTCAGGCACTTTCAAGTCGCCGCTGAGCTTGACGTCGCGGACCTTGTACTTCTCACCCTCGTTGACGTTGACGGTGATGTACACGTGCTTCTTGTCAGGGGTGATGGACACCTGGGTCGAAGCGATATCCATGTTGATATAGCCACGGTCCAGGTAGTAGGAACGCAAGCGCTCCAGGTCACCGGAGAGTTTTTCACGGGCGTACTTGTCGTCGTTCTTGAAGAACGACAGCCAGTTGGTGGTCTTGAGCTCGAACAGGCCGATCAGGTCTTCATCAGGGAACTTGGTGTTGCCCACCACGTTGATGTGCTGAATGGCCGCCACGGTGCCTTCGTTGATGTTGACCTTGAGGCCGACACGGTTACGAGGCTGCGGGACCACTTCCGTTTCCACGGTCGCGGAGTAGCGGCCCTGGGCAACGTACTGGCGTTGCAGCTCGTTACGCACACCCTCGAGGGTGGCGCGCTGGAAGATCTCGCCCTCGGCCAGGCCGGATTGCTTGAGGCCCTTCATCAGGTCTTCAGTGGAGATCGCCTTGTTACCCTCGATCTCGATACTGGCGACGGAAGGTCGCTCGACGACGGTGATGACCAGGACGTTACCTTCGCGACCCAGTTGGATATCTTGAAAGAACCCCGTTTTGAACAGCGCACGAGTGGATTCCACCAGGCGACGGTCATCAGCCTGTTCCCCGACGTTCAACGGCAAGGCACCAAAGACGCTACCCGCGGAAACCCGCTGGAGGCCGTTGACGCGAATATCGGAGATAGTGAAGGACTCGGCGTGAACTTCGGCGATCATCAATACGGTGAGAACCGCAGTTAGCAGCAGACGTTTCATGAAGTCCTTTCTTATTCCAACTGGCAATAAACAAACTGCCGCAAAATGCGGCAGATTCGCAATTCAGCGAAGCGTTACAGTCGTCCCAGATCGTTGACCAAGGCTAACAACATCACCCCGACCACCAAACTGATACCGATCTGTATCCCCCAACCCTGCACCCGATCCGACAAGGGGCGACCACGCACCCACTCGACCAGATAAAACAACAGATGCCCCCCATCCAATACTGGAATGGGCAACAAATTCAGAACCCCAAGGCTAATACTCAGATAAGCCAGGAAATTCAGGAAATCCGCGACACCCGACTGGGCAGAAGCGCCCGCCACTTTAGCAATGGTTATCGGCCCACTCAAGTTTTTTACCGAGAGCTCGCCGAACAACATTTTCTTGAGCGATTCGAGAGTCAGCACGCTCATGGTCCAAGTGCGTTTCGCACCCTCGCCAATTGCCGCCAACGGCCCGAAACTGACCTCGCGCATCATCGACGGCGGCCACTCCGGGCTTTTCACGCCGGCACCGAGGTAACCCCCGGCCGCCTTGGCTTCCCCGCGAACCGCCAGGGCCACGGGGACGTCGATTTGAGCACCATCGCGCTCAACTTTCAGCACAATTTTGGTATCAGGCCGTACACGCACCAGGTCGACCACTTGCTGCCAGTCGCCCAGCGCCTGGCCATCGAGGGCCAGCAGGCGGTCGCCGGTTTTCAGACCTGCGGCCTGGGCCGGGCCTTTCGGGTCGAGCTCGGCGAGCACCGGCGGCAAGGCCGGGCGCCATGGGCGAATGCCCAGGGACTTGATCGGGTCCGGCTCATCGGCCCCCTTGAGCCAATGGTCGAGGGCCAGTTCACGCGGGGTCTCGGCGGAAGAGTCCTGCTCGCGCACCACCACCTTGACGGTGCCGCTTTCGCCCAGGCGACGTACCAACTGCAAATTGACCGCGCCCCAACCGGTGGTTGGTTCGCCATCAATGGAAACAATTTCCTGCCCGGCGACCAATCCCGCCTTCGCCGCCATGCTGTCCGCTTCAACCGCGCCGATCACCGGGCGTATCTGTTCGCTGCCGAGCATGGCCAGGAACCAGAAGAACACCATGGCCAACAGGAAGTTGGCGATCGGGCCGGCGGCGACAATAGCGATGCGCTGACGAACGGTCTTGCGATTGAAGGACTGATCCAGTTGATCCGCCGGCACTTCGCCTTCGCGCTCATCGAGCATCTTGACGTAGCCGCCCAAGGGGATGGCCGCGATCACGAACTCGGTGCCGCGGCGGTCGTGCCAACGCAGCAACGGCATGCCGAAACCAACGGAGAAGCGCAGTACCTTGACGCCGCAACGACGCGCCACCCAGAAGTGGCCGAATTCGTGGAAGGTAACCAGCACACCCAGAGCAACCAGGGTGCCGACAATCATGTAAAGCGCACTCATCTAATTTCTCCGCATTCCAATCCAGTGCCTGAAGACGCAAACACGCCCAAAGACTAACGCGCGTTGCGGTTCAACCATTGTTCGGCAAGGCCGCGGGCCTTGGCATCCGCCTCGAACACTGCCCCCAGATCATTCACAGCCACCACGGGCTCAAGACTCAGAACATCCTCGATGATACTCGCGATCTGCGGAAAGCGGATGCGCTGTTCGAGAAACGCCGCCACCGCCACCTCGTTAGCCGCATTGAGCATCGCTGGCGCGCTGTTGCCCGCCTCCGCGGCTTGCCGCGCCAGGCGCAGGCATGGAAAGCGCTGCTCGTCCGGTGCCTCGAAGTCCAGGCGTGCAATCGCGAACAGGTCCAACGGTGCAACACCGGAATCGATCCGCTCAGGCCAGGCCAGGGCATTGGCGATCGGCGTCCGCATGTCGGGGTTACCCAACTGCGCCAGCACCGAGCCATCCACATAGTCGACCAGGGAATGAATCACACTTTGCGGATGAATCACCACCTCGACCTGATCGGGCCGCGCATCGAACAACCAGCAGGCCTCGATCAACTCCAGGCCCTTGTTCATCATGCTGGCCGAATCCACGGAGATCTTGCGCCCCATGGACCAGTTCGGATGGGCGCACGCCTGATCCGGAGACACATGCTCCAGGTCCGCCAGCGGAGTTTTGCGAAAAGGTCCACCGGATGCTGTCAGCAAAATCCGGCGTACACCGACCTGGCTCAGGCCGCGGGCAAAATCGCCGGGCATGCACTGGAAAATCGCGTTGTGCTCACTGTCGAGCGGCAGCAATACCGCCCCGCTCTTGCGCACCGCCTGCATAAAGAGCGTGCCGGACATGACCAGCGCTTCTTTATTAGCCAGCAGGATCTTCTTGCCCGCATCGACGGCGGCCAGGGTCGGGCGCAAGCCAGCGGCGCCGACGATGGCCGCCACCACGGCATCCACCTCGGCATCGGCCGACACCTGGCACAACCCTTCCTCGCCCACCAGCACCTGAGTGGCCAGGCCGGCGGCGCGCAGGTCATCCTGCAAGCCTCGCGCGGCAGCGACCCCAGGCACGACGGCAAAACGTGGCGCATGGCGCACGCACAACGCCAGCAGCTCAGTCAGGCGAGAGAAGCCGGTCAATGCGAAAACTTGATAGCGTTCCGGGTGGCGCGCGATCACATCCAGGGCGCTCAACCCTACCGAGCCGGTCGCACCCAGCACGGTGACCTGTTGCAGGCGGCTCACGACGCAGCCATCCACAACAGCACGGCAAAGATCGGGATCGCAGCGGTCAGACTGTCGATACGGTCCAGCACGCCGCCATGACCCGGCAACAGATTACTGCTGTCCTTGATCCCGGCCTGGCGCTTGAACATGCTCTCGGTGAGGTCGCCCACGACCGAGATCAATACGACGATGGCCGCGCCCAGCAAGGCCAGGCACAGCTCTTTCACCGACCAGCTACGCACAACACCGACCACGAGCGTGATCACCAAGGTCAAGGCCAGGCCGCCGTACACGCCCTCCCAGCTCTTGCCCGGGCTGACCGCCGGCGCCAGCTTGCGCTTGCCGAAGGCCCGACCGGAGAAGTAGGCACCGATATCGGCACCCCAGACCAACACCATCACCGCCAGGATCAACTCATTGCCGATCGGAAAACGCTTGATCTCCACCAGCCCTTGCCAGGCCGGCAGCAGAATCAACAAGCCGATCACCAGCTTGCAGGCAACACTGGACCACTGGCTGCTGGTGCGCGGATAAGTCAACACCAGGAAGGTCGCCAACGCCCACCACAGCACTGCCGCACCCAACACCCAAGGAGCGAGATCCGGGAGGATGTACATCAGGAACAGCAACAGCGCCACGATGGCGGCATACACCACCCGCGGCAACTGCGCACTGAAGCCGGCCAGGCGCGCCCATTCCCAGGCACCAAGCGTCACGACCAGGCCGATGAACAGCGCAAAGCCGGATCCGTCGAGCAGAAAAAAGCCACACAAGGCAATCGGCAGCAGGATCAGTGCAGTGATGATTCGTTGTTTAAGCATTAAACCCGGGCTCCAGCTTCGATCTGCTCGCTCGTTTTACCGAAGCGACGCTGACGGGAAGCGAAATCGGCCAGCGCTTTACGCATGGCATCGTGTTTGAAGTCCGGCCAGAACAGGTCGGAGAAATACAGCTCGGTATAGGCCAACTGCCACAACAGGAAATTACTGATGCGGTGCTCGCCACCGGTACGGATGCACAAGTCCGGCAGCGGCAGGTCGCCGGTAACCAGGCAGGTCTGCAACAGTTCGGGCGTGATTTCGTCCGGCTGCAGGTGGCCGGCCTGCACTTCGCGGGCAAGCCGTTGCGCAGCCTGGGCGATGTCCCACTGGCCACCGTAGTTGGCGGCAATCTGCAGCACAAAACGGTTACTGCCGGCGGTAATGGCTTCAGCCTCACGCATGGCCGCTTGCAGCTCCGGGTGGAACCGCGAGCGATCACCAATGATGCGCAGCGTGATGTTGTTGTCGTTGAGGCGCTTGGCCTCACGACGCAGGGCCCTGAAGAACAGATCCATCAAGGCACTGACTTCCTCGGCCGGGCGCTGCCAGTTTTCACTGGAAAACGCGAACAAGGTCAACACTTCGACCTTGGCCTCGGCGCACACCTCGATCACTGCCCGTACCGCATCGACACCCGCTTTGTGCCCGGCGACGCCAGGCAGGAAGCGTTTTTTCGCCCAGCGATTATTCCCATCCATGATGATCGCGACATGGCGCGGCACCACGGAGGGCACAGTCTGCTTGGTCTTTTCCATGAAAGCGCCCTGACCCTTATACGGCCATCAAGTCCGCTTCTTTTTGCTTGGTGGCCGCATCGATATCAGCTTCGGCCTTGTCGGTCAGCTTCTGGATGTCAGCCGCCGCACGGCGTTCTTCGTCTTCGCTGATTTCCTTGTCCTTGACCAGCTTCTTCAGCTCGCCCAGGGCATCGCGACGGATGTTGCGCACGGCAACACGTGCATCTTCTGCTGCGCTGCGCGCCTGCTTGGTGAAGCCCTTGCGGGTTTCTTCAGTCAGGGCAGGCATGGAAATCAGCAGCAACTCGCCCAGGTTGGTCGGGTTGAGGTTCAGGCCGGCGCTCTGGATCGCCTTGTCGACCGCCGCGAGCATGTTGCGCTCGAAGGCAACGACTTGCAGGGTGCGCGAGTCTTTTACGGTGATATTGGCCACTTGGGTGATGGAGGTGTCGGCACCGTAGTACGGCACCATCACGCTACCCAGAATGCTGGGGTGCGCCTTGCCTGTACGAATCTGGCCGAACGCATGGGCCAGAGACTCCAGGGATTTGTGCATACGCGCTTGGGCGTCTTTCTTGATTTCGTTGATCATTGTTGGCCTTCCTCGATCAGAGTGCCTTCCGCGCCGCCGTGTACGATGTTCAGCAGGGCGCCGGGCTTGTTCATGTTAAATACGCGCAGCGGCATCTTGTGGTCGCGGCACAGGCAAATTGCCGTCAGGTCCATCACGCCCAGCTTGCGATCCAGCACTTCATCGTAGGTCAGATGATCGAACTTCTCGGCATGCGGGTCTTTGAATGGATCTGCAGTGTATACGCCGTCGACTTTGGTCGCTTTCAACACGACGTCAGCATCGATTTCAATCGCACGCAGGCATGCGGCCGAGTCGGTGGTGAAGAACGGGTTGCCGGTACCGGCGGCGAAGATGACCACTTCCTTGGCGTTCAGGTGGCGCATGGCTTTGCGACGGTCATAGTGATCGGTCACGCCTACCATGGAAATAGCCGACATCACGATCGCCGAGATGTTGGCGCGCTCCAGGGCATCGCGCATGGCCAGGGCGTTCATCACAGTGGCCAGCATGCCCATGTGGTCGCCGGTGACCCGGTCCATGCCCGCCGCACTCAGTGCGGCACCGCGGAACAGGTTGCCACCGCCAATCACCAGGCCGACCTGCACGCCGATGCCGACCAATTGGCCAACTTCCAGCGCCATGCGGTCGAGTACCTTGGGATCGATCCCGAACTCTTCCGAGCCCATCAGGGCCTCGCCGCTGAGCTTGAGTAGAATGCGTTTATAGCGAGCCTGATAACCACTGCCCTGCTGAGCCATTGCGAATCTCTCCTGCGGCGTATTTTAAAAAATTCTTGGCGAGCCGTTTACGGCTTGCGTTCACTCTAGCTGGACGCTATCACAGCGCCATCGGAACACGGCTTTGTAAGCCAGTTCCGAAGGGAAGCCAAATAAAATTAGCCTTCCCATTTGAAAAGAGGCTGCGCGCGTGAGCGGGCAGCCTCTTTCGGGCGACAGTTGAAAACCGTCTTATTGCTTGGCGGCAGCCAGCTGGGCAGCAACTTCTTCAGCGAAGTTGTCGACCGGCTTCTCGATGCCTTCGCCTACTTTGTAGTAAGTGAAGGAAACGATTTCAGCACCGGCTTTCTTGGCCAGTTCGCCAACCTTGATTTCAGGGTTCTTGACGAACGCCTGCTCAACCAGGCTCGCTTCAGCCAGGAACTTGCTGATACGGCCTTTGATCATGTTTTCAACGATGTTTTCTGGCTTGCCCGCGATCTTGTCAGCGTTGAGGCTCAGGAACACGGCTTTTTCGCGTTCGATGGCTTCAGCGGACACTTCCGATGGCAGCAGGAATTCAGGGTTGCTGGCCGCTACGTGCATAGCGATGTCTTTGGCCAGCTCAACGCTGCCGCCTTTAAGGGCAACCACAACGCCGATCTTGTTGCCGTGCAGGTAACCACCGACAACATCACCTTCAACGCGAGCCAGGCGACGGATGTTGACGTTTTCGCCAACCTTGCCGACCAGTACCAGGCGATCAGCTTCTTGAGCGGCGATCAGCGGAGCGGCGTCAGTCAGCTTGTCAGCGAACGCTTTCTCAATGCTGGCAGCAACAAATGCCTTGAAGTCGTCCTGCAGAGCCAGGAAGTCGGTCTGCGAGTTCACTTCCAGCAGAACTGCGGATTTACCGTCTTCTTTCAGCGCGATGGCGCCTTCAGCAGCAACGTTGCCTGCTTTCTTGGCAGCCTTGATGGCGCCCGAAGCACGCATGTCATCAATGGCTTTTTCGATGTCGCCGCCAGCCTTGGTCAAGGCCTTTTTGCAATCCATCATGCCTTCGCCGGTACGCTCACGCAGTTCTTTAACCAACGCTGCAGTAATCTCTGCCATTTCAAAATCCTCTTGGATAGGTTTTCAACCATTCCACCCGATCAAACGGGCGATCAATTCTTCCCGAATCACCCTTGTAGGCCGCTGCACGTTACAGATGTTGTAGCTGCGCTGCCGACAAATGGTTTTCGAGGGGGCAAAAAGGGGGCCAAGCCCCCTTTTTGCTTACTGAGTCAACGCCAGGGCGTCAATTACTCAGCTGCGGCTACCGGAGCTTCTTCAGCGAACTGCTCGGTACCACCAGCAACGTGGTTGCGACCGCGGATGACAGCGTCAGCCATCGAACCCATGTACAGCTGGATAGCGCGGATGGCGTCATCGTTGCCTGGGATGATGTAGTCAACGCCTTCTGGGCTGCTGTTGGTATCGACTACGCCGATAACAGGGATGCCCAGCTTGTTGGCTTCGGTGATCGCAATGCGCTCGTGATCAACGTCGATAACGAACAGTGCGTCAGGCAGACCGCCCATGTCCTTGATACCACCCAGGGAACGATCGAGCTTTTCCAGGTCGCGAGTACGCATCAGCGCCTCTTTCTTGGTCAGCTTGGCGAAAGTACCGTCTTCGGCTTGCACTTCAAGGTCACGCAGACGCTTGATGGAAGCACGGATGGTTTTGAAGTTGGTGAGCATGCCGCCCAACCAGCGGTGATCGACGTACGGCGAACCGCAACGTGCTGCTTCTTCAGCAACGATCTTGCCAGCGGAACGCTTGGTGCCGACGAACAGAATCTTGTTTTTGCCCTGGGCCAGACGCTCTACGAAAGTCAGAGCTTCGTTGAACATTGGCAGGGTTTTTTCAAGGTTGATGATGTGGATCTTGTTACGCGCGCCGAAAATGTATTTACCCATTTTCGGGTTCCAGTAACGGGTCTGGTGACCGAAGTGCACACCGGCCTTCAGCATATCGCGCATGTTGACTTGGGACATGATAGTTCCTTAATAAGTCGGGTTTGGCCTCCACGTATCCCAATGACCAACCAGCGGCATCAAGGCCTCCGGCACCCAGGTCATCGTGTCGACACGTGTGTGGATTTAAGCTTCGCGGGGTATCCCCGGAAAGCGGCGCATTTTATACCACACGAAGGGAAAAAACGAAACCCGCAATCACATTTGCCGCCAACGACTTTTGCGCAACCCTTTGAATCGCGCCACTATAGCCCCACCTTATAGAGATAACCGATGGCCAGACGCTCATGGTTTGCCGCCCGCGTCTGGTAGAATCGCGTTTTTCAGGGCTTGTGCGAATTCTGCAACCTTTTGTCGCACACCCGTAAACCGTATTGATTTCAGCGCCTCGCGCTAGAGAGAGAGCCTGTATGACCGTTACCTTGAAAACCGCCGAAGACATTGCCGGCATGCGCGTTGCCGGCAAACTGGCGGCCGACGTGCTGGAAATGATTGCCGAACACGTCAAGCCCGGCGTCACCACCGAAACGCTGGACCGCATTTGCCACGACTATATAGTCGACGTGCAAAAAGCTATCCCTGCCCCGCTGAACTACAAGGGCTTCCCCAAGTCGATCTGCACCTCGATCAACCACGTGGTCTGCCACGGGATTCCCGGCGACAAACCGCTGAAAGACGGCGACACCCTGAACATCGACGTCACCGTCATCAAAGACGGCTACCACGGCGATACCAGCCGCATGTTCCATGTCGGCACCGTGCCGGTCTGGGCCGAGCGCCTGTCCCAGGTGACCCAGGAATGCATGTACAAGGCCATTGAAATCGTCAAACCCGGCTGCCGCCTGGGCGATATCGGTGAAGTGATCCAGAAGCACGCTGAAAAGAACGGCTTCTCGGTGGTCCGTGAGTTCTGCGGCCACGGCATCGGCAAGGTGTTCCACGAAGAGCCGCAAATCCTGCACTACGGCCGCGCCGGCACCGGCATGGAACTCAAAGCCGGCATGACCTTTACCATCGAGCCAATGATCAACCAGGGCAAGGCCGACACCAAGGTGCTGGGCGACGGCTGGACCGCCATCACCAAGGACCGCAAGCTCTCCGCCCAGTGGGAACACACCCTGCTGGTCACCGACACCGGCTACGAGATCTTCACCCTGCGCGCGGACGACACCATCCCACGCATCTCGGCGTAACGGCTGCCCTGGTTTTCCCAGACTGTGTTGTGACTGACTGATAGATAGAAAGGAAAGCCGAACGATGCCCCAGGTGGATCCCGAACTCTTCGACCGTGGCCAGTTCCAGGCCGAACTGGCGCTGAAGGCCAGCCCTATCGCCGCCTTCAAGAAGGCTATCCGCCAGGCCCGCGAGGTGCTCGACGAGCGCTTTCGCAGCGGCCGGGACATCCGTCGGCTGATCGAGGACCGCGCCTGGTTCGTCGATAACATCCTGCAAAAGGCCTGGGAACAGTTCAGTTGGAGCGAAGACGCCGATATCGCCCTGGTGGCGGTCGGCGGCTACGGCCGCGGCGAGCTGCACCCCTACTCGGACATCGACCTGCTGATCCTGCTGGACAGCGCCGACCATGAGATCTTTCGCGATTCCATCGAGCGTTTTCTGACGCTGCTGTGGGACATCGGCCTGGAAGTCGGCCAGAGCGTGCGCTCGGTGGCCGAATGCGGCGAAGAAGCCCGCGCCGACCTCACCGTCATCACCAACCTGATGGAAAGCCGCACCATCGCCGGTCCCGAGCGTCTGCGCCAACGCATGCTCGAAGTCACCAGCACCGCACACATGTGGCCGAGCAAGGAGTTCTTCCTGGCCAAGCGCGCCGAGCAGAAAGCCCGGCACCACAAGTACAACGACACCGAATACAACCTGGAACCCAACGTCAAAGGCTCCCCCGGGGGCTTGCGCGATATCCAGACGATCTTGTGGGTCGCCCGTCGCCAGTACGGCACCCTGAACCTGCGCGCCCTGGCCGGTGAAGGCTTTCTGGTGGAAAGCGAAAACGCCCTGCTCGCCTCGTCCCAGGAATTCCTCTGGAAAGTGCGCTACGCCCTGCACATGCTCGCCGGGCGCGCCGAAGACCGTCTGCTGTTCGACCATCAGCGCTCCATCGCCACCCTGCTGGGTTTCGAGGGCGAAGACGCGAAGACCAGCATCGAAAGTTTCATGCAGCAGTACTACCGGGTGGTCATGAGCATCGCCCAGCTCAGCGACCTGATCATCCAGCACTTCGAAGAAGTGATCCTGGCCCCGGAAGACGAAGCGCCGCCGCAGCCGATCAACCCGCGTTTCCAGCTGCACGACGGCTATATCGAGGCGCGCAACGACAACGTGTTCCGCCGCACGCCGTTTGCCATGCTGGAAATTTTCGTGCTGATGGCCCAGCAGCCGGAAATCAAAGGCGTGCGCGCCGACACGATTCGCCTGCTGCGAGAAAACCGTCACCTGATCGACGATGACTTTCGCAACGACATCCGCAACACCAGCCTGTTCATCGAGCTGTTCAAGTGCAAGATCGGCATCCACCGCAACCTGCGGCGGATGAACCGCTACGGCATCCTCGGGCGTTACCTGCCGGAGTTCGGCTTTATCGTCGGGCAGATGCAGCACGACCTGTTCCACATCTACACCGTCGACGCCCACACCCTGAACCTGATCAAGCACCTGCGTAAGCTGCAGTACACCCAGGTGTCAGAGAAATTCCCGCTGGCCAGTAAGCTGATGGCCAAGCTGCCCAAACCCGAACTGATCTACCTGGCCGGCCTGTACCACGACATCGGCAAAGGCCGCCACGGCGATCACTCGGAAGTCGGTGCAGTCGATGCAGAGGCGTTCTGCCAGCGTCACCAGTTGCCGTTATGGGACAGCCGCCTGATTGTCTGGCTGGTGCAGAACCATCTGGTGATGTCGACGACCGCCCAGCGCAAGGACCTGTCCGACCCGCAGGTGATCCACGACTTCGCCGGGATCGTCGGCGATGAAACCCGTCTCGACTACCTGTATGTGCTGACGGTTTCCGATATCAATGCCACCAACCCGACCCTCTGGAACTCCTGGCGCGCGAGCCTGTTGCGCCAGCTGTACACCGAGACCAAGCGCGCCCTGCGCCGGGGCCTGGAAAACCCGGTGGACCGCGAAGAACAGATCCGCCGCACCCAAAGCGCGGCCCTGGATATCCTGGTGCGCGGCGGCAACGACCCGGACGACGTCGAACAATTGTGGTCGCAACTGGGCGACGATTACTTCCTGCGCCACACCGCCGGCGACGTGGCCTGGCACAGCGATGCAATCCTGCAGCAACCGGCCGATGGCGGCCCGCTGGTGCTGATCAAAGAGACGACCCAACGCGAGTTCGAAGGCGGCACGCAGATTTTCATCTACGCCCCCGACCAGCACGACTTCTTCGCCGTGACCGTAGCGGCCATGGACCAGCTCAACCTGAACATCCACGACGCCCGGGTCATCACCTCCAGCAGCCAGTTCACCCTCGACACCTACATCGTGCTCGACACCGAAGGCGAGTCCATCGGCGATAACCCGGCGCGGGTGAAAAAGATCCGCGAAGGCCTGACCGAAGCGTTGCGCAACCCGGACGACTACCCGACCATCATCCAGCGCCGCGTGCCACGCCAGCTCAAGCATTTTGCGTTTGCGCCCCAGGTGACCATTTCCAACGACGCCCAGCGCCCGGTGACGGTGCTGGAACTCAGCGCGCCGGATCGCCCGGGCCTGCTGGCGCGGATCGGCGGGATTTTCCTGGAGTTCGACCTGTCGTTGCAGAACGCCAAGATTGCGACCCTCGGCGAGCGCGTGGAAGACGTGTTCTTCATTACCGACGCCGACAACCAGCCGCTGTCCGACCCCGAACTGTGCCGCCGCCTGCAGGATGCAATCGTCCAGCAGTTGAGCGTTCACCAGGAGCCCGGGGTCGAGCTGACGCGCCTGACGATTTGATACCCGCCCAGTTTTTAACGCCTTGCACGAGATCCACCGATGAACAACGCCCTGAACCAGTTGCAGCCCTACCCGTTCGAAAAACTGCGCGCCCTGCTCGGCAGCGTCACGCCGAACCCGGACAAACGTCCGATCGCGCTGTCCATCGGCGAGCCCAAGCATAAATCGCCGACCTTCGTCGCCGAGGCGTTGAGCAATAACCTCGACCAGATGGCGGTGTACCCGACCACCCTGGGCATTGCGGCGCTGCGCGAGGCCATCGCAGCCTGGTGCGAACGCCGCTTCAATGTACCCAAGGGCTGGCTGGACCCGGCGCGTAACATCCTGCCGGTCAACGGCACCCGCGAGGCACTGTTCGCCTTCACCCAAGCCGTGGTCAATCGCAGTGACGACGCGCTGGTGGTAAGCCCGAACCCGTTCTACCAGATCTATGAAGGCGCGGCGTTCCTGGCCGGCGCCAAGCCGCACTACCTGCCATGCCTGGACGCCAATGGCTTCAACCCGGATTTCGACGCCGTGTCGCCAGACGTCTGGAAGCGCTGCCAGATCCTGTTCCTGTGCTCCCCCGGCAACCCGACCGGCGCGCTGATCCCGGTCGACACCCTGAAAAAGCTCATCGCCCTGGCCGACGAATACGACTTCGTGATTGCCGCCGACGAGTGCTACAGCGAGCTGTACTTCGACGAACAAAGCCCGCCGCCGGGCCTGTTGAGCGCCTGCGTCGAACTCGGCCGCCAGGACTTCAAACGCTGCGTGGTGTTCCACAGCCTGTCCAAGCGCTCCAACCTGCCGGGCCTGCGTTCCGGCTTCGTGGCCGGCGACGCCGACATCCTCAAGGCCTTCCTGCTGTACCGCACCTACCACGGCTGCGCGATGCCCGTGCAAACCCAACTGGCAAGCATCGCCGCCTGGCAGGACGAAGCCCACGTCCAGGCCAACCGCGACCTGTATCGGGAAAAATTCGACGCCGTGCTGGCGATCCTCAAGCCGGTGCTGGACGTACAAGCCCCCGATGGTGGTTTCTACCTGTGGCCGAATGTAGAGGGTGACGACGCCGCCTTCTGTCGCGATCTGTTTGTGCAAGAACACGTGACCGTAGTACCCGGCTCGTACCTGTCGCGGGAGGTGGACGGCGTCAACCCAGGCGCCGGGCGCGTTCGCATGGCATTGGTTGCACCACTGGCGGAGTGTGTGGAAGCGGCTGAGCGCATTCGCGATTTCATTCAACGCAGGAAGTAACCTCGCCACATCCCGCACTGTGTCGCACAGTGCGGGAACCTTGTTCACTCGCTCACCACCAATAGGCAAACTTCCTACGAGTAATGCCTATGAGCCTAATCACCCCGTCGCTCGCCCCTCCCCCCGCTTATGAGCCGCTCCCGAATAACCACACCTCCCCTCCCGAATCCGCCGGGCGAACCAAAAGAGGCATCGCCGACAGCGACAAGCGCTGGCCGGCCGGCGTGGTCACCGTTGCGCTCGACCTGAGCAGCGAAAAAAGCAAAGCGCTGGTGGTGGACGCTATCCGCGAATGGGCCCACCACACGCCGGCCCTGCGCTTCAATATCGTCGAAGGCAAGACGGGCGATATTCGTATTTCTGACGATGAAGGGCTCAAGGGCAATTGGTCCGCCATTGGCACGGAGGCCAAGCGCATCGATGAAGATCAACCCACGATGCACCTCAACCGGACCGACGACTCGAAGAAGTTGCGCAGTACGGCCCTGCACGAATTCGGCCACGCCCTCGGGTTATTGCACGAACACCAACACCCGCAGAACAGCCTGGATTGGGACAGCCCCCAAGTGTATGACTACTACACCAGCGACTCTTTCAACGAAGCCATGGTACGCGAGCATATCCTTGAGCCAGACAACCGGCCCGGCCTGCAGATCACCCCATACGATCCACAGTCCGTGATGCATTATGAAATTCCGGCAGCATTGAGGCGCAACGGCCAGGCTATTCCTAAAAACACAACCCTTTCCGCGGGCGACAAGCAAACGATCAGAACGCTGTACCCCACGGTCAACCCGACGTAGCGGGCCCAGGGGTAAACATCGGCTCACGTATTCACCCAGCACCGCCGGGAACTTTCCTGTAATTGGCACGAATCAACCAGTGTCTCGTCTCGACCTGCCGCAGGAAACGCTCAATGATAAACCCCGCCCCCGAAGCCTCGTATCAGCCTGGCACACACTGGTCGCCTGGCGAAAGCAGCGATAGCGCTACGCCAACGCACAGTCTTTCGAGACGTCGACGCAATGTCGGCGAGCCGGGCAAATACTGGCCCCAGAACACTACGCTCACGATCGCCATGTATGAGTATGGGGTGGACGACGAATACGTGCTGGCCGTGAAAAAAGCCGCCAGCCGTTGGCTGCCCCATATCAACCTGAAGTTTGATTTTGTCTCGGGGGCGAGAGGCGATATCCGTATTGCGCAGAATCCGCCGGGCGATAACGGCGGCGCTTCATCCATAGGCACCGATGCGCGCAACATTCCGTTCGGGCTGCCGACCATGAGCCTGCCCATGGATCACAACGCGCCCCGCTTCGAAGACACCGTCCTGCATGAATTCGGGCATATGCTCGGTGCCCATCACGCCCACCAGCACCCCGATGCCAACATTCCGTGGAACCGTGAAACCATCCACCAGACCTACCGCAACACCCCCAACCCGCAGGAGGTGGAGGACAACGTCCTGCCGCTGACTCGCAGCAGCGCTTATGACTTGCTGCCTTATGACCCTGACTCGGTCATGCACTACGCTGTCAGCCCGGACCAGACCAATGGAAAGCGGGCGCACAGCGAGAACAGGTCACTGAGTGACGGAGACATTGCCTGGGCCAAAAAAACCTACCCTCAAGCGGCGCCCATGCCCGCCGTGATCCGTCATCCACGCTTTCGTGATGCCGACTCAGACTGCACCGTTTAAAACACTGCACACTCAGCGCCGGCGGCACGGCGGCCCCCAATTGCCTACTTCGGCGACCCCAGGTTCGCCTCACTCATGTCCAGGTCGTCCAACACCTCCCTCAACACGTCATCCCCGATCCGGTGATGACGGCTCAGGCTATACAACTCCAAGCGCTGCGCCCGCAGCGCCTTGAGCCGTAGCTTTCGCTCCAGTTGGTCCATCTGCGACGCCAGCGCCTGGGCTTCGGCGGAGTCGTTGAAGACGTCCAACTGATGCCGGTATTCCGACATCAGTCGCGCCTTCAGTTCGGTAGCCAATGCGGCCTGGGCGGCGTCCGCGGGAGCGCTCTCGGTGGGTTCTTCGACCTCAAGCGCATGGATCGCCGCCACGGCGGTCTTTTTCCACGCCTCGCGCACTTCATTGTGGTGTTTTTCATCGGGGCTTTTTTCAATGCCGCGCAGCAGCAGCGGCAACGCAATACAGGCAGCGATGAGCGACAACAGGATCACCCCGGCCGCGATAAAGATCAGCAGATCGCGTTCCGGGAACGCCTTGCCCGGCGCCAGCAGCAAGGGCACCGACATCACACCGGCCAACGTCACCGCCCCGCGCACACCGCCCACGGTCAACAGCCAGCAGGAACGCGCCGTCGGCACCAGGGTAAGCTCGCTTTTCCCACGCAGGCGCCGGAGCACGCCCGACAGACGCCAGATGCTTTGCACCCAGATGAAGCGTAATACCAACAACACCAGGAAGATCGCGACCACGTCCAGGCAGCGATACAGCAGGGTCGGCCACAGCGTGGTTTCATGACTCACCACCGCCTTGATGATGTCCGGCAGTTGCAACCCCAATAGCAGGAAGATCAAGCCATTGAAGGCAAACTCCAGCAGCGACCACACACTGCGATTGAGCAAGCGCGTGCTGGTCTGGCGAGGCAGCAGGTCCAGCCAGCTTTGCATCATGCCCGCCGCCACGGCCGAAAGAATCCCCGATGCGCCCAGGCGTTCGGCCAGAACATAGGCGGCGAACGGCAGCAGCAACATGAACACAACGTGGGTGGCCGGGTCGTCCCAGCCTCGCGCAATCATCCAGACACGCAAGCGCCCCACCAGCCAGCTCAACGCGATCCCGACCGCCAGACCGCCGATGGCCACCAGTACAAAGGTCAGGCTGGCATCCGCCAGGGAAAACACCCCGGTCAAGGCTGCCACCAGGGCGAACTTGAAGGTCACCAGGCCCGAGGCATCGTTCATCAAGGCTTCGCCCTGGAGCATATGCATCAACGGCGTGGGTAAACGGTTTTGGGAAATGGCCGACACCGCCACGGCGTCCGTCGGCGACAACACCGCCGCCAGGGCAAAGGCCACCGGCAATGGAATCGAAGGCAATAACCAATGAATGAAGTAGCCGGCGCCGACCACGGTGAACAGCACCAGCCCCACTGCCAACGTCAGAATCGGCCCGCGCAGGCGCCACAGTTCACGCTTGGGCATGCGCCAGCCATCGGAGAACAACAGCGGCGGCAGGAACAGAAACAGGAACAACTCCGGGTCCAGCGCGACATGCAGCCCCAGCGTGGGCCAGGCCAGCAAGGCCCCGGCGGCAATCTGCACCAGCGGTAACGGCAGTGGGATGACTCGCCAGACCAGCCGCGAAACGCTGACCAGCATCAGCAAGATAAGAACGGTGTAGGCGGTTTGCATAACGCGGTTTTCCCGGACAATCGACTTGCAACGACACACATCAGGCAACAACTCACCATTGAAGTGCCATATTAGCCGCCTATGCTGCGCGATGGCTTTCGCACAATAGTCGCACGGGGCAATCCACGCTAGAGACGAGCGGCACCCAAACCCGCTGGTCGTGGCATAATCCCAGACCTTTCATCTTCATTGGTCCAAAGGGGGGCAATTCCTTGACCGTATCAAGTAAAACCTTGCACCTTTTCGGCATCAAAGCCTGCGACACCATGAAAAAAGCCCGCACCTGGCTCGACGAGCACGGCGTGAGCTACGAGTTCCATGACTACAAAACCGTCGGTATCGACCGCGAACACTTGACCCAATGGTGCAACGAGCACGGTTGGCAGGTGGTTTTGAACCGTGCGGGCACCACCTTTCGCAAACTCGAAGACGAACGCAAAGCCGATCTCGATCAGTCGAAAGCCATTGAATTGATGCTCGCACAACCCTCGATGATCAAGCGCCCGGTGCTTGATCTCGGAGACAGAACCCTGATTGGCTTCAAGCCAGATACTTATTCGGCAGCCCTCAAGTAGGCCGGCCATCCCATTTTTGTAGAGGTAACAGCATGTCCAATTCCCTGTTCAGCCTGGGCTTCGGCGTCGGCACTCAGAACCGCCAAGGCGCTTGGCTGGAAGTGTTTTACGCACAACCCGTACTCAACCCGTCGGCAGAAGTCGTCGCCGCCATCGCGCCGATCCTCGGTTACAGCGAAGGCAACCAGGCGATCACCTTCACCGTCGCCCAAGCCCTGCAACTGGCTGACGCGCTCAAAGGCGTCGACGCGACCCAGGCAGCCCTGCTGACCCGCCTGGCTGAAAGCCATACCCCGCTGGTCGCCACCCTGCTGGCCGAAGACGCCGCACTGACTTCCACGCCTGAGGCCTACCTCAAGCTGCACCTGCTGTCCCACCGCCTGGTCAAGCCCCACGGCCTGAGCCTGGCCGGTGTATTCGCGCAACTGCCGAACGTGGCCTGGACCAGCCAGGGCGCGATCGACATCAATGAGCTGGCCGAACGCCAACTCGAAGCGCGCCTGCGTGGCGAGCTGCTGGAAGTGTTCTCGGTGGACAAGTTCCCGAAAATGACCGATTACGTCGTACCCAGCGGCGTGCGTATCGCTGACGCCGCGCGTATCCGCCTGGGCGCCTACGTGGGCGAAGGCACCACCGTGATGCACGAAGGTTTCGTCAACTTCAACGCTGGCACCGAAGGCCCGGGCATGATCGAAGGCCGTGTCTCGGCCGGCGTATTTGTCGGCAAGGGTTCGGACCTGGGCGGCGGTTGCTCCACCATGGGCACCCTGTCGGGTGGCGGCAACATCGTGATCAAGGTCGGCGAAGGCTGCCTGATCGGCGCCAACGCCGGTATCGGGATCCCGCTGGGCGACCGCAACACCGTGGAATCGGGCCTGTATGTCACCGCCGGGACCAAGGTTGCCCTGCTCGACGAGCGCAACCAGTTGGTTAAAGTGGTCAAGGCGCGCGAGCTGGCCGGCCAGCCGGACCTGCTGTTCCGCCGTAACTCCGAGACCGGTGCCGTGGAGTGCAAAACCCACAAGTCGGCCATCGAACTGAACGAAGCGCTGCACGCTCACAACTAAGCAGCGACTCGATGCCACTCGCGGGCCCCGATCCTGGGGCCCGTTTATACGAGTCTTGAACACCATGCTTGTGCCCTCTCCCTGGCGCGTCGACTTTCCGGCCATCGCCGCCCTGCAACGGCAAGACCAGACCTATCTGGACAGCGCCGCCACCGCGCAAAAACCTCAAGCCCTGTTGGACGCGATCAGCCATTACTACGCCAATGGCGCCGCCAACGTTCACCGTGCCCAGCATTTGCCGGGCGCCCACGCGACCCAGGCTTTCGAGGACAGTCGCAACAAGGTCGCGCAGTGGTTGAATGCAGGAGACAGCGGGCACATCGTCTTCACTCATGGCGCGACGTCGGCGCTGAACCTCTTGGCCTACGGCCTCGAGCACTTATTCAATGCGGGCGATGAACTAGTCATCAGCGCCCTGGAACACCACGCCAACCTGCTGCCCTGGCAGCAACTGGCCAAACGTCGCGCGCTGGAACTGGTGATCCTGCCGGTTGGCGACGACGGTATGATCGACCTTCAGGCCGCCGCCACGCTGATCGGCCCGCGCACGCGCCTGCTGGCGGTGAGCCAACTGTCCAACGTGCTGGGCACCTGGCAACCGCTGGAACCCTTGCTGGCCATGGCCAAGGCCGAGGGTGCGCTGACCGTGGTCGATGGCGCCCAGGGCATCGTCCATGGCCGCCACGACGTACAAGCCCTGGGCTGCGACTTCTACGTATTTTCCAGCCACAAACTCTACGGCCCGGACGGCGTCGGCGTGCTGTACGGCCGCACCCAAGCCCTGCAACAGCTGCGCCACTGGCAGTTCGGCGGCGAAATGGTGCAACAGGCCGATTACCACAGCGCCAGCTTCCGCCCCGCGCCGCTGGGGTTCGAGGCCGGCACCCCACCGATTGCCAGCGTGATCGGCCTGGGCGCCAGCCTGGATTACCTCAATTCACTGGATCAACCGGCGCTCATCGCCCACGAAGCCGCCCTGCACGAGTACCTGTTGCGCGGGCTGAAAGCGCGCAATGGCGTGCGCGTACTGGGCGCGCCGCAGGTGGCGTTGGTCAGTTTTGTGGTGGAAGGCGTGCATAACGCCGATCTTGCGCACTTGCTGACCGAACAGGGCATTGCCGTGCGCGCCGGCCATCATTGCGCAATGCCGCTGCTCAAGGCGATGCACTTGTCGGGAGCGATTCGCGTGTCCCTGGCGCTGTACAACAATTCCGATGATCTGGAGCGATTCTTCGAAGCGCTGGACCAGTCCCTGGATATGCTGCGATGAGCCTGCCGGCCGAGGCTGTCGGCGCGCTTGAGTCGTTTCAGGCAGTGGGCAGTTGGGAGCAACGCGCGCGCCTGCTGATGCAATGGGGCGAACGGCTGCCGCCGCTGGCGGACGAAGACAAGGTCGAGGCCAATCTGGTGCAGGGCTGCGAGAGCCTGGTATGGCTGGTCGGGCGTTTATCCGACGGCCACTGGCAGTTCGCCGCCAGCAGCGAAGCGCGCATGATCCGTGGGCTGGTGGCGTTGCTGCTGGCGCGGGTCAACGGGCTGTCGGCCGCCGAGTTGCAGGCGGTCGACTTGCCGGACTGGTTCAATCAACTGGGGCTGTCCCGCCAGTTGTCGCCGTCGCGCAGCAATGGCCTGAACGCCGTGCTGCAGCGCATGCGCGAACTAAGCCGTACATAAAACCCAATGTGGGAGGGGGCTTGCCCCCGATAGCAGAGTGTCAGTCACTGAATACATTGACTGAACCACCGCTATCGGGGGCAAGCCCCCTCCCACATTTGAATGGTGCAAAGCCTTGAGATTCAAGAAGGCTTGACCCGATCGGAAGGCCGGCGCACCCCGGCCACGATCTTGTCCACCGCCTTGGTCGCCGCCACCATGCCGAAGGTTGCAGTGACCATCATCACCGCGCCAAACCCGCCGGCGCAGTCCAGCTTCACGCCGTCGCCGACAAAACTCTTCTGCAAGCAGATGCTGCCGTCCGGCTTCGGATAGCGCAGTTGCTCGGTGGAAAACACACACGGCACGCTGTAATGGCGGGTCACCGTGCGCGAGAAGCCATAGTCACGGCGCAGGGTGGAGCGCACTTTCGAGGCCAGCGGATCGTTGAAGGTGCGGTTCAGGTCGCAGACCTGGATCAACGTCGGGTCGATCTGCCCGCCAGCGCCGCCGGTGGTGATGATCTGGATCTTGCGGCGCTTGCACCAGGCGATCAGTGCCGCCTTGGCGTTGACGGCGTCGATGCAGTCGATCACGCAGTCGATGTTGGGGGTGATGTACTCGGCCATGGTCTCGCGGGTCACGAAATCCGCCACGGCATGCACCGTGCAGTCCGGGTTGATGCCGCGCAGGCGCTCAGCCATCACCTCGACCTTGGGTTTGCCCACGGTGCTGTCGAGGGCATGCAACTGACGGTTGCTGTTGCTGACGCAGACATCATCCAAATCAAACAACGAGATCTCGCCCACCCCACAACGGGCGATGGCTTCCGCCGCCCATGAGCCTACGCCGCCGACGCCGACGATCGCCACATGGGCCGCTTTCAAGCGCTCCAGGCCTTCAATGCCATACAAACGGGCGACGCCTGCAAACCGCGGATCTTCTGTACTCATGACCATTACCCCAAAAACCGGCGCGCATTATAGGGCTTTGCCAGGACAAGTTCGAAACTTCGCGATACAAGTAAAGAACTTAGCTGGAGATTCGCGGACTAACGTCCGGCTTTTCTCAGTCTGCTGTACGCTCAGGGAAGGGCCGGTGTAGGATGCGCGCCGTTCGGCGTAGGCCGACACCTCTTTTCGTTCCACACCTTTTGGAACCCGAAATAGCCATGTCATCGCGTAAATTTGGACTCAACCTGGTGGTGGTGCTGGCAATTGCCGCGCTGTTCACCGGCTTCTGGGCGCTGATCAACCGCCCGGTCACTGCCCCCAACTGGCCTGAACAGATCTCCGGTTTTTCCTACTCGCCGTTTCAACAAGGCCAGTACCCACAGAAAGACCAGTACCCGACCGACGACCAGATGCGTCGCGATCTGGAGATCATGAGCAAGCTGACGGACAACATCCGGACCTACTCGGTCGACGGCACTCTGGAAGACATCCCCAAGCTGGCGGAAGAGTTCGGCCTGCGTGTCACCCTGGGGATCTGGATCAGCCCGGACCTGGAACGCAACGAACGCGAGATCCAGCGCGCCATCGAGATCGCCAACAGCTCGCGCAGCGTCGTGCGCGTGGTGGTCGGCAACGAAGCGTTGTTCCGTAAAGAGATCACCCCCGAAGCACTGATCGTGTTGCTGGATCGCGTGCGCGCGGCCGTCAAGGTGCCGGTGACCACCTCCGAGCAATGGCACATCTGGGAGCACAACCCACAACTGGCCAAGCACGTCGACTTGATCGCCGCGCACATCCTGCCGTACTGGGAACATATTCCGGTGGACCAGGCGGGCCAATTCGTACTCGACCGCGCACGGGATCTGAAGAAGACCTTCCCGAAAAAGCCGCTGCTGCTGTCGGAAGTCGGCTGGCCGAGCAACGGCCGCATGCGTGGCGGTGCTGATGCGTCTCCCGCCGACCAGGCAATTTACCTGCGCACGCTGGTGAACAAGCTGAACCGCCAGGGCTTCAACTACTTCGTGATCGAGGCCTTCGACCAACCGTGGAAAGCCAGCGACGAAGGCTCGGTCGGCGCCTACTGGGGCGTGTACAACGCCGCGCGTCAGCAGAAATTCAACTTCGAAGGACCGGTGGTCGCGATCCCGCAATGGCGCGTGCTGGCCATCGGTTCGGTGGTGCTTGCACTGCTGTCATTGACCCTGCTGATGATCGACGGCTCGGCCCTGCGCCAACGCGGCCGGACCTTCCTGACCTTTATCGCGTTCCTGTGCGGTTCGGTGCTGGTGTGGATCGGCTACGACTACAGCCAGCAATACAGCACCTGGTTCAGCCTGACGGTCGGCTTCCTCCTGGCGCTCGGCGCCCTGGGCGTGTTTATCGTGCTGCTGGCCGAAGCCCATGAACTGGCGGAAGCGGTCTGGACCCACAAGCGTCGGCGTGAATTCCTGCCGGTCGTGGGGGACTCGGACTACCGCCCGAAAGTGTCGATCCATGTGCCGTGCTACAACGAGCCGCCAGAGATGGTCAAACAGACCCTCGATGCCCTGGCCGCCCTCGACTACCCGGACTACGAAGTCCTGATCATCGACAACAACACCAAGGACCCGGCGGTGTGGGAACCGGTGCGCGACTACTGCGCAACCCTGGGCCCGCGCTTCAAGTTCTTCCACGTCGCGCCCCTGGCCGGTTTCAAGGGCGGCGCGTTGAACTACCTGATCCCGCACACCGCCAAGGATGCCGAAGTGATCGCGGTGATCGACTCGGACTACTGCGTGTCGCCGAACTGGCTCAAGCACATGGTGCCGCACTTCGCCGACCCGAAAATCGCCGTGGTGCAGTCGCCGCAGGATTATCGCGACCAGAACGAAAGCACCTTCAAGAAGCTCTGCTACGCCGAATACAAAGGCTTCTTCCATATCGGCATGGTCACCCGCAACGACCGCGACGCGATCATCCAGCACGGCACCATGACCATGACCCGTCGCTCGGTGCTCGAAGAGCTGGGCTGGGCCGACTGGTGCATCTGCGAAGACGCCGAACTCGGCCTGCGCGTGTTCGAGAAAGGCCTGTCGGCCGCGTATTACCACGAAAGCTACGGCAAGGGCCTGATGCCCGACACCTTCATCGACTTCAAGAAACAGCGTTTCCGCTGGGCCTATGGCGCGATCCAGATCATCAAGCGTCACACCGCCAGCCTGCTGCGCGGCAAGGACACCGAGCTGACCCGTGGCCAGCGCTACCACTTCCTCGCGGGCTGGTTGCCGTGGGTGGCGGATGGCATGAACATCTTCTTCACCGTCGGCGCGCTGTTGTGGTCGGCGGCGATGATCATCGTGCCGACCCGGGTCGACCCGCCGTTGCTGATTTTCGCGATCCCGCCGTTGGCGTTGTTCGTGTTCAAGGTGGGCAAGATCATCTTCCTGTACCGTCGTGCCGTGGGGGTTAACCTCAAGGATGCGTTCTGTGCGGCGCTGGCCGGCCTGGCGTTGTCCCACACCATCGCCAAAGCGGTGCTGTATGGCTTCTTCACCACCAGCATTCCGTTCTTTCGTACACCGAAAAACGCGGATAACCACGGCTTCTGGGTAGCGATTTCCGAAGCCCGCGAAGAGATGTTCATCATGCTGCTGTTGTGGGGCGCGGCGCTGGGGATCTACCTGGTGCAGGGCCTGCCGAGCGCCGACATGCGCTTCTGGGTGGTGATGCTGCTGGTGCAGTCGCTGCCGTATGTGGCGGCGTTGATCATGGCGTTCCTGTCGTCGCTGCCGAAACCGGCGCCGAAGGCAGAGCCGGCCACCGCGCTGTAAAAACGTGTGCAATGCACTAAACGGCGGCCTCTGGCCGCCGTTTTGCTATAAGATAACGGCCGTTTTGTAAGCCTTGCACATATCACTGTAGGAGCGAACTTGCTCGCGAAAATCATCAACGATCACGCGAACATCTTGAATGAACGCGGTGCTCTTGCGTTTTTCGCGAGCAAGCTCGCTCCTACAGTCAATTAGAACGTCGCCGCCTCGATTTCCGGAGTTTCCCATGACGGCCCATGCCGACCTTTCGCCGACCCTTCAACTTGCCATCGACCTGATCCGCCGTCCCTCGGTGACGCCGATCGACGCCGATTGCCAGAAGCTGATGATGCAGCGCCTGGGCGACGCCGGTTTCCAGCTTGAGCCGATGCGTATCGAAAACGTAGATAACTTCTGGGCCACCCACGGCAAGCACGACGGCCCGGTGCTGTGCTTTGCCGGCCACACCGACGTGGTCCCGACCGGGCCGGTGCAGGCCTGGCAGAACGATCCGTTCGACGCGCTGATCGACGACCACGGCATGCTCTGCGGCCGCGGCGCGGCGGACATGAAAGGCAGCCTGGCGGCGATGCTGGTGGCGTCGGAGCGCTTCGTGCAGGACTACCCGGACCACAAGGGCTCGGTGGCCTTTCTGATCACCAGCGATGAAGAAGGCCCGGCGCACCACGGCACCAAGGCCGTGATCGAACGCCTGGCCGCGCGCAAGGAGCGTCTGGACTGGTGCATCGTCGGCGAACCGTCCAGCACCAGCCTGGTCGGCGATGTGGTCAAGAACGGCCGTCGCGGCTCCCTCGGCGCTACCCTGACCGTGCGCGGCGTGCAAGGTCACGTGGCCTACCCGCACCTGGCGAAGAACCCGATCCACCTGGCTGCTCCGGCACTGGCGGAACTGGCCGCCGAGCATTGGGACGACGGCAACACCTTCTTCCCGCCGACCAGCTTCCAGATCTCCAACCTCAACGCCGGCACCGGCGCGACCAACGTGATCCCCGGTGACCTGACAGCGGTGTTCAACTTCCGCTTCTCTACCGAATCCACCGTGGAAGGCCTGCAACAGCGCGTTGCCGCGATCCTCGACAAACACGGCCTGGACTGGCACGTAGACTGGACGCTGTCCGGCCTGCCGTTCCTCACCGAACCGGGGGCCTTGCTCGATGCGGTGTCCGCCAGCATCAAGGCGGTCACCGGTCGCGAGACCCAGGCGTCCACCAGCGGCGGTACGTCCGACGGGCGCTTCATCGCGACCCTCGGCACCCAGGTAGTCGAGTTGGGCCCGGTCAACGCGACGATCCATCAGGTCAACGAGCGCATTCTGGCCAGCGACCTCGACGTGCTGACCGAGATCTACTACCAGACCCTGATCAAGTTGCTCGCCTGATGCTGGCCTGTCCCATTTGCAGCGCACCGCTCCACGCGGTGGACAATGGCGTGGCGTGCCCGGTCGGACACCGTTTCGACCGCGCGCGCCAGGGTTACCTGAACCTGTTGCCGGTGCAGCACAAAAACAGCCGCGACCCGGGCGACAACCTCGCCATGGTCGAGGCGCGCCGCGACTTCCTCAACGCCGGCCACTACGCCCCGGTGGCCAAGCGCCTGGCGCAACTGGCCGCGCAACAAGCACCGCAGCGCTGGGTGGACATCGGTTGTGGCGAGGGTTACTACACCGCACAAATCGCCGACGCCCTGCCCCACGCCGATGGCTATGCCCTGGATATCTCCAAGGAAGCGGTCAAGCGTGCGTGCAAGCGCAACCCGGCACTGACCTGGTTGATCGCCAGCATGGCCCGCGTGCCGTTGGCCGATGCCAGTTGCCAGTTTCTCGCCAGCGTGTTCAGCCCGTTGGACTGGCAAGAGGCCAAACGCCTGCTCAGCCCCGGCGGCGGCTTGATGAAAGTCGGCCCGACCCGCGGTCACCTGATGGAGCTGCGCGAGCGCCTGTACGACGAAGTGCGCGAGTACACCGACGACAAACACCTGGCCCTGGTGCCGGACGGCATGAGCCTTGCGCACAGCGAAACCCTCGAGTTCACGCTGAGCCTGGCGGACCCGAAAGACCGTGCCAACCTGCTGGCCATGACCCCTCACGGCTGGCGCGCCAGCGCCGAGCGCCGCACCGAAGTGATCGAGCATGCCGAACCGCTGCGGGTCAGCGTATCAATGCGCTACGATTATTTCGTGCTTCAATAACCGACTTTTCGGGCACTCCGCCCACCCTGAATCCGCGAATGGATTTTCGAATCCCGCAACGAGGAACATCCATGCGCCAACCTGATATCGAGATTTACCTGAAGGACGCCGACGTCGACCACAAGGCCATCGCCGCCTGGCTGGGCGCCGCCCTTGGCCCTTGCACCGCCTGGGTCCAGCGCGGCCAGACCTACAAGTGCAAGGCCGGCGACGTGCCTGTCACTTGGCTGCCCAAGGCGGTAGGCAAATGGAACAGCCTGTACCTGGAAAGCGATCAGACCCCGTGGGAAGACGACATCGCCTGCGCCCGCGCCGCCTTTGCCGCGCTGAACGTCGAAGTGCGTTGCGCACCGGGCAGCTGGGTTGAGGAAGAAGGCGAGGAAAGCGCCGACACCTGGATTCGCATCAGCGAAGACGGTGAAGAACAGATCACCTGGAAAACCACCTGATCTGAATGTGTGAACCCAATCAAATGTGGGAGGGGGCTTGCCCCCGATCGCGTTGGATCAGTCACTAAATGTATTGACTGGCCCACCGCGATCGAGAGCAAGCCCCCTCCCACATGGGTTCTACGGTGTAACAAACACCCGCATTACAAACCCACCACATCCTCAGCCTGCAAGCCCTTCTCGCCGCTCACCACGGCGTATTCCACCTGCTGGCCTTCGGCCAGGGAGCGGTGCCCTTCACCGCGGATGGCGCGGTAGTGTACGAACACATCCTTGCCATCTTCACGCTGAATAAAGCCATATCCCTTGGCATCGTTGAACCACTTCACATTACCGGTTTCGCGCGTTGTCATCTGTTCACTCCCACATGATTGTTATTGTCGAGTCGGTCGCGTTGAACTGCCGAGTATAAGACAGGCTCAAAAACGATCAACTCAACTTTACATCGCTGCTTTTTTGCCGATTTTCGGTGAATACGGCACACTACCCACCCGAGCACCTGCTCGGTTTTTTCCACTTGAAGCAGCTCGCCTATGACCCGCTCCCCGTTCCGCCGTCTGGTGTTTGGCACCTTGCGCCGACTGTTGTACCTCTGGGTTCGCTCAGAGACGATCAACCAGTCGTCCCTTACCCTTAACCTCGACCGCAGCCGGCCGGTGTTCTACGTCCTGCAATCACCCTCCCTCACCGAATTGGCCGTGGTCGATACCGAGTGCACCAAGGCCGGCCTGCCGCGCCCGGTGCTGCCGGTAGCGGTCGGGCCGTTGCTGGAACCCGCGGCGTTCTTCTACCTCACGCCAGAGCCGGACTGGCTCGGCCGGCAGGACAAACGCGGCGCGCCGCCGCCCCTGACCCGCCTGGTCAATACCCTCAGCGCGCACGCACAAGAGAATGCACAAATCATTCCGGTCAGCGTGTTCTGGGGGCAGTCGCCCGACAGCGAGTCCAGCCCATGGAAACTGCTGTTCGCCGACAGCTGGGCCGTCACCGGGCGCCTGCGCCGGCTGCTGAGCATCCTGATCCTGGGGCGCAAGACCCGCGTACAATTCTCCGCGCCTATCAACCTGCGTGAATTGATCGAGCACAATAAAGGCCACGAACGCACCGTTCGCATGGCCCAACGCATCCTGCGCGTACACTTTCGCAACCTGAAAACCGCAGTGATCGGCCCCGACCTGTCCCACCGCCGCAACCTGGTGAAGGGCTTGGTGAATATGCCGCTGGTGCGCCAGGCCATCCTCGATGAAGCCGAACGCGAGAAGATCAGCCCGGAAAAAGCCAAGGCCCTGGCCCTGCGCTACGGCAACGAAATCGCCTCGGACTACACCTACACCGCGATCCGCTTCCTGGAAGTGGTGCTGAGCTGGTTCTGGAACAAGATCTACGACGGCATCAAGGTCAATAACATCGAGGGTGTGCAACAGGTTGCCCAGGGTTACGAGGTGATCTATGTACCCTGCCACCGCAGCCATATCGACTACCTGCTGCTGTCCTACCTGCTGTTCAAGAACGGCCTGACCCCACCGCACATCGCCGCCGGCATCAACCTGAACATGCCGGTGATCGGCAGCCTGCTGCGCCGCGGCGGTGCGTTTTTCATGCGCCGCACCTTCAAGGGCAACCCGCTGTACACCTCGGTGTTCAACGAATACCTGCACACCCTGTTCACCAAGGGTTTCCCGGTGGAGTACTTCGTCGAAGGCGGACGCTCGCGCACCGGGCGCATGCTGCAACCGAAAACCGGCATGCTGGCGATCACGTTGCGCAGCTTCCTGCGCTCCTCGCGCATGCCGATCGTGTTCGTGCCGGTGTATATCGGTTACGAGCGTGTGCTCGAAGGCCGTACCTACCTCGGTGAGCTGCGCGGCGCGAGCAAGAAGAAAGAGTCGATCTTCGATATTTTCAAGGTGGTCGGTGCGCTCAAGCAGCGCTTTGGCCAGGTCGCGGTCAACTTCGGCGAACCGATCAAACTGGCGCAATTCCTCGACGCCGAACAACCGGGCTGGCGTGCCCAGGAACTGGGCCCGCACTACAAACCGGCGTGGCTCAACCAAACCACCAACCGCCTCGGCGAGCGGGTGGCGCGCCATTTGAACGAAGCGGCGGCGATCAACCCGGTGAACCTGGTGGCCCTGGCGCTGCTGTCGACCACGCGCCTGGCCCTGGACGAACAGGCCATGGCCCGCCAGTTGGACCTGTACCTGGCGCTGCTGCGCCGGGTGCCCTACTCGCCGCATACCACCCTGCCCGAAGGGGATGGCATGGCGTTGATCAAGCACGTCAAGGACATGAACCTGCTGTCGGAACAGAGCGATGCCCTCGGCAAGATTCTGTACCTGGACGAGCAGAACGCCGTCCTGATGACCTACTACCGCAACAACGTGCTGCATATCTTTGCCTTGCCGGCGTTGCTGGCGAGCTTCTTCCAGAGCAGCTCGCGGATGAGCCGCGAGCAGATTCTGCGCTACACCCGTGCGCTGTACCCATACCTGCAGTCAGAGCTGTTTATCCGCTGGTCGCTGGAGGAACTGGACACGGTGATCGACCAGTGGCTGGAGGCGTTTGTCGAACAAGGCCTGCTGCGTTTCGAGAACAACGTGTACCTGCGCCCGGCGCCGAGTTCGCGGCACTTTGTGCTGCTGACACTGCTGTCCAAGAGCATCGCCCAGACCCTGCAACGCTTCTACATGGCGATTTCGCTGCTGCTCAACAGCGGCCGGAACAGCATCAGCGCCGAAGAGCTGGAAGACCTGTGTACGATCATGGCCCAGCGCCTATCGATCCTGCATGGCCTCAATGCCCCGGAGTTCTTCGACAAGAGCCTTTTCCGACATTTTATTCAGACGTTGCTGGAGCAAGATGTGCTGCGCCGCGACGAAGCCGGCAAGTTGAGCTATCACGACCTGCTCGGCGAACTGGCTGAAGGCGCGGCGAAACGGGTGCTGCCGGCTGAGATTCGCCTGTCGATCCGCCAGGTTGCCCTGCACCGCGTCGACGGCGCGGCCGAAGCGCCGGTCGAAGCCGAAGCCCGCAAACCGGAAGAAAGCCGCTAAATTGAATAAGGCGTCGCTGGGTTACGGCGCCGTTGAAAAGGAGCTGCACCATGAAAAAAATCATCCTCCTGGGCCTGACCGCCCTGCTCGGCGCCTGCCATTCCATGAATCCCGCGCCCAAGGCCAGCCTCGATGGCGAAGTGTTCTACCTGCAACGCATCGCGCTGCCGCCGACAGCCATCTTGAGCGTCAGCCTGCAGGACGTATCGCTGATGGACGCGCCGGCCGTGACCCTGGCCGAACAGAAAGGCCCGGTCAAAGGCCAGGTGCCATTGCCGTTCCACTTGAGCTATGACCCGGCCCAGGTCAAGCCGGGCCACAGTTACTCGGTCAGCGCTCGCATCGAAGTGGAGGGCAAGCTACTGTTCATCACCACCGAGCGGCACCCTGTGCAACTCAATGGCCAAGACGTTCAACCGCTGCGCCTGCGGGTTGATGCGGTCGCACACTGATTATTTCCAGATCATAAGGAAGCGCCCATGCTCCGTAATTCCCTTCGTCTCACCGCCCTGTGCGCCGGCCTGCTGCTCGGTGCCAACGCCATGGCCCTGGATCTTGGCAGCCTGTCCCAGGGCGACGCCGCCGGCGGCCTCAAGGATGCATTGACCCAAGGCGCACAGATCGCCGTGAAACAACTGGGTGTACCGGGTGGTTTCAGCAACAACCCCGACGTCAAGATCGGCCTGCCGGGAAAACTGGGCAAAGTCGCCGACAAGCTGAAGATGTTCGGCATGGGTGACCAGGTCGAGCAGTTGGAAACCAGCATGAACAAAGCCGCCGAAACCGCCGTGACCCAAGCCCAGCCAATCCTGGTCAACGCGGTGAAAAACATGAGCGTGAGCGATGCCAAGGGCATTCTCACCGGCGGCCAGGATTCGGCCACCCAGTACCTGAACAAAAGCAGCCGCGAAGCCATCCGCGCCAAGTTCCTGCCGATCGTCAAGGCCGCCACCGACAAGGTCGGCGTGGCGCAGCAGTACAACGCGCTGGCCGGCAAGGCCGCGGCGTTTGGCGCGGTCGATGCCAAAAGTGCCAACGTCGAAAACTATGTGACCGAACAAGCGCTGGATGGTTTGTTCAAGATGATTGCGCAGCAGGAAGAGACCATTCGCAAAAACCCGGCGGCAGCGGCGACCAGTCTGGCGAAGAAGGTGTTTGGCGCGCTGTAACGCCACGCGACCTGAGCTGAAAAAAAGGCCCTGACATCGTCAGGGCCTTGATTTTTCGCCGAACCGTCTATCAGGCCCCCGAACCAGGCGCCGCACGCTCACGCCCGGCAGCGTCGATGAGTAGGCTCAATAATGGATGTGCGACGCTCGTCGGGCACCACCGTGAGACATGTGTGAGTGATGAGAGCTGGACGACGACGCATTGAAGTTATGGCTATCGTTGTTGATATTAATATTGATATCGCGATTGGCGTTTGGCTGATTCTGTCCAAACATATTTCCCAGCCCAAGCATCGAGCCCGCGACTTGCATCGGTAACGCCAGCAAAGGTAGTAAAAGCATACACACTCCTTCCTATTCAGATTAGCGCCAACTCACTGCCCCGCATCTCATACGCGGGAACCGCTCGGTCGACTAATCCTATGTGGAAGCAAGGGCAAAAATGGTTCCGTCCTACGTGTGAAATACTGCCTCGCGTCAGTTGAAAATAGAATCGGCCAGGCGCCCCAATAGAACCGTGGCAAAACACCCGATGACCATCGAGGTTGCCCGGTTGATTCTCAACGGCGTCAGCCACGCCTTTTGCCCCCCTTCGAACCGACTGCCCAGCAAGATCCAGGCAAACCCTACAGGTATCACCACCAACGCGAGCGTGGTCATGAACCGGGCGTACCCTTGCAACGTGGCAAATGCGCTGATCGGCGCAATAAACGAAACAATCAGCAGGCCCTTGGGGTTCATCACCGTCAGCCAGAAGAAGTGCAGCCCAGAGAAACGGTCCGTACCTGGGTCGACGGCTGTGCTCTTGCGCTGCCACAACGTGAAGGACAGTTGGAGCAGATAGCAGATGGCAGCCGTCTGCGTCACTTTCACGACCCAGGGGGACCAGGCCGACACATAGAACAACACCGCCCCCCAAACAGAGACCTGAAGCAGGTACGCCAGGCATTCGATAAATGCCATGCGCCATGATGCTGCAAACCCAAACAGAACCCCTGCGCGCATTAACAGGGTATTGGTCGGTCCAGGCACGACCAGTAATAACACCAGAGCAGACACAGTCCCAAACATGAAAACTATCCTCGGGCGGAACTATTCAATGGTCTTCCCAGCGAAAGCGCTATTGCGTCAGCGTGATTGACCAGGCGACCGTCGCGACCATCAAAATCGCGAAGCTTACGTTAAGTCGTCGGCTCCAAGTGGGGTGGATGAATAACTTGCGCATTCGACTGCCGGCAAAGAGCCACAGAACGTCGAATACCACACACACCAGCAGACAGATCAAGGCTTTCGCACCTTGCTCCCAGGCAGGTGCGGCGCCCAGGGTGAAACTGCCCAGCAACGCGGCGAATGCGGCATAGGCCTTGATATTCGCCACACCCAGCACAAACCCGGCGCCCCAGCCCGGCGTGATCACGGACTGCTCATCCCTGATGGGCGGCGCGGTAGCAATCTGGTAGGCCAGCCACACAATATAAACAATGGAGATGACCGTCAGCGCCGTCGCCAGCATCGGAAAACTGTGCAGAACCACATAGAGGCCGGAAGCAACCAATGCCATCGCGATCACCAGGCCCAACGTGATCCCCACGAAAAACCGAGTTGAACGCCTCATGCCATAAGCAGCCCCACTCGCCGCCAGCGCCAGGGTCGCCGGGCCTGGACTGGCAAGCAGCGCGATGGCGGCGACGGCGAAGGTAAATATCGCCTGGTAAACGGACAGTGCAATGTCGGGCATACGCTTCCCCCTTGAAGAACATTCGTGACGGCTTAGCGAGGCAGCCCGTGTTCATGGCAGTAGTAGACGGTTCTGTGGTTTTTCATAAAGTCGATCACGCCATTGGATCCTCTTATGTCGGGCAAACTCATGACGCAGCGAAAATACTTTTTCGGCAGGGAAGTTATTATTGTGAAGTGATTGCAAGCGAGCTTGCATCAAGTATGTAGTTCATCTCGCGCCCTCGACAATATAGATAAAGCTGCAATAGAAACATCACAACACAGCGTTAAGTGAGCGGCGCAATATTGCAGGGCCCGCTGATCAAACAATAGGTGGGCACCTTGAAAAGGTCTATTCTTTTTTCATCCGTGTATGGTATGTAAGATTTTCACGCGATTTCATCAAAATTCGTAAGGTCCATCTAATGAAAAAGCTTACAAAGGGCGACCAGACACTTGACCCTATTGATCGCGCGCTGATTGTCGCCCTCCACCAGAACGCCCGCGCGTCTATTCGCGCCCTCGGCCGACAGGTGGGGTTATCGGCCCCCGGCTGCAGCGAACGCCTCAAGCGTCTGGAAGGGTCGGGGGTCATCAGCGGGTTCAGCGTGGAGTTGGACGCCCAGGCCCTGGGCTTTGCATTGCAAGCGCTGGTCAGGGTTAAACCCCTGACTGGAAAATTCCAACAGGTTGAACAGTTGCTCGCGCAAATGGCTGAATGTGTGGTGTGCTACAAAATCACCGGGGACGACAGTTTTGTCTGCCATCTTTATATCGACTCAGTTGCCCACCTGGACCTGACCCTTCAAAAGATCGCCCCCCTGGCCGACACTAATACATCGATCATAAAAACCGTCGAGAAGAAACTGCCGGCCCTCTGATTAGTCTTGTGGGAGATATCCTGGCGCTATTAACCGCTGTCGCGGCTTCAGGCATTCCCCACTCACCTTACACTTTCTTCAGCGTGCATCAGGCGTAGGCACTTATATACATACGCCTGTTCTCCTTACTCTTGGTCACCCGTTTTCCTGACACGAAACCATGCAGCATAAAGCGCGGGCAGGAACAGCAACGTCAATGCCGTCGCCACAATCAACCCGCCCATGATCGCCACTGCCATCGGCCCGAAGAACACACTGCGTGACAGCGGGATCATCGCGAGTACCGCCGCGAGGGCTGTGAGAACAATCGGCCGGAAGCGTCGGACAGTGGCTTCGATAATGGCCTGCCACGGCGCCAGCCCTGCCTTGATGTCCTGTTCGATCTGGTCCACCAGAATCACCGAGTTGCGCATGATCATTCCTGACAGGGCGATGGTGCCGAGCATGGCCACGAAGCCGAAGGGTTGGCGGAACACCAGCAGGAACAGCGTGACCCCGATCAGCCCCAGAGGCGCCGTGAGAAATACCATTACCGTGCGTGAGAAGCTGCGCAGTTGCAGCATCAGCAGCGTCAGCACCACCACGATAAACAGCGGCACACCGGCCTTGACCGAATTCTGCCCGCGGGCCGAGTCCTCGACGGTACCGCCGACGTCCAGCAGGTAGCCGTCCGGCAGTTCGGCACGCACGCCTTCGAGGGTCGGCAGGATCTGCTGAACCAGGGTCGCCGGTTGTTCCTTGCCGTAGATGTCGGCGCGCACGGTCACGGTGGGCAGGCGGTTACGGTGCCAGATGATGCCTTCCTCGAAGCCGTATTCGAGGGTGGCGATCTGCGACAGCGCGACGCTTTTGCCGTTGTCGGTCGGCACGGCCAGGCTCGGCAGCAGCGACAGTTCAGTGCGCTCATGGACAGTGCCGCGCAGGAGGATTTCGATCAACTCGTTGTCTTCCCGGTACTGGCTGACGCTGGCGCCGGTCAGAGAACTCTGCAGGAATTTCGACAGGTTGGCGGTACTCACACCGAGGGCGCGCGCACGGTCCTGGTCGATATTGAGGTAGACGATCTTGCTCGGTTCCTCCCAGTCCAGATGCACGTTAGCCACGTGGGTATTTTCGCGCACCTTGGCTGCCACTTTGCGCGCCAGGGCACGGACTTCGTCGATATGCTCGCCGGTCACGCGAAACTGCACCGGGTAACCCACGGGCGGGCCGTTTTCCAGGCGTGTGACCCGTGAACGCAGGTCGGGGAACTGCTCGTTGAGGGTTTCGATCAACCAGATGCGCAAGCTTTCGCGCTCTTCGATGGACTTGGCCAACACCACGAACTGCGCAAAGCTGGCGGCCGGCAGTTGCTGGTCGAGGGGCAGATAGAAGCGCGGCGAACCGGTGCCGACATAGGCCACGTAGTTGTCGATGCCGGCGTGTTCCTTGAGCAGGGCTTCCAGGCGCTTGACCTGGCCAGCGGTGTTGCTCAGGGACGCGCCCTCGGCGAGTTTCAGGTCGACCATCAACTCCAGGCGGCCGGAAGCCGGGAAGAACTGTTGCGGCACAAAACGAAACAGTGCGACCGAGCCGACAAACAGCAGCAGCGTCAGCACGATCACGGTCTTGCGCCGACTGACACACCACTCCAGCAAACGTCTGACACGCTGGTAGAACGGTGTGCCGTAGGGATCGGGACCGTCAGCGCCGTGTTTAGCCGCATGAATTTTCGCCAAGTCCGGCAGGAGTTTTTCGCCCAGGTACGGCACGAACACCACGGCCGCGACCCACGAGGCGAGCAACGCGATGGTCACTACCTGGAAGATCGAACGGGTGTATTCACCGGTACTCGATTGCGCGGTGGCAATCGGCAGGAAGCCGGCCGCCGTGATCAGCGTACCGGTCAGCATCGGGAACGCGGTACTGGTCCAGGCAAAACTGGCCGCTTTAAGGCGGTCGTACCCCTGCTCCATTTTGATCGCCATCATTTCCACGGCGATGATCGCGTCATCCACCAGCAAGCCCAGGGCCAGCACCAGCGCGCCGAGGGAGATCTTATGCAAGCCGATGCCGAGGTAGTACATGCAGGCAAAGGTCATCGCCAGCACCAGCGGAATCGCCAGAGCCACGACCATGCCAGTGCGTATACCGAGGGAGAAAAAACTCACCAGCAAGACAATGCCCAGCGCCTCGGCCAACACCCGGACGAATTCTCCGACACCGGTTTTCACCGCCGCCGGTTGGTCCGACACCTTGCGCAGTTGCATGCCCGCCGGAAGGTTCTTCTGCAGGCGTGCGAACTCGCCTTCGAGGGCTTTGCCCAACACCAGAATGTCGCCGCCCTCGTGCATGGCGACGGCCAGACCGATCGCGTCTTCGCCCATAAAGCGCATGCGCGGCGCCGGTGGATCATTGAAGCCACGGTGGATGTCGGCCACATCGCCAATACGGAAGGTTCGGTCACCTACGCGAATCGGGAAGCTGCGAATCTCTTCCACACTCTTGAAGTTACCCGACACCCGCAGTTGCACGCGCTCAGTCGGGGTTTCAAAGAAGCCGGCAGTGGAGACCGCGTTCTGCTCCTGCAGCGCTTGTTGAACAGCGGCCAGCGGTAAGCCGAGCGTGGCGAGTTTGAGGTTGGACAGCTCGATCCAGATCTTCTCATCCTGCAGGCCGAGCAGTTCGACCTTGCCCACATCCGGCACGCGTTGCAGTTGAATCTGGATGCGGTCGGCGTAGTCCTTGAGCACGGCATAGTCAAAGCCGTCGCCGGTCAGGGCGTAGATATTGCCGAAGGTGGTGCCGAATTCATCGTTGAAAAACGGTCCCTGGATATCCGGCGGCAAGGTCTGGCGAATATCGCTGATCTTCTTGCGCACCTGGTACCACAGCTCGGGAATCTGCGCCGAGCGCATGGCGTCGCGGGCGATGAAGGTGACCTGGGATTCGCCGGGGCGCGAGAAAGACACAATGCGCTCGTACTCACCGGTCTCCATGAGCTTTTTCTCGATGCGTTCGGTGACCTGGCGCGACACGTCCTGGGCCGTGGCACCGGGCCAATTGGTCTTGATCACCATGGCCTTGAAGGTGAACGGCGGGTCTTCGCTTTGCCCAAGCTTGGTGTAGGACAAAGTGCCGACCACCGCCAGCAGGAGCATCAGGAACAGTACGATCTGGCGATTACGCAACGCCCATTCGGAAAGATTGAAACCCATCGGGGACTACTCCTTGACCGCCAGATTCACCACCCGGTTGGAGCGATCCACCGGGCGCACTTGCTGCCCCTCATGGAGCACATGAACCCCGGCGGCAATCACCCAGTCGGTAGGGCTCAAGCCTTCGAGCACGGGTACGGTTTTTTCGCCAAAGGCGCCGATACGCACCGGGGTACGCACAAGGGTGTCATCCGGCTGCACGCGCCAGACGTAGGACACGCCGTTCTCCGCGCTCAAGGCTGACAGCGGCACCGACAGCGGAATAACACCGTCTGCCTGTATGAAAACGCGGGCGCTCTGGCCCAACTCGGCCGGAACCTTACCGCCGGTGAAGGCGATGCGCGCAGCGAAGGTGCGCGATTTCGGATCGGCTGCGGGCGACAGTTCGCGAATACGTCCGGCAAATCGTTGGTCCGGCTGGCTCCATAACTCGACCGACACCGGCTGGCCGATCTTGAACCGGCCGAAACCTTGCTCGGGCAGGCTGATCAGCACTTCACGCTCGCCATCGGTGGCCAGGGTGAACACGGTCTGGCCGGCGGACACCACCTGGCCGACTTCCACCGCGCGCTTGGCAACCACGCCGTCCTGCGGAGCGCGGAGTACGGCATAACCGGCCTGGTTACTGGACACATCGAACTCGGCCTTGATCTGCTTGAGGCGCGCCTCACCTGATCGGTACAGATTTTCAGCATTGTCGTACTGGGAACGGCTGACCAACTGACGATCCATCAGGGTCTTGTAGCGGTCACGCTCGGCACGCACCAGCCGCAGGTTGGCCTCGGCGGCGGCCACCTGGGCGCGGGTGGCTTCCAGTTGCAGGCGCACATCCTGAGGGTCGAGTTCCGCCAGCGGTTGATTGGCCTTGACCCGCTCGCCCTCCTCCACCAGCCGTTTGCTGACCTTGCCGCCAATGCGAAAGGCCAGGTCCGGTTCGTACCGGGCACGCACCTCGCCTGGATAACTGTCCATCGTCTGCGCCGCAGGCTGTGGTTGCACCACCATGGCCGGGCGGAGGGTAGTCTGGGGCGATTCTTCATGGCCGCAGGCGGCGAGTAGAAAGACCAGGCTGGCAGGCAACGCAAGGGGCAGGAGAATGCTGCGCATGCTGAAGGACCTTTCGCAAATGGTGCTAGGAATAATTATACTGGGCAGTATGTTATTAATACCAAACTCACCAGTCCAGTATTAAAGGTGGAAATGTCCGACAATCTTGTCAATACCAGTAGCCCTGGGCGTCCCAAGGACATGGCAAAACGCCAGGCAATCCTCGAAGCAGCGAAAATCCTGTTTTTGAGCAACGGTTACGCAAATACCAGCATGGATGCCGTGGCCCTTGAGGCCGGCGTATCGAAACTGACCGTCTACAGCCACTTCACCGACAAAGAGACCTTGTTCACCGCCGCCGTGATGGCCAAGTGCGAAGAACAGTTGCCGGTGATGTACTTTGAGCTGCCCGAGGGTGTGCCTGTGGAGACGGTGCTGCTGAATATCGGGCGCCGATTCCATCGCCTGGTCAACAGCAAGGAATCGGTGAACCTGCACCGCCTGATGATGACCACGGGCAATCAGGACGTGAAACTCTCGCAGATCTTCTTCGAAGCCGGGCCGATGCGGATGTTGCAAGGCATGGAGCGTCTGCTCGGGCACATCGACCAGAGCGGCGCGCTGAGCATCGACAAGCCTTTTACCGCAGCCGAACACTTCTTCTGCCTGCTCAAGGGCACGGCGAACTTCTGCTTGTTGTATGGCTGCGGCGGGCAATTGAGCGAGGAAGCGGCCGAAGCCCACGTGCAGGATGTGGTGGGATTGTTTATGCGGGCCTATCGCCGAGAACCCGCTGCAAGCGGCAACGGGTGACCGCTTGTAGCGCGAGGCTCAGGACTTGAGTGCCTTTTTCGGATAGATGTCGTAGCGGCTGGATTTACCATCCAGCGCATGGCTCGGCTTGGGCCCCTCGATGCACGGCGCCTTGCGCGGGCGCTTGACCACCACGCGGTGACTGGCCAGGGCCAGCGCCGCCGCCAGCAGGGCCGGTGCGTCTGGATCATCGCCGACCAAGGGGCGGAACAGGCGCATTTCCTTCTTCACCAGAGCGGTTTTCTCACGGTGCGGGAACATCGGATCGAGGTAGATCACCTGGGGCGGCTCGCCTTGCCAATTGAGCATCACCTCGATGGAGTTGCCCTTGAGCAGCGTCATCCGCGCCACGATCGGCGCCACCTCAAAATCCTCCGCCGCGCGTGCCAGGCCATCCTCGAGCAATGCGCCGATCAGCGGCTGACGTTCGATCAGGCTCATCTCGCAGCCCAGGCTGGCCAGCACGAATGCGTCCTTGCCCAGCCCGGCCGTGGCGTCCAGCACCCGTGGGCGCACGCCCTGGGCGATGCCCACGGCCTTGGCGATCATCTGCCCGCTGCCGCCGCCGTACAACCGCCGATGCGCCGCGCCGCCTTCGACGAAATCCACGCGCACCGGCCCTGGCGCGTCAGGCCCGAGCTGTTGCAACTGCAGGCCTTGCTCCCCGACTTGCAGGGAAAACTCCGCATCCGCCAGCTGTAGCGGCAAGCCCAGCAGCGCAGCCCACTGTTCGGCGCGGGCCTGGAAGCCGTCGGCCAAGGCCTCGACCTGGATGCGGCTGGCCGCTGGTTGTTCGCTCATGAATCGCTACGCTCAAAAATATTAAGGATCGGCCAACAACGGCCGATAGAAACAAGGATCAGGTATTTTGCCAGAGCTGAGCGTCGACCGAGAAAAATGTCAGACATTCTTCCGCTAACCATCGGTGTACTGCCGACCCACAACCACTACGGCCTGCGCAATACGCAAGCGCTGGCCGGCGTCAGTCATGTGTGGCAGGACTTCTTCGCCCGCGCGCTGGCCGAGCAGCTCGGCGAAACGCCGGACGCGCTCGCGGCCAAGGCGCCAGCGCCGCTGGACCCAGCGGTGGAACCCAGTGCTGGTGCTGACCTGCTGTCGCAGATCCTCACCCAGCGTGAGTGCGACGTGAAAGACACTGAGATCGCCCCGCCTGAACCGCTGTTCCTGCCGATTGCCGAATTCGAAACCGAGTTGTTGCCACCGGCCGCCACGCCATTCCCGCAAGAAGAGATCGTCGCCCAGCAGCGCCAGCAGAATTTCGAAAGCACTTGGGTGCGCCCGATCGTGCTGAGCGCCGGCCAACCGCTACCGGAACCCGGCGCTGCGCCGGAACCGCGCCCATTACATTTGCCGATCGCCGAGTTCGAACTGGACCTGCTGCCACCGGCCGCCACGCCGTTCCCACAAGAAGAGCTGGCCGCCCAACAAAAGGCCCTGGACTTCGACTACCACTGGGCGCGTCCGCTGATCGTCAACAACCTGCGCCTGGCAGCATAAGCCTCAACGCCGCGCCCCATGCCGTGCGAACACGCGCCGCTTAATCCTTGAAGAATTGGCTGGCCTGGCTGTAGGGCATCGAGCGCTCGGTGAAGGTAAAGGTGCCGGACTGGTACACCTCCTGCGCCGCGCGGTAAAACTCGCCATACGCCGCCAGCGCCATGGCCGAGCCCACGCTGATGCGCTTGACGCCCATCGCGCTCAACTGCGCCACACTGAGTTTCAGGCCGCCGGACATCAACACATTCACCGGTTTTGGGGCCACGGCCTTGACCACCGCCAGCACCTCCTCGGCACTGCGCAGCCCCGGCGCATAGAGCACGTCCGCACCGGCTTCGGCGTAGGCCTGCAGGCGGCGAATAGTGTCAGGCAAATCCAGTCGACCATGCAGGAGGTTTTCTGCACGGGCCGTCAGCATGAACGGGAATGGCAGGCTGCGCGCAGCAACGACCGCGGCTTCCACACGCTCGACGGAAAGGTCAAAGGAATAGATCGGGTCGACGGCGATACCCGTGGCATCTTCAATGGAACCACCGACGATACCGCTGGCCGCCGCGCGCAAAATGGTTCGGGCGCAACCGTCGGGGGTGTCGCTGAAGCCGTTTTCCAGGTCGGCGGCCACCGGCAACGCGGTGGCCTTGGCGATCATCGTGGCGTTGACCAGGGTGTCTTCCAGGGACAGCGCCCCTTCGGCATCCGGGCGCCCCAGGCTGAACGCGTAGCCCGCGCTGGTGGTGGCCAGGGCTTCGAAGCCGAGGCTGGCGAGCATGATCGCCGAGCCTGCGTCCCACGGGTTGGGCATCACAAACGCACGATCGCGTGCATGCAGGGCCTTGAAGGTTTCGGCGCGAAGGGTTTGGGCATCCATGACTGACTCCTGGCGGGAAAAGGAGCCTTAGAGTAACCCCAGTTGCTGCGCTGCGGGTTCGCGGTGCAAGGTCGGCAACGCGGGCAAGCCGGGCAAACGTGCCATCAGTTTGGCGTGAAAACGCAGCGCCAGTTGCGCGGCGAGGCGGTTATCCGAGGTGTGCAGGAACACGTAGGGGGTGCGTCCCTCTTCGATCCAACCGGCGATCTTTTCCACCCACGGGATCAGGAAGGGGTCGTTGGCCTCAAGCTCGGGGTGGCCGATGAAGCGCACCTGGGGAAACAGGGTCAACGCCGCCGGACGCGGTGGTACCTTGGGTTTTTTCGCCTGGGCATGCAGCACCGCGGCCGAGGTGGATGTGCAACTGAACAGGGCGCGAGGGTCGAGGCAGATCCGTTCGACGCCACGGTCGCGCAGCAGGCGGTTGAGCATGCGCTCGGCATCGCCCTTGGCGAAGAATTGCGGGTGGCGCACTTCCACGGCCAGGGGGCGTTCCAGCCCGTCGATAAACCCGGCCAGTTCAGCGAGGCGCTGCGGCGAAAAGCTGGCCGACAATTGCAGCCACAGCGGCGAAATTCGCTCACCCAACGGGCTCATCAAGTCGACGAAACTGTGTGCCGCCGGCAGTTGCTCACGCAGGTCGCCACCGTGACTGATGTCACCGGGGAACTTGGCAGTGAAGCGAAAATCCGCGGGCATGATCTCAGCCCAGCGCTGCACGGTGGCGGCCGACGGGCGCGCATAAAACGTGGTGTTGCCTTCCACCGCGTTGAAGACTTGCGAGTAGAGGGCGAGGTAATCGCTGGAACGGGCATCGACAGGGTACAGGTACTCGCGCCAGGCGTTTTCACTCCAGGACGGGCAACCGATGAAATAAGGCAGGCGCATCAGATGTGGATGTCGAGACCCAGCACTTCCATATCCCATTCGACAAAGCCGGCGGTGGTCAGGTAGCTGGCCAGGGCGGTGGCAACGCTTTTGCTCATGGAGCGCGGGAAGACCATGTCTTGCTGGCGGGCAGGAAGACCACTGGTACGCGCATTTGCAGCGCCTTGGGGGCTGGACGCTTCGGACTGGACCTCGATGAAGTCCGGCGAATCCTCGACGGACTCGTCTACCGTGACGTTTGCCTTGCGCGGCTTACGCTTGAGGGGGTAGGACTGTGAGGAAAAGCCGTCTATACGCATCGATGCGAACTCGGTATCAGTAATGGCATTTTAGTGGCGCAATCCGTAGCGCGCAAATGCTCTGGTGATAACTAGAACACATAAATGGAAAAAGGTTTAAACGCCGGGGCAAATTCTGACGATTGGCGCGCTTTGGCCAAAAACACCCGTACTTTTGACGTCAAATTATCCCGCGTTCGGCCTTGGTCTGCGCGACTTTATCGCGCAGATACACCGGCGCCGCCTGGTCCGCAGCAATCGCTTCGCCACGCTCGAACGCAAAGCGCGCCAGGGTCAGCAGGTCTTCGGCATGCGGCAGCATTGTGGCGTCCTGGCCAACCAGCGGCACATCGATGCGCTCGCCATAACCCCAGCCCGTACCGGCACCGAACCAATCACCGCTGGCATCGCTCGGCAACTCCGCCGCTTCGGGGGGCAGCACGGCCTCAACGCCTGCCAGGCGCATCTCGCCGTCGGTTTCGCGGTAGCAGCCCCAATAGACTTCATCCATCCGCGCATCGATCGCCGCCGCCACTTGCCGTACACCGTGTTCACGCAACGCACGCTGGGCCAGTACGGCGAGGTTGGACACCGGCAACACCGGGCGCTCCAACGCAAAGGCCAGGCCCTGGACCACGCCGATGGCGATACGCACGCCGGTAAAGGCGCCCGGGCCACGGCCGAAGGCGATGGCGTCCACGGCCGACAGGCTCGTGCCGGCGTCCTCCAGCAGTTGCTTGATCATCGGCAACAGCTTCTGCGCGTGCAGGCGCGGGATCACCTCGTAGTGGCTGGTGACCTTGCCATCGTGCAGCAAGGCAACCGAGCAAGCTTCAGTCGCAGTGTCCAGGGCCAGCAGGGTGCTCATCGGTGTCGGTGTCCAAGTCGAAAAAAAGTGCGCCAGTATAAACAACAACGGCCCGCAAGCGGGCCGTTGTGCGTAAAGCCGATCGTTCGATCAGCTCAGTGCTTGCAGCACCTTGCCGGTGATCGCTTCCACCGAGCCGACGCCAGGGATGTGGCTGTACTTCGGCTTGCCTTGGGCAGCCGACAGCTTCTGGTAGAAATCCACCAGCGGCTTGGTCTGGGAATGGTAGACCGACAGGCGATGACGCACGGTTTCTTCGGTGTCGTCTTTACGCTGCACCAGGTCTTCACCGGTGACATCGTCCTTGCCTTCGACTTTCGGCGGGTTGTAGATGGTGTGGTACACGCGACCCGAGGCCTCGTGAACGCGGCGACCGGCGATACGCTGCACGATCTCTTCGTCTTCAACCGCGATTTCGACCACGGCGTCCAACTCGACACCTGCCGTCACCAGGGCTTCTGCCTGGGGAATGGTGCGTGGGAAGCCGTCGAACAGGAAGCCATTGGCGCAATCGGGTTGCGCGATACGGTCCTTGACCAGCGCGATGATCAGGTCATCGGAAACCAGACCGCCAGCATCCATGATGCTTTTGGCTTTAATGCCCAGCTCGGTGCCTGCTTTTACCGCAGCGCGCAGCATGTCACCGGTGGAGATTTGTGGAATGCCAAATTTTTCAGTGATGAACTTTGCCTGAGTACCTTTACCGGCCCCGGGAGCTCCCAGCAGAATGACGCGCATCGATGTGCTCCTCAATTTTTTATAGAGATGACGCTCGGATTCGCCGCGTGGGGCCAATCTCGTAAAAATGTGGGTCCAGGCCGCCCAAACGGCCAAAGGCTGATCAAGATACACAGCAGGCCTTAACCACACAAGCCGCCAAAAGTAGGAAAAACCCGCACCACACATGCGTCATAGGAGAGGTGTGCCTGAGTGCAACCCGCCCCCCTAAACGCCGACCGCCCTGTTAAGGACGGCCGTCGTGGGTTATCTGCAAGCCGTTGAGCACACGCAAAAAACCTCAGCCTGTATTGCGCAAGCCGGCGGCGATACCGGCCACGGACACCAGCAACGCCTGTTCCAGAGGGCTGTCCTGTGCCGCTTCCTGGCGACGCGAGCGCGCCAGCAATTCGGCCTGCAACAGGTGCAAGGGGTCGAGGTAGGTGTTGCGCAGGCGGATGAACTCCAGGGTGTCCGGGCTATGGGCCAGCAGTTGCGACTGGCCAGTCAGGCCAAGCACCACCTGGCAGGCCTGCGACAATAGGTCGCGTAAATGCGCGCCCAACGGCAACAGCTCGGGCTGTACCAGGCGCTCGTCATAGAGCCGCGCGATATCGGCATCGGCCTTGGCCAGCACCATTTCCAGCATATCGATGCGGGTGCGGAAGAACGGCCATTGCTCGCGCATCTGCCCCAGCAACTCGCCTTCCCCGCGCTCCAGCGCCTTGCTCAACGCCGCTTCCCAGCCGAGCCAGGCGGGCAGCATCAGGCGGGTCTGGGTCCAGCCGAAGATCCACGGGATCGCCCGCAGGCTTTCAATACCACCGGCACGGCGTTTGGCCGGGCGACTGCCCAAGGGCAGGCGCCCCAGCTCCTGCTCCGGGGTGGACTGGCGGAAATACTCGACGAATTGCGGATTTTCCCGCACCACCGCGCGGTAGGCGCTGACGCCGTCCGCTGCCAATTCATCCATCAAATGGCGCCAGTCCGGCTGCGGTGGTGGCGGCGGCAACAACGTCGCTTCCAACACCGCCGCCAGGTACAGATTGAGGTTCTGCTCGGCGATGTCCGGCAGGCCGAATTTGAAGCGGATCATTTCGCCTTGTTCAGTGGTGCGGAACCGCCCCGCCACCGAGCCCGGCGGTTGCGACAGAATCGCCGCGTGGGCCGGGCCGCCGCCTCGTCCGACGGTGCCGCCGCGACCATGGAACAACAGCAGTTCCACCTGTTGCTCGCGACAGATATCCACCAGACGTTCCTGCGCCCGGTACTGCGCCCAGGCGGCGGCGGTGGTGCCGGCGTCCTTGGCCGAGTCCGAGTAGCCGATCATCACTTCCTGCGGGCCTTGCAGCCGCGCGCGGTAACCCGGCAGCAGCAACAGTTTTTCGATCACCGGGCCGGCGTTGTCCAGGTCGGCCAGGGTTTCGAACAGCGGCGCCACGCGCATCGGCCGTTGCACGCCCGACTCTTTGAGCAACAGTTGCACCGCCAGCACATCCGACGCGGCGCCGGCCATGGAAATGACATACGAGCCCAGGGACGCGGCCGGGGCGGCGGCGATTTCGCGGCAGGTGTTCAACACCTCGGCGGTATCCGCCGACGGCTTGAAATAGCCCGGCAGCAGCGGTCGACGATTGACCAGTTCCTTCATCAGGAAGCCGATACGCATCTCTTCGTTCCAGTCTTCGTAACGCCCCAGACCGAGGTAATCGGTGATTTCGGTCATCGCCGCGGTGTGGCGGCTGGCGTCCTGGCGCACATCCAGGCGCACCAGGAACAGGCCAAAGGTGACGGCGCGGCGCAGGCAATCGAGCAACGGACCATCGGCGATCACGCCCATGCCGCACTCATGCAGCGACTGGTAGCACAGCTCCAGCGGGTCCAGCAGGTCGCGGTTGTGTTGCAGCACATCCGCCGGTGCCGGGATGGTCGCGCTCAATGCGGCTTGGGCCCATTGGCGGGTCGCCCGCAGGCGATCACGCAGTTGCTTGAGCAGCACGCGATACGGCTCGACGCTGTCGCCGACCTTGGCCTGCAACGCCGGGCTGGCCTGCTGCATCGACAGCTCCGAGGCCAACTGATCGATATCGCGCAAGTACAGATCGGCCGCCATCCAGCGTGCCAGCAGCAAGACTTCGCGGGTGACCGGCGCGGTGACATTCGGGTTGCCGTCACGGTCGCCGCCCATCCACGAGGCGAAGCGAATCGGCGCCGCTTCCAAAGGCAGGCGCAGGCCGGTGGCGGCCTGCAACGCATGGTCGGCCTTGCGCAGGTAATTCGGGATCGCCTGCCATAACGAGTGCTCGATCACCGCGAAGCCCCATTTGGCTTCATCCACGGGCGTGGGCCGGGTACGGCGGATTTCCTCGGTGTGCCAGGCCTCGGCGATCAGCCGTTGCAGGCGCTCGCGGATCTGTTCGCGCTCGGCGGTGGTGAGGTCACGGTGATCCTTCAGCGCCAGTTGCGCGGCAATCGCGTCGTATTTCTGGATCAGGGTGCGACGGGCCACTTCGGTGGGGTGCGCGGTGAGGACCAGCTCGATCTCCAGGCGCCCCAACTGACGGGCCAGGGATTCATTGCTGTGGCCTTCGCGTTGCAGGCGCGCCAACAACTCCGGCAACACCCGCGATTCGAAAGGCGCCGGTTGCGACTCATCGCGCCGATGAATCAACTGATACTGCTCGGCGATGTTGGCCAGGTTGAGGAACTGGTTGAAGGCCCGGGCGACCGGCAACAGTTCGTTTTCCTGCAGTTGGTTCAGACTGGCGCTGAGTTCCTCGCCCGCCGCCTGATCGGCCACCGCGCCACGCCGGTCAGCCTTGGCGCCTTTGCGGATCTGCTCGATCTTGTCGAGAAAATCATCGCCGTACTGCTCTCGAATGGTGTTGCCCAACAGTTCACCCAGCAGGTGAACATCCTCACGCAAGCGTGCATCGATATCACTCATCAGCCAATCTCCAGCCAGAAATCCGGGACGCGCAGGCCTTCCAGAGTGCCGCCCGCGTCACTTTCTGACAAGGCCAAGCACAAACCACTTTAAACCTTGTGGCTTACAGCTAGTCTCATGAGTGAGTCGCCGCGTTTATCCACGCTGGCGGCTGGTCGCTCATCACCGCCCGTTACCCAGGGTTTTATTGAGGTTGCCATGAAAATTCGAGAACTGGCCCAGCATTGGGAAGAAAACGCCAAGGGTCGCCTGACCAAGACGGAGTACGCGATCCATCTGGACGTGGAATCCGCCGCCCGCCTGGCGGCCATTGCGGAGATGTACCCCAAGCGCCACCCCGAAGAATTGCTCGGCGAGCTGATCGGCGCCGCCCTCGAAGAGCTGGAAACCAGCTTTCCGTACATCAAGGGCCAGCATGTGATTGCCACCGACGAAGAGGGTGATCCGTTGTATGAAGACGTTGGCCCCACCCCGCGCTTCCTGACATTGTCGCGCCGCTATCTGCACGACATGTCGGCCGGCGCCGACGAACCGAAGCACTGATCAGCCGTTCTTAAACACCCTCCATCCCGCGTATTTCCGGGCCTCACAAGGGCCCGGCATACCTCTGCGCGCGGCAAAAGTTCAAGCCAAAAAGCACTGACCGATCAGTCAGGTATTTTTTCAGGCCAATAGCCATCTTCTCTGAACTTTTGAAAAAAGCCGCAGGTCACAACCAGTAAGCCATCACTTGGAACGGCCGTTTGAATAGGCGTTTCGTGCTTTACCGCCGGGCCCGCAGCCGCTGACCAGTGCGATGGATTTTGATGTTTTTGAGGCGTTATCCAATGGAGTTGAAGACGATGAAGACCAGCACTGCCAAATCCACGTTTAACCACCTGCGCGGGCTCAAACTGGCCGCGTTGGCCATCGGCACTAGCTTCGTCCTGGCGGGCTGCGCTGGCAACCCACCGACCGAGCAATACGCGGTGACTCAGTCTGCGGTCAACAGCGCAGTCAGCGCCGGCGGCACCGAGTTCGCCGCCGTGGAAATGAAGTCGGCCCAGGACAAGCTCAAGCAAGCCGAAATTGCCATGCACGACAAAAACTATGACGAAGCCCGTCGCCTGGCCGAGCAAGCCGAATGGGACGCCCGCGTCGCTGAGCGTAAAGCCCAGGCCGCCAAGGCCGAGCAGGCGGTGAAGGACTCGCAGAAAGCGGTTGATGAACTGCGCAAGGAAGGCATGCGCCCGGCTGCTATCCAACAGAAATAAGCCGCCGCCCCTTGGCTGCATCGCACCTGATATCGAATTGAAAGGACGACACGACTATGCGCAAACAATTGATGATCCCTGCCCTGCTGGCGATGAGCGTTGCTCTGGCAGCATGCTCCACTCCGCCGAACGCGAACCTGGAAAATGCACGGACCAACTTCTCGGCCCTGCAGTCCAACCCGCAAGCCACCAAAGTGGCGGCCCTGGAAACCAAGGACGCCAGCGAATGGCTGGACAAGGCTGACAAGGCTTACCGCGACAAGGAAGACCAGAAGAAAGTCGACCAATTGGCCTACCTGACCAACCAGCGCGTTGAAGTGGCCAAAGACACCATCGCGCTGCGCGAATCCGAAGCCAAACTGAAAAACGCCGGTGACGAGCGCGCCCGCGCCTTGCTCGATGCCCGCGATGCGCAGATCAAGCAACTGCAAGACAGCCTGAACGCCAAGCAGACCGAGCGTGGCACCCTGGTGACCTTTGGTGACGTGCTGTTTGCCACCAACAAGTCCGACCTGAAGTCCAACGGCCTGGTCAACATCACCAAGCTGGCGCAGTTCCTGCGCGATAACCCGGACCGTAAAGTGATCGTCGAAGGCTACACCGACAGCACCGGTTCCGACTCGTACAACCAGAGCCTGTCCGAGCGCCGTGCGGCCTCCGTACAGCGCGCACTGGCCCAGCAAGGCGTGGACATTTCGCGCATCGTGACCCAGGGCTATGGCAAGGAATACCCGGTGGCCGATAACGGCAGCGTTTCCGGGCGCGCCATGAACCGCCGCGTTGAAGTGACCATCTCCAACGACAACCAGCCGGTCAAGCCACGTTCGTCCGTCGCTTACTGATCGATGCTGGAAAAAAACCCACCTGAACGGTGGGTTTTTTTTGCCTGTCAGGCGCCGATCTTACGACCGTTGTCGCTGTCCGGCATCATCGCTTCCATGCCTTGGCGCCCGGCCATCATCTTCTTCAGTTTCTCCATATCCAGTTGATCGCCGGAACCGCCAGAGCCCGAGGAATCGCCACCGCCCTGAGCACCGCCACTGCCCTGAGCACCGCCACCGCCTTGAGCACCGCCACCGCCCTGAGCACCGTTGCTGCCTTCCAGTTTCTCCAGAAGCTTCTTGATCAGCTCGGCCCCCATCTTACCCGGCTGCTGCCCAACCTCTTGCAAGCCCCCCTGATCAAGGCTGTTCTGCCCATTGACCATGCCCATTGCTCTATCGAGTGCACTGATAGCCATACCGCTCTCCCGGATTTTTTCGTAAGGATTGTTATCAGCAACGCTGACAAGCCAATCAGTGGCGTCTTACGCAAAACGGTTCCAGAAATTTCAGGCCGGGCGGTACTGCGCGCAACGGTTTATTGCTGCAACTGTGGGGTTTCCTGACCGACGCAACGCACGGCCTGCTTTTTGTTGTTCACCAGCACACCGCTGAGGCCTTTTTGCTCGGTATCGAACATCACCAGCACGCCATCGACGCATTGCGCCACTTGCGCCGCCGGGGTCAGGGAGATCTTGTAGTCCTCGCCGGGCACGGTCTTGAGCATGGTGAAGTCGCTGAGCAGCAACGCGTCTTCCGGTTTGGCGAAATGCAGGTAGCCATAAAACCACAGGCAGCCGACGGTGCCGATGATGGTGCCGATACCGGTGAGGATCAGCGGGATCATGTTGCGTTCTTCGCTCATTGCGGGCTCTCTGATGAGTCAACTTTAGGAATAGGGTAATTCGGAATCTCGCCCAGGCGACGCAGGCCGTTGAAGTGTTGCGGGTCGTCCAGATAACGCAGCATCACAGTTTGCCAGGTCTTGTCGGCAAAGGTCTGCACATGGCCGCCGCGGGTCAGTTGCAACACCCTGGGTGCAGGCGCGGCCTGATACAAGCGGATGCCATTGGACAGCGGCACGATCGGGTCATCGAGGCTGTGGAACAGCAGTTTCGGGACTCCGCTCAACTGGGGCATGCCATTGATCGCACTGTCGGCGTCGGGCACCAGCCAAGACAAGGGCACCTGAAACGGCCATGTTAACCAGGAGGTGCTCAGGGCGAATTGTCCTACATCACGATAACTGGCGGGCACGCCGTCCAGCACCAGGGCCTTGAGGTGGGTCTGCCGCTCGGGGTGGGCCGCCAGGTAATGCACGGCCAGCGCGCCGCCCAGGCTTTGGCCGAGGACGATCAACGGCTGGCCCTGGGTTTCGGGCGCCTTGTCGATCCAGCTGAAAGCCGCGTCGACGTCCTGATAGATCGCCGGCAGCGACGGCTTGCCTTGCGACAGCCCATAGCCGCGATAGTCCAGCAACAGCACTTGATAGCCCTGCTCCGGCAACCACCAACTGCCGCCCAGGTGCCAGGCCAGGTTGCCGCCGTTGCCGTGCAGGTGCAGCACCGTGCCCTTGAGCGGCACTCCCGGCTTGGCCGGCAGCCACCAGGCATGCAGCTTGACGCCATCGGCGGTGGTGAGCGTGACGTCGCGATACGCCAGGTGCGCCTTTTGCGGCGTGAACGGCAAGCCGGGCTCCGGGTAGAACAGCAGGGAGCTGCAGCCGTTCAGTGTGAGTAACAGGCAAAGAATGCCGAGGATTCTCATCCGTTGAAGCCTCGCTGATAGTCGAAATGTTCAGGCGTGTGCAGGTCCAACAAGGTGGGAGCACGCCCCCTCCCACCTTGTTGGACCGGTTGGGTCAGTTCAGCCTTTACAGGATGTTGGAGTAATCCGCCTCGATCCGATCCAGGCTCAAATGGTTGAGGAAGTTGGAGAAACACATCCACGCCGCCAGGGCGTTCATGTCGCGGAACTGCTCCGGCAGGTATTTGGGCGGCACCACCAGGCCTTCGTCGATCAGTTGGCGCAGGGTACGCATGTCTTCCAGGGTGGTCTTGCCGCAGAACAGCAACGGCACTTGTTCCAGCTTGCCTTTGCGCACGGCCAGCTGGATGTAGTTGTAGACCATGATAAAGCCCTTGAGGTAGGACAAATCCTTGGTAAACGGCAGACCGTTCGGCACCGAGCCGCGAAACACCCGGCTGGCGTTGCCGTAGCTCTCGGCCATTTCAAAACCTTGCTCGCGGAAGAACTCGAACACCTGCAGGAAATCGGCGCCCTCTTCCACCATGTGGATGGCACGGGTGCGGTTGGTCAGCTTGCGCAAGCGACTCGGGTAGGAGGCGAAGGTGATGATTTCCATCAGGATCGCAAGGCCTTCCTGGGTCACGGTCGACGATGGCGGGCCCTTGGACAGGAAGGTGCAGATCGGCTGGTTCAGGCCGTTGAGGGTGGTGCCCACATGCACCAGGCCTTCATGCACTTCGAGGGCGCGCACGTCGCGCTCGTTGAACATCGCATCGGCGCGGATCTTGATGTAGTCGGCCCCCGCCGCTGCGTCGGCGACGATGCCGTCGGACTCGAACACGCGGATGGTTTCCTCGGCCTCGCCAAACACCTTGTTCAGACGGGTTTGCAGCAGGCTGACCGCGTCCTTGGCGGTGAGGGTCTTGGCCTCGTCCTTCAGGTCGCCACGCACGTCGATATTGTTCAGGTAGTCGGAGAGCATCAGGCCCAGGTCGGCCAGGGTCGGGTCGCCGGCATGGAAGGCATCGGAGGCGGCGCCGTAGAGTTCCTGGGAAATCAGGCCGAAATCCTCGGTGCCGCGCGCTTCGAGCATACGCACCACCATGCGGTACTCCCGGCACATGCGGCGCATGATCTGCCCCACGGGGCTGAACTGGCCGAGGCGGCGGGTGATGTCGCGCTCGATGTTCTGGAACTCCAGCTTCACCGCGCTCGAATCGAACGACAGCGGCCGGTTCAGGTAGTAATCGCGGTCTACCGCGGGCATTGCCTTGCCCTTGGCCTTGAGGAAGCCTTGGCGAATGTTGTCGTCCCATTTCACTGCGTCGAGGACGCGGATCGGTGTTTGCGCCAGCACAATGCGATCGGACAAACTGCGTATCGTCTGCTGGTAATCGTCCACCCGGTACTTCCTCTTTAAACGTTATTTATCCGCACGCCGGTAGCGCGCAGCTTCAACGAACACATCGGCATTGGCCGGGTCATCCAGGTAGGCAAACACCTGGTCCATCGGGCTGTCGACCAGTACGCCGGGGCCTTCCACGGTGTCCACGGTGCTGCCGTGCAACGACCGCTGCCCGATGGCCTGGTGAATTTGCTCGAGGTCGAGGTTATAGACCACTAATTCGTGCGTTTCGTCGAGTTCGAACCCCGCCAGGACGTAATGCCCACCGAGTTTGCCCGGCAACGGCGCCGACAGATACCAGCGATTGCCATGGCGCGAGACGCTGAACACGTACTCATCACGCTGGCCGGGCTTGGCCTGAGGGTAGCTCACGGCTTTGTAGCGGTGTTTGCCGGCGCGGCTGATCTGCAGGTTGAGCGGCTCGCCCCAGGCATTCTTGCTCGTCCATTGGCCCACCAGCGCAGCGGGCGCCGCCTCGCTGGCCGGCAGCGGTTCCTTGAAGGTCACCAGGCAACCGCTGAGGAAGAGGAACGACAAGGCGACGACCGCGACACGCCAGGCTTTCATTGGACACTCCCGGTGTCAGACCGAGGCCAACACCAAATGCATGTAACGCTTGAGGATCTCAAGCATGTCGTCAGCGCTCAGCGGTTCCGCGCCGTCCAGCAGGCCCTGATATTCCATCCGACCGATAATCGCCGTCAACACTTTGGCATCCTGTTGCGGCTCGCGCGAGCCCAATACCTGGAAAAACTGCCCGGTGCCCTGCAACAGGATCTGCTGGTGAGAACGCACCAGCTCGGCCAGGCGCGGGTTGAGCAAGGCTTCCTGGCGAAAGGCCTGTTCGGCCATCAAGTACTCGCGACGATTGCTCAATTGGCGCTGCACGTAATCGGCGGTCAACCGCGCAATGTCATCGGCCAGTTGCGAACGCGACTCCGGGCTGCCATCGCCATACGCGACCATCTCGCGCAACAAGCCTTCGTTACGCACCCACAGCTTGCCCATGAATGCGGCGCTGCGCTCGACGTATTGGGCGAAGGTATCGGTGAGCAGGTCATCGATGTCCTTGAAGTAATAGGTGGTCGCCGACAGGGGCACCCCAGCTTCCGCCGCCACGGCACGGTGACGCACGGCTCGCACGCCATCACGCACCACGATACGCATGGCGGCATCGAGAATATCTTGCCTGCGTTGCTCGCTGCCCCGACGACTGGCCTTGCGGCCCTGGTACTGGACACTTTCAGCCACGGCAGCGGCAATGCCAGCGGCTCCTTCCTGAGCGATTACGCGGTTCACGACACACATCCTTGAAAAGATCAAAACCTGGCGCTGTTTGCTTGACGCTTATTTACGCCACATAAAAAAGCCGCCTTATAAAAGGCGGCTTCGAATTTCGCTACGGTTACGCTTGTGGCCGCATATGCGGGAACAAGATCACGTCGCGGATCGACGGCGAGTTGGTCAGCAACATCACCAGGCGGTCGATGCCGATGCCTTCGCCCGCGGTCGGCGGCATGCCGTACTCCAGGGCGCGCACGAAGTCGGCGTCGTAGTGCATGGCTTCGTCGTCGCCGGCGTCCTTGTCGGCCACCTGGGCCATGAAGCGCTCGGCCTGGTCTTCCGCGTCGTTGAGCTCGGAGTAGGCGTTGGCGATTTCGCGGCCGCCGATGAACAGTTCGAAACGGTCGGTGACGTTCGGGTTGTCATCGTTGCGACGGGCCAGCGGCGACACTTCGAACGGGTACTGGGTAATGAAGTGCGGCTGTTCCAGCTTGTGCTCCACCAGCTCTTCGAAAATCATCACCTGCAGCTTGCCCAGGCCTTCGAAGCCCAGCACCTTGGCGCCGGCTTTCTTGGCGATGGCGCGGGCCTTGTCGATGTCGGTCAGGTCGTCGGCAGTCAACTCGGGGTTGTACTTGAGGATCGAGTCGAACACCGACAGCCGCACGAACGGCTCGCCGAAGTGGAACACCTTGTCGCCATACGGCACGTCGGTGCTGCCCAGGACCAGCTGCGCCAGTTCGCGGAACAGTTCTTCGGTCAGGTCCATGTTGTCTTCGTAGTCGGCGTAGGCCTGGTAGAACTCCAACATGGTGAACTCAGGGTTGTGCCGGGTCGAGACGCCTTCGTTGCGGAAGTTGCGGTTGATCTCGAAGACTTTTTCGAAGCCGCCGACCACGAGGCGCTTGAGGTACAGCTCCGGCGCGATCCGCAGGAACATTTCCATGTCCAGCGCGTTGTGGTGGGTTTCGAACGGCTTGGCTGCGGCACCACCGGGGATGGTCTGCAGCATCGGCGTTTCCACTTCCAGGAAGTCACGCTTCATCAGGAAGGCGCGGGTGTGGGCAATCACTTGCGAACGCACGCGGAAGGTGTGGCGCACGTCTTCGTTGACGATCAGGTCAACGTAGCGCTGGCGATAACGCTGCTCGGTGTCGGACAGGCCGTGGTGCTTGTCCGGCAGCGGGCGCAGGGATTTGGTCAGCAGGCGCACGCTGGTCATTTCAACGTACAGGTCGCCCTTGCCGGAACGGGCCAGGGTGCCTTCGGCGGCGATGATGTCGCCCAGGTCCCAGGTTTTCACGGCGGCCAGGGTTTCTTCCGGCAGGGTCTTGCGGTTGACGTAGACCTGGATGCGCCCGGACATGTCCTGGATCACCATGAACGAGCCACGGTTGAGCATGATGCGACCTGCCACCTTGACCGGGATCGCAGCCTCTGCCAGCTCTTCCTTGGTCTTGTCCGCGTACTGTTTCTGCAAGTCTTCGCAGTAGGCATCGCGGCGGAAGTCGTTGGGGAAGGCATTGCCCTTGGCGCGCTCGGCAGCAAGCTTTTCCTTGCGCAGGGCGATCAGGGAGTTTTCTTCCTGTTGCAGGGCTTGCGGGTCGAGTTGTTGGTCGCTCATGTCTTTAAATTTTCCATCACAGGTTCGTTGCCCCCGCCACTGACGGGGGACTTGAGGTCGGGCTGGCGGTTTACAGCCCCGATTTCAGGCTGGCTTCCAGGTATTCGTCGATGTCGCCGTCGAGCACCTTGTCGCAGTCGCTGCGTTCGATGTTAGTGCGCAGATCCTTGATCCGCGACGCGTCCAGAACATAGGAACGGATCTGGTGACCCCAGCCGATATCCGACTTGGTGTCTTCCAGCGCCTGGGAAGCGGCGTTGCGCTTCTGCATTTCCTGCTCGTACAACTTGGCCCGCAGCATTTTCATGGCGGTGTCCTTGTTCGCGTGCTGGGAACGTTCGTTCTGGCAACTGACCACGGTGTTGGTCGGCACGTGGGTGATACGTACCGCCGAGTCGGTGGTGTTTACGTGCTGGCCACCGGCACCGGAGGAGCGATAGGTGTCGATCCGCAGGTCGGCCGGGTTGATCTCGATTTCCACCTTGTCGTCGATCTCGGGCGAGACGAACACCGCGCAGAACGAGGTGTGGCGGCGATTGCCGGAGTCGAACGGGCTCTTGCGCACCAGGCGATGCACGCCGATCTCGGTACGCAGCCAGCCGAAGGCGTATTCACCCTTGATGTGAACGGTGGCGCCTTTGATGCCGGCGACTTCACCGGCCGACAGCTCCATGATGGTCGCGTCGAAACCGCGTTTGTCGGCCCAGCGCAGGTACATGCGCAGCAGGATGTTGGCCCAGTCCTGGGCTTCGGTGCCGCCGGAACCGGCCTGGATGTCCAGGTAGGCGTTGTTCGGGTCCATTTCGTGGCTGAACATGCGGCGGAATTCAAGCTTGGCGAGGTTTTCCTCGAGACGGGCCAGCTCGGCGACGACATCGCCTACCGCGCCTTCGTCGTTTTCTTCGACAGCCATGTCCAGCAGGTCGCGGCAATCGGCCAGACCGGTGTTCAGTTCGTCGAGAGTGTCGACGATCTGCGCCAGCGCTGCGCGCTCGCGGCCCAGTTCCTGGGCGTATTCGGGTTTGTTCCAGACACTCGGATCTTCAAGCTCGCGATTGACTTCGGTCAGACGCTCATGCTTTTGATCGTAGTCAAAGATACCCCCGAATAGTTTCGGAGCGCTCGGACAGGTCCTTGATGGTGTTAAGGATCGGGTTGATTTCCATGGCGGGCAGCACTCGTTGGCGAACTTTTGAAAGCCGACGAGTATAACGACAAACGTGCGCAAACGGCAGTCCGCTTGGCGAAAAGGCAGGTTCAAGAACAGTGAATATCCACTGTGAGAGGGGGCTTGCCCCCGATGGCGGTGTGTCAGCCCTACACCCGGTGACTGTCACACCGCCATCGAGGGGCAAGCCGAGTCGTCGCGCCGCCCCTCGCACATTTGGACCGGCACTGGCCTCGGATTACTCGATACCGACTTGATTGCGCCCGTTGTTCTTGGCCGTATACAGCCCCTTGTCCGCCGCCATGATCAACTGGCGGCAATCGGTGCCTTGCACCGGCGTCATGGTCGACAGGCCGATGCTGATGGTCAGGCTCGCACCCTCGGCCGGGGCGATGTGCGGGATTTTCAGGGCGGCGACGGCCATGCGCAGTTTTTCGGCGACCAGCCGTGCGCCACCCGGCGAAGTGCTCGGCAGCACCAGGGCGAACTCTTCGCCGCCGTAGCGCGCCGGCAGGTCCGAAGGCCGGCTGCTGGCTTCACGGATGCTGGCGGCAACCTTGCGCAGGGCTTCGTCGCCTTCAACGTGGCCGAAGCTGTCGTTGTAGGTCTTGAAGAAGTCCACGTCGATCATCAGCAGCGACAATTGGGTCTGGTCCCGCATGGCGCGGCGCCATTCCAGTTCCAGGTATTCGTCGAAATGCCGGCGGTTGGACAGCCCGGTGAGGCCGTCGGAGTTCATCAGCCGTTGCAGTACCAGGTTGGTGTCCAACAGTTGCTGCTGGCTGACGCGCAGCGCGCGATAGGCCGCATCACGCTGCAACAGGGTCATGTAGGAGCGCGAGTGATAGCGGATACGCGCCACCAGCTCGATGTTGTCCGGCAGCTTGACCAGATAATCATTGGCGCCGGCCGAGAACGCCGCGCTTTTGATCAGAGGGTCTTCCTTGGTGGAGAGCACAATGATCGGGATGTTCTGCGTGGCCGGGTGGTTGCGGTATTCGCGCACCAGCGTCAGGCCATCCAGGCCGGGCATCACCAGGTCCTGCAGAATCACCGTGGGTTTGATGCGGATCGCCTGGGCGATGGCCTGGTGCGGGTCGGCGCAAAAGTGGAAGTCGATGTTTTCTTCATGGGCCAGGCCACGCCGCACGGCTTCGCCGATCATGGCCTGGTCGTCGACCAGCAACACCATGGCGGCATTTTCGTCGGTCTTGATGCCGTCGATCTGTAAATCATTCATCTGCAATCACCTGAATTACTGCCCGCAAACCAGCACCGCCGGGGATATTGATCATTTTGCAAATACCTCCAGCAGTCGGGGCGCAATTCTGTCCAGTGGGCGAATTTCAACAGCAGCGTCAATCGCCGCCGCCGCTTTGGGCATGCCATACACCGCCGAACTCTGCTGGTCCTGGGCGATGGTCAGATATCCTTGTTCCCGCATTAATTTGAGCCCCTGGGCTCCGTCGCGACCCATGCCGGTCAGCAGCACGCCGACGGCATCACCATTCCAGTGGCTGGCCACACTTTCGAAAAACACATCGATGGACGGCCGGTAAATCTCGTTCACCGGCTCGGCTGTATAGGCTAGCGTGCCATTTTTCAACAGACGAATGTGGTGATTGGTGCCGGCCAGCAGCACGACCCCGCTTTGTGGCGGCTCCCCCTCGCGGGCCAGGCGCACCGGCAGGCCGGAGGCGCTGCTCAGCCACTCGGCCATGCCGGCGGCGAACACCTGGTCCACATGCTGCACCAGCACGATGGCGGCGGGAAAGTCCCGGGGCAGGCCCTTGAGCAGGACTTCCAGGGCCGCCGGGCCGCCGGCCGAAGAACCGATCGCCACCAGGCTCTGGCGTTTGCCGGTGCTGCGCGGCGGCGCGGTTTCGGCGCGCACACGGCTGCCGCGCTGGCCGATCAGCCAACCTATATTGAGGATCTTGCGCAACAACGGCGCGGCGGCGTCCTTGGGATTGCCGACGCCCAGGGCCGGTGTATCCACCACATCCAGGGCGCCATGGCCCATGGCTTCGAACACCCGGCTGACATTGGCCTGGCGGTCGACGGTGACGATCACAATCGCGCACGGGCTCTCGGCCATGATCCGCCGGGTGGCTTCCACGCCGTCCATCACCGGCATAATCAGGTCCATCAGGATCAGGTCCGGGGTCAATTCGGCGCAACGCTGCACCGCTTCCAGGCCATTACTGGCTACCCACACCACCTGGTGCGCGGGCTCGAAGCTCACGGCGCGGCGTAACGCCTCCACGGCCATGGGCATGTCATTGACGATTGCAATCCTCATGCCCGCGCGCCTCCGATCAGTTCCACTACGGCATCAAGGAGGGCGTCATCGTGGAAACTGGCTTTGGCCAGATAGTAATCGGCGCCGGCGTCGAGTCCACGGCGTCGGTCTTCTTCGCGGTCCTTGTAAGACACCACCATCACCGGCAACGATTGCAGGCGAGCATCCCGGCGCAAGAGTGTGACCAATTCGATCCCGTCCATACGAGGCATATCAATGTCAGTGATGAGCAGGTCGAAGTCCTCGGAACGCAAGGCGTTCCAGCCGTCCATGCCATCGACGGCGACGGCCACTTCATAACCGCGGTTAAGCAGCAATTTACGCTGCAATTCACGCACGGTGAGCGAATCGTCCACCACCAGCACGCGTTTGCGCGGGGCTTCGGCGGCCTGCTGGCTGCGCCGGGCGATACGCTCCAGGCGGCCGGTATTGAGCAGCTTGTCCACCGAGCGCAGCATATCTTCGACGTCGACGATCAACACCACCGAGCCATCGTCCAGCAACGCCCCGGCGGAAATATCCTGGACCTTGCCCAACCGATCATCCAGCGGCAGCACCACCAACGTGCGTTCGCCGATAAAACGCTCCACGGCAATGCCATACACCGCATCGCGCTCGCGGATCACCACCACCTTCAACGTCTCGTCATTACCTTGCCCCGGCGGGCGCTGCAACAGCTGGCTGGCGGCGACCAGGCCGACATGCCGGCCTTCGTGCCAGAAATGCTGGCGGCCTTCGAGCTGCACAATGTCGTCGGGCGCCAGGTCGCACATGCGCTCGATATGCGCCAGCGGGAAGGCATAGGCTTCTTCGCCGACTTCCACCACCAGGCTGCGCACCACCGACAGGGTCAACGGCACTTCCAGATGGAAACGGCTGCCCTGCCCCGCCGCTTGCTCCAGCACCACCGCGCCGCGCAGTTGGCGGACCATATGCTGCACCGCATCCAGGCCGACGCCGCGCCCGGAGACTTCGGTGACCTTGTCGCGCAGGCTGAAGCCCGGCAGGAACAGGAACGTCAGCAACTCCTCCTCGCTGAGGTTCAAGGCGGTTTCCACCGTCGACAGATGCCGATCAACGATCGTGCCACGCAGGCGTTCGAGGTCGACGCCATTTCCGTCGTCGCTCAGTTCCAGCACCAGCAAACCGGCCTGGTGGGAGGCCCGCAAGCGGATCAAGCCTTCGGCCGGCTTGCCCGCCAGCAGGCGTTGTTCCGGCGTTTCGATGCCGTGGTCGACGGCATTGCGCAATAAGTGGGTGAGCGGCGCTTCGAGCTTCTCCAGCACATCGCGGTCGACCTGGGTCTTTTCGCCCTCGATCTCCAGGCGCACCTGCTTGCCCAGGCTGCGGCCGAGGTCGCGCACCATGCGGACCTGGCCGGCGAGCACATCGGCAAACGGGCGCATGCGGCAGGCCAGCGCGGTGTCGTAAAGCACCTGGGCGCGTTGCCCGGCCTGCCAGCCGAACTCATCGAGCTCAGCGGTTTTTTCCGCCAGCAGGGCTTGGGCTTCGCTCAGCAAGCGGCGGGCATCGGCCAGGGACTCCTGGGCTTCCAGGCTCAAGTCGAGGGTCTTGAGGTGACCATCGAGGTGGTCCAGCGCACGCACACCGTTACCCTGCACACGCTTGAGGCGTTGCAGGCTGGCCAGGTATGGCTTGAGTCGCTGGGTTTCGACCAGGGATTTGCTCGACAGGTCCAGCAGGCTGTTCAAACGCTCGGCGGTCACACGCAGTACGCGCTCGCCGCCTTCGGTCATGCGCTTGTTCTGACGCAGCGGTTCGCTGCCGAGGGACAGCGCAGGCTCGGGTTCGGCGGGCAGCGCTTCAATCAGCGGGGCGGGCGCTGGGGCAGGCGCGGGCGGCGGCGCCACCTTGGCGGTGGGCGGCGACGGGTCGAGCAGGCGCTCCATCAAGGCCACATATGCCTCGACATCCGCCGGCCCCACGGTGTTGCCCGGCGTGGCGATACGCATCAGCAGGTCGGTGCCTTGCAACAGCGCGTCGATGTGTTCCGGCTGCAGATACAGGCGACTTTCCTGGGCGCTGACCAGGCAATCCTCCATGACATGGGACACGCTGACCCCGGCGTCCACCCCGACAATCCGCGCCGCGCCTTTGAGCGAGTGCGCGGCGCGCATGCAGGCTTCGAGCTGGTCGGCCTGGGTCGGGTTGCGCTCCAGGGCCAGCAGGCCCGCGCTCAGTATCTGGGTCTGGGCATCGGCTTCCAGACTGAACAATTCCAGCAGCGAAGCATCGCGCATCTGGTCGGGGGTCATGTGAGGCTCCGGGTCACGGCAGACAGCAACTGAGCCTCGTCCAGCCAACGCAGGCTACGGCCCTTCCACTGCAACACGCCCTGAGTGAAGCGGCCGCTGGCCTGGGTGCCGGAGGCTGATGCCGCCGTCAAAGTACGCTCATCGATGGCATGGATACCGTCGACTTCATCCACCGGCACCACCACCGGGCCATCCTGCGCGGCGATGATCAACATGCGCGGCATGATGCGCCCGCCCGGCGTGCCGTGGTTGATGGCGTCCAGGCCCAACAGCTCGACCAGCGACAGGCACGCCACCAGCGCGCCGCGCACGTTCGCCACGCCAAGCAACGCGCGGGAACGTTGGTGCGGCAGGGAATGGATCGGGTGCAGGGTTGCCACTTCCACCAGGCATCGGGTGGCGATCCCCAGCCATTCTTCGCCGAGGCGGAATATCAGCAGGGAACGGGTGACGATGTCTTCGTTCGCCTGGGTATCGGCGACCGGACGATGATCGTCCTGCTGCAACGCATAGCGATCCAGCAAGCGGGTAGCGGCGGCGGAGTACACCGAGCAGTTGCGGCAATGGATATGGTCCGCCAGCAACGGGCAGGACTTGTCGCCGTGAATGCCGATCCGGTTCCAGCAATCGTCGATGGCCTGGGTGTCGTCCATCGTCAGGGCCAGGCCCGCAGTGTCGAGCGCGTTGGGGCTACTCATGGTTTTTGCTCACTGTCAGCTCGCTACGCGCGGCCCGCGCCTGCAACCGACGCGCCGCCGCAATGTCGCCCTGGGCTTCGAGCAACGCGGCCAGCTGCATCAGGGCCTGCGGATGCTGCGGTTCCAGGTACAAGGCTTTTCGATAAAACCCCTGGGCGTCCAGGGCGTTGCCGGCCACATCGCTGAGCAGCCCCAACCAGTAAAACACCTGGGCGGCCGGCGGGTGTTGACTTAAATAACGCTCGCAGGCGGCACGGGCCTCGGCGCTTTTGCCTTCGTTGGCCAGGGTCGCGATCTGGCTGAGCAGGTCGCCGGCCTCCGACGCTGGCGCCTTGATCGGCACCACCTGGGCATTGAGCGTACTGAACGGTCGCGGCTTGGGCGGGACCGCTGCGATGCTGCGCCGAGGCGCGGGCGCGGGTATCGGCACGAATATCGGCTCAGGCTTGACCGGCTCGGTGTGCCGGCTGAATGCAAACGACTGCGGCACGCCGATCGAACGCATGCCATGACGCCCCAACAGGCTGCCTTCGGCCGGGCCGATAAACAGCACGCCGTCCACGTGGGTCAGGTTCTTGAGCACGTCGAACACTTGTTTTTGCGTGGGTTGGTCGAAATAGATCAGCAGGTTGCGGCAAAACACAAAGTCGTAGCTCGGCTCATTGGCGAGCAACCCCGGGTCGAGCAGGTTGCCGACTTGCAGGCGCACCTGTTCGCGCACGCGGTCGTCGATGCGATAACCATCGGCCTGCTCGGTGAAGTGGCGGTCGCGAAACTCAAGGTCGCCGCCGCGAAACGAGTTGCGGCCATACACGCCGCGCTGGGCACGCTCCACCGACAGCGGGCTGACGTCCATGCCCTGCACCTTGAACTGGTGCGGCGCCAGGCCGGCATCGAGCAAGGCCATGGCGATCGAATAGGGTTCTTCGCCGGTGGAACAGGGCAGGCTGAGGATGCGCAGCGCGCGCAACTGGTTGATCTCGGCCAGGCGCGCCTTGGCCAGACGGGCCAGGGTCGCAAAGGATTCGGGGTAACGGAAAAACCAGGTCTCGGGCACGATCACCGCTTCGATCAGCGCTTGCTGTTCGTCGTGGGAGTGCTGCAGGTGCTGCCAGTACTCATCCGCCGTGTGGGCCGCGACGGCCTGGCTGCGCTGGCGCACGGCGCGTTCGATGATGGCTTCGCCCACCGAGGCCACGTCCAGGCCAATGCGTTCCTTCAAGAAGGCAAAGAAGCGCGGGTCGTTGCTCATAGGCTCGGCTCGGCAGAAAACAGCAAGGCGCGCACGTCATCGGTGAGCATATCCGCGACGCCGATCCATTGCATCAAGCCCAAGGCATCTTCGCGCACCGGCCCCAGGTAGGGCGCCAGGGGATTGTCCAGGCCGTAGGGTTTGAACTCCGCCGGGTCGCAACGCAGGGTCTCGGTGGCCTGCTCCAGAATCAGTCCCAGCCAACGCGCCTCGAGCCAGGGCTCAGGTTTATAGTTGACCAGCACCAGCCGCGTGCTGGTCCGCGCCTGGGCCGGCTCGCCGAAGGTCAAGGCACTGAGGTCGATGACCGGCACCATCGCGCCACGATGGGCAAAGATACCCGCCACCCACAGCGGTGCATGGGCGATGGGTTTGAGCGGCAGGCGCGGCAGCACTTCGGCCACTTCGGTGGCCTTGAGGGCATACCGTTCGTGACCGATGTGGAACACCAGGAACAACGCCTTTTTCGCTGCCGGGACGACGCCGAGTTTAGCCGCGAGGTCGCTCATCAGACTTTGAAACGCGACACGCCGCTGCGCAGACCGACCGCAACCTGGCTCAGTTCATCAATGGCAAAGCTGGCCTGGCGCAGGGACTCCACGGTCTGGCTGCTGGCATCGCCCAATTGCACCAGCGCGTGGTTGATCTGCTCGGCCCCGGTGGCCTGGGCCTGCATGCCTTCGTTGACCATCAACACCCGCGGCGCCAGGGCCTGGACCTGGTGGATGATCTGCGACAGTTGCTCGCCCACTTGCTGCACCTCGAACATGCCCCGGCGCACTTCTTCGGAGAACTTGTCCATGCCCATCACCCCGGCGGACACCGCCGACTGGATCTCGCGCACCATCTGCTCGATGTCGTAGGTGGCCACGGCGGTCTGGTCGGCCAGGCGGCGCACTTCAGTGGCCACCACGGCAAAACCGCGGCCGTACTCACCGGCCTTCTCGGCCTCGATGGCGGCGTTGAGGGACAACAGGTTGGTCTGGTCGGCAACTTTGACGATGGTCACCACCACCTGGTTGATGTTGCCGGCCTTCTCGTTAAGGATCGCCAGCTTGGCGTTGACCAGCTCAGCCGCGCCCATCACCGAGTGCATGGTTTCTTCCATGCGCGCCAGGCCTTGCTGGCCGGAACCGGCGGCGACCGAGGCCTGGTCGGCGGCGGTGGAGACTTCGGTCATGGTACGGACCAAGTCCTTGGAAGTGGCGGCGATCTCCCGCGAAGTAGCGCCGATCTCGGTGGTAGTTGCCGCGGTTTCCGTGGCCGTGGCCTGTTGTTGCTTGGAGGTGGCGGCAATCTCGGTGACCGAGGTAGTCACCTGCACCGACGAACGCTGGGCCTGGGACACCAGGGCGGTCAGTTCGGTCATCATGTCGTTGAAGCCGGTTTCGACCGCGCCGAATTCGTCCTTGCGCTCCAGGTTCAAGCGCTTGCTCAGGTCACCGGTACGCATAACGTCGAGGATCTCGACGATACGCTGCATCGGCGCCATGATTGCGCGCATCAACAGCAGACCGCACAGGCCAGCGGCGAAGATGGCGATGATCAGCGAAACCGCCATGCTGAGCTTGGCCGACATCACCGACTCGTCGATGGCCGATGTGGCGCGGTCAGACACGCTCTTGTTTTCGGTGATGATGTCGTTGAGCTTCATGCGCCCTTCGGTCCAGATCGGCGTCAATTGCTCTTCGACCAGCACGCTCGCACCCGGCAAATCATTGGCTTCAATGCGTGCCAGCACCTCGGCGAGGGCCTTGTTGTAGTTGATATGCGCCGCCTTGAAGTTATCGAACTCCATGCGATCAGCCTGGCTGTTGACGGTTTTTTCGTAATTGGCCATCTGCTGTTCAATACGCGCTTCGAAAGACTTGAAGTCCGTCTTATCGGCACTGGTGAGGGTTTTATCTGCGCGCAGGCCGATGATATCGATGGTCAGCAGATAGCTGTCGACCCATGCGCTGCGGATCATCGAACTGAGGTAAACCCCCGGTACCGCATCGTCCCGGACCGATTCCTGGCTGGCTTCGATCTTCAGCAACCGCGAGTAGGACACCACAACCATCAGCAGCATGATCGCGACAATGACCGCAAAGCTCGCCAAAATCCGCTGGCGCAAGGTCCAATTCTTCACAGTGTTTCCTCGAAGAGCCATTCAAATGGGGGGAGTATAGCTGAGCACAAGCCTTCATTTATCAATGGGTTTCGACGTGGTGCCCACAGAATGCAAAAACATCCCTGAAGGTAATTACAGAACCAACCTACAAAAACCCACGAAGCGTCCGACTACCGGGCTTTTCTCGCCGAGCCTAGCGTGCTGGTCCCTGCGAACAAAAGGACATCGCTGGCATGCGCCGCTATTTCATTACCCGAGGAGCCAAGACCACCGCTGGCGGGACCGTCGTCGGCGGTTTGACGGGCTTTCGCATCACCCAAGTGGACATCGCCCTTGAAGGTCATGAGGTGCTTTGCCCGGTATGCAAAACCACCGGAGTCATAGTCTGTGTTGGCCCGCGCCTGGAGCAGTGGGCACGAGGGCGACGGGTGGCGCTCTCGGACGATCTCTGCCGCTGTAAATGCGACCCGCCCCCTCGCCTGCTGGCCGACCAGTTCGAGCGGTTTCAGACCCTTACTGCTGAAGACTCCGCGGCACACCGCCGAAGCGCGACCGCATCGGAAGCGCCAGCGCCAACACCCGCGAGAAATCCTACCCCGAGCTCAACACCTTCCGCTTTCAGCGAAATACTCGAGTCAGCCTGCGAGCGCAATTGGCGCTTCTACCAGAAGCAGGCAGAAGACGTGATCGCCCCCGGCGGCAAGCTGATCGCCGACCCCAGGTTGCGCAACCGGCTCATCAACTCGGCGTATGCCCAGCTCTGGCGCCTCGACAACCGTTTTCAGTGGGCGGGCCTTGCGGCGTTTGCCTCCAAGCAAGTGGGGTGCGGTTTGCTGCACGCGGCAGAATCCATCGAGAAAATTCAGGCGGAATTTGAAGCGGCGGAGCAATTGCGAAGGAGTGCCCGGAAAGGGGTTTGGGGGTTGTTCAGCGCCGAGGAGCGTGAACGGCAGGCAAAGCTGCGGGAGTACGAGCGGCGCCTGCGGGAGTATGAACAGGCCAGCCGTAATAACCCGGTGCCTGATGTTGATTGGCGGCGCGAGGGTGAACCGTTATCGAGCGTGCAACAGCTTTATCAACATGTGTACGAGATGATGGCGATGGGCAATACCACGCTGTTTTTGGATGTGTTTCCGTTGCATGCGTTTTATAAGGAGCGGGGGTTGGGGTTGCTTGAGACCTGCCTGTCCTCGCGCCAGAACATTTTTGAGGATGGGCTGCAGCGGGTGTTGTGGCCGGTGGGGCAGGAAAATTTAAGGTTTGGGCTTGACCACGACTACATTCTGCAAGCCTTTCAGGCCATTGACGAAGGAAATATCGCCGAAAGTGTTAAGTATCTGGCTTGGCATGAACAGCAAAATATCCTTCAGCCAACCATGTATACCGACCAAAAATTAGTGGCTCTGCTACGTAGCAACCATCTTTCATACGTCACGGGCATACCGTCCGGAGTCGCGCAAGCCATTGAGCTAACGCTGGCAAGCCAATGCCGCTCTGTTGATGACGGCAGGGTCATTGAGTTCAGCAACAACCCCATCGCCAACTTGGCCGATATCGATCAACGCATGACCTTCGTGCTCAAGGCCGCCGCGCAATTTGACAAGCTGTTAAATAGCGGTGAGCGGCATCGAATCGAACAAGCGCTGGATGATGTCGCTGCAGGTCGGGGCATGCGATGAACCGGCTCTCACAAGTAAACTGGCGACATGCCGCACTTGTATTGTTCGCTGCCGTACTACTGGTAGGAATGATACGTTTCTTCACCAGTACGCCAGAAATCGCACTGATGCTTGGGGAGCCTTGGGAAGACATGCGTCAGCGCTCCAGTGCAGCAATCGCCCCTGCTATTCCCGGAGAAATATGGGGGAGGCTACCAAAGTCCGATGCCCGTCTACGCTTCATAGACCCTCAATATGGATTCGTTACCCCGCCTGCCCGCTTCCTCGCGGTAAGTTTCGACAAGGAGCGCGTTGGTAGTATCCGCATGTCCCCCCAAATCGAACCGCTATTGCTCGATGACACCCTCAACGTCGTGCTGTATTTGCAAAAACAATGGAGCAATGCCGGCTGGCTGCCCATACGAGTCGCCTCCAACCCTCCATTCGCCGACACACCTGAATGGCGTGCTCGATTGCGAAATGTGAACCGGGGTGGCAAGTCTTACTGGCGGGCAGAAAACAAATACCAAGTCATGTTGGTAGTTGGGCGCTTCAAGGACTATCGGCATCCCACAGAAGAGCGGTACCTCATTACACTGGAATTATCCAGGCCGTGGGGGCTGCCATAAATAGATTTGTTAAATCGTTTCCACAGAACGTGAGAACGATCTTCATCGTGCGCAGGCATGCCTAGAGGGTGGCCTGAGGCACCCTTTTCACAGAACCAACCTACAAAAACCCGCGAAGCGTCCGACTACCAGGCTTTTCTCGCCGAGCCTAGCGTGCTAGTCCCTGCGAACAAAAGGACATCGCTGGCATGCGCCGCTATTTCATTACCCGAGGAGCCAAGACCACCGCTGGCGGGACCGTCGGCGGCGGTTTGAGGGGCTTTCGCATCACCAAAGTAGCCATCGCCCTTGAAGGTGAGGACCGGGGGTTGGGCTTGCTTGAGACCTGCTTGCGGTCGCGCCAGAACATTTATGAGGATGGACAGGATCGGGTGTTGTGGTCGGTGGGGCAGGAAAAGCTAAGGTTTGGGGGGGATTACCCGGAAATATTGCAGGCCTTCAAGGCGATTGACGATGGAGACATTGCCAAAAGTATTGAGCATCTGGCTGACCACGAACAACGAAACATTCTTCAACCGACCATGTACGGCGATCCAAAACTCGTGACCCTGCTACGTAGCAACCATCTTTCATACGTCACGGGCATACCGTCCGGGATCGCTCAGGCCATTGAACTGACACTGGCAAACCAATGCAGTCCCGCTGATGAAGGTCGGACCATTGATTTCAACAACAACCCCTTCGCCAATCTAGCCAATATCGATCAGCGTATGGCATTCGTGCTCAAGGCTGCAGCGCGGTTTCACACACTGCTGCGCAGTACTGAGCGGCATCGAATCGAACAGGCGCTAGACGATATCGCTGAAAACCGGGGTGTTCAATGAGCCGGCTCGCGAAGATAGGTTGGCGACGTGGCGGACCGGGACTGGTCGTTGCCGCATCACTCGTATGGATAGCGCTACGCCTGGGCGCGGAAGATCCGGAAATTGCGCTGATGCTAGGCGAGCCCTGGGAAGACATGCGTCAGCGTTCCAGCGCAAGCATTGGCCCAGCCGTTTCGGGAAATTATTGGGGAACAGTACCGAAATCTGATGCTCGCCTGCGTTTCATAGACCCTCAGTATGGGTTTATGAGCCCGCCTGCGCGTTTCTTCATGATTAGATATAAGGATATGCGAGTCGCAGATCTCAGCTTGTCTCCCCAAGTAGAGCCACTACTGCTCGACGACACCCTCAAGGTCGTACTGGACTTGCAGGAGCAATGGCGCAAGGCAGGCTGGGAACCCATTCGAGTTGCGTCCAACCCTCCGTTCGCCGATACCCCGGAATGGCGTGCCCGGCTGCGCAATGTGAACCGAGGCGGCACATCCTATTGGCGAGCGAGCGACAAGTATCAAGTGATGCTGGTGGTTGGGCGATTCAAGGACGATAGACGTCCCACAGAGGAGCGTTACCTCATGACGCTGCAACTGGCCGCGCCATGGGGCCCTCCTTAGCCGCCCCCGATAGACCTGTCACTCCTGATCGCGCCCATCCATGGGAACGATCCCTAAAGCGTCGCCTGGCGCACCTGTTTCTCCAATTCAACCTTCAAACCGGGCTCCAACTTGAGCTGTCGCGCCAGCTCATCCAGGTACGCCTTCTCCATAAAGTTCTCCTCATCCACCAGCATCACACTGGCGATGTACATCTCGGCGGCCATTTCCGGGGTGCCGGCGGCCCGCGCCACGTCGGCCGGGTCGAGGGGTTTGTTCAGCTCGCCGTGCAGCCAGCTTTGCAATTCACGGTCGTTATCCAGCTTGTTGAATTCACCTTCGATCAGCGCGCGCTCGCGCTCATCCACATGCCCGTCGGCCTTGGCCGCCGCCACCAATGCCTTGAGGATGCCCTGGCTGTGTTGCTCGACCTGGGCTGGCGGCAGGCGGTCGATGGTCTGCGGCTCGCCTTGGGGCGCGCTGGCCTGTTGCGCCTGCCAGTTGCCATAGGCTTTGTAGGCGATCACGCCCAATGCCGCCAACCCGCCATAGGTCAGGGCCTTGCCGCCGAATTTGCGCGCTTTTTTATTGCCCAGCAGCAGGCCCATGGCCCCAGCGGCCAGGGCCCCGCCACCAGCGCCGCCGAGCAAACTGCCGAGCCCGCCACTGCCGAGCAGGCCGCCGAGGGCGCCTTTGTCGTCGGATTTGCGCTGGCCGCCGGCCTTGTTCTGCAACATGTCCTGACCAGACTTGAGCAGTTGTTCGAGTAATCCACGGGTATTCATGCGTAGCCTCCAGACACCAGGGTTCATAAGACCAATAGACTCCCAGCGTAAAACTTAGCGCCAAAAAACCCCGATCTAGAGTGCTTCCAGATGTAACGCGGCTATCCTTCGGTTAAATCGATATACACTCGAGCAAATCGATAAAAACACCCCACTGGTAATTCCAGCATGATGACCTTGCGTCAGATCCGCCACTTCATCGCCGTGGCCGAGACCGGTTCGATCTCCGCCGCTGCGCAAACCGCGTTTATTTCGCAGTCGACCCTGACCCTGGCGATCCAGCAACTGGAGCAGGAAATCGGCGTCAACCTGTTCAACCGCCACGCCAAGGGCATGACCCTGACCCACCAGGGCCATCAGTTCCTGCGCCAGGCGCACTTGATCCTGGCCACTGTCGACAACGCCAAGCGCAGCCTGCAGCAGAGCACCGACCAGGTGGCCGGGCAATTGATCGTCGGCGTGACCAGCCTGGTGGCCGGTTATTACCTGGCCGACCTGCTCACCCGCTTCCAACGCGCCTACCCCAATGTGGAAATCCGCGTGATGGAGGATGAGCGCCCGTACATCGAGCATTTGCTGGTCAGCGGCGAGATCGATGTGGGCGTGTTGATCCTCTCCAACCTCGAAGACCGCCACGCCCTGCAGACCGAAGTACTCACCCACTCGCCCCACCGCCTGTGGCTGCCGGCGCAACATCCGCTGCTGGAGCACGACAGCATCAACCTGGCCGATGTGGCGCGTGAGCCGTTGATTCAGCTGAACGTCGACGAAATGGGCCACAACGCTCAACGCATGTGGGCCTCTGCCTGCCTGCAACCACACGTCACTTTGCGCACCGCCTCCACCGAAGCCGTGCGCAGCCTGGTGGCCGCCGGCCTGGGCGTGTCGATCCAGCCGGACATGACCTACCGCCCCTGGTCCCTGGAGGGCGACATTATCGAAGCGCGCCCCATCGCCGACCTCAGCCAGACCCTCGACGTCGGCCTCGCCTGGCGCCGTGGCACCGCGCGCCCGGCGCTGGTCGACCCGTTCCTGACCGTGGCGCGGGAACAGCCGCACCCGCGCAAGCCATCTATTTAATCGAATGCTGCATTCAGTATTTAGTATTTGTTGACCTCGCGCCTGACCTCTAGTCTCTGTGCATCCATAAGAGAAAGTCGGGCGCCTTGTAAGAGAACGCCCATGGCCACACAAGAAAAGAGATCGCGAAAAATGTCCGCTGCGCCCACCCCGCTGCTCACTGCGTTGCTGATCGACGGCGAACTGGTCCAGGGCCAGGGCTTTGTCGAACCGATTCTCAACCCAGCCACGGGCGAAGTGCTGACTCAGATCGCCGAAGCCAGCATCGAACAGGTCGAAACCGCGATCCTTGCCGCCCACCGCGCATTTGCCGGCTGGTCCCGCACCACGCCGCAGCAACGTTCGAACATTCTGCTGGGCATCGCCAATGCCATCGAGCACCAAGCCGACTACCTGGCCCGCCTCGAATCCCTGAACTGCGGCAAACCGTTGCACCTGGCCCGCCAGGATGACTTGAGCGCCACCGTCGATGTGTTCCGCTTCTTTGCCGGCGCCGTGCGCTGCCAGACCGGCCAGCTCAGCGGCGAATACCTGCCGGGCTACACCAGCATGGTGCGGCGTGACCCGATTGGCGTGGTGGCCTCGATTGCGCCGTGGAATTACCCGCTGATGATGGCCGCGTGGAAGATCGCTCCCGCCCTGGCCGCCGGTAATACCCTGGTGTTCAAGCCGTCGGAACACACGCCGCTGTCGATCCTCGCCCTCGCTCCAGCGCTCAACCAGTTGTTGCCGCGCGGGGTGATCAACATTGTGTGCGGCGGCGGCGAAGGCGTCGGCAGCCATCTGGTCAGCCACCCGAAGGTGCGGATGGTGTCGTTGACCGGCGATATCGTCACCGGACAAAAGATCCTGCAAGCCGCGTCGAAAACCCTTAAACGCACGCACCTGGAACTGGGCGGCAAGGCGCCAGTGATCGTGTGCAACGACGCCGACCTGCAAGCCGTGGTCGAAGGCGTGCGCGCCTACGGTTACTACAACGCCGGCCAGGACTGCACCGCCGCGTGCCGTATCTACGCCCAGGCGGGGATTCACGACAAATTGGTCGCCGACCTGGGCGCGGCGGTCAGCAGCCTGCGCTTTGCCGGCAAGCGCGATGCCGACAACGAACTCGGCCCGCTGATCAGCACGCGCCAGCGCGACCGCGTCGCCAGCTTTGTCGAACGCGCCCTCGGCCAGCCGCATATCGAACGCGTCACCGGCGCCGCCGTGCATTCCGGCGCGGGCTTCTTTTATCAGCCGACGTTGCTCGCCGGCTGTAAACAAAGTGATGAAATCGTCCAGCGCGAAGTGTTCGGCCCGGTGGTCACCGTGACCCGCTTCGACGAACTGGAACAAGCGGTGGACTGGGCCAACGACTCCGAATACGGCCTGGCCTCGTCGGTGTGGACGCAGAACCTGGACAAGGCCATGCAGGTCGCGGCGCGCCTGCAATACGGCTGCACCTGGATCAACAGTCATTTCATGCTGGTCAGCGAAATGCCCCACGGCGGCTTGAAGCGCTCCGGGTATGGCAAAGATCTGTCCAGCGATTCGCTACAGGACTACAGCGTGGTGCGGCACATCATGGCCCGCCACGGCCAGCACCTTTAAAACAACAACTAAGCTCAAGCGTCACCGGCTGCAAAAAACTGCCCCGACCATAATTAAAGAAGAGGGATTCCCCATGTCCGCGCATAAGACCGCACTGCTCAGTGCCCTGACCACCGCGCTGCTGGCCAGCGCCAGCCTGCAGGCCGCCGAACCGCTCAAAGCGGTAGGCGCCGGCGAAGGCCAGTTGGATATCGTCGCCTGGCCCGGCTATATCGAACGGGGCGAAAGCGACAAGGCTTACGACTGGGTCACAGGTTTCGAGAAGGAAACCGGCTGCAAGGTCAATGTGAAAACCGCCGCCACCTCTGACGAAATGGTCAGCTTGATGGCCAAGGGCGGTTACGACCTGGTCACCGCGTCAGGCGATGCGTCGCTGCGGTTGATCGTCGGCAAGCGGGTGCAGCCGATCAATACCGCGTTGATTCCCAACTGGAAGACTATCGACCCGCGCCTGAAAGACGCGCCGTGGTACGTGGTCGGCCAGCAAACCTACGGTACTCCGTACCAGTGGGGGCCGAACGTGCTGATGTACAACACCAACGTGTTCAAGACCGCGCCCACCAGCTGGAATGTGTTGTTCGAGGCGCAGAACCTGCCGGACGGCAAGCCGAACAAAGGCCGCGTGCAAGCCTACGACGGCCCGATCTACATCGCCGATGCGGCGCTGTACCTCAAGTCGACCAAGCCGGAGCTGGGCATCCAGAGCCCCTACGAACTGACCGAAACCCAGTACAAAGCCGTGCTCGACCTGTTGCGCGCACAGCAACCGTTGATCCACCGCTACTGGCACGACACCACCGTACAGATGAGTGACTTCAAGAACGAAGGCGTGGTCGCCTCCAGCGCCTGGCCGTATCAGGTCAACGGCCTGATCAACGAGAAGCAGCCGATTGCCTCGACCATTCCCAAGGAAGGCGCCACCGGCTGGGCCGACACCACCATGCTGCACAGCGAGGCCAAGCACCCGAACTGCGCCTACAAATGGATGGACTGGTCGCTGCAGCCGAAGGTCCAGGGCGATGTCGCCGCCTGGTTCGGCTCCCTGCCGGCGGTGCCGGCGGCCTGCACCGGCAGCGAATTGCTCGGCGCCGAGGGCTGCAAGACCAACGGCTTCGACCAGTTCGACAAGATCGCCTTCTGGAAAACCCCGCAGGCTGAGGGCGGCAAGTTCGTGCCGTACAGTCGCTGGACCCAGGATTACATTGCGATCATGGGCGGGCGCTAATCCCCCCTGTGGGAGGGGGCTTGCTCCCTCCCACATTGAGCACATTCACCGATGTTCTGTTTTTTCAGAAGTCCAGGCCGGGCCGCTGCGACGACCCGCGCCTTTTGGGAGCACCGCACCATGACGCTTGCAGTCCAATTCACCCACGTTTCCCGTCAGTTCGGCGAAGTGAAAGCCGTTGACCGGGTTTCCATCGATATCCAGGACGGCGAGTTCTTTTCCATGCTCGGCCCTTCCGGCTCGGGCAAGACCACCTGCCTGCGCCTGATCGCCGGGTTCGAGCAACCGAGCGCAGGCTCGATCCGGATTCATGGCGAGGAAGCCGCCGGCTTGCCGCCGTATCAGCGTGACGTCAACACGGTATTCCAGGATTACGCGCTGTTCCCCCACATGAATGTGCGCGACAACGTGGCCTACGGCCTGAAAGTCAAAGGCGTGGGCAAGACCGAGCGCCTCGACCGCGCCGAAGAAGCCCTGACCATGGTCGCCCTCGGCGGCTACGGCGAGCGCAAGCCGGTGCAGCTCTCCGGCGGCCAGCGCCAACGGGTCGCCCTGGCCCGCGCGCTGGTCAATCGCCCGCGCGTGTTGCTGCTGGATGAACCGCTGGGCGCCCTCGACCTCAAGCTGCGCGAACAGATGCAAAGCGAGCTGAAAAAGCTACAACGTCAGTTGGGCATCACGTTTATCTTCGTGACCCACGACCAGACCGAAGCGCTGTCGATGTCCGACCGCGTGGCCGTGTTCAACAAGGGCCGCATCGAACAGGTCGACACCCCGCGCAACCTCTATATGAAACCGGCCACCGCGTTCGTCGCCGAATTCGTCGGCACCTCCAATGTGATTCGCGGCGAGTTGGCCCAGCGCCTCAGCGGCAGCCCGCAGCCGTTCTCGATCCGCCCGGAGCACGTGCGCTTTGCCGAAGGCCCGCTGGCGGCCGACGAAGTGGAAATCAGCGGCCTGTTGCATGACATCCAGTACCAGGGCAGCGCCACCCGCTACGAACTGAAACTGGCGAACGGCCAGGCGTTGAACATCAGCCAGGCGAATAACCAGTGGCTGGACATCAGCAACGGCTATCAGGTCGGCCAGCCCATCACTGCACGCTGGGCGCGGGCCGCCATGACCACCCTGACCGACCACGCAGGCGAGGTGTGACATGAGCCTGACCCAAACGCCGATGCGCAGGTTTTCCAACCTGCTGTATCGCAGACCCAACCTCTACCTGGCAATGCTGCTGATACCGCCGCTGATCTGGTTCGGCGCGATCTACCTGGGCTCGTTGCTGACCTTGCTGTGGCAAGGCTTCTACACGTTCGACGACTTCACCATGGCGGTCACGCCGGACCTGACCCTGGCCAACTTCGCCGCGCTGTTCCAGCCATCGAACTTCGACATCATCCTGCGCACCCTGAGCATGGCGATTGTGGTGTCGCTCGCCAGCGCCATCGTCGCCTTCCCCATCGCCTATTACATGGCGCGCTACACCACGGGCAGGACCAAGGCGTTCTTCTATATCGCGGTGATGATGCCGATGTGGGCCAGCTACATCGTCAAGGCATATGCCTGGACCCTGCTGCTGGCCAAGGGCGGCGTAGCGCAATGGTTTGTGCAGCACCTGGGCCTGGAGCCGCTGTTGCAGTTCGTGCTGGGAATCCCCGGCGTGGGCGGCAGCACCTTGAGCACCTCGCACCTGGGGCGGTTCATGGTGTTCGTCTACATCTGGCTGCCGTTCATGATCCTGCCGATCCAGGCGTCGCTGGAGCGTTTGCCGCCGTCGTTGCTGCAAGCCTCGGCCGACCTGGGCGCCAAGCCGCGCCAGACCTTCATGCAGGTGATCCTGCCGCTGTCGGTGCCGGGGATTGCCGCCGGTTCGATCTTCACGTTTTCGCTGACCCTGGGCGACTTCATCGTGCCGCAGCTGGTCGGGCCGCCGGGTTACTTCGTCGGCGGCATGGTGTACGCCCAGCAAGGCGCCATCGGCAACATGCCCATGGCCGCGGCGTTCACCCTGGTGCCGATCGTGCTGATCGCGGTTTACCTGTCCATCGTCAAACGCCTGGGGGCCTTCGATGCACTCTGAGAAATCATCCATCGGCCTGAAGATCGCGGCCTGGGGCGGCTTGGTGTTTCTGCACTTCCCGATCCTGATCATCTTCCTGTACGCCTTCAACACCGAAGAGGCAGCGTTCAGCTTTCCACCCCAGGGCTTCACCCTGAGGTGGTTCAGCGTGGCGTTCGCCCGCCCGGACGTGCTCGAAGCGATCAAGCTGTCGCTGCAGATCGCGGCCATCGCCACCCTGATCGCCATGGTGCTCGGTACCCTCGCTTCAGCCGCGCTGTATCGCCGCGAGTTCTTCGGCAAGCAAGGCGTGTCGCTGATGCTGATCCTGCCGATCGCGCTGCCGGGGATCATCACCGGTATCGCCCTGCTGGCGACGTTCAAGACGCTGGGCATCGAGCCGGGGATGTTCACCATCATCGTCGGCCACGCGACCTTCTGCGTGGTGATCGTCTACAACAACGTCATCGCCCGCTTGCGCCGCACCTCCCACAGCCTGATCGAAGCCTCGATGGACCTGGGCGCCGACGGCTGGCAGACCTTCCGCTACATCATCATGCCCAACCTCGGCTCGGCGCTGCTGGCCGGCGGCATGCTGGCGTTTGCGCTGTCGTTCGACGAAATCATCGTCACCACCTTCACCGCCGGGCATGAGCGCACCTTGCCGCTGTGGCTGCTCAACCAGTTGAGTCGCCCACGGGATGTGCCGGTGACCAACGTGGTGGCGATGCTGGTGATGATCGTGACGATGTTCCCGATTCTGGGTGCCTATTACCTGACCCGCGGCGGTGAAAGCGTGGCAGGCAGTGGCGGTAAATAATGTGGGTATTGGAGAAGTGCCCCCCCACACTCAGAGCCGGTTTCTTCAGGGCAATAACAACAGTTTTTTGGAGGAGTGAACCATGCAAACCAAACTCTTGATCAACGGCCAACTGGTCAAAGGCGAAGGCCCGGCGCAGGCCGTATTCAACCCGGCGTTGGGCCGTGTGCTGGTGGAAATCAACGAAGCCAGCGAAGCCCAGGTCGACGCCGCCGTGCGGGCCGCCGATGCAGCGTTTGAAAGCTGGTCACAGACCACGCCCAAGGATCGCTCGCTGTTGCTGCTGAAACTGGCGGACGTGATCGAAGCCCACGGCGAAGAACTGGCCAAGCTGGAATCGGACAACTGCGGCAAACCCTACAGCGCCGCACTGAACGACGAGATCCCGGCGATTGCCGACGTGTTCCGCTTTTTTGCCGGTGCCAGCCGCTGCATGAGCGGCTCGGCCGGCGGTGAATACCTGCCGGGCCACACCTCGATGATCCGCCGCGATCCGGTGGGCGTGATCGCATCCATCGCCCCGTGGAACTACCCGCTGATGATGGTCGCCTGGAAAATCGCCCCAGCCCTGGCCGCCGGAAATACCGTGGTGCTCAAGCCGTCGGAACAAACCCCGCTGACCGCATTGCGCATGGTCGAACTGGCGTCGGAGATCTTCCCGGCCGGCGTGCTCAACCTGGTCTTCGGCCGTGGGCCCACCGTGGGCAGCCCGTTGGTGAACCACCCGAAAGTACGCATGGTGTCGCTGACCGGCTCCATCGCCACGGGCGCCAACATCATTTCCAACACCGCCGACCGCGTGAAGCGCATGCACATGGAACTGGGCGGCAAGGCGCCGGTGATCATCTTCAACGACGCGGACATCGACGCGGCGGTGGAAGGCATCCGCACCTTCGGTTTCTACAACGCCGGCCAGGATTGCACCGCGGCGTGCCGTATCTATGCCCAAGCGGAAATCTACGATGCGTTCGTCGAGAAGCTCGGCGCGGCAGTCGCCAGTATCAAGTACGGCTTGCAGGATGACCCGACCACCGAGCTGGGCCCGCTGATCACCGCGCAACACCGCGACCGCGTGGCCGGTTTCGTCGAACGTGCCGTGGCGCAGCCGCATATCCGCCTGGTCACCGGCGGCAAGGCGGTGGAAGGCAACGGCTTCTTCTTTGAGCCGACGGTTTTGGCCGATGCGCAGCAGGACGACGAAATCGTGCGCCGCGAGGTGTTCGGGCCGGTGGTGTCGGTGACCAAGTTCGCCGATGAGGCACAGGTGCTGGGCTGGGCCAACGATTCGGACTACGGTCTGGCGTCATCCGTATGGACCGCCGACGTGGGACGCGCCCATCGCTTGGCTGCGCGCTTGCAGTATGGCTGCACCTGGGTGAACACTCACTTCATGCTCGTCAGCGAAATGCCTCACGGCGGTCAGAAACTGTCGGGGTATGGCAAGGACATGTCCATGTACGGGCTGGAGGACTACACCACCGTGCGCCATGTGATGTTCAAGCACTGAACCTCGCCCTGATACCTTGACTGTAGGAGCAAGCTTGCTCGCGAAGAACGCCAACGATAATGCGGGGCATCCGATTAAACGCGGTGTCCAGGCGCCTGTCGCGAGCAAGCCCCCGCCTACATTGGATCTTCATAATTCCTGGGTAATGTGCTCACTCAAAGCCCGGAAATGTCTTGTCGCATTTGCCAAGCCATCATCCCGCCATCAATCATTTTTCCTACGCCATCGAACCGCTTAAGCTATGCGGCGTCTGTTTAATGTCCGTTGCGTTTGGCCGAAGGCATGTCCGAACCGTTATCTTTGATCCAGCACGCGCCAGGGCCGGCGCGGGATTTGCTCACGACAGGTTGTCTCTATGCACCGCAGGAATTTGCTTAAAGCGTCCATGGCCATTGCGGCTTACACCGGTTTATCGGCCAGCGGCCTGTTGGCTGCGCAAGCCTGGGCCGGGAACCGCGCCGCCGACGGCAAGGCCGTGGCGTTCGACTTCGAAACGCTGAAGACCCAGGCCAGGCAACTCGCCGGGACCGCGTATAAAGACACCAAACAGGTGCTGCCGCCCACCCTGGCGACCATGACCCCGCAAAATTTCAACGCCATCGGCTACGACGGCAAACACTCGCTGTGGAAGGAAGTGAACGGCCAGTTGGACGTGCAGTTTTTCCACGTCGGCATGGGCTTCAAGACGCCCGTTCGCATGCACGCCGTCGACCCCACGACCCGCGAGGCCCGCGAAGTGCATTTCCGCCCTTCGCTGTTCAACTATGAAAAAACCACGGTCGACACCCAACAACTGACCGGCGACCTGGGTTTCTCCGGCTTCAAGCTGTTCAAGGCGCCGGAACTGGATCGCCATGACGTGCTGTCGTTTCTCGGCGCCAGCTACTTCCGCGCGGTGGATTCCACGGGGCAATATGGCCTTTCCGCACGCGGCCTGGCGATCGATACCTACGCGAAAAAGCGCGAGGAATTCCCCGACTTCACGCAGTTCTGGTTCGAAACCCCGGATAAAAATGCCACGAGCTTTGTGGTCTACGCCCTGCTCGACTCGCCGAGCGCCACCGGCGCCTACCGTTTCGATATCGACTGCCAGGCCAACCAGGTGGTCATGGCAATCGACGCCCATATCAATGCGCGCACCGCCATCGAACAACTGGGCATCGCGCCGATGACCAGCATGTTCAGTTGCGGCACCCACGAGCGGCGCATGTGCGACACCATCCACCCGCAGATCCACGACTCGGACCGCCTGGCAATGTGGCGCGGCAACGGCGAGTGGATCTGCCGCCCGCTGAACAACCCGGCCAAGCTGCAATTCAATGCGTTCGCCGACACCGACCCGAAAGGCTTCGGCCTGGTGCAGACCGACCATGAATTCGCCAGCTACCAGGACACCGTCGACTGGTACAGCAAGCGCCCAAGCCTGTGGGTCGAACCGACCACCGCGTGGGGCGAAGGCTCGATCGACCTGCTGGAGATCCCGACCACCGGCGAGACCCTGGACAATATCGTGGCCTTCTGGACCCCGAAAAAACCGGTGGCCGCCGGTGATTCACTCAACTATGGCTACAAGTTGTACTGGAGCGCCCTGCCACCGGTGAGCACGCCGTTGGCGCAAGTCGACGCCACGCGTTCAGGCATGGGCGGCTTCACCGAAGGCTGGGCACCGGGCGAACATTACCCGCCAGTCTGGGCGCGGCGGTTTGCCGTGGACTTCAAGGGCGGCGGCCTGGATCGCCTGGCAGCCGGCACCGGGATCGAGCCGGTGGTGACCTGTTCCCACGGCGAGGTGAAAGACTTCAGCGTGCTGGTGCTCGACAGCATCAAGGGCTATCGCATCCTCTTCGACTGGTACCCGACCAGCGACAGCGTGGAGCCAGTGGAACTGCGCCTGTTTATCCGCACGCAGGACCGCACCTTGAGTGAAACCTGGTTGTATCAGTACTTCCCGCCGGCACCGGAGCAGCGTAAATACACCTGACACCGTGACCGACCATGTGAGCGCGGGCTTGCCCGCCCCCACATGGGGTCACAGCCCGCTCAGAACCGCGACACACTCTTCATCGCCCCAATCAAATAGCGCATCGCCACCTGATCGTTCTCGGTCAGGGCGCGATACTGTGCGAGCAATTCAGCTTCATCGGAACTCAACCTTCGGGCACGCAAGGACACCCTGCGGGTCAGAAAAGACGCCACCACACCCGCTACACCATAGGACTTGGCCATGGACTGTTTCTCCTGATATCGATCAAAAACTCCGTGTGCCCATTACCCGCCTGCCGTGAAGCGCAATGCCTCGGTAGACAAACCGACTGGCTCCCTGGGCCAGAAATCAGGCGTACTCTAAGCGTAGAAACAATCTCATGACGTGTGGGATTTTTTTAGAGTATTCACTTAAATAATTGGGTCAGGAATAAATACCTACAGCCCTATCCCACAGCTCCTGGCAAAAAAAACCCACCGGATAAGGGTGGGTTTTGTTGGAACCTAAGAAGGCTCAATCCCTGAGATCAGACTCATGAATCGGCTGCTCCCGATGGGTCGCCCGCTGGTACTGGGCCGGCCAGGTCGCCTTGTGCCCGCCCAGGTCATCGTCGGCATGCAATGGCCAATACGGGTCACGCAGCAGCTCGCGGGCGAGGAAGATGATGTCGGCCTGGCAGGTGCGCAGGATGTGTTCGGCCTGGGCCGGCTCGGTAATCATGCCCACGGTGCCGGTAGCGATGCCCGACTCTTTGCGCACACGCTCGGCAAACCGCGTCTGGTAGCCGGGGCCGATGGGGATCTCGGCGTTGGCGGCGGTGCCGCCGGAGGACACGTCGATCAGGTCGACTCCCAAAGCTTTCAGGCGACGTGCCAGTTCCACGGTTTCATCGGGGTTCCAGCCGTCCTCCACCCAATCGGTGGCTGACACCCGCACAAACAGCGGCAGGTCTTGCGGCCAGACTTCGCGCACCGCTTCGGTGACTTGCAGCACCAGGCGGATACGGTTTTCAAAGGTGCCGCCGTACTGGTCCTGACGCTGATTGCTGATGGGCGAGAGGAATTGATGCAGCAGGTAACCGTGAGCGGCGTGGATCTCCACCACTTTGAAACCGGCGGTCAACGCGCGCTTGGCGGCGGCGACGAAGTCGGCGATCACTTGCTCGATCTGCGCCTCGTCCAGCGACCTGGGCTGCGTATGGTTCGGGTCAAAGGCAATCGGCGAGGGCCCCACCGGCACCCAGCCGCCGTCTTGCGGCTTGAGGCTGCCGTGTTTGCCGATCCACGGCCGATGGGTGCTGGCCTTGCGCCCGGCGTGAGCCAGTTGAATCCCGGCCACGGCGCCCTGGGCAGTGATAAAGCGCGTGATGCGTTGCAGCGGGGCGATCTGTGCGTCGTTCCACAGGCCCAGGTCTTCGGCGGTGATACGGCCCTCGGCAGTCACGGCGGTGGCTTCGGTGAAAATCAGCCCCGCCCCGCCGACAGCGCGGCTGCCGAGGTGGACCAGGTGCCAGTCGTTGGCCAGGCCATCGACGCTGGAGTACTGGCACATCGGCGACACGGCAATGCGATTGAGCAGGGTCAATTGGCGCAGGGTATACGGTTCGAGCAACTGACTCATGGCGCACCTCTTCTTGGCTTTTTGGGCACTTCTGTAGGAGCGCGCTTGCTCGCGAAAGCCTCATGGGCGCCGCGTTTATCCAGGATCGACGCGTTACCGTTAAGGTTTTTCGCGGGCAAGCCCGCTCCTACACAACAGTGCTTAGAGCCTAGTCGACAACGGGGGATTGCACAGGGTTCAGAAGACAAAGCGGGAGCCGATTGCCGGCTCCCGTCCAACAACCGCTTACATTTCGACCTGGGTGCCCAGCTCGATCACCCGGTTGACCGGGAGTTTGAAGAACCGCAGGTTGCCGTTGGCATTCTTCAACATGAACGCGAACAAGCCTTCGCGCCAACGGGCCATGCCTTTGATGCGCGAGGCGATGACCGTTTCGCGGCTGAGGAAGTACGTGGTACGCATCGGGCTGAAATCCAGATCATCGAGGTGGCACAGCTTCAGCGCTTCGGGCACGTCCGGCTCATCGGTGAAACCGAAGTGCAGGATCACGCGGAAGAACCCTTCGCCGTAGGCATCCACCTCGAAGCGCCGTGCGGCGGGAACGCGGGGAATGTCTTCGTAGACCACCGTCAGCAACACCACTTGCTCGTGCAACACTTGGTTATGCAGCAGGTTATGCAACAGCGCATGGGGCACCGCGTCGGGCCGCGCGGTGAGGAACACCGCGGTGCCCTGCACGCGATGGGGCGGCTGCACGCGGATACTGCTGATAAAGATCGGCAGCGGCAGGCCGCCCTCGTCGAGGCGGTCCATCAGCAGTTCCTTGCCGCGTTTCCACGTCGTCATCAGGATAAACAGCACAATCCCCGCCAATACCGGGAATGCACCGCCCTGGACGATTTTCGGCACGTTGGCGGCGAAGAACAGCCCGTCGACCAACAGGAAACCGATCAGCACCGGAATCGCCAACACCGGTGGCCATTTCCACAGCAACAGCATCACTGCCGACACCAGGATGCTGGTGATCAGCATGGTGCCGGTCACCGCCACGCCGTAGGCCGAAGCCAGCGCGTTGGACGACTCGAAGCCCAGCACCAGCAGGATCACGCCGACCATCAGCGACCAATTCACCGCGCCGATATAGATCTGGCCCTGTTCGGCGCTGGACGTATGCTGAATGTGCATGCGCGGGATGTAACCCAGTTGGATCGCCTGACGGGTCAGGGAGAACGCGCCGGAAATCACCGCCTGGGACGCAATCACTGTGGCCAGGGTAGACAACACCACCAACGGAATCAGCGCCCAGCTCGGTGCGAGCAGGTAGAACGGGTTACGCGCCGCTTCGGGGTTTTCCAGCAGCAACGCACCTTGGCCGAAATAGTTGAGCACTAGCGCCGGCAGCACCAGGGCGAACCAGGCACGCGCAATGGGTTTACGCCCGAAGTGGCCCATGTCGGCGTACAGCGCTTCGGCACCGGTCAATGCCAGCACCACGGCGCCGAGAATCGCCACACCCATGCCAGGGTGGACCATGAAGAAACGCACACCCCACACCGGGTTCAATGCGTTGAGCACTTCCGGATGCTGGCTGATGCCATGCACGCCCAGGCCCGCCAGCACCAGGAACCACAACACCATGACCGGCCCGAACAGCTTGCCGATACGGTCGGTGCCATGTTTCTGGATCAGGAACAGCCCCACCAGCACCACCAGCGACAGCGGTACGACCCAGCGTTCAAGCCCTTCGAAGGCCAGTTCCAGGCCTTCTACCGCCGAGAGCACCGAGATTGCCGGGGTGATCATGCTGTCGCCGTAAAACAGCGCAGCGCCGATCAACCCGAGAATCACCAGCACCGAACGCAGCTTCGGATACGGCGACGCCGCTCGCCGCGCCAACGCAGTGAGGGCCATGATCCCGCCCTCGCCCTGGTTATCGGCGCGCAGGATGAACAACACGTACTTGATCGAAACGACCCAGATCAGCGACCAGAAGATCAGCGCCAGTATCCCCAACACACCATCATGGTTGACCTGAACCCCATACCCTCCACCGAACACCTCTTTAAGGGTATAGAGCGGGCTGGTCCCGATATCGCCATAAACCACCCCGACCGCTGCCACCAGCATGCCAATCGGCTTGGCATTGGAATGCTCGGCACCCGCTGCCTGACTACTTGCCTGACCCATCAACCACTCCTGCCCTATGACCTGAGGTCTCTTATAAACAACGCATCTAAGCTGACCTTAGCATGCGCTGTTTTACTTCTCGTAACAGACGTTTTGTTGACCCAAGGATTTCACCCGTTCGCAACGGCGCGAAGCATAGCGCAGCACTCGTCGTATTTCCCTGCATAAAGCTGGTCAAGTGCGTTGCCCGTCGCTAGAATTGCGCACTTTTTGATCAGAGGCACAAAAGCATGCTCTTTTACGAGCGCGCTAAGTGCCCGTCTACCGCCTTGTCGTGCCCGACTGGCGGCGTCATTCAATACCGAGGTTAGACATGTCCACCACCATCGCAAAAGCCAACCCCAAGGTCGGCTTTGTTTCCCTGGGCTGCCCGAAGGCTCTGGTCGACTCCGAACGCATCCTGACGCAACTGCGCATGGAAGGTTATGACGTCGTGTCCACTTACCAGGACGCGGACGTGGTGGTGGTCAACACCTGCGGCTTCATCGACTCGGCCAAGGCGGAATCCCTGGAAGTGATCGGCGAGGCCATCAAGGAAAACGGCAAGGTCATCGTCACCGGCTGCATGGGCGTGGAAGAAGGCAATATCCGCAACGTACACCCGAGCGTGCTGGCCGTGACCGGTCCGCAGCAGTACGAGCAGGTGGTCAACGCCGTGCATCAAGTGGTGCCGCCGCGCCAGGACCACAACCCGCTGATCGACCTGGTGCCGCCGCAAGGCATCAAGCTGACCCCGCGCCACTACGCGTACCTGAAGATTTCCGAAGGCTGCAACCACAGTTGCAGCTTCTGCATCATCCCGTCGATGCGCGGCAAGCTGGTCAGCCGCCCGGTGGGCGATGTGCTGGACGAAGCCCAGCGCCTGGTCAAATCTGGCGTTAAAGAGCTGCTGGTGATCTCCCAGGACACCAGCGCCTACGGCGTCGACGTGAAATACCGCACCGGCTTCTGGAACGGTGCGCCGGTGAAAACCCGCATGACCGAGCTGTGCGAAGCCCTCAGCAGCCTGGGCGTGTGGGTGCGCCTGCATTACGTGTACCCGTACCCGCACGTGGACGAGTTGATCCCGTTGATGGCCGCCGGCAAGATCCTGCCGTACCTGGACATCCCGTTCCAGCACGCCAGCCCGAAAGTGCTCAAGGCCATGAAACGCCCGGCCTTCGAAGACAAGACCCTGGCGCGCATCAAGAACTGGCGCGAGATCTGCCCGGAACTGATCATCCGTTCGACCTTCATCGTCGGCTTCCCGGGCGAAACCGAAGAAGACTTCCAGTACCTGCTCGACTGGCTGACCGAAGCCCAACTGGACCGCGTCGGCTGCTTCCAGTACTCGCCGGTCGAAGGCGCCCCGGCCAACCTGCTGGACCTGGCCGTAGTACCGGATGACGTCAAGCAAGACCGTTGGGAGCGCTTCATGGCGCACCAGCAGGCGATCAGCTCGGCGCGCCTGCAACTGCGCATCGGCAAGGAAATCGAAGTGCTGATCGACGAAGTCGACGAGCAAGGCGCCGTAGGCCGCTGCTTCTTCGACGCCCCGGAAATCGACGGTAACGTATTTATCGACGATGCCAGCGGTTTGAAGCCGGGTGACAAGGTCTGGTGCACCGTGACCGATGCCGACGAATACGACCTGTGGGCCGAAAAGCGCGACTGATCGCATCAGGCGCGGATAAAAAAGTGAAAAAGCCCTGCTTCTGGACAAGATGCGGGGCTTTTTTAGGTCTATCGTTTTGCCCATCGACACCGAACATCCACAAAGGGCAGCGGGCATGCGTCAGCATTCGGTTATCCACACCCCAAAAACCAGCGACTACGCCGAGTTGGCGCGGATCTGGGAGGCGTCGGTGCGCGCCACCCATGACTTTCTGCCGGACAGCTACATCACGCTGCTGAAAAACCTGGTGCTGACCCGCTACCTCGATGCGGTGATGCTGATCTGCACCAAGGACACGCGCCAGCGCATCACCGGGTTCGCCGGGGTGGCCGCGGGCAAGGTCGAGATGCTGTTCATCGACCCGCAGCACCGTGGCCAGGGCCTCGGCCGGCAATTGCTGCGTTACGCGATCGAGCGCATGAACGCCGATGAGCTGGACGTCAACGAACAGAACCCGCAGGCGCTGGGCTTTTACTTCAAGCAAGGCTTTGAAGTCATCGGCCGCACGGAGCATGATGGCCTGGGGCAGCCTTATCCGCTGCTGCACATGCGTTTGCGCCAGGTGCAGCAAGAGGCGCGTCGGGGCTAAATGAAATGGGGCCGGGATTAACCGCGCCCACACAGGTACAATAGCGGCCCCCTTTTGCTACGGCCCTTGTCATGACTGACCCCATACGCCTCTCCAAACGCCTTATCGAACTGGTCGGTTGCTCCCGTCGGGAGGCTGAGCTGTTTATCGAAGGCGGCTGGGTCTCGGTGGACGGTGAAGTGATCGACGAGCCACAGTTCAAGGTCACCACTCAGAAGGTCGAACTGGACCCCGAGGCCAAGGCCACCGCGCCAGAGCCTGTGACCATCCTGCTGCACGCGCCGGTGGGCGTGGATGCCGAGACGGCAATGGCGTCGATCAGCGCCGAAACGCTGTCGGAAGAACACCGCTTCAGCAAGCGCCCGCTCAAGGGTCACTTCCTGCGCCTGACCGCCAGCGCTGACCTGCAAGCCAAGGCCAGCGGCCTGCTGGTGTTCACCCAGGATTGGAAGATTCTGCGCAAACTGACCGCCGATGCCGCCAAGATCGAGCAGGAATACGTGGTGGAGGTCGAAGGTGACATGGTTGCTCACGGCCTGAACCGCCTCAACCATGGCCTGACCTACAAAGGCAAAGAGCTGCCACCGGTGAAAGCCAGCTGGCAGAACGAAAACCGCCTGCGCTTTGCGATGAAAAACCCGCAACCGGGGGTGATCGCCTTGTTCTGCGAAGCTGTCGGCTTGAAAGTCATCGCCATCCGTCGTATCCGCATCGGCGGCGTGTCCATCGGCAAGGTGCCGGTCGGCCAATGGCGTTACCTGTCCGGCAAAGAGAAGTTCTGAGCCACTCCCCCTTTTTCGACACCGCCTGCGTGGGCGGTGTCCACCGTTGAAAACCAGGATTGCCCACCATGATTCACAACGACGTACTGCGCAGCGTGCGCTACATGCTCGACATCAGCGACAACAAGATGGTCGAGCTGATCAAACTCGGCGGCATGGACGTGACCAAGGAAGACCTGCTGACTTACCTCAAGAAAGACGAGGAAGAAGGCTTTGTGTTCTGCCCGGACGAGGTCATGGCGCACTTCCTTGACGGCCTGGTGATTTTCAAGCGCGGCAAGGACGACAGCCGTCCGCCGCAACCGATCGAAACCCCGGTGACCAACAACATCATCCTCAAGAAGCTGCGCGTGGCCTTCGAACTGAAGGAAGACGACATGCACGCCATCCTCAAGGCTGCCGAGTTCCCGGTGTCCAAGCCTGAGCTGAGCGCGCTGTTCCGCAAGTTCGGTCACACCAATTACCGCACCTGCGGCGACCAGTTGCTGCGCAACTTCCTCAAGGGCCTGACCCTGCGGGTTCGCGCGTAAGCCATGAGTTACCAGGTCTCTCCCGTCGGCTTCGTGCGCTCCTGCTTCAAGGAGAAGTTCGCCATCCCGCGCCAACCGCAACTGGCGCCTGCCGCCCGCGGCGTGCTGGAGCTGGTCGCGCCGTTCGACCACGGCGAGGCGGTGCAGGGCCTGGAGCAGGTCAGCCATGTGTGGCTGCTGTTTCTGTTCCACCGGGCCCTGGAAGACAAACCCCGCCTGAAAGTGCGCCCGCCCCGTCTGGGCGGCAATAAGTCCATGGGCGTGTTTGCCACCCGTGCGACCCATCGGCCCAACGGGATTGGCCAGTCGGTGGTGAAGCTGGACAAGGTCGAACCGGGCCGGTTGTGGATCTCCGGGATCGATCTGCTCGATGGCACGCCGGTGCTGGATATCAAGCCGTATGTGCCGTATGCCGACATTGTCGACAACGCCGCCAACGGCATCGCCAATGGCACGCCGCCACTGATTCCCGTGCAGTGGCTGAAGACGGCTCTGCACCAGGCGCAAGACCACGCTCAGCGCCTTGCTGAACCGCTGGTGGCGTTGATCGAACAGTGTTTGGCGCAAGACCCGCGGCCGGCCTATCAAACGCCCGGGCCCGAGCGGGAATATGGCGCGCAGTTCTGGGACGTGGATGTGCGCTGGCACTATCCCGAGGCGGGCGTCATCTGTGTGCTGGAAGTGATTGCAGCTAAATAAACCAAAAACCAATGTGGGAGGGAGCTTGCTCCCGATAGCGGCGGGTCAGTCACCGGATGCATTGACTGACACTCAGCAATCGGGAGCAAGCCCCCTCCCACATTTTTTTGACCGCGTTTACTTCTCGACGAAGGCGCGTTCGATCAGGTAGTCACCCGGCTCACGCATGCGTGGCGAAACTTTCAGGCCGAAGCTGTTCAACACTTCGCTGGTCTCGTCCAACATGCTTGGGCTGCCGCACAGCATGGCGCGGTCGTCCTGGGGGTTGATCGGTGGCAGGCCGATATCGCGGAACAGCTTGCCACTGCGCATCAGGTCGGTCAGACGGCCTTGGTTTTCGAACGGTTCGCGGGTCACGGTGGGGTAGTAGATCAACTTTTCACGCAGGGCTTCGCCGAAGAACTCATTCTGCGGCAGGTGCTTGGTGATGAATTCGCGGTAGGCGACTTCGTTGACGTAACGCACGCCGTGGCACAGGATCACTTTTTCGAAACGCTCGTAGGTTTCCGGGTCCTGGATCACGCTCATAAATGGCGCAAGGCCGGTACCGGTGCTGAGCAGGTACAGGTGTTTACCCGGCTTCAAATCGTCAAGCACCAGGGTGCCTGTCGGTTTTTTGCTGATGATGATCTCGTCGCCTTCCTTCAGATGCTGCAACTGGGAAGTCAGCGGGCCATCAGGCACCTTGATGCTGAAGAACTCCAGATGCTCTTCCCAGTTCGGGCTGGCAATCGAATAAGCGCGCATGAGCGGGCGGCCGTTGGGTTGTTGCAGGCCGATCATCACGAACTGACCGTTCTCGAAGCGCAAGCCCGGATCGCGGGTGCACTTGAAGCTGAACAGAGTGTCGTTCCAGTGATGAACACTGAGGACACGCTCGTGGTTCATGTTGCTCATGTACGGGGGACTCCTGGAGATGGGTCTGCGCCAAAATGATAAGTGCGCAATTGCACAGCATTCTAATGGCGGCGACAATATCTGTTAACTGGATTATTAAGATAAGGGTTATCGGTTATATCGATATGCGATTTACTCTCCGTCAGCTGCAAGTCTTCGTCGCCGTCGCCCAGCAGGAAAGCGTCTCACGCGCTGCTGGCCTTCTGGCCTTATCTCAATCCGCCGCCAGCACCTCAATCACCGAGCTGGAGCGTCAATCCAGCTGCCAGTTATTCGACCGGGCGGGTAAACGCCTGAGCCTCAACGCCCTCGGCCGTCAGTTGTTGCCCCAGGCGGTAGCCCTGCTGGACCAGGCCAAGGAGATCGAAGACCTGCTCAACGGCAAGTCTGGCTTCGGTTCACTGGCCGTCGGCGCCACGCTGACCATCGGCAATTACCTGGCCACGCTGCTGATCGGCAGCTTCATGCAGCAGCACCCCGAGAGCCAGGTGAAGCTGCACGTGCAGAACACTGCACATATCGTGCACCAGGTTGCGCATTATGAAATTGACTTGGGTCTAATCGAAGGCGACTGCAGCCACCCGGATATCGAAGTGCAGACCTGGGTGGAAGATGAGCTGGTGGTATTTTGCGCGCCTCAGCATCACCTGGCCCAGCGCGGTGTCGCCAGCATGGAAGAATTGACCCACGAAGCGTGGATCCTGCGCGAACAGGGCTCGGGCACGCGCCTGACCTTTGATCAGGCCATGCGCCATCATCGCAGCGCGCTGAACATTCGCCTCGAGCTGGAACACACCGAGGCGATCAAGCGTGCGGTGGAGTCGGGGCTGGGGATTGGCTGCATTTCCCGGCTGGCGCTGCGCGATGCTTTCCGCCGCGGCAGCCTGGTGCCGGTAGAAACCCCGGACCTGGACCTGGCCCGGCAGTTCTACTTCATCTGGCACAAGCAGAAGTACCAGACCTCGGCGATGCGCGAGTTTCTCGAGCTGTGCCGCGCCTTCACCGCCGGGGTTCAGCGCAGCGACGAAATCGTGCTGCCGAACATTGCCTGAGGCTTAGATCAGGATCACGGCCCACACCAGGGTGATCATGGTCAGTGCCACGAATTGCGCGGCGCTGCCCATGTCCTTGGCGTTTTTCGACAGTGGGTGACGGTCCAGGGAAATGCGGTCGATGGCCGCTTCCACGGCCGAGTTGAGCAACTCGACGATCAACGCAAGCAGGCACACCGCGATCAACAGCGCCCGTTCGACGCGGCTGACATGCAGGAAAAAACTCAGCGGGATCAGGATGACGTTCAGCAACACCAACTGACGGAAGGCCGCCTCACCGGTGAAGGCTGCGCGCAGGCCATCCAGGGAATAGCCCCCTGCGTTAAAGATACGTTTGATACCGGTTTGACCCTTGAAAGGCGACATAGATGTAGGCAACTGAACCAAAGAAGTGGGAAAACTAGATCACGCAAAGTCAAAAAAGCGTGAATCGACAATAGCTTAATGCTGCGAAATTGACTCAAGTTGTTGCAAGAGCAACGCCGCCTGGGTTCGCGTTCGCACCCCCAGCTTGCGAAAGATCGCGGTGACGTGGGCCTTGATGGTCGCTTCCGACACGCTTAACTCGTAAGCGATCTGCTTGTTCAACAAGCCTTCGCAGACCATGGTGAGCACCCGGAACTGCTGGGGCGTCAAGCTGGCCAGGCCATCGCGGGCAGCCTTGGCTTCGTCGGACACGTTGATCTCTTCAAACGCTTGCGGCGGCCAGGACACATCGCCCTCCAGCACCGCGCGCACGGCTTTCTGGATCTTTTCCATGGAGCTCGATTTGGGAATGAAACCGCTGGCGCCAAACTCCTTGGAGCGCACCACCACATCGGCTTCTTCCTGAGCCGAGACCATCACCACGGGAATCTGCGGGTATTGCCCGCGCAACAGCACCAGCCCCGAAAACCCATAGGCGCCAGGCATGTTCAGGTCGAGCAGCACCAGGTCCCAGTCGGATTTTTCGGTGAGGCGGGTTTCCAGCTCGGCAATGCTGGCCACTTCAACCAGACGGACATCGGGGCCCAAGCCCAGCGTTACTGCCTGATGCAGCGCACTGCGAAACAGCGGGTGGTCATCAGCTATCAGGATTTCGTATGTGGCCATTGATTAAATGATCCTGTTTTTTATGGCAGCCCTGATGGGTTCAGGGTTCGCCAATACACAAGGTAACGGCCAGGCAGCCATCACCACAGGGCATGCTCAACGTCAAAAGCACCTGAAACGACGTTGGAAATTCACGGTTGCGCCCTGATCGGCGCCCAGCATGCCCAGCGTAGCCTGGGTGGTCAAGCACTACGCCAATGGGCAGTTTAGCGGTTGTCGGATTTACGGTGCCATCATGCAAACGTCGTCTGGTTATACCGCCGGGATGTAGGGCGCTAGACGAGTATGGACGATATCCGTCGAGTCCAGCGGCAACTGGAACTTGGCGGCCAGATAATGGGTGCTGAACACGTCGAGGTAAGCGTCCAGTACTTCGCTGGCCGCGCCGTCGTCGGCCAGCTCCAGGCACAGCGCGGCGACTTCGGCGGTGCAAAAATGATCATCCCGCTTGGAACGACGCAGTTTGTAGCGCGACAGCTGCTCGGGGGCCAGGCTGAGGACCGGCAAATGCTCCAAATAGGGACTTTTGCGGAACATCTTGCGCGCTTCGCTCCACGTGCCGTCCAGCAGGATAAACAGCGGGCGCTTGCCCTCCCCCACCTTGACCTCACTGACAACCCGTTCCGGCGCGACGAATTCGCCGGGGAACACGATGTAGGGTTGCCACTGCGGATCAGCCAGCAAAGTGAGCAGCCCGGGGTCGACCTCGGTGCGTGACCAGGCGAACGCGCTGGTGTCGTCAATCACATCGGCGATCAGCCAGCCGGTGTTGCTGGGCTTCATCGGTTCGACGTCGTGCATCAACAGGCACATCGCAGACCGGGCCTGGACCTTGGGCCGCCAGGCACACAAGCAATACGCGGGGATCACCCGGCAGCCGGGGCAGCGCTCGGCACGCGAACCCCGATTGACGAAAGGCCTGATGGCGCGCGCCAGGCGCTGGGTACGCAGACGAGAGACGGCGTGGCTCATCGGATGCGCCGCACGGAAAGGAAAATCGACACTGGGGGAACTCGAGGAAGGCTTAAGTGGCCGCAGTTTACCAGAGCCACACGCACTTCCCAGCAATACGCCTGGCTGTACCGGCCAGGGCTCACCTATAATTGCGCGCCACTGAACGCACAGCCCAGTGGCTGGTCTATGCACCAGTAACCGAATCAGGAGAGTTTCATGCTGCGTTCCATGCTGCGTCTTGTCGCCCCATCCGTCGCCCTCGCGCTGGTCTTGCCTGTTGGCGCCCAGGCGGCCTCGCTGCTGGAGGCCCAAATGAACAAGAAGCTGCAAAGCGTCGCGGCTGAAAGCAACAAAGACCTGCCCCGGGAAATCGATGAAAAAACCCTGGAAGTCGCCTACACCGTTGAAGGCATGCAGTTGATCGATCACCTCAGCGTGCTGCCCGATCGTGCCGAACAGATGCGTGCCAACCCCAAGGCGGTGTATTTCCAGCTCGGACAAAGCGTGTGCCTGAACCACGGCTACCGCGAGCTGATGGCCAAGGGCGCGGTGATGCGCTACGAGATCACCGAAAACAAGACCAACCGCCCGGTGGCTTCGGTGAAATTCGTCGAAGCAGACTGCCCGGCACCGACTGCGGCGAAGAAGAAAAAGTAACTCGCGCATGCCCCGCCGCGCGCTGCTGTCCAGTGGCGCGCAATTCCCTCGTTTGTGTTTGCCGCCGAACGCTGCACGCGGTGACGTGAGACCAATAAGCGGTTGCCAGCCAAGGGTTTTTCGGCCCATGATCGTCTCATTCCCACAACCCGCTCAGCCCAGTTCCCATGCTGTTCTGTAACATTTTCAGGGCAAAACAGAGTTGTCCTCCTGCCATGTGCAGTGCAAAGGTTTTTAAATCACAAGGAACATACAGAGTCGCGCTTTGCCGCTTGGCGAACACTGTGCAATGCCATGGGCATGCAGCGACACATGCAGTGTCGTGGCCACGGACGAACATTTCGCCGCCCGCCCAGGCTCTGTGAAGAAGGAGAAGTTGAATGCCTTACGAACCGAATGACCGCCTGCTCCAGCATTTTGAAGCAAACGGGGTCGACCTCACGCAGCAGGTCGAAGCTCAACTCCAGTTGATCGCACCCAACAGCCCGAATATCCCCCTTTATCGCGACATGATCCTCACCGCGCTACGCATGGCACAGGACGACCGCAGCCGCTGGAACGCCAAAATCACCTTGCAAGCCATCCGCGAACTGGACCACGCCTTCCGCGTGCTGGAACAGTTCAAGGGGCGGCGCAAAGTGACGGTGTTCGGCTCGGCGCGCACGCCGGTGGAAAGCCCGCTCTATGCCCTGGCCCGGGAAGTGGGCGCGGCACTGGCGCGCTCCGATCTGATGGTGATCACCGGCGGCGGCGGCGGGATCATGGCCGCCGCCCACGAAGGTGCCGGCCTGGAGCACAGCCTGGGCTTCAACATTACCCTGCCGTTCGAACAGCATGCCAACCCGACCATCGACGGCACCGAGAACCTGCTGTCGTTCCACTTCTTCTTTACGCGCAAGCTGTTCTTCGTCAAGGAGGCCGATGCGCTGGTGTTGTGCCCCGGCGGTTTCGGCACCCTGGATGAAGCGCTTGAAGTACTGACGCTGATCCAGACCGGCAAGAGCCCACTGGTGCCGGTGGTGTTACTCGATGCGCCAGGTGGCGGTTTCTGGCAAGGCGCCCTGGACTTTATCCGCAGCCAGTTGGAAGCCAATCGCTATGTGCTGCCTACCGACCTGAAGCTGATGCGCCTGGTGTACAGCGCTGAAGCTGCGGTAGACGAGATCAACCAGTTTTATGCCAACTTCCACTCTACCCGCTGGCTGAAGCGTGAGTTTGTGATACGCATGAATCATCCGCTCAGTGAGCGGGCGCTGGCTCAGGTGCAAAAAGAGTTCGCCAGCCTGCGACTGAGTGGAGACTTTCAGCAGCTCGCCTACACCGGAGAAGAGCACGATGAGCCGCAGTTCAGTCATCTGACGCGACTGGTGTTCAACTTCAACGGGCGTGATCAGGGCCGGTTGCGGGAGTTGGTGGACTACATCAACTTGCCGGAGAACTGGGCGCAGGCTCAGGGCAAGACACAACAACGGGTGGCGCCGGAGCCGGCGTGATTTTTGAGCAAAAAAAAGGCCCGCTATTTTCATAGCGGGCCTTTTATTTTTTGCGTTGTTCAGTCGTCCATGTCCCGACCGCTGAACAACCGGTTGATCATTTCCATCGAAAACCCGCGATAACTCAGGAAGCGCCCTTGTTTCGCGCGTTCCCTGGCATCAATCGGAAGATGCCCAGAAAACTTGCGACGCCAGGTATCTTCCAGCTGTGACTGCCAGCTGATACCGCACTCGCGCAGGGCGAGGTCGATGTCGGCGCGTTGCAGGCCGCGCTGGCTCAGCTCTTCACGAATTCGCGCGGGGCCGTAGCCGGAGCGCGCTCGGTAGGACACAAAACTTTCGAGGTAACGGGCTTCCGACAGCAGCCCTTCTTCCGTCAACCGGTCGAGGGCAGTGTCGATCATCTCAGCGGACGCACCGCGCTGACGCAGTTTACGCGTCAGTTCGACTCGACCATGCTCGCGACGCGCGAGCAGGTCCATCGCAGTGCGCCGAACGGCGACGAGTGTATCCAGCACAACGGTCATCGTTTGCTTCAGACGTCAGTGTCGACTTCTTCCATTTCGTCAACCGGCGCACGGTTGGCTGCAGCTTTCACGTCCGGCGCGGGGGTCAGCAGCTTGTCGCGGATCTGCTTCTCAAGCGCGGCGGCGACATCCGGGTTGTCCGCCAGGAACTTAGCCGAGTTGGCCTTGCCCTGACCGATCTTGCTGCCGTTGTAGGCATACCAGGCACCGGATTTCTCGACGAAACCGTGCAGCACACCCAGGTCGATCATCTCGCCGTTCAGGTAGATACCCTTGCCGTAGAGGATCTGGAACTCAGCCTGACGGAATGGCGGGGCCACTTTGTTCTTAACGACTTTGACGCGGGTTTCGCTACCGACAACCTCGTCACCTTCCTTCACCGCGCCGGTACGGCGGATGTCCAGACGGACCGACGCGTAGAACTTCAGCGCGTTACCACCGGTGGTGGTTTCCGGGCTGCCGAACATGACGCCGATCTTCATCCGGATCTGGTTGATGAAGATCACCAGGCAGTTGGCGTTCTTGATGTTACCGGTGATTTTACGCAGCGCCTGGGACATCAGACGGGCCTGCAGGCCGACGTGCATGTCGCCCATTTCGCCTTCGATTTCAGCTTTTGGCACCAGGGCCGCCACTGAGTCGACCACGATCACGTCGATGGCGTTGGAGCGCACCAGCATGTCGGTGATTTCCAGGGCTTGCTCACCGGTGTCCGGCTGGGAAACCAGCAGGTCGTCAACATTCACGCCCAGCTTGCCGGCGTATTCAGGGTCCAGGGCGTGCTCGGCGTCGACGAACGCGCAGGTCGCGCCCATCTTTTGCGCCTGGGCAATCACCGACAGCGTCAGGGTGGTTTTACCGGAAGATTCAGGACCGTAGATTTCAACGATACGGCCTTTTGGCAGGCCGCCAATGCCGAGCGCGATGTCCAGACCCAGAGAGCCAGTGGAAATAGCCGGGATCGCCTGACGGTCGTGATCGCCCATACGCATTACGGCACCCTTGCCGAATTGACGTTCGATCTGACCCAGGGCCGCAGCCAAGGCTTTCTTCTTGTTCTCGTCCATTAAAGTCCTCACGTAATCAATAAGGCCTGACGGCCAACACCTGTATAAGTAGACAGTATTGTTCCACAAAGATCGGAGATCGCCTACCCCTGATTTTCTATTTCTGCTGCAGCTCGTCGCAACAAGCCCTCTAGCGCGGCCTTTACCGTTTGTCGGCGGACCTCATCGCGGTTGCCGGGGAAGTGCTGGCGCTCGGCCGTGACCTCGTCACCCACGCCGAACGCCAGCCATACCGTGCCCACCGGTTTTTCCGGCGAGCCGCCATCGGGCCCGGCCACGCCGCTGACCGCCACGGCAAAGCGCGCCAGGCTTTTTTCCTGGGCGCCCCTGACCATGGCCTCCACCACCTCGCGGCTGACCGCCCCCACTTTGCCGAACAGTGCCTCCGGCACATCCAGCTGCCGAGTTTTCTGCCGGTTGGAATAGGTGACATATCCCGCCTCGAACCACGCCGAACTCCCCGGTATGCGCGTGATGGCTTCGGCGATGCCGCCGCCGGTACAGGACTCGGCGGTGGTGACGTGGGCATTGAGCACCTGTAGACGTCGACCCAGTTCAGCGGCCAGTTGGGTGATTTCTTTCACGGAGGTCTCCTGGAATGAGCGGGCATTGGCCTACCCTACATGAGCCCATCGGCCATGCAAGTTGCAGCGTGCATCAAGACACTAACGCACGATGGCCCGCACATACGCCTGACAGGCGCGCAAGGCGATCACGGCGTTATCCGCGTCGTCGGTGATGGCGATAATTCGCTGAGCATGCGCCGGGTCAAGTCGGGCTCGCGGGGCTGCATGAACCACGCCGCCGGCGGCGGTGGCGGCAGGCATTGCGCAACCACTGGCGCTGTCGCTGGCGTCGAGAAGGACTGACAACCGCACATCAGCAGTGGCCAGGCGATCACGCAGAGCGGCCTGATGACGTTGTGCATCGCTCAACTCCCGAGCATGTTGTTGGTCGATGGCGCTGAGTTGTTGCTCAAGCGCCAGCCGTTTGTCGTATTCGGCCTGTTGTTGACGCAAGGCCGCCTGATTTTGCTGACTGAGCGCCTGGGCATGGGCAGTTGATTGCCGCTCCATCTGCGCACCCAATCGCCAGGCCTGCACCTGCCAAGTCAGCGCCACCAACAGGCACACACCGATCAGGCGCCAAGCCCCTAGGAAACGCATAACACCGCCTTCGCCCGTGCCCACAACTGCAGGCGGTTTTCCAAACCATTGAGCCCGCCGTTGATACGCCGGGTGATGGTGGTGAACTGGTCGTTGTCCGCCAGTTCGTTCAGGCCGTTGCTTTGCCAGAACCAGGCAGCCGACTCCGCGGCCCATTGGGGCTGCTCCAACAATTCCGGTTGCAGCAATAAACGATCGTCGCCAAACAGCGCCTGGCTGCATGCCAGGTAATTTCGACGCCCGGTAATCTGAATCAGCCCCCTGCCCCGGTACTTCTGGCCGTCGCCATCCGCTTCGGCGGTGTTACCCAGGCGAACGGCCAGGGTACCGGTGTCGTATTTGCTCAGGTATTGATCGCTGCCCAGTTCGCGGACGTAGTGCAACTCGCCGGATTCATGGCCGATCTGGGCGAGGCAGGCGGCGAGGCGTTTCGGATTGTCGATCGCGTAGCGAGCGAATGCCGCATTTAACGGGGATAGAAAAGTGCCCGCGCTGAGGCGGGCGCCCGGCATGATGTAAAGAAGCTGGGGCAGTGTTATCAGCATGGTGCCTACTCCGTAAAAGGTACTACGCCGACAACCCGCCGGCCGTGACCGAACTGCGATAGCCCGTCACCGGATCGCCGACATGCGTCACCTTGGTAATCGACCAGCGCCCCTGCATGTAGGAAGGCCAGGTGTCATCCAACAGCAACAGCCCTTCGGCCGATAACAGCGGGTTCCCCGGACAATCGATCTGCAGCTTGAGGTCTTCACGGCCCACGCGGCGCAATTCACCCTCAGCCACCGCCCGCGCCTCGGCTTCGTTCTGGCAGCGCTGACGCAAGGTCTTGAAGGGCGCAACCCCGACCTGAACCACCCGCTGCTTGCCCGCGGCGGCATCCCACCAGGTGACGCGGCTGCCCTGGTATTTGGCGCGCGAGGTTTCGTCGAGCTTGGCGGTGATGAATGCTTGATCGCCGGGGCGATTGTCCTCGGTGACCGACAGTGTCACGTCCGGCAGTTGCTGGCCGGAGAGTGACTTGACCTGCCCGGCCTCGGCGAGCACGTACAGTTCGTTGATCGGTTTGGTGACGGCGCCATAACGTTTGGCAAGGCGGGTGATGAACGCCATGTCGCTTTCATTGGATTGGTCGATGTGGGCAATCGCAATGCCCTCCAACGCCGGTGCCACCCGCGGCGAATAGCCGTGGCGGCTGACCAGTTGGCGAAACAGCGCGCCCAGGGTGATCGGTCCATAACTGGCGGATCGACGCTGGCGGTAACCACTGGCATCGCCCGCGCTGAAGGGCGCCGCGGTGGCGACGATCAGCAAGCGCATGGGAAACAGCACCGGCGTGCGCTGGGTAATGACAAATTCGCCTTTTTCCACCAAGCCGGACTCTTGATAACCGACACGCAAACCGATCTTGCCACTCAGACTGGGCAGGCCCTCCAGGCCCTCGATGTTGAGCGTCAGTTCAAGGCGGTCGGACTCAAGGCCCGCCGCGTCGGTATGGCTCCAGTGCATCAGACGTTGATTGAGCAGCGCCGCGTTGGCGCCATAGAACTCCACAATGGGCGTAAATCCCTGAGCCATGTAGCCTCCTTCTTAATCCCACGCCGAAACGAGGCGCAACGCCGCCGGCCGCGAAGCCATTTCGGGCACGATCACCCACACGCCAGCCGGCAGCACCGGGCCGTATTCAGCAAGCGTGGGGTTCAAGCGCCAGAGGGTTTCTTCCGCGGCGTCATCGCAACGCCCCAGCTCGCGGTAGAGCAGCAGGTTGACCGAATCACCGGCAATACTTCGCACTCTACGCATTGATGAATTCCTCCAATTCAAGGCTCCAGGTCATGAGCATGGCGGTACCGTCATCGATCACGTTGCTTTGGGTTTCCATCACCGAATTGATCCGCCACAGGCCCCAGTTGCGGCCAATGCCATCCACCAGAGGCAGCGGCACGCGTTGATTTTGCAGGGCGCGCAACTCGTCCAGGCGTTGCATGCCCACGCCGTACATCGCCGTGCCGCTGAAGGTGAGTTTTTCCAGCTTCTGGCCGTTCTGCCGCGACTGCGGTTTGCTCGCGATAATCGTCAGGTCAGCCCAGCCGCCGTCGCTGTTACGGGTCAGCGAGGAATAGGCAAACCCACGGGCGAGCCCAAAAATGAAATCGCCCAGCACCATCTGTTGTCGCATCAATCACCTCCTGGATCGGCCAGTGCCGCATTGCGCCGAACCCCGAGGGTGTCGGAGAGCATCGGCAGGCATTGGAATTGCAGAGCCTGGATCACCTGATTGACCACCTGCTGGGCATCGGCGGGGTTGACGCCGGTGATCTGGATGCTGGGGGCCAGGGTGACTTGCACATTGTCCGTGCATGCGCTGTTGAGTTCCTTGCTGACGGCATTGGGTGCGGGCAGGCGGTCAGCGGGGCTGAACAGTTTGTCCCCAAGCCAAGCGCCCGCTTCGCTGCCGAGCAAGCCGCCGATTGCGCCGCCTACAGCCGTGCCGATGCCAGGCAAAACCAGAGTGCCGATGGCCGCGCCGGCAGAGGCGCCGGCCCAGGCACCACCGGCCGTAGACAGGCCGGTGGTGACTGCTTTTGCGTCGCCATCGCGTATGCCCTGGATCACATTGATGGCGGTGTCGGCATACTTCAACGGGCCGAGGCCACGGGGGACGGGCAACTCCCGCCACCGCGTCGACTTGGCGGTTTTTTTCGCGGAAGTCTTTTTCCCGCCAGAACGCTCATAGCCAGGCGGCAAGATGATGCTCGGGGTAACGGCGCCACGAAGAGACTCGCCGCTGCAGCAGCAGTCCTTGTCCTTGTCCTTGCCTTTGTCTTTGTCTTTGTCTTTGTCTTTGTCGTCTTTAAGCCACTTGCCGGCTTTGGGAAACTTTTGCGCCAGTGCATCAATGGCCTTGCCCGAGACCCTGCTCTTGGCCGTATCCCACAAACTCGAGCCCACATCCTTGGCAATGGTCTTCGCCGCATCGGCCCCGAACTGCAGGCTTTTGTCGACCCAGGAGTCGGCGGCCGGCGGCGGCTCCTTGGGTTGACTGTTCTGCGCCTGCGAGGCGCTATCGACCGTCCTGAGCGCCAGTGAATCACTGGTAATGAATAATGTGCTGTTGAGCGTTTCCAACGTCTCGCGCAACCGCACTTGCTCAAGGGTCAAGGCGTTGATATCCAGGCTCACCGTGACCAGCGCCAGGCCGAGTTCCGACGATGGCTGCGGTTCGGCATCCAGGCTGGAAGGCCCGACAAAACTATCAGGAAGGGGGGTCAGCACACTGTTGAGTGTCGCCTCGTTGGACAGGGCCGCAAAGGTCATCCAGCGCTTGTCTTCTTCGGCGAGCCTGATCTCGTATTGAGTCTCTTGCATCCCGCTCTACTCCTGTTTGACGCCAAGGCGAGTGATCGCGATGTCGTAGCGGCGCAGTGCTTTTCCGGCGTCCCAGTCGAGGATTTCCGCTTCATTGACCGAGTAAATCAGCGGCACCACGTCGAGGATTACTTCGATGTCGCGCTCCGAAAGAAGTCCGCCGGTTTGTTTAAAAAATCATCGATGCGCTCCTGCAATTCCGTCCAGTCAGGCACGGTCAGGCCAGCCAGGTCGGGGATCATCAGGCCGGTGCAGTGGGCGGTGATGAACTCGGCGCGCTCTTTGTTGGTGGCGAGTTTTTTCATCACTTTGGTCGCGCGCAGGGCGGGCATTTCCAGGGGCAACTCGGTCCAGGTGCGGCCGGCCGCGTCGAGGGGCAACAGCAGGTGGACGGGCTGGTCGTGGGTCGCAGCTTCGGGCGCTTGCAGGAAGAATGACGCCGGGCGCGTCGACATCTCATGTACGTATTGGGCGATGCTCACGTAGTCCGGGCGCTTGAGTTGGTCGAGCTCTTTTTCCGACAGGCCGGTGGCGAGTTTCGCCAGTTCGAAGAACTGGTCGTCCTCGTCATCACCGGCCCGGGCCAGCGCGTCTTTTTGCGCGGCGTAGTACAGCGGTTTGAGTTGCACCTGCTCGATCGTCGCGCCGGTGTCGGCGGTGATCGGGGCCAGCAGGAGGTGCAGCGGTGGCATCCAGGCCATGGGGCAATTCCTTGGTCGAGTATGGGGGCGAGCGAGCCCGCCCCCGAGGGGTTACGGCATCAACACCGCGCGGCGGGCGTCGCCCAGAATATCGACGCCGTTGAGGACGAACTTCTGGGTACGCACGTCGATGTCGATCACCGAAATGCCGTTTTCCAGGCGGTTATAGGTGCGGCAGGACAGCTCCAGCGTGGTGGTGGCCTTCTCGCCCATCTTCAGCTTTGCCTCCTCCAGGGATTTGAGCTTGCCGCCCACGGTGTGGTAGGTGAAGTAGGTCTTGCCGTCCTGGTCCTGGCCGGCTTCACGCACGTTCAGCAGAATGTCGTCCCCCATCCGCACGCCCAAGGCCAGCATGATTTCCGGGCCGGCGCCTTGCAGGATCAGCTTGGCGTTGAGCACTTTGCCGCTCTTGGCCATTTCCTCGGCAATGAAGCGCCCGCCGGACATGGACTCCATGTCGAACTCGATCTTCGGCGGGGTGAACTCTTCCACGGTCGCGGACAGCGGCAGGCCTTGGAGGGTGGCCGCAATGGCCTGTCTGACTCGGTTGGTAAACATTAGAGAACGTCCTCCAGGAACTGCTCGATGATTTCATCGCGGGCGTTGAGTTGATAAATCATGTGTTCATTGGGCGCATAGCGGCCGTAGTCGATAACGATGAACCAGGTGCCGTTCTTGTACTTCTCGACACTGTTCAACTCCGGGTGCAGGTACACACTGCCGCCGGGGATGGTTTCGTCGGCGACCAGGGTTTGCAGCCAATCGTTGATGCGCTTGACCTCCTGGTCCATGAAGGACTTGGTGAGGTTCTTGGCCATGGCCTTCTGGCCGGCCTTGACCAGCTTGCGGCTGATGGCGTCTTCCAGGCCGACGTAGCTGATGAACTTGCCGGTGATGGAGCGGTTACCCAGCAGCGAAAAACCGCCGAGGATGGTGCGGGCGTAGTAGCTCACGCCGTAGCGGTTGAGCAGGTCGCCTTCGGTGGACGTGTCGAGAATGTTGTACTCGACCACGCGGGAAACGTCCTCGGCGAAGGTCACCTGATTACCCGGGCTTTCCCACTGCTTGACCTTGGCCAGTGCAGCGATGGCCAGGGACGACGGCGAAAGAAACACATTCTTCTTCGCGGCCTTGGAGTACACCGACGGCATGTTGTGTACCAGCAGGCAGCGGTCGAAACCGAGATCGGCACCGCCCAGTTCGCCGCTGTAGGTCACCTGATCGGCAACAGAGGCGTCCTTGCCATCCAGCACCACACGGGCCTTGATGCGCTTGCCGAAGGCGGCGAACTCGCTCGCCACGGCCTTGGTGCCGGTGAAGCCTGGGGCGCCGATGATGGTCAGGTCTTCCGGCACACTGCTCAGGGCCGCCAGGCCAAGTTTGCGCCCGGTGACCGGTTCGTTACCGCCGATCACATGGTTGATCGTGTCAGCCGGGGTTGCGCCCTCCTCCACGATCACCACGTAGACCGGTACCTTGACCACTTTGAGGATCTGGTACACCGCCTGAAACAGCGTGCCCGCCTCACTGCCGGTAGGGTCCAGCAGCGCCTGGGTGGTGAAGCTGTTGATGCGGAACGGGGCATTTTTCGGGATCGACGCGTGGGCATTCGGCGCGGTGCCGACCAGGCCGATCACGTTATCCCCCAGGCCACCCATGGCCTCGGGGGACTCAGTTGCGTTCACAGTGATGCCGTTGTGCTCGAAGTTCAAAACCTCAGCCATGATTATTCAGCCTTCTTGGGGGTGGTATTGAGGACGCTGGTCAGTTCCAAGCGGCCAGCGGTGCGCAGGGCGGATGCTTCGACGTCCAGCAGTTCCAGTTCCTGGCCGGCGGTGGACCAATGGCCGGCGCCGATGGGGAATGGGATGAGGACGGTGTAGGTTTGGCGAGTGGGCATGTGTTGAATTCTCCGGGTGGAAAACACCAAAGCCCCTGCGGGAGGGGCTTTGGGGAGACGAAAAAAAACCGCTTTCGCGGTTGTATATCACTTCAGGAAGGTCGGCCTTTCGGGCCATACCACGGCGAACGGATCACCAACGTCTTGCGGAACATCCCTCAAAAGTCTCCGGTAAGCCGCAACCTGAACACGCTGACTGTCGTCAAGGGGACTGTCCTGAACTTGAGTATGATCTGTGTCGCGCAACAGTTGATCACGACGAACGCGAATACTTGACCACTCCAATAGTTCCAAGCCTTCCTTGCTGAGGATAAGAGATGGAACGGTATCTACAGAGGATTCATTCATTTAAAAAACCACCGTCGACGAGAGAGAGAGCTTAGATTTAATATCACCCAACTTAATTGCGCGATACCGGCCAACCTGCATAGTATCAAGCCGCAAAGATGTGACATAGACATTGGGGATTTTTATACGACATACAGCATTGCCAGCCGCATCCGCGTAAATAGCGGGTTCAAACTTCCCAAAACACGACTGATTGATAACTGCACGCTGTGGAGAGTAAACGTAGCCTGCGAATGTTTCGTCCAGTACCAAAGAGCTACCGTAACTATAACCGCGAATATTCAGCCAAAACATCTGATCATCTGAGTTAATGGAAAATGGCAATTTGAAGTGGACGTATACATTCATTGAGGATCCAAGATCCGTTGCGTCCATCCCGCCCGTCGCCCCGACGTCATAAGGCGCTCCAGTTCCCCAAATAAGCCCCTGAAAAACACTCATCAACAACGTCCCAGGCTCACCAACACCTCCAACAACATCCTTAAGCGCACGAAATTGGTCAAATTCTGCACGAGCCTGATCCATTCGTACGTCGATAGCGCCAATTTTTCCATTCACAGCACTTGTCAGGTTATTGGAGGCCTGAACCAAGTTGGCTATTTGCGTTTCCGTACTCAAAATAGTATCTCCTTTACTTTGCCATTTCAGGCCACCCAGCAACCATATATAAACGATAGCTAAAGAGACCAAACAAACTGTTAATATTTAAAGCTATTTTTTCTCCACTTGCATGATGCGAAAGAGCACTCCAAGATGACGAGCCATATTATCAATATTCGCCGCAGCAACAGCCGCTAATTCATCGGCGATGAGGATATTAAGATTCTCAGTACCTACCACCACTGTCACGCTTTGTGCCGGCAACGGCGAAACATCCAACGTGAACTTCTGCAGCACCCGAGCCGCCGCCGCTTTATACGTCAGCAACTTCCCAGCTACCGAATACACCGCCAACAACGTCCCACTGGCGAGGTAAAAACCGAACTCACCAATCTCATACTCGCCATCGCCATCGAACAGCGCGGCCATCCTGAGTTGGCGCTCGCCCAAGTCCTCGTAATCCACAATCGCCACCCGCTGGCGCTCGTCACGCAAGGCCACTTCCGTGCCGTCTGGGTTGTAGCGGCCGGTGCCGGCGCCGATGTGGGTGATTTCGCCTTTCAAGCCCTGGTTCTTTGCCTGCAGCACTTCATCCAAACCCTTGGAGGTGAAGCGCACCAGGCGCGTAATGTCATCTGTCATGGCTGCGCCCTGAGGTCGTAGTCGTTAATGGTGTAGTGCCGGGCAACGCCAGCACTGTTAAGTCGAGCGCCCAAGGCAAGTTCGGGTAACGCGCCTTGCAGGCTTAACTCGCTGTCGTTAAACGGGGCGTGGACAATCGCGGTCAGGCCAAGGCGTGCTTGTGTCTGGTGAACCACGGTAATCGTCGCCTGGTCGCGCTCGCTCTTTGCGGCGTTGATACGGCGGATCAATCGGTTATGGTCACCGCTGGACCAACTGCGCCCGATGATCGCCTGCACATCGAAGGTGTAAGGCACGCCCTGCGGCCGCTGTTGATACCAGGCGCTGATGTTGGGGCTGAAACCCAGCGACTCCACCGCATAGCTCAAAGCCTTGGGCGTGCCGGCCTGGCGCTGGATCTGCCAGGACAAGCCCACGGTGAGGCGCTTTTCCGTTTCGCTGGCATCCGCGTCCCATTCGCTGACGCCTCGGTCGGCGGCCAGGTAAGGAAGGAATTCGGAGGGTGTTTGCAGCGGGTTCATCAAGGCCGGAAACGGCGGCATGATCCGCTCGAGCAACCTGCCAAACCCCAGGTCCAACGCTTTTTCCAGCGGTGAGCTATTGGCGGGCAACAGACTCGGTTTGGGCTCACTCATAGCGTGCGTACCTCCACCTCGACACCCGTGCAATACGGCGCCTGGAACGCCGAGCAGACAATCGGTGCCAGCGGTTCAAGGATTTGCAGCTGCGCCGCTCCGGCGCTGTGGATGGCGTAGTCGATCCAGCTCGGGTCGACGCGCCCTTCCAGGCGGTGACAGGATTCGGCGTAGGTTTGCAGCAAGCGTTGCGCGGCCACTTGGGTCAGGCCCGAGTCCGGGCCGGCGTTGATCTTGGCCACCACGCGAATCTTGTAGCGTTGGATCTGCGCACTTTGGACAGTGACGAGATCAGTTTCCGGCCGTACATCGGGGCGTGCGAAATGTCTGCGCACGCCGTCAAGCAAATCGGCGGAAGCGCTTCCATCGCCGTCCCTGGACAGCACCGTCACCATCACCTCACCGGGGGCGGTGCGTCGGCCGCTGCCATCCTTGACCTGAGCCGCATAACCATCCGGGTCGAAGGTGTAGGTGACCTTGACCACACCCGGTGTAGCGCTTTCTACATTGACCGCAGGTCGTTCGCCGAGGGTGAACACCTCGCGGCGATACTGCATGCGAGAACCCGCCGCCGGCGCGTGGGGCGCCAAGTAATAGCGCAAGCGTGCGTCGTCGTCGCTTTCCAATGTCGGCGGCACCGGCGGGAAGGCCGCCGGGTCGCCGGGGTCCAGCACCTGGCGCTCCAGGCCCATATCGGCCAGGCGCGCGTCGAGGTTACTGCCGGTGGCCCACCACGCCAGCATCTGCTTGATGCGTGCGTTGTACTGGCGTTCGTGGGTTTGCAGACGCACGCAAAACGCTTCCAGGGCCAGGCTCAGCAGTTCGCTTTCGTTATCGAGGCTGACCTTGAGTTTGGCGGCACTTTGTGGCGCGCGGGCGGCGACGTAGTCGATGACGAACGCCTTGAATTGCGCCAGCAACGGCTCGAACGCGTCGACGGCAATGATGGCCGGCTCCGCCAGTTGGTTCTGGCCAGGGATCAGCATGCTCATGTCATGACCTCGAAGGATTGTTGGCGGTTTTTCCACGTGCCGGCAAACCGCAGCAACAGACCGGCGCCCTGGCGACTGGCGACGATGACCTGGGGTTGAAAGTCGGCGATGCCGTTCTCGACGTTGTAGAACGCTTTGGCGGCGTGGCTTTGGGCGAGGATCAAGAGGTCGTCGCCGAGGTTCTGCCCGAGCAGTTGGGGGATCAGCGAGCCGTACAACGGGCGCTTCTGGCGAGTGCCCACGGGGGTGGTCAGCGCTCGGGTGGCACGCTGTACGAATTGCAGCCAGTCATCGACCGCTGCCCCGGTATTCCTATCGATTCCGATCATGGCAAATCCTTATGCGGTGCTGATCACGCGGCCTTGGTGATCCACCAGCGGGCCGCTCAAATGCACGCCGCCGGCATCCAGCAGCACACCGACGGCGCCGAGTTGCAAGGTGATGTGCTTGGCGCTGATCTGCAGCGTGGCAGCGCCGACCTTCGCCTCGACCTGTTCGCGGGAACCGCTGAACACGGTGGGCCCGTTGGTCCAGTTGAATGTGTGGCTGGCGTCGTCATAGTCACTTTGCGTTCCGTCCTGGTGGCGGCGCCGGGTCAACGATGCAACGCTGGAGACCGGCGGAAACAGGCTACTGTTGAGGCCGAAAAGCGCTACCGACTGCGCAGCGCCTTCCCCACCGCCATAGTTGAGCAACAAACATTGCTCGCCCACTGACGGGATGCGCGTTTCGGTCTGCGCCCCCGCGCTGGGGTTGAAAAAACCAATCGCCGGGGTCAGCAAGTCGCCGTGGCTGACGATGCAGGTATTGCTGGCGGCGTCGACCTGCTGGCATATGCCGATCCGACAAAAGCTTTCAGCGCGTCGGTACAGGTCTTCGAGCTGGGCCTCCATTTCCGCCAGGCGCTCGACGATCGGTCCCAGTTGCATGCGTAACAAAGCATCGAACATGGACTACTCCTGCAAAGGTCGGTATTGGTCAGGATCGTCGATATTCGAGACTTCCCACGTGCAGGCAAACAGCGGTTTTCCGGTGGGATCTTCGAGTATCGGCGGGCCGAGGTAGATGTTTTGGGTGAAGGACACTGTCCAACTGTCGTAGTCGGTTTCGGCACTGCCCTGTAGGGTCGGCGCCGCGACGATGGCGCTTGGCAGGTCACACTGGTCCGACGGCAGACCCCAGCGATTATCGAGGGCCAAATCCATCAATTGACTGGCCAGGTCGCAGGCGTCGTAAGGCGCCGAACCACTGACAACCCTGGCCATGAGTGACACCGACAATGCATGGGCCTTACGTCCTTCAAGGGATCGAACGCCGGGGCCGTTGCGTTCCACGGTAATCAGCACGCCGGTTTTATCCCCGGTGCCCTGGAAGTCCTGGTGGTTGCCCACACGCAATTGTGGGAAGGCGCCCTTGAGCGCTTCGCCAATTGCGATGGGCAGTTGGGAAGGTTTTTCGATAGATGTCATCAGTCGCGTCCTTGCAGCGGTTACTGCTGATCCGGGCGGGAGGGCGGGGCCTCGTCGACGCCAATGCGCTTGGCCGCCCAACGTTCATAAAGGCCAATGGCGACGTCTGCACCGGCCATGGCTGTCAGGCAGCCGAGGGCGCCGGCGGTCCAGATCGACATGCCGGCGGCGTACAACAGCATCAACGCCGAGACCCCGCAGACCATGCACGCCCCAGACCGCAACGCGAGGCGCCGGATCAGCGACCAACCACGGGCGCCCTCCTTGTCGGCGCGCCACATTTCGCCAGAAACTCCGCCGATCAGCGCCAGTACGATCACCAGCCAGATAGGCATTTCCGCTAACGCTTGCTGCTCGTTTGTCATGTCACGCCTCCTGGCTGAGCAATGCCGGCAAAATGCCGGCGTTTGGGTAAATCCATTTATAGGTAGGCATTCCAAAAAGCCCGGTTGCCCGGGCTTTTCAGTAATGCGGTCCTGTGCCCAGCCTCACCCATACGATCCTCTTGTGAGGAGTGGCTGTTGTTGAGCGGCAATGCCGCATGGCGACAAAAGACGCCTTCAAAAGGAACAGTATGGGTGAGGCTGGGTACTCGATCTTTCGGCGCTACTGGCGCGGTACGGATCTTTCCTCAATGTTTTTCCGACCACGATCCCTGTCTGCCGGATAACTGCTTCTGGTGCTTTACGCTGCACACCCGGGTCAGTTGCCAACCCTCTGAACCGTCAAGGCCGGTTCATCGCTGCCTGTTCTTGTAAAACGGTGAAACTAAAGAGCGTCGGCATCCTTGCCGGTGTTACCTGGCATCCCTGCCATCGCTTCGATGGCGTCCGTGCCGATGTTGCGTGCCTTCCTTGTCGTTCCTGGCAGCATCCTTGCCGCCTCCACCGAGCCTTGTTGGCCGGCTTGAGACAAAGAATATGCATGTATGCATATACAGTCAATGCACAAATGCATTTATTTTTACCAAACAAATGCACTGATGCATTGGAAGCCTTGCTGGCAAAGGGTTTGATGCCTTTCTACAGACGAAAAAAAGCCCGCTGATTGGCGGGCTTCGTCTTACGCAAGAAGGTTAACGGGCGTACATGCCCCACCAGAAGACATGACCCAGGATGCTGATCTGTTCATCCTGGATGTCCTGGAAGCTGTAGTCTTCGTCCGGGTGTTCATCGCGGTTGAAACTGCGCAGGCGAATCCCGGAAGGCAGACGATAGAGCTGTTTGACCCGCAACTGACCATTGTGATTGATGGCGTACAAGTCGCCATCGACGATGTCGCCAATCGCACTCTTGCCCGCATTCACCCCCACCGTCGCGCCATCACGCAGCACCGGTAACATGCTGTTGCCGCGCACCGTCACACACTTGGCCTGGTCGAACTGCACACCGTTATGCCGCAGGCTGCGCTTGCCGAACCGCAGGCTGGCCTTCTCGCTTTCCTCGATGACGAATCTTCCTGATCCAGCAGCCAATTCAACCTCACGCAGAAAGGGGATCGACACCTCGTCGTCATTCACGGGGGTGTCGTCATCCCACAGGCTTATGTCCTTGAGTTCCGAATGCATCGGGTCGCGCCCTTCATCCCGCGAAACGCCCACCGCCGCGCGCCCGCGCAGTTGGTCGGTGCTGACGCGGAAGTACTCGGCAATGCGCGAAATATGCTTGTCCGAGGGGTCAACGATCTTGCCGCTGAGGATCCGGGACAGCGTGGATTGAGGCACGCCGGTACGCCGGTGAAGCTCCGTGGGGGAGATCCGGTCGCGGTCCAGCAGTTCTCTTAAGACGATAGAAACGTTGCGTTTTTGCATAAAGCGGATAGTGACGACAGATTTGAAGCTTGGCAAATGCTAATTTGCATTGACCATGCATTTTTTATGCACTCACCGTGTCTTTTGAGCAGGCCTGCGAAGGGTCGACCTCGCGTGTTAACCTTGCCGCCATCGCAAAATCAGCCGGGCCAAGTGCCCCCTTTGCCACTCCTTTTAACGAATTCGCTAATTATCTGATGAGTAAAACCACTTCCGATCTGTCCTCCCACACCCCAATGATGCAGCAGTACTGGCGCCTGAAAAACCAGCACCCTGATCAGTTGATGTTCTATCGCATGGGCGATTTCTACGAGATCTTCTACGAAGACGCGAAGAAAGCCGCCAAGTTGCTGGACATCACCCTGACCGCGCGTGGGCAGTCGGCGGGGCAGTCGATTCCGATGTGTGGGATTCCTTACCATTCGTTGGAAGGCTACCTCGTCAAGCTGGTGAAGCTGGGCGAGTCGGTGGTGATCTGCGAGCAGATCGGCGACCCGGCCACCAGCAAAGGGCCGGTTGAGCGTCAGGTGGTGCGTATTATTACGCCGGGGACGGTGAGTGATGAGGCGCTGCTTGATGAGCGTCGCGATAACCTGATCGCTGCGGTGCTCGGCGACGAGCGCTTGTTCGGTCTGGCGGTGCTGGATATCACCAGCGGCAACTTCAGCGTGATGGAGACCAAAGGCTGGGAGAACCTGCTGGCGGAGCTGGAGCGTATCAATCCGGTGGAGCTGATGATCCCGGATGATTGGCCAAAGGACCTGCCGGCGGAACGTCGTCGTGGGACCAAGCGTCGCGCGCCGTGGGATTTCGAGCGTGATTCGGCGCTGAAAAGTCTGTGCCAGCAGTTCGCCGTGCAGGACCTCAAGGGCTTCGGTTGCGAAACCCTGACCCTGGCCATCGGCGCCGCCGGTTGCCTGCTCAGCTACGCCAAGGAAACCCAGCGCACCGCCCTGCCGCACTTGCGCAGCCTGCGCCATGAGCGCCTGGACGATACCGTGGTGCTCGACGGCGCCAGCCGTCGCAACCTGGAGCTGGACACCAACCTGGCGGGCGGGCGCGACAACACCCTGCAATCGGTGGTCGACCGTTGCCAGACCGCCATGGGCAGCCGCTTGCTGACGCGCTGGCTGAACCGTCCGTTGCGCGACCTGACGGTGCTGCAAGCGCGGCAGACGTCGATTACCTGCCTGCTCGACGGCTATCGCTTCGAAAAGCTGCAGCCACAGTTGAAAGAAATCGGCGATATCGAGCGCATCCTCGCGCGGATCGGCCTGCGCAACGCACGCCCGCGCGACCTGGCGCGCCTGCGCGATGCCCTCGGCGCCCTGCCGCAGTTGCAAGCGGCGATGACCGAACTGGACACGCCGCACCTGCAACAGCTGGCCGTCACCACCGGCACCTATCCGGACCTCGCGGCCCTGCTGGAAAAAGCCATTATCGACAACCCGCCGGCGATCATCCGCGACGGCGGCGTACTCAAGACCGGTTACGACAGCGAACTGGATGAACTGCAGTCCCTGAGCGAAAACGCCGGGCAGTTCCTGATCGACCTGGAAGCCCGCGAAAAAGCCCGCACCGGCCTGGCCAACCTGAAGGTCGGCTACAACCGTGTGCATGGCTACTTCATCGAGTTGCCGAGCAAGCAGGCCGAGCAGGCGCCCATCGACTATCAACGTCGTCAAACCCTTAAAGGTGCCGAACGCTTCATCACCCCCGAGCTGAAAGCGTTCGAAGATAAAGCGCTGTCGGCCAAGAGCCGGGCCTTGGCGCGGGAAAAGATGCTGTATGAAGCGTTGCTCGAAGACTTGATCAGCCGCCTCGCGCCACTGCAAGACACCGCCGCCGCCCTGGCCGAGCTGGATGTGCTGAGCAACCTGGCCGAGCGTGCGCTGAACCTTGACTTGAACTGCCCGCGGTTTGTCAGCGAACCCTGCATGCGTATCGTGCAGGGGCGCCACCCGGTGGTGGAGCAGGTATTGACCACGCCGTTTGTCGCTAACGATCTGTCGCTGGATGACGAAACCCGCATGCTGGTGATCACCGGTCCGAATATGGGCGGTAAATCCACCTACATGCGCCAGACCGCATTGATCGTGTTGCTCGCGCATATCGGCAGCTTTGTGCCAGCGGCCAGTTGCGAGCTGTCCCTGGTGGACCGCATCTTCACGCGGATCGGTTCCAGCGATGACCTCGCCGGCGGCCGCTCGACCTTTATGGTGGAGATGAGCGAAACCGCGAACATCCTGCACAACGCCACCGAGCGCAGCCTGGTGCTGATGGACGAAGTCGGTCGCGGCACCAGCACGTTCGACGGCCTGTCCCTGGCCTGGGCGGCGGCCGAGCGCCTGGCGCACCTGCGCGCCTATACGCTGTTCGCCACCCACTACTTCGAACTGACCGTGCTGCCGGAAAGCGAGCCGCTGGTGGCCAACGTGCATCTCAATGCCACCGAGCACAACGAACGTATCGTGTTCCTGCACCATGTGCTGCCAGGGCCGGCCAGCCAGAGTTACGGCCTGGCCGTGGCGCAGTTGGCCGGTGTGCCGAACGACGTGATCAGCCGCGCCCGCGAGCACCTCAGCCGCCTGGAAGCCACCGCCCTGCCCCACGACACCGTGGTCGCCAGCCCGAAGAAGAGCAACAGCAAATCCAACGCGCCACACCAGAGCGATATGTTTGCCAGCCTGCCCCATCCGGTGCTGGATGAATTGGCAAAACTTGACCTGGACGACTTGACACCGCGAAAAGCGCTGGAAATGCTCTATACACTGAAGACACAGATCTAACGCAGACGCTTGCAAGCTGATATTATCTCGCGCGGTTTGGGATGCTGCGGGCTTTTAGCCTGGCTCGCAGATTATCGCTCTCAAACCTCGCGGGCCCCACCATAAGGGGTTTCGCTGCCGCCGCCTGAGGAGAAAATTAGAAATGACCTTCGTCGTCACCGACAACTGCATCAAGTGCAAATACACCGACTGCGTAGAAGTCTGTCCGGTGGACTGCTTCTACGAAGGCCCGAATTTCCTGGTGATCCACCCGGATGAGTGCATTGACTGCGCCCTGTGTGAACCTGAATGCCCGGCCGTCGCTATTTTCTCCGAGGACGAGGTCCCGGAAGATATGCAGGAATTTATCCAGTTGAACGTCGAACTGGCGGAAATCTGGCCGAACATCACGGAGAAGAAAGAGTCGCTGCCGGATGCGGAAGAGTGGGATGGCGTAAAAGGCAAGATCAAGGATCTCGAGCGCTGACAGCGCCGCAGCCCAACAAAAAAGGCCCCTTGCGGGCCTTTTTTGCGTTCAGGGGCAGGCATTTCACTTTTCTGCAGGCGAAAAAAGGGGCGGTATGACCCGCCCACATTTTTTCCCTAGTCCCTGTATTCCTTTTTCATCATCCTGATGAATCGCATCCTGCGACGTTCCTTCAAACCATCGTTCCTTGATGGCTGTGTCAATCCGTGGACACAGGACTGATAGTAACCAGTTCCCAGGGAAGTACAACGCAACCCAACCCGCCGCCTGCCGAGCTTTCGCTCTCGCGAGCCAATAAATAATTGTTATATTTCAATTGATTAGAAATATGGCCAGACAATTCGCGACGTCCAGGAACGCAAAAAAAACCAAACACTTACGCGAGAGTAAGCAAATGCTTACACGAGCAACTGCGTAAGAGCCTGACAAGCGATACCTGGCCGTTCGGCGGACAAGAAAAAGCCCCGACAATAGCGGGGCTTGTTTCCTACGAATGACTCAGTCGTCGCTGACTGTAATCGTCGGCATGGCCGGTGAAGCCGCTTCTTGCAGGACAATCCGCGCGCCCACGTGACGCGCCAGTTCCTGATAAACCATGGCGATCTGGCCATCAGGCTCGGCCGCCACTGTCGGTTTGCCACCATCGGCCTGTTCGCGAATCACCATCGCCAGCGGCAGCGAGGCCAGCAGTTCGACGCCGTACTGGGTCGCCAACTTCTCGCCGCCCCCCTCACCAAACAGATGCTCGGCATGGCCACAGTTGGAGCAGATGTGAACCGCCATGTTTTCCACGACGCCCAGCACCGGGATGTTGACCTTGCGGAACATTTCCACGCCTTTCTTCGCGTCCAGCAACGCCAGGTCCTGCGGCGTGGTCACGATCACCGCACCGGCCACCGGGACTTTTTGCGCCAGGGTCAGCTGGATGTCACCGGTGCCTGGCGGCATGTCAATCACCAGGTAGTCCAAATCGCCCCAGGCGGTCTGGGTCACCAGTTGCAGCAAGGCGCCGGAAACCATCGGCCCGCGCCACACCATCGGCGTGTTGTCGTCGGTCAGGAACGCCATGGACATCACTTCCACACCCAGCGACTCGATGGGCACGAACCACTTCTGGTCCTTGATTTTCGGGCGGGTGCCCTCGGCAATGCCGAACATCACGCCCTGGCTCGGGCCGTAGATATCCGCGTCGAGAATCCCCACGCGGGCGCCTTCGCGCGCCAGCGCCAGCGCCAGGTTGGCCGCCGTGGTGGATTTACCCACGCCGCCCTTGCCGGAGGCCACGGCCACCACATTCTTCACATTGGCCAGGCCGGGGATCTGCGCCTGGGCCTTGTGCGGCGCGATCACGCACTGAATGTCGACCTTGGCGGAACGCACGCCGTCGAGGCCTTCGATGGCCATTTGCAGCATCTGCGCCCAGCCGCTCTTGAACAGACCGGCGGCATAGCCCAGCTCCATCCGGACCGACACCTGGTCGCCCTGGATCTCGATGGCGCGGACACAACCGGCACTGACCGGATCCTGGTTCAAATAGGGGTCGGTGTACTGGCGAAGAACGGCTTCCACCGCTGCGCGATTAACGGCGCTCATGGGCTACTCCCGAAAAAGACTGACTGAAACAGGCGGCTATCCTAACCGTTCCAGCGGCTTAACGGCATGCTTTCGCAGGTTGGGAAGATGCTGAAACAGCGCCACGGGGTGAAATATATTTGCCGGCGCTTTATAGTGGCCGACCTCCGTTTCATCGAGTAGCCGAGCCCCATGTCCGAGCCACGCAAGATCCTCGTCACCAGCGCCCTGCCCTATGCCAATGGTTCCATCCATCTTGGCCATATGCTTGAGTACATCCAGACCGACATGTGGGTGCGCTTCCAGAAGCATCGCGGCAATCAATGCATCTATGTCTGCGCGGACGACGCCCACGGTTCGGCCATCATGTTGCGCGCCGAAAAAGAAGGCATTACCCCGGAACAACTGATCGCCAATGTGCAGGCTGAACACAGCGCCGACTTTGCCGAGTTCCTGGTCGACTTCGACAACTTCCATTCGACCCACGCCGACGAAAACCGCGAGCTGTCGAGCCAGATCTACCTGCGGTTGAAGGACGCCGGGCACATTGCCACGCGCTCGATCACGCAGTATTTCGACCCGGAAAAGAAAATGTTCCTGGCCGACCGCTTCATCAAGGGCACCTGCCCGAAATGCGGCACCGAGGACCAGTACGGCGACAACTGCGAAAAATGCGGTGCCACCTACGCCCCCACCGACCTGAAGAACCCCAAGTCAGCGATCTCCGGCGCCACACCGGTGCTCAAGGATTCCCAGCACTTCTTCTTCAAGCTCCCGGATTTCCAGCAGATGCTGCAAACCTGGACGCGCAGCGGCACCCTGCAGGACGCCGTCGCCAACAAGATCGCCGAATGGCTGGATGCCGGGCTGCAACAGTGGGACATTTCCCGCGATGCGCCGTACTTCGGCTTTGAGATCCCAGGCGAGCCGGGCAAGTATTTCTACGTGTGGCTGGACGCCCCGATCGGCTACATGGCCAGCTTCAAGAACCTGTGCAAGCGCACGCCGGAGCTGGACTTCGATGCGTTCTGGGGCAAGGACTCCACCGCCGAGCTGTACCATTTCATCGGCAAGGACATCGTCAACTTCCACGCCCTGTTCTGGCCGGCGATGCTCGAAGGTGCGGGCTACCGCAAGCCGACCGGCATCAACGTACACGGCTACCTGACCGTCAACGGCCAGAAGATGTCCAAGTCCCGTGGCACCTTTATCAAGGCGCGCACCTACCTGGATCACCTGTCGCCGGAATACCTGCGCTACTACTATGCGTCCAAGCTGGGCCGTGGCGTCGACGATCTTGACCTGAACCTGGAAGACTTCGTACAGAAGGTCAACTCGGACCTCGTCGGCAAAGTCGTCAACATCGCCAGCCGTTGCGCCGGTTTCATCCACAAGGGCAACGCCGGTGTGCTGGTGGCCGAGAATGCCGCGCCGGAACTGACCGACGCGTTCCTGGCCGCCGCGCCAAGCATCGCCGATGCCTATGAAGCCCGCGACTTTGCCCGCGCCATGCGCGAGATCATGGGCCTGGCCGACCGCGCCAACGCGTGGATCGCCGACAAGGCACCGTGGTCGCTGAACAAGCAGGAAGGCAAGCAGGCGGAAGTCCAGGCCATCTGCGCCACCGGCATCAACCTGTTCCGCCAGTTGGTGATCTTCCTCAAGCCGGTGCTGCCGTTGCTGGCCGCGGATGCCGAGGCGTTCCTCAACGTCGCGCCGCTGACCTGGAACGACCACGCCAGCTTGCTCAGCAACCATCAATTGAACGAGTTCAAGCCATTGATGACCCGTATCGACCCGGTAAAAGTCCAGGCCATGAGCGACGCGTCGAAAGAAGACCTGGTCGCCAGCCCGACCGACACCGGCGAATCGAACCCGGCTGGCAACGGTGAACTGGTCAAGGACCCGCTGTCCCCGGAGATCGAGTTCGACGCCTTTGCCGCCGTCGACCTGCGGGTTGCGCTGATTCTCAAGGCCGAAGCCGTGGAAGGTGCCGACAAGCTGCTGCGCCTGACCCTCGATATCGGCGACGAGCAACGCAACGTGTTCTCCGGGATCAAGAGCGCTTATCCGGACCCGTCCAAGCTCAATGGTCGCCTGACCATGATGATCGCCAACCTCAAGCCGCGGAAAATGAAGTTCGGTATTTCCGAAGGCATGGTGATGGCGGCCGGCCCCGGCGGCGAAGAAATCTACCTGCTGAGCCCTGACAGCGGCGCCAAGCCGGGTCAACGCATCAAGTAAGCCCTGCAAAACAGCCCTGTCGTCGCGGCGACAGGGCTTTTCAGCTAGTACCCCCTTCTCGCTTGCCGGATAATCAGGCCCTGTTCGCTTAACCGGCATGCCCATGACCGATATGCTCCTCACCCTTGTCAGCGCCGCCCTGATCAACAACCTCGTGTTGCAGATGCCGTTGGCCGTCGACCCGATATTGGCCGCGCATTCACGCTCGCGGGTGCATGCATTGGGGATTGCCACCACCGTGTTGATGGCAGTGAGCGGCGTGCTGGCCTATTTGCTGGATCACTACGTGCTGCAACCGTTGGGGTTGACTGCCCTGCGACTGTGGGTGTTTTTACCGCTGACCGCGCTGCTGATCCGCCCCGTGCTCGGCGCGCTCACGCGCCTGCGCCCTACGCTGCCGACGGAAGGGTTATGGCCGCTGCTGCTGGGCAACGCCGGGGTACTGGGCGTGGTGTTGCTGGGCATTGAAGATGATGAGGGGCTGGCGCACATGGCGGCACTGAGCGTGGGCGCCGGGCTCGGCTTCTGGCTGGTGCTGAGCCTGTTCAGCGACTTGCGCCAGCGCATCGCCGACAACGACATCCCGCTGCCCTTCCGCGGCCTGCCGGTCGAACTGATCAGCGCCGGGCTGATGGCGGTGGCTTTTCTGGGTTTCAACGCAATGATCAAAGCATGAGCCTGATTCAACGTATCGACGCGCTGCTCCCGCAAACCCAATGCGGCAAGTGCGGGCACCCGGGCTGCAAGCCCTACGCCGAAGGGATCGCCCAAGGCGAAGCCATCAATAAATGCCCGCCCGGCGGGCAGGAAACGATCGGCGCGCTCGCGCAGTTGCTGAACGTGCCGGTACTGGCACTGGATACCAGCCGCGGCGAAGCGCCACCACAGATTGCCTACATCCGTGAGGCCGAATGCATCGGCTGTACCAAATGCATCCAGGCCTGCCCGGTGGATGCAATTGTCGGCGCGGCCAAATGGATGCACACCGTGATCATCGACGAATGCACCGGCTGCGACCTGTGCGTCGCGCCCTGCCCGGTCGATTGCATCGAGATGCGCCCGCTAGTGGCGGTACTGCCGATTGTCGGCGGCCTGGCGACCAACGACCACCAGCGCCGCGCTCGCGGCTTGAAGCGAGACCGCGCACGGCGACGCTTTGAGCAACGCAACGCGCGCCTGCAACGGGAAGAAGAACACAAACAGGCCGAACGCCTGGCCCGCGCCAAGCGGGCCGCGCCGTTGGCCGCCGTGCCGATCGATGCGGCGCAGGCAGCCCAGGACGCCGCGATCAAGAAAGCCAAGATCAACGTGGCGATGAGCCGTGCGCAGTTGCATAAATCCTTGAAGGCATTCGGGCATCCGCCCACCTTTGAACAGCAGTCGCAACTGATCGTGCTGCAACAACAGTTCGAAGCCGCGGAGCAGGCATTGGCCGCTCTGGAGGTGAACCCCGCGCCTGCAACGCCGGCCCCCGCCAACACCGCCGATCTCAAGCGCGCCAAGATCCAACTGGCAATGCGGCGCGCCGAATTGAAGAAAGCCCAGGATCGGAACGCCGACCCACAGCAACTGGCCGAGGCACACGCCAATCTCGACGCAGCACAGCGCCAGGTGGATGCCCATGGCCACGCTTGAGCCTCAACAGGCCCTGCAACGGGTGTTGCTGGCGACACTGCCGGGTGGGCTGGCAATGTTCTGGCTGTTCGGTTGGGGCGTGTTGATCAATCTGTTGCTGGCGACGGGCTGCGCACTGCTGGTCGATGCGGGCGTGCAACGCCTGCGGGGGGCGCGTGGCGGCGATCTGAGCAGCCTGGTCAGCGCGACCCTGCTCGCCCTGGCACTGCCGCCCTATTGCCCCTGGTGGCTGTGCGTGGCGGCCGTGGCCAGTGGACTGCTGCTGGGCAAGCACCTGTACGGCGGCCAGCGCAACCCCTTCAACCCGGCGATGGTCGGGTATGCGTCGATGCTGGTGGCCTTTCCGCAACTCATGACGCACTGGCCGACCACCCACGGCATGGACCTGCTGGCCGGCGCACAACAGGTATTCGGCCTGCACCGCGACGCGCCCGATGCCTGGGCCCAGGCCACGGCACTGGACGCCCTGCGACTGAACAAAAGCCTGACCATCGATGAACTGTTCGCGCGCAACCCGGCATTTGGGCATGTCGGCGGCAAGGGCAGCGAGTGGGTGAACCTGGCGTTTCTGGCCGGCGGTCTGTGGCTGTTGCGCCAGCGGGTATTCAGTTGGCACGCGCCCTTGGGCATGTTGGGTAGCCTGTTTGTGATCAGCCTGCTGTGCTGGAATGGCTCGGGCTCTGACTCCCACGGCTCGCCGCTGTTTCATCTGCTGACGGGCGCCACGCTTCTCGGCGCATTTTTTATCGTCACCGAGCCGGTCTCCGGCCCCAAAAGCCCCAGGGCCCGGCTGCTGTTCGGGGTGGGCGTGGGCCTGCTGACGTATCTGATTCGCACGTGGGGCGGTTACCCGGACGGTGTAGCCTTTGCGGTGCTGCTGATGAACCTGGCCGTGCCGGCGCTGGAACGCCTGGTGGCCGCGAAACAGCCGGCGGTCAGCCTATGAAGTCGCACAGAGGCGTACTGCTGGCGTTGCTGATCGCTATCGGCGGCGGCACGCTGATCCTGACCCTTCAGCACCTGACTGCCGATCACGCCGCGCGCCAGGCCCTGGCCCTGAAGCGCCAGGCATTGCTCGACCTGCTACCCGCCGACCGTTATGACAATCAGCCGCTGGAGCAACCGCTGCCGATCGCTGCGCAGCCGCTGGAGGAGAGCCAACTGCTGGGTGGCTATCGGGTCAGCCTGTCGGGCCAACCCAGCGCGGTGCTGCTGCGGTTGAGCACCAGCGGCTATGCCGGCCCGATCGAACTGCTGATCGCCATTGACCGCGACGGCAAGCTGCTGGGCATCAAGACCCTGGCGCAATCGGAAACCCCAACCCTGGGCGGGCTTATCAGCCAGCCCGGCAACCCTTGGCTGGCCTCATTCAAGGGGCGTTCGCGCACGGACATGCAAGACTCGACCGTCGATCAAATAGCCGGTGCCACCCTCACCTCTCGAGCGGTGATCAGCGCCACCCATGACGCTTTGCGCTATTTCGACGAGCACCGCTCATCCCTGCTGGAGCCCGACGCCCATGACTAGAGCCGTTGGCCTGGCCAATGCAACGCTGCTGGCACCGTTGCTCGGGGTGACTGACACCCTGCCCAAAGCCCTGAGTTTCCTGGCGTTGTCGGCGCTGACCGTGACGCTCTACGGCCTGGTCATGCGCGCGGTACGCTCGCGCCTGAGCGCGTCCCTGCGACTGGGTGCCAGCTTGATGGTCGCCGCGACACTGGTCAGTTGTGTGCAGCTACTGTTGCAGGCATTTGCGCTGCCGCTGTATCAGCAGTTGGGCATCTACCTCGCGCTGATCAGCGTGCAATGCGTTGTCCTGGAACACCATGGTTTCTTTGAGGCGGGCCAGCGCAAGGCGCAGCTACGGTTGGTCGGCCTGTTCGCCGCGCTCATGCTCGTCATGGGGTTGTTACGCGCCAGTGCCGCCACCACATTGATGCCGGCCGGGTTTATCCTGCTTGGGTTATTGCTCGCTGGGTTGCAAGCCTGGGCCCATTTTTCACAATCACGCTGACCGCCAGCAAGGAATCGCCTGCCCCATGAACGCCGCAAAACGCCTGGAAATTTTCCGCAGGCTCCACGAAGACAATCCGGAACCCAAAACCGAACTGGCCTACTCCACGCCGTTTGAGTTGCTGATTGCGGTGATTCTCTCGGCCCAATCCACAGACGTCGGCGTCAACAAGGCCACGGCCAAACTGTATCCCGTGGCGAACACGCCGGCAGCGATCCATGCCTTGGGCGTGGAAGGTTTATCCGAATACATCAAGACCATCGGCTTGTACAACAGCAAGGCGAAAAATGTCATCGAGACCTGCCGCCTGCTGGTGGAGCGGCATGGCGGCGAAGTGCCGCAAACCCGCGAAGCGCTGGAGGCTTTGCCAGGCGTGGGCCGCAAAACGGCAAACGTTGTGCTCAATACGGCGTTCCGGCAACTGACCATGGCCGTGGACACTCACATTTTCCGGGTGAGCAACCGCACCGGCATTGCCCGCGGCAAGAATGTGGTGGAAGTGGAAAAACAACTGATGAAGTTTGTCCCCAAGCCGTATCTGCTCGATTCGCACCACTGGCTGATCCTTCACGGGCGCTACGTTTGCCAGGCCCGCAAGCCGCGCTGCGGCAGCTGTCGCATCGAAGACCTGTGCGAATACAAGGACAAGACGTCGGACGATTGAGGGATCATAGGTTTTTTCGATCTATCGATTGAAAAAATCTTTTTTACCCGCTCATGGAATATCGTTATAAGGAGCGCCAACGGCAGTCTTAGCCCGGAGTTAACGTTATGAGCACTGGCAAAGAACAACTGGAAGTGGACGATGACCTTGTCGAGTCGGATGACGATGGGCAGGAAGCACCTGTAGAGGTGGCCAAGACCAATCTAAGCAAACGCCGCACCATCGACAACCTTCTGGAAGAGCGACGCTTGCAAAAACAGCTGGCCGATTACGATTTCGACCTCTGATCAGCCGAGAACGGCCGGAAGCCTCCCTCACGGAGGCTTTTTTATGCCGATTCGCCTGGCTATCCAGCCATGGGGTGGCGCCCTCCTCTAGACCAGGCCATTGCGTTGAGCCAACTCGATCAGATCGACCAGTGAGCGGGCATTGAGCTTGAGCAGCAAGCGTGTCTTATAGGTGCTGACGGTTTTGTTGCTGAGGAACATACCGTCAGCGATCTCCTTGTTGGTTTTGCCGCGCGCCAGTTGCTGCAACACCATCATCTCGCGTCCCGAAAGGCGCTCGACCATGTCGGCCTCGCTGGCGTTGCCCATGGTGGAACGCACCGAATTCAGCGCCTGGTTGGGAAAGTAGCTGTAGCCGGACAGCACCGCCTTGATGGCACTCAGCAATTCCGTCAGGTCCTGCTGCTTGCACACGTACCCGGCCGCCCCCGCCTGCATGCAGCGCATGGAGAAATGGCCCGGCGCCTGGGAAGTCAGGACCAGCACCTTGAACGGTGTGGCCTGTTTGGTGGACGACAGCCGGCAGATAACTTCCAGGCCATCGAGTTTGGGAATTCCAATATCCAGTATGACAATGTCCGGCATATGTTCCCGTGCAAGTTGCAACGCATCGACACCGTTATCGGTCTCGGCAACGACCTCATAACCATGACGCTCCATTAGCATGCGCACAGCAAGACGAATGACGGGATGATCATCCACGATCAGCACTTTATTCATGAGAAAGTCCAATTTCGCTGTTCGAATTATTCAGAGCAAGCACAATAGCCTAGTCGTTTCCTAGTTGGCATAGCGTTCCACCCCAAGCAACAGCAAGCAGAGACCCAACCCACAACGAGATAGGAATTAACCTACAAAAAAACACCAACTCAGATGTTTCGAGTTTTATGGAGCCTTTCAGACCTTTCCGGGCTCGCACATATTTTGAGAGAAATATCCGGTGAATAGGGGGGCAACCGTAAACGCAGCGCACACCCGTTTCAGGAAATGCCCCTTGCATGTCGCGACCGCAAGGGCCGACAGGTAAAAAAAGCCTGATGATTTCAGTTCCATTCAACATATTTATTTACACCATAAATTTCCTACAGAACTTTCCGCGACTTACATCTACGCCGCACTTTTGTGAGTGAATTTTCTGTAAGACATAGTTCCTACTCAGGTGTAAATAATTCATTCCTCGGCGGGCCAGGCATCAAACTTTCTGAAACGACGAACCTCGATAGACTTTAAACAAACCTAAACAACTTTAAACATCAGGATCGCCGCGCCTTTTTTACAGGCAAAAAAATGGCCCCTGAACAAGGGGCCACTTTTCATTTCGACGGGAACACTCAGAACAACTTGCGACCCTTGTTGGCCGCAATACGCATGCGCAGTGCATTCAACTTGATGAAGCCTGCTGCGTCCGCCTGGTTGTAGGCGCCGCCATCTTCTTCGAAGGTGGCGATGTTGGCGTCGAACAGCGACTCATCGGACTTGCGACCGGTGACGATCACGTTGCCCTTGTACAGCTTCAGGCGCACAACGCCGTTCACGTGAGCCTGGGAAGCGTCGATCATCTGTTGCAGCATCAGACGCTCAGGGCTCCACCAGTAGCCGGTGTAGATCAGGCTGGCGTACTTGGGCATCAGCTCGTCTTTGAGGTGAGCCACTTCGCGGTCCAGGGTGATCGACTCGATCGCGCGGTGGGCGCGCAGCATGATGGTGCCGCCTGGGGTTTCGTAGCAGCCACGGGACTTCATGCCCACGTAACGGTTCTCGACGATGTCGAGACGGCCGATACCGTGTTCGCCGCCGATACGGTTCAGGGTCGCCAGTACGGTGGCCGGGGTCATCTCGACGCCGTCCAGCGCGACGATGTCGCCGTTGCGGTAGGTCAGTTCCAGGTACTGCGGCTTGTCGGGAGCGTTCTCCGGGGAGACGGTCCAACGCCACATGTCTTCTTCGTGCTCGGTCCAGGTGTCTTCCAGCACGCCGCCTTCATAGGAGATGTGCAGCAGGTTGGCGTCCATCGAGTACGGGGACTTCTTCTTGCCGTGACGCTCGATCGGAATGCCATGCTTTTCAGCGTAATCCATCAGTTTTTCACGGGACAGCAAGTCCCATTCACGCCAAGGGGCAATCACTTTCACGCCCGGCTTGAGGGCATAGGCGCCCAGTTCGAAACGCACCTGGTCGTTGCCTTTGCCGGTGGCGCCATGGGAAATGGCGTCAGCGCCGGTTTCGTTGGCGATTTCGATCAGGCGCTTGGCGATCAGCGGACGTGCGATGGAGGTACCCAGCAGGTACTCGCCTTCGTAGACGGTGTTGGCGCGAAACATCGGGAAAACGAAATCGCGGACGAACTCTTCGCGCAGGTCGTCAATGTAGATCTCTTTGACGCCCATGGCTTGCGCCTTGGCGCGTGCAGGTTCGACCTCTTCGCCCTGACCCAGGTCAGCGGTGAAGGTCACCACTTCACAGTTATAAGTATCCTGCAGCCACTTGAGGATCACCGAAGTGTCCAGGCCGCCGGAATACGCGAGAACGACCTTGTTTACGTCGGCCATGCCATCACTCCACGGGGTTTTACGGAAAGGCAACGATTCTACCGATCAAAACCGCGAAATTACAGGGGCGCGACAGCAAATGAAGATAAAGCGACAGATTATGTCGAGCGGGCGACCAATGGTCGCACCTTATGACGTAGCGGCGGGGTTGCTCGGGCCCTTGGCTTGCACCGCCGGTTTCTCGGGGGCGGCCACGCGTTCGAGCTGGATATTGACGCGCCGATTGCGCGCGCGGTTGGCGGCATTGGTATTGGGCGCCAAGGGGTAGCTTTCACCGTGGAAACGCATGGTGATCTGCGACTCCGGCACGCCGTTGGCCTTGAAGTAGTCCATCACCGCCAATGCGCGACGGCGCGAGACATCGCGATTGGTCAGGCGATTGCCGCTGTTGTCGGAGTGACCGTTCAATTCGATATGGTTGACCGTCGGATCGGCCTTCATGAATTCGACGATCACCGCCAGCTTGCGCTTGGCCGCTGCGTCCAGCTCGATACCGCCACCGGGGAAGCCAACTTCGGTCTGCTTGACCTGATCGTAATTCATCGGCAGCAGCTTGGCGGTACACAGTTGATAGTCGTTGTAGGCTTTGTTGAATTTCACCGGCAACAGACGAATTTCCGAATAGCCGCCTTCACGCCCGTAATGCCGCACGGTCGGGCTGCGCCCCTCGAGCAGGCCATTGAACAGGCGCCCGGCCTGGGCCTGGGAACTGTTGAACAAGACATCGCCACTGCCGGCACGCACGGCGCCGAGGTTGATATCGCCGCGGCCCGGTTGCCATGGCGCAGCCGCCGCCAGCAGGGTCGCCGATCCTGCGCCGAGCAAGCCGTTAAAGGCTTTCAGACGGAATGTCGCCTGCTCGCCGGCCCGGCGCACGAACTCACCCGAGCCGAAATCGGTGATCGGCTGGGTCAAGCGGCACTCGAATTTGTCGCCCTCCACCTTCCACTCAATATTCTCCAGACGTGTCTGGAACGTGAGGGCCATCGCAGGCAGGCTGGCGAACACACTGAGCAGGGCTAGATAATGCTGGCGCACGGGAGGCTCCACTGGTTTCTACAACACTTCAAAGCGTCATACATCGTTAAGGCATACCAAAGGCTATCGGATGCATCCGGCAAAACTTGATAGCGAGTGCCTGCAAGAGTCTTTTCCGGTAGCATTCCCACCAGATTGACCCGCCTGGAATCCCCAATGTCCGACCGCCTGACCCTGCTGCGTCCCGACGACTGGCATATTCATCTTCGCGATGGTGCTGCGTTGCCCCACACCGTGGCCGATGTTGCGCGCACGTTTGGCCGCGCCATCATCATGCCTAACCTGGTACCTCCGGTGCGTAATGCCGCGCAGGCCGACGCCTATCGCCAGCGCATCCTCGCTGTACGGCCGGCCGGCAGCCGCTTCGAACCGTTGATGGTGCTCTACCTGACCGACCGCACCCAGCCCGACGAAATCCGCGAGGCCAAGGCCAGCGGTTTCGTACACGCCGCCAAGCTGTATCCGGCGGGCGCAACCACCAACTCCGACTCCGGCGTGACCAGCATCGACAAGATCCTGCCGGCGATCGAAGCGATGGCCGAAGTCGGCATGCCGCTGTTGATCCACGGTGAAGTCACCCGCGGCGATGTCGACGTGTTCGATCGCGAGAAGATCTTCATCGACGAGCATATGCGCCGGGTGCTCGAGCTGTTTCCGACCCTCAAGGTGGTGTTCGAACACATCACCACGGCCGATGCGGTGCAGTTCGTCACCGAGGCCTCGGCCAACGTTGGCGCGACCATCACCGCCCATCACCTGCTCTACAACCGCAACCACATGCTGGTGGGCGGGATTCGGCCGCACTTCTATTGCCTGCCGATTCTCAAGCGCAACACCCATCAGGTGGCCCTGCTGGACGCTGCGACCAGCGGCAACCCGAAGTTCTTCCTCGGCACCGACTCGGCGCCCCATGCCCAGCATGCCAAGGAAGCGGCCTGCGGTTGTGCCGGTTGCTACACCGCCTATGCGGCGATCGAGTTGTACGCCGAAGCGTTCGACCAACGCAACGCCCTGGACAAACTCGAAGGCTTCGCCAGCCTCAACGGCCCGCGTTTCTACGGGCTGCCGGCGAATACCGACCGCATCACCCTGGTCCGTGAAGACTGGACTGCCCCCGTCAGCCTGCCGTTTGGCGAGCTGACTGTTATCCCGCTGCGCGCCGGTGAAACACTGCGCTGGCGCCTGCTGGAGGAAAGCAAGTGAGTGAAGACCATTACGATGACGAACACGAGCACAGCGGTGGCGGTTCCCGTCACCCGATGGCCGAGCGGTTTCGCGGCTATCTGCCGGTCGTCATCGACGTAGAAACCGGTGGCTTCAACTGCGCCACCGACGCGCTGCTGGAAATTGCCGCGACCACCATCGGCATGGACGAACAGGGTTTTGTGTTCGCGGAACACACCCACTTCTTCCGCGTCGAGCCGTTCGAAGGCGCCAATATCGAAGCCGCGGCCCTGGAATTCACCGGGATCAAGCTCGATCACCCACTGCGCATGGCGGTGAGTGAAGAAGCAGCACTGACCGATATCTTCCGTGGCGTGCGCAAGGCGTTGAAGGCCAATGGCTGCAAACGCGCGATCCTGGTGGGGCACAACAGCAGCTTCGACCTGGGCTTCCTGAATGCCGCCGTGGCGCGGCTGGACATGAAGCGCAACCCGTTCCACCCGTTCTCCAGCTTCGACACCGCTACGCTCGCCGGCCTGGCTTATGGCCAGACCGTATTGGCCAAAGCCTGCCAGGCCGCCGGTATCGACTTTGACGGTCGCGAAGCCCACTCGGCGCGCTATGACACCGAAAAGACCGCCGAGCTGTTCTGCGGCATCGTCAACCGTTGGAAACAGATGGGCGGCTGGGAAGACTTCAACGACTGAAGTGGAATCCCGCGCATAAAAAACCGGCCTTCTCAGGCCGGTTTTTTTTACCGCAAACGAGGCTTACAGCTTGCCGGCGTTCTCGGTCAGGTAGGCTGCAACGCCTTCTGGCGAAGCGTTCATGCCTTTGTCGCCTTTTTTCCAGTTGGCAGGGCAGACTTCGCCGTGCTCTTCGTGGAATTGCAGCGCGTCGACCAGACGGATCAGCTCTTCCATGTTACGGCCCAGCGGCAGGTCGTTGATGATCTGCGAGCGCACAACGCCCTTGTCATCGATCAGGAACGCGCCACGGAACGCCACGCCGCCTTCGGACTCAACGTCGTAGGCCTTGGCGATGTCGTGCTTCATGTCGGCAGCCATGGTGTATTTGACTTTGCCGATGCCGCCATCGTTGATGGCAGTGTTGCGCCAGGCGTTGTGGGTGAAATGGGAGTCGATGGAAACCGCGACCACTTCAACGTTACGCGCCTTGAAATCGTCCATGCGGTGGTCCAGAGCGATCAGCTCCGAAGGGCAGACGAAAGTGAAGTCCAGCGGGTAGAAGAACACCAGGCCGTATTTGCCTTTGATGGCTTCAGACAGCTTGAAGCTGTCAACGATTTCGCCAGTGCCGAGAACGGCAGGTACGTCGAAATCCGGGGCTTGTTTGCCGACGAGTACGCTCATTGGATATCTCCTGATGCAGGGGTGACGATTGAAGTAAAAGGACCGGCCTCGAGTCTGCCGCGCATAAGCGACAAGCCTGTGACGCAGTCACGCTTCGTGAAGACCGACCATCATACACTGAAAAAACCGTTCGTCAGCGCACAGGCAAAGTCGCGGCCCAGCACGGCAAAACTACTTTGACAATCATTCTCGTTAACATTAAGATCCATCGCACTTAAGCCTTAAACCCGCGATGGTTCTCCCTTATGTATGTCTGCCTATGCACTGGCGTCACCGACGGACAAATCCGCGAAGCAATCTACGAAGGTTGCTGCAGCTACAAGGAAGTGCGTGAAACGACCGGCGTTGCCAGCCAATGTGGCAAATGTGCTTGCCTCGCCAAGCAAGTGGTACGGGAAACCCTGACGCAGCTGCAAACAGCTCAGGTCGCGCTGCCCTATTCAGCAGAATTTACACACGCCTGAATCAACGTATTTTAAAGAGCCGGACTTAGTGTCCGGCTTTTTTATGCCCGCAATTCAATTAGTTAGGGCCAAGACGCGGAACATAAACATTCTTATTCAGATTAATTTTCATTTATTATTCAATAACTTAGGTTTGACACTCAGGGGCTCGCCACGCAGACTCCTGCTTATATACCGCGAATAAAGGGCAGGACCCCAATCATGAAAGGCGACATCTCAGTCATCCAGCAACTCAACAAAATCCTTGGCAATGAACTGGTCGCGATCAATCAGTACTTTCTGCATGCGCGCATGTATGACGATTGGGGCCTGGAAAAGCTGGGCAAGCGTGAGTACAAGGAATCGATCAAAGCCATGAAGGACGCCGATGCCCTGATCAAGCGCATCCTGTTCCTGGAAGGCCTGCCGAACGTACAGGACCTGGGCAAGCTGAACATCGGCGAGCATACCCACGAAATGATCAGCAGCGACCTGGGCTTCGAACGCAAGAGCCACAGCGAGCTCAAGGCCGCCATCGCTCACTGCGAAGTGACCAAGGACTTCGGCAGCCGCGAACTGCTGGAAGATATCCTGGAAGACCAGGAAGAACATATCGACTGGCTGGAAACCCAACTGGGCCTGATCGACAAGGTCAGCCTGGAGAACTACCTGCAATCGCAGATGGGTGAATAACCCTTATTCACGGTAGGCGCGAGTTTGCTCGCGAAAAACTCAAGGGCACCGCATTCCATCAGGGGGCCCGCGTTATCGTTGACGTTCTTCGCGAGCAAGCTCGCTCCTACAGATGAAGCACAAAAAAGCCCCGCTCTCGTATGAGAAGCGGGGCTTTTTGTTGCAGGCCAATCAAGCTTCAGTCTGGGCTGCCGCTTTTGCCGCTGCGTCTTTGACCAACGTCTGCAACTCACCGTTCTCGAACATTTCACTGATGATGTCGCTGCCGCCGACCAGCTCACCGGCTACCCACAGTTGCGGGAAAGTCGGCCAGTTAGCGTACTTGGGCAGGTTCGCGCGAATTTCCGGGTTTTGCAGGATATCCACATAAGCGAATTTCTCGCCACATTTCATGATGGCTTGGGACGCTTTCGCGGAGAAGCCGCACTGCGGGGCATTGGGAGAGCCCTTCATGTAAAGCAGAATGGTGTTGTTGGCAATCTGCTCTTTGATCGTTTCGATGATATCCATGGAACACCTCGGCTGGAACTTTGCGACTCACAGGTCGGCACGGTGGCGCATTGTAACGCAAAATCCCAGCGTGGTGCTCGGAGACCTTATGCCGCAGCTACGTGGACCGGCACGCCGTTCAGCGCGGCATTGCCCGATAATTCATCCAACTGCCGCTCGTCGGTCAGGTCGTTCGCGCTGGCACCCGGTTGACGGCTGGCGATCGTCATCTGCACGCCCGGACGCCCGTGGCCCCAACCATGCGGCAGGCTGACCACGCCAGGCATCATGTCCAGGCTGGCCGCGACCTCGACCTCGATCATGCCGATGCGCGAACTGACCTTCACCCGCTGCCCGTCGCTCAATTGGCGGCGGGCCAGATCCTCCGGATGCATGAGCAGTTGGTGCCGGGGCTTGCCCTTCACCAGGCGGTGATAGTTATGCATCCAGGAATTGTTGCTGCGCACATGGCGGCGGCCGATCAACAGCAATTCGTCGGCCGGTGGCAGCGGTTGCGCCGCGAAGCGCGCGAGGTCCGCCAGAATCACGGCCGGCGCGGCCTGTACCCGGCCATTCGCGGTTTTCAGGCGCGCGGCGAGATTGGGCGTCAGGGGCCCCAGGTCCACGCCGTGGGGGTGTTCGGCGAGCATTGCCACCGACAATTGGTGGCTGGAAGCATCGCCATACACGCCGGCGCGCAGGCCGAAATCGATCATCTGCGCCGGTGGCAGGGTCGGCTTGAGCGCAACCCCGGTGTGCGCGGCAAACGCCTTGGCCAGGCCGACGAAGATCTCCCAGTCGTGCAGCGCGCCGTCAGGCTTGGGCAGGATCGCACGATTGAAACGGCTGACATTGCGCACCGCGAACATATTGAAGGTGGTGTCGTAGTGATCGTTTTCCAGCGCCGAGGTGGACGGCAGGATCAGGTCGGCATAACGCGTCGTCTCGTTGATGTAGAGATCGACGCTGACCATGAATTCCAGCCCATCCAGGGCCTGCTCCAACTGGCGACCATTCGGCGTCGATAGCACCGGATTGCCGGCCACGGTGACCAGGGCGCGGATCTGTCCTTCACCTTCGGTGAGCATTTCTTCCGCCAACGCCGACACCGGCAACTCGCCACCGTACTCCGGACGCCCCGACACACGGCTCTGCCAACGATTGAAATGCCCGCCGGAGGTGGAGGCCACCAGGTCCACCGCTGGCGTGGTACACAAGGCGCCGCCTGGACGATCCAGGTTACCGGTGACCAGATTGATCAATTGCACCAGCCAATGGCACAGCGTGCCGAATGCCTGGGTCGAAACGCCCATGCGCCCGTAACACACGGCCCTGTCCGCCGCGGCAAAATCCCGCGCCAACTGGCGGATCTGCTCGGCAGGCAGCGCGCACTGGCGGCTCATGGCCTCAGCGGTAAACCCGGCGATTGCGCGGCGCACGTCGTCCAGGCCGTCGACTGGCAAGTGACTGGCACGGGTCAGGTTTTCGGCAAACAACGTGTTGAGCAGTCCGAACAGCAACGCGGCGTCGCCACCGGGCCGTACAAACAGGTGCTGATCGGCAATCGCCGCCGTCTCGCTGCGCCGCGGGTCGACCACCACCACTTTGCCGCCCCGGGCCTGGATGGCCTTGAGGCGCTTCTCCACGTCGGGCACGGTCATGATGCTGCCGTTGGACGCCAGCGGGTTGCCGCCGAGGATCAGCATGAAGTCGGTGTGGTCAATATCCGGAATCGGCAACAACAGGCCATGGCCGTACATCAGGTGGCTGCTGAGGTGATGAGGCAACTGGTCGACCGACGTCGCGGAAAACCGGTTGCGTGTCTTGAGCAGGCCAAGGAAGTAATTGCTGTGGGTCATCAGCCCGTAGTTATGCACGCTGGGATTGCCCTGGTACACCGCCACTGAATTCTGTCCGTAGCGAGCCTGGATGCCCGCCAGTTTTTCGGCCACCAGCGCGAAGGCGTCTTCCCACGCAATCGGTTGCCATTCGCTACCCACCCGCAACATGGGTTGGTGCAGGCGGTCCGGGTCATTCTGGATATCCTGCAACGCCACTGCCTTGGGGCAGATATGCCCGCGACTGAAGGTGTCCAGTGGGTCGCCCTTGATCGACGTGATCGCCAGGCTGCCGTCTTCGGCTTGGGTGGTTTCCAGGGTCAGGCCACAGATGGCTTCGCACAGATGGCAGGCACGGTGGTGGAGAGTCTTGGTCATGGCCAGTCTCTTTATTAGGGCTTTGGCCTGACTATGGGCCGCGACTGCGGCGGGCACCAGCAACGTTCGTCGCGTGAATCGAAGGGCATCAGGCCAGGCCATGGGCAAGCGTGAGAAAATGTTTCAAAACCTGCCGAAGTGCCCCTGAAACCGACGCAGCCAGGCCTGGCCCCGCCCTCGCGGATTGCAAAAGGTCGCAGGGCCAGTGTACAAATGACCCGCTGCTGTCAGGAAATCGTCTTCAAAAGCGCTCTCGCGCCTGTCTGAACACCCCTAAACACCGTAGCCCTATTGGTAAGACGCGACATTTAATTATAAGATCGCGCCTTCCCCTATTTCGTCGCCCCGTGCGGCTTTCGCCGCAGGTCTCGCCCGTTTTCACAATAAACAAGGCTTTGAGTATCTGCGGTCTGTTGCAAAAAGGTAGTTAATGATGAGCGCAAGGCACTTTCTCTCCCTGATGGATTGCACGCCCGAAGAGCTGGTCAGCGTGATCCGTCGAGGCATTGAGCTTAAAGACCTGCGTAACCGCGGCGTACTGTTCGAGCCTTTGAAAAACCGCGTGCTCGGGATGATTTTCGAGAAATCGTCGACCCGCACCCGCTTGTCCTTCGAGGCCGGCATGATCCAGTTGGGTGGCCAGGCCATCTTCCTGTCGCCGCGTGACACCCAGCTGGGCCGTGGCGAGCCAATCAGCGATTGCGCGATTGTCATGTCGCGCATGCTCGATGCGGTGATGATCCGGACCTTTGCCCACAGCACCCTGACCGAATTTTCCGCGAACTCCCGGGTACCGGTGATCAACGGCCTGTCCGATGACCTGCACCCGTGCCAGTTGCTGGCCGACATGCAAACCTTCCTCGAGCACCGTGGCTCGATCCAGGGCAAGACCGTGGCCTGGATCGGCGACGGCAACAACATGTGCAACAGTTATATAGAAGCGGCGATCCAGTTCGACTTCCACCTGCGCATCGCCTGCCCGGAAGGCTTCGAACCGTCCGCCGAATTCCTGGCCAAAGCCGATGGTCGCGTGCAGATCCTGCGTGATCCAAAAGACGCGGTGGTCGGCGCGCACCTGGTAAGCACCGATGTCTGGACCTCCATGGGCCAGGAAGACGAAACCGCCAAGCGCCTGAAGCTGTTTGCACCGTTCCAGGTCACCCGCGCCCTGCTCGACCTGGCCGCGCCGGACGTGCTGTTCATGCACTGCCTGCCTGCCCACCGTGGCGAAGAAATCAGCCTCGATCTGCTCGACGACCCGCGTTCGGTCGCCTGGGACCAGGCAGAAAACCGTCTGCATGCACAAAAGGCCCTGCTCGAATTTCTGGTCGAACCGGCGTACCACCACGCATGAGCAAGCCATTACTGCTGAACCTGCGCAATCTGGCATGCGGCTATCAAGATCAGCGGGTGGTACAGAACCTCAACCTGCACCTCAACGCCGGCGACATCGGTTGCCTGCTCGGCTCCTCGGGGTGCGGCAAGACCACCACCCTGCGTGCGATCGCAGGGTTCGAACCGGTACACGAAGGCGAAATCAGCCTGGCCGGCGAAGTCATCTCCAGTGCAGGGTTCACCCTGGCGCCGGAGAAACGTCGCATCGGCATGGTGTTCCAGGACTACGCGCTGTTTCCCCACCTGAGCGTGGCCGACAACATCGCCTTTGGCATTCGCAAGCACCCGCAGAAAGACCGCGTGGTCGCCGAATTGCTGGAGCTGGTCAACCTGAAGAACCTGGGCAAGCGTTTTCCCCACGAGCTGTCCGGTGGTCAGCAACAACGCGTGGCCCTCGCCCGCGCCTTGGCGCCGGAGCCGCAATTGTTGCTGCTCGACGAACCCTTCTCCAACCTCGATGGCGAGCTGCGACGCAAGCTCAGCCATGAGGTGCGCGACATTCTCAAGGCACGTGGCACCAGTGCGATCCTGGTGACCCATGACCAGGAAGAAGCATTTGCCGTGAGTGACCACGTCGGCGTGTTCAAGGAAGGTCGCCTGGAGCAGTGGGATACGCCCTACAACCTCTATCACGAACCGCTCACACCCTACGTCGCAAGCTTTGTCGGCCAGGGCTATTTCATCCGTGGCCAATTGTGTACGCCGGAATCGGTCAGCACCGAGCTCGGCGACCTGCGCGGCAACCGCGCGTATAGCTGGCCGGCAGGTGGCGCCGTGGATGTATTGCTGCGCCCGGACGACATCGTCTACGCACCGGACAGCGCATTGAAAGCGCGGATAGTCGGCAAGACGTTCCTCGGCGCCTCGACCTTGTACCGCCTGCAACTGCCGACGGGCGCCCAGTTGGAGTCGATCTTCCCCAGCCACGCCGACCATCAGGTCGGTGCAGACGTGGGGATCCGCGTCGCCGTCGAACACCTGGTGCTGTTCCGGGCTTCCGGCAGCACGGCGGCGCAGATTCCGCACACCGATTCGGGTGTGCGGCGCTACAGCCCGGCCAACTGAAGAACCCCGCTCCAGCCTTCGAACTCAGGCCCGGCCGATCGGCGCGAACGTGGCCTGGGTATGCTCGGCCAGAACCGCTGCGGACAGCTCTACTTCCAACCCCCGTCTCCCGGCGCTGACAAAAATCGTCGGGAACGGCTGCGCAGTAATATCAATAAAGGTGCGCAAACGCTTTTTCTGTCCCAACGGGCTGATCCCACCCAGCAGATAGCCAGTGGAACGCTGCGCCGCCGCCGGGTCGGCCATCTCGACTTTTTTCACCCCGGCGGCGTGCGCCAGGGCTTTCAAGTCCAGACTTCCGACGACCGGCACCACCGCCACCAATAATTCGCCCTTCTCGCTGCTCGCCAGCAAGGTCTTGAACACCTGCGCCGGGTCCAGACCCAACTTTTCCGCGGCCTCCAGGCCATACGAGGCAGCTTTGGGATCGTGTTCATAACTGTGAATGCGATGTTCGGCGCGAACTTTTTTCAACAAATCCAATGCGGGGGTCATGGACGCTCCAGGCGTGGCAAACGGATGGCCAATTCTAGGCCAAGCCCACACAAAACGCTCTAGTACGCCCCTCACTCATGGCAATACTTACTGTGGCGAGCGTGATCATTCATCAAACCTATAGTTCGAAAATGACTGATAGTTCACTTTCGACCTTTGACAGCAGTCATTCTTGTCTATATTTTTTCGTTTCCGAATACTGTAGGAATACATCCGCAGCATTCCAGCAGTAAGCCGTGCCCGGGATGGGGATCCTCGACACGGTGAAAATCGCGCAAGGCCCGTTGAGGCCAGACGCCAGACAAGAACAACAAATTGAGGTTTTCCATGACAACTGCACTTCAACAGCCTTCACTTTCGAGCCAATGCATGGCCGAATTCCTGGGGACTGCGCTTCTGATCTTCTTCGGTACCGGTTGTGTCGCTGCGCTCAAGGTCGCGGGTGCCAGCTTTGGCTTATGGGAAATCAGTATCATCTGGGGGATCGGCGTGAGCATGGCGATCTACCTGAGCGCGGGCATCTCCGGGGCACATCTGAACCCGGCGGTCAGCATCGCCCTGTGTCTCTTTGCCGATTTCGACAAGCGCAAACTGCCCTTCTATATCCTCGCCCAAGTCGCCGGCGCCTTCTGCTCCGCGGCCCTGGTGTACACGCTCTACAGCAACCTGTTTTTCGATTACGAACAAACCCACCATCTGGTGCGCGGCACCCAGGCCAGCCTGGAACTGGCCTCGGTATTCTCGACTTATCCCCATGCACTGCTGAGCACGGCCCAGGCCTTCCTGGTGGAAATGGTCATCACCGCGATCCTGATGGGCGTGATCATGGCCCTGACCGACGATAACAACGGCCTGCCACGCGGCCCGTTGGCACCGCTGCTGATCGGCTTGCTGATCGCGGTGATTGGCAGCGCGATGGGCCCGCTGACCGGCTTTGCGATGAACCCGGCACGGGATTTCGGGCCCAAGCTGATGACCTTTTTCGCCGGTTGGGGTGAAATGGCCTTTACTGGCGGGCGTGATATTCCTTACTTCCTGGTGCCGATTTTCGCACCGATTGTCGGTGCATGCCTGGGGGCTGCAGCGTATCGCGGGCTGATTGCCCGTCACCTGCCAAGCGCCGCACCCGCTGTCGCCGAAACCGAAGACAGCGCCGTCAACGGCAACACCCGCATTTCCTGATAGCCAGCCTGGTCCACCCTGCCCCTTCGTGGCCCAGGCGGTTTACCCACTTCCTTATTTCTCGTCCAAGGCAATCGACATGACCGACATTCAGAATAAGAACTACATCATTGCCCTCGATCAGGGCACCACCAGTTCCCGGGCGATCATCTTCGATCGTGACGCCAACGTGGTCTGCACCGCCCAACGTGAGTTCGCCCAGCATTACCCGCAAGCGGGCTGGGTCGAACATGACCCGATGGAAATCTTCGCGACCCAGAGCGCGGTGATGGTCGAAGCCCTGGCCCAGGCCGGCCTGCACCATGACCAGGTCGCCGCCATCGGTATCACCAACCAGCGCGAAACCACCGTGGTCTGGGACAAAGTCACCGGCCGCCCGATCTACAACGCCATCGTTTGGCAGTGCCGCCGCAGCACCGAGATCTGCCAGCAGCTCAAGCGTGATGGCCACGAGCAATACATCAGCGATACCACCGGCCTGGTCACCGACCCTTACTTCTCCGGCACCAAGCTCAAGTGGATTCTCGATAACGTCGAAGGCAGCCGCGAACGTGCGCGCAACGGCGAGCTGCTGTTCGGCACCATCGACAGCTGGCTGATCTGGAAATTCACCGGCGGCAAGACCCACGTCACCGACTACACCAACGCCTCGCGCACCATGCTCTTCAACATCCACACCCTGGAGTGGGACGCGAAGATGCTGGACATCCTCGATGTGCCGCGGGAAATGCTGCCGGAAGTGAAATCGTCGTCGGAAATCTACGGCCGCACCAAGAGTGGCATTGCCATCGGCGGCATCGCCGGTGACCAGCAGGCCGCGCTGTTCGGCCAGATGTGCGTGGAACCGGGCCAAGCCAAGAACACCTATGGCACCGGTTGCTTCCTGCTGATGAACACCGGCGACAAAGCGGTGAAATCCAAGCACGGCATGCTCACCACCATCGCCTGCGGCCCGCGTGGCGAAGTGGCCTACGCCCTGGAAGGCGCCGTGTTCAACGGTGGTTCCACCGTACAGTGGCTGCGCGACGAGCTGAAAATCATCAACGACGCCCACGACACCGAATACTTCGCCGGCAAGGTCAAGGACAGCAACGGCGTGTACCTGGTGCCCGCGTTCACCGGCCTGGGCGCGCCGTATTGGGACCCGTATGCCCGTGGCGCGTTGTTCGGCCTGACCCGTGGCGTGCGCGTGGATCACATTATTCGCGCAGCTCTGGAGTCGATTGCCTACCAGACCCGCGACGTATTGGACGCGATGCAGCAGGACTCCGGCGAACGCCTTAAATCCCTGCGCGTGGACGGCGGCGCGGTGGCCAACAACTTCCTGATGCAGTTCCAGGCCGATATCCTCGGCACCCAGGTCGAACGCCCGCAAATGCGCGAAACCACAGCACTCGGCGCCGCCTACCTGGCGGGCCTGGCCTGCGGCTTCTGGGGCAGCCTGGAGGAATTGCGCGGCAAAGCGGTGATCGAGCGCGAATTCGAACCCCAGCTCGAAGAAGCGGCCAAGGAGAAACTCTACGCCGGCTGGCAAAAAGCGGTGAGCCGCACCCGTGATTGGGAACCGCACGAAGGCGCTGAATAAGCCCTTCGCCGGAACCACTTAGGGTTGTAACTGGCAGGGAGCAGATTCCTGCGTCATCATGGGCCACTTTTGTATGGCAGCCCAAAGGACGCCCAATGAATCTGCCTCCCCGCCAGCAACAAATCCTCGAACTGGTCCGCGAACGCGGCTACGTCAGTATCGAGGAAATGGCGCAGTTGTTCGTTGTCACCCCGCAAACCATCCGCCGCGATATCAACCAGCTGGCGGACGCCAACCTGTTGCGCCGCTACCACGGCGGCGCAGCCTATGATTCCAGCGTCGAAAACACCGCATACGCCATGCGGGCCGACCAGATGCGCGACGAGAAACAGCGCATCGGCGAAGCGATCGCCGCACAAATCCCCGACCATGCCTCGCTGTTCATCAACATCGGCACCACCACCGAATCCATCGCCCGTGCGTTGCTCAACCACAATCACCTGAAAATCATCACCAACAACCTCAACGTCGCCACCATGCTCAGCGCCAAGGACGACTTCGACGTGCTGCTGACTGGCGGGAGTGTGCGACGTGACGGCGGCGTGGTGGGCCAGGCCAGCGTCGACTTTATCAACCAGTTCAAGGTCGATTTCGCCCTGGTCGGCATCAGCGGTATCGATGAAGACGGTAGCCTGCTCGACTTCGACTACCAGGAAGTGCGGGTTTCCCAGGCGATCATCGCCAATGCGCGCAAGGTGATCCTGGCGGCCGACTCGAGCAAATTCGGGCGCAATGCCATGATTCGCCTGGGCCCGATCAGCCTGGTGGACTGCCTGGTGACTGACCAGCAGCCGGTGCCGGCGCTGGTGCAGTTGTTGAACCAGCATAAGGTTCGGCTGGAAGTCGTCTAGCGCCTGCACTGATGCTATCGGGGGCAAGCCCCCTCCCACACTTTGATGTGTGAACCCATTCAAATGTGGGAGGGGCTTGCCCCCGATAGCGATTGATCCAGCCCCCATTTCCTTGAGCCTTCCCCAGGCACATGTTCACAAATTTTCCTTTTCTCGCCCTTCGATGAGTTTTTTCAATCGAAGTCGGGTGGCTGTGGGCGCGTTTATCAGCTACCATTTTCGGAAATGAACATTAATGTTCGATTTCCAATACGAAAAGATCGCGAGGCCAGCCGATGAACCCTTCCACCTTGCCTGCTCCACCGCTTGCCGAAGTCTATGACGTTGCCGTAATCGGTGGCGGGATCAATGGCGTCGGCATTGCAGCAGACGCAGCCGGGCGCGGGTTGTCGGTATTCCTTTGCGAAAAGGACGACCTGGCCAGCCACACGTCTTCCGCCAGCAGCAAGCTGATCCACGGTGGCCTGCGTTACCTCGAACATTACGAATTCCGCCTGGTGCGCGAAGCCCTGGCCGAACGCGAAGTCCTGCTGGCCAAGGCCCCGCACATCGTCAAGCAGATGCGCTTTGTGTTGCCGCACCGCCCGCACCTGCGTCCGGCGTGGATGATCCGCGCCGGCCTGTTCCTGTATGACCATCTGGGCAAGCGCGAAAAGCTCGCCGGTTCGAAAAGCCTCAAGTTCGGCCCCGACAGCCCGCTGAAAAGCGAAATCACCAAAGGCTTCGAATATTCCGACTGCTGGGTCGATGACGCCCGCCTGGTGGTGCTCAACGCCATGGCCGCGCGTGAAAAAGGCGCACACATCCACACCCAAACCCGTTGCGTCAGCGCGTACCGCAGCAAGGGCCTGTGGGAAATGAACATGGAACGCACCGACGGCAGCCTGTTCTCGATCCGCGCCAAGGCGCTGGTGAACGCCGCCGGGCCGTGGGTCGCCAAATTCATCAAGGAAGACTTGAAGCTGGATTCGCCCTACGGCATCCGTCTGATCCAGGGCAGCCACCTGATCGTGCCGAAACTGTACGAAGGCGCCCACGCGCACATCCTGCAGAACGAAGACCAGCGCATCGTGTTCACGATTCCATACCTGGACCACCTGACCATCATCGGCACCACCGACCGCGAATACACCGGCGATCCGGCGAAAGTGGCGATTACCGAAGGTGAAACCGACTACTTGCTCAAGGTGGTCAACGCTCACTTCAAGAAACAACTGAGCCGCGACGACATCGTCCACACCTACTCCGGCGTGCGCCCGCTGTGCAACGACGAGTCGGACAACCCGTCGGCCATCACCCGCGACTACACCCTGTCGCTCTCCGGCGGCGCTGGCGAGGCGCCGATCCTGTCGGTGTTCGGCGGCAAACTGACCACCTACCGCAAGCTCGCCGAGTCGGCGATGGCCCACCTGGCGCCCTATTTCACACAGATGCGCCCAAGCTGGACCGCCACCGCCAGCCTGCCGGGCGGCGAAGACATGAGCACGCCGCAAGCCCTCGCTGCGGCCATCCGTACCCAGTTCGACTGGGTGCCAAGCGAAATCGCGCGGCGCTGGTCCACCACCTACGGCAGCCGCACCTGGCGCCTGCTCGAAGGCGTGCAATCGCTGGCCGACCTCGGCGACCACCTCGGTGGCGGCCTGTACACCCGCGAAGTCGACTACCTGTGCGCCGAAGAATGGGCGACCCAACCCGAGGACGTGCTGTGGCGCCGCACCAAGCTTGGCCTGTTCACCACCCCGGAAGAACAGGCCAATGTGCGGCGTTATCTGTCCAAGGTTGAGCATAACCGCAGCAAGATCCAGGCGGCCTGACAGACTGCTCGTACAAAAGCCCCTGCGCCGTAAGGCCCAGGGGCTTTTTCATATCGGTTCAGCCATTCGGTTTTCCGAACAGCATTCCCCTGCGCGATTCGGTTTGCCGGACCTGGCCGTTATAAATCCTCGTTCATAAAAAGTTAATCCCTATATAAATCATATAGTTAACCTTTTACTCGTGGACTGGCACGACTCATGCTCTACACTTCAAGACGATTGCCTGAGATGCCTCAGGAGCCGTCACGGGCATTCGCTGTATAAGAGAGCCGCTTAACCGGCTTCATAAAAAAAACAAATGTCGAGGAAGTATTGATGCGCATCGTTCCCCATATTTTGGGCGCAGCTATCGCTGCCGCTCTGATCAGCACTCCAGTTTTCGCCGCCGAACTCACCGGCACGCTGAAAAAAATCAACGACTCGGGCACCATCACCCTCGGGCACCGCGACAGCTCCATTCCGTTTTCCTACATCGCGGATGGTTCGGGTAAACCGGTGGGCTACTCCCACGACATTCAGCTGGCGATCGTCGAAGCCCTGAAAAAAGACCTGAACAAGCCCCAGCTGCAGGCCAAGTACAACCTGGTCACTTCCCAGACCCGTATCCCGCTGGTGCAGAACGGCACCGTGGACATCGAGTGCGGTTCCACCACCAACAACGCCGAACGCGCTCAGCAAGTCGCGTTCACCACCAATATCTTCGAAATCGGCACCCGCCTGCTGGTCAAGAAAGACAAGGATGGCAAGCCGTCCTATAGCGACTTCGCCGACCTCAAAGGCAAAAACGTCGTGACCACCGCCGGCACCACGTCCGAGCGCATCATCAAGGCGATGAACGCCGACAAGCAGATGGGCATGAACGTCATCTCCGCCAAAGACCACGGCGAGTCCTTCCAGATGCTGGAAAGCGGCCGCGCCGTTGCCTTCATGATGGACGACGCCCTGCTGGCCGGTGAAGAAGCCAAGGCCAAGAAGCCGAATGACTGGGTTATCACTGGTACTCCGCAGTCCTTCGAAGCCTATGCCTGCATGGTTCGCAAAGAAGATCCTGCGTTCAAGAAAGCCGTGGATGACGCCATCGTCGCGCTCTACAAATCCGGCGAAATCAACAAGATTTATAGCAAGTGGTTCGAAAGCCCGATCCCACCAAAAGGCCTGAACCTGAACTTCCCGATGAGCGACAAGGTCAAGGAACTGATCGCCAATCCGAGCGATAAGCCTGCGCCTGACGTAAAAATCTGATTTCTGGCTAACCTTATCTCCTGAGGGAGCCACTCCTCCCTCAGGCGTCTGTTACTACCTGCTGGCTATATTTTGGAACACTCGACCGGGCGGTTTTCGAGCCGATCGTGTGTGCCTGGCGTTCACCGTCAGGCGGGAACGGATTTTCCCCAAGCGGGTGCTTGTACATCGATCGATCTCGAGGGGAGACCCTAATGAATTACAACTGGGACTGGGGCGTGTTCTTCAAGTCCACTGGCGTTGGCAGCGAGACTTATCTCGACTGGTACATCGCCGGCCTGGGCTGGACCATTGCCATCGCCGTCGTGGCATGGATCATCGCCTTGCTGCTGGGCTCCATGCTGGGGGTCATGCGTACCGTGCCAAACCGTATCGTATCGGGCATCGCCACCTGCTACGTGGAACTGTTCCGCAACGTGCCGCTGCTGGTGCAGCTGTTCATCTGGTACTTCCTGATACCCGACCTGCTGCCGCAAAACCTGCAGGACTGGTACAAGCAAGACCTGAACCCGACCACCTCGGCCTACCTGAGCGTTGTGGTGTGCCTGGGCCTGTTCACCGCCGCCCGTGTCTGCGAGCAGGTACGCACCGGCATCCAGGCGCTGCCGCGTGGCCAGGAAGCCGCCGCCCGCGCCATGGGTTTCAAGCTGCCGCAGATCTACTGGAACGTGCTGCTGCCGCAGGCTTACCGGATCATCATTCCGCCGCTCACCTCGGAATTCCTCAACGTGTTCAAGAACTCCTCCGTGGCGTCCTTGATCGGCCTGATGGAATTGCTGGCGCAAACCAAGCAGACCGCCGAATTCTCGGCCAACCTGTTTGAAGCCTTCACCCTGGCCACGCTGATCTACTTCACCCTGAACATGAGCCTGATGTTGCTGATGCGCCTGGTCGAGAAGAAAGTCGCCGTGCCCGGCCTGATCTCCGTGGGGGGTAAATAATGGAATTCGATTTCAGCGGCATCATCCCCGCGATCCCCGGCCTGTGGAACGGCATGGTCATGACCTTGCAGTTGATGGTCATGGGCGTGGTCGGCGGTATTGTCCTCGGCACGATCCTGGCGTTGATGCGCCTGTCGTCCAGCAAGTTGCTGTCACGCCTGGCCGGCGCCTACGTGAACTATTTCCGCTCGATCCCGTTGCTGCTGGTCATCACCTGGTTCTACCTGGCGGTGCCCTTCGTGCTGCGCTGGATCACCGGCGAAGACACGCCGATCGGTGCGTTCACCTCCTGCGTCGTGGCCTTCATGATGTTCGAGGCCGCGTACTTCTGTGAAATCGTGCGGGCCGGCGTGCAGTCGATCCCCAAGGGCCAGATGGCGGCCGCGCAGGCCATGGGCATGACTTACGGTCAGACCATGCGCCTGATCATCCTGCCCCAGGCGTTCCGCAAGATGACCCCGTTGCTGCTGCAACAGAGCATCATCCTGTTCCAGGACACCTCGCTGGTCTACACCGTGGGCCTGGTGGATTTCCTCAACTCCGCCCGTTCCAACGGCGACATCATCGGCCGCTCCAATGAGTTCCTGATCTTCGCCGGTGTCGTCTACTTCATCATCAGCTTTTCCGCCTCGCTGCTGGTCAAGCGTCTGCAAAAAAGGTTTGCCGTATGATCTCTATCAAAAACGTCAACAAGTGGTATGGCGACTTCCAGGTGCTGACCGATTGCAGCACCGAGGTTAAAAAAGGCGAAGTGATCGTGGTGTGCGGGCCGTCCGGCTCGGGTAAATCCACCCTGATCAAGTGCGTCAACGCGCTGGAACCGTTCCAGAAAGGCGACGTGATCGTCGACGGCACGTCCATCGCCGACCCGAAGACCAACCTGCCGAAACTGCGCTCGCGCGTCGGCATGGTGTTCCAGCACTTCGAGCTGTTCCCGCACCTGACCATCACCGAAAACCTGACCATCGCGCAGATCAAGGTGCTCGGCCGCAGCAAGGAAGAAGCCACCAAGAAGGGCCTGCAACTGCTTGATCGCGTCGGCCTGTCGGCGCACGCCCACAAGCACCCTGGCCAGCTTTCCGGTGGCCAGCAGCAACGTGTGGCGATTGCCCGCGCCCTCGCCATGGACCCGATCGTCATGCTGTTCGACGAACCGACCTCGGCCCTCGACCCGGAAATGGTCAACGAAGTGCTGGACGTGATGGTGCAACTGGCCCAGGAAGGCATGACCATGATGTGCGTGACCCACGAAATGGGCTTCGCCCGCAAAGTGGCCGACCGCGTGATCTTCATGGACGCCGGCAAGATCATCGAAGACTGCCCGAAAGAAGAGTTCTTCGGCGACATCAGCGCCCGCTCCGAACGCGCGCAGCACTTCCTCGAGAAAATCCTGCAGCACTAAAAAAGCCACAGCTTGCTCCTCCTGTAGGAGCGAGCTTGCTCGCGAAAAACGGCAACGATGAAGCGCACATCCTGGATGAACGCGGTGCCCTTGGTTTTTTCGCGAGCAAGCTCGCTCCTACAGGAAGGGGTGAGCGGTAGCTGACCCAAGGCATCTGTGATGAAATGCGACCCCAACCTCTATCGCGCCGCGCCGCCATCACTTGCCGTGAAGCCTCGTCTGATCCGCCAACTGTTCCTGCCGCCGTTGATCATCGCCCTGATGATCGGCCTGGGTTATATCGGCTTCTGGATCAGTGAGTACTATGGCATCCGCACCCTCAGCGATACCGGCGAACGCCAGTTGGAGCTGCATGCCCGCACCGTCGAAAGCGAACTGAGCAAATACACGTACCTGCCCAGCCTCCTGGAACTGGAATCCAGCGTGTCCACGCTGCTGGCCGAGCCGAACCAGGACACCCGCAAGACCGTCAACGACTACCTCGAAGGCCTGAACCGGCGCAGCCGCAGTCGGGCCATCTATGTGATGGACACCACCGGCCGCGTACTGGCCACCAGCAACTGGCGCGATGCCGACAGCTACCAGGGTGAAGACCTGTCCTTCCGCGCCTATTTCCAGAACGCCGTGCGCGGCCAGCCCGGGCGTTTCTATGGCATCGGCAGCACCAATGGCGAACCCGGCTACTACCTGGCCCACGGCCTGGAAGAGCACGGCAAGATCATCGGCGTCGCTGTGGTCAAGGTCCGCCTCGAAGCCCTGGAGGAACGCTGGAAACGCGCGCGTCTCGAAGCGTTTGTCAGCGACGAGAACGGTATCATCATCCTTTCCAGCGACCCGGCCCGCCGCCTCAAGGCCGTGCGCCCCCTGAGCGATGAGACCAAGGACCGCCTGGCGCACAGCCTGCAATATTACTGGGCGACGCTGAACGAGCTGGAGCCCCTGGCCCGCGAGCGCCTCAACGAAGGCACAGAAAAACTGACCTTTCCGGCCAACAGCGAAGTAGTAGCCGACGAACACGAAGTCAGCTACCTGGCCCAGACCCGGCCGCTGAGCGACACGCCGTGGAATTTCACCCTGCTCACCCCGCTCAACGATCTGCGCCGTGCAGCGATCAACCAGGGCATCCTGGTGGCCGTCGCCTTTGGCCTGGTGGCGCTCCTGCTGATTGCCTGGAACGAACGACGCAAAGTCATCGCCACCCGCCTCGCCGCCCGGGAAGCCTTGCAGGAAGCCAACAGCCAGCTGGAACGCCGGATTGCCGAACGCACCGCCGACCTGCGCGCGAGCAACGAGCGCCTCAAGGGGCAGATTCGCGAGCGCCGCCAGGCCGAGGAAACCCTGCGCCGCGCCCAGGATGAGCTGGTGCAGGCGGGCAAACTGGCGGCCATCGGCCAGATGTCCACCAGCATCGCCCACGAATTGAACCAGCCCCTCGCCGCGTTGCGCACGTTGTCCGGCAATACCGTGCGCTTCCTCGAACGCGGCGCGCTGGATACCGCCAGCGCCAACCTCAAGACCATCAACGAATTGATCGACCGCATGGGCCGCATCACCGCCAGCCTGCGCTCCTTCGCGCGGCGCGGCGACGACCAGGGCGAAGCCAGCCTGGGCAAGGCCGTGGATGCCGCGTTCCAAGTGCTCGGCGCACGCCTCGACAGCCTGCCTCTGACGCTGCACCGCGACTTTGCCCCGGCCCAATTGCAGATCGACCAGACGCGCCTGGAGCAGATCCTGGTCAATCTGATCGGCAACGCCCTCGATGCCATGCAAGCACAACCGGCGCCGGAACTGTGGCTGGAAGGCCACGAAGCCGACGGCAAATACCGCCTGCAGGTGCGCGATAACGGCCATGGCATCGACCCCGAGGCGCGCAAGCATCTGTTCGAACCGTTCTTCACCACCAAACCCGGCGAGCAAGGCCTGGGCCTTGGCCTTACGTTGTCCGCCAGCCTGGCCGCGGCCACCGGCGGCAACCTCGCCGTGGAGCATCCCGTCGGTGGTGGTACTGCCTTTGTCCTGAGCCTGCCGCTGGTGGGCGCTCAAACAGCCGAGTCGTCATGAACGTAGAAAAAAACCCTGACCTCACCGTCCTGATCGTCGAAGACGACCCCCACGTGCTGCTCGGCTGCCAGCAAGCCCTGGCACTGGAAGACATCCCCAGCGTCGGCGTGGGCAGTGCCGAAGAGGCGCTCAAGCGCATCGGCGAGAACTTTGCTGGCATCGTCATCAGCGATATCCGCCTGCCGGGTATCGACGGCCTGGAACTGCTCACCCGCCTCAAGGCCCTGGATAAAAGCCTGCCGGTGGTATTGATTACCGGGCACGGCGATATTTCCATGGCGGTCGGCGCCATGCGCAACGGCGCCTATGACTTCATGGAAAAACCCTTCTCTCCCGAACGCCTGGTCGACGTCGCGCGCCGCGCCCTGGAACAGCGCGGGCTGGCGCGGGAAGTCTGGGCGCTGCGCCGCCAGTTGGCCGAGCGCGACTCCCTGGAAGGACGCATCATCGGCCGCTCGCCGGCGATGCAGAACCTGCGCGAATTGATCGCCAACGTCGCGGATACGTCGGCCAACGTGCTGATTGAAGGCGAGACCGGCACCGGCAAGGAACTGGTCGCGCGGTGCCTGCATGATTTCAGCCGACGCCACGCTCACCCGTTCGTCGCGCTGAACTGCGGCGGCCTGCCGGAGAACCTGTTCGAAAGCGAGATTTTTGGCCACGAAGCCAACGCCTTTACCGGCGCCGGCAAACGTCGGATCGGCAAGATCGAGCACGCCCACGAAGGCACGCTGTTTCTCGATGAAGTGGAAAGCATGCCGATCAACCTGCAGATCAAGCTGCTGCGCGTGTTGCAGGAACGCACCCTCGAACGCCTGGGTTCGAACCAGAGCGTGGCGGTGGATTGCCGAGTGATCGCCGCCACCAAATCCGACCTCGACGAATTGAGCCGCGCCAGCCAGTTCCGTAGCGACCTGTACTACCGCCTCAACGTCGTGACCCTGGAACTGCCGCCTTTGCGCGAACGCCGCGAAGACATCCTGCAACTGTTCGAACACTTCCTGCAGCAATCATCCCTGCGCTTCGACCGCAGCGTGCCGGACCTCGACAACCAGACACTGTCCAACCTGATGAGCCACGACTGGCCGGGCAACGTGCGTGAACTGCGCAACGTCGCCGAGCGCTTCGCCCTGGGCCTGCCCGCCTTCAAGAAAAGCGGCGCCAGCAGCGGCAGCCAGGGCCTGGCCTTCACCGAAGCGGTGGAAGCCTTCGAACGCAACCTGCTCAACGACGCGCTGCAACGCAGCGGCGGTAACCTGACCCAGGCCAGCCAGGAACTGGGAATGGCCAAGACCACCCTGTTCGACAAGGTCAAGAAATACGGTTTGAGCCACTGAGGAACCGCGCGTGGATCTGATATTGAAGGCCGCCCTGGGCGCGGCGGTGGTGCTGATACTGGCCGCGTTGGCCAAGACCCGGAATTACTACATCGCCGGGTTGGTGCCGCTGTTCCCGACCTTTGCGCTGATCGCCCATTACATCGTCGGCAAAGGCCGTTCGGTGGACGATTTGAAGACCACCATCCTGTTCGGGATGTGGTCGATCATTCCGTACTTTGTGTACCTGGCGACGCTCTACGTGCTGGTCGATCGCCTGCGCCTGGAAGCCTCTTTAGCCGTAGCAGCGCTAGCGTGGTTGATGGCAGCGACTGTTCTGGTCAGCGTCTGGGTACGCCTGCAGACCTGACACACCACAATCCAAATGTGGGAGGGGGCTTGCCCCCGATGGCGGTGGATCAGATACACATAGGCTGTCTGACCCACTGCTATCGGGGGCAAGCCCCCTCCCACATTTAGAACAGTGCTGTGCCAGGCAACTCAGCGGACTATTTTGTCGATCTGAATCCCCAGCTTCTTCAGGCGATACCAGAAGCTGCGCTCGGAAATCCCGATCTTCGCCGCTGCCGCCGCCTGTACGCCATTGCTCTCGTGCAATGCCGCCTGGATGTAGGCTTTCTCCACCTCCGCCAGCGCCGCATCCAGGTCCTGGGGAATGCCCGGTCCGTCGCTGAGGATCGCCGTCACGCCGCCCTCGCTGGGCTTGGACGCGAACAGATAACCCGGCAAGTCGATATCTTCAATCACCGGCGATGACGCCACGATCGTCGCGCGTTCCACGCAGTTCTGCAGCTCGCGGATATTGCCCGGCCAGTGATACGCCGTCATAGCCTGCAAGGCCTCGGGGCTGAAACCGGTGATGCGTTTACCCGCGGTGACGCTCAAGGTCTGGGCGAAGTGCCGAGCCAGGGGCGCGATGTCTTCCACGCGCTCGCGCAAGGGCGGCAGCGGGATCGGGAACACGTTGAGGCGGTAATACAAGTCCTCGCGAAACTCCTTGTTGGCCACCGCCTCCAACAGGTTCTTGTTGGTGGCGGCGATCACGCGCACGTCCACCTTGCGCTCGCGGGGGTCGCCCACCGGTTCGATCACCCGCTCCTGCAAGGCGCGCAAAATCTTGGCCTGCAGCGCCAGCGGCATGTCGCCCACTTCGTCGAGAAACAGCGTGCCCTTGTCGGCCTGCATAAAACGCCCGACCCGGTCGGCCACGGCACCGGTGAAGGCGCCCTTGCGATGGCCGAACATTTCGCTTTCCAGCAGCCCTTCGGGAATCGCCGCGCAATTGACCGCGACGAACGGCTTGTCGGCCCGGCTGCCGTGCTTGTGGATGGCGCGGGCGACCATTTCCTTGCCGGTGCCGCTTTCGCCGGTCAGCAGGATCGTTGCGCTGCTGTCGCGCACCGAATCCACTGCCTGCAACACCTTGCGAAACGCCGGGCTGTCGCCCACCAGGCTGTCGAACTGCGCCTGCTCGTCCAGCTCGGCGCGCATGCGGGCGTTGTCGCGCATGATGTCGCGAAACTGCAGGGCCTTGGCCACGGTGATGTCCAGCTCGTCGATATCGAACGGCTTGGCAATGTAGTCATACGCACCGTTGCGCATCGACTGTACGGCGTTTTTCACCGTGCTGTAGGCGGTCATCACGATCACCGGCACCTGGGAATAGCGCGCCTTGATCTCGGCCAGCAGCGCCGGACCGTCCATGCCCGGCATGCGCCAGTCGCTGATCACCAGGTCGATGTCTTCCTGCTCCAGCACTTTGAGCGCGTGCAGGCCGTTACCCGCCGTGAACACCTGGACGCCATTCTGGCTGAGGGCCGACGACAACAGGTCACAGAGCTTGGGCTCGTCGTCGACCACCAATATGTTATGCGTCATGAGTGTCCTCGTCGTCTTCGCCGATTGCCGGAATGTACAGGCTGAACGTAGCGCCGGCATCATTCTCGCTGATGCATTCGATGCTGCCGTCGTGACTTTCCATGATCGAATAGACTTTGGCCAGGCCCAGGCCGGTGCCGGAGGCCTTGGTGGTGACGAACGGGGTGAAGATGCGCTCGATCATATCCGCCGGGATACCCTGGCCGGTGTCGGCGACGCTGATGACTGTGTTGTCGCCCATCGAACGAATGCCCAGGGTCAGGCGGCCACCTTCGGGCATTGCATCGATAGCGTTGAGAATCAGGTTGAGGCAGGCCTGTTTGAGCTGCTTGGCGTCGGCATAGATGGTCGCGCCAGGCGCCTGGTCGTCGATGTGGGCGTCGATTTTGTGGCTGGCCAGTTCCGGGCTGCAGAAGCCGAGGATCTCCTCCACCAGCGCGCGCGCCGGTTGCAATACGCGCAGCGGCGCGTTGGGTTTGGCGAAATCGAGAAACTCGGTGATCAGGTCGTTGATCCGGCTGACTTCGCTGATCACATATTCCAGGTGGCGCTTGTCGGCTTCCGGCAAGTCGGCGCGACGGTGCAGCAGTTGGGTGGCAGTCTTGATGATCCCCAGCGGGTTACGGATTTCGTGGGCCAGGCCCATGGCGACTTCACCCAGGGCATGCAGGCGGTCGCGCCGGCGCAGTTGGGCTTCGAGGTGATGCAACTCCCCCAGCCGTTCGGTCATATGGTTGAAGGTGCTGCTCAATTGCGCCAGCTCATCGCCGCCGCTGACCACCACACGGTGGGCATAATTGCCCGAGATCACGGCGCTCACGCCCTGGGACAGATCGCGCAACGGTTGGGTCAAGCGCCGCGACACCAGCAGCCCCGCCGCCAGGGACAGTGCCGAGCTGAGCAGGAAAATCAGCACGAACAGGTTGCTCTGGTTCACCAGCCCGACCAGGCTGGTATGGCGCAGCAGGCCGCTGAAGATCACGCCTTGCAGCTCGCCGGCATCGTTGAAGATCGGCCAGTACAAACCGCTGTATTTGTTGGTGAACTGTTCGCTGGGTTGCTTGCTGCTGCGCATCTCGGCTTCGACGCCTTTCGGGATGTGCGAGGGGTGATCCATGAAGCGCTGGGTCGAGAAAATTTCCGAGAAACCGCCGGGGTTGGCCAGGTACAGGCGCAGGTCGAGGGAATGCACGTCGGCTACGCTGGTGAGGAAACTGCTGTCCAGGTAGGTGGCCACCAGCAGCACGTAGTCAACGCCGTCCTGGCTGGTCTCGAAAGTCGAGACCACGATGCCGGTATTCACCCCCGCCACTTGCACGGTCTGCAATGCGGCGTTGCTGGTCAGGTTGATCTGCTTGACGATGTCATCGGGCGCGGTGCTGAACACCACCCGGTGGTCACTGCTGCGAATCAGGGCCACCACGTCGATGTCCGTGGCTTCGGCGATATCGGCGGCGAGCCTGTCGTGCTTGGCCGCCTGCCGGTTGGAGGGCGGGCTGGCGTAGCGCAGGAACAATTTCGCCATGCGCGCGTTGTCATGCAGGATGTCGCCGATCTCGTCCTTGACGATCTTGGTCGATTCCTGCAGCCAGATCCGCACGTTGCTGTCGAAAATCTGCGACAGCGTGGTGGCGGCCAACTCGGCCGCGATCATGGTCGGAATCACACTGACCAGCCAGAACGCCAGCACCAACTTGCGCTGGACGCTCCAGCGCGAAATGGCAAAGGGGCGGGCTTTCTGGCGGGTCTTGGTGATCATCAGGTTTCGCTTATCGCAGCAGCCATGGCAGGGTCGGAACGATCCGGTCGAAGAAACATTTTCACGAGTCTGAGCAGGCCGTTGACCAGCCGGTTACGGTGGCGGAAGAACAGGCTGTTGCCCTGGAACTCGCACCCCAGCCGCAGCTTACTGGCATATCCGGCCTGGCCACACTCATACAACGCAATATTGTGTTGGATACAGTAGTCGACATTGGTCAACCAACTACGGAAGTAGAGGTTGTAGTCACGGGTAAACTCCACGTCGTGCCCGAAGAACTTGTCGACCAGCCGATGCTCGTCCACCAGCATCAGGTTGAACGCCACCAAGTGCTCGTCGACCCAGTAAAGAACACAGACCGCGCGTTGTTCAAGGCGTTCGAGCACGCCGGTGAAATAACTCGCGGGCAAGCGTTCGAACTGCAGCTCGGCACGGGTCAGCGTGGCTTCGTACAGGCGCATGACCTCGGGCAGCACATCGTCGATGTTGCGCCGCCACTCCACCCGCGGGCCTGGCGCGCGCAGTTTGCGCCGCAAGTCCTTGCGCGTGGATTTGCCCAGCGAGCCCAGGTAAGCGTCCACCGAGCCGTAAGGCAGCGGCAATAAGCCCGTGGGCAAGCTCGGCATGCTTTGAAAGCCGGCCGCGCGGCAACTGTCGGCCCAGTGCGGGTCCTGCGTCGGGGCATCCTTGACCGCCACCAGGCCGATGCCGAACTCATCGGCGTCCTGGCGCGCCGCCAGCAGCAGGTGCTTGAGTAACAGCGCGCGCCGAACCTCAGGCACGCCACTGGCAAACCCGGCGTCACAACGCTCGGCCACCGGCGAACCGATGGCGTACAGCCCCACTTGCAAAACACCCGGCCACAGCCGCTCCAGCCGCGAGGTCAAGCGCTTGCCGACGCCCGACACCGTGGTATCGAGGCGGTAATGGGTGATGAACGCGGCCGCCACGGCCACCAGCGCGCCGTCTTCAAATACCGCCAGGTAGCGCCATTGAAAATCGTCGATCGCGGCGTTTTCCACGGCAACGTAGTAGTCCCAGTCCTCCAGCGCACCGGGAAAACAGTCGTTCCAGGCACTGCGCCGGATGGCCCGGATGGTCGGGAAGGCTTGGGTGGTTATCACATCGAATCCTTTGTAGCGAGGGAGCGTACTCCCGCTGGACTGCGCAGCAGCCCCCTCAATGACACGCGGTCCTTACAACTAGAACGAGGTGGCAGGTTCCAGGCTCGCTTCGCTGCCTGACGCGGGCAAGCGCCCTCGCCACAACGCACTGGCGTCCACGGAAGCGGTGTGCAGCTCGACAAACTCCGCACTCAACTCGATCACCCGGCGGTATTGCAGGTCGACGGTGATCATGTGGTAGCAGTTGTCCAGCAGGATCTTGGTCACCGGCCCGCCGAGGTGACGTTCCACGTAATCGGCGTTCCAGCGGCTGGTGATGTCATCCTCGATCGAATGCAGCACCAGGGCCGGCACCTTGACCTGAGGCATGCGCTTCTTGACCACCGCGTTCATCCGGTGCAACTCGCGCACCGTGATGCCCTCCATGGTCAGCAGGCCAGCCTCGCTGCTCTCCCCTTCCTTCATCTGCCGCTCGACGATCGCCCGTAGGCGTTCGTTCTTGATGCCGTAGGGCGGCTTCTCTTCAAAGCGACAGATATGCACGCCGAACGGAATTTTCATCAGCAACGGCGTAAGGAACGCCAGCTTATTGATGCTCCAGCCGTCGTACTTCAAGGTGGTCGAATACATCAGCAGCCCGGCGACCTGGCCCGGATGCTCCGAGGCCAGGTACATCGACATCACCGCGCCCATCGACAGACCGCCGACAAACACCTGTTCATGGCGCTGGCGGACCTGGGCGAAGGTTCGGCGCACCCCTTCGTACCAGTCCAGCCAGCCGGTGGCCTGCAGGTCGCTGTTGTCGCCGCAGTGCCCGGCCAGGGTGGGCACGTACACCGTGCAATTACCCACCTTGGCCAGGCCCTTGGCGACCTGGCGCAGTTCCGTCGGCGTGCCTGTCAGGCCGTGGATCAACAGGATGCCGACCGGCCCTTCACCGAGAACGAAGCCGGCATCACCCTCACCGAGGTCGATCCCGACGTTGCTCACCGTTTAGTCGCTCGCACCAGCAGTTGCTCGAGCAGCTTCAGGCCCAGTTCGATTTCCGGGTAGCTGATTTCCAGGGACGGTGCCAGGGTGATCACGTTCTTGTAGTAGCCGCCCACGTCGAGGATCAGGCCGAGTTTGCGTCCGTCCACCACCATGTCGCCTTTCATGCCTTCTTCGACCATGTAGTCCAGGGTCGCCTTGTCCGGCGTGAAACCATCCGGGCCGCAGATTTCGCAGCGCAGGGCCAGGCCCAGGCCGTCGACGTCGCCGATGATCGGGAAGCGTTTCTGCAAGTCCTGCAAGCCTTCCAGGAAGAACTTGCCCTTGGCCATGACCATCGCGCCGTAGTCGACTTCGTTGGTCATCTTGAACATTTCCAGGCCTACCGCCGTGCCCAACGGGTTGGAGGCGAAGGTGGAGTGGGTCGAACCTGGCGGGAAGATCTTCGGGTTGATCAGTTCTTCACGGGCCCAGATGCCGCCCAGCGGGTTGAGGCCGTTGGTCAGCGCCTTGCCGAACACGATCACGTCCGGTTGTACGTCGAAGTGTTCGATCGACCACAACTTGCCGGTGCGGTAGAAGCCCATCTGGATTTCGTCGGACACCATCAGGATGCCGTGCTGGTCCAGCACCTGCTTGAGCTCGCGGTAGAAGTTCATCGGCGGGATCACGTAGCCGCCGGTGCCCTGGATCGGCTCGACGTAGAACGCGGCGTATTCACTCTGGCCGACTTTCGGGTCCCACACGCCGTTGTATTCGGTCTCGAACAGGCGGGCGAATTGCTGCACGCAGTGGCTGCCGTATTCTTCCTTGGTCATGCCTTTAGGGCCGCGGAAGTGGTACGGGAACGGGATGAACTGCGCACGCTCGCCGAAGTGGCCGTAGCGACGACGGTAGCGGTAGCTGGAGGTGATCGACGACGCGCCGAGGGTGCGGCCGTGGTAGCCGCCTTCGAAGGCGAACATCAGGCTCTTGCCGTTGGTAGCGTTACGCACCACTTTCAGGGAGTCTTCGATGGACTGCGAACCGCCGACGTTGAAGTGGACGCGACCGTCGAGGCCGAACTTCTTCTTGGCGTCGACCGCGATCATTTCCGACAGCTCGATCTTGCCTTTGTGCAGGTACTGGCTGGCGATTTGCGGCAGGGTGTCGATCTGCTGTTTCAGCGCATTGTTCAAGCGCGGGTTGGCATAGCCGAAGTTGACCGCCGAGTACCACATTTGCAGGTCGAGGTAGGCCTGATCTTCGGTGTCCCACACGTAGGAGCCTTCGCAACGGCTGAAAATGCGCGGTGGCTCGATGTAGTGAACGGTGTCGCCGTAAGAGCAGTATTTGGCTTCTTTATCCAGAAGAATCTGGTCTTCGGCGCTCGCGATGCGGATATCAGACATGGTGGAAGAGTTCCTGATTTTCAATAGAGAGGTCAGTAGTGGCAAAGGTCGTGGCGTTGGCGGCGATGCCCTGTGGCAGCTTGGCCAGCAATGCGCTCACTTCGGCGAAGGTGTCGAAGCGCGCATGGGGAATGTTGTTGGCCTCGCAGTACCGGGCAAGGCTGCCCTTGGCGAAAACGAAGTCGGCGGTGGAGGCCACGCACATGTCGGACTTGCCGTCACCGATCACCAGCACGCGCTTGTTGCGCGGGGTGGATTTGCACTTGCAGTTGCCGGAAGCGGCGCGGCAGGCATCGCTGGCATACGGGAAGTCGATGCGCCAGCTGTTCTGGTCGACCTGGCGCAGGCGGTTGGCGAGGATCGGCAGCAAGCTCACGTAGTTGCGCGACAGAATCCGCGCGATGCCTTGCTCGATGCCGTCGCTGACCACTTCGATGGAGGCCCCCAGGCCGATGACGTGATCGACGAAATCGGGGAAGTCCGGGTCGATCTCGACGCTGTCGAAATACGCCAGCAGCTCACTTGGGGTGGCCTTGATCAGCGCGAGTTGGCGGCTCAGGCATTCGCGGGAACCGATATGCCCATCCAACCATTCCTGCTCGATGGTTTCCCACTCGGGGCCGGCGAAGCGTTGGAGGACGTTGTCGATGACATCGGTGGGGGTAATGGTCCCGTCGAAGTCACACACGATATGCCAGTGGATCATCTGCGTTTACCTTGAGGAGGAGCGCGCTCTGTGCGCTTGCAGAAGGTGTAGAGCAGGGACTGTGCCAACTGGCCAGCACCCAATGGCGCTGGGGGTTTGCGCGGATATCAGACGGTTTTGTGTCGAAGGAGCTACAATTTTTGTAGCTTGCTACAAACAAGATGAGTGCTTGCGCCAAGGCTGCGCTTTGCGCGTTCATGCGCGCATATTCAATCAAGGAACAGTGACCATGTTCAGGATCACCTCCGCTGTATTCGCCGGATTTCTGGGGCTGTGGAGCGTTTCACAAGCCGCGCAGGCCGACGGCATCACCGGTGAAGCAGGCGCGGGTATCAGCTACCAGCCCAAGGAACCCACCGGCACCCGCTATGAAACCGCGGCCGTTCCATACCTCGACCTGGACTGGGGCGACGTCAGCCTGAGCACCGATGACGGCCTGTCCTGGAGCGCCTTGAAAACCAACGGTTTCAGCGCCGGCCCGTACATCAACTACCTGTCGCGCCGCACGTCCAACGGCGCCTTGTCGGGGTTGCGCGAAGTGTCGAGCATGGCCGAAGTCGGTGGGTTCGTGGAATACGCGCCAGCCGACTTCTGGCGCGTCTACGCCCAACTGGGTCGCGCCGTGGGCGGCGCCCAGGGTCAGGGCGGCGTGCTCGGCAAGGTCGGCGGCGAGCTGGGCTATCCGCTGGCCGGTGGGATCATCGGCAGCAGCGACCTGATGGCGCATTTTGCCGACCGACGCCAGACCAACACGTTTTTCGGCGTGAGCGATAGCGAAGCCGCCGCCTCGGGTTTCCGCCCCTACAACGCCAGCGGCGGCTTCCAGAACGTGACGTTCACCCAGAGCTTCGAGTTTCCCCTGGCGACGAAATGGTCGCTGTTGACCAGTGCCAGCTGGGTCCGCCTGGTGGGTTCGGCGGCGAACAGCAGCATCGTCAAGCAGGCCGGCGAAGTGAACCAGAGCCAGGTGCAGACGGCGATCAGCTACAAGTTCAACTGATGCACATCGATAAAAATGTGGGAGGGGGCTTGCCCCCGATAGCGCAGGGTCAGCCAATACATACGGGACTGATCTACCGCTATCGGGGGCAAGCCCCCTCCCACATGGAGCCAGTATTTCATCGCGATACTTTCAGTTTTCCTCGCCTTCGGCCAACAACCCGATCCCGACAATAATCACCCCAACGCCCACCCAGTGCAGCAGGCTGATATGTTCCCCCAGCCCCAGCCACGAACCGAGCAACACCACCACAAACACCAGCGAACTCAGCGGAAACGCCAGCGACAGGCTGCTGCGCCGCAGGATCAGCATCCACACGAAAAACGCGCCGATGTAACTGGCGATCGCCGCCAGAATCCCTGGGTTGCGCGCCACTTCGGACAACCACTGCCAGTTGAAATCCATCTGCCCCAGTTGGTCCCCGGCGACCTTGGTAAACAGCTGCCCGGCGCTCTCGGTGCAAATCAGCAACGCCCACAGCACCACGGTGCCAAGGCGTTCGTGCAACCAGCCCTGATCGATATTTTGCGTACTCATGCCTGACCCCCTGCAATCGCGACTAACATCACGCCGAAGGTAATCACCAGCGTGCCCATCCAGCGCCGGCGGCTGACGGTTTCCCCCAGCACCAGCTTGCCCGCCAGCACCACCCCGCAATAAGCCAGCGCCGCCGCCGGAAACAACAGGCTCAACGGCGCGCGGGACAAGGCTTCAAGCCAGACGAAAAACTCGATGGCGTAGGCCCCGAGCCCCGCCCACAACAACGGCGCATTGAACACCTGGCCCCAGAACGCGTTCAGGCGAAAGCCGCCCTCCAACTCCGGCAAACGGTCCAGGCCCATCTTGAAAAACAACTGGCCGACCACATCGAGCACGATGGAAAAGGCCACCAGCAACACCACGGTCAAAGTCACGGGAACAGCTCCTCAAACAGGTTGATCAGGGCTTCGTTGGTCGCGGCATTGCGCTGCAGGTCCTCGGCGCTCCAGCGCTCGGCCGGCGGCTGGTCGGACTTGGCCTCCCAACGCTTGAAGGCGTTACTGAACACGGGCTTGGCGAACTCGCCGCACACATCGATGCCGATGATCCGTTTGCGCGCCGCCAGGGCCCGCAGGGCCTGGAGCAGATGGCTCAGGCGCATGCCGCCCTGGTCCCAGTTGGTGGCCGCGTCTTCGCTGGCCAGCACGTCTTTGTCGATGGTGATCCAGATGGCTTCGGTGGGCAGGCTGCTGATCATTTGCTCAAGGAATGCGGCCCAGTCCAGCTCCGCCAGGTTGCGCCAGTACAGGTAGTTTTCCTGCTGTTGGTGGCCGGCGCCATCGCCGACCCGCCCCCAGACTTTCGACGGCGGGTGCTGCCATGGGAACAGCTGCAATTGCCCGCGCGTGAGGGCGCCGAGGTTGCCGCCGCGCAGCTGCGGGTTATGCAGGTCATCGCTGCACGGGCCGAGGGTGACGATGCGCTTGATCGCCGGCATCTTCAGCGCGCGGTTGACCCACGACCCGCAGTGGCGCTTGGGCGCAAAGCGGACCCAGTCGGGGTGGTTGTCGAAGTGGATCAGGCTGATCGGTTCTTTCAGGTCGGCCAGAAATGCCGGCGTCAGGTGGTGATAGTCGCCGGAGCCGACAAACAGGATTTCCGGCCGCGCGTCCGTGGGCCGGGGCCGTGCCGCCAGGCGTTCGGTGAAGCGCTTCCAGGTTTTTTCGGTGGACCACAGGCGCAGTTTCGGGCCCAGGTCCAGCAAGTCGAGACGGGTGGCATGACCACTGGCCAAACGCCGGGCAATCGGCGCCTGGCCCGTAAGGCTGTGGTCGAGGTCAAGAATATTCAAGGTAATGTTTCACCCCCAATGGCAGCGCCCAACCGGATTGCGGATGGGCTTTAGGGGGTCAATGCAAGGGACGGGCCAGGGACTCTCTTGAGGACAATGAGCCCCTCCCACATGGGACCAGCGTCAGGATCGGGATTCGCGGATGATCTGGCGAATCGCCCCGACAAACGTTTCGACCGGCTGGCCACCGCTGACCGCGTACTGCCCGTTGAACACGATGGTCGGCACCGACGTCACGCCACGGGACACCCACAGTTGTTCCTGCTCGCGCACCTCGGCGACGTATTCATCGCTGGCGAGAATCGCCGCGGCGCGTTGCGGGTCCAGGCCGACGCTCTCGGCGATACGCACCAGCGTCGCGTGATCGGACGGGTCCTGGCCATCGCTGAAATAGGCTTTGAACAGCGCTTCCTTGAGGTTGTACTGCAAGCCTTCCAACCCGGCCCAATGCAGCAGGCGATGAGCATCGAAGGTGTTGTAGATGCGGCTCTGGCCATCGGTGCGGAACGCAAAGCCCAACTCGGCGCCCATGTCGCGGATGCGCGCACGGGTGGCCTGGGACTCTTCGGCGCTGGAGCCGTATTTCTCGGTGATGTGCTCGACGATGTTCTGGCCCTCGGCGGGCATGCCAGGGTTCAGTTCGAACGGCTGGAAGTGGATCTCGGCCTGCACCTCGCTGCCGAGTTGGTCGAGGGCTTCGGTCAGGCCGCGTAGGCCGATGACGCACCAGGGGCAGGACACATCGCTGACGAAATCGATTTTCAGGGCAGTACTCATGGTAGGCAACCTCGCTGGCATTAATGCGCCGCAAAAGCTGCACGATACACCAATGTCACAACACCTTCGCCGAGACCGGCGGCTCGATCTGCGCCCAATGGGTGGCGTCTTCGCGATGGGCTTGCAGGTACGGCAGCACCGCCGCCAGCAACGGCGCCTTGAACGCTTCCTGGAAACGATGGGCCAGGCCCGGGATCAGCTTCAACTGGCTCCCCTGGATATGCGCGGCCAGGTGTACGCCGTGCATCACCGGCAACAACGGGTCGGCGGTGCCATGCACCACCAGGGTCGGCACGCGCAATTGGTTGAGCAACGGCACGCGGCTCGGTTCGGCGAGGATCGCCATGATCTGGCGTTTCACGCCCTCGGGGTTGAACGCACGGTCGTAGGACAGCGCCGCCTGATGCAGCAACACCTGGCGGTCATCCTTGACATACGGACTGCCCAGCGCGGCCAGCAAATCGGCCTGTTGCTCCAGGGCCACTGCGCGATTGGGTGCGCTGCGCCGCGACAACAATTGCACCAGCGCCGCATTCGGCGCCGGCAGGCCTTCGGCGCCGGAGCTGGTCATGATCAGCGTCAGGCTTTCCACCCGCTGCGGTGCCATCGCGGCCAGGTGCTGGGCAATCATGCCGCCCATGCTCGCCCCGAGGACATGGAATTGCCGGACCTGCAACGCATCCATCAAGCCCAGGGCGTCATCGGCCATGTCGGTCAGCGTGTATGGCGCCGCCACGGGCAGGCCGAGTTTGTAGCGCAACACTTCAAACGTCAGGTTGGCGCTGGCCGGAGCCTGGCGCCAGGTGGACAGGCCGACATCGCGATTGTCGTAGCGGATCACCCGGAAACCTTGCTGGCACAGGGCGACGACAACCTCGTCAGGCCAGTGGATCAGTTGCCCGCCCAGGCCCATCACCAGCAACAAGGCCGGATCGGACGCACGGCCGATGCTCTGGTAGGCGATGCTCACCTGAGCCAGATCGACCGTTTGGGTCGGGACATTGACATCACATCGAGACGCCGCAAAAGACGGCAGGCCGAACAGTAGAGCGGCCAGTAACAGCAACACGCGCATGAAAAACACCGAAACACAGAACCCCAGTAGAGCGCGAGTCTGATGAAGTTTGTTCAAGCGCGCTGCCACAGTTGCGTGACAGTTTAATGAATGTCGCTCAACGGTCGGCTCACTAACTATCTATCCCTGCGCGCCTCGTTCTCCACCTTTAAATAGGGCTCCGACCGGTAAAGCACCGTTCTGCCCCTATTTTTCGAGTGCCGTCACATGACCGATACATCCAACCCGCTCTCCCCCCTTGCCGTGCGCGATTTTCCGCCGTTTTCCCACGCGCAGGTTCGCACCGTGGACGAAAGCCTGTTGCTGGAAGCCACGGCCCGCTGGCACGCCAGCCGCGAACAGATGCTCCGGCTCAGCACCGATGCGCCCAGTGTCCACGCCTCGCTCAACGCGTTCATCAACGAGCAACTGGACCTGGACGGCGACAGCGTGCAGTTGCACTTTGCCGCCTCCGATGAAAGACCGGCGCGCTCCATCACACTGACCCAGGCCAGTGCCTTCGTTCATCAATTTCCCGCCTACGCCGCGCGTTACCAACATTGCCGGGTGATCGGCCTGCCGGAAAGCAAAACCCAGTACGCAGCGCAACCGTTCGAGCTGGTTAAACCCTTTACCCAGCTCAACGTGGAACAGGCCCTGCGAACCGCGTGGGTCCGCTACTGGTGGTTCACGCGCGCGCCTGGCACTGCGGTCTCGCGTCGCGATCACGCGGTTGCGCAGTACAGCAGCCATCTCCAAGCCGCCGCGCAGTTGGCCTGCGCCTCGGGGGCGATCACGGCCGATCAATTGAAACCGTTGCTCACCGTCCTCGACCCGCCAAGCGGCGCGTTGCAGCTCGACGGTCAGAAGATCTACGCCGAACAACTGCTGCTCAAACGCACCGGGTTGGCCGATGCCGAGATACCCGGTGCGCTGGTCATTACCCTGGATGCCGAGGTCGTCCTCCAGCTGTTGTACCTGCCCTCTGAAGAACCGGCGCTGAACCTGTTCAACAGCCGCGTCGGCATGGAGCAGTGGTTGCTCGATCACCCCACGCTGTTCCCCGGCGTGACGGCCATCGCGCGAGACAACCTGATCGACTACCGCGAGGTCGACGAGCCCTTGCAAGCCGGCGTGACGCACCTGTTGGAACATCGCCTCAAAGAAAAGCAGGCCAGCTTGAAATACCCCCACGGTCGGGACCTCGCCGAACATGGACACAGAGCGCTGGAAGCAGCCGATCAGGTGGACCGGCAACAGCGCAGCCAGGGGGTTTTCGCCTTGCCGCCGGCATCCGCGCTCGCTCCCGCCGAGGACGACGCGCCCCTCGACAGCGCGCCCATAGTCTTCGCCGGACTGACCGCCGACCTGCCCCTGACCCAGCGCCGCCACGCGCTGTCGCGGCAACAACAGCCGCTCTTCGGTACGGTGCAGGCGCCTGCCATATTGCCGCCGCCGAGCGATGAGCAACAGGCCACGTTGCGCAGCCAACTCAACCGCTTGCACGAGGCGCAACAGCAAGCCCACGAAGCGGCCAGCGCGCTGTGGAATCAACCCCAGAACCAGCTATTGGAGCTGTCCCAACAGGCCAACCCCGACTATCACCGCTTGCTCCAGGCACGGCTGAACGGGCTGCTTGCCGAAGCCAGCCTGCAGCGCCAACTCAACCAGATCAGCCCGGCCGGGTACGCCATGCTCCTGGCCGCGCTTGACCCGCTCAACGCGCCAGACCCCGAACTCAAAGTGTCGGTGGCGACCTTGACGCTGTCGATCAGCGAGCGCAGCAACGACGCAATCAACACCCAGCGCAAAGAACTGGACGGCGTGCTGCTGATCACCCTGGAAGCGGCGCTGCTCGATGCGTCAACGCCTCAGGACCTGTTGTTGTACTGGCCGGGCAGCCAGGGCGGGCTGCAGCACTTCGCTTCGCGCCAGGCGCTTGAACAGTGGCTCGGCGTAACGCCCTCGGACGCGTCGTCGCTGGAACTGGCCCTGCTCAATCAGACCCCGTTCGAGTACAGCCTCACCGTGCAACTCGACGACTGGGTCGCCCAGATCGAAGCGATGCTTCGCCGCGCCCCGGACGACACCGAGCGCCAAGCCCGGGAGCTGCAACCCATGCGCGTGCAAGCGATCCAGGAACTGGGCGTATCGACCAACACCGCGCGCGAACTGGCCTATGCGCAGCTTCTGGAGCAGCAGCAGAGCGGCGCACTGGCGGCGCAACTGCCGGTCTGGCTCGGCCAGGTTTCAGCGGCCGACAGGGCCGAACTCAAGGCCCTGCTGGAGCGCTACATCGTGGCGTTGCAACGCGCCGATGAAGTATTGAACCTGAAGCTGCCGCTGATCAGCAGTTTTTGCACAAAACGCCTGCACGCAAGGCTGTCCCGGGACTTCTCGCTCAAACAACCGTTCAGCGTTCAGCTCGACGTTCCCGAATCGGTCACGCATCAACAGCATTTCGTCGGAGCCCCCGGCGCGCCCGGCACTCCGACCAAGACGGTGCAGGTCCCCAGCGCCACCCGGGTCAAAATGAGCCTGGATGAGCTGGCGCTGAGCAACATCGATACGCCGATCGCCGAGCGCTTGACGTTCATGAAGGTCGAGGTCAGCAGCCAGGACGCCACGGAAGGCCAGGCACTCACCGCCGGGCTCAGCGCCAACTACCTGCGCAAGCTGGTGCCGGAACTGGACCTGGCCCAAGCGTATGAAGACCTGATCGTCGAGGCTTACCAAGGCTCGGATCGCGAAACGGACTTCAGCCGTGACTATCGCCTCGAATGCCTGCTCGAACCTCAGCGCCTGATGCTTACGCTCCAGGGGCGCCTGGCGTTCCTGCAAAAGCACATCACGGCCACCGAACTGAACACCTTCAACATCGCCGTGAATGCCAGAACGGCCGAAGCCTGGCGCGCCGATGGCAATGACATTGAGTTGCTCCCCGCCCACCTCAGTGTCGGCGGGCCAGACACCCAGGACGGCTCAAGCACGTTGTCCGGCGTCACCTTCATCCGTCAGAAAAACTCCGGGCTCACCCTACTCTATCTGCCCGAGAGCCCGGACGGCCACTACCTGCGCAGCTACGCCAACCTTGAAGCCGCGCGGCTGGCGCTGTACCGCCTGTGCCTGAGCAGCACGATGGTCAATTACCTGGCCGGCCGCGCCTTGCTGGGCAACGTGGCCAACCACGTCAGCCGGATCAATCAAGCGGTGCTCCGGCATTTCGACGCGCTGATCGGCGTCGGCCGCCCCTGGCCCGTCACCACGTCGCTGGCCGGCCATTTGCTCAACGCGCAAATGGGCCGCGTCAAGGAGGCCCACCGCGCCAGTTCCCGCTCCAACAGCGACCTGTACCTGGAACGCTATGCCATCAAAGGCGTGCAGGCCTTCAGCTATATCAAGATGGCGCTCGGCGTGGTCCCCGTGGTGGGTACGGTGATCGGCCTTTACGACGGCTGGGTCAGCGCCAATGACGCGGTAGATGCATTTCGACGCGGCGATCATGCCCAAGGCATGCACGACATCACCCAGGTCCTGCAATCAATGATCGACGCCGGCGTGGATGTGGCCGGCGGGGTGCTGATCACGCCCAACGCAGCGCGCACGCGCACGCTTGGGCGCCAGTTGCGCAATGCCTTCAAGGGCGGCCGCTATCTGCAACCGCCCATGAGCCGCAAGGCGCGCCGCATCGCCGAGCGCTTCAGCGGGTATGAGTACGACAAGGAGATCGCCCTGGCCCATCTGACCCCGGCGAGCCACGGAATTTACCGCAACATCTACCGCCATGCCGACGGCCACTTCATCGTGCGGCAGGGCAACGTCTATCAGGTCGAACTGCAGAACGGCCATTGGCGCTTGAGCGGCAACGCGCTGAAAACCTACAAACAACCGATTGCGCTGGATGACGCCGGCCAATGGGACACCCACTTCGGCGTCTACGGCACCGCGCAACCGGCGGGCCTGGCGGGCGGCGGCGGCGTGCTCGGGCACCTGGCGGACACCCTCGAGCCGCTCTGGCCGATGGCGATTCGACAACGGCTGCCGATCTGGTGGACCGATCATGTCCTGCGCCGCCAACTGGCGCTCAGCAATGCGCTCAATACGCTGAGCAGTCGGCTCGACGCTCAACTGGCCGCGACCAGCAACCTGCAACACCTGTCCAACCAAAGCGACTTCGCCACCCGCAAGACATTGCAGCCAACCCTTGATCAGGCCTACACCCAGGACATCGAGCTGGCGATTCAGCAGGCCAACGCCATTCAGGACGTGATCGCCTTCACCCCCAACAGAGAGCACCTGGCCCTCCAAGGCTTGCAAAGCCGCGCTGCCTTGATTGTCACCAGCAGAGCCGTGGAGCGCCTGAAAGTCGCCGCGGCCGCGCTGCAGGAATTGACCGGGCAATTCGCTGATATCCAGGTGCCGCCAGCACGCCCCGCCGCCATTCTGCAGTTTCTGCAAACCCGCAAAGGTCTCAGCCAGAAAATCGTGCAGGAACTCGACCGGATCGACCGCGTCTTCCTGGTCATGAACGAATGGAGCAGCCAGATCAACCTGGCAGCGCTGGAGGCCGATCTGCGCCTCCAAGGCAGAAGCACGCGCAGGACCGCGCAACAGATCGACGCGGACCTGCAAAATACGCGCACGCTGGTGGGCGAGGCTCGCGATGACGCGGCGCGCTGGAACGAGCTCTACGATGAAGGGTTTCGCACGCACCTGCGCACCGTCCACAGCATCGATACGTTCAACCGCTACGATCACGTCAGCGATCCTTCCTGGTTGTATTTGCAAAGTGAGGTCAATCGCGTCTATCTCGACGCTCACTTGGCCCTGAACACGCATTTCGCACTGACAAAAACGCCCACCACCGTCAGCCAGCGCACGCGGATCCTCAACGAATGTATCGATGCCTACGCGCGGTTCAGCCTCAGCGTTAAAACCTTGAGCGCAGGCTACCCGCAACATTTTGACCTGGATAACCTGGACGCCTTGCTGAACAACCTCGAGCGCATGATTCAACTGGCCCGCCACCGTATCGGCACAACACCTCGCCTGCGGCGCCCGCAGCTCGATGAACCCCAAGGGACGGTGTTTGAAAGCGAAGAGAACCGGCTGCTGATCGGCATAAAAAGCACCGACCCTCGCACCAACACCACGCGCTACACCATCGACAACCTCAGCGGCCACACCGAGACCTGGGAGCAACGCCCGGACGGTCGGGCCCAGCGCCAACCGGCGCCGCCCGTGGAGTTCCCGGCGGAGGCGAACGTGAAGTCGGTGATGGTGAGCGAAGCCCAGAACCGCCTGCGCGCCGTACCGGCGTACCAGGCCAAAGTCGAGGCCTATGCCCGCCAGGGCATGTTGCCGGTGGACCTTGAACACATGCTGGTCAGCGAAGCCGCCGAACTCACCTTGCGCGCAAACCGCATCGCGCGCCTTGACCCCGAGGAGCCGAGCCTCCAGCCATTGCGCACGACCGCCAGCGAACTGACTGCCGCCGGCCGCGCCTTGCGCACCCGACAATCGTTGGCCAGCCGCAAACCCACCGACGGCATGCTCGATGACCTGGTCAGGCATCACGTGGTCGAGGTGCGTCGAACCGCGTCGATGAGCGAACTGGCGAGGCGTGCCAACGGGCATCGCGACTTCATGCAGGAATATGAAGTCTGGGACCTGACCGCCACCCCGCCGCGCCCGTTGTGGTACGCGCACTTTCATTACAACCGCCGCACGGCGATCTTCGACGAGTTCGAAAAGGCCCACCTGAAACTGCCGGAGCATCGTTACTTGACCCATGCCGACGACCCGTCGCTGCCGTTCTCGGACATCGGCAGGCAGTCCGCTGCATTGCCGCATATCCGGCCGCTATGGGTTGCCCAATAACCGCGCCGGCCTGCGGCTGTCAGCGGAGCGCTTCGGTCACAGCGTCAGAAACAGTTTTTCATCCAGCGGCGGGCCGATCCGCGCCCTGACGATCTGTTCCACCACGCGGTTATTGCCCGCCTCGGCCACCAGGTCTTTCTGGGTCTTGGTGCGCTGCGACGGGATCTTCAGGTGCGCCGCCGTGTAGAGATTGCGCGGCGAACCTTTGGCCGGGTAGTGGAAATGGGCATACCACAAGACGTCGACCTTGCCTTTTTCACGCACGGCGTACTCGGTGAAGACATCGCCGCTTTTGGTCGCGATGTCTCGCTGGACCAGGTTGATGTCGACGAACCCGTGCTTCCACAGGTAGTCGATGTTTTCCGGTTTGGGGGGTAGGAGCTTGTAGCCATCGGCGCAATGTTGGCGGGCCTTGGCAAGCAGTTCGTCCGCCGCCGTGCGCCACTGTTTGACCCATTGTTCGGTTTCGGGATTGCTGCCGTGACGGGTTTCGGCCAGCAAGGCGGTCGCCTGAAGCCGCTCGGCCTGGGCTTGCAGCATGTCGTTCCAGTCCAGCGGGTTGATGCCCTCCCGGCGTTGCGGGTCGTTGAGTTTGCGTTTCTGGAACGCGATCGTGCGTTCAATGCCGGCGCTTTCTTCGAGCAGTTTCCTGGCGTCGGACTTGAGCGTTGACAGCGACTTTGGCGATGACGCGGGCCGTGCGGGTTGCGCGGGAACGATCTTCACCCACTCGCCCTCGCTCGCGTGTTCGCTGTAACTGGCGACCGACCGGCCGGATTGCGGGTCCAGCACATCGATGATCACGCCGGAGCCTGCCGCCTGGGGGCGCGCGGTGCCGATCAGGGTTTCCTTGTCGCGGGTCTTGAACGTGCGCTGGCCCGCCGGTTTTTGCCGTTGATCGATACGCACGACAGCGGCAGGCACCAGCGCTTGTTCCTCGCGCATCACTTCGGCCAGGTCGGTTTGGGCATCGTTGATCACATCGCGCAGGCGTTCGGCAAACAGCTGCTGATACTCGGCTCGCTGAAGGCCGGGATTCGTGTCCTGTATCGCCAGGCTGTCGCTGAGCACGCGCTGGTAGGTGCCGATGACGGTTTCCAGCGTCGCCTTGCGTTCGCTCAAGCTGTAACCGGTGTACTGCCGCAGGTCCAGGTGAGCGTTGTAGACGGGGATCAGGTTGGTTGAACTCAAGCGCTGCAGGTAAAACGACTCCACTGGGTCGCTCGTTCGCGCATAGCGATCGAGGCTCAGTTCTTTGAGGTTGGTCAGGCTGGTCAGCTTCATGCGCAGGGCCGTAATCGCAGGTGGCTGTCGCTCTTGCTGCTTGAGGAAGTGCGCGGCCTTGGTTTTGCCGAACGACGAATCGTCCGTCCATTTCTCCAGCTCGGCGGCGGAGGCCAGGGCGGCTTCCCGCACGCTTTCCAAGTCGCGGTAAACCCTGGCGAAGTTGTCCATCAGCTCGATATACGTGCTTTTGGAGCCGGTCCTTGCCTCGCTCACCACCTCCGCCATCGAGCGTCCGCTGGGGACGTGTTGATTGCTGTCTTCGGCCAGCGTGGTGTAGAACTGTTCGATTTCACGGTAGTTGTCGAGCACCGTCTCATAGAGATTGGAGCGCGCCTGTTTTTCTTCGGAAAGATCATCCACTGCGCCGAGTTTTTTCGGCACCAGATGGTCAATGGCGGTCTGAGCCGCCGCACTGTGTACCTCAGTGCGTTGCTTGAGTTGCACGAGTTGCTGGTCGATGGTCTGCCTGAGGTTCTTCGTGAGTTCCAACTGCGCCAGGTAAGGTGCGATAAAGCGCTGTTGATGCTCCCCGGTGGTGGACAGCCCCCACAGCGTGCGCAGTTTTTTACGGCCGTTGTAGTAGTCGGTAATGCTCGCAATCACTTGATTACGCGAGTCTGCCCTCGGTCCATCCAATACAAGTGCAGCCTCGACGGCCTGACTGAACGCTTCCCCTCGCGCCTGTTGTGCCTGCCTGTTTTGTTTGACCCGCTCGGCGACGCCGCTCTTGCGCGGCATGCCACCGCGCAGCCGGGGGCGACTGTCGAAACTCCAGCGCCCCTGTGCGTCACGCCTGATCGGCGGGCCGGTACGCGCGCGGTTGTTCGCGTCGATGATGAACACCCCGTCGAGGTCGTTGGCCACCCGGAACCACTGCTTGTCGATGTTGGCGTACAGCCCGCCCTGGCTCAGGTACAGGCCCTGTTTTGGCCCCTCGGCAATCGCCGCACCGACATCGACCGGCGCGGCTACCCGGAATGACTCGATCTGCGCGAGCTGGCCGGGGCTCAGGCGGCGCGGGCTGGAGAACGCAAAATCCAGCATGCTCGCATGACCGCCGACGACGCTGGCAGAAGGCTCCACACTGCCTTGGCGGATGCTCGCGCGATGGACGCCCGGCGTCTGGCCCGGGGCGCGGCGCAGCGGGCCATCGTTTGGCGCGATGGCTTTGAGAGCGTCGAGCGTCAGCGGCGGCTGCGCGGCGTCGGCGGGCGCGGAATGGGTCAAGACCATGCCCATATTGAGCAACAGGTCCACCACGCTGGCCGTGCTGTCGCCCTGGGCGGCGGGGTTGGACAGTCTGCGGATATCGTCCTCGCTGCCGGCCAACTGCAACAACCACCCCGCCATCGCCCCAGGCCCACGCAACACGGGTAACAGGGTGTTGAACAACAACCCGCCCAGTTCCTTGAAGGAAGCCCAGCGGCTCTGCGCGTCCGATACAGATTGCCCCTGGGCCAGGTTCACCAGGCTGTGGGTGTTGCTCTGGTACAGGTGCTGCATCAGGCGCCCTTGCTCCAGGTCCTGGCGTAATGTGCTGGCGGCGTCATAGCCGTCCACGGCGAGTGTCGTCGGTGCCGGTTGGGCGGGCGCGTCGAACTCGTTGAAGACGCTGTAGCGGGCAATGTTGGGAATCTTGAAGCCGCCGTTGCCGTACACCGCGCGCGTCCTGTCGTCGGGCAACCAGGCCAGCACGCTTTGCTGCAAGGGGCCGGGCTGTTGCACCGCCTCCAGCAGCGCTTGGCGCGTGGCAAATTCCTGCAATACCGGGGACAACAGCGGCCGGTAGAGAAGGTGCGGGCCGACAGCCGCATTCGCTGGCTCGATGACGAACATGTTCTGGACCACATCGGGTGTCGCGCCGGGCTTGCGGATAAACGCCAGGGGCCGCATGACGATGTCTTGCCCGTCGACCTGTTTCGCTCCAGCGCCGGGCGTCAGCAGCGCCTCCACATACCGGTAACCGTGCGCGGTGATGCCCGCTTCGCCCTTGAGCTTGAGTTCCAGCGCCTGCATCGCCAGTTGGCGCGGGGCTTGTTGGGCGAACAAGGCGCTGCGCCGACGTGACTCATCGCGGTCACCCAGCAGGTGGGTTTGCAGCAACGCAGGATAGTATTTGCCGATGTCCACCTGGCTGACGATGTCTTTCAAGCGCTGCGGCATTGCCGGGTCGCTGATCAGTTGACCGAAGTGGCGCACTTCGAGTTCGCCCTTGGGCAGCCCGGCCAGATTGCGCAAGGCCATGTCGGTCAGGCTCATCGTGACGCGCTCGATGTAGCCGCTGCCCAACGTGCCGACCGGTACTTTGAAGGTGACGTCGAGGTGGTCCGCGAGCAACCCGGTGTTCTGCAACTGCGCTTGCAGCTGTTGCTGGGTATAGGTGCGAATATCGGGGATGTCCGAAAAAAAGTTACGCCCCTGGTTGCGTTGGACATCGCTGGCCAGTTCGAGGGCGTGGCGATGGTAGGCAAGGCGATCGGCCGGGTCGGCGTTGCGCATCCACTGCGGCAGTTTTTCCTGCAGCCGTGCCAGTTCCGCGGAATCTGCGGCATAGGCGCCGACAAACCACGGACTCGGATCGCTGAGCACGCTGAAGCGCTGCTCCAGAGCCTGGAGGCTGCCGGCTGGTGGGAGTTCGATGCTGTCTATCGCCTGCAACTGGTTGTTCAGAATGATGCCCGCTTGCGCATCGAAGATATTCGCGTCCGGCTCCTGGCGTTTCCAGGTCAAGTGGTCGAAGACGAAGTCGTTTTCCAGCGTCTCGCCCCAGGCCTTGCCGAAGGCTTCCAGCGAGTCGTAAGGGGTGATCTGGCCGTTGGCCGCGGCATGCAGAACCTGGGTGCTGGCGCCGATCTGGCGGGTGATCAAAAGATCCGGGCTGAGCTGGGTGGAGGCAGCGCCACCGTAGCGGACGCTGGTGTCGAGCACGAAGACCCGGGCGGCGTCGTCGCCGTTGGCACTCACGCGTTGCGCACGCTCGGGCCAGGTGACCACCTGGTCAAGGGTGGCGCGTTGCGCATCGGTAAGGCCGGGCTGTTTCAGCGCCGCACTGCGCAGGTTGTCGCTGAGCATGCCGCTGAGCCACAACCAGCGGTTGTCCGCCCCGACAGCATTTTGTCCCCAGTAACGGGTCAAGGCTCGCGCAAACGCGTCTTTGAGGCTGGGCCGAAGGCTGCGGATCACCAGTTCGATGGCTGACATGTCGATGTCTTCGCGCCGGTTGCCTGAAGCGTCGGGGACTCTGAGGGTGGTGCCGGTTCCCTGTTTGACCAGTTTCTGCGGCCATGAATGTTTGTCGGTGAAATCGATATCGGCCCCGGCGGCCAGGTGGTTGAGCGCGACATCCAGCAGCGGGGTCAAGCGGTATTGAACCGGGTTTTCCGCGATCGGTTCTGCCACCGAGGTCCGCGCCACGTCGAATTCCAGCGTGGGATACAGGCTGTTGATCGCCTCGCCGAGCATGTCCCTGACAACCGAGCGCACGTCGGGCCGCGTCGCGAACTGGCTGCTGACGGCGTGGGCGGCGAGGTGGCTGGCGCGGGGCCGGGGTTGCACCTCGGCGATGGCGCCGGCACGGCTCAGGGAGGTGGGCGCGGGTGCAGGGGGCGAAAGGCTCGGATTGGCCGGCGGTACAGCGGGGTACAGACGAGGGATGAAGGGCATTGCAGCGGTGCTAGCGGTCATGGGGCACATCCTTGGCGGGGCAATACGGTGTCGTCCCAACGACGCATGGAGCGCTCTTCGGGACGAATGTCGCGGCAAAAATACCCACTCATCCCTACGGTGAAACAAGAAATGCGTAATTGACTATGTCCACACACGCGGGGCCCGCCGGGGCTCCGGGCCAGCGCCGTTTCGCAATGTATGGCGGGATATGAACCTCGTGCGCCGGCCGGCAGGTCGACAGCCCGCGCAACATGAGACAAACTCACCCTATTCGAATTGCTCATCAATATTGCTCATGGAGGCCACGGTGCTGGAAATCCGCCACCTGAAAACCCTGCACGCCTTGCGCGAGGCCGACAGCCTGGTCGAAGCCGCCGAACGCCTGCACTTGACCCAATCCGCCCTGTCCCACCAGTTCAAAGAACTGGAGGAGCGATTGGGCATGCCGTTGTTCGTGCGCAAGACCAAACCGGTGCGTTTCACCAGCGCCGGCCTGCGCCTGCTGCAACTGGCAGACGCCACCCTGCCCCTGCTGCGCGGCGCCGAGCGTGACATCGCGCGCCTGGCCGGTGGCACCGCCGGGCGCCTGCACATGGCTATCGAATGCCACAGCTGCTTCCAGTGGCTGATGCCGACCATCGACCAGTTCCGCGATGCCTGGCCCGAGGTCGAGCTGGACCTGGCGTCCGGTTTCGCCTTCGCCCCGCTGCCGGCCCTGGCCCGTGGCGACCTGGATCTGGTGGTCACTTCCGACCCGCTGGAGCTGCCGGGCATCACGTATGTGCCGCTGTTCACCTACGAAGCCATGCTGGCCGTGGCCAACCAGCACCCCCTGGCGAACAAGTCGTACATCGTGCCGCAAGACCTGCTCAGCGAAACCCTGATCACCTACCCGGTGGAGCGCGACCGCCTGGATATTTTCACCCGTTTCCTCGAACCCGCCGATGTCGAACCGGCCCAGGTACGCACCTCGGAGCTGACGGTGATGATGATGCAACTGGTCGCCAGCGGTCGTGGCGTTTGCGGCATGCCGCATTGGGCGCTGCATGAATACAGCTCGCGCGGTTACGTCAAGGCCAAGCGCCTGGGTGAGAAAGGCCTGTTTGCAACGCTGTATGCGGGGATTCGTGCAGACATGCTGGACGCGCCGTACATGCGCGACTTCCTGCTGACGGCCAAGGACACGTCGTTTTCCACACTGGATGGGGTCAGCGCCGTGCGTTGAGGGGCACGGCTCAGTCCTTGGAACCCGCCAATCAGGCGGTGGTGGTCAGCGATTTGCGATAAAACGGCAGGATCAGCTCACGCGTCAAGGGCGCCAGGTGCAGGCCGCCGTCTCCGGCCGGGTCGATCCAGCGCACTTCTTCGATCTCGGCGGCCGGGGTCACCGGCACGTCGATCCGTACCTGGAACAGTTCGGCTTGCACCGTAAAACCTGGCTCGTTGGCGGCCGGGGCCGAGAAACGGCCGAGGTAGACCGCCTGGCTCGGCTCGATGCGCAAGTTCAGCTCTTCGTGCAGCTCACGGGCCAGCGCTTCGACCGGTTGTTCGCCGGCATCGATCTTGCCGCCCGGTTGCATGAATGCCTGGGTGCCGCGCTTGCGCACCAGCAACGTCTGGCCGTCGCCGCCGATCAGGAGCGCGGCGGCGATACGGATAGTGGTTGGCATGGACAAAATCACCTTGAATGCAAAGACACAATGATCCCATGAAGCGCCTCAGCTCAAAAGATGCGGCTCTTCCGGTTCGCGGATAAACACGCTGTACTTGGCGCCCTCCATGGCTTCAAACGCGATCAGCTTGTCCACCAGCGGCAAGTTGAGCACTTTGCCGGCATTGAGCAGCAACATGCCGTTATCGGCGTTGAGGTTGCGCGCCAGGATCATGCCGTCGGCCAGTTCGCGGGTGCTCAGCACTTTGACACTCGGGTCGCCCAGGGTCACGTCATTGAGGAATGTGGCACAGGCCAGGACGAAGTCTTCGACCATGTCCGGATCATAGAGCCGCCCCGCGTACTTGCGGATGTACAACAGCGCTTCATCGCTGTTCATCTGCCGTTCCAGGATCAGGCCCTTCTGCAGTTCGATGAAGTCCACCGCCAGTTTGAGCAAGCGCGCGCCTACGGGAATCGTTTCACCCTTGAGGTGATCGGGAAACCCGGTGCCGTCCCACCGTTCCTGGTGGTGGCGGATCAGCCGTGCGGCGTCCTTCATCGGCTCGAGCGTCATCAGCAACGACTCACTCTGCGCCGGGTATGCGCGATAGCGTTCGCGGTCGTTGCTGTGCAGCAGTTCCGACGGGACGGCCATCATGCCGTCGCTCCAGCTCAATTTGCCGATGTTGTAGAGCGCGGCGGCCATGGTCAGGTCACGGGCGCTGGCTTCGTCCAGCGCCTGGGCTTTGCAGTACACGCGGATCAGCTCGATCAACTGGCGGTTGGTCTGCTTCTGCTTGGGCAGGCGCAGGTTGGCCAGCAGCGAAAACACTTCGGTGCCGGTCACATAGCTGCGCTTGAGCTCGTCGTAGGCCAGGTCGAGCATGTCGGCGGTTTGCTGCAGCTCGCTGGTGCGCGCTTCGACGCGCTTTTCCAGGGTGGCGTTGAGGGCCTTCAACTGCTCGTTCTGATCGCGGGTCAACTGCTCAAGACGCACGCGCTCGCGTTCGGAATGCTGGTGTTCCAGGGACTGGCGCAACGTCAGGAGCATTTCCTCGTCGTTCCAGGGCTTGCTGATATAGCGGTGGATCTGACCTTCGTTGATCGCCTTGATCATCATGGTCATGTCGGCATAGCCGGTCAGCAGGATGCGCGTGGTGGCCGGGTACAGGCGGTGGGTCTCGGCCAGCAGCATCGCCCCGTCCATCGCGGGCATGCGCGCGTCGGTCATGAGCAGGTCGACGGGCTCGGCGGCCATGATTTCCAGGGCCTGGGCACCACTGCTGGCCAGCAGCACATCATAAGGCTGGCCCCGCAGCAGGCGGCGCAGGCTGTTGAGGATCGATTCTTCATCGTCGACCAGCAAAATAGTAGGTCTGTAAGGGGACGTCGTAGCAGTTTGTTCATCCATGGCGACACCTCCTGGCGATGGTACTCGGTTGCTTCATTGCGCCCCGGCGTGATCGATCGCTGTACTTGCATTAGCAATGAGCGCTAGATGCAGGCTGGGGTAACTGAGGGTGATTTGACGCCAACTGGCGTACTTATTCAAGGGACCCGGCTATGCTAGTAGCATGAAGCCATGACTGTTCCCTGTTTATTGAAGCATTCAAGGTAAGGAAGCCCGATGCGTAAGAATCTTCAGTTGCCTGCGTCCCGGTGTCAGCCATGAATCCGTGCTCAGGAAGGGCCAATCGACGGGTGCTGATCGTCGATGACGCGGCCTCCATCCACGAGGATTTCCGCAAGATCCTGTGCGCCGATACCACAGGCGGCCAGTCCCTGGACAGCATCGAAGAAACCCTGTTCGGCACCGCCCCCACCGTGCGCCAGACTTTCGTGCTGGACTCTGCCTATCAGGGCCAGGAAGCCCTCGCCCTGGTCAACCAGGCCCTGGCCGACAACGCGCCCTACGCCCTGGTGTTCATCGATATGCGTATGCCGCCGGGCTGGGACGGCCTGGAAACCATCGAACAACTGTGGAACGTCGACCCGAACCTGCAGATCGCCCTGTGTACGGCCTACTCGGACTATTCCTTCGAAGCCATCGAAGCGCGCATCCAATACAGCGACCAGTTGCTGATCCTGAAAAAGCCGTTCGACAACCTGGAAATCCGCCAGATGGCCAGCGCGCTGACCTGGAAATGGCAGCTGGCCCAGGATGCCGCGCTCAAACTGATGGGGTTGGAGCGCACGGTCGAAGAACGCGTGCAGGAACTGCTGAAGGTCTCACACCTGCTGCAATACGATGCCCTGACCGAACTGCCCAACAGCACCCTGCTGGGCGACCGGCTGACGCAGGCCATTGCCGTCTGCAGGCGCCATGACACCCAGTTGGCCGTGATGTTTATCGGCCTGGACCGCTTCAAGCGCATCAACAATGCCCTGGGCTATCCAGTCGGCGATGAAATGCTCAAGCAGGTCAGCCAAAGCCTGGTGGCCACGGTGCGCGCGTCGGATTCGGTGTTTCGCTACGGCTCCGACCAGTTCGTGCTGATCCTCAACGACATCAAGCATCCCCAGCAAACCCAGTACATTGCCGAAAAACTGCTCGGCGCCATCAGCACGACACACTATGTGGCTGGGCATGACTTGAGTGTCACCGCAAGCCTGGGCATCAGCATTTACCCCAACGACAGTTTCAGCGCGGTGGAGCTGATCAAGAACGCCGAAACCGCCATGCACACCAGCAAAGCCCATGGCCCCAACGACTTCAGTTTCTTCGTCAACGAGATGAACCTGCGCGCCCAGGCCCAGCAGAGCCTGGAAAGCGCGATCCGGCAGGGCTTGCAGCGTAATGAGTTCATATTGCACTACCAACCGAAACTGGATTTGAGCAGCGGGCGGATCGTCGGCGCCGAAGCCCTGATTCGCTGGCACCAGCCCGACCACGGCTGGATCTACCCGTCAGCCTTCATTCCCGTGGCCGAAGACAGCGGCCTGATCGTGCCCTTGAGCCAATGGGTGTTGCGCCAAGCCTGCGAGCAAGCACAAGCCTGGCGCGCCGCCGGCCTGCCTGCAGTGTGTATCTCGGTGAATATTTCGGCGATTGATTTTCGCCAGCGCAATTTTGTCGCCAACCTGGCGGCCATTCTGCAACGCACCGGCCTGATGCCCAGTTTGCTTGAACTGGAAATCACCGAGAGCGTACTGATGCAAAACGTCGAGGACACGCTCGTCACCCTGCAAGACATCAAAGCCTTGGGCGTGCGGCTGTCAATCGACGATTTCGGCACCGGCTATTCCAGCCTCAGTTACTTGCGCCGGTTTCCCATCGATGTGTTGAAGATCGATCAATCCTTCGTGCGCGGCCTGGGCGAAAACAGCCAGGACGCACAACTGATCAGTGCCATCATCAGCCTGGGCAAGAGCCTGGACTTGGACATCATTGCTGAAGGCGTCGAAACGCTTGAGCAATTGGCGTTCCTCAGAGCCCACCGTTGTGAGGAGGGCCAGGGTTTCCTGTTCAGCAAAGCCGTGGCGGCCGCTGAATTCGCCCAATTGATGCAAGCCGGGCAACGCAGCCTGATGCCCCCCCAGTGACCGTCTATTCAAGGAACGAACGCTTGATCCGTCCCCTCACCCGCTCTCCTCGCCCGTCACCCTGGGCACTCGGCCTTGCCGTCGCCCTCGGGGTTGGCGCCGCCCTGCCCGCGGCGGCCGCGCCACTGGATGAGCCGCTCAAACCACTGCCGCCGGTGCCGCTGCTGGATGTGGCAACAGTTGAGCTGGGCCGCCAGTTGTTCAACGAGAAACGCCTGTCGGTCAATGACAGCCTGTCCTGTGCCAGTTGCCACCAGCTGGCAACGGGCGGGGGCGATGACAAGCCGTTTTCCTTGGGCTTTGATGGCAAGCCGGTCAAACTCAACACACCCACGGTGTTCAACGCCAGCCTGAATTTCAAGCAGTTCTGGGACGGTCGGGTGGATACCCTCGAGGCCCAGATCGAACAAGTGGTCATCAGCCCGGTGGAAATGGGCAGCGACTGGAAAACCGTGGTCGACAACCTCACCGCCATGCCGCAGTACCAGGCCGCCTTCAGTCAGGTGTACCCCGACGGCGTGACGGCGGCCAACGTGCAAAATGCCCTGGCGACGTATGAACGCACACTGCTCACGCCCAACTCCCGCTTCGACCAATACCTGCTGGGCAATACCGATATCCTCACGATCGAAGAAAAATACGGCTACCAACGCTTCAAGGAATATGGCTGCATCGCCTGCCATCAAGGCATGAATATCGGCGGCAACATGTTCCAGAAGTTCGGCGTGATGGATGATTATTTCAAGGGCCGCACGCCCGCCGAGACCGACCTGGGCCGCTATCTGGTGACCCACGACGAAGAAGACCGTAACGTGTTCAAGGTGCCCAGCCTGCGCAATGTCGCCGTCACCGCGCCGTATTTTCACAACGCCTCGGCCAAGACCCTCGAAGAAGCCGTGGATGTGATGTTCAGATTCCAACTGGGGCGCGTGCCCTCCGCGGAAGACAAGGACCAGATCATCAAGTTTCTCAAGACCCTGACCGGCCAATGGGCGGGCAAACCTTTATGAGCAGACGGTCATGAGACTCTCCCGCCACTACGTCATCCAACTACTACTGGGCACCGCGACCCTGCTGCTGGCATCGATACTGGTGTTCCTGTACATCAAATCAAGTACTGACCAGACCAGCCGTTACACCGAATCCCGCGACCTGATCCGCCAGATGCAGCAGCTCAACGCCCAGTGGGACAGTGAGGTGCTCAAGGCCAGAATCGCCCTGACCCACAATTACGACCCCCTGGTGACGCCGCTGACGCAGATCACAAGAATCTGGGAGGAACTGCGCCAGCACGAGTCGTATCACGCGCCCAAAGACCTGCCCGGCTGGCAAGCCAGCCTGGATGCCGGTCAGGCGGCGATCCAGGACAAAGCGCGGCTGGTCGACCAGTTCAAGTCCCATAACGCCGTGCTGCGCAACTCCCTGGCGTTCCTGCCGACCGCTGAAAACGATATCCAGGCCGCGTTCACACGGCTCGACGACGAACAGCGGCTGCCGCTGCAAAGCGTGGCCACCGACACCTATGACCTGCTGCTCAGCAGCATGGAATTCGCCCAGGTTGCCAGCGACGACCGCGCGGCCGAGATTCTGTTGGGCCTGAACCTGCTGGCGGTGAACAAAGAACGCTTGCCGGCCGACTTCCACCTGCCGGTGGAGATTCTCAGCAACCACGTCGCGCTGATCCTGCGCGAACAGCCGCTGGTCAACACCTTGTTGGAACGCATCGCCGCGGTTCCCGTGGCCGAACGCCTGGACGAACTGACCACCCACCTCAACCAGGATCAGCAGGCCGCCGACCTGATCGACCAGAAGTATCACAACTACTTGCTGGTGTTCTCCACCCTGCTGGTGGCATTGCTGCTGTACCTGGCCATCAGGCTGTTGCGCAGTTTCACCGTGATCAACCGCGTCAACCGCGCCCTGCACACCGCCAATGCCAGCCTGGAACAGCGCGTGGAAAAACGCACGCGCCAGCTCAGGGATGCGCAAAGCGAACTGCTCGACAGCGCCCGCCAGGCCGGCATGGCGGAAATCGCAACCAATGTGCTGCACAACGTGGGCAACGTACTCAACAGCGTGAACATCTCCGCCGACCTGGTCGCGCGTAAGCTGCGCACCAGCAAAGCACTGGGGTTGGGCAAGGCCATGCAGTTGATCAACGAACACCCCGATGACCTGGGCACTTACCTGCGCGAAGACGAAAAAGGCAAACTGCTGCCGGGCTACCTCAACCAATTGGTGGAAGCCATTGCCGTCGAGCAACAGGGCCTGACCGACGAGCTGGCGCAATTGAGCAAAAGCGTCGACCACATCAAGGACATCGTCTCCACCCAGCAATCCTACGCCGGCGTTTCCAGCGTGCTGGAGCCCTTGCAGGTCAGCGCCCTGATGGACGACGCGCTGCGCATGAATTCCGGCGCGCTGAATCGCCATCATGTGACAGTGGTCAAGGAATACGCCGACGTACCGCAGATCATGGCCGACAAACACCGGCTGCTGCTGATCATGGTCAACCTGATCAGCAACGCCAAGTACGCCATGTCCAACCTGACCGACCGGCCTCGGCAGATTACGTTGTCGATCCAGACGGTAGAGGACAACATCCTGCAAATCAGCGTCAAAGACGAAGGTGAAGGCATCCCCGCCGAAAACATGACGCGGATCTTCACCCACGGCTTCACCACTCGCAAGGAAGGTCATGGCTTCGGTCTGCACAGCTGCGCCCTGGCGGCGATTGAAATGAATGGCCGGCTTACCGCCTATAGCGATGGTCCGGGCAAAGGCGCGCTGTTCACCTTGCAAATCCCCCTCAACGATGCTGCAGGCCCCGCATGAACCAACCACCGAACCGGCGCATTCTGCTGATCGACGACACGCCCTCGATTCACGAAGATTTTCGCAAGATCCTCAAGCCGCCCCTGGAACAGAACCAGGCCCTGGACGCGATGGAAGCCGCGCTGTTCGGCACCAGCGACAAACAGCCGCAAAGCCCGCTGTTCGAGCTGGACTCCGCCTACGGTGGGCAGGAAGGTTTACAACTGCTCGAGGCGGCCATGGCGGCGCAACTGCCCTACGCCCTGGCCTTCGTCGACATGCGTATGCCCCAGGGCTGGGACGGCGCGCAAACCATCGAAGAACTGTGGAAGGTCGACCCGAACCTGCAGGTGGTGGTGTGTACGGCGTACTCGGATTATTCCTGGGAAGAGCTGCTGTTTCGCCTGCGTGCCCATGACCGGCTGCTGATCCTGAAAAAGCCGTTCGACAATATCGAAGTCCAGCAAATGGCCAACACCCTGACCGCCAAATGGGACATGGCCCGCCGCGCGTCCTTGCAAACCAGCCACCTGGAGCTGTTGGTGGAACAGCGTACCCAAGCGCTGACCCAGGCCAGCCAGGCCCTGCAACAGGAGATCGACGAACGCAAACAGCTCGAAAGCCAGTTGGTGCAATCGGAAAAACTGGCGTCCCTGGGGCAACTCGCCGCGGGCGTGGCGCACGAGATCAACAACCCGGTAGGGTTCATTTCCTCCAACCTCGGCACCCTCGAAGGCTATTTCAAACAGCTGCAGCAGATGCTCGATGCCTACCGCCAGGCCGAAGCCGCGATCGGCGATGATCAGCTCCAAGCCCTGCGCCAACGCCTGGACCTGGACTTTCTCAGGGAAGATATTCCGACGCTGATTCACGAATCCAAGGAAGGCATTGGCCGTGTGGCGCAGATCGTCAAGGACTTGAAAGACTTTTCCCGAGTGGACACCGACCAGACCTGGCAGTGGGCCAACCTGCAACAAGGCATCGATTCGACCCTGAACATCGTCGCCAGCGAGCTCAAGTACAAAGCCGACGTCATCAAGCACTATGCGCCCTTGCCGGAAATCGAATGCCTGGCCTCGCAGCTCAACCAAGTGGTGATGAACCTGGTGATCAACGCAGCGCAAGCCATCGGGCCGGAGCGCGGCACCATAACCATCAGCGACGGCGTGGACGGCGAGAACATCTGGCTGGAAATCGCGGACAACGGCTGCGGGATTGCCCCGGACGCCCAGCTGAAAATCTTCGATCCGTTCTTCACCACCAAGCCGGTGGGCGAAGGCACGGGGTTGGGGCTGTCACTTTCCTACGGCATCGTCAAGAAACACCATGGCGAAATCTCCGTCAGCAGCGAACTGGGCAAAGGCACCACGTTCCGGGTAGTGCTGCCCATTCGCCAAACAGCGGTGTAGGCCCGTTCGAAAAAGCATCACGCAACGGTTGGATCAACGCCCGAACTTTCCATCGAGTTCGAATAGGACCCGATACGAGCTCATGCGCAATGCGCAACTCTCTCGACTTCTTTGTAAATCTGGGCGCCTTTGGCAATTTCCGCAGTGCGCAGATCATAGGCGGTCTGCAGGTTCAGCCAGAACTGTGCAGATGTCTCCAACGCGACTGCCAGGCGTAATGCAACGTCCGCACTGATGCTCCGACGCATCAATACAATGTCATTCACCGTAGGGGCGGAAACATGCAGCGCCCTTGCGAGAGCGGCTGCGGTCAGGCCCAGCGGTTCCAGGTACTCTTCCTTGAGTATTTCCCCAGGATGTACAGGTCGCATGCCATTCTTAAACATCATTCACCTCAGTGGTAATCCACAATTTCAACATTTTCAGGGCCGTGAGGCCCCCAAATGAAACAGACCCGGAATTGACCATTGATTCGGATACTGTGTTGCCCCTCTCTGTCACCGTATAACGGTTCCAGCCTATTCCCGGGCGGTGAGCGCAAGTCAGCGAGTTCAACCGCCGCATCCAGCATGCTCAGCTGTCGTTCCACCACGGAAACGACAGCGGACCAACGTCGGGTTCGACCGGTTTCAAACAGTTTTTGGGTTTCGGCGCATTTAAAGCTTCTGATCATCGCTTAATGCTTAACGTTATTCGTTAACGAGCAACTCTACATGGATTGTCGATATATTCAACCGACAGTTGAATAGGCGCTGAGGGAGGGCGACGAGCGGTCAGTGCCGCCGTCAAAAAAAGCCGCTCCAGACACTGGAGCGGCCTTAGAGGTAAGGCCGGAACGCCTCACGCCAACTGTCTATATCGGGCCAGTCCGCCGTGTCTATGCGACCCAAGCGAATGCACCTACAGGTTGTTCAGGGTTTCCTTACTGGCGCAGAATGCCGCACCGACCAGAAGAGTCCGATCCCAAGGTAACCGTATGAGCCTGTCCTTGCTAAGCCGCTACGCGGTGTTTGCCGTATGCGTGATGTTCACCCTCGCCAGCCTGCCCTTTGTCGAACATGAATGGTTATGGCCCATGACCCTGGTCACCGGCGTCCTCAGCCTGCTCGGCCTCTTCGACCTGCTGCAAAGCCGCCACGCGATACGCCGCAACTACCCGATCCTGGGCAATATCCGTTACCTGGTCGAGGGCATTCGCCCGGAGATCCGCCAGTACCTGCTGGAGTCCGACAGCGACGCCCTGCCCTTTTCCCGGGCGCAACGCTCATTGGTCTACTCGCGCGCCAAGAACGAAACCGCCGACAAACCCTTCGGTACCTTGATCGACGTGTACCAGTCGGGCTTCGAGTTCATCAGCCACTCCATGCGCCCCGCGCCGTTGACTGACCCGAGCTCGTTTCGCGTGATGGTCGGCGGCCCGCAATGCAAGCGGCCGTACTCGGCCTCGGTATTCAATATCTCGGCCATGAGCTTCGGCTCTCTGAGCGCCAACGCGATCCGCGCGCTCAACCAGGGCGCCAAGCTGGGTAACTTCGCCCACGACACCGGCGAAGGCAGCATCAGCCCCTACCACCGCGAAAACGGCGGCGACCTGACCTGGGAACTGGGCAGCGGCTACTTCGGCTGCCGTACCCGCGACGGCCATTTCGACCCGGAACGCTTCGCGGTGCAGGCCCAGAACCCGCAAGTACGCATGATTGAAATCAAGATGAGCCAAGGCGCCAAGCCTGGCCATGGCGGGATTCTGCCCAAGCACAAAGTCACCCAGGAAATCGCCGAGACACGCGGCATCCTGATGGGCGAAGATTGCGTCTCGCCGTCGCGCCACAGCGCGTTTTCCACGCCTATCGAGTTGATGCACTTCATCGCCCAATTGCGTGAGTTGTCCGGCGGCAAGCCGGTGGGCTTCAAGTTCTGCCTCGGTCATCCGTGGGAATTCATGGGCATCGCCAAGGCCATGCTCGAAACCGGCATCCTCCCCGACTTTATCGTGGTCGACGGCAAGGAGGGCGGCACTGGCGCCGCGCCCGTGGAGTTCACCGACCACATCGGCGTGCCGCTGCGCGACGGCCTGCTGTTCGTCCACAACACCCTGGTGGGCTTGAACCTGCGCGACAAGATCAAACTCGGCGCCAGCGGCAAGATCGTCAGCGCCTTCGACATCGCCAGCGTCCTGGCCATCGGCGCCGACTGGGCCAACTCGGCGCGCGGCTTCATGTTCGCCATCGGCTGCATCCAGTCGCAAAGCTGTCACACCAACAAATGCCCGACCGGCGTCGCCACCCAGGACCCACTGCGCCAACGCGCCCTGGTCGTGCCGGACAAGGCCCAGCGCGTGTTCAACTTCCACCGCAACACCCTCAAGGCCCTGGCCGAAATGCTCGCGGCAGCGGGCCTGGAACACCCGTCGCAATTGTCGGCCAAGCATTTGGTGCGACGCAAGTCGGCGACCGAGATCAAGCTGTTCTCACAGCTGCATGTGTTCCTCAAGCCTGGGGAATTGCTGACCGGGGAAGTGAACGGCGAGTTTTATTCGCGCATGTGGCAGATGGCGCGGGCGGATAGTTTTGAGCCCAGTGAAGTAAAAGTGGCTTGAGCACAATCCTGCCTCCTCCCCATACGAACACCTACAGGAAAAAGACAGGGGCAGCCGCCGACATTCATCATCAGCGGCTTACTCGCATACCTCAACATCAGTTATCGGATTCGCTTCGCATATAACATAAAGTTCAAGAATCTGATCACCTTTACGCTCTTGATGTACAGAGCGCCAGTTACGGGGAAATCGAATGGCGGACCGCTGCGCCTGCTCAAAATTTGCGATCCACCATACGCGACGAGTTGGCGGGATAAGCCCTTCAAAGCTATCGACATAAGTGCTCTCTGGATATTTATCCATCGGCATAGAAAAACCTTTGCCATTGGGTCGGCCTGATCGCCCATCCGAAGTAGGCGGCGTATATAATAAAACCCTGCTTCTGCCTTTATCGTAATAAATTGCAGCGTAAAATATATAGGGGTCATATACAATTATTGCATCGCCCGGCCTACGCCCTTGCTCATACTCAAGCATCAGCTCATTCATTTTATCAACCTGAACCCTACTTGGATTATTCATTGTGGTTTCACCCCAATAAAAATTCATCAATCCAAAAATTTCAACACTTAAAAATACCATAGCCGAGACTACAAACAACACCGCATTTTTAATTTTATCAACGGCCACAGCCATAACAACAGCAAGCATTACTGCCGAAAAAAACAAATATCGCTCTACAAACAAAGGTTTTACCAAAGAGATGAGAAACCCCCCTAGCACAGGAACAAAAAAACACACAGCAATTAACACCTGAGAAGACCATTTGCTTTTGTCATTGAAAAGAACTGCCAAACCACTTATCCAACACACCACGGGCAACATCCAATAAACCACGCTCTGATAATCCTTAGCATCCTCTAATATAAGAAATCGCCATATTGCGGAAGGCAAGCTGTACCACGTTACCTCTGAAATCCACCCTATCGCCCAAGTGTTATGAGTCTGATTAATAAAGCTCGGTAACCAGGGGGCAAATAGCAGAGCGATCGCAATATTTGCCAACCACCAAGCCGGAGCTGATATATAGCTATTCACTCCAGGCTTGCGAAACTGCAGAAACACAATGTACAGCCAGTGTGAAAGCGCACAAAACACTGCAAAATAATGAGTATAAAACCCCGCCCCCATCAGTAACACATAGATCACCAAGTAGCCTGTTCTGGCAGAATCCCTGACCCAACACACCAGTGCGATTGTGGCAGCCGTTAGCAACAACCCCATCAGCGCATACATGCGTACATCCTGGCTATAGCGCACTGCAATAGGCAACAAGGCAAGAAATAACCCGGCTATCAAGGATGCCCGGCGCGTAGAGATCAGCCTGGCTAATACCATACCCAAAATTACATTCAGGACGCCTACGACTGCACTGAACCCCCTCATCCAGATTAAGCTATCGCTGCCCGCCCCCTGCATCACGGCCCGCAGTATAAAATAATAAAGAGGCGGGTGAACATCCACAGTGCTCAACACCCATATATCAGAGTACGAATACGTGACAAACAACAGACTAAATGCCTCATCAGACCAGATAGACGCACCCGTTAAGTTATAGAATCGGAGTGCTACAGCAAGCCCGACAATCATTAAAAAAAAAGGCAAATCACGCGTAAACCCAATTGAAGCCAACGTATTTTTTAGGTTCACTTACTCATCTCCGATTCATTATCCGGCCTTTGAAATTGACATTTACCTGAACTATTCAACACATCCTTCACCACATACCTCGGCCGATGCTTGGCCTCCATATAAATCCGCCCCACATACTCGCCCAATATCCCGATCCCGATCAGTTGCACCCCACCCAAAAACAAGATCGCCGTCATCAACGACGGATACCCCGGCACCGCATTGCCAAACAACACTTTGTCCACCACCAGATATCCGGCGTACACCAGAGCCAGCAGCGAAATACCGCCGCCGATATAGCTCCACAACCGCAGCGGCAAGGTGCTGAACGAGGTGACTCCATCCAGTGCCAGGTTCCACAGTTTCCAGGCGTTGAACTTGCTCTGGCCGACAGCACGGGGCGCGCGGTCGTACTCGACAATCGCGACGTTGAAGCCGGCCCAGGACAACACGCCTTTCATGAACAGTTGCTGCTCGGGCAAGGCCTTGATCACGTCCACCACCTTGCGGTCCATCAACCGGAAGTCGCCGACGTTTTCTTCAATGTGTGTGTAGGAAATACGATTGAGCAGGTGATAGAACAGCGACGCACTGCGGCGTTTGAGGTAGCCGTCGCTGGAGCGATCCCTGCGTTTGGCCAATACCACGTCGGCGCCTTTTTGCCATTCGGCCAACAGGTGCGGGATGACCTCGACCGGGTCTTGCAGGTCCACGTCCATCGGGATTACCGCATCTCCGGTGGCATATTCGAGCCCGGCGAACAGCGCGGCTTCTTTGCCGAAGTTACGCGAGAAGTTGATCAGCACCACGCCGCTATCGGCCAAGGCGATAGCCCGGGCATGCTCGGCGGTGCGGTCGGAACTGCCGTCGTTGATAAACACGATCTCAAGCGTCTGCTCGTGCAACGAGGCCTCTTGCCGCACGCTGCGGTAAAACACGCCCAGCGCCTGCTCCTCGTTATACACAGGCACCACCAGCGAGACCCTCATTGCCCACGCTCGCGAAACACCACCCACCGGGACAGCAAAAACCCGCACACCAGGCTGATCAGCGAAAACACCGCCACGGTGAGAATCCCCGGCACCTGCCAACGATCCGCCAGCCACCCCACGCCCAGGCTCACACCGCCCATGCAGGCCATGAACAGCGCGTAACGCGGCAGCGAAGGGGGCATGGCAAAGGTGTAGATCGCGTTGACATAAAACGAAAAGGACGCTGCCACGCAAAACGCGAGGACATTACTCACCGCCTGGCTGAGCTCCAATGCGGCCCGGAACACGAAAAACAGCTGCCAATGGATCAGCGTATTGGCGATGCCAATCACTGTGTAGCTGGAGAATCCCTTCCACAATCTGGTCATACCGTTGCCCCGTCAGGCCTTGCTCTAGCAAGCCACGGCGCCTGCGGTCCGTCTACTGTCAGAATTAACAGGTAGCCCCCCGCGCCATTGAGACATTCAGTAATACCCAGCCTTTGCAATCGCTTACAAATACCGCCAACCTGCGCCCGCTCGACGTGCGGCGTAAGACAACAGCCGCGCGCGCCAGTCATTACTAAACCTTTCGTACAAGAGCCCGCTGCCATGCTGAACGGACGCGACCCGCGCATCGATTTTTTTCGGGGCCTGGCGTTGATCTTCATTTTCTGGGATCACGTCCCCCACAACCCCCTCGGCCAGATCACCCTGCGCAACATCGGTTTCAGCGATGCGGCAGAGGTGTTTGTGTTCCTCGCCGGTTACGCCGCCGTTTTGGCCTACGGCAACGTCCTGCAACGCGACGGCTACTGGATCGCCTCGCTGAAAATCCTGCGGCGCGCCTGGGTGCTGTATGTGGTGCATATCTTTTTGCTGGCGATGCTGATGGGCATCGTGTTCTTCGCCAACAGCCATGTGGAAACCCGCGACCTGGTCGAAGAGATGGGCCTGACGCACTTCGTCACCCACCCGCAGCAGGCGCTCACCGATGAATTGCTGTTGCGCTTCAAGCCCAACCTGATGGACCCGCTGCCGCTGTACATCGTGCTGCTCGGCGGGTTGCCGCTGGTGCTGCCGTTGCTGCTGCGCCAGACCTGGGCGGTGGTGGCCGTGTCGTTGAGCGTGTACCTGCTGGCGCCGTGGATGGGCTGGAACCTGCGGGCGATTGCCGATGGCGTGTGGTACTTCAACCCCGTCACCTGGCAGTTGCTGTTTGTGCTCGGCGGCGCGGCGGCGATTCATGCCCGCCGGCCACGCCCGGCAGAGCGCCGCGCGCTGCTGCGTCAGCCGCTGTTTGTGGCGGCGGCGGGCTACTCGCTGCTGGCCGCGATCATCACGCTGGCCTGGCGCTGGCCCGAGGTGCATGACGCGCTGATGCCCGCGTGGCTCAGCGAACGGCTGTACCCCATCAGCAAGACCGACCTGTCGCCGGTGCGCCTGGTGCACTTCCTGGCGCTGGCTTATGTCACCGCCAAGCTCTTGCCCCATGCCGGCTGGACCCGCCATTGGCTGGCGCAACAGAGTTGCCGCATGGGCCGCTATTCCCTGGAGGTGTTCTGTCTCGGCGTGCTGCTCGCACCGCTGGCGGACATGCTCAACGCCCTGGCCGGCGACGCGTTGGCCATGCAGCTATTCAGCGCGTTGGCAGGCGTGGTGTTGATGGGCGCTCTGGCGACCTGGCTGGAATTCAACAAACGCCTGGACAGCAGGTTGCAAGCGCGTCGCTCACTGCCCACGTCATCATTAAATAGATAGCCCCGGCCGTTTTCGCGACGGTGCTTCCATGCCCTTCCACTTATCGTGAAAGGGTATGGCTGATGTCAACTTATCAACGACTCAACGGGTTATCAGGCAACTTGCAGTCCAGCAGTTCCTGGTCACGGCAACAAGCCCTTGAGCAGATTCAGAACAACGTGATTCAAGCCATGAGCAGCTTGAACCCACAGGAAAAAGCCCGCTACGTCAGGTTGCAACGCGAGGCATTGAGCGCCTTGACCGCTCTGGAACACGCCCAGCAAGCGCTGACCCGCGACTTCAAGACTCAAGGCCTTGCGCAACTGCGGGAAAAAATCGGCGGGCGCGATCCCGAGCAATACACCCTGTTCACCCGCTACAAAGAGAAACGGGAGCAGGGCTTCCCCTGGGACCCGCCGCAGCCGCTCCTTCCGCTCAATACCGTGCCCCTGCCCGCCGCACGCTATCGTCGGGCCCATTACGACTTCCATTACATTGAGCATCTCAAGCACATGTCGCTGTGGGAAGCGGCCTGCCTGAACTACGGTTTCACCCACTCCATTCACGGGGACTCGGGTTTCAGCCTGGTGGAAGCCAGCTATATCGTGGGGCCGGACAACGACAGAAGCCTGGGCGCACTGGCCTTCATCGAAGCCGCCCGCACGCTGGACCTGGGCGCTCAGTTGCGCGACAAAGCCCGTACCGCCATGGCGCCGGGCGGGCCGTTGCGCCCATTGTTCGAGGCGTCGGCCAAGGCCAGCCTGCTGTTCGACGCAATCGAAGCCTACCGCAACCGTGCCACTACCGGCGTCACCCTCGAGATCTACACGCGACTCAACGCCGCCATCGAAGGCACTGGTGCGCAATTGCCGTTCGACACGCTGAACCTGAGCTCCGGTATCACCCCCCTGATCTCCGTGCCCTTCGTCCCCTGGGACAGTTGCATCCCCGTGCCCTTAATGCTGATTCGCGTGGCCAGCCTGGGCGTGTTGTCCTACTTCCCTTTCCGTCCCGGCGGGGCGTTGCAATACCACGACGATGCCCAGGCCGCCGAGTACGCGTTTCGCACACAACTCACTGACAGCCACGCGAAAAAAGACTTGGGCTGGTTCTCCCGGCAATTGCCGTTGATCGGGCTGTCGGTGTTCAGATCACTGATCAACAAAGCGCCGCATCTGAAGGGGTTCAGTTGGTTAGGCGCTTATGTGTACGACGGTTTTCACCTGGCCTTCTCAACAAAGACCCTGGACAACATCCGCTTCAACACCGACATCAAATCCGGGCGCGCAATCACCCTGGTGCAGGCGTGTGCCTATCGCCAGATCCAGCGCTTTCAGTCAGACCTGGACACACTGGCGCAAACCCGCTCGGAAAAAGACTGGCAAGCCCTCAAAGATGCGGCGGCAGCGATTGCCGGCGAAGTGCTGCAGATGCTGCTTACGCCATTGCCCGGCGGCGTCACCGGCATGAACCGGGTCATGCAACTCGCGGTCATGGGCAGCCTGACCTACAGCGCCGCCCAGGGCGTGAATGAGCTGGCCAAGGGCGAAGCCAGCGGATTTGCCTCGGCGCTGGCCGATGTCACCGACCTGGCCGTCAGCGGCAAGCTGATCTCAACCGCCGGAAGGGCCCATCGCCAACGCATGCACGCGTACCTGGAAAAACTCGGCAACCCGTACAAAATCACGCGCGCCGACGGCAGCCATGGGCTCTGGAAAGCCGACGCCCAACCGTATGCCCACGACAACCAGCGCCTGGTCAACGGTATCACGCCCAACGCGTTGGGCATTTACGTGGTCGAGGGTCACCTCTACGCCAAACTGCGCCAGGGCGAGATGGATGTGCTGATCGAAGTCAAATTCGACGACGCGCACAAACGCTACGTACTCACACGCGGTAAAGACGGCTACACCCCAGCGATCATATTCGCCCCAGAGCTCCAGGCCTGGACCTTCGATCTGCACAATGCCCATCTCCTGTCCAACCCGGAGTTGCTGCAACGCATGCTGCCCAACGGGGCGTCGACGATCCCGTCGGCCGACCTTGAACACATGCTACGAAGCACCGCCACCACTCGCGATACGCTGGATCGCGTGTGGCGCGCCCAGCCGGCACCGTTGAACCTGATCGAAGGCGCCCGGCGACTGCAGGTCGATCAGGTCATCCAGCAAATCATCGAGCGGTTCCCCCAACCCGGCCAACTGCCGGCGCATGCCGACAGCACGGTCTTCTGCCTGCTGACCCAACTCAACGGCTGGCCGACCGACACCCTGCTGCATATCCACGATGCACAAGGCACGCGGATCGAGACCTACGGCAAAACCGAGCAACCACCCCCACGCCCCCATGCCATCAACCTCAAGCGCCGCGAGGATGGCAGCTACACAGACCTCAGCGACGCGGGCAGCGGCCCCGAGGGCAACGAGCACCTGCTTCAACTGATCATCCGCCAGCAACCACGCGACTCGGCCCTGGGTAAAGAGGACCAACCCAACGCCTCCGAGGACGCGCGCGTCAGCAGCGTACGCCAACAGGTTGGCGCATTGGCAAGCCTCGAGCGCCACGCGCTGTTTTCGGCGCTGTTCGATTACTGGGGCTACGAAAAAGCGGAACTCGCCGCAGCACCGGCGGCAAGACGGTTTCTGCCGGTCAAGGTGTCACCGGCCTTGATTACCGTCACGCCCCTGTTGAAAAAACTGCGCGACCTGAACCCGCCCCTGACCGCCGCCAACCTTGCGCGATTGCTCGCCGAGCACCCGCTGACAGCACGCCAGCAAGAGGCGTTTCTGAGCGGTGGCACCTTGCCGGTAGCGTTCGTTGAAACACTCGATCGCCAACGTACCGCGTTGCGCATCGACGCGGTGATCGACAGCCTGTACAACCCCCGCGACTTCAATGCCGACACTGACCTCTGGGCCCGGGAATTTGCCGGCGCGCTGATCCGCGACACCCTCAAGCGTCCCTTCGTGGTCACGGATGTCAGCCAGGGCGAGACCTTCGTGCCCAGCGGTGCGGACGACCTCACCGTCAACCTGCGCTTGCACCCCGGCGGTCGCTACCAGGCCTATGACATCCGCAACGACAGTGAAATCCCCGTCTCACCCGCCCAAGACAGCTTCTACCTGGCCATCGCCTCGGTGCTCCACCCCCACGAACGTCAACAACTGGGCATGAGCAGTGTCACCGACGCCAAGGGCCTGCGCAAAACCCTGGGGGACAACATGAGCGCCCGACGCAACCCCCAAGGTCACGTCAGCCTGGTCAATGGCTCGCTGGTGCCCTACCAACACAACCTAATGCTGTCACCTGGCCTCAAACCCAGGACCGACGGGATCTTCATGATTGAGGGCAACGAATACCTGCCGCTGTTCGGCAGCCTGTTCCGCATCGTCTTCGATAAAACGCTGTTCAAATGGCGGCTCAAGCACCCGAAAAAAATCGGTGTCGACACCCCGCTCCTGGAGCACAACGGCCAGGGCACCTGGCGCCTGGCCAGCGAGAACCCGATGACCTGGGACACCCACCAGCTATTCCACCGCCTGGGGCACGAGGACTACGCGTTTACGCAGGAACGGGCCAGTCAAATCCTCGCCCTGACCGACACCCCGGACCACGTACTGCGCCAGGTACACCGTGCCACCCACCCGGTGCCGCCGTTGTTGGCCGACACCTGCAAACGCTTCAAGATCGAGCAACAGATTCAACACTTCATCAATGCACTGCGGGTGAACCCCAACACCCAGGAAGCCGAGCCGGCCCTGCAATTGCTGGTGATCTCCGCGTTGCCGGGATGGCCGGACAACCACAGACTGCAGATCGTCGGCCCCGGGAACGAGGTGCGCTATCAATACCCGGCCAGTGCGGGCCCGAACGCTGAAACAATCCTCGTGACCGAGCAGGACTACAGGGACGCCCGCCTGCTGAACCAACTCACCGGCTACGACACGCTGATCAATGCCTTGTTGGGCGAATTGCCCAGCTCCGCTGAAGAGCGCTTGTTCAAACTGGTGAAAAAAATCGTCGAGTTCGCCGAGAAAGAAACCAACCATCTGTTCAATTCGCTCTACCAAGAGAGCGAGCACCGCAGCCCCAACGTCGCGCGCGAACGCTTCAAGGCCGCACATGCCGACTTACCCAACAACACCGTCGACAGCATCCTCGACCACGCAACGCCCCGCGAACTCAAGCAACTGCACGAACACGGCAAGGTGAGCCTGCGCCTCGGCGAAACAGCCCGACTGACCGCCCACGAGGTGCGTCTGAACCGCGCCTTCGAGGGCTTGTACCTGGACAACCTGATCAACCCGGACAGCGACCGGATCATCCTGCACCTGCTCAACACCGTGCCCGGCTGGCCCAGCGACCTGCACATCGAAGTCCGCGACCGACACTTCAGCGGCTCCAGCATCGAAGCCGCCGGCAACCCGGCCGGGACGCGCCAAAAAGTGCTGGTCAAGCAACACCAGGTCTACCACGCCTACGACTCACAAGGAGCGCCTCTCGCCACGCCCGCCGGCAGCGGCAGCAACCTGCTGTCAGCCATCATCCAGACGTTGACCGACACCGAACGGAGCACGCTGGGAATCACACATGAAGACGACCTCGCGCCACTTCAGGAGCAGATCGCCAAGCTGGCGCTGTCCCAGCGCGTGGCGATAAAAAGCCTGCTGGACCTGCCGCACCTGCAACCCTGGCTGCAACCGCCGATGGGCCTGGATCGCTCATTTCTGGTGTACCCCGTCTGGAACTGGCTGTGGCCATTCGGCGGTAATCGCGCGCCGGACCTGGTGAGCAGGGTCCAGGAACTCTACCCCCGGTTCGACAATGACACCGCCCGCGCCTTCATCCGCTGGCTCAACCTGGATGAGCCGGCCGCCCTGATCGAGCTTGACCGACGCCAGGCCGAATACAGCTTCCTGGACATTGAACTGACCCGCTGGAGCGACACCCCTCGTGACACCGACAACGACGAAACCGACCCACTGGGCCTCCATCTGGGCCGTCGTCGCCATATCGCCAACACACTGCGCAGGGCCTGGCGACGGGATGAGCCGCCACAGGTCTACATCGATGGGTTGTTTCATGCTGAGTCATTGACATTGCAACTGGACACCATCGATCTGCCCACGGCGGCCTTTATCAACGGGTTCAGGGGCTTCGAGCACATCGAGCACCTGAGTATCGCCGGGGACAGCTTCCCCGCCTCGGGCCATGCATTCCTCGCGCTCTTCCCAGGCTTACGGGCCCTGCAAATCGACTGCCAGTTGAGCGAGCTACCGACCGCCATCACCCAGATGACGCAACTCACCCGCCTGAACCTGGAAGGCAACGCGCTGGTTTTAACCGAGGAGTCCGCCGCACGCCTCGCCGCCATGGTCAACCTGGAAAACCTCAACCTGGGTTACAACCCCCTGGGGATCACGCTCGACGTCACGCGAATGAGCCAACTCTCGACCTTGGATTTAAGAGCAACCCATACCCAACAATGGCCGATCGGCGCCGCAGATCACGCGAATCTGAACACCCTGTACTTGCAGGAAAACCAGATCTCCAGCATTCCCGAGCGCGTGTTTACCCACCCCAGAGCCATCATCCGAAATCGTTCGACGTTCCTGCATGACAATCCGCTGTCGCCCCAAACCTTGCAGCGCATTAGGCAATACCAAGCCGACATTGGCATGGCCGTAGGGGGCTCCCTCCCCGGCATCGCCCACACGCCGCCCGCCGAACGCGGCATTTTGCCTTGGCTGGTCCACCTGAAACCCTTTAAACACGACAGCGCCAGAGAACTGTGGAACGGTCTGTCAAGCCATGAAGGCGCCCGTCCCGATGATGTCTTCAGAGTGTTGGCGGACTTGACCAAGTCTCTGGAGTACACCATCGCTGGAAATGCACGTAAAAAACTGACATTCCGGGTCTGGAACCTGCTCGATGGCCTGAGCAACTCCACCGAGCTGCGCGAAAAAGTGTTCCTCAACACCCATGCGGCGGGCACCTGTGGCGACGGCGCCATACTGCTGTTCAACAACATGGAGCTCATGCACCGAGTGCATCAGACCCTCGCTCGATACGACGAAAACCGCATCGACCGCGAACTGCTCGGCCTGGCCAAACAAGTGTATTACCTGGAGCAGCTCGACCAGTTCGCCGACGATCACATCAGCCGCTTGACCGCGCAAGGGCGTTCGCCGGACCCCGCCGAAATCACCCTGTTCTATCGGGTGATGTTGCGCGAGGAATTCAACCTGCCGGTCCAGGCGGACCAAATGTTGTATTCAGTGGAGGGGTACGGCGTGGTCGACAACGATGTCCAACAGGCGCGTCAAATGCTGCGCGGGTTGAAGGATTCCCCTGGGCTGGTGAACGCATACAAAACCTGCGACTTCTGGCTCGACTACCTGGAACGACGCTTTCCCGCGCCCTTCTTGACGATCAAGGAAGTGACCCGCTACAAGATCGGGCTCTTGCAAAAGGAGCTGCCGGACAAACACTCCGATGAACACCTCGACCGCCTGCAAGCGCTGATCGACACGCAGACCGCCGAGCGCAACCGCCTCATCGGCCAGTTGACGGACGCCGCCCTTCACGCGTTGCCGCGCGATTGAGCGCATCAAGGCGGCCTGTGCGCCACAGGCCGCCTTGAGCAAGCGTTACGCCGAGCGCGCGACGCCTTGGGCAACCTGGGTCGGTTGCAATTTGAACGTGTAGAACAGCACCGTCAGCAGCACCAGGAATACCGGGCCGACATACAGCGCGACGCGGGTGTCCGGGAAGTACGCCATCAGGCCCACCACCAGCACCAGGAACGCCAGGGCCAGGTAGGAACTGACCGGGTACAGCCACATGCGGTACTTGAGGCCCGCCTGTTCCGCCGGGCTCAGGCTCTTACGGAACTTGAGCTGCGCCAGCAGGATCATCACCCAGGTCCAGATCGCGCCGAAGGTGGCAATCGAGGTGACCCAGACGAAGACTTTCTCCGGCACCAGGTAGTTGAGCAGCACGCCCAGCAGCAACGCAGCGATCGACAGCAGCAACGCATTGCGCGGTACGCCGTTGCGCGAGGTGGTGCCGAAGGTCGCGGGGGCCTGGCCGTTCTGCGCCAGGCTGTAGAGCATGCGCCCGGTGCTGAAGATGCCGCCGTTGCAGGACGACAAGGCAGCGGTGATCACCACGAAGTTGATGATGCCGGCGGCGGTCTTGATGCCCAGACGCTCGAAGGTCATCACGAACGGGCTGCCCTGGGTGCCGATTTCATTCCACGGGTAGATCGACAGAATCACGAACAACGCGCCGACGTAGAACAACAGAATGCGCCAGAACACCGAGCCGATGGCATTCGGGATGGTCTTCTGCGGGTTCTTCGCTTCACCGGCGGTGAGGCCGATCATTTCCACGCCCAGGTAGGCGAACATCACCATTTGCAGGGACATCAACACCCCCTGCACACCGTTGGGCATGAAGCCGCCGTGGGCCCACAGGTTGGAAATCCCCAGCGCCACGCCGTCATTGCCGAAACCGAACACGATGATGCCGACGCCACCGATCACCATGGCGATGATGGTGACGATCTTGATCAGGGCGAACCAGAACTCGAACTCACCGAACGCCTTGACCGCGATCAGGTTGATCGTGCCCATGCTGATCAAGGCTGCCAGGGCCCAGATCCAGCGCGGCACATCGGGGAACCAGACGCCCATGTACACGGCCACGGCGGTGATTTCCGCGACGCAGGTCACCAGCCACAGGAACCAGTAGTTCCAACCGGTGAGAAAGCCCGCCAACGGGCCGAGGTAATCCTGGGCATAGCGACTGAACGAGCCGGCGACAGGGTTGTGGACCGCCATTTCGCCAAGCGCGCGCATGATCACCAGGATCGCCAGGCCGCCAATGATGTAAGAGAGCATGATCGCCGGGCCGGCCATTTCAATGGCCTTGGCCGAGCCAAGGAACAGGCCGACACCGATGCAGGCGCCGAGGGCCATCAGGCGAATATGCCGTTCGCCCAGTTCACGTTTCAGCGGGCCGCCCTGAGCGGTCTCGCCATGAGGCAGGTGGTTGCCAACTGGCATAGGGGTACAACCTCGTCTTGTTATTGGATTAAGCCACCGAGTACTCGACGTCGCAGCAGGTCTGCCAGGACGCCTCACACCGGGTTCGCCTCATGGGCCAACCCGTCTGGCCAGGGCCAGTTCAGCGGGGGTGCAGTATAAAAAGCTCAACCCAGGGTTTTTCACTTAATAAACGGCAAGATTCAGCGAGAACTCGCGGTAAAAGCGGCTTTTGTGGAGGGGCATTACCTGGATAGCGTAAGGATTTTCTCCGTTTGACGCGCGCCGAGTATTGCACAGCTTTGGTGCAGCGTCATGCCCCTACCTAGGCCGTATATACCCAGCCGAAGGCTCTGCTTCAATACTTTCAGCCCATCGGGCGGACAACGCGGAAGCCGGCCACGGCCGAACGGGAAGCATCGCCATACCCGCCGCCGGGCCGCCCCTTCACCATGGGGTGCTTCGATTGCCAGGACGGCAATCCCAGCGAAAGGATCTCCCCATGCCGACCACCCTCGACGTACTCCAACAAGGCCGGGCACGACGCCTGGCCGCCGATGGCCAATTGATCAGCGCGTTGTTCAATCACCTGACAAACGGCGACTCCACCACAGTGATCGTGCCCGAGCACTCCACCCTGGGCTGCTGGCTGCAGGTATACCGCCGCGCACTCAGCCGCCCACACCTGCGGGCCTGGGCCACGCGCCTGCCGGTGGACCTGGCCGGCCTGGACGTGCCGCTCGAAACCGCGCCGCTCGAACTGCCGGCGCAATCGGTGCTGAATTTCTATGGCTATCCCTACCCAGAGCATCGCGGCGAGCGCAGGGTGATCTCCCAGGCGCTCGATCAATCGAACAGTTTCGCCGAGCCCAAGGCGGGGCTGGATGACGGGTTGAAGCGGTTGAATCAAGACCGGCAACAGATCGCCGACCAACTGCAAACCCTGCTCGACGACGACGATTTCAGCCTGTTTTCCTGCTACAGGACCTATTTCAAACTCGACTCCGGTTCGTTCTGGGCCACCGCCCAGCAAACCGGCGCCGCGTTACTCGACGCCATCACCCGCAACCCGTCGTTCCTGGCGCTGGAAGCGGTCGACGGCCTGCAACCCGGCACGTATATGTTCGATCCCGCCACACGCCGGCTCAGCGGCAAAAAAGCCTGGGGCGGGCTGGTGGATATCGGCATCGAACAACTGCTGGCGCTGCCCCTTGACGGCCAGCTCGAACACCTGGTCGAAGTCGCCGAGCAGTTGGGGAGCTTTGTCCACCAGAGCGGCCAGTTCAGCCTCGCCCAACTGCTCAATTGCCATGATCTGCCGGTGCCCGACACACCCGCCGAAGCCCGCGTGCTGATCGACACGCTGCGCCAGTCGACGGCGTTGACCACGCTGCCGGTCAGCGACCTGGCCAACGCCGATCTCGCCCTGATGCAGCACCAGCAGTGGCTGGCCCAGGACCATGACCGCGACGTCATGGCCGAGTGCTTGAAAGGCCTGATCCAAGCCCCGCCCAACGACCACGTGATCGACACGGCCAGCGTGACGTTGCACCCCGCACCGGACTCCGGCGCGCCGCACCATCCCGCCGTTGTCCCGCACGCCATCTGCGGCCCCTTCACCCTCCAGCAACTGCTGCAACAGCATGATCTTGCGCCACCGACCAGCGTCGACGAAGCCCAGGACACCCTGCAAACCCTGGAGATGAACCTGCCCCGCCGCCCCGAGTTCGGCGACTATCATGGGCTGTTGAGCGCCACGCCCCACTCGCCGGTGCGACTGCTCAGCGAACAGCGCCACAGCGTTCTCGCCACCGCCAATCACGGCCTGCCCGATGGCCACCCACGCCTGCTTGACCGCTTGTGCGGCACACTGCTGAGCGACCTGAGTGCTGACGCGATCCGCGCCCAGGCCGACCACTTGCTCAAACAACTGCTGCGGCGCGGACCGGCGCGGCAGTTGGGCCAACAACTGGTGACGGCGCTGCACTGGTACGGCCAGCACCCGGACGAAGCCGCCAGCCAGACCAGCCTCGACCTGTTGGTGTTGAGCGCCCTGATCCTCGACCTCGACCCTGGAGCCGGCGAAGCAGGCGCTCCCATCGCCGGTTTCGAGCTGAGCGCCCGCGCGGGCAAGCCCCATGGTGAAGTGCGCCAAGACCTGGAACTGCATTTGGTGCGAACCTGCAAGGTCTCCACCCGCGCTGCGCCCCTCGCCGCCCACCTGTTGCTGGCCGGCGCCGCGCCGGAGTTTCTGGTGCGCGGGCTGCCTGCGACGATGCGCTTTCGCAGCTCGATCGCCTGGATGAGTTTCAAGCAAGGGGTCTTGATCGCGCAGGCCATGGCGCCCGGCTCACCGCGCCAGCTGAGCTACCACGACATGCTCGCCCTGGCATCCATGCCCGCCACGACCGGCCAGCAACAACAGTGGCGCGAATACCTCGCCACCCGCACCCTGCTCGACTGGGCCATCACCGTGGGCGAACTGCCCGAACGCGACAACACCGCCTACCTCGCGCATGAAATCGACGCGCTGAAGCTGCGCCTCAGCCAACGCCTGCACGCCTTGAAGGCAGCCCTGATCACCTTTGCCGACGCGCCACCGACCCGCCGCAGCATTGCCCTGGCCGACCTGAAAAACCTATTCCCCAACCAGACGCTGCTGGACAAAGCCTGCCTGTGGCGCCCCGTCCCGCCGCTCGCCGGCGGCAGCCTGCGCTTCCCGATGCACCATCACGAGCGCCGGAACTACAGCCTGCACAGCCTGGTGGAGTTGCACATGGATGGCCAACTGGGCGACAGCCGCTGGCAGTCCACCGAGCCCCAACTGGACCTGGCACAACTGCGCCCATCGTTCGGGCGCCTGGGCAACATCCATCAACGCTTCGACAGCGCGTTCGCGGCCTACATCGAACGCCTGAAGCAGGCCTACAGCAGCCTGATCGAAGACCTGCTGGCGCAACTGCCGCTGGCCGACCGACACCACCTGCAACAGGCCGACTTGCAGCTGTTGGTGCTGAAAAAAGAACCCGGCAAAGACCTCGCCCTGCTGAGCCCGGAGGAAGCGTTGGCGCGTAGCGCCCGAATGGGCGTGATCCTGCGCGGTACATCGCCCAGCGCGGTGCAGGAATACGAGCTGTTCCCGCTGTTGAACCGCGTCGACAAACGCCGCGGCGCACCGCTGGCATTCCACGAGGGCGGCACGCTGATGTCGGTGGCCACCGGCACTCCCCACGCCACCCGCCCGGTCACCCAACTGCTGATGGGCGATGAACTGCCGCTGGACTGGGACGCCTATGCCAACGGGCGCCCGCCACGGCCGGGGGTGCGCGCCAAGGTCATTGTGCAGACGCTGTGGTCATTCAGCCCGCCCCCCGCCCAGCCGCCGACGACGGCGGCGCTGACCTATGGTTCGACGCTCAACCGCGCCATTGCCCAAGCCATCGTGCGCGAGCACTTCTTCCTCGAAGTCGACGCCTTGCACCTGCAAGCCCGGGGGACCACGCAGCGCGAGCAGATGCAACAACGCTGGGATCGGTTGTGGACACGCCTCAAAGCCCTCGTGCCGTTCTGGTCCTGCGCCGAGGACCTCGGTTCCGGCGACACCCGCCGTGTCATCGACGGCGGCTACACCTGCTTTATCGACCTGTTGGCGCTGCTGTTCCCCACCCAGCGCTTTCTCACGGCGTCCCTGGCGGTGTTGAAAAAAACCGCGCCGTTGCCGATCAAACTGCTGCAATTGGCCCGCTTGAGCGGCGCCTTCCTCAACACCGCGCTGAACCCGCTGGACGGCCTTCCGGGCCTGTTCAGGCTGGCTCGCAGCGGGGTGATCCGGCTGAGCGGCGGCGCGCGGAAAATCCTCCACACGGCCATCGAACAGGTTCAACGTCGCACCGCCGACCGGTTCCTGCTCGACTACCCCCGGCTGCTCGCCGGCGCCAACCTCGGCAGCGGCACGCTGCTGCGCGGCAGCGACCTGCTGCGGATCAATGCGCTGCTGCACAAAAACCACTGGTACCCGTGCCACCCGTTCACCGGCAAACCCTATGGGCCGCCGAGCCACACCTTTCGTCTGGACAGCGCCCTTGGCGTGGCGCCGATGCAGAACGCCCGCGGGCAGCAGGTGCTGGTCAGCGAACGGCTGTTCGCCACCCAGCCGCTGCTGATTGTGCGTCGCGACGCCACCGACCTGCTCGACGGCGACAACCTGTTCCGCCTGGAGCACCAGGCGCCGACCCACCTGGACGACCTGGCCTCGCCCGCCTACTTCAAGGCCGCCGAAGGCTTCGACAGCCTGTGCGGTGCGGCGCGCAGCAAACGCAGCCCGATCCCACTGATCTGCTTCACCAAAAAACTCACCGCGTTCAACGCCTCGATCCAGCAACGCCGCGCCCAGGCCATCGAGCACCTGCGCCTGATCCCCGCCCCCGCCGTCGGCCCTGACCCGCGCAAGCTGGTTCACAACCGCCGGCTGTACGAAGCGATGCCCCAAGGCACCAGCTTTGAACTGACGCCAGTGGCCAGGACCGCGCCGCTGACCTACAAGCCCCAGCTCACCGGTCGGCTCATCGCCAACGAAGCGCAATTCGGCCTGCCCAACAATCAGTTGGACAATCAACTCAACCGCGACACGCGCGTGGTCGAGCTGACCGGGCTGACAGTGGGCACCGATGACAGCCGAACCCTGCGCGCCATGGCGATCGAACTGACCCCGGCGGGAGGCACGCGGATTATCGTGGAGGCCGACGCCGGGGTCTTTTACGAAGGCATCGCCATCGCCCCCGCTCCGGCGATGCTGTTCAACCGCCTGGACTTCAACCTCGGCGGTGAACCCGAACAGCTGATCCGCGCATTCAGCCAGCGCAAGCTCGACTACTTGAGCGCCGCCGGGTTTGTGCATAACCGCCCGTTGGTCACACTGCCCACCCTGGAGGTACTGAGCCAACAACTGGCCAGGCGCGGCTTCGGTGCGGCCAAACTCAAGCGCCTGCTCGAGCAGTCACGCGGCCTGCGGGTCATCAAGCAGCGCGAGTTGTTGCTCAACGCCAGCGATCAGGGGCAGCGCCTGGGCATGAGCGTGGCCGTCACACCCTTGAAACTCGACACCTGGCCGCCCTACCTCGCGCAGCCTGGCCAGACCCTCAATCAGTACCTGGCCAGCAAGGCCCAGGCCAGCACCGTGGCGCTGGTCAAAAGCACCGGGATCGGCTCGGCCAACATCGTGGGCACGGGGGTCGACGAGCTGGAACGGCTGGCCATCGCCGAACCGCTGGTGATGTGGCAGTACAGCCGGGCGGGCCAGCCCAACTACACCGAAGTGATCCTCAAGACCGGCGCAGGCAATTGCGACCAGATGGCCCACGTGGCGAGCGAACTGATCAGGTTCAACGGCGGCGCCGCGCGCGTCTGGGGCACCAGCCCGCCCGCCCACGCGTTTGTGGTGGTGGGGAACCCGCCGGCGACGCTGGGCTCGACCCTGGACTTCAGCGAAGCGGGCTGGGTCGGCCTGTGGATATGCGACCCCTGGGCAGCCATCGTCTGCCCGGCAAGCGACTATGTGCGTCAACTCAACGTCAAAATGCACATGTGGTACCTGGAAGACATTTCGGTGTTTTTCAACGATCGCGGCACCTACCGCTGGGGCCAGGCCAACGACCGCAACTGGCTGGCGCTGCTGCGCAACGGCGTGAAACGCCCGCAGCCGTGAGCCGACACATTTCGTCACCAACGACTAAGCTTCACCCAAGTCCGATCAATCTGCGTAAATGGATGAATCGACTATGGGCGCTTTATGGCAAACCGATTCGAAACAGGCTGCGCTGCCGACCGACAGCCCGGATCAACTGCCATTGCCACACAGCGCCCGCCGGCGATCCGGGTGGTGGCGCCTGGTGTGGCTGGTACTGTTGCTCGCGCTGCTGGCATTGGGCTGGGCCGCCAGCGTGGAAATGCACACCTCGCGCCTGCAGGCCCGCTACCTGAGCCCGTTGGCCGCCACCCTCAGTTATCGCCTGGAGCCCGGCGCCAGCGATGCCATCGTGTACCCCGGCGACGGCCCGTTCGACCGGCGCCTGGGCTACAGCGCGCTGAATGAATTCCTACCGCGCCTGCTCAAGCGCAATTACCTGATCCAGGCCCAGACACGCTTCTCCCCGGCCTTGCTGGGCTATGCCGAGCACGGGCTGTTCGTGCCCTACGCGGAAAAAGTCCAGGCCGGCCTGAGCATCACCGATTGCCGCGCCGCGCCGCTGTATGCCTTCACCTACCCGCAACAGCTCTACGCCAGCTTTGCCGAGGTTCCGCCATTGGTGGTGCAGAGCCTGCTGTTCATTGAGGACCGCGACCTGCTGGACCCCACGCAACCGCTGGCCAACCCGGCGGTGGACTGGCCGCGCTTTGCCAAGGCGGCCTGGTCGCAAGTGGCCAAACTCCTGCATCTGCCGGGGCAGACCGCCGGCGGCAGCACCCTGGCCACACAGCTCGAGAAATATCGCCATTCGCCCGACGGCTTGACCTTGTCCGGCGGCGAGAAAATCCGCCAGATGATGTCCGCCAGCGTGCGGGCCTACCAGGCCGGGCCGGACACCTCGGGCAGTCGGCGCAATATCGTGCGCGACTATCTCAACAGCGTGCCGTTGTCCGCCGTGCCGGGCCACGGCGAAGTGCATGGCCTGGCCGAAGGCCTGCGGGTGTGGTACGGCGCCGACTTCAATCAGGTCAACCAGGCGCTGAGCGACAGCACACAAGACCCGGCGAGCCTGGCCAGACGCGGCCTGGCCCTGCGCCAGGTGCTGTCGCTGATGATTGCCCAACGCCGGCCCTCGCACTACCTGACCAAAGGTCGCGAAGAGCTGGCGCAATTGACCGACAGCCATATCCGCCTGCTCGCGCAGAACCAGGTGATCCCCGCCACCTTGTCCGCCGCCGCCCTCGCCAGCCACGTGACCTACCGCGACTGGCAGCAGCAACCGACCCTCCAGCCGGTAGAAACCAACAAAGCCATCAACGTCGCCCGCAGCCGTCTCGCCAGCCTGCTCAACCGCTCGCTGTATGACCTCGACCGCCTCGACCTGTCGGCCACCAGCACCTTGCATTACGCGCTGCAAACCCAGGCCACCGACTACCTCAAGCACCTGGCCGACCCGGCGTTCGCCGCGCAGATGGGCCTGCTCGGCCCGCGCCTGCTGACGCCGCAAAGCACACCGCAGGTGCGCTACAGCTTCACCCTCTACGAACTGACACCCGACGGCGCACGCGTGCGGGTGCAGACCGACAACACCGACCAGCCGTTCGATATCAACGAAGGCAGCAAACTCGAACTGGGCTCCACCGCCAAGCTGCGGGTGCTGACCACCTACCTGCAGATCGTCACCGAGCTGCATGCACGCTACCAGGCGCGCACGCCCGCCGAGCTGAAAAGCGTCGAGCTGCCCGAGCAGGATGTGCTCTCGCGCTGGGCGCTGAATTACCTGATCCAGCACAGCGACCGCGACCTGGCGAAAATGCTCGACGCCGCCCTCGACCGCACCTACTCGGCCAGCCCCGGCGAGGCGTTTTTCACCGGCGGCGGCCTGCACCGCTTCCATAACTTTCGCAACGAAGACAACGGCCGCAACCCGACCTTGCGCGATGCCCTGCGCGAGTCGATCAACCTGCCGTTCATTCGCCTGATGCGCGACCTGGTGCGCTACACCACCTATTCGGGCGAAGACAACAGCGCACGGCTGCTCAAGGACGACAACGACCCGCGCCGCCAGGAATACCTGGCCAAGTTCGCCGACCACGAAGGCACCGCGTTCCTGCTCAAGTTCTGGAAAAAATACCGCCACAAAGACACCCAGGCCCGGCTCGACACCTTCATGGACAGCCTGCACCCCACCGCGATCCGCCTGGCCGCAGTCCACCGCTATTTGCTGCCCCAGGCCAGCCAGGCGAGTTTCAACGCCTTCGTGCGCTCGCACCTGAAAAACCTCAAAACCCCCGATACGCTCAGCGACGAGCGCCTCGAACGGCTCTACCAGAGTTACGGCCCCGGCGCCTACGACCTGCCGGACCAGGGCTATATCGCCAAGGTGCATCCGCTGGACCTGTGGCTGCTGGGCTACCTGCTCAACCACCCTGAGGCGAGCTTCGACGAAATCGTCAAAGCCAGTGAATTCGAACGCCAGGAGGTCTACAGCTGGCTGTTCAAGAGCCGTCACCAGAGTGCGCGTGACAGCCGGATCCGCACCATGCTGGAGATCGAAGCGTTCCTCGATATCCACCAGCGCTGGCAGGCCGTGGGCTACCCGTTCGACCATCTGGTGCCGTCGCTGGCCACCGCCATCGGCAGTTCCGGCGACCGCCCCGCCGCCCTTGCGGAACTGATGGGCATCATCCTCAACGACGGCGTGCGCTTGCCGGTGCTGCGTATCGACAGCCTGCAATTCGCCAGCGGCACGCCCTATGAAACCCGCGTGGTCAACGACCCGAACCGCGGCAAACGGGTGCTGCCCAGCGAAGTCGCCACGGCGTTGCGCGGCGCGCTGTCGCAAGTGGTCGACGCCGGCACCGCCAAGCGGGTGGCCGGCAGCTTCAAACTGGCGGACGGCACGGCGCTGGCGATGGGCGGCAAAACCGGCACCGGCGATAACCGCATCGAGGCCATGGGGCCCGGCGGGCGCATGCTCAGTTCGAAATCGATCAACCGCACGGCGACCTTCGTGTTCTACATCGGCGCGCATCACTTCGGCACCCTCACCGCGTTTGTGCCGGGGGCGTCGGCGCAGCACTTCACCTTCACCTCGGCCTTGCCGGTGCAGGTGCTCAAGGGCATGGCGCCGATGCTCAACCCGCTGCTGCAACCGGGCGACCCGACGCTGTGCCTGGCCCGCCAACCCTGACGCCCGGCTGCACTACCTATCTGCCACCGCGGCGCGACGCCGCCACACACACTCATGGATCACCCCTTACAGGACTTGATCCATGCCCGCTCTACCGTCACTCGACAGCGCCTTCAACGGCGCCCACTACGCGCACATCCGCAACGCCCTGCCGGCCTGGCTCACCCAGGCCACGCCCGCACGCCTCGGCGCATTGAAAACCGCGCGCCTCAACAGCCTGACCGCACCGGCCCCGCTCAAGGCCGCCATTGCCGAACATTGGCAGCGGCAAAACCGCCTGGACCAACGGCTCGCCGCGTTGAACGACGTGTACGCCTTCGCCGAACCGCTGCTCAAACACGCCCTGCGCGACTATGGCGCGGTGGATGTGCGCAACACCTACCTGCGCCTCTATGTCGAAGCCAGCCTGGCCTGGTGGAAGATCAACATCAGCGGCGCACAGACCAGCAAGACCGTGTCATTGCTCGATGCGGCGCTGGGCAACTTCGCCGCCAGCGACGACTTTCTCGACTTCGCCTTCCTCGGCCCGAGCGATGCACGCGGCCAGCGCGATGTGCTGTCGATCACCCACCGCACCAGCGGCGCCCGCCTCACGGCGCAGGGGTTCAAAGACATTTGCCGCCAGCTGGATCTCGGCGCGCAGTATCAACTCAAGCTCAGTCAGGCGCTCGGCTTCAATAACCCGCCGCTGGCCCGCACGGTTCACGACGAGGTGGTCGCACGCCACAAAGCCGCGCTGAACAGCGCCGCCCACCTGGCCCTGGCCAAGGGCGACCTCGAGCCCGAGACGCACGGTTCGATGCTTGACCTGCTGAACGACCGGCCGAGCCCGCTCCTGGCCTACACCCTCAGCGTGATGAACGTCGCGCTGGTGGGCATCGTGCTGTTTATCGCCGCGCCAGGCCCTCGGGTGATCGCTTATGTCGCCGAAGACCCCGAACACCCGCTCAAGGCATACCCGTCGCCCCAGGCGTTCATGGCCGAACTGACCCGTCAGTTGCGCGACAAGGCGCGCTACCAGGTGTTCTTCAGCCAGTTCGTGCCCCATGCCGAGCGCGGGGCTTTTTTTGCCGGGCTCAATGCGCGCCTCAGCCACATCCAATGGCACCAAAAAGCCCGCACCGACAGCGGGCCGAGCTGGAAAGACACGCCGATCAGCGACCCCAACCTGCACTTCAGCGTGCAACGCTGGCAGGACGATTATCGCCAACGCCCGCCGACACCCCACGCGGACACCCTGTGGAGCTACCTGTATCGCGTGCAACTGAACAAAATCGTCAACGATGCGCGGACTATCGCCGTGTCCAGCACCGACGTCGAACGCCACGCCCGCTGGGCCTGGTGTGACAACCTGGAGCAGATGCTCGCCGACCTCCTCAATGCCGCGTTGCTGGTGCTGACGCCCTTCGTACCGGTGCTCGGCGAACTGATGCTGGTCTACAGCGCCTACCAGATCATGGACGAGGTGTGCGAAGGCGTCGTCGACTGGAGCGAAGGCCGGCGCACTGAAGCCTGGGAACATGTGGCAGGGGTGGCCGACAGCGTGATCCAGTTCGCCCTGTTTGCCGCGGGCGGCCACATCGGTCAGCTGGCGCGGCTCAAGCTCTCGCCCTTCATCGAAGGCCTGGTCCCGGTGCAGCGGGCCGACGGCAGCCGGCGCTTGTGGAACCCGGACATCAGCGCGTTCGCCCGGAAAACCCCGATCCCCGCCGATTCGATACCGTCGCCCGCGGGCCTGCATCAGCATGACGGCAAAACCCTGCTGGCCCTGGGCGACCATCACCTGGAGGTGCAATACGACCCGCTCAGCGACGCGCACCGCGTGGTCCACCCCGAACGCCCGGACGCCTACCGCCCGCGCCTGCAATTGAACGGCGACGGCGCGGCGACCCACGAGGGCGAACGCCCGCGCACCTGGGAGCGTGCGCAGTTGCTGCGACGTCTCGGGCATCGGGTGCAACCGTTCAGTGACACGCAGCTGGAACAGCTAAGGGTCGCCAGCGCCACCGAAGACGGCGCCCTACGCCGCATGTACGAGTACAACGAAACACTGCCACCGTTGCTCGATGCCGGCCTCAAACGGCTCGAAGCGGCCGACTCCATCCAGGCGGCCAGCGAAAAAATCCGCGCCGGGCAGGCTTTGAGCGCCGACCCGAGTTCGGACTGGTTCGAGCAGATGGTCACCGAACTCGACGGTTGGCCCCGGAACAAAGCACTGCAAGTGTTCCTCAAGCCCGACCTGAGCGGCAACTCGCACCGCTATGGCGCTGCGCAAGCCAGCGCCGCCGACACCTTGCGCATCAGCCTCGGCGAAGTGCTGTCCGGGCACTTGCCGGAACGGGTGCTGGGCTTTCTCGATGAAGCGGCAATCACCCGCCTGCTGGGCGCCGAGGTGCCGAAGTCGCAGCGGGTACACGCGTTACGCGAGCAACTGGCCGACTACGTATTGAGCCAGAGCCGCGACATCGCCCCGGCGGTCTACCGCGCCCGTGAAGAGAGCGACGACCCCAGCATTATCAGCCTGCGCCACGACCATCCCGACCTCGACCTGAGCCTGGCCCGCCGCCTGCTCGACACCGCCCGCCCCGCCGAACGCCAGGCCCTGGCCGCGCACCGGCGCGGGCCGTTGCGTCTGCGCAACCTGGCCGACGAGCTGCACGTGGCCGCCGAGGCGGCACGCGCCTATGAAGGCTTCTATCCACCAGCGTCGCCCAGCCCGGCCACGGAAACCCTGGTGCTCAAGACCCTGCAATTGCACGCCGACGTGCTCAGCGACCTGCACCTTGAAATCCGCAACGGCTCCGTCACCGGCCCTCTGCGCAGCCAGGCCGGCCCGGACACTGCCACCACTCGCCGGGTGTTGGTCCACAACAGCCTCGGTTATGCGGTCTATGACGGCGCCGGCCAACCGTTGCACCGCCCGGCCAATCTGTACGAAGCCGTGTTGTCGAGCCTGCCCGCCGCGTCGCACAGCGGGCTGGGTTACCGCCCCGGCGAAGGTGCAGACCTGCGGCGCTGGCTGATGACCGCCCTGGAACCCTTGGCCGAGCGCCGCACGCTCCTTGCTGAGCCGGCGACTCACCGGGTGATGGAGCGGCACACCCAACAGTTGCTCGGCGGCCCGCTGCTCAGCCGCTGCCGCGCCGCGCCTGCCGATCACCCGGCGACGTTTGCCAGGGAGGTCTTGCAACGCTTGTTTCCGAGCCTCAGCGAGCAACGGCTGAGCCGCTTCATCGAGGCGATCCCCACCGACCAACTGGGCACCACTCTGAACGACCTGACCCTGGAGAAACAAACCCTGCACAGCCAATTGCAGACCTGGAAACAATCGCCCACCCATCACCCCAAAGGCAGCGTCCAGGAGCGTCAACAACTGGCCAGCCGCAAACGCCTGGCGCTGCTCCTCGAACAGACCTGGGCCGACCGCTACGCCGAATACACCGACGATTGGGGCCGCACCCAACACGGCGCGCGCGTGGACCTGAACGGCATGCCGCTACCCGAATCGCTGCCCGCGCTGACCGTCAACTTTGAACATGTGACGTTCCTGGACCTGAGCCAGAGCAGCGTCGGGCAAACCCATTGCGGCTTGCTCAAGCACTTCCCGGCGCTGCACTCCCTGGACCTGAGCGACAACCACCTGACCAGCCTGCCGGTCGAGCTTGGCGCGATGCGTTTGCTGCGCAACCTCAACCTCGCGAGCAACCGCATGGCCCTGTTCCCCGAAGACGTGACGCGCCTGCGCAACCTGCGCCGCCTGCAAGTCCTGATCCTCAGCCACAACCCGCTCAGCCTCGCGCCGGACATCACGCGCATGCCCAACCTGCGCCGCCTCGACCTCAGCCACACACAGATCGGCCAATGGCCCCGCGGCCTGTTTGCCCACCCCAGGAACGATGCGTTCGACCTGAACCTGAGCGGCAACCCGATCCGCGCCCTGCCCACCCTGACGCCGGAACCCACGGCTGCGCGCACCGTGGCGCGCACCCGCCTGGACCGCAACACGCTGAACGACGATCAGCGCACTCTGTACGAACGCTACCGCAGCGAGGCCGGGCTGGACCCCTATCGCACCTATGAGCCCCAGGGCAGCAGCGATCCCTGGCTGGAAGGCGTCGACGCCAACACCCGGCTTGTCCGCGAGCAGCTGTGGGACGCCGTCGAAGACGAACACGGCTCCCAGGGCTTTTTCGAAGTCATCAAGCTGCTTGAGCCGCCCGAGTTTTTCGAGAACCCCCAGGACCAGCAGCGCTACGCCCGCAACCAAGCGGAGCTGACGCAACGGGTGTGGCGCTTGATCAACGCCACCCACGCCGACAGCGCCCTGCGCGAGCGCTTGTTCAAGCTGTCGAGCTTCCCCGGTTTGTGCGGCGACGGCGGCGCGCAGATTTTCAATGAGATGGGGATCGAGGTCATGGCCAGCGAAGGCCGGCGCTTTTCCGCGTCACTGGCTGAACTCGAAGGCCGACTGGTGACCCTGGCCAAGGGCGCGGCGCGCCTCAAGCACCTGAACCTGGTGGCCCAGGCGGACGTCGCCCGGCGCCTGCGGCCCATCGACGCCGGTGGCGAAGGCCAGCGCCTGCGCTCCGAGCTGGTGGACGGCGAGGCCGGCGAGGTGGACGAAGTGGATATCCACCTGGCCTACCAGACCGCCCTGGCCAACAGGCTGGATTTGCCCTGGCTGTCGGACCACATGCTCTACCGCGACACCGCCAATGTCAGCCCGGACCGCATCCAGCAGGCGTACACCACGGTAAGGGAAATGGGCCAGGACGACGGCCTGGTCAACCAGATGCTGCTCGAGCCGTATTGGGAGACCTTCCTGCAGGAAACCTACGACAACCGCTATCAACAAAATCTCACCGAGTACACGCAGAAGTTCTACCGCCTGGACGACCTGCAAACCCTGCAGGCGCAATGGCGCGAAGAACGGGAGCCGCAGCAAAAAGCCCGGCTCGCCGAGCAGCTCAAGGCCCTGGCGGACGAACTGGACACGGCCGAAAACCTCGTGCTCAGCGACACGCCGATCAGCGACGCGCTCTACAACCGCCTGCTCAACGACCTGGGCTACAAGGAGAAAGACTGGATGCGCGGCCTGACCCGCACAGCCCTGAAAAACGCCGCTCAACAGCGTAACCGGGCGCCGTTATCCGACACGTGAGGGCACTGCAGGCGCGCGCATGCCCGCGCCTGCACCCCCCGCGGGTTACACCTCCGAATCCCAGATCACTGTGACGTTCCCTTCATAGGTGCCGGACTCACCGGGCTGCAACATCGTCTCCACATCGTCGCGCGCCACTTCGAAATGCAGGGTGCCAGGCTTGCGGTCGACGAACATCGTCGACAGCAACAGGTGCGTGCCGCTGCCGTCCAGCCGCAGCGGACGGCGCTGGACCGGCTGGCCCTCGGGGTCGACGATGCCGTGGGGCATGGTCACGCCGACCTGCAACGGCACCGAGCGCCCCGACCTGGCGTCACGGATCCGGCAGGTGTTGTCTGCCGCCTCGACGTACTGGCATTCCATGCCGATCCTGAAGCGCGCGGTGGAATAGAAGTTGAAGGTCTGGTCCCTGAACAGCCGCGTCGGTTTGCGCCCCTGGCTCAACCAGCCTTGCCAGCCACCCTGGGGCAGCAACTCGACGCGCTCACCGCCCGGCGGGATCTCGACCTTGAGGATGTGATCGACCGAAAGAATGAAATTGAGGGTGATCTGCTCATCGTTGGGTAACATCACGTTGCCCAGGTCGAAGTCCTTGTGCGGCCCGACGCTGTACGTCACCTGCCCGCGGTAGGTCCCGGCCCTCATCCCCAGGGGATCGGGCGTGACCAATTCGTAGGTGAAACCGAGGCCATCGAACCAAAATGTCTCGGCGGGGATATGGCTGGCGGCTCTTTGCGCACACCCCCTGACACCTTCCGGCAAAAACCAGGTGAACGCGAAAAGCCATTGGTTGCCGACACTCACCCCGCTGGATTGACACGGTGGCGGTGGATAATCGTGTTCCCAACGCACAGTGGGGTCCTGCCGCAGCCACCGGAACACCATGCCAATGCCACTGATCCGGAACTGAAGGATTTCGGCCTCTCCCGTTTCGTCATGCACGACGGTGATGTTTCTGCGTTCGGTCGGCGCATGAAACAACAGATGATTGCGATCGTCCCCGCCCGGCACGATCGGCGCGCTCATCCGAAAATCGATCGGAAGACCGATGCTGTAGCGCGTCTCGTTGCAGTACTGCGGCGCCCAGGTGCAATAGCTGTTACCCGGCGGCGTGTGGTTTTTGAACACGTTGCGCGCCGGCTGGCTGGGGTCCGGCCGGAACGAGGCCAGGATGTCCACGGTGGCCGCCGTTACGTCGGAGGGCAGCCCCACCAGCAGCCCGGCCAACCACAGCCCCAACACCTTGTTTTTGATTTGCATGGGTTCACTCGTTCTGAAAAAACTCAAGCGTGGCCCCCGGTTCATGGGCGCAACGCATCGAAAATGATCTGCACGTTGCCGAAGTACTGGCCGGGGAGGTAACCGTCCTCAGGCTTCTGCGCGGCAATTTCCAGCAGCACCCGTTTGCCGACACGGGCCTCGGCTTCCGGCACCACGCGCATGGCGTCGAGCCCCAGCACCTGCTGATTGAAGGTGACGGTGAGCGCAATGTTGTCGCGGCCGTTGAACAGCACCGGTTCATAGGCGAGGTAAGCGTCCACCGCGCCCAACACGTTTTTCACATCGAAAGGCTCGCGCAGCGCACTCAGGGTTTCAGTCACCGGGTTCCAGCTCAGGGTTTGCTCACGCTCCAGAAAGCCGGGGTTGAGCGGCAATACATAGAAGTCACTGGTGGGGACTTTGACCGACACCTGGAACACCGCCTCCTCGCGGGCGGCCAGGGCGCTGAAGCTGAGCGCGCTCAACAGCGCCAACACGGCCCAGCGGCTCATCCTTTCACCTCTTGATTCTTCTGCGTGTCGCCTTCCACCAGCTTGAAAGTGTAGTGGCGCCCGGTTTGTTTATCGAAGGTAAAGGCACGCCCCGGCAGCACGTGGTTCTTGGTGGTCGGATGGCAATCGGTCGGCTTGCCGGCCACACAGTTCTTGAATTCGTCGACCACGATCACGCTGTTGCCGTTGTTGCGCAGTTCATAGCGAGTGGCGCCATCGTTGATGCGGGTGTCGTAGCGGGTGTCCTTGGGGCGCACGAAAAACACCGTGCCATAGCCGGCCAGCACGCTGACGCCGGCCTGCAGGGTCTTTTGATATTCCTCACGCTCTTCTTCGGACAGGGCAAACGCGTCCTCTTTTTCCGGCACCACCGGGATGTAGCGCACCCGGAAGTAACGCTCGCTGGCGCGCTCGCCCATGTACAGCAAGCGCGTGCCCTGCATGCCGTTGGCCGGCACGATCAGGCGCGCGGGGCTGGCCATCAGGCCATCGCGGGCGCTGGCGTCAGCCTGGGATTGCACGGGAATTTCCTGGGGCACGCCGCTGGCGTCGTAGACGATTTCGAGGATCTCGACCTTGACGAACGCGGTGCTGGTGCCGCCGTTGAAGATGCGTTTGAGGTAGCTGCTCTTGCTCCCGTCCAGGTAGTCATAGACCACGCCGACGTTGATATTCGGGCCCGCCTGGACCCCCAGGGAAACCATCCACACGCCCAGGATTGCGGCTAATACTTTCATTGCTTTACACCTCATTAACGGTTGGCCTGAAGCCAACCCACTCGACTTGCGAAGCGCAAATACCCGCGCCCGAACAGGCCTATCCGTATCGATGTTCATGGCTTACACCCTGTGCGAATCACCCCGACGTCGGGCGCTCGAATGCGCTATCGGCCAAGGTATCCGGCGTGCAACGCAGGTCGCCGATCATCAGCACATCGTTTTCACTGCGGGCCTTGCTCGGGTCGAGGCGGAACTGACAGAGCAACTGGTTGCCCCGGCGCACTTCCAGGGTGGGCGAGCCGGCGTTCATTTCCATCGAGAAGAACCCGTCGACCTCGCTGACGCCACGGCTGGCATGGTTGATCACGTGATGGCCCTTGAGCGGGCGGCCCTGCGGGTCGAGCAGGCGACCGAGCACGGTGACGGTTTTCATCACGCGGATCTTGCGGTAGTCCACCCCGCCCTTGTTGATGTGGTAGGCGCTGCGCGGCGGCTGGATGTTCGCCGCCGGCGGGTGGTTGCCGTCGAAGTCGAACGCCACCGAGCCGGTCCGGTAGGCGGTGAGCGGCACGAAGTTGCGCCCCGGCCGCAGCGCGGTGCTGCCACCGCTGAGGTCGTCGGCGCGCAGGGTGATGTCGTCGAGGTCGGTTTCCACATCGACGATCATGCCCGCGCCGTCGCCGTGGTACTGGCTGGTCAGGGCCATCTTCCGGCCGCCGACGGCGAAGGTGCTGTGCAGGTTGAGGCCGCCGGTGAGGTTGCCGTTGAAGGAGGAGCGCTGGGCAAACGCATCGCCTGCGAGCATGTCGCCGTGGAAGCTGGTCATGCCGGACAGGCCGACGCCGTAGGTGTCGGTCAGCACGGTGGCCGAGACGTTCTGCAGCACATGGCCGCTGAGGTCTTTGCGGTAGGTCAGCGAGCCATTGTTGTCACGTTTGCCGTCGCGCGAGGTGCGCGAGCCGATGCTGCCCGACCACTGCTCGCCCGGCCCACCGAGGGCCAGGTTGAGGGTCAGGTCGACGCCGCGGTTGCGCCGGTCGCCGGTGCTGCGGCTGGCGGGGCGGTCGAACAGCGACAGGCGCCAATTGGCATCGCTGCCGAACAACCGGTCGTGCTTGCTCCAACCCAGGTCCAGGCCGACGCCCTCGACGTTGCCCTGGCTGTGGGACAGGCGTGCATTGAGCGAATGCTGGTTGATCAGGCGGTGATTGATCGACAGCGACGAGGTACTGGTCTGGCCGACGAAGGTTTGCCGGGTGCGCAGCCGCGTGCCGTCGGGCAGCGTGTCGTAGGTGTTGCGGGTGTCCAGCCAACTGCGGTTGTGGCTGGCGATCACGCTGCCGGCGCCATAACTGTAGAGGCCTTGCACGTCCATGCCGGTGCCGTGGTCCTGGGTCTGGTAGACGTTGGCGTACAGGCTCGCCTGGGTCGCCAATGTCCAGTCGATGGAAGCGCCGTATTGCATGCGCTCCTGCACCTGGCGCCCGGACAAGCCGACGATCACACGCGGGTGCAGCAGGTAATTGAGCGAAGCGCCGGCGGTCATATCGCCTTTGTCGCGTTGCTCCCAGTTGTTGAACAAGGTGCTTTCGCGGCCGGCGAACACGTTGTAGCGCCAGCGCTCGTCATGGTTGCGCCAGTTGTTGGGCTTGTACACCAACTCCTGGGTGGTGGCAGTGACCTGGCCGTCCTCGACCAGGCGCACTTCCACTTCATAAATGCCACCGGGCAACGGCCGCGTATCGATGCTCTGCAAACCGGCGGCCACCGCCTGGGTGTTGATCAGCAGGCCGTTGCGGTAAATCTCCACCGAGCCCTGGCGGTTGGAGGTGACGTAGATCGGGTACACGCTGGGCTTGGGGTTGTTGATAGCCAGGCTGTCGGAACTGCCGAGCATCACACCCACGGCGATATCCGGCGCGGCGCCGAACGCGCGCGGCTGGCGATTGAGCCCCTCGGAGGTGGGCGTGAAATAGCCCAGGCGCAGGAACTGGCCTTCGAATTCGCGCTGGGCGTACAGCGAATACAGTGCGTGATAAAGCTGGGTGTCCGGCCCGCCGAGGCGTGCCAGTTGCAGGTTGAGCGCATGGCTCCAGTTCCCCAGGCTGCTGCTGGCTTCAACCCCGAAACGTCCGCCGAGTTCCTGCGCTTGGCCGCCGTTGAGGTTCAACTGGTTGCTGACAATCAAGCCCGTGCTGCCGTCCTGGGGCTGGTGGTAATAACGTTGATGATCGGTGTCATGCTCGGCGTTCTCCGTGAGGATCGAGACCAGCGAGTTTTCCAGGTTGTAATGCACCGCCAACATCTTCTCCGGGCAGGTTTGCGTGCAACTTCCCAGGGCCGCGCCTTGTTGCAGGTAGTGGCTCCAGGTATCGCGCTCAGCGGGTTGTATCGGGCTGTCGCTGATATCGGTAAAGTCCAGCAGCGTGAGGCGGTCATCGCGCGAAAGTATCACCATCGCCTCGCCCAGAAAGACTTCGTCGCGTTCGATACGCACGGCCAGGGGCACATCAAAAAAATGCTCTTCGAATTCGCTCGGCAAACCTTTCGCCTGAGCCAGTAAACTGCGTGGCGTATAACTGTTATCAGCCGCCGCCCAGGCAGCCGAACAGGCAAGCAGGGCCAGCGCCGCCGCGATGGGTTTCATCGGGAACATGAACTTAATACTCTATGGCGAACTGCAAACCATCTGGAAACCGACCGCAGGCGAACACAACCTGCGGGCGGTGGGTGTGATCGATAAGGCGCGGCCTTATCGCGTGCCGGGTGCTTAGAAAGCGGTGCGCGGCACGTTGTCGAAGATCACGGTGGCGACGCTGGTGTAGAGACCGGTCTGGGTGTCCGCCGGCTTGGCGGCCTTGATGGTCATCATTTTTTGCAGGCCGGGGTTGGACTCTGCGTCGGCGGCCACTTCTTGCGGGCTACCGGTCAGGGCCACGGTGCCCAGGGTGATGGTCAGCGGGATCGAGTCCGTGCCGTTGGTGAGCGCCGCCGGGCCGTCCTGCAGGTAGGCGTCGATCGAGCCACCGGTGTTTTTCAGGGTGAACATCGAGGACAGCGTGCTCAGTTCGCCGGTCACAGTGTTGTAGGTCATGATTTCGTCGCGACCGAAGTTGGGGTCCAGGGGCTGGGCGTGGAACTGCTTGGTAGGGATGTCGGCCTTGATGTTGATCGTGGTGCTTGCATCGTTGGCGGCCATGGCAGCCGAAGAACCCAATACCGCAACAGCCAGCGGGAGCAGAACAGCAAACTTCTTGATCATGCTTGAATACCTAGTAGTCATTTAAAGGAAGGCGGTTAACTAAAAAGCAAGTCAAGACTCACTTCCAACTAACAGCGCGGCGCAATGTTCATTGTTTGGCTGAACATTCAACGCCGGGAAATATTCGACCAATGCGCTTTAAAAGTAAGCAGGCAAGCTCCGAGAAACATGCAGGCCAATAGGCCATTACGCTGGAGGAAGAAATGCAATAAATACGATTTTTAAAAAAACGACTGTAAGACGTTAATGACACACAGATAATTCAATAAAAGCAGTACAGTTATCAGGAGACACTTAACGCACAACTTCACATCTGTAGTATTGGAACTACACGAGGGCATCACTCTACGCCTTCAACGGCCACCGCCTAGATTGACGACGGTGTTATTGACGTAGGATCTGGACTTTTCCACCCCCCTGCCCGCGCCGGCAGGGGGGTCAGGTTTACTGGACGTGGGTGAGTTTCACCACCTGATCGAGGGCCGAGAGCAGCCGTTCGAACGCGCTGAACCGTTCGTCCTTCAGTTCTGCCCAGCGCTCGATGAAGAAGCGGCCTTGATCGTCGATCTGCACCGGCGTGGAAAGGATCTCGCCGCTGCGCGAGTGATGCACCAGATTCACTTCATGGGGTGAAAGCTGCTCGACCATGAACTGCCCCGGTCGCGTCAAGCGTGAACGATCGGCGGGAACATAGGCGCGAGGAGGACGCATGCCAGGGACGCCGACAGCCAGGGTGAAGTCGCTGCGGATCGCCGTCAGCCGGTTGGGGTACAACGACGATCCGTAGGCGACGGTCCATTGCAGCCCTGAGCGCAGCTCGCTGGCCGTGCCCGCCGGTACATCTGAGAGCCGCAGGCTGATCGCCCCTTGCGTCTGGGCCACCCCCGCAATCCCTTCGACCGAATGCACATGAGCATTGCCCATGTGCGCCACCCACTTGTGCGCGCCCTGGGCCGCCTGGTCTAGACGGATGACCTCGCCGGCAAAGAAGTTGAACATCGCAATGCGCGACGTCTGCGGCGCGCTCATACCCTTGGTGTGGTAGCTCGATACGCAATCCAATGCGCGGATGCGCAGGCCGTGTTTGCCTGCCACTTCCACCACGCTGGTGTACGTGTGCGGCCCGCGGTACTCGGGCATGTGGCCCCGGTCGAGGGTCCACAGGCGGTCTTTGAGCGCTGGGGGCAATACGCCCGTGCGCTGGAAGGTATCCAGGTCGGCCTGGTGCAGGTCGGTGAACAGGTGCTCCATGTACAGGGTTTTGACGCCTTGCTGCTTGAGCGCCTTCATCTGATCGATCAGCAGCGCCTTGCTCGATTGCTCGACGTGGCTCTCGCAGACAATCAGCCCCCGAGCGTGTTGGTAGCTTTGCGCGATAAAGTCGGCGGGCGTGGTGTTCGCCGGCAGGTCCGGCAACGTCGGCCTGGGGGGCAGTTCAGGGGTTTTGAAGAACGCCTGCGCCGTTTTGTTCAGGCGCTCGCGGGTCTTGCGGAAGGCGCTTTCGGCAGCGGCGATTTTCGGGTTGAGCGACCCATAACGGGTGTCGAACGCATGCGCTCCTTTGCCCATTTCATGCAGCTCGGGGACGAACCGCGAGTCGATGTCGAACTCGCTGTACGCGCTTGCGCGGCCAGGCGCGGTGACGAATGCCGGGGGCGCCGTGTAGGCGGTTTGCAGGGTCAGCTTGAAGTCGGCTTTGGCCGCCGGGTCGTCGACGATCGCGCCGGGCGTATCGTTCCAGATGCCCACCGGTTGGCCGGGGGCGACGTCTTCGACGCGCACACTCAGGGTCTTTTGCAGGTCGGCCAGGCCCGGGGTCTGGGTGTGCGTGTTGAGACGGCGGCTGTCGACCAGGGCGACCCACCCTTCGCCGGGGTTTGCGCCGATGTCGGCCTCGATCAGCGTGTGGGAGTAGAAGTTTCGCTGGGCGTTGGGCCGAGGGCTGACCAGCGCGCCGTTTTTCAGGTTGAAGGCTTTGTCTACCTCGTAGCCGGTGGACGCGTCCAGCCCACAGACGGCGATGTTTTGCCGGCGCGCCGCAAGGATCAGGGCGCGATAGGAATGCGGCGAGTCGTTGGCGATCCCCAGGGCTGCCTCGACTTTTTTCAGGTACTCGCTGATGTGCCAGTAGCTGCCGCCGGCGTTGAACTTGTCCAGTTTGCCCCGGAACAGGTCCGCCGGCAGGTACTCGATGTACAGGCGCCGCACGCCCTGCTCGTAGAGGGTGTGCATATTGTCGATCAGCAGCTGTTTGGCGGCGAGCGAGCCAGGCACGGCGCCCACCACCAAGCCCGGGTTTTCCTTGAAGGCGCTTTCCAGGATGTGCCGATGGCTCGCGCTGGCTTCGAAGGCCAGTACATCGGCCCTGGGAACGATGGGATTGAGCTGGGCGAAGAACGTGTCGGCATCGCCGCGCAACTGCAGGTAGGCGTGCAGGTAAGGGGCCTGGAGCGGGGCCATTTCATAGGTCAGCAGGCTGTCGCGGGTGCCCTCGCCCAACAACTCATCGACGCTGGAGGTGTTGCGAAACTCCACGCTCAGAACGCTTTCGTAGTCTTTGGCCAGCTCCGGCGGAACTTCATAGCGCTGCAACGCGTGGGGGCTTGGCGCGGGGCGTTTCGGCGCCCCGCCGGTGAGGCCCGAGCGCACCCAGCGGCCCTCGGCGTTCTGGTTGACCAGGCGGGCGGTCGACACGAGTTTGCCGCTCACCGGGTCCTGGCGAAACAGCAGATAGCGGCCCAGGGCATCGGGGGTTTTGCCCGCCCACAACGGCCGGCCCTCGAACCACACCGCCTGCATACCGGCGAGCGCGGGGCTCGGCGGCTGCAGTTGCTGGATCAACGCCATGGCCTGGCGCGGCGCTGCTGGGCGCATGAGGTGGCGCATCGGCCGGAGCAGCGGGCCGATGGACTTGAGTGCCGGGCGCAGGTCGGTGAACACCGCGCCGAGGCTGTTGCTCAGGTAGCCGACGAAGTGTTGCAGCGCCGCATCGGTGTCGCCCTGGTTGTAGGCGTGCAGGGCCAGCATGCCGTCCTTGAGCGCCAGCAGCAGGCCCAGGCTCAGGCTCAACACCGGGAACGGTGCGGTCGCAATGGCGATCAGCGGTTCGAGGCAACTCCAGACCAGGCCCATGATCATGTCGGTGCGATTGACCGTGGTGGCGGCAACGTCGTCGATCTTGCGTTGCAGCTTCATGTCGTGCAGCAGGTGACGCAGGTCGAGCACGGGCGGCACGCGCTCGATCGTGTCGTAGCGCGCCAGGCTCAGGTCGGTGCTGTTGAGGTCTGCGGGCAGGCCGGCCTGGGCGGTTTGCAGAAAACGCCGGACGCGCACCCGGGACTGCACACCGACGCGGGCGCTGAAGTAATCGAGCATGCCGTCGACTTTTTTCAGCAGGTAGTTGAACAGCCGGGCTTCGCGCAAGAACACGCCGTCCGGCGCCTGCGGTGTATAGAGCAACACCGGATTCGCGCCGTGGCTGAACAGCAAGGTGTCGATCACCCAGTCGCCGTCGATCATCAGGCGATGCACGTTGTAGGTGCTGCGCGTCTCGACCGAGGTGTCGTCCAGGCTCTTGATGGCGCGTTCAAACCAATCCAGATCGACCTGGGCGATATGGCCTTTGAGGCGCGATTCGAGCGCCGCGCTGTGCAACTGCAACTGGTTGATCGCCAGCGTTGCGTCGCGGCGCAGGGCATATCCGGGGCTGGCCGGGTTTTGCAGTTTGGCCTGGACTTCATCGGCGTAGCGCTGGCCGATCCATACGCCGCGCACCGAAAGCGCGACGTTGCGCGGCGTGAGCTTGCTCAGGTCGACCCCGGCCGGGCCCATGAAGGTGGCGACGGTGTCGAACCTGGCGTCGAGAAACCCCAGCGAATCCTCATAACCATCGCGATACAGGCGGGTGTAGGACACCGACGCGGGGCGCGTCAACGCCGGGAAGTCTTTGGGGTAATGCACCCACACCGTATCGGGGTCGACATCGTTTTGCCGCTGGCGCCCCAGCAGGGCGTTGAGCTGCGTCTTGGCCTGGGCATGCAGGAAGCGCTCGAAGCTGATGAAGCGGGCGTCGGATAACGGGTTTTGCGCATAGGTGTTCGCCGCGCCTTCGGCGTTTTCCGCCAGTTGAGTCAGTTGTCGACGCTGGGCCTCGGTGGCGGCCCGGTACCACGTCGGGGTGCCCCAGTGGTAATCGTCGGTCTGCACCTCCAGCAGTTGGGCGCGCAGGGCCTTGAGGCAATCGGCGTGGTCGGCCGCCTGGCTGAAGGTGACGTGGCGATATTCCTGGCGCGCCGGAATGAAGCCCAGGCCAGCCATGAACGTTTCCAGACCCGCACGGGACTTGAGGGCGACTTGCCCCAGCAGATAAGCGCGCATGGTTTCGTCCGCGCACCAGCCGAGGATATGCGCCTGGCAGCCGGTTTCCGTGTCGAACCCATGAAACTGCTGGGCCTGCGGCGCTTCGGGGGTACACAGCAGCAAGCGCTGGATCGCGCCCTGCTCGTCGCGCTCGCGCAGCAGCCAGAGGTCCTTGAGCACACAGCCATTGAGCGCAACGCTGCTCGCGTGCAGTTGCGCGTCGGTGCCGCGACGCAGGCGGGTAACGCGTTGATAGTCGGCCTCGGTGATGTGGTTTTGCAGCGTGGCCGTGTAGGCCAGGGCATTGATGCGGCGGTCGAGCATCTGTTCGATGGCGGCATGGATCTGCGGCTTGGCGTAGTACTCGCGGCGCACGGCCTCAAACTCCGCACGCGGTTTGAGGCTGTCGAGCAGGCTGACCAGATAGGCCGGGGTCAGGTCTTGATAGCGCTCGGGCAGCGGCGCGTCGGCATACGTGAGGGTGGTATTGAGCAAAAACGCCGAGCCGGGCAGTTCGTCGCCGGTGTGCAGGCCGCGCAGCGCCAGCGCGGTCAGGTTGTGTTTCTGCTCGTAGGCGCCGACCCTGGCCACACTGCGGCGCGTGCGGACTTGCAGGCGGTCGGGGTCCAGGTCGGTGATTTCCAGGTCAGCGGCCAGTTGTTCGAGCAACTGATAGCGCGCCAGGGCCTGCGGCGAGGCGGCATGGCCGAACAGGTTCAGCAGGGCTTGGCGGGCCTCGTCGTACTCGCTCAGCTGCCGCGCCAGGGCCTCGCGCTGGTGGCTCGGCGCGTTGCGATACCAGGCCGGGGCGCTGTGCTCCAGGCAACGGTCGAGCAGGCGCTGGGCGCGCAATTCCAGGCGCGGGCTGAGGTCGGGCAAGGCCGCGCGAATCGCGTCGTCCAGCTCGGCAAGCAGCTGCCGGGCGCTATGGTCGGGGTTGGCGTCCAGGCTCAAGGCCCAATCGATATCCAGCGCGCGTTTGGCCAGCCTGGCGTCGTAGGTGTGTTCGCACAGCGGTTCGCTGTTGATGGGGACCAACTGCAGCGGCCAGACGCCCATGACGGACAGCCCCCAGTACTGGCGCGGCAGCAGGCGCATGAACTCCTTGCGCCAGCCGCCGACCGCCATCGTCTCGCGCAGTCGGCGGTTCATCTCGGCCAGCGAGCTGAACGACTCGAAGCCGCGGGCCGGCGTGAACAGCACGACGTAGCCGGCATCGTCGGCCGGGGTCAGTTGCGCGACCACGGGGGTGTTTTTTTCGGTCAACACAAAGGCCCCGGCGAACTCGATCGTCTGGGCTCGATAGCTGAACGTCAGCGCATAGATGCCCGGTCGAAAGCTCGGCCCGAGCCCCAGGTTCTGCACCAGACGGGCCTCTTCACGATGCAGCAGAGAGTCCTGGATGTTGAGCTTGGCTTCGAGTTCCAACGCGACCAGGCCGGCGTCGTTGGCCATGAACGTGCGCAGGCTTTGGCCGCCCAACACCCCGGTTTCGTCCAGTTTCTGCAAGTGCGCCGTGAGGTCGCGCTTGAGCGTCGCCAGCCGTTGCTTGCCCTCGTCACTTTGCAGGTCGGCCTGCGCCACATCGGCATACAGCGCACGACAGCGGTCGAAGTGAGCGCGCGCGTGCGCCGTGAGCGTCTGGTTGAGTTTTTCAAGCTGTTGTAACTCGACGGGGAGCGGCCGCTTGGACAGTAACGGGGTGTCGGTTTCGAGCAACTGGTGACCGATCTGATGCAGATAACCGCGTATTTCCAGGGAGGTTGGCGAGTAAGGGGGAGAAATCAATGTGCTCATCGCACTGGCTCCATGCACATGGGAAGAGCCATCAGCATGCTGGGCGCATCACGCGGGACGGTGGTAGTTAAGTAGGCCGCGACCGTTGGTCGACTGATCTTGAACAGTCTAAAGATATATCTTAAGTTATATCTTAACCAAAACGGAGAGACCCAAAATGAGAGAGCATCATCCCCATCCCCATTCCCACGGCGACGGCCGCGACGGCTTCGAAAAACGCCCCGGCCGTGAACGCGGCGGTCGCGGCCCACGCGTGTTCGCCCCCGGCGACCTGAAGTTGCTGTTGCTGGCGCTGATCGCCGAGCAGCCGTGCCACGGCTACGACCTGATCCGCCAGATCGAAGGCCTGTTCGACGGCGCCTACAGCCCCAGCCCCGGTGTGATCTACCCGACCCTGACCTTCCTTGAAGAAAGCGAATTGATCAGCGGCGATGCCGAAGGCGGAAAAAAACGCTACACCATCACCGACGCCGGTCGTCTTTCTTTAAGTGAGCAGGCGATTGCACTGGAAGGCGTGCGAATGCGTATCGACGTGAGCAAACGCTCGCTGCGCGGCCATGATCGCCCGCCCGAAATCCACGAGGCGGTGCATAACCTGCGTCATGCCTTGCAACTGCACCACGGACGCTGGAGCGCCGAAGAAATCGCGCGGGTCGCCACGCTGCTCAATAGCACCGCACAAGCCATCGTCGACGGCCCGGCCGTTCAAGCTGTCCAGGGGGAAAATCAATGAATACGCCCGTCATCCATCGCGTCAGCCACGAGATCAAACGCCGTCGCCTCGACGTGCTGCGGGTGGTCGATATCACCCCGCGCATGCGCCGCATCACCCTCGGCGGCCCCGAACTGGCGGGGTTTGTCAGCCTGGGCAGTGACGATCACATCAAGCTGATGTTCCCGCAGAACGCCGCCGAGCAAGCCGCGCTGCAAAGCCCGACCTTCAGCATCAAGGGCGATGGCCCGCAGCCGGCCATGCGCGACTACACGCCACGGCGTTTCGACCTGAGCCTCGGCGAGTTGGACATCGACTTCGTGCTGCACGGCGACGGCCCCGCCTCCACCTGGGCCGAGCAGGCTCAAGTCGGCCAGCACCTGTACATCGGCGGCCCACGGGGCTCGATGATCGTGCCGGACATCTTCGACAGCTACCTGCTGATCGGCGACGAAACCGCCCTGCCCGCCATCGCCCGCCGCCTCGAAGAACTGCCGGCCGGGCGCACGGTGCTGGCGGTGATCGAAATCGCCGATGCGGCGGAACGGCAAGCACTGCAAAGCGCGGCCGAGGTAGAAGTGATTTGGCTGGTGCGCGGCCAGGCCGACCTGCTCGACACCGTGCGCGCACTGACGCTGCCGAGCGGTGCGCTGTACACCTTCGTCGCGATGGAAACCAAGCTGTCGCGCCAGGTGCGCCGGGTGCTGCTGGATACGCACAAGCTCGATGAAGCGTTCCTCAAGGCCGTCGGCTACTGGCGCGCCGAGGGCAGTGAGGAAGAATGAGTCATCCGTGGGGTTTGATGCTTTTATCCAACCCCACCACCGCCAGAGCAATCAGCACAAACCCCGCCAGAATCCCCCCGGCATTCACGAACACCTGTGGATAACCGAGGGTGCCGACGTCGAAAAACGGGTACTGGTATTGCCCGAGCAAATCCCCGCGCAGCAGCACATAGGCGAAGTACACCAACGGGTACAACACCCACAGGCCAATGTGTTTGCACTGCAACGTGCCCTTGGGCACACAGCGCCACCAGTAGACGACAAACAGCAGCGGCATCACGTCGTGCAGCAATTCGTCGGCGATGAACTGGAACCCTTCGGGCTGCCACAGGTGCCGCAGCAGCAGGTTATAGGCCAGGCTCACCAGCACGATGCTGGCGACAATCGCGCTGCTGACCCTGGGCGCCAGGAAAAACCGCTTCGCCGCTGAATCACGATCAACCACGGCGTAGCTCAGCACCACCACCACCAGGGTGTTGGTCAACACGGTGAAGAAGCTGAAGAAGTTGACCAGCCCGCCCAACAGGCTGGCGCCCGTCGACCAGCGCGAATAGAAAATCAGGTATTGCTGAATCGCCAACCCCCCCCAACCGGCCAGGGCCGCCGCCGTCACACAGCGTTTCATGGGCTCAGTCCAACGGGCGTTTGGTAGGCATCAGTTTCACGTACAGCCCTTCGACTTTCTCCCGCGCCCACGGGGTTTTGCGCAGGAACGTCAGGCTCGACTTGATGCTCGGGTCGCTCTTGAAACAGCGGACATCGATGCGCTCAGCCAGACCGCTCCATTCGTAGTGTTCCACCAGGGTGGTGAGGACGTGTTGCAGAGTCACGCCGTGAAGCGGGTCGTTGCTTGTCGCGGTCATGCCAGGCCTTTTGCAAAAAGAGGAAATACAGCCGCGCACCTTAGCCGACGGGGCGAACAGGTGGAAGCACCGCATTGAATATAGCCCCTGGGGAAAAGTTGCCCTTTTCAGGGCAAAAAGAGATGTTATATTGTAACGATAGTTATCAACCGTAAGCTGTTCGTTACCGTTTGCCGCCTTCTCTTTTTGTCGTTTGCCAAGGAATGTCCGATGTCCCTCTCCTCTGCCTGGCGCTTGTCGCCCCTCGCCGCCGCCCTGCTGATCTGCTCCGAAGCCCATGCGCTGGAACTGCAACCCCAAGTCATCACCGCCAACCCCCTGGGCAGCGCGCAACTGGCTTCGCCGACCACCGTGCTGGAAGGCGATGAGCTGACCCTGCAGCAAAAAGGCAGCCTCGGCGAAACCCTGAACAAGCAACCGGGCGTGTCGTCGTCCTACTTCGGCCCGGGCGCCAGCCGACCGATCATCCGCGGCCAGGATGGCGACCGCATTCGCCTGCTGCGCAACGGCGTGGGCGCGCTGGATGCGTCGTCGCTGTCCTACGACCACGCCGTGCCGCTGGACCCGGTCAACGTCGACCGCATCGAAATCGTGCGCGGCCCGGCGGCCCTGTTGTACGGCGGCAGCGCCATCGGCGGGGTGGTCAACACCTTCGACAATCGCATCCCCACCGAAGCCATCGAAGGCATCCACGGCGCTGGCGAATTACGCTACGGCGGCGCCGACACCACGCGCAGCAGCGCGGGCAAACTCGAAGCCGGCAACGGCACCTTCGCCCTGCACCTGGACGCGAATGCGCGGGAATTCAACGACCTCAAAATCCCGGGCCAAGCCCGCAGCCGCCACGCTCCGGAAGCCGAAGACGGCCCCGGCAAAAACGGCCGCCTGGGCAACAGCGACGGGCGCCAGGACGGCGGTGCGCTGGGCGGTTCCTACACCTGGGACGACGGTTATGCCGGGCTGTCCTACAGCACCTACGACAGCAACTACGGCTCACCCGCCGAACAGGCTGTGCGGATCCGCATGAAGCAGGACCACTACGCGTTTGCCTCCGAGGTACGCAACCTGCAGGGCCCGTTCACCTCGGTGAAACTCGACGCCGGCTACACCGACTACGAGCACCGCGAAATCGAAGGCGGCGAAACCGGCACGATCTTCAAGAACAAAGGCTATGAAGCCCGGGTTGAAGCGCGCCACCAGCCGCTCGGCCCCTTCGACGGCGTGGTCGGCGCACAAGTGACCCGCAACGAGTTCTCGGCCCTCGGCGAAGAAGCCTTCGTGCCGCAGACCGACACCAACGCCGGCGCGCTGTTCATCCTCGAAGAAATGCAGGCCACCGAGCGCCTGAAACTCAGCCTCGGCGGGCGCCTGGAGCACACCAGCGTCGACCCGGACAGCAAAGGCAACGCGCGCTTCGCCAATGCCGACAAGACCAACGACTTCACCGCCGGCAGCCTGTCGTCCGGCGCGGTGTACACCCTCACGCCGATCTGGTCGCTGGCCGCAACCCTGGGCTACACCGAACGCGCGCCGACCTTCTACGAGCTGTACGCCAACGGCGCTCACGTCGCCACCGGCACCTACGAGTTGGGCAACGCCAACCTGAAGAAAGAAAAAGCCGTATCCAGCGACCTCGCACTGCGCTTTGACAACGGCACGCACAAGGGCAGCTTCGGCGTGTTCTACAGCCGTTTCTCCAACTACATCGGCCTGCTGGGCACAGGTCGCACATTGAACGACGAAGGTGAAGAAGACGCCGGCGGCATCCCCGAATACGAATACTCGGGAGTGCGCGCCCGTTTCGCCGGCTTTGAAGCCCAGGATCACTGGAAGCTCGGCGAAGGCGCCTACGGCAAGTTCGCACTGGAACTGTCGGGCGACTACACCCGCGCCACCAACCTCGACACCGGCGAAGCCCTGCCGCGCATCGCACCGCTGCGCCTGAACAGCGGCTTGCTGTGGGAACTGGACCGCTGGCAAGCGCGCATCGACATCGAACACGCCGCCGGACAAGGCCGTGTGCCCTCCAACGAAAGCGGCACCGACGGCTACACCACACTGGGCGCCAGCGCCGGCTATCGCTTCAACGTCGGCGGCAGCCAGTGGCTGGCATTCGTCAATGGCGAAAACCTGACCAACCAAACCGTGCGCTACGCCAGCTCGATCCTGCGCGACATCGCCCCGGCAGCAGGCAGAAGCGTACAAGTGGGCCTGCGCACCACCTTCTAACTATCCAAAAAGAACCGCCCCACGATGCAAAGCGAGGCTCTTGATCCGCTTTCGATCCAAAGCCCCCCACAATGCAAAGCGAGGCTCTTGATCCGCTTTTGATCCAAAGCACCCCACAATGCGAAGCGAGGCTCTTGACCTGCTTTTGATCCAAAGCACTCCACAATGCGAAGCGAGGCTCTTGATCCGCTTTTGATCCAAAGCACTCCACAATGCGAAGCGAGGCTCTTGATCTTGATCTTGATCTGAGGCGCCCCGTTAAACCACGCTGGCCGAACGCAGGCTTGAATCCGTGGGTAACCCGGCAGGACGCCGGGTTAGCCGTCCTGGGCCAAGGATGGCCCATGACGGCGGCCCACGGATTCAAGCCGGAGTGAGGGCACACCGAGCACTAGCGAGGTGCCGAGTGGTGGGGCAAGAGCCCTTTGGTTACTTTGGGGCTTTTCCAAAGTGACCCGCCGTAAGGGCGGAACCCATAGCCGCCGTTACCGAAGAAACGGATATGCCCCCTCCCCCAAGGCCATCCACCAGCCCCCTAACAACAACCCCACCCCCTCATCCCACAGCGACATTCTGTCACTGTTACCAAATCCGAAATAATGCATCTTGCGATTTTCACTTTCTCTCAACGCCCCACCGCATTATCCTTGGCGGCAATAACCTGAAACGATTCACTCTCGGTCAACCCCAACCTACCGAACACCCCTCGCCACAAAGACAGCGCTGTCTCACACCCGACCGCGCCTAAAAATAAATCACCCCCCTGTGGATACCCCCCGCTATCCCCAGGAAAAACCGACTCACGCTGAACCAAGCCCGTGCCAAATCGTCATCTACAGTGAAGACACACGGGGACACATAATTCCAACGTCACGGAGAAACACACTATGAGCACTGATGGTGCCTCAAGCCCAAGCCGCCTACTGCCCAGGCTGCTAGGCGTCTTGCTGCTGATCATGGGCCTGGCCTTACTGGCCGGCGGTATCAAGCTGAGCCTGCTCGGCGGGTCGCTGTACTACCTGCTGGCCGGTATCGGCATCACCCTGACCGGCCTTCTGCTGCTGGCCACCCGCCGCGCCGCGCTAGGCCTATACGCACTGGTACTGTTCGCCAGCACCGTGTGGGCACTGTGGGAAGTCGGCCTGGACTGGTGGCAGTTGGTACCGCGCCTGGCACTGCTGTTCGCCCTGGGCATCGTCATGCTGCTCCCATGGTTTCGCCGTCCGTTGCTGCGTGGCCAATCGGCACCGCTGGGCACCGGCGCGCTGAGCGTGGCCGTGGTCCTGGCCGGCGCTGCCGCCGTGGCCAGCCAATTCACCCACCCGGGTGAAATCAAAGGCCAACTGGACCGCGACGCAGTACCGGGCATGGCCAGCGCCGCGCCGACCCAGGCCGATGGCGACTGGAATTCCTACGGCCGTTCGGCCTACGGCGATCGCTACTCGCCCCTGGCGCAGATCACCCCGGAAAACGCCCACAAACTGGTTCCAGCGTGGACCTACCGCACCGGCGACATCCCAGGCCCGAACGACCCGGGCGAGACCACCGCGGAAAACACCCCGCTGAAAGTCAACGGCATGCTCTACGTGTGTACCCCGCACAGCCAGGTGATTGCCCTGGACCCGGATACCGGCAAGGAAATCTGGCGTTTCGACCCGAAGATCAGCACCGAAGGTGCCGCAAACTTCAAGGGTTGGGCGCACATGACCTGCCGTGGCGTGTCGTATCACGATGACGCCGCCTACGCCTCCGAACAGAGCCCGACCGGCAGCGCCAGCCCGGCTGCCGCGCCGAACGCCTGCCCGAAACGCATCTTCGTGCCGACCGCCGACACCCGCCTGATCGCCCTGAACGCCGACACCGGCAAGATGTGCGAAGACTTCGGCGACAAAGGCCAGGTCGACCTGCGTGCCAATATCGGCAGCTTCGCCCCAGGCGGTTACTACTCCACTTCGCCACCGGCGGTGACCAAAAACCTGGTGGTGATCGGCGGTCACGTCACCGATAACGTCTCCACCGACGAGCCCAGCGGCGTGATCCGCGCGTTCGACGTCCACACCGGCAAGCTGGTGTGGAACTGGGACAGCGGCAACCCGGACGACACCACCCCGTTGGCCGAAGGCAAGACCTACACCCGCAACTCGCCGAACATGTGGTCCATGTTCTCTGTGGATGAAAAACTCGGCATGCTCTACCTGCCGATGGGCAACCAGATGCCCGACCAATACGGCGGCGACCGTACCGAAGACTCGGAAAAATACAGCGCCGGCCTGACCGCCCTGGACATCGACAGCGGCCACGTGAAGTGGACCTTCCAGTTCACCCACCATGACCTGTGGGACATGGACGTGGGCGGCCAGCCTTCGCTGATCGACATCAAGACCGAAGCCGGCGTGAAACAAGCGGTAATGGCGTCGACCAAACAAGGCAGCATCTACGTGCTGGACCGCGCCACCGGCCAACCGGTGGTACCGATCCACGAAGTGGCCGTGCCGCAAGGCGCAGTCGCGGGCGATCACACCGCGCCGACGCAACCGAAGTCTGATCTGAACTTCATGCCACCGCCGCTCAAAGAGCGTGACATGTGGGGCGTGACCCCGTTCGACCAGATGCTGTGCCGCATCGATTTCAAATCCATGCGCTACGACGGTGCGTTCACCCCGCCTTCGCTGCAAGGTTCCATCGTTTATCCGGGTAACTTCGGCGTGTTCGACTGGGGTGGCATTTCCGTCGACCCGGTGCGCCAGATCGCGTTCGTGAACCCGAACTACATGGCGTTCAAATCGAAACTGATCCCGGCCGCCGACATTGCCAAGCAAGGCCCGCGCATCAGCGAAACCCAAGGCGTGCAGCCGAACAAAGGCGCGCCCTACGGCGTGATCCTCGAAGCGATGCTGTCGCCGATGGGCCTGCCGTGCCAGGCACCGGCGTGGGGTTATGTGGCGGCGGTCGACCTGACCACCCACAAAACCATCTGGATGCACAAGAACGGCACCGTGCGCGACAGCTCGCCGGTTCCGCTCCCGCTGACCATGGGCGTGCCTAGCCTGGGCGGCACTTTCACCACCGCCGGTGGCGTGTCCTTCCTCAGCGGCACCCTCGACCAGTACCTGCGTGCCTATGACGTGAAAAACGGCAAGCAACTGTGGGAAGGTCGCCTGCCAGCCGGTGCGCAAACCACACCGATGACCTACACCGGCAAGGACGGCAAGCAATACGTGCTGGTCATGGCCGGCGGTCACGGCTCCCTGGGCACCAAGCAGGGTGACTATGTGATGGCGTTCAAACTGCCGGATTAAGCAAAACCTGCAGCAAAACAAAGGCGGCTACCCTCACAGGTAGCCGCCTTTTTTGGTTGGCATCAGCCTCGCGCGCGCATGAAATCCCCCCAGCGCCGCACCAGGTAGTTGTGTTCATCCATCACCGAGTTCCACACCGCGATATGCCCCATGCGCTGTTCATAGGAGCCGCCGTCGCGCACTTCGCCGATATCGATCAGCGGCAGGCCGTCGCTGCCCGGTAACTCTTCGCGCGCGGGCTTGCCGGCGTACCAGTAGTCCCATTCGGCGCTGGTCAAATGATCGCGGCTGCGTGCCGGGTTGCCGATGTAGTAACCCTGGCGTGCCATCACCGCGCCCGGCCAGCCGGACAACCACCAATTGAGGTACGCATAAGCCGCGTCGAGCACCGGGCCCTGGGCATGGCGCGACAACGACAGGCCGCCGAACCAGGCGCGATAGCCTTCACGCGGCACCGCCAGGCGGTACTTCACCCCGGCGCGATGCAGGCGCATCAGGGTCGGCGACCACAGGCTCTGGATATCGATGTTCGGGCTGAGCATCAATTGCGCGGCTTCTTCATCGTCGGACCAGAACGCCGCGAAGTGCCCTTCCTTCTGCTTGCGCACCAGGATATCGGCGAGCACGTCGATCTCTTCGATGCTCATGTTGCCGATGTCCCTGAACCTCGCCAGCCCGGCGCCCTGCACCGCCAACGCGGCATCGAGCGCGCCGATGGCCGCGTCACTTTGCAACGCGGTGCGCGCGCGCAACAGCGGGTCGAGCAGCCAGCCCCAGCTTTCGTTGCTGCGGCTGAACGCCTCGGGCAGGCGCTCGGGGCGGTAGGCGAAGCTGTCGGCGTTGTGGGTCAGCGGCAACATGCTGATGCGTTCGGTGACCGTGCTGCCGAGGCTACCATCGTGCTGCACAAACAGCCGCTCGCTGGGCACGCTGCCACTGCCCAGGCGGTCGCTGGGCGACAGGCGACCGCGCTTGGGCAGGTCGTTGATCTCGTGCCACAAGGCGATGCGCCGCGTGTCGATGGGTTGGATCGCGCGGGCGGGCCATACGAAGTCGACGTTGTGGAACCACTGGTCGTACAGGTCGTAGCTGTCGGGCTGCATCACGGCGATGCGCTGGGCCTGTTCGACGTCATGCACCTGGTACACCAGGCGAATGCCCAGTTCCTGTTCGGCCCGCACGCGCAAGCATTCGAGCAAGGTCACCGACGTACCGAGGACTCTTAAGGTGATCATGCCGCGAACCGCCGTGAAAACGCCTCAAACGAGCGGCGCAGCAGCACCGGGTCGAGGCCGCGCAGGATAAACACCAGGCGCGATTGGCGGTCGCTGCCCGGCCACGCTGGCAGGTGGACCGGCGCATGCAGGCAGTGCTGCACACCATGAATGACGATGGGGGCCGAGCTTGCGTTCACGTTGAGCAGTCCTTTGACGCGAAGGATTCGTTCGCCATGGCATCTTAACAGCATCGACAACCACACTCCGAAACCGACCCAATCCAGCGGCCGGTCGAAGCTCAGGCAGCAGACTTGCGCGGCGCCGTGGCGGGCGGTGGTGGTCCGGTGCAGTTGCCAGCGCCTGACTTCGGCGGCCGGTTCGGCGCTGCGCAGACCTGCGCCGAGCAGCAGTTGATCGCCGCTGTGGATGTCGCGGCTATCAAGGATCGGCGTGCCCGCGTTCAGCGCCTGCAGGTGCAGGCGCAGCGGCGTGCAGTCGTCCACAAGGTCGGTCTTGCTCAGCAGCAAGCGATCCGCCGCCGCCACCTGGGCCAGCCATTCCGGGTGCAGGCGTTCCTGCAGGGCCGCGTGGCTGGCGTCGACCAAGGTGATGACCAGGCCGATATGAACACGCCCGCGCAGTTGCACGTCGTTGTTGAGGGTCGCGAGGATCGGCGCCGGGTCGGCCAGGCCGGTGGTTTCCAGGATCACCCGCTTGAAGGCCGGGATCTCGCCGCGCTCGCGGCGTTGCAACAGGCTGAGCAATGCGTCTTTGAGTTCGCCGCGAATCGAGCAGCACACGCAGCCGCCGGGCAGCAGCACCGTGTCCGGCGCCACCTCTTCCACCAGCAGGTGGTCGATGCCGACGTCGCCGAACTCATTGATCAGCAGCGCCGTGTCGCCAAGGCTCTCGCCCTGCAGCAGGCGCGTGAGCAAGCTGGTCTTGCCACTGCCGAGGAAGCCGGTGATGACGTTGAGGGCAATACTCATATGTTACCTCCGCCCCTTGTAGGAGCGAGCTTGCTCGCGAAAATCATCAACGATGACGCGGGCATCCTGGATGCACGCGGCGCTCTCGGGCTTTTCGCGAGCAAGCTCGCTCCTACAAGGGGCATTCCAAGTGATCGAGTAGTTGCGGTCGAGGGGATCCAACTGGCGCCCGAGCATGGTTTCGGCCGCTTGCCAGAGTTGATCCAGGCCGATATGAACACGCCCGCGCAGTTGCACGTCGTTGTTGAGGGTCGCGAGGATCGGCGCCGGGTCGGCCAGGCCGGTGGTTTCCAGGATCACCCGCTTGAAGGCCACCTCTTCCACCAGCAGGTGGTCGATGCCGACGTCGCCGAACTCATTGATCAGCAGCGCCGTGTCGCCAAGGCTCTCGCCCTGCAGCAGGCGCGTGAGCAAGCTGGTCTTGCCACTGCCGAGGAAGCCGGTGATGACGTTGAGGGCAATACTCATATGTTACCTCCGCCCCTTGTAGGAGCGAGCTTGCTCGCGAAAATCGTCAACGATGACGCGGGCATCCTGGATGCACGCGGCGTTCTCGGGCTTTTCGCGAGCAAGCTCGCTCCTACAGGGGGCATTCCAAGTGATCGAGTAGTTGCGGGTCGAGGGGATCCAGCTGGCGCCCGAGCATGGTTTCGGCCGCTTGCCAGAGTTGATCCAGGCCGCTGGCCAACGCCTGCTTGCCGGTCGCGCCGAGCAGCAGGTACGACGCGCCCTGGAAGTCTTCGACCTTGAGCCGGAACACCGCCAGCACCTGGTTGATCGCGGCGATCCGGCGCAGGCGTTCGCGGCGCCGGGGCAACTCGTCGCCCAGGGGGTCGCTCCAGTGCAGGTCTTCGCCGAGCAGCCCGCAGAGTCCGCACATGGCTATACCCCGCTCATGGCATGACATCGCCGGAGTTCGGGCCCAGGGTCTGGCCGACGAACAGGTTGCCGCCCGGCTCGCTGGCCAGCAGCACGGCGGTCGGCGCCACTTCGTCGGCCAGGCCGAAGCGGCCCAGGGGCAGTTCGGCGGCCTTGGCGCGCTTCCAGGTGTCGCTGATGCCGCCCACCAGCGGCGTTTCGATGGGCCCCGGCGCGATGGCGTTGACCAGCACGTTGTCCTTGGCGACTTCCAGCGCCAGGGATTTGGTGAAGCCAATCACCCCGGCCTTGGCCGCAGCGTAGTGGGTCAGCTCGGCGCCGCCCTTGATCCCCAGTTGCGAGGCGACGTTGATGATCCGTCCCCAGCCCTGCGCCAGCATGTGCGGCAAGGCGCGCTGGCTGGCGACGAAGACGCTGGTGAGGTCGACGCGCAGCATGTCGTTCCACATTTCGATCGTAAGGTCGACGCAGCGCGCCTGGGTGAGCATGCCGGCGTTGTTGACCAGGATATCGATGCCGCCGAAATGTTCGACGCAACGGTCGACACTGGCCTGGGCGCCTTCGACGGTGCCGACATCGGCCAGGCACTCGAACACTTGCGCGCCGAGGTTGCGGCAGGTGACGGCGGTTTCGGCGAGGCTGACGGCATTGCGGTCGGCCAGCAGCAGGCGCGCGCCTTCAGCGGCATAGGCACGGGCGATGGCGGCACCGATGCCGCTGCCGGCGCCGGTGATCACGGCGCGGCGGTTAGTCAGTTGGGGCATACACAAACTCCTGAAAAAACACAGAACCCAGGTGGGGTCAGTCGGGCCAGCGCACGGTCAGGCCACCGTCGATGACGATGCTTTGCCCGGTCAAATAGCTCGACGCGTCACTGGTCAAAAACTGCACCAGCGACGCCACTTCATCCGCCCTGCCCACCCGGCCCAGCGGAATCGCCCGCGCCGCCTTGGCCAGGCCTTGCGGCCCGAGGGAGTTCTGCGCATCCAGCGATTGCGGCGTCTCGATCAAGCCCGGGATCACCGCATTGCAGCGAATCCCCAACGGCGCCAGTTCCACCGCCAGCGAGCGGCACAACCCCGGCACACCGGCCTTGGCCGCCGCGTAATGGCTGTGTTCCTGCCAGCCATATACGCCGCCGGCAATCGACGAAATCGCCACCAGCGCACCGCCTGCGGGCATATGCCGGGTCGCTGCGCGGAAGGTACGCATCACCCCGGTCAGGTCGACATTGAGCATTTCGTCCCACACCTGATCGGTCATTTCCAGCAGGGGCGCCCGACGCAGCAGACCGGCATTGGCCACCGCGTAATCGAGGCGGCCAAAATGCTGCACGGCCTGGGCCGCCAAGGCGTCCACCGAGGCGCTGTCGCCGACGTCCAGCGGCAGCATCAGGCACTCGCCGCCCGCTTGCTCCACCAAGGACACGGTGGTGCGCGGGTCATGGGGATCGGCCGGGTAATACCCGCCCACCACGGCCACGCCGCAACGCGCATAGGCCACGGCGAGGGCTTGGCCGATGCCGCTGGCGGCACCGGTAATCAAGGCAACTTTACGGTTCATCGAACACTCCTTACTGCACGGTTTCCGGGCGCACATGGCGTGCGGCGAACATCAGCACGCCGGACAAAAAGCACGGCACGGCGCCGAACCACAGGGCAGCGGTCTGCCAGTCGCTGCCGGCGGACAACACTTGCGTCGCGCCGAACCCCGCGACCACCGCACCGATCGGGCCCATGGCATGGATGATCGCGCCGCCGGTGGCGCGGATGCTGGTGGGGAAACTTTCGCTGATAAAAAACAACGCCGCCGAATACGGCCCGATCAGGAAGAACAGGCCCAGGCTGTACAGCCCGACCACCATCGCCATGTTGCTCGGGCCGAACAGCATCCCGGCGAACGACAGCCCGCCGAGCATCCAGCCCAGGCCGATGACATTGCGGCGGCCGATCTTGTCGCCCATCCAGCCGTGGCTGAGGTAACCGCAGTAACCCACCAGGTTCGACAGCACGAGGATGATCAGTGAGTTCTCGAACGAGATGTGGTGAACGCTGACGATCACCGACGTGCCGAGCACGCTGAACACCTGGATCGCCGCCCAGTTGAGCAACAGCGCGGCGCCGATCACCAGGGTGGCGCGGCGGGCCGGGCCTCGGAAGGCGGCTTTGAGGCCGGCTTTGCTGTGCTCGTCGTAGTCCACGCCATAGGTCACGGCAACGTTTTGCGCTTCACTCACCGCGCCGCTTTTACGCAGCTCGCTGATGCGCTGGTGGATCTGGAACTGCGGGCTCTCCTTGAGCTTGCGCGCCATGATCGCAATCACGATGGCCGGGATCGCAGCAAAAATGAAGCACCCCTGCCAGCCGATGATCGGCAGCAACAGCGCGGTCAAACCGGCGGCAATCAGCGCCCCGACCGGCCAGCCGCCCTGCACCAGGCTGTAGATAAACCCGCGACGCTTGGTCAGTCGGGGGTCTTCCGAGGCGCCATACAGCTCGCTCAAATACGTGGCGTTGACGGTTTCCTCGGCATAGCCCAGACCGCCCAACGAACGGATCAGAATCAGCGGCGACTTGCCCCACGCCCCACCGATCGCGGTCAGCGCCGAGCACACTGCGGAACCGGCCACGGTGAAGATGATCCCTTTGCGTCGCCCCAACTTGTCGACAACGGGGCCAATGGCAAACGCCACCACCGCCGTGCCCACCGCCACCCAGGTCGCGATTTCAGCTTGCTCCACCTCGCCCCAGCCGAAGTGCCGGCCGATCTCCGGCAGCAACGTGCCGAACAGGATGAAGTCGTACACCGCAAACACCCAGGCGAAAAACGCGATCCAGGTGGCGAAGCGCACTTCCTGGGACGTCAGTTGCCGGGGTTTCCAGCCAGTCAGGTCAAGCTTGTTGTAGATGGACATGAATCGCGCCTCAAAGGTGGGGGATCAGCTACGCGGTTTGAACCCATCTTGTAGGAGCGAGCTTGCTCGCGAAAATCATCAACGATGACGCGGGCATCCTGGATGCACACGGCGTTCTCAGGTTTTTCGCGAGCAAGCTCGCTCCTACAAGGGCTGGGGATCAGGTACGCGGTTGCCGACGGATAAAGTCATCGGCGATTTCGTCGAAGGTGACGAAGCGCACGCCGGCATGGCTCTGGATGTGTTCGATCAAGCGTTCGAGCATCAGCAGCACTTGCGGGCGGCCGGACACGTCGGGGTGGATGGTCATGGTGAACACCGCGTGTTCGTGTTCGCGGTAGACCCAGTCGAACTGGTCGCGCCACATTTCTTCGAGGTGACGCGGGTTGACGAAGCCGTGGCTGTTGGGCGCCTTTTTGATGAACATCATCGGCGGCAGGTCGTCGAGGTACCAGTTGGCCGGGATCTCCACCAGGTCGGTTTCTTCGCCGCGTACCAGGGGTTTCATCCAGGTGTCGGGGTGCTGGCTGTAGTCGATCTTGGTCCAGCTGTCGCCCTTGCGCACGTAGTAGGGGTGGAAGTCGTTGTGCATCAGGCTGTGGTCGTACTTGATGCCTTTTTTCAGCAGCAGCTCGTTGGTGACCTTGCTGAATTCCCACCACGGTGCGACGTAGCCAGTCGGACGTTTGCCCGTCACTTGGGTGATCAGTTCGATGGACTTGTCGAGCACGATTTCTTCTTGCTCGGCGGTCATCGCGATCGGGTTTTCGTGGCTGTAGCCGTGTACGCCGATTTCGTGACCGGCGTCGGCCACCGCCTTCATCTGCGCGGGAAAAGTTTCCATCGAGTGGCCGGGGATGAACCAGGTGGTGCGCAGGCCGTAGCGCTCGAACAGTTTGAGCAGGCGCGGCGCGCCGATTTCACCGGCGAACAGGCCGCGGGAAATGTCGTCGGGCGAGTCTTCGCCGCCGTAGGAACCGAGCCAGCCGGCGACGGCGTCAACGTCGACGCCGAATGCACAGAGGATGTCTTTAGCCATGGGGGTGTCTCCTTAGATAGTCAGTTGGGATTCGACGGACAGCGCCGCCCGCAACAGGCGTGCGTCTTCCCCCGTCGGGGCGCTGAGCAGCAGCCCGGTGGGCAAGCCCAGGGCGTCGCAGCCGCTGGGCAAGGTGACGCCGGGCATGTCGAGAAAACTGCCGGGCATGGTCAGGCGCAGGGTGGCGAGGTTGGTGCTTGCAAAGCGTTCGTCGTCGACTTCCAGCGCTGCCAGCGCCGGGGCGACATGGGCGACGGTCGGGGTGATCAACAGGGCGCCGTCGAGTTCGTCGACCAGTTGCTGTTGCAGACGGCGACGCGCGTCGATCAGTTGGATCAGGCGGCTGGCCGGCAGCGACCGCGCCGCTTCGAGGCGGCGCCGGACACGCGGATCGAGCCGAGCGGCGTCGGGGCTGTCGAGCAGCGCTTCGTGCAGGGCGAAGGCTTCGAACGCGCCGAGCCAGCCTTGCTGCTGGATCAGTTCCAGGGTGGCCTGGAAGGTGGCGCACGGGCGCACGTCGATCAGCGCGCCGGCGGCGTTGAGTTGCTCGACGGCGCGCAGCAGGTTGTTGCGCACCGCCGGTTGCACGTCATCCAGCAGGCGTTGCTCAAGCACCAGGCGCAGGCCCTTGAGGCTGCGGGCGCGATGGGTTTGCCGGCGGCCGTTGAGCAGGTCGTCGATGGCCAGCACATCACGCACGCTGCGGGTCAGCGGGCCGAGGCTGTCGAGGGTGCGGGCCAGCGGGAACACACCGTCGCGGCTGTAGCGCCGACTGCTGCTGCGGTAACCGACCAGGCCGTTGAAGGCAGCGGGGATGCGGATCGAACCAGCGGTGTCGGTGCCCATGGCGATGGGCACGATGCCAGCGGCGACGGCCACCGCCGAACCGGACGACGAACCGCCGGGAATCCGCGGCTGGTCACGCCCATGGGGGTTGTGCGGCGTGCCGAAATGCGGGTTCAGGCCAAGGCCGGAATAGGCCAGCTCGCTGAGGTTGGTCTTGCCCACGCTGACCATCCCGGCGCGGCACAACAGGCCCACGCTCGGCGCATCGAGCAAGGCGGCGGGCGCGTCGCGGCGGTAGGCGGCGCCGGCGGTGGTGATGCTGCCGGCCACGTCGAACAGGTCTTTCCAGGCCAGGGGCACGCCGTCGAACACACTCAAGGGCTGGCCGGCGCGCCACCGGGCGGCGGCGGCTTCGGCTTCGCGGCGGGCGCGGTCGGCGGTCAGGGTGATAAACACCGCGGCCGCGCGGCTCGCGTGGTCGAGCGCCTGTTCGAGGGCTTGCACCGGGTCGCTACGACCGCTGGCGAAATCCTCGGCCATTGAAGTGGCGTCTGACATCAGGTTGACCCTCATAAAACGTACATATTAATAAAATGTACATTTAATAAAGGCAGCTTTCGTGCCAGTCTGTGTCGATGACTTTTCCCGCGGTTGCGCTTTATCGACCAGAGCGCCGGGCTAGATGGTTTTGTAGGAAGCAAAAAAACCTGGCGCGGACTCTGCAACGCACACCCAAGCCAATAATGTATCTTTTATTAATAAGTACATTTTAGTGCAGAAAAGTAACAGTCCTAGATTCAAGGCCCCAAAAAAGTGCCACCGACGTGGCGCGGAGTGACAGGCGCATCTATGAGAGAATCCCCGGCTTCGTCCTACATACACCAGACCTCTTTACCTCAGAGAACACGATGAAAGCAGTGTCCGCCTCGGCCTCCCGTTACGCGATGATTCACCAGCTTTTGCGTGACGCGATCGTCAACGGCACCGCCCGCCACGGCTTGGTCCTGCTCGAAGCGCCGCTGGCCGAATTGTTCGGCACCAGCCGCGTGCCGGTGCGCAAGGCACTGGACCTGCTGCATGCCGAAGGGTTGATCTGCCGTTTCAACGGGCGCGGTTACCTGATCAACCCCGAGGGCGTGGCCATGGAACCGCTGCGCCTGCCGCTGAGCGCTGCGCACCTGGGCCTGAACGACGAGGACGAGTTGGTGGATACACGGCCGTTGGGCGAGCGGATCGTCGAGGAAATCGGCGCGGCGCTGTCCACCTGCATAGCCTTTGGCCATTATCGCCTGGATGAGCAAGCCGCCGCCGACCACTATGGCGTCAGCCGCGCAGTGGTGCGTGAAGCGCTGATGCGCCTGCGCGACCGTGGCCTGGTGGAAAAAGAGCCCTACTCCCAATGGCTGGCCGGGCCGTTGACGGCGCGGGAAGTCACCGAAGACTACGAACTGCGCGCCTGCCTGGAGCCCGAAGCGCTGCGCCAGAGCGCGCCGAACCTTGACCGCGCGCTGCTCGAAGCCATGTTGCAACGCGTGCTCGACGCCCAGGACAGCCCGCAATGCAGCCTGGAAGCCATCGAGCAGATCGAAGAAGACTTGCACCAACGCTGCCTCGCCGGCCTGCAGAACCGCAAGATCGCCGCGCTGATCCGCCAGGGCCAGAGCCCGATGATCATCAGTCGGATTTTCTATCGCTTGCTGGGGATCGGCGCCGACCCGGCGATGCTCGCCGAACACCGCTTGATCCTTGAATTGTTGCTGCACGGCGCGTTCGATGCGGCGGCGTTGAACCTGCGCGAGCACCTGCAACGGGCGCGGCAGCGGATGTTGCAGCGGTTGAAGGTGTTGTCGGTGTTGCCGGAACAGCCCCTGCCCGCCTACCTGCACAAAATCAGCTGACGGCATGCGGTTAACCTTGTGGGAGCAAGCCCCCTCCCACCTTGACCGAGTCTCTGCAGTAATTTCATGCAATATGTTGCTATCTAGCCCCCGCCATTGAAACCGCCGCTGGCCCGCCCCATCTAACTTGCATACTTCCTGATGCAGGTGCCCCATGAGCGACCAGCAAGATACCCCCGATTACGACGCCAACGAATACGCCGACCCTGAAAACGCCGAGGTTCACTCGTCCAATACCGGCCTGGCCCTGCCTGGGCAGAACCTGCCGGACAAGGTCTACATCATCCCGATTCACAATCGACCGTTCTTCCCGGCGCAAGTGTTGCCGGTGATCGTCAATGAAGAGCCGTGGGCCGAAACCCTGGAGTTGGTGAGCAAATCCGACCATCACTCCCTGGCCCTGTTCTTCATGGACACGCCGCCCGAAGACCCGCGGCATTTCGACACCTCCGCGCTGCCGCTGTACGGCACCCTGGTCAAGGTCCACCACGCCAGCCGCGAAAACGGCAAACTGCAATTCGTCGCCCAGGGCCTGACCCGCGTGCGGATTCGCACCTGGCTCAAGCACCATCGCCCACCGTACCTGGTGGAAGTCGAATACCCGCACCAGCCGACCGAGCCGACCGATGAGGTCAAGGCCTACGGCATGGCGCTGATCAATGCGATCAAGGAACTGCTGCCGCTCAACCCGCTGTACAGCGAAGAGTTGAAGAACTACCTCAACCGCTTCAGCCCCAACGACCCGTCGCCGCTGACCGACTTCGCCGCCGCCCTCACCTCCGCCACCGGCAATGAGTTGCAGGAAGTGCTGGACTGCGTGCCCATGCTCAAACGCATGGAAAAAGTCCTGCCGATGCTGCGCAAGGAAGTTGAAGTCGCGCGCCTGCAAAAAGAACTCTCCGCCGAGGTGAACCGCAAGATCGGCGAGCACCAGCGCGAATTCTTCCTCAAGGAACAGCTCAAGGTCATCCAGCAGGAGCTGGGCCTGACCAAGGACGACCGCAGCGCCGACGTCGAACAGTTCGAACAGCGCCTGGAAGGCAAAGTGCTGCCAGCCCAGGCGCAGAAACGCATCGATGAAGAACTGAACAAACTGTCGATCCTCGAAACCGGTTCGCCGGAATACGCGGTGACGCGCAACTACCTGGACTGGGCAACCTCGGTGCCGTGGGGCGTGTACGGCAAGGACAAGCTCGACCTGAAACATGCGCGCAAGGTCCTGGACAAACACCATGCCGGGCTGGACGACATCAAGAGTCGTATCCTCGAATTCCTCGCGGTGGGCGCTTATAAAGGCGAAGTCGCCGGTTCCATCGTGCTGCTGGTCGGCCCGCCGGGCGTGGGCAAGACCAGCGTGGGTAAATCGATTGCCGAATCCCTCGGGCGGCCGTTCTATCGCTTCAGCGTCGGCGGCATGCGCGACGAGGCCGAGATCAAGGGCCATCGCCGCACCTACATCGGCGCCCTGCCCGGCAAGCTGGTGCAGGCGCTCAAAGATGTGGAAGTGATGAACCCGGTGATCATGCTCGACGAGATCGACAAGATGGGCCAGAGCTTCCAGGGCGACCCGGCTTCGGCGCTGCTGGAAACCCTCGACCCGGAACAGAACGTCGAATTCCTCGACCACTACCTGGACCTGCGCCTGGACCTGTCGAAAGTGCTGTTCGTGTGTACCGCCAACACCCTCGACTCGATCCCCGGCCCCCTGCTGGACCGCATGGAAGTGATTCGCCTGTCGGGCTATATCACCGAAGAGAAAGTCGCCATCGCCAAGCGCCACCTGTGGCCTAAGCAGTTGGAAAAAGCCGGCGTGTCGAAAAACAGCCTGACCATCAGCGACGGCGCCCTGCGCGCATTGATCGACGGCTACGCCCGCGAAGCCGGGGTGCGCCAGTTGGAGAAACAACTGGGCAAGCTGGTACGCAAGGCGGTGGTCAAGCTGCTGGATGAGCCGGACGCGGTGATCAAGATCGGCACCAAGGACCTGGAGAGCTCCCTGGGCATCCCGGTGTTCCGCAACGAACAAGTGCTGTCTGGCGTCGGCGTGATCACCGGCCTGGCCTGGACCAGCATGGGCGGCGCGACCCTGCCGATCGAGGCGACCCGCATCCACACGCTCAACCGCGGCTTCAAGCTCACCGGGCAGTTGGGTGAGGTGATGAAAGAATCCGCTGAAATCGCCTACAGCTACGTCAGCTCCAACCTGAAATCGTTTGGCGGTGATCCGAAGTTCTTCGATGAAGCCTTCGTCCACCTGCACGTCCCCGAAGGCGCCACACCGAAGGACGGCCCCAGCGCCGGCGTGACCATGGCCAGTGCGCTGTTGTCGCTGGCACGCAACCAGCCACCGAAGAAAGGCGTGGCCATGACCGGCGAGCTGACGCTGACCGGGCATGTCCTGCCGATTGGCGGGGTGCGTGAGAAGGTGATCGCGGCGCGGCGCCAGAAGATTCACGAGCTGATCTTGCCGGAGCCGAATCGCGGCAGCTTTGAGGAATTGCCGGAGTATCTGAAGGAAGGGATGACCGTGCACTTCGCCAAGCGCTTTGCGGACGTGGCCAAGGTGCTGTTCTGATCGTCCTTTAGCGCTTGGGCGGGCGTCATCGCGCGCAAGCCCGCTCCCACACTTGACCGAGTACATCCTTTGGAAGGCGGCCAAGATGTGGGAGCGGGCTTGCGCGCGATGGCGTCCGTCGCCGCCCTCTTGTCACACCCTGTCGCATCTTCGGTTATGCTCGCCCTTCGTCGCACATCAACGGAGTCTTCATGACCGCTGCCCGCCTGCTTCTCCCCTTGAGCCTTGCCCTGCTGGCCGCGTGCGCCAGTGCCCCGCAGCAAAACGTCAGCGTGGAAAAACAGAGCGCCTGCCCGCTCCAGCTCAAAAACGGACAAAACCTGATCCTGACCCTGCCAAGCAACCCCACCACCGGCTACCGCTGGGCCATCCAGGATTCCGCCGGCGGCGTGCTGCGCGCCCTGGGGCCCGAGGTCTACAGCAGCACAGAATCCGGCGTGATCGGCGGCGGCGGCCAGTCCACCTGGCGCTTCCAGGCCTTTGCGGCCGGCCAGGGCCGTTTGCGCCTGACCTCCCAGCAACCCTGGGAACCTGAAGCCGAACCGGCCGAGACCTTCGACTGCGCCATCACGGTGAACTGATATGCCATGGCTGATTCTTGCGTTGATGGGCGCCGGCACCTTTATCTACGGCCTGACCGTCCACGCGGCGTTACTGTGCCTGCTGGTCAAACCGTTGCCGGTGCTGGCGCTGCTGGGCTGGCTGCATGATGCGCCGCCGAGCGACTATCGACGCTGGATCAGCCTGGGGCTGATTTTCTCCCTGGTCGGCGATGTGTTGCTGGCGTGGCCGGGCGACTTGTTTATCTTTGGCCTGGGCGCGTTTCTGTGCGCGCACCTGGCGTACCTCAAAGCCTATTTCAGCGACTGCCGACGCTTGGCATGGCTGCCGTTGGTGCTGGCGCTGGGCGTCGGCGCGATGCTGCTGAGCATCCTGATCGCCCATGGCCTCGGCGACTTGCTGATTCCAGTGGTGGTCTACGCCTTGGTGATCAGCGCGATGCTCTGGCGGGCGCTGGCGCGACTGGGCAGCGCGGTGCCCAAGCGTTCGGCGCTACTGGCGGCGGCGGGGGCCGTATCGTTTGTGGTTTCCGACACGCTGATCGGTATCAATCGCTTTGTGCTGAGCTTCGACGCGGCGCCGTATCTGCTGATCGCCACTTACTGGCTCGGCCAATGGGGCATCACCGCCTCGGCGTTCCATCAGACAACCCGCGCATCCAAGGAGCAACTTGGCTAAAATGCCCGCCTTTCCCCCCTCGTCGCCGGAACAACCGTGAGCAAAGAACCCGATCGCCTATTCGCCCAGCCCCTGCCCCAGGTGCCGGACTTCGCCTTTAACGAAGACGTGGTGCGGGTGTTCCCGGACATGATCAAGCGCTCGGTGCCCGGTTATCCGACCATCGTCGAAAACCTCGGCGTGCTCGCCGCGCAGTTCGCCCAGCCCAACAGTGTGCTGTACGACCTGGGGTCCTCCCTCGGCGCGGTCACCCAGGCGTTGCGCCGCCACGTGCGTACCGACGGCTGCCACGTCATCGCGGTGGATAATTCGACGGCGATGGTCGAGCGCTGCCGCGAGTACCTCAATGGCCAGGACTCGATGTTCCAGGAGTTGCTGCCGGTCCAGGTGATCGAGGGCGATATCCTCGCGCTGCAGTTCCAGCCGGCCTCGGTGGTGGCGCTGAACTTCACCCTGCAATTCATCGCCCCCGATCAGCGCCTGGCGTTGCTCGGGCGCATCCGCCAGGCGTTGTTGCCCGGCGGTGCGCTGATCCTCTCGGAAAAGCTGCGCTTCAATGACCTTGAAGAACACGCGCTGCTCACTGACCTGCACATCGCGTTCAAACGCGCCAACGGCTACAGCGAGCTGGAAATCGCCCAGAAGCGCAGCGCCATCGAAAACGTCATGAAGCCCGACAGCCTCGAAGAACACCGCGAACGCCTGCTGGCGGCCGGGTTCTCGAAAGTCGTGCCGTGGTTCCAGTGTCTTAACTTTGCCTCGTTGATTGCCTTGCCATGATTGATCTGTCCCCCCTCGCCCGCCATCTGGTCGGCACTCCCCTGGCCGTGTGGGCCCAGGGCCTGCAAGCGCAACTCGATAGCAAGATGGAAAAGGGGCATGGCGACCTGGAGCGCTGGCAGAGCGCGCTGGATGCATTGCCGAAGATCCAGCCCAGCGAAGTCGATTTGCTCAATGGCCTGACCCTCGACAGCGATTGCGACGACGCCACGCGCGCGCAGATGCACAGCGCATTGATGGGCCTGTGCCCGTGGCGCAAGGGCCCGTTCCACTTGTTCGGCGTGCATGTGGACACCGAATGGCGTTCGGACTGGAAGTGGTCGCGGGTCGCGCCGCACCTGGACCTGAAGGGCAAGCGCATTCTCGATGTAGGCTGCGGCAATGGGTATTACATGTGGCGCATGCTCGGCGCCGGTGCCGACAGTGTGATCGGCGTGGACCCGAACTGGCTGTTCTTCTGCCAGTTCCAGGCGGTGCAACGTTACCTGTCGGCGCCGAACGCCTGGCACCTGCCGTTCCCGTTCGAGGACTTGCCGGCGAACCTGGAAGGCTTCGACACTGTGTTTTCCATGGGCGTGTTCTACCACCGTCGCTCACCGATCGAGCATTTGCTGGCGCTGAAAGACTGCCTGGTCAAAGGCGGTGAACTGGTGCTGGAAACGCTGGTGATCGAAGGCGATCAGCAACAGGTGCTGGTGCCGGAAGACCGCTACGCGCAGATGCGCAACGTATGGTTCCTGCCATCGGTGCCAGCGTTGATGCTGTGGCTGCGCCGGGCCGGGTTCAGTGAGGTGCGCTGTGTGGATGTGAGTGTGACCACGGTGGAGGAACAGCGGGGGACGGAGTGGATGAAGTATCAGTCGCTGAGTGACTTCCTCGACCCGGACGATCACAGCAAGACCATCGAAGGGCTGCCGGCGCCGATGCGGGCGGTGATCATCGCCAGGAAGTGACCCCAATCTCCCTGAAAAAATGGAGATCAAAAATGTGGGAGGGGGCTTGCCCCCGATGGCGGTGGGTCAGCTATAGATAAGCTGACTGACACACTGCTATCGGGGGCAAGCCCCCTCCCACATTTGGTCATCAGTGTTCTTTAGAGGGCTGGTTTGGCTCTGCGGGCCTTGAAGAACTCGCTCAACACCGCCCCGCATTCCTCGGCCAGTACCCCGCCTTCAAACAGCACCCGATGGTTGAGAAAGCCCTGGGTAAAAAACTGCCCTTGGCTTTGCACAATCCCCGCCTTCGGCTCCAGTGCGCCGTAGACCACCCGCGCAATGCGCGAATGCACGATCAGGCCCGCGCACATGCTGCACGGTTCCAGCGTCACATACAGCGTGCTGCCGGGCAGGCGATAGTTGCTCAGCGCCTGGGCGGCGGCGCGGATGGCGACCATTTCGGCATGGGCGCTGGGGTCGTTGCCGCTGATCGGGCAATTGAAGCCACGGCCGATGATCACACCGTCCTGCACCAGCACCGCGCCCACCGGCACTTCGCCCAACGCCGCGCCCTGTGCCGCCAGGGCCAGGGCTTCGCGCATGAAGTCCTGGTCGCGGCTGCGGTCGATGATCGCCGTGGGGCGAAACTGGCGCATCACGCTACCTCGATGGCGGCCATCAGGCCGGTTTCCATGTGGTCGATCACATGGCAGTGGAACATCCACACGCCCGGGTTATCCGCCACCAGCGCGACGCGGGCACGTTCGTTCTTGCCCAGCAGGTAGGTGTCGGTGAAGTACGGAATCACCGTGTGGCGGTTCGAAGCGATCACCTTGAAGCTCATGCCGTGCAGGTGGATCGGGTGCTGGTATTGGGTCATGTTTTTCAGTTCGAAGATGTAGCTCTTGCCCTTCTCCAGCCTGGCAATCGGGCGGTCGGCGCAGGCCTTGTCGGTGATGTCCCAGGCCTGGCCGTTGATCTGCCACAGGCTCGGCGGTTTGCCGTTGTCGACGTTGACCGACACCGAACCGACCCATTCGAAATTGAAGTTGAGTTTCTCGGCGTTGGCCAGGTCCGGCTCGCTGATCGGATTGGCGGGCAGCGCCGGCGGCCATGCGCTCGGCGCGTCGGCGTTGGCCACCGAACGGAACGTGCCCAGGCGCACCGGGCCGTTGCGGATCGACAATTCTTCGCCCGCCGGCGGGGCCTTGATCGCTAGGCAGAGGCGCATGCCCGGGCCGAGCCAGTATTCCTTGCCCAAGGGGCGCGGCTCGATGGGGTTGCCGTCCAGCGCATAGATCTGCGCGTCGGCGTCGGGAATATTGAGGCGATAGGTCAGCGTGTTGTCGAGGTTGAGCAAGCGCACGCGGGTGATCTGCCCGGCCGGCAAATCGATCACCGCCTGGGCCACGCCATTGATGGTCGACAGGCGCCCGGCCGTACCGCCACGCGCCGCTTCACGGGGCACGCTGAAGGCGACAAAGGCGCCCTCTTCGTCGACGTGCCAGCTTTTCAGGCTGAGGGTGCGTTCGTGCTTGAAACCGGTGGGTTCGCGCTCTTCCACGATCAGCGGGCCGACCAGGCCACGGCCGAGTTCTTCGCTGCTGTTCACATGGGGGTGATACCAGTAGCTGCCGGCGTCGGGCACGCGGAACTTGTAGTCGAAGTATTCGCCGGGCAACACCGGCAATTGCGAGACGTAGGGCACGCCGTCCATTTCCAGCGGCAGGCGGATGCCATGCCAATGGATGGTGGTGGCGACCGGCAGGTGGTTGATGAAACGCACCCGCAGCCATTCGCCCTGGCGCACGCGCAGCTCGGTGCCGGGGGCCGACGGGCCGAACGCCCAGGCTTGGGTCTTGTGCCCCGGTACCAGTTCCACATCGAGGGGCGCGGCGATCAGTTCGTAGTCGTGTCCCGCCTCGGCCTCGGCGACTTTCCCCAGCCAGTAGCGGTAGCCGCCACCGGCACCGACGCCCACTACGGCCAGGCCGGCAAGACCACCCAGGATTTGTCGACGGGAAAAGGATCGGGACACAACAACCTCACGTATCTGCTGCGGGCCGAGGGCCTGCAAAGGGCAGATACGATACACCTGCGACGGCTAAACAGTAAGACTTCGCATTGCCGCATGCCAAAAACACCGAGGACTGATGTGGGAGGGGGCTTGCTCCCGATTGCGGTGGGTCAGCTATAGATGAGTTGACTGACACACCGCTATCGGGGGCAAGCCCCCTCCCACATTGGATCTTCATTGCTTTTAGTGTTTGGCAGCGGCCAGGATCAGGGCCTTCATCTCGGCGACCGCACCTTTGAAACCGACGAACAGCGCATGCGCCACCAGCGCGTGGCCGATGTTCAGCTCGTTGATGCCCTTGATCGCCGCCACGGCTTCGACGTTGTGGTAATGCAGGCCATGGCCGGCGTTGACGATCAGGCCTTCACGCAGACCTTGGGCCACGCCGTCGATAATGCGCTGCAACTCGGCAGCGACTTCGCTCGGCGTGGTCGCATCGGCATAACGCCCGGTGTGCAATTCGATGGCCGGCGCACCGACCCGGTGCGCGGCTTCGATCTGGCGCTCGTCGGCGTCGATGAACAGCGAGACTTCGCTGCCGATCTGCGACAGACGCTCCACCGCAGCCTTGATCCGCGCTTCCTGGCCGGCCACGTCGAGGCCGCCTTCGGTGGTCAGTTCCTGACGGGTCTCCGGCACCAGGCAGATATGCGCCGGGCGGATGCGCTCGGCGAACGCCATCATTTCTTCGGTGACGCCCATTTCGAAGTTCATGCGGGTTTGCAGCACGTCCTTGAGCAGCAGCACGTCGCGCTCCTGGATGTGACGGCGGTCTTCGCGCAGGTGTACGGTGATGCCGTCGGCGCCCGCTTCTTCGGCGTCCAGCGCGGCTTTGACCGGGTCTGGGTAACGGGTGCCCCGGGCCTGGCGCAGCGTGGCGACGTGGTCGATATTGACGCCGAGAAGAATGCGATTGCTGGTGGTCACGGAAGCGCTCCTGAAAAGGGGAAAGAAACGCTGCACAGCATACACGGGGTTGTCAGGGCTTTCGAAACAACTCGCGACTGACCAGCGGCCGCCCGCCCAGATGCACGGCCAGGGCCTGGCGCATCAGGCGCTTGGCGGCGGACAAGGCGCCGGGGGCGCTCCAGTCGGCTTCGCTCATGGCCAGCAGCTCGGTGCCCTGGAACAGGCCGGGTTGCAGCAGGTAAACGCGCTCCAGGCCGGCGTCGACCTGCAGACGATACATGCCGTCGGCGGCAATGGGTTCGCCATGCAGGTCGTTACTCAGTTCGAAGCCATAGCCGAGGTCGTCGAGCAGGCGCCATTCGAACGCGCGCAACAGCGGCTCCAGCGGACGGCCTTCGGCCAGGGCCAGCAGCGTCGCGGCGTAGTGATCGAAGACCGCCGGGTGCGGGTCTTCGGCCGGCAGCAGACGGATCAGTAATTCATTGAGATAGAGGCCACTGAACAGCGCTTCGCCATTGAGCCAGGCAGAGTTGCCGACGCTTTCCAGGCGGCCGACGTTTTTCAGCTCGCCCTTGCCACGAAACTCCACGTCCAGCGCCACGAATGGCCGCGCCAACGTGCCCGCCTTGCCCCGCGCACTGCGCAACACCGCGCGCAGGCGACCTTGGGGCGTGAGGAAGTCCACCAAGGCGCTGGTCTCGCGGTAGGCGCGGCTGTGCAGCACGTAGGCGGGCTGGCTGGGAGGCGGGGTTGAGGACATGGGTTCTCGTTGCTGGAATGCACTAGTGAAAACGACACAAACCTAATGTGGGAGGGGGCTTGCCCCCGATGGCGGTGGCTCAGTCAAAATATTTAGTGACTGACACTCTGCTATCGGGGGCAAGCCCCCTCCCACATTTTTTGCCCTGCGGTGTTCTTACAGGTCGCCGTAACCCAGGGAGCGCAATGCGCGCTCATCATCGGACCAGCCACCCTTCACCTTCACCCACAGGTTCAGCATGATCTTGGAATCAAACAGCAATTCCATGTCCTTGCGCGCTTCGGTGCCGATGCGCTTGATGCGCTCGCCCTTGTCGCCAATGATGATTTTCTTCTGGCCGTCACGTTCGACGAGGATCAGCGCATGGATATGCAGGGTTTTGCCCTGCTGCTTGAACTCTTCGATTTCGACGGTGATCTGGTACGGCAGCTCCGCGCCCATCTGGCGCATGATTTTCTCGCGTACCAGTTCGGCGGCGAGGAAACGGCTGCTGCGGTCGGTGATCTGGTCTTCCGGGAAGAAGTGCTCGTTCTCCGGCAGGTAGCCGGCGATCACACGCTCCAGGGCTTCGAGGTTGTGCCCGTGCTGGGCCGAGATCGGCATGATCTGGGCATTCGGCAGTTGTTCCTGCAGCCAGCTCAGGTGCGGCATCAGCTCGGCTTTGTCTTCGATGCGGTCGGTCTTGTTCAGCGCGACGATCAACGGGCCGGTGACATATTGCACACGTTCGAGAACCATCTGGTCTTCGTCGGTCCACTTGGTGCGGTCGACCACGAAGATTACCACGTCGACGTCTTTCAACGCGGCCGAGGCGGTCTTGTTCATGTAGCGGTTCAGGGCTTTCTCGCCGCCTTTGTGCATGCCCGGGGTGTCGACGTAGACCGCTTGTACGGCGCCTTCGGTCTTGATGCCCAGCATGTTGTGGCGGGTGGTCTGCGGCTTGCGCGAGGTGATCGCAAGCTTCTGGCCGAGGATGTGGTTGAGCAGCGTGGACTTGCCCACGTTGGGACGGCCGACGATGGCGACATAGCCACAGCGTGTTGCGGTTGAATCAGTCATGGCCATTCTCCACGCCCAGGGCAATCAGTGCTGCAGCGGCCGCTACCTGTTCGGCAATACGACGGCTCACACCCTGACCTCGGCTTTTTTCATTCAATAAGGTGATTTCACATTCCACGAAAAAGACGCGGCAATGGGGCTCACCCTGGATATCCACCACTTCGTAGCGTGGCAGTTCGCACCCGCGGGACTGCAGGAATTCCTGCAGGCGGGTCTTGGGATCTTTGTTGGTGTCGACCAGGGTCAGGCTTTCGATCTCGGACGTCAGCCAGGCGGTGACGCGCGCCTTGGCCGCTTCCATGCCCGCATCCAGATAGATGGCGCCGATCAGCGCTTCAAGGGCGTCGGCCAGGATCGACTCGCGACGGAAACCGCCGCTTTTCAACTCACCGGAGCCCAGGCGCAGGTACTCGCCCAGGCCAAAACCACGGGCCAGCACGGCCAGGGTCTCGCCCTTCACCAGCCGCGCACGCAAGCGCGACAACTGGCCTTCACGGGCTTGCGGGAAGCGTTCGAAGAGCGCTTCACCGGCAACGAAATTGAGGATGGCGTCACCGAGGAATTCCAGGCGTTCGTTGTTACGCCCAGCAAAACTGCGGTGTGTGAGGGCAAGGACCATCAGTTCCTGGTCCTTGAAGGTGTAGCCGAGCAGGTGCTCGAGACGGCTTAGAGAAACGCTCACGGTTTACCCATATCTGTTTGGTGGCACCGGCGGCCATCGACGATTGACGCAGTGTTCAAATTCAAATCCTGATTGGTGCTGCATGAGGCCGGAAATTGTCCCAGCCCCAGAAAAGCATTCGGCGCTGTGATCACAGCGCCGTCTGTATTACTTGATCAGCCCGACCCGCGAGAAGTTCGGCAGGTGGCTGAGCTTGGGTTCCGGCCAGCTCATCCAGACCGCGAAGGCCTTGCCGACGATATTCTGGTCGGGAACCATGCCCAGCAGGTCCTTGGGAATGGTGGGATCATCCCAATAGCGGCTGTCGTTGGAGTTGTCGCGGTTGTCGCCCATCATGAAATAGTGCCCGGCCGGCACTTTCCATTCGCCATCGGGCATTGCGCGGTAGCGGCTCATTTCCTTGCGGATTTCGTGCTCCACCGCACCGAGTTTTTCCTGATACAGCTCGGCGCTGCCCAGGGTGTTCGGCTCGGCGCCCAGCAGCTTCTCGGCCACCGACTCGCCGTTGATGAACAGGCGCTTGTCGCTGGTATAGCGAATCACGTCACCTGGCAGGCCGACCACACGCTTGATGTAGTTGACGTTCGGATCGCTCGGGTAGCGGAACACCATCACATCGCCGCGCTGCGGGTCACCGATCTCGATGACTTTCTTGTCGATCACCGGCAAGCGGATCCCGTAGGAAAACTTGTTCACCAGGATGAAGTCGCCCACGTCCAGGGTCGGTTTCATCGACCCCGACGGAATCTGGAACGGCTCCACCAGGAACGAACGCAGTACCAGCACGATGAACAGCACCGGAAAGAACGATTTGCCGTATTCAACCAGCAAAGGCTCTTTGTTCAGCTTCTCGATCACCACGACATCGGGCTGGCTGACGCTGCCCTGATAGGACGCGATAGCCGCCCGCCGACGCGGGGCGAAGAACACCAGATCGAGCAACGCCAGGAGTCCGCAAACGGCAACGGCGATGACCAGCAACAGCGGGAAATTTAGCGACATAGGACCTAACTATCCAACCTGAGCACCGCAAGGAAGGCTTCTTGTGGAATTTCCACGTTGCCCACTTGCTTCATGCGTTTTTTACCGGCCTTTTGCTTCTCAAGCAGCTTGCGCTTACGGCTGACGTCGCCACCGTAGCATTTGGCCAGTACGTTCTTTCTGAGTGCCTTGACGGAAGTCCGCGCAATGATCTGCCCGCCGATGGCGGCCTGGATCGCGACGTCGAACATCTGGCGCGGAATCAGTTCTTTCATCTTCTCGGTCAACTGTCGACCTTTGTAGTGCGCGTTGTCCTTGTGCACGATCAGTGCCAGGGCATCGACCTTGTCGCCGTTGATCAACACATCCAGTTTCACCAGATTAGCCGATTGGTAACGATCGAAATGGTAATCCAGCGAAGCATAGCCGCGACTGGTGGATTTGAGACGGTCGAAGAAGTCCAGGACCACTTCGTTCATCGGCAAATCGTAAGTCACTTGTACCTGGGTCCCGAGGAACAGCATGTCGTGCTGGATGCCGCGCTTCTCGATACACAGGGTAATGACGTTGCCCAGGTGCTCCTGCGGCACAAGAATATTGGCGCGCACGATCGGCTCACGCATGTCTTCGATGGAAGACAGGTCCGGGAGCTTGGACGGGTTGTCGACGTAAATCGTTTCACCGTTTTTCAGCAACAGCTCAAAAATAACGGTTGGCGCGGTGGTGATCAGGTCCAGGTCGTATTCGCGCTCAAGGCGCTCCTGGATGATCTCCATGTGCAGCATGCCGAGGAAGCCGCAACGGAAGCCGAAGCCCAGGGCGTCGGAGCTTTCCGGGGTGTACTGCAACGACGAGTCGTTGAGGGTCAGCTTCTGCAGGGCTTCGCGGAAGTCTTCGAAGTCGTCGGAGCTGACCGGGAACAGGCCGGCGTAGACCTGCGGCTGGATGCGTTTGAAGCCCGGCAGCACGTCGACGTCAGGGGTGCTGCTCAAGGTCAGGGTGTCACCCACCGGCGCGCCGTGGATGTCCTTGATGCCGGCGATGATGAAGCCGACTTCACCGGCTTTCAGATCAACGGTGGCAGTATGCTTCGGGTTGAACACACCGACGCTGTCCACCAGGTGGATCTTGCCGGTGGATTTGACCAGGATCTTGTCGCCTTTCTTCACACGGCCATGGCGCACGCGTACCAGGGAGACAACCCCCAGGTAGTTGTCGAACCAGGAGTCGATGATCAACGCCTGCAGCGGATCTTCGATGTTGCCGGTAGGCGCGGGGATGGTCTTGACCAGGCGCTCGAGCACTTCGTCGACGCCCAGGCCGGTCTTGGCGCTGCACTCGACGGCGTCGGTGGCGTCAATGCCGATGATTTTTTCGATTTCTTCCTTCACGCGGTCCGGATCGGCCTGCGGCAGGTCGATCTTGTTCAGCACCGGCATGACTTCCAGGCCTTGCTCGATGGCGGTGTAGCAGTTGGCCACGGACTGGGCTTCGACGCCCTGCCCCGCGTCCACCACCAGCAGCGCGCCTTCGCAGGCCGCCAGGGAACGGCTGACTTCATAGGTGAAGTCGACGTGGCCGGGGGTGTCGATGAAGTTCAGCTGGTACTTGATACCGTCTTTGGCGGTGTAGTACAGAGTCACGCTGTGGGCCTTGATGGTGATCCCGCGCTCGCGCTCGAGGTCCATGGAGTCCAGTACCTGGGCTTCCATTTCACGCTCGGCAAGGCCGCCGCACATCTGGATGAATCGATCGGCCAGCGTCGACTTGCCATGGTCAATGTGGGCGATGATGGAGAAATTGCGGATATGACTCAAATCACTCACGGATCAACACTCAAAAAGGCTGCAGGCAGACTGCCCGCTGAAAAATAGCCGGGAATTGTACCTGATGCTCGGGCAGGACGTCATCTTTGCTGACCAGAACAAAAATGCCCCGATCTCTCGAACGGGGCATTTTTTGCTCATAAGCGCAGGCTCACCCGGCGCGGCGCAGCAGCCAGAACCCGGCCAGGGCGCAGATCGCGGTCGGCACCAGCACCGCAAACAGCGGCGAGAAGCCGAACACCAGGCTCGACGGGCCAAGCAAATCCTGGGCGATCCGGAACGCGAAGCCCACCAGAACGCCGGTGAAGACCCGCTGACCGAGGGTCACGGAGCGCAACGGGCCGAAGATGAACGAGATCGCCATCAGCACCAGCGCGGCGGTGACCACGGGTTGCAGCACCTTGACCCAGAACGCCAGCCAGTAACGGCCGTTATTCAGGCCCTGATCCTTGAGGTAGTGGATATAACTCCACAAACCGGAGATCGGCAGGGCTTCCGGGATCATGACCACGGTATTGAGCAGTTCCGGCTTCAGGGCGATGTCCCATTGCTCGGTCGGCACACTGATCACTTCCGTGCTGGCCTTGATGCCTTGGCCCACATTGCGGAAGTAAGTGGTGGTGACATCACTCAGCGTCCATTTCTCAGCACTGTACTGCGCGCGCTTGGCGAAACTGGAGGTCAGCATGTGCCGCTCTTTGTCGAACGTGTAGCGCGTCACACCAATCAGCAGGCCGTCGGGCTGCACGGCGTTGATGTGGATGAATTCATCACCCTGACGGTGCCACAGGCCGTGCCTGGCGCTTTGCGCATCGCCCGAACCCTGGGCCAAGGCACGATTGGCCTGGGCAGTGGCTTCGGACGGTGGCGCCACGTACTCGCCGATCAGCACGCTGCACGCCATCAGCAACAGCATCGGTTTCATGACGGCCCAGACGATACGGCCGATGGAAACCCCGGCCGCACGCATGATCGTCAGCTCGCTGTTGCTGGCCAGGCCGCCCAAGCCGATCAGGCAGCCGATCAACCCGGCCATCGGCATCATTTCGTAGAGACGACGCGGGGCGGTCAGCGCCACGAAGCTCAATACGTCCGTCACGGTATAGGTGTCGGTGACGTTGCCCACTTCATCAATGAAGGCGAACAACGACGCCAGCCCGAGAATGATGCCCAACACCGCCAGGATGGCGATCAGTACGCTGCTACCGATGTAGCGATCGAGCTTAGCCACGAGCCAACTCCTTCTGGCCACGACGGCTCTTCATTTTCAGACGTATAGGTTCCCAGTAGAGCAGCCCGAGGCCGATCATCAGGAAGACCCCGTGTACCCACCACAGGCCCAGGGTCGGCGACAGCTTGCCCTTTTCCAGGGAACCACGGGCGGAGATCAGGATGGTCAGGTAGGCCATGTACAGCAGGATCGCCGGCAGCAGCTTGAGGAAGCGGCCCTGGCGCGGGTTGACGCGGGACAGCGGCACGGCCATCAGCGTCACGATGAACACCAGCAACGGCAGGGAAATACGCCATTGCAGCTCGGCGATGGAACGCAGTTCCGGGCTGCCGAAAAGCGACGACGTCGGGAGTGCATCGCGGTCGGTGACTTCTTCGCTGATATCAGGACGAGCCAGCATTACGCCATAAGTGTCGTATTTGATTGCCCGATAATCCGCCAGGCCCGGGCTGCCGTCATAGCGATAGCCATTTTCCAGGATCAGGTAACGGCTGCCGTCGGGGCGAACTTCCTGCCGGCCGCTGTCGGCCACCAGAATCGAAATGCCACGGTCTTTCTGGTTCTGCCCAAGGTTTTTCTGGGAAATGAACACGCCGCCGAGGTTGGCGCGGTCATCGGTCATGGTTTCGGTGTAGGTCACCCGCGTGCCGTCGTTGAGTGCCTGAAAGCGCCCGGGCTCGAGGGTGTCGAACTCAGTCATCGCGTCCTGCTTGTTCAGCAGCAACTGGAACTGCATGGCACCTTGCGGCGCCAGGCTCATGCTCAACCAGGCCACCAGCAGGGCAACACCGGCGGCCGGCACCATGGTCATGGCCAGCAGACGCTGCTGGCTCATGCCGGTGGCCGAAAGCACAGTCATTTCACTTTCAAGGTACAACCGGCCGTAGGCCAGAAGAATGCCGAGGAACAGGCCGAGCGGCAGAATCAGCTGCAGAAAGCCTGGCAGGCGAAAGCCCATGATCAAGAACAGCGAGCCCGGATCCAGGGCGCCAGAAGCCGCCTGGGCAAGGAACTTGACGAAACGACCACTCATGATGATGACCAGCAATACCGCGCTCACGGCACTCAGGGTCAACAGGACTTCGCGGGACAGATAACGGAAGACAATCAAACCAGACACTCCAGGGTTGTCAGGCTAAGGCGGCCAAACAAGCAAGCATAACGAGTCGGCCCGTTTAAACAGGCCGGCTAAAAAGATTGCGCATTATCCTGTGATTGACCGCGCCTGTCACGGAGCTTACTCATGCGCGTACACAAAGCCTGCGGCAAGGGTTGTCAGGCTCCGCCGCCGAGGTTCAAACTGCGGCCTTTGTCGCTGGCGGTTTACACGGCTGCCAGGCTTTAAAAGCCGGAGCACACAGACTCCAGGCTCACAGACCTTTATAAGGGACCCGAACATGGAATTGGTTGTAAAAAGCGTTAGCCCCGAAACGTTGAAAACCGCCACCCTCGTGGTCGCTGTCGGCGAAGGCCGCAAGCTCGGCGTTGCGGCCAAACAACTCGACGAACTGAGCGGCGGCGCCATCAGCGCGGTCCTCAAGCGCGGCGACCTGGCCGGCAAGGTCGGCCAGAGCCTGCTGCTGCAAAGCCTGCCGAACCTGAAGGCCGAGCGCGTATTGCTGGTGGGCGTGGGCAAGGACGCCGAACTCGGCGACCGCCCGTTCCGCAAGATCATCAGCGGCATTCTCACCACCCTCAAGGGCCTGGGCGGCAGCGACGCGACGCTGGCACTCGATGAAATCGTGGTCAAGGGCCGTGACAGCTACGGCAAGACCCGCCTGCTGGCCGAAAGCCTGCTCGACGGCGGCTACATCTTCGACCAGTTCAAGAGCCAGAAAGCCGAACCGCGTGCCTTGAAGAAAGTCACCCTGCTGACCATCAAGGCCGCCCAGGCCGAAGTCGAACGCGCCGTGAGCCACGCCCAGGCCATCGCCGCCGGCATGTCGTTCACCCGCGACCTCGGCAACCTGCCGCCGAACATCTGCCACCCGACCTACCTGGGCGAGCAGGCCAAGGCGCTGGGCAAGGAATTCAAAAGCCTGAAAGTCGAAGTGCTGGATGAGAAGAAGATCAAGGAACTGGGCATGGGCTCGTTCTATGCGGTCGGCCAGGGCAGCGACCAGCCGCCACGCCTGATCGTGATGCAATACAACGGCGGCAAGAAGGCCGAGAAGCCTTACGCCCTGGTCGGTAAAGGCATCACCTTCGACACCGGCGGCATCAGCCTCAAGCCGGGCCTGGGCATGGATGAGATGAAGTACGACATGGGCGGCGCCGCCAGCGTGTTCGGCACCCTGCGCGCGGTGCTGGAGCTCAAGCTGCCGATCAACCTGGTGTGCATCCTGGCCTGCGCCGAGAACATGCCGAGCGGCGGCGCGGCCCGTCCGGGCGATATCGTCACCACCCTGAGCGGCCAGACCGTCGAAATCCTCAACACCGACGCCGAAGGCCGCCTGGTGCTGTGCGATGCGCTGACCTACGCCGAACGCTTCAAGCCACAGGCGGTGATCGACATCGCCACCTTGACCGGTGCCTGCATCGTTGCTCTCGGCTCCCACACTTCGGGTCTGCTGGGCAACAACGACGAGTTGATCGAGCAACTGCTCAGCGCCGGCAAGGCCGCCGACGACCGCGCCTGGCAACTGCCGCTGTTCGATGAGTATCAGGAACAGCTGGACAGCCCGTTCGCCGACATCGCCAACATCGGCGGCCCGAAAGCCGGCACCATCACTGCAGCCTGCTTCCTGTCGCGGTTCGCCAAGAACTTCAACTGGGCGCACCTGGACATCGCCGGCACCGCCTGGACCAGCGGCGGCAAGGACAAGGGCGCTACCGGCCGTCCGGTGCCTCTGCTGACCCAGTACCTGCTGGATCGCGCCAAGGCCTGAAAACCGTGACTCCGGGGCGGCGTTACCGCCGCCTCGGGCTCCAGGAACCGCAATGACCCAAGTTGACTTCTATATACTGCCCAGCGCCGATCCGCTCGCGCGCCTGGACTTTGCCTGCAAACTCACCGAAAAAGCCTGGCGCATGGGCCACCGCATCTACCTGCATTGCAGCGATGCCGCCCAACGCGACGAGCTCGACGCACGCCTGTGGCGCTTCAAGGGCGAAAGTTTCGTGCCCCACGGCCCTGCGGAAAGTGAACCCGACGGCCAGGTGGTCCTGGGCGTAGGCGACAGCTGCGGCGATCACCATGACCTGCTGGTCAACCTCGACCTGAAAGTCCCGGCCTTTGCCAAGGCGTTCGCCCGCGTGGCGGAAGTGGTGGTGGAAGATCCGGCTATTCGTCAGGCCGCGCGGGAGAGTTTCCGTTTCTATCGCGAACAGGGCTATCCTTTGCAGGATCACCGGCTACAACGACTTTGAGTGCATGATGGACACCCCGAACACGCTAAAAAAAGACGACCACCTGTTGGACGACCTGGAGTCGATCCGTCAGTTGCTGGGTGATGACAACCTTCAACCGCCGTTATTGACAGAAACCGTCAATGGCGACGTGCAGATCCCCTTGTTGTTCGACATGGTCGGCGCCAAGCCGGTTGAACCGCTCGAACCGCAACCTGCGCCGGCCCCACCGGTTGTCGAAGCGGCACCCGCTGCCGCGCCTGCCGAAAAAACCCCGGATGCCTTGCTGCTGCACCTGGACAACGAACTGCGCGCCGCCGCGCAACTGATCATGCAAGACGTGATCGACGACTTCGCCCCGCATATCGAAACCGAGATCAAGCGCCGGATGGATGCGCGGATGGAGCGGTTGCTCAGCCAGTACCAGAATTAGCGCCCCTGTAGGAGCGAGCTTGCTCGCGAAAATCGTCAATGATGCCGCGGACATCCTGAATGAACGCGCGGCCCTTCAGGTTTTCGCGAGCAAGCTCGCTCCTACCCCTCGCCCCTATCCCCCGTTATACTTGCCGGCTTTCCTGAATTAATGCCAACTAGGGTCCCGCCGCGCATGGATAAGACCTACCAGCCGCACGCTATTGAAACTTCCTGGTACAAGACCTGGGAGTCCGAGAATTATTTCGCTCCGCAAGGTGCGGGCGATTCCTACACCATCATGATTCCGCCACCGAACGTCACTGGCAGCCTGCACATGGGCCATGGCTTCAACAATGCGATCATGGATGCGTTGATCCGTTTCCGCCGCATGCAGGGCCGCAACACCCTGTGGCAACCGGGCACCGACCACGCCGGTATCGCCACGCAGATGCTGGTGGAGCGCCAACTCGAAGCCACCGGCCAGAACCGTCACGACCTGGGCCGCGAGAAATTCCTGGAGAAAGTCTGGGAATGGAAGGACCAGTCCGGCGGCAACATCAGCCGTCAGATCCGTCGCCTGGGTTCGTCCGTCGACTGGAGCCGCGAGCGCTTCACCATGGACGACGGCCTGTCGGAAGCCGTGAAAGAAGCCTTCGTGCGCCTGCATGAAGACGGCCTGATCTACCGCGGCAAGCGCCTGGTCAACTGGGACACCAAGCTGCACACGGCGATTTCCGACCTCGAAGTGGAAAACCACGACGAGAAAGGCTTCCTGTGGAACCTCAAGTACCCGCTGGCCGACGGCGCCAAGACCGCTGAAGGCCACGACTACCTGATCGTCGCCACCACCCGTCCGGAAACCATGCTCGGCGATGCCGCCGTGGCCGTGAACCCGAACGATGAGCGCTATCAGGCCCTGATCGGCAAGTTCGTCGAGCTGCCGCTTGTCGGCCGCCGCATCCCGATCATCGCCGACGACTACTGCGACCCCGAATTCGGCACCGGCTGCGTGAAAATCACCCCGGCCCACGACTTCAACGACTACGAAGTCGGCAAGCGCCACAACCTGCCGCTGCTGAACATCTTCGACAAGAATGCCGCCGTACTGCCGGCCTGCCAGGTCTTCAATCTGGACGGCACGCTGAACGAGAGCATCGATGGCAAGATCCCGGCCGAATACGTCGGCCTCGACCGTTTCGAAGCACGCAAGCAGATCGTTGCCGCCTTCGACGCCGCCGGCCTGTTGGTCAGCGTCGACGACCACAACCTGAAAGTGCCGAAGGGCGACCGCTCCGGCACCATCATCGAACCGTGGCTGACCGACCAGTGGTACGTGTCTACCAAGCCGCTGGCTGAGCCTGCGATTGCAGCCGTGGAAGATGGCCGCATCCAGTTCGTGCCTAAACAGTATGAAAACATGTACTTCTCGTGGATGCGCGACATCCAGGACTGGTGCATCAGCCGTCAGCTGTGGTGGGGCCACCGCATTCCGGCCTGGTACGACGAGTCGGGCAAGGTCTATGTCGGCCGCGACGAAGCCGAAGTGCGCGCCAAGCACAACCTCGGCCCGGACGTGGCGCTGCAGCAGGACAACGACGTACTGGACACCTGGTTCAGCGCGGGCCTGTGGACCTTCTCCACCCTGGGCTGGCCGCAGCAGACCGAGTTCCTGAAGAAATTCCACTCCACCGACGTGCTGGTCACCGGCTTCGACATCATTTTCTTCTGGGTTGCCCGGATGATCATGCTGACCATGCACCTGGTGAAGAACGAAGACGGCACGCCGCAAGTACCGTTCAAGACCGTGTACGTCCACGGCCTGGTGCGCGATGGCCAGGGCCAGAAGATGTCCAAGTCCAAGGGCAACGTTCTGGACCCCCTGGACATCATCGACGGTATCGACCTGGAAACCCTGGTGCAGAAACGCACCTCGGGCATGATGCAGCCGAAACTGGCGAAGAAGATCGAGAAGCAGACCCGCGACGAGTTCGCCGACGGCATCGCTAGCTACGGCACCGACGCCCTGCGCTTCACCTTCTGCTCGCTGGCGTCCACCGGTCGCGACATCAAGTTCGACATGGGCCGCGTCGAAGGCTATCGCAACTTCTGCAACAAAATCTGGAACGCGGCGCGCTACGTCCTGGATAAAGGCGAAGACTGCGGGCAGAACGGCGAAGAAGTCGAACTGACCCTGGCCGACCGCTGGATCATCTCGCAACTGCAGCGTACCGAAGCCGAAGTGACCCGCCAACTCGACCAGTTCCGTTTCGACCTGGCCGCGCAGGTCTTGTACGAGTTCATCTGGAACCAGTATTGCGACTGGTACCTGGAACTGTCCAAGCCAGTGCTGTGGGACGAAAATGCGCCGGTCGAACGCCAGCGCGGCACCCGTCGCACCCTGGTGCGCGTCCTCGAAGTGGCACTGCGCCTGGCGCACCCATTCATGCCGTTCATCACCGAAGAAATCTGGCAGCGCCTCGCGCCGCTGGCCGGTATCCAAGGCAAGACCATCATGCTGCAACCTTGGCCGGTGGCCAACGAAGCCCGCATCGATGAGGCTGCCGAAAGCGATATCGAATGGCTCAAGACCCTGATGCTCGGCACGCGCAACATCCGCGCCGAGATGAACATCGGCCCGGGCAAGCCACTGGCGGTGTTCGTGAAGAACGCCAGCGCCGAAGACCAGCGTCGTCTCAGCGAGAACGATGCGCTGCTCAAGAAGCTGGCCAAGCTCGAATCGATCACCGTATTGGCGGATGGCACCGAAGCGCCACTGTCGGCGACCGCACTGGTCGGCGACATGGAAGTGCTGGTGCCGATGGCCGGCCTGATCGACAAAGGCGCGGAACTGGCCCGTCTCGACAAGGAAATTGCACGCCTGCAAGGCGAAGTGCAGCGGGTCGGCGGCAAGCTGTCCAACGCGGCATTCGTCGACAAGGCACCGGCTGAAGTAATCGACAAAGAACGCGCCAAACTGGCCGAGGCCGAACAGGCCCTGGGCAAGCTGGCGGAGCAACATGCGCGGATTTCCAGCCTGTAAGGGCTAGCCGTGTGAAAAAAGAGACCTGCGGGTCTCTTTTTTTTCCTTTGCAAACCCGATCAATGTGGGAGGGGGCTTGCTCCCTCCCACATTTGATCGAGTTGACCTCAGGATGTGTGACAATGCCCACCACTTTGAGCCAACACCAGAATCATCATGACCGCCCCCAGCACACCGAAACCTCCGCGCAAGAAGCCCAAGACCGCCGCCACGGCCAAACCCGTCGTGCCGCGCAAAGAGGCCAGCCTGCACCCGCGCAACCGCCACCAGGGCCGTTACGACTTCCCGGCGCTGATCAAGACCACGCCGGAACTGGCGCAATTCGTGATCATCAACCCCTACGGCAAGGAAAGCATCGACTTCGCCAGCCCGGACGCCGTGCGCGTATTCAACCGGGCGCTGTTGAAGTCCTTCTATGGCGTGCAGCATTGGGACATCCCGGCGGATTACCTGTGCCCGCCGGTGCCAGGGCGTGCCGACTACGTCCACTTCCTCGCCGACCTGCTGGCCAGTGTCAATGACGGCGAAATCCCCCGCGGCGCGCCGGTCAAGGTGCTGGACATCGGCATGGGCGCCAACTGCGTCTACCCGCTGATCGGCTACAGCGAATACCGCTGGCACTTCCTCGGTTCGGAAGTCGACCCCACCGCCGTCGCCGCCGCCAAGGCCATCGTGCAGTCCAACGGCCTGAACAAGGCGATCCAGCTTCGCCAGCAAAGCAACCCCAAACAGATCCTGCTGGGCCTGCTGGAACCGGGCGAGCGCTTTGACCTGACCATGTGCAACCCGCCGTTCCACGCGTCCATGGACGAGGCCACCAAAGGCAGCGAACGCAAATGGCGCGCCCTGGGCAAGGCTGACCCAAAACGCAAGTTGCCGGTGCTGAACTTCGGCGGCCAATCGGCCGAACTGTGGTGTGAAGGCGGTGAAGCGCGCTTCGTGACGCAATTGATCGCCGAGAGCGCGCACTTTGCCCACAAGGTGTTGTGGTTCAGCACCCTGGTGTCGAAAGCCTCGAACCTGCCCGCGATCGAGACCGCGCTGAGAAAAGCCGGCGTGCTGCAAAGCCAGGTGGTGGAAATGTCCCAGGGCCAGAAACAGAGCCGCTTTGTCGCCTGGACCTTCCAGACCCCATCCGAGCAGCAGGTATGGCGCCAGCGCTGGGCGCGCAAAGACTGAGCCTAAATCCCGGGCAACAAAAAACCGTGCCCGGATCGCTCCGGCGCACGGTTTTTTTTGCTGCGTCTTACTTGTTAACAGCGTCGGTCAGGCCTTTGGCCACAACCAGCTTGATAACTTTCTTGGCAGCGATTTCGATGGCAGCGCCAGTCGAAGGGTTACGGCCAGTACGGGCAGGACGCTCGGTCACTTTCAGTTTGCCAACGCCTGGCAGAGTGATTTCGCCGCCGTTTTCCAGCTGATCAGCAACAACTTGGCTCAGTTGGTCCAGCAGAGCGCGCACGGTGGTTTTCGGTGCGTCTACTGCTTCAGCCAGGTCAGCGATCAGTTGGTCTTTAGTAATAGCCATTGTGGTGTTCCTTCCCTATCAAATTCATATGGATTGCAGAGTGCAGTGTCAGCCGTCGAGCCCGACCGTCAAGGCCTGGCATCCCCGGCTATAACCTCGGAGATCGGGGTTATAGATGCTTGAAACGAGGATTGGTTCGACCTGACAAATACTGAATGCACGCTTAACGCCGAGTCTTGGGCGTAAGACCGGGCAAAACTAGCACAGAGACGGGGAAATATCCGCTTCTACCTACCCATTTGGTCAGCTTTATCGCTCTAAACCGTGAAAAAAAGGCATATGGCCCGTCGGAGGCCTTCCAAAACACCTTCAAAGCACGTCTTGGCCAATGGGTGCGGTACACTGGGCGACTTTTCGGGGAGGCCAACCGCTCCCCTATCAACCAGCCGAGAAGCCTATGCCGATCCGTCATTGCATCGTCCACCTGATCGACAAAAAACCCGACGGCACACCCGCAGTTCTCCACGCCCGCGACTCCGAACTTGCCGAGTCGGCCGCGATCGAGAACATGCTTGCCGACCTCAACGAGAGCTACAACGCCAAACAAGGCAAGGCCTGGGGTTTCTTCCATGCCGAGTCGGGCGCGCACCCGTTCAGCGGCTGGTTGAAGGAGTATTTCGACGGGGGCCAGGATTTCACCACGTTCAGCCGCACCGCCGTCGAACACCTGCAGAAGCTGATGGAAGAGTCCAACCTGTCCACCGGCGGCCACGTGCTGTTTGCCCACTACCAGCAAGGCATGACCGACTACCTGGCCATCGCCCTGCTGCACCACAGCGAAGGCGTGGCGGTCACCGACGAACTGGACGTGACGCCATCGCGCCACCTCGACCTGGGCCAGTTGCACCTGGCGGCGCGGATCAACGTGTCCGAGTGGCAGAACAACAAGCAGTCCAAGCAGTACATCTCGTTCATCAAGGGCAAGAACGGCAAGAAAGTCTCGGAGTACTTCCGCGACTTCATCGGCTGCCAGGAAGGCGTCGACGGCCCGGGAGAAACGCGTACCCTGCTCAAGGCGTTCAGCGACTTCGTTGAAAGCGAGGACCTGCCGGACGAAACCGCCCGCGAAAAGACCAAGACCCTGGTGGACTACGCCAGCAGCCAGGCCAAGCTCGGCGAGCCGATGGGCCTGGAAGAACTGTCGGGGCTGATCGATGAAGATCGGCCTAAGGCGTTTTATGACCACATCCGCAACAAGGACTATGGGCTGTCGCCGGAGATCCCGGCCGACAAACGCACCCTCAACCAGTTCCGCCGCTTCACCGGGCGCGCCGAAGGGCTGTCGATCAGCTTTGAAGCGCACCTGCTGGGCGACAAGATCGAGTACGACGAAGCCGCCGGCACCTTGATCATCAAGGGCCTGCCGACCCAACTGACCGACCAGCTCAAGCGCCGCAACTGATGCTCGGCGGGGTCCTTAAAAAAGTCCTGCTGGTGTTGCTGGTGGTGGTGGCGATCCAGAACTGGGGCAAGGTCGAACGGCTGTTCAACCCGTCCCAGGTGGTCCCGGAGCAAACGCGGGCTTCGGCGCGCGTGGTGCTCTACTCCACCGAGTGGTGTGGCTACTGCAAACAGATCCGCCGCTTCCTCGACCAGAAAGGCATTCCGTACCAGGCGCTCGATATCGAAAAAGACGCCCAGGCGCGCAAGGCCTATGAAGCGTTGGGCGGCGGCGGGATTCCGTTCGTGGACGTGAACGGCACGTTGATTCGCGATTACAGCCCCGAGAAGATCATGGCGGCGCTGAAGTAATCAGCGCACCACGATCAGCCGCCCCAGCAGCGTGTGCTGCTCGAACCCCAGCACCGCTTGCAAGCCATTCAGCACGGCTTGCGGATCGTTGCTCGGGAAACTGCCGCTGACACGCCGGGAGCCCACTTCGTCGTTGAGCAGCAGGATGCGCCCAGGGTAGTAACGCTGCAGATCCTCGATCACCTCGGCCAGCGGTGCCTTGTAGTAGTTGAGCCAGCCGTCGCGCCAGGCCAGGCGAGATTCGCTGTCGACCGCGTGCAGGGGCTCGGCCACGCTCTCGGCGTAGCTCATTTGCTGGCCCGCCGTAAGAATTTGCTGCGCACCCTGCTTGGCCGGCGTGACGCCGACCCGCCCCGACAACACTGTCACCTGCGCGCCCGCCGGTTGCAGACGCACTTCGAACTGCGTGCCCAGCACCCGTGTTTCACCACTGCCCGCGCCCACCACAAATGCCGCGCCGGTGTGAGTCACGCTGAAAAAGCCCGCGCCGCGCCGCAGTTGGACATGCCGCTCACCTTGGCTGAAATCCACGGCGATGGCGCTGTCGGCATCCAGGGTGACGCGGGATTGATCGGCCAGGGTCACGGTTTTCACCTCGCCCGGCGCCGTCACGTAGTCCGCCCCCAGGTCATCGACCCAGCGCGACGGTTGCCAGCCGCCGCCCATGCACACCATCAACACCAGGCACGCGGCCATGGCCAGGGCGCCCACCCCGCGCATGGCCCGTGAGCGCTGCGAGGTGTGCATCGCATTCAGGTAGCCGTGTAAGGCCAACGCGTCTTCGTCCGCCAGTTTACGCGCCGGCACTTCGCTCAACTCCCATAGCACCTGGGCCTGGGAATAGGCCTCGACGTGTGCCGGATCAGCCCGCAGCCAAAGGCTGAAGGTGGCCTGGTCGCCGCTGCTGGGCTGGTCGTGCAACAGGCTCAGCCAGGCCAGTGCGGCCTGTTGCTGGTCGGGCGTGGGAGTGACATTCACGGTGCTTTCCCTGGCGTGCGTGGAGGCGATGGCTCGCGAAGGCTGGCTTTGCAGGCTTCGAGGGCACGCATCATATGTTTTTCCACGGCACTTTGGGACAGCCCCATGGCCTTGGCGATTTGCGCGTATTTGCGGCCATGGATGCGGTTGAGCAGGAAGATCTGGCGGGTGCGCTCGGGCAAGCTGCGCAAGGCCGCCTCGACGTGGCGCAGGTCGTTGCCGGCCTCCAGTGCAGCCTGGGGTTCGGAGCCTTGATTGTCCTGCTGCTCGGGCAACCAGCCTTCGTTGCTGCGCACCCGCGCGCCTTCGCTGCGCAGGTGGTCGATGGCGATATTGCCGGCGCAGCGCAGCAGGTACGTGCTGAGTTCTTCGACCTGCACCAGCGGCCGGCGCCAGAAGCGCAGGAACAAGTCCTGCACCAGGTCGGCTGCAGTGGCACGACAGCCCACGCGCCGGCTGACCAGCGCTTCCATCTGCGAACGCTGGGACAAAAACACCTGCAGGAAATGCGCGCGCCCACCCGCCGCGTCCGCGTGCGGGCTGTCCTGGGGTTCCGGTGGCGTACTGATCATCATGCGCGGCTCACAGGGTGGCAAAGGCTGCGACGGGACCGGCCAGCAGGCCGACGCCCGCCAGGCTCAAGGCCAACCTCGGCCAATACGGCAACAGCAGCACCAGCAGCAGCGCGCTGAGCATCAACACCGCGCACCACTCCACCAGGCCTTGGGCCCACCCCGAGGCAGCCACCGCTGGCCAGATCGATAGCGTCAAGCCCCCCCCACCGACCGCGCGCAACCCCAGGCGGCGGCGCGGCGACGGCTTGCTGCGCAGCAGTTCGCCATGGTGACGGTCGGTGGACAGGCACAGTGCGGTAAACCCGACGTAGCACATCAGCCATGCAAGCAGCATTCAATGCGCCTCCGGTTTGAGAGTGAGCGCGCGCGCCCGTTCGGCCTTGGGCTGGGGCGCCGTGCGGTGGTGCATCTTCCAGGCGGCCCAGGCGAGGAATACCCCGCTGCCCAGGCACGTCAGGTCGAAGCCGGCCATGGCCCAGTCGCCCGTCGCCAGTGACACGCCCAAGTGGTGCGAGGTGGTCAGCGCGTTGAGCGCAGGGATCGCGCCAAACAACAGCGCGCCAACGCTCAGTTGCTCGACCCAGGCCTGGCGCCCTCGGCGCAGCATGGCGTGCAACAGGCTCAGGCCCCACGCGATAAAGAACATTTGCACTTCCCAGTCGGCGCGCTGGGCGAAGCTCACCGGCAACAAACGGTTGGCCCAGAAGAACGCCGCGATGGCGATCAACAACCCGGACATGCTGGCGATATTGAGCACTTCGACCAGGCGCAGCTCAAACGGCATGCCGCCGGTTTTGGCGTGCTTGAGCTGGCGCTTGCCGAGCCAGATCACCAGGCCGGTGCCGATCATCGCGGTGCCCGCCAGCCCACAGATAAAATACAGCCAGCGCAACACCGGGCCGGCGAAACGGCCCATGTGCAGGCCATAGAAACTGCCACCGATCGCCGCCGGCAGCGATTGCTCGGCGCTGACCCGCAGCCGCTCGCCGGTACTGCCGTTGAACGACACGGTGCTGCCGAAATCATGCACCACGCGGTCGGCGCCGGCGCGGACCACATTGACCGAGGCATTCGCATCACTCGGGTTATTCACCACCAAACGCCCGACATGCCCGCCCGCCCACTGCGCCCGCGCCTGTTCGTACATCGGCAGCAACGGCAACAATGTGCCGGGCTGGCCCAGCGCCGGGGCGTTGTCGGTGGCGGGGAACACCTCGTTGAAGAAGGCCCGGCTGTCGTTGCCGTAAGAGGCCACGATCGGGGCCGGCATGACCATGCTCATGAAGATCACCAGGCTGCTGTAGGTGATCATCAAATGAAACGGCAGCACCAGCACGCCCACGGCGTTATGCCCGTCGAGCCAGGAGCGCTGGCCCTTGCGGGGGCGGAAGGTGAAGAAGTCCTTGAAGATTTTTTTGTGGGTGATGATGCCGGTGATCAACGCGACCAACATCACCATCGCGGCGAAGGTGGATAACCAGCGGCCCCAGGGGTACGGCATTTGCAGCTGGAAGTGGAAGCGATAGAAGAACTCGCCGCCCATGCTTTCGCGGGCTTGCACGGCTTGGCCGCTGACCGGGTCGAGGACTTTCTGGATGAAGTTGCCGCGTTTGCCCGGGTCGACCTTGTCTTGCCACATCACCGACAGGCCAGGGTCGCGGCTGTTCGGCAAGGTAATAATCCAGCGCGCGGCGGTGGGCGCCTGCTGCTGCAGGTAGGCTTGGGCCACCGCGAGGCTGCGCCCATCGTCCAACGGCCTGGCCTGCACTTCGGGCTGGGTCCAATGGCTGATTTCATCCTTGAAATACGACAAGGTGCCCGTCAGGAAAATCGCAAACAGCAGCCAGCCAAAGATCAGTCCGGCCCAAGTGTGCAACCAGGCCATGGCCTGGCGGAATCCTTCTTTCATGTGCGTGCCATCCATACACCCACACCTGCCAGGGTCGCGAACAACGCGCTCGGCAGCATCACGCCACACCAGGCACGCCATGCCGTGCGGCAGGCAAAGCACCACAGCACCGCCAACAGGTAGAACACAAACGAACTCATCATCCCGGTGATCACTGCGTCGGCGCGGGACGTGGGCAGCCACAGCGCCAGGCAGACGGCGGCCAGAGACGCCATCAGATAGCCGCCGACCACAGCGGCCAATGCGCGTGACGTGACAGCGAGGCGGTAAGCGGCGGGAAGCGAGGTTTTGCTTTTCATGCGGGGAGCGCCAGGTTCATCAGAGCGCAATATTAATGATAAATATTCTCATAAGCAAAAGAGAACGGATGAATCACCTGCTCGAAGGCGTGAGATCTAGCTGCCCGCCAGGCAACTCGGGGTGCCCGCGACCAGGGCGTCGATGTCGCAGCGCGTCTTGGCCGGCATGTGCGCCGCGGTGGGCCAGATCACATGGATCGGCGCGGGTTGCTCGCGGTAGCTCGGCAGTACCGCTTCCAGCTGCCCGCGCAGCACATAGTGCGCGATCAGCCAGCTCGGCAACCAGGCCAGGCCCACGCCAGCGATGGCGGCATCGGCCACGGCCTGGAGGTCGTCCATCATCAGCGGCGAGGCGACCCGCGCGCGGTGCGGGCGGCCTTGGGCATCATTGAGTTCCCACTCCAGGCGCGGCGCATTGCAGCGGTAGGCAATGCCGCGGTGCCCGGCCAAATCTTCGAGACACTCGATTCGACCGACGCGGCGCAAATACGCCGGCGCCGCCGCCAGGCCGATGGCCTGTTCGCCCAGGCGCCGCGCGCTCAAGCGGTCGGTGTCGGGTAACGCGCCGATTCGCACCGCCAGGTCGAAGCCTTCCTGGGCCACGTCGATCAGCCGGTCAGAAAACGAAATATCAATCTCCAACTGCGCAAAACGATCCAGCAAGCCCCACAACGCCGGCGCCGCATAGTGATGCCCGAAAGCCAGCGGCAAGCTCGCCCTCAAGCGCCCGCGAGGCTGCTGCCGACCGCTTTCGAGCACGGATTCGGCCGCTTCCAGCTCGGCCAGCGCGCGCAGGCAATGCTCGTAATAAGCCTGCCCGTCCTCAGTCAACCGCTGGCGGCGGGTGGAACGCTGCAACAGGCACGTGCCCAGGCGCGCCTCGAGGCGCGCCAAGCCTTTGCCCACGGCCGAACGGGTGAGGTTCAGCCGTTCGGCGGCTTCGGTCAGGTTGCCGCTCTCGACGATCTGCAGAAAGAGTTCAACGCCATCAAAACGTGGGGTGGCCATGCTGTAATTGTCGCCTTTGATTCCCTGATTGAAGGAAAACTTGTCACGAATAAAGAATCCACTTCCCGCGAGAATGACACGCTCCACCTCTCGAAAGGAAGACCCCATGCCTCCCGCCGTCGCTGTATCGGCTGTCAGCCCATCAAGCTCCGCCAGAAACGCGCTCGCCCTCACCGCCGTGTGCCTGGTGGCGCTGATGTTCGGCCTGGAAATCTCCAGCGTGCCGGTGATCCTGCCCACGCTGGAACAACAATTGGGCACGGGTTTCCAGGATGCCCAATGGATCATGAACGCCTACACCCTGGCCTGCACCAGCGTACTGATGGCTGCCGGCACGCTGGCCGACCGCTTTGGCCGGCGACGCATGCTGGTGCTGTGCCTGTGGCTGTTTGGCTTGGCCTCACTGGCCTGCGGGCTGGCTGAAGACGCGTCCCAGCTGATCACGGCGCGTTTCGTCCAGGGCGTGGGCGCCGGGGCGATGATGATCTGCCAGTTCGCGATTTTGTCGCACCAGTTCCGTGAACCGGCGGCGCGGGCGCGGGCTTTTGCGGTGTGGGGCGTGATCGCGGGCCTGGGCCTGGGCTTCGGGCCGATGGTCGGGGCGTTGATCCTGGCGGTGGCGGACTGGCGCTGGGTGTTTCTCGTACATGTGCCGCTGACCTTGCTGACTCTGGTGCTGCTGCATGTCAGCGTGCAGGAGTCGCGCGACCCGGCCAGCCATCGCCTCGATATCGCCGGCATGCTCACCTTGACGCTGTCGGTGTTTGCGTTGGTTTATTTCATCACCCAAGGCACCGAGAATGGCTTTGGCGCACCGGCCATGCTGGGCTGGGCCGGCCTGTCGCTGGCCGCGCTGCTGCTGTTCAGCTTGATTGAGCGGCGCAGCGCCCATCCGATGTTCGATTTTTCGGTGTTTCGCATCCAACGCTTCAACGGCGCGTTGATGGGGTCGATCGGCATGAACTTCAGCTTCTGGCCGTTCATGATCTACCTGCCGTTGTACTTCCAGGCGGGCCTGGGCTACGACACCCTGACCACCGGCAGCGCCCTGCTCGCCTATACCCTGCCCACCTTGCTGGTACCGCCGCTGGCCGAACGCCTGGCCCTGCGCTACGGCGCCGCACGCATCATCCCGCTGGGCCTGGGGGTGATGGGCACCGGCTTTCTGGCCATGGCCGCCGCCAATGGCGCCGCGCATCCAAACATCGTGCTGGTGCTGTTCAGTTGCGCGATGGCCGGCGTGGGCTTGGCGCTGACCAACTCACCGACCACCAACACCACCACCGGCTCGGTCTCGGCGGATCGCGCCGGCATGGCCTCGGGTATCGACCTCAGTGCGCGGCTGATCACCCTGGCGCTGAATATTGCGCTGATGGGTTTGGTGCTCTTGCTGGGGATCAGCCATCAACTGGCCGAAGTGCTGCCCGAAACCAGCGCACTGGATTGGCCCGCGATCAGTCAGCACATTGCAGCGGGCAAGCTGGAAGTGCTGAGCTCGATGGGGCTGGCGCGCGCGGATGCCCAAGCGGCGCTGCGCCACGGCGCAGGTTGGGCGATGTTGTTTGCGGGCGTAGGGGCGTGTGGGTTGGCGTGGTTGAGCGGGTATTTTTTCCGACGCAGCAGGTAAACAAAAACGGGCCTGCATCTGCAGGCCCGTTCTCAGTGGGGAATGAAAAAACTGTCAGCTGTTAATTGCAGCGTTTTCGTTTTCCAGGAATTCCTCTTCAAGCGCGTCATCATTCACTTTGTTGGCCGGCACATTTTTCGCGGCAGCGCGTGGCTTGCCTTGCAGTTTGCCGAACAGGTGTTCCAACGCATGGTCCAGCTTGGTCGCGGCACCGTCGATCGCCAGTTCCAGCGTATCGGCTTTATGCAGCACCGAAAGCGGTTGATGGCCCTTTGGCCGTGCTTCCAGGCGGCAGCTTAAATCGTGGGGACCGGGCTTGTCGCCGTTCTCATCCCGCAGGTAGACCTCAACGCGGGTCAGGTCTTCTTCATAACGTTCGAGCGTGCTTTCAATGGTATTACGTACCCACTCCTCCAGTCGGATGCTGCTTTCAATATGGTTATCGCTATTGACTTGGATTTGCATAGTTCTTCCCTTATTTCAGCTAGCTCGCGAGAGGTCACAAACTGCAACACCGGGGTGGTGAAACCATGACCTCTTGATTACACAATTGAGCAGTCAGAGAAACAATTCAACCCCTTTGCAAAGATAAATCCCACATTACAAATTAACCCTGACTACAAGCAAAAACGCTGGTAGGGTGGGGAGTTAGTTACATCTTCCTATGCCCCGCAATCTTCATCGTTGCCCCGCGCGTGCCTGCTTGCGCCGCCGACCAATCATGCACCGCATTCTCGCTATTGCCCTGAAACAAAGCACGACGCCAACCCATGTGGGAACCGGCTCGCCCGCGATAGCCGTCTCTCAGCCGAGGATTCATGAGCTGATCCCCCGCAATCGCGGGCCAGCCCTCTCCCACAGGTGTGTTCCAGCGTCAGACAGGTCGCTGTACGGCACGGCCCTTGCTGTACAGCTGATGAGGCAAACGGATGTTGTGAACCCTCAGCGACGGAGTGGCCGGTGGTCAGGCAACGCGAACTAATCCAGACCTCGGTCGTCAATGACTGCATGTTCTTATCAGGCGGTAACGCACCATGGACAATCCTTTTCAGATCATCACCGACACCTTCACCCCACAATACCGGGTCAACCTGAGCATCCAGCGCCTGGATGGCAGCATCATGCTGACCCTCTCGAATGAGCAGGGCGTGGTGGTCAAGCGCATGATCAGCGCCGCACAACGCAACGACCCGCAACGGCTCAAGCGCCTGGTGCAAAGCATCCAGTTCGGCATTGCCATCGAGCAGGGCCACAGCGCCATGGAAATCCTGGCAGTGATGACGGACGGGGACAGTCACAAGCTGTTGCAGCGACCGCCCACCCGTCCCCAACCCTTCAGCGTCAGGCTTTAAAGCTCACCTTTCTCTGTTTCAAGGCTCTCGCCCTTGCGGTGCGGGCCTTGCACCTTCACCGAGGGAAACGCCGACGACGCGTAGCGCACCACCAGAATCGAGAACGCCAACAACAGAATCCCGCCGCACAGGTAGATGATGCCGATGTCCGGCGGGTTGTGGTGGGACACGTTGGAGATCAGCAGACGCGTCAGCGCGGTGATCGCCACGTAGATCAGGAAGCGCACCGGCATGTGGTTGGTCTTGACGAATTTTCCGGAAATTTTTGAAAAAAGATTTAATATTTTTCGCTCACATCAGTTTTCAAAAACTATTAAGCGGATGGAGGCATAACCAATCAGAAAAGGGGCCATAAAAATAACCCCAATCTAGTATTAGATAGATTTTTTCAGCAATCTACTTATCAAAGCAATAATATTAGCCTTGTTTCTCAAATCACTAGGCTTGGTAGCTTTCAACTCACCGGCAATATCTTTGAAATCGCCAAAGACTTTTTTCAGCAAATCCTTTTCATCCAACGAGTGATCATTCTCCAACATCCACTTGACAGCAGCCAGCATAGCAAACGTAATAACTACTGCGATCGCGGCTGCCGCCGCATCAAGAATGAGTGTTGGAGGAAGGAAGGATTTAGCAATCAAGAATGCCGACATACCTAGCGTTTCACCAGCGAATGTCGGCAACAAGGCGAGCGCAGAAGATTTATTTAGAACCTCGCCTTTGTATAAATAATTGAGGGAGGTAATAGCTACCACTTGCGTAGCAGTAATGTATGCAGCACTCCCAGGAATGAACGCCTCGCCTGCAACTGCAACAATGGCAGCGCCAATAATTCCAACTGCATAGTTCTCCTTGTTTCGAAGATGCCTCGCAAGGAGCAGAGCTTTGCCTTCGGTGTTCAAGAAGACAAAAATTTCTGTCCTTAACTCATCAACACCTCGAATATCCATCGGTGCTGACTCACGCATTTTCGGATCAAACCCTTTGGTGCAGGTTCCGAAAACCTTATCTACGCCCAGTATTTTACACCACTGTTCTTTAACATCTTCATAAGCCGACTCTTGCAGATCGTCCCATTCATCAATTTTATTTAGAACAACGAATACTTTACTTGAGCTTTTCTTAAGATCCTCAAAATTCGCCGCCTGCGAGGCGTCAGCCGAACCAGTGACTACAAAAAGACCTAGATCAATATTTTTTAAGAACTCTACAGTCTCTTCGCTATTCTCTTCACGAACATCATCGAGTCCCGGACAGTCGATGATTAAAACCTGTTCATCAAGCTTATAAGCAGTGACTTTTGTGGTGACGCCCGAGCTAGCACCGACTTTTGCGAGAGGGTCTTTCCGAGTGCAACCAAGAACAGCGTTTAGCAAAGAACTTTTACCAGCGCTCACCTTGCCAACTACAGCAACATTGACATGCTCATCAAAATTCGGCTTACGCTCTTCGTAAACTTTACTGAACAGATCGTCAAACTCTTCCTTCGATATTCCATCACTCATAACCAACTCCAGAAAATGACAGTTTTAGACTCTACCGCATAGCATTGTGCCACATCGATGCAAAAATGGGGATACCTGCATTAATTCAAAGCAAGCCGATACTCGAACACGTAAGCACCATCGACAACAAACTATAAAAAACTAAAATTTATAGACCGCATCACCTCGTCGTGCATAACGATTAATTCCTGCGGCCTTTGTACATTTAATGCGTGACCACTATTACTAAAATTTACAAGCTGCTGAATAAAACTATCGTCTGACGTAAGAACATCACCGGCCTGTTTATAAACATCAAACTCACACCTATCCATTATGGCTTTCCGGAAAGACATACCAGTATTAAAGGATTGTTCACCAAGACACTCCTCAATGATTTCGTCTAGTTTTACCATTTCATTCTCTATAGCAAATGTCAACGCCTCGAAATCAGAGATAGCAATAAAAACTATATCATCTAGAGATATAGGGCATTCACCATTACACTGCTTCTTAACTTCATCCTCTATATCCACCCCTATTAGCTGTTTGATACTGGAAGCAGTTGAAATCCCAAAATCATCATAAGTCACGACAACAGCCTTAAAGTTTCGCCCCCGAAATTCTTCGGTTTGAGAAAGAAACATCGCGCACTTTTCTGCTTGTATAACAGCCTTAATGAAGTCTTGGTCCAGCCTCTTTTTTAGCTCTACCGGGTCAGTGTTGACTTTGAGCCAATCCGTTTGCTCAATCGCCTTACTTTCGAGCAAAACAACACTCTCACCATCTATTGCAAAATCAGTGACTTTAGAACCCAGCGAGGGAATATTATTTTCTCGATAAATAGTTTTCAAAGCCTTTTCATCAAAAACCTTTAAAGCTGTCTTTTTTAATAATCCGCCAATATATGCCTCGACATCCAGTCCTAGCTGGGCTTTTGCGTCCTCAACTCTTGCATCCTTGATTGTCTGAATTAAAAGTAATGGAAAGCATGACAGCAAAAGCTTTTCCGAGAATAGATAGATTTTTTTACCTGACACCAAAAAAGGTTTTTTCTTTAAAGGCGTATCATAATAATAATCGTCAACCGTTCCAGCACTACCACTAAATCTGGCGAAAAAAGTTGGCAAATCACTATAACGAACTCCGAAAAAAACGAAAAAATTCACCACTTGATATAATGGTACGACTTTTTGAACACGATATAACAGGTCTATGATATTTAGTTCAAAAGACCCACTACCTTTCTTGCCTGTCGCCTGAACTAAAATATTCAGCCAGATAGTGAAATAGCTAGCGACTCCGACACCAGTAATCTCATGGAAAGTTTTTTCGTAAAACTCGTTACCACCTAGAATCTTGCATTGCCTTGCAAGACTTCTCATACACTCCGGTACATCCTTGCGAAGCAGCGACTGCTGATAAATCAACGGTCTGAATCTCAATAATAAATTTGCAGGGTCAGCATCAATAAGATAGTCTTGCAATCTAAACAGCTTATTACAGAGCCTAACAAAATCAGTATCATTCATTTTTAAAACACCTGTGCTTGATGATGAGATTTTAATCATCATAAAAATCAACCACTGGGCATCCTGAATCATAAACGATTTTCCGCCAGAACTATTCTCCATAGCCAAATAGTTCATAGCGAGAGTGAAAACGGAATCACGCGAGTATTTCAAAATACTATTACGAACATCAGAGTATTTATTTGAGAAATTTCTCTTGTTGTTTTTCACTTAAAAATCCTTTTTTACAAAAACTAAAACTTAACTCACCTTAAAAACCTTAACAAATCAACAAATCAACAAATCAAACAACAAAAAAGACATAAGTCCTTACTAAAAAATTACAAACCCTAACACACACATCAGCTTTCTATTTTTTCTTTCACTGATGGAAATTTAGAAGACGAAAACCTAACAACGAGAATCGAAAGGGCTAAAAGAAGCACCCCGCCACACACGTAAATAATGCCAAGGTCCGGCGCGTTATGGTGCGAAACATCGCTAATCAAAAGCCGAATTAATGCAGTCACGCCGATGTACAGCAAAAATCGCAAGGGCATATGATTTGTTTTAAAATAAATCCCGCTCATTGCTAACAATTCTAAATAAATGAATAGCAATAGAATGTCATCAACGCTGATTTTCTCTTGCCCCAGCATACCTATAAAGGCACTGATAGCGGCCCATACCGTTATAGCCGCAATGCCGAACAGAGCCAGGTAGTGGAAAGCCTCAACCACCAAATTTCCTACCGAATCAGCGCCACTGTGCAAGCTTTTGCGCAGCTTCTCAATCCCACGAATTTCACTCATAGCTCACACCATCCATCACAGAAAAAAACAGCCTAGCCCGCCTTCAAGCGCGCCAAAGACCAGAAATCATAGGGGTTTCACCCTTTTTTTGCCTATAAGAAAAAATGTTAGATTCAGGTAGGTTCGTTTTGAAGTAAATCCCGACCATGGCGCCCAATTCCAGGTAGATGAACAACAGCAAGATGTCATCGATCTTGATGTGCCCGTTCTCCAGCATCCCCAGAAATTCCATCACCGCCGCCCAGGCGGTCACCGCACCGATAGCGAACAACGCCAGGTAGTCGAACGACTCGACAAACAGATTACCCAGCGACTCGGCCAGCCCGTGGACATTCTGACGCAGCTTTTCGACCCGGTTGATTTTCACGATGATGCTTCCTTAGGTCGGCTCGACCGGATAGTGCCGCTTGGACGTGACGGTTGTTCTGCATGCAGAAAAAAGGCCAGCGGCAGGGGTAAGATGATGGCGGGGTGACATGAGACACTCCAAACCTGTATTTCCGGGCTACATTAAAAAACTGCTACCCAAACCCCACGGTTTGGCTTACCCTTTTAGCTGTATATAAATACAGTAGTCGCAAAAGACAACTATCGTGAAGGCATGTGAGGTGGTGAATGGCCGTCGAAGTGGTATACCGCAGCAGCCGAGATCTGGAGCGTTTGTTTATCGTTTTGCGGACTAGCGGACTGCCTAGATAGGCCATTGGTCGGGGTAGCTGCATCTAAAACTGCCGTAGTATCAGCAGCCTACGTATCCAGATGGAGAAATATTGTCCTTCGAAACCAATTATCCTGCCTAGTTTTCGCTTTTGCCACCCTGCCTAGTTAGCTCGTAGGGCTTTAGCGCAACAGTTCGCAAGATTCATCGGCCAGCATTTGATTTGAACAAATGCTTCCTCATACACGCTGGACAGACAGACGACGAGGCCAAAATGGCAGTTGAGACTCTTTATCGCAGTACCCGAGACCTGGAGACTACTTTTGTGGACCGCAAACTCGCTGATGCGCATGATCAAATGCTTGAGCTGGCGGAGCTGCTGACGGACACACTGATGAAGCATGTACCGGGGCTATCTGAGAAACACGCAGAGGATGTGAGCATCTACATGGCTAAAAATCGCTCAGTGTTTGCAGCAGCTTTCAAAAACAATGTGGGCGCTTTGAGCGAGCTTTCTGAAGCTACTGGTACTGAAGGATGAAATAGGTCAGAGCCTTCGAACGTGATTGACCGTTTAGTAAGCGTTTGGAGCTTATGCAAACTAAGCTCCAGCATAATGGGAATGTTTGGAATATTTTTAAAATTACAACCCCCTCGGGAGTGTTTGGTCGCTCATCGCTTCAGCCAATAACGGTCGACTGTGGCGCGACTGACACCCAGTCTACGAACGATCTCCATTTTTGCTAATCCTTCGGTTTGCAAAGTCTGGATGGCCAAACGATTATCTTCTGCCCGCTTTCCACGTACCCCGCGGCTCGCACCATGATTGATAACACTACTCAGCAGGCCAGCTCCGACAAGTCGGTTTAAATCACGTTCTTGCTGATGCCGATAGGCTTCAAGGTCGATACCAACCATGCGCGCCTCCACAGCCATAAGCACAAGGCTGAGGGAGATGCCTAGGCATTCGCATAAAGAATAGAGTTTGAGAACAGAAATGGCCAGGCGTCCTTGTTCGACCTTGGCAAGATGATCTCGATTTAGGACTTGTGCACAGCCCTCTCGACTGAGCCCAGCAGCAACCCGGACTTCCCTTATGACCTGCCCCAAAGCCTCCAAATAATCCATCTCTCTTCCGTGTACTCACAAAAGAGAGAATAAAGCCACGCTTTGACGCATCACATCGTGGGGGTATAAAATGCATATATAGCGCGTAAGCTTGGAATCCTCATCCTTCCAGGAACGTTCTACAAATCCTCAAACACTCACAACGCAGTCGAGATGAGTCCTGCGATACCGAATATTTTTCCACTGTGAGTGTACGAGCGGCACGGACTGAATCGGGAATGGGTTGGCAATTGATATACATACTTGACCCTGCAGAACGTAAAGTTTTCACTAGGACACACTGTGAACTAGAGGGGGTGGGATTTCTTATCACCATTACCTCAGCCCAGACAGGGATGAGTGATCGCGCTGCGATGGTCAGCTGTGCGTATGAACTTCAGTACTATATGAATGCTGCTCCTGACGTTGTCATCAGTCACGTGCAGATGCTGTGCCCACCAGCCCTGACCCGTTCCGGCAGATGGAGTTTGGAGGACCTGGACCAAATTATTTGCTTCCAAGGCATAGCAACTCAAGAAAGTGCTGTTGTATATCGCACCTCTCGCGGTGTTTACAAAATGGGAGAGCTGGACCTTCGCAAAAAAAAGACATCACAGGTGTGGTTCTCGAAAAAGCGCTTGGAAAATCACCGCCCTAGGATATCAGTGCCGGCTCCCAAATCAGCCAGTCACCAGATGTACGCTCCCCTCTACCTGAGGCGCAAGTCGACGATCAGTCCCAAGTTCGCTTAAGTCTCCTGGCTCCTTACCGAGGAGCTTTCTGATGTCAGATTTCAAACGTGCCGCCGAAGCTCTGTCGGATGCCCGCGAAATTGTCGTATGTTGGCGCCGATTGAAAACTGACCCAATGGGTCAGTTTTCGGTCAGCGGCAACAGATTAGGTTGGATTTTACTTTCCTGGACGCGCCTATTGTCTAGTCGCGGACTCGACAGTGGTTGTTATGGTGGCCTCCTCCCGTCAGTCAAAGTTTGTTGTTAGAAGAGGATTTTCTCCTACTTTGGTTAACGCTTTATGTGGTATCCACGATAGCAAAAGGGTCAAAATAAGGCCCAAGGATGGGCTGATGTTAGACACTTTTTTGTTTGAAAAAGGATTGGTTATCTGGTTCGCACCGCACGCCACTGGTCTTCCTCTAGATGATTCGCAGTTGCAGTGACATCGAGTATGCGGAAGAAGGCCCCGATAGGTAGAGCACCTAATTATAAAACTCAGCAGCTTAGCGTATGTTTAGGATGTCAATTTTTTATTATTAACAGAAGCCATTTATCATTCTGGAAATATCGATATTCAGAATATTCGAATTTCTTGACTTCGGATATGCCTAAGAGTGAATCTTCATTCGCTGTTATCCGTAAACAGGCTGAACAGGCGAAAAACTATAAGGATTTTGTCTTTGGGTAATTAGTCGGAATAGGCGGCAATTTAATATCAATGACTAATTTTCGAAAACGCTCTATTGACGAGCTTGATATTATAAGCGATGCTTTTGAGAGGCTGGTAAACAACGTGCCCCGTAATCATAAAAATTTAGAAATGCAGCGCAAAGCCAAGGTAGAATTCACGTTGTCCGCCGTAGACGACGAGACTGGTAGGTCTCGATCCCTCATAGCTTGATCAAATACTAAATATTATTAAGTGAGGGATATAGTTTTAAAAAATGGAAAAAGAAAATTGCCTCAACGTGGTGAGGCTGCCAAAAAAAATTGAAGAGATAAAACAAGAAAACATTGATCTTAAGAAGCGCTTTGAGTTAGCACTTGAGTCTCAGACCCAGATGCTGTTCGAGAGAACAAGAGCTGAGCGGGAGGCCGGGAAGTGGCTGAAGGCTTACAGGTCTTTACAAGACCAACAACAAGGCGGCAGTAAGATTTTCTCTGCAGTATTCGACAAGTAATTGCCCTATGGCGGCGCCATTTCGATGATGTCAATCTCAAAGTAGTGAATCTGCGGAGCGCCACTTGGGAGCATGAATTTGGCGACATATTAAAATTTAAGGCTTTCCTGACTGCTCTGCTAAAAACACCCTCCTGAACGAACACTTTTAATAGTCTGAATTTGAGCGCTTTATATTGCTACCAAGGATTTTGAACGGGGCATTATTTGAAAGCATCAAATATTATTCGCACGTTCATTATTTTTAATAATGTAAATCTAGCGTTTTTCTAGAACATATCCCACGCCTCTAAGTGTGTGAATTAACTTACTCTCAAAAGGGTCGTCCATCTTGGCTCTAAGTCTTCTTATGGAAACCTCAACGACATTAGTGTCGCAGTCAAAATTCATATCCCACACTTGAGATATGATTTGTGTGCGGCTCAGAACAATGCCCGTATTCCGCATTAGATAGTGCAGCAGAGCAAACTCCTTTGTTGTTAAGTCTATACGCTGACCATCTCTGAACGCTCTGTGGCGGCTTTGATCCAACTCAAGGTCAGCTACGCGAATAATTTCTACAGATGCAGCACTATCCGACCTACGCATCAATGCGCGAACTCGAGCAAGCAATTCGGGGAATTCGAAGGGTTTAATTAGGTAGTCATCAGCTCCATTCTCCAAACCTCTGACTTTATCGATTAGTCGGCTGCGGGCAGTGAGCATCATAATACGCGAAGAGCAATCTTTCCGTCGTAATAGTTCTAGAACTTGCCAACCATCCATCTCTGGAAGATTGATATCTAGAATAATGAGTTCGTACATGTGCTGCTTGGCCAGAAATAGCCCGTCAGAGCCGGTATGTACGCAATCCACTACATATCCGCACTCAGTGAGGCCCTGGCGTACATATTCAGCAGTTTTTACTTCATCCTCAATTACCAGAATTCGCATTGGATTTTGTCTCGATATTACTCAGCAGTTTTAACCACGCAAGTGCGCAGTCATCATTGGGGGGAATGGTAAATCAAAACTAACTGTCCGTGGCTTAAATAACGGACTTGTAATTGTTAAGCAATACGCTTGATAACCTCGCAGGTTAATGTGTCGCCATCTGGGTTTGTCAATTGCGGACCCTCCCCCATTAGGTGAATTTACCTTATGAAATATTGGGTTGTTCTATTTGTCGTGGGCGCTCTGTTCCGTTCAGATGATGGGGTCGACTCTCACGTTGAGGACGTGGGCCACTGGTGCAGCCATGAACTCCATCGGGATGCCATGCACATCCTTGAACAGGTATTGGAATTTTAGTAAAAAAAAAACGCCCCGAAGGGCGTAAAATATTCACCTTTTACCAAAGGAGCATTTAAGCAACTCAAGGTGAATTCGTTGAACTAGCGATTTGCTTTTCAGAAGTTCCGGCTGGAGGAGTAGCAGAGCAACGCAATGGCTTATAGTACCGAAAGTGGGTATTCAACGATCAGGCGCACTTCATCCAAATCCGATTCGAAAGCAGTTGCTCGTGTATTTGCTTGGCGCAATCTCAAAGAAAGGTCTTTGGCAGCTCCTGTTTGCACTACGTATTTAACCTCAATGTCACGCTCCCAACGTTTCTGATTGGTGAGCGGATTGCCATTGTCATCGGTACGCATGTAAAACTGATTGGCATTAGAGTAGTCCGCGCCAGAGCCTTTGGCATAGCGAGTCATGAACGAAAGGCCTGGAATACCGTAGTCGGTCATGTTTAGGTCGTAGCGCAGCATCCAAGAGCGTTCTTTTGGCGAGTTGAAATCGCTGTACTGAATTGAGTTGTCGACGAATATCGAGTCTGATTGACGTAAATAGTCGAAATCGTCATCGCCATTGTTACGCTGATGCGACAGTGCGAGGGTGTGTGCACCATACCTGACGCCGAGCTTGGCGCTCCAGATATTATTATCGAACTCACCCAAACGTTTCTTGCCTTCGTCAACAGCTTTATAGTAATTAAAGCCGCTGATCAGGGTCAAATCATTGCTAAGCGGGTAGGAGACGCTTGTCCCGGCGTAGTATTGATTCCATACATCTTTTAGCTGGCTGGCATAGAGACTTACAGTAACACTGTCGTTGACCTTGTAATCGCCGCCACCGTAACCGATCCAAGGCGAGTTGACTGGGCCGCCATAGAAGGTCACGAAGTTATCGTTCAGGTCGCTGGATACTGGTTGGCTCATCGCGTGTAGTCTACCACCCTGCAGGGTGAGGCCTTGCATGCTGGTGTTTTCAACCGTTACACCGCGGAAGCTTTCTGGCAGTAGACGTGCGTCTCCTGATGCAACGACTGGTGTCGCTGGGAAGACATCACCCAATTTCACTACGGTATCGAACAGGCGGACTTTGGCAGCCCCCCCAACCTTCGTGTATTCATCACGGGCCTGGCCCTTTCCATCAACTGGCAACACATCGAAGGAGCTTCGGCCGCCGTTACGGCCATCGCCTGTATCGAGCTTGAGGCCGATCATAGCGAAGGCATCTAAACCAAAGCCGACGGTGCCTTGGGTGAAGCCCGAGTTGAATTTAGAAATTATCGCATGCGCCCAAGCTTCAGAATATCCGTTGGTGTTTCCCTTGCCGCTATTGAACGTTGGCGCAGAAGAGCTGCGATTATCACGATTGAAATAGAAGTTTCGGTTTAAAACAGTGAGGCTGCTACCGTCAATAAAACCTTCTGATGACTTATCTTCCGCGTTTGCTATAGCTGTATAGCTTATGGAAAAAGCAGAAGCTGCCAACACACACAACGGTACTTTAATTTTCATTTGATGCCCCTTTGATTACGGCAGCTTTTATTTTGATTTACCGACACGGCTATATTTTTTTTGTGGCCCGGCCGGGCACCTGCGTAGGACCTGACATGATAGTTGCAGATCAAAGATAACGGATTGGTGATAGAAAAATTACAATTTGGCAATCTAATTGTTATCTGTCGTATTTAAGGACGTTTTGTAGCTGCGGACTGATTTACTCAATAGCTTGTCCCGTGCGCAACTGGGCGGGAAATTTTAATGTCGAACGTACTTTCTAACGAAATTGTAATTTTACAGCCACCCCACTGATAGCGATCGCTGATTAGAGTGCCATCACCTGATCCAGTGGAGCTTGGCGGCTGTAAATACGTTCTCGCCAAGCTTTATCAAAGTTTGTGCACGAGGACCATAAAGTGCCCTGGTATAATCACAACGTTTTATCTAAAACCTCTGTCTTTGTCTTTCCCTTGAGAGCCATTGCATTCTGTACGCTCCTTTCAGGAGCGATCGTGCCAGCCGCATTTGCTCAGAGTATTAGCCTGGCCGAAGCGCTTTCCACTGCAATGGATGCTAACCCCGATCTTGCAGCTGCGCGTCAGGAAATCGGCATCTCGGAAGGAGTTCGCAAGCAAGCGGGACTCATCCCTAATCCTGAAATTTCGTATGACGTGGAAGACACCCGTCGTAATACAAGCACGACCACAGTCACCCTTAGTCAGCCTTTAGAGTTGGGTGGCAAACGAAGTGCTCGTATCGAAGTTGCCACCTACGGTCAAACCGTCGCGCAGCTAGAGCTGGACCGACGAGTCAATGGTCTTCGTGCGGATGTTGTCCAGTTTTTCTACGCCGCCTTAAGGGCTCAGACAGGCTTGAACCTGGCAAAACAATCTTTGGAGCTCACCGAACGCGGTCTGCGCATAGTCGATGGTCGGGTGCGCGCCGGTAAGTCCTCACCGGTGGAGGCTACGCGCGCCCAGGTGCAGTTGGCTGAAGCCAAGTTACAGGTAAGGCGCGCTGAAACAGCGAAGTCAACGGCTTACCAGCAATTGGCCCAGGTAATAGGCAGCTCGGCTACTGCATTTGATCGTCTGGACTCGCCAAACCTATCTCCCGGCATTCCGCCGCAGGCCGCAGAATTATTGGCGAAGCTTGATCAAACTGCAGAGATGCGACAGGCGCTTGCTCAAATAGACAAGAGCGATGCCTCACTCGGGTCGGAAAAGGCCCAACGTATCCCGAATCTCACTGTGAGTGTGGGTAGCCAATATGACCGGTCTGTTCGCGAGCGGGTCAACCTCGTGGGGCTGTCGATGCCTTTGCCGCTCTTTGATCGTAATCAGGGCAACATTCTTTCCGCTTCTCGCCGCGCAGATCAGGCCCGAGACCAACGAAACGCTGTAGAGCTAAGGCTACGCTCCGAAACCCAAACCGCAGTTAACCAGTGGGCTACCGCCATGCAAGAGGTCGAGTCTTACGACAAGACGATTCTGCCTTCAGCTCAACTGGCCGTGGATACCGCAACGCGTGGATTTGAGATGGGCAAATTCGGCTTCATCGAAGTGCTGGATGCGCAGCGCACCTTGATAGTCGCTCGTGGCCAGTACCTCGACTCGTTGGCGGCTGCAACCAATGCGCGTGCGCAGGTGGAAAGGGTTTATGGCGACGTCGGATCGAATGCCAGTTTTCGCTGAACGCCTAGACATTTTCCTCGGTACGCGTCTTTGAATAAGCCGCTACCTACGATCAGCAGGAGTAACAATGGACAACAAACGTAAGATCGCACTGGCGGTAGTCGCTGTGGCAGCCCTTGGATTTGGCAGCTTCGCCTGGAACTCTAGTTCTGAGCAGCCGCCAGCCAGTAATGCCGAACACGGCGCTGAGGACGGCCATGAGCATAAGAAGATTGCCGCAGCACCCGCTGAAGAGGGGGGGGATGATGGCCACGGTGAGGAGGGCCACAGCGACAGCGAAAAGGGAGAGGAGGAAGAAGGCAAGATGACGCTTAGCGCTGAGCAGATCAAGGCTGCCGGTGTCGTCCTCGAAGCTGCGGCTCCCCGTGAACTTAGCACCGTCGTGACTTTTCCTGGCGAGATACGGTTTGACGAGGACCATACAGCGCATGTCGTGCCTCGCGTACCTGGCGTTGTAGAAAGCGTTCAGGCCAACCTCGGAGAGTCGGTTAAGAAGGGGCAAGTCCTTGCGGTGATTGCGAGTCAACAGATCTCCGATCTACGCAGTGAGCAACAAGCCGCTCAACGACGTGTAGAACTGGCACGTTTGACCTTCGACCGCGAGAAACAGTTGTGGCAGGACAAAATCTCCGCCGAACAGGATTACCTCCAGGCTCGTCAAGGGTTGCAAGAGGCAGATATATCCTTGGCCAATGCTAAGCAAAAGGTCGGAGCTATCGGGGCATCGGTCAATTCTGCCGGCGGTAACCGCTACGAGCTTCGCGCGCCCTTCGACGCAGTTGTCGTGGAGAAGCACCTGACCGTCGGTGAGGTTGTCAGCGAGGCAACCAACGCTTTCATTCTTTCAGACCTCAATCAGGTGTGGGCAACCTTCGCAGTTCCTCCGAGCGATTTGGGGAAGGTTGTGACAGGCCGTGCGGTAAAGGTTTCTTCGCCTGACATGAAGGCTGAGGTGGACGGCAAGGTTGGTTATGTAGGCAGCCTCCTGGGTGAGCAGAACCGTGCAGCGACCGTTCGCGTCACGCTGACCAATCCAAATGGAGCCTGGCGACCAGGCCTTTTCGTAAGCATCGCGGTCACTTCACAGACTGATCGGGTGGCCGTAGCCGTTCCAGAATCCGCAGTGCAGACCGTTGAGGAAAAGCCTGCGGTATTCGTCAGGACCACTGAGGGATTTGACACTCGCACGGTAACGCTTGGTCGCCGTGCAGGTGGCTATGTGGAAATAACCGAAGGCCTCCAATCCGGCGCCCAAGTGGCAGCCAGTGGCAGCTTCACGCTCAAGTCCGAGCTCGGCAAGGCTAGTGCCGAGCACAGTCACTGATGCGAACTGACAGGATCATTCCACATGTTTGAACGTCTCATAAGATTCGCCATTGAGCAGCGCATCGTTGTAATGATAGCCGTGCTGATCATGGCCGGTATCGGTGTCTACAGCTATCAAAAGCTGCCTATTGATGCAGTACCAGATATTACCAACGTACAGGTTCAGGTCAACACTGCTGCTCCTGGTTACTCTCCGTTGGAAACCGAACAGCGAATTACCTTTCCAGTTGAAACGGCAATGGCTGGCTTGCCGGGCCTTCAGCAGACTCGTTCCCTTTCTCGCTCTGGACTATCTCAGGTCACCGTCATTTTTGAAGACGGCACCGACATCTTCTTCGCTAGGCAACAGGTCAACGAGCGACTGCAGGTAGCGAAGGAGCAGTTGCCGGATGGCGTAGACGCAGTGATGGGGCCTGTATCAACGGGTCTCGGCGAGATCTTCCTGTGGACTGTCGAGACTGAGAAAGGCGCTGTCAAAGAGGATGGTACGGCCTATACACCAACTGATTTGCGCGTGATCCAGGATTGGATAATCAAGCCACAATTGCGCAACGTCCGGGGTGTGGCCGAGATCAACACCATTGGTGGCTATGCCAAGCAGTACCTGATTGCTCCGGATCCGAAACGTCTGGCCACTTACAAGCTGACTCTTAATGATCTGGTCGCTGCCTTGGAAAGCAACAACGCCAACGTTGGCGCCGGTTACGTCGAGCGCAGCGGTGAGCAGTTGCTCATCCGCGCACCCGGCCAGGTAGGCAGTATCGAAGATATCGCCAATATTGTGATTACCAGTGTCGATGGCGTGCCGATTCGAGTCAGCAATGTCGCTGAAGTCAGCATCGGGAAAGAGCTCCGCTCTGGAGCTGCTACTGAGAACGGTCGAGAGGTTGTATTGGGTACGGTGTTCATGCTGATCGGCGAAAACAGCCGGACAGTATCTCAAGCTGTTGCAGCCAAACTGGCTGACATTAACCGTACCCTACCCAAGGGCGTTGTTGCCGTTACCGTCTACGACCGTACCAATTTGGTTGAAAAAGCCATATCGACAGTGAAGAAGAACCTGATTGAAGGGGCGATTCTTGTAATCGTTATCTTGTTCCTGTTCCTCGGTAACATCCGTGCGGCACTGATCACTGCCATGGTGATCCCGTTGTCCATGTTGTTCACGTTTACAGGCATGTTCAACAACAAGGTCAGTGCCAACTTGATGAGCCTTGGCGCACTCGACTTTGGCATCATTGTTGATGGGGCGGTAGTGATTGTCGAGAACGCAATCAGGCGCCTGGCTCATGCACAAAACAAGCATGGGCGGATGCTCACCAAAGCCGAGCGCTTTCACGAGGTTTTTGCAGCTGCACGGGAAGCTCGCCGCCCCTTGATCTTCGGTCAGCTGATTATCATGGTTGTGTATTTGCCGATCTTTGCACTCACCGGTGTCGAAGGAAAAATGTTCCACCCCATGGCATTTACCGTGGTGATGGCACTTGTCGGCGCGATGATTCTCTCCGTAACCTTTGTTCCTGCGGCAATTGCCATGTTCGTCACAGGCAAGGTCAAGGAAGAAGAGGGGATGGTGATGCGTATTGCACGGCAGCGTTACGCTCCCGTTCTGCAGTGGGTGCTTAAGCATAGAAGCATCGCATTTTCCGCCGCCATAGCCTTGGTCGTTCTAAGTGGTGTGCTCGCGAGCCGAATGGGCAGTGAGTTCATTCCGAGTCTGAGTGAAGGGGATTTTGCGCTGCAGGCTTTACGAGTACCGGGGACTAGCTTGACTCAGTCCGTAGACATGCAGCAGCGCTTGGAAAAAGCCGTCATTGAGCAGGTGCCTGAGGTCGAGCGAATGTTTGCCCGTACCGGCACAGCGGAAATTGCTTCCGATCCAATGCCGCCGAATATCTCAGACGCTTACGTGATGCTGAAGCCGAAAGACCAGTGGCCAGATCCCAATCGATCGCGTGAAGAGCTAATTGCTGAAGTTCAGAAAGCTGCAGCAAGTGTGCCTGGCAGCAACTATGAGTTGTCCCAACCTATTCAACTGCGCTTCAACGAACTCATTTCGGGTGTCCGCAGTGACGTGGCCGTCAAGGTGTTCGGCGATGACATGGACGTTCTAAATCGAACAGCAGCGAAGATAGCCACTGCATTAAAGGGTGTCCAGGGGTCTTCGGAGGTGAAGGTAGAGCAGACTACAGGCCTGCCTGTACTTACCATCAATATTGATCGGGAGAAGGCAGCACGTTACAGCCTGAACATCGGCGCAGTGCAAGATGCGATTGCAATCGCAGTAGGTGGTCGTCAGGCCGGCACGCTTTATGAGGGCGATCGCCGCTTCGATATGGTGGTACGTCTATCTGAAACACTGCGTACAGATGTAGCGGGGTTGTCCGGCTTGCTGATTCCCGTGCCGCCGAATGCGGCACAAGGGGCGAATCAAATCGGCTTCATTCCGCTGTCCCAAGTGGCTAGCCTGGATCTGCAGCTAGGTCCGAACCAGATAAGCCGAGAGAACGGTAAGCGTGTTGTTGTGGTCAGCGCAAACGTTCGGGGGCGTGACCTTGGTTCGTTTGTTGAAGAAGCGAGCAGTGCTCTGGCAACCGGCGTGGAGATTCCCGCTGGCTACTGGACCACGTGGGGTGGTCAGTTCGAGCAACTGCAGTCAGCAGCCAAACGTCTGCAGGTAGTTGTTCCGGTAGCTTTGCTGTTGGTCATGACGTTGTTGTTCTTGATGTTCAACAACCTCAAGGATGGCATGCTGGTCTTCACCGGGATCCCATTCGCACTCACGGGTGGCGTAGTCGCGCTTTGGCTGCGGGATATCCCGCTGTCGATCTCGGCAGGGGTCGGATTCATTGCGCTTTCCGGTGTAGCTGTGTTGAACGGTTTGGTAATGATTTCCTTTATCCGCGGACTACGTGAGGAAGGGCGTACCCTACGTCACGCAGTTGATGAAGGCGCATTGACTCGATTACGGCCAGTGCTGATGACTGCCCTTGTTGCATCCCTGGGATTCATACCTATGGCACTGGCAACCGGTACCGGTGCAGAGGTTCAGCGGCCGCTGGCTACAGTCGTGATCGGCGGTATCTTGTCCTCCACCGCACTTACCTTGCTGGTGTTGCCTGCTCTGTATCAATGGGCACATCGCAAGGATGATGACGGCGATGAAGCAGAAAGCTGATAGCCGATAAACAAAAGCCCACAACAACAGTTGTGGGCTTTTTCGTTTTTATAGGGTCGATATTTCACCTTTCAAAATTGTAAGTTTTCCGTCATGCCGGTGATGCCTATGAATTGATAAGGTTGCATCCAGTGACATTGATATCGAGAGAAACTTATGAAAAAGCTTATTGTTGCAGCTGCACTTGTTTTTTGCTCTATGACTTCGCAAGCCACTACTTTTTCGGAGAAGAAGCAGATGGAATACATCCAGGAGCACCAAAGTGCCGTGGCTGCCTACGCGAAAAAAAATAACAAGCCTATGCCAGAGATTGTCGACTATAAATACGGCATGAAGATTGATGTAGAGAAATTCGTACGTCAATCCCAGGACCCTCGTACTTGCCAGATTTATTCACGATTGATGAGCTACGAAGACCCCCAGGGTGAACTCAAGACGATTCGCTATTCTGTATTCTCGCAATGCCCGAATAACAAAAGCTGAATTTTTTGAATGGCTAGGCATTTAATAAGCGCCAGGCAATGCCTGGCGTTTTTTAAGGCGCCTGGAGTGGTACTAGGCAAAAATTGTTGCACCGACGGTGCTACTCGCCCTCAAGCCTTAATACGTTATAGCTAATATACTTGGTTGGAACACCTGCATTCAGAACGATCGAGTTCATAACATCTGGTTGACCCTCCTGATGGCTAAGCAATAGTAACTTTCCCTAGATTAACCTGATCGCAGCTTGCTCAGAGTGAGCTTTTGGTACTTAACCTTTTGAATATTTTGATATTAAGACGGCTAAAATTGGCGAGGCCGAATGATTGGGGCAGTGTATTTCTAAGACTTCGACCTGTGGAGTAAATTGGAAGCTTGTGGTATGTGGGAAATCCTAGAAGCGTACAATTGTGATTCCAGTCTCTCTGCACTAACTAATCTCTGCGATAGACAAACTTACTATGTGGTCACCCATTCAACTCGCAGCAGGGTAATGTGGGGTATCTATACTTGTGATATGGATTATCTGTTTTTTTCAAAATTGTAATTTTCGAGTCATGTTGAAGTTATTCAGCTCTGAAATCACATGTAATTTTCACTTTTTTTTCACTTTGAACTCCTTAAGCTTCGCAGATGGAAAATAAAAACTTGCCTATTGTAGCGTTATTTATTCGTTATCTAGGGGTCGGATCTATTGCAACGGGAATGCATTACTCTGTTTTCCTTGCACTGGTCGCGAGCGGGTTTGCTGATCCAGTGTTGGCCAGCGTTAGCGGAGGCGTCTTAGGCGCGTTTGTTAGCTATGTTGGTAATAAAAGGCTCTGCTTTATAGCGAAGGGAGATTGTAAGCTTCAACCCATTAGGTTTTTGCTGATTTCGTTGGCGACAAACCTCGGTAATGGAATGGGCATGTGGGTCTTAATTAAAATTGACCTGTCACCGTTTATATCCCAGATATTGGTGACGTTAATCCTAACTGCGCTCGGATTCATCGCACACCGTTTCTGGACATTCAATCATGCAGACATTACATCGGCTTTCCGAACGCCCTGATCCTTTGTTAACCATTGTGGTGCCCTGCTTTCAAGAAGAGCAAACCATTCCCGAATTTCACAAGCGCATCACCCGCGTCGTAAGGTGTTTGCCTGTCTCGTGCGAGATTCTTTATATCGACGACGGAAGCAATGACCGTACTGCAGACTTACTTCGCCACTATCAGGATGGATCTGATGTACGCTGCCTGTTCCTGAGCCGAAACTTCGGCAAAGAGGCTGCGTTAAGTGCAGGCATCGACCACGCGCGCGGTAGCGCATTGATCTTTATTGACGTGGACCTGCAGGACCCGCCTGAACTCATTACGAGCATGGTGCACCACTGGCAGATGGGTTACGACGTTGTGAACATGCAACGCGACTTGCGAACCGGCGATTCCTTGCTAAAGCGCATGAGTGCGCGCAGTTACTACTGGATCATGCAGCGACTGGTGGAGAAAGTTGATCTCCCGGCGGATGTCAGTGACTTCCGTCTGATTGGCCCTGCGCCATTGGCTGCATTGAGAGCGCTAGACGAACGCTCCAGAATTCTTAAGAGCCTGATCGGCTGGGTGGGTTTTCGTACCATAGAGCTACCCTACAATCGCACTTTTCGTCATGCGGGTAATACCAAATGGAACGCCGCTGGGCTGTTCAATCTAGCCATTGAAAGTGTTCTCAGTTTCTCTCGAAAGCCGCTGCGTATATTCAGCCTCATTAGCTTCGGCTTCTTCGTCTCCAGTATCTGTTTCCTGCTCGCAGCGCTCGTGGCAGGCTCCTTCGACATCCATCACTTGCTGCTCGGAATGGCTTCATTTATGTGCTTGGGGGTTGCCATGGTGGGCGAGTACTTGGGTGTGACGCTCGCGGAAGTCAAACGCCGACCGCTTTATTTTTTGAAGAGCAATAACAAAGCAACCCCCGTGACTATTCACCCTCCGGTTTCCTCGATCGAGAGTAAGAAATGCTGAACTTGAAAAACGAGCGGACACTGCTGTGGATCCTAATCTCGATTCTGCTTTTACGTCTTCTGGGGCTGGGAGCATATCCCCTGATGGATACGTCCGAAGCACGCTATGCCGAAATGGCACGCAAGATGGTCGAACTGAATGACTGGATTACCCCAATGTTCGATTATGGAGTACCGTTTTGGGGTAAGCCGCCACTGTCTTTCTGGACTCAGGCAGCGAGCATGAAGTTATTCGGTATCAACGAATTCGCTGCCCGATTTCCAGCTTGGCTACTTCACCTAGCAAGCTGCTTTATCATCATTAAGCTCGCGACCCAGGAGATGTCGCGCAGGGCTGGCATCTGGGGAGCCATCATCTTCTCAAGCACGACACTGGGCCTGGTATCCAGTGGTGTTGTACTGACTGACCCTGTTCTGTCGTTCTCGATACTGCTTGCTAGCTATGGTTTTTGGCGTTGGATGAAGTGTGCAGGCAAAGCGGATGCCTATCTGATGTTCTTAGGTCTTGGCTTGGGCTTACTCGCTAAGGGACCACTGACACTGGTGTTGATGGGCATGCCGGCGTTCGCCTGGATCGTCATCCACAAAGAATGGAATCGGATGATGATGCTTCCGTGGGTAACCGGGATTATTCTCATGCTCGGTATTTCTGTGCCTTGGTATGTCGCGGCCGAAATAAAGACGCCTGGGTTCATGGAATATTTTTTTGTTGGTGAACACTGGAGCCGATATGTAATTAGTGATTGGGCTGGGGACCTATATGGCAGTGCACATGCCAAGCCATATGGCACCATCTGGATCCAGCTCGGTCTGTCGCTGTTGCCTTGGGCATTTTTCCTGCCTCTAATGATTCGCAGAAGAGCATCGATGCGGCGTTTCGAGGCTTATATGTGGCTCTGGGCATTGGCCACGCCTCTCTTCTTCACGTTCTCTGGCAACATTCTCTGGACCTATCTGCTCCCGGCTCTACCCGCCTGGGCGCTGCTTCTTGCAGGGCGAATCAGTGAAGTCGGCCTTTATACCAGCCGGGCTGCTGCAGCGAGCGCTTTCCTGCTGCCAATTGTGGGCGCAGGTATCATTTACGCTGGAGTACTAGACGAACGCCCTCAAAACCAGCGAGATGTGGTTGACGCCTGGTTCAAAGCACAGTCGGCTCAATCGGGTGCCCTGATCTATCCTGGCCGTCGTTCGTATTCTTCTGAGTTTTATAGTAGGGGAATGTCCGAAAACATCAAAGATCCTGATGAGTGGCCTCGCAACAGCTTTTTCTATCTTTCCAGGCGTTTGCGCGACAGCAATGCTGATCTGCCTACAGGCCTAGGTTGCGTAAGAGTTACCGAAACGAACGCAAGCCTACTGCTTCTTTGTCGTTGGGAGAATACTGGGCCAAGATAGTGAAGATTTTGCAGCAGATGGCGTAGCGGGCTCTAATCGAAAATGATCATCCGATGAAGGACATACTCAAAGCGTGACGTTATTTCAGATTTAAAAGAACAATAAGTCTTAGAGATAATCTCTGTATCTGAGTAGTTCCGTCTATCACCGCTGGAATAGCTAACACTAAATGTAAGAAAAAGCCAGATATTAATCTGGCTTTTCGTCGATACGAATCGTCATTTTACATCTAAGGAAGGTCTGAAGTAAGCAGCCGTTTTTAACGGCCTCGCTGTTTTAGGTTCAAAAAACGCCGACTTGCTCGGAAATCAGGCCTTTCCTCCTCTCAGTTCGCGTTTTTTTGCGAGATAGCACCTTTTCAAGGCTCATTGTCCGCATCACAGGCGCACCTCGCCTGCATTCAACAGCCGTTTTCGCATCATCCACAGGTTCGACAAGGCAAACAGTGTGGTCTGCTGCGCAGTGTTTTTAACCAAGCCTCGGAAGCGGACTTTCGTATAACCAAACTGGCGCTTGATTACCCGGAATGGATGCTCAACCTTGGCTCGTACTTGTGCTTTCGCGTATTCGATTTTGCGGCGCACACGACCGATCAGGCTCTTTTTTGCATGCTTCTTATAGCTGCTTGGGCGCGCGGCAATCGACCAGATCATCTCGCGATCCTGATGCTCGGGACGCTTTTCTACACCGGTGTAACCGGCATCGCCAGAGACGTAAGTTTCCTCGCCATGCAGCAACTGGTCGACCTGGGTCACGTCCGCCACATTCGCCGCCGTGCCCACTACGCTATGCACCAAACCGGATTCCGCATCGACACCGATGTGCGATTTCATCCCAAAAAAGTACTGATTTCCTTTCTTGGTCTGGTGCATTTCAGGGTCGCGTTTACCGTCCTCGTTCTTGGTCGAACTGGGTGCATGAATGATCGTCGCATCGACCACTGTACCTTGGCGCAGCAGCAAACCACGATCACACAAATAGCCGTTGATGACCTGCAAAATACCACCGGCCAGCTCATGCTTTTCCAACAGCCGGCGGAAGTTGAGGATCGTGGTTTCATCCGGAATCCGATCCAAGTGCAGCCCGGCAAACTGGCGCAGAATCGTGGTTTCGTAGAGGGACTCTTCCATCGCCGGGTCGCTGTAGCCGAACCAGTTTTGCATCAGATGAACCCGAAGCATGGCCATCAACGGATACGCCGGACGACCGCCTTCGCCCTTCGGATAGTACGGCTCGATCAACGCAATCAGACCTTTCCAGGGCACAACCTGATCCATCTCAATCAGGAAACGCTCGCGGCGGGTCTGCTTACGTTTGCCTGCGTACTCGGCATCAGCGAAAGACATTTGCTTCATCGGGGCTCAACCGTTCAGTTCGTGGGACAGGCGTATTTCACCAGAGTTGGAAGTCTTTTTCAGAGTTTCCTAACCGCCTATTAGTTGTCGGCTTGCTCCTGACGATCCTGACGCTCTTCCTGCTTTTCTTGAGCAACTTTCTGTTTACCTTGCTCCGAGGAGTCAGGGCCCCACAAGCGAGCCTGTTCGGCTCGGAAGTTTTCCTTGAACTGCTTAGTTCGCTCGAAACCATCTTCAGCAAACGCGAAACCTGTAAGCCCAATTAGCAGGCTGCCAATAGAGAAGTATTTTACGAATTTCATTGAAGCCTCGATATTCACTAGGTCTGCCTTGATAGCATCCTTTGTTGGTTACTAGTCTAGGATTACGAAGCTAACGGCAAGGTGAGTTAATAATTACAATTTCGTAATTTTACGCTTGGCGAGAAGGTTTAAGTCTTCCAGGCGATAACAAAAGACGATGAAGAGCTGGGGCTTTTATTAATTTTCAATTTTGATATCCGGTGCATTAACACTGTAGGCTTTTCTTGCTTGCCAAGGAGCTAATCATGTTCGTTTTAGAGCCCTGAGTGGCAGAAGTCTTTGATTTTCGCCCATGCATCAAGACTCAATTTACAGCTAAGTGAGCTTTCATTTCACATTAGGGCGCGCGACGCGGTCGGGGGGAGATCAATTGATTTTTTTCCATGAATTTACGATCTCCGCCGCATATTCCGGGGGAAGGTGCAAGAGAGAAGGTGCGGCCTCATGCCGTCGAGATCGACTTACAGTTCGAAGCATTTCAAATTCTGCAGAGTGTAGCGGGGTCTCTGATCGTTGAGCGCTAGGCAAAAGCAACGGTTGCGAATTATTCGGTCTGAAGTTCAGAGACCGTCGGTTTTCTACGCGCCATGTGAGGATTCTGGCGATAGAGTTTTTTTCTCGCATAACGTCAGTGAGTCCTTGAGCACCCACGCGTCGGCTACGTCTCAGGCATTCGCACCTGCACCTAGAGCGAAGGGGGCCCATCTATAACCGGGCCTTCTTCGTTACACGGAGCTAAGCTGGCTTCATTTCTTGTTGTTTCATTTGAACTTCGGGGAAGTTAAGGTGAAACCAAGTGAAATTCTGATCCGTAACTTCCACGCTTGCCGAACCCTGATGCAAAATCATGATTGACTGAACGATAGCTAAGCCAAGACCGGTGCCACCCTCGCTTCGTGCTCGACTTTTGTCCACCCGGTAAAATCGCTCGAACAAATGCGCGTGGTGTTCCTTGGCGATCCCACGTCCCGGATTGCCAACACTCAATGTGGCGCCGTCAGCACCACGTTGAACCTTCACGTAAACCGTCCGACCACGAGGGCAGTAGCGGATCGCGTTCGAGACCAGGTTCGAGACGGCTCGCTGAATCATTATCTGATTACCATGCACCACGTCTCCACTTCCTGCGATCTGGAGCTGTATCTCACCTTCTTCGGCCGAAATGCTGAACAGATCGCAGACCCGCTGAGTTTCGTCGATTAGAGATACGCTTCCGAACTCTACCATTGACGCTGGGTGGCTGACTTGGGCTAGGAATAGCATGTCGGAAACCATCCGGCTCATGCGATGTAGCTCTTCTGTGCACGACTCTAGGACCTCTCTATACTCAGGGAGGGATCGTTCCCGGGTTAACGCGACCTGAGCTTTACCCATCAGGTTAGACAGTGGTGCCCGCAGTTCGTGAGCAAGGTCGTCAGAGAACTGCGAAAGCTGCTGAACTCCGTCGTCTAAACGCATCAGCATGATGTTAATTCCATCGGCGAGATTCTTAAGTTCTGCCGGCATCCCCTTTGTTGGAAGGCGATGCTCAAGGCTCTCGGTGGAAATCCTTGAGGCGACCTTCAGGAACTTGGTGAGGGGGAGCAGTCCTCTGCGTACAGTCCACCACCCAATTGCCAAGATCAGCATGAGAATAAGAGGCGACACCATTAATGCCCAGGTGAGCAACGCATCAAGAAGGGCATGGTTAGATGACTGGTCCATGGTCATGAATACACTAACTTCGGTTCCATCGCCTAAGCGCATGACTCGTGAGGCGCTCATTAGCGGGCGGCCCGTCGAGTCGCGCCACTCTCGCTGCTCCGCCTGTTCGGTAGGCTGGAATTTGTGCACTTCCATGTTGACTTGCTTCGAGCCTATCGAGAGCAATGGAGTTAGAGTTTGTGTCGATTCGAAGATGCTGACGTAAAGATTGTTATGCCCCATGACCAAGTCAACAAGCTGGTGGGCGTCTGCATTTACACCAGAAATAGCAGTGATTGCGGAAAGGTTGTGAGCCATGCCTGCCATTTTCACTTCGAGGTCGGTTCGGGCGTTTCTCTCAAGAGCTTGGCTCACCATCAGATAACCGAAGGTGGCGAAAAGAAGCAGCAACGCCGCACTCATCATTCCAACTTTGAATCCCACCTTCACAGCGAGGCTGAAAGGCCTCATGTACGCTCCTCCAACACGTATCCGACGCCTCGAAGTGTGTGTATGAGCTTGGTCTCAAATGGATCATCAATTTTTGAGCGCAATCTCCGGATGGCGACATCAATGACGTTAGTATCGCAGTCAAAATTTACGTCCCAGACCAACGAGATTATTTGCGAACGGGCAAGCGCTTCGCCTGTTCTGCTCATTAGTAGGTGCAGGAGAGCAAATTCCTTTGTGGTGAGATCAATGCGTGTCGCTCCTCGGCATACTCTGTGGCGCAAGGAATCCAATTCCAAATCCGCAACTATAAGTGTGCTCTTCTCGACAAGCTCATCGCCACGCCTTTGCAGTGACCGGATGCGAGCAAGCAATTCGGGGAACTCAAAGGGCTTGACGAGATAATCATCTGCACCACCATCCAAGCCCCTAAGCTTGTCATTAATGCGTCCGCGGGCAGTCAGCATGATGATGCGAACCCGGCTAGTTTTTCTGATAGTTTCCAAGAGGTCCCAACCATCGATGCCAGGGAGGTTCACATCTAGGAGTACGAGCGAATAAACAATCGTATTGAACAAGTGAAGAGCATCAACACCATTGTGTACAATGTCTACGACGTACCCGCTTTCGGATAGACCCTGCTGAATATATTCCGCGGTTTTAATCTCGTCTTCCACAACTAGTACGCGCATAACTTATCTCAAGGTGTGAGTAAGGAGTGGGCCGAGCTCTCCCTGATCGTGATTTAAGGCCAGTTTAAAGTTTCTCTGCGTGCTTGGCATGTGGTGATTTCTACCTATATCAATACGCCGTGATCAACTCAGGATGCTCAAATATTAACGCGAAATAGTGGGTTTTGGCGAAAAATTACAAATTTTTAATTTGATCGCAAGGCCACTGAAAGTTGTGGCGATTTAAATTATTGGTGCAGCATAGCTTTGATCAATCAGGTAGTTGAGCACTGCCACGACTGGCGGATGCACCAGACTATTCTGCTCGAGAGCCGCTGGATATTTTTTTGGTCAGTTCCATTGTGATTTGGCATCAATCGATCCGAGTAAAAATTATATTCCTGCTTAACGTGCCAATATTTTAGTTTTGTAACCTTCAGCTGGTGGCATTGTTGCTAACGCAACGTGACAATAAAATAATTTTTAATTGACCTGTCTCTCGACGCTAAGTAATGAGCCAAAATTAATCTAAATTTTTGGTGCTGACGCCTTCAATATTAATCCTACGATTTAATTTTTCTAGGTTGACTAGTGTGGAGGAATTGGAGTGTCCTTATGGAAGTCCGTATTCTCCATTTGAATTGTGCAATGGTGAATGTCGAACGCATGACTTACCGCATTGATTACATCTGCTAGCGCAGCATCTCGATCTACTGAGTCGCGAACTACAACGTGCGACGTCAGTACGTTGCGACCGCTACTTACAGCCCAAACATGTAGATCATGAACGTCTGTGACACCATCGACACGTAGAATCGTCGACTCGATCTCCTTAATGTTGAGGCCGCCAGGAACCCCTTCCATAAGGATTCCCAAACTCTCGCGCATTAGCTGCCAAGTGCGCGGCAGCACCCATACTCCGATCGCTACGGCGACGACCGTATCGATCCAACTCCAACCCGTAAACCGGATTATAAGTGCGGCAATTATCACGCCCAATGACCCAAGCATGTCGCTCCAAACTTCGAGATAGGCTCCCTTGACATTCAGACTTTCATTACTCGCTGAGGAGAGCAAGCGCATCGATATCAGATTTACAACAAGGCCCCCAATAGCGATCCACATCATCGCGCCGGTTGCGATCTCAGAAGGTATTAGGAAGCGTTGATAAGCTTCGTACAAAATGTAAATAGCCACCATGAAGAGCAATAGGGCGTTGAATGTGGATGCTAAAATTTCCAGGCGAGCATAGCCAAAAGTTCGTTTCTGATCTGCTGGCCGCTTGGCTATTTGAAGCGCAATCAACGAAATCATCAGGGCGGCAGTATCTGTAAGCATATGCGACGCGTCGGACAGCAATGCTAAGCTGCCAGTAATCCATGCTCCGATCACTTCAGCAATCATGAAGCTGCCTGTCAAGGCCAGTGCCATGACTAGCTTTTTCTGGTGACCTTCACTTAGCGCTGCAGCGCCATGAGAGTGATTAGATGCCACATACTTCTCCTTCCGTAACGTAGAGGACGCACACTTGCCCTGCTATGGAGCTACGTGTTTCCTAAATATAGCTTAATTAAGTATTCTGTTCGCCGACTTTTAGAAAAAATCATATTTTGGTCAGGTATAGGATAAAATAACGACTTTACGAATGCTGAGTTTTAAGCGCCATGCTAAACGGTGGCTACGTTTCAAGTGGTAGATTGCTACTGATTTTGATCATAAGGCGACTCAGGCGAAATCAAAAGGTCTAGGCGGGATTCTGTCGGGATTGTAATTACGCGGTCATCGTGTCGTTATGAGTGAGTGGCTACACTAAAATTGTCGGAAAACTTTAGGCTCTCACAGAATATTCCTGACTCCCATACGCTACCAGCCAGGATTAGGTATAAATCGCTACGTGCTTTAAATAAAGACTGGGCGTTACGCTGCTATTAAATTCTCAGAGTAAGCGATGGGCACAGTACCGCCCGCGCTATCTAGTTTTTGAAACTGTAATCCAGGGCCTTGGCGATGGCCGAACCCTCAGGCACAAGCTATCTTTGGGAGGTCATCCAGGTATGAAGTGCGTCGGTGATTGGCGTTGCTTTTCCTGCCGTATTCGCTGTCGATCACCCGGTTTCAGCTCACAGACTTCTCGTTCAACTTCGTATAAGGCCGCGATGTAGGGCAGTGCTTTTTCGGCGATCTAGCTCTTGTTGGTCGCATGCAAGTCGAAGAACTTTGCGGGCATAGGCCATGCAGCCGATCTGCGTAACGCCCAGCTCAAAGCCTGCCTTGTAGCCGGCAAAGTCATCGCAGACCAGCTTGCCGTTCCATCCGCCCAAGCAGGCTCGTGCGTGGTAAGCGGTTGGTAACCCACCCAAAGCGAAAACTCTGACGGCAACAATCTAGGCAGGCAGGAGTTCTGACTACTGAGATGCCTGACGGAATGGTAACCGTCCGGCCAAGTCACCTACCGAACTCCAGCATTAAGGGCGATGGTGCCCGCGTATTTTTAAGCGAACGCGATCACCCTTATAGCTAGGATGCCCATGTGCCAACGTAGCTCTTATGCCAACCGTTCAAAGTCCAGGTCGTCCAGAAAGCACAGTGCGGCAAGGTGTGATTGCGGGACGCTTACCGCCGATAAGCGGAAAACCCGAAAATAGTGGTTACGCGGCCATTTTCGGTTAATATTTTCTGAGTGTTTGGCGCACATTTTAAGAAATTCTTGGCGCGGTTAAGAAAATCTAGCCAACGACAGGGAAAAAAATGGGAAATCCAGTGGGTGACACCCATTAGATCAATCCGATGGAGCTACCCACTGGTGCGCCAACAACTGTCCAATTTCACTGGCCCTCTGCGTCGACAACCGCGATAGCCATACGGGTCATGTGCCGTTCATGCGCGCAGACTGAATCAGGCTCATGATTGCCGCAGCCCTTTTTCCGCTACGCAACGACCCTGCGAAGAGCCAGTTTTGCGTCCAAGCGCCATGGCCTAATTTGGTTTTCCGCCCAATTGTTATCTATGGGAACGCTCCCGTCATTGAGTTAGTGCGATAGCGCTGCCCAGCGTTTCAGGCTGTAATCGAGTGCTCTGCTGATGGCCGTAAGCGTTCGGCCAAGTCATCTTCCGAACCTCCACGGCGCTCTCGCATTCAAGCTAATCAAGTGATAAACACCATAAATATCCAATGCCACGGCAAGCAATAGGCGATCAGATGGCGCGATTTTCGATTTATAGCGGATTGATTTTGGTTGGCAACTCGTCGCTGGAGAGTGGAGATCCTCCCATGGGCGTTGCTTTCGGCCAATTCGAGCCAACCTGAATCGCCCCGGGCTTTCTAGACACTCTCAAGGCTCGCTGCGTAACGCTTTTCAAACTCTACCGGTGACAGCTGATTGTTGAAACTGTGGCGTCGTTTTGGGTTGTAAAACATCTCGATGTAATCGAACACATCATCTCGAGCATCCTGGCGTGTAGTGTAGATTTTACGCTTGATCCGTTCCCGCTTCAGCAACTGGAAAAAGCTCTCCGCCACAGCGTTGTCGTGGCAATTACCTCGACGACTCATGCTGGCTACCAGGTTGTTAGCTTTCAAGAAGCTTCGCCAGTCTGAGCTGCTGTACTGACTGCCTTGATCCGAGTGGATCATCACCTCTTGCTTCGGCTTACGTCTCCAAACCGCCATCAGCAGTGCATCAATGGCTACGTCGCTGGTCATCTGCGACTTCATTGACCAACCAATGATCTGGCGTGAAAACAGATCGAGCACCACGGCCAAATACAGCCAGCCTTCATATGTTCGGATGTAGGTAATGTCTGTGACCCAAACTTTGTTGGGTTCTCTGACATCGAATTGGCGCTTCAGTAAGTTCGGTGAGGCAACGGCTGGCTTACCGCCGTATTTTCCAGGCCTCCGTCGATACCCAGTCTGAGAACGTAAACCTTCAAGGCGCATCAACCTAGCCACCCGGTGACGGCCACAGCTCTCACCAACCTCTCGCAGGTCATCATGGATCTTTCGATAGCCATAAACGCCACCGCTTTCCAGCCAGGAGTGTTTGATCAATCCAAGCAGTCGCTGATCGTCCTTGGCTCGCGCAGATTTTGGTTCTGATAGCCACGCGTAGTAGCCGCTGGGATGAACCTTGAGCGTCAGGCAAAGCCGTCGAATCGCGTAATGACCCGCTTGCTGCTTAATAAAGGCGTACTTCAGCCGCACTCCTTGGCAAAGTACGCGGCGGCCTTTTTTAAGATGTCTCGCTCCTCCGTCACCCGTTTCAGCTCGGCACGTAGACGACGAACCTCAGCGCTCTGATCATCCTCCTCAACGCGCTGTTCCTGAGGCTTGGTGTAGCGCTTAACCCAGGCATAGAGGCTGTGCACAGACACACCCAATCGTGCAGCCACCTCCGAGACAGGAAGCTGCTTTTCGGTCACTTGCTTGACCGCCTGGATTTTGAATTCTTCGGGATAACGCTGGTTGCTCATGGCACCTCCTAATGGGCCTCATTTTAAGGCTTGGAGGTGTCTACGAAACTAGGGGCGATTCACATTTTCCTCGCAAGCATTTTCCGGAACAGTCACTACCGACGGAGCTGACCTAGTTCTAAAAACCAAGGGCGGTCTTGAACTTTCTACCACCGACAAGGAATTCAGCTTCAAATTGGGCGGTCGCGTTCAGGCCGACTATGGCCGATTCGACGGTGTCTTCACCAAGAACGGCGATACCGCAGATGCGGCCTACTTCCGTCGCGCCTACATCGAGTTCGGCGGCACTCTGTACCGAGACTGGAAATACCAGGTCAACTATGACCTGTCCCGCAACACTGGTAACGACTCCGATGGCTACTTTGATGAGGCCAGCCTGACGTACACCGGCTTCGCCCCAGTCCAGCTGCGTTTCGGCCGCTTCTACACCGATTTCGGTCTTGAGAAGGCAACCAGCTCGAAGTGGACAACTGCCATGGAGCGAAACCTCTCCTACGACGTAGCCGACTGGATCAACGACAACGCCGGCATGGGTGTTCAGGCGACCAGCACCATCGCTGACATGGCCTACCTGTCGGGTAGCGTTTTCAGCGAAACCAACAACGACTCCGACGGTGACAGCACCAAGCGCTACAACGTGCGTGGTGTTTTCGCACCGCTGCACTCTGACGGTAATGTCCTGCATGTCGGTGCCCAGTATGCCTATCGCGACCTCAAGGACAGCGCCGTCGACACCCGTATACGCTCGCGCCTGGGCGTTCGCGGTGTAGACACCAACGGCGGCGGCGATGCGGGAACCAACGGCAATCGCATGCTGTTCGGTGGTGCTGCTGCGCAAGAAGGCCTTTGGGACAACGATTCGGTCTGGGGCGTTGAAGGCGCCTGGGCCACGGGTCCATTCTCCGTTCAAGCTGAGTACCTTCGCCGCAAGCTGAAGGCTGATCAGTCCGCCAATGACATGAAGGCTTCGGGTTACTACGCACAGATGGCGTACACGCTGACCGGCGAACCGCGAATTTATAAGCTCGACGGCGCGAAATTCGACACCATCAAGCCACAGAACAAAGATCTGGGCGCCTGGGAAGTTTTCTACCGCTTCGACGATATCAAGGTCGAGGATGGCAATCTGGTTGCCACCGCGGACCAATCCGATGAACGCAAGGCCAAGAGCCACACGGTCGGCGTGAACTGGTACGTCAACGAGGCGGTGAAAGTCAGTGCCAACTACATCAACGTGCGCACAGACAACAACGAAAACACTGTCGGCGACGACAAAGGCAACGCCTTCATCACTCGCCTACAATACGTGTTCTGATTCCCCAATCAGGTGACACAAAAAAGCCGGGAGCGCTCAGTGCACTCCCGGCTTTTTTGTGCGCTTCGTTCAATGATCAGGCGTCTTTACGATAAGCCAACAGGCGAAGGGCATTGAACACGACAAGGAGCGTGGAACCCTCATGAATGGCAACGGCAGCGCCGATGCTCAAGCCCATGATGGTGGAGGGAACCAGGATGGCCACGATTCCGAGGCTGACGAACAGGTTCTGGCGAATGATCGAGCGGGTGTGACGACTGAGGCCGACCGCAAAGGGAAGCTGCCGGATGTCGTCTGCCATCAGCGCGATATCGGCCGTTTCCAAGGCGACATCGGAGCCTGCCGCCCCCATTGCGATGCCTACGCTCGAATGGGCCATGGCAGGCGCATCATTCACGCCGTCGCCCACCATGGCGACTTGGGAGCTGAGGCGAAGGTTCTTGATCGCCTGTACCTTGTCGTCTGGCATCAGATCTCCCCACGCTTCGTCCAGGCCGACTTGCCTGCCCACTGCTTCGGCGACGCGGTTGTGGTCCCCGGAAATCATGATCATGCGGTCGATGCCCATTTCCCTGAGTTTCTGGAGTGCCTCTTTCGCTCCTTCTCGGGGGGTGTCCAACAAGCCGATCACCCCCAGATCCTTGTCAGCACGGCGCACCACCATGGTAGTGCGGCCCGACTGGCGCAGGCGCTCTGCTGCCTCTAGGGCGGCTTTGCTAAGGGCCGGAATGGCGTCGGCACCGAACATCTCGACTTTGCCAATCCAGACGAACTGATCATCCAGCTCAGCGCGTACGCCGCGGCCAACCAGGTTTTTCAGGTTCCTGGCCTGGTATTTGCCCCTGCTACCAATCATCTCCTCGCCGTCGCGCACGATAGCTGCGGCGAGTGGGTGGTCGCTCATAGACTCCACTGCGATAGCGACGGCCAGCAGGTCCGGAACCTGGGTACCGGCTAGCGGTATCACATCGGTGATGCGGGGACGCCCCTCGGTCAGGGTGCCGGTTTTGTCGAAGGCCATGGCATTCAAAGAACCGAGTTCTTCGAGCGGAGCACCGCCCTTGATCAGTACCCCGCCTCTGGCAGCCCTGGCGATGCCGGAAAGAATGGCGCTGGGTGTAGCAATCGCAAGCGCACACGGGCTGGCTGCGACCAAGACCGCCATGGCACGGTAGAACGAATCACGGAATGGCTCATCGATGAAAATGCCAGCACACATCAGCCCTACCACCAGAAGCAGGACCAAGGGGACGAACACCCTTTGGAAACGGTCTGTGAAGCGTTGAGTCGGCGACTTTCTGACCTCGGCTTCACTGACCATTTTGATGACCCGCGCCAGGGTGCTTTCCGTGGAGCGACGCGTTACTTCGACCTCAATCAGGGTTTCGCCATTGATGGTGCCGGCGAAGACTTTCGACACAGCATCCACGGCATCCGGCTTGCTGCGGGCAAGAGCGGCATCAGCGACTGGTTGCTTGTCCACCGGGACGCTCTCACCAGTCACGGGAGCCTGGTTGATGCTTGAAGAGCCTACGACCACAAAGCCATCGGCCGGCAAACGGTCATTGGGGCGTACGATGACAATGTCGCCAGGCACGAGGAGTTCTACAGGCAACTCCTTCGTGCCGTTTGTGCTCCGCACGATGGCGGTGGCAGGGGCGAGCTTGGAAAGTGCCTCGATGGCTTTCTTGGCTCTGCCCATCGCATAGCTTTCCAGTGAATGCCCCAGGCTGAACAGGAACAACAGCAGTGCACCTTCTGCCCAGGCGCCAATGCTCGCGGCCCCCGCTGCGGCGAGCAGCATCAGCGTGTCGATTTCGAAGCGCTTCTGGCGGATATTGCTGATCGCCTCCTTGGTGGTGAACCATCCACCGAACACGTAGGCAGATACGTACAGAACTAGCGGCAGCCTGTCGATCAGCCCGAGCTTTCCGGCCAGAACTCCGGCACCGAGCAGCGCACCACAGATCAGTGCGAAGACCAACTCGGTGTTCATGCCGAAGATGCCCCCATGCTCATGGCTGTGGCCTTCGTGCCCCGCTTGGTCGTCGGGGCGTTCAAGCAAACTTTTCATAACTCGTACCTTCTGGGGTATCGCTATTGATTAGCTGAAATCTATTTCACGGCTTGCCCGAGGGCTGATCATTAAGGAAACTCTGAAAAAGACTTCCAAATCTGGTGAGATACGGCTGTCCCACGAACTGAACGGTTGAGCCCCGATGAAGCAAATGTCTTTCGCTGATGCCGAGTACGCAGGCAAACGTAAGCAGACCCGCCGTGAGCGTTTCCTGATTGAGATGGATCAGGTCGTGCCCTGGAAAGGCCTGATTGCGTTGATCGAGCCGCATTATCCGAAGGGTGAAGGCGGTCGTCCGGCGTATCCGTTGATGGCCATGCTGCGGGTTCATCTGATGCAAAACTGGTTCGGCTACAGCGATCCGGCGATGGAAGAGTCCCTCTACGAAACCACGATTCTGCGCCAGTTTGCCGGGCTGCATTTGGATCGGATTCCGGATGAAACCACGATCCTCAACTTCCGCCGGCTGTTGGAAAAACATGAGCTGGCCGGTGGGATTTTGCAGGTCATCAACGGCTATTTGGGCGACCGAGGTTTGCTGCTGCGTCAGGGAACTGTGGTCGATGCGACGATCATTCATGCGCCCAGTTCGACCAAGAACAAGGACGGTAAACGCGACCCCGAAATGCACCAGACAAATGTATGGTCAGCCCACCTCCCGCAACCCAGCGTGATGAACGGTAAAACATGCTTGCGCTAATGTATCCGGGCTCATGGTGAGCACAGTCATTAGCGCTCGGCCCTTGATGAGAAGTCGCTCCCAACAGTCCTTGATAAAAGGATCAGCTACGAAAAAAGCTATCTTCGTCTTCAGGTTTTCAGTCGGGATGTCTGCCGTTTATCGTCATCATCACTGTCGTCGCAAAAGCCGGTAGTAACTCGATTAGGTCAAACCATTTGTTGCACGTTGTAGCTACCGCCTCGGGCTAATACAGCCCAGACGATTCTTGCCATTTTGTTGGCTAGCGCACAGGCGACCTTGTTCGGGGGTTTGCTAGCCAAAAGCTTTCTTACCCAGGCTCCAATTGCATCGTTTCGTTTGTCGATTCGGATCATTAGTGCATGAGCGCCTTGCACCAGCAGGCAGCGCAGATACTTGTCACCGCGCTTGCTGATACCGAGCAGCTTGGTCTTGCCCCCAGTGGAATACTGTCGAGGCACCAAACCAAGTGAGGCGGCAAAATCGCGCGAGCTTTTGTAAGTCGAAGCGTCTCCGACGTCGGCCAAGAGCGCGCTAGCGGTGAGAGGGCCGATGCCGGGGATGCTCAACAAGCGCACGCCCGCATCGTCCTCAGACAATTGCTGCTTGATCTCGACATCGATCGCTTTGATATCTCGAGTCAGGCGTTGGATATCAAGCAGCATCCGCTCAACTGCGTTGCGTAGTCGAATTGGTAGTTCATGGTTTTCCATCAGAGCGGGCACCTGCTCCAGAGCAGCGTATCCAATGGGGAAGATGATGCCGAACTCCAGCAGAAAACCATGCACTTGGTTGATGATTCCCGTGCGATTATCCACCCAAGACTTGCGCAGCTTGTGCTCGGTCGACAGGATCTGCTGCTCAAGGGTCTTTACCGGAACCGAGCGGGTTCTGGGTCGCGACGCTGCTTCGCAGATGGCCTCCGCATCGATAAAGTCATTCTTGTTGCCGGTGATGTAGGCCTTTACATGCTGCGCCGCGATTAATTGCACTCGATGGCCTAAGCTTTCGATCTGCCTAGCCAGCCACTGTGAACCGCCGCAGGACTCCATGGCAATTTTGCAGTTTGGCAACTGCGCCAGATACGGTAGCAATTGGCTACGACTGAGCTTCTTGCGCAAGAGCTGATTTCCTCTGGCGTCCTGGCCATGCAAGTGGAAGGTGTTTTTGCCGATGTCGATACCCAGAAGCGTCACGGTACTCATGAGAGATCCTCCTTCGATAAAGAGAGAAGCCCGGTAAGTTTAGACTCACCGGGTTTCTCGAGCCGGGCTGACCATCTCATTAAAGGAAATCAGTACTATTTCGGGATGAAATCGCACATCGGTGTCGATGTTGAATCCGGTCTGGTACATAGCGTGGTGGGCACGGCGGCGAATGTGGCGGACGTGACTCAGGTCGATCAGTTGCTGCATGGCGAGGAAACTTACGTCTCTGGCGATGCCGGTTACACCGGCGTGGAGAAGCGTGCGGAGCATCAACATCGCCAGATGATCTGGTCGATCGCAGCGCGCCCCAGCAGCTATAAGAAGCATGCAAAAAAGAGCCTGATCGGTCGCATGCGCCGCAAAATCGAATACGCGAAAGCTCAAGTCCGGGCCAAGGTTGAGCATCCATTCAGGGTGATCAAGCGCCAGTTTGGTTATACGAAAGTCCGCTTCCGAGGCTTGGTGAAAAACACCGCGCAGCAGACCACACTGTTTGCCTTATCGAACCTGTGGATGATGCGAAAACGACTGTTGAATGCAGGCGAGGTGCGCCTGTGATGTGGACAATGAGCCCTGAAAAGGTGCTATTCCGCAAAAAACAGTGAACTGACAGGAGGAAAGGTCTGATTTTCGATTAAGTCGGTGTTTTTTGAACCTCAGACAGCGAGGCCGTTAAAAACGGCTGCTTACTTCAGACCTTCCTTAAGAGTGACGCTCTTAACAAGGCACGCAGGGGAAATAAAAAATGCCAGGCTCTGCCTGGCATTTATGAATTCATTAATTATTCTATTCAAAGCGCTCACTACTTATTGTTGATGCATTGCGAGTACATGGAGTAGCGAACCGTTTTGAGCGTACCCTGGGAGTCCTCGAAGCTCATCAACCGTGGGTAGACCTGGCAGGTGCGGGGGTCTTGAGATTGGCGCACGAATTTCGCCACATCGATTTTCATGCCGTATTTGTAATCTTGAATTTCCGGCATCGGCTTGCCATTTTTCTCGGCATACTTCGCCACAGCGGTCTGGTGGTCGTTGATATATTGCAGCTGCTTGCTTTCTGAGAAAGTGTTGGCCTGCGAAGCCATCGAGAAAACAACAAGTGCAGCAGCAATAATTAGCTTTTTCATAATAACCTCTCAAATTCAAATCTTCTCGGGCGTAACTTTAGCAACGCATAGGCATCACTGGCATGACGAGAAACTTACAATTTTGAAAGGTAAGTGCATCTGGCTCATATAAAACAAAAAAGCCCACAACGTGTGTTGTGGGCTTCTCTTTAGTGGCTATCAGCTAACCACTTCGGCCTCATCACCGTCTTCATCCTTGCGGTGTGCCCATTGATACAGGGCAGGGAGCACCAACAAAGTCAGCGCGGTGGAGGACAGGATCCCGCCAATCACCACTGTCGCCAGTGGCCGCTGAACCTCTGCACCGGTACCGGTTGCCAAGGCCATCGGGATGAAGCCCAGGGACGCCACCAGGGCTGTCATCAGCACAGGTCGCAGTCGGGTCAACGCGCCTTCGTCGACGGCCTGCCTAAGCGTTCGTCCCTCCTCTCGCAATCCGCGGATGAAGGCAATCATCACCAGGCCGTTCAGTACCGCGACGCCGGACAGTGCAATGAAGCCAACCCCAGCCGAGATCGACAGCGGGATGTCCCGCAGCCACAGCGCCACGACGCCACCGGTGAGTGCGAATGGAATACCGGTGAACACCAGCATGCCGTCTTTCAGGTTGTTGAACATCAGGAACAGCAGGGTCATGACCAGCAGCAAGGCCACCGGAACCACGATCTGCAGACGCTTGGCCGCCGATTGGAGCTGCTCGAACTGGCCACCCCAGGTGGTCCAGTAACCAGCAGGAATCTGCACCTTGGCATCCAGCGAAGCGGTTGCCTCTTGAACGAACGACCCCAGGTCGCGGCCCCGGACGTTGGCGCTGACGATCACCAGACGCTTGCCGTTCTCGCGGCTGATCTGGTTCGGACCCAGCTGCAGGTCCAGGTTAGCGACCTGCGACAGCGGGATGAAGCCGATCTGATTGGCACCTTGAGATGCATTGGCCGGTACAGGGATCAGAAGGCTGGACATACCTGCTACGTCGGTACGTACGGTCTCAGGCAGGCGCACCACCATGTCGAAGCGACGGTCGCCTTCATACAACGTGCCGGCCGTACGACCGCCGACAGCGATGGCGATCGAGTTCTGTACATCCGCGATGTTCAGGCCGTAGCGTGCGGCTTTCTCGCGGTCGATGTTGATGGTCAGCACCGGCAGGCCGGTGGTCTGTTCAACCTTGACCTCCGAAGAGCCCGGTACCGCTTTGAGCGCTGCAGCGATCTTGTTGGCCGTGTTGTTGAGCACGTCCATGTCATCGCCGAACACCTTCACTGCGACGTCACTCCGTACGCCCGAGATCAGCTCGTTGAAACGCAACTGGATGGGCTGGGACAGCTCATAGTTGCTGCCTGGGACACCGGCTGCGGCTTTCTGCACTTCAGCAATCAGCTCATCGCGAGGCTTCTTAGGGTCGGGCCACTGATCCTGAGGCTTGAGCATGATGTAGGCGTCGGAGGCGTTAGGCGGCATCGGGTCGGATGCGATTTCGGCTGTACCCGAGCGCGCAAACATCCGCTCTACTTCCGGGACCTGCTCAATCACAGCCTTTTCAAGGCGTTGCTGCATTTCTACGGATTGGGTCAGGCTCGTACCTGGCACGCGCATGGCCTGCATCGCAAAGTCACCTTCACTGAGGCTTGGAATGAACTCGCTACCCATACGACTTGCAAGCACACCACTGAGCACGACCAGGACTACAGCGGCCGAGAACGCGATGTTCCGATGCCCAAGGACCCACTTCAAAATCGGCTCATAACGCAGCCGCGCAGTGCGCATCACCACGCCTTCCTCTTCCTTGACCTTGCCAGTGACGAACATGGCGATGGCTGCCGGAACGAAGGTGACGGAGAGGATCATTGCACCCAGCAGCGCCATCACAACGGTGAAGGCCATGGGGTGGAACATTTTGCCCTCGACGCCGGTCAGGGCGAAGATCGGCAGGTACACCACCATGATGATCAACTGACCGAAGATCAGTGGCCGGCGAGCTTCACCCGCAGCAGCGAAGACCTCATGGAAGCGCTCAGCTTTGGTGAGCATACGGCCATGCTTGTGTTGCGCATGAGCCAGTCGACGGATCGCGTTTTCTACAATTACCACGGCACCGTCGACGATGATTCCGAAGTCGAGTGCGCCTAAGCTCATTAGGTTGGCGCTGACCTTGTTGTTGAACATACCGGTGAAGGTGAACAGCATGGACAACGGGATCACCATCGCGGTGATGAGTGCAGCACGGATGTTACCGAGGAACAGGAACAAAATGGCGATTACTAGAATCGCGCCTTCCACCAAGTTCTTCTTCACAGTTGCAATAGCTTTTTCAACCAGGTTGGTGCGGTCGTAGACCGTCACGGCAACCACACCTTCTGGAAGGGTACGGTTGATGTCAGCCAGTTTGGCGGCAACAGCCTGAGACACGGTACGGCTATTTTCACCGATCAGCATGAACACGGTGCCGAGTACGACTTCGCGACCGTTCTCGGTGGCAGCCCCCGTCCGGAGCTCTTTGCCAATGCTAACGTCAGCGACGTTGCTGATTCGAATCGGTGCGCCATCGACACTGGTGATCACAATGTTGGCGATGTCTTCGATGTTACCGACCTGCCCTGGCGCACGGATGAGGAGCTGCTCACCATTACGCTCGATGTAACCGGCGCCGACGTTGGCGTTGTTGCTTTCCAACGCTGCGACCAGATCATTGAGGGTCAGTTTGTATGTAGCTAGGCGCTTCGGATCCGGCGCGACCAGGAACTGCTTGGCGTAACCACCGATGGTGTTGATCTCGGCCACACCTGGGACGTTCCGCAGCTGCGGCTTGATGATCCAGTCCTGGATCACACGCAGGTCGGTTGGGGTGTACGGTGTACCGTCTTCCTTGACCGCACCATCCTCAGCTTCAACGGTCCACAAGAAAATTTCACCAAGCCCAGTGGATACCGGACCCATGACAGCCTCAACGCCCTCTGGCAACTGCTCCTTCGCAACTTGCAGCCGCTCGTTGATCAACTGGCGGGCAAAGAAGATGTCAGTGCCATCCTTGAAGATCACGGTGACCTGAGACAGGCCAGAGCGAGACAAGGAACGGGTCTGTTGAAGGCCCGGGAGACCGGCCATGGCCGTTTCAACTGGAAACGTGATCCGCTGTTCAGTTTCCAATGGCGAATAGCCAGGCGCAGCAGCGTTGATCTGCACCTGGACGTTAGTGATGTCGGGTACCGCATCGATGGGCAGCTTCTGATAGCTGTAGATACCGATGCCGGCCATGATCAGAACAGCGATCATTACAACGATGCGCTGCTCAATGGCGAATCTGATGATACGTTCAAACATGAGAAATCATCCTGTCAGTTCGCATCAGTGACCGTGTTCGGCAGACGCTTTGCCGAGCTCAGACTTGAGTGTAAAGCTGCCACTGGCTGCTACTTGGGCGCCGGCTTGGATGCCGTCGATGATTTCCACGTATCCATTGTCACGGCGGCCCGTTTTTACCGGCCGAGTGTCAAAGCCTTCCCTGGTGCGCACAAATACCGAGGGTTTGTCTTCAACGGTCTGCACGGCGCCTTCAGGAACGGCCACAGCCACTCGATCGGTCTGAGAAGTGACGGCGATGTTCACGAACAGACCTGGACGCCAGGCGCCGTCAGGGTTGGTCAAGGTAACGCGAACGGTCGCTGCACGGTTTTGCTCACCCAGCAGGCTGCCTACATAACCCACCTTGCCGTCGACCTCGACGTTCATGTCGGGCGATGAAACTTTTACCGCACGGCCCGTCACCACCTTGCCCAGTTCAGTGGGAGGGACAGCGAAGGTGGCCCACACCTGATTCAGGTCGGACAAGATGAAAGCGTTAGTCGCCTCGCTGACGACTTCACCCATGGTCAGGTGCTTCTCTACCACCACGGCGTCAAAGGGTGCCCGAAGCTCGTAACGATTGCCGCCTACGGAATTGACCGAAGCGCCGATGGCACCGACCTTCTGCTTGGCATTGGCCAGAGATATCTCTGCTTCTTGCAGCGCTTGGCGTGCCTGCAGGTAATCCTGCTCGGCGGAGATCTTGTCCTGCCACAGTTGCTTCTCACGGTCGAAGGTAACGCGGGCCAGCTCTACGCGTCGCTGTGCGGCTTGTTGTTCGCTGCGCAGGTCAGAAATCTGTTGGCTGGCAATCACTGCGAGGACTTGGCCTTTCTTAACGGCTTCGCCCAAGTCGGCCTGGACACTTTCAACAACGCCAGGGACCCGAGGGACAACATGTGCAGTCCGGTCTTCGTCGAAACGAATCTCCCCCGGGAAAGTCACAACGGTGCCGAGGTCACGGGGGGCCGCAGACTCCAGGACTACCCCAGCTGCCTTGATCTGTTCAGCGCTCAGGGTCAGCTTGCCCTCTTCCTCACCACCCTCTTCGCTATGGCCTTCTGCACCATGACCCTCATCACCCTCCTCTTTGGCGGCTGATGCGGTCGTCTTCTCATCGCCATGGCCATCGTTAGCGCCGTGCTCGACGGTACTGGCGGCCTGCTCTCCGGAACTGTTGTTCCAGGCAAGGCTGCCAAATCCAAGGGCTGCCACAGCGGCGACCGCGAGGGCGATCTTGCGTTTGTTATCCATTGCTACTCCTGCTGATCATAGGCACCGACGTGTTATGCCGAGCGCCGAAGAAAATTTCTGGCCCGTTCAACGAACGCCGGCAGTCGAACCGACATCGCCATAAACCCTTTCCACCTGCGCACGCGCATTGGTCGCTGTTGCCAACGAATCGAGGTATTGGCCACGAGCGACGATCAAGGTGCGCTGGGCATCCAGCACTTCGATGAAGCCGAATTTGCCCATCTCGAAACCGCGAGTTGCGGTCTCCACAGCCTGCTGTGCGGACGGCAGAATGGTCTTGTCGTAGGACTCGACCTCCTGCATGGCGGTCGCCCACTGGTTTACTGCGGTTTGGGTTTCGCTACGCAGCCTCAGCTCAACTGCGTTGCGCTGGTCTCGGGCTTGATCTGCGCGTCGAGAAGCGGAAAGAATGTTGCCCTGATTACGATCAAACAGCGGCAATGGCATGGACAGTCCTACAGTGTTGACCCGTTCACGTACGGAGCGGTCGTACTGGCTACCCACGCTTACAGTGAGGTCTGGGATTCGCTGAGCTTTCTCTGAGCCGAGGGACGCATCGCTTTTGTCGATCTGCACCACGGCCTGACGCATTTCCGCAGTTTGATCGAGCCTCGACAACAGCTCTTCAGCGTCCGGAGGCAAACCTGGGGAGAGGGTCGGCGAATCCAGGCGATCGAATACTGTGACCGAGCTCCCCGTAATTTGAGCTAGCTGCTGGTAAGCGGTCGCTTTCTCCGTTTCGGCGCGTCTGACCTGCAGCTTGGCTTCGGCCAACTGTACTTGAGCACGAGTAGCCTCTACTGGGGAGGATTTACCTGCGCGAACGCGGCCGTCGACAATGCGCAGACCACGCTCAGTCAGCTCCAGAGATTGCTTGGCTAGATCTAGGCCAGTCTGCGCTCGCAATGCTGCGTAGAAGGCTTGAACGACCTCGGCGCGCAGAGCGTTCACTCGACGGTCCAACTCCAGCTGTGCAGCAGTCTGGCCATAGGTGGCGACGTCAACACGTGCGCCGCGCTTTCCGCCCAGCTCCAGGGTCTGGCTGAGCGTCACAGTTGTCTGGCTAGTGCTGCGACGGGTGTCTTCTACGTCGTACGAGATTGTTGGGTTGGGGATAAGCCCTGCCTGCTTGCGTGCCCCATCTGCGATCCCAATCTCCTGACGGGCGGCGGCCATGTCAGGGTTGGCATCCATCGCCGTCGAAAGCGCTTGAGGCAAGCTGATGCTTTGGGCAAATGCAGCAGGTGCCATCAGCCCGGAGATGACCGCACAGAGTGCGGCTATCTTCCAGGGTGAGATTGAGGTCTTAGGAAAGACATTGCGGATATACCGGGGCACTTTAATGGTCCTCGTGCACAAACTTCGATAAAGCTTGGCGAGAACGCCGAAACAGCTGCCAAGCCCCACTGGATTAGGTGATGGCACTCTAAAGAGCGGTAGCTATCAGAGGGGTGGCTAGAAAATTACAATTTCGTAAGAAAAGTGGGTAATGCCCGTAAACACTGAGAAATTCAGTCGAACCCAGGATTTGATTACAACCGAGAGAGATGGCTAACACACGGTGCTAGGCACCCGGATAACCTGTAGATGACGAAATTGTAATTATCCTATCACCCTCCCGTTATCTTCGGCCTGCAAATATGAGCTCGGTGCTCTTCATAGGCGCGCCGCCGGGTCAGAACATATAAAGACACCCGCGTCGGTACACATAATAAAAACTGCCGTAAATCAAAGGAGCATCAGATGAAAATCAAAGTACCACTGTATTTGGCGGCAGTTTCTGCGCTGTCTGGAAGCTATGCAATTTCTGCTCAAGCTGAAGACAAACCAGAAGGTTTCATTGAGGGCAGCAGCCTTACAGTGCTCAACCGCAACTTCTACTTCAATCGTGATAATCGCGACAGTTCGGCTCCCACTTACAACAGTGGTAAGGGCAACACCAACGGCTACTCCGAAGCCTGGGCGCACGCGCTCATTTCCAAATTCAACTCTGGTTTTACCCAGGGTACCGTCGGTTTTGGTGTTGATGCCTTTGCAATGATCGGCCTCAAGCTTGATACCGGCGACGGTCGCAACGGCGGCCGTAGCTCCTTCGACGTGCTGCCCGTTGATAACAAGGGTGAGGCGCGTGATGAATACACCAAGGTTGGCGGAGCGGCCAAAATCCGCTTGTTCGATACCGTGGTGAAAGTGGGTGATGTATTCCCATCGACGCCGGTCGTCGCAGCGGGCGACTCGCGCCTCCTGCCAGAAAGCTTCCGCGGCGTGACCGTTGAGAACAGCAGCATCCAGGGCCTCACCCTGCAAGGTGGTCGACTGCATGCAATGAGCCAACCGGTTTCCAGTAACCTGAACGACAATTTCGTTACCTTCTATGGCGGCCCGGTCAACTCGCCTTGGATCGGCTACGGCGGCGGTGACTACTCGATCAACGACAATTGGACCGTGAGTGTCTACGGCAGCCAGTTGAAAGATGTCTGGAACCAGTACTACGCCGGTACCAGCTTCGCCTACCCACTGAGCGATGACCTCGCGCTGATTGGTGGGTTCAACTACTACAAAGCCGTGGATGAAGGTAAACGCCGACTGGGCGAGTTCGACAACAATATCTGGAGTGCCAAGGTCGGTGTTCGCTACGGCGCCCACACCTTGGCCCTGTCACACCAGCGCAACAATGGCGATGACGATTTTGATTACCTGCGTCAGTCGGACTCAATCTTCGTAGACAACTCGATCCAGTACAGCGACTTCAACTCGCCGAAAGAACGCTCCTGGATGATGCGTTATGACCTTAACTTCACCAGCTACGGTATTCCTGGTCTGACGTTCATGACCCGCTACGCAAGGGGTTCGGGCGCAGACTACTCGAACGCCAACCAGTTCTACATGCGTACCGACGACAACGGCAATCCGCTCACCGATCAAAAACGTTGGGAGCGTGACGTCGAGGTGAAATATGTCGTTCAAACCGGCCCGGCTAAAGACTTGTCCTTCCGGTTGCGCCAAGCTACCACGCGTGCCACTGCTTTCGAATCGGACCTTGATGAAACTCGCGTGATCATTGAATACCCGCTTTCTATTCTGTAATTCTCTGATCGGATCAGTTTTCCATGAACTGGCCCCTCAGAAAAACGTGCATTACGCATTCACCTTGAGTGGCTTAAGTGCTCCTTTGGTAAAAGGTGAATATTTGGCGCCCTTTGGGCGCCTTTTTTTATCTAAAATTCGAGCAGTTGTTCGAGTTCATGCATCGCATGTCGATGCAGCTCATGGCTACACCAATGTCCAGCTTCCTCAATGAGGGGAACTTCGCCGTCATCTGAACGGAATGAAACCAGAACAAAGAATAGAATAACCCAGCACTTCATAAGGTCAAATCACCTATTGGAGAGAGGGCTCGCATCTGTCAAACCCAAACCGCGACAAGATATAACGCCAGACTATCAAATATATTACCTAGAAATTACAAATCCGTAATTTAGCCCCCAGACAACTCTTTTTGATTTACCATTCATTTCAATAACGTCGGCGCGCGTGCGCGGTTAATTGCTCAGTGATGTCGAGACAAAATCCCATGCGAATTCTGGTAATTGAGGATGAAGTAAAAACTGCGGAGTATGTGCGTCAAGGCCTTACTGAATGCGGTTATGTTGTAGATTGCGTCCATACCGGTTCAGATGGATTATTCCTGGCCAAGCAGCACGAATATGAGTTGATCATCCTTGATATCAATCTGCCGGAGATGGATGGGTGGCAGGTGCTTGAACTGTTGCGACGTAAAAACTGCCCTTCTCGTATCATGATGCTGACGGCTAGAAGTCGCCTAGCAGATAAGGTTCGGGGCCTGGAGAACGGTGCAGATGACTACCTAATCAAGCCATTTGAGTTCCCAGAACTGCTGGCCCGGGTCCGCGCCTTGATGCGCAGGTCTGACCACCCTGCATCCGTCGAGATAATTCGTGTAGCTGACCTCGAACTCGACCAGAGCCGTCACAGAGCCTTCAGGGATGGCCAGCGCATCGATTTGACTACAAAAGAGTTTGCACTGTTGCACTACCTGATGCGCAACACGGGGGTGGTACTGAGCCGTACGCAGATCATCTCACAGGTTTGGGACATGAACTTTGACTGCGATACAAACGTTGTAGAGGTGTCGATTCGAAGGCTCAGAGCCAAGATCGATGATCCTTTCGAGACGAAGCTTATCCACACGCTCCGAGGCGTGGGCTATGTTCTTGAGAAGCGGTAAGCGACCAACCGCCTAGCCTTGGAAACAGCTCGACTGATTATCCAGCGCCTACTACATTGACAGTTAAATTTTAATTCCAACAGCACTTATCTTCGCAATAAGCATGTCAAACCAACAAGCACCACCCATTGACCCGGAGTCAAGGAGACCAGACCACGAGAAATTTAGTGATACGCAATCCACTCAGAGTACTGATAGGACGGTCGTGGCGGAACGGGGCAACGAAAGCCAACAATCCAGCCATTAATCGCAAAAATCGCTCTGGGTTGCCGATTGGAAAACTACCAATCAGACAGTGGAATCTAGAGATCCACCACATAAAACGCAATTCCCACCAGTACGATCTAGCTCTCCGGGGCCAACAGGTTTTACCATCAAGATACTAATATCAATCGAGTGACTTAGCATTGCCTCGATAAGGTCAATGTATTGAACTCGAATCGCTTCATACATAGTCCGCACCATAACAACTTCACGCTGAAGCTTATGATTCTTTTCTTGAAGATTCCTGTATTTAGCATCGCCATCATGATTAATCTTTGAAACTAGACAAGACCGCAAGCAAGCGTCAATTTCAGATTGATATTTCCTGATTGTCTCTCTAGAAACTCCTGCGTATTTAGAAAATTCTTTTTGGCTATAAACATATCCTCCAATTTCTTTTTGGCGAACACTTATCAATTCCAAAATCTTAGAATTGAGATACCCCTTTAGACGCTCACCTCTGAGCTGCATAAGCCCCCCGATATATTAATTCTTTTTAAAAATCTCATTCAACAGAAAATCAGCCGACAGTTCAATATTTTTGAAATGTTGGTATTGCGGACTCAACTCCCCTCCAGCAGTTAAGATATGATTCTTTATTAAGTTAGCGTCTCGGCTCAATCTTTCAATTTCCAGACGCTGCGCATCATCTTGAACGTTCACTATTAAATCCTCGCAAGGCTTGCCATTTGTCCCCTTCGCCAAACATGACAGACTGTGCTGGCATGGTTTCAACGCAAGGTTGTGAGCGCACGCTCCATGTGGCATTGGATTAACCACACGAATGGCTGCTGAAAGATATTCCTCTGCGGCTTGACGATTTTCAATTCTAAGTTTATTGAAAGTTGTTTGAATAACCCCCACAGCTCTATCTTGCCTAACACTTTCAATCATATCCTGCAGAATCAATGATCTGCTTAAAGCTGGTGTATGATCATAAACCTGAGCCTGCGTGAGGTCTGAACGTCCTAGGATCAGGTTCACCTGAACATCAGATAAACCTCCCTGCTTATAGACAGTATTGAGCCAATGCCTAATATCATGCCAGTAAAACTCAGCCACTTCACCGGTACGAGGATCGAGGACATTAAATTTCTTAAATAATGACTCTTCAGTTCTTGATGTACCATCAAGCCACCCTTGAAACATACCAACCGAAACCTTCCTAAATTCCCTATCACTCTTAGCATTAGAAAATGTCAACAAATTCCGCGGGATAATGAATAATGAATTTTCCGGCTCTAGAATTGCCACACCATTCTTTTGGATCGTAGGCAGAATTTTTCGAGCAAAGTTTAATTCGAACTCAAAATCAGGCTGAAATGGAAAAGTTTTATTCTCAAGCTGACACAACAAAGCCTCATCAAGGATATCGTCAACAATCTCACGCATCCATGATGGATTGAAGGTAACTTCACAAAATGCCTCAAGACGCTGCAACGATATAGCATGAGGGTGGCGCCTCAACCTGCTTCGCCACTTATATACATTTGAAGTCAAAGGCAAATATTCATTCCAAGCTTTCTCATACATAAATATCTTAGAATTCATAGCTTTCTGACATTGAAGCAACTTGACAACTGTTCGTGTAGAGGCACCCAGAAATGCCGCGACCTCAGACACACGCCCGAGGCGTCCAACCAACTGAATTACATCTACAAATTGCCCTGTAGATTGATAATAAACCCCTCGCGGCGTATACAAATCGAATTCGCTCACCCATTTCGCGACAAACTTACGCGCATAATATTTCAAACTAATAGGCGTTTTTTTTACTTCCTTCCAATTCACCCCTGGATTCAATCTCATTTTCTTAACAATACGACGCCCTTCCGCAGTATGTTCAGTGATAAATTCTACCGCTGCGCGTACTGCTGGGTATAAATCTTGCGGAAATGGTCGGAAGTACAATCGCCCTCCCTTTTCGGGAAATATTTTTATAACCCATTTCCCCTCTTGCTGTATCAAGCAATCTACAGGAAGACATGCCAGCTCATTGATTCTACCGCCCACAGCTGCGTTAATCACTAGCGCACTAATATAAAATCTATCCCGAAAAGAAAGTTCTGGATGAGTGGCCAATCCGAATAAATCTCTAATCACCTCTGTAGGTAGGAACTTTCGCTCTCTTCCCTCTTCACTTCCATGCCGGCCATACTTACATCTGCCTTTTGGAGCATCATAGATTACCCTTAAACCAATTCGCTTCTGCATCCATTTAGCAAAGCCCTGAAGTGTTGTTAAAGTTGAAATCTTCCCGGTCACCCCGCGCTCTGCGTAGGTCCTTTCAACCGCTTTAAAATCCAATAGATTCAATCGTGAGATTTCTTTACTACCCATTTCCAAATCAAGCCTAACTAATGCCTCGATGGAGGTGAATGCACCATCAGCGGTTACACCCGCTTGGACTCGCTTTGCTGCTATATACACTTTAGCAACTAATCTAAGCTCGTCATTTCTAATACGGCAAAATCTCAAATTGTATTGCGACAGATTTCCAGGGCGTTCAACCCAGTCGAGAATATTCCATTCATCACAAAAAAAATCGACTGAAGGCTTTAACCCCTCAACAAGTGATGCTGCCAAATTTATCAAAGGCTCTGGGAGGCCATGACCACGCAACTTTGAGTGAATATCCATCTTCGTCATTCCCCACTATTGATCCTAGCCATAACATCGTTAACCGCTTGGTATACGCGCTCCAGCTCTTTCAGTATCTTACTCCTTTCCTTTCCACCCTCAGCTCTACCCCATCTTTCTAATTCAGACTCTAGGTAATCTAAAGATTTTTTATGGTCTGCGTTGCGCCAGGCAATGAAATACCTACAACCATTGTAACAATTAAAAAATGGATGATGCCCACAAGATCCGGACTTGCCACATTCCCCTACTATAGCTGGCTGATTTACGACCGGTATCAATATAGGCATCCCCGAACTCTTATGCCCAAGCTGACCGGCGAAAAATAAACCATTTAACTCTGAGAATATCCCACCTAATTTTCTGTTTGCTCGCTCCAACAACGGGCAAAACTCAGAAGCCAAACAGTCAATGTAAGCATCAGCTGCATGCACGGAGTCATGCTCAAGTACATATTGTATCTCGTCCCTAGACGCGCCTTGGGCGGCCATCTGTGTAGCTCCGCTATGTCGGATTCTATAGGGTGTCAAGATTAGAGGCCTATTCGTACGCGGACTGATCAGCTTTAATCTGCTACACCAGCCAGTTATCGCCCGTCCAAAATTTGATGATTCTCCCTCCCTTGAACTCACTAACAACCTCCCAGTCCTTTCCTGTAACGCCTTAACCTTAGGAGATGAGGAGTACTCGAGAATGGCATTAGCAAGTTGAGTAGTTATGGGCCAAAGCTCTGACGCCTGTCCTGTTTGATATTTTGCCTTAGGCATTCTAAGGAAATATTGGCCCCCTTCTGCCATCGAATCGGGTACCCACAATGCATCACGGAACATTTCATGCAACTGGATAGGTCTCTTTAATGTTTCGAACGAGATCCAAGTAAACAGCCTTGAGGTGAAATCCGCCGTGGATTCCCCCTCTGCAGAAATGATCATTGCTTTTCGAACCACTTCAATTTCGGAGCTTGTTAGCGCCCCGCGCGTCTCGTGCCATTCCAGTATCCTTAAAGTTGGGTGAGGCTTTTTAAGCCTTATAGCCTCTAACTCCAATGCATGAATCTCGTCCGCACCTGCCAACCCCTGAAAAGCAGCGTAAATGTAGAACCTTCGAAACTCGGTCGCCTCCGCATGGGATGATGTCATAACGCTCAACAATTTCCCGAGAGACATATCTGAAAAGTCCTTCCATGAAGGTTGCCAGTGCCTTTCCAAGCAAGAGATCCCCGCGTGCACTGAGCTCAGGATTCTAGGGCAAACCGACTCAAGCTTGTGCACTAGGTACTTTTTGACCACCTCAATAATTACTACTGGGAGCTGGTATCTGCTTAGATCAATAGAATATCTAGCCCTTCTCCACACCGCTTCAACATAATCTGTCGTCACATCAATGAAAAATGGACTACTCGGATCAGCATTACATCTTACATATAGCCGCCCGACTTCATCTTCAAATTCACCAGAATCATTGACTTCAATACCCATTGCTTACCCCTCAAAATTTAACCTCATCAACTCCCTTCTTGCCTTATCCCGAATCGCGCGCCGAGCATAACCTTTTAATGAGTCAGGACTACTCCATCCTCCCATGTAAACTACGTGATCTATTTCCGTAGAATTGTTCTCTAGCAAACTTGCAGCTTCGTAAAGCCTATTGAACACAGCGTGGCGTACGAGATGCCAATGAAAAGCTTTGACACACTCATTGCTAATCATGCAAGCGACTTTATTTGCCGCTGAACAGGATAGTGGATTACCCAGCGAGGCGTTACCGTGAGAGATCAACAGGAATTCGTGGTCTAGATAAGCTGTAAACCCTCCTTTTATTTTTCTTTTAACTCTATATGTATCTACATACTCCTCAATGGCTCTAATCATCCCCTCATCACCAGGACTAAAATAAAGCCGCCTACCAAAAGTTTTAACAAGTGGATTATTGGGAGCTCGCGGATCAGAATAATCTGCCCCTCTATCCTCTATGCGGATAATTTCCAAAAAAGGATATAAACCAGTCAGATCAATATCCACTAGGCGTAATGCTAACAACTCGCCTAGCCTTAATCCAAACCTTCTAACTAAGCGCCACATGATGTAGTTTCTTAGATTCAAGCCGCGAGTCACGTTCGCACTTGAAAGCTGCCCTACTAAAAACCCCTCTATTTTTTTCAATTCATCGTCCGTCAGGTCATGCGCGATTAGCTCTTTTCTGCCGCTCACCATTACACTAGACCAAACTTTCTTATGGCTTTCAATTAAACGAATATAGCTAACATTGACGTCAATACCGGTAGCAAACAAAGGTGTATAGTTCTCAACAAACCAAATTGAGAAAGTGCTGCAGCTTTGTAAGATCTTACAAACATATTTGTTTATCTGGGTCCCATCAACCGGCGGCGATATAATCTTCTCAAGCCAATTGGCAAATTTTCTTACACATCTAAAATCTAGTCCTTTCCCCTCAAGCAGCATGCGCTCGATATCGAGCCCAGTTATGTTTCCCCATGTGAATAAAAAGGCAACGTGGTAGAGCACTGTACGAATACTCGCCTTATAGCGACGATTACCCATTGAATACGCTACTTCGTACAGACTAGCGCTAAGACAAGGTACAAACGTTTCTACTGCCACCAACTGGTACCTAGCTACGTGTTGATGTGAAAACTTAAGAACCTTGTACTCTAACCCTACAGTCCTAACTGATTTAGTTCTTCTAGTTAGTCCAGGCATGAGACATCTCCTTCAGCATCAGTTGCAGAAGTTGTCTTCGAATGAATTTTATCAGCCTGCGACCAAAGCGACTTTAATAAGCCATCCCCAATCGAGTAGTTTGATCTTAACTTAAGACAGCTAGTTGACTTATAATCAACTAGCACGGACAGCAATTGATAACCGGTGAGAATTTCAAACAAAAAACGTATAAATATATTTTTGCCGCCCATATATCCGCACCTTGACATTAGTTTATGTCTTAAAGGTACAGATGCTGGGCCGCGGATAACTCCGTCGTCTGCCAACTATCTAACAACCTACGGTGCTACATTGGCACATTTTTAACGTAAACCAGTTGACTGGACTAATCAAGACCTTACGTCGCAGGTCTGACGGGACGCGGGGCTGCGGAGCTCTCATCCCCCCGCTATCTAGGCACTTTGAGGTCAGATAAATCATGGATAAAGCCGAAGCTGACCGTCATGACAAGATGCTTGAACTCGCTGAGTTGCTCGCAGAAGTGTTGCAAAAAGCCGTGCCGTCGTTGAGCGAGCAGCAGGTTGAAGAGGCCGGGATCTACATGGCGAAAAACCGCGATGTCTTTGCCAAGGCGTTCAAGAGCCAACCGGACGCGCTGTCCGAGTTGCTGAACCCGCCGGCGGAATAAAGTCCGAATTGAACAGGCCCTGAATCGATGATTCAGGGCCTTTTTAATGCGTGGGCTAGCGGTAAAGCAGGCGCTCGGCCAGTTCATCGGCGACCCGTGCAGGGGAGCGTTTTTCGGCCTGGGCGTGGGCGAAGATTTCGGTCAGGCGCGTGCCGATGTTCGACAGGTGCGCGGTGATGGTCGGCAGTTCGGCGCCGCTGTGTTTGAGGGCGACGTAGATCAGGCCACCGGAGTTGATCACATAGTCCGGGGCGTAGAGGATGCCGCGCCCTTCCAACTGGTCGGCGACTTGCAGGTTGGTCAGTTGCGCACTGGCGGAACCGGCCACGGCGGCGCAACGCAGTTGGCCGACGCTGTTGCGATTGAACACGGCGCCGAGGCCGCAGGGCGCGAGGATGTCGCAGGGGGTGCTGAGCAAGGCGTCATTGGCGATCGGGTGTGCGCCGAGTTGCTCCATGGCCAGTTGCACTTTGCCTTGGTCGATGTCGCTGACCAGCAGTTCGGCGCCGGCGGCATGCAGTTGTTCGGCGAGGGCGTAACCGACGTTGCCCAGGCCCTGGATCGCCACGCGCAAGCCTTCGAGATTGTCGCTGCCCAGGCGCGCCATCGCGGTGGTGCGGATGCCGGCGAATACGCCCATGGCGGCATGGGGCGCGGGGTCGCCGGCGGCGGTGGTGCTGGTGACGAAGCGGGTTTGCTGGGCAATGCAATCCATGTCGGCCACCGAGGTGCCGCTGTCGATGGCGGTGATATAGCGGCCATCAAGTTGCTCGACACATCGCCCGAAGGCTTCAAACAGGGCTGCGCGGCTTTCCACATGGGCGGGGCGCAGGATCACGGCGCAACCACCGCCTACCGGCAAACCCGCCAGGGCGGCCTTGTAGCTCATGCCTTGGGCCAGGCGTGCGGCGTCGGCCACCGCGCTTTCGTCGTCGGGATATGCGAGGTAACGGCAACCACCCAGGGCAGGCCCCAGGCGGCTGTTGTGGATGGCTATGATCGCCTTCAACCCGGTCGTCGGGTCGATGCTTAGGTGCAGCGATTCAAGGCGGGTGCTGTGCATGAGAGCAAACATCGTCAAGCTCCCGAATCACTTCTGGTGTCGCCAAGTATAGGCCTGCGGCAGAAAACTGCCGAAGTGCGCGGGAATAAGCCACCCGGTTTTGCGGGGCCTGCGACATAAGCAAGTAGGATATCTCTCAAGCTACTGGACGAAAATTCTCAGCAAGGCTAAAACGGGAGCATCCGCCGGAGAATGCAATGAACCCCCGTCACGCCTTTTTCGCCTGCCTGGAACGTTCGCCCCCTGCGCTGTTTGAAGCTGCGCTGTGGATTGCGGCCGAGCATGACCCAACGGTGCAACCGCTGTTGATCCTGCAGGAGCTCAACGTGCTGCAACAGCAGGTCAGCCTGGGCATGCCCCTGTTGCCGGCGGATGAGCTCGGCCAGCCGTTGCTGCGACGCCTGAATGACCTCGGGTTCGCCCAGGATGACTTCACCCCGCTGCGCCCCGCCGCCGCGCTGCTGGACAAGGTGTTGCAGCGCAAGCGCGGACAACCCCTGGCCATGGGGCTGATCGCGATGGAACTGGCGCAACGCCTGAATATCCCGATGGTCGGCGTCAACTTCCCCGGCCACTTCCTGCTGCGGGTACCCGGCGCCGATCACCTGCTCGACCCTTGCGGCGGCCGACGCCTGTACCCCAACGATTGCCGCGAACTGTTGCAACGCCAATACGGCCCTGACCTCAAGCTGCAGGCCGACCACCTGCGCACCGCCAGCCCACGCTCGATCCTGCAACGACTGTCGCGCAACCTGCGCCAGTTGTACCTCTCCAATGACGACCCGCTGGCCGCCCTGGTCGACGCCGAGCGCGTGCTGGAACTGGGCCATGCCAGCGCCGCCGATTACCTGGCGCGGGCCAGCCTGTATCAACGCCTGGACTGCCCAAGCGCCGAGCGTTTCGACCTGGAGCACGCGCTGCTGCTCAGCGAAGACCCGATCCAGCGCCTGCGCCTGACCCAGCGGCTGGGCCACTTGCCGCCCAACTCAGTGATTCACTGAACACAACGAGCGCGTTTAGGGTGTATCAGGCTGGTTGGCAGGGTGCGCCTGGATAAACGCCGGATGCTGCGCCGCCAAAGCCGCCACCCGCCCGATACGCGGATACCCCGCCAACGCCACCTTGAAGCGCTCGGCGGCATACAGCTGCGGAATCAGAAACGCATCCGCCAGCCCCGGCTGCTCGCCAAAGCAAAACCCGTGATCGCCAATCAACTGCTCGACCGCGTCCAAGCCCTGGCTGATCCAATGACCGATCCAGGCCAGCACCTGGGTTTCATCGCGGCCCCACTGGCGCAGCAGGTTCTGGGTGCTGGAGTTGTGCAGCGGGTGAATGTCGCAGGCGATGATCGACGCCACCGCGCGCGCATGGGCGCGGGCTGCCAGGTCCTGGGACAGCAGCGGCACCTGTGGATAACATTCCTCCAGGTATTCGACGATCGCCGACGACTGGATCAACAGTTCGCCGTCATCGGTGCGCAGCGCCGGGACGCGACCTTGTGGGTTGATCGCCAGGTACTCCGGCTGGCGATGGGCGCCGCCCGCCGGCGCCACTAGGTTGACCGGCACGGCGGTGAAATCCAGGCCCTTGAGCGCCAGCGCGATCCGTACCCGGTACGAGGCAGTGGACCGATAGTAAGTGTAAAGCTCCATCGCCCTGCCCCTCAGCGCGCCGCGACCACCGTGCCACGGCATTCGCCGAAGCCGATGGAGGCAAAACCGTCACGGCTGCAACGGCCGCGCAGGATGATTTCATCACCGTCTTCGAGGAATTTACGCACCTCGCCCGACGCCAGTTCAATCGGCTTCTTGCCGCCCTCGGTGATCTCCAGCAGGCTGCCGAACTGCCCCGGCTGCGGCCCGGACAAGGTGCCCGAACCGAACAGATCGCCGGCCTGCAACTGGCAGCCATTGACGCTGTGATGCGCAACCATTTGCGCCACGGTCCAGTACATGTACTGGGTGTTGCTCAGGGTCAGGCGCTGGGCCGGCAGGTTCTGTTCACGCATCGACGCCGTGGTCAGCAGCACCTCCAGCTCGATATTGAACGCGCCCGCCGCCTGATCGCGTTGATCCAGCAGGTACGGCAGCGGCTGCGGATCGCCTGCGGGACGAGCCGGTTGTGCCTGGCGGAACGGCGCCAGCGCTTCGGCCGTCAGCACCCACGGCGAGATACTGGTGATAAAACTCTTCGACAGGAACGGCCCCAACGGCTGGTACTCCCAGGCCTGGATATCCCGCGCCGACCAGTCGTTGAGCAGGCAGAAACCGGCAATGTGCTCGGCCGCCTCGCCAATGGCAATCGAGTCGCCCATGGCATTGCCCTGGCCGATCCAGATGCCCAGCTCCAACTCGTAGTCCAGCCGCGCGCAGGGGCCGAAGCTCGGCTCGGTCTGGCCGGCCGGCAGGGTCTGGCCTTTGGGGCGGCGCACCTCGGTGCCGGACGGGCGAATGGTCGATGCACGGCCGTGATAACCGATCGGCACGTACTTGTAGTTGGGCAGCAGCGGGTTGTCGGGGCGGAACAGTTTGCCGACGTTCTGCGCGTGTTCGATGCCAACGTAGAAATCGGTGTAGTCATTGATCTTGGCGGGCAGGTGCATCTGGCAATCGGCGGCGCGGTGCAGCACTTCGGCCCCGCGTGCTTGCAGCGGGCTGCCCTCCCCGAGCAATGCCAACAGGCGCTCGCGCATGGCCACGCGCGGGCCACGGCCCAGCTCGAAGAACGCGTTCAACTGCCCGCCGGCAGTGGCATCGACGGCGCGCAGCGCTTCACCGTCAAACGCATCGCGGGCGGCCAGCAGGTCGAGAATGCAGTCGCCGATCGCCACGCCACTGCGCGGCGCCGCGCCGTTGATGCTGAACACCCCCAGCGGCAGGTTTTGCAGGGGAAAATCACGATGACCGTTGGCGCTGGTGACCCAACTGCGGGCGAGCGTTGATTGCGTCATGGGTTATCTCCGGTTCGGGTCGAAGGTGACGGGCAGCGAGGCCCAGCACGCATCATAAGCAGATTGTAGTTGCGGGCAGTCCAGGGCGAAGCGCGTCGGGCGCAGCACTTGGCTGGTCTCGAACATGAACGCCATGGTGTCATCGATCTTGTGCGGGGCCAGCTCGACATTGATCGCCTTGGTGCAGGTCTCGCCATCCGGGCCGTGGGCGCTCATGCAGCTGTGCAACGACGCGCCACCGGGCAGGAAGCCTTCGGCCTTGGCGTCGTAGGCCCCCTGGATCAGGCCCATGTATTCGTTCATCAGGTTGCGGTGGAACCACGGCGGCCGGAAGGTGTTCTCGGCCACCATCCAGCGCGGCGGGAAGATCACGAAATCGAGGTTGGCCAGGCCATGCACGCTGGTGGGCGAGGTCAATACGGTGAAGATCGACGGGTCGGGATGATCGAAACTCACCGTGCCGATCGTATTGAACCGACGCAGGTCGTATTTGTACGGCACGTTGTTGCCATGCCAGGCCACGACGTCGAGGGGCGAATGGTCGAGTTCGCAGGCCCACAGTTCGCCGAGGAATTTCTGCACCAGGGTCGTCGGCTGCTGGCGGTCTTCGTAGTGGGCAACCGGGGTCAGAAAATCACGCGGGTTGGCCAGGCCGTTGCTGCCGATCGGGCCGAGGTCCGGCAGGCGCAGCGGGGCGCCGTGGTTTTCGGCGACATAACCGCGCGCCTGCGCATCCAGCAGTTCGACGCGGAATTTCAGGCCGCGTGGCAGCACGACAATTTCCAACGGCTCGACCTCCAGCACCCCGAGTTCGCTGGCGATACGCAAGCGACCCTGCTCGGGCACGATCAACAGCTCGCCATCGGCGTTGAAGAACACGCGCTGCATCGAACGGTTGGCGCCGTAATGGTAAATACTGATGCCCGACGGTTGCTCCGCCCCGGCATTGGCCGCCATGCCGACCAGGCCATCGATGAAGTCGGTCGGCTCGCTCGGTATCGCCAACGGGTCCCAACGCAGCCGATTCGGCGTCACCGCGCCCAGCGGCCCACCAGCCAGTTGTCGCTCCAGTTTGACGAACGCCGGATGATGGGCCGACGGCTGGATGCGATACAACCAGGTACGGCGCGCTTCACTGCGCACCATGGTGAAGGCCGTGCCGGAGAAGAGTTCGGTGTACAGGCCGTAAGGCGCTTTTTGCGGGGAGTTCTGGCCGACCGGCAGCGCGCCGGGCAGGGCTTCGCTGGCGAATTCATTGCCGAAGCCCGAGAGGTATTCGAGGTTCATGGATCATCCTCTGACGGAAGTTGTTTTTATCGTAATCCAGTTACGCATAACGTAATTTGATCGCTGTCGACCGTCAAGCTATAAAGACGCCCACTCATCTCTCGGATTCCCGTTGCCCCATGGAAAAGCCCCGCGACACCGGTAAACAGAAAGTCCGCTCGGCCGAAGTGGGCACCGACATCCTCAAGGCCCTGGCCGAACTGTCGCCCTCCACCTCGCTGTCGCGCCTGGCCGAGCATGTGCAGATGCCGGCGAGCAAGGTTCACCGCTATCTCCAGGCCCTGATCGCGTCGGGCTTCGCCGAGCAGAACAGCGCCACCAACCATTACGGCCTGGGTCGCGAAGCGTTGCGCGTGGGCCTCGCCGCACTGGGCAGCATGGACGTGCTCAAAGTCGGCGCCCTGCCCCTGGCCGAGCTGCGCGACGAGTTGAATGAAACCTGCTTCCTGGCGGTGTGGGGCAACCAGGGTGCGACCGTGGTGCAGATCGAACCGGCGGTGCGCGCGGTCACCGTGGTGACGCAGTTGGGTTCGGTGTTGCCGCTGCTCAGTTCATCCACCGGACTGGTGTTCAGCGCCTTTTTGCCAGCGCGGGAAACCATCGAATTGCGCGAGCGCGAGATCCGGGCGGGCATCGCCCACGCCCTGGCGGACGACCAGGCCTACGCCAGCGCCTGCGAACAGATCCGCGCGCGTGGCTTGCACTTTGTGCATGGCCTGCTGATGCCGGGTGTGGATGCGTTGTCGGCGCCGGTGTTCAACGCGGTCGGCCAGGTGGCGGCGGTGATGACCGTGGTCGGCCCCACCTCGCTGTTCCATGCCGATGAAGACGGCCCGGCGGCGCAGCGCCTGCTGGCGGCGACCCGGGCGGTGAGTTGGCGGATGGGCTACCAGCCCTGAGTCAGTCGCGCCATTGCGTCAGGGCGACCGCCAGGCGGTTCTCCAGAGCGCGGACCGGTGCGGCGTCGCTCAGGTAGTTGTTGCTGATCATCGAAAACACCAGGCGCCGCCCGTGGGCGTCGGTGAGGTAACCGCTCAATGACGACACGCCGCCCATGGAGCCGGTCTTGGCATGCAGGTTGTCTTGCGCCGGCGTGCCGCGCAGGCGATAACGCAGGCTGCCGCCGCTCATGCGCGCGGGGTTGCCGGCAATCGGCAAGGCGTTGTACCACGCGTCGAACCAGGGTTGCCTGGACGTCGCCAGCAGCAGGTCGGTGAGCGTCTGCGCCGACACCAGATTGCGCCGCGACAACCCCGAACCGTCCACCTGATTCAGGCTCGCCGGGTCCAACCCCTGGCGCCGCATGAAGGCCGCCACCGCCGCCACGCCCGCCTGCGCGGTTCCGGCGTTCGTGGTCTGGCGGCCCATGGCCTTGAGCAAGGCTTCGGACATGTTGTTGTTCGAAAGTTTGAGCAGCGGCGTGATCAGTTCCTGCAACGGGGCCGATTGATGCTCCGCCAGCAGCCGCGCCGTCGCCGGACTGCTGCCCCCGATCACTCGCCGGCCCAGCACCTGGATGCCCTGCTGCGCCAATGCCTGTTCAAACAGATTGGCCACCAGTTGCGTCGGTTCCCACACACTCACCCATTGCCGACTGTGCTTACCCGGCGCCAGCGCGCCCGTGAGTTGCAGCAGGTTGGTGCCGTGCTGGCGCGTGATCCCATAGCTGTTGCCGGGGCCGCTCACCGCGCGGTTGCTCAGTTGCACGTAATCGGTGGCCGGGCTGATCGCCACACTGACCGGCTGGCCGGGGCTCATGGGCGCGGTGGCGGTGACCATCAAGGTGCCCGCATCAAAATCAGAATTGGGTGACACGGTCAGCGCCGAAATCTGCGCGCCGTAGTAGGTGCTTTCATCGTCCTGAGCCCAATCCACGCCGAGGCGCTGCGCATCGAACCAGCTGTCGTCGAACACCAGGTCGCCCTGCACCTGACGCACGCCTTGGCTCGCCAGTTGCGCGGCGAGTGCCTGGTAATCGGCGAACTGCGTGGTCGGGTCGCCCAGGCCGCGCAGGTACAGGTTGCCGTTCAGGCGCTCGCCTTGCTGCGCGCCGTTGCTCAGCAGTTGGGTGGAAAACCGATACTGCGGGCCCAGCACGTCCATCGCCGCCGCGGTGGTCAGCAGCTTGAGGTTGGAGGCCGGCACCAGCCGCGTGCGCGGGTTGTGTTGATAGAGCGTGTTGCCGCTGCGGGCGTCGCGCACCACGAGTGAAACCGTGGCGCCATTGAGGGCCGGGTCGGCCAACAGGCGGTCCAGGGTTGAAGGGCCGGCGGTCGGCGCAACGCTGGCGCAGCCCCCCAATAAAACGCTCAAGCCGACCAGCATCGCGCTGGTGTGTAACCCTCGTGCAAACCGCATCAGTACCGTTTTCCGCAAAGCCGTCAGTGGCGGCAACGCTAACAGCTCATGCCGTTTGTGGCGAGAGAGCGTGCTCGCGCTGGGGGGCGAAGCGCCCCTGACAGGCTCGACCACCGCCCTCGCCGCCGGCTCAAAACTCCAGCGTGCTGGACACCGACACCTGCCGCGCATCCCCCATCGACACAAACACCCGGCTGGCCGCCGAGGTGTAGTAGGTGCGATCGAACAGGTTCTTCACGTTGAGCTGGAACTTGACCTTCTGCCCGTCGATTTTGGTGTTGTAGGAGGCGAACACATCGGCCACGGTATAACCCGGCAGATTGAAGCTGTTATTCGCATCGCCTTCGCGCTGGCCGACGTAACGCGCGCCAGCACCGACGCGCAGATCATCCCCGCCGATCAGGCTGCCGACGTCGTACACCGCCGACAACGAACCGGTGTGCTTGGCCACGTTCTGCAGGCGCTTGCCTTGCAGCGCCGGGTCTTTGGTGACTTCGGCATCGGTATAGGCATAGCTGCCGATCAGGCTCCAGCGCTCGCTGAGCTGGCCGCTGGCGTCCAGCTCCAGGCCACGGGAGCGCACTTCGCCGGCCACGCTGTAGACCGTGTCGACACCGGAGCCGACGGACACCAGCACGTTGCGCTTGGTGATATCGAACAGCGCCGCGCTGGCGGTGATGCGCCCCGGTATGTCGAGCTTGGTCCCCAGCTCCCAGGCCTTGGATTGCTCCGGCTGCAGGTCGCCCTGAAGCACGCTGCCATCGTTCAGCGCGGCAATGGTCGAGTTGGGTTTGAACGACTCGGTGTAGCTGCCGTAAAACGACAGTTCGTCGGTGTAGCGGTACACCAGGCCGGCACGCGGCACCCATTTCTGGCCATTGCCGTCGGTATTGGCCTTGAACGGCACGCCTTTGCCGGCGTATTGGTCGTACATCTGATAGCGCGCGCCGCCCACCAGAATCCACTGGTCGGTCAGGTGAATCGCATCCTGGAAGAACAGTGAGTCACTGCGCAGCAAGTCGGTCTGCGCGCTGTCCTTGGCGCTCACCGTGGTGCCTTGCACATCGTTGCCATACACCGGATTGACGTAGCTGAAGGCACTGCGCTGCGCCTGGCGGATCAGTTCGGCGCGATAGATCTTGCGGTACTCATCGTCGAGGCCGAACACCAGGTCATGCTGCATGCCGCCCAGCTTGACCTTGCCTTCCAGGCTGGCCGTGGCGAAGCGGTCGGTGGTCAGTGCGCCACGCGTACCGTCCATGCTGCGGGTCAAAGTGCCGTCGGCATTCACCGAGGCGACGCGCACCTGGCTGGCGTCATAGGTTTCGCGGTTCCAGCTGTAGCCGACGTGCGCCTTCCAATCGTCGTTCAGGTCGTGATCGGCCTCCAAGCGATACAGGTCGGAGCGGCCTTCCATGTTGTTGAACGGCTCATCCAGGCGCCGGGTGGCGGGGATGTCCAACGGGTGATTGGTCTTGGGGTCGATGGCGGTGCCCCGGTCGAACGGCGAGAGAAACTCGCGGTGTTCGTATGCGAACACCACCTGGGTGGTGTCGCCATACCAGGCCAGGGATGGCGCGATCAGGCTCTCGCGGTGAGTGCCGTAGTTGCGCCAGTAATCTTCGTCCTCATGGTCGACGATCAGGCGATACGCCAGCCCGCTGTCGCCGATGGGCCCCGTGGTGTCGAGGTTGCCGCCGCTGCCGTTCTTGCCGTTGCCGAAGGTGGAGCCACGGACAGTCAAGGAGGTGGACTGCAGCAACTGCGGCTTTTTGCTGACGATATTGACCACGCCGCCCGGGTCCTGGATGCCATACAGCAGCGACGACGGGCCCTTGAGCACTTCAACCCGTTCGGCCGTAGCGTTCAGCGCCCGGCCCTGCACCACGGGCATGCCGTCCTGCATGATCGAACCGTTACGGTTGTCGCCAAAGCCGCGCAGCATCACCGCATCCTGGGTGCTGCCGAGGGTGTTGGCCTGGGTGATGCCGCTGATATTGGCCAGGACGTCATCCAGGTTGCGCGGTTGTTGATCACGCAGCACTTGGGCGGGCACTACGTTGACGGTTTGCGGGGTCTCCAGCAGCAGGCCACGGGAACGCATGACCGAGCTGGTGGGTGGCGGCTGGTAGCTGGTGCTGTCGGCGGGTTCGGCGACCGCGCTGATAGTGGTGGCGCCCAGGTTCAGCGCGCCGTCGCTGGGCACCGGCTCCAGGGCCAGGGTGCGGGCGTCGATCTGGCGGAAGGTAAAACCGGAGCCGCCCAACAGGCGTTGCAGGGCCTGGGTCGCGCTCATCGGGCCGCTGACGGCCGGGGCATTGAGGCCGTAGGGGGCTTCGTCGGTGTAGATCACACTGAGCCCGGTGACCCGGCTGAAATCACTGAGCGCCTGGGGCAGCGGCTTGGCCGCCAGGGCAAAGTTGAACTGGGCACTTTGTTGTTCCTGCGCCTGCGCCACACTCAGGGGCAGCAGTGCCAGCCCCGATACCGTCAAGACCGAGGCTCCCAGCCACTGTTTAACCCAACCGCCCGCCGTCGATTTCATGCTTGTGAGCACCCGTGTAGAAAACGCTGTTAATGCGAATAGATCGCAGTTTCAAGCACTACACGGATGGGCGTCGGGTTTACCTCACCTCCGGTTGAAAATAATCCGGTTTTATTGCGCCTGAATGCAAAAACCCAGGCGCGGGAAGTGAACATGCACGGTGCCGCCGCGTTCGTCGGTACGGCGCAGGATCAGTTCTTCGCGGCCGGCAAACAACAACTCACCGAGCACCGGGTCGGTACCGTAGTCGGTGGCCGCAATGCTCACCTGCTGGCCGGCCGTGAAGCCATTCAAGTCCTCGAACACTTCAGCGGGCAACGCCGCCGGGGTGGCGTGACGCGCTACGTCAAGGGCTTGCTCGGTGCTCATCTCGGTGGCGGTGCCATGGCCAAAGCTCAGCACCCGGTCGAGCCAGGTGGCAACGGCGGGATGTGCGTCAACCAACGGCGCGGTCACCACCGAGCCTTTGAGGAACCACAGCGGATGGGCCAGGGCAAAGTCGGCAATCGAAGGCTCACCGAACAGAAAATCTCCCTCTTGGTGCTGCAATTGCTGGTCGATGCGGCTGATGATCGCCGGCCATTGATGCTTGGCCTGCTCCAGATGCAGACGGGCTGCGGTGCCGCCGCTGAACAGCTTGGCACGATCGGCCACCAGCACTTTGAGCATTTCGGGCGGCACTTTGGCGAACTTGGCCGCCAGGGATTCGGGCTGGAATACCAAGGCCACGGCATGGGCAAACACCACCGAATCGGCCCAGGCGGCGAACCCCTGGGCGACCAGTTCCAGGCCTTGGGGAAACAGCGCCGGCCCGGCTTTTTCCTGTTCCAGGCGGTGCGCGATCAGTGCTGTGTCACAGTAGATGTCGGCGCCGATCTGCAGCACCGGAGTCTTGCGATAGCCGCCGGTGAGGGCGATCAGGTCAGGCTTGGGCATCACCGGCGAGATCAGCACCGAGCGCCAGGACAAGCCCTTGAAGCCCAGGAGCAGGCGGGCTTTTTCCGCGAAAGGGGATTGCGGGTAGTGGTGCAGGATCAACTCAGACATGCCAGGCTCCGCTCAATTAAATGAGCATTCAGCTTAGCCTGCAAAATCACGCGTGGGTGAAATAGGCCCCCATCAATCAGGTCAATGAGCCACTCGCCGCCAGGCATTCCTTGGCGCTCTTCTTCAATTTCTTGATCAAGCGTTCCTGGCGCAGCGCCTCGCCCTTGCTTGCACACTGCTCGGTGTACACCAGCGCGACGGCGGGGCTGGAGAGGAAAAACCGCGCGCCCTTGCCGCTTTGATGGGAGGCAAACCGGCGCAGCGGGTCATTGCTGATGCCGCAATACAGCGAGCCGTTGGCGGCACGCACCAGGTACACGAACCAGGGCTTGGGTTCAGGAAGATCAGTCACGGGTCGATTCGGCCTGCCAGAAGAGCGCCAATCTTATCAACGACTGGCCTGAAATGCCCTCAGGCCTTTGAGCGCCTGGGCGCGCACGGCGTTTTTCAGCGCGGGCGACCAGCCCAGCAGCAGCCCCTTGAGGCCCAGGGCCTGGCGCGACCAGCGCCACAGGTCGAAGTGGTCGTGGTGTTCGCAGATCTTGCCGTCGCGAAACACGAAGCGTGCGCCGATGTCGTTGACCACCGTGTTGCCGGTCGCGCTGAACAGGTACGTCGCCACCCAATGGGCGCTGCCAGTACTGTCGTCACTGCGCACGTGGTCGAAGGTCAGGGAAAAGTCCTTGGCCCGCGTGGTGAGCATGCGCCACATATCCCCGGCATCGCGCCCGCGCAGCTCGCCGAACGCCGGGTCGCTGAACACCACGTCGTCGGTGTAGCAGGCGGCCATGGCTTCGGCATCCAGATGTTGGAAGGCCGTATAGAACTCGGTGATCAGGACGTTGTGGGCATCACTCATGGGCAACATTCGCACGATGGTCAGGGGTGCTGAACGATAATCCTCGTAACACGGGAAAGCCATGGTTATTCGTCACGAGAATAAGTGATGCCTGGCGGGGTTAAAGGTAGATAACGTCCAAAGTGGCGCTGCCGTCTATCTGGATTTCTTCCTCACCCGGCAGAGAGTCTTTGGGCGCGAGGACTGTACTCAACATCAGGTCTGTCTTAAGGGTCGTCACTGCCACGGGAATTATATTACCGTTACTCACGGTGCGCAGCCAACGTGGTTGCCACGTTGCGTTATCGGCAGCAAACCACGTCTCTTTATCGATGGACTCAATCACGACTCTCGGTTGTTCGTCGGCTGTCACATCGTTCATCTTAAGTTCGTACCTGCCGATCTTTTGCCCACCACTTGCCAAGCCCAAACCATACACGGTGAGCGGGTCATGTGACGGTGATTGAACAGCCGCAGTTCCGGCTCGATTGTCCAGACTCCTGACTGCCATCAAAGTCGGCGCGTCACAAGTAACCTCCAAGTTTATCGTCGCCGCTGGCAGTACCATCTCCCCCAGTCTAGGAAAATCGTTGATCGAGATCTTCCCATAATCCACCGTACCGGCATCAGATAAAGTTGGCGTACAGGCCGACGGAATGATAGTACCGACCACGCTGATATCCACACTGGATGCGGCCATTACATTAGAAACACCGGCCAGTAAAAACGCGGCGGCAACAAGTACACGGGACGGTTGCATAACAGGCTCACTTTCGGTCATTACTTGATGAGCCAGGCAAGCGCACAGACGCGCTTACTTTAACTCGCCAGCAAGACAAAACTATTAGAATGAAGTGTATGCCCCGACCAAACAATGCCAGGACAGCCATCACAAGTTAAGGGATAACTCATTCAAACTTAATACAAGTAATACGATACTCAGCCACTGCCTGACTCACTCTAGCACCGTCATGAAACTGCAATTTTCTACGGCACCATGCCCGCCGCACGCGCATAAGCGAACAAATCCACATCGGTGGAGATGCACAGCCGGGTCATCGCGGTGCTTTTCTGCTTGCTGATGGTCGAGATGCTGCGGTTGACCCGCGCCGCGATCTGGCTGACGGTCATGCCGCTGGCGAGCATCCGCACCACTTCGCGCTCTTTGCCGGACAACTGCGGCACGGCTTGCTGATTGCCCGTCCCGGCCTCCGCCAGTTGTGCGCGCAGACACTCGCTGACGAAGGTGCGCCCTTCACTGACGGCGGCAATCGCCAGGGGCAGTTCGCGGGCCGACGCGCTTTTGGCCAGGATCGCCCGCGCGCCCTGGGCAAACGATTCGCGCAACGTGGCGACGTTGGCAAACATGGTCACCAGAATCACCGGCAAGTCCGGGTGCCGGCGCCGCATCAGGCCGAGCAAGCCATAGCCGTCGGCTTGCTGGTTACCCGGCATGGCGAAGTCCGTCACCAGGATATCGCACGGGGTGCTGTCCACCAGCGCCAGCAACTGATCCGGGCCGTCGGCCTCGGCGACAACTTTGCACCGGCCATTGGCTTCTATCACCACTTTCTGCCCGATACGCACGATGGGATGATCGTCAGCAATAATTACGCGAAGCATGAGCACTACCATGATGGCAACTTGAATCCGCGCAAAATACTCCCGGATCGGATCGGCAACAACCGCCCCCAAACGCCGTAATGGCAGATAGCCCAGCAATCCCTGGGAGCAGAATTTTACCCCACAGAAAAAAAGGAAATTGCCCACTCTGAAGACCTACAGAAGCCATCGGTCTTAGCTGTCATCCTTTTCCTAATAGCGACAAATATTTCAGATACCCCATCAAGTCGCTGCGCAAGGCGAGCAAGCGCTGAAGGTGCATGGCCACGCCGTCGCGGTTGATCGCCTCGATCAACTGATGACCGCGCATTTCCAGCGGTGTGGCGCCGAAGAACGCCACGCTGCCGATCAAGCGGTGCAAATGCTCGACCGTGGCCTGCGCTTGCAGGCCGTCGGTGGCCTGGGCCAGTGCATGCAGATCGAGCTCGGCCTCATACACCAGGCTCGCCAGAATGCCGGGCAGCGCCTCGCTGCAGCCGAACAGTTGCCCCAGCCGGCCACGACTCGGCCAGCGCCCCTCCACCGCCGTGACCGGCTGCGCGGTCTCGCTGATACGCGGGCCGGGCAGCCAGTCGCCGAGGACTTGGCGCAGTTGTTGAAAGGTCACCGGTTTGGCCAGCCAGGCATCCATGCCCGCAGCCTGGCACTGCTGGATTTCGCGCGCGCCCAGCTTGCCGGTGAACGCGATGACCGGCACGCGCTCCGTGCCGTCGCGCAGTTCGCGGCGGCGCAGCTCGCGGGTCATGGCATAGCCATCCATCACCGGCATTTGGCAGTCGCTGAAAATCAGGTCGGCGCGGCTGACGTCCAGAATCGCCAGGGCAGCCTGGCCGTGCGCGCACACTGCAAATGCCAGCCCCAACCGCTCCAGCATCGCGCCCATCAGCAGGCAATACGCGGGATGATCGTCTACCAACAACACCTTGAGCTCACGCCAATGCCGGGTTGACGCCGGCTGTGCGGCCAGGTCATCCCCTGCTCGGTCGCCTGGGATAGGGCCTGATGACATGACTACCTCAAATTCAATAAGCGCACGGCGCGGGGATCGGCAACCTCAATGGCCGACAGAACATCCGCCGACATAGGTACCGGGTACGGCACGCAACACGCCTGGCTGTTCGAATGTGCTGTGAAGATGTATCGGCCGGAACGCTATTTGAATTAGGCCGCCTGCGCGATACAACAACTACGAAACCCTTATATTTCCTACACACAAAAAAACGAGTTCCGACAAGTCGATTGGGCGTGTGCGACATCCGCCCATTGTCGTATTTGTTGTATTTGCCCGACGCCCTCCCCCCGATAGATTGCCCGGCATCCCCAGAGCGGGACGCGACCGGCCACTCCAGGCGGTCGCCACCTAGTTACCGACGGGTCCCCCTTTGCCCCTCGGCAATCAGTTTTGCATCGGAAGCTCGATCACATGAAAAAGCCCTTAGCCGCATTCACCGCCGTCATCGCCCTTGTCGGCAGCGGTATGACCTTCGCCGCCAGTACCGTGGAATTGACCGTCAAAGGCGTGATTACCCCAAGCGCCTGTACACCGACGTTGTCCGCCAGTGGTGTGGTGGATCACGGTAAGGTCTCGGTAAAAGACCTCAACCTCGACAGCCCGACCAGCCTGCCCACCGCCAGGCTGCAACTCAATGTGGACTGCGAGGCCGCAACCCTGTTTGCGTTGCGCACCACCGACAACCGCGCCGGGTCGTCAATCTACGGCTTCGGCTACGGCCTGGGCCTGATCAACAACCTGCAGAAAATCGGCACGTTCTGGCTCTCCCTGAGAAATCCGGTGGCCGACAACGTCGCCGTCGAGCCCATCGAGTCATTGGATGGCGTGAGCTGGCAAGCCATTGACGATGTGGTTTGGCAAAACCCGTACATGGCGGCGTTTGGCGACAGGTCGAACGGTCAGGATCCCAAGCCGATCCCGATCAAGAACGTGATCAGCGAGCTGGTGATCGACACCCAGATCGCCGCCGCCAACAGCCTGGACTTGAGCAACGAAGTGCTGATCGACGGCTCCGCCACGATCGAGGTCAAGTACCTGTAACTCATCATCCACGCAGGGCATTGCCCAGAGAGGTTGTTCATTTCATGGATAAATATTTCCCCGCATTGTTGGCGAGTCTGCTGCTGGCGAACGTGCCCAGCGCTTTAGCCAGCAGCCAGGCCGAGCTGAGCGTGAGCGGCGTAATTACGCCCAAAGCCTGCACGCCGGGCTTGGCTGAAGGCGGCACCATCGACCACGGAAAGGTGACCGTGCGCGACCTCAACCAAGACCGAGACACGTTGCTGCCGCGCAACACCCTGCACCTGAACGTGCGGTGCGAAGGCTCGACGCTCTTCGCCATGACCACCATCGACAACCGCCACGGCACATCGGTGATCCCCAACCACCACGGCCTGGGCACGACCCCCAACGACGAGAAACTGGGCAGCGTTTCGCTGAGTTTGAGCAACCCCATGGCGGACACCATGGCCGTGCGAACCATCGTGTCGCTGGATGGCGGCACCACGTGGACCCCCGGTACGCAGTTGGGCCACCTCAACCTGCTCGCGATTGCCGCAATGGACAACCCTACTCAGCCAATGGCCGTGACGATCTTCGAAGCAGACATTGTGCTCTACACCCGAATTGCCCGTGCCGATGGCCTGACCCTCACCGACGAAGTCCTCGTCGACGGGCACGCGACCCTTGAGATGAAGTACCTGTAACAGCGTAACCCCCTGTCCCCCTGGACCCCCTGTATTCCTATCCATCCCTGGAGCTTCACCCGTCATGAAAAAGCTACTGCGTACCAGCGTTACCGGCGTACTGATCGGCTGCGCTTTCCCGGTGCTCGCCGCCTCCACCGTTGACCTGACCGTCAAGGGCCTGATTGTGCCCTCGGCGTGCATGCCGAGCCTGTCGGCCGAGACCATCGACGTCGGCCGAGTCTCGGTCAAGGACCTTAACCTGGACACCCGGACCCAACTCACCCCGGTCACCCTGCAAATGGGCATCGACTGCGAAGCCTCGACCCTGTTTGCCCTGACGGCCACCGACAACCGCACCGACTCGGCAAACAGCATCATCGAATATGGCATCGGTAAGACCAGTGCCGGTCAGCGTATTGGCGGCTACCTCATGTTCCTCGACCAGGGCGTCGCCGATAACACGCCCGTCGGGATGATCCGGTCGTCGGACAACGGCACCACCTGGAACTCTATGCGGCCAGACATGGGCTGGCAAACCAATCAATTGATCTCGATCCAAGAGATCGGCGCGGCGCGGGTGCCTGTGCCGGCCCAGAACACGCAGGTGGCGCTCTCGGTCAAGCCATTCATCCTGCCGGCCCAGGGCCTGACGATTACCGAAGACACGGTGATCGACGGTTCGGTCACGGTCGAAGTCCTCTACCTGTAACGCCACCGCCTTGCCCGATGCCCGTACCACCCGTTCAACACCAGGTAACTCAAGCCATGAACCTGCTTACTCGCTTGCCGGCCCTCACCCTTCTGTTGGCGGCGGCGCCCTTGGCCTTCGCGCTCTCGAGCGTGGAGTTGGACGTCAACGGGCGAATCACCCCCAGCGCGTGCAGCGTATCGCTGTCGGACAACGGCCTTGTCGACCACGACAAGATCCTGGCGACGACGTTGCATCCGAGTGAGTTCACCGTGCTGCCGAACCAGCAGATGGGCTTGAGCATCAGTTGCGAAGGCCTGGTGTTGTTCGCCCTGGTGGGCATCGACAACAAGCGTGAGTCATCGCTGGCGCCGGATTATTTTTATGGGCTGGGCATGAACCCCCATGCCCCCGACGAACGCCTCGGGTCGGTCAGCCTGTCGTTGCGCGGCCCGGTAGGCGATTCGCAGCCGATGCAAACCCTGACCTCATCCGACCAGGGGGCTAGCTGGAAACCCGAACCTAACATGTACCCGCGTCTGTTGATGGGCTTTGCCCGGGCCGGCGATACGCTGCCCGCGCCGATCCGGCAATTGGTGGCGTCCCTGCGGGTCGACACCTCGATCAGCCCGGCCAACACCTTGACGCTCCACGAAGAGGTGCCCCTCGATGGCTCGATCACGCTGGACCTGCGTTACCTCTGACACCGTGCCGTCGGCGCCCCGGTCACCCACCGCGCGCATGTCGGCCCATTTGAAGCGCCCTGTATAGAAGAGCCCTGTTATGAACTCGTTTTTTTCCGTTTGGCGCTGGCTGCCGCGTCTCTGCTACGTGGCACTGGCCGTACTCGGTGCAACCGTCGCGCGTGCCGACGGCATGGTCCCGGACACCTCGGTGGTGATCGTCAACGAGGCCGATGGCGAGGCCACGGTCTCGGTCACCAACACCGACACCAAAATGGCCTTGCTGCACGTCACCCTCGAAAACATCCCCGAGGACAGCGACACGCTGCTGTTCGTGACTCCACCCCTGACCCGCGTCGAGGCGTCCAAGAGCCAGTTGGTGCGCTTCATCCTGCAAACCCAGGCGCCGCTGCAAACCCAGCGCCTCAAACGGGTGATTTTCGAGGGCATGCCCGCCCAGCGCGACCCGGCCCAGCTCGGGCGCGCGCAAGTGGGCGTGACCGTGCGGCAGAACCTGCCGGTGATCATTCATCCCAAGGGGCTGGCGCCGAATCGCACGCCGTGGCTGGGCCTGCAATGGACCTTGAAAGCCGACCAGCTCAGCGTCCACAACCCGTCCCCGTATGTGGTGCGCCTGGCCCAGGAGCTGCAACTGCTGCCCGGCAATGCTTCGGCGATGCTGCCGCGCACCTATGTGCTGCCCGGTGAAACGCTGACCGTCACCGCCAGCGGCGCCGGCGCCGGCGCCACCAGCGTGCGCCTGCAACCGGCCACGGTGTATGGCTTTGCGGTCGCGCCCCACGACGCGCCCATAAGCCTGTGATGCAACGGCGCCCAGGGACACGACGGCGCCACTATCACGAAGTGGCCACCCACTGAAGGCCACCGGGAAGACCTGACGCGATAGGGAATCACGCCGGGTACTTCCATCATCCGAGTGCATTTGTGTGAACACAGTCATCCATTACCGTGACGGCAAAGCCGTGCCCGGCGTTTCACCGCGCCTGGCATTACTGGTGCTGACGCTCAGTCAGGGGTTGCTGACGAACCTGGCATGGGCAGAGCAGTCGTCGACAGGTTCGTTTGATCCACAGACCCTGCTCCAGCGCGGCATCGATCCCGAACTCGCCAGCCTGCTGATGCAGACCCCGCGTTTTACCCAGGGGCGCCATGCGCTCAACCTGACGGTCAACGGCCAGCGGCGCGGGCGCGTCGATGTCAGCGTGGATCAGCACGGCGCCACATGCTTCGACCCGCCGCTGCTGGACGCCGCGCAGTTGGTGACACCGTCTTCGGGCCCGGCAGAAGAAAGCAGTTGTTATGCCTTTCTCGAGCAATACCCACAGACCGTGGTCGAGCACGACCCAGCCAACCTGAGCCTGAACCTGGTGGTGCCCACCCAGGCGCTGCGCCCGCTCACCCAGGACATTTCCGGCTATCAGACCGGCGGTTTCGCGGCGCTGCTCAACTACGACGTGACCGGCCTGTACAACCATTACCGCAACGATTCCAGCCGCTTTGGCTCGGCCAATACCGAGGTCGGCTTCAATGCCGGCGACTGGATCGTGCGCAGCCGCCAGGTACAGACCTGGCAGGACAGCCGCTCAAGCACCACCCATCTGGACGCCTACGCCCAGCGCACCTTCGCCAGCCACCAGGCGGTGTTGCAGGCCGGGCAGATCAACCTCTACAACCCGGTGCTCGCGGGTGCGCCAATCACCGGCGTGCAGGTGCTCACCGAACAGGCCCTGCAGGATCAGAACCAGGGCGCGACCATCAACGGCATCGCCAACGGCCCGGCGCAGGTGGAAGTGCGCCAGAACGGCGCGTTGATTCACTCCACAGTGGTGCCCGCCGGCCCGTTCAGCTTGAGCAATGTACCGCGCCTCAACGGGCGCTCCGACGTCGAAGTCACCGTCAAGGAAAGCACCGGCGAGGAACGGCGCTTTACCGTGCCCGCCGCCATGCTCGGCCTGGGGCTGCCCGCGCCCGGCTACTCGGTGGCGGCCGGGCGGGTGCGCAATATCGGCGACGGCCCGGGCGCCGAACCCTGGGTGCTGAGCGCCGGCTGGAGCGCCGCGCCGCATCCGCAGCTCAGCTTCGGCAGCGGGCTGTTGGCGGCCGCGGATTATCGCTCGGCGGGCCTGAGCCTGGGCCTGTTGCCGCTGCCGGACAGTCAGGTGCAAGTGGCCGTGGTCGCCTCCGAAGCCTCGCGGCGCACCCAGGAACGCGGGGTGCAGACTGACCTGTCGTGGTCGCACAAACTCAGTGAGCGCTGGGCCTTCACGGCAGCCAATTCCTGGCGCACCCAGGGCTACCGCGACCTCACCGAATCGACCTACATCGCCGACACCCGCGAGCAGCAACGCGCGCGTTACCGCGACCAGCAGAGCGCCACCAGCTCGTGGTCGCACCCATGGCTGGGCGCCTTCAGCGCGGGGGTTTCCCGTTCGTCCTCGTTCCAGGGCGACAGCAGCAGCCGCGCCCTCGCCTCCTGGGGTACGCAGGTCGCCGGTATGTCGATTTCCACCACCGCCGAATGGCACATGGGCGGGCGTCGTTACAACGACGACAGCCTGTACCTGACGGTCAGCCTGCCCCTCGGCGAAAGCCGTCGTGGCCGCGCCTGGGTGCGCAATTCCGGCGGCGAGCACCGCACCGGGATGGGGCTCAACGAGCAGATCAACGACCACTTGGCGTATCGCGTCGGCGTCGAACATGACACCCGCGACCGCGAAGTCGAATCGTCCCTGGGCGTGTCGGCCCTGCCGTTCTACAGCCAGTTGGACTTCAACTACACGCGCGCTGACGCCGAACGCTCCAGCTACCAGGGCGGCGCACGCGGCGGGATGGTGCTGCACGCCGACGGGTTGACGTTCTCGCCCTACCCGGTGCGCGACACCTTTGCCGTGCTGGCGGTGGGCGACATGCCCGGGATCAAGGTCAACACCCCCAGCGGCCCGGTGTGGACCGACTGGCAAGGCCAGGCCGTGGCGCCTCAGCTCAGCGCTTATGGGCGCAGCCCGCTGGAAGTCCACACCCGTTCGCTGCCGCGCAATGCCGACATCCACAACGGGCTTGCGGTGGTATCGGCAGGCCGCGGCGCGGTGGACCGCATCGAGTTCGGCGTGTCGCTCACCCGGCGTGCGCTGTTGACCCTGGACACCCCGATGCCACGCGGCTCGACCGTGACCACGGAGGACGGCGAGTTCATCACCCTGGTCCAGGAAGGCAACCAAGTGTTCTTGCCCGACGTGCTCGACACCCGCCCGCTATGGATCAAGGCCCCTGACCAGCCGCGCTGCCACTTGCGCTTTGAACTGCCGGCCAAGGCCGACCCCCACGTGTATTTCGAAACCGCACCGGCCCGCTGCCAGCGACCTTGAGGACCCCAATATGAAGCTTCAACACAGCCTGGCAGCCCTGCTGCTGTTCGCCGGCACGGCCCTGGCCGAGGACGACTGCCGCCTGGACCTGAGCGAATCGCGCCTGGATTTTGGCCTGATGAACCGCGCCGTCGCGTCAGCACCGGCAGCGGAACACCTGCTCGGCGAACGGCGCCTGTCCTTGACCTTGAACTGCCCGCAACCGGCTGACATGAGCCTGTTCTACCGCGCCCTGGCTGCCGGCACCGAGCGCTTGCGCTTGGGCGACGGCGGCAGTTACCGCGTGCAAGTGCATGACGCGGTGCTCGATGGCCACGCGGTGCAACTCGGCTTGCTCGCCGGCCCAGGCCAGGCGCCCGCGCAAATCGGCACGAGCCTGGCCTGGCGCGCCGACCACGGCATCGTCCCGCTGCACGACGGCCAGCCCGCCACCGGGCGCAGTTTTGCCGCGCAACTGCAGGTGAGTGCGTGGGCGCGGGACGAAGCGATCCGCGTGCGCGATGCCGAAACCTGGGAAGCCTCGGCGCAGGTGGACGCGCTCACCTCCGGGCGTTCACGGGAATTGCAGCTGCAAGCGCGCTTCGCACCGACGGCCTGCACGCCCACCCTGGCCAACAACGGCACGGTGGACTTCGACAAGTTGTCGGTCAGCGACTTGCACCGCGACAAAGACACCGCCCTGCCCGCCCGCGCGCTGAGCCTCACGGTCAGCTGTGACGGCCCGACTCCGTTTGCCCTGGTCATGCACGACAACCGCGCCGGCTCAGCCACCGGCGGCATCGATGAAACCGCCTACGGCCTGGGCCTGGATGCACGCGGGCAGAAAGTCGGCCGTTATTACCTGCTGGTCGACCCCGCCCAGGCCAGCGCCGACAACCTGCCCCAGCTGTATCGCACCGACTCGACCACAGGCGGCGCCGCCTGGAGCAGCGCCAGCGCCAGCGCGATCCCCTTGGGCGCGCGCAGCCTCCTCGGGTTTACCGCCACGGCCGGCAGCACCGAAGGCCCGAATGCCCTGCAAAACCTCAGCGCATTACTCAGCCTGAAAGCCTTCATCGCGCCGCTCGACAGCCTGGACCTGCGCAGCGAAGTGCGGCTCGACGGTTCGGCGACCCTGGAAATCACCTACTTCTAAGCCCCTCGGAGCCTCCCATGATTGCTCGCTACCTGATCCTCGTGCCCCTGTTGTTCAGCCAACCGGCGCAGGCCGCCGCCCCCGTCGACCTGAACGTCAACGGCCGGATCATCCCGGTGTCCTGCGCGCCAAGCCTGTCGGCCAACGGCGTGGTGGATTTCGGCAAGATCGCCCAGCAAGACCTCAACCTCACGACCGGCACGCGGCTGCCGATCAAGTCCCTGAACCTGACGGTGATCTGCAACGGCCCGGTGCGTTATGCCTTGCGCATGCACGACAACCGCGACGGCTCGGCCCACGTCAACAGCGAGATTTATTACGGGTTGGGCCTGGACAACAGCGCGAACAAGATCGGCGTGTACTCGCTGACGTTCGATCCGCAGCAGACCGTGGTGGGTGGCGTGGCCGAGGTCTACGGCACCGAGTCCACCACCGGCGGCGTGGCCTGGCGCGCGGCCAACCGCAACCCGATCAACATCGGCGCCAAGAGCCTGCTGGGCTTCACCGACACCGCGGGCAGCACCGCCGGCCCCATGGCGATCCAGAACCTGACCAGCACGCTGAGCCTGGAGACGGTGATCAACGCCAAACAGAATCTGGACCTGAGTACCGACATCCTCATGGACGGTTCGGCGACGCTGGAGGTGGAGTACCTCTAGACTTTCTCGCTGCTGACCTCGACGTACCGCGCGCGCCCCGCACCGAGGCCAGCGACGATGGCGCCCAGGCCGATCACCGCGAAGACCCAACCGGTGGCGGCCCAGCCGCCGGTCCAGTCGTGAATCAGGCCCACCGCGAGCGGGCCCAGGGACGCCAGGGTGTAACCGAAGCCCTGGGCCATGCTCGACAGGTTGGCGGCCACGTGGACATCCCGCGAGCGCAGCACGATCAAGGTCAGCGCCAGGCTGAACGTACCGCCCTGCCCCAAGCCCAGCAGAATCGCCCAGCCCCACAGCCCGTCGAGGGGCGCGTACAGGCAGCCCATCAGCCCGCCGAGGGTCAGCAGCATCACCACCACGATGGCCAGGCGCTGGTCCTTGCCGCGCGTGGCCAGCCAAGGCGCGGTGAGGGCGCTGAGCAGTTGCACGATGATCGAACCGGACAGCGCCAGCCCGGCATCGGTGGCGCTCAGGCCGCGGTCGATGAGGATCGACGGCACCCAGCCGAACACGATGTAGGCCAGGGACGATTGCAGGCCCATGTACAAGGTCACTTGCCAGGCCAGCGGATCGCGCAGCAAGCCCTTCACCCGGTAGGCGACGCGATGCGCGCCGTGCTTCTGCCCGATTTGCGGCAACCAGCACAGCGCGGCCAGCAACGCCGGCACCATCCAGAAGCCCAACCCGATGCTCCAACGGTTGCCGAAGGAGTCGCTCAAGGGCACCGAGGCCCCCGCCGCCAACGCCGCGCCCAGGCACAGCGCCATGGTGTAGACCCCGGTCATCGCGCCCGCCTGCCTGGCGAAGTCGCGCTTGACGATACCGGGCAACAACACGCCGATGATGCCGATGCTGGCCCCGGCGATCAGGCTGCCCACAAACAACCCGACCTCACCGAACGCACTGCGCAGCAGAATACCGCCGGCCAGCGTCAACAAGATCCCCAGCACCACCCGCTCGGCACCGAAGCGCCGCGCAAGGAGCGGCGCCAGCGGCGCGAACAGGCCCAGGCACAGCACCGGCAAGGTGGTCAGCAGACCGGCCCTGGCCGCCGACAAGCCCAGGCTGGCCGAGACCTCACTGAGCAGCGGCGACAGGCTCGACAGCGCCGGGCGCAGGTTCAGCGCCACCAGCACCAGGCCCAGCAGCAACAGCCATGGCCGGCTCGTCGACGGGGGGCTGTGCTGGACTGCATCGTCGTCGGCCTCGGCGTCGATCAGCAATTCTTCCAACTCAGGCGTGCGTGGGGCGTCAGGGTTCATTGATCAACTGCCGGCAAAGGGATTTGGCGCGCTCCGGGTCTTGCTGCGCTACGGCATCAAGCAGGGCGGTGTGCAGGTCGAACACCGCCTGGCGACGCGGCGAGATGTTCAGGGTCTGGCGCAGTTGCGCGCCAATGATGCTGGAAAAGTACCGGTACAACTCGCTCAACGCCGGGTTGTGCGCCGCGTCCACCAGCCGTTGGTGGAATACCAGATCGGCGCTGATGTAGGCCTCCAGCTCACCGTGATACAGCGCGGCGCTGGCATCAAGCGCCTCGCGCAACCGGTGCAGGTCTTGCTCGGTGCGACGCAGGACGGCCAGACCGATGGCCTCCACTTCCAGGATCTGCCGCGTCTCCTGCGCCTGTTCCAGGCTGCAATGGGATAACGCGCGCATGGCGCCCAGCGGGTCCGTCATCGAACGCAGGTAACTGCCGTCGCCCTGGCGGACCTCGATCAATCCAGAGAATGCCAGCACCCGCATGGCCTCGCGCACGGTATTGCGGCTGATGCCCAGTTCCGCCGCCAGCTCAGGCTCGGTGGGCAGGCGCTCGCCGATGGCCCACGTACCTTGGGTGATGCGCTGGCGCAGCTGCTCGAGGGCTTGGTCGACCAGGGAGCGTTTGATCAGCGGGGAGATGTCTGTCATGAGGTTTGCGCTTTCGTCCAATCATAGGATGAATTTACCTACAGCCTATTCGGACTTGCCTACAAAGGCAACGCACTAGGGTTTTCAGGCAGGGAAACGGAGCAGTATTTTCGATTGTTAAAATTACCCTTAAAGGGTAATTTCAGCCTTAGGTGTCTTATGGAAAAGTACACACCTCATTACGATTTGGCGGTGATAAAGGCGGATGTCATCAGGTTGGGTAGCAGAGCATTCACCGCAAGCGCGCGGGAGGCGGCTCGACAACTTGAGTTGAACATCGGCCAGATGCGACTCGCGGTCTGCGCCCTTGAGAATCGAATGTTGTGCAAGTCAATGACGACCTATTCAGACCACCGTGTGTGGCAGGACGTCTATCTGATCAAGATTTACGCTACGGAGATTTACATCAAAGTGACTTACCGCCCAGGCGGTGGTCCTCCCGTAATCTCCTTCAAGGAGAAAACCTTATGAAAACCCAACAATGCGTGAGCTGCGGAACCCATGACGCAATGCAGCATTTCGAAGGTCGCAACTTCACGATCAACACACGCGGCATGATCCGGGATATCCCTGATATTGCAGGCTGGGAATGCCAGGCCTGTCACGAGGTCGAGTTCGATTCGGACACCGATAGCGCAGAGCGTTATTCCGATGCCAGCGATAAGTTGTTAATGGATGCCAGGACAATCATCGCCGCCGAAATGAAACGAATTCGCCGCAAATTGCATCTGACGCAGAAAGACGCGGTGAGGCTATTGACCGGCCGCGGCCATAACGCATTTTCCCGCTACGAAAGGGCTGAGATCTTTCCGCCCGCGCCACTGCTCACATTGATGCGTCTACTGGATAAACATCCGCATCTATTGGCCGAAATAGAGGCACTCAATGCCGGCGAAGACCTGAACCATCTGCTGATCGCAAAAGATGCGCAGCTTGCAACTCAAGCGTCCGCGTAAAAACAGCAGGCAAAAATAAACCCGGCCTGGTGCCGGGTTTATCGCTTCAAGCATCAACCATCGATCAATGCAGAATCTGGCTCAAGAACAACTTGGTCCGATCATTCTGCGGGTTGTCGAAGAAGTCATTCGGCGCCGCCTGTTCCACGATCTCACCCTTGTCCATGAAGATCACGCGGTTGGCCACGGTACGGGCGAAGCCCATTTCGTGGGTCACGCACAACATGGTCATGCCGTCTTCGGCCAGGCCGATCATGGTGTCGAGCACTTCCTTGACCATTTCCGGGTCGAGGGCCGAGGTCGGTTCGTCGAACAGCATGATTTTCGGTTTCATGCACAGCGCCCGGGCAATCGCCACGCGCTGTTGCTGGCCGCCGGAGAGTTGCCCCGGAAACTTGTGAGCCTGCTCCGGGATACGCACGCGCTCCAGGTAGTGCATGGCGATTTCTTCGGCCTTGCGCTTGGGCATCTTGCGCACCCACATCGGTGCCAGCGTGCAGTTCTGCAGGATGGTCAGGTGCGGGAACAGGTTGAAGTGCTGGAACACCATGCCGACTTCGCGGCGGATCGCTTCGATCTGCTTGAGGTCGTTGGTCAGCTCCACGCCATCGACCACGATGCGGCCCTGCTGGTGTTCTTCCAGGCGGTTGAGGCAGCGGATGGTGGTGGACTTGCCCGAACCCGACGGGCCGCACAGCACGATACGCTCGCCCTGCTTGACGTTGAGGTTGATGTCTTTCAATACGTGGAACTGGCCGTACCACTTGTTCACGCCCTGCATCTGGATAATGCCTTCAGGGCTCACAGGCTGTTTGATCGCTTCGCTCATAACATCAACTCCTAACGCTTGTGGCCTGTGTCGAGCTTATGTTCCAAATGAATGGAATAGCGCGACATACCAAAACAGAAAATCCAGAACACCAGGGCGGCGAACACGTAGCCTTCAGTGGCCATGCCCAACCATTTCGGGTCGGCGGCGGCTTGCTTGACGCTGTTGAGCAGGTCGAACAAACCGATGATGATCACCAGGCTGGTGTCCTTGAACAGCGCGATAAACGTGTTGACGATGCCGGGGATCACCATCTTCAGGGCTTGCGGCAGAATCACCAGGCCCATGCTGCGCCAGTAACCCAGGCCCATCGCCGCGGCCGCTTCGTACTGACCTTTGGGAATCGCCTGCAAGCCACCGCGCACCACTTCCGCCACGTAGGCCGACTGGAACAGGATCACGCCGATCAACGCCCGCAGCAGCTTGTCGATGCCCATGCCTTCGGGCAGGAACAACGGCAGCATCACCGAGGACATGAACAGCACCGTGATCAACGGCACGCCGCGCCAGAATTCGATGAAGGTCACGCAGACCACACGAATCGCCGGCATGTTCGAACGCCGCCCCAGCGCCAGCACAATCCCCAGCGGCAAGGCACCGGCGATGCCGACGGTGGCGATGACCAGGGTCAGCATCAGGCCGCCCCATTGGCTGGTGGCCACGCTGGTCAGGCCGAAAATACCGCCGCGCAACAGGAAGAAGGCAATGATCGGGTACAACACCAGAAAGCCCAGGCCGTAGATCGCCTTGCGTGGAAAACGCGAGATGAACAACGGCGCCACGCCCACGATGGCCAACCACACGGTCAGGTCTACGCGCCAGCGCAGGTCGCCGGGGTAGTAGCCGTACATGAACTGCCCGAAGCGCTGTTGGATAAACACCCAGCAGGCGCCTTCTTTGGTGCAGTCGGCGCGAGTGGTGCCGACCCAGTTGGCGTCGAGGATCGCCCAGTGCAGGATCGGCGGCACGACCAGGTAGATCAGGTAAAACGCCAACAAGGTCAGCAGGGTGTTGAGCCAGCTGGAAAACAGGTTGGCGCGCATCCATGCCATCGGCCCGAAGACTTTGCTCGGCGGTGGCATATCAGGTTTGAACGTATGCGAACTCATGCTCGTTTCCTCACCGCTCGATCAGCGCAATGCGCTTGTTGTACCAGTTCATCAGCAGGGAAATGCTGATGCTGATCGCCAGGTACACGCTCATGGTGATGGCAATGACTTCGATGGCCTGGCCGGTCTGGTTGAGCACCGTGCCGGCAAACAGCGAAACCATTTCCGGGTAACCGATACCGGCGGCCAACGACGAGTTTTTCGCCAGGTTCAGGTATTGGCTGGTCAGCGGCGGAATGATCACCCGCAGGGCTTGCGGGATGATGACCTTGCGCAGCGTCGGCCCGGGGCGCAGGCCCAGGGAGCGTGCGGCTTCGGTCTGGCCGTGACTGACGGACTTGATGCCCGAGCGCACGATCTCGGCGATAAACGCCGCGGTGTACACGGTCAGCGCCAGGGTCAGCGCCAACAGTTCAGGGATCAGTACCCAGCCGCCGACGAAGTTGAAGCCTTGCAGCTTGGGCATTTCCCAGTGCAACGGCGCGCCGAAGACCAAGGCGCACAATGCCGGGATCACGATGAACAGCGCCAGACCCGCCCAGAACTTGTGGAAGGGAACACCGGTCGCTTCAAAGCGCTTGTTGGCCCAGCGGGTCATCAGCACGACGGCCACGATGGCCACGACCACGCTGACCACGAACGGCCAGAACCCGTCGGCGGCCAGCGCGGCCGGCATGTTCAGGCCACGGCTGCTGACGAAGAACGTGTCGCCGAAGTTATGGCTGTTGCGCGGCCCCGGCATGGTCAGGAACACCGCGAAGTACCAGAACAGGATTTGCAGCAACGGCGGGATGTTGCGGAACACTTCCACGTACACCGTCGCCAGCTTGTTGATCATCCAGTTGGGCGACAAGCGGGCCACGCCGATGATGAACCCGAGCAGGGTCGCCAGGACCACGCCAATCACGGTCACCAGCAAGGTATTGAGCAGCCCGATCACAAACACCCGGGCATAGCTGTCCGATTCGGTGTAGTCGATCAGGTGCTGCGCGATGCCGAAGCCGGCACTGCGCTCAAGAAAGTCGAAGCCCGAGGTAATGCCCCGGTGTTGAAGGTTGGTCTGGGTATTGTTGAAGAGGTACCAGCCCAGCGAGACCACCGCCACAATCGTGATGATCTGGAAGAGCCACGCACGCACTTTGGGATCGCTGAAGCTGAGCTTCTGCTTTGGTGCGCCGATTTTATTTTGCATGAAGTGCCCCGGAAAGAATGGAACAGAACATCACCCGGCGGTTGGCCCACCGGGTGATAGAACCATCAGCGATCAGCGCACAGGGGGTGCGTATTGAATGCCGCCGTTGTTCCACAGCGCGTTCAGGCCACGGTCGATTTCCAGTGGCGTGCTCTTGCCGAGGTTTTTCTCGAACACTTCACCGTAGTTGCCGACCTGCTTGACGATCTGTACGACCCAGTCTTTCTTCACTTTCAGGTCTTTGCCGTATTCGCCGTCGGCACCGAGCAGACGCGCAACGTCCGGGTTCTTGGTGGACTTGGCTTCAGCTTCGACGTTTTTGGAAGTGATACCGGCTTCTTCCGCGTTGAGCATGGCGTAGCCAACCCAGCGCACGATGGCCAGCCACTCGTCGTCGCCATTACGCACGACCGGGCCCAGCGGTTCCTTGGAAATGGTTTCCGGCAGAACCACGTAGTCTTTCGGCGAGGCCAACTTGCTGCGCTGGGCGAACAGTTGGGACTTGTCGGAGGTCAGCACGTCGCAACGCCCGGACTCCAGCGACTTGGCGCTTTCGTCGGAGGTGTCGAAGGTGATCGGGGTGTATTTCAGACCGTTGCCACGGAAGTAGTCGGAAACGTTCAGCTCGGTGGTGGTACCGGCCTGGATGCAGATGGTTGCACCGTCCAGTTCCTTGGCACTTTTAACGCCCAGCTTGTTGTTTACCAGAAAGCCGATGCCGTCGTAGTAAGTGATGAAGCCGGGGAATTTCAGGCCCATGCCCGCATCGCGGGAGCTGGTCATGGTGGTGTTACGGGACAGAATGTCGACTTCGCCGGATTGAAGCGCGGTGAAACGCTCCTTGGCGTTCAACTGGCTGAATTTGACCTTGGTCGCGTCGCCGAACACAGCAGCGGCTACCGCGCGGCAGAAGTCAGCGTCGATCCCGAGGATCTTGCCGCTGGCATCCGGTACCGAGAAACCCGGCAAGCCGTCACTCACGCCACATTGCACAAAACCTTTCTTCTGCACGGCGTCCAGGGTGGCGCCGGCTTGGGCGAAACCACTGACACCCAATACAGCGGCCGCGGAAACGATGGCCAGGGTGGATTTCAATACCTTCATTCAAACCTCCAGTTGCTCTTGTTGTGTCGGAGCTAGAACCTCAGCGCACCCTTATGAGGCGATATCGACCCGTGTTGGCTTTTATTAGGGTCAAGCAGCATGAGGCAGTCGCAGTAATTCCAGTTGCTATCCCACAAACGGCAGTCACTGATAGTGTTACCGTCCCAGGAAAGATCTGACATCGACCTACACATAGCAAAGCGCGTACCAGAGTGGCTGCTGAGTCGATTCAGCCCAAGGTCAATGGCAAAAGATTCAACCTTGCGACATTCTCGTAACAGATCAAACTATTGCGCACCGTTCCGTCGCACTCAATCGGAGCGCACGCACATTAATGGAGCAGACATGAGCAACCCCTTGATTCTTCAGCCCACCAAGCCTGCAGACGCCTGCGTAATCTGGCTGCATGGCCTGGGTGCCGATCGCTACGACTTCCAACCGGTGGCCCAAGCGCTGCAGGAAAACCTGCTGACCACCCGCTTCGTCCTGCCTCAAGCACCGACCCGCCCGGTGACCATCAACGGCGGCTATGAGATGCCCAGTTGGTACGACATCAGGGCGATGAGCCCGGCGCGGTCCATCAGCCTGGAAGAGCTGAAAGAGTCGGCCAAAATGGTCACGGATTTGATCAAGGAACAAAAAAGCAGCGGAATAGACGCCTCGCGGATTTTCCTGGCGGGTTTCTCCCAGGGTGGCGCCGTGGTGTACCACACCGCTTTCCATAAATGGCAAGGCGCCTTGGGTGGCGTGATTGCCCTCTCCACTTATGCGCCGACCTTCGACGACGAGCTGGAATTATCCGCCAGTCAACAGCGCATTCCGGTGCTGTGCCTGCATGGCCAGTACGACGAGGTGGTACAGAACGCCATGGGGCGCAGCGCTTACGAGCACTTGAAGACCCGTGGTGTCACCGTGACATGGCAGGAATACCCAATGGGTCACGAAGTGTTACCCGAAGAGATCAGCGATATCGGTACGTGGTTGGCCGAACGACTGCGCTGAACGCCGCCGTTTATTTAGCCACATGACAGACGCACTACGCCGCGCCCGATTCTTGCATTACACTGGCCGGCGTATATTCCTTAACCAATTAATGAGATCACCGTGCTCAAAGCACTCAAGAAGATGTTCGGCAAAAGCGAGGCTGAGCCGCTCGCGCCAGTTCCCAGTGCTCCCGTCCCGACACCCGGCAGCCGCCACGACGGTAAACAGCCTGGCCTGGCCGCGCCTGTGACCGCGCCGAAACCGCTCGAGGTGACGCCAACCGAACCGCCGAAACCGGCCGAAGCCGCTGCGGCAACTGCGCCTGCGCCAAAAGCCGCACGCCGTGAACGCGCGCCCAAGCCGCCCGTCACACCGTGGAAACTCGAAGATTTCGTCGTCGAACCCCAGGAAGGCAAAACCCGCTTCCACGATTTCAAGCTCGCACCGGAACTGATGCACGCCATCCAGGACCTGGGCTTCCCGTACTGCACACCGATCCAGGCGCAGGTGCTGGGCTTCACCCTGGCCGGCAAAGACGCCATCGGCCGCGCCCAGACCGGCACCGGCAAGACCGCCGCGTTCCTGATCTCGATCATCACCCAACTGCTGCAAACGCCGCCGCCGAAAGAACGCTACATGGGTGAGCCGCGCGCGCTGATCATCGCCCCGACCCGCGAGCTGGTGGTGCAGATCGCCAAGGACGCCGCCGACCTGACCAAGTACACCGGCCTCAACGTCATGACGTTTGTCGGTGGCATGGACTTCGACAAGCAACTCAAGCACCTCGAAGCGCGCCACTGCGACATCCTGGTTGCCACTCCGGGCCGCCTGCTCGACTTCAACCAGCGCGGCGACGTACACCTGGACATGGTCGAAGTGATGGTGCTGGACGAAGCCGACCGCATGCTCGACATGGGCTTTATCCCGCAAGTACGCCAGATCATTCGCCAGACCCCGCCGAAAAACGAGCGTCAGACCCTGCTGTTCTCCGCGACCTTCACCGAAGACGTGATGAACCTCGCCAAGCAGTGGACCACCGAGCCGTCCATCGTCGAGATCGAGGCGCTGAACGTCGCCAGCGAAAACGTCGAGCAACACATCTACGCCGTGGCCGGTGCCGACAAGTACAAGCTGCTCTACAACCTGATCAACGACAACGGTTGGGAGCGCGTGATGGTGTTTGCCAACCGCAAGGACGAAGTGCGCCGTATCGAAGAGCGCTTGGTGCGTGATGGCGTCAACGCCGCGCAACTGTCAGGCGACGTGCCGCAGCACAAGCGCATCAAGACCCTGGAAGGCTTTCGCGAAGGCAAGATCCGCGTGCTGGTGGCCACCGACGTGGCCGGGCGCGGGATTCACATCGACGGCATCAGCCATGTGATCAACTTCACCCTGCCCGAAATGCCCGACGACTACGTACACCGTATTGGCCGCACCGGCCGTGCCGGGGCAGCGGGCGTGTCGATCAGCTTTGCCGGGGAGGATGACTCGTATCAGTTGCCGTCGATCGAGACGCTGCTGGGCCGCAAGATCAGCTGCGAGACACCGCCGACGCACTTGCTCCGGGCTGTAGAACGCAAACGCCCCTAAGCTCAAATGCGGTCAAACATGTGGGAGGGGGCTTGCCCCCGATAGCGGAGTGTCAGTCGCAGAATTTGCCAACTGACCCACTGCTATCGGGGGCTTGCCCCCTCCCACATTTGATTTCAGCTGATTTTGAGATAGGTGTTCGGCTGGCTACTTCCAGCGATCCGCTGCGGCGTGGTCGCTGTCGCGCCCGTCCACCCAACGCGCACCTTCGCTGGTGCTTTCTTTCTTCCAGAACGGCGCACGGGTCTTCAGGTAGTCCATCACAAACGCGCAGGCATCAAACGCAGCCTGACGATGCGCGCTAGCAGCGGCGACGAAGACGATGGGCTCGCCCGGTTCCAACGCGCCGATGCGGTGCAGCACTTCCAGCTTGAGCAGCGGCCAGCGTTGTTCGGCTTCCACGGCGATCTTGGCCAGGGCCTTTTCGGTCATGCCGGGGTAATGCTCCAGGAACATCCCCGCCACGTCGTGGCCGTCATTGAAGTCGCGGACATAGCCGACAAAACTCACCACCGCGCCGACGCCGACATTGGCAGCGTGCATCGCGTTGACTTCGGCGCCGGGGTCAAACGGCGCGGGCTGCACACGGATGGCCATGCTCAGCCTCCGGTCACGGGTGGGAAGAAGGCGACTTCATCACCGGCTTCGAGCGGCTCGTCGACGCTGCACATTTCCTGATTGCGCGCGCACATCAAGCTGGTCTCGTTGAGCACGTCAAAGCCCGGATCGCCGACCAATGCCTGGCGCACCGCGTCGACGGTGGCGAAGTCGCCTTCCATCTCCAGGGAATCCAGGCCGATCGTTTCGCTGTAGCGGGCAAAAAACAGTACGTTGATGCTCATGCCTGGTCCGCCTTGAAATGCCCGCTTTTCCCGCCGAGCTTTTCCAGCAGGCGGATGTTTTCGATGGTCATGCCGCGGTCCACGGCCTTGCACATGTCGTAGATGGTCAACGCAGCGACACTGGCGGCCGTCAGCGCTTCCATCTCTACGCCGGTCTGGCCCGAGAGTTTGCAGCGCGCCACGATGTGCACGGAGTCTATGCCCTCGGCGCTCAGTTCGACCTTGACGCCGGTCAACATCAGCGGATGGCACAAGGGGATCAAATCACTGGTTTTTTTCGCCGCCTGGATCCCGGCGATACGGGCCACGGCAAACACATCGCCCTTGGGATGGGCACCATCGACAATCATTTTCAGTGTCTCGGGCAGCATACGCACCCGCGCTTCAGCCACCGCCTCTCGGAACGTCACGGACTTGTCGGTGACGTCGACCATATGGGCGCGACCTTGGGAATCGAGATGAGTCAGCACAGGGATACTCCTGATCAGGAGCGTCGATTGTAAACCCTGTAGGAGCGAGCTTGCTCGCGAAAAACCAAAGAACAACGCGGGGCTCCAGAGACCCCGCGTTATCGTAGACACTCTTCGCGAGCACGCTCGCTCCTACATGGACCGCGTTTACAAGTGAGATTCGGCGTATTCGGCCAGGATCGAACGTGGAACTCCCTGCAGCGCGATATGCACGCCGTTCGGGAAGTCTTTGAAGCGTTCCGTCAGGTAAGTCAGCCCGGAGCTGGTCGCGGACAGGTAAGGGGTGTCGATCTGCGCCAGGTTGCCCAGGCACACCACTTTGGAACCGGCGCCGGCACGGGTGATGATGGTTTTCATCTGGTGCGGCGTGAGGTTCTGGCACTCATCGATCAAAATCAGGCTCTGCTGGAAGCTGCGACCTCGGATGTAATTGAGGGATTTGAACTGCAACGGCACTTTGCTGAGGATGTAGTCGACGCTGCCATGGGTGTTTTCGTCATCCATGTGCAAAGCTTCGAGGTTGTCGGTGATCGCCCCCAGCCACGGCTCCATTTTTTCCGCTTCGGTGCCGGGCAGGAAACCGATTTCCTGGTCCAGGCCCTGCACGCTGCGGGTGGCGATGATGCGGCGATAGCGTTTGGTCACCATGGTCTGTTCGATGGCGGCCGCCAGAGCCAGGATGGTTTTGCCCGAGCCGGCGGCACCGGTCAGGTTGACCAGGTGGATGTCCGGGTCGAGCAGCGCATACAGCGCCAGGCTCTGGTAGATATCACGCGGTTTCAGGCCCCAGGCTTCCTGGTGCAACAGGGGTTCCTGATGCAGGTCGAGGATCAGCAGCCTGTCGACCTGGATCTCTTTGATCCAGCCCACGAAGCCCTGTTCGTCGATGATGAACTCGTTGACGTGTACCGCCGGCAGGTTGTCGATCAGTTGCACCTGGTGCCAGGTGCGACCGTGGTCCTGACGGGTTTCGACCTTGCTGACGCGGTCCCAGAACGAGCCGGTCATGGTGTGATAACCACGGGACAGCATCGACACGTCGTCGACCAGTTGGTCGGTACTGTAGTCCTCGGCAGCGATCCCACACGCTCGTGCCTTGAGGCGCATATTGATGTCTTTGGTCACCAGCACCACGCGCATGTCCTTGTCACGAGCGTGCAGGTCGATCAATTGGTTGATGATTTTGTTGTCGTTGAGGTTTTCCGGCAGCAGGCTGTTGGGCTCGCTGCGCTTGCTCATCAAAATCGACAACAAACCCTTGGGCCCGCTTTTGCCGCGCTGGATCGGCACACCGACTTCGACGTCCTCGGGTGACGCTTCACCCAGGGTTTTGTCGATCAGGCGGATGGCCTGGCGACATTCGGCGGCCACGCTGTGATGCCCGCTTTTGAGTTTGTCGAGTTCCTCCAACACGATCATCGGGATGGCGACGTGGTGTTCTTCGAAGTTAAGCAGAGCGTTCGGATCGTGGATCAGTACGTTGGTATCAAGCACATAAAGGATTGGCTGGTCGGAAGAAGGGTTACGTCCATGATCATCCATACTCGGTCACCTTTGTGGGAGCCAGTCGACGCAATACCACAACAGTGCTGCGCCTCGATTCGACCACCGACTGCACCTTGCGTGACGTCAAGTGCAGTGCCCACATGAGGAGTCTTGGAAGACGCCACCTGTGTTGCAGGTTTCGGCGATCTGACTTCGTAATACCGCAAAACCCATGACAGGAAAAAGCACTTTGACGTTTTTTTGAAGTTTATTTTTCAGGATGACGAATAGCACTAGCCGAGTGCCAGCTACCCCGTTAAAGTCGGAAGTCGGCCCGCATAGAAATATCGTACAAAATCACCCCGAAAATGCCGCATCCCCAACGGGAGCGGGCACTTCAGCCTCTTCAGCGAAACGCCTCCCGGCAGTCCTGCCAACCCAGCCCGCTTTGCGCCGTTGCCTGCAATACCATCGGCAATGCGACCCGCGCCTTGTCCTGGGTGTCGTGAAACACAATCACCCCTTTGCGCCACAACAACATCAATGTCAGCACCCGCTGCGCCGACTCATCGGCCTTGAGCTTGCCCGGTTCGTCCTGGGAGTCGATATCCCACAACGCCACCTGCAAACCCTGGGACTGGAAGAAACCCTGGCTGTCCGCGCGGCGCTGGCCGTAGGGTGGACGGAACAGCGGCACGTAGTTTTCCGGCATCAGGTTCTGCGCCAGCGCGGCGCTGCGGATGATCGAACTTTGCCAGTCGACCCAATGGCTGTGGGAACGGTACTGCCAACCTTGAGTGCCCACGCACTGCCCCTGATACAGCGCCTGCACATCCGCGACGGAACTGCGCTCCACACGGTTTTGCAGGCTGCTGCCGAGGGCGAAGAACGTGGCGTTCATCTTCTGCTTGCGCAGGTAATCGGTGAGCCAGTCGGTATTGCCGCTGACCGGTGCCGGGCCGCCGTCGAAGGTCAGCAGGAACAGGCGGTCGTTGAATTCGTCGCCATTGCGCTCATGGTCACCGAAACGTGCGATTTCGCTGCTGATCTGCGGGAACAGCGCGGCTTTGCGCAGCAGTTCGTCCAGGTAACGCTCGTGGAAATTGTGGCTTGGGCCGGCCCAGCCTATATAGAAGGAGTTGTCACTGACCTCGAACTTGCCGGCCTGCTCGCGCAGGTCGTCCATGTTTTCTACCAGGTAGCAGAACGACGCATCCTCCTCGCAACTTTCCTGGGCAGCGATGTAATTCTCCAGAAGGCGCCGCCAGAGCTGGCGACGCAGATCGTCGATGGCCGCCAGGTTGATGATCTTCAGGCCCAGGCGCTGTTTGAGCGCCGCTTCATCCAGGGCTTCGCTGCCGATCAGGCTGCGGGCGAACATCAATATTTCGGCGCGTGAGGCCACGTCGAACAGCGCAGGGCTGCTGAGTTTTTCCGGCCAGACGCCGCGATCCAGGCTGGCCACGTCCACCGGCGCCGCGTGGGCGTTCAGGCAAAACAGGCACGCCGACAATAAAAGCGCTATTCGCACACAGGGTCTCCCTCTCCAGAATCACCGGCCATCATAACGGATCGCGCCTATCGCCATCATAGGTGGAGTCAAAGTGCCCAACCCCCTAGAATCCCGCCCACGTTACAAGCACGATTACAGGAGCCAACTTCATGCTGATGGTGATTTCCCCCGCCAAGACCCTCGACTTCGAGTCCAGGCCTGCGACCCAGCGCTTTACCCAGCCGCAGTACCTGGACCATTCCCAGGAGTTGATCGAGCAACTGCGCCACCTGAGCCCGGCGCAGATCAGCGAATTGATGCATGTGTCCGACAAGATCGGCGGCCTCAACGCCGCGCGCTTCGGCAGCTGGACCCCGGCGTTCACACCTGCCAACGCCAAGCAGGCGTTGCTGGCGTTCAAGGGCGACGTGTACACCGGCCTCAACGCCGACACCTTCAGCGACGCCGACTTCAGCTACGCCCAGGACCACCTGCGCATGCTCTCGGGCCTGTACGGCCTGCTGCGCCCCCTGGACCTGATGATGCCGTATCGCCTGGAGATGGGCACCAAACTGGCCAACGCCCGTGGCAAGGACCTGTACGCCTTCTGGGGCACCCGGATCAGCGAGTGGCTCAACCAAGCCCTGGCCGAACAAGGCGATGACGTGCTGCTCAACCTGGCGTCCAACGAGTACTTCTCGGCGGTCAAGCGCACGGCGCTGAATGCGCGGATCGTCAATACCGAGTTCAAGGACCTGAAGAACGGCCAGTACAAAATCATCAGCTTCTACGCGAAAAAGGCGCGGGGCATGATGAGCCGCTTCGTGATCGAAGAGCGTATCAACGACCCGGCCCAGCTCAAGCAGTTCGATGTGCAGGGTTATCGCTTCAATGCCGAGCAGTCCAAGCCGGACAACCTGGTGTTCCTGCGCGATCACGCACCGGAATAAGGCCCTGCTCCGCCCTCATAGACGCTAAAGATCAAATGTGGGAGGGGGCTTGCCCCCGATGGGGGGGGGATCAGTCATACATGGATAGACTGACACACCGCCATCGGGGGCAAGCCCCCTCCCACATTTTTGTCTGCATTTCACAGCGTGAATCGTCAATTGTTTGGCGTCAAAAAATATCATGACGCATCTCTAACAATTATTTCACTCGACATTCGTCATTTTTTTTCGTAGTGGCACCACTTTTTTAAATCACTAGTGGCACAAAACTATTCCCGCGCGCCAACTCCCCGTAACTACTGGCCCAAATAGCAAGTGCTATCAATATAGTACCAGTGCCATCTTTGCTGATATTTCAAGAAATTTCCGGAAACAGGATGAGCGGCCAGGAACTTAGCCCTAAAGCACCGCTCATACCACCGGTAACGGAATTCTCTGCTTCTGTAAGAGATGACTTACATGGCGACCAACGGAAGTAGCAAAGTTGTCACATTAAACTTTGACTCTGGGCTCATATTACCAACCGATTAGTTAAGAGCGGCGATAAGGATCGATTGCCACACACTATAAGGCCAAGGCCGTGCTTACCCCAATGGGTCAGTGCTACAACCCAAGGCATTGATAATTATAGGCTTACAGCCTTTTATCAAGGCCCTGTTGCACTGGCGCCAGGCCCTTCTCCCAGGAAGGCCGGCTGCATTTCAGGGCAAGCACCAACAACAAGGCCAAGTTGCGCACAACTTGAGTGCAATAGTTAGTCACTCGTTATTCAACATGCCTGCACGCGGCAAGTCGGCGTCTATTCGCCTAACTTTCGCGGCATCAGTGACGCTTGCAAACATGAACTCCGGCCATTTAATGGCATGATTTAATACAGAGGTAAATGCGATGCGTATCAGCATATTTGGTTTGGGTTACGTTGGCGCAGTCTGTGCCGGTTGCCTGTCTGCCCGCGGCCATGAAGTGGTCGGCGTAGACATCTCCAAGGAAAAAATCGACCTGATCAACGCAGGCAAATCGCCGATCGTTGAACCGGGCCTGGGCGAGCTGCTGAGCCAGGGTATCGAGACCGGACGACTGCGCGGTACGACCGACTTCGCCGAAGCCATCCGCGCTACCGACCTGTCGATGATTTGCGTCGGTACGCCGAGCAAGAAAAACGGCGACCTGGAACTCAACTACATCGAATCGGTATGCCGCGAGATCGGCTTTGTCCTGCGTGACAAGACCACCCGCCACACCATCGTCGTGCGCAGCACCGTATTGCCGGGCACCGTGGCCAATGTGGTGATCCCGATCCTCGAAGACTGCTCCGGCAAGAAAGCCGGCGTCGACTTCGGCGTTGCGGTCAACCCGGAGTTCCTGCGTGAATCCACCGCCATCGCCGACTACGACCTGCCACCGATGACCGTCATCGGCGAATTCGACAAAGCCTCCGGTGATGTCCTGCAATCGCTGTACGAAGAACTCGACGCGCCGATCATCCGCAAGGACATCGCCGTTGCCGAAATGATCAAGTACACCTGCAACGTGTGGCACGCCACCAAGGTGACCTTCGCCAACGAGATCGGCAACATCGCCAAGGCCGTCGGCGTCGACGGGCGCGAAGTGATGGAAGTGGTCTGCCAGGACAAGACCCTCAACCTGTCCCAGTACTACATGCGCCCGGGCTTCGCGTTCGGCGGCTCGTGCCTGCCCAAAGACGTGCGCGCCCTGACCTACCGCGCCGGCTCGCTGGACGTGGAAGCGCCGCTGCTCAACTCGCTGATGCGCAGCAACGAATCCCAGGTGCAGAACGCCTTCGACATCGTCGCCGGCCACGACAAACGCAAAGTCGCCCTGCTGGGCCTGAGCTTCAAGGCCGGCACCGATGACCTGCGCGAAAGCCCCCTGGTGGAGCTGGCGGAAATGCTGATCGGCAAGGGTTACGACCTGAGCATCTACGACAGCAACGTCGAGTACGCCCGTGTCCACGGCGCGAACAAGGACTACATCGAAGGCAAGATCCCGCACGTGTCGTCCCTGCTCAACTCGGACTTCGACGAAGTGATCAACAACTGCGACGTGATCATCCTCGGCAACCGTGACGAGAAGTTCCGGGCCTTGGCCCATAACGCACCGCACGGCAAGCAAGTGGTCGACCTGGTGGGCTTCATGTCCAAGGCCACCAGTGTGAGCGGCCGTACCGAAGGTATTTGCTGGTAACAGCAACCGCAAGTTTCGGGCTGCCAGCGTCCTGATCCCCAGCGCTTGCAGCTCGAAACCTCCTTCACCTGCGGATGACGCCTATGTCCAAGTTAAAACACGTACTGCTCCAATCCGCCGGCTGGCTGTTCTTCTTGAGCCTGCTGATGGGACTCGCCCTGCTGTTGCCGGCGAGTACGTTCGACTCCGAGTCGAAGAATTTTATTTTCCTGATTGGCGCCGTCGGTATCTGGCGCTACTCGATGGGTGCGACGCATTTCTTTCGCGGCATGCTGTTCCTGTACGTGGTCTACCCCCACCTGCGGCGCAAAGTGCGCAAGTTGGGCAAGGCCGCGGACCCGTCCCATGTGTTCCTGATGGTCACCAGTTTCCGGATCGATGCGCTGACCACCGCGCAGGTCTACAGCTCGGTAATCCGCGAAGCGATCGAATGCGGCTTCCCCACCACCGTGGTCTGCTCGCTGGTGGAAATGTCCGATGAACTGCTGGTGAAAAGCCTGTGGGAACGCATGAACCCGCCGGGCCATGTGAAGCTCGACTTCGTGCGTATCGCCGGCACCGGCAAGCGCGACGGCCTGGCCTTCGGTTTCCGCGCCATCTCCCGCCACTTGCCGGATGACCGCGCCGTGGTTGCAGTGATCGATGGCGACACCGTGCTCGCCGAAGGCGTCGTGCGCAAAACCGTGCCGTGGTTCCAGCTGTTCGGCAATGTCGGCGGCCTGACCACCAACGAGTTCTGCGAAGTGCGCGGCGGCTACATCATGAGCGAATGGCACAAACTGCGCTTCGCCCAGCGCCACATCAACATGTGCTCGATGGCCCTGTCCAAGCGCGTGTTGACCATGACCGGGCGCATGTCGGTGTTCCGCGCCAGCGTGGTCACCGACCCGGGCTTTATCGCCGATGTGGAAAGCGACTCGCTGCAACACTGGCGCCTGGGCCGCTTCAAGTTTTTGACCGGCGACGACAAGTCCAGCTGGTTCAGCCTGATGCGCCTGGGCTACGACACCTTCTACGTACCGGATGCCGCAATCAACACCGTGGAGCACCCGCCTGAAAAGAGCTTTATCAAAGCCAGCCGCAAGCTGATGTTCCGCTGGTACGGCAACAACCTGCGCCAGAACTCCCGCGCCCTGGGCCTGGGTGTACGTCGCCTCGGCCTGTTCACCAGCGTGGTGTTGTTCGACCAGCGCGTGTCGATGTGGACCTCGCTGCTCGGCCTGACCGTGGCGATCATCGCCACCTTCAAGTACGGCGGTGCGTTCATCCTCGCGTACCTGCTGTGGATCGGCATCACCCGCCTGATCCTGACCGTGCTGCTGTCGTGCTCCGGGCACAGGATCGGCCCGGCGTACCCGGTGATTCTCTATTACAACCAGATCATGGGCGCGCTGGTGAAGATCTACGTGTTCTTCCGCCTCGATCAACAGTCCTGGACCCGCCAGGACACCAAACTGACCCGCGATTTGGCCAGCTTTCAACGTTGGTTCAACACCTGGTCGTCTCGGACCATGACCTTCTCCGCCGGCAGCATTTTCGTCGCCGTGTTGCTGATGATGGTCTGACCCTGCCAAGCCTGAATTAACTCTAGGAAATTGCCCTGATGAACAGCCAAGTAAACGCCAACGTTGTCCACGAATCCGAAGCCCAACGCCAGCACGCCCGGGTCAAAATCCCGGCCAAGTTGCGCTTTTTCAACACTGACCGCACGCCGACCGAAGCGCGGGTCATCGACCTGTCCGCCGGCGGCCTGGCGTTCACCGCCACCCAGCCGCTGATCGTTGGCGAAGTGCACAAGGGTCGCCTGCAATTTGTCATCGACAACCTCGGCCTGGCGATGGATGTGGAGCTGCAGATTCGCTCCTACGACCGCCAGAGCGGGCGCACCGGCTGCCAGTTCCAGAACCTCGACGCGCAGGATATTTCCACGCTGCGTCACCTGATCACGTCGCACCTGTCGGGCGATATCGTGACCATGGGCGACGTACTCGCCACCCTGCAACGCGACAACTTCACCAAGGCGCGCAAGGTCAAGGATGGCGGCAGCAACATGAGCGTCTTCGGCCGCCTGCGCGCCGTGACGTTCAGCCTGGCGATCTTCCTGGTGGGCCTGGCGGCATTCGGTTTCGTCTTCAAATCGCTGTACGGCATGTACTTCGTCAGCCACGCCCAGGCCGGCCTGGTCAGCGTGCCCGGCATGAACGTGACCATGCCCCGCGACGGCACCGTGCAAAGCCTGCTCAAAGGCGACGCGGTGGCGGCCAAAGGCGCGCCGCTCGCGACCTTCAGCACCAGCATGCTCGACGTGCTCAAGGGCCATCTGGACGAAGACCAACTGCAACCGGCCAAGGTCGAAGAACTGTTCGGCAAGCAAATGACCGGCACCCTGACCTCGCCTTGCGACTGCATCGTGGCCCAGCAAATGGTGGCCGACGGTCAATACGCAAGCAAAGGCGACGTGATCTTCCAACTGGTGCCTCGTGGCAGCCTGGCCAACGTGGAAGCACGCTTCTCCTACCGCCAGTTCGCTGACGTTCGCCCAGGTACCCCGGTGAACTTCCAGGTCGCCGACGAAGAACAGACCCGCACCGGCACCATCGTCAGCAGCACCAGCCTGAACAGCGCCGACCTGTCCTCCGACATCCGCGTGCAGATCAAGCCGGACGCACCGCTGGACAGCGCCTACGCCGGCCGCCCGGTGGAAGTCACCAGCGACCGTGGTCCATCGCTGAACTGGCTGATCGATAAAGCCATGGCTGCCGGACTGTAAGCGAGGACATGCCTGTGACGACTCTCCTGAAAACACCGCAATCCCTGTGGGAGCGGGCTTGCTCGCGATGGGATCAGTGCGGTTTGCCTGACGGACCGCACGGCCTGCATCGCGAGCAAGCCCGCGCCCACAAGGGTCCTGTCGCGTTGCTGGCCCTTGCGGTCAGCCTCGCCGGTTGCGCCGGTCTGCCCGACCAGCGCCTGGCCAACGAAGCCCTCAAGCGGGGCGACACGCTCACCGCGCAGCAGAATTACCAGCAACTGGCGACCCTGGGTTACAGCGAGGCCCAGGTGGGCCTGGCCGATATCCAGGTCGGCACACGCGATCCGGCGCAGATCAAACAGGCCGAGGCCACTTACCGCGCCGCTGCGGATATTTCGCCGCGCGCCCAGGCCCGCCTGGGGCGCCTGCTGGTGGCCAAGCCCGGCGCCACCGACGCCGAACACCATGAAGCCGAAGGCCTGCTGAAAAAAGCCTTTGCCAATGGCGAAGGCAACACCCTGATCCCGCTAGCGATGCTGTACCTGCAATACCCGCACAGCTTCCCCAACGTGAACGCCCAGCAGCAGATCAACAAATGGCAGGCCGCCGGTTACCCGGAAGCCGGTCTGGCCCAGGTGCTGCTGTATCGCACCCAGGACACCTACGACCAGCATCTGGATGATGTCGAGCGCATCTGCAAGGCCGCGCTGAACACCACCGACATCTGCTACGTCGAACTGGCCACGGTCTACCAGAAAAAAGCCGAGCCAGAAAAACAGGCCGAACTGCTCAAGCAAATGGAAGCCGGCTACAGCAGCGGCACCGTCACCGCACAGCGCATCGACAGCGTGGCCCGCGTATTGGGCGACGCAACGCTGGGCAAGACCGACGAGAAAACCGCCCAGGCGCTGCTGGAAAAAATCGCCCCCGGCTACCCCGCATCCTGGGTCAGCCTGGCGCAATTGCTCTACGACTTCCCGGAACTGGGCGACGTCGACCAGATGATGAAGTACCTGGACAACGGCCGCGCCGCCGACCAGCCGCGCGCCGAGCTGTTGCTGGGCAAGCTCTACTACGATGGCAAGTGGGTGCCGGCGGACGCCAAGGCCGCCGAAGCGCATTTCGAGAAAGCCCTGGGCCGCGAAGTGGCCGCCGATTACTACCTCGGCCAGATCTACCGCCGTGGCTACCTCGGCAAGGTCTACTCGCAAAAAGCCCTGGACCACCTGCTGACCGCTGCGCGCAACGGCCAGAACAGCGCCGACTTCGCCATCGCGCAATTGTTTTCCCAAGGCAAGGGCACCAAGCCCGACCCATTGAACGCCTATGTCTTCAGCCAATTGGCTAAAGCCCAGGACACACCAGAGGCCAACGACCTGGCCACGCAGCTCGAAGCCCCGCTGACGCCGGAACAACGCGCCGAAGGCCAACGCCTGGTGCAACAGGAACTGGCCGCGCGCGGCACCCTGGCCCAGAGCACGCTGCAACTGCACGCCCTGCAAGAAGAAGACGGCGAGGAATCCCTATGAAGCTCAATCCATTCGTGCAGGCCGGTATCGGCCTGACCTTCGCCCTGCTGTGGTCGTGCCCGACCCTGGCAGCGCTGACCGAAGCCAATAACTTCGGCCTGGAAGTCAAAGTCACCGGCCAGTCCGAAGACGACCGCGACCTCGGCACCCAAAAGGGTGGCGACGTCAACGGCATCGGCCTCGACCTGCGCCCGTGGATCTACGGCGAAAGCGGCAACTGGAGCGCCTACGCCATGGGCCAGGCCGTTGCCTCGAGCGACATCATCGAGACCGACACCCTGCAGCAGTCGTCGAGTGACACCACCGAGCAGTCGAGCAACAGCGACCGCACAGCGAAGAAAAACTACCTGGCGCTGCGCGAGTTCTGGGTCGGCTACAGCGGCTTCACGCCCTACCCCGGCGAGCTCCTCAAGTTCGGCCGCCAGCGCCTGCGCAATGACGACGGCCAATGGCGCGACACCAACATCGAAGCGCTGAACTGGACCTTCGACACCACCCTGCTCAAGGCCAACGTCGGCGCCGCCGAACGCTTCAGCGAATACCGCACCGACCTCAAGGAGCTGTCGCCCAAGGACAAGGACCGCCAGCACTTCTACGCCGACGCCGCCTACCAGTGGACGCCGGGCCAGTGGATCGGCCTGCGCGGGCACCACACCCATGACGACGGCAAGCTCGACTACGCCGAACCCGGCGTGGCCAGCGACCCGCTGGACAAGCGCGAGAACGGCGACCTGACCTGGCTCGGCATCGAAGCCAACAGCGACGCCTACAACTGGCGCAACACCAACACCGTCAACTACTGGGCCAGCGTCACCGGCATGCAGGGCGACCGCGAGAGGGTCAACGCGTTGAACGCCGACGGCACCCGCCCGAGCAACGCCAAGCGCAGCGAAGACGTGAGCGGCTGGGCCACCGACCTGGGTATCCGCCTGCGCCTCGACCCGCAGTGGCAAGTGGGTGCAGCCTATGCCCGCGCCAGCGCCGAGTACGAACAGAACGGCCTGCAAAGCAACCGTTCGAACTTCACCGGCACCCAGTCCCGCCTGCATCGCTTCGGCGAAGCGTTCCGCGGCGAGATGAACAACATGCAGTCCATGAGCCTGTTCGGCTCCTGGCAGTTGCGCGAGGACTACGACGCCAGCCTGGTGTACCACAAGTTCTGGCGCGTCGACGGCAACAAGCCGGTGGGCAGCAACGGCATCGACGCCGTGCAGAACAACACCGACGACGTGACCGGCGCGATCCTGTCCAGCACCTCCCTGCCCCTTGAAGACGGCAAGAAAGACCTGGGCCAGGAGATGGACCTGGTCGTCACCAAGTACTTCAAGAAAGGCCTGCTGCCGGCCGCGCTCAGCCAGTCAATCGACGAACCGTCGGCCCTGGTGCGCTTTCGTGCCGGCGTGTTCAAACCGGGCGACGCTTATGGCAGCCAGGTCGACTCGTACATGCATCGCGCCTTTGTCGACGTGATCTGGAAGTTCTGATGGGAGCCCGCGCAATGATTGCTCACCCCTTCACAGGCAGATGCTTGCTGGTGACCGCGATGCTGATGGCCAATGCCACAGCCTTCGCCGATACCGCGCAGCCGGTCAAGGCGCCGACCATCGCCAAAGAACTGCAACAGGCCAAGACCTACACCATTTCCAGCCCGCCGACCGCGCCGCTGGAAATGCCCAAGCCGGCCCTGCCGGACCTGTCGGGCTACACCGCCGCGGCGATGGAAAAGAAAATCGTCAGAACCAAGCCGGGCAAAATCAGCATCCGCCGCATGATGCAGGAAGACGCGCTGAAGGACTTCATCGGCGGCGACAACAAGATGGCCGAGTGGGTGGTGCGCCAGCACGGCATTCCCCAGGCGATCTTTATCGACGACGGCTACATGAACCTCAAGGACCTGCTGGGCAAAGTGCCCAAGCAGTACCTCAGCGAAACCTCGCCGGGCGTGTTCCTCGCCAAGTTGCCGATCGTGGTCGGGCGCAAGGGCATCCTCGATATCGACAAGCACACCAAAGAACTGCGCCTGTCCCAGGAAGCCGGTTCGTTCCTGATCAACGACGGCCAACTGTTTGTGCGCGATACCAAGATCACCGGTTGGAAAGAAAAGGCCAACGGCCCGGCGACCTACCAGTCGCCCAATGAGTTCCGCCCGTTCCTGCTGGCCTGGGGCGGCACCGAGACCTACATCGCCAACACCAAGATGGCCAGTTTCGGCTATGCCAACAGTAAGTCGTATGGGGTGAGTATTTCCCAGTACACGCCGAACATGGCCAAGGTGCTCAAGCGCCCTGAGCCGACCGGCTGGATCATCGACTCCGAGTTCTCGGACATGTGGTACGGCTTCTACTGCTACGAGACCGAAGGCTTTGTGATCAAGGGCAACACCTACAAAGACAACATCGTCTACGGCATCGACCCCCACGACCGTTCCCACGGCCTGATCATCGCGGACAACACCGTCTACGGCACCAAGAAGAAGCACGGCATCATCATTTCCCGGGAAGTGAACGACAGCTTCATCTTCAACAACCGCAGCTACGACAACAAGCTCTCGGGCCTGGTGATCGACCGTAACAGCGTGAACAACCTGATCGCCGACAACGAGATCTACCGCAACCACACCGACGGCATCACGCTCTATGAGAGCGGCGACAACCTGTTGTGGGGCAACAAGGTGATCGCCAACCGTCGCCACGGCATCCGCATACGCAACAGCGTCAACATCAAGCTGTACGAAAACACCTCAATGGCCAACGGGCTGACCGGCGTCTATGGCCACATCAAGGACCTGACCGACACCGACCGCGACATCGCCCTCGACCCGTTCGACACCAAGGTCTCGCTGATCGTGGTCGGCGGCGAACTGGCCGGTAACGGCAGCGGGCCGCTGTCGATCGACTCGCCGTTGAGTATCGAGCTGTACCGCGTGTCGATGCTGGCGCCGACCAAATCCAGCGGCATCAGCTTCTCCGGCGTGCTGGGCGATCGTCAGGAAGAAATTCTCGACCTGCTGGTACGCCAGCAGAAAGCCGTGCTGATCGACCCTGTCGAACGCCAGACCGAAATGCAGGACTGAGGATGACCCTTATGCACCCACACATGATCAAACTGTTGAGCCTCTCGGGTCTGACCCTCGGCCTGCTCGCGGCCAGCCAGGGCGTGCGCGCCGACGAGATCAAGGCGCCGACCTTCAGCGCCGAACCGTGCTGCAGCCTGTGCCCGGCGGCCCACGACGCGAAGAACTACACCACGCGCTACCAGCAGAACTTCACCACCCTGGTGCAAGCCCAGGGCGACTGGCTGTTCCGTACCCAGGAAGACCTGCGCACCGAATTCGACACCAGCCCCGCCGGCTACAAACGCATGCAACAGCTGCACGATGCGTTCAAGGCCAAGGGCGTGGAACTGGTGGTGGTCTACCAGCCGACCCGCGGCCTGGTGAACCGCAACAAGCTCAACCCCGAAGAGAAAGCCGCGTTCGATTTCGACAAGGCCCTGGGCAACTACAAGAGCATGCTCGGCCGTTTCGCCAAGATGGGCTACGTGGTGCCGGACCTGTCGCCGTTGACCAACGAGCAGTTGCCCGATGAATTACCGGCCCACGATTTCTACTTCCGCGGCGACCAGCACTGGACCCCTTACGGCGCCCAGCGCACCGCGAAAATCGTCGGTGCCAAAGTGCGCGCGATGCCCGAGTTCGCCGAGATTCCCAAGCGCGAATTCGAAACCAAGCGCTCCGGGCGCATGGGCAAGACCGGCACCCTGCACAACATGGCCGGGCAACTGTGCGGCACCAGCTACGCGATCCAGTACATGGACCAGTTCACCACCGAGCCCAAGGGCGAAGCCGGCGACGGCGACCTGTTCGGCGATTCGGGCAACCCGCAGATCACCCTGGTCGGCACCAGCCACAGCGGCAAGAACTACAACTTCGCCGGCTTCCTCGAACAGGAAATCGGCGCCGACATCCTCAACGTCGCCTTCCCCGGCGGAGGCCTGGAAGGCTCGATGATCCAGTACCTGGGCAGCGACGAGTTCCAGAAGACCCCGCCGAAAATCCTGATCTGGGAATTCTCGCCGTTGTACCGCCTCGACCAGGAAACCATCTACCGCCAGATGATGGCGCTGCTGGACAACGGCTGCGAAGGCAAGACCGCGCAGATGAGCGCCAGCGCCACCCTGAAACCCGGCAAGAACGAATTGCTGGTCAACAGTTCGAACAAAGACCTGCGCAACGCCAACCATCAGGTCGACATCCGCTTCGCCGACCCGTCGGTGAAAACCTTGCAAGCCACCCTCTGGTACATGAACGGGCGCCACGAGGACATCAAGATCGAAAAACCCGAAACATCCGATACAGACGGGCGTTTCGCCTTTGAACTGCGCACCGACGAAGACTGGGCCTCGCAGAACTTGCTGGCCGTGGAAGTGCAGGGCCCCGAAGCGGGTGCTGCCGCGCAGAAAGTCGAAGCGAAAATTTGCACACGCAACGTATTCCCAAGCGGCGGTCAGAAGACTGCCTCACTCGGGCAATGAGGTTACCTATGCAGAAGTTATTGATCCCCACATTGCTGGGCCTGGCGATCTTCGCCGGTTCTGTGAATGCCGCCGCGCCACTGCGTCCGCCCCAGGGTTATTTCGCCCCGGTGGAAGCGTTCAAGACCGGCGACTTCAAGGACGGCTGCGACGCCATGCCGGCGCCGTACACCGGCTCGCTGCAGTTTCGCAGCAAGTACGAAGGCTCGGACAAGGCCCGTTCCACGCTGAACGTGCAGTCGGAAAAAGCCTTCCGCGACAGCACCGCCGACATCACCAAGCTGGAAAAAGACACCAGCAAGCGCGTGATGCAGTTCATGCGCGACGGTCGCCCGGAACAGTTGGAATGCACACTCAACTGGCTGACCAGCTGGGCCAAGGCGGATGCGTTGATGTCCAAGGACTTCAACCACACCGGCAAATCCATGCGTAAATGGGCGCTGGGCAGCATGGCCTCGGCCTATGTGCGCCTGAAGTTCTCCGACTCGCACCCGCTGGCCAACCATCAGCAGGAATCGCAACTGATCGAAGCCTGGTTCAACCGGCTGGCCGATCAGGTGGTGAGCGACTGGGACAACCTGCCGCTGGAAAAAACCAACAACCACTCCTACTGGGCCGCCTGGTCGGTGATGGCGACGTCCATCGCCACCAACCGTCGCGACCTGTTTGACTGGGCGGTAAAGGAATACAAAGTCGGCGCCAACCAGGTCGACGACCAGGGCTTCCTGCCCAACGAACTGAAGCGCCAGCAACGCGCGCTGTCGTACCACAACTACGCCCTGCCGCCGCTGTCGATGATCGCCAGTTTTGCCCTGGTCAACGGCGTGGACCTGCGCCAGGAAAACAACGGCGCGCTCAAACGCCTGGGCGACAAGGTGCTGGCCGGGGTCAAGGACCCGCAGATCTTCGAGCAGAAGAACGGCAAAGAGCAGGACATGAAGGACCTCAAGGAAGACATGAAATTCGCCTGGCTTGAACCCTTCTGCACCCTCTACACCTGCGCGCCGGATGTGCTCGAGCGCAAACATGGGATGCAGCCGTTCAAGACCTTCCGCCTCGGGGGCGACCTGACCAAGGTCTACGACCCGACGCACGAAAAAGGCAACAAAGGCAGCTGACGAAACGCGGTTAGAAATGTGGGAGGGGGCTTGCCCCCGATAGCAGTGTGTCATTCAACACAGATGGCGACTGTTACACCGCCATCGGGGGCAAGCCCCCTCCCACATTTGAGCAATACAACCTCCCCCCGGATTCGTGGGGGGGTTTGGGGGGGCTGCGGCCCTTGACTGTTGGTTAAACATGGAGAGATCGGGATGGTTTTCTCGTCCAATGTGTTCCTGTTTCTGTTCTTGCCGATCTTTCTCGGCTTGTACTACTTGAGCGGGCAACGCTATCGCAACCTGCTGCTGCTACTGGCCAGCTACGTGTTCTACGCCTGGTGGCGAGTGGACTTCCTGGCGCTGTTCGCCGCCGTCACGCTGTGGAATTACTGGATCGGCCTCAAGGTCGGTGCCGCCGGCGTGCGTACCAAGCCGGCGCAACGCTGGCTGCTGCTGGGCGTGGCGGTCGACCTGTGCATCCTCGGCTACTTCAAGTACGCCAACTTCGGCGTCGACAGCATCAACGTGATGATGAAGTCGGCGGGCCTGGAGCCGTTCATCCTGACCCACGTACTGTTGCCGATCGGGATCTCGTTCTACATCTTCGAGTCCATCAGCTACATCATCGACGTGTATCGCGGCGACACTCCGGCCACGCGCAACCTCATCGACTTTGCCGCGTTCGTGGCGATCTTCCCGCACCTGATCGCCGGCCCCGTCCTGCGCTTTCGCGACCTGGCCGACCAGTTCAACAACCGCACCCACACCCTCGACAAGTTCTCCGAAGGCTGTACGCGGTTCATGCAGGGGTTCATCAAGAAGGTCTTCATCGCCGACACCCTGGCGGTGGTGGCCGACCATTGCTTCGCCCTGCAAAACCCCACCACCGGTGATGCCTGGCTCGGTGCGCTGGCGTACACCGCGCAGTTGTACTTCGACTTCTCCGGCTACAGCGACATGGCCATCGGCCTGGGCTTGATGATGGGTTTCCGCTTCATGGAAAACTTCAAGCAGCCGTACATCAGCCAGTCGATCACCGAGTTCTGGCGGCGCTGGCACATCAGCCTGTCGACCTGGCTGCGCGACTACCTCTACATCACCCTGGGCGGCAACCGTAAAGGCACGCTGATCACCTACCGCAACCTGTTCCTGACCATGCTGCTCGGTGGTCTGTGGCACGGCGCGAACATCACCTACATCGTGTGGGGCGCCTGGCACGGCATGTGGCTGGCGATCGAGAAAGCCATCGGCCTGAACACCTCGCCGCGCAGCTTCAACCCGATCCGCTGGGCGCTGACCTTCCTGCTGGTGGTGATGGGCTGGGTGATCTTCCGTTCCGAAAACCTGCACGTCGCCGGGCGCATGTACGGCGCGATGTTCAGCTTTGGCGAATGGTCGCTGTCGGAACTCAACCGCGCCAGCCTCACCGGCCTGCAAGTGGCGACCCTGGTGGTGGCCTACGCAACGTTGGCGTTCTTTGGCCTGCGCGACTTCTACAGCAACCGCCCTGCCGAGAAAACCAAGGCGGCCGACCCGAGCCTGATCAAGGCCGTACCGGGCGACGACCCAGGCAGCATCCACCAGCCAGGTTTCACCGTGGGCAAAGACGCCGCCGTGCAACCGGCCTACTGGACCGCTGACTGGCCACGCTACGCCATGCGCGCGGCGGTGCTGCTGCTGTTCGTGGCGTCGATTCTGAAACTGTCGGCGCAGAGTTTCTCGCCGTTCCTTTACTTCCAATTCTGAGGGAGCCGACCATGACCCGATCATTGCGCGTCCTCTATATCAGCCTGTTCCTGGTGGTGCTGCTCGCCCTGGGCGCCTGGTCGTTGCGCGGTTTCTTCGGCTTCAGCACCAATGCCGACGCCACCGTGCTCAACGGCCGCTGGACCAAAGCCGTCGAGACCCACTACGACGAACAGTTCCCGATCAAGCGCCTGGGCACCAACCTCTGGGCCGCGCTGGACTACAAGCTGTTCAATGAAGGCCGCCCCGGCGTAGTGCTGGGCCGCGATCACTGGCTGTACAGCGACGAGGAGTTCAACCCCGCCGTCAACGAAGAGCAGAACCTGGAGGGCAACTACGCCCTGGTCGAAGGCGTGCGCCAGCAGCTCAAGGCCCAAGGCATTCAACTGGTGCTCGCCATCGTGCCGGCCAAGGTGCGCCTGTACCCGGAACACCTGGGTGACGTGAAACCGGCGAGCATCCACGCCAACCTGTACCAGGACTTCCACGCCCGTGTCGCCGCCGACAAGATCCTCGCCCCCGACCTGCTTGGCCCGCTGCAACAGGCCAAGCTCGGCGGCCAGCAAGTGTTCCTGCGCACCGACACCCACTGGACCCCGGACGGTGCCGAAATCGCCGCCAAGCAACTGGCCAAGGCGATCGCCGACAAGGCCCCACTGAGCGGAGAACCGCAGCGCTTTGTCACCGAAGCCGAGAAAACCGCACCGCACAAGGGCGACCTGCGCCTGTTCCTGCCGCTCGACCCGCTGTTCGAAAACCTGATGCCGCCCAAGGAGCCGCTGGAAAAACGCGTCACGCACCTGGCCGAAACCAAAGGCGACGACGCGCTGTTCAGCGACAGCGAAACCCCGGTGGCACTGGTCGGCACCAGCTACAGCGCCAACCCCAACTGGAACTTCGTCGGGGCGCTCAAGCAAGCCCTGGGCAGCGACGTGATCAGCTACGCCGAAGACGGCCATGGCCCGATCCTGCCGATGCTCAGCTACCTCAAAAGCGATGACTTCAAGAACCGCCCGCCCCAGGTGCTGATCTGGGAGTTCCCCGAACGCTATCTGCCTGTCAACAACGAAATCGGCGATGCCGACCCGCAGTGGGTCGCGCAACTCAAACAAGCCGGTGCGCGCCAACAGAACATGGCTCTGAACACTCCAGCTAAACACCCAAAATCCGAGACGCCCGAACGGGCGCAAAACTGAAAGAGAGGTAACTCACATGACTTTCACTACTACTCCGCGTCGTCTCGCCAAGACCCTGGCCCTGGTTGCCGGCATGAGCGTTGTATCGATGTCCGCCTTCGCCGGTGACGCGGCCTTGTACGGCCCTGTCGCACCGAAAGGCTCGAGCTTCGTGCGTGTCTATAACGCCTCCAATCAGGAAGTCAGCGCCACCGTCGGCGCCACCAACCTGAGCGACGTCGCCCCGTTGGCCAGCAGCGACTTCAGCTTCATGCCCGGCGGCGACTACAGCGCCAAGGTGGGCAGCCAGACCGTGTCGGTCAAGCTCGCCGCCGACCACTACTACACCCTGGTCAACAACAGCAGCGGTCAGCCGCAGTTGATCGAAGAACCGCCGTTCAAGAACAAACAGAAATCCCTGGTGCGCGTGCAGAACCTCAGCGACAAGGCCCTGACCCTGAAAACCGCCGACGGCAAGACCGACGTGGTCAAGGCCGTCGCCGCCAAAGGCCGTGGCGAGCGTGAAATCAACCCGGTGAAGGTCAGCCTGGCGCTGTACGACGGCGACAAGAAAGTCGGCGACGTAAAACCGGTAGCCCTGGAGCGTGGTGAGGCGGCGGTGCTGTACATCACCGGCTCCGGTTCAAGCCTGTCGCCAGTGTGGGTGAAACGCCCCGTGTCGACCCGCTAAACATTTCTCGGACTGACAGCAACCCACTGTAGGAGCGAGCTTGCTCGCGAAAATCGCCACTGATGACGCGGGCATTCTGGATGTACGCGGTGTCTGGAAGTTCTTCGCGAGCAAGTTCGCGCCTACAGAGGGCAGAGGCGTCAGTTCGGACCGAGACAAAAACAAGAGTGGAACGACAAACCTTCGTAGCTCTGACCCAAATCGATTCAAGGAGAAACAGCATGATCCCAGTAATCCTTTCCGGTGGTAGCGGCTCACGTCTTTGGCCGCTTTCGCGCAAACAGTTTCCTAAACAGTTCCTGGCCCTGACCGGCGAGCACACGCTGTTCCAGCAAACCCTGGAGCGCCTGGTATTCGATGGCATGGACACTCCAATCGTGGTCTGCAACAAAGACCATCGGTTCATCGTCAACGAGCAACTGAGCGTGCGCAAGCTGGAAGCCCAGCGCATCCTGATGGAACCCTTCGGTCGCAACACCGCGCCAGCCGTGGCGCTGACCGCGATGATGCTGGTCAACGAAGGCCGCGATGAGCTGATGCTGGTGCTGCCGGCCGACCATGTGATCGACGACCAGAAAGCCCTGCAACGCGCCCTGGCCCTGGCCACCGTGGCCGCCGAGCGTGGCGAGATGGTGCTGTTCGGCGTGCCGGCGACCCGTCCGGAAACCGGTTATGGCTACATCAAGTCCGCCAACGATTCGCTGCTGCCCGAAGGCGTGAGCCGCGTGCAACAGTTCGTGGAAAAACCCGATGAAAAACGCGCCGTCGAGTTCGTCAAAAGCGGCGGTTACTTCTGGAACAGCGGCATGTTCCTGTTCCGCGCCAGCCGCTTCCTCGAAGAGCTGAAAAAGCACGACCCGGACATCTACGACACCTGCGTGCTGACCCTCGAACGCAGCGAGCAGACCGCCGACACCGTGACCTTCGACGAAGCCACCTTCGCCTGCTGCCCGGACAATTCCATCGACTACGCGGTGATGGAAAAAACCCAGCGCGCCTGCGTGGTGCCGCTGAGCGCGGGCTGGAGCGACGTGGGTTGCTGGGCGTCGCTGTGGGCGGTCAACGATAAAGACGTCAACGGCAACGTCACCAAAGGCGACGTGGTGATCCAGGACAGCAAGAACTGCATGATCCACGGCAACGGCAAGCTGGTGTCGGTGATCGGCCTGGAAAACATCGTGGTGGTGGAAACCAAGGACGCGATGATGATTGCCCACAAGGACAAGGTCCAGGGCGTCAAGCAGATGGTCGCCACCCTCAACGAACAAGGGCGCAGCGAAACCCAGAACCACTGCGAAGTCTACCGTCCGTGGGGCTCCTACGACTCGGTCGACATGGGCGGGCGGTTCCAGGTCAAGCACATCTCGGTCAAGCCGGGCGCGTGCCTGTCGCTGCAGATGCACCACCACCGCGCCGAACACTGGATCGTGGTCAGCGGCACCGCCGAAGTCACCTGTGACGAGAACGTGTTCCTGCTCTGCGAGAACCAGTCCACCTACATCCCGATCGCCTCGGTACACCGCTTGCGCAATCCGGGCAAGATCCCGCTGGAGATCATCGAAGTGCAATCGGGCAGCTATTTGGGCGAAGACGATATCGAGCGGTTTGAGGATATCTACGGTCGCTCGACGCCGGTGGAACGTGGCGTGTCGGTGAAAACGATCGCGCAGTAAAACAGTCGTAAAAGAAGCCCTCGCCCAGGTCATTGCGTCCCCTATCCGCAGTGGCTTGGGTGGGGGCTTTTTGTTTGGGATTTGCGCTGGTTGTGAGGGCCTCATCGGGGGCAAGCCCCCTCCCACATTTAAATGTATTCACAGATCAAAGGTGGGAGGGGGCTTGCCCCCGATGAGGCCCGCCCGGCCACCGCAGCACTCAAGGTAGCCAATCCCACCTACGCTTAAGTTAGGATGCTCGTTCCCTATTCGAGGTGGTCTCCATGTTCTTCGGCGTTCTCCTGATCATCACCTGGCTGGTCCTGCTGCTGCGCTATCCGGCCAAAGCCCTACCCGTATCGCTGGCCGCCGCTGTGGGCCTGGGGCTGGTGGGCGTGTGGGTGGTGTGGTTGGACAATCGTGAAGCGTCGCAACTGGCGCGCCTGGAGCTGCGCATTGTCTACGCCCCGCAGGACTGCCCGGCCGACCGCCCACTGAAGCTGACCCTGAACAACGGCAACGACGTACCGCTGACCGAACTGCGCTGGCGCGTCGCTGCCTATGCGCCGGGCGATACGGTCAACCTGGCCGACAACGTCTACGCTGCCCCACGCTATCGCGGCCCCGGCGAGTTGCAGGCCGGCGCCACCTGGGACGACTGCCTGCCCACCCCGCCGCTGCGCCCTGGCTACCGCCCGCAAACCCTGGAATTTCGCGCCGAGCATTTGCAAGGCAGCTTCTCGGACTGACAAAGGACCGATCCATGCCCAACGTACTCATCACCGGTTGCTCCAGCGGCATCGGGCGCGCCTTGGCCGAGGCCTTCAAATCCGCCGGCTTCGACGTGTGGGCCAGCGCCCGCCAACCGGAAGACGTCGCCGGCTTGTCCGCCGCCGGCTTCAACGCGGTGCAACTGGACGTCAACGACAGCGCCGCCTTGCAGCACCTGGCCGAGCAGTGGGGCGAGCTGGATGTGCTGGTCAACAACGCCGGCTACGGCGCCATGGGCCCGTTGCTCGACGGCGGCACCGAGGCGCTGCAGTGTCAGTTCGAAACCAACGTATTTTCCATCGTCGGCGTGACCCAGGCGTTCTTCCCCGCGCTGCGTCGCGGCAAAGGCCTGGTGGTGAATATCGGCAGCGTTTCCGGGGTGCTGGTGACGCCATTCGCTGGCGCCTACTGCGCCTCCAAAGCCGCCGTGCATGCCTTGAGCGATGCCCTGCGCATGGAACTGGCGCCGTTTGGCGTGCGGGTGATGGAAGTGCAACCGGGCGCAATCGATACCCGCTTTGCGAAAAACGCCGGGGCCCAGGCGGAGCTGTTGATCAACGAACAATCGCCGTGGTGGCCGTTGCGCGAAGGCATCCGCGCGCGCTCCCGGGCCTCCCAGGACAACCCAACACCGGCCAGCCGATTTGCCAGCCAGGTCCTGAACGCCGTGCAACAACCGACACCGCCCCGCTTATTGCGCGCGGGCAATGGCAGTCGGGCACTGCCGTTGATGGCGGCGTTACTGCCCAAAGGGTTGTTGGAAAACGTATTGAAGCGACGCTTTGGTTTGAATAGGAGTTTGTAAATGATCGACTACAGCGACTTTTTCGAAGAAGTGATCCAGACCCACGTCGAGATCGAACAGTGGTTCGCCGGCGTGGCGCCTGAAGGCACGCTGCAAAGGCTGCTCGCGCGCTTCTCGCCGGAGTTCAGCATGATTGCGCCCTCCACCGGCACACGCATGAACGCCGCTGGGGTCAATTACCTGTTCACCCGCCTGGGCGGCCAGCGGCCAGGGTTGAAGATCACCTTGAGCGAACTGAGCGGCATTGACCGGCATGCCCGCGGCGCCGTCGTCAGTTACCGCGAACATCAGATCGACGACAGCGGCACCCAGACCGATCGCCGCGCCACGGTGGTCTTCGAGAAACAGGCCAGCGGCGCACTGCTGTGGCGCCATTTGCACGAGACGTACTGCCAGGCCTGAACCGCCAGGCAACACCCCGCCAGTATGCGCGCAAGCCTCCCCCCGCTTGCGCGCACAGCCCAACGCCCTGAGTCCCCCGCTCATTGGCGGCAATACAATTTCGCTACAGAACTGAACGGACACTCTCGCTAGAGTGACGCGCTGACCTCTGACTCAACACGCTCAGACCTCATACCTCGCTTGTCGTTGATCGCTGTTCGCGTCGATTCGACACAGTCGTTCCGGTACCTCTTGGGTGACCCCTATCAAGCCTTTAAACAAATCGCGCGCCTGTCGGACGCTGCTCACACTGTCACTGGGGTTAACTGCGGTGACAGGCTGTTCGGTCGCACCTCTGCCCGCGTTGAAACCGCCCGCGCCAGAGGCATGGCGCAATGCACCGTCCCCTCTGGCGCCGGCCAAGCCCGACCTCAATCGGTGGTGGCACGCCTTCAATGATCCTGAACTCGATACCCTGGTGGATCAGGCATTGCACAACAACCTCGACGTCGCCGCCGCAGTCGAGCGCCTGCGGGCTGCGCGAGTGCTGAGCCAACATTCGCAAGCGCCCTATCTGCCCTCGCTCGGGATCAAGACCCACGACGCGATAAGCCCCGACACCAGCAGTTCGTACTTCCTGATCGGCTTCGATGCGCAATGGGAACTGCCACTGTTCGGCGCCAGGCAGAGCGCGGATCGCATCGCCGAGGGCAACCAGGCGCTGGTGGCCGCCGACTTGCGCAGCGTCCAGGTGTCGCTGGTCGCAGAAGTCACCCGGCATTGGGTTGAGCTGCGTTCGGCGCAACACGCCGAACGCGCGCTGACGGCCATTCGTGACGCTCAGCAGGAAAAACTGGCGCTGCTGCGCGTGCGCGAGCAACTTGCCCTGGCGCCGCACGCTGACGTGGCGGGCGCCGAGGCTGAACTGGCGCGAGCCGAGATGCAGATGAGCGGGCCGCAACAACGGATCCACCGCCATGCCCAGCAGTTGGCGCTGTTGTCGGGTAGGCCAGAGCCCGACCCGCGCTGGCTGCAGCCCGGACCGCAGCCCACGCTCGGCCAGTGGCAACTCAACAACGTGCCGGCGGACCTGCTGCGCACACGCCCGGAAATTGCCAACGCCGAGGCCGAGGTTCTTGTGGCCGCCGGGGAGTTGGGGATGAGCCGCGCCGATATCTACCCGCATCTCAGCCTGGGCGCTTCGTTGCAGTGGTCGCTGAACATTGCCAGCAACCGCAAGCGCACGCCCAGCGGCAACAGCATTTTCTCGGCCGGGCCGGGGATCAGCATCCCGTTGTTCGACTGGGGCCAACGTATCGCCACTGCCCGCGCGAAAGACCACCTGTTGCAGGCAGCGGTTCTGACTTATCGCCAGGCCGTGTTGCAAGGCGTTGCCGAAGCCGAAATCGCCCTGGGCGACCTCGAACAAACGCGCCTGCGCGAGCACGCCTCGCGCCAGGCCCATAAGGCGACGCAGACGCGCCTGGAGGCCTTGCAACAACGCGAGCGCCTGGGGCTCATGAGCCCACTGGAGCTGACGAGCGCCCATGTGCAGGCACTGCAAGCCATGCGACAGGCCGACAGCGCCAGCACCGAACGGGACATCGCCTACATCGCGCTTTATAAAGCCCTGGGCGGCGCACCGTTACCGAACCCGACAGTGAAGGATGCTGACTGATGGTGGCGCTTGCCCGTCTGACACTGATCCACGAATGGCGGCGCTTCCTGCCCGCGATGATTGCCGTAGGCTTCGCGGGGCTGCTGCAGTTGCTCCAGGCCGCGCTGGTGCTGGGTATTTTCGGCAGTGCCAGCGTCTATATCACCGGCTCTACGGCGGACCTCTGGGTCGGTTACCCCGGCACGCAAAGCGTCAACCTCGGGAGACCGATCGATGCCGGCGTGGAAATGCGCCTGCGCATGGACGCCGATGTCCTGCGTGTCGAGTCGTTTCGCTGGGTCGACGCCGATTGGCGCGGTGCGCGAGATACCGGTGGCGTGTCGGTGTTTGTCAGCGGCATCGACGCCGGGCCAGACGGCCTGATGTTTGCGCGCGCCCTGCCGACGGCACTGCGCGCCCGCCTGGCCGAGCCCGGTGCGGTGATCGTCGACCGCGCCGATCTGAGCACCCTGGGCGTGAACCTGGGGGACGCCGCGACCATCAACGGGCAACGTGTGCGCGTGGTGGGCGTCACCAGCGGCCTGCGCGCGCTGGGCGGGGTCAATGTGCTGGCGTCGCTGGCCACCGCCCGGCAGCTCGACACCACCACCGCAGCAGACCGCATCACCTACCTGGTGGCCAAAGTGCGCGATCCCGCTCAGGCCGGTGCGGTTGCCGCGCGCCTGAGCAACGGTCCTGCGTTCGGTAACTATTCGGTATGGACCGCACAACAGTTCGCCCAGCGCTCGCAGATGTATTGGATGTTCGACACCGGCGCCGGTGCCGGCGTGCTGTTTCTGGCCGCGATTGTGTTCCTGGTGGGCGCGGTCATCACCAGCCAGACGCTGGTCGCCGCCGTCGTCGGTTCCATCCGCGAATACGCCACCTTGAACGCCCTTGGCGTCGGCTTGAATGCCCTGCGCAAAGTGGTCATGGAGCAGGCTTTCTGGGTCGGGGCACTGGGGCTGCTGGGCAGTTCGGTGCTCGCCGGCCTGTTCTTCGCCCTGGCGGCGCACTACAACGTGCCGGTGCAGCTTTCGCCCGTCGCGGCCCTCGCCTGCCTGTGCCTGAGCATGCTCCTGGCACTCGTGTCGGGCCTGGCGGCCATCCGCACCTTACGCCACGCCGACCCGGCCAGCCTTCTGAGATAGCACTGCCATGAGTCTCCTGACATCCGCCACACCCTTCACGCTGCAAGCCAGCAGTATCAGTAAATCGTTCACCTCGGGGCGGGTCGTAACCCCAGTGCTGCATGACATTACCCTGGCGATACGGCCCGGCGAACTGACCCTGATCTCAGGCCCGTCCGGCTGTGGCAAAAGCACGCTACTGGCGATCCTCAGCGGCCTGCAGCAGCCCGACCGCGGCAGCGCATCGGCCCTGGGGCACAACCTTTCAAGCCTCGACACGCGGGCCCTGGAGTATTTTCGCCTGCGCCACACCGGCTTCGTATTCCAGGGGTTCAACCTGTTTCCGGCGTTGACTGCGCAGCAACAGGTCGAACTGCCCTTGAGCTACCTGGGGCTGCCGAGCACGGAAGTCCGAGCGCGCGCCATTGAGGCGCTGGAGGACGTCGGGCTGGGCTCGCGCATGCAACTGCGCCCGGCCGAATTGTCCGGCGGCGAAAAGCAGCGCGTAGCGATTGCACGCGCCGTGGCAAAGGCCCCCGAGTTGTTGTTCGCCGACGAACCGACCAGCGCCCTCGATGCGGCCAACGGCCAGATCGTGATCGATATTTTGCACCGCATCGCCCGCACGCGTGGCACCACGGTGCTGTGCGTCAGCCACGATCCGCGCCTGATCAGTAATTGCGACCGCGTGCTGACCATAGAAGACGGCCGCATTTTGAACGATCAATCCCTTCCCTTCCAACCGGCCGCTATGGTCGGAACCCAGGAACACTCTGTATGAACGCGCGCCCGCTTCGCTCTTGGCTGCTTCTGAGTACCGCACTTGTATTGCTGAGCGCCTGCTCCCGTGAAGATGCGCCTTCCACGCCGACGTCATCGGCGCCAACCTACCTGGCCGTCGCACGCGGCCGTATCGATGTGGAAGGCGGTTTGCTCAAGCTCGGCGCGAGTCGCGACGGCGTGGTCGCCGAGATCAAGGTGACGGAAGGCGAGCAGGTCAAGAAAGGCCAACTGCTCGCCACCCTGGACAGTGAACTGGCGCAACTGGCAGTCGCCGCCGCACTGACCGAGCAACGCCAAGTGCAGATCCAAGCCAAACAGTTGGCAAGGCAGCTCAAGTTCGCCGAGCAGCAGGCCAGCCGCCTGACCGCCGCCGCCAAGGCAGGCGCCGGCGACAGCCAGAGTGCCGATGGGGCCCACGAGGCCGCCGAGCGCTTGCGCGACGAGACTGAAAAGACTCAGACAGACGCCGAAGTCGCCGCGAGAAAGCTGACGGCGGCACGCTACGAACTGGCGCAACGCAGCCTGCGTGCGCCGGTCGACGCCGAGGTGGTTCGGCGCCTGATTCAACCCGGTGCCGCAGTGTCTGCACAGTCCGGGCCGGCTTTCGTTTTGTTGCCGAACCAGGCGCGTATCGTAAGGGCTGAGCTCAACGAGTCATTCACCGGCGCGGTGCGCCCCGGGATGAAGGCCGAAGTCACCGATGACAGCGCCGATGGTTCAGTGGCGCTGACCGCCCATGTGGTGCGGATCAGCGCGGTACTGGGCAACAGCACCCTGGAAGACGACGCCTTGGTCAGGGCCAATACGCGTACCGTTGAATGCATATTGGCGTTCGATCAGCCGGCGCCGCCTTCTCTGCGCGTGGGGCAGCGCCTGCTGGTGCGGTTTGGGCCGTAGGTAATCGTCACGACCCGCCCAGCCCGACAGAGGTTCAGTGCTGGATAGAGTCGACAATCACCGTGCAGGTAATCCCCGCCGCCAACAACACGCCTTCGGGCACTTCATCGATATGAATCCGCACCGGCACGCGCTGGGCCAAGCGCACCCAGTTGAAGGTCGGGTTCACGTCGGCGATCAGTTCGCGGCTCTCGGGGTTGTCGCGGTCGTAGATGCCGCGGGAGATGCTTTCCACATGGCCCTTGAGGGTTTCGCCGCTCATCAACTGCATATCGGCCTTATCGCCGACCTTGACGTGGGGCAGTTTGGTTTCTTCGAAGAAGCCATAGACCCAGAACGAGTTCATATCGACCACGGCCATCTTGGCTTCGCCGATGCGCGCGTAGTCACCGCGATGCACGTTGAGGTTGGTGACGTAGCCGTCGACGGCCGCCACCACTTGCGTGCGTTTCAAGTTCAGTTCGGCGGCTTCCAGTTGTGCCTGGGCGTGCTGGTAGTCGGCGAGGGCCGAGTCGGCGACGTTGCTGGCGTCGTCGCGGTTTTCCCTGGAGATCACCAGCGCGTCGAGGTCGGCGCGGCGGTGGGCGTTGTCTTTGCGCATTTCCCAGGTGGCTTTGCGCGATGCGACAAGGGCTTGTGCCTGTTTGACGGCGAGGCGGTAGTGTTCGGGGTCGATCTGCATCAGCAGGTCGCCCTTTTTCACCAACTGGTTGTCACGCACCGGCACGTCGACCACTTCGCCGGTGACGTCGGCGGCGACGTTGATGATGTCGGCACGCACGCGGCCATCGCGGGTCCAGGGGGTTTCCATGTAATGCACCCACAGCGTGCGGCCAATCCAGATCGCCAGAGCCAGAACCAGCAAGGTCGCGAGCAGGCTGAAAAACTTTTTCATCGGGGCATTCTCAACGGTAGACGGTCAGCGCCAGGGCGCCGAACAGGCAAACGAACAGGCTCAGGCGCAGCAACGCCGGGTGCCAGAAAAAACGGTACAGATCGAACCCCGCCAGGAAGCGGTCCAGCGCCCAGGCCAACCCCGCCGCGATCAAAAACATCAGGGTCACGGTCGGCATGTAAATGCCGTGGAACGCGATTTCACGAGGCATGCCCAGCTCCTTTCAACATAAGCGCGCCTTGGGGCTTGTAGGCCGCCAGCGGCGATTGCGGGTCCAGCAGCGAAGTGCGGATGAAGTGCAGGTAGCTTTTCACCCGACGCAGGGCCGAGGTATCGAAGTGCGGCGCGAAGGGTTCGTCGGTCGCCTGCACGCGGCTGATCGCATGGTCGACGGCAATCAGCCCGCGCTCCAGGTTGCTGGCGCTGGGTTGCAGGAACAGGCGCACCAGTGAGCGGCCCATCACGCGGATCGCCTGGCGCCATGGCTGGGATTCGGCGTAGGCCGGGTGGATCGGCAAGATCGCCTGTTCCTTGCGCAACTCGATGATCGCATGGCCGACTTCAAGCACCACGAACATCCAGCGCAGCAGGTTGCGTTGCACTTGCGGCTGGCCGACAGCGAGGCCGTAGGCCTGGTGCAGCAGGTCGCGGGTGCGGCTTTCGAAACTCGACGCCAGGCCCTTGAGCTTGCCGCTGATCGCGTACACCACTTGCTCGCGCAGGTCCTGTTCCAGGCGGCGCCACAGCCAGCGGCTGTTGGGCGGCAGGATGATCGCCCCTGCCGCCGCGCACACCAGCATGCCGATGATCATCGCGATGTAGTCGTTGATAAAGTTGTAGGGGTTGTAGACCGTGAGGTTGTCCGGCACCGAACCGGTGCTGAAAAAGATCAGCAGGCCCACGCCGACCCCGGCGTATTGCGGGCGTGAAGCGAGGAAGGCGCCGAGGATGATCACCGGCGCGAGCATCACGCACAGCAGCGGGAAGCCGTCGATCCAGGGAAACACGAAAAACATTTCGACGAAGCCCACCAGCGCCCCGATCAGGGTGCCGCACGCCATCTGGAACGCCATGCGTTTGGGGTTCGGCGTGGCGGCGGACAGGCCGACGGTGGCGGCGGCGATCATGGTCATGGTCGCGCCGCTCGGCCAAGCGGTCGCCACCCAGTAGCTGCCGAGCACGATCAGGATGAACGACGCCCGCACCCCCGAGGCCACGCAGGCCAGCCAGTTGGTTTTGGGGATGAAGGTTTCGTCCCACTGTTCCCGCGCATGGCTGTGATCGGCCAGGGAGGCGTGGGTCTGTGCGTAGTTGTGCAGGTCGTCGACGAAGCGGTAGAGCAGCTCGTAGGCGGTATGAAAGTCCAACTGCTCGTCTTCGCTCGGGTTGCCTTGCTGGAAGATCGCTCGCAGGCTGCGGACCTTGGCGGGCAAGCCGTCCTTGTAGACGCTCAACTGGTTGACCAGCCGCGCCGCGTCGGGGCTGGTGAGGGCGCGGCCGGAGAACCCGTCGAGTACCTCGGCCAAGTCCTGCAAGCCCGGTTTGATTTCGGCGACAACGTGGTCCGCGGCATCGGCACGCAGGCGTTCGAGCAACTGGTGCAAGGCGTTGAAGCGCGTGGTGATGCTCATGAATTCGCTGTTGAGGCGACTGAGCCGGCCGTTGCGCCGACGCATGTGCGGGTCTTCGAACACGGTGATGCTGCGCAGGCCTTCCAGGCCCACGGCTTCGGCGATAAAGCGCACGTTGGTGCTTTCGAAGGTTTCGCGCTGGCTGCGCCCACGCAGGCCGTCGGTGACGAACAGCGCGAATACGCCAAAGCGCTGGTACAGCGCGTTGCGCATGGCTGCACTGGAGGTCTGCGGCAGGATCGCCGCGCTGACCAGCGTGGAGACCAGAATCCCCAGGGAAATTTCCAGCACCCGCCACACGGCCGCCATGAACGCCCCGTCCGGGTGGGCCAGGGACGGCAGGCCGACCATCGCAGCGGTGTAACCGGCGAGCACAAAGCCATAGGCGCGAAAGTTGCGGTTGCGCGTGGCGCCAGCGGTGCAGATCCCCACCCAGATCGCCAGCGAGCCGAGGAACAGCTCGGTGTTCTGCGCAAACAAGGCGATCAGGAACACCATCACCGCCGACCCGGCCAAGGTGCCGAGGAAGCGATAGAAGCTCTTGGCGAACACCTGGCCGCTCTGGGGTTGCATCACGATAAACACGGTGATCATCGCGGTGCGCGGTTGCGGCAGTTCCAGGCGCATGGCCAGCCACAGCGTGGCGAACGCAGCGATCAGCACCTTGAAGATGTACACCCAGGTCACGCCGTCACTGCGTGCCCAGTCGAAAAAGCCACGGCGCCACTCAAGGGAATACAGCCAGCGCAGCGGTGCAGGCAAGGGAGTCATCAAATCCTACTCAGTGATCGAACACGGCGAGCGCCGCCGGGGTCTTGCTCGGGACAGTCTTGGTGTCTTGCGGAACATCGTTGCCGGCGCCCAGCCCGCCGCCCAGGGCAGTCACCAGGTCGGCGTGGGCCGTCAGACGCGCGGCCTGCACCTGCTGCTCGACTTGCTGCTGGCGGAACAACAGGGTCTGGGCGTTCAGCACATTGAGGTAATCGGTAAGGCCGCGCTGGTAGGCGATCATCGCGATGTCGTAGGTTTTCTGCGCCGAGGCCACCGACTCTGCGGCGAAGCCCTTTTGCTTGTCCATGGATTCGCGGCGGATCAACTGGTCGCTGATGCCCTTGAGCGCGTTGACCAGGGTCTGGTTGTAATGCGCCACGGCGATGTCATAGCCGGCGCTGGCTTCACCCAGCTGCGAACGCAGGCGGCCGCCGTCGAAGATCGGCAGGGTGATGGCCGGACCGACGTTGTAGTTGAATTTCTTGCCGGCCAGAAAACCCAGCATGCCGCCGCCGGTGGCCATGTAGCCGAGGCTGCCGACCAGATCGACGTTGGGGTAGAAACCGGCGTGCGCGACATCGATGCCACGCGCCTGCGCTGCCACCTGCCAACGGCTGGCGACCACGTCCGGGCGCTGGCCGAGCAATTGCGCGGGCAGGCTGGATGGCAATTTCAGCGGCGCGCCGAGGGACAAGGTCGGACGTTGCAGTCGCGCGCCCTCGCCCGGGCCTTTACCCGCCAACGCCGCCAACTGGTTGCGGCTCAGGGCGATCTCTTCGTCCAGGGCATCGAGTTGGCGATGGGTCTCGGGCAACGGGGTTTCGGCCTGGCTCACATCGAAATGCGTGCCAATGCCCGCGTTCAGGCGTTTATTCGCCAGATCGAGAATCTGCTGTTGCTGGGCCAGCGTGGCCGCGACGATGTCGCGGTTGGCGTAATGCAACGACAGCTGGATATAGGCGCGCACTACGTTGTTCTGCAGTTCGAGCTGGGCCTGGCGTGCTTCGGCCACGCTCATGTGCGCCAGGTCGACGGCACGCTCGGTGGCGTTGCTTTCGCGGCCCCACAGGTCGAGGGCATAGCTGAAGCCCAGGGACGTATTGTTGTCCCAGGTGTTGGAACCGCTCAATGCACCCGGGCCGTAGAACTGGTCGTTCGGCCAGTTGTGGCGCTTGAGGGTGGTGTCGCTGTTGATCTGCAACGACTCGGCCGACTCGACAATCCCGGCCATGGCCCGCGCTTCACGCACACGCGCGGCAGCCATGGCCAGGCTCGGGCTGTCGTGGGTCGCGAGTTCGACCCAGCGGTTGAGCTGGGGATCGCCGTAGGCCTGCCACCATTGCGCGGTGGGCCAGTGGGCGTCCCGGGCGGCGCTCTGGATCGCCTCGTCGGTGGCCAGGGTATTGGCGCTGAGGGCCTGGTCTTGGGGGGCGATTCCTCCGGTTCCGATGCAGCCGCTGATTGCTAACGATAAGGCCCAAACACTGAGAGTCTTCAGCTCTCTGCTGATGCGACGCGGCACTGCTGCGAATTCCTGAGGTGGGTGATGCAGGGTAGGTGGTGTAATTCTAGGACGCGAGGGGAATGACGATAAGCTGGTATTCCTGTGAATCTTTATTACCGTTCAGGCGATAATCCCTTCGTAGGGATCACTGGTCTACGTAACTTTCTGTCACAATTTGCTATCTCCCTTGAGAACACCCCATGGACACTTTGCAAAACATGCGCGCCTTCAGTTCTGTGGCCGAAGCCGGCAGCTTCACCGCCGCCGCCGCACAACTGGACACCACCACCGCCAACATTTCGCGCGCGGTCTCCAACCTGGAGGCCCATCTGCAAACCCGCTTGCTCAACCGCACTACCCGCCGCATTGCACTCACGGAGGCGGGTAAACGCTATTTATTACGCTGCGAGCAAATCCTGGCCTACGTCGAAGAAGCCGAGGCCGAAGCCAGCGACGCCCACGCGCGCCCCGCCGGCCAGTTGAAAGTGCATACCATGACCGGTATCGGCCAGCATTTCGTCATCGATGCCATTGCCCGCTACCGTCGCACTCACCCGGACGTGACCTTCGACCTGACCCTGGCCAACCGCGTGCCGGACTTGCTCGATGAAGGCTACGACGTGTCCATCGTGCTGGCCAGCGAACTGCCGGACTCGGGCTTCGTGTCCCAGCGCCTGGGCATCACCTACAGCATCGCCTGCGCCTCGCCGGACTACGTCAAGGCCAAAGGCTGCGCGCAACGGCCCCACGATCTGCTCAACCACGCCTGCCTGCGCCTGGTCAGTCCGGTGGTCCTGCTGGATAAATGGAGCTTCAACGGCCCTGACGGCCAGGAAAGTGTCGCGATCAACACATCGCCGTTCCTGGTGAACTCGGCCGATGCGATGAAAACCGCCATCACCAGCGGCATGGGCGTCGGCCTGTTGCCGGTGTACGCCGCCATCGAAGGCCTGCGCAACGGCACGCTGGTGCGGGTGATGCCCAACTATCGCTCCCAGGAACTGAACCTGTACGCCATTTACCCATCGCGCCAGTACCTGGATGCGAAGATCAAGACCTGGGTGGAATACCTGCGCGGTTCGCTGCCGGAAATTCTCGCGGCGCACCAGGCGGAATTGGTCGCGTATGAGTTGAGCGGCAGCCTGGGCGGCGTGCGGATGGCGAACTGATTTCTGCCAGACGATAGCGATCCAATGTGGGAGGGGGCTTGCTCCCGATAGCGGTAATGAAGTCATGCATGTATTGGCTGACACACTGCTATCGGGGGCAAGCCCCCTCCCACATTTGGATCTCCATGGATCAGATAGAACTCATTTGGCTCTTGCTCTTAGGAGCGGCCTTATAACCAACCTGAGCCTGGAAGCTGGACTCGGTCAAAAATGTGGGAGGGGGCTTGCCCCCGATAGCGGTAGTGAAGTCATGCAGGTATTGGCTGACACACTGCTATCGGGGGCAAGCCCCTTCCCACAGAGGTTCAACGGTGTCCTGACAATTGCCGGCAGGAATGTTAGCTTGCTTGGCATTCTTCCGTAGTCGATGAGCCCGCCTGCAATGAAAAAGACTGTCCTCGCCTTCAGCCGTATCACCCCGGAAATGATCGAACGCCTGCAACAGGATTTCGAGGTGATCGCCCCCAACCCCAAGCTGGGCGACATCAATGCACAGTTCAATGAAGCCCTGCCCCATGCCCACGGCCTGATCGGCGTGGGGCGCAAGCTGGGCCGCGCGCAACTCGAAGGCGCGAGCCGGCTGGAAGTGGTATCCAGCATCTCGGTGGGCTATGACAACTATGACGTGGCCTACCTCAACGAACGCGGGGTCATGCTCACCAATACCCCCGACGTCCTCACCGAAAGCACGGCCGACCTCGCCTTCGCCCTGCTGATGAGCAGCGCACGCCGGGTGGCCGAGCTGGACGCTTGGACCAAGGCCGGCGAGTGGAAAGCCAGCGTGGGCGCGTCCTTGTTCGGCTGCGACGTGCATGGCAAGACACTGGGCATCGTCGGCATGGGCAATATCGGCGCCGCCGTGGCCCGGCGCGGGCGCCTGGGCTTCAATATGCCGATTGTGTACAGCGGCAACAGCCGCAAGCCCGCACTGGAGCAGGAACTGGGCGCACAGTTCTGCAGCCTGGATCAGTTACTCGCCGAAGCGGACTTCGTCTGCCTGGTGGTGCCGTTGAGCGAAAAAACCCGGCACCTGATCAGTCATCGCGAGCTGGGGCTGATGAAATCCAGCGCGATCCTGATCAATATTTCCCGCGGCCCGGTGGTCGACGAACCGGCGCTGATCGAAGCCCTGCAAACCCAGCGTATTCGCGGGGCGGGGCTGGACGTGTATGAAAAGGAACCGCTGGCCGAGTCGCCACTGTTCCAATTGAGCAATGCGGTGACCCTGCCGCACATCGGCTCGGCGACCCATGAAACCCGCACAGCCATGGCCAACCGCGCCCTCGACAACCTGCGCAGCGCCCTGCTCGGCCACCGCCCGCAGGATCTGGTCAACCCGCAGGTATGGAAGGGCTGAGATAAGTCAACTTCATCGGCCCATTCCCCTAAAGCCTGGGCCGATGAAGTCGATAACCCTCCATAGATGATCAACCCTGATCCACAGAAGGTTTTTATGTCCACGTCTAAAGCCCGCGCAGACTCACTCTCGCTTCTGCTCTTTACCTTGCGCAGCGGCAAGTTGATGGCCATTAACCTGCTGAAAGTCAGCGAAATCATCCCGTGCCCGCCGCTGACCAAGCTGCCGGAGTCCCATCCGCACGTCAAAGGTATCGCCATGCTGCGCGGCACCTCGCTGTCGGTGATCGACCTGAGCCGCGCCCTCGGCGAAATGCCGCTGGAAGACCCGGACGGCGGCTGCCTGATCGTCACCGATGTCAGCCGCTCCAAGCAGGGCCTGCATGTGCAGGCGGTGAGCAAGATCGTGCATTGCCTGACCACCGATATCCGCCCGCCGCCCTTCGGTGCCGGCGGCAATCGCTCGTTTATCACCGGGGTCACCCAGGTGGAAGGCGGGCTGGTGCAGGTGCTGGACATCGAAAAAGTCATCCACGGCATCGCCCCGGCACCGATTGAAATGGCGCCGACCGACTTGACCATGGAAGAGGCCGAAGTGCTGGGCAACGCGCGAATCCTGGTGGTGGATGACAGCCAGGTCGCCCTGCAACAATCAGTACACACCCTGCGCAACCTCGGCCTGACCTGCCACACCGCACGCAGCGCCAAGGAAGCGATCGACGTGCTGCTGGAACTGCAGGGCACCGTCGAGCAGATCAATGTGGTGGTGTCGGACATCGAAATGTCCGAAATGGACGGTTACGCCCTCACCCGCACCCTGCGCGAAACCCCGGACTTCCAGGACCTTTACGTGCTGTTGCACACCTCCCTGGACAGCGCGATGAACAGCGAAAAAGCGCGCGTGGCCGGGGCCGACGCGGTGCTGACCAAATTCTCCTCGCCCGAACTGACCAAATGCCTGGTGGTGGCCGCCCAGACCGTGGCGCAAAAGGGCCTGTAAGCGGTGGCCGAGTATTTCCAACTGCTACGCCGCGACCTCACCCGCGACCTGCCCGCGCCGCAGTGGCCGGCCGGTACGCAGTTGGATCACTACCGCGACGCATGGGCCCCGGCGATTCACGCGGTGTTGCGCATGACCCAGGCGCAAGGCGGCGGCCACGTCGCCGACCTGCAAACCTGGCAGCGGCAGTTCGTGACCGATGCCGAGTTCGACCCCACGCTGTGCCTGGTGGCGAGCAATGCCGAGGGCATCCTCGGCGTGGCCCAGTGCTGGACCAGCGCCTTCATCAAGAACCTGTCTGTACACCCCTGCGCCCAGGGCCAGGGGCTGGGCCGCGCCTTGTTGCTGCACACCTTCCAGGTGTTCAAGCAGCGCGGCGAACCCTACGTGGACCTCAAGGTCCTGGAAAGCAACCGACGCGCCCGGCAACTCTATGAAAGCGCAGGCATGGTGTTCGTGCTGCGCGATGTGGTCAGCCAAGACTGACGGGCACTGGCGCACAACTTGCTTTCAGTGCTCCCGAACGTTGAAAAGAGGTGAAAACCCGTCACCGTTCGCGCGAGCCCTCTGACCTAGCCTGGTGACAGATCTGCCATGAACACTCATTTTTCCTGCGTCGGTTGTGGCAAATGCTGCACCGACCACCATGTCCCCCTGACCCTCGCAGAAGCCCGCCAGTGGGCGGCTGACGGCGGCAGCGTGATCGTTCTGGTGGAAGGTTTTCTCGGCAACGGCCTGGGCCTGCCACTGCAACAACGCGAACATGCCGAACGCCGTTCGGCGATGGTGCCCAGCGGCACGACCCAGGCATTCGTGGCCATCACCTTTGCCGCCTACAACCCCGGACGCTGCCGGAATCTTGACGAAGACAACCTGTGCCGCATCTATGAACGCCGACCGTTGGTCTGCCGCATCTATCCGATGGAGATCAACCCGCACATCCCGTTGAACCCTGCCGCCAAGGAATGCCCGCCGGAGTCGTGGGAACAGGGCCCGGTATTGATTGCCGGCGGCGAGTTGATGGACGCGGAACTGGCTGAACTGATCCGCCGCTCGCGCCAGGCCGACCGCGACGATGTGCAGACCAAAGAGGCGGTGTGTGCCCTGTTGGGGATTCGCACCACGGCGCTCAAGGGCGATGGCTTTACGGCGTACCTGCCGCAGATGGATGCCTTTACCCAGGCGATCGAGCGGGCGGCGAGCCAGCCCGGCGTGGCGAATGAGTGGGTGTTTCATGTGTCCGCGATGGACATCGCCGAACAGTTGCTGGACGCGGGGGCACAGCTTGCCACCGAGGTGCCGGCCAACTATGCGTTTATCCCGCTGCGCGCCGCCTAGTCGTTGGGCGCGACGGAAACGGCATCCAGGCGGTAGGGCTGAATGATCCGTTGGTATTCGCCGCTTTGCATCAGTTGTTCAAGGGCGCAGTTGAGGGCATTGCGCAAGGCGGTATCGGGCTTGCGCACCGCGATCGCCACGCCGCTGCCCAGGAGTTCGGCCGAAATGGCGGGGCCGAGGAAGTCAAAGTCCTGACCATCGACGGTATCGAGCAGCACCTCACGGATTTCCACGGTGCCTTGCAGGGTCGCATCGATATCCCCCGCCACCAGGCTGCGAATCAGTTCGTCATTGAGCCAGAAGCTCTTGACGATAACGCCCTTGGGCGCCCACCGCGCTCGGGCGAAGGCTTCGCGATTACTGCCCAGCAACACCCCGACACGCTTGCCCTTGAGCGACCGCACGGTCGGCAGCAGGCCGGATGTTCTGCGGGCGACCAGGCGCGTGGTGAACGGATACAGCTCATCGGTGAAGTTGACCCAGCGCCGACGCATCGACGTAGGCGCCATGCCCATGATTGCGTCGAACTGCCGGGCCTCCAGGGCCGGGAAGTTTTCCACCAACACCTGGTCGACCCAGGTGCAGCGCACATTCAACTGCACGCACAGGGCGTTACCCAGGTCGATGTTCAGGCCGACCAGTTGGCCTTGCGGGTTGCGGCTCTGGAAAGGCGAGAATTGCGCAGCGACGGCGAAACGGATCTCGCGCCGTGGCGACTCACCGGCGGCAACGTTATCGGCCGCCAGCAATAACGCGAGCACGGCACAAATGTGTATCAGAGCCACAGGAAACGTCCTTTTCCGGAAAGTCCAACCTCACCCTCCCGCACCGACGGAAAACGCCGGGGCGGCACGGAGGCTGTGCAAGCTTTCAAGAAACGGTCGTGGCCCTACAATCAGAAATTTCAGCAGACGTTGTAGGCAATAGTCGACACAGCGTGCGACTTATTATTCTCAGCGTTTACCCATCGAACGACGGGTGCCCGGCGGCGCCATGCCCGGGGACTTGGTATGCCCATTCTTGGCGCCGTTCTTGTACCACGGCTGGGCGGCATTCTTGGCCCCGGCCAGTTCACCCGGCTTGAACGGAAACTTGAACGCCGGGATCTCGGTTTTTTCAACGCTTTCAGCGCTGGCCGGATCGACGAGGTCGGCCGCTTCAACAGGGGGATGTGTCGGGGAAGTCATGGAAGCTCCGGAGCAGGCAAAAATTGATGCGGGGCCAGCTTGCGGGCCACACTGGCGCGCAGTATACCTGCGCCCTCAGGATCTTTAACCACCGCCTGTACGAATGGTCGGCGTTTACTGACAGCGCTGTCAGTTAGCAGTCACCTTGCTGACCGGGTTGACGGGCTATAAAGACACCTCACTCTTCCGTTCCTCTGCCCTGGCACCTCACTTCCATGCAAATTCAACGAAAAACCGCGCTGATCGTCGGAGTCCTCGTGGTGCTGGCGATTGCAGCCTGGGCCCTGACGCGGCCGGCCAAACCCAAACTGGCGGCGCCGACAGCGATCCCGGTACGGGTGGTGAGCGTGGCGCAACAGGACATCCCGCGTTTCGTCAGCGGCATTGGGACGGTGCTGTCGTTGCACAGCGTGGTGATCCGCCCACAGGTCGACGGCATCCTCACCCGATTGCTGGTCAAGGAAGGCCAGCAGGTCAAGGCCGGGGACCTGTTGGCGACCATCGATGACCGCTCGATCCGCGCCAGCCTCGAGCAGGCCAAGGCGCTGTTGGCGGAAAACCAGGCGCAGTTGCAAGTCGCGCTGATCAACCTCAAGCGCTACAAGGCATTGAGTGTCGACGACGGTGTGTCCAAGCAGACCTATGACCAGCAACAGGCGTTGGTCAACCAACTCAATGCCACCGTCCAGGGCAATCAGGCCGCGATCGATGCGGCAAAGGTGCAGCTTTCCTACACTCAGATTCGCTCACCGGTCAGCGGCCGCGTAGGGATTCGCACGGTGGATGAAGGCAACTTCCTGCGCACGAGCGATGCCCAGGGGCTGTTCTCGGTGACGCAGATCGACCCGATTGCCGTCGAATTTTCCCTGCCGCAACAGATGCTGCCCACTCTGCAAAGCCTGATCGCGGCCCCTACCCCAGCCAGCGTCGACGCCTACCTGGGCGCCGACACCGACGGCCAGACCGGCGACCTGCTCGGTGAAGGCCACCTGAGCCTGATCGACAACCAGATCAGTTCCACCACCGGCACCCTGCGCGCCAAGGCCGAGTTCAACAACGCCACGCAGCGCCTGTGGCCGGGGCAACTGGTGACCATCAAGATCCAGACCGGCCTCGACAAAAACGCCCTGGTGGTGCCGCCGACCGTGGTGCAACGCGGCCTGGACGCGCACTTTGTGTACCGGGTCAACGGCGACAAGGTGGAGGTGGTGCCGGTGCAGGTCACCTACCAGAACAGCGACGTGACGCTCATCAAAGGCGTACAGGCCGGTGATGTGCTGGTCAGCGATGGCCAGTCGCGGCTCAAGGCCGGCGCTCGGGTCGACGTGCTCAAAGAACCGCCGCAAGTGATCCAGACCGTCGACGCCAAGGTGCAACCATGAACGCCAGCCGCTCGCCGTCGGCGTGGTGCGTCGACCACCCGGTCGCGACCCTGCTGCTGACCTTCGCCCTGGTGTTGCTCGGGCTGATTGCCTTCCCGCAACTGGCCATCGCCCCGCTGCCGGAAGCGGAATTTCCGACAATCCAGGTCAGCGCGCAACTGCCCGGCGCCAGCCCGGACACCATGGCCTCGTCGGTGGCCACGCCGCTGGAGGTGCAATTCAGCGCCATCCCCGGCATGACCCAGATGACCTCCAGCAGCGCCTTGGGCTCCAGCCTCTTGACCCTGCAATTCACCCTGAACAAGAGCATCGACACCGCCGCCCAGGAAGTCCAGGCGGCGATCAACACCGCTTCCGGCAAGCTACCCAGGGATATGCCGACCCTGCCGACCTGGAAGAAGGTCAACCCGGCAGACAGCCCGGTGCTGATCCTCAGCGTCAGTTCCGACAGCATGCCCAGCACCGAGCTGAGTGATTACGTGGAAACCCTGCTGGCACGGCAGATCAGCCAGATCGACGGCGTCGGCCAGATCAACATCACCGGCCAGCAACGTCCGGCGATTCGCGTGCAGGCTTCGCCCGATAAGCTCGCGGCCATCGGCCTGACCCTGGCCGACATCCGCGTGGCGATCCAGCAGTCGAGCCTGAACCTGGCCAAAGGCGCGATCTACGGGGAGAACAGCGTGTCGACGCTGTCGACCAACGACCAGCTGTTTCAGCCCGGGGACTACGCCCAACTGATCGTGTCCTACAAGAATGGCGCGCCGGTTCAACTGCGCGATATCGCTAAAGTCATCAACGGCTCGGAAAACGCCTACGTACAAGCCTGGTCCGGCGACACCCCGGGGGTCAACCTGGTGATCTCGCGCCAGCCCGGCGCGAACATTGTCGAGACCGTCGACCGCATTCAAGCGCAACTGCCGCGCCTGCAGGCCATGCTGCCGGCGTCGGTGCAGGTCAGCGTGTTGAGCGACCGCACCAAGACCATCCGCGCCTCCCTGCATGAAGTGGAAGTGACCCTGCTGATCGCCGTGCTGCTGGTGGTGGCGGTGATGGCGTTGTTCCTGCGCCAGCTGTCGGCGACATTGATTGTGTCGAGCGTGCTCGGGGTGTCGCTGATCGCCAGCTTCGCCCTGATGTACCTGATGGGCTTCAGCCTGAACAACCTGACCCTGGTGGCGATCGTCATCGCCGTGGGCTTTGTGGTGGACGATGCGATCGTGGTGGTGGAGAACATTCACCGCCATCTCGAAGCCGGGCTGGGCAAGCGTGAAGCGGCGATCAAGGGCGCCGGCGAGATTGGCTTTACCGTGGTGTCCATCAGCTTCTCGCTGGTGGCGGCGTTCATTCCGCTGCTGTTCATGGGCGGCGTGGTCGGGCGCCTGTTCAAGGAATTCGCGCTGACGGCGACCTCGACCATCCTGATTTCGGTGGTGGTTTCGCTGACCCTGGCGCCGACCCTGGCGGCGCTGTTCATGCGCGCCCCGACCCATCCGGCCCAGGCCAAGCCCGGTTTCAGCGAACGCCTGCTGGCCGGCTATGCGCGCAACCTGCGCCGCGCCCTGGTCCATCAACGCAGCATGCTGGCGATCTTCGTGGTCACGCTGGCGCTGGCGGTGGTCGGCTACGTGTTCATCCCCAAGGGCTTTTTCCCGGTGCAGGACACCGGCTTCGTGCTTGGCACCAGCGAAGCGGCGGCCGATGTGTCGTTCCCGGACATGGTCGCCAAGCACAAGGCCCTGGCCGAGATCATCAAGGCTGACCCGGCGGTGGCAACGTTTTCCCATTCGGTGGGCGTCACCGGCAGCAACCAGACCATCGCCAACGGCCGTTTCTGGATCGCCTTGAAAGACCGCGGCGATCGCGACGTGTCCGCCAGCCAGTTCATCGACCGCATCCGCTCGAAACTGGCGAAGGTGCCGGGCATCGTGCTGTACCTGCGCGCCGGCCAGGACATCAACCTCAGCTCCGGCCCCAGCCGCGCCCAGTACCAGTACGTGCTCAAGAGCAACGACGGCGCGACATTGAATACCTGGACCCAGCGCCTCACCGAAAAACTGCGCGCCAACCCGGCGTTTCGCGACCTGTCCAACGACCTGCAACTGGGCGGCAGCATCACCCACATCAGCATCGACCGCCAGGCCGCCGCGCGCTTCGGCCTGACCGCCACCGATGTCGACCAGGCGTTGTACGACGCGTTCGGCCAGCGCCAGATCAACGAGTTCCAGACCGAAATCAACCAATACCAAGTGGTGCTGGAACTCGATACCCAGCAACGCGGCAAAGCCGAAAGCCTCAATTACTTCTATCTGCGCTCGCCGCTGACCAACGAGATGGTGCCGTTGTCGGCCCTGGCCAAGGTCGACCCGCCCAGCGTGGGCCCGCTGTCCATCAGCCATGACGGCATGTTCCCGGCGGCCAACCTGTCGTTCAACCTGGCGCCCGGCGTGGCGTTGGGGGATGCGGTGATCATGCTCAACCAGGCCAAGAACGAAATCGGCATGCCGGCCACCATCCTCGGCAACTTCCAGGGCGCGGCCCAGGCGTTCCAGAGTTCATTGGCCAGCCAGCCGTGGCTGATCCTCGCGGCGCTGGTGGCGGTGTACATCATTCTCGGCGTGCTGTACGAAAGTTTCGTCCACCCGCTGACGATCATTTCCACCCTGCCCTCGGCTGGCTTGGGCGCGTTGATCATGTTGTGGCTGCTGGGGCAGGACTTTTCGATCATGGCCCTGATCGGCCTGGTGTTGCTGATCGGCATCGTGAAGAAGAATGGCATCCTGATGATCGACTTCGCCCTCGAAGCCCAGCGGGTCAGAGGCCTGCCGCCGGAGGAAGCGATCTACGAAGCCTGCGTCACGCGGTTCCGGCCGATCATCATGACCACCCTCGCCGCCCTGCTCGGCGCCGTACCGCTGATGCTCGGCGCAGGCCCCGGTGCCGAGTTGCGCCAACCGCTGGGGATCGCGGTGGTCGGCGGCTTGCTGGTGAGCCAGGCGCTGACGCTGTTCACCACGCCGATCATATACTTGTACCTTGAGCGGTTTTTCCACCGGCCCACACCAACGCCCGCGTTGGCGACCACACATTAAGGCGGGGTCATGCGCGTACTGATCGTTGAAGATGAAGAAAAAACCGCGGACTACCTGCATCGCGGCCTGACGGAGCAAGGCTACACCGTCGACGTGGCGCGTGAAGGCGTCGAAGGTTTGCACCTGGCGCTGGAAAACGATTACGCGGTGATCGTGCTCGACGTGATGCTGCCCGGTCTCGACGGCTTCGGCGTGTTGCGTGCCCTGCGCGCGCGCAAGCAAACGCCGGTGATCATGCTCACCGCCCGCGAGCGCGTGGAAGACCGCATTCGCGGCCTGCGTGAAGGCGCCGACGATTACCTGGGCAAGCCGTTTTCGTTCCTGGAGCTGGTGGCGCGCCTGCAAGCCCTGACCCGCCGCAGTGGCGGGCACGAACCGGTGCAGGTGACGGTCGCCGACCTGTGGATCGACCTGATCAGCCGCAAGGCCAGCCGCAACGGCGTGCGCCTGGACCTGACCGCCAAGGAGTTCTCATTGCTCAGCGTATTGGCGCGGCGCCAGGGTGAGATCCTGTCCAAGACCGCCATCGCGGAGATGGTCTGGGACATCAACTTCGACAGCGACGCCAACGTGGTCGAAGTCGCGATCAAACGCCTGCGCGCCAAGCTCGACGGGCCGTTCGAACAGAAGCTGCTGCACACCATCCGTGGCATGGGTTATGTGCTGGAGAACCGCGGTGTCAACTAACTCCATCGCGCTGCGCTTGAGCGGCATGTTCACCCTGGTGGCGCTGCTGATCTTCCTGTTGATCGGCGGCGCGCTCTATCAGCAGGTGGACCGTGGCTTGGGCCTGTTACCCGAGGCCGAACTGGATGCGCGCTACAGCGTGTTGGAGTCCTCGGTGAAGCGCTTCGGCACGCCGGAGCATTGGACCAAGATCAAGGCCAAACTCAAGTTGTTGGCCGAGGAAGACAAGCGCATCCGTTTCTGGGTGGTGAGCAGCGACCCGAACTACGAATATGGCAGCCCGGACGCACAGATCCGCGCCTTCGCCACCGGCCCGACCGGCAAGCGCGACTTGCGCCTGGCCAATCACACCGAACCGTTCAAGGTGCTGGTGAGCCAGTTCCCCGCCCAGGACCAGCGCCCGCCGTTGCGCTTCATGATCGCCATCGACACCGAAAACTTCCGCGCCACCCAGCACCACTTGCTGGTGGCGCTGATCAGCCTGGCGTTTATCGGCGTGGTGCTGGCGGCGCTGCTGGGGTTCTGGGTCTCGCGCATCGGCCTCAAGCCGCTGAGTAAACTCTCGGACGAAGCGCAGAAACTCGCACCGCCGAAACTCTCCGGGCGCCTGCAACTGTCGCCGCTGCCGCCGGAGTTGCGTCAGTTCGTCAACTCGTTCAACGCCACCCTGGACCGCGTCGAACAGGCCTACTCGCGCCTGGAATCGTTCAATGCCGACGTCGCCCATGAACTGCGCTCGCCCCTGACCAACCTGATCGGCCAGACCCAGGTGGCCCTGACACGCGGGCGCTCGGCCGAACATTATTTCGAGGTGCTGCAATCGAACCTGGAAGAACTGGAGCGCCTGCGTTCGATCATCAACGACATGCTGTTCCTCGCCAGCGCCGACCAGGGCAGCAAGGCCACCAAGCTGATCGAAAGCTCCCTGGCCGACGAAGTGGCGACCACCCTCGACTACCTGGACTTCATCCTCGAAGACGCCCAGGTCCGGGTGCACGTCCACGGCGACGCCCAGGTGCAGATCGAAAGAGCCCACCTGCGCCGCGCACTGATCAACCTGCTGAGCAACGCGGTGCAGCACACCGCGCCAGGGCAGGTCATCGCGGTGAACATCGACGTGCGGGAGCATCAGGTGGCGATCGCCGTGACCAACCCCGGCGACGCGATTGCCAGCGAGCACCTGCCTCGGCTGTTCGAACGCTTCTATCGGGTGGACGCATCGCGCAGCAACAGTGGCGCCAACCATGGGCTGGGGCTGGCCATCGTCAAGGCGATTGCGCTGATGCATGGCGGCGATGTGTTCGTGCGCAGTGACGCCGGCGGCAACACCTTCGGTATTACCCTGCCCGTCTAACGCTTGAGAACACTTCAGACCAATGTGGGAGGGGGCTTGCCCCCTCCCACACTGGATCGCGCCGCTTGCGCTAAATCTCTGACTGTTGCGATTTGGGCAACAGTCATTATCTTGTTACACTCTGTATCGCAGCGCTCGCCTGCGTTAATTTGACGCATCGATGAGCGCGACGGCAAAGACAGCTGACCCGCTTACCCGAATTTCCCTCGACTTTTTTCCAGGGCTCTACACTGGGAATCTGTCTTAAAGCCGCTGACTTCAGCGGCTTTTTTTTGCCGCAAAAAAGGCCAGGCACACCCCCACGACATTGGCCGTTTCCGTTTGACCAAAGGAGCTCCACCGGTGAAGAACTCGCTGACGTTCACCCCGTTATTCCTCGCGATTACAGCAACGATCGCCCCCCTCGCCCACGCAGCAGACACCACCCCCACCGACGGTTTCGTCGAAGGCGCAAGCCTCAAGCTCAACGCCCGCAACTACTACATGAACCGCGACCGTCACGACATCCACACCGATGACAACAAAGAATGGGGCCAGGGCTTTCTCGGCATCTTCGAATCCGGCTACACCCAGGGCACCGTCGGTTTCGGCCTGGATGCCCATGCCATGCTCGGCCTCAAGCTCGACGGCGGTGGCGGCACCGACGGTTCGAGCATCCTTCCATACGGCAACAGTCAAGGCAGCGGCAAGGCGCCGGGGTCGTTCTCCACCGCAGGCGGCACGTTGAAGATGCGCGCGTTCGACACGGAGCTGAAAGCCGGCGACCTGTTCCTCAACAACCCGGTGATCGCCGGCGGCATGACCCGCATGCTGCCCCAGACCTTTCGCGGCGTAAGCCTGACCAACCACAGCCTCGACGGCTGGATGATCGAAGGCGGCCAGGCCAGCTTCACCAAGCTCTACAACCAGAGCGGCCACCAGCGCATCGGCACCAGCTACGGCACACTGCCGGAACACACCGACAGCCAGCACCTGGACTGGGCCGGCGTGTCGTTCAGCGGCGTGCCGGGACTGACCAGCAACCTGTACGCCGCCGAACTCAAGGATGTGTGGCACCAGTACTACTACGACCTGGACTACACCTACGCGCTGAACGACCTGATCAGCCTCAACCCCGGCCTGCACTACTACCACACCCAAGACAGCGGCCAGTCGTTGCTGGGTAACATCGACAACAACACCTACAGCCTGCATTTCACCGTAGTCGTGGGCAGCCACAGCGTCACCGCCGCGTACCAGCGGGTCAACGGCAACACACCGTTCGACTACATCACCCAGGGCGACAGCGTGTACCTGGACAACTCCCAGCAATACTCGGACTTCAACGGCCCCAACGAGCGGTCGTGGAAGCTCAAGTACGCCTACGACTTCATCGGCCTCGGCATGCCGGGCCTGACCACTGCCGTGTCCTACAGCAGCGGTAAGACCGACCTGAGCAAAGTCGATCCCACCAGCCGGGGCTACAGCGCCTGGTACAGCGCCGACGGCCAGGACGCCAAGCACTGGGAACGGGACATAGACGTGAAATACGTGGTGCAGGGCGGCAAGGCCAAGGATCTGTCCCTGCGTCTGCAATGGGCGACCAACCGCGGCAGCAATGGCTACTCGGCGGTGGATCGGGATGTGGATGAATACCGGGTGATCGTCGACTATCCGATCAACGTGTTCTAAGTCGCCGCACTTTCTTTGCAACCAAACAATCAATTTTCATCGGGTAGAACTAAACTGCCAGTATCTTCACCGTTGAAGTCTGCCCGATGAGTCCACGCCCTTTTCGTACCCCATCTGAACGCACAGAATTATTGTTGATGCTAGGCAGCGGCTTCACCGTCGCATTGATTGTGATTATCGTCGCGGTGCTGTTGATCCGCGAACACGCCAGCACCCTGCAGGCGGCGAAACGCTCAACCACCAACATCACCCAACTGATCAACGCCGATGTGCTGCGTAACGTCGAGCTATACGACCTCGCGCTGCAAGGGTTGATCGCCGCCACGCAGCGCACGGATTTGTCCAAGGTATCTGGGGATATCCGGCATCTGGTGCAATTCGAGCTGTCGACGGCCGCGCTGTTCAAAGACCAAGTGCTGTTGCTGGACGCCAATGGCGCCGTCGTTGCTGACTCTTCGACGCTCAAGCCGACCTCGCGTAATTTGGCTGATCGCGATTACTTCCTCGTGCATAAAATCACCAACCAGAGCGACCTGTTCATCAGCCGGCCGTTCATGATTCAGTGCCATTGCGAGCAAGTCTGGCGCATCGCGTTCAGCCGCCGCGTCACCGGCGCCAACGGCGAGTTCCTCGGGGTCGCGGTGGCCACCATGCGCCTGGCGTACTTCGATCAGTTGTTCAACAGCCTGACCATCGGCAATAGCAGCTCGGTCAACCTGTTGAGCAGCCACGGCATTCTCCTGGCCCAGCAACCGCTGCTGGAGCGCGACATGATCAACAAGGACCTGAGTGATCGCCCCAACTTCAAGCGCATGCTGCGCGAAGGAAGCGGCAGCTTTCGGGCCATCTCGACCATCACCGGCAAGGAGCGCCTGTATACCTTCACCAATGTCGGCGAGCTGCCGCTGATTGTGGTCGTGGCGTTGTCCAGTGAGGACGTGTTCGCGCCATGGAAGCGCGCGGCGACGCTGACCGGCGGCGCCACCGGCATCCTGTGTATCGGCCTGTTATGGCTGACCTGGATGCTGCGCCGGGAACTGCGCCGCCGTTTTCGCGCGGAGAAGGTGCTGTCAGAACTGGCAGCCACCGACGCGCTCACCGGCCTGGCCAACCGGCGCATTCTGGACCAACGCCTGCGCCTGGAATGGGACCGCGCCCAGCGCTCCGCCGAACCGTTGACGCTGTTGATGATCGACGTCGACCACTTCAAGGCATTCAACGACCGTCATGGCCATCACGGCGGCGATGAAGCGTTGCGCAACGTCGCCCAGGTGATCGGCGGCAACATCCGTCGCCCGGCCGACCTGGCCGCACGTTATGGCGGTGAAGAGTTCGCCGTGGTGTTGCCGTCTACCGATATCAGAGGCGCATGGCTAATCGCCGAGCATATCCGCCGCGGCGTCGAGCACTTGCCACGGGTGGCAGGGGATGAACGGCCGATTACCGTGAGCATTGGCCTGAGTACGTGGGACAAGCGCAGTCGCATGTCCCTGGAGGACTTGCAGCTCAGTGCGGACCGCGCGCTGTATGAAGCCAAGCACAGTGGGCGCAATTGCATCGTGGAGGCAACGGCGCGATGACTGAGGCGAACAGGCCATTGTGGCTCGCTCGCCACGGAAAATAAAAAGGGCCACCCGAAGGCAGCCCTTAAAAACTAAAGAAAGAGAGTTGTTACTTACACCGCCGCAACGGGACGCATGTAAGAGATCGGTGCGGTGCTGGCATCTTCGAAGGTCACGACTTCCCAAGCATCTGTCTGCTCAATCAACTTGCGCAGCAGCTGGTTGTTAAGGGCGTGGCCCGACTTGAAGCCTTTGAACTCGCCTATCAGGCTATTGCCCAACAGGTAGAGGTCACCGATTGCATCGAGGATCTTGTGCTTCACGAATTCGTCTTCATAGCGAAGGCCGTCTTCGTTCAGTACACCATCCGCGTCGACCACAATGGCGTTTTCAACGCTGCCGCCGAGTGCGAGGTTGTGCTTGCGCAGGTACTCGATGTCACTCATGAAACCAAAGGTGCGGGCGCGGCTGACTTCTTTTACGAACGAAGTACTGGAAAAATCCACGCTTGCGCTTTGGGTGCGGTCGCGAAATACCGGGTGATCGAAATCGATCTCAAAGCTCACTTTAAAGCCTTCGAACGGGACGAAGGTGGCGCGCTTGTCGCCGTCTTCTACTGTCACTTCCCGCAGAATGCGAATGAACTTCTTGGCTGCGTCCTGTTCTTCCAGGCCGGCAGATTGAATCAAGAATACGAAGGGACCAGCGCTGCCATCCATGATGGGGACTTCGGACGCGGAGAGCTCGACGTAGGCGTTATCGATGCCCAGGCCAGCCATGGCCGAGAGCAAGTGCTCCACCGTGTCCACCTTGACGTCACCGTTGACCAATGTGGTCGACATCGTGGTTTCGCCGACGTTTTCCGCGCGAGCAGGAATCTGCACCACAGGGTCCAGGTCGGCACGAACAAACACGATGCCGGTGTCGACAGGTGCAGGTTTGAGGGTCAGGTATACCTTCTCCCCGGAGTGCAGACCTACACCTGTGGCACGAATAATATTCTTCAGGGTGCGTTGTTTAATCATGGCTTGGACCGCTTCAGCGCAAATTGCGAACTGGTATCAACAAAGGCTGGCGATAATAGCAGACCAGACCTTTGCTGAACACCAATCACCTTCATAGCCCTGATACATTCCATTAATCGGCCTGACGACGCAGGAATGCCGGGATGTCCAGGTAGTCCAGGTCATCTTGCGGATTCGGGCTACGGGACGCTGCAGCACCGGCCTGAGCCTGATTGCGCATCACGGTCGGACGGTCCAGATCACGGTAGTTCACCGACGGCAGTTCCTGGCGCGCAGGCGCTGGAGCGGCAGCCGCTTGGCTGGCGTGGCTGTTGTGGCCGGTGTGAACGGTATTGTCGATGACCTTTACAGGCTTCTCGATTTTTGCGCCCAGGCCGGTCGCGACCACGGTCACATGCAGTTCGTCGCGCATGTCCGGATCGATCACGGTGCCGACTTTGACCATCGCGTGCTCGGAAGCGAAGGCTTCGATGATGCTACCCACGTCGGAGTACTCACCCAGGGACAGGTCAGGACCGGCGGTGATGTTCACCAGGATGCCGCGTGCGCCTTGCAGGTTCACGTCTTCGAGCAACGGGTTGCGGATGGCCGCTTCGGTGGCTTCACGCGCACGGTTCGGACCGCTGGCGCAGCCAGTGCCCATCATCGCCATGCCCATTTCGCTCATCACGGTACGCACGTCGGCGAAGTCGACGTTGATCATGCCCGGGCGCTTGATGATGTCGGAGATACCGCGAACGGCACCGGCCAGTACATCGTCAGCCTTGGCGAACGCGGACAGCAGGCTCGCGTCCTTGCCCAGGATGGTCAGCAGCTTCTCGTTGGGGATGGTGATCAACGAGTCGACGCTTTCAGACAGCAGACGGATACCTTCGTCGGCGATCTGCATGCGCTTGCGGCCTTCGAACGGGAACGGACGGGTCACGACGGCGACCGTCAGAATCCCCATTTCCTTGGCCACTTCGGCGATGATCGGCGCTGCACCGGTACCGGTACCGCCGCCCATGCCGGTGGTGATGAACACCATGTTGGTGCCTTGCAGCACTTCGGCGATACGCTCGCGGTCTTCCAGCGCGGCTTGACGGCCGACTTCCGGGTTGGCGCCGGCGCCGAGGCCCTTGGTCACGGCGGTGCCCAATTGCAGGATGGTCCGCGCGCCGATGCTCTTCAGCGCCTGGGCATCAGTGTTGGCGCAGATGAATTCAACGCCTTCAATGTTGCTCTTGACCATATGGTTGACAGCGTTGCCGCCGCCACCGCCGACACCGATCACTTTGATGACCGGGCTTGCGGGGATGTTGTCTACGAGTTCGAACATTTTCCCTCTCCTTTCGTATTCTCTAGTTTTTTCGCCTACTGCTTTTTTTTACGGTGTTGCGGTAAATCGTTAGAAATTGCCTTTGACCCAAGCCTGCAACCGTTCGAACAACGGCGCTTTCGCTTCGTCGTCGCCGCGGTAGCTGTCGCGGATGCTCGGGCCCGACAGGGAAATGCCGTCGGTCTGCTTTTGCAGCCCGTACAACAGCAAGCCCACACCGGTGGAATAAATCGGGTTGCGCACGACGTCGCCCAGGCCTTTGACGCCATGGGGCACGCCCAGGCGAACTGGCATGTGGAAGATCTCTTCGGCCAGTTCGACCGCGCCTTCCATCTTCGAGGTGCCACCGGTCAGCACGATGCCGGCCGGGATCAAATCTTCGTAGCCGCTGCGGCGCAGTTCCGCCTGGATCAGGGTGAACAGCTCGTCGTAACGCGGCTCGACCACTTCGGCCAAGGCCTGGCGCGACAGCTCGCGCGGTGGACGGTCGCCCACGCTCGGCACCTTGATGGTTTCACCGGCACCGGCCAGTTTGGCCAGAGCGCAGGCATAGCGGATCTTGATCTCTTCGGCGTACTGCGTCGGTGTGCGCAACGCCATGGCGATGTCGTTGGTGACCTGGTCGCCGGCAATCGGGATCACGGCGGTGTGACGGATCGCACCCTCGGTGAAGATCGCGATGTCGGTGGTGCCGCCGCCGATGTCGACCAGGCACACGCCCAGTTCTTTTTCGTCGTCGGTCAGTACCGAGTAGGCCGAAGCCAGTTGCTCGAGAATGATGTCGTCGATTTCCAGGCCGCAGCGACGCACGCACTTTTCAATGTTCTGTGCGGCATTGACCGCGCAGGTCACCACGTGGACCTTGGCTTCCAGGCGCACGCCTGACATGCCCAGGGGCTCGCGCACGCCTTCCTGGTTGTCGATCACGTAGTCCTGCGGCAGGGTGTGCAGCACGCGCTGGTCTGCCGGGATCGCCACGGCCTGGGCGGCATCGAGTACGCGCTCAAGGTCGGCCGCGCTGACTTCGCGGTCGCGGATCGCCACGATGCCGTGGGAGTTCAGGCTGCGGATGTGATTGCCCGCCACGCCGACGAACGCCGAGTGAATCCGGCAACCGGCCATCAGCTGCGCTTCTTCGATGGCGCGCTGGATCGATTGCACGGTGGACTCGATGTTCACCACCACGCCCTTCTTCAGGCCCCGGGACGGATGCGTGCCAATACCGACGATTTCGATCGTGCCGTCTTCCCCGACCTCGCCCACCAGCGCCACCACCTTGGAGGTGCCGATATCGAGACCGACGATCATTTTGCCGCTTTGCACGTTTGCCATGGGTCCTGCCTCTTCTTAATTCTTCGCGACAGCGGGTTGCGCTGCCGTGGGCGCAGCCGGTTCACGCCAGCCGACGGCAAGGCCGTTGGCGTAACGCAGGTCGACGCTCGCAATGTTCGTAATCTGTTCTTTCAAGGTCTTTTCATAGATGGCAATAAAGCGGCGCATCTTTTCCACCAAGCGGTCGCGTCCCAGCAACAACTCGATGCCCGGGCCGGAACTGCCTGCCCCGGTCGTCAAAAACCAGCTGCCCCGTTCACGCAATTCCAGGCGTGCAATGGAGAAGCCCAGCGGCCGCAGCATCTGGCTCAAGGCCTGGTACTGCTGCATCACTTGCTGCTGCGCCCGCTGCGGCCCGAACAGCTGCGGCAGGTGCTCGTAATTGGCCAGCTCACGCGGGGTGAACGCCTGGCCCTGGTTGTTCAACAGCGCCTCATCGCCCCAACGGGCCACGGGCAGTTGTTCTTCCAGGCGGATCGTCACCTGGTCCGGCCATACACGGCGGACTTCGGCGTGGGCGATCCACGGCATCTGCTCCAGCTCCCGGCGCATGCCGGCCAGGTCGATGGTGAAGAAGCTCGCCGCCAGGAACGGGCCGATGCGCTGCTGCACCGCTTGCTGGCTGATGTAGCTCAAGTCGCCCTGCACGCTGATCTTGGTGATCGGCCGGTCGGCATAAGGCAATAGACGCTGCGCGCCTTCGTAAGTGCCGAAGCCCAACACCACCAGCAACACCGGCCAGAACAGCGCCTTGAGGAAACCAAAGTTGGCTTTCGGCAGGCGCGCCGACATCGGCTCTTTAGCCACCATTCGGCTGGCACCCCGTGGCACCGGCTTGCGGCCGGGTGCGGGTGGGGGCTGATGACGAAGCGATGCGCCTTTCATGTCTTAGCCTCGCTGCCTTTCTTCACCGGCAACGCTGGCCGCCAGGATCGCCAGCACCAACTGCTGGAAATCCAGGCCGGCTGCGCGCGCGGCCATAGGGACCAGGCTGTGGTCGGTCATGCCCGGTGCGGTGTTGACTTCCAGGAACCAGAAATTCCCTTGGTCGTCCTGCATCACGTCTGCCCGCGCCCAACCGGCGATACCCAGCGCCTCACAGGCTTTCGCCGTGAGGTCCATCAATTCCTGTTCTTTGCTTGCGTCAAGGCCGCAGGGGATCCGGTACTGGGTATCGGAAGCCAGGTACTTGGCATCGTAATCGTAAAAAGTGTGGGGCGTGCCCAAGGCGATGGGCGGCAATACCTGGCCACGCAGGGTGGCGATGGTGTACTCGGGACCTTGGATCCACTGTTCCACCAACACTTGCGAATCGTAGGTACTTGCCGCTTTCCATGCGTCGATCAATTCGGCGGCCGAGTTCACTTTAGCCATGCCGATACTGGAGCCTTCATGGGCAGGTTTGACGATCAAAGGCAGGCCCAGTTCCTTGGCTGCAGAAATACAATCGTCTTCGCTGCACAGCACACTGTGACGCGGGGTAGGAATTCCCAGGCTGTGCCACACCTGCTTGGTGCGCAACTTGTCCATGGCCAGCGCCGAGGCGAGGATGCCGCTGCCGGTGTAAGGAATCCCGGCGCACTCCAGCAGGCCTTGCATGCTGCCGTCTTCACCACCACGGCCGTGCAGGATGATGAAGGCGCGGTCGATCTTCTCGACCTGCAGGCGTGCGAGGAAGTCGTCACCCACGTCGATCCCGAACGCATTCACGCCCGCGCTTTGCAGCGCTTCGAGCACGGCGTTGCCGGACTTGAGCGACACTTCACGCTCAGCGCTCTTACCGCCGAACAGCACGGCCACGCGGCCGAAGTCGGCAGGGGCGATGGTGGAGAACAGGGAGGCGTAGTTCGTGGTCATTTCGACTTCCCCTGTTCAGCAGCAAGTGCTTTGTTTACGAACAAGGGGCTCGCCAGCAATTTAGGCGCAAGGCCGCCGATATCACCGGCACCCTGGCACAGCAGGATGTCGCCGGCGCGCAGCAGCGGCTTGACGATCGGCGCCAGGTCCACACCACGCTCGATGTAGATCGGGTCCAACTGGCCGCGCTGACGGATGCTGTTGCACAGTTTGCGGCTGTCCGCCCCGGGGATCGGTTCTTCACCGGCCGGGTAGACTTCCATCAGCAGCAGCACGTTGGCATCGGCCAGTACATTGACGAAATCGTCATACAGGTCGCGGGTGCGGCTGTAGCGGTGCGGCTGGTAGACCATCACCAGGCGACGATCCGGCCAACCACCGCGCACGGCCTTGATCACGGCGGCGACTTCGGTCGGGTGGTGACCGTAGTCGTCCACCAGCATCACCTCGCCACCTTCCACCGGCAGTTGCCCGTAGACCTGGAAGCGCCGGCCCACGCCGGCAAAGCCCGACAGGCCCTCGACAATGGCTTCATCGCTGACGCCTTCATCGGAGGCAATGCAGATGGTCGCCAGGGAATTGAGCACGTTGTGGTTGCCCGGCATGTTCACCGACACGTCCAGCGGTTCGCGGTCCGGGCGCAGCACGGTGAAGAACGTCTGCATGCCTTGCTGGCGCACATTGATCGCACGCACGTCGGCGTCTTCGCTGAAGCCGTAGGTCACGGTCGGACGCTTGACCAGCGGCAGGATCTCGCGCACCACCGGGTCATCCAGGCACACCACTGCCAAACCGTAGAACGGCAGGTTATGCAGGAACTCGACGAAGGTTTTCTTCAACTTGTTGAAGTCGCCGTCGTAGGTCGCCATGTGGTCGGCGTCGATGTTGGTGACCACGGCCACCAGCGGTTGCAGGTGCAGGAAGCTGGCATCGCTTTCGTCAGCTTCGGCGATCAGGTAGCGGCTGGTGCCCAGTTGCGCATTGGTGCCGGCTGCATTCAGGCGGCCACCGATCACAAAGGTCGGGTCCAGGCCACCGGCGGCGAACACCGAGGCGATCAGGCTGGTGGTGGTGGTCTTGCCGTGGGTACCGGCGACAGCAATGCCATGGCGGTAGCGCATCAGCTCGGCCAGCATCTCGGCGCGGGGCACCACGGGAATGCGGCGCTCAAGGGCGCTGGCAACTTCCGGGTTGGAGGTGTTCACGGCGCTGGACACCACCAGCACGTCGGCCTCGACGGCGTTCTCGGCGCGGTGGCCGATGAAGATTTTCGCGCCGAAGGACTTCAGGCGCTCGGTGACCGGCGACTCTTTCAAGTCGGAGCCGGACACCTGGTAGCCCAGGTTCAACAATACTTCGGCAATGCCACACATGCCCACGCCGCCGATCCCGACGAAGTGGATACGACGGATGCGGCGCATTTCCGGTTGCGGCATGGCTTTCTGATTCTCAACCATGGGCCACCTCCAGGCAGATATCGACCACGGTGCGGGTTGCGTCAGGTTTGGCCAGGCGGCGTGCGGTGCTCGCCATGCTGTTGAGTCGTTCCGGTTGCATCAAAACCTCGGTCAGGCGTGCGGCCAAATCGGCGGCGCCAGTCGTTCTTTGCGGCAGTAGGAAGGCAGCGCCCTCCCCGGCCAAATATTCGGCGTTGCGGGTCTGGTGATCGTCGATCGCATGGGGCAAAGGCACCAGCAAGGACGGCAGACCGGCGGCGGCCAGTTCACTGACGGTCAGCGCACCAGCGCGACAGACCACCAGGTCGGCCCAGCCATAGGCTTGGGCCATGTCTTTGATGAAGGGCTGCACATCAGCCTCGACACCGGCCTCGCGATAACGCGTGGCGGTGACTTCATCGTGGTTCTTGCCGGCCTGGTGAAAGACCTGCGGGCGCACGTCCACAGGCAGTTGCGCCAGCGCTTGCGGTAGCAATTTATTCAGCGGCTCGGCGCCCAGGCTCCCGCCCAGGATCAGCAGGTGCGCCTTGCGCCCGGCCAAGGGCTGCCGGGCAATGTCCATAAACAGCTCGGTGCGTACCGGGTTGCCGGTGGTGCGGCGTTTGTCCGAGGCGCCGAAGGTATTCGGGAACGCTTCGCACACCCGCGCCGCCAGCGGCACCAGCAAGCGGTTGGCGGTGCCGGCGACAGCGTTCTGCTCATGCACGATCACCGGCACGCCCGCGAGCCTGGCCGCGACGCCGCCGGGGCCGGTCACGTAACCGCCGAAACCGAGCACACACACCGGCTGCAATTCACGGATGACCTTGCGCGCCTGCCACACCGCCTTGAGCAACACGAACGGTGCCTTGAGCAGCGACAGCTTGCCCTTGCCGCGCAGGCCCGTGACGTTGATCAAATGCAGCGGCAAGCCGGCGCTCGGCACCAGTTCGTTTTCGATACCACGCGGCGTTCCCAGCCAATGCACGCTGTAGCCACGGCTCTGGAATTCGCGCGCACAGGCCAGGGCCGGGAACACATGGCCCCCGGTGCCGCCTGCCATGATCAGCACGTTAGCGCCCATGGGTCGGCTCCTCGGCGAAGTCGCTTTCGCTGAACTCCATCTCTTCGCTGCCCAGGTGGGTTCGACTCTCCCACTCGATGCGCAGCAACAAGCCAAGACAGGCACAGCAGATCACCAGCGAACTGCCGCCGTAACTGAGGAACGGCAAGGTCAGGCCCTTGGTCGGCAGCAGGCCGACGTTCACGCCGATATTGATCAGGAACTGGCCGATCCACAGGAACGACAAGCCATACGCCACATACGCAGCGAAATACTGTTTGGCCTTCTCGGCCCACAAGCCGATGTACATGCCGCGCACACACACGAACACGAACAATGCGACGGTACACAGCGAACCGACCACGCCCAGCTCTTCGGCGAGCACCGAGAACACGAAGTCGGTGTGCGCTTCCGGCAGGTAGAATTGTTTCTGCACGCTGTTGCCCAGGCCCACGCCCAGCCACTCGCCGCGACCGAAGGCGATCAGCGCCTGGGTCAACTGATAGCCGGAGCCGAACTGGTCGGACCACGGGTCGGTAAAGGTGATCAGACGGGCCATCCGATAAGGTTGCGCCTGCACCAGCACGGTCACGGCAGCCACCGCCAGCACCACCATCAAGGTGAAGCGGAACAGCCCGACCCCGCCGAGGAACAGCATCGCCGCAGCGGCGCCCATCATCACGACGGTGGCCCCGAAGTCGGGTTCCATCAGCAACAGGCCGGCCATGGGCAGCAGCACGATGAACGGCTTGAAGAAGCCCATCCAGCTTTCACGCACTTCTTTCTGACGCCGCACCAGGTAGCCGGCGAGGTAGATCACCACGAACACCTTGGCAATTTCCGACGGCTGCACGTTGAACGCACCGAAGCCGATCCAGCGCATCGAACCGTTCACCTCGCGGCCGATGCCGGGCAGGATCACCATGATCAGCAAGCCAAACGCACCGATCAGCATCAGCCAGCCCAGACGCTGCCAGGTGGCGATGGGGATCATCATGGTGACGATGCACGCGCCGAGGCCGATCACTAGGTACACCAAATGACGGATCATCATGTACAGGGTGTTGCCCGACTGCACGGCCGCCACTTCGGAGGACGCCGACGTGATCATCACCAACCCAAGGCCCAGCAAAGCCAGGCAACCGGCGAGCATCGGGAAGTCGAGGTCGATGCCGCGTCCGGTAATGATCGGCGACGGGTACGGCTTGATGATGTTACGGAAGTTGAGATTCATGCCAAGGCCTCCACGGCGCGGGCGAACAGCTGGCCGCGCTCTTCGTAGTTCTTGAACATGTCGAAACTGGCGCACGCCGGCGACAGCAGCACCGCATCACCCGGCTGGGCCAGGGCTTTGCACTGGGCAATCGCGTCGTCGAGGGAGCTGGCACGCACTTGCGGCACCGCATCACCGAGGGCGGCAGCGATCAAGTCGGCATCGCGGCCGATCAGCACCACGGTGCGGCAATGGGCGGCCACCGGCCCCTTGAGGTCCTTGAAGTCGGCGCCTTTGCCGTCGCCACCGGCGATCAGCAACAGCTTGCCGTCGATATCGGCACCCAGGCCTTCGATGGCGGCCAGGGCCGCACCGACGTTGGTGGCCTTGGAGTCGTTGTAATAGCTGACGCCATTCAGGTCGCGGACCCACTGGCAGCGATGCTCGAGGCCGCCGAAGGTGCGCAGGCTCGCGAGCATGGCGTCGAACGGCAAGCCCACGGCATGCCCCAGCGCCAAGGCCGCGAGGGCATTGGATTGGTTGTGGGCGCCACGGATTTTCAGCTCGCGCACCGGCATCAGGTTCTGGAATTCGAAGGCCAGGTATTTCTCGCCGTTCTCTTCACGGATACCGAAGGCCTTGAAGTCGGGTTTGCCCAGGCCGAAGGTCCAGCACGGCAGGCCCTCGCCCATCAGCGGACGGCTCAGGGCATCCTGGCGGTTGACCACCACTTGTTTGGCGCCGCGGAAGATCCGGTGCTTGGCCAGGTGATAGGCCGGCAGGCCGCTGTAGCGGTCCATGTGGTCTTCGCTGACGTTCAATACGGTGGCCACTTCAGCGCCCAGGTCGTGGGTGGTTTCCAGCTGGAAGCTCGACAGTTCCATCACGTACAGCTCGACGTCGTCGCTGAGCAGGTCCAGCGCCGGGGTGCCGAGGTTGCCGCCCACGGCCACGCGCTTGCCGGCCGCAGCCGCCATCTCGCCGACCAGGGTGGTCACGGTGCTTTTCGCGTTGGAACCGCTGATCGCGATGATCGGCGCCTTCGCGTTGCGCGCGAACAGGTCGATATCGCCGGACAGCTTCACGCCACGCGCCGCCGCGGCTTGCAGGGCCGGTGTCGCCAGGGCCAGGCCGGGGCTCACGTAGAGCTCGTCGGCACGGCACAGAAACTCGACATCCAACTCGCCACAACGCACTTCCACGTGCGGGTAGTCACGGCGCAGCGTGACCAGCTCCGGTGGATTTTCCCGCGTATCGGCGACGGCAAACGACGTGCCCTGGTTCGCCAGGAAGCGAACCAGGGACATGCCGCTCTTGCCGAGGCCGACAACGATGCGGAAGTGGTCTGAAGCGATCAGGGACACTCGTTTCTACCTCAGTTTCAGGGTGGCAAGGCCGACCAGCACGAGAATCACGGTGATGATCCAGAATCGGACGATCACACGCGGCTCAGGCCAGCCCTTGAGTTCAAAGTGGTGGTGGATCGGCGCCATGCGGAACACGCGGCGCCCAGTCAATTTGAAGGAAGCCACCTGGATGACCACCGACAGGGTTTCCATCACGAACACACCGCCCATGATGAACAGCACGATTTCCTGGCGAACGATCACCGCGATGGTGCCCAGGGCCGCGCCCAGCGCCAGTGCGCCGACATCGCCCATGAACACTTGCGCGGGATAGGTGTTGAACCACAGGAAGCCCAGCCCGGCACCGATCAGCGCGCCGCAGAACACGATCAGTTCACCGGCGCCCGGCACATACGGGATCAGCAGGTATTCAGCGAATTTCACGTTACCCGACAGGTAGCAGAAGATGCCCAATGCGCCGCCCACCATCACCGTCGGCATGATCGCCAGGCCGTCGAGGCCGTCGGTCAGGTTCACCGCGTTGCTGGAGCCGACGATGACGAAGTAGGTCAGCACCACGAAGCCGATGCCCAGCGGAATGCTCGCATCCTTGAGCATCGGGATGATCAAGGTGGTCTCGACCGCGCTTGGAGCCGTCATGTAGAGGAAGATCGCGGCGGCCAGGCCGAACACCGACTGCCAGAAATACTTCCAGCGGCTTGGCAGCCCCTTGGAGTTTTTCTCGATCACTTTGCGATAGTCATCGACCCAGCCGATGGCGCCGAACAACAAGGTCACCAGCAGCACCACCCAAACGTAGCGGTTGTACAGGTCGGCCCAGAGCAAGGTGCTGATGCCGATGGACGACAGAATCAGCGCGCCGCCCATGGTCGGGGTGCCGGATTTGGACAGGTGCGACTGCGGGCCGTCATTGCGAACCGATTGACCAATTTGCAGGCTCTGCAGGGTGCGGATCATCCACGGCCCCAGGAACAGCGACAGAGACAGCGCGGTCAGCACGCCCAGAATCCCGCGCAGGGTCAGGTACTGGAAGACCGCGAAGCCTTTGTGGAACTGTTGCAGATACTCAGCCAGCAGCAGCAGCATTAATGTTTCTCCGTACTTGAGCCACACAAGGCCACGACGACGTTTTCCATCACCGCGCTGCGCGATCCCTTGATCAAAATGGTTGTGTGTTTGTCTTGTTCGCCCGCACGCAGCGCCTGGATCAACTCGGCCTGGGTGGCGAAATGCCGCGCACCGGGGCCGAAGGCATTGACGGCATGAGCCATGTTCGGGCCGACGGCGTAGAGCGCGTCGACTTTGCCGTTGGCGTAAGCGCCGACTTCCCGATGGGACTGTTCGGCCCAATCGCCCAGTTCGGCGATATCACCCAGCACCAGCACCTTGCGCCCATCGAAACCCTTGAGCAGGTCGATGGCGGCGCAGACCGAGGACTGGTTGGCGTTGTAAGTGTCATCGATCACGCGCATGCCATTGCTGGCCAATTGCGCGACGGTACGGCCCTTGACCGGTTGCACCGCGCCCAGGCCGGTGGCGATGCCAAACAGCGACACGCCCAGGGCGTAAGCCGCAGCCGCGGCCGCCAAGGCATTGGCGATGTTATGGTTGCCCAGCAGGTTCAACTGCACATGCTGCTCGCCTTGCGGCGAATGCAAGGTAAAGGACGGGCAACCACGGGCGTCGACCGCGATGTTCGACGCGTGGAAATCGGCCGCAGCATTCAGCACGGCGAACGTCAGCACCTTGCGACCGGCGGCGCGTACACGCCAGGTCTCGAAGGCCTTGTCGTCAAGATTCAACACAGCTATGCCCGAGGCATCGAGGCCTTCGAGGATTTCGCCCTTGGCTTCGACGATTTTTTCCGGGCCGCCGAACTCGCCGACGTGGGCAGTCCCGGCGTTGTTGATAATTGCCACGTGAGGCTTGGTCAGCGCCACGGTGTAGGCAATTTCGCCAATACGCGAAGCGCCCAACTCGATCACGGCCGCCGTGTGTTCCGGGGCCAGTTCGAGCAGGGTCAGCGGTGCGCCGAAATCGTTGTTCAGGTTGCCACGGGTGGCCAGCACCGGCCCGCGCGTGCGCAGGACACCGGCGAGCAGTTCCTTGACCGTGGTCTTGCCGCTGGAGCCGGTGATCGCGGCCACCGGCTTGGTGAACGCCGCACGGTTCAGCGCACCCAGTTGGCCCAAGGCCAGGCGCGTGTCGGCCACCAGCAATTGCGGCAGGGTGGAGTCCGTCACTTCGCGTTGCACCAGGGCACCGACCGCGCCTTTGGCGGCGACTTCATTCAGGTAGTCATGGCCGTCGAAACGCGGACCGGCCAGGGCAACAAACAGTTGACCCGGCTTGATCGCACGGCTATCGATACTGACGCCATTGAAACTGCAATCACCCGACAGCATGCGCGCCGAGAGGGCCTGGGTCAGCTCGCTGAATTTCATCGCTTTAAGCATGGGCGACCTCCCAGGCGGTCAAGGCATGATCGGCCTCGACCAGATCGGAGAAAGCGTGGCGCTCGCCGTTGATTTCCTGGTAGTCCTCGTGACCTTTACCAGCCAGTACCACGACATCGTCGACGCTGGCGCTGGCGATCAATTGGGCAATGGCCGCACCGCGACCGGCAATGAAACTGGCTTTGGATGGGTCTTTGAAGCCGACGCGGATGTCGTCGAAAATCTGGCTCGGGTCTTCGCTGCGCGGGTTGTCGTCGGTGACGAGCACGCCATCGGCCAGACGCTCGACAATCTCGGCCATCAATGGACGCTTGCCGCGATCGCGATCACCGCCACAGCCGAACAGGCACAGCAACTTGCCCTTGGCGTGTGGGCGCAGGGCCAGCAGGACTTTTTCCAGTGCGTCCGGGGTGTGGGCGTAATCGACCACCACCAGAGGCTGCGAACCGCCGCCCAGACGTTGCATGCGACCGGCCGGGCCTTCCAGCTTCGGCAGCACGCGCAGGATTTCATCGAGCGCGTAATCCAGGCCGAGTAGCGCACCGATCGCCGCGAGGACGTTGCTCAGGTTGAAACGACCCAGCAAGGTGCTGCGCAAATGGTGCTCGCCCTGCGGCGTCACCAACGTGGCGCGCACGCCCTCGTCATTGAATTGGGCTTCGCGGCAATACAGATAGGCGCGGGAGTCTTCCAGGCTGTAGCTGATCAGGCGCGCTTCGCTGTCTTGGGCAGCCAACTCGCGGCCGAACGCGTCATCCAGGTTCACCACGCGGCACTTCAGGTCGTTCCAGGCAAACAGCTTGGCCTTCTCGGCGGCGTAGGCTTGCATGGTGCCGTGGTAGTCCAGGTGATCGCGGGACAGGTTGGTCATCACCGCCACATCGAAAGCCAGCGCAGCAACGCGGCCCTGGTGCAAACCGTGGGACGACACTTCCATGGCAACCGCCTTGGCACCGGCCTTTTTCAGGTCGGCCAGGGTCGCTTGCACGGCGATCGGGTTCGGCGTGGTGTGCAGGCCGCTTTGCAGCGCGCCATAGAAACCGGTGCCCAGGGTGCCGACGATGCCGCAGTGCTGGCCCAACAGGTCAAGCGCCTGGGCGACCAGTTGGGTCACGCTGGTCTTGCCGTTGGTGCCGGTCACGCCAATCAGGTTCAGGTGGCGGCTCGGATCGCCGTAGAAACGCCCGGCGATGTCCGACAGTTGCGCGGCCAGGCCCTTGACGGGAATCAACGGCACGTCGGTGATCGGCAGCACGGTGGCACCGTCCACTTCATACGCCACGGCGGCGGCGCCGCGTTGCAGGGCATCGGCGATGTGCGCGCGGCCATCGTATTTACCGCCAGGCACCGCCAGGAACAGGTCCCCGGCGCGTACATTACGACTGTCCAGCGTCAGCTCGCGAATCAGCAGATCGCGACCGGCATGGGCAAAAATCTTGTTCAGGCTAAGAGACATCAGCCGCGCCCTCCATTGGCTTTTACCGCGGCGGCCGGTGGTCCGGCGTTCGCTTGTTGGGTCGGCGGCAGGTTGTCCGGCGTGATGTTCATCAGGCGCAGGGTGCCGGACATCACTTTGCTGAACACCGGCGCCGACACCAGGCCACCGAAGTAGCCCGCTTTACTCGGTTCATCGATCACGACGACGATGGCATAGCGCGGGTCGCTCATCGGGCCGAAACCGGCGAACAGCGAGCGATAGGAGTTCTCGGCATAGCCTTTGGTGCCGACCGAGGTCTTACGCGCAGTACCCGACTTGCCGGCCACGTGATACGCCGGCACCTGGGCGCGGAATACGCCACGCGGTGCTTCGATCACTTGTTGCAGCATGCCTTGCATGGTCTTGGCGACGTTTTCCGGAATCACCTGGGTCGCTTTCGGCGCTTCGTCGACGTGGATCAGGCTCAAAGGAACCATCCGACCGTTATTGGCCAATACAGAGAAAGCGTGGGCCAGTTGGATCGCGGTCACCGACAGGCCATAGCCGTAGGACAGCGTAGCGGTCTCGGCTTTTTTCCAGTCGCGGTAGTTCGGCAGGTTGCCCACGCGCTCACCCGGGAAGTCCAGGCCGGTGGGTTGGCCCAAGCCGATCTTTTGCGCCAGGTGGTAGATGGTTTCGCCGCCGATATCGAAGGCGACCTTACTCATGCCCACGTTACTGGAGTTGATCAGGATACCTGTCAGATCCAACACCGGGCCTTCGGTACGCGACACGTCACGAATGGTGTATTTGCCCAACTGCAGGGTGCCGGGGTAGACCTCGACCTTGTCGCTGGGCTTCCAGCGCCCGGTTTCCAGGGCGGCACTCATGGAGATGGCTTTCATGGTCGAACCCGGCTCGAACACGTCGATCATCGCGCGGTTGCGCATCATCGCCGGTTGCAGGTTGCGACGGTTGTTCGGGTTGTAGGTCGGCTGGTTGACCATGGCGAGGATCTCGCCGGTCTTCACGTCCATGATCACCAGGCTGCCGGCCTTCGCGCCGTTCTCGATGATCGCGTTACGCAGCTCGCGGTTGGCCAGGTATTGCAGGCGCAGGTCAATCGACAACGCCAAGGGCTTGCCGGCCTTGGCGTTTTTGGTGACTTGGACGTCTTTGATCAGTCTGCCGCGCCGATCCTTGATGACCTGTCGCTTGCCGGGCACGCCGGCCAGCCATTCATCGTAGGCCAGCTCAACCCCTTCGCGACCATGGTCGTCGATGTCGGTAAAGCCAACCATGTGCGCGGTGGTTTCACCGGCCGGGTAGAAACGGCGGAATTCCTCGATGCCATAGACACCGGGGACCTTGAGGTCGAGCACTTGCTGGCCCTGTTCGGGGGTGAGGCCGCGAACCAGGTAGATGAATTCTTTATTGGCCTGGGCTTCCAGGCGCTCGGCCAGGGCTTTCGGGTCCTGACCCAACGCGGCAGCCAGTTGTGGCCACTTGTCCTTGGCTACCTGCAATTCCTTGGCGTTGGCCCACAGCGTGGTCACCGGCGTACTGACGGCCAGGGGCTCGCCGTTACGGTCGGTGATCAGGCCGCGGTGTGCTGGAATCGGAATATGTCGCAGGCTACGAGCATCGCCCTGGCCGATCAGGAAGTCGCGGTCGACCACCTGCAGGTCGATGATCCGCCAGGCGATGGCGCCGACCATCAAGGCCAGCAAGCCGAGCATCAGGCGGAAGCGCCACGGGTAAAGTGCGCCTTCGAGTTTCATCATGGCGCCACCATTCGAACTTCGGCCGCGCCAGGGATGTGCATCTTCAACTGTTCGGTGGCCAGTATTTCGATGCGGCTGTGGGCGGTCCAGGTGCTTTGCTCGAGGATCAACCGGCCCCACTCCGCCTGCGCTTTATCACGCACACTCAATTCGCCGTACAGGGTATTGAGCAGTTGGCGGTTGTAATGGGCGCTGTAGGACACCGCAATCGCGGACACCAGCACGCCGATAAACAGCAGCAACATAAAGAAGCTGCCGCCCGGGAGGGGCTTGGCGAAGAGCCTGCTCACCGCAACTTCTCCGCGACGCGCATGACGGCGCTACGGGAGCGTGGGTTGGCCTTGAGTTCAGCTTCGGAAGCGAACTGCGCCTTGCCATGGATTTTGATTTTCGGCACGAAGGCTTCGAAACGCACCGGCAGGTTGCGTGGCAGGTTGTCGGATTCACCCTTGACCAGGCGACGCATGAACAGTTTGACGATGCGGTCTTCCAGGGAGTGGAAGCTGATCACCACCAGGCGCCCGCCCACTTCCAAGGCTTCCAGCGCGGCTTCGAGGCCGGCTTCCAGATCGCCCAACTCATTGTTGACGTGAATGCGCAGGCCCTGGAACGCACGGGTCGCCGGGTTCTTGCCCTTTTCCCAGGCAGGGTTGGCGACTTTCAGCACTTCCGCCAGGTCGGCGGTGCGCTCGAACGGCTGGATTTCGCGGCGCTCGACCACGGCGCGCGCCATGCGACCGGCGAAGCGTTCTTCACCGTATTCCTTGAACACACGGGCGATTTCTTCCACCGGCGCGGTGGCGATGAACTGGGCGGCACTGACACCACGGGTGGGGTCCATACGCATATCCAGCGGGCCGTCGTTCATGAAACTGAAACCGCGCTCCGGGTCATCGAGCTGCGGCGAGGACACGCCCAGGTCGAGCAAAACCCCGGCCACCTTGCCTGCCATGCCGCGCTCGGCGACTTCGGCACCCAGCTCGGCAAAGCTGCGTTGTACAACGACAAAGCGGCCGTCTTCGGCCGCTAGCGCTTGCCCGGTGGCAATCGCCTGGGGGTCTTTGTCGAACCCGAGGAGTTTACCGTCGGGCCCGAGCTGGCTGAGTATCAACCGGCTGTGCCCGCCCCTGCCGAAGGTGCCATCCAGATAGCAGCCATCCGCGCGTACGGCGAGAGCCTCAACGGCTTCGTCAAGCAGTACGGTGATGTGGTTAAAGCCGCTATCAATAGTCACAAGATCAAATCACGCAGTTCATCAGGCATGGCGCCCGGTTGTTGAATAGCAGCCAGGTCAGCTGCAGAAACAGCATCCCAAGCATCTTCGTCCCACAATTGGAACTTGTTCAGTTGGCCCACCAGCATTGCGCGCTTGTCGAGCTTGGCGTACTCGCGCAGACGCGGGGGCACCAGGAAACGACCACTGCCATCGAGTTCGAGGTCGACGGCATTACCGATCAGCAAACGCTGCAGACGGCGGTTTTCTTCACGCAATGAAGGCAAGGCACGCAGTTTGGTTTCAATCAACTCCCACTCATCGAGGGGGTAAACGCATAAACAAGGGTCAACGGCATCGATCGTGATGATTAACTGCCCGGAACTTCGCGAAATCAGCTCGTCACGATACCGGCTCGGCATAGCGAGACGGCCTTTTGCATCGAGACTGATAGCGTTAGCTCCGCGAAACACAGATGCGTTTCTCCAAATTTTAGCGCTTTACGTTAAAAAAACCCACTTTGTGCCACTTTCCGCCACTTGCGCACACTATAGGAATGCGCCCACCACACCGTCAAGGCGCGGATTCAAGGAAAAGCCTTACAGAACGGAGATTTAGGAGCGCAAGAGGAGGAGAAATCAGAGTTCAGCGGTATTTTTGGCTCAATAAGCACAAATAGCTCAAAGAGCTATGCTTCAAAGTTAAAGTAATTTATTAAGAGTAAGATTTTTTTGGTATTACCAAGATGCATCTGCCAATGATTTGGCAGGGAGGGATTCTTGCGTTACTACCGGGTTTCTGCACGAGATTCGGACAGAAGGAAAAAAGGTGGAGAGTCGATCTATAAGCCGGGTTCTGTCTTGAACAGTCATTCGTCTACGATGGCCATCACTGGACATCTTTAGCAACCTACCCGGTCCCAGCGCGGGCCACGCCTTGGGACCCTATTTGGTCTTGCTCCAAGTGGGGTTTACCTAGCCACGAACTGTTGCCAGACGTGCGGTGCGCTCTTACCGCACCTTTTCACCCTTACCGGCACCGAAGTGCTTAGGCGGTTATTTTCTGTGGCACTTTCCGTAGGCTCACGCCTCCCAGGCATTACCTGGCACTTCGCCCTATGGAGCCCGGACTTTCCTCCCCCCCCTAATTTTCATAGAGGGCAGCGACTGTCCAATCGACTCTCCGCCGCGCAGGTTAACGGCACGACGGAGTTAGGACAAGTATTAAAAGTGCAGCAATGCCATCACGTTCAGACGGAATACCGGTTTAACCCCGGAACTATTCGGCTTTCTGTTTATCCAGCGCGGCCTGATACAACACATTTTTACGCACCCCGGTGATTTCCGCCGCCAGCGCCGCCGCTCGCTTAAGGGGCATTTCCTTGAGCAGCAGATCCAAGACGCGCATGGCTTCGCCACCGACGGCGTCTTCATTTTCCGGCGCCGTCCAACCCGCCACCAGCACCACGCACTCGCCACGCTGCTGATTGCTGTCACCTTCGACAAACGCGCGCAGTTCTTCCAGCGGCAGCCCCTTGAGCGTCTCGAAGGTCTTGGTCAGCTCACGGGCCAGCAGCGCCAGGCGCTCGCCACCGAACACCAGCTCCATGTCCTGCAGGCATTCGAGGATACGATGCGGGGCTTCATAGAAGATCAGCGTGCGCGGTTCTTCCTTAAGCGCCTGAAGACGTGCGCGACGCCCCACCGCCTTGGCCGGCAGGAAACCTTCGAAGATGAAACGATCCGACGGCAACCCCGCGGCGGATAACGCCGCAATCAACGCGCATGCGCCCGGAACCGGCACTACATTGATACCCGCGGCACGCGCCTGACGGACCAGGTGGTAACCGGGATCGGAAATCAGCGGGGTACCGGCATCGGAAATCAGCGCCACATCGTCACCGGCCAGCAGGCGCGTGATAAAACGGCTGCCTTCTTCGCGCTCGTTATGTTCGTGGCAGGCCGCCAATGGCGTACTGATGCCGAAATGCTGCATCAAGCGCTGGGAGTGCCGAGTGTCTTCCGCAGCGATCAATTTAACGTCGCGCAACACTTTAAGCGCCCGGGCGCTGATGTCGTCCAGGTTGCCAATGGGCGTCGCCACGACAAAAAGCGAGCCTGCAGTGGAATTCAAAGGACCTGGAGCAGTCAAAACGCACACCTCGATGGTTGGCAAAAGCCACATTGTAGCGCGTCGACGCCGTGGAAATATGCCATCGAGATGGATGCCGTTTCAGCCGTCGGTCGGCCCTAGCCACCCAAACGCAACATTTGCACCACCTAAATTCACGGTTTCACGCCAGTAACATCGCGCCTGGGCCAGTGCTTGGGTACAATTCCACGCTAATTTGATCGGTATCAGGAACACTTACATGATCCCTTGCCTGCGGCTGCTCTCCGCCCTCTGCCTCGCTGCCTTGCTGGGCGCCTGTGCCAGCTCGCCCTCGTCCCGCCTTGGCGACCTGCCACGGACCCCGGATGCCAGTATCGAGCAACTGCTCGAACAGGCGACTACCGCCAACACGCCCGAAAAAGCTGCGTTGCTGCGCCTGAGCGCGGCCGACATGGCCTACCACCAGAACAACGCTGGCCGCTCGTCGCAGATTCTTGCGCAGGTGCCGCTGGATGTTCTCAAGCCCGCCGCGCAGGTGTTCGCCAACACCCTGGCCGCCGAACTGGCCATGACGCGCAACCAGCCCAAGGCCGCGCTGGCGGCGTTGAACCACCCCAGCCTGCAGAACCTGAAGGAGCTGCCGGCCGAACAGCAGGTCCGCACCGGCACCGTACATGCACGCGCCTATGAAGCCGACGGCCAGACCCTGGCCGCCGCTCGCGAGCGCGTGACCATGGCGCCACTGCTGACCGGCGACGCCGCCAAGAGCAACCATGAAGCCATCTGGGCGCTGATTGCCGCGCTGCCGGCCGAACAGCTGCAAGCCAGCGGCAACCCGACGCTCGACGGCTGGATCACCCTGGCCCAGGCGGTCAAGGGCGCCGGCACGCTGGAGCAACAGCAAGCCGCCATTGACACCTGGCGCGCGCAGAACCCCGGCCATCCGGCCGCCGTGCAACTGCCGACGCCGCTGACCAAACTCAAGGAACTGGCGAGCCAGCCGCTGAACAAGATCGCCCTGCTACTGCCGCAGGAGGGTCCACTGGCCACCGTGGCCAAGGCCCTGCGCGAAGGCTTCATGGCCGCGCATTACCAGGCTGAACAAGCCGGGCAGAAGCCGCCGGTCATCGAGTTCTATGACAGCTCGCGCCTGACCTCCCTCGACGACTTCTACGCCAAGGCCAAGGCTGCCGGCGTGCAATTGGTCGTCGGGCCGCTGGAAAAGCCGCTGGTCAAACAGCTCAGCGCGCGCCCGCAATTGCCGATTACCACCCTGGCGTTGAACTACAGCGAGACCGATCAAAACCCGGCGCAGTTGTTCCAGTTCGGCCTGGCGGCTGAAGACGAAGCTCGCGAAGTCTCGCGCCGCGCCCGTGCCGACGGCCTGCACCGCGCCGCTGCGATGGTGCCCCGTGGCGAATGGGGTGAGCGTGTCTACAAGGCCTTCCGCCAGGACTGGGAAGCCAACGGCGGCACCGTTGTCGGCGTCGAGTACGTCGACCAGCCGGTCGCCCTCGCCCAGCAGATTGCCGATCTGTTCCAACTGCGTAAAAGCGAAGGCCGTGCCAAGAGCCTGCAAAGCGCCGTCGGCACCGACGTCGCCGCACAACCTTCGCGTCGCCAGGATATCGAGTTCATCTTCCTGGCCGTCACCCCGCAACTGGCCCAGCAGATCAAGCCGACCCTGAACTTCCAGTACGCTGGCGACGTGCCGGTGTATGCGACGTCTCACGTGTTCAGCGCCAGCGGCGACAAGAACCAGTACCTGGACATGACCAACGTGATGTTCTGCGAAACCCCTTGGCTGCTCAACACCACCGACCCGCTGCGCAACCAGGTCGCTGCACAATGGCCGCAAGCCAATGGCAGCCTTGGCCGCCTGTACGCGATGGGCGTCGATGCCTACCGCCTGGCGCCACGCGTAGGCCAACTCAAGGCATTGCCGGATACGCGCATTGACGGCCTCTCGGGCAACCTGGGCATCAGCACACACCAGCGCGTTGACCGCCAGATGCCGTGGGCGAAGTTCGTCGGCGGCGAGGTCCAGCGTCTGCCCGATACCCCACGCTGATGCCCGAGCGGTCCAGCGCACAAAGCGGCAAGGATGCCGAACTTCAAGCGCTTGAGTATCTTCGACAACAGGGTCTGCGCCTTCTGGCGCAGAACTGGTTGTGTAAACGCGGCGAGCTTGATCTGGTCATGCTTGACGGCGATACAGTAGTATTCGTCGAAGTCCGCTACAGAAAACACGCACAATGGGGTGGCGCGCTCGCCAGTATCGACGGGCGCAAGCGTCAGAAGCTGATACTCGCCGCGCAGTTTTTCCTGCTCAAGGAGCATCGCTGGGCTGACTCCCCCTGCCGTTTCGATGTGGTTGCCATTGAAAGCACACCGTCTGGCAAAGCTGATTTGAACTGGCTCAAAGATGCCTTCGACAGCTGATTCGCCGGACATCTTCACCACATACTTTTGCTCTTTGCTTTGCGGGCTGCACATTCCTGTGCCAAATAGCCGCGCTACTTAAGGTCACACAGATGGACATGCAATCCCGAATTCGCCAGCTTTTCCAGGCCAGCATCGACACCAAGCAACAGGCGATGGACGTACTTGCACCGCACATCGAGCAAGCCAGTCAGGTCATGGTCAATGCCTTGCTCAACGAGGGCAAAATGCTTTCGTGCGGCAACGGCGGCTCGGCCGGCGATGCCCAGCATTTCTCGTCCGAGTTGCTCAACCGCTTCGAGCGCGAGCGTCCGAGCTTACCGGCCATTGCCTTGACCACCGATTCGTCGACGATCACCTCGATCGCCAACGACTACAGCTACAACGAAATCTTCTCCAAACAGATCCGCGCCCTGGGGCAACCGGGTGACGTGCTGCTGGCGATTTCCACCAGCGGCAACTCGGCGAATATTATTCAGGCGATCCAGGCCGCACATGATCGCGAAATGATTGTCGTAGCATTGACTGGCCGCGACGGCGGCGGCATGGCCTCGCTGTTGCTGCCCGAGGACGTGGAGATTCGCGTCCCGGCCAATGTCACCGCACGTATTCAGGAAGTCCACCTGCTGACGATCCACTGCCTGTGCGATCTGATCGACAGCCAACTGTTCGGGAGTGAAGAATGACCGTTAAACGCCTCAGCCTATTGGCGATTGCGCTGTGCCTCGGCATCAGCGGCTGCAGCACGGCAATCACCGCGACACGTGACACCCCCATCCAGGACGACAAGGGCACCCGCACCTTCGGCAGCAAGATTGACGACTCGTTGATCGAAACCAAGGTCGAGGTCAACGTCGCCAAGGCCGCTACGGACCTGGGCAATGGCGCGTCGCGCATCGTCGTGACCAGCTTCAACGGCGTGGTGCTGCTCGCCGGCCAAACGCCACGTGCCGAACTCAAGGCCCAGGCCGAACAAGCCGCCTCGGCCGTGCAGCGGGTCAAGAAGGTCCACAACGAATTGCAGGTAATGGACCCGATCACCCTGCTGGCCATCAGCAACGATGCGCTGCTGACCACCAAGATCAAGGCGCAGATGCTGACCGACAACGCCATTCCCGGTTCACGCATCAAAGTCGTCACCGACAACGGCATCGTTTACCTGATGGGCCTGCTGACCCAGGCAGAAGCGACCCGTGCGGCGAACTTAGTACAGGGTGTGTCCGGCGTACAGAAGATCGTGAAGGTGTTCGAGTACATCGATTGATGTAACCGACGGCCACAAAAAAGGGCGCCGTGCATTGATTGCACGGCGCCCTTTTTATTGGCTGCAGATTACTGGTATTGCGAGTACGGGTTGCCCTGGAACTGGTTGTTCTGCTGCGGCGCCTGTTGCTGGGCGCCTGGCTGGCCATACTGCTGGCCTGGGATTGGGCCCAGGTTCACTTCTACACGACGGTTCTGCGCGCGACCGTTGACGTCGGCGTTGCTGGCGATCGGATTATCCGGACCGGCACCACGAGCGCTCAGGTTGGCAGCGCTGACGCCTTGGGAGGTCAGATAGTTGGCCACGCTCTGCGCACGACGCTGGGACAGGTCCATGTTCAACTGGCGGCTGCCGGTGCTATCGGTGTAACCCACGATCTGGATGGTGTTCTGGCTGAACTGCTTGAGCGAGTTGGCCAGGTTGTTCAGCGGCGTATAGAAGCTGCTGGAGATCGCGTCCGAGTTGGTGGCGAAGGTGATGTTGCCCGGCATGATCAGTTTGATCTGATCGCCCTGGCGCTGAACCTCAACCCCGGTATTGGCCATGCTTTCGCGCAGTTTCTTTTCCTGCTGGTCGGCGTAGTAGCCATAACCCGCCGCACCTGCACCCGCGACGACGGCACCGATCAGTGCGCCCTTGCCACGGTTGTTATGGTCGATGGCTGCACCGGCCAACGCACCGGCCAGAGCGCCGAGGCCGCCGTACTTGACGGTCTTGCTCATGCCACCGGATTCATTACTCGCCTGTCCCTGGCTGCTACCGTCATACGGATTGGGTGAAGCACAGCCAGATAACATGGCTACGGCAGTAGCGACAACGAGCAGACGACGCGGAGTGAACATGGAGAAGCTCCTACTTTTGCACCCTGGGTGCAGAGGATATGGACAATGGATCTTTGCCGGGTTTTGAACGCGACAAACGGTAAAAATTCCGTGGACGTATCTTAACCTGTAACAAAAAACGCAGGACTATCGTCGCGACACAAACCGTAGCAGACACACGCTGAACACACGCTGAGTTTTTTGCTACAGGGCTTGACCGCCTACGTTGCAATCATGCGCGCACAAAGGGGTTCTCGCGCATCTCGTCACCGAGTCGCGTCTCCGGCCCGTGACCGGTCACCACCGTCGCCGCCTCATCCAGCGTATACAGGCGCTGCTTGATCGAGCGCACAATCGCCGCTTGGTCCCCGCCCCACAAATCCGTGCGGCCTACGCCCCGGCGAAACAACGTATCTCCAGCGATCAGCAGCTTGGCATCGGCAAACCAGAAACTCATCGACCCCGGCGTGTGCCCCGGCGTATGCAATGCGACGCCGCAACCGCAAGCCAGCTCTTCATCGTCGGCCAGCCAACGGTCCGGCGACGGCACCGGCGTATACGGCACGCCAAACGTCTGGCACTGCATCTCCAGGTTATCCCAGAGGAACTGGTCGGCCTTGTGCAAATGCAGGGTCGCGCCGGTCTTCTCCTTCAACTGGCCGGACGCCAGGAAGTGATCCAGGTGAGCATGGGTGTGAATGATGCTCACCACCTTGAGGCCCAGCGCCTCGAGCCGCGCCAGGATCAGTTCGTGATTGCCGCCGGGGTCGACCACGATGGCTTTTTTACTGATGGGGTCGCCGATGATGGTGCAGTTGCACTGCAAAGGGCCGACGGGGAAGGTTTCGCGGATAAGGGTCGGCTTTGCGGTGTCCATGAACGGTCCTCTTGTGCAAACGGCATAGGGTTTCCGGGCGACTGTCGCCAGAATGATTGCACTATTAAACCAGACTGGAGCGGCGTCGCACCTCAACGCAAGCAAGCTCGCCAGCGGACTCAGGCTTTAACCAATCAACCGCAGCTCCTGCGCCCGCGCGACCGCCTGGGTGCGCCGCTCCACGCCGAGCTTGCTGTTGATATGGCTGGCGTGGGTCTTGACCGTGTGCAGGGAGATGAAGAGTCGGTTACTGATCTCCTGGTTCGAACAGCCCTGGGCGATCAGTTGCAGCACTGCCAGCTCGCGGGCGCTCAGGGTTTCATGGTTGGGCGCCGGCTCGCTGACAGCAACGGCCGGCAGCAGCGCCAACAGGCTCTGGTTCAATAAACCATGGGGGTCTTGGCCGAGTTGATCGCGCATCCAGTCGGGATACCCTTCAAGCAGGCGCTGGAAGGGTTGCAGCGCGCCGCCGGCTCCGGCTTCCAGGGCGCGAACCAACACCTCGCGCGCCTTGGCCTCCTGGCCGCTCTCCAGCAGCAACTGCGCCTGCTGGGTCAGCGCCATCAGGGCAATCATCTGGCGGCCGCTGCCATGAGCGTGTTGCGCCAGGTCTTCGAGGCGCTGCAGGGCCGCCGCCGGTTGATGGCGGATCGCATCCAACGCGGCTTGCTGCAGCTCGATATGCTGCGGCAGGTGCGGATGAAACTCCGGGGCCGCCGCCGCGTGTGCGCCGTTGTAGGTTTGCCCCAGGCGGGTCAGCCAGGCGTCGGCCAGGTCGGTACGCCCCTGGGCCAACCAGAGCTCGCATTTGATCAGGGTGATCATTGCCAGGTAGTAAATCGGCGGCACGTCCCAGATGTGCATCAGGCGTTCGGCCTCGGCCAGTTCGGCGAAGGCTTTGGGGAAGTCGCCGCGGCGCCCTTCGAAGTTGGCAATCACGCAATGCCCGATCAGCACGCTGATATCCCGGCAGGCGCGGGCTTCGGCCAGGCCGGCGCGCAGGCGGACCAGGCCGGCTTCAGGCTGACAACGCGCGAGCAGCAGGTAGCCTTCGTAAAGCGCTAATCGGGCGCGCACGGCGTACAACCGTTGGGGCGAAAGGTCGTGCAAGCGTTGCAGGCCCTGGTGTACTTCATCCAGCGAGCGCAGGATTTCACCCCGCGCCTGCAAGACCCGGGCACGGTCGTAATGGGCCAGGGCCTCAAACAGCGGGTTGCCGACACGCTGCGCCAATTCGAGGGATTCGCGGTTCAAGCCACGGGCGCGCCACAGGTCGGCATCGACGATCGCCAGGTTGGAGAGGGTCGACAGGCACATCAGGCGCTGACCATAACGGCGCTGCGGCAGGCTTTCCAAGGCTTCACTGCAATAGCGCTGAGTCAGCTCGCGGTCGCCTCGGCCCCGGGCGATGATCCCGCTCAGCGCCAGCCACTGCGCCAGCATCGACTTCTGCGCAGTGGCCGATGGCGCCGGCAGGAAGCGGCTGAGATAGCCGGACAGTTCTTCCGCCGCATCCAGCTGGCACGCCAGGCCCAAGGCCCAGCTGTACAGCACGATCAACCGGGGCGTGCTGATCAGCAGGCTGTCGGGCAAGTCCATTTTCCAGCGTAGGAGCATGCCAACGTTCTGCTCGGCCAGCAGTTGCTCCTCGGAGAGGTTCTGCACCAGGTTCGCCGCCACATCCAGATGACCGGCGCGCAGCGCCTGCTCGACCGCTTCATCGATCAGCCCCTGGGCGTTGAACCAGCGACAGGCGCGCAGGTGCAGGCTGGCGGGCGGCAGCACGGCGCTGCTCGCGCGCCGGGTGCGCAGCAGGTCGGAAAACAAATGGTGATAACGGAACCAGTGCCCCTGCTCGTCCAGCGGCACCAGAAATACCTGATGAGCCTGCAAGTAACGCAGGATTTCCGCGCTGTCGTGGGCATCGCGTATGGCGTCGCACAGTTCACTGCAAAAGCGTTCCTGCGAAGCGGTTTCATAGAGGAATGCCTGGACTTCCGCCGGCAGGCAATCAATCACTTCTTCCAGCAAATAGTCGCGTATCAAGCCTTCGCCGCCGTGCAGGCTCTGCGGCAAGGCGCCCTCATTCCCCGCTTCGGAGGCCGCCAACAGCCAGAAACGCAAACCAGCGACCCAGCCTTCACTGCGCCGGATCAAATTATCCAGCGCCTCGCCGCGCAGCGAACTGCTGTGGCGATCCAACACCGCCAGGGATTCGGCGTGGGTCAGGCGCAGGTCTTGCTCATGCAGCTCCAGCAGGTGCCGAGACAGGCGCAAGCGCGCCAGGTGCCAGTCGGGGCGCTGGCGACTGGTAACCAGCACCAGCAGGCCATCGGGCAAATGATTGAGGAAAAATTGCAGACAGCGATCAAGCACCGGGCCCTGGGCCAAATGGTAGTCATCCAGCACCAGCAACAAAGGCGCACGCGTGGACAACTGCAGCGCCAGCTCATCGAGCAAGCCATCGAGCCATTCTTCGAAGGCAAACGGTTGATGACGCTGACGCATTTTCAGCAGGCCCAGGGATTGCGCACCCAGTTGCGGGAAGTATTGCTGCAAGCCGTCAAGCAGGCGCTCGAGAAAACGCCCGGGGTCGTTATCCCGTGGGCTCAGGCCCAGCCAAAGGCTTTGCCAATGGGCGGGCAGACTCTGGCAGAACTCGACCGCCAGCGAACTCTTGCCGAACCCAGCCGGCGCGCAGACCAGCAGCAATCGCCCTTCCAGGCCAGCGCTCAGCCGTTCGCACAGGCGCGGTCGCAGCACGTAGCCGTCAGGCAGCGGAGGTCTGTAGAAGCGACCTTCCAGGGTCGGAATCACCGCGCTGGCAGGCCCCTGGATTCGGGACAGATCAGTCATCGCCGGGCTCTTGTAGAAGGCTGTTGTCGGCATTGCAGATGTCCGCAGACTAGCGGTAAAAGCGGCGGTTTTGTAGATCTTTGCAACATTTGCCTGAAAAAGAACTGCGACAAGAAATGTGAGAGGGGGCTTGCTCCCGATTGCGCTGGGGCAGCCAATAGAATTCTTGGCTGTCAGACCGCTATCGGGGGCAAGCCCCCTCCCACATTTGGCTACGCGTGCAGCTTAGCGAACACCGTCCTGGCGCAGGGCCGCCGGGCTGAAGTCGCTGATGCCGGCGGTGAAGCCGAAGTCATACGCCTGTTTCTCTTCGTTCTTCATGCCCAGGGCCAGGTAGCGGCCGGACTGCAGGTCGTAGAGGGTTTCCAGGGCGTACCACGGCACTTGTTTGTCGTAGTAGTTCTCGGCATGGGCTTCGGCGACGCGCCACAGTTGGCCGCGACCGTCGTAGTGGTCGATCACGGCCGCTTGCCAGGTGTCTTCGTCGATGAAGAAGTCACGCTTGGCGTAGATGTGGCGCTGGCCTTCCTTCAGGGTCGCGACCACATGCCACACGCGGCGCAACTCGTAGCGTGCGAGGTCCTGGTTGATGTGGCCGGCCTTGATGATGTCGACATACTTGAGTTTCGGATCGTCGATCTTGTAGCTGTTGGAGGCGATGTAGATTTCTTTCTTGCCTTCCAGTTTCCAGTCGTAGCGGTCCGGCGCACCGTTGTACATGTCGAGGTTGTCGGAGGTACGCAGGCCGTCGGCAGCGGTACCCGGCCCGTCATAAGACACTTGCGGCGCCCGGCGTACACGGCGCTGGCCGGCGTTGTAGACCCACGCCGAGCGCGGTTCCTTCACCTGGTCGAGGGTTTCGTGAACCAGCAGCACACCACCGGCCAGACGTGCCGGTGCGGTCACTTGCTGCTTGAAGTAGAACAGCACGTTGCCGGGGTTTTTCGGGTCGAAGTCCTTCATTTTGTCGCGGAACACGAACTGGTCTTTGAAATACACCAGGCTGAACGAACCGTTGGTCTGCGGCGTGGCCTGGGTCACCAGGCGGGTCACGCTGCCGCCGCGATAGCGGGTGATGTGGTTCCAGATGACTTCAACGCCACTTTTCGGAATCGGGAACGGCACGGCGGTTTCGAAGTTTTCCAGACCGTTACCGCCGGACACCAGGTTGGTGTTGGTGGCGTTCTTCTTGATCGAGGCGAACACCTCGGCCGGTACAGTGGCGCCGCGATGGGTCGGGTAGACCGGCATCTTGAAGGTGTCCGGGTAGCGCTTGAACATCGCGTACTGCCCCGGCGCCAGCTTGTCTTTGTATTGCTCGACGTTTTGCGCGGTGATGGTGAATTGCGGTTGTTCGCTGGCATAAGGGTTGGCCAGGAAACCACGGGCGTCGACGGCGCCGGCATTCGTCGGCAACGGCGACCATTTAGGAATGGTGCCTGCGGCGTTACCGGCCATTTCGGCGCCCATCGGGGTCAGGGTCGTGCCCAGCTTGGCGGCCTCATCCGCCGACACCGCCGCCATGACGTTACTCGCCAGGATCGACAGCCCAAGCACACCGACGTGCAACAGACTTTTAGTTATTTTCATGTTCTGGTTCTTCCTGAAATGCAGTGTGCTTAGAAGTTGGCGCCGACGCTGAGGGCGATGAAATCACGGTCGTCCACAGTGGAATACTTACCGCCGAAGAAGTTGGTGTAGGCCAAGCTCGCGGTGTAGGTATTCTGGTATTCAGCATCCAGGCCGAGACTGACAGCCTTGCGACCTTCTTCGAAGTTGCCGCCAGGGCCTGGCGAATAACCGCTGACGTCATGGGACCAGGCCACGTTGGGCTTGAGGTTCACACCCGCGAACACATCCGGGTATTCCCAGATTGCCCGGCCGCGATAGCCCCAGGAGTTGGCGGTGGTAAAGCCGTCATTGTTGCAGTTGGCCGTCAGGTTACTGCGGTCTGTACCTGCGCCCGCACCGGCAATGGTTCCCGCGTTGAGCGTCGCGCACAGTGGGCCTTCCCCAGGACCAAATACCGGATCACGCCCGTAGCGCGCTTTCGAGCTGCTTTCCAGGCCGCCGACGTGGGTCAGCCCCACTTCGCCCACCAGTGTCAGCCGGCTGGCGCCCATGACCTGATCAAAGAAGTGCGTAAAGGTGGTCTGGAGTTGGGTGATTTCCTTGCGGCGATAGCCATTCAGATCCTGACCGGCGGCGCCCTTGAGCGGGGAAGCACCGTTCAAGCCTATCAACGGCGTAACGCCCGCGTACAAGATGTCGGTGGTATTGAGCTGAACCGGCGCGTTCGGCCGGTAGCTGATCTCGCCGCTCCACGCTGTGCCGGTAGGCAAGGTCGTCGAGAAGCTCAAACCGTACAAGCGAATGTCTTCTGGATATTCGACGAAGTAGCTGGAGTTACCGGCCACGATGAGTGGACGCAGGCTACTGGCTGGCGTGGACGTCAATGCGTTAGCCGCGGCGTAAGTCGCAGCCGATGCGCCCTTGGCGCTGAAAATCGGCGCACGGCTGTGGTAGTTCATGAAATAAGCGCCGAACTCAGTGTCCAGCGGCTCGAAGTTGTAGTGCATGGCCACACCGAACTGCCCGCTATCGCGTGCGTCACGATCAGAACCGCGCTTGACCAGTACACCTTCGTCATTGATGTCGACGCCAAACCGATTCATCAGCGGCAAACCACCACCCGCAGCGATGACAGAGCGCTTGCTGAGCAACCGCAGGTTGTCATTGCAGCCGCCTGTAATGACGTCCGCCTGGGAGAAAAACGTCCCGCAGTTATCGGTGACGGTCTTCTCCCAATCCAACTGATAGAAGCCTTCCGCCGACAGGTTTTCGGTCAGTGTCTGCGACACATAGAACATGTTGACCGGAATCAGGCCTTCCTTGATCTCGGCACCCGGGCGACGGAACGCCGCTACGTCAATCGGGTTGATGGAGTTGATGCCGCCGCCGATGAAGGTACTTTCGCCCCAACTTACAACCTGTTTACCGAAACGCACGGAACCGGGCTCATCGGCAATCGAGTAGTTGTGATAAATGAAGGCGTCGAGAATTTCCCCGCCGGAAGACCGGGCGCCCATAGGACGGCCGTTGTCACTGATGTCCTTGAACTCACGATTTTCGTCCTTGAGTTCAAAGTCATACCAATATTTGCCGCGAACAAACACACCGGTGTCGCCGTATTTCAGTTCCAGGTCATGGATGCCCTTGAAGATTTTCGAGAACGTCTCGCCGCGCTTGAAGTTCAAATGGCCGTCATCGGAGGTCTGGGACAAGCCCTTGCCGCCATTGTTGACGCCGATCAGATCGCGGTTGGCCTTGGCTGTCGACCAACTGGCCCCCACGGAAAGAGAGGAGTCAAAATTCCCTTCGATTTCACCGATATTGAAACTGACGCCGAATGCCGGCCCGGCGAGCGTAGAAGCGAGACTGACGGCCAGGGGCAATCTTGCCCGGCGCCAGAACTGATTTACTGAGGTCATCGACGCTACTCCATGTGCATTATTGTTATGGCAGTGAGTTCTTTCGGTGATGCATGTAACGGCCGGAATACAACGATTCCAATGCCGCCCGGCAACCGAGCCCCCATGGCTCGAAGCGCAACATCCTTGAAAAACTCTGAGAGGGACTATAGCCAGCAGGGGGTACCGCTTGATCCCTCTAAAGTGTGATTTGCATCACCGACCCGTCTGCCACAGCCCTTTTGCCACGTCGACGAAGGCCGACGCGGCAAGGATGGCTGAAAATCGGCAAATCACAAGTGAAGCCGCGAGATAGAGCATTGCCGTGCCCGAACGGGCACGGCGAAAGGTATCAAAGGGTAGAGAGGAACGTACTGTTGTTGGCCTGCCACTCAATGATGTCGACGCGGATACGTTTTTTGTCGAGCTTGCCGACACTGGTCTTGGGAATTTCAGTAACAATGGCGATCTGGTTTGGAATCGCCCACTTGCTCAAGTGGCCCAACTCCACGAACGGCTTGAGGTGCTCCTTGAGTTCACGGGCGCCTATCACATGGCCATCACGCACCACCAGCAACGCAAACGGGCGCTCGCCCCACTGCGGATCGGCGATGCCCACCACCGCTACTTCGCGTACCGCCGGGTGGCGGCTGACCAGGTCTTCCAGAGCCAGGGACGAGATCCACTCGCCGCCGGTCTTGATCACGTCCTTGATGCGGTCGCGGATATCGATCACCCCAAACGCGTCGAGGGTCGCCACGTCGCCGGTGTGCATCCAGCCGCCTTCCCACAGCTCGGCGCCCTTTTGCGGCTCGTTGTAGTAACCCTCGGTCAACCACGGCGCGCGTAGCACCAGTTCGCCCTGGGACTCGCCATCGGCGGGCAGGAAATGCCCGTCGCTGTCAATGATCGCCGCTTCCACCAACGGCCCGGGCACACCGGCCTTGATGCGGTAAGTGGTGCGCTCGTCCTCGGTGCCGGCCATCAGCTCATCGTTGAGATGGGCGCAGGACACCAACGGCCCGGTCTCGGACATACCATACGCGGCGGTCAGTTGAATCCCACGGGCCTTGGCCGCTTCATACAGCGTGCGATTGAGGGCGCTGCCGCCGATGACGATTTTCCAGCCGCCAAAGTCCACGCCCTGGGCGGCCTTGGCGTTGAGCACCATTTGCAGGATGGTCGGCACACAGTGGGAAAAGGTGACCTTCTCCTTGCGCCACAGCTCCACCAGGTATTCCGGATCGTAACGCCCGGGGTAGACCTGTTTCAGGCCCAGCATGGTGGCCACATACGGCAGGCCCCAGGCATGCACGTGGAACATCGGCGTGATCGGCATGTACACGTCGTTGGTGCCCAGCAAGCGCACGCTGTCGACACTGCCCATGATGGTCGCCACGCCGATGGTGTGCAGCACCAATTGGCGATGGGTGAAGTACACACCCTTGGGGTTGCCGGTGGTGCCGGTGGTATAGAAGGTGGTGGCGACGGAATTTTCGTCGAAATCCTCGAAATCGTATTTCGGGCTGGCGGCGGCCAGCAGGGTTTCGTACTCCCCCACCAGGTTCGGCAGTTCAGCGGTTTTCTCGGCCGCATCGGTCAGCAACAAGGTTTTGTCGACGGTGGTGAGCTGCCCGGCAATCGCCTGGTAGAGCCCCACGAACTCGCTGTTGACCAGCACAAAGCGGTCCTCGGCGTGGTTCATGGTGTAGAGAATCTGTTCCGGCGACAGGCGCACGTTGATGGTATGAATCACCGCGCCGATCATCGGGATGGCGAACATGCATTCCAGGTAACGGTGGCTGTCCCAGTCCATCACGGCAACGGTATCACCAGCCTTGACCCCGGCTTCGGTGAGCACATTGGCCAGGCGCGCGACCCGCTCGATCAGGGTTGGATAGGTGTAGCGCAGCTTGTCGCGATAGATGATTTCCCGGGTCTTCTCATAGCGGGCCCCGGACATGAGCAGGCGTTTGATCAACAGCGGATATTGGTACGCACCTTCGGCGGGCGGGATAACACGGGTCTGCAACATACGAATCCCTTTTTATGACTGCACGGTCTCGGCTTGAAGACCTGCACTGTAGAGACGTTAGGTGTCGACCAAATCAGCCAAAGGAATGATTTGCAGCCTGCTGCGAATGATAGCTTTGCGCCAACATTCTCTTCGGGACATGAGCAAATTAGATCAGGAAGCACCCTTCGCTGAAAGGCGAACCTTCCGACATTCGTCACGGATAGCAACTCTTTACGCTTTGGACTTTCGTCGCATCCATCGCTAAAGGACCGCTATGCACAACGATCCCATGCACCGCACGGACACACTCAACCCGAACAAGGATTTCATCGGCGGCAAACAGAAACGGCATTGGATAGAGTTCCAATTGCTGGATGAGCAGGGCGAGCCCCTGGCGAACCTGCCTTACCGTGCGGTGAATGAGGCCACTCGTGAGCGTGTTGTGCCGGAGTTTCTTGGCCGCAGCGATGCCGAGGGGGTGATTCGCGTTGAGGGCTTGCATCCGCTGCCTATCACGTTGTTGATGGAGGCCAACCCTTTGGCCGATCAACTGCAAACGCGTCGTTTGCGTGCTGAGCGCGCAGAGCCGCCTCGACCGGTTATCGGGGATCGTACACCGCTGTATGGCCCGCAACGCCCAGACTTTTCGCCGATTGAGAAGCAGGCGCTGGCTGCGGGACGCTGTTACCACTATCTGCGAATCGGTCAATTATGTGACCAACAACCAACATTCCAGCCCCCCTTGAATGATTCGAATAAGCTACCGGCGTTTCATTTCCCGGAACGAAAGTTCAACGGCTTCACCGTCAGTGGCGATGAACTGGACCGTCGTCATGTGCTGGAAGTCTGCCCATTTCGCGCCTGGTCTCTGATGTTGCATCACCAGTCTGGGTACAGCCTGGTCAATGCCTACAACCTGGGGTTGATGAGTATTTTGGCGTATAGCACGCGGGATGAACGCGAACTGGGTTCCGTCAACGAGTTTTTCGAGCAGCAATGCCTGGATTTGTCACGTACACCTCGGGTTTGGGATAACGGCCAGGCATGGCCATGTGTGGTGGTTGATGTGCCTTTTAGTGATCGTTATTTGACGATCAAAGCCTTGGATACCGCTAAGGCAGACGTGCCGGAAGGTCATACCCAGCTGCTTTACGCTATCAGTGCATCCCAGGCGTTGGTGGCGTGGCGCGGCACTGAGACGGAAGGGCTTGCTGACCTCATCACCGATGCGACCTTTCGTCCTGTGAAACCGGAGATCGCTGCGGTTTGCGAGCCTAAGGTTCCTTGCCCTGACCTTACTGCTGTGGGCAGTGTGCACCTTGGCTTTCGCGATGCCTTTGAGGTGGCGAGAAGAGTTTTTGATACTGATTTTGGCAAGACGATTCTTGGTGGTGCTCGCGATAAAAAATTGTTCATTTGCGGCCATAGCCTGGGCGGCGCGCTTGGCCTCATCCACGCGGCCTCGCTGAAAAACCATAACCCTCTGCTCTACACCTACGGCATGCCCCGCACCTTCACCCTCCACGCCGTACAGTTTTTGGGCGACCTATGGCACTTTCGCCATGTCAATGACATGGACGCCATTCCTCGCGTGCCCCCCGAGGCCGCGCTGGACAATTACCTATATGACGCCTATGGCCCTGTCGGCCTGCTCGCTGGGTTTAGTTGGTCGCTACGTCAAGCCGTCTCCAGCGCAGTATTCAAACATGAAGACCCGTTCAGCCATCACGGTGAGATCGCCATGTTTTTCCGGGCCAAGCAACACCAGCAACAGGAGATCACACCATACCCCGCTTACCGCAAACCCGATGGCACGCCCTATCGCAGCACTATCGCCTACGAACTGCCGGAAAAAGCCAAGCTGTATTTGGTCCCCAGTCTGAGCGAGGACGGTGACCAGCAAGTCGAGCAGGCCACGCAGTGCCTGAACACATCGCTGAACGCCGAAAGCCGGGCCCGGTTCTTCCCTCGCTACAGCAACCCGGCGACGGGTCGAATGCCGCGTATTGGCGATCACTTCATGTCGCAATACCAACCCTATATCCATAACCAATTACTGGAATCGATTGATGCAGAGCGCGATCCGTTGCTGGAGCGACAGGTCCAACGGCGCAAGTTCGAACAACAGCTAAAGGATTACTACGGGAGCATTCACGAGGACGAACTGACCCGCAATCGCGTGTTCCTCGACTTACAGCGCCTGGTAGACCAAGCCCTGCATATCACCCAGCGAGTAGCAGGTGGCACCGAGGCGCTGCAGCGTTTTAACGCCATTGCCGACCCAAAAGCTTATTACGAGAAGACCGATGGTTAAGCCGATCAACACGCGAAAGAACAAAATCCGGTTTCTCCGCCTGCTCACTGTTGTGTGCGCGATGTTTTTTAGCCTCAGTGGATGCCGTCAGGATTACAGTCTGGCGCCGCCTGCCAACAGCGAAAAAATAACCGTCACCGTGAAACTGCCCAAGGAGCTAAAAACCGAAACCATGTGGGTGATGTACCGCTCGCCCATTTGTAAGCGTGTCGACTACGGCGCCAGCGGCCAGCGCACTGAACGGGATGGTCATCACTCGGTTTACAAGGAACTGGAGCGCCAGGGGCAGAGTGATCTCTACCAAGTAGAACTGCCGAAAGATGGCGGTGGCGCGTGCCGCTGGCATTTGGCGAATGTGACCTTTGGCGTGGCTTATGCCGATCCGACGCGTTTTGGCGAGAATGTGACTTCAGGGGGAGGGGGCGGCGTGGTTGTGATATTTGACTACAACGACTCGCCACGGGGAGGAGCTGATATCAAGGTTGAAGGCGATCTGACGATCAAGAAGGATTACTACCCTTGGGTCGATGAAGAGTTTTTGGGGCCTTACAAAAAAACTGTGGGCTTGGCCGGCGAGGGCAGCATTTACCTCAGTTACCAAGCATTACAGGCGCGGCAGGTATATTTCGAACCAGTCATACATTCCGATTTCATAGTTTATTCGGCGGGGCCAAAGGAAAAAAAGGAGGGAAACCACACCGCTTTCACCTATCCCGACGGCAATGTCGTGGCAGATGGTCAATCGACGCCAGACTTCTGGAAACTACAAAGCCTGCGCACAGGACGCGCCCCCGAGTGTTTTTCACGCTGGCGTTATGCCGATTGTCGGGACCCCCGCCCGCAGCTGTTACCCGACTGGCTCCCAGAACCGGATAAGCCCGGGTTTGGGCGCTACCTCATTGTGGACGAATGGGGGAAAAGACTGCCTTCGTATAGCTATAGGCTGGTCGGTAACAACGGTCAAATATTCGAGGAGAAGACAGATGTCGAGGGGCTTACCGACCCCTTACCGGAGAGCGCCCATCCAGTACGTGAAGTCGATTTCCCCAACAGGAGATGGTGATGCCGCCTATACAAAAATTGGCTTTCGAACCCGCTGGTTCCGCCAAGGACAAAACCATATTCCATCTTGGTGCCGGTCGTAAGAGAGTTCGACTCATTTCATACTGGTGAACGCCAGTTTTACGCCGATGGCAATCAACACCGCCCCCATCGTCCGATCGAACCAATGCCCCATCCGCGCAAACCCTGCACGCACCCGCTGCTGGCTGAACAACATCGCCACCAGGCAGAACCACGCCGCCGTCGCTACCGCCAGGTACACGCCATAACCCGCCTGCACCGCCAGCGGTGTGTGCGGGTTGATCACCACGGTAAACAGCGACAGGAAGAACAACGTGGCCTTGGGGTTCAAACCGTTAGTCACAAAGCCTGCGGTAAACGCCCCGCGTGGGGTGCGTTCGCCGACTTCGCGGTGCAGTTCGCCCTCGGCGGCTGGCTTGGCCGGCTGCGCGCGCAGGGCCTTGAAGCCGATGTACAGCAGGTAGGCCGCCGCCGCCCATTTCAGTGCGTTGAACAGCACGATGGACTGGGACACGATCAAACCGATGCCGAGTAACGAGTACCCCACGTGCAGGAAAATCGCCGAGCCCACGCCCAATGCGGTCCAGGTCCCGGCGCGGCGGCCGTGGGTGACACTTTCGCGCACCACCACCGCGAAATCCGGACCGGGGCTGGCCACTGCCAGCAGGTGAATCAAGGCCACGGTCAAAAACTCGGCGACGTACATACTCACTCCATTAAGTAACGGATTATTTCATCTGATAGGCTCGGCAGATTACGCCTTCGAACCCTGTCACAAAAGGTACAGTTGATGACGAACAATCGCCGCGCCGTCTTCCTAGATCACCCATCCCTCGACCTGGGGGATCTCGATCTCAGTGAGCTGCACAACTGTTTCAGCGAGCTGCAGCTGTTTGAGCAGACCACCCCGCAGAATGTGGTCGAACGCCTGCAAGGCGCCCAGGTCGCTATCAGCAACAAGATTGCGCTCAACAGCGAAACCCTGGCCGCCTGCCCCGAACTCAAACTGATCCTGGTGTCGGCCACGGGCACCAATAACGTCGACCTTGAAGCCGCCCGCGCCCATGGCGTCACCGTCAGTAACTGTCAGGGCTACGGCACGCCGTCGGTGGCGCAGCATACGATCATGCTGCTGCTCAACCTGGCGACGCGGCTGAAGGACTATCAACGGGATGTCAGCGCGGGCAAATGGCAAGCCGCCAAGCAGTTCTGCCTGCTGGACCACCCGATCGTCGAGCTGGAGGGCAAAACCCTCGGTTTGCTCGGGCATGGCGAACTGGGCAGTGCCGTCGCACGGCTGGCCGAGGCCTTTGGCATGCGCGTCATACTCGGCGCCATTCCCGGGCGCCCTGCCCGCGCCGACCGCATGCCGCTGGATGAACTGCTGGCGCAGGTCGACGCGCTGACGCTGCACTGCCCGCTCAACGAACACACCCGCGACTTGATCGGCGCTCGCGAGCTGGCGCTGCTCAAGCCCGGCGCGTTTATCGTCAACACCGCGCGCGGTGGCCTGATCAACGAACAGGCCCTGGCCGACGCCTTGCGCAATGGCCACCTGGGCGGCGCGGCGACCGATGTGCTGAGCGTCGAACCTCCGGTGCATGGCAACCCGTTGCTGGCCGACGATATCCCGCGCTTGATCGTCACGCCCCACAACGCCTGGGGCAGTCGCGAAGCGCGGCAGCGGATTGTCGGCCAACTGGCGGAAAACGCCCGCGGCTTTTTCAGCGGCGCCCCGCTGCGCGTCGTCAGTTGATAAACTGCGCCCCTTTTCAAGGAGCAGACCATGGATCCGCGCAGTGAAGTACTGCTTCGTCAGGCCGAACTTTTTCAAGGCAACCTGCTGCTGGTGGGGTTGCCTGCCGACGATTTGCTTGGCCGCCTGCCCAACGCCCACGGCTGGTGCTGGCATGCCGGTGACCAGGCTGCGCTCGACGCACGTTTCCCCGAGCGCAGCCAGTTCGGCGTGAATGTGCCGCAGCGCACGTTTGATGCGGCAGTGATCTTCCTGCCCAAGTCCAAGGACCTCACCGACTATCTGCTCAACGCCGTGGCCGCGCGCCTGCCCGGTGCCGAGCTGTTTCTGGTGGGGGAGAAAAAAGGCGGGATCGAAAGCGCCGCCAAACAGATGATCCCCTTCGGCAAGCCGCGCAAACTCGATAACGCACGGCACTGCCAGTTGTGGCAGGTCACCGTGGCCAACGCGCCGCAAGCGGTGGAGTTGGAGAGCCTGGCGCAGGTTTTCGAAGTGCCGCTGGCCGAAGGTCCGCTGAAAGTGGTGAGCCTGCCGGGCGTGTTCAGCCATGGCCGCCTGGATCGTGGCACCGAGTTGTTGCTGGAGCATTTGGACAAACTGCCCAGCGGCCACCTGCTGGACTTCGGTTGCGGCGCCGGTGTGTTGGGCGCGGCGGTCAAACGTCGCTACCCGCACAATACGGTGACGATGCTGGATGTGGACGCCTTCGCCACCGCCAGCAGCCGCCTGACCCTGGCGGCCAACGGTCTGGAAGCCGACGTGCTGACCGCAGACGGCATCGATGCCGCGCCAATGGGCTTGAACGCGATCCTGAGCAACCCGCCGTTCCATGTCGGGGTACACACCGATTACTTCGCCACGGAGAACTTGCTGCGAAAAGCCGCGAAACACCTGGCAAAAGGCGGCGAACTCCGACTGGTTGCCAACAGCTTCCTGAAGTACCAGCCGCTGATCGAAGAGCACTTGGGCGTGTGTGCGGTCAAGGCCGAAGGCAATGGTTTTCGCATCTATCGCGCCAAGCGCGGCTGATCGGCGTTTGCAAAAGAACACTTGCCGAATGGATTTTGCCTAGGCAGAATCCGCTCCGTCCTAGGGGAGTAGTCTCCCACGAGCGCCACGCTCGTCCGGCATACGTCAACATACTTGGTCAGCAGACCATGGCGTATGCGACCCAGGAGTCCGCTCAGACGGACCGGGGTTTGACAAGACCTATGACACGCACACCTTACCCGGGGCGGGAAGGCTGTACGTGTCATAGCCGTGTCGACCCGCCCCTGGAAACCTACCTGATGCTGGATTCACTGCTCGTCCCTACCGCAATCGTTGCCTTGGCCGAAATCGGCGACAAGACCCAACTGCTCGCGCTCATCCTTGCCGCACGCTTTCGCAAACCCTGGCCGATCATCGCCGGCATCATCGCCGCGACCCTGGCGAACCATGCCGCTGCGGGTGCCGTAGGTGCCTGGTTCGGCAGTTTCTTCTCGGATGCGGTGCTGCACTGGATTCTCGCCGCGAGTTTCTGCGCCACGGCGCTGTGGACCCTGGTGCCGGACAAACTCGACGATGACGAAGCCAGCACCACGCGCAAGTTCGGGCCGTTCCTGACCACCCTGATTGCGTTCTTCCTCGCCGAAATCGGCGACAAGACGCAGATCGCCACGGTGATGCTGGCGGCGCAATACCCTGAGCTGTGGCTGGTGGTTATCGGCACCACCCTGGGCATGTTGATTGCCAACGTACCGGTGGTTCTGGCGGGGAATTTTGCCGCGGAGAAATTGCCGTTGACCTTGATTCGTCGACTGGCGGCTACGGCGTTTTTTGTCCTGGCGATCGTGGCGGTGTACAAGGCCATGCAAAGCAGCGGTTGGATCTAAGGATCCAAGCCTGCAAACCCAATCCAATGTAGGAGGGGCTTGCCCCCTCCCACATTTGGATCTTCATGAGGCTTGGATTATCAGGACTTCTTGGCCTGCTGATACAACGGCATCACCTTCGGAATCGCCGCCTGCAACGAGGCGATCCGACTGTCGGAGGCCGGGTGAGTGCTCATGAACTCCGGAGGCGCGCCTTCCGAAGCCTTGGCCATCTTGTTCCACAACGTGATGGCGGCGTTCGGGTTGTAACCGGCGCGGGCCGCCAGCTCCAGGCCGATCAGGTCCGCTTCGTTTTCATTGCTGCGGCTGTTGGGCAAGGTCATGCCGTAGTTGGCCACGGTATCGGCCAGCGCCATGCTGTCCTGGCCGAGACCAAGCAACGCGCCGGCGCCCTGCTTGGCCATCTCGATGCCGTAGGCCTTGGACATGGCTTCACGGCCATGTTCGCGCAAGGCGTGGGCGATTTCATGGCCCATCACCGCCGCCAGCTCGTCATCGCTGAGCTTGAGGTTATCGATCAGCCCGCTGTACACGAAGATCTTGCCGCCCGGCCCGCAGTTGGCGTTCATCTCATCGCTCTTGATCAGGTTCACTTCCCACTTCCACTGCGCCGCATCCGGACGGAAGGTCGGCGCCTGGGCGATCAGGCGGTTGGCGATGGCCTGCACGCGCTTGGCGTTGGCGCTGGTCTTGTCCACCAGGCCTTTGCCGCTGGCTTCACCCAGGGTCTGCTGGTAGGACTGCGCATACATCTGGTCGACTTCCTGGCTCGACAGCATGCTGAACATGTACTGCTTGCGCTCCACCCCAACGGCACCGCCGCTGGTGGTGTTGACGGACTGACACCCGGCCAGCAGCACTGCTGCCGCCAATACACTTACGGCCAATGATTTCTTCATCAACACACTCTCCCTGAAAAGACGCCCTGAAAACATGGCGCGTATCCTAGGCGGTGATTTGTATCGACGCCAGATACATCAGACGTGCAGAGGCTAAATTTCGGATACATCCCACAACGGTGGCGGACTTTCTGGCTCAAGCCGGAGTCAGGCACTCCGGCCCATTCAGCTTGGGATCGTTGACCATGTTGGCCAGCACCCGTTCACGCAAGGCGACCGGCTCACTGGCCAACAGTCCCTGCAACACCGGCAGCGGCGTCTCGGGGTTCAGCCAGGCTTCCTGCCCCGCCGCATCCAGAATCAACGGCCGCCGCTGACTCTGCGCCGCCTGGGTCACCACCGCGGTGCTCAGCCACACTTGCTCCTGCACCGGATACGCTTCCCAGATGGCCGCAAAAAACAGCGTCGAACCTTCCCCTGGCGTCAACCAGTACGGCCGCTTGCGCTGGGTGCCGCGCCATTCGTAGAACCCGTTGGCCGGCAACAGGCAGCGACGCTGGCGAAACGCTTCGCGGAACATCGGTTGCTCAGCCAGGGTTTCGGCGCGGGCATGCGCCGGAGTACGGGAAAGGTCCGTCAGCCACGGCGGTGTCAGGCCCCAGCGGGCGCGGGCCAGGGTGCGCTGGCCGTCGGTGGCACGCTGGATCAGCACCGAATCATTGGGAGAAATATTCCACTGGGCCTGCTGATCCGCCGGAAAGCCCGGCAAGGCAGCAAACGTGGGGTTCCAGCGAAACAGGGCATAACGTCCACACATGGGGCAACACGACTCTTGGGTAAACCGACCGACAGCCTAACAGACCAACACGTCGGGGAAGCTGTCGGGTTCATCGGCGGGCAACGGTTGCGCACCGTTATACGCGGTGATCAGCTCGCGCGCGCAGGCTGCCTGGTCGTTGTCCACTTCTAGCCCCAGCAGCCCGAAAATCGGTAACTCGCCGCTACCGCCGAGCAAATGGCGCCCCACCAAATGCGCCTCGATCCCTTCGCTGGCGAGCATCTGCTGCAGCAGCTCGCCTTCCATCAGGTTTTCCGGTTCGTAGATTCGCTGCATGGGCGTACCTGCTATTCGTTTTCGCTGCGAGTTTCGAGCATCCACTCTTCACCATGGACCTGCAGGTTGAAAATGATCGGTCGGCAACATACCTGACAGTCTTCTATATAGGTCTGGTCGCCGCCGGATAAATCCACGGTTGTCTCCACCACTTCACCACAATAAGGACAATCGTACAGCGCGGTTTCCAGCATCGCAGTCTCCCAAGTGACTTGTGCGTATAATCGCCGGTCTATTTACAGGGTTATATTTCGGCCGAGCCCATTACTCGGGCCGCACCCTGGTATTTCCTCTACTTACCCTAGCCGTTTCTAACAAGAGAGCATGATGGGCGAATTCGATACCATCCGACCTTACAACGACAGCGAAGTCCCGGCAGTGCTGGAGCGGCTGTTCAGTGACAAGGCCTTTCTGGACATCCTGACCCACTTCCGCTTCCCGCGCTTTGCCGGCGCGCTGGGCTGGCTGCTCAAACCCATGATCGCCCGCAAACTGCGCCGTGAATTCGCCGGCGTCACCACCGTGGCCACGCTGCAGGACAAAGTCGAGTATTACGTCGACCACACCATTGATCGAGCGACCGACGGCGTGACCTATACCGGCGTGGAACAGCTCAAATCGGGCACCGCCTACGTCTTTTTGGCCAACCATCGCGATATCGTGATGGACCCGGCCTTCGTCAACTACGCCGTGTACCACGCCGGCCTGCCGACACCGCGTATCGCCATCGGCGACAACCTGCTGCAAAAGCCGTTTGTCAGCGACCTGATGCGCCTGAACAAGAGCTTCATCGTGCACCGCTCGATCACCGGGCGAAAGGAAAAAATGGCGGCTTACCAGTTGCTGTCGGCCTACATCAACCATTCGATCCGCCACGACTGCCAGTCGATCTGGATCGCCCAGGCCGAAGGCCGCGCCAAGGATGGGGATGACCGCACCGAATCGGCGATCCTCAAGATGTTCCACGTCAGCCGCAAGGACGAGCCGTTCGCCGAGGTGATCCAGTCGCTGAACCTGACGCCCGTGTCCATCAGCTACGAATACGACCCATGCGACTTGGCCAAGGCTCGCGAGCTGTACATCCGCGCCACCACCGGCACCTACACCAAGGCACCGGGTGAAGACGATGTGAGCATTGCCCTGGGCATTACCGGCTACAAGGGCCGGGTGCATGTGAACTTTGCGCCGCCGATCACCGAGCGCTTCGAAGACACCAAGCTGCTCGCCGTGGAAATGGACCGGCAGATTCTCGGAGGTTATCGCCTGTTCCCGGTTCACTACCTGGCCTACGCCCAGTGGAGTGACGCCGACCCGCAACTGCAGGTACCCAAGGCAGCGGATATCTTCCCGGCCGACGAGTTGGCCAAGGCCAAGGCAGAGTGGGAGCGGCGCTTGAGCGAGTGCCCGGTCGAACACCGGCCGTTCCTGGTGGTGCAATATGCAACGCCAGTGCGCAATCAATATCGGGTCAAGGCGGGAATCCCGCTGTAATACACCTAGCCAAACCTGTGGGAGCGGGCTTGCCTGCGATGCGGTGGTTCAGTCACAGCGGTACCGACTGTAACTTCGCTATCGCGAGCAAGCCCGCTCCCACCGTCGTTTCAGGGTGCAACTAAAAACGCGTGCTGATCCATGAAACCAGCAGCGCCAGCCCCAGGCAGGCGAAACCAATACGATAAGCCAGGCGATGCGCCCGTTCGGTGCGTACATCCAGAAACAGCATGGGTTGGTCGATGGCGCGCTCTTCGCTTTGCGCGGCGAGCCTGGCCATGGCGCGCTGTTCCTTCAAACGGGTAATGAATAGCAGTGCAGCCCCAGAGCAGGCCACTGATAGAGCAACAACATTGATCAGCAGTCCGGCCAGCGCCATCACACACCTCGTTGAAACAGTGCCTTGGTATCCATTCAGATACAAACCTGAACGGAAGTCGCCTCCTGCGCCTAAAAGCTCCTTCCCCCATTGACAGCTAATGTATCGAGTAATTTACGGCGTCACCTGAACGTCACCTTAACCGTTCACTCTGTGGCCCTTCGAACGCTCGGGAGCTTGTCATGTTGCACGCGCAAAACCAGGATCGACTGTATTTGATAGCCCCAAGCGATGAGCAAGAGGCGCTGATCGGCGGCCTCGCGTTCAACGTCCAGGACCGCCACTGGCTGGTGTATTGCGCCCTTGGCGGGCACCAGCATGCGGACCTGCCGGAGACGGACCTGCTGACCGGGATAAGCCTGCTCGACTTCGGTATCGACACCGCGGCATGAAACGGCGGGCACAAAAAAGCCGGGCTCAGCGCTGAGCCCGGCTTGTTATTGAGCGTTATTGCGAGCTGAGCAGCTGGCCGATGCTCGGGTCCTTGAACAGACGGGTCAGAGCGTCGCTCAGGACGTCGCTGACCAGCTTGGTGTTGGTCTCCTGGTTAGGCGACATGCCGAAGCGCTGGTTGAGGGACGCACCATAACGGCCGCTGTAGCGACGGGTGCCGGCGCTCACGTCGGACTTGAACGTTGCGCCGATAGTGGCCTCCGTCACGTACAGGCCTTCTTTGGGCGACTGGTATTTCAGCTCGGCCAGGGTGATGGTCAACTGCGGCGCGCCCGGCGAGTTGGCCGGGGTAAAGCCGAGCAGCCGCACCGCGGCTTCAGCCTGGGCTTGCAGCTTGGGGAGCACATCGGCACCGCTCACCGACACCAGCGCGGTCTCCGGATACAGGCCACCACGGGAGCCCAGGGTCGGCGAAGGACGACCATCCACCACACGCACCGACACCGGCTGACCGTGACCCACCGGGGCCAACTGCGTGGTGAGCTTCGGTTGCGGGCTAAGTTGTTGCGGGCTATTGGCGCAGCCAACCAGGGTCAAACTGGTCACAGTGATCAAACCGAACAACAGGCGTTGCAACATGCTCTTCTCTCCAGAAATCGAGTACCGACAGGCCGGCAGTATAGCGGGCGGCCCTCGCCGGGAACTAGCGTCAGTTACAACCTAAGACCCGCAGGCATTGTAGGGGTTCGGTGTCACCGATATGTCACAGCCGATACACGCGCCCGTCATCCCCGGCAGGCATGCTTGGCCTCAATCTCAGGAGGCTGATTTCATGCATTTTCTCTGGTCGCTGTTTACCCGCAAGCCCGCCCTTCGCCAATTTGCCCTGCTCGATGTGCAAGGTCGCTGCCAGGCTTTCAAAGAGTGCAGCCAGCCTCCGGTCGGCGCTGGCTGGGTGGAAATCGAAGAAATCCGCTTGAGCTGGATGCACCGCCCGCTGCCCGCCAGCGCCCGTATCAGCCCACGCGCGACGCAGTCGCCGCATCGCCACCCGTTGGCCGCCTGACCGAACGCCTAATAAAAGTCATAAAACACGCCCATTTCCTTGGCGTTCTTCGCTACAATCTCCCCCCGATTATAAGGACGTCTCCTGATCGGGCCTCGCGACATCGTTAATGCTTCGGTATTAGCCCCCCCAGATCGCCCACAGAGAGCCGCCCACACAGATCGTGTGAAGCTGGCGCGCTTGCTGTTTTCTTTGCAAACCACCCGCCTTTACCGAATCTGCCAGAGCTGCCATTGCGCTCGGCCACTTGAGTTGTTTGCCCGTTTTGCCGCATGCCGGCAAGGTTTTCCGGGCCAGGTGCCAGGCTGGGGCAGCCCTTTTTTGAGGTTCACGTCTTCAAAAGAGCGTGAAAAAACGGGTTTTCACAACTTCACAAGAGTGTGGCGAGCAAATGAATAGTTTGGCGTTTGTACAAGCACCATCAGCGTCTGGAACAGCCCAATCACACAGGACCGAGTGCTCCGGGGCTTGAGCCTGTCCGCTACGGATTGATTGCACGGATCGCACGCTTTGACCATAAGTCGAATTGCCACGGCAGCCCATGAATGCGTTCATAGGCGGATTAGCCCGGCAGGAAGCGTGCGCTGAACTTGCAAAGAATTGCGAATCGGACATGGCGATCCTGGCCATGGGTAACCTGGGGCAACACGTGAACCGCCCCGTCACTCCTGGCAGCCATGCCGTCAATTTGGTGCTGCAGATTTTGGAGACGCGTTAAATGGCGCATAACGAAGCAGTCGACGTAGTACTGGTAGGGGCCGGCATCATGAGTGCCACCCTAGCCGTACTGCTCAAAGAGCTCGACCCCGGCCTCAAGCTGGAAGTCGTTGAGCTGATGGACTCGGGAGCCGCGGAGAGTTCCAACCCGTGGAACAACGCCGGTACCGGCCACGCCGGGCTGTGTGAGCTGAATTACACACCCCAGGCCGCCGATGGTTCCATCGACATCAAGAAAGCTGTCCACATCAACACCCAGTTCGAGGTGTCGAAGCAGTTCTGGGCGTACCTGACCAAAAAAGGCACCTTTGGCTCGTCCAGGTCCTTTATCACCCCGGTGCCGCACCTGAGCTTCGTGCAGGGCGACAAAGGCGTAGCCTTCCTCAGGAAGCGCTTTGAAACCCTCAGCCAGCATCATGCATTTTCGGATATGCGCTATACCGAAGACCGCAACGAGATGGTCGAGTGGATGCCGCTGATGATGCCAGGCCGCCCGCTCGACGAAAAAATCGCCGCGACCCGTGTGCAGAACGGCACCGACGTGAACTTCGGCGCCCTGACCAACCAGTTGCTGAACCACCTGACCAGCGCGCCCGATGCCCAAGTCAAGTACAGCAAACGCGTGACCGGCCTCAAGCGCAATGGCGCGGGCTGGACCGTGAGCATCAAGGACGTCAACAGCGGCAACAGCCGCGACGTGGACGCCAAGTTCGTGTTCCTCGGCGCCGGTGGCGCGGCCCTGCCGCTGCTGCAAGCCTCGGGCATCGAAGAAAGCAAAGGCTTCGGCGGTTTCCCGGTCAGTGGCCAGTGGCTGCGTTGCGACAACCCGGAAGTGGTCAAGCACCACCAGGCCAAGGTCTACAGCCAGGCCGCCGTGGGGTCGCCACCGATGTCCGTGCCGCACCTGGACACCCGCGTGGTCGACGGCAAGACGTCCCTGCTGTTCGGGCCTTACGCCGGTTTCACCACCAAGTTCCTCAAGCACGGCTCGTTCCTTGACCTGCCGTTGTCGGTGCGCGCCGGCAACATCGGCCCGATGCTGGCCGTGGCCCGGGACAACATGGACCTGACCAAGTACCTGGTCAGCGAAGTGATGCAGTCCATGGAACAGCGCCTGGAATCCCTGCGCCGCTTCTACCCGCAAGCCAAAGCCGAAGACTGGCGCCTGGAAGTGGCCGGCCAACGGGTGCAGATCATCAAGAAAGACCCGAAAAAAGGCGGCGTGCTGCAATTCGGCACCGAGCTGGTCGCGGCCAAAGACGGCTCGCTGGCGGCGCTGCTGGGCGCGTCCCCGGGCGCTTCGGTGACGGTGTCGATCATGCTCGAACTGATCGAACGCTGCTTCCCGACCAAGGCTGCCGGCGAGTGGGCGGCCAAACTGCACGAGATCTTCCCGGCCCGTGAAAAGGTCCTGGAGACCGATGCCGAGCTGTACCGCAAGATCAACGCGCAGAACAACATCAGCCTGGAACTGGTTGAGCAAAACAACGAAGCCCAAAGCTACGCTTAAGGCCTCGAAATAAAAAAGCCCCGCTTCTCGATATGAGCCGCGGGGCTTTTTTTCGCCTGCGATCAGCCGCGGGCGTTATCGATCAATTCAATGTACTCGGCGGCGTTGCGCTGGTCCTTGATCAGGTCGACGAAGGTATGGCCATGCTCGTCCTTGCCATCGAGGTCCAGGCCAGCGGCCTTGAAGAAGCCCAGGAAGCGCTCGAAGTCGTCGATACGCAGGCCACGATAGGCCTTGATCAGTTTGTGCAGGGAGGGTGAAGTCGCGTCGACGGGTTCGAAGTCCAGGAACAACTTGATCTGATCGTCGCCGATCTCGTCACCAATCACCTGTTTCTTATCTTTACGCATTACCGACTCCAGCCTGCGGACATTTACATGGGGTTTGAAGTCTACCTGCGAGGCGCGGGCGGCGAAAGCGCTGAGAACCACTGTGGGAGAGGGCTTGCTCCCGATTGCGCTGGATCCGTCAATTAGATGTCGACTGACACACCGTCATCGGGAGCAAGCACCCTCCCACATTGGGTTCGTCAGGGTGCTGGCTACTTGGTGCGTACCACGCCGGTATGCAGATCCGCCCAGATATGCCCATTGGCATAACTGAGGAACTGCACATACACCGTGTCATTGCGCAGCAGGTCGACGATCACGCGGTATTGGGTCGCGGGGTAGGACAAGGTCAGGGTCTTGGTCTTGTCATCGAACACCGGCTTTTTCAGGCTTTTGCTTTCGGCGTCGAAATTGACGTTCACCTGGGCGATGCTTGCGCCTTTGTTCAAGGACTTACCCTTGAGGCGAATCATCAACGGCGACGTCACCGGGATCGGCTGCTGCGTGGATTGGCGCTGATTACCTACCACCACGGCATACTCGGTGACTTGCAACAGTTGCTGCTGGTCGGGCGCTTCGGCGCGCAGGGCCAGGTCGTCGGGCGGCAGGAATTGGCTGTGCATCGGCGCCGGGGCGGCGGCCAGCGGCAAGCTGAGGGTCAGCGCCAGGGCGGCGCAGGTGCGAATCAACAGGCTCATGAACAGCTCCAGACGCAGAAGCCAAGCACGATAGCATGCGCAACCCTGCGTCGGAGCCTTGATCACATGCCTTTAACGGCGTAAATCCCATTGGCGTTGCGCCAGTAACCTTTGTAGTCCATGCCGTAACCGAAGATGTAGCGATCGATGCACGGCAGGCCGACGAAATCGGCCTTCATTTCCGGGCGCGCCTTGCGGTCGTGGTCTTTGTCGATCAGCACGGCGGTATGGACTTTGCGCGCGCCGGCGTGTTTGCAGAAGTCGATGATCGCGCCCAGGGTGTGCCCTTCATCGAGGATGTCGTCGATGATCAGCACGTCGCGGTCGATGAACGAGACTTCCGGCTTGGCTTTCCAGAACAGGTCGCCGCCGCTGGTTTCGTTGCGATAACGCGTGGCATGCAGGTAGGACGCTTCCAGCGGGAAGTGCAGATGGGTCAGCAATTTGCCGGCGAAGATCAGACCACCGTTCATCACGCAGAAGACCACCGGGTTGGTGTCGGCCATTTCGCGGGTGATCTGTGCGCCGACCTTGGCGATCGCCTCTTCGACTTGCGCTTCGGTGTACAGGCAGTCAGCCTCGCGCATGATTTGACGGATATGCTCGAGATCAGCGGACATGGCGCTCTCCAGGGGGTGCTGTGGCAAGAAAAGCGGGCAAAGGTACGCATGTGAGGCGCAACGTTCAAGCCTTAATGGACTAACGTGCTAGATGTCTATAGGACAACACCCTCGGATAGATTAATCTAGGCCGGTTTTTTTGCCCGCCGCCGGAGCCTTTCCCATGCCCACTCGCGAGATCCGCCATCCGCTGATCCGACACAAGCTCGGCCTTATGCGCCGCGCCGACATTAGCACGAAGAACTTCCGTGAGCTCGCTCAGGAAGTCGGAGCGTTGCTCACCTACGAAGCCACCAAAGACCTGCCCCTGGAAAGCTACGAGATCCCCGGTTGGGCCGGCCCCGTCCAGGTCGAGAAGATCGCCGGCAAGAAAATCACCGTGGTGCCGATCCTGCGCGCCGGCATCGGCATGCTCGAAGGCGTCCTCAGCCTGATCCCCGGCGCCAAGGTCAGCGCCGTGGGCGTGGCTCGCAATGAAGAGACGCTGCAGGCCCACACCTACCTGGAAAAACTCGTACCGGAAATCAACGAGCGTCTGGCGATGATCATCGACCCGATGCTCGCCACCGGCAGTTCCATGGTTGCCACCATCGACCTGCTGAAGAGGGCCGGTTGCAAGGACATCCGCGCCATGGTGCTGGTCGCCGCGCCCGAAGGCATCGCCGCCGTCGAGAAGGCCCACCCGGACGTGCAGATCTACACCGCGTCCATCGATGAGCGCCTGAATGAAAACGGCTACATCATCCCAGGCCTGGGCGACGCCGGTGACAAGATCTTCGGTACCAAGCAGAAGGACGCGTGAACATGCAGGATGAATTCAACGACCCGCTTTGGCGCCAGATCCTGTCTGGCGCACAAATGCTCTTTGTGGCATTTGGCGCGTTGGTGTTGATGCCGCTGATCACAGGTCTTGATCCAAACGTCGCCTTGTTCACCGCCGGCCTGGGCACGCTGCTGTTCCAGCTGGTGACCGGGCGGCAGGTGCCGGTGTTTCTGGCGTCGAGCTTTGCCTTTATCACCCCGATCATTCTCGCCAAGGGCCAGTTCGGCCTGGCGGCGACCATGGGCGGGGTGATGGCGGCCGGTTTCGTTTATACCTTCATGGGGTTGGCGGTGAAGATCAAGGGCACCGGTTTCATCGACCGGCTGCTGCCGCCGGTGGTGATCGGGCCGGTGATCATTTCCATCGGCCTGGCCATGGCGCCGATTGCCGCCAACATGGCGATGGGTAAATCCGGCGATGGCGCCGAGCTGATCCATTACCAGACGGCGATGCTGATCTCGATGCCGGCGCTGCTGACCACCCTGATCGTGGCCGTGTTCGGCAAGGGCATTTTCCGCCTGGTGCCGATCATCTCCGGCGTGCTGGTGGGCTTTGCCATGGCGTTCTACTTCGGCGTGGTCGATACGGCCAAAATTGCCGCCGCACCGTGGTTCGCCCTGCCTCACTTCACCGCGCCGGAATTCAACTGGCAGGCGATTCTGTTTATCGTCCCGGTGGCCCTGGCCCCGGCGATCGAGCATATCGGCGGTGTGATTGCGGTGGGCAGCGTGACCGGTCGCGACTACCTGAAGAAGCCCGGCCTGCACCGCACCCTGCTGGGTGACGGGATTGCCACCACGGCCGCTGGCCTGTTTGGCGGCCCGCCGAACACCACCTACGCCGAAGTGACCGGCGCAGTGATGCTGACCAAGAACTACAACCCGAAGATCATGACCTGGGCGGCAATCTTTGCCATCAGCCTGGCGTTTATCGGCAAGTTCGGCGCACTGCTGCAGAGCATTCCAGTGCCGGTGATGGGCGGGATTCTGTGCCTGCTGTTCGGCTCGATCGCCGCCGTGGGCATGAACACGCTGATCCGCCACAAGATCGACCTGGGCGAAGCCCGCAATCTGGTGATTGTGTCGGTGACGTTGGTGTTCGGGATTGGCGGTGTGCTGATCGGCACCGGCACCGGTCCGGACGATTTCGGCCTGAAGGGCATCGCCCTGTGTGCGGTGGTAGCGATTGGCTTGAACCTGCTGCTGCCGGGCAATGACGGCTGGAAGCACAAGAAGCCGGATGAGCCGTTGATCTAACCAGCACTGCAAAACTGAATGTGGGAGGGGGCTTGCCCCCGATGACGGAGTGCCAGTCGACATCTAATCGACTGATCTGCCGCTATCGGGGGCAAGCCCCCTCCCACATTGTTAGATCTTCAGTGTGACTTAGAGCTCGCCTAGGCCATCGATCAGCGCCTGGTTCTGCTCCGGCGTACCGATGCTGATCCGCAGGAACTGATCAATCCGCGCCTGCTTGAAGTGCCGCACGATCACGCCCTGCTCACGCAACTTGGCCGCCAGGCCGGCGGCGTCGTGCCGTGGGTGGCGGGCGAAGATGAAGTTCGCAGCCGATGGCAACACTTCAAAGCCCTTGCCTTCCAATTGCGCGACGACCTTGTTGCGGCTGTCGATCACCCACCGGCAGGTCTTCTCGAAGTACTCGCGGTCGTCGAACGCCGCCGCTGCGCCGACAATCGCCAGGCGATCGAGCGGATAGGAGTTGAAGCTGTTCTTGACCCGCTCCAGCGCCTCGATCAGGTCCGGGTGGCCCACGGCCAGGCCCACGCGCAAACCGGCCAGTGAGCGCGATTTGGACAAGGTCTGGGTGACCAGCAGGTTCGGGTAGCGATCCACCAGGCTGATGGCGGTTTCGCCACCGAAGTCGACGTAGGCTTCATCCACCACCACCACCGAATCCGGGCTGGCCTTGAGGATCTGCTCCACCGCGTCCAGGGCCAGCACGCAGCCGGTCGGCGCGTTCGGGTTAGGGAAGATGATCCCGCCGTTCGGCCTGGCGTAGTCCGCCGCGCGGATCTGGAACTGCTCATCCAGCGGCACCGCGTCGAATTTGATGCCGTAAAGGCCGCAGTACACCGGATAGAAGCTGTAGCTAATATCCGGGAACAGCAGCGGCAAGTCGTGCTGGAACAACGCGTGGAAGATGTGTGCCAGGACTTCATCGGAACCGTTGCCGAGGAACACTTTACCGGCGTCGATCCCGTAATAGCGGGCCACGGCCTGCTTGAGCAGGTCGCTGTTGGGGTCCGGGTACAGGCGCAGATTGTCGCTCAACTCGACCTGCATGGCCGCCAGCGCCTTGGGCGACGGGCCGTAGGGGTTTTCGTTGGTGTTGAGCTTGACCAGCTTGGTCAACTTGGGCTGTTCACCGGGTACGTAAGGCACCAGCTCCTTGACGAAGGGGCTCCAGAATTTGCTCATGTCTCAGTTCCCCTTATTGTCTTCAAGGATGCGGTATTCGGCGCTCCGGGCGTGGGCGCTCAAGGATTCGCCACGGGCCAGTACCGAGGCGGTCTTGCCCAACTCGGAAGCGCCTTGTGGCGAGCAGAAGATGATCGACGAACGTTTCTGGAAGTCGTACACCCCCAGCGGCGACGAGAAGCGCGCGGTGCCGGAGGTCGGCAACACGTGGTTGGGGCCCGCGCAGTAGTCGCCCAGGGCTTCGCTGGTGTGACGGCCCATGAAGATCGCGCCCGCGTGACGAATCGACGGCAGCCAGGCCTGTGGGTCGGCCACGGACAACTCCAGGTGTTCCGGCGCGATGCGGTTGGCCACTTCGATGGCCTGCTCCATGTCGCGCACCAGGATCAACGCACCACGGCCATTGATCGACTTCTCGATGATCTCGGCGCGGTCCATGGTCGGCAGCAGCTTGTTGATGCTGGCGGCGACTTTGTCGAGGAACTCGGCATCTGGGCTGACCAGAATCGCCTGGGCGTCTTCGTCGTGCTCGGCCTGGGAAAACAGGTCCATGGCGATCCAGTCCGGGTCGGTCTGGCCATCACACACCACGAGGATTTCCGAAGGACCGGCGATCATGTCGATACCGACCTGGCCAAATACATGGCGCTTGGCGGTGGCGACATAGATGTTGCCGGGGCCGACCACTTTGTCGACCATCGGCACGCTTTCGGTGCCGTAGGCCAACGCCGCGACAGCCTGGGCGCCGCCGATGGTGAACACGCGGTCGACACCGGCGATGCAGGCGGCCGCGAGGACCAGCTCGTTGATTTCACCGCGTGGGGTCGGCACCACCATGACCACTTCGGTCACACCGGCCACCTTGGCGGGAATCGCGTTCATCAATACCGACGACGGGTACGAGGCTTTACCGCCCGGCACATACAGGCCGGCGCGGTCCAGCGGCGTGACCTTCTGGCCCAATACGGTGCCGTCAGCCTCGGTGTAGCTCCAGGAATCCTGTTTCTGTTTTTCGTGGTAGCTGCGCACCCGCGCCGCCGCGAGTTCCAGGGCTTCGCGCTGCGGCGCGGTGATGCGCGTCAGGGCCAGCTCCAAGCGTTCGCGGGGCAGGATCAGGTCCGACATGGACTTGACGTCCAGGCCGTCGAACTGGCGGGTGAAATCCACCAGCGCGGCGTCACCGCGCTCGCGCACGGCCTTGATGATATCGAGCACCCGCTGGTTGACCGAGTCGTCGGACACGCTTTCCCAACTCAGCAGATGATCCAGATGATGGGCGAAATCCGGGTCGGCAGCGTTGAGTCGGGCAATTGCAGTGGACGTGGTCATAGCGAGGGCCTCATAGGATTGGCAAAAACTCAGGCGCCCGAAGGTGCGCTGACGTTCAATAACGAATCGCGTTGGTGCTGTGGCCGTGCCAGGCAAGGCGCGGGACGCCGGTAAGGGATTGTTTCCTTACCAAGTCCCGCAACGCGGCATGGCGCGGCCACAGTACCAACCCGTAGGGCCTTGCCTCAAAAGGCAGGCTGCTACGCGTCGCTAGGTATTGAAAAAAAATCTTCTACTAACATAACTTGCCTTTTGGGGTAAGGCGCGATTCGTTATTGAACGTCAGCGCACCTTCCCAGCAGTCGTTTCCGCTTGGGCACCTGAGAATTCTGGCTATGAGGCGGATAGACGGGCGCAGCCGTTTGGCTACGCGGGTGAGTCAACCGCGGTGTCGAGACTCCACTGCGTTGCGCAGGGTGTCGATCAACGCCTGGATACGCGCGTGCTGCATCTTCATCGATGCCTTGTTGACGATCAGCCGGGAGCTGATGTCAGCAATGAAATCCTGGGGCTCCAGGCCGTTGGCGCGCAGGGTGTTGCCGGTGTCGACCACGTCGATGATCTTGTCGGCCAGGCCAATCAGCGGCGCCAGCTCCATCGAGCCGTACAGCTTGATGATATCGACCTGACGGCCTTGCTCGGCGTAGTAACGCTTGGCGATATTGACGAACTTGGTGGCCACCCGCAGGCGACCTTTAGGCTCGACATCACCGACACGGCCGGCGGTCATCAGCTTGCACAGGGCAATACGCAGGTCCAACGGCTCGTACAGGCCCTGGCCGCCGTATTCCATCAATACGTCTTTACCGGCGACACCCAGGTCGGCGGCACCGTGTTCAACATAGGTCGGCACATCGGTAGCCCGCACGATCAGCAGGCGAACGTCGTCCTGGGTCGTAGGGATGATCAGCTTGCGGCTCTTGTCCGGATTCTCGGTCGGCACGATGCCCGCTTCAGCCAGAAGCGGCAAAGTGTCGTCAAGGATGCGGCCCTTGGACAGTGCGATGGTCAACATGGGAAACGTCAGTCCTTCATCAGGCTATTGCGGTCTGGTCGCAAACGGCGCCAGACACAGATCGAGGCCATTACAGCCTCGATTTGAAACACATTCAGCCGGAATACGCAATTGCACACCCCGGGCGGGCGCATCCCTGCGCCCGTGCAGCGGGGACTAGCCCGGTACGCGGCGGATCTTCGCGCCGAGCATCTGCAGTTTTTCTTCGATGCACTCGTAGCCACGGTCAATGTGGTAGATGCGGTCGATCAGGGTGTCGCCCTCTGCGCACAGCGCGGAGATCACCAGGCTGGCCGAAGCCCGCAGGTCGGTGGCCATGACGGGCGCGCCCTTGAGCTTGTCGATGCCGGTCACGATGGCCGTGTTGCCTTCGACCTGGATCTTCGCGCCCATGCGGTGCAGTTCGTACACGTGCATGAAGCGGTTTTCGAAGATGGTCTCGATCACTGCGCCGGTGCCTTCGGCAATCGCGTTCAGGGAGATGAACTGCGCTTGCATGTCGGTCGGGAACGCCGGGTACGGAGCGGTCCGCACGTTGACGGCTTTTGGCCGCTTGCCGTGCATGTTCAGCTCGATCCAATCTTCACCGGTGGTGATTTCAGCGCCGGCTTCCTTGAGTTTTTCCAGCACGGACTCAAGGATGGTCGGATCAGTGTCCTTGACCTTGACGCGGCCACCGGTGACGGCGGCGGCAACCAGGTAGGTCCCGGTCTCGATGCGGTCCGGCATCACCTTGTAGGTGGCCGAATGCAGGCGTTTTACACCTTCGACGGTGATGGTGTCGGTGCCGGCGCCGCTGATATTGGCGCCCATGGCGATCAGGAAGTTGGCCAGGTCGACCACTTCCGGCTCGCGCGCGGCGTTTTGCAAGACGCTGCGGCCGTTGGCCAGGGCAGCGGCCATCATGATGTTCTCGGTACCGGTCACGCTGACGGTATCAAAGAAGAAGTTGGCGCCACGCAGGCCGCCTTCCGGCGCCTTGGCCTTGATGTAGCCGCCTTCGACGTCGATGGTGGCGCCCATGGCTTCAAGGCCACGGATGTGCAGGTCGACCGGACGCGAACCGATCGCGCAACCGCCAGGCAAGGCCACTTCGGCTTCGCCGAAACGGGCAACCATCGGGCCGAGCACCAGGATCGACGCACGCATGGTTTTCACCAGCTCATACGGGGCGATCAGGGTCTTGATGGTGCGCGGGTCGATTTCAACCGACAGTTTTTCGTCGATCACCGGCTCAATGCCCATGCGACCGAACAGTTCGATCATGGTGGTGATGTCGTGCAGGTGCGGCAGGTTGGCCACGGTCACAGGGCCATCACACAGCAAGGTCGCTGCCAGGATCGGCAAGGCGGAGTTTTTCGCACCGGAAATGCGGATCTCGCCATCAAGGCGGGCACCACCGGTAATAATCAATTTATCCATAAGAATCTCGACGCCTTGGGGGCTCAGGTGCGCTCGGCCCAGGCCGCGCGGCTGAAAAATTTCATAGTGACCGCATGGATGCTGCCATCGGTGATCCACGGGTTCAAATGGGCATAGACCTGCTGTTGACGCTTGACCGGGCTCAATGCCGCCAGTTCATCGCTAATCACATTCAGCTGGAAGTTGCAGCCTTCGCCTTCAACTTCTACGTTCGTTTCCGGCAGCTTTCCTTCAAGGAAGCTCTTAACTTCTAGGGCCTGCATGCTCAACCTCTATCGGCGCCCAGTGCGCGCGGGTCGCACATCATACAAAAAAGCCCCGCGCCTGCGAACCCCGCATAGCAGGACTCTGACGGGGGGCTTTCTTGAATATGTGTATTAAGGATGCGCCAACAGCTCGGTCAGACCGGAAACGTCGGCAATTTCACGCATGTCGTCGGGCAACGCACGAATGCTCACCGGCTTTTTGGCCGCCTCGGCGTCGCGCATGAAGCACAGCAGCAACGACAAGCCGACGCTGCTGGACTTGGTCACCGCCGAGCAATCGAGCACCAGCGACGGTGCGGTGCTCGCCTGGATCAGCGCCTGCCCCTGCTTGCGCAGGTCGGGCCCGGTGCGGTAATCCAGCACGCCGCTGAGGAACAACTCGCCGGCATCGCCGATACGAACAGCCGCCTCGGTCATTGCGCGGGCTTCCCGGCGGCTTTATCGGTCTCTTCCTTGGCCTTGGCCACTTCACCGGCCCAACCATTGATGGTCTTGTCGAGGTCGTTGCCATTGCGCTGCATCGCGTCGGCGAACTGATCACGGAACAGTTTGCCGATGTTGATGCCGTTGATGATCACGTTACGCAGCTTCCACTCACCGCTGACCTTCTCCAGAGTGTATTGCACTGGATAGATGGCGCCGTTGCTGCCCTTGACGGTCATGCCGACGCTGGTGCGATCGCCCGACTCATCCTTGGCAGGGTCGACAGTGATCCCCTGGTTGTTGTACTCGAGCAGGGCGTTGCCGTAGAACTGAAACAGGCCCTTCTTGAAGTTTTCCTGGAATGTCTGCATCTGCGCAGGCGTCGCCTTGCGCGAATACTTCACCGTCATGATGCTGCGCGAAATGCCTTCGGCATCCACGACCGGGCCGACAATGGTGTTGAGCGAGTCGTAGAACTTGGTAGGGTCTTGCTTGTACTGTTCTTTATTGGCCTTCAGGTCAGCCAGCATTCTGCTGGTCGTGTCCTGCACCAGTTCGTGCGCAGAACCTGCCGCGTTGGCCATCAACGGCAGTGCTGCAAGCAGTACCAGCAGACCACGTCGCAAGGTAGAGATCATGAACAGATTCCTCATTTAGCGTCTTTATTGACCGTATTGAGCAGGAATTTACCGATCAGGTCCTCAAGCACCAGCGACGACTGCGTGTCGTGGATGGTCGAACCATCCTTGAGCAGAGCGGTTTCCCCGCCTACGCTGATACCGATGTATTTCTCGCCCAGCAGACCCGCGGTGAGGATAGATGCCGTGGAGTCAGTCGGCAGATTATCGACCTTCTTGTCCAGTTGCATCGTCACACGCCCGGTGAAGCTGTCGCGGTCCAGATCGATCGCCGTGACCTTGCCGATGGTTACACCGGCCATGGTCACTTTAGCTCTGACAGTCAAACCCGCGATATTGTCGAAGTACGCGTAAAGTTTATAGGTATCGGCGGTGGGGCTGGCCGAAAGGCCGCTGACTCGCAGGGCCAGCAACAGTAAAGCCAGGATGCCAGCCAGCAAGAAAAGGCCGACACCGATTTCCACAGTGCGGTTTTGCATCAGAAATCTCCAAACATCAAGGCGGTCAAAATAAAGTCAAGGCCCAGTACCGCCAGCGAGGCGTACACAACGGTCTTGGTGGTGGCGCGACTGATCCCTTCTGAAGTGGGCTCACAGTCATAGCCTTGGAATACGGCGATCCAGGTCACGACAAAGGCGAAGACAATGCTCTTAATGATGCCATTGAACACATCGCCGCTGAAGTTCACGCTGTTTTGCATGTTGGACCAGTAGGAGCCTTCATAGACCCCCAGCCAGTCCACCGCCACCCACGAACCGCCCCAGATACCCACCACGCTGAAGATCATCGCCAGCAGCGGCAGGGAAATGAAGCCGGCCCACAGGCGCGGGGCAACAATGTACTTGAGCGGGTCCACGCCGATCATCTCGAGGCTGGACAACTGCTCGGTGGACTTCATGTTGCCGATTTCGGCGGTCAGCGCGGAACCGGCACGCCCGGCGAACAACAGGGCCGTGACGACCGGGCCGAGTTCACGCAACAGCGTCAGGGCGACCATCTGCCCCACCGCCTGCTCCGAGCCGTAGCTGGACAGGATATTGAAGCCCTGCAACGCCAGCACCATGCCGATGAAAACCCCGGAAACCACGATGATCACCAGGGACATCACACCAACGGAGTGCAGTTGCTTGATCAGCAGGCCGAAGCTGCCGCCAATGCCGCCACGGCCGAGCAAGGCGTGAAACAGGAATATCGTCGAACGTCCGAGCACTTCGATGATGTCGATGCCGGAACGCCCGAAAAGGCGCACCTTTTCGATAAGAGATGTCTTGCGCATCAGCGCTTCCCCAGAAGATCTGAGCGGTAGTCCGCTGCCGGAAAATGAAAAGGCACCGGGCCATCGGGATCGCCGGTCATGAATTGGCGAATGCGCGGGTTGTCGGCGTTCATCAGTTCTTCCGGCGTACCCTGCCCCAGCACCTGGCCATCACCGACTACATAGAGGTAGTCGGCGATGCTCGCGGTTTCGGCCAGGTCGTGGGAGACCACGATACTGGTGATCCCCAACGCATCGTTGAGCAGGCGGATCAGGCGCACCAGCACACCCATGGCGATCGGGTCCTGGCCCACGAAGGGTTCGTCATACATGAGAATCTGCGGATCGAGGGCAATGGCACGCGCCAGGGCGACACGACGCTTCATGCCGCCGGACAGTTCATCCGGCATCAGGTCGATGGCGCCGCGAAGGCCCACGGCCTGCAGCTTCAGCAACACAATGTCACGAATCATCTCGTCGGACAGTTGGGTATGTACCCGCAGCGGAAACGCTACGTTCTCGAACACATCGAGGTCGGTGAACAACGCACCGCTCTGGAACAGCACCCCCATGTGCTTGCGCGCATCGAACAGATCGCTGCGCGACAACGTCGGCAGGTTCTGGCCGTTGACCCACACTTCACCGGCACTGGGGCGCAATTGCATGCCCATCAAGCGCAACAGGGTGGTCTTGCCGCAACCGGAAGGCCCCATGATGCCCGTGACCTTACCGCGGGGAATGCGAATATCGACGTTATTGAAGATGCTGCGCGTCCCGCGCTTGAAGGTAAGGCCCTTCAGCTCGACCGCGTAGGCGTTATCGGCACTCATCTAAACTCCTTGGGATGCAGCCTCTCACTCAGACACCACGTTGGCGACAAACGTTTGCAACGGTTGCGCAACAACAGTTAGCCACATGGGCTGGGCGGACCGAACTGGCGGCGAACTATATCACTGCTGGTGCGGAGCCCCCAAGGCCGGAACAGCGCTTGTTCAGATTGGAGACAGGGAAAAATAGTTGCCGACTATGTTACCGAGGAATGAATCTGAAGCGCCTGACGACTAAAGGCTGACGAACTTGCGTGAGGGAATTGATCATTACCGCTATAATCGCCGACTTTTCGTCAGGCTATACGATTTCAGACATGAGCCAATCCAGCGATCTTATCCAATCCGCACAACGCACCATCCGCCTCGAGCTTGAAGCCGTAGAAGGCTTGCTGGCCCATATCGACGTGGATTTCGTACGCGCCTGCGAGATGATTCTGGCCAGCAAAGGCCGCGTTGTCGTGGTCGGCATGGGCAAGTCCGGTCACGTCGGCAACAAGATCGCCGCCACCCTGGCAAGCACCGGGACCACGGCGTTTTTCGTCCACCCGGCCGAAGCCAGCCACGGCGACATGGGCATGATCACCAAGGATGACATCATCCTTGCACTGTCCAACTCCGGCACCACCAACGAAATCGTGACCTTGCTGCCGTTGATCAAACGCCTGGGCATCCAGATGATCAGCATCACCGGCAACCCGGAGTCGACGCTGGCCAAGGCCGCCGAAGTGAACCTGAATGTTCATGTGACCGCTGAGGCCTGCCCGCTGAACCTGGCGCCAACCTCTTCCACCACCGCCGCGCTGGTCATGGGCGATGCCCTGGCCGTGGCGCTGCTGGAAGCACGTGGGTTTACGGCGGAAGACTTCGCGTTTTCCCATCCGGGCGGCGCACTGGGCCGACGCCTGCTGCTGAAAGTGGAAAACGTCATGCATTCCGGCGATGAACTGCCCCACGTACAGCGCGGCACCCTGCTGAAGGACGCACTCATGGAGATGACCCGCAAGGGCCTGGGCATGACCGTGATCCTGGAAGCCGACGGACGCCTGGCCGGCGTATTCACCGACGGTGACCTGCGCCGCACCCTGGACCGCACTATCGATATCCACACCGCCACCATTGATGCGGTGATGACTCCCCACGGCAAGACCGCACGCGCAGAAATGCTGGCGGCCGAAGCCCTGAAGATCATGGAAGACCATAAGATCGGCGCGCTGGTGGTGGTCGATGGCAATGACCGCCCGATCGGCGCCCTGAACATGCACGACTTGCTGCGTGCGGGAGTGATGTAAATGACCAGCGACCTGTTGCAACGCGGCAAGCACATCAAATTGGCGATTTTCGACGTTGACGGCGTGCTGACCGATGGCCGCCTGTACTTCCTCGAGGACGGCAGCGAATTCAAGTCGTTCAACACCCTCGACGGCCAGGGCATCAAGATGCTCATGGCGGCGGGCGTGCAAACCGCGATTATCAGCGGTCGGAAAACCCCGGTTGTGGAACGCCGCGCACAAAACCTGGGGATTCCTCACCTGTATCAAGGCAGGGAGGATAAACTAGTCGTTCTGGACGAGCTTCTTGGCCAACTGAACCTAAGCTATGAGCAGGTTGCCTACCTGGGCGACGACCTGCCCGACCTGCCGGTGATCCGCCGGGTGGGCCTGGGCATGGCTGTCGCCAATGCGGCGGCATTTGTTCGCGAGCATGCCCACGGCATCACCACGGCCCGTGGCGGCGAAGGCGCCGCCCGCGAGTTCTGCGAGTTGATCCTGCGTGCCCAGGGCAGCCTTGAAGCGGCCCACGCCGCCTACCTATAGAGCGTTTTATGCTGAGCAAAAAGATTCGCAACTTCCTGCTATTCGGGGTCATCGCCGCGCTGCTCCTGGCGGTTGGCTACTGGAATATCAGCCCGGAGCGCTTTCTCGACCAGCCTGTGGCGCAGGTTGACCAAGGCGCTATCGACTATTACGCCACCAATGCCTACAGCGTGCAGTTCCTGCCCGATGGCAAGGTGCAGTATGAAATGAACTCGGACAAGGTCGAGCACCTGAAAGCGTCCGAAGTGACCCTGCTGACCAACCCCGATTTGAATCTGTATCGCGGCACCGAATTCCCCTGGCACGTCACCAGCAAGCATGGCGAAGTCAACCCGGACGGCACCGAAGTGGAACTGATCGACTCAGTGCGCGTCGCACGGACCGACGCACAGAACCGCGACACCATCATCACCAGCAGTCGCATGACCGTATTCCCACAGAAGCAATATGCGCAGACCGAGCAAGACGTTAGAATCGACGGCGCTGGCGGTGTATCGACTGGCAAGGGAATGAAAGCGTATTTGAAAGAAAGCAGGATACACCTGCTATCGAACGTAAGAGGACAGTATGAGGCTCGTTAAAACCCTCCCTATTTTGCTCAGTCTGGGCGCAGCACTGGGAAGCGTGAGCGCCTGGGCTCTGCCGAACGATAGCCAGCAACCGATCCACATTTCGGCCGACGATGCACAGCTCGATGACAAGCAAGGCGTCGCGACCTACACCGGCGGTGTGATCATTACCCAGGGCTCGATGAAGATCACCGGCAACACGGTGACGCTGACTCGCACCCCTGCTGGCGACATTGACGTCGTGACCTCGGTGGGCAACCTGGCCTACTTCGAACAGAAGCAGGCTGCCACCGACACCGCCCCGATGAAGGGCTACGGCAAAACCATCCAGTATCACGCCCAGCAAAATCGCATCGTGCTGATCGACCAGGCCAAGGTACTCAGCCCCGACGGCAACTCCACGGAAGGTGAAAAAATCACCTATGACACCGTGAAGCAAGTTGCCAACGCCGGTCGCGCCAACGGCACCAAGGTCACCGCACCGCGTCCACGTATCGACATGGTTATCCAGCCGAAGAAGAAGGCCGAGTAATGGCAACCCTGAAAGCCCAGCATCTGGCCAAGGCCTATAAAGGCCGTCAGGTCGTGCGCGACGTCAGCCTGTCGATCGACAGCGGCCAGATCGTCGGCCTGCTTGGCCCCAACGGTGCCGGCAAGACCACCTGTTTCTATATGATCGTCGGCCTGGTCCAGGCGGACCAAGGTCGCATCCTGATCGACGACCTCGACGTCAGCCACCAGCCGATGCACGGCCGTGCGCGCGCCGGTATCGGCTATCTTCCCCAGGAAGCGTCGATCTTCCGCAAACTGTCGGTTGCCGATAACATCATGGCGATCCTCGAGACCCGCAAGGAACTCGACCGCGACGGCCGCCGCAAGGAGCTGGAAAGCCTGCTGCAGGAATTCCACATCAACCACATTCGCGACAACCTCGGCATGAGCTTGTCCGGTGGTGAACGCCGCCGCGTGGAGATTGCCCGCGCCCTGGCCACTGCACCGAAGTTCATCCTGCTGGACGAACCGTTTGCCGGTGTCGACCCGATCTCGGTCGGCGACATCAAGCAGATCATCCATCACCTCAAGGCCAAGGGCATCGGTGTACTGATCACCGACCACAACGTCCGCGAGACCCTCGATATCTGCGAAACTGCGTATATCGTCAACGATGGGCAACTGATTGCCGAAGGCGATTCGGCCACGATCCTGGCCAACGAACTGGTCAAGGAAGTGTATCTGGGCCACGAGTTCCGCCTGTAAGCCTGCCTGGAAAAAAAGGCGGTGGCAGGCCGTTCGCCAAGGTGCGCGGGAGTCAATGAAAACCTCCGGATTTTTATTGTTACCGCGCTCTAGGCAAAGCCCCCGATATCAGGCATATAATTTGCTTATGTTTGGCGCTCACGCGCCCTGTCGTGGATGGCGCATTGCGCCGGCGAATAAGGTGTTAAGCCCCTGCCATGAAACCATCGCTAGTCCTGAGAATGGGCCAGCAGCTGACGATGACACCGCAGCTGCAACAGGCCATCCGCCTGCTCCAATTGTCGACACTGGACCTGCAACAGGAAATCCAGGAAGCCCTGGAGTCCAATCCGATGCTCGAACGCCAGGAAGAAGGCGACGACTTCGATAATGCAGACCCGCTGGCCGACAACATCGAGCAAAAACCCAATTCCGACGTGCAGGAACCCTCTTACCAGGAAACCGCCCCTACGGTGGACAACCTGGAGGAAGGCGAATGGAACGAACGTATTCCCAACGAACTTCCCGTGGACACCGCCTGGGAAGACGTCTACCAGACCAGCGCCAGCAGCCTGCCCAGCAATGATGACGACGAGTGGGATTTCACCACCCGCACCTCCGCCGGCGAGAGCCTGCAGAGCCACTTGCTGTGGCAATTGAACCTGGCGCCGATGTCCGACACCGATCGCCTGATCGCTGTGACCCTGATCGACTGCATCAACAACCAGGGTTATCTGGACGAGACCCTCGAAGAGATTCTTGAAGCCTTCGACCCGGAACTGGACATCGAACTGGACGAGATCGAAGCCGTCCTGCACCGCATCCAGCAGTTCGAGCCCGCCGGCATTGGCGCGCGCAACCTCAGCGAGTGCCTGCTGCTGCAATTGCGCCAGCTGCCCGCCAAGACCCCTTGGCTCGTTGAAGCCCAACGCCTGGTCACCGACTACATCGACCTGCTGGGCAGCCGCGACTACAGCCAGCTGATGCGCCGCATGAAGCTCAAGGAAGACGACCTGCGCCACATCATCGAGCTGGTGCAGAGCCTCAACCCGCGCCCGGGCTCGCAGATCGAGTCCAGCGAAGCCGAATACGTCGTCCCCGATGTGATCGTGCGCAAAGACAACGAACGCTGGCTGGTGGAGCTGAACCAGGAATCGGTGCCGCGCCTGCGGGTCAACCCGCAATATGCCGGTTTCGTCCGTCGCGCCGACACCAGCGCCGACAACACCTTCATGCGCAACCAGTTGCAGGAAGCGCGCTGGTTCATCAAGAGCCTGCAAAGCCGCAACGAAACCCTGATGAAAGTGGCCACGCAAATCGTCGAGCACCAGCGCGGCTTCCTTGAGTACGGCGACGAAGCGATGAAACCGCTGGTCCTGCACGACATCGCAGAAGCGGTGGGCATGCACGAATCGACGATTTCCCGGGTAACGACGCAAAAATTCATGCATACCCCACGGGGTATATATGAGCTGAAATACTTTTTCTCCAGCCATGTCAGCACCTCCGAAGGCGGCGAATGCTCGTCCACGGCGATCCGCGCAATCATCAAAAAACTGGTTGCCGCGGAAAATCAGAAAAAGCCGTTGAGTGACAGCAAGATCGCTGGTTTACTGGAGGCACAAGGCATTCAGGTCGCCCGTCGAACCGTCGCCAAGTACCGCGAGTCCCTTGGGATCGCGCCTTCCAGCGAGCGTAAGCGTTTGATGTGACGGGCAGGCCACAGCGTTCCAGTGGCAGGCATCTCTGCCTGCCGCTTTATGCACTGGCAACGAAGGAGAAGCTGTATGCAAGTCAATATCAGTGGACACCAACTGGAAGTGACCGACGCGCTGCGCACCTATATCGGCGAAAAACTCAAACGAATTGAGGGGCATTTCGACAAGATCACCAACGTGCAAGTCATTATGACTGTCGAAAAGCTGAAGCAGAAAATCGAAGCCACCTTGCGTATACCCGGCGGAGAAGTCGTCGCCAATGCTGAGCATTCTGATATGTATGCCGCCATTGACGACCTGACCGACAAGCTGGATCGCCAAATCAAAAAGCATAAGGAAAAGCAGCAGAGCCTCCTACAGGGCACCGGCCGCTAACACTCCCCACCCATGATCCGACTTGAAACCATCCTGACTCCCGGCCGTTCCCTTGTGAACGCGCCGGGGGGCAGCAAGAAGAAAGCCCTCGAACAGATTGCCAACCTGATCAGCAAACAAGTGCCTGAGCTGGAGATGCAAGATGTCTACGAGGCTCTGATTGCCCGTGAAAAACTCGGCTCGACCGGTTTTGGTAACGGCATCGCCATTCCTCACTGCCGCCTCAAAGGCTGCGAGACACCTGTCAGCGCCCTGCTGCACCTGGACGCTCCCATCGATTTCGACGCCATCGACGGTGCGCCGGTCGACCTGCTGTTCGTGTTGCTGGTCCCGCAAGCCGCCACCGATGCACACCTGGAACTGCTCCGGCAGATCGCCAGCATGCTTGACCGCAAGGAAGTACGCGACAAACTGCGCAGTGCCAGCAGCAATGAGGCGTTGTATCAGGTTGTCCTGGCTGAACAAATCGAGCAGTAATCATGCGTTTGATCATCGTCAGTGGCCGCTCCGGCTCAGGTAAAAGCACCGCCCTCAACGTTCTTGAGGACAACGGCTTCTATTGCATCGACAACCTGCCCGCCGGCCTGCTGCCGGAGTTGGCGGAGCGCGCGCTGATCCACACCGAACTGGCACAGCCGCTGGTCGCCGTGTCGATCGACGCCCGCAACCTGCCCAGCCACCTCTCGCGGTTCCCGGCACTGCTTGAGGAAGTGCGCGCCAAGCACATTCACTGTGATGTGCTGTACCTGGACGCAGACGAAGAAACCCTGCTCAAACGCTTCTCCGAGACCCGTCGACGTCACCCCCTCAGCAGCCCGCATCGTTCGCTGGCCGAAGCCATCGAGGACGAGACCAAGCTGTTGGGGCCGATCATTGACCTCGCCGACCTCAAGATCAACACCACCAGCCTCAACCTGTACCAACTGCGCGATGCCATCAAGCTCCGCCTGCTGAACCAGCCCGAGCCCGGCACGGCCTTTCTGGTCGAGTCGTTTGGCTTCAAGCGTGGCATGCCGGTGGACGCCGATCTGGTATTCGATGTGCGCTGCCTGCCCAATCCTTACTGGAAGCCGGAGTTGCGGGACCAGTCGGGGCTGGATCAGCCGGTGGCGGACTACCTGGCCGCGCAACCGGATGTCGAGGAGATGTTCCAGGACATCTCCAGCTACCTGCTCAAATGGCTACCGCGCTTTGCCGCAAGCAACCGGGCCTATGTCACCATTGCCATCGGCTGCACCGGCGGCCACCACCGTTCCGTCTACCTGACCGAACGCCTGGGCCAGATGCTGCAACAAACCCTCAAGAACGTCCAGGTTCGCCACCGCGACCTTAGCTGAAAGGAACACCCCCGCGATGCCCGTTCTGGAAATTGAAATCATCAACAAGCTGGGCCTGCACGCCCGCGCCTCAGCCAAGTTCGTCGGCATTGCCGGGCAGTTCCCCTGCCAGGTTCGCGCTGGACGCACTCCGGAAACCATGGTCGACGGCAAGAGCATCATGGCGATGATGATGCTCGCCGCCGGCAAGGGCACCAAGATTCATTTGAAGACCGAAGGCGAGCAAGAGCAGGAAGCGATGGCGGCCTTGACCAAGCTGATCAATAACTTCTTTGATGAGGGTGAATAAACCCACCCGACGAGACAGAGGCTGAAGCCGCAACAGCTTCAGCCCAATGCAGTATCCATCACCATCATCAAGCAAAACCCGATGCACAGTCCCAGGCTGGCGAGCTTTTCATGGCCATTGCGCCGCGATTCGGGGATCACCTCGTGAGTGACCACCAGCAGCATCGCGCCAGCAGCCAACGCCAAGCCTAACGGCAGCAGCACCTGCGCCAGACTCACCAACCAGGCACAAAGCACTGCGAATATCGGCTCGACCAAGCCCGAAGCCGCACCGATCAGGAACGCCTTGAACCGCGACATCCCTGCTCCGGCCAGCACCAACGCAATCACCAAGCCTTCGGGCACATCCTGCAAAGCGATGCCCATGGCCAGGCTGTCGGCATCCGGCATGCCGCCGCCCGCCGACACGCCAACCGCCATACCCTCCGGGATGTTGTGCGCGATGATGGCAAACACGAACAGCCAGATACGTGGCGGGATCACCGGATGCTCCGGCGTACCGACCAGCATTTCCGGGCTGGCCCCGGAGACCTTGCGATCGACCAGGTACAAGCCGAACGCTCCCAGCATGATGCCAATGCTGATCAAGCCACTCGCGCCCCAAGGGCTGAGCCCCAGGCCTTCAGCGGCGGCAATGCCCGGCGCGACCAACGAAAACGCCGTGGCCGCGAGCATCACGCCGGCACCAAAGCCCAGCAAGGTATCGCTCACTGCTGCTGGCATGCGCCGGATAACCAACACCGGTACGGCGCCCAACGCGGTGCCGAGCGCACAGATCGCCCCACCTTGCAGGGCCCGCAGGATGCGCGGCTCCAGGTCCAGCCAGGCGAATCCTTGAGCCACCAGCAATGCAATACCTGCCAATAGCAGCAGCGAGCCAAATGCGTAACGAAACATTCGCACGCTGCTGATCGCCAGTGTTTCAGTACCCATGGTCGGCCTTAGGTCGTGTTGTACGGCGTGATATCAGGCCAGGGCGGCCTGGTAGCGGGCGGCGACTTCCGGCCAGTTGATGACACTGTAGAAGGCATTGATGTATTCAGGACGCCGATTCTGGTACAGCAGGTAGTAGGCGTGTTCCCACACATCCAGGCCGAGGATCGGTGTGTTGCCGCTCATCAGCGGGCTGTCCTGATTGCCGCTGCTCTCCACCACCAGGGTCTTCTGCGGGGTCACGCTCAACCAGGCCCAGCCGCTACCGAAGCGGGTCAATGCGGCCTTGGTGAAGGCCTCCTTGAAGCTGTCGAAACCGCCCAGTTGCTCATCGATCGCCTGGCCCAGCGCGCCATCGGGTTTGCCGCCGCCTTTGGGTGACATCACCGCCCAGAACAACGAGTGGTTGGCATGCCCGCCGCCCTGATTGATCACCGCGGCGCGCAGTTGCTCGGGCAGTTGCTGGACGCTCGACACCAGTTTCTCTACCGGCCAACCCGCAAACTCGGTGCCCTCCACGGCGGCATTGAGGTTGTTGATGTAAGTCTGGTGGTGCTTGGTGTAGTGAATTTGCATGGTTTGCGCATCGATATGCGGTTCCAGGGCATCGTAGGCGTAAGGCAAGGCAGGCAAGGTGTAGGACATATCAGTGTGCTCCGTATTGAGGAGGGGTCGGTTGCGCCGCAGTACCGCCCAGCAAGCGATGGGTACGGGGGTATTCGCCGTGATCGCTGATGAAATTCAACAGTTCGACGTAGGTCTTGCTGCTCTGGCGCAACGCCGCGTCGCGCAGTTGGGGGCTGAGGCGCTGGTCCTGCAGCGCCTGTAACAGCCGTTGGTGGATGGCACAAAGGTATTCCGCGCTTTCTTCCGGCTGGTTCAGGCGCAGGTGCAGGTCCGCCAGGTTGTGATGGGAAATGACGCAAGCCGCCACTGCTTCGTCGGCGTTCGCCCAGCGCTCGAACAACACTTGAGCCAGGGCCAGCGCTTGTAAATAGGCTTCGCGAGCGTCGACCAACTCGCCCTGCATAAAGCAGCGATTGGCCCGTTCGATCGTGCGTTTCCAATGCTCCATGGTCAGCCTCCAAAGCAGGGTCGGTGATTACACGCCGCCGGCTGTGAGCTTTTCCGGGTCCAGCAGGACTTCCAGTTGGCTACGCGGCAAGTCGGTGTGCTCGAGGGCGACATCAATCACCGGGCGACCTTGCTGATAGGCTTGCTTGGCGATTTCAGCGGCCTTTTGGTAACCAATAATCGGGTTGAGTGCGGTCACCAGGATCGGATTGCGCGACAACGCTTCCTTGAGCTTGGCCTCGTTGACCTTGAAACTGGCAATGGCCTTGTCCGCCAGCAGGCGGCTGGAATTGGCCAGCAGTTCGAGGCTGCCGAGCAGGTTCTGGGCGATGATCGGCAGCATCACGTTCAGCTCGAAGTTGCCGGATTGCCCGGCAATGGTGATCACCGTGTCATTGCCGATGACCTGTGCGGCGACCATGGCCGTCGCTTCCGGAATCACTGGGTTGACCTTGCCCGGCATGATCGAAGAACCGGGCTGCAACCCTTCCAGTTCGATTTCGCCCAAGCCCGCCAGGGGCCCGGAATTCATCCAGCGCAAGTCGTTGGCGATTTTCATCAATGACACAGCGATCGCTTTCAACTGGCCGGAGACGGCGACGGCGGTGTCCTGGGAGCCGATCAACGCGAAGAGGTTCTTGCCCGGCGTGAATTGCACGCCGGTCAGGCTGCTCAGTTGTTGGCTGAAACGCAGCGCAAACTCCGGATGCGCGTTGATCCCGGTACCGACAGCCGTGCCGCCCTGGGCCAGGGCTTGCAGGCTGGGCAACAGGTCCTGCAGGTGCGCGATATTGGCCTTGAGCTGCTGCGCCCAGCCATTGAGCACCTGGCTCATACGCACGGGCATGGCGTCCATCAGGTGCGTGCGACCGGTCTTGATGAAGGGGTGGACCTCTTCGGCCTTCCGTTCGATGACCTGCACCAGATGCAGCAACGCCGGCAGCGTTTGCTCATGCAGCACCAACGCCGCACTGACGTGGATGGTGGTCGGGATGATGTCGTTGCTGCTTTGGCCGCAGTTCACGTGATCGTTGGGGTTGACCGCCTCACCGAGCAAACGGCTGGCCAGGGTCGCGATCACTTCGTTGGCGTTCATATTGGAACTGGTGCCGGAACCGGTCTGAAAGATATCCACCGGAAAGTGCGGCATGAAGTCACCGTCCAGCAAGCCCAGGGCAGCATCGACAATGGCCTTGCCCTGCCCTTCGCTGATCTGCTTGAGGTCGACGTTGACCTTGGCCGCTGCCACTTTGGCCAGGATCAGCGCACGAATGAACGGCGCCGGCATGCGCTGGTGGCTGATCGGAAAGTTGTTCACCGCGCGCTGGGTTTGCGCGCCGTACAAGGCCTCGGCGGGGACTTGCAGTTCACCCATGCTGTCGCGTTCGATACGGTTATTACTCATCGGAAGATCCTTGCACCCAGTCAGAAACGGAAATCGAAGGCAGCAATTCGCACGTCGCCAATTGCCAGGCAAAGGCCTGCCAGCGCTTGAGGCGGCAGGCACAGTGGGAGAGTGTTTCCAGGTCGCGCAGCGGGCGCCAGGCCTGGTCCAGGCACTGGGACCGCCAATGCCACGGCAAGGCAATGTCCGTGGCGGTGTCGATCAGCAGGCGGAAAGCCGTTTCAGCGATCGTCCATGGATGAGTCGCGGTGCAACAGGCGAGGTATCGACCTTCATTGAGGTAATGTTCGATCAGGCGCGGTTCATTGGGCTCGAGGCAGCAGCGAATCTGACGACTCATCCAACGCCAGCTTTCCAGGTAGGGGTCCTCATGCAGGACAGCATTCATGATCCGCACTCATTCGATAATGATATTTATTATTAAATGATATTGATAATCAACACAAGAGTGGCAAGCCAATCAACCGGGAATGCAGCCACAAAAAAAGGCGCGCCATCCTGCAGATGGCGCGCCTTTTGGTGAAGCGTCGGAAGGATTAACTACCGGCGACCGTCATCCGCTCGATCAGGACCGAACCTGTACGGATATTGCTGCGCAGCTCCAGGTCGTTACCCACGGCAACGATCTGCTTGAACATGTCGCGCATATTGCCGGCGATGGTCACTTCCTGGACAGCAAACTGAATCTCACCGTTTTCTACCCAGAAACCCGCCGCGCCACGGGAATAATCACCGGTGACCATGTTCAAGCCCTGACCCATCAATTCAGTCACCAGCAGGCCACGCCCCATGCGTCGCAACAGCGCCGCCTGGTCTTCCTCGCCGTGGGTCACGAACAGGTTATGCACGCCGCCAGCGTTCGCGGTGCTCGGCAGGCCCAGTTTGCGCCCGGCATACGTGCCCAGCACGTAGGAAACCAACTCACCGTTTTCGACGAACGGCTTGGCATAGGTCGCCAGGCCATCGCCGTCGAACGACGAACTGCCCATGGCCCGCATCAGGTGTGGACGCTCGTCGATGGTCAGCCACTGCGGAAACAGCTTCTGGCCAATCGCACCTTCGAGGAACGACGATTTGCGGTACAGGTTGCCGCCGGAAATCGCTCCCAGGAAACTGCCGAACAGACCGCCGGCCAGCTCCGCCGAAAACAGCACCGGCACTTCACAGGTCGGCACCGGGCGCGCGCCCAAGCGGCTCGCGGCACGTTGCGCAGCACGCCGGCCAATGCTGACCGGGTCGGCCAGCAACTCGCCCTGACGGTTCACGTCGTACCAGTAATCGCGCTGCATCTGGCCGTTGGCTTCGGCGATCATCACGCAACTCAGGCTGTGGCGCGTCGACGCATAACCGCCGATAAAACCATGGCTGTTGCCGTACACGCGGCAGCCCTGGTGGGTGCTCAAGGTGGTGCCGTCGGCATTCTTGATCCGCGGGTCGGCATCGAACGCCGCAGCTTCGCAGGTCAGCGCTTGTTCGATGGCTTGTTCCGGGGTGATGTCCCAGGCATGGAACAGGTCGAAATCCTGCAGATCCTTGGCCATCAACGCCTTGTCGGCCAGGCCCGAGCTTTCATCCTCGGACGTGTGCTTGGCAATCGCCAATGCGGCGGCCACCGTCTCGCGAATCGCTTCCGGCCCACTCGCCGAGGTGCTGGCCGAGCCTTTGCGCTGGCCGACGTACAAGGTGATGCCAAACCCCTGGTCGCGGTTGAATTCGACGGTTTCGACTTCCCGCTGACGTACCGACGTCGACAGCCCCTGCTCCAGGGACACAGCCACCTCGCAGGCACTGGCCCCCTGGCGCTTGGCCTCGGCAAGGATCTGCTCGACTTGTTCCTGCAGTGCCGGTAACGCTTGCGGACCGACGCTTTGGGCTGCACTCATGGTTTTCTCCACTCAAATTCTGCTTTCGGTTAAGGCCATCGAGCGACCGGGCCGGACAAGCGGCCCCCGACTGGTTATCATGGCGGCGTTTCTTTGCGGACTGCCACCATGGTTGATTCTTACGACGACTCCCTCGATGGGGAGAAAAGCAAAACCCAGGTCAAACGCGAGCTGCATGCTCTGGTTGACCTCGGCGAGCGCCTTACAACGCTCAAGCCGGACTTGATTGCAAAACTGCCTCTGACCGACGAAATGCGCCGGGCTCTGGCGGATGCACCCAAGCACACCGCGAATATCGCGCGTAAACGGCACATCATGTTCATCGGCAAGCTGATGCGCGATCAGGACACTGACGCGATTCTGACCCTGCTCGATCAACTCGATGCCTCCACTCGCCAGTACAACGAACGCTTCCACAACCTGGAACGTTGGCGTGACCGCCTGATCTCGGGCGATGACGCGGTGCTGGAGAAATTCGTACTGGACTACCCGGACGCGGACCGCCAGCAACTGCGCTCCCTGATCCGTCAGGCCCAGCACGAACTGGCGCAAAACAAGGCGCCGGCCACCAGCCGTAAAATCTTCAAGTACATCCGTGAGCTGGACGAGACTCAACGCGGCCTGCGTTGATCCTCTTCCCCGGGTGGCGGTCTTCGCCACCCGAAGCTCCCGCTCTTACGACCCCGTGCCACCCACGGTGATCGCATCAATTTTCAAGGTTGGCTGACCCACGCCCACCGGCACCGACTGCCCATCCTTGCCGCACGTACCCACGCCGCTGTCCAGCGCCAGGTCGTTACCGACCATCGACACCTTGCTCATCGCTTCCGGCCCGTTACCAATCAACGTCGCGCCTTTGACCGGCACGGTAATCTTGCCGTCTTCGATCAGGTACGCCTCGCTGGTGGAGAACACGAACTTGCCGCTGGTGATGTCCACCTGGCCGCCGCCGAGGTTGGCGCAATAGATCCCGCGTTTCACCGAGGCGATGATTTCCGCCGGGTCACTTTCGCCAGCGAGCATGTAAGTGTTGGTCATGCGCGGCATCGGCAGGTGCGCGTAGGATTCGCGACGGCCGTTACCGGTACGCGCCACGCCCATCAGGCGGGCGTTGAGTTTGTCTTGCATGTAACCCTTGAGCACGCCGTTTTCGATCAGCGTGGTGCATTCGGTCGGCGTGCCTTCGTCATCGATGTTCAACGAGCCACGGCGACCGGCCAGGGTGCCGTCATCGACAATGGTGCACAGTTTGGAGGCGACCATCTCGCCCATGCGCCCGCTGTAGGCCGAACTGCCCTTGCGGTTGAAGTCGCCTTCCAGGCCATGGCCCACGGCTTCGTGGAGCAGTACGCCAGACCAGCCCGAGCCCAACACCACCGGCAAGGTGCCAGCCGGTGCGGGGATGGCTTCCAGGTTGACCAGCGCCTGGCGCAGCGCTTCACGGGCATAACCCATGGCGCGGTCCTCGGCGAGGAAATAACGGTAGTCGGTACGCCCGCCGCCGCCGTGCCCACCGCGCTCGCGGCGGCCGTTCTGTTCGACGATCACGCTGACGTTGAAACGCACCAGCGGCCGCACATCCGCCGCCAGGCCGCCGTCGGTGGACGCCACCAGGATGCGTTCCCACACCCCGGCCATGCTCACCGTGACTTGCTGGATACGCGGGTCGAGGGCGCGGGTCGCGGCATCGATACGCTTGAGCAGATCGACTTTTTCTGCGCGGCTGATCACTTCCAGGGGGTTATCCGGCGCGTACAACTGGGCCACGTCCTGGGTGCTGAATGCCTGCACCGTACCGTTCTGGCCGGCGCGGGAAATCGAACGAGCAGCCCGGGCGGCCAGGCCCAAGGCTTCCAAGGTGATCGCGTTGCTGTAGGCGAAACCGGTTTTCTCACCGGATTGCGCGCGCACGCCGACACCCTGGTCGAGGTTGAAACTGCCTTCCTTGACGATCCCGTCTTCCAAAGCCCACGACTCGGAAATCTGCCCCTGGAAATACAGGTCGGCCGCGTCGATGCCCGGCCCGGCCAGATCGCCCAGCACGGTTTGCAGGCTTTCGATGGTCACGCCACCGGGTGCCAGGAGATGTTCGCTGACTGAGGACAACAACTCGCTCATAGGTTTGGCCTTAAATTCATCGTTCTGAAGCAGGCCGCTGCGCGCCCTGCGAGAAAAAGCGCCGGTGGTTGACCACCGGCATGCGCGCCCGTATCGACGCCTGTTCACTGCTGTCGCGTTCGGCCAGCAACACCGCTTCGCCTTGATCCTGTTGCGTCAGTACGCGCCCCCAGGGGTCGACAATCGCCGCGTGGCCATAAGTCTCCCGTGGCCCCGGATGCACCCCGCCCTGGGCGGCCGCCAGCAGATAACACTGGGTCTCGATGGCCCGTGCGCGAATCAGCACATCCCAATGGGCGGCGCCGGTGACCGCGGTGAAGGCCGAGGGCGCGGTAATCAGTTCAGCCCCCGCCGCGCGCAACTCGCTGTACAACTCCGGGAAGCGCAGGTCGTAACACACCGTCAGGCCCACGCGGCCGACCGGCGTATCCGCCACCACAACGTTGCTCCCGAAAGCATAGTCATCGGATTCACGATAGCGACCGCGCGCGTCCGCCACGTCGACATCGAACAAATGCAGCTTGTCGTAGCGGGCGACGATCTCGCCATGCTCATCGATCAGCAACGAGCAGGCGTTAGCCTTGGCGTTCGGTTGATCCTTGGGCGGCAGCGGCAAAGTGCCAGCCACTATCCATAAGGTGAGGTCGCGGGCGGTCTGTTTCAACCATGGCAGGATCGGTCCTTCACCCAACGCCTCGGCGCGGCCGATGTCAGCCACATCGCGGCGGCCCATGGCGGCGAAGTTTTCCGGCAGCACCGCCAGCCGCGCCCCCTTTGCCGCCGCTTGCTCCAGCAGGCGCCGGGCCTGGGCCAGGTTGGCCAGCACATCGCTCTGGCTGACCATTTGAATTACCGCAAAGGACATGGGCCGACACTCCATAAATGGCATGCAGCCATGCTACTCCACAGGCTCTCAGTTTGGTTTTTCAAATGGCTTGTCGAAGCTGATTTTCGGGTCTTTCCATGGCCCTTCGACTTTGTACTGCACGCTGGCAAACCGCGAAACCCGGTCGCCGATCAGCTTGTCGATCAGGAACAGCGCGCCGCCAATGGCCGGCGCGCCGACAATCAGCGCAGCGATCGGCAGGTTGTTGGTCACCGGCAATGTCACCAGCAGCTTGGCATCCACGCGATCAGCCACCAGGTCCATGGTGCCATTGAGCTCCAGGTTGCTCGACGGCCCCGTCAGGGTGATCGGCTCGCGGGTCACGAACACCCCGTTGCTGGCCGCGAGCAAGCCTTTGACCCGGTCATAACTCAAGCCTTTGCCGAGCAGGTCGGAGAAGTCCAGGCGCAACCGACGGCCGATGGAGTTGAAGTTAAGCAGGCCGAACACCCGCAGCGCCTGGGCGCCACCTTCCACTTCAACGAACTGGCCTTTGCGGAATGTTGCATCCAGGCTGCCGGAAAAACGCTTGGGCCCGACCCAGGCGGGGGAGCCCGGCCAACGACCGTCCACGTCCAGGTGGAAATCTTCACTGGTCACGGTAGGCGCAAAGCCCCAGCCCTTGAGGACATCGGCGATATTCTTGCCATCCAGGCGCCCTTTGTACCAACTGCTGCTGTCGCCCGGCGCGCCTTCCCAACCACCAGCGCCCTTGAGCAGCATGCCCTTGAGGCCCAGGTCCAGGTTGTTGAAGGCCAGGCCCTTGGCGGTCGGTCGGATCTTCAGCGACCACGCGCCGATCAGGTCCGGCCCCTGGAACAGCTGATCAATGCTGATGTCCAGCGCTGGAATATCCTTGGGATCGATGTCGGCCAATGGGTCCGGCGCATTTTCATCCGCCTGTACCGTCGGGTCCACCGCCGGCAGCTTCACGTACTGCAGGTTGACCGCGATGGGTGCGCCCTTGGCGTCCGACAGGTTGACCGTGCCCTTGGCCTGCTGGCTGTCGAACTGCAGGCCCCAAGCCGAGGGTTTGCGGTCAAGCTGGAGGTTGACCTGGTCGAACTGCTGCCCAAAGCCAGTCAACTTGCCCACCTTGAAGTCGGCGCCGCTCAACAGCTGTTTCGCGCTGCCTCCCGGGTCGTTGCCCGCGTAGCGATCAATGAGTTTCTTCCACGGATCGATGTCCAGTTCCGACAGCACACCGCGAATGCGCAGGCCCTTGCCACCGGGCAGCAGCGCATCGCCATCGCCGAGAAACAACTCGCCGCGGCCGTCGCTGAATTTATCCGGCGGCGCAGCAAAGGTGAAGTTCGCCAGGTCGCCGTAATCGAACCAGTAGCGGCGCTCGGCGCCCTGCAAGGTCATGCGGAACACGCTGTCACGGCCCTGGCTGGCCGCCATGCCGAACGGCGCCGGCAGGTCCACGGCCACGCCTTTGAGGTTGGAGCTGACCCTCAACTGGCTGTCGGCACCGTCCAGATTGAGCTGCAACTGGTACGGTATATCACCGGACACCGGCAGCGGCTGGCTGATTTTCAACCAGTCCGTCAGGCGCTTGACCGTGACCTGGCCTTTGGCGGTAACGCGGGTGCTGATACTGCCCGGCTTGCCATCCGCGAAGATCTGCGCGGTGATCGGCCGATCGAAGGCTTGCGCTGTGATGTTCTGCCCACTCAGGCCCTTGGCGCTGTCGAAGCGGAAATCCCCCTTGAGCTGGCTCAGGTCCAGAGGCGGCTCAGCCAATTGCAGGCGCGCCTTGTCGGTCTGGAAATCCACCACGATCTTCGGTTCGGTGCCCTTGGCCAGCGGGATATCCAGGTCCAGCTTGCCCTGTAGATCGCCCTCGCCTTTCCAACCGGCAAAGGTCGAAGCGGTGCCTATCGGCGCTTCCTGGAGGATTTTCAGGCCATCACCCAGGCCGCCGGCAAACTCACCGGTGAGCAGTAAGTGGCTGTCCTTGCCCGCGGGCGCGTGGGGGATATTGACGTAGATGTCCTTGACGCCGGTATCGAGCAGTTGGCCCTTGCTGGCCAGGATGCGGACACCGCTCTCCTCGACAAACACTTCGCCGTTGACCTTGCTCACATGGGGCCAGCCCGGCTGGAACGCCAACTCAGCGTCATGCACCTTGAAAAACAGGCTGATATTGCGCGAAGCCGGCAACGCACCGTGATTCAGCGAGCCTTGGTACTGGAAGAAGCCTTCATCGACCGCGCCTTTGAGAATCGCGGTACGCAGCCATTCATCCAGCGCCGGGCTCAGCACCGCCGGCAGGTATTTAGGCGTGAAACGTCCATCGCCATCGACCATGCCGACCCGCAGGTCCATGTAGTCTTCCTGGCTATTGTCGAAATGCAGGCGAATCAGGAAGTCGGCGGCGACCTTGCCTTCCTCGCCCAGCACCTTGATATACGGCGCGATCAGGGTGAAACCTTGCTGATCGAGCTTCCAGGTCAGGCGCGCATTGGCCTGGATGTACTGCCAGGGCTTGGCGAAGATCGGGTCGAGGTGCAAGGAAAAGTCCTTGCTGTCCATGCGCAGCTCGCCCTGCCCCAGGTCGCCGCTGATGCTGCCGGAAACGTTGCGTGCGGCAGGGGCGCCGAAGTAGGCGTCGAAGCCTACCCGCTCGAGGTTGGCGGCAAAGCTGACTTTCTGATCGGTCGTGTCCTGCGGACGAAAATCCACCAGCACATTGCGCAGCAGGCCGGTGGCCTTGAGGTGTTCGATCGTCTTGGCGAAGCCTTCCGGCAACGGCGCCAAGGCATTGAGCAACGGGGTGATCGGGGTCAGGTCGAGGCGGTCGGCCTGCAGGTTCCAGACTTCCTGCGCCTTGTCGGTGGCCAGGCGTTGCTGCAATTGCAGACGCGATTCCCAACGGCTATCGCCGATGTTCATCGCCAACGAATCGAACAGCACCTTGAGGCCGCTCTCACTGCGTTGCAGGTAGGCGGTCAGGGCGAGGTTTTCAATGTGGACCGGCTTGCGGTCAGCATAGCTGCCCTTCACTTGCGGCGAGTTGAGGCGCACCACCGCGCTTTGCACGGTGCCTTTGGCCCAGGTCAGCCAGAATTCACCGCCAGCCTTGAACTGCGTGAGTTTCCACTGCTGGGTCAACCTGGCCGGAACCCATTTGGCCCAATCGCTCTGGGGCAGGCTCAGGTAGGCCTGGACCTCAGCGTCTTTCCAGGCACTGGCGCGGATCTGCGTGCGCAGGCTCAGGGCCAGGGGTTGGCCATCCGGCAGGGTCAGGCGGGCGTCCAGGCGTTGGCGGGTCGCGCCCGTTTGCAAGCTCAGGCCCACATACGTGAAGGTCAGCGGCGCCTGGTCGAACGGCTGCAACGTGACCTGGCTATCCAGCAACGACACGCGCTGGACACTCTGCATGCGCTTGAGCAACTGTTCCGGGTCCAGCGGCTGGTCGTCCTGCACCGGCAGGCCTTGCAGCGCCCAGTGGCCATCCTTGTCTTCCCTGGCGCTCAGTTGCAGGCCGCTGACTTCCAGATGGGCAATACGCACGTCGCGCGCCATCAGGCTGGCCCAGATGTCCGGCACCACCTGCACCTGATCTAGGCGCAAGGCATTGCTGCCCTCGCCCACCATCACGTCATGGGCCAGCAACACAGGGGCGAAACCGCTCCAGCGGCCTTCAAGGCGACCGATCTGCAGCGGCATATCCACCGCGGCCTGGGCCTTGGCTTCGATTTCTGCGCGGTATTCGGCGACCAGCGGGGTCAATTCACGCCCCAGGCTCACGTACACCGCCGCCAATACCAGCAGCAGGGCGCACAGGCCCAGGCCCCAGCGGGTCAAAGCGGCAAAAAAGCGTGTCAGACGCTCCATGTCAAGCGACCCTCAGGCAGTAGTCGGACCGCAGATCCAGGTCTGTCGGGTTCAGGGAAAGCCAATGAATGAAAATCAGAGCAGCACCACGTCGTATTGTTCCTGGGAGTACATGGTTTCGACCTGAAAACGAATGGTGCGCCCGATAAATCCTTCCAGTTCAGCCACGTTACCGGACTCTTCATCCAGCAAGCGGTCGACCACTTTCTGGTTGGCAAGCACTCTATAACCTTCAGCCTGGTAGGCTCGCGCCTCTCGTAGGATTTCCCGGAAAATCTCGTAGCAAACCGTTTCAGGGGTCTTCAATTTACCGCGCCCCTGGCAACTGCTGCACGGCTCGCACAGCACTTGCTCGAGACTTTCGCGGGTGCGCTTGCGGGTCATCTGCACCAGGCCCAACTCGGTGATGCCGATGATGTTGGTCTTGGCGTGATCACGTTCCAGCTGCTTCTCGAGGGTGCGCAGCACCTGACGCTGGTGCTCTTCATCTTCCATGTCGATGAAGTCGATGATGATGATCCCGCCCAGGTTGCGCAGGCGCAATTGGCGGGCAATCGCAGTGGCCGCTTCGAGGTTGGTCTTGAAGATGGTCTCTTCAAGGTTGCGGTGCCCCACGAACGCACCGGTGTTGACGTCGATGGTGGTCATGGCTTCGGCCGGGTCCACCACCAGGTAGCCACCGGACTTGAGCGGCACTTTGCGTTCGAGGGCTTTCTGGATTTCGTCTTCGACGCCATACAGGTCGAAGATCGGCCGCTCGCCAGGGTAATGCTCCAGGCGGTCAGCAATTTCCGGCATCAGTTCGGCAACAAATTGCGTGGTGCGCTGGAAGGTTTCCCGCGAGTCGATGCGAATTTTCTCGATCTTGGGGCTGACCAGGTCACGCAAGGTGCGCAGGGCCAGGCCCAGGTCTTCATAGATCACGCTGGGGGCGCCGACGGTCTTGATCTGTGTGCCGATCTGGTCCCACAGGCGCCGCAGATAGCGGATATCCATGAGGATTTCATCGGCACCGGCGCCTTCGGCGGCGGTGCGCAGGATAAACCCACCCGCTTCCTTGATGCCCTCGGCGGCAACGCAGTCGCTGACCACTTTTTTCAGGCGCTCGCGCTCGGCTTCGTCTTCAATCTTCAGGGAAATGCCGACATGGGCGGTGCGCGGCATGTACACCAGGTAGCGCGAAGGAATCGACAGTTGCGTGGTCAGCCGCGCACCTTTGGAGCCGATGGGGTCCTTGGTGACTTGCACCACCAGGCTCTGCCCTTCATGCACCAGGGCGCTGATGCTTTCCACCGCCGGGCCTTCACGCAGGGAAATTTCCGAGGCATGGATAAACGCGGCGCGATCCAGGCCGATATCGACGAAGGCGGCCTGCATGCCGGGCAATACGCGCACGACCTTGCCTTTATAGATGTTGCCGACGATCCCGCGCTTCTGGGTGCGCTCGACGTGAACTTCCTGCAGAACACCGTTCTCTACCACCGCCACGCGCGATTCCATCGGCGTGATATTGATCAGAATCTCTTCACTCATGGCTGGGTCTCGTTCAGGCGTTTTCACAATAGTGGCCGGTCGCTTAAGGCTGGGCGCTGGTGTACGGCGTTCAGCGCGCGGTAAGGTTTTGCCAACAGGGTATGCCGAATTGTCCAAGCAACTGCGCGGTTTCGCACACCGGCAAGCCGACCACGGCGGAATAACTGCCATTGAGCCCGGCCACGAACACCGAGCCCAGCCCCTGGATAGCATAACCCCCGGCCTTGTCCTGAGGTTCGCCACTGTGCCAGTAGCTTGTAGCCTCCTCGACAGAAATCCCACGAAAAAGTACGCGACTGCTTACACATCGGGTGTCACAGCGCTGACCGTCCGTGAGAGCAACCGCCGTCAGCACTTCATGTTCACGCCCTGCCAGCGCCAGCAACATGGCCAGGCCGTCGGCCTGATCCACCGGTTTGCCAAGGATCTGGCCGTCGACGATCACCGCCGTGTCGGCGCCCAGCACACAGGCCCCGGAGGTTTCCCCGAGGGCAGCGAAACCCGCCGCGGCCTTGGCGCGCGCCAGGCGCTCGACGTAGGAAACGGGAGATTCGTTGGTAAGAGGCGTTTCATCAATCGCGGCGCTGACCACAGTGAACGGCACACCGATCTGGGTCAGCAGTTCACGCCGCCTTGGGGAGCCCGAGGCCAGATAAAGCGAATTCATTGCAGACTCTCCCTGTGGGGTTCGATAACCAGGCAGAGCCTCGCAATCCATTCAATTGATTTTATAGCGGCGACATAACCCGCGCAGACCGAAACTGACCCACGGCCACAGCAACGCGCTGACCAGGGCCGGCAACACCAGTGCCAAGGTCGGCTGTCGGTTGCCGGTCAAGGCACTGAGCCACAGCTGCACCAACTGCGCCAGGCCGAAGATCACCAGGATCACCAGGCACTGTTGCCACATCGGGAACATGCGCAGGCGCTGCTGCAATGAGAGCACCAGGAAGGTGATCAAGGTCAGGATCAACGCGTTCTGCCCCAGCAAGGTGCCATAGAGCACATCTTCCGCCAAGCCCAGAAACATAGCGGTGACCATGCCCACTTTATGCGGCAGGTTCAGCGACCAGAATGCCAGCAGCAGGGCCAGCCAGAGCGGACGCAGGATTTCCATGAACTGCGGCAGCGGTGAAACACTGAGCAGCAAGCCGAGAGCAAAGGTCAGCCAGACGATCCAGCCATTGCGCGAATGAGTACCGGCCATTATTCCTCCCTCTGCCGCGTGGTTGCCCGGGCGGCGGGCGTCGCGGGCGCAGGCGCGGCGGCCGGCGGTTTGGTCGCCGCCGGTTTCACCGGGCGAGCGCTGTGAGCGGCCGGCTTGGCTGGCGTGGCCACGGGCGCAGTCACCGCCGGCGCTGTTGCAGGCGGTGTGGCTGGCGCGGGCTTGGGTACGGTCGCCGGGATGATCGGCGTGGTGCCGTTGCGTTTGTCTTCCGCTTCCTGGGCCTGAGCGGCGTCGTTGGCGCGCTCTTCCGGGGTGCGGTTGTCGCTGAAGACCAGCAACAGGTAGCGGCTGCGGTTCAGCGCGGCCGTCGGCACGGCGCGGACAATCGCGAAAGGCTGGCCGGAGTCGTGGATCACTTCCTTGACCGTCGCCACCGGATAACCCGCCGGGAAGCGCTGACCCAGGCCAGAACTGACCAACAGGTCGCCTTCCTTGATATCGGCGGTGTCGGCCACATGACGCAGTTCCAGCCGCTCCGGGTTACCCGTACCGCTGGCAATCGCGCGCAGGCCGTTGCGGTTGACCTGCACCGGAATGCTGTGGGTAGTGTCCGTCAGCAGCAATACCCGCGATGTGTAGGGCATCAACTCGACCACCTGCCCCATCAGGCCACGGGCATCGAGTACCGGCTGGCCGAGGACCACTCCGTCGCGCTCACCCTTGTTGATGATGATGCGATGGGTAAAGGGGTTGGGGTCCATGCCGATCAACTCGGCGACTTCGACCTTCTCGTTGACCAGAGCGGAGGAGTTGAGCAACTCGCGCAGCCGAACGTTCTGCTCGGTGAGGGCCGCCAGCTTTTGCATGCGCCCCTGCAGCAGCAGGTTTTCAGTCTTGAGTTTTTCGTTCTCGGCGACCAGCTCGGTGCGGCTGCCGAATTGGCTGGCCACGCCCTGGTAGAGACGTTGCGGCAGGTCGGTGATCCAGTAAGTCTGCATCAACACCAGCGACATCTGGCTACGCACGGGCTTGAGCAGTGCAAAGCGAGCATCGACCACCATCAGCGCGACCGAAAGCACGACCAGCACCAATAAGCGCACGCCCAATGAGGGGCCTTTGGCGAAAAGCGGTTTAATAGGCCGCTCCTCCCAGGCAAATGTTCTCTCTATTCATACGGCATCTAACCGGCCTGGATGCAGATTGAAGAAGATAAACGCCAACAGGCAGCACTGCAAAGTGCTGCCTGCGGGCGAAACATGGGCTTACCAGCAATCACTTATTCGCTGGAGAGCAGGTCCATGGTGTGTTTATCCATCATTTCCAGTGCACGGCCACCGCCACGGGCGACGCAGGTCAGCGGGTCTTCGGCGACGATCACCGGCAGGCCGGTTTCCTGGGCCAGCAACTTATCGAGGTCGCGCAGCAAGGCGCCACCACCGGTCAGTACCAGGCCACGCTCGGCGATATCGGAAGCCAGCTCCGGCGGCGATTGCTCCAGCGCGCTCTTCACCGCCTGAACGATGGTGGCCAGGGACTCTTGCAGAGCCTCGAGCACTTCATTGGAGTTCAGGGTGAAGGCACGTGGCACGCCTTCGGCCAGGTTGCGACCGCGCACATCGACTTCGCGCACTTCGCCGCCCGGATAAGCGGTACCGATTTCCTGCTTGATGCGCTCGGCGGTGGATTCGCCGATCAGGCTGCCGTAGTTGCGACGCACATAAGTGATGATCGCTTCGTCGAAGCGGTCACCGCCCACACGGACGGATTCGGCATACACCACACCGTTCAGGGAAATCAGGGCGATTTCAGTGGTACCACCACCGATATCCACCACCATCGAACCGCGCGCTTCTTCAACCGGCAGGCCGGCACCGATCGCAGCAGCCATCGGCTCTTCGATCAGGAACACTTCACGGGCACCGGCACCAAGGGCCGATTCACGGATGGCACGACGCTCCACCTGGGTGGACTTGCACGGTACGCAGATCAGCACACGAGGGCTGGGCTGCAGAAAACTGTTTTCGTGAACCTTGTTGATGAAGTACTGCAGCATCTTCTCGCAGACACTGAAGTCGGCGATCACGCCGTCTTTCATCGGACGAATGGCCGCGATATTGCCTGGTGTTCGGCCGAGCATGCGCTTGGCCTCGGTGCCGACGGCAACGACACTTTTCTGATTACCATGGGTCCGAATAGCCACAACCGATGGCTCATTCAGGACGATACCGCGCTCGCGCACGTAAATAAGGGTGTTGGCAGTGCCCAGGTCAATGGAAAGATCGCTGGAAAACATGCCACGCAGTTTCTTGAACATGGGGAAAGGACCCTAGGCAACGCGTGGGTAAAAAAGTGCGGCAAACTCTAACAACGACAGGGATTTTGGGCAAGGCGCCAATGTGCTAAATTGGCCGACTTTCTACGCACCAACCCCCACAATCGCGGCCATATGACCGTAGAAATGCGGTAGTGTTCCGACAATCTAACACACGGACGCCCTCCGTTCTGTTTTCCACTGGAGAATCCCATGGCGCTTGAACGCTCCGACGTGGAAAAAATCGCACATCTGGCCTCGCTTGGCCTGAATGATGCCGATCTTCCACAGACCACCGCAGCCCTGAACAGCATTCTCGGGCTGGTTGACCAAATGCAGGCCGTGAATACCGACGGCATCGAGCCCCTGGCTCACCCGCTGGAAGCCACCCAGCGCCTGCGCGCAGACGTCGTGACCGAAGTCAATCATCGCGAGGCCTACCAGTCCATCGCGCCAGCGGTCGAAAACGGCCTGTATCTGGTTCCGAAAGTCATCGACTAAAGGGAAAGAGCCTTTCATGCATCACATGACTCTGGCCGAGATCGCCCGCGGTCTCGCCGACAAAAAGTTTTCTTCCGAAGAGCTGACCAAGACCTTGCTGGCGCGTATCGCCGAGCTCGACCCCAAGGTCAACAGCTTCATCAGCATCACCGAGGAGCTGGCCTTGAGCCAGGCCAAGGCCGCCGACGCACGTCGCGCCAACGGTGAGAACGGCGCGCTGCTGGGCGCACCGATCGCCCACAAGGACTTGTTCTGCACCCAGGGCATTCGCACCAGCTGCGGCTCGAAGATGCTCGACAACTTCAAGGCGCCCTACGACGCCACCGTGGTGTCCAAGCTGGCCGCCGCCGGGGCCGTGACCCTGGGCAAGACCAACATGGACGAATTCGCCATGGGCTCGGCCAACGAGTCGAGCTACTACGGCGCGGTGAAAAACCCGTGGAACCTGGACTGCGTGCCAGGCGGCTCGTCCGGTGGTTCGGCGGCGGCGGTTGCCGCGCGCTTCCTGCCGGCGGCCACGGCCACCGACACCGGCGGCTCGATCCGCCAGCCCGCCGCGTTCACCAACCTCACCGGGCTGAAGCCGACCTACGGTCGCGTGTCCCGCTGGGGCATGATCGCCTACGCCTCCAGCCTTGATCAGGGCGGTACCCTGGCACGCACTGCCGAAGACTGCGCAATATTGTTACAAGGTATGGCAGGCTTCGACGCACAGGACTCCACCAGCGTCGACGAGCCGGTGCCGGACTACAGCGCCAGCCTCAATACCTCGCTCAAAGGCCTGCGCATCGGCGTACCGAACGAATATTTCAGCGCCGGCCTCGACCCGCGTATCGCCGAACTGGTCCACAACAGCGTCAAGGAGCTGGAAAAGCTCGGCGCCGTGATCAAGCCAATCAGCCTGCCGAACAACCAGCACGCGATTCCGGCGTACTACGTGATCGCGCCGGCCGAAGCGTCCTCCAACCTGTCGCGGTTCGACGGCGTGCGTTTCGGTTACCGCTGCGAAAACCCGAAAGACCTCAACGACCTGTACAAACGTTCCCGTGGCGAAGGCTTCGGTGCCGAAGTGCAGCGCCGGATCATGGTCGGTGCCTACGCCCTGTCGGCCGGTTACTACGACGCGTACTACCTCAAGGCGCAAAAAATCCGTCGCCTGATCAAGAACGACTTCATGGCGGCGTTCGAAGAAGTCGACGTGATCCTCGGCCCAACCACGCCGAACCCGGCCTGGAAGATCGGCGCCAAGACCGGCGACCCGATCGCCGAGTATCTGGAAGACCTGTACACCATCACCGCCAACCTCGCGGGCTTGCCGGGCTTGTCCATGCCCGCCGGTTTCGTCGATGGCCTGCCGGTCGGCGTGCAATTGCTTGCCCCGTACTTCCAGGAAGGCCGCCTGCTCAATGTGGCGCACCAGTACCAGTTGAACACCGACTGGCACACTCGCACCCCTACCGGCTTCTGAGGAGAACACTATGCAATGGGAAGTCGTGATCGGGCTGGAGATTCATACCCAGCTCGCCACCCAATCGAAGATTTTCTCCGGTAGCGCCACCACGTTCGGCGCAGAACCCAACACCCAGGCGAGCCTGGTAGACCTGGGCATGCCCGGTGTGTTGCCGGTGCTGAACCAGGAAGCGGTACGCATGGCGGTGATGTTCGGCCTGGCGATTGACGCCGAGATCGGCCAGCACAGCGTGTTCGCGCGCAAGAACTACTTCTACCCGGACCTGCCCAAGGGCTATCAGATCAGCCAGATGGAGTTGCCGATTGTCGGCAAAGGCTACCTGGATATCCCGCTGGAAGACGGCACCATCAAGCGTGTCGGCGTAACCCGCGCGCACCTGGAAGAAGACGCCGGCAAGAGCCTGCATGAAGAGTTCAACGGTGCCACCGGCATCGACCTGAACCGCGCCGGCACGCCGTTGCTGGAGATCGTGTCCGAGCCAGACATGCGCAGCGCCAAGGAAGCCGTGGCCTACGTCAAGACGATCCACGCGCTGGTGCGCTACCTGGGCATCTGCGACGGCAACATGGCCGAAGGCTCGCTGCGCTGCGACTGCAACGTGTCGGTCCGGCCAAAGGGCCAGGCCGAGTACGGCACCCGCTGCGAGATCAAGAACGTCAACTCGTTCCGTTTCATCGAGAAGGCGATCAACACCGAGGTGCGTCGCCAGATCGAACTGATCGAAGACGGCGGCAAGGTGATCCAGCAAACTCGCCTGTACGACCCGAACAAAGACGAAACCCGCGCCATGCGCAGCAAAGAGGAAGCCAACGACTACCGTTACTTCCCCGATCCGGACCTGTTGCCAGTGGTCATCGAGGACTCGTTCCTCAATGACGTGCGCGCCACCCTGCCGGAATTGCCGCCGCAGAAACGCGAGCGCTTCCAGGCGCAGTTCGGCCTGTCGGTCTACGACGCCAGCGTCCTGGCGTCGAGCCGTGAGCAAGCCGACTACTTTGAAAAAGTCGTGAGCATCGCCGGGGACGCCAAGCTGGCGGCCAACTGGGTGATGGTGGAATTGGGCAGCCTGCTGAACAAACAGGGCCTGGAAATCGACGAAGCGCCGGTCTCGGCCGAGCAGTTGGGCGGCATGCTGCTGCGCATCAAAGACAACACCATCTCCGGCAAAATCGCCAAGACTGTGTTCGAAGCCATGGCCAGCGGTGAGGGCAGCAGCGACGAGATCATCGAGAAGCGCGGCCTCAAGCAAGTCACCGACAGCGGCGCCATCTCGGCGGTGCTCGATGAAATGCTCGCGGCCAACGCGGAGCAGGTCGAACAGTACCGCGCGGCAGACGAAGCCAAGCGCGGCAAGATGTTCGGCTTCTTTGTCGGCCAGGCCATGAAAGCCTCCAAGGGCAAGGCCAACCCGCAACAGGTGAACGAACTGCTGAAAAGCAAGCTCGAAGGCTGATCGCGATGAAAGGGCCGAGTGAGATTTCATGCTCGACTCGGACCTCCTGTGGGAGGGGGCTTGCTCCCGATAGCGGTGATTCAGTCAAAACACCAATGACTGACACTCCACTATCGGGAGCAAGCCCCCTCCCACATTTGATAAGGGGATACCTTGAATGAAGCGCTTACTTGGCCTTTTAGCCGTGTTCTCTTTGCTGGCCGGTTGCGCCAGCAGCCTCATCGACCCCAACGGCTACGACGAAACCGGCACCGCGTCTTACTACGGCGCCAAGCACCATGGCAAAAAAACCGCCAGCGGTGAACCTTTCAACCAGAACGCCCTGACCGCCGCCCATCGGCGCCTGCCTTTCGGCACGCAGGTCAAGGTGACCAATCTCGATACCGACAAATCCGTGGTGGTACGCATCAATGATCGCGGCCCGCACACCCGTGGGCGGCTGATCGATCTGTCGCGCCAGGCCGCCGCGCAACTGGGCATGCTGAGCAGCGGCACCGCACGGGTTCGTGTGCAAGCCCTGAGCAATTGACGACGGAGCCCTGGCCATTTTCGGATTAACCGCCCTCTCGCCCTGGAGCCTGATCGAATTGATCAGCGGCCTGCTGCTGCTGATCGTCGGCGCCGAAATCCTGGTGCGCGCCGCGGTGCGCCTGGCTGCCAGCCTCAAGGTCCGCCCGCTGATCATCGGCCTGACGATCGTCGCCTTCGGCAGCAGTGCGCCGCAGATGACCGTCAGCCTGCAAGCCACCCTCGCCGGCAATACCGACATTGCCGTGGGCAGTGTGATCGGCAGCAGCATTTTCAACATCCTCGTCACCCTGGGCCTGTCGGCGCTGATCATTCCGCTGCGGGTCTCGCGGCAACTGGTGCGCCTGGATATCCCGGTGATGATCCTCGCCGGCCTGCTGGTGTTTACCCTGGCGGCCAATGAAGAACTGACGCCACTCGACGGTTCGCTGCTGCTCGCGGCCCTGCTGGCCTACCTCGGCGTGCTGCACTACCAGACCCGCCATTCACGGCGCCCGCGCACACTGGACACGGTGGCCAAGGCGCCCTGGTTGAGCAGCGTATTGCTGATGTTCGGCGGCTTGCTGGTGCTGGTGCTGGCCGGGCATTTGTTGCTGGGTGCGGCGGTGGATGTGGCGAGCGACCTGGGCCTGTCGGAACGCATCATCGGCTTGACGCTGATCGGCGTCGGCACTTCACTGCCGTGCCTGGCCACCTCGCTGATCGCGGCCCTGCGCGGCCAGCGGGATATCGCCGTGGGTAACGTGATCGGCAGCAACCTGTTCAACCTGCTGGGCGTACTGGGGCTGACCGCCCTGCTCGCGCCCTCGCCGCTGTCGGTGTCGCCCAATGCCCTGGATTTCGACCTGCCGGTGATGCTCGGCGTGGTGGTGTTGTGCCTGCCGGTGTTTTATACCGGCTACCGTGTGACCCGTGCCGAAGGTCTGGTGCTGCTGGGCTTGTACCTGGTGTATGGGCTGCATGTGATGGCATTCACCACCGGCATGGGCTTGGCCAACAAACTTGAACAACTGATGCTGTATTACGTCCTGCCAGTGCTGGTGGCTTTCCTGTTGTTCAGCACGCTGCGAGCCTGGCGCCGCCAACACAAGAGGGAATCGCAATGACCGATCAGAAAAAGCCCGGAGTTGAAATGCGTCGTCAGGTGATGGGCGATGCGTTCGTCGATCGCGCCCTGGGCAACGCCACCGAATTCACCCAGCCGCTGCAGGACTTCGTCAACGAACATGCCTGGGGCAGCGTGTGGAACCGCGAAGGCTTGCCGCTGAAGACGCGCAGCCTGATCACCCTCGCCGCCCTCACCGCGCTCAAGTGCCCGCAGGAACTCAAAGGCCATGTGCGCGGCGCGCTGAACAATGGCTGCACCGTCGAAGAAATCCGCGAAGCACTGCTGCATTGCGCGGTGTATGCCGGTGTGCCGGCGGCGATCGAGGCGTTTCGCGCGGCGCAGGAAGTGATTGAGGCGTATCAGGCGGACAAGTAGTGATGGTCAGGTAGCTATCACCGGCACAGCTCAGATCCACCCGCCCGCCTGCAACACAAAAATCCCGATATTCGTGGTCACCGCCGCCATCAAGGTGGTGATCACGATAATCGCCGCCGCCAGCTCATGATTCCCCTGCGCCGCCCTGGCCATCACAAAGCTCGCGGCCGCCGTCGGTGCGCCGAAGTACAGGAACAGAATCCCCAGTTCCGGCCCGCGAAACCCGAGCAACCACGCCCCCAGGGTGGCGACCACCGGCAGCCAGACCATCTTCATCAAGCTCGCGCTCAGCGCCATGTTGCCGCTCTTGCGCAACGCCGCCAGCGACAAGGTGCCGCCAATGCAGATCAGCGCCAACGGCAACGTCATGTCGGCCAGGTACTGCGCGGATTTTTCCAGCCAGCCCGGCAAGCCGATCTGGAAATAGGCGAACGGCGCGGCAACGATCACGCTGATGATCAGCGGGTTGGCCAGCACACTTTTGCAGATGCTCCACGGGTCGGACTTGATCACCGGGCTGTACACCGCCAGCACAATGGTCGACAGCGTGTTGTAGAACAGGATCACCAGCGCCGCGAGGATCGCGCCGAGGGAGATGCCGTAATCACCGTACATACTGGCCGCCAGCGCCAGGCCGATCACCCCGTTGTTGCCGCGAAACGCGCCCTGGGTGTAGATGCCCCGGTCTTCACGCTTGCAGCGCAAAATCGCCCAGCCCCAGGCCAGGGCAAAGCTCAACAGCGTGGCGACGACGAAGTAGATCAGCAAACCCGGCTTGAGCGCCGAATGCAGGTCGGCATGCAGGATGCCGAGAAACAGCAGCGCCGGCATGGTGACGTTGAACACCAGGGACGATGCCGTGTGGATAAAGCTGTCGTTGATCCAGTTGATGCGCTTGAGCAGCACACCGAGGAACAACATGGCAAACACCGGCGCGGTGATGGTGAGGGTGGTGAGGAAGATAGCCAGCATGCCGGGGAGAACCTTGGTGGGCGTCGTTAGGGGGCTAATGATAAGCCATACGGCCCAATGGCGCCTGATAGACCGCTATCGGGGGCAAGCCCCCTCCCACATAGGGTCGCCGCTATCGGGGGCAAGTCGAGTCGTCGCACCGCCCCTCCCACACTGAATCTGCGTCAGACACACAACGGATGAACACCGCAGACCCTATGTGGGAGGGGCGGTGCGACGACTCGACTTGCCCCCGATAACGGCGACTCGGTCTCAGGTAATCGGCGCCGGGTTGAACAACGTAATGTCGTTATGCAGCTTGTGCTGCTCCGCCCACGTCTGCTTCCTGCCGCTGGCTACATCCAGGTAGAAGTGGAACAACTCCCACCCCAACTCCTCAATGCTCGCACGCCCGGTGGCGATGCGCCCGGCGTCGATATCGATCAGGTCCGGCCAGCGCTGCGCCAGCTCCGTGCGGGTCGAGACCTTCACCACCGGCGCCATCGCCAGCCCGTAAGGCGTGCCACGCCCGGTGGTGAACACATGCAGGTTCATCCCCGCCGCCAGTTGCAAGGTGCCGCACACGAAGTCGCTGGCCGGCGTGGCGCAAAAGATCAAGCCTTTGCCCTTGAAGCGTTCACCCGGGCCGAGCACGCCGTTGATCGCGCTGCTGCCGGACTTGACGATGGAGCCCAGGGACTTCTCGACAATGTTCGACAACCCGCCCTTCTTGTTCCCCGGCGTGGTATTGGCGCTGCGATCCGCCTCGCCCTTGGCCAGATAACGGTCGTACCAGTCCATTTCCCGTACCAGTTCCTCGGCGATTTCCTTGGTTTGCGCACGAGAAGTCAGCAGGTAGATGGCATCACGCACCTCAGTGACTTCGGAAAACATCACCGTCGCCCCCGCTCGCAGCAACAAGTCCGAAGCGAACCCCAGCGCCGGGTTGGCGGTGATGCCGGAAAACGCATCACTGCCGCCGCACTGCATGCCCAGGATCAGCTCGGACGCCGGCACGGTTTCCCGGCGGCGCTGGTCGAGCTTCTTCAGGCGCACCTCGGCCAGGGCCATGATCTGCTCGATCATCTCGCTAAACCCGTGGCTGGAATCCTGCAGGCGATACAGCCACGGTTCGCTCAGGTCGACGGAACTGTCGTTGTCGTGCATCACCTGCCCGGCCTGCAATTTCTCGCAGCCCAGGCTGATCACCAGGGCTTCGCCCCCCAGGTTCGGGTTGCGTGCCAGGTTGCGCACGGTGCGGATCGGGATATACGCATCCGTCGCGGTGATCGCCACCCCGCAGCCGTAGCTGTGGGTCAACGCCACCACGTCATCGACATGCGGGTACTTGGGCAGCAACTCGTCCTTGATGCGCTTGACCGCATGGTCCAGCACACCGGTGACGCACTGCACGGTGGTGGTGATGCCGAGGATATTGCGCGTGCCCACGGTGCCGTCGGCATTGCGATAGCCCTCGAAGGTAAAGCCTTCCAGCGGCGCCTGGGCCGCTGGCACCTCGGTGGACAGCGGCAAGCTGTCCAGCGGCGGCGCGGTGGGCATGCGCAGTTGATCTTCCTGCACCCAACTGCCACGCGGGATCGGCGCCAGGGCGTAACCGATGGTTTGGCCGTAGCGAATGATCCGACCGCCTTCGGGGATATCTTCGAGGGTCACTTTGTGGCTTTGTGGAATGAAATCCACGGTCACCAGGCCGTCCGGGAACTCGGTCCCGGCCGGTACACCCTGGTCATTGACCACGATCACCACGTTGTCGCGCTCGTGCAAACGAATCGAGCGCGGCGAGTCAGCATGTTCAATCAACTGCATCACACGGCCCCTTCAGGAATGCGCTTGGGTAAGGTTGGTCAACTCAGGCCCTTGGCTTGGCGGCTCTTTGAGCACCACGCGTTTGATCGGGCCGACAATCACCAGGTAACTGAACACGGCCACCAGCGCGTTCGCGCCGACAAACACCAGCGCCCATTTGAACGAACCGGTGGTGCTGATGATGTAACCGATGACAATCGGCGTGGTGATCGACGCCAGGTTACCGAAGGTGTTGAACAGGCCGCCACTGAGCCCGGCGATCTGTTTCGGCGAGGTGTCGGACACCACCGCCCAACCCAGTGCGCCAACGCCTTTGCCGAAGAAGGCCAAGGCCATGAAGCCCACCACCATCCACTCGATATCCACGTAGTTGCAGGCCACGATGCTGCTGGAGATCAGCAGGCCGCCAATGATCGGCGCCTTGCGGGCGAAGGTCAGGGAATGACCTTTGCGCAGCAGGTAGTCGGAGATCACCCCGCCCAACACACCGCCGATAAACCCGCAGATCGCCGGCAATGAGGCAATGAACCCGGCCTTGAGAATGGTCATGCCGCGGTCCTGCACCAGGTACACCGGGAACCAGGTCAGGAAGAAGTAGGTGATGCCGTTGATGCAGTACTGGCCCAGGTACACGCCGAGCATCATGCGGTTGGTCAGCAACTGGCGGATGTAATCCCACTTCGGACCGTCGGTTTTCTTACCCTTGCCCTTGTCCTGGTCCATATCGACCATCGCACCGTTGGCCGCGATGTGATTGAACTCGGCTTCGTTGATCAGCGGATGCTGGCGCGGGCTGTGGATAACTTTCAGCCAGACCAGCGAGAACAGGACGCCGATCACGCCCATCACGATAAACACGTGCTGCCAGCCGAAGCTGTAGACGATCCAGCCCATCAGCGGCGCGAACAGCACCGTGGCGAAGTACTGCGCCGAGTTGAAGATCGCCGAGGCCGTGCCGCGTTCGGCGGTGGGGAACCAGGCGGCCACGATGCGCGCGTTACCCGGGAAGGATGGCGCTTCGGCCAGGCCCACCATAAAGCGCAGCATGAACAGCGCCACGACTGCCGTGGAGACACCGAACTCACCGACATAGCCTTGCAATATGGTGAACAGTGACCAGGTGAAGATGCTCAGGGCATAGACTTTTTTCGAGCCGAACCGATCGAGCAGCCAGCCGCCGGGGATTTGCCCGGCCACGTAGGCCCAACCGAATGCAGAGAAGATGTAACCGAGGGTGACCGCGTCGATGCCGAGGTCTTTTTGCAGGCTGGAACCCGCAATTGCGATGGTGGCCCGGTCGGCATAGTTGATCGTGGTCACCAGAAACAGCATGAGCAGGATCAAATAGCGGACATGGGTCGGTTTGGTCGCTTGCATGTAGAAGTACTCCCACTAATTATTTTTTTTGCGGGTGATATTTATGTGTTGCTGGACGCCGCCCCTGTAGGAGCGAGCTTGCTCGCGAAAAACTCAAAGGCACCGCGTGCCCCCCTGAATACCTGCGTATTCGTTGAAATTTTTCGCGAGCAAGCTCGCTCCTACAGTGTTACGAACCGATGTAGCTGGTTTTCACCACGGTGTAGAACTCTTGCGCATAGCGAGCTTGCTCGCGAAAAACTCAAAGGCACCGCATGCCCCCTGAATACCTGCGTATTCGTTGAAATTTTTCGCGAGCAAGCTCGCTCCTACAGTGTTACGAACCGATGTAGCTGGTTTTCACCACGGTGTAGAACTCTTGCGCATAGCGACCTTGCTCACGCGAACCGTAGGATGAACCTTTACGGCCACCGAACGGAACGTTGTAGGAGCGAGCTTGCTCGCGAAAAACTCAAAGGCACCGCGTGCCCCCTGAATGCCTGCGTATTCGTTGAGATTTTTCGCGAGCAAGCTCGCTCCTACAGTGTTACGAACCGATGTAGCTGGTTTTCACCACGGTGTAGAACTCTTGCGCATAGCGACCTTGCTCGCGCGAACCGTAGGATGAACCTTTACGCCCACCGAACGGAACGTGATAGTCCACGCCGGCAGTCGGCAGGTTGACCATCACCATCCCGGCCTGGGAGTGGCGCTTGAAGTGGTTGGCGTATTTCAGCGAGGTGGTGGCGATGCCCGCCGACAAACCGAACTCGGTGTCGTTGGCCATGGCCAGCGCCGCCTCGTAGTCCGCCACGCGCACCACGTTGGCCACCGGGCCGAAGATCTCTTCGCGGCTGATCCGCATGGCCGCCTCGCTGTCGGCGAACAGCGTCGGCGCCAGGTAGTAGCCTTCGGTGTCGCAGGTCACCAGGCCGCCACCGCTCACCAGCCGCGCACCTTCGCTCTGGCCGATGTCGATGTATTTCAAGTCCTGGTCCAACTGGGCCTGGGAGACGACCGGGCCAATGTCGGTGCCGCTTTTCAACGCGTGGCCGACCTTGATCGACTTCATGCGCTCGGCCATGGCCGCGACGAACTGATCGTGAATACCGGCGGTGACGATCAAGCGGCTGGAGGCGGTGCAACGCTGGCCGGTGGAATAGAACGCGCTCTGTACCGACAGCTCGACGGCTTGCTTGAGGTCGGCGTCATCGAGAATGATCTGCGGGTTCTTGCCGCCCATTTCCAACTGCACCTTGGCCTGGCGCGAGACACAACTGACCGCGATCTGACGCCCGACGCCGACCGAACCAGTGAAGCTGATGCCGTCGACTTTCGGGCTGTTGACCAACACATCGCCCACTACCCGCCCGCTGCCCATCACCAGGTTGAACACACCGGCGGGGAAACCGGCGCGGGAGATGATTTCTGCCAGGGCCCAGGCACAGCCCGGCACCAGCTCCGCCGGCTTGATCACCACGCAGTTGCCGTAGGCCAGGGCCGGAGCGATTTTCCACGCGGGGATGGCAATCGGGAAGTTCCACGGGGTGATCAGGCCGACCACGCCGAGGGCTTCGCGGGTGACTTCGACATTGACGCCCGGTCGCACCGACGGCACGTAGTCGCCGGACAGGCGCAGACACTCGCCGGCGAAGAACTTGAAGATATTACCGGCGCGGGTCACTTCGCCAATGGCTTCAGGCAGGGTCTTGCCCTCTTCCCGAGCCAGCAGCGTGCCGAGCTCTTCGCGCCGGGCGAGGATTTCGCTGCCGACTTTATCGAGTGCGTCGTGGCGAGCCTGGATACCGGACGTCGACCAGGCCGGGAACGCAGCGCGGGCGGCATCGATGGCAGCGTTGACCTGGGCGACATCCGCCTTGGCATATTCGCCAATGACATCGGACAACTCCGACGGGTTGAGGTTGACGCAATAATCAGCGCCAGCCACCCATTGGCCGTTGATGTAGTTTTCAAAACGTTTGGCTTGGGACACGAATCTTCTCCTGACGCAAAAGGCCGCTGATTGCTCAGCGGCCTTATAGATAAGTTATTGCGGGCCTTGCTTGTCGATCAGCGCGGCCAGGGCTTCGTATTCTTCCGGCAGCAGATCGGTCAGTGGCGTGCGAACCGGGCCGGCGTCATAGCCGACGATTCTGGCGCCCGCCTTGACGATGCTCACCGCGTAGCCGGCCTTGCGGTTACGGATGTCCAGGTACGGCAGGAAGAAGTCATCGATGATCTTGCCGACGGTGGCGTGATCGTCGCGGGCGATGGCGTGATAGAAATCCATCGCGGTTTTCGGGATGAAGTTGAACACCGCCGAGGAATACACCGGCACGCCCAGGGCCTTGTAGGCAGCGGCGTAAACCTCTGCAGTCGGCAGGCCGCCCAGGTAGCTGAAACGGTCGCCCAGACGACGGCGGATCGACACCATCAATTCAATGTCACCCAGGCCGTCCTTGTAGCCGATCAGGTTCGGGCAACGTTCGGCCAGGCGCTCCAGCAAAGGCGCAGTCAGGCGGCAGACGTTGCGGTTGTAAACCACCACGCCGATCTTGACCGACTTGCACACCGCTTCCACGTGGGCGGCAACCCCGTCCTGGCTGGCTTCGGTCAAATAGTGCGGGAGCAGCAGCAAGCCTTTGGCACCGAGACGCTCGGCTTCCTGAGCGTATTCGATGGCCTGGCGGGTCGAACCGCCGACACCGGCGAGGATCGGCACGCTGGTGGCGCAGGTATCCACCGCGGTCTTCACAACCTGAGAATATTCGCTGGCCGCGAGGGAGAAAAACTCACCGGTGCCGCCGGCGGCGAACAACGCAGTGGCGCCGTAGGGGGCCAGCCACTCCAGACGTTTGATATAGCCGGCCTGGTGAAAATCACCCTGGGCGTTGAAATCGGTCACGGGAAAAGACAGCAGACCGTGGGAGAGGATGGACTTCAGTTCTTGTGGATTCATTATTCGAACACCCTGGGCAAAGACTTTCTGGCGAAAGGTTGTTGTTGGTTTTGCTTATGTCATACGTCATCGTACAACTATAAAATATTTCGTCAACTGCAATTCATCGAACCGCCTGTTGAGAGAGAGCGCATTGACGTAGGAGTTTTTTCCTCTATGCTCGAATAGCTGTATATACATACAGTAATAAAGGAAGATTCCTACGACATAGCAAGGAGCTAACATGTCCGGTCTTGAACTCGCAGCACCCGCAGCACCCGCAAAAAACCTACCCTCCCTGCGTTTCGAAGGCGGTGAACACACTGCCATCGGCGACGACACACTGTTGCGCTTCGCCAAAGACGCCCCGGCGATTGCCGCCCGACTCGTCGAGCTGCACCTGCCCAACGGCCTGGCGCTGACTTACGGGCAAGTGATCGCCCTGGGCGGTGACTTTTATGGCATCCCGGGCCAACCCATCAGTGATGGCGCCTCGCCTGCCGAACGCGTGCAACGCTTTAACGCCGCATTCAACTCACTGGCAGGACTGCCGGCGTCACGGGAGGAAGCACACAAGATCCTGGCGGTGATGCAAAAGGAGATCAACGCGGTCAACCAGGCGATCAAGGACGGCAAATCCGCCCACGACGCCTACGCCTTGCTCGGAGATACGTTGTCTGAAGAGTGGAACCGCATCACCGGCGGCGGCAGCGCGGTCTCGGCACTGTTCCCCCTGGGCCGCTACTTGAAGCTGGCGGCGGACAACGCCGACCACTTTGGCGAATGGGCGTTGTCGGCTTACCTGGCCGGGCATACGGCGGCGCTGCAACAAGCCGTCATCGCCCATCAAAGCGGCACCGACCAGGCGCTGGAGCTGGCCTATGCGATGAACAGTTTTGCCGATCACTTCTTGACCGATCTGTTTTCCGCCGGCCACCTGCGCGTGCCGCGCAAACAGCTGGCCGCCGTGGTGACGCCTGGGGAGCTGGGCTCGCTGATCAGTCGCTTCATGCACGATGAAGACAGCAAGTTCGGGCTCAAGGTGCGCAATGCAGTCGGTGACGAATGGCATGCCTACGGCGATAAACGCTATTTCGACGCCGGCGACGCGGCCAACCGGGCGCAGGTCAAACGCGCCGTGCAGGCGTCGGCCGATGAGGTCTTCGACGCGTTTATCAGCGGTGTCGCGCCCTCCCCGGCCACCTTCAAGGCGCCGCTGTATGTGCCGGACCTGAATGCAGCACAGAACCCGGCGAATAACTTTTCGCCGCTGTTCAAGATGGAAGGCGACAAGGTGCTGCGACGCAAGGACGTGAATGACCTGAACGACAAACACTGGACCGCTGATTGGTGGGGGTGGAGTACGTACTTGCTGCTGAAGGACTACACACCCAATACGCCGGCTTGAGCCGTACCGTTTGTCGTGACTGTGATTTCTAACAGTTACGCCGATTTTCAACGAGGGCGATAACCCCGCATAGGAGCCAGGCTCTCTGGCTTCTGTGCAAAGGAGCACTCAATCATGGCCATTAAAGCCCCGAGCCTTGTCGGCGGCGACGCTTCTTGCCCGGCTCAAGTGAGCCTGGCAAGCGGCGCACGCATAGAGTTTTCCATCCCCGAGCCCAATGAGGTTTCCGCAAGCGCCCAGGTATCTATCATCGTAGGACCGGACCCCGAGTCCCCGGAAGCCGAAGGGCAGGAAAAGAACGCCGGACAGTACGACCCCAACAAGGAAGATTACGTGAAGGAGTCGAATCTCAAGCTCGATATCGCTGCCGATGACTTGAAGAAATTCGTCAACCAAACGGTGCAGGTGCGATACGCGATAAACAGCGAATCGGGAAGGTTCTATTCTGATCCGTTGATGATAACGGTCTCGCAGTGACACAGCGCTTATCCGCACCGCATCGCTCTCGTCGCAGGCACCAGACCTGCCCCGGGGACGTATCTGGACCGGTATTCACGGCCGTTTGCGCATGCAGATAAAGCAACACTCCACCCTCCAACACTGGCGTGTGAAGACCATGAAATACGAGCTCAATATGCCGGACGGCAAAAAACAGCAGATCACCTTTGATGGCGTGATTTACAAAGGAGACATTCTCGAATTTGAAGGTGCCGCTACCCAATACGAGGTAGTTAAACGATTCCTCACCGTCCCGTTCGATCTTAACGAGCCCATCACTGATGTGGCGCTTGAGGTCGTGACCTACCCTTAACCCCGCTGCGCCTCTGCTTCTTCGTGAGCATGGCGCAGCCGCTCGCGACTGTTGGTCAAATGCAAGCGCATCGCCGCCCGCGCCGCATCCGAATCCTGGCGCGCGATCGCTTCGTAGATTTCTTCGTGCTCGCGGCTCAAGCGCTTCATGTAGTGCTGCTGGTCATCCTGGGCCAGGCGTGCCGAGTTCAGGCGGGTACGCGGAATGATGCTGGTGCCCAGGTGCGTCATGATGTCGGTGAAGTAGCGGTTGCCGGTGGACAGGGCAATCTGCAGGTGGAACTGGAAGTCCGACGCCACCGCATCGCCAGCATGGGCGGCGCTTTCATTCAAGGCGTCGAGGGCGGCACGCATGCCGGCCAGTTGTTCGTCGCTGCGGCGCAACGCGGCCAGGCCCGCGGATTCCACTTCCAGGCTGATACGCAGCTCCAGGATCGCCAGCACATCGCGCAGGGTCACGATGGTGGCCGGGTCAATGCGGAAACCGCTGGGGCTTGGCGTATCCAAGACAAAGGTGCCGATACCGTGGCGGGTTTCCACTTGCCCCGCCGCCTGCAAGCGTGAGATGGCTTCACGCACCACCGTGCGGCTGACGCCATGGGCGTCCATGATCGCCGATTCGGTAGGCAGTTTGTCGCCACGCTTGAGTTGGCCGTCGCGGATCTGCTCGGACAACACCGTGACCAATTCCTGGGCAAGGCTGCGGCGCTTGCGGGGAAGACGAGGGGCGGTGTTGGTGTTTTCCATGTTGGGTCATCTTTCTTGGTGAACTGAACAGGCATCATAGCCCATGGCGGTTGTACGATCACCGTTCCAGGCATGACTTTCATCTACAACGGCCAGGCAAAAAAATGCCCCGGCAACCGCCGAGGCATTTTTCAGCCGCGCCCGAAGGCAAAAGCCGCTTACTTCACCACTTTCAGACTCGGCCGGCCGCTTGGACGCGGTGGCTCGGTATCCGGTGGCGGCACATCATCGCCGTCTTCCCCGTCGATCGCTTCGTCATCCTCGAAAGGCGACTCCAGATCGAACACCATGCCTTGGCCATTTTCCCGGGCGTAGATCCCGAGGATGGCGCCAATCGGCACGTACAGCGTATGCGGCACACCGCCGAAACGCCCTTCGAAGCTGACTGCCTCGTTGTCCATGTGCAGGTGGCGCACTGCGCTGGGCGATACGTTCAGCACAATCTGCCCGTCGCTGGCAAAACCCTGCGGAACCTGAACCGCAGGAAACTCGGAATTGACCAGCATGTGCGGGGTGCAATCGTTGTCCACAATCCACTCATAGAGCGCGCGAACCAGGTAGGGTCGACTGGAGTTCATCAACGGCTCCTTAAGCCTTAGCGCATATCGCGTTCGACACCAGACAGACTCGCCTGGAAAGCCTCACGCGCAAACTGGCGCTCCATGTAATCAAGCAGCGGCTTGGCCGGCCGCGGCAGTTCAATGCCCATAATCGGCAAGCGCCAGAGTATGGGTAATAGGCAGCAATCCACCAGGCTTTGTTCCTCACTGAGGAAAAAAGGCTTGTCGGCGAACAATGGCGAAACGCCCGTCAGGCTCTCGCGCAATTCCTTGCGCGCCACGACACGGGCCGCCTCTTTGCTGCGCGAATCCAGAATCAAATCCACCAGCCCGCACCAGTCGCGCTGAATCCGATGGATCAGCAGGCGGCTGTTGGCACGCGCCACCGGGTACACCGGCAGCAAAGGCGGATGCGGGTAACGCTCATCCAGATATTCCATCACCACGGTTGACTCCCACAACGCCAGGTCACGATCGACCAGGGTGGGCAAGCTGCCGTAAGGGTTCACTTCGATCAGCTTCGGCGGGTGACGACCCACCTCCACACTGATGATCTCGGCGCTGACACCCTTCTCTGCGAGCACGATGCGTACTCGGTGGGAATAGTGGTCGGCGGGGTCGGAGTAACAGGCCAACCGATTGGTCACGCCCATGGCGGTCCTCCTCGCTTGTTGAAATTATCGAAAGCTCAAAAACGAGCGCGCCCAGAGAGCATCTCAGTAGTACCTGATGACCAGGTCGCTACGGGTTAGAGATGCCGCTGGGCGCGCAAGATTAACAGCAATTGCTTACGGTTGGATCAATGCACATCCTTCCAGTATTCGCGCTTGAGCAGATAAGCGAATACGAAGAAGAAAGCCAGGTACAGCAAGACATACGTACCAATGCGCTGGTGCTGCAGTTTGACCGGGTTGGCCGAGTAGGCCAGGAAGGTCACGAGATTCTTGACCTTCTCGTCGAACTGCTCTTCGTTCAGCGCGCCGGACTTGGGCACGATGGTCAGTTGATCGCACGCTTCATGTGTCAGCGGCGTGCCGGTCAACGGGTCAAATTGCTTCTTGCCGCCCTCGACTACCTGAACCTGCTTGCATCCTATCACTTGGCGACCCTGCAGGCCGACCAGAACGTTAGGCATACCGACGTTCGGGAACACCACGTTGTTCACGCCCCATGGACGCGCAGGGTCTTCGTAGAAGGATTTCAGGTAGCCGTAGAGCCAATCGGTGCCGCGAACCCGCGCCACCAAAGTCAGGTCGGGCGGCGCAGCGCCGAACCAGTTCTTGGCGTCCGCTGGCTGCATGCCGATATTCATGTGGTCGCCAATCTTGGCGCCGGTGAACACCAGCTTGTCGAGCATCACCTCGTGCGGGATGCCCAGGTCATCGGCAACACGCTCGTAACGCTGGAACTTGGCGCTGTGGCAACCCATGCAATAGTTGGCGAACGTGCGTGCGCCGTCCTGCATGGCCGCTTTGTCAGACACGTCGATAGCGACTTTTTCCAACTCAGGGCCTTGCTCGGAAGCGAAGGACAGTAGCGGCAGCGCCGCAAGCATCAATGCAACGAATAATTTTTTCATCAGCCAGTCACCCTTTCCGGAACCGGTTTGGTCTTCTCTAGCCGGGTATAGAACGGCATCAGAATGAAGTAGGCGAAGTACAGGAAGGTGCAGACCTGCGACAGCAACGTGCGCTCAGGGGTTGGCGCCAGTACGCCCAGTACACCCAGGATCACGAACGCAATGCAGAACACCCACAGCCAGATCTTACTCAGCCAGCCCTTGTAGCGCATGGACTTGACCGGGCTTCGGTCGAGCCAAGGCAGCACGAACAGCACCGCGATGGCCGCACCCATGGCGATTACGCCCATGAGCTTGTCGGGGATCGCCCGCAAGATCGCGTAGAACGGCGTGAAGTACCAGACCGGGGCAATATGCACAGGTGTCTTGAAGGCGTTGGCCTGTTCGAAGTTAGGTTTTTCCAGGAAATAACCACCCATCTCCGGGAAAAAGAACACGATCGAGCAGAACACGAACAGGAACACGACGACACCGACAATGTCTTTCACGGTGTAGTACGGGTGGAACGGGATGCCATCCAGCGGGATGCCGTTCTCGTCCTTGTGCTTCTTGATGTCCACACCGTCGGGGTTGTTGGAACCCACTTCGTGCAGCGCCAGGATGTGCAGCACCACCAGACCGAGAATCACGATCGGCAAGGCCACTACGTGCAAGGCGAAGAAGCGGTTCAGGGTGATGCCCGAGATCAGGTAGTCACCACGGATCCACTGCGTCAGGTCGTTGCCGATCACCGGGATCGCACCGAACAGCGAGATGATCACCTGGGCGCCCCAGTACGACATCTGGCCCCACGGCAGCAGGTAGCCCATGAAGGCTTCAGCCATCAGCGCCAGGTAGATCAGCATGCCGAACACCCACACCAGCTCACGAGGCTTCTGGTACGAACCGTAGAGCAAACCACGGAACATATGCAGGTAGACCACGATGAAGAACGCCGAGGCGCCGGTGGAGTGCAACAGGCGCAGGATCGAGCCGTACTCGACGTCACGCATGATGTATTCGACGGAAGCGAATGCCTCCTCCGCCGAAGGGGTGTAGCTCATGGTCAGCCAGACGCCGGTGACGATCTGGTTGACCAGCACCAGCAGTGCCAGGGAGCCGAAGAAGTAGAAGAAGTTGAAGTTTTTTGGCGCGTAATACTTGCTGAGATGGTCTTCCCACATTTTGGTGGCGGGGAAGCGCGCATCCACCCAATCCATGAACTTACTCATCACGCGTTCTCCTTGTCGAGGCCAATGACAATGATGTCGTTAGATTCGTAGTTATGCGGAGGCACGGGTAGGTTCAGTGGAGCAGGTTGCGACTTGTAGACGCGTCCGGCCAGGTCGTAGTGCGAACCGTGGCAGGGGCAGAAATAGCCGCCGACCCAATCTTTGCCCAGGTCGACCGGCGCCACTTCAGGGCGGAAAGTAGGTGAGCATCCCAGGTGGGTACACAGCCCGACCAGCAGCAGAATCTCTGGCTTGATCGAACGTGCTTCGTTTTTGGCGTAGGCGGGTTGGTCGGAAAACTCAGATTTGGGGTCAGACAACTGGCCTTCGATCTTTTTCAGATTTCCCAGGATTTCCTCCGTTCGACGAACAATGAAGACCGGCTGACCGCGCCACTCAGCAATCATCTGCTGGCCTGGCTCGATCTTGCTGATATTCACCTTCACCGGTGCACCTGCGGCTTTCGCCTTGGCACTGGGAAACCATGACCCCACGAACGGGACCGCAGCCCCCACCGCTCCTGCAGCACCCACCACGGATGTGGCTGCTACCAAGAAGCGACGCCGGCCTGCATTCACGCCGTCATTGCTCATTCAGTCCTCTCCCATCAGCTTTTTGGCCTGTTAAATCAGGCGTCTACTAAGTATTAAATCTGAACTTATAAAAATTTTGCCGAATGGTAATGAAAAGCCCCACCCCTGACAAGGGAATTACCCGGAGCTCCAGCTCCAAGCCTTGTAGTATAGGGGGTCTACGGCTGTGGCAAGTTGTCACGCCGAAATTTATGCATAAATAGCAGGCAATAAAAAACGCCCAGCTCCGTAAGGAGGCTGGGCGTTTTTGTGGAACGTAAAGCGAATTAACGCTTCGAGTACTGCGGACGCTTACGCGCTTTACGCAGACCGACTTTCTTACGTTCAACTTCACGAGCATCACGAGTCACGAAGCCAGCTTTGCGCAGAGCGCCACGCAGGGTTTCGTCGTACTGCATCAGAGCGCGAGTGATACCGTGGCGGATTGCGCCAGCTTGACCACTTACACCGCCACCGATAACGGTGACGTAGATGTCGAACTTTTCAACAGTCTCGGTCAATTCCAGCGGCTGACGAACTACCATGCGGGCAGTTTCGCGGCCGAAGAAGTTGTCCAGAGTGCGGTTGTTGATCGAGATGTTACCAGTGCCCGGACGCAGGAAAACGCGTGCGGTTGCGGTTTTGCGACGGCCAGTGCCGTAATTTTGAGTCGCCGACATAATGAACTATTCCGTTAAAACTTCAGTTCTTGGGGCTGCTGAGCAGCATGAGGGTGAGCAGCGCCCGCATAGACTTTCAGCTTGCGAAACATATCGCGACCCAGTGGGCCCTTCGGCAGCATGCCTTTAACCGCGATTTCAATCGGGGCCTCAGGCTTCTTGGCGATCAGACCTTCGAAATTGGAAGACTTGATGCCGCCTGGGAAACCGGAGTGACGGTAGTACATTTTGTCTTGCGCTTTGTTGCCGGTAACACGTACCTGCTCAGCGTTGATGATCACGATGTAGTCACCGGTGTCAACGTGAGGGGTGTATTCAGGCTTGTGCTTGCCACGCAGACGGCTGGCGACTTCAGTGGCCAGACGACCCAGAGTCTGACCAGCGGCGTCGACGACAAACCAGTCGCGCTGAACTGTTTCCGGTTTTGCAGTAAAAGTTGTCATTCTTTAATAGCCTCAGGGGCCGCCCTGTAAATTAGACGGCGGATCTTACTGAATAGTGCGTACTTTGACAAGTCAAAGGCAGCCGGATACAGACGCTATCGGGGGCTCGGGTCGGCGCGTCCGTTCAACGGCAAGATTCTTCGGCAGGCGGCGCATCACTTCCACTGCAGAAAGAGGTGGGCAATTATGCAGATTGCGAAAAAAAATTCAACCTGCTTTTATGATTGTTTTCCCCGAAGGAGCACCCGATGGATTATCGACAGCTGGGCCGTACCGATCTGCACGTAAGCGCGATAGCCTTGGGCACCATGACCTGGGGCGAGCAGAACAGCGAGGCAGAGGCCTTCGCGCAGATCGAACGGGCCAAGGCCGCGGGGATCAACTTCCTCGACACGGCGGAAATGTACCCGGTGCCACCCAAGGCCGACACCTATGCCACCACCGAGCGCTACATCGGGAATTACTTCAAAAGCCGCGGCGACCGCGCCGACTGGATTCTCGCCAGCAAGATCGCCGGCCCCGGCAACACCATCGACTATATCCGCGGCGGCCACCTGCGCCACAACCGCCAGCACATCGTCGAAGCCCTGGATGCGAGCCTCAAGCGCCTGCAGACCGACTGGATCGACCTCTACCAGTTGCACTGGCCGGAGCGCAGCACCAACTTCTTCGGCCAGCTGGGCTACAAGCACAAGGACGAAGACGACCTGACGCCGCTGGAGGAAACCCTCGAAGCGCTGGACGCGCAGGTGAAGGCCGGCAAGATCCGCCACATCGGTCTGTCCAACGAAACGCCGTGGGGCACCATGAAGTTCCTCGCCCTGGCCGAAGCCCGCGGCTGGACCCGCGCGGTGTCGATCCAGAACCCCTACAACCTGCTCAACCGCAGCTTTGAAGTGGGCCTGGCGGAAATCGCCATTCGCGAACAGTGCGGTCTGCTGGCTTATTCGCCCCTGGCATTCGGCATGCTCAGCGGCAAATACGAAGGCGGTGCGCGCCCGGCAAAAGCCCGCCTGACCGAATACAGCCGCTTCAGCCGCTATTTCAACCCGCAGTCGGAAGCAGCGTGCAGCCGTTATGTGGCCCTGGCCCGCAAACACGGCCTGGACCCGGCGCAGATGGCGTTGGCGTTCGTCACGCAGCAGCCGTTCGTGACCAGCAACATCATTGGTGCGACGAGCCTGGAGCAACTGGACAGCAACCTTGCCAGCGCTGACCTGAAACTGTCGAAAGAGGTGCTGGAGGGGATTGAGGCGATTCAGAAGGATCATCCTAATCCAGCACCTTGATTGATCTCTAGACCGCTATCGGGGGCAAGCCCCCTCCCACACTTAGCCGTGTGAACCCAGTAAAACGTGGGAGGGGGCTTGCCCCCGATGAGGCCCTCAGCCACACCATCGAAATCAAAGCGCCCGCGCAATAATCTCCTTCATGATCTCATTGGTCCCCGCATAAATCCGCTGCACCCGCGCATCCGCCCAGGCGCGGGCGATCGGGTATTCCCACATGAAGCCGTAGCCGCCGTGCAATTGCACACACTCGTCGAGCACCTTGCATTGCAGGTCCGTGGCCCAGTACTTGGCCATGGCGGCGGTGGGCACGTCGAGCTTGCCCTCCAGGTGCAACGCCAGGCACTTATCGACGAACACGCGGCCGATCTGGATCTCGGTGGCCATCTCCGCCAATTTGAAGCGGGTGTTCTGGAAGTCGGCAATCGCCTTGCCGAAGGCCTTGCGCTCACGGGTGTAGTCGAGGGTCCATTGCAGCGCCGCTTCGGCTGACGCCAGCGCGCCAATCGCCACGGTCAAGCGCTCCTGGGGCAGCTCCTGCATCAAGTAGGCGAAGCCCATGCCCGCCTGGCCCAGCAGGTTTTCCTTGGGCACACGGACATCCTGGAAGAACAGCTCCGAGGTGTCCTGAGCCTTCATGCCGACCTTTTCCAGGCGCTTGCCCTTGTCGAAGCCCGGCGTAGCGGCCTCCACCAGGAACAGGCTGGTGCCCTTGGCGCCGGCCTTGGGGTCGGTCTTGGCGACCACGATCACCAGGTCGGCGAGAAAGCCGTTGGTGATGAAGGTCTTGGAGCCGTTGATCACATACTCATCGCCGTCCAGCACCGCCGTGGTCTTGACCCCTTGCAGGTCGGACCCGGCGCCCGGCTCGGTCATGGCGATGGCCGTGACCTTCTCGCCGGAGATCAATTGGGGCAGGTATTGGTGCTTCAGCGCTTCACTGCCGTAATGCAGGATATACGGCGCGACAATGTCCGAATGCAGGGAGAAACCGATGCCGGTCAGGCCCAGGCGGCTGATCTCTTCGATCACCACCGCGCTGTAGAGAAAGTCCGCGCCCAGGCCGCCGTACTCCTCCGGCAGATGGGAACACAACATCCCCGCCTCGCCGGCCTTGTTCCACAGCGCACGGTCGATATAGCCCTGCTTCTCCCATTGTGCATGGAACGGCGCAGCGTCTTTTTCAAGGAAGGTACGCACGCTCTGGCGGAAGAGTTCGTGTTCCGGGCTGAACAACGTTCTGGGGATCATGAGGTCACCTGCGTGGATTGTCGGACAAAGACGAACCACAGAGCCTATGCCGCGAAGGCGTCACAGGACACTGGACACATGCGACAAAAAATAAGACGATCCAGCCGTCTGGTGACCACTTTCCCCTATAAGAATAAATGAAATTATGTCTAACCAAATCTCCACGCCCTTGCGGCGCGTCAGCATTTTGGCCATTGATCGGGTGTTCGCTTCCACCCTCATGCAAGCCAAGGATTTCTTCCACCTCGCCAGCCTGCGTTACGGCAAACAACAAGGCCTGGGCCTGACTCCCGCGTTCGAAACGCGCCTGGTCAGCCCCGACGGGCAATCGGTGCGCAGCTTCAGTGATGTGATCATGCCGGTGGACGGCGGCCTGGAAGACGCCGACATCATCGTGCTGCCGGCCTTCTGGGATGACTTCGATGCCCTGAGTACGCGCTACCCGCAAGTGCTGCCGTGGCTGCGCGAACAGCACGCCCGCGGCGCGGTGCTCTGCGGCGAAGCGACCGGGGTGTTCTGGCTGGCCGAAGCCGGGCTGCTCGATGGCAAGGAGGCGACCACCTACTGGCGTTTCTTCACTGCCTTCAGCGAGCGCTTCCCCAAGGTCCAGCTCAACCAGGACAAGCACCTGACCGACGCCGACAACCTGTACTGCGCCGGCGGCACCACCTCGGCCTGCGACCTCTATATCTATCTGATCGAACGCTTCTGCGGCGCCAACATCGCCCAGGCCGTGGCCCGCGATATTCTTTACGAAGTGCAGCGCAACTATTCGCCGGGACGGATCGGTTTCGGCGGGCAGAAGCTGCACCAGGATGTGATCATCCTGCAGATCCAGCACTGGCTCGAAGAGCATTTCGCCGACAAGTTCCGCTTCGAGGACGTGGCCCGGGAGCACGGCATGAGCATCCGCAACTTCATGCGCCGCTTCCAGACCGCCACCGGCGACAAGCCGCTGCATTACCTGCAACGTTTGCGCATCGAGACGGCGAAAGGGCTGCTCTCGGGCAGCCGCAAGAGCATCAAGACCATCAGTTATGAGGTGGGCTACGACGATGCGAGCTTCTTTGCGCGGCTGTTCAGGCAGCACACCGAGCTGTCACCGAACCAGTACCGCCAGCAATTCCAGCAAGCCGCGTAATCAGGGCTGTACAGAGACAAAATGTGGGAGGGAGCTTGCTCCCGATAGCGGTGTATCAGTCAGTACATCTGGCACTGATACACCGCTATCGGGGGCAAGCCCCCTCCCACACTTTTTACTGCGTCGTGCTTAGGGTTTGTGCGCCCGCGACAGGAACTCGTGGGATTGCATCTCCAGCAGGCGGCTCAGGGTGCGCTGGAATTCGAAGTTCAAGCGACCGCCGGTGTAGAGGTCCTTGAGCTCGACTTCCGCCGAGATGATCAACTTGACGTTGCGGTCGTAGAACTCGTCGACCATGTTGATAAAGCGGCGCGCGATGTCGTCGGTGCTGACGCTCATCTGCTCCACGCCACTGAGGATCACGGCGTGGAAGATCTTGCCCAGTTCGATGTAGTCGTTCTGGCTGCGCGGGCCGTCGCACAGTTCGCGGAAGTCGAACCAGGCCACGTCATCGCAGGTACGCAGCGCGATGATTTGGCGGTTTTCGATGATCAACTTGTCGTTTTCCACCGCCTGGGTGCATTCCGGCGTGAGGGCGCGGAAGCTTTTGCGCAGGCTATCTTGCGCCGCGTCGTTGAGCGGGAAGTGGAACAACTCCGCTTGCTCCAGGTGCCGCAGGCGGTAATCGACGCCGCTGTCGACGTTGACGATCTCGGTGTTCTGCTTGATCAGCGCAATGGCCGGCAGGAAGCGCGCGCGTTGCAGGCCGTCCTTGTACAGGCCATCGGGCACGATGTTCGAGGTGGCGACCAGGGTCACGCCGTTCTTGAACAGCTCTTCCATCAGGGTGCCGAGGATCATGGCGTCGGTGATGTCGGAGACGAAGAACTCATCGAAGCAGATCACCCGCGCCTCTGCGGAGAACCGCTTGGCGATGATGGTCAACGGGTTTTTCTCGCCCGGCAGGGTTTTCATCTCTTCATGGACGCGCTTCATGAAGCGGTGGAAGTGCGTGCGGACCTTTTCCTTGAACGGCAGCGCTTCGAAGAACGTGTCCACCAGGTAGGTCTTGCCGCGACCCACGCCGCCCCAGAAGTACAGGCCCTTGACCGGCGTGCGATCTTTCTTGCCAAACAGCTTGCCGAGCATCCCTGGCTTACTCTGCGAGGCCGCGACCAGGTCTTCGTACAGACGCTGCAAATGACGCACCGCCGTTTCCTGGGCCGCGTCATGGAAGAATTCAGGGCGTTTCAGATCAGCTTGATATCGTTCTAGGGGCGTCATAATTTCGTTAGCAAGGCAACAAAAACGGGCCGTCACTGTAACGACGGCCCCGGATAATGGCAATCAACCCTTGGTCGGGTTAATCCTCGAGGGGGGTCAGCGCAACGCGCAAGGCGGCGATGGCGGCATCGCGCGACGCGGTGTCGGCGAATGGCGCGCTGTCGGCAACCGCAGCGTCGTCCAGCCATACGCTGAAGCTCAGGGCTTCAGGGCGCACGTCCAGCGCGGCGCCGCTTTGCAATTGCTTGGTCACGGCGCCCGCCGCCTTGCCGTCGGCGAAGTTGCGCGACAGCAGCAGTTGCTCGCCATCGGCCGCCAGCAGGCGGAAGCGGAAGCTGCCGTCGTCTTCGCGGAAACTCACGAAGCGCGCGGCTTTCGCGGCCTTTTTCTTGGTGCTGACCGGCGCCGCGGCCTGGTTGACGAACGAACGCAGGCCAACGGCCTCACGCAGCTCGGCGAGGAACGGCGCGGCCACGGCGCGGGCTTTTTGGGCGCCGATCAGCAGCAGGTCTTCCATGTCCGCCGGGCGCGACATCAATTGGTGGTAACGCTCACGGGCTTCACCCAGTTGCCCGTCCAGCAGTTGGAACAGACGGTTCTTCGCCTCGCCCCAGCCCAGGCCTTGCAGCAACTCGGCGCGGAATTCCTGTTCCTGGGCCTTGCTGGCAAACGCCTGGTACAGGGTGAACAGGTGCGAATTGTCCGGGTCCTTGGCTTCGCCGGGCGCGCGGGAGTCGGTGACGATCCGCGAGATCGCGTCTTTCATGTCCTTGGCGCTGGTGAACAACGGGATGGTGTTGTCGTAGCTCTTCGACATCTTGCGACCGTCCAGGCCCGGCAAGGTGGCGACGCTTTCTTCGATCACCGCCTCGGGCAGGGTGAAGAACTCTTTACCGTTGCCGAACAGGTGGTTGAAGCGCTGGCCGATGTCGCGGGCCATTTCCACGTGCTGGATCTGGTCGCGGCCCACCGGCACCTTGTGCGCGTTGAACATCAAAATGTCCGCCGCCATCAGCACCGGGTAGCTGTACAGGCCCATGGTGATGCCCGCATCCGGGTCTTCGCCGTTTTCCACGTTCTTGTCCACCGACGCCTTGTAGGCATGGGCGCGGTTGAGCAGGCCCTTGGCGGCGACGCAGGTCAGCAGCCAGGTCAGCTCGGGGATCTCGGGAATGTCGGACTGGCGATAGAACGTCACCCGGTTCACATCCAGGCCACCGGCCAGCCAGGTCGCGGCGATTTCCATACGCGAGCGCTGGATGCGCTGCGGGTCATCGCATTTGATCAGGGCGTGGTAGTCGGCCAGGAAGTAGAAGGAGTCGGCATTGGCGTCCTGACTGGCAAGGATCGCCGGGCGGATCGCACCGGCGTAGTTGCCCAAGTGTGGCGTGCCGGTGGTGGTGATGCCGGTGAGGATACGGGTACGAGTCGTCATGGGTAATCGCTTATCAGACAGCTATCAATTCGAGAGGCGCGGCAGCACCAGATCCTTGAGATCGGTGAGCTTGCCATGAAAAAAGTGTCCGCATTCTGCCACTTTCAGCAGCTCATGGGGGCGTTTCAGGGCGGCGGACCAGTCGTAGACGCATTGCGGGTCGACCACTTCGTCGGTTTCCGGCTGGATCAGGGTCAGCGGGCAGTTCTGCGGCAGCAGGTCGGCATCGCCCAGGCGCATCACCGCGGCGGCGACCATGAACAGGTGCGCGAGCTTTTCGCCCTTGGCTTCCAGACGACCGCCGAGGCTGGCGGCGACATAGCCACCAAACGAAAAACCGAGCAAGGTGATCGGCAGGTCGGGGTGTTTCTTGCGCAACCAGGTGGCGGCCGCTTCGGCATCGTCCACTTCACCGCTGGCCATGTCATGGGTGCCGGCGCTGGCACCGACGCCACGGTAATTGAATCGCAAGGTGATCAAACCGGCATCGCGGGCGGTGCGTTGCAGGGTCGAAACAACTTTATTGAGCATGGTCCCACCCTGCACCGGGTTAGGGTGGCAGATCAGCGCCAGGCCACGTGGCGCGGGCTGATCCAGGTACAGGGCTTCCAATTGGCCTACCGGGCCATCGATCAAAACAGGGGTTTCACGCATGAGCAAGGAATGAACTCCGTGACCTCTCAAAGGGTCGACTCGTCTAGCTAAAAGTCTGTGCATGGCATCATTGCGAGCTTAATCGCGGTATACAGCGCAGGTCCGAGCCGTTAACGTAAAGCAAAGCCGTTTATAGAGGAAGGACTCGTGGAACACTCGCTCTTAGTTTGGTTGTTGCCGACTCTTGCCCTGGTTGCCGGTGTCGCCATTGGATTCCTGGTTGCTCGCTTGCTGCCGAATGCCGCGCCTAACCGCACGCAGCGTCAGTTGGATGACATTCAGGAACGTTTTGACAGTTATCAGAACGAGGTTGTTACCCACTTCAACAGCACCGCGACCCTGGTCAAGAAGCTCACCCAGAGCTACCAGGAAGTACAGGATCACCTCGCCGACGGCGCCAACCGCCTGGCGCTCGACGACATCACCCGTCAGCGCCTGCTGGCCGCGCTGCATTCCGATGCACCGCAAACCCCACGGGAACGCCTGACCCCGCCACGGGAAAACCAGGAGCCGCCACGGGACTACGCGCCAAAAACGCCGAACGCCCCTGGCATGCTGGATGAGCATTACGGCTTGAAGAAGTAAGTCTTTTCAGGCGCTGTAAAAAAGCCCGGCTGATCGATGATCAGCCGGGCTTTTTGTTGGGCCTCAATCTCCAGACCAGCGGGGATGCCATTGTGGGAGGGAGCTTGCTCCCGATAGCGGCGGATCAGTTGATATATGGGCTGACTGACACACTGCTATCGGGAGCAAGCTCCCTCCCACACTGACCGAGTCCGGCCTCAGGACACGGGTTGTTCTTGCAGGTGGCCGCTTTCGATCCGCACATGCCGCCCATGGAAGCGCTTGAGGCTGCTGCGATGGCCGACGCTGACGATGCTCAGCCCCGGCAGCTCATCGATCAACGCCTGGTACAACGTCGCCTCATCCTCTTCATCCATGGCCGATGTCGCTTCGTCCATGTACAGCCACTGCGGTGCGAACAACAACGCACGGGCAAAGGCCAGGCGCTGTTGCTCGCCGGGAGAGAGCATGCGCTGCCAGTGGTTGGCTTCGTCCAGCCGCGCGACCAGATGCGGCAAGCGGCAGGTTTCCAGGACCTGTGCATAACGTTCGTCCATGTACACGCCGTCGTCCTGTGGATAACTCAGCGCGGCCTTCAACGTGCCGATCGGCAGATACGGCTTCTGCGGCAGGAACAGGTAACGCGCCTCCGGCAGGCGGATGCTGCCATGGCCCGCCGGCCACAGCTGGCCCATGGCACGCAGCAACGTACTTTTACCGCTGCCGGAACGCCCGCTGAGCATCAGGCGCTGGCCCGGCTCGACGACCATGTCGGCGCCGGCGAGCAAGTGGCGGCCATCGGCCAGGTCCATGCCGAGCTTCTCTACCACCAGGCGCTCGCCTTCCGGGCGCACGTCGATGGCCGCAGGGCGCTGCTCGTTATCGCCCATGGCCTGCTGGAAACTCAGCAGACGATCACTGGTGGCGCGCCAACTGGCCAGCTCCGTGTACGCGCCGATAAACCAGCTGAAGTTATCCTGGACGTTGCCGAACGCCGAGTTGATTTGCATCAGCTCGCCCAGCTCGATCTTGCCGGTGAAGTAGCGCGGCGCGGCGACGATGAACGGGAAGATGATTGCGATCTGGCTGTAGCCGGCGGTGAAGAAAGTCAGGCGCTTGGACACTTTCATGATGTCCCAGAAGTTATGCCAGACCCGGCCGAAGCGTTGGCTCAAACGGCGATTTTCGTTGGGCTCGCCGTTGTACAAGGCGATGCTCTCGGCATTCTCGCGGACCCGGACCATCGAGAAGCGCAAATCCGCCTCGAAGCGTTGTTGTTGATTGTTCAGCCCGATCAAGCGACGCCCGATCAGGTGCGTCAGCCAACTGCCCACGGCGGCATAGAGCAATGCACACCAGAACATGTAGCCGGGAATGGTGATACCGAACACTTCGATGCTGCCCGACACACCCCACAGGATGATCGAAAACGACACCAGGCTGACCACATTGCGCAGCAGACCCAGGCCGAGGCTCAAGCTGCTGGAGGTGAAGTTATTGAGGTCTTCGGAGATCCGCTGGTCCGGGTTATCGGTATAACCGCCCTGCTCCAGCTGGTAGTAGTTTTTGTCGCTGAGCCAGCGTGCGAAGTGTTTTTCGGTCAACCAGGCCCGCCAGCGGATGGTCAGCATCTGGGTCAGGTACAAGCGATAAACCGCACCGAGGATGGCCACCGCAGCAATGCCGCCAAAATAGCCGATCAGTTGCCAGAAGGCCGCCGTGTCCTTATGTTCCAGGGCGTTGTAGAAATCCTTGTACCAGTGGTTGATCCACACGGAGATCGCGACGCTGAACAGCGACAAACCAATCACCGCCAACAACAGCAACCATGCCTTGCCCTTTTCTTCACTGCGCCAATAGGGCGTGATCATCGCCCAGGTTCGGCGAAAAAAGTGCCCACGCACCGCGTCGTTGACCGCGGAATACTCAGCGTTCTGATTCATCGTTCAGGCTCGGTAGGAAATAGATGGCAGGCGTTTGAACCGATCATAGAGCATCGGTTCAAGGCGCCGTGCGGCCTGAAGTAGATTGTTCAGCCGGCGTTCAGCGCCGTACCGGGCGCTTCTGCAGCTTGCGTTGCAGGGTACGCCGGTGCATGCCCAGCGCGCGGGCGGTGGCCGAGATATTGCCTTCATGCTCGGTCAGCACGCGCTGGATGTGTTCCCACTGCAGGCGGTCCACCGACATCGGGTTTTCCGGCACCAGGGTGTCGAGGTCGGCATGCTCGGAGAGCAAGGCGGCCAGCACGTCGTCGGCGTCCGCCGGTTTGCACAGGTAGTTGCAGGCGCCACGCTTGATGGCTTCGACAGCGGTGGCAATGCTGGAATAACCAGTGAGGATCACCACGCGCATTTCCGGATCGAGTTCGAGCAGCTTGGGCAGCAGCACCAGGCCGGAGTCGCCGTCCATTTTCAGGTCGAGCGCGGCGTAGTCCGGCAGGTCGGCCTGGGCGATGCTCAGGCCCTCTTCCGCGGAGCCCGCGGTGCTGACGCGGAAACCGCGACGGCTCATGGCACGCGCCATGACGCGGGTAAAGGTAGCGTCATCATCTACCAGCAACAGGTGCGGCAGTTCTTCGCCTTCGACTTGGATCTCATCACTCATCGATATCTCCTCGTGCGACACGGGGCAGGCGCAGCTCGGTGAGCGTGCCGCCTTCCTCATGACTATAGAGCTTCACTGAGCCGCCCGCGCGGGTCACGCTGGCCTTGCTCAAAAACAGGCCGAGGCCGAAGCCTTTGCCCTTGGTGGTAAAGAAAGGTTTACCGATCTGCTCGGCAATAGCCAGCGGCACGCCCGCGCCGTGGTCACGAATGCTGATGGTGAGGTTTTCCGTGTCCCAGTCCAGCTGCACTTCCAGGCCTTCGGGGCAGGCATCGGCGGCATTGTTCAACAGGTTGAGCAGGGCCTGGGTCAGGTCCGGCGGCGGCGCCATGCGCGGCACGCTGCCCTGCCCCAGCAGGTGGAAACGGTAACTGGCTTCGGGGCGCATCAGGTGCCAGCGGTTCAGGGCTTCGTCGAGCCACTGGGTCACGTCCTGCATCTCCACCGCCAGGCGGCGGTTGGCTTCGGCGGCGCGCACCAGTTGCTGCAAGGTTTGCTTGCACTGCTTGACCTGTTCGCGCAGCACGCCGAGGTCTTCTTGCAGCGCCGGATCGTGATGGTCCTGGGTCATTTCGTTGAGCAGCACGCTCATGGTCGCCAGGGGCGTGCCCAACTCATGGGCCGCACCGGCGGCCTGGGTCGCGACGGCCAGCAGTTGCTGGTCGCGCAGGCCTTCTTCGCGGCGGATGGCGCGCAATTCTTCCTGGCGGCGCAGTTCTTCGGCCATGCGCGCGGCAAAAAAGGTGATGACTGCGGCCGACAGCGCGAAGCTCAGCCACATCCCGTAGATCTGCAGGTTTTCCCGGGCGATGGGGAACGTCTGCAGCGGGTAGAACTGCGCCAGCAGCAAGGTGTACAGGGTCAGGGCAATGCCGGAGAGTATCACCGAGTAGCGCCACGGCAAGGTCACGGCCGCTATGGTCAAGGGCACCAGGTAATACGAAACGAACGGATTGGTGGAACCACCAGAGAAATACAGCAACACACTGTGGATAAACAGGTCGCAGGCCAACTGCAGGGCGTATTCCAGCTCGGTCACCGGCCAGGTGGTACGCAACCGGATGGCGGTAAACGCACACAACACGGTGGAAAAACCCAGGGTCACGCTCAGTTGCAGCCACGGCAGCGGCAGCAGGTCGAACCAATAGGCAAGCCCGACGGAACCGGCCTGCGCGGCCAATACCAAGGTGCGAATGAACGTCAGGCGCCAGAGGTTCTGGCGGGTGGCGGAAGTCAGTTTTACGGCGGCGAGCATGAGCTCTCCCGGTGAGCGCTGCAGGCGGATCGGCAGGAGTATAAACGAAGCCGACCGGCAGACACGGCGCGTGTGGCTCTTTGACGCAGGCGCGCTGAATGACCGTTCGTCGGCACTGCGACAACTTGTAGTGAATGTGTAAACCCGAAGAACCCGGCACCACCGTCTACAGTCATACCGATACGAACAATCCAAGGAGCTTCCATGTCCCGTTTCATTCGCAACGCAGCCGCTCTCACCCTCAGCGCCAGCACCCTGGCCAGCCTCCCGGCCGTCGCCGCCGATGAGTTGCATTACAACCAGATCGCCCTGCGCGCCGAAGTCAGCCAGGAAGTGGCCCGCGACAAGATGATCGTGACGCTCTATACCGAATCCCAGAACGCCGACCCCGCCAAGCTCGCCGCCGACATCACCACCACCATGAACCAGGCCCTGGGCCAGGCCCGCGAAGTCAAGGCCGTGACTCTGCGTCAGGGCAGCCGCAACAGCTACCCGATCTACGACAGTAAGAATCAGAAGATCACCGGTTGGCGTGAACGCGCCGAACTACGCCTGGAGAGCGCAGACTTCCCGGCGCTGTCCAAGCTCACCGGCGAGTTGCTCAACACCCTGAAAATGCAAAACATGGAATTCGCCATCGCTGACACCACGCGCAGGTCCAGCGAAGACGCCCTGCTCAAGGACGCGGTCAGCGCATTCAAGGCTCGCGCCCAACTGGCCACCGATGCGTTGGGCGGCAAGGGTTATAAGATCGTCAACCTGAACTTCAACACCAATGGTTATCCACAACCTTACGCACGCGGCGGGATGATGATGAAAGCCGCCATGATGGATTCGGCGCCGACGCCGGAAGTTGAGGCGGGGACCAGTCAAGTGAGCATGAGCGCCGACGGGGTCATCGAAGTCTTGCAATAAGTCTTATCAACAAAAAAACGGCGCGGCCCGACAAGGCTGGCGCCGTTTTTTTCGCGCGCAGTTTCATTCAACTCATCTAAACATTTTGAATCAGAAGTGGGTCGCTCATATCTTGGCATAAGACTTCTTTCTAAAGTTGTAGGCACCCCACAAAGCTACTGTCGTTACGTCACAGAGCATAAAGCAGGCATGGGAACCTTTAGTAGCCATGCCGCCACCCAGTTATAAAGGCTTCATCCGCCGCCCTACAGCACTCATGTAACTCAACAGCACTTAGAGAAAAACCAAACCACTGAAAGGCGCCATAAAGCAGTGTCGCGTATCGAATGCTATTGCTTCGCGCCAGATAATTAACCTCATGAAACTCATGAATAAAATCAGCCGAGAATAAATATGTGTCCGTCATCCCTACCGCCACTTGCCGTCACTACCAACGCTCCGTTTATCCCGCCTACTCCTGTACATAATCGTCAAAAACGAGAAGTTGAGACCTCAACTTCGTCACAAACTAATACGCCTCAGGGAACGCTTGGCGTTTCAGCGGGCGACACACCGATTAAAGGTCCTACGCCTGAAAACGAATTTGATTTTTCCAAGCAAGTCATTTTTGGATCAGTCTCCCCTTCTCCACCAACGGCGAGCTATACGCAGCGGGAGCGCACGCAGCGCATTGATGCCTATGCCGGGCGCGTCGTCACACAGACAAATACGATAGAACGTGGTAACGAAGGCGAACGCAACATCAAATTTCAGAAGACTCGCCAGTTCCTCGAACCTGCCGGTTACTTTAGCGGAGGGTTAATGGCGGCCGGGTACGACCCGCATGAAAAAATCACAGTGACGTTCACCTCCTACAAAGGGGTCGGAAAACCCGAGGTGCTGACCGACACCGAAAAACGCACTTACTTTGCATGGGAAATCGCGGCGGGTGCTTTTGCGCACGACAAAGTGCAGCGAGGAGGCCCGCTCAACTTCCAGTTCATGGAGATCGAGCCACAAGACCGCAGCAAGGTCGCCGACTTGGAATTGCACGGGCAGAATCTTCAAAATCATTGGACACATGAAATAGCCAAGCCCATGAGCCACGAGTCGGGAGCACTGGCGATACGTTCAGGGAAAGCAGACGCCTATGTTGTACGGGGCACCTTGCAGAGCCTGACGAATAATAAAGACAGTTTTGAAAAACTCACGCCTGCCAGCCAAGCGGCCGTAAAGCGTACATTAGAAAATAATGCACAAGTCATTATTCCCAACATCTACGGCTATCCACTGGCAGGCTATGCATTTATTCCTCATACCCCTTTTGACGGCAATTATGAGCATCGGCCCAACAAGGGTTTGATGCTTGATTTGAAGAACGGCGCAGTTCGTGAAATACACGGCGATGCGGATTTTGCCAACTGGGCAAAAGACAACCGGGAAAATGTGCAGCGCAGTTTCAACGCCAGCGACCGGCAAGGCGGCACAGATGCACATTGGCCCAAGGCGGGGGACGTACTCAACAATTTGATTGTCGACCCTCATGCAACCTACCCAGGGTATTCCAGTGTATTCGCCGATAAAGCCGTGCCAGTGGCAGAGACATTCAACTATACCGAATCGCGAGGTGGCGATTACCGGTTGAAATACGGCAATCTGGATTCGGGTCTTGCAGGTAAATACCAAGAGGTGAACACAAACAATTCAGTATGGTCCGACCAAACTGAGGTGTTTGGTTCCACGCAACAAAGCTGGAAGGCTGCGAAGGACTTTTGGGGTAATACTTTCGGTTATATCCCCGTCGTCGGCAACGCAGGCAATATTTTTTTCGGCGCCCATGACTCGATCTATGGCATGACCGCCAATGATCGGGTTGGCGGCACTGCCGCAGCGGTGATATCAACTCTGCAACTGGGACACGAACTTGCGACAATAGGGCTGGAGTCTGGTTTAGGTAAGACCCCGGTCGTTGAACGCTACAGCTGGGAATATAACGAGCGTTCGAACGACATTGATTTGGTGCGAACCCCCAAGGTATCGAGCAATGACGCTGAAGTTCCGCGTTCCCATACTCTAGAGCCTGAGGTCAACTTGTTGCGCCCCAGCGAATCGGAGAATATCAGCGAGCATGCAATGCCGAACGGTGAGCAACTCATTGAACATATCCAACCCAATGCGAAAGGTATTTATCAGGTCAAGAATGAAACCAGCGGTGAGGATCAATGGTTTATCCGCTATACCGACGGCACAGGTTCGAGCAACGTGTATGAGATCAGAAGCGATTTCAAACTCAGCGACAATTATGTTCAAGTCATTAACCCAGGCACTCGCAAACCCGTGCTGACGGTCCATGCTGCAGGTGCTGGGCAGTGGAAGTCCGCGAGTGGCGATGGCGGAGTGAAATGGCCATGGCAGCGCTCGCCTTCGCCAACCCCCAGCACCGAATCAACATCCACCCCCAAGTTCTCAGAGCGCTTTGTTGATGATAAGGGCTCGAAAATTCTCGGCGCCGAGAAGTTTGACGACTACTTGAACCTGGACGAAAGCAAAAACTACCGATTCTACGACGACGTGTACGAAGAAGGCTCAAACATAAAAAGAAAGCTGTCTGTTTCCTGGACAATCGATGACGGTAATTTCGCCGTCACCGAAGGAGAGAGAGCCAAACCTGACACTGGATACTCCGAAAGTTTTGCGCCCGACTTGAACCGAGAAACTTATTCCATCATAAAAAGACAGAATGGTCATACCGTTCGAACCGAACTTGATTTCAGGGGAGACGAAGCACATGAAACCATACAAAGCAGGCTGGCCGTACTTGAAGAGACTATTCCCGACGCTGATCTGAGAGCGCGTATTTCAGAGGTGGCTCACCAAGGCGCCACGCATCCAGCCTATCTGGAATTAATGCCACCGCAGCTTAAAGACAACTACGGTGTTTCGGCAGGTCAAAAACATTTCATCATAGAGTATGATCCCTCACTGAATACGCACACTGTCAAGGCCACGACCAAATGGGTTCTTAAACTCAGAACCGAAGACGGCACAGTACCTAATCGAGACTTGGATATCACCAGCACGCGGGCATTCACGATACGTGAAAGTAATGAACTGAGTGGTGACACTTACACCATCGCCCCGTCCGCGCCAACCCTGATTGAAGTGTCGACGCCAACACATATATAAGTGAGCCCCTACCTGATAAACCTGAACGGCGGTAACCTCGGGGACCGTCGTTTTCGTTTGGGCAGCCATATGCCGCCACTTCAGGGGTCTCCATGGAAAGAACCATCTTCAAACCGCTGCTCCTCGCTGCCGGCCTGCTGGCCTTTATGCCCATGGCCCAGGCGGCCAGCACCCTGGTCTACTGCTCCGAAGCCAGCCCCGCCGGCTTCGACCCCAGCCAGTACACCAGCGGCACCGATTTCGATGCCTCCGCCGAAACCGTGTTCAACCGCCTGACCCAGTTCAAGCGCGGCGGCACCGAGGTCGAACCCGGGCTGGCGACCCGTTGGGAGGTCTCCAACGACGGCCTGACGTACACCTTCCATCTGCGTGACGGCGTCAAGTTCCACACCACCGATTTCTTCACGCCCACCCGCGACTTCAACGCCGATGACGTGTTGTTCACCTTCAACCGCCTGCTGGATGCCGACAGCCCGTTTCGCAAAGCCTACCCGTCCGAGTCGCCGTATTTCACCGACATGGGTTTGAACACCACGATCAAAAGCGTCGACAAACTGGACGAGCACACCGTGCGCTTCAGCCTGAACAACGTCGATGCCTCGTTCGTACAGAACCTGGCAATGAGTTTCGCCTCAGTGCAATCGGCCGAGTACGCCGCGCAACTGCTGAAGACCGGCAACGCCGCAGACATCAACCAAAAACCGGTGGGCACCGGGCCTTTTGTGTTCAAGCGTTACCAAAAGGACTCGCAGATTCGCTACGTCGCCAATAAACAGTATTGGAAACCCGAGGATGTGAAGCTCGACAACCTGGTGTTCGCGATCACCCCGGACGCCGCGTCGCGCCTGCAGAAACTCAAGGCCGGCGAATGCCAGGTCAGCGGTTACCCGCGCCCTGCCGACATCGAGGTGATGAAACAAGACCCCAACCTGCGCGTGTTGCAGCAAGCAGGATTCAACCTGGGTTTCCTGGCCTACAACGTGACGCATCCGCCGCTGGATCAACTCAAGGTGCGCCAGGCCCTGGACATGGCCATCGATAAACCGGCGATCATCAAGGCCGTGTACCAGAGCGCCGGGCAACTGGCGCAGAACGCATTGCCTCCGGCGCAGTGGTCTTATGACCCGACGATCAAGGATGCCCCCTTCGACCCGGCCAAAGCGCGGGCGCTACTAAAAGAAGCAGGGGTTGCACCCGGTACGACCATCAACTTGTGGGCGATGACCGTACAACGCGCGTCCAATCCGAATGCGCGAATGTCGGCACAAATGATCCAACAGGATTGGGCCAACATCGGCATCAAGGCCAACATCGTCAGCTATGAGTGGGGCGAATACATCAAGCGCGCCAAGAATGGCGAGCACGATGCGATGATTTATGGCTGGACCGGCGACAACGGCGACCCGGATAACTGGCTCGGCGTGCTCTACAGCTGTGCCGCGGTGAAGGGCAGCAACTACGCCAAATGGTGTAACCCGGCCTACGACAAGCTGGTGCAACAGGCCAAGGTCAGCAGCGACCGCGAGCAGCGTATCAAGTGGTATCAGCAGGCACAAAAAATCCTTAAAGAACAAGTACCTATAACGCCTATTGCGAACTCGACGGTTTTCCAGCCGCTTCGCAAGGAAGTGCGGGACTTCAAAATCAGCCCCTTTGGCCTGACGCCGTTCTACGGCGTGAGTCTCGATAAGTAACAGCAACGCCCCAATCGAGTGCATAACACGCCTCGATTGGGCCTTTTTGGTGCTCATGCGGCACCGAAAAAGCCCTCCAAATGTACGCATTTATGTCGAAACTTTCATATTTGCGACATTCTTGTACGTTCGTACCACTCTTTCATCCTTGCAACCGTTCAGCATCTTGCAATGGGTATGGCCCCTGCATAAGTATCCGCAGGCCGACTCACGAGGTCGCCCTCACTACCAAAAATGACAACAAATCATGAGGCCAACATGCTTAAACACGCAGTCATTCCGTTACTTGTTAGCGCTGGCCTTATGGCCGCAGCGCCTTTCGCCCAAGCGGCGACTAACCTGGTGTTCTGCTCCGAAGGGAGCCCGGCCGGTTTTGATCCAGGCCAGTACACCACCGGAACAGACTTCGATGCTTCGGCCGAAACCATGTTCAACCGTCTGAGCCAGTTCGAACGTGGCGGCACCGCCGTCGTTCCTGGCCTGGCCACCAGCTGGGACGTGTCCCCGGATGGCCTGACGTACACCTTCCACCTGCGCGAAGGCGTCAAGTTCCACACCACCCCGTACTTCAAGCCCACTCGCGAGTTCTCGGCCGACGACGTACTGTTCACCTTCAACCGGATGATCAACAAAGACGATCCGTTCCGTAAGGCCTACCCCACCGAGTTCCCGTACTTCACGGACATGGGGATGGACACCAACATCAAGAACATCGAGAAAGTCGATGCCCACACCGTCAAGTTCACCCTTGGCACCGTGGACGCCGCCTTCATCCAGAACCTGGCGATGAGCTTCGCGTCGATCCAGTCGGCCGAGTACGCCGCGCAACTGCTGAAAAACGGCACGCCGCAGGACATCAACCAGAAACCTGTCGGCACCGGCCCGTTCGTGTTCAAGAGCTACCAGAAAGACTCGAACATTCGTTACACCGGCAACAAGGACTACTGGAAACCTGAAGACGTGAAGATCGACAACCTGATCTTCGCCATCACCACCGACCCGTCGGTGCGTATCCAGAAGCTCAAGAAAAACGAATGCCAGATCACCCTGTTCCCCCGTCCGGCCGACCTCAAGGCACTGGGCGACGACAAGGACTTGAAACTGCCGCACCAGGCCGGTTTCAACCTGGGCTACATCGCCTACAACGTCATGCCGGTGCTCAAGGGCCAGACCGCGCCTAACCCGCTGTCCGACCTGCGCGTGCGCCAGGCGCTGGACATGGCGGTGAACAAGCAGCAGATCATCGACTCGGTGTACCAGGGCGCGGGCCAATTGGCGGTCAACGCCATGCCGCCGACCCAGTGGTCCTACGACACCACCATCAAAGATGCCCCGCACGACGTGGCCAAAGCCAAGGAACTGCTCAAGGAAGCCGGGATCAAGGACGGCACCGAGATCACCCTGTGGGCCATGCCGGTCCAGCGTCCGTACAACCCGAACGCCAAGCTGATGGCCGAGATGCTGCAGAACGACTGGAAACAGATCGGCCTGAAGGTCAACATCGTCAGCTACGAATGGGGCGAGTACATCAAGCGTTCCAAAGGCGGCGAGAACCAGGCCATGATCATTGGCTGGAGCGGCGACAATGGGGACCCGGACAACTGGCTGAACGTGCTGTTCGGCTGCGACTCGCTGTCCGGTAACAACTTCTCCAAATGGTGCGACAAGAAATTCGACGGCATCGTGAAAGAAGCCAAGGCCACCTCGGATGTCGCCAAACGCACCGAGCTGTATAAGCAGGCGCAACACATCCTCAAAGATGCAGTCCCGATGACACCTATCGCGCACTCGACGGTGTATCAACCCATGCGCAACACCGTACAGGACTTCAAGATCAGCCCGTTTGGCCTGAACTCGTTCTACGGCGTGAGCGTGAGCGGCAAGTAAGGAACGATGGCGGCGACGTTTCATAACGTCGCCGTTATTGCATCCGCCAGGCCAGTAGGAAACAGACCACATTCGCGCTCGCTGCCGTCCTACGGCAATGAACTTCGATTCGCGGCTCCGTTGCCTACAAGGTCAGTCAGATTTTGCGCATTTACTGCGAAGTCCTCGACCCCTAACGTCGTAGGACAGCAGAGGCTCCAATCTGATGGGCACTTGCTGTGCGTGGAATCAGTGATGTCCCCCTGGCCGTATGCCGGGGGGATTGCTCGCTGATGACAACTACAAACAAGGATCGGGATCGTCATGCGCCATACCACCGTTCTATCCGCAATTTTTGGCACCAGCCTGCTGGCTGTGGCCACGATGGGCCACGCCGCCGAAAAAAAGAGCCTGGTGTTTTGCTCTGAAGGCAGCCCGGCGGGCTTTGACACCGCGCAGTACACCACCGCCACCGACAACGATGCGGCCGAGCCGCTGTACAACCGCCTGGTTGAGTTTGAAAAGGGCGCGACCAGCGTCGTACCGGGGCTGGCAACCAAGTGGGATATTTCGCCAGATGGCCTGACCTACACCTTCCACCTGCGCGAAGGGGTGAAATTCCACAGCAATAAAGAGTTCAAGCCCACGCGGGACTTCAACGCCGACGACGTGTTGTTCACTTTCAACCGCATGCTTGACCCCGACCATCCATTTCGCAAGGCCTACCCCACCGAGTTTCCGTACTTCAACGGGATGAGCCTGAACAAGAACATCGCCAAGGTCGAGAAAACCGACCCGCACACCGTGGTGATGACACTGAACACGGTCGACGCGGCGTTCGTGCAAAATATCGCCATGAGCTTTGCCTCCATTCTGTCGGCCGAATACGCCGAGCAGTTGCTCAAGCAGGGCAAGCCCAGCGACATCAACCAGAAGCCGATCGGCACTGGCCCGTTCGTCTTCCAGCGCTACCAGAAAGACTCGCAGATCCGTTACGCCGGCAACAAACAGTACTGGGACCCGAGCCGGGTCAAGCTCGACCAGTTGATCTTCGCCATCAACACCGACGCGTCGGTGCGCGTGCAAAAGCTCAAGGCCGGCGAATGCCAGATCACCCTGCATCCGCGTCCGGCGGATGTCGACGCTCTCAAGGCCGACCCCAAGCTGCAACTGCTGACCAAGCCAGGTTTCAACCTCGGCTACATCGCCTACAACGTGCGCCACAAACCGTTCGACCAGCTCGAAGTGCGCCAGGCGCTGGACATGGCGGTGAACAAGCAGAGCATCCTCAACGCCGTGTACCAGGGCGCGGGGCAACTGGCGGTCAACGCCATGCCACCGACGCAGTGGTCTTACGACGACAGCATCAAAGACGCCGCCTACAACCCGGAAAAAGCCAAGGAACTGCTCAAGGCCGCCGGCGTGAAGGAAGGCACCGAGATCACCCTGTGGGCGATGCCGGTACAACGGCCGTACAACCCCAACGCCAAGCTGATGGCCGAGATGCTGCAGAACGACTGGGCCAAGATCGGCCTCAAGGTCAAGATCGTCAGCTACGAGTGGGGCGAGTACATCAAGCGCACCAAGAACGGTGAGCACGATATCAGCCTGATCGGCTGGACCGGCGACAACGGCGACCCGGACAACTGGTTGGGCACCCTCTACAGCTGCGACGCCATCGGCGGGAACAACTACTCCATGTGGTGCGACCCGGCATACGACAAGCTGATCAAGCAAGCCAAGGTCGTCACCGACCGCGAACAACGGACTGTTCTGTACAAACAGGCACAGCAACTGCTCAAAGCGCAGGTGCCGATCACGCCAGTCGCCCACTCGACGGTCAACCAACCGTTAAGCGCCAAAGTCGAAGGTTTCCAAGTGAGCCCCTTCGGCCGCAACGTGTTCTCGGGCGTCAGTATCACCCCATAAGAAAATAACCGGATTGCGGGGAGTGGATAACACTCTCCGGCAAACTTGCAGCCTTCTGTTGGGAAATTTCCTACAGCAAACGTTTGCAAATGCTTGAACGAGTTACACACCAATAGCCGGATCACCTAAAAGACCGGCATAAAAAAAGAGAACCAAAGGAGCTTCACCCATGAAACTGAGCAGCACAGCGCTTCTGGCCCTGGCCATCAGCAGCATCACGGCGACCGCTTACGCGGAAACCCAGAGCCAGGACTTCGTTCCTACCACACTGGCCGGCACCAGCGCTCAAAGCGAAGCCAAGGGTTTTATCGAGGACTTCAGCCTGGGCGGCACCACGCGTAACTGGTACTCCCATGAAAGCAAGTACCGTGGGGGCACCTTCGAGTACAAGAAGCACGGCGAAACCCGCACCGACCGCAATCGTACCAACTGGGTACAGGGCACCATCCTCAACGCCAGCTCGGGTTTCACCCAGGGTACCGTGGGCGTCAAGACCGAATTGGCGGTCTACAACGCACTGGTCCTGGACCGCAGCAAGCGTGACATCAAGGGCGGCTCCAACCGTACCCTGGCCGACTCCAACGGCGATGCAGTCGACCAGTGGAGCAAACTGGGCCTGGCCAACGTGCAGTTCCGCGTCTCCAACACCACCCTGACCGCCGGTCGCCAGAACTTCAGCAGCGGCATCGTCGATACCATCGGCAACCGTGCGCTGCCTTCGAGCTTCGAAGGGGTGAGTTTCAACAGCGAAGAGTTCAGTAACCTGTCGTTCCAGGGCGGCGTGTTCGACCGCGTTTCGCCACGTACCGAACAGAGCCTGTCGAAATTCCGCAGTGAATACGGCAACGGCGCTGAAACCGACAAGGTGTCGACCCTGGGCCTGAACTACCAACCGCTGAAAAGCCTGAAAACCAGCATCTTCGCCGCCAACGTCAAAGACTTCTGGAACCAGTACTACTTCGGCGCGACCCATGAACTGGGCGATAGCTCGGTATTGGGCCTGACCACCGGCCTGAACTACTACAAGACCGTCGACGAAGGCAAAAAGTTGATGGGCGAAATCGACAACGACACCTACTCGCTGTCGCTCGGCCTGACCCACCAGGCGCACAGCCTGACCTTCGCGTACCAGGAAGTGAACGGTAACGAGTACTTCGACTACCTGCACGAAACCAACGGCATCTACCTGGCCAACTCCCTGACCTCGGACTTCAACGGCCCGAACGAAAAGTCCTTCCAGATCGCCTACGCCATCAACATGGCCGAATACGGCGTGCCAGGCCTGAAGTTCAACGCTTACTCGGCGCGCGGCTGGGGCATCGACGGCACCCACTACACCGGCAACGGTGGTCGGGCCAAGTTCGCCTATGACGGCATCCAGAGCCAAGACGGCGAAAAACACCAGGAATACGGTGTAGGCGCCTCTTACGCAATCCAGAGCGGCCCACTCAAAGCCACGGCCATTCGTGCGACCTACGTTGAGCACCGTGGCAGTGAGTTCCAGTCCGACGGCAGCATCAAAGAGTTCCGTTTGGTCACCACCATCCCGTTCAACATCCTTTAATCAGCGCCAGGTAGACGGCGGGCTCAGGACGAGCCCGCCCTCTACGCTTGTCTGGTCCCATCGATTGCAGAGGGCTCCGAATGAACATGCTCCCGTTACAAGCCGCCATTGCCGCTGCGCTGTTAAGCGTGGCGGTCGGCATTTCGGCCAAACCGCTGGTGGTCTGCACCGAAGCCAGCCCGGAAGGTTTCGATCCGGTCCTGTACACCACGGCCGTCACCGCCGACGCCGCCGCCGAAACTATGTTCAACCGCCTAGTGGACTTCAAGCCCGGCACCACCGAAGTGGTCCCCGCGCTGGCCAAAGACCTCCCGCAAATCAGCGCCGACGGCCTGACCTACACCTTCCACCTGCGTGACGACATCAAGTTCCACACCACCGACTATTTCAAACCCACGCGCAACCTGAACGCCGACGACGTGCTTTGGAGCTTCCAGCGCCAGCTGGACCCGAAACACCCGTGGCACACCAAGTCCAACGTGGGCTACCCGTACTTCGAAAGCATGGGCTTCAAGGAACTGCTCAAGAGCGTCGAGAAGACCGACGATCACACCGTGGTCTTCACCCTGACCCGTCCGGAAGCACCGTTCCTGGCCGACCTGGCCATGGCGTTTTCGTCGATCCACTCGGCCGAATACGCCGACCAGTTGCTCAAGTCCGGCAAGACCGATGACCTCAACGCCAAGCCGGTCGGCACCGGCCCGTTCATCTTCACCCGCTACGCCAAGGACGCCCAGGTGCGCTTCAAGGCCAACCCGGACTACTTCCGCGGCAAGCCGCCAGCCGACCCGCTGATCCTGGCGATCACCACCGACAACAACGTGCGCCTGCAGAAGCTCAAGGCCAACGAATGCCAGATCGCGCTGTATCCGAAGCCCGACGACATCCCGAGCATCAAGAAAGACCCGAACCTGAAAGTCGATGAACTGGCGGCCATGACCACCAGCTACACTGCCTTGAACACCACCCACAAATACATGAGCGACGCGCGGGTGCGTCACGCGATCAACATCGCGTTCGACAAGGCCGGCTACACTGAGGCCCTGTACGGCAAAGGCAACGCAGTTGTCGGCACCGGTCCGTATCCGCCGACTTTGCTGGGTTTCAACAACACGTTGAAAAACCCGCCACGCGACCTCGACAAGGCCCGCGCCCTGCTCAAGGAAGCCGGCGTGCCGGAGGGCACCGAGTTCACCCTGTTCACCCGTAACGGCGGCGGCCCGACCAACCCCAACCCGATGCTCGGCGCCCAGCGCATGCAAGCGGACCTGGCCCAGATCGGCCTGAAGGTCAACATCAAGGTGATGGAGTGGGGCGAGATGCTCAAACGCGCCAAAGCGGGCGAGCACGACATGGTCTCTGCAGGCTGGGCCGGCGATAACGGTGACCCGGACAACTTCCTCACCCCGAACCTGAGTTGCGATGCGGCCAAGAACGGCGAAAACTACGCCCGTTGGTGTAATAAAGAATTTCAGGACCTGATCGACAAGGCGCGCGCCATCGCTGAACCCACCCAGCGCGCTGCACTCTATGAACAAGCACTGGACGTCTTTGGCAAGGATCAACCGTGGATCCCCATGGCTTATCCGAAAATGTTCACCGCCATGCGCAAAAACGTCGAGGGTTATACCCAAAGCCCACTGACGACCAATAACTTCGCCACCACCCAGGTGAAGTAAATAAGAAGAACGCTCGACACCGTCGACGTTGACGGTGTCGAACCTGCCTAACCGGCTGATTGAGGTACACCACAAGATGTTTAGTTTTATTGCCCGCCGATTGGGGTTATTGATCCCCACCTTCTTCGGCATCACGTTGCTGACGTTTGCGTTGATCCGCATGATTCCAGGCGACCCCGTAGAAGTCATGATGGGCGAACGCCGGGTCGACCCCGAGATGCACGCACAGGCAATGGAACGCCTTGGCCTTAACAAGCCGTTGTATGCGCAGTACCTGGACTACATCGGCAAGCTGGCCCAAGGCGACCTTGGCGAATCCCTGCGCACGCGCACCAGCGTGTGGACCGAGTTCACCGCACTCTTCCCGGCGACCCTGGAGCTGTCCATGGCCGCCCTGTTGTTCGCCGGTATCCTGGGCCTGTTGGCGGGGGTGATCGCGGCCTTGAAGCGAGGATCGCTGTTCGACCATGGGGTGATGGGCACCTCCCTCGCGGGCTATTCGATGCCGATCTTCTGGTGGGGCCTGATCCTGATCATGTTCTTCTCGGTGAGCCTGGGCTGGACCCCGGTTTCCGGGCGTATCGACCTGCTCTACGACATCGAGCCGCGCACCGGCTTCATGCTGATCGACACCCTGCTGGCCAACGAGCCAGATGCGTTCTGGGACGCCCTGCACCACCTGATCCTGCCGGCCATCGTGCTCGGCACCATCCCGCTGGCGGTGATTGCGCGGATGACCCGTTCGTCGATGCTCGAAGTGTTGCGCGAAGACTACATCCGCACCGCCAAGGCCAAAGGCCTGTCGCCGGCGCGTGTGGTGTTCGTGCATGGCCTGCGGAATGCGCTGATCCCGGTGCTCACCGTGGTCGGCCTGCAAGTCGGCACCCTGCTGGCCGGTGCGGTATTGACCGAAACCATCTTCTCGTGGCCCGGCATCGGCAAATGGCTGATCGAAGCCATTGGCGCGCGGGACTACCCGGTGGTGCAAAACGGCATCCTGCTGATCGCCTGCCTGGTGATCCTGGTGAATTTCGTGGTGGATATCCTCTACGGCTTCGTCAACCCACGCATCCGTCACCAGCGCTGAGATCATGACCATGACCACACCTACTCCAGTGTCAGCAGTCGATCAGAGCCTGCTGTACCCGTCGCCGTACAAAGAATTCTGGCAAGCCTTCTCCAAGAACAAAGGCGCGGTTGCCGGCCTGCTGTTCATGTTGCTGATCGTGTTCTGCGCGCTGTTCGCCCCGTGGGTGGCGCCGCATAACCCCAGCGAACAATATCGCGACTTCCTGCTGACCCCGCCGTCGTGGCTGGAAGGCGGGCAGATCCAGTTCCTGCTCGGCACCGACGAACTCGGCCGTGACTTGCTCTCGCGCTTGATCCAAGGCTCGCGCCTGTCGCTGCTGATCGGTTTGTCGTCGGTGGTGATGTCGCTGATTCCGGGCATCCTGCTCGGGCTGTTCGCCGGGTTCTTCCCGCGCCTGCTCGGCCCGACCATCATGCGCCTGATGGACATCATGCTGGCCCTGCCATCGCTGCTGCTGGCCGTTGCCATTGTCGCGATCCTCGGCCCTGGCCTGATCAACACGGTGATCGCCATCGCCATCGTGTCGCTGCCGTCCTACGTGCGTCTGACCCGCGCTGCGGTGATGGGCGAACTGAACCGCGACTACGTGACCGCCGCCCGCCTCGCCGGTGCCGGCCTGCCGCGCCTGATGTTCATCACCGTGCTGCCCAACTGCATGGCGCCGCTGATCGTGCAGGCGACCTTGAGTTTCTCTTCGGCGATCCTCGATGCCGCCGCGCTGGGCTTCCTCGGCCTGGGCGTACAACCGCCAACGCCGGAGTGGGGCACCATGCTGGCTTCGGCCCGTGACTACATCGAACGCGCCTGGTGGGTCGTGAGCCTGCCGGGTCTGACCATTTTGCTCAGCGTGCTGGCAATCAACCTGATGGGCGACGGCCTGCGCGACGCGCTGGACCCGAAACTCAAGAACGCCGCCTGAGGAGATTCCCATGTCACTGTTAGAAATCAAGAATCTCAACGTGCGCTTCGGCGACAAGACCGCCGTGCCGGTGGTCGATGGCCTCGACATTTGCGTCGACAAAGGCGAAGTCCTGGCGATCGTGGGCGAGTCGGGCTCGGGTAAATCCGTGACCATGATGGCGCTGATGGGCCTGATCGAACACCCCGGCATCGTCACCGCCGACGCCTTGAACTTCGACGGCAAGGACATGCTCAAGCTGAGCAACCGCCAGCGTCGGCAGATCGTCGGCAAAGACCTGGCGATGGTGTTCCAGGACCCGATGACCGCGCTGAACCCCAGCTACACCGTGGGTTTCCAGATCGAAGAAGTGCTGCGCCTGCACCTGAAGATGTCCGGCAAGCAAGCGCGCAAGCGTGCCATCGAACTGCTGGAAAAAGTCGAGATCCCCGGCGCCGCCAGCCGGATGGATGCCTACCCGCACCAACTGTCCGGCGGTATGAGCCAACGCGTGGCCATCGCCATGGCGATTGCCGGCGAGCCGAAGTTGCTGATCGCCGACGAACCGACCACCGCCTTGGACGTGACCATCCAGGCCCAGATCATGGACCTGCTGCTGGCCCTGCAGAAAGAGCAGAACATGGGCCTGGTGCTGATCACCCACGACCTCGCGGTCGTCGCGGAAACCGCCCAGCGCGTGTGTGTGATGTATGCCGGCCAAGCCGTGGAAGTCGGCCAGGTGCCGCAACTGTTCGACATTCCGGCGCATCCTTACAGCGAAGCACTGCTCAAGGCGATTCCGGAACACAGCCTCGGTGCCGCGCGCCTGGCCACGCTGCCCGGCATCGTGCCCGGCCGTTATGACCGCCCGCAAGGCTGCCTGCTGTCGCCGCGTTGCCCCTACGTGCAAGACAGCTGCCGCCAGACCCGCCCGGGCCTGGACCCTAAATCGAACAGCCTCGCGCGCTGCTTCTACCCCTTGAACCAGGAGGTGGCGTAATGGCCGTCGTTCTTACCGCCCGCGACCTGACCCGTCACTACGAAGTGTCCCGAGGCCTGTTCAAGGGCCACGCCACCGTGCGCGCCCTCAATGGCGTGTCCTTCGAACTGGAAGCCGGCAAGACCCTCGCCGTGGTGGGCGAGTCGGGCTGCGGCAAATCCACCCTGGCCCGTGCGCTGACGCTGATTGAAGAGCCGTCGTCGGGCTCGTTGAAAATCGCCGGCCAGGAAGTCGCCGGCGCCGACAAGGCGCAGCGCAAGCAATTGCGCAAAGACGTGCAGATGGTATTCCAGAGCCCGTATGCCTCGTTGAACCCACGGCAGAAAGTCGGCGATCAACTGGCTGAACCGCTGCTGATCAACACCCACCTGTCCGCCGCCGAACGCCGCGAAAAGGTCCAGGCGATGATGAAGCAGGTGGGCCTGCGCCCTGAGCACTATCAGCGCTACCCGCACATGTTCTCCGGCGGCCAGCGCCAACGGATCGCCCTGGCCCGGGCGATGATGCTGCAACCCAAAGTGCTGGTGGCGGATGAGCCGACCTCGGCACTGGACGTGTCGATCCAGGCCCAGGTGCTCAACCTGTTCATGGACCTGCAGCAGGAATTCAACACCGCCTACGTGTTCATTTCCCACAACCTTGCGGTGGTGCAACACGTCGCCGACGACGTGATGGTGATGTACCTCGGGCGCCCGGTGGAAGTCGGCCCCAAGGACGACATCTACGCGCGCCCCCTGCACCCGTACACCCAGGCGCTGCTGTCGGCCACACCGACCATCCACCCGGACCCGAACAAGCCGAAGATCAAAATCGTCGGCGAGCTGCCCAACCCGCTGAACCCGCCGTCCGGCTGCGCTTTCCACAAGCGCTGCCCGTATGCGACGGCGCGGTGCAGCAGCGAGGAGCCGCAGTTGCGGGAGTTGGATAACCGCCAGGTGGCTTGCCACTATGCGGAGCAGTTCGTCGCCTGAAACGAGCGTCGCACTCCCCTGTGGGGGGCGCGGTGACACAGCGTTCTACAGCCCTTCCCGTCAGGTTGCGCATCAGCCTGGCGGGAGGGGCTTTTTTTGCCTGTGAGACCAAAAGTGCCACTTCTGAAATTGACGATACATCCTGTGCACTGGATGTATCTGAAACGGCATAGCTATATGTTGGGAGCTATCAGTTCTTCTAACTCAGACACCTGAGATAGAAAAGTCAGATATTCAACAGCGCCAACTTTTTCTATCCCCGCAAGTGTACGTTGACCGCCTAATGCAAGAGCGGGCGTGAATCCGTACATTTCGCCTTCATGCAATCTGCCCAATTTATTTTTTGCGACAGCAAACAAATTCTCATAGTCGTTACTTTTAACCGTCAAGCCACTAAAAAAACACCGCACCCCAAAGTCAAGCTGATCGCCTGTAAACATTGACTCTCGACAAATGTAATAAGCATCTACCGAAGATATTTTTAGAGAGTATCCTGACTGCTCCCCCCACAAATACAAAGTGCCAAAAGCACTTCGAGCAATGACATGGTACACATCGGTGCCCCATAGCTTTGTTCCTTTAAGCCATTCACTGACAATAGATTCATACTCTTGTGGATTTACGCTCCAGAAAATACCGCCTGCATACCCACACCACCCATAGACTTCCCAATAGGTTAATAGCTGGTCAGGCAATTTCCCCCTATACTGCTCGATGGTCGAGGAGGAAACGGACCTTCGATCAAAACCGGGACCGAAAGTACTTAGAAAAAAATCGAAATCTTCGTCCATAAAATCACCTATTTACACCGTTTCAACTGGGTATTGATTTTTGTACGCTCCTGCTCCATCTGAGCAATACTACCCGCAACCTTATCCAACTCATAAACCCTACTTCGCCATTGAGCACCAATACTTGAATTTACTTGCCGATCGCCAAACCCACCAATAACATCCTTGCCACCTGAATAAAGATCCGGATTATGAAGAGCGGCTAATTTTTTCATTTTTTCGCTCGCCACTTCTGATGCCTTTGACATAGCGCTAGCGGGTGAAAGACCTTCCGAGCGAAATTTCTCGAATAGTTGACTTTGAACATTATTTTGAAGGTCTATACGGGCCTCTTTGGCGACTCTTGGATCACGTACACTAAGCCGATCTTTGAACGCCTCCCGCGTTTTAAGATATTCCGCCACCGTCAGATTGTTAAGCCCTTTTTCTTGTCCTGCCAATTGCCGATCAAACTCCGGAATCTTTGAAGAAGGCATATTGGCGGCGCTAAAGCAGGGTACTTTGACGAGCGGCATGACCTTGGGTTTAGGTGATGGCTGATCGGTATTCGCGCGCCGAGAAGGCGTCGACTGCTCCGGTGTCCCCAATACCCCCTTACGTGGCTCCCGCGGCTGTAAGTCTGGATGCTGTTTCAATCGTTCTTCATGCTTGAGCATCCATTGCGCTAATCGGCCTCCTCGACGGCTATTGCTCATTTGGCTGGCGAGTAGTGTGGCCTCGCCCCGTCCTCGGGTCAGATAGGCGACAATCGCGCTCAAGAGCAAAAGAATGACGGCGGTGTGGGCACTGGCAATTTCTGTAGAAGCATGATGCACACTGCCGTATTCGCACCCCGGCCCCATGCCTCCCAACACACCAGTTGCCGGCGCTCGAGAACCTTCCCAAGCGATTTTGATGCCTCGCAAGTACTGCTCAATGATGGTGGGCAGACCCTCTAGAAAAAACTCGGCGATGGATTGAAGTCCAAGAATCGCCAGTATCCAAGTGCCCGCCTGTGCGCCAAGGCTAGCCCCGACTATCGCACCAGGGAGCGCACCTGCGCCAAAACCCAGTGCTCCAATCCCGCCGCCGATAGCCGCTCCGGTTAATGCAGCGCCAACCAGGATCATTGCCATATCGGTCACAGTGCTGATCAGGTCGTCAATAACGGCATTTAAATCGATATCGGCGAAGCGATCGTGCAAGTTCCGCACTGTCTTTGTACGGGCGAGAAAGAACGCTCGGTCAACGAATTTGAGGCGTTGCGGGATAAGCCGTGGATTGAACGCGTGTTGCTCATAGTTCCCGCAGAATGGTGCTTGGGCAGAGTGCTGAGTTTGTAGGTGGCTGGGGAAGGGGCTAAGAAGGTGGTTTTCAATCTGTTTCCATGACGGTACGTAATGCCAACCATCCATTTTTCTTGCTCCCCAATCTGCCTGCATGGGTATAACCCGTTGCTTTTCAGGGGAGGCTAACGAGCTAGTACGAGCAATTGTGGGGATGTCTTAAATCAGGAACGGTCCGACTTCTTTCTGGAAAAAACTTACAGAAATTACTATCCACCATCCACGAGTAACGGAAAAAGGCCCGCGCCTTGATGCTACAACCGAAAGTGCTGGTGGCGGATGAACCGACCATCCACCCGGACCCGAACAAGCCGAAGATCAAGATCATCGGCGAACTGCCCAACCCGCTGAACCCGCCGTCCGGCTGCGCTTTCCACAAGCGCTCCCCTGTGGGGGCGCGGTGACACAGCGTTCTACAGCCCTTCCCGTCAGGTTGCGCATCAACCTGGCGGGAGGGGCTTTTTGCAGGGTCTACGTCTGGCTATCGCCTTCATCATCCGGGTTGTCATCGCCCGGTTCGTCGGTGGTGGAGTCGTCATCGCCCTTGCTGCCGCCCTGGTCCTCATCGCCGGGCTCCGCTTCAGACTTGGCCAGTTGCAGGCCCTTGGCCTGCCCACTCTGCAGCGCAGACACCGCCGCCCCGCTCTGCACCGGGTTATGTGCCCAGGCCGTCGACATTCCCAATGACAACAGCACCAGCACCTTCAGTAACAGCACGACTCGTTGAACAATACTCATGGTTGATCCCCTCCAGTCAGTAGGTGAATCCCGCACGACCGCTGTTTAGCGCCGCCAGCGTTGAAGCTAGTCCCGATGCCGGGTTCTCGCCAATCCCCACATCGGGTGGAGATCAAAAAATCTGAGGGGAGCAAGTCGAACCGTCGCACCGCCTCTCCCACCTCTGGTTTTGCAGCGCCCATGAAAAAGGGCGAAGCCATGACAGCTTCGCCCTCTTGTTCACCGCTCAGAGCTTAATGGTGCTCGCGAGTAGCCCGGAATTTCACATCCGGCCAGCGCTCTTCCATCAGCGCCAAATTGACCCGGGTCGGCGCCAGGTAGGTCAGGTGACCGCCGCCGTCGACCGCGAGGTTTTCCACGGCTTTGTTGGAGAACTCTTCCAACTTCTTCTTATCGCTGCACTCGATCCAGCGCGCGGAGTACACGGTGATCGGCTCGTAGGAGCATTCGACCTTGTATTCCTCTTTCAGGCGGCTGGCGACCACATCGAACTGCAGCACACCGACGGCGCCGAGGATGATGTCGTTGCTGCGCTCGGGGAAGAACACCTGGGTCGCGCCCTCTTCCGCCAGTTGCTGCAAGCCTTGGCGCAGTTGCTTGGATTTCAGCGGGTCGCGCAGGCGCACGCGGCGGAACAGTTCCGGGGCGAAGTGCGGGATGCCGGTGAAGCCCAGCGTTTCGCCTTCGGTGAAGGTGTCGCCGATCTGGATGGTGCCGTGGTTGTGCAAGCCGATGATGTCGCCGGCGTAGGCTTCTTCGAGCTGTTCACGCTCGGAGGAGAAGAACGTCAGGGCATCGCCGATTCGCACGTCCTTGCCGGTGCGAACGTGGCGCATCTTCATGCCTTTTTCGTACCTGCCGGAGCAGATTCGCATAAAGGCGATACGGTCGCGGTGTTTGGGGTCCATGTTCGCCTGGATCTTGAACACGAAGCCCGAGAATTTCTCTTCCACCGGCTCCACGGTGCGCTCGTTGGCGATCCGGGCCAGCGGGCGCGGGGCCCAGTCCACCACGGCGTCGAGCACGTGGTCGACACCGAAGTTGCCCAATGCGGTACCGAAGAACACCGGGGTCAGTTGGCCGTCGAGGAATTCCTGCTGGTTGAACTCGTGGCAGGCGCCCTGTACCAGTTCCAGCTGGTCGACGAAGCGGTCGTACTCATCGCCCAAGTGGGCGCGGGCTTCGTCGGAGTCGAGCTTCTCGATGATTTTCACATCGGTGCGTTCGTGACCGTGGCCGGCGGTGTAGACAATGATGTAGTCGTCGGCCAGGTGGTACACGCCCTTGAAGTCGCGGTAGCAACCGATCGGCCAGGTGATCGGCGCCGCCTTGATCTTCAGCACTGCTTCGATTTCGTCGAGCAGCTCGATCGGATCGCGGATGTCGCGGTCGAGTTTGTTGATAAAGCTGACGATCGGCGTGTCGCGCAGGCGGCAGACGTCCATCAACGCAATCGTGCGCGGCTCGACGCCCTTACCGCCGTCGAGGACCATCAAGGCCGAGTCCACCGCGGTCAGGGTGCGGTAGGTGTCTTCGGAGAAGTCTTCGTGGCCCGGGGTGTCGAGCAGGTTGATCATGTGATCGCGATACGGGAACTGCATGACCGACGTGGTAATGGAAATACCCCGTTGCTTTTCCATTTCCATCCAGTCGGAGGTGGCATGGCGGTCGGATTTGCGGGATTTCACCGTGCCGGCCACTGCGATCGCCTTGCCCATCAGCAAGAGCTTCTCGGTGATGGTGGTTTTACCGGCATCGGGGTGGGAAATAATGGCGAAAGTGCGGCGTTTCGCGACTTCGGCGGCCTGGTGGGTCATGGGAAATCGCCTGGCAGGTGAGTCAAAAAAGGGCGGCGAGTATAGCGCAAACCCAGGGTGCCGGACCACCGTTCACCCGGTTGGGGGTGGCTAAATACTGCCAAGTATGGAACCTTTTAAAAGGTAGAGACGTCCACTCCCCTGCAACCGCACTCGAAACAGGGGCTGAAAAATCAGCAAGTTAGCCTGACGAGGCTGCGCTCATGGCTTGACCTCATGCCGCTTTTGCCGGCATGGGCGAGCTGCTTTTCGCGACCACATTCAACGGCAGCCAGCAGTGGCATGCCACGCAGGAATGTGTTCGCCGACAGAAGAAAAAAGGAGTCCGCCTGTGGCTATTCGCTATGGCAAAGGGCTGATAGGAGGAGCGGTTGTCGTCGCTCTCCTGGCCCTGCTGATCCACTGGATCGGCATCAACACCATCGAACTGTACCGCGACGATTTGTTGTTTTACCTGCAAGCTCACCTGATTCTCGTCCTAGTCTCCATGCTGGCCGCCCTGATTGTGGGCCTCCCCGCCGGTATCCTGCTCAGCCGCCCGAACATGGTCGGGCGCGCCGAACGCTTCATGCAGATCTTCAACATCGGCAACACCGTCCCTCCCCTGGCCGTACTGGCCATCGCCCTCGGCGTCCTCGGCATCGGCAGCGGCCCGGCGATCTTCGCGCTGTTCCTCGCTTCATTGCTGCCCATCGTGCGCAACACCTACGAAGGCCTGAAAAACGTCCAGGGCTCGCTGAAAGAAGCCGCCACCGGCATCGGCATGACCCCGCGCCAGGTGCTGTTTCGCGTCGAGTTGCCGAACGCCGTGCCGATCATCATCGGCGGCGTGCGCGTGGCCCTGGCGATCAACGTCGGCACCGCGCCGCTGGCATTCCTGATCGGCGCCAACAGCCTGGGCAGCCTGATCTTCCCCGGCATCGCCCTGAACAATCAGCCGCAATTGCTGCTCGGCGCCGCGTGTACCGCGCTGTTGGCCCTGCTGCTCGACGGTCTGGTGACCATGGGCAGCCGCCTCTGGCTGGAACGCGGAGTGCGTGCGTCTTAAGGCTCGGCAAAGGAATTCACATGAAAAAACTGACATTGATATTGAGCTGCGTCCTGCTGTTTGCAGGGTTTGCGCAAGCCGCTGAAAAACCGGTCATCCGCATCGGCGCACGGGTGTTCACTGAACAAACCCTGCTCGCCGAAATCACTTCCCAGTACCTGCGCACCAAGGGTTACGACACCCGCGTGACCGGCGGCCTGGGCAGCAACCTGGCGCGCAGTGCCCAGGAAAGCGGGCAACTGGACCTGATCTGGGAATACACCGGCGTGTCGCTGGTGGCCTACAACCATGTGGACGAGAAGCTCGACAGCGAACAGTCCTACGCTCGGGTAAAAGAACTCGACGCGAAAAAAGGCCTGGTCTGGCTGTCGCCATCGAAATTCAGCAACACCTACGCGCTGGCATTGCCTGAGAACGTGGCCCAGGAATTCCCGCAGATCAACACGATCAGCGATCTGACCCAAGCCCTCGCGGAAAAAACCAAGGCCACGCGCCTGGTGGCCCTGGACACCGAATTTGCCAACCGTTCCGACGGCATGGGCGGCATGGTCAAGCTCTACGACATGAACCTGACCCGCAAAAACACCCGGCAGATGGACGCCGGGCTGGTCTACACCGCGTTGCGTAACGGCCAGGTGTTTGCCGGTCTGGTCTACACCACCGACGGTCGCCTGAATGCCTTCAAATTGAAGCTGCTCGAAGACGACAAGCACTACTTCCCGGACTACACCGCCGCGCCGGTGGTGCGTCAGGTTTATCTCGACGCCCATCCTGAACTGGCCGCCGATCTGAAGCCGCTGGCTGCCCTGTTCGACGACGCAACCATGCGCCAGCTGAACGCGCGGGTCGACGTCGACCATGAAAGCCCATCCGCCGTCGCCGCCGCTTTCCTGCGCCAGCATCCACTCAACTAAGAGGAGAAGACATGGAATTTTTAAACGCCTTTTCCCATCTTGATTGGGCCCAAGTCCTGCACCTGACCTGGCAGCACATCACCCTGGTCGGCATTGCCGTGATCCTCGCGATTGTCGTCGGCGTGCCCCTCGGCGTGCTGATGACCCGCTTCCCGAGCCTGGCCGGCCCGCTGCAAGCCAGCGCCACTGTGCTGCTGACCGTGCCGTCCATCGCTCTGTTTGGCCTGCTGCTGCCGTTCTACTCCAAATTCGGCCAGGGCCTGGGGCCAATGCCGGCGATCACCGCCGTGTTCCTCTACTCCCTGCTGCCGATCATGCGTAACACCTACCTGGCCCTGACCGGCGTGGAACCGGGCATCCGCGAAGCCGCCAAAGGCATCGGCATGACCTTCGGCCAGCGCCTGCGCATGGTCGAACTGCCCATCGCCGTACCGGTGATCCTCGCCGGTGTACGCACCGCCGTGGTGATGAACATCGGCGTGATGACCATCGCCGCCACCATCGGCGCCGGCGGCCTGGGTGTACTTATTCTGGCTTCCATCAGCCGCAGCGACATGTCGATGCTGATCGTCGGCGCCGTGCTGGTCAGTCTCCTGGCCATCTTCGCCGACCTGCTTCTGCAATGGCTGCAACGCTCGCTGACTCCAAAAGGACTGCTCAAATGATCGAACTTCAACACCTGACCAAGACTTTCCAAAGCAACGGCAAGACTGTCTCCGCCGTGAACGACGTAAGCCTGACCGTCAACGAAGGCGAGATTTGCGTATTCCTCGGCCCCTCGGGCTGCGGCAAGAGCACCACGCTGAAAATGATCAACCGCCTGATCAAGCCCACATCGGGCAAGATCCTGATCAACGGCGAAGACACCACCGACCTCGACGAAGTGACCCTGCGTCGCAACATCGGCTACGTGATCCAGCAGATCGGCCTGTTCCCGAACATGACCATCGAGGAAAACATCGTGGTCGTGCCCAAGTTGCTGGGCTGGGACAAGCAGAAATGCCACGACCGCGCCCGCGAGTTGATGAGCATGATCAAGCTCGAGCCCAAACAGTACCTGCACCGCTACCCGCGTGAGCTGTCCGGTGGCCAGCAACAGCGCATCGGCGTGATCCGGGCGCTGGCGGCGGATGCACCGTTGCTGCTGATGGATGAGCCGTTCGGCGCGGTCGACCCGATCAACCGCGAGATGATCCAGAACGAGTTCTTCGAAATGCAGCGCGCGCTGAACAAGACCGTGATCATGGTCAGCCACGACATCGACGAAGCCATCAAGCTGGGCGACAAGATCGCCATCTTCCGCGCCGGCAAACTGCTGCAGATCGACCACCCGGACACCCTGCTGGCGCACCCGGCGGATGAGTTCGTCAGCAACTTCGTCGGCCAGGACAGCACCCTCAAGCGTCTGCTGCTGGTAAAAGCCGAAGACGCGGCAGACAACGCCCCGTCGGTCAGCCCGGAAACCCCGGTGGCCGATGCCCTGGAGCTGATGGACGAACTCGACCGCCGCTATGTGGTGGTCACCTGCGCCGACAACAAGGCGCTGGGCTATGTGCGCCGTCGCGACCTGCACCGTCAGACCGGCACTTGCGGTCAATACCTGCGCGAATTCAACGCCACGGCCGCGTATGACGAGCACTTGCGCATCCTGTTGTCGCGCATGTACGAGTTCAACCGTTCGTGGTTGCCGGTGATGGACGCCGAGCGGGTGTTTTTGGGTGAAGTGACCCAGGAATCGATTGCCGAGTACCTGAGCTCCGGCAAGTCGCGTGGGGGCAAGACCAGTATCGTTTCGCCCGCCGAGACCGCCCTGGCCTGATCTGACACAACACGCTTAAAACTGTGAGAGGGGGCTTGCCCCCTCCCACATTTGGTCCGTGGTGTGTCAGGGAAATCCCCCTGATTATCCGCCTGCGGGGAACATCAATCCGTCACACCGGTCGGTTACATAAGTAGCTGCACCCGGTCCCGCGACGAACGCGTGCAAAAACGCGACATTTTTAGTTGATCTCAAGCCCCTCACGCCCTAAAGTTCGCGCCGAACGTCCATGCTGGAAACGATCCATCCGGCTCAAGTACTGACGACGAGACAGCAAGGCCAAGGGAAGCTTATCCCATGGCCTTTTTGCTTTCGGCGACATGCCTTGGGAAGTAGGCGAACCAAAGTGGGGATACGGAGGACGTTCATTTGCACCCATTGATCAATTTAGTTTGCCTTTAGGAGTTCCCAGCATGTCGATCAACGTCGAAGATTATTTCGCGCGCGCCACTTTTGACAAAATGAAGGCGTTCGCCGACAAGCAAGAAACCCCGTTCGTGGTGATCGACACCGCGATGATCAGCCAGGCCTACGATGACCTGCGCGCCGGTTTCGAATTCGCCAAAATCTATTACGCAGTCAAGGCCAACCCGGCCGTCGAGATCATCGACCTGTTGAAAGACAAGGGGTCGAGCTTCGACATCGCCTCGATCTACGAGCTGGACAAGGTCATGGCCCGCGGCGTCAGCCCCGACCGTATCAGCTACGGCAACACCATCAAGAAATCCAAGGACATCCGCTACTTCTACGAGAAGGGCGTGCGCCTGTTCTCCACCGACTCCGAAGCCGACCTGCGCAACATCGCCAAGGCCGCGCCGGGCTCGAAAATCTATGTGCGTATCCTCACCGAAGGCTCGACCACGGCTGACTGGCCTCTATCGCGCAAATTCGGCTGCCAGACCGACATGGCCATGGACCTGCTGATCCTCGCCCGCGACCTGGGCCTGGTGCCGTATGGCCTCTCGTTCCACGTCGGCTCGCAACAGCGCGACATCAGCGTGTGGGACGCGGCGATCGCCAAGGTCAAAGTGATCTTCGAGCGCCTGAAGGAAGAAGACGGCATCCACCTCAAGCTGATCAACATGGGCGGCGGCTTCCCGGCCAACTACATCACCCGCACCAACAGCCTGGAAACCTATGCCGAGGAAATCATCCGTTTCCTCAAGGAAGACTTCGGCGACGACCTGCCGGAAATCATCCTGGAACCGGGCCGTTCGTTGATCGCCAACGCCGGCATCCTGGTCAGCGAAGTGGTGCTGGTGGCACGTAAATCGCGCACCGCCGTCGAGCGCTGGGTGTACACGGACGTGGGCAAGTTCTCCGGCCTGATCGAAACCATGGACGAAGCCATCAAGTTCCCGATCTGGACCGAGAAGAAAGGCGAGATGGAAGAAGTGGTGATCGCCGGTCCTACCTGCGACAGCGCCGACATCATGTACGAAAACTACAAGTACGGCCTGCCGTTGAACCTGGCGATCGGTGATCGGTTGTACTGGTTGTCGACCGGCGCGTACACCACCAGCTACAGCGCGGTTGAGTTCAATGGCTTTCCGCCGTTGAAGTCGTATTACGTGTAAGACGACGGCGAACAAAAAACCCATGACCTGTCATGGGTTTTTTTATCGCTCAGAAACAGGTCATGGCATGTTGCTCATAGGCATCGGCCATCGCCCGAATCCGCGGATCATTCGCCTGCGCCAGCGCCTTGTGCGCCACCCGCAAAAACTTCAGATTGCCGCCGGCCAAGGCCTTGCGCAACCACGCCAGCGCCGCCTCGATCTGGCCGCTGTCGGCCAGCACCGCCGCGTAACTGAACTGCCCACGGAAATCCCCGGCTTCGGCTGAGCGTCGATACCACGCCACGGCAGCGTCCGGATCCCTCGGGCAAAACCGGCCCTCTTCCAGATAGCGCCCCAACAGGTTCATCGACTTGGCGTGGCCCTGCTCCGCCGCCTGGCGATAGCACCTCAGTGCATGCGCCTGGTCCTCGGCGACACCGCGACCGGTGGCCAGCAGGTTGGCGTAGTTGTATTGCCCCCAGTCCAACCCGGCTTCGGCCGCCAGCCGATAGTCCCGCGCCGCCGCCGCTTCGTCGGCGACGCAGCCCCAGCCATGCTCGCGGCAACGCCCCAGCATATTGCGCGCCATCAGGTGCCCGCCCTGCGCCGCGATCTGGAACCAGCGCAGTGCCAGCGCTTCATCGCGCTCGATGCCGCGCCCTTCCAGCAGGATCTGCCCGAGCAAGGCCTGGGCATCCACCACGCCCTCCCTGGCCGCGATCAGGATCGCCTGGGCCGCGCGCACTGGCGAGTCGTCGAGCATGCGCTGCAACTGCTCGACGTTGAGCACTTCTTCACGGCGCAATAAAAAACCCATGCTCAGACCTCGACCCAGCGACGCAACAGGTTGTGGTAAGTGCCAGTGAGCTGGATCAACGCCGGGTGGTCCGGGACCGCCGCGGTCAGTTGCTGGATCGCACCGTCCATCTCGAACAGCAGGGTGCGCTGGCTGTCTTCGCGCACCAGGCTTTGGGTCCAGAAAAACGAGGCGTAGCGCGCACCACGGGTCACGGCGTTGACTTTATGCAGGCTGGAGCCGGGGTACAGCACCATATCGCCGGCGGGCAGCTTGACCCGTTGCACGCCGAAGGTGTCCTGGATCTCCAGTTCGCCGCCGTCATAGTCCTCCGGGTCGCTGAAGAACAGCGTGGACGACAGATCGGTACGCACCCGCTCCTGGCTGCCCTTGGGCTGGCGCACGGCATTGTCGATATGAAAGTCGAAACTGCCCCCGGCCGTGTAGCAGTTGAGCAGCGGCGGGAAGACTTTGTGCGGTAACGCCGCCGACATAAACAACGGGTTTTGCCACAACCGCTCCAGCATCGCCGTACCGATTTCCTTGGCCAGCGGGTGGCCTTCGGGCAATTGCAGGTTGTGCTTGGCCTTGGCGGACTGGTGCCCGGCGGTGATTCTACCGTCGGCCCAGTCGGCGGTTTCCAGGGCTTGGCGAATGCGCTGCACTTCCTCACGAGAGAACAGGCCGGGAATATGCAGCAACATGAGCACTACCTGAGAGCGGAAAGACGTTAATGGTATTGATTCTTATCCTCTCTGTAAAACCCGAAGACGAACGAGATCGTAAAAACCGTAAGGAAAAAGTGTAAAGAATGTAAATTAGCTACGAATAGCAATAAGTCGCAATTGATACAAAGTCTTGTTCAGCCTATATTCCGCGGCCTCACATCCTTGGGGAAAGGACACGTCATGTCGCGCACTTGCATAAAAACACCTGCCAGTTCACCACGCCTGCTGGCTTCGGCCATCGGCGTTGCACTCGGCGCCAGCTCTGTCGCCCATCTGGCGCAAGCGGCCGACGACACCGAACAGAAAGGCCAGCGCAACAGCATCTCCCTGGGCGCCACCAGCATCACCGGGGAAGCACAGGACGCCACCTCCTATCAGGTCGAAAAAGCCTCTTCGCAAAAGTACACCGCGCCGCTGGTGGACACGCCGCGCTCGGTCACCGTGGTGCCACAGCAAGTGCTCAAGGACACCGCCGCCACCTCGTTGCAGGATGCCTTGCGCACCGTGCCCGGCATTACCTTCGGCGCCGGTGAAGGCGGCAACCCCCAGGGCGACCGCCCGTTCATCCGCGGTTTTGACGCCCAGGGCGACACCTACCTGGACGGCGTGCGCGATACCGGCGGCCAGAGCCGTGAGATCTTCGACATCGAATCGATCGAAGTCAGCAAAGGCCCGAACTCTTCGTTCGGCGGGCGTGGCTCGGCCGGCGGCAGCCTCAACCTGGTGAGCAAGACACCCCAGGCGCGCGACTTCACCAACGGCGGCTTCACCTACGGCTCCGACCAGACCCGCCGCTACGTGCTCGACGTCAACCGCCAATTCCTCGACGACAGCGCCGCGTTCCGCCTGAACCTGATGAGCCACGAACAAAACGTCGCCGGCCGCGACGCGGTGAATTACGACCGTTGGGGCGTGGCGCCGTCGCTGACCTTTGGCCTGGGCACGCCGACCCGCGTCAACGTCAGCTACTACCACATGGAAAGCGACGACCTGCCGGATTCGGGGATCCCCTACGGTTACGGCTCCGCGACCGCCACCGCCCACGTACACGACAAACCCAACGACGGCGGCGACAGCAATAACTTCTACGGCCTGAAGAGTCGCGACTTCCGCAAGACCCGCGCCGATATCAGCACGGTCTCCGTCGAACACGACCTGAACGACAACATGACGCTGAAAAACACCCTGCGCCATGGCAACACCGGCCAGGACTATATCCTCACGCAACCGGACGACAGCAAACTCAACGTCAACAAGTTCGGTACTGTGTGGCGCCGCGCCAACAGCCGCGTGTCGACCACCGAGACCACCACCAACCAGACCGATCTGTTCGGCAACTTCCACGCGCTGGGTTTCAAGCACACCTACTCCACCGGCCTCGAGTTCACCGGCGAAGAAACCCGTGTCAGCAGCTACACCATCAGCCCCAACGCCAACCCGGTCTGCACCGTGGCCAAAGGCAGCCTGGGCGGCCAATGCACCTCGCTGAGCAACCCGAACCCGGACGACGCCTGGACCGGCAGCATCGCGCGCAACTACAACGGCACCAACACCAAAGCCACCAGCCGCGGCGCCTACGTGTTCGACACCATCGAACTGGACCCGAAATGGCTGCTGAACGTCGGCCTGCGCTACGACACCTTCGACACCGAGGCCAACACCAACGCCACCACCGGGCGTACCAAGATCAAAGACGACAGCCAGTTCTTCAACTGGCAGGCCGGCCTGGTCTGGAAGCCGGTGGAGAACGCCAGCATCTATGCGTCCTACGCCACCTCGGCCACACCGGCCGGTGGTCTGGTCGGTGAAGGCTCCGACGGCAACCCACTGTCCGCCGGCGCCGCCACCAGCGACCTGCAACCGGAAGAAACCGTCAACTACGAGCTGGGCACCAAGTGGGATCTGTTCCACGACCGCCTTTCGCTGACGGCTGCCGTGTTCCGCACCGAGAAGAAGAACACGCGCATTCTGGTGGATGCCCTGACCTACGAGAACGCCGGTGAATCCCGCGTCGATGGCCTCGAACTATCGGCCAGCGGCAAACTCACGGATCAATGGCAAGTGTTCGCCGGCTACAGCTACCTCGACAGCGAGCTGGTCAAATCCGGACGCAACGGGCGCAACGGGGTGCTCAGCGCCGGCTCCAGCGAGGGCAACCAAATGCCCAATACGCCGAAGAACACCTTCAGCCTGTGGACCACCTACGACATCACGTCGAAGCTGACCATCGGCGGCGGTGCGTTCTATGTCGACGAGGTCTACGGCGATGCCGGCAACACCGTGTATGTACCGTCCTACACGCGCTACGACGCCATGGCCAGCTACAAGCTGACCAAGAACGTCGATCTGCAACTGAACGTGCAGAACCTGACCGACAAAACCTACTACGACAAGGCCTTCTCGACCCACTTCGCCAACCAGGCAGCCGGGCGCACCGCACTGTTGACCACCAGCTTCCACTTCTAAACGGTCAACCCGCAGCCAACAGCCCCACGCATCGATGCGTGGGGCTTTTGCGTGTTAAACAACAAAGTTTCTCGACAACCCACGGCATAATGCGCGCCGTGCTACAGATATCCAGATGAGCGAGGCGGTCCGACGTGTTGAAGAAAACCCTGTTCCAGTTGCACTGGTTCTTCGGCATCACTGCCGGGCTGGTGCTGGCCTTGATGGGGATCACCGGGGCGGCGGTGTCGTTCCAGGATGAAATACTGCGCGCGCTCAACCCCAGCGTGCTGAGCGTGGCAAAACTCGACGCCGGGGTACTGCCGCCCGCCGAACTGGTGCGCAAGCTCGAAGCCAGCGAAGGCAAGCGCGTGTCGATGCTGTGGGTGGAAACCGACAGCGGCACCGCCGCACGCGTGTTCTTCACCCCGCCGCCGGGTGAACGGCGCGGCCAGATGCGTTACTTCGACCCCTACACCGGCGACTACATGGGCGACGCCGTCGGCCAGGACGTGTTCGGGTTTCTCCTGCAACTGCACCGTTTCCTGGCCATGGGCGACACCGGCCGGCAAATCACCGGGGCCTGCACGCTGATCCTGCTGTTCTTCTGCCTGTCCGGCCTGTACCTGCGCTGGCCGCGCCAGGTGGCGAACTGGCGCGTGTGGCTGACCCTGGACTGGCGCAAAAAAGGTCGCAGCTTCAATTGGGACTTGCACTCGGTGTTCGGCACCTGGTGCCTGTTGTTCTATCTGTTGGCGGCGCTGACCGGCCTGTCGTGGTCCTACGAGTGGTACAACCAGGGCCTGAACAAGCTGCTGTCCGACGCCCCGCAGAACGAACGGATGCGCAAACGCGGCCCACCGCCCGCGGGCCCGACGCCGGAGGCCAACTACGCGGCGATCTGGAGCAGCATCTACAGCAGCGCCGGCCCCGACCTGAGTGCCTACAACATCCGCATGCCGGCAGTCGCCGGGCAGCCGGCCACGGTGTTTTACCTGCTGAAAAACTCGCCCCACGACCGCGCGCTGAACCAGATCAACCTGGACCCGGCCACCGGCGTGGTGAAATCCCACGAGCGCTACGCCAGCAAGAGCCTCAAGGCTCAATTGCTGACCAGCCTCTACGCGCTGCACACCGGCAGTTACTTCGGCCTGGTGGGGCGGATCATCCTCACCATCAGCGCGCTGTGCATGCCGTTGTTCTTCATCACCGGCTGGCTGCTGTACCTCGACCGTCGCCGTAAAAAACGCCAGGTACGCGATACCCGCGAGCGCCTCAGCGCCAATCACAGCCATGCGCCGGCCTGGCTGATCGGCTTCGCCAGCCAGAGCGGTTTTGCCGAACAACTGGCCTGGCAGACCGCCGGGCAACTGCAGGCCGCGGGCTTGCCAGTGAACGTGCAGCCGCTGGGCAACGTCAGCCAGGACCAACTGCGCCAATCAGAAAATGCGCTGTTCGTGGTCAGCACCTTCGGCGACGGCGAAGCCCCCGACAGCGCCCGTGGCTTCGAGCGCAGCGTGCTCGGGCAGGACCTGTCCCTCAAAGGCTTGAACTACTCGGTACTGGCCCTCGGCGATCGCCAGTACCAGCACTTCTGCGGCTTTGCGCGGCGCCTGCACTTCTGGCTGACCAACCAGGGCGGCACCCCGTTGTTCGCCCCCGTGGAAGTCGACAGCGGCGACACCCATGCCCTGCAGCACTGGCAACAACAGCTGGGGCAACTCACCGGGCACGCACCGACAGCGGCGTGGCCGAGCGCACAGTATGAAAACTGCAGCTTGAACCAACGCACCTTGCTCAACCCTGGCAGTGTCGGTTCGGCTGTGTACCTGCTGGAGCTGAGCGCGCCGTCAGGGCAACGCTGGACGGCCGGCGACCTGGTGGAAATCCTGCCGCGCAACGGCAGCCGGGCCATCGCGCAGTTCCTCGGGGGCCTGGGCCTGGGCCTGGCCGGCAGCGAGAGCGTGCTGATCGACGGCCTGGCCCACACCCTCGACCAGGCCCTGGCCACCCGCCAATTGCCGGACAACCGCGCCCATCTGGTGGGCCTGCATGCCCAGGCGCTGGTGAACGCGCTGGCGCCCCTGGGCATGCGCGAATACTCCATCGCCTCGATTCCCAGCGACGGCGTGCTGGAGTTGATCGTGCGCCAGGAACGTCATCCGGACGGCACACTCGGCCTTGGCTCGGGCTGGCTGACCGAACACGCGGCCCTCGGCTCGAGCATCAGCCTGCGCCTGCGCCGCAACAGCGCTTTCCACCTGCCGGACGCGCCTGCGCCGTTGATCCTGCTGGGCAACGGTACCGGCCTGGCCGGCTTGCGCAGCTTGCTCAAGGCACGCATTGCCGACGGCCAGCAGCGCAACTGGCTGTTGTTCGGCGAACGCACTATCGCCCACGACTACCTGTGCCAGGACGAACTGCAAGGCTGGCTGGCCAGCGGTGACCTGGCGCTGCTGGACCTGGCGTTTTCCCGCGACCAGGAGGAAAAGATCTACGTGCAGGACCGCCTGCGCGAATCGGCGGACGTGTTGCGTCGATGGCTGGCGGACGGCGCGGCGATTTACGTGTGCGGCAGTTTGCAGGGGATGGCCGCAGGAGTGGATCAGGTGCTGCATGAGGTGCTGGGCAGTGAGGCGGTGGAGCGCTTGATCGAACAGGGCCGCTATCGCCGCGATGTCTACTGAGATCCTCTAACCACTGAAGAACCTATGTGGGAGGGGGCTTGCCCCCGATGGCGGTGGATCAGTCAACTCATGGGTTACTGACACACCGCTATCGGGGGCAAGCCCCCTCCCACAGTTTTGACTGTATTCCAAGTCAGTTTTTGACTGCACTCCAATCAGTTTTTGACTGCACCCTCAATCAGACCGGTTGCAGCTTTTGCTCGAACACTGAAACCCCATCCAGATCACGCAGCATCACCGTCAACTCCGCCGTCTGCCCATCGATCTGCACTTCGCCGAAAAACTGGAAACCGGCAAACGGCGAGGTGTTCTGCGCAGGCGGTGCTTTCTCGAACACCACCTGCGGACCAAAGGTTTTATCCAGCGGATTGGGCCCGAAGCTCCCCGCATTCAACGGCCCCGCGACAAACTCCCAGAACGGCTCGAAGTCCTGGAACGCCGCCCGATCCGGATGATAGTGATGCGCCGCGCAGTAATGCACATCCGCCGTCAACCACACATGGTTGCGCACCTGCTGCGCGCGCAGAAACCCGAGCAGCTCGGCGATTTCCAACTCGCGCCCTTGCGCCGGGCCGGGGTCGTTGTTGGCGATCGCTTCCCAGCGCGGTACGCCCGGGCTGACTTCGCCGTCGGGCACGCCGAGGCCGATCGGCATGTCGGCGGCGATCACCTTCCATTGGGCCTGGGACGTCTTGAGTTCGCGCTTGAGCCAGTCCAGTTGCTCTCGGCCGAGGAAGGGTTTGGCGCCGCCCAGGTTGTCATCGTTGGGCCCGCGATAGCTGCGCATGTCGAGCACGAACACATCCAGCAGCGGGCCATAACTGAGCTTGCGATAAATCCGCCCGCCGCCGTCGGCGCTTTGCCGACGCATGGGTGAATATTCCAGCCAGGCCTGACGCGCATGGCCGACCAGGGTGTTGATGTCCTTGGTCTGGTAACGCTCATCGAGCTGCTTGCTCGGCGACCAGTTGTTCACCACTTCGTGGTCGTCCCACTGCCAGATCTGCGGCACTTCGGCGTTAAAGCGCCGCACGTTTTCATCCAGCAGGTTGTAGCGGTAATTGCCGCGATACTCATCGAGGGTTTCAGCGACTTTGCTCTTGGCCTCGGTGGTGATGTTGCGCCAGATGCGCCCGCCTTCGGTGGTCAGTTGCGCCGGCACCGGGCCGTCGGCGTAGATGGTGTCGCCGCTGTGGATAAAAAAGTCCGGCAGGCGCAGGCGCATGGCTTCGTAGATCCGCATGCCGCCGATGTCCGGGTTGATGCCGAAGCCTTGGCCGACGGTGTCGCCGCTCCACACAAAACGAATATCGCGACGCTGTTGCGGCACGCTGCGCAGGTGGCCGAACCAGGGCTCGCTGGCGACGCCGGTCTGGGCGTCTTCGAAGTGCACGCGGTAGAAAATCGCCTGGTCGGCGGGCAGGCCGGTGAGTTCGACGCGGGCGGTAAAGTCGCTGCGGTTGTCGGCCAGCGGCGAGACGAATCGACGTGGGTTGCTGAACACACTGCGGGTGTCCCATTCCACCACCATCCGCGCCGGGCGGTCGCTGCGGCTCCAGATCATCGCGCGGTCGCCGAGCAGGTCGCCGGACTGCACGCCATCGGTGAGTTGCGGCCGGTCCTTCACCGACGCAATCACCGCCGGTGCCAGCCCCGGCAACAACAGGCCCGCGCCGACGGCTTGCATCACGCGGCGACGGCCGAGATCGAAATGGCTCATGCAAGTGCCCTCTTGAGTATCAAAAGGGCAACTAGAACATGCAGGGATGAAGCCGATATGACACCGCCTTCAAAGCCTCGCAGATCTTAATGTGGGAGGGGGCAAGCCCCCTCCCACATGTTCAACGGTGTCAGGCTTGGGCGGGTGTGACCGCCAGTTCCACCGCTTCCGGGCGTTTGATCAGCGCATACACCAACCCCGTCAACACGCTACCGGCGGCAATCGCCAGCAAGTACAGCAGCGCATGGTTCATCGCATTCGGGATCACCAGCACAAACAAGCCGCCGTGGGGCGCCGCCAGTTTGCAGCCGAAGTACATCGACAGCGCACCGGTCAACGCGCCACCGGCGATGCTGGCCGGGATCACCCGCAGCGGGTCCTTGGCAGCAAACGGGATCGCGCCTTCGGAGATAAAGCACAGGCCCAGAATCATCGCGGCCTTGCCGGCCTCGCGTTCGGTCTGGGCAAACTTGCGCCGGGCCAGGAAGGTCGCGATGCCCATGCCGATCGGCGGCACCATGCCGGCCGCCATGGTCGCCGCCATCGGCGCACCGCTGGACGCCGCCAGCAAGCCGACAGAGAACGCATACGCGGCCTTGTTGATCGGCCCGCCCAGGTCAACGCACATCATGCCGCCGAGCAGGATGCCGAGCAGCACGGCATTGGTGGTGCCCATCGTGCTGAGGAAGTCGGTCAGCCCGGTGAGCAGCCGCGCCACCGGCGGGCCTACCAGATAGATCATCGCCAGGCCTGTGAACAGGCTCGCCAGCAACGGGATGATCAGGATCGGCTTGAGCGGCTCCAGGCTTTGCGGCAGGCGCACCGCGCCGGTGATCAGCTTGACGCAGTAACCGGCGAGGAAACCGGCAATAATCCCGCCGATAAAGCCCGCGCCCAACGTCCCGGCCAGCAAGCCGCCGATCATGCCGGGGGCCAGGCCGGGGCGGTCGGCAATCGAATAGGCGATATAGCCCGCGAGCAGCGGCACCATGAGCATGAAGGCCTGGTCGCCGACGGTTTTCAGCGCCGCCGCCAGGGTGCCTTTTTCTTCAAAGGCATGGATGCCGAACACGAACGACAAGGCGATCAACAGACCGCCCGCCACCACCATCGGCAACATGAACGACACGCCGGTCAGCAGGTGTTTGTAGACCCCGGTTTTTTCCGACTTGGCCACCGCCCCGCTCGCCGCGCTTTCCACGGTGCCTTCGGCCAGGGCCTTGTTGAGGGTCGCTTCGGCTTGCTTGAGGGCGATGCCGGTGCCGCAGCGGTAGATCTTCTTGCCGGCGAAGCGCTCGGTGGCGACTTCGATATCCGCCGCCAGCAGCACCACATCCGCCTCGGCAATCGCTTGCGGGCTCAACGGCGTGCGCGCGCCGACCGAACCCTGGGTTTCCACCTGCAAGTCATAGCCCAAGCGCTTGGCGGTCTGCTGCAACGCTTCGGCGGCCATGAAGGTGTGGGCCACGCCGGTCGGGCAGGCGGTGATCGCGACAATACGCGGGGCTTGCTTGGCCGCCACCGGGGCTTCGCTGGCGACATACACCTGAGCCTCTTCGGCGCCGCGCCGCAATACCGCCTCGACGTCCTGCAAGGCCTGCGCCGGGGTGCTCTGATACACACGCTTGCCGACAAACCGCTGCATATCCAGCGGCGTGCTGCTGACCAGCAACACCCACTCGGCAGCATCGAGCGTGGCCTGGGACAACTGGCGTTCCGGGCGCTGCACGTCTACCACTTCGACGCTGGTGCTCCAGCCCTGGCGCTGCGCGGCGGCGTCGAGCAAACGGGCGCACAGCACACTGGTGACCATGCCGTTCGGGCAGGCGGTAACAATGGCTAAATTCATCACAAACCCTCTTATTGTTCTGTCAGCAGGCGCACATGGACGCCGCTTTCGAGACGCGCCAATTGCGCATCATCGCTGATGCCAAACCCGATCTGCGTGACGGCCATCGCGGCAATCGCCGTGGCGCGGCGCAAGGTGGTCTCGGGCAGATCGAAACCGAGCAAACCGTGGAGCATCCCGGCCAGCAGCGAATCGCCCGCGCCGACCGTACTCGCGACGCTGACTTTCGGCGGCGTGGCATGCAGCGCCGTGCCGGGGCTGAACCAGTTGACGCCGTCGGCACCGTGGGAAATCACCACATGCTCGATGCCGCTGGCATGCAAACGCGCGGCGGCCTGGGCCTGTTGGTCGACGGAGTCGGTCGGGCAGTCCAGCGCTTCGGCAAGTTCTTCGGTATTGGGCTTGATCAACCACGGGCCGGCCTGCAACCCGGCGCGCAGGGCAGCGCCGCTGGTGTCCAGGGCAACTTTCAAGCCGAGGTCTTTCAGCAGCACCAATAAGCCCTGGAACCACTGCGGGCTGACACCGCACGGCAAGCTGCCGGCGACCACCACCGCATCGTGCCCCGGGGCGATCAGCGTGAGTTGGTTGAGCAACGCCTGCTGCGCCTGCTCGCTGACCAGCGGCCCCGGCGCATTGATGTCGGTGACGCGGCCATCCTGTTCGGCGATCTTGATATTGCTGCGGGTCTCGCCGGGCACGCGGATGAACGCATCGGCAAACCCACGGCGTGCGATCAGCGCGTCAAAGGCCTGAGGGTTGTCCGCGCCGAGAAAACCACCGACGGTGACCTGATGACCGAGGTCGGCCAGCACCTGGGCGACGTTCACGCCCTTGCCGGCCGCGTGGGTCAGCATCGTCTCGCTGCGATTGACTTCACCGGGTTCCAGGCGCGCCAGGCGTACCGTGAGGTCCAACGCCGGGTTCAGCGTCAGGGTCAAAATCCTTGCCATCTACACGGCCTCCACAAGGGCTCGCACTTCAGCGGGCGAACCCACCGTGAGTGCTTGTTGCGCCAGGCCCTGGGCCTCGCTCAGACTGAATTCTCGCACCCGCGCCTTCACCTCGGGAATGCTGCGGGCCGACACGCTCAACTCATCCACGCCGAGACCGATCAGCACCGGCACCGCCAGCGGGTCGGCGGCCAGTTCACCGCACACACCGACCCATTTGCCATGGGCATGGGCGGCGCGCACGGTGATGTCGATCAGTTGCAACACGGCGGGGTGCAGGCCATCGGCCTGGGCCGACAGCGTCGGGTGGCCACGGTCGATGGCCAGGGTGTACTGGGTCAGGTCGTTGGTGCCGACGCTGAAGAAGTCGACTTCCTTGGCCAGCACCGGCGCGAGCAACGCGGCGGACGGCACTTCGATCATGATCCCCAGTTGCAGGTCGGCCACCGGGATTTCCAGGCGCAGGCGCTCGGTCATGTCCCGCGCAGCGCGCCACTCATCGACGCTGCCGACCATGGGGAACATGATGCGCAGCGGCCGGTTATCCGCCGAGCGCAGCAGTGCGCGCAATTGCGCTTCCATGATCTGCGGGCGTTGCAGCGTAAGGCGAATGCCGCGCACGCCGAGGAAGGGGTTTTCTTCCTCGGCGATCGGCCAATACGGCAGCGGTTTGTCGCCGCCCACATCCAGGGTGCGGACCACCAACGGGCGACCGCCGAGGCCATCGAGCACGCGGCGGTATTCAGCTTCCTGGGTGGCTTCGTCCGGCGCTTGGGGGTGGGCCATGAAAATCAGTTCGGTACGCAGCAGGCCAATGCCTTCGGCGCCCTGCTCCACCGCGCTCGCCACGCCGGCGCTTTCGCCGATGTTGGCGAACACTTCCACGGCGTGCCCATCCCGGGTCAGGGCCGGCTGATGGCGCTGCGCCGAGGCGGCTTGCAGGCGTTGTTCACGGGTGTCGCGTTCGACGCTGGCGCGTTGCAGGGTCGCGGCGTCGGCGTCGACATGCAGGCGGCCGCGCTGACCGTCGAGCAGCAACGGCGTACCGGCGGCCAGCAGCAACACGGCCGGGCCGGCGCCCACCAAGGCGGGGATGCCCAGGGCGCGGGCGACGATGGCGCTGTGGGCGGTGGCGCCGCCACGGGCGGTGAGAATGCCGGCGACGCGGGCCGGGTCGAGGCGCGCCACATCCGACGGGCCGACTTCGTCCATCACCAGGATGTAGGGTTCGTTCGGTTCCTGGACGGTTTCGACACCGCACAACTGCGCCAGCACACGGCGACCGATGTCGCGCAGGTCGGCGGCGCGCTCGGCGAGCAAGGCGTCCTGCAACGATTCCTGCTGCTTGGCGGCGGCTTCGATCACGCTCATCCAGGCGGCTTCGGCGCTTTCACCCTGCTTGAGGCGGGTGTCGACGTCGTCGGTCAGTTCCGGGTCGTCGAGCATTTCCTGGTGGGTGATGAAAATCTCGCGGATCGCCTTGGCCTGGCTGCGTTCGATCAGGCCCTGGATATCGCCGCGCACATCGGCCAGTGAGGCGTGCAGGCGCTGGCGCTCGATGGCCGAGGACTCGCCACGCAACGGATAGTCGAACGGTTGCAGCACCTGGATATGCGCCGGGCCGATGGCGATGCCCGGTGCGGCGGCGATGGCCTGGATCTGGCTGCCGGCCAGGGGCGCGCTGAGCGTCGGTTCGAGCACCACGGCGGCGGCTTGCACACTCGCGACAGGCAGCGGCTCGACCTCTTCGCCAAGCCCCTCTTGTACCGCGGCCAGCAAGGCAGGCAGCGCATCGTCGGCAATCGTCGGCTCTGCGACAAACTCCAGCACCTGGCCACGCCGGGCGCCGAGGCTGAGCAGCTTGCTCAGGCTTTTCACCGACACGGCGCCCACCGCGCCATCGACGATGCGTACACGAATATCGCCGTCAAAACTTTTTGCCAGTTGCGCGAGGATCTTCGCCGGCCGCGCGTGCAGGCCATGGGCATTGGCCAGGGCGATGCGTGCGCTGGGCCAGTCGGGTGGCAGCTCGCCGCCCAATACTTCAAGCACCGCACGGCTGCTGGTGGCGCGGCCCAGTTCCTGGCCACGCCCTTCAATCAACAGCGCACACAGGCGTTCGAGCAAGGTCTGGTGCGCTTCGCCGAGGCTGGCCAGGCAGAACAGGCCATTGAGGGGCTGGCCGAGGTAACGCATGGGTTTGTCCGGGGTGACAAACGCCAGCCCCGGGCGCTTGACGGTCTGCTCGCTGTGCAACCACCACAGGCCATCGCCCAGGGGCAGCGCATCGACCTGCTGCAACACGGCGGCAAAGCCATTGCTCACACAATCGGCCTGGCGCAGCAGGCGGGCGCCACGCCACACCAGCTCTTCAAAATCATCGGCGGACACACCGAGCCCGATCATTTGCGCGTCCAATGCCAGTTCCTGCGGCGCGCCCTGCAACAGTTTCAGCAGGGCCTCGGCGGAAGCGGCGCGGCGCAGTGCCTGGCCCAGGTCGGTTTCCCCAAGGGCGCGGGTCAGCAATTGCAGCAGGCGCAGGTGTTCGTCGGATTTGGCGGCAATGCCAATGGCCAGGTAGACGATCTGGCCATCGCCCCAGTCCACCCCTTCGGGGAACTGCAGCAGGCGCACGCCGGTGGAAAATACCTGATCGCGGGTTTCGGGGGTGCCGTGAGGGATCGCGATGCCTTGACCGAGAAAGGTCGAACCTTGGGCTTCACGGGCTTGCAAGCCGCTGAGATAACCCTCGGCGACCAGGCCGTCGGCCACCAGTTTGTCAGCGAGCAGGTGCAAGGCAGCAGATTTATCCACAGCCGTCTGGCCCATGGAAATCTGCTCTATGGTGAGCTCAAGCATGCCGTTCTCCTAGTTAGTGCGTCGGGCGCACTAGGTATTGTTTTGAATAAATCAGTCTAAAGTCGTTCATGAACAAACTGACTGAGCAGTCGGTTGGCAGTAGCCACTCAGTAGCGAACATCGCAAAAATACGCCTGCTGAAACGTTTAATCTAGAATTCGTGGCAGATTACGCGTTAATTGCGCATCCTTGAAGACCCACTCGGCACTTGAGCTGAGACATTGGTCGTCTGCAGTAATCGGTTACGATTGGACAAAATGTCGGGGCAAGCTCCAGAAAACAAGGAAATCCCGGTTTGAAACTCAGTGATATCGCCCGTCTCGCCGGTGTGTCCGTGACCACCGCCAGCTATGTCATCAATGGCAAAGCCGAACAACAACGCATCAGCAGCGCAACCGTCGAGCGCGTGCGTGCGGTGGTCCAAGCCCATGGTTTCACGCCCAACCCCCAGGCTGCGGGACTGCGCAGCCGGCATACGCGCACCTTGGGTTTCATCCTGCCAGACCTGGAAAACCCCAGTTACGCACGAATTGCCAAGTTGTTGGAACAGGGCGCGCGCGCGCGAGGCTATCAATTGCTGATCGCCAGCTCCGACGATGACGCCGACAGCGAGCGCCAGTTGCTGCAACTGTTCCGCGCCCGACGCTGCGACGCGCTGTTCGTTGCCAGCTGCCTGCCGGCCAGCGACGACAGTTATCGCGAGCTGCAAGCCAAGGGTTTGCCGGTCATCGCCATCGACCGGGAGATGGATCCCGCGCAGTTCTGCTCGGTGGTCAGCGACGACCGCCAGGCCTGCCAGCAACTGACCAGCAGCCTGTTGCAACCGCTGCCCAAGCAGATCGCGCTGATCGGCGCGCGGCCCGAGCTGAGCATCAGCCAGGCGCGCGCCGCCGGTTTCCGTGAAGCGCTGCAAGGGTTCGGCGGTGAAGTGATCGTTGAACACGGCGAAGCGTTCAGCCGTGACTGCGGCCGGCAACTGATGGAGCAATTGCTGCAGCGCCTGGGGCATTTGCCTGACGCGCTGGTGACCACGTCCTACGTGCTGCTGCAAGGCGTGTTCGACGCACTGCATGACTTCCCGCTCAAGACGCGGCCGCTGCGCCTGGGCACCTTCGGTGATACCCAACTGCTGGATTTCCTGCCACTGCCGGTGAATGCCATGGCCCAGCAACATCAACTGATCGCCGACACCGCGCTGCGCCTGGCCCTGGCTGCGATTGAAGAACAACAGTATCAACCCGGCGTAAACGCCATCGGCCGCACCTTCAAGCAGCGCATTCACGAGGTTTGAGCGTGGAGCTGATCGACACCCACACCCACCTGGACTTCCCGGACTTCGACAGCGATCGCCGGCAAGTCCTCGCGCACAGCCGCCAACTCGGCGTACAGCGCATGGTGGTGTTGGGGGTGTATCAGCAAAATTGGCAACGACTGTGGGATCTGGTGCAAGACGATGAAGGTTTGTTCGCAGCCTTCGGCCTGCACCCGGTGTACCTCGACGAGCATCGCCCCGCCGACCTGACGGCCCTGGGCGACTGGCTGACCCGCCTGCGGGGCCATCGGCAATTGTGCGCGGTGGGTGAGATCGGCCTGGATTACTTCCTCGAACACCTCGACCGTGAACGCCAGCAACATCTGTTCGAAGCCCAACTCAAGATGGCCGTGGATTTCCAACTGCCGGCCCTGCTGCATGTGCGCCGCAGCCATGCCGCCGTGATCGCCACCCTCAAGCGCATCCGCCTGCCACGGGGCGGCATCATCCACGCCTTCGCCGGCAGCCGCGAAGAGGCGCGCGAGTACATCAAGCTGGGGTTCAAACTGGGCCTGGGCGGCGCGGCCACCTGGCCACAGGCGCTGCGCATGCACAAAGTACTCGCGCAACTGCCCTTGGAAGCCGTGGTACTGGAAACCGATGCACCGGACATGGCCCCCGCCATGCACCCCGGCCAGCGCAACAGCCCGGAACACCTGCCCGAGATCTGCGCCGCGTTGGCCGAGCGCATGGGCCTGAGCCCGTTATCGCTGGCGCAGGCGAGCACACGCAACGCGTGCGAGCTGTTCAATTGGTAGCGGGCTGACGGCCTGCAGGTCCAGGGTCATGCGTTGCCGATGGCGGGCAAAACGCAGCACCAGGCAGTGGATCAGCACCGTCACCAGTGAAAGGTTGAGCTGCTCGATCACACTGAGTAACCCCACCCACTCCGCCACCAGTGCCACCAGCAAGGTCACGCAGGTCAGGATGATCATGCTCGGGCGAACCAGCGCCCACTGGTCCAGCGCACGAAATTGACGCTGCTGTTTGCGACACCGCAACTGCAGGCCCGACTGGCAATACACGCACTCGAACGGCTCGTCGATGGCAATCGCGTTCAACTGCCAAGGCTTGAGTTCAAACGTCATGTCGCATCGGGCACAGCGCCCTCTGATACCGAATGCAGCGATCATCGCCGTGCCTCCTTGGGACTGTGACCAGGTGAAACAAATTTTCACCTATTCACGCCGCCAGAAAAGATACGTCGCAAAATTAAGACAAACACCACAACCACAAAGGACAAATCCTACTAACAGACCCTACACCCGAAATGCGCCGATCAGTTGCTTCAGCTCGATCACCTGCTGCGACAACTGCCGGCTGGCCGCTTCGGTCTGGTACGCACCGTCGGCCGCATGCTCTCCGGCGCGGTTGATTTCGACGATGTTGCGGTCGATGTCGTGGGCGACCGCGGTTTGCTGCTCGACGGCGGCGGCAATCTGCTGGTTCTGATCCACGATCATGCCGACGGCGCCGAGAATATTTTCCAGGGCCTGCTGGACCTTTTCCGACTGGCCCACGGTGCCTTCAGCCATGGCATGGCTGGTGCCCATGGCCTTGACCGCCGCGCCGACACCGCTGTGCAAGCGGCTGATCATCTGCTCGATCTCTTCAGTGGAGTGCTGGGTGCGCCGGGCCAGGGTCCGCACTTCATCAGCCACCACCGCAAAGCCGCGGCCCTGCTCCCCGGCGCGGGCCGCTTCGATCGCGGCGTTGAGCGCCAGCAGGTTGGTTTGCTCGGCGATGCTCTTGATCACTTCCAGCACGCTGCTGATGGATTGGCTGTCGGTGGCCAATTGATTGATCACGCGTACCGACTCATCGATCTCCGATGCCAACCGCGCAATGCTGCCTTGCTGGGACTGCACCAGGCCACGGCCGCTGACGGTTTCATCGTTGACGCTATGGGCGCTGCTCACCGCCGCCGCCGCGCTGCGTGCCACTTCCTGGGCGGTGGAGGACATCTGGTTCATGGCCGTCGCCACCTGTTCGATCTGGCTGCGCTGCCCGGAGACCGCCTGGTTACTGCGGGCCGAGATCGCCTCGACCTGGCCGGCCTGCAACTCAACCTGGCTGACGGTGTGCCCGACGCGCTCGATCAGGTCGTGGATCTTGGCCACGGTGCCATTGAACACTTGGCCCAGTTCGCCCAACTCGTCGCGGCTGCGGGCGACAAACGTGACGGTCATATCGCCCGCCGCCACCTTGTCCATCATCGCCCCCAAGCGCCGCAACGTGGTACGCGTCGAGGCATAGAAACCGGCGTACAGATAAAAGATCAGCAAAAACACCGCCGCCAGGGCCGACACCAGTACGACCATGTGCGTGCGGTTTTGCGTCAGCCGTTGCTCCAACTGCTGTCCGAGGAAACCCAGGGTGGCCTCATTGAGTTGGTAGGTCTGGGCCATCAGTTGACTCACGTCGTCGTAAAAGCCCTGCCACGGTGCGTCGAGGGTTTCGGCCATCACCACCTGCTCTTCAAACAGTTCACTGCCTTGCTTGAGGCTCGCGTTGCTGGCCTTGGCCAGGCTGTCGAGCGCTGTGTGGGCGGCTTTGCTGGAGCCCAGGGCGTCCTGCAGCTTCAAGCCGTATTCGGCCTGGAGTTTTTCCAACTGCTGCAACAGCTCGTCGAAGCGCGTGCTGGAGGAGGAGTTGAGAAAACCCTGGCCGAGGGAGTACGCGCCCATTGCCCGCCCTTCGCCCAACGTCTGGGTGACTTGCGGCGTGACGCCGGTGATCAGTTCGCTGAGCTGGCGCAGATCACTCTGGGGGTCGCGGCTCAAGCCGGATTGGCTGGCGATGATCTGGCTGAGCATCTGCGCCTTGTTCAGCAGTTTGCCGATCAGCGCACTTTTGCTCTGTAGCGATGACTCCTGTTGCTGGGCCTTGAAGGCGCCGACCAGCTCGTCGCGCTTGGCGTCGAAGACGGCGACTTGCTCGGGGTCGGTGGCCATCGCGCTCAGGCCTTGCAGGCGCGCCAGCACACTCTGTTCCAGGGTGTTGATCGTGCCCTCCAGATCGCCCGCCTTGCCGGATTGGCCGAGGGTCGCGTTGATCTGCACCTGGTTGTTGAGGGTTTCCAGGTCACGGCGCAAGGCCAGGCTGCTGCCGAGCAAATCCAGGCTTTGCAGTTCGATGCGGGTGCCCTGGAATTCACGCCAGGAATCGCGCACCAGGAAATAGTTGGTCGCCAGCATCGGCAACAGGAACAACACGCTGATCAAACTGAACTTCATGCCGAAGCTCAGGCGGTTCATCAGCGCGACGGCGGGATAGAGCAAGCTCTTCACAGGTGAACTCCCTTCCTATTATTTTTATTTGAGGCGCAGGGCGGCGGCAGATAGCCACTATTTGGCGCTCTACTTGTATAGCTCAAATCGCAAGGGAGTTTTGTAACGTAAAGTTAACGCGCTGTGGGAGCAGGCTTGCTCCCACAGGGATTGAGCGTGACCGCTAGGGCAACACGGTCCAGATGGCGAAACCGGCATACCACAGCACCGCCGCGCGCAGCAGCAGTTCCCACAGGCGATCCAGACTGTTGATGCCGTCGGCCCCCACCACCGGCGGCGGGATTTCGGCGGCCACCAGGCCGACTTTGTTCACCAGTTGCGCGGCACTGATGTCCCAGCTCAACAGCTCGTGGAGCATCACTCGGCTGACCGCGACAAAGTTGCCCACCAAGGCGAAACTCGCCGCCAGCAAGCGCACCGGCAACCAGTCAAAGGCATGCCGCAGTTGCGCGGCACGCTCGGCCACCAGAGGGTTCTGACTGTGTTCGCTGGCCAGCGCCAGCAGGCGATAGGCCAGGGCTGCGACCGGGCCCAACAGGAAATACCAGAAGATCACCGCAAAGAAGCTCTGATAGGCCTGCCACAGGAGATACCCCTGGACACGTTCCAGCAACTGCTCGCCACTGTCGGCAGCGACCTTCAGGTCACGCTCGGCCACATGCTCGGCGGCCTGCAGGTCGCCGCGCCGCCAGGCATCGCGGAACGGGCCAAGCCCCGCCAGCAGATCACCGCGCCCCAGGCTGTAGATCAGCACCAGCAAATGCACCGGCAGCGCCAACAGGCCGTAGGCCACCGGTTCCAGCACCAGCAGCAACAACGCCAGCACGGCCACCGGCAGCAACACCAGCAGCGCCAGAATCAACCAGGGCTGTTCGCCCAGGCGCGGGCTCGATTCCAATCTGGCCAGTTCGCGCAGCCATCTGCCGTCGCGCTGCAACTTTTGGCGCAAGGCCGAGAATTTCTCGATCCAGACCGCCAGCACCAACACCAGGAAACTCATTGTGCGTGTCCTCCATCCTGCAGGGCGCTGCGAAAGCGCATCCAATCAAAAGCGGGCCCGGGATCGGTCTTGCGCCCCGGGGCGATATCGCTGTGACCACAAATGCGCTGACGGGTGATGCCCGGGTAAGTCGCCAGCAACTGACGTGTCAGGTCGATCAGTGACGCATATTGGGCATCGGTAAACGGCAGGTCATCCGTACCTTCCAACTCGATCCCCAGGGAAAAGTCATTGCACGTTTCGCGCCCCTCGAAGCTGGAAACCCCGGCATGCCAGGCGCGGTCGAGGCAGGACACAAACTGCGTCACCCCTCCGTCGCGTTCAATCAGAAAATGCGCTGACACGCGTAGGTCGGCAATCCCTGCAAAGTAAGGATGTTCCGTGACATCCAAGCGATTCTGGAAAAATTCCTGCACCTTGCCGGTGGCGAACTGCGCCGGCGGCAGGCTGATGTTATGCACCACCAACAGCGAGACTTCACCTGCGGGGCGCTCGTTGAAGTTGGGCGAAGGGCAATGACGAACACCCTGGCACCAACCGCTGGCGGGGTCCAACTGCATACAGGTTCCTTGAACGTGACTAAGTCTGACCAGTATGCCGCGTTCAGCCCTATGGTTGCGATCACTTGCCGCGATTGAGTTGACGCAAGTTACCCGCCACCGTCGCCAGCGCACGCTCGAACAGCAGGGCTTCGTCCAGGATACGCAACGCACCACGCTTGAACGCCAGGGCCAGTTGGCCGGCGCTGCGCTCGAGTACCTTGAGCCCGGCGCGGTTGACGAAAACATAGCGATCGGCCGGTGCCATGATCGCGTTCAGTTTGCCGCGCAGAGCGGTTTCCTCGGGTTCCAGGAACTCCAGCCAAACGCCGACGCGCAATTGGCGCACCTTGAGCAGGTCGGGATCATCCGCGGCCAGGTCCTGCGCGGCATCGGGCAGGCCAGGGTCGAACACGAAGGGCTCCTGCACCTCGATCAACCTCTCGCCGCCCTCGAACGCCTGAACATGCAAGGCCTGCAGCCGAACAAAGAACTCACGGGTGCTGAAAGGGTCGAACCCCGCGCCGCTCATCCCGTCGCGCAAGGCCTTGAGCAACGCCGGCAACTGCTCCAGCAGATGCCGCCCGGCCTCGGTGTCGTCGTGCAGGCTAACGCTCCAGATCAACTCGTCCAGGGTGCGCAGCCCCGCCTGCCATTGCACCGATTGCTCACCGTGCTTGAGGCTGGCCAGCAACAGCACCTGGCTCCAGGCCTGTTGCACAAACTGCACCACCGAGCGCGGCAGGACCTTGCCCAGCAAACGCCGGTTCAGCACGTCGGCCACGCGCTGTCGGGCCGCCTCGTTACGCAGGCGCGCTTCCTCGGTATCGCGGGTGTGCTGTTCGAGCAATGCACTGTGCCGGCGCTCGTCAGCGGTAAACGCGCAGAACTCCGACAGCAGTTCGGAAAAAATCGCCGGGTCTTCGGCAAAATCATTCAGCAACCGCTGCACCACCTGCTCGATGCGCAGGTACAGGCTGTCACGCGGGTTACCCTCAGCCGGGCTCCAACCGATGGCGGCACTGGCGATTTCGTTGAGCAGCCGCCGCGCCGGATGGCCGGCGCGGCTGAAAAGGCTCTTGTCCAGCACCGCCAGTTTGAGCATCGGGATCTGCAACCGGGAGATCAAGGCTTTGAAGGCGTCCGGGACGGCGTGGTCATTGAGGATGAATTCGAACAACAGCGCGACCAGGTTGATTACGTCTTCGTCGGCCTCTTCCACGACCCGGGATTTGCCGCTCTTGACGCTGACTCGGGTCAGCAGTTGCTTCAACTGGTTGCGCAGGTCGAAGTCGTCCTCGACATCCGGCTCCGGCACGTATTGCTGCAAATGGGACAACAGCCGCAGCAGGTCGCGGGTGGCAATGGGCTGGGGCTCGGCGCTGGCTTCCAGGGTCGGCGCGACACTGCCGCGCACGGCGCCCAGCAGCGCTCGCAAGGTAGAAAAGGCGTGCTCGCCATTTTCGTCGACTGGCTGGTCGGCGCTTGGCAACCGGGCTTCACGCGTGTGCTTGCACGGTACGCGCCCGCCGGAACGACGGGCCGGCACCGCCTTGAGTTCAGGCAGCACGCCGGTGGCGACCAGCAACTGATTGGCCTCACCGTACAGGTGGTCGGCGTCGCTGAGCACGTACTTTTCAAAGAGCTTGAGCATGACCAGCTTGACGCGAATTTCCACGCCCAGGCTGCGCCCCGCGCGCAGGAAAAACTCGCACAGCAGCGCCGGCCCCAGGGGGTTCTCGCAGTCATCCATGGACCTGTCGAGCAAGGCGCCTAGGCGAGTGGTCAGTTGCCCCAGGGCGAGGCCGTCGCGATGCTGCACCCGCCCGAGCATTGCCTCCAGCGCCAGGGCTTTTTCCAGGTCGTCCCTGAGGATGCCGGGCACCTTGTCGTAGGACACCACCGGCACCAACTGCCGTTCACCGCGCCCTGCCCCGCCCAGGTTGGCGAAGGCCTCGAACAGTTGCCCCATGAACACGCGCTCGAAATTCTTGCGCTTGAGACGCAGGTCGCGCATGGCTTCAAAGAAAATATGGTGGTCGACGTTGTTAAGGGCCTTGTCGGCCATTTCGAACAGGGTGTCGTCGGCGTTATCGAACAGCTCCTGCAAACCTTGCTGCAGTTGCTGCGCAGCCTTGTCGCGAACCTGCAGCAACACCACCGGTAGGCGCGCGAGCGGCGATGGCGTGGTCTGTGCCTTATTGATCGGCACCACCTTTCCGTCGTTGTGCATCCAGGCCTCCTGAAACGGCGGTGTGGGTAGGGCAAAGTCGGGGCAGGCCCAGTTGGGCACTGCGAATATCCGGTTACCACCAGGACGTCAAAGCTATGACGCCAATTGCAAGGCGCGAGATTATCTTGCAAATGGGGGTCGTTGCGCCAGCGAACTCTGTCATAGCGCTGTAAATGAGCACGCCACTGGGTTCAAACGCGCACAGCCCCTATAATCGGCGCACTTTGTTTGTGGAGCCTGTTATGCCGAATCTCCGTCTTGCCGACCTCACCGCCGAAATCGAAGCCAACGTGCGCCGCGCACTGCGCGAAGACATCGGCAGCGGCGACATCACCGCGCAATTGATCCCGGCCGAACGGCTGGCCAAGGCCACGATCATCACCCGCGATGCGGCCGTTATCGCTGGCACAGCCTGGGTGGACGCGGTGTTCCGCCAACTGGACCCGCGGGTCGCGGTGCATTGGCTGGTGGCCGACGGTGAACGCGTCAGCCCCAACCAGGCACTGTTCCACCTCGAAGGCCCGGCACGTTCGCTGCTCAGCGGCGAACGCAGCGCGCTGAATTTCCTGCAGATGCTCTCCGGCGTCGCCACACGCGCCCAGTACCTGGCGGATAGTGTCGCGAGCACCCAGGTCAAGTTGCTCGACACGCGCAAGACGCTGCCGGGCCTGCGTCTGGCGCAGAAATACGCCGTGACCTGTGGCGGTTGCCACAACCATCGCATCGGTTTGTATGACGCGTTCCTGATCAAGGAAAACCATATCGCCGCCTGTGGCGGTATCGCCCAGGCGATTTCGGCCGCGCACAAGATCGCCCCGGGCAAACCGGTGGAAGTCGAAGTGGAAAGCCTGGACGAATTGCGCGAAGCGTTGGCGGCGGGCGCCGATATCATCATGCTCGACGAACTGAGCCTGGATGACATGCGTGAAGCCGTGCGCCTGAACGGCGGCAAAGCCAAGCTGGAAGCCAGCGGCGGGATCAACGAAAAAACCCTGCTGCCCATCGCTGAAACCGGGGTGGACTACATCTCCATCGGCGCGATGACCAAGGATGTGAAAGCGGTGGACCTGTCGATGCGCCTCAGTATCTGAAGCCCGTTGCAGGAGCCGGGTTGCCGGCTCCTGCAACAGCGGTTCAGACCACCAGGTTATTCATCTCGCAATACTCTTCCCATTCGACACCGAGCACTTCAGCCGCCTCTTGGTGCAAGGCCAGCCGTGCGGCTTCGAACTCGTCCGCTGACGAGGTGTACTTGAGGCTCAGCTCCCATGGCTGGAGGCCCTGGCTCTCGGCCTCGTCCTCGAATGCCCACTGGATCTGGTCGCGCTGATCGTCAGCGCTCAGGTCCTTGATCTCTTCTTTAAGCTGCGGCGATTCCCCGAGGTATTTGTCGAGGGCTGCTTGGTGCCGAACTTCCTGGGTCATTTCAGTCGTGGTCATGTTGTTCTCTTAGATCGAGGAATGGGGATGCATCTGGGTCATCAAGGTTGCGCAGATACAAAAGAGCGGGCATGAATGCCGACTCGCCTGGCCTTCAGAACCATTCTGGGATCATCTGAAAACGGTGTTGCTTTGGTGCCCGAGACAGGAATCGAACCTGCGACCTTCGCGTTACGAGTGCGCTGCTCTACCGGCTGAGCTACACGGGCGGTGGGCTAAAGCTAGCACCGCATCGGGCGTCCGGCAACTCACTGACGTCGCAGGGCAATCACCCCTTGGGCCCAGAAGCGCGGCTGCAGGTGTTGGTTGCCACCTTCAAGATAGTCTTGCTGGGCTTGCTCGATGTGCGGGGCATCACGCATCACGACCCACACCAGCAGGCCAACGGACAGCACCGCCGCCACCCGCCACCCTGCCCAGGCCCACGGCAGCGACGCGCCAGGAGCGGCGCGCCACACGTGCAGCGCCATCAACCAGCCCACCACCAGCGCCAACCAGACCTGCGAGTTGGGCATCACGATGACGCCGTCGACCATTGCTTGCGTGAGCGCGCCCAGCAATGCCGCAAACAGGCACCCGCGCAGCAAGTCCACGCGCTCTGTAGAACAAGCCCGCGTCCGCAACACGCGGAGGGTGGCCCAGCCACCGCGCCACGCCAAGGCAGCCACGCACAAGGCCGAGGGAACGCCCCACTCGCTGGCCCATTGCAGGATTGCCTGGTGCGGGTGCGCGGCGATCGGGTTGGCGATATCCGCGAAATGCATCGGCCCGAACCCCAGCCACGGACGCTCGACGATCATGTGCCAGGCCTGCCACCAGATCGGGCCACGCCCCGACAGCGAAGTGGTGAGGCGATCGCTGACGCCACTGCCGACCTCGACACCCAGCGCACCCGTCAACAGCGTGAACAACGCCGTATACAGCAACAAACCGCCGCACACCGCAGCCAATTGCCAGGCCAACCAGCGTCGCCCCCACGGCCCGAGCAGCGTCAACGCCACCCCGGCCACCGCCATGCCGAGCCAGGTGCCGCGGGTGCCGCCACTGATCGCGATCAACCACCACACACACAGCAACGCAAACACCGCACCGCGCACGGAGCGGGAGACCTTGGGCATCAGCAAGGGCAGCGCCAGCAATGGCAGGGTGAAGGTCTGGAATTGACCGTAGAAGCGCTTGTTGGAAAACCCGGACAGCAACGCGTCCGGATCAAGAACCCGCGCGCCACTGGCGAAGGCGAGCGCGCCGGCATACAGGTATTGGATCGACTTGATCAGGCACAGCAGCACCACCATCAGGATCAGCACGCGGTCCAACGGCTCACCTGCATGACGGCGCAGCAGGGCAACCGCGACGGCGATCGCCCCACAGCTGATGAACAGCGCGACCTCGGTGAAGGCCCAGAGCGGCTGATGGGCCAGTGCCGATGACACCAGGCCCAGCCCAACGATCAGCACCAGGCCCAGGGCCGTCGGCCGGTCCACCAGACGCTCGACGGGAACGACCGTCAACCCATACACCACCGCGCCCAGGCCCATGGCCACCTGCATTGCGCGTTGCCAGTCATGCCCGCTGAACGGTGCGCAGATACCCAGCGCGAGCAAGCACGCTGCAATCACCAGGAACGTCTTGTCGCGCTGCTGCGGGGATAACGACATCGGCCACCTTTACGTCCGTGCGCAGGGTTTGGCAGTCATGCCCCGTCGGCGCCACACCCTTTGGCGGCGTACTTGGCCTCTGCCGTCGTGGCGCATTTCCAGCCGGCGGTGGCGCTGCGCGTCAGGGTAATGGTCTTGCCCAGTACCGGTGCCGGGGCGTCGAGGATTTCGCAACTGATGGAACCGGCGCCGGTGGCGACATCCCCTGCCACATCGATCTTGCAATTGGCGGTCGGGCTGGTGCCACCGATCAATGCCACGGTTGGCACTGTGCCTTGGTTGAATACATCCTCGTAGCCGGCTTTCAACGCGGTGATTTCAGCCAGCCCGGCCGTGAACTTGGCCTTGGCCTGATGCGTGGTGTACATGGGCAAGCCAATGGTGGCCAAAATGCCGATGATTGCCACGACGATCAACAACTCGATCAAAGTAAAACCTTTCTGACGCATCACATTCCTCTCCAGAACAGAACCCATGACAAGGCGCGTCCTGCGCCCCGTATCGTGCAGCCGCGCCAGTGTACTCACCCGCGAGCGGCCAATCGCGTCCAAGACGCACAATCTGACATTTTATCGTTGAACGCCGAGCAATCCGAATCCGTCACCTGGCTACGCTATAAAGATTCGACGACCTGTGTGCGGAACAGAGACATGACCAACGCTGCCACGACATACGCTTGGGAAGGCATCAACCGCCAGGGACGCAGGGTGTCCGGGCAAACCGTCAGCCACGACCTCGCGCGGGTCAAGGCACAACTGCGCCAGCAAGGGATTTGCCCTGGCCGCGTGCGCAAACAATCCGCCGGCCTGCCAAGCCTCGCTGCGCCGATCAAACCGGCGGACATTGCCCTGTTCACCCGCCAACTGGCGACACTGCTAAAGGCCGGCATTGCGTTGCTGCAAGCCTTCGACGTGATCAGCGAAGGCTTCGACAACCGTCACATGTACAGGCTGGTAAAAGGCCTGAAACAGGAGATCGGCGCCGGGAATACCCTGGCGTCGGCCCTGCGCAAACAGCCGCGCTACTTCGATGACCTGTACTGCAACCTGGTGGCGGCGGGTGAGCAGGCCGGCGCCCTGGAAACCCTTCTGGAGCGGGTGGCGGATCACCTGGAAAAGAGCGAACGGCTCAAGGCCCGGATCAAGAAGGCCATGACCTACCCCATCGCGGTCATCGTGGTCGCCAGCCTTGTCAGCAGTCTCTTGCTGATCCATGTGGTGCCGCAATTCCAGAACCTGTTCGCCAGCGTGGACAGCGAGTTGCCCGGTTTTACTCTGTACGTGATTGCCTTGTCCGAGTTCCTGCAACAAGCCTGGTGGATGCTGGCGCTCAGCCTGGGCGCGGGAGGTCTGGGGTTGCGCCGGGCCTATCGCGTATCGCCCGGTTTTCGTCATTGGCTGGATGCCAGTTTGTTGAAAGCGCCCCTGGCAGGCACACTGCTGAAAAAGTCGGCGGTCGCCCGCTACGCACGCACGCTTTCGACTACGTTCGCGGCCGGAGTGCCTTTGGTGCAGGCCCTGGATTCAGTGGCCGCCGCTGCCGGCAACCAGCTATTCAAACAGGCTATCGAACATATGCGTCACGATGTATCCACAGGCATGTCGTTGAATCGGGCCATGGCTACCAGCGGCCTGTTCCCTGGCATGGCGATCCAGATGACGGCGATTGGTGAAGAATCCGGCACCCTGGAGCACATGCTGGAAAAAGTCGCGAGCCACTATGAGTCGGACGTCGACACGCTGGTCGACCAACTCACCAGCCTGATGGAACCGCTGATCATGGTGGTGCTCGGCGGGATTGTCGGCGCTTTGGTAATCGCCCTGTACCTGCCGGTCTTCCAACTCGGTACGGCATTTTGAGCCTGCTGTTGAGCCAGCAGCCGTGGGCCTTTGTCGCCATGGCAATGGTGCTGGGCTTGATCGTGGGCAGTTTCCTCAACGTGCTGGTGTGGCGCCTGCCGAAAATGCTTGAACGGGAATGGCGCGCACAGGCCCATGAAGTGCTCGGTTTGCCCGGCGACCCCGTCGGGCCGAGATACAACCTGATGCAGCCCAATTCCTGCTGCCCACACTGCAATCAGCCGATTCGGCCGTGGGAAAACATCCCGCTGCTCAGCTACCTGATGCTCCGGGGCCGCTGTGCCCATTGCCGCGAAGCGATCAGTGCGCGTTATCCCTTGACCGAACTGGCGTGCGGGTTGATCTCGGCCGTGGTGGCCTGGCATTTCGGCTTTGGCTGGCAAGCGGGCGCAGTGATGCTGTTGAGCTGGGGCTTGTTGGCGATGAGCCTGATCGACGTCGACCACCAACTGCTGCCCGACGTGCTGGTCCTGCCGCTGTTGTGGCTGGGGCTGATGCTTAACAGCGTCGAGCTGCTGGTGCCCCTGCCCGATGCACTGTGGGGTGCGGTGATCGGCTACATGAGCCTGTGGACGGTGTTCTGGCTGTTCAAGCTGGCCACCGGCAAGGACGGCATGGGCTACGGCGACTTCAAGTTGTTGGCGCTGCTCGGCGCCTGGGGTGGCTGGCAAATCCTGCCGATGACGCTGCTGATGTCATCGCTGGTGGGCGTGTGCGGCGGGCTGATCCTGCTGCGTCGGAGCAAGATCCAGGCGGCCACGCCGATGCCGTTTGGTCCCTATCTGGCAATTGCCGGCTGGATTGCCGTGCTCTGGGGTGGTCAAATAACCGACTTCTATTTGCAGTCTGTCGGTTTCAAATGACCACTCCTGTTGCAACACCCTGGATTCTTGGCCTTACGGGCGGCATCGGCAGCGGCAAGAGCGCCGCGGCCCAGCACTTCAGCGACCTCGGCGTAGACCTGGTAGACGCCGATCACGCCGCGCGCTGGGTGGTCGAACCCGGCCGGCCGGCGCTCGCCAGCATTGTCGAACACTTCGGTGCCGGCGTGCTGCAGCCCGACGGCCAGCTGGACCGCGCCGCATTGCGCAAGTTGATCTTTGAAGTGCCGCAAGAACGCCGCTGGCTGGAAGCCTTGCTGCACCCGTTGATTGGCGAAGAGATTCGCAACCACCTGGCGCGTGCGCGCTCGCCTTACGCGATCCTAGTGTCGCCGCTGCTGATCGAATCCGGCCAGCACAGCATGACCCAACGCATCCTGGTGATCGACGTGCCGCAATCCCTGCAGATTCAGCGTACCCTGCAGCGCGACGGCATCAGCGAACAACAGGTGCAGGCGATACTCAAGGCCCAGTCCAGCCGCGAAGAGCGCCTGAGCCATGCCGATGACGTGCTGGTCAATGACCGCGACCTCGCCTGGTTGCACAGCGAGGTCGAACGACTGCACCACTTTTACCTTACTTTGCGTGGAGGCCGATCATGAGCCAACCCTTGACCGTCGAATGCCCAACCTGCGGCGCACCCGTGGAATGGAAAGCGACCAACCTCAACCGGCCGTTCTGCTCGGACCGTTGCAAGCTCATCGACCTGGGTGCCTGGGCCGCTGAGGAACATAAGATCCCCGTGGCGCCGGACGCCGAAGACGAGCTGTTTTCCGAAGACCTGCCACCGCGCCATTAAGGCCGCATAAAGGCATATTCCTGCTGGTCGTCGAGGTTCTCTGCCAGGTATTGCAACTCGTCGGCCAGGTCTTCGAAACTGCGCACGCCCTTGCTCTGCTGCACCACCGCGCTGAGCATCGCGCGCAAGGTCAAGCCTGGATCAAAGCCGATTTCTTGTGCCGCGTCCTGGCTTCTGCGCAACTCCTGACGTGCCCATTCATACACACTCATGATCCGTGCTCCCATCTTGCTCAGGAAAAGTTTCGCAAAGCATGGGCCCGCCACGCTGGGCGCGATTTGATCTGAGTCAAGTCTGCGAATTGTCGTCTTTCCAGGGCGCCGAGAGGTAGCGCGTGCGGTTGAATGTCTCCAGCCATTCCGGGCAAAACACCACCAGGGCGCTGATGACCATGCCGTTGATGAAGGCCTCGGGGAAGATGATCAGCCACAGGTAACCGACAAAATCCTCCAGCCATTCCGGCATCGCGAAACGCCCGTCGAACCACAACACCCCCAGCCCGGCCAATAGGCAGAGCAACGCCGACAAAGCGGCGGCAAAAAAGCCAGAACAGAAGATGTAGACGAACGGGTTACGCGGTTGTGCCCGCTCGACAAGCACCGCGCAGGTTTCAGTGACCAGCACCGGCAGCACGACCAGCAGCAGGCCGTTGAGGCCCACGGCCGCCAGGTCCTGGCGACCCAGCAACAGCAAGCCCAACTGCGCGGCGAAACCGCCGACGATTGCCAGCGGCCAGTCGAGCAGCAGGGTCACGGCCGTCATGCCGATAAAGTGGTAGGAGACCCCGGTATCGAAGTCCCGCCTCACCAACCACAACATGAATAACGCGAACACCGTACCGAACAGCAAATGCTGGCGCCGCCGGTCAGTAAACAGCTCGACCCACGGCGAACGCAAGATCGCCCACAACAGCACCGGCGCGTACAACAGCCAGCCGATGCCGAGGGTTCCCGGCGCCAGCACCGCGGCACTGATCACGGTTTCACCTGCTCCAGGGCCTCGCGCAGTTCAGCCGCAGAGCCGTACTCGTGGCGCGCTGTCAGCTTGCCGTTATTCAGTTGCAGCCACAGCACCTTATCCACAGGCGCGGGATAACGCGGAGCGATGCGTGCGTCCCGGTCCAGCATGACCCGGTAGTTGTAGGACTGCATGGCCGGCACCGCGAACAGCTTGGCAACCAGCCGAGGCATGCGCTGGATATCCGCGACAAACACCCCATGCCGCGCTTCGAGATAGCCTTTGGGCTGGCCTTGCAGGGCGGCGTCCACCAGCTTGGCGGCATCCATGCTGCGGGCCACCAACAGGACCTGTGCCTGGTCATCCAGGGTGTAGGCCTGATCGAACTGATCCAGCAGCGTCCAGGGCGCCACGCGCTCACCCACTTCAACCGCCTGGGCCCACACGGGCAACAGGCTCAACAACAGCACGGCGAAAAACTTCACTGCACACCTCATGCTTGGGAAAAAACCGAGTCGACAGTCTACACCGGGCTTTCTCCCTGGGACCTCCTGCAGTCTGAACGAATGCGGAAAAACCACAGCGCGGGCAGCAGGAGAACACTGAGCCTCAGGATGCTCTCGCCGCCCCTGGTTGCGCCTCCGACGCATCGCCAACTAAGCAGTGAACGGCTTGATCCAATCCAAGCTTTCAACCGTGACGCCGGTCGGGCGGTATTCACAGCCGATCCATCCCTGATAACCGCGCTGTTCTAATGTGGTGAACAGCGCGCAGAAATCCATGCTCCCCGTGCCCGGCTGATGACGCCCCGGACAGTCGGCGATTTGCACATGCGCGGTTCGTTCGTAAAACCGCGCCAGGACATCCGCCGCGTCTCCAGTCAGGCGCTGAGCGTGGTACAGATCAAGAATCAGCCCGACACTCGGGAACGTCTCCAGAACGTGCTGCGCCTTGCTGAAGTCGGACATGTAATAGCCCGGCATTTCCTGCGCGCAGATGACTTCGATCAATGGCCGCAAACCCTGGTCTTCAAAATACTTGACGGTGTATTCCAGGTTGCTCTCGTAGATGAGCGCCGCGTCATCCCGAGTGGTAATGCCCGACATGATGTGGACGTCCGAACAGCCCAGCGCCTTTGCATAGTTGGCGGCCTGGAGCAAGCCACTGCGAAAATCGCCTTCCTTGCCATGCAAGGCCGCGATGCCTTTGGTCAGGCCCGCCGGAGCGGAAAATTGAATCAACGGCAAGTTGTGTTGAGCCAAATGATCTGCAAGCAGACTTGCGTCGAACTCATAAGGCGACGGGAACTCAACCGCACGAAAACCAGCGGCGGCGGCGGCTTCGATGCGTTGCAGGAATGGCAATTCATTGAATTGAAAGCCAAGGTGAGCGTTGAATTTCAGCATAAGGCAGGTATCCGTCCAGGAAAGGAGCTTTAAAAAGTTGTTCCACAAGTTCCTGCGTCTTCGGCGCAGATACTCGGCACTGCCGGGTATGGTATTTTCCCACCCCAGTTCGATGTGGCCCTGCCCCGACAGGCACGGACTGACGCCGACCATTCAAGAGAGAGCCTGTGATCAAGAAAGACCTTGCCTTGCAGCTGGCACCGAAGGTCATCGGCATGGTTCGCGCCCGCTCGATGCGGGCCGGCGAGCCATTGCGCGAGCAGACGTTCGCTCAAGCGCTGGGCGTTTCGCGCTCGCCTATCCGACGAGTGTTTGCCTTGCTTGCCGAGTGGGATCTTGCGACTCAAGAACCCAATCGCGGCTACTTTCTGAAGCAAGACGCTGGGGATATCCAGGAGTCCGCATTCCCTCTGGCCAGCGACCCTTTCGAAGACTTTTATCTTCGCGTAGTCGACGATATTTTGGCTGGTGAAATACCCGCCCAGTTTTTCGAAGCCCAGCTGTTGCGGCGTTACGACGTGCCTCGAGGGCAATTGCTCAAGGTATTGAACCGACTGGCTGGCGAAGCCATGGTGGAGCGCAAACCGGGGCAAGGATGGGAGCTCAAAGACTTCGTGCATAGCACGACGGCTCACATCCAGAGCTACCGTTTCCGCATGGCTATCGAGCCGGCGGCCCTGCTCGAGCCCGGCTATCAGGTCAACCAAACCGCATTTGCCCAAGCCAGGCAGCAACAACAGGCCCTGATCGACGGGGGCATCAACACGCTGTCCCGCGCCCAACTGTTCCAAATCGGCGCCCAGTTCCACGAACTGATCGTGCAGTGCTCGGGGAATGTCTTTTTCATTGATGCTCTCCGCCAGCAGAACCAGCTCCGGCGCTTCATGAGCTACAAAGCGAACGTCGATCGCAGTCGCCTTGTGACGCAATGCCAGGAGCACATCCATTTGCTCAACCTCATCGAGTCCGGTCGCCGCGAAGAAGCCGCGCAATTTCTCTGGAGGCACCTGGACGAAGTGGGCCGACTCAAAACTCATCAGGGCATCCTGCCAAAAAATGATGGGATCTAGAGAGCACCGCTGGCATCGATGAACCGCGCGCGCTCTGAAATTCGCACATCAGCTTAGCATGATTGTTCCCTGCGATAACAAAATACAAAATGGCGAACGACAGACTTTATTTTTTCGCGACGGAGTATGTTTTTAAGATCACATTTGGGCGCTAAGCTGCACGCATGGATGACTCAGATTATTTGCGCCTGCTCACCGTGGCAGCCGAACAAGCCAATGCGTTCCTTTCCAATGCCCGTAAATGGGAGCGTGAGCGTTGGGTCTGCCAGCGCCTGCTGCAAGGCTTGAACGTGCCGTACCGCGCCGAAGAGTTTCATGCCGCCGGGCAAGAACCGCCGGACGTGCTGTTTCGTGACGCCAGTTTCGAAGTGTTTTTCGTGCTGGACGAAGGACGCCGTCTGAACGATGAATGGCGCGACGAATTGCTGCGTCGACGCAGTGCGTTTTCCCTCAGCCAACTGGTCAGGCGCGAAGCCAAGCCGCGGCGGATTCCGGCCCATGAATTCCTGCTGCGCCTGGCGCCGACCCTGCGTAAAAAAGCGCACAACTACAAAGAACGCGGGATGGACCTGGGCGAGCTGGATATCGTCGCCTTCGCCAGCCTCAAGCGCGAGGTGCTGGACCTCAACAGTCATTTCCCGCCGCCCACCGAATACTTGCGCCAGGGCTGGCGCTCGCTGTCGCTGGTGGGGCCGACGTTTGCCCGGGTACTGTTCGCCCACCCGGACGCGCCGGATTTCTTGCGCAACAATCTGGGGCGCAGCATCGTGTTCGACGTGGGCATCAGCCTGTGACGCGAGCACAGGCTACGCTTATGGCGATACCGCCAACCCCCTGACTGTAACGTGGCGCCCTTTTGCAACGTCTACCTGACGAGGCCTTATATGACCAGCCGCCTGAACCCCGACGACCAACAGCATGTCGAAGAGTACCTGCAACTCTCCCAGAACCGAGTCGAGCGCAAGCCTTTCCGGCCGTGGCTGCTCCTTGGTGTGGTGCTGGTGGTGGTGATCGGGCTCGGCCTGCTGAGCCGCCTTTTGAGTTACCTGACGCTATGAGCTGCCTGGCGCTCGCGGGGGTAACCGCTTCGATTTCTTTTAGCCTTGCGAGATATCCCCATGACCCATCGTATTATTATCGTCGGCGGCGGCGCCGGCGGCCTGGAGTTGGCTACCCGCCTGGGTAAGACTCTGGGCAAGCGCGGCACCGCCAGCATCACGCTGGTGGACACCAACCTGACCCATATCTGGAAACCGCTGCTGCACGAAGTGGCCGCCGGCTCGCTGAACTCTTCGGAAGACGAACTCAATTATGTCGCCCAGGCCAAATGGAACCACTTCGAATTCCAGCTGGGGCGCATGAGCGGGCTCGACCGTGAACAGAAGAAAATCCAACTGGCCGCGACCCTCGACGAAGAAGGCCGCGAACTGGTGCCTGCGCGCGTACTGGGCTACGACAGCCTGGTGATCGCGGTCGGCAGTACCACCAATGACTTCGGCACCGAAGGCGCGGCGCAACACTGCCTGTTCCTCGACACGCGCAAACAGGCGGAGCGCTTCCATCAGCAGTTGCTCAACCACTACCTGCGTGCCCATGCCGGGCAAACCGACGTGGTGGAAAAGATCAGCGTGGCCATCGTCGGCGCTGGCGCCACCGGGGTTGAACTGGCGGCCGAACTGCATAACGCCGCCCATGAACTGGCAGCCTACGGGCTGGACCGGATCAAACCGGAAAACATGCACATCACCCTGATCGAAGCCGGCCCACGGGTCCTGCCTGCCCTGCCGGAGCGGATCGGCGGGCCGGTGCATAAAACCCTGGAGAAGCTCGGCGTGACGGTGCTGACCAACTCGGCGGTCAGCGAAGTGACGGCCGACGCGCTGATCACCAGCAGCGGCCAAGTGATTCCGGCCAGCCTGAAAGTGTGGGCCGCCGGCATCCGTGCGCCCGCCTTCCTCAAGGACATCGACGGCCTGGAAACCAACCGCATCAATCAACTGCAGGTGCTGCCGACACTGCAAACCACCCGCGATGAAAACATCTTCGCCTTCGGTGACTGCGCCGCCTGCCCGCAACCCGGCACCGACCGCAACGTACCGCCACGCGCCCAGGCCGCGCACCAGCAGGCTTCATTGTTGGCCAAATCGTTGAAGCTGCGGATCGAAGGCAAGGACCTGCCATCGTACAAGTACACCGACTACGGCTCGCTGATCTCGCTGTCGCGCTTCTCGGCGGTGGGTAACCTGATGGGCAACCTCACAGGCAGCGTGATGTTGGAAGGCTGGTTGGCGCGGATGTTCTATGTGTCGCTGTACCGCATGCACCAGATGGCGCTGTATGGCGTCTTCCGCACGGCGATGCTGATGCTGGGCAGCCGGATTGGGCGCGGAACTGAGCCACGTCTCAAACTTCACTAAACACGCGGTCAATGTGGGACGGGGCTTGCTCCCGATGACGGTGAGTCAGCTAAATAATGAGTGGCTGACACACTGCTATCGGGAGCAAGCCCCCTCCCACATTGGTGTTGTGTTGGATTTGGGATAATTTCAGGCAAAAAAAATCCCCGTATCTTTCGATACGAGGATTTTTAATATGGTCGGGGTAAGGGGATTCGAACTCCTGACATCCTGCTCCCAAAGCAGGCGCGCTACCGGACTGCGCTATACCCCGGTAAAACAAAGGCGACCTCTCAGCCGCCTTCTTCGATCAGGGCTTTTGGCCGCTGATCTTAAGATCTGATTCCAGCGTTAACTGGTTTCAAAAATGGTGGGTCGTGTGGGATTCGAACCTACGACCAATTGGTTAAAAGACAATTGGTTTTAGTGCTTCAAAGCTCAGGATCGTGTTCGCTACACATAGCTGTTTCCGTGGCCTCGCAGCCTCTAATGAACCCACATTAGAGGCTCCAAACCATGAAAATCTCTGCGGTCGTTTCGACCAAAGGCGGCGTAGGCAAAACCACTATTGAGGCGAACCTCGGCGCATTCTGCGCGGACGCAGGCATTCGCACCCTCCTTATCGACCTGGATCCCGCCCAGCCCTCTCTCTCCTCGTACTACCAATTGGTCGAAGAGGCCCAAGGCGGCATCTACGACCTACTCGCGTTCAATATCACCGACTCGGGCAGGATCATATCCAGCACCACGATCCCAAACCTGTCGCTGATCATCTCCAACGATATCAACAACCAACTGAACAGCCTTCTCCTGCAAGCACCCGACGGGCGGTTGCGACTAGCCAACCTGATGCCGGCATTCGAAGAACAATTCGACCTGGTGCTGATTGATACCCAGGGTGCCAGATCGGCCATGCTGGAGATGGTAGTCCTAGCTTCTGACCTGGTCATATCCCCTCTTCTTCCCAACATGCTCGCCGCACGCGAATTCAGCCGTGGAACCATGCAGATGTTGGATGGCCTGCGCGCCTACGGGCGCCTGGGTATGAAAATCCCTCCCGTCCGGATCGCAATAAACAACCTCGATCAAACCACCGACGCGCAAATGATCGAGCAGTCAGTCCGCGAAATATTTCAGGACAATGACGAAATCAGCGTTCTGGACAGCATCATTCCCACAGCAGTGGTGTTTCGTAGCGCTGCATCCCTGGGCGTCCCGGCACACCGCCTGGAATACCGGCAGCCTTCCAACCGCAAATCCCCTGCTGCCCTTGTCGTTATCCGTCAATTGGCCATTGAGCTCTTCCCTGAATGGTGCGATCGCTTCGAGGCCATGACGGAGGAAAAGGTCGCCAAGTTGGTGAAGGAGGCTCGTTGATATGGCTAAGCCCCCCATCACCGACGCCCGCAGTATTACTGCCGATGTCATCCTAGAGGTTGGCAAGTACTACAGCGCTCAGCAATTGCGCAGCTTGCAAGCAAAGCTCAGTAGAGCCGCACGGGAAATCCATTCCCTCACAAGCGGTAGCCACTTACCTGGTCGAATTGGCTCTCATTTGAGCTTTGAACAGCGACAGCTTTTGCAGGACGCTACGAAGCTCATCAATTCAGTGAACTCGAACCTAAAGCATGCAAAGGAAAAGCGCGGCCGCGACGAAAGCAAAGCCAAACACCGTCAGCAAGCTCGATATGCTGAAGCCAAGCGTCTGGTAGCTGAAACATATCTAGAACCTTATGTCCCTGAACCAGCGGCTCTGGAACCTCTCCTAGATATTCTTAAAACAGCGTTGACGCTCAACCGCGCAGATGTTTTCAGGAATGGTTACTCCCCTAGGGAATTCAATCTTAAGCTTCGTGATTACCTATCGCCTGCCCGAACTCGAAAGCTAATTGGCTGGACCAGTCCAAGTGCTTTCTGGATAAGCACGGTTCTCTCTCTGCGTAATGAAGTTTTGCAAACTGTTGAGCACGAGATTGCTTACGACGATGGCTCAAGTGTGCAGGATCGTCTTGATGCCCTGAAACAGAAGGTTGAAGACTGTCTCTCCCGGGTTCACCTCTCTGCTGATGAAGAGGAAACATTGCGCCTTTGGTCGGAGGCGCTGTCCCCCCGTACCCAAGCGGAAGGGGGTGAATGATGGACAAGCAAAAAGTCCTCAGCAAGGTTGCCAAGCTCATGGCGCTGGCCAAATCGCAAGGCGCTGCACCAAACGAAGTGGAAATTGCACTTCGCCAAGCGCGCCATTTGATGAAGCAGTACAACCTGGAACACACCGAAGTTGCTGCTCAATCAATCGAAGAGGCCAGTGTAGGCACCAAAACCCGGCGGGCGCCGCAGGATTGGCTGCACAACCTTGCCACAATCTGCGCACAAGCGTTCGATTGCACCCACCTGGCCTACTTTCATCCGCTTGTAGGCTGGTCCTTCAAGTTCTTGGGGAAGGGTATTTCGCCCGAGTTGGCCGCACACACCTATTCAACGCTGCATCACCAACTTGTCGTAGCCCGTCGAGCTCACGTTGCTCAGCAGAAGCGTTGCCAACTGAAAACAAAACGTCGCCGTGGCCAAGTCTTTGCCGAGGGCTGGCTGAATGCCGTCGCCTCTAAAGTGAACCAGTTTGCAGGCGGGATAGACGACACCACAGCGCAGGTGATCCAAGCCTACCTGGAATGGCATCACCCAAACCTCAAGCAATTCAGTATCAACCCCATCGAAGCCAAAGGTCACGACACTCGCTCTTTGCAAGCGGGTTGGGAACAGGGGAAGCACGCCAAGCTGCATCGCGGTGTTGGTCAGCAAGCACATGGAGCCCTAGGTCATGGGGGTGGCCGATGAGCAAGTTGAGACTATCCCCGTTGGCAATGGTGGCACTGGAACAAGCACGTTCCCAATTGGGCCTTGATCAGGGTCATAAGCACCATGTCTGGAGCGAGGAAGAAGAGAGCTCGCTTATTGATCGCTATCCAAACGAAAGAACTGAACAGATCGCCTGCGAACTGAAAATATCGGTTTATCAGGTCTACGCCAAAGCCTCTCGGCTTGGGCTGAAAAAGAGCGAAGCGTTTCTTCTCAGCGCGCAATCCGGGCGACTGGACGGAACGCTTGGCTCGCAGTACCGATTCTCCAAAGGATCAACTCCCTGGAACAAAGGACTCAAGGGACGCCCCGCCAGCGGGCGCGCCGTTGAAACGCAATTCAAGAAAGGCAACAAGCCGGGGAATTGGCTCCCTATCGGTAGTACTCGCCTTACACCCGACGGCTATCTCCAGAGAAAAATCACCGACACCGGCTACCCCCCTGTCGATTGGAAAGGTGTGCACGTGCTGCTCTGGGAAGAACACTTTGGCCCAATCCCCACAAATCATTGCGTGTGCTTCAAGGATGAAAACAAATCCAACATCTCAATCGGCAATCTGGAACTGATCACGCGAGCGGAGCGCATGCGGCGGAACACCATCCATCGCTATCCAGAGGAGCTCAAATCCGCAATACGAGCCATCGGCAAACTCAAGCGCACCATCCGGGAGGTTGAAAATGAAGAACAAGATTGAAGATCTACGTAATCACCTGTTCGTCACTATCGAGAGCCTCTTGGATTCAGAAAAGCCGATGGAAATCGACCGGGCCAAAGCGGTTGCCGAGGTTGCTCAGGTGATGATCAATTCAGCCAAGGTCGAAGTTGACATGGTCAAAGCCCTGGGCGCTCGCAACGGCAGTGGTTTTCTGCAGATTGGCCAGGAGTCGGTGAAATGAACCACCTGGACCTATCACCACCCTACTCCGTAGAGGCCGAACAAGGGGTTTTAGGTGGGCTGCTGCTCGACAACAACACCTGGGATCTCGTCGCGGACAAACTGGATGCGTCTGACTTTTTTCGGCATGACCACCGGTTGCTGTTTCGGGCAATTGCCGGACTTGCTGACAAGTCCGCTCCATTCGATATCGTCATCGTCTTCAACGCGCTGGAGGATCCAGACGAAGCCGGTGGGCTGAGCTATCTGGGCGAGCTGGCCAAGAATACGCCGTCTGTGGCCAACATAGAGCATTACGCGTCCATCGTGCGTAATCGCTCCCGGCTCAGACAACTCATGTCCCTTGGCTATCAATGCTCTCGCGATGCCGCGGATCCGTTGGCGAACGCAGAGGATGTTCAAGAGGCAATTGAACAACAGCTGTTCGCGCTTGGCGACGGCAAGGGCGCATCTGAATTCGTCGACATAAACCACTGCCTGACGACTGTCGTCGAGCGAATTGACGAACATTTCAACGGCAATGTGAGCGTTACCGGCGTGCCTTCAGGCCTGGACGATTTGGACGAGTTGACGTCGGGTTTTCAAGAAGCCGACCTGATCATTCTCGGGGCACGTCCATCGATGGGTAAGACGTCTCTGGCCTTGAACTTCATCGATACGGCTCTGCAGGCAAAGCATGATCGTACGGTTCAAGTCTTCAGCATGGAAATGCCTGCCAACGCATTGCTCTATCGGTTGATGGCAATCCTAGGCCATATCGATCTTGGGAAGCTATTGAAGGGCAAGCTCGATGACGAAGACTGGCCAAAGCTGACTGCAGCCGTTTCGCGTATCAATGCATATGGCGAGCGGCTGGTCATCGACGACTCATCAGCGCTCACACCTTCCGTAATTAGGGCTAAATCTCGTCGCGCCGCCCGTCGCTTCGGGCACCCGAGTCTGATCCTGATCGATTACCTGCAGCTCATGCGCTGCCCAGGTCAGGAAAATAGGGCCAATGAGATCAGCGCTATATCCCAAGCCCTCAAGGCCCTGGCCAAAGAGATGAATTGTCCAGTGGTCGCACTCTCCCAGCTCAATCGAGAGCTGGAACGCCGCCCAAACAAACGTCCGATCAACGCAGACTTGCGTGATAGCGGAGCCATCGAACAGGACGCAGATCTGATCATGTTCGTCTACCGGGACGAGGTATACCACCCGCAGACCGAGCACAAAGGCATTGCAGAAATCATCCTCGGCAAGGCGCGTAACGGTCCAACAGGGACCGTCCGAACAGCCTTTATCGCCAACCAGACCCGATTTGCCAACCTCAGTGCCAACACCAGCTGGCAAGGAGACCATCCATGAGAGCTATTAATGGTTCGGCTCAAAAAGCGCCCGTGAATACCTTCGCCCCAATCACTCACTGGTGCCGGCAATGCGATAGCCACTACCCGACGCATCGTGTGTGCCGCATCGTCCCTGCCCCGGTCTCTCCCGATAGCGAAGTCGGCGTGCTGATTTGCCCTAAATGCAGCAGCTATGACATCGAGGAACTTCAGGAGGTGTCAGATGCACAGTAGCGCGCAGCTATTTCCATGTATTCATGCCGGTGCGGTGTTCGACGACTCGGCCGTGGTCCATGCTCATAAAACTGGGATCAACCCAGTGGAGCTTGACGCCATCGCTCAAGCAATCGGCCGTCTCGTTCGTGACCACAGCACAGTGGTCCCCGTGAGCATGCGCGAGGATCTACAGGAATTTGAGCAGCTCAGCTACGTCGCGCTGAACGAAACGCTCAGCGCAACGATCACCGTCGAATTGCTGTGTGCAGGCGCTTTGCTATCAAGCTACTTCTGGTCGGTATGGGTGCCCCGTCATCTGCAGAGCTGCTCACTCAAAGTTGCCGTGATGTCTCATCTGCAACACCCAGCGCAGGTGCAGCACTGCACTGTGGTGTTCCGCGTGCCTGGTTCGCGCGAGGCAACACGTCAGTTTTTGCATGAGCTGGGAACCAAGTTCCCTGGCGACCAGGCCGAAATCATCGCGATTCAAGCCGGTAATGCGATGGCAGAGCAGGACATAGCGCTATGACGACCAGCCTCATACGCGGAAAGCACGAGAACCTTCGCCACCTTATGGAATTTGCCAGGGCCAATGGTTGGACAGTGTCGCGGACTCAAGGTGGCCACATCCAGTTCACCAAGCCAGGCCTTGGAACAATCTACACCTCGTCGACCGCAAGCGATTACCGCTCTGCACTCAACGCCAAAGCTCGCATTCGTCGTGCCGATCGAGCCCTAACCCAACACACGCAGGAGGCAATCTAATGCCTATCCGTCATTGCATCGTCCACCTGATCGACAAAAAAACCGACGGCACACCGGCAGTTCTCCACCCCCGTGATTCGGAGTTGTCCGAATCGGCCGCCATCGAGAACATGCTTGCCGACCTCAATGAGAGCTACAACGCCAAACAAGGCAAGACGTGGGGTTTCTTCCATGCCGAGTCCGGCGCGCACCCGTTCAGCGGCTGGTTGAAAGAGTATTTCGACGGTAGCCAGGATTTCACCACCTTCAGCCACACGGCGGTGGAGCACCTACAAAAGCTGATGGAAGAGTCCAACCTTTCCACTGGTGGCCACGTGCTGTTTGCCCACTACCAACAAGGCATGACCGACTACATGGTCATTGCCCTGCTGCACCACAGCGAAGGCGTGGCGATAACCGACGAGCTGGACGTGACCCCGTCGCGCTATCTGGACCTGAGCCAATTGCACCTGGCGGCGCGTATCAATGTTTCCGAGTGGCAAAACAACAAACAGTCCAAGCAGTACATCTCGCTCATCAAAGGCAAGAACGGCAAGAAGGTCTCGGAGTACTTCCACGACTTCATCGGCTGCCAGGAAGGCGTCGACGGCCCGGGCGAGACCCGCACGCTGCTCAAAGCCTTCAGTGACTTCGTTGAAAGCGAAGACCTGCCGGATGAATCCGCCCGCGAAAAAACCAAGACTCTGGTGGATTACGCCAGCAGCCAGGCCAAGCTGGGCGAACCCATGGGCCTGGAGGAACTGTCGGGCTTGATCGATGAAGATCGGCCTAAGGCCTTCTACGACCATATCCGCAACAAGGACTACGGCCTGTCGCCGGAAATCCCCCTGGATAAACGCACTCTCAACCAATTCCGACGTTTCACCGGCCGGGCCGAAGGCTTATCCATCAGCTTCGAGGCTCACCTTCTGGGCGACAAGATCGAGTACGACGAGGCGTCCGGGACATTAACCATCAAGGGCCTGCCGACTCAGCTACGCGATCAGCTTAAACGTCGCTGAATACAAATATTCAACCCTAGGCATCGGAGCACGCTATGAGCAACCAATCAAAACGTCAGCTTGAAGAAAAATTCGTCGTCCGCCTTCCCGATGGGATGCGCGAGCGAATCGCGCTGCGAGCACGTGAAAACACCCGTTCAATGAACTCAGAAATCGTCCATCGCCTAGAAAATACAGTCGAGCTTGAGGCTGCCCTGGATCGAGCGCACAAAATCATTGATCAACTTTTGGCAGCAGCACCGGCTTCTGCGCAGCCAGGAGTAACAGCATGAAGCAGTCTTTGGCCCAGACGATGAAAGAAAAGCTGCAGTTGCCAGCCTTTGAATCAAAGTCGCCGACTGCAGCGCGCATGAGTGATCCGATCGTCGATACCCCCATGCTGCTTACGCTCGATGAAACGCTGCCGTATGACGAAAACCCACGGACGACTCGTAACCCTAAATACGATGAAATTAAAGAGTCGATACGAAATCGGGGACTCGATACGCCTCCTCCCGTCACCCGCAAGCCTGGTGAGGAGAAGTACCGGATCCGAAACGGCGGCAACACGCGCCTGGCCATTCTAAACGAGCTGTACCGTGAGACCGGGGACGATAGGTTCTTCAAGTTCCATTGCCTATTCCGCCCCTGGGACACTGTTCGGGGGGAGATCATCTCTCTCACCGGGCACTTGGCCGAAAACGATCTGCAGGGTCAACTCCTTTTCATTGAGCGGGCTATTGGCGTCGACAAAGCAAGAGTCCTGTATGAAACAGAAGCCGGAGAGTCTATCTCGTTGCGTGAGCTTTCCCGGCGCCTCTCAGCGGATGGATACCCGGTCTCTGCATCTCACTTGAGTCGTATGAATGACACCATCCGTTATCTCCTCCCTGCAATTCCTGCAGTGCTTTACTCAGGACTCGGCGTAGATCGGATTTCGAAACTACTTGCACTGCGCAAGACAGCCCTTCAGTGCTGGGATCGCAATTACGTAGAGCAAGAGCAGCTCCTAGACTTCGACATGATATATCAAGATGTCCTTTCCCAATTTGAGGGAGACGCCGAGGAGTTTCTGTTCCAGCGCTTTCAAGACGAGCTGATTGATCAGCTCAAAAAACCGTTAAATCTCGGTTACGAGAAAATACTGCTGGAAATCACTCAGAACCAGGACCAGTTGCGCCGCTCAACGCCGGTACTTGAAATGGCTCAGTACCCTGACTCGCAACTTGAGGGGTTGCCTCAGTCGAGTCCCAAAAACAATGGAATTGAGACGAATCAGCCCTCTAAACAACCTCTCCCCACTCCTACGTATAAAACATCTACGCCCACCACAGAGCCCCCTTCACAACCAGCAGGCCAGCAGCAGCTCGTCCCTCCTCCGAAAGAGCAGATGAGCCAGGAAGAACGCCAAGCACGCATTGATGGGCACATTGCGAGCCCAGTAAAAACATCTCCCAGAGTCGACAAGATGAAGCGGGAGCTCGCAGCGCTTGACGGCGAAATCTTGCCTGACTTTGCTGCCAACGCGTTGGTGGCCATCCCAGTTCAAGCCGGCGGCCTGAATCCTATTTCAGACCTCTGGTACATCGAACGCGAAATCGATACTGCCTCGACCCTGCGTCAGCACATTGCTCAATTGGCACGCGAAGTGGCAAGTGCAGTGAAAGCTCCTGGAGAGTTCCTCGATGTCGATGGCGGTGTTGGTTTCAGTTACCGACACCCAGAAGTGGACGTTGAGGTCACTGCCACAGCCCAACACACCTTGACGCTGCTGCAGTCCTTGAGCGGCTCAATGGCCATCGTGATGAAAATGATTAAGCAGCAACCAGATCTTCAAGCCGATGCGTTGGCCGACTTCGAGTTTGCAGCTGGGCTGGGCCAGATTCTACTGGGCCAACCTCACACAAAAGATCAGCTCCCAGAAAATGAGGGCCGTCTCAGCGACGGCGCTCTAGTGAAGCTATTTCGAATTATTCGTCTCGCTAGACGCTTGATTGACCTGGAGATCCAGTCAGTCGCCAACAACGGTCCGAACTCAGCCAGCTAACACCGGACTCTACAAGGGGGAGTCGTCATGTCCAAGACACCTATAAATGAAGCGATCCTGTCACAGGTACTTCATCACATGCGCAACGGCCAACTCCGGCGCTGCATCGAGATGGGCCTAGAGCCCGAAATATTGGCCCAGCTACAACAGCCCTCAGTACTAAGTTTGTTACTCAACACTCCTGTCTCTTGGTGCAACGTCACCATTGATGGGGAAATGGTGAAAAAACTACTGTCAGGGGCGCAGCGTTCTGACGAAGAAGTACGCATGATCGAGCGCGCCTTACGACTTGGCGCGACGACTCAAATGTTGCAACAGTTCTTCGGGCTATCCCCCCAGGACGTAGCCCTTCAACGCCTAATGATCGGTGTAACGGCACGTCGCGGCCGGTGGCGAGAATTCAGTGAGGAGATGGATGCTCACCTTTGGTACAGATGGACGCACCTGATGCATGAACATCAGGTTGAGCTTGAGGACAGCCTCGCATTGTTGGATATCGCCATGCTGGTCGCCGAGGAGCTCAATACTCCACAGGACACCCATGCAGATGAAAGCTCCGAGAACCTCAGTCTAGCAATCATCTGGCATCGCATTCAGTCCTGGATAAAGGAGGGGCTTTATCCCCCTGCAAGCACGGGTATCCAGAGAAAGCTACAGCTGGTGTCTTCTCATCGACCGGCTCAGCCTGCAGCGACATCGGCGGAAGGTGACCCCGTGCTATGAGGTTGTCTCGGCTCCCATTGTCGACGCTTTTAGACTCGGCCTCGGGCCACCTTGAAGCTCACTTGCTTCAGAAAAAAGAGTCGGCGCCTCCGGGGATCGAAGGCTCTGCCCCCTACTCCGGAATAATATTCAGCGGGAACCCACACGAGACGGTGCCTCGCCGATTGCTTCTGGATGACCGACTGACCCCGCTTGAAAGAAACACCTGGCAGGTATTCCGGCTACTGATCAATGACGACGGCCTTACGGCGTTCCCCACCTATGACCAACTACGGCCATATCTGGGCATGCAACCTGGCAGACCAGCATCACGAGAAACCGTATCAAAAGCATTAGTCACTCTACGCCTTACTCGATGGCTTAGCCTGGGCCGACGTGTGCGCAATGATCTGAGTGGACAAGTTCAAGGCAACGTCTACTTGCTTCATGACGAACCGGTCACACCGGCCGAAGCCATAGAGTTCGATAAGGATTATTTACAGCTACTTGCGCAGTCCATGGAGCACCAGACCAAGGTGATCCGCGAAGTCGCGGAGATCGCCTGGAACGAATTCGCTTCCGACCCTGACGTTGGTCAGCGCCTGCCCAGCCGATTGAACATTATCGAAAACCGGTTGAACAGCCAGGCCTGGACAAAAGCGCAGGCTCAAGTTGCCGTCAAAGCGCCTGAGTTCGGAATCCGAACTCTGCAAAATTTAGCCCCGTCGGCACTGAGTTCGGATACCGAACTCAGTAAAAACGACGGAGAGCGAACCGCTTTTGAGCCGAGTTCGGATGCCGAACTCAGTCGTAAATCACAGGGTTCGGACTTAGTTCGGCATCCGAACTCATATAGTACGTATACAGATACACACAAAGCTGTTTGTAAAAGCCCTGTACATGTTCCGCTCACCTCGACCGACACAGCGGCGGATCTACTTGATGCACTGCATAGGCTACCGGTTGATCAAAAACAGAGCGCGGTCGTGGCGCTACAAAAAGTCCCGACAGAATTGAAACCAGCGCTCATCAAGCAATGGGTGCACCGTTGTGACACGGGGGGGATACGAAACCCGCTGGGATACCTGATGACGCTTGTCGGCATGGCAGTTCGTGGCGACTTCAACAGCCACTGGAACCCTGATGACAAGGCAAGATCGAGCCCAGGGCACCAAGAAGCTGCAGGTCCGCTAGTCATCGCAGATCAACCAACGAAAACAGTGGCTGTCACACGCAGCCCTGAGTCGATACAAAACGCGAAACAAACACTCAGCGGGATGCTGCATCTGCTGAAGCCCAATCGGGGTACTCATCCATGACGTCAAACTCTGTGGATGACGCGGATAGCCTTGCGAGTAATTCGGGCCGAATCAATCTGTCAGGATTCTGCATCGGTGACCATTACAAGCCAAGTGATGTGGCCCGCAACACTTTGCCAGGCTCCGGCACCGACACTGGCCGCAAACCGAGTGTCGCGGCCCACAACACCCTGGCAGGTTCAGCCACCGACACTGGCAGCGAACCGAGTGTTGCGGCCCGCAACACTTTGCCAGGCTCCGGCACCGACACTGGCCGCATACCGAGTGTTGCGGCCCGCAACACTTTGCCAGGCTCCGGCAACGACACTGGCCGCATACCGAGTGTTGCGGCCCGCAACACTTTGCCAGGCTCCGGCACCGACACTGGCCGCATACCGAGTGTTGCGGTCCGCAGCACCCAACCACAGCCCTAAAACCCTACAGCCCTACAGCCCTACAGCCCTACAGCCCTGAGATGTGTGGCTCAGAAAACGATCAACCAAATGGTGAATCTCGGCTCCTTCTATATATAGGTGCATCAACAAATCCCCTTCCGCTGGACTATGGATTTATTGCTGCACCTACAACCGCCAAATTGCAGCATGGGCACGTCAATCCTCTCCCCAAGGAATCACTGCACCATGGCTGATAACTTCCGGCTCAACATCGGTTCACTGCGCAGCGATGTGAAGCTAACCCTTCACACGCACCATGCAGCCCGTATCTGGATGGGACGCCCAAAAAATGATCTCAAAGTCGGCATCATCGGTTTGTCAGGGTTCTGCACTGTCGTCAATCGCATGTCTCGTGGAGCCCAACAGGATGATCCCTACTCCGATTGGTGGATGATCCAACTAGAAGAAAAAATCAGCGAGTCAAAGGAAGCGCTGAAAGCTATCGAAGAGCGCCTAGACACAGCGATGGCCTCCCTCCCCCCGGCCATCACCATCAGCGAAAACCTGTCAATCCAGCCTGTCAGCCTACCGCTGTACATTGCCAACCCACTCGGTTTCCAGGCCGTTTACCTGCTCACTAACTACGACGAAATTGTCAGGCGCATTCTGCTGGCCCAGCACGTTGGCCTTGTCGGGCGTCACGACATGGAAGCTTGGATTGATGAAGGTGCGGCTGTACTGAGAAGACTGTTTAGCCTGGCCCAGATCTACAAGTACTCCGGCGCAGCACGAGATGACTTCGCTGCAAACAATGCCAAAGCTGATGCAGCCCGCAGAATGTACGAGCGCTGGGGAGATCTGCCACAGGACATCCTGGAAGGCACCCGCCGTTCGAACTTCGCCCCCCCCATCATTCGCGGGCAACAGCGTGCCGAGGTGGATGACCACTTTGAAGAGCCCATTCAGGAATGATGAACATGGGCCAGACCTCTTCCAATGATGGGTCGCTGCAACAGACCTCCTTCCGACCACTGCAACAGGCAGCCTTTCAGAGCCTGCAACAGGCCGCCTCACTAAAAGGCCTTTTAAAGCCTTTTAAAGGTAAGGGGGATCTGACCCAGTTTGCCGCGCTATGCCGAGATCAGGAGTCGGGTTTGAAAGCACTTGCCCAGGAAGTGCTGAACCAGGCCCGTCGATATCCATTCACCCTTGTGCCAGTACGACTGACCGAGCAAAACACCCAGGCCGGAACCCAGTTCCTGAGATGGCAGCAAGTGACCGACCGCCGAATGGGTGTAGGGGTTTGGGCGGACATGATGGGCTCACCCAGAACACCGGAATCCATGCTGCAGGACCTGTACGCGATGGAACTGCAGCGGATCACCTTGAACATGCAGATGAGCTTGATGCACTCAATCGCCAAGCAGGCCGCCGAGTGCGCCGAAAAAATGGGCCAGGCAGAGGCCGTGTACATCGCTCGACTGCAGCAGCTCAACAACCCAACGCTACATCAATAACCTCGGAGAATACCCATGGGCACGCCCGTACAAGGCTGGGAAGGCAATATCGGTTCTGCACCGGAATTCAAAGAATTCCCCAACGGCAATAAAGACCCACGTCGACTCATGCGAGCCAACGTTTACTTCGACAATTCGATTCCGGATGGCAAAGGCGGCTACGAAGATCGTGGCGGTTTTTGGGCGAATGTGGAGTGGTGGCACAAGGACGCCGAGCACTACTCGCAACTGTTCCAGAAAGGTATGCGAGTGCTGGTTTCCGGTCGCGCCGTTATGGACCGTTGGAAGAACGACGAAGGCGAATTCGAAGCTTTGAAAATTCAAGCCAGCCGGGTCGGCATGCTGCCGCACCGCGTGACCATGGTGAATCTGGCGCCTTCGCAAAACCAGAATTCGCAACAGGCCAACAGACCCGAATCGCGGCCGCAGCCAGCTCCAGGGCCGGATGAATATCCAGATACCGATCCACCGCAATTCTGAAAACAGGGGCTTAATTTTTCGGCCCATTCGTGTAGCTGTCGGTGTTGGGGGAAACAGCTCATCGCTCCCCCCCAACCTCATTATGGAACCACTATCAATTCGGACGTGCCGATGGATGAAGTTTTGAGGGACCCAACAGGGTACGTTGTCATTGGCGCAGAGCACCCAGCTTTAGGCCGCGTTTACTGGGCTTACTTTGATGAAAGCGAGGTGAATGCTCCGGACTACTACGGGCTCACCCTGGACCTAAACCGAGCATCATGGGCTCCAGTTGGGTGGCGAACGGGAGAGTATCTGATGGGGGGCCGTGGAGAAACCGACCTTGATACCTGGCAAGCCCGCCGATTTCTCAACACCTTGCTAGATGAATTCCGCTTAGACACTGAATACTACGTCGACTCTGACGACGAAATGACTGAACACTTGTACGGTAAGCTGGAACAACTACGTGTTCAAAGCGGACAATCCACTCAGGACTTCATCGCGTGGATCAGAGCTGCGAACTGGACGGACGAGCCGGCTACGAATTGACATAAAGCCCGCCAATTGGTTGGCAAAAAATCGCGCCATTCGTTAACTTTCAGGTTGAGTCATACTTCCATTCGGCTATCTCAAGCACAGAAGTTTAAAACTTCCGTTTTTGAGGCAAAAAATGCCCTATTCGTGATGTTACAGTCTGATAGATCTGTTCTTCGGGGACCGATAGCCAATGGCGCAATCTCGAACTTCTTTGAAACCAGCAGATAGGCGGCAATTCAACAACCCTCATACTGCCGTTCAAACAGCCGGTGCTGACGCCGCCCGAAAAGGGCTACGGGTGTATGACTGCCCTTACCACCATCCTGCGATGCGCGCGTCGTGGCTAAAGGGCTTTGCCCAGGAACAGCAGCTGACGCTGAACCTCTAGCCGCTAAAAGCCTCCCGTTATGCATTGACCATTTCCCATTGATGCCCTACCTGCCATGACGTGACAGTCCCTCTCTGCATAATTGAGAAGGGGCACACCGTGAAGCTATTGATCATCGAGGCACCTGGGAAGCTGAAAAAGCTTCAGCCAATGATGAAGAAGCTGCGCCCAGGCGAAGACTGGTTGGTTGTCGCCAGTGGTGGGCACATACGTGACTTGCCGGCCAGAGGGCAGGACGACAGCATGATCACCACAGGCGTCCGCAAAAATTACACACCGGTGTACGAGATCTTGGATAAGAGCGCCAAGGCCGTGCGGACCATCAAGGCCGCAGCTAAACAGGCCGATGAAATCTACCTCGCAACCGACCCGGATCGCGAAGGTGAAAGCATCAGCTGGCACATCCAGCAGGTACTGGCGGTCAAATCCTACAAACGCATCACCTTCAATGAAATCACCCTCAAGCGCGTCGCAGAGGCTCTAGCCAATCCTCGCCAAATCGATTTGAACAGAGTCGCGTCACAAGAATGCCGGCGTGTACTTGATCGCTTGGTGGGTTACCTGGTGACTCAGGAGCTACGCCGACTGATGGGCAAGCCCACGTCTGCAGGCCGCGTGCAATCGCCTGCCGTATACCTGGTGGTTTTGCGCGAGCGCGAGATCCGCAACTTTCAGGTAGTCAACCACTTCGGTGTGCGTCTGAACTTTGTGGATATGAATCAGGGCACCACCTGGTATGCAGATTGGCAACCGGTACCGGATTTCGCGAGCAAAGACTTTCCTTACGTTCAAGACGCCAACCTGGCCCAACTCGTCGCCGGCACACGTAATGTCGTCGTCGAGTCCTGTGAAGACCGCAAGGCCGAGCGTCACCCACCCGCGCCCTTCATCTCTTCCACACTTCAACAAGCAGCCAGCAACGCCTTGAAATGGGACCCGGACAAGACCATGCAAGTCGCCCAGCGATTGTATGAACAAGGCGTCATTACCTACCACAGGACGGATAATCCCAACGTACCAGACGAGGCCATGGAGGATATTAGAACCGTAGCTAGATCTATCGGGTTGAAGACCGTCGACGTGCGACGTACATTCAAGGCCGCCGAAGGGGCGCAGGAAGGCCACCCCGCTATTACCCCGACGCATTGGGCTGATGCAAAAGCTGGTGAGAACGACGAGGAGCTCGCCCTGTACAAGTTGATTTGGGTCCGGGCGCTGGCCAGCCAGATCGAAGCGGCGGTATTCGACGTGCGTGCTGTAAAACTGCTCGCGGTTGGCCCAAATGGTAAGGCTCTGCGATTCAATGCAACTGGTGAAACCCTTTTTCATCCTGGGTGGCGGAAACTGCTCAAGGGCGATGACACAGACGATGAGGAAGATGCAGCAGCGAGCAACCCAGTTCCTGCACTCTCACCAAAACAGATCCTCTCTGTGCATAACGGAGAACTGCTGAAGAAGAAAACCCAGCCGCCATCCCGCTACACCAAGGCCAGTCTAATCAAGGAAATGGAGCGCCGCGGTATTGGTCGTCCCAGTACGTTCGCCTCGATCTTGAAGAACATCACCAGCAAAGGAATGATCGAGGAAAAAAGCCGCAAGCTGGTACCGGCGCCGCTGGGGGAGGAAACAATCGCGAAGTTGGAAGGGTTCTTCAGTTTCGTGGAGCTCGATTTTACGAGTGAGCTGGAGCGCGATTTGGACAAAATCGCCCAGGGCCAAGACACCTATGGAGCTGTCGTTGCACGTCTGCATAGGCGCTTGGAAGAGGAACTGTCTCAGCAACGTGGAATGCCGAGTGTGCCGATGGCGTCAGCTCCACGCCCAGCCACAGCAGGTGGCGCTTTCAACTGTCCCAAGTGCAATCAGCCCCTTGCAAGGCGACAGAAGAAAGGGGACGGTGGCTATGACTTTTGGGGGTGTACAGGCTTCAAGTCGAATGGATGCAAGGTGAGTTTTCCAAACTTGAATGGCAAACCAGATCTCAATAAACCCAGAGGGGTGTGACCTCAGCCATTGCCGATATAAATCACCGTCAACGCCGTTACGCATTAATCCTGGAAGCCCGCCCCCCTATACCTGACATTCCTCTGCGATATTGCAGAGGAGGTCATGGGTGAGCGTACAGAAGAGGCAATCGGTGTTGGGACTGCGCATCTTAGCGCCGAAGCTGGAGAAGTTCTCTGACCGGCAAATTGAAGTCGCCCAGACCTGGGCTTTGCATTTTAGCGTACCGCCCTCCCGACTGACCTCCTTCATCGAAAACTATCTGAGTTCAACCGTCCACACTCGGTGCTGGTGCGTCACCCTGCCTTCAACAAGTGATCAAAAACGGCCAGTTTTGGCCAGAATCGGCGATCACCTCCAGTACTTCGATGGTCATCAGGTTAAGGCCTGCAAAATCACCAGCAAGGACCGCGTCCACAAGAAAAAACCCACCGCACTGGTGGCCCAGCAGCTAATGCTCAGGTTTGAAAAACGCTGGTATGCAGAAGTCCTACTGACCTCTTTCTGCAAGTCGGCTGGAGAGAGGGCGCAAGCCCTATCGATTGAAGATATCGGATGCTTTAATCGCAGAGGCTACGATTCAATGGTGAGCAACAATCGGTACTTCAATCCTCGAAACAGGTTTTACCTGAAGCAGATTGGCAGCACGCTGAAGCAGTTTTGCCAGTGCCTCGATCAGGAACTACTGTTCGCCATCCGTTCAGCGCAATGCCCCTCCCCCAAGCTCTATAACTGGCTGGCTCAAGGCGACCGCAAACGCCGCCTCCAGGCATTGAAAGCCCAACCGGTACTGATTCCACTTCTGTTACTTGTAGGTCAATCGACGTGGCCGTGGGATGGTCAGCAGCACGTATACATGAACTGCCCGTGGGATGAGCTTCAGGCGTATCGCCCAATTTGGAGCGAATACGACTATTTGTTTTCAGCTCAAGAGTGCCTGATAGGTCGCATTGCTGACGCGTGTCTGCCCCTTATCGACACACTGGCGTGGCTGCTACAGGCGCCGCGCGCTGCAGTGCGCTACTTAGGGCAACAACGGGTATTCGACACCGGCAGTGCATTGACCTGTATCAATCGTGAGGGGCCAGAAGGGACCTGGCATCGACTGCTGCTAGGAGCCTCACTGGGCAATCGCCGTCCCTTTAAAAAAGCTCACTGGATCACTTTCTTCGCCCTGCTGGATAAAATCCCGTATCAACTGCGGGAGCAGACGCAGGACTGGAACAGGCTGCTGTCCGGATGTCCTACTGATTGGTCGGATCCCAGTTGGTCCAAAATCGCCGACGACTTGCGAGACCTAAACGAGCTCTTCAACAACATAGATGAGAGCTACGGACCCGATGCCCGTGAAGCACTGCAAAAACTCAAAAACTTCATTGGTACTGCTACCTATCACCAGATCGCCAGCTTGGTGGATAGCTTTCACCTAGCAATGATAGAGATACGTGAAGCTCTGGATGCCGCAGATCCCCAAACAAAAACAGACTCATTTACGCCCTGGAGGCCGCTGCTTAATTCAAACGACACATCCCTCGTAAGCCCGAATGGACTGCAAATTGTCGAACTGAAGTGCCCAGCCGATCTGGATGCGGAACATCGAGCGCTGGGCCATTGCATTGATGGTTACGACTACAGCGCTTATCGGGGTAACTGCCGTCTTATTTCGGTTCGCGAAAACGGGCAATCGTTGGCCTCTGCCGAAATCCAGATGAATGAGAGTGCCTGGGGCGAAACGCTAGAAAAATTGACTCCCAAACACCTGGTGACGACACAATTGAGAGGGCTCCACAATCGCACACCTAAATCGGGGTCCAGGGTTGCCCGGGCCTATCAATGGTTTTGGGCAAAGATCAAATCGGGTGAACTCGCCATCAACCTGAAATGGCCAGACCAAACCCTATCCATGTCTCGCTATACAAATCGAAACCGGAAAAAACTGCATGCTCAAGCGTGCGCGGAATGGATCAACCTGCACCTGAGCAGAACATGAGCCGTCCGCGCCTCATGAACCGCCGGCAGGACCTGGTAGAAAAGGTCATTTTTGACGGCTATGACTTCGGCATTTTGTTGCAGTACGTCGACGGAGCCAATCGGCTGTTTCTCGAACGTGATGGTTTCTACATCCGACGTGCCGAGCATCCTCAGCATCGCTATTGGCGTTTGCCCAAAGGCAAGTTGCTGGATGACCTGGATGTGTTCTTCCACCGGTTGATGGAGTTGTCCGAGGACCGTTTCAATGAAAGCTGGGAGACGTTTTCACATAAAATCACGGTCGCACAACACGCTCCAGATCGGCAGGCATTTACTTGGGGTCTGACCTTTCGGGTCGCTCCACTCGTTCAGGGGGGGATCCTTCTGTCGGGTGACTACCACCCTGGCGCAGTCGCCGTTGCTCGGCGTATGCACGGCGTGTTTCTTGGGCATTCCAAATCTTGGCGCATAGACGCCAGCGCGGAGGTGGTGCGAAGCAACCTGATTCTGGAGCTTGGAGTGTCAGAGGATCAGTTCGAGATCCTGGACACCGTGCAGGAGCTGCTGACCGACGGATCCATTGTTCCTACTGATGAAATCACCCGCATCAGTCTTGGAGGACCACCACAAGAGCGTGCAGCACAAGCGACTGACGACAGCACGTCAACCGATGTGTATCTCGCCGCCGTGCCCTCAATCGAGCGCACCGAGTTCACCACCGAGCAAATTAATCAGGCCTTGGCAGGTTATTCTTTACTGGACCATCAACCTGCGGGTATCCGGCACTTGCTACAGCGGACCAGTGCATTACTTGCAGATGATATGGGTCTTGGGAAAACACGTCAGGCAATCATTGCCGCCGCTGTCAGAGCCTCTGAAAGACCTATTTTGGTCATCACCTTGTCGACGCTGATCATCAACTGGCAACGAGAAATCCAGATGGTGTATCCCAACGCCGCAATCGGCCAGCAGGTCTTTGATCCCTCTTCGCAGTGGATGATCACCAACTACGAACGCCTTGGCGATTACGTGCTGCATGCAGCCCACTTTGAAGTGATGATCATCGATGAGGCTCACCGCCTGAAAGAGCCTACTGCCGCGTGGACACGTCATGGGTTCGACATTGCCGCCAAGGTGCCTAATCGATACCTGCTGACTGGCACACCGGTGCTCAATCGAGAATCAGAACTGCACACGCTGCTACGACTGTCCGGCCATCCTGTCGGGAAACTGCCCCTCAAAGAGTTCTGCGAGCAGTTCGCCGGCAGTCAGGATTTTCGCAAGAATCTGCGCGATGCGATTGGCGATTGGATGCTTCGGCGACGCAAGGATGTGTTACCCGGACTCAAAGGCAAACAGCGCCAAACGCTCCCCGTCGAACTCACCACTGAAGAGCGCAAGCAATACGATCAGATTCGACTTGAAGACAGGCCTAGCCTGGCCAGGCTGGGATCACTGCGTCAGTTGCTTGAACAAGTGAAGGTTCGGGTCGTTATGGATCTGCTGTGCGAACTGGACGCGGAGGACAAAGTTATTTTGTTCTGCGAGTTCAAAGACACGGTAGGAACATTGCGAACTCGGTGCGAGCAAGCTGAGTATGGGTGCGTCACAGTAGTCGGCAGCGACTCGGTGGGCAAACGTCAGAAGGCAATCGACCAATTTCAAAGCGACCCGAACACCCGCGTTTTCGCGGCCACGACATCTGCGGCTGGAACAGGCAACAATCTCACAGCGGCCAACTATGTCATGTTCCTGGGACTGCCCTGGACGCCTGGACTGCAGGACCAGGCAGAGGACAGAGCCTACCGAAATGGGCAGTTGCGAATGGTCGTAGTGAAAATCCCGCTGGTGGAAAACACCATCGACCAGATGCTCTGGCAAATGCTGCTGGATAAGCGCCAGTTGGCAAGTGACCTCATTGAACCAGATGCAGCCGCCAACGCTAGGGCCGAGTTATCGGCCAGCTTGTGAACGGCATCTGATAGCCCCCCTCACATTCTTTAATTTCGGCTGAACTGGATGCCATGATAAATACCTGGAGACGCGGTTTTCTATTTCCTACTGCGCAGTAAATAGCAGCCTGTCACCGTTCCCCCATCACCAAAGGGGGCCTCTCGGCACATGATCAGGCACGTCACCACGCTTTCGCTGCTCGCGTTTATCGCCAGTTGCACTACCCAAACGGCGCAGACAATCAAGCCCGCGTACGACAGCAGTCGAAACCCGGACATGTTGACGCCGGACCTCTACCCCGGCGGCGCCGTTGCTGAAAAAGAGCCCGTCGTGCGCTACGGCCGTTACACCCTGGTCAGCACCTTGCCGGACTCTGGTCAACGTGACCTGATGGCTCAAATCATTGACGTCAGCATCCCTCCCAACATGCACCCAAACGTGCGCGATGCCATGCAGTACGTGGTTGACCGATCAGGTTATACGCTTTGCTCGGCAGACACTGGCCACGTCAATATCCTTTACACCCGTCCTCTGCCGGCAGCCCAATACAAGCTCGGCCCAATGACACTGCGCAACACTCTGCAAGTACTTGCGGGTCCGGCCTGGCAGGTGAAGGTCGACGAAGTAAATCGCCAGGTTTGCTACGTGCTGCGCCCTGGCTATCAGCTACCTGATACTGCACGGCCTGGATCGACGCAGGTTGCTCAACTCAATGCACCCACCACTGCTAAGCCGGCTCCCGCAGCCCCAACCAAAGACGATTCGGGCAGTCGAGTAGTAGTCGCCGCGGTGCCGCAAACGGCACCCTTCACAGCAACTGCAGCAGCCGCTACGGCTGTAACGAATCCTACACCAGCCAAAACCGTGGCCCCTCCTGCAGCAATTGCGAAGGATGGCTCTGCCAAACATACGTCTACCTTGCCGACTTCAACTCCTGCCTCGAGCAAGACCAATAGTCCCACTGCCAAGGCAGCTGCAACTGCGACTCCATTGACTCAAGCCATTGCTACAACCACTCCGGTTACTCCAGCCATTGCCACGCCGAAGCCGCTGGCCCAGATATGGACGGCTTCAACTGGCTCAACTCTTCGTCAAACCGTCGAAGGCTGGGCTGAAAAAGCGGGCTGGAAACTGATGTGGCAGGTCGATGATTTGGATTACTCAATTGACGCTCCACTTCGATTTGAGGGCAGTTTCCAAGAAGCCATTGGGTCGATTTTCCCTCTGTACGACTCGGCTCCACGGTCCTTTCTGGTCGATGTGGTCGACAGTAACTCATCACAGCGGCTGATTTTGATTACAGAGAGGAACAAATGATGACTGCTCGTCTCTGGATCAAAGGCACAGCCTTGTCACTTATGGTCGCGCTGGTGAGTTCCTGTTCGCTGCAGCGTGTGAATGAATCGGCCAGCCGAGCTGAAAATGACGCTGCGACAGCCTCTCAATACAGCCGGTTTCTGAGAAATCAGCAGCAAGAGCCCGCGCGCGCTACGGTGGTGTTCAGCGACAAACCCTGGGTTTCAAAACAACCGATGGTCGCCAAGCGCGGTTTACCGCTGACCATGGATTGCGACATCACCTATCGTCCTTCGTATTCCGTTGGCATCACAGAGATCGCGCGTTACATCACCAGCGAATGCGGCGTTCCGGTCATCGTAGCGCCTGATGCCATCGATCCAAGCGTCCTGTCCAGTACGACGCAAGGTAGCTCGGGCCCCAGTGCTTCCCCAGGTTTGAATCAACCCGACAACCTGTCCAACTTCATGCCTGCAGGCGTCATTGGCAACGTGCCTACCAATGCCCGCTCCATGAATATGATCGGACAGATTGCTCTCCGCACATTTCCCATCAAATACAGCGGCAAACTGTCAGGGTTGCTGAATCAAGCGACCGCCCAGTTGGGCTTAGCGTGGAGCTATTCCTCCGACGACCGCAGCGTACATATCACTTACTTCGACACCAAGACGTTCGATGTTTGGGCATTTGGCGATGACCAGGTCATTGAAAGCACAGTGAAGTCAGGCTTGCTGACCACCACAGGCAGTGGAAGCAGCTCCGGTGGAGGTGGAGGATCCTCGTCAACAGGTGCCTCGGGTGAGTCCGGCAGCAACCAGAGCACCACCGTCACCATCAAGACATCACTGATCGGGGACATTGAAAAAAACGTCGAGGCGATGCTGAGCCTGCAACCGCAAGGTCGTATGTTCCTTTCTCGATCCACTGGCTCCCTGACGGTGAGTGATCGACCAGAAGTCCTTTCAAACGTCGCCAAATACTTGAACTCAATCAACCGCAGCATCACACGTCAGGTGCTGTTCAATGTCAAAGTCTTCGAAGTGACCCTAACCGACAAAGATCAGACTGGGCTGGACTGGAAGGCGGTCTTTACCAACCTGAGCAACAAGTGGGGCTTTTCCCTCAAAAATGCCACAACAGGAATTAGCACCGGCGCGGTCTCGGGCTCGTTCAGTATTTTAGATACTTCAAAGTCCCCCTGGGCCGGCTCCAATCTGATTATTAAAGCGCTTTCTGAACAGTACCGCGTCTCAAACGTCCGTTCTCCCTCAGTCACAACTTTGAATTTACAGCCTGCCCCTATCCAGGTCGGCAACGTAAAAAGCTATATCGCATCGAGTTCCACAACCACAACGGCCTCCGTCGGATCGTCCACATCACTAAATCCCGCGACGATCACCAGCGGTTTCAACATGATGTTGCTTCCTCGGATTATCGACCAAGACAACCTGCTGCTGATGATCACTTTGAGCATGAGCAGCAAACCCACTTTCACCCCCTTCAACAGCAATGGCTCCAGCGTTCAGACAACCGATTACGACACCAGGAACCTCTCTCCCAAAGTTCGACTTCGCAGCGGTCAAACACTGGTATTGACCGGCTTCGAGGAGAACAGCGAAAACGCGACCAAGTCCGGTGTAGATGACCCAGGGTTCTTCGGTTTGGGTGGCAGTCGAATTCGCAGTACAGACCACAACGTATTGGTCGTACTGATTACACCCGTTGTCGATAGCGACAGCGTAAGCCCTAGTACCCTGAATACACCTGCTGCCAACGATCCATGGGGTTCTTGTCCTAGCCCAGTGCTGAATTGCGCAGGTTTTAAGGGGTAAACCATGGTCGCGGAAATAACGAAAAGCACACGCTCTGCGCGCGTCCAGGTCTTGCAGCACAGAGGGAAATCGTTTGTGACTGGACTGCGCTGGCATCCGCTTGGCAGCGTCACCGGTCACATGAAAGAAGCGCGCCAGTATGGCCGTGAACACCAACTGGACATCGTTGCAATCCGCAGGACACCGGCGATCATTCAGGCAGGTTTTGTGGCGCACAGCGACAGCGTCACCAAAGGCATGTATTCGCTTGCAGCGACTCTGGCTGGACAGTTGGGCGACTCGTGGATTGCTGCGTGGCGGACGGCCCCGGATCTTGACCAATACGCCTTGGTTGCGGTGTATCAAGGTGGTGTGATTTCAGGCTGTGACATGATCGGTACAGGCGCCGAGGTGCAGCGCAGGGTCGTGCAACAACGCAGTCGCGGCATTCAATTCAGCCATGAGTACCTGCCTCCTGAGTTTGAGATGGGCGGGCATCCTCTGGACCTCGAGGATCTGCTTCAACCCGAGAAACTGAAACGTGAATATCGACTTCGACCGCTCGTATTTGGACTCTCCAAGACCGAACTGGTGCAGCTCTCGATTCTTGCAGCGCTGATCGCAGTCGGCGTCATTGGCTGGGCGCAATGGCAGAGCCATCAGGCGCAAATAGCCAAGGAGGCAGCGTTCCAGGCTGAACAACAACGTCTAGCTGAGTTGGCCAGGCTGCAAAAAGAATCGGGTGTGGAACAACCTCCCCAAGCGCTTGAACATCCCTGGGCCAAACGTCCCTCTGTTGAAGATTTTTTAGGGGGTTGTAGCAGCGGTATTTATCAATCGCCCCTGTCTATTAAGGGATGGCTGTTCACGAGTGCCGTGTGCGATGGCGTACAGGTCCTGTCCTCTTACACACGTTCGGGCAATAGCACCGCCGACGAACTGATACAGGCCACTCAAGGCCACTATTCTGATCGGCCGGCGTTCTTTGACGAGGGTAATTCGGCCACGTTGAAGCTCGACATTTCGTTGCCGGCATCTGGTGATGAGCCACTCAAAGAAGCAATCGTGATGCTGGCGAATTTGTCTTCCTGGTTGCATAGCTTCAACCAAAAACCAGTCCTTAAAGAAGTACCGGTCGTTGTGCCCGTTCAACCGGCCATTCCTGGTCAGCCTGCTCCACCGCCGCCACCTCCTCAATGGAAGCTGTTTGAGCTGCGCTACAGCACCGGGATTACCCCATTGGACTCTTTATCCGGCGCACCAACTCAGGGGCTTCGGCTGCGTGAAATCGAAACCAAATATGAGGCTGGCCACCTTGTCTGGTCAGTAATAGGTGACCTTTATGCGAAATAAGACGCTGCGCTTGTGGTGTTCAATTCTTGCCTTCGGCGCCCCCATCTGTTGGGCGAGCGAAAACACGCCTTCCGGGGTAAACGTCGGCGAGCTGGCCATCATTCAAAGCCAGACGATTTTGTTGAACGCCAAGGCCGAAAAGGCCAAAGCCGAAAGATCCATTAACGGTGAAGACCACAGCGCAACGTCGCAGTCTTCGCCTTTGCTTTTTTCACAAGGCAACTTTACGCAACCGACTTCAGCCTCGACCCGCAGCGCTGATGCACAGCCTGAGTTACCTGTTGTCAAAGCCGTCTTCGGCTCAGCAAAGCGTCTGCGCGCCACCCTGCTCTACAGCGGCGGGGTTGAGATCGACGCTGATGCCTCCTCACGGGAACTGCCTGGGGGCTACCGTGTGGCAATCCTCACCTTCGACAACGTGACACTTGAGCGAAACGGCAAGCGCTATCCCCTCGGTTTTTCCAATACGCCTCCAGTCGTTCCAGGCAACGCCAGTTACCCCGCGCCTAGCAACACCGGGGCTGTCCCCGTGCTGCCCGGATTGTTCCCAGGCCAACATTGAGAAGACTGTGCTATGACGACCCCGGCTGGAAATCCCAAAGTAATTGAGCTTGGCGCCGAAGAACCCATTACGGAAATTCTGATATCTCACGAAACATTGCTGACCGCTGCTGGAGGGCCGTTTGAGCTGAAACCGGAATTGCGTCAACTGTGTGCGCTGACTAGCGACGGGATTTTGTACGTGTCAGCCCAACACCAAACGGATGCCTATGTCATGGCATTCGAGGATCAGCTAGAGCACGAAAATCATCCTTTTGAAGTCAAGATCTGCTCCATGAGCACAATCAAGGCGCTCTACCAGGCTAATGACGATGCTAATGGTAAAGCCCTGTCGGCCACCGAAACAAAACGCCAGGCCCAGGTGGTGCAACTGCTTGGAGAAGCCCATCGGAATAATGCAAGCGACGTTCATTTTGTGGTGGGCCACGACATCACTCGGATCTTCTTTCGCATCGATGGGCTCTTGTGGGAGGCAGAGCAGCATCAGAGCAAAGTTGGCATGGAGCTCTGCTCTTCGCTCTACAACAGCATGTGTGACGTAGCGAAAGAGCACTACCAACCGCAAGTGAGCCAGGACGCCAGGGTTAAACGAGCCTATGTCGAACAACTCGGCCTGTTCGGCGCCCGGGTCGCCACACGGCCGCTCGTTGATGGCCCTCTCATGGTTCTCCGCCTGCTGTACGACGACAAAAACAAAATGACACTGGAGGACCTCGGTTTTCTTCCCCAGCAAATCGAGGCATTCAGCCGCATTCGTAGCATGCCTTATGGAGTAAACCTGATAACCGGCCCCACAGGCTCCGGGAAGTCCAAGTCCCAACAGGTCAATCTGAACCTGCTTTATCAGGAATGTGGTGGCACAAAACACATTTTGACGATGGAGGACCCTCCTGAATATCCAATCCTGGCCAACCAGTCACCACTGGGTGCGGGCGAAACTTGGAACGAAGGTATCACCAATACCATGCGACTGGACCCCGACATCCTGATGTACGGGGAGATCCGGGATCTTGCGTCAGCTCAAGCGGCGTTCCGTGGGGGAATGACCGGGCACTTGGTACTTTCGACACTGCACACTAACAACGCCGTAGCAGCCCTACAGCGGCTGATAGACATGGGCGTAGACCGCTACCTAGTCACCGACCCGGCCTTGATGACGAGCGTCGTGAATCAGTCACTGCTGCCTGTGCTATGTCCTCACTGTCGAGTACCTGCAGTTGCTCATCTGGACCAGCTCAATGCTGCGCTGACACAGCGCTTGCGCGACCTGCAGGCGATCGATCTGACCTATCTCAAAGGCCCTGGGTGCCCACACTGCAAACGCCGTGGCGTCATTGGCCGCACTGTGGTTGCGGAAACTCTGCTCACCGACCTCAAGTTCATGCGCGTTTTCAATGAACAGGGTGCAAGTGCAGCACGTCGCCATTGGGTTAAGGAAATGGGCGGCATCACCAAAACTGCTCACACGATCATCAAGCTCAAACAAGGACTGGTAGATCCACGTCATGCGGAAATGATGGTAGGACCGCTGGACTTTGATCGACAAACCCTGGAGCTCGCTCATGCTCAGTGACGTCAGAGGAATGCTAAATGGCTGGGCGGAGACCTTCTACGCCAAGCAGTTCGGCAAAAACGAAAGAATCCAGTTCTACGAGAGCCTGATGGGCATCCTTGAGGATGGTGTCTCGCTTGAGGACGCACTGCACACGGTCGCCAGAGCGTTCAGCGATAACGGCCAGAAATTGCATCCAGTCTCTCTTGCCTGCAGGGATATCGCACAATCGGTGAAGGGCGGGAAATCCCTTAGCATTTCCTGCGAAGGCTGGGTTCCCTATGACGAAAATTCACTGATCGCTTCCGGGGAAGACACGGGCAACCTGGTGCAGGCTTTTCGGGACTGCGTGAGGATTATTGAAGTACGCCAACGGATCAGCAAACTCGTAGCCTCGGCCACCGTGTTCCCCTCCGTGGTGTGGAGCGTCATGGCGGCGCTGCTGTATGTGATTGCGGTTTGGATGGTGCCCGCCATGACACGTCGGTCTAACCCCGAGGCTTGGACGGGTGTACCGGCTTTTCTCTACGCCCTATCGAACTTCGTGACGCACTACGGACTGGTGACCCTGATCGCGGTGGTCATATTCATCCTCTTATCGATCATCACCCTACCGGTGTTTTGCGGACTTCAGATCACGGCTGCCAGCCCGTCGTGGAAGCTGAAGTTGAACAAGCTGCTCCAAATCCTGAGAGTCCGCGCCGAGCGTCTACCCCCTTGGTCGGTCTACAAGGCGCTTCACGGGTCCATCTTTTTGCTCAACATGGCAGTGATGTTGCGCTCAGGCATCAACCAGCTCGATGCGCTTACCTCTCTTCAGCGCAATGCCTCCCCATGGTTGAAGGAGCGACTGACTGCCATTCATTACGGCGTCAGTGCCGGCAAAAACTTCGGCACTGCACTGAAGCTCGCGGGTCACCAATTTCCCGACCCGATGGCCATGCACTTTCTCGAAGTACTCGCCATACGCAAAGGCTTCGCCGAGTCGATGGAACGGTTCTCCAACCGCTGGCTGGAACAAACACTTCAGCGGGTCGAGGCCATCGCCAAATCTCTCATCGGTGTGTCCTCCATGGCCATGGGGATCATGATGATTCTGGTGGTGATCGGGATCTTCCAATTGGCCGGCAAAGTCACTGAAACGCTTTAACTCAAACTCAAATGAGGTACCGGAAATGCCATTAAAGACCCCCAAAAACCAAGGTGGATTCCTTTCTCTGGACGGGATGTTCTGGCTCATGCTGATCGCGGTGGCGCTCGGTTTCATCGTGTTTATGGGATACAGAACATTCGGTAGCTCAGACGTCACTATTGAACAGAGCAATCTCGGCACGTTGCTGAGCAATACCAAAAGGCTGAAAAGCACCACGGGTTACGCCACTGCCGGCACCAACTTAGCGCCATCCTTGATCAACCTCGAAGCTACCGGCGGCATGAGCATCAACGGCACTACCTTGTCCAACCGCTGGAACGGCGCTGTGACCGTGGTGAGCAACGGCATGACCTTCACCATCACGGAATCCAACCTCCCGAAGAATGCCTGCATCACCCTCGCTTCTAACATGGCCAAGGACAAACAGACGACGACGGCGATCAACGGTGGTACTGCTATTGCCGGCGAAATCACTGCAGTGGCCGCTGCGACCAGCTGCTCTTCAGACGCCAATACAATCGCCTGGACCTCGTACTAAGGAGTCCAGTGTGAGCGTGATCTCTGAAGCTGAATTCGTCGACCTGTACCTGGGCGACGGATTTGCCGACGCCAAAGGTCTCCCAGGGCAAGCGCGAAGGGTTGAAGCTCCGGCTGAATGGCGAGCAGACCTTGAGCGCTTGCGGCTGCAGTGTGAGGAAAAACACGCGGCTACCCAGGACCCGGAATTCGCTTTGATTGAAGATGGCGTAGTCCTGCGCGTTACCCAATTACTGGACTTGAATGGAAAGCCCGTATTCGTTCTAAGTAAGTCATCGGTTCAGATTCGCCCCTTGGATATGTTGGGTCTACCCGATTATCTCCAGGACGCATTGATGAGTGACACAGTACGCGGACTTATCTTCATTTGCGGCGAAATGGGCACAGGTAAAACCTCGAGCGCTGCCTCTTTGGTTAAGGCTCGCCTTGAAGCTTGGGGCGGCATTTGTGTGGCGGTAGAGGATCCTCCAGAACCGTATCTGAACGGAAGACACGGTGAAGGGCGCTGCATTCAAGTTCCTGTTTCTCGCCGCCTGGGAGGCTACGAGGAAGCGTTGATCCTGGCACTACGCACAAGAGCTGATTTGCTGTTTGTCGGAGAAATTCGCGACAGCGCGACGGCGGCACAAGTCATCCAGGCCTCAATCAACGGCCACCTGATTATCTGCACGGGCCATGCCGGCAGCGTCATTCAAGCCATTGAGCGGATACCAGCCATGGCTCAGCCACTGCTGAAAAACGCTCGCGAGCTGCTTTCCAGGGGCCTAGTAGCTGTCATTCATCAGTCTTTGTCGAAAGCTGCTGATGGGAGCAGTCGACTGACACTGCAGAGCCTGTTGTTCACCGGTGATGACGGTCCAGGCATTCGTGAAAAAGTCCATGCAGGAAAGATCACCTTGCTTGATCAAGATATTGCCGCCCAATCATCTAGGAGCCTCTGGAATGACCAGTAAAAGAAAGCAACGTGGCTTTCTGAGCCTGGACATGGCGTTCGGATTGATCGTGTTTTCCGTCGTCGTAACCATGGCGATTATTTGGCAAATTAGGCAAATGGACGCTCAGGATTACCGCATTGCTGCTGACCAGCAGAGAACCATCTCTGAAGCACAAGCAAAATACCTGAAGGACAATTTCAACGCCGTATTGAACAACGCTACAGCGACCGTGCCGGTGCAAATTACCGTTCCGATGTTAATCAACACCCACTATCTTCCTGCAGGTTTTAGCTCCACCAATTCATTCGGGCAGACCATTCTCGGCCTCGCCCGAAAGCCCAATCCCAACCAGCTGGAGGTGATCGTCGTCACCACAGGTGGGCAGACGATTCCTGAAATGGGTATTCGCGCCATCGCTGAAAACCTCGGCGGCCCTGGTGGCTTCATTTCAACAACTAATCCGAACATTGTTCAGGGTGTACGTGGAGGATGGCAAGTAGCACTTAGTAACTACGCCATCGCCCCCGGTCCAGGGCACACAGCAAGCGCCCTCTTCCTCATGGACGGTGCTTTGGCAAATGACTACCTATATCGAAACGCCGTGCCCAATCATCCTGAATACAACGCAATGAATACTGACCTCGGGATGGGTAATCACAACATTAACAACGTGGGAAGCCTTACTGCCTCAGGGAACGTCGCCACTGGGGGGGACGTTACAGCCCGTAATGTCACCGCTACCGCCAACGTCAACGCAGTAACCGCCAACATTACCGGTGATACCTATACCGGTGGCTGGTTTAGAACACGTGGTGACACAGGGTGGTACAGCGAGAAGTGGGGAGGAGGCATATACCAGAACAGCCCAGACTGGGTCCAAGTATATGGAAACAAAAACTTCTCAACCGGTGGTGAGATACGCGCCGGAAAACTCTCATCGAGCGGACGTACTCAAGTTGGAGAGTATCTACAGCTCGATGGCGCCGCAGTGGAAGGAAACGATTGCTCTCCCAACGGCATGTGGGCCAGAGATGCAAATGGACCTTTATTCTGTGGAGAGGGTAAGTGGAAAAAACCGGGGGGATGGGAGTTTCAACTCATCCAGGGAACATGCCAGGCCCCCTACAGAGGAAGTGTGACCTGTTCCCTCGGAGATACCACCTGGAAATCATGTTCTCTAACTGGCGCCTTTGGCGTTGGTGATAGCGAGGCAGGTTACATTTTTAGAAATACGAGCGGCTGGTATCTCTCTACCTCACGGCTAACTTGGCCGGGTCTTTTTTACTGGAGCTGCTTTAAGTAGCTGTACACGAGCCATCTCACCGTAAAGGTAATTTCATGTACATCGAGGTTCGGAATTTTTGTTCAAGGAACTTGAATGAAAATCACAAAAGCGGCAAAATGCCACCACTTGAATTTTTTGACTTGGATAGGACGATGTCGGAAAGACTGGAGAATGGAATCGAGTATAGTCGTGAAGAATTACATGCATGGCTCGAAACCCGAAGTAGGATTTGTTCAACTCCTCTATGGCGTCGAGCTCTGGAGGGAAAAGAGGTATTCGAAGTGGGCGATTACACTTATAAAATAAATCCGGCCTCACCTGAACGCTATTTGGTTAAATGCATCAAGACATCAGAGCTCATTAATCCCACTACTAACTTAGCCACTCTTAAACGTATCTCCAAATATTGTTTTCTGGCGTTTTGTCTGTTTGGAGTTTTCATCGCCCTGTACGCCGCCAAGCATGGCTTATCTCTGTCATAGGTCTTGAGCTAGCTATGGCAGTCCAAAATCTGATAGAGACCAGACTATGACAATGCAATGGCTAGTACTCACGATACTTATCATTGGTACAGGCATTTTTCTAGATAACCAACATGAGGCCCAGCGCGTCTCCGACTACGCATCACTCGACTCATTGAGCCGCAACTTTCTGATTTATCGATCCGCAACAGCTGCATTTGCTCAGTCCAACCCAGGCTTCAGTGGGGTTCCTGGCGACTCGTTGCTCAACCTGCCTGCGTGGTTTAACAAACCTCTAGGTGTTGGGTCTTACATATTGACTGGTAGATCCTATACGTATTTTAACGGGGTCGCGCCATCGGGCATGCCCTCGTCGCTGGTCGACCTGACCCAGTCGACAACCGTCGGAGTGAACCGCGCAGGGATTCTTGTTTCCCCCAAAGCCGGAGCGACCGGGATTTCCATTCCATCTGCTGTGCCCGAGGGTGCAATCGTCGCGGTCAACTGACCAAATCACCGTTCAGCGGTCGCTATGTTGCATATCCCCAGGCCTATCAACATAATGCACGCAACAATGTTTCCACCCCGTTGGCTACTGGCGGTCATCAGTAGCGCCCGGTGATGCAGCTTGCTTCATCACCAACCCCAAAGCACGCATAGCTCCGGGAAGGGCGTGCGGACCTGGTTCAAAGCTCTCCCTGTGTCTCCCTGTTCAAGCCAGACACGCAGCCGTCTAACTCGTGAATTGCGAGTTCATAGGCACATAGGGCTTTGTTGAGGTTCGAAGCACCGTAGTCTAAGGGCCACACTGGTGTTGTGGCCCATACTTTTTAAAGCTCACACAATGGGTAGCCTGATCATCTTGCAAAGGATGATCAGGCTACCCATTGGTAGCCACTTTTCCCTGCCGGTGGCCCGCCGGCGAAACGCAGGGCTCCCTTTGTGCGCGGATGCGTGCCTTATGTTTGCTGGCCTCAGCCACGATAATCGGCCAGGTGTAGGAAATGAGACGTTCAGATCACAGCCCAGGGATCGATGACGCCTCAATCTCTCACAGGTGGTATTTTTTTCTGAAAGACGTGTCTTATCTACAACCGAGGGTAACTGTTGACCCAGCTGCTCTCGGTAGCTTCTCCTGTTAAGTTAAATCTGCTTTTGCCCTCCCCGAATTACCCCTCCCGCTTGACACATCACTTTCCCCCTTCGATGATATGAGCGTGTTTTGCTGACGTCGTCAGCATCATGCCCAGGCAGTCAGGATCTTTAAGACTGCGACACGATGTTGGTGTCTGATCCGCCCAAGACCGCTGAGCTTCTGGTAGCGCGGTCGGTCGGCATCTGTCGATAGAAGCACCTTATGCAACTCACCTCGCGGGGAATCACTTCCCCAACAGGGCCAGTGTGTTCTCCGCATTTAACCTGCAGGAGAATGACCATGTCCAAACTCGCTTATAACCTCGGTTTCGCGCTCGGCACTATCACGCGGCAGTTTCTGCGTGCGGTGAAAAAAACCAGCGCTGCGCCTACTGCTTTCTACCCCAAAGCAGCTCCATTGCTTCCACCACCCTGCGTACCTGATCGCCTGGTGCATGAGCTGGATCATGTGCCGGCATTAGCTCGTAAAGGTGTCGATCTGAACTTCTGGTACGCGGCTAACACACGAGTGGCCGAAAAGCCCGCTCGCAGATCGCGTAAGAAGATACCTGCGCACGCATTGACGCCTGCAACGTGCTAAACCAGTCCTACTCTTTCTGTAAGGAGCCTTCCCATCGGGAAGGTTTCCTGAGAGTTTTTACGGGAGGGGCTTGACAAGCGACATTCGTATTTTCATGATCTGCACATGTATCGCTGACGTCGTCAGCAACATGCCCAAGTAGTCTGGATCCGAGAGACTACGATGCGGTTTACCGCATTGATCCTTTCCCAAGATCGCCATAGCTTCCGGTAGCGCGATCAGTCGACTCAGTCGATGGAAGCACCTTTCTCACCCATGACGGGCCTACCCCGTCAGGGCAGGCCTCTCAATTTTTGGAGGTCTGATGAAAACTGAACTGGCTCTCTACCAAGCGCTGATCTCGATCAACGTCCCGGAACAGAAAGCTAACGCTGTCATTGAAGCTTTGGAGACCGACATGCTTTCACGTTTGGCTACCAAAGCGGATCTCACAGCTGCAACTGCTGAACTCAAAACCGAAATTGCCCATCTTGATACACGAATCGCGCAACTCGATTCCAGGATCACGATCCGCATGGGTTTTATGTTGTCAGCTGCTGTTGGTGTAGTGATTGCTTCGTTGAAGTTCCTACACTAGACGAACCCTTTAGCTCTACCACCCTCGCGGGGAATACTTTCCCCCAAGGGCGAAGTGTTTCTCCGCTTTCTGTTATTTCGAAATTGGAGAATCATCATGAGCACTACTCAAACCAACGAAGCAAAATTCTTCGATCTTCACACCACTGGTATCGGTTACCTCAACCGTATCCGTGAAGTGAAACCTCGCGGCAAAGGTAAGCCATTCATGGCGGTCACCGTTGCGGCACTGCGCGGTTCTACAGATGAAGCCGAGTACTCCTACATCGACTGCAACATTGTCGGCGCCGAAGCTGAAAAGCTGATTCGTCGCAGCCATGCGGCCGTTGAAGCAGGAAAGAAGGTCCTTGTGAGCTTCCGTATCGGCGATATCTGGACCGATGCTTTTACCTATGAGAAAGGCGATAAAAAGGGTCAACCTGGAGCAAGCCTCAAAGGACGACTTCTGTTTATCGGTTGGATCAAGGTCGACGGCCAAACCGTTTATGAAGCCAAGCCTCGTGAAGTAGAACCAGTTGCTGAACAAGGCGAAGCGCAATCTGAAGCACCACTCGAAAGCGAAGAAGCAATTGAGCCAGTTGCGGAGGAAAAACCCCAACCAACGCCTGCTAAGCAGCAGCGTAGGGCATCTTGATTCACTCTGTTGCAAGGCACCCTTCGGGTGCCTTTCATTTGGACCCGCCACTTAACCGAGACGACGTATTCTGAGCCGTTGGCCTGGCTAAATAATCACTTTTATACAGACCTACACACCCAAAGGGAAACCACCTCCCGAATGGGCCAGGTGGTTTTCACACCTGGAGCTGACCATGAATAATCCTACTCATCTCGTATCGTCTGATTTGCTCAAGCTACCGGTCGTACTGACCCCTAGGGCCTGGCAAGAAGCGGTGCATATTGAAAACCGACAGGATGCAAGTGCTATCAGTAACCGACTGGGCGATGTTGTCCTTGAGGCCTATCGAGAGCTGCATTTGCAACCTGACAGCGATCTGATCCATTTCGGCCTCTATCGACTGCCGCCTGACGGTAACAGCTCAGATCGAGTCTGGTTGGACCTGAAACTTGACCGTATTGAATCGCCGCCTGGCGTTTTCTACCTCTACATCTCACTTAAAGAAGAAATGAACACTTCTTGCCCATAACCCCCTCTGAATTCACAGCACTACCCCAAGCCCGACATTTGTCGGGCTTTTTTATTCATAGCAGTGTGGAGCTGCACATGATCAACATTCCAGGCCAACTGGCCATCCGCACCATCAGCGGCCGTAATGGCGACTTCAACGTCGGACGGCTTTCAACTTCCATCGGTGAGTTTGTCATCAAAGACGCGATCCTCGATCAGTACAGCGAAGGTAAATACCGAGGCGACTTCCTTATTACAGAAATTCGCCCTTCGTACTACTCAACATCGGGTCGGCTAGTGGTCGAAATTCGTGCAAAGCTCGAAAGCATGAGCCTGGACGATGTGGACAAGTTGACAGCGGAAGACGCTGCCACACTCTCTGCGAGTGAGCAGGACCCCATTGACGAAGAGTCATCTTCAGCTCTGCCAAAGCCTCTCCAGCAGCGTAAAAAACTGGCGTCGTCTAAGGGGGCAAGCAGAACTGGCGAACCGTCTGCAACAGAGGATGCCCCCTTTGGGATGCCTCCTCCTAGCTCGGCCAGCGGTGCCGAACAAGACGCCGACCTGTTCGGCACGATCTGGCCCCTGAGCGATACAGTCAAGCTTGACACCACCGTCGACCGTCAGCGCTTACGCCAGCAATGCACTCGCCTAGGCGAGCTCGGCTACGTGCTGGATTTCAAATTACAAGTCTGGACGCTCTCCAATTTCTGATTGGTCCAACACCCACCCTTGAGGGGCTCCCTCATGGACGCTCCTTTGCATTTACGGAGCATTATATGAACCCAATTTTCAGCAACCTGACCGCAGCAGTTCTGAACAATATCGACGATCAACTTGCCAACAACGAAGTATCGACGGATGGAGAGCTGTGGGACTTCTTTATAGAAGAACTCGACATGACGGCAGAACAAGCTGATGCCGCCGTGGCACTCCGCTCCCAGTACCTGGGAAAAATCTTTCTGACTGGGCACAGCCCTCTGTTTCATAACGAGACGGTTTCGTTCGACCCGAACGATAAAACCTTCAAATCAGACGGAGTGCTGTTTCCCAAGCAATAACACTCACTGCTAACACCCCCGAGGGGCTCACCGCCCCTCCGGGCGGGTTCCCTCTTCACAATGGAGGTTCCCATGCCCAGCCCTACCCCACTCTTCCCAATCGAGGAGTGCAATGACCTATTCGTCGACGCTTGCGCGTGTGACGAGCAACGCAACCTAGTTTTTCTCTCTGCATGGGGTCGCGATACGGCACTGCAGGAGTTTCTGGCCAGGCTGACCCTCGGCGCTGCCGAGGATGGTCTGAGTCAGTTTCACATCGTTGTGGACGGCCGAAGTCTCCCTGTTTTTCCCAACATCGATCTGTTGGAAAAGCGCACCACGCGGCAAATGCGCGGGACGTTGTTCGGTAGCTTGATTCACCTCTGGTTGTTCGACCGACGCTGCGTGCAACCGGATCGAGCCAACCACTTCGCCTATGCCCTTCTTGAGAACGGGCAGTCACCTCATCAAAGGCTTTGGCCGTTGATCCAGGACACCTGCCCTTTACCGCTACTGCCGCATTGGCAGAAGCCGGTGATGGACTGGCTCACTCAACACGACATGTTGCAGCTCTTGCCCGGAACATCCGGCGCTGTTGCGGCATGGCGTTTGTCGTTGCAACTCGATGTCCTCGAACCTGCTTTGGGCGATCTCATTCGCCAAGGGCAACTCTCAACCCACGCTCACTTTTGAGCCTTGATCCAGGAGCCTCATCATGGCCTTGATGTTCCCACGCTTGGCGCGCAACTTCGCTCGCAATGGCTACTACCCCACTGACGAAACGACGCTGGAACGGACCCTGCAGGCGTTGGCCCCCTCTCCAACCGGCAAGATACGGATCTTTGATCCCTGTGCTGGTGAGGGTGTTGCACTGGCTGAAACAGCTCATGCGCTCGGGCGTGACCGCGTAGAAACCTACGCAGTCGAGTATGACCAGGAACGTGCCAATCACTGCAAGACATTGCTGGATCGTGTGCTGCATAGCGATCTGATGGACACCATGATCAGCCGACAGGCCTTTGGCTTGCTCTGGCTCAACCCGCCCTACGGTGACCTGGTCGCTGACCATGCAGGTGCCTCACAGTACCAAGGTAACGGCCGTCGGCGTCTGGAGAAGATGTTCTATCAACGGGCGCTTCCACTGCTGCAGTACGGCGGGATCATGGTACTGATTATTCCGCACTACGTGCTGGACGATGAGCTGTGCGGTTGGTTATGCAATCACTTCACTGAACTGCGGATCTACAATGCCACTGATCCAACCTTCAAGCAGGTGGTGATCTTCGGTATACGAATCCGCCGCCAGGACCTGGCTCGACCGCAAGAGGTCAAATACGTACGCGCACGCCTTCAGGCGATCGGCGCCGGCACATTGAGTGCCGAAGCGTTACCAACCAGTTGGCCATGGGAGCCCTACAGGGTTCTCCCGGCATCCACCGACCTGGAACACTTCTACCGTATCAGTCTTGAACCTGAGCAGCTCTGCGATGAGGTCAAACGCCTTCGTGGCATGTGGCCTGACTTCACACTGCATTTTGGTCAAACCGGCGCACAGCCACGCCCTCCCGTAAGGGAACTCTCGCGTTGGCACTTAGCGTTGGCCTTGGCTGCCGGCGCGATATCCGGCGTGGTGACATCCAAGACCGGTCGTGTATTGGTTCTCAAGGGCGATACCTACAAAGATAAGGTCCGCAAGACCGAGTTCACCGAGGACCAAGATGGCAACGTGTCCGAGGTACGGATTCTGACAGATCGTTTCGTGCCCATCATTCGGGCATGGGACATGACGCCAGGCTCTACCAACTTCGGCAAGGTCATCACCATCAGTTCGTCGGCGGATTCACAGACTGGGCTTGTAGAACCAGAAGCATTACCTGCTCCTAACCAAGCACCCCGGATGATATTTGAACCCGGACGCTTAGTTATGACCCAGTCGGTGCACTACCTGGTAGAGCACGGACATCTCGACCCAAGCCCTTACTTACGACGACATTTCTCCGGTGATTGGGGAGAACTGCCCGAAGAAGACTGCAACAGCAATAAACGCGCCTTGACCACGGGGGAGCGTTTGTTCTCCAGCTACAACGTCGACGCCGGCGATGAAACACGGTTGTGGATCATCACGGAGGCGGACCGGAGCTGCACGACAGTGTTGCTGCCTTCGGACTACTGACTTCCTCATCAATCAACCCGCAGGGTATTCACAATACCCGTCGGGGTGTCGTGCATGCCCTGTTTCACTCCTAACGGAGAAACAAACATGAACGACCTATCACACACCGCATGCCCACCGTTGACCATCGGCCTTACCGAATTCATCGACGAGTTCGGTGATGAGTTGCTGGATTCGCTCAACCGCTCTAACCCACCGGTTTACGCTGGCAACATCAACGAAACCCGTCAACGGGTCATGAACACACTCAAACGCCAACCGTTCCCGGCGCAAGCCGAGGTTGTCCAGGCCGTAACCGCATTGCTGCTGGACCGCAACGAGCAGGCCGCCGTCATCAATGCCGAAATGGGCACAGGTAAAACCATGATGGCCATTGCTGTTGCGGCCGTCATGCACGGCGCTGGCTACCGTCGCACCATGGTGGTTTCACCTCCTCACCTGGTCTACAAATGGCGGCGAGAGATCCTTGAAACCATTCCAGATGCTCGCGTTTGGGTGCTCAACGGCCCCGATACCCTGGTCAAGCTGCTCAAACTGCGTGATCAACTGGGAGATCCCTACGATGGTCGGCAAGAGTTCTTCATCCTAGGGCGCGTGCGTATGCGGATGGGGTTTCACTGGCGTCCGGCGTGTTGGCAACGTCGCTCTGCCGGCGGACACCGCTTTGCAGGCTGCCCAGACTGCGGCCACCTTCTGGAGGATCTAGAAGGCAACCGGATCACTGTCGAAGAGTTTCACCGAGAGGAACGCCGTCAAAGCTGCCCTCAATGTCATGGCCAACTCTGGACGCTGATGCGTCCAGGCAAGGCCGAAAACGGAACGCGCCGGGCAACCATACTGAAGTCGATGTGCCGAATTCCGACCATCGGCCCAATACGTGCAGACAGATTGCTGAATGACTTCGGGGAGGATTTTCTCGCCTCGATGCTGATCGATAACGTCAGCGAATTCATCAACCTAATGGACGCCAAGGGCAACTTCATCTTCAGCGACCGGCAGGCCAAACGCATGGAACGTGCCATGGCCAACATTGAGTTTGGCTTTGGTGAAGGCGGCTATCAACCCACGGAATTCATCAAGCGCTATTTGCCTGATGGATATTTTGACCTGCTGGTGGTGGACGAAGGGCACGAGTACAAGAACAGCGGCTCTGCCCAGGGTCAAGCCATGGGGGTACTGGCAGCAAAGTCACGTAAAACCGTGCTGCTGACGGGCACACTCATGGGGGGATATGCCGACGATCTGTTCTACCTACTGTTCCGCATCCTCACTCGCCGCATGATTGAGGACGGTTACCGACCAAACTCGCGCGGCAGCATGGCGCCTGCCGCCATGTCGTTCATGCGCGACCATGGAGTGCTGAAGGATATTTACAGCGAGCGGGACAACCAGTCGCACAAAACCGCCAAGGGGAAAAAACTCTCAGTGCGTACGGTGAAAGCTCCGGGTTTTGGCCCGAAAGGGATTCACCGTTTCGTATTGCCGTTCACCGTCTTTCTGAAACTCAAAGACATCGGTGGAAACATCTTGCCCGACTATCAGGAGGAACTGGTCGACGTGCCCATGGCACTGGATCAGGCATCTGCCTACCAGAAGCTAGCCGGAACATTGGCTGCTGAACTTCGCCAAGCACTTGCTCGCCGGGATACCACGCTTTTGGGGGTGGTACTCAACGTGCTGCTGGCATGGCCTGACTGCTGTTTCCGACCTGAGGTGGTCAAACACCCCCGCTCCAAGGAAACCCTGGCATTTGTTCCTTCGATTTTCGCAGACGAGGAACTGATGCCTAAGGAGAAGGCGCTGTTGGACCTGTGCCTATCGGAGAAAGCACAAAATCGGAAGGTTTTGGCTTACTCCGTGTACACCGGGACGAGAGACACCACCAGCAGACTCAAGCGGCTGTTGGAACAAGCAGGCTTAAAAGTGGCAGTCCTTCGAGCCTCGGTCGACACGGCCAGGCGCGAGGACTGGATCCTCGATCAGGTTGATCGCGGCGTCGACGTGCTGATCACCAACCCGGAGCTGGTTAAAACCGGACTGGATCTGCTCGACTTCCCGACCATTGCGTTCATGCAAACCGGGTACAACGTCTATACCCTGCAGCAGGCGGCACGACGGTCATGGAGGATCGGGCAGAAACATCCGGTACGGGTAGTTTTTTTTGGCTACGCACAAAGCTCGCAGATTACCTGCTTGCAGTTGATGGCCAAAAAGATCGCGGTGGCTCAGAGCACGTCGGGAGACGTACCGGAGTCAGGTCTCGATTCGTTGAACCAGGATGGGGATTCGGTCGAGATGGCACTTGCTAGACAATTGATCGCTGTATGACCTCAAGGCCACCTCCGGGTGGCCTTTTTTGTGCCCACGGAAGCCTCCACCCCCTGGACTGGTATACCGACACCCCCTACAGTTGTTTTACGCACTGACACGCCTCACTCGAAAAGGAGTTTCCCCATGATTGATACCGGCCTGGCAGGTTCAGAACACTACAGCTTCACCGATGACGGTGATGCATCGCGGCGCTTTGAGCTGAGCGGTGTGCAGTTACGCCCAGGTCACTACGAATTGATCGAAGGGCAATTGCACCTAATGCGCCAGGCTGCCGACGAAGGTGTGGCCGCGCGCTACGTGTACCAGCTGGAAGGCGTGCTGTTGACCCTGAGAATGATGGAAGAAATCAGCGCGGCCGACGCCGAGGTTCTGCGCCTGTATATCCATGGGCAACTCCCCGCAACCCTGGCCGCCATGGTCGGCGTGCCATGAGCGCGCGTGACCGTAACGTGGCCCTGTACCGGCTCGATGACAGCCTGAATGCCTGGTCCACAAAATGGGTGCTGGACGGTAACGCGGTGTATTGCGCCGGGTGCAGTGCCGGACAACCGGCGCGCAGCGCGGACGAACCGTTTCGCCACGTCGCCGGCTGCCCGCAGGCGAGCGACTTCACGCAATACCCTTGGCGCGAGCTGGCCGAGCTGCTGCGCGAACTGCACCCGGTGAAGCTGTGAGCGGTATATTTTCGCTGAGCGGGATCAGCCTGCCGGATCTGATCCGAACGAAGTTGGCCAACCACCTGGCGCGCCTGGAGCGTGTCGAGGATCTGCACGCCCTGGAGCTGACCCAGGAACGCGCGGAAGGCTTTGTGGAAGGCGTGGAGGCGGCGCGTGCACTGACCCCGGCCACCATCGAGACGCTGTTTATTGCGGTCGACGTGGCCGCCACTGAGCGCCGCCAGAAACTGGCGCCATGATCGGCGAGGCCATCCAGTCGGACACGCTGAAAGCCCTGGTGAGCCAGCACGCCATCCGGGAGGCGGTGGTGGGCCGGGTTACCGGGAATGATGCTAAGTAGACGCTATCGATTCGCCTGGGCGGGCCAACGGCGCGCCTAATGCCGATACGCTCCCGGCGTAAACCGTTGCGTACCTGGGCGAGCCCGACAGCGGTAGGGCGGTTTGCCGACGCGGTAGGCCTGCGCGGCTTCACCTTGGAGGCTGTGACTACACGCCTTGGGCGCGGGCGGCTTTGTCCAGGGCTCCGGCCAGGATCTGCGCGGCCGTGCTGAGCGCACTGTAGCGGCGGGTCAGCTCCAGTTCCGGCGTGCTCGACGCGGTGCGCTGGTACTCGGCATGCATCTGGCGGAAGTCCTGCAGGGTTTGCACTTCGAAGGGGGAAAGGTCCAGGGTGATCTGCATCCGGCTACCTCGACGGCGTTACGCATAACGGGGAAAGGTCCAGACGAAAAAAAACCGCCTTGAGTAGGCGGTTTTTTCGTTGCAGGCGCTGGTGAGGCCAGTGCTTGCTTTACCTCAGTGGATACATTCGCGTGAGATTCATATTACGCACGCTTGTGCATTTGCGCAATTGCAGAAATACAGACAAACCGCGTTATTCGTCGCCTGATGCGCCTCCAGTGCGTTTGTCGCGTTTCGGCACAGGGAGCCACAGCCCATGGGAATTAACGTTTTATAAAATTTCTCAGGGCCGTTATTCGCGGTGCGCCAGGTTGCCAGATAAATGCTGGCTTTTGGGCCTTTCGCGCTCGCAAAATTACGCTACTATGCCCTCAGACGAGACCTCTACAGGTGAGGTATTCGCTAGGTGTGGCCGGTGCAGAAACGGTTTTCTATGCCTTTCAAGACGGGGTGAGAGCCGTACCGGTGTTGCTGAGGGGTTCACACTCGGCCGCCTTGGTGGATACATTCGCGTGTACTCCCGAAGACAGTGGTAAGCCGGATAAGCTGTTGGAGGTTTGGCCCAACCTACGGAGGGCCAAAAGTATGTTTAAGTTTATTAAGCGTGCTTGGGGTCTCGTTCGGAACGGATTGGGGGCTTATCGCCTCTATGAACTTCTGCGGGACCATTGGGACGAACTGCTGTAAGGGTTTGAACTGAGGGAAAAACCGTTCTGGCTTCGGCCAGGGCGGTTTTTTTTGCCCCTGGAAAAGCAAGGGCTGAAAAATCGACGGCCCTTGTAGCCGACGTCTGATGTCAGAATCTGCTCCCCCCTACACACTCTCAGATCAAATACTTTTGATGCGAGATATTGCAATTACCGCGATCAAAGCAGCGGCAAAACGTTGCAACGCGACCGTAGTGGATCCGACCCCATACCTGTGCCCTAATGGAAATTGCATGGGATCCAAGGATGGCATTCCACTGTATTTCGATGACAACCATCTCGTCGATGCTGGTAACGAGCAGTTGAGAGGATTGTTCAGCGGGGTCATAAAATAGGTTTGACTCATCAGGTTTTTCTCTCAATTTACCTGTTGGTACATCTTGCATGCAGGCCAGGAGGAAAACTCTAAAAACCGTAGGAGCTGTAAAACCTATTTCCTGCTGCACCTGATGGACCGGTTTGAGAAGGTGTCCTCGCTTTTGCGCGAGGACCCCCATGAAACTACCAAGCCCTACTCGAACCACTGTAATACTCAGCTTCTGTCTAGTAGTTCTGGCTGGAATGCTGGGCTATCAGCACTATCAGCTCTCTCAGCTCAGCAACGGCCTGGCTGCGACCGCCGATAAGGACTCACTCGATGCACTGCTCGCACGGCTGGGCAAAGTCGACGAGCGGCTGGACACGGTAGACCGTAAGCACCTGGTGACCAACGAGGACTTCCGCTCCGGTCAGCAGGCATTGTCGAACCGCATCGACGCAGCGCAGGCCTACGCTAAGCAAGCGACCGAAACAGCCAAGGAACTCTCGCTAAATGCCGCGTCTACTGGGGAACTGGTAGTACTCAAAGCCAGCGTCGAAACACTCGATAGCCGTGTTCACGAACTAAGCCAATCCCAGATCAAGCAACCTGCAGCAGCTCCCTCCAAGCCCAAAACAATAGCCCGCAAACCACATCCCACTCAGAAGCCCAGTACCAGCGTCGTTACGCCGAAAACGCCACCCTTCACAGTGATAGGCATCGAGTACCGGGGCGGTGAACGCTTTTTGTCCGTAGCCCCGCCTGGCAGCACACAGTTAAACCAGATCTACCTAATCCGACCTGGTGACGCCGTGGCGGGCACCGCCTGGCGCCTCAACACTCTGGAAGGTAGATCCGCACGCTTTGACGTGGCAGGGACACCGCAAACCGTAACCGTGGCTCAATAGGACCTATTTATGTATTCCCCAACTTACATCTCAAAAAAGCTGAGATCCCCGAGTATCTCGCGGTTCACTAGTGGCTTGGCTATCTTTGCTTTTGCCTTTGGCTGCCATGCTGCTCCTGATCGCGCTGCGTCAACTACAAACACTCAATTCAACGAACTCGGCATCCAGAATCCCTCTCAAGGTGCCAGCCAAACAGAACTCGCCCGCGAGTGGGGGTTAACCCCCCAAGAGTGGACCCGCTATAAAACAGTGATGGATGGCCCTCGCGGGATCTATTCGCCAGGCCTGGATCCGTTGACCGCACTTGGCATCGAAGCCAAATCGGCTGAAGAGCGTCGACGCTACGCAGAAATGCAGGTGCAGGCCGAACGACAGCGTATTGATAAAGAACTTGCTTACCAAAGAGCATATGACCAGGCCTTTGCACGCCTCTACCCTAATGAAAAAGTCATCCAAATTTCACCCGATCCGACATCCGCTACTGGCTCTGGCGCGATAACTGCCTTGAAGAGCAGCGGACGTTTAGCCGTTTTCGTTCAGGATAACTGCAGCGCGTGCATCGTTCGCGTGAGAGATCTACAGACCCAGAAACAAGCCTTTGACCTGTACTTCGTCGGAAGCCAAGGTGATGACGAGAAGATTCGCCGGTGGGCCATTCTGGCGGGTGTTGAACCAGCCAGCGTTCGAAACCGGCAGATCACACTGAATCACGACGCCGGCCGCTGGCTCGGCCTTGGACTCGGCGGCGATCTACCAGCTGTAGTGCGCGAGGTGAATGGGCAATGGCAACGTCAGTAGTTCGCGAAACGCTGGCTGGCTTTCTTCTAATTGCCGCGGCAATGGCTAACAGTGCCGAGGTCCCGCCACCGGCCTATCAGTTAATTGCGGTGCCTGCCGGCGTTCCATCCGAGGTGCTCTATTCGGTCGCACTGCAGGAGAGCGGTACGCGACTGCGTGGCCAGATCGTGCCCTGGCCCTGGACATTGAATGTCGCCGGCGCCGGTTACCGCTTTGCGACCCGTAGCGATGCATGCAGGGCACTGATGCTTGCGATTCAGACCGCTGGCCCCAATCGGGTCGACGTCGGCCTAGGGCAAACCAATATCGGTGCCAATGGTCACCGTTACAGCTCCCCCTGCGAAGGGCTGGATCCGTACAAAAACCTTTCGGTTACGGCTCAGATCCTGGCCGAGCAAAAAGCCAAAGGCGGAGATTGGATCACGGCCGCTGGCCGTTACCACCGCCCGGCCGGGGGCGAACCCGCTGCCCGCTACCGCCGCGCATTTGCCAAACATCTTAGCCGGGTCACCGGCATCAACCTGATGGCGAACAACCCATGAATGGACTGTTGAGTTTCGTGCTTTTGCTGTGCTTGGCCACCCCAATTGTGGTGAACGCAAGCTCGTTGATTGTGGTTGAAGACCGGGGCGGTGTATCCGCCCTGCCCTACTACCAAGACTTAGCACCTGAACCTACCGCGCAATCCACACCAATCGAAACTATGGGGGTACGTGGCCATGGGTCTTTTCCCGTGCGCTCAGACCAGCTTGTCCCCGGCCAAGAGCAGGGCCGGGTAATAAACGCGCCAGGCTTACAACCTCTTTTCCTGGTGGGTGACGATGAAATGTCCAGAGCCTGGCTGACTCAACGCCGTGAGCAACTGCAGCAGTTGCAGGCGGTAGGTCTGGTAGTGAACGTGGCCAGTGCCGAGCGATTTGCCGAGGTGCAACGATGGGCAGGCGACCTGCAGATGGTCCCAGCACCGTCAAATGACCTGGCGCAGCGCCTTGGAATCAAACACTACCCACTGCTCATTACTGCAACAGCCATTCAGCAGTAGGAGACAGGGATGCCACCGCCTCAGTCACTCACCGTGGTGATCAGACAACCGGAAGATCCGCGAACTTGCCAGCTGATTTTGGAGCAAGTGACCTACGTGGTTTGGCTTTATGGCGGCCGTGTGACGTCCACAGAAAAGGGTGACGCCATCGCTATGCGCGAGAAGCTAGCCGACCGAATACCGGCACATGAGCTAGCACTGGTGAAACAGGAGCTGGACGAGCAGTTCCCCTTAATACTCAATAAGCTTTAAAGGCACGCAACCATGGCCAGCCCCTTCACTATCGAGTCATTGCTTCGTCCTGCCGTCGAGCTTTACACGGTCTGGGTTTGTGCTGCAGCAGCGCTGCTTTGTATTTTCGCGCCCTGGGCGTTTGCACTGACGCCTTTATTTGGAGTGGTTGCCGCTGCTGGCTTTTTAGGTCTTGGGGTTGTTCGCCTGAAACAGGCACTGATGGTATTGCGCTACCGACGCAATGTCCGGCGTCTCCCCCACTACACCATGACCAGCAAAGAAATTCCGGTGAGCAAGGAGCGGCTGTTTATAGGCAAAGGCTTTCGCTGGACTCAGAAACATACCCAGCGCTTGATGGACACTTACCTCCCCAAATATGCCGAGTACGTCGAGCCTACCTTGATCTACAACTGGGCACGGCGGGTTGAGGAACGATTGGAATTCGCTCCCTTCCCACTCAAGCTGCTGGCCAAAGCCACCTCTTGGGATGTCGCGCTTAATCCAGCACGTCCGCTGCCACCCGTAGGTGGCCTACCGCGCTTACATGGTATTGAGCCAAACGAAGCTGACGTCAGCTTGCCATTGGGTGAGCGGGTTGGGCACTCCCTGGTACTGGGGACTACACGGGTGGGCAAGACCCGTCTGGCAGAACTGTTTATCACCCAAGACATCAGACGCACCCGCAGACAGCCCCGGCGGCGCGTTCAGATGGGTCGACGTGTTCAGCCTGTTCATCGGAGCCAGCGCCGCGTAGATAAAATTGATGAGATGAACCTTGATCGCGAGGTGGTGATTGTCTTCGACCCCAAAGGCGATGCCGACCTCCTGAAACGCATGTATATCGAGTGCAAGCGTGCCGGCCGACTGGATGAGTTTTACATATTCCATTTGGGCTGGCCCGACCACTCCGCTCGTTACAACGCCGTTGGCCGATTTGGTCGGATCTCTGAGGTGGCGACCCGGATTGCCGGTCAACTATCAGGAGAAGGCAACTCGGCCGCGTTCCGCGAGTTCGCCTGGCGTTTCGTCAACATCATCGCACGCGCCTTGGTCGCCCTCGGACGCAGGCCAGACTATGAGCAGATACTCAAGCATGTGACCAACATCGATGCGCTCTTCATCGAGTACGCACAGAAGTACTTTGCCGAGCATGATCCCAAGGCCTGGCAAACCATCGTCGAAGTCGAAGGCAAGATCGATCGTAAAAACCTCAGTTTTGCTATGAAGGATCGACCGCTGCGCGTGGTGGCCCTGGACATGTACCTCACTCAGCAACGCATCTCCGATCCTGTGATGGAGGGCCTGCGATCAGCAGTACGTTATGACAAAACCTATTTCGACAAGATTGTGGCCAGCCTGCTACCACTGCTGGAAAAACTGACCACGGGGCGCATTGCAGAGCTGCTGTCTCCAGACTACATGGACCTTGAGGATCCACGACCAATCTTTGACTGGATGCAGGTCATCCGCAAGCGGGCGGTGGTCTATGTCGGTCTGGATGCCTTGTCCGATACAGAGGTGGCTGCGGCGGTGGGCAACTCCATGTTCAGCGATCTGGTGTCAGTCGCAGGCCACATCTACAAATTCGGCATCGATGACGGTTTACCCGGGGCAAGCGGTGGCAAGGTGGCGATTAACGTGCACGCCGACGAGTTCAACGAACTGATGGGCGATGAGTTCATTCCGATGATCAACAAAGGCGGCGGCGCCGGCATGCAGGTTACGGCCTACACCCAGACCATGAGCGACATCGAGGCCAAAATTGGTAACCGCGCAAAAGCTGGCCAAGTCATCGGTAACTTCAACAACCTATTCATGTTGCGTGTTCGTGAAACCGCCACCGCCGAGCTGTTGACCAACCAGTTGCCCAAGGTCCAGGTGTTCACCAGTACGCCGGCCAGCAGTGCCAATGATGCGATCAATGGCAAGACCGCTTTCACGTCCAATACCCACGACCAGATCCAAAGCGTCAGCGTGCCGATGATCGAACCGGCGCACGTCGTTGCGCTGCCCAAGGGGCAATGCTTTGCCCTGATCGAGGGCGGCAACCTGTGGAAGATTCGTATGCCGTTGCCGGCGAGCGATCCCGATGAAGTCATGCCCAAGGATCTTCAGGCATTGGTTGAAGGTATGCGCAAAGGATCCGGAACGAGCAGCGATTGGTGGCAAGCGCCGGGATATGAAGCATTAGGCGAATCGCTTCCAGATGATCTGGTCAATGATTTCCGCAAGTTGGCCACCGACGAGAAAGTCGCATAAGCCTGAAGGAACAAGGCCATGGCCGATATCGCGGAAAAAGCCCAGCAACAGCAGGAAGGTCAAAAAACCTTCCTGGGCATGCTGTTCTCGGCTCCCTTTCACTTCCTAGGGGTGATGTTCGGCTCCCTGCTGGGCGCCGTCATCGTTGAATGGATATGCATGTACGTGTTCTGGCCTGATGCTGGCTGGAAACATGCCCAGCAGATGTTCCAGCATGAACTGAGCTGGCTATCCCAAGACTTGCTACAAAGCGTTGTGATCAAAGAACCGGGACGCACAGCCACCTGGCTGGCAGAAACCGTGTATGACTGGCTGATGGTGAAAACCGGCCTGCAGGACAACATCAATGCACTGACCCAGTACGCCCGATCCATATCACAACAACAAGCAGGCACCTTCAATCTCCGCTACGAGCTCGGCCGAGTCATGATCAAGTTCCAGGACTACGGCTTGGCTGCGCTGTATACCGTGCTGACCTTCTGTGTGCGGATGGTCATCCTGACACTGACACTCCCACTGTTTGCACTGGCCGCGTTCACCGGACTCGTCGACGGCCTGGTGAGGCGTGATCTGCGTAAATTCGGCTCCGGCCGGGAGTCCAGCTACCTGTATCACAAAGCCCGAGGGACGATCATTCCCCTGACCATCGTGCCCTGGACGGTCTACCTGGCCATTCCCATCAGCGTCAGCCCTCTTTTGATTCTATTGCCATGCGCAGTGTTATTGGGCGTGTCCGTCTGCATCACTGTCTCCAGCTTCAAAAAATACCTTTAGGTGCGACACGAATGCTTATTTTTCTTTATATATCAACAAAATAGGAGATATTCGAAGAAGATAAGCTAAAAGCTTTGACTGTCATTGTCAAACGTCCGATAGCAATTTTATCGGCGGAGTTGACCTGCTGTACGACCAGCAGTAGCCCAAGAAGACAGGCATTTCTGGTAACGGACTTGTTTGAAGCTCTTCTGGAATGTAGCCCACCGTAAGGTGTCCTTCATCACCGCGAGATGGTGGTGGCGATCCTCGAAGCAGAGTCGGGGTGAGGCGCTAGGCTGGCTGGTATGGATAACGGAAGTGAACTGTGGATAAACGTCGTTAATTTTGAGGTGCCAAAACTGCTGATAGGCATTGACCAAACGGTAAGTGGCCGGTTTTCCCCGTTTAGAGTGGGGGGACGTCGTCAAGAAGGCCACCGGCGGACAAACAGATCCTAACCCAGTCGTGTGACAGTCAAGGAACGTGGTAAGCCCGTATCGCTGCCCTCGGGGCAAGCAAGCCGCAAGGTGCGCTGTTGGTGATGCGGGTATGGGATGGTGGAGAAAGCGAAAGCCTAGCTGTAATGGCTGGGATACGGGTTGGAACATCATCCGGCGCGAAAGCGAGCAGACTTCCACCTGGTCTTTCATCGCATGCAGGCTGAGATAACCCTAATCCTCGGAGAGGAAAGCAGCATGGTAGAGCATCGAGAAAAACCGATGTCTGCGCTTTCCCACCGCCCTCAAGGTTGGCACCAGATTGACTGGTGTCGTACCCAGCGGACGGTGCGGGCGATGCAGATTCGAATTGCGAAGGCTTGTAAAAACGGTAACTGGCGGAAAGTGCGAGCTCTCCAACGGATGCTGACACGCTCGTTCTCAGCCAGATTTCTGGCGGTACGGCGCGTGACGGAAAATCGAGGAAACAAAACGGCCGGAGTGGATGGTAAGCGCTGGACCACACCTGAGTCGAAGTGGAAGGCCGCACATGATCTAGAGCGACGGGGATACCGTGCTTCGCCACTTCGGCGGGTCTATATCCCCAAAACGAATGGTAAGCAACGCCCCCTGGGTATTCCAACCATGCGGGATCGTGCCATGCAAGCGCTCTACCTCTTAGCATTGTCTCCAGTATCGGAAACTGTTGGTGACCCCAACAGTTATGGTTTCCGGCCAGAGCGCTCAACAGCGGATGCCATGGGACAGCTTTATTGCTGCCTCTGTCGGAAGCGGTCGTCGCGCTGGGTACTTGAGGCTGACATCAGAGGCTGTTTCGATCATATCAACCACGAATGGCTGTTGCGCCATGTACCAATGGATAGGGACGTCCTGAGCAAGTGGTTGCGTGCGGGGATCGTGCACAAAGGGACGCTGCAAGGAACCTCGGAAGGGACTCCCCAAGGAGGGGTCATCTCCCCTACGCTGGCCAACCTAACCTTGGATGGACTAGAGACGCAGCTCAAGAAACATTTGGGCATCACGCGAGCTACTCGACTCAAGGTCAACGTGGTTCGATACGCGGATGACTTCGTCATCACCGCTGCCTCTCCAGAGGTGCTGGAAGATGAAGTCAAGCCTTGGGTGGAGCAGTTCTTGGCCGTTCGCGGCCTAACGCTTGCCCAAGAAAAGACCCGAATCGTATCGATTGACAGAGGATTCGATTTCCTGGGATGGAGCTTCCGCAAATATGGCGAAAAGCTCCTGATCAAACCGAGCCAGAAGAATGTTAGTGCGTTCTACAGCAAGGTGCAGGACATAATCCAACGTCACCACGGGGGTAGCCAGGATCATCTGATCCACCAGCTCAGGCCAGTATTGAGGGGATGGGCGCAATACCACCAACCTGTCGTTGCCAAGGCAACATTCCATAACCTGGACGCGAAAATTTGGTATTTGCTGTGGCGCTGGGCAAGACGCAGACATCCGAAGAAAGGCGCTTATTGGGTTCGGAAACGCTATTTCCATACTCTGGGTGCCCGACAGTGGGAGTTTGCGTATGCTCAACGCAACACGGCTTCGGCTCAACTGGAATACGTAAGACTTGAGCCGTTGTCCGCCACAGCAATCCAGCGACATGCGAAGATCAAGGGCGAATACAACCCGTTTGATCCAGCATGGGAGCAGGAAGGCGAAATGCTTCGAACACGACGGATGATGCGCTCGTTGCATTACCGACGTGAAGTGGCCCGCCTATACCAGCAACAGCGAGGTCAGTGTGCCCACTGTCGACACCCCATCACACTCCAGACAGGATGGCAGGATCACCATCTCCACCCTCTCACTCGAGGCGGCAGGAACTTGACGAACAATCGAGTACTTCTGCATCCGGAGTGCCACAACCAAGTCCATAAACTCGGAGTTTCCGTCAGCAAGCCGGCCCGCGATGCGGATCTAGAAAAGGCTTGAGCCGTATGCGGTGAAAGTCGCACGTACGGTTCTTAGGGGGCCCTGGATCAGCAATGATCTGGGGCTACCCGACGAGCCCTCCATGCAATGGACTCAAGAACAGCAGCCCATTATCCATTCAACAGCTGACAAGCTGCTGGTCCAGGCCTTTGCCGGCACAGGCAAAACCACAACACTGGTTGGCTACGCCACCCATCACACCTCGGTGAAAATGCTGTACCTCTGCTACAACAAATCCGTCGAGCTCGCGGCCAAGGGCCGCTTCCCTCGCAATGTGGTTTGCAAGACAGCACATGGTCTTGCCTACGCGGTCTACGGCAGTCAGTACGCCGCTAAACAAACCAACAATTTGCGACTCACTGATATTGCCAGGGCCATCAATACCCAGGATTGGGAGCTGGTACGAGACGTCCTCAGTACGCTGAACAACTTCATGGCCAGCGCCGACGACGAGCTGGGCCGGGGGCATTTCCCCAGGTTCCAGGAACAACGAATGCTCACCAGCGCACAGGAACGGTTCTTGAACAATGCTCTGAGCATGGCAAGGATCGTCTGGAAACGGATGATCGATCTGCAAGACACCGGCATTTCGATTACACACGACGGTTACCTGAAGCTGTATCAACTGAGTAAGCCTGACCTGAGCGAACGATTTAACGCCATCCTTCTGGATGATGGACAAGACGTGAACCCGGTTATTGCCGACTTGGTAAAAACACAACGGATCCGCAAGGTGACAGTCGGCGATCCCCATCAGCAGATCTATCGCTTCCGCGGAGCCGAGGATGCGCTCAACAGCGATTGGATGGCCGGTGCCGAACGTCATTACTTGACCCAGAGCTTTCGTTTCGGCCCTGCGGTCGCTCACGTGGCCAACATCATCCTCTTCTACAAGGGGGAGACACGAAAGCTGCAGGGGTTAGGTCCCAACACCCTGGTTAAACGGGCTCTGCCTGAAGATCTACCGCATCGCACGTTTATACATCGCACCGTTACTGGCGTTATCGAGAATGCCCTATTCTTGGTCGCGATCAAACCCAAGATCTTCTGGGTAGGAGGAATCGACAGCTACTCGCTGCGCGACCTGGAAGACCTGTACATGTTCAGCCGCAACCGCAATAAAGAGGTCCAGAACCGCAAGCTATTGCGGGATTACCGAGACTTTTCACAGTACGTGGAAATTGCCGAGGTGAGCCAAGACACGGAGATGCTGCGCTCAATCAAAATCATTGCAGCCTATCCGGACTTGCCTGAGCGGATCCAGACACTACGCGCTCGATCAGTCGACAATGAGTTGGATGCCACGATCACGCTAACGACAGGGCATAAGGCCAAGGGGCTGGAATGGGACTTTGTCAGCCTGTATGACGACTTCAGCGCTGATCCGCTGTCGCCTGATATTGACCGTGGACGTCGAGATGACGAGTTGAATTTGTTTTATGTGGCTGTGACGCGAGGAATGAAAATTTTGGCGTTGAACTCAATGGTCATTTCTATCATGCAGCGCTATGTCGATGCTCGGACGTCTCCAACCCAACCTCAGAAATCGCCTGCTTAGCAACAAACTATTTCAGATTGCTGGCACGCGCAGAGAACTGAAACCCTAGTGGCTCCGCACACTGAGGACGTCGCCATGATCCGTCAGAAATTTGAATACCATACCGAGTTCGCACCGCTGGACTACATCATCCGAACAAAAAAACTCCTGATTTTCAAATCCGAAGAACCTACGACTGAGCCAGATATTCAGGGGTTTCTACAGAGTTCCGGGAATTCACAACGCCTTACTCAACTTGGCCAAGAGGGCTGGGAGCTGGTCAGCGTTCAACCAGTAGTGAGGGGCGAGGTCAAAATCGGCAATCAAAATGCCCAGGGCTGGGCCTACGGCATCGCCTTGCCCACGGGCTATCTGCTTTTCTTCAAACGCCACATCTCCAGTGATTGATGGTGTCAGTACCACCTGAAGAAATCCTTCAAGCTCTGAATATGGTTTTCTTGCGGCGCGCGCGTTGATGAAAACGGCAAGCTGATGGCATCAGGAATTACCAGAGCCCAGCCGTGACTCAGTACCCGCGCCGCACTGCACTCACTCGCCGACTTGCTTTGCCAGCCCTCATCGGACTTTTAGGATGCGGCCTGCCCGCTTCTCAGTCAGCAGCCGCTTCCGCCTCCGAACAGGCCAACCTGGACGTGATGATCCGTCAGTTAAATGCTCTGGAGGACACGGCGCGCCGGAGCGCCCAAGTAGCCGACGAACCAGGCAAGCGTTACTTCTTCGATTATCAGCGGTTGGCAGGTGATATCGCTCGAATTCGCCACGGCCTTGAGAGTTACCTGACCCCAAGCCGAGCCCAGCCTCGGGATACTGTTGAGCTTTCGGGCCAATACACAAAGGAAGGACGCAAGCCATGAGCATGAGCGGCGCTCAGGCGTCTGCCTTTCAGGCGGCTGCGGGGTTCCCTGCTTCGTCTAGCAACCTGTTCTTCATTGGCTTTGCGGTGGCCATCATATTTTTGTGGGGCGCATGGGCTCTCTGGAGCTGCTACCGAGGATGGGCCACCGGAAACCTTGACCGCACGATCGCATCGACCTCGGTTGTTCGCATCCTGCTGCTTTGCATGATCTTGACCACGTTTGTTCTCAGTTGACTTTATCGGAGATTCATCATGACCTCGCGCCTACAGCCACGCCGCTTGCTGATCGGCATTCTTACGCTTCCTCAGTTGGCCATGGCGGCACTGCCCCAGTCTCAACCTCCCACTCGTGGTGAAGGCTCTAACTTGATGCAGACAATGCAGAACTATGCCTTCGACGGATTTTCTCTGCTCGGCCTCATCATCTGCGCCGTCATTTTCAGCGGGGTGGCCTGGCACGCCTTTGGCACCTACCACGAGATCCAGCACGGCAAAAAGAAATGGATGGACCTCGGTGCAACGGCCGCTGTGGGCGTCGCCATCCTAGGTGTCGCCATATTTCTGGTCACCAAGGCAACCAATATTCTTTAACGAGCCTAGGCCATGACAGAACTCTCTGACGATGGAACCCTGATATTCCTTCCAGTGCGGCTGAACAATCAGCCCGTGATCATGGGCGGTCTTACCGCTGACGAAATGTGGGCAACGCTGGGCATCAGTATCGCAGCAGGGCTTGTCCTCGGCATCCCAGCGGCGATTCTGACCCAGATATGGGCGCTGATCATCGCCGCCGCCATGCTTTGCGCGGTTCTCGGGCTCACGCTTGCAAGCCGATTTTTGCGCCGCTGGAAACGCGGTCGACCAGACACCTGGCTGTACCGCCAGATGCAGTTGAGCATCGCTCGATATTTTCCGACCTGGAACAAAGTCCATCTGATCACGCGCACTGGTGCATGGACTTGCCGTAGAACGGAGGTTAAATGACCTATCGGAAGAAAGTTGATGCACAACTGGCCCATATAAACAGCCTGCGCCTTGTGATCGGCCTGCTGATTATCCTGGGTCTCTACATGGCTTATGGCTGGCAGAGCGCGCCGCGCGACTTGACCATCCACGTGCCGCCAGACCTTCGCTCGGGCAGTACCCGTCAGTGGTGGGACATCCCACCAGAGTCTGTGTATGCCTTTGGGCTGTATATCTTCCAACAGATGAACCGCTGGCCCGTTGACGGTGAAACCGACTATCAGGACAACATCACTCGCCTAGGGGGTTACCTGACGCCCAGCTGCAAAGCCTATTTACAGAAGGATTTTGAGCTACGGCGCAACAGTGGCGAGTTGCGCAAACGTGAACGGGGTGTTTTTGAGATCCCCGGAAGAGGCATTGACGATAAGTCCGAGCAACATATCGAGCAGAACAGCATCAACGACTGGACCGTCAACCTAGATATTACTGCCGATGAGCATTACGGCGGCGAGCGCGTGAAAAGAGCATTGGCCCGCTACCCTCTGCACATCATCCGCTCGGATATCGACCCCGAAAAAAACCCCTTCGGCCTCGCTTGGGACTGCTACAGCGGCAACCCTCAACGTATTGAGGTCACCGTAGACACTATCAAATCTGGGGGCAAATGATGGCTCGTCGACTGCTATTTTTCGGTCTACTGGCTCTCAGCTTCAGCGGGCTGACCAACGCGGTTGAAATACTTCGGTGGGACCGAATTCCGTTGGCGCTTCCCTTGATCGTCGGCCAGGAACGCATTGTCTTTGTTGACCAGAATGTTCGAGTCGGTGTGCCTCGTAACCTGGTCGACAAACTGCGCGTACAGAGCACGGGCGGCGCGCTCTATTTGTTGGCCAAAGAGCCGATCGAACCAAGCCGCTTGCAGCTGCAGAACATGAGCTCCGGCGAGATTATGCTGGTGGATATCATCGCAACCCCAGGGAAACCAAATCAGGTTGCATTCGAGCCGGCAAAGATCGTTGCCGGCGAGAATCCTTCAATACGATACGGGCAAGTGAACTCCAAACCTACGAGCAGCCACGCTTTGGCTCCCACGGTACAAGCCACCACACAGGACGTAGAGGAAGACCCACCAGCGCCGCGACGTGAAACGCCATTGCCAGTGGTCCTCACACGCTATGCCGCCCAGATGTTATATGCCCCCCTGCGCACAGTTGAGCCTGTAGTAGGCATTGCCCAGGTGAATCTCAAGCGAGATGCTGACCTAACCACGCTCCTGCCGACGTTAACGGTCGAAGCGTCCGAACTGGGATCGTGGCGACTGGACGACTACTGGGTGACGGCGGTGAAGCTCCGCAACACGAGCACCCAGCACCTTAGCTTGGACCCTCGGGACTTAATGGGCGATTTTGTAAGCGCTACCTTCCAGCATCCGTACCTGGGCGCCAAGGGGGATGCCAGCGACACCACAACGGTCTACCTGGTAACCCGTGGCCATGGTCTAGCCGAGTCGTTGTTGCCGGCAGCCGTGAGCCAGATCGATCCAAAGGGAGGTCGCCATGAAGAATAATCCCCTGATTAAATTCTTGGTGATCCCGTTCTCGATCCTGGCAATCTTTGTTGTGGTCAAGATGGTAAGTGGAGGCAATGGCAAGCAACAGGCTCAAGAACCTGGAGTTCTTGAACTCAGTGCGGGTGAAGCAAAAAAACTGGGGGTTGATGGTGATACACCCAGCGACACATTGCGGACCATTGTTGCGGAAAGCCGCCAGCTCAAAGACCAAGTCTCCAATGCACTGAAGACAAATGACGAGCTCAAGCAACAGAACATTGAGCTGCAAAAACGCCTGCAGTCCATCGATCTTAACGTCGACAGCAAATTGCAAAATGTTCAGCAAACGCTGAAGCAAGAGTCGCAACAGCAGAGCCAAACAATCCTGGATACGCTGCAGCAGCAATACAATACCCTGAGCAGCAAATCGGGCAGTGGCAATCAGTCTGGATCGGATCTGCCGATCGGATTCGGCGTTCAGCCAGGGGACGGTCAAAGCTTCAAAGGCGCACCTGGGGCGGACGTAGTTTGGATAGAGCCACAGGACGCGACGCCAGTCGACATCAACGGCAAACCCATCGCTGCTGGCTCAAATCAAACAGCCAGTGGGTTCAACTTTCCGACGTCCTTTGGCGAGTCCGTGGACCGAGGTCAAAATGCGCTGCGCACGGGAGCCCAAACCGTCGCCAACGAAATCTCGCCGCAGGAGGCCCGCAAACAGGTGCACAAGGTCTACACCCTGCCGCAGAACTCGACATTAATGGGCTCCGTAGCCATGTCCGCGCTGATTGGCAGGGTGCCCATCGACGGCACGGTCAATGACCCCTATCCCTTCAAGGTACTAATCGGCCCAGACAATCTCACGGCTAACGGTATTGACCTGCCCGATGTTGCAGGCGCGGTGGCCAGCGGAACGGCCTCCGGAGATTGGACCCTGTCCTGCGTTCGCGGGCAGATCAAAAGCCTGACCTTTGTCTTCAACGACGGCACTGTTCGCACGCTGCCACAACCGCAAGAAGAAACAAATGGCAGTCAAACCAACAACCAGAACAATGGCAACCAAACCGCCATCCAGGGAGGTCTGGGCTGGATCAGCGATGCTTATGGCATTCCCTGCATCAGTGGTGATCGGAAAAGCAACGCATCGCAATACATCGGTTCTCAGGTGCTTATTACCGCTGCCGGCGCCGGCGCCGCGTCCCTAATTAAGTCGAATGGTAACAGCAGCTCATTCGTGAATACCCAGACCGGCACCGTGGGCACCGTTGGGATGTCTGGAAGTGAGGCCATGGGCAAAATCATTGGCCAGGGTGTCAACGATGTCTCCAGTTGGGTAAACAAACTTTACGGCCAAGCCTTCGCTGCGGTGTACGTGCAACCCGGTGCCAAAGTCGCCGTACACCTGGACCAACAGCTGACCATCGACTACGAACTCAATGGCCGCAAGGTCGACTATCGCTCAGGAGCCCGTCATGCCTCGACTGCGCTTGATTAATCATGCCTTGATAATTGGGACCTACCTGGTGATCGCACTTCTTGGGGCTGGCTGCTCCACCAACAAGGACGAACTGCTCCCCCATGGGGACAGCACGATGATGGACGTTTGGGATCAAGGATCCAGTGGTTCAAGCAGCAGCACGAGCAGCCGTCAGTTGCTCGATGCCCGTCAGGACCTACGCAGACCTTTGCAACCCAATCAGGCGGAGGCACTGGACGACAATGCTAAATTCACGCGCACGGCTCAAAACGAGATCTACAGCCAGTTCAAACGCCTGCCCAATCCGGATCTGGTCATGTATGTGTTTCCCCACCTGGCGGGCTCTGATCCAGCACCGATCCCAGGCTACACCACCGTGTTTCCCCTTTATCAGCGCGTACAGTACGCCATGCCTGGCGAACGCACGGAGGCATATTGATGAGGCTCTTTGAACGACTCTTCAAAGCACGTAGTGCATCCGACCGTGTCGAGCCTGACCTCTTATCCATCGGGACCGAGTCTATCGAGGCAAAGCCATCAGCAACCGAGACTTTTGAGGCTGCGACGGAACGCTATTACGAACGTCTAGCCGCCATGGGTATTCCGTCACCGAGCGACTGGCGTAATCCCAAGAAAAAGCCAGCCACAACTGCTGACGTCGACCGCATGTATGAGGTGAACCCCTCATTCGTTGACCTCTTACCCTGGGTCGACTACCTACCTGGCGAAAAAGCCATGTTGCTGGAGGACGGAGTGTCGCGTGCTGCTTTCTTTGAACTGACCCCGATCGGCACAGAAGGTCGAGATCCGGAGTGGTTGCGTAAAGCCCGGGATGCTCTGGAAAACGCTCTGCAGGACTCGTTTGACGAGCTGGAAACCTCCCCTTGGGTAGTCCAGCTCTACGCCCAAGACGAAACCAGCTGGGACAATTACCTGCAGCAATTGCACGACTACATTCAGCCTCGCGCACGAGGTAGCGCCTTCACCGAGCTTTACTTGCAGTTAATGAAGCAGCACTTGGAAGCTATTTCCAAACCCGGCGGGCTTTTTGAAGACACCAAGGTTAGCCAACTCCCCTGGAGGGGCCAGCAACGTCGCGTACGCCTGGTGGTGTACCGCCGCACCCAGGGTGCGCAAGCAGACGTGCGCGGCCAAGCCCCTGGCCCTTACCTTAAAATCATTTGTGATCGCCTAGTGGGTGGCCTGGCGAACGCCGGCATTAAAACGCATCGCATGGATGGCCACGCCATTCGTCATTGGTTGATTCATTGGTTCAACCCACGCCCAGATCATCTCGGCCCAGCCGATGCTGATATTCGACGTTTCTATGACCTTGTATGCAAACAGGTCCCGGCCGCGGAGGAGGGCGATTTACCGCTGGCCAGCGGAACCGACTTCTCGCAGAACTTGTGTTACCGCGAACCGCAGTCAAACGTCGAGAAAGGCTTGTGGTACTTCGATGGCCTTCCGCACCGTGTGGTGATGCTCGATCGTCTGCGCGACGCTCCAATGACGGGTCATCTGACTGGTGAAACACGCAAGGGCGGTGATGCTCTCAACGCGCTTTTCGACAAAATGCCAGAAGACACCATTCTCTGTATCACCCTCGTGATCACACCGCAGGACATTCTCGAAGGGCATCTGGAGCAGCTGTCGCGAAAGGCTGTTGGAGACACTCAGGCATCGATCCTTACCCGTGAGGACGTCGCCACAGCCCGCCAGCTACTCGGCCGCAAGCACAAGTTGTACCGAGGTAGCGTAGCGTTTTTCTTGCGTGGGAAAGACGATGCACAGCTACAGGAACGCAGTTTGCAACTCAGCAGTGCATTACTGGGTGCTGGCATGGAACCCGTGGAACCTCGGGATGAAGTTGCACCGCTCAACTCATACCTCAGATGGCTGCCTGGCAACTTCGATCCCAACGCACGCAAGGCACTGGAGTGGTACGCGCAACTGACGTTCGCTCAGCATATTGCAAATCTGGCACCCGTCTGGGGAAGGTCGACCGGAACCGGACATCCGGGTATCACACTATTTAACCGTGGGGGAGCGCCTATAACCTTCGATCCACTGAACAAGCTGGACCGTCAGATGAACGCGCATCTTTTCATTTTTGGTCCTACCGGTTCAGGTAAGTCAGCCAGCGCTACCAGCCTTCTCACCCAACTCATTGCAGTCTACCGGCCACGTCTGTTCATTGTTGAAGCCGGTAATAGCTTTGGCTTGCTAGGTGACTTCGCCAGCAAGCTGGGGTTGACGGTAAACCGTGTTCGATTGGCCCCTGGATCTGGCGTCAGCCTGGCCCCGTTTGCTGATGCAGTAAAACTCATCGAGCCCAGCCATAACGTGAAGATCCTCAAGGCTGATGATCTTGAGGCCTCGGACGAGCACCTTGCTAGCCAGACCGAGGATGAACAACGCGACATCCTGGGCGAGATGGAAATTACGGCCAGGTTGATGATCACCGGTGGTGAAGAAAAAGAAGACGCCCGCCTTACACGGGCTGACCGTAGCGCCATCCGCCAGTGCATTCTCAACGCAGCGAAAAAATGTATGGTCGAACAACGAATCGTGCTTCCCGAAGATATCCGCGAAGCCTTGCGAGAAACGGGACTAGAGCCGGGTATCCCGGCAGCTCGAAGCGCACGCTTTCTGGAGATGGCGGAAGCCTTATCCATGTTCTGCATGGGCACCGAAGGCGATATGTTCAACCGGCCAGGTACGCCCTGGCCAGAGGCGGACATCACCATTGTTGACCTGGCCACCTACGCCCGAGAAGGGTACAGCGCACAGATGGCCATCTCCTACATTTCCCTGCTCAACACAGTGAATAACATCGCAGAACGCGACCAATTCAAAGGCCGCCCTCTGGTCTTCTTCACCGATGAAGGCCACATCCAGTTGAAGGTGCCGCTGCTATCCCCCTACTCCGTCAAGATCACCAAAATGTGGCGAAAACTCGGGGCCTGGTTCTGGATGGCTACCCAAAACGTCGACGACGTGCCGCCGGAGGCATCGGCTTTGCTCAACATGATCGAATGGTGGATGTGCTTGAACATGCCCCCGGACGAGGTGGAGAAAATCGCACGTTTTCGTGAACTGACCCCGGCGCAAAAGTCGATGATGCTGTCAGCGCGTAAAGAAAGCGGCAAATTCACCGAAGGCGTGGTGCTGTCCAAAAGCATGGAGATGTTGTTCCGGGCGGTGCCCCCCAGTTTATACCTGGCCCTAGCCATGACAGAGCCAGAGGAGAAAAAACAACGCTTCGACATCATGCAAGCCAAAGGCTGCAACGAACTCGATGCCGCCATTGAAGTCGCTGCAACATTAGACCGTCATCGCGGTATCGAACCGCACATCATCACTTTCCCCGAGCAAGTTACGGCCTTGGAGCGCCAAGCATGAGAGCATTGAATTCCCTGACCCAGAACCTGATTGAAAGTTTGACCCAGTTGCTTGAACAGCCAGGGGAAGAGGCTCTGCAGACCCTAGAGGTTTGTGCTCCCGTACTGATCGAGGAGCTGCAGCAGGTCTTGGTACGTGCGGTGGATCGTCGAGACATCGAGTCACAGCTTCAAACGGTATTAGCCGACTGGCTTCGACAGCACCCACAACCCGAGAGCGCTGAAAGCGCGCTTCTTGGAGCCTTGCGTAAGCAAGCGCTTCTATCTTCGAAGTCTGTGGCTGAACCTCAAACCTGATGCGCTATAGAAAACGATGAGCAACTCCAGTTTTTTCTCGACTGTTGAGGATCAATTCAAGGGTTGAGCAATTTTTTCAACAGGAGCAGAAAATGCATTCGTCCTCAATAAAAAAACACCCTCGATTCCCCTTCATCGATATAGGGCGAACAGTCGATTTCGCCAAGAAAGCGGCCGAATACCAACACCCCGACTTTATTTGCAGTGACGACTGGTCGTTTCAAATCGAGAACTTATCAGGCCTTGGGACGTACAGAAGCGAATCAGAGGCAATCTCTGCTTCAGAAAAAATTCTATTCACTTATTATGGTCAGCTTGTAGATAACTACCTCAAGGTAGCTATCGAGAGTAAGAACATTGAATTAGTCATGTCTTTAGCTGAGCGACGTGGGTACTGGCTAGGGAAAGACCAACGACAAAAGGAGATAGCGGGCATAATTAACAACGCCTTATCAATATTGAAGCCTTTGACATGATCTGACCGTGGTCATGACGCGGACTCTTTCGCCTTTTTGAAGTAGCTATTTGTTAGATATTTGTGCCAATGCCCTAGCGTTTCGTCTTCGCCGAGGGCTTTAACTGCTACTCCATTCAAGTAAGGCTGGCCAGCGATAAGGTAGTGGGAAACACGGAGTGTTAACTCTGCGCCGTTCCTACGAAAATTATTCAATTTACCGCCTCGGCTGCCCTCTCCGATGACGTAAAAAACTACGAGTGTGTTGGTCCGAGATAACTCGTAAAGGCGTTTAAAAGTCTCCTCATCGGGCTCGTGAGTACGAATTACTTCGATAATAATATTGGGACAACTAGCTCTTGGAAAAAAACGACTGGCGTCTCTACCACCGAGATCTGGCTGAATGTAAGTGTCATTCTCGAACGCAATCCTCGCGTTAGCCTCCATGAACCACCGGTAATCGCTTCCAGGAAGCGTAGAAAAAATGACCTGTTCTTCACGTGCACCGTCTGAAAAGAGATAGGTTGAAATCGAGACCCTTGCCACGTCGGCATCAGATAATTGTTCGTGAAGTGCACGAACGCATTCGTTATGAGTCGGATTATTTTCAGTCCGCCCGATTCGCTTACCAAAAGAAGCTTTACCCATGCGGCGAAAATGCGGTGCGCCAGCTTTTCTCACAGGCACGACCAGTTCGTCCTGTGCATTCAGCAATGGTTCTTCCTTCATGCGAGGGTAAATTGCATCGTCAAAAATATTCTCTACAGAATATTCACGCCCCGAAATACAACCTCTTGCTGCCATGTGTGAGCCCATGCACGTGACTAAAACGGCAATATAAACTGTTCCGCCCCTAAAACACCTACATCTGGCGGTTTCTGAATAATATCGTTGTCCTCGATCGTCACCTCCCATACTGATCAAGCTTTTGAGCGCAGCCAAAAACGATTCAGTACTGGCGCCTGCTCGATAAGTCGTAGCCCAAAATCTCCGAGGACTGTCGTCGGTTTAAAAACAAATACTTAGGGAAGGTCTGAAGTAAGCAGCCGTTTTTAACGGCCTCGCTGTCTGAGGTTCAAAAAACACCGACTTAATCGAAAATCAGACCTTTCCTCCTGTCAGTTCACTGTTTTTTGCGGAATAGCACCTTTTCAGGGCTCATTGTCCACATCACAGGCGCACCTCGCCTGCATTCAACAGTCGTTTTCGCATCATCCACAGGTTCGATAAGGCAAACAGTGTGGTCTGCTGCGCGGTGTTTTTCACCAAGCCTCGGAAGCGGACTTTCGTATAACCAAACTGGCGCTTGATCACCCTGAATGGATGCTCAACCTTGGCCCGGACTTGAGCTTTCGCGTATTCGATTTTGCGGCGCATGCGACCGATCAGGCTCTTTTTTGCATGCTTCTTATAGCTGCTGGGGCGCGCTGCGATCGACCAGATCATCTGGCGATGTTGATGCTCCGCACGCTTCTCCACGCCGGTGTAACCGGCATCGCCAGAGACGTAAGTTTCCTCGCCATGCAGCAACTGATCGACCTGAGTCACGTCCGCCACATTCGCCGCCGTGCCCACCACGCTATGTACCAGACCGGATTCAACATCGACACCGATGTGCGATTTCATCCCGAAATAGTACTGATTTCCTTTCTTTGTCTGGTGCATTTCGGGGTCGCGTTTACCGTCCTTGTTCTTGGTCGAACTGGGCGCATGAATGATCGTCGCATCGACCACAGTTCCCTGACGCAGCAGCAAACCTCGGTCGCCCAAATAGCCGTTGATGACCTGCAAAATCCCACCGGCCAGCTCATGTTTTTCCAACAGCCGGCGGAAGTTGAGGATCGTGGTTTCATCCGGAATCCGATCCAAATGCAGCCCGGCAAACTGGCGCAGAATCGTGGTTTCGTAGAGGGACTCTTCCATCGCCGGATCGCTGTAGCCGAACCAGTTTTGCATCAGATGAACCCGCAGCATGGCCATCAACGGATACGCCGGACGACCGCCTTCACCCTTCGGATAATGCGGCTCGATCAACGCAATCAGGCCTTTCCAGGGCACGACCTGATCCATCTCAATCAGGAAACGCTCACGGCGGGTCTGCTTACGTTTGCCTGCGTACTCGGCATCAGCGAAAGACATTTGCTTCATCGGGGCTCAACCGTTCAGTTCGTGGGACAGCCGTATCTCACCAGATTTGGAAGTCTTTTTCAGAGTTTCCTTAGCTACCCAGTAATGATTTCCTGATGACGTCGTGCCCTCAATCGCTTCTTCTGTACCTCCGTTCTCTATCAGGTACTGCCTCATGGCCCTCTCTGCACTTAAAAACTACCGCCCCCAGCTCGCACCAGGGCTGGAGTTGATGCTAATCATTGACAGTCAATATCCGAAGCCGACAGGCCAAGGTGAGCACGTCATCCGCCTGGAGGCCCCCCTACAAACCTTAGAGGTTTGTGAACCCGTTCTGTCATCGGAGTTAGCAGAGGCTCGGGTATGACACCTCCTCGCAAACGACGGGTAATTCTTGGGTGTCTTTTGGCTGGCGTATCGCTGGCCTGTTTTGCACTCCTGCGAAACGAGATGAAAACAACTAATCACACAGGTCCTTGGGTATACGGCTCACCCGATGCTCGTTGGACTGTGACAGAGTTTGCGGACCTGGAATGCCCCTACTGCAAGACGTATACGCCGATACTAAAGGCATGGGTACAGCAACAAAAGGATGTAAACCTGCAGTGGCACCACCTGCCATTGGATTTTCACGGTGCGGCCGCTGTACATGAAGCAAGGCTCGCCGAATGCGCGGGAAAGCTAGGTGGTGCAATCGCTTTCTGGCAAACCATCGACCAGACCTTTGAACGCACCCGCAGCAACGGTCAGGGTTTCACTGGTCATCTGGATGTCGATGGAGTTGATTACCAAGACCTGGTGGCCTGTGCGGTAAATGACAAACAGAGCGCCATGAACATTACCCAACAAGCAAAAGAAGCGAGCAGAACTGGGATTACCGCAACGCCCACTGTGATAATCAAAGACAACATGACGGGTAGAACAATAAAACTTGAAGGTCCCGCTGATGGTGTGACTTTGCTGTCGGCCATTGATTGGCTAGCTCAAAAAAAACAACAACAGCCCCTGAAAAAGTCGACTGTTCAATGAATCAGCCGCCCAGGTTCACCCACGCCTCGCCATTGTGCAGGGCTAGGTCAGTAGGAGCACACCGGGTTGGCCGGAGTGTAATGAAGGAACGAACCATGCTGAAAGCTCGCATTACTTTGGCCGCGTCCGCGCTGGCCCTATTGTCGCTCACAGGCTGTGCCTCGAAGACACAATCAGTGAGTGCCAGCGAGACGATCGGCAGAGAACGGTCGATTCTGTTGAAAACAGTCTGCCATGGTTGGCGCATCAGAAAAGTACGCGTCCGAGATTGAAATCTTTACTTTTGGCAGAGGCTTCCGGGCTCGGATTTTACGTAGCAGCGTGCAAAAAAGGCGTTTTCACCAGTCGATGATCAAGCAGTTTGGGCAGACCGACTTTTTCAACAGAATCGGCCAAAACCGGTCATTGCGTGGGTGCTGTACGGGATTCGGTGTGCGTCTGAAGTGATGCGGGTTCGAATCTCTTTTTCACCGCCAAACTAAAAAAAACAAGCCCATGATTTTCCTAGGGAAATTCAGGGGTTTGTGGTTTTTGGCGTCCGAAAAATAGTCCCATGGGACTGGTGCCTTATGTTGGTGCAAAAGAACATTTCCTTTGGCCAACGTAGCGAGCACGTTTTCTCTCGATACTCAGAACATCACGGACGCCACAGCTTGCCGCTGTTCCTGAGCGTGATAGGTCATACTTAGCTGATAACGCTGAGTTTGTTTCGGTGCTGTCTGTCGTCTTGGTAACGCAGAGTCCTCACTGTGCTAGTGAGTGGCATTGCTGATGCGCAACTAAAGTCTGTTTAGAGGCGCATTCACGTCTATCGATCTTAGTCTTGGATGGTCAGGCGTGTTGGGAGAGAGCGAAATGGCGCTTTACTGCCGTAAGTGAATTCCCCGCTTGGCGGACGGCAGCCCTGATCTCATCTTTAGTTACCCCGAACTTCACGGCCCAAAAACTTAGCTCGAAACCGTCGTTTATGTTGATTATTAGTGCGTCGGTGTTAGCCACAGACTTTTGCTTTTTCATTGGACTTTCCTTGTCAGAATTCAAGAGTGCTCTGTCAGTGTAGTCTGTGCACACGAAGAGCGCTGAGGTTTTCTGAGCTACTTTTAAAAGTCTTTGATCGGTCGTCTTTGATCCTGGCGATCGGTGAAGTTGATCGTACGGACAGAACATCGTTTGGGAATCGGCTACATGATGGTGAAAATTGAAATCGCCAGGACCTGAAGCCGATTGGGAAATTACGAACTTTGGAAGTGATCACCCAATATTCATGGCTATCATGTCCTGCTGCATAAATCGAGACGCAACTGATTATCCTAGGCCCCATGGTCAATTTCCTACAGACACCTAATTAGGGACCTAGCTACTCTCCACTAAACAGATGTACATAACGGAATCGAAGTCATGGGCGAGCGATGGATTGCTGTTACTAGTATGTTGGCGATGGCATGGATCGTATTCATCGCGCTGATTATCGAGAATTACCTCTTTTGATTCCCAAGTGCGCCCTCAAACCCTGGCATTTTTGAAATGTGCTTGTGGACGGAAGATTGTCTTTGTTCGGCGCAGGTGCTTACAGCGCTTGCAGCCAAACCGTCACGCACAGGCCACGTTGCGCTTGGGTATCGCTGAACGACAACTGCACCCGTGCGCCGCTGCGCTCGGCAATCGCCTTGACGATCGACAGGCCCAGCCCGGAGCCGGCCTCGTCGGTGCCCAGGCTTCGGTAGAAGGGGTCGAACACCCGCGCCTGTTCCTCTGTGGCAATGCCGGGGCCGGAGTCCTTGATGTGCAGCAGTACGGCGCCTGGGGTCTGGGTCACCGAGAGGTCTATGCGCCCGCCCTCCGGGGTATAGCGAATGGCATTGTCCACCAGGTTTTTCACCAGGGTGAACAGGTCCAGCGCGTTGAACACCACCTGTACGTCCTCGGTGCTGTCGACACCGATATCGATCTGCTTGCGCTCGGCCAGGGGCAATAAGTCTTCGAGTACCTGTCGATAGATGCCATGCACCGAGAGAGGGTCCTGTACCCGCACTGACGGCGACTGTGCCGCCGCCAGCGCCAACAGTTGGTCGATGAGTTTGCGGCCGCGCTCGATGCCCCGGGATAACGGCAAAAAACGCTCGCGGCTGGCGGGTGACAAGTCAGTGTCCGCAAGGCGTTCCGCTTGCAGGGACAAGGCGGTCATCGGCGAGCGCAGCTCATGGGCGGCATCGGCTACAAAGCGGCGCTGGCTGTCCATGGACTGGCCAACGCGGGCCAACAGTCGATTGATGGCGACCACGAACGGACGCACTTCCGTCGGCAGGTGCTGCTCATCAATCGGGTGCAGTTCTTGTTCGGCGCGCTGGTCGATTTCGGCGGCCAGCATGCCGATGGGACGAAACAGTTTGCGCACCAAGTCGCCCACCACCAGTAACAGCACGGGGAACAGGATCAGGAACGGCAACAGGCTGCGCCAGGCGCTTTCGCGGGCGTCCTTGTCGCGGACGTCCTGTTCCTGGGCCACGGCAATGCGCTCGCCGTGGGAGGTGGTGTGCACCAGCACACGAAAGGCTTCGCCGGCCACTTCAACCGTGGCGAGGCCATCGGCGAGCGTGGTGGGAAACGGCAGTGGCAACGCCTCGTCGTTGTTGCCCGTGGCGTGGCGGCCATCACCCAGGTGCTGGATGATCACCCGCGATTCTTCATCGTCGTCAATGGCCTGGCCCTGGGGGTAGTGCAGCGTCATCTGCTGGCGGTCGAACAGCATGGCCACCTGGCGCAAGGTGGCGTCCTGTTGTTCGTGGGCTTCCTCGAACGCCGAGACGAAGGCAAATACACTGGCCAGCAGCGCCACCAACAGAATCGCCAGGGACAGCGTCACCGACAGGCGCAGTTGCACCGACTCACTCAAACGTTTTTTGAAACCATCCATCCCATGCCCCTGACGTTCTTGATCACGTGACTTCCCAACTTGCGCCGCAAGGCGTGAATCAAGAACTCGATGGCGTTGCTTTCGACCTCATTACCCCAGCCGTACAGACGGTCTTCCAATTCGCTGCGCGACAGGATGGCTCCCGGGCGGATCAGCAACGCCTGCAACAGCGCAAATTCACGGCTGGAAAGGGCCACGCCATGCAGCGCTTCGGTGCTGGCTTCTTTGGAGAGCAGGTCCAGCGATACCACGCCGTTGCCGAGCAACGACGAGGCGCTGCCGCCTTTGCGGCGCAGCACGGCGCGCATGCGGGCGAGCAGTTCGGGCATGTCGAAAGGCTTGAGTACGTAGTCGTCGGCACCGCCATCGAGGCCGCGCAGGCGGTCATCGAGGCTGTCACGGGCGGTGATGATCAGCAGCGGCACCGGGTTGTTGCCGGCGCGGATGATGTCCAGCACTTGCAGGCCGTCCTTGCCGGGCAGGCCGAGGTCCAACAGCACCAGGTCGTAGGAGTGGGTGTCGAGGGCAGCCAGGGCCGTGAGGCCGTTCTTGACCCAGTCGGCGGCGTAGCTTGCGTCGCTGAGCGCACGCTGGATCGCATCGCCAATCATGGGGTCGTCTTCGACCAGCAGTATCCGCATGTCGCTTCCCTAAAAAACCGACGCGACGAGAGTGTCGTCGCGTGTGTATTGAAGCACCTGGGCCGATGTTTGTCTGGTCTTAGCCTTTCATCGAGTCAAAGGCCTTGAGCATGTCGTCCATCGAGGCTTTGCAGTCGGCCTGGTTCGGGCTGCCTGCGCGCAAGGCATCCAGCGCGCGGTCGATGGCTTTATCCAGCACATGCCAGTCACTGGCGGCGCGGGGCTTGATCCCGGCTTCGGCTGCGTCCCAGCTGGTTTCCAGGTCTTTGATCCGGGCTTTGGCGGCAGGCAGGTCGTTCTTGGCGACGAGGGCCGATACGTCCACCGCGATGTTTCGGAATTCGGACAGATCGCCCAGTTTCGATGCCTGGTGTTGGCTGGTCGCTGGGCCGGTGCTGTCCTTGGGCTTATCGGCGGGTTTGGAGCAGCCGGTGGCGATGCTCAGCATGAAGATCGCTGAAACGATGGCGACGCGGCGGATCAGGTTTTGCACGGGGCGCATGAGGGGTTCCTTGAGTTGAGTCTTTATTGGGCGATGGTTTTGCGGTTGCCGACGCTTAATTGCGCCACGGCGACCAGCAGGACAATGACGCAGAGGAACAGTGCGCTGGTCCAACTGGCGCCCATGCCCAGGCCACCATAGGTCTTGGCTTGGGTCAGCAGGTCGCCGAGGGAGGCGCCGAACGGCCGGGTGAGGATGTAGGCGATCCAGAAGGTCAGCACGCTGTTGACGCCCAGGCGCCAGGCCAGCAGGGCGGCGGCGATCAGGCCGGCGAAGATCACGGCTCCGAGGGTAAAGCCCAGGCCCAGCGCTTCGGTGGCCAGGTCGCCGGCGGCGGTGCCGAGGGCAAAGGTGCAGAGCACCGTGGTCCAGTAGAACCATTCACGGCGCGGGGTGACGATGGCGCGGATCGACAGGCTGCGTTCGGTACGGAACCAGGCTATGAAGTTGAGACCCAGCAGCACCGAGAAAATCGCCGTGCTGGTGTACAGGCTCACGTCGAGTTTGTCGGTGAGGATGTCGGTGATCTGCGTGCCCACGATGCTCACCAGCACCACGGTCAACCAGTAGATCCACGGGGTGTAGGCCTTGGTGCGCAGCTGCCAGAACAACGCGCACCCCAGCAGCACGGCCATGCCGAAGCTGGTCCAGCCAGCGCCGAAGCCGGCATCGACGGCGAGGTAATCCGCGCCGGTTTCGCCCACGGTGGTGGACAGGATTTTGATCACCCAGAATGACAGCGTCACCTCGGGTACTTTGTTCAGCCAACGGGCTGCTGTGGCATTCATCGGGTTACCTCTTCTCGACTGCGCGGTGGGCGCAGGAGAGAAGGTAGGCCCCGACACTTAGCTGAGACTGAGGGCCGCGGTTTTTTTCAGCACATGGGCCAGGCCCACCGTGGTGAGGTGTACCACGCTCCCCACGTTTGGCGCTTGCAGGCCCGAGCTGCGCACCGGGATGGCTTGGCCGGGCACGTCCTCATCCGCTTGCAACGCCACGGTCAGGGTGCAGGTATTGCCGCCGAATTCGCGTTCGGTGACCACGCCGCGGCAGCCGGAACCCTCGGTGCTACTCAGCAGCAGTTGCTCCGGACGCAGCATGATCCGTGTCGTACCTTGGTTGGCCTGGCTGTCGACCGGCACGCGACCCAGTGCGCAGTGGGCCCAACCGGCTTCGATCCTGGCGGGCATGACCACGGCTTCACCGAGAAACAACGCGGTCTGCTCATCGGCGGGGTACTGGTACAAGTCCATTGGACGGCCCGACTGCACCAGGCGCCCCTGGCGCATCACCGCCAACTGGTCGGCGAACGACAGCGCCTCGCTTTGATCATGGGTGACCAGGATCGTGGTGATGCCCGCGTCGCTCAACAACCGCGCGACCATCTTGCGCATGGCCGAGCGCAGGCCGGTGTCCAGCGCGGAAAACGGCTCATCCAGCAGCATCAACCGGGGCTGTTGAGCCAACGCCCGCGCCAGCGCCACCCGTTGCTGCTGGCCGCCCGACAGCTCGTGGGGCCAACGCCGGGCCATGTTGGCGTCGAGGGCCACGCTGTCCATCAGTTCGGCGATGCGTGCGTGTCGCGAGGTATGTTTGGCCGCCAGCCCGAAACCGATGTTGTCGGCCACGGTCATGTGCGGGAACAGCGCGCCGTCCTGCGGCACATAGCCGATCTGGCGTTGGTGCGCTGGTACGGCGTGGGTGGCGTCAACCAGCACCTGGCCGTTCAGGGTCAGGCTGCCGCTGTCGGGAAACTCGAAGCCAGCAATCATCCGCAGCAAGGTGGTCTTGCCGGAGCCGGAAGGCCCGACGATCACCATGCGGCTGCCGTTGGGCACCGCCAGGCTGACGTCGGCCAAGGCCTGTTGGGTGCCGAAGGTTTTGCAGAGTGCGGTGAGTTCGAGGGCGTTCATCGGCCGGCCGTGCGTTTGGATTGGTGGTAGAGGAGGCCGGTCAACGGCAGTGAGAGCAGAATCATGATCAACGCGTAGGGCGCCGCTGCGGCGTAGTCGATTTCGCTGGTCATCGCCCAGAACCCGGTGGCCAGGGTGCGCGTACCGTTCGGCGCCAGCAACAGGGTGGCGGTCAGTTCGTTGGTGATCGCGAGGAACACCAGCGCCGCGCCCGCTGCGGCAGCTGGCGCCGCCAGGCGCATTGTGATCAGCCACAGTGCCCGGCCCGGCGAGCGGCCCAGGCTGCGCGCCATGTTTTCCAGCTCCACCGGGGCCTGGGCGATACCCGCCCGCAGGCTGACCAGCGCCCGTGGCAGGAACATCAGCAGGTAGGCGAGCAGCACGGTGATCGTGGTCTGGTAGATCGGCCGGGCAAAGTGGATGGTCACCGTGACCAGCGCCAGTGCCACGACAATGCCGGGTAACGAACTGGTGATGTAGTTGCAGCTTTCCAGGATGCGCTGCAAGCGGCCCGGTGCGCGAATCGACAGCCAGGCGATCGGCACCGCCGCGCAGGTGGTCAGCACGGCGCCGGCAATACCCAACAGTACGGTTTGTTCCAGCGCCGGCAGCAACTCGCTGAATTGCCAGACCTCGCGGCCCCCGGCGATCAACCATTTGCCCAGGGTGAACAGCGGCACGCCCAGGGCCAACACACAGGTCACGGCTTGCAAACCGAGGGCGAGCACGGTGAGGAGGGGGCTCAGCCTGACGATGCGCTGCTCACGGGCGCTGCCGGAACCGACCCGCGCATAGCGTGCATGGCCACGTGCCGAGGCCTCAGCGGTGAGCATCGCCAGGCAACACAGGGCTAACACGGCCGCCAGCATATTCGCCGCCGGGCCATTAAAGGTGGATTTGAACTGATCGAAAATCGCCGTGGTGAAGGTGTCGAAGCGGATCATCGCGTACAGGCCGTATTCGGCCAGCAGATGCAGGCCGACCAGCAGCGCGCCGCCGCAGATCGCCAGGCGCAACTGGGGCAACACCACCCGCCAGAACACCGCCCAGGGCTTGAGGCCCAGGGATTCGGCCACGTCTTCAATCGCAGGATCAAGCCGGCGCAGGGTCGCCGCCACCGGCAGGTACAGAAAGGGGAAATAGGCAATCACTGACACCAGCACACCGGCCGGTAAGCCGTGGATCGACGGCACCAGGCTGACCCACGCGTAACTGTGTACAAACGCCGGCACCGCCAGCGGCGCGACCGCCAACAACGACCAGGCGCGGCGCCCCGGCAGATTGCTGCGCTCGGTCAACCACGCCAGTGCAATGCCCAGCGCCACGCACAACGGCAGGGTGAACAGGACCAGCAACACGGTGTTGACCAGCAGTTCACCGACGCGTGGGCGCCACACCAACGCTTCGATCTGTGCCCAGCCGATTTGCCAGGACACGCCGATCACAAACGCAATCGGCAGCAACGCCAACAACGAAACCAGGACCGACAAACTGGTGATCCACGTGCCCCCACGGCTTTTGAACAGTCCGTGGGGGCGTTTGCGTGGCTGCGCGTGGGCGATGCCGGGGATCGACGATTCAGGCAGCAATCAGAGCAGTCCGGCTTGGGTCATCAGCTCGACAGCCTTTTTGCTGTTGAGCTTCGACGCGTCGACCTTAGGTGCGTCCAATTGCGCCAGTGGGGTCAGCTTGGGGTTGGATGTGGCGTTCTGGCCGACCGCGTATTCGAACGAATTACCGTCCTTGAGGACCGCCTGGCCGTCTTTGCCGGTGATCCACTTCAGGAAGGCCTGGGCCTGTTCCTTGTGCTTGCTGGAAGCCAATACACCACCACCGGAAATGCTCACAAACGCGCCCGGATCCTGGTGCTTGAAGTAGTGCAGTTGAGTGTTTTTGCTGTTTTCGCCGGTCTTGGATTGGTCGACGAAGCTGTAATAGTGATAAATCACGCCGCTGTCGACCTGGCCGGCGTTGACGGCTTTGAGCACGGCGCTGTTGCCACGGTAGATGCTCGCGTTGGCTTTCATTGCCTTGAGCCAGTCGAGGGTCGCGGCCTCGCCCTTGAGCTCCAGCACGGCGGCGACGATGGCCTGGAAGTCGGCACCGGCCGGTGAGGCAGCCCAACGGCCTTTCCAGCTTGGCGTGGACAAATCAAGCAAGGACTTTGGCAGGTCGGCTTCTTTGAGTTTGCTCGGGTTGTACACAAACACCGTCGAACGTGCGGCGATGCCCAGCCACTTGCCGTGGGCCGGGCGGTACGCGGCGTCGACTTGTTCCAACGTGCTCGGTGCTACTGGCGCGAACAGCCCGGCATTGTCCACCAGCACCATGGCCGGGGAGTTTTCGGTGAGGAACACGTCGGCCGGCGAGGCTGCACCTTCCTGCACGAGCTGGTTGCCCATCTCGGTGTCGTCGCCATTGCGGATGGTTACCGGAATCCCGGTTTCCTGGGTGAAGCCCTCAACCCAGGCCTTGGTCAGGCTTTCGTGCTGGGCGTTGTACACCACGATGCCGGGTGTTTCGGCGGCATACACTTGCCCGGCGCCCACCAATGCGGTGGCGAGCAGGGCTTTAGTGAGGAAAGACGGTAGACGGGAAGCCATACGTTGAATGCTCCGGTTTTTATGGATGCACGGGAAGCCCGTGGGTGGTCCATTGAGACTCGACCAATAGGAATCATTTGCATGTTGAAGCGCGGCGAATTTAGAGCCGTGAATGAGAAAAAAACGTCAAATAAACGGTTAACAAATGTGATTGGGCTTATCAGGCGACGCGGTTAGAACTATGGGAGGTGGCTATTCTGTCGGCGCTTATTCTCTTGGCTGTAGGCAACTTCCCAAATGTAATTCAAACCCTCCGAGCTGATGTCCGAGGCGTATTCGCTTGCATATATTCCGAAGCCATCTTCATTGCATTCAGGGACTCAGGGCATGGCGCAGGGCTATATCAACGACCGCACCACCGACTACCACAGCTTGAAATCCCGCTTGATGGGCATTGGCATCAGCCCGCAACATTCTGATCATTTTGATGTGTTGAACCGCCACCTGCGCCATAGGCTGGTGAGCCTGGGGCAGTTGGTGATTGTGCCCGATGCCTACAGCCTGAGCTGTTCGCTGGAATAGGTCTGGTTGGTGCGCTATGCCGAAGCGATTCGCCGGGAGCTGGATAAACGCCGCTGGCACCCAGGTGTCAACGACTATGACCTACTGCAAAGCCTGCTGGGGTACAACTCGTTAGGCATCGGCAGCGCGACGCCCTCTTCTCCTCCTTACCTCCAAGAGCATCGGTGAGAGCTGTCGGGGTTGGGTAGGGTGTCTTGGCTACCTACGTGACGCTTGTTCTTACAGAGATATCTCCTGGCTACCGTTGATCGTATTAACTTCAGTCCGCATGACCCTTCTATTAAATACTGCCTGATTACCTACTCGTCGAATAGCCCCCGCGTAGTAATCGAAGGGCTGCCACAAATCTTCTGGGCAGATGGCTTGCCCAGAAGAGAGGCCAACCTCTGGCTATGGAAAGTGTCACCAATGGTGAAGCACAGCCTCTTTTGATATGCGCTGAGCTTATGTAAAGGCGAAGTTAGATAGTGGAATTTTTCTGAGGTTGAGCGGGTACAGCTGTGTCGCCGCGTTTTAAAGTTTTAAACCTTGTGTAATCTGGTTGTACATCCTGACTCTTCTGTGGTTGCTGGCATAGCCGCCTAGTGAGGAGATCGTTCCACTTTGAATGTGGTCTAGATAGCGAAATATTTTCCGAGGCGATATGAATCTAATTTTATAATCCAACGCTGCCATCCTATCCTGAAGCTCATAGCCTGGATTGCGTTCGTCCATTTGAAAATGCAAGCCGTGCTTTTTGATCAATCTTACATTCCATAGGGTGCAAAAGCTTTTTAGATGTCTTTCTCTATATGGTTTCGGCTCCCTTGATTTTATTCCAAGCGCTTTGAGACTACGCCTGGTGTAATGTTTAAAAAATCGTGACGATATTCTCCAGACCGAGCGAAAGAAGCCTCTATTCAGCTGCTCCAGGCATCCAACGGCTGCTACCTCTTGTTGCTCGGCGCATTGCGCGAGCATCATGTTAAAAACGTCAAGATCATAAATAAAAGTGTCGGTATGCAAAAGAAATACATACTCCGTCTCAACGAAACCTAAAGCGAGATCAAGAGCTCGGCCATGCGCAATATTTCCTGCCTCAGGATGCTCTGCTTTTCGCTCAATCAAATTGATCCAATTTAAAGTTCGAAGATACTCTGTGCTTGAATCTCTGGAGTCATTGTCCACCACGTAAACAGAAATACCTGTTTCTTGCGCGACATCTTGCAGGAGCTGGAGGCATTTCTTGGTCAGCTCAAGCGACTTGTAGTTAACCAAAGCGATGCTGTAGTTTGCCTTTTCTGGGTGGTGATCTTTCATAGATAACTAACTCTCGAATTTGATTGCCTTCGTTATAGCGGGCAGCAACCAGCGAAGCCGCCCGGCGCCCTGTCCTTCGAAAAAATATGCTCGTCCAATCCTGAAGCTTTTACATTGGATGCACACAATTCAACTGCCATAAAAAGACAATACTTCTTATTGCAGAACTTTTTCCGTATTGAGAACCCAATGCCTAGCTGTTTTGCTTTAGGGCATTTATTCTTTATTTATTTTGTGCCTGGGAGCTTATAACTCAGTTCCCTTGCAGATGAATTTCTTGACAGGTTCGCTATGAGAGGCGGTTGTTCCCACAACAATCGTCGCACCCTATTGGTAGGCGAAAAAAATTCAGGGTCTATCTCTGAAACGAAGGCAGGTCAGAGACCGCTAACGTGCATAGCGGGGGATCCAAATACAGGGACATCAGTTGAGCCAAGAGGCAGGCAAGCAATCGAACAGATTGCCCGCCGATTTACAAACTCTTTAGATATGGATCCGAGGTCTCAAGCGTTTTGTGCTTTACCTATCAAGTCCACCCGGCATCCAGGCCGGGCATCGTGCACCTGTAGGGACATCTCATGTAAACGTGCCACAGCTGAAACCATACTTAAGCCCAGGCCATTTCCTGGCGTATGACGGCTGGACTCTGAGCGATAGAGTCTACGGAAAACCGCTTCCCGTTCCTCCTCCGGTATTCCGGGCCCATGGTCACGGATACTGATTCCACAGTTGTTAGAATCTGCCGAGACTGTTACTTCAACGTCACTTCCGTCCGGTGAAAACTTGATGGCATTATCGATGAGGTTGCAAACCGCATCAAACAGTAACTGCGAATCCCCCATTACTGTATCGACTCCCTCGCACGGCTTGAACTCTAGATTCATACCACGCTCATCAGCGAGAGGTTCAAAGAGCTCAACTGCATCAGCGCAGATTTGATTGAAACCAACAAGGGTAAAATTACTGCGTCTCGCACTGCCTTCTATTTCTGAAATGCGCAGCAGTGCCCGGAAGGTTTGCATTAGCCCCTTAGCATCCTCTATGGCTGTATCGATAGCGCTGGCGTACTCTTTTTGCGTCAAGCTACGCCGCTGTGCACGTTCCAATCCAGCAATCAAGCGAGTCAGCGGTGTTCGCAAGTCATGAGCAATATCATCGCATACACCTTTGACCTCACTCATTAGCCGTTCAAGTGCATCCAACATACCGTTTACCACACCGGCGATACGATCAATATCATCATTATTTCCCCGTGTAGGTAAACGCCCACTGAGATCGCCCTCCACAATTATTTTTATGGAGCGGCTAAGTACGTCTAAACGGCGGCGAGCAGATACGCCTAATGCAATAGCTCCTAGTAGCCCAACTACTATAAGTAGTGAGCCGCCTGAAATCAGAGCATTGACCAGGAGTTCGTCGAATTCACGAATGTCATGAATATCCTGGCCGATCAGAAGAGTGTTTCCATCATCCAGTTTGTGAACAAGGTAGCGGATAGGTCGGTCATGACCGTTAGTTTTATCCCAGATAAATTCCGCAGGCTTATCGTATGCACTGAACGTAGGCAGGGTTGATAGCGCCCCCGCAATCGTTGTACCTGCAGAATCGAATAGCGTATATGGGAGCCGCCCTTCGGGGTCTTGCTCCGTATGTTTAAGTATTTCTGTACGTCGTAGCGCAGGCTCTTGGGCGCTTTGGCGGTCTACCTCTCGATGCAGTGCAGTATCCACCTCTGAGATCAAATATCCGGTAGTCTGCCAATAAATATAACCAAATAACGCAAAAAACGAGCACCCAAATAATGCCAGGAACATAAGGGCTGTTCGAAAGCTGATGGTGCGTGGAATCTCACTCAGGCGAACGTAGGACATAACCAGCCCCCCGAATGGTTTGGAGCATTGGAGAATCGCCCTCGCCATCAATCTTATGACGCAGACGACCAATATGAACATCTATCACATTGGTGCGGTCGTCATAACTATAATTCCAGACAGCTTCGAAGAGCATGGTTCGCGTGACGACTTGCCCGGCATGTTGAGCGAGATACTCTAGTAACGCGTATTCACGAGGTAATAAGTCAATCTGTCTTTCGCCTCGGCGCACTGAGCGTCGTAGTAGGTCAATTTCCAGATTCCCAATGCGCAATCGACTGTCTCGATTTGCTGCGGAAGGTGGTGCCCTTCGGCGATTCAGAGCATCTAGTCGAGCAGTCAGCTCAATGAACTCGAACGGCTTGGTCAAATAGTCATCGCCTCCTGCGCGAAGGCCTCGAACCCGCTCATCTAAAGCGCTTAGCGCACTGAGAATCAGAACCGGTGTGGTGATGCCAGAAGCACGCAATGCGGTAAGCATACCTAGGCCGTCAAGCGCTCCAGGTAGCATGCGATCAAGAACAATGATGTCGAAGGTATCGCTAATGGCCGCTAACAAACCTTCACGACCATTGTTTACCAGGGTCACGTCAAAGCCGTGGTCTTGAAGGGCTGCCTCGATCTCCCGCGAGGTGACGGGATCATCCTCGATAACCAGTACGTGGGTCATAGGCGTCGCGCTGAGCTCCTGGTTTGAAATTAATAGGCCGATGTAAATCAAACGACCCCTTTGATGGCATAGTGTGCCGAGTCAGTCTATACACTGAGCTTCCGACAAAATGAAAAAAAGTTTATTTAAGTCTTTGCGAGGTTTGAGTGCGTATTTTAGTCATTGAGGATGATGCCCGTACCGCTTCATACCTAGTGCGAGGACTCGGAGAGAGCGGACATGTCGTCGATGCCAGTGCAGAAGGTCATGACGGGCTCGCGATGGCGCTTGAGGGTATCTATGACGCTTTGATCGTTGATCGATGCCTACCTGGTATGGACGGTTTGTCGTTGGTTCGAGAGTTACGCAGGGAGGGAATGCAGACGCCAGTATTGATGCTCAGCGCCTTAGCCTCGACCCAGCAACGAGTTGAGGGGCTTGAGGCGGGTTGCGACGACTACTTGACGAAGCCCTATGCCTTTGTTGAAGTATTGGCGCGACTGGAAGGGTTATTGCGACCTAGAGATCAGCAGCCTGGTAAGGCGAGTACCTTGTGTGTTGGCGAACTGTGCCTTGACTCTGCAGCTCGGCAGGTAACATGGATGGGGCGAACGATATCCCTCGCTCACCGCGAAACCTTGATTCTAGAAAAACTCATGAAACATTGTGGTGAGGTTGTTACTCGCTTGATGCTACTTGAGAGTGCGTGGGACTATGAATTCGATCCAAACGACAACGTTATCGATAAACATATTTATCGCCTACGTCGAAAGTTAGATGATGGATTTGGAATTTCGCTAATTGCTACCATTCCTGGCGCAGGCTATTGCCTCAACGTATCGACAAACTTATCTGAAGCTCCTGCTCGATAGTAACCCGAATCGAAGCAGCTGGGTGGTGAAATTCTTGCGTATCATTAGAGCAGCTTTTGTGCTGCCGACCAATTACTCGGATTGTCGGTGTACCCCGCAACCCGAGCAGGTCGTTTTGACCGTTTTAAAGGATTAGTCCTACTGCCACACGGCGAGTAAGCGACTCTGGTTATGCGTCCTTTCGGCAGTTTTCCCGACTGCACTTCATGGCACTTAAAGCGCATGTTCGAGTAGTCGGCTGCTAATGAATTTGATGAGTAGAACGTCCTATCAATTCGAACGTGCGACATCGTTGGACGCCGCTTTGTGATTGCTGGCAACGGCGGTTGCGTGTTCAGACTTTTGGTAGGTTGTCATTGCAGACGCTCTTGCGGCCTCCATCTGCGCCATTACTTTATCGCCACCGCCTTCTGCCATCGCAGCTACAGAGGCACTCATCAAGGTTACGATCAAAAGAGCTTTTAGGGTTTTCATGGCAAATCTCCAGTGTTTAGGTTTAGCCATCACAATGCTTGCTGGCTTGGGCTAATACTAAAGCTGGCTGCATTTCACGCTCATCCCCGCAAAATGAATTTTTTGACAGGCAGATGCCTAGGTGTGTCCCGTGTAACCTCCATATCTTGGGCACCATTTCTTCCTACCACTATCTGCAGTCCACGCGAGTGAGATAATCACGTAGAAGGGGCGCTGCCTTTCCATACCTCTCTGCGGCACCGACGAGTACAGGATGAAAATATGAGCAGCGATAGTCCTAATACAAATGTTGAGCGTCTTCGGATTCCGCGCACGATCTGGGCGTTGGGCTTTGTTAGTTTGTTCATGGATCTATCGTCTGAGCTGGTACACAGTTTGCTGCCTGTGTTTTTAGTCACCACGTTGGGAGCGAGTGCATTGACTGTAGGGGTGATAGAGGGGATTGCCGAGTCGACCGCCATGTTCGCCAAAATATTCTCTGGCGCCATCAGCGACTTTATAGGGCGACGCAAAGGACTAATGCTACTTGGATATGGTTTGGCCGCCCTGACCAAGCCGCTTTTCCCTTTGGCTCACTCGGTTGAGGTGGTCTTCACTGCTCGCTTTCTGGATCGTATCGGTAAAGGGATTCGTGGCGCACCGCGAGATGCACTGGTCGCAGATGTTTCGCCACCAGAGATCCGGGGCGCCTGCTTTGGGTTAAGACAATCGATGGATACCGTAGGAGCCGTTCTTGGCCCCGCTCTGGCCATATTGCTGATGTTGTGGCTCGCAGATATACAGCTTGTACTGTGGGTTGCAGTGATTCCTGCAGCAATAGCGGTGACTCTAATTGTCACAGGAGTAAAAGAGCCCGTACACGCCCCCAGCGAACGCAAATTTCGCTCTCCGATTCATTGGAGAGCCTTGCTCGACTTCTCGTCTGGGTATTGGTGGGTTGTTGTCATTGGCGGGGTATTTACACTAGCCCGGTTCAGTGAAGCGTTTCTGGTATTACGGGCCCAACAGTTAGGCTTTTCGGCCACCTGGACTCCACTGGTGATGGTGGTAATGGCACTTTTCTATACCTTGTCTGCTTATCCTGCCGGTTGGCTATCTGATCGTATCAGCCGTACGAAACTGCTCGTTGTGGGGATGGGATTACTCATCCTAGCGGATCTGGTGCTTGCTCAGTCCAGCTCTGCCATCACGATGATGCTGGGCGTTGCATTGTGGGGGCTTCATATGGGATTCAGCCAAGGCATTCTTGCCTCGCTGGTAGCCGATAAAGCGCCTGGAAAACTCAAGGGCACCGCCTTCGGTATTTTCAATTTGGTCAGTGGCGTATGTATGCTGATCGCTAGTGTTCTTGCGGGCTGGCTATGGCAAAGCATTGGATCAGACAGCACCTTCCTCGTGGGGGCATTGCTTGCAGCAACAGCTCTGCTCTTGCTGTTACTGAAAAATCAATAACTCCTCAGTTCAGATCATCTGCTCACTGGAACATTAGGGGCTTATTCGTCTCGTCCGTCAGATCGTTATGCCGCGCTGGCGGTGTCTGCCAACCTGAAGCCTACCAAAATAGGTGGTGGCCAAGGTTCGGGTTTGCTCCACGGCAGCATAGCGCTCCGTATCGGTTGCATGGCTACGATAGATATCAAAGCCTTCGGCAAGTATCAGTGTCTAACATTCGGCGACGAGTAGTCCCTTTGGCTCAACGTGGCCGGTTTAACTCACTGGATTGGACAACCCAAGAAGTGCCGGCCACGCCGATCCAAATGCCAGCCTTTCGATAACTTCGCAAATGTAACTTTATCTGTGCAGGGTGTTACTCGTGTGAGTGGCCGTGTTCAGCACTTTCGGCGGTAGAAAGTTTTTCGCCACCATCGCATGCCGCCATCAGGCCAAGGAAGCAGATCAGGAGCATCGAACGGATCAGGGTCGTTTGAGTTTTCACTGGACATACACAACACACTGTAAGACCGAAATACCGCTTACCCCTAAATCCTATTTCCTACTGCCCCCATCGTCACGATCCGGTTTCCTGTACTTGAATTCACTTCAGGTACGGTGCCATGCTCCAGATCCTTACCCGCCTCAGCGAACAGCGGCACTGGCTGGTGCCACTGCTAGTGCTCTTGCCCGCTGCTGCCCAAGCAGAAACCTGGGTCATTACCAATCAGGCCCATCCGGTGTTGGCGCCCTCTGGCACTCGCATCATTCTTCTAGATGATCAGCAACGTCTTGAAGAACAACTGTCACGCGAGCTGCCCGCTGATCCGCGCCAGGCAGAAGCAACGATTCAACGCTACCTAGCCAGCCCTGCAGGTAGGCACCTGCAAAACGATCTCGCTCTAGCCCAGCAAGGGGTCACGGACGCCTGGAGCCTGGGTGTCGAAAAACTCCCAGCCGTGGTCGTTGACCGTCGCTACGTCGTCTACGGCGAGCCGGACGTCACTAAAGCCGTCACGCTGATTGATCGAGCACGGAGCCTGTCACGATGAGGCACTCACGTTTTCCGATCAGGTCATTCTCGCTGGCCATCACGTTCAGTTTGTCCTTCAGCGCATCGGCCGCAATCAACTCCGCAGCGATCATTGCCTCGACCCTATCGCCCGACTGCCTGGAGTACAAAGTGGTCGGCATTTGCTATTGGCTGCTCTGTACTCCTTTCGGCTGCAAAGTCAAAACCTCGACCAAGGTTCGTCACTACGTGCCAGACGCCGTGGTTTCAGCATACGCAAATACGGGGGCAAATCCGTGGATAGAGATGTCACCCCTTGGCACACCCAACGCGATGGCTCAGGCAGGCAACGACGGCACCACCAACCACGTCGCTGAAAACAACATCATCAAGTTCAAGGAAGCCGATGTCATTGGCCATCCTGGTGGCGCGACGTTGAGTCAGTTCGCCAGCGCCTCGGGCTATGTCTGCAAAGGAGCAACATTACCGCTTGTGCCTTACTTCCTTAGCACTCTTGATCCCATTGCCTGGCGATATGGCGTACCCGAATCTGTGTACCCCGAAGCACTCATTCCAGGGATGCGCGAAGTCGGTAGCCTGCTCACCGCGAGTAGCTGGGGGAATATTTATCCACGCAGCGGTTTTCTCAACCAGACCGATGATTACAAGACCGGCGCAGTCATTGCGCAGCGTGCTGGCGACGTGGTCACCCGCCCAGGCCAGGCACATGTCTACTTGCCGATGCTCGCCCTTCCCTACCCCGGCTACTGGCCTGCAGGGCCGCTACACGAAGGTGACGCCACCACAGGCAAGTGGCAAGAGCTTACCCCAGTCCTCAACCCGACTTGCGCAACCTTTCCCACCATCGGCCCAAACGTCGATGCGCAGGATGGCGGGTACGCCTGGGCGCTCTGGCGCCCGTATTCATGCTGCCAACGTCGTGGGCAGACCTTCCTCGGCAGCACGGACTTCCAATGAAACAGCGATCGGAGCACAACATGAAACTCACCACTTTAGCGATCGGACTCACGTACTGCTTCGGCAGTGCGTTAGCGTTTTCTGCTGAGCCAATCAACGTCTCGTCCTCCGGAAGCGTCATTGGGGACAACGTGCTGTATAGCATCGGCGGCGGCAGCGCGGTCACTATGGGTAGCGCAGGCAACATGGACAGCATTTCAGTGGGTGGCGGTTGGAACAACAATCTGATCTGCGGAAATATGAGCCTGAGCAACACCCTAGAAAACCAGTTGAATGGAGCTACCTCCGGTTTCCAGAACATCATGAGCTCGGTGGTACGCAACGCCACCAGCGCCGTAGCATCACTGCCGGCATTGATTCTTCAACGTGCTAACCCTGCCCTATACAACCTCATCACCAACGGCATTTTGCAGGCTCGACTCGACTTTGACCGATCCAAAGGTACATGCCGCGCCATTGGCGAAAAGATGGCCGATATCGCGGGCAACCAGATGGGTTGGGGCAAGCTTGCTGAGGGTCAGGCAATGAGCCAAGCACTGACTTCCAATACGGACGCAGTATCGGCTGTGGAGCAAGTCGAAAAAAAAGGTGGCAACGATGGCGTCACCTGGGTTGGGGGTGATCGAGCAGGAGGTTCCGGTCAGAAGCCTATTCGTATCGTGGGGGACGTCACTAAAGCGGGCTACAACTTACTGAACAAACGTGCCGCCGTCGACACCTCATCGATCAGTAAGGACAACTGCAACAATGGCATGGTTTGCAATGTTTGGTCATCACCACAAGAGGCCACGACCTTCGCCAATCGCGTGCTGGGGGAACAGCAACAACAGACCTGTGACAGCTGCCCTAAAACGGTTACGGCCGCAGGGGTAGGACTCACGCCGCTGATTCAGGAAACTTACGACACCAAGCTGAAGGCTCTGCAGGAGCTACTGAACGGGGGCAAAAGCCTGTCGGTCGAGAACCTGGAAGCTGCAAGCAGCAACTCGCTGCCAATCACCCGAGGCGTTGTAGCAGCCCTCAAGGACGAGCGTGATCAGGACGTGCTCGCTCGCAGGCTTGCCTCCGAAGTCGCGCTGTCCGATGTGCTGGAGAAAGCCCTGACCCTGCAGCGCACGTTGATGGCAGGTAGTCGGGAACCAAACGTCGCAGCTAATGACCTTGCCGTCCAGGCAGTCAGTCAGCAGAGCTCCTCGCTGCAGCAGGAGATTGGCAATCTGAAAATGGAGCTGGATATGCGTCAGCAGCTCGCGAAGAACTCGCCCCTGACCATCATCGAGCGCGGGAAAGCGCGGGCCGAAGATTCCCGGGGCGTGTTTCAGGGGGCACCTGAAACGGATCGATTGGAGCAGTTGCAGTCGCCCGCCAAGAACAAACAGTGAGGAGTAGGCCATGATCGATACACGAAGGTCTAGCAATGCCTCCAACCGCTCGGTGGTTCGTCGAACGGGCAGGGCCATCCTAATCGCTCTGGCCGTGTTGCTCGCCAATACGGCCGTCGCAGTCCTCCTCAGCAGCGTATTGATGCGCGTGTTCGACAGCGCCGAGCAATGGCAAGCCTGGCGCACCGACAATTACTGGCTGCTTCTCTGCTGGCGATTGATGCTTTATACGGCAATGGCCTACGCCTGGCTCAAGCTCAAGTATCGATTACCACAATCAGAACGTACCAAGCAGCGTAGAGGCTTTTTCAAGATCGAAGTAATGGTAGTGATATTGGTTCTGATGGTTGAGGTGAGCAAAGCGGTGTCACAGGCTGGAGGCATCCAATGACGCTCTATACCAATGATTATTTGGAATACTATCTGACACTGGTCGGATGGATCATCAACAATGGTATTTGGGCGATGATTTCAGATACAGGGCTATTTGCCCTGCCCTTCTGCATTATTGTTATTAAGGAATGGCTCAAAGTTCGTGGAGAAGGTGCTGATGAAGGTAACAAAGGCGTCCTCTCACTGGCCCGTATCGAAACCAATATCTACGTTGGCTATGTAGTGGTCGCATTCTTCGCTGTCCCAGCCGTCAATGTGAGCTTTGATACCCTGGCATTTGATCAAAGCAGAGCTCAGCAGTGTCAGTACAACTTACCTAAACCATCCGATACAGGCTGGAACACAACATTCAGTTCACTGGCAGGAAAGAGCGCACAAATGCCCATGTGGTGGGCCTTTATGCATTCGTTGTCGAAAGGATTGACCAGCGGCGCGGTGGCCGCAATTCCTTGCGGAACCGATTTGCGGCAAGTTCGTATGGATGTGAACAACACCAAGATCAATAACCCATTACTGGCTCAGGAAATCGGTGACTTCACCCATGACTGCTATGGCCCCTCCCGCGCACGACTCTTCATGCGTCAACCTGATCTGGGCGCGAAAGCCGAGGATCCAAAGTTCTTGGAGGATCTAAGTTGGATCGGATCGCACTTTTTGCTGAACAGCTCGGGCTACTACGACACCGACTACTCCAAAACACCAAGAGCCTCTTGGCCGTACAACGCAATCCGCGATGTGACCTTACCGCAAGTGAGCGGCGGCGGCGGATACCCAACCTGCAAGCAATGGTGGTCCGATAGCGGAGTGGGGCTGCGGGATCGCATCAAGGCTCAAGTATCGCCAGACCTGATAACCAGGATGCTCGGATGGGCCAAGTGGTTGTCACCAGAAGACGTAACCGACTCTCTTGTTCGACAACTGGTCTCACCGTCGAACCAAGTGAAAGGGGACGTTTATACGGACTACGGTGGACAAATCAACGGAACCGTATGGAATGGAGCCGCCCGGGCTGCTGGGACTCTAGGCGTTGCATTAGGGTCAATGGCCTATTTCCCAGCTATGGACATGGTTCGTCAGGCATTGCCGATGGTGATGGCATTCTTGAAGATGGCCATGGTGATTTGCATACCGCTGGTACTGATTGTCGGCGCCTATCAGTTGCAGGTTGCCATGACGTTGACGGTAGTGTTTTTTGCACTGATCTTCGTCGACTTCTGGTTTCAACTGGCCAGGTGGATCGATACCACAATCTTGGATGCGTTGTATGGCTCAGGCTCACCGCATCTGTCGTTTGACCCCGTGATGGGACTTAACGCTACGGCTCAGGATGCGATCTTGAACTTCGTGATGGGAGCAATGTTTATAATCCTGCCCGTTTTCTGGGTAGGGGCTTTGGGCTGGGCGGGGATTAGTGCAGGGAAGGCGTTAGAAGGGCTAACCAGTGGAACACTTGCCGTTCGAGGAGCAGGAGAAAAAGTAGGTCATGCAGCGGAAAGCAAAATCACTAAATAAATACTTGAGGTAGACAATACCTCAAGCACTCATTGCCACTTCCGGCTTTCATCTTCATGGTGCCATAGACTCTGCGGACCGTTTCTATCCCAGAGACGGGTATTACCACTACCAGCACCTTCGTCTGCAGACTTTGCCAGGACCAGCATAATAAGCACAATGCTAATCACGCCCATCAAAAAACCAGTCAGCAGTGAAGACGAGAAACACACCGCCACTGCGATTAAGGCCAGACGTTTGACCCAACGCAGTGTGCGGTTCTGGCTGAACCAAACGGCGCGCACGATAACACCCAAGGCATAGCCCAAGCGGCTTGCGACTCCCTGAGTGGCGTGTGTGGTCATGATGCTCATCCTCGAATGCCTCAACAACTAGAGGCGCTTTGACATTATTTATAGTCCTGATTTTTCTCTGCTGCAAGCCCTTCTGATGCACCACAGCCTCGGCTCCCCGCCCATACGCCCAGCTTTTCAACGCAGAAAATGGCCCAAAAGGTAAAAGGGTCTGCAAGAGCGAATGGAATGGTTCATAAGGGTAAAAGCCCTACCCGAAAGGGCCGCCGTCAGCGGGGAAAAGCAAAAGGCTGCACGGCACGAATACGTCACTCCTGGAGACCATTCATCACCGCAACGGCAAAAGGTGGCAAGTAGCCAAAGAAATACCTGCGACCACTAATGTTACTTTTACCTTGTTCAGCGCACCTCGGATAGGCGAAAAGCCCGCCCCATAAGTCAATTATGGAGCAAGCGATGTTCTCTATTTTCCGTCGCAAAAAAGCGCTACCCGCCCAAGGCCCCTCTCCTAACGGCTTCTTGCAGCCGGCCTCCAGCCAAACACTGCTGGCATCGCCACGTCGTCAAAAACTGCTGGAGAATATCTGGCAGCGAGCATCGTTATCCCGCTCACAATTTGCAGAACTCTATCGGCTTCCACTTGAGCGCTACGCGGAGTTGGTCCAGCAGCTCCCTGCCTCGCAAAACCACCACCATGCACACCCTGGCGGTATGTTGGATCACGGGCTTGAAATCGTCGCCTATGCCTTGAAGATTCGACAGACATACCTGCTCCCTATAGGCGCACCACCAGAGTCTCAGTCGGCACAGGCTGAAGCATGGACTGCCGCGGCTGCTTATGGCGCTCTGATACACGACCTCGGCAAGATCGCCGTCGACGTGCATATCGAATTGGAGGGGGGCAAAACCTGGCACCCCTGGCATGGCCCAATTAACCGTCCTTACCGCTTTCGCTACGTGAAAGGACGCAACTACCAGCTACATGGAGCCGCTGCCGCACTGATTTACGCCCAGATCCTCACCCCAGAGATTTTGGACTGGCTCAGTGACTTCCGTGAAGTGTGGTCGCAATTGATCTTCATCTTGGCCGGGCAGTACGAACACGCCGGCATTCTGGGCGAGATCGTAGTCAAGGCCGACCAGGCGTCCGTAGCCCAGGAGCTCGGCGGCAATCCTGCCCGCGCACTGTCCGCGCCAAAACAGTCCTTGCAGCGGCAATTGGCGGACGGTTTGCGTTATCTGGTACGTGACACATTCAAGCTGAATCAGCCTGATGGACCTGCAGATGGTTGGCTGACGCAAGATGCCTTGTGGCTGGTCAGCAAGCCTATCGCCGATCAACTACGCGCCTATTTGCTAACCCAAGGCGTCGAGGGTGTCCCCAGCTCCAATGCGCCGTTCTTCAACATGCTGCAGGATCAGGGGGTTATCCAGACCAATGCCCAGGACAAGGCAGTTTGGAGGGCTACGATCGACAACGGCCGCGGTTGGCGAAACACCTTCACCCTGCTCAAGCTCTCCCCTGCGCTGATTTGGAATGACCCAAACGACCGGCCCCCAGCCTATACAGGCACTTTAGAAGTTGAAGCGGGCGATCCGGTAGAAAACTCTCCGGCGAAAAATAACATGACAACACCAGCGGGAGTATTGCCTTCAGACGTTGAATCTAGCGCGATCACAACCGCTTTGGCACCGCCAGAAGTCCCCCCTTTTGAAGTCTCGCAACCTCCTTCGAGCAACCCGGCAGAATTTGACGAGCTATTGGCCCTCCTTGGTAATATCAATGAGCCACTAGAAAACAACAAAAACAACCAAGCATCAGCGGCACTCACCGCCCTCCTTCAATTGGATGATACTCAGGCTTCACTCAGCTCGAATGAAGGGGATACGACTCTCGCAATTGCTAAAGAAGTAGCTCCGATGCCTAGGAATAACACTGAGTTTGGTAGGGAATTTGTTGAATGGCTCAAAAATGGCATCGCATCCCGCAGCATTATCATAAATGACGCTAAAGCACAGGTTCATACGGTGGCGGGGACCGCGATGTTGGTAACGCCGGGAATATTCAAACGCTATGTTCTGGAGTTTCCTCACATTGAACAGCAGGCTAAAGCACAGCAGGTGAATGCTTGGCAGATGGTTCAGCGGAGTTTCGAAAAGCTGAAGCTTCATAAAAAAACTGCGAAACACCTTAATATTTGGACATGCGACGTTGTTGGACCTCGAAAAACTAAGCAGCTCAAGGGGTACTTACTTATAGACCCGCTCACGATTTTCTCAGAGGCTCCCTTTGACAACGTAAGCCTGTCTCTGAAATCGGAATTATTGGAATCACCGGAATGATCACGCCTTTGAAGTTAACAGAGGAGTATATATTTGCCCACGATCTTCGCGATGCTAGTGCGAAGATCTATCGTGCATCGACCAAAGCATTAATCAAGCATTTCCGAACAACCCCGATTGAGGAGATTGATCATCGTGCAGTACTAACATGGAGAAAGAAGATTCTTGAGAATGGATTATCCAAACGAAGCTGGAACACCTACTCGAATCATCTTCGTACTGTTTGGGGCTATGCCATAGAGCACGGCCTGACGACCCACACCACGATCAATCCATTCAGAAAAACCAGCGTGATTCCACCCAAACGAGCCAGTAAGACAATCAATGGAGAAGCCATACAACGAGCACGTAACTGGCTCACATCTCTTGTTGGGCAAGAGCGCTGCACTCAAGAGCGTAGCCCAATAACACCTGCCTGGTTCTGGCTCGCAGTTTTCGAGATGTTTTATTACACCGGTATTCGTTTGAATGCCTTGCTATGCCTACGCTACAAGGATATTGACTGGGACAGACAAATGATCCTAGTGCGCGGTGAAACAGAAAAAACCCACCGAGAGTTTTTTCTCCCCATCATGGAGGGGCTCGCGCCGCACCTTTGCAGAATACTAGGAGAAGCAGAGAAGATAGGTCTTTCACCTGACGATCAACTATTTAACGTCAACCGATTCTCCCGGCACTATCACGGCAAGGAAATGAACATCGACCAGGTCGAGTCGATGTACCGCAAGCTCACCGATAAAGTGCGGGTGCGGATGACTCCTCACCGCTTTAGGCACACCCTCGCAACGGACTTGATGAAACAACCAGAGCGAAATATCCATCTCACAAAGAGTCTGCTGAACCACTCAAATATTGCAACGACGATGAATTACATCGAAGTCGACTATGGCCACATGCGTGCGGTTCTGCACGAGAGAAGCCTGGCTCAGGGTGCTTTAAGCCGTGTTAGACGAGTTGACCCAAGCGGCACAACTCCGACTTCAATCACTACGTTCCCACCCGCTCAAACTAGACTGCCATCGCCAGAAAGAGCCCATCCGAAACCTAAGAAGTTGCAGCCCCCACAACAACGGCCTATCGCAGAGGTCAATAGTGATAGGCCTAGCAGATCAACAGGTCCTAGCGTACTGCAGAAAGCTCTAGAGTTTGCATCTGCGCAACTACATCGCGGCTCTGTGACATCAGCCACGGATGGACAGACAGATCAAATAGATCAGAATCTAGTGTTAACGCTAATGGCTAGCGGACTAGGCGTCGGCAGATTCAGGAAAAGCACCTCAACTGAGCGATCGATGGGAATCACATCGTTCTCCCGAGCATCTCCGTAGCACCAGACCTGAGTCAAAGCACACCGTTATAGCAAGCTCTGGCTAACCAGAGGCTTTCGCGTGCCTGCAAAATAATTTTCTGAGAAATCGGTCCTGGGATTGTGTGTTAGAGGCATCTATCTGATCCACAAACGAAAAAAGGCGCCAAAAAGGCGCCTTTTTTCTTGAAAAATGGTCGGGGTAAGGGGATTCGAACTCCTGACATCCTGCTCCCAAAGCAGGCGCGCTACCGGACTGCGCTATACCCCGGTATGTGCAACGGAGAACCGATGCACATTGACATCATGACGAACCGAAACTACTGTTCGCCTCAGACGGCTGCATGTCTACGGCGATATCTAAGTGCTGTAACACTTTCCAAAACCGTAAAACCGCCTCTATCAGAGCTTGAACCTCTGATTCTAAGATTTGAGTCCAGCGCTAACTGGTCTCAAAAATGGTGGGTCGTGTGGGATTCGAACCTACGACCAATTGGTTAAAAGCCAACTGCTCTACCAACTGAGCTAACGACCCAAAAATGGTCGGGGTAAGGGGATTCGAACTCCTGACATCCTGCTCCCAAAGCAGGCGCGCTACCGGACTGCGCTATACCCCGGTTTTGAAATTGGCTCCGTGACCAGGACTCGAACCTGGGACCCAATGATTAACAGTCATTTGCTCTACCGACTGAGCTATCACGGAACTACACATTTCAAATGTACAACTTTTACTGCGGTGTAACCTTCTCTTCGATGCGTCCGTATCGCTACGTTCGCGTCTCTGAGGCGCGCTATTCTACAATCTTAAAAACCCCTGTCAACCCTTTAAATTGCTTTTAAGACAATGATTTGCGCTTCTTTCTGATTTCTTCTTGGGGAGAAGAAACCCGTGGGCTGACGTTGCTGCGGGGCGCACTTTACAAGCCTTTGCCTTACAGTTCAACGCCCTATCGAAAAAAAAGGCCTCGCAACGCGAGGCCCTCTCTTTATAGCCCGACCGACCGAACTCAGTGGAAGACGATTTCGTCGTTTTCCACCGTGGCCTTGACGCTGGTGCCCGGCATAAAGCTGCCCGACAGAATCAGCTGGGCCAGCGGGTTTTCGATCCAGCGCTGGATCGCACGCTTCAACGGCCGTGCGCCATACACCGGGTCGTAACCGACCGCGATCAGCTTGTCCAACGCCTCGGGGCTCAGCTCCAGCGCCAGCTCGCGCTCGGCCAGACGGCTGCGCAGGCGGCCCAACTGGATCTCGGTGATGCCCGCGATCTGATCCCGTGCCAAAGGCTCGAAGATCACCACTTCATCGACCCGGTTGATGAATTCCGGGCGGAAGTGCGTGGTCAGCGCATCCATCACCGCTGCGCGCTGGGCTTCACGATCGCCCACCAGTTCCTGGATCTGCACCGACCCCAGGTTGGAGGTCATCACGATCACCGTGTTGCGGAAATCCACAGTACGCCCGTGGCTGTCCGTCAGCCGGCCATCTTCCAGCACCTGCAGCAAGATGTTGAACACGTCCGGGTGGGCCTTCTCGACCTCATCCAGCAGGATCACCGAGTAAGGCTTGCGCCGTACCGCTTCGGTCAGGTAACCGCCTTCCTCGTAGCCTACGTAGCCCGGTGGCGCCCCGATCAGGCGAGCCACGGAATGTTTCTCCATGAACTCGGACATATCGATCCGCACCATGGCTTCTTCGGTGTCGAAGAGGAACTCGGCCAAGGCCTTGCACAACTCGGTCTTACCCACACCGGTAGGGCCGAGGAACATGAACGAGCCACTTGGGCGATTCGGGTCGGACAACCCGGCACGGGAACGCCGTACCGCGTTGGACACCGCCACCACCGCCTCTTCCTGGCCGATGACGCGCTGGTGCAACAGGCTTTCCATCTTCATCAGCTTGTCGCGCTCGCCTTCGAGCATTTTCGACACGGGGATACCGGTCCACTTCGAGACAACTTCGGCAATTTCTTCCTCGGTCACCTTGCTGCGCAGCAATTGGTTCTCGCTGTGACCATGCTGGTCGACCATCTGCAGGCTGCGCTCCAGGTCCGGGATCACCCCGTACTGCAACTCGGCCATGCGGTTCAGGTCGCCCTTACGGCGTGCGGTTTCCAGCTCCTGGCGCGACTGCTCGATCTTTTGCTGGATCTGTGCCGAACCCTGTACTTCAGCTTTTTCCGCGTTCCAGATTTCCTCGAGGTCCGAGTACTCGCGCTCCAAGCGGAGGATTTCTTCCTGAAGTTTTTCCAGACGTTTTTTCGCCGCTTCGTCCTCTTCTTTTTTCAGTGCCTGGGATTCGACTTTCAGTTGAATCAGGCGCCGATCCAGACGGTCGAGCACTTCCGGCTTGGAGTCAATCTCCATGCGGATACGGCTGGCCGCTTCGTCGATCAGGTCGATGGCCTTGTCGGGCAACTGCCGGTCGGTGATATAGCGATGGCTCAATTTCGCCGCCGCAATGATCGCGCCGTCAGTGATCGCTACCTTGTGGTGGACCTCATAGCGTTCTTTCAGGCCCCGCAGGATCGCGATGGTGTCTTCTTCGCTCGGCTCTTCCACCAGCACTTTCTGGAAGCGCCGCTCAAGGGCTGCATCCTTCTCGATGTACTGGCGGTATTCGTTGAGCGTGGTGGCACCCACGCAGTGCAACTCACCCCGCGCCAAGGCAGGCTTGAGCATGTTGCCGGCGTCCATCGAGCCTTCGCCTTTACCGGCGCCGACCATGGTGTGCAACTCGTCGATAAACAGAATGATCTGCCCTTCCTGCTTCGACAGCTCGTTAAGCAGGGATTTGAGACGCTCTTCGAACTCGCCGCGGAATTTGGCGCCAGCGATCAGCGACCCCATGTCCAGGGACAGCAGGCGCTTGCCCTTGAGGCCGTCAGGCACTTCACCGTTGATGATGCGCTGGGCCAGGCCCTCGGCAATCGCGGTTTTACCCACGCCAGGCTCACCGATCAGCACCGGGTTGTTCTTGGTACGGCGCTGCAGGACCTGGATGGTGCGACGAATCTCGTCGTCACGGCCGATCACCGGGTCCAGCTTGCCTTCTTCGGCGCGCTTGGTCAGGTCGACAGTGTATTTATCCAGGGCCTGGCGCGACTCCTCGTGGTTGGGGTCGTTCACCGCTTCGCCGCCACGCAGGTTGTTGATGGCGTTTTCCAGGGCTTTTTTGCTGACGCCCTGGCCCAGCAACAATTTGCCGAGCTTGCTGTTTTCGTCCATGGCGGCGAGCAGCACCAGCTCGCTGGAGATGAACTGGTCGCCCTTCTGCTGAGCCAGGCGGTCCGCTTGATTGAGCAGGCGCGCCAGGTCCTGGGACATATTCACGTCGCCCGTAGGATTCTGGATTTTCGGCAGTTGGTCGAGCTCTTTGCTCAACTCTTTGCGCAGGCTGTTGACGTCGAAGCCCACCTGCATCAGCAAGGGCTTGATAGAACCACCTTGCTGTTCCAGGAGCGCCTGCATCAAGTGCGCAGGCTCAATGGCCGGGTGGTCGAGGCCGACTGCCAGGGACTGGGAGTCCGATAAGGCCAATTGCAGTTTGCTGGTTAAACGATCAATACGCATTAGTCACCTTCCTTTTGAGCAGGCCGGAGCTACAAACACATCCTGAATGAAGAAACCTGCCAGATAGCCCTATAGATGTGGTCGATTCTGGGAGATTCAAGCGTCGGACAGTTGACGTAGATCAGAAGAGTCTAGCGCTCCAACCAAATAAGGGAGGCGAACCGACCCGTGCGTGGACTGCGGCGGAAAGAAAAGAAGCGCGGATCGTTCACGGTGCAGAACCCGCCACCGTAAACGGCAGTGATACCGCGGGCAGCCAGGCGCAAACGGGCCAGCTGGTAGATGTCGGCCATGAACTTGCCGGGGTTGCGACTGGGCACAAAGGCCTGGGCGGTGCCCGGCAGTTGCTGCACGAACGCTTCCCGCACTTCCGGGCCGACTTCGAAGGCTTGCGGGCCAATGGCCGGGCCCAGCCAGACCAATATGTCGGCAGGCTCGGCTTGCAGGCTTTCGGCGGTGGCCTCCAGCACGCCCGCGGCCAAGCCACGCCAACCCGCGTGAGCGGCGGCGACGCGTGTGCCGGCGCGGTTGCAGAACAACGCAGGCAGGCAATCGGCGGTCATGGAGGTGCAGGCGATGCCCGGCGTGCTGGTCCAACTGCCGTCGGCTTCGGCAATGCGCTCGGGGTCGGCCTCGACCACGTTCACGCCGTGGACCTGGCGGAGCCAGGCCGGCCGGACATGAAAGACTTCGGTGAGGCGACGGCGATTTTCAAGCACAGCCTCGGGGCTGTCCTCGACGTGATCGCCCAGGTTGAGGCTGTCGAACGGCGCCAGGCTGACGCCGCCCGCACGGGTGGTGACGCAGGCCTTGACCTGAGCCGGCGCGGGCCAGTCAGGAATCAGCCAGTCACTCATCCGATAAATGCCTCGCGATCCTGCCTGAGCAGCGACAGCAACCAGACCAGATCGTCCGGCAGAGGCGATTCCCAGCTCATCCGCTTACCGCTCGTCGGATGATCCAGCTCCAGGAACCGCGCATGCAGCGCCTGACGCGGGAAGGACTTCAGCGATTCAACCATGGTGACACTGGCCGCCGGCGGAATACGGAAGCGACCGCCGTAGGCCGGATCTCCGACCAACGGGAAGTTGATGTGCGCCATGTGTACACGAATCTGGTGGGTACGGCCGGTTTCCAGCTTGACCCGCACATGGGTGTGGGACCGGAAACGCTCCAGCACACGGTAGTGGCTGACGGCCTGCTTGCCGCCTTCCATCACCGCCATACGCTGGCGCTGCTGGCCGTGACGACCGATAGGCGCATTGATCTTGCCACCCGCCACCACGACGCCGATCACGATGCACTCGTAGATCCGGCTGACGCTGCGGCTCTGCAACTGTGTAACCAGCTGCGTCTGGGCCTGAATGGTCTTGGCCACCACCATCAAGCCGGTCGTGTCCTTGTCCAGGCGGTGTACGATGCCGCAGCGCGGGACATTGATGATGTCCGGCACATGGTGCAACAGAGCATTGAGCAAGGTGCCATCAGCGTGCCCGGCCGCCGGGTGAACCACCAGGCCTGCGGGTTTGTTGATGACCAGGATGTCGTCGTCTTCATAGACGATGTCCAGCTCGATGTCCTGGGCGATCCATTCTCCCTGGGCTTCCTGCTCGGCAGTCAGCTCAAGAATCGCACCGCCATGGACTATGTCTCGCGGGCGGATAACCGCTCCATCCACAGTCAGGCGGCCGTCTTTGATCCAGGCGGAAAGGCGCGAGCGCGAGTGCTCAGCGAATAATTGTGCGGCGACTTGATCGAGGCGTTGGCCGCCCAATTCGGACGGCACCTCTGCGCGAAGTTCAATTTTATCGGACATGCTCAGACTAGGCGTGGCACAGCCTTTGGTTTCGGCTGCGCGCTTGTGGTTAAATACGGCGTCTTTTGCCCCGATGCTTTCAACGGGGCGCTCATCATAACAGGACGGCCCCGCCCAAGACAGCGGCCGTCATAGGGACGCAAGCCGCCATGCAAGTGAAACACCTGCTGCTGATCGCCATCCTCGCCATGACTGCTGCTTGCTCGTCAACAAAGGAAGTCGTCGACGAAAACCTGAGCGAAGTCGAGCTGTATCAACAAGCTCAAAAAGACTTGGACAATAATAGCTACACCAGTGCCACAGCCAAGCTGAAGGCCCTGGAGTCGCGCTATCCGTTCGGGCGCTACGCCGACCAGGCCCAGCTCGAGCTGATCTACGCCAACTACAAGAACGCCGAGCCGGAAGCCGCCAAGTCCGCCGCCGAGCGTTTTATCCGCCTGCACCCGCAGCACCCGAACGTCGACTATGCCTACTACCTCAAGGGCCTGACCTCGTTCGACCAGGACGTTGGCCTGCTGGCGCGCTTCCTGCCGCTGGACATGACCAAGCGTGACCCGGGCGCTGCCCGCGACTCCTACAACGAGTTCGCCCAGCTGACCAGCCGCTATCCCAACAGCCGCTACGCGCCGGACGCCAAGCAGCGCATGATCTACCTGCGTAACCTGCTGGCCTCCTACGAAATCCACGTGGCCCACTACTACCTGACCCGTCAGGCTTACGTGGCAGCCGCCAACCGTGGTCGCTATGTCGTGGAAAACTTTCAGGAAACCCCTTCCGTGGGTGACGGCCTGGCGGTGATGACCGAGGCCTACCAGCGCCTGCACCTGGACGCCCTGGCGGCCACCAGCCTGGAAACCCTGAAGCTCAACTACCCGGATCACCCAAGCCTGAAAGACGGCCAGTTCGTGCCTCAGGTTGCCGAAGCGGACAACCGTTCGTGGCTGAGCAAGTACACCCTGGGCCTGATCGAGTCGCGTCCACCGCTGCCGCCGGGTGAAACCCGCGCCAACCAGGACGTGATGAAACAGTTCCAGGACGCCAAGGAAGCCATCCCTGCGGACCTCAAGCCCCATGATGAAAATGGCGATGTGATCGAAGAACAAGCGCCGCAAGCCCTGGGCAACAACCAGGACCGCTCGTGGTTCAGCTACATGACCTTCGGTGTGTTCGACTGATCATCCGACGCAACGTAAAAAGGGAGCCCTCGGGGCTCCCTTTTTTATGCGCAAGCGTTATTGCGCTGTGCGCCTGCCACGTCCTTGGCTAAACTGGCGCATTCCTTGTCGAGAAACTGCCCATCATGGTTCGTCTACTGTTCTGGATTGCCGTCATTGCTGCCGCGGTATGGTTCTGGCGCAAATTCAAAAACCCGGCCGTCAAACAACAACGCTCCGGCGAACCCGACGCAACGCCAATGGTGCGCTGCGCTCACTGCGGCGTACATCTGCCGCAGGACCGAGCACTGAGCTCACGGCAAGAATGGTATTGCACCCAGGCGCATCTGGAGCAAGGGCCGAAAGCTATCCAACGTTGATCCGACCTGCGGGCGCGTAGGGCGCAGGGTCGATGATCGGCGTGTGCCCCAGCAACAAATCGGCGAATAACTGGCACGACGCCGGCGCCAGCACGAGGCCGTTGCGGTAATGCCCGCAATTGAGCCACAGCCCGTTGAAACCGGGGACAGGACCGATGTAGGGAATACCTTCCGGCGAGCCTGGCCGCAGGCCCGCCCAATGGCCAACCACCTCGGCATCCGCCAGGGCGGGAATCAACTCCACGGCCGAAGCCTTCAGGCTCTCCAGCGCCGATCCGGTCGGCGTCTTGTCGAACCCTTCATGTTCCAGGGTACTGCCAATCAGAATGTGCCCGTCACGCCGCGGGATCGCATAACGTCCGTTGGCCAGGACCATGCTCGACAGAAAGTCCGAGGCGCATTTGTACAAAATCATCTGGCCTTTGACCGGCTCAACCGGCAGCGACAGGCCCAGCTTGTCCAGCAACTGCCCACTCCAGGCCCCCGCCGCAAGCACGACCTGATCACCGAGCACCGGCCCGGCAGGCGTATTCACGCCGACGACGTTGTCGCCGTCCAACACAAAGCCGTCAACTTCGCACTGTTCATGAATCCTCACGCCTGGGAGCGCCAGCAGCGCCGCCTTGAGGGATTTGATCAGGCGCGGGTTGCGCACATTCGCCACATTCGCCATGTAGATCGCCTGGGAGTAACCACCGCCCAGCACCGGAACCGCATCATGGGCGACCGACACATCCACCTTGCTCAATGGTCGTCCTTCACGGGCGGCCCAGGCCAATGCGTCGGCTTCATCCTCCAGGTCCAGCCAGTAGAGCCCGGTGGTGTGGACCTCCGGATCAACGCCGGTATCGGCAAACAAGCGCTCGGCCAGCTGTGGATAAAAGTCCTGGGACCAATGAGCCAAAGCCGTGACTGCCGGGCTGTAGCGCCACGGGTACAGTGGCGAGACAATGCCGCCGCCTGCCCACGAGGACTCCTGCCCGAGCCCCGAGCGCTCCAGCAGTACGACTGCCAGGCCCTGGGTCGCCAGGTTGAACGCCGTCAACAAGCCGATTACTCCGCCACCGACCACCACCACTCGCTGTTGCTTAGCCATCATTTGATCCAGCCGATAAAAAGGGAAAAGCGCACTCGGCGCCCACTCATGGAGTACACCCATCACTGCCCCCAGCATGTCTTGCGTGACATGCCTGGGGCCGCTCCGGGGTTGGTCCGCGCACCGCTACTGGTCAGGCTGAATGCCCCGCAAGCGTCGCCTGCCATGACAGAGTCGACGCCTGGTGTGGCCAGCAGGCTGAAATCCTGAGGGTTCAGCGCAGCCGTGATTCTATAGCGATCATTGCCGACGCTGACGCCGCTTGCATCAATAAAACTGCCATTGCTCGTGTAATACCGCTCCAGAGACTGAGCTTGCTCGGTCAACAGCACGACAATTTCCGCGCGATAGGCCTTGTTCACATGGCCGACATACGCCGGATAAACGACACCGGCCAGCACCGCGACGATCGCCACGGCAGTCAGTAACTCAATCAATGTAAAACCCTGGCTATCCATGCCCATTGCGCCGCTCCTCAGTAAAGTTGTCGCCACATCACTCGCTGAAACCGCGAGCGCCCTCCCTCGTCCACCCGCGCATACATGGCCTCCAGCACCGTGCGCGATTGGCCACGGAGCCCCACCGCCGTAACCCGATAGAGCATTGCCGGCATCTGCGCAGGCAAATGAGCCAGCCCCACGACAGGCCCGAGCGCTTGAACCGCGTAAAGACCGCCGTCCATGGCGGCCCAGTTCACCCTCGAAACGGGATCGGTTCCGGGAGCTATCACCGAAGACGACTCGCGCGGCGGCGCACAGGTGATGATCGACGCGCACACAGGCCACGCGGCGCCTGCCCGCCGCACGGCCGCCTCCCCCAGCCTCAGGCCACTTTCGGCACTTTGCAGCGACTGGTTGCGATGCCAGACACTGCCAACGACCTTCTGCTGGGACACCGCACCCTGCATCGAAGACAATGCGATCAGCGATAACAACAACAGGAATACCAGGCTGATCAGCAGCACCATGCCCACCTGCCGTCGTTCAACAACACGAAACCCTGCCATGGTCGCCCTACCCCAGCCGGTTGCGCAGCGCTGCAACCACGCTCCAGGTTTGCGCCTTCACCAACCCGTCCGGGTCTTGCAGCGTCAAACGGATGCGTACACTGCGTATCAGCGAATTGTCGGCCGGGCCGGGGTCATACCCCACCACCGGCGTCGAGTCAGGCTTGGCTGCCACGCCGAAACTGATCTCGAACGCCTGCACGTTGTCCACCAGCACCGCCTTGGCCGGGGCTGACGGGGTACTGACTTTCAGCTGGCCAGCCTCGAAGGTGTAGGTGAGCTGGCGTATCGCAAAGCGTATCTGCCCCGGCACGGCGGGTGGTGGCGTACCGGCATAAGCGTGGGCAGAGCCGGAGCAGTCGGACAATACGGTCCAATCCGGCGCGCCGCCGTCCTCGCCGACCTCAGCGCTGACCAGCGTCAGCGACCTTGCGTCACCCGTGGCACTCCAGCTGATTGGTCGATCGAAAGCCAACGGCGCACCTTCGATCGATGCCGTAGCCAGGCAACCGAACATGCCCGCCAGGCGAATGTCCTGAATCAGCTTGCCAAGCGCAAACCGCGCATCATCCTGCAGCAGCATGGCGGCCTGCTGGCTGGCATCGGTGGTTCGAGCGCTGATGGCGATTTGGCTGAACCCAAGGCTCAGCACCAACCCGAGCGTCAACGCCAGCAGCAGCTCCAACACACTGAAACCCCGCACCCGCCGATTCATTGCGACACCTGCGATTCATCGGCGATGCGGCTGGTGAGTGTGAGCGTTTCCCTCGCCCCGGCTTTTTTTGCCCCCCTGGCATCATCCCAACTGATGCTCACGGTCACCTCATCGGCACGAACGAGCACCGAGCCACTGCCGCTGTCGCCGGCGAAACCGATGATATTGGCCTCGAAATCGTGCAGGTCGAGGTCGCGCACGCTGCCCGTCGACGTGAACAGTGGTGCGCGCTCGGTTCGCACCCACGAATAGTCGGCGCCAGCATTGGCGCGAATGCGGTCCAGCATGTCGTAGGCGATGAAGCTGGCCTGGCTGGTCATCCGCGTACTGTCGGTGTACTTGAGCGCATTGAGCTGGACCACCGCAGCGCCCAGCAGGCCGATCACCAGAATCAGCACCGCCACCACCACCTCGATCAGGGTCATGCCGGTTTGGTGGCGGGAAGTCACCGGTCGAAACAAAGCAGTCGAGCAAGCAAGCATTACCGTCGTCATCCCTGTCAAAGGCCGGAAAAAGCAGGAAAAACCTGCTGTGCGGCCCAAGACTAGCGGCGGTTTTCGGCCTGTGCCGCTCCCGGAACAAAGGGAAATACTTTGGACATAAAGGCCAGCACTCAACGCCACGACCGGAGCGCTATACCTAGGCATGCCACCTGAATATTCATCGCGTCCACGGAGGGACCGCACATGACACAACGAGGCTTCACCCTGATCGAACTACTGCTCGGGCTGATCCTGAGCGGCATCCTCACGCAGCTGGCGGTCCCCAGTTTCAAGGGGCTGCTGGAATCCCAGCAGCGACAAAGTGCGGCCCAGTCTCTGGTTGGCGGCCTGCGCTATGCGCGCAGCGAAGCCATCGCACGCAACCGGGCGGTAGTCATTCATGCCTTGGACGACGATTGGAGCAGGGGCTGGCGGGTGATCGTGGACCTGAACGGGCGAGGCCATCTGGACGACGATAATCCCGTACTGCTGGAGCATCAGGACAATGGGCGCGTACCGATCGTGGGCAATGGCCCGGTCAGGAGCCAGGTACGCTTCAGCGGGCTGGGCGAGCCGGTCTTTGCCGGCGGGGGCTTTCGTGCCGGCACCGTGCATGTATGCGCCACGGATCAGGCACAAAGCCTGTTTCAAGTGGTGCTGGCCCCCAGCGGACGCATCAGCCTGCGCCGGGATAAAACCGAGCAGGCATTATGCCGGGGCTCGCTCAACACCCTGGGACTCAGAGCAGCGAACGCACCCGCAGCTCCTTGGGCATGGAGAAAGTGATGTTCTCCTCACGACCGGCCAACTCATCGGCACCGGTGGCGCCCCAGGCCTGCAACTGCTGGATCACACCGCGCACCAGCACTTCCGGTGCCGAGGCGCCCGCAGTGATGCCGATGCGCTCGACGCCGTCGAACCAGCTGCGCTGCATGTCCTCGGCGCCGTCGATCAGGTACGCCGGCGTGGCCATGCGTTCAGCCAGTTCACGCAGGCGGTTGGAGTTGGAGCTGTTAGGGCTGCCGACAACCAGCACCACATCACATTCATCGGCCAGTTGCTTGACTGCGTCCTGGCGGTTTTGCGTGGCGTAGCAGATGTCGTCCTTGCGTGGGCCGCCAATTGCCGGGAAGCGTGTGCGCAAGGCATCGATCACTCGGCTGGTGTCGTCCATCGACAACGTGGTCTGGGTGACGAAGGCCAAACGCTCAGGGTTGCGTACCTGCAGGTTGGCGACGTCTTTTTCGTCTTCCACCAGGTAGATTGCGCCACCGTTGCTGCCATCGTACTGGCCCATGGTGCCTTCGACTTCCGGGTGGCCGGCGTGGCCGATCAGGATGCATTCACGGCCATCGCGGCTGTAGCGCGCGACTTCGATATGCACCTTGGTAACCAATGGGCAGGTGGCATCGAACACTTTCAGGCCGCGGCCTGCTGCTTCGGTCCGCACCGCCTGGGATACGCCGTGGGCGCTGAAGATAACGATAACGTCGTCCGGCACCTGGTCGAGCTCTTCGACAAAGATGGCGCCGCGAGCGCGCAAGTCTTCGACCACGAATTTGTTGTGGACGACTTCATGGCGCACATAAATCGGCGGCCCGAAGACTTCCAGGGCACGGTTGACGATTTCGATCGCGCGGTCCACGCCGGCGCAGAAGCCACGGGGGTTGGCGAGTTTGATTTGCATGCTGTGCCTCGTGTCTTTGTGGGAGCTGGCTTGCCTGCGATGCGGTCGACTCGGTGTATCAGGTACACCGAGGTGATGCCATCGCAGGCAAGCCAGCTCCCACACAAGCCAGCGCCCGCAGGAGCCGGTTCTGTCAGTTAGAGCGCTTTAACGTCGAAGATTTCTACGTCAAACGTCAAGGTTTTACCGGCCAACGGGTGGTTGAAGTCGATGGTCACTTGCGCGTCATCGAAGGCTTTGACCACACCCGGCAGCTCGGTGTTCGCCGCATCGTTGAAGATCACCAGCAGGCCTTCCGACAGTTCCATGTCCTGGAACTGCGAACGCGGGATGATCTGTACGTTTTGCGGGTTGGGCTGGCCAAAGGCGTTTTCCGGCAGGATCTGCAGGGTGCGCTTGTCGCCGGCCTTGAAGCCGAACAAGGCCGCTTCAAAACCCGGCAGCAGGTTGCCATCGCCCACCTTGAAGGTCGCCGGGGATTTGTCGAACGTGCTGTCGACCGTGTCGCCATTCTCCAGGCGCAATGCGAAATGCAAGGTGACTTCCGTGTTCTGGCCGATGCGTTGTTCAGCCAATACCTGATCAGTCATGAACGGTCTCTCCGGTTTTCTTACTTTTGAACATATCGAGTGCCAGCATGATTGCACCGACGGTGATGGCGCTGTCGGCAAAATTGAACGCGGGGAAGTACCAGCGGTTCTGCCAATGCACCAGAATGAAGTCGATCACATGGCCCAGGGCGATGCGGTCGTACAGGTTGCCCAGCGCGCCACCCAGCACCAGCGCCAAGGCGATGGCCAGCCAGGTGTCATCGCGCCCCAGGCGCTTGAGCCAGACCACCAGCACCGCACTGACCACCACGGCGATCAGGGCGAACAACCAGCGCTGCCAGCCGCCGCCATCGGCCAGGAAGCTGAACGCCGCGCCGGTGTTATAGGCCAGCGTCCAGCTGAAGTAATCCGGGATCACCACGATCTGCTGGAACATCTCCAGGGAGCCCTCGAAGTGAGCCTTGCTGACCTGGTCGATGACCAGGACCAGCACGCTCAATACGAGCCAGCCAAGACGTCCGAAACGACTGGCGTTAGGCATAGTGACGAACCTCGCCGGCACCGCTGATGTTGTCGACGCAACGACCGCAGATTTCCGGATGCTCAGGGTTCACGCCGACATCTTCACGGCAGTGCCAGCAACGGGCGCACTTGGGGAAGGCCGACTTGACGACTTTGAGCTTCAGGCCAGGCACTTCGGTGGCCACGGCATCCGCCGGGGCCAGGGCGAATGGCGCCAGGCTCGCGGTGGAGGTGATCAGCACGAAGCGCAGTTCGTTGCTCAGCTTGGCCAGGTCGGCGCTCAGGCCTTCCTCGGCAAACAGGGTGACTTCGGCTTGCAGGTTGCCACCGACGGCCTTGGCCGCGCGCTGCACTTCCAGCTCCTTGTTCACGGCCACTTTCACCGCCATCACGCCGTCCCAGTACTCGCGGCCCAGTTCGAAGTCGGCCGGCAGTTCGGTCAGGCCTTCGTACCAAGTGTTGAGCATCACCGATTCGTTGCGCTCGCCCGGCAGGTATTCCCACAGTTCGTCGGCGGTGAAGGCCAGGATCGGTGCGATCCAGCGCACCAGCGCTTCGGAGATGTGGTACAGCGCGGTCTGCGCCGAGCGGCGCGCCTTGCTGTTGACGCCGGTGGTGTACTGGCGATCCTTGATGATGTCGAGGTAGAAACCGCCCAGCTCCTGCACGCAGAAGTTGTGGATCTTCGAGTAGACGTTCCAGAAGCGGTATTCGCCGTAGTGCTCTTGCAACTCGCGCTGCAGCAACAGGGTACGGTCCACGGCCCAACGGTCCAGGGCGAGCATGTCCTCGGCCGGCAGGATGTCGGTGGCCGGGTTGAAACCGGTCAGGTTCGACAGCATGAAGCGTGCGGTATTGCGGATACGGCGGTAGGCATCGGCGCTACGCTGCAGGATCTGCTCCGACACGGCCATCTCGCCCGAATAATCGGTCGAGGCCACCCACAGACGCATGATATCGGCGCCCAGGGTGTCGTTGACCTTTTGCGGCGCGATCACGTTGCCCAGGGACTTGGACATCTTGCGGCCGTTTTCGTCGACGGTGAAACCGTGGGTCAGCAGTTCGCGGTACGGTGCGTGGTCGTCGATGGCGCAACCGGTCAAAAGCGACGAGTGGAACCAGCCACGGTGCTGGTCCGAACCTTCCAGGTACAGGTCGGCGCGCGGGCCGGCCGCATGCCCCATCGGGTGCGAACCGCGCAGCACGTGCCAATGGGTGGTGCCGGAGTCGAACCACACGTCGAGGGTGTCGCTGATCTTGTCGTACAGCGGCGCTTCGTCGCCCAACAGCTCGGCGGCGTCCAGCTTGAACCAGGCCTCGATGCCTTCCTGCTCAACGCGCTGGGCCACGACTTCCATCAGCTCGACGGTACGCGGGTGCAGCTCGCCGCTTTCCTTGTTGAGGAAGAACGGGATCGGCACGCCCCAGTTGCGCTGGCGGGAGATGCACCAGTCCGGACGGTTGGCGATCATCGAGTGCAGGCGCGCCTGGCCCCAGGCCGGGACGAACTTGGTGTCTTCGATGGCTTTGATCGCGCGGTTGCGCAAGGTGTCGCCGCTGACCGGTTCTTTATCCATGCCGATGAACCACTGCGCAGTGGCGCGGTAGATCAGCGGGGTCTTGTGGCGCCAGCAGTGCATGTAGCTGTGCTTGATGGTCTCGGTGTGCAGCAGCGCGCCGACTTCCGACAGCTTGTCGATGATCGGCTGGTTGGCCTTGAAGATGAACTGGCCACCGAAGAATTCCAGGGACGGCGCATAAACACCGTTGCTCTGCACCGGGTTCAAGATGTCGTCGTTGACCATGCCGTAGGCCTTGCAGGTCACGAAGTCGTCTACGCCGTAAGCAGGCGCGGAGTGAACGATGCCGGTGCCGGCGCCCAGTTCAACGTAGTCAGCCAGGTACACCGGCGACAGGCGGTCGTAGAACGGGTGACGGAAGTTGATCAGTTCCAGCGCGGAACCGGTGGTGGTGGCGATCACCGAACCTTCCAGCGCGTAACGCGCCAGGCAGGCTTCGACCATCTCTTCGGCCAGCACCAGCAGGCGATCACCGACATCCACCAGGGCGTAGGTGAATTCCGGGTGGACGTTCAGCGCCTGGTTGGCGGGGATGGTCCACGGGGTGGTGGTCCAGATCACGATGGCGGCTGGCTTGGCCAGGCTTGCCAGGCCAAAGGCCGCGGCCAGCTTGGCGTCGTCGGCGATCGGGAAGGCCACGTCGATGGTCGAGGACTTCTTGTCTTCGTACTCGACTTCCGCTTCAGCCAGGGCCGAACCGCAGTCGAAGCACCAGTTCACGGGCTTGAGGCCCTTGAACACGAAACCGCCCTTGACGATTTCGGCCAAGGCGCGGATTTCACCGGCCTCGTTCTTGAAGTCCATGGTCTTGTAGGGATTGGCCCAGTCACCCAGGACACCCAGGCGGATGAACTCGGACTTCTGCCCTTCGATCTGCTCGGTGGCGTAGGCACGGCACAGTTCGCGGGTTTTATCGGCGCCCAGGTTCTTGCCGTGGGTCACTTCGACTTTGTGTTCGATCGGCAGGCCGTGGCAATCCCAACCCGGGACATACGGCGCGTCGAAGCCCGAAAGGGTCTTCGAGCGGACGATCATGTCCTTGAGAATCTTGTTCAGCGCATGACCGATGTGAATCGTGCCGTTGGCATAAGGAGGGCCGTCGTGCAGGACGAATTTCGGACGATCCTTGCCAATTTCGCGCAACTTTCCGTACAGGCCAATACTGTCCCAGCGCTGCAGGATCTGCGGTTCGCGCTGTGGCAGGCCGGCCTTCATTGGGAAGGCGGTGTCCGGAAGGTTTAGCGTGGCTTTATAGTCGGTCATTTAAGGCTCTTCGGTTAGCGATGGGCGCTAGGTGCGGCTAGGGCACGGGCGGCGGCGACATCCGCATTGATCGCCGTTTTCAACGCCTCGAGGGAGGCGAAACGCTGCTCTTCACGCAGCTTTTGGTGGAAAACCACCGTCAAACGCCGGTCATACAGATCACCGGCAAAATCCAAAAGGTGAACTTCCAGGTGGGCCTTGCCATCACCTGCAACCGTGGGCCTGACGCCTATATTGGCGACTCCCGGCCACGATTGGCCGTCGATGTCGACGCTCACCAGGTAAACCCCGGTCAGCGGCACACGACGGCGCTTGAGCTGCACGTTGGCGGTTGGCGTGCCCAGTTGGCGCGCCAGCTTCTGGCCGTGCAATACCCGCCCGGCAATGCGGAACGGGCGACCGAGCAAACGCTCGGCCAAGGCGAAGTCGGCAGCGGCCAGGGCATTACGCACCTGGGTACTGCTCACGCGCAGGCCGTCCAGTTCGACGGTTTGCGCGGCTTCGACGGTAAAACCCTGGGTTACGCCGGCGTGCTGCAGAAAATCGAAATCGCCGACCCGATCACAGCCGAAACGGAAGTCGTCGCCGACCTCCAGGTGCTGTACGCCCAAGCCATCCACCAGGATACGGTCGACGAACTCGGCGGCGCTGAGGCTGCGCAAACGCTGGTTGAAGGCCAGGCACAGCACACGGTCCACGCCCTCCTCGGCCAACAGTTGCAGCTTGTCGCGCAAGCGGGCCAGGCGCGCTGGCGCGGTTTCCGGGGTAAAGAATTCCCGCGGCTGTGGCTCAAAAATCACCACGCAGCTGGGCACGCCCAACTCGACCGCACGCTCGCGCAGCCGGGCCAGGATAGCCTGGTGGCCACGGTGTACACCGTCAAAGTTGCCAATAGTGGCGACGCAGCCCCGATGCTGGGGGCGCAGGTTGTGGAGACCTCGAACCAGCTGCATAACGCGCTTCTTGCTCATAAAGTGGTCGATTATAACCACACCCGGCCCCGGATCACAGGCAACAGCGCAGGGCAAAATGGATGGAATCGATAAAACACCGGTTTTATCGCGGCAAACTCGCTAACCCAGCGCCTTGCGATTGAAATCCCGCAGGCGGAAACCTTGCAGCAGCAACATCCCGAAGTACACCACCACGCCCGCCACCACCAGCACGCCCAGGCGCAAGAAACGCTCGAGCATATGGCCTTGATCCCAGGCCGGCATGAAGTGCATCAGACCCAGCAATACCGCCGACATCATCGCCACCGCCACCAGCAGCTTGAGGGCAAACATGCCCCAGCCAGGCTGCGGCTGGAACATCTGCTGTTTGCGCAGTTGGTAAAACAGCAGGCCGGCATTGATACAGGCACCGGCGCTGATGGCCAGGGCCAGGCCGGCATGCGCCAGCGGACCGATGAACACCAGGTTGAGCAGTTGCGTGACGATCAGCGTGAAGATCGCGATCTTCACCGGCGTGCGGATGTTTTGCTGGGCGTAGAACCCCGGCGCCAGCACTTTGATCACGATAATCCCAAGCAGACCGACCGAGTAAGCGATCAGCGCGTGCTGAGTCATCAAGGCATCGTGCGCGCCGAATTGCCCGTACTGGAACAACGACACCGTCAGTGGCTCGGCGAGGATTCCCAGGGCCAGCGAGCACGGCAACACCAGCACGAAGCACAGGCGCAGGCCCCAATCGAGAATGCGCGAGTATTCATGGCGGTCCTTGCTCGCGTAAGTACGCGCCAGCGTCGGCAGCAGAATCGTGCCCAGGGCCACGCCGAGGACGCCGGACGGCAGCTCCATCAAGCGATCGGCGTAGTACATCCACGACACCGAACCGGACACCAGCAATGAGGCGAACGCGGTGTTGATGATCAGGGAAATCTGGCTGACCGACACCCCGAGGATCGCTGGCAGCATATTGCGCATCACGCGCCAGACGCCGGTGTCCTTGAGGTTCAGGCGCGGCAACACGAGCATGCCGATCTTTTTCAGGTGCGGCAGTTGGTAGAGCAATTGCGCCAGGCCGCCGGCCAGGACGGCCCAGCCCAGGGCCATGACCGGTGGATCGAAGTAAGGCGTGAGGAACAGCGCGAAAATAATCATGCTGACGTTAAGCAGGGTCGGCACGAACGCCGGCACCGAGAAACGGTTCCAGGTATTGAGGATGGCGCCAGCCAGGGATGACAGGGAAATCAGCAATATGTAGGGGAAAGTCACCCGCAGCAGATCAGTGGTCAGCGCGAATTTTTCCGGCGTATTGGCAAAACCGGGCGCCGTGGCCCAGATCACCCACGGCGCGGCGAGCATGCCGATCACAGTCACCAGCATCAGCACCAGGGTCAGCAAGCCCGAGACATAGGCAATGAATGTGCGGGTCGCCTCCTCGCCCTGCTGCGTCTTGTATTCCGCCAGAATCGGCACGAACGCCTGGGAAAACGCGCCCTCGGCGAAGATCCGCCGCAACAGGTTGGGCAGTTTAAAGGCAATGAAGAACGCATCCGTGGCCATGCTGGCGCCGAAAATGCGTGCCAACAAGGTGTCACGCACAAACCCCAATACCCGGGAAATCATCGTGATTGAGCTGACGGCAGCCAACGATTTGAGCAGATTCATTGAAAGAGTTTGCGCCTATAGATAAAGAGCAGGCGAACTACGCGCCTACTTATGCGATACTGCGCGCCTGCAACAGCACAGCGCCAAAGCTCGCGAGTTTACAGGTCAAGCGCCGGAAATAAATCACCCGCCTCTTCAGATCGACCACTCAGCAGTTCGCATCAACCGCCCTTGACAACCCATCAACTCATCGGCATGATTCGCGGCCTATTTTGTTTGCTATTTCCTAAAAAGTCTTTCGAGGAGCTCGACGGTGGCCAACACACCTTCCGCCAAAAAACGTGCAAAACAGGCTGAGAAGCGTCGCAGCCACAACGCCAGCCTGCGTTCCATGGTTCGTACCTACATCAAGAATGTAGTTAAGGCCATTGACGCAAAAGACGCTGAAAAAGCTCAAGCTGCTTACGTTCTGGCTGTGCCAGTTATCGACCGTATGGCCGATAAAGGCATCATCCACAAGAACAAAGCTGCTCGCCATAAAGGTCGCCTGAACGGCCACATCAAGGCTCTGAACCTTGCTGCTGCAGCCTAAGCGATAAACTGCCACGCAGGTTTACCTGCGTAACAGTTAAGAAATGCCCCGTACCGAAAGGTCCGGGGCATTTTTGTTTGGGCGCCATACATCTTTATTGCACGCACAAAAAAACGCCCCGAACCAGTCGGGGCGTTTTTGCTACCACCTGATCAAAACATCGATCAATGGTGATGACCGCCTTCACCGTGGACGTGGCCGTGAGCGACTTCTTCCTGGGAAGCGTCGCGGATGGCAACGATCTTCACTTGGAAGTTCAGGCGCTGGCCTGCCAGAGGGTGGTTACCGTCGACAGTGACGTCGTCGCCGTCCAGATCACGGATGGTGACGATCTGCATTTGGCCGTCCGGCGCGGAAGCGTGGAACTGCATGCCCACTTCCAGTTCGTCGACACCTTCGAACATGCTGCGGCTCAGGGTGCTGACCAGTTCGGCGGAGTATTCGCCGTAAGCATTTTCAGGCTCTACGACAACGGTCAGTTCATCACCGACGCTCTTGCCGACCAGGGCGTTTTCCAGGCCCGGGATAATGTTGCCTGCGCCTTGCAGGTAGACCAGCGGCGCGCCGCCGGCTGAGCTGTCGATGACCTCACCAGCGTCGTTGGTCAGGGTATAGTCGATGGAGACAGCCTTGTTAGCGGCGATCGTCATGGGGCGAGACCTTTTGCATAAGAATGAAGAACGGACAAGTCTAAACAAGGATTTGCCCGAAAGCGAACAGAACCCGGACGGACGGGACCAATCAACGGCCGTCGTCATCATCGGATTCCACCAGGACGACGACCGGCACTGGGTTGCCGAGCTGTCCTGCGGCCACACCCAGCACCTGCGCCACCAGCCGCCCTGGCAATCGCGCGCCTGGGTGCTCGACCCCGCACGCCGCCTGGAAAAAATAGGCCAGCCCTTTGCCTGCGGCTGGTGTGCGCAGGAGCGCGAATAACGATAACCTTGGCGCCTGATTCCCGGTAGGCACTCAACCATAGAGCGCCACCGAAGCCATGCACCTCCAGAGAATTCGCATGCAGACTTTTTTTATCGCGCCCACCGATTTTGGTGTGGGTCTGACCTCTATCAGCCTTGGGCTGGTCCGCACCCTTGAACGTGCCGGGTTGAAAGTCGGCTTCTTCAAACCGATTGCCCAGCCGCACCCCGGCGACACCGGCCCCGAACGCTCCACCGAACTGGTGGCGCGCACCCACGGCCTCAAACCGCCGCAGCCCCTGGGCCTGGCCCATGTCGAGCGGATGCTCGGCGACGGCCAGCTCGACGAGTTGCTCGAAGAAATCATCACCCTGTATCAGCAGGCCGCCGTGGGCAAGGACGTGCTGATCGTCGAAGGCATGGTGCCGACCCGCAGCGCCAGCTATGCGGCGCGGGTCAACCTGCACCTGGCCAAGAGCCTGGATGCGGAAGTGATCCTGGTCTCGGCGCCGGAAAACGAAGTGCTCACCGAGCTCTCCGGCCGCGTGGAGCTGCAGGCCCAACTGTTCGGCGGCCCGAAGGACCCGAAAGTGCTCGGCGTGATCCTCAACAAGGTACGCACCGATGAAAGCATGGAGGCCTTCTCGGCGCGCCTCAAGGAGCATTCGCCGTTGCTGCGCAGCGGGGATTTCCGCCTGCTCGGCTGCATTCCTTTCCAGCCCGAACTCAACGCGCCGCGCACCCGTGACGTCGCCGACCTGATGAGCGCGCAGATCCTCAACGCCGGGGATTACGAAACCCGGCGCATGACCAAGATCATCATCTGCGCCCGCACCATGCGCAACACCGTGGAACTGCTCAAGCCGGGCGTGCTGGTGGTGACACCGGGTGACCGCGACGACATCATCCTCGCCGTCAGCCTGGCGGCGATCAACGGCGTGCCCCTGGCCGGCCTGCTGCTGACCAGCGACACCCTGCCCGACCCGCGCATCATGGACCTCTGCCGAGGCGCGTTCCAGGCCGGGTTGCCGGTGCTGTCGGTGAGTACCGGTTCCTATGAGACAGCGAACCTGCTCAACAACCTGAACAAGGAAATCCCCATCGATGACCGTGAGCGCGCCGAGATCATCACCGATTTCGTCGCCAGCCACCTCGATGCGCGCTGGCTGCACCAACGCTGCGGCACGCCACGGGAGATGCGCCTGTCGCCGGCAGTGTTCCGCTACCAGTTGATCCAACGCGCCCAGGCCGCCAACAAGCGCATCGTCCTGCCCGAAGGCAGCGAGCCGTTGACCGTGCAAGCCGCCGCGATCTGCCAGGCCCGCGGCATTGCCCGCTGCGTGTTGCTGGCCAAGCCGGCGGACGTCGAAGCGGTCGCCCGCGCCCAGGGCATCGAATTGCCCGAAGGCCTGGAGATTCTCGACCCGGACCTGATCCGCGAGCGTTATGTCGAACCGATGGTCGCGTTGCGCAAAAGCAAAAGCCTCAACGCGCCGATGGCCGAACAGCAGCTCGAAGACACCGTGGTGATCGCGACCATGATGCTCGCCCTGGATGAAGTCGACGGCCTGGTCTCCGGCGTTATCCACTCCACCGCGAACACCATCCGCCCGGCCCTGCAACTGATCAAGACCGCGCCGGGCTGCACCCTGGTGTCGTCGGTGTTCTTCATGCTGTTCCCCGAACAGGTGCTGGTGTACGGCGACTGCGTGATGAACCCGCACCCGAGCGCCGCCGAACTGGCGGAAATCGCCCTGCAGAGCGCCGATTCGGCGGCCGCGTTCGGTATCACCCCGCGGGTGGCGATGATCAGCTATTCCAGCGGTGAGTCGGCCAGCGGCGAAGAGGTGGAAAAGGTCCGCGAAGCCACCCTGCTCGCCCATGAACAGCAAAGTTCGCTGCTGATCGACGGCCCGTTGCAATACGATGCCGCCGCCAACGAAACCGTCGCCCGGCAACTGGCGCCCAACAGCCTGGTGGCGGGCAAGGCCACGGTCTTCGTGTTCCCCGACCTGAACACCGGCAACACCACCCACAAGGCGGTACAACGCAGCGCCGATTGCGTCAGCCTCGGGCCGATGCTCCAGGGCCTGCGCAAACCGGTGAACGACCTGCCGCGCGGCGCCCAGGTCGACGACATTGTGTACACCATCGCCCTGACCGCGATTCAAGCCGCCAACCGACCTATGGATATCTAAATGCTGGATTTTCTACCTGCCGCCGTGCGCGGGGTAATCGCGTCGTTGCTGCTGGCGCTGAACACGATCCTGCTGTGTTCGTTCCTGTTCATCGTCGCACTGTTCAAGGCCCTGCCGTTCGCCAAACGTTTCAGCGAATGGCTGATGAACCACACCCATGAAGCCTGGATCAGCAACAACAAGGCGTGGATGAACCTGGTACGGCGCACCCGCTGGCACCTCAAAGGCCTGGAAGGGCTGGACTACCAGCACTCTTATCTGGTGACCAGCAACCACCAGAGCTGGGTCGACATCATGGTCCTGCAATACGTGCTCAATCGCCGCATTCGCCCGCTGAAGTTCTTTCTCAAGCAGGAACTGATCTGGGTGCCGGTGATTGGCCTGGCCTGGTGGGCGTTGGGCTTTCCGTTCATGAAGCGCTACTCCAAGGCCTACCTGGAAAAACACCCGGAGAAGAAAGGCAAGGACCTGGAAACCACCCGCAAGACCTGCGCTAAGTTTCGCGCCAACCCTGTGGGCATTTTCAACTTTGCCGAAGGCACGCGGTTTACCGTCGGCAAGCATGCGCAGCAGAAGTCGCCGTTTCGCTACCTGCTCAAGCCCAAGGCTGGCGGTATCGCGTTTGTGCTGGATGCCATGGGTGAGCAGCTCAAGTCATTGGTCAATGTGACCATCCACTACCCCGCCGGGCGCCCAGGCTACTGGGACTTGTTGTGTGGGAATGTGCAGGACGTGGTGGTGCAGTTCGAAGAGGTGCAGATTCCGGCCGAGTTCATTGGCAAGAATTATGAGCAGGATAGCGAGTATCGGCTGGCGTTCCAGGCCTGGATCAACCGGTTGTGGGAAGACAAGGATGCGCTGCTGAAACAGTTGCACACCGACTACCCAGGCCGCCACTGATCAAAAGGTGGGAGGGGGCTTGCCCCCGATAGCGGTGGTTCAGTCACCCGATGCTCTGACTGACACTCTGCAATCGAGGGCAAGCCCCCTCCCACATTTGACCGAGCCCGATCTTGAGGATGTGAAAAAGCCCGCCACCGATCACTCGGTGGCGGGCTTTTTTGTAGCGGCGAGGTTTAGATCGCGCCGCGCTGACGCAACAGCTCCAGCACTTGCTTGACGCTGTCTTCCAGCGACAGGGCCTGGGTGTCGATCACCAGATCGGCATTCAACGGCACGTCGTAGGGGAAGGACTCGCCAGGGATGTTATCCCCACCGGCCGCGTACAAGCCTTGTGGATCGCGCTCGGCGCACACCAGCGGCGAAGCCTGCACGTAGACCGTCAGCAAGCGGTCGGCACCGATCAGTGCCTTGGCCTGTTCACGCCCTTCGGCATCCGGCGCAACGAACGCGGCCAGGGTCAGCAGGCCGGCTTCGTTGAACTGGCGTGCGACGTGAGCCGCACGACGCCAGTTCTCGGTACGCCCGACGCGATCCTGCGGCAAGCCTTTGTTCAGGTCGTGGCGCAGGTTCTGGCCATCCAGTACAAACACCGCGCGGCCCATGTCGAACAACTTGCGTTCAACCGCATAGGCCAGGGTGCTTTTGCCGGCGCCCGACAAGCCGCTGAACAACACGGTGGCCGGCTGCTGGCCGAAGCGCTGGGCGCGCTCTTCGGTGGCCACATGGGCCAACTTGCCGTGCTGCGCGGCGCTGCCGTGGCTGACCGGCGGCGCGATGATCATGCCCGCGGCCACGGTGCCATTGGTCAAGCGGTCGATGACGATGAACGCGCCGGTGGTGCGGTTGCTCGCGTAACCGTCCAGGGCGATGGCGGCGTCGAGGCTGACCTTGACCCGGCCGATTTCGTTCAACTGCAGCGAACTCGCCGGGCCTTCGGCCAGGGTGTTCACGTCCACGCGATGCACGATGCTGGTGATGGAACCCGGCACGTAGCTGGTGGCGCGCTTGATGTCGTATTTCTTGCCCGGCAGCATCGGCTCTTCGGCCATCCACACCAGCATGGCGTCGAAGGCGTCGGTCACTTGCGGCACGTTGTCGGCATGCACCAGCAGGTCGCCACGGGAGATGTCGATCTCGTCTTCCATGGTCAGGGTCACGGCCTGGCCGGGACCGGCGTGTTCCAGTTCACCGTCGAAGGTGACGATGGATTTGACGCGGCTGCTCTTGCCCGACGGCAGCACCACGACTTCGTCGCCCTTGTGGACGATGCCGCTGGCCAGGGTGCCGGCGAAACCGCGGAAGTTCAGGTTCGGACGGTTGACGTACTGCACCGGGAAACGCAGGTCGGTGTAGTTGCGGTCGTTGGCGATCTCGACGGTCTCGAGGATCTCCATCAGCGACTGGCCGGTGTACCACGGCGAACGCTCGCTCTTGTTCACCACGTTGTCGCCCTTGAGCGCCGACATCGGCACGAACGCCATGGTGCTCGGCTTGAAGGCGATACCGTCGGCGAACTTCAGGTAGTCGGCCTTGATCTGCTCGAATACGCCTTCGTCGAAACCGTTGAGGTCCATCTTGTTGATGGCGACCACGATGTGCTTGATGCCCAGCAACGAGGCTATGAAGCTGTGGCGACGGGTCTGGGTCTGCACGCCGTAGCGCGCGTCGACCAGGATGATCGCCAGGTCACAGGTGGACGCACCGGTGGCCATGTTGCGGGTGTACTGCTCATGGCCGGGGGTGTCGGCGATGATGAATTTACGCTTGGCGGTGGAGAAGTAGCGGTAGGCGACATCGATGGTGATGCCTTGCTCGCGCTCGGCCTGCAGGCCGTCGACCAGCAGAGCCAGGTCGATGTCGTCACCGGTGGTGCCGACCTTCTTCGAATCGCGGGTGATGGCTTCCAGGTGATCTTCGTAGATCATCTTGGAGTCGTGCAGCAGGCGCCCGATCAGGGTGCTCTTGCCGTCGTCGACGTTGCCGCAGGTCAGGAAGCGCAACATTTCCTTGCGCTCGTGCTGGCCCAGGTAGGCGAGGATGTCCTCGCTGATCAAATCAGATTGATGCGACATGACAACCCCTTAGAAATAGCCTTGACGTTTTTTATCTTCCATCGAGCCGGCACCATCGTGGTCGATGACCCGGCCCTGGCGCTCGGAAGTTCGCGTCAGGAGCATTTCCTGAATGATGTCCGTCAGCGTCTCCGCTTCGGACTCCACCGCGCCCGTCAACGGGTAGCAGCCAAGGGTACGGAAACGGACTTTCTTTTTGACGATGCGGGCTTTGTCTTCGTCGGACAGGTGCTCGAGGATGCGGTCGTCGTCGATCATGATCAACGTGCCGTTCTTCTCGATCACATCGCGCTCGGCGGCGAAGTACAGCGGCACGATCGGGATGCCTTCCAGGTAGATGTACTGCCAGATGTCCAGTTCGGTCCAGTTGGACAGCGGGAACACACGGATCGACTCGCCCTTGTTGACGTTGCCGTTATAGACGTTCCACAGCTCCGGACGCTGGTTTTTCGGGTCCCAGCGGTGCTTGCTGTCGCGGAACGAGTACACGCGCTCTTTGGCACGGGATTTCTCTTCATCGCGACGGGCACCGCCGAAGGCTGCGTCGAAACCATACTTGTCCAGGGCCTGCTTGAGGCCTTCGGTCTTCATGATGTCGGTGTGCTTGGCGCTGCCGTGGGTGAACGGGTTGATGCCCTGCGCCACACCGTCCGGGTTGACGTGGGTGATCAGGTCCAGGCCCAGTTCTTCAACCATGCGGTCGCGGAACGTGTACATCTCCTGGAATTTCCACTGGGTGTCGACGTGCATCACCGGGAACGGCAGCTTGCCCGGGAAGAAGGCCTTGCGTGCCAGGTGCAGCATCACGGCGGAGTCTTTACCGATCGAGTAGAGCATCACCGGGTTGTCGAACTCGGCGGCGACCTCGCGGATGATGTGGATGCTTTCCGCCTCCAGCTGTTTCAGATGCGTCAGTTTGTCGACCATGGCTACTCACGGAAAAACGATCTTATGGACGGCCAGCGGGCCGTGTTCGAGCGAGGCATGCTAGCACAGCACCTGCTTCTATTCAGGGCGCCGACTAGATCGAAACGGTATATGGATATGCCCCGAGGTTTGGCGGCGATGGGCGGCCGAACCCTCCCAAATGTGGGAGGGTGGTGTGCGTTAGATCGGGTTGGGACAATCGATGAACAAATGCTCCAGGGCGAAACGCCGCGCCAGGTAATCGCCCAACGCCTGCACACCGTAACGCTCAGTGGCGTGATGGCCGGCGGCGATAAAGCTGATGTCGTTTTCGCGGGCGCTGTGGAAGGTCTGTTCGGAGGCTTCGCCGCTCAGGTACAGGTCGACGCCGGCCGCAATCGCCTGGTCGATGTAACCCTGGCCACCGCCGGTACACCAGCCGACGCGGCGGATCATCTCGCTGCCTTCGATCAGCAGCGGCTCGCGCCCCAACACGCTCTGCACGCGGCGGGCGAAGTCACGCGGCGACAGCGGCTCGGCGAGAGAGCCGACCAGCCCGACGATCTTGAGGTCGGCCGGGTCCAGCGGGCCTTCGACGGTGATGTCCAACTGCCGAGCAAGCTGTACGTTGTTGCCGACCTCGGCGTGCAGGTCCAGCGGCAGGTGGTAGGCCAGCAGGCTGATGTCGTGCTTGAGCAGGGTCTTCAGGCGGCGCTGCTTCATGCCGGTGATGCACGGGTTCTCGCCCTTCCAGAAATAACCGTGGTGGACCAGCACCAGGTCGGCCTGGGCTTCGACGGCGGCGTCGAGCAATGCCTGGCTGGCGGTGACGCCGCTGACGATACGCATCACCTGCGGGCGCCCCTCGACCTGCAGGCCGTTGGGGCAGTAATCGGCAATTTTTGCGCTGCCAAGGTAGCGGTCCGCTTCCTCGACGAGGGTGCTCAAAGCAACGGCCATAAAAGACTCCTAAATATCCCGTTCCGAGGCGCTCGCAGCCTCGTATAATGCGCGACATTATGGGCGCTCCCCCGCCCCCTGCAACCTGTCAGGACTTACTTGATGCTCAAGGCACTGCGTTTTTTTGGATGGCCATTGCTGGCTGGCGTGCTGATCGCGATGATGATTATTCAGCGTTACCCCCAGTGGGTGGGCTTACCGAGCCTTGATGTGAACCTGCAACAGGCCCCGCAAACCAATACGATGGTGCAAGGCCCGGTGACCTACGCCGACGCCGTGGTCATCGCCGCCCCTGCGGTGGTCAACCTGTACACCACCAAGGTCGTCAACAAGCCGGCGCACCCGCTGTTCGAAGACCCGCAGTTCCGCCGCTATTTCGGCGACAACAGCCCCAAGCAGCGACGCATGGAATCCAGCCTGGGGTCCGGGGTGATCATGAGCCCGGAAGGCTACATCCTCACCAACAACCACGTGACCACCGGTGCCGACCAGATTGTGGTAGCCCTGCGCGACGGCCGCGAAACCCTGGCCCGCGTGGTCGGCAGCGACCCGGAAACCGACCTCGCGGTGCTGAAGATCGACCTGAAAAACCTGCCCGCGATCACCATCGGCCGCTCCGAAGGGCTGCGGGTCGGCGATGTCGCGCTGGCCATCGGCAACCCGTTCGGCGTCGGCCAGACGGTCACCATGGGCATCATCAGCGCCACCGGGCGTAACCAGTTGGGCCTCAACAGCTACGAAGACTTCATCCAGACCGACGCCGCGATCAACCCGGGCAACTCCGGCGGCGCGCTGGTGGATGCCAACGGCAACCTGACCGGCATCAACACGGCGATTTTCTCCAAGTCCGGCGGCTCCCAGGGCATCGGTTTCGCGATCCCGGTCAAGCTGGCGATGGAAGTGATGAAGTCGATCATCGAGCACGGCCAGGTGATCCGTGGCTGGCTGGGGATCGAAGTGCAGCCGCTGAGCAAGGAACTGGCCGAGTCGTTTGGCCTGACCGGGCGCCCGGGCATCGTGGTCGCCGGGATCTTCCGCGACGGCCCGGCGCAAAAGGCCGGCCTGCAACTGGGCGATGTGATCCTCAGCATCGACGGCGAACCGGCCGGTGATGGCCGCAAGTCGATGAACCAAGTGGCGCGGATCAAGCCGACCGACAAGGTCACGATCCAGGTGATGCGCAACGGTAAAGAGCTCAACCTGACGGCGGAAATCGGCCTGCGCCCACCGCCCGCGCCGGTGACGGAAGAGGAATAACCCGCGCCCTCCGGGTGCCCGTTCGCGGGCACCTGTAAGCACATATTTCAGAACCGAACCGCTTACATAATGACATGTTATATTGTTTCAATATCGCCATTGGAACGCTCTATCATGTCGCCTCGCACGTTTCCCCCCTTGGCTGGCCTGGCCTTGGGTTTGCTGCTGGACCCCGCCTGCGCCGAAGACACCCGCATTGAACTGGACGCCATCAGCGTCACCACCGACGCCTACGAATCCGCCACCGGCCCGGTCAACGGCTATCGCGCCACCCGCTCCGCCAGCGCAACCAAGACCGACACCGCGCTGCGCGACATCCCGCAATCCATCAGCGTGATTCCCGCCAACGTGCTCAAGGACCTGGGCAGCACCGACGTGGAACGCGCCCTGGAATTTGCCGGCGGCGTCTCCAAGCAGAACAACTTCGGCGGCCTCACCTTCTACGAATACAGCGTGCGCGGCTTCACCACGTCGGAGTTCTACCAGGACGGCTTCAGCGCCAACCGCGGTTACCCGAGCACGCCGGACGCCGCCAATCTCGAACGCATCGAAGTGCTCAAAGGCCCCGCCGCCAGCCTGTACGGGCGCGGCGATCCCGGCGGCACGGTGAATATCGTCACCAAGAAACCCCAGCCCGACGCGTTCACCACCCTGCAAACCAGCGCCGGCAGTTGGGACCGCTATCGCACCGCGCTGGACGTGAACACCCCGCTCGACAGCGAAGGGCAACTGCTGACACGGGTCAACCTGGCGGTGGAAGACAACCATAGTTTCCGCGATCACGTAGACGCCAAGCGGGTGTTCGTCGCGCCGTCCTTCAGTTGGCAACTGGCCCCCGACACGCACCTGCTGGTGGAAAGCGAATTCGTGCGCCACCGCTCCACCTTCGACCGCGGCATCGTCGCGCCGCGCGGCATGTCGCGCTCCACCTTCCTCGGCGAGCCCAACGACGGCGACATCAACAACCACAACAACCGCCTCCAGGCCACCCTCGAACATCACCTCAACGACACGTGGGCCCTGCGCCTGGCCAGCCATTACAAACAAGGCAGCCTGTGGGGCGACGCTTCGGAAAACCGCGCGCTGAACAGCGACGGCCACACCGTCAACCGCCGCTACCGCGAACGCTCCATGGGTTGGCACGACAGCATCACCCAACTGGAACTGCGCGGTCTGTTCGACATCGGTCGTTGGCAACACGAGTTGCTGATCGGCACCGAGTACGAGGACTACCGCAAGAAGGAACGCGTGACCGCCATCGCCGGCAGCCCCTACGCGATCGACATCTACAACCCGGTCTACGGCCAGCCCAAACCCAATGGCGAGCGCTCCGGCACTGACTTCTCCGAACAGGTAAAAAGCCAGGCACTGAACCTGCAAGACCAGATCGTCTTCACCGAACGCCTGCGCGGCATGCTCGGCGCGCGCTTCGAGCACTTCGAGCAACACACCGACGACTTCACCCGTCATCACGCCAAGAGCCGCCAGACCCACGACGCCCTGACCCAGCGCGCCGGCCTGCTCTACCAGCTCACGCCTGAAGTCGGGGTGTTCGCCAACGCCTCGACCTCATTCAAGCCGAACAACGGCCTGGACGCTGGCGGCAAATCCTTCAAGCCTGAAGAGGGTGTGGGGTATGAAGTGGGGATCAAGAGCGAGCTGTTCGACGAGCGCCTCAGCGCCACCCTCGCCGCGTTCCACATCGAGAAGGAAAACGTGCTGGCCGTGGACCCGGCCACCGACACCCAACGCGCCATGGGCAAGGCACGCAGCCAAGGGTTTGACCTGCAACTGAGCGGGCAACTGAGCGAGGCGGTGCGCGTGATCGGCGCGTTCGCCTACATCGATGCCGAAGTGACCAAGGGCGATAAAGCCATCCCCACCGGCAGCCGCATTCTCGGCGTGGCCAAGCGCAGCGGCAGCCTGTTGGGCGTGTATGAATTCCAGGACGGCACGTTGCGCGGTTCAGACGTGGGCGCGGCGTTCACCTATGTCGGTGATCGCTCCGGTGAAGCCGGCGGCAGTTTCGAACTGCCCGCTTATCACACCGTGGACCTGCTGGCGCATTACAAAGCCACCGACAACGTCACCGTGGGCCTGAACCTTAACAACCTGTTTGATGAAAAGTACTACGAACGCGCCTACAGCAACTATTGGGTCAGCCCCGGTGAACCGCGCAACTTCACGGTCAGCCTGACCCTCAACCTGTAACACGGTCAAACCTGTGGGAGGGGGCTTGCCCCCGATAGCGCTACAACAGTCACCTCACCCAGTGACTGGCAAACCGCTATCGGGAGCAAGCCCCTTCCCACATTACAGTGCCACGGGGGCCCGCTCGCACAGGGTGTTAAGCGCCACCGCCCACTGCTCGCTGTCATTCAAGCACGGCACCAGCACCAACTCCTCGCCGCCCGCTGCGCGGAATTGCTCCCGGCCACGGTCGCCGATCTCTTCCAGCGTCTCGATGCAGTCGGCCACGAACGCCGGGCACATCACCAGCAGCTTTTTCACGCCTTGCTGGGCCAACGCTTCCAGGCGTGCCTCGGTGTAGGGTTCGATCCACTTCGCCCGGCCCAGGCGCGACTGGAATGCCACCGACCATTTGCCGTCCGGCAGCCCCATGCGCTCGGCAAAATTGCGGGCGACGCTGAAGCACTGCGCGCGGTAACACGTGGCAAGCACCTGCGGCGAAGCGTTGCGGCAGCAATCGGCATCCTTGAAGCAATGCGCGCCGGTAGGGTCGAGCTTGGTCAGATGGCGCTCGGGCAGGCCGTGGAAACTCAGGAGCAGGTGGTCGTACTCCTGCGCCACGTAAGGCCGCACGCTCGCCGCCAACGCATCGAGGTACTCCGGCTGATCATAGAACGGTTGCAGGATCGAGAACTGCACCTTGAGCTTCTTGTCGCGCACCACCCGCTGAGCTTCTTCAATCACCGTGGTCACGGTGCTGTCGGCGAACTGCGGGTACAACGGCGCCAGGGTGATTTTCTGAACGCCCTGGGCGGCCAGGCGCGTCAGGGTCGTTTCAAGGGACGGCTCGCCATAACGCATCGCCAGCTCCACCGGACCCTGGGTCCACTGCGCAATCATTTTCTGCTGCAGGCGCTGGCTGAGCACCACCAGCGGAGAGCCTTCCTCCCACCAGATCGAGGCATAGGCATGGGCCGACTGTTCGGGACGCTTGATCAGGATCAGCGACACCAGCAAGCGCCGCACCGGCCACGGCAGGTCGATCACGTAAGGGTCCATCAGGAACTGATTGAGGTAGCTGCGCACATCGGCCACCGAAGTAGACGCCGGTGACCCCAGGTTGACCAGTAACAACGCGTGATCCGTCATGCAACATCCTATCTCTAGAGGCGGCTGGACAAGTCGTCCAAGGCCGCCTTCAACTCAGTGAACTGGAAAGTGAAACCGGCCGCCAACAGGCGTTCGGGCAAAGCTTTCTGGCCGCCCAGCAACAAACCGGACAACTCGCCCAACCCCACCTTCAACACGAAGGCCGGCATGGGCATGAACGCCGGGCGGTGCAGCACCTGGCCCAACGTCTTGGCAAACTCGCGGTTACGCACCGGGTGCGGCGCGCAGGCATTATAGGGACCGCGGGCGTCGTGCTGGTGCAGAAGAAAATCTATCAGCGCGATTTGATCGTGGATATGCACCCACGGCATCCACTGCCGGCCATTCCCAATCGGCCCGCCCAGTGCCAGCTTGAACGGCAGCAACAGCCGCGACAAAAAGCCGCCCTCGGCCGCCAGCACCAGCCCGGTACGCACCAGCACCACGCGAATGCCCAGGGCTTCGGCGCGCTGGGCGGTTTCTTCCCAGGCGACGCACAACTGGCTGGGGAAATCGTCCTGCACCGGGCCGCTGGCTTCGGTCAGTTCGCGCTCGCCGCCGTCGCCGTACCAGCCCACGGCAGAACCGGAAATCAACACCGCCGGTTTCTCCACCAGGCCTTCCAGCCACACCAGCAGGGTTTCGGTCAGACTGATGCGGCTGCTCCACAGCAGCGCCTTGCGTTTATGCGTCCAGGGGCGATCGGCGATCGGCGCGCCGGCCAGATTAATGACCGCGTCCACCGGGCCGATAACCTCTTGCAGGCTGGCGACACCGCGCACCGCATCGCCACATAACCGGGCGACCTGTTCAGGGCGACGGCTCCACACCGTCAGGCGATGCCCTTGCGCCAGCCAATGTTGGCAGAGTTGACGGCCGATCAGGCCGGTACCGCCGGTCAGCAAAATATGCATGGGATCTTCCTCATGTAACGTTCGCCACCGATCACTGGTCTATTTTATAAGCAGGGATCATTTGCAATCGGGCGTGACATTGATTTAAGCCTCAGCTTTAACCATAGGTCACGCCAAACGATCAGGTACGCCAAAACTTATACCAAAAAACAATATTGTACAGCTATTGGTGTCGGCGTAGTCTGTACCCAACGGTAAAACGAGGCCTCCCATGACTGTCCCCATCGCGATCATCGGCACCGGCATCGCCGGTCTCTCCGCCGCCCGAGCGTTACGAGACGCCGGGCATGTTGTACAACTCTTCGATAAAAGCCGCGGCAGTGGTGGCCGCATGTCCAGCAAGCGCAGCGACGCCGGCGCACTGGACATGGGCGCGCAGTACTTCACCGCCCGCGACCGCCGCTTCGTCAACGAAGTGCAGCGCTGGCAAAGCAATGGCTGGGCCGAGCAATGGAAGCCGCAGCTGTATAACTTCAAGTCCGGCGAACTCACGCCCTCCCCCGATGAACAGATCCGCTGGGTCGGCACGCCGCGCATGAGCGCCATCACCCGCGCCCTGCTCGACGACCTGCCGGTGCAGTTCAGCTGCCGTATCACCGAAGTGTTCCAAGGCAAACGGCACTGGAACCTGCTGGACGCCGACGGCGGCAACCATGGTCCGTTCAGCCACGTCATCATCGCCACGCCCGCCCCGCAAGCGACCGCCCTGCTGGCCGCCGCACCGAAGCTGGCAAGTGCCGCCGCCGGCGTGAAGATGGACCCGACCTGGGCCATCGCGCTGGCCTTCGACAAGCCGCTGGAAACCCCGATGGAAGGCTGCTTCGTGCAAGACAGCGCCCTCGACTGGCTGGCCCGCAACCGCAGCAAACCGGGGCGCGACACCGTCCTCGACACCTGGGTGCTGCACGCCACCAGCGCCTGGAGCAAAGAACATCTGGACCTGCCCAAAGAAGCAGTGATCGAACACCTGCACGGCGCCTTCGCCGAACTGCTGCACAGCGCCATGCCCGCGCCTTCGTTCAGCCTGGCGCACCGCTGGCTCTACGCACGACCGTCCAGCGCCCATGAATTCGGCGTGCTGGCCGACGCCGACCTGGGCTTGTACGTCTGTGGCGACTGGTGCCTGTCGGGCCGCGTGGAAGGCGCCTGGCTCAGTGGCCAGGAAGCCGCGCGACGCTTGATCGAGCACCTGTAATGAACCGCATAAACCCCGCTAAATTGCTGCTGTCGAAGTGGACAGCAGCACACCCGCGCAACAAGGAAAAACACTTCCTGGTCACCGAACTGTTTTGTGATGAAGAAGGCAACGTGCTCGACATCGAGCTGCAAGCCGTCATGACCCGGCGCGGTGCACGCCTGCCCTGGCAAACCCTGCAAAGCGCCGAGGACTGGCGAATCGGCTGGAAATAGCCCTCGCACAAATACTTGTACAAACCATTTGACTTGTACAGCATCAAACCTATGATGAGATTTAGCTGTACATGCTTTTACGCTTGTACAGGAATCTTGCAGAGGTTTGCCCATGTCCAGCACCCCGTCCTTCAAGCCGAAGATTGGCATCAGCGCCTGCCTGCTGGGCGAGAACGTCCGTTTCAACGGCGGCCACAAGCAATCGCAACTCTGCAGCGAGGTGCTCGCCGCGTACTTCGACTTTGTGCCGTTGTGCCCGGAAGTGGCGATCGGCCTGGGCATTCCCCGGGAGACCATTCGCCTGGTGGGCGATGCCGCGTCCCCTCAAGCCGTCGGCAGCGTGCATCGCGAGCTGAACGTCACCGCGCCGCTGGGTGAATACGGCGAAAAAATGGCCGCCGAGCACAGCGACCTGTGCGGCTATATCTTCATGCAGAAATCGCCGTCCTGCGGCCTGGAACGGGTCAAGGTCTACCGTGAAAACGGCGCACCGGTGGACGGCGGCGGGCGTGGCATCTATGCCCAAGCCTTTTGCGCGCGCCACCCCAACCTGCCTGTGGAAGAAGACGGCCGCCTGAATGACCCGGTGCTGCGGGAAAACTTCCTGACCCGCGTCTTCGTCTACGCCAGCTGGCAACAATTGCTCGGCGAAGGCCTGAGCCGCCATCGCCTGCTGGCCTTTCACGCGCGCTACAAATACCTGCTGATGGCCCACAGCCCGGCGCATTACAAAAGCCTCGGCAACCTGCTCGGCGGCATGGCCAAGGGCGAGGACCTCGACGCATTGGGCAGCGGCTATTTCAGCGCGCTGATGAGCGGCCTGAGAAAGTGCGCCACCCGCGGCACCCACACCAATGTGCTGCAACACATCAGCGGTTACCTCAAGCAGGCCATCAGCGCCGACGACAAACAGGAAATGCAAACCGTGATCGGCCAATACCGCCAAGGCATCGTGCCGCTGGTGGTGCCGCTGACCTTGCTCAAGCACCACTTTCGCCTCCACCCGGACCGCTACATCGCGCAGCAGGCTTACTTGCAGCCACACCCGGAAAATCTCAGCCTGCGCAATGCGATCTGAACCATGAAAAACCTCATGACCACAGCCTTGCAAGACGAACCCGGCGAAGATATCGCCCAAGCCCTCGAAGACGGCTGGCTGCCGATCCGTGAAGTGGCGCGCCAGACCGGCGTCAACGCCGTGACCCTGCGCGCCTGGGAGCGCCGCTATGGCCTGATCGTGCCGCAGCGCACGCCCAAGGGTCACCGGCTGTTCAGCCACGACCATGTGCAACGCATCCACACCATCCTCACCTGGCTCAATCGCGGCGTGCCGGTCAGCCAGGTGAAAAACCTGATCGACTCCGCGCACGTCGCTCCCGACGCCGTCGAAAACGAATGGCACACCCTGCGCCAGACCCTGGTGCAGGCCATCAGCGCGCTGGCCGAACGCCGGGTCGACGATGCCTTCAACCAGGCCATGGCGCTCTACCCGCCGCGCACCCTGTGCGAACAACTGCTGCTGCCGCTGCTCCGCGAACTGGAGCAACGCTGGCAGGGCCAATTCGGCGCGCAGATGGAACGGGTGTTCTTCCTGTCCTGGTTGCGCAGCAAGTTCGGCGCGCGGATCTATCACAACAATCGCCAGTTGCACGGCGCACCGCTGCTGCTGGTGAATCATTCCGACCTGCCCCTGGCACCGCACCTGTGGCTCAGCGCCTGGCTGGCCAGCAGCGCCGACTGCCCGGTGGAAGTCTTCGACTGGCCGCTGCCGACCGGTGAACTGGCGCTGGCCGTGGAACACCTGCAACCGCGGGCGGTGCTGCTGTATTCCAGCCAGGCGCTCCATTTGTCGGCACTCGCAAAACTTCTGGGCGGCATCGCTTGCCCAAAGTTGATCGTCGGACCAACGGTATGCATCCACCAGGCCGAGCTGACGGCATTAGCCGGCGACACCCCTGAATTGTTCGTCGCCGAAAACCCGTTGTCGGCTCACCAGATACTGATCCAGCAGGGACTTGTTTAAATGCACTTGATCTGGCTGCGCACCGACCTGCGCCTGCATGACAACACCGCCCTGACCGCCGCGAGCCAGCGCGGCCCGGTGGCGGCCGTGTACCTGATCACCCCGCAGCAATGGCTGGCCCACGATGATGCACCGTGCAAAGTCGACTTCTGGCTGCGCAACCTGCAGCACTTGAGCCAGGCCCTCGGCGCGCTGAATATTCCCTTGCTGATCCGCCGCGCCGCGACCTGGGACCAGGCGCCCGCCGTACTCGGCCAACTGTGCCGCGAGCTATCGGTCGAGTCGGTCCACGTCAACGAGGAATACGGCATCCACGAAAGCCGTCGCGATGCGGCGGTGGCCAAGGCTTTGGAAGCCGACGGCGTGAGCTTCCACCGTTACCTCGACCAATTGTTTTTCCAGCCCGGCAGCGTACTGACCAAGACCGGCACCTACTTCCAGGTGTTCAGCCAGTTCCGCAAGGTGTGCTACGCCCGCCTGCACAGCGCCCTGCCGCGCCGGGTGGCCACGCCCAAGGCTCAAGCGGCCCTCGCGCTGACCAGCGACCCGGTACCGCAACAGGTCGACGGTTTCGAAACGCCGAGCGAAACGCTGCGCGCCCTCTGGCCCGCCGGTGAAGACGAAGCGCGCCGCCGCCTCGACGCATTCGCCGCGCAGCAGATCAGCTATTACAAGGATGAGCGCGACTTCCCGGCCAAGCCCGGCACCAGCCAGCTGTCGGCGTACCTCGCGGCGGGCGTGGTTTCGCCGCGCCAGTGCCTGCATGCCGCGCTGCAGCGCAACCAGGGCGAGTTCGAAAGCGGCGATATCGGCACGATCACCTGGGTCAACGAACTGCTCTGGCGTGAGTTCTACAAGCACATCCTGGTGGGCTACCCGCGGGTGTCCCGTCACCGCGCCTTCCGCCCCGAAACCGAGGCGGTGGCCTGGCGCGACGCGCCCAACGACCTCGCAGCCTGGCAGCAGGCGCGCACCGGTTTGCCGATCATCGACGCGGCCATGCGCCAACTGCTGGAAACCGGCTGGATGCACAACCGCCTGCGCATGGTGGTGGCGATGTTCCTGACCAAGAACCTGCTGATCGACTGGCGCGAAGGCGAGCGCTTTTTCATGCGCCACCTGATCGACGGCGACCTGGCAGCCAACAATGGCGGCTGGCAGTGGAGCGCCTCCACCGGCACTGATTCGGCGCCGTATTTCCGGATTTTCAGCCCGCTGAGCCAGTCGCAGAAATTCGACCGCGACGGCGTATTCATCAAGCACTGGCTGCCGCAACTGGCGACGCTGAATAAAAACGACGTACACGACCCGCAGGCCGCTGGCGGCCTGTTCGGCGTGGCCGACTACCCGCGCTCGATCGTCGACCTGAAACACTCCCGCGAACGTGCATTGGCGGCATTCCGCAGCCTGCCGTCGCGCCAGGCCGTCGGAGCCGAACATGAGTGACTTCCTGCGCCGCTTCGCCCAGGCCTTCGCCACTCTGGACAAGCACAACCTGCACCTGCTCGACAGCCTGTACAGCAAGGACATCGTCTTCACCGACCCGCTGCACGAAGTCCAGGGGCTCACGCCGCTGCACCACTATTTCGCGCAGTTGTACGGTAATGTCAGCCAGTTGCGCTTCGACTTCCACGGCTTCGACCAGGTGGCCGAAGGCGAAGGTTACCTGCGCTGGAAAATGAGCTTTTGCCACCCGCGCCTGGCCAAGGGCAAGGTGATCCGAGTGGAAGGTTGCTCGCACCTGATGTGGCGCGACAAGGTGTACCGCCATCGGGATTATTTCGATGCCGGCGCAATGCTTTACGAACACTTGCCGGTGTTCGGCCGTGTGATCAGTTGGCTGAAAAGGAGAGTCGGATGAACCTCACACCGCCCCGTCGTTATTGGCTGACCGGCGCCAGCAGTGGCATCGGCGCCTCCCTAGCCGTGGAGCTGCTCAACAGCGGCGCCCACGTGGCCCTCAGTTCGCGCTCCAAAGGCCCGCTGCAAGCGCTCGCCCAACGCTTTCCCGGCCAAGTGCTGGTCGTGGCGGGCGACTTGACCAACAGCCAGACCGTGCGCGAAATCGGCGAACACATCGCCCAGGTCTGGGGGTCGCTGGACACCGTGATCCTCAATGCCGGCACCTGTGAATATGTCGATGCCAAGCAATTCGACGCGTCGATCGTCGAATACGTGGTACGCACCAACCTGCTCGCCAGCAGTTATTGCATCGAAGCCGCACTGCCACTGTTGCGCGCCGGGCGCGCACCGCACCTGGTGGGCGTGGCCAGCGCCGTGACCTACCTGCCGATGCCGCGCGCCGAAGCCTATGGCGCGTCCAAGGCCGGTTTGCGCTACCTGTTCGAATCCCTGCGCATCAGCCTGTCGCCGGAAAACATCGACGTCACCGTGATCAGCCCGGGCTTTGTCGACACCCCGCTGACCGAGCGCAATGACTTCCCGATGCCCCTGGCCTGGTCTGCCGACAAGGCGGCCCGGCATATCTTCGCCAAGCTGGACAAACGCCCACTGGAAATCGCCTTCCCGGCGATGTTCATCGCCACCCTGTGGCCGTTGTCGAAACTGCCGAATCGCGCGCAACTGATCATCGGCAAACGCATGCTGCGCAGCCCGCCGCCAAAAAAGGACGACCTGTGAAGATCGCGATTATCGGCAGCGGCATTGCCGGGCTGACCAGCGCCTACCTGCTCAGCCGTCGCCACGACATCACCCTGTTCGAAGCGGGCGATCGCATCGGCGGGCATACCCACACGGTCAACGTCACCGTCGAGGGTAAAAGCTATGCGGTGGACACCGGTTTTATCGTATTCAACGACTGGACCTACCCCAACTTCATCCGCCTGCTGGGTCAGGTCGGCGTGAAGTTCAAACCCACCGAGATGAGCTTTTCGGTGTGCGACCGCCGCAGCGGGTTCGAGTACAACGGCAATAACCTCAACAGCCTGTTTGCGCAGCGGCGCAATCTGTTGTCGCCGGGGTTCTGGGGCATGTTGCGCGATATTCTGCGCTTCAACCGCGAGGCGCCGGCGGACCTGCAAGCGCAACGCATCAGTGCCGACATGACCCTGGGTGACTACCTCGACGCCGGCGGCTACGGCCCGCGATTCATCCGGCATTACATCGTGCCGATGGGCGCTGCGATCTGGTCGATGTCCCTGGCGGACATGCTCGGTTTCCCCTTGCAGTTCTTTGTGCGCTTCTTCAAGAACCACGGCTTGCTGTCGGTGAGCAACCGCCCGCAATGGTGCGTGATCGAGGGCGGCTCAAGCCGCTACATCGAACCGCTGACCCGCGGCTTTCGTGAACGGATTCGCCTCGATTGCCCCGTGCATCGGGTCGAGCGCGATGCACAGGGCGTGACGATCCACAGCGCCGCGGGCACCGAAACCTTCGACAAAGTGGTGTTCGCCTGCCACAGCGACCAGGCGCTGGCCCTGCTGGGCGAGCCGAGCAGTGCCGAGCAGCAGATCCTCGGCGCCCTGCCCTACGCCGACAATGACGTGGTGCTGCACACCGACACGCGCCTGCTGCCAGACCGCAAACTGGCCTGGGCCAGCTGGAACTACCGGCTCAGCGGCAATGCACAGAGCCAGGCGGCGGTGACCTATGACATGAACATCCTGCAAGGCATCGACAGCGCCACGACCTTTTGCGTCAGCCTCAACCAGACATCGATGATCAACCCGCTGAAGATCCTCGCCCGCTACACCTATGCCCACCCGCAATACAGCCTGGCGGCCGTGGCTGCGCAAGCGCGTTGGGAAGAGTTGAGCGGTGCGCAGCATACCTATTATTGCGGCGCCTATTGGGCCAACGGCTTCCATGAAGACGGCGTGATCAGCGCCTTGCGCGTGGCCCAGGCGTTTGGAGAAGCCCTGTGAACAGCGCCTTGTACAGCGGCTGGATCGCCCATCGCCGGTTTGCGCCCAGGGCCCACGCCTTTCGCTACCGCATCGGCTTGCTGTACCTGGACTTGAGCGAACAGGACGCAGTGCTCGGGCTGTCGCCCCTGGCCGGCGCAGGTCGCCTGGCCGCCTTCGGCTTTCGCCAGCAGGATTACCTGCGTGAATTCACCCGCCACGGCATGAGCCTGAGCGATGCCGTGCGCCAGCACGTCGGCAAGGCGCTGGGGCGTACACCCCAGGGCGCTATCTGCCTACTGACTCAGGCCCGCAGTTGGGGCCTGGCGTTTAACCCGGTGAGTTTCTTCTACTGCTTCGAGGCCGACGGACAATTGGCCGCGATCCTGTGTGAAGTGACCAACACCCCATGGCGCGAGCGCTATCACTACGTGCTGCCGGCCCTGGCGCTGGGCGCCGACGAGCATCAGCACTTCGCCGTGGCCAAGGCGTTTCATGTATCGCCGTTCCTGCCGCCCGACCTGGAATACCGCATGAGCTTCAGCCCGCCCGCCGCCAGGCTTGGGGTCCACATGGCCGACTGGCAGGGCGATCGGAAAGTCTTCGACGCCACCTTGAGCCTGCAGCGCGAAGCCCTCAGCCGCGCCAGCCTGCACCGCTATCTGTGGCGCTTTCCGTGGATGACCGCCAAGACCTGCCTGGCGATCTATTGGCAGGCCCTGCGCCTGTTGCTCAAACGCACACCGATTTTTCCCCATCAGGCCGCCGATGGCGCCTCTCGCACCGCCGTCGGGTACACCAAGGATCGCCGCCATGAAATCCCCTAGCTTATCGGTCAAGGCCAACCGCCTGAACGTCAACGGCGTGACCACCGCACTGCTGCGCAAAGCCGTGCTGCGGCAACTCAGTCAATTGCGCCACGGCCAACTGGTGCTGATCGAAGACGGCGAACGCCAAGTGTTCGGCGCCCGCGAAGCGCATCTGCTGGGCGAGATCCAGATCCTCGATTCGGCGGTGTGGGGCCTGGTGGCGGCCAACGGCTCGATCGGTGCGGGCGAAGCGTTTATCCACGGTTATTGGAGCAGCCCGGACCTGACCGCCGTGGTGCGTGTGATGGTCAGCAACCTGGAGGTGCTCGACGCGCTGGAGGGCGGCCTGGCCAAGCTGGCGCGGCCGTTCACCCAAGGCTTGCATTGGCTCAACCGCAATACGCGCAAGGGTTCGCAGAAGAACATCGCCGCCCACTATGACCTGGGCAACGACCTGTTCGAAGAATTCCTCGACCCGACCATGATGTATTCAGCGGCGCAGTTCCTGAGCGCCGAAGACACCCTGGAACAGGCGCAACTGAACAAGCTGGAACGCATCTGCCAGAAACTCGCGCTTAAACCCACCGACCATCTGCTGGAGATCGGCACCGGCTGGGGTAGCATGGCGTTGTACGCGGCGCGGCACTATGGCTGCAAAGTCACCACCACGACCTTGTCCAGGGAACAGTTTGTCTACACCCAGCAACGCATCGCCGCCATGGGGCTGCAAGACCAAGTGACGCTGCTGTTGCAGGACTACCGCGACCTGAGCGGCCAATACGACAAGCTGGTGTCCATCGAAATGATCGAAGCGGTGGGCCATCGCTTCCTGCCGACCTACTTCAAACAGTGCGCGCGCCTGCTCAAGAGCGATGGGCTGATGCTGCTGCAAGCCATCACCATCCGTGAGCAACGCTTTGAACAGGCCAAGAACAGCGTCGACTTCATCCAGCGCTATATCTTCCCCGGCGGCGCCCTGCCCTGTGTGCAGAACATGCTGCAGATCATCAGCCGCGACACCGACATGAACCTGCTGCACATGGAAGATTTCGGCCTGCATTACGCGCGAACCCTGCGCTTGTGGCATGAGAACTTTCGCCGCGCTCACGGCCGTCTCATGGAATTGGGCTACGACGAATACTTCCTGCGGTTGTGGGAGTTTTACCTGTGCTACTGCGAAGGCGGCTTTATGGAGCGCACCATCGGCACCGCGCAGTTGCTGCTGGCCAAGCCGGCAGCCATCAACCCGCCGTTGCTTGGGCGTTTCAGTGCTTAACCAATGCGCCGGGTACGCTAACGTCTGTCAGCCCTTTCACACCTGTGTCACCCGCTTGCCTTACACTGCGTACCTATGACCAACATCCCCCACACCCAAATCACCACCCCCGCCGTCACCTGCTCGACGTGCGCGGCCTGCTGCTGCCAGCTGGAAGTCATGCTGATCACCGACACGGGCGTGCCCGAGCGCTATATCGACACCGACGATTGGGGCGGCGAAGTCATGCTGCGCCTGGACGACGGCTGGTGCGCGGCGCTGGACCGGGACACGATGATGTGTACGATTTATACGCGTCGGCCGCTGATCTGCCGGGAATTCGAGATGGGCGCGCCGGAATGCCTGACCGAACGCGAAGGGATTGCGACCGCTTACCGCTGATCTCAGGCCGACGAATATCTCAATGTGGGAGGGGGCTTGCCCCCGATAGCAGTGGGTCAGTTGGCAAATTCTGCGACTGACACTGCGCTATCGGGGGCAAGCCCCCTCCCACAGGGTTTTGCAGGGCAACGAGTAGTTTTCGATGCCACCGAACGCGAACGGATTGCGACCGCTTACCGCTGATCTCAGGCCGACAAATATCTCAATGTGGGAGGGGGCTTGCCCCCTCCCACAGGGTTTTGCAGGGTTCTGAAGTTACAGCGGCATCGTGTAGTGCAACGAGTAGTTTTCGATGCCGTCGTTATGGTCGCTGAGCCCGGCGTTGGAGTAGTGCATGGCACGAATGCCCACTTCATGCCCGCCGTTAAAGCGCAAACCGAAACCCAGACGGTCTTCGAACTGGAAGGCCTGGCCGAGGTTGTTGTCTTCCAACCGCGTGCGGGAGAATGCCGCCACCCCGATCCCGGCCTCGATGTAAGGTTTTACCGATTCCCCGGCGAACTCATACACAAATACCGGGGAGAACGACAGGCTGCTCGCGCCTGCACGGTGATCACCTTCCCAATAGGTGTATGCACCACTCCAATAGCCGGTCAGGCGACCGACGTCGCTCTGCATCCAGCTCTTATCCCAATCCGACGTCAGCCCCAATCGATAGGTGAGCGTCGAATCACCGGTGGCCCCCAGGCCAAACTCAAGGCCGGCGGCCTGCGCCGAAAAAGAGTGTCCCACCACAACGGCCGCAATCGCGGCCAAACAGAACAAGCGCTTCATAAGAAACATCCTTTCCGAACGAAGTTATAGGTTTTTACACAGGGAAATCTCGCTTATAGAAGCCGACTCACTGTCAGAAATTCAGCGTCTAACGGCGAATTTTGACGAAATTTTCACGAGCCGAAGCTTCTCACAACTCCGGGATGTTTCCATAGTGTCGGTAGGATATTTCTTAGATGACACACATCGCCGCTGGTCCAGAACTGGGCAGGGCCCGGAGTGCCGGCGGCCAGCAGATCGCGTTCGCCGAGCAGGCGCTTGAGTTGGCGGGCCACGGCGGCGCCGGTGTCGATCAGGCTGATGCCGGGGGGCAGCATCTGCGCCAGGAGCGGCTTGAGGAAGGGGTAGTGGGTGCAACCGAGGATGATGGTGTCGCAGCCGGCGCTGAGCAACGGTTCGACATAGCTTTGCAACAACTGGCGCAGGGCCGGGTTGCCCAGGTCGCCGGTTTCAATCAGTTCCACCAGGCCTGGGCACGGCCGGGTGATCACCCGCACATCGGTGGCGAAACGGTCGAGCAACGCGGCGAACTTGGCGCTCTGCAGGGTGCCGGTGGTGGCGAGTACGCCGACCACGCCACTGCGGGTCGCAGCGGTGGCGGGTTTGACGGCGGGTTCCATCCCCACCAGCGGCCAGTCGGGGTAGCTCTTGCGCAAGTCGGCCACGGCAGCAACGGTCGCTGTGTTGCAGGCAATCACCAAGGCTTTGGCGCCGCGCTCGCGGAAAAACTCTGCAACCCGGTGTAAACGCTCGCAAATAAAGGCCGGCGTTTTCTCGCCGTAGGGGATGTACCCGCAATCGGCGACGTACAGCAGCGACTCATGGGGCAACAGTTGCTGGATTTCCTCGAGCACCGTCAACCCGCCGATACCGGAGTCGAACACACCGATCGGTGCATCCTTAACCATGCTGCGCCCCACACACACTGCAACCGGGATCGCGCTTGACGCGCAACTCACGGAAACGCGTGGTCAAGGCATCGATCAGCAACAAGCGTCCGACCAGGGGCTCACCGAAACCGGCGAGCAACTTCAATGCTTCCAGGGCCTGCAGGCTGCCGACCAGACCGACCAGCGGGCCGACCACGCCGGCTTCGCTGCAGGTCAGTTCGGTGTCGCTGCCGTGCCCGTATAAACAGTGGTAGCACGGGCTGTCGGCGCGCCGCGGGTCAAATACCGACAGTTGCCCATCCAGGCGGATCGCCGCGCCGCTGACCAACGGCTTGCCGGCGGCCACGCAGGCGGCGTTGACCGCTTCGCGGGTGGAAAAATTGTCGCTGCAATCGAGCACCACATCCACCGCCGCCACTGCCGCGGCCAGGGAGTCGGCATCCAGCGCAGTGCGATGGGTGAGCAGTTTGACCTCGGGGTTGAGCGCGGTCAGACGGCGGATGGCCGAATCGACCTTGCTCAGGCCGACACTGTCCGTGTCATGGATGATCTGGCGTTGCAGGTTGGTCAGGTCGACGGTGTCGAAATCCGCCAGATGCAACTCGCCGACCCCGGCCGCCGCCAGGTACAGCGCCACGGGCGCGCCCAGGCCGCCGAGGCCGACGATCAAGGCGCGACCGTTTTTCAGGCGCAATTGGCCGTCGATGTCGACCTGTTTCAACAGAATCTGTCGGCTATAGCGCAACAGCTCCTGGTCGCTCAGCATGGCCGGCGCCCCAGGCTGATGCGTTCGTGGCCGCCGAGGTCGATGCGGCTGTGGACGCCTTCAAAGCCCTGACTCAGCAGCAGGTCACGCACCGCCGCGGCCTGGTCGTAACCGTGTTCCAGCAACAACCAACCGCCCGCGTTGAGGTGGGCCGGCGCCTCGGCGATGATCAGCCGCAGGTCGTCCAACCCATCATGGCCCGCCACCAGCGCGCTGGCCGGCTCAAAACGCACGTCGCCAGCCGCCAGGTGCGGATCGTTGGCGGCGATGTAGGGCGGGTTGCTGATGATCAGGTCGTAGGTGTGGCCTTGCAACGCGCTGAACCAATGACTGTTGAGCACAGTGGCATTGTGCAGGTTCAGGCGCTGGCGATTGCGTTCGGCCAGGGCCACGGCTTCGAGTACGCGGTCGACGGCGGTGATGTGCCAGGCCGGGCGCTCGCTGGCCAGGGCCAGGGCGATGGCGCCGCTGCCGGTGCCGAGGTCGAGCACCTTGGCCGGCGTGGCGGGCAACAATTCCAGGGCCGCCTCGACCAGCAGTTCGGTGTCCGGGCGCGGGATCAGCGTGTGGGGCGCGACTTCCAGGTCCAGCTTCCAGAAACCTTGCTGGCCGAGGATGTAGGCCACCGGCTCACCGGCGCGGCGGCGTTGCAGGTAATCGGCGAAGGTCAGCGCGGCTTCGCTGCTGACGATTTTTTCCGGCCAGGTGTGCAGGTAGCTGCGGGACTTGCCCAGGGCAGCCGCGAGCAACAGCTCCACGTCCAGGCGTGCGGTGGGCGAGTCGGGCAGGTCGGCGGCGCGGAGCAGGCTGGCGATGATGGTCATTTATTCACCTATCGCCGCCAATTGGTCGGCCTGGTATTCGACGAGCAACGGCTCGATCACCGCGTCGATGCCACCGGCGAGAATCTCGTCCAGGGAGTAGAGCGTGAGGTTGACCCGGTGGTCGGTGACCCGGCCCTGGGCAAAGTTGTAGGTGCGGATGCGCTCGGAACGGTCGCCCGAGCCCACCAGCAGTTTGCGTTCACTGGCAATCGCGTTGGCGGCGGCGCTGGTCTGCTGGTCATTCAGCTTGGCCGACAGCCAGGACATGGCCCGCGCCCGGTTCTTGTGCTGCGAACGCTCTTCCTGGCATTCAACCACGATGCCCGACGGCAAGTGCGTGATGCGGATCGCCGAGTCGGTCTTGTTGATGTGCTGACCACCGGCACCGGATGAACGGTAGGTGTCGACGCGCAGGTCCGCCGGGTTGATCTCGATGGCTTCCTGCTCGTCCGGCTCGGGCAACACCGCCACGGTACACGCCGAGGTGTGGATACGGCCTTGGGATTCGGTGGCCGGCACCCGTTGCACGCGGTGCGCGCCGGACTCGAATTTCAGCTTGCCGTACACGTTGTCGCCTTCGACGCGGGCGATGACTTCTTTATAGCCGCCGTGTTCGCCTTCGTTCTCGGACAGGATCTCGACGCGCCAACCACGCCGCTCGGCATAACGCGAGTACATGCGGAACAGGTCGCCGGAGAAAATCGCCGCCTCGTCGCCGCCGGTGCCGGCGCGGATTTCGAGGAAGACGTTGCGCCCGTCGTTGGGGTCCTTGGGCAGCAGCATGCGTTGCAGGTCGCCTTCGAGCTCGGCCAGTTTGTCTTTGGCTTCACGGACTTCTTCCACGGCCATTTCACGCATGTCCGGGTCGCTGTCCTTGAGCAGGGCCTGGGCGCCCTCCAGGTCGGCCTGTACTTTCAACAGGTTCTGATAGGTGAGCACAATGGGCTCAACTTCGGCGTATTCCTTGGAATAAGCGCGGAACTTGGCCTGATCGGAGATGACCTCGCCGTCGCCGAGCAACGCAGTCAGTTCTTCGAAACGGTCCTGGAGCACGTCCAGTTTGTTGAGCAGTGACGCTTTCATTACGGTTTTTTATCCGAAGAGCTATCTGACGCGCCCTCACCGAGGGCAAAGAGTTCCTGCGCCATGGCCAGCGCATCGAGGCGGCCTTCGGCAGTGAGTTTTTTCAGTTGTACGCTGGGAGCGTGCAGCAACTTGTTGGTCAAGCCGCGGGCCAGTTGCATCAGCACGTCTTCGGCGTTGCCGCCATTGGCCAGTAAGCGCTGGGCCTTGCTCAACTCCTCGTCGCGCAGGCGTTCGCCCTGCTGACGATACGCCTTGAGCACGTCCACCGCCGCCAGTTCGCGCAGGCGCACCATGAAGTCTTCGGCGCCGACGCTGACCATTTCCTCGGCGGCCTGGGCTGCGCCCTGACGGCTCTTGAGGTTTTCGGCGACCACTTCGTGCAGATCGTCGACGCTATACAGGTAAACGTCGTCCAACTCGCCGACTTCAGGCTCGATATCCCGGGGAACGGCAATATCCACCATGAAGATCGGCTTGTGCTTGCGCAGCTTCAGCGCGCTTTCTACCGCGCCTTTACCCAGGATCGGCAACTGGCTGGCGGTGGAACTGATGACGATGTCGCTGCGCACCAGCTCGGCCGGGATATCGGCCAGCAGCACGGCGTGGGCGCCGAACTGTTCGGCGAGGATGCTGGCACGCTCCAGGGTGCGGTTGGCCACCACGATACGCTTCACGCCGAGGTCGTGCAGGTGACGGGCGACCAGGGTGATGGTCTCGCCGGCACCGATCAGCAAGGCCTGGCTGCGCTGCAAGTCGCTGAAAATCTGTTTGGCTAGGCTGACGGCGGCAAACGCCACGGACACCGGGTTTTCCCCGATGGCGGTGTCGGTGCGTACCTGCTTGGCGGAATTGAACGTGGCCTGGAACAGGCGCCCCAGCAGCGGCCCCACGGTGCCAGCCTCACGCGCCACGGCGTAGGCGGATTTCATCTGGCCGAGGATCTGCGGCTCGCCCAGGACCAGCGAATCGAGACCGGACGCCACACGCATCATGTGACGAACTGCCGCATCGTCCTCATGCACATAAGCGCTCGCGCGCAGGTCATTGAAGTCCAAATGGTGGTAATCGGCCAGCCAGCGCAGCACGACATCCGCTGAAAGATGCTCCTGCTCTATATAAAGCTCGCTGCGATTGCAGGTGGAAAGGATCGCAGCTTCGCGGCTGTCGGTGAGTCGGCAGAGCTGCTGCAAGGCCTCAACCAACTGCTCAGGCGTAAACGCCACGCGCTCGCGCACGTCTACGGAGGCAGTCTTGTGGTTAATACCGAGTGCGAGGAAGGCCATTCAATATCGCTGATGATGTCGGGAAGCCGACAATTGTCCTACTTCGATAGATTCAGAACAACCACCGTCGTCTATTGTCCCTATACGTTGTGCCTATAAAGGCATCCACTGAGACTCGGTTATGTTTGGCCGAAGGCTTGTGTCATGATGATCCGACCGCAGGTTAGTCGTCCTCTTCCTATATGAATAGATCCTCCGCGTTGCTCCTCGCTTTTGTCTTCCTCAACGGCTGCCAGTCCATGGCCCCCGTGTCGACCGACGGTACACCGCCGGTGGAAGAGAGCACCCCAGCCCCTGAAAAGCCCAAGGTTTACTCCTCGTTCACTGAAGATACGGTGTACAGCCTGCTGACCGCAGAACTGGCCGGCCAGCGCAATCGTTTCGATATTGCGCTGGATAATTACGTGACCCAGGCCATCAATACGCAAGATCCGGGCATCTCGGAGCGGGCGTTTCGCATCGCCGAGTACCTGGGGGCCGACCAGGCTGCGCTGGACACCTCGCTGATCTGGGCGAAAAACGCGCCGGACGACCTGGAGGCACAACGGGCGGCAGCCATTCAATTGGCGCGCTCGGGGCGCTACGACGACTCCATGACCTATATGGAGAAAGTCCTGCAGGGCAAGGGCGACACGCATTTCGACTTTCTTGCGCTGTCGGCGGCCGATACCGACCAGGACACGCGCAACGGGCTGATGAAGAGTTTCGACCGCCTGCTGCAAAAACACCCGAAGAACAGCCAGCTCGTGTTCGGCAAGGCCTTGCTGCTGCAACAGGACGACGAAGCCGAAGCCGCGCTGAAGCTGCTGGAACAGAACCCGCCGGAAGAAGGCGAGATCGCGCCGATCCTGCTGCGCGCACGCCTGTTGCAGAACCTCAATCGCGGCAAGGAAGCGATTCCGCTGCTGGAAAAAAGCATCAAGAAGTACCCGGACGACAAGCGCCTGCGCCTGACTTACGCGCGCACGCTGGTGGAGCAGGACCGCATGGAGGACGCCAAAGTGCAGTTCGCCAACCTGGTCCAGCAATACCCGGACGATGACGAATTGCGCTACTCCCTGGCGCTGGTGTGCCTGGAAGCCAAGGCCTGGGACGAGGCCAAGGGCTATCTGGAAGAGTTGATCGAGCGCGAAAGCCATGTGGACTCGGCGCACCTGAACCTCGGCCGCATCGCCGAAGAAAACAACGACCCCCAGGCCGCCCTGCTCGAATACGCCAAGGTCGGCCCCGGCAACGACTACCTGCCCGCCCAGTTGCGCCAGGCCGACATTCTGATGAGCAACGGGCGCACCGACGAGGCGGAAAAACGCCTGGTCGCGGCGCGCGAGGCGGAACCGGACTACGCGATCCAGCTGTACCTGATCCAGGCCGAAACCTTGTCGGCCAACAATCAGGCCGAGCGCGCCTGGAAAGTCTTGCAACAAGCCTTGCTGCAATACCCCGACGACCTGAACCTGCTCTACACCCGTGCGATGCAGGCGGAAAAACGCAATGACCTGGCGCAGATGGAAAAAGACCTGCGCCTGATCATCAAGCGCGACCCGGACAACGCCATGGCGCTCAATGCCCTGGGCTACACCCTGTCCGACCGCACCACGCGTTACGCCGAAGCCAAGGTGCTGATCGAACAGGCCCACAAGCTCAACCCGGAAGACCCGGCCGTACTCGACAGCCTGGGCTGGGTGAACTACCGCCTGGGCAACCTGGACGAGGCTGAGCGCCTGCTGCGCCAGGCGCTGGAGCGCTTCCCCGACCAGGAAGTCGCCGCCCACCTGGGCGAAGTGCTCTGGGCCAATGGCAAACAGCGCGAAGCCCGACAAATCTGGGAAAAGTTCCTCAAGGAACAACCCGAAAGCCCCATCCTGCGCGGCACCATCAAGCGCCTGACCGGTTCCGAGACCCTTTAAGTTTATGTTCTTGCGCCACTTTATCGTTTTCAGCTTCATCGCCTTGCTCGCCGGTTGCGCGGGCTTCGGTGCCCGCGAGTCCGTTGAGGGCCAGGGCAACCCGGCGCAATGGAAACAGCACAAGGCCCAGCTCAGCAGCATCGATGGCTGGCAGATCGAAGGAAAAGTCGGAGTACGCGCGCCGAAAGATTCCGGCAGCGGCACCTTGTTCTGGCTGCAACGCCAGGACTACTACGATATCCGCCTGTCCGGCCCATTGGGGCGCGGCGCCGCCCGCCTGACCGGCCGACCGGGGCAAGTCAGCCTCGAAGTGGCCAACCAGGGTCGCTACGAAGCCGTCTCCCCGGAGGCGCTGCTGGAAGAGCAGATCGGCTGGAAACTACCGGTGTCGCATCTGGTCTGGTGGGTACGCGGCTTGCCCGCCCCCGACAGCAAAAGCCGCCTGAGCCTCAATGGCGACAGCCGCCTGGCCTCCCTGGAGCAGGACGGCTGGCAGGTCGAATACCTGAGCTACGTGCAACAGAGCGGTTATTGGCTGCCCGAGCGGATCAAACTGCACGGCACCGACCTTGATATCACGCTGGTGATCAAGGACTGGCAACCACGCAAGCTGGGGCAATAACGTGACCGTAGAGAAACTGACCCTGCCCTCCCCGGCCAAACTCAATCTGATGCTGCACATCCTGGGACGCCGCGACGACGGCTACCACGAGTTGCAGACGCTGTTTCAATTTCTCGACTACGGCGATGAACTGACATTCGCCGTGCGCGACGATGGCGTGATCCGACTGCACACCGAATTCGAAGGGGTGCCCCACGACAGCAACCTGATCGTGAAGGCCGCGAAAAAACTTCAGGCGCAATCGGGTTGCGCCCTGGGCATCGACATCTGGATCGATAAAATCCTGCCCATGGGCGGCGGCATCGGTGGCGGCAGCTCGAATGCCGCGACCACACTGCTGGGCCTGAACCACTTGTGGAAGCTCGGCTGGGACCTCGATCGCTTGGCCGCACTGGGCCTGACACTGGGCGCCGACGTCCCGGTTTTCGTGCGTGGGCACGCGGCTTTTGCCGAGGGCGTGGGAGAAAAACTCACCCCGGAAAACCCCGAAGAGCCTTGGTATGTCGTGCTTGTCCCGCAAGTATCTGTAAGTACAGCAGAAATTTTTTCAGATCCACTGTTGACACGTAACTCTCCTCCCATTAAAGTGCGCCCCGTTCCCAAGGGAAACAGTCGAAATGACTGCTTACCGGTTGTAGCAAGGCGTTATCCAGAAGTACGTAACGCTTTGAATTTGTTAGGTAAATTTACCGAAGCAAAATTAACCGGCACTGGAAGTTGTGTGTTTGGGGGCTTCCCAAACAAAGCTGAAGCTGATAAAGTCTCGGCCCTTCTTACAGAGACCCTTACAGGGTTTGTAGCGAAAGGAAGCAACGTTTCGATGTTGCATCGCAAGCTGCAAAGTCTGCTCTAAAAGGAACCGAGTACTGGGTACTCGTTGCAACAGATACAGGGGCGTCGCCAAGCGGTAAGGCAGCAGGTTTTGATCCTGCCATGCGTTGGTTCGAATCCAGCCGCCCCTGCCATTTTCCTTTACTCATCCAGGTTACCCTCAGCCTCTAGGTACTGCGCGTGTCCAAGATGATGGTCTTTACGGGGAACGCCAACCCCGATCTGGCTCGACGTGTTGTTCGTCAGCTGCATATCCCTCTCGGTGACATCTCTGTCGGTAAATTCTCCGACGGCGAAATTACCGCCGAGATCAATGAAAACGTCCGCGGTAAAGACGTCTTCATTATCCAGCCGACCTGCGCTCCGACCAACGATAACCTGATGGAACTCGTCGTGATGGCTGATGCCTTCCGCCGCTCCTCAGCGACTCGAATCACAGCTGTAATCCCTTACTTTGGTTATGCCCGTCAGGATCGCCGTCCGCGTTCCGCACGTGTAGCTATCAGCGCGAAAGTCGTGGCTGACATGCTCACCGTGGTAGGCATCGACCGTGTTCTCACGGTTGACCTGCACGCTGACCAAATCCAGGGGTTCTTCGATATTCCGGTAGATAACATCTACGGCTCCCCCGTATTGGTGGATGACATCGAAGACCAGCGCTTTGAAAACCTGATGATCGTGTCCCCGGACATTGGTGGCGTCGTGCGTGCACGGGCTGTCGCCAAATCCCTGGGCGTTGATCTCGGGATCATCGACAAACGCCGCGAGAAAGCCAATCACTCTGAAGTGATGCATATCATCGGTGATGTCGAAGGGCGTACCTGTATTCTGGTTGATGACATGGTCGACACCGCCGGCACCCTGTGCCACGCGGCGAAAGCCTTGAAAGAGCACGGTGCGGCAAAAGTCTTCGCCTACTGCACACACCCTGTGCTGTCGGGCCGAGCGATCGAGAACATCGAGAACTCAATGCTGGACGAACTGGTGGTGACCAACACCATCCCGTTGTCCGCTGCAGCTCAAGCCTGTCCGCGTATCCGCCAACTGGATATCGCACCGGTAGTTGCCGAAGCGGTTCGCCGCATCAGCAACGAAGAATCGATCAGCGCGATGTTCCGTTAAGGGTCAAACCTTCGGATCACCTCACTGACGAAAAGCGCCCCGCCCCGGCATATTGTCGGGGCGGGGCTTTTTTGCCCATATCGCCTTTAGCGCTGGTCGCAAACGCTGGGGCGAATGTGGTTATTTTGGAGATACAACATGAACGAATTTATTCTGAATGCTGAAGTGCGTTCCGACCTGGGGAAAGGTGCGAGCCGCCGCCTGCGTCGTCTCGCAAGCCTGGTTCCAGCTGTAGTTTACGGTGGCGACAAAGCCCCTGAGTCCATCAGCATGCTGGCCAAAGAAGTTGCCAAACTGCTGGAAAACGATGCGGCCTACAGCCACATCATTTCGCTGAACGTCGGCGGCACCAAGCAGAACGTCATCATCAAGGCCCTGCAACGTCACCCAGCTAAAGGCCACGTGCTGCACGCTGACTTCGTTCGCGTCGTTGCCGGCCAGAAACTGACCGCCGTCGTGCCTGTGCACTTTGTTGGTGAAGAAGCTCCGATCAAAAAAGGCGGCGAAGTTTCGCACGTTGTTGCCGAGATCGAAGTGACCTGCCTGCCGAAAGACCTGCCTGAGTTCATCGAAGTCGACCTGTCGGCTCTGGAAATCGGCGAAATCCTGCACCTGTCCGACCTCAAAGCCCCTAAAGGCGTTGAGTTTGTCGCACTGGTTCACGGTGATGACAAAGCGGTTGCCAACGTTCACGCTCCACGCGTTGCTCCAGAAGCTGAAGAAGGCGCTGCAGAGTAATTCACTCTGTATTGCCGGAGCTTGAGGAAACATCGCGGACCGAAACGTAGCGAGAAAGCGGGCGATAACGCGACGTTTACTCTTGAGTAAATGATCCCTTGTCGTCCACTTTCGCCGCACTCAGGTCGGCATTGTTATCCACAACTCCAAAGGAAGGGCCCCTGTCGTGACTGCCATTAAACTGATCGTTGGCCTGGGAAATCCAGGCGCAGAATACGAACAGACCCGGCATAACGCGGGGGCCCTTTTTGTTGAGCGCATCGCCCACGCCCAAGGTGTAAACCTGGTGGCCGATCGCAAGTATTTCGGCCTGACCGGACGCTTTTCGCATCAGGGTCAGGATGTTCGTCTGTTGATTCCCACCACCTACATGAACCGCAGCGGCCAGGCTGTCGCGGCGCTTGCGGGGTTCTTCCGGATCAAACCCGAAGAAATCCTGGTGGCCCATGACGAACTGGACCTGCCACCCGGCGTTGCCAAGCTCAAGCAAGGCGGCGGGCATGGCGGGCACAATGGCCTGCGCGACATCATCGCGCAGCTGGGCAATCAGAATACCTTTTACCGTCTGCGGCTCGGCATTGGCCACCCAGGCGTTGCCAGTATGGTTTCAAATTTCGTCCTGGGTCGTGCGCCACGCGCCGAACAGGAAAAACTCGATGCCTGCATCGACTTTGCCCTCGGCGTGCTGCCGGATATCCTCGCCGGGGAATGGAACCGCGCGATGAAAAACCTGCACAGCCAGAAGGCCTGACTCTTTTCCGAGGGGAAACACCATGGGATTCAATTGCGGCATCGTCGGCCTGCCCAACGTCGGCAAATCCACCCTGTTCAACGCGCTGACCAAGTCCGGTATTGCGGCGGAGAACTTCCCCTTCTGCACCATCGAACCCAACAGCGGTATCGTGCCGATGCCGGACCCACGCCTGGACGCCCTGGCCGTGATCGTCAACCCCAAGCGCATCCTGCCGACCACCATGGAATTCGTCGACATCGCCGGCCTGGTGGCCGGTGCGTCGAAAGGTGAAGGCCTGGGCAACAAGTTCCTGGCCAACATCCGCGAAACCGATGCCATCGCCCACGTGGTCCGCTGCTTTGAAGACGAGAACGTGATTCACGTTTCCAACAGCGTCGACCCGAAACGCGACATCGAGATCATCGACCTGGAACTGATCTTCGCCGACCTCGACAGCTGCGAGAAGCAACTGCAGAAAGTCGCGCGTAACGCCAAGGGTGGCGACAAGGACGCCGTGGTCCAGAAAGGCCTGCTGGAGCAGCTGATCGCCCACTTCACCCTGGGCAAGCCGGCACGCAGCCTGATGAAGACCATGGGTGCTGACGAGAAGGCCGCGGTCAAGGGCTTCCACCTGCTGACCACCAAGCCGGTGATGTACATCGCCAACGTCGCCGAAGACGGCTTCGAGAACAACCCGCTGCTCGACGTGGTCAAGGCCATCGCCGACGAAGAAGGCGCGATCGTGGTTCCGGTGTGCAACAAGATCGAAGCGGAAATCGCCGAGCTCGATGACGGCGAAGAAAAAGACATGTTCCTCGAGGCTCTGGGCCTGGAAGAGCCTGGCCTGAATCGCGTGATCCGCGCCGGTTACGAAATGCTCAACCTGCAGACCTACTTCACCGCCGGTGTCGAAGAAGTCCGCGCCTGGACCGTCAAGGTCGGCGCCACCGCGCCACAGGCCGCCGGCGTGATCCACACCGACTTCGAAAAAGGCTTTATCCGCGCCGAAGTGATCGCCTACAACGACTTCATCCAGTACAAGGGTGAAGCCGGTGCCAAGGAAGCCGGTAAATGGCGCCTGGAAGGTAAGGAATATATCGTCAAGGACGGCGATGTGATGCACTTCCGTTTCAACGTGTAAGCGTTGTCGGAATCAAAGAAGCCGCGTTTATTCGCGGCTTTTTTGTGGGCGCTTTGAAGGCATGCGAGCCATTCGATCTGAACTCTCGGCAATAAATGCATGGCTAACGCTAGAAAAAGGCATTGGGCGGGTGACCAGACCTTCCCAATGCCAAACGACCTGATTTAATTTGCCTTGAATCGCTTAACCCAGGGTGTTCAGACACACCACCTTGGGCTGGGTCATTTCCTCATAGGCAAAGCGCACCCCTTCCCGGCCGAGGCTGCCGTACTTGGAGCCGCCAAACGGCATGGCATCGAAACGATAGTCGGACGAATCGTTGATCATCACGCCACCCGCCTCGATCCGCCGCGCCGCACTCATCGCCGTCGCCAGATCATTGGTGAAGATACCCGCGTGCAGGCTGTAATCGGGTTCATTGGCCAACGAGATGGCCTCATCGAAGGTTTCGAAAGGCTGCAACACGACCACTGGGGCAAACACTTCGTTGCGCCACAGGCGACTGGCATGATCGACATTTTCCAGCACGGTCGCGGCGTAGCACGAGCCCTCGCGCCGGTGGCCGCAAAGTAACCTGGCGCCCTCCTCCAACGCTTCGTTTACCACTTGCTCGGCCTTCTGCGCCGCTTGGGGGGTAATCATCGGGCCGATGTCGGTGCTGGCAAGCAATGGGTCTCCGGTCACCAGTTTCTGCGCCAGGCTGACAAAGTGCTCGCGAAAACGCGCGTAGATCGACGCCTGGATCAGCAGGCGCTGAGTGCCGATGCAGTTCTGTCCCGCCGCCCAGAAAGCCCCGGACAGGCAACTGTCGACGGCGGCCGCAAGGTTGCAGTCCGCCATGACGATCACCGGCGCATTGCCGCCCAAGTCCATGGCGAGCTTCTTCAGGCCGGCCGTGCGGGCAATCTGCTCGCCGGTGACGAAGCCGCCAGTAAAGGAAATCATCCGCACCTCACGGGAGGCGACCAAGGCCTTGCCCAGTTCCGCGCCGCCGGTGGCGACGGTGACCACCGACTCGGGCAACCCGGCCTTAACCAGACACGAGACCAATTTGATGGCCGACAACGGCGCCAGCTCAGACGGTTTGAGAATCACCGCGTTGCCGCCGGCAATGGCCGGACCGAGCTTGTGCGCCACCAGATTCAATGGATCGTTGTACGGGGTGATCGCGACGATCAGGCCCAGCGGCTCGCGGGAGAACCAGCCCTGGCGCGACTCGGAGCCCTCATAGGCATCGAAAGGCACCACTTCCCCGGCATTGCGCCTGGCCTCTTCGGCAGAAAGCTTGAGGGTGTTGACGCAGCGTTTGACCTCTTTTTCCGCCTGTTTGAGGGTCTTGCCGGCTTCGTCGACAATCAGCCGGGCAAATGCCGGGGCATCGCGTTCGATGTGCAAGGCGGCCTGTTCGAGAATGCGTGCCCGACGATGACGCGGTAGTTCGGCGCAGGCTTGTGCACCGCTGCGACCCTGCACCAGCAACTGCGGCACCTGCGATGCACAAACATCCGCTACGGTCCCGATAACAGTCCCGTCAAAGGGGTTGAAGACTTCGATGTGCGGCGCCACGGCAGCCAGCGCAAGACTCGATAGTTTCACAGGCGTTCTCCTAGTTGTGCGCAACAGACTGATGGATGCTGATGATGTCCGACAGCAACGCAAACGCTGTTTCCGTGCGCCCAGCTCCCGGCCCCGAAACCGTCACAGCGCCGAGCAAATCGGTGGCGAACGACACGGCATTGGTGGCGCCGCAGATACCGGCCAGCGGATGATCATGGTTCAACAGGCGCGGCTCGACACTGGCACTGACCGAACCATCGGCATGACGCGTGGCCGCGCCGATAAGCCTCCAGCGTGCTCCGTCCTGCCGGGCTTTTTCGATGTCGCCAAGGCCAAGTGAGGAAATACCGCTGCAACTGACATCGTTGACGTTCAGCTTGGCGTCCAGCAGCTCGTTGGCCAGAATCACCACCTTCAGACGTACATCATGCCCCTCGACGTCCGCCGTTGGGTCGGCTTCGGCATACCCCAATGCCTGTGCCTCACTGACCGCCTCGGCGAAACCCAGGCCGCCTTCCATGCGGGTCAGGACGAAGTTGGACGTGCCGTTGAGAATCCCCTCGAAACCGACAACCGAACTGCCCGCCAGCAACTGCCTGGCCAGGCGGATCACCGGTGTGCCGCTCATCACCGAACCTTCGTATTCAAAGACGACGTTATTGCGCTGGGCCAGGTCTTTCAGCTCGCCACCGTGCAGGGCAATCGGTCCCTTGTTGGTGGTGACCACATGTTTGCCGTTCTCCAGCGCCCAGCGGCAGAACGAAGTAGCCGGCTCACCATCCACCGGGTTGGTAAAGGTCGCTTCGGCAATGATGTCCGCACCGGACGCCTTGATCACCGCTTCGTTGAGGGCTACGGCTTCGCCCCCCGGCAGTTGCGCGAAAGCGCCCTTGACCGCTGGAAGATTGGCCAGCAACGCGGCATCCAACCCGTCGCGACCGATCACCGAACCGAGGAACAGATCAGTGACGCCGACGATTTTCAGGGTAAAACCCAGTTCGTTTTTCCAACTGTCGTTACGCTCGGCAATCAGCTGAGCCAGCGCCCGGTTGACACCACCGAAGCCGACCAGCGCCAGTTTGTATTCAGTCATTTTTTATTGTCCTTGATCTGGGTGATGGGTTGTTGGGCACTAGATTAGGGACACGTCCTAGGCAGTGAAATATGCCAATTTGCTCTATTTCATGGGCGTTTTGACCAGTGCCTGGGCAAAGCGTCCGGGCATAAAAAAAGCCAACCGAAGTTGACTTTTTCACAACAAAAAACCGGCTAGACAACAGACGATAAAACGAATGAAGTCACCGTGTTTTCCACGCCCGGCAGCGCGGAGATTTCATTCCAGACCTTATGCACCCGCTCCGGGCTCGCAGCGCCGACGCGCAGCATCAGGTCGAACTCGCCGCTCATGACATCGCACTCGATGACTTCCGGTATTGCCCGCAAAGCCTGCAGCACATCCGCGCCGCGCATGCGGTCGTAGCGATAGACAAAAATCACCGCATTGATGCTCGAAGAGGCTTGTCGCCCCTCCCCCGTTCGCACCGTATACCCCTGTATCGCACCGTCGCGCTCGAGCCGTTCGATCCGTTGGCGCACGGCATTGCGCGACAGATTGACCTTGGTCGCCAGCTCGGCGTGGGCCGCCCGGGCATTGAGCCGCAGCTCAGCGATGATACGTTCATCGAGCGGGTCCAGAATGCGCTTCACTTGACCTCCTGCGGCAACGCCGTCACAGCGCGCCGAGCAGCTGATGGATGGTGTCGAGGTCGTCCGGTTGAATCCGGTAATGCTGTGCCGATCCCTGCTCCGCGAGCGGGCTGTGTTGCGCCGGCGCACCGATCCCCAGTTCGCCGAGCAGCACGGTAGATTTGGCCGGTGAGATTTCCCCCAGGGTGACCATCGGCGCGACCAGGCTGCGGCGGTACAGTCGAGCTGCCAGGACGCCGGTGGCGGTGTGAGGATCAATGACGTAACCGGTGTCACGGTACAGCGAGGTCATTTCCTGCAGGGTTTCGTCATCGCTGACCGCGTAGGAGTCGATGATCATCCGCGCCTGCAACCAGAACTCGTTGGCGATGGTCATCTCGCCGCTGGATTCGAACGCTGCCATCAGCGCGCTCACCGCCTGATCGTCATGCCCGTAGAGCTCCCAGAGGAAACGTTCAAGGTTGGAAAAAATCGACAGGTCCATGGCCGGCGACAACGTCTTGTTGGTTCGCAACCTGGAGTAGTGGTTTTTCAGAAACAACTGATGCAATGCGTCGTTCTGATTGGTCGCAACGATCATCTGGGTGATCGGCAGGCCCATTTTCTGCGCAATGTAACCGGCATATACCTCGGCAAAACTCGCGGCGGGCACGCTGAAACCAATCAGACGCTGAGCGCCTCCCAGTTGCAGCACGGCGTGGAAATAAAACACCAGTTGCGCCAACACACTGACCCAGTTGCTGGAGTTGAAACTGACTGCCTCGTGCTGCGTGCATGGCCACTGCCGGAACAGCCGGTTCACGATGGTCTGGCACTCATCGAAGCTACCGTTGACCGCGAACGTGTGGACATTCGGGTGAGCCACCGCCTGCAGATGCTGCAACTGATTCTGTGGTACGCCGGATGCCGGATAGAGCACCACCACGACGGTGTCGTTACAGTGCTTGAACGCCTCGATGGCCGCCAGCCCGGTATCACCGTTGGTAGCCCCGAGCACCACCGCGCGTCGCTGGCGTTTGTGCAGAAAATACTGCACCAACTGCGCCTGCAACTGGGCGGCAAAATCCTTCGAGGAACGGGTAGGTCCGTGGAACAGCTCCAGCACCCACTCGTTGCGGTCGACCTGATGCAAGGGCGCCACGGAGCGATGACTGAAGCGGCTGCTCGCCTCTTTGAGCATGCGCTTGAGATCCACCTCAGGGATGGCCCCACCCACAAACGGACTCATGACCCGATAGGCCAGTTCGTCATACGGCAAGATCGACCAATTGGCCATGTCCTGGGGTTCGAACAGCGGCAACTCGAAGGGCACGAACAGTCCGCCGTCCTCGGCAATACCGGATAACACGACCTTTTCGAAATCGACCTGCATGGCCGAACTTCGCGTACTCACATAGTGCATGGTTGACTCCGGCCATTCATTTGTAACGATGTGCCTGCTCGACCAGCCAGGTAGAAAACATGACCGCGTCGGGATGCTGGTCGGCCCCCGAACCGCGTACCAGATAAAACGATTCGCTGGCTTCGATGCGCTGGGCGAAGGGTTCAACCAGACGCCCGTCCTGGAGCATCTCGTCGACCATTGAGGAGCGGGCCAGGGCAATCCCCTGCCCCAACTCGGCCATGCGCAACGTGCAGATCAGCGTGTCGAACTGCATGCCGGTCGACGAATCGACGGTGTCCGCTCCGACCATGTTCAACCAGTAACCCCAGCCCTCTTCGTAACCCAGAACGTGCAGCAACGGATGGTGAGCCACGTCGGCCGCGACCTTCAGCGGCGAGCGCGCCATCAGGGCGGGCGAGCAGACCGGAAACAAGGTGTCCCAGGTCAGGCGTTGCGAGACCAGGCCGGGCCATTGACCATGACCCCAACGAATTTCCATATCGTCTTCGCCATCCAGCTCCTTGACCCAAATGTTGCTGATATAGCGGATGTAGACATGGGGATGAGCCTGACGAAAGTCGACCAATTTGGGCGCCAGCCAATGTACGAAAAACGCCAGGCTGCCACGCACCTTGATCGGTCGGCGTTTGTGTTGGCCAAAAATCTCGTTGGTCCCCACCGCCAGCCGAGTGATCGCATCCTGCACCACCGGCAGATAGGCTTGGCCTTCCTCGGTCAGCCCCAAGCCACGGGGCAAGCGCTTGAACAGCGCCACCCCCAGATGGCTTTCCAATTGGCGGATCTGCTGGCTGACCGCGCCCTGGGTCAAAAACAGTTCCTCGGCGGCGTGGGTAAAGTTCAGACAGCGGGCAGACACCTCGAATGCCCGCAGCCAGTTCAATGGGGGTAACGGCTTTTGCTTCATGGTCTGGACCTCATTGACGCCCCCCGCACCGAGCACGCTTGCCCACCCTGCCTAGAATGCATCGGACGGTTGTGCCAAGGGGGCAAGCGACAAGCGTCGCTCGCGGCTCTTGCGGGTAATGTAATACACGAAGTAGCACCAGGCGATGAATGGCAAACCGAAGTACAGCGCCACCCGCTGCTCGGGGTCGAAAGCGATCCCGACGCAGGCCAGGCTGCAGCAGGCCAGCGCTCCCAGAGGTACCCACGGATAACCCCGGACGCGGAACTTGAGGTCGCGGACATCACCGCCATTGGCCACATAGTGACGGCGGAATGCGATCTGGCTCGCGGCGATGCTCATCCACACCACCACTACCGCCAGCCCGGAAATCGACACCAGCGCCAGATAGACGGTGTCAGCGGCAAACACACTACTGAGCAACGAGGCACCGCCGCCGAACATGCTCAATACGATGGCATTCAACGGCGTCCCCGTGCGGGTCAGGTTAGAGAACTGCTTAGGCAGGTGTCCCTGATCGCTTAAGGTCCAGAGCATCCGCGAAGCGGCGTACAACCCGGAGTTGGCCGCAGACAACAGCGCCGTGATGATCACGAAGTTCATGATGTCGGCGGAGTAAGGAATGCCGATGTAGGTAAATACAGTGACGAACGGACTCTCCACCAAACCGGCCTGCTCGCGGGGCAACAGCGTCGCCAGGACGAAAATGGTGCCGACGAAAAAGATCGCCAGACGCAACACGGTAGTGCGAATGGCCCGCGGCACATTGCGCTGAGGGTCCTTGGTTTCACCGGCAGCGATACCGATCAACTCCGTACCGGAGAAGGCGAAGGACACCGCCAACAGGGTCATGGCAATCGACATGAAACCGGTGGGGAACAAGCCCTCGCGGGTGAAGTTACCCAGGCCGGCACTGTGCGCCTGATCGATATGCAACAGGCCGAGAATCGCCCCGCCGCCGATTATCAGGAACACCACCACCGTCACTACTTTGATCAAGGACAACCAGAACTCGGTCTCGGCAAACAAACGCACCGAGATCACGTTGGTCAGGAACACCACGCCAGCGAACAGCGCACTCCAGATCCACACCGGCGTGTCCGGGAACCAGCGCACCATAAGAATACCGGCGGCGGTGAATTCCGAGCCGATGGCCACGGTCCACGTCAGCCAATACAGCCAGGCCACGGTGTAGCCGGTACCTGGGCCAAGAAAGCGCGTGGCGTAGGTGCTGAAGGAGCCGGTTTCCGGCATCTGCACCGCCAACTCGCCCAGGCACATCATGACCATGTAGACCATGAGGGCGCCGATGATGTAAGCAATGACCGCACCTAACGGACCGGCCTGGTTAACGGTGTATCCGGACGTGAGAAACAGCCCGGTACCAATCACGCCGCCCAATGCCAACATGACAATATGGCGCGTCTGCATTTCCTGTTTGAAACTGGCACGCGGGTTGATTTGCTGTTCTTGTATGGACATGGTTGTTCTCATGAAAGTTGGCGGGGCACGCATTAACGTCTGCGCGGAGTTACTGGGCAGAGTCAAAAAATGTCGCCACTGGGTTTTATTATTATTCCGCTTCATGAACGCCTCACTAACGGCCCTGTCGTGAGGGAGTAACGTTAAAACTTCAACTGGCTACCTCAGTGCATGTTTCATTGATTGAGGGCTGTTTGCTTGCTGGTAGCTGTTCATCCCGTGAATGCCTGACAAAGGCAAACGCCTGCTGCAGATCGTCGAGCAAATCATCGGTGTCTTCGATGCCGACGGAGACGCGTACCAGCCCTTCGGAGATACCCAGGGCCAGACGCTCCTCCAGCGTGTTCTCCACATGGCTGGTGGTCCGCGCCGGACCGTAAATGGTTTCCACCGCGCCCAGATTGCCCGCGCAGTGAGCAAAGCGCAGGCGCGGCAACAGCACCTTGACCGTGTCCATGCCACCGACCAGGACAAAACTGACGATGGCACCGAAACCGGACATTTGCGCACACGCCACAGCGTGGTTCGGGTGGCTGGTCAAGCCGGGATAATTCACCGACGCCACCAACGGTTCGGTGCAGAGGAACTCTGCCAGGGCACGGGCACTGTGTTGCTGCTGACGCAGGCGCAGCACCAGCGTTTTCATGCCGCGGATGATCATGTAGGCCGAGAAGGGATCGAGCGTCGCACCGTTGATTTCCCGGTAATGACGAACCTTGGCCATCAACGATTCGCTGCCGCATACCAGGCCGCCGAGCACATCGCCATGACCACTGAGGAACTTGGTCGCGCTGTGGATGACCACGTCCACGCCCAGCGCCAGTGGGTTTTGATTCAGCGGCGTGGCAAAGGTGTTGTCCGCCACCACCACGGCACCGACGCGCTTGGCCGCAGCCACCAGACGCTGGATATCGAGGATTTTCAGGGTCGGGTTGGTCGGTGTTTCCAGGTACACCAACTGGCAGCCTTTGGCGATTTCACGCTCGATCTCCTCGTGATCGAACGTCTCGCACAAGGTCACCTCGACGCCCATGCGCGGCAGGAACTCTTCGAAAATCTTGTTGGTTCCGCCATAGCTGTCCTTAGTGGACACCACACGATTGCCGTGGGCCAGGAAGGTGTAAAGCACACTGCTGATCGCCGCCATGCCACTGCTGAAGGCCACGGCGGACTCAGCATGTTCCAACTCGCGGATTTTGGCTTCGAGGGTCTCGACCGTCGGGTTGCTCATGCGGCTGTAGATAAAGCCCGGAGCATTGCCCTGAGCAACGTCGTACCAGACGTCGATGTCGTCGTAACCGTAAGCGGCACTGACCACGATAGGTGTTTGAGTGGCATTGTAGGGGTGCCTGACTTGCTCCCCACCCCAGACCGCCCGGGTCCCCGCTCCGGCATTTTCAAGCCTTGTGCTGTCAGGTTTATTGTTCATTAAGACTACTCGCACTGAGAGTGGTGAATGTTGAATCATTAATCGGATCTGGCGGCCAATATATTGAAAACCCGTGCGCCCGAGAAACGATGTTATCGGTGCCAAAGGGCTGTTTTTTTTAATGGCTATCCATGTGCGGGGTGAGGGGGTCCAGCCCTGGTGGTTTTTTGTGCGGGCAGCGGGTTGTCTAGCCGGCTCATTTAACGTGCAAACGTTGATTGCGGTAGAAGCCGAACAATAAAAGGGCGACGCATCAAGATAGTGAAACATCGCCACACATTATAAAATAACGAGAATTCTAGAACACACACCGCAACATAACTGCATCCCCATCAAACTTCCCAACTATTCTTCATCACTCTAAGATTTATCTTACACTAACCACGGGCAACTACCACGAGCAGCACTTGCACCTTCATAGTTCTTGCGATTCAAATACCCGAGCGACTCTACAGCTCAAGCAGCGCATCATGACAACACTAAGCTTTCCTGTTTAACTGCGTGCCGGCCCATAGGTTAATTGCCCTCCCTGAAGTGGCAACAGTATCGGAGCACAACACGATGTCGACGCTCTGCGAAAACGTTCTTATAACGGACATGACCTTTAGCGATTGCCCGGCCATCGAAACGACCGTGAACAATACGGCCGTTCTCGATATCGATATTCTCCTCTTGGGAGAAACCGGCACAGGTAAAGATACGTTGGCGCAACGCATCCATCAGCTGTCTCGTCGCAAAGGAAACTTCGTTGCAGTTAACTGTGCCGCCATCCCGGAAACCCTGGCCGAAAGCCAACTGTTCGGTGTCAACAGCGGCGCCTACACGGGCGCCATGCAATCGCGCGCGGGGTTTGTCGAAGCCGCCCATCTGGGCACCCTATACCTCGACGAAATCGACAGCATGCCGCTGTCGCTGCAAGCCAAGCTGTTACGTGTACTGGAATCACGCGGGGTCGAACGCCTGGGGTCTACACGATTTATCCCGGTAGACATGCGTGTGATCGCCTCGGCCCAGCACGCCTTGCACGAAATGGTCGAGCAAGGCACTTTCCGACGCGACCTCTACTTCCGTCTGAATGTGGTCAATATCCACCTTCCAGCCTTACGGGATCGGCGAGAGCGGATCATTCCCTTGTTCCTGGACATGATTGAGCAAGAGGCCGATCACTTCCGGCTCGCCGCGCCGTCGCCCCCCAGCAAGCAGTTATTGCAACAACTGCTGTGCCACCCGTGGAAGGGCAACGTGCGCGAACTGCGCTCGACGGCCAAGCGATTCGTGTTGGGCCTGCCGCCGTTATCCACCGCGGTGATCAACCGACATGAACTTGAATTGAACCTGAAGACACGATTGCAACAGATGGAGAAATCGTTGATTGAAGAATCGCTTCGTCAACACGACCACTGTGTGGACAGTGTGGCAATCGCTTTAGGCGTCGCCAAGCGAACGCTGTACCACCGAATAAAGCATTTGGGAATATCACTCAACTGAAACAGGGTGCCGCCCCTGTTAACGCAATAACATCTTTTGAAACATACCTTCCCGCAACATATGGAACGCATGAATCCGTTTAGCCACATAAGTCATGGAACAGCGATACAGGTGTGCAACAGCGTCTTTTGATGTATCGCTGACTCCAGTGAAACTAACGTTAAGCACGGAGAAAACAACATGACTATCGGTTCGATTGGCTCGTATTCTGGCGCCTCCTATGGTGGCGGTGACGCCAACAATATGTCTGCTGATGAGGCAGATGCTGGTATGGAGGCTGTAGAATCAAAGAAGCGCAAAGATGGCGTAAAAAACGCATATAAAGCAGCAGAGAACGCTAATACCAACGGTATTAAAGCAGCCGCTGACATGCTCCGCCTGTAATAGCTGAACGCTTGCTGGCCTTCTCGACAGTCGATGCCGGGAAGGCCATACCGCCACGAGCGTTGTCATATACACGCTCATCTTCTAACCCTTATCTGACAGGGCAACATGATGATAGGCAGCATCCGCACGACTGAAATCAATCAACTCCCTGGCACCTCGGGCATACAGGAGGCCTCCCACTCGGCCACCGATGTCAGCTTTTTCAACTCAACGCTCATGCCTTCCCCAGTTGCGAATACCGCGGTCGATCATGCGCTGCCACCGAATGTGCTTTCCGAAGCCGCAGGCAAGCTCAATTCCATGACTGAGCGTATGACCAAAAGCCTGCGGGCATTAAGCAGCAAGAACAAACTGGAAGAGGCGCGAAAATACCCGGGGCAACTTTCCGACGCACTCCTGCTGACGCATATGTTGTCGAAGAGCGTCGGTAAAACCGCGCAGTGCATCGATAAAATCAGCAACCTCCAGTAGGCCAACATGACTCGCCCGTGGCTTATCCTAGTAATCCTGTCGCTCTCATTCTTGCTCAATGCCTGCAGTGACCGTGTCGAACTTCATCGTCAGTTAACCGAACAAGAGGCCAATGAGGTCGTTGCGGAACTGGCGGACAAACATATCCGCGCCACCAAGGTTCCCGCGAAAGATGGCGTTGTGGTGGTGGTCAACTCAACCGATATCGGCCGCGCTGTGCGAACGCTGGAGGCCGCCGGCCTCCCGCGGGTCGCGCGCGCGACGCTGGGCGACACCTTTCGCAAAGAGGGGGTTATTTCCACGCCGCTTGAAGAACGAGCACGCTACATCTATGCCCTGTCCCAGGAGCTGGAGACCACGCTGTCGAACATTGATGGCGTCATCGTGGCTCGCGTACACGTGGTGCTGCCCGAGCGCGTCGCTCCGGGGGAACCGGTACAACCCGCCTCCGCCTCGGTGTTCATCAAGCATGACCCGCGACTCGACCCCGACAATATCAGGGCCCGGGTGCGCAGGATGGTTGCAAGCAGTATTCCGGGGATGACCGCCGCGGTGGAAAACCCGCAAAAACTGACGGTCGTCTTCGTGCCGGCAACCGCTTACTTAGAGCAGCAACGGTTGGCTTACTTCGGGCCGTTCCTGGTTCCGGGAGATGACATCGGTTTTTGGCGGGCCAGTGTGACATTCGGGCTGATCGCCCTGGCGCTGATGATCGCGGCGGGCATGTTCTGGCATAAACGCACACAAAGAGCCGCAGACGCGCTGTCAGACGGCCCATCCCCGGATGCGCCTGTCCAGGCCCGCAATGAGTAATCTCTCATGGGCCCAATGGTGGTCCGCGCCCTGGTTGTGTGCCCACGAAGACTGGAAAGCCCCCGTTCAACACGCCGCGCTGAATGAGCTGCACCGCAGCCGGCAGGTCGTCACGGGCACGCCTTATGGCGTTGCCCCTTGCCTGCCGCCAATGCCCGACCCCGCACTCCTGCAACTGGCACTCGCCCCCACGGATCAACTCGACCTGGGGCTCGCCCTGATTGACGGCATCTGCCGTCCCGCCTATGCCACCGCACTCGATGACAACCATCGGCAATGGTGCAACAGGCTGGCCAAGGCCCTGCCCCTGGATATGGTGCAACCCGATAATGACCCGCTGCAATTGCTCCGCGCCTGGGTCACGCCGGCCACCTGGCAGCGCATCCGGTTGCGTTTTGCGCGCCGGCGCATTTTGGATCTGGACGAAAAAGCCCTGTCGCTCGGCGACTCCCATAGCCGCCTCGATACCCTTTGGCATGCGGTGGCGTGGCGCATTGGCGCGATGAACAGGAACAGTAGCGCTGCCGCCTCAGAGGGGCACGGAGATTAACGATGTTATGCCGATATAAAATCAGCTCGCCCGGGGGCGCGCCGCCCCTGCCGGGGAGCCTGATCTCTTGCGAAACACTGGCGAGCTATACCCAGGCCAGCAATGTGGTGGACCAGGCAAAAGCCGAGGCCAGGCAGTTGCTGAAGACGGCACACACCCAACGTGAAGCGCTGCTGGAAAAAGTCAGCGTTGAAGTATGGCAACGTGCCAATGCACAACTCAAACGCTGGGAAATCGAGCGTCAGGCCCTGTGCGACAGCCTTGAACAATACGCCACCTCGATCGCCAACCAGGCCATTCACCTGCTGCTAGAAGACACCCCCGACCCCCAACGCATGGCCGCCCTGATCAAGCAATTACTGGCGAGCCATGTGCCAGCGGTGAAGGCAACATTGGTTTGCCACCCGCTCGAATTGGAGGCGGTGCGGGCATGCCTGACCAACCGCGGCAGCACGCACTGGACACTGCGCGCCGACGATACGATCAAACTGCAATCGCTCATATTGACCACCGAAGAAGGGGACTTCCGGATTGACTGGACGTCCTTGATCAATATTTTCATGAAGCCCGATGACAGCCCTTCAGACAACGGGTTTTAAACACACTTCATGAAATAAAAATTGCCGCACATGGAACCAATTCGAAATACAAACCAAAAAGGAGAACATCCCAACGGAGTGAATCCATGAACTATTACGACGGTTACAGCAATCGGCTTTTAAACGACGCAAGGGAGGTTAAACGTGACCTCAACCTCGCCGCAGAAACCAATTCCGGGTCTGAAGAAGACCTTGCCTTTTTTTTCGATCTTGTCGCCAAGCATCGAACTTCCGAATACGTCTTCAATGAGCATGCCCGCGTCAAACATATGCTCCTGAAGTCAGGCCTGGATAGCGGTCAGTAACTTGAACGCGCTGCTGGCCGAGTGTTTGAAACGCGGCTCCGGAGAATTGAGGTTATTCGAAAACAATGACGAAATTATCCTGCGTCATTGTTCGAACAGCCTGTTGCTCAGTGTCCAGTTGACGCCACTTCGCCCGGACAAATCATTGCTGCTGAGCTGGCTGCGACTGGGCGAGGTCAGCCTGGAACACTTTCCAGGCGCTCTCGCCCAGGCGCCGGCCAGTGGCGCGCTCTGGCTGATGCATTGCCTGCATGACAAGCACGACGAACAGCAGCTGCAGCTCTGCCTCGAGTCCCTGCTCAACCAACGCGATACCTGGCGCGCCACCGTCGCGCGCCTCCACAGATCGGCGCCTCGACGCAACCCCACCTCCCTACGTTCGTTGCTGTACTAATCAGAGAAGCTTCTATGCATAACAAGATCCACAAGCGCGACAGCTTGCGCATTGACCCGCCCGAAACTTCATCCAGACGCGCCGATTGGCGGTGCCTGATCGCCCTGACCTGCTTGCTGGCCCCGGCGCCAGGCGCCCTCGCCGCCATCCCCGCCGAATGGAAGAACACGGCATACGCCTATGAAGCCCAGCACAAGCCGTTACGTGAAGTCCTGGAAGATTTTGCCCAGACCTTCGGCACCCAACTCCAGATCGAGGGCCTGCTGGAGGGCAACGTCAACGGCAAGATACGCGCCAATACCCCGCAGTCGCTGCTCGACAGGCTGGGCGTTGAACACCGCTTCCAGTGGTATCTCTACAACAACACCCTGCACATCAGCACCCTCGACCAGCAAGAGTCCGCACGCCTGGAGGTGTCGTCCGAAACCATTGCCGACCTCAAGCAGGCGCTGACCGATATCGGCCTGCTCGACAGTCGTTTCGGCTGGGGCGAATTGCCGGAGGACGGTGTCGTCCTGGTCTCCGGCCCCCGGCGCTATATCGAACAGATCAAGCAGTTCAGCAGCCAGCGCCGTTCACCGGACGAAAAGCAGAGCGTGTTGAGCTATCCGCTCAAGTTCGCCAACGCCGCGGACCGCCAAATGGAATACCGCAACGAAAGAATCACCATCCCCGGCGTGGCTACCATGCTGCGCGGGCTGCTCGACCCACGCAATCCCGCGATGCTCACCGGCATGACTCAGCGCTCCCCCGCGCAGTCCCAGCCCGCGCCCCTGATGCCGGCGTTCCCGCGCCTGAGCAACCCGCTGCTGGGGCAGATGCTCGGCACACCCGCGCCAACCGGGCCGGTGGACGCCGGCATAGCGCTGACGTCGCGGGCGCCGGTCAACCCCAGCCGAATCCGCGTCGAGGCCGATGTGCGCAACAACGCGATTCTGATCTATGACCTGCCGGAGCGTCAGGGGATGTACCGCGAGCTGATCAGTCAGCTCGACGTGGCGCGCAAACTGGTGGAAATCGACGCCATCATCCTCGACATCGAACGCACCCAATTACGTGAGTTCGGCGTCAACTGGGGCTTTCAAAACAGTCGCTTCCGCGGCGGGGTCAACATGGCGCCCGGCACCTCATCACAATTGTCGATCGAAAACCGCGACCGCTTTTACGCCGACGTGCGCGCCCTGGAAGCGCGCGGGCTGGCAACCATGGTCTCCAACCCATCGGTGCTCACCCTGGAAAACCAACCGGCGGTGATCGACTTCAACCGCACCCAGTACCTGACGGCCGGCAGCGAGAACGCGACCATCCTGCCGATCACCGTCGGCACCAGTTTCCAGGTCGTGCCTCGCGTCATCACCAGCCGCGGTGGCCATCAGATCCACCTGGCGGTGGACATCGAAGACGGTAACTTCGACGAGTCCAACCCCGAACGCATCGGCCCCGATGTGCGTCGAGGCAAGGTCAGCACCCAGGCCGTCATGGCGGAAAAACGCTCCCTGGTGGTGGGCGGTTTCCATGTAACGAACAGCGCGGACAAGCAAAACAAGATCCCCTTGCTGGGGGACATTCCGTTGCTGGGCAAAGCGCTGTTCTCTTCGACGGAACGCCAGAACAACCGGCGCGAACGTTTGTTCATTCTCACCCCGCGCGTGATCGGCGATCAGTCCGACCCATCACGTTACTTGCCGCAGGCCGACCAGAGCGAGTTGCAGGCCGCACTCAAACCCCTGGCACGGCGCTTGGCCCCACATCAGCCGGTGATCAACCGCAGCGACATCACCAGCATCCTGGCGCATCTGGTCAGCGGGCAAGTGCCCAAAGCCTTCAAGGCCGCACCGATGCCGCTGGCGTTGAACACGTTGTGTACCCCTCGCGAGCTATTGGCGCTCAATACCGAGCGCAGCCAGTGGTATGCCGGCCCGCAGTTCAACGTGGCAGTGGTGGTGCTGCGCAATCAGTACAAGCGCAATGTCCGCATCGATGAAAAAGAATGCAGCAACTCCGAGACCCTGGCGGTCACCGTCTGGCCACGCGCCTGGCTCAAGCCGGGCGAAGAAGCCGAAGTGTTCATCGCCATGCGCCCGGTGGTGAAGGATGAACACCTGAGTGTGCCGCGCCCGTCCCTGCTCACGCCAACCCGGAAGACCACGCCATGAAGCCAAGACTGTTGTGCGCCACCCTGATGATTGCCGCGTTGTTCATCAGCGGTTGCACCCCGACCTGCAAAGGGGACTCCTGCTCACGCCCACAATCGACCAGCGATAAATTGGTGATCTGGTGGCCGCCGCACATGCGCGTCGAACCCGGCCCGGCCGGGGAGCGTTCGGACTATCAAACGGTGTCGCTGGAACGATGAACGCCGGGAGGGTGCCGGACGATGAGCGGCATCGGCAGGCATTCTTCGATAGCCTGGTGAGCGGCGATGCCGCTCACCTGCCGTTGTGCCTGGGCATCGCCCTGCACACACGGCACGCCAACGCCCGCCCGGGGTTGGCATTGCACATCAGCCAGGCGGCCTTGCAAGCCGGGCAACTGCAACGCGTGCTGGAACGCCGCTTCGATCAGGCAGTGGTATTTGATGGCTGCTATATCTACCTCGATGCCCAGGGCGCACTGGTGATCTGGCACGCCCTGCCCGCCGAGCTTCAGGCCGTGGATCAAGTCCTCAGCCGAATGCTGTCGCTGGCCGACCTCGACGCCTTGGATGGTTTCGCCAACCGCTGATCAGCGCTGCTCCAGCTCCGGCAACTCGAGGGTTTCACGCTTGGCCTCATCGTCGAGGTCGCGCAAGGTACGGTAGATCAACGCCACCGCGTGCAAGGTCTCGCGCGGAATGCCCGCCCCCAGTTTTGCCTCGTACAGCGTGCGGGCCAACCATACGCATTGAATCACCGGGACATCCGCCGCCTTGGCTCGATCAATCAGCTTACGCGCATTCGCGTCCGTGCCCTTGGCCACCAGTTTCGGCAGCGGCGTTTGGCCGGGGCGGTAATACAACGCGACGGCAAAGTGCGTCGGGTTGACCACCAGCATGTCCGACTCCTCCAGCTTGGGCAGCTTGACCTTGGGTTCTTCCTGGGCCAATTGATAGGCCAACGAGCGCCGCTGGCCCTTGACGTGGGGATCGCCCTCCATGTCTTTGTACTCTTTGACCACCTCGACCTGAGTCATACGCATGCGCTTGGCAAAAAAGTACTTCTGCAACGTCAGGTCGATAAGCGCCAGCACCAGCAGCACCCCCAGACACGCATGCAACAAGTGCCGAAAGAGTGTGATCAGCGCGAGGATGTAGCTTTGCAGATCGCTGTTGGCAAGGTTAATCAGGGCGCCCAGCGACGGGCCAATCACCACGTACAGTATCAAGCCCAGGAGCAATGACTTGCCGATGCCCATCAACAAGTTCATGAGGGATTGGGCGGAGAACATCTGCTTGAGCTGGGTGAGCGGGTTCAGCCGGTTGAAGTCCAACTTCAGGGATTCGGGGGCGAACAGCAAGCCGAACTGCATCCAACTGCTAATCAGTTTCACCCCGATCGCGACCCCGACCATCAGCAGGCCGAAGGAGAAAAACAACACCAGCGCCTCCGTCAGCACTTCTTCCAGGGCGCGCGCAAAGGGTTGCCCTATGCGCGCCAGCGGCAGTGCGATCATCTGCTGGAAGCGCTGCATGCTGGTGTCGGCCGTGAACAAGGCGATCTCGCTCAAGGCCGTCAGTACCAGCAACTTACCCACGTCCTGGCTCTGCGCGACTTGGCCTTTCTTGCGCTGGTCACGCAGTTTCTTGGCACTGGCGGGGTGTTTCTTTTCCCCTGAGTCACTCATGTAAAAGGCCCCTTGAACAGCAGGCCCAGGGAATGCTTGAGGTCACTCAGCAGCGCCATGCGCCCGACGATCAAGTCCTGCAGCAGGGCGAAATACAGCAGCAGAATACCGATGCCGGCCAGGCATTTGATCGGCGGGGCCAGCGTACTCACCTGCAGTTGCGGGCTGTAGATCCCCAACAGTGCCACGCCGAACTCGAGCAACAGCAGTACGGCGATAAAGGGCGCGGCGTACAGCATCATGTGAGTGAAGGTGTCGCCGACCAACTCGACAAACACACTGAGGCCATTGGCCGCCGGCAACGGAAACCACACGGTCGGCGGCCAGATCAGGTAGCTGTCCCAGATCACCTGGGTCAGCGCGCCCAGGCCCAGGCTGGCCATCAATAAAAAAATCGCCAGTTGCTTGAACAAATGCCCGATCGGCGTGGCGTCGGGGCCCAGCGACGGGTTGAGTTGACCGCCGGCCAAAGCCCCGCGCTGGTTGTCCAACAGCGCCCCGACCGACTCGAACATCCAGAACGGCATCGACAGCAACACCCCCAGCAAAACGCCCAGGATCGCCTCTTTGAGCACCAATGCGCCCAACATCATCGCGGAGAGTTCCTGCCCCATCAGCGCCGCATGAATACCCGGCGCAGGCATCAACGCCATGACCATCACCACGGCGTGCCTGGGCATGCCGCGAATGTGCTGGAAACAGAACGCCGCGACCAGAAAAGCGCAGGGGTAGATGCGTGCCATGCCAATCAGCAGGCTTGGCAGTAAATCAAGATAGAGCAGCATGGGCACGCCTCAATTCAAGGCCGAACGGGCGATCATGTCGAACGTCAGGTTGATCAACTGGACCAACTCCAGGCCAATCCAACGCCCGGTCACCACCAACGTGACGCCAACGGCGACCAGCTTGACGCCGAAAGGCAGCGTCTGGTCTTGTATCTGCATCAGCGCCTGGATCAGTGACGTCAGGACGCCCACGATCACCGCGACAATCAGCGGCGGCGCCGTCAGCACCACCACCAGCAGCATGCCCTGTTTGAACAGTACGATCGGTTCCATAGGCAGCTCAGAGATAGGAAAGGAACAGGCTGTCCAGCAGCCGCGACCAGCCGGACACCATCACAAACAGCAGTAATTTGAGCGGCAGGGAAATGGTCATGGGCGAGACCATTTGCATCCCCAGCGCCAGCAGCAGGTTGGAGACAATCAGGTCGATCACGATAAAGGGGATGTAGATCAAGAAGCCGATCTCGAACCCCGCCTGCAACTGCGACAACACATACGCCGGGATCAGCAGGATCAGGTCTTCGCGCTGGACCTCCTGCGCCATGGCCGGCGGCCACATGCGCGCGGTGTTTTCCAGCAGGTGGGTGAGGATGTCCGGGTCACTGTTACGCACCATGAACGTCCGCAACGGCTGCACCGCCTCAAGCCCGGTTTGTTGCAGCGTGCTCACGTTGCTCAAGTCCAGGGGCGATACCTTGACGACCTCCGCGATCTCATAGCCCACCGGCGCCATGATGAACAGCGTCGCCGCCAATGCGATGCCGTTGATGGCCATGCTGGGCGGCACCTGCTGCACACCGATCGCGTTGCGGGTGATCATCAGCACAATCACGATCTTCAAGAACGCGGTGCAGACGATCAACAGCATGGGCATCAACGACAAGGCCCCCACGAACACGGCCAGGACAATCGGGTCTACGCCTTGAAAACTCATCGGGAAAAAATCACACGAGACATCTGCAACCCCAGGCGACCGTCCACCTCCACCAATTGCCCCACGCCCAGCGGGCGGTCGCCGTAATACAACCCGGCCATGCCCGGCGCATACCCGGAAATGCCCAGCACCGCACCGGGCGCCAGGTTGCGCAGCTCGCCGAGGGTCAGGTTGAGCGTGCCGCATCGCACATTGAGCGCCATGCTCAGTTCGTCGAACGGTTCATGCCCGAAGACATCCACCACCGGCGTGTCGTCTTCATGCCCTGCATAGGGCGGTGTTGCGAAATCCTCTTCCAAAGGCGCTTCCTCGATCGAAGTAAGGGTCAGGCAGACAGGCCCGGATTCATCATCAATAAACACGCACAGGCGCTGCCTGCCGACCTGCACATGGCCGTTGCCATGGGCTTGGAAATACACCTGCTCGAACATCAGCACATCGCCGGCGCGCAGGCCGCGCAATTGGCTGAGGGGCACGCGCAGGCGCCCGATCGTCACGGGCAGCGCCAACTGAAAACGCGTCGGCATCGGGCTGGCCATGCGGCGCCACGGCCCCGCCTCGCACAACGCCAGAAAGCTCTCGGTCGACAGCCACAGATAGCCCACCACGTGGGAAGCGCCGAGCGTCACGCACAACCGGCAACCGAAGTTCAACGGCCGGGCAGAGGGCAATAGCCGCAGATGCCCCAACAGCGCCCGCACCTGGGCACTCAAATGATGTTGAAACAGGGCCCAGAACCAGGAGTCCGGATCGTTGCCCGCCTGCGCCAACGTCACCGGGCATTCGCCCAGCAAGCTGAATTGCGGCCCCGGCTCACTGAACCCCAATACGCCGCAGGCTGTTTCGAAACAGAGCGGCTGGACGCCCATGGGGGCCGCCCCGGGTTCCAGCCGCAACTCTCCGCGCAGCTCGCCAACCTGGTACGACATGCGCAATCCGCGCCCCAACCGTTGCCGGGCCGCCGCCACATCGCCCTTGACCGTGGGTAACACCAGGGAGGGCATCATCATGCCAGCGCCGTATGTGCCAAATGCACGCTGACCGGCCGTGCCAGGCTCGCGGCGAGCCTTTGCTCGAACTGTTGCCGTACCCCGCTGAGCCAGCGCGTCGTGCCCTCTCGCTCGGCGCGCAACTCGACCCTCCAGGCGCCCTGCTCTCGGCCGATGCTGCTGTCGATCCGCCCCAGGTGCGGCAAATACAAGACCGCCGTCAGCGGCCACTGCGACACGCCGTCCATCCGCGAAACCAATTGCTCGCTCAACGCATCGACCCTGGCGGTTTCCCCCGAAGCCTTGATTCCGGCCAGGAACTGCCATTGGCTCGCGTCGTCGCTGTCATCATTCAACAACTGGGCAAACAGCCGTTGCTCCCAAGGCGCCAGCGCGTCGATTGCCGGCACACGGTCGCCCCAGAACTCAAGCGGGTACTGGCGCTCAGACGGGTTGACTGAAACGTGGTTCATAGCGGTTCCTGCGCGAGTAAATGGGAGAGTTCTTGGATTTTTTCCACCTGACGCAGACACAAGGTCACGTGCTTTTGCGCACTGCCGACCTGCACCGCCTGCTCTTCGCGTTGCCCTTGCAGGGTCTTCAACTGGCTTTCTTCGCGGCGGGTGCCGGCCGACAAGTGCTGCTCCTTGGCGCTCCAGGTTTTCAGCGCCTTGAAGGTCACCACCTGGCCCTGGTGTTCACTCAACAGTTGCGCGCATTGCCGGGCCTCTTCATGGCGCGTTTGCTCCAGCGTCTCCTGGGCCTGCTGGATATGCGCGACCAGCGTTTGATGCGCCCGCTTGGCCTCGCGCAGCGCCCGCTCGGCGCGGTCTGCACGGTATCGACGCAAGCGCCGCAAGGTGTCGATGTCACTCGGCAATACTTCAGAAAGGGACATAGGCAGTCAGCTCCATCAGGTGATCCAGGGTCGAGGCGATGGGCGAGGGTTCACGCAGGTCCTGGCGCAGGAAGTCATCCACCGCCTGGCGGCTGTCCACGGCCAGATCGGTCAGCGCATCGTTGCCGGGCTGGTACTCGCCCAACTTGAGCATCAACTCGATCTGCTGGTAAGCCGACAACAGGCGGCGCAACGCCGTGCCCGACTGGATGTGCCCAGGCTCGGCAACGTTGCTCAAAATTCGCGAAAGGCTGGCCAGCACGTCCACAGCCGGGTAGTGGCCCCGCTCGGCCAGCTTGCGAGACAGCACGATATGGCCGTCAAGCAGCGAGCGAACTTCATCGGCCACCGGATCGCTCATCGAGTCCTGCTCGATCAGCACGGTGTAGATCGCGGTGATCACGCCTTCGCGCGTCAACCCGGCGCGCTCCACCAAGCGCGGCAACAAGCTGTACACCGACGGCGGCAAACCACCGCGGCCCAACGGTTCGCCGGCGGCCAGGCCGATTTCACGCTGGGCCCTGGCGAAACGGGTCAACGAGTCGATCAGCAACAACACCCGCTTGCCCTTGCGCCGGAAACCTTCGGCCAGCGCCGTCGCCGTGAACGCGGCACGCGCGCGCTCCATGCTGGAGCGGTCGGACGTGGCGCACACCAGCACGGCCTTGGCACGCAACTGGTCATCCAGTTCGTGATCGAGGAACTCGCGCAATTCGCGGCCCCGTTCACCGATCAGGCCGAACACAATCACATCGCATTCCACATTACGGGCGATCTCGGCCAACAACGTGGTTTTGCCACAACCGGCGCCGGCGAACAGCCCGACACGCTGGCCCTCGCCCAACGTCAGCAAGCCATCGATCGAGCGCACGCCAGTGGCCAACGCGCGACTGATGCGCGGGCGCTCCGTGGGCAATGGCGCCTCGCACAACACCGTGGTCGCGTCGGGCGTATCCGCCTCGACGAACGCACTGGGGCCCTCGCCGGCAATCGGCCGACCAAAACCATCCAGCACCTGGCCCAACAGCTCGTCGCTGACCCGCACCCGGTGCGGCACCCCCAGGCGCTCCACCGCGGCGCCGACGCGCACCCCCTCCAGATTGCCCAGGGCACTGAGCACCGCATCCTGCTGATCGAACCCGATGATTTCGGCCAGCATGTAATCGCCAGGCTTTTTTTCGACCTGGCACAGATCACCGATACGCGCCTGGGGCAGCCGGCACTGCAACAGCATGCCGTTGACACGCTGGATACGCCCGCGCATCGACACCGGCGCGAAACGGGCCAGGCCCTGGGACTGAATCAATTGCCACGCGTCGAGACGCTCCTGCACCGTGCCGCTCACCAGCGCACCTCATAGCGTTGCGCGCCGTCGAACACCACCTTGCTGTTGTCGATCAGCACCAGCCGCAGGCCATCCACCTCATCGCCGACGAACAAACGGTCGCCGTGTTCCAACACCACATGACCGCTCGGCCCGCCGACGATCTGCAAGATCTTGAACGGCAGGATGCTGTCACGTACCCGCACACGACTGATCACCGGCACGGCGGTATCGAACTGTTCAGCAAAGCGGCTGAGCATGCGCGCCACGAGTTCGACCTCTTCCTGGGACACATCGCCATTGAGGGCGATCTGCCCATTGATCACCTGCAAGCCGACGCGATGGTCCAGCTCGCGCTCGCCGAGCATCTTGAGCAACTGCTGACGCACCTCGAGCGGCGAACCGAGGTTGGGCTTTTGCGGCTCGACGGGCATCAACGACGCCTGGGCCTCATGCTCGCCGGTGGACGCCATGCCGACCGCTACAATGATGACCGCACATACCAGCACCAGGCTGATCAGGCGCTTCTGCTGAAACGGCGGGATGGACGACAACACCAGCGCGGGCGGCGCCTCCTGGCGCGGCTCGGCGGCTGGCGTGACCTGCGCGGCCGCCGCCCGGGGCCAAGGCTGGTCGGCCAAGGCGACGCACAGGCGAATGCTGCCCAGCGAAAAAGGCGTATTGAGCGCCAGGTCGGCGATCTGTGCCAGCGCCTGCCCGGTGCTGCTTTGCAACAGCCCGGCTTCCGCCTGCACCGACCAGAACCCGTCGATCAACCGCAGCCGCGCATGATGCTCGACCACGCCGGCGTCGGTCAGCAGCAGGTCGGCGTCCGTGTGACAACCCAGGCTCCACTGCTCGCCAAACAACGGCAACGCAGCGCCCTGATTCAAACCCTCCAACACGCGCAGTTCAAACATCAGCAAGCCCTCCCTGGCGTGGGTATGTACGTTGCACTCATGCTGCCGCTCCTCGCATCAGTTCGTCCTGGCCCAGGTCAAAGCGCCCCAGCACCTTGACCTTCGATGCACTTCCCAGCTCAGCAAACGACAGCACCGGCACATGGCTGAACTCTTCCAACAGCAAGGTCCGCAAGGGACTGCGCAGATCCTGGGCGACCAACATCACGCGCTTGCTTTTGGGCCGCACGGCAAACGCTTGGTTAAGCAGGTTGATCAGCGAAGCGCTGCTGTCGTTATCGAGGGCGAAGAACACCCCGGTCTGGGTCTGGCGCAGTGCCTCGCGCAGCACGTTTTCGGTCTGCGGCGACAACAGCCAGGCATGCAGGCCGTCCGCCTCGCTGTACTGGTGGAAAATCTGCGATTTAAGGGCGATGCGCGCGTAGTCCGCCAAGGCGTCCGGCTCACGTTCATGCTGGCCGTACTCGATCAGCGACTCGACGATCAGGCGCACGGCACGCAACGGCACGCCTTCGCCCGCGAGGCGCTGCAGCACCGCCGAGAAGCGCGACAGCGGCATGATCCGTTGCAGCTCCTGCACCAGCTCCGGCTGGTTGTGCTCAAGCCAGCCGAGGATCGCCTTGCTCTCCTGAATCCCGAGAAACTGAGGGCCGCTGAGCATCATGGCCTGCTTCATGCGGTCGATGATCAGGCTGGTGGCGCTGAAGCGTTCCAACTGCGGGTCATCCAGCAGCGGATCGTCGGGCGGCAGCCAGAGCCAGTCCTGCTCGTCGCGCTCGGGCAACCCCGGCACCGCGTGGGCCGGCTCGGACGCCAGCGCCTTGCGCTCCACCGCCACGAGCGTGACCACCGACGCCTTGATCATCGGCACTTCGTGAACGCAAAAACGCATCTCATCGTCGGCCAGCGAGGCATCGAGTTCGACCTCGAACGGCGGCAGCGTCAGACCGATATGGGCCACCATCGCGTTGCGCGCCTGGCGGATCCCGTGGATCAGTTCCGTGACCTCTGGCGAGCCTTGCAGAACCGGGGAGAACTGCAACAGGTAGGGCCGCGACGGGTCGAACCCACGCAAATCCTCGTCGCCGTTGTCCTCGGGGCGCACCGCCTCGGTGGCTTCGGCTTCGGGCTGTTCCTCGCGTTGGCGTTGGCGCATCAGGTAGTAACCGAGGGCGCCGGTCATCAGCGAAATGAGGATGAACACCACGGTCGGCATGCCGGGCAAGGCGGCGAAAGCCAGCATGCCCACCGACGCGATCATCCAGCTCTTGGGCTCGCTGGTCATCTGCCGGGCAATTTCCGCGCCCATGTTATTGGCACCCTTGCGCCCATCCGGCGCCGCACGGGTGATGATCATGCCGGCGGTCAGGGAGATCAGCAGCGCAGGGATCTGCGCAATCAGGCCGTCACCGATGGTCAGCACCGAATACAGCGCCATCGAATCGCCGGCGCTCATGCCGTGCTGGAACATGCCGGTGGAAAACCCGCCCAACAGGTTGATCACCACGATGACCAGCCCGGCAATCGCATCGCCCTTGACGAACTTCATGGCGCCGTCCATTGCGCCGAACAACTGGCTCTCGCGGCCCAGTTGTTCACGCTTGTCGCGGGCCTGGCCGCCGTCGATCAAGCCGGCGCGCAGATCGCTGTCGATGGACATCTGCTTGCCCGGCATCGCGTCGAGGCTGAAGCGCGCCGCCACTTCGGCCACCCGCTCCGAGCCCTTGGTAATCACCAGGAAGTTGACGAGCGTGAGGATCATGAAAATCACCAGCCCCACCGCCAGGTTGCCGCCCACCACGAAGTTGCCGAACGCTTCCACGATATCGCCCGCGTCCTGCTCCAACAGGATCAAGCGCGTGGTGGCAATCGACAGCGCCAGGCGAAACATGGTGGTCAACAGCAGAATCGAAGGAAAGGAAGAGAACGCCAACGGCCCGGGCAGGTACAGCGCCAGCACGATCAACAGGCAGGAAATACAGATATTCAGCGCGATCAGAATATCCACCAGCCAGGTCGGCAACGGCACGATGAAGATGAACACAATGGCCATGACCACCACCGCGCCCAAGACTTCGGCACGCCGCGCCACCTTGAGCAACGCAGCGTTGATGGTCGCCAGCACCGTCATGCGTTCCCCCTCGACTCGCCGGCAATGCGGGGGCTGCCCCGCTCCACGCGCGCGAACTCGTCCATCACCAACAAGAATTTGTGCAGCGCCTCCTGGCGCCCCCGGTTGTCACGCCACAAGGTCTGCGGCAGGCGCTGGATCACCGGGTACAGGGCGTTGAGGGACACCAGTTGGCCGCTCGCCAGCTCGCCACCGAGGTCTTCGGCCAGGCGCAATACCTCGCCCGAATCGACACCCGTGGCGGTATACCCCAACAGGCGCTGCAACAGACTCACCGAGTCCTGATCGGTGCTCAGGCGCTGCAGCAATGCCTGGCAATTGGCTAACGCCCCGCCCAACTGAGCGCAGCTTTGCAACCCCAACAGCAGCGTGCGCAACTGCGCCGTGGGCACCGAAGGCGAGTGGGCGGCGATGTCATCGGCCAGGGCCCGGCGCATCACGTTGAGGCCGTCTGCGAAGCGGTCCCCGCCGAACAGCCCCAACAACGATTGCATCATCGAAGTCAGGGATTGGCGCGTGACCACACTGGCGTAATACAGCCCACGCACGGCCTGACGCTCTTGCGGGTCGCCGGCGGCCTGCTCCAGCACGGCGGCAATGTTCAGGCCGGCCTGGATCTCGCCCCTGTAGCGCACCTGCAACCGATCGATCGCCTCTTGCGCCAAGGCCACGTCGGCGGCGCGGGCTTCGGCTTGCGCGGCCACATACTTGAGCACCACGAACGCCCGCGCCGGGTCGCCGCCGGTCAGCGCCAGCCACTTGTCCGCGCTGACGTTGTGCGCCAGTTGCGAACGCACCCGGCGCGCCATGGACGCGATGGTCTCCTGGGCCGGATGGCCAAGCTGATCATAGAGCCGCACGAGCTGCTCGACGGCAGGCACGGCCAGGCCCATCGAGCGCCGGTTCAACGCTTGATTGTTGAGCGCGACTTCCTGGTTGAAAACCTGCGCAACCTCATCGAAGCCCGTCGCTGCGGCCGCTGTTTTTTCAGGGCTGACGCGGGGTGGGTCCACGCGTTGGAGCGGTTGCACATCGTTGATCGATTCGACTTTCATGGGGCAGGCCAGGACAAAGAGATTGTGTCCCTATGTGGCAAACGCTGGCTTTACGGTTCCAACAAATTTCCCCTCTGCAGTGTTTTGAAATTACCGGCACAAACCCGCCTGGGCTTTTGCAAGAAACCGCACAAAACCCTCAGAACAAAAAATATTTATTTATATAAATCAACCAGTTGCGATTTTTTTCTGTTTGGCACAGCCGGTGCTAAAGGGGTTCCCATCGAAACCATTTCGATCGCGCCCACCCTGAGGAAAAAATCATGGATATCCCTATTGGTGCTTTAGCTCACTTTGTTGGCGACTCGCCTCAATTCATGCTCCACCTGACGGACGACCAGCAAAAAAAACTCCGGCGCTTCATCCACAAGCGCGTACTCAACCCGGAAGATGCGGACGATATTCTGCAGTTGACGTACCTGGAGGCCTGGCGCAGCAGGGAGCGTTTCAGCGGCCAGGCAACCCTTAGCACGTGGATGTGCGGCATTGCGCAGAACCTGATCCGCAACCACTTCCGGCGCATGTACGCCAAACCGGTGCATTGCGAATTCGATGAAGCGCTGTGGCACGGCCAGGAAGACAGCCAGAACCTGGATTGGGAGTTCGAGGTCAACCGTCGCCTGGAAAAAACCCTGGTCGCCATCAAGGACCTGCCCACCGAGATGCGCAAAACCCTGTACGCCTCGCTGGAAACCGACGGCAGCTATCAGGACACCGCCGACGCCCTGGACATCCCCATCGGCACCGTGCGTTCACGCCTGTCCCGGGCCCGCGAACACCTCAAGCGCGCCACCCGCAACCCGTTGCAACCGTAGTCCAGCCTAGCTGGCAACCGTTGGGCGAGAGGGATATCTGCCCAACCGTATCAGACCTTTTTCGTGCGCGGCAGCAAGATCGCCAGCAGCCCGAACAACGGCAAGAACGCGCATAAGCGATACACGTACTCGATGCCGTGACTGTCCGCCAGGTGCCCCAGCAGCGCCGCCCCGATCCCGCCAAACCCGAACATCAGCCCGAAGAACACCCCGGCGATCATCCCCACATTGCCCGGCACCAACTCCTGCGCGTACACCACAATCGCCGAGAACGCCGAGGCCAGTACAAAGCCGATGATCACGCTGAGCACGCTGGTCCAGAACAGGTCCACATGGGGCATCAACAACGTGAACGGCGCCGCGCCGAGGATCGAAAACCAGATCACCGCCTTGCGCCCGATGCGGTCGCCAATCGGCCCGCCAAAGAACGTGCCCGCCGCCACCGCGCCGAGGAACAGAAACAGGTGCAGCTGCGAGCTGGCCACCGACAGGTCGAACTTCTCGATCAGGTAAAACGTGAAGTAACTGGTGATGCTCGCCATGTAGAAATACTTGGAAAACACCAGCAGCCCGAGCACCACCAGCGCCGCCATCACGCGCCGTTTCGACAAGCCATGCGTCGCCGCCTGACCGGCCTTGAGCTTGAACAGGTTCAAGTGCGTGCGATACCAGCGGCTGATCGCATACAGCAGCACCAACGCAAAAACCGCGAACAGGCCGAACCAGGCCACATTGCCCTGGCCGAACGGAATGATGATCGCCGCCGCCAACAACGGGCCGAACGCCGAGCCCGCGTTGCCGCCGACCTGGAACGTCGACTGCGCCAGGCCATAGCGCCCACCCGACGCCAGCCGCGCCACGCGGGACGCCTCGGGGTGAAAGGTCGACGAACCGATCCCGATCAACGCCGCCGCCAGCAAAATCAGCGGGAAGCTGCCGACCTGGGACATCATCACAATCCCCACGAGGGTGCAGACCATCCCGCACGGCAACAGAAACGGCTGGGGATGCCGATCGGTGTAATAACCCACCCACGGCTGCAACAGCGAGGCGGTGAGCTGAAACGTCAGGGTAATCAGCCCGACCTGGGTGAACGTCAGGCCATAGCTGGCCTTGAGCATCGGGTAGATCGAGGGCAGCACCGACTGGATCAAGTCATTGATCAAATGCGCCAGCGCCACCGCGCCGATGATCCGCATGACCAGCGGGCTGGTCTGCCCGGCGGCGGGGGAATTGCTAAGAGCCATAAGAGGGTTCCGTACAGCGGGGGAATGCACAGGTGCAGGTGCGACAATGTGCCACTTTTGCCCATGGCAAGGCTATCCCGTTAGGGAGCTAACGACTGTAGCGGTCACGCTTTGTAAAAGGCCAGCAGGGTGGATCGCTTTAATTTGAAGGATGTTTCCTAGACAATCCCCGGCGCCTTGTGCCTGTGGAAACCGCTGGCTAGTCTTCGATCCGTCACTGGAATCAGTGATCGGGTTTAGCAGCCCGTTTCAATAGACGCATGGTTCATGTCACCGCTTATGGTGGCTGTGCGTGGGGCGCCTTCGGGTGCGCTGGTTTTCCTATTGACCGGTCTGCTAACCCGCGTACAGCTACCACCCCTCGTTTAGCAGCGTGGGGGGTCGCTCTCTCGTTCAATAGGAGCTACACCATGACCAAAGCACTCCCCGATCCGCCTAGCGACTGCCTCGCCGTCAACGAACACCTCAGCTTCGAAGACGCCCAGCTCTACATCGCCCACCTGATCCACAGCGCCTCGGCCACCGTGCTGGACTGCTGCGACCACCTGCCCCCCCACGACCGCGCCAAGATCCACGCCGTGTGGCACCTGCTGGAAATGGCCAAGACCGTGATCGACCGCTCCATCGACTGCATGCCCCGCACGTCCTGACAGCCAACGCCGATCAAATGTGGGAGACCGGGGCGTGCCATAAAGACCTGCAAATCCCCCTGCCACCCGTCGGCCCAGCCAGGGCTTTTCGTTAAACAATTGAAAGCGTAGATAAAAATTCAATAAAAACGCTTGACGCTTTGTCGTTCTCCGCGAATAATGCGCGCCACTTGGCTACATAGCTCAGTTGGTTAGAGCATAGCATTCATAATGCTGGGGTCCGGGGTTCAAGTCCCTGTGTAGCCACCAAGTACCGATCCATAGACGTCTACAGCAGTCTATGAATCACCTCAAGAAGCCCGCCTCGTGCGGGCTTTCTTGTTTCTGGCTGTTCAGCTCTGTCTATGCCTATCCGGCCATGCTGCAAAAATAACTGCGATCATTGCTGAGTTGGGTAATTGCACGGACTTGCCCACCCATTTGCATTCGACCGGACCAGTCATTTGCATCGGATTTGACCAGCACGACTCGTGGGCATGACCGGCAGAAATCGGCCAGAAGCGGACTTTGCGAACACATTAAATAAATCTGTGCCCTTATCGCTGTTTCGACATCGACGCTCGAACGGTTAGCAAACTGCCTAGTCGCACCTGCTCGTCGTGTTTACGCAGCGCCTCGGTATCGAGCTTAGCCGTCCGGGCATCGACGCATTGATTTGACTCCATCTGCTCAGCTACGTGATGTAGCCACCGACGGTTATTCCTGCCCCGACGAGCATCGCCCCTCCCCAGGTAACGATATTCCTAGCCTTGCAATGAACTCTCGAAGGCCTGTCACTTAGATCTGGCTTCATCCAATCACCTTATCCATGGCAAAAGTGAATTCGCACCCTTCACGCATTATTCGTTTTTTCAAAATTTTACTAGACAACCAGCACTCACCCACCTAGCTTCTAGGTAGTGGCTTTTTGCCAAAAAAAACAAAACTTGCTGCAAGGCTATTTAATCAATCGAATTAAGTGCCTCAATTTTAGATGGTTGAGGCATTTCAACCAAGCTGGCTTATTTTTTTGTATTTAAGGAGCGAAGATTGAAGAAAATTGACCTCCATATGCATACCATCTCCACAATCAGCGACTCACACTTCGAATTCTCACTAGAGAAACTTAAAGAATATGTTGAGCTAGCAGAGTTAGATGCTATCGCCATAACGAATCATGACATTTTTGACCTTGCTCAGTTTAATGAAATTTGTGAGGCACTAAACTGCGTTGTCTTTCCCGGCATTGAGATAAACTTAGACGCCGGGCACCTCCTTCTAATTTCAGAAAACCATGACCTTGAAGGCTTTCAACTTAAGGCGAATGAAGTAGCTAAGAAAGTGGTAGCAATCGGCGACTCAATCAATGTCGATGATTTGATGCGAATTTTTGGTGATCTTAACAATTATTTGCTAATCCCCCATTACGAAAAGAAGCCAAGCCTTCACGCAGAAACTATTAAAAGACTTAAGGATGTTATTTCTGCAGGTGAGGTCGACAGTCCTAAAAAATTTGTTCGCATGTCAAAAGATGAGACCGAACTTACACCAGTAATCTTCAGCGACATGCGATTTTACGTGGGGATGACTAAATTTCCAACAAGGCAGACTTACATAGATTGCGGAGATACATCATTAAAGTCGTTGAAGTTTGCCTTGCGCGACAGGAACAAAGTGTCTCTTTCCGAGCTTGATGGAAATTCAATTTTCCAAGTATTTGAGGATGGGCAATGCCTCTCAACTGGCCTAAATGTAATTCTTGGCGCTAGATCTTCGGGAAAAACCGAAACCTTAACCCAGATAAACAATAGCTGCGAAAATGTAAAATACATCCCTCAATTCTCTCTTGTACAAAGAGACGATGCCAACTACGAAAAAGAATTCAATGCAGATGTAACGCGCAAGAAAAGTATTTTTTCAGACAAGCACCTAGCTCCCTTCAAAACCGTATTAGACGATGTATTGAGTATCGACACTGAAGCCAATAAACGACGAGTCGCAGATTACTTAGATACTCTAATGAAGTCGGCTGAAGAGGCACAGAAATTTGATTCATTTTCCAGGGCTTCATTATTCAATGAAACCTTATTCGACTTAGATGAGCACGCATCGCTCACCGAACTTGTCGGCTCAGTAAGGCAGCTGATAGAAAATATTGAATTTAGAGACGTCATAGACAAGTATATCGATACAAGCGCCCTAAAGGCACTCGCCTGCGAATTAATAGTCATCTTGTGGTCCAAAGCCTACGAGAGAAAAAAGAAAAGCTTGGTAAATGACATTGTTCGCGAGGTTAAAAGCAAGCTCCAACTAAAGACCTCAGCAACTCAGATCAAAGATGTTGACCTTTATCGAGTCATGTTCGAGCACAAGAAACTTCTGAAGTTTAACGAAATCACCAAGCTGCTTCAGGAAGAGAAAACAATATACCAAGAAAGCTTTCAAGGGTTTAAGATCGTCTGTAAACAACGTGCGTTTCAAGGTGCAGGTGAAATCAAAAATGTTAGCGGCCAAAAGGTTGCTTTTAGTGATGCATTCAGAGATTACGCACATCCGGCCAAATACCTTTCCAGCCTGAAAGCAAACGAAGCATTCACTCCTTCAGAATTTTATAAATACTTTGCATGCATTGAGTATGAAATTTTGAACAAGGATGGCTTCAAGGTTTCTGGCGGAGAGCGTTCTGAATTTAGACTATTGCAAGAAATCAAGGATGCTCAAAACTTTGACTATCTGCTTATAGACGAGCCAGAGTCTTCATTTGACAATCTCTTCCTAAAGAGTGAAGTCAATCAAATGCTCAAAGAAATATCCAAAAGCATGCCAGTAGTTATTGTAACGCACAATAGCGTCGTAGGCGCGTCCATCAAAGCCGACTACATAATTTATACTGCCAAAGAACTTGAAGAAGAAAAGATAACATACAGAAGATATTCTGGACATCCTTCAAGCAGAGAATTAATCTCAACCGACGGTAAAAAAATTAATAATTTTAAAGTCACCATGGACTCTCTGGAAGCAGGCGAATCCGCCTACATGGAAAGGAAGACAGGATATGAAAATATTAAAAATTGAAAAAAGCCAAGGATACTATCGAGACATCGAAGGAAATTACGAAACCATTGATAAAATTGATAAAGCTGTCTTATTAGCACTCGTCAACCTAGCTCTTACCGACGATTTTGAAATTGATGAGTACAATGAAGAATATCTAAAAAACCAAGCTCACCAGATAATTTACAGAAGCATTAGCAGCAAGTTAATGGATTTGCATCGGAGGCGAAATCAATTTCGCGACGAGTCCGATCGGCTATATCTAGAAGAGTACGAAAAATACAAGGCTTGACGGCACTACATTTGTCTTGTTGCAAAGTTAGCTGGTTTGTTACAAAGCGCGGCGCGATGCGCCGCCATTCCAACAGAGGCATTGAAGTAAAAATTAAAGATTTGTATCTTCTGGCTATAAAAACAAGCTCCATATTTAGGACTTATTTCAGTTCTCCGCCTATATCTTGACCATTCCCGTTGCCTCGCCAACTCGCCTTATTGCGCCTCTTCGGAATGAAGACGACGTGACACTTATTGTCCCACTTCGTGTGAGCAAGGCTCGATTGGGTTTACCCTATCTCTTAGTAGAGACAGAAGGTTCCCGATGACAGCATCACACGATCAAATCTCAAGAAGTGCACCGGCCTAGCCGGGGGATTACCTTGTTTATTTATGAGGTTGTCGTCCGCTTCTGGCCGATTTGTGCCGGTTATGATTGACCGACATCGACCCAAAGCAGTCAACTCACTAAACGCATGTTCCACCGACAAAGAATGGGATTCGCTGAGTTTCCGCCTCGCTCATTACTCGCCAATCATTTGGCAAAATACCGTACTCGAACTCGGCGCTTTCCAGTGCCTCATCCAATCCAAGCATCAAGTGGTCGCCTTCAATTTGGAGTTCTCCGTAGTCCTTAAAGCGTATCTCCAGATACACCAGGTCATCGTCTTCGGCCTTCAGGCCGAAAAGCACGATAGCGGTAACGTCAGGTCGGAAATTGCTGATTTTCCTTACATAAGCAAATAGGTGATTTGTGTGCTGGGGCATGGCGTCGGCCGTATCTATTGATGGTGGGTTACTGCATTTTATATGACTGCTCCTTGGCGTCGGCTCAGCACAACCTCTCGCGCACAGCCCTCAACACCGCTTCGATGTGCCAGGTTTCGACGCCGATGGCGACTGCTTCGCCGGCATCAAGCACTAACTCGATTTGGGTGGTTATGCCTTGTTCGAGAAGCAGTCGCTGCGCGTCTTCAAGAAGCCTGCGTTTACCTGTGAGCCAAAGTCGTTGTTTGCCCGTCAGCAACGCAAGGGTTTGCGGATAGGTGCACTGCAGTTTTCGACGCAAATTGACCAGCGCCGGTTTGTCGCCTCGGTCAATTGCCGGGGTCAGTACATACTGGTTGCCCGACACTGCCTCCAGATCGTATTTGTCTTGCAGATACTCATCGACACTCATGCAACTGACGACTGTCTCACGCTCGCCCGTCATGACGTTGATCAAGTGCGCGTTAACACCGACGTAGCAGAACTCCGTCATTCCGTGGACGACGTAATCCTCACTGTTGCTGCGAATAACCCAGTAATCACCGTTGGCGGAAAGCTCACATGACTGAATGACAAAACGCTCAGGTTTGCCATCTCTCATGACGCCGTCAAACAGGCCAAGCACGATTTCGCAGGCCTGCTCGGCGGTTAGCACGGCGTTGATCTCTGTCACGCTTTGCCCAAGCCGAACAATGAACGCAGCCAGCCTGCCGACTTTCGTTCATAGAAGGGTGTGGTTTGTTTGAGGAAGTAATCGTTAAGGCCTGATTCCCCTTCGTGAACGCGATAGAGGTCAACGGGGTCGCCATCCGGAGCTGTATCCCCGGCAACGTTACCGGCTTCGCGCATGACCAGTTCAATATCTCCGTCCGCTTCGATACCAATGATCAGATGAGGCTTTTGATCAGACGATGCGTCATGCATCAATGCCAGAAATGCACGTTTTACGTTGCGATGTTTGGCGAGTAATTGTGTGAGCGAGTTGACCATCTTCGACGGATATTGCGACGGCTGTCCGAGCAGCACTTTGGTGTCTTTTTCGACCGTGCGCTGCATCGGCTTTTGGCCGATCTCGTCGGAGAGCAGATGGCGCACTTCCTCCGGGAAAAACTCTTTCCCGTAAGGAGACTTTGGATTGAGGAAAAGAGGGGTACCCAGTGTGATTTCAAACAGCGATCTGGCCGGGATCTCTACGTAGGACTCTTCGCTATCTATGGAAATTTGTAGTGTTTGCAACGAAGAAAAAAACGGGATGACAGCGGAGCCGTCAGGCTTTTGCCAATGCGCGATGCTGATGTTGCTACCAGCATCGAGGTTGACTTGCCCTTCGCCAGTGCCGGCAGTGCCAAGGACGTAGATAGTGGAATTCAACAGCGTCTTGAAAAAGTCAGGTCGATGGGCCGGTTCATCCGCTGCCAGCCTGAGTGATTTTTCAAGGGTGTTTTCTTGCTTGGTATCCATGATGTCCATCGGCAGTTCCATCAAAACAGACAAAAAGTGAGCGGCAAAGAGCGCGCAGTTTTTCACGCGACGGTGAAAACAGGAAGAACAGCAGGCTAATAAATCTGGAGCATACGGAGAGTCACCCTGAACGGTTTTCCAAGGATAGTTCCTCCATATCAGTGGTGGATGAAGAGCCAAATGCAGTTCGCCTCCAAGGGCAGCTTCTGGCCGACAGACGTCTATCATGACGGGCAGAAGCCGACCCGAGCTGACATCCTGACTTTGCGGCGGCAGGCAGTATAAGTGGAGTCGGGCTCGCACTCCGGTAACAGGAAGTGTTGACAGGGCTCAAGGGATGTCAAAATGACACTATCGGTTGGCGGGTGTTATGCTCGATTTTCTAACCAGCCATGCTCATGGGTAGCTTATGTTTTTACGTCATCCTCTCTCGTCGATCCTCTTTTTGGCCTTGTTGGTTACAGGTTGCGTGAGCCAACCTGTTCCCCTGAAACCTGCGGAGCCGATCCACGTGGAGCCCCTGGGCCAGAGTCTGCCTCAGACTAGTTTACGCACTGTGTTGATGAACCAAATTATCAGCAATGACCCCGTTATCATTTCGTCGCTCAAGCCGGTACTCAGAGCCAATAACGACAACGATGGGCGTATTGCCGCGCTACGAAAGAAAGACGGTGGCGTGCTACCTGACGGTTACTGGACCCTCTACAAGCAAAACTTGGAAGCGCTCCAGTACGACCTAAATCACCAGCACGACGCTGCACGAACCCAGTACATCGAAACCTACCGCGACGAGTTGAGCCGAGTAGACGACGGTACACTTCAAGCCATGGCCACGTCACCAAAAGCCTTGGATGAAAAGATTCGGCGCCAATGGAGTGCACGCATGAGCGATAGAGCCGCGCGCTACATGGTCACCAGTGAGCAATCACTGAACGCCGCCACTGATGCCCATCTCAACCGCATGGCGTTGATGGATCGGCAATACAACGTATGCTCGCTTAATCCCGAATGCTGGGATGCAGCGGTTAAAAAGTGATTTGATTCGATCGGACCTTTTTCGTAGAAAGCTACCGATCATCACGGGCAGCTTTTGGCCGAAAGCTGACCTTTCAGCACAGTAGTCGGTCATCGGTATCGTTGTCCGGGAAGGGCGGTATCCGCTCGAAATGGTTCAACCAACTCGCAGCGGATGCCGTGCGGTATCTCTACTTAACGAACTTCAGGCATGCGAACCCAGTCTTGATTTTCAGCTGTTGAATGGGTTCGATGCTCTCCTGGTCGCCGACTTTCTTGATGACGCCTACGCCGCAGAAATGTTCGTCGTGGTTGAAGATCGGAAGAATGCCTGACTTGGGCTTACTCCAGGAGCCTTGGATTAAGGTATAGCTGGCGCCGTTCTGTGGCGTGAAGGAGAACGGTATCTGACAAACGCTGCTTCCTGCGACCTGCGCATAGGTCAGGATCAGCTCCTTATTCACGGCGACCCGAGATTCGATGTAGCCGCCGTTAGAGGGCAAGATGGTGTAACCCGCATAGCATCCATTGTCGCTGAACGTCATGGCATCCAGTCTCGCACCATTTCCAGCCTTGATGCGAACCGTTGCGGAGGGCTCATCGGGGCCGGGAACGACATACTGCTTGCCCTGCAAAAACGAAGTGCAACCGCTAATTACCAACGCGCCCGCCAGCAAGATACAGCGACTGGACTTTTGATTGAGGTACATCCATCTCTCCCTGATTTCATTAGGTGCCCTGACCATTCCGAGGCTTGGGGCTGCCAAACGGGGGGCTGATGATAATGTATTCGGTGATGTATCAATCAGTATTCAGGGCGTAGTGCACCAGACTGTAGCGCCCAAATACCCCCCCGCTGTATCTGCTTCTACCTGAACATTGCCGGTTAGCATGGCTCCTCATCCAAGGAGGTATTGCGCGATGCCAGACGCTACGAATCTCTACCTGTTCATTGTTGCCGCCTTGCTGCTGCTTATTGTGCCGGGCCCTAACATGGCAATCGTCACCAGCCACGCAGTTGCCCACGGCTGGCGAGCTGGCCTCGCGGCAGCACTCGGAATAACCCTGGCCGATTTGCTGATGACCGTCCTGGTTAGCGCGGGTCTAGGGGCGCTGGTGATGAGTTGGGCACCGGCGTTCGACTTGCTGCGGTGGGCAGGTGCTTGCTATCTGATGTGGCTGGCTTGGCAAGCATTGAAGGCTCCCCCTTCGGATACTGACACTCAACCTACGCAGGCTTCATTGCGGAAAATCTTTACCCGAGCCACGCTCAATAGCCTGTTAAACCCAAAAGCGCTGTTGTTCTTCATGGTATTCCTACCGCAATTCGTCACCGTAGGCAGCAGCAGCGTCACGTTGCAATTGATGTTCTTGGGTGTGCTGCTTGCGCTGATCGCTTTGGTGTTTCATTCCCTGCTCGGATTTTGCGCCGGACGGCTTCATGCGCGCCTGCGCAAAGGCTTGATCTCCAAACGCCTAGGCGCTTATGGCTTCGCTGCGGTAATGGCTGCTCTGGCAGCACGCTTGGTCTTTCTAAACCGACCGGTTTAAAGACCCCAAGTCCGTCCGACGTCACATGTTTCAACATCGCGCCAGGCCCGCGCACATCGATCCGATGTCAGGTTTTGACCGGTCGCTAGCGCTGCCAAAAATCAGAAATCGGCCCGAAGCAGCCGGTCGCGGCAGCTTGAATAAAGCAGCAAGAATCGGATAGTAAGTACTGTACGACTTCCAGTCTGATAGGACTCCAAACCAATAGGAGTTCGACCATGGCGTTCCGTATAACTGGCCTTTCCCCCGAGCCATTCCAGTCACTGTTTGGATTGCCCGACCAAGAGCTGGCATCTCTTGGGATGAAGCGTTATATCGTCGACAGCAACCCAGGGTTTCCTGACCGTATCGAAATGAAAGATGCGGAGCTAGGTCAGAGCGTGCTTTTACTCAACCATGTCTGTCAGCCAGCCAAAACGCCATACCGCGCCTCACACGCGATCTTCATACGGGAGTGGGCCACGCAAGCTTATGACGCAGTCGATCAGGTACCTGAGTCTATGCGAATACGCCTGCTATCACTTCGCGCTTTCACTGATGATGGGATGATGCTCGACGCCGACGTAGCGGATGGAATAGCAATAGAACCTGTAGTCACCCGGATGTTTGCCAATCCAGAGGTTAGTTACATTCACGTTCACAATGCCAAGCAGGGTTGCTACTCCGGGCGAATAGATCGGGCGTAGTCAACACAGGTCTTGGTGGCTCGTCCTTCTGTCGACTCTGCCGGTAACCGACTGGCCGGTATTGGCCGATAGCGGGCTATCAACCCGAATGATCTCCAAGAGTCACTCGCTGACTCCAGAGATCACACGCCACTGAACATCAACGGGCAGACATCAGCTTGCTCAGGCCACACTGCTGGGTACGTTCGTACCCATACCTTCAGGTAAATAGTGGCTTATTTCTTCTATTTCAGCCTGGCCAAGACGAACGCTGATGGCATCGATCAATCCATTCACCTGTTCAGGCCGGCGTGCGCCTACTATCGCGCCGGAGACTGCCGAATCACGCAGCACCCAAGCGATAGCGATGGCCGCCGCACTGACCCCATGCCTGGCACCAATGTTTGCCATCACTTCTACCAAAGCGAGATTCTTGCTGAGGCGAGGTTCCTGGAAATCGGCGCTGCGCGATTTTCGCCAGTCGTCGTCGGGCAGCTGTGCAATCCGCTCGCGGGTCATGCTTCCCGTTAGTAGGCCAGATTGTAAAGTCGAGTAGGCAATCACGCCGACCTGCGCCGTTGCGCAATAAGGCAGAATATGGTCCTCGATATCACGCATCAAAGCTGAATACGGCGGTTGAAGGGAGGCGATATCGGTGACCGAGCGGGCTCGCTCAAGCTGGGGAACATCGAAGTTTGACACGCCAATTGCCCTTATCTTGCCCTGCGCCTTGGCTTGGGCCAGAGTCGCCAACGCCTCCTCGATGCCTTCGCTGGTCCCATCTGCCGGGAACGCTGGCCAGTGAATCTGATAGAGGTCGATGACATCGACCTGCAAGCGACGCAGGCTGTCCTCGATCTCTTTCATCAGTGACTGGGGGGCGAGCGAATGAGAAATCTCACGGGTCTGGGGATCCCACACCAGACTGCCTTTGGTGAATACCAATGGACGACGCGAAGCCGGCACCTGACGCAGCAATTGCCCCGTCAACCGTTCGGCATGGCCGAGTCCATAGACCCCCGCTGTGTCGATCCAGTTGACGCCGCGCTCGACCGCGTACTCCAATGCCGCCAGGCTATCTCGGTCATCTTGTGCCCCCCAGCTGAACTCCCACCCTTGCCCCGCAATGGCCCAAGTGCCCATGCCAATTGGCGAAATCAACAACTCGGACGTACCCAGTCGATTCTTTTGCATAAACACCTCACATCGATTGATGCGCAAAGTATCCATGGGGAGGTTACCGACGATAAGATAGCCAATCGTGTTTGAACTACTGAACCCTATTCATGAAAACCCCATGCGATCTTTCCGAACTCGACGCCTTCGCCGCAGTGGCTCGCCATCACAGCTTTCGCAAAGCGGCCGACGAGCGAGGGGTGTCTGCATCGGCCCTGAGTCACGCCATGCGTGCCTTGGAAGGCAGGTTGGGGGTCAGGCTGCTCAACCGTACCACTCGCAGCGTGACGCCCACCGAAGCAGGCAATCAACTGCTCGCTACGCTGGTTCCAGCGTTGGCGGAGATCGCCAAAGGGCTGCATGAACTGACCTTCAAACAAGAAGTTCCCACCGGTACGCTGCGATTGAACGTATCGCGACCCGCAGCCCACCTCGTCATTGCGCCACTGTTGGCGCCATTCACTGCCGCCTACCCACGTGTCAACGTGGAGCTGGTGGCTGACGATAGATTGAGCGACATCATCGACAAAGGCTTCGATGCAGGCGTGCGCTTCGGCGAAAGCCTTGCCGGTGACATGATCGCCGTCCCGGTGGGCTCACCGCAGGGATTTGTCACCGTTGCTGCCCCCGGTTACCTCAGGAGGCACGGGACACCGGACACGCCACAAAGGCTGCTTGAACACGCCTGCATTGGCAGACGCTTCCCAAGCGGCAAACTGTACAAGTGGGAATATCGTGCCGAGGGCCAGCCCATGCGCCTGGCCGTGGCAGGACCGTTGATACTGGAAGATGACACCTTGATGATCCAAGCCGCGAAGGACGGTGCCGGGATCGCGTATGTGTATGAGGAGATGGCCAGGGACTACATGGCTCAGGGGCAACTGGAGGAAATTCTTGAAGATTGGAAAGCCCTGCCAAGCAGGTTTTTTATCTATTACTCCAGCCGGCGTCACGTACCGCCAGCGCTACAGGCGCTGATCGAATTTGTGCGTGAAACGCAGCACCCATGAAAAACCGAAGGCAGTTCATGTGGGCGCCGTCTGGAAGCATGGGGTTGTGAACAGGGTGTTCTGATCATTTGCTATAGAGAGGCAGCTTCTGGCCGATTTCTATCTGTCGCCAGCGGCAGTTATGGGTCGTTGCGGGCCCTAGTTATGCGCCGGTCAGAAAACGATTTCGCACCGTGCTTCAACGGCCTGTACTCGTAATGTCAGACCAGACTCGAAGCGCATGACAAGGTGATGATTTGGTTGGATATTATCTGTGAGGTAGAAGGTTTGTGTCTCAGCACTGGACTCCACCGCTCCAATCGAATGAAGAACATTACCGTCACTGTCAGCCGAGTTTTCATCCCGCCCACTCGCTGAAAAGTAGTCAACCTCATGGAAGCTGATAGTAATCTTGCGTGCTTCTTCAGTCGGCACCCAAGAGTCACTCCGTCGAGTAAAGCTAACTACAACCGACCGATCCAAGATGTCGTAACTGATGGCGCTGGCTTGGTAGAAGTTATGCAGATCGTAGGCACGGCTGTGAATCTCAACCTCGATATGCCCGAACACGAAACCATGGAATTGCATGGGTTAGTCCTAATGATCTACCGGTAGGCATGCATCGTACTGCATCGTCGCGATGACCGCTTCTAGCCGACTTCTGCCGTTCGTGACGGGCAGAAATCGGCCAACCGCAGACAGTGACCGAATCGTTGCGAGCAGCCCATCGCCGCTCAAGGTCGCGCGCTTGCTGGTGGACCTTGAACAAGCCGACGGGCTCAGACGCGAACACATGGCCGAGGGGCTGCAATATCGGCCGACAATGCTCCAGCCCGTGTCACCCCTTGGTAAGATCAACCAACGGCGTCTGCCGCACCTCAGTCTCCCGCCCATCCTGAATCTCGCTAACCTGCTTCAAGGCTCTATCCACCGCCGCCTTATCCGCCAACAAGCTATAGCTGATGCGGAACTGCTTGTGTTCCTTGGGCCCAATTGTCGGTACCAGATTCAGTGGCCGCTGATAACGGCGGTTGTAGGAAAAACTTGTCCCCGGCTCCAGCCCCGTGACATAGCCCTGGCCTTGGGTGTCGGTGTTTTTCCACAGGGAAAACACGGGCAGTGTCTGGGTATTGAAGCCGACCGAAACGCCCAGGCTGCCGGCCTTGTTATGCAACACGGTCAACGTATCGCCCTTGGCATCGGCATACGGCACCACGTTGTACACCGTTTCGTCGTAGTCCCTGGTCGGTGCGCGGTAGGTTTGCCAGTCGGGGAGATCGTCCTTGGCCTTGTCGTTGAACGGCGACACCTGTTTCACCGGCGCGGCGAAACGAGCGCCCTGCTCCAGGAACGGGGTGCTGAAGTTGCTGTGATACAGCGCCTGGTATTCCTTCGGATAGTCGCCGTTGTTGGTCAGGGTGTCGTTGAGGGCGAACACGACGCTGCCGGGTTCGGTGACCAGTTCGGTCGCGACCGAGAAGTCGACCTTCTTGAACGCCTGCTCTTTCAGCTCGCCGCGCAGGGTGATGGCGTATGGTGGTTTTTCATCGATATGCAGCGTGACTTTATTCGCAGGAATGTTGGCGGCCCGACCGTGCAGGGTCAGCAGTTCGCCGTTGTCGACGCCGGGGTGGCCGACCCATTCGTATCCGCAGCGGGTGACCAGCTCATTGAAACCTTCCAACCAGCCCAGACCACCGCGGCCATTGAGTTCGATGAAAGACGGATTGACCACTTCCTTGACCGGCGAATCCCAGCCCATGCGTACATTGCCAACCGAGGCCTGCAAGACGTTCATTCCGCGAGTCGGCACTACCGAGAGTTTCATCGTGCCGTTATCGATGTCGACGATGCTGACGCCCTCCTGCCGACCGCCGTGCAAGGTGCGCAAGGTAACGCTGAAGGGTTTGTCGGTTTTTATTCCGAGTTGCTGACTGGTGATCTGCCAGCTCTGGGCGGCTTTGTCAGTGTCGAGCAGAACGTAATCCCAGGCCATGGCGTGGGAGGCAGCGGACAGTGCGCTGATGGCAACAAAAAGTTTGAGCGGGGTCATGGCGGCAGCCTTTCTTGGAGTTGTGCCATTTTTATAAACGTGATGAAACGTTTCAGCAAGCTAAAAGATCGACACGGTAATGTCGCTGATAGCCCATTTCTGCCTTCTGTGACCGGCTAAAATCGACCCTAAGTTGCTCTTCGCGAAAGGCAGCGATCGGCCAGGAGCGGACATTTTGCAGCGACCGATAGAGTTGGAGGGATAACATTCTCGCGTTCGAATAAACCCGGTCAGGGTAATTCAAAGGCATTCAGGAATATTGGCGGAGAATTCCACCACATCAAACATGATAAACACTGTACAACCACCCGCTCGATCAATAGGATGAGAAGTATTATCATTCGCGCAGTGCGAGCCTTACATGCAGGATGCCAGCCCAACATCGTCCGTCGAACAGTTGTACGAGAATCATCACGGCTGGCTACGGGGCTGGCTGAACCGGCGGTTGGGGCACAGTGCCGACGCCGAGGATTTGGCCCACGACACGTTCATCCGCGTGCTGCGCGCCCCTCAGCAGGTGCGCGAGTTGCGTCAGCCCATGGCGTTTCTAGCGGCGATTGCCAATGGACTGCTGGTCAATCGCTGGCGCCGTCAGGAGATTGAGCGGGCTTATCTTGCAGCGTTGGCTGCTCGGCCCGAGGGGGTGGAATCGTCACCCGAGGACCGGTATCTGGTGATCGAAACCTTGTTGCAACTTGACTCGCTGCTGATTGGCCTCTCCGAGCGCATACGGCAGATTTTCTTCATGTCTCAGCTCGACGGCCTCACGTATCCGCAGATCGCTGCGCAGTTGGGGCTGACCGTGGCTCAAGTGCAACGAGCCATGGGCAAGGCATTCAGTGTTTGCTATGCGAGCCGTTTCGAATGAGGGCCGAGATTAGTCCGCAGGTGCGCGATATCGCCATTGATTGGCTTGTCAGGATGCAGTCCGGGCTTATGAGTGCGCCTGATCTGGACGCATTGCAGCGTTGGCGCGAGGCGAGCAATGAGCATGAACAGGCTTGGCAACGTGTCGCCAGCTTGCTGCTGTTGCAACAGCCTGGAGCGAATCTTTTGCGCGATGCCACCGCGCGTAGGGCACTGGAGTCGGCCGGACCGGACATGCAGAAACGTCGGCAGGTACTCAAGCGCCTGCTGGTCCTTGGTGCGGTTGGCGGGGTTGCCTGGCAAGGCGCGGGTTCCACGCCGGTGCGCGCCGCACTGGCGAACCACCGTACAGGTACGGGCGAGCGTCACCAGTGGACGCTGGTTGATGGCAGCTCGCTGTGGCTGAACACGGCCAGTGCCGTGAACCTGGATTTCACTGATCAGGTGCGGCGCATCCAAATGATCGAGGGTGAGTTGGCCTTGCGCGTGCGAGCAGAGTCGCGCTCGCTGCAACTAATCACACCGGACGCGATCCTGCAGAGTAGCGAAGCGCATTTGCAGGTGCGCCATGATCAGCAAGGCACGCAGGTAACCGTGCTGGAAGGCCAGGTGCAGGTGCACTCACGGGGCCAACAAGCGCCATCCTCGCTTGAGGCAGGATGGCAGGCACGCGTGGACCGCTTCGGGATCGGCGTGCCAAACCGCGCCGACCTGCTGGTCACCCAGGCTTGGCTGCGCGGAATTTTGCCAGCGAATCGCCTGCGCCTGGATACGCTGGTGGCCGAGCTCTCGCGTTACCGTCCCGGTATTTTGCGGAGTCATGAGCAGGTGTCAGGGTTACGCCTCACAGGCAGTTTTTCGCTGGATGACACCGATGCGGCACTGACGCTGATAGCTCGCACGCTGCCGGTGCGTATCGAGCGCATGACTCGGTATTGGGTCTCGATCGTACCGGCCTGAATTATTTTTTTCGCTGCGCGATAGTTTTTTCAAACTCGCTTGGCCTATAGGGATCACCCACCCGCCAGAGGTGGGTCGTCACCCCTTAGGAGCCCCGTATGACTTCACCTTCCCGCGCCCTGCGTGCCCGTACGCTTGGGCTGTTGTTGCTCAGCGTGCAACCGCTTTGCAGCCTGCCGGTTTTCGCCGCTGGCAGTTCACAGCATTACAGCATCGACGCAGGCCCCCTGGATGCTGCGCTGTCGCGTTTTGGCGCACAGGCGGGGATTACCATGGCGGGCAGCTCGACGCTCACGGCCGGCAAGAATACCCGGGGGCTGCAAGGCGATTTCAGTACTGAGGCCGGCCTGGCGCAGCTCTTGCTCGGCTCGGGGCTGACTTATGAGCGCCAGGACGACGGTAGCCTGCTGCTGGTACCGGGCAACAGCGACGTGCTGGAGTTGGCACCGACCGCAATCAGTGGCACCGCGTACGACACCTCGTTGGGCAACAACGACGGCCTGGTCGCCAGCCGAACCATGAGTGCCAACAAGACCGATACGTCGATCATGGAAACGCCTCAATCGATCAGTGTGGTCACCCGTAAGCAGATCGACGCCCAGCAGCCACAAAGCATCGGGCAGGTGCTGCGCTACACGGCGGGGGTCAATGGTGAAGCCAATGGCGTCGATACCCGGCGCGACACGATCAGCATCCGTGGCTTTGACGCGACGACTGGCGGGGGTATCTACCGTGATGGCCTGCGCCAGTACAGCTTTGCCAACCAGAGCCGTGCCGTGGGTGAAGTCTATGGACTGGAGCGCGTGGAAGTACTGCGCGGGCCATCATCCGTGCTCTATGGTCAAACCTCACCGGGCGGCATGGTCAACGTGATCAGCAAGCGCCCCACCGATGAGCCGCTTCATGAACTGGTGATGCAGGCCGGCAGTTTTGATCGCAAGCAATTGGCTGCGGACTTCGGCGGCCCGCTTACCGACGATGGCGTCCTGACTTATCGCCTCACCGGGCTGTGGCGAGAGAGTGGCACGCAAATCGACTACGCCCGTGATGACCGTCAATTCATCGCCCCGGCGATCAGTTGGCGCCCCTCGGAAGACACCTCGCTGACGGTGCTGGCGTCATTTCAAAAAGACCGCAATGTGCTGGGCTACTACGCCTTGCCACGGGTGGGCACCCTCGACAGCTCGCGTTACGGACGGATTGCCACGGATCGCTTTGTCGGCGACCCCGACTTCGACAAGTACGATGTAGAACAGTGGTCGCTGGGTTATCAGTTTGAGCATCACCTCAACGATATCTGGACATTCCGCCAAAACGCCCGTTACAGCCGCTCCTATCAGGAGCAACGCACGATTTACCAATACGGCCTGGATGACGACCAGCGCACCGTGGGCCGCTTCGGTTATCTGGGCCACGAAAAGGTGAAGAACGCGCTGCTCGACAACCATTTCCAAGCCCAGTGGAACGCCGGCCGTTTCGAACACACAACGTTGGTCGGTATCGATTTGCAACACGCCAGCACCAATCAGTTGGGGGGTGGCAACGTGGTTGATCCGCTGGATATCTATGCGCCGGTCTACCACCAGGATTACAGCGACCTGGACGCCTTTTACGACATCAACCAGCGTCGTCAGCTTGACCAGGCGGGTGTGTATCTCTCGGAACAGCTCAAATTTGACGAGCACTGGGTGTTCAACCTGGGTGGTCGTCAAGACTGGGCACGTTCGAAAACGATCCATTACGCCACCGATACGGCGGCGGACCTCAAGCAACGCGATCACGCCTTCACGTGGCGGACCGGTGTGATGTACCTGGCAGACAACGGCGTGGCACCCTACGCGAGCTATTCCGAGTCGTTTTTTCCTAACATCACGGCGGTGGCGCGTGACGGCAGTGCCTTCGAACCCGAAACTGGCCGCCAGTACGAAGTCGGGATCAAATTCCAGCCCAAGGGGAGTGACAGCTACGTGACTGTCTCGCTGTTCGACCTGACGCGGCAAAACGTACTGACGGCAGATCCCGGCAACAATCGTTTCTCGGTGGCGACCGGAGAGATCCAGTCGCGCGGTATCGAACTGGAAAGCAAGGCGCAACTGTCCGATGCTCTGGAGTTGATGGCCAACTACAGCTATTCACACCTTGAAATTACCCGCAGCAATACGGCCGGTGAAAAAGGCAATCAACCTGGCAATACCCCTGAACAACTGGCCTCGCTGTGGTCGCAATACACCGTTCAGAGCGGTGCGCTATCGGGCTTGGCGATAGGAGGAGGGGTACGCTACGTCGGCCCGAGCTATATCGACTCGCAAAATAGCGAAGGCATCCCCCACTACATGCTGTTTGACGCCAGCCTGAGTTACGACCTTGGCAAGCTGTCTTCAGCCTATGCCGGGGCGAAACTGTCGCTCAATGCGTCCAACCTGACCGACGAAACCTATGTCTCTCAGTGCGGTTACACGGGCGACAGCTGCAAATACGGGTATCGCCGAAATGTGACCGGATCGGTGAGTTACAACTGGTAAGGCGCTGTGCTTGCTTGCGAAAATTATCGATTGGCAAGCGCCATCTTGGCGCCCGGATCGGCAAGTAAGCGCAATTGCCAGACAAAACCGCTTTCGTACTCAATATTTCAACAACGTCGGCTGATAGAGGGTGTTGACAACTGACTGCTATCGGCCAAAAGCAGACATTCAAACCCCTAGCCAAATACACTGTCGCGAAGATCGCACTCAAAAATTTTGGTGCAAGTGTGCAGCCAAGGAAAAGGGAGGATTCATGAGTCTTGATCTGTGCTTGGAAGCTGATAGTACGCTCACAATTTCGACGCTGAGCAAGGCAGTTGCGAATGCCGGTGCTTGGGAAATAGAGGTCGCAGGAAATGGGCTATACGCTGAATTTACCTCGGGACTTAAATTGAGTACCAGTGACGTACTCGATGACCCTACGATTTATGCTGAGAATACAATGGGTATCGACTTCCCTGTCGCTGTGCGTTGCACCATCAGAATTAAAGGGCCCGAACCAGAGGGGGAGTCGGCTATGGAAGATCTGGATAAAATCGCTCAGTCCATATCTCAGTCGTGTTCGGCTTTCTTTCTTATTAGCTTTCAGTTCGAACAAACCTTGTACTGGCGGGATGCGACAGGGCTGCATCGTCCTTGAGGTAGGTGCCTGCGCGTCCTCTTTCAGACATTTCCGAATGGTGTTTTTTCGGACGAAAACGCCCCTGAATTGAGGAGCTGCTTTTGGCCGATTTCTGCCGCTAGTGACGGGCAGCAATTGGCCGATTTCTACCTGTCGCGACCGACAGAAGTTAGCCATCAATCCCCAGTGACTAACCCAGAACCTCGACAGCCATGCACTGACCCGCCGAGGAGCGGGCGCAAGGTCATCGCCAGCCGTTTCGGCATTGAGGTTGCCATGCCTGCAATCTCGAGAACCTTTTACTCCGTGGTTTCGCCAAGGCGATTTGAGGCTGCTGTCGCGGCAGTTATTTCGAATGGCTCTACTGCCAATAGCGTAATGGCAAGTTGCCTTTATTTGCTTTGTCTATCCTCCCACTCGCCTGACCGAGATGCTTTGCCAAGGTCCTCGCGACCACAAGGCTCAAGGTGGTTCGGCACCACGCCTGCAGGTAAGCGTGTGGGGTCGACATAGGGCACGCCCGACGCTTGCGTCGAAACCTTACAAGGAGTTCTCTCATGGCAATTCCTACCACCAGTTGTGACGTCCAGGTGCAAATCTGGGTCGACGACAATGCAGTGACCAATGGCTCCACCGCTGGGGTCTATCTGGTCGATAACCGTATCTCTGCTGGCACCACCCACGAAGGCACCGCCAACCTGAATACTGCTGCGTCCAAAGGCAGCAATGTCTGCTGGCAAGTGTTCCTGATCAATCCCAAGTCGACCTCGCAGGTCTCCATTGCCGCCTTCGGTAACTCGAGCGCCTGGGGCTTCAGTGGCCAGCCGCAAACCGCTTCGGATAACGCGAGCGCGTACACCGGCACCGTGCAGAACGCAGGTACTGCGTCCTACCCGGTATCCCTCAACGTACAGGTGGCGGGCGGCTCCGGTATCACCGTGAAGCTCAACCCCAGCGTGACTGTCTCTGCCTAAGGAAGGAGCACGACAATGAGTGGCCAAAAAAGTACTGCCCAGGTGTGGACGGCTGATTCGCAGGTGCTAGCCGGCATCGCCAATCCGCAAACCGCAATCACCATTGCCATCGATACCGCATATGTACTCGGCACTGGTGGCGGGAACATTTCCACCGGTGTGTACATGTTCGACAATCGTCTGAGCAATGACAGCAGCGGCGAAGGAACGCTGGAACTGCGCACCCACTGCAACATCGGGGACTACCTCGGCTTCGAGGTGGTTCCGATCGATCCGAACGCTGGCGACACGGTGTCCATCACCGGCTTCCAAATTTCCCAGGGCAGTGTGTTCGGCAGCGATGGCTACCCGATGCAAGTCGGTGCCGCGGGTAACTATTGGGTGGGCCTGGCTCGCAACGCATCGTCTCAGACCACCTACCAGATCCAGGTCAAGGTGACCTCTGGAGGGCTTCGGCCATCGACACGTTTCATCCAATGGGACCCCTACATTGGTACGAACTGATTAGCTGAACCCGCGGAAGGAGCGTGGCTCCTTCCGTCCCCTTCCCCTAATAGCCCCTAGTTCCCAGACACCTTTGAATGACGTCTTTTGGCGGTGGATTCAAGCAGTTACGGCAGGCAGAAAACGGCCAGAAACAGCCCTTCGGCGTGGCTACAAAACCAGAGGGGGTTTACTCATAACCGAGATGCGCTCCAAGCCCAGCTTCAACAGTTCCTTACGTAGCAGCGCGCGCTCAAGCACAGCCATTCCGGCATGCCATTCGATCGACAGCAATTGGCTCAACTTTTGTTGACTGACCAAGGGCTCAGCCAGAAAGTAGCTTCTGCACTCGCGGATGCTGATGACGTTCAACAGCCAGTCTCCCCCCTGCGCCGCCAACCAGTGACCGATCGTTGAACGATGCGTTCGGATCAGCGCACTGGCATCCCACACCGCCATCTGCGCAAAAACCTGCGGCAGGTTGCTATCGGCTTTCAGCCGCTTCATATCCACCGCCAATGCGCCAATCAGGTCTGACTCGATAGTGGCTTGGCACTCGGCGAAATACCGCTCGGGCCAGTCCGCTTCCAGTTTCGCCCGCTGTGCGAGGGCTTCATAAGCCCGAATATCCGATTGGGTGGTCAACTGCCCGGTGAAATTCAGGGTGTTGTCCAGAATCGCCGTGGCCAGCAACACCGCACTTTTTTTGCTGATCAGCGGCAACAGCTCTGCCGACTCCCAACGCTGAAAAATCAGAGTCGCCGCTGCGCCGATCGGCAGGATGTCCGCCGCAGATCCGAGCTTCTGCGCCCAATAGTTTTCAAAGCCTGGGTGATGGTCAATGACCTCCACCACCTGTTCAAGCACCACCGCCGGGTCGAAATGTTGGTAGTCGGAGACATCCACCAACACGAACTCATCACCCGCCCTCGGCAGATAATCGTCCAGAGAGGATTGCCATCCGAGCACGGTCTTGGAGATGCTGGCATTGAGCGGGGCGCTACTGACGGCCCGAGCATCAACGCCCTGGAGATTCAACAGCTCGGCGTACGCAATGCAACAAGCATACGCGTCGATGTCCAGGTAGGCCGAGCCTGAGGTCACCACCTTCATGACACGTGGGCCACAGCGTGAGTTGTCGAGACAGTCGAAGGCCGCTTCAGCGCTTGGGCGATCCCCTCCAGAAACCGCTCATACGCCAATTGACACGGTTCTTCGTCGATGAAAATGCACAGCGTGGCCGCTGCTGCTTGCGACAGAATCTTCGTCAATACACTGGATGGGATTTTGCACCCGCCCCCACCACTCTCAGACTTATCCATGCGCTGACAAAACATCGACATTAAAATCAATTTTCCATATTTAAAACAGCGTATTAGCGCACTGAAACACTCGGTTGCGTCCTATTTTCCGGCAACCAAACTCGCATGGGTTCATTGCAGGAACATGACAAAATAAAGGCATTTTTAAGACCGGCGAATGTGGGTGCGTAATGCGGTATGAACCATTCACGGAGGGCTGCACACCGTTGAAGTCGTTGGGGACTATTCGCTCACCAAATGGATTACCGTCTTGCCCTTGCCGCGACCTTCCGCGACCTGGCGAAACGCTTCGTTGACTTCATTCAGTCCAAATGGCTGCTGATCTATCCGGATCGTCAGTTGCCCGGCATTTGCCAGCGCGGCGGCCTCGCGCAGGATAGCCCCGTGGTTTTCGCGCCCCTTGCCTGTGAGCAACGGCGTCAGAGTAAATACGCCCGAGTAGGTTGCGCTTTTAAACGACAGCGGCGCGAGGCTGTGCTGCCCCCAACCCAGGCAGCTCAGTACGTGCCCGGTATAAGGCTTCACTGCCTTGAACGCCGCATCCAGGGTGCTGCCTCCCACCGTGTCGTAGACGATGTCGAAACCTTCCCCCGCCGTATGCTGCTCGACATAGTCATCTACGCGCTGCGCACGGTAGTCAATAGCCGTTGCACCCAGTGAGCGAATGAAGTCGAGACTCGCCGCCGAACCGGTGGCATAGACTTCGGCACCGCGAGCCTTTGCCAGTTGCACAGCCACTTGGCCGACCCCGCCTGCGCCGCCATGAATCAGCACACGTTGACCTGCACGGACATTGGCGCGATCCACCAACCCTTCCCACGCAGTAATGAATACCAAAGGCAATGCGGCCGCCTCACGCATGTCGAGTCTGTGCGGCTTTAACGCGATCAGACGTGCATCCACGGCAATGTACTCGGCCATAGTGCCCTGGGCGCCGCCGATCCCGCCGGCCATACCGAAGACTTCCTGGCCAGGGGTGAAGCCTTCAACCACCTCGCCCAGTCCGATGACCGTTCCGGCGAGGTCCAGGCCGAGTACTGCCGGCAGCTCTTGACGGGCGTGGGCGCCTGCGCCGATCGCGATCTTGGTATCGAGAGGATTGACCCCCGCGGCGTGAACCCTGATCAGGACCTGCCCTTTACCTGGAACAGGGCGAGCGATGTGGCGGACGGTCAGAGGGACCTGGGCAGATTCGGCGATAGCGGCAAGCATGGTGTGATTCATGACGCAAACCCTATGATTGAATGGACGCTTACAGGTTGCCGCGCTTTCATTGTTCCGATAAGAAACTGAATTTGCATATGACTTATTCCACAAAGAGGCCTAATTGCCGATGGACCTGTTCGACAACATGCACATCTTTGTACGCGTCGTGGAGCGCGGGTCGTTTTCTGCGGTAGCTCGAGAGCTGAACATGGGGCAGCCGGCAGTGAGCAAGCAAGTCCGCGCACTGGAACAGTATCTGGGCGGGCCATTGTTCGCCCGCAGCACCCGGCACCTGGCCCTGACCGACCAGGGCCAACGCTTCTACAGCCACTGCCAAGAAATTCTCGGCCACCTCGAAACCGCCACGCTTAGCTTTGCCTGCGGCCAGGAGCAGATCGCAGGCCCCCTGAGAGTAACGGCACCGGTCAGTTACGGGAGGTTGTGCATAGCGCCGCTGGTAGGGCCTTTTCTGCAGCGCTATCCCGACGTCCGGATTGACCTGCGGCTGAGCGATTACAATGAAGACCTGCTCAAGGAAAACATCGACCTTGCGATCCGGATCGGGACGGTCAAGAGCGAGGGATTGGTGGCAATGTCTCTGGGTACCAGCACGCGGCGGGTCTATGCCGCGCCCGCCTATCTGGATCTACACGGTCTGCCACGCGAGCCCGATGACCTGACAGGCCACAACTGCATCGGTTTCACGTTGCTGGAGCACTATGACACCTGGCACTTCAAGCACGGTGCAGGAGAGTTCGATGTGGCTATCAAAGGCAACGTCACCAGCAACAGCAGCGATGCCATCCGTGAAATGGTCCTCTGCGGCCTGGGCATTTCTCTTTCTCCAGAATGGCTGTTCGCAGCTGACGTCGAACAAGGCAACGTTCGTAGTGTGCTCAACGATTATCAGAACACCGCGCTGCCTGTAAGCGCCGTGTTCAGTCGTGAGCGGCGACATTCAGCGCGGACGATGGCGTTCATCGATTTTCTCCGGGCACACCTGTGAGGGTTTCCACACTGAGCCCAGGACCGTGATCATTCCTGCGATTGCGCCACCAATCGGTTAGACGTCATCCCCTAGTGTGCTGGAGCCATTCCTTCGGGCTTGCACCAACTTTGCGCCGAAAAGTACGGGCTAACGCAGACGGACTTTCATAGCCAACCTCATCGGCAATCAACGCGATGGGGCGCCCTTCACGCAGGCGTTTCTGCGTCAAGCTGATTCGCCAGTTCGCCAGATAATCTGCTGGGGTACTACCCACCGTCTCGCGAAAGTGCGCAGCAAAGCTGGCGCGTGACATACCTGAGCGATCCGCCAATTGCGCCACGGACCAATTGCGCTGTGGTTCGTTGTGGATGCCTACAAGCGCGCGGGACAGCTGAGCATTAGCCAATCCGGCCATCATCCCTGACGCAATGCTACGACTAGCGATGAGGTGGCGAAACAGCTGAATCACCATCAGCTCGAACAGACGGTTGAGGATGACATCACGGCCACACTCGTCGCCGAAGGCTTCTTCAAATAGCCAGTCGAGGGTGCCACTCAGCCCCTGCAGTTCACGAAGTGGCTTGATGATGAAGTCCGGTAAAGCCAGAGTCAGGGGATTATTCGCCCCGCCATCAAATTGCAAGGTTGCACAGACCAACTCCGCTTCATCTGCTTCGATCGCCAGCAACTGATGCTCCTGCGGGCGCACCGCCAGAATCAGGCTGGGCTCCGTCAACTCAATGAGCTGGCCGCGCTTGTCCCTTAGGGCCAGGCGTCCCGAACGCAGTAAATGTGCATGCCCGAAACTGCCCTGCCCATAGAGGTTGGTTGTTCCGCAAAAACCACCCTGGTGAAACGTGGACGCGTGCAGATTGAAGTGTTTAAGCAGTGTCGATAATCGGTCCATAGCTCGCTCAAATTTAGACGATCTGTTGCATAAGTTCGACGATCTGAATCCGAAAGGAAAGTCTGCCTCTCTAATATTGACACCAGGCTTGATCGACAAGCCGGCTAATCAATCTACTGGAGAATTACCATGACTCGTATCGCTGCTCTCTCGCTGGACCAAGCCCCTGCTGGCTCGCGCGCTGCTCTTGAAGGTATCCAAAAAGGTCTTGGGTTTATTCCCAACGTATTTAAAACCCTGGCTCACTCCCCGGCCGCATTGAGTGGTTACCAGAGCCTCGCTCAGGCCTTGGGTAAAACCTCACTGAGTGCCGTTGAGCGTGAGGTCGTTGCCCTCGCTGCGTCAGAGGTCAACGGTTGCGACTACTGCGTGGCCGCACATGCATTCTTTGGGGCCAAGGCTGGCTTGAGCGAGGAGGCCGTTGGCAAAGCACGCATGGGCACACTCAGCGCGGTCGCGGCTCTGGCGCATCAAATCACCGAAAGCCGCGGACAATTGAGTGATGCCCAGATCACCGCAGCGCACAACGCCGGTCTTACCGATAGCAAGATCGTGGAGGTGGTGGCACAGATCACGCTGTTAACCCTGACCAACTATTTGAACAACATCGCCGCTACCGATATCGACTTCCCGCCATCGTCAAACTAACGGCTATTTCCGTAGCAGTTTCCAGCACCTGCAATACCAAGGTCAGCCCTTGTTGCTGACCTTGAAGGCCTGGCGGCGATTCATGACGCTCAAAGGCCCCATCATTCAGACCTGCCGAAAGCACATCCTCGCCATGCCCTCCGCTAACCATCGAGATTTCTCACTTAATCATTGTTCATTTTTGAGTTAGCTTAAGCCTGAATTCAAGATAATGTTTAGCGCACTCTAAGCAAACACCCTTAATTACGGTAGCTTCCCCGATTTTTTTCAAGATAAGCTTTCGGCCGGCTTGAGATATCTTTCCATATGCCTACATTTATCCATCACGACCTTGAGCTTCTCAATCCATCCTTTGACTCGGACCTTGTCGATGTACTGAGCGAACTGGAGCATCTGCGTCGCCTAAGGCTTGAAGGTGATACGCCGCCGCAGGTGTTCTACCAACTCAAATCGCTTTTCCATGCACTGGAAAGCCTCGGTTCTGCCCGCATAGAAGGCAACCACACGACGTTGGCGGACTATATAGACAGCAAGGTCGAAGGTAAGGCCCAGGACACGGACCCGTTGCGCGAGGTGGCCAATATTGAAAAGGCGATGGACTACATTGAGCGGATCATGGCGCCCGGCGCAGCGCTGACCGAGCAGATGATTCGAGAGCTGCACGCGATGACCGTCGACGATCTGGTGCGTGAGGGCGACAAAACGCCCGGAGCCTATCGCAGTGGAGAGGTCAGAATATCTCAGTCTGATCACCAGCCTCCTGACTTCATCCACGTTCAAGCGTATATGCAGGAACTTGTCGCATTCGTGAATCACGAAGCCCCCCCGAAATACGACCTCATGAAGGTTGCGCTCGCTCACCATAGATTTGGATGGATACATCCATTCGGCAATGGCAATGGCCGCGTGGTCAGGCTGCTAACCTACGCACTCCTGATCAAGTATGGTTTCAACGTCAACGCCGGCGGCCGTGTCCTGAATCCTACGGCCGTATTCTGCAACGATCGTGAGCGCTATTACGCAATGCTTGCCACCGCCGACAAAGGAACAAAGGACGGACTGGAGGCGTGGTGTACCTACGTGCTGGAAGGGGTTCGTGAGGAGCTGGAGAAAGTCGATCGCCTCACAGACTACGCATACCTGACCAAATGCATACTCGTGCCTGCCGTGGCCTTCGCACGCGAACGCAAATGGATCACGGAGACAGAGGAAGCAGTGCTATTGGCCGCAATAAAACTGAAGGTCGTAAAATCGGCAGATGTAGCAGCCGTACTCCCACAGCAGTCGAGCAATCAACGGACTTACCTGATCAAAAAGCTGGTGGACCAAGGGATGCTTCTACCGCTGAACGCCGGCGCGAGGCAGTACACGATCGGTTTTTCCAACAACTATCTCATTCGAGGTGTAATCAAGTCCCTCAGGGAGCAAGGCTTCATACCTGAGCCGCTGGAAAGACCCTGAGCATCGATTAAAAACCGAATGAGCGGAAATCCCCCGCCGCTGTGCAGCAGTCTATGACGCCCCTCAAGAAGCCCGCCTCCTGCGGGCTTTGTTGTTTCTGGCGGTCGCTCCTTGCCCCTTTACCTTCCTCCGTCGCAGTAATCGGGCTCTTCGCATCTCAAGGTTTACTCGGCTCCAGCCGATACGCTTCCACAGTCCCCGCAAAAGACCTAGCGAACTCAATACGCCATGAATAAAAGCCTTCGTTTCAGTCATAAAATTCTTTTGGCCGTGTCGCTGATAGTGATGCTCGCCTTCACCCTGTTCACGCTGTACAACGACTATCTACAACGCAATGCCACCCGCACCAGCCTGGAAAACTATTTGGCTGAAATGGGTGAGTCGACCTCCACCAATATTCGCAACCTGCTGGAGGGGCGGATCAATCTGGTGACGAACCTGGCGCAGAACATTGCCAGGGAGCCTGCCAATGCCGAGACGCTGATGGATGAAAGCGTCCTGACCTCAAGTTTTCTCACCGACTACCTAGGCAAGGTCGACGGCAGCTTCAGTATTCGTCCGAACACCAAGATGCCCGATGGCTATGACCCGCGCTCCCGGGCTTGGTACAAGGACGGTATGAACGCCAGCGGCGCCATGCTGACTGAGCCTTATATCGATATGGCCACCAACAAGATGGTCATTGGTGTCATCAGCAAGGTTTCCAGCAACATCGGTGTGGTCGGCGGCGATCTGGCGCTGGATGGCCTGGTGGAAATCATCAACTCGTTGAACTTTGGCGGCATGGGCTATGCCTTCCTGGTCAACGATCAGGGCAAGATCCTGGTCCATCCGGACAAAGCGCTGGTGATGAAGTCGCTTTCGGATTTGTACCCTACACACACACCGAAACTTTCCGGCGAGCTGACCGAGGTCCAGTTCAACGGGCAAGCCCGCTTGCTGACCTTCGCACCGATCAAAGGTCTCCCTTCGGCCAACTGGTACATCGGCCTGTCTATCGATAAAGACAAGGCTTACGCGACGCTGAGCAAGTTCCGCTATTCGGCGGTGATTGCCACCATCGTTGCGGTGGTCATCATCATCGTCCTGCTGAGTCTGCTGATCCGCGTATTGCTCCAACCGCTGCACGCGATGACCCGCGCAATGGAGGACATTGCCCAAGGCGAAGGTGACCTCACCAAACGCCTGGTCATCCACACGCATGACGAGTTCGGCATGCTGGGCAATGCGTTCAACCGTTTTGTCGAACGTATTCACACCTCGATCCGAGAGGTCTCGTCGGCGACTGAGCACGTCAACGAAGTGGCAATGCGCGTGGTCAGCGCCTCCAACTCATCCATGCTCAACTCCGACGAACAGGCTAGCCGAACCAACAGTGTGGCCGCCGCCATCAACGAACTGGGGGCCGCGGCTCAGGAAATAGCCCGTAATGCGGCTGAGGCCTCGCACCAGGCCAGCGACGCGCGCGGGATGGCCGAGCAGGGTCAGCAAGTGGTGGAGCGCAACATCGGTGCAATGAATCAGCTGTCGGAAATGCTCAGCGCCTCGAGTACGAATATCGAGTCGCTGAACAGCAAAACGGTGAATATCGGGCAGATCCTCGAAGTGATCACCAGCATCTCCCAGCAAACCAACCTGCTGGCGCTCAACGCGGCCATCGAAGCCGCCCGGGCGGGTGACGCCGGGCGTGGGTTTGCCGTGGTGGCCGATGAAGTGCGCAACCTGGCGCACCGCACCCAGGAGTCGGCGCAACAGGTGCAAACGATGATCGAGGAGCTGCAAGTCGGCGCCCGGGATTCGGTCAGCACCATGGGCGAAAGCCAGCGCCACAGCCTCGACAGCGTAGAGATCGCCAACCAGGTCGGCGAACGCTTGAGCAGCGTGACCCAGCGCATCGGCGAGATCGATGGGATGAACCAGTCGGTCGCCACCGCCACCGAGGAGCAGACCTCGGTGGTGGAGTCGATCAACATGGACATCACCGAAATCAACACGCTCAATCAGGAAGGCGTGGAAAACCTGCAATCGACCCTGCGCGCCTGCGCCGACCTGGAACAGCAGGCGGCACGCTTGAAGCATCTGGTGGGCAGTTTCCGTATCTGACCGGTTCCAGGCACCGATCCATAGACGTCCACGGCCGCCTATGAATCCCCAAGAAGCCCGCCTCGCGCGGGCTTTTTGTTGCTGCCATGCCACCGATGGCGCGGTTACAGCATGCGCAAATCCAGCGGGTATTCGACGATGACCCGCAGCTCGTCAACGTTGGCGTCGTAGTTACCGAAATCGCCTCCCACCCGGTGCGTCGCTTGCAGTACTTGGAGCTTCAGGTCCTTTGCCGGGCCGCTCTGAACGATGTAGCTCGCCCAGAAATCACGCTCCCAGTGCTTGCCGTCACTGACGCTGTTGAACGCTGTGTAGCCGCCCGTTGCTCGCGTGCCATCAATGTTGTCACCACGCAGGTAACGGCCCGTGAGGCTCAGCCCCGGCAGCCCTAACCCGGCGAAGTCATAGGTATAACTGGCCTGCCAAGAGCGTTCGTTGGGGTTGTTGAAGTCTGACCATTGGGAAGCGTTGTCGAGTTCCAGGTCGTAGGTGTTCCACACATAGTCGAACGGCGAGTCACCGCGCACTTGCTCGTAGGCCAGCAGAAAACGGTTGAATCCGACATTCAGCCCCAGGTGCGTGCTCCAGCTGTCGTTATCGATCTTACCCAGCAGGGCGTCGCCACTGTCACGGGTGCGGTAGTAATTGAGCCCCGTATCCCAAGTGATGGTGGGGGTCAGCCGTTGCTTGAAGTCGACCCGGGCGAAGGACTGGTTCCAGACGTTATCCAGGCGGCTGGTGTGCAGTTTGAAACTCCAGTTGTCGTTGAAGCGATAATCCGCACCGATGTACTGCACATTATCCGCCCCGGTCAAGCGACCACCGTAGACCGTGCCCAGATCACCGCTATGGTTGACGCCGCTGCGATCGCTGGACGCCGTCAGTTTGCCGCCCTCGATCTTCAAGCCGGCGATGGAGGTGTTGTCGAAGATCAGACCGGTCAGGGTTTGCGGCAACAGGCGGATATCACCGGCATGGAGTACCGGGCTGGTCGGGGACACATCGCCGTATTTGACCACCGTATCGAACGCCCGCACCTTGACCGCGCCACCGGCCTTGCCCCACTCATCCTTGGGCTCGCCGTTGTTATCGCCTTTGCGCGGAATCAACCCCGGCCCGCCGACACCGTTGCCCACCACGCCATCACCGCCGTCGAGCTTGACCCCGAACTGCCCGTAAGCATCGACCCCGAACCCCACGGGGCCCTGGGTAAAGCCGGATTCGAAGCGCCCGATGACCGAATGGGCCCATTCCGCCCGGCGGCTCTGGCGCGCCCCCGTGTGAGGGTTGGTTGCACTGCTGCCATTACGGAAATCCTGACTGAAATAGAAGTCCCGGTTGAGAATGTTCAAATGGCTATCTTCAATAAATCCATTTTCATTTTTATCACTGGCGGCCCATGAATAACCGGGCGCGGTAACGGCAAAAAACGCAGACAAAGCAGCTACTTTACGCATGTTGTTCTCTTCAAGCTGTCAAGGAGGGAGGGCGGCAAAAAATGCTGATCCTGCCTTAACATTCCGAAAATCATGCCAATACAATAAATACTTATATTTCAATTAGTTAAATAAAGTTATCCACTATTTATCGCATGTATTAATCCGCACTTTGCGCGTCCGCTGTTGCACTGCAAACACTTGGCACAAGTTGAACTTGTGCTGTCGCCTATACAAAAAAAAGGAAAGGCTTGTGGCCTTTCCTTTGGGTTACGCCGCGCAAGGCGGGGATCGACTGTTCGTAGAAAACAACGACCCGCTCGCCCCCTCGACAAGGGAGGGTTGGCTTGCAGACTCTGGCTTAACGGACCTTATTGCTCCTGGCTGCAATTGCGCGGGCTGATGCCTTTTTCCTTGGCGTACTGGGCCGCGGAAGCCTCGATGATCGGCCGCAGCAACGCACGGTCGGCCTGGACCCAGTCGCTGATCAGGTTCCAGCGCTGGCCGTCCCATTGCTGAAAGCGCACCGCGCCGCCGCCTTCATGATCGGCGCACGACAACTTCAACGGTTGCACCAGGCCCTTGGCGCCCAATGCCTGCAACCGCGCATCGTCGAGGTTCAGGTGTTCGAAGCCCCAACGCACCTGCTCGCCGGTCAACGGCTTGGCGCCGTATTTGGCCTGCGCAAGGCGCACGGCTTCGACGTTGAGAATGCCGTTCACCACACCGAGGTTGTAGTACACCGTACCGAAACGCTTCGGATCGGCCAGGTTGCCCTTGCCGGCGTCCACCACGCTTTGCTTGATGCCCTGCAGCACCGGGAAATCCGTCCCGGAAGGGTGCGTGGTGATGGAAATGAAGCCCTTGGCGGCCGCGCCTGCCGGCACCACGTCCTCTTCCGAGTTGCTCCAGATGTTGCCGATGATGTGATCCACCGGGTAACCGACCTTTTGCGCCGACTTCAGCGCCACCGGATTCATCACCCCCCAACCGCGCAGGATCACCCAGTCCGGCTTGAGGCGACGGATATTGAGCCACTGCGATTGCTGCTCGTTGCCGGGGTGCGGCACTTCCAGCAGGGTCAGTTCGAAACCAGCGTTTTTCGCTAGGGTTTCCAAGACGCCATTGGTTTCCTTGCCATACGGCGAGCCGTGGTACAGCACGGCGATTTTCTTGCCTTTGAGTTTGTCCGCCCCACCTTCGCGCGTGCCGATGTAGTTGATGATTGCCGAGACTTCCGAATACGGGTTGAGCTGCAGCGGGAACACGTAAGGGAACACGCTACCGTCGGTGGAATCGGTGCGGCCGTGGTTGATGGTGATCAGCGGCAATTTGTCGGCCGTCGAACGGTCCAGCGTCGCGTAGGCGATGCCCACCGACAGCGGGTTGGTCGCGGCGGCTGGCGCGCCGTTGAGGCCGCCTTTGAGGCGCTCGTAGCATTCGACGCCCTTCTCCACCACATACTCGGTTTCGCACTCGCTCCAGGTCAGCTTGACGCCGTTCACCCCACCCTTTGCGTTGATGTATTGCAGGTAGTCGATAAACCCGCCGAAGAAGCCGGTGCCACCGGCGGCGTAGGGGCCGACCCGATAGCTCTGCAAGGGGAAGTACTGTTCGTTGTCGGCGTGAGCGCCGGCACTGAGCCCGGCGGTGATCAAGGCCAGGCCCAATAGCAGGCGGCGCAGCGGTGTGCGGTGAGTCATGAAGGCAGTTCCTCGTGAACGAAGGATGGGGGTCAGGGATGAGAACAATCAGTAACGCAGCGGCCAGATCCGCGCCCGTTGGCGAAAGCGTTGCCACAGTCGGGCCAGGCCCTCGGGTTCCTTGATCAGAAAAGCGATGATCAACGCGCCAAAGAGCATTTTCTGCAGGTTTTCCAACTGGCCGGAATCGATCAGCCCACCGGGCAACAGCCCGAAGAGGTTGGCCAGCAGAATCGGGAACAGCACGATGAAAGCGGCGCCCAGGACATTGCCGAGCACACTGCCCAGGCCGCCGATAATGATGATGAAGAGCACTTGAAACGAGCGGCTGAGATCGAAGCCGTGGGGCTCCACCGTGCCCAGGTAGGCAAACGCCCACAGCGAACCGGCAACCCCCAGGTAGAAGCCACTGATGGCAAACGCCAGCAGCTTGGCCTTGAACAGGCGGATGCCGATCACAGAGGCTGCGGTGTCCATGTCGCGCACGGCCATCCAGTTGCGGCCCAACTCGCTGCGCACCAGGTTTTTGCCCAGCCAGAACAGCACCACGACCACCGTCAGGGTCAACAGATAACGCCCACGGGGCGAACTGAAATCCAGCCCCGCGATCAGCAGCGGTGGCGAGGTGATGACCCCGGAAGCGTTGTCGTTGGTGAACCAACTGAACCGGGTCAGCACCCACTCCACCACGAACTGCGCGGCCAGGGTCGCCACCAGCAGGTAAAAACCCTTGATCCGCAGGCTCGGCAGCCCGAAGGCCACGGCCACCAGCGCAGCGATCACCCCGCCCAGCGCGAAACTCACCAGCAACGGCAAACCCGGCACGCGCAATTGCAGGTTGTAGGCCGCGAACGCACCCACCGCCATGAACGCCGCCGACCCGAGGGACAACTGCCCGGCATAACCGGTCAACAGGTTCAGCCCCAGCCCCGCCAGGGACAGCACCAGCAGCGGCAGCAGAATCGCGCTGAACCAATAGTCATTGCCCAGCCAGGGCACCGCAATGAAGGCAAACCCCAACAGCAGCCACAAGCCCACGCGGTCCTGGCGCAAGCGGAACGTGCGCCGTTCCATCGCATAAGAGGTGCTCAGTTGACCGGCTTCTCGATAAAGCATGGAGGCATTCCTTGAAAGAAAATCAGACCCGTTCGATCGCCCGCTCGCCGAACAACCCGGCAGGCCGCACCAACAGAAACAGCAAGGCGAGGACATAAGGCACCCAGTTTTCGATGCCGCTGCCGATGATCGGGCCGAGGTAAATCTCCGCGACTTTTTCTGCCGCGCCGATGATCAGCCCGCCGACAATCGCCCCGCCGATGGAGGAAAAACCGCCGATGATCAACACCGGCAAGGCCTTGAGCACCACCAATGACAAGGAGAACTGCACCCCGAGGCGAGCGCCCCAGAGCAACCCGGCCACCAGCCCGACAAAACCCGCCACCGCCCAGACCAGCGCCCAGATGCGTGGCAGGCGGATGCCAATCGCCAGGGACGCCAACGGATCGTCGGCAACCGCGCGCAGCGACAGACCGACGCGGGTCCGGTTGAACAGCAGCGACAGGGCGATCACCAGTGTGGCGGCCGTTCCGGCGGCGAACAGGTCGAACTGCGAAAGCAGCATGCCGCGGATTTCCAACGGCTCATCAGCGATGCCCAACTCCAGGCCGTGGACCTGAGCGCCCCACAGGAACTGCGCAAACCCTTCGATCAGGTAGGACAGCCCAAGCGTGGCCATGAACAGGATGATCGGTGCGCGATTGACCAACGGCCGCAGCACCATTTTTTCAATCAGCAGCGCCAGGACCACCATGCTCACCAGGGTGATGACAAAGGCCCACACGAACGGGAAGCCGCGTTCGAGCAGGCTGACAAAGGTCAGCGCGGCGAACAGCACCATCGCCCCCTGGGCGAAATTGAACACCCCGGAGGCCTTGTAGATCAGGACAAAACCAATCGCCACCAGGGAGTACATGACGCCCGCCAGCAGCCCGCCAATCAGCACTTCGAAGAAAAATTGCATGTTCAATGGCTCTCCGCACGGGAACGCCGCGTGCCCAGGTAAGCGGCGATCACATCGGGGTTGGCGCGCACTTGCTCAGGCGTGCCATCGCCGATTTTGCGGCCGTAATCGAGCACCACCACGTGGTCGCACAAGCCCATGACCACCCCGATGTCGTGCTCGATCAACACCACGGTGGTGCCGAACTCGCGGTTGACGTCGCGGATGAATTGGCTCATCTGGCCCTTCTCTTCAGCGTTCATGCCGGCCATGGGTTCATCCAGCAGCAGCAACCGGGGCTGCGCAGCCAGGGCGCGGGCCAGCTCGACGCGTTTCTGCAAACCGTAAGGCAGCGTGCCCACCAGCACATGGCGCCAGGGGTGGATACGCAGAAACTCGATGATGTGTTCGGCGTGAAGGCGCTGCTCGTCGTCCTCGCGAGGCGCACGGCCCAGGCGCAGCATCTGCTCGACCCAACTGCTGCGGCGCTTGAGGTTGCGGCCGGTCAGCACGTTGTCGAGCACGCTCATGCCCTTGAACAGCGCGATGTTTTGAAAGGTCCGCGCAATACCGCGCTCGGCGGCCTGATGCGGGCGCATGCGCCGCCGGGCCTGTCCGGCATAGGTGATGCTGCCGCTCTGGGCCTGGTAGACACCATTGATCACATTGAGCAGCGAACTTTTGCCCGCGCCGTTGGGGCCGATCAATGCACAGATTTCCCCGGCCTTCACGGCGAAGCTGATGGAGGTGATGGCCTTGACGCCCTTGAACGACAGGGAGATGTCATCGAGCCGCAGTAATTCGGATTCAGTGGTTGCGCTCATGGGGCTCGTCAGACGGAGTGAGAAATCAGGTGGGTGTGAGCCTCGGCACGTTCCGGCCGGGCGGAAGGTTCCTGCCAGGCGCCCGGATGGATGCCCAAAGCACCAAAGAAAGCGGCGCTCTCTTGGCTCAGCGCGGGCCCGACCAGCAACGGCACGCGCAGGCGGCTCATGCCCAACACATCGAGCAAGGGTCTGCGGACCAGCCAGTAGCCGAGCCAGCGGCGCAAACCCTGGGCATCCGGCGTCATTGCCCAGCGGTACACCCGATGCGCGAGCGTGCCGGGCAACGGCAGGCGCTCTCGGGCCCACAGCTCCAGACGGGCATAGGACTCACGCGTGCCCAGCACCAGGGTTGGCCCCAATTCACGGCGATCGGTGTCGCGCGTGGCCATGGCTTCCGGGAAATTCAGGCAGAACCCGGCGCAGAGCCAGGGCGCCAGCAGGTAACGCGCCTGACCGCTGGCGGCGAACACGCGGGCGGCCAAGGCTTCTTCAGCGCCGCTCAGTTGCTCGCGCGCCACCAGCTTGCGTGCGCCCCCCAGCAATTGCGCATGGCTCAACCGCAGGGAAGGCCCGTGCGTATCGGCATGGAACACGAAGGCAACGGCTGCGGAGTCAGTGGCGCAGGCCGGCGGTTCCGCCGCCACGCCAGCGGACAAATCGGCGTAAGCGCTCAACCCCTTCCCGTCACCGGCATTCAGACCGCGCCCGTCGAGGAACAGCAATACCGGAGGCGCACGATCGGCATGACCGATCTGTTGCACCGCCTCCAGGGTTTCGGCCAGCACGAAGCTCGGGCGCAGCCGGGCCAGCAATGCGCGGTTGTCGCGTTCGGGGTCCAGCAGGGTGACGCTGCCGCCCAGCCACTGCGCGGCCAGGGCCAGCAACAAGGCTTCGGAACGGGCCTGGCTGATGATCAGTAAATCGTCGTGGCGACTGAACCCGCGCTGATGCAGGGCTGCCGCCAGGCGGCTGACCTCCTGCGCCAACTCGCTCCAAGTGCGGGCGTGCCAAATGCCCAGGCGTTTGTAGCGCAGAGCTATCGCCGAACCTCGGGTTTGGGCTTGCTGTAACAACGCCAGCGGCAGTGTCTGGGCCATGGGGACTCTCCTTCAGAGTGCTATACAGGCCCTTCTGCAGTCTCCATGCCAAGGTTTAAATCGTTATTTATCAATCACTTATATAAAAACCTCGAGCACAATCATGTATTGATTCGGCACAGCCTGCTTAACACCTGTTGCCCTGCGAACACTTCCCGCTTTGTGCACAACTGTCTGCCAGGCAACAGGGGTTCAACACTTCCTCTCCTCCAGCGACACTCAGCGTCTCGCAAAAAAACAACAATAGCCTTACAAATCAATAAGTTGATGGGTTGGTACGATGCTTGCTCCTTCAGAACCATCGGCCACAGCCACAGACTTGTTCCAACAAGCGCCTCCCTAGAGCCGTGCCGGCCCTGCGTTGCACAACCTGCTGCCGTCTTACCTTACCCAAGGCAGCGGGCTTCTTATTTTTGCAGCGAGGAGCATGTTGATGAGTCTTGATATTTTTTGGTTTCTGCCCACCTCCGGCGACACCCGTTACCTGGGCCGATCCGACAGCGGCCGCCCGGCCACCAATAAGTACATGCAGCAAATCGCGGTCGCCGCCGAGAGCCTGGGCTATGACGGGGTGTTGATTCCCACCGGCAGCAGTTGCCTGGACCCATGGATTACCGCCGCCAGCCTGGTACCGGTCACCCATCGCCTGAAGTTGCTGGTGGCGCTGCGCACCTCGCTGGGCAACCCCACGGCGTCGGCCCGTCAAGCGGCCACACTGGACCAGGCCAGCAACGGCCGCCTGTTACTCAACGTGGTGCCCGGTGGTGATGCCACCGAGTTGGCCGCCGACGGTATTTTCCTCGACCACGACCAACGCTACGAAGCCGCCGGCGAATTCCTGAGCGTTTGGCGTCGCTTGCTCAGTGGCGAGGTGGTGGATTTCACCGGTAAGCATGTGCGCGTCGAAGGCGCGCAGAACTTCTTCAAACCCGTGCAGCAACCGCACCCGCCCCTGTATTTTGGCGGGTCGTCCCCGGCCGCCCATGAGCTGGCGGCGCAACAGGTCGACGCCTACCTGACCTGGGGCGAACCGCCGGCGGCCGTGGCCGCGAAGATCGCCGATGTGCGCGAGCGCGCGAAAAAATATGGCCGCACCCTGCATTTCGGCGTGCGCCTGCATGTGATCGTGCGTGAAACCAACGAGCAGGCCTGGGCGGCGGCCGAAGAGCTGATCAGCCACCTCGACGACGATGTGATCGCCGACGCCCAAGAGAACTACGCCAAGATGGACTCCGAAGGTCAGCGCCGCATGGCCGCCTTGCATGGCGGACAGCGCGACAAACTCGAGGTTTCGCCCAACCTGTGGGCCGGTGTCGGCCTGGTGCGCGGCGGCGCCGGTACGGCGCTGGTGGGCGACCCTCAGACCGTGGCCAAGCGTCTGCAGGAATATGCCGACCTCGGCGTAGACCGCTTTGTACTGTCCGGCTACCCGCACCTGGAAGAGGCTTTCCGCTTTGCCGAACTGGTGTTCCCGCTGTTGGGCAAACAGCCTGTCACGGTCCGCGACCAAGTACTCACCGGCGGCGCGTTCGACGTGCGCGCCGGCCACACCTCGGCCAAGGAAGAGGCCACGGCATGAACGTGATTGATATGCGCTGCCGCCCGGCGTACCTGCACGATTTTTTCGGCGCCACCCCAGGCAGCGCCGAGACCGCCACTGCCCGCTGGCTGAACCGGCGGGTGGGCACGCGTGGCGACGACGAGCACTTCGCCCGTTCGCGCACACCCCAGGGGTTTCTCGATGAAGTGCGCGACGCCGGGTTGAGCCGGGCGGTGGTGGTCGGTCGGCACACCCCCGGCCAGCATCTGCCCAACGACCTGATTCACAGCATCGTGCGCGACCACGCTGAGCTGCTCGGCATCGCCAGCATCGACCCGGCGCTGCAGGGTATCGACGGCGCACTGGGCGAAATCGAGCGCGCCATCTCGGCGCTGGGCCTGGCCGGCATCGACCTGGAGCCGGGGTTTGGCGAACCGGCCAGGCAGGCGGATGACCCGTTGTACTGGCCGATCTACGAGCATTTGCAGGCACGCGGTATTCCGCTGTTTCTGATGAGCGGGCCAACCACCCCGGACCCCGCCTTCAACAACCCCGAACGCCTGGCCAAGGTCGCCCGGGCATTCCCGCAGTTGGCGATCGTCTGCTACCACGGCTACTGGCCCAACGTGCAGCAAGCGCTCGGCGTGGCCTTTCGCTACCCGAACATCTACCTGGTGCCGGACATGTACCTGTTCCAGCCCGGCAGCGAAGCCTACGTGCAAGCGGCCAACGGCTTTCTGGCAGAGCAGTTGCTGTTCGGCTCGTCCTATCCGTTCCGCCCGATTCGCCAATCCATCGAGGATGTCCTGCGCCTGGGGTTGCGACCCGAGGTGCTCGACAACGTCCTCTATGGCAACGCCGCCCGCCTGTTCGGGTTGTAGAACACGTCGCGCCACACGCCGGGACCGACCGCCACCCAGGCCGACCCGGCGTTGTTTTCCATTGCAAGGAGTTCCCCTGTGACCACCCCCAACGATCCTGTGCAGGTCGCCCGCCGTCTGGCGGCCGACTGGGCGAGTACAGCTGTCGAGCGCGACGAACGCGGCGGCACACCCAAGCGCGAGCGTGATGCCCTGCGCGACAGCGGCCTGCTGACCCTGAGTATTCCCCATGAATTCGGCGGCCTCGGCGCCAGCTGGAGCGACACCCTGAACATCGTGCGCGAGTTCGCCAAGGTCGACAGTTCGATGGCCCACGTGTTCGGTTTCCAACACTTGATGCTCGCCACCGTGCGCCTGTTCTCGCGGCCCGATCAGTGGCAGCCCTGGCTGGAACAGACCGTCCGCCAGCGTTGGTTCTGGGGCAACGCGCTCAACCCGCTGGACACCCGCACCGTGGCCACGCGTGTGGACGGCGGGCGCGAGTTCACCGGAATGAAAAGCTTCTGTTCCGGGGCCAGCGACTCCGACCGCCTGATCGCCTCGGCGCTGGAGGACAGTGGCACAGGCAAACTGCTGATCGCCGCGATCCCCACCGACCGCGCCGGCATTACCCTGCTCAACGACTGGAACAACATGGGCCAACGCCAGACCGACAGCGGCAGCGCCCGTTTCGAACGCGTGCGGGTCGCCGCAGATGAACTGCTGCTGGACCCGGGCCCGCTGAGCACGGTGTTTTCCGGGCTGCGACCGCTGTTGGCGCAACTGACCTTCGTCAACCTATTCCTCGGCATTGCCGAAGGCGCCTTTGAGCAGGCGCAGCACTACACCACCCACGAAGCACGCGCCTGGTTCAAGTCCGAGGTCGAGCGGGCGGTCGACGACCCGTATGTGCTGGCCCACTACGGCGAGTTCTGGGCCGGCCTGGAGGCAGTCCGCGCCCTGGCCGAACGGGCCAATGCGTTGTTCGACAAGGCCTGGAACCGTGGCGAACAACTGCGCGCCGAGGAACGGGCGAACCTGGCCCTGGCCATCGGCAGCGCCAAGGTCCACGCCACGCGAGTGGGCCTGGACCTCAGTTCGAGGCTGTTTGAGGTGACAGGCGCCCGCGCCACCCACGCCTCGCGGCGCTTCGACCGCTACTGGCGCAACCTGCGGACCCAGACCCTGCACGACCCGGTGGACTACCGCATCCGCGAACTCGGCGAATGGGCGTTGAAGCAAAAACCGCCGACACCGAGTTTCTATTCCTGACCACACGCGCCGGGTGTTCGCCACCGTTCACCAGAACAACAAAGTGTTGCTCCAGTGATAGGCCGCCAGCCCCAGGAACCGACAGAACCCAGGCATTACGGGCCTTTGGCACTCGGCATGAACCATGCAATCACCCCCTCAAACCACGAGTGAACGGCCCTGCGTGCCCCATGAATCAAGACAACTGGAGTTAATCGACTATGGCTTCCCGCATTATCCTCAATGCGTTTGAAATGACCTGCGTGAGTCATCAGGCCGCGGGCACCTGGCGGCACCCGGACAGCCAGGCATGGAAATACAAGGATCTCGATTACTGGGTCGAGTTGGCCAAGCTGCTTGAGCGCGGCTATTTCGACTCGGTGTTTATCGCCGACGTCGTCGGCGTCTATGACATCTATCGCGGCTCGGTGGAAACCTCCCTGCTCGACGCCGACCAGGTGCCGGTCAACGATCCGTTCTTTCAAGTGCCGGCCATGGCCACCGTCACCAAGCACTTGGGCTTTGGCGTGACCTCGGCGCTGACCTACGAACAGCCTTACGCCCTGGCGCGAAAGTTCTCGACCCTCGACCACCTGACCAAAGGCCGCGTGGCGTGGAACGTGGTGACCTCGTACCTCAACAGCGCGGCGGTCAACCTGGGCCTCAAGCAACAGATTTCCCACGACGAACGCTATGACATCGCCGATGAGTTTCTGGACGTGACCTACAAGCTGTGGGAAGGCTCCTGGGATGAAGACGCGGTGCTGCGTGACCGCGAGCGCGGGGTTTTTACCGACCCGAGCAAAGTCCATCCGATCGGCCACAAGGGCAAATACTACGATGTGCCGGGCATTCATCTGTCCGAGCCGTCGCCACAGCGCACCCCGGTGATTTTCCAGGCCGGCGCTTCCAGCCGTGGCCGCGCCTTTGCCGCCAAGCACGCCGAAGGGGTGTTCATCAGCCCGGCCACCGCCGAACAGGCGCGCGAGGTCTCCGATGACATCCGCAACCGCGCCGTGGCAGCCGGCCGCAGCCGTGACTCGGTCAAGGTGTTCACGCTGCTGACGGTGATCACCGGTGAAAGCGATGAAGCCGCGCAAGCCAAATACCGCGACTACCTGAGCTATGCCAACGGCGAAGGCATGTTGTCGTTTTACGGCGGCTGGACCGGCATCGATTTCTCCGAATACGACCCGGACCAACCCCTGGAAGCGATCGACAACGACAGCATCCGCTCGGTGCTGGAACTGCTCGCCACCGCCGACCCCGACCGCAAGTGGACGCCGCGCGACATCATCAAACACCGCAGCATCGGCGGCTTGGGCCCAGTGCTGGTGGGCGGCCCGAAAACGGTGGCCGACGAGATGGAGCGCTGGGTGGACGTCGGCGGTATCGACGGGTTCAACCTGGCCTATGCGATCACCCCGGGCACCTTCGAAGACCTCGTCGAGTTCATCGTTCCGGAGCTGCAACGCCGGGGCCGTGTCCGCACCGCCTATGAGGGCGACACCCTGCGCGAAAACCTCCTCGACGGCACTTCGCCGTATGCCGCCGATGACCATCCGGCGGCGCGTTATCGCGGAGCGTTCAAAACCGGCGCCAACGCCACCGACCACACCAAACCGTCCAGATTCTCCGACCTGACTTGACGCTTGACTGCGCTGAAGAGGAATTCATCCTATGTCCAGTTTCACCACGCTGAACACATTGTCTGTCGGCACCGATTACGAAGCGCTCGCCGCGCGTTTTCGGCCGATCTTTGCGCGGATTGCCGAAGGCGCGGTCGAGCGCGAACGCAGCCGCACGCTGCCGTTCGAACCGATCCAATGGCTCAAGCACGCCGGGTTCGGCGCCGTGCGTGTCCCGGTCGAATTCGGCGGGGCCGGCGCCTCGCTGCCGCAACTGTTCCAACTGTTGATTGAACTGGCGGCCGCCGACTCCAACGTGACACAAGCCCTGCGCGGGCATTTTGCGTTTGTCGAAGACCGCCTCAACGCTCAGGCATTCAGCGCCCAGAACGCCTGGTTCGAGCGGTTTGTGGCCGGGGAACTGGTCGGCAATGCCTGGACCGAAGTCGGCGACGTGAAGATCGGCCAGGTGATTACCCGCATCAGCCGCCAGGGCGAGCAATGGGTCGCCAACGGCACCAAGTTCTACAGCACCGGTAGCCTGTTCGCCGACTGGATCGACCTGTACGCCCAACGGGACGACACCGGCGCCGACGTGATCGCGGCGGTCCGCGTGCAGCAACCGGGTGTGCGGCAAAGCGACGATTGGGATGGCTTTGGGCAGCGCACCACCGGCAGCGGCACGTCAGTGTTTGAAAACGCAGTGGTCGAAGACGACCACCTGATCGACTTCTCGACGCGCTTTAAATACCAGACGGCGTTTTACCAACTGACCCTGCTGGCTGTCCTGGTCGGGTCGGGGCAGGCGGCCGTGCGAGAGGTGGCCCAACAGGTACGTGTTCGCGCCCGGGTGTTCAGCCATGGCAATGCGGCAGCGGTGCGTGACGATGCCCAGGTGCAGCAGGTGGTCGGCAAAGCCTCGGCGCAGGTCTACACCGCCGAAGCGGCCGCCCTGCGTGCCGCCGCGGCGTCGCAACGCGCCTACGTGGCGCACTTCGCCAAGGATGCACAGGTCGAACGCGAGGCCAACATCGCTGCGGAGCTGGAGTCGGCCCAAGCGCAAGTGGTGATTGCCGAGCTGGTGCTTCGCGCCACCAGCGACCTGTTCAACGCCCTGGGCGCTTCCGCCGCACGCACGAGCCTGCAACTCGACCGCCACTGGCGCAATGCGCGCACCGCGGCCTCGCATAATCCATTGATCTATAAAGAGCGGATCATCGGTGATTGGGAAATCAACGGCACCGAACCGCCCTACGTGTGGCAGATCGGCAGTGGCGGCCCGCAAAACCAAGCGGCGAAATAGCGCCAGCACGTAAAACCGCGACCTGAAATGCCCCGGCCCGTCGGGGCATTTTTTTCCGAGCCGCCGAAAAAGCTGCGCCGCGTCCCTCGCGGCCTCGTGCATGCGCGCAAAAAAACAGCCCATCTGTATTTTGACGCTCCCCGCAGCCCGCTGTTAGTGTCCAGCCTCCCCCTCGCACATGGAGTACACCACGGTGAAACTGGACATCTACCAAGTCGACGCCTTCAGCCAACACCCTTTCGGCGGCAACCCCGCTGCGGTGTGCCCGCTGACCGAGTGGCTGAGCGACGTGCAACTGCAAAACATCGCCGCCGAAAACAACCTGTCCGAAACCGCCTACTTCGTACCGCGTGACGATTTTTATGAGTTGCGCTGGTTCACCCCGACCGTCGAAGTCGACCTGTGCGGCCATGCCACGCTTGCAGCGGCGTGGGTGTTGATCAATGCGTTGGCGGATGCGCCTGACGTGCTGCGGTTTGCAACGCGCAGCGGCGAGCTCCGGGTAACCCGCGAGGGCGATGAACTGGCGATGGATTTCCCGGCGAAAGCGCCACAAGCGTGCGAGCCGCCTGCCGGAATGTTGAGCGCGCTGGGGATTGAACGCGCCGAGGTGTTCGGCACCGATGACTACATCGTGTTGCTCGACGACGAAGCCCAGGTCGCCGCGCTCACCCCGGATTTCGCCCGGCTCAAGGGCCTGCCCAAACGCGGGATTGCGGTGACGGCCAAGAGTGCGCGGTTCGATTTCATTTCCCGTTGGTTCGGCCCGAATGTGGGGGTCAATGAAGACCCGGTCACCGGTTCGGCGCATACCTCGTTGGCGCCGTTCTGGGCCGAGCGCCTGGGCAAGACAAGCCTGAGCGCCGAACAGGGCGGCACGCGCAAGGGCCAGTTGCGCTGTGCCCTCAAGGGCGACCGGGTGATTATTTCCGGCAAGGCTGTGCTGTATATGCAGGGCTCGATCTACCTGTAAACGCACTCCCCAAGAACGACAGATCATTCGCAAAATGAACGGAGTTCAACGCGTGTTTTCGATTGCCCGCCGTCACCTGACGGTCATTGCCGCAGCCCTGGCCCTGGTGGCCTGCCACTCCCCGGTCAACGAACCGCCAGCGGCGCCGGAGTTGGGCTCGGGCTATCGCACCGACCTCAGCCCGCGCCATGCCGCGCAGCATATGGCGGCGGCGGCCAACCCGCTGGCGGCCGAAGCCGGGCGCGAGATGTTGCGCCAGGGCGGTTCGGCGATCGACGCGGCGATTGCCATGCAGGCGGTGTTGACGCTGGTGGAGCCGCAGTCGTCGGGGATTGGCGGCGGCGCGTTCATCATGCTGTGGGACGGGAACCGCATGCAGGCGTATGACGGCCGGGAAACCGCACCGGCCGGGGCGACCGAGCGCTTGTTCCTCAAGCCCGACGGGCAGCCGATGGCGTTTACCGCAGCGCAGATCGGCGGGCGTTCGGTGGGCACCCCGGGGGTGTTGCGAGCGCTGGAGCTGGCGCACAAAAAGACCGGGCATCTGCCCTGGGCCCGGTTGTTCGAGCCGGCGATCCGGCTGTCGGAACACGGCTTCGCCATCTCGCCGCGCTTGCACAGCCTGATAGCCGCTGACCGTTTTATCCCACAGTCGCCGGAGATGGCGGCCTACTTTCTGAACGCCGATGGCACGCCCAAAGCCACCGGCACCCTATTGAAAAACCCGGCGCTGGCCGCCGTGTTCAAGCGCATCGCCGAGGAAGGCCCGGACGCGCTGTACCACGGCCCGATCGCCGACGAGATTGCGCGCAAGGTGCAGGGCCACCGCAACGCGGGCAGCCTGTCCGAGGCCGACCTTGCAGGCTACGCGGCCAAGGAACGCGCGCCGCTGTGTACCGATTACAAGCGCTGGAAAATCTGTGGCATGCCGCCGCCGTCGTCGGGCGGGATTGCCATCGCGCAGATCCTCGGCACGTTGCAGGCCCTGCAAGCCCGCGACCCGCGCCTGGCCATCGCGCCCATGACGCCGCTCAAGAGCGCCTCCCCCGCCGGCCTTGAGCCCACGCCCGAAGCGGTTCACCTGATCGCCGAGGCCGGGCGCCTGGCCTTTGCCGACCGCGCCCTGTATGTGGCCGATGCCGACTTTGTGCCGGTGCCGGTCGCCGGCCTGGTCGCCCCGGATTACCTGGCCCGACGCGCCGCGCTGATCGGTGAACGCAGCCTGGGCATCGCGCAGCCGGGCCAACCGGCGGGCATTCAAGTGGCGTATGCCCCGGACCGCTCGCCGCTGCGCATCTCCACCTCACAAGTGGTGGCGGTGGATGACCAGGGTGGCGCCGTGTCGATGACCACCACGGTGGAGTCCGCATTTGGCTCGCACCTGATGGTCCAGGGCTTTGTGCTCAACAACCAGATGACCGACTTCTCGTTCATTCCCGAAGAAAACGGCCAGCCGGTGGCCAACCGCGTGCAACCCGGCAAACGCCCGCGCTCGGCCATGGCGCCGACCCTGGTGTTCGACCGCCACAGCGGTGAGTTGCTGGCCGCCCTGGGTTCGCCGGGCGGCTCGCAGATCATCGAATACGTGAGCAAATCCCTGGTGGCGATGCTCGACTGGCAACTCGACCCGCAAGCCGCGATCAGCCTGCCCAACTTCGGCAGCCGCAATGGCGCTACCGAACTGGAAACCGGCCTGTTCAGCCCGGCGTTGAAACAGGCGCTCAGGGACAAGGGCCATGCGCTGAGCGAGATCGAGATGACCAGTGGCATCCAGGCCATCGTTCGCACGCGGGATGCGCAGGGCAAGGTGCTGCTGAGCGGCGGTGCCGACCCTCGGCGGGAGGGAGAGGCGTTGGGCGATTGATCGTTAATGCACGGAGAACAGCACAGTGCGCAAGGCAAACAATCTCGGTTCCGTTCCTGGTGTCGACCACGGTTTTTGTTCGATCAATGACCCGCAGCGGCCGGAAGAGGTATTCATCTGCAAGCAGATACACAGTGCGTCGGTGATGGAATGGCAGGCAGATCGGGTGGCCAATACGGTCGAAGCCGATGGCGTGTTGACGCGCCATCACCACCCGATCGCGGTGATCACCGCCGACTGCCTGCCCATTCTGTTCGCCTCGAACAACGGTGACTGGGTGGCCGCTGTGCATGGTGGCTGGAAGGGCCTGCAACGCGGGATCATCGCCAGCGCCGTGCAGCGCTTTGCCGCTGAAGGAGTGGCTGTCGATCAATTGCAGGTGGCAATCGGGCCGTCGATCAAGCCCTGTTGTTATGAGGTGAGCGCGGCGTTTATTGCCGAGTTCCAGTCGGACCAAGGGCACCTGTGGCCACACCGCCAGGCGCCATGGAGCGCTGAGCAACCGGCACCGCTGCTGACGCCGGAAATTGCACCGCCCCAGGCGAGACAAGCGGGCAGCGCATGGTTTGACTTGAGCGGGTATGGGCTGATGCTGCTGCAAGCGGCGGGCATTCGGCGCGAGCAGATTGAAGTGAGTGAGGTGTGTACCTACTGCACATCACCGACGTTTGCCAGCTACCGCCGACGCACGCATCAACCGCAAGAGGCGAAGACGTTGTTGTATTCGTGGATTGCTCGTACAAGCTGATTAACAAAGGCCTACAGCCCTCTTTTGAATGTCCTCTCCCTGAGGCGAGACGCAAAGTGCCATGTCATTTTTTGCGGTAAAAACGCCCTTGAGCAGCGGCTCCACTACTGCGATTTTCTGGCCCGCCCTTTCTTGCCAGAGGCTACGTCAAGGACGTAGAATTTCGCGTGTTAACGATCATAGAATCTCCGCTGTTCAGCAGGTTATGGCCTGATTATTGGTCCGAAGAAGAGCGCGGGATTTTCATGGCGTTTCTGGCCAGCCATCCTGACGCCGGAACCGTAATTCCCGGCTCGGGTGGCTGCCGCAAAGTACGCTGGAGCCTGGAAGGCCGAGGTAAAAGTGGATCAGTGCGGATCATCTACACCACACAATTGTCGTGTGGAGCAGTAGTAGCCCTGCTGATTTACGGCAAGGGCGCTACCGAGCCTATTCCAGCGCATATCCTGTACAAAATCGCGAAGGACATGAACCATGCCGCTCACTGAGAAACAGCTGAAGGAACGTGACGCCAAGCGCACTATCGGCGAAGAATTACTGGCAGCCATTCAGGATGTCAAAGCGGGGCTTTACGGCGCAGTCCACCAGGTTGAAATCACTCAAGCCGCGGACGCAAGAAGTAAGACTGGGTTGTCGCAAGCCAAATTTGCCGAGCTATTGGGGGTGTCGATAAGAACCCTTCAAGAGTGGGAACAAGGGCGTCGCTCCCCCTCCGGCGCAGCACGTTCGCTGCTGCATATTGCGGCTATAAGACCGGACGTTTTCCGGGAAGTCCTCAGTAACGCCTGATGGCGTTACTGACGCGCCGGGCGATGACTATCGGCTGATCTTCAACCCCTTGCGCCCCGCATGCCGCTCCAACGCCAGTTCAATCAAGCGGCTGACCAACTCGCTGTAGCTCATCCCCGCCGCCTGCCACAGCTTGGGGTACATGCTGATCCGGGTAAAACCCGGCAACGAGTTGATTTCGTTGATCAGCACTTCGCCGTCCTCGGTGAGGAACACATCGACCCGCGCCAACCCTGCGCACCCCAACACCTCGAACGCTTCGACGGCCAGGCGGCGAATCCGCTCGCTGGCTTGCACGCTGATATCGGCCGGCACTACCACTTGGGCCGCCTGGTCGTCGATGTACTTGCTGTCGTAGGAATAGAAGCCGCTGCTCACCACGATCTCGCCGCAACCGCTGGCGATGGGATGTTCGTTGCCCAGCACGGCGCATTCGATTTCGCGGCCGTGGACGGCGGACTCCACCAGCACTTTCTCGTCAAAACCCAGGGCCAGTTCGACGGCGGCGTGGTATTCGGCCTCGTCGTTCACTTTGCTCACGCCCACCGAAGAGCCTTGGTTGGCGGGTTTGACGAACATCGGCAGGCCGAGCTTGCCCACCGCCATGTCGAACGACGTGCGCGCCGCGTTGTTGCGGTTGAGGGTGATAAACGGCGTGACGGCAATGCCGGCGTCGCGCAGCAAGCGTTTGCTGATGTCCTTGTCCATGCACACCGCCGAGCCGAGCACGTCGGAGCCGACGAAAGGCAGGTCGGCCATGCGCAGCAGGCCTTGCAGGCAACCGTCCTCGCCGAGGGTGCCGTGGACGATGGGGAAGATCACATCGATATGCGCGAGCAGGCCGCTGCCGGCGGTTTCCACCACTTGCTGGCTGGCCTTGCCCGGCACCACCGCCAGTTCGCGGTTGGACTGGTTGAGGGCGATCAGCGCCGGGTTTTCCTGGTTGATCAGGAAGTTCGAGGTGTCGTTAAGGTGCCAGTGACCGGCCTTGTCGATGCCGATCAGCACCGGCTCGAAGCGCGAGCGGTCGAGGGCATCGACAATATTGCGCGCCGATTGCAGCGAGACTTCGTGCTCGGCCGAACGGCCACCAAAAATAATCCCTACGCGCACCTTGCTCATGACCCAACCTCACTGTTGAAAGTAAGGCTTCTTACCATAAGCGGTCAGCGATTCGCTACCAGATGTGCACCAAACAGCATGTAGCAACTCCCGGCAAAACGGTCGAGCCATTTACGCGAGCGGCTGTAGAGGTCGGCCATGCGCGCACTGGAAAACACCAGGGCCACGCTGGAATACCAGCTGAACGACAAGGTGGCCATGATGATCACCGCCAGGGTCAACAGCATCGGCGATGGCGACGGCGGCATGGTGGACGCGAAGATGGTGGCGACGAACAGCGCGGCCTTGGGATTGGACAGATTGCCCAGCAACCCCAGGCGCCAGGCGGAAAACAACGAGCGCCTAGCCCCGTCCGGCAAGCGGCTCTGCCCCATCGCCGGCGCCGAGCGTTTGAACAGCTTCAACCCCAGGTAGATCAGGTAGCAGCCACCGATGATCTTGAACGCCAGGTACAGCATGGGGGCGGCGGTAAACAGCGACTTTATGCCCAGCCCACCGGCCAGCCCCCACAGGATCGTCCCAGTCGCGACACCCGCCGAGGCCACCACACCATGGCGGCGCGAACAGCTGGCGGCCAGTTGCGCGGTGTTGAAGAAATTGGGCCCGGGCGTGACCACCGCCACCGTCCACAGCAGGGCCAGCGAGATCAGGGGCGTCACGTAGGCGGGGTTGAGCAAATCCATGGTGGGCAACTCCATCAGCACAGGGCACGAACAGCGATCATAGGCCTCGCCTGCCCCCCTGCACAATCGTACAAGACCCCGGCAGACAAGGGCCTCAGACTCGGTTAACGTGTTTCCACCTCTTCTTGTGACAAGTCACCATGGGTAAACCCACCCCCACCCTCGACTGGGTCCACCGCGCGCCGCATGCCAGTGGCCTGGACCGTATCGAGGCGTACTTTGCCGGCATCGCGTTCGACCTGCATCGCCATGACACCTATGCCATCGGTCGCACCTTGTTCGGCGTGCAGAGTTTTCATTATCGCGGCGGCATGACCCATGGCCTGCCCGGCACCACCATGGTGATTCATCCCGACGAGACCCATGACGGCCGCGCCGGCAGCGAGGAAGGCTTCAAGTACCGCATGATCTATGTGGAGCCGGCGCTGGTCCAACAGATCCTCGGCGGCAAGCCGTTGCCGTTTATCCCCGGCGGGGTGTCCACCGACCCGTGGCTGTTTCGCGCCAGCGAAGTGTTGCTGCAAAGCCTGGACTGCCCGATCGACCGGCTGCAGGAGCAGGACGCCCTGTTCGACCTGGCCCAAGCCTTGAACAACGCCTCGGGAGCGATCACCACCCGCAAGACCTTCGATTACGTCGCCGCCGAACGCGCCCGGGAATTTATCCACAGCGCCCTGGGCCGCAGCATCACCCTGGATGAAATGGCCGAACACGCCGGCCGCGACCGCTGGGCCTTGTCGCGGGATTTTCGTTTGTTGTTCGGCACCAGCCCTTACCGCTACCTGACCATGCGCCGGCTGGATCAGGTACGCAGCCTGCTGGCCCAGGGCAAAACGCTGGTGGACGCAGCGATGATCGCCGGCTTCACCGACCAGAGCCACATGACCCGGCAATTTCACAGCACCTACGGCATGCCGCCGGCGCGCTGGGTGAAGATGCTCGGGCGCTGAACGCGCTCAACCGGCGGGCGTCAGCTGCTGCCCGTCAATCGGCTGGCCGATCGTGAGGAAATGCCCGCCCGCTACATGGTGCAAGGTGCGCAGTTGATCAACGCCTTCGAAGTGCCAGTGCCCTTCGCTGAACACGCGCTCGTCGGCATACGCCGCGACCACTTCGCCGAGGAACAGGTCGTAGGTCTGCTGGGTGTGCGGTTCGGGCAACAGGCGGCATTCCAACCAGGCGACGCAGCCTTCGAGCAAAGGCGCCTCAGTGTGTTCACCGTTGAAGGTGCGCAGGCCATAGGCGGCGAATTTGTCGAGTTCCGCGCCGCTGGTAGTGCCCACCGTCTGTACGAGATCGGCCTGGGCCGCGCAGGGCACCTGCAGCACGAAGGTGCCGGCGCGTTCCAGCAGTTGCCGGGTCCAGGTGGCCTTGTCCAGCACGACGGCGACTTTCGGCGGTTCGAAATCCAACGGCATGGCCCAGGCGGCAGCCATGATGTTGCGCTGACCGTCATGCGCGGCGCTGACCAGCACGGTCGGGCCGTGGTTGAGCAAGCGGTAGGCCTTGGACAGCGGAACGGGGCGGCAGTGGTCGGGGCTCATGGAGGATCGGCTCTTCAATCGTGAAAAAACCTACGATACCTCAAGCACAAGCCCTACGGGTCAGTTCGAGAGCTGGTTGGCGAACTGTCCGACTGCGCTGACGACCTTTTGTGCGCCGTCCTGGATGTCCACGATCACCGTGCCGGCTTCGGCCGCCAGGGCCAGGCCCTGCTCGGCTTGCTGGCGGCCGTCACTCATCAGGCGCACCGCACCGACAACGTGTTCGCCGCGCGCCTGCAGTTGCGACATCGAGTAAGCCAGTTCCTGCAGGAAGTTGGCATTCGCCCATTCCACCCGGCCTTCATCGGTGTGGCCGGCGTTTTCTGAAGAGCGCTTCAATGCCCGGCGTCACTCTTTTTTACAGCGGTCAGCTGCCATTGTTCCGGCAGATACCCATCACTTGATATTCCAGGGTATTGAGCTTGCCGCTGGTGTCTTCGTAGGTCATGCGCGAGGGCACGGGGCTGCAAGAGCGGATCGGTGGTGTCACGTTGACCACCTTGGCGATGTCCAGGGTCATGCCATAGCGATAGGTCTGCACCACCGGGGCCGCTTTGCCCTCTCTGGCCGCGTATTCGGTCATGGCTTGTTCATTGCGCTCCATCATCAGCGCAAACGTGCGATCGCCGCCGCCTTCGGCCAATGCGCCGAAGGACAGGATGGCCGTCAATATACCCAGGCCAGTTTTATAAAAGTTCATTGTTCATTCCTCGACTGAAAGTTCAGTGTCGAGACTAACCAAACAACCCTGACGCGATGTTCACCAGAAGATTACGTATTTGTTAGGTGGCACTAAGGTTCCAGAATTGTAATGTTCACGCAACACAGCCGTTATCCACGGTTTGCAACTATCAGCCCGGGCCAAATCAATAAGAACGCCCGCCTCCATAAGAAGCTGATCACTGCCAATACCGAGGAGCGAAACATGCATATCCGTTATTACACCCTTCCCCTCTCACTCGTCGCCGCCTTGCCCCTGGCAGCGCTGGCCGTGGAAGACCAGCCCGACGGTTTTATCGAAGGCAGCCGCCTGAACGTGCTGGCACGTAATTTTTACTTCAACCGCGATGATCGCAAAGGCCAATCCAGCCCGACCGGCAACGGCTATTCAGAAGCCTGGGCACAGGGGTTGATCGGCAAGTTCGAATCCGGCTTCACCCAAGGCACCGTGGGCTTTGGCCTGGATGCGTTTGCCATGGTCGGCGTGAAACTCGATTCGGGCACCGGCCGCAGCGGCGGCAAAGGCTCGTTCGGCATGTTGCCGGTGGACCGCGACAACCGCCCCGAAGACAGCTACAGCAAGGTCGGCGGCGCCGCGAAATTGCGCGTGCTGGACACAGTGATCAAGGCCGGCGACGTGTTCCCGCTGACGCCGGTGGTGGCCTACGGCGACTCCCGTGTATTGCCGGAAAGTTTCCGTGGCGTCACCGTGCAAAACACCAGCCTCGCCGGCCTGAGCCTGCAGGGCGGACGCTTGAGCGGCATGAGCCAGCCCAATGAAAGCGGCATGAACAAAGGCTTCGCGACGTTTTATGCGGGCCCGGTCGACTCGCCCTGGATCGGCTATTTCGGCGGTGACTATCAACTCAACAAGCACCTCGGTTTCAGCCTGTACAGCAGCCGCCTGAAAGACGCCTGGGACCAATACTACGTCGGCAGCACCGCCAGTTACCCGCTCACCGAAGACGTTTCGCTGTTCGGCGACGTCAATTACTACAAGGCCGTGGACGAGGGCAAAAAGCGCCTGGGAACATTCGACAACAACATCTGGAGCGCCCGGCTCGGGGTGAAAGTCGGCGCCCACAGCGTTGCCGTGTCGCACCAGCGCAACAATGGCGACGACGACTTCGATTACCTGCGCCAGTCGGACTCGATCTTCCTCAACAACTCGATCCAGTACAGCGACTTCAACTCGCCCAAGGAACGCTCATGGATGGTGCGCTACGACCTGGACATGCAGGCCTTCGGCATTCCCGGCCTGACGTTCATGACCCGCTACGCCAAAGGCAGCGGGGCCGACTACAGCAACGCCAACGCGGTGTACATGCGCCGCGATGCCGCCGGTAATCCGCTCACCGATCAGCGCCGCTGGGAACGCAATATCGAAGCCAAGTACGTGGTGCAGGCCGGCACGCTGAAGGACTTATCCCTGCGCCTGCGCCAGGCGAGCGTGCGCTCAAGTGCATTTGAGTCGGACCTGGAAGAAGTAAGGGTCATTATCGAATATCCACTGGCGGTGCTCTAAGCAACGCTTACATTTACTTGCCGATGAAGTACATCTCTTCACAGGTTCAAATCTGTCAGAACTGTAATATCGGCCTCACCTTCGCGTTAAGTTGCAGTTTTTATACTGCGCATCGAGCACTATTCATCTCTGCGGCTTTTGTGTAGCTCCTTTGGAACGGAGATGAACTTTTTACGCCCCGCTTGGGGCGTTTTTTTGTTCACTCGCACAGCGGCGAATCGTCGCAGCTACCTGACGTGGCTTGACCCTATAGCTACTTCACGGCTCAGAGTTTTCCTACAGCCAAATTCAGCGCCTCTATGAGGCCATGCCCCCTCTCCGTTTCCTTTGAAGGTAAATCCCCATGCGTATCCTTGTGGTTGAGGACGAGCAGAAAACCGCCGATTACTTGCAGCAGGGCCTGACCGAAAGCGGCTATGTCGTCGATTGCGCCGCCAGTGGCGTCGACGGCCTGCACCTGGCCCGGCAACACACCTATGAACTGGTGATCCTCGACGTGAACCTGCCCAACACCGACGGTTGGGAAGTGCTGGAACACCTGCGCCGCGACGGCAACCAGCGGGTGATGATGCTGACCGCCCGCGGCCGGCTGGCCGACAAGATCAAGGGCCTGGACATGGGCGCCGATGATTACCTGGTCAAACCCTTCGAATTCCCCGAACTGCTGGCCCGCGTCCGCACGCTGTTGCGGCGCAGCGAGCACATTCCGTTGCCGGACGTGTTGCGCGTCGCCGACCTGGAGCTGGACCCGCGCCGCCACCGCGCCTACCGCGGCACACGACGCATCGACCTGACCACCAAGGAGTTCGCCCTGCTGCACGTATTGATGCGCCAGGCCGGCGAGGTGATGACCCGCACGCAAATCATCTCGCTGGTGTGGGACATGAACTTCGACTGCGACACCAACGTCGTCGAAGTCTCCATCAGCCGCCTGCGCGGCAAGGTCGACGACCAGAGCGAGGTCAAGCTGATCCACACCATTCGCGGCGTCGGTTACGTGCTGGAGGCGCGTCAATGAGGACCAGCAGCCTGTCGATGCGCCTGGGCCTGACGGTCAGCCTGATGGGCGCCGGACTGGTCGTGCTGCTGGCGACCCTGGCTTACCTGGCCTTGACCCACGAGCTGGACAAACTCGCGCGCAAGGGCCTGGAAAACAAGCTGGATCAGTTGGAACACAGCCTGAGCCAGAGCCTCGCCCCCCGCGACATCAGCAGCCGCCCCCACTCGCTGCTGGACCTGGTGATGGGCCACGACAATATCTACCTGACCATCATGAGCACCCAGGCCGATGCGCCGGTGCTCCTCAGCGTGGGCGCAAAACCCCAGCAGCCGTTGTTGCTCGACGTACCGGCCGGCAAGACCCTGGCCTACCTGAACTGGGTGGATGGGCATGGCAACCGCATCCTCAGCGCCTCGCGCATGGTGGCGCTGCGCAATGGCGAGAACGTGCGCGTGCTGCTCTCGCTGGACCGCTCCGACGATGAAGCGTTGCTCAGTGCCTACCTGCGCTCCACGGTGATCGCCCTGCCGCTGCTGCTGATCCTGATCGGCATGGGCGCCTGGTGGCTGGTGCAGCGCGGGCTGGCGCCGTTGCAGCAGTTCAGCCGTGTGGCGGCGCAGGTCAGCACCCAGGACCTGACCCATCGCCTGGCGCTGGACAACCTGCCCAAGGAGCTGGGCGAGTTGGCCCAGGGCATCAACTTCATGCTGCACCGCCTGGACGACGGTGTGCGGCAACTGTCGCAGTTCTCCGATGACCTGGCCCACGAACTGCGCGCGCCGTTGACCAACCTGATGGGCAAGGCGCAGGTGACGTTGTCCCGCGAGCGGCCTTCGCAGGAATACCAAGCGGGCCTGGAATCCTGCGTCGAGGAAATGGAACGCCTGTCGCGCATCGTCTCCGACATGCTGTTTCTGGCCCAGGTCAGCCATCCGGCGGCGCGGGCCGGGTTTGCCCGGGTGTCGTTGGGTGACGAAGCGCAGCGGGTGATGGAGCTGTTTGCCTTGAGCGCCGAGGACAAGCAGGTGACCCTGAACCTGCGCGGCGACGCCTGGGTGATGGGCGATCGCCTGATGATCCAGCGGGCCATCTCCAACTTGCTGTCCAATGCCATCCGCCACACGCCAACCGCGTCTACCGTGTTGTTGCTGGTGGAAACCTACGGCCAGCGTGTATCGCTGTCGGTCGGCAACCCCGGGCGCGGCATCGAAGCGCACCACCTGCCGCACTTGTTCGAACGCTTCTACCGCGCCGACAGCAGCCGTACCCGCGCCGAGGGCGGCACCGGCCTGGGGCTGGCCATCGTGCAGTCGATCATGCACCTGCATCAGGGCCACGCCGATGTCAGCAGCCAGCCGGGGCGTTTTACGCGCTTCAGCCTGGTGTTTCCTCGTCCTTGCGATGCGCCCAGTGATACAACGCCGGCAGCACCAGCAAGGTCAGCAACGTAGAGGAAATGATCCCGCCGATCACCACCGTCGCCAGCGGCCGCTGCACCTCGGCGCCGGTGCCCGTGGCCAGGGCCATGGGGATAAACCCGAGGGAGGCCACCAGCGCCGTCATCAACACCGGGCGCAGCCGGGTCAGCGCGCCCTCGTTGATGGCCATCGACAGCGAGCGCCCTTCCTCGCGCAGGTTGCGGATAAACGCGATCATCACCAGGCCGTTGAGCACCGCCACGCCGGACAAGGCGATAAAGCCCACCCCGGCCGAGATCGACAGCGGAATATCGCGCAGCCACAGCGCCATGATCCCACCGGTCAAGGCGAACGGAATCCCGGTGAACACCAACAGCCCGTCCTTGAGGTTGTTGAACATCATGAACAACAGCCCGAACACCAGCAGCAGCGCCACCGGCACCACGATGCGCAGGCGGTCGGAGGCCTCCTTCAACTGTTCGAACTGCCCGCCCCAGGTGGTCCAGTAGCCAACCGGCACTTTGACCTGCGCGCCGATGGCGGCTTCGGCCTCTTGGACAAACGAGCCGATATCACGCCCCCGCACGTTGGCGCTGACAATCACCAGGCGCTTGCCGTTCTCGCGGCTGATCTGGTTCGGGCCCAGCACCAGGTCGAGGCTGGCGACCTGGGACAAGGCGATAAAGCCCAGTTGCCCGGAGGCGTTACCGGCCAGCGCCGGCACCGGGATCAGCAGCCGCGACAAGCCGTCGATATCGGTGCGCAATGCGTCGGACAAACGCACGACCATGTCGAAACGTCGGTCACCTTCGTACAACGTTCCGGCCTGGCGCCCACCGACTGCGACGGCAATCGTGTCCTGCACATCGCCGACGTTCAGGCCAAACCGCGCGGCCTTGTCGCGGTCGATATTGATGGTCAGTACCGGCAGGCCGGAGGTCTGCTCGACCTTCACTTCCGAGGCGCCGTTCAGGCCTTGCAAGGTCTCGGCGATTTCCCCGGCGGTGGCGTTGAGCACCGCCATGTCGTCGCCGAACACCTTCACCGCCACGTCGCTGCGCACCCCGGAAATCAGCTCGTTGAAGCGCAGTTGGATCGGTTGCGACAGTTCATACGCACTGCCCGGCACAATCGCACTGGCGCGCTGGATATCGGCGATCAGCGTTTCGCGGGACTTCTGCGGATCAGGCCACTGATCCTTGGGCTTGAGCATCACGTAGCTGTCGGAAATGTTCGGTGGCATCGGGTCGGAGGCAATCTCCGCAGTGCCGGTGCGGGCGAAGACCCGTTCGATTTCCGGCACCTGGGCCATCAAGGTTTTTTCCAACTGCTGTTGCATCTGCACCGACTGCGTCAGGCTGGTTCCGGGCACGCGCAGGGCTTGCTGGGCGAAGTCGCCTTCGCTGAGGCTGGGGATGAATTCGCTGCCCATGCGGCTGGCCACCAGCCCCGAGGCGACGATGGTCAACAGCGCCAAACCGAACACCAGCGGGCGCCGCGCCATCACCCCATCGAGCACCGGCGCATAGACCCGGCGCGCACTGCGCATCACCAGGTTTTCTTCTTCCTTGACCTTGCCGGTGACAAACAGCGCAATCGCCGCCGGCACAAAGGTCACCGAGAGGATCATCGCGCCGAACAGGGCGATCACCACGGTGAAGGCCATGGGGTGGAACATTTTCCCGGCCACGCCGGTGAGGGCGAAGATCGGCAGGTACACCACCATGATGATCAGTTGCCCGAAGATCAGCGCGCGCCGCGCCTCCTTGGCCGCCGCGAACACTTCGTGCAGGCGCTCGCTGCGGGTCAACAGGCGGCCGTGTCGCTGTTGCGCATGGGCCAGGCGACGGATCGCGTTCTCGACGATCACTACCGCGCCGTCGACGATGATGCCGAAGTCCAGCGCGCCGAGGCTCATCAGGTTGGCGCTGACTTTGTTGGTGAACATGCCGGTAAAGGTGAACAGCATCGCCAGCGGGATCACCATCGCGGTGATCAGCGCCGCGCGGATGTTGCCGAGGAACAGGAACAACACCGCGACCACCAGCAACGCGCCTTCGAAGAGGTTTTTCTTCACGGTGGCGATGGCTTTTTCGACGAGGTTGGTGCGGTCGTAGACGGTCACGGCGACCACGCCCTCGGGCAGCGAGCGGTTGATCTGTTCGAGTCGCGCAGCCACGGCCTGGGATACAGTGCGGCTGTTTTCGCCGATCAACATGAACACCGTGCCCAGCACCACTTCACGGCCGTTTTCGGTGGCGGCGCCGGTACGCAGCTCACGGCCGATCTCGACCTGGGCCACATTGCGCACGCGGATCGGCGTGCCGTCCGAGGTGGTGATGACGATGTTGGCGATATCGTCGATCGACGCCACTTGCCCCGGTGCGCGGATCAGCAACTGCTCGCCGCTGCGCTCGATGTAGCCGGCACCGACGTTGGCGTTGTTGCGCTCCAGCGCGGTGACCAGATCGCTCAAGGTCAGGTTGTAGGCCGCCAGGCGCTTGGGGTCGGGGGCGATCTGGTATTCCTTGGCATAACCACCGATGGTGTTGATCTCGGCCACGCCGAGCACGTTGCGCAGTTGCGGCTTGATGATCCAGTCCTGGATCACGCGCAGGTCGGTCGGCGTGTAGGGCGTGCCGTCGTCCTTGCGCGCGCCCTCTTCGGCTTCCACGGTCCATAGGAAAATTTCCCCAAGACCGGTGGAAATCGGCCCCATCGCCGTTTCGATGCCGACGGGCAGTTGTTCACGGGCGACTTGCAGGCGTTCGTTGACCAATTGGCGGGCAAAGAACAGGTCGGTGCCGTCCTTGAAGATCACCGTGACCTGGGACAAACCGGAGCGCGACAGCGAACGGGTCTGCTGCAACCCCGGCAACCCGGCCATCGCGGTTTCGATGGGAAAGGTGATGCGCTGTTCGGTTTCCAGCGGCGAAAAACCGGGTGCCGCCGAGTTGATCTGCACCTGCACATTGGTGATGTCGGGCACCGCGTCGATGGGCAGTTTCTGATAGCTGGCGACGCCGACACCGGCCATCAACAGCACCGCCAACAGCACGATGATGCGCTGCTCGATGGCGAATTGGATAAGGCGCTCAAACATGGGAAATCACTCGCAGGATCAATGGGCGTGTTCGGCCGAGCCTTTGCCCAGTTCGGACTTGAGGATGAAGCTGCCAACCGTGGCCACCTGTGCCCCGGCGTCGAGGCCCCGGCGCACTTCGACGTAGCCGTTTTCGCTGACGCCCAGTTCCAGATGGCGGGTGACGAACCCGTCCGCCGTGCGAACGAACACCGAGGGCTTGTCCTCGACGGTCTGGATCGCGGCCTCGGGCACGGTGACCTTGGCCTGGTAGGTGTCGGTGGCGATCTGTACGGCGACGAACAACCCCGGGCGCCAGGCGTCATCGGGGTTGGGCACGGTCACGCGCACGGTGGCGGTGCGCGTCTGCTCGCCCAGCAAGTTGCCCACATAGGCCACGGTACCGAGTACTTCGGTGCCCATTTCGGTGGAGCTGACTTTCACCGGCTTGCCGACGCGGACCTTGTTCAAGTCCTTGGGAAAGACGCCGAACGTGACCCACACCTGCGACAGGTCCGACAAGGTGAAGGCGTTGCTGGTCTCGCTGACCACCTCGCCGACGCCCAGGTGTTTCTCCACCACCACGCCGGCGAACGGTGCGCGCAATTCATAGCGATTACCGCCGGCCGGCACGGCGCTGCCGCTGAGGGCGGTCATCTTCTGGCGGGCGTTGTTCAGGGCGATTTCGGCTTCCTGCAAGGCCTGGCGCGCCAGCAGGTAATCCTGCTCGGCGGAGATCTTGTCCTGCCACAGTTGGCGCTCGCGCTGGAAGGTGGTGCGCGCCAGTTCGAGGCGACGCTGGCTGGCGGCCAGCTCGCTGCGCTGATCGGAAATCTGCTGGCTGGCGATCACCGCCAGCAACTCGCCTTGCTTGACCGTCTGGCCGAGGTTGACCTTCACTGCCTCCACCACCCCCGCCGCACGCGGCACGATGTGCGACGTGCGGTCTTCATCGAAGCGCACTTCACCCGGCAACGACAGCACCGTGCTGATCGGCCGCGACTGGGCCTGGGCCAGTTGAATACCGGCGGCCTCGATCTGCTGCTCGGTGAGTTCGAGTGTGCCTTCTTCTTCCTCGGCGTTTGCCAGGCCGGACAGCATCAGGCCCAGGACAAGGGCTAGCGCCACGCCATGTTTAGTCTGCATAGAGGACTCCAAAAAAATCAGAAACGGGCGAGGTCGCCGTAGATCCGTTCGATGCGTACCCAGGCGTCGGTGGCCTGGGCGGTCGCCGTGAGGTATTGGGTGCGGGCAGCGATCAAGGTGCGCTGGGCGTCGAGGACGTCGAGGAAGTTGAACTTGCCCATTTCGAAGCCACGGGTGGCGCTGTCCACCGCGCTCTGGGCGGCGGGCAGGATCTGCTGGTTGAACGCGCGCACTTCGGTGTTCGCGGTTTGCCACAGGTCCAGGGCCTGGCGGGTTTCGGTGCGCAGGCGCAGTTCGGCGGCGTTGCGCAGGTCACGGGCCTGGTCGGCGCGGCGGGTGGCGGCGAGCACGTTGCCCTGGTTGCGGTTGAACAGCGGGATCGGCATCGACACGCCCACCAGATTCACGCGCTCGCGCACGCTGGCGTCGTACTGGCTACCAATCGACACATCGAGGTCGGGGATGCGCTGGGCTTTTTCCAGGCCCACGCTGGCTTCGTTCTGCAGGATTTGCAGTTCGGCCAGGCGCAGCTCGACGGTCTGCTCAAGACGCGCCAGCAGTTGCGCGGCGGGCGGCAACGTCGCCGGGACGCTGCTTGGCGTGGCGACGGCGGCGAAGTCGGGCGCGGCGCTGCCGGTGCTGGCGGCCAGGCGGCGATAGGCATCGCTGACACCCATCTGGGCGCGGTTGAGTTCCAGGCGGATTTCCGACAACTGCACCTGGGCGCGGGTGGCTTCCACTGGCGACGATTTACCGGCGTTGACGCGGCCATTGGCGATCACCAGGCCGCGCTCGGCCAACGCCAGGGAGCGTTGCGCCAGGTCGAGGCGCTCCTGGGCGCGAAGGGCGCCGTAATAACTGTCGATCACCTCGGCGCGCAAGCCGTTGCGGCGCTGTTCGAGGGTCAGCGCCGCGACGTCCTGGCCACGCGTGGCCAGCTCGATGCGCGCGCCGCGCTTGCCGCCCAGTTCCAGGGTCTGGCTTAACTTGAGCGTGGTGGTGCGGGTGTCGCGGCGGGTGTCTTCGGCATCCCACGAGGCCACCGGGTTGGGGATCAGCCCCGCCTGCTGGCGGCCGCCGCTGGCGATGTCGATCTCCCATTGCGCGGCGGCCAGGTCGGGGTTGTTGGCGAAGGCGGTTTGCAGGGCGGCGTCGAGGGTCAGGGTTTGGGCGCCGACCCCTTGCGCCGTCGCCAGCAACACGATGATCGAGCACAGTAGAGTTCTTGCACGAGTTGGCATAACGAGAGTTCCAGGCCCATGAAATGGCGGATAAATCCAAGCCGGGGCACTGTAACTTTCGGTACTTATCAGGGCGGTGGGGCGAACATTACAAATCCGTTAGCAAGGCTCAAGCATGGGCGTCTTCGGGCCCGTCACGATGAAAACCCTCGCCCTCGACCTGCAGCGTGACGTGGGAAATATCGAATTGTTCATGCAGCAATTGCGTCACTTGAGCGAGGACCTGCTGTTCGGTGCCCGGCATCGCATCCGCCACCAGATGGCTGCTCAGCACGTTCTTGCCACTGGTGAGCGCCCAGATATGCAGGTCGTGTACGTCCTTCACGCCGGGCACGCCACGCATGGCCTGCTCCACGCTGTCGATATCGACGCCGTCGGGCACGCCTTGCAGCAGCACATTCATGCTGTCCTTGAGCAGCACCCAGGTGCGCGGCAACACCCAGAAACCAATCGCCGCCGCCACCACGGAGTCGACCCAAGCCCAGCCGGTCAACATGATCACGACGGCCGCGATGATCACGCCGATAGAGCCGAGCATGTCGCTCCAGACCTCCAGGTACGCGCCTTTGACATTCAGGCTTTCGCCGCTGCCGGCGCTGAGCAGGCGCATGGAGATCAGGTTGACGAGCAGCCCCAGCACGGCGATCACCAGCATGCCGGTCGACTGGATTTCGGCGGGTGCCTGCAGGCGTTGATAGGCCTCATAAAGGATGTAGAACGCCACCGCAAACAGCAGCAAGGCATTGAACGCCGCCGCCAGGATTTCAAAGCGGGCATAGCCGAACGTGCGCTTGCGGTCGGCGGGGCGCTTGGCGATCTGGATCGCCACCAGGGAAATCGCCATGGCCAGGGCGTCGGTCATCATGTGCGCGGCATCGGACAACAGCGCCAGGCTGCCGGTGATAAAGGCACCGATCACCTCGGCAATCATGAAACTGCTGGTCAGCCCGAGGGCCATCCACAACTGCCGTTCGTGGCCGGCGCGTACCTGGGCGTGGTTGTGTCCTGCGCTCATGAAACATCCTCGTGGGGTGTGGTTGGATGAATCATAGAGCTATCGGCTAAATACGCTGGCACGGGTTACAAAATTGTCATCCGCACGCCAGCAGGCGGTTACCTTTGATGACACCAAAACCTCTTTGCCCCAATGGGTCAGCGGTGCAAAACGAAACGTGCGTCCAGCTTACCGAGCAACTCAAACGTATTCATATAAGAGACGCCGACCAGTGAGCACACATTGGGAATGGTGTATTTACGCTTGATATCGGGGTTATACACTTCATGGGTTACAACCACCGCTCCCGTCGTCATCGCCTTGGCAATCAGCCACGGGTCTGCCCCTTCAAGAAACTCCTCAAGCGCGCCAACCTTCATCAGCGGCGCCTGCTCGGCAATTTTGGCGACGATATACCCAAATGCCACTTGAGTCCGTTCATCGCTGGCGTCTTCAAAGAGCTGGGCATTGCTCTTGACCCACTGGGTCAGATCGTCATTGCCTTTAGCCAGCTCGTCCCTTACCGGTACGATACTGGCAATCTCCAAAGCCTGGTGTTGTTGAAGTATCCATGCCCAATAGCCCGGACAAATCGTCATCCCGTAATAGCGATTTTTGGCCTCGATCAGCGTATTCGAATCCAATAGATGCTTCATGCCGAGAGCTTCATTCCATACGTCTTCAACTTGGCAGGCTGCACACCCAGCAGTTTTCCCGCGTCGCGTAGCAAAATCTGACCGCTCTGGGCTTGCGCCAGAACAGCCTTGCTCAACCGGGTACTGTTCCTGGTCGCAGCGGTACGGTAGTAGTCCCCTCCACCGCCGTCCTTATCTCGATATGCCTGCAAGATCCGTCGGTAGTAGGCGCCGTATTGATCGCCGCTGATGTAACCAAGGTCACGCGCACGGCGGGCAATGACGAGTGTGCTGACATGAAAGCGCCCCGCCAAAGGCGCCAGGTTGTCTTCCCAGTAAAGATCGCTGTCCCAGTACGCGCTGAAGGCGATTCCCGGCGCAAGAAACTCGCCCGCCACCGCATTGCAGAAGGCTTCTTCTTGACCAGGCCCCTGACTGCCCCCATCGGATACGCCCGTACTGCCGATCCAGAGATGGGCAAGCTCATGCACCAGGGTAAAAAGCCGTGCCGAGGGTGCATCCGCACTGTTGATAAACACAACGGGGGCCATCACGTTGCTGATCGCAAATCCTCGAAACTCGCTGACATCAAGTTTCCTGCGGGTATTGCCCAAGGCAACACCGCTGCGCATAACGAGAATGCCGGCGTCTTCCGCGCCACTCACCAATGCCCGCATATAGTCTTCATAACTCATACGGGCCGGGGCATCGGTTACGCCCAGGACACGACGGATATCGGCAACGACGTCCTTGATCGGCGAGCGACTGTTGAAGCTCCCGACAAAGGAAAGCGGCGCTCGTTCGTGATCCTGCAAATACTCCAGGTACCAGGCCTGTTTGCGTAGCACATCCCTGACGGTGTCCATCAAATCCAGGCTGGGTTTATCGGGTAATTCGCCGCCTACCGTGCGCAGGTCCGGAAGTGGCAGATGCTCCTGTGGAGGCGCCTGGAGAAAGAGAAAACCAAAAGGAACATGCGCGATGGCAGCCCACTTTTGCGCCTGGTTAAAGGTGGGAAGGCTCCGGCCGCTCTCCCACTCCATGACCCTTTGCGTCTTGACCGTAAGCCCCTTGGCGACCTGAGCCTCAGACAGCCCCGCCCGCTGGCGAGACCAGGACAGAATGGCGGGGTTGATAAGGGCCGTCTGGGTCATGAAGGGCTATGTGCTGATCGGGGGGTGGACCTGACTATAGGAGCGGCCGCAATACCCGTCAATTGGTGGCCCTTAGGCTCCGCGAGCGCCTGCATCCACTGCGTGGCGCTTGCTGAACAGCACCACACTCACCACCCCCACCGCGCCCATCACCACGCAATAACCCACGCAAATCCACGGGCTGGTCGGCATCAGTGCGATCAGCATCAAGGGCGTGGTGCTCGCCCACAGCGCGTAGGCAATGTTGTAGGTGAAGGAAATGCCTGACACCCGCACCGGCGCCGGGAACAGTCCGACCATCACCGACGGCACTGCGCCGACCACGCCGCAGCTCAAGCCTGCCACGGCATATGCCGCGCCGAGCCAGACGCCACCGGCGATCAGGCTGGCGTATAACACGGCGATCCCCAGTGGCAGCAACAGGCTGTAGACCAGCACCGCGCGCCAGGCGCCGATGCGGTCCACCAGCAGGCCGGCAAGTACGCAACCGATGTTCAGGAACACAATGCCCAGCGCGCTCAGGGCGAAGGTGTGGCTGGGCGTCATGCCGAAGGTTTTCTGCATCATGGTCGGGGTGATGACCACCAGCACCACCACGGCGGAGGTGAGCACGCAGGTGAGGATCATCGCCGGCAGCAACACGCGGCGATGGTCGCGCAATACGGTGCGCAGCGGCAGTTCGGCGGCGGCTTGGCGGCGCGCCTGCATGTCGAGGAATACCGGGGTTTCGTTGAGCCAGCGGCGCAGCCACACGCCGATCACGCCGAAGACGCCGCCGAGCAGGAAGGGGAAGCGCCAGGCGTAGTCGAGGATCTCCGCCGGGGTGAAGATTTGCGCCAGCAGCGTGGCGGTCAGTGCGCCGAGCAGGTAGCCGAAGGTCAGGCCGGCCTGCAGGAAGCCCAAGGCGTAACCGCGGTGATGGGGCGGCGCGTGCTCAGCGACAAAGGTCCAGGCGCTGGGCACTTCACCGCCCACCGCCGCACCTTGCAGCACGCGCAGCACCAGCAGGATCAGCGGTGCGAAATAGCCGATTTGCGCGTAGGTCGGCATGATCCCGATCAGCAGGCAGGGCAAGGCCATCATCAGGATGCTCAGGCTGAACACGCGCTTGCGCCCCAGGTGATCGGCGAAGTGCGCCATCAGGATGCCGCCCAGCGGGCGCGCGAGGTAGCCGGTGACGAAGATCCCGAAACTTTGCAGCAGGCGCAGCCACTCGGGCATTTCCGGCGGGAAGAACAGTTGGCTGAGGGTCAGCGCGAAAAACACGAAAATGATGAAGTCGTAGATTTCCAGGGCGCCGCCGAGGGCAGCCAGGCCCAGGGTTTTGTAGTCGGAGCGGGAAAAACGCTGCGCCTGGGCAAGCGAGGTGGCAGTCATGTTGAGGCTCGGCAGACAAACAAAATGGCGTGCAGGTTATGAGCTGCGCCGGATGATGGCAATCGCGGCGGATATATTTGTTTTCCTCAATGATCGATGAAGATAACTGCATTCCCATATCAATGGCCGTAGCGGAACATGCCGTAAAACTGCCAAAACCATAACAATTACAAGAGGAATGACTCGTGGCCGATGCTATCGAAGAAAGCCGCTATGCCCGATTTGCCCTGCGCTGCTCCAATTTCGCCGAACGCTGGTTTCCCGACTCCTGGGTGTTTGCCGCCCTCGCCGTGATCATTGTCGCCGTGGCGACCCTGGGCATGGGCGCCGCGCCGACCGAAGCCGCCAAGGCGTTTGGCGATGGGTTCTGGAGCCTGATCCCGTTCACCATGCAGATGGCCTTCGTGGTGATCGGCGGTTACGTGGTCGCCAGTTCGCCACCGGCGGTGAAACTGATCGACCGCCTGGCGCGCATCCCGAAGAACGGCCGCTCGGCCGTGGCTTGGGTGGCGTTGATTTCCATGGTTGCCTCGTTGCTCAACTGGGGACTGTCCCTGGTGTTCGGCGGTTTGCTGGTGCGCGCATTGGCGCGGCGCACGAACTTGCGCATGGACTACCGCGCTGCCGGTGCCGCGGCCTACCTGGGGCTCGGCGCGGTATGGGCGCTGGGGCTGTCGTCGTCGGCCGCGCAGTTGCAGGCCAACCCGGCCAGTCTGCCGCCGTCGATCCTGTCGATCACCGGGGTGATCCCGTTCACCGACACCATCTTCCTGTGGCAATCCGGCGTGCTGCTGCTGGCGCTGATCGTGGTCTCGCTGATCATCGCCTACGCCACCGCGCCCGGCCCGAACAGCGCCCGTGACGCCAAGGCCTGCGGGGTCGACCCGGCCTTCAACCTGCCCACGCCGCAGGCCCCGACACGCCCGGGCGAATGGCTGGAACACAGCCCGGTGCTGACGATCCTGCTGGCGGTGCTGGCGGCGGGTTGGTTGTTCCACGAGTTCTCGACCAAACCGGCGATCAGCGCGATTTCCGGGCTGAACACCTATAACTTCCTGTTCATCATGGTCGGTGCGCTGCTGCACTGGCGCCCGCGCAGCTTTCTGGACGCGGTCGCCCGCGCGGTGCCAACCACCACCGGCGTGCTGATCCAGTTCCCGCTGTACGGCTCGATTGCCGCGCTGATGACGGTGGTCAAGGGCGGCGACGGCCAGACCCTGGCTCACCATATCTCGACCTTCTTCACCTCCATCGCCTCCCACGACACCTATGCCCTGTTGATGGGCGTGTACTCGGCGGTGCTGGGTTTCTTCATCCCGTCGGGCGGCGGCAAGTGGATCATCGAAGCGCCCTACGTGATGCAAGTGGCCACTGACCTGCAATACCACCTGGGCTGGGCCGTGCAGATCTACAACGCGGCCGAGGCGCTGCCGAATTTGATCAACCCGTTTTATATGCTGCCGCTGCTGGGCGTGTTGGGGCTGAAGGCGCGGGATCTGATCGGGTTTTCGTTCGTGCAGTTGCTGGTACACGCGCCGTTGGTGTTGTTTTTGTTGTGGGCGTTGGGGACGACGTTGAAGTATTTGCCGCCGGTGATGCCTTAAACGCAGCGGCAAGCTTGAGGTTTGTAGCTCCAGGCTTTCCGCTTAAAGCGTGTAACTTCAAGCTGTCTTCCCTGCGTCACATTCCACTGCTACCGTCCTGGCGAAATATCTTGCAACAAACCGCCAGCAAGGACTCCCGCAATGAGTGACGAGCACGAAGACCGCCCGGCCCCCGATTCCATCGATCAACCGCCGGTAGACACCAGCCGGCGGCGCTTCCTCGGCGGCGCAGCGGTGCTGGGGGTGGGCGCGACCTTGAGTGCCTGCGGCAATCCCGGCGACGCGCCGGGCAAACCGCTGCCTCGGCCGCTCACGCCGCAAGAGTTGGATAAGGCATTACACGACCAAGTGAAAACCGTCGTGGTGATCTACGCCGAAAACCGCAGCTTCAACAACCTGTTTGCCGATTTCCCCGGTCTGGAGAAACCGCTGTCGGCGTTGTCTCCCGCCGACTATCAGCAGCGCGACCGCGACGCCAGCGTATTGACCACCCTGCCCCCGGTGTGGGGTGGTGTGTTGCAAGTCGGCTCGCAAAGCGTCGACGGGGTGACCTACCCCAGCGAAGTGCAATTCCAGGAAAACCTGCCCAACGCCCCGTTCGCCCTCAAGGGCCCGAACGCCGAAGACCTGCCCTTGAGCCTGGTCACCCGGGATTTGTGGCACGTGTTCTACCAGAACCAGATGCAGATCAACGGCGGCAAGAACGACAATTTCGTCGCCTGGGCCGATTCCGGCGGCCTGGTGATGGGGCATTACGCCCAGAGCCGTTATTCCCTGCGCCTGTGGGACGTGGCCAAGGAGTTTGTGCTCTGCGATAACTTCTTCCAGGGCGCATTTGGCGGCTCGTTCCTCAACCACCAATACCTGATCAGCGCGACCGCGCCGGTTTATCCGAACGCCGCGCAGTCGGTGGCCAAGGCGCAGATCGCCACGCTGCAAAGCGACGATCCCACCGACCCACGCCTCAAGCCCCTGGACAAATCCCCGGCCAGCGCCATGAGCGGCCCGCCGCAGTTCGGCCCGAGCGCGCTGACCCCGGACGGTTACGCCGTGAACACCCTGGCCCCGCCCTACTGGCCGACCTGGATTCGCGACCCGCAAAACCCGGACTACGCCAAGCCCGACCTGCCCAACGTGCTGGTGCCGCAGACCCACGAACACATCGGCGACAAGCTGTCGAAAAAGAACATCGACTGGGCCTGGTACGCCGGGGCCTGGCAAGCGACGCTGGAACAGTTCAAGGACTCGGGCGGCATTCCGAAGATCCCCAACTTCCAGTACCACCACCAGCCGTTCAACTACTTCAAGCAACAGGGCCCGGAAAACCGCGCGGAGCGTGACAAGCGCCTGCGCGACGCGGGCCTGGGCGATGAGTCGAGCACCAACAAGTTCTTTGCCGACGCGCAGGCGGGCAAGCTGCCCGCCGTGACCTTCTACAAACCCCAGGGCAACCTCAACATGCACGCCGGTTATGCCGACGTGGCCTCGGGTGACCGCCATATCACCCGCGCCCTGAAGGTGCTGCAGGAAAGCCCGCAGTGGAAAAACATGGTGGTGGTGGTGACCGTCGATGAAAACGGCGGCTGGTGGGACCACGTGGCACCGCCCAAAGGCGACCGCTGGGGCCCTGGCACACGGGTTCCGACCCTGGTGGTGTCGCCGTTCGCGCGCAAAGGCACGGTGGACCATACGGTGTACGACACCGCGTCGATCCTGCGCCTGATCACCCGCGTCTTCCAGTTGGAGACATTGGACGGGCTCAAGCGGCGCGACGACGCCATGATCGCCCGCGGCCAGAAACCGATGGGCGACTTGAGCAATGCGTTGCAGTTCGAGGTGTAGGACGGCTTATCCAATAGCGACACGCCCAGCGATTTTGCACGCGGTTTTCCTGGTCAGCCGCTACTGTGTGGAGGTGGGCTTTCACCCCGCGCAGACGGGCTCTCGCTGACAAGGAATCATCTATGTTTAAACCGACCAGGTTGTCCTTCACCTTGGCCGCACTGATCGCGAGTGCGGTCGTACAGGCCGACATCGACGTACCGCTGGGCAGCACGCAACGGGTTACCCAGTTGTTCGCTTACCCCAATAACTGCAACGTGATCTGCTTCCGGCCGTGGACGCTGGAGCAGACCGTCGAGCACTACCTCAACCAGAGCCTGCAGCGCGACGGTTACAGCCGCGCCAAGGTCAGCGTCAGAAAGCATGACGGCCAGGTCGCGGCGACCTTCAGCGGCGTGCCCGACAACTATGGCCAGCCGCTGACGAGCTTGCTCGCTACCGCCGACCTGGCCTACCAGGGCGCGAGCCGGCTTAACAGCGACGGCAAGTGGGCTTACAACTGGTACTTGTTCCTGCCGCTGGGCATGGCCCTGGAAAACCGCAAAAGCATCGAACTGCTGCACTTTCCGCCAGATTACTCACTGACCCAGGCCCAGGATTACCTGGAATCGGCCACCACCGACCGCTGGGCCGCCCTGCTCGTCGACAATGGCATTCCGGCCACCGAAACCCCGGCCTACCAGACCATCATCGACATCGCCCCGATCGCCGCGCCGTCCAACGCCGGGAAAGACCTGGAAAACGTCTACAGCTACTTCACCGACTACCAGACACGCATGGTCAAGGAACTGAGCCTGCCGCCCAAAGGTGCGTTGCCGATGGTCGCGTTCGGCGCACCGGTGCGCAGTTGGATCAAGCAACAATACGGGCAAACCGTGGGTGTGCTGGGCCTGGCGCAGATCAGCCCGATCCCCGGCAAAACCGTCTCGGTCCTGGGCGCCAACCACCCCAGTTACATCTGGTATGCGGCAAGCCCCGACACGTATGACGGTAACGAGCAGAAGGCCGACGAGGCCGGTTTGAAAGTGATGGGCCAGGATTTGAGCGCCGCCTGCTGGCAAGCCGGAATGGGCCAGAAACCGGCGAGCGATGCGAATGTGCTGCTCAAGGCGTGCATGAACACCTGGCAGGTCACGCGTAAAGAACAGACCTGCGAATTGTTCTACACCTCGGTGCGCAACCTGACCCCGGAACAGGCCAACGCCAAATGCGCCACGTCCGCGATCAAAGCCCAGCTCAAACAGCTGAAAGACGCCGCGCCCACCCCGACGATCAGCGCCCCGGCGCTGTAAAAACGCAAAAAAAAAACCGATTTCTACTGTCAAAGTTGACAGTAGAAATCGGCGTTATGTTCAGCGAGTCTTGATCCGGGCCCATCCGCTGCAAGACTGGCAGTCAGACACCACCCGCAGGTCGATGCAGCCCAACCCAGGAGAGTTATGAAAACTCGCGCCATGGATAAGGCTGTAAACCCTGTGAATGACTGCCTTTACCCGTTCAAGACACTGTTCGTCGGGCAGGGCTACCCTTCGTCCAAACACTTCCAGGTCACCCACGCCAGGGACGGCGCCGGGGCCAGGGTCAAGGCGCGCATCGCCTTTGAGAGTCGCATACGCATTGCCAAGGTCTCCGGCTACGCGGTGAACGAGCGACGCCCGCACACCTTGCAACTGTCGCCGCGCATCCACTTGTACGACTGTTGGTTCTGCGGCCTGCTGCGCCACTCCTGCAACCCGAATGTATTTTTGGACACCACCTACCTGGAGCTCTGGACCGTGCAGCCCATCGCGGCCGGCGCCCTGTTGACCCTGGATTACGCCTGCACCGAGGACGCGCTGTTCCGGCAGTTCGCGTGCCAATGCGGCGAGCTGAACTGCCGGGGCTGGATCACCGGCAGCCAGGAGCCACTGAACGCCGAAGGGCAGACGTTCATGACCCTGTGGCGCGAGCGCAAGCGCCCTTAGGCTTCACCCAGCGGGCGCAAGCGATACTGCGGCGGCAACTGCTCAAAACCAGTGATGGTGGTGTTCAAGCTCTTCCAGCGGCCATCCTTGATGCCGTAGATGCAACCGTGGATCGACAGGCTCTGCCCCCGGTGCCAGGCGTTTTGCACGATGCTGGTATGACCGACGTTGGCCACCTGCTGAACCACGTTCAATTCGCAGAGGCGGTCGACGCGCTCTTCCTCAGTCGGCAACTTGGCCAGCAGATCGCGGTTTTCGTAGTAGAGGTCGCGAATGGTGCGCAGCCAGCCGTCGATCAGGCCGAACTGACGGTCCTGCATCGACGCCCGCACACCGCCGCAGCCATAGTGGCCGGTGACCAGGATATGTTTGACCTTGAGCACATCGACGGCGTACTGAATCACCGACAGGCAGTTAAGGTCGGTGTGCAGCACCACGTTGGCCACATTACGGTGTACGAACAGATCACCCGGCAGCATGCCGACGATTTCGTTGGCCGGTACGCGGGCGTCGGAACAGCCGATCCACAGGTATTCCGGTGCTTGCTGGCGGGCCAGTTTGGCGAAGAATTCGGGATCTTCCTGTTTGATCGCATCCGCCCAGCGTTCGTTGTTATCAAGCAGCTCTTGTAGTTCGTTCATCAGGGAAAGCCTCAGGAATGATGCGCAGCTTTGACAGACGACCGCCCGTCCGGGTCACGCCCGGAATAAAGATAGACGGCAGGCGATGACTTGAATCTTGGTGCGCCAGGCCTGTCCACACACTATAAGCCCCACAGTATGAGGATTGGCCATGACTGAATCACGACGTCCATACGGCGCTACACAGCCGGAACCGATTGATGACAATGAGGATCGCATGGGCTCGGTGCGCGAGCTGGACTTTGACGATCAAGAGCCGACGGCGCAAATCGGCGATGAACTGCCGCTTGTCGAGCGCAAACACCGGATGCGCGATAAACGGGTGGGCGAGGCCGAGACGACCGATGACGAGATGAGCCCGGAGAACCTGATCCGCGAGGACGGCGCACGGGATGCACAGGAAGAAGGCGAAGGCGAACAGGCCGATTGGGACCTGAGCATCGTGAATGAAGATGACATCGGCGGCGGCAACGGGTTGGATGAGGCCGAATTGGCCGAGCGAGATCCTGTCGACGGCAACCGCTGACACCCTGTAGTTCCAAATGTGGGAGGGCGCTGGCTCCCACATGGGTTGCGTGTTCAGTCGACGAGGGTGCAGGCCATCACGACCGCATCTTCGCGACCGCCGACGGCTGGGTAGTAATCGCGCCGACGGCCGATTTCATTGAAGCCATAGCGTTCATACAGCCGGAACGCGCCGGCATTGCTGTCACGCACTTCGAGGAAACATTCCCGTGCGCTGGCGGCATAGGCGCGGGACATCAGGTGCTCGAGCAGCGCCAGGCCGAGACCGCGGCCCTGGTTTTCCGGTTTGACGGTGATGTTCAGCAAATGCGCTTCATCGAGGATGATCTGCACCACCCCGTGGCCCACTTGCTGCTCACCTTCGAACATCAGCCAGATCTGGTACTTGCCCAGCCCGTCGAGAAAGATCCCGCGGGTCCAGGGGTGGCTGTATGCCGCGTATTCGATTTTCAGCACGGCGTCGAGGTCGGCCTCGGTCATCGGGCGGAAGGATAAAGCCTCACTCATCGATTGTTTTCCAGCGCGCCATCAGCCGGCGCATGGCTTGCCAGACATCAGCCTTACGCTGTGGCTCTTCCATTAATAATTCCAGGCCCGGCAGGGCCCATACCGAGCCCAGGCCTTCGACCTGCAGCTCGCGGTACCAGACTTCGGCATCGGCTTCGCCTGCAAACCGCACGGCGGGCAGGCCGATCAGCCACAGGCACACGCAGGGTTCGTCTTCCAGGCGTGCCGACACAAAACCTTGCACAAAATCCCGCGCGGCGTCCGGGCCCTGGTCCATGGTGCCGCGCACCAGCAACGGCCAGCGCACCGGGTCGCCGACGATTTGCGGGCTGTCGGGCAGGCCGGCAGCGCGCAGCATGTCCTTGAGCAGCATGTAGGCCGGGTCGCGGGTCTGGAAGCGCTCGCCGGTAGGCAGCTCGACCAGCAACAGGCAACGCCCGGCCCGCAGCAATTGCAGGGCAAACCGCGGCGGTGGGACAACAGGCGCCTTGACCACCGGGGCCGCCTCTTCAGCCACCGCCGGCTTGGCCATCGGCGACGGGCGTGGCACCTCGACCTTGGCGCGTTCGACCACCGGCCGCGTCGGCGGCTCAGGCTTGACCACCGCCACGGGCGCAGCCGCCTCCTCGCCCGACGTTTCCAATCCGTCATCGGGCTCGAGCGCCTGCAGCAGCTCGGGCCGCGACGGGGCGGCAAACGGCAGTTCGGTGCGGGGCAGCCAGTTGACCACCTGCATGGCAGTCAAGTAAGCGCGACGTCGGGACTCGATAAGCACAGCTCGGCCACTTGTGGATAAGTAAAGAGCGGGGATTCTACCGCTGTTCGGTAACAATCGCCCACTGCGCACTGACCGGCTGTGGATAAATCCCGCGCCTGATGCAGTACAATCGCGACTTTTAATCGCCAACCAGCCGGCCATTCCCATGATCGAACCCAAGCGCGTCCTGCGCGCCCTCGCCGAACACTGGGCCTTACTTGAGCCACTGTGCGAACACTTCGACCAAGGCACCCTGAGCCTCGGCGAGCTGCGCGCACAACTGGCCGCCCAACAACTGGACAGCACGCCCCAGGACATCACCAGCCTGCTGGACGTGTGGATTCGCCTGGATATCCTGGTGCCTGTCGCCAAGAGCCCGAACCGTTTCGAGCTCAATGCGCAGATCCACGACTTCCTCGCCTATCTTCGCAAGGAGCACCGGCTTGGCCTGTGCCTGGAAATCGAAGCCTACCTGCGCCACCTCGAGCGCCTGGCCGGTTATATCCAGGACGCCTTCGACATCCGTGACGGCCACGACCTGGCCCGGCAACTGCGCCTGCTCGACATGCGCGTGCGCGACGTGCTGAAAAAACTCGCCAACGACGAACAAGCCCTCGCCGCCGTGGCCGACCGCGCCAAGACCAGCGACCGGCAGATCCCGTTGCGTCAGCGCTACGCCGAAGTGCTGGCGACCTGGGACGAATACGTCGAACCGATGATCCAACTGGTGAACGCCGACGGCGCCTTCGAACAAGGCGTGCGCAAGGTCGAAAACGTGCTGCTGCGCCTGCTCACCGAGCAGCAGCGCCTCGGCCATCTGGTCGACGACGACATGCTGTTGCGCACCCACGCGCGCATCCTCGAAATGCAGACCAGCGCCCAGTTGACCCTGCGTCACGCCCGCGAGCTGCTGCTGCCGCTGCGTGAAGAAGCGCGTCGGCACAACGCCGTGACCCGTGGCGCCGCGCTGGCGCTGTCGGCCATTCGCCGTAAAGGCCTGGACGCGGTGCCGCAGGCCGCGATGCCGATGTTCACCCGGCCGCAAAGCACCTTCCTCGGCAGCGCGAGCCAGGTCGAGGCCTACGTGTACGCCCTGGCGAACTTCGAGCCGAAACCGGCGCGCTTCCCCAAGGCGCACAAGTCCCATAAAGGCGAAGCCCAGCGCGCACCGCGCACGGTCAAGGAAATGCTCGAACGCTGCGAAGACGCGCTGCCGATGCCGGACCTGATGACCTGGCTGCTGGAACAGGAACCGGACGGCGCCACCGACGAATTGCTCTACTGGTTCTCGCGCCTGTCCCGCGAAAAACGCTTCAAGCGCGAGCGCCTGGAACGCCGCGATTACCACACACACGAGCATCAGGTCAGCCTGCGCTCATTCGCCCTGCTCCCGGCCACGCCCGACGCCGCCGAGAATTCTGCGAGCACCCCTTATGCATCTTGATCTATCCGAACTGTCCCAGCTGGCGCCGATCTTTCGCGAGCTGTTCAAGGGTTACCACGTCAGCCGCCGCGACCCGGAGCTGTACGCGCAACTGTCGAATTTCCAGGACCAGTACCGCACGCTGTTCAAGGCCCTGGGCTTTGAACTGGTGTGCGATACCCGTGGTTTCTATTACTTCGTGCCGGATTCGGCCATCGCCAGCGCGCAGGTGAACAAGACCGCGCAGCGCCTGGCGCTGTTCACCTTCATCATCGTCGAGCACCTGGCCGACCAAGGCCGCGACCCGATTGCCGTGCTCGACGGCGGCAGCCTCGGCCGCGATGAACTGCCGTCGCTGCTGGAAAAATACCGCGACCTGTTTATCCAGGCCGAAGTGCAAACCCAGGAAGAGCTCGAAGAGAAAATCATGCGCCGCATGACCCAACTGGGTTTTGCCAGCGAAGAAAACGGCATCTATCGCTTCCTGCCGCCGATGCATCGCTTCCTCGATGTGTGCCTGTCGGTGCAACAGGACCGCGACCTCGCGGCCAGCATCCACAGCGTGCTGCCATTGCCGACACCGGTGCTCATCGATGAAGACAGCGATGAAAAACTGCTGAAGACCGATGACCCGCTGGACTTGAGCGACTTTGCCGACGAAAGCGAAGAAGACGCCCTGGCCCGCGCCATTGCCGAAGAACAGGAGACCGACGCATGAGCAAGGAACGCTACGGCATCCGCCGCTTCGCCCTATTGAATACCGCCGGCTACAGCCTCGGTTTGTTCCCGCTCGAAGAGCCGCTGTCGGTGTACGGCGCGAACAACCTGGGTAAATCCGCATCGATCAACGCCTTGCAGTTCCCGATCCTGGCGCGCATGTCGGACATGAGTTTCGGCAAGTACACCCTGGAACAATCGCGGCGCTTCTACTTCGCCACCGACACCAGCTACATCCTCGTGGAAGTCTCCCTGCCCCACGGCCCGCATGTGATCGGCGTGGTCGGGCGCGGCCCGGGCGGTGGTTTCGGTCACCAGTTCTTTGCCTACGCCGGTAAGCTCGACCTGGCCCACTACCAGAAAAACGACACCTGCCTGCGCCAGAAAGAGCTGTTCACCAACCTGGAGCGCGAGGGCCTGAAAGCCTACGAACTCAAGCCCGATGAACTACGTCGTTTGCTGGTCGGCGGCCACACGTCGATCCCGCTGGACCTGACGCTGATCCCGCTGCGTTCCACCAGCGAACAGAGCCTGAAGACCTTCCGCGCGCTGTTTATCAACCTGCTGCACATGCGCGAAATCACCGCAGCCAAGCTCAAGCAATTGTTCCTCGATGCGTTTGAGCACAGCCTGCGCTCCGGCAGTGTCGATTACATCGCCGCGTGTGAAGAAGCCTTCCGCGACGTGCGACGCATGGAGCAGGACTACAACTCCCTGGTCGCCGCCGGCCCGCTGGTCGAGGCCCTGGCCAATGGCGTGAAACAACGCGACATCCTGCGCGGCAAATTGCATCGCCTGTCGCCGCTGTTGGACTCGCTGCTGGGCACCTGGTCGGACTACGCCAGTGCGCGCAAGGAAGAGCTGACCATCCAGGCCGAGCACTACCGCAACGAGCAGGACGCGTTGCAGCACGACCAACGTGGCGGCACCCAGGAGCTGATGCGCCTGGAGCGCGAAATCAGCGGTATCCAGCGTTGGCTGGGCGAGCTGTCGGTGCTCAAGCATCGCTTTGCGCTGGTCGATGATGTCAGGGTGCTGGAACAGCAACTGCTGGCGGCCAAGGATGCCCACGATGAACTCGCCGGCGCCCTGGCGCAGTCACGTCAGTTCAGCGCCGAAGACTTGGACGAGCGCCTGCGCGAGCTGGAAAAACGCCTGAAGTCGGTCAAGCAACAGCTCGATCACGCAGACAACAACAGCTACGCCAAGCTGCGCGAAGAATTCTCACAGCAAGATGTCGAACGCCTGATGCGTCTGTTCAACAGTTCGCTGTTCAGCCTGCCGCTGGGTGAACATGGCATCACGCTGGATGAGGACGGCCAGTGGGTCAAATCCCTGGAACTGATCCTCGATGGTTTCAAGGGTGAGCGCTTTGAAGTGCCGGGGCTGTCGATCGACATCTCCCACATCGAGCCGCCCGCCTTGCAGGCCCTGGCGGATCGTGCGGCGTTGCGCGACCAGAAAGAGCGCCTGGAAAAAGAACTCAAGCAGCTCAAGACGCAGCAGGCGGTGGCCTCTGACCGCGCCGCGAGTAAAACCCAGACCGAAGCGCTGTACCAGCAAGTGCTGGACGCGCAAAAGGCCCTGGAAGATTTCCGCCGTGCGCAAACCCTGAGCGCCGAAGAAGGCGAGAAGCTGGAACAGCTGGCGCAGATGGAAGCCGCCCAGGATGAATTGAAACGCTCCAGCGATGCGTTCACCGAACGTGTCCAGCAACTGTCGGCCAAGCTGCAACTGGTCGGTCGCCAGATCGGCGATATGGAAGCCAAGCAACGCACCCTGGATGACGCTTTGCGCCGTCGCCAGTTGCTGCCGGCGGACTTGCCGTTCGGCACGCCGTTCATGGACCCGGTCGACGATTCCATGGACAACCTGCTGCCGCTGCTCAATGACTATCAGGACAGTTGGCAAGGCTTGCTGCGCGCTGATGGCCAGATCGAAGCGCTGTACGCCCAGGTTCGCCTCAAGGGCGTGGCCAAGTTCGACAGCGAGGATGACGTGGAGCGGCGCCTGCAACTGCTGATCAACGCCTATGCTCACCGTACCGACGAAGCCCTGACCCTGGGCAAGGCACGGCGCGCGGCGGTCACCGATATCGCACGGACCTTGCGCAATATCCGCAGCGACTACGACAGCCTGGAACACCAACTGGCCTTGTTCAACCGTGAGATCAACAAGCGCCAGGTGTCGAACCTGCAGAGTTTCCGCATCGTGCTGGCACCGAACAAGGAAGCGCTCAAGCATATCGACCAGATCATCCACAGCGCCGGTCAGTACGAAGAAGGCGAAACCCTGTCGGTGTTCGACTTGAGCCAGAGCGCCGAGCAGGACAACAAGAACGAAGAGGCCAAGGAATACCTGGCGCGCCTGGTGGCGGCCAACCACAACCAGTTGGGCCTCAAGGACTTGTTCGAACTGGCGTTCGAGATCACCAAGGTGCATGGCCAGCCGGTGATTCACACCGACATCGATGGCGCGGCGTCCAACGGCACCACCATGACCATCAAGGCGCTGACCAACATGTATTTGTTGCTGCACTTGATGGACCGCGACCAGGCCGGGCGCGTGCGCTTGCCGTACTACCTCGACGAAGCGGCCGACATCGATGAGAAGAACCAGGCGGCGCTGCTGGAGACCAGCCTGCAATTGGGCTTCGTGCCGATCCTGGCGAGCGTGAAGCCGCAGGTGTCGGCCCAGGTGGCGATCGACCTGGAAGGCGGCAGCGGGCCGAACGGGATCTACATCGATGAGGCGGACTGGAAGTACATCCGGCGCCATGATGCGGTGAAGGCAACGGTGACGGTGCAGGCGGATGAGCCGGAGTTGGATGAGGTCTGACGTTCGGCGGTGAAATGCCAAAAGGCCGCGATCTTATGGATCGCGGCCTTTTTTGTGGGCTGGGGTTTGGTGGTGTTTTTGAGGGCCTCATCGCGGGCAAGCCCCCTCCCACAAGTGACCGCGTTTATCCTGTAGGAATGCGCTCATCTGTGGGAGGGGGCTTGCCCGCGATAGCCGCGCCTCGGCCTACTTGCCCAGCGGAATCTTAGGCGCCCAGGTCAGCCACTCATCCTCAAACTTATCGAACAGCGGGAAGGTTTGCTGCGGCCGCGCGGCGCTGCCCATGCGTTCGCCATCGGGCGTGGCGAAGGCGATGCCGCCGGCAACCAGGGTTTCCAGGGACTCGGTGCGTACCGTCGCGCCTTTGAACAGGCCGAAGTCGAGACCAAAACCGCTGCTGTTCCAGAAGCGGCTGCCGCTGCGCACCAACGCCGCGTACTTGGGCTCGATCAGGATGTGGATCAGCACGCGGTCAGCGGTCTGGCCCAATTCGTAGCCGGTGACTTTGCCCACAGTGACTTCGCGGTAAGTGACGGGCACGCCTTCTTTGAGCGAACCACGGCGTGCGGCACTCAGTACCAGGCTCAGGCCTGCCTCCTGGTGGACGGCTTCGGGCGGCTGGTCCAACGCGACGAAGCTCTTCTGCGGCCCGGCGTTTTTCAGCGCGGGCAGCACTTCGATGTATTGGCCGGTGACCAGGGTTTCCAGGTTCGAGGTTTTCATCAGGCCCAGTTCCGGCTTGACCACCCAGAACTGGCTGCCGACGCGTGCGATGCGATCCGTCACCTGGGTGATGCGCGCACCGAGCAGCACCGATTGCAGATCGGCGCTGAGGTCGACGCTCTCGATCTTACCGACGTCCAGGCCTTTGAAACGCACCGGGGTGCCGGGGCGCAGGCCGTCGGCGCGGTCGACTTTGATGGTCACCAGGGTGCCACTCTGATTGGCCGCTTCACGATCGGCGAACAGGCGGAAACGTGGGATACGTTTTTTCAGCGGCACGTTCGGTTCCGGCGTTTCAAAGGCGATACCGCCGGACATCAGGCTGGCCAGGGATTCGCTTTTCACCTGGATACCGCCGGTGAGGCCGCCGGTCAGGGTCACGCCGCTGGCGTTCCAGAAACGCGTCGAACCATTGACCAGGTTGGCGTACTCCTTCTCGATATGGACGCCGATCACCAGCTGTTTGTTCTTGCGCGAGAACTGATAGCTCTGCACCGAGCCGACCTTGACCTGCTTGTAGAGGATCGGGCTGCCGACATCCAAGGAGCCGAGGCTGTCGGTGAACAGCACCATGTGCAGGCCAGGGGAACGCAGGTCCAAGGGCGGCGCCTTGGCTCGAGCCACGTATTCCCGTTGGGGCGGAGAACCTTTGTCACCGGGACGAACCGCGATGTAGTTACCTTTGACCAACGCCTCGAGCCCAGTGATACCGGCCAGGGAAATCGACGGCTTGACCACCCAGAACTGGGTGTCCTGTACCAGGTAGTCTTCGGCCAATGGGTCGAGGGTCAGCTCGGCGTTGGCGCTGGACAGGTCCGGGTCGATCTTCAGGGTTTTCAGGCTGCCGACCTGGATGCCTTTGTACATCACCGGGGTGCGCCCGGCCTGCAGGCCTTCGAAGTCGGTGAGTTTGACCTTGACCTTGATGCCGGCGGCGGCGGCGTCGAAGTCTTCATACAGACGGAAGGGCAGGCTCGAGTCGGTCGGCGGGCTGTCCTTGCGATTCTCCGGGGTGGCGAAGGCGATACCGCCGGCGACGATGCTGGAGAGCGATTCGCTGCGCACCTTCACGCCGGAGAGGTTGGCGTCGATGCTGATGCCGCTGGCGTTCCAGAAACGCGTGTGTTTGCGCACCAGGCTGGCGTAGGTCGGTTCGATGTAGACCTTGATCTCGACGGTGCTCTGGTCCTCGGACAACAGGTAGCTTTTGACCTGGCCGACCTGGATCTGCTTGTAGAACACCGGGCTGCCGCGGTTGAGCGAGCCAAGGCGGTCGGCCTTGATGGTCAGGTGCAGGCCTGGCTTGGCGTCGGACAAGGGCGGTTCTTCGGACAGCGCCTTGAATTTGCGTGTGGGCTCACCGTCGCCGGGGCTGGCGGCAATGTAGTTCCCCGACACAAGGGTCTCCAGGCCGGTGATGCCGGCGAGGCTGACGCTGGGTTTGACCAGCCAGAAGCGCGTGTTGGTCTTGAGGTATTGCTCGACGTCCTTGTTCATCTCGATGGTGGCAATCACCCCGCGATTGTTGCCTTCGTCGTCCAGGGCCAGGGTCTTGACCTTGCCCACGGGCATGCCTTTGTAGACTACTTCGGTCTTGTTGACCTGGATGCCTTCGCCGCTTTCGAAGCGTACCTGGATCTCGATGCCTTGCTGAGAATAGGCACGCCAGCCCAACCAACCGCCGATGATCAGGGCGATCAGGGGCAGTACCCAAATAGCCGACCAGTTGGAAGCCGGGCGGGTTTTAGCTTTAGGCAAATCACTCATGGTCGTCGTCCGACTCCGTGTTATCCCAAATCAGTCGGGGATCAAAAGTTACTGCGGCAAGCATCGTCAAGATCACCACACTGGCGAACGCCGCCGCGCCGAGGTTGGCCTCGACACTGGCAAGCCGTCCAAAGTTTACAACCGCCACCAGGATGGCGATCACGAAGATATCCAGCATGGACCAGCGGCCGATGAATTCGATAAAGCGGTACATGATAATCCGTTGTTGCGCGGACAGCGGTTGGTGACGCTGCACCGAGAACAGTAGCAGACCAATACCTACGAGCTTGAACGTCGGCACCAGGATGCTGGCGATGAACACCACGGCGGCGATGGGGAACATGCCGTGCTGCACCAGTTGGATCACGCCGGACATGATGGTACTGGGATCGCCCTGGCCGAGGGAATTGACGGTCATAATCGGTAACAGGTTGGCCGGGATATAGAGAATCGCAGCGGTGATCAGCAAGGCCCAGGTGCGCGTCAGGCTGTTGGGGCGACGGGCATGGACCAGCGCACCGCAACGGGTGCAGGTTTGCTCATCGGTGTCTGGTTCTTGCTTGTTCAATTCGTGGCATTCGGTACAAATCAGAATGCCTGCATCAATCGCCCGCATGATCATCCTCTCCTGACAGTGCTTGCCAGATCTGGTGGGGCGACATCACCACCTCAAGCAGAACCTGAACCATTAATAGGCTGACGAAGCAGACCAGACCCAGGCCAATCGTGATGGAGGCCATGTCGGCGAGCTTTACGATCGCCACCAGGACGCCCATCAGGTACACCTCCAACATCCCCCAATCTCTCAGGTGATGGTAAATGCGGTAGAGCAGCAGCCCGTAACTGCGACCGATGTTCCAGCGGATGCTGAGCAACACCGCCAATTGGCAGAGCAACTTGAGCAGGGGAATACCCATGCTGCACAGGAACACGACGGCAGCGACGCCGCGCATGCCGGTGTCGAACAGGCCGACGACGCCGGTCCACACGGTGTCCTCCGAGGACTGCCCGAGTAGATTGAGCTGCATGATGGGCAAAAAGTTCGCGGGGATGTACAACAATAGCGCTGCCAAGACTAAGGCCAGGCTTCGTTCGACGACGTTGTGGCGATGTGCGTACAGCTCGTAACCGCAGCGCGGGCACTGGGCTTTTTCGCCGAGGGCGAGCACAGGTTTGCGCATCAATAAATCGCACTCATGGCATGCCACCAGGTCGTCCAGGGGTAAATCCGACACCTTGGGGGCATCAACCGGATCGGGCATAGATAGGGCTCGGACGCTAAAAAAGGTTAGGTACCTATTCTAGTGGTCTGGTTCAGAAATAACTGCGCAATTTTGTCGAGTACCGAGGGGGGGCGAGCCACTTGACCCTTTCCGACCGCCCAAAACAAAACCCCTGTCTGCGCGAGCAAACAGGGGTTCTGGAATTTAATCTTGACGATGACCTACTCTCACATGGGGAAACCCCACACTACCATCGGCGATGCATCGTTTCACTGCTGAGTTCGGGATGGGATCAGGTGGTTCCAATGCTCTATGGTCGTCAAGAAATTCGGGTACTGAGTCGTGACCTGTTGGCCTCGCTTCAGCAAATTGGGTATGTGATAGTTTTCGGTGTTTTGTAAGAGTCGAACTTTCGGTTCGTTTCGTCTTCACACACCGCAATCTGGTCTCTTTCGAGTTCGCAAATTGCTTGGGTGTTATATGGTCAAGCCTCACGGGCAATTAGTATTGGTTAGCTCAACGCCTCACAGCGCTTACACACCCAACCTATCAACGTCGTAGTCTTCGACGGCCCTTCAGGGGACTCAAGGTCCCAGTGAGATCTCATCTTGAGGCTAGTTTCCCGCTTAGATGCTTTCAGCGGTTATCTATTCCGAACATAGCTACCCGGCAATGCCACTGGCGTGACAACCGGAACACCAGAGGTTCGTCCACTCCGGTCCTCTCGTACTAGGAGCAGCCCCTCTCAAATCTCAAACGTCCACGGCAGATAGGGACCGAACTGTCTCACGACGTTCTAAACCCAGCTCGCGTACCACTTTAAATGGCGAACAGCCATACCCTTGGGACCGGCTTCAGCCCCAGGATGTGATGAGCCGACATCGAGGTGCCAAACACCGCCGTCGATATGAACTCTTGGGCGGTATCAGCCTGTTATCCCCGGAGTACCTTTTATCCGTTGAGCGATGGCCCTTCCATACAGAACCACCGGATCACTAAGACCTACTTTCGTACCTGCTCGACGTGTCTGTCTCGCAGTCAAGCGCGCTTTTGCCTTTATACTCTACGACCGATTTCCGACCGGTCTGAGCGCACCTTCGTACTCCTCCGTTACTCTTTAGGAGGAGACCGCCCCAGTCAAACTACCCACCATACACTGTCCTCGATCCGGATAACGGACCTGAGTTAGAACCTCAAAGTTGCCAGGGTGGTATTTCAAGGTTGGCTCCACGCGAACTGGCGTCCACGCTTCAAAGCCTCCCACCTATCCTACACAAGCAAATTCAAAGTCCAGTGCAAAGCTATAGTAAAGGTTCACGGGGTCTTTCCGTCTAGCCGCGGATACACTGCATCTTCACAGCGATTTCAATTTCACTGAGTCTCGGGTGGAGACAGCGCCGCCATCGTTACGCCATTCGTGCAGGTCGGAACTTACCCGACAAGGAATTTCGCTACCTTAGGACCGTTATAGTTACGGCCGCCGTTTACCGGGGCTTCGATCAAGAGCTTCGCGTTAGCTAACCCCATCAATTAACCTTCCGGCACCGGGCAGGCGTCACACCCTATACGTCCACTTTCGTGTTTGCAGAGTGCTGTGTTTTTAATAAACAGTCGCAGCGGCCTGGTATCTTCGACCGGCATGAGCTTACGGAGCAAGTCCTTCACCCTCACCGGCGCACCTTCTCCCGAAGTTACGGTGCCATTTTGCCTAGTTCCTTCACCCGAGTTCTCTCAAGCGCCTTGGTATTCTCTACCCAACCACCTGTGTCGGTTTGGGGTACGGTTCCTGGTTACCTGAAGCTTAGAAGCTTTTCTTGGAAGCATGGCATCAACCACTTCGTCATCTAAAAGATGACTCGTCATCAGCTCTCGGCCTTAGAATCCCGGATTTACCTAAGATTCCAGCCTACCACCTTAAACTTGGACAACCAACGCCAAGCTGGCCTAGCCTTCTCCGTCCCTCCATCGCAATAACCAGAAGTACAGGAATATTAACCTGTTTTCCATCGACTACGCTTTTCAGCCTCGCCTTAGGGACCGACTAACCCTGCGTCGATTAACGTTGCGCAGGAAACCTTGGTCTTTCGGCGTGGGTGTTTTTCACACCCATTATCGTTACTCATGTCAGCATTCGCACTTCTGATACCTCCAGCAAGCTTCTCAACTCACCTTCACAGGCTTACAGAACGCTCCTCTACCGCATCACTTACGTGATACCCGTAGCTTCGGTGTATGGTTTGAGCCCCGTTACATCTTCCGCGCAGGCCGACTCGACTAGTGAGCTATTACGCTTTCTTTAAAGGGTGGCTGCTTCTAAGCCAACCTCCTAGCTGTCTAAGCCTTCCCACATCGTTTCCCACTTAACCATAACTTTGGGACCTTAGCTGACGGTCTGGGTTGTTTCCCTTTTCACGACGGACGTTAGCACCCGCCGTGTGTCTCCCATGCTCGGCACTTGTAGGTATTCGGAGTTTGCATCGGTTTGGTAAGTCGGGATGACCCCCTAGCCGAAACAGTGCTCTACCCCCTACAGTGATACATGAGGCGCTACCTAAATAGCTTTCGAGGAGAACCAGCTATCTCCGAGCTTGATTAGCCTTTCACTCCGATCCACAGGTCATCCGCTAACTTTTCAACGGTAGTCGGTTCGGTCCTCCAGTTAGTGTTACCCAACCTTCAACCTGCCCATGGATAGATCGCCCGGTTTCGGGTCTATTCCCAGCGACTAGACGCCCTATTAAGACTCGCTTTCGCTACGCCTCCCCTATTCGGTTAAGCTCGCCACTGAAAATAAGTCGCTGACCCATTATACAAAAGGTACGCAGTCACCTAACAAAGTAGGCTCCCACTGCTTGTACGCATACGGTTTCAGGATCTATTTCACTCCCCTCTCCGGGGTTCTTTTCGCCTTTCCCTCACGGTACTAGTTCACTATCGGTCAGTCAGTAGTATTTAGCCTTGGAGGATGGTCCCCCCATATTCAGACAAAGTTTCTCGTGCTCCGTCCTACTCGATTTCATGACTAAGAGATTTTCGCGTACAGGGCTATCACCCACTATGGCCGCACTTTCCAGAGCGTTCCGCTAATCTCAAAGCCACTTAAGGGCTAGTCCCCGTTCGCTCGCCACTACTAAGGGAATCTCGGTTGATTTCTTTTCCTCAGGGTACTTAGATGTTTCAGTTCCCCTGGTTCGCCCCTTACACCTATGTATTCAGTGTAAGGTAACCATCTTATGATGGCTGGGTTCCCCCATTCAGAGATCTCCGGATCAAAGTCTGTTTGCCGACTCCCCGAAGCTTTTCGCAGGCTACCACGTCTTTCATCGCCTCTGACTGCCAAGGCATCCACCGTATGCGCTTCTTCACTTGACCATATAACCCCAAGCAATCTGGTTATACTGTGAAGACGACATTCGCCGAAAATTCGAATTTCTCAATTAAGAGAACTCACAAATTTTACCTTAGCCTGATCCGTTACCAGTGAAAGTAACGTTCAGTCTATCTTTCTATCACATACCCAAATTTTTAAAGAACGATCTAATCAAAGACTAGAAATCAACATTCACCATCATCACGATGGAATGCTCATTTCTAAGCTTTCAAACTTCAGAAGCAGTAGTGGTGGAGCCAAACGGGATCGAACCGTTGACCTCCTGCGTGCAAGGCAGGCGCTCTCCCAGCTGAGCTATGGCCCCGTATTTCTACAGGTTCCCACACAAAATTGGTGGGTCTGGGCAGATTCGAACTGCCGACCTCACCCTTATCAGGGGTGCGCTCTAACCAACTGAGCTACAGACCCAATTTCGGGCTGCTTCTTATCGTCTTCTTCAATGAATCAAGCAATTCGTGTGGGAACTTATGGAGCAGCTGATGTCGTCGATTAAGGAGGTGATCCAGCCGCAGGTTCCCCTACGGCTACCTTGTTACGACTTCACCCCAGTCATGAATCACACCGTGGTAACCGTCCCCCCGAAGGTTAGACTAGCTACTTCTGGTGCAACCCACTCCCATGGTGTGACGGGCGGTGTGTACAAGGCCCGGGAACGTATTCACCGCGACATTCTGATTCGCGATTACTAGCGATTCCGACTTCACGCAGTCGAGTTGCAGACTGCGATCCGGACTACGATCGGTTTTCTGGGATTAGCTCCACCTCGCGGCTTGGCAACCCTCTGTACCGACCATTGTAGCACGTGTGTAGCCCAGGCCGTAAGGGCCATGATGACTTGACGTCATCCCCACCTTCCTCCGGTTTGTCACCGGCAGTCTCCTTAGAGTGCCCACCATTACGTGCTGGTAACTAAGGACAAGGGTTGCGCTCGTTACGGGACTTAACCCAACATCTCACGACACGAGCTGACGACAGCCATGCAGCACCTGTCTCAATGTTCCCGAAGGCACCAATCTATCTCTAGAAAGTTCATTGGATGTCAAGGCCTGGTAAGGTTCTTCGCGTTGCTTCGAATTAAACCACATGCTCCACCGCTTGTGCGGGCCCCCGTCAATTCATTTGAGTTTTAACCTTGCGGCCGTACTCCCCAGGCGGTCAACTTAATGCGTTAGCTGCGCCACTAAGAGCTCAAGGCTCCCAACGGCTAGTTGACATCGTTTACGGCGTGGACTACCAGGGTATCTAATCCTGTTTGCTCCCCACGCTTTCGCACCTCAGTGTCAGTATCAGTCCAGGTGGTCGCCTTCGCCACTGGTGTTCCTTCCTATATCTACGCATTTCACCGCTACACAGGAAATTCCACCACCCTCTACCATACTCTAGTCAGTCAGTTTTGAATGCAGTTCCCAGGTTGAGCCCGGGGATTTCACATCCAACTTAACTAACCACCTACGCGCGCTTTACGCCCAGTAATTCCGATTAACGCTTGCACCCTCTGTATTACCGCGGCTGCTGGCACAGAGTTAGCCGGTGCTTATTCTGTCGGTAACGTCAAAACAATCACGTATTAGGTAACTGCCCTTCCTCCCAACTTAAAGTGCTTTACAATCCGAAGACCTTCTTCACACACGCGGCATGGCTGGATCAGGCTTTCGCCCATTGTCCAATATTCCCCACTGCTGCCTCCCGTAGGAGTCTGGACCGTGTCTCAGTTCCAGTGTGACTGATCATCCTCTCAGACCAGTTACGGATCGTCGCCTTGGTGAGCCATTACCTCACCAACTAGCTAATCCGACCTAGGCTCATCTGATAGCGCAAGGCCCGAAGGTCCCCTGCTTTCTCCCGTAGGACGTATGCGGTATTAGCGTCCGTTTCCGAACGTTATCCCCCACTACCAGGCAGATTCCTAGGCATTACTCACCCGTCCGCCGCTCTCAAGAGAAGCAAGCTTCTCTCTACCGCTCGACTTGCATGTGTTAGGCCTGCCGCCAGCGTTCAATCTGAGCCATGATCAAACTCTTCAGTTCAAACATCTTTGGGTTTTTAAGAAACCCTAAACTTGGCTCAGCAATCGTTGGTTACATCTTTGATTTCTCGCGGAGTAACTTGTGATGCTGATAATCTTGTTGACTATCAGTCTGACTCCACAAGCACCCACACGAATTGCTTGATTCAGTTGTTAAAGAGCGGTTGGTTAAGATCTTTCGTCTCAACCGAGGCGCGCATTCTACAGCAGCCTCATTTGCTGTCAAGTGATTATTTTCAGAAGTTTTCAAAGTTTCCTTTGTAACTTCAACCACTTGCGCTTCCGATCTCTCGTTAGCGGGAGGCGAATTCTACAGCGTTACACGCTGCTGTCAACACCTCTTTTTCTCCGCTTTCGACCGAGAAGATCGAAACGTTAATAGAGCCAAACAACATTGCTCTACCAACTCCTTCCAGGCTTCGATGAACTGAAGCAGGTCGCTGTCGAATCTTGCGTAACTCTTTGTTTACCAAGGAGTTTTCCGCTTCGACTGCGCCGGAAGTGGGGCGAATTATAGACATCCAGGATTTGCCGTCAACACCTTTCTTCACAATTCTGTCATATCGGTCAAAAAGGCCGCAAAAACGCGAAAGCCGGCCCCAAGGGGCCGGCTTTCAACGCGTCTTACAAGCTTGGGAAGGCAAACTGTGACGCTTCATGACTGGCCCGTTGCGGCCAGCGCTGGGTAATGGCCTTGCGCCGGGTATAGAAACGCACGCCATCCGGCCCGTAAGCATGCAAGTCGCCAAACAGCGAGCGCTTCCAGCCGCCAAAGCTGTGGTAGGCCACCGGCACCGGCAGTGGAACGTTCACACCGACCATGCCCACTTCAATCTCGTCACAGAACAGACGCGCCGCTTCACCGTCACGGGTGAAGATGCATGTGCCGTTGCCATACTCGTGATCGTTGATCAGTTGCATCGCCGCTTCCAGGCTATTGACCCGCACCACGCACAACACCGGCCCGAAGATCTCTTCTTTATAGATACGCATCTGCGGCGTCACGCGGTCAAACAAACTGCCACCGAGGAAGAACCCCTGCTCATGCCCGGCAACGCTCAAGCCACGACCATCGACCACCAGCTCAGCGCCCGCCGCCACACCGTCTTCTATATAGCCGCTGACCTTATCCCGCGCCTGGCCGGTGACCAGCGGCCCCATATCCAGGCCGCACGAGGTGCCCGCGCCAATCTTCAGCGCCTTGACCTGCGGCACCAACTTGGCGATCAATGCATCCGCCACCTGATCACCCACACACACCGCCACCGAGATCGCCATGCAACGCTCGCCGCAGGAACCGTAGGCCGCGCCCATCAAGGCACTGACCGCATTATCCAGATCGGCATCCGGCATCAGCACCGCATGGTTCTTCGCGCCGCCCAGCGCTTGCACGCGTTTGCCGCGCTTGGTCGCTTCGGCATAGATGTACTCGGCAATCGGCGTCGAGCCCACAAAGCTCAAGGCCTTGACCTCCGGCGCCTCGATCAGCGCATCCACCGCGCCCTTGTCGCCATGCACCACGCTCAGCACGCCCTTAGGCAGGCCGGCCTCCTGCAGCAATTGCGCGATCAGCAACGTCGAACTCGGATCACGCTCCGACGGTTTGAGGATAAAGCAGTTGCCGCAGACGATCGCCAGCGGGTACATCCACAACGGCACCATCGCCGGGAAGTTGAACGGGGTAATCCCGGCCACTACGCCCAACGGCTGGAAATCCGACCAGGCATCGATGTTCGGCCCCACATTGCGGCTGTACTCGCCCTTGAGAATTTCCGGCGCCGAGCACGCATACTCCACGTTCTCGATGCCACGCTTCAATTCCCCCGCCGCGTCTTCCAGGGTCTTGCCGTGCTCCTCGCTGATCAACTGCGAGATGCGCGCTTCGTTCTGCTCCAGCAACTGCTTGAAACGGTACATCACCTGGGCACGCCTGGCCGCTGGCGTATTACGCCAGGCCGGGAATGCGGCCTTGGCCGAGTCGATCGCGCGCTGGATGGTTTCGCGACTGGCCAGCGGCACCTGGTGAATCACCTGGCCGGTGGACGGGTTGTACACATCGGCAGTGCGACCGGATTCGCTGACCAATTGGCCGTCGATCAAATGCTGGATAAGGCTCATGCAGGGCTCCTGAAAAGTTGTTCTATATAGAAGGAGAAATCAGTCGATCTTGTTCAGCACTTCGCCGACGGCATCGAACAGGCGATCCAGGTCCTGCGGCTTGCTGTTGAAGGTTGGCCCGAACTGCAGGGTGTCGCCGCCAAAACGCACGTAGAAACCGGCTTTCCACAAGGCCATGCCAGCCTCGAACGGACGCACGATGGCATCACCGTCACGCGGGGCAATCTGGATCGCGCCGGCCAGACCGTAGTTGCGGATGTCGATCACGTTCTTGCTGCCCTTCAAACCATGCAGCGCATTCTCAAAGTGCGGAGCGACTTCGGCTACGCTCTGCACCAGGTTTTCCTTCTGCAGCAGGTCCAATGCCGCCAGGCCAGCCGCGCAGGCTACCGGATGTGCCGAGTAGGTGTAGCCGTGGGGGAATTCCACCGCGTATTCCGGCGTCGCCTGGTTCATGAAGGTCTGATAGATCTCGCTGCTGGCAATCACCGCGCCCATCGGGATCGCACCGTTGGTGACTTGCTTGGCGATGCACATCAGGTCCGGGGTCACGCCGAAGCTGTCGGCGCCGAACATCGAGCCGGTACGGCCGAAACCGGTGATCACTTCGTCGAACACCAACAGGATGTTGTGCTGGTCGCAGATTTCACGCAGACGCTTGAGGTAACCCTGTGGCGGAACCAACACGCCAGCGGAGCCGGCCATCGGCTCGACAAAAACGGCAGCGATGTTCGACGCGTCGTGCAACTCGATCAACTTGAGCAGTTCATCGGCCAGGGCAATACCGCCCTGCTCCGGCATGCCGCGCGAGAACGCATTGCTCGCCAGCAAGGTGTGAGGCAGATGGTCAACATCCATCATCGCCTGACCAAACATCTTACGGTTGCCGTTGACGCCGCCCAGGCTGGTGCCGGCGATGTTCACCCCGTGATAGCCACGGGCGCGGCCGATCATCTTGGTCTTGGTAGACTGGCCTTTTAGGCGCCAGTACGCACGCACCATCTTCACCGCCGTATCGGCGCACTCGGAACCGGAGTCGGTGAAGAACACATGGTTGAGGTTACCCGGGGTCAGGTCGGTGATTTTTTCCGCCAGTTGAAACGACAGCGGATGACCGTATTGGAAGCCCGGCGAGTAGTCCAGCGTGCCCAGTTGCTTGGCGACCGCTTCCTGGATTTCCTTGCGGGTGTGCCCGGCGCCGCAGGTCCACAGCCCCGACAACGAATCGTAGACCTTGCGGCCCTTGTCATCGGTCAACCAGCTGCCTTCGGCGGCCACGATCAGGCGAGGGTCACGCTGGAAGTTACGGTTGGCGGTGTAAGGCATCCAGTGAGCGTCCAACTTCAGTTGGCTGGCCAGGGACGAAGGGGCGTTTTCGGACATGTTCATCAGCAAAACCTCGCAAGGCAAAAAGCAGCGCCGGGATTGAAAAGCGTTCTTGCAGCTAAATTGCCACGGGGATAAAGTCTGTGAAATCCAACTCTTCTAACCTTCAGTCAGGCCCCGACTAAACTATGAGCATTCGTCGACCCGACCCCCTGGCCCAAGTCAGCGACTTCGATATTCGCCTGCTGCGCATCTTTCGCAGCGTGGTGGAGTGTGGCGGCTTCTCGGCGGCGGAGACCGTGCTCGGCATCGGCCGCTCGGCCATCAGCCAGCAAATGAGCGATCTGGAGCAACGCCTGGGATTGCGCCTGTGCCAGCGCGGGCGTGCCGGATTCTCGCTGACCGAGGAAGGCCGCGAGGTCTATCAGTCGGCACTGCAACTCTTGAGCGCCCTGGAAAGCTTTCGCACCGAGGTCAACGGCCTGCACCAGCATTTGCGCGGCGAACTGATCATCGGCCTCACCGACAACCTCGTCACCCTGCCCCACATGCGTATCACCCATGCCCTGGCGCAATTGAAGGAACGCGGCCCGGACGTGCAGATCCAGATCCGCATGATTGCCCCCAATGAAGTGGAACAAGGCGTGCTCGACGGCCGCCTGCATGTCGGCGTGGTGCCCCAGGCCAGCGCGCTGTCCGGCCTGGAATACCAGGCGCTGTACAGCGAACGCTCGCTGCTCTACTGCGCCGTCGGCCACCCGCTGTTCTATGCCGACGACAAGCAGTTGGAGGATGGACGCATCGACGACCAGGATGCGATCGCCCCCACCTTCCGCCTGCCCGCCGAGATCCAGGCCCACTACCAGGCCCTCAACTGCACCGCCAGCGCTTCGGACCGCGAAGGCATGGCGTTCCTGATCCTCACCGGCCGCTACATCGGCTACCTGCCCGATCACTACGCCAGCCTGTGGGTGCAACAAGGCCGACTACGCGCGCTGAAACCGGCTACACGTTTTTACGATTTAAGCCTGGCATCGGTCACGCGCAAGGGGCGGCGCCCTCATTTGGTGCTGGAAAGTTTCCTCGACAGCCTGGCGGCAACCCGCTAATTCGGGCCTCGCACAAAAAGCTGAGCAAGTGGACAGCTTTTTGCAAGGGCACTAGGACCTAGAACCGTCCGACTCGAGTTTGCCCGCCATGCCACCAGAAACGTCCAGCCCCAGCGACCTGATCTACGGCCTCAACGACCGCCCAAAACCCCTGCCCGCCCTACTGGCCGCCCTGCAACATGTATTGGCCGCCTTCGTCGGCATCATCACGCCGCCGCTGATCATCGGCTCGACCCTGGGCCTGGCGGCTCACCTGCCGTACCTGATCAGCATGGCGCTGATGGTGTCCGGTGTCGGCACCTTCATCCAGGCGCGTAGGCCGTTTGGCATCGGCGCCGGCATGATCTGCCTGCAGGGCACCAGCTTTGCGTTTCTCGGCGCCGTGCTGTCGGCGGGCTTCCTGGTCAAGCAACGCGGCGGCAGCCCGGAAGACATCCTGGCGATGATCTTCGGCGTGTGCTTTTTCGGCGCCGCCGTACAAATCGTGCTGAGCCGTTTTATCGGGCAACTGCGCCGGGTGATCACGCCGCTGGTCACCGGCATCGTGATTACCCTGATCGGCATCAGCCTGATCAAAGTGGGTATCACCGACCTCGGCGGCGGGTTCAATGCCGCCGATTTCGGCGCGCCCATCAACCTGGCACTGGGCCTGTTCGTGGTGTTGACGATCATCCTGCTCAACCGCTCGAACACACCCTGGGTACGCCTCTCGGCGATCATCATCGGCCTGGCCCTCGGCAGCCTCGCGGCCTGGTTCAGCGGCAAACTGGTGCCCCAGGCCCTGCCCGACCTGCCGTTGATCAGCCTGCCGATGCCGTTTCGTTATGGTTTCAACTTCGACTGGAGCGCCTTCCTACCCATCGCGCTGATTTATCTGATCAGCAGCATCGAAACCGTGGGTGACCTCACCGCCAACTGCATGATCGCCCGCCAGCCCATCAGCGGCCCGTCTTATATAAACCGGCTCAAGGGCGGCGTACTCGGCGACGGGGTGAGCTGCATGATCGCCGCCACCTTCAGCGCGTTCCCCAACACCACGTTCGCCCAGAACAATGGCGTGATCCAACTCACCGGTGTGGCCAGCCGCTATGTCGGCCTGTACATCGGCGTGGTGCTGTTTTGCCTCGGCTTGTTTCCATCGATCGGCGCGGTGCTGCAGCAAATCCCCAAACCGGTATTGGGCGGCGCGACCCTGGTGATGTTCGGCAGCGTGGCGGCGGCCGGCGTGCGTATTCTCGCCCAGGCGCCGCTGGACCGACGCAGCATGCTGATCATCGCCACCTCGTTCGGCGTCGGCCTGGGCATTGCCGCCCAACCGAACCTACTGCACTTGATGCCGACGCTGGTGCAAAACCTGTTCGACTCGGCCATCACCAGCGGCGGGCTGACCGCCATCGCATTGTGCCTGTTACTGCCGGAAGCCAAAGCGAGCCCCGCAGCAAACGGCGCGCCACATGGCGATACGCTGGAACCGCTTTGAGGGTTTTATTGCATCAGGACTTGTCTGAGGCTTGAGGGTGGGTTATCTGTGCATACATCGTCTCTATCGATCAGCACGGAAACCTCCATGAGCCTCGAAGTTCCTGCCCACAGCACCCACGCCGGGAAGCCCGCCAGCCGCATTCGGCAAAAGAACGAGCAAGCGATTCTTCAAGCGGCCGAAGACGAGTTCGCGCGTCACGGCTACAAGGGCACCAGCATGAACACCATCGCTGCCAGCGCCGGGTTGCCGAAGGCCAACTTGCACTACTACTTCACCAACAAGATGGGCCTGTACGTCGCGGTGCTCAGCAATATCCTCGAACTGTGGGACAGCACCTTCAACGCGCTGACCGCCGAGGACGACCCGGCCGTGGCCCTCACCCGCTACATCCGCACCAAGATGGAGTTTTCCCGACGACAGCCCCAGGCCTCGCGGATCTTCGCCATGGAGATCATCAGCGGCGGCGAATGCCTTACCGAATACTTCGGCCAGGACTACCGCGCCTGGTTCAGTGGCCGGGCGGCCGTGTTCCAGGCCTGGATCGATGCTGGCAAGATGGACCCCATCGACCCCGTCCACCTGATCTTCCTGCTGTGGGGCAGCACCCAGCACTATGCCGACTTCGCCAGCCAGATCTGCCGCGTCACCGGGCGCACCAAGTTGACCAAACAAGATATGGAAGACGCCGGCACCAACCTGATCCACATCATTCTCAAAGGCTGTGGCATCAAGCCCGCCCTCTAGACGACACCGCCTATGCCTTTCACCCTCACCGGCCTTTGCGAATTCCGCGAAGAAATTCGCAAAAGCCGCTTCATCACCCTGGCCGCACCGATCACCAGCGCGCAAGAAGCCCAGGCGTTCATCGAGCAGCACAGCGACCTGAACGCCACGCACAATTGCTGGGCCTGGAAACTCGCCGACCAGTACCGCAGCAACGACGACGGCGAACCTGGCGGCACCGCCGGGCGACCGATCCTCGCCGCCATCGAGGCCCAGGGCTTCGATCAGGTGGTGGTGCTGGTGATTCGCTGGTACGGCGGCATCCAACTGGGCACCGGCGGGCTGGCGCGGGCGTATGGCGGCGGCGCGAACAAATGCCTGCAAACCGCCGAGCGCATCGAGCTGATCAGCCGCGTGCCGTTGAGCTGCGACTGCGGGTTTTCCGAACTGAACCTGGTCAAGTTGCGGGTCGCCGAACTCGGCGGGCTGGTACTGGAGGAACACTTCACCGCCAACGGCGTGGAGCTGCAACTGGCCCTGGGCGAAGCACACATCGACACCCTGCAAAACCAGCTTGCCGACCTGAGCCGGGGGCGTATCCTGCTGCAACGTTGAAACTGCTAATGTTGTTCGCTGAACGCCCTGAACCGCGACGTCAAAGGAAGCTCTGCATGTCTACGCCAAAAACCGCACTGATCATCGGCGCCTCACGCGGGCTGGGCCTTGGCCTGGTCAAGCAATTGCTCAAGGATGGCTGGGACGTGACCGCCACCGTGCGTGACCCGAACAAGGCCGACGCCCTGAAAGCCGTGGGCCCGGTACAGATCGAGAAACTCGACATGGACGATCAGCAAGCTGTGATCGCCCTGAGCCAGCGCCTCAAGGAACGGACATTCGACCTGCTGTTCGTCAACGCCGGCGTCAAGGGCCCGGCGAACCAGGAACCTGGCCACGCCACCCTGGCGGAAGTCGGCCAGTTGTTCTTCACCAACGCCGTGGCGCCGATCAACCTGGCCCAGCGCTTTGTCGGGCAGATCCGCAAAGATTCCGGCGTGCTGGCGTTCATGAGTTCAGTCCTGGGCAGCGTGACCATCCCTGACGGTTCCGAGCTGGCGCTCTACAAGGCGAGCAAGGCCGCCCTCAACTCGATGACCAACAGCTTCATCACCCAACTCGGCGAGCAAAAAATGACCGTGCTTTCCCTGCACCCGGGTTGGGTGAAGACCGACATGGGCGGCGAAAACGCACTCATCGACGTCGAGACCAGCGTGCGCGGCCTGCTCGATCAGGTAAATGCCTACACCGGCAAAGGCGGCCACCACTTCGTGGACTACCGAGGCCATACCATTCCCTGGTAAGCCGCCATCAAAGGTGGGAACACGCTTCTCGAAAGCAGCGCGTTCCTACCGGTAGACCGGATCTAGAACTACACGTAATCTAGCCACCTCGCCTTCACTGGCGACCCTGGATCAGCAGACAGGGCAACACTGAGCTGGCAAACCTGAACCCATCATTCAGAGGAGCCGGCCCATGCCTGCGACCCGTATCTGGTTAAAAAACCCCCTCGCGATTTTCACTGCCAATGGCCTCGATGCCCGTGGCGGCCTGGTGCTGCAAGACGGTGTGATCAGCGAACTGCTGGGCATCGGGCAAGCGCCTGCACAGCCCTGTACGCAGGTGTTCGACGCCCGCGAACATGTGGTCCTGCCGGGGCTGATCAATACCCATCATCACTTCTACCAGACCCTGACTCGCGCCTGGGCGCCGGTGGTCAATCAGCCGTTGTTCCCGTGGCTGAAGACCCTGTACCCGGTGTGGGCGCGGCTGACCCCGGAAAAACTCGCCCTGGCCAGCAAAGTCGCGTTGGCGGAATTGCTGCTCTCGGGCTGCACCACGGCGGCAGACCACCACTACCTCTTCCCGGACGGCCTGGAACATGCCATCGACGTGCAAGTCGACGTGGTGCGCGAACTGGGCATGCGCGCCATGCTCACTCGCGGCTCCATGAGCCTGGGCGAAGCCGACGGTGGCTTGCCGCCGCAGCAAACCGTGCAACAGGGCGCGGTGATTCTGGACGATAGCCAGCGCCTGATCCGCCAGTACCACGAACGCGGCGACGGCGCGCAGATCCAGATCGCCCTGGCGCCCTGCTCGCCGTTTTCCGTCACCCCGCAAATCATGCAAGCCAGCGCCGAACTGGCCGCGAGCCTCGACGTGCGCCTGCACACGCACCTGGCGGAAACCCTCGACGAGGAAGACTTCTGCCTGCAACGCTTCGGCCTACGCACCGTGGACTACCTCGACAGCGTCGGCTGGCTCGGCCCGCGCACCTGGCTGGCCCACGGCATTCACTTCAACCCGGATGAAATCGCCCGCCTGGGCGCCGCCGGCACCGGGATCTGCCATTGCCCAAGCTCGAACATGCGCCTGGCCTCCGGCATCTGCCCGACCCTGGACCTGCTCGCCGCCGGTGCCCCGATCGGCCTGGGCGTGGACGGTTCGGCCTCCAACGATGCGTCGAACATGATCCTCGAAGCCCGCCAGGCGCTGTACATCCAGCGCCTGCGTTATGGCGCGGAAAAAATCACCCCGCAAGGCGTGCTGGGCTGGGCGACCAAAGGCTCGGCGCAGTTGCTCGGTCGTTCGGATATCGGTGAGTTAGCCGTAGGAAAGCAGGCCGATCTGGCGCTGTTCAAGCTGGACGAACTGCGCTTCTCCGGCAGTCACGATCCGATTTCGGCGTTGCTGTTGTGCGGCGCCGACCGGGCCGACCGGGTGATGATCGGCGGGCAATGGCGGGTGATCGACGGCCAGGTCGAGGGCCTCGACCTCAAAGGCTTGATTGCCGATCACAGCCAGGCCGCCCGTAACCTGATCAATCCCTTGTAGGAGCGAGCTCGCTCGCGAAAAACGTCAACGCTAACGCAGGTGTTCTGATTCACACGGCGCTCTCAGATTGTTCGCGAGCAAGCTCACGCCTACACCCCTAACAGCGACAACATGATAAAGGTCGCAAACAACACAAAGTGGGTCATCCCTTCGATGGCGTTGGTTTCGCCATCGTTGAGGTTGATCGCACTGACGATCAGCGTGATCAACACCATCACGCTTTGCACCGGCGTCATCGCCATCTGGAACGGCTGGCCGGTGTAGAGCGCCATCGCCTCCATCACCGGCACCGTCAGGATCACCGTCGACAACGATGCGCCCAGTGCAATGTTCACCACCGACTGCATGCGGTTGGCCAGGGCGGCGCGCAAGGCGGTCAGAATCTCCGGTGCCGCCGAGATGGCCGCGACCACAATCGCCGTCATCACCGGCGGTGCGCCCGTGCCTTCCAGGCCCAGGTCGAGGGTCTTGGACATCACCTCGGCCAGCGCGCCAATCACAATCACCCCGAACACCAGCGTACCGATGGAAAATGCCAGGTTCACCGGCGGCGCCTGTTCTTCCGGCAACGTCTTGCGGCGTTTTTCCGGGTAGCTGTAGCTGAAGAAATAACTGTGCGGGCCCACCTGCATGCGCAGGAACAGGGTGTAGAGCACCACCATCGCGCCAATGGTGAAGGCCGAGTAAATTTTCCAGTCCGCTTCGGGGATGAATTCCGGCACCACCATCGACACGCCCATGGCGGTGAGGATCATCACGCTGTAGGTGCGCGCCGAATCGTCATTGTAGGACTGTTCGCCGTGCTTGATGCCCCCCATCAGCGCGGCCAGGCCGAGGATGCCGTTGATATCGAGCATCACCGCCGAGTAGATGGTGTCGCGCACCAGGGTCGGCGACGGTTCGTTGCTCATCATGATCGCCAGGATCACCACTTCCACCAGCACGGCGGCCAGGGTCAGGATCATGGTGCCGTAGGGGTCGCCGACCTTTTCCGCCAACTGCTCGGCATGGTGAGCGACGCGCATCGACGCCACCACGATAAAGCCGATCAGCGCCAGGCCGGCCAGCAGCGCGACCATTTGCCCGTTGTGGAGCATCCAGTGCTCCAGCGGGTACGCGGCGACGGCGGCGATCAGCGCCAGCAGCATGAATTTTTCTTGCTTGAGAGAGGTGAGCATTGCGGGCCTTTTGTGCGGCAAATCAGTCATTGACGGGGTACAGACTGCAGTACATCGCTAACGTTTCGTTACATCTTAGTTCGCAGCGCCCCTGCGCGAATAGAACCAATACTCTCCTCTTGGTCAGGTTTTGCCGATTATTTCAGTCATGGCCTGTAGAATGCCGCCATTGCACCCGATGAGATTTTAGACATGTACGATTGGCTCAACGCCCTGCCCAAGGCTGAACTGCACCTGCACCTGGAAGGCTCGCTGGAGCCTGAGCTGCTGTTCGCCCTGGCCGAGCGCAACAAGATTGCGCTGCCATGGAACGACGTCGACACCCTGCGCAAGGCCTACGCCTTCAACAACCTGCAAGAGTTTCTCGACCTGTATTACCAGGGCGCCGATGTACTGCGCACCTCCCAGGATTTCTACGACCTGACCTGGGCCTACCTGCTGCGCTGCAAAGCGCAGAACGTGATCCACACCGAACCCTTCTTCGACCCGCAAACCCACACCGACCGTGGCGTGCCGTTTGAAGTGGTGCTCAACGGCATCGCCGCCGCGCTCAAAGATGGCGAGCAGCAACTGGGCATCACCAGCGGCTTGATCCTCAGCTTCCTGCGCCACTTGAGCGAAGCCGAAGCCGAGAAAACCCTCGACCAGGCGCTGCCGTTTCGCGATGCGTTCGTGGCCGTGGGCCTGGACAGTTCGGAAATGGGCCACCCGCCGAGCAAGTTCCAACGCGTGTTCGACCGTGCCCGCAACGAAGGCTTCTTCACCGTGGCCCACGCCGGCGAAGAAGGCCCGCCCGAGTACATCTGGGAAGCCCTCGACCTGCTGAAAGTCCAGCGTATCGACCATGGCGTGCGCGCCATCGAAGACGAGCGCCTGATGCAACGGATCATCGACGAACAGATCCCGCTGACCGTGTGCCCGCTGTCCAACACCAAGCTGCGCGTGTTCGACGACATGGCCCAGCACAACATCCTCGACATGCTCGAGCGTGGGGTGAAGGTGACGGTGAACTCGGACGACCCGGCGTACTTCGGCGGCTACGTCACCGAGAACTTCCATGCGCTGTACACCGCCCTGGGCATGACCCAGGACCAGGCCAAACGCCTGGCGCAAAACAGCCTGGATGCGCGGCTGGTGAAGCCCTGACGGCGTAAACCGCGACTGACAATGTGGGAGCCAGCGCGCTCCCACATTCGTTGTGGATTGCCGGTTAAATCTCGCTCAACTCTTCCAGGGTCTTGCCCTTCGTCTCCATCCCAAACACCCACACCACCAGCGCCGCCACCGCAAAGCACAATGCGCCCAGGGCAAACACCCCGCCCTGCCCGGTAATCGGGAACACCAGCCCGGTCACCAACGGCCCGAGCAACGACCCGACCCGCCCGATCGCCGAAGCGAACCCGGCCCCCGTAGCCCGCGCCGAGGTGGGGTACAACTCCGGCGTGTAGGTGTACAGCACCGCCCACATGCCAAACAGAAAGAACTGCATCAACAACCCCGAGGCGATCAGCAGGCCGACATTGCCGCCAAACACCGCGCTTTGCCCATACAGAAACGCCATCACCCCGCCGCCGAGCAAGGTCACCACGCACACCGGCTTGCGCCCCCAACGCTCCACCAGCCAGGCCGCCATCAGGAACCCGGGAATCCCGCCCAGGGAAATGATCACCGTGTAATACACCGACTGGGTCACCGCAAACCCCGACTGCTGCAGCAAGGCACTCAACCAGGAAGTGAGCCCATAAAAGCCGAGCAAGGCGAAGAACCACACACTCCAGATCATCATCGTGCGCTGGCGATACTGCGCCGACCATAATTGCTGGAACGCCGAGAAGAAGTTGCCCGGCACACTCTCCACCCGCGGCAGGCGAATCGGCTGCGGCAACTCGGCGCGGCCCAGGGAGTCGCGCACTTTCGCCTCGATCCCCAGCAACACCTTATCCGCCGCCGCATGCCGCCCGGCCTGCTCCAGCCAGCGCGGCGACTCCGGGATAAAAAACCGGATCGCCAGCACAAACACCGCCGGCACCGCCAGCACCAGGAAGATGTCGCGCCAGCCGATCAGCGGCAGCAAAAAGTACGACAGCACCCCCGCCGCCACAAAACCCAACGGCCAGAAACCATCCATCAACGCGATATAGCGCCCGCGCCCCTTGGCCGGAATCAGCTCCGAGAGCATCGACTGCGCGATCGGAAACTCCATGCCCATGCCAATGCCGAGCAGGATGCGAAACAACGTCAGCGTCTCCACCGTCTGCGCCGTGGAACATAAGTAGCTGGCGATCCCCCACAACACGATGCTCCACTGGAACACCGGCTTGCGCCCGAAGCGATCGGCGAGCATCCCGGACAACGACGCGCCCACCACCATGCCGAAAAAACTCGAACTGGCCAGCAAGCCAGCCTGGGCCGTGCTCAGGCCGAACTCGGCTTTGATCGAGCCGAGCAGGAAAGTCATCATCGCCAGATCCATGGAGTCGAAGAAAAACGCCAGGGCGATGATGATAAAAATGACTCGGTGGTAACCGCTGATGGGCAACCGTTCCAGCCGTTCTGCCGCGCTATAGCCGTGCGTACCCATGCCCCATCCCCTGTGTGAATAATCCCCTCTGGGAGTGTGGGCCATGGTTTTTCCGGGTTATTGCTGGGTGCGACCTGATCGCAACTCTGAACGACGTCATCCAGGTCAGAGCGCGTCGGGCACGGCCAACCGGGTGATTTCCGCCAACCCGGTGTCGCTGACGAGCAAGGCGCGGGACTCGTTGACCGCACGGATCCAGTTCGACTGCAAAAACAGTTGCAATAGCCCGGCTCCCAGCGCGCCGCCCAGGTGCGGTTGCTGCTGGCTCCAATCGAAACAGTCGCACACCAGCGGCAAGGCCAGCGCCTGGGTGAAAATGCCCAGGCCGGCCAGGTGCTGCGCGCCTTTGACCGTGACTTGGGTGCGGAGCTCGTGGCGCTCGATCCAGCCGGCCGCGATCATCCGCTGATACAGTTGCGCCGCCAGCTCGCCGCCGAGGTGCCCATGGCATAACCGCGCATGGCGCAGCGGGGCCGGTGCCGCCAGGGTCAGCGGTGAAGCCTGCGGTGAGCTGCGCGCCGCACTGGCCATGGTGGTGCTGGCCAAGGCATCGATGGCGGTGCTGACATCCGCCGCCGCCACACGAAACAACCGCTTGCCGCGACGCGCTTCGACACGCAGCAAACCGCCGCCGGTAAGCCGCGCCAGATGGGCATTCGCCGAGGCCGGCGACAAACCCGTGAGCGTCGCCAGTTCCTGGGAAGACTTGGCCGAGCCGTCCATCAAGGCCCAGAGCATGGCGGTGCGTTTTGGCTCGGCGAGCAAGCTGGCAATCTGACTGATGCAAGGTGCCTGTTCCATGTGTTCACTCCTTGTTAAATCATTTCTCTGCTGTGGTTGGCGCCAAAGTATAGGTGCGCAAGCAGCCAGTTCCCCGGCGTCTGACAGCGCGGATAGGGACAGGATCTGAGTGAAATTTCCGGCTTTAGTGGAGGCTATTACGCACTGGTGAATTGTTCCGACCACTGCGCGGTCAATGTCGCACAACGGGACACGAGCATTTCCCGCAGCAGGTTGATGGGCTTACTCAACTGCGCGCGATGCGCGCATAACAGGTTGAGCGGCGTCCGCTCGCCGCGCAGCTCAGGCAGAATCACGCGCAAGCGTCCGGCGCGGACGTCGCTGCTCACATCCAACCAGGACTTGTAGGCGATGCCCACCCCGGCGACAGCCCATCGCCGTACCACGTCAGCATCGTCACTGAAGCGGTCGCCGCTGACAGTCAGGCTGACTTCGCGTTTGCCGTCATGAAACGTCCAGTGGTCATGCACGCGAGTGCCGAGCATATACAGCAGGCAATTGTGCTGGGCCAGTTGCTCCAGATGCCGCGGTTCGCCGTGGCGCTCGAGATAACTGGGGGCCGCGCACAGCACGCGCACGTTATCCGGCGCGACGGGCAGCGCGACCAGGCTGGAATCCTCCGGTTCGCCATAGCGCAGGGCGATATCCACCGGCTGGCGGAACAGGTCGGCAATGCGGTCGCCCAGCAACAGGCGCACCGTCAGTTGCGGATAGTCACGCTGGAACTCGTCGAGCCAGGGCAACAGCTGGTTGCGACCAAAATCCGAGGGTGCCGACAGTTGCAGCACACCGCTGACATGGTCCTGGCCACTGGCCAATAACCGCCGCCCTTCGTCCAGCGAGCTCAGCGCGGCGCGCGCATATCCGAGAAAACCGTCCCCTTCAGCGGTGAGGCGCAGGCTGCGAGTGGAGCGCGCCAGCAAGCGCGTGCCCAGTTGCTGTTCGATACGCTTCAACGCCGCGCTGGCCACCGCCGGCGACAGGTCCATGACCCGCGCCGCGGCCGACAGACTGCCCAGGTCCGCTGCGCGCACGAACAACTGCAAATCATCAAAGCGCAGCATCCAATCCCACCCATTATCAAAATATTGTTGAAACAGACTGCTGTTTTAGCCGCTTTTATCTGCATCGGAAATAGCCAATCATCTGCCCATCCCATACAGCCCGTGTCAGGAGTCGAATATGTCCGCTGCCTTTAACGTCATCGCCACGCTGATCGCCAAACCTGGCCAACAACACACCCTCGAGTCGCTGCTGCGCGGCCTGCTGGAACCGACCCGCCAGGAAGCCGGTTGCGAACAGTACGACCTGCACCAGGACCTGCAACATCCCGAGACGTTCTACATGCTCGAACGCTGGCGCGACGACGCGGCCCTGGGCGACCACGACCAGAGCGCACACATCCAGAGTTTCCGCGCCAAGGCCGCCGACGTACTCGCGCACTTCGAACTCAAGCGCCTGAAATTTCTTGCCTGATCACCGCGTTTTTTTGTAGGAGCGAGCTTGCTCGCGAAAATCGTAAACGATGACGCCGCGCTTTTGATTCAGCGCGGCCCCTGTGAGTTTTTCGCGAGCAAGCTCGCTCCTACAGTCAACTCCCTACTTCTGGAGCCCCCATGAAAGCCATTGCCTACTACACCTCACTGCCGATCACCGATCCGAAATCCCTGCAAGACATCGAGCTGCCGGAACCGGTCGCCGGCCCGCGCGACCTGCTGGTGGAAGTCAAAGCCATCTCGGTCAACCCGGTGGACACCAAGGTCCGCCAGAACGTCGCCCCGGAAAACGGCGCCGCCAAGGTGCTCGGCTGGGACGTGGCCGGTGTGGTCAAGGCCGTCGGCAGTGAAGTGACGCTGTTCAAGGCCGGTGACAACGTGTTCTACGCCGGCTCCCTGGTACGCCCGGGCGGCAACAGCGAACTGCACACCGTGGACGAGCGCATCGTCGGCCATATGCCCAAGAGCCTGGGTTTTGCCGACGCAGCCGCCTTGCCGCTGACCGCCATCACCGCCTGGGAACTGTTGTTCGAACGCCTGCAAGTGCGCGAGGGTAAAAAGGACGAAGGCCAGAGCCTGCTGATCGTCGGCGCTGCCGGCGGCGTGGGGTCGATCCTGACCCAATTGGCCAGCCAGCTCACCGCACTGAAGGTCATCGGCACCGCGTCGCGCCCGGAAACCCAGGCCTGGGCCAAGGCCCTTGGCGCTGACCTGGTGATCGACCATAGCCAGCCGCTGAGCGAAGCCCTGAAACACGCGGGTGTGGCCCAGGTGACCCACGTCGCCAGCCTGACCCAGACCGACCACCATTTGGATCAACTGGTCGAAGCCTTGCAGCCCCAGGGCAAGCTGGCGCTGATCGACGATCCGAAGGCCCTGGACGTGAGCAAACTCAAGCGCAAGAGCCTGTCGCTGCATTGGGAGTTCATGTACACCCGCTCGATGTTCGAGACGCCGGACATGATCGAGCAACACAACCTGCTCAATCGCGTCGCCGAGCTGATCGATGCCGGCACCCTGAAAACTACCGTGGGCGAGCACTTCGGCGTGATCAACGCCGAGAACCTACGCCGCGCCCACGCGCTGCTCGAGAGCGGCAAGGCCAAGGGTAAGATCGTGCTGGAAGGGTTCTGAAAGAGGTCTGTCAGTGTCGTCCGTCATTCGTGTAAGTGATGGACGACACCACTAGTCAGGGAATTGACCTTTGTCATCATTGTGAACGTATTCGGGTTTATATTGGCGGCCTTTGCCACGATTCTTTTACGTGAGGAAGTCAGCAATGAAGATCCTGATAAAAGCGTTAGCAAAATCCCCGGGCAATAAATGGCAGGTCCGTCTCGACGGCGAAGCCATCACCTTCCGCAGTGAGGCCGAAGCCCGCGCCTTCGCCGAGACCCTGCAAGCGCGCATCCAGGCGCCCCACCGTTTCCCACTCGACCAGCAACGCTCCGCTGCCGCTGGCTGACGTCTTTCAGACCTGCGCCTGTAGGGCACGTGCCCGTTGCAGGCGCTGGGTCGACAGTGCAATCGTCACCGCCAAGACCCCGCACAAGCTGATGACCATCGCCATCGGCATCGCCGTGCCGTCGTGCAACACGCCCACCAACGAAGCCGCCCCCGCTGCCACGCCGAACTGAATGCAACCGAGCATCGCCGAGGCGCTACCGGCTCGCGCGCCCTGCCCGCTCATGGCGCAGGCCGAGGTGTTGGGCAAAATGCAGCCCAGGCTGGCGATGCAGATAAACAGCGGCAGCAGCAACGGCCACAACGCATCGGTGCGCAAGGCCGCGACGCCGAGCAGCGCCAACGCCGCCAGCATGTAGAGCCACACCGTGCGCGACAGCAAGAACGCCGGCCCGCGCTTGGCGAGCAAGCGCGCATTGACTTGGGCCATCAGGATAAAGCCGGCGGCGTTGGAGCCGAATACCCAGCCGAAATGCTCGGCGGGCACGCCATAGAGTTTGATGAATACGAACGGTGAACCGGCAATGTAGGCAAACATCCCGGCAATCGAAATGCCCCCGGTCAGGGCGTAACCGAGGTAGACCCGGTCCGACAACAGGTCGATATAGCGGCGCAGCGACCCGGACAACGGTTGCCGAGGCTGATGGGCCGGAAAGGTTTCCGGCAAACCGACCGCCACCGCGATCGCGGCCATCACGCTGAACACCGTCAGGGCCAGGAAGATCGACTGCCAGCCCCACACCCCGACCATCAGCCCGCCCGCCAATGGCGCAAGGATCGGCGCCAGGCCGGTCACCAGCATCAGTTGCGAATACACCTTGGCCGAGGTCACCACATCACACTTGTCGCTGACCACCGCGCGGGAAATCACCATGCCCGCGCAACCGCCGAGGGCCTGCACGAAGCGTGCGCCGATCAGCCATTCCAAAGACGGCGCGTAGGCGCAGGCGAAGGAGGCCAGCGTAAACAACGTGACCCCGCTGAGCAGCGGCACACGACGACCAAAGCGGTCCGCCAGCGGACCGTAGATCAATTGGCCGATGGCCAGGCCGCCGAAATACACCGCCAAGGTCAGCTGGATATGTTTTTCATCGGTGGCGAACGCCGTCGCCATCGCCGGGAAACCCGGCAGGTAAAAGTCGATCGCCAGCGGCGCGAAGGCGCTCAAGGCGCCCAAAATCAGGAGTATGCGCAGGTTCATCAGGCACCCAAGTATGTCGGCAGCCCGACAGTCTAGCCGCGCTTGGGTGCGTTGAACATTACGATAGCTCGCTAACTATTAAATCAGGCGACGCTGTAGCCTTCTTCACGGATCAAGCCGGCGATCACGTCGCGGCTCAACTGGCTTTGCACGCTGACTTGCTTGGCCGCCAGGTCGACTTTCACTTCGGCTGCCGGGTCCTGATTCTGCACCGCCTGGGTCACTGCCCGGACGCAATGGCCGCAGGTCATTCCTTCAACGTTGAATACTTGCATGACATGACTCCTTTAATGAGGGTGGACGCAGTATCGACCTTGTCACGATGGCAAGGTCAAGCGGCAAAAATAGCCGCCGGGCTGGTATTCGGTGACGCAGTCGGCCAAGCTTCACCCATCTTTGATGTGAACCACGGAGCATTCGCCATGCGCTGGTCGTTTTTTGGCCTTGTCGGCCTGATGAGTTTGTCTGCCGCTGCGCCCATGGCCAGCGCCGCCGAAGACTACGCGGTGTTGATCATTTCCCGCGAACGCCTGGAAGTACCGACCAACTGCGAGATCGGCCTGTACATCCAGGACCAGTTGGCCGGGCGCCTGTTCCAGGAACAGTCCACCTCGTTCAACCTGCCGGCCGGCAATGTGTCGCTGCGCCTGAAGCTGCTGCCGGGCCAATCGTCGGGTTGCCTGCCGGGCCTGTTGGCGCCACCCGCGCAGAACATCACGCTGAAGGCCGGTGATGTGCGCAAGTTGCGCATCGCCCAAGGCCCGGAAGGCATGTACCTCAAACCTGCGGCATTGGAATACTAAAGACGCTTGACCTTCCCCACAGGTCAAGGTTGATCCTAGGGGCAACTTCTTCAGGAGGACTGCCCCATGAATGGAACCACCACGTTTGACCTGCCCATCGGCGGCATGACCTGCGCCAGCTGCGCCGGGCGTGTCGAGCGCGCGCTGGGCAAGGTGCCGGGGGTGCAACGTGTCAGCGTGAACCTGGCCAATGAGCGCGCCCATATCGAGGTGCTCGGCCAGATGGACCCCGCCGTGCTGATCGCCGCCGTCGACAAGGCCGGCTACAGCGCGTCGCTGCCCCAAAGCGAAACCAAGACCGATGCCGATCAAGCCGAGCGCCTGCACCACGAGCGTTGGGCGCTGCTGCTGGCGATTGTGCTCGCGTTGCCGCTGGTGCTGCCGATGCTGGCACAGCCCTTCGGCCTGCACTGGATGCTGCCGGCCTGGGTCCAGTTCGCCCTGGCCACACCGGTGCAGTTCATCTTCGGTGCGCGCTTTTACATCGCCGCGTGGAAAGCCGTGCGCGCCGGCGCCGGCAATATGGACTTGCTGGTCGCGATCGGCACCAGCGCCGGTTACGGTCTGAGCCTGTATGAATGGCTCACCGCGCCCGCCGGCAGCATGCCGCACCTGTATTTCGAAGCCTCGGCGGTGGTGATCGCCCTGGTGCTGCTCGGCAAATACCTGGAAAGCCGCGCCAAACGCCAGACCGCCAGCGCCATCCGGGCCCTGGAAGCCTTGCGCCCGGAGCGCGCGATTCGGGTGGTGGACGGCCGCGAAGAAGACGTCGCGATCAACGCGCTCAAGCTCGGCGACCACGTGCTGGTCAAACCCGGCGAACGCTTCCCGGTGGACGGGGAAGTGGTGGACGGCCAAAGCCATGCCGACGAAGCGCTGATCAGCGGCGAAAGCCTGCCAGTGCCGAAACAACCGGGCGACAAGGTCACCGGTGGCGCGATCAACGGCGAAGGGCGCTTGCTGGTCCGCACCGTGGCCCTCGGCGCGGAAAGCGTGCTGGCGCGCATCATCCGCCTGGTGGAAGACGCCCAGGCGGCCAAGGCACCGATCCAGAAACTGGTGGATAAAGTCAGCCAGGTGTTCGTGCCGACGGTGCTGGTGCTGGCGTTGCTCACGCTGCTCGGCTGGTGGCTGTACGGCGCTTCGCTGGAGACTGCGATCATCAATGCGGTCGCCGTGCTGGTGATCGCCTGCCCGTGCGCCCTCGGCCTGGCCACACCAACTGCGATCATGGCCGGCACCGGCGTGGCGGCGCGTCACGGCATCCTGATCAAGGATGCCGAAGCGCTGGAGCGCGCCCACGCCGTCAGCGCGGTGGTATTCGACAAAACCGGCACGCTCACTTCCGGCACGCCGAAGATCGCCCACTTGGCGGCAGTCGACGGCAACGAACCGCTGCTGCTGCAACAGGCCGGCGCCTTGCAACGCGGCAGCGAACACCCGCTGGCCAAGGCGGTGCTGGATGCCTGCCACGAACAAGGGCTAAACGTGGCCGATGTGAGCGCCAGCCAGTCCCTGACCGGGCGCGGCATTGCCGGCACCCTCGACGGTCGGCCGCTGGCCCTGGGCAACCGCCGTCTGCTGGAAGACAACGGGCTGGACGCGGGCGCACTGAACGCTTCGGCCAAGGCCTGGGAAGCCGAGGGCCGCACCTTGTCCTGGCTGATCGAGCAAGGCGCGCAACCGCGGGTACTCGGGCTGTTCGCTTTCGGCGACACTCTCAAGCCCGGCGCGCTGGAAGCCGTGGCCCAACTCAAGGCGCGGCACATCAGCAGCCATTTGCTCACCGGCGATAATCGCGGCAGTGCGCGGGTAGTCGCCCAGGCGCTGGGCATCGACGATGTCCACGCCGAAGTGCTCCCGGCCGACAAAGCCGCCACCGTCGCCGAACTGAAAAAAACCGGCGTGGTGGCGATGGTCGGCGACGGCATCAACGACGCCCCGGCCCTGGCCGCCGCCGACATCGGCATCGCCATGGGCGGCGGCACCGACGTGGCCATGCACGCTGCCGGCATCACCCTGATGCGCGGCGATCCACGCCTGGTGCCGGCCGCGCTGGAGATCAGCCGCAAGACCTACGCGAAGATCCGCCAGAACCTGTTCTGGGCTTTTGTGTATAACTTGATCGGTATTCCCCTGGCGGCGTTCGGCCTGCTCAACCCGGTGTTGGCCGGCGCGGCGATGGCCTTGTCCAGCGTCAGCGTGGTGAGCAATGCGCTGTTGTTGAAAACCTGGAAACCCAAGGATCTGGAGGACCCACATCCATGAGCATGAACATCGGCCAGGCGGCGCGTTCAAGCGGTTTGAGCGCCAAGATGATTCGCTACTACGAATCCATCGGCCTGCTCAAAGCCGCCCATCGCACCGAGAGCGGCTATCGCGTGTACGGTGCCGACGATTTGCACACCCTGGCGTTCATCAAGCGCTCGCGGGACCTGGGGTTTTCATTGGAAGAAGTCGGCAAGCTGCTGACGTTGTGGCAGGACCGGCAACGGGCCAGCGCCGATGTGAAGGCCTTGGCGCGCCAGCATATCGAGGAGCTGAACCAAAAGATTCTGGAGCTGGGGCAGTTGCGCGATACGTTGCAGGACCTGGTGGAACACTGCCACGGCGATCATCGGCCGGACTGTCCGATTCTCAAGGAATTGGCGTCGGGTGGTTGCTGCGCCTGAAGGGGTAAGGGGTGTACACAAAACCAATGTGGGAGGGGGCTTGCCCCCGATAGCGGTGGACCAGTCAATATACGTATCGACTGACACGGCGCTATCGGGGGCAAGCCCCCTCCCACATTTTTAGATCTTCTATTGCCTGAAGATCACTTCCACGCGTCGGGAGGTTGCTGCGCCTGAAGGGGGTAAGGGGTGTACACAAAACCAATGTGGAGGGGGCAAGCCCCCTCCCACATTTAGATCTCCAATTACCTGAAGATCACTTCTACACTTTTTAGATCTCCAATTGCCTGAAGATCACTTCCACACTGTTTATATCGACAACAGCTTGGGGGGTCACTGCATCCAAGGCGGTGGCGGTGGTTCGTCAGGCGTTTTGCTCGGTGGCGCATCATCCGCCGCGCGAGCCGCCTGGCGCCGCTCTTCGTCCAGTCGCGCCGCTTCGATCTCGCGGATCACGCCGCCCACGTCGGCCAGTTCTTCCGGTTCGTCGAACTCGCCGGTCAAGATGCTGGCCGGGTGCAAGGTGCCGGCTTCGTACAGCGCCCACATTTCCTTGGCGTACTTGGTCTTCTTCAGCTCCGGGGCAAAGCGCCCGAAGTAGGAAGCCATGTTGCCCACATCCCGCTCCAGCATGTTGAACGCGTGGTTGTTGCCCGCCGCATCCACCGCCTGGGGCAGGTCGATGATCACCGGGCCGGTCGGCGTGAGCAGTACGTTGAACTCCGACAGGTCACCATGCACCAGGCCGGTACACAGCATCAGCACGATCTGGGAGATCAGGAACGCGTGGTACTCGCGCGCCTGGTCCGGCTCCAGCACCACGTCGTTCAGGCGCGGCGCCGCATCGCCGTACTCGTCGGCCACCAGCTCCATCAACAGCACGCCTTCAAGGAAGTCATACGGCTTGGGCACGCGAACGCCCGCGCCGGCCAGGCGGAACAACGCCGCGACTTCGGCGTTCTGCCAGGCATCTTCGGTTTCTTTCTTACCGAATTTGGAACCCTTGGCCATCGCCCGGGCCTGCCGGCTGTTACGGACCTTTCGGCCTTCCTGGTATTCGGACGCTTGACGAAAACTTCGTTTGTTCGCCTCCTTGTAAACCTTGGCGCAACGCAATTCGTTGCCGCAGCGCACCACATAAACAGCTGCTTCTTTACCACTCATGAGTGGGCGCAGCACTTCGTCGACCAGACCGTCTTCGATCAGGGGTTCAATGCGTTTAGGAGTCTTCATCAGCTTTTATTGTGGGTCCTTTATTACCAAACACGCGTATGGCACTCGTTATACGGCAATCGGCTCGCCTCGGGGAGGGGCTACCGAGCTTTGACCACCGAAGAATGCATCCAATATGCCAGTTTTCCACGCAATTCAGCGTTCAATGATCGCTGTCACGCCCTGCCCTCCGGCGGCACAGATTGAAATCAGCCCGCGCCCCTTGCCCGCGACGTCCAACAGCTTGGCCAGGTTGGCGACGATACGCCCGCCCGTCGCGGCAAACGGATGCCCGGCGGCCAGGGAACTGCCCTTGACGTTGAGGCGGCTGCGGTCGATCGAACCCAGCGGCGCGTCCAGCCCCAGGTGCGTCTTGCAGTAATCCGCATCTTCCCAAGCCTTGAGCGTGCACAACACTTGGGCAGCGAATGCTTCGTGGATCTCGTAGTAATCGAAGTCCTGCAGTGTCAGGCCATTCCTCGCCAGCAAACGCGGCACGGCGTACACCGGCGCCATCAACAGGCCTTCGGCGCCGTTGACGAAATCCACCGCCGCCGCTTCGCCATCGCGCAGGTAAGCCAGGATCGGCAAGCCGCGCTCCCTGGCCCAGGCCTCGCTGCCGAGCAACACCAGGGAGGCGCCGTCCGTCAGCGGCGTGGAGTTGCCAGCGGTGAGCGTGCCTTTGGCGCTGCGCTCGAAGGCGGGCTTGAGGCCGGCGAGTTTTTCCAGGGTCAGGTCGGGGCGCAGGTTGTGGTCGCGGGTCAGGCCCAGAAACGGGGTGAGCAAATCGTTGTGCCAGCCTTCGGCGTAGGCCGCGGCCATTTTCTGGTGGCTCTCCAGGGCGAGCTGGTCTTGCTCGGCGCGCGGAATCTGCCAGGTCTGCGCCATCAGCTCACAGTGCTGACCCATAGATAAACCGGTGCGGGGTTCGCCATTGCGCGGCAGCTCGGGTTTGAGGTGATGGGGACGGAGTTGTAACAAAAGTTTTAGTTTGTCCGCCAAGGATTGGCTGCGGTTGGCCTGCAGCAGAATCTTGCGCAGCCCTTCGTTCACCCCGATCGGTGCGTCGGACGTGGTGTCCACCCCACCGGCAATCCCGCATTCGATCTGGCCCAGGGCAATCTTGTTGGCCACCAGCAACGCCGCCTCCAGCCCGGTGCCGCAGGCCTGCTGAATGTCATAGGCCGGGGTTTGCGGCGACAGGCGCGAACCCAGCACGCATTCGCGGGTCAGGTTGAAGTCGCGCGAATGCTTGAGCACCGCGCCGGCGACCACCTCGCCCAGGCGCAGGCCGTGCAGGTTGTAGCGCTCGATCAGGCCTTCGAGGGTCGCCGTCAGCATCGCCTGGTTGCTCGCCGTGGCATACGGGCCATTGGAGCGGGCGAAAGGAATGCGATTACCGCCAATGATCGCTACACGGCGCAATTGAGTCATGGAAAGCTCCCTGTCGGTTGTGGGGTAAGTCGTTCAGACTAGCCTAGGCTCAATCGAACGACTGCCGCCGCGAGGTGGTCAACCCTTTGAACCCCAGCCTTTGGAGAGCGTTCCATGTCTGACCGTTATATCGACTTCGCCAACTCAAGCCTCGGCCATCGCCTGGTCGCCGCCATTGGCCTGCCGTCACCGGTACGCCTGGAGCGCTGGCAAGCCGGGCGTCTGCGCCCGGTCGACGGCGCGCTGCTGCTCGGCGGCGGGGCGCTGGCGGCCAAGGTGCTGGCGTTTGCGCACAAACTCACCGAGGCCATTTATAGCTACGGCGCCGGGCCGCTGGAAGCCCCGGCCTGGATTCCCGGGCATGGCCCCAAGCTCAAGGCGCTGGTGTTCGACGCCAGCGACTTGCAACACACCGACCAGCTCAAGCAATTGCGCGAGTTCTTTCAGCCCCTGCTGAAAAACCTCGATCACAGCGCGCACCTGGTGATCCTCGGCCGCGCGCCGGAAAGTCTCAGCGACCCGTTCGCCGCCAGCGCCCAGCGCGCCCTCGAAGGGTTCAGCCGCTCCCTGGCCAAAGAACTGCGCAACGGCGGCGTATTGCAATTGCTGTCGGTCGGCCAAGGTGCCGAGGACCAGCTGGAAGGGGCGTTGCGGTTTTTCCTGTCGCCCAAAAGTGCCTACATCTCGGGCCAGGTGATTCGCCTGGAAGCCTGCGCCACCCCCGTCGAAGACTGGACCCGCCCGCTTGCCGCGCGTAAGGCGCTGGTCACCGGCGCGGCACGCGGCATTGGCGCCGCCATCGCCGAAACCCTCGCCCGCGACGGCGCCGAGGTGATTCTGCTGGACGTGCCCCAGGCCAAGGCTGACCTCGAAGCCCTGGCGGCGCGCCTGGGAGGGCGCAGCATCGTGCTGGACATCTGTGCCGAAGACGCCGCCCGCCAGTTGATCGAACAACTGCCGGACGGCCTCGACATCCTCGTCCATAACGCCGGCATCACCCGCGACAAAACCCTCGCCAACATGACCCCGGAATACTGGGACGCCGTGCTGGCGGTCAACCTCAATGCGCCGCAAGTGCTGACCAAGGCCCTGCTCGACAGCAGCACCCTGCACGACAACGCACGCGTGGTGCTGCTGGCCTCCATCAGCGGGATTGCCGGCAACCGCGGGCAAACCAACTATGCCGCGAGCAAGGCCGGGCTGATCGGCTTGGCCCAGGCCTGGGCGCCGCTGTTGAAAGCGCGAGGGATCAGCATCAACGCCGTGGCTCCCGGTTTTATCGAAACCCAGATGACCGCGCATATCCCCTTCGCCCTGCGTGAGGCCGGGCGCCGCATGAGTTCCCTGGGCCAGGGCGGCTTGCCGCAGGACGTCGCCGAAGCGGTCGCCTGGCTCGGTCAGCCCGGTTCCGGCGCGGTCAGCGGCCAGGTGCTGCGGGTGTGTGGGCAAAGTGTACTGGGAGCGTAAGCATGGACTGGACCACCCTGGACCACCCGCCGCAGCTTGCGCCGTTGTACTGGCGCGCGGCGCTCAAGCGCAGGATCACCGGCAGCCATTTGCCCGAGCAGGGGTTTCGCTGCCGCGTGAGCGTCAACCCCGAGCAGGTGGCAGCGTATCGCCACGTGTGTGGCTTTGCCGACAGCCCGATGCTGCCGGCGACGTATCCGCAGGTGCTGGCGTTCGGCCTGCAGTTAAAACTGCTGACGGCGCCATCGTTTCCGTTCCCGTTGTTGGGGCTGGTCCACCTGCGCAATCGCATCCGTGTGTATCGGCCCTTGGGGGCGGTGAGTGAGCTGACCATCGCCGTCCACGCACACCATCTCAAACCCCACGCCAAAGGCGCAACGTTTGAGCTGGTGACCACCGCCGAAGATGCCCTCGGCCTGCTGTGGGAAGCGCAGAGCCGCATGCTCTGCCGTGGCGTGAAGCTCGACGGCGCAGCGGCGGACGACGCCTTGCCCACGCCCACCCAGGTCAGCGAACTGACCCGCTGGAAAGCCCCGGCCGATATCGGCCGTCGTTACGCCCGGGTGTCCGGCGACTACAACCCGATCCACTTGAGCGCCCTGACCGCCAGACTATTCGGTTTCCCCCAAGCCATCGCCCACGGCCTGTGGAACAAGGCGCGCACCCTCGCCGCCCTCGGCGAGCACCTGCCTGCGGCGAATATCGAAATAGAGGTCGAATTCAAGAAACCGGTGCGCCTGCCCAGCGAGGTCACCCTGCACGCCAGCGTCGCCGGTTCCAGTGGCCAGTTGTGGTTGAAAGGCGCGGGGGAGATTGAACACATGGTCGGCCGGTGGCAGCCGATTGGCTGAAACCGGCCGCTCATCTCTCTCGGGGCAACAGCGTGTCAGCGCGGCGGGTAGCTGGAAAGGATTCGCGCGATCGTCTTGCGGATGGCGTTGCTGCGATCCTGCGGCTCGGGCGAGTTGGCCATGATCTGCTCGTCGCTGCCGCGCCAGACGAGTTTGCCGTCCTTGCCGTCGAGCAGGTCGATCTGGATGGTCGCCACCTTGTAGGTGATGTTGCGCGTTTCGTTGTACATCGGCGCGCCCCAGTAGCCATTCCACGGCCCGCCCCAGGCGCCGCCGTAGTTGGTGCTGACTTGTTGCTGGCGGTCTTCGACGATCAGGTAGGCCTGCGCATTCAGGTCCGCCCGAGTGCCCGCCGCCGCAGGGCGCAGGCCGCGTTGGTCGAGTTGTTCACCGACGGCCTGGCGGATACGTTGTTCGGTGAGGTCGCTCTTGATCCGCGGATCATCGGGACGGTATTGCAGCGCCGGGTCTTTCCAGGCCCAACTGCGGTAGGCGCCGAAGTCCCGGCTGGCATCGAAATCGTGGTTGACCTGGCTGGTCTGGCAACCGCCCAGCAGCACGACCAAAGCGAGCGTTGCGATACGTCCAAACATGATGGTTCTCCAACGAGCGACCCGGGCATTAAATGAGAATAGCTGTTAACTGGGAGGATACGCCGTCATTGCCTTTTGCACAGCCTTGCGCAACGCATCCGCTCGCTCACTGAGGCTGCCCTGACTGCCGGTTTCGGCGCTGGCGCTCCACACCGGCTGACCGCTGCGTGCATCGAACAGATTGACCCGCACCACCACGACCTGAACTTCATAGGTACGCACGATCGGCGCCGAGTTGTACATGCCGTAGCCATTGCCATAACGATTGTAGCCACCGTACCCATAGCCGTAGTCATCCTGGACCTGCTTGAGGCGCTTCTCCAGATGCACGTCGGCGCTCACCAGCAGGTCGGGCGCGCGGTTGTCGTGCAGGGGGCGCAAGCCTCGCTGGTCGAGGGCGCCGCTGACCGCTTCGGCAATCTGCGCCGAGTCCGCCCAGGCCGTGCCCGCTGGCAACTGGCCGTTGCGCCAGGCCCAAATGCGGTAGGCGCCGTAGTCACGCACCGGCGCGGGGTAGGCGCTGGCATCAAAGGTCCTGGCCGCCTGGGCCGGAGCCGGCGGCATCGGCGCCGAGGTGGCCACGTAGGGATTGGGGCTGGAGCAGGCGCCCAGCCCAAGGAACAACAGGATTAACCCGAAACGACGCATTTCGACCTCCACTGACTGGGCCGCTTAAACCGGACGGCAGATCCAGTGCAAATAACGCCCAAGTCCGGCAAAGCTTGGGTGACGACGATGGGCGAGCTCCATCTCCAGCACATCCTGCAACGCCACGCGGGCCTGGAATTCCACCGGCATATAATCGTGGAACACCCGCACGCCGCTCTGGCTTTCGACCTGCCAAAGCCCCTCGAGTTGCGCCGCCAGCTCTCGCGGGTCGAGCGGCTGCTGCGGGGTCAGGCTCTGTTTTTCGCCGGCCATGTCGTTCTTGCGCATTTTGCGGAAGTGGCCTTTGAGCAGGTTGCGGTAAATCAGCGCATCGCGATTGTAGAACGCCAGGGACAGCCAGCCGCCAGGCACCGTCAACTGGTGCAGCACGGGCAGGATAGCGTGGGGTTCGGCCAGCCATTCGAGGACGGCGTGGCACAGCACCACATCGTAGGGTTCGGTGAGTTGGCCGAGCAGGTCTTGCCAGGGCGCATGGATGAAGGTCGCGCTCTGCCCGGCCTCGGCGAAGCGTTGGCGCGCACCGCTCAGCATCGGCTCGGCGGGTTCGGCCAGGGTCACCTGATGCCCGCGCTCGGCCAGCCACAGCGACATGTGCCCCAGGCCCGCGCCGATATCCAGCACACGCAACGGCCGTTGCGGCAGGGCTTCGGTGAGGTCGGCCTGCAACACCGCCAGGCGAATCGCGCCCTTGGCGCCGCCGTAGATCTTCTCGGCAAAACGCGTGGCCAGTTGGTCGAAGTGACGATCACTCATGGAGAAACCGCCGTTCGCTGTCGGCCAGCTTGGCGCGCACCACCTCGTTCATGTCCAGGCCCAACTCGCTGCACAGCAACAGCAGGTACAGCACGATATCGCCGACTTCCTGGCCGGCATGGGCGAGTGTGTCGGCGGGTAACTGGCGCGACTGGTCTTCGGTGAGCCATTGGAAGATTTCCACCAACTCGGCCATTTCCACGCTGGCGGCCATGGCCAGGTTTTTCGGGCTGTGGAATTGTTTCCAATCGTTGGTATCGCGGATGCGATGCAGGCGTTCGGTGAGGTGTTCGAGGTTCATGAGGGGCTCCTGAAGGGGTATAGCTTCGGGGGGATCAGGGATGAAGGCAAGTGAATCCGGGGGGATGGACTTTAGGGCGCTATCGCAGGCAAGCCTGCTCCCACATTTGAATGGATTCACACATCGGAATGTGGGGGTTGGTTTGGCAGTGATGGCGATTCAGTCGACGACGCTGAATTCGATTCGGGCGGTTTGGCCGGCCTCGTCGAGAACGCTGAGCTGGTAGCGGCCCAATTGCTCGAAACTGGCGTTGATGCTGTCCTGGTTGGCGCTGTCGCCCAACGGCGCACCGTTGAGGAACCACCAGCGCCGGCCGCTGCCGCCCAGCGCCGAGATCTTCAGGCGCAGCGCCTGTTGGCTGGCGGCGGGCAGGCGCAGTTGATCGCCTTCGCGCACGCCGACGATCGACAACGGCGAGGACGCCGCCAGGGCCGGCGGCGGACAATCGGGGTCCGCGGCCGGCAAGCGTGCGTCGCGGCGTTCGGCCCGCGGTAGCCAGGGTTCCAACGGCGCGGGCCACAGGGCAATGTTCTGCAACTGCGCGCCCGGGCAATGGGCGTCCACCCTCAAACCCTTGGGGTTGACCCAGACGCTTTCCATCAAGCCCACACCCAGCGGTTGATCCAGTGCCAGCAAGGTCGGTGGCGTGGTGTTGTCCAGCGTCCAGGCGAAGCGCTGGCGCCGGCAATTCGGATCGCTGCGACTCATGGGCTGGCCCAGCGGCCAGCAGATCGCCGCCACGCCGACATTCGCCGGCACCGGTTTGACCGGCGCGCTGATGCCACGCTGGCTGTCGCGGTTGGTCAACACATCGTGTACCTGCAACATCAAGGGCGCGGCCGAGGCCAAGCCGAACTGCCCCGGCACTGGCGTGCCGTCGGGGCGGCCGATCCACACGCCGATCAAATAGCGCGGCCCCACGCCGATCGCCCAGGCATCGCGGAACCCGTAGCTGGTGCCGGTTTTCCAGGCCAGCACCGGGCGCTGCACCAGTTCAGCACGCGGGTCGCGGTCGGGCCGCGCCTGGCCGCTGAGGATACGCCGCACAATCCAGGCGGACCCTGGCGACAGTAAAGGCCGTTCTCTAAGCGTATCGTCCGGCTGTAATCGAATCGTGGCGCTCCTGCCGTCGCGGGCGAAAGCGCTGTAGCCGCTCACCAGATCTTCCAGGCGACTGCCCGCGCCGCCCAGGATCAGCGCCAGGTTCGGCTCGGCCAACGCCGGCAGCGCCAGCGGCACCCCGCCGATACGCATCTGCGCGGCGAAGCGCTTCGGCCCGTAGGCTTCCAGCAACTGCACCGCCGGCAGGTTGAGCGAACTGGACAACGCCGTGCTCGCCGGCACCGCGCCGGTAAAGCCCATGGAGAAGTTGCCCGGCCGGTAATCGCCATAGCGCCTGGGCACATCCTGCAACAGCGATTCGGAGTGAATCAGCCCGTCGTCCAGGGCCATGCCATACAGGAAGGGCTTGAGGGTCGAGCCCGGCGAACGCAGGGCGCTGATCATGTCCACATGGCCGAAGCGCTTGGCATCATTGATGTCCACCGAGCCGAGGTAGGCGCGCACGGCCATGCTGTCTTCCTCCACCACCAGGATCGCCGCCGAGGTGTATTCCGGCAAACGCGCGCGCCAGCCCAGCAGCAGGTCTTCGAGACGGCGTTGCAGGGTGGCATCCAGGGTGGTGCGGATCAGCGGCGGGCTGTCGGGGCGGTTCAGGCGACGGGCGAGCAAGGGCGCCAGGCTGGGCTCCAGGCGCGGCGCGAGCAGCAACGGTTCTTCCAGCGCTTCGGCCACTGCCGATGACGGCCATACCTGGAACTCGCCGAGGCGACGCAGCACCTTGTCCCGCGCTTCCTGGGCGCGCTGGGGGTGGCGGTCGGGGCGCAGGCGGCTCGGCGCCTGGGGCAACACCGCGAGCAAGGCGGCTTCGGCGTGGGTCAGTTGCGCCGGCGACTTGCCCAGATACGCCCAACTGGCCGCCGCCACGCCTTGCAAGGTGCCGCCAAACGGCGCGCGGTTCAGGTACAGGTTGAGAATCTCGGCCTTGGACAAGTGCCATTCCAACTGCGCGGTGCGCCACAGCTGGCGCAGCTTGCCGTGGAACGTGCGCGAATGGGGATCGAGCAAACGGGCGACCTGCATCGACAAGGTGCTACCGCCCGACACCACCCGCGCACCGGTCAGGTTCTGCCACGTCGCCCGCGCCAGCGCGAACGGGTTTACGCCGGGGTGCTGGTAGAACCAACGGTCCTCGTAGGTGAGCAACGCATCGAGGTAATACGGCGACACCTCAGCGGTTTGCACCGGGTAACGCCACACGCCATTGGCATCGGCAAACCGCCACAACGGCGTGCCATCCTCGGCCAGCACCACCCGCGCCAGGTCGTCCTTGGGCAGCGGCAGGGGCCAGATGCGGTCGGCCAACCACAGCAGGGCAATCATCAGGAGCAGGCTCGCGAGGGTCCAGCGAGCAACTAAACGCAAACTCAAACGGGCAAACCTCTATGCTTGTAGGGAACTAGCCTGTCGCAATAACAACCAAAGGCACAGACACGCCCACCTTCTCATCAGGACACACACATGCAGGTAGAAAGCTTCTTCGAATGGTTGGGCCAGGCGCTCGGTTCCGTCATCCGTTTTATCGTCGACGGCCTCAGCGGCATCTTCGGTGCCTTGACCCACGCCGGTGGCAACTTTATCGATGGCCTGTCGCGTACCTTGGGCATGGACACTTCCATCATCAGCATCATTACCCTGATCCTCGGCCTGATGCTGCTGTACTCGGCGGTACGCGCCTTCATGCGCGCATCGATCATCATGGGCATCATCTGGCTGATGCTCGGCCTGTGGCTACTCAGCTGGGTAGTCCACTAACCCCAAAAAAACACCACCAATCCCTGTAGGAGGGGGCTTGCCCCCGATAGCTGTATTTCAGTCAATGCATCAGGTGACTGACCCACCGCCATCGAGGGCAAGCCCCCTCCCACATTTAGCCCTCATTCCACATTTAGCCCCATTCCCAGATTTAGCCTCCACTGCACATTTAGCCCCCATTCCACATCGAGCTTTCAACGCCCCTTGATCACCAAGTCAGCCGGCGTCTCACCCACCGCCTGCCAGTTCGGCCGATACATCGACTCCACCTGCGGCGGCGGCACCCGATACGTCCCCGGCGTCACCGCCCGCGCCAGATACAACAAGTGCGTGGTGCCATAGCCATCCAGGTTCATCGCCGCCACGTAGCGGTCATCACGAAACTCCTGATGCTTGAGCGAGGCGTTCTGCATCGACTCGCGCCATTCCTTCACCTGGCTGCTGGCGTTTTCCAGGCTTGCGGCGCTTTGCGCGAGGTTCTGGTTTTCCAGCTCCAGGCCTGCCGGCAGCAGGTCCACCACCAGGGCGTCCGGTACACGCTGCTTGGCGCTGACCGCCAGATGCACCAGCACCAGGTCGCCGCTGTTGAGGCTACGCAGGTTCAGCGGCTGGCCGTTCATGCCCAGGTATTCGCGGCGGATGCTCAGGTTGTCGCCGCCAGCGGCCGGTGGCACTTGTGGATAACCCGAGATCGTCAACTGCTGGTACACCGGCGTCTCGCCCTGATTGCGCAGGCTCAGGTCGCTGGACAGCAGCGCGCCCGTCAACGCCAGCGTCGACTGTTGATTATTCAATTCGCGCACGCCGCCGCTGCCGGTGAGCGACACCTGCCAATTCGACTCGGGCTGGGCGAACCCGAGGCGCCCGGCCAGGAACAGCGAGTTGCGTTCCTGGGTCGACAGGTACGGGCTGGCTGCCAACTGATCCGACAAGGTGAACAAGCGCTCTTCACGCTTGCCCTTGGCCAGGTCGTTTTCTTCGAGCAACGCCAGGATCATCGCCTGGTCGCGCAGCGGGCTGCCGTAGTCGGCCAGCCATTCCTTGGCATTGCGCTGCGCCGCCAGCCCTGCGAGCAAGGCTTGATCGGCACGCGGCTGGTCGCCCATTTTCTGCAAGGCGATGGCCAGTTGCACCAGTGGCAACCCGGAGCGCGCATCGCTGCGCCGCTCGAACAGACTGCGCAACGCGCCCAACGGCGCCTGCTGACTGCGCGCCAGTGCCAGGCCGGCGTAGGCCTGCACAGCGAAGCGGGTGTGCTCGGCGTTGTCGCTGTAATCAACTTCGATCAGGTTGCGCTCCTGCACATACCGCAGCAGACGCTCACTGGCTTTCTTCAAGGCTTGCGGCGGCACGGCGAAGCCCTGGTCGCGGGCGCGCAGCAGGAAGTCGGTGACATAGGCAGTCAGCCAGTATTCCTCTTCGCCATCGGCGCCCCACAAGCCAAAGCTGCCGTTGTAGCGCTGCATGCCCAGCAGGCGTTCGATGCCCAGCTCGATCTTGCGTTTGCGCTCGGCGTCCGGCTCACCCTTGATGCCCAGGCGCTTGAGCAAGGCATCGTCGGCATACAGCGACGGGTACAGGCCGCTGGCGGTCTGCTCCAGGCAACCGTAGGGGTAAGCCTTGAGCGCACTGATTTGCGCGCCGAGGTTCAACGGCGGCCGGCTCGACAGGCTCAACAACGCCTCGCGCCCCGCGCTGTCGAATTGATCGAGCGCCCCCGCCGGCAAGCTCCACGGCTGCTCCTTGAGCACCGCACGATAGTGCTTGAGCAAGGCCGGATAGGCCGGGCGCACGCCCAAGGTCCATTCGCGGCTGAACGGCGGCAGGTTTTCACCGGGCAGGTCCAGGCCATTCACCGTGACCTTGAGCTTGCCCTGCCCCAGACCGCCCCAGGCTTTCACCGGGATGCGCAGCGTGGTGCGCTGGCCCTGTTTCAGTTCAAGCGATTGCGCGGCGTTGTCGACCAGTTCCAGTTGCCCTTCGGCGCTCAGTTGCACGTCGAGCTTTTGCGCCTTGCCCGACAGGTTGGACAGGTCCAGCGCCAAGCTGGTCTGGTCGCCGCCCGCGAGGAAGCGCGGCGCCGACAGTTCGGCAATCAGCGGTGCGGCGATCACGGTTTTGGCTTCAGCCATGCCGTAGCGGTCATCGCTCCAGGCCTGGGCCATCAGGCGCAACTCGCCGTTGAAGTCGGGGATATTGACGCTGACTTCACCCTCGCCCTGCGCGTTCAACGTCACCGGTGCGCTTTGCAGGGCGACGATGGTCACGCTGGTGTCCGGGCGTTTGCCGCCCTTGGCCAATGCGGCGTCACCGCCGAAGGCCAGGCTCGCCAGGCGGCCCTGGCCGGCTTCGATCAGTTGACCATAGATGTCGAACTGGTCCACGCCATACGACTTGCGGCCGAACAGGCTGGAGTACGGATCGGGCGTCGGGTATTCGGTGATATTGAGGATGCCCACGTCCACCGCCGCCACCAGCACATGCACCTGCTTGGGCACGCTGCCGTCGGCATTTTTCGCGGTAACTTTCACCGTCAGCGCTTGTTTGGGGCGCATTTTTTCCGGCGCGGTGAGGGTCAGCCCCAGTTTGCGCTGGGTGCGATCCAGCGGCAGGTGCAGCAGGCCCACCGCCCGTTTGGGGGTGATGTTGGCTTTGCGCTCGCCGGGGCGGATCACCAGGGCACTGACGTAGAGGTCATGGCGCGCCCATTTCGGGTCGAGTTTCACGGCGAAGCTTTTGCCCTCGGCCGGCACGTCGATCGCCTGCCACCACAGCGGCCCCTCGGCGGACTCGACCAGCAGGTAGCCTTTACCGGCCGCCGGCGGCGTCACCGTGACGTTGGCGGTATCGCCGTCGCCATAGGCGGGTTTGTCCAGCGCCAGCTTGACCTGATCGGGGCGCACGGCGCCGCCTTCGGTGTTGTCCTGGGCCTGGTAGCCGGCCCAGAAGCGCAGGCTGCTGACCAGCCCGGTCTGCGGGTCTTCGACCTCGACGCGGTACGGGCCCCACTCCACCTGGAAGCTGACTTTGGCGGTGTCGCCGGCCTTGATGTCCAGGCTCTGTTCGTCGAGGTTGAGGAATTTCTCGTTGTAGTGGTAGCTCCAGCCGTCGCTGTCCGAGTAATTCCAGTAGTAGTCACGGCGCTCGCGCACCAGGCGGACCTTGAGGTTTTTCGCGGCGAGTTTCTGCCCGTCCTGGTTGGCCAGCAGCACTTCGAATTCCGCCGGGCCGTCGCCGTTGGTTTCCTTGCCGTCAAACAGCCCGCGCAGGCCCGGCAACTGCTCGGCCGGCCAGATCGGCTGCACCAGGCGCCGGGTGATCGGCCGCCCGCCCGACTCATGCAGGCTGGCTTGCACGATCAGTTGCAGCGGCGACTTGGCGTCGGCCCATTTGCTTTCCAGGGTCAGGGCTTCCTGGCCCTTGGCGTCGAGCACGCTTTCATCCAGTTCGAAATCCTGGCTCAGCTCTTCTTCGGTGACGGAGCCGAACTGGTAACCCGGCAGCGATTTCACCGCCTCGCGCAGCGGACGCACATACACCTGCCCGCTGACCCGGTTGCCCGACGCCGGCGCGCCGTAGAGGTAGCGGCCGTTGACCTGAATGACCGGGTTATCCGCCGGGCTCAATGCCGTGTCGCTGCCCTTGAGTTCGAGCGCCAGGCGCTCGGGCAGGAAGTCTTCGACGAGGAACTCGTACAACTGCGGCTTGCCGTCGCCCAGGTCGAACACCAACTGCCAACGCCCGGTCGGCGCTTCGCCGGCCAATTGCAGTTGATATTGATAGAGGCCGGAGGCGTCGGCGTCCCAGACGAATTTGCGGCTGACCTGCTCATCCGGGCGGCGCACTTCGACGCTCACCGGCTGCGGCTTGACCGCGTTGCCGTCCTTGTCGCGCAGCAAGGCGTTAAGCAGCACGGTTTCGCCAGGGCGATACAGATCGCGTGGGCCGAACACAAAGAACTGCAGCGGGTGCGACGGTTGGCCGCCGATATCGAACTCCGCCAGATCGAGCGCGGCGCTGTCCAGGCGCAACAGACTGGTTTGTTCGCCCTGCTTGGCCAGCAGCACCTGGGCCTTTTTCGGCAACGGCAATTCGGCGTGACCGCCCTGCTCGGTCTTGCCTTGGCCCACCACCCGGCCCTCGGCGTCGAGCACTTCGAGGTCGACGCCATCCAGCGCCTTGCCACCGTCCAGCGCCTGGGTAAACACATCCAGGCGATTGGCGTAGCGGTGAACCGACAGGCCGATATCACTCAAGGTGAACAGCGTGGCCGGTTGCGAATAGTTGTAGGTGCCCGACGCCCGCATCACCGCCAGGTATACGCCCGGCTGCTGCAATTGCTTGAGGCCGGCGATCGGCAGCAACAGGGTTTCGCGGGTATTGCGCGCCGGGTTCAGGTCGAAGCGGCCGCCGTAGACCAGATCGGCCAGCGGCAGCAGTTCGCGCGATTCATAGCTTTGCAGGCTGGTATTGCGCCCCCACTGGGCGAGGAACGATGGCAGGGATTCGGGCTTGATCCGGAAGAATTCGACGTCGATCTTGTCGACATTCAGCGCAATCACCGGCAACCCCTCGGCCAGCCGCGTGGGCAACAGCGTGCCACGGCTGGCGAAACCGACGGTGGCTTGCAGGTCACGGGTTTCCAGGCGGGCGACGTACTCGGCGGGCAACAGGTTGTCATTCACCGCGCGCACGCCCGGGTCGACCGTCAGCACCAACTTGCGCTGCGGCTCCAGGTGGCGCAGGCGCAACTCCATCAGGTTATCCGACAGCTCCCAGGCGCCGTCGACCTTGCCCGACTTGCTGTCCACCAGATGCAGCTTGTCGGCGAACTTCTGCTCCGGATCCAACGGAATGGAAAAGCTCACCGACAAGGTGCTGGCGCCGTCCAACTGCACCTCGGACACGTCCACCACACTCAACTCACGCCCGGCGTAGCGCTGCTTCAGCGCCGCCACATCCACCGCCGCCTTGGCCGGCTTCGGCGCCACGCTGCTCGCGGCTGCCGGCGCGCTCGGCGCAGTCGGTTTATCGGAAGAATCGCAGGCGCTCAGCAGGGCCAGCGCGCAAGCCAGGAACAGTCCTTTGTTAAGCATGGGGCACTCGTCGTCAGAGGGAACCGAGGGATGAACTATATATCAGCGCCAGCCAAGCCGATGTGGCGCTGGTCACATTGACCGACGGAGGGCAGTTTGGTTCTTCGCGTCACGCGATCCAAGCCAAATCCCACAAACACAAAAGATCAAAATCACAAAAAATCAAAATGTGGAATGAGGGCTAAATGTGGAATGAGGCCAAATGTGGAATGAGAGCTAAATGTGGAATGAGGCCAAATGTGGGAGGGGGCTTGCCCCCGATGGCGGTGAGTCAGTCAGCTTATTTGTAGCTGATCCACTGCAATCGGGGGCAAGCCCCCTCCCACATTTGGCCCTCCCACATTTGGCCCTCCTCATATTTGGCCCTCCCCACATTTGGCCCTCCTCACATTTGCCCCCCTCCCACATTTAACCCCCCATTCCACATTGGTTCTGCGGCGTGCTGGGGGGACAGTTACAATGCCGCTCCCCCAAGGAGCCTGCATGTCCACCTTACTGACCGACTGGCGCCACCGCCCCACCCACCGCCGCGTCTGGGCCCTGGCCGCGCCGATGATCCTGTCGAACATCTCGGTACCGCTGGTGGCCCTGGTCGACAGCATGGTCATCGGCCACCTGCCCCACGCCCACCAACTGGGCGCCGTGGCGGTCGGGGCCAGCCTGTATACCTTCCTGGCCTGGGCCATGGGTTTTCTGCGCATGGGCTCCACCGGTTTCGCCGCCCAGGCCGCCGGGCGCAACGATGGCGCGGCGCTGCGGCAAATCCTGTTGCAAGGTTTGCTGTTGGCGCTGGGCCTGGCGATGTTGCTCGGTACAGTGGGCATCCCGCTGAGCCACCTGGCCCTGGAATGGATGCAGCCCTCCCCCGAACTCAATCAACTGACCCGCGAGTTCTTCCACACCCGCCTGTTCGGCCTGCCCGCCGCTCTTGCCAGCTATGCCTTGGTCGGCTGGTTCCTCGGCACGCAAAACGCCCGCGCGCCGCTGGCGATCCTGCTGACCACCAACCTGGTCAACATCGCCCTCAACCTGTGGTTCGTCCTCGGCCTGGATTGGGGCGTCGTCGGCTCCGCACGCGCCTCGGTGATCGCCGAATGGACCGGCGCCCTGCTCGGCCTGGCCCTGACGCAAAAAGCCCTGCGCGCCTACCCCGGGCATATCGCCTGGGCCGCCTTGCAACGCTGGCACAGCTGGCGCCCGCTGCTGGCGGTGAACCGCGATATTTTTATCCGCAGCCTGGCGTTGCAGTCGGTGTTTTTCATGATCACGGTGCAAGGCGCACGCCTGGGCGACGCCACCGTGGCCGCCAACGCGCTGTTGCTCAACGGCCTGCTGCTGACCGCCCACGCCCTGGACGGCCTGGCCCATGCGGTCGAAGCCCTGTGCGGCCATGCCATTGGCGCGCACGACCGTCAGGCGTTGCGCCGCTCATTAGTGGTCGCCTGCGGTTGGTCGCTGATCGCCAGCGTCGGTTTCGCCCTGCTCTTCACCTTCGCCGGCCACCTGTTCATCGCCATGCAGACCGACATTCCCAGCGTGCGCGAAACCGCCGACATCTACCTGCCATACCTGGCGGTGCTGCCGTTGATTGCGGTGTGGAGTTATCTGCTGGACGGGCTGTTCATCGGCGCCACGCGCGCGCGGGAAATGCGCAATGGCATGCTGCTGACGGTGCTGATCCTGCTGCCATTCGCCTGGCTGTTGCAGGGCTACGGCAACCACGGCCTTTGGATCAGCTTCCTGCTGTTCATGGCCGTGCGCAGTCTTACGCTTTGGACGATTGCCTGGCGTTTGAACCGACAGAATCAGTGGCTGGCATAAGCCCCCCTCACTGTCACCGTCACCGTCACCGTCACCGTCACCGTCACTGTAGGAGCGAGCTTGCTCGCGAAGATCGTCAACGATGACATGGGCTGTCTGGATGCCCGTGTTGCCTGAACGTTTTTCGCGAGCAAGCTCGCTCCTACAAGGATGGGTGCTTAGGAGGACAGGTAAGACGAACGCGTCAGGCCCAAGCGCAACGCATCCAGAAACTGCGTGCGCTCGCTGGCACTGATCTTCGCGCTCGCGCACTTGTCACGGTAATGCGTCATCAACTCCTCCGGCGACAAGTGCACATAACGCAGCATGTCTTCAATGGTGTCGTGGGTCTCGATCCCGGCGCTGTACACCGAACCGTCTTCACGCTGATAGATGTTCACCGAGTCGGTGTCACCGAACAGGTTGTGCATGTCACCGAGGATTTCCTGGTAGGCGCCAACCAGGAAGATACCCAGCAGGTAGTCTTCGCCCTCTTTCAGCGCGTGTACCGGCAGGCTGGTCTCGATGCTCTGCTCGTCGACGTATTGCTTGATCTTGCCGTCGGAGTCGCAGGTCAAGTCCTGCAATACCGCGCGGCGCATCGGTTCTTCGTCGAGGCGGTGCAGCGGCAGGATCGGCAATACCTGGCCGATGGCCCAGGTGTCCGGCAGGCTCTGGAACACCGAGAAGTTGCAGATGTATTTATCCGCCAGCTTGTCGTTGAGTTCGTCGAGCACCTGGCGGTGCGAACGCTGGCGCGCTTTCAGCGAGTTATGCAGGCGACGGCACACGGCGAAGTAGCACTGTTCGGCCAGGGCTTTTTCCGCCAGGGTCAGTTTGCCGTCGGCGTACTGGGTGGCCACGTCGCTCATGTAGTGAGTAGCGCGCCAGTAGGTTTCGGTGACCATCTCGATGTCGGTCGGGCCGAGCAGGTCCACCAGCCATTGCACGGTTTCCGGCAGGTTTTCCTTGTTCTCGATCTGCGGCATTTCGTCGTTGTGTTTCTCGACGTCGGTGACTTGCACCACCAGCATGGCGTGGTGGGCGGTCAGGGAACGGCCGCTCTCGGAGAAGATGTTCGGGTGCGGCAGGCTCTGCGCGTCGCAGAACTCCTTGAGCATGCCCACGACGACACCGGCGTAGTCGTCCATGTCGTAGTTGATCGAGCTGGCGTTGCGCGAGTGAGTACCGTCGTAGTCCACGCCCAGGCCGCCGCCGACGTCGATGTGGTCCACCGGCAGGCCGAGGTTGCGCAGTTCGCCGTAGTAACGAATGGCTTCCTTGAACCCGTGCTGGTAGTCGGCCAGGTTGGCGATCTGCGAGCCCATGTGGAAGTGCAGCAGGCGGATGCCCTGGTCCAGGCTGGCGGCGCGGAAGCGCTCGACGACCGACAGCAGTTGCGCCGCCGACAACCCGAACTTGGATTTCTCACCGCCAGTGTCGGCCCACTTGCTCGACGCCAGGGACGACAGGCGCACGCGCAGGCCGACCTGTGGCTTGACCTTGAGGTTGGCGGCTTCTTCGATCACCAGCTCAACTTCGGACTCTTTCTCGATCACGATGAACACGTTGTGACCCAGCTTCTGGCCCATCAGCGCCAGGCGGATGAATTCGCGGTCCTTGTAACCGTTGCAGACGATGGTCCCGCCTTTCGGCGCCAGGGCCAGCACGGCCAGCAGTTCCGGCTTGGAGCCGGCTTCCAGGCCGATGGACACGTCCTGGGTGGCGATGATGTTTTCGATCACCGCCTCCTGCTGGTTCACCTTGATCGGGTACAGCGCGGTGTATTTGCTCTGGTATTCCAGACGCTCGATGTTCGAATCGAACGCACCGGTCAACTGGCGCACGCGGTCTTGCAGGATGTCAGGGAAACGCACCAGCAGCGGCAAGGACAAGCCGCTTTTGCGCAACTCGTCGACTTGCTCGTACAGGTCGACAGGCGTGCTTTTCGGGCCGTTCGGACGAACTTCAACGCGACCGGCATCATTGATCGCGAAATACCCGGCCCCCCAATGACGAATCCCGTAAACACTGCGGCTGTCCGCAACTGTCCATTGGCTGCCATCGTCTTTGCGTGTGCGTCGTACGGACATTGAAGTCCCCTATAAATGAAGTCGAAGGCGCCGCCCCTCGTTGGAGGCTGGCGCAGTCTAAAGAATGAAAATGACGATTTGCCTGTGAGTAAGGTCAGACCCCACTCGCAGGACAGAGTTTAGACACTGGTTGGAAAGAGACTTTCAGCCGCCGGACTTCTTGGCCTTGTACCCGAGCTTGATCAGCTCGGCCAACAGCAACTCGACGTGATCGCCCTGGATCTCGATGACCCCGTCTTTCAACGCGCCACCGGTGCCACAGCGCTTTTTCAGCGTGGTGGCGAGTTCCTTCAGCGCGTCTTCGGCCAGCGGTACGCCGGTGATGGTGGTCACCGTCTTGCCGCCACGGCCTTTGCTCTCGCGTCGCACGCGGGCAATGCCGTCGCCTTCGGGGATCAGGGTTTGTTTGCAGGTACAGGCGTCCACGGGCTGACGACAGTCCGGGCAGTGTCGACCTGCGTCGGTGGAAAATACCAGGCCACCGAGGGCGGCGAAGGATGCGGCTTTTTTGGCCACCGGCAATCCTCTTGTGAGGACAAAGACTGATCGGCAAACGCTCAGGCGGTTGCCGACCGCGAAGCCCCACTCAGGCAGGGGCAGCGCTACCGAACCCCCCATGTCATTGCCCCCGATTCCTGTAGGAGCGAGCTCGCTCGCGAAGATCGCCAACGATGACGCGGACATTCAGGATGCCCACAGCGCGCTTGAGGTTTTCGCGAGCGAGCTCGCTCCTACAGGAATCAGGGGGTGGAACAAGGGTGGTTCGGGTGAAAAGTCGCGCAGTGTAACCACAAAAAGCTCACTTGCTAAGAGCCAAATCGCGCCAATTTATACAACTTTAGCGACGTGAGGCCAGATAGCGCCGCAAGCCCTCTTGCGCGTCAGGGCAGTAGGGCTTTTGTTGCGCTTCCTGCAGGACAATTTCAAGGGGTAAAAAGCGCGCTTCCATGACTTCTTCAGGCTGCAGGCACAGCGCACCGTCCCACACGGCGGAGTAGGATCTGCACCAAAGTCGGCTGTCGCCGTCCTCGAAGTAGAAATGGTCATGCTCGACCAACTCCACCCCGCCCACGCCGAGCTCTTCTTCAAGCTCGCGGGCGGCCGACTCGGCATAACTCTCGCCGTCCGCCACCATCCCGCCTGCCGCCGTGTCCCAGAAACCGGGGTACAGGGCTTTGCTCAGGGTGCGTCGGTGTACGCACAGTTCACCTGCCGAGTTGAACAGGAAGATAAAGGTGCAACGGCCGATCAGGCCGCGCTGGCGCAGGTCGGAGCGCACCAGGGCGCCGAGCGGGTTGTCGTGCTCGTCGACCCAGCAGATCAGTTCCGCATCGGAGGCTGCGCGGTGCGCGGCCTCCTTTTGAGTCACGTCCATCATCACCCTTGGTTAAGCAACTGACGCAAGTCGATCACCGCCGCGTTGGCCCGGGAAATGTAGTTGGCCATCACCAGCGAGTGGTTGGCCAATATGCCAAAGCCGCTGCCGTTGAGGATCATCGGGCTCCAGACCGGCTCTTGCGAAGCCTCCAGTTCACGAATGATCTGGCGCACGCTGACCGTCGCATTCTTCTTGGCCAGCACGTCGGCAAAGTCGACTTCGATGGCGCGCAACAGGTGGGACAAGGCCCAGGCCTGGCCGCGGGCTTCGTAGAACACGTTGTCGATCTGCATCCATGGGGTTTCCACCACTTCTTCATCGAGCTGCGGCACTTCACCCGGCGCCAGCGCTTCGGTTTTCAGTGAGGTGTTCAGCTTGACCCGGCCGACACTGGCCGACAGACGTTGCGACAACGAACCCAGGCGCGTGGCGACATCGCCCAGCCAGTTGTTGAGGTTGTCGGCGCGCGCATAGAACAAGGCGCCGCGCTGGTTCGGGTCGGACAGGCGCACTTCATAGCGATTCAGGGAGTTGATGCCTTCCTGGTACTCCGACTCGCTGGAAGGCAGCACCCAGCTCTTGTTGTCGAAGTTGAAACGCGGCTCAGCCTTCGCCAGGTCGGCGTCTTCCGCCGACTGCGACTGGGAACGGGCGAAATCCTTACGCAAGGCGCGGGTCAGGTCGCGCACCTGCACCAGTACGCCGTATTCCCAGCTTGGCATGTTGTCCATCCACAGGCCCGGCGGGAAACGGTCGTTGGAAATATAGCCACCGGGCTTGTTGAGCAAGGTGCCGGCCACGGTCTTGAGGGTTTCCACAGTGGTGTAACCCAACACCATCTGCTTGCCTTCCTTTTCAGCGGCAAGCTGGGCGTTCTGCTGGACCGGGAACAGCGCCGGCTCTTCGCTCCAGTACCAACCCAAAGCACCGGTGACCAACAGATACAAGCCGAGTACGCTGAGCACCGCTCGGCTCATCAGCACGCTACGCAAATAGCTGCGGTTGGCCGACTTGGGTTCAGGGGCGGGGCCTTTGGCACTGCCTGCACGGTTTTTCCAGTCCAGCATGGCGATATCCTTTCAATCACTTGAGTTCATGCACTTCAATCGACGGCGTGCGTTCAAACACTCCGACAGCAACCCTACCCCATCGTGCCCGTCAATGCGGGGCTTTTCGCCCTACAACTATGATCCAACGGACGCCCAGGGGGCATTCGACTATAAAGGATGCGCGCGTTTTCCGCTGCACGACCAATTAGTCACTAAATGAATGCCAGGGACTCGCAGTTAATTGACGTATGACACTCATGTAACCGAAAAGAGGTGCTAGCATAGAGCCACCAGTCGACCTCAGCACGCACCTTCACTAGTAGTCAGGATATGACCGAGCCAGAAGACCCCAGCCGTGAGCGTCTCAAGCAGCACTTTGCCCAGCGGGTAATTCATCAGGCACGTCAAATTCTTGAGATCTGGCAGCGCCTGCAACGCAGCGAATGGTCCGACGCCGACTTCTCCGAACTCAGCGAAGCCAACCTGCGCCTGCTGCGCTTCGCCGAACGCTTCGAACAGCCCGAACACGGCCAACTGGCGCAGCACATCGGCGAGTCGCTCAAAGCGGTGGACGCCAATCGCGGCCGCCTGAGCAGTCAACTGATCACCGAAATCAACCGCTTGATGCAACGCCTGTCCCGCACCGGCCTGCGCCAGGGCGATCAGCTTGAGCAAACCTTCCTGCCGCCGATGCGCAAGCCGATCTACGTGATGCTGGCCGATCATGATCGCGCCGAGCGTCTGGCCAAGCAGCTGGAGTTCTTTGGCCTGAGCGCCCAGTCCCTGGACAACGTGGCGGCGTATCGCGTGGCGATGGCCGAGCGCCTGCCGTCGGCGATTGTGATGGACGTGGATTTCTGCGGCCCGGGCCTCGGCCTCCAGTTGGCCGCCGAGGCCCAGCAAGGCCTGGAGCAAAAGCTGCCGTTGCTGTTTTTCAGCCTGCATGAAACCGACACCCCGACCCGCCTCGCCGCCGTGCGCGCCGGCGGCGAGGAGTTCCTGACCGGCACGTTGGAAGCCTCGAGCCTGCTGGAAAAGATCGAAGTGCTGACCTGCGTCGCCCAATACGACCCCTATAAAGTGCTGATCATCGACGACTCACGGGCCCAGGCGCTGCACACCGAGCGCCTGCTCAACAGCGCCGGTATCATCACCCGCACGCTGATCGAGCCGATCCAGGCCATGGCCGAGCTGGCGGATTTCCAGCCCGACCTGATCATCCTCGACATGTACATGCCCGCCTGCACCGGCACCGAACTGGCCAAGGTGATCCGTCATAACGACCGGTACGTCAGCGTGCCGATCATCTACCTGTCTGCCGAAGACGACCTGGATAAACAGCTGGACGCCATGAGCGAAGGCGGCGACGACTTCCTCACCAAGCCGATCAAGCCGCGCCACCTGATCACCACCGTGCGCAACCGCGCGGCCCGTGCGCGCAACCTCAAGGCGCGGATGGTGCGCGACAGCCTGACCGGCCTGTACAACCACACCCATATCCTGCAATTGCTCGAAGACTGCACCTTCCGCGCTCGTCGCGAGAACAAGCCGTTGAGCTTTGCCATGCTCGACATCGACCACTTCAAGCGCGTCAACGACAGCCACGGCCACCCCATGGGCGACCGCGTGATCAAGAGCCTGGCGCTGTTCCTCAAACAGCGCTTGCGCAAGACCGACTACATCGGCCGCTACGGCGGTGAAGAGTTTGCGATTGTGATGCCCGATACCGACTTGGAATCGGCCTGCAAGGTGCTGGATGAAATCCGTGGGCGCTTTGCCGAAATTCACTACCCGGCCCAGCCGCATGACTTGTGGTGTACCTTCAGCGCCGGGCTGGTGGAGCTGTGCGACGATTCCGACAGCCTGATGATGGCCGCCCAAGCCGACGAGGCGCTGTACCGCGCCAAGGATGCCGGACGCAATCGGGTTCAAGCCGCGCACACATCAAGTCAAAGTGCCATCTTTTCACCAGAATCCAGCGATTCCGTCATAACTTTGTAATAGAAACGCAATAACTTCAGGCACTTAACTTTTGCTGTCGGTTGAAACCACGCATGCGCCTGAAGCTGCTGACCAATCTCAATACCCTCCTTCTGGTGGCCGTGTGCCTGGCACTCGGGGCGACGCTCTGGTGGTCGCAACGCGCGCTGGAACGGCCTTATTTGCTGATGGAACGCTACCTGGGGTTGTCGCAGACCTTCCAGAACCAGGCCGCACGCAACATCGACGACTACCTGGCCAGCGGCGACGCCCTGCGCTTGAGCAGCGCCAGCCAGAGCCTGGAAAGCCTGCTGCAGCACCTGGACGAATTGCCCGCCGACCTCGCACAAAGCCTGCGCCCCAGCCTGAAGGAGCTGGACACCTTCAGCAAAACCGACCTGCTCGCCGCCGGCAAACTGGCCGGCGACCCGCAAGCGCTGCTGTTGCAGGCCGAGCGAGAACTGGGCGCGAACCTCGAGCAACTGAGCCAGTACGCCATCGGCGTCGATTCGCCCGCCGCGGCGCGCTACCTGCCGCCGCTGCTGGCGGCGTCCCAACACCTGGGCAAGCTGTCCCTGGCCCGCGACAAGCTGGTGAGCAGCGGGCGCGCCGAACTGGCGGATGATGTGGAGCGCGAAGTCAGCAATATCCGCGGCCAGGCCGACCTGCTGGAGCAACTGCCCTTACTTGGAGTCAAGGCCAACGCCGGTTCGAACACCGATGACTTTTCGGCGCTGATGGGCCTGGAAAACAGCGAAAAAACCGAAACACAAGACACCGGCGTCGACCTCAAGCGCGAACTCAACAGCCTGCTGACCCGCTACCCGGCCGAACTCAAGCGTACCCGCGAGCAGATCCAGCGGCGCGCCGACCTCGCCGCCGGCACCCACCTGAAAATCGCCGGTGTGCAACAGGCCATCGCCGGCCTGGAGCCCGTCGTGCGGGCGCAACACGCAAAGATCCAGGGCGAAGTGCGCCTGATGCAAGGGGTGATGATCGGCCTGATCCTGCTGATCGCCCTGCTGATCGATACCCTGCAACGGCGCCTGGCACGGGTGCTGACCAACCTGGCACCGGCCCTGTCGACCTGGGCCGAAGGCGACTTCAGCCAACCGATTGCCTTGGGCAAGACCAACCGCGAACTGCGCGACATCGAAGCCTCCCTCAACCGCTTGCGCGCCTATCTGGTGGACCTGGTGGGCACCATTCGCGGCAATGCCGAGGAAGTCGCCGGCAGCAGCCGTGCCCTGGCCGAGCTGAGCAGCGGCCTGCATGATGGCGCCGAACGGCAGGCCGGGGACACCGCGCAGATCCGCGATTCGTTGGGCGAATTGGAAGCGACCATTCAACAAGTCGCCGGGGACGCCAGCCAGGCCGCCGGCGCCAGCCGCAGCGCGGGCCAGGCGGTGAAGCACGGCCAGCGGGTGATCGGCCTGAGCCTGACCGGGCTGCATGCGCTGGTGGGCGAAGTGCAGCAAAACGCGCAGATGATCGAGAAACTCGCCGAAGAGTCCGCAACCATCGGCGGCGTGTTGACGGTGATTCGCTCGATCGCCGACCAGACCAACCTGCTGGCGCTCAATGCCGCCATTGAAGCCGCCCGCGCCGGAGACGCCGGGCGGGGGTTTGCCGTGGTCGCCGACGAAGTGCGCTCCCTGGCCCAGCGCACCGCTGGCGCCACCGCCGAAATCCAGGGCCTCATCGCCGGCCTGCAAACCGCCGCCCGCCAGTCGGTGGAAGGCATGCGCGCGCAGGTCGAACACGCCGAAGCCACCGCCCAGCAAGCACAAGCGGCCGACGGCGCGCTGGATGAAATCGTCGGGGCGATCCAGACCATTTCCGACACCTCCGTGCGTATCGCCGATGTGACCGCGCAGCAGAGCGGTGCGGTGAGTGAGATTCGCGATAACAGCGAACGGATTCATCAACTGGGTGAGGACAACCTGCTGCGCATCGGCCAGGGCCGCAGCCAGGGTGAGCACCTGCTGGTGCTGGGCGGCCAACTCAACACCGCCGTCCAAGCCTTCCGCGTCTGACCCGACCTAGCGCCATGCGAAGAACCAATGTGGGAGGGGGCTTGCCCCCGATAGCGGTGGATCAGTTGCAGATATTGAGACTGGCACACCGCTATCGGGGGCAAGCCCCCTCCCACATTTGATCGCCACAGGTTTCAAGACGGTATTACCAATGACCGGATCCTGGGCCGCAGTCACAAATTTCGCGCAATCCTCGCTAATCGTGCTGCCTACTGCATAGAACTGGACAGTCATAAACGCTTTGCGGCATAGTCGCCGGGTTCTGCCGTACCCACATCAATAACAAGGAACAGCCGATGGCGACCTTACTGGTTCTTCACGGACCCAACCTGAACCTGCTCGGCACCCGCGAACCGGGCGTCTACGGGGCAGTGACCCTGGAACAGATCAACCTCGATCTGGAGCGACGGGCCCGTGAAGCCGGCCACCATTTGCTGTACCTGCAAAGCAATGCCGAGTACGAATTGATTGATCGCATCCATGCCGCGCGCGGCGAAGGCGTGGACTTTATTCTGATCAATCCCGCCGCTTTTACGCACACAAGTGTTGCATTACGTGACGCGCTGCTGGCGGTGAGCATCCCATTCATCGAAGTGCATTTGTCGAACGTGTACAAACGCGAACCTTTCCGCCATCACTCCTACTTCTCCGACGTAGCGGTAGGTGTGATCTGCGGCCTTGGCGCCAGCGGTTATCGACTGGCCCTGGAGGCCGCCCTGGAACAACTTGAACAACCGGCCAAGCGCCCCTGACCGACCCTTGGGAGTTGACGATTCATGGATATCCGTAAAGTTAAGAAACTGATCGAACTGCTGGAAGAATCCGGCATCGACGAGCTGGAAATCAAGGAAGGCGAAGAGTCTGTACGCATCAGCCGTCACAGCAAGACCCCGGCCCAGCAATTCTACGCGCCGCAGATGCAAGCACCGGCACCTGCCGCTGCCGCTCCGGTCGCCGCTGCGCCTGTCGCCGCCGCCGAGCCTGCTGCGCCCAAGCTGAACGGCTTCGTGGCCAAGTCGCCAATGGTCGGTACGTTCTACCGCACCCCGGCACCGGGTTCGCCAGCCTTCGTTGAAGTCGGCAAAACCGTGAAAGAAGGCGACACCATCTGCATCGTGGAAGCGATGAAAATGATGAACCACATCACGGCCGAAAAAGCCGGTGTCATCGAATCCATTCTGGTAGAAAACGGTCAGCCGGTTGAGTACGACCAGCCGCTGTTCACCATCGTTTGAACCGCGGAGCGCCTTCGATGTTGAAACCTGCGAAGAAACTGCAAAAAGTCCTGATCGCCAACCGCGGCGAGATCGCGCTGCGTATCCTGCGCGCCTGTAAGGAAGAGGGCATCAAGACCGTCGCTGTTTACTCGACGGCCGATACCGAACTGATGCACGTGAAACTGGCGGACGAAAGCATCTGCATCGGCCCGCCACTGGCTGCGAACTCGTACCTGAAAGTCTCGAACATCATCGCCGCTGCGGAAGTGACCGGCGCTGATGGCATCCACCCGGGCTACGGCTTCCTCGCGGAAAACGCCGATTTCGCCGAACAGGTGGAAAAATCCGGGTTTGCCTTCATCGGCCCGAAAGCCGAGACCATTCGCCTGATGGGTGACAAGGTTTCGGCCAAGGACGCCATGATCGCGGCCGGCGTGCCGACCGTTCCAGGCTCCGACGGCCCGCTGCCCGAAGACGAGACCACTGCGCTGCGCATCGGTCGCGAAGTCGGTTACCCGGTGATCATCAAGGCCGCAGGCGGCGGCGGTGGTCGCGGCATGCGCGTGGTACACAAGGAAGAAGACCTGATCGAAGCGGCCAAGCAGACGCGCTCCGAAGCGGCTGCCTGGTTCGGCAACCCGATGGTCTACCTGGAGAAGTACCTGACCAACCCACGTCACGTGGAAGTGCAGGTGCTGTCCGACGGCCAGGGCCACGCCATCCACCTGGGCGACCGCGATTGCTCGCTGCAACGTCGTCACCAGAAGGTATTGGAAGAAGCACCGGCACCGGGCCTCGACGAGAAAGCCCGTGCGGAAGTCCTGGCGCGTTGCGTCAAGGCGTGCATCGACATCAACTACCGTGGCGCCGGCACCTTCGAGTTCCTCTACGAGAACGGCCGTTTCTACTTCATCGAGATGAACACTCGCGTGCAGGTAGAACACCCGGTTTCGGAGATGGTCACCGGTATCGATATCGTCAAGGAGATGCTGAGCATCGCCGCCGGTAACGAGCTGTCCTTCACCCAGGACGACGTGAAGATCCACGGCCACTCCCTGGAGTGCCGGATCAACGCCGAAGACCCGAAAACCTTTATCCCGAGTCCAGGCCTGGTCAAGCATTTCCATGCGCCAGGCGGCAACGGCGTTCGCGTCGATTCGCACCTGTACAGCGGCTACAAGGTTCCGTCCAACTACGACTCGTTGATCGGCAAGCTGATCACCTGGGGCGCCACCCGCGACGAGGCCATGGCCCGCATGCGTAACGCCCTGGACGAAATCGTGGTCGACGGCATCAAGACCAACATCCCGCTGCATCGGGATCTGGTCCGCGATGAAGGCTTCTGCGAAGGTGGTGTGAACATTCACTACCTGGAACACAAACTGGCCAACCAGTAAGTGCTCCACCCAACAAAGCCGCCTTCGGGCGGCTTTGTTGTTTGTGGCCCCTCCATTTTGAAGATGTACACAGTCCAAATGTGGGAGGGGGCTTGCCCCCGATAGCGGTGGGTCAGTCACCTAATCTATGACTGAGCTGCCGCCATCGGGGGCAAGCCCCCTCCCACATTTGGTCGGCGTACTGTCAGTACAGTCGTCTTCTTCTCCACGCTCGCGTAAACTTGCGCGCTTTCGCAGCCCTCCCCGCTGCACACTCATTTTTTCAAAGGTGCCCGCCATGCCTTGGCTGCAAGTCCGTCTCGCCATCAGCCCAGAACAAGCCGAAACCTACGAAGACGCGTTCCTTGAAGTGGGCGCCGTCTCGGTGACCTTCATGGACGCCGAAGACCAGCCGATCTTCGAGCCGGAACTCAACACCACCCCGCTGTGGTCCCACACCCACTTGCTGGCCCTGTTCGAAGACGGCACCGATGCCGCCAGCGTCCTGGCCCATATGGAACTGCTCACCGGCGGCCCACTGCCCGAGCACCACAGCGAAATCATCGAAGACCAGGACTGGGAACGCAGCTGGATGGACAACTTCCAGCCGATGCGTTTCGGCCAGCGCCTGTGGATCGTGCCGAGCTGGCACGCCGCCCCCGAGCCTGACGCGGTGAACCTGCTGCTGGACCCGGGCCTGGCGTTCGGCACCGGCACGCACCCGACCACCGCGCTGTGCCTGGAATGGCTGGACGGCCAGGACCTGAACGATTGCCACGTGTTGGACTTCGGCTGCGGCTCGGGGATTCTGGCGATTGCCGCCCTGTTGTTGGGCGCCAAGGAAGCCGTCGGCACCGATATCGACGTACAGGCCCTGGAAGCCTCCCGCGATAACGCCGGGCGCAACCACATTGCTGAAGGCAAATTCCCATTGTACCTGCCGGAGCAATTGCCCCAGGTGCAGGCCGATGTGCTGGTCGCCAATATCCTCGCCGGCCCGCTGGTGGCCCTGGCGCCGCAGCTGTCGAGCCTGGTCAAGCCGGGTGGCCGCCTGGCGCTGTCGGGCATCCTCGCCGAACAGGGTGAAGACGTGGCCGCAGCCTACGCCCAGGATTTCGAGCTCGACCCGATCGCCAATCGTGATGGCTGGGTACGCATCAGCGGGCGTCGGCGCTAGAATGAGCGCTTGCCTGAATCGGATGGCCGCATGACCGACAGTTTCGTCACCCAGTGTCCCCATTGCCAAACGCGCTTTCGCGTCAGCCACGCTCAGTTGAACGTGGCGCGCGGCGTGGTGCGCTGCGGCTCGTGCCTGCAAGTGTTCAACGCCGCGCGCCAGTTGCTGGAGCAGCGCGCCCACGCGCAAGCGCCGAAGCCTGAACAGCCGGCCGCAGCGGAGCACGCCGCCGAGGCGCCGCGGGCGATCAGCCAGAAACAGTGGACGGCGCAAGAGCTGGACCTGGACAACCTGGACCTGGACAAAGAACTGGCCAAGCTGGAACGCCGCGAGATTCAACACACCCAGCCGCTGGGCGCGGAACGCCGGCAAGGCAGCGCCGACCGACGCAAAAAGGAAGATGCCCTCAGCGCCAGCCGCGACACGATCAAGGCCGAGGAAGAAAAATGGGCCGCCAGCCTCTTCAGCGAACCGCCTGAAGAACGCGCCAAAGCGCCCGAAGACGAACCTGAACCGGCAAATGCCCCTGCGACTAAACAGCGCACCGAACCGTCGATGTCCCTCGCCACCGACGACATCGACGATGAACCGCCGCTGCGCTCCACGCCTGCCGATGAAAACGACGAACTCGACCCACCCGTGAGCGCGGTCAGCGACGACGTGGACGCGCCGGAACCCGACGAGCCCCCCCAAGGCCGCAAGCGCTCGCGCAGCGCCGCCAGCGCCCACGACGAGCTGCTGCAGGACCTCGAAGATGACCCGCTGCACTTGTACGCCGGCAAACGCCCGTCAAGCTGGGGCCGTCGCCTGCTCTGGCTGTTGCTGGTGCTGATCGCCGCCGCCGGCCTCGCCGGCCAGTACATTGCCTACCAGTTCGACGACCTGGCGCGCCAGGACGCCTATCGCCCGTGGTTCCAGCAACTGTGCCCGACATTGGGCTGCACGGTGCCGTCACGGGTCGATATCGCGCACATCAAGAGCAGCAACCTGGTGGTGCGCAGCCATCCTGAATTCGCCGGCGCGCTGGTGGTGGATGCAATCATCTATAACCGCGCGACGTTCTCCCAGCCGTTTCCGTTGCTGGAACTGCGCTTTGCCGACCTGAACGGCAACCTGATCGCCAGTCGGCGCTTCAAGCCCGCCGAATACCTGAGCGGTGAGCTGGCCGGGGTCAGTGAAATGCCGTCGCAGACGCCGATCCATATCTCCCTGGACATCCTCGACCCCGGCAACAAAGCGGTGAATTACAGCCTGAGCTTTCATTCGCCCGAGTGAATCGGCGCGGTCATCGAGGTTTGACGACGGATTATTGACTGGACCGCCGGCAACCAAACCGGTGGCGATAAAGAAATAACTGTTCAGATTTTATCCAATTCAGCCTTTATCCAGTCATCGAGAGCGGGTATCATGCCAACCCTTTTTCGAACTCTAATGATCCGGCCCCACAACAGGGAAGTCCTATGTCGGCGGTACGCATCGGCCCATACACATTGCACAATGGTTTGATTCTCGCGCCAATGGCGGGGGTCACCGACCAGCCCTTTCGTCAGCTGTGCAAGCGTTTGGGCGCGGGTCTAGTAGTCTCGGAAATGGTCACCAGCGACATGAGCTTGTGGAACACCCGCAAATCGCGGCTGCGCATGATCCACGAAGGTGATCCCGAGCCCCGCTCGGTACAGATCGCCGGTGGCGACGCACAGATGCTGGCGGAGGCGGCCCGGGCCAACGTGGAGCTGGGCGCGCAGATCATTGACATCAACATGGGCTGTCCGGCCAAGAAGGTCTGTAACAAGGCCGCCGGTTCCGCGCTGTTGAAGGATGAGCAGTTGGTCGCCGAGATCCTGCAGGCCGTTGTCGCCGCAGTGGATGTACCGGTCACCCTGAAGATTCGTACCGGCTGGGACCGGGACAACAAGAATGGCCTGACGGTGGCGAAGATCGCCGAACAGGCGGGTATTTCAGCGCTGGCGGTGCATGGTCGCACCCGCGCCGATCTTTACACCGGCGAAGCCGAGTACGACACCATTGCCGCGATCAAGCAGGCCGTGTCGATGCCGGTATTTGCCAATGGCGATATCGACTCAGCCGAGAAAGCCCGGCGCGTGCTGCATGCGACCGGTGCCGATGGCCTGTTGATTGGCCGGGCCGCCCAGGGGCGGCCATGGATTTTTCGTGAAGTCGAACACTTTCTGCGTACCGGCGAGCTGTTGCCGGCACCGGGGTTGATCGAGGTGGAACGTATTCTGCTAGAGCATCTGGCCGCCCTGCACGCCTTCTACGGAGACGTGATGGGAGTACGCATTGCTCGCAAGCATGTCGGCTGGTATCTCGCAACCCTGCCGGGCGCCAGGGAGTTTCGCGCCCACTTCAATCGTTTGGATGATACGGAAGCACAGTGCGCCAACGTTCGTGAGTTCTTCAGCGAACGTGACAAGAGCCTGGTGACAGGGGACGGAGAGGGGGTGGCCGCATGACGATGATGACCGAGACTTTAGTGAGTGGAACAACACCCGTGAGCGACAACGTCAATTTGAAACAGCACCTCAACACGCCGAGCGAAGAAGGCCAGACCCTTCGCGGGAGTGTCGAGAAGGCGCTGCACAATTATTTCGCCCACCTTGAGGGCGCTTCCGTCACGGACGTGTACAACCTCGTGCTCTCCGAAGTCGAGGCGCCCTTGCTCGAAAGCGTGATGAACTACGTCAAGGGCAACCAGACCAAAGCCAGTGAGCTGCTGGGCCTCAACCGTGGCACCTTGCGCAAAAAGCTCAAACAATACGATTTGCTGTAAGCATTCAATCCGACCAGAAAGGCGCCCGCGTAAAACCGGTCGCCTTTTTTGCTGACTCCTTTGCTTTTGATGGAAATTGAAATGACCGACCAGACTACCCGCCTGCCGATCCGCCGCGCCTTGATCAGTGTCTCCGACAAGACCGGGGTTCTCGAATTTGCCCGGGGGCTGGAAGCCCTGGGCGTGGAAATCCTCTCCACGGGCGGGACCTTCAAACTGCTGCGAGACAACGGCGTGGCCGCAGTAGAAGTCGCGGACTACACCGGTTTCGCAGAGATGATGGACGGTCGGGTCAAGACCCTGCACCCGAAAATCCATGGTGGCATCCTCGGCCGTCGCGGTATCGACGATGCCATCATGAACGAGCACGGCATCAAGCCGATCGATCTGGTGGCCGTCAACCTCTACCCGTTCGAAGCCACCATCAACAAGCCGGGCTGCGACCTGCCGACCGCCATCGAAAACATCGATATCGGCGGCCCGACCATGGTTCGCTCGGCCGCCAAGAACCACAAAGACGTGGCCATCGTGGTCAACGCCAGCGACTACGCCCAGGTGCTTGAAAACCTCAAAGCCGGTGGCCTGACCTACGCCCAGCGTTTCGACCTGATGCTCAAGGCATTCGAACACACCGCCGCCTACGACGGCATGATCGCCAACTACATGGGCACCGTGAACCAGGCCGCCGAGACCCTCAGCACAGAAGGTCGCAGCCAGTTCCCGCGGACCTTCAACAGCCAGTTCATCAAGGCCCAGGAAATGCGCTACGGCGAGAACCCGCACCAGAGCGCGGCGTTCTACGTGGAAGCCAAGCCGGCCGAAGTGGGCATCGCCACCGCGACCCAGCTGCAAGGCAAAGAACTGTCCTACAACAACGTGGCCGACACCGACGCCGCGCTGGAATGCGTGAAGAGCTTCGTCAAGCCGGCCTGCGTGATCGTCAAGCACGCCAACCCGTGCGGCGTGGCCGTGAGCCCGGACGCTGAAGGCGGCATCCGCCAGGCCTACGAACTGGCCTACGCCACCGACACCGAATCGGCCTTCGGCGGCATCATCGCCTTCAACCGCGAACTCGACGCCGCGACCGCCAAGGCCATCGTCGAGCGTCAGTTCGTCGAAGTGATCATCGCCCCGTCCGTCAGCGAGGAAGCCCGCGCCATCGTGGCCGCCAAAGCCAACGTGCGCCTGCTGGCCTGCGGCGAATGGTCGGCCGAACGTGCCCCTGCCTGGGACTACAAGCGCGTCAACGGCGGCCTGCTGGTGCAAAGCCGCGACATCGGCATGATCAGCAGCGCCGACCTGAAAGTGGTGACCAAGCGCGCACCGACCGAGCAGGAAATCAACGACCTGATCTTCGCCTGGAAAGTGGCCAAGTACGTCAAGTCCAACGCCATCGTCTACGCCAAGAACCGCCAGACCATCGGTGTCGGCGCCGGCCAGATGAGCCGTGTGAACTCGGCGCGCATCGCCGCGATCAAGGCTGAACACGCCGGTTTGCAGGTAGCGGGCTCGGTGATGGCGTCCGACGCGTTCTTCCCGTTCCGCGACGGCCTGGACAACGCGGCCAAGGCCGGCGTCACCGCAGTGATCCAGCCAGGCGGCTCGATGCGTGATGCCGAAGTGATTGCTGCGGCTGACGAAGCCGGCATCGCCATGGTCTTCACCGGCATGCGCCACTTCCGTCACTAAACAGCACCGCTTCCCGACTGTAGGAGCGAGCTTGCTCGCGAAAAACTCAAAAACGCCACGAGGTGTCAGGTTTCCCTCGTTATCGTTGACGACCTTCGCGAGCAAGCTCGCTCCTACAGGGAAGCACAGCGTTTCTCAGAGGTTTTTGAAATGAATGTTTTGATTATTGGCAGCGGTGGCCGTGAACACGCCCTGGCCTGGAAAGTTGCCCAGGACCCACGCGTCCAGAAAGTATTCGTAGCCCCCGGCAACGCCGGCACCGCCATTGAAGCCAAGTGCGAAAACGTCGCCATCGACGTGCTGGCCCTGGAACAACTGGCGGATTTCGCCGAGAAAAACGTTTCCCTGACCATCGTCGGTCCGGAAGTGCCGCTGGTTGCCGGTGTCGTCGACCTGTTCCGCAGCCGCGGCCTGGACTGCTTCGGCCCGACCGCCGGCGCGGCCCAGCTGGAAGGATCCAAGGCATTCACCAAGGATTTCCTGGCGCGCCACAAGATCCCGACCGCCGACTACCAGAACTTCACCGAGATCGAGCCAGCCCTGGCTTACCTGCGTGAAAAAGGCGCGCCGATCGTGATCAAGGCCGACGGTCTGGCCGCGGGCAAAGGCGTGATCGTCGCCATGACCCTGCAGGAAGCCGAAGACGCCGTGCGCGACATGCTCGCCGGCAACGCCTTCGGTGAAGCCGGTTCGCGCGTGGTCATCGAAGAATTCCTCGACGGCGAAGAAGCCAGCTTCATCGTGATGGTCGACGGTAAGAACGTCCTGCCGATGGCCACCAGCCAGGACCACAAGCGCGTCGGCGACGGCGACAGCGGCCCGAACACCGGCGGCATGGGGGCTTACTCCCCGGCCCCGGTCGTGACCAGCGAAGTGCATCAGCGTGTGATGGACCTGGTGATCTGGCCGACCGTGCGTGGCATGGCCGATGAAGGCAACGTCTACACCGGTTTCCTCTACGCCGGTCTGATGATCGACAAGGCCGGTAACCCGAAGGTCATCGAGTTCAACTGCCGCTTCGGCGACCCGGAAACCCAACCGGTGATGCTGCGCCTGCAATCGAGCCTGGTGCTGCTGGTGGAAGCCGCGCTGGCCCAGGCCCTGGACAAAGTTGAAGCCCAGTGGGACCCACGCCCGAGCGTCGGCATTGTGCTGGCAGCCGGCGGTTACCCGGCCGACTACGCCAAGGGCGATGTGATTGAAGGCCTGGACGCGGCGGCGACGCTGGAAGGCAAAGTGTTCCATGCGGGCACTGCGCTGCAGGACGGCAAGGTGGTGACCGCAGGTGGCCGTGTGCTATGTGCCACCGCGATGGGCGCCAGTGTCGACGCTGCACAGCAACAGGCCTACAAACTGGCGGCGAAAATCAGCTGGAACGGCTGCTTCTACCGTAAAGATATCGGCTATCGCGCGATTGCCCGTGAACGTGGCGAGACTCATTAAGTCGCTATCCGTTCGGTTAGGTAAGGGCCTCTGGCCCTTGCCGTACTCGTATGACCCCGCGCATAGTTAACCCGTGCTTCAACCTACGAAGGGATTTCGCCGTGCGCTGGCTCAGGATCGCCATAGGTTTCACTGTCAGTCTGCTGACACTGCTCTGTTTGCTCCCGGCCCAGGCCGCTGCGCAAGGCAGTGGCTGGGCAGTATTGCTTGATGAACAGGCCGACCTGCAACTGAGCGATATCCGTTCGCCCCGCTACACCAATCAATTCAGCCCCATCGAACTGGACCGGATCACTGCCGCCGAGCCGGACGGTGCGTTGTGGGTACGCTTCAAGCTGCAACCCGGCCAGCACGAGCAAGTGCTGCGGGTGTTTGCCCCGGACGTTTCCCTCCTGAGTCTGTATGTGCTGGATGGCGACACCCTGGTGGAACAGCAAACCACCGGCACGCGCCAGCCCCAGGCCGAGCGCCCGCTGCCCAGCAGCGACTTCATGCTGCCGATGCCCCAGAGCCCGAAGCCCCTTGAGGTGTACCTGCGCCTGGTCTCGGAACACGAACTGCGCCCCTATATCACCCTGGAGCCGGCCGTACTCGCCGCCGCCGACCAAAGCCAGACGCTGATCTACGGCCTGCTGTTCGGCTGTCTGCTGATGCTGATCCTGCACAACCTCTCCCGCTTCGCCTACCACCGCTCACGCAGCAGCCTGTGGCTGGCGGCCTGCGAAGTGCTGCTGCTGCTCAGCCTGGCGTTGCTGCTCAACCTGCTGGGGCCATGGCTGCAGAACTGGCACGCGATCCAGACGCCGGGCGCCTACCTCGCCCTGCTGCTGACCGCACCGTGCGGGCTGATGTTTGCCTATCGCTTCTTCATGCCGCTGGGCCCGCACCCGCTGAACAAACTGTTGATGGCCGACATTCTGTTGATCGTGCTGTGCGGCCTGCTGCTGTTGTTCGTCAACACGTTGCCGCTGAACATCATCACTTACGTCCTGGTGGCCCTGGCCGGCCTGAGCATGTTGTTTGTCTCGGCCTATCACTGGCAAAAAGGCTACCGGCCGGCGCGGTTGTTCGTGGCGGGGATGGTGGTGTTCAACATCGGCACACTGATCATCCTGCCTGCCTTGCTTGGCCTCACGTTGCTGGCGCCGCAAGGCTTGATCATTACCCTGCTCAGCTTTATCTGCCTCAGTGGCCTGCTGATGAGCCTGGCCCTCGGCGAACGCCAGCGCGCCATCGTCGAAGCACGCTTCAGCCTCAGCCGCGAGCTGGCGGCCAGCAACGCCGAAATCGCCGCCAAGGCCGAGTTCCTGGCGAAGATCAGCCACGAAATCCGTACCCCCATGAACGGCGTGCTGGGCATGACCGAACTGCTGCTGGGCACGCCGTTGTCGGTCAAACAGCGCGACTATGTGCAGACGATCCACAGCGCCGGTAACGAACTGCTCACACTGATCAACGAAATCCTCGATATCTCCAAGCTGGAATCCGGGCAGATCGAATTGGACGACGTGCAGTTCGACCTCAATGCGCTGATCGACGACTGCCTGAGCATCTTCCGCGCCAAGGCCGAGCAGCAGAACGTCGAGCTGATCAGCTTTATCCAGCCCCAGGTGCCGCGGGTGATCAGCGGCGACCCGACGCGCCTGCGCCAGGCGATGTTGAGCCTGCTGGAAAACGCCCTGCAGAAAACCGATGAAGGCGAAGTGTTGATCGTCGTCGCCCTCGACGAGCGCAGCCCCAAGCCGCGCCTGCGCATTGCCGTGCAGGACAGCGGCCTGCCAATGGAAGCCGCCGAACGCGATGCGTTGCTGCACAGCGAACTGCACAGCAAGAACTTCCTCTCGGCCACCCGTTTGAGCGGCCACCTGGGCCTGGTCATCGCGCGCCAGTTGATCCTGTTGATGAACGGCGAATTCGGCATCAAGAGCGGCGCACAACAAGGCAGCACCCTGTGGCTGACCCTGCCGCTGGACCCGGAACGCCTGGAACACCCGACCTCCGACCTCGACGGCCCGCTCAAGGGTGCGCGGGTACTGGTGGTGGACGACAACGACACCTGCCGCAAAGTGCTGGTGCAGCAATGCACCGCCTGGGGCCTGAATGTCAGCGCCGTGCCGTCGGGCAAGGAAGCCCTGGCGTTGTTGCGCACCAAGGCGCACCTGCGTGATTACTTCGACGTGGTGCTGCTGGACCAGAACATGCCCGGCATGACCGGCATGCAACTGGCGGCCAAGATCAAGGAAGACCCGAGCCTCAACCACGACATCCTGCTGATCATGCTCACCGGCATCAGTAACGCGCCGAGCAAGATCATCGCGCGCAATTGCGGGATCAAGCGCATCCTCGCCAAGCCGGTGGCCGGCTACACCCTCAAGACCACCCTGGCCGACGAACTGACCCAGCGCAGCAAAGGCGGCGGGCAGCCACGCGCGCCCCTCAACGCGCCGGCGGCCATCATCGTGCCCAGCGACTTCCGCATCCTGGTGGCCGAAGACAACAGCATCTCCACCAAAGTCATCCGCGGCATGCTCGGCAAGCTCAACCTCAACCCGGACACCGCGAGCAACGGCGAAGAAGCCCTGCAGGCGATGAAGGCCCAGCGCTATGATCTGGTGTTGATGGACTGTGAAATGCCGATCCTCGATGGCTTCTCCGCGACCCAACAGTTGCGAGCCTGGGAAGTCAGCCACCAGCGCATTCGCACGCCGGTGGTGGCGCTCACCGCACACATCCTCTCGGAACACAAAGAGCGCGCACGCCAGGCCGGGATGGACGGGCACATGGCCAAGCCGGTGGAATTGTCACAATTGCGCGAGCTGGTGGAGTACTGGGTGGCGCAGCGTCAGCCACGGCCGGAGCATGCGCCCTCTTAACGTCAAATGCGATCGAATGTGGGAGGGGGCTTGCCCCCGATGGCGGCGGACCAGTCACCGATGCATCGACTGAAAGACGGCGATGGCAAGCTCGCTCCCGATAGCGCTGGAACAGTTACAAATAAGCTGACGGTCACACCGCCATCGGGGGCAAGCCCCCTCCCACACTGAGCCTGCGTCTGCCACACAATGGATGAACACCACAGATCCTATGTGGGAGGGGGCTTGCCCCGGTACAGACCGGAGACATCCTTTACGTTTGAAACCGGAGACATCGTTTACATGTATTAATCATGGCCAGGAGGTAACTGGCCATGTCATGGAATCGAGAGTCCCCTATGGACCAAAAAGTCAGATTGATAGGCGACTGGCTGTCCGGCGCCTATTCAAAACGTCAACTGGCATTGAGCTACGGCATTAGTCGACCGACCTTGGACAAGTGGCTGCAACGGTACGCCACTGCGGGCTTGGACGGACTCAAGGAGGCTTCACGCCGTCCACTCTCAAGCCCTTTTCAAACGTGCGATGCACATATTGCTGCTCTAATTGAGCTCAAGCATCAACACCATGACTGGGGCCCCAAAAAGCTGGTCAAGGTCCTTTCCAATCGCTATCCGGAATGTCATTGGCCGGCACCCAGCACGGCGGGGGAATGGCTCAAACGAGCGGGACTGGTCCAAGAGCGGCGCAAGCGCAATCGTCCGCCTACCGGCCCCGTCAAACTTCGCCCGGCAGACCTCCCCAATCAAACGTGGGCCGCTGACTTCAAAGGCGACTTTTTAATGACGGATGGCCGACGCTGTTACCCGCTGACACTCACGGATCAGGCCAGCAGATTCATATTGTTGTGTCGTGCTCAGCCCAGTGTGGCCGGGGCCCGCGAGGGTTTTGACTGGGCTTTTCGCGAGTATGGTCTGCCTGACGTCATCAGGACTGACAACGGTTCACCCTTCGCTTCAACCGGCCTCAACAGGCTCTCGAGTCTGGCCGTATGGTGGATACGACTGGGTATCTACCCAGAGCGTATTCAGCCGGGGCGACCCGATCAGAACGGGCGGCATGAACGTATGCATCGCTCACTCAAGGCCGCGTTACTGAAGACGCCAGAAGCCAATATGGTCCAGCAGCAGTTGGCGTTTGAACGATTTCGACAGGAATTCAATCATGATCGGCCGCACGAGGCGTTGGGTATGAAAGTGCCGAACGATCTGTACGATAAATCGCCAAGGATCTATACAGGCTGGGTACCTCCTGCCGAATATGGGGCGGATATGGAGGTACGCAAAGTCAGAACAGACGGATCAATGAAGTGGAGGGGCAGGATGATCTTTTTGAGTGAGTCACTGGTAGGAGAGTCCGTTGGACTGCGAGAAGTGGACGACAACGTGTGGGACATGTACCTATGTAACTATCCACTGGGTAGGCTAGACAGCGGTGCAAGCCGGCTGTCCAGCACCCAGAAACGTAAAGGATGTCCCCGGTCTCGTTTGTAAAGGATGTCTCCGTCTGTACACCCCGATGGCGGCGGACCAGTCACCGATGCATCGACTGAAAGACAGCGATGGCAAGCTCGCTCCCGATAGCGCTGGAACAGTTACAAATAAGCTGACTGTCACACCGCCATCGGGGGCAAGCCCCCTCCCACACTGAGCCTACGTCTGCCACACAATGGATGAACACCACAGATTCCTATGTGGGAGGGGGCTTGCCCCCTCCCACACTGAGCCTGCGTCTGCCACACAATGGATGAACACCACAGATCCTATGTGGGAGGGGGCTTGCCCCCGATGGCGGTGGACCAGTCACCTATGCATCGACTGAAAGACAGCGATGGCAAGCTCGCTCCCGATAGCGCTGGAACAGTTACAAATAAGCTGACTGTCACACCGCTATCGGGAGCAAGCTCCCTCCCACATTTGATCTCTGTCGCCTGATAGACTCCGCCAATCTCCTTCTGTCGCGAGCCACCCCCATGCTCCACGTGTTATTCAGCGTTTACCTGAAGATGCTGGTGCTCTACAGCCCGTTCTTCGTGTTGTCCTGTTTTATCAGCCTGACCCGCGGCTATTCGAGCAAGGAACGGCGACGCCTGGCCTGGAAAGTGGCGTTGGCGACGCTGGTGTCGAGCGTCTTGCTCTACCTGTTCGGCCGGGTGATTTTCAGCGTGTTCGGCATCACCGTGGACGCTTTCCGCATCGGCGCCGGCAGTGTGCTGTTCATCTCGGCCCTGGGCATGGCGCAGGGCAAGTCGGCGGTGCAGACCGATAACGTGCAGCAGGACGTGACCATCGTGCCGCTGACCATTCCGCTCACCGTCGGCCCCGGCACCATCGGGGCGCTGCTGGTGATGGGCGTCAGCCAGCCCCATTGGGACGACAAAATCGCCGCCATCCTCAGCATCGCCCTGGCCAGCTTCACGGTGGGCGTGGTGCTGTATTTGTCCAACCGTATCGAACGGATTCTCGGTGACCAGGGCTTGCAGATTGTCAGTCGCTTGATGGGCTTGTTCGTGTGCGCCTTGGCCGCACAAATCATCTTTACCGGGGTGCGCGGCTACCTGGTGCCTTAGATCCGGTATTTGGCGATCGCCAGTTGCACCTTGTCGCCCGCACTCTCACGCATCAACTGGATGGTTTTTTCGTTGACCACCGAGGTATTCAGCACCAGGCAGGTTTGCCCGCTGAAGGCCTCGAACGAGGAACTGTCCCACTCAAGAAAAGGCAGCCCCACGTGCTTGCTGACGCCATGGGAGCTGTAGGTCACCAGCACCATCATGACTTCGCCGTCGGTTTCGGCGCAGGACGCCAAGCCAAAATCGCCACCCTGATGCACGCTGCTATTGCGCTTGAACAGCTCGAATGACGCCGGCATCTGTTTCAATGTTTCCAGCGCATCGGCGGCCAGTTTCGGCAGCGCCGTCAGCAGAGGCCCGGCCAGTGAGGTCGAGGCCAGCAGGGTGGCGATGATATTCAGCGCCGCCAGTTGCACCGTCAGCCCCTTGCCGGCGCTTGAGACCCGCTCGAACCGGCTGCGCACCGGCAGCCAGCCCAGGCTGATCATCACCTTGATAAATTCGTCGTACCAGCCCTCCGTGCCGCGACTGATCTTCAAGACATCGCTGACGTAGCTGCTGGCCAACAGATAGCTTTTGCGGATGTATTCGCGGTTCAGGCCGCTCAGGCCGTCGGCGAACGAGATCACGCCATTGTTGACCACCGCCGCGTTGCAGCCGTCCTCGGTATCCAGCGGTAAAGCCGCGTGCGTCCCCGGCGCGCCGGGCAGCTTATAGGCGGCAATCAATTTGCGCCGCTTGGTGCTGTTGATCCTTCTGTGATGTCGCTCCATTTTCAGTTCTCCACAAGCACCCCACATGGGGCGTGTGTCCACACTAGTCCAGGCGCCGACGGGCTTTCCACACGACAAACATCCCTTGCCGGCAGCGCTCGCGCAGCGCAGCCCAGCATTCGTTGGGCGCCCCACGGGCAGTTCCGGATTTCATCGATAAAAAAAGAAAAAGCCCCGAATCACGGCAGGTGTTCACCCAGCGTCATTCGGAGCTTTCCGGCGCTCGCGCGGCGCTTTTCAGGAGGCCGGTTTTTCGCCATACCAGCGCGGCGTGTACACCCACTCACCGCCGCCGGCGCGCGGGAACGCGCAGGTGGTGGACGAGCCGATCAGCACCATGGTCCGCATGTCCACCTGTTCCGGGGTCAGTTGCCCCAGCGTGGTCACGCGCAGGGTCTGGCCCGGCCGCCCGATATCGCGGCCCAGCACCACCGGCGTTGCGGCATTGCGGTGTTGCGCGACAATCTCCAGGGCACGCCCCAGTTGCCACGGCCGCGCACGCGAGATCGGGTTGTAGAACGCCAGGGCCAGGTCGGCCTGGGACGCGAGGTCCAGGCGCTGCTCGATGATCGACCAGGGCTTGAGGTTGTCCGACAGCGACATCACGCAGAAGTCGTGCCCCAACGGCGCGCCGGCCTGGGCCGCGGTGGCCAGGGACGCGGAAACGCCCGGCAGGATTTCCAGCTCGACCTGGTGCCAGGCCGGGTCGTCGGACTCGTGCAGCGCCTCGATCACCGCCGCCGCCATGGCGAACACACCAGGGTCGCCGGACGACACCACCACCACCGAACGGCCTTGGGCGGCCAGCGCGAAAGCGTGGCGGGCGCGCTGCATTTCTTCACGGTTGTCGGTGCAGTGCTGCACCTGATCGTCGCGGAACGGCCCGGCCATGCGGACGTAGGTTTCGTACCCCAGCACATCGGTACAGCGCGCCAGTTCGGCCTTCACCGCCGGCACCATCAGGTCGGCGGCGCCAGGGCCAAGGCCGATCACCGCAAGACGGCCACGCGGGCGACCGACCTGGGACACGTCCAAGGGCTGTTCGGCGACCGAAACAACGATGTCCGCCGCTTGCTCCACCTCGGCGAAACGCAGCGGCACGCCTAACTCCAACGCCGCTTCGTGCAACGACGGTTCGGCCATCTGGGTATCGCTGGCCAACAGGCAGGCCAGTGACTGCAGGGCAATCCCCGAGGCATGCAACGCGCCACGCACACGCTGCGCCAATTGCGCGCCGGGCTTGCAGGTGACGCACACGCTCTGTGGATAAATCAGCAACTCGTTGGCCGCCGGTACGCGCTCGGCGCTGCCTACGTGGATCGCCAGGCGCGCCTGTCGGTCCTGCGCCAGGTTGGCCTGGTCAAGCCACGGCGCCGCGCCTTCGATACGCACGCTTTCGCCGGCAAGCAGGTCGCTGACGAAGCGCTTGCCCAGCTCCAGGTCCGCCAGTTGATAACCGGCCGGCGGGTTGAGCAGGCACGTGCCGAAACGCAGCTCACCACTGGTGGTGATCGCGGCGGCCACGCCCAACGCCGCGGCAATCTCCCGCGCCAAGTCATTCACCCCGCCCAGGCCACCGAGTAACGGCACCACCGCACTGCCGTCTTCGGCCACGGCCAGTACGGCGGGCTCTTCGCCTTTTTCCAGCAGCAGCGGCGCCAGGGTGCGGATCACGATACCGGCGGCGCACAGCGCGATCAGCGGCGTGCCTTGCTGATAGAGCTGGCGCAGGGTCGCGCCGAATTCGCGGTAGCTCTGGTCCGCGCCGTCAACCCGGCCCAGCAGGCCGTGGATCACCGCACCCGGATACACCTGCGCAATCCTGCGCGCCGTGGCCAGGCTGCCCTGCCCGAGGATGACAATCGCCGGGCGCATCAACCTTGCCACCGTTCACCGGGCACGATGATCAGCGAGAAATACGGCGAGGACATCGGCTCGACTTGATCCAGCGGGACGATTTTCTGGTTGGCCATGGTCGCGCGCTCCACATACAGCGCACGCTCGGCCAGGCCGAGTTCTTCGAGCACCTGGCGCACCTTGGGGAAGTTGCGCCCCAGCTTCATGATCACCGCCGCATCGGCATCCGCCAGGCGACGCTTGAGGTCTTCATGGGGCAGCACCCCCGACAGCACCGACAGGCTCTGGTTGCGATACACCAGCGGCGCGCCGAGCACCGAGGCGCCACCGAGCATCGAACACACGCCGGGGATGACCTGCGCTTCGTAGCGCTCGGCCAGGCGGTCATGCAGGTACATGTAGGAGCCGTAGAAGAACGGGTCGCCTTCACAGATCACCGCCACATCGCGGCCGGCGTCCAGGTGCGCGGCGACGTCCTGGCTGGCGCTGTCGTAGAAATCGCTGATCACCTGTTCATAGGACAGCGGCGCCGGCAACGCTTCGGTGGTCACCGGGTACACCAGCGGCATCAGGGTTTGCTGCGCCACCAGGTGGTCTTCGATGATGCCGAAGGCGTTACCCTTTTTGCCCTTGGCCACGAAGTACGCCACCACCGGCGATTCGCGCAGCAGGCGCAGGGCCTTGAGGGTGATCAGTTCCGGGTCGCCGGGGCCTACGCCCAGGCCGATCAAACGTCCGCGTGCCGGCATTATTCGACCTCCGTGGCCAGGGCATTGACCGCCGCGGCCGCCATCGCACTGCCGCCCAGGCGGCCCTGCATGATCACGAACGGCACGCCACGGCTGTCGGCGGCCAGCATCGCCTTGGATTCGGCGGCGCCGACGAAGCCCACCGGGAAGCCAAGGATCAACGCCGGTTTCGGCGCGCCGGCGTCGAGCATTTCCAGCAGGTAGAACAAGGCGGTCGGCGCATTGCCGATCACCACCACACTGCCGGCCAGGTGCGGGCGCCACAGTTCCAGGGCGGCGGCGGAGCGGGTGTTGCCCAGCTTCTGCGCCAACGCCGGCACGCGTTCGTCGCGCAGGGTACAGATCACTTCGTTGTTGGCCGGCAGCCGCGCACGGGTCACGCCTTCGGACACCATCCGCGCATCGCACAGAATCGGCGCACCCGCGGCCAGCGCCTCGCGCCCGGCCTTGCCTGCGCCTGCGGAGAACTGCAGGCCGTCGATCGCCTCGACCATGCCGCAGGCATGAATCACGCGCACCGCGAGTTTTTCCAGGTCGGCCGGGATGCGCTCCAACCTGGCTTCCGCGCGAATAATGGCGAAGGAGTTGCGATAGATCTCCTGACCGTCGCGGATGTAATCAATCATCGGTGTTGCTCCGTGGGTGAGCGCGCAGCAGGGCGCCCGCCGCTTCAATAGAAAGAGTGCGCGCGTGCAGCCGGCCGAAACCGGGCTGGGCTGCTTCGCGAAAATAGACGTCGTAATGGCCGGGGCTGACCGCCAGCAAGGTCACCGGCGCGATGTGCGCGGCGGCGCAGGAACGCGCGCAGCCAGACAGATGTACCGCGTGGCCGGGGCGCAGCGCGGCCAGTTGCATCGCGTCGGCCTTGGTATCGGCCAGGCCTTTGCCGCAGCCGCTGGAGCCGGTGCAGGCGATCAACTGCGCCAGCGGCTGGTCGGCCGAGCAGAGGAAGCCCAGCTGTTCCAGGCGCGCGGTGATCGCGGCGGCATCCTGGCATTTGGCGTTGGGCAGCAGCAGGCCTTGCCAGGGGGTAAAGCGCAGCGTGCCGTCGCCATACTCATCGGCGAGTTGCGCTGCGCCCTTGAGCATGGAGGCGTCGAGTCGACCCAGCGGCGTCACGGCGGTCACGTAGACCCGACCGTGCTGACGCTGTGGATAACTTCCCAGGTGCAGCCACGCCCCGCTGGCCGGGCGCTTGAAGCCATCGACCGGCAATAACGGCAGGTCCAGCCCGACCAGGAAGTTATCCACAGGCAGATGACGCATGCGTGTTTGCGCCGGCGTGGCCAGGTCCAGAAACCGTTCCAACACCGCCACCACCAAGGCATGCCCCTGCTCCAAGCGCACGGCCGCCAACGGCGCATCCAACCCCGGGCAGCCGGCCAGGCCGAACGCGAGCAGTGTTTCGCCGCCTTGCTCAAAGGCCGACAGCCACAGGTCATGGTGATGTTCGAGCATCGCCAGGGCTTCACCGCCATCCAGTTGCACCGCGAACTTGGCCGACAGCTCGTGAAAGCGCGTGTGGTTTTGCAGGGTGGCGAGGATCTGGTCGGCCAGCGGGCGCGTATCGAACAACATCTGCGGGTCGATACCGGCGCTGGGGCTGAGCATCAGGTTGCGCACGTCGTCACCGGCGGCGGTGCTGGGGCCGAGGCCTGCGGCAAGGAGCATCGCGATCAAAGCCTGCTGCTCGGCACCGATCCCGCGGATCTGCAGGTTGGCGCGGTTGGTCGCCTCGATCACCCCGCCCGCATAGGCCTGGGCCGCGTCCGCCACGGCATGGGCTTGTGCGGCGCTGATCGCGCCGCCGGCCAGTTTGATCCGGCAGATGCCGCCGTCCAACGCCTGGACGATACGCAGCAACCCCGGGCAAGCCGAGGGGCGCAAGGTGTTCAGAGCAGGGATTGGGTTCACGGGGCTACCGGTTCGCGGGTCAAGGCGCGGTATTATGCCTGCTTTGTCCGACGGCATGAAAAGCCTGCCCGTCGGATGTCGTTCAAGGAATTCATATGTCGCCCTGGCTGACGGTAATAGGCATCGGTGAAGACGGCTTCAAAGGGCTCGGCAGAAACGCCCGGCACGCCGTATTGCGTGCCGCGCGGATCATCGGTGGCCAGCGCCAATTGGACCTGTTGCCGGTGTGCGTGCGCGGCGAACGCCAGTTGTGGCCGAGCCCGTTTTCCCTGGCGCCGCTATTGGCGCGACGCGGTGAACCGGTGTGCGTGCTGGCCAGCGGCGACCCGATGTTCTACGGCGTCGGCGCCAGCCTGGCGCGGCAGGTGCCGGCTGACGAGATGCTGATTTTGCCGGCGCCCTCCTCTGTGTCGCTGGCGGCGGCGCGCCTGGGCTGGGCGTTGCAGGACGTGATGACGTTATCGGTGGTGGCCCGGCCCTTGGCGGCGTTGAATGCACATCTGGCCAGCGGCGTGCGCTTGCTGGTGTTGAGCAATGACGGGCAGAGCCCTGCCGCGATTGCCGCGCTGTTGGTTGAATCCGGCTTTGGGCCGAGCCGCCTCAGCGTCTTTGAACACCTGGGCGGCGCGGCTGAGCGGCGTGTCGATGGCGTGGCCCACGCTTGGCCGCACGCTGCGGTCGCCGATCTGAACCTGGTCGCCATCGACTGCCTGGCCGACGCCGATGCCCCACGCCTGTCGCGCCTCGCCGGCCTGCCGGATGTGGCATTCAAACACGACGGCCAACTGACCAAGCGCGACGTGCGCGCCATGACCCTGGCCCGCCTGGCGCCACTGCCCGGCGAATTGCTCTGGGACGTGGGCGCGGGCAGCGGCTCCATCGGCATCGAGTGGATGCGCGCCCACCCGAGCTGCCGCGCCTTGGCGATTGAAGCCGATGCCGGCCGCCAAGGCCTGATCGAACATAACCGCGACGCCCTCGGCGTGCCCGGCCTGCAACTGGTGCGCGGCACCGCACCCGCGGCCCTCGGCGGCCTGGAAACGCCCGACGCGATCTTCATCGGCGGCGGCGTCACCCGCGACGGCGTGCTCGAGACCTGCTGGCAGCACCTGCGCCCCGGTGGCCGCCTGGTCGCCAACGCCGTGACCCTGCAAAGCGAAATGACCCTGATGGCCTGGCGCGCCCGACACGGCGGCGAACTGACCCGCCTCCACGTGGCCCAGGCCCAGCCGCTCGGTGAATTCGACACCTGGCGCCAGGCGCTGCCGATCACCCTGCTGGACGTGATCAAGCCCCTATGAAACCGATCCTGCTACTGGGCGGCGTCACCGAAGCCCTCGCCATCGCCCGCACCCTCGGCCCTGAACATATCTACAGTCTGGCCGGTGTGGGCCGCGTGCCGACCGACCTCACCTGCCAGGTGCGTGTCGGTGGCTACGGCGGGGTTGAAGGGTTGGCGCAGTTCGTGCGCGACGAACACATCGGCCTGATCCTCGACGCCACCCACCCGTATGCGGCACAGATCAGCCAAAACGCCGCCCAGGCAGCACGGTTGTGCGGTGTGCCGTGTTGGGCCCTGCGCCGCCCGGCATGGCGACCGCAAGCGGGGGATGACTGGCGCGAAGTCGCTGACTGGGCCGAGCTGATCGAGGCCCTGAAACCCTTCAAGCGCCCGCTGTTCACCTTGGGCCGCGAGCCGTTGCAGCATCTTGATGAGATCCCGCAGGAGCAATTCTGGACACTGCGCGCGTTGGAGGTGTATCCGGGCAATGAACGCTGCGAAGTCATCGGCGCGCGTGGGCCGTTTCTGATCGAAAACGAGCGTGCGTTGTTCGAACGACAAAAGATCGATGTGCTGATCAGCAAGAACAGTGGCAGCACCGCCACCGAACCGAAGCTGGAAGTGGCGCGCGAGCGAGGGGTGCCGGTGTTGGTGTTGAGGCGGCCGGTGTTGGCTACGGCGGATCGAGAATTTACAGCCGTGGCTGCGGTGCTACAGGCAATATCGTCTCGCTAAACGACACCTCGCCAATGTGGGAACTTGCTCCCGTTCAACGGCGTAGCAGTCGCATGATCGCTGAGTTTGCATCGATGTCCGCAGACTAGCGATCACGTTTGCGACCAGCAACCTCAAACAAGGTGTCGCACGTTTCTGTTTGTACGAAGACCTAGCCAAAACACCCACTGTTTGGTTTACCCAGCAGAAAGACGATTCACCTTACGACCAACTCCGAACCAGCCGGCTAGTTCAGCCAAAAGCTCCCGCCCTAACCTCCCCTCTCGCGGTTTTGCACCCGCTTCCGCGATGGGGATGCACTGCAGTTGCAGCGCGTCGCAACTTGCCATCCTGTATCCCAAGAAATACGATTTGCGATGATTGAGTTCGAAGAATCCGTTGAGTTTGTCAAATGGCTCGAAGCAATGCGCGATCCGCTCGCAAAAGTACGCATTGTGACAAGGCTGCGCATGGCGCAAGCAGGAAACTTCGGCGACTGTGAGGCTGTAGGAGAGGGCGTTTGCGAAATGCGAATCCACCAAGGCCCCGGGTATCGGGTTTACTTCACTCTCCGAGACAAGGTGGTTTATCTGCTGCTGATGGGCGGCGACAAATCAACACAAAGCCGAGACATCCAGCGTGCAATACACATGGCAAAAAATCTTGGCCGCAAGGAGTGACTTATGAGCGAATCCTTTACCCGTTTCGATGCCGCAAAATACCTTAAGACTCCTTTTGAGATGGCCGCCTATCTGGATGCTTGCTTTGAAGAAGATGCTGGCGACGGTCTGTTGATTCGCACAGCGTTGAACGATATCGCTCGCGCCCAAGGCATGACCCAAGTCGCTCGCGACGCCGGCCTAGGACGAGAAAGTTTGTACAAAGCCCTCTCCAGCACTGGCAATCCCGAGTTCGCGACTATCATGAAGGTCATGAGAGCACTGGGGCTCAAACTTCACGCCACCGCGCTCTGACACACTGCGACACCAAACCACACCGCCACTTTTTACTTATCCCCCCCGATCAGGCTAAATACCCGCCTGATCGTTTAACCCTACGGATTGTCCGCCATGGCCCGTCAACGCTTTGCAATCGTCTGGATCGCCTGCTTTGCAGTGCTGTTCAACGCCTTTGCCATGCCGCTGGCCGGGGCGATGCAGCAGTCCAAGGACCCCGCGCAGCAACTGTTGTGGGGCAGTTTCTGTTCGTCCAATGGCGCCAGCCTGAAAACCGTTGCCCTGGGCAAGTTGGACATTCCGGCACCGGCGCAGGACGATCATTCCGCCATGCAGCATTGCTGGTGTTGCTCGGGCTCGGCGCCGTTGGTGGCGTTGCCGGGGCATGTGCCGCAGTTGTATGTCACGCGGTTCGAGGCGGCGCAGAGCCTGCCGCCACCGTCATTGCAGTCCCCGACGCCGCGCCAGCAATGGCCGAGCCTTAACCCGCGCGCCTCTCCAACGGTCTGATGGTCTTCGCAAGTGAACTGCGTTTAGAACCGTTCTGGAGAACTGCCATGCTCAAATCTTCCCTGCTTCTGGCCGCATTGCTGCTGCCGGTGTTCAGTGCTGCCAATGCCGACGACTTCAAGGCCGGCGACCTGCTGGTCAGCGATCCCTGGTCCCAGGAATTGCCCCCCAACGCGCCGACCGTCGCGGCCTACTTTGTGGTTCACAATACCGGCGAAACCCCGGACCGCCTGCTCAGCGCCAAGACGCCGGTGGCGGACAAAGCCGAACTGCATGAGCATGTGATGCAAGGCGCATTGATGAAGATGCAACAAGTGCCCAGCGTTGCCGTGCCGGCCAAGGGTGACTTGACCTTCGCGCCCATGGCCTATCACGTGATGTTGCTGGACCTCAAAGACCGCAGCGTACTGGCCGACGGCAAGCACTTCCCACTGACCCTGACCTTCGAAAAAGCCGGGGACGTCGAGGTGCAAGTGTCCGTGCAGAAAGTCCCGCCGATGGCGCCCCACGAGCATAAACACGGCGAGTAGGCCAACACTTGATGGGCGCCCCTCGCGCCAGGTTGTCCGCGCCGCGCCGCAGGCCCGTGAGCCTTAAGCGCGGCAGTTGGATCAGCCTGTTCGCCATGCTGATGATCTTTATCGGTCCGCTGATTTCCCAAGCGATGCCGATGAATCAGCACGCCGGTATGTCCATGAGCATGAGCATGTCCATGGACATGCCCGAGTGCCACGGCGAACCGCAACACCGTCCGCCTCAAAAACAAGCCCCCGACGAACACCACGTCCTCTGGGAAAAGTGCGGCTATTGCAGCCTGCTCTTCAGTTGCCCGGCACTGCCCGGCAGCGTGTCCTACCTCACCCTCGGCGCCCCATCGCCGGCCAACGCCCTCACCCCCTCACCGCGCCTGGGCCATGCCCGGCAGAGCATTTTCCCCGGCGCGCGCAGCCGTGCCCCACCCATCGCCGCGTAAGCACTTGACACCGTTACTTCACCCCGGCCGACGTTAGACAGACAGCCACAGGCTGCTGGCCGTGTTGTTTACGATTGATAGATGGAATTTTTCATGTCCAGGTTTTCTGCTGACACCCGTTTGGGAAGCACTCCCGTGTTCGCCGTTCTGTGCGGCGCGCTCTTGATGCCACAGGCCCATGCCGATACCGATGAGCACGCCGAGCACGAACTGAGCCCCACCGTGATCACCGCGATCGCCCCCAGCTCGCCGCTGACCGTGGTCACCAACCCGAAAGACCCGCGCCAGCCAGTGCCCGCCAGCGACGGCGGCGACTATCTCAAGACCATCCCCGGCTTCGCCCTGGTGCGCAACGGCGGCACCAACGGCGACCCGGTGCTGCGCGGCATGTTCGGCTCGCGCCTGAACATCCTCACCAACGGCAGCATGATGCTCGGCGCCTGCCCGGGCCGGATGGACGCGCCCACTTCGTACATTTCCCCGGAAACCTACGACACACTCACCGTGATCAAAGGCCCGCAAACCGTGCTCTGGGGCCCGGGCGCGTCGGCCGGCACCATCCTGTTCGAGCGCGAGCCCGAGCATTTCGGCGAACTGGGCACGCGACTCAACGCCAGCGTGCTGGCCGGCTCCAACGGGCGCTTCGACAAAGTCATCGACGCCGCTGCCGGCGGGCCCCTGGGTTACGTGCGGGTGATCGGCAACCAGGCGCACGCCGACGACTACAAGGACGGCAACAACGACACCGTCGCCTCGCGCTACGACAAGTGGAACGGTGACGTCGCGGTCGGTTTCACCCCCGACGCCGACACCCTGCTCGAACTCACCGCCGGCCGCGGCGATGGCGAGGCGCGCTACGCCGGGCGCGGCATGGACGGCTCGCAGTTCCTGCGCGAAAGCCTGGGGCTGCGCTTCGAAAAATCCAATATCGGCGAGGTGCTGGACAAGGTCGAGGCCCAGGTCTACTACAACTACGCCGACCACGTCATGGACAACTACAGCCTGCGCGTCCCGTCGGGCACCGGGATGATGGCAGGCCCCATGGCCTCCAACGTCGACCGCCGCACCCTCGGCGCGCGGATCAAGGCGACCTGGCGCTGGGCCGATCTGCAACTGATCGGCGGCCTGGATGCACAGACCAACGAACACCGCCAGCGCAGCAGCATGGGCGTCGACACCTACAAGGATTTGCCGCGCAACAAGGACGCCAACTTCCATAACTACGGCGTATTCGGCGAGCTGACCTGGTACGCCGCCGACCGCGACCGCCTGATCACCGGCGCGCGCCTGGACCGCGCCTCGGCCCGGGACTTCCGCCAGACCATCGGCTCAGGCATGTCGGCACGCGCCAACCCGACCGCCGACGACACCCGCGCCGACACCCTGCCCTCGGGCTTCATGCGTTACGAGCACGACCTGGCAGATACCCCGACCACGCTCTACGCCGGGCTAGGCCACGCCGAACGCTTCCCGGACTACTGGGAACTGTTTTCCCCCAACACCGGCGCGGCCGGTTCGGTCAACGCGTTCGATGGCGTGAAACCGGAAAAAACCACCCAGCTCGACTTCGGCGCGCAATACAAGACCGCCGACCTCGAAGCCTGGGCCTCGGGTTACGTCGGCCAGGTGCGCGACTTCATCCTGTTCGACTACCGGACCGGAATGATGGGCACCACGTCCCAGGCGCGCAACGTCGACGCACGGATCATGGGCGGCGAACTGGGTGCGGCGTACAAGCTGACCCAAAACTGGAAGGCCGACGCCACCCTCGCCTACGCCTGGGGCAAGAACAGCAGCGACGGCAAGCCCCTGCCGCAAATGCCGCCGCTGGATGCGCGCCTGGGCCTGACCTACAGCGAGGACGACTGGAGCGCCGGCGCCCTGTGGCGAGTGGTCGCCGCGCAAAACCGCATCGATCAGAACAAAGGCAACGTGGTCGGCAAGGACTACGACAAGAGCGGCGGCTTTGGCGTGTTCTCGCTGAATGCGGCGTACCGCATCAATAAAAACTTCAAGGTCAGTACCGGCGTCGACAACCTGTTCGGCAAAGCCTACGCCGAGCATTTGAACCTGGCCGGCAACGCCGGGTTCGGCTACCCGGCCAACGATCCGCAGGCCATCAAGGAGCCGGGGCGCACGCTCTGGACCAAGGTCGACATGAGCTTCTAAAAGCATCGGGGGCAAGTCGAATCGTCGCACCGCCCCTCCCACACTTGAAATGCATGCCAACTGTGGGAGGGGGCTTGCCCCCGATGGCGGTGTAACTGCCCCCCCAAAAAAAACCTTGCGGAGCCCCCCTGATGAGCACACAAAAAATCTCCTTCTACAACCTGGCCTGGCGTTGGCATTTCTACGCCGGGCTGTTTGTCGCCCCCTTCATGGTGCTGCTGGCCCTGACCGGCATCATCTACCTGTTCAAGCCCCAGCTCGACCCGCTGATGTACGGCCACCTGCTCACCGTCCCCGCCGCCGAACGCGCACTGAGCGCCGACGAGCAACTGCAACGCGCCAAGGCCGCCTACCCCCAGGGCCGGCTCAGCAAATACTTGCCACCGGCCGACGCCACCAGCAGCGCACAGTTCGTCATGCACGACGGCGGCCGCGAAATGACGGTGTTCGTCGACCCGTATCGCGGCACCGTGCTCGGCACGCAGGACGCGAAAAACAACCTGCAAGCCATCGCACGCGCCCTGCACGGCGAGTTGATGATAGGCACCGTGGGTGACCGCCTGGTCGAGCTCGCCGCCGGCTGGGGCGTGATGCTGGTGATCTCAGGCATGTACTTGTGGTGGCCACGCGGCAAGTCATCGTCCGGGGTGCTGTGGCCGCGCTTCAACACCCGTGGCCGTGTGTTCTGGCGCGACCTGCATGTCGTCACCGGTTTCTGGGGCGCGGCGTTGTTGCTGGTGATGCTGCTCAGCGGCATGGCCTGGACCGGCTTCTGGGGCAAGCAATACGCCGACCTGTGGAACCGCTTCCCGGCGGCGATGTGGAACAACGTGCCGACCTCCGATCAACAGGCGCGCGTGCTCAACACCGCGACGCAACAGACCGTGCCCTGGGCCATGGAAAACACACCGATGCCGGTGTCCGGCGACCATGCCGAACACATGAACCACGGCGCGATGCATGCCGCCCCCGCCGCGCCCACCATCAGCCTGCAACAGGTGGTCGACCTGGCCACCTCGCGCAAGGTCGAGCCCGGCTACAGCATCACCCCGCCCACCACCGCCGAGGGCGTATTCACTGTCTCGGTGTTCGCCAACGACCCGCGCAATGACGCCACCCTGCATGTGGACCAGTACACCGGCAAGGTCCTCGCCGATGTGCGCTGGGAACACTACAACGGCGTGGCGCGGGCGACCGAGACCGGCGTAATGTTGCACGAGGGCAAGATGTTCGGCTGGGTGAATCAACTGATCGTGCTGCTGATCTGCCTGATGATCCTGCTCAGTGCCGTCAGCGGCGTGGTGATCTGGTGGAAACGGCGGCCGGTGGGCGGCCTCGGAGTGCCGCCGTTGCGTCATGACCTGCCGAAGTGGAAAACCGCGATGGTGATCATGCTCGGGCTGGCGATCGCCTTCCCGTTGGTGGGCGCGTCGTTGATCGTCGTGTGGGCGCTCGATCGCCTGCTGCTGTCGCGGCTGTTTGCGCAGCCTTCGCGGGTTTGACGCCCGGGTGCCGGTCAAGTGCCGCCGGGGACCGGGCGATCCACGGCGGCCGGCTTGGTCAGCGCCGCGCCGTTGTCAGAGTTCGTCTTTGTCCCGGCCGTACAGCACGGCTTGCGGGTCCGGCTCGGCGAGTACGTCCTTGACCTGCCATTCCGCCCCCAGCGCCCCCGGTCGCGTCCAGAAGGTATCGGTTTCCAACACACTCAACGTGCCGGCCGCGCGCAAGCCGCTGACCAGCACGCTGGGCGAAGGCGACGAGTCGACACTCAGCAGTCGCGTCTCGTCCGCCGTGAAAACCGGCACATACTTCAGGAGCGCACCGCCGCGACACGCCAGGTAGACACTCTCGGCGACCGGACGGTTACTGCGGATGATGTCCAGGTACAGGCGCAGATCATTTTTGTCGGCAAAATTGTCCAGCAACCGCTGATCCAGCACCGATAGATTCAGGCCCAAAGGGATGACTTTGTAAAACGCCTGGAGCGCTTTGATGGTGTAGAAGAACAGCGGATGATCGGGGGTGATATCAAAGCCGAGATGACCGAACCAGAACAGCTGTGAAATCGTGTCCACCAACCACGCACGGTGATCCTCCACCGGCTCAAGCGCCACGAGCCCCCGCGCCTTTGGCGGCGCCAGCACGGCGCCGAGGTATTCGCGGCCCTTGAAACCGCCCAGCTGTTTTTCGGCCCAGCGCGCGGCGTCGTCGGCATGACCGAACAGCGGCCCGCAAAAGGACAGGAAGTGTGGGTTGTCCTGGGCGGGCCAGGGCGCGGCCTTGGGTTGCCACTGCGCGGTGACGCTTTGTTCCTTGCCCCACACCGTGCTCCTGACACGCACATACAAGTCGCCCTTGGTCGCGAGCCCGCGCACGTAGTCGGCGACGCTGGAGGCGCCTTCGAGCAACTGCGGTCCGAGCGTTCGGGCCTCGCTGCTCAGCGCTTGCCCCTCGTGCTTTCGCAAGGAATACCTCAGCAGCGCGCCGTCGGCGCACAGCAGGTAAAGCGGCAGGGCACCGTTGCCGGCCAGGTTGCTGAGAAAATTGACCGCGCCGGCCAGTACCTGGGGCGAGAAGAAACTCAGCGCCATGTCATCGCTCGCCGGCGCAATCGCCACGGTGGAGGCGCACAGATACAAGCCATCCAGCGTATACCCCTGGGGCAACAGGCCATCGACGAAGACCTGTTCGAAACGCGTGTAATCGGCGCGCACCAACGGCAAGGACGTCATGTACAGGTTTTTCCGCGCATCCTTGAGTACATAACCGAACTGCACCTGTGCCTGGGGCGACGACACTCGCTGCACATGACGCACGGCGTCGTAAGCCTGGGTAAAGAGCGGACCGCACGGCGCATCGGCAAACACCTGCTTGATCGCCAGCGCCGCGACCTCGGCCAAGTCCGGCACGAACGGCCCGCTCAACCGTCGCGGGTGGCCCCACAGGCGGTTGCCGTTGACCACCCGCAGATCGCCGGCCTTCGCCACCTGCGTGACGAAGTCGACCGGGAGCAGCGTTCCGCTGCGCAGTTGCCGTTCGACTTCATTGTCGGCCACATCCCCCCTGACCAGGTTCAACGGCGCCAACGTCAGCTTGAGCGCCTCCTCCTCCGCCGACCCCGTCAGTTGATAACGCAGGATGCCCCCCTCGGGGCCAAACACATATTCGCGCTTGATGTGGACTTCACGGAACAGCAGGTTCGACAGCACGCTCGTGGGCAACATGCTCTGGTAGACCGCCTTTTGCGTGGCCGAAAACAGTATCTGTGTCTCTTGCTTGAGCACCGAGCGGTAACGCGCGACGATGATACTTCCCGGCGGGTACAGCCCTTGCGCGATCGCCGGGTCGGGATAAATCCAGTTCAGCGCAAAGCCCTGGGGCGGCACCACCAGCGGATCAGTCGCGACGAACACACCATCGGGCAACCTGAGCAGGACGCCGCCATAGGTGCGGCGCCGGCCCTCACCGACAATGCCCGCGGCATACCGTGCCGCATCGTCCGGGTTGGCAAACGCGGGCCCCACGCGACGGCGGGTCAGGTGTTCGTAACCGGTCCAGGTGCGCGACACCCGCCCTTGCTGGTCCCAGCATTGGCTGGTACGCACCACGTAGAGCTCGCCGCTGTTGGCCCACTCCCTGACAAAGGTCTGCGTCGTCTTTTCACCGGAGGCCAATGCGCTGGCGGCCTGTTCAAAGGCACTTTCCACCGGCCCGCCGCCGCCCACGCGAAATGGCAGCGCGACGAATCTCAACAGGGCCCCCTCCTGCGTTGAAAAGTACACCGGCAGGTTTCTACCGCCGTTGTACTTCACCCCTCTGCGCTGGCTCTCGTACAGCGCCTCGTACAACACCATCGGCATCACAAAATAGCGGGTCAGCCAGGCACTGGATGGCGACAGCCCGGTCGGTTGCCATTGCTGCGAACGAAATAGCCCGCAGAGCGAAAACCCAGCGGGAAACCGATAGTCATTGTCTTCTGTCGGTGCAAACACGCTGTTGAGATTGAACAGCTTGACCCGTTCATTGACGCCCACCACCTCGGTGGCCAGGTACAACGCCTTGTCCCGGTGCTTGAGGATAAACGCAAAGTACGCCTGCTCCGGCAGGTTGCGCCCATGGACCCGCGCATGCAGATCGCGGGCGGCTTCGTCTGCCGTGCCGAACAACGCGCCATAGGTCACATAGTCGGGAGCGCCGGTTCTGGGCGCGTACTCGAAAGAGGGCGTCCAGTCTTTATAGATCGGCGAACGCGGGCCCCATAACACATTGCCTTGGATCACCCGCAAGTCACCCGCCTCAGCCAACCGGGTGACCCACAGCGCGGGTTTGAACAGACCGCTGTCCAAACGTTTTTGCAGCACGCTGCCGGCCGGTTGCGGCGCAGCGCCGGCAGACACCAATGCCTCATGCGTGGAGCCGCTCGGGGTGTACGCCAGCAGGCAGTCCTCGGCGGCCGACATATACGCCGGGCGCCCCGACTGGATCACATCGTAGATTTGGGCGGTGCCAAAAATCTGCAGGTTGATGAGGGCGTCTTCGCGCGTCCAGTTGCGCTGATTGACCCAGCCGGGGTCGACCATCGACAGCGCCGGGTGGGAGCCGTAGCGGCCGTGAATCGCGTAAGCCTCGGGTGGGATCAACGGGCCGGGTAGCTCCGTCGGAAAAAACAGCCTGAGGGCAAACGGGTTGGCGTCGCTGGCCAGGGGCTGGGTGATAAAGAAGCGGCCTTCTTTGTCCTTGAGTACATAGCCGCCGTAGGTTCGCTCACGTCGTGAGCCGATCTGCTCGTGGGCATACACCGCTGCGTCGTGGGCAGAAATAAAGGGCGGGCTCAATACCGCCTGATAGAAACCGTTCAACACCGCCGAACGGTTGTCCAGCGGGCCGACGACACGCCAGAGCAAGCCGGCCTGGACCACTGACACCGACGTCGCGGCAATCACCCGGCGCACATAGTCACGCGGGCTGAGGCTGCCGGCCTTCAGCGCGGCCTGGGCGCCATTGTCACCGAGCACGCCATCGTCGCCGGTGTTGACCAGCGCACCGGCATCACTGGGCGCTGGCACCTTGAGTTCAAGCAGTGCGTCATCCGAGGTTTCGATGTAAAGGCGCAAACCTCGGCTTTTGTTCTGTACGTCCCGGGTCGCTTCTGACTGCACGATGGCCGCCACCAGCTCCGCAGGGGTCGGGAATGTGGCATACAACCAGGACTCGTTTTCGGGGATGTCCGTTGGCGCGGCTTTAGAGCGGTAGTAGAGGGCTTCGAGCCGAAAGTTGGAGGGCAGCTTCAGTTTGCCGGAGGCTTGCTCGGGGAAGAGCCCGGCGGCAGAGAACAATGCCTTGGGCGCGAGCTCGGGGTAGGTCGCGATGTAACTTTCGCTTTGGGTGTGTTTCAGTACAAACCCGAAGGCATACTCGCCAGCCGCCGACGCCGACAGGGCTAGCGCCGCCATCACGGCCAATTCAGGCTGTGCGAATACCTGGGTGAAAAATGGCTGCTCCTGGGTCACTTGCGTCACGGCGGCATTGACTCTCCAACCCCGCTTCATCTGCCCACGCACGCCTCCCCATTGGCGGTTGGGCACCACTACCCGCAGGTCGCCGGCATCGGCGGTCATCCAGATCAATGACTCCCGATCCGCAGAAGCCGGGAACGGCTCCTCGCCGAGAAGGCGCTTTCTCAGCAGGACCTCCGCCGCCGAACCCGAGGTTGTGTACTTAAGCAGCGAGCCCTCGGGGCCGCACAAATAATGAGCGCGCACCGAGCTGCGGTGCTCAATGATAAAACTCAGGTCCGCAGGCGAAAAAAAACTGATCATCATCGAAGCATGATCATCGCTAATCCCGGGGTTTCTCGCTTTCACCTGCTCCAGGTTCGGCGGGTGAGAATGGTAAAGCGCCTCGCAACTGTAGCCGTTGGGCGCGATGAAGTTGTCGTCGGCATCCGTGGCCAGCAAGATCCGATGATCGAAGGTCAACTGCTGGTCAGCGATTGGCGTCGTGGCGAAGTAGCGGTTGCCTTGTTTAAGAATGGCACCCCCGTATTCCTTGTCGGCCACCGAGTAGTCGATCCGCTCATAAGCCCAACGGGCGGCATCGTCGGCCGACATAAACAACGGGCTGAGCGCCGGAAGGACCGGTATATGTCCAGGGGTTTGTTGCGGCAGTTCCGTAAAGTCATTCATGTTTCACCTCATCGAAGAAAGCGTGCGTCCTGGCAAATAATCGCCGTGACGCACCCCTTCAAAGATGGAGTACACCGCTCGTTCAGAGACGGTAGATAGGTATGACTTATTTAGGTCCTGTACGAAAAGTACTGTCACAAACACCCAATCGCACACGCCAGTGAGGCCATTACTGCATCGCGTTTCGCGAGCATGTCAAAGCGCGCATCGATGCAGTGGCTCTCCCGTGTATTGAATGCAAAGCGCGAATCCCGGAAGACCCGGACAGCAGCGGGGCACCGCATCTCCATGCCCTCTTTCGGGGCTCCCGCCTGCACGACCCTGCGACCGCGAGCCAAAGCGGTGCACCAGGCTTGCCCGCGACACCCAGCGTGACGATTTAAGTGGAGGTTTCGGGCCTTAGGCACAGGCCTTGCTATGCACTCTTCAGCTTCCAACTCTGCCACTAAAAAAATCAAATCCCCGGAGATCGCACCATGAAGCGTCGTAGTTTGCTCAAGGCTTTCACCCTATCGGCATCGATTGTCGCCATGGGCATGACCTGGACTGTGCAGGCCGCCGAGACCATCAAGGTCGGCATCCTGCATTCGTTGTCCGGCACCATGGCCATCTCCGAAACCTCGCTCAAAGACATGGCGCTGATGACCATCGACGAGATCAACGCCAAGGGCGGTGTGAACGGCAAGATGCTGGAACCAGTGGTGGTAGACCCGGCGTCGAACTGGCCGCTGTTCGCGGAAAAAAGCCGGCAGTTGCTGACCCAGGACAAGGTCGCCGTGGTATTCGGCTGCTGGACCTCGGTGTCGCGCAAATCGGTATTGCCGGTGTTCGAAGAACTCAACGGCCTGCTGTTCTACCCAGTGCAATACGAAGGCGAAGAGATGTCGCCGAACGTGTTCTATACCGGTGCAGCGCCGAACCAGCAGGCGATCCCGGCGGTGGAATACCTGATGAGCGAAGAAGGCGGCAGCGCCAAGCGCTTCTTCCTGCTGGGCACCGACTACGTGTACCCGCGCACCACCAACAAGATCCTGCGTTCGTTCCTGCATTCCAAAGGCGTCGCGGATAAAGACATCGAAGAGGTCTACACCCCGTTCGGCCACGCCGATTACCAGACCATCGTCGCCAACATCAAGAAATTCTCGGCGGGCGGCAAGACCGCGGTGATCTCCACCGTGAACGGCGACTCCAATGTGCCGTTCTACAAAGAGCTGGCCAACCAGGGCCTCAAAGCCACCGACGTACCGGTGGTGGCGTTCTCGGTGGGCGAAGAAGAACTGCGCGGCATCGACACCAAGCCGCTGGTGGGCAACCTCGCCGCCTGGAACTACTTCCAGTCGGTAGAGAACCCGGTGAACACCAAATTCGTCGCCGACTGGAAAGCCTACGCCAAGAAACACAACCTGCCGGGCGCGGACAAAGCCGTGACCAACGACCCGATGGAAGCCACCTACGTGGGCATTCATATGTGGGCGCAGGCGGCGGAGAAGGCCAAGTCCACCGACGTCGACAAAGTGCGTGAAGCCCTCGCCGGCCAGACCTTCGCCGCGCCGTCGGGTTTCACCCTGACCATGGACAAGACCAACCACCACCTGCACAAGCCGGTGATGATCGGTGAGATCCAGGCCGACGGGCAGTTCTCGGTGGTGTGGCAGACCCAGGAACCGATCCGCGCACAGCCATGGAGCCCGTACATTCCTGGCAATGACAAAAAACCTGATTACGCCGTGAAAAGTAACTAAGCCCCGCCACGGCCCCATGTGGGAGGGGGCTTGCCCCCGATAGCGGTGGATCAGTCAGTACATGCATTGCCTGACCCACCGCTATCGGGAGCAAGCTCCCTCCCACATAAAGCCGACCCGTGCATGCTCAGGACATTTTGTTATGCCCACTGCCCTCTACCGCTTGATCCTCACGGCCTTGCTGTTGCTGCCTGTTGCCGCACACGCCGGCGACGCCGAAGACTTCCTCGCCGCCAACCCGACGCAACAAGCCAAACTGCTGCAGGACTGGGCCGCCCAGCCCGACCCGGCGCGCATCGAGTTGGTGGACGCGCTGCAACAAGGCCAACTGACGGTCAACGGTGAAACCAAGACCGTGCGCCTGAACAACCGCCTGCGCGGTCTGATCGACAACGTACAGGCCAGCCTGCAACTGCTCGCCGCCGACCCCAAGGTACGCCTGGCCGCCGCGCAGACCCTGCAAAAAACCGCACAACCGGCGCAGCTCAAGTTCCTCGACCAGCGTGTCGCCGCCGAAACCGTCGAGGAGGTACACAGCGCCCTCAGCCTGGCCCTGGCCAACCTGCAACTGGTGGACAGCGACCCGCTGGTGCGTTTGGCCGCCGTGCGTCTGCTCGGCAGCACCGGCGACCCGTTGGCGCGCACACGCCTGGAAACCCTGCTCGCCCCCGGCGTGGAAACCGACGCCGCCGTGCATACCGCCGCCGAGACCAGCCTGGCCCAGGTCAAGCGCAAACTGATGCTGGGCGAGCTGCTCGGCCAGGCCTTCAGCGGCATGTCCCTCGGTTCGATCCTGCTGCTCGCGGCCCTGGGCCTGGCGATCACGTTCGGCCTGCTGGGCGTGATCAACATGGCCCACGGCGAGATGCTGATGCTCGGCGCTTATTCCACCTATGTGGTGCAGTTGCTGATGCAGCGCTACGTGCCGCACGCCATCGAGTTCTACCCGCTGATCGCACTGCCGGTGGCGTTTTTCGTCACCGCCGCCATCGGCATGGCCCTGGAGCGCACGGTGATTCGTCACCTGTACGGCCGCCCCCTGGAAACCCTGCTCGCCACCTGGGGCATCAGCCTGATGCTGATCCAACTGGTGCGCCTGGTGTTCGGCGCGCAGAACGTCGAAGTGGCCAACCCCGCGTGGCTGTCCGGCGGCATTCAAGTGCTGCCCAACCTGGTGTTGCCGTACAACCGCATCGTGATCATCGCCTTCGCCCTGTGCGTGGTGGTGCTGACGTGGCTGCTGCTCAACAAGACGCGCCTGGGCCTCAACGTGCGCGCCGTCACCCAGAACCGCAACATGGCCGCCTGCTGCGGCGTGCCCACCGGGCGCGTGGACATGCTCGCCTTTGGCCTGGGCTCCGGCATCGCCGGGCTGGGCGGTGTGGCGCTGAGCCAGATCGGCAACGTCGGCCCCGACCTGGGCCAGAGCTACATCATCGACTCCTTCCTGGTCGTGGTGCTCGGCGGTGTCGGCCAATTGGCCGGTAGCGTGATGGCCGCGTTCGGCCTGGGGATCGCCAACAAGATCCTCGAACCACAGATCGGCGCCGTGCTCGGCAAGATCCTGATCCTTGCGCTGATCATTCTGTTTATCCAGAAACGCCCGCAAGGCCTCTTCGCACTGAAAGGACGGGTGATCGACTGATGAACCAGCCATTGATGCTCACGGCCACGCAAAAGGCCGGCCCCAAGCTGACGATTGCCGTCGGCGCGCTGATCCTCGGCGTGCTGTTGGCGCTGCCGTTGCTGTCGCTGCTGCCAGCGGACAACGCGCTGCATGTCTCGGCCTACACCCTGACGCTGGTGGGCAAGATCCTCTGCTACGCCATCGTCGCCCTCGCGCTCGACCTGGTGTGGGGTTACGCCGGGATGCTGTCCCTCGGCCACGGCCTGTTCTTCGCCCTCGGCGGTTATGCCATGGGCATGTACCTGATGCGCCAGGCCTCCGGCGACGAGTTGCCGGCGTTCATGACCTTTTTGTCGTGGACCGAATTGCCCTGGTACTGGGTCGGCACCGAGCACTTCCTCTGGGCGCTGTGCCTGGTGGTACTGGCGCCGGGGTTGCTGGCGCTGGTGTTCGGCTTCTTCGCCTTCCGCTCGCGGATCAAGGGCGTGTATTTCTCGATCATGACCCAGGCGCTGACCTTCGCCGGGATGCTGTTGTTCTTTCGCAACGAGACCGGGTTCGGCGGCAATAACGGCTTCACCAATTTCCGCAGCATCCTCGGCTTCGGCATCACCGAACCGGGCACGCGCGCGGTGTTGTTTGCCGCCACCGTGCTGTTGCTGGTGAGCAGCCTGTACATCGGCTGGCGCCTGGCCCGCAGCAAGTTCGGCCGGGTGTTGACCGCCTTGCGCGATGCCGAGAACCGCCTGATGTTCTGCGGCTACGACCCGCGTGGTTTCAAGCTGTTCGTGTGGGTATTGAGCGCGGTGCTGTGCGGCCTGGCGGGGGCGTTGTACGTGCCGCAGGTGGGCATCATCAACCCCAGCGAAATGTCACCGACCAATTCCATCGAAGCCGCCGTGTGGGTGGCCCTGGGTGGGCGCGGCACCTTGATCGGGCCGCTGCTCGGCGCCGGGGTGGTCAACGGCATGAAGAGCTGGTTCACCGTGGCGTTCCCGGAGTACTGGCTGTTCTTCCTGGGGGCGTTGTTCATCATCGTCACCCTGTATTTGCCCAAGGGTGTGATCGGCCTGTTGAAGAAACGGGGTGAACAATGAGAGTGACTGCGACGGCGGAATTTATGCTCGAACCTATTCTCGACACCGGCAACGGCCGCGACGCGATCGGCATCGGCCAGGCCGCCGGCACGGGCCTCAATACGCGCCACGGCACGATCCTGACCCTGGAAGACATCAGCGTCAGCTTCGACGGTTTCAAGGCACTCAACGCCTTGAACCTCTACATCGGCGTCGGCGAACTGCGCTGCATCATCGGCCCCAACGGCGCCGGCAAAACCACGCTGATGGACGTGATCACCGGCAAGACCCGGCCCAGCCACGGCAACGCCTGGTTCGGCGAAACCCTCGACCTGACTGCGATGAGCGAAGTGCAGATCGCCCAGGCCGGCATTGGCCGCAAGTTCCAGAAACCCACGGTGTTCGAAGCCTTGAGCGTGTTCGAAAACCTGGAGCTGGCGCAGAAGACCGACAAGTCGGTGTGGGCCAGCCTGCGCGCACGCCTGAGCGGGGAACAGAAGGACCGCATCGATGAAGTGCTCGACACCATCCGCCTCACCGCCTCGGTGCATCGCCCGGCCGGCCTGCTGTCCCACGGCCAGAAACAGTTCCTGGAAATCGGCATGCTGCTGATGCAAGACCCGCAACTGTTGCTGCTCGACGAACCGGTGGCGGGCATGACCGACGCCGAAACCGAATTCACCGCCGAACTGTTCAAGCGCCTGGCGGGCAAGCACTCGCTGATGGTGGTGGAGCACGACATGGGGTTTGTCGGTTCGATTGCCGACCATGTGACCGTGTTGCACCAGGGCAGCGTGCTGGCTGAAGGGTCGCTGGAACAGGTGCAGGAAAACGAGCGCGTGATCGAGGTATACCTCGGGCGCTGAGTTCGCTTTTTTGTAGGAGCGAGCTTGCTCGCGAAAATCGTTAACGATAACGCGGGCAGCCTGAATGCACGCGGCGCCCTCAGGTTTTTCGCGAGCAAGCTCGCTCCTACAGGGAATAGAGGAGGTTTTGAGAATGCTGCAAGTCGACAAGTTGCACCAGTATTACGGCGGTAGCCACATCCTGCGCGGGCTTTCATTCGAGGTGCAGGTCGGCGAAGTCACCTGCCTGCTCGGCCGTAACGGCGTGGGCAAGACCACCCTGCTCAAGTGCCTGATGGGCCTGCTGCCCGCCAAAGAGGGCGCGGTGAACTGGGAAGGCAAGGCCATCACCGGTTTCAAGCCACACCAGCGCGTTCACGCCGGGATCGCCTACGTGCCCCAGGGCCGCGAGATTTTCGGGCGGCTGACCGTGGAAGAAAACCTGCTGATGGGCCTGTCGCGCTTTCCCGGCGCCGAGGCCAGGGAAGTGCCGGGGTTTATCTACGAACTGTTCCCGGTGCTGCTGCAAATGAAGCACCGCCGCGGGGGCGATTTGTCCGGCGGCCAGCAACAGCAACTGGCGATCGGCCGCGCCCTGGCCAGCCGGCCGCGCCTGTTGATTCTCGATGAGCCGACCGAAGGTATCCAGCCGTCGGTGATCAAGGAGATCGCGGCGGTGATCAAAAAGCTTGCGGCCCGTGGCGACATGGCGATCCTGTTGGTGGAGCAGTTCTACGACTTTGCCGCCGAACTGGCCGACCAGTACCTGGTGATGTCACGCGGGGAAATCGTCCAGCAAGGCCGTGGCGAAAATATGGAACGCGACGGTGTGCGCGGTCTCGTAACCATCTAATCTGTAGCGTCCTAACGATAAGCACACGCCATGAACCTGCCCGTTTCCACTGCCCTGTTCACCCCCAGCTGGCACGCCGAGCTGGAGCTCGGCTACGCGCGTTTCGGCGCCACCACGCGCCCGGTGATGCGCCGCCACCTCGGCCCGCTGCGCGTGCAGAAACACCTGTACGCCGAAGGCCCCGAGGTGTGCCAGCACATCATCGTGCATCCGCCCGGTGGCATTGCCGGCGGCGACCGCCTGGACATCCGCGCCCACGTCGCCGCGGGCGCCTGGGCGCAATTGACCAGCCCTGGCGCGGCCAAGTGGTACCGCGCCAGCGGCCCGGCGTTTCAGCAACTGGAGCTGAGCGTCGAGGCCGGCGCCACCCTGGAATGGCTGCCTCAGGAAACCATCGTGTTCAGCGCCGCCCAGGCCGAACTCAGCACACGCATCGCGCTGCACGGCGATGCGCGGCTGTTGTACTGGGACGTGGTCGCCCTCGGCCGCCCGGCCAGCGGCGAGCGCTTCGACCTCGGGCACTTTCAATCGCACCTGGATATCCGCCGCGACGGCCAGTTGCTCTGGCACGAACGCCAGCGCATTGTGGGCGACGATGGCTTGCTCGACTCACCGATCGGCCTGGACGGACAACCGGTATTCGCCACCTTGTTGCTGACCGGTGATATCGAGCCTGAATTACTCGAACACTGCCGCTCGCTGCCCCATGCGGTGCGCGGCGACCTGACCCAACTGCCCGGCTTGCTGGTCGCCCGCTGCCTGGCCAGCGAGGCGCTGCTGGCGCGGGGCTGGTTGATTGATTTATGGCGGCTGTTGCGCCCGGCGGTGCTGGGCCGAGAGGCCGTAGCACCGCGAATCTGGAGCACATGAAGATCAACATGTGGGAGGGGGCTTGCCCCCGATGGCGGTGGGTCAGTTACAGATGCATTGCCTGACACTCTGCTATCGGGGGCAAGCCCCCTCCCACACTTGATCTCCATTGTATTTAAGAATGCATTTTATGAAGGACCTTGAACCATGGACCTGACCCCACGGGAAAAAGACAAACTGCTGATCTTCACCGCAGGCTTAGTTGCCGAACGGCGCCTGGCGCGCGGCGTGAAGCTCAACTACCCGGAAACCATCGCCTACATCTCCGCCGCGCTGATGGAAGGCGCCCGCGACGGCCGTACCGTGGCCGACCTGATGCACTTTGGCACCACCCTGCTCAGCCGCGAGCAGGTGATGGAAGGCATCCCGGAGATGATCCCGGATATCCAGGTGGAAGCCACCTTCCCCGATGGCACCAAACTGGTGACCGTCCACCAACCCATCGCGTGAGGCCCAGCCATGATTCGTGATGCAACCGAGCAAGACCTGCCAGCGATCCGCGACATCTACAACGACGCGGTGCTGAACACCACGGCGATCTGGAACGAACAGCCGGTGGATCTGGCTAACCGCCTGGCCTGGTTCACTGCGCGCCAGGCGCAGCGCTACCCGATCCTGGTCGCGGTGGAAAACCACGAAGTGACGGGCTACGCCTCGTTCGGCGACTGGCGCCCCTTCGAGGGTTTTCGCTACAGCGTCGAGCACTCGGTGTACGTGCGCAACGATCAGCGCGGCAAAGGCCTCGGCCCACGCCTGATGCAAACCCTGATCGAACGCGCGCGCGCCGACGGTAAACACGTGATGGTCGCCGCCATTGAAAGCGGCAACCAGGCCTCGCTCCGCCTGCATGAGCGCCTGGGTTTCAGCACCACCGGGCAGATGCCGCAAGTGGGCATCAAATTCGGCCGCTGGCTCGACCTGACCTTTATGCAACTGACCTTGAATCCGGGCGCCGAACCGCCCCAGGAGTGAGATCGATGAACGCCGCGCAACTGCGTCGAGTCAATGCTGAAAGTTTTGCCCACTATCGCCAGGGCTTGATCGAGCTGTTGCTGGATGCGGTCAGGCACGGCGCGTCGATCGGCTTCATGGCCGACTTCGATGAGGCCCAGGCCCGCGCGTATTTGCACGGCGTGCAAGCGAGCATCGAAGACGCCAGCCTGTTGCTGTGGGTGGTGGTGCGCGACGAGCGGGTGATCGCCAGCGTGCAACTGGCGCTGTGCCAGAAAGCCAACGGTCTGAACCGCGCCGAAGTGCAAAAACTGCTGGTCCACAGCAGCGCCCGCCGCCACGGCCTGGGCCACCAGTTGATGCACGCCCTGGAACTCGCCGCGCGCCAACACAAGCGCGGCCTGCTGTACCTGGACACCGAAGCCGGCTCCGAGGCCGAAGCCTTCTACCAGGCGCTGCGCTACACCAAGGTCGGTGAACTGCCCGATTACTGCCAAAGCCCGGACGGGCGCTACAGCCCGACCGCCATCTACTACAAGACCCTGGGGCAACCTGCATGATTCCTGGTGAATTTCAGATCCAGCCTGGCGACATCGAACTCAACGTCGGCCGCCGCACCGTCAGCCTGAGCGTGGCCAACAGCGGCGACCGGCCGATCCAGGTGGGCTCGCACTATCACTTTTTCGAGACCAATGACGCGCTGACCTTCGACCGCGCATTGAGCCGCGGCATGCGCCTGAATATCCCGGCGGGCACCGCGGTGCGCTTCGAGCCGGGGCAGAGCCGTGAGGTCGAGTTGGTCGACTTCGGCGGTGGGCGGCGGGTGTTCGGGTTTGCCGGGCGGATCATGGGCGACCTTTAGGGCCTCATCGGGGGCAAGCCCCCTCCCACAGTTGGAACGCATTCCCATGTGGGAGGGGGCTTGCCCCCGATAGCGATTTCACATTCAACACATTTTTCTCAGGGCTCACACACATGAAAATCAGCCGCCAAGCCTACGCCGACATGTACGGCCCCACCGTCGGCGACAAGGTCCGCCTGGCCGACACCGAGTTGTTCGTCGAAGTGGAGCAGGACTTCACCGTCTATGGCGAAGAGGTCAAATTCGGCGGCGGCAAGGTCATCCGCGATGGCCAGGGCCAGAGCCAATTGCTCGCCCATGAAGTGGTCGACACGTTGATCACCAACGCGCTGATCATCGACCACTGGGGCATCGTCAAGGCCGACGTCGGCCTCAAGAACGGCCGCATCCACGCCATCGGCAAGGCCGGCAACCCGGATATCCAGCCCGGCGTGACCATGGCCATCGGCGCCAGCACCGAAGTGATCGCCGGTGAAGGCATGATCCTCACCGCCGGCGGCATCGACAGCCACGTGCATTTCATCTGCCCGCAGCAGATCGAAGAAGCGCTGACCAGCGGCGTCACCACCCTGATCGGCGGCGGCACCGGCCCGGCCACCGGCACTAACGCGACCACCTGCACCTCCGGCCCGTGGCACCTGGCGCGCATGCTGCAGGCCAGCGACTCGTTCCCGATGAACATCGGTTTCACCGGCAAGGGCAACGCCAGCCTGCCGGAGCCGCTGATCGAGCAGGTCAAGGCCGGCGCCATCGGTTTGAAGCTGCATGAAGACTGGGGCACCACGCCCGCGAGCATCGACAACTGCCTGAACGTCGCCGACCAATACGATGTGCAGGTGGCGATTCACAGCGACACCCTCAACGAGTCCGGCTTCGTCGAAACCACGCTGGCCGCGCTCAAGGGCCGCACCATCCACACCTACCACACCGAAGGCGCTGGCGGCGGCCACGCACCGGACATCATCAAGGCCTGCGGCTTCCCCAACGTGCTGCCCAGCTCGACCAACCCGACGCGGCCGTTCACGCGCAACACCATCGACGAGCACCTGGACATGTTGATGGTCTGCCATCACCTCGACCCGAGCATCGCCGAAGACGTGGCCTTCGCCGAAAGCCGCATCCGCCGCGAAACCATCGCCGCCGAAGACATCCTGCACGACCTCGGCGCGTTCTCGATGATCAGCTCCGACAGCCAGGCCATGGGCCGCGTCGGTGAAGTGATCACGCGCACCTGGCAAACCGCCGACAAGATGAAAAAACAGCGCGGCGCCCTGCCCGGCGACGGCCCCGGCAACGACAACTTCCGGGCCAAGCGCTACATCGCCAAGTACACCATCAACCCGGCGATCACCCATGGCATCAGCCATATCGTCGGTTCCATCGAAGTCGGCAAATGGGCTGATCTGGTGCTGTGGCGGCCGGCGTTCTTTGGCATCAAGCCGACGCTGATCCTCAAGGGCGGCGCGATCGCCTCAAGCCTGATGGGTGATGCCAACGCCTCGATTCCCACGCCGCAGCCGGTCCACTACCGGCCGATGTTCGCCAGCTTCGGCAGCGCCCTGCACGCCACCAGCCTGACCTTTATCAGCCAGGCCGCCGCGGACGCCGGCTTGCCGCAAGCCTTGGGCCTGAAGAAGCAGATCGCAGTGGTCAAGGGCTGCCGCGACGTGCAGAAAACCGACCTGATCCACAACGACTACCTGCCGCACATCGAGGTGGACCCGCAGACGTATCAGGTCAAGGCCGACGGCGTGTTGCTGTGGTGTGAGCCGGCGGATGTGCTGCCGATGGCGCAGCGCTACTTTCTGTTCTGAAGCGCCCTACGCCACGCTGGCGCTGCGCCCCATCGCCCGGAGGGAACGGGGCTTGAGCGTGGGCCATGAATAGCGCCTCATTGTGAAAATGAGCAGCTTATTCATGGCCCCCACGGGCCTGGGCCGAACTCTGCAAGACAGTCGCCCGGGAGGGTCAGGCGTTCCAGCCTTTGCGCGGATCGAAGGCGGCGCTGTCGGCCAGCGCCTTCCACAACCCGAGCACCTCCTCGCTGGCTTCTTTGGGCATCACCACTTTGAGCTGGATGAACAGGTAACCGCGCTGGCCACTCTTGTTCAGCAGGCCATGGCCCTTGGCGCGCATGCGCTGGCCGTTCTGGCTGCCGGCCGGGACCTTGAGGTTGATCTTGCCGGTCAGGGTCGGCACCGCGACTTCGGTGCCCAACGCCAGCTCCCACGGTGCCACCGGTACGGTGATCACCAGGTTTTCGCCTTCGACCTCGAACTTGGGGTGCGGCGCAAACTTGACGATCAGGTACAGATCACCATTGGCCCCGCCGCCAACGCCCGGCGCGCCCTGGCCCTTGAGGCGGATGCGCTCGCCGTCGGTCACCCCGGCAGGGATCTTCACGTTCAGGCTCTTGGTGGTGTTGCTGACATGCCGGCCCGAGGCGTCGTATTGCGGCACCTGGAAGCTGATCTGCTTGGACTCGGTCGACAGCGTCTCCTCAAGAAACACCGACAGTTGCATCTCCACATCCTGGCCCTTGCGCCCGGTACTGCGGCGCTGACCGCCGCCGAACGCATCGCCGCGCCCGCCGAAGATCGAACTGAAGAAGTCCGAGAAGTCGCCCGTGTCCTGGCCGCCGCCATAGCCGCCACGGCTCTGCCAGCCCGGTGGGCCCTGGAACGGCTGGCCATGCTGGCCGTATTTGCGCAACTCGTCGTACTCGGCACGCTTGTCGGCACTTTTCAGCGCTTCATAGGCTTCGGACGCGTCCTTGAACTTGGCTTCGGCGTCTTTTTCCTTGCTCACGTCCGGGTGATATTTGCGCGCCAGCTTGCGATAGGCGGCCTTGATCGCCTTGTCGTCCGCTGTCGGCTCCACGCCAAGGATCTTGTAATAGTCTTTAAAGTCCATCTGGGGGGTCACCCTCCGTCATCGATATCGCACAGCCAAGGGCACAGCATGCGCCGGTTTGCAGCGTTTGGATTGACTGAACTCAATCCCAAGCCGATGGATGCGTCTGAGTAGTTTATCGGCACCGCACGAATAACCTTGCAGCCGCCGACCGTATGCTGGACAAGTTGGGGGCAAACCCCGCTCTTTCAAGGCGCGCCGCCGGCTATTTAACAGATCGTCGGCCTACGCATCTGCACGCGGGTGGCATACACTGCGCGGCCGTTTTTCAACCGGAACCCGATAGACATGAAAAACCCATCCCCAGCCCGTGCCTGCGGCATCGACTTCGGCACGTCCAACTCCACCGTCGGCTGGATTCGCCCCGGCATGGAAACGCTTATCGCGCTGGAGGACGACAAAATCACCTTGCCGTCGGTGGTGTTCTTCAACTTCGAGGAGCGCCGCCCGGTCTACGGTCGCCTGGCGCTGCACGAATACCTGGAGAACTACGAAGGCCGGCTGATGCGCTCGCTCAAGAGCCTGCTGGGTTCCAAGCTGATCAAGCACGACACCAGCGTGCTGGGCACCGCGATGCCGTTCACCGACTTGCTCGCGCTGTTTATCGGCCAACTCAAGAGCCGCGCCGAAGCCACCGCCGGCCGCGAGTTCGAAGAAGTGGTGCTGGGTCGCCCGGTGTTTTTCGTCGATGACGACCCGATGGCCGACCAGGAAGCCGAGAACACCTTGGTCGACGTGGCGCGCAAGATCGGCTTCAAGGACATCTCGTTCCAGTACGAACCGATTGCCGCGGCCTTCGACTACGAGTCCACCATCGAAAAAGAAGAGCTGGTGCTGATTGTCGACATCGGCGGCGGTACCTCGGACTTCTCGCTGGTGCGCCTGTCGCCGGACCGTCGCCACAACGACAACCGCCACGACGACATCCTCGCCACCGGCGGCGTACACATCGGCGGTACCGACTTCGACAAACAACTCTCGCTGGCCGGCATGATGCCGCTGTTCGGCTACGGCAGCCGCATGAAAAGCGGCGCGTACATGCCCACCAGCCATCACATGAACCTGGCCACCTGGCACACCATCAACTCGGTGTACTCGCAAAAATCCCAGTTGGCCCTGGGCAGCATGCGCTATGACATCGAAGACACCGGCGGCATCGACCGCCTGTTCAAGCTGATCGAACAGCGGGCCGGGCACTGGTTGGCGATGGAAGTCGAAGAAACCAAGATCCAGCTGACCCACGAAGACAGCCGTCATGTGCTGCTCGACCGGGTTGAGCCGGGCTTGAGCGTAGACCTGAGCCGCACGTTGTTCGAGTCGGCCATCGACGGGCTGCTGGAGCGCGTGCGCAACAGCGTCACCCAATTGCTCAGCGACGCGTCGGTGGATGTGGCGCAGGTGGACACGGTGTTCTTTACCGGCGGTTCCAGCGGCATTCCGGCGCTGCGCCACAGCATCTCGGCGATGCTGCCGAATGCGCGGCATGTGGAAGGGAATATCTTCGGCAGTATCGGCAGCGGGTTGGCGATCGAGGCCAGCAAGCGCTACGGCAGCTGATACCGTCGCACTGCCCCCCTGTAGGAGCGAGCTCGCTCGCGAAGGACGCCAACGATAACGCGGGCTGTCTGACGGCGCGCGGCGCTCTTGGGTTTTTCGCGAGCAAGCTCGCTCCTACAGCAGAGCAGTGTCCTCCCTCCTCAGACCATCCCGCCGAGCTTCAGCTCACTCTTCAGGTACGCATAGTAAATCGGCCCCGCCACCACCCCCGGCAGGCCGAACGCGGCTTCGAATACCAGCATCGCCAGCAACAACTCCCACGACTTGGCACTGATCTGCCCGCCGACGATGCGCGCATTGAGGAAATACTCGACCTTGTGGATCACGATCAAATACCCCAGCGCCGCCACCGCGACCCAGATCGACAGCGACAGCGCGACGATGGTGATCAGGGTGTTGGACATCAGGTTGCCGATCACCGGCAGCAGGCCGAGCAGGAAGGTCAGCACGATCAGGGTCTTGGTCAGCGGCAGGTGAATCCCGCACAGCGGCAGCACCACGGCGAGGAACACGGCGGTAAACACGGTGTTGAGGGCGGCGATCTTGATTTGTGCGAAGACGATGTTGCGAAACGCCTGGACCAACAGGTGCAGACGATCGAACAGCGCGGCAGCCAGGGGTTTGCGCTTGGTCAGGTCGGGGATGCGCTGCAGCGCCATGATCGCGCCGAGCACCATGCCGATCAGCAGGGTGACGAACATGTGGGCGGCATCTTTGCCCACCAATTGCAGATCGCTGAGGTGTTTGCTGATCCAGTCGCCGATGGCCACCCGGAATTCGGCGGCGCTGGCGGGCAGGTAAGCGTCGAGGAACGGCGGCAGCTGGCCGCGCGCGCGGTCGACCACGCCCATGAATTTGTCGAGGGAGGCCCCGGGGTTTTCCGCTTCGTGGAGCAGGAAGCTGATCGCGCCGGCAAAGATCAGGGTCAACACGCTGACGATCAGGGTGCCGAGCAAGGCCACGGCCAGCCAGCGCGCACGCCGACCTTCGATCAGCCGTTGCAGTTGAGGGGTAAGCATGTTGACCAGTTCAAATACCAACAGCCCGGCCAGCAGGCTGGGCAGCAACTTCAGCGGCAGAACCAGCAGTAATCCGCCGAAAATGATGATGTAACTGGCCAGCAATAACACGTGACGCTGAGAAAACGTTGGCATACAGCCTCAAAACGAACGGCGTTAAAGGATGGGCAGTCTGCCAGCCTTGAGGGAATCAAGCGAGTGGATCGGTAGTCAATGCGATCAAGCGTGGGAGCGGGCTGGCCCTTCAGGTAGACCGGGGGGCCCAGCCAGCCGCCCACATTTGATCTTCAGCGAGCGCGAACGCGCGATCAGCCTTTGAGACAGGTGCTCATGAACGTCTTGCGCGCATCGCCGGTCAGCGCCTTGGTTTTCGCCGACGCATTGCAATCTTTCATCTTCTGCTGCTGCGGGGTCAGCGTCTTCGCATCATTGGCGGCGGGCGCCGACAGGCAGGTTTTCATGAACGCTTTGCGCTCGTCGCCTTTGAGCGTCTTGGTGGTGGCCTCGGCATTGCAGGTGGTCATTTTATTTTGCTGGGCGGTAGCGGCAAAGCCTTGGGAACACAGCAGCAGGCCCATCATCAACAACGGAATTCGCAGCATCTTCATGGAGTTTTCTCCCTGTTACCGCGCCGGAGGGCGCGGCCTACGGAGGAGTGTAGCCAAACCTTGTAACATCTTCACCGACTACGGATGTTCGCCCGTCGGTACTGCGCCATACTCCCGTCTCACCAACACCTTGGGTTGTTTTCAATGCAATACGCGTATCCCCTGCTGGCCATTTTCATCTGGGCCGGCAACACCGTGGTCAACAAACTGGCCGTGGGTTCGATCTTCCCCGCTGAAATCGGCTTCTACCGCTGGTTGCTCGCGGCGCTGCTGTTTACCCCGTTCATGCTCAAGCCGGTGATTGCCCAGTGGCCGATCATCCGCCCGAACCTGGGCAAGATTTTTATCCTCGGCGTGCTGGGCATGGCGGTGTATCAAAGCCTGGCCTATTACGCCGCGTCGCTGACCAGCGCCACCAACATGGGCATCATCCTGTCGCTGATGCCATTGATGGCGTTGACGGCGGCGATCATCAGCCTCGGCCAACGCCTGACCTTCGGCGCGCTGAGCGGCGCGGTGCTGTCGTTCGCTGGCGTGGCGGTGGTGGTGTCGTCCGGCAGCCTGGGCACGCTGCTGCAACACGGGGTCAACCTGGGCGACGCGATGATGCTGGTCGCCACCCTGGCCTACGCGGTCTACAGTACCCTGCTGAAAAAATGGCAGCTGCGCCTGCCGCCGTTGGTGTTGCTGTATCTGCAGGTGCTGGTGGCCGTGGTGGTGCTGTTTCCGCTGTTTCTGTACTCGGCAAAAGCCGGGTTGGGCTGGGCGAATATTCCGTTGGTGCTGTACGCCTGCCTGCTGGCCTCGATGCTCGCACCATTGGCCTGGATGCACTCGGTGAAAACCCTGGGGCCGAGCCGCACCACGTTGTTTTTCAACCTGCTGCCGCTGATTACCGCGCTGATCGCGGCGCTGGTGTTGAAGGAAGCGTTGGCGCTGTATCACCTGGTGGGCGGGCTGCTGACGTTGGGCGGGGTGATTTTGTCGGAGCGCTGGACTACGCCGGTCGGGCGTAAGCTGGGCGTTGCCTGAGCTATCGCTATCGGGGGCAAGCCCCCTCCCACAGTTGACCGAGGCGCCAGGGCGAACGCGGTCCAATGTGGGAGGGGGCTTGCCCGCGATGAACGATAACGCGGTGCATCTCCTACACCCCAGCCGCCTTGAGCCTCTGCGCATGCTCGACGAACAAGCGGATCGGCTCCGCGCCCTTGCCCACCAGCCCCAGCGACTGGTTGACGATATCGAAATGGTCGAGGGCGTAGTCATCGCCGATCACCGTCCCCAGGTGTGAACTGTAGCGCCCGACCATGCCATCGCACTGGCCTTTCTCGCGCACGAAGCTGCGGGCGAACAAGCGGCAACTGCGATTCGTGCCATCGAGCAGGTTGCGCCCGCGATCGGTCTTACCCGGCTGCAAGGTGCCGGACCATGAGTAATAGCGCACGCCATTGACCTCTGCGGCGCCCTGCCCGCCCCATGTCGGCGGCAATCCCTGGGGATACTCACGATTGAACACCGCCACGCCGGCGCTGGTCAGCGACTGGTGCGAGGCATGCAGGTCGGCCTTGAAGCGCGGGCCTCGGTAGCCGGTCTCCAGCAGGCTCATGACGGCGGCGACCAGATGAAACAGCGCGCTGACCATCCGGCCTTTGAGGCTGCCCCGGGGGTAATGGGTGTGGAAATAATCCGCCAGCTCCGAACCGTGGTTGGGGCCGGCCACCGACGTCACCGAGGCGATCCACTGCGGACATTTGGCCGCGGCATAGCGCGCAGTGAGCGAACCCTGGCTGTGGCCGATCAGGTTGACCTTGTCGGCACCGGTTTCGCGGCGAATCCGCTCGACCTGCGCGAGCAACTGCTCGCCACGCACCTCGCTGGAATCGAGCGGCGCCACCTGCACCGCAAACACCTGCGCCCCGCCGGCCCGCAACGCCGGGACGATGCCGTACCAGTAAGGAAACAATCCCAGGCGCACAAACCCCAGCATGCCCGGCACCAGCACCAAGGGGTAACGCGTGGCTAACGACTGCGACATGAAGCGAACGTCCTTGATCAAGAAAGGATGAGCGCAGGCTAACCCAATCCGGCGACGGGCTGATGACATCTGCCGGCAAATCCAATAAAACTTTTTGCCCCGCCCACGACTCACAACTTGGAGCGATCACGCCGACAGAGCGTGGCGTAAAACCGGATTAGCCCCAGGAGGTTGAGATGACTGCAGCAAACCTGACTGACGTTGCGACCCTGCGCCAACGCGCCCGCCAGAACGTCGAAAACGGCGCCGTGACCGAAGGCTACGACGCCGACCGCGAAGAGATTATTCGCCTGCTCAATGCCTCGCTGGCCACCGAACTGGTCTGCGTGCTGCGCTACAAGCGTCACTACTTCATGGCCAGCGGCGTGAAGGCGCAGATCGCCGCTGCAGAATTCCTCGAACATGCGACCCAGGAAGCCGAACACGCCGACAAACTCGCCGAACGTATCGTGCAGTTGGGCGGCGAGCCGGAATTCAACCCGGACCTGCTATCGAAGAACGCCCATGCGCAATACGTGGCCGGCAACAATTTGAAGGAAATGGTCTACGAAGACCTCGTCGCCGAGCGGATTGCGGTCGACAGCTACCGTGGAATCATCCAGTACATCGGTGACAAAGACCCGACCACCCGCCGCCTGTTCGAAGAAATCCTGGCTCAGGAAGAAGAGCATGCGGATGACATGGCGGATATTCTCGAAAGTCTGTAAATGACTGCGCGTCTAAAAAGGGGGAAGCGGATTAGACCGCTTCCCCTTTTGACCGTCAGTTCGTCAGAAACCATGACAGGACCATTCCAGTGATGGAAAACAGTGTGAGCAGGAAGGGCATGACCATCCAGAGTTTGAGTCTTATGGGAATAGCTTTCACATCTTCAACGAGTACTAAACGTCTCCATTGAAAAGCCGCGGGCATAAGAATAACAAGGGCGACAGCGAAGAGTCTCTTCATCCTCCCCTCAAACAATCCGGCTTTGAACATGTGCTTGAACATCACTATAAATGTGCTGAACCGCAAATAGCTCTCGGCCTCTTCCAGCTTTGTATACATAGAATAAAAAGATATAGGGAAACTCAGCATCATAATAACCCCCGAGACTATCCCCATGGACTCAAGCGTCATTGCCCACTCCCTGAAACTTGGTAAAGGAGGGAGCCTATTTGCTCACCGGTGTGGCTACCTAAAGCGCCCACGGCTACGCCCTTTATGGCGATAAACACATAAGGCTCCTGCATCGCGTCCACCTCCAAGTGACTGTGACCGCCGACTATAAGAAGGCGCCGCAGGAGGTATAAGGGGAATCAGGGGCGGATTTGCTGTTTCAGAAATGAACTACGCAAGACCAGGAGCACACTTACAGCACCGCCATCAAAAAGGCGCCCCTAGGGGCGCCCTTTCTTACGACTGCGCCGAATCAACCTTTCACGGTCTTCGGCGCCTTGCCTTCCTTCATCTGCTGCAACAACGGCGCGCACTGATTGGGCACGTCGCCGCTCGGCGCGACCAGTGCCAGCAACCCGGCAGCCGGGCCGGCGATCACGCCCAGCGCGACCATGCCGGCGCCACGCAGTGCCAGGGGGATGGCTTTCACGCCGGCATTCGGTTTGATGAACGGACCGTTCACATACAGCGGTGAGCGCAGCGAGAACAGGCGGAAGCCTTTCGACTCCGGGGTGATGGTCAGGTCGAGCTGCTCCGAGGCCATGTTCGCCGTGCCATCGATATAGACGATGGCGTTCTCGGTATCGAACACAAACAAGCGCGTGGTCGCGAGCCCGGTCTTGATGCCGAAGTCGGCCGCCGCGCAGTTGATCTTCACTTCCTTGTCGCCAAACAGGCGCCCGACGACGTAGTTGCCTACGTTGAGCCCGACGATTTCCATCAGGCCTCGGCTGATGGCGCCGTCGTTGATCAGCATCTTCAGGTCACCGTTGGCCGAGCCCAGCAACGCCGCCACCGAGTTGCCGCGCCCGGCAATATCGGCATCGCCGTTGAGTTCGCCAAAGCTGGTTTTCATCGGCTCGAAGGTCGGGAACAACTGTTTGAGCTTGAAGTTGCGCGCGGTCAATTTGGCGCGGCCTTCCATCGGCGTGATGCGCCCGTTCAGGCGGATCTGTGCATCGAGCTTGCCGCCGGCCACGCCGAACCGCAGGGGTTGCAGGCTCAGTTCGCCATCCGTCAGCACCAAGTGCGTATAGAGATCGGTGAAGGGCAAGTCGGTGCTGTGGACGATGCGTTTGCCGGTGAATTCCACGTCGGCATCCATGTCACGCCAGCGCTCGGTGCGGAACGCTTCCACCGGCAGCACTTTGGTCGCCGGTTGCTTGCTCATCCCGCCACGGGCTTTTTGCTTGGCGTTGGAGTCGGCACCGATCAAGGGCGCAAGGTCAGCCATCAGCAGTTGGTTGGACACCAGCGTGCCGCTGAGTTTGGGCCGCGGCTGGCTGGCGACGTAGGCCAGGTTGCCGTGGATGTCGCTGTCGCCGATCTTGCCGTTGAAGTTGTCGTAGCGGAACGTCGCGCCGCTGGCTTGATGCAGTTGCGCGATCAGGCGCCCATCGGTGGAATAGGCCGGCGAGTCCGGCAGGGTGACGCCGGTCAGCGGGTACAGGTTGCCCAGGCTGGCGCCCGCGAGTTTCAGGCGCAGGTCCAGGGCACCGAGGTTGAGCGGGTCGGTCAGGGTGCCGGCCACGGCGATGCGGGTGTCGGCGACGTTCACCTGGGCTTGCAGCGGAAACGGCTTGGCCGCGTCCTGCAAGGCGAGCAGGCCGCCGATCTTGCCGCTGCCGTCGAGTGTCTGCCCGTGGTAGCGACCTTTGACCTTGAGGCCGAACGCATAGTCCTGGGGGGCCGCGCCTTTTTCCAAGACCTTTTTGGCATCCGCATCGCCGACGATTTCGCTAAACGGAATGGGTTTGCCCAGCGGGTCGATGATCACGTCCAGTTGGGTTTTGAGGGTCTGGTCGTCGAGGGTCACGTGGCCCTTGTCGAAGCCGATGGCACCGATGTCCACCACCCAGGCGGAGGGTTCGGCGTTAGGGTCCTTGGGATCGAATGTGAACACCCAGTTGGCGCGCCCATCGGCCAGGCGCTGCAACTCGGCGCTCGGTTCGACGAGGTCGATACGCGGGATCACCACGCGTTGCACCAGCAAGGCCAATGGCGAGATACGCAGCTCCACACGCTTGAGCGTGACCATCTGCGGGGTTTTCGACCAGTCGGGGTTGCCCAGGCTCAGGTCTTCGGCAATGACATGGGGCCAGGGCACCCAGGCGCGCCAGCCGCCCTCGTCCAGTTCACGGCGCCACACCACCGCCAGGTTGCCATTGATGGCGAACGGCCGATGCAGTTCTTCGGAAACCTTGGCATTGAGCGGCGGTTTGATGCGGTTCCAGTCGAAGAACAGCAAAAACACCACCACCACGGCGATTGATAGAACGATGCTGGCGCAGCACCAAGCGACGATTTTACGAGTGCGCGTCATTGCACAGAGCTCCTGAATACGACTGGCTGAGTCACAGCCCTTGAGACAGCTTATACAGCTAGGACTGGCAAACCCTCCCGGGGTTTAACCCAATCAACGTTTTGCCGGAAAAAACCCATTTTTCTGACCACTTCGACAGATTTATCCCACGCCAGCGCACCATTGTTACCCAGGCGCGTGTCGAAAATACCCAGCGCGGTGCAAAACCGCGGGCTTGAGAGGCTCGACTTAGAGCCTCCCATGGGAACAATCAATTCCGTTGATTATTACCATTGGGTTTATGAACTTTTATATCGACTTATCGAGAGTAGCATTAGCCCCGTACCCACTTAATCGCCCTCCCAAGGAGCAACCGATCATGAAACGCCAAGTACTCGCTACCGTGCTGCTGTCCGTCCTGGCATCCAGTGCCTTTGCCCTGCCGGCCGCTGAACAAGCGATCCCACAAGCCAAAGCCGATGCCGTTCAATTCAGCCAAACCCTCGCCCGTAGCGGGTCGCAAGAACAAGAGAACCGTGACTACGCCAAAGGCGCCGTTGCTGAAAATGGTTCGGAACAAGCCAACAAACGCGCTTACACCGAAGGCGTGACCGAAAACGGCCACAACCGCCTGGAAGAAAAAGGCCTGGTTGAAGGTGGTGCTGAACACGCCAACAAACGTGCCTATACAGAAGGTGTTGCTGAAGGCGGTGCCGACCGTCTGCAAGACCTGCATCAAGCTCAGAGCTAAGCCTGTGGTGGCCCGGAAAAAAGCCCGATCCCTGGATCGGGCTTTTGACTTTCTGCACAACGTGTCACGTATCCACGCCGCAATGCCCTGCCAAGTTCGACGTCTATGAAGCGGTTTTGCTAGAGTGCGTCGCTGTACTTGCCGACAAAGCCCGCCCGCCATGCTGCCCCGTGCCGAACAGAAGCAACAGACCCGCCTCGCCCTGATGGACGCAGCCCGCCATCTGATGGAGTGTGGCCGCGGGTTCGGCAGCCTGAGCCTGCGGGAAGTGGCCAAGACAGCCGGGATCGTGCCCACCGGGTTCTATCGTCACTTTGCCGACATGGACCAACTGGGCCTGGTGCTGGTCAGCGAAGTCGGCCAGACCTTCCGTGCCACGATCCGCCTGGTGCGCCACAACGAATTTATGATGGGCGGCATTATCGATGCGTCCGTGCGGATCTTCCTCGATGTGGTCGCGGCCAATCGCTCGCAATTCCTGTTCCTGGCCCGCGAACAGTACGGTGGCTGTCTGGCTGTGCGCCAAGCCATCGGCGCGCTGCGCGAAGACATCACCAGTGACCTGGCCGCCGACCTGACCCTGATGCCCAAGCTCCAACACCTGGACGCCGACGGCCTGCACGTGATGGCCGACCTGATCGTCAAAAGTGTGTTCGCCACCCTGCCCGACATCATCGACCCGCCCGCCCACGCGCTGCCCGCCCACCTCACGCCCCAGGCGAAAATCACCCAACAGTTGCGCTTCATCTTCATTGGCCTCAAGCACTGGCAGGGCCTCGGCAGCACCGAGTAAGCCGTCAACCCGCCGTGTGGAAACGCTTGGCGCCGGTGTAGTTCTTGTTCCAGTAGTTGTTGCTCAACGAATCGATCCGCACATTCTTGCCGGCCCGCGGCGAATGAATGAATTTCCCTTCGCCGATATACAGCCCCACATGGCTGACCTGACCGCGCCCGTTGCCTTTGAAAAACACCGCGTCCCCCGGCTTGAGCTCGTTGCGCTTGACGGTCGCAGCCGTTGAACGGTGCATCGCCGCCGTCGTGCGCGGGATGTGAATGTTGGCTTCGGTCTTGAACAGGTAGACCAGGAAACTACTGCAATCAAACCCTTGCTCGGCCGAGGTGCCCCCCCATTTGTACGGGGTGCCCAGCAGGGCATGGGCGCGGTCGACCACATTCGCCACCGAAGACGTTGGGACACCAGGCAGCGAAGAGCCGAATGTCGATTGGGGTTTCAGGTTGGCCGAGGCCGATGAGATGACACAGGAAAGACTGAAAAGGATTAAAAAGAAAAGTGACTTGAACATTGATGAATCGCCGTGGTGTTAAGACGGCGCAAATCCTAAAGAAACAGCGCGTAACTTTTTGAACGCGGAATCCGGATACCGCGTAGGAGAAATCTGAAAAAACACCAGTGCGAATTAGATGAGAGAAATTTCATGCAAAACCGCACGCCACATCCACACACAACGCCCCCATCCAGTGCCACACCTCCAGACGCGCACCAAATTGAAGCATAAAGGCGCTGACTGACGCCCTATTCGGTGGCATCGCTGCGCTCGCCTTCAGGGAATTCCTACTCCTGCGCGGGATTGGCAAGCCCCTTGCTCTAGCTCTCTTATCGCTCATAGCTGGAAGCCTTCTGATGCTGGTGATCCACCGCCGAATCGCCCCGCAAGCCCTCTGGGTCGCCGAGTTGCTGCTGAACTTCGAAGCACGCAGCAAAAGCCGCCTGCGCTGTTTCAGTGCCGACGGCGAAGACGTCGGCCTGTTCCTGGAGCGTGGCCAGCCGCCGCTGCACGATGGCGAGTTCCTACAGGCTGAAGACGGACGTGTAGTACGCGTCTGCGCGCGCCCTGAACAACTGCTGCACGTCACCTGTCGCAATGCATTTGAACTGACCCGCGCCGCGTATCACCTGGGCAATCGCCACGTGGCCTTGCAAGTAGGCGACGGCTGGCTGCGCCTGCTGGATGATTACGTGCTCAAGGCCATGCTTGAACAGCTGGGCGCGCGGACCGAAACCCTCGAAGCGCCATTCCAGCCGGAACACGGGGCCTACGGCGGCGGCCACCACCATTCACGCCATGGCGATGAAGATTTCAACTACCCGCCGAAGCTGCATCAGTTCGGCGTGCGTTTATGAACCCAGCCTGGGCGCTGCTGCGTCTGGCCAGTCCGCAATTGCCGATTGGCGGCTACAGCTATTCCCAGGGCCTGGAAATGGCCGTGGAGAATGGCCGCGTCAAAGACGCGGCCGGCGCCCGCCGCTGGATCAGCGACCAGTTGCTGCTCAACCTCGCCCGCTTCGAAGCGCCGCTGTTGCTCGCGCATTGCCGCGCCGCCGTGGCCGGCGATTGGTCGCAACTGACGCAACTGTGCGAGGAACACCGCGCCAGTCGCGAGACCCGCGAGCTGTATCAGGAGAGCCGGCAGATGGGGTACTCCCTGCAGCAACTGCTCAACGGCCTGCCGGAACTGGACGACGCGGCCCGTGATTTTCTCGCACAACACGCCGAGCCGCATCTGGCGCTGGGCTGGGCCCTGGCCGCACGCGCCTGGGGCATCAGCCCCGACGACGCCCTCGCCGCCTGGCTGTGGAGCTGGCTGGAAAACCAGCTGGCCGTGCTGATGAAAACCTTGCCGCTCGGCCAGCAGGCCGCCCAACGCCTGACCAGTGAACTGCTGCCCCTGCTGCAACACGCCCAGCAGGACGCCAGCCACATCGACCCCAACCATTTCGGCAGCGCCGCGTTCGGCCTGTCCCTGGCGTGCATGGCCCACGAGCGCCAGTACAGCCGCCTGTTCCGTTCCTAGGAGAAGCACATGAACACACAACCTCTGCGTGTCGGCATCGGCGGCCCGGTGGGCTCCGGCAAGACCGCCCTGACCCTGGCCCTGTGCCTGGCCTTGCGTGATCGCTACAACCTGGCGGTGGTCACCAACGACATCTATACCCGCGAAGATGCCGACTTCCTGGTGCGCAACCAGGCCCTGGCGCCCGAGCGCATCATCGGTGTGGAAACCGGCGGCTGCCCGCACACGGCGATCCGTGAAGACGCCTCGATCAACCTGGAAGCGGTGGACCAACTCAACCGGCGCTTTCCCGGCCTGGACCTGATCCTGGTGGAGTCGGGCGGCGATAACCTGTCGGCGACGTTCAGCCCGGAACTGTCGGACCTGACCATCTATGTGATCGATGTGTCCGCCGGCGATAAACTGCCGCGCAAGGGCGGCCCCGGCATCTGCAAATCCGACCTGCTGGTGATCAACAAGATCGACCTGGCGCCCTTGGTCGGCGCCTCGCTGGAACTGATGAACAGCGACACCCAACGCATGCGCAACGGTAAACCCTTTGTGTTCAGCAACCAGAAAACCGGCGTCGGCCTGGATGAGATCGTCGCCTTCATCGAACGCCAGGGCCTGCTGACTGCGGCCTGATCACCCCATAAGGAACCTGTCCATGCGCCTGAAAAAACTCTTCGCCACCGCCGCCCTGCTGCTCGCACCCGCCTTGGCCTTCGCCCACCCGGGTCACGGCGACAACGGCCTGGTGGCGGGTATCAGCCATCCATTGGGCGGTCTCGACCATTTGCTGGCCATGCTGGCGGTCGGCTTGTGGGCCGCCCAGCAAAAAGGCGCGGCGCGTTGGGCGCTGCCTTGCACCTTCGTGGCCACCCTGTTGCTCGGCGGCCTGTTGGGCTTTGAAGGCCTGGCGTTGCCGGCGCTGGAAAGCGGGATTGCCGCGTCGGTGCTGGCCCTGGGCCTGGCGGTGGCGCTGGCGGTGCGCCCGCCGTTGTTCATGGCGCTGGGGGCGACGGCCTTGTTCGCGCTGTTCCACGGCGTGGCCCATGGCTTGGAGCTGCCGGACATGTCCAGCCCTTGGGCGTATGCCGCCGGATTTGTCGGCGCCACCGCTGCGTTGCACGCTGCCGGTTATGCCGTGGTGCGCTGGCTGCCGACTGCGGCGGCGCCGTTGGTGCGGGTTGCCGGGGCGGCTTCGGCGGCGACCGGGGTTTGGTTGCTGGCTGGCTGATTTGCGGCGCGATTAAGCGCCTCATCGGGGGCAAGTCGAATCGTCGCACCGCCCCTCCCACATTCGCTTGCATTCCAAAGTTGGAACTCGGTCGAATGTGGGAGGGGGCTTGCCCCCGATAGCGGTGGCGCAGACACCACCGTTCCCAAGCCTGCTACCATGCGCGCCTACACCCCTGCCGTGACGACGCCAGCCGATGCCCATCGCTCCAAGCTCCGCCCTTCAGCCTTCCTTGAATGCCGTGCTCACGCACTTCCATGACCTGATCGTGCCGCTCTGGCAGGGCCCGGGCTGGAACGCCGAGCTGGCGCTGCCCTACGAGGCGCTGGACGCCGACCACCGGCCGCTGCCGCCGCAACGCTACCGCGCCATGGCCTGTGCCCGGCAGTTGTACCTGTTCGCCAGCCTGATCGGCGAACCCGGCGCAGCCTTTGCCGAAGAACGCGCTGCCGTGTTGTTCCGCTCGCTGCAACGGCATTTCCACGACGCCGAGCACGGCGGCTGGTTCTACAGCATCGACCCCGCCGGCCAGCCGCTGGACAAGCGCAAGGACCTCTACACCCACGCGTTCATCATCTTCGCCTGCGCCCATTACTGGGCCAAGGTACGCGAACCGCTGGTGGAGTCGGTGTTGAATGCGGCGCTGGAAGTGGTCGCCCAACGTTTCGCCAGCGGCGATGGCCTGTACGAGGCGGTGCTGGAGCGTAATTGGTCGTCCCTCAAGTCCGGCCCATTGCAAAACCCGCTGATGCACCTGGCGGAAGGCTTCCTCGCCACCCTGGCGGTGCGTGAAGACGCCGCGGTGCAAACCGCATTGCTGGCCTTGGCGACGGCCATGCAGCAGCGTTTCATCGAGCGCCAGCACGGCGTGATGATGGAAAAACCGCTGGGCGCTGTGGATAACTGGTTTGAGCCGGGGCACCAGTTCGAGTGGTTCTTCTTGCTTGAGTCTTCCGACGTGCTGCGCGGCACGCCGCTGCATGCTTCGCTGACGCGGGCCTTTGCCTATGCCGAGCAAACGGGTGTGGATAACCGGACCGGCGCGGTCAGCGGCATGCTTGCCCCGGACGGCAGCGTGCGCGACGGCACCCAACGCATCTGGGCCCAGGCGGAATACCTGCGCGCACTGACCTTGCGGCCGGGCAGCGAAGCCGTGCTGCAGCGCCAGTTGCTCGCGTTGCAGCAGCACTTCCTGCATGCCAAGGGCTGGAATGAATGCCTGGATGCCCAGGGCAGCGTGAGCCGACGGGATATGCCGTCGACCACGCCGTATCATCTGGCGACCTGTTATCAGGGGTTGGTCAAGGTTCTCGGCTGACCTTCAGGGCCTCATCGGGGGCAAGCCCCCTCCCACATTTGAAGGTGGTTCACAGATATTGATGTGTGAACCCAATTCAGTGTGGGAGGGGGGCTTGCCCCCGATACAGGCGACTCGGTCTAACCCCTTACTTGGCCCCACGCTCAATCGCAAACCCGGCCCAGCTCTGGCTCACCGGCATCAGCTCAAGGCGGTTGATGTTGACGTGCGCCGGGGTGTTCAGCACCCAGAAGATGGTGTCGGCGATGTCCTGCGGCTGGATCGGCTCGGCGCCGGCGTAGGTGGCGTCGTAGCGCGCCTGGTCGCCGCCGAAGCGCACCAGGGAGAACTCGCTTTCACACAGCCCTGGCTCGATGTTGGTCACACGCACGCCGGTGCCTTGCAGGTCGCAGCGCAGGTTCAGCGAGAATTGCTTCACGAACGCTTTGGAGCCGCCATACACGTGGCTGCCCGGGTACGGGTAGCTGCCGGCGATGGAGCCCAGGTTGATGATCCCGGCACCGCGGCCATAGGCGATCAGGCGCGGCAACAGCAGGTGGGTGGTGGTCAGCAGGCCCTTGATGTTGGTGTCGACCATGGTTTCCCAGTCGTCGAGGTTGCACTTGGGCGCGGGATCGGTGCCCACGGCCAGGCCGGCGTTGTTGATCAGCCCGCGCAGCTTGGCGAACGCGGGCGGCAGGCCGGCAATCGCCGCTTCCATGCCTTGGCGGTCACGCACGTCCACCACCAGGCCGTGTACTTCGGTCTGCTTGGAAAGCTCTTCGACCAGCGCGTTCAGACGCTCGGCACGACGACCGGTGAGCACCATTTTCCAGCCAGCTTCGGCAAACCGACGGGCGCAGGCTTCGCCGAAACCTGAAGTTGCGCCAGTAATAAACAGCGTGTTGGACATGGTGTTCTCCTTGCGGGCATCGGGAAAAAATAAGCCAGCAGAATGCCCTTACGCCGTCGTCGCGGCAACCGCTATGCACATCACGCCATGCACGCCTGATCAGTTTTTAACCAAACCACGCAAAGCCTTACACACCGTGGCCTGCAGCCATATGCGCGCAGGTTATCCACAATTGCGCCCACAGTCTTTGGGGGCAAGTGCAAAAAGCCCAGAGCCGCTGTGTACAAGGCTTTCAGGCGGTTTTGCAAAGTTTTTTGCTTGACCTGGACGAGGCGGTATGTAGGCCCATGCACGAGAGGAAAAACCGAACGATGGCTCCAGGCCAGTCATTCCGGCCTCTGCGGGCGTCTTTCCAGAGTTTAACCACAGACTTATCCACAGGTTGGACAGACATAATCCGGTCATATACCTGTGTCTTTAAACAGGTTGACAAACCCCTCGGCAGGTCGCCAAAAAGCCACTGATCAAAAAACAACCATCACGCTGCAGGCCACGTAATCAAAGGCTTTCAGCCAGCTACTCCCACGTTACCCACAGCCGGTTCCACAGCGGATGGGGACAAGTCAAAACTGTGACAAAACAGCGATTTGCGGCGGCTATCTGTCGCGCTTTGGAAGGTGGCCGGATTTGTTTTCCACAATTTGGGATCGCACTTGTGAACACCACAAAAACAAATGTGGGAGGGGGCTTGCCCCCGATGGCGGTGGGTCAGTATCAGGTGTTCTGACTGATACACCGCCATCGGGGGCAAGCCCCCTCCCACAAGGTTTATGCGTCAGTGGCCGCCGAGGTAGGCGTTGCGCACTTCCTCGTTCACCAGCAGCTCCTTGCCGGTGCCTGTCAGGCGAATCTCGCCGTTGACCATCACATACGCCCGGTCTGACAGACGCAGCGCATGGTTGGCGTTCTGCTCCACCAGGAAGATGGTCATCCCGGTGGCCGCCAGTTCGCGCAGGGTGGAAAAGATCTGCTTCACCACAATCGGCGCCAGGCCGAGGCTCGGTTCGTCGAGCAGCAACAACTTGGGCCGGCTCATCAGTGCGCGGGCGATGGCGAGCATTTGCTGCTCGCCACCGGACATGGTCATCGCCCGTTGGTTACGCCGCTCTTTGAGCCGTGGGAACAGCTCGAACATGCGCTGCATATCTTCCTGGGCGAACTTGTCACCGATGGGGATGGTGCCCATCAGCAGGTTTTCCTCGACGGTCATGTCGGGGAACACCCGCCGCCCTTCCGGCGACTGCGCAATGCCGTTGGACGCGATGTAGTGGGACGACTTGTGGGTGATGTCGACGCCGTTGTAGAGGATCTGCCCCGACTCCGCCCGTGGCTGGCCGAAGATCGACATCAGCAGCGTGGATTTCCCCGCGCCGTTGGAGCCGATCAGGCTGACCGTTTCGCCTTCGTTGATGTGCAGCGAGACTTTCTTCAGCGCCTGGATCGGGCCGTAGAACACGTCCAGGTCCTTCATTTCGAGGATAGGCCCGTTCATACAAGCTCCTCTTCATCCGCGCCCAGGTAGGCCGCGATCACTTTCGGGTCGTTGCGGATCGCATCCGGCCCGCCCTCGGCAATCACGTTGCCGTGGTCCAGCACCACGATGTGGTCGGAAATACTCATCACCATGCCCATGTCGTGTTCGATCAGCACCACTGTGAGGTCGTGTTCGTCGCGCAGCAGGCGAATCATCGCGCTGAGGGCTTCGGTTTCCTGGGGGTTGAGGCCCGCAGCCGGTTCGTCGAGACAGATGATCTGCGGCCGGGTACACATGGCGCGGGCGATTTCCAGGCGGCGCTGCTGGCCGTAGGAAAGCTCACCGGCCAGGCGGTTGGCGCAGTCCACCAGGTCGACCACTTCCAGCCAGTAGAAGGCGTGGTCGAGGGCGTCGCTTTCAGCCTTGCGGTAGCCCTTGGTGTTGAGGATGCCCGCGAGCATGTTGCGGTTGACCCACATGTGCTGGGCGACCAGCAGGTTTTCCAGCACCGACATTTCCTTGAACAGGCGAATGTTCTGGAAGGTCCGCGCCAGGCCGGCGCGGTTCACCAGGTGGGTGCCGCCGAACATCTTGTAGTACACGCGGCTGAAGAAGCTTTTCGGCGACACGAAGTCGATGGCCTCGAAGCGCTCGCCGAGCAGTTGGATCACGTTGGTCTGCTTGCCGCGCACGTTGAGTTCGATCTTGCCGCCACTGGCTTTGTAGAAGCCGGTGAGGCAGTTGAACACCGTGGTCTTGCCGGCGCCGTTGGGGCCGATCAGGGCGAAGATCGAGTTGCGTTCGACCTTGAGGCTCACGTCGCTCAAGGCCTTGATGCCACCGAAGTGCATCATCAGATGTTCCACGGACAGGATGACTTCCTTGCTCATGGCGCCACTCCTTTACGTGGGGTCACACCGGTACGGCTGATCCGGATCAGGCCGCGTGGCCGCCAGATCATCATCACCACCATCAACACGCCAAACAGCAGCACGCGGTACTCAGAGAAGCTGCGCAGCAGTTCCGGCGCGACGGTCAACACGAACGCCGCGATCACCACGCCCACCGTCGAGCCCATGCCGCCCAACACCACGATGGCCAGGATCAGCGCCGACTCGAAGAAGGTGAACGACGACGGGTTGACGAAGCCTTGGTAACTGGCGAAGAACACCCCGGCCAAACCAGCTGTGGAGGCGCCGATGGTGAACGCCGAGAGCTTGACCAGCACGTGGTTCAGGCCCATGGAGCGACAGGCGATTTCATCTTCGCGCAAGGCTTCCCAGGCGCGGCCGACCGGCATGCGGGTCAGGCGATGCTTGATGTACAGCACGGCCAGCACCACCAGGAACAGCACGATGTAGATGAACATGAACTTGATGTTGGGGTTGTAATCGAGGCCGAAGAACTCATGGAACGGAATCCCGCCGTCCTTCGCTTTGCGCCCGAATTCCAGGCCGAGGAAGGTCGGCGAAGGCACCGGCATGCCGTTTGGCCCGCCGGTGAACGACAGCCAGTTGTTCAGCACCAGGCGGATGATTTCACCAAACCCCAGGGTCACGATCGCCAGGTAGTCGCCGTGCATGCGCAACACCGGGAAGCCGAGTATGCACCCCGCCAGCGCCGCCGCGATGGCCGCCAGCGGCAGCACCGTCCAGAAACCCAGGCCGAGGTATTGATACCCCAGCGCGAGGCCGTAGGCACCGATGGCGTAGAACGCCACGTAACCCAGGTCGAGCAAGCCGGCCAGGCCGACCACGATGTTCAGGCCCAGGCCGAGCAGTACGTAGATCAGCCCGAGGATCACCACGGTGAGCAAGTACTTGTTGGCGAAGATCGGGAACACGATGGCGATCACGATCAGCGCCGGGATGATCCAGCGCAGCCGCGACTTGTAGTCCGGCGCCAGCACGTGGACGCCCGAACCGCTGTTCTCGAAGCCCTGCAGAATCTTCACGCCCTTGGGCGTTTGCAGGAACAGGCTGAGGGCAAAGCGGCCGGCCATCACGATGGCGACCAGGATCGCCACGCGCGCAGGTTGCAGGTTGAAGCTGTAGCCGTCGAGCACCACGCCGACGATCGGACCGAACACGATCAACGCAATCAGCCCGGCGAGGATCGTATCGACCACACTTTTTTTGATATCAATCGATTTGGCAGCAGACATGTTTATACCTTAGCCACGAGTGGGCGACCAAGCAGGCCCTGGGGACGGAAAATCAGAATCACCACCAACAGGGAGAAACTGAACACGTCTTTGTAGTCAGAGTTGATCAACCCCGAGAACAGCGACTCCGAAATACCGAGGATGATCCCGCCCAGCATCGCCCCAGGCAGGGAACCGATGCCGCCGAGTACCGCCGCGGTGAAGGCCTTGATGCCGATGATGAAGCCGGCGTAGAAGTCGAACGTGCCGTAGTTGAGGGTGATCAACACGCCGGCCAGGGCCGCCATGGCGGCACCGATGACAAACACGTAGGAAATCACGCGGTCGGTGTTGATGCCGAGGATCGAGGCCATCTTGCGGTCTTGCTGGGTAGCGCGGCACATGCGGCCGAGCTTGGTGTACTTGATGATGTAGGTCAGCAAGGCCATGCCGGCGAAGGCAGCGACCAGGATGAAGACCTTGGTGTACGTCAACTGGACGAAACCGCTGCCGATATCGACGCGCCAGGCGCCGGCCAGCAGGGTCGGAATGCCTTGTTGCTTGGCGCCCTGGGCGATCTGTGCGTAGTTCTGCAGGATCAGGGAGATACCGATGGCGCTGATCAGCGGTGCCAGTCGGGTGGAGTTGCGCAGCGGTTTGTAGGCGACCCGTTCGATGACCCAACCGTAAACGCCGGTGACGACCACGGTGAAGATCAGGGTGCCGAGAATGAGCAGCGGGAAGGATTCGATGCCGAAATAAGCCAGCAGTGCCAGACTGATCGCCGCGAGGTAAGCGGAAATCATATAAACCTCGCCATGGGCGAAGTTGATCATGCCAATGATGCCATAGACCATTGTGTAGCCGATGGCGATCAGGCCATAGACCGACCCGAGGGTCAGGCCATTGACCAGTTGCTGCAGGAAAATACCATCCATAACGCAATCTCACGCGGTGAGCACCTGCACACCGGTAGGTGTGCGGCGCTTCTGGAGGAAAAGACAGATCTCAATCACAACCCAGTCCCCCTGTGGGAGGGGGCTTGGCCCCGATTGCGGAGGGTCAGCTATACATCGGGTGGCTGATACACCGTCATCGGGGGCAAGCCCCCTCCCACATTAGGTCTGTGGTACTCAGCCTTACTTCTGCTTTTCCAACTGGTGGTATTTGCCGTCTTTGTCCCACTGGTAAACCACGTAGTCGGAGACTTTCAGGTCGCCCTTGGCATCCCAGGCTTTTTCACCCATCACGGTTTTTACCGGGTGAGCCTTGAGCCACTTGGCGGCGTCTTCACCCTTGTTGGACTTGGCACCGTTGAAGCCGGCAGCCAGGGCCTGGACCGACGCGTAGGCATACAGGGTGTAGCCTTCTGGCTCGGTGCCGTTTTTACGGAACTCTTCAACCACTGCCTTGCTGTCCGGCAGCAGGCGCGGGTCAGCGCCGAAGGTCATGTACACGCCGTCCACGTACTGCGCACCGCCAGCGGTCGCGACCAGTTCGTCGGTCACGATGCCGTCGTCGGACATGAATTTCACGTCCTTGAGGCCTGCTTCACGAATCTGGCGAACCAGCGGACCGGCTTCCGGGTGCAGGCCGCCGAAGTACACGACATCAGCGCCCAAGGAGCGGATTTTGGTGACCAGGGCACTGAAGTCTTTCTCGCCCCGGGTCAGGCCTTCTTCCAGCACCGGTTTCACGCCGCGCTTGGTCAACTGGGCAGCGGTGGCGTCGGCCAGGCCTTTGCCGTAGGTGTCCTTGTCGTTGATGACCGCGACTTTCTTGCCCTTGAGCACGTCGACGATGTAGTCGCCGGCCACGATGCCTTGCTGGTCGTCACGCCCGCACATACGGAACATGGCGCCCAGGCCGCGTTCGGTGACCTGCGGGTTGGTCGAGCCTGGGGTGATGGCGATGATGCCGGCTTCGTCGTAGACCTCGGACGCCGGGATGGTGTTGGACGAGCAGAAGTGCCCGACCACGCCGATCACTTTGTCCTGGTCGGCCAGGCGGTTGGCCACGGCCACGGCCTGCTTGGGTTCACAGGCATCGTCACCGGCGACCAGCTTGATCTGCTCACCGTTGATGCCGCCAGCCTTGTTGATGACATCGGCTGCCGCCTGGGCGCCCTTCATGTACTGCTCACCGAAAGCGGCGTTGGCGCCCGTCATCGGCCCCGCTACGCCAATCTTCACATCAGCTTGAACAAACGTAGAAACACCCAGCGCCGCTGCAACGGCGAGGGCCAGAAAACCTTTCTTGTAAAACGTCTGGGACATGAGTGGTGCTCCGAGGTTTTTGTTTATTGGCACTAAGTATTCACTGCAAACCTTCAACCAAAACTTTCACTGAAAGCCCAGAGCAAGCCGCGTGCCATTACGTTTTTATTCTTCAAAAAGACACGGTGTCATTGTTATTGCAGGTGTTTCGGCTCCGTTCGTCGGGACGTGCAACCCTCTAACTTCAATAGGTGCAACCCATGGATCAAAAAAGTACAACCTTCATGGGTCGCACCTGCAACCAGACCGCCAAACGACACTTCCTACAGCTGTAACAATGCACGTAACGGAACTGCACATTTACAGTGCGTGATTGCTACAACTTGCACCAATACAGATTAGTCGTCGGCGAAGAACGTGCCGGCTTCTGAAGGCTATTTCGCTGATCAGATCACGATCCGCAAGCATTGGCCGGCGTGATACAGCGAGAATCCGGCTTCATACAGGCAACTGCGCAGGCCCACCCCGGCCAGCGGTTGCATCGGCGCGAACGGAATCGGCAGAGCCTGGGGATTCTGGTGACACAAGTAGTCGGCAAAGGCCTTGCCGACCACGCTGCCGGTGGTCACGCCGCGGCCGTTGTAGCCGGTCACGGCCACCAGGCCGGGCGCGGGTTCGAACAAGCGCATCAAGTGGTCCGGGGTGAACGCGATGCAGCCGGTCCAGGTGCATTCCCACTGCACCGATTTGAGGTACGGGAAGTAGTGCTGCTGCACCCGATCGGCCCACGCCTTGAGAAACCACGTCGGTTTCTGGTTGCCGTTGCCCAGGCTGCCGAGCAACAGGCGGCCATCGGCGTCGCGGCGGATGCTGCTGAGCACCTGGCGCGTGTCCCACGAACCCTGGCCACCGGGAAGGATTCGCTGGGCCGCGTCGTCGGTCAGCGGTGCGGAGGCGACCTGGTAGTAATAGCCAGGGAAGAAATTGCGCCGCAGTTCGGTCCATTCGCCTTCGGTGTAGGCATTCGAGGCGATCACCACTTGTGCAGCCTGCACCGCACCGTTCGCGGTCTGCACCGACCACTCCGCACCTTGGCGTTCCAGGCGCGCAACCGGGGAATGATCGAAAAGCTGCCCGCCCAACCCCACGGCCGCATTGGCCAGGCCGCTGGTGTAGGCCATCGGGTTCAAGGTGCCGGCACGTCTATCCAGCAGTGCGGCGGCGATCTTTTGAGTGCCGGTGGCTTGCTCGCAGGCTGAACCGGTGAGCAGTTCGACCGGCGCGCCGCGGCGCTTCCATTGTTCTTCACGACTGCGCAAATCCGCTTCGCCCCGGGCGTTGTGCGCCATGTGCAAAGTGCCCTCGCGGCGCAATTGGCAATCGATGTTGTATTTGTCGACCAGGCTGAACACCAGCGACGGCGCCGCGCCCAGCATGCGATTGAGCTGGCTGCCCACCGCCTCGCCGAAACCGGCTTCGATCTCGTCCGGGGGAATCCACAGGCCGGCGTTGACCAGCCCGACATTGCGCCCCGAGCCGCCATGGCCGGTGCGATGGGCTTCCAGCACGGCGACAGTCTTGCCTTGTTCCAGCAAGTGAATGGCCGCCGACAAACCGGTAATCCCGGCGCCGATCACGCACACATCCACCTTCACTTCGCCCTTGAGCGCAGCGCGATCCGGCCGGCCAGGGGTGAGTTGTTCCCACAAACATGTTTCGCGTAGTGCCATTGCCAGACTCCGATGAGACCTAACAAACATCTATTCCGAACTGCATATAGCTCAACTGTGGGAGGGGGCTTGCTCCCGATGGCAGTGGATCAGCTGGACATCTGTTGACTGACACACCGCCATCGGGGGCAAGCCCCCTCCCACATTTTGACCGCACTTCGACTTAAGGTAATCAGTCGAAGGTAATGCCCTGGGCCAGCGGCAGTTCCAGCGAGTAGTTCACGGTATTGGTCTGGCGACGCATGTACCCGCGCCACGCATCCGAGCCCGACTCACGCCCGCCGCCCGTCTCTTTCTCACCGCCAAACGCGCCGCCGATTTCCGCGCCGCTCGGGCCGATGTTGACGTTGGCAATGCCGCAGTCGCTGCCGACCGCCGACATGAACTGCTCGGCTTCGCGCACATCGGTGGTGAAAATGCATGACGACAGGCCTTGCGGCACGGCGTTGTTCAGGCGCAGGGCTTCGGCGAAGTCGCTGTAGCCGACCACGTACAGGATCGGTGCGAAGGTCTCAGTGCAGACCACGTCGCTTTGCTCCGGCATTTCCACAATCGCCGGCGACACGTAATAGGCATTCGGGAATTTGTCTTCCAGTTGGCGCTTGCCACCGAACACCTTGCCGCCTTCGCTCAGGGCCTGCTCCAGCGCATCCTGCATCGCGTCGAAGCCGTGCTTGTCGATCAGCGGGCCGATCAGGTTGCCTTCCAGCGGGTGGCCGATGCGTACCTTGGAATAGGCGGCCTTGAGGCGCGTGACGATTTCTTCCTTGACCGACTCATGGGCGATCAGCCGGCGCAGCGTGGTGCAACGCTGCCCGGCGGTGCCGACGGCGCTGAACAGGATGGCGCGCACCGCCATGTCCAGGTCGGCGCTTGGGCCGAGGATCATCGCGTTGTTGCCGCCCAGCTCGAGGATGCTGCGGGCAAAGCGCGCGGCGACTTTCGGCGCCACTTCACGGCCCATGCGCGTACTGCCGGTGGCGCTGATCAGTGCGACACGCGGGTCATCCACCAACGCGGCACCGGCATCGCGGCCACCGATGATCACCTGGCTCAGGTATTGCGGCGCATCGTTGAATTTTTTCAGCACGCGCTCGAACAGCGCCTGGCAGGCCAGGGCGGTGAGCGGGGTCTTTTCCGACGGCTTCCAGATCACGGCGTTGCCGCACACCAGGGCCAGGGTGGTGTTCCACGCCCACACGGCCACCGGGAAGTTGAACGCGCTGATCACACCGACCACGCCCAGCGGGTGCCAGGTTTCACGCATGTGGTGGCCCGGGCGCTCGGAGGCGATGGTCAAGCCATACAACTGGCGCGACAGGCCGACGGCGAAGTCGCAGATGTCGATCATTTCCTGCACTTCACCCAGGCCTTCCTGAGTGATCTTGCCGGCTTCCCAGGAGACCAACTCGCCCAGGTCTGTCTTGTATTCGCGCAACACGTCGCCGAACTGGCGCACCAACTCGCCGCGACGCGGTGCCGGCACCTTGCGCCAGGCCTCGAATGCATGCTCGGCGCGACTGACCTGTTGCTCCACCTCGGCGGCGCCTTCCCAGTTCACACTGCCGATACGGCTGCCATCGATCGGCGAATGCACGGGTTGTTTCCCCGCTTGGTACAGCGCCGGGTTTACCCCGAGACGATCAAGCAATGCGGCAACCATGGGTCACTCCTTCAATCTATACAGAAAAAATTGCGCCGCGGCCCGCACGGCGATCCAGGGCTTATTTGTAGCTGGCCCAAGACTTGCCAACAAACGACGATTAGGCGAGATATCATTCCGTTTATTCATGCAAAGCATAAAAAGAGGCATGCCGTGCTGAACAAAAGACATTTGCCCTCGATCACTGCCCTGCAGTGTTTCGAAGCCGCCACCCGCCACCTGAGCTTCACCCGCGCCGCCGAGGAGCTGAACCTCACGCAAAGCGCGGTGAGCAAACAGGTCGCGCAACTGGAAGAACTGCTGCAGCACCTGCTGTTTCGCCGGGTACGTCGACGCTTGCAGATGACCCCGGCGGGCGATTTGTATTTGGTGGAAGTGCGCAAAATCCTCACCCAGGTGGAGATGTCCACCCATTACCTGCGCTCCTACGGTGGCGAGACCGAAGTATTACGCGTGTCTACGCCCTACACCTTCGGCGCACGCTGGCTGGTGCCGCGCCTCAAGGGCTGGCGCTTGCGTCATCCGCAAATCCACCTGGACCTGTGCAACGAACAGGAACCGGACGAGCTGCTGCAAGGCAAGGCCGACATGGCGTTCTACTTCGGCCAAGGCTCACGCCCCGGCACCGAGAGCCTGAAACTGTTCAGTGAAGAACTGATCCCGGTGTGCGCCCCGGAAAGCCTGCCCGCACAAGCCTTCACCGACCCCACGCAACTGAGCAACCTGGTCCTGCTGCAAAACGCCTCGCGCCCCCAGGGCTGGCATGACTGGTTCGCCGACCAGGGGTTTCACACCGAGCACAGCTATCACGGGCCGCGTTTCGACACGTTCTATATGTGCATTCGGGCGGCGCAGGTGGGCTGTGGCGTAGCGTTGCTACCGCGCTTCCTGGTGGAGGAGGAACTGGCCGACGGAAAGCTGGTGATCCCTTGGCAGCATGCAATGCCGAGCCAGGATGCGTATTACCTGGCGTACCCCGAGCATTCGGCGGAGGTGCCCAAGGTGCGGGAGTTTGTGAAGTGGATGATGGAGCAAGTGTGAACCTGTGTTGTCTGCACAACCGCTATCGGGAGCAAGCCCCCTCCCACATTTGAAACGCATTCCAAGTGTGGGAGGGGGCTTGCCCCCGATAGGGCCAGTGGCCTCACTGAAAAAATCACTGGCAAAACCCCACAGGTCTATGCGCCACTAGCCCCCTTCCTTTCTTGTGCGTAAAGGCCGGCGCCCATCGCCGTCCTGTCTGGAGATTCCCGTTATGAGCGAGAGTGTGTTTGCCGATCGCATCGTGCAGAACCTGCTCGACACCGACTTCTACAAGCTGACCATGATGCAGGCGGTGCTGCACAACTACCCCAATGTGGAAGTTGAATGGGAGTTTCGTTGCCGCAACAGTGAAGACCTGCGCCCGTACCTGGCGGAGATCCGTTACCAGTTCGAGCGCCTCGCCGAGTTGAGCCTGAGCGCGGACCAACTGAGTTTCCTGGAGCGCATCAGCTTCATGAAGCCGGATTTTTTGCGCTTTCTCGGCTTGTTCCGCTTCAACCTGCGCTATGTCCACACCGGCATCGAAAACGGCGAGCTGTTTATCCGCCTGCGCGGGCCGTGGCTGCATGTGATCCTGTTTGAAGTGCCGATGCTCGCCATCATCAGCGAAGTGCGCAACCGCTATCGCTACCAGACCGTGGTCCTCGAACAGGCCCGCGAGCAGTTGTACCGCAAGTTCGACTGGCTGATCGCAAACGCCAGCAGCGACGAGCTCGCCGAGCTGCAGGTGGCGGACTTCGGCACTCGCCGACGCTTCTCCTACCGCGTGCAGGAAGAAGTGGTGAGCGTGCTCAAGCACGACTTCCCCGGCCGGTTTGTCGGCACCAGCAACGTCCACCTGGCTCGCGAGTTCGATATGAAACCGCTGGGCACCATGGCCCATGAATGGATCATGGCCCACCAGCAACTCGGCCCGCGCCTGATCGACAGCCAGATCGCCGCCCTCGACTGCTGGGTCCGCGAATACCGCGGCCTGCTGGGTATCGCCCTGACCGATTGCATCACCACCGACGCCTTCCTCAGCGACTTCGACTTGTACTTCGCCAAGCTGTTCGACGGCCTGCGCCACGATTCCGGTGACCCGGTGCTGTGGGCGGAAAAAGCCATCGCCCACTATCACAAGCTGGGCATCGAGCCGATGAGCAAGACCCTGGTGTTCTCCGACAGCCTGTCGCTGCCCAAGGCCCTGGAGATATTCCGGGCGCTGCGTGGTCGGATCAATGTGAGCTTTGGCATCGGCACCAACCTGACCTGCGATATTCCAGGTGTGGAACCGATGAGCATTGTGCTTAAAATGACGGCCTGCAATGGCCAGCCCGTCGCGAAGATCTCCGATGAAGCGGGCAAGACCCACTGCACGGACCCGAATTTCGTCGCCTATTTGCGACACGTTTTCAAAGTACCTGCCCTTTCCAGCAAGGAGTGAATCATGCAAGCCGTACAGCGTGAGATTGCGCAGCAGCTCAAGGTTCAAGCGCCGTTCAAAGACCAGGCCGCCCTTGAGGCCGAAATCGCCCGGCGCGTGACCTTTATCCAGGACTGCCTGCGCAATTCAGGGCTCAAGACATTGGTGTTGGGCATCAGCGGTGGCGTCGACTCCCTGACCGCAGGCCTGCTCGCCCAACGCGCCATGCAGGAGCTGCGCTCCAGCACCGGCGACGAGGCCTATCGTTTTATCGCGGTGCGCCTGCCCTACGAAACCCAGTTCGATGAAATCGACGCCCAGGCCGCGGTGGACTTTATCGAGCCGGATGAGCGCCACACCGTAAACATCGGCCCAGCGGTGAAATCCCTGGCCAATGAAGTGGCGGCATTTGAAGGCAAGGCGGCGGTGTCCCGCGATTTCGTGCTGGGCAACACCAAGGCACGCATGCGGATGGTCGCGCAGTACACCATCGCCGGCGCGGCCAGCGGCCTGGTGATCGGCACCGACCATGCGGCGGAAGCGGTGATGGGCTTTTTCACCAAGTTCGGTGATGGCGCCTGCGATCTGGCACCGTTGAGCGGGCTGGTGAAGAACCAGGTGCGATCGATTGCGCGGCACTTCGGTGCGCCGGAGTCGCTGGTGGAGAAAATCCCGACCGCCGACCTGGAAGACCTCTCGCCGGGTAAGCCGGACGAGGCGTCACATGGCGTGACCTATGCCGAGATCGATGCGTTCCTGCACGGCGAGCCGGTGCGGGAAGAAGCGTTCAGGATCATTTGCGAGACGTATCGCAAGACCGAGCACAAGCGGGTCATGCCGTTTGCGCCGTGAGGTGAACCAGATAGTGTTGTGTTGATTGTGAGGTAGCCATCGGGGGCAAGCCCCCTCCCACAGTTGACCGAGTTCCCATATGAGAATGCGGTCGAATGTGGGAGGGGGCTTGCCCCCGATGAACGATAATGCGGTCTTACTTGACGACCACAGTACCTTTCATCATCGAGATGTGGCCTGGGAACGAGCAGAAGAACGCATAGTCAGTGCCCGCTTTCAGCTTGGACACATCGAAGCTCACCGCGTCTTTCTCGCCAGCGCCAATGACTTTGGTGTGGGCGATGATGCGCTCGTCGCCGTCTTTCAGGTAGTTCTTGTCGAGGCCGGCAGCCATGCCATCGGTCGCGACCGCTTGCGTGTCGGCGGCGCTGGTCAGCACCCAGTTATGGCCCATGACGTTTTTCGGCAAGCTGCCGGAGTGAGTCAACTCGACGGTGAACGTCTTGCAGCTCTTGTCGATCACGATTTCCTTGGTGTTGTAGGACATCTGGTCGGTAGAGTCGACGGTGACCTTGCACTCTGCAGCAAGCAACTGGCCACTTGCCAGAGTCAGCAGGGAAACAGCAACGAGTTTGGCAAACATGTGATTCTCCAAGGCAGGGTTTAAACAACGCATAGTGCGACAAGGGTGCCCGAGGCGGGCAGAAAGTCTTATGACCTGAATCAACAAATTGTATACAACTTTAGGCTATCAGACTTATCGATACAATCAACCAGCCAAAGTGCCACGTCCCGCCTATGATCGGTCCATCACCCACTGGAGTCCGGACCATGCACCTCAATCATCTGTTCAGCGGTCTGTTGGCCGCATACGCCTGCGGTAAGTGAAGGCCAAGCGCGCCGCTAAGCTGCTACCATAGCGACCCAAGGCAGCTGCGCGCCGCCCACCCTCACCTTCGACCCTAGAGGATCGCCCATGGCCAAACCTAATTACTCCTTCGCCAAACGTCAAAGAGACTTGGCCAAGGAACAGAAGAAAGAGGAAAAGCTGCAACGCAAGAAAGCCGCTGCAGACGAAGAGACCGGCGCACTGAACCCGGATGCGGAAGGCGAAGTGGCAACCGACGACACCGAGACACCGAAAGACCCGGCCGAGTAAGCATCACTGTAGGAGCGAGCGTGCTCGCGAAGTGCGTTAACGATAACGCGGGGTGCCTGGTTCAACGCGGCGCCCTCGGTTTTTTCGCGAGCAAGCTCGCTCCTACAAGAGCGGCATCACCGTCACCCGCACTTCCGGGTCATGGCTGCCTCCCCCCAGAATCACCCCACGCAACGGCGAAACATCGGAGAAATCCCGGCCCCAGGCCAGGGTGATGTGTTCCAGTGCTGGCTGCACATTGTTGGTCGGATCAAAATCCACCCAGCCCGACATCGGGCAGTACACCGAAATCCACGCATGGGACGCATCGGCGCCGATCAGCCGTGGCTGGCCGGGCGGCGGCTGGGTCAGCAGGTAGCCGCTGATATAGCGCGCCGCCAGGCCCCGTGAGCGCAGGCAGGCGAGCATCAGGTGAGCGAAGTCCTGGCACACCCCGCGACGGCGCTCCAGCACCTCCACCAGCGGCGTGGCGACTTGGGTGGCTTCGGCATCGAAGGTGAATTCGCCGAAGATTTTTTCCATCAGGGCCTGAGCGCCCAGCAACAGCGGACGCCCGGGCGGGAAACAGCTTTCGGAGAACTCGACGAAGGTTTTCTTCAGATGCACGTAGGGCGATTCGAAGCGAAAGCGACAGGCTTCGATCAACGCCGATGACAGCGGCTGGCTGCTGTAGGTCAGGCTGTCGCGAGTCTGGTCCCAGGCCGGCGACTGTTGGAAATCCAGCAGCGGCCGCGCCAGCACTTCCACGGTCAGCCCGGCATTCACCAACAATTCATCATGGGGCCGCTCGAACGCCAGGCGGGTGATCGGGTTGCCGAACACGTCCAGCTCATCGCGGCGCGAGGACGGCAACGGGCTGATATCCAGTTGCTGCGAGGTGCAGCGCTGCCAGGCACATGGCCGTGGCCACAGATGCGCCAACTGCTGGGCCAGGGACACCGGGCTGTCGTAGTGGTAATGGGTATCGTGAAAAATCTGATAGCGCGCACTCATCACACCGACACCGTTTGTTGGCTGACATCATCCACATGGGCAAAATGGCGCAAGGCCAGGCGATCCGACACTTGCCCACTCTCATCGGCGACCGCTTGCAGCAGGTCGGCCAGGCCGTCCAGCGCGGCACGCACGCTGGCCTCGCCAAACAGCGGGTTCTCCAGGCAACCCAGGTCGAACCGCGCGAGGCGCTCGACCAACGGCGCCAGGCCGGTTTCCCGGGGCACCGCGAAATCATCGTTGAGACGACGCAAGGTGCGGCTCACCAGCTTCAACTGAAACAACACGGCGTGGGGGTTCTGCTCATCCAGCAGCAACAGGTCGAGCACCGGAATCAGTTGCGGCACCGCCAGGTAGCGCGAGCGGTAGGTGATGCTGCTGTTGCCCAGTTCCAGCAACCATTCCAGCCCGGCCTGATCGAACACCGCCACGCCGCGCAGGAACGCCGCGAGGCTGCTGCTGAGAAACTGCAGGCGCTCGATGCGCCGGCCCATCATCAGAAAGCGCCAGCCTTCGTCGCGGGTCATGTCGTCCAGGGCAAACCCGGACAGCGCCGCCAGGGACATCACCAGGCGGTTGAGGAAGTCCAGCAACTCGCCAAAGTCGGGGCTTTCGCTCTCCAGTTCCAGCGCTTCGCGTTGCAGCTCCACCAGGGCCTGCCAGTTCTCTCGGGACAACTTGCCGCGCACCTGGGACGCCGCCCACTGCAAGCGCTGCAGGTTGGCGCGCAGGCTCGACGGCCAGTCGTCGCCAAGCAAGGCCGCGAGCAGGCGTTCGGGCAACTCGCCCTCCTCCGGCAACAGGCGCAGGTTTTCGCCCAGTTCGACCGCCGCTTGCAACGCCAGCGGATCGTCGCCGTCGACATAGCGCGCCAACACGATGCGCAGCCAGCGCGCGCTGTTATCGCAGCGTTCACAGTAACGGCCAAACCAAAACAGGTTTTCCACCACCCGCGACGGCAGATAAGGGTCGCGGCGCACCAGGTCATGGGCGCCGATCGGCCGCTGCGCGCGCCACTGCTCGCCGCCGGCGGCGCGTTCGCCGAGCACCCAGGTGTCCTTGCTCGCGCCGCCGCGTTGCATCGACACCACCTCGGCATCGGCCTCGGCAGCCACGCGGGTCAGGCCGCCGGGCAATACCCGGTAACCGTCGGCGCTGGCCACGGCGTAGACGCGCATGCCGATGGCGCGGTGTTGCAGGTGGTCTTCGACGGTGTGCCACACCGGCGCCTGGGACAGCTGCGCCAGCTCCTGGGCGACATACGCGTAAGGCCGCGCGCGCATGCGCTCGGCCAGGGCCTCGCGTTGTGCGTCGTTCAAGTCACGGCCGAAGACCGGGTTGAAGCTCTGTGACGGAAATGCCGGTTTGATCAGCAGCTCGGGCAGTTTCTCCAGCGCTTCGGCAAGCACCGGCGCTTCGCCGCACCACCACGTCGCAATGGACGGCAGGAGCAGTTCTTCGCCAAACAAAAATTCGTTGATCTTCGGCAGAAAGCCCAGCAGGCCGGGGGATTCTAGTACACCGCTGCCCAGGGCATTGGCCACCAGCACGTTGCCTTGGCGCGCGGCGTCGAGCAGGCCGGGCACGCCGAGGGCCGAGTCGGTGCGCAGTTCGAGGGGGTCGCAGAAGTCGTCGTCGAGGCGGCGCATGATCGCGTGTACCCGACGCAGGCCACTGAGGGTTTTCAGGAACACCGTGCTGTCGCGCACCGTGAGGTCGCCGCCTTCCACCAGCGGGTAGCCGAGCTGACGGGCGAGGTACAGGTGTTCGAAATAGCTTTCGTTGAAACGCCCAGGCGTGAGCAGCACGATCAACGGCGGCTGACTATCGCTGGGCGCCTGGCGCGCCAGGGTTTCCTGCAGGGTGCGGAAGAAACCGGTGAGGTGCTGCACCTGCAGGTCGCGGTACAGATCCGGAAAGGCGCGGGACACAATGGTGCGGTTTTCCAGCGCATAACCGGCGCCCGAAGGGGCCTGGGTGCGGTCGGCAGTGACCCACCAGCGACCATCCGGGGTGCGCGCCAGATCGACGGCGTACAGGTGCAGGAACGTACCGTCGGGCGGCTGGATGCCCTGGCACGGCCACAGAAAATTGTTATGCCCGAACACCAGTTCGGCCGGCAGCAGGCCTTCCTTGATCAAGCGTTGCGGGCCGTAGAGGTCCGCCAGTACCGCGTTGAGCAGCCGCGCACGCTGGGCAATACCGGCCGACAGGTGCTGCCATTCATCGGCCGCCAGCACATGGGGCAGCAGGTCCAGTTCCCACGGGCGATCAGCGCCCTTGGGGTCGGCGTAGACGTTGTAGGTCACGCCGTTTTCCTGGATCTGCCGGGTCAGCAACGCCTGGCGCTGGGCCAGTTGCGCGGGGGTGCTGCGTTGCAGATGGTCGAGCAGGCGCCGCCAATGGGCACGCACCGCGCCACTGTCGTCCAGCAGTTCGTGATAAGTGCCCGCGGTCAGCGGGTAACGGTCGAGCAAGTCGGACATGGAACGCTCGGCAGGGGCAAGGGGGCTCAGATTAACCTAACAAACACTGCAAATCCTTTGTGGGAGGGGGCTTGCTCCCGATTGCGGTGGGTCAGTCAACTCATGTATCGGCTGATTTACCGCAATCGGGAGCAAGCTCCCTCCCACATTTTGGCTTGCATTCAGTCATTTTTATTGGGGAAACGTCGCAGATCCAGGGTCATCGGTAATTCATCGTTCACCACTACGGTCGGAACCGGCTGCTTGCCCGGGGTATGACCCAGGCGGAAGAACCGCGCCATGCGCCGGCTCTCGGCTTCATTGGCATTCACCGGCAGGCTGTCGTAGTTACGCCCGCCCGGATGCGCCACATGATACTGGCAACCGCCCAGGGAGCGCTGCATCCAGGTGTCCAGCAGGTCGAACACCAACGGCGCGTGGACCGCGATGGTCGGCTGCAGGCAGTTGGCCGGTTGCCAGGCGCGATACCGCACGCCGGCGACGAACTCGCCGATGCGCCCGGTCGCTTGCAGCGGCACCGGGATGCCGTTGCAGGTGAGCAAATAGCGTTGCGGTGGCAGCCCGCTCAACTTCACCTGCAGGCGCTCCAGGGACGAATCCACATAACGCACCGTGCCGCCCACCGCGCCCTCCTCGCCCAGCACATGCCAGGGTTCCAGGGCCTGGCGCAGTTCGAGTTCGATACCGCTGACGGCGTAGTCGCCGACTTTGGGAAAGCGGAATTCCAGGTGCGCGGCAAACCATTCGGCGCGCAACGGGTAGCCGGCGGCGTTGAGTTCGACGATCACGTCGGCAAAATCCTGCTCGATGAAGTGCGGCAACAGGAAACGGTCATGCAGCTCAGTGCCCCAGCGCGCCAGTTTCGGGGGCGCATAGGGTTCGCGCCAGAAGCGCGCTACCAGCGCGCGCAGCAGCAGTTGCTGGGTCAGGCTCATGCGCGCATGGGGCGGCATTTCAAAGGCGCGCAACTCCAGCAGGCCCAGGCGCCCGGTGGCGCCATCGGGCGAGTAGAGCTTATCGATACAGAATTCGGCGCGGTGGGTGTTGCCCGTCACGTCGATCAGCAGATTGCGCAGCAGGCGGTCGACCAGCCACGGCGGGCACTCTTCGCCTGGCGCGGGCATTTGCGCGAAGGCGATTTCCAGCTCATACAGCGCATCGTTACGCGCTTCATCGACCCGGGGCGCCTGGGACGTCGGGCCGATGAACAAGCCGGAAAACAGGTAGGACAACGACGGATGGTTGTGCCAGTAGCTGATCAAACTGCGCAGCAGATCGGGACGCCGCAGGAACGGTGAGTCCTTGGGTGTCGCGCCGCCCAGCACGAAGTGGTTACCGCCACCGGTACCGGTGTGGCGCCCGTCGATCATGAACTTTTCGGTGGTCAGGCGGGTTTGCCGCGCCTCTTCGTAGAGGAATTCGGTGCGTTCCACCAACTCGTCCCAGGTGGCGGACGGCTGCACGTTGACCTCGATCACACCCGGGTCGGGCGTGACCCGGAAGTTGCTCAGACGGTAATCCGCCGGCGGCTCGTAGCCCTCCAGCAGCACCGGGCAGTGCAGCTCTTCGGCGGTGGCTTCGATGGCGGCCACCAGCTCCAGGTAGTCCTCGACGCGCTCCAGCGGCGGCATGAACAGATACAGGCGGCCTTCGCGCGCTTCGGCGCACAGCGCGGTGCGGGTCAGCCAGTCGGCGGACTCGTCGATCTTCGGCAGGCGCTCGGCGCTCGGCGCCGCTTCGCCATGGCGTTGCAATTGCGCCGTGCTCGGCAGCTCGGGCAAGTCCTGGTTGGGGTCGGTCGGGTGGACAAACGGGTACTCTGCCGCCGTCACCCAGGGCTGCGAGGCCAGCGGCAGGCGATAACCCAGCGGCGAATCCCCCGGCACCAGTCGGCAGTGATTGTCGCGTAGGTACCAGCGCCCACTCTGCCAGCGGTCATTGGCAGCGGTGCGCGCCAGCGGCAGCACTTGGCCGATGACCTTGTCCAGGCCCTGGCTGAACACTTTGCGCAGACGCTCGCGTTCCAGCTCATCGCTCAGGCGCGGGTCAAGGGCGGTGACGTTTTGCGGCAGCGCGCCTTCGCGCCACAGGTAATAGAAGTTGTCTTCAAAGGCCGGAAACACAAAGCGCGCCGGCAGCTTCAGGCGCTCGGCAACACAGCCCAGGAAACGCCCGGCCAGCACGCCGTCGGCGCCGTAGTCCTGTTGCTCATCGGCGATCAGCGCGCTGTTGTGCCAAATCGGCTCGCCATCGCGGCGCCAGTAACAGTTGAGCGACCAGCGCGGCAGTTGCTCGCCGGGGTACCACTTGCCCTGGCCGAAATGCACCAGGCCCTTGGGCGCGTAGTGCTTGCGCATGCGCTGGAACAGCTCGGCCGACAGGCGACGCTTGTCCGGCCCCAGGGCAGCGGTGTTCCACTCGGCGCCGTCGGGGTCGTCGATGGAGACGAAGGTCGGTTCGCCGCCCATGGTCAGGCGCACGTCGTCCGCCAGCAGGTCGCCATCGATCTGCCGCCCCAGGGCCTGGATCGCCAGCCACTGTTCTTCGGTGTAGGGCTTGGTTACCCGTGGCGCTTCCCAGATGCGCTCTACCGACATCTCGTGGGTGAATTCGCACTCGCACGGCTCCACCAGGCCACTGATCGGCGCGGCAGACGATGGATCGGGACTACAGGCCAACGGAATATGGCCTTCACCGGCGAATAACCCGGAGGTGGCATCCAGGCCGATCCAGCCGGCGCCGGGCAAATACACTTCGCACCAGGCGTGCAGGTCGGTGAAGTCCACCTCGGTACCGGACGGGCCATCGAGGGCTTTGACGTCGGCGGTGAGCTGAATCAGATAGCCGGACACAAACCGCGCGGCCAGCCCCAGGTTGCGCAGCAATTGCACCAGCAGCCAAGCCGAATCGCGGCACGAGCCGGAGGCATTTTCCAGGGTGAATTCCGGGGTCTGCACGCCGGGTTCCATGCGGATCAGGTAACCGATATCGGCGGCCAGGCGTTGGTTGAGGCCCACCAGGAAATCCACGGCCGGCAGCGGCGTGCGGTCGATACCCGCCAGGTAAGCGGCGAACCTCGGCGTCAGCGGCAAGGTTTCCAGGTACGGCGCCAGCTCGCGCTGCTCGTCGGCGGCGTAGCAAAACGGGATTTTTTCCGCGTAGGGTTCAAGGAAAAAATCGAACGGGTTGAACACCGCCATCTCGGCGACCAGGTCGACTTCGATACGCAGTTCGTCAGTCTTTTCCGGGAACACCAGGCGCGCCAGGTAATTACCCTGAGGGTCCTGCTGCCAATTGATGAAATGCTGCTCGGGCAGCACTTTCAGTGCGTAGGACAAAATCCGCGTGCGGCTATGGGCCGCCGGGCGCAAACGCACGATCTGTGGGCCGAGTTCGACAGCGCGGTCGTAGCGGTAATGCGTAACGTGGTGCAACGCGACATGAATCGACACGGCGGCCTCCTGCAAGCCAGGGCATGGACACAACGCGCGCAAGACTTATGCCAGAGCGGCAGTCATTGCGCTTTATCGTAAGACCCGGTGCAGTACAGCACCAAAACGGCGCCAACGTTGGTGCAATGGTGCAAGAGCTGCACATATATGTGGCGGGGAGTGGGTGGGGCGGTATCGGTTTTGGGGGCGGGGTGGGGAATTACCTCGATTTCTTTATTCTGATTATTGCGCGCTCGTGTTTACGCCGCTTTTCAATGGCCACCCTTACCTTCCCGCGCATATGGCGAAGTTCTACGCATTTGGCACGCAGTTCCCGGTGGCGTTTGCTGCGAAGCAGCAGCAGGCCGAGTACCGGCCAAAAGAAGCATTCCGCGTAAATGAATGGGTTCGGTGAAAAATGAAAACCTGGCACAGCGACCAACAGGCAGGCGATGAAAAGGCCATACATTCCCCAGACCCACTTCGGTCGCCCGTAGGCGATCATGAAATTGCAGTGGGTGATAAACCAGACCAAGAGCACGCCGGCACTTTTAGCTGCCGCGTTCGATAACGATGGAAAATAATAGTTTTCCACCAGCACAACAACAGAAGAACTGCCGAAGATGCCCGCTAAAATTACGCCGATAAACACGGGAAAGTAGCGCAAAAGAAAAGGGCGCACCGGTATGAGAGGTTTCCGTCCGAGAAGTCTCACTCTGATATATCCTCATACAGCCCAACCGCGACGATCCGGATGTTCCCGAACAGTAAGTTGTCGGGAATGAGGCAACGCTCCCAATTAATCAAAGCAAAATCACCTTTTTTGTAGCCTGTCAGCAATTTTCTGTATCCGTTTTCGCCTAAAACGAAGTTCAACAAGCTTCCCACGCATCTCACGATGACGCTTGCTGTTGAGAATCAGCAGACCAAGCAATGGCCAAAACAAACTTTCGGCATAGATGAACAGATGAGCGGAATAACGAATGGCCGGAAGAGCGGTAACCAGGCAGGCTCCAAAATAGACAACCATGACCCACACCCAGTCTCGTCGCCCACGGACAATCATAATGTTGCTAAGACTCAAGGCGCATGCCAGAACGACACATGCCCACCACGCTACTTGTGCCGAAATAGCTAAAGAAATGGCTTTGAGATAGTAATTTTGCACTACCACCACTACGGAAGATCCAGCAAAAATGCTTGAAAAAATCCCCCCGAGAAACACGGGTAAATAACGCTTGAGAAAAGGGCGAAGGGGCAGCAGCAATATCACTCGGTCATCTCCTCATAAATTCCGACCGCGACAGTGCGAATATTCCCAGACATCGAACTGCTAGCAACCCCTAAGGCAGCACCTAGAGCGTCTTGAATCTGCAAAACAGTGCCCTGTTTTACTTCTGCGGGCGTAAAACGCTTTGGCATTTTTCCAGCGAGTTGCTTCAACCTGATCATTTTCCGGGTCATTTCCGGGTGCCGAATACTCAACAACTCCTGGGTCAACTTTGCTCGCTCTTGACGACTCAGTCCTTTCAACACCTGCGGCAAAGTTTTTCCGGTAGATTTTCTTGTCGCATTAACCAGTCGTATAGTTGCCAGTGCCGAGACACTAGCGCCCAGTAGCGAAACAGCGTCCAAACCAATCGTCACAGCCTGATACCATGGCTCGCTATCCAGAGCATCGTTAAGAGCCGGGTCAATAATTTCGTTGCGAGTCCTCTGGCCGCCAACTAAGCACTGAATTGAACTGGCTGTTGCTGATGTAAAGCTTATCGCAGCTACCACCCCAGTAACCCCAAAGCTGAACGGACTGAGCGCCGATCCACTCAGTACCACTGATCCAACTGATCACCGCAGAAGTACACGCCAAAGCTGTATTCACCGCCTCAAACGCCACCTGCGACTCTCGCGGTTCATTCGCCAGTTGCCGAGCGAACTCCACCCGCCCGACATAGCTGGGCGCCTCGCGCAAAATCACATTCTTCGGTGCGATACTGCAAATCGGCTGAAATTCACGCAGCACAACCATCCGTAGCTGCGCGTCGATGTACACCACGCCGGCACCGACGATGGCCGGATCAGCATCAATCGCCGCAAATAACTTGCGCAGATCAATACTGCTTTCCAGCCGCTGCCGCGTCATGTAATTGGGACTGAGGAAACTGTCTCTGAATACGCTGGAAGTCATCCCTTTAGTCCTGAGGTTCACAAGAGCGCAGAGGGTAAAGACTGCCTATCCCCGAAAAATGTCAGAAGCTTCGCTTTATCCGGACAGGCACTTCCTGATCGTGATGCCGCACCTTGTAAGCCATATCCCGAATAAGAAAAAGTACGCCCCGCGCCACTACCGGCGCACACCAAAACAGGGAGTGACAATGGCAACTGATATGTTTTTGAAGCTGGGGGACATCAAGGGCGAGTCCAAAGACCAGGCCCATCGCGACGAAATCGAGATCAGCCGATGGGGCTGGGGCATGTCCCAGACCGGTTCGATGCATACCGGCAGCGGCGGCGGTGCCGGCAAGGTCAATATTGAAAACCTGTCTGTCTCCAAGGTCATGGACAAGTCTTCACCCAACCTGATGATGGCCTGCTCCACCGGCAAGCATTACCCGGAGGCACGGTTGGTGGTGCGCAAGGCCGGTGGCAGCAATGCCGTGGAGTATCTGGTGATCACGCTGAAGGAAGTGATGGTCACGTCTTACCAAACCGACGCGGTGACCAGCAGCGATGTGCTGACTGAGGTGATAGCCCTGAACTTCGCCACGGTCGAAGTCAGCTACCAGCCGCAAAAATCCGACGGCGGCAAGGACGGCGGCGCCGTCAAATACGGCTGGAACATTCGCCAGAACGTCAAAATCTGAAACCACGTGCCGAGGCTACAGCCCCGCCTTGGCCGCCTCCCGCAACCGCCGCACTTCAACCAACTTCTTGACCATCGACCGATAGCCCTTGCTGTTGATCAGCAACAACCCCAGCAATGGCCAGAACAGGCTTTCACTGTAGATAAACCAGTGCGGCCGGTAGAGCAGTGTCGGCAGCACGACCAACAGGCACACCGCAAAAAACGCCACCATCGCCCACACGCCCCAGGCTCGGCCGCGCACCACCAGGAAGTTGCTGTTGGCCACGAACAGTGCGGCGGCTATCACCACGAACCAGGACACAGTGGCATTGGTTGCCATGGGCACGTCGGAAAAATAGGTGCTGGCCGCCAGGGAAATCGCCGCCGAACCGCCGAGGCAACCAGCGAGAATCACGCCGATGAATGCGGGAAAATGCTCCAGCAAAAACGGTTTAAGCGAAGGAACACCACCCATCACTCGGCCTCTTCGTACAAGCCAATCGCGAAGGTCTTGGCCTGTTTGTAGTTATCCGAACGCTTCAAGCCCCAGACGCTCAGCCCCGCACTGAAGGCATCGCCCAATTGGACATAGGTGGCGTGCTTGAGCTGGGTCGGCGTAAAGCGTTTGGGCAACTCGCCGCTCAGTTGCAGCAGCTTGCGCATCTTGTTCGACATTTGCGGGTCGGCCACTTTCAGCAGCTCTTTGGTGAGTTTCTCCCGCTCCTGCCCGTTCAGGCCTTTGAGCACCTGACGCAGGCTTTTACCCGTGGCCGCACGAGTGACGTTGACCAGCTTGACTGTCGTCAGCGCCGAGGCGCCCACGCCGACCAAGGCGGCACCGTCGAGGACTTTGGTCGCCGTCTGGTACCACTCTTCGTTATCCAGGTAATCATTCATCGACGGGTTGACGATTTCGTTGCGCGTGCGGAACCCACCGACCAGGCACGACACGGTGCTGGCCGAGGCGGCGGTATAGCCGATGGCCGTCACGACCGTGCTGGCGCCAGCGGTGAACGGGATAGCGATGGTGCCGCTCAACACCACCAGCCAGCCAATGACCGCGCCGCCGCAGGACAACGTGGTGTTGAAGGCTTCACTCACCAGTCGCGACTCGCGCGGGTTGTTCAGCACTTGGTCGGCGAACTGCGCCGGGGCGATGTATTTCTGCGCCTCGCGCACAATGATGCGCTTGGGTCGAATGCTGCAGATCGGCTTGAACTCGCGCAGGGTCACGACGTTGAAGTCAGCGTCGATATACACCACGCCCGCGCCGACGATGCCGGGGTCGGCGTCGATGATGGCAAACAGCCGAGGCAGGTCGACTTCACTCTCGATGCGCTGGCGCGCCATGAACTGCGAGCGGTTGGAGTCCATGCCGATGTTGAGCAGGGGGTTGCTCATGGGGGTGTTCTTCCTTGAAAAGTTGGGGACTGGACTGACGCCATCGGGGGCAAGCCCCCTCCCACATTTGAAGTGTGAATACATTCAAAATGTGGGAGGGCCGATGCGACGATTCGGCTTGCTCCCGATAGCGATTTAATGGCCGCCACCTTAACAAACAGACTCCCCACCGGCTAGAAAGCAAAACGCCAGCACGAGGCTGGCGTTTGGCATATTCAGGCAACGATCAACGCGGTACCACCGGCTTGCGGGCTGGCTTGCCGCCCTTGCCCTTGGCCGCATCCGCGCGTTCCTTGGCGGCCTGCTTGTTGCGCGCCATGGCCGCGGCCTTGGCTTGCTCGCGCTTGTCCCACGGGTTGCTGCCGTCGCTGCCACGGGGCGGCAGGCCGGTGTGCTGGGTGAGGATCCTGGTGGTGGTTTCCTTGGCGACCTTGTGGCTGCCGGCCGGCGTCGAGTTCTTGCGACGCGCGCTCTGGTAGCTGTCGGTGGCCGGCTGGTGCAACGGGATCAGTTGATCCTTGCCCGGCCCGATCAGGTCGGCGCGGCCCATGCGGGTCAGTGCTTCGCGCAGCATCGGCCAGCCTTTCGGGTCGTGGTAGCGCAGGAACGCCTTGTGCAGACGGCGCTGTTCTTCGCTCTTGACGATGGTCACCGCGTCGCTCTTGTAGGTGACCTTGCGCAGCGGGTTCTTGCCCGAGTGGTACATCGCGGTGGCGGTGGCCATCGGCGACGGGTAGAACGCCTGCACCTGGTCGGCGCGGAAACCGTTGCCCTTGAGCCACAGGGCCAGGTTCATCATGTCTTCATCGGTGGTGCCAGGGTGGGCGGCGATGAAGTACGGGATCAGGTACTGCTCCTTGCCCGCTTCCTTGGTGTACTTCTCGAACATGCGCTTGAACTTGTCATAGCTGCCGATGCCCGGTTTCATCATCTGGTTGAGCGGACCTTCCTCGGTGTGTTCCGGGGCGATCTTCAGGTAACCACCGACGTGGTGGGTGACCAGTTCCTTCACATACTCCGGCGACTCAACGGCCAGGTCGTAGCGCAGGCCGGAGGCGATCAGGATCTTCTTCACACCCGGCAACGCACGGGCGCTGCGATACAACTGGATCAGCGACGAGTGGTCGGTGTTCAGGTTCGGGCAGATGCCAGGGAACACGCACGACGGCTTGCGGCACGCGGATTCGATTTCCGGGCTCTTGCAGGCGATGCGGTACATGTTCGCGGTCGGGCCGCCGAGGTCGGAAATCACGCCGGTGAAACCCGGAACCTTGTCGCGGATTTCTTCGATCTCGCGAATGATCGACTCTTCGGAACGGTTCTGGATGATGCGGCCTTCGTGCTCGGTGATCGAGCAGAAGGTACAGCCGCCGAAGCAGCCGCGCATGATGTTCACCGAGAAACGGATCATGTCGTAGGCCGGGATTTTTTCCTTGCCATACGCCGGGTGCGGGACACGTGCGTAAGGCATGCCAAACACGTAGTCCATTTCTTCGGTGGTCATCGGAATGGGCGGCGGGTTGAACCACACGTCCACTTCGCCGTGTTTCTGCACCAGGGCACGGGCGTTGCCTGGGTTGGTTTCCAGGTGCAACACGCGGTTGGCGTGGGCATAAAGCACCGCGTCACCACGGACTTTTTCCACCGATGGCAGGCGGATCACGGTCTTCTCACGGGTCATGCGCGGGCTGGCCAGGATCTGCACGACCTTGGCTTCCTGCGGATCTTCAACCGGCCCCTTTTCCTGCTCGATGGCGCAGGCCTGGGTGTCCTGGGTATTCACGTATGGGTTGATGATCTTGTCGACCTTGCCCGGACGGTCGATACGGGTGGAGTCCACCTCATACCAGCCTTCGGGCGTATCACGGCGAATGAACGCGGTGCCGCGCACATCGGTGATGTCTTCGATCTTGTGGCCCCACGACAGGCGCTGGGCCACTTCGACGATGGCCCGCTCGGCGTTGCCGTACAGCAGGATGTCGGCGGTGGCGTCGATCAGGATCGAATTGCGCACCCGGTCCTGCCAGTAGTCGTAGTGGGCGATGCGGCGCAGGGACGCTTCGATGCCACCGAGCACGATCGGCACGTTCTTGTAGGCTTCCTTGCACCGCTGGCTGTACACCAGGCTCGCGCGGTCCGGGCGTTTGCCGGCCATGCCGCCAGGGGTGTAGGCGTCGTCGGAGCGGATTTTCTTGTCAGCGGTGTAGCGGTTGATCATCGAGTCCATGTTGCCGGCCGCGACGCCGAAGAACAGGTTCGGCTCGCCGAGCTTCATGAAGTCGTCTTTGGACTGCCAGTTCGGCTGGGCAATGATCCCGACGCGGAAGCCCTGGGACTCCAGCAGCCGGCCGATGATCGCCATGCCGAACGACGGATGGTCAACGTAGGCATCACCGGTGACGATGATGATGTCGCAGGAATCCCAGCCAAGCTGATCCATCTCCTCCCTGCTCATCGGCAGGAATGGCGCAGGACCGAAACATTCGGCCCAGTACTTGGGATAGTCAAATAACGGCTTGGCTGTTTGCATGACGGTGACCGGTGTTGAGATGAAAAATCGCGGGCGCGGAATATAGCACAAATTTTGACCAATTCCGACGATAACAGTAGGAATTGAACAGAAGGATTATTCGTCGTCGTCGAAGTTGTAACTGCCCGGCGCAAGGTTCTCGAAACGCGTGTATTTGCCAATGAACGCCAGGCGGATAAAGCCGATCGGGCCGTTCCGCTGCTTGCCGATGATGATTTCGGCAATGCCTTTGTGCTCGGTCTCCGGGTGATACACCTCGTCGCGGTAGACGAACATGATCACGTCGGCATCCTGCTCGATCGCTCCGGATTCACGCAAGTCGGAGTTCACCGGGCGCTTGTTGGGGCGTTGTTCCAGGGAGCGGTTGAGCTGCGACAGCGCCACCACCGGGCAGTTGAATTCCTTGGCCAGGGCTTTCAAGGACCGGGAGATCTCGGAAATCTCGTTGGTCCGGTTGTCGCCGCTGGAACCCGGGATCTGCATCAGTTGCAGGTAGTCGATCATGATCAGGGCGATATCGCCGTGCTCACGCACCAGGCGGCGGGTACGCGCGCGCATCTCCGACGGGCTGATGCCCGCGGTGTCATCGATGAACAGCTTGCGGTCGTTGAGCAGGTTGACCGCCGAGGTCAGGCGCGGCCAATCGTCGTCTTCCAGGCGACCGGCACGCACTTTGGTCTGGTCGATACGGCCCAGGGACGAGAGCATCCGCATGATCAGCGATTCGCCTGGCATCTCCAGGGAGTACACCAGCACGGTCTTGTCACTGCGCAACACGGCGTTTTCCACCAGGTTCATCGCAAAGGTGGTTTTACCCATGGATGGACGGCCGGCGACGATGATCAGGTCGGACGGCTGCAGGCCGCTGGTCTTCTCGTCGAGGTCGGTGTAACCGGTGGAGATGCCGGTGATGGCATTGTCGGTGTTGAACAGCGTATCGATACGGTCGATGGCCTTGGTCAGCAGGTCGTTGACGCTGACCGGGCCGCCGGTTTTCGGCCGGGCTTCGGCGATCTGGAAGATCTGGCGCTCGGCCTCGTCAAGGATCTCGGCGGCGCTGCGACCTTCGGGGTTGAAGGCGCTATCGGCGATTTCGGTGCTGATGCCGATCAACTGGCGCAAGGTGGCGCGCTCGCGAACGATCTGGGCATATGCCTTGATGTTGGCGACGGACGGCGTGTTTTTGGCCAACTCACCGAGGTAGCCCAGGCCGCCGACCTGGGAGGTCTGGCCTTCCTTGTCCAGCTGCTCGGCCAGGGTCACCACGTCGATTGGTGAGTTCTGGTCGGCCAGCTTGGCGATGGCGCGGAAGATCAAGCGGTGGTCATGACGATAGAAATCACCGTCCGAGACTTGATCCAGCACGCGTTCCCAGGCGTTGTTGTCCAGCATCAAACCACCGAGCACGGCCTGTTCGGCCTCGATGGAATGCGGCGGCACCTTCAGGGCAGCGGTTTGCAGATCGTATTGCTCAGGAGCTGAAATATCGTTCATGGCCACTTGGAATTAGGGGGGGTGAAAAAAACAAAAGGCACGACCTGTAAACAGGATCGTGCCCGATGTTAACCGCCTGGCACGCGAGGTGCCAGTCAGTTAGGTGCGACTTAAGCTGCTACCACGACAACGCGTACAGTGGCTTCAACTTCAGCGTGCAAGTGCACGGCTACGTCGAATTCACCTACGTTGCGGATGGTGCCGTTCGGCAGACGAACTTCGCTTTTCGCAACTTCAACGCCAGAGGCGGTCAGTGCGTCAGCGATGTCGTGGGTGCCGATCGAACCGAACAGCTTGCCTTCGTCACCGGCGGTGGCAGTGATAGTCACTTCCAGCTCAGCCAGTTGGGCAGCGCGAGTTTCGGCCGAAGCTTTTTTGTCTGCTGCTGCTTTTTCCAGCTCAGCACGACGCTCTTCAAACGCAGCCAGGTTGGCAGCGGTTGCAGCGGTGGCTTTGCCGTATGGCAGCAGGTAGTTACGACCGTAGCCGGCCTTAACGTTCACTTTGTCGCCCAGGTTGCCCAGGTTGGCGACTTTTTCCAGAAGGATCAGTTGCATGTGAAAATCCTCTAACTTTTAACCTTCACCGTTCGCGTTATCGGCGTCTTTCGGCGCCAGACGACCGCGAAAATCAATCAGGCCGTCGACAATGGCCAAAACCACGAGTAACGGATAGATCAGCTGCATGAACAGCATCAGCGTGACGTACAACCCCACCAGCCAGAACCTGGCCAGGCGCTTCTGCGCCACCAGCCCGTGAATCAGGGCCAGCCCGGAGAACACCAGCGGTACGCTGCAAAACAGCAATAACAAGGCCGCCTCTGGACCGAAGTTCGGTCCGACCACCATGCATGCCAGCAGCAACATCGCCGGGCCCGCGGGGATTCTGATACTGCGAAACTCGCGACCAAAACCACCCGGGTTGTACAACAACGCCTGCCAGTAACGCCCAAGCATCAGGCTCAGCACACTGACAATCTGCAACACCACCGCCATCAGGCCGATCAGGGCCGGTGCTATCAGCGCCGCAAGGCGCGCTCGCTCGTCTACCGACAATTGCTGGTAGAGCTCCCCGAGAGCCAGCGGCAGGACCTTGACGATCTCTTGCGCCAGCGCCTCGATTTGCGGGTGGAAAGCCGCGCCGAGCAACACTGAAAACACCAACCCCAATGCCACGCTGACCAGCAGCGTGCGGACCCAGGACTCACTTGCGCGTAAAACCAACGCAAGGCTCGACGACCCCAGCAGCACCATAAGCACTTTGGGTTCGCCCAATTGCAGCCACCAGATCAAGGCGGCCAGCAACCCCAGGGCCAGGACGCCAACGGCATCCTGCAAACCGCGCCGCAGAAGCACAAGGCATCCCGCGGCAGCACCCAACCAATACAACAACGGCAATGCTGCACATCCAGCCACTACCAGAGTGGCCTGCACGCGACCGCGCATGATGAACTCAGCTAAGGCGCGCATGCATTCAATCCCTTACTACTTGTCGACTGCCCGGTCTCAGCGGCCGTGGCTGTCGGTGTAGGCCAGCAGGGCCAGGAAGCGGGCGCGCTTGATAGCGGTGGCCAGCTGACGCTGATAACGTGCTTTGGTACCGGTGATACGGCTTGGAACGATTTTGCCGGTCTCGGATACGTAGGCTTTCAGAGTGTTGAGATCTTTGTAATCGATCTCTTTCACGTCTTCAGCGGTGAAGCGGCAGAATTTACGACGACGGAAGAAACGTGCCATTTGATAGGCTCCTTAAAAGGTCCGTGGATTACTCGTCAGCGTTATCGCTGTTGTCGCTGTCATCACTATCAGCGCTTTCAGCGCCTTCGTGCTCAGGACGGTCGCGACGCTCACGGCGCTCACTGCGGTTTTCTTCAGCCTTGAGCATCTCGGATTGGCCGGTAACGGCTTCTTCGCGACGGATGACCAGGTTACGGATCACAGCATCGTTGTAGCGGAAGTTGTCTTCCAGCTCGGCCAGGGCCTTGCCAGTGCATTCAACGTTCAGCATCACGTAGTGAGCCTTGTGAACATTGTTGATTGCGTAGGCCAGTTGACGACGGCCCCAATCTTCCAGACGGTGGATTTTGCCGCCGTCTTCTTCGATCAGCTTGGTGTAACGCTCTACCATGCCGCCGACTTGCTCGCTTTGATCCGGGTGGACCAAAAAGATGATTTCGTAATGACGCATGAATGCTCCTTACGGGTTGTAGCCTGCCGCTCAAAAACGGTCAGACAAGGAGTGAATGACACTTATGGATCTTGCCGCAGGGAGGCACATCGGTGCCTGCCAGGAAGGCAAGGGGCGCAATTGTAGAGAAGGGGGAGGAAGGGCGCAAGGTGATTGGTGATTATTTGAACAATCTTCCAGACACCACAAAACAAAAGTGGGAGAGGGCTTGCCCCCTCCCACATTTTGCATCTATGCCAGGCCCGACATTACTTCTTGGTCTTGGCCTTCGCACCGCGCTGGCGCTGGGCCTCGAACAGACACACGCCGGTAGCGACCGACACGTTGAGACTGCTGACGCTGCCAGCCATCGGCAGATGAACCAGATAATCGCAATGCTCGCGAGTCAGGCGACGCATGCCCTTGCCTTCGGCGCCCATGATCAGGATGGTCGGGCCGGTGAGGTCCTGGTCATAAATGCTGACCTCGGCCTCCCCCGCCGTGCCCACGACCCACAGGCCGCGCTGCTGGAGTTTCTCCAGGGTGCGCGCGAGGTTGGTCACGGCCACCAACGGAATCACTTCCGCCGCGCCGCATGCGACTTTACGCACAACTGGCGTCAACGTGGCCGACTTGTCCTTGGGCACGATCACCGCCAGCGCACCGGCAGCATCCGCAGAACGCAGGCAGGCGCCGAGGTTGTGCGGGTCGGTCACGCCGTCCAGCACCAGCAACAGCGGTGCGCCTTCGGTGCGGTCGAGCAGCTCGTCGAGCATCGCCTCGCCCCACACCTGGCTCGGGCTGACATCCGCGACGACGCCTTGGTGGACGCCTTCAACCCATACGTCCATTTCGCGACGCTCGGCCTGGCCGATCGCCACGCGGTTTTCGTTGGCCAGCTCGACCAGCGCCTGCACGCGCGGCTCGCTGCGACCTTCCGCCAGCCAAACCTGTTTGACGCGCTTAGGGTGATGACGCAGCAGTGCTTCTACGGCGTGGACGCCGTAGATTTTTTCCAGACTCATGACTTGGCCTTAGGTTTACGCGACCCGCCGCTTTTCGCGGGGGCCGAACCCGCTTTTGGCGGGCCTTTACGGTGTTTACTGGGCTTGCTCGACGGCTTTTCCGCCGTGTGGGGCTTTCCCCCAGACGCCGCTTTACCACCGCTTTTGGCTTCGTTGAGCAACTGCTGCTTCAACTCACGGCTTCTGCGCAGTTCGGCGTTTTTCGCCGCTGCATCGCTTGGGCGGTAGGCCTCGGGAACCTTGTCCTTGGCCGCCGGACGACGACTGGCCTTGGCCGGCGCAGGCTCAGCAACCGCAGCTTTCGCAGGAGCGCCCTTGCCTTGGGTGGCCGGCGCGGCGGTTTCGCTGCCACGTTTTTTACGGCCGATCGGCGCGGCGATGGTTTTTTCAGCCATCTCGAAGTCGATCTTGCGTTCGTCCAGGTCGACGCGCATGACGCGCACTTCGACCGTGTCGCCCAGGCGGAAACTGCGACCGGTACGCTCGCCCGCCAGGCGGTGATGCACAGGATCGAAGTGGTAGTAGTCACCCGGCAAGGCGGTGACATGCACCAGGCCCTCGACGTAGATATCGGTCAGTTCGACAAACAGACCAAAGCCGGTCACGGCCGTGATCACGCCAGGGAACGACTCGCCCACGCGGTCCTTCATGAACTCGCACTTGAGCCAGTTCACGACGTCGCGGGTGGCTTCGTCGGCACGGCGCTCACTCATGGAGCACTGCTCGCCGAGCTGTTCCAGGGCCGCTTCGTCGTAAGGATAGATCCGCGCCTTCGGAATGGTCATGGCACCGGCGCGCTTGACGTGCGGGGTGTCCTGCTTGGAGTGGATCACGCTGCGGATCGCGCGGTGCGTGAGCAAGTCCGGGTAACGACGGATCGGCGAGGTGAAGTGGGTGTACGCCTCGTAATTCAGGCCGAAGTGGCCCTGATTGTCGGCGCTGTACACCGCCTGGCTCAGCGAACGCAGCATCACGGTCTGGATCAGGTGGAAATCCGGACGGTCCTTGATGCTGGCCAGCAGTGCCTGGTAATCCTTCGGCGACGGGCCGTCCTTGCCTTTATGCAGGGACAGGCCGAGCTCGCCGAGGAAGGCGCGCAGTTTTTCCAGACGCTCCGGCGGCGGGCCGTCGTGTACCCGGTACAACGCAGGAATTTCGTGCTTCTTCAGGAATTCAGCGGTGGCCACGTTGGCCGCCAGCATGCATTCCTCGATCAGCTTGTGCGCGTCGTTGCGGGTGGTCGGGGTGATCTCGGCGATCTTGCGCTCGGAACCGAAGATGATCCGGGTTTCCTGGGTTTCAAAATCGATCGCGCCACGCACATGACGTGCGCCCAGCAGCACCTTGTAAAGCGCATACAGCTGCTTGAGATGCGGCACCACACCGGCATATTCGGTACGCAGGGCCTTGGCTTCGCTGGTCTTCGGCGTTTCCAGGATGGTGCTGACCTTGTTGTAGGTCAGGCGCGCCTGGGAGTGGATCACCGCTTCGTAGAACTGGTAGTCGGTCATTTCGCCGGTTTTCGAGAGGGTCATCTCGCACACCATGGCCAAACGGTCGACTTTCGGGTTCAGCGAGCACAGGCCGTTGGACAGCTGCTCAGGCAACATCGGGATCACGCGCTCAGGGAAATACACGGAGTTGCCGCGCACCTGGGCTTCGTTATCCAGCGCCGAACCGATCTTCACGTAGCTGGAGACGTCGGCAATCGCCACGTACAACTTCCAGCCGCCGGAGAACAGGCGCAACTTGCCAGGCTTGGCTTCGCAATACACCGCATCATCGAAGTCGCGGGCGTCTTCGCCGTCGATGGTGACGAACGGCAGATGGCGCAGGTCGATGCGCTTTTCCTTGTCCTTCTCTTCGACTTCCGGCTTGAGCTTGGCGGCTTCCTTGAGCACGGCTTCGGGCCAGACGTGAGGAATATCGTAGGTGCGCAGCGCGACGTCGATTTCCATGCCCGGCGCCATGTAGTTGCCGACCACTTCGATGATATCGCCCTGAGGCTGGAAGCGCGGGGTCGGCCAGTGGGTGATTTTCACCTCCACGAACTGACCGACCTTGGCCGCGCCATTGCGGCCCGGGGTCACCAGCACTTCCTGCTGGACCTTCGGGTTGTCCGGAATGACGAAGCCGATGCCGCCTTCTTCGAAGTAACGCCCGACGATGGACTCATGGGCACGGGACACCACTTCGACGATCACGCCTTCACGGCGGCCGCGACGGTCCAGGCCCGACACGCGCGCCAGCGCACGGTCGCCATCGAACACCAGGCGCATTTGCGCCGGGCTCATGAACAGGTCGTCGCTGCCGTCATCCGGGATCAGGAAGCCAAAGCCGTCACGGTGGCCGGCAATGCGACCCAGGATCAGGTCGAGCTTGTCCACGGGCGCATAGGTGCCACGGCGGGTGTAGATCAACTGAGCATCGCGCTCCATGGCACGCAGACGGCGGCGCAGGGCTTCGAGCTGGTCTTCGGTGGTCAGACCGAATTCTTCAACCAGCTGCTCGCGGCTAGCAGGCGAACCACGATCGGCGAGATGCGCCAGGATCAGTTCGCGGCTAGGAATAGGGTTTTCATATTTTTCCGCTTCACGAGCGGCCTCGGGATCGAGGGACTGCCAATCGGCCATTAGAGAGTTTTCACCTTGTCTATATGCGGGTTAGTTTGGCATACGCGTATTGAAACGGGAAATTTCAGGCGTCAACAAGCGTTTTAAAGCACTTTGTGACCCCCAACACGCACCTTGTACGACCATTGGCGAAATTTTCCAGGCTTTTTTCATGGCAGGGGTTTACAGTTCAAAAGCCACTCCGTATAGTGCGCGCCATCGACGACGGCAACGTTGAAGATACTGCCCAGATGGTGAAATTGGTAGACACGCCAGCTTCAGGTGCTGGTGACCGCAAGGTCGTGGAAGTTCGAGTCTTCTTCTGGGCACCAATTCAAAACTCGAGGTCAGCCTTGAGTTATCCAGAAACCCGCGAAAGCGGGTTTTTGCGTTACAGTCCTTTGATTCTTAACGAAAAACTGATTTATATTTTCGAATCAGGGGTTTACAGATCAAAAAGCGCTCCGTATAGTTCGCTCCATCAACAGCGGCAACGTTGCTTGATAATGCCCAGGTGGTGAAATTGGTAGACACGCCAGCTTCAGGTGCTGGTGATCGCAAGGTCGTGGAAGTTCGAGTCTTCTCCTGGGCACCAAATTCAGATCAAACCCGCGAAAGCGGGTTTTTTCGTTTCTGGGGTGTGAAAACCGCCCCATGGATTTCTCCTTCATCCGCACTTGAGAAGCTTTATCGTTTATCCTTGCAACGATTTGTTGCACTCAAGCGAGGAAACTTCCGGATGATGATCCGTGGCACCCATCTCAAGACATCCCTTCTGCGTGGCCTTAGCCTCACTCTGCTCGGCCTGACCCTGCTCTCGCCCACCGCCTATTGCGCCGACAAGGTTGCCCTGACCCTGTACAACGGCCAACACAAAGAAGTCGGCGATGAACTCGCCAAAGCCTTCGAAGCCAAGACCGGCATTCACGTCAACGTGCGCAAAGGCAGCAGCAACCAACTGGCCAGCCAGGTCGTCGAAGAAGGCGCGCGCTCCCCGGCCGATGTGATCTACACCGAAGAATCGCCGCCGTTGAACAAACTCGGCGAGCAAGGCCTGCTGGCGAAAATCGACGCCGGCACCCTTGAGGTATTGCCCAAGGATTACATCGGCAGCCAGGGCGACTGGATGGGCGTGACCGCGCGCACCCGCGTCGTGGCCTTCAACCCGAAACTGATCGCCGAGAAAGACCTGCCCAAGTCGGTCCTGGATTTCGCCCGCCCCGAATGGCAAGGCAAGGTCGGCTTCGTGCCCACCAGCGGCGCGTTCCAGGAGCAAGCCGTGGCGATCATCAAGCTGCACGGTCGCGAAGCCGCCGAAGAATGGCTGACCGGCCTGCGCGCCTTCGGCAAGGTGTACAGCAACAATATGGTCGCCCTCAAAGCCGTGGAAAACGGCGAAGTCGCCAGCGTGCTGGTGAACAACTACTACTGGTTTGCCCTGAAGAAGGAAAAAACCAACCTGGACTCGCAACTGCACTACTTCACCAACGGCGATGCCGGCGGCCTGATCACCGTGTCTTCCGCTGCCGCACTGAAATCCAGCAAGCACCCGCAAGAAGCCCAGCAACTGCTGGCGTTCATGGTCAGCGAAGAAGGCCAGCGCGTAATCACCAACACCTCGGCCGAATATCCGCTGCGCAAGGGCATGGAGTCCAGTCGCGGCCTGAAGCCGTTCAGCGAGCTGCAACCGCCGAAAGTCACCCCCGCCGACCTGGGCAACGCGCAAGAAGCCCTGGACCTGGAACGTGACGTTGGCCTGAACTGATGAACCCATCGCTCCGCGCTCCCGCCCTGCGCGGGGGCTACAGCCCGCGACGCAAGCGCCCGTCGATCTGGCTGTTGCTGCCTGTGCTGCTCCTGGTGGGCTTGAGCCTGTTGCCGCTGGCGTATGTCGGGCTCAAGGCCTGGCAAGCGGGCTGGGCGGAGGCCGTGCATCTGCTGTGGCGCCCGTATGTGTTCGGGCTGCTGCGCAACACCCTGGCGCTGATGGTCGGGGTGACGCTGGCGTGCGGCGTGATCGGCCTATCTCTCGCCTGGCTGCTGGAGCGCAGCAACCTGCCGGGGCGCCGTCTCTGGGGCGTGATCCTGTGCCTGCCGTTTGCGGTGCCGGCGTTTGTCAGCAGCTTCACCTGGGTGTCGCTGAGCGCTAACTTCGAAGGGCTCGGCGGGGCGATCCTGGTGATGACCCTGTCGAAATACCCGCTGGTGTTTCTGCCGGTGGCGGCGACCCTGCGCAATCTCGACCCCTCCCTCGAAGAGTCCGCGCGCACCCTGGGGCTGAATCGCTGGGGCGTGTTCCGGCGCATCACCCTGCCCTTGCTGTGGCCGTCGCTGTTGGCCGGGGCATTGTTGATCGCGCTGCATATGCTGGTGGAATTCGGCGCGCTGTCGATCATCGGCCTGCAGACCTTTACTACGGCGATCTATCAGCAATTCGAACTGGAATTCAGCAACGCCAATGCAGCGATGCTGTCGGCGGTGTTGCTGGCAATGTGCCTGACACTGCTGTGGCTGGAACTGCGCGTGCGCGGCAAGGGCCGACATGTGCGGATCGGCCAGGGCGCGGCGCGGCATGCGGAACAGATCCGACTGGGCAAGTGGGCGCCATTGGGGCAGCTGTATTGCCTGGCGCTGGCGATCATCGGCAGCGGCATTCCGCTGGGGATGCTCGGCTATTGGCTGGCGGTGGGCTCGTCGGCCGCGTTCCCGGTGGCCGAGATTGGTGAGGCGCTGCTGTCCTCCCTGGCGCTGTCGCTGGGCGGCGCGGCGCTGTGCCTGGCACTCGCGGTGCCGGTGGGGTTGCTGGTGGTGCGCTACAAAGGCCCGCTGGCGCTCTGGGCCGAGCGCCTGCCGTACTTGCTGCACGCCCTGCCCGGCCTGGTGATTGCGCTGACGCTGGTGTACTTCGCCTTGCACTACGTGCCGGCGCTGTACCAGACGTCGGCACTGCTGTTGATTGCCTATGCGCTGCTGTTTCTGCCGCTGGCCCAGGCGCCGATCCGGACGGCCTTGAACAAGGCGGCACCGCAGCTGGAAGAGGCTGCACGCACGTTGGGGGCGTCGTCGTTCAGTGCCTTTTGCCGAGTGACCCTGCCGATTATTTTCCCGGCTTTGGGGGCGGCATTCGCGCTGGTATTTCTCGATGCGATGAAGGAATTGACCGCGACATTACTGCTCAGCCCGACCGGGCTGAATACCCTGGCGACGGCGGTGTGGGCGCACACCTCGAATATCGAATTCGCGGCGGCGGCGCCGTATGCGGCGTTGTTGATTCTGGTGTCGGGGTTGCCGGTTTATTTGCTCACGACGCGGATGTATCTGAGTCGCTGAAACCGCTATCGGGGGCAAGCCCCCTCCCACAGTTGACTGGGTTCCAGCTTTGGAATGCAGTCGAATGTGGGAGGGAGCTTGCTCCCGATGGGGGCGACACAGACCACACTAAGCCCGGAACTGCCCCAGGCTCGCCTTCAACTGCGCCGCCAAGCCATCCAGCACCTTGCCGCTGGCCGTGGTTTCCACCACAGCCTGTGCGGCACGCTCGGCCTGGGCATGGATCACCTCGACCCGCCCACGCACCGCATGCGCGCCCTGGGCCTGATGCTCGGCCGCACGAGTGGCCAGGCCAATCGCCGCATGCACCTGCTCCACCGAGGCCTGCACCGTCTGCTGCAAGCGCACACTGTCGCGCAGCACCAGCAAGCCTTCGTTGGCCTGGCGCCCGGCCTTGCCAATGGTTTCGACCGCCTCGCGCGCGCCCTGCTGCAACGCCACGATATGTGCCTGGATATCGCCGGTGGAGCTTTGGGTTTTACTCGCCAGCGCACGCACCTCGTCCGCCACCACCGCAAAGCCACGCCCGGTCTCACCGGCACGCGCCGCTTCGATGGCCGCGTTGAGCGCCAGCAGGTTGGTCTGCTCGGCGATGCCATGGATCACCGTCAATACCACTTCGATCTGCTCGCTTTGCGCGGCGAGGCGCTCGATGACCTTGGAACCGGCCTGCACCTGGCCCGCCAGCGCTTCGATCAAGCTGCCGACTTCAGCCGAAGTGCGTGAGTTTTCATCCGTGGCCTGGCGTATATCCACCACCTGCTGCAGCGCGGCCTGCATCGCATGGCTTTCGGCCTGCGCCTCATCCGCCATCTGCGACAGCGCGCGCAGGCTCTCGGCCACTTCGTCGCGCTGCAAACCGGCAGCCGCATCGGCGCCGGCATTGCGCAAGGTCATCGCGCCGATTTCCACACCGGTACGCTGCGCCACATCGCCGGCCTCGCGCACGATGGGCTGCAACTTATCCACAAAGCGATTGACCGCCGACGCCATGTCGCCGATCTCATCTTTGCTGTTGATCTGCACACGCTTGGTCAGGTCGCCCTCGCCCGCCGCCAGATCATCCATGGCCGCGATCAACAGTTTCAGGCGATTGACCACCCGCCGCCCGAGCACCACCGCGATCAGCAGCAGCACACCGAAGCCGACCGCCGCGAGCCCCATGCCGATGCGCCAGCGCAAGGTGCCCGCCGCGTCCTGCACGGCATTGGTGGTGTTGGCGGTCATCTGGGTGGCGGTCGCCTGCGCCGACTGCAGTCTTGCGCCCATGGCGGCCGCGCTATCGGCCGCCGCACCCTTGAGGCTATCGCCCACCAACTGATCGCCGCTGGCGATCAGTGTCGCAAAGCGCTTATCCAGCGCCTGCAGGTTGGCTTCCACCGACGCGGTCGAAACCCCCATGCGAACCTTGCCGATCTCGACACCGTTGGGGCTGATGGACGCTTCGACGTAGTACACGGAAGGGTCCGCCTTGGCGGCGTCCAGCACTTTATCCAGGGCGCGGTCGCCCTTGCCCTTTTCCAGCAGCGCCTGGTTGATCGGGTTTTCCCGGTTCAGATAGCGGGTCAGATGCTCACCGGCGGCGTCGTCGTAGACCACGAACAACACGTTGGGATTGCGCTGGGCCCGTCGGGCGAACTCCGACAGCGTCGGCACATCGTTGTCCCACATGGCGCGAGGCGCCACGGAGGCCAGCAGTTGCGCCATGTCGTTAGCGGAGTCTTGCAGGTCTTTTTCCAGGGTCGCACGCAGTTGCTTCTGCTCTTCCTGCAGGCGCGTGGAAAGCCCGACGGTCAGACGCTGACGGGTACTGCTGGACAAGCTGTCCAGGCTGGATGTGACTTCCTTGCCGGCCTGGGCCAATTCGCCGGACAGTTTCTGACTGTCGACCCCGAGGCGATTGCCCAAATCAGCTTCCAGCGCCGTGACTGTGCTCCGAGTAAGAGCGACCGCCACCAGCACTTGCACCAAAAGAGCGATACCTAGGGTAACGAACACCGGCCGCAACAGACGACTTTGTAACAATGAGAGAACGGCAGACATCGGGAATCCCTCCACCACGGGTGCCATTAATTTGATAGCACCGCGAAAGAAGGAAACACAGCAAGGGTCGTGCCGCTTGGCGAACTTAAACGACAAAGGGCTCCCTGAGGAGCCCTTTGCGTTTTACATCAACAGCTTATTAAGCGAACGGGTGACGCAGAACGATGGTCTCGTTGCGGTCCGGGCCCGTCGAAATAATGTCGATCGGTGCGCCGATCAGCTCTTCAACGCGCTTGATGTACGCACGAGCGTTGGCGGGCAGCTCTTCCAGGGTCTTGGCACCCACGGTCGATTCGACCCAGCCCGGCACTTCTTCGTACACCGGCTGCAGACCCACGTAGCTGTCAGCGTCAGTCGGGGCAACGACCTTACCTTCTGCATCTTTGTAGCCGACACAGATGTTGATGGTTTCCAGACCGTCGAGTACGTCCAGCTTGGTCAGGCAGATACCCGAGATGCTGTTCACATCGATAGCGCGACGCAGGATAACGGCATCGAACCAGCCACAACGACGAGCACGGCCAGTAGTCGCGCCAAACTCGTGACCTTGTTTAGCCAGGTGCGCGCCCACTTCGTCGAACAGTTCAGTCGGGAATGGACCCGAACCGACCCGCGTGGTGTAAGCCTTGGTGATGCCCAGGATGTAGTCCAGGAACATCGGGCCAACACCCGAACCGGTAGCGACGCCGCCAGCGGTGGTGTTAGAGCTGGTCACGTAGGGGTAGGTACCGTGGTCGATGTCCAGCAACGAACCTTGGGCGCCCTCGAACATGATGTCTTTGCCAGCGCGACGCAGGTCGTGCAGCTCGGCCGTCACGTCCAGCATCAGCGGCTTGAGCAGCTCAGCGTATTCCTTGCATTCGGCCAGGGTCTTGTCGAATTCGATGGCTGGCTCTTTGTAGTAACCCACCAGCATGAAGTTGTGGTAATCCACCAGTTCACGCAGTTTGTCTTCAAAGCGCGGCATGTTGAGCAGGTCGCCAACACGCAGGCCACGACGCGCAACCTTGTCTTCGTAGGCTGGGCCGATACCGCGACCGGTAGTACCGATCTTCAGCTCGCCACGGGCCTTTTCACGGGCCTGGTCCAGCGCGACGTGGAAGGACAGGATCAGCGGGCAGGCTGGGCTGATACGCAGGCGCTCGCGCACCGGTACGCCTTTCTCTTCCAGCTTGGTGATTTCCCGCATCAGGGCGTCGGGTGCAACCACCACGCCGTTGCCGATCAGGCACTGCACGCCTTCGCGCAGGACGCCCGACGGGATCAGGTGCAAGACGGTTTTTTCGCCATCGATGACCAGGGTGTGGCCAGCGTTGTGGCCACCTTGGTAGCGCACTACGGCGGCAGCATGTTCGGTCAGCAGATCAACGATCTTGCCTTTGCCCTCATCACCCCATTGGGTGCCCAGGACTACGACATTCTTACCCATAACACTTGTCCTCATTCGCGCAAACTTGGTGCCGGCGATGGCCGGCAGGAAAACTCAAGAAGCCAGTGGCGATACTTGCCAAAGCCCGTTCTGCAGAATCAATTGCCGGTCGCAGTCCGCTTCACGGGCGGCGGCCAATGGCTGCCCAGGCAACGCCTGGACGACACGCTGACCCTCACCGCGCAACTGACAAACCTGCTGCCAGAGTGCTGCGTCCGTACTGTCGGGCATCCAGATGCCACCAGACGGCAGCTCGACCTCAGCACGCCCCAGGGTCACCAGGGTTTTCAAATCGGTGGAAAAGCCGGTGGCCGGACGCGCACGACCGAAGTCGGCGCCGATATCGTCATAACGACCGCCCTGGGCGATGGCCTGGCCAACACCCGGCACAAACACAGCGAACACCACACCGGTGTGGTAGTGGTAGCCGCGCAACTCGCCCAGGTCGAAATACAGCGGCAGTTGCGGGAACCTCGCCGACAACTGCGCGGCAATCGCCAGCACGTCATCCAGTGCCGCCAATACTGGCGCCGGCGCATTGGCCAGGCGCTCACGGGCAGCGTCCAGGACTTCGCGGCCGCCGCACAGGTTCACCAGCGCACGCAGCATGTCAGCCAGTTCGGCCGGCACGCCTTCGGTCAAGGCGACGACTTCATCGATTGCCTTGCGCTGCAGGGCATCGAACAACTGTTGCTCCACTTCACCGGACAAACCGGCCGCACGCGCCAGGCCACGGTAGATACCGACGTGGCCCAGATCCATGTGGACATCCGGCACGTCAGCCAGTTGCAGCATGGCCAGCATCAGGCTGATGACTTCCACGTCGCTGCTCGGGCTGGCATCGCCATACAACTCGGCGCCCAACTGGATCGGGCTGCGCGACGACGACAACGCCCGCGGTTTTGCATGCAGCACGCTGCCGGCATAGCACAGGCGGCTCGGGCCTTCGCGACGCAGGGTGTGTGCATCAATGCGCGCCACTTGCGGCGTGATGTCGGCACGGAACCCCATTTGCCGGCCCGATTGCGGGTCAATGACCTTGAACGTGCGCAGATCGAGGTCCTGGCCCGCGCCGGTCAGCAGGGATTCCAGGTACTCGATATGCGGGGTCACGACAAACTCGTAACCCCAGCTCTGGAACAGATCCAACACCTGGCGACGCGCTACTTCAATGCGCGCAGCTTCTGGTGGCAGTACTTCTTCGATGCCATCTGGCAGCAGCCAGCGGTCTACCGTTGCCATTACGCCATTCCCCTATGATCCGGGCGGCCAGCCCTCGGCCGAGCCTTGAGTGAAGCAGAAAATGCCCGCCCCCGGCATAAACCACGCGCAAGAGCGACGTGACGAACGGCCTGCAAACGGCCTCGTCGGGCACTTTCCTCGAAAAACCTGTCGCGCCTGCCGAATCAAACATGCAGACGCAAAAAAGCCGGGGATTTCCCGGCTGCCGCATCATACACCCGTTTTCTCAAAGGATCACCCCGCCAGGCGTTTTAGCCGCCCGACGGGAGTGAACAATGAGTTACTTGGACTTTTCCAGGTAGCGGAAGAAGTCGCTGCTCGGGTCCAGCACCATGACGTCGGTTTTGTTCGCAAAGCTTTCACGGTAGGCACGCAGGCTACGGTAGAACGCGTAGAACTCCTGGTCCTGGCCGTAGGCTTTGGCGTAGATCGACGCGGCTTGCGCATCACCGTCACCACGCGCCTCTTCAGACTCGCGATAGGCCTCGGCCAGCAGTACGCGACGCTGACGGTCGGCATCCGCACGGATACCCTCGGCCAGTTCGTTACCTTTGGCGCGGTGCTCACGCGCTTCACGCTCACGCTCGGTGCTCATGCGCTCGAACACGCTGCGGTTCACTTCCTTCGGCAGATCGATGGCCTTGACCCGGACATCGACAACTTCGATCCCCAGCTCTTTTTCCGCCATCGTATTCAGCGAACGGGTGATATCCGCCATCAGCGCATCACGTTCACCGGACACCACCTCGTGCAGGGTGCGTTTACCGAACTGGTCACGCAGGCCCGATTCCAGACGACGCGACAAACGCTCGTCGGCAATCTGCTTGAGGCCGGAGGTCGCGGTGTAGAAGCGCTCGGCATCCTTGACGCGCCACTTGGCGTAGGCGTCAACCATCACGGCTTTCTTTTCCAGGGTCAGGAAACGCTGTGTCGGTGCATCCAGGGTCATCAGGCGCGCGTCGAACTTGCGCACCTGGTTGACGTAGGGGACTTTCACATGCAGGCCCGGCTGGACGTCTGCCTGGACCACGCGACCGAATTGCAGCAGCACCGCACGCTCGGTCTGAGCGACGATGTAGAAGCAGTTCCAGGCAGCGATGACCACGACGACGCCCACAATCAGGGCGGTCAGCGATTTATTGTTCATCAACGACTCTCCCTGGTACGTGTTTGCTGTTGCAGCAAGTCAGCAGCCGCACGGGCGCTCGCTTCGTTGGCAGCGGCATTCGAACCGGTGGCCGGTGCGCTGGCGCCACTACGTCCACCTTCGATCATCTTGTCCAACGGCAGGTACAGCAGGTTGTTCTGCCCACCCTTGCCGCCGGTCACGAGAACCTTGCTGGTGTTGCTGAAGACTTCCTGCATGGTGTCCAGGTACAGACGCTCACGCGTGACTTCCGGTGCCTTGCGGTACTCGGCGACCAGCTTGGTAAAACGATCCGCCTCACCCTTGGCGCGGGAGACCACTTCATCGCGGTAACCGTTGGCATCTTCAAGGATGCGCTGGGCCTGACCACGGGCTTCCGGCACGACGCCGTTGGCGTAGGTTTCAGCCTGGTTGCGCGAACGCTGCTCGTCTTCACGGGCGCGGATCACGTCATCGAAGGCTTCCTGCACTTCACGCGGTGCCGCTGCGCTCTGTATGTTGACCTGGGTGACGGTGATACCGGTGCGATAGGTGTCGAGGAACCGTTGCAGGCGCTCCTTGATCTCGCTGGCCATCAATTCACGACCCTCGGTGAGCACCTGATCCATCGCGGTGGAACCCACCACATGGCGCAGGGCGCTCTCAGTCGCCTGTTGCAGACTGATCTCAGGTTGATCGACGTTCAGCACGAAGTCCTGCAGGTTGCTGATCTTGTACTGCACGGTCAGCGGCACTTCGACGATGTTCTCGTCTTCGGTCAGCATCTGGCCCTGCTTGGTGTAGGCACGCTCACGCGTGACGTTCTCCATGTACTTCTTGTCGATCGGCGGGAAGTAGATGTTCAGGCCCGGGCCGACAGTCTCGTAGTATTTGCCGAAGCGCAGCACCACGGCTTGCTCCTGCTCGTCCACCACGTAGACCGCGCTGTACAGCCACACGGCCGCGAGCACGACAAGCCCAAGACCCAGCAGGCCATAGCCGCCGCCCTTGCTTGTGCGACCGCCATCGTCACCACCGCGTTTTTTTCCACCACCGAACAACCCATTCAGGCTTTCCTGCAGCTTTCGGAAGGCCTCGTCGAGATCCGGCGGCCCCTTGCGGTCGCCATTATTGCGGCGCTTACCACCCCAAGGATCCTGATTATTCGAGTTGCCACCCGGCTCATTCCAAGCCATAGCGCTCTCCATCTGATAAAGCAAAGACGCACCCACGGCGCGCCGACCAATGCTACAGAATGCCTGCTACTGCGGCACAACCGCTTTCTCAGGCTTTTATTGCAAAGTGTGTTGCTCGATGAACTCTGTCGGTACAACGCCTTCGCGACTGACCAGCCGATTCAGCTCCGAGCGCGGCAATCGAACGGCCAGCAAGCTGACGCCATCTTCATCGTGTTCTTCTTTCTGTACCGCGCCCAGCTCGAAAAACTGTGCACGCAGTCGAGCAAAACGCTGAGGCAAGCGCAAGGTGCCGACGAACAAATCGTTGCCGAGCAACTCGGCAATCGCTTGCTCGAGCAAGTCCAGGCCCCGGCCATCACGCGCCGACAGCCAGACCCGCTGGGGCTTGCCGTCCTCGTCGCGCTGAATTTGTGGCTCAACGCCTTCAAGCAAATCGAGTTTGTTATAGACCTCGAGGATGGGCAAGTCCTGGGCACCAATCTCGCCCAGCACCACCATCACCTGTTCAATCTGCAACATGCGATCCGGCTCGGCCGCATCGATCACGTGCAACAGCAGGTCGGAGTTGCTCGACTCTTCGAGCGTAGACCGAAACGCCTCGACCAGCTTGTGCGGCAAGTGCCGAATGAAGCCCACGGTGTCGGCCAGCACGATCGGCCCCAGGTCGGCCAGTTCCAGGCGACGCAGGGTCGGGTCGAGGGTCGCGAACAGTTGGTCGGCCGCGTACACGTCCGACTTGGTCAAGTTGTTGAACAGCGTGGACTTGCCGGCGTTGGTGTAACCCACCAGGGAAACGGTCGGGATATCCGCACGGCTGCGGCCACGTCGCGATTGTTCGCGCTGGCTGCGGACTTTTTCCAGCCGGCCCTTGATCTGACGCAGGCGAACCCGCAACAGTCGCCGGTCGGTTTCCAGCTGGGTCTCGCCCGGGCCACGCATGCCGATACCGCCACCCTGACGCTCAAGGTGAGTCCAGCCGCGCACCAGCCGGGTGCTCATGTGGTCAAGCTGGGCCAGTTCAACCTGGAGCTTGCCCTCATGGGTACGCGCGCGTTGGGCGAAAATATCGAGAATCAGGCCGGTACGGTCGATCACGCGACACTCGAAAACACGTTCGAGGTTACGTTCCTGACTGGGCGTGAGGATGTGATTGAAGATCACCAGATCGGCCTGTTCGGCATGGACCAGGTCGCGCAGTTCCTCGACCTTGCCGCTGCCAATCAGGTATTTGGCGGTTGGCCGATGACGCGGCACGTTAAAAAACGCAACGGTCTCGGCGCCGGCCGAATTAGCCAACTCCTGAAACTCCTGCGGATCTTCGCGCGCCTCAGGGTCCTGTCCATCCAAGTGAACGAGGATCACTCGCTCACCACCACCGTGGCGCTCAAAGAACAAAGGAGACTCCTATCAGGCGTTACCTGGCTCAGCGTCACCCTGTTCGCCATCAGTCGCGCTAGGCAGACGGATTGGACGGACGGGAACGACTGTCGAGATAGCGTGCTTGTAAACCATTTGGCTGACGGTGTTTTTCAGCAGGATAACGAACTGGTCGAACGATTCGATCGTACCTTGCAGTTTGATACCGTTGACCAGGTAGATGGAAACCCCCACTTTCTCTTTACGTAAAGTATTCAAGTAAGGGTCTTGTAGCGAATGCCCTTTTGACATGTGCCGCACTCCTTTAAGGATCAATAATAAAAAATCGGAAAATAAATAGCTTATGGCCGTCACACCCCCAAGGATAGACGGCAATTGCAAGGACTCAGCTCAATATGGAGACCGTTCCCAAGTATTTCAAGGCGCGTGACAGATTGTCGCTGTCCAGGCTGTCCAGCCAGTGCAAATCGCTCCAGCTGCGCAGCCAGGTGAACTGGCGCTTCGCCAATTGGCGCGTGGCAATGATGCCGCGCTCCTGCATTTCGGCTGACGTCAGCTTGCCATCCAGATGATCCCAGACTTGGCGATAGCCTACAGCACGTATCGAAGGCAACCCCGGATGCAGGTCACCTCTTGAACGCAGTGCTACGACCTCCTCCACGAACCCCTGTTCCAACATAATTGTGAATCTTTGTGCAATTCGTTCATGCAGCACCTGGCGATTTGCCGGAGCAATCGCCAGATTCGCCACAGTATAGGGCAATTGTGACCGCCCCGATGCGCCTGCGTCAGCACTTTGCGCAGATTGTCGCTGCCGATGCTCGGTCATGGTTTGACCACTTACCCGCCAGACTTCCAGAGCTCGACTCAGGCGCTGCGGATCGTTGGGGTGGATGCGCGCAGCGGACACCGGATCGACCGCCGCCAGTTGCTCGTGCAGGGCTTGCCAGCCAAGGCGCGCCGCTTCTTCTTCAAGCTCGGCGCGCACCTGGGCGTCGGCCGGCGGCATATCCGCCAGGCCTTCCTGCAAAGCCTTGTAGTAGAGCATCGTGCCGCCCACCAGCAGCGGGATGTTGCCGCGCGCGGTGATATCGGCCATGGCCGCCAGGGCATCGCTGCGAAAATCCGCCGCCGAATAGCTCATCGCAGGGTCGATGATGTCGATCAAGCGGTGCGGATACTGCGCCAGCAACTCCTTCGAAGGCTTGGCCGTGCCGATGTCCATACCGCGATAAACCAGGGCCGAGTCGACGCTGATCAGCTCGCAGGGCAGCACTTTGCTCAGCTCGATAGCCAGGTCGGTCTTGCCGGCGGCCGTGGGGCCCATCAGGAAGATCGCGGGGGGCAAGGCACTCATCAGCGGCCGCGCAAGAACAGTTTGTCCAGATCGTCCAGGCCCATTTGGGTCCAGGTCGGTCGGCCATGGTTGCATTGTCCGCTGCGCTCGGTGTTTTCCATGTCGCGCAGCAGGCCGTTCATTTCCGGCAAGGCCAGGCGGCGATTCGCGCGGATCGCGCCGTGGCAGGCCATGGTGCCGAGCAGTTCGTTGATGTGCGCCTGGATACGGTCACTGGTGCCGTACTCCATCAGGTCCGCCAAGACGTCGGCCACCAACCGGTTGGCCTCGGCTTGCTTGAGCAACGCGGGAATCTGGCGGATCGCCAGCGTTTCCGGGCCCAGGCGTTGCAGTTCAAAACCGAGTTTCTGGAACACGCTGGCGTGCTCTTCGGCACAATCGGCTTCGCGCTGGCTGACCGCCAGGGATTCCGGCACCAACAGCGGCTGACCGCTCAGGCCTTCGCTGGCCATGGCAATTTTCAGACGCTCGTACATGATCCGTTCGTGGGCCGCGTGCATGTCCACCAGCACCAGGCCGTGGGCGTTTTCCGCAAGGATGTAGATGCCCTTGAGCTGCGCCAATGCATAACCCAGCGGCGGAATATCCCCGCCACCTTCGGGCAACGCGACCGCGCTCGGCTCGGCGCCCGGCAGCGGCGCAAAGAATTCACGATAGGCCGCCTGGGCCTCGGCCGCCGGCACCGCCGATTGCGGACGCGGGGTGTATTGATACTGATAGCCTGCCCCCGAACCCGAACCCGAACCCGGCGCCGTGTAGCTCGGCTGGGGTTGCGGCGACTGCAGCAGGTTGCCCGCCAGGCTCATTTCGCCCTGCGGGCCGAACTCGCCGGCTTGCGGGCCGCTCGGACGAACCACCGCCGTCACGATCGGCGCGGACAGTTGGTCATCCGGGCGCACATCGCCCAGCGCGCGGTGCAAGGTGCCGTAGAGAAAGTCATGCACCATGCGCCCGTCACGGAAGCGCACTTCATGCTTGGTCGGGTGTACGTTGACGTCGACCACCGATGGGTCGACCTCGAAAAACAGCACAAACGTCGGGTGCCGCCCATTGAACAGCACGTCGCGATACGCCTGGCGCACCGCGTGGGCCACCAGCTTGTCGCGCACCGCCCGGCCGTTCACAAAGAAATACTGCAAGTCCGCCTGGCTGCGGGAGAACGTCGGCAGCCCCACCCAACCCCATAGGCGCAGGCCATTGCGTTCGATTTCAATCGGCAGCGCCTGCTCCAAGAACCCCGCGCCGCACACCGCCGCCACCCGCCGAGCGCGCGCGGCGTCGTCGTTGGCTTCGTGCAGGCTGAGGATGGTCTTGCCGTTGTGGCGCAGGTGGAATGCCACGTCGAAGCGCGCCAGGGCCAGGCGCTTGATGACTTCCTGCAGGTGATCGAATTCGGTTTTCTCGGCCTTGAGGAATTTGCGCCGCGCCGGGGTGTTGAAGAACAGGTCGCGCACCTCCACCGAAGTGCCCACCGGATGCGCAGCCGGCTGGACCCGAGGCGCCATGTCGCGGCCTTCGGTTTCCACTTGCCAGGCCTGGTCGGCGCTGCGCGTGCGGGAGGTCAGCGTCAGGCGCGCCACGGAACTGATCGAGGCCAGGGCCTCACCGCGAAAGCCCAGGCTCATCACCCGCTCAAGGTCTTCCAGGTCGCGAATCTTGCTGGTGGCGTGCCGCGCCAAGGCCAGCGGCAGGTCATCGGAGGAGATGCCGCTGCCGTCGTCACGCACCCGCAGCAGCTTGACGCCACCTTGCTCCACGTCGACATCGATACGCTTGGCGCCGGAGTCGATGCTGTTTTCCAGCAACTCCTTGATCACCGACGCCGGCCGCTCGACCACCTCGCCCGCCGCAATCTGGTTGGCAAGGCGCGGGCTGAGCAGTTCGATGCGCGAGCCGCTGTTGAGGATCGATTCGCTCATTACTGTGCCGCCAATTCAGTGCCGGGGATGGTCAACACCTGGCCGACTTTCAGCTCATCGGTTTTCAGGTTGTTGGCGCTGCGCAACGTCGCAGGCGACACCTGGAAACGCACCGCCAGCATCGCCAGGGTGTCGCCCGGCTGGACGCGATGGTCACGCGGGCCCTGGGCGATTTTCCCGGAGTCGCGCAGCCAGGCGATATACGTGCCCGGCGGCGGGTTCTGCTGGAAGAACTGGCGCACGCCGGCGCTGATGGAACGCGCCAATGCCTGCTGGTGGCTGGCGCTGGCCAGTTTCGAGGCTTCGTTGGAGTTGGAGATAAACCCGGTTTCCACCAGGATCGACGGGATGTCCGGCGACTTCAACACCATGAACCCGGCCTGCTCCACGCGTTGTTTGTGCAGCGATGTCACACGGCCAATGTTGCTCAGGACTTTCTGCCCGACGTTCAAGCTGGAGGTCAGCGAGGCGGTCATCGACAGGTCGAGCAGTACACCGGCGAGCATCTTGTCTTTGTCGTCGAGGGACACGTTGCCGGCCCCGCCGATCAAGTCGGAACGGTTTTCACTGTCGGCCAGCCAGCGGGCCGTCTCGGACGTGGCGCCGCGATCCGACAGGGCAAACACCGAGGCGCCGAAGGCGGCGGCCGACGGCGCGGCGTCGGCGTGGATCGAGACGAACAAGTCGGCGCCCTTCTTGCGCGCGATTTCGGTGCGGCCACGCAACGGGATGAAGTAGTCGCCGGTACGGGTCAGCTCGGCGCGATAGCCTTTCATACCGCTGACCTGGCGCTGCAGTTCACGGGCGATGGCCAACACCACGTCTTTTTCATGCTGGCCACGCGAACCGGAAGCGCCCGGGTCTTCACCGCCGTGACCGGCGTCGATCACCACGATGATGTCGCGTTTACCCGCTGGCGCCGGCGGCGGCGGTGGCAACTTGACCTGCGGTTGCGACGGGTTGACCGGCACGGCCGGTACGGTCGCCACGCTCGGCGTCGGCGCGGGCGGCGGTGCGGCATCGGCGGCGTTGTCGAACAGGTCGACCACCAGGCGGTTGCCGTACTGGGCGTTGGGCGCCAGGGAGAAGCTCTTCGGGGTCACGGCCTTTTTCAGGTCGATGACCACGCGCAGATCGGTCGGCGTGCGCTGGGCCGAACGCATGCTGGTAATCGGCGTGTTGGCAGTGGAGATTTTCAGCGGCGCGGCCAGGGTCGCACCGTTGATGTCGATCACCAGGCGATCAGGCGCCGTCAGGGTAAAGACGCTGTGCTGGACCGGGCCAGACAGGTCGAACACCAGTCGCGTGTTATCCGGCGCTCGCCACAGGCGAACACTCTTCACCTGTGAAGCAGCCAGAGCATTGACAGTCATTGCCGCAAGCAACACCCCTACGACAGCAACCAACGCGCGAAAGCGCATACCTAACCCCACCAATTATTTGAATTCCAATGCCAGAGCAGCGCACCACGACTCACCGCGCGCACCCTGGGGCAACAACTTCAGCCGACGTCCGTGCTCATGCGGCGTAATGGTAATGGTCAGGTCCGGCTTTGGCAAAAAGCCTGTGCCTTTATCTGGCCACTCGATCAGGCACAGCGCGTCATCCTCGAAATAATCCCGAATCCCCATGTACTCCAGCTCTTCGGGGTCCACCAGACGATAGAGATCAAAGTGGAAGGCCCTTGTCGCCCCGATCTCATAAGGCTCGACCAGCGTAAAGGTCGGACTTTTCACCGCCCCAGCATGGCCCAACCCGCGAATGATGCCCCGCGACAGCGTGGTCTTGCCCGCCCCCAGGTCGCCCTCGAGAAAGATCAGCCCCGCGCCGCCTGTCACCTGGGCAATCCGATGACCGAAGGCGACCATTGCCGCTTCATCCGCCAGGAAAAGGTTTACTTCAGACACGGCGACTGTTCCTCGAGCAATTGACGGATGGCAGGTATCAGGTCACTGGCCGCCAGGCCGCGACCAAAGGTGCCCTGCCGGGCTCCGGCCGTGGCGTGCAGCCACACGGCCAGGCAGCCGGCTTCATAAGCGGGCATGCCTTGTGCCAGTAACGCGCCCACCAGGCCGGCCAATACGTCGCCGAGCCCCGCGGTCGCCATGGCCGGATGGCCTTGGTCACATCGCGCGACGCGACCGTCCGGGCAGGCGATCAGACTGCCCGCCCCCTTGAGAATAGCCACTGCATTGAATTTCTGGCTCAACGCGCGCGCCACGTTAAGACGATCCGCCTGAACCTCAGCTGTCGAAATACCCATCAAGCGCGCCGCTTCGCCCGGATGCGGGGTGATCACGCAGTTGGCGGGAAGGCTGACGCTGCCGGTCGCCAGCTGGTTCAAGGCATCGGCGTCCCAGACTTGCGGCTGCTTGGCGTTGGCGGCGACGGACAGCAGGCTCTTGCCCCAGGCGGCATGGCCCAGGCCCGGGCCAATGACGATAACCGAGATCTTTTCGAGCAAACCCATCAATTGGTTGGCCGAACTCACGCCGACGCTCATGACTTCCGGCAGGCGCGCCAGCGCGGCGGGCACATGTTCAAGGCGAGTCGCCAGGGACACCATGCCCGCCCCGCTGCGCAGCGCACTTTCGGCACTGAGCAACGCAGCGCCGCCAAAGCCTCGGTCGCCGCCGATGACCAGCAGATGACCGAAACGGCCTTTATGGGCGTCCAGGGAACGCGCAGCCAGTTGCGGCAAATTGCCGGGCAACAGGGGCTGAACGTCGGTTATTGCGTGTTTTGTCTGCGGCATGCGTCTTCAAGCTCCGATGTCTGGCAGAATTATACTCATCTAACCTGTGGTTTCCCGTGTCTCATGCCTGCTATTACTTCCGATCTGCCCGCGCTCGCCCAATCGATCAAAGACTGGGGCCGCGAGCTGGGCTTTCAACAAGTCGGCATCAGCGGCCTGGACCTGGCCGAGCATGAACAGCACCTGCAACGCTGGCTCGACGCGGGCTACCACGGCGAGATGGAATACATGGGCGCCCACGGCAGCAAACGCTCGCACCCCGACGAGTTGGTGCCGGGCACCTTGCGCGTGGTCTCACTGCGCATGGATTACCTGCCCGGCGACACGCACATGGCGCAACGGTTGGCCCAACCGGAAAAAGCCTACATCTCCCGTTACGCCCTGGGCCGCGACTACCACAAACTGATCCGCAAGCGCGTGCAGCAACTGGCCGAACGCATCCAGGCACAAATCGGCCCCTTCGGCTTTCGCGCCTTTGTCGACAGCGCGCCGGTGCTGGAGAAAGCCATCGCCGAGAAAGCCGGGCTGGGCTGGATCGGCAAAAACACCCTGGTCCTCAATCGCAAGGCCGGCAGCTACTTCTTCCTCAGCGAGTTGTTTGTCGACTTGCCGCTGCCGGTCGATCCGCCCCACGCCACCGAGCACTGCGGCCGCTGTACCGCCTGTCTGGATATCTGCCCGACCAACGCGTTCGTCGGGCCCTACGTGCTGGACGCGCGGCGCTGCATTTCCTATCTGACCATCGAACTCAAGAGCGCGATCCCTGAAGACTTGCGCCCGCTGATCGGCAATCGGGTTTTCGGTTGCGATGACTGTCAGATCGTTTGCCCATGGAATCGTTTCGCCCGCACCACCGCCGAAAGCGATTTCAAGCCACGGCACAACCTGGATAACGCACAACTGGCCGAACTGTTCATGTGGGACGAGGAAAAATTCCTCAGCAGCACCGAAGGCTCGCCCCTACGCCGCGCAGGTTACGAGCGCTGGCTGCGCAACCTGGCGGTAGGCCTGGGCAATGCGCCATCGAGCATTCCGGTGCTGGAAGCCTTGAAGGCGCGCCGGGACTACCCGTCGGAGCTGGTGCGCGAACATGTGGAATGGGCGCTGAAGCAGCACGCCGAGCGTCAGTGAACGTCGTCGTTGTAGATGAACTTGGGCATTTCCCAGTGAAAACGGATCGCCAGCAGGCGCAGGAGAAAGCCGCTGAACAGGGTGAGCATAATCGCCTGCTCGCCCGGCAATTGCAGGTAAAGGCACAGCAAGTAGAACCAAGCGGCGAGGAATGACACGCTGGCGTACAGCTCACGGCGAAAGATCAGCGGGATGTCGTTGCAGAAAATATCCCGCAGGATCCCACCGAACACCCCGGTGATCACGCCGCTGACCGACGCCACCAACATACCGTGACCCATTTCCAGGGCGGTCATGCAGCCGATCAGGGTAAAGGCGACCAACCCCACGGCATCCAGCGCCAGAAACAGCGAGCGCAGGCGGCGCATCAGCGGCGCGATAAAGATCGTCACCAGCGCGGCGACGGAGGTCAGCACCAGGTATTCCGGGTGCTTGACCCAGGTCAGCGGGTAATGCCCGAGCAGCACATCGCGCACCGAACCGCCACCCAACGCCGTCACGCAGGCGATCAGCACCACGCCAAACCAATCCATGCCGCGCCGACCGGCAGACAAGGCGCCAGTCATAGCTTCGGCGGTGATGGCGACGAGGTAGAGCATCAGCAGCATGATGGCGATCCTTACAAAGAGGCGCGCAGTCTAATCATTTGCTGACGGCACCAAAAGAGGGCGCTTGGCGAAAGACCGAGGCGCCCCCAGCATCAAGCCTTGATGAAGTGCTTGCGGTAGTGCTGCAACTCGGCGATCGACTCACGAATGTCATCCAGCGCCAAATGAGTGCTGCCTTTATGGAAGCTGTCTTTGACTTCCGGCGCCCAGCGCGCGGCCAGTTCCTTGAGCGTGGACACATCCAGGTTGCGGTAGTGGAAGTAGCTTTCCAGCGCCTTCATGTGGTTATAAAGAAAGCGGCGGTCCTGGCAGATGCTGTTACCGCAGATCGGCGACTTGCCCTTGGGCACCCACTTTTCCAGGAAGGCGATGGTTTCGGCTTCGGCTTCGGCCATGCTGACACGGCTGTCGCGCACGCGCTGGGTCAGGCCGGAGTTGCCGTGGGTGCGGGTGTTCCACTCGTCCATGGTGGCGAGAACGGCGTCGCTGTGGTGGATGGCGATCACCGGACCTTCGGCCAAGGTGTTGAGGTTGCTGTCGGTGACAATGGTCGCCATCTCGATGATGACGTCGGTGTCGGGGTTCAGACCGGTCATTTCCAGATCGATCCAAATCAGATTCTGTGGGTTTTGCATGGCTTGATTCTCTTGGCACCTTGGCGTAGCTGCGCAGTTTAGCAGGCGGGGCCGTGCTAGACTCGCGACCGTTTCACCCAACCTTTGCATTATCGACACGGAACACCAATGGCCAAACGCCAGCTCAACCGTCGCCAAAACTGGCGCATCGAAAAGATTCAGGGCGAACGCGCCGCACGCGCCGCCAAACGTGAATCCTCCGCCGTGGAAGCGCTCGAGGGCGGCGACCTGGGCCCCGAACAAACGGGCCTGGTGATCGCGCACTTTGGTGTGCAGGTCGAGGTCGAGGCGCTCGAAGGCGAACTCGCCGGCCAGGTCTTCCGCTGCCACCTGCGTGCCAACCTGCCGGCGCTGGTGACCGGCGACCGAGTGGTGTGGCGTGCCGGCAACCAAGGCATCGGCGTGATCGTCGCGCAACTGCCCCGCACCACCGAACTGCGCCGTCCCGACAGCCGCGGCCAGTTGAAGCCGGTGGCGGCCAACGTCGACATGATCGTCATCGTCTTCGCACCGCTGCCCGAGCCTCATGCCAACCTGATCGACCGTTACCTGGTCGCCGCCGAGCATGCCGGCATTCGCCCGCTGTTGCTGCTGAACAAATTCGACTTGATCGACGAACAGAACGCCCCGGCGCTCAACGCGTTGCTGGCGGTCTACCGCACCCTGGGTTACCCGGTGCTGGAAGTGTCGGCCCATCACGGCAATGGCATGGAACAGCTGCAACACCAGTTGGACGGGCGCATCAGCGTGTTCGTCGGCCAGTCTGGCGTGGGCAAGTCCTCGCTGGTCAACAGCCTGCTGCCGGAAGTCGACACCCGTGTCGGCCCGCTGTCGGAGCTGTCCGGCCAGGGCACCCACACCACCACCACCGCGCGGTTGTTCCACTTCCCCGGCGGCGGTGAGCTGATCGACTCCCCGGGCATTCGTGAATTCGGCCTCGGCCATGTCAGCCGCAGCGACGTGGAAGCCGGTTTCATCGAGTTCAACGACCTGATCGGCACCTGCCGCTTCCGCGACTGCAAACATGACCGCGAACCCGGTTGCGCCCTGCTCAAGGCGTTGGAAGATGGCCGCGTGCAGCAGCAACGGATGAACAGCTATCGGTCGATTATTGCGAGTTTGCCCGAGAGCAGTTACTAAACAGCACATACGACAAGGCCGCGTTTATCGCGGCCTTGTCGTATACAGCTTACGATCCCGTACCCGGCACCGTAGGGTCTTTCATCCCGCCACCTTCGAACAGATTCAGCTTCTGCCGCAGCTCATGCGCCGGCAACGGCTCCTGCCCCGGCGGGATCGCGTTCGGGTCGGCCGGTGCACCGCCCTGCGTGCCCGTATCTGGGGGCGGTGGCGGCTGATCACCTTCAATCGCGCGCTGGGCCTTTTTGGTCAGCACGACGATATCGATCCGACGGTTGATCGGGTTGAATGGGTCCTTCGAATCAAACAGCTGCGACGAAGCGAAACCCACCACCCGCGCCACCTGCGAGTCCGGGTAGCTGCCGGCCACCAGCGCACGTCGGGCGGCGTTGGCGCGGTTGGCCGAAAGCTCCCAGTTGCCGAAGTCGCCCTGCCCCGAATACGGCTTGGCATCGGTGTGACCGCTGATGCTGATCTTGTTCGGCACCGCCTTGATGGTGTCGGCCATGGCCAGCAAGATGTCTTCAAAGTACGGCTTCAACCGCGCACTGCCAGAGTCGAACATCGGCCGGTTGGCGGCGTCGGTGATCTGGATGCGCAAGCCATCCGGCGTGATCTCGAAGGAAATCTGATCCTTGAATTTCAGCAACTGCGGGTTTTCTTCGACCTTGGTCTGCAATTCCTTCAGCAACAATTCGAGGCGTTCCTGCTCGACCTGTTCGGCCAGGCTCTCGACGGTGTCGCGCTCGATCGGAATTTTTTCCTGCGGCGCCTCGGTCTTGACCTCAGGGTTGATGGTGCGCTCCGGCGCCAACTGCGGCGAACCGCCCAGGTCGATCACGAAGGGTGTGCCGCTTTCCGAGAAGCCGATCGGGTCTTTGAAGTAACCGGCGATGGCGATCTTCTGCTCGGGGGTCGCGGTGGACATCAGCCACAGCACCAGGAAGAACGCCATCATCGCCGTTGCAAAGTCGGCGAAGGCGATTTTCCAGGCGCCACCATGGTGCCCCGCAGCGAAGCGCTTGACGCGCTTGATGATTATCGGCTGGTTGTTTTCCATGGCTTAGCGACCGCGAACCGCTTGTTCCAACTCGGCAAAGCTCGGGCGATGTTTCGGGTACAGCACCTTGCGACCGAATTCCACCGCCAGCGAAGGCGGCATGCCGGAGGCCGAAGCCACCAGGCTGGCCTTGATCGCTTCATACAGATTGACTTCTTCCTTGGCATCGTGGGCCAGGGAGGTGGCGAGCGGACCGAAGAAACCGTAGGCCGCGAGAATACCGAAGAACGTACCCACCAGCGCCGCACCTACGTGCATGCCGATGGCCGCCTGGTCGCCCTCGCCGAGGGAGGCCATGGTCACCACGATACCGAGTACCGCCGCAACGATACCGAAGCCGGGCATGCCGTCGGCAATACCGGTGACGGCGTGGGACGGGTGCTCCAGCTCTTCCTTGAGGCTGAACAGTTCCATGTCGAACAGGCCTTCCAGCTCGTGGGGGGCCATGTTGCCGGAGGACATGATGCGCAGGTAATCGCAGATGTAGGCGGTCATGCGCTCGTCTTTGAGCACTGCCGGGTATTTGGCGAAAATCGGGCTCGCTGCAGCGTCTTCGATGTCCGCTTCGATGGCCATCATGCCTTCACGGCGACTCTTGTTGAGGATCTCATAAACCAGGCCCAGCACTTCCATGTAGAAGGTGTGGGAGAAGCGCGAGCTGAACATGCCCAGCGACTTCTTGATCACGTGCATGGTCATGTAGCCGGGGTTGGCCTGCAAGAATGCGCCGAATGCCGCGCCGCCAATAATCATCACTTCGAAGGGCTGGATCAACGCAGCAATCTTGCCGTGAGACAGGACATAGCCACCGAGCACACTTGCAAGGACGACGATGATGCCGATTATTTTAGCCATAGGGGTTTTGTACTTGCGCCGTCGGGTTCATGGACATATTTGGGGTAACTGAAAAACTCTTGTTCTACTTATCGGCAAAACTGCGCCAGACTATAGGCCGTCAAGGCGAAAAGCCAGTTCGGCCCGTTCAGGGCGTGTTGAAGTAAGTGATGATCGCGCCCCAATCATGGCCAATGAAAAGACAGCCCCATCTGTAAGACCCATCTCTCTCGCCGCTTGGATCAAGTGCCTGGACGAAGTCCGGTTGCCCGTTCCCCAGGCCAGCCACGAGCGCGTGTGCAAAGCCATCCGCGATAGCCGCAGTTCTTTGCGAGATATTGCCGAGCTGATGCAGAACAGCCCGTCGCTGGTACTCAGCGTAATGCGCGAGGCCAACAGCCACACCCATGGCAGCATGGCGGAACCGGCAGAAAACCTTGAGGTGGCGCTTAACCGTCTCGGCCTCAAACGCGCCGAGGACCTGCTGGAACGGCTGCCGTCGGTGCCGATGAATGAAATCCCCGTCGCCTTTCGCCAACTGGTGCTGGTCAGCCGCCACGCGTCGCAGCAAGCCAGCGGCTTGTTCGCCAGCCGCCTGGCGCGGTTGTGGCAAGACATTCATTGGGGCAGCCTGCTGTTCCTGGCGCCGTTGTGGCCAATGGCGGTGGCCTACCCCAAGCTCCTGGAAGAATGGGAACTGCGGGTGATCCACAAAGGCCAATCGGCGCGTCAGGTCGAACAGGAATTGTTCGGCGTGCGCCTGCTCGACCTGTGCCTTGGCCTGACCGAAACCTGGCACCTGCCGATCTGGGTATCCCAGGGCTATCACCTGCTGCTGACCGAGCAACGCTTGCTGGTCAAGGCATTGCGCATCGCCCGGGAAGACGACCCACTGCGCCAGCAACAACTGCTGGATGCCGAGCCCAGTTTGCGGCGCTGGCTGAACCAGCCGGCCAATACGGTGTTGCTGGCCAACGGCCTGGCGATGTCGGCCCAGGAATCCTGGACCTGCCCGCATACCGAGCGCTGGCAATACCTCACCGCGCTGTACCTGCAACAGCCGTTGAGCGAGGTGCAGCAACAGGTTCACCAGCAAGCGGTGATCAGCGCTCGCGCAACCCTGATGCCCGACCTCTGGCACCCGGCGCTGTCGCTGATCTGGCCGTGGAATGTACAGAAAATCCATCGTGGCCTGCTGCCCGCACCGCCGCCGACCGCCGAGGCCCTGGCCGTCTGGCGCAGCCGTTGCACCGAACTGCTGATGGAGCCAAGCCGCTTCGCCAACGCCATGCACCTGACCACCTGCGCCAAGGAAGCCCTGGAGGCCAGCGGCATGCAGCGCGTCTTGCTGTTCATGGCCGATCGCGCCCTGAGCACCTTGCGCGTCCACCAGGCCGCCGGCCTGCCGAAGGACGCCGCGAACTTGAGCCTGGACGTGGTCAACAGCACGCTGCTGCAACGCATGCTGGAAAAATCCGCCCAGGTGCGCCTCACGCCCGACAACCACGCGCAATTTGCCGCCCTGTTGCCGCCGATCCTGCGTCGCCTGTTCAACGGTGAACACCTGCTGTTGCGCTCACTGAGCTGCAACGGCCGGGTGGTCATGCTGATGATCGCCGACCAGGGCGGCGGGCCGTTCTCGGAAACCACCGTGCAGGCCTTCGGCAAAACCGCTCAATGCATCGAGAAAGCCCTGCACAGCTTTACCAACCGCACCGGCTGATGCTTGCGCTACAATCGCCCTCTTTTATCGCCAACATTTGTGCCCAGGAGACCTCACATGCCTGACTTCTCTGGCTTGCCGCTGGTGATCGAACCCAGCGACCTGCTTGGCCGCCTTGATGCCGACCAACTGATTCTGGTGGACCTCACCAGCGCCGCCCGCTACGCCGAAGGGCATATCCCCGGCGCGCATTTCGTTGACCCCAAGCGCACCCAACTGGGCCAGCCGCCAGCCCCCGGCCTGTTGCCGAACAAGGCAGACCTGGAAAAACTGTTCGGCGAGCTGGGCCACACCCCGGACGCGACCTACGTGGTCTACGACGACGAAGGCGGTGGCTGGGCCGGACGTTTCATCTGGCTGCTCGACGTGATCGGCCACACGAAATACCACTACCTCGACGGCGGCCTGCTGGCGTGGCTGGCAGACCCGCTCCCGCTGTCCACCGAGGTGCCGGCCCCGGCTGGCGGGCCTGTCAGCCTCACCCTGCATGACGGCCCCACCGCGACCCGCGAATACCTGCAAAGCCGTCTCGGCGCCGCCGACCTGGGCATCTGGGACGCACGCGGCCCGCTGGAATATTCCGGCGAAAAGGTCCTGGCAGCCAAGGGCGGTCACATCCCCGGCGCCGTGAACTTCGAGTGGACTGCCGGCATGGACAAGGCGCGCAACCTGCGCATCCGCCGCGACATGCCGCAGATCCTCGAAAACCTCGGGCTGACCCGCGACAAAGAAATCATCACCCACTGCCAGACTCATCACCGCTCTGGCTTCACCTACCTGGTGGCCAAGGCGCTCGGTTATCCGCGAGTCAAAGGTTATGCCGGTTCCTGGGGCGAATGGGGCAACCACCCCGACACCCCCGTCGAGATTTAAGGTTTAAGGACAGTTAATGAAAAAGCAGTTGTTCATCCTCAGCCAGTACTTGCTGCCGCACCACTTGCTGTCGCGCCTGGCCGGCTGCATTGCCGAGTGCCGCGTGCGCTGGTTCAAGAACGCCTTCACCGCCTGGTTCGCCAAGCGCTATCAAGTGGACATGTCCCAGGCCCTGGTTGAAGACCTGAGCGCCTACGAACACTTCAACGCGTTCTTCACCCGCGCCCTGAAAGACGGCGCGCGCCCACTCGATCAAACCCCGGGCGCCGTGCTGAGCCCAGCCGATGGCGCAGTCAGCCAGCTCGGCCCGATCGAGCATGGTCGCGTGTTCCAGGCCAAGGGCCACAGCTTCAGCGTGCTGGAATTGCTGGGCGGCGATGCGGCCATGGCTGCGCCGTTCATGGGCGGCGATTTCGCCACCATTTACCTGTCGCCGAAAGACTACCACCGGGTGCATATGCCACTGGCGGGCACCTTGCGCGAGATGGTCTACGTGCCAGGGCGGATTTTCTCGGTCAACCAGACCACCGCCGAAAACGTGCCGGAGCTGTTTGCGCGTAACGAGCGGGTTGTCTGCCTGTTCGACACCGAACGCGGCCCGATGGCCGTGGTGTTGGTGGGCGCGATGATTGTGGCGTCGATCGAAACCGTGTGGGCCGGCCTGGTCACGCCGCCCAAGCGCGAGCTGAAAACCTTCCGCTACGACGAAGCCGCGCGTGCGCCGATTCACCTGGAGAAAGGCGCAGAGCTGGGTCGCTTCAAGCTGGGTTCGACCGCGATCGTGCTGTTCGGGCCGGATCAGGTGAAGTGGGCAGAAACACTGGTGGCGGGTTCGCCAGTGCAGATGGGCCAGGGTATCGCATTGCCGAAAGCCTGATCCGAAACCTGCAAAGATCCAATGTGGGAGGGGGCTTGCCCCCGATAGCGGTGGGTCAGTCACTTATTTGTAGCTGAACCACCGCCATCGGGGGCAAGCCCCCTCCCACATTTTTAAGCGCATTGTTTCAGTTAGAGCTGCCCGTCGCGGTCGCGAAAGCCCAGCAAATACAACACACCGTCCAACCCAAGGGTCGAAATCGCCTGCTTGGCCGATTGTTTGACCAGCGGCTTGGCGCGGAACGCCACGCCCAACCCGGCAATCGCCAGCATCGGCAAGTCATTCGCACCGTCGCCGACCGCAATGGTCTGCTCCAGACGCAAACCTTCCTTGTGAGCCAATTCCCGCAGCAAGTCGGCCTTGCGCTGCGCGTCGACGATCGGCTCCACGGCCACGCCGGTCACCTTGCCATCCACCACTTCCAGCTCGTTGGCGAACACATAGTCGATGCCCAGCTTGGCCTGCAATTGCTTGGCGAAGTAGCTGAAGCCGCCGGACAGGATCGCAGTCTTGTAGCCCAGGCGCTTGAGTTCGGCGAACAGGGTTTCGGCGCCTTCGGTCAGGCGCAGGGAGGCGCCGATCGAATCCAGCACGCTGACATCCAGGCCCTTGAGCAACGCCAGGCGCTCCTTGAAGCTGGCGCGGAAATCCAGCTCGCCGGCCATGGCGCGCTCGGTGATCGCGGAGACTTGCTCACCCACACCGGCAGCCTTGGCCAGTTCGTCGATGACTTCGGCTTCGATCAGCGTGGAGTCCATGTCGAACACCGCCAGGCGGCGGTTGCGGCGGAACAGCGAATCTTCCTGGAAGGCGATATCGACATTCAGCTCCTGCGCCACGCTCAGGAAGTCGGCACGCAAGGCTTGGGGATCGGCCGGTTCGCCGCGCACGGAAAACTCGATGCAGCCCTTGCCCTGGTCATCTGGCGTGTCCAATGGCATGCGGCCCGACAGACGGTCGATATGGTCGATATTCAAGCCATATTGCGCGGTGATCGAGCTGACGCGCTGCAACTGCTCGGCCGTCACCTTGCGGGTCAGCAAGGTCACGATATGGCGTTTTTTGCCCTGGCCGGACACCCAATGCCGGTAATCCTCTTCGGACACCGGGGTGAAACGCACCTGCTGATCCAGCTTGTACGCGGTAAACAGGATGTCCTTGAGGACAGACGACGCCTGCTCGGTGCTGGGGATTTCCACCAGAATCCCGAAGGACAGGGTGTCGTGGATCACCGCCTGGCCGATGTCGAGAATGTTCACACCACCCTGGGCCAGAACACCGGTAATGGCGGCGGTCAGACCTGGCCGGTCTTCCCCCGTGATGTTAATCAGGACAATTTCGCGCAAAGCGCACCCCCAGGCTGGAAAAAAACCGCATTCTACCCACTTTCAGTGACCATCGGGCACAGCCAGCGCTTTGCCGGTCTTGGGCCTGTCGCTATACTGCGCGTCAACTTCACGGACTAAAGAGCCGAGCTCAAGTGAACCGGCCCACGCCAGTAAAAACCGACAACTTCTTCCTGCTGATCTTCCGGGCACTGCGCCACCGCCGTGTACCGATCGCATTACGCATCGCCAGCCATAACGTGATCCTGGTCGCCCTGGCCCTGGTGATCTACGCCTGCGTGATGGGTTTGCAGTTCAAACAGGCCATGCACGAACAAGCCGATGCCCTGGGCGAGAGCTTGACCACCCAGACCGCCACCTCGGCGACCGAGCTGCTGGTGTCCAACGACATCCTCAGCCTCAACGTGCTGCTCAACAACCTGACCAAGAACCCGCTGGTGGCCCACGCCGCCATCTACAGCGTGGACAACCGGATCATGGCCGAAGCCGGGCAACGCCCGAAAAACGGCCTGCTGGGTGAGGCCGAAGGCCTGTACCAGAGCAATATCACGTTTCAGGATGTGAAAGCCGGCCAATTGCGCATCAGCCTGGACATGCAGCAATTCCAGCAGCCGATGACCATCAGCCTGCAAAGCATGGGCATCCTCAGCGCGATCCTGCTGGCGCTGGCCCTGGCCTTGAGCCTGCGCCTGGGGCGGCATATCTCCACGCCGTTGATGCAACTGCGCATCTGGCTGCGGGATATCGACGAGCACACCCCGGCCACCGATCGTCAGGACGAGATCGGCGACCTTGCGCGCCAGCTTCACGCCAGCTTCGCCCCGGAACCGGTGGTACACGAGGTTGAACCCGAGCCCGAGTTCGACGACAGCGATTACGACGAACCTGCCTTTGAAGTGCGCAACCTGCGCGACCCGGGCTTTGACGAAAGCGCGCCGGTCGCGGGCCTGAAGCCTGCGCCACGCCATGTAATCAAGGCCGAAGAAGACGAGCTGGACGACGAAGACCCGTTCGCCGACCTGCGCGACACCTCGGCCAGCAGCCCGGCCATCGCGCCGAAGCCCGTGCCGGCAAAGAACGCCGAACCCCAACACAGTGCGGTCCTGGCCGTGCAACTGGGTGCCCAGGACCAACTGCGCCGCCTGCCCCGCGCCCGCCTGACGGAATTGCTGGAACGCTACCGCGACTGCCTCGACCAGGCCGCCTCGCTCTACCAGAGCGAGCTGCACACCCTGAACGATGGCAGCACACTGATGCTGTTCCACAGCGAAGACAGCGGCGAAGACTACCTGACCAACGCCATCTGCTGCGGCGAACTGCTGCGCGCCCTGGGCCATGAGTTGCAGATCGAAGTGGCCGACAGCGGCATCACGCTGCAACTGCAACTGGGCCTGACCGTTGGCGACGACCTGTTCGGCATGAGCCAGATCGACCTGCTGCTGACCGAAATCGCCCAGGACGCCTTGGCCCTGTCCCAACACAGCCGCAACCTGCTGCTGGTGGAGCGCAAGATCAGCGAAGACACGCTGATCCGCCAACGCGCGCGCATCCGTCCGATTGCCAGCCCCGAGGGCGCCAGTTGCGTAGAGCGCTTGATGGAGCCGTATCCGTCGATGCTGGAGCGGCAATTGGCGCGGATGCACGAGTCCCGTGCCAAGCCCTGACTGACATGTGAGAGGGGGCTTGCCCCCGATGACGGCGCGTCAGTCAAAACGGCGGCAACTGACACATCGCTATCGGGGGCAAGCCCCCTCCCACATTTGGACGCCACAAGCCTCAAGTAAATCGCGCACAAACAAAAGGCCCGCTGAATAAGCGGGCCTTTTGGGTTGGAGCCATTCAGATCAGAACCTGAACACTTCCATATCCGTGCGGATCGGCGTAGCCATCGGCATTTTCGGTTTCCCCGGAGCCGCCGGCTTGGCCTGTACCGGCGCTTGCTTGCGCGGCGCCTCGGCGACTGGTTGCTGGTTGGCCAATGGCTTGAGGGCCACCGACAACTGCTGCGCCAGATGCTGCAACAGCACGCCCTGGGCCTGGACCTGGGACGCCGTGGTGCCGGCATGCTCTTCCTGCAGATGCACGATGCGGCTATCACGCACCTGGCCGCGGCGGTCAATCAAGCGCCATTGCGCATCGAGGATCGCCGGTTGCGAGGTGCCGGAGTCGAGTCGGGTAATGGTCAGCAACACCTGCACATCCGGGGAAAAACCGGCGGGCGCAGGCGCCAGGACCACACGCTGACTGTCCAACTGACCCGCCACCTGGCGCAACATCAACTGATTGATGTCGGACGACAAACTACCCGCCCAACGACCATCGGTGGAACCTTGCAGGCTGCCGTCGTTCTGACGTTGCAGCAATGTTTCGCGTTGCAGGTAGTCAGCGACGACGACCGGGCCGAGCAAGACGGCCATGCCGGCCGATTGAGCTGGCTGAGCGGGACTTCCGCTGTCCAGCTGGTACAGCGACACCGGCTGGTGCGTGCTGCAACCCGCCAACCCCAGAAGGCCAGCGAGCATAAAAATAAAAGGAAGGCGTGGAGCAGTCATCATCCCATCCAGGCGGCTGCCACAAGGCAAACCACAATGTAATACTAAAAATAACCTAAACACGCTCGGCCACGCCGGCGCTGGAAAGGCCATATCATCCGTGAATATGCGCCATGACTCCAGCGCGAAAGCGTCGATCTACGCGTTAAATCGTAGATCAAGAGCTCTAATCCGCGCTAAACCGGCGTTTCCACCAGTAAAGCATCCACGCGCTGGAAGCCACGAGGCAGTTTATTACCGCGTCGGCCACGCTCGCCCTTGTAGTGCTCAAGGTCGTCAGGGCGCAGCGACAACGTGCGCTTGCCGGCCTGTAGCACCAGGGTAGAGCCTTCCGGGATCACTGCGATGTCTGTCACGTACTCTTCGCGACTGGCCACCCGCTCGCCGGGAATACCAATGATCTTGTTGCCTTTGCCTTTGCCCAACTGCGGCAGGTCGCTGATCTTGAACACCAGCAAACGCCCTTCCGTGGTCACCGACGCCAGCCAATTACCCTCGCGATCGTCCACCGGCCGCGGCAGGATCACCTTGGCGTTATTCGGCAGGCTCAACAGTGCTTTACCTGCTTTGTTCTTGGCCTGCAGGTCTTCACCCTTGACCACAAAGCCGTAACCCGCGTCGGAGGCGATCACATACAGCGAGTCGTCGTCCGGCAGCAGCACGCATTCGAAACTCGCCCCCGGTGGCGGCGTCAGGCGCCCGGTCAACGGCTCGCCCTGCCCGCGCGCAGACGGCAAGGTGTGGGCCGGCACCGAGTAACTGCGCCCGGTGGAGTCGATAAACACCGCAAACTGGTTGGACCGCCCGGCGGCGGCGGTCTTGAAGCCGTCGCCAGCCTTGTACGACAAGCCGGTCGCATCGATATCATGCCCCTTGGCGGAACGGACCCAACCCTTTTCCGACAGAACGACAGTAATTTTCTCGTTTGGCAGCAGCTCGGTTTCTGTCAGCGCTTTCGCTTCGGCGCGCTCAACGATCGGTGAACGGCGGTCGTCGCCATAGGTCTCGGCGTCTTTGATCAGCTCGCTGCGCACCAGCTTCTTGAGCTTGGTTTCGCTGCCCAGCAGGGCTTGCAGCTTGGCTTGCTCCTTGAGCAACGCGTCCTGTTCGTCGCGCAGCTTCATTTCTTCCAGTCGCGCCAACTGACGCAAGCGGGTGTCGAGGATGTAGTCGGCCTGGATCTCGCTCAGCTCGAAACGCGCGATCAGCTCGGCTTTCGGGTGCTCGGCGGTACGGATGATGTGGATCACTTCATCCAGGTTGAGGTAGGCAATCAGCAAGCCGTCCAACAGGTGCAGGCGGCGCTCGACCTTGTCCAGGCGGAACTGCAGGCGACGACGCACGGTCTGGACGCGGAACTCCAGCCACTCCACCAGCAGATTGCGCAGGTTCTTCAGCTGCGGCTTGCCGTCCAGGCCGATGATGTTGATGTTGACCCGGTAGCTGGACTCCAAGTCGGTGCTGGCGAACAGATGCTGCATCAGCACTTCATGGTCGACCCGGCTGTTGGTCGGAATAATCACGATGCGGCACGGGTTTTCGTGGTCGGACTCGTCGCGCAGGTCAGCGACCTGCGGCAATTTCGACGGTTTGGCCTGCATCAGCGCGGCGATCTGTTCCAGCACCTTGGCGCCGGACACCTGATGCGGCAACGCGGTGACGATGATGTCGCCGTCTTCGACGTGGTACACGGCGCGCATACGCACCGAGCCCTTGCCGGTTTCGTACATTTTCAGCAGGTCGGCACGCGGCGTGATGATTTCCGCTTCGGTCGGGTAATCCGGGCCCTGGATGTGCTCGCAGAGCTGCTCGACCGTGGCTTTGGGTTCATCGAGCAAGCGCACGCAGGCCGTGGCGACTTCCCGCAGGTTGTGCGGCGGTACGTCGGTGGCCATGCCGACGGCGATGCCGGTGGTGCCATTGAGCAGGATGTTCGGCAAACGTGCCGGCAACACCAGGGGCTCGTCGAGGGTGCCGTCGAAGTTCGGGCCCCAGTTCGCGGTGCCCTGGCCCAGTTCGCTGAGCAGCACTTCCGAATAACGCGACAGGCGCGCCTCGGTGTAACGCATGGCCGCGAAAGACTTGGGATCATCCGGCGCACCCCAGTTCCCCTGGCCATCTACCAGCGTGTAGCGGTAGCTGAACGGCTGGGCCATCAGCACCATGGCTTCATAGCAGGCCGAGTCGCCGTGGGGGTGGAACTTACCGAGCACGTCACCGACGGTACGCGCCGACTTCTTGTGCTTGGAATCTGCGTCCAGGCCCAACTCACTCATGGCGTAGATGATGCGCCGTTGTACGGGCTTCAGGCCGTCGCCGATATGCGGCAAGGCACGGTCCATGATCACGTACATGGAGTAGTTGAGGTAGGCATTTTCGGTGAAGTCAGCCAGCGACCGGCGTTCTACGCCGTCTAAGCTGTCTGCGAGGATGTCACTCATGCGGGCCTCATCATTGTTTGGTAAGGCGCAGCGGAAATGCCGCGGCGCCGGGTCAATTCAAAACAGGGGTGGCTCATGGCTGGGCGCTCCAGCCACCGGCGGGGGCGGCGAAACGATAGACCACCGGGCGTTTTTCGCCATCGGCGCGGGCGCCGAAATTATTGTCGATGCCCAACCAGGCACCGTCTGCATCCAGCACCAGGGCTTCGGCCAGGCCATAAGGCTGGGCGTAGCGCCGTTCGGGCGTCAGGGTCTCGTCGGCGAACGACCAGCACAGCTCGACCTTGGCCGTGACCGCATCGCGCCGACAAATCTGGAACGCATTGCGCTCCAGGGTAAACAACTTACCGTTGAACAGCGCCAGGTCGGAAAAGTCCTTGGACACCGCCTTGGCACTGGGGAACTGCGCCGGCTGCACTTCCTGGCCGGCCTCGCTCAACAGCACGCACGCGCCCGCGCAATCCCACACGCTTTGCTGGCGCTTGATGGAAATCAGCCCGCGCCGTTCACGCTCCGCCGCCAGCCAGATCTGATTGCCCTCGGGGTTCACCGCGAGGCCTTCGAACAACGCATTGAAATGCAGCAACATGCCGCTGGCGCGGGCCTCACGCACCATGCCGGGGGCGATCTTCAACCACTCGGGCGCACCGCTCGCCGGCACTTTCAGCACCGCCGCATGGGCTTCGCTGACCACGTAGCGGTTACCCGCGGCATCGCAGCCGATGCCTTCAAAATCCAGGTCGCCGCCGCGAATCAGCGACGCCGCCTTGGTGCGCGAACGCAGCCCCCAGGGCAGGCCGGAGTCAGGCACGGGCGGCACGTCGAGCTTCACCGTTTCGGCCTGCCAGGTCGGCGCGCTGATATCCAGGCGGTAGATCTGGTCGTCGTCGCGGTCGGAAACCGTCCACAACGCGTTGCCACACAAAGCCAGGCCCGACAGGTTACCGCCGCGCATGCCGTCCACCGGGTGTTCGGACACCAGCTTGAGCTCAGCCACGGGCGCGGCGACCGCCTGGGTGGCCGCCAACCCGCTCAACATCAGGATCGCCAGGGCGAAACCTGTACGCATCAGCCCAGGACCTCGGCGAGGTTGCCCTTGGACTCCAGCCAGGACTTGCGGTCCGGCGCGCGTTTCTTCGCCAGCAGCATGTCCATCATTTCCGAAGTGGCAGCGAAGTCGTCCAGGGTCAACTGCACCAGGCGCCGCGTGTTCGGGTCCATGGTGGTTTCGCGCAGTTGCGGCGGGTTCATCTCACCCAGGCCTTTGAATCGCGTGACCTGCGGCTTGCCGCGTTTCTTCTCGGCGATCAGGCGGTCGAGGATGCCATCGCGCTCGCCTTCGTCGAGGGCGTAGAAAATCTCCTTGCCCAGGTCGATACGGTACAGCGGCGGCATCGCGACGTAGACGTGACCGGCGTCCACCAACGGGCGGAAGTGCTGCACGAACAGCGCGCACAGCAAGGTGGCGATGTGCAGACCGTCGGAGTCGGCGTCGGCGAGGATGCAGATCTTGCCGTAGCGCAACTGGCTCATGTCCGCCGCGCCGGGGTCGACGCCGATGGCCACGGCAATATTGTGCACTTCCTGGCTGGCCAGGACTTCGCTGCCGTCGACTTCCCAGGTGTTGAGGATCTTGCCGCGCAACGGCAGGATCGCCTGGAATTCCTTGTCCCGCGCTTGCTTGGCGGAACCGCCAGCGGAGTCACCTTCCACCAGGAACAGCTCGGAGCGCATCGGGTCCTGCCCGGCGCAATCGGCCAGCTTGCCCGGCAGTGCCGGGCCCGCCGTGATGCGTTTGCGCTCGACCTTCTTGCTGGCCTTGAGACGACGGCCGGCGTTGTTGATCGCCAGCTCCGCCAGGGCCAGGCCCAATTCCGGGTGCTCGTTGAGCCACAGGCTGAACGCATCCTTGACCACACCGGAGACAAACGCCGCCGCCTCGCGGGACGACAAACGCTCTTTGGTCTGGCCGGAGAATTGCGGCTCCTGCATTTTCATCGACAGCACGAACGCGATGCGCTCCCACACGTCTTCCGGCGCCAGCTTCACGCCGCGCGGCAGCAGGCTGCGGTATTCGCAGAACTCGCGCATGGCGTCGAGCAGGCCCTGGCGCAAGCCGTTGACGTGGGTACCGCCCTGGGCGGTAGGGATCAGGTTGACGTAGCTTTCCTGCACGCTGTCGCCGCCTTCGGGCAGCCACAGCAGCGCCCAATCGACGGCTTCTTTGTTCCCGGCCAGGCTGCCGCAGAACGGCTCGTTGGGCAGGCGTTCGAAATCGCTGACGGCGTCTTCCAGGTAGGAGCGCAGGCCGTCTTCGTAGTGCCACTCGACCTTTTCGCCGCTGCCTTTGTCTTCAAAGGTGACCAGCAGGCCCGGGCACAACACGGCCTTGGCCTTGAGCACATGCTTGAGGCGGCTGACGGAGAATTTCGGCGAATCGAAGTATTTCGGGTCCGGGGCGAAGTACACGCTGGTGCCGGTGTTGCGCTTGCCAACGGTGCCGATCACCTGCAGGTCGGTGGCTTTGTAGCCATCGGCGAAGGTCATCTCGTATTCGTTGCCGTCGCGCTTGACCCGCACCCGCACCAACGTCGACAGGGCGTTGACCACGGAAATACCGACACCGTGCAAGCCACCGGAGAACTGGTAGTTCTTGTTGGAGAACTTGCCGCCGGCGTGCAGCTTGGTGAGGATCAGCTCGACGCCCGACACCCCCTCTTCCGGGTGAATGTCCACCGGCATGCCGCGACCGTCGTCGGACACTTCCAGGGAGTGGTCAGCGTGGAGAATGACATGCACCGACTTGGCGTGCCCGGCCAAGGCTTCGTCGACGCTGTTGTCGATGACTTCCTGGGCAAGGTGGTTCGGCCGACTGGTGTCGGTGTACATGCCGGGGCGTTTGCGCACCGGGTCGAGGCCCGAGAGGACTTCGATGGCGTCGGCGTTATAAGAGCTAGCGCTGGGAGTGGCCATGGGGTCTCGTCGTGAGTCGTTCGATTAAAAAGTGACCTGCGGTTTCCAAGGCAATTACAGTGCCGAGAAATCGAAGGATTGATACTGATCCGCGCCAATGCCGGCAAAGCTCAACAACGCCGGCAACTGCCGGGCAAACCCCTGGTAACCGTGGTCGCCACCGGCCTGGATGCGCAAGGCACAGGCCCGGTAATACTGCTGGGCGAGGCGATAATCCAGGGTTTCGTCCCCGGTCTGCAACCACACCTGATAACGCGCGGCATCCTGGGGCGCCGGGACTTCCAGCTCGGCCAGCGCCGTGACGTGATCGTGGGTCAGTTCCCAGGTTTCATCGGTATAGAGGTTCTTCTGGGTGCCCAGGTAACCGTCGAACATCCGATGGGGGCTGACCGCCGGGTTGACCAGCAGCGCCTTGAGGCCATGGCGCTCGGCAAGACAGGTTGCATAGTAGCCGCCGAGCGAGCTGCCGACCAGCAGCGGCCGCCCCAGTTCTGCGATGGCCGCCTCCAATTGAGGAATCGCCTGGCGAGGGTGGTGATGCAGGGCCGGCACGCGCAGTTGGTCGGCCAGGCCGAGGGTGTCCATCACGCGGATCAACTGGCTGGCCTTGTTCGACGCAGGCGCGCTGTTGAAACCGTGGATATACAGGATCGAAGCGGACATGCCGGGCTCTCCGTGCTTGCGCCAAAAAGGCGCAGTTTACAGGGATCGGAGTGGTGAGTCCCCTGTCTTCCCCTCCCACCTTCAGTAGCCGTTGCTGGCGTAATCCACGGTAAAGGCAAAGCCTTTGACCCGTTCCACCCCGGTCTCCAACCGCCCGTCGGCATGCAGACGCAGCCAGCGATAGCCCGGCGCCTCGGTGCTGACGTTGAAGTCCTCGCTGCCCGGCGTGAACTGGATGCAGGTGGACGGCGACGCCAGCAGGCGCACGCCGTTGCGCTCGCGGTCGATCTCCTGGTGTACATGCCCCCAGAGCAAGGCCCGGACCTGAGGGAAACGGTCCAGCACGGCAAACAGTGCCTCGGGGTTGCGCAGGCCGATGGGTTCCATCCACGCACAGCCGATGGGCACCGGATGATGGTGGAAACACACCAGATGATGGCGGTGCGGCGCTTCGCTCAAGGCTTGGGCCAGCAGTTGCAGCTGGCTGTCCTGCAGATAACCCGGCACCGAACCGGGTACGGCGGAGTCGAGCAGGGTAATGCGCCAATTGCCGACGTCGACCACCGGTTCCAGCAGGTCGCTGTGCAGGGCGGCGTGGGCCATGATCTGCGGCTCATCGTGGTTGCCGGGAATCCAGCGCGCCGGCACACCAAAGGGCGCGGTCATCTCCCTGAAGTGCTGATAGGACGCCAACGTACCGTCCTGGGACAAGTCCCCCGTGGCCAGCAGCAAGTCGATCCGAGGCTGCTGCTCGCGCACCAGGCCGATCACCCGTTGCAAGCTCTCGCGGGTGTTCATGCCCACCAGCGTGGCGTCGGCCTCGGCAAACAGATGGCTGTCGGACAGTTGCACCAGCACTGCCGGTGCATCGGGGGTCACGGTGGGTACGCGGGGCAAGGTGCTCTCCCAAGGCAATCACAGGAATGGACGTATGGCGCGATTATGCTGGGGCAGGACACAAAGAGGAAACCCAGGGAAGCAGATGCAGTTCACATCTACCGCACGACTTCGAACTCGTGGCCCAGGGCCAGACAGTGACTCAACCATTCACCGAGGAACACATTGAGCTGTGCTTTCTCATCGGGCTGGTGCATGAACACATTGGGGTAAGGATAGATGCTGCGAAAGCGTCGCGCATGTTCGGCGCTGATGACTTCGGCCATTCGCGCATCGTGGTACACCTGCACTTCCAGTTGCGGCACCGGCAGCCATGGCAGGCTGTGCTCCTGGCGCACGCGCAGGGTGGTGGTGTACGGGCAATTGACGATGACTTCCAGGGTCAGCACGCCGAGCATCTGGTCGCCATGGGTCACGGCGATGCGCCGTGCCTCGGGCGTGTGGCGCATGTCCGGCAGCAGGCGCATCAGCCGCGCATAGTTGGCCTCGCAGGCGGCTTGCAGCCCGATCAGGTCAACCCGGTATCGTTCCCGTGCCTTTACTGCCATAACCCCCTCACTTCCGCGCGATTGAGCGCTAGCCATTGCAAGGCAATAATGCTGGGCGCATTGGATATCCGACCATCACGCACCGCTTGCAAGGCATCTTCGAAAGCCCAGGTGCTGACGCGGATATCTTCTGCCTCTTCTTCCAGTCCATGAACGCCACCGGCGCCCGAGCTGTCGCAACGGCCCAGGTACAAGTGGACGAATTCGGTACTGCCGCCGGGCGAAGGGAAATATTGGGTGATCGGCCACAGTGCGGAGAATGTCAGTCCAGCTTCCTCCTCGGCTTCGCGGTGTGCAACCTCCTCCGGTTGTTCGTCCTTGTCGATCAGGCCGGCGACCATTTCCACCAGCCACGGGTTGGCGGCACGGCCCATGGCGCCGACGCGAAACTGCTCGATCAGCACCACTTCATCGCGCTGCGGGTCGTAGGGCAGCACGCACACGGCGTCATGCCGCACGAAGACCTCGCGGTTGATCACCCGGCTCATGCCGCCGTCGAATTTTTCGTGGCGCAGTTGCACGCGATCGAGCTTGTAGAAACCCTGATAGGCATTGTCGCGCTGAACAATCTCGATCGTGCTCGGCGTCGATTTCGCGATGTCCGTCATATCCTTCCTCGTTATGCCCGTGCAATTGGCGCCATCCTAACGCGCTCCTGCCCGTTGGCGCAGCCCCTTTACGGTTGCCGGGATAGACGGCGGGCGTCAAACTCACTCTAATGAGCTTAGTGGCGAACTGACTGCCATGCCGGTAGTCGAAGCTCCACGAATTTCGCTCTTATCGACGGACGAAGACCCTACATGTCACTTTTAAAAATCGCCTCCGTGGCGTGTATCGCCTTGACGCTCGGCGCCTGCCAGAGCCTGTTCCAACCGAACTACAGCACCCCGCTGGAAGCCACCCGCGACGCCAGCGAGCAAAGCAAGCCGGACTGCGCCAACGCCGATTGCCCGCTGGTGAATATCGACACCGTGCATTTTGCCAAGGAGCCCAAGCTCGACGCACTGATCGAACAACGCCTGCTGGAAATGACCCGCACCCGGTCGAGCGACCCGTTGCCGTCGAGCCTGGCGACGTACCGCGAGCAGTTCCTGAGCACCGCCGCGCCACGCAACAGCATGTACTTGCAGGCCAAGGTACGCGAGCAGCATGACGGCTTGGTGATCATCGAACTGTCCAGCTACCTGGACCAGGGCGCCACCCACGGCGAACCGGGCCGCGCCTTCATCAACTATTCGCGCCCGCAGCAAAAAGCCCTGTCGCTGAGCGACATGCTGCTGCCCGGCAAGGAAGAAGCATTCTGGAAGGCCGCCCAGGTGGCGCACAACAGCTGGCTGATCAGCACCCGCCTGAGCCTGGAGCCGGAGTTCGTCAAGCGCTACCCGTTCCAGAAAACCCCGAACGTGGCGCTGACCTCCGCCAGCGTGACCCTCAAGTACCCCACCACCACGATCGCGCCGTATGCCCTGGGCCACATCGAGTTGCAGATTCCTTACTCGCGCCTGGAAGGCATCATCAAGCCTGAGCTGGTGCCCGCGCGCCGCTGAAGACGCGCCCGAGGATGAACTGCAACAGCCCTGCCAGCGCCAGTGCCGGCAGGGTCGCGCCGATATCCGGATACAGGTTGGCCAGCAAGTGGTAGGTGCCGATGCCGCCCAGCCAGGCCAGCAACGCCGTCCAGCGTAGCGTGGCAAGCGCGCCCTGGCCGCGGCGGCGCAGGATGAAATGATCGACCAGCACCACGCCAAACAGCGGCGCGAATACCGAACCGATCAACAGCAGAAAGTTCTGGTACTGCGCCAACGGAGCAAAGCAGGCGATCAACGTGCAGAGCACACCGATGGCCAAGGCCAGGTGCTCGACCTTCAGGCGCAACAGAATCCCGCTGGAGACGGCCGCCGAGTGAATATCGGCAAAGGCGTTTTCCGACTCATCCAACAGGATCAGCAACAACGGAATCCCCAGCCCCGCGCCGGCCAGCGCCAGCAACAGCGCATTGACTTCACCGCTCGGCGCAAACGCCAGGGTGTAGGCCACGCCCAGGCTCATCAGCCAGAAATTGCCGATAAAAAAGCCCAGCGCCGTGCCGCCGAACACGCTTTTCGCACGTTTGCCGAAGCGCGAATAATCGGCGATCAGCGGCAGCCACGACAGCGGCATGGCGATGGCGATATCAAACCCCACCGCGAAGGGCATCGAACCGTCACCGGCCTGGGCCCATAGCGTGGCGAGATCGGCTTTGGCGAACAGGTTCCAGGTCAGCCACAGGCAGGCCGCGAGCAGCAGCCAGATGCCCCATTTACGCAGGATCTGGCGCACGAACGTCAGCGGGCCACTGACCGCCAGCAAGGTCGCCAGGCCACCGAAAAACAGGGTCCACAGCATCGGGCTGGCCAACAGGCTGGCGTCGCTGAAGGCCCGCGCGCCCAACAGGCTGGCGGCATCGCGCATGACGATGATTTCAAACGCGCCCCAACCGATCAGTTGCAGCAGGTTCAACAATGCCGGCAGGCTCGCGCCTTTGGCGCCGAGGCTGAGCTTGAGCGCGGCCATGGCGGACAGCCCGGTGTCGCTGCCGATCACGCCGACAGCGGCGAGCAGCAGCACGCCGACCAGGGTGCCGAGGAAAATCGCCAGCAACCCACCGGCCAGGCCCAGGCCGGGCGCGAGCAGCGCGCCGGTTTGCAGGACCATCAGGCCGATGCCGAGGGAGAACCACAGGGAAAACAGATCGCGGGCGCCGAAAACGCGTTTGCCGGTCGGTACTGCGATGTCGGGGGAATAGGTGCTGGGTTGAATGCTCAAGGATGGAATCTCTGAGGGGCATTTGTTGTTTGAAAGATTGTTATCGGGGGCAAGCCCCCTCCCACACTTGAATGTGTTCACAATTCAAAATGTGGGAGGGGGCTTGCCCCCGATAAGGCCCTTGAAAGCGCCTACAACCTCGGATCAGACCTTCTTGTAGAGCTGGCTGCCTTCCTGCTTGAACCGCTCCGCCTGCTCGGCCAAGCCCTTGGCCACCTCCACATCCACCGCATCGATGCGCTGGTTGGCCGCGTACTCACGCACTTCCTGGGTGATTTTCATCGAGCAGAACTTCGGCCCGCACATCGAGCAGAAATGCGCGACCTTGGCCGAGTCCTTCGGCAGGGTTTCGTCGTGATACGAACGCGCGGTGTCCGGGTCGAGGCCGAGGTTGAACTGGTCCTCCCAACGGAACTCGAAGCGTGCCTTGCTCAGTGCGTTATCGCGGATCTGCGCGCCCGGATGACCTTTCGCGAGATCGGCTGCATGGGCGGCGATCTTGTAAGTGATGATCCCGGTCTTCACGTCATCCTTGTTCGGCAGGCCCAGGTGTTCCTTGGGTGTGACGTAGCAGAGCATGGCGCAACCGAACCAACCGATCATCGCCGCACCGATGCCGGAGGTGATGTGGTCGTAGCCCGGCGCGATGTCGGTGGTCAGCGGGCCGAGGGTGTAGAACGGCGCCTCGTCGCAGCATTCGAGCTGCTTGTCCATGTTCTCCTTGATCAGTTGCATCGGCACATGGCCGGGGCCTTCGATCATGGTTTGCACGTCGTGCTTCCAGGCGATCTTGGTCAGCTCGCCGAGGGTTTCCAGCTCGCCGAATTGCGCGGCGTCGTTGGCGTCGGCGATCGAACCCGGGCGCAGACCGTCGCCTAAGGAGAAGCTGACGTCATAGGCCTTCATGATTTCGCAGATTTCGTCGAAATGCGTGTAGGTGAAGTTCTCTTTGTGGTGCGCCAGGCACCACTTGGCCATGATCGAGCCGCCGCGGGAGACGATGCCGGTAACGCGCTTGGCGGTCAGCGGAACGTAGCGCAGCAGCACGCCGGCGTGGATGGTGAAGTAGTCGACGCCCTGCTCGGCCTGTTCGATCAGGGTGTCGCGGAACAGCTCCCAGGTCAGGTCTTCAGCGGCGCCGCCGACTTTTTCCAGGGCCTGGTAGATCGGCACTGTGCCGATCGGCACCGGCGAGTTGCGGATGATCCACTCGCGGGTTTCGTGGATGTGCTTGCCGGTGGACAGGTCCATCACCGTGTCCGAGCCCCAGCGAATGCCCCAGGTCAGTTTCGCCACTTCTTCTTCGATGGACGAGCCCAGGGCGCTGTTGCCGATGTTGCCGTTGATCTTCACCAGGAAGTTACGGCCGATGATCATCGGTTCCAGTTCGGTGTGGTTGATGTTGGCCGGGATGATCGCGCGGCCGCGGGCGATTTCTTCGCGCACGAATTCCGGGGTGATGATCTTCGGCACGCTGGCGCCGAAGCTGTAGCCGGCGTGTTGCTGGTCGAGCAGGCCGCTGGCGCGGGCTTCTTCGAGCTTCATGTTTTCGCGGATGGCGACGTATTCCATCTCGGCGGTGATGATGCCTTTGCGCGCATAGTGCATCTGCGTGACGTTGGCACCGGCCTTGGCGCGGCGCGGGTTCTTCACATGGGCGAAGCGCAGCGCGGTCAGTTCGGCATCGGTCAGGCGTTGCTGGCCGAAGTGCGAGCTCAGGCCCGACAGGCGTTCGGTGTCGCCACGCGACTCGATCCACGGCGAGCGCACATCGCCCAGGCCCTTGCGCACATCGATGATGACGTTGGGGTCGGTGTAGGGGCCGGAGGTGTCGTAGACCACCACGGGGGCGTTGATCTCACCACCGAAATCGGTGGGGGTGACGTCGAGGCTGATTTCACGCATCGGCACGCGGATGTCCGGACGGGTGCCTTGCACGTAGATTTTCTGCGAGCGGGTAAACGGTTGCACGGAGCCGGAGTCGACCTTGGCCGATTCACTCAAATGCACGGTATTTTTTGGTTTTGTACTCATCACGGGCTCTCCAACTATCCAGGCGGTGGATTTTTGTCGGAGCGAACCTGTGGCGGATGGACGCACTGGAAGCAGTGCTGTGCTGGGTACTCGAGGGTTGTTCGAAGGTCGAACAACATCCCGGACAAAGCACAAGAGGACTCGCCGGGTGACGAGAAATCTTGTTCCCTACGCAGGCGTTAACCTGATCAGGTTCAACGGGATCCGGTATTTACCGATCTCAGCCTTCCAACAAGGCACCCCGACAAGAACCCGGCCAGTCTAGACAGGGTGAGGGCAAATTGCCAATAACGGAGCATTCAGCGTGATGAATGGCGCAATTGCAGGATTGTTGCGCCGTGTAACCACCACTACACTCGGTGACTGCCCCGACGCTTGACGCCAGGAATGGCCAACCGTAGCCTTGGGCGTTAAATTATCATCGTAATATTAAAACTAGGGATCAATTCATGCTGCGCAAACTCTCACTGGCTCTCGCCGTGTCTTGTGCGACCAACGGAATGGTCTGGGCAGCTGAAGCGCCCTTGTCCGCCCGAACCGACCTGGTCAGCGTCTACCAGGAAGCGGTGGACAACAACGCCGACCTGGCCGCCGCCCGCGCCCAGTACGGTGCGCAGAAAGAAGTGGTGCCCCAGGCCCGCGCCGGTTTGCTGCCCAACCTGTCGGCCGGTGCCGATATCAACAATTCGCGCACCCAGATCGACACCCCGGCCGCCACCGCCAACCGCGACGCGCATTCCTGGCGCGCGACCTTGAGCCAGCCGCTGTTCCGCGCCGACCGCTGGTTCCAGCTGCAAGCCGCCGAAGCCGTCAACGAACAGGCTGCGCTGCAACTTTCAGCCACCGAACAGAACCTGATCCTGCAAAGCGCCGAGAACTACTTCGCCGTGCTGCGCGCCCAGGACAACCTGGCCTCCACCAAGGCCGAAGAAAGCGCCTTCAAGCGCCAACTGGACCAGTCCAACGAGCGCTTCGACGTGGGCCTGTCGGACAAGACCGACGTGCTGCAATCCCAGGCCAGCTACGACACCGCGCGAGCCAACCGGATCGTCGCGCAACGCCAGGTGGACGACGCCTTCGAAGCACTGATCGCGCTGACCAACCGTCAATACAATTCGATCCAGGGCATTGTGCATACACTGCCGGTGCTGCCGCCGCTGCCGAACGACGCCAAGGCCTGGGTCGAAACCGCCGGCCGCCAGAACCTGAACCTGCTCGCCAGCAACTACGCCGTCACCGCCGCCGAGGAAACCCTCAAGCAGCGCAAGGCCGGGCATGCGCCGACCCTGGACGCCGTGGCGCAGTATGAAAAGGGCGATAACGACGCGCTCGGCTTCAGCAACCCGAATGCCTTCGGCACGCCTTATGGCGGCGATGTCTCGCAACGCACCATTGGCCTGCGCCTGAATATCCCGCTGTACAGCGGTGGCCTGACCAGCTCGCAAGTGCGCGAATCGTACTCGCGCCTGGGCCAGACCGAGCAGCAACGCGAAGGCCTGCGCCGCCAGGTGGTGGAAAACACGCGCAACCTGCACCGCGCGGTCAACACCGACGTGGAGCAGGTGCAGGCACGCCGCCAGTCGATCATCTCCAACCAGAGCGCAGTGGAAGCCACGGAAATCGGTTATCAGGTGGGTACGCGCAATATCGTCGACGTGCTCGACGCCCAGCGCCAGCTCTATGCGTCGGTGCGCAACTACAACAACAGCCGCTACGACTACATCCTCGACAACCTGCGCTTGAAGCAGGCAGCCGGCACGTTGAACCCTGGGGACCTGCAAGACCTGACGCGTTATCTCAAGGCCGACTACAACCCGGACCGCGACTTCCTGCCGCCGGACCTGGCCAAGGCCGCCGCCGAGCAGCTCAAGGCCCGCCCTGGCTACTAATGTGAGAGGGGGCTTGCCCCCGATGACGGCGAGTCAGTCAACATGACTTCAACTGGCACACCGCTATCGGGGGCAAGCCCCCTCCCACATTTAGTGCGTTATCAGCCTATCCAGGCCATCCAGTAAACGGGTTAGCGCGCCCTGGTTGGCCTGCATCACCTTAAGCCCCGCCTGCGCCATCCGCTGGGCATCCTGCGGTAGCTCGAACAGCTGCCGCACGGCCTCGGCCAAACCTTCGGCATCATCCACCTCACGCAACGCCCCGGCGTCGCGCAGCATTGCGCTGATTTCGAGGAAGTTGAACCGGTGCGGCCCCATGATCACTGGCTTGCCCAACGCCGCCGGTTCCAGTGGGTTGTGCCCGCCGGTCGCGACCAGGCTGCCACCCACCAACGCGCTGTCGGCCAAGGCATACAAAAACAGCAACTCGCCCATGGTGTCGCCGAGCAACACGGCGGTGTGCGCGGTGACCGGCTCGCCGCTGGAACGACGCACCGTGGCGAACCCTTGTCGCTCGCACAGCTCAAACATCGGGCCGAAGCGTTCCTGATGACGCGGCACCAGAATCAGCAGCGCATTGGGATAGCTGGCGAGCAGTTGGCGATGGGCCGCCAGCACCACCTCATCTTCGCCTTCATGGGTACTGGCGGCGATCCACACCGGGCGCTCGCCGGCGCCCCACTGTTCGCGCAACGCGGCCGCGCGCGCCAGCAGTTGCGGGTCGATGGTCAGGTCGAACTTGATCGAGCCGGTCACTTGCACCGTGTCCGGACGCGCACCCAGGCTGCGGAAACGCTCGGCCTCAGTCTCGGTCTGCACGGCGATCAGACTCATTTCTGCCAGCATCGGCGCCGTCAGTTTGGCAAAACGTGCGTAGCCCTTGGCCGAACGCGCCGACAAGCGTGCATTGGCCAGCGCCACCGGAATCCCGCGCTGGGCGCAGGCGTGGATGTGGTTGGGCCACAGCTCGGTCTCCATGATCACGGCCAGTTTGGGCTGGACACGGTCGAGAAAACGCTTGGCCGCGCAGGGCAAGTCATAGGGCAAGTAGCAATGCTGGACGCGCGGTTCATCGGCGAACAATGCCTGGATACGCTCGGAGCCGGTGGGCGTCATGCAGGTGACCGTCATCGGCAACTGCGGGTAACGCTCCAGCAGGCCACGGATCATCGGCGCGGCGGCGATGCTTTCGCCCACCGACACCGCATGCACCCAGATCCCGCCCGGTTGCATCCGCGGCAAGCCGTAGGAAAAGCGCTCGCCCACGCGCTTGGCGTAGGCCGGCGCCTTGCGCGCGCGCAGCCATAGACGTAAAGCCACCAACGGCAGCGCCAGGTAAAACAGACAGCTGTAGAGAGTTCTATTCATGGCGGCGGAGTTTATCGGCTTTTTCAATCGATCGCCTGCAAGCACTCGGCAAAACGCTCGGCGAGAAAGCGCGCGGCAGGGCCCAGGGGTTCATCGCGGCGCCACACCAGCTCGACCACAAGCGCCGGCGGGGTCCATTCGCTGTCGAGTTCGACCATTTGGTTCTGGTACGCGGGGTATTGCACCACATGCCGGGGCAACCAGGCCCAACCCAGGCCACGGATAAGCCATTCGGCCAGCACGTAGAAGCTGTCGGCGCGCCACACCTGCGGGCTGGCGGCCTCGCTGCCGGGGTAGACGCTGGTCTGGGTCGACATCAGCAACTGGCGATACTGCGCCAACCCCTGGCAGTCCACGGTTTGCTGCGCCGCCAGCGGATGGCGACGCCCGCACACCGTGACCATTTCCACACTGCCGACGACCCGCCGCTCCAACGCTTCGGGGATTTGATCGTGATAGAACAACATGCCCAGGTCGGCCCTGCGCTCCACCAGTTTGCGTGCGACATCGCCCTGGGCAGCGCTGGAAAGCTGCACCTCGAGGTTGGGAAACTGGCCGGCCAAGGCGTCGAGACTGTCGAGGACCGGCTGGTACAGCATCGCTTCATCCTGGGCCAGGCGCAGGCAGGCTTCTTCGCCGCGCACCAACGACAGTGCGCGGCCATTGAGGCGTTCGCACTGGCGCAGCACTTCCCGAGCCTCTTCGAGCAGCACCGTGCCGGCTTCGGTCAAGCGCGGCTGGCGGCCGCTGCTTCGTTCGAACAGGCTGACGCCCAGGTCCGCTTCCAGCAAGGCGATCCCGTTGCTGACCGCCGACTGAGCCTTGCGCTGCTGACGCGCCACCGCCGAAAAAGAACGCTGCTCGGCGACGCTGACGAACAGGCGCATCTGTTCCAGGTTCCACTGCACATTCATGGCACAACCCATCTTTAATTCGGATAGGTAATGACTTTACCCCATCTGACGAGCCTCTAGAATGCCGACCTTATCCAGCGCGCTACACACCGAGGACCGCACCATGACCCCTGCCTACTACTACCTGGCCATCGCCATCTGCTCGGAAGTCATCGCCACCGTTTCCATGAAAGCCATCAAGGGCTGGAGCACACCGATCCCACTGCTGCTGGTGATCGTCGGCTACGGCGTGGCGTTCTGGATGCTGACCCTGGTGGTGCGTACAGTGCCGGTCGGCGTGGCGTATGCCGTGTGGGCTGGGATGGGCATCGTGATGGTCAGCGTCGCGGCGCTGTTCATCTATGGGCAGAAGCTCGATCTGCCGGCAATGCTGGGGATGGGCTTGATTGTGTTGGGCGTGGTGGTGATTCAACTGTTCTCGAAAACGGCGGGGCACTGACCTCACGCGTCAATATTGATCCCGCGCAAAGATCCATTCGTTGAGTCTGTATACTTGGCACCTTGATTTGAACACTGAGGTTGCCCATGCCATCCGTTATTTCCACCGACGTTCTGATTGTCGGCGCCGGAGTTGCCGGCCTCTGGCTGAATGCGCGCCTGCGCCGCCAGGGGTTTTCCACGGTGGTGGTGGAAAACGCCACCCTGGGAGGCGGGCAAAGCGTGAAGTCCCAAGGCATCATTCATGGCGGTGCGAAATACGCGCTGCACGGTGCACTCACCGGCGCCTCCGAAGCGATTGCCGATATGCCGCGGCGCTGGCGTGAGGCCCTGGCCGGTCACGGCGAACTGGACCTGACCGGCGTGCGCCTGCTATCCGAAGCCCATTACCTGTGGTCCCCTGGCACGCTCGCCGGCAACCTCACCAGCTTCTTCGCCAGCAAGGCCGTGCGCGGCCGCGTCGATCAGGTCAAGGGCGACGCCCTGCCGCCAGCCCTGCAAGACCGCCGCTTCAAGGGCAAGGTCTATCGCCTGTCGGAATTGGTGGTCGACGTGCCGAGCCTGATCGGACGCCTGGCGCAGTTGGCCGGCGATGGTTTGCTCGCCGGACAACACATCGAACCGCTGCGGGAAAACGACGCATTGGTCGGTCTGAAAGTCGACGGCCGCGAGATCCGCGCCCAGCGCATCGTCTTGAGCGCCGGCGGCGGCACTGCCGATCTGCTCGCCGCTCTGGGCCTGAGCGAGCCGGCCATGCAAAAGCGTGCGCTGCACATGATCATCGCCAAAGGCCCAGGCCTGAAACCGCTGTACGCCCACTGCCTGGGCGGCGGCACCAAACCGCGCCTCACCGTGACCACGCACCCGGCCGCCGATGGCAACTGGGTGTGGTACATCGGCGGCGACATCGCCGAGGCCGACGGCGTAGCACGCACGCCACAGGAACAGATCGCCACCGCGCAGCACGAGTTGGCGCTTCTGCTGCCGTGGATCGACATGAGCCACACCGAATGGGCCACCCTTCGCGTCGAACGTGCCGAGCCGCTGCAATCGGGCCTGACTCGCCCCGACAACGCCTTCCTCGCCGAACAGGGCCGCCTGCTCGTGGGCTGGCCGACCAAGCTGGCCCTGGCACCGGACTTCGCCGACCGGGTGCTCCACGCCCTCGAACGCGATGGCATCCAACCCGGCCCCGCCACCCCGCTGCCCGAGCTGCCCAAACCCGCCATCGGCCAACCGGCCTGGGAGCAACTGTTGCCATGAGCCTGCCCACCCTGCACGACCTGCACCGCTCGCTGGGCAGTACCGGCCTGCTGGTGTCGCCGCTGGGCCTGGGCACCGTCAAGCTCGGTCGCGACCAAGGGGTGAAATACCCCAGCGGCTTCCAGATTCCCGATGACGACGAAGCGCGCCTGCTGCTGCGCCAGGCCCGTCAGTTGGGCATCAACCTGATCGATACCGCGCCGGCCTATGGCCGCAGCGAAGAACGCCTGGGGCCGCTGTTGCGGGGCCAGCGCAACGAGTGGGTGATTGTCAGCAAGGTCGGCGAAGAATTCGACAACGGCGTGTCCCGTCACGACTTCAGCGCGGCCCATACCCGGATGTCGATCGAACGCAGCCTGAAACGACTGGAAACCGACTTTATCGACCTGGTGCTGGTGCATTCCGACGGCAACGACCTGCACATTCTCAACGACTGCGAGGTGTACCAGACCCTCGCGGACTTGAAACGAGAGGGCAAAATCCGCGGTTTCGGCTTCTCCGGCAAAACCGTCGAAGGCGGCGTGAAGGCTCTGGAACAGGGCGATTGCGCAATGGTCACCTACAATCTGAACGAACAGGCCGAGAAAGCCGTCATTGATTATGCGGCCGCCCATGGCAAAGGCATCCTGGTGAAAAAAGCCCTCGCCAGCGGCCACGTCTGCCTGGAACCGGGAATGGACCCCATACGTGCCAGTTTCATGTTGTTGTTTGCGCAAACGGGTGTCGCCAGTGCTATTGTCGGGACCATTAATCCGCTGCACCTGGCTCACAACGTGGCGACCGCTGCCCAGGTCATTCGTCAACTCTGATGCCGCCGACGCGGCCGCCCCGACGTAAGAAGGAGCCGACATGTCGCGAACGCTCATAAGAAAAAACCCCAGCAACTTCAAGACTCTGCCACTGCATGTCGAAGCCACCCCCGAAGGCCTGAGCTACCAGAGCGTCGGCATGCCGCTCAACTTTGCCCAGACCCTGCAACGGCGCAAGCCGGTAGAAGTGACAGACCCGGAGCGTTTCGCCCTCGAGCTGGCCAACCTCGGCGTGTCGGTGCGTTTGACCCTGCATTGGCAAAACAAGGATTACTGGGTGCTGGTGCGCCAACGCCGCCAGGACCGTGGCGACGTGGTGCTCAAGCTGATTTCCGGCTACGTCCCCGCCCATGAGCTGAACCTGCCGCTGCACACCGCCATCCAGGAAATCGCCGAAGAGTGCCTGCTGGAGACGCCCGAAGGCTGGCTCAGCGGGCGCTTCAACGACACCTGGCTGCCGGCGCCCTACTCCGCCGCGCTGCACTACCGCGAAGCCTTGCCGTTTCGCTTGAGCCCCTTGTCCGGCGCGGCCCGCCCGGTGCGATGCGCGACCACGCAACTGATCGAGCGCCCACGGGCCTACGTCCACTTGCCTACGGCCTCGCTGCAATTGATTTATGACTTGCGCCTGGAGGTGCCCAAGGAAGCCAAATCCTTGAGCCTGTTCCATGTGGATGAGCGACTCGAAGGCGATCAACTGGTCGCGCGCCTGGACCGCCAGCGCCCGGACCTGTACCTGATGCCCTTGAAGGACGGGCAGCCGCTCGCCGAACTGTATACGGTCAAGAAAGATCAGCTGTACCCGGCGAGCACGCGGGGTTTGTACCTGGCGGAGAGCTTCGCCCAGCAGGACGGCTGGGTGGTGCGCGACGAGCGGATTCGTTGGAAGGATTGGCTCAGGCAGCAAGGCCTGGCCGTCCCGGAGAAAGAGTCGAAGCTCAAGCGCCTGACCGGCAAGGCCCGGCAGATGTTGCGCAAGATCGTGCCAAAGAAGGCCAGACCGTAGGAGCGAGCAGGCCCGCTCCTACGGCCGCAAGCCTTATTCGTGATTGCGGATTTTTTCCACGATCGCGGTCGTCGAGCTGTTCTCAACCAACCCCAGCACTTTGACCTTGCCGCCGTAGGCGCTGACGATGTCGGCGCCGACCACCTGGTCGACGGAATAGTCGCCGCCCTTGACCAGCACATCGGGCTTGACCTGGGCCAGCAGGTTTTCCGGGGTGGCTTCGGGGAAGCTGATCACCCAGTCCACCGCACCCAAGCCGGCCAGGACCGCCATGCGTCGGTCGACACTGTTGATCGGGCGGCCCGGACCTTTCAGGCGGCTGACCGACGCATCGTCATTGACCGCGACGATCAGGCGATCGCCTTGGGCGCGCGCCTGTTCCAGGTACGTCACATGACCGGCATGCAGGATGTCGAAACAGCCATTGGTGAACACAATGCTTTCGTTGTGGGCGCGCGCGTCGTCAATCGCCAGCAGCAATTGCTCGAGACTCAACACCCCACGCTCCGAGCCTTCGGAACGCTGGATCGCACGGCGCAGTTCGGGCGCGCTGATCGCGGCGGTGCCGAGCTTGCCGACCACGATGCCCGCTGCCAGGTTGGCCAGGGCCACGGCGTGGGGCAATTCCTCGCCGGCCGCGATGGAGGCGGCCAGGGTGGAAATCACGGTGTCGCCGGCGCCGGTGACGTCGAACACTTCACGCGCACGCGCTGGCAGGTGCATCGCCGCATAGCCCGGGCGCAGCAAGGTCATGCCGTGCTCGCCACGGGTCACCAGCAAGGCGCCCAGGTCCAGTTCGGCCATCAGCGTCGCGCCCTTGCTCACCAGTTCGTGCTCATCGGCGCAACCGCCGACGATGGCTTCGAACTCGCTGAGGTTCGGCGTGATCAGGCTGGCGCCGCGATAAATCGAGAAGTCCTTGCCCTTGGGATCGGCCAGCACCGGAATATTGCGGGCCTTGGCGGCCTGGATCAGCATCTGGTGGTTCTTCAGTGCGCCTTTGCCGTAGTCGGACAACACCAGCACCTTGATGCCTTCGAGCAACTCATCGACCTGCGCGCTGAGGGCCAGGGCGTCGGTGGCGAAGGGTTCTTCGAAATCGATGCGCAGCAATTGCTGGTGACGGCTCATGACCCGCAGCTTGACGATGGTCGGCTGATGGGCGATGCGCTGGAACAGCGCGCGCACGCCGGCACCGCGCAGGCTGTTGGCCAGGCTGTCGGCGGCTTCGTCGTCGCCGGTCACGCCCACCAGGGAGGCAGGGGCGCCGAGGGCGGCAATATTGAGGGCAACGTTGGCAGCGCCGCCTGGACGGTCTTCGATTTGCTCGACCTTGACTACCGGTACCGGCGCCTCAGGGGAAATCCGTGAGGTTCCGCCATGCCAGTAACGGTCGAGCATGACATCGCCGACCACCAAGACAGGGGCTTGATCGAATCGCGGCATGGACAACTTCATGGAGCAACCCACATACAAAATGAACAGGGGCGCGATATTAGCACAGGGTTACAGAAGGCTTGTGGGGGTGTGACAGAAGATGTTGCAGGAACGTTGGTGAGGCGGATTGCCCGCCCCACCAAGGGTATCAGGTGATATCCGCCGACACCGGGGCATCCAGGCCCATGGCATGCAGGCGGGCGTAGTAGCCGTTCTGTGCAAGCAATTGACCGTGGGTGCCGCGCTCGACAATACGCCCGTCGTCCATCACCAGGATCAGGTCGGCCTTCTCGATGGTGGACAGGCGGTGCGCGATCACCAGGGTCGTGCGGCCTTGCATGACCTTGTCCAGCGCCGCCTGAATGTGGCGCTCGGACTCGGTGTCGAGGGCCGAGGTGGCCTCGTCGAGAATCAGCAGCGGCGCATTCTTGAGCAGGGCGCGGGCAATTGCCAGGCGCTGGCGTTGACCGCCGGACAGCAGCACGCCGTTTTCGCCGACCTGGGTGTCGAAGCCTTTAGGCAACTGGTCGATGAAGTCCTTGGCGTTGGCATCCATCGCGGCGGCTTCGACGTCGGCCCGTGGTGCGCCGGCCAGGTCGCCGTAGGCGATGTTGTTGGTCACCGTGTCGCTGAACAGGGTCACGTGCTGGGTCACCTGGGCGATGTGCTTGCGCAGGTTGAGCAGTTTGTAGTCTTCGATCTCGACGCCATCGAGCAGGATTTCACCGCTTGCATGGTGGTAGAAACGCGGGATCAGGCTGGCCAGGGTCGACTTGCCGCTGCCCGAGCGCCCCACCAGGGCGATCATCTGCCCAGGCTCGGCGGTAAAGCTGATGTCCTTGAGTACAGGACGTTCGGTGCCGGGATAGGTGAAGTTGAGGTGACGCACTTCCAGATGGCCGCTGACCTTGTCGCGCTCGATCGTGCCGTTGTCGACTTCAGCCTCTTCGTCCAGCTGTTCGAAAATACTCTCGGCGCCCGCCACACCCTTCTGGATGGTCGAACTGACTTCCGACAACTGGCGGATCGGCTTAGGCAGCAGACCGGCCAAAGTGATGTAGGCCACCATGTCGCCCGCCGATGCGTCGCCGCGCAGGTAAAGCACCAGGAACATCAGCACGGCCATGGCGGTGTAGATCACCAGTTGCAGCGCCGGGGTGTAGATCGCCCCGGTGCGGGTCATGCGCAGTTGCTTGTTGGTGTTGCTCTGGCTGGCCTTGAGGAAGCGTTTTTCCTCGTAGATCTCGCCGCCGAAGCTGCGCACGACGCGGTAACCCTGGATGGTCTCAGACGCCACGTGGGTCACGTCGCCCATGGCCACCTGGATCTTCTTGCTCTGTTTGCGGAATTTCTTGCTGGCCGTGCTGACCATCACCGCAATCAACGGCAGGATGGCGATCATCACCAGCGTCAGACGCCAGTTCATGAACAGCAGCGAAGCGAACAGGAAGATCACGGTCATGCCTTCGCGAATCACCACCTTGATCGCATCGGTCGCCGCCCCCGTGACCATGGTCACGTTGAAGGTGATGCGGGAAATCAGGTGCCCGGAGTTGTGATTGTCGAAGTAGCGGTTGGGCAGTGTCAGCAGGTTGTTGAACAGTTGCACCCGCAGGTCGTGGACCAGGCCCAGGGAAACCTTGGCCAGCAGGTAGTTACCGAGGAACGAACCCAGGCCCTGCCAGGCGGCGATCAGGATGATCAGCAGCGGCACGGCCTGCAGCAATTGCAGGTCGCGCAGGAACGGCACGCTGGGGAACAACACGGCTTGCGGGTTCGAAAGGCCGTCGACAAAGTACTTGAGGATGTACCCCAGCATCGGCTGGGTCGACGCGAAAATCAGAAATCCGACAATACTCAGCGCGAACAAACCCGCATAGGGCCTGACGTAACTGAGCAGGCGGAAGTATATTTTCAAGCTCGAAGGGCTTGCGCTCGGACTGGAGTCGGTCATATCACGCGGCGTTTTAAAAAAGGAGGCTGACTTTAGCACAGCTTCTCTGTTGTACTTGCACCCCACATGACCCGCGGGCCGGCGAAATCCAACCGGCGACATTATATAGCCACTACTTTAAGATGGTCGGCTTTCTATTTCTGAAATGGCTTTTACCGTATGCAGTGCAAGCGTCTTACTTATGGCTCAAATCGCGTCTTCGACTTCCTGGTCCTATGGATTTTGCCCATTGGCTTGTTGCTTCTGCTGAGTTCGCTGTTCTTCGTCACCAATCGCAACGTGCTGCACAGGTTCTACTACGTCCTGTTCAGCGCGCCGACCTTGTTGCTGTTGTGCCTGCGCCCCAGGGAATTCATGGAATTGCTGCGTGAGCCGCTGGCCATCGCATTCCTGGTCTTCTCCGCCTGGGCCCTGACCAGCCTGTTCTGGAGCCCGGAGTTTCATCCCGACACCGACCTGTTCAAGCGACCGCTGCACACGTTCATGTTGTTTGCCGGCTGCGGGCTGTTGCTGCATTACCGCAACGACCTGTTCAAGCCCGTGTTCTTCAGTGCGGCAGTGATCGCACTGGTGGCGACCCTGTGTGACCTGGTGGCCTTCGCCAAGGGGTTTGAGCCGGGCCTTGAAATACGCATGATCGGCGGCCGCGGCGCCCTCGACAACCCGCTGCTCAGCTCCCACGTGTTCGGTTTTTTCAGCGTCTACTGGTTGTATGTCTGCATGACCAGCCAGCGCTTACCGGTGTTGTGGTTCAGCATACCGGCCCTGGCCATCATGACCGCCGCGGTCCTGGCCACCGGTTCCCGCACACCGTTGGTGGCCCTGACCCTGGCCCTCCTGTGGATGAGTTTTGTCAGCCGCAACCGCCGCTCGGCCATGATGATCGCGGGCCTGGTCCTGGGCGCGGCGGCGCTCTTGCTGTTCTACCCTGAACTGATCACCAACCGTGGCAGTTCGTTCCGCTTCGAACTGTGGAGCATGACGCTGCAGCGCATCGCCGAACACCCGTGGATCGGCCACAGCTACGACTCCGAGCTGTACCTGACCCTGGCCAACGGCTACCAACTGCGCGAACCCCATAGCTTTGCCCTGGGCGTGCTGTATTACGTCGGCATCATCGGCTTTATCCCGTGGATCTTCATGCTCGGCTGGGGCCTGTACAAAAGCCTCAAAGAGCGGGCGCAACCGCTGTTCATCCTTGCGTCCTCCCTGCTGGCCTACGGCATCGGCGCCGGCCTGACCGAGGGCGGCGGCATCCTGTCGCGGCCCAAGGAACACTGGTTCCTGCTGTGGATTCCTTTGGCGATCATCGCCGGCCTGAGCATCGCCCAGCGCCGTCACAGCCTGCTGCGCATGCCGGTGCAAACCCTCAAGGCCGAGGCCTTCGATCAACTGTGCCACAACGCCCATGTGATTGAAGCCGACGGCCTGGGCCCGAAAGTCCTGCGCCTGGAAGACGGCAGTTTCCTCAAGGTTTTCCGCGCACGCCGCTGGTACACCTCGGGCAGCTTCAACCCTTACTCAGAACGGTTTGCCAGCAACGCCGAACAATTACGCAGCCTGGGCATTCCCACCCCGCAGATCCTCGGCGTGTACGGTCTGCGCGACGCCAGCAGCGCCGTCACCTACTCGCCACTGCCCGGCCTGACCCTGCGCCAGGCCCTGCAAAGCCTGGACAGCAGCCTGCGCGAATCGCTGATCGAGCGCTTCGGTCGATTCATGGCCCAATTGCATGAGCGTGGTGTGTACTTCCGCTCGCTGCACCTGGGCAACGTGCTGCTGATGGATGACGGCGAGTTCGCGCTGATCGATATCGCCGACCTGCGCATCTTCCCGTCGGCCCTGCGCAATGCCTTGCGCCAACGCAACCTGCGCCATATGCAACGTTACCCGCAGGACCGTAACTGGCTGTTCGAAACGCACTTCGAGCAACTGGCCAAGGGTTACGCCAGCATCGCCAGCCCAAAAGCCACGGCAAAAATCCGCGAGCAGGTCCAGGGCCTGGCTAGCCCGGCTGCCTGATAAAAAAGGCGACTATCACTGCTGATAGTCGCCTTTTTCACTGCCACCGCCGCCTCAGCTTCTGAGGGGCGCCAGGTACAACCGCACCAGCCCGCGCAGGGTCTTGCGCCCCCAGAACTTCAACGGGATCTGCTTGAGGATCTCCCGCGCCAGCGGCCGGTCACGGTCGGCGGTCTTGAGGAACATCGAGTTGAGGAAGTTGTAGCGCACCGCGTCATACGACGGGTGTTCGCTGAACAATCCATAAGTCTTGAGGATGTTCTGAATCATGTAGCGATGGTTCTTGTACGTGTTGGTGGCGTGCTGGCGATAGCGCGCCATGACCATGTTCAACACGTCGATGGTGTAGCCGGCGTGGGTGATCTTCAATTCGATCAGCAAGTCTTCCAGCGGAATCAGCGGATCGAAGCCCCCCACCTGCTCCAGCGCTTCGCGGCGGATCAACAGGGTCGGTGCTGGTGGGAACGGCTTGCGGTCCAGGAACAGGTCATCGAAGTCCAGGCTGCGAAACGGCAGGTCCCGGTGCTGCTTCCTGTCGGGATAGGGCTGGCCATCGCCATCGATCAACTCGATGTTGCCCGCGCAGATGCCGACCTTGGGCTTGCCTTCCATATAGGCGACCTGGGCCGCAATGCGCTCGGGCAACATGATGTCGTCGGAACCGAACGGCGCGATCAGCGTGCCTTTGGCCCGGGCGATCGCGCCGTTGAGCGTATTGGTCAGCCCCTGGTTCTGCTGGACCTGGAAATCAAAGCCGTGCTCGGCCTGCAAGCGCCGGATGCGCTCGACGCTGTCGTCCTTGGAGCCATCGTCGACCACCAACAGTTCGATGTTCGCGTAGGTCTGCCCCAGCACGCTGAGGATGCTCTGCTCGATGTACGGGCCATGGTTGTAGGACGCGATGATCACCGAGACCAGGGGTTGTGGCTGATTCATGCTCTACCTACTTCACGCAAACCGGTTTCAATCAGGGTCAGGTACTTGTGCTTGAACTCGTCCAGAGTGTGGTTGGCTACCAGGTAACGGAACACCTCCTCGCCCTTGGCACGCAATTGCTCATCGCTCAGTGCCAGGTAAGTATCCAGCGCCGCAGCCAGTTGCTCGACGTTGCCCGGATCGTGAGACAGCCCGCCCGCGCCCTGCACCAGCGGCAGCATCGCCGGGCCGTTGGAGGCGATCACCGGCAAATGCCCGCTCATGCCTTCCAGCAGCGCCAGGCCCAGGCCTTCGAACAGCGACGGCATGGTCCAGATATCGAAACCGCGCACGTACTTCATGCCGTCTTCACGGAACCCCAACAGGTGCGCGCGACCGGTCAGGCCGAGGCGCTCGATGTCGGCACGCAGGTCGGCTTCGGCGCGGCCGGAACCGATGATCCCCACCTGTGCCTGCGGGTATTTGTCCTTGAGCGTGGCAAACGCCTGCAGCAGATGCGTGTGGCCCTTGATCGGCACCAGGCGGCCCAGGGCGCCGATCATCCGCGCGTCCAGCGGCAGGCCCAGGGCCTTGCGTGCTTCATCGCGCGGCAACTGCAAGGCTTCTGCCTGCGGGATGTCGATGGCGTTGGTGACATAGGTGGTGTTTTCACGGGTGAACCCGCAATTGAGCGCCACCAGGTACTCCTGCACCGCCTCCGACACGCCGACGAAGCGCCACGCCGGGCTCACCCAGCGCTGGGTCTGACGCCGGCGGTAGCCACGGGCGTACTCGCCGAAACCATGGGAGATGCCGATGCACAGCGGGATCTTCAACCAGCGGTTGAGGGACAGCATCATGTTCACCGACTTGAAGCGGTTGCAGATGACCACATCGAACTTCTGCTCGCGGCAATACTTGTAGATCTGCCACATGGCGCCAAAGCGGATGCCCTTGAGGGACTTCTCCGGCAGTTCGAAATAGTGGGAGTGCTCGGCCACGCTCAGCGGCTGGCCCGGTAACGGGCGGCCACTGAGATACCCCGATGTCACCTCGAAGCGTTCAACCGGCAACGATTTGACGATCTGCTCACCCAGGTCGGCGAAGTCATTGGTCTTGACGTTGTAGTCCGGCTGTAACTGCAAAACCTTGAAACGAGGCTTCATAACTCTCCATGCAGCGATCTGGCTGCGGGCGCGCAGCCCGGCAAAAAATGGTGCGGCAAACGGATGCGGTCTGCCGTAAATAAGGTCTCAGTCCTGTTTCAGGACCCACAGCAATTCATGCCGACGCACAGCCTTGCGGAAGAATTCGTTCTCTCCGTATGGCGATGGGCTACGCCCGGCCAGCACCTGTTGCAACCAGCGACGCACACGGCGCTTGAACGGCGCGCGCGGTTGCAGGTCGTGCATCATGCCCAGGGCCATGGCCTTGTCCTGCTGCTGACTCAAGGCGAGCGTGAAACTGCAGGGGACCAGTTCGTCCGCGGTGTCGAAACGCGGCGGCAGGGCCACGCCGGCGCCCGAGTCGCCCATGGGCCAGCGGTCGTTATCATGCAAGTGATTGGCGTAGCCGAGCAATGTGTCGGGCTGCCACGCCAGGCCTTCCAGGGCTTCCAGTATCGCCGCGTGAGCGCAGATATGGTCGGCGTGCGGGTCGAGCAACGGCGTCGGCAGCACGATCACCTGCGGTCGCGCCTTGAGCAGCAGCGCGCGCAGGTCGGCGATCAGGTTGTGCCAGGTCGGCGCGCCGTCCACGTCGCCGGGCAGCGCAAAGGCATTGAACTGACGAAACAGCCGCGTATCGCTCAATTGCGCCTCGCGGGAGGCTTGAGCCTGGTCCGGCGCGGCCTGCATGGCCGCCAACTGCATGCAGAAGTAGCCCAATTGCACGCACTGTGCTTCGGGAACGCCGGCCCAGCGCGGCACGGCAATGCTGTCCCAGGCCCGCAGGCGCCCTTTGAGTTGCGCCGCTTGCGCCTTGGGCAGGCCCATCTGTTGATAATGCTCGGCTTCGATTTCACCGGCGGTCAACGTGACGATCCAACTTTCGGCCGCCTGGCTGTACAGGCTGAAGGCCGCCAGTTCGGCGTCGTCGGCATGGGGCGCAATCACCATCACACGTTGCTGGCGATAATCCGGCTGACGGAAACGCCACAGCGTCGGCTGGCCGTTGATCCGGCAAAAACGCCCGCGCACCCGCAGTTTGCCGGCGGCCAATGCCTCGGCGGCGCCGGTCAGATTGAGGTAACGGCGCCCGCCGACGCCGCGCTCGAACACTTGCCGGTCCGGCGTTTGCAGGCCCAGCAGTTCCACCGCCGGGTCGATGAAACGCCCGAGCCACGAGCTGCGCAGCTCGATGCCGACGATCAGGGTGTCGTCCGCCGCCAGCGGCGCGTCCAGCAGCAGCCGCCCCGCGTCCAGGCGCAGGCCTGGCACTTCACTGCCGTGAGGGAATGCGTAGGCATAATCCTCGTTGGGCGAATAGAACAGATGATCGGCAAACCAGGCTTCATGGGCCGCCCACAGCACCACCGCCAGAATCAACGGCAGCCACCAGGCCACGAGCACACCGGCCGCGATCAGCACCAGCAAGCCAATCAGCAGCGCGATGCGCTTGGTGCGCCGATGACGCTTGAGCAGTTGCTGCTTGCGGCTCATAGGCTGAACACCGGCACCGGGTTGCACCAGCGCTCCTTGTATTCACGGTCGGCGCGCCCGAAGGAAAAGCGCAGCGGTTTATCCACGGCCCGCGCCTGTTCCCAGGCGCTTTGCGTATTGAGGAAACTCAACACGCTGCCGGGGCTGAACTCACGGGTCTGAGGGTCGACACCGCCGTTGACGTATTCGATGCTGACCCACTCGGGCGCCTCGACGCGATACACCAGTTGCACGGCAATCGGCGCATCGTTGAGAAACAGTACCGAGCCCACCAGGAACTCCTTGAGCAAGCCCAGCACCTGCGCCAGATGCTCGGCGCCGGTGGCCGGGAAGCCCCAGCGGCGCTGGAACAGGTCGCAGTAGATCGCCGCCAGCTCGCCGCTGGAAAACTCACTCACCGCCCGCACCACGCCGCCGGCTTCTTCGAGCAACCGCAATTCGCGGCGCTGGTTGTAGCGAAACTTCTTCGACAGGTCTTCCGGGGTGCGCGCCATGGCCAACTGCTCGGCCTGGGGCTTGAGGGTGCTGACGCGCCCCTCGTTCAACGCCGACAGGTAGCGCCCACGGTGGCGTACCGGCAACTGCGCGTCGGCGGCGATCGGCAGGATGATTTCGGCATTGCCCAGATCGAACACGCCTTTCTTGCCGCGCCGCTTGAGCACGTCCTTGGACAAGGCCAGGTCGCGCCCCCAAGTGGCAATCGCGCCCTTGAGTTCGCCGTCCTGCTCCCAGCCCAGGTAGCGCACCGGAATCTGCGCCAGGTCCGCCAACCGTTCGACGATCAGCGGATGCGTCGCCACGCTGCCGCCAAACCGCTGCCAGGCCTGGGCGTAGACCTCGGCCTCGACAGGTACCCAGCCGCGTTCACGCCAACCCTGGAAGCGATTCAGCATTTAAACCACAGCGTCATAAGGGTCCACGCCGTCCTTGACCACCAGGATGTCTTCCATGATCAGGTACTGCAGGTCGGAACCGAAGAACATGTTCAGCGCATCGGTCGGCGAGCAGATCATCGCTTCGCCACGACGGTTGAGCGAAGTGTTCAGGGACACGCCGTTGCCGGTCAGCACTTCGAGTTCTTTCATCATGTCGTAGTAGCGCGGGTTGTATTCGCGCTTGAGCACCTGGGCGCGGGACGTGCCATCCTCATGGACCACTTCCGGCACGCGGGTTTTCCACTCTTCCGACACTTCAAAGGTGAAGGTCATGAACGGCGCCGGGTGATCGACCTTGATCATCAGCGGGGCCACGGTGTCGAGCATCGACGGGCAGAAAGGCCTCCAGCGCTCGCGGAACTTGATCTGATGGTTGATGCGGTCCGCCACGCCGGTAGCGCTCGGGCAGCCAATGATCGAACGACCGCCCAAGGCACGCGGGCCAAACTCCATGCGCCCCTGGAACCAGGCCACCGGGTTGCCGTCGACCATGATCTTGGCGATGCGTTTAGGCATGCTGTCGATCTTGCGCCAGTCCGGCTTGCTCGGGTGCTTGGCGCAAGCGGCGATCACGTCTTCGTTGCTGTAGGACGGGCCGAGGTAGACGTGTTCCATCTTCTCCACCGGCACACCACGGGCGTTGGACACGTAAGCGGCGGCGCCCACGGCGGTGCCGGCATCGCCGGACGCCGGTTGCACGAACAGCTCTTTCACGTCGTCACGGGCAATGATCTTCTGGTTCAGCTTGACGTTCAGCGCACAGCCGCCGGCGAAGGCCAGCTTGCCGGTTTCCTTGAGGATGTCGCCCAGGTAGTAGTCGATCATCTGCAGGGACAGCTTCTCGAACAGCGCCTGCATGCTGGCCGCGTAGTGGATGTACGGTTCGTCGGCGATGTCGCCTTCGCGCTTGGGCCCCAGCCACTCGATCAGTTTGGGCGAGAAGTAGAAACCCTTGCCCTTCTCTTTATAACGACGCAGGCCGATGACGTTGGCATAGTCGGTGTTGATCACCAGCTCGCCGTTTTCAAAGGAGGCCAGGCGCGAGAAATCGTACTTGCTGGCATCGCCATAAGGCGCCATGCCCATGACCTTGAACTCGCCGTCGAGCATCTCGAAACCGAGGAACTCGGTGACCGCGCCGTACAGGCCGCCGAGGGAGTCCGGATCGTAGAATTCCTTGATCTTGTGGATCTTGCCGTTTTCGCCGTAGCCGAAGAACGTGGTGGCGTACTCACCCTTGCCGTCGATCCCCAGGATCGCGGTTTTCTCCTTGAAGCCGGAGCAGTGGTAGGCACTGGAGGCGTGGGCCAAGTGGTGTTCAACCGGCTCGATCTTGATTTTCTTCGGATCGAAGCCCAGCTGTTCCAGGCACCAGACGATCTTGTTGCGGTAGCGCTTGTAGCGCCGGTTGCCCATCAGGATCGCATCGAGAGCGCGGTCCGGGGCGTACCAGTAACGCTTGGCATAGTGCCAGCGCGCTTCGCCGAACAGGCTGATCGGGGCGAACGGGATCGCGACCACATCAACGTCGGAGGGCTTGATGCCGGCCTGTTCCAGGCAGAATTTCGCCGATTCGTAGGGCATGCGGTGCTTTGCATGCTTGTCGCGCACGAAGCGTTCTTCTTCGGCGGCCGCGATCAGCTTGCCGTCGATATACAGGGCTGCGGAAGGATCATGGCTAAGGGCGCCGGACAGGCCAAGAATCGTCAATGCCACAGGGGTCTAGCCTCTTTTAGTCTGCATGCAGGCGCGTTACGCCTGAAAAAAGTGTGCCTCTCGCCTGGGCGAGAAACAGCTAAAGGGCGGGATTATAGCTCAAAAGCAGGAGGAAGCTGTTAGCGGCGAGCGTCGAGGAGGTTCAGCGGAAGATCTCGATGCTGCCGTCCTTGTTCTGACGGTAGATCGTGTAGGGCAGGACCAGGGTGTCCAGCACGCCAGAGCCGATGAACTCGATGGCGATGATCGGGAAAGCATTGTTCTCGTGGTCCGACAGGGCTCGGTCATTCAGGCTTTTTTCTGGGGCGGGCTCAGCATTGAGCGTACAAAACCCGTAGATCACCCCACTGTAGATGCGCGGGATATTTTCGCAGTAGCTGCGCGACTCCTTGAGGTTCTGGCTGGCGACAGCGTCCGGGCGAAAGACGGTGTTGATGGTCCCGCAACCGGAGATTGCCAGGAGAGCAGCAAGCAACACAGGGTACATACGGATCATGAACGACACCGTTCAGCATAGAGGGTCGACCACACTAACATCGCCAGCGAAGATAGCCTACACCGGCACACCGATACGTCATGTGAGAAAGTTCCGATAAGACAATACAGGATTAGTTGCTTCGCGCCGCGAACACACCGGAGCAAAGAGCACTGACGGGCAAATCAATACGCTTGGTTAACGTTCAAACCAACCCTTCCTTTAAACCGCACCTGCAACTATCAACATGATCAACGGCATGAAACCCATTACCCAAAAAACGCAATAACAACGAGACGACATGAATGCTGCGCATACCCATGCAGCAGCATTCTTTTCGACGTTACACGCCCACGGGCGCCTTAATAGTGCAGCGACCGCGGAGGCTCCGCACCATCAAAGTCAATTTGATGCCCCGCTCCAACGTTGATGCTTCCTAACCCTGGCTCACCATTACCCGGCTGCCCCCTGCCCGTACCCGGCTGATAGAAACCACCATTACCGTCGGATTGAATCTCATGATCAATCGGCTGATTTTGCGCACCCAAATACTCAGCATCTTCCCCGGCCGCCTGATCCAGCGGATTGTTTTGCCCCTTCTCATTAAAGTTATTATTTTCGTACCTCTGATAATCAGCAGCCACGTTTGAGTTAGCATTGATAGACGACATAAAAACCTCCTATAAATAATTGAACAACCTCATCGGCTGTAGAACAAATTTATAGAACGACAAAAGAATGCTCAACCCGCAACATGCGCCACACATGTATCCGTTTAAAACAAGAAGTACAATACAACCAAACAAATACCTTGCCCCAATAAATTGCTCTAGGACAAGTCTGATATAAGCCAGCACACTTCGCGCTATCCGCCGAATCCGTTTCAACTTCTAACTTACTTAAAGCCCGCAACCCGTATCAAGACAGCCTCGCAACCGGGCATTGTATAAAATGATACATAATTGCCAGATTCGAGCAGTTCGTGCAGGCCAACTGGCTGCTGGGGGACAGGCCCCTGCAAGCCCGCCCCCACACTTGACCGCGTCCTACCTGAAAAACCCGCTCGACCGTCAGCCGGCGCCGCCGACTTCCTTCGGCAAACGCTGATCGATGACCTGATACAGCGCACTGCCTTGCGGCCAATTACGCATGAAGCGTGCGCGATCCTTGGCAAACGCCGCGGCGAAGCTGGCGTCGGAGCGATGCTGGCGCATCGCATCCAGGTCGATCAAGGCCCAGCGGCCGTCGTGCCAGAACAGGTTATGGCCCTTGAAATCGCCATGGCTAATGCGCTCGCGTATCAGCTCGGCGAACAGGTGGTCCAGCGCCAGCAGTTCGTTTTCAGGCGCGTCGCCCTGCTCCACATACGGTGCGAAGCGCTCGATGATGTCCGGCCCCGGCAGGTATTCAGTGACCAGGTAAGCGCGGCTGCGCAGCCAGAAAAAGCGCTTTTCCAGCACGGCCAGCGGCTTGGGTGTGGCAATGCCGAGGAACGCCAGGCGATTGCCTTCGCGCCAGGAATGCCAGGCGCGGCTCGGGCGCCAGAAACGCTTGAGCCAATGGGCGAAGCCCTTGATGTTGTAGCGTTTGATCACCAGCGGCCGGCCGGCCACTTCGACCTTGGCCACGCTGGCCGCACCGCCGGTCTTGTACAAATGCCCCTGGTCGAGCAAGGCATCGGCCTGCTCCAGCACCGGCAGCATCGCGCGCTCCTCCTCGCGACGGATCGCCCGCAAGCCAAACGCGCCGCGCACCACGCTGAACAGTGTGCATTCGCGGCCGACCTTGTCGAGGAAGTCCTTCAGGCGCCAGGCGCTGACCTTGCGCACCTGCTTCTCCAGGGCTTCGAGCGGTAACGCATGCTCGCCGTTGCTCAGCAGGTAATACACCAGCAACTCTTCGGTAAACGGCGCGAGGTTTTTCGGCAACTGGGCGAAAAACACCCCGAGGTTTTCCAGCACCCGGTTGCGCGACAGCGGCTGGCCCGCCTGTTCCACGCAGATCCCGGCACCATCGATCAGGTACAGCTTGCCGCCCTGGCGCAGCAGGTTGTCCAGGTGCAGGTCTTCCTGCCACAGGCCCTTGGCGTGCATGCGGGCGATCGCGTCCAGCGCTTCGGCGAGCACAGCGGTCTGCTCATCGGCCAACGGCGGCAGGCCTTCGACCGCTTGCCAGGCATCGGCCAGGCTTTCGGCGCCGTCGATAAACTCAAACAGCAGCCAACCGCCCTCGCCTTCCTGCAAACCGTCGGCCAGCAGCAGCGGCGTGGTCAGGCCTTGCTCGGCCAGCAGGCGCACGCCGTTGAGCTCACGCTGAAAATGCCGCGCCGCCTTGCTGCCCACCAACAACTTGGCCAACACCGCGCGACCGCGCCAGACACCGGCGCCCACATAGCGCTGGCCCGGCAACACGCGCAACAGGCTGAGCAATTGCAATTGACCAGGGCCTGCGGCGTCCGCCAGTTCGATGGTCAGCGGCAGGTTTGGGCTGCGGCCGGCCTGTTTCAGCGCGGATAAACGCATCAACGGTGCTCCTTGTGGCTGCGGCGAGCGGTCAGGCGCTGCTGCCAGGTGGCGACCAGCGGGCTGTCTTCAGGTTGTTCCAGATACGCCGCCAGCAGGTGACGCGTTTGCGCATCCGACCACTGCGGCGCACGGCGCAACAGCGGCTCCAGGTCCTTGACCCGGTCACGCCAGCCAAACAGCAGTGGGCGGGTTTTCTCCAGGTCGATCAACTGCGCGGCATAACCGTCGCCGGTGGCCTGCAGGAAAATATGCTTGGGGTAAAAACACCCGTGGACCTGTCCCACGCCGTGCAGACGGCGCGCCAATTGGCCGCAGGCCAACAGGATCGCACGGTGCTGGGCGTCGCTCAGTTGCGGCCACTGTTCGAGCAACGAGTCCAGGTCATTCCAGCCGTCCAGGGCGCGGGTCAACAGCATCGCGCGGTGCTCGCCAGCGACTTTGCGCTCACCGTAGAACGCCGCCTGCAAGGCCGGGATACCCAACGCGCGATAACGGCTGATGTTACGAAACTCGCGGGAAAAACTCGGCTCGCCAAACGGTCGGTGCAAGCTGCGCGTGAGGTAGTTGCTCTGGCGCTTGAGGTAGTAACCGTGGCCGTCGAGCTCCAGGCGGAACACGCTGCTCCAGCCGCCACGGCTGGTGTTCGGCTCGTCCACCGCGTCCAGTTGCTTGGCCCACAGGGCATCGAAACTGGCCAGACCGTTGCGCTCCAGCAGAGCGCGGTCTTCGGCCGCCAGGAAATCACTCATTCGCGTCCCTCGAAAAACTTCACCACATGGCGAATTCGCTGTTTGTCCGACGCACTCAGGTGCGCGCGCTGGCGGTATTGCAGGTAGAAGCGCAGGCGCTGGGTGGCCGACAGGTGATACTTGGCCACCTTGTCCAGGCAGGCCAGGTCTTTGGTGATGCGGTATTTGAGCCAGAACCCGCGCCAGAAATCGCCGTTGGGGCAATCGATCAGGTACAGGGTGTGCTGGTCGTCGATCAGCAGGTTGCGCCACTTCAAGTCGTTATGGGTGAAGTGATGATCGTGCATGGTACGCGTGTATTCGGCGAGCTGGCGGCTGACCGCATCGACCCATTTGGGGTCTTTGAGGCGCACGTCGCTGCGCTCGGCCAGCACCGACAAGTCTTCGGTCTTGGGCAACTCACGGGTGATCAGCGCGCCCCGGGCGTAGGCCAGGCCATTGCGCTCCAGGCCCCAGGCGACCACGTCGGCGGTGGGAATGCCCCACTTGGCGAAACGCTTGAGGTTCTGCCACTCGGACTTCACCCGCGGCTTGCCCAGGTAGCGGCGCAGGCCCTTGCCGGCACCGACGTAGCGCTTGACGTAATAATTGACCCCGCCGCGCGCCACCCGGATCACTTCCGACAGCGGGTCGCGGGTCAGCCGCTCGCCTTGCAGGGCGAACACCGCTTCAAGGCTTCCAAAATCATCCGCGAGGCCGGCGTATGCGGGTTCCAGGTTCCAACCCGCCATCAGAGCGCATCCCCGTAACGTTGTTTGCGCGCGTAGAGCTTGGCCGCCTTGTGCTCCAGCCACTGCAGCAGTGCGGCCTCTTCGGCGAGAATCTGGCGCAACGGCTGTTGGAAGTAGCCCTTGAGAAAACGCAGCTTGTCACGCTGGGTCAGGCCGATATCCAGCGCCGAAAAATACAGCGCCGCCAGGTCCTTGTTGCGCCAGCGCAGCGGGATCTTCGAGCGCACCTGCGCACGGTGCAGATCGATCACCGACAACTTGAAATCATCGGCCACCAGCGGCTTGTCCGTGTGCAGCAGGAAATGGCAGATATAGCAGTCGCGATGGTTGACCCCGGCGCGGTGCATCATGCCGGTCATGCGCGCCACTTCGGCGATCAGCGCATGCTTGATGACTGACGATGGCGGTTGCTTGAGCCAGTCCATGCTCAGGTCTTCGAGGCTGACGGTGGGCGCCAGCTCTTCGGTGACGATAAACGAATGCTGGTCGGCCGGGTTGCTGCCCTTTTCGCCATAAGCCACGGCGGTCATGGTCGGCACGCCGACTTGCTGCAAGCGCTGGATCGCCCGCCATTCCTGGCCGGCGCCCAATACCGGCAACTTCGCGGTGATCAGGTTCTTGAGGATTTCGGCCCAGCCGATACCACGGTGAATCTTCACGAAATAACCGCGGCCCTCGACCTCTGTACGCAAGGTACGACGGGCATCGAGTTCGCGGTACACCAGGCCGTCCAGCTTCTCGACTTCGGCGAACGCATCGCGTCCGGCCCAAAGGGTCTTGAACGGTTCGGCAAGCATCAACTTCATCGGTTCGGCTCCGCCAGGATCAGGTCCGCAGCGTACTGCGGCATGCTATAGAGGTCGGCCGTCTCGGCGAAGGCCAGACCATTGCGACTCATGGTCGCGCGCGCTTGTGGATCGTCGAGCATATCGACCAGGTATTGATTGAGTTGAGCCTGTTCGAACGGCTCGTCCAACACCCGGCCATTGCCGGCCTTGTCGATATAGAAGGCATAACCGCAGACCTTGCTCACCAGCACCGGCAGGCCGGCGACAACCGCCTCGATCAGCACCATGCCGGCCGCTTCGTTGTAGGCCGGGTGGATCAACAGGTCGGCCCCCAGCAGAAAGCGCGGAATATCGCTGCGCCCCTTGAAGAAATGCACTTGCTCGCCCAGGCCCAGTGCGGCGCTCTGTAATTGGAATACTTTGGGGTCGTCCTGGCCGATTACAAACAGCCGGGTACGTTTCTTCAGCGCCGACGGCAATGCGGCCACAGCCTTGAGGCTGCGGTCGACGCCCTTGGTCTTGAAGCCGGAACCGATCTGCACCAACAGCAAATCGTCCTCGGCCAGGCCGAACTCATCGCGAAACTGTGCGCGGACCTGCGCGGCATTCGGCGGCGCGCGCCGGTCACGAGCGATGCCCGGCGGCAGCAAATGAAAGCGCTGCGCCTGGGTGCCGTAGTAACGCGTGAACAATTCCTGCTGATGGGCCGAGAGCACCATGATCTGGGTCTTGGCGCTCTGTTCGAAGACGGCGCGCTCGTACTCGGCAAAGTGTTTGTAGCGGCCGAACCAGCGGTACATCGGGTTGCGCAGGGTTTGTGCCTTGTCTTCAAACACGCCATCGGCGGCGAAGTACAGGTCCAGCCCGGGCATTTTATTGAACCCGACCACGCGGTCCACCGGGCGCTTGGCCAGGTCGGCCTGAATCCAGGCGTAGAGTTTTTCGTTGCGGCGATGGTTGAACAGCGCCTTGACCGGCGCCACCAGCACTTCGAAGCCGGGCGGTACATCGCCTTCCCAGATCAGGGTGTAGACACGGATCTGATGACCGCGCTGCTGGCACTCCAGGGCGATACGCATGAAGTCGCGCTGCAAGCCACCGAACGGAAAATACTTGTACAGAACAAACGCCAGTTGCATCAGTGCATCTCCTCGGCCAGTAACAACGTGCTCAGCCGGCTCGCCACACGCTCAGGGTTCAGCCGCGTGAAGCACAGGGGCGATTCGCGCTTGATGTCGAACCGACGCAGATCGTCGGCCGTGGGTTGATAGGTACACTGTTTCAGCAGGCAGGGCGCACACGGGAAGTCGCTGGCCAGGTGAATCTGGCTCTTGCCGTAGGCGCCGGTCAGGCCGGGGTTGGTGGGGCCGAACAGCGAAATGGTCGGCACGTCCAGGGCTGCGGCCAGGTGCCCGAGGCCGGTGTCCACCGCAACGCAGGCGCGGGCGCCGGCGAGCACGCGGGCGACGCCGGCCAGGTTCAGTTTGGGCAGCACCTCGGCGTTGTCCAGGCCCTGGGCCAGGCGTTCGGCGCGGGCCTTTTCGGCGGCATTGCCCCATGGCAACTTCACGTCCACACCCAGGCGGCCCATGCGCTCGGCCAGCTCGCGCCAGTAGGCTTCGGGCCAGTGCTTGGTGTCCCAGGTGGTGCCGTGCAGCAACAACACAAACGGCTTTTTCGGCGGCAGGCCGAGCAGCTTGTCGACGCTCAGGCCGTAGTCGCCCAGGGCCTTGGGCAAGTCATAGCCGAGGGCCACGGCGAACAGCTGGCGCAGGCGCTCCACCGCGTGCTGCCCGCGGGCCACGGCCAGGCGCCGCGAATAAAAGCGCGCCGCGATCGGTTCACGCGCCGAGTTTTTGTCAAACCCGGCCACCGGGGCGCGCACGTAGCGGGTCAGCCAGGCGCTTTTGAGCAGGCCCTGGGCGTCGATCACCAGGTCGTATTTGGTTGACTGGATACGCTGCTTGAAGCGCCGCCATTCGCCACTTTTGAAGGTTTGCCAGAGGTTCTTGCGCCAGCGGCGAATCGCCACCGGGATCACCTTGTCCACCGCCGGGTGCCAGGTGGGGATCTCGGCAAAGCCTTCTTCCACCACCCAGTCGAATCGAATGCCCGGGATCGCCCGCGCCGCATCGGTCAGTGCCGGCAACGCATGAATCACGTCGCCCAGGGATGAGGTCTTGATTACCAGTACCCGCAACTCAGTGAACCTCGACCACAGTGCCCTGCAACCGCTGCAAGGCTTCGTTGACCGGTTGCGGCAACAACTGGCGCAGGCAGTTGTAGTGGCCGAAACGGCAGGTGCGGTCAAAACACGGGCTGCATTCCAGGCCCAGGCGTACCACTTCGACCTTGTCGGCCAACGGCGGGGTAAACCCTGGGGAGGTCGAGCCGTACACCGCGACCAGCGGGCGGTTCAGCGCCGCCGCGACGTGCATCAGCCCGGAGTCGTTGGACACCACCGCATCCGCGCAGGACAGCAAGTCGATGGCCTCGGCCAGCGAGGTGTCGCCACTGAGGTTCACCGCTTCTTCGCGCAGGCCGGGGATCAGGCGCTGGCGGATGTCTTCACCCACCGCATGATCGTTCTTCGAGCCGAACAGCCACACCTGCCAGCCTTCGCGGATCTTCGTCTCCGCGACTTTGGCGTAATGCTCCGACGGCCAGCGCTTGGACTCGCCAAACTCGGCACCGGGGCACAGCGCGAGCACCGGACGGTCGAGGGCCAGGCTGAACTTGGCCAGGGCCGCGTCGCGGGTGATCGGGTCGATCTGCAGGCTCGGGCGCGGATACGGCGTCGGCAACTCGGCACCCGGCGCGTAGGCCAGGGCCATGAAGCGTTCGATCATCAGCGGGTAGCGCGCCTTGTCGAGCTTGCGCACGTCGGTGAGCAGACCGTAGCGAAACTCGCCACGCCAGCCGGTGCGCTTGGGAATACCGGCGAAAAACGGCACCAGCGCCGATTTCATCGAGTTGGGCAGCAAGATCGCCTGGTCGTACTGCCCGGCCAGGGATTTGCCGATGCGACGGCGGGTCGCCAGTTCGAGGGCGCCATGGCCGAGCGGGAAGCTCAAGGCCTGGCGCACTTGCGGCATGCGCTCAAGGATCGGCCGGCTCCACTCAGGGGCGAGCACGTCGATTTGGCAGTCGGGATGACGTTGTTTGAGGCACTGGAACAGTGTCTGCGCCATCACCATGTCACCGACCCAGCTGGGCCCAACGATCAGAATATTCATGTAGTTTCCACAAACGATGCGGGGAGGCTTACGCCTCCCCGCCTCGATGATTACTGTAGATCGCACTTTGTGTGGCAGCGGGCTCGCTCGCGATAGCATCACCGCGGTCCGCTAGACAGACCGCAGCGCCTGCATCACGAGCAAGCCTGCTCCCACATGAAGCCGGTTTCCACATTAGATTGGCGTCGCTCATTTAATCGAGTGTCAGCTTAACCCCAGCGCCTGCCAGATTCGCATCACCTGGCGCCGTTCGTCGGCGAACTGATCCCCGGCCACCGTACCGGCTTCGTTCTGCAAAGCCTGGCGGTGCGCCGCGGAACGGTAGGCCTTATATACCTCGCGCAGTAAATGGGCATCGGCGGCGGGCATCAGCCCGACCTGCTCCAGGCCCTCCAGAATGCGGATATTGTCGGTGTAGCGCAGCAACGACGGATGTTGCGCAGACCATGCCAAAGCGGCGTATTGCACCATAAATTCAATATCGACGATACCTCCGGCGTCCTGCTTGAGGTCGAACGCCACCGTCGGTTCGAAGGCATTCGCGCCGGTACCGGCCGCCGTGGCCCGGGTCCCGAGGTTATCGCGCATCTTGGCGCGCATCTCGCTGACCTCCTGGCGCAGCTTCGTCAAGTCGCGTTCACGGCCCAACACCTTGGCCCGCACCTGTTCGAAGGCGCGGCCCACGTCCTGGCTGCCCACCAACACCCGCGCGCGGATCAGGGCCTGATGTTCCCAGGTCCAGGCTTCGTTTTCCTGATAGCGCGCGAAGGCGCCGAGGGAACTCACCAGCAAACCGGATGCGCCCGACGGCCGCAGGCGCATGTCCACTTCATACAATTGCCCCGAGTTGGTCTGCGTGGTCAGCAAGTGAATGATCCGCTGGCCCAGGCGCGTGAAAAACTGCGCGCCGTCGATCGGCTTGGCGCCATCGGTTTCGGCCTGCGGGTCGCCGTCATGGATAAACACCAGGTCCAGGTCCGAACCATGCCCCAATTCGATGCCGCCGACTTTCCCATAACCGACAATGATGAATCCAGGATCGCACACGCTGCCATCCAACCGCTGCGGCGCGCCGTGGCGGGCGACGGTCTGGCGCCAGGCCAGGGCCAGCACTTGTTCGAGGATGGCTTCGGCGAGCCAGGTCAGGTAGTCGCTGACTTTCATCAGCGGCAGGCTGCCGGCGATTTCCGAGGCAGCCACCCGCAAGCGGTGAGCCAGCTTGAAGTGCCGCAGCGCTTCCATCTGCTGCTCAAGGTCGTCTTCGGGGATACGCGTAAGGCGTTCGCGCAGTTCGGCGGCGAGTTCCGGCGCCAACGGCGGCTTGAACAAGCGGCCTTCGTTGAGCAATTCGTCAAGCAGCAGCGGGAAGCGGGTGATCTGTTCGGCGATCCACGGGCTGGCAGCGCACAAGGTCAACAGGCGCCGCAGGGCGTCAGGGTTTTCCGTGAGCAACACCAGGTAGGCGGACCGGCGGGCGACGGCTTCCACCAGCGGCAAGACGCGCTCCAGCACCAGGTCCGGGTTGGCGTGCTCGACGGCCTGCGCCAGCAGACGCGGGATAAACGCATCCAGGCGCTCGCGACCGAGGCGCTGCATGGCGCGCAATTGCGGGCTGCCGCGCAGGCCGGCCAAGGCTTTGAGCGCTTTGGGCGCGTCAGTGAAGCCACCTTCGGCCAGTTGGCGGCAGGCCGCGTCTTCGTCCTGGGACTCCTCCCACAGTGGCAACCATTCCCCTCCGACGACCAATTCGCTTTCTTCGCCGTCTTCTTCATCCGGATCGGCGATCACCTGGCGGAAGTGCCAATCCACCCGCCCACGCCAGTACATCAGGCGCTCATGGAACGCGGCCCAATCGGCGAAGCCGAGCATAAAGGCAATGCGCGCCTGGTCTTCGGGGCTGTCCGGCAGCATCTGGGTCTGGCGGTCGGCAATCGCCTGGATCGCATGCTCGGTGTAACGCAGGAATTCGTAGCCATCGCGCAACTCGGCGATCACCGCCGGCGGCAGGTAGCCCTGGCCTTCCAGGGTGCCCAGCACCTTGAGCAACGGCCGTTGCTGCAGGCTGAGGTCGCGCCCGCCATGGATCAACTGGAACGCCTGGGCGATAAATTCCACTTCGCGGATGCCGCCCGAACCGAGCTTGATGTTGTCGGCCATGCCCTTGCGCCGCACTTCCTGCTGGATCAACTGCTTCATGGTGCGCAGCGCTTCGATGGCGGAGAAGTCCAAATAGCGGCGGTAGACGAACGGTCGCAGCATGTCGAGCAGTTGCGCACCGGCCACCTGATCGCCGGCTACCACGCGCGCTTTGATCATGGCGTAGCGCTCCCAGTCGCGGCCCTGGTCCTGGTAATACTGTTCCAACGCATTGAAGCTGAGCACCAGTGCGCCCGCCGAACCGTAAGGCCGCAGGCGCATGTCGACACGGAAGACAAAACCGTCGACGGTCATCGGGTCGAGGGCCTTGATCAGTTTTTGCCCCAGGCGAATGAAGAACTCCTGGTTATCCAGGGCGCGCTTCACCCCCACCGTCTCGCCGCCTTCGGGGTAGGCGAAGATCAAGTCGATGTCGGATGACAGGTTCAGCTCCACCGCGCCGAGCTTGCCCATGCCGAGGATCACCATCTGCTGCGGCTCACCGCTGCGGCGCCCGGTCGGCGTGCCGAACTGCGCGCAATGGCGCCGGTACAGCCACTGGTAGGCCTGGTCGATGCTGGCGTCGGCCATGTCGGAGAGGTCGCGACAGGTTTGCACCAGATCCGCCTGGCGGGTCAGGTCGCGCCAGATGATGCGGACTTGCTGGCGGGTACGCTGGCGGCGCAGCACGCGGCCCAACTCATCTTCTGTTTCAGCCTGTTGCACGGCACCGGCGATCTGCCCGCACAGCTCGCCCGGCGCAAAACCACGGTCCAACTCGCCCCAGGCGACCAGTTCGAGCAACATCAACGGGTCACGAACACTCTGTTCAATCACGAAATCACTGGCCGCGCACACCCGCGCGAAATCGGCCCAGCGTTGCGGCGTCCATTCAGAAAGGCCATGATCGTCGTCCAGCGCGGCCACTGCGTCACGGAATGACTGTTCGGCCCGAATGGCGAACGGCAAGAGAACGGCCGGCAGCTCGGCCAGCGTTGGAAGGCTCATGGTCTATCCTTGAACGGCGCGTAAAGGGCTTGTTGCGGTGAACGCAGGAGGCAGGCGCGATGAATGACTGTCGAACAAAAGTTAGAAATAGCTGAAAATTCATAAATTTTGGCAGGTAACATTAAATTTCTACCTTTTCTTCTTCGCAAAAGATCAACAATAACGATTATGCTCACCTAACGGACCGAGCAATCCGCTCAGTCTTGTGTAGTTTTACTACTCGTATATACATTCGAAAGGCTGAAATGGCCGACGATTTGTAGTAAAACTACAGGACGCCGGAGCAACCTCCGGCCATCCAAGAATTTATGTCGTCTGCCCACAAGGCCAGTCGCAAACTTCAGGCAACCGATTCTGGTAGCCTTTCCGCCCTGGAGCAAGCCATGCAAGACCTCGATCCCGTCGAAACCCAGGAATGGCTGGACGCCCTGGAATCGGTTCTCGACAAAGAAGGCGAAGACCGTGCTCACTATCTGATGACCCGTATGGGCGAACTCGCGACCCGCAGCGGCTCGCAACTGCCCTACGCCATCACCACGCCATATCGCAATACCATCCCTGTTACCCACGAAGCACGCATGCCTGGCGACCTGTTCATGGAACGCCGCATTCGCTCGCTGGTACGTTGGAACGCCATGGCGATGGTAATGCGTACGAACTTGAAAGATTCTGACCTGGGCGGTCACATCTCCAGCTTCGCTTCCAGCGCAACGCTCTATGACATCGGCTTCAACTACTTCTTCCAGGCCCCGACCGACGAACACGGCGGCGACCTGATCTACTTCCAGGGCCACACCTCGCCAGGCGTCTACGCCCGTGCGTTCATGGAAGGTCGCATCAGCGAAGAACAGATGAACAACTTCCGCCAGGAAGTCGACGGTCAGGGCCTGTCGTCCTACCCGCACCCTTGGCTGATGCCTGATTTCTGGCAGTTCCCGACCGTTTCCATGGGTCTGGGCCCGATCCAGGCGATCTACCAGGCGCGCTTCATGAAGTACATGGAAGCCCGTGGTTTCATCCCCGAAGGCAAGCAGAAAGTCTGGTGCTTCCTGGGCGACGGCGAGTGCGACGAGCCGGAATCCCTGGGTGCCATCTCCCTGGCCGGCCGCGAGAAGCTGGACAACCTGATCTTCGTCATCAACTGCAACCTGCAGCGCCTCGACGGCCCGGTTCGCGGCAACGGCAAGATCATCCAGGAACTCGAAGGCGTGTTCCGCGGTGCTCAGTGGAACGTGACCAAAGTCATCTGGGGCCGTTTCTGGGACCCACTGCTGGCCAAGGACGTCGACGGTATCCTGCAACGTCGCATGGACGAAGTCATCGACGGCGAGTACCAGAACTACAAGGCCAAAGACGGCGCGTTCGTGCGTGAACACTTCTTCAACACGCCTGAACTCAAGGCGATGGTTGCCGACCTGTCCGACGACGAGATCTGGAAACTCAACCGTGGCGGCCACGACCCGTACAAGGTCTACGCGGCGTACCACGAAGCGGTCAACCACAAAGAACAACCGACCGTCATCCTGGCCAAGACCATCAAGGGTTATGGCACCGGTGCCGGCGAAGCGAAGAACACTGCGCACAACACCAAGAAAGTCGATGTCGGCAGCCTGAAGCTGTTCCGCGACCGCTTCGACATCCCGGTCAAGGACGAAGAGCTGGAAAACCTGCCGTTCTTCAAGCCAGAGCCGAACAGCGCCGAAGCCCGCTACCTGAGCGAGCGTCGTGCCGCACTGGGCGGTTTCGTGCCACAGCGCCGTGCCAAGAGCGTCAACATCCCAACACCGGCGCTGGATACCCTCAAGGCCATCCTCGACGGCTCGGGCGACCGTGAAATCTCCACCACCATGGCCTTCGTGCGGATCCTCGCGCAGCTGGTCAAGGATAAGGAAGTCGGTTCGCGCATCGTGCCGATCATCCCGGACGAAGCCCGTACCTTCGGTATGGAAGGCATGTTCCGTCAGTTGGGCATCTACTCCTCCGTCGGCCAGCTCTACGAGCCAGTCGATAAAGACCAGGTGATGTTCTACAAGGAAGACAAGAAGGGCCAGATCCTCGAAGAAGGCATCAACGAAGCGGGCGCCATGAGTTCCTTCATCGCGGCCGGTACGTCGTACTCCTGCCACAACCAGCCGATGCTGCCGTTCTACATCTTCTACTCGATGTTCGGCTTCCAGCGTATCGGCGACCTGGCCTGGGCAGCAGGCGACAGCCGTACCCGTGGCTTCCTGATCGGCGGCACCGCCGGCCGCACCACGCTGAACGGCGAAGGCCTGCAACACGAAGACGGTCACAGCCACATCCTGGCGGCCACCATTCCGAACTGCCGCACCTTTGATCCAACCTACGGCTATGAGCTGGCGGTGATCATCCAGGACGGCATGAAGAAGATGACCCAGGAGCAGCAGGACGTTTTCTACTACATCACCGTGATGAACGAGTCCTACCAGCAACCTGCCATGCCGGCCGGTGTCGAGGAAGGCATCATCAAGGGCATGTACCTGCTCGAAGAAGACACCAAGGAAGCAGCGCATCACGTGCAACTGATGGGCTCCGGCACCATCCTGCGCGAAGTGCGTGAAGCGGCGAAGATCCTGCGTGACGAATTCAACGTAGGCGCCGACGTGTGGAGCGTGACCAGCTTCAACGAACTGCGTCGCGACGGCCTGGCCGTAGAACGCAACAACCGCCTGCACCCAGGTCAGAAGCCTGAGCTGAGCTACGTCGAAGAATGCCTGACTGGCCGTAAAGGTCCGGTGATCGCATCCACCGACTACATGAAGCTGTTTGCGGAACAAATTCGCCAGTGGGTCCCGTCCAAGGAATTCAAAGTCCTGGGCACCGACGGTTTCGGCCGCAGTGACAGCCGCAAGAAGCTGCGTCACTTCTTCGAAGTCGACCGTCACTTCGTGGTGTTGGCAGCCCTGGAAGCCTTGGCTGACCGCGGTGAGATCGAACCCAAGGTGGTGGCTGACGCCATCGTCAAGTTCGGGATCAACCCGGAAAAACGCAACCCACTGGACTGCTGAGGAGACTTTTTGTGAGCGAACTCATTCGCGTACCTGACATCGGCAGCGGTGAAGGTGAAGTAATCGAGCTGTTTGTGAAGGTCGGCGACACCGTCGAAGCCGACCAGAGCATCCTGACCCTGGAATCGGACAAGGCGAGCATGGAAATCCCTGCTCCCAAGGCCGGCGTGGTCAAGAGCCTGAAAGTGAAGCTGGGCGATCGCCTGAAAGAAGGCGACGAACTGCTGGAGCTGGAAATCGAGGGCGCCGCCGCTGCGGCCCCTGCTCCAGCTGCCGCAGCTGCACCGGCGCCAGCGCCGGCTGAAAAACCTGCTGCTGCCGAGGCCCCTGCGGCCCCGGCTGCCGCACCGGCCGCAGCCACCATCCAGGACATTCATGTCCCGGACATCGGCTCGTCGGGCAAGGCCAAGATCATCGAACTGCTGGTCAAGGTCGGCGACACCGTCGAAGCCGACCAGTCGCTGATCACCCTGGAGTCCGACAAGGCCTCCATGGAAATCCCTTCGCCGGCTGCCGGCGTGGTGGAAAGCATCGCGGTCAAGCTGGAAGACGAAGTCGGCACTGGCGACTTCATCCTCAAGCTGAAAGTCCAAGGCGCTGCGTCGGCTGCTGCCCCGGCACCGGCCGCTGCGCCGGCTGCCAAGGCTGAAGCCGCACCGGTCGCCGCGGCTCCAGCGCCTGCCGCAAACGCCGAGGCCGCACCGGCCCCGGCGGCGGCACCGGCACGAAGCGGTGCCAAGGTTCACGCCGGCCCTGCCGTGCGCCAACTGGCCCGCGAGTTCGGCGTCGAGCTGAACGCCGTCACGGCCACCGGCCCGCACGGTCGCGTGCTCAAGGAAGACGTACAGGTTTACGTCAAATCCATGATGCAGAAAGCCAAGGAAGCCCCGGCTGCCGGCAATGCTACCGGTGGTGCGGGCATTCCGCCGATCCCGGTCGTGGACTTCAGCCGCTTCGGCGAAACCGAAGAAGTGCAGATGACCCGCCTGATGCAAATCGGCGCGTCGAGCCTGCACCGCAGCTGGCTGAACATCCCGCACGTGACCCAGTTCGACCAGGCCGACATCACCGACCTGGAAGCTTTCCGCGTTGCGCAGAAAGCCGTGGCCGAGAAGGCCGGCGTGAAACTGACCGTGCTGCCACTGTTGCTCAAGGCCTGCGCGCACCTGCTCAAGGAGCTGCCGGACTTCAACAGTTCGCTGGCGCCAAGCGGCAAGGCGATCATTCGCAAGAAGTACGTTCACATCGGCTTTGCCGTCGACACCCCGGATGGCCTGCTGGTACCGGTCATCAAGAACGTCGACCAGAAGAGCCTGCTGCAACTGGCTGCCGAAGCCGCTGCGCTGGCTGCCAAGGCCCGCGACAAGAAGCTCACCGCGGACGACATGCAGGGCGCATGCTTCACCATCTCCAGCCTCGGCCACATTGGCGGCACTGGCTTCACGCCAATCGTCAATGCGCCGGAAGTGGCGATCCTGGGCGTTTCCAAGGCGACCATCCAGCCGGTATGGGACGGTAAAGCCTTCCAGCCGAAGCTGATGCTGCCACTGTCGCTGTCCTACGATCACCGCGTGATCAACGGCGCCGCGGCGGCACGCTTCACCCAGCGCCTGAGCCAACTGCTGAACGATATCCGCACCATCTTGCTGTAAGCCGCGACGGGCCTCCCTTGCACGAGGGAGGCCCGATTGCATCGATTTCCGAGCGCCACGCTCGTACCTCAACCCCGCCACTTGGCGGGGCTTTTTTTGCGCGTTTCTTGGACAGTAAAAACAGGGTTGTACACCACCTATCACCCCGATTGCAGAAATCGACCGCGTAGCCGATACAACCCTTATAGCACTTAGCCTTCATCCTCTCTTGTCAGCCTGGGCTGCATGATGCAACCTTGCTGCAGGCAACAGTAAAGAGGGCGTGAGCCCGGCGCCGAGTGCGTTTTTTCAAGTGAGCTTCCCCATGAAAAGCCAACCCGATGTCGCCCGGACGGCGGCCGAGGTAGTGACGCAATTACCGGTGCCTTCGCGCCTCGGTATGCTGCGTTTCGAGCGGCTGAATGAGGCAAGCTGGGCCCTGCTCTACCTAGACCCCAATTGCGAGCGCCAATTCGGCCTGCCGGCGGTTGAACTGTGCGCGCTGATCGGCTCGCCCTACGCCAGCCTGATGGAGCCACAGGCGCGCTATCAACTGCACGATGCCATCCAGCAGCAACTGGCCGAGAGCCCTCATTACCTGGTGCGCTACACCCTGCACACCAACGACGGCCCTCTAAGCCTGCTGGAACTGGGCGAAGCCTACAAACAACACAATCGCCACCTGCTGCGGGGCTACCTGATGGTGGTCGACGGCCTGTTCAGCGAGATCCCGTCGACAGCGCCGACAGCAGACCTGGAAAGCCAGAACAGCCGGCTGCAGATCGCCCTGGAACTCAACCAGCGCGCGCAACAGGAACAGTTGCTGCACCTGGAACGGGTACGCGCCCAGCAAGAGCTGATCCTGCTGCTCGCACGCCAGCGCTACACCACGAATAATTCGCTGCAGGAAGCCGCCGAGCTGATTACCCGCAGCGCCTGCGATATCTATCAGATCGATTGCGCCAGCATCTGGAACCTCGAAGGCCAGCGCCTGGTACCGATTTCGGCGTACCAGCGCGCCGATCAGCGCCACCACTTGCCTGAGCCAATTGACGCCAGTGGCTTTCCGGACTATCTCGAAGCCCTGCAAACCAGCCGGGCGATCGATGCTACCAATGTCATGCGCGACCCACGCACCCGCGAAATGGCCGAATCGCTGCAGGCCAACGACGTGTATGCAATGCTCGACGCGAGCATCCGTGTCGATGGCCAGGTCGTGGGTGTGCTGTGCCTGGAACAAAGCGGCTGCACACGCGTCTGGCAGTCCGACGAGATCGCCTTTGCCGGCGAGCTGGCGGATCAGTTCGCGCAAGTGATCAACAATCACAACCGTCGTACCGCCACCAGCGCCCTGCACCTGTTTCAGCGCGCGGTGGAACAAAGCGCCAACGCCTTCCTGCTGGTCAATTGCGATGGCGTGGTGGAGTACGTCAACCCCAGTTTTACCGCGATCACCCAGTACAGTACCGAAGAGGTCCACGGCCATCGCCTGGCGCAATTGCCCGCGCTGGAAAACCTCAGCGAATTGCTGTTCGACGCGCCGTCGAGCCTGGCCAAGAGCAACAGCTGGCAGGGCGAGTTCAAGAGCCGACGCAAGAACCTGGAACCCTATTGGGGCCAGCTGTCGATCTCCAAGGTCTATGGCGACAATCGCGAGCTGACCCACTATATCGGCATCTACGAAGACATCACCCAGACCAAGCTGGCCCAGCAGCGCATCGAGCGCCTGGCCTATACCGACAACCTGACCAACCTGGGCAACCGTCCGGCGTTTATCCGCAACCTCGACGAACGCTTTGCCCGCGACAGCGACAGCCCGATCTGTCTGTTGCTGGTGGACATCGACAACTTCAAGCGGATCAACGACAGCCTCGGCCACCAGACCGGCGACAAGCTGCTGATCAGCCTGGCCCGGCGCCTGCGCAACAGCCTCAGCGCCGGTGGCAGCCTGGCGCGCTTTGCCAGTAACGAATTTGCGGTATTGCTCGACGACACCGACCTGGAGAGCGGCCAGCTCGTTGCCAGCCAACTGCTGGCGACCCTCGACAAGCCGATGTTCGTCGACAACCAATTGATCAGCGTCACCGGCTCCGTGGGCCTGGCCTGCGCGCCGCTGCATGGCCGCGACCCGCAAACCCTGATGCGCAACGCCGGCTTGGCCCTGCACAAGGCCAAAGCCAACGGCAAACACCAGGTACAAGTGTTTACCGAAGCGCTGAACGCCGAGGCCAGCTACAAACTGTTCGTGGAAAACAACCTGCGCCGCGCCCTGACCCAGAACGAGCTGGACGTGTTCTACCAGCCCAAGCTGTGCCTGCGCAGTGGCCGCTTGCTGGGCATGGAGGCGCTGCTGCGTTGGAACCACCCGGAAAAGGGCATGATCCGCCCCGACCAGTTCATCAGCGTGGCCGAAGAAACCGGCCTGATCATCCCCATCGGCAAATGGATCGCCCGCCAGGCCTGCCGCATGAGCAAGCAACTGAGCGCCGCCGGCCTGGGCAACCTGCAGGTGGCGATCAACCTGTCGCCCAAACAGTTCTCCGACCCGGACCTGGTGGCCTCGATTGCCTCGATCCTCAAGGAAGAAGAACTGCCGGCCAACCTGCTCGAACTTGAGTTGACCGAAGGCCTGCTGCTGGAGGCCACCGAGGACACCCGTCTGCAACTGGACCAGTTGAAAAGCCTGGGCCTGACCCTGGCCATGGACGACTTCGGCACCGGTTACTCGTCGCTGAGCTACTTGAAAAAATTCCCGATCGACATCATCAAGATCGATCGCAGCTTTATCCACGAAATCCCGGACAACCAGGACGACATGGAAATCACCTCCGCCGTGATCGCCATGGCCCACAACCTCAAGCTCAAGGTCGTGGCCGAAGGCATCGAGACCGCCGAGCAGTTGGCGTTCCTGCGTCGGCACCGTTGCGACGTCGGCCAGGGCTATCTGTTCGACCGGCCCATCCCCGGTTCAGAGCTGCTCGAGAAGCTTAAACGCTACCCTCGCGGGCCAATCGCCTGACAGCGCTGTAACACTCGGGCACACTGGCTGTCTGATTCTTTACTGTTAACTCAACCTGACGAGAGGACTGATCATGGTCTTGCGCTCGGAAATTCTGGTGAACAAAAACGTGCTTCCTACTGCAGAACAAGCTTTGCCTGGCCGCGAAACCCCGATGACGCTGCCGGAGACGCACTTCGTCAACGGCAACCCGCTGCTCGGCCCGTTCCTCGACGACGTCGGCTTCGCGATCTTCGGCCTGGGCTGCTTCTGGGGCGCAGAACGCAAATTCTGGCAGCGCGATGGCGTAGTCAGTACCGTGGTCGGTTATGCCGGCGGCTACACGCCGAACCCGACTTACGAAGAAGTCTGCTCGGGCCTGACCGGCCATAGCGAAGTGGTGCTGGTGGTGTATGACCAGGCCAAGGTGAAATACGAAGACTTGCTGAAGATGTTCTGGGAACTGCACAACCCGACCCAGGGCATGCGCCAGGGCAACGACATCGGCAGCCAGTACCGTTCAGTGATCTACGCCACCACGCCGGAGCAATTGGCGGCGGCGCAGGCCAGTGCGCAGGCGTATCAGCAAGAGCTGACCAAGGCTGGCCTGGGCCCCATCACCACGGAAATCGACGAGGCCCCGACGGTGTACTTCGCCGAGGCGTATCACCAGCAGTACCTGGCGAAGAATCCGCAGGGGTATTGCGGGATTGGCGGTACAGGCGTGACCTGCCCGATCTAAAAAAATGTGGGAGGGGCGGTGCGACGGTTCGACTTGCCCCCGATAGCAATGTATCAGGTACAGATGTATGGACTGACACACCGTTATCGGGGGCAAGCCCCCTCCCACATGGGCCTGCGCCAGACTCGGTTACTCAGCAATCAGCCAATCCATCTGCCACCCGCCCTGGGTCTGGCCCAGTTGCTTGGACAGCCACGGCAGCAGCTCACGCAACTCCTCTTCCAAGCCCCACGGCGGGTTGGCAATCGCCAGGCCCGAGCCGGTCAGGGTGTTGGGCGTGTCCAACGGATGCACCAGCAATTCGACGCGCAACAACTTCGGCGCACCGGTGCCGGCCAGGTCCTGGTAGAAACGGCGCAGCATGCGCTGGTCCTTCACCGGGTACCAGATCGCTGCGACCGTCTGGCGCATGCGGCCGACCGCCTCTTTGAGCGACGCCGCGCAGCGCTGCATTTCGTCGAGCTGTTCAAACGGCGGGTCGATCAGCATCAGCGCACGCTTTTCCGGCACCGGCAGCAACGCGCGTGGCACATGCCAGCCTTCGCCCAGGTGAACCTTGACGCGCCGATCGCCCTTCATGTTGTCCTTGAGCAGCACGCCGTCTTCCGGGTGCTTTTCATTGAGCAGCACGCGGTCCTGGGGGCGGGTCAGGCGGCGTGCCAGTTCCGGCGAACCGGGGTAGTAGCGCAACTGGCCATCCGGGTTCATCTCGTGCAGCACGCGCATGTAGTCGGCGGTCAATGGCGGCAGATCGCTCTTGCCCCACAGACGGGCGATGCCTTCCAGGTATTCACCGGTACGGTTGGCCTGATCGCCCTGCAGGTCGTACAGACCGATCCCGGCATGGGTATCGAGGTAGGCGAACGGCTGCTCCTTGCGCGACATCAAGGCGATGAGGCGGGTCAAGGTCAGGTGTTTGAAGACATCGGCGTGGTTGCCGGCGTGAAAGGCGTGACGATAATTCATGGTTGCTCCTGCGCAGGGGGCGAAGTTTACCTGCTACACGGGCAAAGGTGCAGGGCCGCATGCCGGGCGGTCCTTATGCCGCAAAGACAGGCGTCCTTGTGAAAACAATCTAATCCTTACAGCATGTGCGGGCTTGCCCGCGACACAAGCGACGCGGTATTACCTGCACTCCGCGATGATGCCATCGCAGCCAAGCCAGCTCCCACCCTGCCCGGGGGCGCCCTTAAAAACCAAGGAGGTCAACAATAACCATGAAAGACGCCACCATCGCCCTGCACCACGGCTTCAAGTCCGACCCGACCACCAAGGCCGTCGCGGTGCCGATCTACCAGAACGTCGCCTTCGAATTCGATAACGCCCAGCACGGCGCCGACCTGTTCAACCTGGACGTACCCGGCAATATCTACACGCGGATCATGAACCCGACCAACGATGTGCTGGAGCAACGCATGGCCGCGCTCGAAGGCGGTATCGCCGCGCTGGCCGTGTCCGCCGGCAGCGCAGCGATCCACTATGCGATCCAGACCCTGACCCGCGCCGGTGACAACATCGTCACCACGCCGCAGCTCTATGGCGGCACCTACACCCTGTTCGCCCACCTGCTGCCGAGCTTTGGCGTCGATGTGCGCTTCGCCCGCGACGATTCCGCCGCCGCCATCGCCGAACTGATCGATGACAACACCAAACTGGTCTACTGCGAGAGCATCGGCAACCCGGCGGGCAACATCATCGACCTGCAAGCCCTCGCCGACGTGGCCCACGCCCGTGGCGTACCGCTGATGGTGGACAACACCGTGGCCACGCCGATCCTGTGCAAACCGATCCAGTTCGGTGCCGATATCGTGGTGCATTCGGTGACCAAATACGTTGGCGGCCATGGCAACTCCCTGGGCGGCGTGATTGTCGACAGCGGCACGTTCCCGTGGGCGAAATACGCGGAAAAATTCCCCGGCCTCAACCAGCCCGAACCGGCTTACCACGGCGTGGTCTACACCGAAAAATTCGGCCCCGCCGCCTTCATCGCCCGCGCCCGCACCGTACCGCTGCGCAACACCGGCGCAGCGCTGGCGCCGATGAACGCCTTCCTGCTGCTGCAAGGCCTGGAAACCCTGGCCCTGCGCATGGAACGCCACACCGAGAATGCCTTGAAGGTCGCGCGGTTCCTGCAAGATCACGCCGAAGTCGAGTGGGTCAGCTACGCCGGGCTGCCCGATCATCCGCACCACGCACTCGCGCAGAAATACATGCAGGGCAAACCGTCGGCGATCCTGTCGTTTGGTCTGAAGGGCGGTTACGAAGCCGGTGTACGCTTCTACGACGCCCTGCAAATCTTCAAACGCCTGGTGAACATCGGCGACGCCAAATCCCTGGCCTGCCACCCGGCGTCCACCACCCATCGCCAGATGAACGAGCAGGAACAGGCCAAGGCCGGCGTGAAGCCGGAGATGATTCGCCTGTCGGTGGGGATCGAGGCGATTGAAGACTTGATCGAGGATCTGCAACAGGCGCTGGCTGCAACACACGCCTGAGGCCAGATAAGCGACCCGCGCGCCATGGCTAACATCTGCATGGCGCGTGAAGCAGGCGACCTTGTGCCGCAAGGTCGTCGGCGCAAAGGCAGTGAACATTCACGCCTCTGTCGGAAACCTGGCGCAACTCAGTAGCCCTTTTCCCAAAAGCAAAAAACCACCGAAAAATCCCCCGCCAAAACCACGACACTAGGTGGGAAAGGCGGCGAGAAGGTAGGAGAGCTTTTGTATGAGTATTGATGACTTCTTGAATCTCCCTGCCACTTCCTTGATTGCCATCAGCTCTGCATCCGCAGTCATCACCACCACCATCAGCGGGCTCTTCTTGTGTTACCGAAAACTTGAACCCATGGAAGCGCTCTTGGACAAGTGCCGCCTAGTCGCCTTCCACAGCAGCTACTGGGGAAACTCACCGCGCGAAAGGATGATGAGGCTTTGCGCAGTGTATGTGGCCGTCGCACTACCCAGGCTAAATGCAAGACGGGGAGTCATTGACCTCCCGCAGGTACAAGCCTTTCCGCGCAGCACAAAGCTCATGCTTCATGGCACGGCGCTTATTGGCGCAGCCGGATTGATAGGTCTGACCGTCATTTACTTTGACTGACCAGTTGAGAAAAAACGGCCCGCTATCCAAAAGATAGCGAGCCGTTTTCTTCAACACATCAGGCGCATAACGCCCGAGGTTTTATTTGTTGAGGTTGTAGTCTTTCTCCGCAGCATCAAAGCGCTCAACCATACCCGCAGTCGGCGCGCCCAGCTTGCTGACGATGTAGATCGCCAGGCTGGCGAAGATGAAGCCTGGGATGATTTCGTACAGGCCCAGCAATTCGAAATGCTTCCACACGATCACGGTGATCGCGCCGACCAGAATGCCAGCCAGTGCGCCGTTACGGGTCATCTGCTTCCAGATCACCGAGATCAGCACCACAGGGCCGAACGCGGCGCCGAAGCCGGCCCAGGCGTAGCTCACCAGGCCCAATACGCGGTTATTCGGGTTGGCGGCCAGGCCGATGGCGATCACGGCCACCAGCAGCACCATGGCGCGGCCGACCCACACCAGCTCAACCTGGGAAGCGTTCTTGCGCAGGAAGGTCTTGTAGAAGTCCTCGGTCAGGGCGCTGGAGCACACCAGCAATTGGCAGCTCAAAGTGCTCATGACCGCCGCCAGAATCGCCGACAGCAGAACGCCAGCAATCCATGGGTTGAACAGCAGCTTGGCCAGCTCGATAAACACGCGCTCGTGGTTCTCGGTCACGGGGCCGGCCACTTCCGGGTGCGCCGAGAAGTAGGCGATGCCGAAGAAGCCCACGGCCACGGTGCCGCCCAGGCACAGGATCATCCAGGTCATGGAGATGCGACGCGCCTTGGCGATCGACTTCACCGAATCCGCCGCCATGAAACGCGCGAGGATGTGCGGCTGGCCGAAGTAACCCAGGCCCCAGCCCATCAGCGAGATGATGCCGATGAAGCTGGTGTTTTTCAGCATGTTGAAGTTGTCGGGGTTCTTCGCTTCGATCGCCAGGAACGTGGTATCGATACCGCCGGTGGCCAGCAGCACGATGATCGGCGTCAGGATCAGCGCGAAGATCATCAGGGTGGCTTGTACGGTGTCGGTCCAGCTCACGGCCAGGAAACCACCGACGAAGGTGTAGGCAATCGTCGCCGCCGCGCCGGCCCACAGCGCAGTCTCGTAGGACATGCCGAAGGTGCTTTCGAACAGACGGGCACCGGCCACGATGCCGGAAGCGCAATAGATGGTGAAGAACACCAGGATCACTACTGCGGAGATGATCCGCAGCAGGCCGCTTTTATCTTCGAAACGGCTGGAAAAGTAATCCGGCAGCGTCAGGGCGTCGCCGTTGTGCTCGGTCTGCACGCGCAGGCGACCGGCCACGAACAGCCAGTTGAGGTACGCACCGACGATCAGGCCGATGGCGATCCAGCTTTCCGACAGGCCGGACATGTAGATCGCGCCCGGCAGGCCCATCAACAACCAGCCGCTCATGTCGGAAGCACCGGCTGACAAGGCAGTCACCACGCTACCGAGGCTGCGACCGCCCAGGATGTAATCGGAAAGGTTGTTGGTGGAGCGATAGGCCATGAAGCCGATCAGCACCATTGCTGCGATGTAGATCACGAACGTGATCAGGGTTGGATTACTAACGCTCATAGAAGTGACGCCCTGGCTTTGTTTTTATGTAGCGGCGGTCTGTCAGACGGCCACCCACTGATCCAGTGAGTAAACGTAGCTGCATCGCGCGCATTTATGACTGACGTTTCCCCAGGAAAGCCGTCAGCCGATGAACCACACCATACGGGTGGTTGCACCTTGGCCGCGAATGCTATTCAACAAAGCAAATAAGGTGCAACCAGTTTCTCGCGAATAAGTTGCACCTCGATGTGTTTTACAGAAAACACCGCGTTTTTGCTCCTTTTCGGAGCAAGAACAGCCGATCTCAGAAGCAAATGCACCAAAGTGCAGCGGATTCGGTCGAGTGTCGGTTTTTTCCCGATGGAACGGCGAAAAATTCATGCATAAAAAGGGTTGCACCCGGTTGCACCTCTTCCAGACCGAAGCTAATCTTGCCGCCAGCTGATGCCACTCGGTAGTGGCACCCATGAGGATAAGAAAATGGCTACAACCACCCTTGGGGTCAAACTCGACGACCCGACCCGCGAGCGCCTGAAGGCGGCCGCGACCTCCATTGATCGCACGCCGCACTGGCTGATCAAGCAGGCGATTTTCAATTACCTGGAGAAACTCGAGGGTGGTGCAACCCTGACCGAGCTCAATGGCTTGAGCAGCAAGGAGGCCGATGACGCCGGCGAGGTCCAGGCCGACCACGCCCATCAGTGCTTCCTCGAGTTCGCCGAGAGCATCCTGCCGCAATCCGTACTGCGCGCCTCGATCACCGCCGCTTACCGCCGCCCGGAGCCGGAAGTGGTGCCGATGCTGATCGAACAGGCTCGCCTGCCGGCCCAGATGGCCGAAGCCACGAATAAGCTGGCCGCGTCGATTGCAGAAAAACTGCGCAATCAGAAGAGCGCCGGCGGCCGTGCCGGCATCGTCCAGGGTTTGCTGCAGGAATTCTCCCTGTCGTCCCAGGAAGGCGTGGCACTGATGTGCCTGGCCGAAGCGCTGCTGCGCATCCCCGACAAAGGCACCCGCGACGCACTGATCCGCGACAAGATCAGCACCGGTAACTGGCAACCGCACCTGGGCAACAGCCCGTCGCTGTTCGTCAACGCGGCCACCTGGGGCCTGCTGCTGACCGGCAAACTGGTCGCCACCCACAACGAAGCAGGCCTGACCTCATCCCTGAGCCGCATCATCGGCAAGAGCGGCGAGCCGATGATCCGCAAGGGCGTCGACATGGCCATGCGCCTGATGGGCGAGCAGTTCGTCACCGGCGAAACCATCGCCGAAGCCCTGGCCAATGCGAGCAAGTTCGAAGCCAAGGGTTTCCGCTATTCCTACGACATGCTCGGTGAAGCCGCACTCACCGAACACGATGCACAGAAGTACCTCGCCTCTTACGAACAAGCCATTCATTCCATCGGCAAAGCCTCGAACGGCCGTGGGATTTATGAAGGCCCGGGCATTTCCATCAAGCTGTCGGCCCTGCACCCACGTTACAGCCGTGCCCAGTACGAACGGGTGATGGACGAGCTGTACCCGCGCTTGCTGTCCCTGACCCTGCTGGCCAAGCAATACGACATCGGCCTGAACATCGATGCCGAAGAAGCCGACCGCCTGGAACTGTCCCTGGATCTGCTCGAACGCCTGTGCTTCGAGCCGCAACTGAGCGGCTGGAACGGCATCGGTTTCGTGATCCAGGCCTACCAGAAGCGCTGCCCGTATGTGATCGACTACGTCATCGACCTGGCGCGCCGCAGCCGCCACCGCCTGATGATCCGCCTGGTAAAAGGCGCGTACTGGGACAGCGAAATCAAGCGCGCCCAAGTCGAAGGCCTGGAAGGCTACCCGGTCTATACCCGCAAGGTATACACCGACGTGTCCTACATCGCCTGCGCACGCAAACTGCTGTCGGTGCCGGAAGTCATCTACCCGCAGTTCGCCACGCATAACGCCCACACCCTGTCGGCTATCTACCATATCGCCGGTCAGAACTATTACCCCGGCCAGTACGAGTTCCAGTGCCTGCACGGCATGGGCGAACCGCTCTACGAACAGGTCGTCGGCAAAGTGGCCGAGGGCAAGCTGAACCGTCCGTGCCGCGTGTACGCCCCGGTCGGCACCCACGAAACCCTGCTGGCCTACCTGGTACGTCGCCTGTTGGAAAACGGCGCCAACACCTCGTTCGTCAACCGTATCGCCGACCAGTCCATCTCGATCCAGGAGCTGGTGGCCGATCCAGTAGCCAGCATCGAGCAAATGGCGACGCTGGAAGGCGGCTTCGGCCTGCCGCACCCGCGTATTCCATTGCCACGCGATCTGTACGGCAGCGACCGCGCCAACTCGGCCGGTATCGACCTGGCCAACGAACACCGTTTGGCGTCGTTGTCCTGCGCCCTGCTGGCCACCGCGCACAATCACTGGAAAGCCGCGCCGATGTTGGGTTGCGCCGCCAGTAATGAAGCTGCGACGCCGGTGCTGAACCCGTCCGACCTGCGTGATGTGGTCGGCCACGTACAGGAAGCGACCGTCGATGACGTCGACAACGCGATCCAGTGCGCCATCAACGCCGGCCCGATCTGGCAGGCGACCCCGCCCGCCGAGCGCGCCGCGATCCTTGAACGCGCCGCCGACCTGATGGAAGGCGAGATCCAGCCGCTGATGGGCCTGCTGGCCCGTGAAGCCGGCAAGACTTTCGCCAACGCCATCGCCGAAGTGCGCGAAGCTGTGGACTTCCTGCGTTACTACGCGGTGCAGGCGCGTCACGATTTCACCAACGACGCCCACCGCCCATTGGGCCCGGTGGTCTGCATCAGCCCGTGGAACTTCCCGCTGGCGATTTTCAGTGGGCAAGTCGCCGCCGCACTGGCCGCCGGCAACCCGGTATTGGCCAAGCCTGCCGAGCAAACCCCGCTGGTGGCCGCACAAGCGGTACGTATCCTGCTCGAAGCCGGTATTCCGGAAGGCGTGCTGCAACTGCTGCCGGGCCAGGGCGAAACCGTTGGTGCGCGCCTGGTCGGCGATGATCGCGTCAAAGGCGTGATGTTCACCGGCTCCACCGAAGTCGCGCGCCTGCTGCAACGCAATGTCGCCGGACGCCTGGATGCCCAGGGCCGACCGATCCCGCTGATCGCCGAAACCGGTGGCCAGAACGCGATGATCGTCGACTCCTCGGCCCTGACCGAACAAGTGGTCATCGACGTGGTGTCGTCGGCCTTCGACAGCGCCGGCCAGCGTTGCTCGGCCCTGCGTGTACTGTGCCTGCAGGAAGATTCTGCAGACCGCGTCATCGAAATGCTCAAGGGCGCCATGGCTGAATGCCGTTTGGGCAACCCGGAGCGCCTGTCGGTGGATATCGGCCCGGTGATCGACGCCGAAGCCAAGGCCGGCATCGAGAAACACATCCAGGCCATGCGCGACAAAGGCCGCGCGGTGTACCAAGTGGCGATCGCCGACGGCGAAGAGATCAAGCGCGGCACCTTCGTGATGCCCACCCTGATCGAGCTGGAAAGCTTCGACGAGCTGCAACGGGAGATCTTCGGCCCGGTGCTGCACGTGGTGCGCTACAAGCGCAAGGAGATCGACCAGTTGATCGGCCAGATCAACGCTTCCGGCTACGGCCTGACCCTGGGCGTACACACGCGCATCGACGAGACCATCGCCAAGGTGATCGACAACGTTCATGCCGGCAACGTCTACGTCAACCGCAACATTGTCGGGGCGGTGGTCGGCGTGCAGCCGTTTGGCGGCGAAGGTTTGTCGGGCACCGGCCCGAAAGCCGGTGGTCCGCTGTACCTGTACCGCCTGCTGTCGACGCGTCCTACCGATGCGATCGAGCAGTCCTTCGTTCGCGGCGATGCATTGTCCGCACCGGACGTGCGCCTGCGCGACGCCATGAGCCAACCGCTGACCGCCTTGAAAGCCTGGGCCGACAGCCACACGCTCAGCGACCTGAGCGCCCTGTGCAGCCGGTTCGCCACGCAATCGCAAAGCGGTATCACCCGCCTGTTGGCCGGCCCGACCGGCGAGCGCAACAGCTACGCCATCCTGCCCCGCGAGCACGTACTGTGCCTGGCAGAAGTAGAAGGTGACCTGCTGACCCAACTGGCGGCGGTATTGGCCGTCGGCGGTTCGGCGGTATGGCCGGAAACCGAGCTGACCAAAGCCTTGTTCCCACGCCTGCCGAAAGAGATTCAGGCGAAGATCAAGCGCGTGGCCGACTGGACCAAGGACGATGTGCTGTTTGACGCAGTCCTGCACCACGGCGATTCCGATCAACTGCGCGCGGTTTGCCAGCAAGTGGCCCAGCGTGGCGGGGCGATTGTCGGGGTACATGGTTTGTCCCAAGGCGAGACGGCAATTGCCCTGGAGCGTCTGGTGATCGAGCGTGCGCTGAGCGTCAACACCGCAGCGGCGGGCGGTAACGCCAGCCTGATGACCATCGGCTAACTGCCGAAACGCGGTAAACATGTGGGAGGGGCTTGCCCCCTCCCACATTTTGGCTGTATTTCAACTCCTCGTCCGCGTTCTGCCCCTCCATCACCCAGATCAATCTTGCTATCCAGCCTTTATTCGCGCACTTAGACTCAGGCTCCTTCCCACACAGGTAAGCCGCCATGTCCGAGACGCTCCTCAGTTCCCGCAATCTGGCTTTCGAGCTGTACGAAGTCCTCGATGCCGAGGGCCTGACCCAGCGCGAGCGGTTTGCCGAACATAATCGCGAAACCTTCGACGCGGCCATCAGTACCGCCCGCACCATCGCCGAAAAGTACTTCGCACCGCATAACCGCAAAAACGACGAAAACGAACCGCGCTACGAGGACGGCAAGGCCATCCTGATCCCGGAAGTCAAACCGGCCGTGGACGCCTTCCTGGAAGCCGGCTTCCTCAATGCCGCACGCAGTTTCGAAGCCGGCGGCATGCAGTTGCCGACATTGCTGTCCCAGGCCTGCTTCGCGCACTTCCAGGCGGCCAACGCGGCGTCAACGTCCTACCCGTTCCTGACCATGGGCGCCGCCAACCTGATCGAAAGTTTCGGCACCGAGGAGCAGAAGCAACGCTTCCTGCAGCCGATGATCGAGGGGCGCTTCTTCGGCACCATGGCCCTGACCGAGCCGCATGCCGGCTCGTCGCTGTCGGACATTCGTACCCGCGCAGAGCCTGCGGCGGACGGCAGCTATCGGCTCAAGGGCAACAAGATCTTTATCTCCGGCGGCGACCACCCGCTGTCGGAAAACATCGTGCATATGGTGCTGGCCAAACTGCCGGACGCGCCGGCCGGGGTGAAGGGCATTTCGCTGTTTATCGTGCCCAAATTCCTGGTCAACGACGATGGCAGCCTGGGTGCGCGCAACGATGTGTTGCTGGCCGGGCTGTTTCACAAGATGGGTTGGCGTGGCACCACGTCCACGGCGCTGAATTTCGGCGATAACGGGCACTGTGTCGGCTATCTGGTGGGCAAACCGCACCAGGGCCTGAGCTGCATGTTCCAGATGATGAACGAAGCGCGCATCGGCGTCGGCATGGGCGCGGTGATGCTCGGTTACGCCGGCTACCTGTATTCCCTGGAATACGCCCGCGAACGCCCGCAAGGCCGCCTGCCGGACAGCAAAGACCCGAGTACCGCGCCGGTGTCGATCATCCAGCACGCCGATATCAAGCGCATGTTGCTGACCCAGAAAGCCTACGTCGAAGGCGCCTTCGACCTCGGCCTGTTTGCCGCGCGCCTGTTCGACGACACCACCACCCTGGCAACCGACGTCGAACGCAAGCACGCTCACGAACTGCTCGACCTGCTGACGCCAATCGTCAAATCCTGGCCCTCGGAGTTCTGCCTCAAGGCCAACGAGCTGGCGATCCAGATCCTCGGCGGCCACGGCTACACCCGCGAATACCCGGTGGAACAGTATTACCGCGACAACCGCCTCAACCCGATCCATGAAGGCACCCACGGTATCCAGTCCCTCGACCTGCTGGGGCGCAAGCTCGCGCAGAACGGCGGCGCGGGCCTGAAGCAACTGATTCGGTTGATCGCCGAAACAGGCGCGCGGGCGCAGCAATATCCATCGCTGAAGGCCATGAGAGAACCGCTGGAACAGTTGGTGGCGCGCCTGCAAAGCGTGACGATCGGCCTGCTGACGGATCTCGCCCAAGGCAAGGTCAACAGCAGCCTGGCGAATTCGGCGCTGTACCTGAAGGTATTCGGGCACACGGTGATTGGCTGGCGCTGGCTGGAGCAGGCGATTCGCGCCGAAGAAGGCCTGGCCAAGGGCAATGCGGCGGACACCGCGTTCTATAAAGGCAAGCTCCAGGCGGCCCGCTACTTCCTGACCTGGGAAGTACCGGGCTGCCATCATGAACTGGCAATACTGGAGGCCCGCGACGATACGTGCCTCGGCATGCAGGATGAGTGGTTCTAAGGCTGTCCGATAGCCTTGGAAATCACCTCGACCGTGGCGCTGACTTGCTCTTGGTAACGGTCGAGTTCCTGCTGGTGACGCTGTTGCATTTCGATCTGCTCGGCGCACAGGTTCAGCGCGGCCAGTACCAATAGCTTGTCACCGATCAGGGTCGGGTACTTTTTCTTGGTGGTGGCCAGGGAGGCCTTGAGCAGGGTCACGGCGTGCATCAGGGTTTGATCTTCCCCGGCCGGAGCCTTGATCGAGTAATCCTCTCCGAGAATCGAAACGACCTTTATCCCTTCGTTCATGCGCTGACAGGCCCTGCGCTCACACGCTCAACCAACGCCTGGATACGCGCAGCGGTGGCGCCGTTCTTTTCTTCCTGTTCCATCAGGTTCAATTGCAGGCTGTCGTTCTCATCCTTGGCGCGGGCCAATTGCGCCTTGAGGGATTCATTGGTGCCCAACAGGTCTTGATTCTGCTGTACCAGGTCGCTGACCAGTTGTTCCAGCTGGCTGAGGGATGCTTCTAACATTTTGATTTCCTGGGCTTTTTAAAAGGGCGGTGACGATAAAGAAAATTCACCTCGGATGCCAGGGTTATCCCCGGCGCGCAGCCCGATTGTTAAGGGCCGGGCCGCACTTTCGAGCCTTAGTGACTGCATTTCCCCCATCTGGTTCCTGAATCGACCCGGCCCCTCGTCAGATGCGATAAAAACACACGCCACTTTAGACTTTAGTCGTACTGCCGATAGGTAATACTCACCCTGTCTCATAGCCGCATGGATCGCGCTTCTTCCCAGGACTCCCGCATGTCTCTTCGTAATATGAATATCGCGCCGCGCGCGTTCCTAGGCTTCGCGTTGATTGGTGCACTCATGTTGTTTCTCGGTGTGTTCGCCCTGAACCAAATGAGCAAAATCCGCGCGGCGGCAGAAGACATCACGCTGTCCAGCGTGCCGAGTATTCGCGCCCTCGATGAGTTCACCCAGCTGACATTGCGCCTGCGGGTGCTGTCATACCGCTTGCTGACCAACCGCGGGCCAGACGTGCAGCAAAAAACCCTGGAAACCATCGAACAGCGCAACCAGCAGATTCGGACCGCCCAGGGCATCTACGAAAAACTCATCGACAGCAGCGAAGAACGCGCGGCCTACGACGAATACGTGCGCCTGCTAGCCCAGTACCATCAGATCGAAGAGCGCATGAAGAGCATGTCGCGGGCCAATCAGGTCGACGAGCTGCGCGAGTTGCTCAACAGCGAGTTGCTGAGCAACGCCGAGCAGACCAACGCCGTGCTGGCGCGCCTGGCGGACATCAACAACAAGATGGCCCTGACCACCAATCAGCAGGCCAAAGACCAATACAACCTGGCCTTCGACCTGGTGGTTGGGCTGCTGGTCATCGCCACGACGCTGACCCTGTTGTTCGCCTGGCTGCTGACCCGCAGCATCACCCTGCCGATCGCCCAGGCCCTGGACGCGGCTGAAGAAATCGCCGAAGGCAACCTGACACGCCCGATCAAGGTCGATGGCCACGACGAAGCCGGCCGCCTGCTGGCTGCCATGGCCAAGATGCAGGACAAGCTGCGCGACACCCTGCAACGCATCGCCGGCTCGGCCACTCAGTTGGCTTCTGCCGCCGAAGAGCTTAACGCCGTGACCGACGAAAGCGCCCGTGGCCTGACCCAACAAAACAACGAAATCGAACAGGCCGCCACCGCGGTCAACGAGATGACCAGCGCCGTCGAGGAAGTCGCGCGCAATGCGGTGAGCACCTCCGAGGCCTCGCGCAACGCCACCACCTCCGCCGGTGACGGCCGCGACCTGGTGCAGGAAACCGTCAGCGCCATCGAGCGCATGAGCGGCGACGTGCAAGCCACCGCGACGCTAATCGGCGACCTGGCCAATGAGTCGCGCGACATCGGCAAGGTGCTCGACGTGATTCGTGGCCTTGCCGACCAGACCAACCTGCTGGCCCTGAACGCGGCGATTGAAGCCGCACGCGCCGGGGAAGCCGGCCGTGGCTTTGCCGTAGTGGCCGACGAAGTGCGTGCGCTGGCGCATCGCACCCAGCAGTCGACCAGCGAGATCGAACGGATGATCGGCAGTATCCAGGCCGGCACCGAGCATGCCGTGGATTCGATGCGCAACAGCACCGAGCGCGCGGAATCGACGCTGAACATCGCCAAAGGCGCGGGGATGTCGCTGGATACGATCAACACGGCGATTGTCGAGATCAATGAACGCAACCTGGTGATCGCCAGCGCGGCGGAGGAACAGGCGCAGGTGGCACGGGAAGTGGACCGCAACCTGGTGAACATTCGTGATCTGTCGGTGCAATCGGCAACCGGCGCCGGCCAGACCAGTGCCGCGAGCAGCGAGTTGTCGCGCCTGGCGGTGGACTTGAACGGGATGGTTGGGCGGTTTCGCCTCTAAGAATGTGGGAGGGGCGGTGCGACGATTCGACTTGCCCCCGATTGCGGTGGGTCAGCTGTAGATAAGCTAGCTGACAAATCGCAATCGGGGGCAAGCCCCCTCCCACATTTAGATCGGCGCCCGTCGCTAAAAGCTTTTTGACAGCGCGGCAATTCAACAGGTTAGAATCGCTGGCACGCAGACTGCATGGTCAGAATGCGTCCGTCTTATTTTGCCCATGGAGTACTGCCTTTGAATGCGACCACCATCAACAGCCTGTTCTTGATCGGCGCGTTGCTGGTGAGTGCGAGCATTCTGGTGAGCTCTCTTTCGTCCCGCCTGGGCATTCCGATCCTGGTGATCATCCTGGCCGTGGGCATGGTCGCCGGCGTCGACGGCGGCGGCATCATCTTCGATAACTACCCGACCGCCTACCTGGTGGGCAACCTCGCCCTGGCCGTGATCCTGCTCGACGGCGGCTTGCGCACCCGGGTGGCGAGTTTTCGCGTGGCACTCTGGCCGGCGTTGTCGCTGGCCACGGTGGGGGTGTTGATTACCACCGGCCTCACTGGCATGGCCGCGGCCTGGCTGTTTGACCTCAACATCATTCAAGGCTTGCTGATCGGCGCGATTGTCGGCTCCACCGACGCCGCCGCGGTGTTCTCGCTGCTCGGCGGCAAGGGGCTCAACGAACGGGTCTCCGCCAGCCTGGAAATCGAATCCGGCAGCAACGACCCGATGGCAGTGTTCCTCACCGTCACCCTGATCGACATGCTCGCCAGCGGCCAGACCGGCCTGCACTGGAACCTGCTGTTGCACCTGGTGCGCGAGTTCGGCATCGGCGGCCTCATCGGCCTGGGCGGCGGCTGGCTGATGCTGCAGATGGTCAACCGCATCAACCTGGCCAACGGCCTGTACCCGATCCTGGTGATCGCCGGCGGCCTGTTCGTCTTCGCCCTGACCAACGCCCTGCACGGCAGCGGCTTCCTCGCCGTGTACCTGTGCGGCCTGGTGATCGGCAACCGCCCGGTGCGCAGCCGTCATGGCATTTTGCATATGCTCGACGGCATGGCCTGGCTCGCCCAGATCGGCATGTTCCTGGTGCTGGGCCTGCTGGTCACGCCCCACGACCTGCTGCCGATTGCGCTGCCCGCCCTGGGCCTGGCGCTGTGGATGATCCTGTTTGCGCGGCCGCTGTCGGTGATGGTCGGCCTGCTGCCGTTCAAGGCGTTCCACGGCCGCGAAAAAGCCTTTATCGCCTGGGTCGGCCTGCGCGGCGCGGTGCCGATCATTCTTGCGGTGTTCCCGCTGATGGCCGGCCTGCCCCATGCACAGCTGTACTTCAACCTGGCGTTCTTTATCGTGCTGGTCTCGCTGCTGGTGCAAGGCACCAGCCTGCCGTGGGTGGCCAAGCTGCTGAAAGTGACCGTGCCACCGGAGCCGGCGCCGATTTCCCGCGCCGCCCTGGAAGTTCACGTCACCAGTGAGTGGGAACTGTTCGTCTACCGCCTGGGCGCGGAAAAATGGTGCATCGGCGCAGCCCTGCGCGAGCTGAAAATGCCCGAAGGCACGCGTATCGCTGCACTGTTCCGTGGCCAGCAACTGCTCCATCCGTCGGGTAGTACGGTGCTGGAAGCCGACGATCTGCTCTGCGTGATCGGTCACGAACACAACCTGCCGGCCCTGGGCAAACTGTTCAGCCAGGCGCCGCAACGCGGCTTGGATTTGCGCTTCTTCGGCGACTTCATCCTCGAAGGCGACGCCCAACTGGGCGCAGTCTCGGCGCTGTACGGCCTGCAGCTCGAAGGCATCGACCCGGACATGCCACTGAGCCACTTCATCACCCAGAAAGTCGGCGGCGCGCCGGTGGTCGGCGACCAGGTGGAGTGGAACAACACGATCTGGACCGTCGCCGTCATGGACGGGAACAAGATTGGCAAAGTCGGCGTCAGATTCCCCGAAGGAAGTCGCCCGGGCCCCGGACTCTTCCTCTAAACTGCGGGGCAATACTGCCCCGATTCTTCACCTTGCTCGACCGGTCTCTATGCCAACCCTGCGCACTTTTCTCGCCACTGCCCTGCTGGGCCTGACCCTTTGTGTCGGCAGCGTATACGCCGCCGACCCGCCCAGCGCCGACGCTATCCAGCAAACCCTGGACAAGCTGCCCGACCGCAAGCTGCCCGACGCCGACATGAAGGCGCTGCAGGCGATCCTGCAGCAGACGCTGACTCACCTGGGCAACAAGCAGGATTACGAGCAGCGCCTGGTCGATCTCAAGCGCCAGTTGCAAGACGCCCCGCGCCAGACCAGCGAAAACCAGCGCGAACTGACCCGGCTCAAGGCCACCAAAGTCGTCCCGGTGGCCCAGCGCTACGCCACCTTGCCGGTGCCGCAACTGGAACAACTGCTGGTGCAGCGCACCACCCAGCAAGGCGACCTGCAAAAAGACCTGGCCGACGCCAACAGCCTGACCATCGCCGCCCAGACCCGTCCCGAACGCGCCCAGACCGAAATCAGCAGCAGCCAGACGCGCATCCAGCAGATCAACGCGACCCTCAAGGCCGGCAAGGACAATGGCAAAACCCTCAGCGCCGACCAACGCAACCAGTTGAACGCCGAACTGGCGTCGCTCAATGCCCTGATCCCACTGCGCCGCCAGGAACTGGCCGGCAACAGCCAACTGCAAGACCTGGGCAACAGCCAGCATGACCTGGTGGTGGAAAAAACCGCGCGCCTGGAACAAGAGATCCAGGACCTGCAAACCCTGATCAACCAGAAACGCCTGGCCCAGTCCCAACAGACGGTGACCCAACAGTCCATCGAAGCGCAGAAAGCCGGCAGCAGCAGCCTGTTGGCCACGGAAAGCGCGGCCAACCTGAAGCTGTCCGACTACCTGCTCAAAAGCACCGACCGCCTCAACGACCTGACCCAGAAGAACCTGCAGACCAAGCAGCAACTGGACACCGTGACCCAGAGCGACTCGGCGCTGGACGAACAGATCAACGTGCTCAAGGGCAGCCTGCTGCTGTCGAAGATTCTGTACAAACAGAAACAGGCCTTGCCGCGCCTCACGGTCGACCGCAACCTCGCCGACGACATCGCCAACATTCGCCTGTACCAGTTCGAGGTCAACCAGCAGCGCGAACTGATCAGCTCGCCCAGCACCTATGTGGATAACCTGCTGGCCAACCAGCCGCCGGATGAGGTCACCCCGCAATTGCGGCGCACTCTGCTGGAACTGGCGATCACCCGCAGCGACCTGCTCGAGCGCCTGAGCCGCGAGCTGAGCGCGCTGCTCAATGAATCGATCACCCTGCAACTGAACCAAAAACAACTGCTGAGCACCGCCACCACCCTGCGTGCGACCCTCGATGAGCAGATGTTCTGGATTCCCAGCAACAAGCCGCTGGACACCGAGTGGCTGGAAACCGTCCCGGATCACCTGAGCAAGCAAGTCACCTCCCTGCCCTGGGCCTCCAGCGTCAGCGAACTGTACGACGGCCTGACCCAGCGCCCGCTGCTGTTCCTGCCGTTGCTGCTGTTGATCGGCGCACTGTTGTGGCGGCGCAATGCCTTGTACGCGCGGCTGAAAAAGGTGCACATGGACATCGGCCACTTCAAGCGTGACAGCCAATGGCACACGCCCCAGGCGATCCTGGTGAATATCCTGCTGGCCATGCCCGTGGCCTTGGGCCTGGCGTTATGCGGTTATGCGTTGCAGATCGACGCCCGCGGGCAAAACGCCAACCTGGGTGCCGCGCTGTTGCAGATCGCTCAGGCGTGGTTGGTGTTCTACACCGCCTACCGAATCCTCGCGCCAGGCGGCGTCGCCGAATTGCACTTCCGCTGGGAACGACCGCAGGTCGCATTCCTGCAAGGTTGGGTACGCAAGCTCGGGCTGGTGGTGCTGGCGCTGGTGGCCGTGGTGGCCATTGCCGAGCACCAGCCGGCAGCCCTGGCCGACGATGTGCTGGGCATCGGCGTGGTGCTGACCTGCTATGCGCTGATGGCCTGGCTGCTGGGTCGCCTGCTGTTGCACAGCACGACCCACGAGAAAGCCTCACTGTTCCGCAAAACCGCGGGCCTGTTGTTTACCGCGCTGCCCATCGCACTGTTTATCGCCGTGTGCTTCGGCTATTACTACACCGCGCTGAAGCTCAGCGACCGGTTGATCAACACCCTGTACCTGTTGATGTTCTGGCTGGTGATCGAAGCCACGTTCGCCCGCGGCCTGGGCGTCGCCGCCCGGCGCCTGGCCTATTCGCGGGCATTGGCAAAACGCCAGGCCGCCAAGGAAGCCGGCGAAGGCGAAGCGGTGATCGAAGAGCCGACCCTGGACATCGAACAGGTCAACGAACAATCCATGCGCCTGATCCGCCTGGCCCTGCTCGGCGGCTTCATCGCGGCGCTGTACTGGGTGTGGTCGGACCTGATCTCGGTGTTCTCCTACCTCGACAACGTCACCCTCTACGAATACACCAGCGGCACCGGGGCCAATATCAGCATGGTGCCGATCAGCATCGGCGACATGCTCGGCGCGCTGATCATCATCGGCATCACCTTCGCCCTGGCGCGCAACCTGCCCGGCTTGCTGGAAGTGCTGGTGCTGTCCAAGCTGGACCTGGCCCAGGGCAGCGCCTACGCCACCACCACGTTGCTGTCCTACGTGATTGCCGGCGTGGGGTTTGTGGCGACCCTATCGACCCTCGGCGTGAGCTGGGACAAGTTGCAATGGCTGGTGGCTGCGCTGTCGGTGGGCCTGGGCTTCGGTATGCAGGAGATCTTCGCCAACTTTATCTCCGGCATCATGATCCTGTTCGAGCGCCCGGTGCGGATCGGCGACACCATCACCATCGGCAACCTGTCGGGCACGGTGAGCAAGATCCGCATCCGCGCCACCACCATCACCGACTTCGACCGCAAGGACATCATTGTCCCGAACAAGACGTTCATCACCGGGCAACTGATCAACTGGTCGCTGACCGACACCATCACCCGGGTCACCCTCAAGCTCGGCGTGGACTACGGCTCCGACCTCGACCTGGTGAAAGCCCTGCTGCTCCAGGCCGCGCGCGAAAACCCGCGGGTGCTGAAAGAACCCGAACCCCACGTGTACTTCCTCAACTTCGGCGAAAGCACCCTCGACCACGAACTGCGCATGCACGTGCGCGACCTCGGTGACCGCAACCCGGTGATCGACGAGGTGAACCGTTTTATCAACCGCGAGTTCAAGAACAACCACATCAACATCTCGTTCCGGCAGATGGAGGTTTACCTGAAGAACCTGCACGGCCAGGAGTACAAGCTGGTGCCGGTAGAAGACGAAAAACGCACCATCGCCAACCCGGCCGAGACGCACGACGCACCGGAACCGCCGCCGGGCAAAGTGGTGGACGCCCCCGAGCCGCCACCCTCCAAGCTCGACTAAAACGCCTATCCCCAGCAGAATGCTCGGACATTCTGCTGGAGATGGCCGGTGAAAGCCCTCGACGAACTGACCTTCGACAATCGCTTCGCACGCCTGGGCGACGCGTTCTCAACCCACGTCCTGCCCGAGCCCCTCGACGAACCGCGCCTGGTCGTGGCGAGCGACGCCGCCATGGCCCTGCTCGACCTCGACCCGGCCGTGGCCGAAACGCCGGTGTTCGCCGAACTGTTCGGCGGCCACAAGCTGTGGGCCGAAGCCGAACCGCGGGCGATGGTGTATTCCGGGCATCAGTTCGGCTCCTACAACCCGCAGTTGGGCGATGGCCGTGGCTTGCTGCTCGGCGAGGTGTATAACCGCGCCGGCGAACACTGGGACTTGCACCTCAAGGGCGCCGGGCAGACGCCGTACTCGCGGATGGGTGATGGCCGCGCCGTGCTGCGCTCTTCGATTCGGGAGTTTCTGGCATCAGAAGCCCTGCATGCATTGAACATCCCTAGCAGCCGGGCGCTGTGTGTGATCGGCTCGAGCACGCCGGTTTGGCGCGAGAAGCAGGAACGCGGGGCGATGGTGTTGCGCCTGGCCCGTAGCCATGTCCGCTTCGGCCATTTCGAGTACTTCTACTACACCCAGAAGCCCGAGCAGCAGGCGGCACTGGCCGAGCACGTGTTGAAGCTGCACTTCCCCGAGTGCCAGGAACAGCCCGAACCGTACCTGGCGATGTTCCGCGAAGTCGTCGAACGCAACGCCGCACTGATCGCCAAATGGCAGGCCTATGGCTTCTGCCATGGGGTGATGAACACCGACAACATGTCGATCCTCGGCATCACCTTCGATTTCGGGCCGTTTGCGTTTCTCGACGATTTTGACGCGCACTTCGTCTGCAACCACTCCGATCATGAAGGGCGCTACTCCTTCAGCAATCAGGTGCCGATCGGGCAGTGGAACCTCAGCGCGCTGGCGCAGGCGCTCACACCGTTTATCAGCGTCGACGCCTTGAAGGAAACCCTCGGCCTGTACCTGCCGCTGTACCAGGCGCACTACCTGGACCTGATGCGCCGCCGGCTGGGGCTGACCAGCGCCGAAGACGATGACCAGAAACTGCTGGAGCGCCTGCTGCAATTGATGCAGAACAGCGGCGTGGACTACACGCTGTTCTTCCGCCGCCTGGGCGATGAACCGGCCGCGCTCGCAGTGGCGCGGTTGCGCGACGAGTTTGTCGACAGGAACGGCTTCGATGCCTGGGCGGATGCGTACAAGGCCCGCGTGGCGCGTGATGGCGAGTACAGCGAAGAACAGCGCCGAGCACGGATGCATGCGGTCAACCCGCTGTACATCCTGCGCAACTACCTCGCACAGAACGCTATCACCGCCGCCGAGTCTGGGGATTACAGCGAAGTGCGGCGGCTGCATGAGGTGTTGCGCAAACCGTTCGAGGAGCAGGCCGGGATGGAGCAGTACGCGCAGCGGCCGCCGGATTGGGGCAAGCATTTGGAGATCAGTTGTTCTTCGTAGAGTCGGCTAGATGAACGTCTCCACGGAAACCCCAAAGCGTTCGGCCAACCATTTAATCTGTCGCAGATTGAGCTTACGCTTACCGCTCAGAATCTCGGAAACGACTGACTGTTTGCCTAAGCCTGGCAGATCACTTTGATTCAAGCCGTGTTCGCGCATCATCGCGCGCAACACGTCAACACCACTGACGATGGGCATCGGACGATGCTCGTGATCGTAGGCTTCGATCCAGTCACTGAGAATATCCACCAAACTCATAAGCGGATTTGATTCGTCCTCCCCGACCAAATCCAGCAACTCGTCGAGGGCAGCAACCAGTGCATCGTAATCCGCCTCGTTTTTTGGCTTGCGCAGTAATGGTGAAACAAATTGCCAATGTTCAGCGGCGAGCTGAATGAGTGCGCTCATCTGATTGTCTCCTTCCACTTGTCTTGTTCGTATTCGCGGTGATCGAGCAGATGCTTGATGTAAATTCGTTGTGCTGGGTACCGCACGAAAGCAATTAACCTCAGTTTATTGCCACCGATGTCGAACACATGGAACTGCCCGACTTTATCCGTCGCAGGAAAAATGCCTTTCATTGACGCGAAATCTCCTGGGCTATTGCGCTTTATCCGTCGGTACCACTCATCCAAAGCACTCGCTGAGCGCGGCCACTTTTCCTTTGCTTCCCAGATCCTTTTCTCACTAATCACTCGCATGCAACATCCTTATCGCATCTTGCTATGAAGGTTAAACCCGAACTCAAACTATCGCAATTTGCTATAACCGCAAACAGACAGATGGCGGGAAACAGAACGCGCTCCAACAGCCTAGATAAGCGGCTTCACATCGACATGGCAGAAACTGTGAACGGATGAGTCACCGCTCCCACGCCTTGATAAACCCCAGACCTGACTCCAAATAGGATCTATTGGCCAGTCTCAAAGGAGCGCCACCATGTCCAACCCTCTCGTCATTCCCTGCCCGCACTGCAACGGCCTCAATCGCATCCCCGGCGAACGCCTGGGCGATGCGCCGAAGTGCGGGCGCTGCAAGCAGCCGGTGCTGCTGAACAAACCTTTTGAACTGAAACAGGGCGACTACGCCAGCCAGATCAAGGGCGACCTGCCGTTGCTGGTGGATGTGTGGGCCGATTGGTGTGGGCCGTGCAAGTCGTTCGCACCCATCTTCGAGCAGGCCGCTGCGCAGTTGGAAGGCAAGTGCCGGTTGGCCAAGCTGGACAGCGAGGCCAATCAGCAGTTGTCGGCGCAGTTGGGGATTCGCTCGATTCCCAGCTTGATTCTGTTCAAGAACGGCCGCGAAGTGGCGCGTCAGAGTGGGGCGTTTCCGTTACCGCAGTTGATGAGCTGGTTGCGTAGCCAAGGGGTGTAACTCGACCTTGAGCACAACGCAGGCCAGTGTGGTGCTTTGGGTCAGGCGTTTTCCAGCAGGTTATGCAACTCCACAAACTGCTGCGTCAGCTTGTGCCGTGGGTCCAGGTGGATCAGCGGTTTGTTCTGCTGGTGCGACTCACGCATGCGTACCGAACTCGCCAGGTACACCGGCAGCACCGGCAAGCCTTCGGCAATCAACTCATCGAGCATCTGCTGCGGCAAGCTCGCTCGCGCCTGGAACTGGTTGACCACGATGCCTTCGACTTCCAGGCCTTCGTTGTGGTCTTCCTTCAATTCTTCGATTTCCGCCAGCAGGCCATACAGCGCCTGGCGCGAGAAACTGTCGCAATCGAAGGGGATCAACACACGATCAGCAGCAATCAGCGCCGAAACCGCATAAAAATTCAACGCTGGCGGGGTATCCAGGTAAATCCGGTCGTAGTCTTCGCTCAGTTCATCCAGCAGCTTTCGCAGCTTGTTGATCTTGTGCTTGGCTTCGAGCTTGGGCTGCAAGTCCGCCAGCTCAGCGGTGGCGGTGATCACGTGCAGGTTGTCGAAGGGCGTTTCGTAGATATCCACCCGGTTTTTCTTGGCGAACGGCCCCGAAGACAGGGTTTGCTTGAAGAACTCGGCAATACCCATCGGTATATCGTCGCCGGTCAGCCCGGTGAGGTACTGAGTAGAGTTGGCTTGTGCATCGAGGTCCACCAACAGGGTTCGATAACCTTCACTGGCGCTGACCGCCGCCAGGTTGCAGGCGATGCTGGACTTGCCAACCCCGCCTTTTTGATTGAACACCACGCGCCGCATGGAAAAACCTCCGTGTACCAATGAATGCCCGAGTGTAGAGGGCAAAAGCGCCGGTTAGCTACCTCGTTCATCCATGCACTGCTGCATTAATGGTCAGGGCTAGCATCTAACGTACAAATGAAAAGGAACAGTCCGACAATCCAGCTCGGTTCTCAGTGAAGGACAATCTGTAAATCTTCCCCAGCAAATTGTAATCGGCCGTGAACAAATATTTACCAAAGTTTGCTAGAACCCCACAGCACCGGGATAATGCGCGCCATTCGGCTGCTGCTCCCTGTCCCGGTATTCGGGGCCAGTGGCCGCGCATGGAAGCCCGCAGGGGCGGGATATCTTCTCAGTGATCAATTTCAATATCAGCCAATGGCGCGCCTGGGCTCCGGGCCTCGAAAGTGCGGACGACTGGCGCGCCTGGTGCCAGGCGCCAGTGTTGCTACCCGCCAGCGAAGCCTCCCCCGACGTCTCGTTTTTACCGGCCATGCAGCGCCGCCGCCTGAGCCGTCTGGCGCGCATGGCTTTCAGCGTGGGCTGGCCGCTGGCCGAGGGCCTGCAAGACCTGCCGCTGGTGTTCGTTTCCCGCCACGGCGAAACCCCGCGCACCCTCGACATCCTCAGCGACCTGGCCAACGACCAGCCGTTGTCGCCGACCCAGTTCAGCCTGTCGGTGCATAACGCGGTGATTGGCCTGTGGTCGATCCTGCGCAATGAAACCAGCGAAATGACCGCCCTCGCCGCCGCCGGCGATGGCCTGGAACACGGCATGCTCGAAGCAGCGGCCCTGCTCAACGAAGGCGCCCCGGCGGTATTGCTGGTGATCAGCGAGGAACAGCCACCCGAGGCCTACGCCAACTGGATCCACGACGTGCCCTTCCCCTACGCCCTCGGCCTGTTACTGACGCCGGGCGACGAGTGGCAACTGGAACTGCGCACCGGCACTGTCCAACACACTCACACCCAGTGGCCTCATGCCCTGAACCTGCTACGCACCCTGTTGACCGAACAGGGCGCCTGCCAACACGCCTGGAAGAACCGCGTATGGAACTGGCAACGCAAGCCCTGAACGACAAGCCACGGGACGCCTACTACTGGCGCCTGTTCGCCACCGCCGCCAGCTTCGCGCTGTTTGGCGTCGGCGGGCTGTGCCTGCGCTTACTGGTGTTTCCGTTGCTCAATTGCCTGCCGGGGACTGCCAAGCAGCACCAACGGCGCGCGCGGCATACCATCAGTCGCCTGTTCTGGTTGTTCATTCGGTGGATGCAGCGCCTGGGCATTCTCACGTTCAGCGTCGACGGTGCCGACAAACTCGGACGCCCCGGCCAGATGATCGTCGCCAACCACCCGTCACTGATCGACGTGGTGTTCCTGATCGGCCTGATGCGCCAGACCAACTGCGTGGTCAAGCAGAGCCTGTTTCAAAACCCGTTCACCCGTGGGCCGGTACGCGATGCCGGCTACATCAGCAATGACGGCAGCGCGGACATGCTCGACGCCGCCGCCGATGCGCTGCGCGAAGGTCAGACCCTGATCATCTTTCCAGAAGGCACCCGCACCACACCCGGCGCGGCGCCTGCCTTTCATCGCGGCGGCGCCGCGATTGCGTTGCGTGGTGCGACAATCATCACCCCCGTGGTAATCAAGGTCAGCCCGACCACCCTGACCAAGGCCGAACCCTGGTATCGCATTCCCAAACGCCGCTTTCACTTCAGTTTACGGGTGGGTGCCGATATAGAACCACAAGCGTTCGCCGCACTCGGCCCCGCGCCCCAGGCCTCACGCAAGCTCAACGATTACCTGCATCACTATTTTATTAAGGAGCTCGCCGAAGATGAGCAACTCAAACAGCCTTGAGCACGACATAAAGACGCTGATCATCGAGGCCCTGGGCCTGGAAGACATCAGCGTCGACGACATCAACAGCGACCAAACCCTGTTCGGCGAAGGCCTCGGCCTGGACTCAGTCGACGCCCTGGAACTGGGCCTGGCGATCCAGAAAAAGTACGGCTTCAAGATCGATGCCGACGCCAAGGACACCCGCAATCACTTCACCAACGTGGCCAGCCTTGCGGCGTTCGTCACGGCCAAACAGGCAGCTTGAGACCGTACCATGCAAACTCGTGACGATATTTTCAACACCCTGCGCGCTGCCTTGGTGGAACTGTTTGAACTGGAACCTGAACGCATCACCCTCGAAGCCAACCTGTACCAGGACCTGGAAATCGACAGCATCGACGCCGTGGACCTGATCGACCACATCAAACGCCAGACCGGCAAAAAAATCGCCGCCGAAGAGTTCAAGGCTGTGCGTACCGTGAACGACGTGGTTGAGGCGGTGTACCGTCTGGTCCAACCGGCCGCATGAGCCGGCTGATCGGCCTTGGCCTGTTGCTGGCGGGGTTGCTGTACCCTTTCGCGGTGTATTACGGCACCGAGCACTTTGCACCGTGGCAATTCGGCCTGCTGCTCGGCAGCCTGTGGTTGCTGCGCGCGCTCACGGGTGCGCGGCGCCCCGGCAGCCGCTGGATGGCGGTGGCGATCATCCTGTTCTGCTTGGCCCTGGCCTGGTTCGACAACCCGCACCTGCTGCGCTGGTACCCGAGCCTGGTCAGCGCGTTCATGTTGGCGCTGTTCGGCCTGAGCCTGAAATACGGCCCGCCGATGGTCGAGCGCCTGGCACGCATGACCGACCCGCAACTGCCGCCGAAAGCCATTGTGTATACGCGCCAGGTCACCGTGGTGTGGAGCGTGTTTTTTCTGTGTAATGGCCTGCTGGCCGCCGCCCTCACCCTGTGGGCGCCGCTGAGCTGGTGGACGTTGTACAACGGCCTGATCGCCTACGGGCTGATGGGGCTGTTGTTTGCCGTGGAATGGCTGGTACGACAAAGGGTTCGAGGCCGCGTATGAATGGGTTGAAACTTGAGCACCTGCTGCTTGAGCCGTTGGAACAGCGCTTGGTCACCACCGAGCCTGCGATGAATCACGCCCAGCTGTGGGAGCAATCCCTGCGCCTGGCGGCAGGCCTGCACGCGCGCGGTATCCAGCGCGTGGCGGTGCATCTGGAAGACGCCGGCCTGCTGGCGATCGCCCTGCTGGGAGCCTGGCGCGCCGGGGTCGGCGTGTTGCTGCCCGCCGACCTGCAACCGCAGACTCGCCAACGCTGGGCCGACGCCGTCGACACCTGGCTGACCGACGCCGCGGACCTGGACGCGTTGTATCAGGCGCCGTTGAGCCCGGCCGCCCTCGACCTGGATGCGTGCCAATTGAGCCTGTGTACCTCCGGCTCCAGCGGCGAACCCAAGCGCATCGACAAGACCCTGCGCCAGCTGGCCAACGAGGTGCAGGCCCTGGAAACGCTGTGGGGCGCGGACCTCAACGACGCCTGCATCATCGGCAGCGTCGCCACCCAACACATCTACGGCTTGTTGTTCCGCGTGCTGTGGCCGTTGTGCGCCGGCCGCAGCTTCGTGCGCCGCCAGTTGGCCTTCCCGGAGGATTTGCAGCGCGCCAGCCGCGAGCACCCACGGTTCGCCTGGGTCGCCAGCCCGGCGCTGCTCAAGCGGATGGGCGACAACCTCGACTGGCCGGCCCTGAGCCGAGTGTCGCGGGTGTTCTCCTCCGGCGGCGCCCTGCCCATCGACGCAGCCGCCAGCCTGTACGAACGCTTGCAACAATGGCCGACGGAAATCCTCGGCAGCTCGGAAACCGGCGGCATTGCCTGGCGCCAAGGCGCGCAGCCGTGGCAGCCGTTCGCCGGGGTAGAACTGAGCCAGGACGCCGACGGTGCCCTGCGCATTGCCTCGCCGTACCTGCCCGCCGGGCATATCGAACAGACCGCCGACGCCGCCCGCCTGCATGCCGACGGCCGCTTCGAGCTGCTCTGGCGCCTGGATCGCATCGTCAAACTGGAAGAAAAACGTATCTCCCTGCCCATGCTCGAACAGGCCCTGATGGCGCACCCCTGGGTCGCCGAAACGCGCCTGGGCGTGGTCCAGGAAAACCGCGCCAGCCTCGGCGCCCTCGTGGTGCTGAGCGCCGACGGCCTGCATGCCCTGCGCAACCAGGGCCGGCGTACCGTCACGCAAACCCTGCGCCAACACTTGAGCCAGCACTGCGAAGCCCTGGCCTTGCCGCGTCGCTGGCGTTTACTGCGACAGTTGCCGCTGAACAGCCAAGGCAAGCTGCCCCAGGCCGAGATCGAAGCGCTGCTGCTGGCGCCCCGGCCGAAAGCCCCGGAGGTGCTGGAGCAAGTCGAAGCCGATGGCGAATGGACCTTGCAACTGAGCATCCCGCCGGACCTGGCCTACTTCAGCGGCCACTTCCCGGTGACGCCGGTGCTGCCGGGCGTGGTGCAGGTCGAGTGGGCGTTCAACCTCGGCCAGCAACTGCTCGACCTGCCGGCGACCTTTGCCGGCATGGAAGTGCTCAAGTTCCAGCAACTGGTGCGCCCCGGCGACCACGTCGAACTGCACCTGCGCTTCGACCCGCAACGCAGCAAGCTGTATTTCGCCTACCGCAGCGGCGTCGCAGCCTGCTCCAGTGGCCGGATTCAACTGGAGCCTGTGCATGCATAACCCCTGCGCCCTGATCCCGGTCTACAACCATGAAACCGCCGTGCCGGCCGTGGTCCACAGCCTGCTCGACAGCGGCCTGCCATGCCTGTTGGTGGACGATGGCAGCAGCCCGGCGTGCGCGGCGGTGCTGGCGCAATTGGCGACCCTCGACAACGTCAGCCTGCTCACCCTGCCGAACAACCAAGGCAAGGGCAGCGCGGTGATGGCCGGCTTTCGCGAAGCGGCGCGCCTGGGCTTCACCCATGCCCTGCAAGTGGACGCCGACGGCCAACATGACTTGCGCGAAGTCGAGAGCTTCATCGACACCTCGCGCCGACACCCCACGGCGGTGATCTGCGGCTACCCCGAATACGACGACAGCGTGCCCAAGGGCCGCCTGTACGCACGCTACCTGACCCACGTGTGGGTGTGGATCAACACCCTGTCGCTGCAGATTCGCGATTCGATGTGCGGCTTTCGCGTGTACCCGCTGGTGCCGACCCTGGCGCTGATGGACTCGGCCTACATCGGCACCCACATGGATTTCGACTCGGACATCCTGGTGCGCCTGGCCTGGCGCAACCAGCCGATGCGCTGGCTGCCGACGAAGGTGCATTACCCCGCCGACGGCCTGTCGCACTTCCGCCTGTTCCGCGACAACGTGCGTATCTCGGCCATGCACACCCGGCTGTTCTTCGGCATGTTGGTGCGCGCACCGATGATTCTGTGGCGACGGTGGCAGGCATGAGCGACAGCAGCAAACACTGGGCCGACCGCGAAGAGCGTGGCAGTTTCTGGCTGATGAAACTCACCGCAGTCGCCGCCAGGCTGCTCGGGCGCCGGCTGTTGAGCCCGCTGCTGTACGGCATCGTGCTGTACTTCTTCCTGTTCGGCCGCACCGCGCGCCAGAGCACCTGGCAATACCAGCAGCGCCTGGCGCAATGGAGCGGCCGCGATGAGCTGCGCCCGACCCTGCGCAAAGTCTTCGGCCAGTTCATGGCATTTGCCGATGCGCTGCTGGACAAGCTCGACGTGTGGAACGGCAAGCTGCGCATCGAGCAGATCGAAATCCACGACCCGGCGCAATTGCGTGGGCAACTGCGCGGCGAACGCGGGCAGATGCTGGTGGGCGCGCACCTGGGCAACCTCGAAGTGTGCCGCGCGCTCGCGGAGATCGGCGAAAAAGTCACCATGAACGTGCTGGTCCACACCAAGCACGCCGAACGCTTCAACCGCCTGCTGGGCGAAGCCGGCGCGACCCATTTGCGCCTGATCCAGGTCAGCGAGCTGGACCCGGCGACCATGCTGCTGCTCAGCCAGCGCCTGGACGACGGCGAATGGCTGGCGATTGCCGGCGACCGCGTGCCACTGCACGGCGGGCGCACGGTGCGCGTGGACTTCCTCGGCCATGACGCCGCCTTCCCCCAGGGCCCGTGGCTGCTGGCCGGCCTGCTGAAATGCCCGGTCAACCTGCTGATGTGCCTCAAGCACCAGGGCCGCTATCGCCTGAGCATCGAACCGTTTGCCCAACTGATCGAATGGAAACGCAGCACCCGCGAGCAGGTCATCGCCCTGTGGACCGCACGCTACGCCGCACGCCTGGGCCAGTTCTGCCTGGAAGCGCCCCAACAATGGTTCAACTTTTACCCTTTCTGGAAGACCGATGACGACGCATCTTGAGCCGGTAACGTTTGGCGAACGCGCTTTGCGCATTGAAGACGTATTGGCCCTGGCCAATCGTCAGGCGCCCACGCACTTGCAGGATGATGCCGCGTATCGCCAGCGCATCGCCAAGGGCGCGCAGTTCCTCGACTCGCTGCTGGACAAGGAAGGCGTGATCTACGGCGTGACCACCGGCTATGGCGACTCGTGCGTGGTGGCGGTGCCGTTGCAGCACGTCGAAGCCCTGCCGCGGCACCTGTACACCTTCCACGGTTGCGGCTTGGGCAAGTTGCTCGACGCGCAAGCCACCCGCGCCGTGCTCGCGGCGCGTTTGCAGTCGCTGTGCCACGGCGTGTCCGGGGTGCGCGTGGAACTGCTCGAACGCCTGCACGCGTTCCTCGAACACGACGTGCTGCCGCTGATCCCGGAAGAAGGCTCGGTGGGCGCCAGCGGCGACCTGACGCCGCTGTCCTACGTGGCCGCGACGCTCTCCGGCGAACGCGACGTGCTGTTCCGTGGCGAACGCCGCCAGGCCATCGACGTCCACCGCGAACTGGGCTGGGCGCCGCTGGTCCTGCGGCCCAAGGAAGCCCTCGCACTGATGAACGGCACCGCCGTGATGACCGGCCTCGCCTGCCTGGCCTTCGCCCGCGCCGATTACCTGCTGCAATTGGCCACGCGCATCACCGCGCTGAACGTGGTGGCGCTGCAAGGCAACCCGGAACACTTCGACGAGCGCCTGTTCGCCGCCAAGCCGCACCCGGGGCAGATGCAAGTCGCCGCGTGGTTGCGCCAAGACCTGGCCATCGATGCGCCGACTGCGCCGCTGCACCGTTTGCAGGACCGCTACTCGCTGCGTTGCGCGCCCCATGTTCTCGGCGTGCTGGCCGACAGCCTGAACTGGCTGCGCTCGTTCATCGAGATCGAACTCAACAGCGCCAACGACAACCCGATCATCGACGCCGAAGCAGAGCGCGTGCTGCACGGCGGGCACTTCTACGGCGGGCACATCGCCTTCGCCATGGACAGCCTCAAGACCCTGGTGGCCAACGTCGCCGACCTGCTCGACCGCCAGCTCGCCCTGCTGGTGGACGTGCGTTACAACCACGGCCTGCCGAGCAACCTGTCCGGCGCCCCGGCCGACCGCGCGATGATCAACCACGGCTTCAAGGCAGTGCAGATCGGCACCAGCGCCTGGACCGCCGAAGCGCTGAAGAACACCATGCCGGCCAGCGTGTTTTCACGCTCCACCGAGTGCCACAACCAGGACAAAGTGAGCATGGGCACCATCGCCGCCCGCGATGCGATCCGTGTGCTGGAGCTGACCGAACAGGTCGCCGCCGCCACCCTGCTCGCCGCCAACCAGGGCGTGTGGCTGCGCGCCCAGGCCGCCGAGGCGCGCCCGTTGCCGCCGGCGTTGGCAGCGATGCACAGCGAGCTGGCCAAGGACTTCCCGCCGGTGATCGAAGACCGCGCCCTCGAAGGCGAGCTGCGCCTGTGCCTGCAACGCATCGCCGAGCAACACTGGAGGCTGCATGCGTAGCCCGGGCGTACTGCATTGCGACACGGAAATCCTCGTGCCGTTTTTCGACATCGACACCATGAACGTGGTCTGGCACGGGCACTACGTGAAGTACCTGGAAATCGCCCGCTGCGCCCTGCTCGACAAGATCGGCCATAACTACGCAGCGATGCTCGAGTCGGGCTACGCCTGGCCGGTGATCGACATGCAACTGCGCTATGTGCGCGGCGCCACCTTCGGCCAGACGCTCAACGTGCGCGCCAGCCTGGTGGAGTGGGAGAACCGTTTGAAGGTCAATTACCTGATCACCGACCGTACCAGCGGCGAACGCCTGACCCGTGCCAGCACGGTACAAGTAGCGGTACAAATCGCCAGCCGCGAGATGCAACTGGCGTCCCCTACCGTCTTCATCGACGCGATCGAAAAGGCCCTGAAATGCTGACCCCTGTAGGAGCGAGCTTGCTCGCGAAGATCGTCAACGATAACGCTGGCCACCTGACACCCCGCGGTGCCCTCAGGTTTTTCGCGAGCAAGCTCGCTCCTACAGTGTTCGCGTTGTTTGGTTTTTCGGCGGCGGCCCATGGGTTCGATCTGCAGCAACTGAGCGATCAGTTGGCCAAACCCAGCGTGATCCACGGCAGCTTCATCCAGGAAAAACACCTGCGCGCCCTGCCGCAGCCCTTGGTCAGCAAAGGCACCTTCGTCCTGGCCAAAGACCACGGCCTGCTGTGGCTGCTCAAAACCCCGCTGCAACAGGATTACCGCATCAGTACCCAAGGCATTGCGCGGCGTGACGCCAATGGCTGGCAGACGCTGCCGAACAAGAGCGCCGGGGCCGAGCAGAACCGCCTGTTCCTCGCCGTGCTGCAGGGCGACAGCAGCGGCTTGCAGCGTGACTTCGACCTGCAACTGCAGGGCGAAGCCGAGCAGTGGCAGTTGACGCTGACCCCGCGCTCGCTGCTGCTCAAGCAAGTGTTCAAGCAGATCAATATCGACGGCGGCACGCTGGTCCACAGCATCGAACTGCTGGAAACCCAGGGCGACAGCACCGTGCTGCGCATGCAGGACAGCAGCGCCGACCTTCCCCTGAGCGATGCGGAGCAACACGACTTTGCCCAGTGAGCGTTTATTGCCGCGCCTGTTCCTGACCCTGCTGGTGGCCGTGCTGGCCCTGGCCGGCTGGCAATGGCGCCATGGCGCGCCGTTGTCGGCCAACCTGATGGAACTGGTGCCGGGCAACACGCCGGACGCCCTCGAACTGCAAGCCGAACAGCGCATGCAGGAACCGTTGAACCGCGAAATCCTGGTCCTCGTGGGGCACGCCGACCGCCAGCAAGCGGTCAACGTGGCCGAGCAACTGGGCGCGCGCTGGCAAGCCAGCGGCCTGTTTGAAAAGGTCCAATGGAACCTGCAAGCCGACCTGCCGGCACTGCGCGCGCAATTGTTGCGCGGGCGTTTGTCGATGCTCGCGGCCAAGGACCGCGAGCAACTGATCGACCACCCCGACGCCTTCATCCAGCAGCGCGTGCAAGCGCTGTTCGACCCGTTCACCGGGTTCAGCCTGGTGCCGAGCCAGGACGACTGGCTGGGCCTGACCGGACGCATTCAGAACAGCCAGCCGCAGAGCGGCGCGGTGCAATTGGATATCGGCAGCGGCGCATTGATCGCCGATGCCGACGGCAAGAGCTGGGTGCTGTTGCGTGCGCGCACCACCGGCAATGCCTTCGATATGAAACTGCCGCTGCAGGTCGCGGACCTGCTCCAGGCCAGTCGCGCCCAGGCCACCGAGCACGGTGCGCAACTGCTCGCGGCCAGCGGTTTGCTCTACGCTGCCAGCGGGCAACAGCAAGCCAGCCGCGAAATCACCTGGGTCGGCGGCGGCGCCACCCTCGGCATTCTGCTGCTGTTGCTCCTGGCGTTCCGCCGCTGGCGCGTGCTGCTGGCCTTCGTGCCGGTGCTGGTGGGCATGCTGTTCGGCGCGGTGGCCTGTGTGGCGCTGTTCGGGCATATGCATGTGATGACGCTGGTGCTCGGTTCCAGCCTGATCGGCGTGGCGGTGGACTACCCGCTGCACTATTTGTCGAAAAGCTGGAGCCTGCAGCCGTGGCGCAGTTGGCCGGCGTTGCGCCTGACCCTGCCGGGCCTGAGCCTGAGCCTGGCGACCAGTTGCATCGGTTACCTGGCGCTGGCCTGGACGCCGTTCCCGGCGCTGACCCAGATCGCCGTATTCTCCGCTGCCGGCCTGGTCGGTGCGTACCTGTCGGCCGTGTGCCTGTTGCCGGCGCTGCTCAAGGGTGTCGACCTGCGCCCGGCGCAATGGCCGTTGCACATCGCCGAGCGCCTGTGGCTGATGCGTTCCGGGTTGATCAAGCGCGTGCCGAGCGCGGTGCTGCTGGTGTGGGTGCTGCTGTTTTGCGCCGGCGGCTTGTGGCAGTTGAACAGTAAAAACGATCTGCGCCAGTGGATCGGCGCCCCGCCGCAATTACTGCAGGAAGCCCAGGCCGTGGCGCGGATCACCGGGTTCCAACCCACCAGCCAGTTCTTCCTGGTGCGCGCCGACAATCAGCAGCAGTTGCTGGAACGCCAGGCCGCCCTGGGCCAGCGCCTGGAACAGCTGGTGAATATGGACAAACTCCAGGGTTATCTGGCGCTGAACCAGCTGGTCAACCTGCCCGCCGAGCAACAACAGCTGCGCGAGGCGCTGAATGCACTTCCCGCGCACTGGCAACCGCTGCTGGACCTCGGCGTGCCCGTCGGCGCGCTGCAAGCCGAAGTCGCTCAACTGCAAGCGCTGCCCACCCAAGACATCGACGCTGCGCTGCTCGGGCCACTGGCCGAACCCTGGCGCACGCTGTGGCTGGGCCCGGTCGACGGCGGTGTGGCAGCCATGATCAGCCTGCAAGGCTTGAGCGACCCGGCGCTGCTGCAGGTGCAGGCCGCGGATTTGCCGGGGGTGCAACTGGTGGATCGCCTGGGGGAGTTGAACCGGGTGTTCGCCGCCACGCAGATCAGCGCGGCTGAATTGAAGTTGATGTCGTGCGGGCTGATCGTGCTGTTGCTGATCGTGCCCTTCGGCTTTGGCGGCGCGCTGCGCATCGTCGCCCTGCCGTTGCTGGCCGCGCTGTGCAGCCTGGCCAGCCTCGGTTGGCTGGGCCAGCCGCTGACGCTGTTCAGCCTGTTCGGCCTGCTGCTGGTCACCGCCATCAGCGTCGACTACGCGATCCTGATGCGTGAACAGATCGGCGGGCCTGCGGTCAGCCTATTAGGAACACTGCTGGCGGCACTGACGACCTGGTTGTCGTTCGGCCTGCTGGCGCTGTCGAGTACACCCGCGGTGAGTAATTTCGGCCTGTCGGTCAGCCTGGGCCTGGCCTTCAGCTTTATGCTGGCGCCCTGGGCCGGCCGACAGAAGCACGCCTCATGAATGTGATTATCGCCAAAGCGGCAAGGAGCCCTCGTGCCCATAGTTGAAATGGAACGTCGCCAGGTGGTGGTGATCGGTGCCGGCCCGTCCGGTGCCATCGCTGCAGCGCTGTTAAAGCGTAAAGGGCATGATGTATTGATTATCGAGCGCCAGCATTTCCCACGCTTTTCGATCGGTGAAAGCCTGCTGTCGCACTGCATCGACTTTATCGAAGAGGCCGGCATGCTCGACGCCGTGCAGGCCGCGGGTTTCCAGGTGAAAACCGGTGCCGCATTCGCCTGGGGCGAGCGCTACAGTGCGTTTGATTTCGGCGATACGTTCAGCCACGGCAAGCCGACCACCTTCCAGGTGCAGCGCGGCGAGTTCGACAAGTTGCTGGCCGATCAGGCGGCGCTGCAAGGCGTCGACATCCGTTACGGCGAAACCATCGTCGGCGTGGATTTCAGCGGTGAAACCCACTACCTGCATGTGCGCCGGGAGAACGGCAGCGAGTACCACATCAAAGCCAAGTTCGTGCTCGACGCCAGCGGCTACGGCCGCGTCCTGCCGCGCCTGCTGGACCTGGAAGCGCCGTCGGATTTCCCGTTGCGCCAGGCGGTGTTCAGCCATGTCGAGGACCGCATCGAACACCCAGGCTTCGACCGCACCAAGATCCTCGTGACGACCCACCCGACCCAGCGCGACATCTGGTTCTGGACCATCCCGTTCAGCAATGGCCGCTGCTCCGTGGGCGTAGTGGCGGCCAAGGAACATTTCGCCGGCCGCGACAACGACCTGGACGCGTGCCTGCGCGGGTTCATCGACGAAACCCCAAGCCTCAGCAGCGTGCTGCAGAACGCCGTGTGGGATACCCCCGCGCGTACCATCGGCGGCTACTCGGCCAACGTCAAAACCTTGCACGGCCCGGGCTTTGCGCTGCTGGGCAATGCCGCAGAATTCCTCGACCCGGTGTTCTCCTCCGGCGTGACCATCGCCATGCGTTCGGCGAGCATGGCCGCGGGCGTGCTGCATCGTCAGCTCAACGGCGAAACCGTGGACTGGCAGCGCGAGTTTGCCGAGCCGTTGAAGCGCGGCGTCGACACCTTCCGCTGCTACGTCGAAGGCTGGTACGCCGGGACGTTCCAGGATGTTATTTTTCACGCCGGCAGCTCGCCGGAGATTCGCCGGATGATCAGTTCGATCCTCGCCGGCTACGCCTGGGACGAGCGCAACCCGTTTGTCAGCGAGCCCAAGCGGCGGTTACGGATGTTGTCGGAAATTTGTGCAGGGGATGCCGTGTGAGCAGTCAGTACTTGAGTAAGAACTACGTCGAAGAAACCAAGTTCGGCTTCTGGTTCCTGCGCAGCCACACCTGGCAGCACCATGTGTTGCGCGTGGCGATCAACGACCTGCGCAGCCTGTTCAGCGAACCGCTGCCGGTGGCGCCGGTACTGCTGGACGCCGGCTGCGGCCAGGGCAAATCCTTCAAGCTGTTGCAGCAAGTGTTTGCGCCGTCCCGCCTGATCGGGCTGGACGCCGACCCGCACAGCCTTGAGCTGAGCAAGGCGGAAGCCGCGCACCAGGGGCTGGACGTCGAGCTGATCGGCAGCGACTGCGCCACCCTCGACATCGCCGACGCCAGCGTCGATATCCTGTTCTGCCACCAGACCTTCCATCATCTGGTTGAGCAGCACCGTGCATTGAAAGAGTTCTACCGGGTCCTCAAGCCCGGCGGCTACCTGCTGTTTGCCGAGTCCACCGAAGCCTATATCGACACCTGGGTGATTCGCTGGCTGTTCCGCCACCCCATGCAGGTGCAGAAAAGCGCCGAAGAGTACCTGCAGATGCTGCACGAGCAGGGCTTTGAATTCGGCGCGCAGAACGTCTCCTACCCATACCTGTGGTGGAGCCGGGCCAGCGATTTCGGCCTGCTGGAACGCTGGGGCCTGCGCAAGGCACCGCCGGTGGGCCAGCGCGAAGAAACCCTGGTCAACTGCGTGGCACGCAAACCCCTGGCGAGCGCGGCACCATGATCCGTGCGCTGCTGATCGGCTGCCTGTTGCTGCTGAGCGCCTGCGCCAGCCAACCGCCCTTGCCGGCAAAAAACCCGGCCCTGGCCCTGCCGATGCAACTGCACGTGCAGCGCCTGGCGGACGGCCAGAGCCAGGACTGGTTGCTGGTGATCCAGCACGAAGGCAACGCGATCCGCTGGTCGATGATGGACCCGCTGGGCATCCCCCAGGCCCGGCAGAAGCTGATCGACGGCCAGTGGCAGGCCGACGGGTTGCTGCCGCCCAATCCCCAGGCGCGCGAGCTGTTCGCCGCGTTGCTGTTTGCACTGACTTCGGCGGATGACCTCCGCGCGCTGTACCCGAACGCCCAAGCGATGGACCTGACACGCACCCTGCCGGGCCATTGGCAAATCGTCTATCAGTCATCCGAGGTGTTCAGCGTGAACATGCACGGGCAACCGCTGAGCTATCGCATCACCCCGCTGGGAATGGCGCGATGACCGCGTATCTGAATGCCCTCGGCGTGATCTGCGCTCTCGGGCGCGGCCAGGCCGACGTCAGCCGCAGCCTGTTTGCCGGCGACTGCTCCGGCATGCGCGCCGAAAGCGACTGGGTGCCGGAGCGCGTGTTGCCGGTTGCCGGCGTATCGGGCGCACTGGCGACCATCCCGCCCGAGCTGGGCCAGCAAAGCAGCCGCAATAACCAGTTGCTGCTCGAAGCCGCGTTGCAGATCGACGGCGAGATCCGCCAGGCGATCCAACGCTACGGCGCGGCGCGGGTCGGCATTGTGCTCGGCACCAGCACCTCGGGCATCGACGAAGCCAGTCGCGGCATTGCCCGTTACCTGAGCGATCACCGGTTCCCCGACGACTACGACTACCAGCAACAGGAACTCAGCGCCCCGGCGAACTTCCTCGCCGACTGGCTGCAACTGAGCGGCCCGGCCTATGTGATTTCCACCGCCTGCACCTCCAGCGCCCGCGCCTTGATGAGTGCCCGGCGCCTGCTGGAGCTGGGCCTGTGCGATGCAGTGATCTGCGGCGGCGTCGACAGCCTGTGCAAGCTGACGCTTAACGGCTTTACCGCGCTGGAGGCGGTCTCGAGCGAGCGTTGCAACCCGTTTTCGGTGAACCGCAACGGCATCAACATTGGCGAAGCGGCGGTGTTGTTTTTGATGACTCGCGAACCCGCCCCCATCGCGCTGCTGGGCAGTGGCGCGAGTTGCGATGCACACCATATTTCCGCGCCGGAACCCACTGGCAAAGGCGCGTTGCTGGCGATGCGCAAGGCCCTGGCCAGCGCACGCTTGAAGCCGGAGCAGATCGGCTACCTGAACCTGCACGGCACCGCCACCCAACACAACGACGCCATGGAAAGCCTGGCCGTCGCCAACCTGTTCCCCGACGGCGTGGCCTGTTCATCGACCAAACCGATGAGCGGCCACACCCTGGGCGCGGCCGGCGCGCTGGAAGCGGCGTTCTGCTGGCTGAGCCTGGCCCACGGCCGGCTGCCGCCCCACGTATGGGACGGCCAGGCCGACCCGGCGCTGCCTGCCTTGCAGTGGGCACGCCGAGGTGACACCTTGAAAAAACGCTGCCTGATGAGCAACTCGTTTGCCTTCGGCGGCAATAATGTCAGCCTGATTATCGCAGAGGCCCCATGATCGATTGGCCACTCGCCGCACTGCTGCCCCACGCGGGCGACATGATCCTGATCGACCAGGTGCTGTCGTTCGACGAAGAGCAGATTCACACTCGCCTCACCGTCAAACCCGGTGGCTTGTTCAACCGCCCCGACGGCAGCCTGCCGGCCTGGGTCGGCATCGAGCTGATGGCGCAAAGCGTCGCCGCCTATGCCGGTTGCCGCGCGCGCCAGAACGGCCAGGCGGTGGAGCTGGGCTTCCTGTTGGGCACGCGTAAGTTCGAGTGCAACGTGGAGCACTTCCCGGCCGGTGCCGAGTTGACCATCCACGGCCTGCGCTCCCTGGAAGACGACAACGGCATGGGTGTGTTCGAATGCCACCTGACCGGCGACGGTATCCACGCCAGCGCCCGCTTGAACGTATTTCGACCGCCCCAGGCGGCCACCTATTTAGATGAATCGAAGGACGAAACGCCATGACTGAATCCGTACTGGTCACCGGCTCCAGCCGTGGCATCGGCCGCGCCATTGCCCTGCGCCTGGCGCAGGCCGGGCACGACATCGTGTTGCATTGCCGCAGCGGTCGAGCAGAAGCCGACGCGGTGCAGGTCGAGATCGAAGCCCTGGGCCGCAAGGCGCGGGTGCTGCAATTCGACGTTTCCGAGCGGGCCGAGTGCAAGGCAATCCTCGAAGCCGACGTGGAACAACACGGCGCGTATTACGGCGTGGTGCTCAACGCCGGCCTGACCCGCGACGGCGCGTTCCCGGCCTTGTCGGAAGACGACTGGGACGTGGTGATGCGTACCAACCTCGACGGTTTCTACAACGTGCTGCACCCGGTGATGATGCCGATGATCCGCCGTCGCGCCGCCGGGCGTATCGTGTGCATCACCTCGGTGTCCGGGCTGATCGGCAATCGCGGCCAGGTCAACTACAGCGCCTCCAAGGCCGGCCTGATCGGCGCGGCCAAGGCCCTGGCCATCGAGCTGGGCAAGCGCAAGATCACCGTCAACTGCGTCGCACCGGGCCTGATCGACACCGCGATGCTCGATGAAAACGTGCCGGTCGAAGAGCTGATGAAAATGATCCCGGCGCAGCGCATGGGCACGCCGGAAGAAGTGGCCGGCGCGGTGAATTTCCTGATGTCGCCCGAAGCCGGCTATATCACCCGCCAGGTCTTGGCCGTGAACGGAGGTCTGTGTTGATGAAGCGCGTGGTCGTAACCGGCATGGCCGGCATCACCTCCCTGGGCAGCGACTGGAACACCATCGCCGCCAACTTTCGCGCCAACCGCAGCGGCATCCGGCGCATGGACGAGTGGGACCGTTTCAGCGAATTGAACACGCGCCTGGCCGGGCCGATCGACGACTTCGTCGTGCCCGCGCACTGGACCCGCAAGCAACTGCGCAGCATGGGCCGCGTATCGCGCCTGGCGGTGTGGGCGGCGGAGCAGGCGCTGAAAGACGCCGGCTTGCTCGGTGACGAGTCGATCAAGGACGGGCGCATGGGCGTGGCCTGCGGCTCGTCCACCGGCAGCACCGACGAGATCAAGGCGTTCGGCAACATGCTGCTCAACTCGGTGGCCGAGGGGCTGAACGCCAACTCCTATGTCCGCATGATGCCCCACACCACGGCGGCGAATATCAGCATCTTCTTTGGCCTCACCGGGCGCTTGATTCCCACGTCCAGCGCTTGCACCAGCGGCAGCCAGGGCATCGGCTATGCCTATGAGGCGATCAAGTTCGGACGCCTGCCGCTGATGCTCGCCGGCGGCGCCGAAGAGCTGTGCCCCACCGAAGCCATGGTGTTTGACGCGCTCTACGCCACCAGCCTGAAGAACGATGCGCCACAGACCAGCCCGCGCCCCTACGACAGCGGCCGCGACGGCCTGGTGATCGGCGAAGGCGGCGGCATGCTGGTGCTCGAAGAACTGGAACACGCCCTGGCCCGTGGCGCGCATATCCACGCCGAAATTGTCGGTTTCGGCAGCAACGCCGACGGCCAGCACACCACGCGCCCGGAACAGAAAACCATGCGCCGCGCCATGGAGCTGGCCCTGGAAGACGCCGGGCTCGAGCCCTCGGTCATCGGCTACGTGAACGGCCATGGCACCGCCACCGACCAGGGCGACATCGCCGAAACCCTGGCCACCAACAGCCTGTTCGGCAGCCGCATGCCCATCAGCTCGCAGAAGAGTTTCCTCGGCCACACCCTGGGCGCGTGCGGGGCGCTGGAGTCGTGGTTCAGCATCGAGATGATGAACCGCGACCAGTACGTACACACCTTCAACCTGGATTCCGTCGACCCGCAGTGCGGCGAGCTGGATTACCTGCAAGGTGAGTTTCGCGAGATGCACCACGACTACGTGATGAACAACAATTTTGCCTTCGGCGGCGTCAACACCTCGTTGATCTTCCGCCGCTGGTCCTGACTTTTTACATCGACTGGAGAAAACGGAATGTCTTCCTTGCTACGCGCCACCCTGATCACCCTGGCCCTGCTGACCGGCGCCGGTTGCACCAGCAAACCGGTGCTCAACACCCAGCACGACTTGCCGGCGGGTGCCCAGGTCAGCGAAGAACAAGTCAAACAGGTGATCGTCACCGCCCTGCAAAAACGCGAATGGACCGTGCAACGCCTGAGCCCGCAACTGGTGCAGGCTGAGATCACCGTGCGCAATCAGTTCTACGCCGCCATCGACATCCGCTACACCCGCAACAGCTACGCCATCACTTACCGCGACAGCCGCGACCTGGGCTACAAGGACGGCAAGATCCATCGCAACTACAACCGTTGGGTGAGCATGCTGGATCGGGACATCATGGCGGGGTTGCGTTCGGCGGGGATGCAGTAACCCCGGAAACGACAAAGGGCGCCGTTCGGCGCCCTCTTCACAAACCGGTGGGCTTGTCATCGCCGCGTCCTGCCTGGCTCTGCAAGCGCTGGCAAAACACAGCTGAACTCACCGCCCCCCAAGCGCGCTGCGAACCGCCGCCTTACGCGTCAACAACTCCACAAACGCCTGCGCCATCGGCGTTTGCGCGCCCTTGCGCTGCACCAGCCATACCGCCGTCACCGCCTCCTGGTCGAGCAGGGTGCGATAGACCACGCCATCGATGCGGATGCGCTGGTAGGACGCCGGCAGCACCGACACGCCCAACCCCGCCGCGACCAACCCGATGATCGTCATCGCCTCCCCGGCTTCCTGGGCAAAGCGCGGGCTGAAGCCGGCGTCGCGGGCCAGGTTGAGCAGTTGCGCGTAGAGGCCGCTGCCGTAGCTGCGCGGGAAAAACACGAACGGCTCCTCGGCCAACTGCACCAGGTGCAAGCCCCGCTCGCTGCCTTGCACCAAGGGATGATCGGCGTTGAGCACCGCCACCAGAGGTTCGCGCATCAACTCCACCACACTCAGCGAGTCTGGCAACGGCAGCGGCCGCATCAAGCCGACCTGGATCGACTCATCCACCAGCGACTCGGCTACCTCGGTGCTGCTCATTTCCTGCAAACTCAGGTGGACCGCCGGGAACGCCTGGCGAAACGCAAAGATCGCCTGGGGGATGCTCGAATTGAACGGCGCCGACGACGTGAAGCCGATCTTCAGTTCGCCCAGCTCACCCAACTGCGCCCGGCGTGCCACATCCGCGGCCTTATCGACTTGCGCCAGCACCAGTCGCGCCTCGTGCAGGAACAAGCGCCCGGCTTCGCTCAGTTCGACCCGACGGTTGGTCCGCTCGAACAAACGCGCGCCCACCTCGTGCTCCAGCGCCTGGATCTGCTGGCTCAGAGGCGGTTGCGAGATGCCCAGCACCTGCGCGGCCCGGCCAAAATGCAGCTCTTCGGCGACGGCGATGAAGTACCGCAGGTGACGTAATTCCATAGCAGCCTCATTAGGTCGTTAAAGCTATCAAACAGGTCGAACAATATATTGGAAAGAATCATTAGGCAGCTATATTCTTTTTTGCATTGCCGGTCCTGGCAGGCTTTTCCTCCCCGAGGTCCCCGTGAAATCTGCTGTCGCTCCATTCGCTCAAGAAGTCCCGCCGATTGCCCTGGATAAGAGGGTGGAGCAGCTCACTGACACGTACATCGAAAAAGGTACACCGATGTTCATGCGGACCGTGCTAGCGCTGTTCTGCGGCGGCTTCGCGACGTTTGCCCTGCTGTATTGCGTGCAGCCGATGATGCCGGCGTTGTCCCACGAGTTTTCCATCAACGCGGCGCAAAGCAGCCTGGTGCTGTCGGTGTCCACGGCGATGCTCGCCCTGGGCCTGCTGATCACCGGGCCGATTTCCGACACCCTGGGGCGCAAGCCGGTGATGGTCGCCGCGTTGTTCTGTGCCGCCCTGTCCACCATCGCCAGCGGCCTGATGCCGAGCTGGGAAGGGATTCTGCTGATGCGCGCGCTGCTGGGGCTGTCCCTGAGTGGCCTGGCCGCCGTGGCGATGACCTACCTGAGCGAAGAGATCCACCCGCAGCACATCGGCCTGGCCATGGGCCTGTACATCGGCGGTAACGCCATCGGCGGCATGAGCGGGCGCCTGATCATCGGCGTATTGATCGACTTCGTCAGCTGGCACACCGCCGTGCTGATCATCGGCGCCCTGGCCCTGATCGCCGCGACGGTGTTCTGGAAAATCCTCCCCGAATCGCGCAACTTCCGCGCCAGCAGCCTCAAGCCGCGCAGCCTGGTGGACGGCTTCGTCATGCACTTCAAGGACTCGGGCCTGCCGTGGTTGTTCCTCGAAGCCTTCCTGCTGATGGGCGCGTTTGTGACGATGTTCAACTACATCGGCTATCGCCTGCTGGCCGCCCCGTATGACCTGAGCCAGGCCGTGGTCGGCCTGCTGTCGCTGGTGTACCTCTCGGGCATCTACAGCTCGGCGAAAATCGGCGCGCTGGCCGACCGCCTCGGCCGCCGCCGTGTGCTGTGGGCCACCATCGTGTCGATGCTTGGCGGCATCGGCCTGACCCTGTTCACTCCGCTGTGGCTGGTGATACCCGGCATGCTGGTGTTCACCTTCGGTTTCTTCGGCGCGCACTCGGTGGCCAGCAGCTGGATCGGCCGTCGCGCGGTGAAAGCCAAGGGGCAAGCGTCGTCGCTGTACCTGTTCTGCTACTACGCGGGGTCAAGCGTCGCCGGCACCACGGGGGGGTTCTTCTGGCATTTGGCCGGGTGGAACGGGATTGGCGGGTTTATCGTCGCGCTGTTGCTCGGCGCGTTGCTGGTGGCGTTGAAGTTGGCGAAATTGCCGCCGCTGGCCTCGGCTTGAGGCGCAGCGCCCTAGAACGACATCCGCACCATCACCCGCTTGCCCCGGCGCTCGTGCATAACCACGGCACCGATGTGCATCACCAGCATCAGCAACAAGGCCACGCAGGACAGCACATGCACGCGGGAGTACCAGACGATGCTGGCCGGGTCACTGTGAAACGGTGCGAAGGAGACCAGGTTAAAGAGGTTGATCGGGCGATCCATCATCAGTACCCCTGTTGCCAGCACCATTGCCAACACCACATACATGGCCTTATGCACCCATAGCGCCAGGTATTCCCGCGGTGAACGCCTGACGGAAAAATCCAGGCCGTGGGTAAAGGAGCAATAAACCCGCACGACAAACACCGGGATGTACAGGGTGGTCAATGACACATTGAAAAAAAACACCCACGCTTTGACCGAGGCCGGCACGGCGAATATCGCCACGACAGAACCTGACAATAGCGCCCACACGATGATGACGGCCGAAACCCAATGCAGCAGTTTCTGGCACGTTGAATAGTCAGCGGTATTCATCCAGCGATCACCTGACAACGGACGCCAATCACTGGCGAGTGGAAAAGTTGGGCAGGATTTTTTCTTGGGCGGACAACGGCAGCCGTAGGAGAAGTCCTAAAGACCACAGACTACCAAGGCAGGACTTAACAAGAGCTGAAGCGCAACGAGCCCCCGCCTGCCGGGCAGACGGGGGCTCGATTCAGGCGGGGACGCTGGTTACTCGTGATACTGCGCCGACAACTCATGCACCGCGCGCAAGAACGCGCCGGCATGTTCCGGGTTCACTTCCGGCGTAATGCCGTGACCCAGGTTGAACACATGCCCGCTGCCCTTGCCGTAGCTGGCCAGGATTCGCCCGACTTCAGTGCAGATGGCTTCTGGCTTGGCGTACAGCACGGTCGGGTCCATGTTGCCTTGCAGCGCAACCTGGTTGCCGACGCGACGGCGGGCGTCGCCGATGTCGCAGGTCCAGTCCAGGCCCAGGGCATCCGCGCCGGCATCGGCGATGCTTTCCAGCCACAGGCCGCCGCCCTTGGTGAACAGGATCACCGGCACTTTACGGCCTTCGTGTTCGCGGATCAGGCCGCTGACGATCTTGCGCATGTAGGCCAGGGAGAACTCCTGGTACGCCGCCGCCGACAGGTTGCCGCCCCAGGTGTCGAAGATCTGCACCGCTTGCGCGCCGGCCATGATTTGGCCGTTGAGGTACGAGGTGACCGACTGCGCCAGCTTGTCCAGCAGCAGGTGCATGGCCTGCGGGTTGTCGTAGAGCATGGCCTTGGTCTTGCGGAAGTCTTTCGACGAGCCGCCTTCGACCATGTAGGTGGCCAGGGTCCAGGGGCTGCCGGAGAAGCCGATCAGCGGCACGCGGCCATTGAGCTCGCGGCGGATGGTGCTGACGGCGTCCATCACGTAACCGAGGTCTTTGTGCGGGTCCGGGATCGGCAGCGCTTCGATGTCGGCCAGGGTGCTGATGACTTTCTTGAAACGCGGGCCTTCGCCGGTCTCGAAGTACAGGCCTTGGCCCATGGCGTCAGGAATGGTGAGGATATCGGAAAAGAGGATGGCCGCATCCAGCTCCGGGTAGCGGTCCAACGGCTGCAGGGTGACTTCGCAGGCGAACTCCGGGTTCATGCACAGGCTCATGAAGTCGCCGGCCTGGGCGCGGCTGGCGCGGTATTCCGGCAGGTAGCGACCGGCTTGACGCATCATCCACACAGGGGTGACGTCTACGGGCTGCTTGAGCAGGGCACGAAGGAAACGGTCGTTCTTGAGGGCAGTCATGTCGGCATCCGCAAAAAAAGTACGGGCATTTTCTCAGAGCGCGACGCAAAAGGCACGGGATGAGCCGTGCCTTTTATCTATCGGGTTGATTTACGACAATCTCTTGGGCACATCAAAACCGAATGTGGGAGGGGGCTTGCCCCCGATTGCAGTGTGTCAGTCTCAGTATCTTTAACTGGACTACCGCTATCGGGGGCAAGCCCCCTCCCACATATTGATCCCATTTCAACTCGGGATCGGGGTCAGACCTGCAGGTAGTCCAGGATACCTTCGGCGGCGTTGCGGCCTTCGAAGATCGCCGTCACTACCAGGTCAGAGCCGCGCACCATGTCGCCACCGGCGAAGATCTTCGGGTTGCTGGTCTGGTGCTTGTACTGGCCTTGTTCCGGGGCGACGACGCGGCCCTGGCTGTCGGTCTGGATCTGGAACTGCTCGAACCACGGCGCCGGGCTTGGGCGGAAGCCGAAGGCGATGACCACGGCGTCGGCCGGGATGATCTCTTCGGAACCCGGGATCGGCTCGGGGCTGCGACGGCCACGGGCGTCCGGTTCGCCGAGACGGGTCTCGACCACCTTCACGCCTTCGACGCGGTCTTCACCGACAATCGCGATCGGCTGGCGGTTGTAGAGGAATTTCACGCCTTCTTCCTTGGCGTTCTTCACCTCTTTGCGCGAGCCCGGCATGTTCGCTTCGTCACGACGATACGCACAGGTCACCGACTTGGCGCCCTGGCGGATCGAGGTGCGGTTGCAGTCCATCGCGGTGTCGCCACCGCCCAGCACCACGACCTTCTTGCCTTTCATGTCGATGAAGTCTTCCGGCGACTTTTCAAAGCCCAGGTTGCGGTTGACGTTGGCGATCAGGAAGTCGAGCGCGTCGTACACGCCCGGCAGGTCCTCGCCGGCAAAGCCGCCCTTCATGTAGGTGTAGGTGCCCATGCCCATGAACACTGCATCGTATTCGGCGAGCAGTTGTTCCATGGTCACGTCTTTGCCGACTTCGGTGTTCAGGCGGAACTCGATGCCCATGCCGGTGAACACTTCACGACGATTGCTCAGCACGGTTTTTTCCAGCTTGAACTCGGGGATGCCGAAGGTCAGCAGGCCGCCGATTTCCGGGTTCTTGTCGAACACCACCGGGGTCACGCCGCCACGCACCAGCACGTCGGCACAGCCCAGGCCCGCCGGGCCCGCGCCGATGATCGCGACGCGCTTGCCGTTCGGCTTGACCTTGGACATGTCCGGGCGCCAGCCCATGGCGAAGGCGGTGTCGGTGATGTACTTCTCCACCGAACCGATGGTCACCGCGCCAAAACCGTCGTTGAGGGTGCAGGCACCCTCGCACAGACGGTCCTGCGGGCACACCCGGCCGCAGACTTCCGGCAGGGTGTTGGTCTGGTGCGACAGCTCGGCGGCGGCGAGGATGTTGCCCTCGGCCACCAGTTTCAGCCAGTTGGGAATGAAGTTGTGTACCGGACACTTCCATTCGCAATACGGGTTACCGCACCCCAGGCAGCGGTGGGCCTGGTCGGCCGACTGCTGGGGTTTGAAGGGTTCGTAGATTTCCACGAACTCTTTCTTGCGTTGACGCAACAGTTTCTTCTTCGGATCTTTGCGCCCGACATCGATGAACTGGAAGTCGTTATTCAGACGTTCAGCCATGTTAAAACCTCATCAAACTCTTCAGGCGCATATCACTGCGGGTTGGCACGGATGCTGGAAAGCAACGATTTCAGGTTGGCAGCCTTGGGCTTGACCAGCCAGAAACGACGCAGGAAATCATCAAGGTTCTCGGCGAGGTTACGACCCCATTCGCTGCCGGTTTCCTCGACGTACTCGTCCAGCACGTGCTGCAAGTGGTTACGGTGGGATTCCATCGCTTCGCCGCTGATCCGCTGGATCTCGACCAACTCGTGGTTGACCCGGTCGACGAAGGTGTTGTCCTGGTCGAGCACGTAGGCGAAACCGCCGGTCATGCCCGAACCGAAGTTGTAACCGGTCTTGCCCAGTACTGCGACAAAGCCCCCGGTCATGTACTCGCAGCAGTGATCGCCAGTGCCTTCCACCACGGTGTGGGCACCGGAGTTACGCACGGCGAAACGCTCACCGGCGGTCCCCGCGGCGAACAGCTTGCCGCCGGTGGCGCCGTACAAGCAGGTGTTGCCGATGATGGCACTGTCCTGGGTCTTGTAGACGCTGCCTTTAGGCGGAACGATCACCAGCTTGCCGCCGGTCATGCCCTTGCCCACGTAGTCGTTGGCGTCACCTTCCAGGTACATGTGCAGGCCACCGGCGTTCCACACGCCGAAGCTCTGGCCCGCGGTGCCCATGAAGCGGAAGGTGATCGGCGCCTTGGCCATGCCCTGGTTGCCGTGCTTGCGCGCGATTTCGCCGGAGATGCGTGCGCCGATGGAACGGTCGCAGTTGCAAATGTCCAGGCTGAATTCGCCGCCGCTGGCGTCGTTGATCGACGAAGCGGCCATCTCGACCATCTTCTCGGCCAGCAGGCCCTTGTCGAACGGTGGGTTGCGGTCCACCTGGCAGAATTGCGGCTTGTCGGCCGGGATGTGATCGCTGCCCAACAGCGGCGTCAGGTCCAAGTGTTGTTGCTTGGCGGTCTGGCCTTCGAGGATGTCCAGCAGATCGGTGCGGCCGATCAGCTCTTCGAGGGAGCGCACGCCCAGCTTGGCCAGCCACTCACGGGTTTCTTCGGCGACGTAGGTGAAGAAATTCACCACCATGTCGACGGTGCCGATGTAGTGATCCTTGCGCAGCTTCTCGTTCTGAGTGGCGACGCCAGTGGCGCAGTTGTTCAGGTGGCAGATGCGCAGGTATTTGCAGCCCAGGGCGATCATCGGCGCGGTGCCGAAGCCGAAGCTTTCGGCGCCGAGGATCGCGGCCTTGATCACGTCGAGGCCGGTTTTCAGGCCGCCGTCGGTTTGCACCCGGACTTTGCCGCGCAGGTCGTTGCCGCGCAGGGTCTGGTGCGTCTCGGCCAGGCCCAGCTCCCACGGAGCGCCGGCGTACTTGATCGAGGTCAGCGGCGAAGCGCCGGTGCCGCCGTCGTAGCCGGAGATGGTGATCAGGTCGGCATAGGCCTTGGCCACACCGGCGGCGATCGTGCCCACGCCGGCTTCCGCCACCAGTTTCACCGAGACCAGGGCCTGCGGGTTGACTTGTTTGAGGTCGAAAATCAGCTGCGACAAGTCTTCGATCGAGTAGATGTCGTGGTGCGGCGGTGGCGAGATCAGGGTCACGCCCGGCACCGCATAACGCAGCTTGGCGATCAGACCGTTGACCTTGCCGCCTGGCAGCTGGCCGCCTTCACCGGGCTTGGCGCCCTGGGCGACTTTGATCTGCAGCACTTCGGCGTTGACCAGGTATTCCGGGGTTACACCGAAACGGCCAGTCGCCACTTGCTTGATTTTCGAGCTCTTGATGGTGCCATAGCGCGCCGGGTCTTCGCCGCCTTCGCCGGAGTTGGAACGCGCACCCAGGCGGTTCATGGCTTCGGCCAGGGCTTCGTGCGCCTCGGGCGACAAGGCGCCCAGGGAAATACCGGCGGAGTCGAAGCGCTTGAGGACCGATTCGAGCGGTTCGATTTCGCTGAGGGCCAGCGGCGTATCCAGGGTTTTCACCTTGAACAGGTCGCGGATCATCGACACCGGGCGGTTATCCACCAGCGCGGTGTATTCCTTGAACTTGGCGTAGTCGCCCTGCTGCACGGCGGCTTGCAGGGTGCTGACCACGTCCGGGTTGTAGGCGTGATACTCGCCACCGTGTACGAACTTGAGCAGGCCGCCTTGCTGGATCGGCTTGCGCGCACTCCAGGCTTCGGCCGCCAGGGCTTTCTGCTCGGCTTCGATGTCGACGAAACGCGCACCCTTGATGCGGCTCGGTACGCCACGAAAGCTCAGCTCGCAGACTTCTTCCGACAGGCCAATGGCCTCGAACAACTGCGCACCACGGTAGGAAGTGACGGTGGAGATGCCCATCTTCGACAGGATCTTCAGCAGGCCCTTGGTGATGCCTTTGCGGTAGTTCTTGAACACCTCGTAGAGGTCGCCCAGCACTTCACCGGTACGGATCAGGTCACCGAGCACTTCGTAGGCGAGGAACGGGTACACCGCCGAGGCGCCGAAACCGATCAGCACCGCGAAGTGATGCGGGTCGCGGGCGGTGGCGGTTTCCACAAGGATGTTGGAGTCGCAGCGCAGGCCTTTTTCGGTCAGGCGGTGATGGACCGCGCCGGTGGCCAGGGAGGCGTGGATCGGCAGCTTGCCCGGTGCGATGTGACGGTCGGTCAGCACGATCTGGGTACGCCCGGCGCGCACGGCTTCTTCGGCCTGGTCCGCGACATTGCGCACCGCGGCTTCAAGGCCGAGGCTCTCGTCGTAGTTCAGGTCGATGATCTGGCGGTCGAAGCCCGGACGCTCCAGGGTCATCAGCGAACGCCACTTGGCCGGGGAAATGACCGGCGAGCTGAGGATCACACGGGAGGCGTGCTCAGGCGATTCCTGGAAGATGTTGCGCTCGGCGCCGAGACACACTTCCAGGGACATCACGATGGCTTCACGCAGCGGGTCGATCGGTGGGTTGGTCACCTGGGCGAACTGCTGGCGGAAATAGTCGTATGGCGTGCGAACGCGCTGGGACAGCACGGCCATCGGCGTGTCGTCGCCCATCGAGCCGACCGCCTCGTAGCCTTGCTCGCCGAGCGGACGCAGCACCTGGTCGCGCTCTTCGAACGTGACCTGGTACATCTTCATGTACTGCTTGAGCTGGTCGATGTCGTAGAACGCCGAACCGTGGTCGTTGTCTTCCATGGTCGCCTGGATGCGCAGGGCATTCTTGCGCAGCCATTGCTTGTATGGGTGACGGGACTTCAAGCGGTTGTCGATCGCATCGGTGTCGAGGATCTGCCCGGTTTCGGTGTCCACGGCGAGGATCTGGCCAGGACCGACGCGGCCTTTGGCGATCACATCTTCCGGCTGGTAGTTCCACACGCCGATTTCCGACGCGAGGGTGATGAAACCGTTGGTGGTGGTCACCCAACGCGCCGGGCGCAGACCGTTACGGTCGAGCAGGCACACCGCGTAGCGGCCGTCGGTCATGACCACGCCGGCCGGGCCGTCCCACGGTTCCATGTGCATCGAGTTGTACTCATAGAACGCCCGCAGATCGGGGTCCATGGTCTCGACGTTCTGCCACGCAGGCGGAATGATCATCCGCACGCCACGGAACAGGTCGATGCCGCCGGTGACCATCAGTTCGAGCATGTTGTCCATGCTGGAGGAGTCGGAGCCGACGCGGTTGACCAGCGGGCCGAGCTCTTCCAGGTCCATCAAATCGTTGGCGAACTTGGTGCGACGGGCCACGGCCCAGTTGCGGTTGCCGGTGATGGTGTTGATCTCGCCGTTGTGGGCGAGGAAGCGGAATGGCTGGGCCAGCGGCCATTTCGGCAGGGTGTTGGTGGAGAAGCGCTGGTGGAACACGCAGATCGCGGTTTGCAGGCGCTCATCGCTCAGGTCCGGATAGAAGGCGGTCAAGTCCGCCGGCATCATCAGGCCTTTATAAATGATGGTCTTGTGCGAAAAGCTGCAGATGTAGTGGTCGGTGTCGGCGGCATTCGACACGGACGAGCGACGACGCGAGGTGAACAGCTTGATCGCCATGTCCTGGTCGCTCAGGCCGTCGCCTGCGATGAACACTTGTTCGATCTGCGGCAGGCGCTCCAGGGCCAGGCGGCCGAGCACACTGGTGTCGATCGGCACTTTGCGCCAGCCGACGAGTTGCAGGCCAGCCGCGAGGATTTCGCGGTTCATGTTCTCGCGAGCGGCTTCGGCTTTGACCGGGTCCTGGTTGAAAAACACCATGCCCACGGCGTACTGCTTGGGCAGCTCGACCGCGAAATGCTGTTTGGCGATGGCGCGCAGGAACAGGTCGGGCTTTTGAATGAGCAAGCCACAACCGTCACCGGTCTTGCCGTCGGCGTTGATCCCACCGCGGTGGGTCATGCAGGTCAGGGCCTCGATGGCCGTTTGCAAAAGGGTATGACTGGGCTCGCCCTGCATATGGGCAATCAGGCCGAAACCGCAGTTATCCTTGAATTCATCGGGTTGGTACAGACCTGCTTTCATAGACACTTTCTCACCAGGCTGCCTCTTATATCGAGGCAAATTTCTTTTCAATTCAACCAGTTACCTTCCACGCCGAACGTTCGCCGGCTTTGCAGGGGCAAAAGGGAGGTCATTGTACACACCGACACAGACGCTCACAAATTTAGCGACGAGATGTCGCAAATCTATGTCGCATTTATGAAAGGTTTAAAGCGATATGCTGTGCTAGTCAAAACTTTTTTAATTTTGACCGCTACGACTCAAAAGCCACTGTGACGCAGACACCACAATGCGCGCGGCCTTGAGGGCTGCACGCACTTGCGGTTTTTTTTGAGGTGCCGGGAGGGCGGCCTGGGTAAGGCCGCCGAATCTTCAGCGAGTTGCTGCCAGTTCTTGTTGAACGCTGGCAACAGTGCGAGGCCAAGGTTTACCAGCCTGAACCTTCGCTGGCAAGGCTTTGATAGCGGTATCGGCGGCGGCACGGCTGGAGAAGCTGCCGTAAGTGATCACGTAAAGCGGCTTGCCGTTGAGCACCTTCTTGAAATAACGGTACTCGCCGCCCTGCTCTTTGACGAAGGCTTGAGCATTGGCTTCGGAGCTGGTGCCGAGGATCTGCACCACGAAGTTACCGCTGGGCTGGCTGGTGTACCAGCTGCTGCCGGTGGCGCCGGCCTTGGCGACAGTCACCGGTTTTTCCGCCGGTTTGGCGGCCGGGGCCGGAGCTGGCTTGGCGACAGGCGCTGGCGCGACCGGCTTGGCGACGGGCGCCGGTTTGGCGGTCGCGACCGTAGGCGCAGGTACAGGCACAGGCGTTGGTTTTGCCGCCGGTTGACCGGCAGGCACGCCCACTGGCGGCGCGGTGGTGGTCACGGTCGGCGGTGTGCTGCTGGAGCCTTCCACTGGCACGCCGTCGTCGCCTTCGGAGATACCGCCGGCCGCTTCGGCGAGCGGGCCGCGCATGACGGGCTGGCCGACCATCGGCAGGTTGGTCGGTTGGCCGGAGTTGGCGAACTCGACATTCGGCGTGGGTTTACCCAGTGGTAACTGCGCCTGTTCGGTTGGCGCGCCGGCAGGCGTCGGTGCCTTGCTGCGACCTGGGATCAACCAGGCGGCGGCGACAGCGACCACGACAACGGCGGAAATAGCCAATACGTGCTTTTTAGGCATAGTGAACCCCATCTTTGGACGCTTGACCGCAGAGCGGCTGGCAATCATGGCTTCAATCATCGCATCGCGGGCAACCTGGTTGATGGTGCCAGGCCAGCCGTCGGAGCTTTCGTGAATATCAGAGATCTGCTGAGCGGAGAAAAGTTCGATGCCCTGCCCGGCGCCTTCGAGGCGTTGTGCCAGATATTCGCGGGTTTCTTCCTCTTCATACGGCTGCAATTCGATGACGTGGAACAGCTCCTGCTCGCCGCTGATCTGCTCCAGAGCGGCGATCAGGGACGATTCACCGAACAGGAACACATGCGGACGACCTTCCGGCGTACCCGCCGCCAGCGCCAGCAGCGCTTCGAGGGCCGACTCGTCAAGCTGCTCGGCGTCGTCCACCAGCAGGTAGACTTCCTGGCCGGTCAGGCCCAGTTGCACCACTTGCTTGAGAATCGCATTCGGCTCGGCGCTGGCAACGTCCAGGGCCTGGGCCACCTGACGCAGCACGCCCGCCGCATCGCCGGCGCCACGCGCCGACACCACTACGCTTTGCACCGATTGCTTGTTGGTGCTGGCGACCAGCGCCTGGCGCAGCAAGGTCTTGCCGCTGCCCAGCGGGCCGGTGACGACCAGCAACAACTGGCTGTAGCGCGCCAGGTGATGCAACTGCCCGAGCACCGGCTTGCGCTGCGCAGGGAAGAATTTGAAACCAGGCACCCGTGGAGCGAAGGGGTCGTGGCTTAACTGGTAATGGCCGAGGAACGCCTCGTCGGCATGCAAACTAGTCATCGGGCTCTTATTAACCTTTAAGCTGGGCCAGGGCGCGGTAATCCGCTCCCAGCGTGGCCTGTAGAATCTCTTTCGGATAATCGTCGGTCACCACCGCTTCGCCCATGCGGCGCAGCAGCACCAGTCGCAGTCGACCGTCGATCACTTTCTTGTCTATCGCCATATGTTCGAGGAAATCCGCCTCGCTCATTTCCTCGGGCGGGATCACCGGCAACCCGGCGCGCTGGAACAGGCGGATGCCCCGATCCCGCTCCTGGGCGCTGATCCAGCCCAGGCGTTGCGACATCTCCAATGCCATCACTGTGCCAGCCGCTACGGCTTCCCCATGCAACCACACACCATAGCCCATGTGCGTTTCGATCGCATGGCCGAAGGTGTGGCCCAGGTTCAAGGTGGCCCGTACACCGGACTCCCGTTCGTCGGCATTCACCACCAGCGCCTTGGCCGCACAGGAACGGGAGATCGCTTCGGTCAGCGCCACCTGGTCCAGCGCGCGCAGGGCGTCGACATGTTCTTCCAGCCAGGTCAGGAACGGCTCGTCGCAGATCAGCCCGTACTTGATGACTTCCGCCAGGCCCGCCGACAGCTCGCGCGGGGGCAAGGTGTTGAGGGTCGCGGTGTCGATCAGCACAGCCTGGGGCTGGTAGAACGCGCCCACCATGTTTTTGCCCAGCGGATGGTTGATGCCGGTCTTGCCGCCCACCGACGAATCGACCTGGGACAGCAAGGTGGTCGGCACCTGGATGAAATCCACGCCGCGCTGGTAACAGGCGGCCGCAAAACCGGCCATGTCACCAATCACGCCGCCACCGAGGGCGACCACGGTGGTGCGCCGGTCATGGCGTGCGGTCAGCAGGCCATCGAAGATCAGTTGCAGGGTTTCCCAGTTCTTGTGGGCTTCGCCGTCGGGCAGCACCACGGAGATCACCGAGTACGCCGCCAGGCTGCGGCTCAGACGCTCAAGATACAGCGGCGCGACCGTTTCGTTGGAGATGATCGCCACTTGCCGCCCGGCAATATGCGGTGCGAGCAACTCGGGCTGGTCGAGCAGACCTTCGCCAATATGGATCGGGTAGCTGCGCTCGCCTAGATCGACCTTAAGTGTCTGCATGTGTCCCCGCGTTGAAGATGTATTAACGACCGGCAACGTCGTGATCCGACGTCGCCTGATGGCTCTACGCCACACCCCGCAGGGTGATGACGCGCCGCCGAGAATAGCGCATTTCGGGCCTGGCTTTAACGGGGTGGCAGCCGTTGCAGGCGCTCGAGAATGTCGAGCACCACCATCCGAGGTGGCCGCTCATCGGTTTCCACCACCAGATCGGCGATTTCCCGATACAGCGGATCGCGCAGCGCCAGCAGATCCCGCAGGGTCTTCGCCGGGTCGGCGGTGCGCAGCAGTGGGCGATTGCGATCACGCGCGGTGCGCCCCACCTGCTGCTCGACCGACGCATGCAGATAGACCACCCGACCACCGGCATGCAATGCCCGGCGGTTCTCCTCGCGCATCACGGCACCGCCGCCGGTCGCCAGGACCACGCCATCGCAAGCGCACAGCTCGGCAATCATCGCCTGCTCACGGTCACGAAAGCCCAGTTCGCCTTCCTTATCGAAGATCCACGGGATATTGGCACCCGAGCGCACTTCAATTTCCTTATCGGAGTCTTTGAATGGCAGGCGCAGCTCTTTGGCCAGCAAACGGCCGATGGTGCTTTTTCCAGCCCCCATCGGTCCTACAAGAATCAAATTTCGCACAGAATCAACGACTCACAGCAATCGCCTGGTTATTCATAATACGCGGAGTCAGGAATACCAGCAGCTCGGATTTTTTTTCTGCCAGCACATCGCGCCGGAAAAGGCGGCCAAGATACGGCACATCGCCCAAAAATGGCACTTTATCTAGCACTTTGCTTTGGGTATTGGAGAAAACTCCGCCGATGACGATGGTCTCGCCGTCCCTGACCAGCACCTTGGCGTTGACCTCGTTTTTCTTGATCGGCGGTACGTCGTTGAGCTTGTTCAGGTAATCCGGCTCATCCTTGGTGACTTTGACCTCCATGATCACGCGGTCGTCGGGGGTGATTTGCGGGGTGACTTCCAGGGACAGCGAAGCCTCCTTGAACGACACCGAGGTGGCGCCGCTGGAGCTGGACTCCTGGTAGGGAATCTCGGTGCCCTTGAGGATGCGCGCGGTCTCCTTGTCGGACGTGACCACCTTGGGCTGCGAGACAATCTCGCCGTTGCCGGTTTTTTCCATCGCGGTCAGTTCCAGGTCCAGCAGCAGGTTGTCGGTGATAAACGCGACACCCAGGCCAGAAGTGTTGGTGAGCGCCCCCAAGTCGACAAAGGGCGAGCCGGACGGGTTTTCCACAGGCTCGGTGCCTGGCTCCGGAGGTTTCTCGACACCGCCTGCGCCCCAGTTGCCGCGATTGATCCGCCCTCCCCAGCGCACGCCCAGGCTTTTGTCGTAGTCGACATTGGCCTCAACAATCCGCGCCTCGATCATCACCTGGCGCACCGGAATATCCAGCTGCGCCACGATGCGTCGCAGCTCTTCCAGGCGTTCGCCGGTCTGGTAGGCGATGATGTTGTTGGTGCGGTCATCCACCGCCACCGAGCCGCGTTCGTCGGTGGCGCCTTCCAGGCCGGTCACCGATTGGAACAACTTGGCCAGGTCCGCAGCCTTGGCGTAATTGACCTGCAACAGTTCGCGCCGCAATGGCGCCAGTTCAGCCATCTGCTTGCGCGACTCCAGCGTCAGCAGCTCGCGCGCGGCCAACTCGTCGGCGGGCGCCACCAACAGCACCCCGGCCTTTATCCGCTGGTCCAGCCCCTTGCTTTGCAACACCAGGTCCAGCGCCTGGTCCCAAGGCACGTCCTTGAGCCGCAGGGTGATCGAACCTTGCACATCGTCGCTGGCGACCAGATTCAGGCCCGCCACATCGGCAATCTGCTGCAACACGGCGCGCAGCTCGATGTTCTGGAAATTGAGGTTCAGCTTGTCGCCGGTATAGGTACCTGATGCCGCACCGCCGGGAGGCGGCAGCTGGATCAGATCCACACGATTGGGCACAGCAGCAGCAGCCATCGGTGCCGTGAACGCTATCCATAGCGCCACACCGAAGGACGAGAAAGTCCTTTTCATTGTTTGATTCCGTTATGAGTTGACGTTCAGCACGAGGGTCCGCGGGCGTTCCAGCCACGCGCCCTGTTCATCGGGAAACAATTCGAGCAATTCCACATGGCCCTCATCAATAGCCGTGACCCGACCGTGGTCCGGCCCCAGGTAATCGCCGACCGCCAGCCTGTGGACGCTGGCAGCGGCACGCAGCAGAGCGAAGGTCTGCGCGCCTCGGGACAGCGTGCCGACCATTTCGAACTGGTCGACGGCGATACCTTCCAGGGCACCGCGGGCACGCCCGAGGTCCGGTGCGAGCGCGGGCCGGCCGGGTACGTGACCGACCTGCAAGGCGCGCGGCTGGAACGGATCACGCAAGGCCAGCGCGTCATAGACAAAGCGCGGCCCCGGCTCGACGGCCGGGGTCGACTGACCGCCCGACGACGGATTGCGATAGGTCTTGGCCACCAACTCCAGGCGCAACCCGGCCGCATCAGCCCGAAGCGCCACATCATGCACCGTGACGATGCGCGGTAAGCCGCCCAAAGCGCTCACAAACATCGCCAGGTCGTGATAAGCCCCGGTGACGCCCAGGCGTAACGGCTGCTCGATATAGAGTGGCCGGGGCTGCTCATCCAACACCACGATAGCGTCGACGAGCACCCCATTGACCGCCCCCAGCCGGGCGATATCTTCGAGCAATGCGGGTACCCCGAACGCACCGGGCAACTGCTGCATCAGCCCGGCAAAACGCGCCTGCATCGCCTGAAGCTGCTGGCTGCGCGCCTCCAGGCTGGCGGCAAGGCCAGCCTTCTGGGCCACCTGTCGCTGCAAGACGACGCCCTGCGCCTCGACCGCCTGCAACCGTTGCCGCGAGGGACTCAGGTACGTCCCATCGCCCACCCACAGCACCAGGCCGGCGAGCGCGCAGCCGAGCACGACCTTGGCGGGCAAGGGCCATTTCGCAGCGTTGTGGGTGAGAGCGGAAAAGTCGAGCCTGGGCAGGCTCACGGTTGAGCCTCGGCGGACTCTCCCTGGCGCACCATCAATTGAAACTCGTTGCTGCCCTGGCCATCTTCCATCCGCACATGTTGCAGCCGAGTGGCATGGGCGCCTTCGGAGGCTTGCAGGCGACGCATCAGTTGGGCGATGTCCTGGCTGGAATCGGCGCTGCCACGGATGCTGACCGTATCACCCTTCGCCACGACCTCGTGCAAATGCACGCCGTCTGGCACCGCGCGGGCCAACTGATCCAAGAGCTGGGCACCGGCCGAGCGGGCTTCGTTCAAGTCCTGCACGACCTTCATGCGCTCCGCCAATTGCTGGCTTTGTTCCTGCAGGTCATCGATGGTCTTGATGCGCGAGTCGAGGACGGCGGCGTCCTTGTCCAGGTGGCTATTGCGCGTCACTTGTCGATCGATCGCCCGGTCGATCACCTGATCGGCCAACCACACGGTTGCGAACGCCACGCAGGCAAACGCCAGCAGCAACCCCAGAAAGAATTTGCGCCGCCGTTCCGCCAGCGCCTGGCGCCAGGGCAAAAGGTTGATTAGTGTCTTCAAGCGAAACTCCTCAGGGCCAACCCGCAAGCAATTCCCATCCCGCGGGCATCCGCGGCCCATTGTGCGCCATCGACTCGATGGCCCGGCGTGAAGCTGGCGAAATCCTGACTGCAAGCGCGTGCGAATGCAAATGCTTCCACATCCACCACCTTCGGCACCAGCCCAGCCAGGGTCAAAACCGCGACCCGAGCCTCTACCTGGGCCTTATGGCACGCCGCGAGCAATACATCAACCCGCGCCAGGTTCTGGGCCGATGGCCCGCGAACCTGGAAATCCAGGGCCATCTCATCCAGCGGATAAGGGATGTACTGGTCGGCCTCCATCTGGATCATCCAGGTCATTTCTTCCTCGCTGAGCCCCGCCTCCAACTCGATCACCCGGGTAATCACCGAAGCTCCCGCCACGGCCACGGCCGCGTGGCGGGCCGAGGTGCGCGAGCGGGCCAATGCCTGGGACAACGTCTGCCCCACGCCGTCGAGGTCGAGCACGCTGCTGTCGACCACCGCCTGGGGCGGTAGCGCCTGTGTGGCGTAGCTTTGCACGTTGTAGCCAGTGGGCGAGCGGCCGAGCTCGATCAACCGGATGCCGGTGTCCTGGATGTCGACGCCCAGGACGGTATCGACTTTTCGCCTGAAAAATCCCTTTTCCATAAAACTCCCTAAAACTTTCCCTGTCATACCGCCTGATTGGCGCGTGGCAGCGTGCATTCGGTCGCCTTGTTTGCGAGGCGCGAATGACGCCCCAAGCCGAAAATGCTTTAATGCCCAGCGTTTTTTCCCGCTTTTTATCTGCAGCCAGGGTCGATTCATCGTTTGCCATGCATGCCCCGGCGCCTAACCCATTCTTTTCTCTGGAAATCCAAAAGCCTTGATTCGTCTGCTGAAGTTTTTCGGGTACTCCATTGTCGCCATCGTTTGCGGGCTGCTGCTCGTCCTCAGCGGCGCCTACCTCTACCTTAGTCCGGGTTTGCCCTCCGTAGAGGCCCTGAGAAGCATCCAGTTGCAGATTCCTTTGCGGGTCTACAGCAGCGATGAAAAACTGATCGCGGAGTTCGGCGAAATGCGCCGTACCCCGATTCGTTTCGCGGATATTCCACCCAATTTCATCAACGCCCTGCTGTCGGCCGAGGACGATAATTTCGCCAACCACTACGGCGTCGACCCCAGCAGCCTGGTGCGGGCCGCCACGCAATTGGTAAAAAGCGGACACATTCAATCCGGCGGCAGCACGATCACCATGCAGGTGGCGAAGAACTTCTTCCTCACCAGCGAACGCAGCTTTTCACGCAAAGCCACCGAGATCCTGCTGGCACTGCAGATCGAGCGACAGCTGACCAAGGACGAGATCCTTGAGCTGTACGTCAATAAAATCTACCTGGGCAACCGCGCCTACGGCATCGAAGCCGCGTCCCAGGTCTACTACGGCAAGTCGATTCGCGACGCCAGCCTGGCGCAGATGGCCATGATTGCCGGCCTGCCCAAGGCACCCTCGCGCTTCAACCCGTTGGCCAACCCGGCACGCAGCAAAGAGCGGCGCGACTGGATTCTGGGGCGCATGTACAAGCTGGGCAAAATCAGCCAGAGCGCCTATGAAAGCGCAGTGGCCGAGCCGCTGAACGCCAGCTACCACGTACCGACCCCGGAAGTGAACGCCCCTTATATCGCGGAGATGGCACGGGCCGAGATGGTCGGCCGTTATGGCAGCGAGGCCTACACCGAAGGCTTCCGTGTGACCACGACCGTTCCGAGCGACTTGCAGGAAATCGCCAACAACGCGGTGCATGAAGGCCTGATCACCTACGACCGGCGCCATGGCTACCGCGGCCCCGAATCGCGCCTGCCGGGCAAGACCCTGAGCGCCTGGACCACCGAACTCGGCAAACAGCGCACGATCAGCGGCCTGGAACCGGCCATCGTCACCCAGGTGAAGAAGGACGGCGTACAGGTACTGACCCGCACCGGCGAAGCGCATGTGGCGTGGGACAGCATGAAATGGGCGCGCCCATTCCTGAACACCAACAGCATGGGGCCGATGCCCAAGCAGCCGTCGGACGTGGCGCAGGTGGGTGATTTGATCCGCGTGCAACGCCAGAAGGACGACAGCCTGAAATTCAGCCAGGTGCCGGTCGCCCAAGGCGCTCTGGTCTCCCTCGACCCGCAGAACGGCGCGATCCGTGCCCTGGTCGGCGGCTTCGCGTTCGAGCAGAGCAACTACAACCGTGCCACCCAGGCCAAGCGCCAGCCGGGTTCGAGCTTCAAGCCGTTCGTCTACAGTGCCGCCCTGGACAACGGCTACACCGCCGCCAGCCTGGTCAACGATGCACCGATCGTGTTTGTCGACGAGTACCTGGACAAGGTCTGGCGTCCGAAGAACGACACCAACACCTTCCTCGGCCCGATCCGCATCCGCGAGGCGCTGTACAAGTCGCGCAACCTGGTGTCGATCCGCTTGCTGCAGGCGATGGGCGTGGGCAAGACCATCGACTACATCACCCGCTTTGGCTTCAACAAGGCGGACCTGCCGCCGAACCTGTCCCTGGCCCTGGGGACGGCGACTCTCACGCCGATGGAAATCGCCACCGGCTGGAGCACGTTTGCCAACGGCGGCTACAAGATCACGCCGTACCTGATCGACAAGATCGAAAGCCGCAATGGCGACACCCTGTTCACCGCCAACCCGCCACGGGTGCCGGGTGATGTGGTCAACGGCGTGGCCGCCAGCGATGGGCTGGCCGCACCGAGCAACGGCGGTATCACCATCGAGCCGACCCCAGGCGTCACGCCGGCGGCGAACCCGAGCGCCGCGCCTGAACCGCAGGCGCCGGCAGTGGCCGAACGCGTGGTGGATGGCCGCACCACCTACATCCTCAACAGCATCCTGGAAGACGTGATCAAGAAAGGCACCGGCCGCCGTGCACTGGCCCTGGGCCGCGCGGACATCGCGGGCAAGACCGGTACCACCAACGAATCCAAGGACGCCTGGTTCTCCGGCTACAACGCCGACTACGTGACCACCGTATGGACCGGCTACGACCAGCCGGAAAGCCTCGGCCGCCGCGAGTTCGGCGGTACCGTCGCGCTGCCGATCTGGATGAGCTACATGGGCGCCGCCTTGAAGGACAAGCCGCTGCATACCCAACCGGAACCGGAAGGCATCCTCAGCCTGCGGATCGACCCGGTCAGTGGCCGCGCAGCATCGCCGAGCACGCCGAATGCGTACTTCGAGCTGTTCAAGAGCGAGGACACGCCGCCGTCGATCAACGAATTGGGCAATGGCGTGGCGCCGGGCAGCCCGCTGCCGGCGGATGAGGCGGCACCGATCGATCTGTTCTAAACCAATGCGGTCAACCCTGTGGGAGGGAGCTTGCTCCCGATGGCGGTGTGTCAGTCACCAGATTCATTGACTGACAGTCCGCCATCGGGGGCAAGCCCCCTCCCACATTTGGTTCTGCGCAGGCCTTGGGTTTATAGCCAGACAGCAAAAAGCCCCGACTCGCAAGAGCCGGGGCTTTTTGTTGGTGCGCTACAACGGCTTAGCCGTTGAACACATCATCCACGCTTTGCAGCGGGTAGTTTTTCGGATACGGCAGGGTGGCCACACCGGTCTCGATCGCAGCTTTGGCCACAGCGTCGGAGATCACGGTGATCAGGCGCTTGTCCATTGGTTTCGGAATGATGTACTCACGACCGAATTCCAGCTTGGCGCCACCGTAGGCATCGCACACGTCCTGAGGCACCGGCAGCTTGGCCAGTTCACGCAGGGCGTTGGCGGCCGCCACTTTCATTTCTTCGTTGATGCGCTTGGCGCGAACGTCCAGGGCACCGCGGAAGATGAACGGGAAGCCCAGCACGTTGTTGACCTGGTTCGGGTAGTCCGAACGGCCGGTCGCCATGATCACGTCGTCGCGGGTGGCGTGTGCCAGTTCCGGCGCGATTTCTGGGTCCGGGTTGGAGCAGGCGAACACGATCGGGTTGGCTGCCATGGCCTTCAGGCCTTCAGCGCTCAGCAGGTTCGGGCCGGACAGGCCGACGAATACGTCGGCACCGTCGAGGGCCTCAGCCAGGGTGCGCTTGGAGGACGGATGCGCAAACATCGCCTTGTACTGGTTCAGGTCGGTACGCTCGGACTGGATCACGCCCTTGCTGTCGACCATGTAGATGTTTTCCAGCTTGGCGCCCATGCTGACGATCAGCTTCATGCACGAGATGGCCGCAGCGCCAGCGCCCAGGCAGACGATCTTGGCGTCAGCCAGGGTTTTGCCAGCGATTTCCAGGGCGTTGATCATGCCGGCCGCGGTAACGATCGCGGTGCCGTGCTGGTCATCGTGGAATACCGGAATGTCGCACTGTTCGATCAGAGCCTTTTCGATCTCGAAGCACTCAGGTGCCTTGATGTCTTCCAGGTTGATGCCACCGAAGGTGATGGAAATGCGCTTGACGGTGTCGATGAAAGCCTGCGGGCTCTCGGAATCGACTTCGATGTCGAACACATCGATGCCGGCAAAGCGCTTGAACAGCACGCCTTTACCTTCCATGACTGGCTTGGAAGCCAATGGGCCGAGGTTACCCAGGCCAAGAATCGCGGTGCCATCGGAAATCACTGCAACCAGGTTGCCTTTGCCGGTGTATTTGTACGCCAACTCAGGGTCACGGGCGATTTCACGGACGGGCTCGGCAACGCCAGGGCTGTAGGCCAGCGACAGGTCGCGAGCGGTGGCAGTGGCTTTGGTGAGCTCTACACTCAGCTTTCCTGGACGAGGAAGGGCATGATATTCGAGAGCGGCAGTTTTCAAATCAGACATATCGGCATTCCGCTTTTACTGTTGGTCGACGGACCGCCGAGGATACTCGTGTCGTAAAGCCCCTACAAGACTGGGCAGTCACCGGTGTCAAGCGCCGTACACTACGACTTTCGGCCAAGAGCCACGGGATACAGGGGCCAAACTGTTCACAATCACACTAAAAAATGTCTACAACTTTTCTTCGGCTGTCGATTTCAACCACCGCAACTGCGCTGGAGTGCCTGCTTAGCCGAGCGAAGCCTGATGACCGAGGCGGGCCTGGGCTGCCGCCAGCCAAATCGCGGGCACAAAAAAGGCGCCCGCAAGGGACGCCTTTTTCAACAGCTGGCAAAAGCCCATAGGGCCTTTGAGCCTTACTCTGCTGGAGTAGCAGGCTTCTTGCCGAAAGCACCAAAGCGATCTGCGAAGCGCTGTACACGGCCGCCAGTGTCCAGAGTTTTCTGCTTACCGGTGTAGAACGGGTGGCACTCGTTGCATACGTCAGTGCCCAGTGGCTTGCACAGGTTCGAACGGGTTTCGAACTTGTTGCCGCAGCTGCAGGTGACTTCGATGGTTTCGTACGCTGGATGGATACCGGCTTTCATGGTGACTTCCTCAGGCTAGCGTGCCGCCACTCGACACCATTGTCGAATACCGCACGTAATTAGGCCGCGGATTCTACCAGACCTTTTTAAACGCGCAAGCGCCGCTCTGCATCGATTCAGCACACCAAAGCCCCTTTCATCCGAAAACCGCGGCATACCCAACGCATCCCTCGTCTGCTAGGCTCCCGCCCTTCGTCATCACCCTCCTTTATAGAGAACCCCTGCGTGCCCGACGCCATTTTGCGCCTAGCCCTGCCCTCGCCCCTGCGCCGCCTGTTCGACTACCGGGCCCCGGCCGGCGTGCTGCGGGCGCAGTTGCAGCCAGGCATGCGGGTGCGGGTGCCGTTCGGGCGCAGGGAAATGATCGGCATCCTGGTGGAGGTAGCCGATCACAGTGAAGTGCCGGCGGAAAAGCTCAAGCCGGCCGTGGCCATCCTCGACACCACGCCGCCGCTGCCGCCGGCGTTGTTCAAGCTGTGCCTGTGGACCGCCCAGTATTACCAGCACAGCCTGGGCGACACCTTGAGCTGGGCGCTGCCGGTGCTGCTGCGCCAGGGCGAACTGGCCGAAGCGCGCCAGGAACGCTTCTGGTCGACGGTGCCCGGCGCGCGCCTCGACGACCCGCGCATCGCCCGCGCCCCGCGTCAGCGTGACGCCCTGGCGACACTGGCGCAGCATCCCCATGGCGTGGCCCACCAGCTCTTGAGCAAGCTGATGCTGAGCAAAGACAGCCTCGACCTGCTGCTCGCCAAAGGCCTGGTGCAGGTCGAGATCCGCAAGCACGCGCCGGACCCGCGCCATGAACACTGGCTGGCCCAACCGGAATTGCCGCTGAACCCCGAGCAACGTGCGGCCTATGAAGCCATTCGCGCAGGTTTTGACTGCTTTCACGCGTTCCTGCTGGCCGGCGTGACCGGCAGCGGCAAGACCGAAGTCTATCTGCAGTTGATCCGCGAAACCCTGCAAGCGGGCAAACAGGCGCTGGTACTCATCCCCGAGATCAACCTCGGCCCGCAGACCCTGGCGCGTTTCGAGCAGCGTTTCAACGCACGCATCGCCCTGGTGCATTCGGCGGTCAACGACCGTGAACGCCTGGAATCGTGGCTGGCGGCGCGGGACGGCGAGGCCGACATTATTATCGGCACCCGCTCGGCGCTGTTCACCCCGATGAAAAACCCCGGGCTGATCATCATCGACGAAGAACACGACGGTTCGTACAAACAGCAGGAAGGCCTGCGCTACCACGCCCGCGACCTGGCCCTGGTGCGGGCGCGTCAGGAAGACATTCCGATCGTGCTGGGTTCGGCCACGCCGTCCCTGGAAAGCCTGCATAACGCCTACACCGGCCGCTATGGCCTGCTGCGCCTGAATGAGCGCGCAGGCGGCGCCAAGCAACCGCGCTTCCTACGCCTGGATGTAAAAAGCCGGCCATTGGACAGCGGTATTTCCGGGCCGATGCAACAAGCCATCGGCCAGACCCTCGCCGCCGGCCAGCAAGTCCTGGTGTTTCTCAACCGTCGCGGCTTCGCGCCGACCTTGCTGTGCCATGACTGCGGCTGGATGTCCGAATGCGAACGCTGCGATGCGCGCATGACCGTACACCAGCGCCATGGCGAGTTGCGCTGCCATCACTGCGGCCATGTGGAACGAGTACCGCGCCATTGCCCGCAATGCGGCAAAGTCGACCTGCGACCGGTCGGCGCGGGCACCGAACGCGCCGAAGAACGCCTGGGCATCCTGTTCCCGGACTACCCGGTGCTGCGGGTCGATCGCGACAGCACCTCGCGCAAGGACGCGATGAACCAGCTGTTCGCCACCATCCAGAAGGGCCAGCCGTGCATCCTGGTAGGCACGCAGATGCTGGCCAAGGGGCATCACTTCCCACGGGTGACCCTGGTGTCGATCCTGGATGCCGACGGCGGCTTGTTCTCCGGCGACTTCCGCGCCAGCGAGCGCATGGCGCAGTTGATCGTGCAGGTCGCTGGCCGTGCCGGGCGCGCCGAGGAGCCGGGCAAGGTGATCATCCAGACCCACCTGGCCGACCATCCGCTGCTGATCCAACTGACCGAACAAGGTTATTTCGCGTTTGCCGAGCAGGCCTTGAGCGAACGCCGCGCCGCCGGCCTGCCGCCTTTTGCCCACCTCGCGCTGCTGCGCGCCGAGGCGCACAAGCCGGGGCAGGCGGAAGGTTTTCTCGATGAAGCCTGCAGCGCCGCCGAGCGCCTGCTCGGCGAGTTGGGCCTGAGCGGCATCGAATTGCTCGGCCCGGTGCCCGCGCCCATGGAACGCCGCGCCGGACGCTACCGCGCTCAGCTACTCTTGCAGGCAACGTCCCGCGCACCGCTGCACCGGCTGTTAAGTAGCTGGTTACTTGCGCTGGAGCAAATGCCCAGCGGTCGCCAGGTGCGATGGTCGTTGGATGTGGACCCGGTCGATTTGTACTAGCCCTGTAGGAGCGAGCTTGCTCGCGAAAACCCCGAGAGCGCCACGTAAACCCGAATATCCGCGTTATCGTTGACGATTTTCGCGAGCAAGCTCGCTCCTACAAGTGGGCAGGATGCCCTTAAAAAGCCCCGCAGGTCTGGAACGGTTGGCAAGCCCGCCCTCGCCACGGATAATGCCCAGTTTTTCCACCTGCGCATCGCGCGCCACCGCTTGCGGTCGAAAGAGAACACCATGAAAGACACCATTCGCCAGCTGATCCAACAAGCCCTCACCCAACTCGTCAACGAAGGTGTGTTGCCTGAAGGCCTGACGCCGGCGATCCAGGTGGAAAACACCCGCGACAAGACCCACGGTGACTTCGCCAGCAACATCGCGATGATGCTGGCCAAGCCGGCCGGCATGAAGCCGCGCGACCTGGCGGAGAAAATCATCGCCGCGCTGCCGGCCGACCCGCAGGTGAGCAAGGCCGAAATCGCCGGCCCGGGCTTTATCAATGTCTTCCAGAACACCGAGGCCCTGGCTTCGCGCCTGGACGCGGCGCTGGCCGATGCCAAAATCGGCGTGCGCAAGGCCGGCCCTGCCGAGCGCGTGGCCATCGACCTGTCGGCGCCCAACCTGGCCAAAGAGATGCACGTCGGCCACCTGCGCTCGACCATCATCGGCGACGGCGTGGCGCGGGTGCTGGAGTTTCTCGGCGACACCGTGATCCGTCAGAACCACGTCGGTGACTGGGGCACCCAGTTCGGCATGCTGATGGCCTACCTGCAGGAAAACCCAATCACCAGCAACGAGCTGTCGGACCTGGAAAACTTCTACCGCGCCGCGAAGAAGCGTTTCGACGAATCCGAAGCGTTCGCCGACCGCGCCCGTGGCCTGGTGGTCAAGCTGCAAGCCGGCGACACGGAATGCCTGGAGCTGTGGTCGCGTTTTCGCGATATCTCGCTGGCCCACTGCCAGCACATCTACGAACTGCTCAACGTCAAGTTGACCATGGCCGACGTCATGGGCGAAAGCGCCTACAACGACGACCTGATCAACGTGGTCAACGACCTCAAGGCCAAAGGCCTGCTGGTAGAAAGCAACGGCGCGCAGTGCGTGTTCCTCGAAGAATTCAAGACCGCCGAGGGCGAGCCGCTGCCGGTGATCATCGTCAAGGCCGATGGCGGCTACCTCTACGCCACCACCGACCTGGCCGCCGTGCGCTACCGCAGCGGCGTGCTCAAGGCGGATCGCGCGTTGTATTTCGTCGACCAGCGCCAGGCCCTGCACTTCCAGCAGGTGTTCGAAGTGGCGCGCCGCGCCGGTTTCGTCACGCACCCGATGCACATGGAACACATGGGCTTCGGCACCATGAACGGCGCCGACGGCCGCCCGTTCAAGACCCGCGACGGCGGCACCGTGAAGCTGATCGACCTGCTGAACGAAGCCCAAGAACGTGCCTACAACCTGGTGAAGGAAAAGAACCCGGAGCTGGCGGACGCCGACCTGCGCAACATTGCCCGCGTGGTGGGCATTGGCGCGGTGAAATACGCCGACCTGTCCAAGCACCGCACCAGCGACTACAGCTTCAACTTCGAGCTGATGCTCAACTTCGAAGGCAACACCGCGCCGTACCTGCTGTACGCCTACACCCGCGTGGCCGGGGTGTTCCGCAAGCTGGGCAAGGACTTCAGCGAAGTGCAAGGGCAGATCGTATTGCAAGCGCCCCAGGAACAGGAACTGGGCGCCAAGCTGGCGCAATTCGGCGAAGTGCTGAACAGCGTCGGCGAGAAAGGCACGCCGCACATCCTCTGCACCTACCTGTACGAAGTCGCCGGGCTGTTCTCCAGCTTCTACGAGAACTGCCCGATCCTCACCGCCGACGACGAAGCCCACAAGCAGAGTCGCCTGCGCCTCGCCGCACTGGCTGGACGGACCCTCAAGCAAGGCCTGGAACTGTTGGGCCTGGAAACTCTGGAGCGTATGTAAGTTGGCTGCCAAGAAAAAACCTGCACCCAAGCGCGGCGCCAGCCGCTACCAGGCACCGGCGAAGAAGCCCATTCCGGGCTGGTTGTGGATGGCCATCGGCCTCACGGTCGGCGCGTTTATCGTATTCCTGATGAAGCTGGACCCCGGCCAGGGCGATGACGTCAAACGGGTCAAACAGGAGCAGCAAAAAGCCACGAAAATGGCCGAAGCCAACAAGACCGCGCCAAGCCCGACCGCGCCGGTGAAGCCCAAGTACGACTTCTACACCCTGCTGCCGGAATCGGAAGTGATCGTGCCGCCCGACGCCGTGCCGGAGAAAACCCTGCCGACGCCGCAAGTACCGACCACACCGGTCACCCCGGCGGAAGCGGCCAAAATCGACACGGCACGGGCCCAGGCCGCGCTGGCCGGGATCACCCCGCCGCCACCGCCGCCGGTTGCGACCACCAAGGCCGCGCCGGTGACCAAGTTCTTCCTGCAGGCGGGCTCGTTCCCGAAACAGGCGGACGCCGATCGCGTGCGTGCACAGATCATCCTGCTGGGCCAGGCGGTCACGGTGGAGTCCGGCACGGTGAAAGAGGCAACGTGGTATCGCGTGTTGGTGGGCCCGTTCAGCAACCGCGAGCAACTGACCGTGGCGCAGAAACAATTGGCCGGCGCGGGCTTTAGCAACCTGTTGTTACAACAGCGCCAGAGCCGCTGACCTAAAGCCAACACCAATCAAAATGTGGGAGGGGCGGTGCGACGATTCGACTTGCCCCCGATAGCGGTAGATCAGTCAATATTTTCGGCGACTGATACACCGCGATCGGGGGCAAGCCCCCTCCCACATTGGTTTTAGGCGGTTCTCGAAAGGGTGTCAGACCAATAGACACCATTCGTCCGTACCAACCTCCCAAGGTTGAAATCATCCCCGCTACCCCCATATCAGTTCCCACCAGGGCATTTTCGCCCCGCTGCGTGGAGACTCTCCCCTTGACCACCATCGTTTCAGTACGTCGCCACGGCAAAGTCGTCATGGGCGGCGACGGCCAGGTTTCCCTTGGCAATACCGTGATGAAAGGCAACGCGAAGAAAGTGCGTCGCCTGTACCACGGCCAGGTGCTCGCAGGCTTTGCCGGCGCCACCGCAGACGCCTTCACCCTGTTCGAACGTTTCGAAGGCCAACTGGAAAAACACCAGGGCCACCTGGTTCGCGCCGCCGTCGAACTCGCCAAAGAATGGCGTACCGACCGCTCCCTCAGCCGCCTCGAAGCCATGCTGGCCGTTGCCAACAAAGACGCGTCGCTGATCATCACCGGTAACGGCGATGTGGTTGAGCCTGAACACGGCCTGATCGCCATGGGCTCCGGCGGTGGCTATGCCCAAGCGGCAGCCAGCGCACTGTTGAAGAAAACCGACCTGTCGGCCCGCGAAATCGTCGAAACCGCCCTGGGTATCGCTGGCGATATCTGCGTGTTCACCAACCACAACTTCACCATTGAGGAGCAGGACCTCGCCGAGTAAGCCGTAGGCTTATTCCCGCTTGAGGACCGCCAAACATTATGTCCATGACTCCCCGCGAAATCGTCCATGAACTCAATCGCCATATCATCGGCCAGGACGATGCCAAGCGCGCCGTTGCCATCGCGCTGCGTAACCGCTGGCGCCGGATGCAACTGCCGGAAGAACTGCGCGTTGAAGTAACGCCCAAGAACATCCTGATGATCGGCCCGACCGGCGTCGGTAAAACCGAAATCGCCCGGCGCCTGGCCAAGTTGGCCAATGCCCCGTTCATCAAGGTCGAAGCGACCAAGTTCACCGAAGTCGGCTACGTGGGCCGCGACGTCGAGTCGATCATTCGTGACCTGGCCGACGCTGCCTTGAAGCTGCTGCGCGAACAGGAAATGACCAAGGTCAGCCACCGCGCCGAAGACGCCGCCGAAGAACGTATCCTCGACGCCCTGCTGCCACCGGCGCGCATGGGTTTCAACGAAGACGCCGCGCCAGCCTCGGACTCCAACACTCGCCAGCTGTTCCGCAAACGCCTGCGTGAAGGCCAGCTGGATGACAAGGAAATCGAGATCGAAGTCGCCGAAATGTCCGGCGTCGACATCTCCGCGCCGCCCGGCATGGAAGAAATGACCAGCCAGCTGCAGAACCTCTTCGCCAACATGGGCAAGGGCAAGAAGAAAAGCCGCAAGCTCAAGGTCAAGGAAGCGCTGAAACTGGTGCGCGACGAAGAAGCCGGGCGCCTGGTGAACGAGGAAGAACTCAAGGCCAAGGCCCTGGAAGCGGTCGAGCAGCATGGCATCGTGTTTATCGATGAGATCGACAAGGTGGCCAAGCGCGGTAACTCCGGTGGCGTCGACGTGTCCCGCGAGGGCGTACAGCGCGACCTGCTGCCGCTGATCGAAGGCTGCACCGTCAATACCAAGCTGGGCATGGTCAAGACCGACCACATCCTGTTTATCGCCTCCGGTGCGTTCCACCTGAGCAAGCCAAGCGACCTGGTGCCGGAGCTGCAAGGCCGCCTGCCGATTCGCGTGGAGCTCAAGGCGCTGACCCCGGGCGACTTCGAACGCATCCTCAGCGAGCCGCATGCCTCGCTCACCGAGCAATACCGCGAGCTGCTGAAAACCGAAGGCCTCGCCATCGAGTTCCTGCCGGACGGCATCAAGCGCCTGGCGGAAATCGCCTGGCAGGTCAACGAGAAGACCGAGAACATCGGCGCCCGTCGCCTGCACACCTTGCTGGAGCGCCTGCTCGAGGAAGTGTCGTTCAGCGCCGGCGACCTGGCCGGTGCGCAGAATGGCGAAGCGATCCAGATCGACGCCGCCTACGTCAACAGCCACTTGGGCGAATTGGCGCAGAACGAAGATCTGTCTCGCTATATCCTGTAAGCCTCACACAGCACTGCTTTGCTTCAATGTGGGAGGGGGCTTGCCCCCGATAGCGGTCGGTCAGACAGATGTATGCTGACTGACACACCGCCATCGGGAGCAAGCCCCCTCCCACATTTTGAAGCCGGTTTATTCAGGATCTCATCAATGTCGAAATTTCCTACTGCTGTAAACCTGCACAAAACCTCCAACACCCTCGGCCTCACCTACGGGCCCGACGAGGCCTACCAGTTGCCCGCCGAATTCCTACGGGTACATTCGCCTTCCGCCGAAGTCCAGGGCCACGGCAAACCCATCCTGCAATTCGGCAAGCTCAACGTGCGCTTGAACAAGATCGAACCGGCCGGTCAGTACGCACTGAAATTGATCTTCGACGACGGACACGACAGCGGATTGTTCACCTGGGACTACCTCTACCAACTGGCCGTGCGTCAGGACGCGCTGTGGGCCGATTACCTCGCCGAACTCAAAGCGGCCGGAAAAACCCGCGACCCGGATCAGTCAGTCGTGCGGCTGATGCTCTAGCCCAGGCTTCTTGCGCTTTAGAGGGCATTTTCTAATTCCATCTGCTTGAATGCCCACTCCTGTGGCCAACGATTGGCCCGCTTGCGAAAAAAATTAAACTCGGGTAACCAATGGAACTGGCAAGTTCCCTGCATTTGACGATGCGGTATCAACGGTCACCCGAGTCGCAGTACCTGGCTTGTGTTGTGTATCGAAACGTGGTGCGCAGCGGTACCCGGTACTCGTCTTTCGGACAATGGAGCGTCGTAGATGAGTAACAAGAATAACGATGACTTGAAACGCCAGGCCTCGGAAAACACCTTGGGGCTGAACCCGATCATCGCGTTACGTAAAAAGGACTTATTGGCCTCAGCGAAGATGGTGCTGAGCCAAGCCATCAGACAACCGTTGCACAGCGTCAAGCATGTCGCCCACTTTGGCGTCGAATTGAAAAATGTGATGTTCGGCAAATCCGCGCTGATGCCCGAAAGCGATGACCGTCGCTTTCACGACCCGGCCTGGAGCCAGAACCCACTCTACAAGCGTTACCTGCAAACCTACCTGGCGTGGCGCAAGGAACTGCACGACTGGATCGGTGACAGCAACCTGTCAGAACAGGACATCAGCCGCGGTCACTTCGTGATCAACCTGATGACCGAAGCCATGGCCCCCTCCAACACGGCGGCCAACCCGGCGGCGGTCAAGCGCTTCTTTGAAACCGGCGGCAAAAGCCTGCTGGACGGCCTGTCCCACCTGGCCAAGGACATGGTTCACAACGGCGGTATGCCGAGCCAGGTCAACATGGGCGCGTTTGAGGTCGGCAAGTCCCTGGGCACCAGCGAAGGTTCGGTGGTGTTTCGCAATGACGTGCTGGAGCTGATCCAGTACAAGCCGATCACCGAACAGGTCCACGAACGCCCGCTGCTGGTGGTGCCGCCGCAGATCAACAAATTCTATGTCTTTGACCTGAGCCCGGATAAGAGCCTGGCGCGCTTCTGCCTGCGCAACGGCCAGCAGACGTTTATCGTCAGCTGGCGCAACCCGACCAAGGCCCAGCGCGAGTGGGGCCTGTCGACCTATATCGAGGCGCTCAAGGAAGCGGTCGATGTGGTCACCGCGATTACCGGCAGCCAAGACATCAACATGCTCGGCGCTTGCTCCGGCGGCATCACCTGCACCGCCCTGCTCGGCCACTACGCGGCGCTGGGGGAGAAGAAGGTCAACGCCCTGACCCTGCTGGTGAGCGTACTGGACACCACCCTGGACACCCAGGTGGCGCTGTTCGTCGACGAGCAGACGCTGGAAGCGGCCAAGCGCCACTCCTACCAGGCCGGCGTGCTGGAAGGCCGCGACATGGCCAAGGTGTTTGCCTGGATGCGTCCCAACGACCTGATCTGGAACTACTGGGTCAACAACTACCTGCTGGGCAACGAGCCGCCGGTGTTCGACATCCTGTTCTGGAACAACGACACCACGCGCTTGCCGGCGGCATTCCACGGCGACCTGATCGAACTGTTCAAGAACAACCCACTGGTGCGCGCCAACGCCCTGGAAGTGTGCGGCACGCCGATCGACCTCAAGCAGGTCACGGCCGATATCTACTCGTTGGCCGGCACCAACGACCACATCACGCCGTGGCAGTCCTGCTACAAGTCGGCGCAGCTGTTTGGCGGCAAGGTGGAGTTTGTGCTGTCGAGCAGCGGGCATATCCAGAGCATCCTCAACCCGCCGGGCAACCCCAAGGCGCGCTACCAGACCAGCGACGGCCTGGCGGGCAAGCCGCTGGAATGGCAGGAAAATGCGACCAAGCACACCGACTCGTGGTGGTTGCATTGGCAGGCGTGGCAGGCGGAGCGGGCGGGCAAGTTGAAGAAGGCACCGACGACATTAGGCAATAAAACCTACGCCGCAGCCGAAGCGGCACCGGGTACCTATGTGCATGAACGCTAGAGCACACTTTTTTGGGATTGAAATGAGATCAAATGTGGGAGGGAGCTTACTCCCGATAGCGGTGTATCAGTCGCCAGATCCATTGACTGACCGAACGTCATCGGGAGCAAGCCCCCTCCCACACTGACCTCACTCGGACTGCAATACTTCACAGGGCTTGAGCATGCCGCAACCGTTCATTTTCCGCACCATCGACCTGGATGGCCAGACCATCCGCACGGCGGTACGCCCGGGCAAGTCGCACTTGACGCCACTGCTGATCTTCAACGGCATCGGCGCCAACCTCGAGCTGGTGTTTCCGTTCGTCCAGGCCCTGGACCCGGACCTGGAAGTGATCGCCTTCGATGTGCCGGGCGTGGGCGGCTCGTCGACACCCAAGCGGCCGTATCGCTTTCCCGGCCTGGCCAAGCTCACCGCGCGCATGCTCGATTACCTGGACTACGGCCAGGTGAATGCGGTGGGCGTGTCCTGGGGCGGCGCGTTGGCGCAGCAGTTTGCCTACGACTACCCGGAGCGCTGCAAGAAGCTGATTCTCGCCGCGACCGCCGCCGGTGCGGTGATGGTGCCGGGCAAGCCGAAAGTGCTGTGGCTGATGGCGAGCCCGCGGCGCTATATCCAGCCGTCTCACGTGGTGCGTATTGCACCGATGATTTATGGCGGTTCGTTCCGCCGCGATTCGAACCTGGCCGCCGAACATGCGAGCAAAGTGCGCTCGGCCGGCAAGCTGGGTTACTACTGGCAACTGTTCGCCGGGCTGGGCTGGACCAGCATCCACTGGCTGCACAAGATCCGTCAGCCGACCCTGGTGCTGGCCGGGGACGACGACCCGCTGATCCCACTGATCAACATGCGGATGCTCGCCTGGCGCATTCCCAACGCACAGCTGCACATCATCGATGATGGCCACCTGTTCCTGATCACTCGCGCCGAAGCCGTGGCGCCGATCATCATGAAATTTCTCGAGGAGGAGCGCCTGCGCGCGGTGATTCATCCCCGTCCGGCGGTGTAAGGACCACACCGCCGCGCAACTTGCCGAGAACCGACTATGGTTCTGAATTGGCGTGCCTGTTGATGACTTGACGAAGGAGTGTTGGCTCATGCGAGAACGACCCGTGACGAACCCGGCGCCCACCCCTGCCGCGTTCATCAATGCGCAAAATGCGATCACCGGCCTGCGCGGCCGGGACTTGCTGTCGACCCTGCGCAGCGTCGCCGCCCACGGCTTGCGCAACCCGGTGCATACCGCTCGTCATGCCCTGGCCCTGGGCGGTCAACTGGGGCGCGTGCTGCTGGGCGAAACCGTGCATGAACCCAACCCCCACGACAGCCGCTTCATCGACCCGACCTGGGCCCTCAACCCGCTGTACCGACGCAGCCTGCAGGCGTACCTGAGCTGGCAGAAGCAAACCCGCAGCTGGATCGATGACAGCACCCTGAGCGCCGATGACCGCGCCCGCGCGCACTTCGCGTTCACCCTGATCAACGATGCGGTATCGCCCTCCAACACCTTGCTCAACCCGCTGGCCATCAAGGAACTGCTCAACTCCGGCGGTAACAGCGTGGTGCGCGGCGTGAGCAACCTGTTCGAAGACATGCTGCACAACAACGGCCTGCCGCGCCAGGTCAGCAAGCACGCCTTTGAAGTGGGCAAGACCGTCGCCACCACGCCAGGCTCGGTGGTGTTTCGCAATGAGCTGCTGGAGCTGATCCAGTACAAGCCCATGAGCGAAAAGCAGTACGCCAAGCCCCTGTTGATCGTGCCGCCGCAAATCAACAAGTACTACATCTTCGACCTGAGCCCGGCCAACAGCTTCGTGCAGTACGCCCTGAAAAACAGCCTGCAGACCTTCATCGTCAGCTGGCGCAACCCGGATGTGCGCCACCGCGAATGGGGCCTGTCCACCTACGTGGCCGCGCTGGAGGAAGCACTCAACGTCTGCCGCGCAATCACCGGCGCCCGCGAGGTCAACCTGATGGGCGCCTGCGCCGGCGGCCTGACCATCGCCGCGCTGCAAGGCCACCTGCAAGCCAAGCGCCAGTTGCGCCGCGTCGCCAGCGCCAGCTATCTGGTGAGCCTGCTCGACAGCCAGATCGACAGCCCCGCCACCCTGTTCGCCGACGAGCAAACCCTGGAAGCCGCCAAGCGCCGCTCCTACCAGCAAGGCGTGCTGGACGGTCGCGACATGGCCAAGGTATTTGCCTGGATGCGCCCCAACGACCTGATCTGGAACTACTGGATCAACAACTACCTGCTGGGCAAGGAACCGCCGGCCTTCGACATCCTGTACTGGAACAACGACAACACGCGCCTGCCCGCCGCCCTGCATGGCGACCTGCTGGACTTCTTCAAACACAACCCGCTGAGCCGTCCCGGTGGACTGGAAGTGTGCGGCACGCCCATCGACTTGCAGAAGGTCACGGTGGACAGCTTCAGCGTGGCCGGGATCAACGACCACATCACGCCATGGGACGCGGTGTACCGCTCCACGCAGTTGCTGGGCGGCGAGCGGCGCTTCGTGCTGTCCAACAGCGGGCATATCCAGAGCATCCTCAACCCGCCGGGCAACCCCAAGGCCAACTACGTCGAGAACCTCAAGCTGAGCAGCGACCCACGCGCCTGGTACTACGACGCCAGCCACGTCGAAGGCAGCTGGTGGCCCGAGTGGCTGGCGTGGATTCAAGCGCGCTCGGGCGTACAACGCGAAACCCTCACCGCCCTGGGCAACCAGAATTACCCACCGATGGAAGCAGCGCCAGGCACTTACGTGCGGGTCCGCTGAGCTCAACGATCCTATTTAAGAAGACCGGATGAAAACCCGCGACCGTATCCTTGAATGTGCCCTGCTGCTGTTCAACCACAAGGGCGAACCGAACGTGTCGACCATGGAGGTGGCCAATGAAATGGGGATCAGCCCCGGCAATCTCTACTACCACTTCCATGGCAAGGAACCGCTGGTGCTCGGGCTGTTCGAGCGTTTCCAGAGTGAGCTGGCGCCCCTGCTCGACCCACCGCCAGGCGCGCAACTGGAGGCCCAGGATTACTGGCTGTTCCTGCACCTGATCGTCGAGCGCATGGCCCATTACCGGTTCCTGTTCCAGGACCTGTCGAACCTGGCGGGGCGCCTGCCGAAACTGGCAAGGGGCATTCGCCACCTGCTCACGGCGCTCAAGCGCACCCTGGCGTCATTACTCGCACGGCTGCAGGCGGCGGGGCAGTTGGTCAGCAGCACCCAGGCGCTAGGCCAATTGGTTGAGCAGATCACCATGACCCTGCTGTTTTCCCTGGACTACCAACGCATTCTCGACCGTGAAGGCGAGGTGCAGGTGGTGGTCTACCAGATCATGATGCTGGTCGCGCCGCACCTGTTGCCAGCAGCGCGGGAAACCACGGAGCGCCTGGCGCTGCGCTATATGGACGATCCGGGTTAAACGTGTGCCTTACAGGCACTGCGTCATTGAGGCTCACCGAACTGTCGAGTGAACTTGAACAGCTCGCAGTCACTTCTGATCCCCAACTTTCGATAAGCCGATTGTTTTTGCGTACTGATCGTACTTGCACTGCGCGAGAACCGTGCGGCAATCGAATGGACTGACCGATCATAAAAACGCCCGACCTTCACAGGCCGGGCGCTTTTTCAGGTGCCCCGAAAAGATCAGGACTGACTGGATGGCGTCGGGGTTACCGATGCGGCAGTCGGTGCAGGCGCAGCGGTCGGCGCGGCTGCCGAGTTGGCGCTGGAAGCGGCGAGTGCCGCAGGCGCAGGCTTGGCGGCCACGGCCGGCTTCGCTGCTGCGGGCTTTTTCGCGGCGACCGGCTTCTTCGCGGCGGCAGGTTTGGCCGCAGCAGGTTTGGCGGCGACCGCTTTAGCGGCGGGTTTGGCAGCAGGCTTGGCAGCGGCTTTAGCGGCCACTGGTTTAGCGGCTGGCTTGGCCGCAGGTTTGGCCGCTGCAACTTTCGCCGCTGGCTTGGCCGCAGGTTTAGCCACGGCTTTGGCTGGCGCTTTGGCCGCAGGTTTGGCAGCCGGCTTGGCGGCGGCTTTGACCAGTGGCTTGGCGGCCGTTTTCGCAGCCGGCTTGGCGGCAGCGGTTTTAGCGGCAGGCTTGGACGCAGCAGCCTTCACCGGGGTGACTTTGGCACCGGTGAGTTTTTCGATTTGCTTGGTCAGGGTCTCGACCTTGCTGTGCAGTGCTTTCACTTCAGCACGGCTGGGTACGCCCAGTCGCGAAATCGCACTGTTAAGGCGCTTGTCGAAAGTTTCTTCCAACTTGTTCCAAGTCTCGGAAATGCTCGACTTGGCGGAACCGGCGCTGGCCTTGGCCGCATCGACTTTTTTACCCACGGTGCTTTTGGTCAACTTCTCGGCCTTCTCGCCGTCTTTAACCAACGTCTCGAAGAGTTTGCTGCCGTCACTGTCGATCTTCGAGTAAACGCCTAAACCAGCCAGCCAGATCTTGCGGGAATATTCTTCAACTTTCCCGACCCACGAGCTGCCTTCTTTCTGAGTAGTCTTTTTAACAGCCATCCCGATGTCTCCTTAGTGTTTACGCGCGACACGTTCGAGCAATGCCGTCAGCTCTTCGAGCTTAGCAGAGAGTGTCTCCACGTCATGTTTAGACGCAATGCCGATTCGATTCAAGGCACTTGCAACACGAGTGTCAAAAGCTTTTTCAACTTTATCCAGTTGAACTTCAACCCGGCCTTTGACGCTGGAGAGATTACTCTTTACTTGGTCAATCTGACTGTTGGCAGCATCAAGTTGTTCAACGGCAACTTTTTTACCTTTACTTTCAACATGTTGCCCAGTCTTTACCAGCTCTTTGAAGTACGCGCCGCCCTCGTTTCCGACCCTGGCATAGGCACCCAGGCCTGCCAGCCAGATCTTGCGGGCATAGGTTTTAACCTCGTCCAGGGCGTGGCTCGGGGCGTCGATTTTTTTCTTCAGGGTAACTTTGGCCATGGTGCACCTCACGCAAAAAGGGTGGAGGAACGGCCCGCAGAAGTTGAGGGCTTGGGCACAAAGTAGGCAGAAAAATTAGAATCGGCACCCTAACAACAGTCGGATCAGGCCAAGGCTTTATCCAGGGCTTTCTCGATTTCAGTCTTGATGGTGCCACTCATGGCCGACATCAGCAGGCCCAGTTCCACATCGATACGCAACAGATCAGCGGCAACCTGCACCGTGCCTTTAACCCCCGAACGCTTGAGGTTCAACGTATCGCCAGACCACGAAGGCTCCAGGCCATATTGATCCTGGAGTTTCTGTGCCAGCTTCTCGGCCTTCGCCCGTGCGCCTTCTTTACCCAGGGTGTGTGCACGTTCAACAGTGATACGGGCCATTGCAACGACTCCTCTTTATAACGACTTGAACACCTGCCATGCGGCAAAAGGTCTCGGTGAGCACCTATCTTACCTTCAGCCTTGCCAAGACAAAGCAGGCCTTGGGGATTATCATGTCCCGCATTCTCTTTTGGTGACAGCGATATGACTGATCAGCGCAAAGGCAGCGATGCCGAACCCACCACTCACTTCGGCTTCAAGAACGTCCCGGAAAGCCAGAAAGCGCAGAAAGTCGCTGAAGTGTTCCACTCCGTTGCGGCCAAGTACGACCTGATGAACGACGTGCTGTCCGGCGGCATGCACCGCCTGTGGAAGCGCTTCACCATCGAACTGTCGGGCGTGCGTACCGGCAACCGCGTGCTGGACATCGCCGGCGGCACGGGCGACCTGGCGGCCAAGTTCTCCAAGCTGGTCGGCCCGACCGGCCAGGTGGTGCTGGCGGATATCAACGGCTCGATGCTCAAGGTCGGCCGCGATCGCCTGCTCGACAAAGGCGTGGCCGGCAATATCGAATTCGTCCAGGCCGATGCGGAAAAGCTGCCGTTCCCCGACAACCATTTCGACTGCGTGACCATCGCCTTCGGCCTGCGCAACGTGACCCACAAGGAAGACGCGATCCGCTCGATGCTGCGCGTGCTCAAGCCCGGCGGCCGGCTGTTGGTGCTGGAGTTCTCCAAGCCGACCAACGCGCTGATGTCCAAGGTCTACGACACCTACTCGTTCGCCTTCATGCCGTTGATGGGCAAGCTGATCACCAACGACGCCGAGAGCTATCGCTACCTGGCCGAATCGATCCGCATGCACCCCGACCAGGAAACCCTGAAGTCGATGATGGTGGACGCCGGTTTCGACCGCGTGACCTACCACAACATGACCTCGGGCATCGTCGCCCTGCACCGCGGCATCAAGCCCTGATGCTGTTCCAAGGCCTGCTCGCCAGCGTCGAACACGGCGTCAACCGCGTGCTGCGCCTGGACAGCACCGCCCTGGCGCGGCTGGCGCACTTGAACGGCAAGATCATCGCCGTCGACTGCACGAGCCCCGCCTTGCAGCTGTTTATCCTGCCCAGCGACGAAGGCCTGTTGCTCGCGACCCATTGGGCCGCCGAGGCCGACTGCACCCTGCGTGCGCCGGCCTCGAGCCTGTTGCACCTGGCGCTGAGCCGCAACAAGACCGCCATCCTCCACGGCCCCGAAGTGGCGCTGGAAGGCGACAGCGCGGTGCTGATGGACCTGGCCGCCGTGCTGCAGGACCTGGAACTGGACTGGGAATACGAACTGTCGCGCTGGATCGGCCCCGTGCCCACCCAGTTGATCAGCGGCCACCTGCGCAGTCGCACGCGCTGGTACCAGCAGGGGTTCGCCAGCCTCAACCAGAACCTCGCCGAATACCTGAGCGAAGAATCGCGCACCCTGGTCGGACAACGGGAAGCGCAAGCGCGCTTTCGTGAACTCGACAAGGCCAAAATCGACCTGGAACGCCTTGAGGCCCGCTTCGAGCGCCTGAGCCGTTCCCTTGATCCAAGCGATAACGCATGAAGCTGCTCGCCGTCCGCCGTTTGTTCCGTATCCAGCGCGTCGTAATCCGCTACCGCCTCGATGACCTGCTGTTCGCCCTGCCGTTGCCGTGGTTCCTGCTTGCCGTGCGCTATGTGCTGCCGTGGCGCTGGTTCCCGCGCAAGCCGCTGGACCTGAGCCGTGGCGCGCGCCTGCGCCTGGCCTTGCAGGATCTGGGGCCGATCTTTATCAAGTTCGGGCAGATCCTCTCGACCCGTCGCGACCTGCTGCCCGAAGACATCGCCGACGAACTGATGCTGCTACAGGACCGCGTGCCGCCGTTCGATTCGCAGCAGTCGATGAAGCTGATCGAAGAGCAGTTGGGCCGGAAGATCAGCGACGTGTTCAGCCGTTTCGACGTCGAGCCCCTGGCCTCGGCCTCGGTGGCGCAAGTGCATGCGGCGCAGCTCAAGACCGGCGAAGAAGTGGTGGTGAAGGTGATTCGCCCGGGCCTCAAGCCGATCATCGGCCAAGACCTGGCGTGGCTGTTCATTCTCGCCCGCGCCGCCGAACGCTTCTCCGCCGACGCGCGCCTGTTGCACCCGGTGGACGTGGTCGCCGACTACGAAAAAACCATCTACGACGAACTCGACCTGCTGCGCGAAGCGGCCAACGCCAGCCAGCTCAAGCGCAACTTTGAAGGCTCACCGCTGCTGTATGTGCCGCAAGTGTATTGGGACTGGTGCCGCCCTAAAGTGTTGGTGATGGAGCGCATCTACGGCGTGCAGGTCACCGACCTCGCGACCCTGGCCGACCAGCGCACCAACATGAAAATGCTCGCCGAGCGCGGCGTGGAGATCTTCTTCACCCAGGTGTTCCGCGACAGTTTCTTCCATGCCGACATGCACCCCGGCAATATCTTCGTCAGCACCCTCAACCCGTGGAGCCCGCAGTACATTGCGATCGACTGCGGCATCGTCGGCAGCCTGACCCCGGAAGACCAGGACTACCTGGCGCGCAACCTGTTCGCCTTCTTCAAGCGCGACTACCGCCGCGTGGCGCAGTTGCACATCGATTCGGGTTGGGTGCCGGCGGAAACCAAGCTCAACGAATTCGAAGCGGCGATCCGCACCGTGTGCGAGCCGATCTTCGAAAAGCCGCTGAAAGACATTTCCTTCGGCCAGGTGCTGATGCGCCTGTTCCAGACCGCGCGGCGCTTCAATATGGAAGTGCAGCCGCAGTTGGTGCTGCTGCAGAAAACCCTGCTGAACATTGAAGGCCTGGGCCGCCAGCTATACCCCGACCTCGACCTGTGGAACACCGCCCAGCCGTTCCTCGAACGCTGGATGCGCGAGCGGGTCAGCCCGAAAACCCTGCTGGGCAACCTGCAGAGCCAGGTGGAGCAACTGCCGCACCTGGCCAACATGACCCGCGACCTGCTGGAACGCATGTCCCAGCCCCACGCCAAAGACCCGACGCCGCCGTGGCACACGCGCAAGGACGACTGGTTCCTGCGCCTGCTGGGCGCCGCGCATCTGGTCGGCGGGGTGATGCTGGCCATCGGCGGGCCGCTGAATCAACTGGGCCACTGGCCGGCCGGCATCATGGTCGCCGTGGGTGTTTATCTGATCGTGCGTCGGTAGCCAATCCGGTTATACACTGTCGCAAATTGCCGGAGCCGAAGATGAAAGACTGGCTGGATGAGATCAAGTGGGACAGTGACGGCCTGGTGCCGGCCATTGCCCAGGACTACAAGACCGGGCGCGTGCTGATGATGGCCTGGATGAACCGCGAGGCCCTGAGCCTCACCGCCGCTGAGCAGCGCGCCATTTACTGGTCACGTTCGCGTGGCAAACTGTGGCGCAAGGGCGAAGAGTCCGGGCACGTGCAAACCCTGCACGAGATACGCCTGGACTGCGACGCCGACGTGGTGATCCTCAAGGTCGAGCAGATCGGCGGCATCGCCTGCCACACCGGCCGCCACAGCTGCTTCTATCGCGTGTTCGAGAACGGCGAGTGGAAGGTTGTGGAGCCGGTACTCAAAGACCCGCACGCCATTTACTCGGCAGGACACTGAACATGAGCGATACCCTGAACCGTGTGGCCCAGGTGTTGGAAGAGCGCAAAGGCGCGGATGCCGAAAGCTCCTACGTCGCCAGCCTGTACCACAAGGGCCTGAACAAGATCCTGGAAAAACTCGGCGAAGAATCCGTCGAGACCATCATCGCCGCCAAGGATGCCGAGATCAGCGGCGACTGCAGCGATGTGATCTACGAAACCGCCGACCTATGGTTCCACAGCCTGGTCATGCTCGCCCAACTGGGGCAGCATCCGCAGGCCGTGCTGGATGAACTGGACCGTCGCTTCGGCTTGTCCGGGCATGCCGAAAAGGCCTCGCGCCCGTCCGCCTGAATAACTTTTACAGAGGAATTGCAGCATGGGCATTTTTGACTGGAAACATTGGATCGTCATCTTGGTGGTGGTCGTTCTGGTATTTGGCACCAAGAAACTGAAAAACCTCGGCACCGACGTGGGCGAGTCGATCAAGGGCTTTCGCAAGGCCATGAACGACGACGAAAAACCCGCCGAACCCGCCGCCAACCCGGTGCCGCCGGCCCAACCGGTCCACCCGCAGGCGACCCAGCCGATCACCGAGCGTCGCACCTTCGACGTGCAGGCTGAAAAAGTCGAAGAGCCGATCCGCAAAGACTCGTGAGCACTGACTAATGTTTGGTATCAGCTTCTCTGAACTGCTGCTCGTCGGCCTCGTGGCCTTGCTGGTACTCGGGCCGGAACGCCTGCCCGGTGCCGCGCGCACGGCCGGTTTGTGGATCGGGCGTCTGAAACGCAGTTTCAACGCCATCAAACAGGAAGTTGAACGGGAAATCGGCGCCGACGAAATCCGCCGCCAACTGCACAACGAACACATCCTTTCGTTGGAGCAGGAGGCGCGCAATATTCTGACGCCGGTGCAGGAGCAGGCCAAGCCGGTGACACCGGTGGCCGAACACAGCATTGCGCCCACGCCCGTTGTTGAAGCAGCGCCCGCTACCCCGACCGCTCCAACCGAGCCAGCGCCGACGCCAACCGCGCCGCCCGCTCCCCATGACCCTACATTGCCGCCGCGAGCCCCATGAGCGCTGATAAACCGGAAAACGACCAGCACATGCCACTGGTCTCGCACCTCACCGAGCTGCGTACCCGCCTGCTGCGTTGCGTGGCGGCGATCTTCGTGATCTTTGCCGGGCTGTTCGCCTTTACCCAGCAGATCTACACCTTCGTCTCCACGCCACTGCGCCATTACCTGCCGGCCGGCGCGACGATGATCGCCACCGACGTGTCGTCGCCGTTCCTGACGCCATTGAAGCTGACCATGATGGTCTCGCTGTTCCTGGCGATCCCGGTGATCCTGCACCAGATCTGGGGCTTCATCGCCCCCGGCCTGTACAAGCATGAGAAGCGCATCGCGGTGCCGTTGCTGGTGTCGAGCATCCTGCTGTTCTACACCGGCATGGCGTTCGCTTACTTCCTGGTGTTCCCGCTGATCTTCAAGTTCTTCGCCGCCGCCACCCCGGCCGGCGTGGAGATGATGACCGACATCACCAGCTACCTCGACTTCGTGATGACGCTGTTCTTCGCCTTCGGCGTGGCCTTCGAAATTCCGGTGGCCGTGGTGTTGCTGGTGTGGATCGGCGTGGTCAACGTGCAGTACCTGAAGAAGATCCGTCCCTACGTGGTCATCGGCTGCTTCGTGGTCGGCATGATCCTGACCCCGCCGGACATTTTCTCCCAGACCCTGCTGGCCGTGCCGATGTGGATGCTGTTCGAGATCGGCATCCTGTTCAGCAGCCTGATCACCAAGCGTGGCGAACACCCCGACGACCAAGCCGCCGACGACAACGACCAGCCGCCAGCGACCCAGCCGTGAACCTGTTGCTGCTTGAAGAGGCCGACTTTATCGCGGCCGCCCGGGTGGTCCTGCGTGACCGGCGCCTGGTGCATATGCAGGACGTCCACCGCGCGACGGTGGGCGACAACCTGCGGGTCGGGCGTATCGGCGGGCTGATGGGCAATGCCCAAGTGCTGCGCCTGGAAGCCCACGAAGCCGAGCTGCAAGTGGCCTTCGACCTGCCGCCGCCGGCCAAACTGCCGCTGACCCTGCTGCTGGCCCTGCCACGCCCGAAAATGCTGCGCCGGGTGCTGCAGACCGTCGCCGCCATGGGCGTGCCGAAGGTGGTGCTGGTCAACAGCTACCGCGTGGAAAAGAGCTTCTGGCAAACCCCCTTCCTGGAGCCCGAGGCGATCCGCGAGCAATTGATCCTCGGCCTGGAACAGGCGCGCGACACAGTGCTACCGGAAATCGTCATCGAAAAACGCTTCAAGCCCTTCGTCGAAGACCGCCTGCCCGCCATGACCGCAGGCACCCTCGGCCTGATCGGCCATCCCGGCGATTACCCGCCGTGCCCGCGCGGTCTGGACGAGCCGGTAACCCTGGCCATCGGCCCGGAAGGCGGCTGGATACCCTACGAGGTCGACCTGCTGAGCAAGGCCGGCTTGCAACCGGTGCAACTGGGTGCGCGCATCCTGCGCGTGGAAACTGCCGTCACCGCCCTGCTCGCCCGGCTGTTCTAGCCACCCATCCCTACAGATTCCTGCTGCGCTGCCGATAACCGTCGAATAAGTCCAAGCCTTGTTCCACGGGAGTTCGCAGCATGTATCGTTGGTTAGCCGAAAAGCTGGGGAATGTCAGCGTCAACCACAAGCTGGGCGTGGGCTTTGGCCTGGTGTTGCTCCTTACCTTGTTGATCACCTTCACCGGCTGGACCGGCCTGGGCGATGTGACCAGCCGCGGCGACAAACTGGGGTATATCTCCAGCCTGAGTGTCTTGACCAAAGACCTGCGTATCGCTCGCCTGGACTATGAAATGCGCCGTGGCGAACAAGGCACGGCGGCCGTCAGCGAGCTGCTGAACCGCCTGGACAGCGGCATGAAGACCGCCCGCACGCTGATCGAACAACCCGCCGACATCGCGCTGGTCGATGAACAATTGGCCGCCGTGGACCAATACAAACGCGCATTCAGCGATATGGCGCAAGCCGGGGCCAACCGTGAGGATGCGCGCAGCAAGCTGGGCAATACCGCCGACAATGCGGTGCTCAAGGTGACTGAAGTCGAGAAGTCCCTGCTGCAAGGCGACAGCGTCACCCAGTTCAATAGCGTGGTCGACCTGAGCAAGCTGATCCAGCAAGCGCGCTTCCAGGTCCGCGGTTACACCTACAGCGGCAAGGTCGAGGCTGAGCAACCCGCGCTCGACGCCATCGACAACGCGCTGAAGAAGATCACTGAACTGCAAGGCTCATTGCAGGAGCAATACCAGGCCAACCTGCAGCAGGCCAGTGTCTCGCTGCAAGCCTATCGCGCCGCCGTCAGCCAGTTCCGCGACTCCCAGGTGGCCACCGCCGTCGCACTCAAAACCATGAGCGAGCAAGGCGATATCCTGCTGAACCGCAGCGATAAACTGACGATTTCCCAGACCGCGGTGCGCGACACCGATGCCGCCCAGGCCAAGTACCTGCTCCTGCTGGCCACCGTGCTGGCATTGATCTTTGGCCTGGTGGCCGCCTGGGCGATCACGCGTCAGATCGTCATCCCGCTGAATCAGACCCTCAAGGTGGCCGAGCGCGTTGCCTCCGGCGACCTGAGCCACGACCTGACGTCCACGCGCCAGGACGAACTGGGCCAACTGCAACGTGCCATGCAAAGCATGACCGTAGGCCTGCGCGAATTGATCGGCGGCATCAGCGACGGCGTCACCCAGATCGCCAGCGCCGCCGAGCAATTGTCGTCGGTCACCGAGCAGACCAGCGCTGGGGTCAACAATCAGAAAATCGAGACCGACCAAGTCGCTACGGCCATGAATGAAATGGCCGCGACCGTGCAGGAAGTTGCGCGCAACGCCGAGGAAGCGTCCGAAGCCGCCGTGGCAGCGGACCAGCAGGCCCGCGAAGGCGACAAGGTGGTCGGTGAAGCCATCGCCCAGATCGAACGCCTGGCCACCGAAGTCGGCAACTCCACCGAGGCCATGGGCCATCTCAAGCGCGAAAGCGACAAGATCGGCAGCGTGCTCGACGTGATCAAGTCGGTGGCCCAGCAAACCAACCTGCTCGCGCTGAACGCCGCGATTGAAGCAGCGCGTGCCGGTGAAGCCGGGCGCGGCTTCGCGGTGGTGGCCGATGAAGTGCGCAGCCTGGCCCAGCGCACGCAAAAATCCACGGAAGAGATCGAAGAGCTGATCGTCGGCCTGCAAACGGGCACCCAGCAGGTGGCGACCATCATGGACAACAGCCGTGGGCTGACCGACAGCAGCGTCGAATTGACGCGCCGCGCCGGCAGCGCCCTGGCGAACATCACCCGTACCGTATCGACGATCCAGGCGATGAACTCGCAGATCGCCACCGCCGCCGAGCAACAAAGCGCCGTGGCCGAAGAGATCAACCGCAGCGTGCTGAACGTGCGCGATGTGTCAGAACAGACGTCCTCGGCCAGTGAAGAGACCGCCGCTTCCAGCGCCGAACTGGCGCGCCTGGGCATCTACCTGCAAACCCTGGTCGGACGTTTCCGCATCTGACCGGGCTGGGCGGCGACCCATCCGGGTCGCCGCACTTCAGCAACTTGTGAAATTTCCTACACGCTTATCAGCCCGCCCTCACCCCAAATCGTTTTAGCGTTTGCCTTGTTGCGCAGCGCTTTTTCAGATTTGGAGGTTCATCATGTTTCCTCGGCTGACCCGCTTGCTGGTCAACGCCAGCGTCCGACTCAAACTCGCCCTGGGTTTTGGCCAGGTGCTGGTCCTCAGTTTCATCATCGCCATGACAGGCTGGCAGGCCTTGAATGCCGCACTGTTCCGCTCCAGCAACCTGACGGTGCTGGGCCAACTGGCCGCCGACGCGGAGGCCATGCGCGCCGACCGCATCGTGTACCGAACGCTCACTGACACGGCCAGCCTGGGCAAAATGACGCGGCAGATCGAAAAAATCGACCAGCACCTCGACTACCTGTCAAAACACATGAAAGACCCGACCGACCTGCAGCGTCTCGAGGAAGCCGAACGCCTGGTGGCCGCCTTCAAAGCGGTGCTGGTGGAATTGCCGCCGTTGATCGAACAGCGGGAAAACGCCCGGCCGCCGCTGCAAAAAGCCGCCCTGCAAGCCAGCGACACTCTCGCGCAACTGGCCAGCGAACTGCCTGACCAGCAAGACCAGCAGGCGCTCGACGCCATCGAAGATCTGCGCCAGGCCATGGAACAGGCCGAAGATCGCGCGCGCAGCCCCGCCTGGGCCGCCGAGTCGTTGCAGGCCTATGCCGAAGCGGTGGGCAAGGCCCTCGACGCCCTGGATGTCGCTCAAGTCGCCGTCACCAGCCTGCCCGTGGACGCCACCCTGCTCAAAACCGACCTCGCGCAATACCGTGCGCTGCTGACCACGCTCAAGCAGGCACAACTCGACACCGAGACCGTGCAAAACCGCTTTGAACAACAACTCAATCAGTTGCTGGCGCAAAGCGATCTGGTCAGCCAGGGCCAGGTGTTCAAACGCGACCGGGAAGCGCAGCACACCCGAACCCTGCTGATCAGCGTCACCCTTGCCGCCCTGCTGCTGGGGGCCTTGGCGGCCTGGTGGATCGCCCGGCAAATCGCCGTGCCGTTGCGCGAGGCCTTGGCCGTCGCCAACCGCATTGCCGCGGGCGACTTAAGCGAAAACCCCGCCGTGGAGCGCCGCGATGAACTGGGCCAGTTGCAGCAGAGCATGGCGCAGATGATCCGCAACCTGCGCGGCCTGATCAGCGGCATCGGCGACAGCGCCCGGCAAATCGCCAGCGCGGCTATGCAGCTATCCACCGTCACCGAGCAAACCCGCGCCGGGGTCAACAACCAAAAGGACGAAACCGACCAGGTGGCCACGGCCATGAATGAAATGCTCGCCACCGCCCAGGAGGTCGCCCGACATGCCGAGCAAGCGTCGATCGCGGCGAGCGAAGCCGACCAACAGACCCACCTCGGCGACAAAGTGGTTGCGCAGGCGGTGGAGCAGATCGGCCATCTGGCCAGTGAAATGGCACTGTCCAGCCGGGCGATGCTGGCGTTGCAGCAGGAGAGCCAACAGATCGGCAGCGTGCTCGACGTGATCAAGTCAGTCTCCCAGCAGACCAACCTGCTGGCCTTGAACGCCGCCATCGAAGCGGCGCGCGCGGGCAGTGCCGGGGAAGGTTTCGCGGTGGTCGCCGATGAAGTGCGCAGCCTGGCCCTGCGCACGCAGGAATCGGCCGAGGAAATTGAAGGACTGATCTTGCGTCTGCATACCGGCACCCAGCAGGTGGCGGACATCATGGACAGCAGTCGCAGCCTGACGGACAACAGCGTCAGCCTGACCCGCGACGCCGGCGACGCCCTGGCGGCCATTGCGCGCACGGTGTCGGTCATCCAGGAAATGAACCCGCAGATTGCCGCCGCCGCCGAGGAACAAAGCGCGGTGGCCGAGGAGATCAATCGCAGTGTGTTGAAGGTGCGCGATGTGTCCGAGCAAACCGCCGCCGCCAGTGAAGAAACGGCGGCGGCGAGCGCTCAGTTAAGCCAGTTGAGCCTGGATTTGCAGACACTGGTCGGCAAGTTCAGGCTCTGAGGCTCACAGCACCTGGCGCAGGAAGGCCTGGGCTCGCGGGTCTTTCGGCGCATCGAAGAACTCGGCCGGGGACGCGTCTTCGAGCAGCTTGCCGTGATCGAAGAACAACACCCGGTCCGCCACTTCACGGGCGAAGCCCATTTCGTGGGTGACGCAGACCATGGTCATGCCTTCCAGGGCCAGGGTTTTCATGACGTCGAGCACTTCGCCGACCATTTCCGGGTCGAGGGCCGAGGTGGGCTCGTCGAACAGCATCACCTTGGGCTCCATCGCCAGCGCGCGGGCTATCGCCACCCGCTGCTGCTGGCCGCCGGACAGACGCGAGGGAAACTCGTTGGCCTTTTGCGCGATGCCGACCTTTTCCAGCAACGCCAGGGCCTTGGCTTCACGCTCTTTTTTGCCGCGCTTGCGCACGACTTTCTGCGCCAGGCACAGGTTCTCCAGCACGGTCATGTGGGGGAACAGGTTGAAGTGCTGGAACACCATGCCGACTTCGCGGCGGTAGGCGTTCACGTCGGTTTTCGGATCGGCCAGTTGCAGGCCGTCGATGCTCACCGACCCCGAATCGAACTCTTCCAGGCCGTTGAGGCAGCGCAGGAAGGTCGACTTGCCGGAGCCGGACGGGCCGATCACCACCAGCACTTCGCCCTTGGCGACCTGGGTGGTGACGTGGTCCACCGCGCGCACCACATGGCCACGGGTGTCGAAGACTTTTACCAGATCGCGGACTTCAATCACTTTGCGCGAGCCTCCGCTCAAGCCGGCTGGCCATTTTCGACAGCGGCAGGTTGATCAACAGGTACAGGCCTGCCACGCAGAACAGGATTTCAAACGGCGAAAACGAAGTGGTGATGACTTCGCGGCCGCTCTTGAGCAACTCGGTGATCGCGATCACCGACACCAGCGAAGTGTCTTTCACCAGGCTGATAAACTGCCCGGCCAGGGGCGGCAGCACGCGCTTGAACGCCTGCGGCAGCACCACATGGCGCATCGACTGGCTGGCACTCAAGCCCAACGAGCGCGCGGCTTCGTTCTGGCCACGGGTGATCGACTGCACACCAGCGCGGACGATTTCCGCCACATAGGCCCCAGTGAACAGCGACAGCGCGGCGATCCCGGCAAACTCCCGGGACAGGTTGAGCACCGTGCCGATAAAGAAATAGAAGATGAAGATCTGCACCAACAGCGGCGTGCCGCGCACCAGTTCGACGTAGATCGTCGACAGATCGCGCAAGGTCGGGTTGCTGGACAGCCGGCACAGGCCCGTCGCCAGACCAATCGCCAAGCCCAGCACGCCGGACACGAAGGACAGCCACAAGGTGGTCCACAAGCCCCACATCAACGGGCCCAGCGCCCACTGCCGGGTCACGCCCACTACATCGCCTTCCGCCACGTCATCGCCGCGCGCCACTTTCAGGCTGTTGTCGGCCACGCTGAGCTTTTGCTCCGTGCCCGCGTCGTTGCGCAGGGTGACTTCGGCCACATCGCCTTTGCGCACCAGCTCGACAACGGTGGAGATATCCGCCGCGCGCTGCGATGTTTCGGCCTGATAGGCGAAATATTGCGGTACGCGGTTCCAGCGCCATTCGTAGGACATCAGCGACGTGGCGTAGTACAAGGCGCCCGCCAGGCCGACGAGCACGACCACGGTCAGCAGGTGCCAGGGCCATTGGGCTTTTTTCTGTTTCATTACTCAACATCCAAAAGGGTCGGGTAAGCCCCCACCTTTGTGGCGGGCGGGCTTGCCCTAATGCCATTCAGTCAAGGCATTTTGTAGGAGCGAGCTTGCTCGCGAAAAACTCAAAGACACCGCGTTTATTCAGCAAGCCAGCGTTATCGTTGACGGCCTTCGCGAGCAAGCTCGCTCCTACAGAAAGCAGGAGCCATAGGAGCCGGCGTTATTCCATGTCCTTGAGCCACTCGGAGCTCTTGAACCACTTGTCATGGATGCGATCGTAGGTGCCGTCGTTCTTGATCTGGTGCAGGAAGTTGTTGATGAAGTTGATGCTGTCGTAATCGCCTTTCTTCAGACCGAAGGCCAGCGGTTCAAAGGTGAAGGGTTCTTCGAGGAACACCAGCTTGCCATTACCGACTTTCTTCTCGGCGACGACGTTGTACGGTGCGTCATACACAAAGGCATCGGCCTTGCCGTTGACCACGTCCAGCACGCCTTCCTGTTCGTTGTCGTAGCCGTGGTATTTGGCCTTGGAGATCAGCTTCTTGGCGACCATCTCGCCGGTGGTGCCGAGCTTGGAGGTCAGGCGATATTTCTCGTCGTTCAGGTCTTTGTAGGACTTGATGGTGCCTTCCAGGTCCTTGCGGATCAGCAGGGTCTGACCAACCACGATGAACGGTTCGCTGAAGTTCAGGCGCAGGTTGCGTTCCTGGGTCAGGGTCATGCCGCTGCCGATCATGTCGAACTTGCCGGTGAGGAAGGCCGGGATGATGCCGTCGTAGCCGGTGGACACCAGCTCCAGCTTGACGCCCATGGACTTGGCCATGGCCTTGAGGATGTCGACTTCGAAGCCGATGATTTCACCACGCTTGTCGGTCATTTCGAATGGCATGTAGGTCGGGTCCATGCCGACCTTCAGCGTGCCGCGCTTGACCGCATCATCGATGGCCCCGGCCTGAGCCACATTGGCCGCGACCAGCGCGGTGACGCCGAGCAGCAGCATCGAAAGATACTTTTTCATCATCAAGTCCCCTGAACGATTCTTATGAAGTCGGCGCGCAAAAAGGGCTGCACCATTTCGGGGTGCGATCCTAACCCACTCGCTGCCCGGTACAAAGGTTTCACCGGTAATAGTTGTCGAGGTATGTCGGAATAGCCCTACAGCACTGCGGCAAAGCGCAGACGTAGACACTTCATTGTCGGGCGAGGGCAATTGATTGATGTGTAAGTAGGTATGACTTTCAGTCGACCTCGGCCATCCAGTCGGTGTCCTTGAACCACTTGTCGTACAGCCGATCGTAGGTGCCGTCCTGGGCCACTTGGTTGAGGAAATGGTTGATCCAGTTCAGGCTGTCGTAATCGCCTTTTTTCAGGCCGAACGCCAGGGGCTCGTAGGTGAAGGGTTGCTCCAGCGCCAGCAATGCCTGGTTTTCCGGCCGGGTCATAGCGATCAGGTTGTAAGGCGCATCATGAATAAACGCATCGGCCACCCCGCTCACCACCTGGCGCACCCCTTCCTCCGGCGTGGCGAAACTGCTGAGCCGAGCCGCCCCCAGAAACCGCTGCGCCGCCGCCTGCGCGGTAGTGCCTTCGGTGGTGGCGATGCGGTAGCCGGCCTCGTCCAGGTCTTCAATGCTGGCGACCTTGCCGGCCAGGCGCGGGTGCAGCAACACCGTTTGGCCGACCACGATAAACGAGTCGCTGAAATTCAGCTTGAGGTTGCGCTCCTGCGTGACGGTCATGCCGCTGCCGATCAGATCGAATTTCCTCGCCATCAGCCCCGACAGCAACTCGGTGTACGGCACCGCCACCAGCTCAAGCTCGACCCCCAGGGCGCGGCTCATCGCGTGCAGCAAGTCGACTTCAAAACCGACGATACGCCCCTGTTTATCGGTCATCTCGAACGGCACGTAGGTGGGCGTGGTGCCGACTTTCAGCACGCCACGCCGAACGGCGTCGTCCAGCGCGCCGGCCTGCGCCAGAGCACCGTGAATCAATGCGACAGCGCCCATCAGCAATGCCGAACAATACCTTTTGATCATGAATCCCCCTGTGCTCGAGTCAAATTTCGGGGGGCGATGCTAACTCAGACACAGGCACGGCAATACGCCTTGAACCAGGGACTTTTGTTTCGAAATAACAAGGAGTTAGAGCACAAAGGAAGAGACGGGAAACGCTGTAGGACCAGCGCTTCAAGCGCCCCCGAGGAGAACCCTCGGGGGCGTCTGAATCAGGCCGGTTGAGCCTGGGACGACAACGGTTGCAACGGCAGCAATGGCGCGTGCGGATCGGACTTGAAGGACTGACGCCAGGCGCCCAGCCACTCGGCATGCCCTTCGCTCCAGACCTGCTCGTGCAGGCGGGCCAGGGCCACCGGGTCACTGAGCAGGGCCAGGCGTTCGGCGTTGTTGAGGCCGGTCGGGCCGACTTTCAACGCATAGCGCACGCGCTCGCCACGCAGGTACTCGATCGGCTCCGCCTCGCGGTGACGCGAGGTCGCCAGGGCGCAGGCCAGGGCGTTCTGCTGCGGGTCGACCACCGAACGCACGAACCCATCATTGAGGGCGTGCCAGCGGTTTTCGTGGGTGTACTTCTCGGTCGACAGCAGCGCCTGCGGCGGATTGTATTCCTCAGGGATCAGGAACAGGCTCTCGTCACGGGACTTGAGGCCCAGCTTGACCCGGCTGGAAATCACCGACACCGGGATCGACAGCATCAACGAACCGACGATCGGGACCAGCCACCACAGGAAGCTCGGGTTCAACCACACCACCAACAGCGCCCAGAGGAAGCCGAGCAAGGTTTGCGGACCGTGGCGCTTGACCGCTTCACCCCAGGGGGTGGAGTCGTCGTCACGCTGCGGCGAATTCCAGGTCGCGGCCCAGCCGAGGAACGCGGCGAGGACGAAGCGGGTGTGGAAGATCATCCGCACCGGCGCCAGCAGCATGGAGAACAGCATCTCCAGCAGCATCGACATTGTCACCTTGAACTTGCCACCGAACTCTTTCGCGCCCTTGGCCCAGATCAGGATGACGCTCAGCAACTTCGGCAGGAACAGCAGCACGACGGTGGTGGAGAACAGCGCCACCGCCTTGTCCGGATGCCATTGCGGCCACAGCGGGTACAACTGGCGCGGCGCCATGAAGTACTGCGGCTCCATCAAGGTGTTCACCGCCAGCAACGCCGTCGACAGCACCAGGAAGAAGAACCACAACGGGGCCGACAGGTAGGACATCACACCGGTGAGGAACACCGCACGGTGAACCGGGTGCATGCCCTTGACCAGGAACAGGCGGAAGTTCATCAGGTTGCCGTGGCACCAGCGCCGGTCGCGCTTGAGTTCGTCCAGCAGGTTCGGCGGCAGTTCTTCGTAGCTGCCCGGCAGGTCGTAGGCAATCCACACGCCCCAGCCGGCACGGCGCATCAGCGCGGCTTCGACGAAGTCGTGGGAGAGGATCGCACCGGCGAATGCGCCTTTACCCGGCAACGGCGCGAGGGCGCAGTGCTCGATAAACGGCTTCATGCGGATGATTGCGTTGTGACCCCAATAGTGGGACTCACCCAGCTGCCAGAAGTGCAGGCCGGCGGTGAACAGCGGGCCGTACACGCGGGTGGCGAACTGCTGCATGCGCGCATACAGGGTGTCCATGCCCGACGCCCGTGGCGCGGTCTGGATAATCCCGGCATCCGGCGTGGCTTCCATCAGGCGCACCAGGCTGGTCAGGCATTCGCCGCTCATCACGCTGTCGGCGTCGAGAACGACCATGTACTTGTAGTCACCGCCCCAGCGACGGCAGAAGTCGTCGAGGTTACCGCTCTTGCGTTTGACGCGACGGCGACGGCGGCGATAGAAGATCTTGCCGAAGCCACCGGCTTCGCGGCACACGTCGAGCCAGGCTTGCTGTTCGGCGATGCAGATGTCGGCGTCGTTACTGTCGCTGAGCACGAAGAAGTCGAAGCGGTCCAGGTCACCGGTCGCCGCGACCGACTCGAACGTCGCGCGCAGGCCAGCGAATACGCGGGGCACGTCTTCGTTGCAGATCGGCATCACCAGCGCGGTGCGCGCATTCTTCGGAATCGGCTCGTGACCGGCACTTTTACCGGAGATCCGGTACTTATCGTGGCCGGTCAGCAGCTCAAGGAAGCCCATCAACGCGGTCCAGAAACCGGCCGACACCCAGCAGAACAAGATCCCGAACATGATCAGGATGCTGGTTTGCAGGGCGTATGGCAGCACTTGGGTCGCGGTCTGCAGCAAGGTCTGGTTGCGGATCTCGTCGAAGTCGACCAGCGACCAGCCCTGGTACGGCATGATGCCTTTCATGTACCAGCCGGCCACGATGGTCTGGCCGAGCATCAACACCAGCAGGATATAGCGACGGATCGAACCAACCGTGCGCCAGCGCGCCGCCGGCAGCACGCGCTCGTCTTTCGGCGGCTTCGGCGGGTTGGTGCGGCCGGTCAGCCGGCGCCAGCCGCGCACCAGGATATTGGTGCGCCACGGCTCCGGTACCACCTTGGTCCGACGAATCGGCGGCGTCGCCTTGAGGCACACCCGGCCGCTGGCGTCGAGCGCCAGCATTTCGGCGTCCTCCAGCTCTTCGGCCGTGCTGAGGGTCAACCGGCGGCCAACCGACGCCTGGGCGGCGTCGACCGGCGCATCGAACGCCTTGGACGACAAACGTTCGTGCAGTTCGCTGAAGGATGTGCAGCCCGCCAGTTCGGCGCGCTGCTCTGCGGTCATCGGCAGATGCGCCAGGTACTCGGACAGAGTCTCTGGCTGGACTTGAGAATTACTCATCGGCAGGCAACTGATAGCTCCAGGTTTCGGTCAGGACTTGCTCGGTCTTGATCGGCTCCGGTGTGGCTGGGGCAGCTTCTGGCTGCTTGGCTTCCTTGTCTTTGGCGTCTTTCTTGGCTTGTTTCTCGTGCTGCTTGGCCAAAACCTTGTCAGCCTTGAGCACTTGGGTCGAGACCTTCTCGGGCTCAGGCTGCACGATGTCCTGGACCAGGGCCGCACGCATTTCGGTCGGCTTGCTTGGGTCCTTGATCTTCATGCGCAGGGTCAGGCGCCAGCCTTTGGTGTGCTCGTTGTAACGCACGCTGTTTTCCACCAGCTCGGCGTTGTCACCCACGCTCACCTGGCTGCGCACCGGGGCGTCCGGCAGCAGTTTCTTCAGGGCCGGGCCTTCGAAGTCCACCAGGTACGCGACGCTGCCATCCGGCTGACGGATCAGGTTGGACTGTTTCACGTCGCCGGTGGAACGCAGGGTCTGCTTGACCCAGGCGCTGTCCGGCGAATGGAACGCGGCGTCGTCCAGGGTCCAGTGCAGGCGGTAGGCAACATCCAGCGGCTGGCCGACTTCCGGCAGTTTTTCCGGGCTCCAGAAGGCAACGATGTTGTCGTTGGTTTCGTCGGCGGTCGGGATCTCTACCAGGTCGACGGAACCCTTGCCCCAGTCGCCTTCAGGCTCGATCCAGGCGCTTGGGCGCTTGTCGTAGTTGTCGTCCAGGTCTTCGTAGTGGCTGAAGTTGCGACCGCGTTGCAGCAGGCCGAAACCACGTGGGTTTTCCACGGTGAAGTTGCTGACCGACAAGTGTTTAGGGTTGTTCAGCGGGCGCCAGATCCACTCGCCATTGCCGGCATGGATCGACAGGCCGCTGGAATCATGCAGCTCGCGACGGTAGTTGAGGACCTTGGACGGCTGGTTCGCGCCGAACAGGAACATCGAGGTCAACGGGGCAACGCCCAGCTTGCTGACCTTGTCGCGCAGGAACATCTGGGACTTGACGTCGACCACGGTGTCGGTGCCAGGGCGCAGGATCAGGCGATAGGCGCCGGTGGCGCGCGGCGAATCGAGCAGGGCGAAGATCACCAGATGCTTGTCACCCGGCTTCGGACGCTCGATCCAGAACTCGGTGAAACGCGGGAATTCTTCGCCGGACGGCAGCGCGGTATCGATCGCCATGCCACGGGCGGACAGGCCATACACTTGGTCCTTGCCCACGACGCGGAAATAGCTGGCGCCGAGCATGGTCATGATTTCGTCTTGCTTGTCGCCCTTGTTGATCGGGAACAGCACGCGGAAACCGGCATAACCCAGCTGCTCAGTGGCCTTGGGATCAAATTTGACGTCGCCGAAATCGAAGCGCGTCGGGTCGTATTTGATTTCCTGGACGCTGTCGGCGGTGACTTCGTTGATCTTCACCGGTGTATCGAAGTGCATACCCTGGTGATAGAAGGACAGCTTGAACGGGGTGTTCTGATCAGCCCACTCGGCTTTTTCGTTGCGGAAACGAATCTTCTGGTAGTCAGCGAACTTCATTTCGCGGAATTCGTTCGGCAGATTGCTGCGCGGAGCTTCGTATTTCTGCCCGGCCAGCTCTTTTGCCTTGGCCGACACATCATCCAGACTGAATGCCCACAGTTGACCCGCGCCGAACAGGCAAAACAGGGCGGAGCCCGTCACCAGTGCGTTTCGTAACCGTTTGGCAGACAATTTTGGTGCATTACAGGGACTAACAATCACGAGCAACCCTCGCCGAAAACAGATCAAAAAACCAACGGCCAGCTATCTATATGCCAGGTTGGCGAGCATTGTTCCGACTCCCCTGAGGCAAAATGATTCCCCTGAGGCTGTCGGACAAGTCTCTACCTAAGTCAAAAATGGACCAATCAACGCTGATCCCCGTAGCGCGCGATTATCTAGTAGCCCGCGAGACAACGCATCAGGGACAACGAAGTATTTGTAGCGAAACCCTGCGTTTTTAGGCATTAACGTCGTTTTTAATACATTCATGTCTGTAAGAGGAAGGTCACAGGGCCATCATTGACCAAATGAACCTGCATATCCGCACCAAAACACCCTGACGCCACCTTGCCATGCAATTGTTGCGCTTGTAACAGCAAGTGCGCAAAAAGTGCCGCCCCCAGGGCCGGCGGCGCGGCGGTAGAGAAACTTGGCCGCAGCCCACTTTTGGTATCCGCCGCCAGGGTGAACTGCGACACCAGCAGCAAACCGCCGTCGATATCCTTGAGCGACAAGTTCATCTTGCCATCGTCGTCGCTGAACACCCGATAGTTAAGCAGTTTGTGCAGCAGTTTGTCGGCGCTCTCGACAGTATCCCCCGGTTCGACGGCCACCAGCACCAGCAAACCCTGGTCGACCGCCCCCACGATTTCGCCCGCGACCTCGACCCGGGCGCCGCGCACCCGTTGCAACAGGCCCTTCATGCTTCTTCAGGCGGCAAGTCCAGCAGACGACGCGCCATCTCGCCGGTCGCGCGCACCAAGGCATCGGTGATGCCCGGCTCGGACGCCGCATGGCCCGCCTCGCGGATCACCTGCAGTTCACTGTTCGGCCAGGCCTGATGCAGCTCCCAAGCGTTATCCAGCGGACAGATCATATCGTAGCGGCCGTGGATGATTACGCCAGGCAGATGGGCGATCTTGTGCATGTCGCGAATCAGTTGGTCGGGTTCCAGGAAGGAATTATTGGTGAAGTAGTGGCACTCGATGCGGGCAATCGACAGCGCGCGCTGGGGCTCGGCGAAACGCTCGATCAACTGCGGGTTCGGGCACAGGCCCAACATGCGCCCTTCCCAGGTGGACCAGGCCTTGGCGGCGTGCATCTGGGCAATCTGGTCGTTGCCGGTCAGGCGCTTGTGGTATGCGGTGAGCAGGTCGTGGCGCTCGTCCTGGGGGATCGGTGCGAGGTAATCCTGCCAGTAATCCGGGAACAGGCGGCTGGCGCCTTCCTGGTAAAACCAGCGGATGTCCTGGGGCCGGGCCAGGAAAATCCCACGCACGATCAGGCCATGCACGCGCTCGGGATGGGTTTGCGCGTAGGCCAGCGCCAGGGTCGACCCCCAGGAGCCGCCGAACAACACCCATTTGTCGATGCCCAGGTGCTCGCGAATGCGCTCGAGGTCGGCGACCAAGTCCCAGGTGGTGTTGTTTTCCAGGCTGGCGCGGGGAGAGGAACGCCCGCAGCCCCGCTGGTCAAAGGTGACGATGTGGTACAGGTTCGGATCGAAATAGCAGCGGCTGTTGGCGTCGCAACCGGAACCAGGGCCACCATGGATGAATACGACGGGCAAGCCTTCGGGGGAGCCACTTTCATCGACATACAGGGTGTGGGTGTCATCGACGGCCAGATCGTGCCGGGCGTAGGGTTTGATCTGCGGGTACCAAGTCTGCATTGCGCGCTCCGTAGGGGGTCGGGTTCATCCCTGGGGGGACGTCTTTTATTTTGCCGTCTGGCACTATAAACCCGAATTGTGCAATGAGCATGTCCTTGAGCACTTAGACCTGTGTCAGCAGTTCGCTACCCAGGTGAGCCAACAGGCAGCTATCAAAGCCGGTCGCCCTCCTCCACCTCGCTCTGCGCCCGCAAACAGCCATGGACCAGACTTTGGCCGCAGTACAGCAGCGCGTTCACGCCCGCCGCGTGCAGGTGCTTGGCATACAAGTGGAGAGTTTGGCCGATCAACCTCAGGAGCATTCCTACAAGCGCATCGGAAAGTCTCACCTGAGCAATACCGCCACTGCGTGATTTGATCCGGGTCTTTTTCAGACACGGATCGTTACGCATGACCGACACGCCTTGGGCCGCCCGCGAGGGCGATGCGCTTCTGCACAGTTCCATGCTGGCCGACGTTTTAGGCGGAGTCCTGGAGATTGCCGCCAACGTGGCCGTGACCGCATTGGCGACAGCGGCGGTGGTTGCCGCGGCGGGTGTAACCGTGGCGACTGGCGGTCTCGGCTGCGTGGTACTCGGCGCCGTGGTGGGAGCGGTGGTCGGCGTCGGCATGAGCAAAACCGGCGCGGATAAAGGCCTCTCACGATTATGTGAGTATTTCGCCAATGCCCTGTTTCCTCCCGTCGTCGACGCCTTCATCAGCAGCGGTTCGCCCAACGTATTCATCAACGGTAAACCCGCTGCGCGGGCGGCTGGCAAAATCTCGGATGTGATCGCAGCGCCAGGTGGTGAGCCTTCTTATCTGGATATCGCTGAAGGGTTTTTCTCTCAGCTATGGCGCCCAACGGTGGCCTCTCCGGTGGCGGGCGCTGCGCCTTGTCCTGGCGATAAAGTCGACTGCCATAAACACGCGCCGATGCCAGAGCAATACATGGCCGAGGGTTCCAGTCGCGTATTTATCAACGGCCAGCCCGCCGTGCGCAGTGGTGATCGGAGCACCTGCGAGGCCAAGGTTGGGACGGTACAGATTTCGCCGAATGTGATCATCGGCGGAGCGCCCGTGGTGGTTCGCGAGATTCGCAGCGGCAAGACGCCCGGTGTCGGGCTGGCGGTGACGGCGCTGCTGACGTTGCGCGGCGGTGGCGCGAAGTTCTTCAGCACGTTGCCGTGCATGGTCGTGGGCGGGCTGGTGTCGTGGGGCAGCAGTCAGGTGAGCAATGCCATCACCTCGGCGGTCGTGGGTTCGCCCAACCCGGTACACAGCGCCACGGGGGCGAAAATTCTCGACGGTGAGGACGACTTGGACTTCACCCTGCCTGGCCTGTTGCCGATCGAGTGGCAGCGCTACTACAGCAGTCGGGACGAACGCCGCGATGGCCTGTTCGGCTCCGGTTGGAGTGTGATCTACGAGGTTTTCCTCGAGATAGGAGGGCTTGCTGAGGGCGGCGAGCGCCTGATCTACACCGACGAGCAGGCCCGGCAGATCGATATGGGCGTGATCCCCTTGGGCGGCGCGGTGTTCAGCGCGGGCGAAGGCCTGAGCGTGCGGCGCCATGCCCACGGGCAGTTGCTGATTGAAAGCGTCGACGGGCTCTATCGGCTGTTCGAACCAACGCCCGGCAACCCGTCGCACCTGCGCTTGAGCCAATTAGGGGACCGCAACGACAACCGCATCCTCCTCGACTATGACGCCCAAGGTCGGCTGAGCCGGTTACGCGATTCCCTCAATGATGTGCGAATCGAACTCGGCTACAAACTCGGCCGGCTCGAGCAGATTGAACGGCTGTTCGCCGACCACAGCCGCGAAACCCTAGTCAGCTATGCCTATGACGCTCATGGCGACCTGGCCGAAGTTCGCGATACTGCCGGGCATCTACAGCGCCGCTTTGCCTACGACAGCGGCCAGCGCATGGTCGAGCACCAACGACCTACCGGGCTGCGTTGCTATTACCAATGGGCCTGTGTGGACGACTACGAATGGCGCGTAGTCCGACACTGGACCGACGAGGGCGACGACTACCAGTTCGACTATGACCTACACGCTGGGATCACGCGGATTACCGATGGCTTGCAACGGGTCAGCACCCGCCAATGGAATCCGCAGTACCAGATCACCGAATACACCGACAACCTCGGCCAAACCTGGCAATTCGACTGGAATGACGAGCGCCAGTTGCTCGGCGCCACCGACCCTCAGGGCGGTCAGTGGACGTTCGGTTACGACGAGTCCGGCAACCTGTGCGAGACGCAAGATCCGCTGGGGCGTATCGAATCCACCTTGTGGCTGCAGCATTGGTCGCTGCCGTTGGTGGAAACCGATGCCGCCGGACAGGTTTGGCAATACCGGTACGACCCGCGTGGCAACTGCGTCAGCGAAATCGATCCACTTGGTCAGACCACGCGCTATCGATACGACCGCTTTGGCCAAGCAGTGGAAATCATCGATGCCACCGGCAAAAGTAAAAAGCTGCGCTGGAACCCGTTCGGGCAACTGGTCGAGCATGTCGATTGCTCGGGCTACCCCACGCGCTTTCGCTACGACGAGCGCGGCTATTTGCAGGTCATCACCGACGCCCTCGGCGAACGCACTCAATTCAGCTACAACGCTCAAGGACGCTTGCTCAGCAGCCAACTGCCGGACGGGCGCACCGAGCAATATCAGCGTGATGCCAGCGGCCAGTTGGTGGGCTACACCGACCCGGCCGGGCACACCACGCTCTACCAGCACAACCGTCGCGGTCAGGTACGCCAGCGCACCGACGCCCATGGCCGGCAGGTGCAATTCGGCTATGACAGCTATGGGCGGCTGCAAGCGCTGGTCAACGAGAACGGCGAAAGCTATCGGTTCGCGTGGGATGCCGGGGATCGGCTGACCCAACAACAAGACCTCGACGGCAGCGCCAAGCGCTACACCTACGACCGGCTGGATAACATCACGGCAGTGACCGCCGTTGCGGCGCCTTATGGCAATGGCTTGGCGATAGTTCCCGAGGAGCCACCGGCCCCCATCATTCATCGACTGGAGCGCGATGCGGTTGGCCGGTTGATTGCCAAGACCACCGACGATGGCCGCACCGACTACAGCTACGATGCAGTGGACCAGCTAACCGCCGTCACCTTCACCGACTTGCAGGGCAATACCCAGGCTCTTGGTTTCGCTTACGACGCCCTTGGCCAGTTGCTTGCCGAACAGAGTTCAGCGGGCACTCTGCACCACCACTACGACGAACTCGGCAACCTGATCCAAACGCAACTGCCCGACGGCCGCTGGCTCAATCGCCTGTACTACGGCAGCGGCCACCTGCACCAGATCAACCTCGACGGCCACGTCATCAGCGACTTCGAACGCGACCGTCTACACCGCGAAGTGCTGCGCACCCAAGGCCAACTCAGCACCCGCAGCGAATACGACCGCAGCGGCCGCCTGCGCGCCCGCCAGCGCCGCCACGCCAGCCAGCCCTCGTTGATGCCGGCGGCCGCGCAAAAGCACTTCGAGTACGACCCCGCCAACAACCTGATCAGCCGCCGGGAAGACGAACACCTCGAACTGCTGCACTACGACGCCACCGGCCGGATTATCGCTACCCAGGACAACACTCAAGGTCAGCGCGAAACCTTCGCCTACGACGCCGCCGCCAACCTGCTCGACGGCCCGCAACCCGGCGCCGGGCTGGTGGTGCATAACAAACTGCTGACCTACCAGGACAAGCGTTACCGCTACGACGGCTTCGGCCGAATGATCGAAAAGCGCAGCGCCAAACGCGGCGTACAGCGCTTTGCCTACGATGCTGAACACCGCTTGATCCAAGTGCGCAGCCAAAAAGGCGAGCGAGAAACGGTTGTGAACATGACCTACGACCCGCTCGGTCGACGCATCACTAAAACCGAACACGACAGCCGGGGTTATGCGCTGGGAGAAACCCGCTTCACCTGGGATGGCCTGCGCCTGCTGCAGGAGCATCGGCATAGTCAAACCAGCCTGTATCTCTATGAGGACGATGGCTACACGCCGCTGGCCCGGATTGATGGCGTGGGCGAACACCAGAGCGTGCGCTATTACCACAACGACTTGAATGGGTTGCCGGAGCAACTGACGGAAGCTGATGGGGAAACGGTGTGGCGGGCGACTTATCGGGTGTGGGGGAACACGGCAGAAGAGGTGCGTGAGCCTTACTACATTGAAGAGCAGAACCTGCGGTTTCAGGGGCAGTATCTGGATCGGGAGACGGGGCTGCACTACAACACGTTCAGGTTTTATGATCCGGATATCGGACGATTCACCACGCCTGACCCGATCGGGTTAGCGGGCGGATTGAATCTATATCAATATGCTCCGAACCCTTTCGGGTGGGTCGATCCCAAAGGATTGGCGTGCAGTACCTACAAGGGAAAACTGAATCAAAAAGCATCGCAGATGCACGCACTAACTAAAGGTTCAAAAGAGTGGAAGCAAGCGGTTGCAGATAGCAAGATGGCTATGGCAAATGGGGGGAAATTTCAAGTTAAGGTGAAATCAAGCTCAGATGCAAAATTTTTCTTGAAAGAATCGCAAGGCAATATGAACCGTTACAAGGCTCATACCCAAAGCGCCCGCGCCGACGGTGTAGCAAAATACCCAAAAGGTTACGAGCAGCATATGGCTCCAGAGGGCGGCTTCGGGGATACACCTCACATCAAGTGGTATAAAAATGGAGGGGATGGTCATATTTTTTATGACATCCCAAACTAAAATGAAAAACAGCTATCGCTTTGAAAAACTTATAAAGTCGGAATTGGGCCCAACCGAAAGTAGGGAAGATATCTACTCAATGATGCAAAAGCCGATACTGTACGGGGATATGGTAAAAATTTTCGACTCGCTTGCAGATATGAAGTCATATTTAAATTCGGACTGCTACTACGTGGCACATAATTTAACCGCACGCAAAGGAAAAAAAACAATCTTCAAAGGAAGGTTGTATAAAGCAAAAAAGGACGACTTGTTGAATTTTATTTTTGAGGCCATAGATTCAGATGAATTGAGGGAGTTATTAATTTCTCCAATCCAAGCACATCAAAAGAGAAAAGTATTCTACTGCTCGGAAGATGTATTTTACATGTACACAGAAAAACAAGTCTAGACCGGGGCAGTATCTGGATCGGGAGACGGGGTTGCACTTCAATACGTTCAGGTTTTATGACCCGGATGTGGGGCGGTTTACGACGCCGGATCCGATTGGGTTGATGGGGGGGATTAACCTCTATGCCTATGCAAAAATCCAATCGAATGGGTAGCCCCCCTCGGGCCAACTTGCATTAAAGCCTTTAATAGAGGGAGAAACATTTCTAAAAAATGGACGAGCAAGCTTTCCGGCAAAACGCCTCAGTGACCACTACACAGCAAGTTGAAGCGTCGTTATTGAAAAAAGGCTATACCAAAAGCATCACAAATTTGAACACCAACAAGACTCAGCACACCCAAGTTACTAGGACGACAAAACCCGGAAACAAGGATGTCCTGGACTACCATCCGGGCGGAGGCGTCCACCAACCCAGCTACTGGAAAGTCTACCGGAATGGGGAAGTCCAAGGACGCGTAGTTCCAACAGATTTTGTAAAGTACGAAAAAATTGTCGATAGTCCAGTTTTTGTAGACGGGGCATTAGTGAATGCTCCGAAATAGAGATAGTTATGAATTTGACTAACGTAATAGTGCCAAAAGTTTCGATCGGCGGAATAGCCATTGGAGAAAGCATTACACAAGTACAAGCACGTCTGTCAGATAAGTACAAAACCCATAACAGCCCCGATTCATTCACCATCGACAACGGGTTTATTACGGCGTATCACGGCGTCGATGGCGTCATTTCTGCTATCTCTTGCAATACTGCTTTCAAGGGTAATTATGAAAATATGCTATGGCCGGGAATGACTGTAGCCGATGTCCTAAGGCTCTCCAAAGAGCAAGTGGCGTGGGCGGGTTTCGTACAAATTGACCAAGTCAACGGCATAGGCCTCTCGCTGCCGGAGGAATACGATGACTTCGATTCGTTGACCGATCATTTTGATCTCGACTTTGTATTTAGTGAGCTTTGGGTTTATGACTTTTAGAATCGTGGTCGCCCTCGCGCTGGCCGGGGCTCAACCGGCCTTTGGGATCAGTCCTACAATTCACTCAGAAATGACCGATGACGACCGCACCGAATACGTCTACGACCCACTGGGCCAACTGCTCACCGAACAAAGCGCCGCTGGCAACCTAAACCATCACTACGACGAACTCGCAACCTGATCCAGACCCACACCGCCAACTCCTCACTACGACGCCACCGGTCGTGTTGATAGGGGGCTGACCCTGAAGGCTCCAACAACCCATCTTCTCGCAGCGGACGAAGTCTGACCGTAGAAGCAGCAAGATCATCAACATGGCATCTCAGCGCCATTTCAAAAAACGTTTTACGTTTCGCCACTTAGTACGCTTGAGATTTACATCAAGTAACTGAGAGACCTGCTGCAAGAACTGTTGATTACTACAGCCAAAATACTGCTCGGAAAAGCAAAGCTCATAGTCAAACGGAGCGGCGTTTTTCAGGCCCGTAGCGGTGAGGTTTGCTTTCAGGTAGCGTCCAATATCTCTTTTGAGCATAAAAGATGCGAAGCGTGATCGGCTATCAACATACCCCTTCACAATATCCGAAAGCGCCGTAGGCGCGACGTTTGATTCGGCGTCGACAAGCCATGCGCCTACGCCCTCTGCCACCTCACCATACATGAAGCTCTCTAGATACCCGTAAGTCATTGACTGCCTCAAAGGATTGGAAACGCCGTCAACATATACATAGGCATATTGTTGAACTCTGCATATTTGATGACCACTCGCACCTTAGTCATCTCAATGACGGTTGCAGGCGATCGTGGGCGAATGCCCAACTGACCACCTGCTTCAGCAGTAACGCTTCTGCCCCCACCCCAGAAAACCGTCCAACAACTGCTTCAACACCCCCCGCGTCGGCCCCGCCAGATCCTCGCGATAACGAAACGGCTCGAACTCTTCCATATACGTGCTCTGGCACAACTCCAACTGCACGGCATGAATGTTCTGCGCCGGGTTGCCGTAATGCCGGGTGATATGCCCGCCCTTGAAGCGTCCGTTGAGCACATGGGTGTACTGCGGATGCGCGGCGCAGATGGCTTCCAGTTGGCTGGCCAGCCCAGGGTCGCAGGCGGCGTTGTTGAAGGTGCCGAGGTTGAAGTCCGGCAGTTTGCCGTCGAACAGGTGCGGGATCACCGAGCGGATCGAATGTGCGTCGAACAACAGTGCGTAGCCGAATTCGGCCTTGAGCCGCGCCAGTTCGTCTTGCAGGGTGCGGTGATACGGCATCCAGATCTGCTCGAGGTAGGTGGCGCGCTCTTCCCTGGATGGCGCCAGGCCTTCGCGGAACAATGGCACACCATCGAACAGGATCGACGGGTACAAACCAGTGGTGGCGCCGGCGTACAGCGGCGTGTCGTCGGAGGGCCGGTTCAGGTCGATGACAAACCGCGAGTACTCCGCCGCCAGGGTGCTGGCGCCGAGTTCTTCGGCAAAGTCATACAGCGTGGGGATATGCCAATCGGTGTCCGGCAGGCTTTGTGCCTCGGGGATCAGCCCGGCCTGCACGGCAGGCGTCAGGCGCAGGCCGGCGTGGGGCATGCTGATCAGCAGCGGCACGCGGCCTTGTTTGAAGTTCAGAACGTTATCCACAGTGCGACTCCTTAAACAGTGACATCGACGCCGTGGCGCACGACGCGTTTTTCAAGCTCGCCGCCCAGCCAGTAGGCCAGGTCGGCGGGACGATCGATCTGCCAGGCGACAAAGTCGGCGACCTTGCCCACTTCCAGCGAGCCATGGGTATCGCCCATGCCCAGCGCGGTGGCGGCATGTTGGGTGGCGCCGGCCAGGGCTTCTTCCGGGGTCATGCGGAACAGGGTGCAGGCCATGTTCAGCATCAGGCGCACCGACAAGGCCGGTGAAGTACCGGGGTTGAGGTCGCTGGCGATGGCGATCTTCACCCCGTGCTTGCGCAGGGCGTCCATCGGCGGCAGTTGGGTTTCGCGCAGGAAGTAGAACGCGCCCGGCAGCAGCACCGCGACGGTGCCGGCAGCGGCCATGGCGATGGCGTCGTCTTCGGTCATGAACTCCAGGTGATCCGCCGACAGCGCCTGGTAACGCGCGGCCAGGCTGGAACCGTGCAGCGACGACAGTTGCTCGGCGTGCAGCTTCACCGGCAGGCCGAGTTGCCGCGCGACCTTGAACACACGCTCCACCTGCGCCGGCGAGAACGCCAGGTATTCGCAAAACGCATCCACCGCGTCCACCAGCCCTTCCGCGGCCAGGGCCGGGAGCATTTCGCTGCAGATGTGATCGATGTAGGCGTCGGCGCGGTCCTTGTACTCCGGCGGCAACGCATGGGCGGCCAGGCAGGTGGCGCGCACGCTGACCGGCAGCGCGTCGCCGAGGCGCCGAATCACCCGCAGCAACTTGCGCTCGCTGGCCAGGTCGAGGCCGTAGCCGGATTTGATCTCCACCGTGGTCACGCCGTCGCGCAGCAAACTGCGCAGGCGCTTGTGGGCGCTTTCGAACAGTTCATCCTCGCTGGCGGCGCGGGTGGCGCGCACGGTGCTGGCAATACCGCCGCCCTGGGCGGCGATGTCGGCGTAGCTGACGCCTTGAAGGCGTTGCTCGAATTCACCACTGCGGTTACCGCCGAACACCGTGTGGGTGTGACAGTCGATCAGCCCGGGGGTGACCCACGCGCCGTGCAGGTCATGCACCTGGGCGTAATCCGCAGCCGGCATTTCGCTGCGCGGGCCGATCCACTCGATCAGCGAACCGGCAGTGACCAGGGCGGCATCCTCGATGATCGAGTAATTGCCCTGAGCCATGGTTGCGATGTGGCAGTGTTGCCAAAGGACTTTCATCAATGCCTCCCAAGGTGGTCGCTGTTGCCTGTAGGAGCGAGCTTGCTCGCGAAAAACCTCAACGATAACGCGTGCTACTTGATAGCTCGCGGCGCCTGGGGGTTCTTCGCGAGCAAGCTCGCTCCTACAGGGGCGGAGGGTTTTTCAAAGGCTCGGCAGCAACTTGGCCGGCACCAGTTCATTCAGGCAGCGGCTGGCGAGCAGTTCAGTGGCGGCGATGATGTCCGGGGCGAAGAAGCGGTCTTTGTCGTAGAACGCCACTTTGCCACGCAGGGTAGCGCGCGCTTTTTCCAGCTTCGGCGAGGTCTTCAGGCCTTCGCGCAGGTCCAGGCCCTGGCACGCCGCCAGCCATTCCACCGCCAGGATGCCGCGAACGTTTTCAGCCATTTCCCACAAGCGCTTGCCCGCAGCCGGAGCCATCGACACATGGTCTTCCTGGTTGGCCGAGGTCGGCAGGCTGTCGACGCTGTGGGGATGGGCGAGTGCCTTGTTTTCGCTGGCGAGTGCCGCGGCGGTCACCTGGGCGATCATGAAACCGGAGTTCACCCCGCCATTGCCCACCAGGAACGGCGGCAGTTGCGACATGTGCTTGTCCATCATCAACGAAATACGCCGCTCGCTCAGCGAGCCGATTTCAGCGATGGCCAGCGCCATGTTGTCGGCGGCCATGGCCACCGGTTCGGCGTGGAAGTTGCCGCCGGAGATCACGTCGCCTTCGGCGGCGAATACCAGCGGGTTATCCGACACCGCGTTGGCCTCGATCACCAGCACCTCGGCGGCCTGGCGGAACTGGGTCAGGCAGGCGCCCATGACTTGTGGCTGGCAGCGCAGGGAATAAGGGTCTTGCACCTTGTCGCAGTTCTGGTGCGACTGCGACACCTGGCTGCTTTCGCCCAGCAGGTCGCGGTAAGCCGCCGCCGAATCGATCTGCCCACGCTGGCCGCGCGCGGCGTGAATGCGCGCATCGAACGGCGAGCGCGAACCCAGCACCGCTTCCACGGTGAGGCTGCCGCACGCGAGGGCACCGGCGAACAGATCCTCGCCCTCGAACAAGCCCCGCAGCGCATACGCTGTGGACACCTGGGTGCCGTTGAGCAGCGCCAGGCCTTCCTTGGCGGCCAGGGTCAGCGGGGTGAGACCGGCGATTTTCAGCGCAGCAGTCGCCTCCAGCCATTCGCCTTGGTAGCGCGCCTTGCCTTCGCCGAGCAGCACCAGGGACATATGGGCCAAGGGCGCCAAGTCACCGGAGGCACCGACCGAGCCTTTGAGCGGGATGTGCGGGTACACCTCGGCGTTGATCAGCGCGATCAGCGCGTCGATCACCTGGCGGCGAATCCCGGAAAACCCACGGCTCAGGCTGTTGACCTTGAGCACCATGACCAGCCGCACCAGCGCATCGCTGATCGGCTCACCGACGCCGGCGGCGTGGGACAGCACCAGGGAACGCTGGAGGTTTTCCAGGTCTTCGCTGGCGATGCGGGTCGAGGCCAGCAGGCCGAAACCGGTGTTGATGCCGTAGGCGGTGCGGTTCTCGGCGAGAATCTGCTCCACGCAGGCCACACTGGCGTCGATCTGCGCAGTGGCGCTGTCATCCAGATTGATCGTTACCGGCTGCTGGTAGATGGCCCGCAGTTGGGCAAGGCTCAGTTGGCCCGGAATCAGAGTTAGCGCAGTCACATTCATGCTCCTTGGAAATTATTGTTCAGTGCAATTCGGGAAAAGTCTGCTGCAGCAAAGCGCTCTGCTTGAGCAACGCGGCGGCGGTCGCGATGTCTGGCGCCAGCCAGCGGTCTTGCGCGTAAGGCGCGACCTGTTCACGCAACAAGCGCCAGGCGCGGTCGGTGCCCGCGCCGAAACGCTGGTCCTTGAGAAACTCGAAGGCCTGGGCCGCCAGCAGGTACTCGATGGCGAGGATCTGGGTAACGTTGGCCAACAGTTGGTGCAGCTTGAGCGCGGCGTTGGTGCCCATGCTCAGGTGATCTTCCTGCAGGCCCGAGGTGACGAAATTGTCGAGCACCGCCGGCTGCGCTAACTGGCGGTTCTGCGCGCACAGGGAAGCGGCGACGTACTGCACGATCATCATCCCGGAGTTGACCCCCGGGTCGCTCACCAAAAACGCCGGCAAGCCGCTGACGTGGGGGTTGATCAGGCGGTCCAGACGACGTTCGGCGACCGAGCCGATCTCGGCCATGGCAATCGCCAGCATATCAGCGGCCAGCGCCACGGACTGCCCGTGCGGGTTGGCCTGGGACACCACGCGGTAGCTGTGTGGCGTGCCGAGCAGCAGCGGGTTGTCGGTGGCGCTGTTGAGTTCGGTCTCGATCTGGCGGGTCGCGTGTTCCACCTGGTCGCGCGCCGCGCCGTGGATCTGCGGGATCGAGCGGATGCTCAGCGCGTCCTGGGTGCGGATGCCCTGGCTGCTGGCGATCACTTCACTGCCGTCGAGCAACGCACGCAGGTTGATACCGACCTGCTGCATGCCGGGGTGCGGTTTGAGGGCGATGATTTCAGCGTCGAAGGCATCGATCTGGCCGCGCTGGGCCTCGAAACTCATGGCGCCGATCACGTCGGCCCATTGCAACAGTTGATGGGCGTCGGCCAGGGCCAGGCAGCTCAGGCCGGTCATGCACGGCGTGCCGTTGACCAGGCACAGGCCGTCCTTGGCGCCGAGCACCACCGGCTGCAAGCCTTCTGCGCTCAGGGCCTGTTGCGCCGGGACGATCCGGCCGCGGTAGCTCACGTCGCCAATCCCCAGCAACGCCACGCCGACATGGGCCATATGGGTCAGGTAACCCACCGAACCCTGGGACGGCACCTGCGGCGTGATGCCGTGGTTGAGCAGCGCCAGCAGCGCATGCACCACCTGCGGATGCAGGCCGGATTTGCCGTGGCTGTAGTTGATGATCGCCGCGCAGATGATCGCGCGGGTCTGTTCGTCGCTGAGCACCGGGCCGACGCCACAGGCGTGGCTCAACAGCGTGTTGCGCGACAGTTGGCTCAGTTGCGCGCCCTCCAGCGGCACATTGCACAGCGCACCCAGGCCGGTGTTCACGCCGTAGGCGCGCTCACCGCTGGCGACGATGCGCTGCACAATGGCCTGGGCATTGTCGATGCGCGCCCAAGCCTGGCCCGAGAGTTCGAGCACCGCGCCGAAGCGGGCCACGGCGACCACGTCCTGCCAGCGCAGGGGGGGGGCGGCGATGATGATTTTTGCTGCCTGGGACATCTTCATACCTTCTTGAGTTCTTGTGCAGCTTTACTGGCCCTATCGGGAGCAAGCCCCCTCCCACCTTTGGAATGCATCCCCCTGTGGGAGGGAGCTTGCTCCCGATGAGGCCAGCAGCCCCACCCCATAATCCGGATCAGACCACCGCCGCCCGCCGCTGAACGAACCGATCCACATACTCATCCGCCGGCGAATGCAAAATCTCCCGCGGCGTGCCGACCTGGATCAGCTTGCCGTCCTTGAGGATCGCAATGCGGTTGCCGATACGCACCGCCTCGTCGAGGTCGTGAGTGATGAACACGATGGTCTTGTGCAGGGTCTTTTGCAGTTCGAGCAACTGGTCCTGCATCTCGGCGCGGATCAGCGGGTCGAGGGCGCTGAAGGCTTCGTCCATCAGGATGATGTCGGTGTCCGCCGCGAGGGCGCGGGCCAGGCCGACCCGTTGGCGCATGCCGCCGGAGAGCTGGTGCGGGTATTTGTTTTCGTAGCCTTTGAGGCCCACGGTTTCGATCCAGTGCAGCGCGCGCTCGGTGCAGACCTGCTTGGTTTCGCCGCGCACTTTCAGGCCGTAGGCGACGTTGTCGAGCACGTTCTTGTGGGGCAGCAGGCCGAAGCTCTGGAACACCATGCTGATCTTGTGTCGACGGAATTCGCGCAGGGCTTGCATGTCCAGTTGCAGGATGTCTTCGCCGTCCACCAGGATCGCGCCGCTGGTGGGGTCGATCAGGCGATTGAAGTGGCGCACCAGGGTCGATTTCCCCGAACCCGACAGGCCCATGATCACAAAGATCTCGCCGGTGCCGATGCTCAGGGACAGGTCGTTGACGCCGACCACGCAACCGGTCTCGGCCAGCACCTGATCCTTGGTCTTGCCCTGGCCGATCAGCGCCAGCGCGTCCTTGGCGCGGTTGCCGAAGATCTTGAAGACGTTTTTCACTTCGATTTTGCTGACAGTAGTCATTTGCTCGCCTCATGCCGTGGACGACCATAGGCCTGGGTGATGCGGTCGATGACCACGGCGAGAATCACGATGGCCAGCCCGGCTTCAAGGCCGCGGCCGACGTTGAGGGTCTGGATGCCGACAAGGACATCTTCGCCCAGGCCGCGGGCGCCGATCATCGAGGCGATCACCACCATCGACAACGCCATCATGGTGGTCTGGTTGATGCCGGCCATGATGCTCGGCAGCGCCAGCGGCAGTTGCACGCCGAACAGCTGTTGCCAGCGATTGGCGCCGAAGGCGTTGATGGCTTCCATGACTTCGCCGTCGACCTGGCGAATCCCCAGGTCGGTCAGGCGGATCAGCGGCGGCGCGGCGTAGATCACCGTGGCGAAAATCGCCGGCACCTTGCCCAGGCCGAACAGCATCAGCACCGGGATCAGGTACACGAAGCTGGGCATGGTTTGCATGATGTCGAGCAGCGGCATCAACACCGAACGCAGGCGATTGCTGCGCGCCGACAGGATGCCCAGCGGAATGCCGATCAGCACCGAGATCAGCGTAGCGACCAGCATCAGGGCCAGCGTCTGCATCAGTTTGTCCCACAGGCCGACCGCGCCCACCAGGAACAACAGGCCGACGATCACCGCGGTGGTCACCACCTTGCGCGTGGCGTGCCAGGCCACGGCGCCGACGATGGCCAGCATCAGCCACCAGGGCGCGGCGCGCAGCAGGCCCTCGAGGTTGACGATGGCCCATAGCAGGGTGTCGGAGATGTGCCGGAACACATCGCCGTAGTTGGTCACCAGCGAATCCACCCAACCGTTGACCCAGTCGGCGATGGAAAACGTAAAACTCTCAGGAAACATAGCGTGCTCTCGATCCAGTGGGTTGTGGCCAGGCGCCCGGCTGCCCCTCAGGGTAGTCGGGCGCGCATGACCTACAAGGCCGCGTCGATTTTCTTGGCGGCGTCTTCGCTCACCCAGGCGTGCCAGATTTCAGGGTGTTCCTTGAGGAATAGTTTCGCCAGTTTCGGCGACTCGATTCGCTCCTTGGCCATGCGCCCCAGGTTCTGGTTCAGCAGGTCGATCGGCAGGTTGACCTTTTCCAGCACGGCCACCAGTTCCGGTGCCTGTTCGTGGAAGGTCTTGGACAGGCCGACCTTGATGCTCACGCTCTTATCCACGCCGGGTTTTTCTTCCAGCTTGACCAGGTCGACCTGGCCCATCAGCGGCGTTGGCGACCAGTAGTAGAACAGGATCGGCTCGCCGCGCTTGTAGCTCGACAGCACCGCCGCATCCAGCGCCGGGCCGGTGCCAGGACGGAAGTTGGTGTAGCTGCTCTCCAGGCCGTAGCTCTTGAGCATCGCGCTGTTGTCCAGCTCGCAGGTCCAGCCGGCCGGGCAATTATAGAAGCGGCCTTTGGACGGCTCTTCCTGGTCCTTGAACACCGCAGCGTACTTGGCCAGGTCGGCGATGTTTTTCAGGCCCGGCGCCTTGGCTTCCAGCTTGCGCTTGGCATCGCCTTCGATCACGTAACGCGGCACATACCAGCCTTCGATCGCACCGACAATCGGCGCGCCGACACCGACGACCTTGCCGGCCTTCTCGGCCTTGTTCCACACCTCGCTGCGGCCGACCCACTCTTCGGCAAACACTTGAATGTCATTGCTGCTCAGGGCGTTTTCCATGGTGATCGAATTACCCGGCAGGCTGTCGGTCTTGCAGTCGTAGCCCTTTTCCATAACGGTTTGCAGGATGTCAGTGAGCAACATGCCGCTTTCCCAGTTCAGGCCGGCGAATTTCACCGGTTTACCGGACTCGCACCAACCGGCCGCCTGGGCACCGGCGCTTGCCAGCAAGCCCATGGACAGCAATGTGGTCAGCAGGGTCTTGTTCGATTTCATTGTGTGACGCTCCTAATCATGAGTTGGCTTACGGCAGTCAAGAGGCATCCTGCCCGGTCCACGTCCAATCAGGCCCGCGCCGCAGAGCGACTGGCGCCGCTGGCTGGGGCAGGTACAACGCTGTCCTGCTCGACCGGCAGAATCAGTTGATCGGGCACGGCGCTGTGCCATTTTTTCGCACACACGTAATACAGAACTGCGGGAATTATCAGACCGATGATCCAGGAAATATCCACATCACCCAGGGCGGCCACCAGCGGACCGGTGTAGAACTTGGTGGAGATGAACGGCAATTGCACCAGCACACCGAACACATAGACGCTGATACCGAGCAGGTTCCAACGCCCATAGCGCCCGTCCGGATCGGCCAGCGCCGTCACGTCATAACGCTCGCGGGTGATGCAGTAGTAGTCCACCAGGTTGATCGCGCTCCAAGGCGTAAAGAACGCCAGCAGGAACAGGATGAAAGACTTGAACGCACCGAGGAACGAGTGCTGGCCGAGCAACGCGATCAGAGTCGCCGTACCGACGATGGCCAGCACAAAAACCAGACGCTGCAAGCGCGTGACCTGCAGGCGCCCCCGGAAGCCGCTGATGATGGTGGCAATGCACATGAAGCTGCCGTAGGAGTTCAGCGTGGAGATGGTGACCTTGCCGAACGCGATGCTGAAATACAGCAGCGCGGCGGTGGCCCCCGTACCGCCCAAACCGACGATGTAGGCCACTTCATGACCGGCGAATTGCCCGTTGGACAGAGCGGCGGCAAACACACCGAGGACCATCGCCACCTGTGCGCCGATCACCGACCCCGCGCCGGCGGCCAGGAAGGTTTTCAGCGAGGACGTCTGGCTCGGCAGGTAGCGCGAATAGTCCGCCACGTAAGGGCCGAAGGCGATTTGCCAGGAGGCTGCGAGCGACACCGCGAGCAGGAAGCTGCTCCAACTGAAGTGACGGATTTGCAGCAGCGCGCCAATGTCGGCCTGGCTCATCAGACGGCTGAACAGGTAGACAAAGGCAATCACACCAATGACGCTGGCGACCCGGCCGATGAAGTGGATCACGCGGTAGCCGAGCACCGTGACCAGCACGATGACACTGGCAAAGACAAGGATACCGACGCTGTCGCTGACGCCGAACAACTGGCCCAGCGCCTGACCGGAAAGCACGGTGCCGGTGGCGGTGAACCCCAGATACATCAAACACACCAGCACGATCGGGATGGCCGCGCCATAAACCCCGAACTGCACCCGGCTGGAGATCATCTGCGGCAGACCAAGCTTGGGCCCTTGCGCCGCGTGCAACGCCATGACGCTGCCGCCGAGCAGTTGGCCGATCAACAGGCCGATCAACGACCAGAACACATCACCGCCCAGCACCACGGCCAGGGCCCCGGTGACAATCGCGGTGATTTGCAGGTTGGCGCCCATCCATAGGGTGAACTGGCTAAACAGACGTCCGTGTCTTTCCGCTTCCGGGATGTAGTCGATCGAACGCCTTTCGATCAACGGGGTGGTGCTTGCACGCGCGTCATTTGCAGCCATGTGTGTTCAACCTCTGATGGATTGTTTTGGGTACTGATTGCTCTTCTGTGGGAGCTGGCTTGCCTGCGATGCGGGCGACGCGGTCTTTCGGGTAGACCGCGGTGATGCAATCGCAGGCAAGCCAGCTCCCACAGAAACCGAGCCAGTCGTTACTTGATCATCGGCAGGTTCAAGCCCTGCTCTTTGGCGCAATCGATCGCGATCTGGTAACCCGCATCGGCGTGACGCATCACCCCGGTGGCCGGGTCGTTGTGCAGCACACGGGCAATCCGCTCGGCCGCTTCGTCGGTGCCGTCGCAGACGATCACCATCCCCGAGTGCTGCGAGAAGCCCATGCCCACACCGCCGCCGTGGTGCAGCGAGACCCAGGTCGCGCCGCTGGCGGTGTTGAGCAAGGCGTTGAGCAGCGGCCAGTCGGACACGGCGTCGGAGCCGTCCTGCATGGATTCGGTTTCGCGGTTGGGGCTGGCCACCGAGCCGGAGTCGAGGTGGTCGCGGCCGATCACCACCGGCGCGGACAGCTCACCGCTGCGCACCATTTCGTTGAACGCCAGGCCCAGCTTGGCGCGTTGGCCCAGGCCGACCCAGCAGATACGCGCCGGCAGGCCCTGGAAGCTGATGCGTTCGCGGGCCATGTCCAGCCAGTTGTGCAGGTGCGCGTCGTCGGGGATCAGCTCTTTGACTTTGGCGTCGGTCTTGTAGATGTCTTGCGGGTCGCCCGACAGCGCGGCCCAGCGGAACGGGCCGATGCCACGGCAGAACAGCGGGCGGATGTAGGCCGGTACGAAGCCTGGGAAGTCGAACGCGTTTTCCACGCCCTCTTCTTGCGCCATCTGACGGATGTTGTTGCCGTAGTCGAAGGTCGGGATGCCTTGTTTCTGAAAGTCCAACATCGCTTTGACGTGAACGGCCATCGACTGCTTGGCGGCCTTGATCACGGCCGCCGGTTCGGTCTTGGCGCGGGCGCGGTATTCGTCCCAGGTCCAGCCGGCCGGCAGGTAGCCGTTGAGAGGGTCGTGGGCGCTGGTCTGGTCGGTGACCATGTCCGGGCGCACGCCGCGCTTGACCAGTTCCGGCAGGATTTCGGCGGCGTTGCCCAGCAGGGCGATGGAGATCGCTTTGCCTTCCTGGGTGTACTTGGCGATGCGCGCCAGGGCGTCGTCGAGGTCGCTGGCCTGTTCGTCGACATAACGGCTGTTCAGGCGGAAATCGATGCTGACCTGCTGGCATTCAATGTTCAGCGAGCATGCGCCGGCCAGGGTCGCGGCCAGCGGCTGCGCGCCGCCCATGCCGCCGAGGCCGGCGGTCAGTACCCAACGGCCTTTGAGGTTGCTGTCGTAATGCTGGCGACCGGCCTCGACGAAGGTTTCGTAGGTGCCCTGGACGATGCCCTGGCTGCCGATGTAGATCCAGCTGCCGGCGGTCATCTGGCCGTACATGGCCAGGCCCTTGGCATCCAGTTCGTTGAAGTGTTCCCAGCTGGCCCAGTGCGGCACCAGGTTGGAGTTGGCGATCAGCACACGCGGGGCATTGCGGTGGGTCTTGAACACACCGACCGGTTTGCCCGACTGCACCAGCAGGGTTTCGTCATCGTTCAGGTTGGTGAGGCTCTCGACAATCTGGTCATAGCACTCCCAGTTACGCGCCGCACGGCCGATGCCGCCGTACACCACCAGCTCTTTCGGGTTTTCGGCCACTTGCGGGTCAAGGTTGTTCATCAGCATGCGCAGCGGCGCTTCGGTCAGCCAGCTTTTGGCGGTGAGCGTGTTACCGCGCGCGGCGCGGATTTCGACGTCTCGGTATTTTGTAGGCTTAGCGTTAGAAAAATCGGTCACAACCAGAACTCCTCAGCGATCGATGCGCGAACTGGATGCGTGCGAAGTCGACTCTTACGCACACACCTTTACTTGTACATACAAGCATATGCAATCGAACGGCCAACTTTCCTGGAGTGCAGGCGCGATTGTTTGCACAGGCGTGCGCGAGCCTTGGAAATTAAGGCTTCGAGGCGTGATGAAATTTCTCGGGGGGCGGTTTTACAGCGAGGCCGGTTTGCCACGTCAGGGTGGTATTGCGCCACGCTGGGGCGTTCGGTAACAAAGTGGTGCGGAAGGCTGGAAACAGATCGCAAGAACAGTGGAGAAACAAATGTGGGAGGGGGCTTGCCCCCGATTGCAGTGGGTCAGCTACAGATAAGTTGACTGGTCCACCGCTATCGGGGTGTACAGACGGAGACATCCTTTACAAACGAGACCGGGGACATCCTTTACGTTTCTGGGTGCTGGACAGCCGGCTTGCACCGCTGTCTAGCCTACCCAGTGGATAGTTACATAGGTACATGTCCCACACGTTGTCGTCCACTTCTCGCAGTCCAACGGACTCTCCTACCAGTGACTCACTCAAAAAGATCATCCTGCCCCTCCACTTCATTGATCCGTCTGTTCTGACTTTGCGTACCTCCATATCCGCCCCATATTCGGCAGGAGGTACCCAGCCTGTATAGATCCTTGGCGATTTATCGTACAGATCGTTCGGCACTTTCATACCCAACGCCTCGTGCGGCCGATCATGATTGAATTCCTGTCGAAATCGTTCAAACGCCAACTGCTGCTGGACCATATTGGCTTCTGGCGTCTTCAGTAACGCGGCCTTGAGTGAGCGATGCATACGTTCATGCCGCCCGTTCTGATCGGGTCGCCCCGGCTGAATACGCTCTGGGTAGATACCCAGTCGTATCCACCATACGGCCAGACTCGAGAGCCTGTTGAGGCCGGTTGAAGCGAAGGGTGAACCGTTGTCAGTCCTGATGACGTCAGGCAGACCATACTCGCGAAAAGCCCAGTCAAAACCCTCGCGGGCCCCGGCCACACTGGGCTGAGCACGACACAACAATATGAATCTGCTGGCCTGATCCGTGAGTGTCAGCGGGTAACAGCGTCGGCCATCCGTCATTAAAAAGTCGCCTTTGAAGTCAGCGGCCCACGTTTGATTGGGGAGGTCTGCCGGGCGAAGTTTGACGGGGCCGGTAGGCGGACGATTGCGCTTGCGCCGCTCTTGGACCAGTCCCGCTCGTTTGAGCCATTCCCCCGCCGTGCTGGGTGCCGGCCAATGACATTCCGGATAGCGATTGGAAAGGACCTTGACCAGCTTTTTGGGGCCCCAGTCATGGTGTTGATGCTTGAGCTCAATTAGAGCAGCAATATGTGCATCGCACGTTTGAAAAGGGCTTGAGAGTGGACGGCGTGAAGCCTCCTTGAGTCCGTCCAAGCCCGCAGTGGCGTACCGTTGCAGCCACTTGTCCAAGGTCGGTCGACTAATGCCGTAGCTCAATGCCAGTTGACGTTTTGAATAGGCGCCGGACAGCCAGTCGCCTATCAATCTGACTTTTTGGTCCATAGGGGACTCTCGATTCCATGACATGGCCAGTTACCTCCTGGCCATGATTAATACATGTAAACGATGTCTCCGGTTTCAAACGTAAAGGATGTCTCCGGTCTGTACCGGGGCAAGCCCCCTCCCACATTTTTTAACCGCGGGCAGTCAGTTCGATGATGCAGCAGCGGCCCGTGACCGAGATATCCAGCAAACCAGCATTACCGTCCACCTGCAGGCAATCATGATGACCCAACACCTGGCCGAGCACCGTCACCTCATCGGCCACGCTGAACACCAGCACCGTCTGCGCGGTGCTGAAAAAGCGCTGCATCCCATCGACCCACTGCAACCGCGCATGGTACCGCTGGGGTGAATAGATCAGGTTGAAATCGCGGATCGGCCCACTGATCAGGCGACACGACACCTGGCTGTCGCCCTTGAACGCGAACGCTTGCAGCGGCAACAACCCCCGCTGCTCCTCGCCGTCCACGGTCAGGACCATGCCCGCACCGTTGATCACCGTGATCACGCGTTGATAGCCGGCGAAGGAGGAAAACCCGCCCGACTCGCCGATATCGGCAATCGACAGGCGCCAGCCAAAGCCCTCCAGGCCATGGCCGCCATCGCGGCTGATTTCTTCGGTGCTGCCGCCGCCGTTTTTCCACGGCATACGCACGTAATTGGCGGCGCGCCAGACGGTCACTGCACTCATTTACTAAAGCGTCCTTCCAGGCTGTGACGGGAACCGGGGTGGATCAAGCGCGCGGCGGTCACCGGCTGGCGACCGGACCAGGTGCGTCGACGAATCAACAGGCACGGCTCGCTCGGTTCGATCTGCAGCAACTTGCACTCGGCGGCATCGGCGAGGATCGCTTCGACCACATGCTCGCCCTCGGTCAACGGTGCGACCTGGTTCAAATAGGCGTAGGGGGTTTGCTGGGTGAAATCCTGCTGCAGGTATTCCGGCGCGACCAGGGCGTTGACGAAGCGGTCTTCGATTTGCACCGGAATATCGTTTTCAAAGTGAACGATCAGCGAGTGGAATACCCGCCCGCCTTCACGCATTTCCAGGGCGACGGCGCGCTCGGAACCGGCCGCCTCTTCGCCCAGGGTGATGACCTGGCAGGTATGCCGATGGCCGCGGGCGGCGATCTCATCGGCAATGTTATGCACTTCAAACAGCGCCGACTGGCTCTTGGGCTCGGCGACGAACGTGCCGACGCCTTGCATGCGTACCAGCAGCCCTTCGGCGGTGAGTTCACGCAGGGCGCGGTTGATGGTCATGCGGCTGAAACCCAGCTGGCTGACCAGTTCACTCTCCGACGGCACGCGGTAATGGGGCGGCCAGTTGCCGCTGAGGATCTGCTGGCTGATCATTTGTTTGACGCGGGCATACAAGGGCGCCGGACTTTCGTCCAGGTGGGCAGCCAGTGAAGACTTGGCGGGCGGAGTCGGCACGGGGAATCCTTGCAGGGGAAAAAGATGCATAGATTGCCGGAGTTTACCGAGCAGGCAAACGTCTGTATATGTATATACAAATAAACACACGACCGGGGTGCCCTGAACATGTCCGTTTTCTTTGCCGAACGCGCACTGCTGCCTGATGGATGGGCCAACGATGTACGCCTTGAAGTCGGCGTTGATGGCCTGCTGACCCACGTCGCGGCCAATGCCAGCGCAGACGGTGCCGAACGGCTCAGGGGGCCGGTGTTGGCGGGCATGCCGAACCTGCACTCCCATGCATTCCAGCGCGCCATGGCGGGCCTGGCCGAAGTGGCCGGCAACCCGAACGACAGCTTCTGGACCTGGCGCGAGCTGATGTACCGCATGGTCGGCAAGATCAATCCGGAGCAACTGCAGATCATCGCGCGCCAGTTGTATATCGAGATGCTCAAGGCCGGTTACACCTCGGTCGCGGAATTTCATTACGTCCACCACGACGTCAGCGGCCAGCCATATGCCGACCGCGCGGAACTGTCGCGGCAGATCAGCCAGGCGGCCGCCAGCAGCGGGATTGGCCTGACATTGCTGCCGGTGCTCTACAGCCACTCCGGGTTTGGCGGCCAGGCACCCAATGAAGGCCAGCGGCGGTTTATCAACAGCGGCGAACATTATCTGGAGCTGCAGGCGCGCCTGAAACCGATCCTCGCCGCACAGCCGGCGCAGCAACTGGGCTTGTGCTTTCACTCCCTGCGCGCCGTCACGCCGCAACAGATCACAGACGTGCTGGCTGCCAGCGACAAGGCCTGCCCGGTGCATATCCACATCGCCGAGCAACAGAAAGAAGTCGACGACTGCCTGGCCTGGAGCGGCAAACGCCCGCTGCAATGGCTGTATGACAACGTCGACGTCGATGAGCGCTGGTGCCTGGTACACGCCACCCATGCCGACCCCGAGGAAGTGACGCGCATGGCCAACAGCCGCGCGATTGCCGGTTTGTGCCTGACCACCGAAGCCAACCTGGGCGACGGGATTTTTCCGGCAGTGGATTTCCTCGCTCAAGGCGGGCGCCTGGGTATTGGTTCCGACAGCCATGTGTCGCTGAGCGTGGTGGAAGAACTGCGCTGGCTGGAATACGGCCAACGCCTGCGCGATCAGCGGCGCAATCGCCTGTATCGCCACGACCAACCGATGGTCGGCCGCACGCTGTTCGATGCCGCACTGGACGGCGGCGCCCAGGCGCTGGGGCAGCCGATTGGTCGTCTGGAAGTGGGCAAGCGCGCCGATTGGCTGGTGCTGGACGGAAACGATCCGTACCTGGCGACGGCGACCGAAGACGGGATTCTCAATCGCTGGCTGTTCGCCGGTGGCGATCGCCAGGTGCGTGATGTGCTGGTCAACGGCAAGTGGGTGGTGCGCGATGGGCGGCATGCCGCTGAAGAAGAGAGCAGCCGGGCGTTTACCCAGGTTTTGAGAGAGTTACTCGGTTAACAGGCAACCCATAACAAATGTGGGAGGGGCGGTGCGACGATTCGACTTGCCCCCTCCCACAATTGGATTTGTGCTGATCCAGAGTTACTGCGAGGTCTTCGCCATCTGCTTGTCCGACGTGCGCCAGATCAAACGCGTGGTGTCATAACCCTGCTGCCGTGCCCTGCTCAGCAGGTCTTCGCGGGTGTCGGCGCTGACCGTCGGCGTGCGCGACAAGATCCACATATAGCGCCGGCTCGGGCTACCGACGAGGGCAGTCTTGTAATCATCGCTGACATACAACACCCAGTAGTCGCCCTTGGCGACGCCCGGCAACAGCGCGGTAAACCAGTTATTGAATTCCACCCTGAGCTTGTCGGTCTTGCCCGGCACTTGCGGCGTAGCGGTGCCCTTGGCTTCTTCCCACTTCCAGTCGCTGGTCAGACAGCGGTTGAACACCGACATATCGCCATCCGGCAACAAGGTGTAGCGGGCCTCGGACTGCGCGCAGTTGCGCTGGAAGTACATCGGCAATCGCGCCAATTCGTACCAGGTGCCCTGGTAACGCTTGAGGTTGACGTTACCCGCGGTCTTGGGTTGCAGATCATCGCCAGAATGGCTGGCGCAGCCCGCCAAAAACAGGCTGGCGCAAAGGAACACAACAAAACGCATCATTCTTCTTCTCCCGCAGGCTTTCGCCCCGGTTTACTTCAGGCCTTGCCCGGAAAACATCAGAACTTTGTCACCGGCATATTGAACGCTGATAAAGCTGTTTTTATCGCCCCAGGTGCAGCTGGACATACCCAGCGCGCCGGAACAATCGGTCGGCTTACCGAGCAACGACTCCACCTCGGCCTTGGCCATGCCAGCCGACAGCTTCGCGTAATTTTCCTGATTGATCTTGCTGCAAGCGGCCAACAGCACGCAAAAGGCCAGCAAAGCGAGACGGCGTAACGACATGGAATAACTCCTGGAGGGACGAGGCAGGTTGGGGGTCTGCCAGAAGCTTAGAAGGGAAAACAGGTGTCTGGTTCCCGACAAACGAAAACAAAAAAGCCCCGAAAACGCTGAAACGTTTCGGGGCTTCTCATCGTTCAAGACTTCACGTCTTGAACGTGCCGAGGGAGCTTGCTCCCTCGCCGCACTTACTTCTTGTGATAGCCGGTCACGCGCTCGACTTCTTCCTTCGAACCCAGGAACACCGCCACGCGCTGGTGCAGGCCTTCGGGCTGGATGTCGAGGATGCGCTGGTGGCCGTCGGTGGACACACCGCCCGCCTGTTCAACCAGGAACGACATCGGGTTGGCTTCGTACATCAGGCGCAGCTTGCCCGGCTTGGACGGCTCGCGGCTGTCACGCGGGTACATGAACACGCCACCGCGGGTCAGGATACGGTGTACATCAGCCACCATCGCCGCGACCCAGCGCATGTTGAAGTTTTTCTTCAACGGGCCTTCTTCGCCTTCCATCAACTCGCTGACGTAGCGCTTGACCGGTTCTTCCCAGTGGCGCTGGTTGGACATGTTGATCGCAAATTCCTGGGTAGAAGCAGGAATCGAGATGTCTTCGTGGGTCAGCACGAAGCTGCCCATTTCGCGGTCCAGGGTGAAGCCTTTGACGCCGTCGCCCAAGGTCAGCACCAGCATGGTCTGCGGGCCGTAGATCGCATAACCGGCGGCAACCTGCTGGGTACCCGGCTGCAGGAAGGCCTTTTCGTTCAGGGCTTCGTTCTGGCTCAGGTGTTCGTTCGGGCAACGCAGCACCGAGAAGATGGTGCCGACCGGGGCGTTGATGTCGATGTTGGACGAGCCGTCCAGTGGGTCGAACACCAGCAGGTAGGCGCCTTTCGGGTATTTGCCCGGGATCTGGTAGGCATTGTCCATTTCTTCGGACGCCATGCCGGCCAGGTGACCGCCCCATTCGTTGGCTTCGAGCAGGATCTCGTTGGAGATCACGTCGAGTTTCTTCTGCACTTCGCCTTGGACGTTTTCAGTGCCCATGCTGCCGAGGACGCCACCCAGCGCGCCTTTGGACACGGCGTGGCTGATTTCCTTGCAAGCACGCGCCACCACTTCGATAAGGAAGCGCAGATCGGCAGGCGTGTTGTTACTGCGGGTCTGCTCGATCAAATAGCGACTCAGGGTAACGCGGGACATGGAAGGCTCCGATGTATGGGGGGGCTAAAAACCCGCGCAGTTTAACGCGAGTCGGGGCGTATTTCCTCCTATCAGAGGATTTAAACCCAATAGAGTTCATGGACGTTATTTAACGTGCTGCTGCAGGCTTGCGCAGCAAACTGTAAGCCATGGCCCCCAGCGCCGCCACACCGAGCAGCAATACGGCCCAGAGTCCGAGTTTTTTCCAGTTCGGTTCGGTGTCGACAGCGGCCACGAGCGCTGGCGACGTGACCCTGACGTCCCCCGCCACCGTGGCCTGCCCCAAGGTGTTGAGGCGCTCGGCGCTGTAGTCGGGGATCAGGGTCGACAGCGGCAGGTTCGCCGCCTTGGCCGAGGCATTCCCCAGCGCCAGGGTGAACGGCGGCTCGCCCCGCGCCAGGAACACCAACTGAGTGGCGCGCACGGCAACCCGCAGGGTCGGCGCGGCGGTGCCCAGGCCGCCGCCGCGCTCATCCACCTGCAACTTGAGTTCGGCGACCGCCTGGCCCGGCAACTGCAATTGATCCTGCACCACGTCCTGGCCGTTCTGGGTCAGGCGGTACAGCAAACCATTGCTCAGCGGCTGCCAGGCTTGCTTGCTGTCGCGTCGCCCCGACAAGGTCACGGGCGCCAGCGTATTGGGTTGTGTCAATTCCACGCGCAGGCGCTCGACGTTCAGCCCCGCCGGCAACTGCCAGGTGTATTCCCCCGCCTGCAGCCGCGTGCCGGAGAGCGGCTGCGACCACACCCATGGCGTCGGCAGGCTGCTGCGGGTGGCGCTGACCAATTTGGCCGAGGTCAACAGCGGCGCCGCCTGGCCCTGCCACAACAGGCGCAGGTAACGCGCCGTTTGCCCCGGCAGGTTGACGTCGTGCTGCTCGACGCGCTCGTCGGCAAACGACAAGCGCGCCACTTGCCCGTCGCCCCAGGGCGTCCAGTGCTGCAAGTCATCGCTGGCTTCGATGCTGAATCGCTGGAAGCCTTCTTGCTCGTGGCTCCAGTCGAGGCTCAGTTGCTGCAACGGCGCCTTGATCGCACTGGCGTCGAGCACCCAGCCGCGCAGCACCTGCTGGCCGGTCGTGGTTGCCGTGGAGGGGCGCACCTCCAGCAAGGTGCCTTCGGCGCTGGACTTCATCACCACCGCTGGCAAGGTTTCGCGGGTGTCGGCGGCGTACAGCGGGAACCACTTCACATCGGCAACGTTACGGTTCTCGGTGTGTTGCGCAGATTGGCGCGACAGCGCGTAGGCCTGGGGCTCACCGGCGGCATTGAATACGCGCAGGTCGCTGAGGTCGGCCTGGCGCGCACTCAGTTGCACGGCCAGCGGCAATTCGAGGCGATACCACGGGCCGTTGCCGCTGATACTCAGCGGCACCTGGGCGGAGAAGTCGGCGGGCGTTTCCTGGGCCCATACCGACAATGTCGCACACACGCCCACTACCGCCACGCTCAACTTACCGATCAAGAGGATGCTCCTTCAGTTTCCAACACAGGTTCGGCGCGCTTGGGCGGCAGCGGTGCGAAGTAACCCACCACCAGCAACAACCCGCCCACGCCAATGAACGACACGATCCGCGCCAGGCCGCCACGGTTGCTCAGCTCGACAAAAAACAACTTGGCCACCACCACGGCAATCAACGCCGCGCCGATCAGCCAAACTTCGCGACGATGGCGCAGGTGACCGCCGATCATCAGGCCGAGGGCGATCAGGGTCCAGATGATCGACAAACCGGCTTGCACCAGCATCGACTCCAGCAACGCGTCCAGGTGAAACGGCACGCCGCCCCAATGGTGGGCGGTACGCATCACCAGCGCCGTGAAGAACGCAAACAGCGAAGCCCCCGCCACCCCTTGGGCGATCCATTCGGCACGCGGCCCGCGCTGCGGCGCCACACTGCGCGACCACAGATACACGCCAAGCAGGGCAAACAGCAGGCCCAGGTCCAGCGGGTTGATCAGCGGCACATAGGGCAACGGCTTGGCCGTACCGTCGCTGAACGTATTGGCCAGCCAGAACCAGCCGAGCATCAGCACCGCCAACGGCAGCGCCGCCAGCACGCGGTACTCCTTGCCATAGGCCGACACCGGCCATGGCCAACTGCGCGGCGCAGCCGCCAGCACCAGGTAGAGGCTCGGCAGGATCGCCCAGCCCAGCCAGCGCCAGGCGTTGTATTCGCTCGACAGCAACAACAGGCCGTAGCGCAGCTCCAGCGCCAGGACGCCGATCAACATCCAGCTACCCAACACATGGGCAACGCTCAGTACTTTGGCCGGAGCCACCGCCGCCAAGCGCCGCAATGAGATGAAATGCACCGCGAACACCGCCAGCCAGGCCAGCCAGCCGAACTGCGCCGCCGGGTGATAGTAGCTATGGGCAGACACCAGCAACACCGCTGCCGCCGCCGGCATCAGCAAGGTGCAGAGCATCGCCAGCGAGGCCCAGCGCAGGCGCGCCGCGAACAGCGTCCAGAGCGCCACGCTCGCCGCGGCGATACCCAGCAGGAACGCGCCCTGCAACTCTTGCGGGATAAACCGCAGCACTTCGCCGATCAGCGCCAACGCCCACCAGGCCGCGCCCCATACCAGCAACAGGTCGGACAGGCGTTGCAGTTTCAGCACGGCAAACACTGGCGCATGAGGTTCGCGCTGCAAGCGCCAGGCGCCGACCAGAGCGGCCAGGCCCAACACCATCGGCGTCCAGAAACCGCTGTGCGCCAACGGACGCAAACCTTCATTGGTCAACGGCCCGAGCAGTTCCGGCACTGCCAGCAGGAACGACGCGCCGCCGATCAGTTGCAGCAGCAAACCGAACACAAAACTGACGCGCTGTTGCAGGTACAGGCTCAACCAGATGATCAGCAGACCACTCGCCGCCCACACCCCGCTGGCGCTTTCCCAAGGCAGCACAAACAGCACGGCCAGGTTGATCAACACCAGGCCGGCCAGCAACACCACCGACAACCCGCGCAACAGGCGCGCGTCGCTGCGCACCATGTCGTCACGGGCCGCCAGCAGCATGCCGCCGATCAACGCCAGCCCGATCAGCGAGGCCGTCAGCAAACCGCCCCAACCCGCGCTGAATACCGCCGCGCCATCACCGCCTTGCAGGCGCAACAGGAACAACGCGCCACCCAGCAGTTGCACGGCGAACGCGGTGAACAGAAAGGTCCGTGAACCGATGCGCAGGCCCACGTACAGCGTCGCCAGGCCGGCGAGCGCCCAACTGATGGCGGTGCCCTGGGTCAGCAACAGCAGCGGTGCGAGCAGGTACACAAAGGTCAGCCCGAGACTGGCCAACACCGGCAAGCCCTTGCGCTCCCAAGCCGCCGCCTGTTCGGTGGAGGCGTTGCGCAACTGCGCGAAGCTGAACAGCAACGCGGTGCCCAGCAACAGCGCGCCCAATGGCGCACCGTCCAGCATTGTGTGTGCGCCGACGCGCAGTTCACTGAGGAACGCCAGCGCCGAGCCCAGTTGCAACAACAGGCCGAACGCCCGCGCCAACGGCCGTTGCTGGCGCAGGCCGAGCCAGAAGATCCCGGCGCCTTCCACGGCCCAGGCCGCTGCGGTCCAGCGCGCGTCGAGGCCCAGGGGAATCGCCAGGCTGGCGAAGATCACGCCCAGGGCCAGACAGGTTTCCGCCAGCAACAAGGCACGCCCGCCACTGAGCAGTCGGGCCAGGCCCATGTAGATGATGCCCAGGCCCAGGGCGCTGAACGCAGCGGCAAACTCCAGGTGTTGGACCAGTGCGAACTGCAAGCCAAAGCCCACCAGCGGCGGACCGAACAGCAGGCTGCCGTCGACATAATCGCCCTTGGCCGCCGACCAGCGCAGCAGCGCGCCCCGGCTGTCGTCCTCGGGCGCGTCGTTCATCTCCAGCAATTTGCGCCGGGTGAACAGCAGGCCGATGGCCAGGTACATCAGGAAAAACACGATCAGGAACGGCTCGGTGCTCCATAGCAACTGCGGCGCATACGAACGCAGGCCCCAGGCGAAGCCGATGCCGAAGGTGCCGACAAAGCCGATCAGGTTGAGCAGGCGCCAGGCCTTGAACCAGGCGATGGCGAGGATGCCGGCATTGAGCAGGGCGAAGTAGCTGAACAGCGCCACATGACTGCCGGCGCCGGTGGAGGTCAGGATCGGCGCGGCAAACCCGCCCAGCGCCGCTGCGCAGGCCAGGCCCAACGCATCCTGGGTGATCGCCAGAATCGCCGAAAACAGCGTGACCGCCACCAGCAGGCCCAGCGCCGCGCCCGGGTCGATCAACGGGTGCAGGCGCATTGCGGCAAACACCGTCAGGTACAGCACCGCAATCCCGGTGCCTTGCAGCATCAAGCCGTAATTGCTGTTGCGCAGCCGCAACCACCAGCCCAGGCCCAGCAGGCCCAAGGCGGCGGCGGCAACCCCGGCATAACGCAGTTCGATCGGCACCACCATGCCTTCGGTGGCATAACGCAGCAAAAAGGCCAGGCCGAGGAACAGCAGCACCACGCCGACGCGCAACACGGTATTGCCGCCGAACAGCCAATTGCGCGCGCCGCGGATGGCGCGTTCGATCAGGTTCGGGCCTCGGGGGATAACCGGTTCAGGTGCAGGAGGTTTCTCGGCAGGCGTCCACACATCCGCCGGTAATGCCTGGCTTGGTTCGGCGGCAATGGCGACGGGGGTCGGCGCCAGTTCGGCGGGCAATTCCCAGATAAGCTCGGGGGCCTTGGCCGGCGGGGCGGATTCGGCGACGGGGGATTCGACCACCACACTGTGCGCCAGCGGCGCAGGTTCGGGTGCAGGCTTTTCCATTTGCGCCAGGCGTTGTTCCAGCGCGGTGAGCGCTTTCTGCGCGGTCTCCAACTGACGGCCTTGTTCATCCGTGCGCGAAGCCAGCATCGACAGGCGAATCGCCTGACCAATGCCCAACCCCAGCAGCGCGCCGATGCCCGCGTCGCCGAACGACTCATCGAGCGTCCAGCCGAGCGCCAGCCCAATCAGCATGAAAATCCATTGCATGGTCGATATTCCCTAAGCAAACCGGGACCTAGTATATCGACGCGAGACCAATGTGGGAGGGGGGCTTGCCCCCGATAGCGGTGTGCCAGTCGCCATATCTGCAAACTGACAGTCCGCTATCGGGGGCAAGCCCCCTCCCACATTTTGGTTTTGGGGGGTTTAGTCGAGCGCTTTCCAGATCTCGGTGGCGTATTCGCGGATGGTGCGGTCCGAAGAGAACCAGCCCATCCGCGCGGTATTGAGCACCGCCGAACGCCACCATTCCTTGGAATCATGCCAATGCGCGTCGACCCGGGTCTGCGCCTCCCAGTAGGCATCGAAGTCGGCACACACCAGGAAGCGGTCGTACTCGATCAGCCCATCGATCAAGCCCACATAACGGCCCGGATCGTCCGGCGAGAACACCCCGCCGCGAATCGCTTGCAACACATCGCTCAAACGATGGGACGCGGCGATGTCCGGCCCGGCGTGGAATTCACCGGCGTGCTTGCGGGCCTCCACCTGCTGGGCGCTGAGGCCGAAGATAAACATGTGTTCGCCGCCCACGCGCTCGTGCATCTCGACGTTGGCGCCGTCCATGGTGCCGATGGACAGCGCGCCGTTAAGGCCGAACTTCATGTTGCTGGTGCCCGATGCTTCAAAGCCGGCGGTGGAAATCTGCTCCGACAAGTCCGCCGCCGGGATGATGCTTTCCGCCAGGCTGACGTTGTAGTTGGGCAGGAACACCACCTTGAGCAAGCCGCGCACGGTGGGGTCGTTGTTGACGGTACGGGCGATGTCGTTGGTCAGCTTGATGATCAGCTTGGCCTGGTGATAGCTCGCCGCCGCCTTGCCGGCGAAGATCTTCACTCGCGGCACCCAGTCGGTCTCGGGCTCGGCACGGATCGCCTGGTACAGCGCCACGGTGTGCAGCAGGTTGAGTAACTGGCGCTTGTACTCGTGGATGCGCTTGACCTGCACGTCGAACATCGCCGCCGGGTTGACCGCAATACCCAGACGCTCATGGATGATCTCGGCCAGCGCGCGCTTGCTGTGCAGGCGTTGTTCGGCAAAGGCCTTGCGGAAGGCCTGCTTCTCGGCAAACGGTTCGAGTTCGATCAGGCGCTGTTCGGGCTTGTCGAGGATGTCCGCGCCCAGCGCGTCGACGAGCATGCCGGTGAGTTGGGGGTTGGCCTGGTACAGCCAGCGGCGGAAGGTGATGCCGTTGGTTTTGTTGTTGATGCGCTCCGGGTACAGCTTGTGCAGTTCGGAAAACACCGTGCTGCGCATCAGTTGGGTGTGCAGGCCGGATACGCCGTTGACGCTATGGGAGCCGAGGAACGCCAGGTTACCCATCCGCACGCGGCGGCCGTTGTCTTCTTCGATCAGCGACACGGCGCGCAGCACGTCGAAATCGTGGATGCCCTTGGCGCGCAGCGAGTCGATGTGCTGCGCGTTGATCAGGTAGATGATCTGCATGTGCCGGGGCAGCATGCGTTCCATCAGGCCGACCGGCCAGGTTTCCAGGGCTTCGGGCAGCAGTGTGTGGTTGGTGTACGACAGGGTTTCGACGGTGACGTCCCACGCCGCTTCCCAGGGAATATCGTGCAGGTCCACCAGTTGCCGCATCAACTCGGCGACCGCGATGGACGGGTGCGTGTCGTTGAGCTGAATGGCGGCATGTTCGCCCAGGCTCAGCACCGAGCCGTGCATGTTCTTGTGGCGGCGCAGCAGGTCTTGCAGCGAGGCCGAGACGAAGAAGTATTCCTGGCGCAGGCGCAGTTCCTGCCCCGCTTCGGTGCTGTCGGCCGGGTAAAGCACTCGGGAGATGCTTTCGGCGCGGGCCACTTCGGCGACGGCGCCCAAATGGTCGCCGGCGTTGAAGCGCTCCAGGTGCAGGTCTTCCACGGCGCGCGCACGCCACAGCCGCAGGGTGTTGACGCTGGCGCCGCGCCAGCCGACCACCGGGGTGTCGTAGGCCACGGCCCGCACGGTTTCGCTGGGCGACCACACCTGAATCAGCTTGCCGCCGGCATCGGCGAGGGTTTCGACGCTGCCGCCGAAGCCGATCGAGTAGATCACTTCAGCCCGTTCGAACTCCCACGGGTTGCCGAAATCCAGCCAGCGCTCGGTCTGCTCCTGCTGCCAGCCATCGACAATCGCCTGGCGGAACAGCCCGTGCTCATAGCGGATGCCATAACCATGGCCGGCAATGCCCAGGGTCGACATGCTTTCCATAAAGCACGCCGCCAGGCGTCCCAGACCGCCGTTGCCGAGCGCTGCGTCGGGCTCCAGCAGGCGGATGCGTTCCAGGTCGACACCCAACTCGGTGAGCGCTTCGCGAGCGATCTCCAGCAGGCCGAGGTTGCTCAGGCTGTCGAAGAGCAGGCGGCCGATGAGGAATTCCAGCGAGAGGTAATACACCCGCTTCTGGCCTTTGCGGTAGATTTGCCGCGTATGGTTCATCCAGTGATCGACCATCTGGTCGCGGGCGGCCAGGGCAATGGCTTCGAACCAGTCATGGTCGAAGGCGTGATCCGGGTCTTTGCCCACCGCGTAGGTGAGTTTGGTCAAGACAGCATCGCGAAATGCGGCTACCTCTGCTTCTCGTGCAAGCGGTTCCTGAGACATCGGTGTGACCTCGGGCGAGATTGAAGGAGTTGCTAGAGCCTAGTCGGTCTGACCGGCGGTCGACGCGCTGGTTCGGCAGTTTTTTAACTCATTCACCTTTGCATGAATTTAATGCAGGGGTCGTGCCCGATCACTGTTCGAGCCGCCTTCGAGCTGAAAACCCGAAAATATTGTTCAAAAAACCATCAATCCCGGTATGATCGCGCGCCCGGATACCGCCCCACCTTGGAACCCTGATGAAGCCTCAACTGATCGCCGCCGCGGAACTCGACCGTCTCGAGACCTGGCAGAAATATTCCGCCCACATGTGCGGAGGCTGCGTGTCCAGCTGCTGCACGCTGCCGGTCGAAGTGAAGATCAAAGACTTGATCCGCATTGGCATCGTCGATGAATTCGAGCGCGGCGACCCGCCGAAGAACATCGCCAAGCGTTTGCAGAAGGAAGGCATCGTCGAGCGCTACAACAGCAAATCCGAGATCTTCACCCTGCAGCGCATGAGCAACAACGACTGCCTGTACCTGGATCGTAAGACGCGCTTCTGCACTATTTATGACAAGCGCCCGGATACCTGCCGCAACCACCCGAAAATCGGCCCGCGGCCGGGGTATTGCGCGTACAAGCCCAAGGAAGTGGTGCGCGAGACCAATTTCAAGACGCTCGATAAGTTCTGATCCATGTTTTGCAGGGCTCTCAAGGGCCCTATCGGGGGCAAGCCCCCTCCCACAGTTTTGATTTGTGAACGCCTTCAAAATGTGGGAGGGGGCTTGCCCCCGATAGGGCCGGCACCTTCAGCACAAAACCTGCAGACATAAAAAAACGCCCCCGGCCTTTCGACCGGGGGCGTTTTTCATTCAGCCTGAGTTAACTCAGTTCTTGGCTTTCTTGGCAGCGCGGGTACGCTCGCCTTCGTCCAGGATCTTCTTACGCAGGCGGATCGACTTAGGCGTGACTTCGCACAGCTCGTCGTCCTGGATGAATTCCAGGGCCTGTTCCAGGGTGAAGCGAACAGGTGGAACCAGAGCGATGGTTTCGTCTTTACCCGAAGCACGCATGTTGTCGAGCTTCTTGCCTTTGGTTGGGTTGACGCCCATGTCGTTGTCACGGCTGTTCAGACCAACGATCTGACCGTTGTAGATCTCTTGACCGTGTTCAACGAACAGCTTGCCACGCGCCTGGAGGGTTTCCAGGGAGTAGGTCAGCGCCTTGCCGGTTTCAACCGAAACCAGAACACCGTTCTGACGGCCGGACATGTCGCCGGACTTCATGGTGTCGTAGCGATCGAAGATCGAGGTCAGGATGCCAGCACCGTTGGTCAGGGTCAGGAACTGGTTACGGAAACCGATCAGACCACGCGCAGGGATGTTGTATTCCAGACGCACACGGCCTTTGCCATCCGGCACCATGTTGGTCAGGTCGCCCTTACGCAGGCCCATCTCTTCCATGACCTTGCCCTGGGATTCTTCAGGGGTGTCGATGGTGACGTTTTCGAACGGTTCCTGCTTCACGCCGTCAACAGTACGGATGATCACTTCAGGACGACCAACGCCCATTTCGAAGCCTTCGCGACGCATGGTTTCGATCAGTACCGAGAGGTGCAGCTCACCACGGCCGGAAACCTTGAACTTGTCAGCCGAGTCGCCTTCTTCAACGCGCAGTGCCACGTTGTAGAGCAGCTCTTTGTCCAGACGTTCCTTGATGTTACGGGAGGTCACGAACTTGCCTTCTTTACCGCAGAAAGGCGAGTCGTTTACCTGGAAGGTCATGGAAACGGTTGGCTCGTCGACGGTCAGAGGCTTCATCGCCTCGACAGTGTCCGGCTGGCACAGGGTGTCGGAGATGAACAGCGAGTCCATACCGCTGACGCACACGATATCGCCGGCGAACGCTTCTTCAACGTCGATGCGGTGCAGGCCGTGGTGACCCATCAGCTTCAGGATACGACCGTTGCGCTTCTTGCCGTCGGCGCCGATAGCGACAACCGGAGTGTTCGGCTTGACGCTACCACGAGCGATACGGCCAACGCCGATAACACCCAGGAAGCTGTTGTAGTCCAGTGCCGAGATTTGCATCTGGAACGGACCGTCACGGTCAACCTTCGGTGGTGGAACGTGGTCAACGATGGCCTGGTACAGCGGGGTCATGTCTTCCGCCATGGCGGTGTGATCCAGACCGGCGATACCGTTCAGGGCCGAAGCGTAGATAACCTGGAAGTCCAGTTGTTCTTCGGTAGCACCCAGGTTGTCGAACAGATCGAAGATCTGGTCCAGAACCCAATCCGGACGCGCGCCTGGACGGTCAACCTTGTTGATGCACACGATCGGACGCAGGCCGGCTTCGAACGCCTTCTTGGTCACGAAACGGGTTTGCGGCATAGGGCCGTCTTGAGCGTCAACCAGCAGCAGAACGGAGTCGACCATCGACATTACGCGTTCTACTTCGCCGCCGAAGTCGGCGTGGCCCGGGGTATCCACGATGTTGATGTGGTAGCCGTTCCAGTTGATAGCGGTGTTTTTAGCCAGGATGGTAATACCGCGCTCTTTTTCCTGGTCGTTGGAGTCCATCACGCGCTCGTCGTTGAGCTCGTTGCGCTCCAGGGTGCCGGATTGACGCAAGAGTTTGTCTACCAGGGTGGTTTTACCATGGTCAACGTGAGCAATGATGGCGATGTTACGTAGATTTTCGATCACTTGTGTATCTCGATCAGAGGATTCGGTGTGCTGACAGGTCGTGGCAGCGATTAACAGTAGAGTCAGGCCTTGCCGTTACAGCTTGACGGCAGAGTCGGGGGGCCGGTGACGCAGGCCACAGGCAAACAGCCCCGGGCTCTTAGCTCGGTCGATAAACGCGCACATTGGCATGCCCCTCACTGAGCAAATGGTGGGCATGCAGGCGACTCATCACGCCTTTGTCGCAATACAGCAGGTACTGACGGCTGTTATCCAGTTCCTTGAAACGCGCGTTCAATGCATAGAACGGCAGCGTTTGTACGTCGATGCCAGCGATTTCCAGCGGCTCGTCTTCAGCGGCATCCGGGTGACGGATGTCGATGATGATCTGACCGGCCAGGGCTTCGCTGACTTCTTCGATCTGCACATCCTGGCCCAACTCGTCGATGACACGATCGATCGGGACCAGTTTGGCGTTCTCGAGCGCACGCTCCAGAACCGCCATATCAAACTGTTGTTCTTCATACTCCACGCGGTTGCGCTTGGCGTGGGTCTTGGGGTTCACCGAAATGACCCCGCAATATTCAGGCATGTGCTTGGCAAAGTCAGCGGTGCCGATCTGTTCTGCCAGGTCGATGATGTCCTGCTTATGGCTGGCGATCAGTGGGCGCAGCACCAGCTTCTCGGTCACGCAATCGATGAGCGACAGGTTCGGCAGCGTCTGGCTGGATACCTGGGAAATCGCTTCGCCGGTCACCAGCGCGTCGATCTGCAGTTGATCGGCAATTCGGGACGCTGCGCGCAACATCATACGCTTCAATACTACGCCCATATGACTGTTATCGACTTTGCCGAGAATTTCGCCCAGTACTTCCTCGAACGGCACGCTGACAAACAGCACGCGTTGGGAGCTGCCGTACTTCTTCCAGATATAGTGCGCGACTTCCATCACGCCCAATTCGTGGGCACGCCCGCCCAGGTTGAAGAAGCAGAAGTGGCTCATCAGGCCGCGGCGCATGATCTGGTAGGCCGCCACCGTGGAATCGAAACCGCCGGACATCAAGACCAGGGTCTGTTCCAGGGCGCCGAGCGGGTAGCCACCAATGCTATTGTGCTGGCTGTGGATCACAAACAACCGTTGGTCGCGAATTTCCATCCGCACTTCAATTTGCGGCGCCTTGAGGGAAATTCCGGCTGCGCCGCACTCGCGACGCAGCTTGCTGCCGACGTATTTTTCCACATCCATGGAGCTGAACGGGTGCTTGCCGGCACGCTTGCAGCGCACCGAAAAAATCTTGCCTTCAAGCTCGCTGCCGAAGTGCTGTTTGCACTTTTCGGTGATGTCGTCGAAGTCGCCCAGCGGGTACTCGTCGACCTGCAGGAAATGCGCGATGCCCGGCATGCAGCTCAGGCGCTCGGTCATATCCTTCAAGGCCTTGGCGTCGGTGACACGGGTTTCCAGCTCGAGATTGTCCCACACACCGTTCACCACCACAGCCGGGTCCAGATCGCGGAGCACGGCACGGATGTTCTTGGCCAACTGACGGATGAAACGCATCCGTACCGGTCGGCTTTTGATGGTGATCTCGGGGAAGACTTTAACGATTAATTTCATGGAAACAGCGCGCGCAGGGCCTGCCGAAAAAGGGGGGCGCGGATTATAGCGGAAATCGCTCAAGGTTTAACCAGTTAATATGCATCAACGGCGCAACGCACCAAAACAGGTCACTTATGCAAATGCGCGCCACATTGCAGTGCGTTATTTATTCCATTTCGGCGGTTTGCACTGTTATAGGGGCCATTTTGACGCAAAAAGGCCATGTTGGCGCACTGGCATGCAATTTGCTCTCTTGTGAGGCAGGTTGCCATGGCGGACTATCCGCGCCGGCATCACCCACATTCTAAGGGCTAACTCCACTACCCAGCCCGAAGCCACCCCGGAGGACACCATGTCGAAGTCGGTTCAACTCATCAAAGATCATGACGTTAAGTGGATTGATCTGCGCTTCACGGACACAAAAGGCACTCAGCACCACGTGACCATGCCGGCTCGCGACGCGCTGGATGACGCGTTCTTCGAAGAAGGCAAAATGTTCGACGGTTCCTCCATTGCCGGTTGGAAAGGCATCGAAGCTTCCGACATGATCCTGATGCCGGACGACAGCACTGCCGTGCTGGACCCGTTCACCGAAGACCCAACCCTGATCATCGTCTGCGACGTGATCGAGCCTTCGACCATGCAAGGCTACGACCGCGACCCACGTGCGATCGCCAAGCGTGCCGAGGAATACCTGAAGTCGACCGGTATCGGCGACACCGTATTCGTAGGCCCAGAGCCAGAATTCTTCATCTTTGATTCGGTCAAGTTCAAGTCCGACATCTCCGGTTCCATGTTCAAGATTTTCTCCGAACAAGGTTCGTGGATGTCCGACCAGGACGTAGAAGGCGGCAACAAAGGCCACCGTCCAGGTATCAAAGGTGGCTACTTCCCAGTTCCGCCATTCGACCACGACCACGAAATCCGTACCTCCATGTGCAACGCCATGGAAGAAATGGGCCTGGTCATCGAAGTACACCACCACGAAGTGGCGACTGCCGGCCAGAACGAAATCGGTGTGAAGTTCAACACCCTGGTTGCCAAGGCTGACGAAGTCCAGACCCTGAAGTACTGCGTACACAACGTGGCTGATGCCTACGGCCGTACCGCAACCTTCATGCCTAAGCCTCTGTACGGCGATAACGGTTCGGGTATGCACGTTCACCTGTCCATCGCTAAAGATGGCAAGAACACCTTCGCTGGCGAAGGTTATGCCGGCCTGTCCGACACCGCCCTGTACTTCATCGGCGGTATCATCAAGCACGGTAAGGCCCTGAACGGCTTCACCAACCCGTCGACCAACTCCTACAAGCGTCTGGTCCCAGGTTTCGAAGCACCGGTAATGCTGGCCTACTCGGCTCGTAACCGCTCCGCATCGATCCGTATTCCTTACGTGTCCAGCCCGCGCGCTCGCCGTATCGAAGCCCGCTTCCCGGACCCGGCAGCCAACCCGTACCTGGGCTTCGCTGCACTGCTGATGGCTGGCCTGGACGGCATCCAGAACAAGATCCACCCAGGCGACGCCGCCGACAAAAACTTGTACGACCTGCCGCCTGAAGAGGCCAAAGAGATCCCACAAGTGTGCGGCAGCCTGAAAGAAGCCCTGGAAGAGCTGGACAAGGGCCGTGCGTTCCTGACCAAAGGCGGCGTATTCAGCGACGACTTCATCGATGCCTACATCGAGCTGAAAAGCGAAGAAGAAATCAAAGTCCGCACCTTCGTACACCCACTGGAATACGAGCTGTACTACAGCTGCTGATCCGGTAGCGTCGCTTAACGTGGCGTGATCGAAAAAGACCTCCTTCGGGAGGTCTTTTTTTGCCCGGGGATTACACAGCTCCGCACCTGCAAACCCAATCAAAAAGGTGGGAGGGAGCTTGCCCCCTCCCACAAGGAGATCAGCATTGAAACGTCGACTTGTGTTCGCTCTGTTATTCGTCAGTGCCAGTGCGAGCGCTGCGCCGCCCAGCCTCGAACCTTTACTCAACAGCATCGCCGAGCGCCTGGCGATCGCCGACCAGGTCGCCCTGAGCAAGTGGGACAGCCACAAGCCCGTAGAAGACAAGAAGCGCGAGCAAGAGGTGATCGCCAGCGTCGTCGCCCAGGCCCCGAGCTACAAGCTGGACCCTGCCGCCGCCGGGCAGTTCTTCTCGGCACAGATCGAAGCGAACAAACTGGTGCAGTACGCCCATCTTTCCGACTGGCAGTTCCAGGGCAAGGCCCCCGACGATCCGCGCCCGGACCTGGTCAAGCAGATTCGCCCGCAACTGGACCAACTGCAAAAACGCCTGCTGCAGCAATTGGCCGACTTCAGCCCGCAGCGCACCGACCCACAGTGCCCGCAATGGCTGGCCGAAGCCGTGCATGAGCCGCTCAATGAGCCGATGCAGCAGTTGGCGATGATCCGCGCGACCGCCGAGCTGTGTATCTACAAAAACTAAAACGGTAAACCCGATCCAAAAATGTGGGAGGAGGCAATCCCCCTCCCACATTTGATTTGTGTGAATTCGCGCTTCCTGAACAATCGTCACAAAATCGCACTATATTGGTGCGACAGCTTGCACCCTTCCCACCGACCCAGCCCATTTTGGTTCGAAACTTCCCGATGAAGCTGGCAGAACGCCACAGTTTCGAGCCTTAAACCCTTATTTCAGGGCTTAAACGCTTCTTTTCGGAGCCTTGGTTTGGTTTTTGCATTTTCCTTGTATCAGCGTGTGCCTCAAGCCCGCGCCTTGCTCCAAAAGAGGTCCTGATGACCATCAGCGATGCACTGCACCGTTTGTTACTCGACAACCTGACCACCGCGACCATCCTGCTCAATGACGACCTGCGCCTTGAGTACATGAACCCGGCGGCGGAGATGCTCCTGGCCATCAGCGGGCAGCGCAGCCATGGGCAGTTCATCAGCGAGTTGTTCACCGAGTCGGCCGAAGCCTTGAGCTCGTTGCGCCAGGCAGTGGAGCAGGCACATCCGTTCACCAAGCGCGAAGCGATGCTCACCGCCCTGACCGGCCAGACCCTGACCGTCGACTACGCCGTGACCCCGATCCTGAGCAACGGCAGCACCCTGCTGCTGCTCGAAGTCCACCCGCGTGACCGCCTGCTGCGCATCACCAAGGAAGAAGCGCAGTTGTCCAAGCAGGAAACCAGCAAGATGCTGGTGCGCGGCCTGGCCCACGAGATCAAGAACCCGTTGGGCGGGATTCGCGGCGCGGCGCAGTTGCTGGCTCGTGAGCTGCCGGACGAGCACCTCAAGGACTACACCAACGTCATCATCGAAGAGGCCGACCGCCTGCGTAATCTGGTGGACCGCATGCTCGGCTCCAACAAGCTGCCGTCGCTGGCGATGACCAACGTGCATGAGGTGCTGGAGCGTGTCTGCCAGTTGGTCGAGGCCGAAAGCCAAGGCTGCATTACCTTGGTGCGCGACTATGACCCAAGCATTCCCGACGTGTTGATCGACCGCGAGCAGATGATCCAGGCGGTGCTCAACATCGTGCGCAACGCCATGCAGGCCATCAGCAGCCAGAACGAGCTGCGCCTGGGCCGCATCAGCCTGCGCACCCGCGCCTTGCGCCAGTTCACCATCGGCCACGTGCGCCATCGTCTGGTGACCAAAGTCGAAATCACCGACAACGGCCCGGGCATTCCAGCAGAACTGCAGGAAACCATTTTCTTCCCCATGGTCAGCGGCCGCCCGGACGGTACCGGGCTGGGCCTGGCCATTACCCAGAACATCATCAGCCAGCACCAGGGTCTGATCGAATGTGAGAGCCATCCTGGCCACACCACGTTCTCGATCTTTCTGCCTCTGGAACAAGGAGCCCCATCGACATGAGCCGTAGTGAAACTGTCTGGATCGTCGATGACGACCGTTCTATCCGCTGGGTCCTCGAGAAAGCCCTGCAACAGGAAGGCATGACCACCCAGAGCTTCGACAGCGCTGACGGGGTGATGAGCCGCCTGGCGCGCCAGCAGCCCGACGTGATCATCTCCGACATCCGCATGCCCGGTGCCAGCGGCCTGGACCTGCTGGCGCGGATTCGCGAGCAGCACCCGCGCCTGCCGGTGATCATCATGACCGCGCACTCGGACCTGGACAGCGCTGTCGCGTCCTACCAGGGCGGTGCCTTTGAGTACCTGCCCAAGCCGTTCGACGTGGACGAAGCGGTGGCGCTGGTCAAGCGCGCCAACCAGCACGCCCAGGAACAGCAGAACCAGGAAGCCCCGCCTGCCCTGACCCGCACCCCGGAAATCATCGGTGAAGCGCCGGCGATGCAGGAAGTGTTTCGCGCCATCGGGCGCTTGAGCCACTCCAACATCACCGTGCTGATCAACGGCGAGTCGGGCACCGGTAAAGAACTGGTGGCCCACGCCCTGCACCGCCACAGCCCGCGCGCGGCGTCGCCGTTCATCGCGCTGAACATGGCGGCGATTCCGAAGGACTTGATGGAGTCCGAGCTGTTCGGCCACGAGAAAGGCGCCTTCACCGGCGCGGCCAACCTGCGGCGCGGGCGGTTTGAACAGGCGGACGGCGGCACGCTGTTCCTCGATGAAATCGGCGACATGCCGGCCGATACCCAGACCCGCTTGCTGCGCGTGCTGGCGGACGGCGAGTTCTACCGTGTGGGCGGGCATACGCCGGTCAAGGTTGACGTGCGTATCATCGCCGCGACTCACCAGAACCTGGAAACCCTGGTGCATGCGGGCAAGTTCCGTGAGGACTTGTTCCACCGCCTCAACGTGATCCGCATCCACATCCCGCGCATGTCGGACCGTCGCGAAGACATCCCGACCCTCGCGCGCCACTTCCTCAGCCGCGCCGCCCAGGAGCTGGCCGTCGAGCCGAAGCTGCTGAAAAGCGAGACCGAGGAATACCTGAAGAACCTGCCGTGGCCCGGCAACGTGCGCCAACTGGAGAACACCTGCCGCTGGATCACGGTCATGGCGTCCGGGCGCGAAGTGCATATCAGCGACCTGCCGCCGGAGCTGCTCAGCCTGCCGCAGGATTCGGCCCCCGTGACCAACTGGGAACAGGCGCTGCGTCAATGGGCCGACCAGGCCCTGGCACGCGGCCAGTCGAACCTGCTGGACAGCGCCGTGCCGGCCTTCGAACGGATCATGATCGAAACCGCCCTCAAGCACACCGCCGGCCGCCGTCGCGATGCCGCCGTGCTGCTGGGTTGGGGCCGCAATACCCTGACGCGCAAGATCAAGGAACTGGGGATGAAGGTCGATGGCGCGGATGATGACGACGGTGACGAGGGCTGAATCTCAGCCCCACTGAAGATCGAATGTGGGAGGGGGCTTGCCCCCGATAGCGGCATGTCAGTCGGCATCTACATGACTGATCCACCGCAATCGGGGGCAAGCCCCCTCCCACATTTGGATCTGCATAAGGTTTGGCGACCATGCACCGCTTCAATGCACCATGAACCGGCATCGGGCACGGCGCCAACACCTCAAACCTTCGCACCGCCGCCTGAAATCAGACAACCGAAAACGCCAAAGCCCCGTATTCCGGGGCTTTTCGCTGTCTGGAGCGTTTTTTTCGAGCAACTTGGCCAGTGTGGCACGCGCCCTGCAATAACCCTGATACAACCCAGTTTCGGGGACCTTGGTACAGGCAGGCCGAGAATCCCCTCTTTACACCCGGGGTGCTTGATGCGAACCGCGTCGCGCTCCACACCGCTTTCGGGAACCTCGGTACAGGCAGGCCGGGGATTCCCTCTTTAACACGAAGCCGGATGGCTTCATCCCGTTTTGGGAGCCCTGGTACAGGCAGGCCGGGAACTCCCTCTTTTATTGCTCTTGGAGATGGATCTCCAGCCGCCAGCGGCCTTCAGCTTCCTCTCCCGACCATTCCCCACGCAACGGCCGCGCCGCCACCAGGTTGAGCAACAGGCCGCCATCGGTCTTGCGCACGCGCCAGTTCACATCCTTGTCATTGACCTTGAGCTGCCCGCTGGCGGCCTTGCCCTGCGCGTCGAACAACAGCGCCACGGTGCCGTCGATATGCTCGCCATGCAGCTTGGGTTCGCTGTTGAACCACACCACCACACCGTTGGCCGCCGGCGTCACCTGCAGCAATTCGACCGGGTCCGGGGCGGTCAGGCGCCCGATCATCAGGCCCACCATCAGGCCGACAATCGCCAAAGAGCCCAAAACCCTTGGCAATAGCTTCGGCCTGGGGTCTTCTTCGAGGGTAGAATGCAGCGCATCTTTGCCTTCGGAGCCGTGCATGTTTCACGTCATCCTTTTTCAACCAGAAATTCCGCCGAATACCGGCAACGTTATCAGGCTGTGCGCCAACAGTGGCTGCCACCTGCATTTGATCGAGCCGCTGGGCTTCGACATGGACGACAAGCGCCTGCGCCGCGCCGGGCTGGACTACCACGAGTATGCCACCCTGCAACGCCACGCCGACCTCGCCAGCTGCCTGGAAAGCCTCGGCCACCCTCGGCTGTTCGCGTTCACCACCAAGGGCTCGCGGCCGTTCCATGACGCCAGCTTCGCCGACGGCGACGCCTTCCTGTTCGGCCCGGAAAGCCGTGGCCTGCCGGCCGAGGTGCTCGACGCCCTGCCCGACGGCCATCGCCTGCGTTTGCCGATGCGCGAAGGTTGCCGCAGCCTGAACTTATCGAACACCGTCGCCGTCGCCGTCTACGAAGGCTGGCGCCAACTCGGCTTCAAATAACACACATAACAAATGTGGGAGGGGGCTTGCCCCCGATAGCAGTGGGTCAGCCAACACCTATTCAGCTGACACACCGCAATCGGGGGCAAGCCCCCTCCCACATTTTTAGCGCATCGACTTATTGAACCGTCGACGAACCTTCCTGTTGCATGCGCTGCAGCTCTTGCGCGTACAGGGCATCGAAGTTCACCGGAGCCAGCATCAGCGCCGGGAACGAGCCACGGGTGACCAGGCTGTCCAGGGTCTCGCGGGCATACGGGAACAGGATGTTCGGGCAGAACGCGCCCAGGGTGTGGCTCATGGACGCTTCGTCCAGGCCCTGGATCAGGAAGATACCGGCCTGTTGCACTTCAGCGATGAAGGCCACTTCTTCGCCGTTCTTGACGGTGACCGAGAGGGTCAGCACGACTTCGTGGAAGTCGCCTTCCAGGGCTTTTTGACGGGTGTTCAGGTCCAGCCCGACGCTTGGGGTCCACTCCTGACGGAAGATGGCCGGGCTTTTCGGCGCTTCGAACGACAGGTCACGCACATAGATGCGCTGCAGCGAAAACTGTGGGCCTTGGGCTTCTGCTGCTTCGGTGTTCTGTTGGTCAGTCATCGCAGATCCTTCTTGATCTTGGGTCTTTTAGGGTTTAGGAGTCAGACGTGAAGCAGCGCGTCCAGCTTGCCGGCGCGCTCAAGGGCAAACAGGTCATCGCATCCACCGACGTGCTTGGCGCCGATCCAGATCTGCGGCACGGACGTGCGTCCCGCCTTCTGGGCCATTTCGGCGCGCACCTGGGGTTTGCCGTCGACCTTGATCTCTTCGAAGGCAACACCCTTTTTCTCCAGCAAGGCCTTGGCCCGCATGCAGTAAGGGCACCAATCGCTGGAATACACGACAACCTGGCTCATATCACTTCACCAGCGGCAGGTTGTCGGCGCGCCAGCTGCTGATACCACCAGACAGTTTGGCGGCGGTAAAGCCGGTCTTGAGCATTTCGCGGGCGTGGGTGCCGGAATGCTGGCCTTGGGCGTCGACCAGGATGATGGTCTTGGCCTTGTGCTTTTCCAGCTCGGCCAGGCGCGCGATCAGCTTGTCCTGGGGAATGTTCAGGGCGCCAACGATATGACCGGCGGCAAAATCCTTGGCCGGACGGATATCCACGACAACGGCCTCATCCTTGTTGACCAGCGCGGTCAGCTCCGACGTGCTCAGGCTGCGGCCACCGCGGCTCATTTCATGAGCGATCAGCAGCGCCAGCAGGATGACGAAGGCACCCGCGAGCAGGTAGTGGGCAGTGGCAAATGCAATCAGGTGATCAACCATCAAGGAGGTTCCAGGGCGTTAAAATGGCGGTAAGTATACACAGCCGTCAGGGGGGGCCAACCCCCGTAAAGCGGTGACGTGGTCGGAACTTCGCTTTAAACTGCCACTCCCTTTTCAATCCCCTTCATCAATTACCGCCGCGAGAGGATCTATGACTACGACGCCTAAACCTTTGGTCCTGATAATTCTCGATGGCTTCGGACACAGTGAAAGCCACCACGACAACGCCGTGTACTCGGCCAACAAGCCGGTGCTGGACCGTCTGACCGCCACTTTGCCCAACGGGCTGATCTCCGGTTCGGGCATGGATGTGGGCCTGCCGGACGGCCAAATGGGCAACTCGGAAGTCGGCCACATGAACCTCGGCGCCGGACGAGTGGTCTATCAGGACTTCACCCGCGTGACCAAAGCGATCCGCGACGGCGAGTTCTTCGAGAACCCGACCATCTGCGCAGCCGTCGATAAAGCCGTCGCTGCCGGCAAGGCCGTGCACTTCATGGGCCTGCTGTCCGATGGCGGCGTACACAGCCACCAGGACCACCTCGTGGCCATGGCCGAACTGGCCTTCAAGCGCGGCGCCGACAAGATCTACCTGCACGCCTTCCTCGACGGCCGCGACACGCCGCCGAAAAGCGCGCAATCGTCGATCGAACTGCTGGACGCCACCTTCGCCGCCCTCGGCAAGGGCCGCATCGCCAGCCTGGTCGGTCGCTATTTCGCGATGGACCGCGACAACCGCTGGGACCGCGTGTCCCAGGCCTACAACCTGATCGTCGACGGCCAGGCCGAATTCAACGCCGCCACCGCCCAGGAAGGCCTGGAAGCCGCCTACGCGCGTGGCGAGAGCGATGAGTTCGTCAAGGCCACCACCATCGGCGAGCCGGTGAAAGTGGAAGACGGCGACGCCGTGGTGTTCATGAACTTCCGCGCCGACCGTGCCCGCGAGCTGAGCCATGTGTTCGTCGACCCAGGCTTCAAGGACTTCGAACGCGCGCGCCAGCCGAAAATCGAGTTCGTGATGCTCACCCAATACGCCGCCAACATCCCGGCCCCGTCGGCTTTTGCCCCCGGCAGCCTGGAAAACGTGCTGGGCGACTACCTGGCGAAAAACGGCAAGACCCAACTGCGCATCGCCGAAACCGAGAAGTACGCCCACGTGACCTTCTTCTTCTCCGGCGGCCGCGAAGAACCGTTCCCGGGCGAAGAGCGCATCCTGATCCCGTCGCCGAAAGTCGCGACCTACGACCTGCAACCGGAAATGAGCGCGCCGCAAGTCACCGACAAGATCGTCGACGCCATCGAACACCAGCGTTATGACGTGATCGTGGTCAACTACGCCAACGGCGACATGGTCGGCCACAGCGGCAACCTGGCCGCCGCGATCAAGGCCGTGGAATGCCTGGACCTGTGCGTAGGCCGCATCGTCGACGCCCTGGAAAAAGTCGGCGGCGAAGCGCTGATCACCGCCGACCATGGCAACTGCGAGCAAATGTCCGACGAATCCACCGGGCAAGCCCACACCGCCCACACCACCGAGCCGGTGCCGTTCATCTACGTCGGCAAGCGCGACCTGAAAGTGCGCAAAGGCGGCGTGCTGGCCGATGTGGCGCCGACCATGCTGATGTTGATGGGGTTGGAGAAGCCCAAAGAGATGACCGGCACCTCGATTCTGGTCTGATCTAAACCACACCGCAGAACCAATGTGGGAGGGGGCTTGCCCCCGATAGCAGTGGATCAGCCAACACCTATTCAGCTGACACACCGCAATCGGGGGCAAGCCCCCTCCCACATTGGACTCGTGGTGTTGGGTAGATGTCTTTTCGCCATACCACTGCCGCTCGGCACCTATCTTGCCCAGAAGCCCGAATTGGGCGTTTTTTTTGCAGCGCTTGCCGGGCATACTAGGCCGTCCCTTTCCCTGGTGTCGCCCGCCTCTATGCTTCGCGCCTTGATTACCCTCGCTCTCGTCTGCCTGCTCCAACCGGCATTTGCCGATGAGCGCGCGCAAACCCAACAACAGTTGGACGCTACGCGTCAGGACATCACCGAGCTGAAAAAACTGCTCGGCAAGCTCCAGGAAGAGAAATCCGGGGTGCAGAAAGACCTGCGCGGCACGGAAACCGAGATGGGCAAGCTGGAGAAGCAGGTCCAGGAGCTACAAAAAGAATTAAAGAAGAGCGAGTCGGAACTGGAGCGACTCGACGCTGAGAAAAAAAAACTCCAGAGCGCCCGCGTTGAACAGCAACGCCTGATCGCGATCCAGGCCCGCGCCGCCTACCAGAGTGGCCGCCAGGAGTACCTCAAGCTGCTGCTCAACCAGCAGAACCCGGAAAAATTCGCACGCACCCTGACCTACTACGATTACCTGAGCAAGGCACGCCTTGCCCAACTGAAGGGCTTCAACGAGACCCTGCGCCAACTGGCCAACGTCGAACAGGAAATCGCCGACCAGCAATCGCAACTGCTCGACCAGAAAAGCAGCCTCGACAGCCAGCGCGACCAGCTCGACAAGGTGCGCAAGGAACGCCAGTTGGCCCTGGCCAAGCTCAATGACGACGTAAAGGCCCGCGACGCCAAGCTACAAGCCCGCGAGCAGGACCAGGCCGACCTCGGCAAAGTGTTGAAAACCATCGAAGAAACCCTGGCTCGCCAGGCACGCGAGGCCGAAGAAGCGCGACAGAAAGCGCTGATCGCCCAGCAGGAAGCGGAAAAAAAGCGCCAGCGTGAGGCCGAACTGGCAGCCACGAGCGACGCCCCGGCACCGCGCAAACCGGCGCACGCAGCGCCCGGGCCGCTGGTTTCCAGCGCGGGCGAATCCTTCGGCGGGCCTTTTGCTTCCGCGCGCGGCAAACTTCCGTGGCCGGTTGATGGTCGACTGCTGGCACGCTTTGGGGAAACCCGCGGCGATGACACCCGCGCCAAGTGGGATGGGGTGATGATCAGCGCGGCCGCCGGCAGCCAGGTCCACGCCGTCCACGGCGGTCGCGTGGTGTTTGCCGATTGGCTGCGGGGCGCCGGTTTATTGGTGATTCTCGACCACGGTAATGGCTATTTGAGTCTTTATGGCCACAATCAGACTTTACTCAAGTCGGCAGGTGATGTGGTAAAAGCCGGGGAATCCATCTCCACTGTCGGTAACAGTGGCGGCCAGGACACCCCGGCGCTGTACTTCGCTATTCGTCAGCAGGGCCGCCCGAGCGATCCTGCACAATGGTGCCGCACCCAAGGATAGGGTCGCATCTACATTAGGAGTTCGTTCGACATGCTGCATTTGTCCCGCCTCACTTCGCTGGCCCTGACGATCGCCCTGGTGATCGGCGCGCCTCTGGCTTTCGCCGACCAGGCCGCACCGGCTGCACCCGCCGGCATGGCCGCGACCACCAAGGCGCCGTTGCCGCTGGACGAGTTGCGCACCTTTGCCGAGGTCATGGACCGGATCAAGGCAGCCTATGTCGAACCCGTGGACGACAAGACCCTGCTGGAAAATGCCATCAAGGGCATGCTCAGCAACCTCGACCCGCACTCCGCCTACCTCGGCCCGGAAGATTTCGCCGAGCTGCAGGAAAGCACCAGCGGTGAGTTCGGTGGCCTGGGCATTGAAGTCGGCGCCGAAGACGGCCAGATCAAAGTGGTCTCGCCGATCGACGATACCCCGGCGTCCAAGGCCGGCATCCAGGCTGGCGACCTGATCGTCAAGATCAACGGCCAGCCGACCCGTGGCCAGACCATGACTGAAGCCGTCGACAAGATGCGCGGCAAGATCGGCCAGAAAATCACCCTGACCCTGGTGCGCGACGGCGGCGCGCCGTTCGACGTGACCCTGGCCCGCGCGACCATCACGGTCAAGAGCGTGAAGAGCCAGTTGCTGGAGTCGGGCTACGGCTACATCCGCATCACCCAGTTCCAGGTCAAGACCGGCGACGAAGTGGCCAAGGCCCTGGCCAAGCTGCGCAAAGACAACGGCAAGAAGCTCAACGGCATCGTGCTCGACCTGCGCAACAACCCCGGTGGCGTGCTGCAGTCGGCGGTGGAAGTGGTCGACCACTTCATCACCAAAGGCCTGATCGTCTACACCAAGGGCCGTATCGCCAACTCCGAACTGCGCTTCTCGGCCACCGGCAACGACCTCAGCGAAAACGTGCCGCTGGCCGTGCTGATCAACGGCGGCAGCGCCTCGGCCTCGGAGATCGTCGCCGGCGCCCTGCAAGACCAGAAGCGCGGTGTGCTGATGGGCACCACCAGTTTCGGCAAAGGCTCGGTGCAAACCGTGTTGCCGCTGAACAACGAGCGCGCCCTGAAAATCACCACCGCGCTGTACTACACGCCAAACGGCCGCTCGATCCAGGCCCAGGGCATCGTGCCGGACATCGAAGTGCGCAAGGCCAAGATCACCAACGAGGTCGACAGCGAGTACTACAAGGAAGCCGACCTGCAAGGCCACCTCGGCAATGGCAACGGCGGCGCCGACCAACCGACCGGCAGCAGTGCCAAGGCCAAGCCGATGCCGCAGGACGATGACTACCAACTGGCCCAGGCGTTGAGCCTGCTCAAGGGCTTGAGCATCACGCGCAGCCGTTGATATGCGCGTTGCCCTGATCATCGCTGCACTGTGCAGCCTGGCCGGGGTCGCCCACGCGACCCCGGCCAGCGAACCGCACAAAGCCTACCTGACCCTGATCATCGACGACCTGGGGCAAAACCTGCCCCGGGATCGCCGTGTGCTGGCCCTGCCCGGCCCGGTGACCACGGCGATCATGCCCGACACGCCCCACGCCGCCGAATTCGCCCGCGAAGCGCACAAGGCCGGCAAGATCGTGATCCTGCACATGCCCATGGACCCGGCCACCGGCCCGTTCGCCTGGCACCCCGAGTTGCCTATCGAAGAGCTCGGCAAGCGCCTGGACGCTGCGTTCAAGGCCGTGCCCTACACCGCCGGCATCAACAACCACATGGGCAGCCGCATGACTGCCCAGCCCGAAGCCATGGCCTGGCTGATGGGCGAGTTGCAACGGCGCCACAAGTTCTTTGTCGACAGCCGCACCAGCGCGCAGACCGTCGGCGCCGCCGAAGCGCAGAAGATCGGCCTGGCCAGCGTCTCGCGGGATGTGTTCCTCGACGACGAACGCACCGAAGCCGCGATCACCACGCAATTGCAGAGCGCCATCAAACTGGCCCATAAACAGGGCTCAGTCGTGATGATCGGCCATCCGTATCCACAAACCCTGGCGGTGCTCGAACGCGAGCTGCCCAAGCTCAAGGCCCAGGGCGTGGACTGGATTGATATCAAACTGATGATCAGCGTGCGCAGCAATCAGGCGATGGCAGGGCACGGCAAGAACGGCACCTATCGCTACAAATAGCGCGCCATCATCTGGTCGAGCAGGCCTTCCTCGCGCAACTGATCCAACGCCGCCTGCAGCTTGGCCACCGTTTCGTCCGGCACATCCTTGTTCAGCGCCAGGTACAACTGGGCACTGTTGAAGCGAAGGATGGTCTTGAGCCCGGTCACACCGACCTGGCGCGCCAGGTAGCGGCCGGCCGGGTCGCCGGTGGCCCACAGGTCGATCTGGTCATCCAGCAGCTTTTGCGCGTTGTCCTGGTCACGCAGCACCAGCACTGGCTTGAGGCCCTGCTTCTCCAGGGTCTCGGCAATCGCGTCGCCCTTGTACGCGCCAATCTTGTAGCGCCGCGCCTGCGCCAGCTCGTCGAGCTGGATTTTGCTGTCGGCCTTGGCCAGCATCACCCAGTCATCCGGGCCGATAGGGCCGACCCATTTGAACAGCGCTTCGCGCTCCGGCAGGCGGGCCATCACGAACACGCCGTAGCCGGGGTTTTCCAGGGCGAGTTTGTAGATCCGCTCCCAAGGAAAACGCAGAGTGAGGCTGTAGGAAATGCCAGCACGCTTGAAGGTTTCGCGCATGATGTCCACGGCGATGCCTTCGACATTCTCGTCCTTGGCGAAGTTCTTGCCGTTTTTCGCCATGTTGTAGGGCGGGAAGTTTTCCGTCAGCAACACCAGGGAGGCGTCAGACGATTCTTCGGCTTGGGCCACTCCGATCATGAGCACGGAGGTACTGGCGAGCGCGAGCAACAGGTCTTTGAGCATGAAAGTTACCGGAATCCATGGCAAGCGCAGAGAGTGCCGCGCACTTGCCATGGTGTCCAGCAGCGTTTAGCGCACCACGATACCGCGCGCGGCCATGTACGCCTTGGCCTCGGGGACGGTGTATTCGCCGAAGTGGAAAATACTCGCCGCCAACACGGCGCTGGCGTGGCCTTCGATCACGCCGTCGGCCAGGTGCTGCAGGTTGCCGACGCCGCCGGACGCGATCACCGGAATGCCCAGCGCATCGCTGATGGCACGGGTCACGCCGAGGTCGAAGCCGTTTTTCATGCCATCCTGGTCCATGCTGGTCAGCAGGATTTCACCGGCGCCCAGGCCTTCCATCTTCATCGCCCACTCCACCGCGTCCAGGCCGGTCGGCTTGCGCCCGCCGTGGGTGAAGATCTCCCAGCGCGGCGGTTCGCCGGGGCCGGAGACTTTCTTGGCGTCGATGGCCACCACGATGCACTGCGAGCCGAAGTGCTGTGCGGCTTCGCCGACGAACTCCGGGTTGAACACTGCGGCGGTGTTGATCGAGACCTTGTCCGCGCCGGCATTGAGCAGGTTGCGGATGTCTTGCACGGTGCGAACGCCACCGCCCACGGTCAGCGGGATGAACACCTGGCTGGCCATGCGCTCGACGGTATGCAGCGTGGTGTCGCGGCCGTCGACGCTGGCGGTGATGTCGAGAAAGGTAATCTCGTCGGCACCTTGCTCATCGTAGCGACGGGCGATTTCCACCGGGTCGCCGGCGTCACGGATGTTCTCGAACTTGACGCCCTTGACCACGCGACCGTTGTCGACGTCCAGGCAAGGGATGATGCGTTTGGCCAGCGCCATGGTCAGTCCTCAGCCGTTGTAGGCATCGCAGTAAGCCTGGGCTTCGGCGACGTCCAGGGTGCCTTCGTAGATTGCGCGGCCGGTGATCGCGCCGATGATTCCAGGGGCCCGGGCATCCAGCAGCGACTTGATGTCACCCAGGTTGTGGATGCCACCGGACGCGATCACCGGGATCCTGGTCGCCGCCGCCAGCGCAGCGGTGAACGGTACGTTGCAGCCCTGCATCATGCCGTCTTTGGCGATGTCGGTGTAAACGATGGCGGACACGCCGTCGGCTTCGAACTGCTTGGCCAGGTCGATCACCTGCACCGTGCTGATTTCCGCCCAGCCGTCGGTGGCGACGAAACCGTCCTTGGCGTCCAGGCCGACGATCACCTTGCCCGGGAACGCGCGGCAGGCTTCGGCGACGAAGGCCGGGTCTTTCACGGCCTTGGTGCCGATGATCACGTAGCTTACGCCGGCCTTGACGTAGTGTTCGATGGTTTCCAGGGAGCGGATACCGCCGCCGATCTGGATCGGCAGGTTCGGGTAGCGCTTAGCGATCGCAGTCACCACTTCGCCATTGACCGGCTGGCCTTCGAAGGCGCCGTTCAGGTCCACCAGATGCAGGCGACGGCAACCACCGTCCACCCATTTGGCAGCCATGCTCACCGGGTCGTCGGAAAACACCGTGGAATCTTCCATGCGGCCCTGGCGCAGACGCACGCAAGCGCCGTCCTTGAGATCGATAGCGGGGATAATCAGCATCTGGCAAACCTTATTCGATATTCAGCAATGCTTGGGAAATCAGGGTTTCTCAAGCGACCACAGGTCGCTTTCGATGCTTTCGAACCGTTCCCTAAGGAGCGTCTGCGTATCGAAAATCGCCCTGTTGTAATAGTGCGGCGCAACTTCAATGGTGAACAACTCAAGGATCTCGGCAACCTCGAACGAGCCCAGCTTGAGCTCGAAACGGTCCTCCATGAAGCGCTTGATCTTGTTGGTAGCCTCACGTTCCTGTTCGGGCGTGAGGTTCAGGATCGGCAGCTTCGGTTTCTTGGCCATCTACCAGCGACCGTCCCACGCAGCGAAGTTCTGCAGCAATTGCAGGCCATGGGTATGGCTCTTCTCCGGGTGGAACTGCACCGCAAAACGCGAACCTTCGGCCAGCGCAGCGGCGAAGTCGACGCCGTAGTGCCCGCCACCCACCACCTGGCGCGGGTTACCGGCGGCGATGTAGTAGCTGTGGACGAAGTAAAAGCGCGCCATGTCCGGGATCTCATGCCACAGCGGGTGATCCACGGTGCGCCGCACTTCGTTCCAGCCCATGTGCGGGACTTTCAGGTGTTCGCCGTCTTCATGCAGGTCCTTGCCGAAGAACTTCACTTCGCCTGGAAACAGGCCGATGCAGTCGACGCCGTCGTTCTCTTCACTGCGCTCGAGCAAGGCTTGCATGCCCACGCAAATGCCGAGGAACGGCCGGTCCTGGCTGACCTCGCGCACCAGGCTGTCAAAGCCCAGGCGACGGATTTCGGCCATGCAATCGCGAATCGCGCCAACGCCTGGGAACACCACGCGGTCAGCCTCGCGAATCACCGTGGCATCGCTGGTGATCAGCACCTTGCCGGCCCCTACGTGCTCGAGGGCCTTGGCCACCGAGTGCAGGTTGCCCATGCCGTAATCGATAACCGCGACCGTCTGCATTACAGGACGCCCTTGGTCGATGGCATTTGCCCGGCCATGCGCTCATCCAGCTCCACCGCCATGCGCAGCGCGCGACCGAATGCCTTGAACACGGTTTCGATCTGGTGGTGGGTGTTGGTGCCGCGCAGGTTGTCGATGTGCAGGCTGACGAGGGCGTGGTTGACGAAACCCTGGAAGAATTCCTGGAACAGGTCGACGTCGAAGCCGCCCACGGTGGCGCGGGTGTAGGGCACGTGCATCTGCAGGCCGGGGCGACCGGAGAAGTCGATGACCACACGCGACAGCGCCTCATCCAGCGGGACATAGGCGTGGCCGTAGCGACGGATGCCTTTTTTGTCGCCGATGGCCTTGGCGAAAGCCTGGCCGAGGGTGATACCGACATCCTCCACCGTGTGGTGGTCGTCGATATGCAGGTCGCCCTTGCTGACGATATCCAGGTCGATCAGCCCATGACGGGCGATCTGGTCCAGCATGTGCTCAAGAAAAGGTACACCGATATCAAATCGGGCCTTTCCGGTGCCATCCAGGTTGATCGAGGCTTTGATCTGGGTTTCCAGAGTGTCGCGCTCGACGGACGCCTTACGTTCGGCCATCACCAGCTCCGCAAAATCATTGGGCGAAAAAGGCAGCCATTATAGGGGCGCGGGCGCTAAACAGAAACATCGAAGGGGATAAGACTGACGAGTTGAAGCGAGGAAGGTCGACGCTAGACATGTGCATACAAGCGGGCGCTCCAGGATGGTGCGCCCGCCTGCAGTCAACTTAGTGGAACAGTACCGCCGTCTTTTGCAGGGTCACCCACACACCCCACGCCAACGGAATACCCACCACCAACCAGGCCGCGACAGCCAGCGGCTTGCTGCCGGCGGAGGCTTTCCACTCCAGCACGGTGCTCGAATCGGCACCCTTGTCATGGCCCAGCGCCTGTTCGGCGGCCAGTTCGGCGTCGCTCATGAAGTACTTGTCGGCCACCGGGCGCACCAGCAGGTTGCAGATGAAACCCAGCACCAGCAGGCCGGCGAGGATGTACAAGGTGATGTCGTAAGCGGCGGCGCGTTCGACGCCGATGCTCAACTGATATTCACGCAGGTAGTTCACCAACACCGGGCCCAGCACGCCCGCCGCAGCCCAGGCGGTCAGCAGGCGGCCATGGATCGCGCCGACCATCTGGGTGCCGAACAGGTCGGCCAGGTAAGCCGGAACCGTCGCAAAACCGCCGCCGTACATCGACAGGATGATGCAGAACGCCGCCACGAACAGCGCCACGTTGCCCAGGTGCCCGAGGTTCGGGATCAGCGCATATAGGGCAAAGCCCAGGGCGAAGAACACGAAGTAGGTGTTTTTACGGCCCAGGTAATCGGAGAACGACGCCCAGAAGAACCGGCCACCGATGTTGAACAGGCTCAACAGCCCGGTAAAGCCCGCCGCGATCGCCGCGATCGAGGCCAGTTGCCCGGCATTCAGTTGGCCAAACGGCACGTCCACACCCAGCAATTTGCCGCCAAACACTTCCTGCAGCAGCGGCGAAGCCATGCCGAGGATGCCGATACCGGCCGATACGTTCAGGCACAGCACCAGCCAGACCAGACGGAATTGCGGGGTTTTCCAGGCGACGTTCACGTGAACGTGACGATGGGTGATCATCGCATTGCTGGCTTTTTTCACCGGCGCGGTCCAGCCCTCAGGCTTCCAGCCGGTCGGCGGAACGCGGTAGGACAGCGCGCCACCGATCATGAACACGAAGTAAATCGCCGCCATCACCAGAAAGCTCTGCCACACGCCGACGCTGGTCGGCGAAGCGAAGTGCCCCATCAGCGCTGCCGCCAGGGGAGCCCCCACCATCGCGCCGCCGCCGAAGCCCATGATCGCCATGCCGGTGGCCATGCCGCGCTTGTCCGGGAACCACTTGATCAGGGTCGACACGGGCGAGATATAACCCAGGCCCAGGCCGATACCGCCAATGACGCCGGAGCCGACCCACATCAGCCAGATCTGGTGGGTATAAATCCCCAGCGCCGAAATCAGCAGGCCGCCACACCAGCACAGCGCCGAGACGACGCCCGCCTTGCGTGGCCCGGCATGTTCCAGCCAGCCGCCCCAGATCGCCGCCGAGCAGCCCAGGAAGATGAAGAACAGGGTGTAGATCCAGCCCAGCATGGAGATCGGCCAGTCGCACTGAGACGAGAAGACCTGAGCGATAAAGCTCATATCCGGCGCACAGGCCACCGGCGCGCTGATCCCCAGCGCCTTGGACAGCGGCAACCAGAACACCGAGAAGCCGTAGGCCATGCCGATACACAGGTGGATGGCCAGAGCGGCCGGTGGAACCAGCCAGCGGTTGAACCCGGGCTTGGCGATGATGCGCTCCTTGGACAGGAACGCAGGCTGCGCGGCAGCAATACCCGCCGCAGTGCTAGTGCTCATTAGTGTTTCCCCCAGTTATTAGTATGTGTTCGTCAGGCGCTCTCTCCTTCGGCCTTGCACGCAGGGCGTGACCGTTTTGTTGAATAAAGCTCCATTTAAAGCGCGACGTTACGTCGCAGAAGGCGGACGAACGCGCAGAGATTAGCATCAGTGGATGACAGAAAAACCAAAATGCCACTACCTTTCGCGGATTTTTTGTGTTTTTTGACGCCAAAATACCGCCCCCCTGCGCTAGATACAATGTAACGATCCGTGAACTGACGCAGGCCATCGGGCGCTATACTCTGCGGCTAAATTTTGAAATCGACATACAAGGACTCGCCCATGAAAGCGTTCGGCAAAATCCTGGGTCTGGTACTTCTCGGGCTGTTGCTGATCATTGTGGCTCTCGGCTTTGCCCTGACCCATCTCTTCGATCCCAACGACTACAAAGACGAGATTCGCCAGATTGCCCGCGACAAGGCCCACATCGAGCTGACGCTCAATGGCGACATCGGCTGGAGCCTGTTCCCCTGGCTGGGCCTGGAACTGCACGAAGCCAGCGTCGCGACCCTGACCAACCCGACCCAGCCGTTCGCCGACCTGCAGATGCTCGGCCTGTCGGTACGCGTGCTACCGCTGCTGCGCCGCGAAGTGCAGATGAGCGATGTGCGCGTCGAAGGCCTGAACCTGCGCCTCAACCGCGACAAGCAAGGCCACGGCAACTGGGAAGACATCGGCAAGAACGCCCCCGAGGCGGCCACCGATACGCCAACCCCCGTGCAAGCGACGGCACCGGTGACCGAGGTGAAGGCAGAGAAACCGCCGCAGCCCATCCGCCTGGACATCGACAGCCTGACCATCAACAACGCCCGCATCGAATACAACGATGAACAGACCGGCAAGCAGTTCAGCGCCGAAAGCATCCAGCTGAGTGCGGGTGCCATCCACGAAGGGGCGAGCATTCCGCTGAAGCTCACCGCGTTCCTCGGCAGCAACCAGCCGGTCATGCGCGTCAAGACCGAACTCAACGGCAACCTGCGCATTCAGCGGGCGCTCAAGCGTTATCAGTTCGAAGACATGCGGTTCAGCGGCGAAGCCACCGGCGAACCGCTGCAAGGCAAAACCGTGACCTTCTCCACCCAGGGCCAACTGCTGGTGGACCTGGCGGCCAACATTGCCGAGTGGACCAACCTGAAACTCTCGGCCAACCAGTTGCGCGCCCTCGGCGAACTGAAGGTCAATGACCTGGACAAGACCCCGCAGCTCAGCGGCGCCCTGTCGATCGCCCAGTTCGACCTGGCCAAGTTCCTCGACAGCGTCGGCAACCCGCTGCCACCGATGGCCGAGGGCAGCCTGAGCAAAGTCGAGCTGGTCAGCCGCCTCCAAGGCACGCCGACCCGCCTGGCCCTGGAAGACCTCAACCTGAAACTCGACGGCAGCACCTTCACCGGCCGCGTTGCCGTGGACGATTTCGCCAAGCAATCGCTGCGCGTGCAACTCAAGGGCGACACCTTCAACGCCGACAATTACCTGCCGGCCAAGTCCGAATCCGCCAAGGGGGCAACCGCCGCACGCCAGGCCGAAGTGCAGAACAGCGAAGCCGGCGCCATGGCCGCCGGTGGCACCACACCGCTGCCGGACGCCCCGACCAAAGGCGCCTGGAGCACCGACAAGCTGCTGCCGCTGACCCGCCTGCGCACGCTGGACGTGGAGGCCGACCTGGCCTTCGGCCAACTGACCCTGAGCAAGCTGCCGATCCAGAACGCCATGCTCAAGGCCAGCGGCCTCGACGGCCAGCTCAAGCTCGACAGCCTGAGCGGCGGCCTCTACAACGGCAGCTTCCAGGCCAATGGCAGCCTCGATGTGCGCCAGGACATTCCAGTGCTGGCCCTGCAAAGCCACATCAAGCAAGTGCCGGTCGAGCGCATCCTGCAAGCCCAGGGGCAGACGCCGCCGGTCAAGGGCCAGATCACCCTCGACAGCAACCTCAGCGGCCGCGGCAACAGCCAAAAGGCACTGATCGACAGCCTCAACGGCAACGCCAGCTTCGTGATCAACAACGGCGTGCTGCTCAACGCCAACCTTGAACAGCAACTGTGTACCGGCATCGCCCTGCTCAACCGCAAGACCTTGAGCAGCGAGCCACGGGCCAAGGACACACCGTTCCAGGAACTCAGGGGCAACCTGACGTTGCGCAACGGCGTGGCCAACAACCCCGACCTGAAGGTGCGTATCCCCGGCCTTACGGTCAACGGCAACGGCGACATCGACCTGCGCGTGCTGGGCATGGATTATCGCGTCGGCATCATCGTCGAGGGCGATCAACGCGAAGTGCCGGACCCCGCCTGCGAGGTAGGCGCCAACTTCCAGGGCATCGAAGTGCCGCTGCGCTGCCGTGGCCCGCTGGAGCTGGGCGCCAAGGCGTGCCGCCTGGACAAGGACGGCCTCGGCCAGGTCGCCATCAAGGCCGCCGGCAACCGCCTCAACGAGAAGCTGGAAGAGAAGCTCGACAAAGTTAACCCGCAGTTGAAAGACGCGTTGAAAGGCCTGTTCAAACGATGAAAAACGAGCAGTTTTCCGAGGCGGTACTGAACTGGTACGACCGCCACGGTCGCCATGACCTGCCCTGGCAACAGGGCATCACGCCCTACCGGGTGTGGGTTTCGGAGATCATGCTGCAACAGACCCAGGTCAGCACCGTGCTCAATTACTTCGACCGTTTCATGGCCTCCCTGCCAACGGTCGAAGCCCTGGCCGCCGCGCCGGAAGACGAGGTGCTGCACCTGTGGACCGGCCTCGGCTATTACACCCGGGCGCGCAACCTGCAGAAGACCGCGAAGATTGTCGTGGCCGAGTACGGCGGCGAGTTTCCCCGCGACGTGGAAAAGCTCACCGAACTGCCCGGCATCGGTCTGTCCACCGCCGGCGCGATCGCCAGCCTGAGCATGGGCCTGCGCGCGCCGATCCTCGATGGCAACGTCAAACGCGTGCTGGCACGCTTTACCGCGCAGGAGGGCTACCCCGGCGAACCCAAAGTGGCCAAACAGCTCTGGGCCACCGCAGAGCGCTTCACGCCCCATGATCGCATCAACGCCTACACCCAGGCGATGATGGACATGGGCGCCACCCTGTGTACCCGCAGCAAGCCCAGTTGCCTGTTATGCCCGCTGGAAAAAGGCTGCGAAGCCCACATGCTCGGCCTGGAGACGCGCTATCCGATCCCCAAGCCGCGCAAGAGCATCCCCCAGAAGCGCACGCTGATGCCCATGCTGGCCAATGGCGACGGCGCGATCCTGCTTTACCGTCGCCCGTCCACGGGCCTGTGGGGCGGTTTGTGGAGCCTGCCGGAGCTGGACGACCTGCAAGACCTCGAACATCTCGCCCACCAGCACGCGCTGGAGCTGGGCAAACAACAGGAACTGCCGGGGCTGATCCACACCTTCAGCCACTTCCAGTTGGCCATCGAACCCTGGCTGGTCCAGGTCGAGGAATCCGCCCATCACGTGGCCGAGGCCGACTGGCTCTGGTATAACCTCGCCACCCCGCCGCGCCTGGGCCTTGCCGCCCCGGTGAAAAAACTGCTGAAGCGCGCGGCCGACGTATTGAACGCAGGAGTTTCGTCATGACCCGCACCATCATCTGCCGCAAGTACCACGAAGAACTGCCCGCCCTGGAGCGCGCCCCGTTCCCGGGTGCCAAGGGCCAGGACATTTTCGATCACGTCTCCGCCAAGGCCTGGGCCGACTGGCAGAAACACCAGACCCTGCTGATCAACGAAAAACGCCTGAACATGATGAACGCCGAAGACCGCAAATACCTGCAAGGCGAGATGGACAAGTTCTTTTCCGGCGAGGATTACGCCAAGGCCGAAGGCTACGTGCCGCCTGCTCAATAATTGATCAAAAACCGGGGTCGGCACGTAAGCGACGGTAATAATTAAATATTTTTTGAAAACTTGCTTGACGACCCCCTGAAAAACCCGTTTAATGCGCCCCGTTGCCCAGATAGCTCAGTCGGTAGAGCAGGGGATTGAAAATCCCCGTGTCGGCGGTTCGATTCCGTCTCTGGGCACCACTATTAAGTTTCAGGTGGTGCAACGATCATCTGAAACACCCAAAAAACCCGCCTAGTGCGGGTTTTTTGTTGCCTTCGATTTACCCATCCCGAACCGGGGTGGCTCACCGTCACCCCAGTACGCAATACCCGCCTCGCGCCGCCTACTTGAGCAAGAACACCAACAACGGATTGTCGTTCAGTCGTCCGTTGAACATCGGCGCCAGGTGTTCCACCGGTGTGCCCTTCAACTGCTCGGTTTCCTTGCGCGCCACGATCACCCAGGACGGCCGTGGCAGCGAGTCCAACTGATCGAGCTGGTTACGCCCGATGAACAGCGGTTGCTCGTCGTGATCCAGGTTCATCATGTAGCGCACTGCCCAGGTGTCCCGCGCAAGGCCGACAAACACCAACGGTCCAGGCTCTTGTGCGCGAAGCGCTTCCACCTGACTGACAAATTGCCGGGTGTCGAACTGCAGGTCCTTGGCCGGCTCTACCACGGTCACCAGCAACAACCACTGCGCCGCCAGTGCGATCGCGCTGAGCCACACCAAACGCCCGGCGCGACGCCAGGCGATCAATGCCGCCCCCTGCAGGATCACCAGCACGCCGATCAGCAACGGCAACGAAACGTCCGGCCAGTAACCGTGCTTCTGCCACCCATGTCGACACACGAAGACTACAACCACGCACAACGCCGGCAGCGCCGCGACGAGCCATGTGTAACAGCGACGCACCCCGACGAACCAGTTCTGTGCGTGGAGCAGCCCATAGGCGGCGACAGCGGCAAACATCGGCACCATGGGCAGGATGTAATAAGCGCGCTTGAAGTGCGGCACCGACAGCCCGAGCAGAATCATCAAGCCGCAGGCGCCGAGCCGCACGACCAGTTGCACGTCGTCATTGCCCCAGCGTTCCGGCCAGCGATGACGCAGCGCAACCATGCTCGCCAACGCCATGGGGACCACCGGGAAGTAACGGTACAGACTCAGCTGGAAGTAGAAATAGAACGGCTCGCCGATTTCATCGAGGCGCCCGCCAACCTGCATCTTGAACACTTCATCGGCAAAGGCCTGGCCCCCACTGATCCGCGCCAACTGCATCAGCAGCCACCAGCAACACGCCAACAGCAGCAACCCGATAACGCCGTGGATCAGCACTTGCCTGACCCGCTCCCCCGGACGACCCAACGCCCAATACACGCAGGCCACCCCACAGACTTCGATCAAGCCCAACGGCCCGCGAATCGCAAAGCCCAGGATAAACAGCGGGAACACCGCCAGCTGCCGCAGCCGCGAGCCAAGGCGTTCGCCACTGTGCAGCAGGTAGAAGCTGCCTACGCACAACAGCGCCACCATCTGATCCAGGCACACCGAGCGCGACTTTTCGAGCAACTGGGTGGTGAGCAAGGTCAGCAGCACCGTCAACAGCGCCCAGGCGCGACTGGAAGGCGCCAGCAAGCGATAGATCAGCGCCACCACTCCGGCAGAGGCCAGCGCGGTGGGCAGGACATTCGCCAGGTGGTTGGGCGCACCGAACAACCGGGCGAATACAAAACTGAAGAACGTCGCCGTACCGGGATAATCCGCGTAGGGCTGGCCGTAGGTGGTGGGGAAAAGACTCGCCCCATGGCGAAACATTTCCTGCATGAACAACGCCCAGCGCCCGTCAAACCCCTGAGGCTGCTGGTCCCAGATCCCCAACGTAAATAACAACAAAGCAATCAGAAAAATGCCCAGAGACTCCAGGCGAAAAGAGTTGCGCTGATCCATCGGTTGTCCTGCCAGGTAGTGAGCGGCGGCTTATGGTGCCCAACACATCCCAAATAGCGCCTGAACAACCCTGAACATTCATGTGCCCGGCCGATCTGCGCGCCACACCAGCGTCGGGATCAGGCGAACGTAGATCAGCTCGCCAATCAACTCGACCAGGGTTTGCAGGATCACCGCCGTCGCCGCCAACCCGCGCACGCCTTCGGGCAACGCCAGCGCCAGGGGCAACACCACCAGCGAGTTACGCGTCGCCGCGCTGAACGTCACCGCGCGCGCCGTCACCGCCGGCAGCGCGAACAGGCGCGCGGCGAACATCCCCATCAATGGCGCCAACAGCACAAAGCCGACGTAGACCGGAATCACCGGCAGCAACAGGCTGATATCGCGCACCACCGCGGTGATTTGCGAACCGATCACCACAAACAGCACCGCTGCCATCGCCGGCACCGGCAACCAGGCCCAGGCATCGTTCCAGGCGTTGACGACCGAGGATCGCCGCGCCAGCGAGGTGGTGATCACCGCCAGCACCATCGGCACCACGATCAATAACAGGAACGCCTCGACAAACGGCCGCACCTCCACCACCACCGCGGACTGCGCGCCCAACATCAACCCCAGGTACACCGGCAACAACACCAACTGCAACAACAACAGCAGCGGCGTCGCGGCCAGCATCAAGCGCGAATCGCCCTTGCCGATGTGGGTAAACACCACCACGTAGTCGATACACGGCGTCAGCAACACCAGCAACGCCCCCACCAGCAACGCCGGGCGCTCCACCAGGCCACGCGTCAGTAGCCACACCAGCACGGGCACGAGAACGAAATTGGCCAGCAGCAACGCCGCCAGGAACCGCTGGTTGCCCACGCCTTGGCGCAGCTGCAGAAACGGGATTTGCAGGAACATCGCATACATCAGCACCGCGATGGCCGGCGTGACCAGCACGCCGAGGCCATGCGCCAATGACGGCGCGAGCAGACCGAAAGCGGCGGCCAGGAGGACGGTGGCGAAGTAGAGGGGAATCTGGTGGTGTTCGAGGGTGTCGCGGGTCATCAGGACGCTCTCGCTGATTGCAAAGGCGCAAGCCTAAGCATCTACTGGCGTGAGGTCGAGTGGTGTGGCCCGATCACATCCCTGGGATATTCCTGGCGAGTGTGTAACACCATCACTATCTCAACGTGCTCCGTCACCCGATAGACCACCAGGTAGTTTGGATGAACAACCATTTCCCGAGTACCAGACAAGCGACCGTGCTTGAATCCGTATGGCATCAGGGACAACCCCTCGGCGGCAACCACAATAGTTTGGTGCAGCGAGACGGCGGCAACCGGGTTGTACTGCTCGATGTAATCAATGATCTCGATCAGGGCGACAATAGCCTCAGGTCGCCATTTAACGAGAAGCACGAGCCTTGCGCCTCTCTTCCAGCACCTTCTCGACTTCAGCCATCGCCTGATCGTGCGGAATACTAGGACGAGGATCGTCAATTGAAGCCTGCACCTTGGCACGAAACCAACGGTCGTAGCTGGCAGCTTGCTCTTCTGTTTCAAACTCCGAAACGATGGGAGAACGTGGAATGCTCATAGAGACCTCCGTAATGGATGCCTGCCAGTCTAATCTGTCCATGGTTGGCTGTCGTTTCTCTCAGATGTGTGGTTTTTTCGGAACAAGCCACTGTGCACGGGCGTTGTAGGCGTTGTGAGCGCCAGAGATTAGTGAGTCAGCGGAACGAAGTACAAGTGCTGGCAAACTGGCCAACCGTTACCAAAAATAAAAAATCGGCACAGGCCCAAAACGATGAATTTGAATGATGCCTCTTCGCCAACGCCTGCAACTCAACCCTGCCAAAACACTTCCTTCAGGGCACCCGCCGCAGACGGCTACCCGCTTGGCGGCTTCACCTGGCGCCATATCCGAAGCGACCCTACACGCCCGGTCGTCATCATCAACGCCGCCACCTCCGTGCGCTGTCGCCACTATTCACGCTTCGCCGACTACCTGTTCGCCAACGGCTTCGATGTCATCACCTACGACTATCGCGGCATCGGCGAGTCCCGCCGTGGTTCGCTGCGAGGCTTCAAGGCCTCATGGTCGGATTGGGGCCGCCTGGATTTCGAGGCGATATTGCAGCGGGCGCAGCGCGAGTTCCCGGGGCAGCCGATCGACGTGGTCGGTCACAGCTTTGGCGGCTGCGCAGCGGGGCTCGGGGCGTCCGGCGCAGTGATCCGGCGCCTGGTGACGGTGGGCGCGCAATTCGCCTACTGGCGCGATTACGCAGCGAGCGGGCGCTGGCGCATGGTTGGCAAGTGGCATGTGGTGATGCCACTGGTGACGGCGCTGTTCGGCTACTTCCCGGGCAAGCGCCTGGGCTGGCTGGAGGATACGCCGGCCGGCGTGGTACGGGACTGGGGCACGCCGACGCCGAGCTATGAAACACGGCCCAGCGGGCGCGCCTTGGGTGAACTGCCGTTTGCCCGGGTAACGGCGCAGGTGCTGGCGATCAGCATCACCGACGACCCCTTCGGCACCGTGCCGGCCATCGAGCGCTTGCTGAGCTACTTCGCCAGCAGCGAACGCACTCACCTGCGCATCGCCCCTGACGATATCGGAGAAACACAGGTCGGACATTTCGCGTTCTTTCGCAGCGAGTATGAGGATCGGCTGTGGCCGATTGCGCTGGCATGGCTGAAGCACGGCGCGCTAACACCCGGCACACCGGGCCGTCGCATAACGGCGCGCGTCTAGAACCCCTTGGGATTTCCCTCAACCTGCGCTTCAATACCCACCCAGATCCTGAACCAAGGACGTGAGCCCATGGCCTCGCCGAACAAGCAGCAGAAACGTGCCCACCGGGCAAAGGCCAAGGCCAAGCAAAACCGTACCCAACGCGCCGTCGCGAGCAATCCGGATGCATTTGCCGGCGATGACAGCCGCATCGATCTTGAGTCGGTGGATTTGACTGAATTGTTTGTCGAGATGCGTACTGCCGGCGAAATCAGCCAGCAAGCGCTGTGCGCGGCATTCCTGGCGCACCCGCTGTTGGCATTGGTGCTGGAGCAGGAAGGCGAAGAAGAGGCCACCGACTTTATCCTGGCGGCACTGATCGAATATCGGCAGTGGGCTACCGACACCGAGGATGAAGCGGCAGCCCTGGCGTGGGTCGAGTCGCCGCAGTTCCAGGCGGATTACGTCGCCGCATCCCAGGCGCTGGTGATTTCCCAAGACTGACGCAAAACGCAATGTGGGAGGGGGCTTGCCCCCTCCCACATTTGAACTGCGGCGCAATCAAGCACCGCACTCCATCACATCAATTCAGTACTGCAGCGCCTACGCTCTGGGCCTTGCGACGGCTCGAAACGAGCAGCCCCGCCGCCACCACCAGCAAGCTCAAGACCCCGGTCGCGATGATCTCGACCCGATGGGCTTCCTGGAACAGCATGATCCCCAGCGTACCGACGATGAACACCATCACCGCGTAGGTCAGGCCTGGGAACAACCACATTTTGAAAGCGAGCGTCTCGCCCGCCGCAGTACGCTTCTGACGCATGCGCAGTTGCGACACCGCAATCACCAGGTACACCAGCAACGCAATGGCGCCGGAACTGGCGAGCAGGAATTCGAACACCGCCGCCGGTGCCACGTAGTTGGCGAAGACCGCCAGGAACGCTGCGCCGGTGGACAGCATCACCGCCCAGTAAGGCGTGCCGCTTTTGTTGGTGCGCTTGGACACGGCGGGTGCATCACCACGACGGCCCAGGGAAAACAGCATGCGCGAGGCGGTGTACAGCGCCGAGTTGAGGCAGCTGGTCACGGCAACCAAGACCACCAGGTCAACGATCAGCTTGGCATTCGGGATGCCCATGCTTTCCAGCACTGTCTGGTAGGAACCTACGGCAGCCAGGGTCGGATCGTTCCAAGGCACCAGGGACACCACGATGAAGATCGACAGCAGGTAGAACAAACCAATCCGCCAGATCACCGAGTTGGTGGCCTTGGTGATCTGCTGGCCCGGGTCCTTCGACTCGGCGGCCGCGATGGTGACAATCTCGGTGCCCATGAACGAGAACATGGTGGTCAGGATGGCCGCCAGCACAGCGCCCATGCCGTTCGGCATGAAGCCCTGGGTGTCGAACAGGTGCGAGACACCGCTGACCTGGCTGGTCGGCAAGAAGCCGAAGATCGCCAGCAGGCCGAGGATCACAAAGCCCACGATCGCGACGACTTTGATCAGCGCGAACCAGAACTCGAACTCACCGTAGTGCTTCACGCTGAACAGGTTGGTCGCCGTCAGCAGCAAGGTGATGATCAGGGTAAACGCCCAGATGGCCACGCCGGGGAACCAGGCATGGAGGATGGTCGCGGCGGCGTTGGCTTCCAATGGAATCACCAGCACCCAGAACCACCAGTACAGCCAGCCGATGGTGAAACCGGCCCAGTGACCGATCGCCCGATCGGCGTAGGTCGAGAACGAACCGGTGTCCGGCGACGCCACGGCCATTTCGGCCAACATCCGCATCACCAAGACCACCAGCGCACCGGCGGCGGCATACGCCAGCAGTACCGCAGGGCCGGCGGCGGCGATCGCGTGGCCGGAGCCGACAAACAAACCGGCACCGATGACGCCGGCAATCGACAACATGGTGACGTGACGCGGTTTGAGCCCCTGTTCGAGGTCATTGGAGCTATGCGTACTACTCATTGACACACCTTTAAACGAGGAATTGCGAAAACGGTCCGCCCGGCGCGTGCCTTTCACGTGAAAAGAAACAAACAGGGCGTTCTTTATTTTTTACGCAATATTTGCGCCAAAATGTTACAAAACCCCGATTGACGCGGGCTGTAGGACGATCCAGCAGCCCTCGCAAGTCATTGAGAATGCTGGCATTCCGCTACAGCGTTACCGAGCGACTCACTTTTACCCGAACGCGCGCACCACAAATACACACAAAAAGTACGTGACGCCCCATAAAAGGGCCGATGGTCACCGTTTGCCCGGTTAACCCTTCCAACACCCGCCCAAAGCTGGCACCATCGCGCCCTTTTTCACGCGAAGCCTGCGGGTTTTCCAGGTTCAAACGGCTGTTCGGTTGTTGATGGCGCGACACGCCGCTGTGCCGATGCGACACCTTGCCGCAGACCACCTGTTAAGCATCCGCCGCGCTGTTGGCTGCCATCCGGACGCTATGCTAGGTTGGCGCCTCGCCAGGAAGGCGACCCAACAGCAGGAACGCAACGAACACAATGAGGACCGCACATGGCTCTGGCCGCGCCCGCGCTTGAAATCCGCAACTTGCATAAACGCTATGGTGAGCTGGAGGTACTCAAAGGTATCTCGCTGACCGCTCGCGACGGCGATGTGATCTCGATCCTGGGTTCCTCCGGTTCCGGCAAGTCCACATTCCTGCGCTGCATCAACCTGCTGGAAAACCCGCACCAGGGCCAGATCCTGGTGGCCGGCGAAGAGCTCAAGCTCAAGGCCGCGAAGAACGGCGAGCTGATAGCCGCCGACGGCAAGCAGATCAACCGCCTGCGCAGCGAAATCGGGTTTGTGTTTCAAAACTTTAACCTGTGGCCGCACATGAGCATCCTCGACAACATCATCGAGGCCCCACGCCGCGTGCTCGGCCAGAGCAAGGCCGAAGCCATCGAAGTGGCCGAAGCCCTGCTGGCCAAGGTCGGCATCGGCGACAAGCGCCACGCCTACCCCGCACAATTGTCCGGCGGCCAGCAGCAGCGGGCGGCCATCGCGCGTACCCTGGCGATGCAGCCGAAAGTCATCCTGTTCGACGAACCCACCTCGGCCCTTGACCCGGAAATGGTCCAGGAAGTACTTAATGTGATCCGCGCGCTGGCCGAAGAAGGCCGCACCATGCTGCTGGTCACCCATGAAATGGGCTTCGCCCGCCAGGTGTCCAGTGAAGTGGTGTTCTTGCACCAAGGCCTGGTCGAAGAGCAAGGATCGCCACAGCAGGTGTTTGAAAACCCGCTTTCGGCGCGCTGCAAACAATTCATGTCCAGCAACCGCTAACGGAGCAACATGCATGCAGAACTATAAAAAATTCCTTCTGGCCGCGGCCGTTTCGATGGCGTTCAGCGCCTCGGCCATGGCAGAAACCCTGAAAATGGGGATCGAAGCGGCCTACCCGCCGTTCAACAATAAAGATGCCAGCGGCAACGTCGTCGGCTTCGACAAAGACATCGGCGACGCCCTGTGCGCCAAGATGAAAGTCGAGAAGTGCGAAGTGTATGTATCGGACTGGGACGGCATCATCCCGGCGCTGAACGCGAAGAAATTCGACTTCCTGGTGTCCTCGCTGTCGATCACCGACGAGCGCAAGCAGGCCGTCGACTTCACCGACCCGTACTACTCCAACAAGCTGCAGTTCATCGCACCTAAAGCCACGGCAGACTTCAAGACCGACGCGGCCTACCTGAAAGGCAAGATCATCGGCGCACAACGCGCGACGTTGGCCGGCACCTACCTGGAAGACAAGCTGCCAGACACCACCAGCAAGCTCTACGACACCCAGGAAAACGCCTACCTCGACCTGACGTCCGGCCGCCTGGACGGCATCCTCGCCGACAAGTACGTGCAGTACGAATGGCTCAAGAGCAAAGACGGTTCCGCCTACGAATTCAAGGGCAACCCGGTGGTCGAGAGCGACAAGATCGGTATCGCCGTGCGCAAAGGCGACCCGCTGCGCGAACGCCTGAACAAAGCCCTGGCAGAGATCAAGGCCGACGGCACCTACAAGAAGATCAACGACAAGTACTTCCCTTTCAGCATCGAATGATCTGAACGGTATGCCCGACGCGCTCCCAGGGGCGCGTCGGCTTTCAGCTTTGCCTGCCGCGATATGAAAACACCATGAATTTCGATCTCTACGGATTCGGCCCGGCGCTCGCCGCCGGCGCGCTGATGACCGTCAAGCTGGCGCTCACGGCCCTGTGCCTGGGGCTGGTACTCGGCCTGGCCGGCGCTTTGGCCAAGACGTCCCCATACAAGCCGCTGCAGTGGCTGGGCGGGGCTTACTCGACCCTCGTTCGCGGTATTCCCGAACTGTTGTGGGTGTTGCTGATTTATTTCGGCACGGTCAACCTGATGCGTGCCCTCGGGGAGTTTTTCGGTAACCCCGACCTTTCCCTCAGCGCCTTCGCCGCCGGGGTCATCGCCCTGGGCCTGTGCTTTGGCGCCTACGCCACGGAAGTGTTCCGTGGTGCGATCCTCGCTATTCCCAAGGGCCACCGTGAAGCCGGTGTGGCATTGGGCCTGTCGAAGTTTCGCATCTTCACCCGCTTGATCATGCCGCAGATGTGGCGCATCGCCCTGCCGGGCCTGGGCAACCTGTTCATGATCCTGATGAAAGACACCGCGCTGGTATCGGTGATCGGCCTCGAAGAAATCATGCGCCATGCGCAGATCGGCGTGACCGTGACCAAGCAGCCGTTCACCTTCTTCATGGTGGCGGCGTTCATGTACCTGGGCCTCACCGTGCTGGCCATGACTGGCATGCACTTCCTGGAAGAACGCGCCAGTCGCGGCTTTGCAAGGAGCACCCAATGAACGGCGACTACAGCTGGCTGTCCCATTTCGACCTGGGCCTGAACTGGGCCGTGATCATCAAGTGGCTGCCCAAACTGGCCCAGGGCGCGACCCTCACCCTCGAGCTGGTGGCCATTGCGGTGATTGCCGGCCTGCTGCTGGCGATCCCGCTGGGCATCGCCCGCTCTTCGCGCCGCTGGTACGTGCGGACCCTGCCCTATTGCTACATTTTCTTCTTCCGCGGCACACCGTTGCTGGTGCAACTGTTCCTGGTCTACTACGGCCTGGCGCAGTTCGACGCGGTGCGTAACAGCTTCATGTGGCCGTACCTGCGCGATCCGTTCTGGTGCGCCACCGCCACCATGACCCTGCACACCGCCGCCTATATCGCCGAAATCCTGCGCGGTGCGATCCAGGCCATCCCGCCGGGTGAAATCGAAGCGGCGCGGGCCCTGGGCATGTCCAAGCCGAAGACGCTGTTCTATATCATCCTGCCGCGCGCCTCGCGCATCGGCCTGCCGGCGTACAGCAACGAAGTGATCCTGATGCTCAAGGCCAGCGCCCTGGCCAGCACCGTGACGCTGCTCGAACTGACTGGCATGGCGCGCACCATCATTGCGCGCACGTACCTGCCAGTGGAGATCTTCTTCGCCGCCGGCCTGTTCTACCTGCTGATGGCCTATGTGCTGGTGCGCGGTTTCAAACTGCTGGAACGCTGGCTGCGAGTCGATGCCTGCCAGGGACGTTGAAGCGCACTTCCAGGCGCTGGATGCGTTCCTCAGCGAACATCAGGGGCTGTGGCGACCACGGCCCTTCACGCATCGCCAGTTACCCTGGGAATCCCAACATCCCGCGCTCGCCCAGTGGCTGCGCCGGCGCTCGCTGGCCGACGCGGAAAGCAGCCACAACCGGCCCCATGAGCTGCCCGCCCCGGCGCCTTTTCCACAGTTGGCCGCGCAGGCGCTGCGCCTCAGTGCTGTGGATAAGTTACCGACGCAGCCCCTGGCACCCGCCCGCCAGCGCCTGAACGTCGATGTGCCCGGCCGCAAGTGGCAACAGATCGAAGCATTCGGTGCTGCCCTGGGGTTCGCGCAACCACCGCGGCACTGGCTGGACTGGTGCGCCGGCAAAGGCCACCTCGGCCGCCGCCTGCTGCACAGCGGGCAGCAACTGACCTGCCTGGAATACGATCCGGCCCTGATCGCCGCCGGGCAGGCCTTGAGCGACCACCACCAACTGCCCGTCACCCATCACCTGCAAGACGTACTGGCCGACGTGACGGTCAGCGCCGAACACACACCCGTCGCCCTGCACGCCTGCGGCGACCTGCACGTGCGTCTGCTGCAACTGGCCAGCACTGCCGGCTGCAAGCAACTGGCGCTGGCACCCTGCTGCTACAACCGCATCCGCACCGATCGCTATCAGCCACTGTCGAGCGTCGGCCGCGCTTCGGCGTTGCGCTTATCAGTGGATGACCTGGGGCTGCCCCTCAGTGAAACCGTCACCGCCGGCAAGCGGGTGCGCCGGCAACGGGATACGTCCATGGCCAGGCGCCTGGGTTTCGATCACTTGCAGCGCCAATTGCGCCATTGCGACACGTACCTGCCCACGCCGTCCCTGCCCGCCAGTTGGCTGGATAAACCCTTCGCCGACTATTGCCGCGAGTTGGCCGGCCTCAAAGGTTTATCCACAGGCGAGCAGGATTGGACAGCGCTGGAGGCACACGGCTGGCGGCGCTTGGCCGAGGTCAGAAACCTGGAACTGCTGCGAGGGTTGTTCCGCCGCCCGCTGGAGCTGTGGCTGGTGCTGGATCGGGCTCTGTTTCTGCGGGAACAGGGCTACACCGTGGCGGTAGGCAGCTTCTGCGAAACCACCCTGACCCCACGCAACCTTATGGTGCTGGCTGAGCGCGATTAAAGCGCATTTTTTCCTACGCGCGCCCTGTGGATAACTCTGTTGATGAAATCCTTACAGAAGTTGTAGCCATCTGCGCTACAGGCCAAATGCCATACTGATCATTTTTTGTGCAACGAATAAAACGCACGCAAAACAGGCGGTTGCGCCGTGTTGAGAATGGTTCCGCCCAAACCCCATTCGACGCCATCGGCGACCTGCCGATTGTGCATAAGCATTTCGCGTTCAGCGCATAAAGCGTGATTTAGCGGGCTTTTTTCCGTGCGATCAACAACCGGCACAGCCTCTTGAGATCGTCGCAGGCGGCGCTCGCCGCCAAGTTATCCAGCGGGTCCGTGGAAAAGGCCAGGGCTTCGCTGATCGATGGATCGCGATGCACCACGTCCAACGGATTATCGCCCAGGCGCAGTTTGAAGGCATTGACCATGTCCCGGCTGAACGCCGAGTTTTCTTCCAGTTGATTGATCACATAGTGGCAATGTGGCGGGCGTTCACGCTCAAGATAAGGCGCCAGCACCGCGTCCAACTGGTCAAGCGTGCCGAGGCACGCGGCATTCGGCTGGACGACGACCAATACGCTATCGGCCACGCTCAAGGCTTGATGCAGATAGACGTTATTACCGGCGGGGGTGTCGATGAGCATGATCGGGCGCTCGCTCAACCCCAGGGTCGACAGGTGCTGCGCCAACCACTCCGGTTCACGCGTGAGCCAACGTTGCAGGTTGTCCTTCTGCTTGATATCGGTGTGCCCGAAGGGGATCACGCGGCAGCCGGCAAACCCTGTTTGCAGGAGCGTCTCCCAGCGCGTATTGAGCAGGCTGGCGCGGCCGACGCCCAGGAGCTCCGGGGCCACGCCGAAATGCTGGCGCAATGCGTTTTGAGGGTCCAGATCCAGCGCCACCACCGACTCCCCCAAGCGCTGCAAGCCGCTGCTCAACGCCGTGGCCAGGGTGCTGCGGCCGACGCCGCCGTTGACTGAGACCAGCGCCACCACGGTTGGGCGCGGTGTGCTCAAGTCATAATGATGAGGTTGTTCATACGCCGCTGGCGCATTGGCGCAAAAGCGCGAGCCGTCTTTCTGGTTAGCGCGGGTGCCATCATCGAATGGAAGGGTGCCGAAAAAGTGCAGCCGAGCGTTCCGTGCCTTGGGCTCCCGGGTCAGGCTCTTGCCGGACGGGGCAAACAGATCATCGGTACGGCTCATGGCCATAACTCCTTCACAGTGCCATTAAAGACGTGAAAGGTCGGCAAGATAAGGCTGACCGCAAGTCTTTTTGTCGGCGCTTTGGTTGCGACATTCTGTGACAGGCGTTATGAGGTGTCATTATTTTGATGGAATTGCCGCCACCCTTTCAGACGAGCGGAAAATAGCCAATTTACCGGCACTTATTCAGGATAAATTGCTACAAAGTGATTTCATCGTGCCATTGTTTTTTACCCGGTATCACCGCACCATTGCCGCACCTTCAATGCTGCAAGCTCGGGTATTCGCAGTGGCGATACGCTTTAACTTCCCTCGGTTCCTGTACGGTCTGGCCATCACGCTGTTGCTGGGTGGCGGCCTGCTGGGCAATCTGCTCGCCGATTGGGATTTCAGCCAGATCAGCCGCCGCGCCGAGGCGCTGTACGGGCCCCTGGGCGCCGGGCGCCAGCGTATCGATGCCTGGCAACACCTGCTCACGGCGCAAAAGCAGGTCAGCGAGACCGAACAACTCAACGTGGTCAACTTGTTCTTTAACCGCCAGTTGCACTACGAAGAAGATATCGACCTGTGGCACGAGATCGATTATTGGGCGACGCCCATTCAATCCCTGTGGAAAGGTGCCGGTGATTGTGAAGACTATGCCATCGCCAAATACTTCAGCCTGCGTCACTTGGGCGTCCCGGCCGAGAAGCTGCGCATAACCTACGTCAAGGCCTTGCGCCAGAATCGCGCGCATATGGTACTGACCTACTATGCAAGCCCGGAAGCCATGCCGTTGGTACTGGACAGCCTGATGGACCCCATTCTGCCGGCCAGCCAACGTCCGGACCTGCTGCCCGTCTATGCTTTCAACGGCGAAGGGTTGTGGCTGACCGGCGCGGCGGGCAACAAAAAAGTCGGTGATAGCAAGCGCCTGTCACGCTGGCAGGATGTCTTGAAAAAAATGACCGCCGAAGGGTTTCCGGCCAGTTCGGATAATTAACAGGAGCTACGATGTCACTGTTCAAACAATTGCTGATCGCTATCTGTGTGTTTCTAGTGGTTGCCTTCAGCGGTAGCTTCATCGTCAGCCTGGAAAGCTCGCGTGCGCAGTACGTCAACCAGTTGCGTTCCCACGCCCAGGATGCGGCCACCGCACTGGCGCTGTCGCTGACGCCGAACATCGATGACCCGGCGATGACCGAGCTGATGGTCAGTTCGATTTTTGACAGTGGCTACTACGCGAGCATCCGCGTGGTGGACCTGAGCAATAATCAGGTGCTGGTGGAGCGTGCCGCCGAGCCTGATGCCAGCGGCGTGCCGGCCTGGTTCGTGAAAATGATCGGCCTCGCGCCGGCCGGCGGCGATGCCATCGTCAGCCGAGGCTGGCAGCAGGCGGCACGGGTCGAGGTGATCAGCCACCCGATGTTCGCCCTGGCCAAACTGTGGCAGAGCGCATTGGGCAGCCTGGGCTGGTTGCTGCTCTGCGGCGCCGCGAGTGCGGTGCTCGGCGCGTTGTTGCTGCGCCGTCAGTTGAAGCCGCTGGACTATATGGTCGAACAGTCCCACGCCATCGCGCGGCGCGAATTCATCAGTTTGCCCGACCTGCCCCGCACCCCCGAACTGCGGCGCGTGGTGCAGGCCATGAACCAGATGGTCGAGAAGCTCAAGGCGTTGTTCAATGAACAGACCGAGCGCAGCGAGAAGCTGCGCGTGGAGTCCTACCAGGACAGCCTGACCGGGCTGGCCAACCGGCGCTATTTCGAGATGCAGCTCAACTCGCGGGTCAGCAACCTGGAAGAAGCCAGTTCAGGCTACCTGCTGATCTTGCGGGTCAATGACCTCGCCGGTCTCAACCAGCGCCTGGGCGGGCAACGCACCGACCAACTGCTGCAAGCCGTCAGCCAGCAACTGGTGCGGACCTGCGCCAAGTACCCGGAAACCCACAACCTGATCACCCGCAGCCGCGGCGGCGAGTTCGCGGTGCTTGCCCCAGGCCTGGTGCGTCACGAAGCGGTGCAATTGGCCCAGGCGCTGGAAACCACCCTGCAGAGCCTGTACGAAACGGGCGCCACAGACATGCAGAGCGTGGCCTACATCGGCCTCGCGCCCTACAACCCCGGCGATGCCTCGGCCGACCTGTTGAAGCTGGCCGATCAGGCCCTGGCCCAGGCTGAAGCCAGTAGCGGCCAAACCTGGGTATGCCTGGAGCGCCAGACCCGGGGCACCGTCAGCGACGATCCGCATAGCTGGCACACCCTGCTCGACGAGGCCCTGAATCAGGGGCGCTTCCGCTTGTTTTTCCAGCCGGTGGTCAGTAGCAGCGATACCCGTCAGGTGCTGCACTACAAGGTACTGTCGCGCCTGCTCGACAACCAGGACCAGACCATTGCGGCGGGGCACTTCCTGCCCTGGCTGGAGCGCTTCGGCTGGACCGCACGCCTTGACCAATTGATGCTCGACCTGGTGATCAAACACCTGGCACAACACAACCAATCGGTGGCGTTGAACCTCTCGGCGGCGACCTTGAATGACCCACAAGCCCTGGAGCGGATGTTCGAGCGATTGGCGCAACACCCGACACTCGGTACGCGCCTGACGCTGGAGATCGGCGAAGAGCAAGTGCCCGAGCAAGCCCAGCTGGAGCGTCTCACCCGGCGCCTGCGCAGCCTCGGATACAGCCTCGGCCTGCAACGTTTCGGCGGGCGTTTCAGCATGATCGGCAACCTGGCGAACCTGGGCCTGGCGTACCTCAAAATCGACGGCAGCTACATCCGGACCATTGATCAGGAAAGCCACAAGCGCTTTTTTATCGAGGCGATCCAGCGTGCCGCCCACAGCATCGATTTGCCGTTGATTGCAGAACGCGTGGAAACCGAAGGTGAGTTGCGCGTGATTCGCGAGATGGGCATCGAAGGGGTGCAAGGCCAACTGGTCGGTGAACCTGCGCCGTGGACGTGGAGCGCCGAGTAATCAGGCCGGCTTGACGCTCATGCCGTGAAAGAGGTGCGTGCGCCTCAGATCAAACCGCTTTCATCGTCATTGATCAGCTCACTCAAACCGCCCAGCGCCGTCCGTGCCTGGGTACGCTCCATCACCTTGACCTGCGCGGCGGGCGGCAGGTCAGTGATGCGGATCACGCCCTTGGCGGTCAGCACCTGGATCAAGTCATCGAGCACCCGAATCATCTCGGAGTCGCTCTGTTGGAGCTGCTTGAGGCTGTTGTCGATCACATCCGTGGCAAACCACGCCTGAATGTCCTGATGATCCGCCGGTAGAGTCCCGGTGGATTCGGCGAAGGCCTGCGTCTCGACGCGAACCAAAGCGTTGTATTGATCGCGTTGCACGTAGAACATCAGCGTTCTCCCAATAAAAAATCCCTGCAGGCGCCGCACCTGGCTCCTACAGAGATTACACACATTTTCCCGAAGCTGGTGCCCACGGAGCACCAATCCCGAAAGATTGGCGCTCCAGGGTGATCAGTCGTGATGCTTGACGGTCAGATCACCACCGGCGATCAGGCTGTTGATCGCGGCACTGCCACTGCCCCAGCTGGCGCCATCGACCTTGATCGTAACATCGGCCGTACCGCCACCCTGCGCCGTGAACGAACCGCTGCTGCTGACACTCAGCGTCGAGTTGCCCGCCGAGTCGGTGCTCAACTTCAGGTAGTTGGTCAGGTTGGTGTCGTTACTGCCTTGCAGCAAATCGGACAGGTCCAACTTATCGCCTTCGCTGTGCTTGAAGTCGGTGATGGTATCGACGCCAGTCCCGGTGTTGGTGTCCCCTTTGAGCCACACGAAGGTATCCGCCCCCGCGCCGCCGGTGAGGGTGTCATTGCCCTTGCCGCCCACCAGGATGTCGTTACCCGCCCCGCCGTTGAGCACGTCGTTACCGCCTTGGCCGAACAGAATGTCGTCGCCGGCGTTGCCGATCAGCTTGTCAGCGCCGTCGTTGGTGCCGTAGATGTTCGACGCGCTGGCCAATGCACCCACGTCAGCGACGTGCTCGGTGATGAACTGGTGCAAGGTACGGTCATCGATGTGATCGACAGTCGTGGCCAGTTTGTCGGCCGCGAACGCCTTGAGTGCAGCACTGCCTTCAAGGTTGTTGTAGCTGATCAGGTCGCCGAACAGAATGTCGTTGCCCGAACCACCGGTGAGGGTGTCGGCGCCGGTATCAGCCGCGTGGCCGGTGATGGCATCCGCCAGCTTCGCGGTGTCGATCGTGGCGACGGTATGATCGGTATCAAACTGCTTGAGCACAGTGGTATCAATGTTCGAGCCCAGACCGATGGCCTCGACGACAACCTTGCCTGGAACCGCGTTGACCAGATCGGAGTAGGCCGACTGGGCGTTGCTCATGGCGGCGCTGGAGTCGTTGTAGACCGACGCCACGTCAAAGCCGCCGCTGCTGTTGGCCACCACGGTGCCTTCGAGGTTTTTATTACCCCAACCATCGTAGGAATAGACCTTGCCGTCACCATCGACAATCACCTGCGTCCTGCCGTTGATTGTCGTTGTGACCGAGTTGGTCTGACCCAAGACGTAATTGCCGCTATTGACGATGCTATCAAAGTAAACATTCGAGCCGAACCAACTGGTCGAGCCCAGGAGAGGGTTACCCTGAATGGCGGTGTACATGTTCGGCTCACCGTCGGTAATGAAGTACGTCAGGTTTTTTGCACCCACATTGCTCGTGGCTTCGTCGCCTTTGAACCAGTTGGTGGCGGCGTTGAACGCATCCTGATAGTTGGTCATGTCGCTCGATTTTGACGTCATCTGAGTCAACACAGCCTGCAAGGCCGCTTTAGCGGCGTCCTTGTCGGCGAGGTTGACCGAGACCTGCGCTTCGACCCGCGTATCGAAGTCGACCAGCAGTACTTTCACAACACCCGAGTCGCTTTTACCGGCATTGCTGATCAAGGTATCGAACACGCTCGCAAGCTGCGCCTTGATCGACTTCATCGCACTGCTGCCGATACTGCCCGAGGTATCGACGATGAAGGCAATGTTGTAGTTGCTGCCCGCATTGACGATACCGCCTTTGTCACCGACCACCATGTTGTTGGCCGAGGTACTGCTCAGGTCGACGACATCGGCGGCGCCGCCGCCTTCCGTCACCACATAAGTCTGTGGCGTAACGGTAATGGTGCTGGTGGCCACCGACGAACTCAGGCTGTCAGCGCCTGCGTTGTCCTTCACGGCGATCTCGACAGTGCGATCACCCGTGGTCGGATACTTGCTGGTGCTGGAGTACTGGAACGACTCGAGCAACGACTTGTAGGTGGCCGTGTCAGCCGCGCCCGACAGGGTCAGGACGATTTTGCCACTGACGTCGGTGCCAACGCTGGTCAGGGTGACGCCGTTGTAAGTACCGCCCACGGTCACCAGGCTCGAGCTGAGCTGGTCGCCCGCGCTGGCGTTTTTCAAGGTGATGGTCGCGCTTTGCATCTGGCTGCTGTCGACGTCACCGATGGCTACGTTGCCGGTGATCGCTATCCCACCCGTACTGCGCTCCGAGTAGGCCGTGCTGTAGCTGGTGAGGACGGAACCGTCTGTGGTGCTCAGGTCCAGGGTCGGTGCGTCGTTGACCGAGGTCACGGTGATAGTGCCGTTGGCCGGGGCCGAGGTCAGCGGATTGCTGCCGTTAGCGTTGCCGCTGTCGGTGGCGGTGTAGGTGAAGTTCGCCGTGCCGTTGAAGTTCGCGTTCGGCTTGAAGTAAACCGTGGCTTCGCCGTTGACCGCGGTAATCGCGCCGGTCACGGGTTTGGTCATCGCTGCGTCGGTGTAGAAGGTGCCGTTGGTTGGCGTGCCGACGCTGAACGATTTCACGTTCGCCAGGCCGTCTACGTCGGTCGCACTCAGCTTGACCGCGATACCTACGCTTGGATCTTCAGCACCGGTCGCGGTGGTTGCCGCTGCAACCGGCGCATCGTTGACCGGGGTCACGGTGATGCTGCCGTTGGCTGCTGGCGAGGTCAGTACGTTGCTGCCGTCAGCGTTGCCGCCGTCGGTCGCGGTGTAGGTGAAGTTCGCCGTGCCGTTGAAGTTCGCGTTCGGTTTGAAGTACACGGTGGCTTCGCCGTTGACCGCGGTAATCGCGCCGGTCACCGCTTTGGTCATCGCCGCGTCGGTGTAGAAGGTGCCATTGGTTGGCGTGCCGACGGTGAACGATTTCACGTTCGCCAGGCCGTCTACGTCGGTCGCGCTCAGCTTGACCGCGATACCTACGCTTGGGTCTTCAGCACCCGTCGCAGTAGTGGCCACAGCCACCGGCGCGTCGTTGACCGGAGTCACGGTGATGCTGCCGTTGGCTGCTGGCGAGGTCAGTACGTTGCTGCCGTCAGCGTTGCCGCCGTCGGTCGCGGTGTAGGTGAAGTTCGCCGTGCCGTTGAAGTTCGCGTTCGGTTTGAAGTAAACCGTGGCTTCGCCGTTGACAGCGTTAATGGCGCCGGTCACCGCTTTGGTCATCGCCGCGTCGGTGTAGAAGGTGCCATTGGTTGGCGTGCCGACGGTGAACGACTTGACGTTGGTCAGGCCATCGACGTCGGTGGCGGACAGCTTGACCGCGATGCCTACGCTTGGATCTTCAGAACCGGTCGCGGTGGTTGCTGCAGCCACTGGCGCATCGTTGACCGGAGTCACGGTGATGCTGCCGTTGGCTGCTGGCGAGGTCAGTACGTTGCTGCCGTCAGCGTTGCCGCCGTCGGTCGCGGTGTAGGTGAAGTTCGCCGTGCCGTTGAAGTTCGTGTTCGGCTTGAAGTACACGGTGGCTTCGCCGTTGACCGCGGTAATCGCGCCGGTCACTGGTTTGGTCATCGCTGCGTCGGTGTAGAAGGTGCCATTGGTTGGCGTGCCGACGCTGAACGATTTCACGTTCGCCAGGCCGTCTACGTCGGTCGCGCTCAGCTTGACTGCAATACCCACGCTTGGATCTTCAGCACCGGTCGCGGTGGTTGCCGCAGCCACTGGCGCATCGTTGACCGGAGTCACGGTGATGCTGCCGTTGGCTGCTGGCGAGGTCAGTACATTGCTGCCGTCAGCGTTGCCGCCGTCGGTCGCGGTGTAGGTGAAGTTCGCCGTGCCGTTGAAGTTCGCGTTCGGCTTGAAGTACACGGTGGCTTCGCCGTTGACCGCGGTAATCGCGCCGGTCACAGGTTTGGTCATCGCCGCGTCGGTGTAGAAGGTGCCGTTGGTCGACGTGCCGACGGTGAAGGATTTCACGTTCGCCAGGCCGTCTACGTCGGTCGCGCTCAGTTTGACCGCGATACCTACGCTTGGGTCTTCAGCACCCGTCGCAGTAGTGGCCACAGCCACCGGCGCGTCGTTGACCGCAGTGATCACCACGCTCACCTTGCCAGTCGTGACTTCTTCAACCTGCGTGCTCAACTCTTTGGCCGTTGCCGTCACAGTCAGATCGAAATTGGCAGTCGCATCCTTGGCCGGAGTGACGGTCAGGGTAGCCAGGTTCCAATTGCTGACATCGTACTGGGTGGTCGCACCCGTCGAGGTATAGCTGTGGCCCGTGGCGCCGTCGGTGATGACAGCGCCTTCAGGCAGGCCGCTGATTTCTACCTTGTGCGATTCCGACTGGTCATTGTCGACAAACGTGGTCGTGATCGGGCTGATCTTGATCGCAGTGTCTTCCAGGCCGTGGTTATAAACGTAGCCGGTGTAATAACCTTCTCCGTTGACCACATGAGCATCGTCAAACACCGCCCCGGCGGCTTTCAACGCTTCCAGGCTGGTATAGGTCTGCACGCCGCTGCTGCCCAACGCCATCGACGGGCCGTTGTTGATCGAGACATTGACGTCGTAGTTGCCCGGGCCGGCCTGGTTGTAGTGATAGATGTCGAGGGTGTAATAACCCGACTCTGTCGGCGTGAAGGGGGTTGCGTTGATCCCGGTGCCCTGGCTCCAGGTCTCGGTCGACACCAACTTGCCGCCGACGGTAACCGCCAGGCTGTCATCGGCGCTGCCGGTGAAGCTGTAGCTCTTGCCGGCTTCCAGGTAAATCAGACCGGAGACTTTGGTCGCGGTGAGTTCCACCACATTAGCGTTGCTCACGTTGGCGGTCACACCCGTGGAGGCTGCGCTGTCAGGCGTTTGAGCGTTGATGACCCGGATCAAATCGCTGGACTGAACAACCCCATTGCCGTTCGTACCCAATGCACCCGGCAGGTTGCCGCCGGTCCAGGTTTGAATGGTCAAGCCGGTTGGCACGTCACCGAATGCGCCGACGGTCACGACAGGAACGTCCGTCACTGGGTGGATATCCACGGTGATGGTTTTCGTATCGCTGTTGAGCTGGCCGTCGGTCGCCTGGAACTTCAGCTCGGTGTAATCACCCTGCTTGTTACCGACGCCGGCGTTGCCGAAGCTGTTATCGCCCGACTCGTTGGCCGCTGGGCTGTAACGCACATTGTGATTGTCGAAGTCGGCCTGGCTGAAGGCCTTGCCCGGCGACGTATCGGTTTTCAGATCAGCCGCGCTGAGCTTGACCCAGACACCGTCGACTTTGTACTCGATGGCACCGTTGGGCAGGCTGGTGAAGACGACTTTCAGGTCCGTGGAATCCACATCACTGACCCCAAACGTCGACCATTTCAGCTCGACTGGGGTGTCTTCGTTGCTTTCTACGTAGCCATTGCTCGCAGTCGGCGCATCGTTGACCGGAGTTACGGTGATGGTGCCGTTGGCAGGTGCCGAGGTCAGCGGGCTGCCGCCGTCGGCGATACCGCCGTCGGTCGCGGTGTAAGTGAAGTTGGCCGTGCCGTTGAAGTTTTCGTTTGGCTTGAAGTACACGGTGGCTTCGCCGTTGACCGCGGTGATCGCGCCGGTTACCGGTTTAGTCATGGCTGCATCGGTGTAGAACGTGCCGTTGGTTGGCGTGCCGACGGTGAACGATTTCACGTCTGCCACACCGTCTACGTCGGTCGCGCTCAGTTTGACCGCGATACCTACGCTTGGGTCTTCAGCACCGGTCGCGGTAGTGGTCACAGCCACAGGCGCGTCGTTGACCGGGGTCACGGTGATGGTGCCGTTAGCCGGAGCTGAGGTCAGCGGGCTACCGCCGTCAGCGATACCGCCGTCGGTCGCGGTGTAAGTGAAGTTCGCGGTGCCGTTGAAGTTCGCGTTCGGCTTGAAGTAAACGGTCGCTTCGCCGTTGACCGCGTCAATGGAACCGGTCACCGGTTTGGTCATGGCCGCATCGGTGTAGAACGTGCCATTGGTTGGCGTGCCGACGGTGAAGGATTTCACGTCCGCCACGCCATCTACATCGGTCGCGCTCAGTTTGACCGCGATACCTACGCTTGGATCTTCAGCACCGGTCGCGGTAGTGGTCACAGCCACAGGCGCGTCGTTGACCGGGGTCACGGTGATGGTGCCGTTGGCAGGTGCCGAGGTCAGCGGGCTACCGCCGTCAGCGATACCGCCGTCGGTCGCGGTGTAAGTGAAGTTCGCGGTGCCGTTGAAGTTCGCGTTCGGCTTGAAGTAAACGGTCGCTTCGCCGTTGACCGCGTCAATCGAGCCAGTCACTGGCTTGGTCATGGCCGCATCGGTGTAGAACGTGCCATTGGTTGGCGTGCCGACGGTGAAGGATTTCACGTCCGCCACGCCATCTACATCGGTCGCGCTCAGTTTGACCGCGATACCTACGCTTGGATCTTCAGCACCGGTCGCGGTAGTGGTCACAGCCACAGGCGCGTCGTTGACCGGGGTCACGGTGATGGTGCCGTTGGCAGGTGCCGAGGTCAGCGGGCTACCGCCGTCAGCGATACCGCCGTCGGTCGCGGTGTAAGTGAAGTTCGCGGTGCCGTTGAAGTTCGCGTTCGGCTTGAAGTAAACGGTCGCTTCGCCGTTGACCGCGTCAATCGAGCCAGTCACTGGCTTGGTCATGGCCGCATCGGTGTAGAACGTGCCATTGGTTGGCGTGCCGACGGTGAAGGATTTCACGTCTGCCACACCGTCTACGTCGGTCGCGCTCAGTTTGACCGCGATACCTACGCTTGGGTCTTCAGCACCGGTTGCGGTAGTGGTCACAGCCACTGGCGCGTCGTTGACCGGAGTCACGGTGATGGTGCCGTTGGCAGGTGCTGAGGTCAGCGGGCTACCGCCGTCAGCGATACCGCCGTCGGTCGCGGTGTAAGTGAAGTTCGCGGTGCCGTTGAAGTTCGCGTTCGGCTTGAAGTAAACGGTCGCTTCGCCGTTGACCGCGTCAATGGAACCGGTCACCGGTTTGGTCATGGCCGCATCGGTGTAGAACGTGCCATTGGTTGGCGTGCCGACGGTGAAGGATTTCACGTCCGCCACGCCATCTACATCGGTCGCGCTCAGTTTGACCGCGATACCTACGCTTGGATCTTCAGCACCGGTCGCGGTAGTGGCCGCAGCCACAGGCGCGTCGTTGACCGGAGTCACGGTGATAGTGCCGTTGGCTGGAGCTGAGGTCAGCGGGCTGCCGCCGTCGGCAATACCACCGTCGGTAGCGGTGTAGGTGAAGTTCGCGGTGCCGTTGAAGTTCGCGTTCGGCTTGAAGTAAACGGTCGCTTCGCCGTTGACCGCGTCAATGGAACCGGTCACCGGTTTGGTCATGGCCGCATCGGTGTAGAACGTGCCATTGGTTGGCGTGCCGACGGTGAAGGATTTCACGTCTGCCACGCCATCTACGTCGGTGGCGGACAGTTTGACCGCGATACCTACGCTTGGATCTTCAGCACCCGTCGCGGTAGTGGTCACAGCCACAGGCGCGTCGTTGACCGGAGTTACTGTGATGGTGCCGTTAGCCGGCGCTGAGGTCAGCGGGCTGCCGCCGTCGGCAATACCACCGTCGGTAGCGGTGTAGGTGAAGTTCGCCGTGCCGTTGAAGTTCGCGTTTGGTTTGAAGTACACCGTGGCTTCGCCGTTGACTGCGTCAATCGAGCCAGTCACTGGCTTGGTCATGGCCGCATCGGTGTAGAACGTACCGTTGGTTGGCGTGCCGACGGTGAAGGATTTCACGTCCGCCACGCCGTCCACGTCGGTGGCGGACAGCTTGACCGCGATACCTACGCTTGGATCTTCAGCACCGGTTGCGGTAGTGGTCACAGCCACAGGCGCATCGTTGACCGGAGTTACGGTGATGGTGCCGTTGGCTGGAGCCGAAGTCAGCGGGCTACCGCCGTCAGCGATACCGCCGTCGGTCGCGGTGTAAGTGAAGTTCGCGGTGCCGTTGAAGTTCGCGTTCGGCTTGAAGTAAACGGTCGCTTCGCCGTTGACCGCGTCAATGGAACCGGTCACCGGTTTGGTCATGGCCGCATCGGTGTAGAACGTGCCATTGGTTGGCGTGCCGACGGTGAAGGATTTCACGTCCGCCACGCCATCTACATCGGTCGCGCTCAGTTTGACCGCGATACCTACGCTTGGATCTTCAGCACCGGTCGCGGTAGTGGTCACAGCCACAGGCGCGTCGTTGACCGGGGTCACGGTGATGGTGCCGTTGGCAGGTGCCGAGGTCAGCGGGCTACCGCCGTCAGCGATACCGCCGTCGGTCGCGGTGTAAGTGAAGTTCGCGGTGCCGTTGAAGTTCGCGTTCGGCTTGAAGTAAACGGTCGCTTCGCCGTTGACCGCGTCAATCGAGCCAGTCACTGGCTTGGTCATGGCCGCATCGGTGTAGAACGTGCCATTGGTTGGCGTGCCGACGGTGAAGGATTTCACGTCCGCCACGCCATCTACATCGGTCGCGCTCAGTTTGACCGCGATACCTACGCTTGGATCTTCAGCACCGGTCGCGGTAGTGGTCACAGCCACAGGCGCGTCGTTGACCGGGGTCACGGTGATGGTGCCGTTGGCAGGTGCCGAGGTCAGCGGGCTACCGCCGTCAGCGATACCGCCGTCGGTCGCGGTGTAAGTGAAGTTCGCGGTGCCGTTGAAGTTCGCGTTCGGCTTGAAGTAAACGGTCGCTTCGCCGTTGACCGCGTCAATCGAGCCAGTCACTGGCTTGGTCATGGCCGCATCGGTGTAGAACGTGCCATTGGTTGGCGTGCCGACGGTGAAGGATTTCACGTCTGCCACACCGTCTACGTCGGTCGCGCTCAGTTTGACCGCGATACCTACGCTTGGGTCTTCAGCACCGGTTGCGGTAGTGGTCACAGCCACTGGCGCGTCGTTGACCGGAGTCACGGTGATGGTGCCGTTGGCAGGTGCTGAGGTCAGCGGGCTGCCGCCGTCGGCAATACCACCGTCGGTAGCGGTGTAGGTGAAGTTCGCGGTGCCGTTGAAGTTCGCGTTCGGCTTGAAGTAAACGGTCGCTTCGCCGTTGACCGCATCAATAGCGCCGGTCACTGGCTTGGTCATCGCCGCATCGGTGTAGAACGTGCCATTGGTTGGCGTGCCGACGGTGAACGATTTCACGTCTGCCACGCCATCCACGTCGGTCGCGCTCAGTTTGACCGCGATACCTACGCTTGGGTCTTCAGCACCCGTTGCGGTAGTGGTCACAGCCACTGGCGCATCGTTGACCGGAGTCACGCTGATAGTGCCGTTAGCAGGCGCTGAGGTCAGCGGGCTGCCGCCGTCAGCGATACCGCCGTCGGTGGCGGTGTAGGTGAAGTTCGCCGTGCCGTTGAAGTTTTCGTTTGGCTTGAAGTAAACGGTCGCTTCGCCGTTGACTGCGTCAATGGAACCGGTCACCGGTTTGGTCATAGCGGCGTCGGTGTAGAACGTGCCGTTGGTAGGCGTGCCGACGGTGAAGGATTTCACGTCTGCCACGCCGTCTACGTCGGTGGCGGACAGCTTGACCGCGATACCTACGCTTGGATCTTCAGCACCGCTCGCGGTAGTGGTCACAGCCACAGGCGCATCGTTGACCGGAGTTACGGTGATGGTGCCGTTGGCAGGTGCTGAGGTCAGCGGGCTGCCGCCGTCAGCAATGCCACCGTCGGTGGCGGTGTAAGTGAAGTTGGCGGTACCGTTGAAGTTCGCGTTCGGCTTGAAGTAAACGGTGGCTTCGCCGTTGATCGCGTCAATCGAGCCAGTCACTGGCTTGGTCATGGCCGCATCGGTGTAGAACGTGCCATTGGTTGGCGTGCCGACGGTGAACGATTTCACGTCCGCCACGCCGTCTACGTCAGTGGCCGAAAGCTTAACTTCGATACCCTGGACCGGATCTTCAGAACCCGTTGCAGTGGTCGGTGCGGCAACCGGCGCATCGTTCACCGCAGTCACAGTGATGGTGCCATTGGCAGGCGCCGAGGTCAGCGGGTTGCTGCCGTCAGCATTGCCACTGTCGGTGGCGGTATAGGTGAAGTTCGCAGTGCCGTTGAAGTTTTCGTTTGGTTTGAAGTAAACCGTGGCTTCGCCGTTGACTGCGTCAATGGAACCGGTCACCGGTTTGGTCATCGCCGCGTCGGTGTAGAACGTGCCATTGGTTGGCGTGCCGACGGTGAAGGATTTCACGTCTGCCACTCCATCTACGTCGGTGGCGGACAGTTTGACCGCGATACCTACGCTTGGATCTTCAGCACCGGTTGCGGTAGTGGTCACAGCCACAGGCGCATCGTTGACCGGGGTCACGGTGATAGTGCCGTTAGCAGGCGCGGAGGTCAGCGGGCTACCGCCGTCAGCGATACCGCCGTCGGTCGCGGTGTAAGTGAAGTTCGCGGTGCCGTTGAAGTTCGCGTTCGGCTTGAAGTAAACGGTCGCTTCGCCGTTGACCGCGTCAATGGAACCGGTCACCGGTTTGGTCATGGCCGCATCGGTGTAGAACGTGCCATTGGTTGGCGTGCCGACGGTGAAGGATTTCACGTCTGCCACTCCATCTACGTCGGTGGCGGACAGTTTGACCGCGATACCTACGCTTGGATCTTCAGCACCGGTCGCGGTAGTGGTCACAGCCACAGGCGCGTCGTTGACCGGGGTCACGGTGATGGTGCCGTTGGCAGGTGCCGAGGTCAGCGGGCTACCGCCGTCAGCGATACCGCCGTCGGTCGCGGTGTAAGTGAAGTTCGCGGTGCCGTTGAAGTTCGCGTTCGGCTTGAAGTAAACGGTCGCTTCGCCGTTGACCGCGTCAATCGAGCCAGTCACTGGCTTGGTCATGGCCGCATCGGTGTAGAACGTGCCATTGGTTGGCGTGCCGACGGTGAAGGATTTCACGTCTGCCACACCGTCTACGTCGGTCGCGCTCAGTTTGACCGCGATACCTACGCTTGGGTCTTCAGCACCGGTTGCGGTAGTGGTCACAGCCACTGGCGCGTCGTTGACCGGAGTCACGGTGATGGTGCCGTTGGCAGGTGCTGAGGTCAGCGGGCTGCCGCCGTCGGCAATACCACCGTCGGTAGCGGTGTAGGTGAAGTTCGCGGTGCCGTTGAAGTTCGCGTTCGGCTTGAAGTAAACGGTCGCTTCGCCGTTGACCGCATCAATAGCGCCGGTCACTGGCTTGGTCATCGCCGCATCGGTGTAGAACGTGCCATTGGTTGGCGTGCCGACGGTGAACGATTTCACGTCTGCCACGCCATCCACGTCGGTCGCGCTCAGTTTGACCGCGATACCTACGCTTGGGTCTTCAGCACCCGTTGCGGTAGTGGTCACAGCCACTGGCGCATCGTTGACCGGAGTCACGCTGATAGTGCCGTTAGCAGGCGCTGAGGTCAGCGGGCTGCCGCCGTCAGCGATACCGCCGTCGGTGGCGGTGTAGGTGAAGTTCGCCGTGCCGTTGAAGTTTTCGTTTGGCTTGAAGTAAACGGTCGCTTCGCCGTTGACTGCGTCAATGGAACCGGTCACCGGTTTGGTCATAGCGGCGTCGGTGTAGAACGTGCCGTTGGTAGGCGTGCCGACGGTGAAGGATTTCACGTCTGCCACGCCGTCTACGTCGGTGGCGGACAGCTTGACCGCGATACCTACGCTTGGATCTTCAGCACCGCTCGCGGTAGTGGTCACAGCCACAGGCGCATCGTTGACCGGAGTTACGGTGATGGTGCCGTTGGCAGGTGCTGAGGTCAGCGGGCTGCCGCCGTCAGCAATGCCACCGTCGGTGGCGGTGTAAGTGAAGTTGGCGGTACCGTTGAAGTTCGCGTTCGGCTTGAAGTAAACGGTGGCTTCGCCGTTGATCGCGTCAATCGAGCCAGTCACTGGCTTGGTCATGGCCGCATCGGTGTAGAACGTGCCATTGGTTGGCGTGCCGACGGTGAACGATTTCACGTCCGCCACGCCGTCTACGTCAGTGGCCGAAAGCTTAACTTCGATACCCTGGACCGGATCTTCAGAACCCGTTGCAGTGGTCGGTGCGGCAACCGGCGCATCGTTCACCGCAGTCACAGTGATGGTGCCATTGGCAGGCGCCGAGGTCAGCGGGTTGCTGCCGTCAGCATTGCCACTGTCGGTGGCGGTATAGGTGAAGTTCGCCGTGCCGTTGAAGTTCGCATTTGGCTTGAAGTAAACCGTGGCTTCGCCGTTGATGGCGTCGATCGAGCCAGTCACCGGTTTGGTCATCGCCGCATCGGTATAGAACGTACCGTTGGTCGACGTACCAACCGCGAACGATTTCACGTTCTCCACGCCATCGATATCAGTAGCCGAAAGTTTGACTTCGATACCTTGAACCGGATCTTCGGAACCGGTCGCGGTAGTCGCGATAGCTTCTGGCGCATCGTTAACGGCAATCACGTTGATCGGCAGGGTGATCGACTCGGACTTCGGATCAGCCGTGCCGTCCTGCGCGGTGGCGGTGACGGTGAGGTTCACCAGGCCGTTGGCGTTTTCCGCCGGGGTGAAGACCAGGGTGGCCTTGTTCCAGTTGCTGATGTCGACGCTTTGATTGCCAGCCGTCGCGGTGAAGGTGTGGCCCGGCGTGCCATCGGAGATGGTCGCGTTGAGCGGTATGCCACCGACTTCCAGCTTGAGCGTCTCGGAGCCATCCTTGTCGGTGGCGTATGCGTCGATGGTCGACAGCTTGATCGCATGGTCTTCCAGGCCGGTGTTCAGCACCTGGGTGACGTTGATGTTGTCCAGCACGCCGCCCAACGAGTTGTTTGCATCCCCGGCCGGGGCTTTGAACTCGAGTTTGGCATCGCCGTCAGCAGTGACCGGCACGACGAAGGTGTAAGTCTTCATGCCGACGGTGGTGGTATCCAGGGTGCCGACTTTGACGCCGCCCCAGAATACGTCGATCACCGAATTGTTCTCGGCGCCCGCACGCGGCGAGTAGTCGACCGAGATGGTGTACGCCGTGCCGGCTTCTGCCTTGATGATGGTGTACAGGCTGGAGTCGTCGCCGGCGTTTTTCTCAAGCTCGATGACCTGGCTGTTGCCTGGGGTCTCTACGCCGTAGTTGCTGCTTTGGCCGATTTCGACTTGGCCGCCGGCATTCCCCGTGAGCCACGGAGTGCTCGGGGTGCCACTGACAGGCGCGTTGTTGGCGTCATTTACCCCGACGATGCCCCACGAACCATTGAGGTTGGCGCTGTCGAAGTTGATCGAGGTCACAGGGCCGCCGCCGAGCAGGCCCAGGTGCGGAGTGTCGGTAACCGGCGCGATCGTGATGTCGGCCGTCGTTACGGCGCTCGATTTACCGCCGTTGTCGACCGCAGTGAACGTCACCTCGGTTTTGCCGCTCCAGTCGCCGGTCGGGGCGAAATAAACCGCGGCCTTGCCGTCGGCACCCGCTGGCACCGAGTCGCCGACTTTGAGTTCGGTTTGCAGCGTGGCATCGCTGTACAGCTTGCCGTTTTCCGGCAAGGTGGTGATGACAAAGCTGGAGACGGTACCGTCCACATCCTTGCCGTCCAGCACGATCTTGGCGGTATGGTCTTCATCGGCGGTGGTGTTGTCGGCCGATGCAGTCGGGGCGTCGTTGAACAGGTCGATAGTGACCTTGCCAGTGGCGCTGCCGGTTTCCGGCGGTTCGCGATCCAGGTTGCCGCCACCGTTGTCAGTCACATCGATGGTGACGGTACGATCGGTACCGACAGGGTTATTGCCCGGGCTCTGGAAGGTGATGGCTTCAACCAGTTTGACGAAGTCGGCGGCGCTGCTGCCGGCCTTCGAGTCGCTGGTGAGGGTGTAGACGATTTTCCCGTCGGCGGCGCTGCCGCTCTGGGTGATGGTGATCCCGGCAACGGCCAGGGCCTTGAGCACATCGGTATTGCTGAGCAAATCACCTGCAGCCAGGTGGTCGACGGTGACCACGACTTTGCTGAAGGTGGTGTTGTCGACGTCTTTGATGGTCAGGTTTTCGACCAGCGCGACTGCGTCTTTTTGCTCAGTGAATGTGGTGCTGTCGAACTTGACCTCAGGCGGATCGTTCACCGGAACCACGTACACCACGGAGGTGACAGGCGCCGAATCCAGCTGGCCGTCGTTGACGGTGATGGTCAGGGTGCGATTGGCCGGGTCCGGGTTCTCGCTTTCGCTGGCGAAGTGTACCGAACGCAGGACTTCCTGGTACTCAGCCGTGGTGGCCTCACCGGACAAGGTCAAGATGCCCGTGGCCTTGTCGTAGCTGACTGCAATTTTGGTGTTGCTGACATCTGCGATCAGTACATCGTCTGCCAGGTGGTTGACGAGTGTGACTTTGGCGCTTTGCAGGGTGTTGTTGTCGACGTCGCTGACGGTCAGGTTCGCCGCCACGTAGCCGCCAGGCTTGCCTTCAATATAGGTGTCGCCGAATGCGTTGGTCGAGGCGTTGCCCAGTACCGGAGCGTCGTTCACCGCAGTCACGGTGATGGTGCCGTTGGCTGGAGCCGAGGTCAGCGGGCTGCCGCCGCCAGCAATGCCGCCGTCGGTGGCGGTGTAGGTGAAGTTCGCGGTGCCGTTGAAGTTTTCGTTTGGCTTGAAGTAAACGGTGGCTTCACCGTTGACCGCGTCGATCGAGCCGGTTACCGGCTTGGTCATGGCCGCGTCGGTGTAGAAGGTGCCGTTGGTTGGGGTGCCGACGGTGAAGGATTTCACGTCTGCCACGCCGTCTACGTCGGTGGCGCTCAGTTTGACTTCGATGCCTTGAACCGGATCTTCGGAACCCGTTGCGGTGGTCGGTGCGGCGACCGGCGCATCGTTGACCGGAGTCACGGTGATGGTGCCGTTGGCCGGAGCCGAGGTCAGCGGGCTGCCGCCGTCAGCGATACCGCCGTCGGTCGCGGTGTAGGTGAAGTTCGCGGTGCCGTTGAAGTTTTCGTTTGGCTTGAAGTAAACGGTGGCTTCGCCGTTGACTGCGTCAATCGAGCCAGTCACTGGCTTGGTCATGGCGGCGTCGGTGTAGAACGTGCCGTTGGTTGGGGTGCCGACGGTGAACGATTTCACGTCTGTCACGCCATCTACGTCGGTCGCGCTCAGTTTGACTTCGATGCCTTGAACCGGATCTTCAGAACCCGTTGCGGTGGTCGGTGCGGCGACCGGTGCATCGTTGACCGGAGTCACGGTGATGGTGCCGTTGGCCGGAGCCGAGGTCAGCGGGCTGCCGCCGTCAGCAATACCGCCGTCGGTCGCGGTGTAGGTGAAGTTCGCGGTGCCGTTGAAGTTTTCATTTGGCTTGAAGTAAACGGTGGCTTCGCCGTTGACGGCGTCGATCGAGCCGGTCACCGGTTTGGTCATGGCGGCGTCGGTGTAGAACGTGCCGTTGGTAGGCGTGCCGACAGTGAACGATTTCACGTCCGCCACGCCGTCTACGTCCGTCGCGCTCAGTTTGACCGCGATACCTACGCTTGGATCTTCAGCACCCGTTGCGGTAGTGGCCGCAGCCACTGGTGCATCGTTGACCGGGGTCACGGTGATAGTGCCGTTGGCAGGCGCAGAGGTCAGCGGGCTGCCGCCGTCAGCAATACCGCCGTCGGTGGCGGTGTAGGTGAAGTTCGCGGTGCCGTTGAAGTTTTCGTTTGGTTTGAAGTAAACGGTGGCTTCACCGTTAACGGCGTCGATCGAGCCAGTAACTGGCTTGGTCATGGCCGCGTCGGTGTAGAAGGTGCCGTTGGTTGGGGTGCCGACGGTGAAGGATTTCACGTCTGTCACGCCATCTACGTCGGTCGCGCTCAGTTTGACTTCGATGCCTTGAACCGGATCTTCAGAACCCGTTGCGGTGGTCGGTGCGGCGACCGGCGCATCGTTGACCGCCGTCACGGTGATAGTGCCGTTGGCCGGAGTAGAAGTCAGCGGGTTGGTGCCGTCAGCGTTGCCACTGTCGGTCGCGGTATAGGTGAAGTTCGCCGTGCCGTTGAAGTTTTCGTTCGGTTTGAAGTAAACCGTGGCTTCGCCGTTGACCGCGTCGATCGAGCCGGTTACCGGCTTGGTCATGGCAGCGTCGGTATAGAACGTGCCGTTGGTAGGCGTGCCGACGGTGAACGATTTCACGTTCTCCACGCCATCGATATCAGTGGCCGAAAGCTTGACTTCGATGCCCTGGGCCGGATCTTCAGAACCGGTCGCGGTAGTGGCGACAGCTTCTGGCGCATCGTTGACCGCAGTCACGGTGATAGTGCCGTTGGCCGGAGTAGAAGTCAGCGGGTTGGTGCCATCAGCATTGCCGCTGTCGGTCGCGGTGTAGGTGAAGTTCGCCGTGCCGTTGAAGTTTTCGTTCGGTTTGAAGTAAACCGTGGCTTCGCCGTTGACCGCGTCGATCGAGCCGGTTACCGGCTTGGTCATGGCCGCATCGGTGTAGAACGTGCCGTTGGTAGGCGTGCCGACGGTGAACGATTTCACGTTCTCCACGCCATCGATATCAGTGGCCGAAAGCTTGACTTCGATGCCCTGGGCCGGATCTTCAGAACCGGTCGCAGTGGTCGCCACAGCCACCGGCGCATCGTTCACCGCAGTGACAGTGATGGTGCCGTTGGCTGGGGTCGAAGTCAGCGGGTTGCTGCCGTCAGCGTTGCCGCTGTCGGTCGCGGTATAAGTGAAATTCGCGGTGCCGTTGAAGTTTTCGTTTGGCTTGAAGTAAACAGTCGCTTCGCCGTTGACCGCATCAATCGAGCCAGTCACCGGTTTGGTCATGGCAGCATCGGTGTAGAACGTGCCATTGGTTGGCGTGCCGACAGTGAACGATTTCACGTTGTCCACGCCGTCTACGTCGGTGGCCGAAAGCTTGACTTCAATACCCTGGGCCGAATCTTCAGAGCCCGTCGCAGTGGTCGCCACAGCCTCAGGCGCATCGTTGACCGCCGTCACAGTGACAGTGCCGTTAGCCGGCGCAGAGGTCAGCGGGTTGCTGCCGTCAGCGTTGCCACTGTCGGTCGCGGTGTAGGTGAAGTTCGCGGTGCCGTTGAAGTTTTCGTTCGGCTTGAAGTACACGGTGGCTTCGCCATTGACCGCGTCAATCGCGCCAGTCACCGGCTTGGTCATGGCAGCGTCGGTGTAGAACGTGCCGTTGGCCGACTCGCCGACGGTGAACGATTTCACGTTCGCCAGGCCATCCACATCGGTCGCGCTCAGCTTGACCGCAATGCCTACGCTTGGATCTTCAGTCCCGGTTGCAGTGGTCGCGATCGCTTCCGGTGCATCGTTGACCGCCGTCACAGTGACAGTGCCGTTAGCCGGAGCAGAGGTCAGCGGGTTGCTGCCATCCGCGTTGCCGCTGTCGGTCGCGGTATAGGTGAAATTCGCGGTGCCGTTGAAGTTTTCGTTCGGCTTGAAGTAAATCGTCGCTTCGCCGTTGACCGCGTCGATCGAGCCGGTCACCGGTTTGGTCATGGCCGCGTCGGTGTAGAACGTGCCATTGGTTGGCGTGCCAACAGTGAACGATTTCACGTTCGCCAAACCATCCCCATCGGTCGCACTCAGTTTGACCGCAATGCCCTGGGCCGGATCTTCAGCTCCGTTCGCTGCGACCACCACTGCCACCGGCGCGTCGTTAACCGGCGTCACCGTCACGTCCAGCGTGCTGCTCGAACCGGTATTGGTGGTGTAGCCGATTTGCGGCACTTCACCGTTGTAATCCTTGACCGGGGTAAACGCATACGCACCATCCGCACCGATGGTGACGGTACCGACACCTTCGACAATGGCGGTTTGGCCTGCGTTATACGTGGTGCCGCCAACGGTGAACGTCGCGACGGTCAGCACGTTGTCGATGTCGCTGTCATTGCTCAGCACGTTGCCAGTGGCAACCTGCTCCTCGGCAACCGTGTTGGTGTCTGCGACCAGCACGCTCGGGTTGTCGACAGCGATCACGGTGGTAGTGGCGGCTTCCGGGTTGATCGCCAGGTTTTCGTAGTTACCGCCGCTTGCACCGGTGATGGTGGCGCTGACGGTCAGGTCTTTGCCATCGGCCAGGTTTGCCGGCGTATCGACGCTGACGGTGCCCGTGGTTTTACCGGCTTCGATGGTGATGGTGGTGTTGTTGGACAGCGTGATGGTGACGTCGGTCTGCGCGGCGTTGTTCACGGTCGCGGTATAAACGATCTTGCCGCCCTCATCGACCGACGCGTTCGCGCTCAGCGTGACGGTGGTGGTGTCGATGGTGTCATTGATCTGCGTAACGGCCGGCGCCGGGTCGGTGGTGATGATCAGGTTGCCGCCGCCGGACGTGCCGGTGATGGTGGCGGAGATCGACGAGGCATCCAGGTAAGGCGTGTCATTGCCCGCGAACGTGACGTTCAGCGCGCCCGCGGTCTGGCCGGCGAGGACCACGACAGACAAGCCGTTGGACAAGGTGACGGTCAGGTCACTGGTCGGCGCCTGGGTGACAAACACGGTGTAAACCACGACGCCGCCGGCTTCGGTGATGCTCGGCGTGGCAGTCAAGGTGATGGTGACGCTGCGCGGATCGAGGCTGTTATTGGTAGCGGCGGTGAACAGGCTGGTCGCGGCATCGGCGGCATTCAAGCCGTTCGTCGGATAACCGATGGTAGGGTCAACCGTGCCTGCGGTGGCGTCCAGCACGACAAAGCTGTGGCCGCCACCCACGGCGCCGTCCGCGCCAGCGGCAGTCGGGCCGGCAGCTGTGGCTTCAAGGTCTTGGGTCGGGTCGGCACCGGCAGCGATGGCTTGCTGCAGTTCGGCAACGGAGGGTGCTTCCTGGGCAGTGGCGGCACTCAGGTCGGTCACTGAGTCAGGCGTGTTCGCGCTCCATTGCGTGTCGCGCCCCAGGTCAAGGGTGCGGCCATCGGCAAGCTCCAGCGACACGGAGCCGGCAGGACCGGTTTCCACCTGCTCCCCTGCAAACAAACGATCCCCTTCTACCAGCAGGCGACGAATCCCTTCCGGGGATACCGCAAACACTTGACCGACAATGCTTTTGACGACCGCAACGCTGCTCATAAAAGACTCTCCGTGTATTACCGTTCAGGGGGCATCCATCATGGAGACCGGCCTTTCTCTCTAGTGCCGATTCAATAGCTGGAGTACGTTAAACCCATGTAAAAAATTTGGCGTCAATATTTTGGTGTTTTGCTCGACGAATTACTTTTCCGTCAAGGTATTGACCTATTTGGCGCCATCCTAAACAATCCGCCCGGTAATGTCACATTGATATTTACACGGCATCGCGACTTTCTGTTTGCACCGTCCAGCACTCATGACAAGCAGTGATTTCGGTTGCCAATCCAATGCACTATTTCAAGTTTGTTGCGGTTTTCCAGGCAACCAATCCCCAGGGAAGAATCACAATGCGTTTGCACTTATTCAAAGCTTTGCCTTTTGCTCTAGCCGCCAGTTTCGTACAGGCTCAAACGCTGACGGAAGCGATGCAGAAAGCGGTGGAAGTCCATCCGGAGATCCAAGCGGGTGTCAATGCGCGCATTGCTGCTGACTACCAAGTCGACGCAGCCAAAGGCGGCTACTTGCCTAAAGTCGACTTGCTGGGCGGTTATGGCCGTGAAAGCTCGGACAACACCACCACCCGCGCGGCCAGCAACAGCCACGATTGGAAAACCATGAACCGCGGCGAATCGACCATTCGTCTGCAGCAAAACCTGTTCCAGGGTTTTGGCACCCAAAATGAAGTAGGCCGCCAACAAGCCACCGCCAATTCCCGCGGTTATGCGCTGCTCAACACGACCGAGCGCACCGCCCTGACGGTCGCCCAGGTTTATCTGGATGTCTTGACCCGTCGCGAGATGGTGCAACTGGCAGAAGAGAACCTGAAAAGCCACGAACGCATTTTTGACCAGATCAAATTGCGCACCAGCCGTGGCGTCGGAAGAATGGCGGACATGGACCAGGCCGAAGCCCGTCTGGCTCAGGCTCGAAACAACCTGATCACCGAACAGACCAACCTGGCTGACGCCAATACCAACTACATGAGCGTTGTCGGCCAAGAGCCTGACCAACTGGAAAAGCCAGCGGGCATCGTGACCTTGCTGCCAGCCAGCCTGGATGACGCACGCCGCCAGATGATTGCCGACAGCCCGGTATTGCGCTCTGCCGAATCGGATATCACCGCCGCTGAAAAGCAGTACGAATCCGCCAAGTCGACCTTCTACCCGCGCTTCGATGCGGTGCTGCAACGTTCGGCCAACGACAACATCGCCGGCGACCCAGGCCATGACAACAGCTATTCCGCCATGCTGAACATGCAGTTCAACCTGTTCAACGGCGGCACCGACAAGGCCAACCTGCAGTCCAAGGCTTCCCAGGCCTCCCAGGCGCTGGACATCCGCAACAACGCCCTGCGTCAGCTGAACGAAGAGCTGGGCCTGGCGTGGAACGCCTACAACAACGCCACCCAGCAGGTGCCGATCGCGCAGGAATACGTGGACCGCAGCACGCGAGTACGTACCTCGTATCAACAGCAGTTCAGCCTCGGTGAGCGTACACTGCTCGACTTGCTCGACAGCGAGAATGAACTGTTCACCGCTCAGCAGCGTCTGGCGCAGATCAAAAACCTGCAGATCTACACGCAGTATCGAATCAAGGCCGACATGGGCCAACTGCTGAGAAGTCAGGGCGTGGTAGCGCCGATGGCATCGGTTGTGCAGAACGATATTAAACCGTCGGTAAACCTGCCAGGGATGAACTGATTCTTGACGGCGTTGGACCACTCAACTGCAGTAAGAGAGAGTCAGCTTGGATTCTGAAATAGGTGTGGCGCAACTCAACCATGACCCGCGCAGTCAGCATGACGACCCCTTGCTGGACGGGTTGTTGACACTCTGCTCACTGCATTACAAACCCGCCAGCCGCGCAATGCTGACCACTGGGCTGCCACTCGCGGCCCAGCGCCTGAGCGCCGAGCTGCTGCCGCGTGCAGCCGCTCGGGCGGGTTTGCAGGGGCGGTTGCTGCAGCGCAAGCTGGAACAGATTCCATCCATCGCACTGCCCGCCATGCTGCTGCTCAAGGAAGGGCGCAGCGCGGTGCTGTTGGGCTGGGAAGGCGACACGGCGCGACTGCTGCTCAGCGAAAGCGACGGCGGCGAAGTACAGGTCAGCCGTGAAACCTTGAGTCAGGATTACAGCGGTCGGGTATTTTTCGCCCAACCGCAGCATAAATTTGACATCACCAGCGGCACGCTGATTCCGCGCGCACGCTCGTGGTTCCGAGACACCCTCAAGCGCTCGCGCTGGCTCTACGCCGACGCAATCGCCGCGAGCCTGGTGATCAACCTGATCGCCCTGGCCGCACCGCTGTTTGTGATGAACGTGTATGACCGCGTGGTCCCCAACCAGGCCACCGCCACCTTGTGGGTGCTGGCCATCGGTATCTGCGGCGCGTACCTGTTCGATCTGCTGCTCAAGAGCCTGCGCAGTTTATGCCTGGACCTGGCGGGCAAAAAAACCGACCTGATCATCTCCGCGACGCTGTTCGAGCGCATCGTGGGCATGGCCATGAAAGTGCGCCCGGCGCGGGTCGGCAGCTTTGCGCAGAACATCCATGAATTCCAGGGGATGCGCGACTTCCTCACCTCGCTGACCCTCGCCAGCCTGATCGACCTGCCCTTCACCCTGATCATCCTGGTGGTGATCGCCATGCTCGGCGGCCACCTGGTGTGGATTCCGATCATCGCCTTCCCGCTGGCCCTGGGTATCGGCCACATGCTCCAGAAACCGCTGACTGCGACACTGGAGCGCACCATGGCCCTGGGCGCCGAGCGCCAGTCGAGCCTGATCGAAACCCTCGCCGGGCTCGATGCGGTCAAGGTCAATAACGCAGAAAGCGAGCGCCAGTATCAATGGGAACAGACCATTGGCACCCTCAGCCGCCTGGAACTGCGGGTCAAGGTGTTGTCCGGCCTGGCCATGAACATCACCTTGCTGATCCAGCAAGTGGCCGGCGTGGCGATGATCATTTTCGGCGTGTACCAGATCATTGATGGCGCCCTCAGCATGGGCGGCCTCGTTGCCTGCTACATGCTCAGCGGTCGCGCACTGGGCCCGTTGGCGCAACTGTCGGGGCTGCTGACGCGCTACCAGCAAGCCAAGGTGACGATGGTCTCGGTCGACCAGATGATGGAGTTGCCGCAAGAACGCAACTACGACGAACGCCCGCTCAGCCGCAAGGCGCTGCAAGGCGCGATGACGTTCCGCGAAGTCGACTTCACCTACCCGAACCAACAAAACCTGGCGCTGCGCGGCATCAACCTGAATGTGCGGGCGGGCGAGAAGATCGGCATCATCGGGCGCAGCGGCTCGGGCAAAAGCTCGCTGGCCAAACTGCTGGTCGGTCTTTACCAGCCGGATTCGGGCTCGTTGCTGGTCGATGGCGTGGACATTCGCCAGATCGATGTCAGCGAATTGCGCCACAACATCGGCTACGTGGCCCAGGACATCCAACTGCTGGCCGGCACCTTGCGCGACAACCTCGTCTCGGGCGCACGCTACGTGGACGACGAAATGGTGCTGCAAGCCGCAGAACTGGCCGGCGTGCATGAATTTGCCAGGCTGCATCCGCAAGGTTACGAACTGCAAGTGGGCGAACGCGGGCAAAACCTCTCCGGCGGCCAGCGACAAAACGTCGCCCTCGCCCGTGCGTTGCTATTGAACCCACCGATCCTGCTGCTGGACGAACCGACCAGCGCCATGGACAACACCGGCGAAGAGCGCCTGAAACAGCGCTTGCAGTCGGTGATCGAAAACAAGACGGTGATTCTGGTCACCCACCGCGCCTCGCTGTTGAGCCTGGTGGATCGCCTGCTGGTGATCGACCGTGGCCAGATACTCGCGGACGGTCCAAAAGCGGCCGTCATGGAAGCGCTGAAAAAGGGGCAGATCAGTGTTGCTTAAATCCGGCCCACGCCGTTTGAAAGACGTCATCTTCGGCTATTTCAGAGGCACCGACTCGCTCGAAGACCAGCCCTTGCCCGAAGTCGAAAAAGCCCTGGTCGACGACGCCCCGCGCATCGTGCGCCTGACCATTTGGGGCGTGATCGGCTTCTTCGTGTTCCTGATACTGTGGGCGCACTTTGCGATCATCGATGAAGTGACCAAAGGCGAAGGCAAGGCGATCCCCTCCTCGCGCATCCAGAAAATCCAGAACCTGGAAGGCGGCATCGTCGCCCAGATCTACGTGCATGAAGGCCAAATCGTCGACGCCGGCGCGCCGCTGGTACGCCTGGACGACACACGCTTTGCCTCCAACGTCGGCGAAACCGAAGCCGACCGCGTGGCCATGGAACTGCGCGTGGAGCGCCTCAGCGCCGAAGTCGAAAATCGCCCGCTGAACATTACCGAAGACGCGCGCAAAGCCGTGCCCAACCAGGCTTCGAACGAAGAGTCGCTGTACCTGAGCCGACGCCAGCAACTGTCGGACGAAATCGGCGGGCTGCAACAACAACTGCTGCAACGCCAGCAGGAACTGCGTGAATTCGCCTCCAAGCAGGACCAATACCGCAACAGCCTGAACCTGCTGCGCCAGGAGATCGGCATGTCCGAACCGCTGGTACAACAGGGCGCGGTCTCGCCGGTAGAAGTGCTGCGCCTCAAACGCTCCGAAGTGGAAACTCGCGGCATGCTCGACGGCACCACCCTGGCCATCCCCCGCGCCCAGGCCGCCATCAACGAAGTGCAACGCAAAATCGACGAGACCCGCGGCAAATTCCGCAGCGAAGCCCTGGCTCAACTGAACGAAGCGCGCACCAACCTGAGCAAGGCCCAAGCCACCTCCAAAGGCCTGGAAGACCGCGTCAGCCGCACCATGGTCACCTCCCCCGTGCGCGGTATCGTCAAGCAAATGCTGGTCAACACCGTAGGCGGCGTGATCCAGCCCGGCAGCGACATCGCCGAAGTCGTACCGCTGGACGACACCTTGCTGGTAGAAGCCAAGATCCGCCCGCAAGACATCGCCTTCCTCCACCCCGGCCAGGAAGCAATGATCAAATTCACCGCCTACGACTACACCATCTACGGCGGCCTCAAAGGCAAACTCGAACAGATCGGCGCCGACACCGTGATGGATGAAGAGAAGAAAAACACCTTCTACGTCATCAAACTGCGCACCGACCGCAGCCACCTCGGCACCGACGACAAACCCCTGCTGATCATCCCCGGCATGGTGGCCTCTGTGGACATCATCACCGGCAAGAAGAGCATCTTGAGCTACCTGCTCAAGCCAATCATCAAATCCCGCGCAGAGGCCATGCACGAGCGCTGATCGGGGCATTTGGCTGCGGGAGAAGCAGGTAAATGCAGGGCGAAGGGCGAAAACTTGGGTTTTCGCAAAAATAGTCAGATTTCAGGGGTTTACAGAACTTTTTCAATCGCTATAATCGTCGCCCTAACACGCCGGTATAGCTCAGTTGGTAGAGCAACTGACTTGTAATCAGTAGGTCCCGGGTTCGACTCCTGGTGCCGGCACCATACAAGGTTCCAGAGAAGGCTTTCAAAATCTCTGGAACCCCCGAAAAACCCGCCTTCTGGCGGGTTTTTTCGTTTTGGCGTTCCATCGGTTTCCGTCAGAAACTGATGGATTCCAACCGTTTTAAGGGTAGAGTTTGGGATACAGGTCACTTCGATAAAAGGGAGTACCCTTATGTCGCGCACCACAGCTCCGCTCTCCGACGCAGCTTGCCGCTTGGCAAAACCTACAGACCGCGCCTACAAGCTTTTCGACGGCGATGGCCTCTACCTCCTAGTCCAACCCAATGGCCGCAAAGGCTGGCGGCTCCGTTACGTCAAACCTGACGGACGGGAAGGACTGACCTCGTTCGGCAACTACCCCGTCATCGGCCTCGCCGATGCGCGCCGCAAGCGCTTGGAGGTCAAGCGAATGCTGGCGGATGGCATTGATCCCATAGAGACCAAGCACCAAGCCAAGGCGGAAGCCGTGATCAAAGGCAGAACCTTTGAAAGCGTTGCGCTCGACTGGCATACGGAAATGTCGGCCAAGTGGGCACCAGGCCATTCCAAGACAGTGATGAGCCGCCTCAAAACCCACGTGTTCCCGCTGATCGGCGCACGCGCCATTGTTGATCTCGACACCCATGACCTTATGCAGCCCTTGGAAGCGATCAAGAAGCGCGGAACGATAGACGTTGCTTTAAGGGTACAAAACTACCTGCAGAGCATAATGCGCGAGGCAAAGCGCCTCCGGCTTATCACCATAAACCCTGCTTACGACCTCGAAGGCTCGATCAAGGCCCCGCGGGTGGTGCATCGCCCCGCTCTACCCTTATCGCGACTGCCGGAACTGCAGGAGCGGATCGACACCTATAAAGGCCGGGCACTTACCCGTCTGACGGTGATGCTGTCGCTGCATGTGTTTGTACGATCCAGCGAGCTGCGTTTCGCACGCTGGAGCGAGTTCGACCTCAAGCGCGGCACCTGGGAGATACCGGACACTCGCCCCGCGCTGGAAGGAGTACCCTTTTCCACAAGGGGTACGAAGATGGCAGGGGATATCCATTTAGTACCCTTATCGCCGCAAGCAGTGGCGCTACTCGAAAAAATCCATGCACTCACAGGCAAATTCGCATTGGTCTTCGCAGGGGATGCCAAACCTTGGAAGCCCATGTCCGAAAATACCGTGAACAACGCGCTACGGACGATGGGATACGACACCAAAACCGATATCTGCGGGCATGGGTTTCGTTCGATGGCCTGCAGCGCACTGATCGAGTCAGGATTGTGGTCGGAGACAGCTATTGAACGGCAGATGAGCCACAAGGAACGCAACAACGTCCGCGCCGCCTACATCCACAAGGCCGAATTCATCGAGGAGCGCAGGCTGATCATGAACTGGTGGAGCCGGTACCTGGAGGCCAACCGGCAGGAGCATGTCACTCCCCACGAGTTCGCGAACCAGACCGGAGCGAACGTCACTCGCCTAAAAGCAAAACGTGGCGCAACCGAGTAAGCGCTCGGTCTTCATATCTCAGTGATCCGCTTGTCCACGCGGGTCCATCCAAACAGGGCTGCAAAGCCGCCCTGCTTGGATGGACCTCACTTAAAAAATCTAAAGCCCACGCAACTGTCTGTGGAAAACCACAGATTTCCACCGGTGGATAATTTCATCCACAGCCGCAGAACTCTCGAAAATTCGAGCCTTGACCCAAATTATCCACAGGCGTAGAAAAGATCGGGCAAAGCGCTGTCGTTGACAGCAACCCAGGTAGCCAGAACCTTTAAGGCTACGCCACACCGTGGTGGTTCTCCCAAAGTGCGATTAGCGTCCGGCGGCTCGCACGGTCACAGCGATGTGATGGATGCCTACTTTTACCAGTGTGCCCACTGCGGCAACTTCCCCCTTTCATAGCTGCCCTGCAGCAACCTATCCGCTTGGTCATTTCATTGCGCCAACCTGCGCCCGTCTCTTTCTCCCGGAAAGAGACGGGCGCTCCTACCACTGCTGCAGCCCACCTCGTACAAGGCATTGCGGCATTTCCCCACGTGACAATCGGCGTGACAAACACCGAAGTCACCAGCAACAGCGATGCAGATGATGGTGCCGCAGCCCACGGAATGGACTGCACCTGACTGACAGTCAGGTATGCCCCGGTCATCGCCTCACTGCCTTCACCCGACTCAGGATCTCGCGGCGCCGGTCTCGTCAGCCAGCGTAGCCTCCACCCGCCCACTTCTTCGGAAGTGTTCAGGAGACCAGATCATGAGATGCCCAAGCTCCCGGCCGTAAAGAGCCGTAAGTCCCGCGTTAGTGGACAACCCTCACAGGCCGCAGGGGCCTTGATCCCTGATAACACTCAACATTCTTGGCGGGATGACGTGGGGAAAGTCTCAAAGGTTTGGCTTCGAGAGGAGTTTGATCATGGCACTGGTAGGTAGACGGGACGGGCAGAATTTTGGCTATGGTCGGCAACTGAGCTATGCCGGGCCGCAAGCGCTGAAAGACATATTCGGCGGCGGGCACTATGGGACCGTTAAAGCGCACAGTGATCGCTGGCAGGCCTTTGTTCGGTGGTGTCGGTCGGAGGATGGACCAGGAATTAACGATGCGCGACAAATTGATCGGCAGACCCTGCTGGAATACGCCGGATATCTGCGTCAGCAAGTTGACCAAGGCGCTATAGGCATCGCCACCGCGCAAAACCGATTGTCCAGCGTGAACCGGACCATGGCTGCACTTCGGGGTGATCAGTATGTGAAGGTCGTGAGTCCGAGCAAGGCGTTGGGAATGCGGCGCATCAGTGTTCGTCAATCGGTACCGCAAGGCCAAGATCGCGAACATGTGAAACGGATCGTCGACGTACTCCGCGAACACCAAATGCAACGCGCTGCCGCCATCGTGCACTTGGTGCGAGCCGCCGGAATGCGCTTGCGCGAGGCCATTTTGGCCGACCTTCCTCGACTGCAACGGGAAGCCGAGCAACTCGGGAAGATCAACATCCAGGACGGCACCAAAGGTGGCCGATCTGGCGCCTCGGCCCATCGGTGGATAACGGTCGATGAGCACATCCGCGAGGCACTGGCATTCGCCCTTCAAGTCTCACCTGACGGTAGCCGCAACCTGCTTGCAGGGAATGAACGCTACCTCGATTTCCAGCAGGTAATCGTTCGCCCCGCACGGGAGATTTTACAAACGCACAACCTCAAGGGCTTTCACTAATTGCGGGCGACCTATGCGTGCGAACGATATGAGCAAATCACTCAGCATCCTGCGCCCATCAACGGTGGCAGTTGCTACCAGCTCGACCGACACCTCGATCAGGAAGCGCGAGCACAAATCGGCTATGAGCTGGGGCACGGCCGTATCGACGTGGTATCGGCTTACATTGGTGGCCGAGGATGAGCAAACCATTCGATATGGAGCTTTTCCTAAGGAAACTCTGAAAAAGACTTCCAAATCTGGTGAGATACGGCTGTCCCACGAACTGAACGGTTGAGCCCCGATGAAGCAAATGTCTTTCGCTGATGCCGAGTACGCAGGCAAACGTAAGCAGACCCGCCGTGAGCGTTTCCTGATTGAGATGGATCAGGTCGTGCCCTGGAAAGGCCTGATTGCGTTGATCGAGCCGCATTATCCGAAGGGTGAAGGCGGTCGTCCGGCGTATCCGTTGATGGCCATGCTGCGGGTTCATCTGATGCAAAACTGGTTCGGCTACAGCGATCCGGCGATGGAAGAGTCCCTCTACGAAACCACGATTCTGCGCCAGTTTGCCGGGCTGCATTTGGATCGGATTCCGGATGAAACCACGATCCTCAACTTCCGCCGGCTGTTGGAAAAACATGAGCTGGCCGGTGGGATTTTGCAGGTCATCAACGGCTATTTGGGCGACCGAGGTTTGCTGCTGCGTCAGGGAACTGTGGTCGATGCGACGATCATTCATGCGCCCAGTTCGACCAAGAACAAGGACGGTAAACGCGACCCCGAAATGCACCAGACAAAGAAAGGAAATCAGTACTATTTCGGGATGAAATCGCACATCGGTGTCGATGTTGAATCCGGTCTGGTACATAGCGTGGTGGGCACGGCGGCGAATGTGGCGGACGTGACTCAGGTCGATCAGTTGCTGCATGGCGAGGAAACTTACGTCTCTGGCGATGCCGGTTACACCGGCGTGGAGAAGCGTGCGGAGCATCAACATCGCCAGATGATCTGGTCGATCGCAGCGCGCCCCAGCAGCTATAAGAAGCATGCAAAAAAGAGCCTGATCGGTCGCATGCGCCGCAAAATCGAATACGCGAAAGCTCAAGTCCGGGCCAAGGTTGAGCATCCATTCAGGGTGATCAAGCGCCAGTTTGGTTATACGAAAGTCCGCTTCCGAGGCTTGGTGAAAAACACCGCGCAGCAGACCACACTGTTTGCCTTATCGAACCTGTGGATGATGCGAAAACGACTGTTGAATGCAGGCGAGGTGCGCCTGTGATGTGGACAATGAGCCCTGAAAAGGTGCTATTCCGCAAAAAACAGTGAACTGACAGGAGGAAAGGTCTGATTTTCGATTAAGTCGGTGTTTTTTGAACCTCAGACAGCGAGGCCGTTAAAAACGGCTGCTTACTTCAGACCTTCCCTAACTGGCGTCCTGAATGGTTCCAAAACCACTCGCCAACGCCACATTCGTCAAGCAATTGCTATCCAAACAGCCATCTCACATCGCTGGCATAGAACGACACCATGGAATTGGCAGCGAAAGCACCTTCAGTGGTTTCTTAGCCAGAAGCTGAATGAGCGGACGGCCGAAACACGCTACTACTACAAACTTACGATACAACTCATTGAGCTACGTATGGGTAAATCGTTCCAGCTCACACCACAGCACTCACGACAATGATTGGCAAATCAGCACTTGGACTCCATGATGGCAATATAGTACCGTGAAGACGCTGAACAGGATCCAGGCAGCTGAGCAAATATGCCTGATACCGTAAATTGTCTCGCTGCGGGTCAATGCGTTGAGTGCCATGGAAGACAAACCCTATCACCGCCAAGCATCCATTTTTTTCAACCTTTGGGTGGAGGCTTCCTACCGGCACAACCATCAGGAATTCAGCTTCATTGAGGGCGCCGCCAGTGTTTTGTTCGCAGTCTTTTTTTCACTAGGGGTTAATCCGCTCCGTCCTTCATCCTTTCCGAAAAGTCGACTGACACAACAATTACTAGAGCACACCACTAAAGCTACGCAGCCAAGTAAAAAAATGCATTATTGGCCACGCACGATAATTATTAAAACGCAGAATGTAGCTACAAGTTATTTAATTAAATAAAACTAAGGGGCTCGCATGAGCAAATTAACTTGGCTTCATATCTCAGACATCCACTTTTCTCCAAAAAAAGAGTGGCGAGACTCTGCATCTAGAGAATCTTTGATAGACTATCTAGTGGAGCATTTTAAAGATGGATACCTGCCTAAGCCAGATCTTATTTTTTGTACCGGTGATATTGCATTCGGCAACATGCCAGGAATGCCTTTAAAAGAACAGTATGATATAGCTCAGAAGTTCTTTGATGAGATACTAAATATATGCGGAACAGGAAGCGATCCTTTCCCAAAGGATAATCTTTTTTTAGTTCCCGGAAACCATGATGTAAATCGCAAGTCAATAAACTCCGACGCCCAACTTACGCTTGAAAACTGGGCTAGTGACGCTAGCAGTCACATTGACAAAATAAATCAAAGATTTGCCGATCGATCGATAGAGTTCAGCAGCGCAATTAGCCGACTTGACGAATACGGCGACTTCATCAAGCGATACTTACCTCATCAATCCGACCCTGAAAATCGGCATGTGTACAGCACCACTAGAACCATTAACACTGTGACCGTAGGGATCGCCGGTTTTAACTCCGCTTGGACGTGCGCCGGTGATGAAGATGATCGTAATATCTGGCTCGCTGGCCAATGGCAATTCAACACTGCGAACAAAAACCTTAAACAAGCTGACATTAAAATCGGCTTAATACACCATCCAGTTGACTGGCTCAATACAGCAGACAGAGATATATCAACAATCCAGATATCGGCAAACTATGATTTTTGGCTACACGGACACACACATAATTCATGGGTCAGTCCTTTAGAAAGCCACGTAGTGATTGGCGCGGGGGCTGTTGGAGCAGAGGCGTCAGAAGAATTTGGCTTCAACCTCGTCAGTATTGATTATAAAAGTGGAATAGGTGAAGTCCTTCTTCATACCAAGAAAAAATCTAGTGATTGGACTATCGCACCTGTGGCAAAGCATGCGCCATTAGGACGGTGGAATTTCAAACTAAATAAATTCTGCCCTCCTGAACAAGCATCCGATTCGCAATTGACAACATCGCTCCCAAAACATGCAGCTCCAGTTATAGACAAAGGTAACTCAGCAAGCATCTTCATTGAACGGCAGTTTAAAAAACGATTAACAGATGCATTGAAGTTGTTTTCTTCCAATCCCGTGGATTGGATCACCCCGACTATTTCGCGACACCAAGAAACAAACTCAGGCGCTGAAGAAGATGGACTTGTCGATTTAGCGTCTATCGTGAAAGCGCCCCATCCAATAGTAATAAAGGCGCCCCCACAATATGGCCTTACTTGTCTTTCTCATTATCTAATCCATGCTGCATGGTGCAGTCCGGATCAGCAACTTTGGCTTTACCTTGACGCCCAGAATATTAAAGCCAACAGTTCAGCATTAAACACTGCGGTACAGGAGGAACTGGAGCTAACGGGTTTTCAGTCATCCGATGTAAAGTGCATAATTTTAGATTCTTGGTCTGCTTTTGAAAAAGACGATCTAAAGCTATTTAATCTTTTAACAAAACTATTCCCCACAGCGCCGATAATATGCATGCAGCACGACGACATAAACAGGGTTACAACCACTAATTCAGTGGATCTTGGAAGAGAGTTTGAAACACTGTATCTGTGGCCTTTGTCGCGCGAAAAAATTAGAAAATTTGTCGCAAGCTACAACGAAAAGAAAACTATTGGTGACGAAGACAGCGTGACCTCCCGAATCATTGCTGATATGGATGTATTAAATCTCCATCGCACCCCCCTTAACTGCCTGACCTTGCTCAAAGTATCGGAAATAGATTTTGATGAAAGCCCGGTAAATAGATCAGAAATAATCAAACGAGTACTATTCCTCCTATTCAACATTGATGACATACCTACATACAAACTTCGACCAGACCTTAAAGACTGCGAATATGTTCTAGGTTATTTTTGCGAATACCTTATTAGACAGGGCGATTACGTTTTTTCACGTGACGGTTTCCTACGAAAAACGCAAGACTGCTGCCAGGAAAGACTTATAGACCTTGAGATAAATGTTGTTTTTGACGTATTACATCGAAACAACATAATTATTTCTCGAAACAACATGTTTTCTTTCAGATTTGCTTATTGGGTTTATTATTTTGCCGCCCAACGCATGCATCATGAAACGACATTTTCCGATTATATTTTTTCGGATATGAGATACATGGCGTACCCGGAAATGATTGAGTTTTACACCGGGATAGATCGGCGTCGAGAGGATGCACTTCGGATACTTAGCGAAGATTTACGTCAAGTCAGAACAAAAGTCGAGGAAGACTGTGGCCTACCACCGACACTAAACCCATATAAGTTCGGAAAATGGGTTGCATCTGAAAAAGCTCGCAAACTAATGGCAGATGAAGTTGCTAATGGAGTGGCGGAATCCAACCTGCCAGCGGAAATTAAAGACCGTTATGCAGACCGTGATTATGACAGAGCAAAACCACACGATCAAAATATAAGCACCTTCTTATCTGAACATTCATTTGACAGGATGATGTCAGGGATTCGAGCTGCAGCACGAGCTCTCCGCAACAGCGATTATGCGTCTCTAGATCTAAAGCGCGAACTTTTAAACGAAATTCTTTTATGCTGGGAACAAGCTTCGAAAGTTATCCTTGTAGTTCTTCCAACCCTAGCAGTTGATAAACACGCCATCTACGATGGCGTATATATAATATTAAATGGCAAATTTGGTGATACGCCAGAGCAAAGATTTGGAAGTATTCTAGCTGCAATTCCCGCCGCTGTTACGCGAATGTTTGCTGACGATCTATTTTCGATGAAAATGGGTCCACTTCTGATAGACAAGATAAAAAACCACTCCACAAGCGAAATAATTAAGCATGAACTAATGCTCCTGGCGATTATAAAACGACCTCGCGACTGGAACAGAGAGGTTGAAAAATACATCAACACCGTACAGCATAACTCTTTTTACCTTATGGATATAAACAGAACACTTCGCAATCAATATAAATACGCTTTCATTTCAACCAACACTCTCAAAGATATCGAGCACTTAATGAAAGCGGCGTCCGCCAAACATTTTATTGGGACCAGCAGCGTCGGCGCAAAAAAAATCAGCCAGATAGACTGGAAAGATTTTTTGCCCGAACGAAACCCGCAGTAACGACTAATCAAACGGGCCTCAACTAGATTTTAAATATTGAGGTCCGCACCTAAGACGCTTTTACAATTAACAGCCATACAAACAACATACAAAACCAATATCTTTTAATACTATCGACTCAACTAAAATTCACTCTGGCGTTGAAATTTTTTCTGAAAAAACCAAGTCAATTGGTTCTCGTCGATGGAAAAACCACCAGAACAAAAGGATATTTTTAGGGATAGTGTAAATTTTGCGGAACTAGTAAACAGCGGAAAAACAAAACGTTATGTTTTAATTCGACTCCTGGTGCCGCACCATATTAAAAAGCCTCGCAGCGATGCGAGGCTTTTTTTTGCCTGACGAAATGTCCTTCCAGCCCGGCCTTCGGTGGGAGCATCTCCCAAGGCGACGAGTAGCGCCGATGCAGAGCCAAACAGCTAGTTGAATAAGCTATACTCTCGGGCACACATCCGTGGAGAGCAGACGTGGAAAAGCTGAGTTTTCAAGCCAAAAAAGCCTACTTCGCCAAACACCGTAAATCCAACTTCGCGGCCAGCTTGCGCCTCGAGGGTTTTACGACCTCTCCAAATGACGATCACAAGCTTCCCACTCGCGAAGCTGCGCTCATGGCCGTTCGGCAAATCAAAGCTTGAGTAGTAATGACAAATACGGGGTCGATCAGGATCCCTACTGTTACCGGGGAACAGGTACCCTCAAAAACCTACTTGATTTGCATGATGAGGACGACCTCAACGAGGCCGAACGCTATCTCACCGAAGCTGCCGCAGAGCGGCTTGAGTTCATAGAGCCGCCATACAGCCTGGATACTCTGAAACAAATTCATCGTACCCTATTCTCGGCTATCTATAGTTGGGCCGGCGAGATCCGGACGGTAAAGATCAGCAAAGGTGGAAATCAGTTCTGTGTCCCTGACCGCATAGAGCCGGAAGCCGCCAGAGAATTCCGAAAAGTCGAGTCCAACGGCTGGTTTGAAGGCTATTCACGCGACTTACTGCTCAAAGCCGTCGCCGAGTCCTACAGTACGTTGAACGTCGCACATCCCTTCCGAGAAGGTAACGGACGAGCCCAGCGGATGCTGTTCGAATGGATCATCATCAACGCGGGTTACGAGATCAATTGGTGGGAAGTCGACAAACAAGAATGGATTAAAGCGAATCATCAGTCATTTCATGGCGACGATGGCCCGCTGATCCAGATATTTGATCGTTGCATTGGTCTGCCGATCATGGAAGACAATGCAGACGACGCCTGATGGGGAGTGAACAAGCCCCATGAAAAAAGACAGGACAGCGTTTCCCCCGGCGACCAGCTATACAAGCGCTACACACTTTTGTGACAGGTAAAGAAAAGGGCCACCATTGCCGGCAGCCCTTGAAAGTACGCTTGATATTCATATACACGCCCTCAAGCAGGGGTGTGGGGGTCTCACCCTACGCTGATGATCCAACCATCGACGGGGTTCCTACGCCAGTTATAGCCGCTGGATGGCAACTGGTTTCGCGCTCACGGCTAAATTAGGAAAATAGGGGTCAGAGCATGTTTTCAATAATGGTGGTCTGACCCCTGTTTCCCGACAAATCATAAAAATCAGGCCTATACTTTGGCAATTGAAAAACACACGCGCACACTTCTACCTATATATGCCCCCTACGAGCTCATCTATCAATCCATTCTATGCCTCGATCCATACGCAACCGCCCATTCACCTGTAAAAACAACTGCCTGATCGACCGTATTTCATTATTCATATACACCCGATCAATCTTTTCCACATCCCCAAACCCCGCCGCATTTTCCGGCATGGAAAATAGGGGTCAGAGCATGTTTTCAATAATGGTAGTCTGCCCCTGTTTCCCAAACTGTTCGACGGCGGCGGCATGTACCTTTTCGTCAAACCCAATGGCGTGAAGACCTGGCGCTTGAAGTACACCAAGCCCAGCGGCAAGGAAGGTACGCTCATCATTGGCAATTACCCCATCGTTACCGCCAACCTCTCCCGGTCGCGGCTCATCAGCGACCGAGGCTAAAAACTCCATTAACTCAGAGAATGCCGCACAGTTTACGTAAATGTTCACGCGGCTCACCACCGGCAAGTATCATTACTCACCCTGAATTATTTTTGCTCCGTATTGAAACTGAGCCTCATTAACTCGGATCATCTCTCCAATGAAGGTTACAGACTGCCCCACGTGTAATGGACCTCCAGACACCACGTCCGAGTCGGAAAAGGTATAGTGATTGAGATTTTTTGTGTTCTTATCTGCAATTACCCCCCCCGAGCGCTCAGAACTATATGACAGTACCGTACCGGAAAGTATGGTCATTCCCACCCTATACGGCCTACCTTGAACCAAGGTAGCTCTATATCCAGGGGTCCCGCCACTTAAAGATACTTCTTCAGTAAAAAACACAAGCTGGTCTTTTTCCAACGTCTCACCAGATACCACGTCCGAGTCATGAAAAACATAACGTTTCATGCTTCCCGCCTCGTCGCCTATCGTCCCCGTCTGGTACTTGGGATCATAAAATAAAACCTTTCCATTAAGAGTGGCCATGTGCACGCCTCCGAATAGTATGTTTGAAATTGCAAACATTTAAGCAAATTCACTATCACGAACCCGTGTACTATTCCACAGCATCAAAATGGCCAACACTGTTAGAAACAACAGGAAGTTAGATTAATTTGAATTATCCCTTATCGCCGGTGGTTTACTCCGTGAAGGCGCCTGCTCTCAGTGCTGCGTGTACAGGTCAATTGCTTGGAGAACAGCGGTCAATAGGGGCAAGGCCATATTTTCAATCAGATAACGAAAATCATGTTCTTCCCCTGACTCCCCCTAACGCCCAAAACCATCAAACCCCCAACTACTCCGACAACGACTCGATCATCTGCCCATGACACACCGCCAAAATCTCATCCGCCAGCGCCGAGTCGTCAGGGCAGGCGCGCGATAGCGTGATCGCGCCGACCGCGCGTGCCAGCAGGTCGATCATTTTCTGCCTTGCCTCACCCGGCGCCGCATCCGGGCCGGTCGGGTATTTTTCGCCGAGCGTTTGCAGCATGTGCTCGATGCCTTCAGCGAATGCCGATTTCAAGTCGCCCGATTGACGCGCTGCGTCACCGCACAGCGCTGCCATGGTGCAACCCGTAGCGCGTCTGTCGCGATGCTCCCTGGAGACGTACAGATCGATGAAGTCCTTCACGCTCAATGCTTCGGCGTTGGCCAGTGAGTGCGCAAGGCTGTTGGCCGAGGCTTCGGCCATCAGGTCGGCCTTTGAAGCGAAATGTTTGTAGAAACCGCCATGGGTGAAACCGGCGGCGGCCATCAGGTCGGCCACGCCGACTCCGTCAAAGCCGCGCTCGCGAAACACGACTGACGCCGTTTCGACGATGTGCTCCCGATTTGCCTGGGCCTGAGCCTTGGACACTCGCATGTTCGATACCTCTCTACCGCTGAAATTCATCGGCTGATGATACATAGATGTCGACCATAATCAAAACCGTTGACAGTTTAGATTTCGATCATCATCCTAATCGCAAGCAAGATGACCATTTACCAACGGGCACGGAACACACACCCATGAGCGACTTGAACCTGTTTACCCCCTACACACTGGGCGCTCTGACGCTGTCGAACCGCGTGGTTCTCGCGCCACTGACGCGCAATCGCGCCGGAAAGGGTTTTGTACCGAGTGAATTTGCTGCGGCCTATTACAGCCAGCGGGCCAGTGCGGGGTTGCTGATTTCCGAAGCCTCGCAGATCTCCCAGCAGGGGCAGGGCTATCAGGACACGCCAGGTATTTACACAGCGGCTCAGATAGAGGGATGGCGCAAGGTGACCGATGCCGTACACGCCAAGGGCGGGAAGATTTTCCTGCAGCTGTGGCATGTGGGCCGAGTTTCCCACGTGGATCTGCAACCGCACGGCGCGGCGCCGGTAGGCCCTTCCGCGCTGCGTGCGGCGACCAAGGTGTTCGTCAACAATCGCTTCGAGGACGTTTCCGAGCCGCGCGCGCTGGAAATTGACGAGCTCCCAGGCATCGTCAACGATTTCCGCCAAGCGGCGGCAAACGCCATTGCGGCAGGCTTCGACGGTGTGGAAATCCACGGTGCAAACGGCTATTTGCTGGATCAGTTCATCAAGGACAGTGCCAACCTGCGCACTGATGCCTACGGCGGCTCGATCGCAAACCGTGCGCGCCTGCTGCTGGAAGTGACAGCCGCGGTGGCCGCCGAGATTGGTGCTGATCGCACGGGTATTCGCCTTTCGCCGGTCTCGCCGGCCAATGGGGTATCGAGCAGTGATCCGCAGGCTCAGTTCGATTACATCGTCGATCAACTCAATGCCCTGGACATCGTTTATCTGCACGTCGTCGAAGGCGCAACCGGCGGGCCACGTGATGTGGCGCCCTTTGATTTCGACGCCTTGCGCCAGCGCTTCAAGAACACTTACATCGCCAACAACGGCTATGACCTGGACCTGGCCACCGCACGCCTTGCGCATGACAGGGCCGACCTGATCGCCTTTGGCCGCCCGTTTATCGCCAATCCCGATCTGGTGGAGCGGCTCAAGACCGCTGCGCCACTGTCCGCCTTCGACCCCTCCAGGCTCTACGGCGGCGGCGCGGCGGGATACATCGACTACCCAACGCTTGCCGAATCCAGCACCCGCGCGAACTGAGCACTGGCTGATCGAGCCCGGTTTTATTCGTGCATCAATCCATGTTCCCGATAAAGAGCTGACATCATGACGACTTACCCTACCGTTCTCATCACTGGCGCTTCCACTGGCATCGGCGCGGTTTACGCCGAGCGTTTTGCCCAACGCGGGCATGATCTGGTGTTGGTTGCCCGCGACCACGCGCGCCTGGAAACACTCGCCGCAAAGTTGCGTGGCGAACACAACGTCGCCGTTGAAGTGCTTGCGGCCGACCTGACTCAACTCGGCGACCTGCAGACCGTCGAAGCGCGCCTGCGGGACGACGCTCGCATCGGCATCCTCGTCAACAATGCCGGTGCCGCGCAGTCCGGCAGCTTCATCGAGCAAAGCACCGACAGCGTGGCGCAGCTGGTGGCCCTCAACACCACGGCGCTGGTGCGACTCGCCAGCGCCATCGCGCCACGCCTGGCCAAAGCCGGTGCAGGCGCGATCATCAACATCGGTTCGGTGGTGGGCCTGGCGCCTGAGTTTGGTATGTCGGTCTATGGGGCGACCAAGGCGTTTGTGCTGTTCCTTTCCCAAGGCCTGAGCCTGGAGCTTTCGCCTCAGGGTGTTTATGTGCAGGCCGTATTGCCCGCGGCCACCCGCACGGAGATCTGGGATCGCGCCGGTATCGACATCAACACCTTGAGTGAAGTCATGGAAGTGGCTGACCTGGTCGATGCCGCACTGGTCGGCTTCGATCGCCGCGAACCGGTGACCATTCCGCCGCTGCAAGAAGGCGAGCGCTGGGATGCCCTGCAAACCGCACGTCAGGGTCTTTTGTCGCAGATCAGACAGTCCGTCGTGGCGCCGCGTTATTTGACTGAAGTCTGAACCCTGTCGAGCAGGTCGGCCTCGCTCCGCAATCGCACGGAATAAACATGACTCTTTTGGCTAGCAGCAATCATCCCGGTTCACCGTCGTCATTTATCCACGCGGCGAACCAGTCGGTTCTGGTGGGCGGGATACCTTTTGCCTACCGCGATCTGGGCCCCAGAACGCAGGTTCCGCTGGTCATGTTCAACCATTGGGGGGCAGTGCTGGATAACTTTGACCCCAGGATCATTGACGGTCTGGCGAAAAACCGGCGTGTCATCACCACCGATTACCGTGGTATCGGTGGCTCGGGGGGCGCCGCGCCGTTGACCGTCGGTGAAATGGCTGACGATGGCATCGGTTTTATCCGTGCGTTGGGTTTGGACAAGGTGGACCTGCTCGGCTTTTCACTCGGTGGCTTCGTCGCTCAAGACATCGCCCTGAAAGCCCCCGAACGCGTGCGCCGGCTGATCCTCACCGGAACCGGACCGGCCGGCGGCACAGGCATCGACAACGTCGGTTCGGTGACCTGGCCGTTGATGCTCAAGGGGCTGCTGACGCTACGCGATCCCAAGTTCTACCTGTTCTTTACCGGCACGGCCAACGGACAACGCGCCGCGTCCGAGTATTTGCAACGGCTGAAAGAGCGCCAGCAAGACCGGGACAAAGGCCCGACACCCCGTGCGTTTTTTCGGCAATTAAAAGCCATTACTGCGTGGGGCAAGCAGGCGCCGCAAGACCTCGGGCGCCTGCAGATGCCGACGCTGATCGCCAACGGCGACAACGACATCATGGTGCCCACGGTCAACTCGCTTGAGCTGGCAAAGCGAATCCCTGACGCGCAACTGGTCATTTACCCGGACGCCGGGCATGGCAGCATTTTCCAGCACCCTGGCGATTTCGTGAGCAAGGCCTTGGCGTTCCTCGACGCCTGAACGTCTCATCGCATCAACGTTGCCGGGGCCGCGCCCCGTTCTCATTCCACCGACAAGAGCGTTGCAACATGAAGGCATTTTTTATCGACCGCTACGGCAAGCAGAACGGACTGCTTGGCGAAGTGCCCGACCCTGCGGTCGGTGTGCATGACGTTCTGATCCAGGTGCACGCAACAAGCGTGAACCCGTTGGACTCGAAGATCAGAACCGGCGAATTCAAACTGATCCTGCCTTATACATTTCCATTGGTCTTGGGCAACGACCTGGCGGGGGTGGTCGTTCGCACAGGCTCGGCGGTGACGCGGTTCAACCCGGGAGACGAAGTCTATGCACGCCCTCCCGAGGATCGGATCGGCACGTTTGCCGAACTGATCGCCGTGAACGAAAACGCACTCGCGCTGAAACCCTCGAACCTGGACATGGCCGAAGCGGCGTCCGTCCCCTTGGCCGCCTTGACGGCTTGGCAGGCGCTGGTTGAGACCGCCCAGCTGAAAAAAGGCCAGAAGGTGTTGATTCATGCCGGCTCCGGCGGTGTCGGCACGTTTGCCATCCAGCTCGCCAAACACCTCGGCGCTTTTGTTGCGACCACCACCAGCACGGCGAATGTCGAATGGGTAAAGGCGCTCGGGGCGGATGTGGTCATCGACTACAAGAAGCACGACTTTGCGAGCGAATTACACGATTTCGACCTGGTATTGAACAGCCAGGGCAAGGATGTGCTGATGAAATCGGTCGAGGTTCTCAAGCCCGGCGGACAGCTCATCTCCCTCTCCGGGCCACCGACGGCAGCCTTTGCCCAAGCGCAAGGCTTGTCCTGGATGCTGCGACAAGTCATGCGCCTGCTGAGCAGCGGTATTCGTAGAAAAGCCCGCAAGCACGGGGTGAACTATGCATTTCTGTTTATGCGGGCCAGCGGCGCACAACTGCAAAAAATCAGCTCGCTTATCGAAGCTGGTGTCATCAAACCGGTCATTGATCGTTCCTTCCCTTTTGAATCGACGGCAGAGGCGTTGCGCTACGTCGAGCAGGGCAGATCAAAAGGCAAAGTCATCATCACTCTCCAATAAGCGCACTCCAACAATATGTCAGTCGATAACGCGCACGCCGCCAAGTATCAGCCCCCAGCGCCTGAACCAGAGGAACCGCCACCGCACACACAGGCGCCGTTGCAACCGCAAGTTGCACCTGTAGAAGCGCCGATAATCATTTGGCGTAGCTTGATGCTTGAGCAGTAACGGGAAAGGGGGCGAATGTCGAAAAGCGATGATCTTGTCGCCGAATCGACCATCATGTTTACTGTGCTTTCAACAGCGCGACTTCAGCAGAAGTTCCACACGTATTTCCCCGCGCACCCAGACGGTTTCAAGTGGATTGCCTCTAAAAACAGGTGCGCCCCCCATGACGAATGCTGCGCCAGCCATCAAACTCAGCACTCTTCGACAAATAGCCCCCTATCTGAGCATGCGCAGCGTGTTGCCGCTGGAGTTCTTTCGGCGTTTTGGTATCTCTCCTCACGTGTTTCAAAACCCGGATGCCTGGGTACCACGAGCGGCCTGCTTTCATATCGCCAACGAAATGGCAGCTATCGCACAGGACCCCTTCGCCGGTGCGTCTGTGGGGCATTTGACCGACGTGCGCTCACTCGGTGCATGGGGCGAATTGATATTGGGTTCCACCAGCCTCGCTCAGGCGTGTGCAATGGCGGCAGTCCATACGCAATTACTGCATCAAGGAGGAGAAGTAAACATTGTCACCGAAGGGCGCACGACGAAACTCATCCACCACTTTAACGGGCAGCACGGGGCTGATCCGAAGCAAGTCATTACCGCCAGCCTGGTGGTGCTCAGAAAAGTGCCGCTCATGTCCGGCGAGCCCGGCGCCATACGCGTACATCTAAAGAACCCAAGAGAAAGAGGCGACGAGGCGCTTGAAGAATACCTGGGCCCGAATCTCCACATGAACGCTGAGTACAACATGATCGAGTTCGATCGTGAGTTGCTTGAAATTCCCCTGCACTACACTCGGGATATTGCCTGGAAAACCACTCAAGCCTTGAAGTCGACCACTGAAACAGCTGACGTGCTCGCCAAGCAGATAGCGGATCAGGAACTGTCCAAACTTGCGACTATTTCACGAACGATCGGGCTGTCGCCCCGAACGTTGCAGCGTCGCCTCGAACATTGCGGCATCGACTTTGACGCATTACGTGACGAGACACGTCGTAGCGAAGCATTTCAGTTACTGGCCAGCGGTAAATACAGCGCAACCGAGATTGCCTATATGGTCGGCTACAGCGATCCCGCGCACTTCACGCGTGCCTTCAAGCGCTGGACCGGGAGCCCGCCGTCGCGCTATCGCTCCATCTTGTTGAAACACGATCGTTAACCTCCCCTCCTCGCCTGCTTGCCCAACTCTTTAGCCCCGTTCAGGGATGGCCTTCGCGTGCGCGCTCGCTTTGCTTTTGGCACCAAATGGCAAGTTTGTGCCAAGGCGTTCTTATACAGTCAAAAAATTAACGCCAACTTATAAAACCAAGAGGTTTACATGTCCCCTTCATCCACGGCCTGCATCTTCGCCATGGCGTTGGCAGCTTTTGGAAGCGCGAACGCCCAGTCATCCTCGGACGCGGCAATACCGGTGGGTGTAGATAACTTCGTGCGTGCCGAGTCCGATCTCTACTTGGGAAAAATGGTGGCGACTGGCAGTTTGGGCCGCTTTGTTCACAGCCGCGAAGCCGTGCCAATCGATGCCCAGAATGTGGTGCGGATGAATCGGGACACGCTCTATTCATCGGCGGTGTTCGATCTCGATGCAGGCCCCGTCACGATCACCTTGCCCGAGGCCGGGGGAAGGTTCATGTCGATGGCGGTGATCAATGAAGATCACTACGTACCCATCGTCACTTACGGCGCCGGTCGCCGGACGCTGACGAAAGAGGCTGTCGGCACACGTTATGTGTTTGTGGCGGTGCGGACGTTCTTCGACCCCTCCGATCGCAAAGACCTTGAAACAGTGCATGCACTGCAGGACGCAATCACGGTCAGCCAAGCCAAGGTTGGGGAGTTCGTCGTACCGAAGTGGGACCAGGCCAGCCAGGCCAAGGTACGTGATGCCTTGGCCGTCCTGGGCTCGACCATTCCCGACTACAACCAGTCCTTTGGGCCCAAGGGCGCGGTCAACCCGATCCATCACTTGATCGGCACTGCGACGGGGTGGGGCGGAAACCCAGCCAAGGACGCTATCTACCTGGGCGGGGTGATGCCAAAGAACAACGGCAACACTGTGTACCGGCTCAAAGTCGGGGATGTTCCGGTGAACAGTTTCTGGTCCGTGAGTGTTTATAACGCAGACGGTTACTTTGAGAAAAACCCTCAGGACGCTTACTCGTTGAACAACCTCACCGCCAAGAAAAGTGAGGATGGTTCGATTGTCATTCAGTTCGGTGGCTGCGACGCAAAGATCGCGAATTGCCTGCCGACTCCACCCGGCTGGAACTACACAGTCAGGCTTTATCAGCCAAGCGAACAAATACTGAATGGCCAATGGAGCTTTCCGAAGCCGCAGCCAGTCACGCGCTGATTAAAAATCTACAAACTTTATAACTAAATAAAAACGCCAATAAGTTTGGCTTTACCGCATAGGAGAGACGCAATGACAACCATCGGTGGTTCAAACTTTCTCAAGCATCCGGTAACGCTCATTACCGGTGCGACACTCGCACTTGCGATGGTATTGCCTGCACACGCGGAGGATTCAAACGAACCCTCCGTGACCGTCGGCGGCGGGCTGGCCGTCGGCCCGTTGTACGAAGGCGCTTCACACTATGCCGCATTCCCTTCACTGAAATTCAAAGCGGTCTTGCCTACCGAAAACTGGGGCAAATTCACCGCCGCTTTCCCGGACGGACTGCGCTGGGATTTGCCGGGGCTTTCTCCTTTTGGCGTGGCTCTGCTGATGGGTTACGACCCCGGGCGCAAGGAAAGAATCCACACCCTAGACGGTCGGGATAACTACCTGAGGGGAATGGGCAACCTGGACAGCACGGCCTTGGTCGGGGCGGAAGCGTATTGGGTGCTTCCGGCCGGTCGCCTGTTCGTTCGAGGCCTGCAATCAACCCAGAACCGTGATTACGGTGGGCAAAGCCTGGGGCGTACCGCGTATCTGGAGGCCGGGGTGGCCACTGCCTACGCACTGTCTTCGACATTGACCCTGGACTCGACCCTGTACGGCACCTGGAGCAACGAGAACGACATGATGGCGCGCTTCGGTGTCACCGCCCAACAGGCTGCACGCACGCGGTTCGACGAATACCACCCCGGTGGCGGGATGCGCGACGTGACCTTGAAACTGGGCCTCACCTGGCAATGGCAACCACAACTGGCACTGGAAGGCGGCGTCAAGACCTACGCCCTGGTCTCCGATGCCCGCAACAGCCCGCTGACAGGCGAAAAAGTGGGCGCAGGCGCCTATCTGAATGCCCTCTACCGGTTTTGATCAGCCGGCAATTCCGGGATAGATAAGGGAACCCTCGATGAAAACAATACAAAAGCAACTGGGGCTGGCCGGCCTGCTCTGCTCCGGGCTGGTGTTGGCCGACGATGCTGTCACCAAGGTCACGGACCCTCACTTCAAACTCGCCCCGGGCTATCTTGACTCGGCCGACTTGCCACTGCGCCTGGCATTGCTTGGCGCCCCGCCAAAGCCCGACTCTGCAGCGCTCGCGCGGGATGAGGAAGCACGCCGAGCGGCGCTGTCGCTGCGAGGTACGGCCCGGGAGAAACTCGCGGCAGCGGATGCCGAGCTTTCATTTCCGGGTCCGGCGAAAGCATTTTCCTGCGCGATGGGCACACCGATCACCGAAGAAAACACACCGCATCTTTATACCTTGATGCAGCGCACCCTGACGGATGCGGGCGGTTCCACCTATGCCGGGAAAAACGCCTACAACCGCACCCGCCCATTCGTGGCGCACAACGAAGGAACCTGTCGTAAAGACATGGAACCGTTGCTGCGCACGGATGGCTCCTGGCCGTCCGGCCACTCCGCTGCCGGTTGGGCCTGGGGGCTGTTGCTGGCCGAGATTCAACCCGCACGCGCCACTGAATTGATGACTCGCGGGCTGTCATTCGGCCAGAGCCGGGTCATCTGCGATGCTCATTGGCAGAGCGATGTGGACGCAGGCCGCATCATGGGGGCTGCGACCGTGGCGAGTTTGCATAGTAATCCGATGTTCCTGGCGGACCTGGCGGCCGCGAAGGAAGAGGTCAAGGCCGCTCAAAAAGCGGGGCTCAAGCCTACAGAGGACTGTGCGGCCGAGGGCGTGGCGCTCTCGCTGACTCAGCATTGACCGGAGAAACACCATGATGCACAGCGACAACCCACGCTCGGCGTTGCGGCGCAAACATGCACGCCTGGCATTGGTGGCTGGCGCCTTGGCGGTAGCCGCGTCCGGTTTGCCAACAAGGGCCATGGCGGCCGACGGCGATGGCTGGACCTTCAACGGTGGGCCTTACGTGTGGGGCGCCGGCATTCGCGGACATGTGGGCCATAGCAGCACCGGAACCCAGTTTATAAAGTCCGATTTCGCGGATATCGCACGCACTGTGGATATGTCGGCGATGCTGATGGGCGAGGCGCGACGCGGCCCATACAGCGTACTCGCCGACCTGATGTACATCGACACCGACACCCGCAACCGTCTGCCGGCGGACGCCCCCGCGTCCAAACTTGAGGTGGAAAGCAAGACCGCCTCCGGGTTCCTGGGAGGCGGGTACACGGTGTTGGGTGATGAAAGCCGTCGGTTGGATGTCGCGGGTGGCGTGCGCGTCTGGTACAGCGGCACCACCATCCGCCTGCATGGTGGGCCGGCTGGCGGTTCCTCTGGCTCTGACAATGCGACGTGGGCAGACGCCATGGCGGGCCTGCGAGGGCACTATGCAGTGAATGATCGATTCTGGCTGTCATCCTGGGGGATGGTGGGCACCGGGCAGTCCCGGGAAGACTGGGACCTGGCAGCGCTGGCAGGCTGGGAGTTTTCACCCGGGTTTTCAGCGGTGCTCGGCTACCGGGCCATGGGGGTTGATTATCGTCACGATGGCTTTGTCTACGACATTGTCCAGAAGGGGCCGCTGTTGGGTATCAGTGGGCGATTCTGAGGACAAATCATCGCCCATGGTTAACAGTCAGCAAGCCCCACGCCAAACGCCTCGACCGCTGACAGGTCAAAGCGTTTCAGAATTGACGATCTAGCCTACAGAGCCCTCCTCCTTCCCGCGGCGCTTTTTCCTAACGCCCGGGAAGACCGCTCCTCTCGCCCACCCCACCTGTTCTTCGGTATAAACGTTCGCTTTCTGCGTTGCGAACGGACTCCCATGAACGCCATAAAACTGATTTTCCTGCTGATCATTTTTCCCCTGCTGCTGGCCGGCGTTGGAACATGGCAATTGCAGCGCGCCACCGAGGGCGCACAGGTTCCCGACCAAGCCCAAGCCTATGTCAACGTGATGAAGCCCGTGCTGAAGAGGTGGGTGGAAGAAAATCCGACGGTGCCCATTACGGTGGGCAGTGACGCCCTCAGCCCGGAGCAGTTTCTCTCCCGACTGGCGCGAATCGAGGCCGAGCTGCCCACCGCGCGCCAACTCAATCGCGTCTTGCGCACGCTGGCACCCTGGGTGATGGGGCTCGGACTGCTCGCCGCGGCGATCGGCGTGGCCGCGCTGGCCGGTACGCAATGGGCGGGGCGGCGCGCGCAGCAGTCGCGAGAACAGTTGCTGCAGGTATTTTCCCTGGGCAGCCGGTTGTTGCCCTACGTACTGGTAAGCCAGGTGGTGGCGATGGCGGCGACGCTCGCCTTGGTGCTGAGTTATGAGGGCCTGGCGCTGTGGCATATCGGCCGGTTGGGCCGGGGCGAAGTCAAGCTGATGGGGTGGCTGGGGGTAATCGCGGTAATCTGCCTGTATTCGATCTGGCTGCTGCTCAAACAACTGCGGCATATGCTGGTGATGTTCGAGCCCACGCCGCTCGAGATGTTCGGCCGGGTGGTGACGGCTGAACAGGCGCCCGGGTTATGGCGCCAGGTGCGCGAGTTGGCCGACAGATTGGGCGCGTTGCCGCCGGATCATATTGTGGTCAGCCTCGCCCTGGGCTTTTACGTGACCTCCAGCCCCGCCACGGTGCGGCCCGCTGAAACGCCGCTGCACGGGCGCACCCTGCATGTGCCGCTGCTGTACCTGGGGTTGCTGAGCCGCGAGGAAGTCGACGCCGTGATCGGCCATGAGCTGGCACATTTTGTCGGCGAAGACACCGAGTACAGCCTGCGCTTTGTGCCGATCTACGATGGCGTCAGCCGCAGCCTGGAGACGCTGGCGCAGACCATGATGAACAGCGATCTGATCCAGGGTTGGTTGATGCGCCCGTCGTTCCTGTTCGGGGTGTTTTTCATGCAGCGCTTCGATCATGCGGTGAACCGCTGGAGCCGTGAGCGCGAGTTGCTGGCCGACGCCGCCGGTGGCCGCTTGGCAGGCAATGCGGCAGTAGCCTCGGCGCTGTTGCGCATATCGGTGTTGCAGACGCCTGTGGAAGACGTGCTACTGGCCCATTGCGACACCCCCGTTGAGGGCGATGTGCTGAACGCCGCCCTCGCCGCGTTGCAAGGCCAAGAATTGCAGGCACCCGACGAAGCGCTGGAAACGCATCAACCCCACCCGACCGATTCCCACCCCTCCAACGGCGAGCGCTTGCACGCATTGCGTGTGCCCTGGGCCGACGCCATGCACAGCGCCACCCGTGGCGTGGACGCAGAGGCTGCGAGCCGGCAAATCGATGCCCTTTTCAGCGCGGCGCACCCGCTGCGTGAGCAACTGTCCCACGACCTGATCGCCGCAGCGGCCTGCGAACACAGCGCTCACACTCATCTGCTGGAAACCCTGGCCGCCTCGGCGCAAGGCGAACATGCCCTGCACGAAGGCGGTCGCCGACGTGCCGTGTTAATGGCGGTGTTGGCGCTGCCGTTTATGTTGCTGGGGCTGGCGATGATGAGCGAGCCCTGGCTTGCCCCGGAGCGCTTGAAAGGCACGGCGCTGTCCGCCGTGGGTGCCGGGGCGGGGATTGCCAGCATTGCGCTGATATTTCTGTGGCTGGGCATCCGCCGGTTCAAACGCGCGCCGCAGACCGCGTTGCGCCTGACGCCGGAACATTTCGTGTTTGCCAATCTGGCGCAACCGCTGCCCATCGAACACATCGCCACTGTCACGCTGCAGTTTGTCCAAGGCATCTGGGTGACCGTCGAACTCACGCCCGAGGCGCCGTTGCCCGAACTGCGCAAAACCGCATTCGGCGTACCCGGTGCGCGGGTCAACCGCAAGAAACGTCAGGTGCTGTTGCAGATGGCGCAGTTGTGCATCGACAACAAGAAGATCGAACCCTATGAAGGCCTGACGCTGATGACCGACTACGTCAACGCATCCCTCGCCCGCAAGATTCTGCAAAACCGGCAGGACTGAACCCGCGACATAAAAAAACCCCGAACCAGTCGGGGTTTTTTATCGCCTGCAATCAGGCGCGACGCCGGATCAATTAGAAAACGTTGATCGGGTAGTCGGCGAACAGGCGGAATTCGTTACCGCCTACGTTGTAGTTGCTGGCGTTGTTGGAAACGCGCAACCACGAGGCACGAGCACGCAGGCTCAGGTCTTTGACCGGGCCGCTCTGAACGACGTACTTGAACTGGTTCCAGATTTCACGCTCGGTGCCATCGCCACGACCGCTGCCGTCGTCGATATTGGTACCGCGCACGTAGGCCACGTTGTAGGTCAGGCCAGGCATGCCGAAGGTAGCGAAGTCGATGCCGTAGGCCGCTTGCCACGAACGCTCGTCCTTGCCGTTGAAGTCGGACCAGTAGGAGTTGGCCAGCAGGATGGTGTTGCCGCCGTCGCCGATGCCGCCATCGTTGCGGTAGCCGCCGTACAGGTAGCCGGTGTCGCCGGTGCTGCGCTGGTGAGCGACGGTGAAGCTGTGCGGACCAACAGCCCACGTGGCGCCCAGGCTCCAGATTTTGTTGTCGCGCGCGTCTGCATCACCTTGGTTTTCCAGGGCGAAGCTGCGATCCAGCTTGGTCTTGTAGCCGTTGAAGTCAAACGTCAGCGACTGCTTTTCCGGCAGGGCCAGTACGTAGTTGACGTTCACGTATTGCTTCTTCAGCACGTCCTGCATGTCGGAGGCGTACAGCGCTGCCGACAGGCTTTCGGTGAATTTGTAGCTACCACCGATGTAATCGATGCTTTTCAGACGGCCGCTGTCGGTACCTTCAGCGCTCTTACGCGCTTCTTTGGTGAAGTGGCCCCCATCCAGTTGCAGACCTTCGATCTCTTTGGAAACGATCGAGGTACCGGTGTAGGTTTCCGACAACAGACGAGAGTTGTCGTAAGCCAGCACGGGCACGTTCGGGAACTGGTCGCCGTACTTGAGCACAGTGTTGGACAGGCGGAACTTCACCGCCGCACCGCCTTTAGCCAGGTCGTTGGCGGCAGAGCCGCTGTCGCCTTGCTTGAAGAAGTCGATACCGCCCGCGCCGCTGCGGCCTTTACCGCCGTCCAGGCGAATGGCGTACTGGCCAATCACGTCCACACCCACACCGACGGTGCCTTGGGTGAAACCGGACTCGAACTTACCGATGAAGCCTTGGCCCCATTCGGCTTTGTCTTGCTTGCCGTTCTTGTAGTCACGGCTGATGTAAGCGTTACGTGCGGCGATGTTCAGGTGGCTGTCTTCAACGAAACCCTTGGATTGCTCCTGGTCGTTTGCCATGGCTGTCGATGCGCTCAAAATCCCCAGAGCGATCAGACTCATCCGTTGTTTCAACATTTCTTATATTCCTTATTACTGGTTGAGTACGCGCTATGACACCAGGCTCCGTATTGCTGTTTTGGTGTCGACTTTTTCCGAAAAAAACAAAGCCCGCGGACGACTGAACTGCCGCGGGCCTTTTCTTATTGGTTGAGTCATGGCTGTTAGCCACAGGCGTTGGACGCAATGCTAGTCTCGCGTTGAACTATGTGTCAATTTCGCTAATCGTCTGTATTTAGGCAAAAAAATTCTAAGCCACGGCCTACAGCGCTTCGGCCATCGCCTGGAAATCTTATCCATACAGAAAAAATACGGACTCACTAACATATTTTATAAGTCGAACGCGTGGGAACAGGCACGCGCACAAATGCAAATAATTGTCATTATTTTCAAGTAAGGTCTTATGCGCTTAAGCGAGCCATGTGACGCAGATTCAGCCCGAAGATCTGTCGTCACATCATGGTGAGGGGAACCTGCTGTTTCTAAGACTGAACCGACTTTAAACGGGGGCCTGCTCGCGACAGGTATAGCTCAATCACTTATTCAGTGAAGGGCACACCGCAATGGCGAACGTGCTCCCTCGCCGATGGTTGATCGGCGAGTTCTCAGTTATTCATCAATTCGCACAATGCGTGCATTTCTTCGTCGCTGAACAAGCCTGCCGGGTAGCGCTCACTCATCACACTGAATAAATCAGGCGGCTGCCTGACCTGCCGTGAGCCATGTGCCTTCAACCAGAGCGCCAGCGCATGGATTTCGTCACTGTTGACTCGCACGGGGTGGAACGTGCGCGTGTGCATCAAGTTGATATCGACATTCATTTCAGCGCTCTCTCCTACTGCGTGAGCCGCTAACTTACTCAAGGTTTATGACAGAACTGCGCAGTCATCACCGTGGGCCACTGTGACAATACCAATACAAAAGCTATGCCAATGTGCAGTATTTATAGGCAGTTGGACACAAAAAAGCCCACGGCCTTACGGGGCCGCGGGCTTGCTGTGAACGCTAGAACCGAGTGGCGCCCGGTCGTCGCTCCGACGTTGTTACAACCGCACTCAGTTTTTCTGCGGGGCAGGCTGTTGTTGGGTCAGGCAATGGATATTGCCCCCACCCAGTAACAGTTCGCGGCCCGGCACCATCACTACTTCGTGCTGCGGGAACAGGTTCTGCAGGATTTCGCGGGCCTGGTTGTCCAGCGGGTCGTCGAAGCTCGGCGCGATGATGCCGCCGTTGACGATCAGGAAGTTGACGTAGGAACCGGCCAGACGCACGGAAGGGTTGCGCTCCTGGCTGCCGTCCACCGGGTCCACACCCGCGCACTCTGCTTCGGTGGCATAAAGCGGCCCCGGAATCGGCATTTTATGCACTGTGAACGAGCGGCCCCGGGCATCGGTGCTGCTTTGCAGCACGTCCATGGCGGCATGGCAGCGTGAGTAGTTCGGGTCTTGCGGGTCGTCGGTCCAGGCCAGCAGCACTTCGCCCGGGCGTACATAGCAGCAGAAGTTATCCACATGGCCGTCGGTTTCGTCGTTGAACAGGCCGTCTGGCAACCAGATGATCTTATCCACAGCCAGGTTGGCGCTCAGCACAGCCTCGATGGCTGCACGGTCGAGATGCGGGTTGCGATTGCGGTTGAGCAGGCATTCTTCGGTGGTGATCAGGGTGCCTTCGCCGTCGACATGAATCGAGCCGCCTTCCAGCACAAACCCTTCGGTGCGGTAGCGCGGCGCACGCTCGATCTCGAGGATCTTGCCGCCGACCTGCGCGTCACGGTTCCACGGCGCATACAGGCCGCCGTCAAAACCGCCCCAGGCGTTGAAATCCCAGTTCACGCCGCGCACTTCACCACGGCTGTCGATCACGAAAGTCGGGCCGGTGTCGCGCACCCAGGCGTCGTCGCTGGACATTTCCACCACGCGGATATTGGGCACGTCGAGGCGGGCACGGGCGTTTTCGTACTGGCCGGCGGAAACCGCCACGGTGACCGGCTCGAAACGCGCGATAGCCTTGGCCACCGCCACGTGCGCGGCCTGCGCCGGCTTGCCACCCAGGCGCCAGTTGTCCGGGCGCTCGGGCCAGATCATCCAGGCCTGGGTCTGTGGCGCCCATTCGGCAGGCATATGAAAGCCATCGGCGCGAGGTGTGCTGTGCAGGGTGGTCATGGCGATCAGGGCTCCGAAAGGGTGAAGGCCGACTTTATAACCGATAAAAATCGGCCTTAAAAGCATCAAAACAACATAGCCGATAAATATGACAGCATTTAATCGATAACAATCGATTATTTACAACTGTTCGTCCAGCACCTTCGACAGCATGTCGACAAAGAAATCCACACTGCGTCTGGAGGTGACCATCGGCGGCTTGATCTTGAGAATGTTCAGGTAATCACCGGTCGGCTGCATGAAAATCCCCAGCTCACGCAAGCGGTCGCACAGCAGTGTGGTCTCTTCGGTGGCGGGTTCCAGGGTATGCCGGTCGCGCACCAGCTCCAGGCCCAGATAGAAGCCGGAACCATGAACCGCGCCGACCAACGGGTGACGGTCGATCAGGGCTTCCAGCCGCGCCTTGAAATGCGCGCCGACCACTTGGGCGTTTTCCCAGAGCTTTTCTTCCTCCATCACATCCAGCACCGCCATGCCGATCCGACAACTGACCGGGCTGCCCCCCGATGACGAGAAGAAATACCCCTCGGCCTCCAGCGCCTCGGCAATCTCGCGACGGGTGATCACCGCCCCCAACGGCTGACCGTTGCCCATGCCCTTGGCCATGGTAATGATATCGGGCACCACGCCCTGCTCTTCAAAGCCCCAGAAGAAATGCCCCATGCGGCCATAACCCACCTGAACCTCATCGGCGATGCACACGCCACCTTGGGCGCGCACCAACGCATACACCTGCTGCAAATAGCCCGGCGGCAGGGAGATGCCCCCGGCATTGCCATACACCGGCTCACAGATGAAGCCGGCCAGTTGGCGCTGGCTCGCGGCGATTTTCGCCAGGTTGTGTTCCACACTTCGCACGTAATCCGGCGCGCTGTCCTGCCCGCGGAACTCACCGCGATAGGTATTGGGCGCGGTCACCGGGTGAACCCAGTCCGGACGACTGCTCAGGGCCTTGGGGTTGTCGGCAATCGACGTGGACACCGCATCCGCCGCCACCGACCAACCGTGGTAGGCCTCCAGCACGCTGAGCATGTCGCGCCCGCCGCTGTAGGCCCAGGCCAGGCGGATGGCCAGGTCATTGGCCTCGGTGCCGCTGTTGACCAGGAAGACCCGGTCCATGCCGTCCGGCGCCAGCTCCAGCAAGCGCTCGGAGAATTCGGCAATCGCCGCATAGTGAAAGCGCGAGTTGGTGTTGAGCAGCGACCACTGCCGCGCCGCCACCGCTGCCATGCGGGGGTGACCATGGCCGAGCACAGCGACGTTGTTGAGCATGTCCAGATAGGAGCGGCCCTGCATGTCGATCAGATGGTTGCGCCAGCCTCGTTCAATGCGCGGCGGATCGACGTAATAATGCTTCTGCGAGCGCGCGAAGCTGGCATCGCGTCGCGCCAGCAGGGCTTGGGGGTCGAGCTCGGGTTCGGCATCGCAGGCCAGCCCCAGCAGCGCCGAGGGTGACGGGCATAGCGCTTGCCACGCCGACGCCCGGCTCGGCGTGCAGAACAGCGGTGGCTCAACGTCGGCGCGGCACCATTGCACGGTCAGGGGAGCATGGACCTCGCCCAGTATTTGCCCTTCCACCACCGCCGCTCCCGCGCTCAACGAGGTGCTTACGCCCCACAAGCGCAGGCTCAACGGACCATCCTGCACGCACAGCAAGCCATCGGCACCGACACGCAGCACCCCAGCGAAGGGCGCCTCCACCGCTGTACCGTGGGGCAGGTGCAACTCGACATGCAGCGGGAACGTCTGCGGTTCCGTGGCGCTGTCCGGGCAGGTGCGCGACAAACGGTATTGGCCGTAGCGACTGGCGGCCAACCCGTGAACCGCCGCAGCCTCGTCCAGTAAGCGCCGGTCAATCCCCGGCTGTTCCCAATTACCCGCCTCGAAATGTGGGCTGAGCACTCCCAGGTCGATCAGCGCGAACTCGCGTCCCACCAGCCCCGGCAAGAGCGGCGCGAACCCCTCGCTGGCGATCGGTGGCAGCGTCTGCCCGACACAGAGCAGGATCGCCGCCTCCATCAATTCAAACGGCACCGACGTTGCAACCTGGAAAATTTCCCACTCATGCTCGGCGTTTTTCAACAGGTAGTCGTTATCGGGGTCCAGGCGTTGCTGCTGTTCGCTGCTGAGCACCAGCACCGCCGCACGGGCGACGATCAGCGGCCATAGCGCCTGCAGTTCTTCGCGCTGCAACGGCGTAACGGAATGACAGGCCTGGATTGCTGGCAAAATGGCAAAGGGATCGCCCTGGGCATGGTGCAGCAAGGCGGCGCAGGTCACCGACAGGTCGGCGATGCGCCAGGTGTGCACCAGATCGCCGAAATCGATCACCCCCTGGATCTGCCAATGACGCAGGGCATCGCGCTGCCAGACCACATTGTCATCGGTAATGTCCATGTGTACCGCTTGCCACGGCAAGTGATCCGCCAGGGGCCGAATGCGCTCGCCGACCTGCTCGGCGACTTGCTCCAATGCCGCGCGGTGGGGCAGGTCTGGCAGGGTCGCCAGCAGGTGGCTGATCAGTTCCTGCGCGTGGCGCGGGTCCCATTGCAGGGTCCGCGCCAGGCCCGGATGCGCAAAATCGGCCAGCGCCTGGCTCATCCGCCCGCACAAGTCACCGAAGCCTGCGATGACCTCGCGGCCCACGTGAGGCAGGTGGGTCAAGGGCTGGCCGTCGATGTAATCCAACAGCCGCAGGTGCAGGGTTTGCCCGTCGACGGTCACGGTCAGCAGGTCCTCACCGGTCAGGGCCTTGATGACTCGGGGGACGCGCAACCCGTCCTGCGTCTGCAAGGCGTGGAGCGCGGCATGCTGGGCGTGCAATTCGACGGCGGCGTAGTCGCCCAGGCAGATTTTCAGAACAAAGCGGCCATGGTTGGTGTCGATGCTGTAGTTGAGGTCTTGTTGGCTGCCCAGGGACCGTAAGGTGCCAGTGAGGCCGTAATGCTGCTCAAGTAACCGAATCGCCTGGTCGGGCCCCACTTGCGGGCAGGGTAGGCTGGCGCGATGGATCAACGTAGCGAGCAACATGGGGCGACCTCGGCTTTTTTGTCAGGCGCTTATATCGCCATTATTGAGGGGGGTTAGGCAACCCCTTCGCATACCGTGCTTGCGCGACCCTGCCGCACAACTCAAGCTATGCTCCATCCGCTTAACGTCCGTCCAAGGAAAAGGCCCTCCGAACATGCGCATTCTTGTCACTGGCGGCGCTGGTTTCATCGGCTCTGCCCTGATCCGCCACCTGATTCAACACACCGAGCACGAAGTGCTCAACCTGGACAAACTGACCTACGCCGGCAACCTGGAGTCGCTGACCAGCATCGCGTCCAACAGCCGCTATGAGTTCGTCCAGGCCGATATCGTCGACCAGGCCACCGTCAGCGCCGTGCTCGCGCGCTTCGAGCCCCAGGCGATCATGCACCTGGCGGCCGAGTCCCACGTGGACCGCTCCATCGACGGCCCGTCGGATTTTATCCAGACCAACATTGTCGGCACCTACAGCCTGCTGGAAGCCGCCCGCGCGTATTGGCAAACGCTCGCAGAGCCGGCCAGGAGCGCGTTCCGCTTCCACCACATCTCCACCGACGAGGTGTACGGCGACCTGCACGGCGTGGACGATCTGTTCACTGAAACCACGCCCTACGCCCCCAGCTCGCCCTATTCGGCCAGCAAGGCCGCGTCCGACCACCTGGTTCGCGCCTGGCAGCGCACGTATGGCCTGCCGGTATTGCTGACCAACTGCTCGAACAACTACGGGCCGTTTCATTTCCCCGAGAAGCTGATCCCCCTGGTGATCCTCAACGCCCTCGCTGGCAAGCCGTTGCCAGTCTATGGCGACGGCTTGCAGGTCCGCGACTGGCTGTTCGTCGAAGACCACGCCCGTGCGTTGCTCAAGGTGGTGACCGAAGGCGTGGTCGGCGAGACCTACAACATCGGCGGCCACAACGAGCAGAAGAATATCGACGTGGTACGCAGCATCTGCGCCCTGCTGGAAGAGCTGGCACCGCAACACCCGGCCGGTGTCGCGCACTTTGCCGACCTGATCACCTTCGTCAAGGACCGCCCCGGCCACGACCAGCGCTACGCCATCGACGCCAGCAAGATCGAACGCGAGTTGGGCTGGGTCCCGCAAGAAACCTTTGAAACCGGGCTGCGCAAAACCGTGCAGTGGTACCTCGATAACCTGGAATGGTGCCGCAGGGTCCAGGACGGCAGTTATCAGGGCGAACGATTGGGCAATACCGACATGAAGGATCTGATTGCATGATGAAGGGGATCGCATAGGCCCACGGGCCACAGTGGCAAGACGCATTGCGCGAGTGTCTTGCACAGCAGCACTAGGCATAATGCGCCTGTACCCTCAGGCGCATGACTCCCATGACCCCACCCCTCCCGCGAAGACCCCGCTGGCGCAGCCTCGCCCTGTTGGCGCTGTGCCTGGCGCCGCTGCTGTGGCCGCTGGAGCACCTGGCCGAGCGCTACTACCGCAGCGAACTGGCCGGGCAGAACCGCCAGACCCTCGACCTGTACGTCGCCAACCTGCTGGGCACCCTGCACCGCTATGAAGTGCTGCCGCAGATCCTCGGCGACTTGCCAGCCCTGCGCACCGCGCTGGCGGCACCGCAGGTCAGTACCAACCTGGCCAACGCCAACCTGTTGCTCAAGGACGTCGCCGCCCAGGCCGGGGTCGAAGTGATGTACCTGATGGACACCACCGGCAAGACCCTCGCTGCGTCCAACTGGGACAAGCAAGACAGCTTCGTCGGGCGCAATTTCTCGTTCCGCCCGTATTTCAGCGAAGCCATGGCCGGGCGCCTGGGCCGGTTCTTCGGCTTGGGCACTACCTCGGCCAAACGCGGCTACTTCTTCGCCGCCGCGGTGCGCGATGGCGAGAAAGTCATCGGTGTGCTGGTGGTCAAGGTCGACCTGGACCACACCGAAAGCCTGTGGGGCAACACCCCCGAGCAACTGCTGGTCACCGACCACAACGGCGTCGTGATCCTGACCTCGCGCCCGCAATGGCGGTTCCGCGCCACCCGGCCACTGACGGACGAAGAGCGCCAGGCGATCATCGCGATCCAGCCCTACCCGACCCGCGATCCGCAACCGCTGGCCTTGAGCCCGACGGCCTGGCTGCGCCAATCCACGGCCATCGCCGAAACCGGCTGGAACGTGGAGATCCTCGCGCCACAATCGTTGATCAACCGCCCGGTACGCACCGTGGTCGCGGTGGGCGGCGCCACGCTGTTGGTGCTGATGTTGCTGCTGGGCCTGATGATGCAGCGCCGTCGACACTACCTGGACCGCATCGCCTTCGAAGCCAAGGCCCGACGCGAACTGGAAATGCGCGTGGCCGAGCGTACCAGCGACCTGGAAGGGCTCAACCGGCGTCTGAAACAGGAAGTGCTGGAGCGCGAACATGCGCAGCAGGAACTGGTGCGCGCCCAGGACGATCTGGTGCAGGCGGGCAAACTGTCGGCGCTGGGCACCATGTCGGCGAGCATCAGCCACGAGCTCAATCAACCCCTGGCGGCGATTCGCAGCTACGCGGAAAACGCCGAAATCCTGCTCGACCATGAGCGAACCGACGACGCGCGCGGCAATCTCAAACTGATCAGCGAACTGACCGGCCGCATGGCCTCGATCATCGCCCACTTGCGCGCGTTCGCCCGCCGCGATCGGCATGCGCCGGAAAGCGTCGCCCTGCAACCGGCACTGGACGACGCGCTGGCGTTGCTGGCCAAACGGCGGCGCGCGATGGAAGTCGAGTTGATCCGCGATTTGCCCGAGGCGACCTTGTGGGTCGAGGCCGGTGAAACCCGTCTACGCCAAGTGCTGGGCAACCTGCTGGCCAATGCCCTCGACGCCCTCACCGAAAAAGGCCCGCCGCGCAAACTCTGGCTGAGTGCCGAAACCACCGAGCAGGGCGTCAACCTGTACATTCGCGACAACGGCCCGGGGTTTTGCATGGAAGCCCTGGGACGCGCCAGCGAGCCGTTCTATACCACCAAGACCCGCACCCAGGGCCTCGGGCTGGGCCTGGCGATCTGTGACACCTTGATGCGTGCCTTTGGTGGCGAACTGCTGTTTGCCAACCACAAGCAAGGCGGCGCGCTGTTAACCTTGAAATTGCGTGCCGGCTCGCCGGGCGTCAGTCTGCAACCGTCCGAGGACCGCAGTGTATGAGTATCGATAACCAGATTCAGGTGGTGTTGATCGACGACGATCCACACTTGCGTCAGGCCCTGTGCCAGACCCTGGACCTGGCCGGGCTGAAAGTCCTGCCCCTGGGCGAAGCCACCGGCCTCACCGCGCAGCTGTCGCGGGATTGGCCGGGCGTGGTGGTCAGCGATATCCGCATGCCCGGCATGGACGGCCTGGAGCTGCTGGCCGAGCTGCACGGCCAGGACCCGGAGCTGCCGGTGCTGCTGATCACCGGCCACGGCGATGTACCGCTGGCGGTGCAGGCCATGCGTGCCGGTGCGTATGACTTCCTCGAAAAGCCGTTCGCCAGCGACGCCCTGCTCGACAGCGTGCGCCGCGCCCTGGCCCTGCGCCGGCTGGTGCTGGATAACCGCAGCCTGCGCCTGGCCCTCAGCGATCGCCAGCAATTGAGCACGCGCCTGGTCGGGCATTCCCCGCAAATGCTGCGCCTGCGCGAGCAGATCGGCGCGCTGGCGGCAACCAAGGCCGATGTACTGATCCTCGGCGAAACCGGCGCCGGCAAAGAGGTGGTCGCTCGCGCACTGCACGACTTGTCGAGCCGGCGCAGCGGGCCTTTCGTGGCGATCAACGCTGGCGCGCTCGCCGAGTCGGTGGTCGAAAGCGAGCTGTTCGGCCACGAGCCGGGCGCCTTTACCGGCGCGCAAAAACGCCGCATCGGCAAATTCGAATTCGCCAACGGCGGCACATTGTTCCTCGACGAAATCGAAAGCATGAGCCTGGATGTGCAGGTCAAGCTGCTGCGCCTGCTGCAGGAGCGCGTGGTCGAGCGCCTGGGCGGCAATCAACTGATCCCGCTGGATATCCGCATCATCGCCGCCACCAAGGAAGACCTGCGCCAGTCCGCCGACCAGGGCCGCTTCCGCGCCGACTTGTATTACCGCCTCAACGTCGCACCGTTGCGCATTCCGCCGCTGCGTGAGCGCGGTGAAGATGCGCTGATGCTGTTCCAGCACTTTGCCGACGAAGCCAGCAGCCGCCATGGCCTGCCGCTGCACGAATTGCAGCCGGGCCAACGCGCGCTGCTGCTGCGCCACAGTTGGCCGGGCAATGTGCGGGAATTGCAGAACGCCGCCGAGCGCTTCGCCCTGGGCCTGGAGTTGGCGCTGGACAACACCCCGGACAATCTCTCCGCCGGCCTGCTGACCTCCACCCCCGGCGGCCTGAGCGAACAAGTCGAACAGTTCGAAAAAAGCCTGATCGCCGCCGAACTGAGCCGCCCCCACAGTTCCCTGCGCAGCCTCGCCGAAGCCCTCGGCGTACCGCGCAAGACCCTGCATGACAAACTGCGCAAGCACGGCCTCAACTTTGCCGACAGCGCCAGCCACAGCAGCGACGACGAATGACCCACCCTATCCGCCAAGAGGCCGCCATGAGCCGCGACAGCCGTTACCTGGAATCTATCCTCCACCACGACATCCCCCTCACCCGGGAAATGGGCCTCAAGGTGCTCGACTGGCAACACGGCCAATTGCAACTGCACTTGCCCCTGCAAGCCAATATCAACCACAAGAGCACCATGTTCGGCGGCAGCCTGTATTGCGGCGCGGTCTTGGCGGGTTGGGGTTGGCTGCACTTGCAGTTGCGTGAAGAAGGCATTCTCGAAGACGGGCATATCGTGATCCAGGAAGGGCAGATCAGTTACCCGCTGCCGGTCACACGAGACGCGACCGTGATCTGCCAGGCGCCGGAGGAGAACGTGTGGAGGCGCTTTGTGGCGACGTACAAGCGCTATGGCCGCGCGCGGTTGACCCTGGAAACGTGGATTGTGAATGACGGCAGTGACGAGCGCGCAGTGGTTTTCAGCGGCCAGTACGTCCTGCACCGCTAGCCGCCGCGCCACAAAACAAAGTGGGAGCAAGCCCCCCCTACATTTTGATCTGCTGAGGCCTTAAGCGCGGGCCAGGGTGAGCAGGCGTTCGCGCCACGCGGCTTTGGCCGGCAGCGCCAGGAAGAACGGGTTCAGCAACGATTCCCGCGCCGGATAGCTGAACGGCTCGCCGCTCAACTCCAGCACTTCGCCGCCCGCACCTTCGAGCACGCCCTGGGCTGCGGCGGTATCCCACTGGGAGGTCGGCGCCAGGCGCGGGTAGCAATCGGCACTGCCTTCGGCCAACAGGCAAAACTTCAACGAGCTGCCGATATTCGCCAGCTTCAACTCACCCAAGCCTTCGCTCAAGCCCTGGAGCAAACGCTCCTGCTCAGGGCTGCTGTGTCGGCGGCTGGCAACCACGGTAAACGCCTCGCCGGCGGCCGGGGCCAGGCGCACCTGGATCGGCCTGGGCGCTTCGTTCACATCGGAGCGCCACGCCCCCAGGCCCGCGCCGCCAAAGTAGCAACGGCCGCTGGTGGGCATCGACACCACGCCAAACACCACGCGGCCCTGTTCGATCAACGCGACGTTGACAGTGAATTCATCGCTGCCGGAAATGAATTCCTTGGTGCCATCCAACGGGTCCACCAACCACCAGCGCTGCCAGCCGGCACGCACGCTCTGGTCGATATCGGCGTCTTCTTCAGAAAGCACCGGGATGCTCGGGTCCAGCGCGGTAAGGCCGGCGAGAATCAGATGATGAGCGGCAAGGTCGGCCGCCGTCACGGGTGAATTATCGGACTTGGACGTCACGGCCACATTGGCGCGCCAGAACGGCATGATGACTTCACCGGCCTGGCGCGCCAGCTCGATCACCGGGGCAATGAATGGGTGGCCTAAAAACAATTCGCTCATGCGCTGAACACTCCACGCTGGGTCAACAGGTCTCGTACCAGGTACAGCGCGGCCAGGGCACGGCCTTCGCTGAACTGCTCGTTTTGCGCCAGTTGCGCCAGCTCGCGCAGGTTGACCCGGTCTACACGCATCGGCTCGGGTTCATCGCCTTCCAGGCGTTCTTCATACAGATCGGTGGCCAGTACCACCTGGATTTTCTGGCTCATGTAGCCAGGCGACAGCGAAAGCTCGGTGAGGTGCTCCAACTGGCGTGCGCCATAGCCGGCTTCTTCCTTGAGTTCACGGTCCGCCGCCGCCAGCACATCCTCGCCCGGCTCGATCAAACCCTTGGGCAACGAAAGCTCGTATTCGTCGGTCCCGCCGCAGTATTCCTCCACCAGCAACGCATGCTCGGCGTCGATCATCGCCACGATCATCACCGCGCCGTAGCCGGCACCGCGCCCCACCAGGCGCTCGTAGGTCCGTTCTACGCCGTTGGAAAAGCGCAATTGCACTGCTTCCACGCGGAACAAACGGCTACTGGCGACTATTTCGCGGGAGAGGACGGTGGGTTTCTGGCGCATAAGCGGCTCCTTGGGGTGATCGGGTTACTATACCGTGGCTTTTCCGATTGTCTGTGTCGGATATCTTTACTTACGTGAGAACGCCCCATGCCCTCTTTGCCCTGGCACGCCATCGACACCGTCCTGCTGGACATGGACGGCACCCTGCTCGACCTGCATTACGACAACCACTTCTGGATGGAGCACCTGCCCCAACGCTACGCCGAGCTGCATGGGGTAAGCCGTGCCATGGCCGAGATGGAGTTGCAGCCTCTGTTCGAGCGTAACGCCGGCCAGTTGCAATGGTATTGCCTGGATTTCTGGAGTACCGAGCTGAAAATCCCGGTGCGCGAACTCAAGCAGGAAACCGCCCACCTGATCGCCCTGCGTGCGGATGCCGATACGTTTCTGGCGGCGATCCGACAGGCCGGCAAGCGCGTGATCCTGATCACCAACGCGCACCGTGATTCACTGTCATTGAAGATGGAACGCATCGAGCTGGCGCCGTATTTCGAGCGGATGATCAGTTCCCACGACTACGGTTTCGCCAAGGAAAACCCACAGTTCTGGGACGCCCTGCAGGCCGATATCGACTTCGACCCGGCGCGCAGCCTGTTCATCGACGACACCTTGCCGATCCTGCGCAGCGCCAGGGACTTCGGCGTGGGGCATTTGCTGGCGGTGAAAGAGCCGGACAGCAAAAAAGGGCCAAAGGACACCGGGGAATTTGCGGCAGTCGAGGACTACCGGGATCTCATTGTCGGACTCTGAACCCATGTGGGAGCAAGCCCCCACACAGGTTTACCGCGTGTACTACTCGGGAATGCGCAGCGTCTGCCCCGGGTAGATCTTGTCCGGATGCGACAACATCGGCTTGTTGGCCTCAAAGATCTTGTTGTACAGATTGGCGTTGCCGTACACCGCCAGGGAAATCGCGCTGAGGGTGTCGCCCTTTTTCACCACGACAAAACGCGCCGCCACAATCGGTGCGGGGTCGGTGACCTTGATCTGGTCATCCACACTCGCGACCCCGGCAATATTGCCCAGCGCCAGCAGGATCTTCTCTTTCTCTTCCTGGCTGGCAACTTCGCCGGTCACGGTCACCTTGTCGCCGTCAACCGTGGTCTGTACGTTCGGATTACCCAGACCGACCTTGGCCACATGCTCTTTCAACTGCTCGCTGGCGTTCGCATTACCCGGCGTCAACAGGTCGATCAACTTTTCGCCGGCTTCCTTAACAAAGCTAAAAATACTCATGCTGCTCTCTCCTTGGGTTTGAGTTCCAGATGCCAAAGACTAGACCAGCCCAACAGATCTGGGTTCCCAGCCGCCTAAAGACCCAAACACGCTAGAATCCCCCCGCCATTGGAATAAGCCCTGGAGCGAAGATGGACATCAAGCAACTGAAATTCCTCATCGCCCTCGACGAGACGCGCCACTTCGGCCAGGCGGCCGCGCGTTGCCATATCACCCAGCCGACCCTGTCGATGCGCCTGCGCAGCCTCGAAGAAGAACTCGATCTGCCACTGGTCAACCGTGGCCAGCGCTTCGAAGGCTTCACCGCCCCGGGTGAGCGCGTGCTGGCCTGGGCGCGCACGGTGCTGGCGGCGTATGACGGCCTGCTGGCCGAAGCCGCAGCCTGTCGCGGCAACCTGGTGGGGACGTTGCGCCTGGGCGTGGTGCCGCTGTCGAGTTTCGATCCGTTGGCGCTGATGCAACAACTGCACACAGAACACCCAAGTCTGCGCTTTGAGCTGTCGGCCCTCAGCTCTGAACAGATCCTCGAACAATTGGCGAGCAATCGCCTGGACCTCGGCGTGTCCTACCTCGACCGCCTGGACAACGAGCGCTTCGACTCCCTGGCCCTCGGCGAAACCCGCATGGGCCTGCTGTACGACCAACGCTATTTCAGCTTCGGCGAAAAGCCCCTGAGCTGGGAAGCCCTGATCGAACTGCCGCTGGGCATGCTCACCAGCGGCATGCACTTCCGGCAGTCCATCGATCACAACTTCCATAGCCGGGGCCTGCACCCGCAACCGTTGTTGCAGACCGACGCGGTCCATCAGTTGTTACAAGCGGTCCACGGCGGGCTGTGCTGTGCGGTGATGCCCTTGGACGGCGGCCTGGACGCGCTGACCGAGCATCTGCGCCTGCAACCGATCGAAGACGCCCACACCCTGGCGCGCCTGGGGCTGATCATGCGCCGCAGCGCCCCGCGCTCTGCGTTGGCGGAAGCGTGTTTCGCGCTGTTTCAGAAATCGCAAACCGAGTCTTGATCGACGTCATCTATCGGTAGATCAGTACTGGCAATTAGACGCGACGCTTTGTCGCGCCTAGTCTAAACACTGACCCATCCGCCGTCGGTACTGCCTCATGAACGCCAAGCGCCCAGTCTGCGCGGCGCCCGCTGTTCAAACGCCCGCGCCCGCCGCCAGCCAGAGCTACCAGTTTTGCACGCTCGAACACACGGAAGTCGCCAGCACCGCGTTGGCGGAAGAAGTGGCGTTGGCGATTGCCTATAACGACATCAGCCAGGCCGTGATGCTGGTGACGCCGACGGACCTGGAAGACTTCATTGTAGGCTTCAGTATCGGCAGCGGCATTATCGCCGACGTTAGCGACATTTATGACCTGAAACTCAGCGGCACGGGCTCTGCCCAGTACGCTCAGGTGCAGATTTCCAGCCGCGCGTTCTGGAACCTCAAGCAGCAGCGCCGCCAACTGGCCGGTACCAGCGGTTGCGGGTTGTGCGGCGTGGAAGCGCTGGAACACGCCCTGCCGGACCTTGAGGTACTGCCCGGCGCGCCCCTGCCGCCGGCCGAGTGGCTCGACGGCCTGCGCCAGCGCATCAGCGCGTTCCAGCCTCTGGGCCAGCACAGCGGCGCGGTGCATGCGGCGGTGTTCATGAACAACCAGGGCGAACTGCTGCTGGGCCGCGAAGACATCGGCCGACACAACGCCCTCGATAAATTGATCGGCGCGCTGATCCGCCAACGGATTCCAAGCGAAGGCGGCCTGGCCATTGTCACCAGCCGTTGCAGCCTTGAGTTGATCCAGAAAGTCCTGCGCGCGGGCATCCAGACCCTGGTCAGCCTGTCGTCGCCCACCGGCCTGGCCCTGCAATGGGCACGCCGGCACAACCTCAATCTCATCCACCTGCCGCAGAAAAGTGCGCCGCGGGTCTACAGCCCTGCGATGGAGAAACAGCCATGAGCAATCACCACCAAGCCGACCAAACCCCAACCCCGCGCTACAAGCCTTACAAGGGTGCGGCGGGCGGCTGGGGCGCGCTGATCAGCGTGGCGCAGGCATGGCTGACCAGCGACAACGCGCTGAAAAACCTGCGCATGATGCTCAAGACCAACCAGAACGGCGGCTTCGACTGCCCGGGCTGCGCCTGGGGCGACTCGCCGGAAAGCGGCATGGTCAAGTTCTGCGAAAACGGTGCCAAGGCAGTCAACTGGGAAGCCACCAAACGCCGCGTCGATGCCGCGTTCTTCGCCAAGCACAGCGTCACCGCGTTGCTGGAGCAAAGTGACTATTGGCTGGAATACCAGGGCCGCCTGACCGAGCCGATGCGCTACGACGCACAGACCGACCGTTACCAGCCCATCAGTTGGGAGGCGGCGTTCGAGCTGATCGGCCAGCACCTCAACGCCCTGCCGAGCCCGGACATGGCCGAGTTCTACACGTCGGGCCGCGCCAGCAACGAAGCGGCGTACCTGTACCAGTTGTTCGTGCGCGCCTACGGCACCAACAACTTCCCGGATTGCTCGAACATGTGCCACGAAGCCAGTGGCGTGGCCCTGGCGCAAAGTGTCGGCGTCGGCAAAGGCACCGTGACCTTTGACGACTTCGAACACGCCGACGCGATTTTCGTCTGGGGCCAGAACCCCGGCACCAACCACCCGCGCATGCTCGAACCGCTGCGCGAAGCGGTGAAACGCGGCGCTCAGGTGGTGTGCATCAACCCGCTGAAAGAGCGCGGCCTGGAACGCTTCCAGCACCCACAACACCCGCTGGAAATGCTCACCAACGGCGACAAGCCGACCAACACCGCGTACTTCCGCCCAGCGCTGGGGGGCGACATGGCCATCCTGCGCGGCATGGCCAAGTTCCTGCTGTTGTGGGAGCGCCAGGCCCAGGCCGAAGGCAAGGCAGCGGTGTTCGACCACGACTTCCTCAACGAACACACCACCCACGTGCTCGATTACCTCGGCCAGATCGATGACACCTCCTGGGAAGAAATCGTCGCGCAGTCCGGCCTGCCTCTGGTAGAAATCGAGCAAGCGGCGCGCATGTACGCCAAAGGCAAGAACGTGATCATGTGTTGGGCGATGGGCATCACCCAGCATCGTCACTCGGTGCCGACCATCCAGGAAATCGCCAACCTGATGCTGCTGCGCGGCAATATCGGCCGCCCGGGCGCCGGCCTGTGCCCGGTGCGCGGCCACAGTAACGTGCAGGGCGACCGCACCATGGGCATCAACGAACGGCCGCCGGTGGCGTTCCTCGACGCCCTGGAGCGGCGCTTCCAGTTCCAGGTGCCGCGCACCAACGGGCACAACGTGGTCGAGGCGATCCACGCCATGCTGGAAGGCCGCGCCAAAGTATTTATCGGCCTGGGCGGCAACTTCGCCCAAGCCACCCCGGACAGCCCGCGCACCTTCGAAGCCCTGCGCAATTGCGACCTGACCGTGCAGATCAGCACCAAGCTCAACCGCAGCCACCTGATGCACGGCAAAGACGCGCTGATCCTACCGTGCCTGGGCCGCACCGACATCGACATCCAGGCCGAAGGCCCGCAGGCGGTGACGGTGGAAGACTCGTTCAGCATGGTCCACGGCTCCAACGGCCAGCTGCAACCGCTGTCGAGCCTGATGAAATCCGAGCCGGCCATTCTCGCCGGCATCGCCGCCGCCACCCTGGGCAGCCAACCGGTGGACTGGAACTGGCTGGTGGCCGACTACGGACGTATTCGCGAGCTGATCGCCGACACCATCCCAGGCTTCAAGGACTTCAACGAGCGGATCAAAAACCCGGGCGGTTTCTACCTGGGCAACGCCGCCGGGGTACGTCGCTGGAACACGCCTTCGGGCCGCGCCAACTTCCGCCCGAACGTCCTGCCCAAGGACCTGATCCACGAACGCACCCACGCCACCGGGCACGTGCCGGACCTGATCATGCAGTCGATGCGCTCCCACGATCAGTACAACACCACCATTTATGGCCTGGACGACCGCTATCGCGGGGTCAAAGGTCAACGCGACGTGTTGTTCGTCAACGAAGCCGACATCATCCGCCTGGGCTTCAAGCCGGGGCAAAAGGCCGACATCGTGTCGCTGTGGGAAGACGGCCGTGAGCGCCGCGTAAAAGGCTTCACCTTGCTCGCGTTCGATATTCCGGCGGGGCAGGCAGCGGCTTACTACCCGGAAGTGAACCCGCTGGTGCCCTTGGAAAGCACCGGGGATGGCAGCCATACGCCGACGTCGAAATTTGTGGCGATCCGCCTGGAAGCGGCGAGCGACAATGGCCTGATCATGGCGCGCTCGGCGTAAATCCCGGGCACAAAAAAGGCCGCTTTTGCATAAAAGCGGCCGTTCCGAAGTAATTACAGACCCGCCAAAATTACTTAAGTTCCCTAGCTAAAACAGTAAGTTAGAGAATTGTGTACAAGTCGTGTTACTGGTCGGATTTCTATTGTCACAATGTCGACACAGCCTCAGGATCGCGCCGTCATCCTCTTGAGGTCTCTCTATGAAGTTCTCCTCGATTCTCTTGTTGTCCCTTGGCCTGGTCAGTGGCGCAGCCATGGCCGGTGGCACCACCGAAGCCGGTGTAGGCGGCGCATTGGGCGGGGTACTCGGTTCGGTTGTCGGCCAGCAGGTCGGCGGTAATACCGGTTCAGCCATCGGTGCAGCCCTGGGCGGCGCGGGCGGCAGTGCGGTCGGCGCTGACAAGCGCAGCCGCGGCGAAGCAGCCATTGGCGGCGCCCTGGGCGCAGCGGGCGGCAACGTGGTAGGCCGCAGCATGGGCGGCACCACCGGCAGCCTGATCGGCGCAGCCGCCGGCGGCGGCGCGGGCGGCGCGCTGGGCAACTACATGGGCAACAAGAGCGATGACGACGACCGTCGTTACCGTGGCCGTGACGACCGTCGCTACTACCGGGATGATCACCCTGGCCGTGGCCATGCCTATGGCCATCGCAAGAACAAGCATCACTACCGTGATTGATCAGATCTAAAGAACACTGAAGAAACACTGTGGGAGGGAGCTTGCTCCCGATAGCCGAGTTTCAGTCACCCATGTGCTGGCTGATACACCGCTATCGGGGGCAAGCCCCCTCCCACAGTCAGGCCACCAACCGCTGCAACGCCTCGCGCAACATCCCCGGAATCGTCACCGGCTGGTTCGTCCCCCGATCCACGAACACATGCACGAAGCGCCCCGCCGCACAGGCGTCCTCCTCGCCTGCCTTGAACACCGCCAACTCATACTGCACCGAACTGTTGCCCAACTTGCCGACCCGCAGGCCTATTTCGATGCGTTCGGGAAAGGCGACGGAAGCAAAGTAATCACACGCCGAACTCACCACAAACCCCACCACCTCGCCGTCATGAATATCCAAGCCACCGTGTTCGATCAGGTAGGTATTCACCGCAGTGTCGAAGAAGCTGTAGTAGGTCACGTTGTTCACATGGCCATACACATCATTGTCGTGCCAGCGCGTAATGATCGGCTGGAAGTGCCGGTAATCGGCGCGTTGGGGCATGGAGTCAGGCATCGGCGCGTCTCGTCAAAGTGGGTTTACAGGTTATTCAAATGGGTTTCGGCCCACTCGCGTACCTCGGCGTAGGGGTAGTCCTCCAGCGCAGCAAAACCAGGGATGCCGCGTGCCTTCAACTTGGTGAACAGCGGCACGCTGATACCGCCCAGGAACCGCGTCAGCCGTTCGGCGCCGGGCAGTTGGCCGCAGTACTCATGATGCCTGTGGATAAAATCACCGCACAGCCCCATGAAGTTTTTATCCACAAGCGGCGCCAGGCTCGGCGGCGCCGGCAAATGCGCGACATGGCCGTGGCACACCGAACAATGCCCGCAGCGCTGCGGTGCATGTTCATCACCGAAATAGCGGGCCAGGCGCTGGCCCAGGCAGTGTTCGGTGGCGAACAGGTCGAGCATGGCGTGAATCCGCGCCACTTCCGTGACCTCGTGTTGCTTGAAGCCTGTGTATAACTCGGCGCTCAACACCTGCGGATCGAAATCGGTCTTCAGCAGGCTGTAGACCTCCGTCATCTGCTTGCTTTCCAGCTCGATCAGGCCCTGCTCCTGGAAGTAATCCAGCGCTTTCACCACGCGATTGCGCTCGGCCTGGTGCTGTTGATAAAGCGTGTCGAAATCCACCGTCGCCCAGGTCTTGGCCCGCTTGCACACCTGGACGATCGCTGCGACAAACGCCTGCCGCTCCCCGGAAAACCGCGCCAACAAGGCGTCGGGCTCGATCAGGTACTTGAACCGGTATTCGGCGTAAAACGCGTAGCGCGGCGCAATCACGCCTTTGAGTTCCAACTGCACCAGCAGCGTCTTGAGGGGCAGCTCACGGATGTTGCTGTGGTCCGACAGCGAGCGCAGCAGAAACTCCCACTGCCCGTCCCCTCGCGCGGCCTGCAACTCGTCCAGCACACGGCGAATGCCCTCCTGCTCGGGCGTGTCGCCGTACACGAAGTTTTCCAGCACATTGAGGCTGTCGCGGTTGGCGAGCACCAGGCAATCCGAGGGTTGCCCGTCACGCCCGGCGCGGCCGATTTCCTGGCTGTAGTTTTCGATGGATTTGGGCAGGTCGAAATGCACCACGTTGCGGATATCGCTCTTGTCGATGCCCATGCCAAACGCGATGGTGGCGACGATGCAATTGGAGCGCCCACCCATGAAACGCTGCTGGATGCCCTCGCGTTTATCGTGGGGCAAGCCGGCGTGATACGCCTCGGCCTGGATGCCATGGCGATTCAGGTGCTCGGCGATCTGCTCGGCGGTTTTCTGCAAGGTGACGTAGACGATGCTCGGCTGGCCGGGCCGCTCGCTCATCCATTGGACCAGCCGCCGACGCTTGTCCGCGCCGCTCACCGGTTCTACCAACAGGTTGAGGTTCGGCCGGTAGAAGCCCGTGGTGATCACGTCGTCAGGCGCAATGGCGAACTTGGCCTGCATGTCGGCAATCACCTTGGGCGTCGCTGTAGCCGTCAGCAGCAGCGCTTGTGGGATCTTGAACTGACGCTGGTAGTCCGGCAGCTTCAAATAATCCGGACGGAAGTTGTGGCCCCATTCGGAAATACAGTGCGCCTCATCCACCACCAGCAATGAAATGGGCACGCTCTGCAGGAAGTTGCGAAAGCGCTCGTTCTTCAAGCGCTCCACGGAAATCATCAGGATTTTCAACTCGCCCGAGCGCGCGCGCGCCATCACCTCATTGGCCTCATCGCGGCTTTGCGCCGAATCGATACTGCCGGCCGAGATGCCATGGCGTTGCAGGAAACCCAACTGGTCCTGCATCAGCGCCAGCAACGGCGACACCACCAGCGTCAGGTGCGGTAGCAACACCGCCGACAGCTGGTAACACAGGGACTTGCCCGACCCGGTCGGAAAAATCGCTGCCGCCGAACGACCGGCCAGCACGGCGCTGACCGCGGCTTCCTGGCCCAAACGAAATTGTGGATAACCAAAGACCTGCTGGAGGGTGTCGTGCATAAGCTGTCACTCCATTGACCGCTGAAGGTGGCTCAAAAACATAGCCTGGGACGCTCAGCGAATCGAGATAGGTCGCAAGGAAAAAAGAGACAGGATGATACACAGGCTGGGGCAATGGCCTTGGGCCAAATATGACAAGTTCGACTGTGTAAGTAGGAGCATCACAAACCAAATGTGGGAAGGGGATTGCTCCCGATGGCGGTGTATCAGTCAGAAATTAACCGACTGAATTACCACCATCGGGAGCAACCCCCTTCCCACACCTTAGAACGGCACTACAGCTAAATCAGCGGTTCTGCACACGCTCGATCGCCGTGTCATACACCGGATTGGCCTTCTGTTCCTTGGCCAACTGGTAGTGACGCAACGCATCCGCGAACTGCCCCGCCGCTTCGTAGATCCGCGCAATATTGTAGTAGGCGCCGGCACGCACGGTCGCGGCAGTGGCACCGTTCGCCAGGGCGATGGCCTTGCGGTTGGCCCAGATCGACTCGGCGGTGTTGCCAGCCTTCTGATACGCCAGGCCCAGGTTGCCGTAGGCTTTGCCGAAGCTATTGTCCAGGTCGATGGCCTGACGGAACAGGTCGATGGCCTGGTCCAGGTTACCTGCCTGGTAGGCTGCTTCGCCCTTCAGGTTCAGCTTCTTCGCATCCGCTTGTACCGACGAGCTGACAGCCACTGCGGTGACGGCCACGCTGTCGTCCAGCAGAGGCTTGACCTCATTGAGTACGTCTTCGGCACCGACTCTCACACCGGTGAACGTGTTGATGTCCTGGAAGTCGCCACTACCGGTCATGCGGAATACGGTCCACAGGTTGCCCGCGCGGTTCTGCGGCACGTAGTAGGTGCGTACCAGGGATTGCCCCATGTACACAAACACCTTGGCCTCACTGTTGGACAACTCGTTCGAGTTTGGATAACCACTGTTGGAGTAGTCATGCACGGCATACACGTAGCTTTCGCCGTAGTGCTTCTTCTGCAGGGTAATGGTTTCCGGGCCATAGCTGTCGGTGTCGTCCACATCCAACTCAGCGTCGGTGCCCTTTTTGTTACGGAAGAAGATGTTATTGCCGGGGAAAATCATATGCGAGTCGAGGTCGCGCGGGGTCTTGCCCCAGGTCAGCACCACACGCAGGCCGTCGAGGTTTTCCATCACCGGGCTGATGGCGTAGGTCATGCCGGCGCAGGGGCACTTCACTACCAGGTTGGAATAGCCGGGCTTCTTGATGATCAACAGGTTGCTGGCATCATCGGCCGCTTCGCTGGTGAGGGTCACCTGGCCCTGGGCGTTGGTGCGGCCCACCACGTTCTGTGCGCCGTTACGTTGCAGCAGGACTTCGGCGTCGGCGATTTTCTGGTCCTTGACCACCGCACTGAGCACCTCGATCGGCAACTGCTCGGCCTGGATCGAAAAAGCCACTGCACACAATGACATCGCCGAAGCGACACGAAGCAAACCCATGCTTAACTCCCTTTAAGTAGTGGACGGGATCGTCCTACAAGATTTTGCGGTGAAACATACGCTGAATTTAGAGCCCTTGCGGACTTTTTATACAAAATGTGACGTGATTTTATTTCGCTACAATCAAGCCTTGCTACCCCGGTAGCGGCGTCCTGCGTAACCGCCCTACGACCTCGACCGCCTGCAACACATCCACCGCACGCTGTTCGACGACATCTACGACTGGGCTAGCGAGTTGCGCAGCGTCAACATCCAGAAAGGCAGCACACTGTTCTGCACCCCGGAACGCATCCCGCCGGAAGCGGCGAAAATCATCCAGGGTGTATCAGTAGGCCTGTCAGTGCCTGATCGAACCACGAACGGCTAAACCAGCTATTAAGCAAACACAACCAAGCCAGCCACACAGCTAAAACTGTGGGAGTGGGCCTGCCTGCGACGGCGAAACTTCAGGCTATATTTCTATACCTGACCCACCGCCATCGCGGGTAAGCCCGACTCCCACAATTGATTGGCTTTGCCCTGCAAATCTCGGTGAAATTGAAAATGCGGGAATCCTCCGTAAGAAACTATCTATTACTACGTAGTCCCCTTCCCAAACTGCTCAAAACACCCGCCCAATCCTCTACATAACCCCCCTTCGCATGGCCGAAACTATTGATCTCTCAACTGCCTCGGCAAAAACCCATGGACATCGAAAGGACTCAACACATCGGCCACTACGGCGTCACCTTCACGGTCATTCGCCTTACCGTTCTCCCCACTCACAAGCATGCTCTGGCAAACCTTTGCTTGTTAGAAGCCGGTGCTTCAGCAAACGAGGTGCGCTATCGACTGGTGGATCTTTATGAAAAGATGTTTGCTCGTGATTTGCCCTGCAAGATGACTGTCGCGATTTCCAAGCCGCTGACCCGGCAACAAGCCGATCTGCTTAACGAACGCGGGACCATCGTCGCCTTATTATTGGCAGGGGCCTTCGGTGCGCCCATTCACCCGCTTTCAAAACCTGTAGCACGCGTCGTTGGCACCACGGTGGGCTTAATCATCAAAAGCATCATCCGTAGCTACCCCGCTGGCGACGTGGTCATTGGAATTGAAGCCCAGGTCGAAGGCGGGATAGGCCCTCAACGCTCCATGTCTGCCATTGTCGTCCCGTTCCTAGGCGGTTAAGCCCAATGATTGAATATCTTCAATGGATCGTTTTTATCGTTTTGGACATTGTCCTTGTCAAAAAAATCAGATCCCATAACCTCAGGAAATACGCAGGCCTGTCCCTACTGGCTGCGGGGCTGATCTGTTCAATATGGCTCCCTTACTGGATAACTGAAATCCAACTTCCCAGCATCCCGATAGGCGCTATCCTAATAGGCTCAGGATTGTTCTTGGACCGCGACCGTTACAGTCGAATCAGGTCAACTCACCCGCTACTCGTCGCCCCAACGTTGAACCTGGCCCCCGGTTTTCCTGACGATCCTGTCATGCTCCATCTTCTGCAGCTAATTCATGAAGATGTAGGTCTGCCCAAACACCAAATCATAACCATCAATACCTCAATCAACCATGATCTCGGCTGTAACGGCGTCGAGGCAAAACAACTGATGGCAGCGCTGAAACAATATTTCGGCATAAACCTCGGCGACTATAAAAACAACCGCTACTTCAAGCACCGAGGTTTTGATGCGTACTTACGACTCGTGGAAAGAGGCTGCGAGGGAAAGATCCCGCTAACCATCCACATGCTCTATCAAGCCGTCAAAGCCAAACGCTGGGATACCCGAACACTCGAAGCGACGGGACCTCAGAAGCGATGAATTTCTACCTGCAATTAATGTGTTTCCTCGGGTTCTACCTTGTGCTGCACTACCAAATAACCGACTGCACGCTCAGAAAGCGCTTGGCAATCACATTTCTCGCAACCGGCCTGATTTTCACCTTCCTACTACCCTACGTAGCAGTAATCCTTAGAATGCCCTTCCTGCCTGTTTTTCTATTCTTGATAGGCTTGGCACTCTTCATCACCCGAAACAAATTTCGCCTCAAACGCGACCGTCCCCCTCACCCACTCCTGCGTGCTCCCACCATGAACCTCGCCCCCAACTTCCCCGAAGACCCGGTCATGCAGCAACTCCTGCAACTGCTGCACGAAGAAATCGGCCTGCCGAAACACAAGACCATTCGCCTGCAGACCTCACTCAACTTCGACCTGGGCTGCGACGGCAGCGAAGCCAAGCAACTCATGGAAGCGCTGGAACAGGAATTCGCCCTCGATCTGGGCGACTACGACACTTATCGTTACTTCAACCCACCGGTGTTTGATGTGTTCCTCAAGCGGCGGGCCAAGGGGCGTGGCGAAAAGGTGCCGCTGACTATCGGCATGCTTTATCTGGCGATCAAAACCCACAGCTGGGACACGCAGACGCTGGAAAACTTGAGCTAACCGGCAAAACAGCGGCAGGCGCCAACTGACCGTTCGCGCACAAAAAAGCCGCCCACAAGGGGCGGCTTTTTCACAACGACCGAATCTTACAACTTCGGACCCGCTGCCTTGATCGCATCGCTCACGTCAAACTTCTTGAAGTTCTCGATGAACAGACCCGCCAGCGCCTTCGCCGCTTCGTCGTAGGCAGCCTTGTCAGCCCAGGTGTTACGTGGGTTCAACAGGCCGGTCTCAACACCCGGTACAGCCAATGGCACGTCCAGGTTGATGGTGTCGAGGTGTTGCGTTTCAACGCCGATCAACGCGCCGCTCTGGATCGCTGCGATCACGCCGCGGGTGGTCGGGATGTTGAAGCGTTGGCCGACGCCGTAGCCGCCGCCGGTCCAGCCGGTGTTGACCAGGTAGACCTTGGAGCCGAAGCCGCGGATGCGCTTGATCAGCAGCTCGGCGTATTCGCCGGCCGGGCGTGGGAAGAATGGCGCACCGAAGCAAGTCGAGAAAGTCGACTTGATGCCGCTGCCCGAACCCATTTCAGTCGAGCCCACCAGTGCGGTGTAGCCGGACAGGAAGTGGTAGGCCGCTTGTTCTTCGCTGAGGATCGACACAGGCGGCAGTACGCCGGTCAGGTCGCAGGTCAGGAAGATCACAGCGTTTGGCTCGCCGCCGAGGTTCTTCTCGGAACGCTTGGCCACGTGCTCGAGCGGGTAGGCGGCACGGCTGTTCTGGGTCAGGCTGACATCGCTGTAGTCGGCATGCTTGGCCTCGTCGATGACGACGTTTTCCAGCACCGCGCCGTGCTTGATGGCTTTCCAGATAACCGGCTCGTTCTTCTCCGACAGGTCGATGCACTTGGCATAGCAACCGCCTTCGATGTTGAACACCACGCCCTTGCCCCAGCCGTGTTCGTCGTCACCGATCAGGTAACGGCTTTCGTCGGCGGACAGGGTGGTCTTGCCGGTGCCGGACAGGCCGAAGAACAGGGTCACGTCGCCTGCTTCGCCAATGTTGGCGGCGCAGTGCATCGGCAGTACGTCGGCGGCCGGTAGCAGGAAGTTCTGCACCGAGAACATGGCTTTCTTCATTTCACCAGCGTAAAGCATGCCGGCGATCAGCACTTTTTTCTGGGCGAAGTTGAGAATCACGCAACCGTCGGAGTTGGTGCCGTCACGCTCAGGCACGCACTCGAAGTTGGCCACGTTGAGCACTTGCCACTCGTCACGGCCGGCCGGGTTGTACTGAGCCGGGTTGATGAACAGGCAACGACCGAACAGGTTATGCCAGGCAGTCTGGGTGGTCATCTTCACGGCCAGGTAGTGGTCTTCGGAGGCCCCTACATGCACGTGGGAAACAAAATGTTCTTGCGCGTTGTTGAACGCCTCGACGCGAGCCCACAGGGCATCGAACTTGTCGGCCGGGAACTTGCGGTTGATCGGGCCCCAGGCAATGGCGTCCTGGGTCGAAGGCTCTTCAACGATGAAACGGTCGACTGGCGAACGGCCGGTACGGTGACCGGTTTCTACGACCAGTGCGCCAGTATCGGCAAGCACGCCTTCACCGCGCTGCAGGGCTTCTTTGACCAGATCGTCAACACTCAGATCGGTGTATACGGCGTTATTGGCTTGCGTCATGAGGTTCCCCGTCGGCCTGTGGCCGAGTGCTCCAAACGTTTTGTAGTAGAAAGTTGCGCACTACTACCGCGAAAAAAGTGGGCCGGATTATGCCAGAAAAGCCCAAAAAAAGTAGGGCCCTCCCGTCAGAACAGCGCTAATCCGGCATTTGTCAGGTGATTTACCTGTGCTTAAACGTTTTAGTGGCGGGTATCGGAGGGGGTACCGATACCGGCGCCGGCGAACAATTGGACGATATCGGCGGCGTCGAACAGGTAGCGCTGGTTGCAGAACTGGCAGTCGATTTCGATCTGACCACCGTGTTCCACCACCAGATTTTGCGCATCTTCCAGGCCGAGACTGACCAGCGCGTTCGCCGAACGCTCGCGAGAGCAACTGCAATGGAAGCGCAAACCCTGCGCGTCGAACAAGCGCACAGTCTCTTCGTGGTACAGGCGATGCAGGATGGTTTCGTTGTCCAGGGCCAGCAATTCTTCGGCGGTCAGGGTGCCAGCCAGGGCGGTGAGGTTGCGCCAGCTTTCGGCGCGTTCGTCGTCGTCCTTGATGCGGTCGGCGGGCAGCTGTTGCAGCAACAGGCCACGGGCGCGCTTGCCGTCGGCGTTGAGCCAGAAGCGCGTGCCGATCTGCTGGGACATAACGAAATAGTTGGTGAAGCAGTCCGACAGGTTTTCGCCGTCGAGGTCGACGATGCCCTGGTAACGCTGGCCGTCGGTCGGGTCGACGGTGAGCGCCAGCACGCCGTTGGGCATCAGGTCGGCCAGGGTCGCGTCCGGGGCGATCAGATCAGCCTCATACCGGGCCAGGCCACGGATCTCACGCTCGCTGGAACACTCGATCATCAGCAACGGGACCGGACCTTCGGACCGCGCCTGCAGGATCAGCAACCCGTCGAATTTCATGGTGCCTACCAACAGCGCCGCCGCCGCCATCAATTCACCGAGCAGTTGCGCGACCGGCTCCGGATAGGGGTGCTTGGCGAGGACTTCGGCATAGCTGCGCTCCAACGAGACCAGTTCGCCGCGGGCGTCGTTCTCGTCGAAGATGAAGCGTTGGGTGAAGTCGGTATCCGGTAAATCAGTCATAGGTCTAGGTATCTGAATTGATGACAAAATTGTTACAACGTTTATAAAATTGAACGCTTTAGCACCATTTTGGTGCGGCTCTCTCCTGGAAACAGAGAGCTTATATAGAGCAAAGAGGGACAGTTTATGAACAATCCGGGTTTGTTCCAAGCCAAGTGGAACCTCCGGCGATGGGCTTTTTGCAATCTACTCGCATTCGGGCTGCTGTGTTTTTGGCTGTGGCCCACAGGCCAGATGCTATGCGTGTTTTTCGACGAGTGGCTGTTTCACCTGTTCAATGCCCCCCTGGCGAGCAATCCGACCTGGCTGCATGTGTGGGCCGTGGCCAGCCTGCGGCCGTTTGATGCGGTGGTCGGCGTGATTCTGCTGACGCTGTTGATTCGCGGCGATTGGGTGTTCAAGGCGGCGCAGGTGCGCCAGGCGTTTCTTGGCTTCTTCGGGATTCTGCTGCTGTTGCTGTTTATCCGCATGCTGTTTTCCAAACTCGCGGCGCAGATGGGTTGGCAACACAGCAGCCCTTCGATAGTGCTCAGCGGCGCGATTCGGATGAGCGACTATTTCCCGGGGCTGGAGAAAACCTGGGAGTTGAAAGACCGTTCGAGCCAGAGTTTCCCTGGGGATCATGCTTCGGTGCTGCTGATCTGGGGAATGTTCATGACGGTATTCGTCCAGCGGCGGGGCCAGGTGCTGGTGATCTGGGGCCTGGCGTTGGTGTTCATGATGCCGCGGCTGGTGGCGGGCGCACATTGGGCGCAGGACGATTATATCGGCGGAGTGTTGCTGGCACTGCTGGCATTGGGATGGGGCTATTACACACCGTTTGCGGCAAAGGTGTCGCAGGTGTTGCTACGGCTGACCGCGCCGGTGTTCGGGTTACTCGCCAAGCTGCCGGTGATCGGGCGATTGAGCGTCATGCGCGCATCCTGCTGACGCTCCCACATCTATCGATCTGCTTTGCGCTGACGATGTGCGCGGTCAATCGTCATTACCGCTGCCGCGAAACTTGAACAGGTCGCGGCGCTGCTTTTTGCTCGGCTTGCCATCGGTGGTCATGCCTGTGGCGCCGGCCTTACGCATCGCCGCTGCGTTTTCGCGCTTGGCAACGCTGGCTTCGGTCTCGGCATACAGCGCCTGCGCTTCGGGTGCGCCACGGCGCACGCTGGAAAGCGCCTGGACCACGACAGTTTTTTCGTCAAATCCGATACGAATCTGCAACTCATCACCCACGCGCGGCTCTTTGCCCGGCTTGCAGCGTTCGCCGCGATGATGCACCTTGCCACTCTCGATAGCAGCCTTGGCCAAGGCACGGGTTTTATAGAAACGCGCCGCCCACAGCCATTTGTCCAAACGGATTTTTTCTTCCTCTGCCTGCTTCTGAGCCACTTGAATTCCTCGTTCTGAAAAATGTCGCAACTTTACTGTTGAAACCCTTCGACGCATAAACCCCAAGGCTCACCTAAGATACGCCAGGTAGCCCCCTGTTTTCGCGAGGATACCCTGTGACCGACTTCCCGACTTCACTCACCTCGCCCAACCAGCATTGCGTGGGCTGCCAGCAAAGCGAGCCCTTGGGTTTTGATTTTGCATTCGCCTACCAACCGATCGTAGACCTTCGCGACCATTCGGTTTTTGCCCACGAAGCCTTGGTGCGGGGTTCACAGGGCGAAGGGGCGTTGTCGGTGCTGGCCCAGGTCAACGATAGCAACCGCTACCGTTTCGACCAGCGTTGCCGTACCCAGGCAATCGCCGGCGCCGCGGCCCTGGGGATGCAAACCTGTCTTTCCATCAATTTCATGCCCAACGCGGTGTATCGACCCGAACTGTGCATTCGCAGCACCCTGGAGGCCGCCCGCACGCACAATTTTCCGCTTGACCAGCTGATTTTCGAGACGCTGGAAAGCGAACACATAGATAACCATCGCCATTTGACGAATATTCTGCGTGAATACCGCGAATTCGGCTTCAAAACTGCCATCGACGATTTCGGCGCGGGCTATTCGGGGCTGAACCTGCTGGCCGATTTCCAACCTGACTTGATCAAACTCGACATGGCGCTGATTCGCGATGTCGACCAGGATCGTGTCCGCCAGGTCATCGTCCAGGGGATTGTCACAATCTGTGAGCAGTTGGGCGTTACTGTCATCGCTGAAGGCATTGAAAGTGCCGGTGAGCGCGACTTCCTGTCCGACTGTGGAATATTTCTGATGCAGGGCTACTGGTTCGCCAAGCCCGCATTCAACGCGCTGGCCGAGGTTTCCCCTCAAGCCTGGGCGAATTGACCGGTTACCCATATTGAAGACATTTGACCATTTGACCGTTGTCGGTCTGCGTGAGTGGGTGGCACTTCCCGACTTGGGAGTGGCAGGCCTGCGCGCGAAGATCGACACCGGTGCCAGCACTTCGAGCCTGCACGCCACCGATATCGAACCCTTTGAGCGCGACGGTGAGAAATGGGTGCGCTTTACCGCACACCTGGGCAGCGTTGTGCAGTTGCGTCACCGCCGCTGCGAAGCGCCGCTGGTGGCGATGAAAACCATCAAGAGCTCCAATGGTCATGCGCAGGTGCGCTATGTGATCAGCACCACCCTGGCGCTGGGCGACCGGGTATGGCGGGTGGAATTCACCCTCGCCTGCCGCAAGGCCATGCGCTACCGCCTGCTCCTCGGTTCCAAGGCGCTGATTGACGGCCAGTTGGTGGTCAATCCCGGCGTCAAGTACGTTCAAGACAAGCCGGTGTTCCCGGTCTCCACTATTTCTGCCCCAGGTGCTGCATGAAGATTGCTGTGCTGTCGCGAAACCCGCGTCTGTATTCCACCCGCCGCCTGGTCGAGGCCGGCACCGAACGTGGCCACGAAATGGTGGTGATCGACACGTTGCGTGCCTATATGAACATTGCCAGCCATAAGCCGCAGATCCATTACCGCGGCAAACCACTGGAAGGCTTTGATGCGGTGATCCCGCGTATCGGCGCCTCGGTGACCTTTTATGGCTGCGCGGTGTTGCGCCAGTTTGAAATGATGGGCGTCTCCCCGCTGAATGAGTCCGTCGCGATCGCGCGCTCACGGGACAAGCTGCGCTCGCTGCAATTGCTGTCGCGCCGGGGTATCGGCCTGCCGGTCACCGGCTTCGCCCACTCCCCCGACGACATTCCCGACCTGATCGAAATGGTCAACGGCGCGCCGCTGGTGATCAAGGTGCTGGAAGGCACCCAGGGCATCGGCGTGGTGCTGTGCGAAACCGCCACGGCGGCGGAGTCGGTGATCGAGGCATTCATGGGCCTCAAGCAGAACATCATGGTGCAGGAATACATCAAGGAAGCCGGCGGTGCGGATATCCGCTGCTTCGTGGTCGGCGACAAGGTGATTGCCGCGATGAAACGCCAGGCCAAGCCTGGGGAATTCCGCTCCAACCTGCACCGTGGCGGTAGCGCCAGCCTGATCAAGATCACCCCCGAAGAGCGCATGACCGCGCTACGGGCGGCCAAGGTCATGGGGTTGAGCGTGGCGGGTGTGGACATCCTGCGTTCCAACCATGGCCCGCTGGTGATGGAAGTCAATTCATCACCTGGCCTGGAAGGCATCGAGACCACCACCGGCAAGGATGTGGCGGGGATCATCATTCAACATCTGGAAAAGAGTGGCGGGCCGAACATGACCCGGACCAAGGGCAAGGGCTAGAGGAGCAGTCTTCAGCTTGAAGCTTCAGGCTGCAAGAGACGGGCAGAAGCCGTTTGCTTTTCTCTTGCAGCTCTAAACGTGCAGCTTGCCGCTGCAGCTACACCGCGTCTCGGGGCAACATCAAACCCAACGGCAAGCGCACCCGCGCTTCCAGCCCGCCGCCCTCGCGGTTGCGCAGCTCAACATTGCCGCCATGCATCGAGGCAATCCGCCGCACAATCGCCAGCCCCAAACCGGTGCCCTTGCCACCCCGAGCACGGTCGCCACGGGTGAAGGGGTTGAAGATGCCTTCCAGCTCGGCCGGGTCGATACCGGCCCCGCGATCCATCACGCTCAGCACCACATAGGGCGCAGCACTGTCACCGGAGACATACGCCGCCACTTCCACATCCGAACCGGCGTGGTGCAAGGCGTTGCCGATCAGGTTGTTCAGCAGGCGCTTCATCGAGACCCGACGCAACGCAAACGGCTGGATCGGCTCCAGGCGCATCCGCACCTGCTCGCCATTCTGGTTGTAGGGCGCTACCACCTCGCGCACCAGGTCCGTCAGGTCGACGACTTCCACCACCTCATCGCGACCATCGCGGATAAAGGCCAGGAACTGGTCGAGAATCGCGTCCATGTCCTCGATATCACGCACCATGTCGTCCGTGAGATCGGTATGGTTGCCCATCAGCTCCAGGGACAGCCGCAAACGCGTCAATGGCGTGCGCAAGTCATGGGACACGCCCGCAAGCATCAGCTCGCGCTCGCGCCCGGCCTGTTCGACGTCCTCGGCCATCTGGTTGAACGCGCTGTAGACCTCGGTCATCTCGCTGGGCGTGTCGCTGACCGGCAGGCGCACACTGCGCCCCTGTCCCAGCTGGCGGGCGGCGAACACCAGGCGTTTAAGCGGTTGATTGAGCTGGCGCACGAAAATCCACGCGGACGCCGTCGAAAGCAAGCCGATAGCCAGGAACCAGCCCAGTACATTCCAGATCTTCTGCCCTCGCAAAGGGTGCGGATACAGCGGCACCTTCAGCCAATCTTCCCCCAGGCTCGGCGCGCGCACCCACAGCGCAGGTGACACATGCATACGCAGCCGAACTTCGGTGTCGTCGCCCAGTTCCGCCTGCATCTGGCGCTGGTAAATCTCACTGTAGGGCCAATGCTGCTCGCCTTCCGGCACACCTGCACCCGCCACGCGCACCAGTGTCGCCGCCTTGGCGATTTTCTCGCGGTTCTCGGGGTCGGCCGCCCAATAGGCGCGCAAGGTCAGGGCGACACCGTGGCTGTACTGTCGATCCACCAGCACGTCTTCGTTCATCAACAGATAAACCAGCGTGAGTGCCTTGGAAAACAGAACGACGATGAGCACCAGCCAAAGGGTGCGGGAGAAGAAACTTTGCGGGAACCACAGCGGGGTTTTCATAGGAGACAGCTAGACACCTTGCAGGAACGAGCGGCGCTCGCAGAATTGCAGACGCCGGACATCCCGTCGCCCCTCATGGAGCCAAACGCCAGGATGCCCGCCCCTGCAAATCATCGGTCACTTGGTTGCAGTGCCATCCGGCACAAACACATACCCCACGCCCCACACCGTCTGGATATAACGCGGCTTGGACGGGTCCGGCTCGATCATTCGGCGCAGACGGGAAATCTGCACGTCGATGGAGCGCTCCAGAGCGTCCCATTCCCGACCACGGGCCAGGTTCATCAGTTTGTCGCGGGTCAGCGGCTGGCGCGCGTTCATCACCAGCGCCTTGAGCACGGCGAACTCGCCGGTGGTGAGCATGTGGACTTCATCGCCACGCTTGAGCTCACGGGTGGCCAATGACAGTTCGTAATCGCCGAAGGTGACGCTTTCGTCTTCACTGCCCGGTGCGCCCGGCACCGGCGCCGCCTGGCGACGCAATACGGCCTTGACCCGCGCCATCAGCTCGTCCGGGTTGAACGGCTTGGCCAGGTAATCATCAGCGCCCAGTTCGAGGCCCTTGATGCGGCTCAGCTCATCGCCCTTGGCGGTGAGCATGATGATCGGAATCTGGTTGTTCGCGCCGCGCAGGCGTTTGCAGGCGGTGAGGCCGTCTTCGCCGGGTAGCATCAGGTCGAGCACGACCAGGTTGAACACTTCCCGGCCCAACAGGCGGTCCATCTGCTCGGTGTTCGGCACCGCGCGGGCACGATAACCCTTGGAGTTGAAAAAACGCTCCAGCAGGCTGCTCAGCCCCGGATCGTCATCAACGATGAGAATTTTTTCGCCTTCAGCAGTTTGTGCAGTGCTGCTCATTGGATGCTCCTCTTATCTCGGCGCGCATTATGGCCTAGCTGCCGTTATACGCACCGTGTGCATTGTTAGCAGATTTTTCCTCTACTGCCAGCGAACCCACGCCCTACAACCTGCGGCGCAGTCCCCCCCAAGGACAGAACGCTGGTTATAATGCGGCGCCTTCGTGCAGGGCAACGTCAGATCGTTACCGTTTACTGCCGGGCTTTTTTTCACCCGCTTGTCGTGTTTTTTACGATTTCGAGGGTCAATAGGCAGCCTCTTGACCCAGGCAGCGGCGCCAGTCGGGCCGCTCAACCAGCCTCGTCGGGCCTTGTTTTCCGGGCTTGCGAGCTGCTTTTAAGAATTTCAGGTGGTTTTATGGACAGCATCAACAGCCGCATCGCCGAGGAACTCGGCGTACGCCCCCAACAGGTCGAAGCGGCCGTCGCTCTACTGGATGAGGGCTCCACGGTGCCCTTCATCGCCCGTTACCGAAAAGAAGTGACCGGCAGCCTCGACGACATTCAACTGCGGCACCTGGAAGAGCGCCTGCGCTACCTGCGAGAACTCGACGAACGGCGCATCAGCATCCTCGCCAGCATCGCGGAACAGGGCAAGCTGACCCCACAATTGGAACGCGACATCAAACTCGCCGATACCAAGACCCGTCTCGAAGACCTCTACCTGCCGTACAAACAGAAGCGCCGCACCAAGGGCCAGATCGCCCTGGAAGCCGGCCTCGGCGACCTGGCCGACGGCCTGTTCAACGACCCATCGCTGAACCCGGATACCGAAGCCGCGCGCTTCATCAACGCTGAAAAAGGCATCGCCGACGTCAAGGCTGCCCTCGAAGGCGCCAAATACATCCTGATGGAACGCTTCGCCGAAGACGCCAGCCTGCTGGAAAAGCTGCGCACCTACCTGAAGCAGGAAGCCATCCTCAGCGCCCGCGTGATCGCCGGCAAAGAGGAAGAAGGCGCCAAGTTCCGCGACTACTTCGAACACGACGAACCGCTCAAGAGCATGCCGTCCCACCGCGCCCTGGCGATTTTCCGCGGCCGCAACGAAGGTATTCTCAGCTCCGCGCTGAAAGTCGGCGACGAACTGCCGGGCACCATGCACCCGTGCGAAGGCATGATCGGTCAACAATTCGGCATCCAGAATCAGAACCGTCCTGCGGACAAGTGGCTCAGTGAAGTCGTGCGCTGGACCTGGAAGGTCAAGCTCTACACCCACCTGGAAACCGACCTGCTCGGCGAGTTGCGCGACGGCGCCGAAACCGAAGCAATCAACGTCTTCGCCCACAACCTGCACGACCTGCTGCTGGCCGCACCGGCCGGCCCGCGTGCCACCCTGGGCCTCGACCCGGGCCTGCGCACCGGCTGCAAGGTCGCCGTGGTCGACTCGACCGGCAAGCTGCTGGACCACGCCACCGTGTATCCGCATGTGCCCCACAACAAGTGGGACCAGACCCTCGCGATCCTCGCCGCCCTGTGCGCCAAGCACGCGGTGGACCTGATCGCCATCGGCAACGGCACCGCCAGCCGTGAAACCGACAAACTGGCCGCCGAACTGATCAAAAAATACCCAGCCATGAAGATGACCAAGGTCATGGTCTCCGAGGCGGGCGCTTCGGTGTACTCGGCGTCGGAACTGGCTTCCAAGGAATTCCCGGACCTCGACGTGTCGATCCGTGGCGCAGTGTCCATCGCCCGTCGCCTGCAAGACCCGTTGGCCGAACTGGTGAAAATCGACCCGAAATCCATCGGCGTCGGCCAATACCAGCACGATGTGTCGCAGCTGAAACTGGCACGCGGCCTGGATGCGGTGGTGGAAGACTGCGTGAACGCCGTGGGCGTGGACGTGAACACCGCCTCCGTCGCGCTGCTGGCGCGGATCTCCGGCCTCAACGCGACCCTGGCGCAGAACATCGTGACCCATCGCGACGAAAACGGTGCGTTCAAGACCCGCGCCGCGCTGAAAAAAGTCGCACGCCTGGGTGAAAAAACCTTCGAACAGGCCGCCGGCTTCCTGCGCGTGATGAACGGCGACAACCCGCTGGACGCCTCGGCGGTCCACCCGGAAGCCTACCCGCTGGTGCAACGCATCGCCGCCGAGACCGACCGCGACATCCGCTCGCTAATCGGCGACGCCGCGTTCCTCAAGCGCCTGGACCCGAAGAAGTACACCGACGAGACCTTCGGCGTGCCGACCATCACCGACATCCTGCAAGAGCTGGAAAAACCCGGGCGCGACCCGCGTCCCGAGTTCAAGACCGCCGAGTTCCAGGACGGCGTCGAAGACCTCAAGGACCTGCAACTGGGCATGATCCTCGAAGGCGTGGTGACCAACGTGACCAACTTCGGCGCCTTTGTGGACATCGGCGTGCATCAGGACGGTTTGGTGCATATCTCCGCGCTTTCGGAGAAGTTCATCAAAGACCCGCGCGAAGCGGTGAAGGCCGGTGACGTGGTCAAGGTCAAGGTCATGGAAGTCGACATCCCGCGCAAGCGCGTCGGCCTGTCGATGCGTATGAGCGACACCCCCGGCGAGAAAATCGACGGTGCCCGTGGCGCCCGCCCAGGCTCGGCGCCGCGCCAGTCGCAAAACAACGCGCCACGCAAGGAAACCGCGACCGCAGCGCCGAGCAACAACGCCATGGCCTCGCTGTTCGCCAACGCCAAACAGTTGAAGAAACGCTGATGGAGATTCCAGCCGGTTTGACCCAAAGCGCGTTCAGCGAACTGATCGGCTGCCGCCTGCAACGCCTGGAGCAGGGCGTTGCCGAGGTGGCCCTGAGCCTGGAGCCGCAACTGCGCAACCGCGCAGGCAAGCTGCATGGCGGGGCGATTTTCAGCCTGGTCGACATCACCATGGGGCTGGCCTGTTCCAGCGCCCACGGGTTCGACCAGCAGAGCGCGACCATCGAATGCAAAATCAACTACATCCGCGCGGTGGAAAACGGCGAGGTGCTGTGTACCGCGCGAGTGATTCACCCCGGGCGGCGCACGTTGGTGGTCGAAGCCGACGTGTACCAAGGTGAAAGACTTGTCGCAAAAGCGCAGGGCACCTTCGCTGTCCTATAGCTCCCCGCCCTCGATTTGAGTTAATTTCGGCGCTGCGATAACAGCGTCGGAATTTTCTTGCTGCGCTACAGCCCAATTCATGGAGTGATGTAGGCTTTTTCAAAGCGGGTCAAATCGACTCAAAACCAGGCGATCACGCCAGTTTTAACTTCACCCTTGTAGACCGTCCTGCCCACCCCCATATTGGGGCGACTGACGCGTGAAGGAATCCAACTTGAGCGAACTTCTCAACCGCCGCCTGGCCCTGCTCGGCAAGCGCGAACACCTCTCCCTGCTGGAGCATTGCTTGCACGGCATCGAGCGCGAATGCCTGCGTGTCACCCATGAAGGTCGCCTGGCGCAGACGCCGCATCCCGAAGCCCTGGGCGCCGCGCTGACCCACGAACAGATCACCACCGACTACTCGGAATCGTTGCTGGAGTTCATCACCCCAGCCCTGCCCAACCCGGCCGATACCCTGAGCAGCCTGGACAAGATCCATCGCTTTGCCTACAGCAAGCTCGGCAGCGAATACCTGTGGAGCCCCTCGATGCCGTGCCCGTTGCCGGCCGAGGAAGACATTCCGATTGCCTACTACGGCACCTCCAATATCGGACAGCTCAAATACGTGTATCGCAAGGGCCTGGCCCTGCGTTACGGCAAGACCATGCAGTGCATTGCCGGCATCCACTACAACTTTTCCCTGCCGGAAAAATTGTGGCCGCTGCTCAAGGAAAGCGAAGGCTTCGTCGGCACCGACCGCGACTATCAGTCCGACGCCTATATCGCCCTGATCCGTAACTTCCGCCGCAACAGCTGGCTGCTGATGTACCTGTTCGGTGCCTCGCCGGCGCTGGACGCAGGCTTCCTGCGCGGCCGTTCGCACCAGTTGGACGTGCTGGATGCCGACACCTTGTACCTGCCGTATGCCACCAGCCTGCGCATGAGCGACCTGGGTTACCAGAGCAACGCCCAGGCCGGCCTGACGCCGTGCTACAACGATTTGGCCAGCTACACCGACAGCCTGCGCGAAGCGGTGGCAACGCCCTACGCGCCTTATGTCGAAGTCGGCACCCACAAGGATGGAGAGTGGGTGCAGCTCAACACCAACATCCTGCAGATCGAAAACGAGTACTACTCCAACATCCGCCCCAAGCGCGTGACCTACACCGGCGAGCGGCCGATCCAGGCGCTGATGGCCCGTGGCATCCAGTACATCGAAGTGCGCTGCCTGGACATCAACCCGTTCCTGCCGATGGGCATCGACCTGCAAGAGTCGCGCTTCCTCGATGCGTTCCTGCTGTATTGCGCGATGAACGACAGCCCGCTGTTCGCCGACAACGAGTGCGGCAACGCCACCTCGAACTTCCTCAGCGTGGTCAAGGAAGGCCGGCGTCCGGGCCTGCAACTGCAGCGCAAGGGCCAGGCGGTGGACATGAAGGAATGGGCCACCGAGCTGCTGGAGCAGATCGCGCCGCTGGCGGCACTGCTCGATCAGAGCCACGGCATCGAGGAACACCGCCAGGCACTGGACGCCCAGTTGGCCAAGGTCAACGACCCGGCCCTGACGCCATCGGCCCAGGTGTTGGCCGCAATGGCCGAGCGCAAGGAAAGTTTCGCCCAGTTCTCCCTGCACCAGAGCGAGGTGCATGCCGAGTATTTCCGCAGCGAACCGTTGCCCGCCGAAGAGCAGGCGCACTTTGAAGAACTGGCACGCAAGTCGCTGGCGCAACAGGCGGAGCTGGAGCAGAACGAAGTGGGCGATTTCGATGTGTTCGTCGGCTCGTACCAGGCCAGCATCCTGGCCATCAGCAACTAAAAAACGAACTCACTCCCCCAGGGAAATGAGCTCTATGTGGGAGGGGGCTTGCCCCCGATAGCAGTCCTCAGTTAACTGATCAGTGACTGAACCACCGCTATCGGGAGCAAGCTCCCTCCCACATTTGCCCTCACTGGGATGAAGAATCCCGCCCACCCTTCTCCTCATAAGCTAATTCGAAAAAGTTATTTATTTTCGCATTCTTAGATCATTTAGTCTCCTCACACGCCGACACTCGGCCGCCTGATTGAGGAGCTTCCCCTTGAAACTGCATTCCCCTCTCCGCCTCTTGGCGGCATTGTCCCTGGCCGGTGCCAGCCTGTTCGCCCAGGCGGCGGATGTGACCATCGCCTACCAGACCACCGTGGACCCGGCGAAAGTCGCCCAGGCCGACGGCGCGTATGAAAAAGCCACGAACGCCAAGATCGACTGGCGCAAATTCGACAACGGTTCCGACATCATCGCCGCCATCGCGTCCGGCGATGTGCAGATCGGCTACCTCGGTTCCAGCCCGCTGACCGCCGCCATCACCCGTAAAGTGCCGGTGCAGACCTTCCTCGTCGCCACCCAGATCGGCGGTGCCGAAGCCCTGGTGGCGCGCAACGGTTCGGGGATCAACGGCCCGCAGGACCTGATCAGTAAAAAAGTCGCCGTGCCCTTCGTATCCACCGGCCACTACAGCCTGCTGGCCGCGCTGAAGCACTGGAACATCGACCCGGCGAAAGTGACCATCCTCAACCTCGCGCCGCCGGCCATCATCGCCGCCTGGAAGCGCGGCGATATCGACGCCACCTACGTATGGGACCCGGCCCTGGGCGTGGCCAAGGAAAACGGCAAGGTGCTGATCACTTCCGGCGAGCTGGCCACGTTCGGCGCGCCGACCTTCGACGCGTGGATCGTGCGTAAGGACTTCGCCGAGAAGCATCCGGAAATCGTCAGCGCTTTCGCCAAAGTCACCCTGGATGCCTACGCCGCGTACCGCAAAGACCCACAAGCCTGGCTCGCCGACAAAAGCAACGTCGACAAGCTGGTGAAACTCTCCGGGGCCAAGGCCAGCGACATCCCCGCGCTGCTGCAAGGCAACGTCTACCCGCTGGCCGCTGAGCAGGTGACCCTGCTGGGCGCGCCGACCATCAAGGCGGTGACCGATACCGCGGCATTCCTCAAGGAACAAGGCAAGGTCGAGGCGGTGCTGCCGGATTACGCCCCTTACATCAGCGCCAAGTTCATCACCCACTGATCAGGAGTTCATCGCGATGGCCTTGCTACAACTGGAGCGCATCAGCGCACGGTACCCAGGCGCCACAGAACCGGTACTGTCTGATATTTCACTCGAACTTGGGCCCCGGCAATTGCTGGTGGCCCTCGGCCCGTCCGGCAGTGGCAAGACTTCGCTGTTGAACCTGATTGCCGGTTTTGTCGAGCCCTCTGCCGGGCGCATCAGCCTCGATGGCGTGCCAGTCAAAGGCCCGAGCGCCGAACGCGGCGTGGTGTTCCAGGACGATGCCCTGCTGCCCTGGCAGGACGTGCTGGCCAATGTCGGCTTCGGCCTGGAGCTGGCCGGCGTGAGCAAGGCGCAACGCGAAGTGCGCGCCCGGGAAATGCTCGCGCTGGTGGACCTGGCCGGTTTCGACAGCCGGCGCATCTGGCAACTGTCCGGCGGCCAGAAGCAACGCGTCGGCCTGGCCCGCGCCCTGGCGGCGGACCCGCGTGTACTGCTGATGGACGAACCCTTCGGCGCCCTCGATGCATTCACCCGCGAACAGATGCAGGAGCTGCTGCTGCAAGTCTGGCGGCGCACGGCCAAGCCAGTGTTCCTGATCACCCATGACATCGAAGAAGCGGTGTTCCTTGCCACCGATCTGATCCTGCTGGCGCCCAACCCCGGTCAGATCGTCGAGCGCCTGCACCTGGATTTCGGTCAACGTTATGCGGCCGGCGAGTCGGCGCGAGCGATCAAATCCGACCCGCGCTTTATCGAAACCCGCGAACACGTGCTGGGCAAAGTGTTCTCCCAACGGCAGGTGTCCGCATGAGCAGCTACGAACTTCCCGCCACGGTCGCCAAGCCGGTGGCGCGCACCGTTATCCCGCTGCGGCGCAGCCTGAGTACGCGTTGGATCAGCCTGTTGACGCTGGTTGCCTTGCTGGTGATCTGGTGGGCGGTGACCGCCAGCGGACTGATCGAACCATTGTTCCTGCCGCCACCGTCCGCCGTGCTGCAAAAAGGCTGGTTGCTGGCGACCACGGGCTATATGGATTCCACCTTGTGGCAGCACCTCGGCGCGAGCCTCGAACGCATCGGCCTGGGCCTGGGCTTTGCGGTGCTGACCGCGGTCCCGGTGGGGATTGCCATCGGCTCGAACCGTATCGCACGGGGCATTCTCGACCCGTTGATCGAGTTCTACCGGCCGATTCCACCCCTGGCCTACCTGCCGCTGATCGTGATCTGGTGCGGCATCGGTGAGCTGTCCAAAGTGCTGCTGATCTACCTGGCGATCTTTGCCCCGATTGCCATCGCGACCGCGACCGGCGTGCGTACCGTCGACCCGGCCAAGCTGCGTGCCGCGCAGTCGCTGGGGGCCACGCGCGCCCAGCTGATTCGCCACGTGATCCTGCCGAGCGCGCTGCCCGACATCCTCACCGGTGTGCGTATCGGGCTGGGAGTTGGCTGGTCGACCTTGGTCGCCGCCGAGCTGATCGCCGCCACCAGCGGCCTGGGCTTCATGGTGCAGTCGGCGGCGCAGTTCCTGGTCACCGATGTCGTGGTGCTGGGGATTCTGGTGATCGCACTGATCGCCTTCGCCATGGAAATGGGCCTGCGGGCCCTGCAGCGTAAATGGGTGCCGTGGCATGGCCAGGCACACTGAGTGATGAGAACCCAATGAGCAGCCTGACCGTTACCCCATTAAGCACCGCCCTCGGCGCGCAGATCAGTGGCGTCGATATCACTCAACCGCTGAACCCCGAACAGCGCGACGCCATCGAACAGGCGTTGCTCACTCATTCGGTGGTGTTTTTCCGCGACCAGCCGCTCACCCCGCAGCAACAAGCACGCTTCGCGGCGAACTTCGGCGATCTGCACATTCATCCGATCTACCCCAACGTGCCGGAACAGCCTGAAGTGCTGATCCTCGACACCGCCGTCACCGACGTGCGCGACAACGCCGTGTGGCACACCGACGTGACCTTCCTGCCCACCCCGGCCCTCGGCGCGGTGCTGAGTGCCAAGCAACTGCCGGCGTTTGGCGGCGACACGCTGTGGGCCAGCGGGATTGCTGCGTATGCGGCCCTGTCCGAGCCGCTGAAGAGGCTGCTCGACGGGCTCACCGCCACGCACGACTTCACCAAGTCCTTCCCGCTGGAGCGCTTTGGCAGCACTGCCGAAGACCTGGCGCGCTGGGAAGAAACCCGCAAGAAGAACCCGCCGCTGTCGCACCCGGTGGTACGCACCCACCCGGTGAGTGGGCGCAAGTCGCTGTTTGTCAGCGAGGGCTTCACCACCAGAATCAACGAGCTGGAAGCGGCGGAAAGCGAGGCGATCTTGAAGCTGCTGTTCGCCCACGCGACACGCCCGGAGTTCACGATTCGCTGGCGCTGGCAGGAGAATGACGTGGCGTTCTGGGATAACCGCGTCACCCAGCATTACGCGGTGGATGACTACCGGCCACAGCGGCGGGTGATGCATCGGGCGACGATTCTTGGCGATGTGCCGTTCTGAGCCGAACACGACAGTCGCCACACTGAAGACAAAATGTGGGAGGGGGCTTGCCCCCGATTGCGCTGTATCAGTCAATGCATGTACTGACTGACCCACCGCAATCGGGGGCAAGCCCCCTCCCACATTGACCGGGTCGTGCCGGGTTATTCAGCCGTCGATGGCTTTTCCCACAAGTTGATCCCGCCTTCCAACGCGAACCGATCGATCTCCGCCAGTTCTTCGGCGGTAAAGCTCAAGTTCTTCAGCGCCCCGACGTTTTCAATGATCTGCTCCGGCCGGCTCGCGCCGATCAGCGCACTGGTTACCCGTGGGTCACGCAGGGTCCAGGCCAGCGCCAGTTGGGCCAGGCTTTGGCCACGGCGCTTGGCGATTTCATTCAGCGCGCGCACGTGAGCGAGGTTGGCTTCGGACAAGTGCTTGGCCTGCAACGAACCTCCACCGGGGCGATTGACCCGTGCATCGGCCGGCACGCCATTGAGGTACTTGTCGGTCAGCAGCCCCTGGGCCAACGGCGTGAACGCGATCACCCCGGCGCCGAGGGCTTCGGTGGTGTCGAGCAGGTCTTTTTCCACCCAGCGGTTGAGCAGGTTGTAGGCCGGCTGATGGATCAGCAGCGGGACTTTCCACTCGTTGAGCAAGGCGGCGATTTCGCGGGTTTTCACCCCGGAGTAGGAAGAAATACCGATGTACAACGCCTTGCCTTGCTGCACGGCGGTGGCGAGGGCGCTGGCGGTTTCTTCCAGGGGAGTGTCGGCGTCGAAGCGGTGCGAGTAGAAAATATCCACATAGTCGACGCCCAGGCGCTGCAGGCTCTGGTCCAGGCTCGCCAGGATGTATTTGCGCGAACCGCCGCCCTGGCCATAAGGGCCGGGCCACATGTCCCAACCGGCCTTGCTGGAGATGATCAATTCGTCGCGGTAATGCTTGAAGTCTTCGCGCAGCAAACGCCCGAAGTTGATCTCGGCGCTGCCATAGGGTGGGCCGTAGTTGTTGGCCAGGTCGAAGTGGTTGATCCCCAGGTCGAACGCTGTGCGCAGCAGGGCGCGCTGGGTGTCGATCGGGGTGCTGTCGCCAAAGTTGTGCCACAGCCCCAGGGACAGTGCCGGCAGCACCAAGCCACTGCGGCCGACGCGGCGATACGGAATAGATTCGTAGCGGTTTTCGGCAGCGATATAAGTCATCGAATCCTCTCTTGGACGGGGGCAAATAAGGCCTGGGAATAAGCCTATTCCCAGGCCTTTTAAGCAGCTGAATCGCTTAACGTTGCCTTTCCGTTTTACAGCAAACTCCTACCAGAGTGGAACGACATAGCTGACATAAAAGCGGTTTTCATCCTGCACAGTGGCACCGGTAATGTCTGGGCTGGCGTGGGCGTTTTTCCAGGTCACGCCCAGGCCCTTGAGGGTGCCGGTCGGCACTTGGTAGGCCACGGCAACGTTGCGTTCCCATTCGCTGGTAGTGCCCTGTGCGGTGCGGATGTCATCGCCGTGGGCATAGGCGGCGGAGAACGTCAGGCCGTTGAGGCCCAGTTTGCCGAAGTCATATTTGTATTGCGCCAGCCAGGTGCGTTCGCCGGCGTGCTGGAATTTGTTCAACTGCATGTTGGTCAGCGCCGGGGTGTCGGCACCCGAGCCGGGGCCCTGGCGGCTGTCGCCGCTGTTCAGGCCGGAATCCAGGTAGGGGAAGTCGCTGCTGCCGCTGTTTTTCTGGATGCCGAGGCCGACGGTATGACCTTCCAGGCTGTAGCTTTCCAACAGGCTGACGGTGGACTGGTTGATGCGGCCCTTGTTCACGCCATCGCCATAGACCCCCGCCGCGGCATAATCCTTGTCGCCATCGGCGTTACCGCCCACCCCCAGGCTGCGGAACATACGCACATCGGTATCGATCGCACCGACCGACAACGCGTCATGGCGCTTGGCACCGAGGAAGAACTGTTGGTAGTAATCCTCAAGGTTGGAATACCACAGGCTGACGGTGGTGCCCGGCAAGCCGGTGTAGTCGGCACCGCCGAAGAGGAAGCGGTCGCTTTCCTTGGTGCCGCCCGCGGTGATCATGCCCTGGTCGCCGGTTTCATTGCGGATCTTGGTCTTGAAGATATCGCCACCGGTGAAGGTGAAGTCGCTGAGGTCCTTGGAGACCAGTTGCACACCGGTGTTGGTCTGCTGGTACAGGCGGCCGTCGGTGTTGGCCAGCACCGGGTTGTTGCCATACAGCGTACCGACCCGCAGTTCATCCTTGGCGAAGCGCATTTTGAACGTCGGGCTCAGCACGCCGAACTGGTCAGCGGATTTACCGTCGCCCAGCGGGAACATGCTGCCGGGGTAGCGGCCCTGGTGATTCTTGTCATTGAGGTCGCCGCCGGAGTCCAGTTTCAAACCGTAAAACGCCTGCAAGTCGAGGCCGAAACCCACGGGGCCTTCGGTGTAGCCGGACTTGAAGTTGAACTCGAAACCCTGGCCCCAATCGCGAATGCTGTGGGCCTTGGCATTGCTGCCGACCACGTCACGCCCCTGCTGGTTGAGATAGCGGTTGAGCAGGGTCACATCGGCGTGGCTGTCATCGATAAAATCGGCATGGGCGGACAGCATAAAGCTCGCCATGGCGACACCGACCATGGGGCTTAATAACGTCTTCATTGTTACCGGTCTCCGTCACTGTTCTGAAATGAAAGCGTCAAACGCTTCACACAATTACGCAGTGGCTAGATGACAGTTGCGCGTCAAAACGCGGCGGGGGCACATGAAATTAAGTTTAAGAAAGCCCCGTAATAGAGGCTTTGCGTGGGGGTAAAGCGCGCCCTGCCCACGCGGGAGCAGGGCCTGGAACATCAACGCACCAAGTGCAGGAACTGCAGGTGGCGCTCGTACTGGTCGAGAATATCGTTGATGACCTGCTCCTTGGTATAGCCCACCAGATCGTAGTCCTGGCTGCCCTCGCTCAAGTGGACTTCGGCCCGGTAGTAGCGACGGTTGTTGAGCTCCTTGGAACCCATGCCGCCACGGGCAAACGACGGTGTGAAGTACCCGCGCATTTGTACCTGATAAACGAACGGGTGCTCTTCGCCATGGCCGATTTCCAGGCTGACGCTGTCGTTGGACGGGTCAGGCTGGGTGACCACATTCAGGCCCTTCTCGACGAACACAGCGGTCACTTCTTCAATCGCCGGGCGTACCGTCGACTCAAGGAAGCGGTACACCTCGTCGCGCGACGGGAAATGCACCGCCTGGCTCAAACGCTGGCGCCAACCGCCACGGCCCTTGCGCGCCGCGGACACAGGGGCCAACGAATGCAGTTGGGCGATCTGCTTCTGCGATTCGAGGTAGAAGGCTTTGTGCAGCCCCCACATCATCAGCAGCAGGATCAACGAGAACGGCAACGAGGTCAGCACCACCGCCGATTTCAGCGAATCGATACTGCCGGCAAACAGCAAGGCACTGGTCACCAGCGCAGTCATCGCGCCCCAGAACACCCGCAGCCACTTCGGCCCGTCTTCATCGGCGTTGCCGCCTTTGGATGACAGCGTGGACAGCACCACGGTGCCGGAGTCGGCGGAGGTGACGAAGAACACGAAGCTGATAAACACCGTGACCGCGATCACCGTCTTGCTCCACGGGTAGGTTTCCAGCAGCAGGTAGAGGCTCATCGACGGGTCATCGATGGCCGACTGGCCGAGCGCCGTCATCCCGTGATTGAGCACCTGGTCGATGGCGCTGTTGCCGAAGATCGACATCCACGCCAGGGTGAAACCCAGCGGGATCAGCAGCACGCCAAACACGAATTCGCGGATGGTGCGGCCACGGGAAATACGCGCGATAAACAGGCCCACGAACGGCGACCAGGCAATCCACCAGGCCCAGTAGAACACGGTCCAGCCACCCAGCCAGTCGCTCGGCTTGTCGTAGGCGTAGACGTCGAAACTCTTGGTCGGCAGTGCGCCGAGGTAGTCGCCGATGTTCTGGATCAGGGTGTTGAGCAAGTGCTGGGTGGGCCCGGCGAACAACACGAACAGCAGCAGCGCACAGGCCAGCAGCATGTTGATGTCGGACATCACGCGCACGCCCTTGTCCACGCCGGCCACCGCCACCAGGATCGCCGCCCCCATCATCAGGGTGATCAGGCCGACCTGGATCCACTGGGTGTGGGCAATGCCAAACAGGTAATCCAACCCGGCGTTGAGGTGCAGCACACCGAAGCCCATGTCGGCACCGAGGCCGAACACCGTGGCGATGATGCCGAAGCCGTCCACCGCGTAGCCGATCGGGCCGTTGATGCGCTTGCCGATCAGCGGGTACAGCGCCGAACGCAACGCCAACGGCAGGTTATGCCGGTAGGCGAAGTACGCGAGGGCCATGCCGACAAAGGCGAACACGCCCCAGCCATGCAGACCCCAGTGCAGAAACAGGATCTGCATGGCCTGGCGCGCGGCATCGGCGTTCATCGCCGCGCCCTGGGGCGGTTGCACCAGGTGCGTCAGCGGCTCGGAGACGCAAAAGAAAAACAGCGTGATGCTGATCCCGGCGGCGAACAGCATGCCGGCCCAGGACAGGTAACTGAACTCGGGCTCGTCGTGGTCGGCACCGAGTTTTATCTTGCCGTAGCCCGATAGCGCGGTGACCACCACGAAGACCAGATACAGAGTCATCGCGAGCATGTAGTACCAGCCGACCGTATTGGCCGCCCAGTTTTGCGCCGCCAGCAGCCAGGCACCGGCCTGTTGCGGGATGGCGATGACGGTGATGCCGAACAGCAGGATGAAGCTTGCGGCGAAATAGAACACGGGCGCATTCATACGCACCAGACCGCTGGGTGGGGTGGTCGATGCACTCATGAACGATGCACCCCTGAGGTGTGAGATGTGGCTGTGAATAACGGACTCAGCAAAGGTAAGCCTCCTGTTGTGAGCGGGCAGCGAACCACCGATTTAACTTGAACGAACGTTCAAGTTAAACATGGATAGGCGGTTTTGGACTAATCGCAGGGCTGAGTGGTAGGTGATTCCTACACTAGCTCAAGGACTGGTATGACGCCTGGGCGAGGCAAATCGTTCAGCGGTTGCCGACTGAAATACCGCTCACATTTGAAACGCAGTCAACCTGTGGGAGGGGGCTTGCCCCCGATTGCGGTGGGTCAGCCAGCACATGCATTGAGCGGCCCACCGCTATCGGGAGCAAGCTCCCTCCCACAGGTTTGTGTGTGATGTTTAAGGGCGTGCGTTACTTTTGGGTGCCGTCGTCATGCTGCAGATTCGCCTGCGTGATGTTCGCCCCCACCGGTACGCTGCGGGTCAGCCACACGTTGCCGCCAATGGTCGAGCCCTTGCCGATGGTGATCCGCCCGAGGATCGTCGCCCCGGCATAGATCACCACGTCGTCCTCGACGATCGGATGGCGTGGATGGCCTTTCTGCAACTGCCCGTCCTCATCCGCCGGGAAGCGCTTGGCGCCCAACGTCACCGCCTGGTAGATACGCACGCGCTCGCCGATGATCGCGGTTTCGCCAATCACCACACCCGTGCCGTGGTCGATAAAGAAACTCGGGCCGATCTGCGCGCCGGGGTGTATGTCGATGCCGGTGGCCGAGTGGGCGATCTCCGCGCTGATACGCGCCAACAACGGCAGGCCGGCGCGGTACAGATGATGGGCCAGGCGATGGTGAATCACCGCCAGTATCCCCGGATAGCACAGCAGCACTTCATCCACACTGCGCGCAGCCGGGTCGCCGTGGTAGGCGGCCAGCACATCGGTGTCCAACAGGCTGCGCAGGGACGGCAAGGCCAGGGCGAAATCCTGGATCAGGCGGATGGCGCGGGCGTCGACCTCGCTGTCATCCTGGCCGCTCTGGCGCGCGGCGTAGCGCAGTTCCAGGCGCGCTTGGCCGAGCAAGGCATTCAAGGCGACGTCGAGGGTGTGGCCGACGTAGAAATCTTCACTTTCCTCACGCAGGTCCACCGGCCCCAGGCGCATCGGAAACAGCGCGCCGCACAGCGCTTCGAGGATCTGCGCCACGGCATCGCGCGAAGGCAGCTCACGACCGCCGTGCTCGCCACTCATGCGGCCATTGCGCGCTCGCCACTGGTCCCGCGCGCTGCGCAGTTGGCTGACAATGGTGGGTAATTGCCAATGACTGGAACGCTCACTCACGGTATTCACTCCTGACAAAATGGCCATCACTTTACGATAGGCACCCCGGCTGCTCTTAAGAACCAATGGTGCAATGCTAAGAACCATCAAGCATAAACGATTGGCGGTTGCCCGATGAAAAGTGCCTGCCTATAGTCGCCCCATCACTTAGCAACCGTGCGTAGCCATGATCAAACAACAGCTCGACCGTTTTAACCGCCTGGAACTGCTGGGCGGCGCCACTGCCCTGGAAAAACTCGAGCGGCTGTCGACCTGGCTGGGCAGGGACATCTACGTCAAGCGCGACGACACCACACCGCTGGCCATGGGCGGCAACAAGCTGCGCAAACTCGAATACCTGGCGGCCGATGCCATCGCCCAGGGCGCCGATACCCTGGTGACCGCCGGGGCCATCCAGTCCAACCACGTGCGCCAGACCGCCGCGCTGGCCGCCAAGCTGGGCCTGGGCTGCGTCGCTCTGCTGGAAAATCCCACCGGCACCGAAGACCCCAACTACCTCGGCAACGGCAACCGTCTGCTGCTGGACCTGTTCGACGCCAAGGTCGAGTTGGTAGAGAACCTCGACAACGCCGACGACCAGCTCAACGCCCTCGCCGATCGCCTGCGCAGCAACGGCAAGAAGCCGTACCTGGTGCCCATCGGCGGCTCCAACGCGCTCGGCGCCCTGGGTTATGTGCGGGCCGGGCTGGAACTGGCTGCGCAGATCGAAGACAGCGGTCTGGAATTCGCCGCCGTGGTCTTGGCCTCGGGCAGTGCGGGCACCCACAGCGGCCTGGCCCTGGCGTTGAGCGAAGTGCTGCCGAACTTGCCGGTCGTCGGCGTTACCGTGTCGCGCACCGACGAAGCCCAACGCCCGAAAGTGCAGGGCCTGGCCGAGCGCACCGCCGCGTTGCTCGGTGTGGACATCCCCGAGGCCTTCAAGGTGATCCTGTGGGACGAATACTTCGGCCCGCGTTATGGTGAACCGAACGCCGGCACCCTTTCAGCGGTCAAGCTATTGGCGAGCCAGGAAGGCTTGCTGCTCGACCCGGTCTACACTGGCAAGGCCATGGCCGGCTTGCTGGACGGTATCGGGCGTCAGCGCTTTGAGGATGGCCCGATCATTTTCCTGCATACCGGTGGGGCGCCGGCGTTGTTTGCTTACAACGCCGTATTTAACTGAATAAACAGGGATCAACATGTGGGAGGGGGCTTGCCCCCGATAGCGGTGGGTCAGTGATACATGCATAAACTGACACGGCCCTATCGGGGGCAAGCCCCCTCCCACATTGGATTAAGTACATATTCAAAAATAGAATATCAATTTAGATTTATATTATTTTCAAGTCTTAAAAACCGGCTTTATCATCGCGCCGTAGGCGAAGACGCGCTACGCGCTTTAAGGCAGGATACGTCTACCGCGTCACCTGCTTCGCTCAACATAACAACACAGGGGCTCTTCATGACTATTTCTGTATTCCGTCGCACATTGCTGGTCGGCACACTGGGCCTGGCCCTCGGCGCTGGTTGGTTGGGCCAGGCCGTGGCTGGCGAACAGTTGGGCAACATCAAGAAAGCCGGTGAGATCAAGATCGGTCTCGAAGGCACTTACCCACCGTTCAGCTTTGTCGACGAAAGCGGCAAGCTCAGCGGTTTCGAGGTCGAGCTGTCGGAGGCGCTGGCCAAGGAGCTGGGCGTCAAGGTCAAACTGCAGGCCACGCCATGGGACGGCATCCTCGCCGCCCTGGAATCCAAGCGCCTGGATGCGGTCGTCAACCAAGTGACCATCTCCGAAGAGCGCAAGAAGAAGTACGACTTCTCCAAGCCTTATACCGTCTCCGGTATCCAGGCCCTGACCCTGGCCAAAAACGTCGACACCATCAAGACCGCCGACGACCTGGCCGGCAAGAAAGTCGGCGTGGGCCTGGGCACCAACTACGAACAATGGCTCAAGGACAATCAGCCCAAAGCCATCATCAAGACCTACAACGATGACCCCACCAAGTTCCAGGACCTGCGCATCGGCCGCATCGACGCGATTCTGATCGACCGCCTCGCCGCACTCGAATACGCCAAGAAAGCCAAGGACACTGCCGCCGCCGGCGACGCCTTCTCCCGCCAGGAAGCCGGTATTGCCCTGCGCAAAGGCGAGCCGGAATTGCTCGAGGCCGTGAACAAGGCGCTCGACAAACTGCGCGCCGACGGCACCTTGAAGAAGCTGTCCGAGAAGTACTTCAACGCTGACGTCACTCAATAATGGAAGCAGGTTTCCAACTCGCGCTGGACTCCGCGCCCTTTCTGCTCAAGGGCGCGTATTTCACGGTAATCCTCAGCCTCGGCGGGATGTTTTTCGGCTTGCTGCTGGGCTTCGGCCTGGCCTTGATGCGCCTGTCGCGCTTCATGCTGCTGCGCGGCGTCGCTCGCGTCTACGTGTCGTTCTTTCGCGGCACGCCCCTGCTGGTGCAACTGTTCCTGATCTACTACGGCTTGCCGCAAGTGGGCATCGAGCTGGACCCGATCCCGGCCGCCATGATCGGCTTCTCGCTGAACATGGCCGCCTACGCCTGTGAAATCCTGCGTGCCGCCATCGCGTCCATCGAGCGCGGCCAGTGGGAAGCCGCGGCCAGTATCGGCATGACCCGCGCGCAGACCCTGCGTCGGGCCATCCTGCCGCAAGCGATGCGTACCGCGTTGCCGCCGCTGGGCAACAGCTTTATTTCGCTGGTCAAGGACACCGCGCTGGCGGCCACCATCCAGGTGCCCGAGCTGTTCCGCCAGGCGCAACTGGTGTCGGCGCGCACCTTCGAAATCTTCACCATGTATCTGTCCGCCGCCCTGATCTACTGGGTCCTGGCAAGCATCCTGGCGCATTTTCAAAATCGTCTGGAAGACCGGGTCAACCGGCATGACCTGGAGTCTTGAAGCATGATCGTGGTTGAAAAACTGACCAAACAATTCAACGGCCAGGTGGTGCTCAACGGCATCGACCTGGAGGTCAAGGAAGGCGAAGTCGTCGCCATCATCGGCCCCAGCGGCTCCGGCAAGACCACTTTCCTGCGCTGCCTGAACTTCCTCGAAACCCCCACCAGCGGTCGCATCAAGGTCGGTGACATCGAGATCGACAGCAGCAAGCCGCTCAACCAGCAACAGGGCCTGGTGCGGCGCCTGCGCCAGCACGTAGGTTTTGTGTTCCAGAACTTCAACCTGTTCCCGCACCGCACCGCGCTGGAAAACGTCATCGAAGGCCCGACCGTGGTCAAGAAGATGCCCCGCGAGGCCGCGACCGCCCTGGGCCGCACGCTGTTGGCGCGGGTCGGCCTGGCCGGCAAGGAAGACGCCTACCCCCGGCGCCTCTCCGGCGGCCAGCAACAGCGCGTGGCGATTGCCCGGGCGTTGGCCATGGAGCCGGAGGTGATCCTGTTCGACGAACCCACCTCGGCCCTCGACCCGGAACTGGTGGGCGAAGTGCTGGCGACCATTCGCAGCCTGGCCGAAGAAAACCGCACCATGGTGATCGTCACCCACGAAATGAGCTTTGCCCGGGATGTCGCCAACCGGGTGATCTTCTTCGACAAAGGGGTGATCGTGGAGCAAGGCGAGGCCAAGGCGTTGTTCGCCAACCCCAGGGAAGAACGCACGAAACAGTTCCTGAGCAAGTTTCTCGCGCATTGACGCGCGCCCACCGGCAGCACAACGCGTGTGGGGGAGCCCGCTCCCGCACACGCCCGGCCTGCCTGGGTAAAACAGCCCCCGCGCCACCCCCGAAATTCCCGCGCCCAGTCAGACCGTTCTGAATCGTCCCAAACCCGCCGTTTAGCCTTTTGCCGCCATTGACGCCCTCCGGCCAACGCTCTTATCTAGCGCCCAGAGGATTGGATCCTATCCCGGCTTTTCACTGAATCGTTCCTTTCGGCCCCCGTCGCGTTCCCGCGCCAAGGGTCCGGAACGATTGCTGCTGGCTGCATCAAGGAGATTACTATGACGCGCACCGCAACCCCGGCCCTGCTCACTGCCCCGACCCTGCCCCAGGCACTTGGCAACGGCATCAACGCCCTGGCCGCCACACAGCTGCAAGTCGACATCGCGCCCTACCCCGGCATGGATGAGGGTGACCTGATCGAGCTGTTCTGGAACAACTGCTTTGCCGACTCGCGGCGTATCACCGCGTGCAAGGTCGGCACCGCCACCCAACTGCGGGTGCCGGAAAGCTTTGTGCAGGACGGCCATGCGCGGGTTCACTACCAGGTCATGCAGATCGGCCACGGCCCCGCACGCTCAGCGGTGACCACGGTGCAGGTCAAGACCAACTACCCGGGCGGCCAACCGAGCGCGCTGTACAGCGACGAAAACCAGAACCTCGCCCCTGTGGGCCTGCCCGACATGATTCGTCGCTACGGCGTCAACAGCAGCCAGGTGCGGCGCGGTATTCCGCTGACCATCGAACCCTACCTGAACATGACCCGCGGCGACGCCATCACCCTGCGCTGGGGCGATGCGCGCCTGGACCTGCCGAAAATCCAGGCCCGAGCCGTCGGCATCGCGGTGCAGGTGTGGGTGCCGTCGGCGATCATCATCGAAGCCGGCGACGACAGCCGACTGGACGTCACGTACTGCATTCTCGATCGGGTGGGCAATAACTCACGCTGGGCGCCGGCCCGCACTCTGCGCATCGCCGCCTATGTGCCGGCGACGCCGAAGCGCCCTTCCAGCGCCGCGCAGATCTATCAACCGCGTCGCCCCTGAAGCGTGGGTAACGGCCCTTCTATGCATATTCCTAAAAGTTAGTTTATTTAAATATTTAACACGTTTAGGGTATATAAACCGGACCACCGGACATTCCTGATTGTTTTGTTTCCATTTCATTGAATGCGAGGTCGGTATGGTCAGAATTACCCCGGTGCAGAACGCCAGGGCATTACGTGCAGCCAAGGAGCGGCGCTGATGTCTAACTTGGCTCTAACCCCCCCCCAGAGTGATCTGGACGTCGCCCCCCTGCTGTTGCCGGCCGTTGTGCTGCGCAACGATGCCCAAGCGCTGAGCGCGGCCCATGAGTTGGCCCAGGCCGCGCGCGTACAGGCCGCCAAGCGCGACCAGCAGCGCAAGCTGCCCTGGGCGCAGATCGAGCAATTCACCCGCAGTGGTCTGGGCAGTATTTCCATTCCCCGCGAGTACGGCGGCCCGCAGGTGTCGTTCACCACCCTGGCCGAAGTCTTCGCGATCATCAGCGCGGCCGACCCGGCCCTCGGGCAGATCCCGCAGAACCATTTCGGCATCCTGCACCTGCTGCAGGGCGCCGCCACCGAGCGCCAGAAAAAACAGCTGTTCCAGAGCGTGCTCGACGGCTGGCGCATCGGTAACGGCGGCCCGGAGCGCGGCACCAAAAACACCCTGGAGCTCAAGGCGCGGATCAGCGCCGAAGGCGACGGTTACGTGATCAGCGGCCAGAAGTTCTACTCCACCGGCGCCCTGTTCGCCCATTGGGTCGCGGTGAAGGCGCTGAACGACGACGGCAAGCAGGTCATGGCATTTGTGCGCCGTGGCACGCAAGGACTGCGCATCGTCGACGACTGGTCCGGCTTCGGCCAACGCACCACCGCCAGCGGCACCGTGCTGCTCGACCGGGTGCCGGTGGACGCAGAGCTGGTGGTCGAAAACTGGCGCCTCGGCCAAAGCCCGAATATCCAGGGCGCGGTCTCGCAATTGATCCAGGCAGCCATCGATGCCGGCATTGCCCGTGGCGCGCTGGATGACACCATTGCGTTCGTCCGCGAGCGCTCACGCCCGTGGATCGACGCCAAGGTCGAACGCGCCAGCGATGACCTGTATGTGATCGCCGACATCGGCAAATTGAAGATCGAACTGCACGCCGCCGAAGCCCTGCTGCGCAAGGCCGGCCAGGTGCTGGACCAGGTCAGCGCCGCGCCGATCACCGCGCAGTCCGCCGCACGCGCCTCGATTGCCGTGGCCGAGGCCAAGGTGTTGACCACCGAAGTGTCGCTGCTGGCCAGCGAAAAACTCTTCGAACTGGCCGGCAGCCGCGCCACCCTCGCCGAATTCAACCTCGACCGCCACTGGCGCAATGCCCGGGTCCACACCCTGCACGACCCGGTGCGCTGGAAGTATCACGCGGTGGGCGCTTATCGCCTGAACGGCGCATTGCCGGCTCGTCACTCCTGGATCTAACCGCCCAGAACACTTTTTCCACGCGCTTCTGGAGAACACCGATGACTTTATCTACCCACGTCGCGCTCATCACCAGCGACGAACAAGCCCTGATTGTCGCCAGCGACCTGGCTGAAGACCTGCGCCGCGACAGCGCCCAGCGCGACCGCGAGCGCCGCCTGCCGCTGCCCGAACTGGACGTATTTTCGCGCTCCGGCCTGTGGGGCATCAGCGTGCCGAAAGCCTATGGCGGCGCTGGCGTGTCCAACGTCACCCTGGCCAAGGTCATCGCGCTGATCGCCCAGGCCGACGCCTCGCTGGGCCAGATCCCGCAAAACCATTTCTACGCCCTCGAAGTGCTGCGCGTGAACGGCAGCCCCGCGCAGCAACAACGCCTGTACGCCGAGGTGCTGGCCGGCCAGCGCTTCGGCAACGCCCTGGCGGAACTGGGCACCAAGACCGCCCACGACCGCGTGACCCGCCTCACCCGCGACGGCGACGGTTTTCGGATCAACGGCCGCAAGTTCTACGCCACCGGCGCGATCTACGCGCAACGTATCCCGACCTCCGTGGTGGACGAAAACGGCATCCAGCACCTGGCCTTCGTGCCCCGCGACAGCGCGGGCCTGACGGTGATCGACGACTGGAGCGGCTTCGGCCAGCGCACCACCGGCAGCGGTTCGGTGGTGTTCGACAACGTGCGGGGCGCAGCGCACGACGTGCTCCCGTTCCAGAGCGCCTTCGAACGCCCGACCACCGTCGGCCCGCTGGCGCAGATCCTCCACGCCGCCATCGACACCGGCATCGCCCGCGCCGCCTTCGAGGACGCGCTGCACTTTGTACGCACCAAGACCCGCCCGTGGATCGACTCCGGCAGCGACAAGGCCAGCGAAGACCCGCTGACGCTGAAGAGCTTCGGCCACTTGAGCATTCGCCTGCACGCCGCCGAAGCCTTGCTGGAGCGCGCGGGCGAGTTTCTCGACCGCGCCCAGGCCGACAGCCACGCCGAGACCGTGGCCGCCGCCTCGATCGCGGTCGCCGAAGCACGCGCCCTGAGTACCGAAATTTCCCTGGCGGCCGGCAGCACCCTGTTCGAACTGGCCGGCAGCCAGGCGACCCTGGCCGAGCACGGCCTCGATCGCCACTGGCGCAACGCCCGCGTGCATACCCTGCACGACCCGGTGCGCTGGAAGTACCACGCCGTGGGTAATTACTACCTCAACGATGAAAAACCGCCACTGCGGGGGACCATCTGAATGGCGAAGAAAAAAATCCTGCTCAATGCCTTCAACATGAACTGCATCGGGCATATCAATCACGGCTTGTGGACGCACCCGCGGGACACGTCCACCCAGTACAAAACCCTCGAGTATTGGACCGACCTGGCGCGAACCCTGGAGCGCGGGCTGTTCGACGGGTTGTTCATTGCCGATATCGTCGGCGTCTACGACGTGTACCAGGACGCCATCGACGTGCCGCTCAAAGAGTCGATCCAACTGCCGGTCAACGACCCGTTGCTGCTGCTCTCGGCCATGGCCGCCGTGACCCAACACCTCGGTTTCGGCCTGACCGCCAACCTGACCTACGAGCCGCCGTATCTGTTCGCCCGGCGCATGTCCACCCTCGACCACCTGAGCCGTGGTCGGGTCGGCTGGAACATCGTCACCGGCTACCTCGACAGCGCCGCCAAGGCCATGGGCCTGACCGAACAGGTCGAACATGACCGACGCTACGACCAGGCCGATGAGTATCTGCAGGTGCTCTACAAGCTCTGGGAAGGCAGTTGGGAAGACGACGCCGTGCTCAACGATCCGCAGGCGCGGGTGTATGCGCAGCCGGGCAAGGTGCACAAAGTCGAGCACCACGGTGAGTTCTACCAGGTGGAGGGTTATCACCTGTGCGAACCGTCGCCGCAACGCACACCGCTGCTGTTCCAGGCTGGCACTTCGGCGCGTGGCCTGGTGTTCGCCGGGCGGCATGCCGAGTGCGTGTTCATCAGCGGGCGGGACAAGGCCAGCACCCGGCTCCAGGTGGACAAGGTGCGCGCCAGCGCCGTGGCGGCCGGGCGCAACCCGCACGACATCAAGGTGTTCATGGGCCTCAACGTGATCATTGGCGCCACTGAGGAACTGGCCTGGGCCAAGCATGCCGAGTACCTGAGCTATGCCAGCGCGGAAGCCGGCGTGGCGCATTTCTCGGCGTCCACGGCGATCGATTTTTCCCAGTACGCCCTCGACGAACCGATCCAGTACGTGAAGAGCAACGCGATCCAGTCCGCCACCCAGCACCTGCAGAACAACGATTGGACCCGCCGCAAATTACTCGAGCAGCACGCCCTCGGCGGGCGCTACATCACCGTGGTCGGCTCGCCCGAGCAAGTGGCGGACGAGCTGGAATCCTGGGTCGCTGAAACCGGGCTGGATGGCTTCAACCTCACGCGCATCGTCACCCCGGAAAGCTATGTGGACTTCATCGACCTGGTGGTGCCGGAGTTGCAGCGGCGTGGGTCGTACAAGACCGCTTACGACACTGGAACGCTGCGGGAAAAAGTCTTCCACGGCGGCGCCCGCTTACCCGAACAACACACCGGCTCCACCTACCGCCACGGCCCCCTGTAGGAGCGAGCTCGCTCGCGAAGATCGTCAACGATGACGCGGGGCCTCTGATACCCCGCAGCGCCCTCAAGTTTTTCGCGAGCAAGCTCGCTCCTACACATTGGAAACTACCTATGAAAAAGACCCTGCTCTCTCACCCAGTCAAAGCCCTGGCCCTGGCCTTCGGGCTGTTCAGTTCGACGCTGTTCGCCGCCGACGCGCCGCTGAAAGTCGGCACCACCGCGGCCTTCGCGATTCCCCTGGAAGCCGCCGTGGCCGAGGCCGGCAAGCAAGGCTTGAACGTCGAACTGGTGGAATTCACCGACTGGATCGCGCCCAACGTCAGCCTGGCCGCCGGCGATATCGACGTGAACTACTTCCAGCACATCCCCTTCCTGGAAAACGCCAAGGCCGCCGCCGGGTTTGATCTGGTGCCGTATGCGCCGGGCATCATCAACAACGTCGGGCTGTATTCGAAAAAATACAAAAGCTTCAACGAGCTGCCCCAAGGCGCCAGCGTGGCGATTGCCAACGACCCGATCAACAGCGGGCGCGGCCTGCAACTGTTGGCCAAGGCGGGGCTGATCACGCTCAAGCCGGGCGTGGGTTACAAGGCCACCGAAGAAGACATCATCGCCAACCCGAAGCAGCTCAAGATCCTGCAAGTCGAGGCCGTGCAGTTGGTGCGCGCCTATGACGATGCGGATCTGGTGCAGGGTTATCCGGCGTATATCCGCCTGTCCAAGACCTTCGATGCCGAGTCGGCGCTGCTGTTCGACGGCCTCGACCACCCGGAATACGTGATCCAGTTCGTGATCCAGCCGAAAGCCAAAACCGACCCGCGGGTGATCAAGTTCGTCGACCTCTACCAGCACTCGCCGGTGGTGCGCGCCGCCCTGGATAAATCCCTCGGCAAGCTCTACCAAGTCGGCTGGGAAGGTTGAACATGACGGCCGCCAACATCCAACTGCGCGACCTGGGCACACCACCCAGGAACGCCGAGCAGACTGAACTGCATCCGCACCTCAACCGCGCCCATGTGCGCTTTATCAACCTGGGCAAGACCTATGACGGCACGGTACACGCGCTGCAAGGCATCGACCTGGCCATCCAGCGCGGCGAAGTGTTCGGCATCATCGGCCGCAGCGGCGCCGGCAAGTCGTCGCTGATCCGCACCATCAACCGCCTGGAACAACCCAGCAGCGGGCGCGTGCTGATCGATCAGGTCGACATCGGCGCGTTCGACGAAGACCGCCTGGTGGCACTGCGGCGGCGCATCGGCATGATCTTCCAGCACTTCAACCTGATGTCGGCCAAGACCGTGTGGCAGAACGTCGAGTTGCCGCTCAAAGTCGCCGGCGTCCCCAAGTTGCAGCGCGAGCAGAAAGTGCGTGAACTGCTGGAGCTGGTGGGCCTGAAGGACAAGCACAAGGCCTACCCGGCGCAACTCTCCGGCGGGCAGAAACAGCGCGTGGGCATCGCCCGTTCGCTGGTCCACGACCCAGAGATTCTGCTGTGCGACGAGGCCACCTCGGCCCTCGACCCGGAGACCACCCAATCGATCCTCGGCCTGCTGCGCGAGATCAACCAACGGCTGGGCCTGACCATCGTGTTGATCACCCATGAGATGGCGGTGATTCGCGAGATCTGCGACCGCGTGGTGGTGCTCGAACACGGGCGCATCGTCGAGCAAGGCCCGGTGTGGGAAGTATTCGGCAACCCGCGGCACGAGGTCAGCCGAACCCTGCTGGCGCCGCTGCAACACGGCCTGGCGGAAGAACTGCAAAGCCGCCTGCAACCCACGCCGGCCTCGGCTGACGCCGCGCTGGTACTGCGCTTGCAGTTCACCGGCAGCGCCACCGATGAACCCGACCTGGCCGCGCTGTTCGGCGCCCTCGGCGGGCGCGTGCGCTTGCTGCAAGGCGGCGTGGAACGGATTCAGGGGCATGCCCTGGGGCAATTGCTGCTGGCGGTGAATGGCTCGCCCCATGACCCCGACACACTGCGCAACCGCGCCGGGCATTGGGCACAACAGGTGGAGGTGTTGGGTTATGTGGTTTGATCGTTTAGTGCAGGGCGCCATCGACACGCTGTTGATGGTCGGCGTGTCGTCGCTGATCGCGTTGCTGGTGGGGATTCCGCTGGCGGTGTTCCTGGTCACCAGCGACAAGGGCGGCATCTACCAGGCTCCGGCGCTGAACCGGGTGCTGGGGGCGTTCGTCAATCTGTTCCGCTCGATTCCGTTTCTGATCCTGATGGTGGCGCTGATCCCGTTCACCCGGCTGATCGTCGGCACCACCTACGGCGTGTGGGCGGCGGTAGTGCCGCTGACCATCGCCGCGACGCCGTTCTTTGCGCGCATCGCCGAAGTGAGCCTGCGCGAAGTCGACCACGGCTTGATCGAAGCCGCACAAGCCATGGGCTGCCGGCGCTGGCACATCATCTGGCACGTACTGTTGCCCGAAGCGCTACCGGGGATCGTCGGCGGGTTCACCATCACCCTGGTGACCATGATCAACTCGTCAGCCATGGCTGGGGCGATTGGTGCAGGTGGGTTGGGGGATATTGCCTACCGCTATGGTTATCAGCGCTTTGATACGCAGATCATGCTCACGGTGATTGTGCTGCTGGTGCTGCTGGTGGCGGTGATTCAGCTGGGCGGAGACCGCTTGGCGCGGGGGCTGAACAAGCGCTGAGCACTCGTTTGTACCTGTCAAGGTTGACAGTTGTTGGAGGGGGTTTACGCGGGTTTAATCGGCTCGACACTGTCTGCGACGGATCAGGGAGCGAATACCATGTCCACTATAACCACCTGCGCCAGGTGCGCCACGCTGGTGTTGGCACTGGCCGCCGTCACGCTTGGCGATGCAGCGGCAATTCCGCTTCACGGGCAATATTCAACAACTACCGTTAACAACTCCTTCACGTTCAACAAAGGAGGGATCTTTAACTGGAGTAATAATGTGTTTACACAGAAGCTCCAATACAAATAGACACTGACTGACATGTAGTGTGAGTGGACTTCCACCCTCACCCTTACTCATCACTGTGATTAATTCACAAAGCGCGGGGGCTGAACACGCGCTGAGCACTCGTTTGGACCTGTCAAGGTCGACAGTTGTTGGAGGGGGTTTATGCAGCTTTAATCGGCTCGACACCGTCTGCGACGAATCAGGGAGCGAATACCATGTCTACTATAACCACCTGCGCCAGGTGCGCGACGCTGGTGTTGGCGCTGGCTGCCGTCACGCTTGGCGATGCAGCGGCAACTCCGCTTCACGGGCAATATTCAACAACTACCGTTAACAACTCCTTCGCATTCAACAAAGGAACGATCTTTAACTGGAAAGCTAGCACTTTCTATAGATCGCTTGTCCAATACTGACGTTACTTCAGGGCACGCCTTTACGCGCATGAACCATATCGCCACGGGCCTCGACGGTCACGGCCTGGTAATACAAGCCCCCTCCCACATTTTCAACTGCCCTGCTTCGGTTCGCGAATCTTGTACCAAGCCACATACAGCGTCAGCGGCATGGCGATGATGACCCCGTCAATCATCGCGTAGGCCATCGTTGGGTCGGGATCGGTTGGCGCGCTGAGCACTCGTTTGGACCTGTCAAGGTTGACAGTTGTTGGAGGGGGGTTATGCAGGTTTAATCGGCTCGACACCGTTTGCGACGAATCAAGGAGCGAATACCATGTCTACTATAACCACCTGCGCCAGGTGCGCGACGCTGGTGTTGGCGCTGGCTGCCGTCACGCTTGGCGATGCAGCGGCAACTCCGCTTCACCGGCAAAATTCAACAACTACCGTTAACAACATCCCCCAACCCAAATACAGTTACATCTTGATGACCTCTTTACGGAGTCTACAAATCCTATCCAATGAGTCGTACTACTCCGTAAATTTCACTGATTAATTCAAGCGCAGTCATCAAATGAAGAGCCGTCTCAGGGGGCAGTCAACTGGACATGGGATATAGTCAGCACTTCACCTCCAAAGCGCCTCCCCATGAAACTCGCCCCCGACGACCTCAACCAGATCACCGCCACCACCCTCGACCACTACAACAGCGTGGCCGAGGACTTCCGTGAAGGCACCCGCGATCACGATGTGAGCCAGAACATCGACGCGCTGCTGCGGCATATCCAGGGCGCGGCGCCGTTTACCGTGCTGGACTTCGGCTGCGGGCCGGGGCGGGATTTGCAGACCTTTACGCGCATGGGCCACATCGCCGTGGGCCTCGACGGCTCCGAGCGCTTTGCGCAGATGGCGCGCGAAGACAGCGGCTGCGAGGTGCTGCAGCAGGACTTCTTGAAGCTGGACCTACCCAACGCACGCTTCGACGGGATCTTTGCCAATGCGGTGCTGTTTCACATTCCCAAGCAGGAACTGCCGCGTGTGCTCAAGCAGCTGCATGGCGCGCTGAAACCGGGCGGGGTGTTGTTCAGTTCCAATCCACGCGGTGACAACCGCGAAGGCTGGAATGGGCCGCGATATGGGTCTTATCACGACTTGGAAGCGTGGCAATCGTTGCTGACCGCCGCCGGTTTTGTGGAACTGGAGCACTACTATCGCCCAGCCGGACTACCCCGCGAGCAGCAGCCCTGGTTGGCCAGCGTCTGGCGCAAAACCTGAATAACCGCCTGACGATACATTCCAAATGTGGGAGGGGGCTTGCTCCCTCCCACATTTTTAACCGCGCTCTTCCTGATGTTCCGGCTTCGGCTCGCGAATCTTGTACCAGGCCACATACAGCGCCGGCAGGAACAACAGCGTCAGCAGCGTGGCAATGATGATCCCGCCGATCATCGCGTAGGCCATCGGCCCCCAGAACACTTCCCGCGCAATCGGGATCATGCCCAGGCTCGCCGCAGCCGCCGTCAGCAGGATCGGCCGGCGCCGGTGTTCGGTGGCTTGCACCACCGCATCCCACGGCGTGTAGCCGGCCAGTTCATATTCCTCGATTTGCGTCACCAGGATCACCGAGTTGCGGATGATGATGCCGATCAGCGCCAGAATGCCAAGGATCGCCACGAAGCCCATGGGCGTGCCGGTGGGGACCAGCGCCAGCACCACGCCGATCAGCCCCAGCGGCGCGACGCTGGCCACCAGGAACATCTTCTGCACGCTGTGCAGTTGGATCATCAGGAAGGTCGCCATCAAAAACAGCATCAACGGCACCACGCTGGCAATCGGGCCCTGGGCCTTGCTGCTTTCTTCCACGGTGCCGCCGGTGGCGACCTTGTAGCCCACCGGCAGGCCGGCGTTGAACGCATCGATCTCGGGCTTGAGCTGCTTGACCAGATCGGTCGGCTGCATCGCGTCGCGCACCGCCACCTTGAGGGTGATGGTCGGCTTGCGGTCGCGGCGCCACACCAGCGGTTGCTCCAGCTCATAACGCACAGTGGCGAAAGCCAGCAGCGGAATCGAGACGCCGTTGGGCGTGACGATCTGCAGGTTCTGCAAGGTTTCCGGCGTGCCGCGCTCGGCATCTTCGGCGCGGCCGACCACGTCGATCAGGTAGATATCGTCATGCACCTGAGTCACCGACGCGCCGCTGACCACGCTGTTCATCAACTGCGCCACGTCTTCGGAAGACAAGCCCAACTGCCGCGCCTTGTCCTGGGCAATCTCGATGCGCAGGACTTTGCCCGGTTCGTTCCAGTCGTAAATGATCTCGCCCAGGTGGCGGTTCTTGTCCAGCAAGGTCGCCAGTTCGATCGCGTGCTTGCGCACCTGGTCAGTGTCTTTGCCGGAGACGCGGTACTGGATCGGCCGCCCCACCGGCGGGCCCATCTCCAGCGGCTGCACAAAGCTGCCGACGCCGACGAAATCCTCACGCAGGCGTTTTTGCAGGCGCGCGATCAATTCGCCGCGCGCCTTCAGGCCCTTGCTGACGATTACCAACTGCGCGTAGTAGGGGTTTTCCAGTTGTTGGTCGAGGGGCAGGTAGAAACGGATCGCGCCCTGGCCGATGTAAGTGCTCCAGCGCTCGATATCCGGGTCGTCCTTGATGATCGCTTCGAGGCGGTCGACGGCTTTACGGGTTTCGTTGATCGAGGCGTTTTGCGGCAGGTTGAGGTCGACGAGGATCTCCGGGCGGTCCGACGACGGGAAGAACTGGTTCTGCACAAACTGCATGGAAAACACCGACGCCGCGAACAGCGCCACGGTGATGCCGATGGCCCACCAGCGGTTGCGCATCGCCCACAGCATGCCGCCATTGAAAGCGCGACCGATGCGCCCCGGTTCGGCACTGTGGGGTTTCACGTTGGCGCTGAGGATATGCACGCCGATCACCGGCGCAAACAGCACCGCCACCACCCACGACACCAGCATCGCCACGGCAATCACCGCGAACAGGGTGAAGGTGTACTCGCCCGCCGAACTGGCGTTGAGGCCGATCGGCACAAACCCGGCCACGGTCACCAGGGTGCCGGTGAGCATCGGGAACGCGGTGGAGGTGTAGGCGTAGGTCGCCGCCTGCGCCTTGGTTTCGCCTTTTTCCAGGCGCGTGATCATCATCTCCACGGTGATCATCGCGTCGTCCACCAGCAAGCCGAGCGCGATGATCAGCGCCCCCAAGGACACGCGCTGCATGGTGATGCCGGTGTATTCCATGAACACGAACACCAGCGCCAGTACCAGCGGGATCGAGCACGCCACCACCAGCCCGGCACGCAGGCCGAGGCTGATAAAGCTCACCACCAGCACGATGATCACCGCTTCGAACAGCGCGCTGGTGAAGCCGCCGACGGCCTCTTGCACCACTTCCGCCTGGTCGGAGACCTTGTAGACGCCGACCCCCACCGGCAGGTCGGCGGTCAGTTCGTCCATTCGCGTGTGCAGGGCCTCGCCGAACGACTGGATATTGCCGCCCTTCTGCATCGCGATCGCCAAACCGATCGCCGGCTTGCCGTTGAAACGGAACATTGGCGTCGCCGGGTCAACGTAGCCACGGCTGATGTCGGCGACGTCCGCCAGGCGATAGAAGCGGTCGTTGAGGCGCAGGTTGACGTTGGCCAGGTCTTTTTCCGAGGCGAACTGCCCGGACGTCCGCACGGAAATGCGCTCCGGCCCGGCTTCGATCACCCCGGCCGGGGTCACTGCGTTCTGCGCCTGCAGGCTCTGCACCACCTGGCGTTGGTCGATCCCCAGGGCCGCGAGTTTGCGCGTGGAGAAATTCAGGTAAATCACTTCGTCCTGCTGGCCGATCAGCTCGACCTTGCCCAGGCCCGGCACCGCACGGATCTCGGCGCGCGCCTGCTCCACGTAGTCGCGCAGCTGGCGCATCGACAGGCCGTCGCCGGTAAAGGCGTACACCGAGCCGAACACGTCACCGAACTCATCGTTGAACGACGGCCCCTGCAAGCCCTGGGGGAAGCTGCCGCGAATATCGTCGATCTTCTTGCGCACCTGGTACCAGATCTCGGGGATCGCCTTGGCGCTGGTGGTGTCCTTGAGGTACACGAACACCGTGGACTCACCGGGCCGGGTGTAGCTGTTCACGTAGTCGAGGGCGTCGAGTTCCTCGAGTTTTTTCTCGATGCGGTCGGTCACCTGTTTGAGCGTTTCTTCCTGGGTCGCGCCCGGCCAGCGGGTCTGGATCACCATGGTTTTGATGGTGAACGAAGGGTCTTCCTCGCGGCCCAGGTTCTTGTAGGAAAACACGCCCATCAGCAGCGCGACGAACATCAGGTACCAGACGAAGGACTGATGCTTGAGGGCCCATTCGGATAAGTTGAAACTCCCTTTCATCGCGGGCTGTCCTCGTCGATCTTGACTGTTTGCCCCGGTTGCAGGCTGTTCACACCGGCGACGATGATGCGCTCACCGGGCTTGACCCCGCCGTTGAGCAAAACGCTGTCGGCGTCACGACTGAGTACCGTGACTTCACGCGGCTGCACGGTCCGGCTTTGGGTGTCCAGCAGCCAGATCCGCGTTTTGCCGTCGATTTGCTGCAAGGCGCTCAACGGCAGTTCGATGCGCGGTGGGATGGCCGAGCTCAAGGTCACGCTGATCGCCGTACCCAGCAGAAAGGCCGCCGGCGTGTCGGCCAGGGTCAGGCGCGCGCGACGGGTGCGCGTGGCGCTCTGGGCCTGGGGCTCGATTTCGCGCACGGTGGCGGTGGTGTTCACGCTGGGGTCGAGTTGCCCGGCGACGAGGAACACCACATCAGACGGCAGACGCTCGGCGAGGCCGGCGGGCAGGTCGATCACCGCCTCCTTGATGTCCGGGCGCGCCAGGGTCACCACTTGCTGGCCCGCGCTGACCACCTGGCCGGCCTCGGCGTTCCAGGCGGTAACGATGCCGCCATGGTCGGTACGCAATCGGGCGTAGTTGAGCTGGTCCTTGGCCTGGTTGACCGAGGCCTGCGCCTGGTCGAGGCTGGCCTGGGTGGTTTTCAGGTCGGTCTGGGCCACGTCCAACTGGGCCTGGGCGCCGACGCCACGGTTGAACAACGCCTGCTGGCGACGGGCGCTGGCCTGGGCGTTGATGAACTGCGCCTGCACGCGGGCGAGGTCACCTTGGACCGCGCGCAGTTGGTTCTGCTGGTCGGTGGGGTCGAGTACGGCAAGTACCGCGCCCTTCTCCACCTCGGCGCCGACATCCACAGTGCGGTGGGCGATGCGCCCGGGCACGCGGAACCCCAGGTTGCTTTCGTAGCGCGCCTGGATGGTGCCGGCGAAACGGCCGAGGGTTTCCTGGTCTTCGGCTTTCACTTCCATGGACAACACCGGGCGCACGGGCTCGGGTGGCGGGTCGTTCTTGGAGCAGGCCAGCAGCAACAGGCTGGCGGCGAGCAGGCCGGTCAGGCGCATCATGGTTGCACTCCTTGGGCCTGGGCCGAGTCGGGCGGCTGGGCGACTTCGACGCGCATGCCGGGGTGCAGCAATTGCCCGCCGGCCACCACGACTTTTTCACCGCCCTGCAGACCGTCGCTGATGATCACCTTGCCGGTGAGGTAACGCGCCACACTGACCTTGCGCAGCTGCGCCAGGCCGTCGCCATCCACCAGCCACACGGCGGGGTCGCTGAGGTCTTTGGTCAGCGCCGACCATGGCAGCTCGATGCTGGGCTTGGCCGGGCCGTTGGCGGTAGCGCTGACCACCGAGCCCAGATGCATGCCCGCGGGCAGGGCCTCCAGAGCGATTTTGACTTGCACCGTGCCGGTATTGGCAGCGACGGCCGGGGTAACTTCGCGGACGTGGCCCTGGACCTTGATACTGGGGTTATCCAACAGGCTCACCGTGATCGGCGCATCGGCCGGCGGTTCCACCAGCAACGACTCGTACACGTCGAATACCGCGTCGCGCTCGCCCTCGCGGGCCAGGCTGAAGATCGGCACGGTGGCCTGCACCACCTGGCCCACTTCAGCCTGGCGCGCAGTAATCACCCCGGGGGCCTCGGCGAACAGCGCGGTGTAGCCCAGTTGCTCGCGGGCATTGGCCAGTTGCGCCTGGGCGGCGGCCAGGGCGCTTTGGCTGCTGCGCAACGCGGCCTGGGCAGTGTCGTATTCGCTGCGGCTGGTGTAGCCCTTGGGCAGGAGTTTTTCCTGGCGCACGAACGCGGCGGCGGTCTGCTTGACCCGCGCCTGCTCGGCCACGACCTGGGCCTGGGCGGAGTCGACATTGCTCTGCAAGTCCTTGGGGTCGAGCTTGGCCAGCACTTGCTTGGCGCTGACATGGTCGCCCACATCGACCATGCGCTGAATGATCTTGCCCCCCACGCGAAAAGACAGATCGGTTTGCACCCGCGCCTGGATATCGCCGGTCAGCGTAACGGCCACCGCGTAGTCCGTCGGCTGCACGGCCTGCACGAACACCCGCGCATGCTGCTTGGGCTCGGCTTTTTCCTGGCCGCAGCCGCTCAGCAGCGCCAACAGGCCAAGTGCGAAAATAACTGTCGAAGGGTGACCGCCCATGCAGGCTCCTTTACGTGATGCCAACTTGCCGGAGTGTAGGCGACTACGACCTTTTAGCAGGGTTCCATGTGCATGGATGGCGCCCAACGCCAATGGTTCCGAAGCCAAACGAATGCCCACGCTCAAGACGCCGGGTAGCCCGGCCTTTATTGGCATAAACCGTCCATTTTTGATACCGAAATATCACATTGATATCGCCCAACACGATAGCCGCCAGATTCGCGGGGTTGGCGAGTGACGGCTATGGTTGTGGGGTCTGTGATTCGAGGGAATGAACAATGAACGAAGCGAAACCGATTGATCCGCAGGAGCTGGTGAAATGGTTGGTGGCATTGCGCAGGGCGATCAACGCCCGAGTGCGGTGAAACGCTGAAAATCCACGGTGAGATAAAAATCAAATGTGGGAGGGGGCTTGCCCCCGATAGCGGTATGACAGTCACCGATGCATTGACTGAACCACTGCTATCGGGGGCAAGCCCCCTCCCACAATTCTGAGCGCATTCCAAATTCCACCCATAAAAAAACGCCGACGCTATGCAAGCCGTCGGCGTTTAAACCTTGAAAGGTTTTACCGCTCGATCAGAACGCCGGCACAACCGCGCCGTTGTATTTCTTCTCGATGAACGCTTTGACTTCCGGGCTGGTCAGGGCCTTGGCCAGTTTCTGGATAGCAGCGCTGTCCTTGTTGTCCGGGCGCGCCACCAGGAAGTTCACATACGGCGATTTGGCGTCTTCGATGATCAACGCGTCCCTGGCCGGGTTGAGGCCGGCTTCCAGGGCGTAGTTGGTGTTGATCAGGTCCAGGTCAACCTGGTCCAGCACACGTGGCAGCAGGGCTGATTCCAGCTCTTTGAACTTCAGGTTCTTCGGGTTGCTGGCAATGTCTTTTGGCGTCGCCAGCGCATTGGTCGGGTCTTTCAGGGTGATCACACCGGCCTTCTGCAGCAGCAACAGGGCACGGCCGCTGTTGGAGCCTTCGTTCGGAATGGCCACGGTGGCGCCATCTTTGAGCTCCGAGATGTTTTTGATTTTCTTCGAGTAACCGCCGAAGGGTTCAACGTGTACGCCCACCACGGTGACCAGGTTGGTGCCTTTACCTTTGTTGAAGTTTTCCAGGTACGGCAGGGTTTGGAAGTAGTTGGCGTCCAGACGCTTCTCGGCCACCTGCACGTTGGGCTGTACGTAGTCGGTGAAGACTTTGATTTCCAGATCCACGCCTTCTTTGGCGAGGGTCGGCTTGACCAGCTCGAGGATCTCGGCGTGCGGGATCGGGGTAGCGGCCACTATCAGTTTTTCGTTGGCCTGGGCGAAGCCCGCAGTCAGGGCAGCCGCCAGTGCGGTAAACAACAGAACCTTTTTCATGAGTGTCCTTATCGACATTCCGGGGCGTCTCTGACGACCGTATTGGGGTGGAGTGCCAGCGAAGTGCTATCGCGGCGTGAGAGTGACAATACCTAGATTTTTTATTCCCGAACAATACCTTTTATTCAGGTTAATATTCCATTTTGTTCATGTAGGAATTTGCGCAAGGTTTCCCGCTCGGCCGCACTGGCGCTTTCGAATATCCGCTGCACCTGCTCCAGCGGCGAACCGGCGGTCGGCAGGTTCAAATGCTCCGGCAAGATTTCGTCGCCGCTGCTGACCAGCAAGGCAAAGTGGATGACGTTCTCCAGCTCGCGGGTATTGCCCGGCCAGCTGTGGTGTTCCAGCACGCGCTGGGCCGCGTCGCTGATCAGCGGCACCGGCAGGTCCAGGCGCTGGCTGTAGATGCCGAGGAAGTATTCGGCCAGGGACAGGATGTCGCCGACCCGCTCGCGCAAGGCCGGCAGGTCCAGTTGGCCTTCGCTGAGGTAATGGAACAGGCGCTCATTGAACTTGCCTGCGGCCACGGCCTGGGCCAGGTCGATGCTGGTCGCCGCCACCAGGCGCACGTCCACCGGGCTTGGTTGCTGCGCGCCGACGCGGGTGACTTCGTGGTTTTCCAGGGCGGCGAGCAATTTGACCTGGATCGGCAACGGCAAGTCGCCGATCTCATCCAGGTACAAGGTGCCGCCGTTGGCCGAGCCGAACCAGCCGGCCCGGCTGCTCGCCGCGCCACTGTGGGCGCCGGCGGCGTAGCCGAACAGCTCGGCATCGGCATAGGTCGGGCTGATCGCGCCGCAATTGACCGAGACAAACAGCCCGGCGCGGTCGCTGCCCCGATGGATATGCCGCGCCAGCAACTCTTTGCCGCTGCCGGTCTCGCCACGGATCAACACCGGCAAGGCGCGGGGCGCGAGGTGTTCCAGCGCTTCGCGCAGTTGCCGCGAACGCGGGTCGACGAACACCAGTGCCTTGGCGCGGATGCTCAGCGGGCTTTTTTCGGCGTCGGGGAAGGTCAGCAGCGGCTGACCGAAGGTTTCATGCAGACTCATGGCAGGCTCCCGCCCCCAATCCGCTCAGGGACGGGGCGTTGAAAAAGGTTCAGGCCGTGCGCCGGGCGTGATGCTCCAGGCGGCTTTGCAGGCGATAGAGATACGCGAAACCCTGCTCCCAGCGCTGGTGGCCGGACTTCACATTGATATGCCCGGCACCGGACAAAATGCCGGCTTCAGCGCCCCAGTCGCGCGCCAGCTCCATGGCCCTGGGGGCGCTGACGGCACTGTCGTTGTCGGAGCTGACCACCTGGCTGGGAAACGGCAGCAGGTCGCGTGGAATCGGCGCGAAGTTACGCAGCGCGGGGGCACAGGCCGGGCGTTCGACATCCGCCGGCGCCACCAGCAACGCCCCGCGCACCTGCCGCAAAAACTGCAGCGGGGCAGTGGCAGCCCAGTGGGCCACGGTGATGCAGCCCAGGCTATGGGCGATCAGAATCACTGGCGTGCTGTCGGCGGCGATCGCCTCGGCCAGCGCGGCCACCCAGTCTTCGCGACGCGGCGTCAGCCAATCGGCCTGCTCCACCCGGGCGCTGTTGGGCAGGCTGTTCTGCCAATGCGTTTGCCAATGATCTTCTGGCGATCCTTGCCAGCCCGGCACGATCAGGTAACGAATCGATTCGCTGTGCATGGGTGTGCCCTCCTGCAGCGTTTAACGTTGCTGGACAGTATAGGGACGGGGTTTATATTCGTTAAGGAATAAGAAGCTATTTATTAATAACCAAAAGATCAAGCCATGGGAGGGGCGGTGTATCAGCTAGCGCATTCATCAATTGATCCACCGTCATCGGGGGCAAGCTCCCTCCCACATTTAACAGCCGGGCTTGCCCGCGATCGCGAGAGCCCAGGCCACACATCTATCAGCGCCCGCGATCGCGACGCAGTAGTTTTTTCACGCGCATGACCAGCGCCTTGTCTTCAAACGGCTTGAGTAAATAATCATCCTCATGCAATTCCAAGTCGCGCAGACGGTCTTCGATCCCACCCGGGCTGGTCAGAAACAACACCGGCGTCTCGCCCTTGTGCCGAATCGCCTGCTGCAGTGTCCAGGCATTCAGCCCCGGCAGCATCACGTCCAGAATCACCAGGTCGTACTCGTTGCCCTCGACAAGCCGTTGGGCGGCCATGCCGTTGGCCGCAACTTCCACGGAATAACCGGCCTCGTTCAAACCCTGGGCCATCCGCTGTGCTTCTTCGGATTCATGTTCCACTAACAGCACGCGCATAACACACCTCGATTGATCAGACCTGCAGGCTAACACCCTCAGGTGTGCGCCGCCTCACGCAGGCGCTGTGCATCGAGGATTTCGATCTCGCCATAGCCCAGGCGCACGATGCCCTGGGCTTGCAGGTCCTTGAGCAAGGCGTTGGTGGTCTGACGCGACAGGCTCAACATCGCCGCCAGGTCTTCCTGGGGTAACTGCAGCCGGCGTTTTGAGGGTTCGATGTCGCCGTACCCTTCAATGATCATCAACAAACGATGGGCCAGCCGCACCGAGGCGGGCATCAGGCTGAGCTGTTCGAGGCCGATGAAACTCAGGCGCAACTTTTGGCTCATCAGCAAGGCCAAGTCGCGCCAGTACTGCGGGGTTTCATCGAGAATGTCGAGCAATGCCTGCTGGGGCACCTGCAACAGCTTGCACGGCCCGACCGCACAGGCGTCATGGGTGCGCGGCAGGCCGTCGAACAGGCAGATTTCACCGAACCAGTAGGGCGACTCCACCAGGCTGAGCAGCGCTTCCTTGCCCTGCTCGTTCACCGCGCTGATCCGCAAACTGCCGTCGAGCACCGCATACAAGCCGCAGGGCTGGTCACCGCGCTTGAACAGGTATTGCCCCGCCGTCAGCAGCCGCAGCCGCGCGTGGGCCAGCAGACTATGCTGAAAAGCGCCGGGCAAGTGGCTGAACCAGTGCCCGGCAGCCAGCCGGGGTCGCCATTGCTCTGCGTTCATGAGAACTCCGAAGATTGTCGCCCAACTGACAGTTAGGCGAAGGCTGACAGGGCATGATCAAACATCCTACAGGAGGAATAACAATGAAAAGCCTCGTCGACCACCTCAGTCAATACGCCGCCTACCACCGCGACCCGCGCAATATCGCCAGCCACTTTATCGGCATCCCGCTGATCGTGGTCGCCGTCGCCGTGTTGCTTTCACGCCCGGAGTGGCCGCTGGCCGGGCTCTGGCTGTCGCCGGCGCTGATCGTTGCGCTGCTTGCGGCGTGGTTCTACCTGCGCCTGGAACTCGCGCTGGGCGTGCTGATGAGCGTGCTGATGGGCTTGTCGGTGTGGGCCGGGCATGTACTGGCGGCGCAAAGCACGCCGGTCTGGCTCAGCGGCGGTATCGGTATGTTCGTGGTGGGTTGGGTGATTCAGTTTGTCGGGCATTACTACGAAGGCAAGAAGCCGGCATTTGTGGATGATGTGTCGGGGCTGATCGTCGGGCCGTTGTTTGTGGTGGCGGAGTTGGCGTTTTTGCTGGGGTTGCGGCACGAGCTCAAAGAGCAGATTGAACGCCGCTCCGGGCCAGTCGCTCGCCGCGATCTGAAGCCGAGAGAAGTTTGAATGTGGGAGGGGGCTTGCCCCCGATTGCAGTGGGTCAGTCACTGAAGATATTGACTGATACACCGCTATCGGGGGCAAGCCCCCTCCCACATTGGGTGTTGTAGTGTACTTAGGCTTTTTGCCAGACCTTGGGTTTGAAGAACAAGGTCTCGCCCCGCGCCAGGCCGATCAGGCTGTCGTGGTCTTTCACCACTTCGGCTTCGATCAGTTCGCTCTGGCCTTCGACTTTCAAGGTCACCCGCGTGGTCGCCCCCAGCGGCCGGATATCGCGCACTTCGGCGGCATGGTGGTCTTCCAGTTCATGGCGCGACAGCGACACTTCGTGGGGGCGGAACAGCACGTGTTGGTCGCCCCCCAGGTGCAGGCGGTTGGAGTCGCCGAGGAAGTGGTAGACGAAATCGCTGGCCGGGTTCTCGTAGACGTCGCCCGGTGAGCCGATCTGCTCGATCACGCCCTTGTTCATCACCACGATACGGTCGGCGACTTCCATCGCCTCTTCCTGGTCGTGGGTCACGAACACCGAGGTCAGGTTGATATCTTCGTGCAGGCGCGCCAGCCAGCGGCGCAGCTCTTTGCGCACCTTGGCGTCGAGGGCGCCGAAGGGTTCGTCGAGCAGCAGCACTTTGGGCTCCACCGCCAGGGCGCGGGCCAGGGCGATGCGCTGGCGTTGGCCGCCGGAGAGTTGTTCCGGGTAGCGGTCGGACAGCCAGTCCAGTTGCACCATGTTCAACAGTTCGTGGACTTTGACCGCGATCTGGCTTTCGTTCGGGCGCTGGTTTTTCGGCTTCATGCGCAGGCCGAAGGCGACGTTATCGAACACGGTCATGTGGCGGAACAGCGCGTAGTGCTGGAACACAAACCCGACGTTGCGATCACGCACGTCGTGGCCGGAGACGTCTTCACCGTGGAACACGATGCTGCCGGTATCCGGGGTTTCGAGACCGGCGATGATACGCAGCAAGGTGGTCTTGCCGCAGCCGGAGGGCCCCAGCAACGCCACCAGCTCGCCACTCTGGATGTCCAGGTTGATGCTGTTCAGGGCCTTGAAGGCGTTGAAGTTCTTGCTGACATTACGGACTTCGATGGACATGGATTATTCCTCAGCCGCAGCTGCGCGCAGGCGGTTGATACGGTTCTCGCTCCACTGCTTGAGCAGCAGGATGAAGAGCGCCAGGATCAGCAACAGACTCGCCACCGCAAACGCGGCGACGTGGTTGTATTCGTTGTAGAGAATCTCGACGTGCAGCGGCAACGTGTTGGTCACGCCGCGAATGTGGCCGGACACCACCGACACCGCGCCGAACTCCCCCATCGCCCGCGCGGTACACAGCACCACGCCATAGATCAGGCCCCATTTGATATTCGGCACGGTGACATGCCAGAACATCTGCCAGCCATTGGCGCCAAGCAGCCGCGCGGCTTCTTCTTCCTGGGTGCCTTGTTCCTGCATCAGCGGGATCAGCTCCCGGGCCACGAACGGCACGGTGACGAAGATGGTCGCCAGCACGATGCCCGGCAAGGCGAACACGATCTGGATGTCATGCGCCTGCAGCCACGGGCCAAAGAAGCCCTGGGCGCCGAACATCAGCACATAGACCAGGCCCGCGATCACCGGCGACACCGAGAACGGCAGGTCGATCAGCGTCACCAGGATGCTCTTGCCACGGAACGAGTACTTGCTCACGCACCATGCGGCGCTGACGCCGAACACCACGTTGAGCGGCACCGAGATCAGCACGGCGACCACCGTGAGCTTGAGCGCCGACAGCGCATCGGGCTCGAGGATCGCGGTGAAGAACGCGCCGAGGCCATTCTTCAAGCCCTGGGACACCACGATAAACAGCGGCAGCACCAGGAACAGGAAGAACACCAGCCAGCCCAGGCTGATCAGGATGCGCCGCGACAGCGCACTGCCACGCCGGGCAGCGTTGGCCGAGGACGCGGCGGAGATAGACGATTGGGACATGTTCCGCGCCTCCTTATGGGTGTTCGATGCGCCGCTGCAGCAAATTGATCAGCAGCAGCAACACGAAGGAAACCACCAGCATCAGCACACCGATGGAGGTGGCGCCGTGGTAGTCGTACTGGTCGAGCTTGACCATGATCAGCAGCGGCAGGATCTCGGTCTTCATCGGCATGTTGCCGGCGATGAAGATCACCGAACCGTACTCACCGACGCCACGGGCAAACGCCAGGGCGAAGCCGGTCAGCCAGGCAGGCAGCAACGCGGGCACGAGGATGTAGCGGAACACCTGCAACGGCTTGGCGCCCAGGCAGGCGGCGGCTTCTTCGATTTCCCGGGGGATATCGGCGAGGACCGGCTGCACCGTGCGGACCACGAACGGCAACGTGACGAAGGTCAGCGCCAGGGTGATGCCCAAGGGGCTGTAGGCGATCTTGAAGCCCAGGTCGGCAGCGAACTGGCCGACCAGGCCGGTCGGGGTGTACAGCGCGGTCAGCGCGATACCGGCGACGGCCGTGGGCAGGGCGAACGGCAGGTCGATCATCGCATCGATGATCTTGCGCCCGGGGAAGGTGTAGCGCACCAGCACCCAGGCCAGCAGCGTGCCGATCAGGCCATTGATCAGCGCGGCGTACAGCGCGGTGCTGAAGCTCAACTTCAATGCCGCCAGCACACGCGGTGCGGTGATGATGTTCCAGAACTGATCCCAGGTAAGTTGAGCGGCGTGTACAAACATCGCCGCGAGGGGGATGAGTACGATCAGGCTGAGGTACACCACGGTGTAGCCCAGCGTCAGCCCGAAGCCGGGTATGACGGGGGAAATACGACGCGACATAAAAGTCCTTGGTTAGCAGGTCTGACACACAAAACCCGCAGGTGAATGCGTGCTCTGTAGGAGCGGGCTTACCCGCGAAAAACGTCAACGATAACGCGCACAATCTGGGTGCACGCGGTGCCTGGACCTTCTTCGCGAGCAAGCTCGCGCCTACAGAGGGCGGTGTTTTTATTGCGCCGAGTAGATCTGGTCGAACACGCCACCGTCGTTAAAGAATTTCGGCTGCGCAGTTTTCCAGCCGCCGAAGTCTTTGTCGATAGTCACCAAATCCAGCTTCGGGAACTGCTGGGCGTATTTGGCGGCGATTTTCTCATCGCGTGGGCGGTAGAAGTTCTTCGCCGCAATCTCCTGGCCAGCCGGGCTGTACAGGTGCTTGAGGTACTCGGTAGCGATCTCGGTGTTGCCCTTTTTCTCGGCGTTCTTGTCGACCACGGCCACAGGCGGCTCGGCGAGGATCGACAGGGACGGTACGACGATGTCGAACTTGTCGGCGCCGCCGTTTTCTTTCAATGCCAGGAACGCCTCGTTTTCCCAGGCCAGCAACACGTCACCCTGACCGTTGTTGACGAAGGTGATGGTCGAACCGCGCGCCCCGGTGTCGAGGACCGGTACGTGCTTGAACAGCTCTTTGACGTATTCCTGCGCCTTGGCTTCGCTGCCACCGGCTTTCAGGCCATAGGCCCAGGCGGCGAGGAAGTTCCAGCGCGCACCGCCGGAGGTTTTCGGGTTCGGGGTGATGACCGCCACGTCTTTCTTGATCAGGTCGCCCCAGTCCTTGATGCCTTTGGGGTTGCCCTTGCGCACCAGGAACACGATGGTCGAGGTGTACGGGGTGCTCGCATCCGGCAGGCGGGTCTGCCAGTTTTCCGGCAGGGTCTTGCCCAACTTGGCGATTTCGTCGATATCACCGGCCAGGGCCAGGGTCACGACGTCGGCACGCAGGCCGTCGATCACCGCACGGCCCTGTTTGCCCGAGCCGCCGTGGGATTGCTGGATCTTGACGCTGTCGCCGGGATGGGACTGTTTCCAGTAGCTGGTGAACTCAGCGTTGTAGTCCTGGTACAGCTCACGGGTCGGGTCATACGAGACGTTGAGCAACTCGTAGTCCTTGGCAACGGCAGACCCGGCAAACACGGCGCTGGCCAAGGCAGCCAGGGCGTAACGGCGAATCGACGACATAGAAAGCTCCTGAAATTCCGGGGTGTTGGCTGACGACTGCAGGAGCGAGCTGGCTCGCGAAAAACGTCAACGATAACGCTGTGCATCAGGTGCAACGCGTTGCCTTCAAGCTTTTCGCGAGCAAGCTCGCGCCTACAGGGGCATTTTTTATAGTGATGGGTCTATCGCCGCTCTTGCTCAGGCCGGTTTGTTACCCGGGTTCTGCAGGCGGAATTTTTCTTTGCGTTCGATCTGTACTACTTGAGCGTTGTGTACAGTGATTTCCACCGCGCCAAAGCGCAGATCGCGCAACGCGCTCTGGATCTCACGCAAAATGGCTGCTTCGTCCTGGCCGTCGACGCTACGTAGAGATGCGCTCATGGTCTCGCTCCTGAAATGAAAAGTGCCGCGCAGTGGCGGCACTGCTTGCGGCGTGAGGGCGATAGTAGATAAGCGCGGATATTCTTAAAAATACTATTTAAGAATGTTTATATAACCAGAAAGAATTTTCTGGCCGGACGTGGGGTTACGACGGCGTTTTGTGGCCAAGTGCCAAAATCGAGCCTGGCGAATATCCAATTGTGGGAGGGGGCTTGCTCCCTCCCACAGTTGACTGCATTTCAACTCTGGATGGCGGGTGCCCGGTCCCAGTCGATTTCACACGCTGGCATCGGGCGGCCAAACCAATAGCCCTGGCCCATGTCGCAGTTTTGCTCCAGCAGGAACCGCGCCTGCTCCACCTGTTCGATCCCTTCGGCGTGTACCTGCATGCCCATGCTTTTCGCCAGGGCGATCACCACGCGCACGATGGCGGCGTCGTCTTCATCCCACGGCACCCCGGCGACAAAGCCCTGGTCGATCTTGAGCTTCTGCACCGGCAGGCGCTTGAGGCGCAGCAGCGACGAATAGCCGGTGCCAAAGTCGTCAATGGCCAGGCGCAGGCCCAGCTCGCGCAGGCGGTGCAGTTGTTCCAGGGCCACTTCGGGGTCTTCCATCACCGCGCTTTCGGTGACTTCCAGCTCCAGGTAAGCCGGGTCCAGGCCAGTGTCGTGCAGCACCTTGGCGACTTGCTCATACAACTCGCGTCGCGCAAACAAGCGACTGGACACGTTGATCGCGATAAACCTCAACGGCGCGCCGTCCTCCAGCCACTGGCACATCTGGGCGCAAGCCTCGTGCATGACCCAGGCGTCGATATCGGCAATCAACCCGGTGCGTTCGGCGATGGGGATGAACTCGACCGGCGGCACCAGGCCCCGCTCCGGGTGTTGCCAGCGCACCAGGGCTTCGACGCCGATCAGGCGGCTGGTGTGCAGGTCGTGAACCGGCTGGTAGTAGACACGCAGCTCCTGCTGGTCGAGGGCGCGGCGCAGTTCGCCGGCAATTTCCACGCGGTTCTGCGCGTGGGCAGTCAACTCTTCGGTGTACAACGCGTAGCCTTCACGGCCGACGCTCTTGGCCTTGAACAACGCGGAATCGGCGTTACGCAACAACTGCTGGGCACTCAGCGCGTCGCTGGGAAACAGGCTGATGCCAACGCTCGCACTGATAAACAACTGGTGGCCGTCGAAATTGAACGGGAGTTTCATCGCATCGAGCATGCGTTGCGCGAGCGCGGCGGCCTGCACCACCTGTGGACAGTTTTCCGCCAACACCGCGAATTCGTCCCCGCCCAGCCGCGCCAGCGTCACGCCGGTGCCGAACTGGCTTCTCAGGCGTTCACCGACCAATTTGAGCAACTGGTCGCCGACGTTATGGCCCAGGCTGTCGTTGATGATCTTGAAGTGGTCCAGGTCGAGCAGCAGCAACGCACAGCCGCGTTTATGCACTTGCGCCGAAGCCAGGGCCTGCTCGGCGCGGTCGGTGAACAGCAGGCGGTTGGGCAGGTCGGTCAGCGGGTCGTGGTGCGCGAGGTGCGCCAGTTCGTGCTCGGAATCCTTGATGGCGCTGATATCGGAAAACACCGCGACGTAATGGCTGACATGGCCGAGGTCGTCGTGAATCACCCGGATGGTTTGCCACTGTGGATAAATCTCGCCGCTTTTGCGCCGGTTCCAGATTTCCCCGCTCCACTCGCCGGTTTGTTCCAGGGCCAGGAACATCTGCTGGTAAAAACTCGACGAATGGCGGCCTGACTTGAACAAGCTGGGTTGCTCGCCCATGACATCTTCGCGCCGATAGCCGGTGATCGCCATAAAGGCCCGGTTCACATGGACGATCTGCCCCTTGGCATCGGTGACCAGCACCCCTTCACGGGTGCAATCGAACACGGCAGCGGCCTGGCGCAGGCGCTCACGACTCTCTTTGAGCGGTTGCTGCAATTCGTTGACGCGCGCAAAGCGCGCGCACATCAGGTAAATCACCAGGGCGCTGAGGGCCACCCACACATAGCCGCGCAGCTGCAGCCACTGATTTAACTCAACCGGGTCATCGAGGAACTTGATCAATACCCGGTGAGTAAGCACAACCCACAGCAGCGAAACCAGCAGATATACCAACCCCGCACGCCGGGCACCTCGGTATGAGAACAACATATGGCCAGTAATCCTTACTAAAAAGCTAGATTCGCCCTACAAAGGTTACGGATTATAGAATAAGAAACATCCCGTCACTCCTATCTGAAAGGTCGGCTGGTTTTCTCTGTGAGCTTAGTGATAATGCGTGAGCTGTTTTTTTCTTTTTCTGAGGGCCATACAGCCTATGTGGTACAACGGTTTTCTTGACCTGTCAGCCTGGCAACTGGTGGCAGTCACCCTGTTGATGACCCACGTGACCATTATTGGGGTCACCGTCTATCTGCACCGCTATTCAGCCCATCGCTCCCTGGAGCTCAATGCCGGCCTGAAACACTTCTTCCGCTTCTGGCTGTGGCTGACCACGGCGCAGAACACCCGCGAGTGGACCGCCATCCACCGTAAGCATCACGCCAAATGCGAAACCGTCGACGACCCGCACAGCCCCGTCATTAAAGGCCTGTCTACCGTATTGCGCAAAGGTGCCGAACTCTATCGTGCCGAAGCGGAGAACCCCGAGACCCTGCGCATCTACGGCAAGAACTGCCCGGACGACTGGATCGAACGCAAACTCTACACGCCCTACCCGCTCTTGGGTGTGGCAATCATGGGTGTGATCGACCTTCTGCTGTTCGGCACCATCGGCATCACCATCTGGGCGATCCAGATGATGTGGATTCCATTCTGGGCCGCCGGTGTGATCAACGGCCTCGGCCACGCCGTGGGCTATCGCAACTTCGAATGCCGGGACGCGGCGACCAACCTGGTGCCGTGGGGCATCATCGTGGGCGGCGAAGAGCTGCACAACAATCACCACACCTACCCCAACTCCGCCAAGCTGTCGGTGAAGAAATGGGAGTTCGACCTCGGCTGGGCGTGGATCAAGCTGTTCAGCTTGCTGCGCCTGGCCAAGGTGCAGCGCGTCGCGCCGATCGCCCACCGTGTCGAAGGCAAGGGCCACCTGGACATGGACACCGCCATGGCGATCCTCAACAACCGTTTCCAGATCATGGCCCAGTACCGCAAGCTGGTGATCGGCCCGCTGGTCAAGCAGGAACTGGAGAAGGTCGATCACTCGGTGCGCCATCAGTTCCACCGTGCCAAGCGCCTGCTGTCGCGGGAAACCAGCCTGCTGGATGACCGCCACCACCTGCGTATCCAGAGCATGCTGGAACACAGCCAGGCCCTGAAAGTGATCTACGAAAAGCGTCTGGCCCTGCAGCAGATCTGGCTCAAGACCAGCTCCAACGGCCACGATATGCTGGCCGCGATCAAGGAATGGGTGCATGAGGCCGAGGCCAGCGGCATCCAGTCCCTGCGCGATTTTGCCCACCAATTGAAGACCTACTCGTTGCGCCCTGCAACGGTGTGAACACGCGGAGGGGGAAGGCTTGCCTTCCCCTTTGATCGCTTTTTTGACGCCATTCTCCAGACACCCATAAATCCGTCACAATCGCCCCCAATGACGGAACTTAGACGCAATTCGCCCCTCTCAAACAACACTTCGCCATCATGGTGGCCCCTTGTTGTGACCGCTGCTGAACCCTGCGGCGCGCCCAGAGAGAGTTGTGCCGATGGTCCAAGAAAAAACGCACCTGCCCGATCCCCCCACCACTGAACCCCCACGCCCCGCAGCCGCAGCAACCTTGCTGGCGTTGATGCACGCCCAGGGCGAGGTCGAGCGGCTGAGTGAGCGTGAGCAATTACTCAGTTCCCTGCTGGTCAGCGTGAATGCGGTGCTATGGGCCATCGACTGGGCGTCGCGACGCGTGCTGTATGTGAGCCCGGCGTATGAGCGGGTGTTTGGCCGTTCCGCCGGCATGCTGCTGGCCGACCACCGGGAATGGCGCAACAGCATTCACCCCGAAGACCTCGACTACGCCGAGCACAGCCTGGCCCGCGTACTCGAACAAGGCGCCGTGGAAGACCGCGAGTACCGCATCATCACGGCCGGCGGGCAGATTCGCTGGCTCAGCGACAAGTGCTACATCAACCAGCAGGCCGAACCGGGCGAGCCGTTGATCGTGGTCGGCATGGCCGAGGACATCACCGACAAGAAACAGTTGGAGCTGGAACTGCACCGCCTGGCCACCACCGACGTGCTGACCCAGAGCAGCAACCGTCGACACTTTTTCGAATGCGCCAACCAGGCCTTCGACAGCGCCCGCGCCCAGGCTGCGCCGCTGGCATTCCTGCTGCTGGACATCGATGACTTCAAGGACGTCAACGACACCTACGGCCACTTGGAGGGCGATCAGGTGTTGCGGCGCATTGCCGAGAGCGGTCGTGGCGTACTGCGCCGTGGCGACCTGTTCGGGCGCATTGGCGGCGAAGAGTTCGCCGCCGTGTTGCCCGGTTGCGCGCCGGAGATGGCGCTGCAGGTCGCTGAGCGGCTTGGCAAGGAAATCCAGGCGTTGAGCTTCAGCTATGAAGGCCACGCGTTCACCGTGACGGTCAGCCAAGGCCTGGCCAGCCTCAACGAGCAAGACTCGACCCTGAACAACCTGTTCGCCCGCGCGGATGGCGCCATGTACGAAGCCAAGCGCCTGGGCAAAAACCGCGTGGTTGCTGGCTAGAGGATCAACACAGAGCAAATGTGGGAGGGAACCTGCCCCCTCCCACATCTGAATTTCATAGCCTTTAGGCCTTGCGCAACCTCATCAGCTCCGACAGCCCCATTTTCAGCAAGCGCGCGGTCTTGCTCCTGGCCAGCGCTTCCAGCCCTTCATGCTCGGTCAACCGCGCCATCTGCGCCGCCAGGTTCATCACCAGCGCCTCCCGCGAATACACCCCGCCTTCCAGGGAGTAGATCGCCGCGATCAACTGACGCAGTTCCAGCGGCAAGCGCCAACGCGTGCGCAACGCCGAACCGTAGGCGGCACCCAAAGCGTGCAGCGACTCGCCAATCGCTTCGTCATCCAGCGCCCCGCCACCCTGGCGCCAGTCTTCCAGGCAGCGCAACAACGCCAGGTCGCCGAGCCGATGCAGGATGCCCGCGCTGTAACAGCGCTCGTGGTCCAGCTCCAGCATGCGCGCCAGGCGGCGGGCGTAGTCGGCGGTGTCCTGGGACAACTGCCAGTGACGCTCGGCATACGCCACCAGGCCTGGATCACCCAATACCACGTTGTGCTTGAGCGCCAGGCCGAGTATCAGGTTCATGCTTTGCCCGGCCTGCAGCTTGTGCAACGCCGCCGACAGGGTCTGCACCGGCGTGCCGTGATGGCCGGCGCTGTTGGCGGCGGCGATCAGCACGGCGGTGATCTGCGGGTCCATACACACGCGGTCTTCCAGGCACTTGAGGTCCAGGCCCTCCGGCCCGAGGCTGTCTTGCACGGCGGCCTTCACATCGACCCACAGCGGCGCGCCATCGCAGGCGTCGCGGCGGCGCTCGAGGAACACCGGCAAGGTCATGCCCGGCGCCAGTCGCGGCACTTCGCAGTACACGCTTTCGCCTTCGTTGAGCAGCAGGTCTTGCAGGCGCTGGGTCAGGCCGTCCATGTTCAGCGGCTTGGTCAGATACGCCGTGGGCGCCAAGGGCAAGGCCTCACGCACGCTGGCGCTGTCATTGCGACTGCTCAAGAGGATGAACGGCAACGCGGGCGAGCGACGCTGCTGACGCACATTGCGCAACAGGCTCAGGCCATCGACGCCCGGCAGTTCCCAATCCGCCACGATCAGGTCGTAGGCTTTGTCGCGCAGCAGCGTAGCCGCTTGCCGGCCATCGCCACACATATCCAGCCGTGCGTCGCAACGCACATTCAACAACACCTGCTTGAGCAGGTCCCGCGACCAAGGGTCTGCCTCAGCAATCAACACCCGGGGTACAGCGGGTAAATCCACAGCACTCATCCTGCACGCTCCATCTGCAATGCCTGCACCTTAGACAATGCGGCGGCCTACGTACAATGAACAACCACTGAATGTGCTGCATCAGGTAAAAAAAAACCCGCCGAAGCGGGTTTTTTCTATCGATCGGTTCAGCCCGGGCTTACAGCTCGGAGAAGCACTCTTCGATGATTGCCAAGCCTTTGTCCAGTTGCTCGTCCGGCGCGGTCAGCGGCACCAGGATGCGCAACACGTTGCCGTAAGGGCCGCAGGACAGCAGGATCAAGCCTTTCTCACGCGCCTTGGCCACTACGGCGGCAACGGCAGCAGCGTTTGGCTTGTGGGTGTCGCCACCTTCGAACAGCTCGATCGCGATCATCGCGCCCAGGGCACGCACATCGCCGATCACCGGGTACTTGGCCTGGATGGCCTTGAGGCCGGAGACCAGACGCTCGCCGACGGCTTTGCAGCGATCCAGCAGGTGCTCTTCTTCGAACACTTCCAGCACGGCCAGGGCCGCGGCGCAAGCGATCGGGCTACCGGCGTAGGTGCCGCCGAGGCCGCCTGGCGCGATGGCGTCCATGTATTCGGCCTTGCCGCACACACCGGCCAACGGGAAACCGCCGGCGATGGATTTGGCGAAGGTGGTCAGGTCGGCAGTCACGCCCATCTGTTCCATGGCGAAGAACGTACCGGTACGGCCGGCACCGGTTTGCACTTCGTCGGCGATCAGCAGGATGCCGTGCTTGTCGCACAGTTCGCGCAGGCGCTTCATGAAAGGTTTAGGCGCGACGTAGAAACCGCCTTCGCCCTGCACCGGCTCGATGATGATGGCAGCGATATCACGCGGCTCGGCATCGTTCTTGAAGATGCGTTCGATGCTGGCGATGGAGTCGTCGACGCTCACGCCATGCAGTTCGTTCGGGTACAGCGCGCGGAAGATGCCGCCTGGCATCAGGCCCATGCCGGCCGAGTAAGGCACGACTTTACCGGTGAGGCCCAGGGTCATCATGGTGCGACCGTGGTACGCGCCGGTGAACGCGATGATGCCGGCACGGCCAGTGGCAGCGCGGGCGATTTTCACGGCGTTCTCAACCGCTTCGGAACCGGTGGTGACCAGCAGGGTTTTCTTGGCGAAATCACCTGGGACCTTGGCGTTGATTTTTTCGCACAGTTCCACGTAAGGCTCGTAGGCCAGTACCTGGAAGCAGGTGTGGGTCAGCTTGTTCAGTTGCTCGGTCACGGCCGCGATGATTTTCGGGTGTACGTGGCCGGTGTTCAGCACGGCGATACCGCCGGCGAAGTCGATGAACTCGCGACCTTCAACGTCGGTCACGGTGGCGTTCTTCGCGGACTCGGCGAAGATCGGGTGAATCTGGCCAACACCGCGTGGTACAGCGGCTTCGCGGCGTTTCATCAAGGAAGCGTTGGTCTTGCTCATAAAGTCCTCATTCGCCACTCATCGGGTGGCGTTGTTCAAGGAATACGTGGCGGGGGGCAACTACGGCAGCATGCGATGATCGACTGACACAGCGTTCCCGGCCACTACGAATAACGGTGTAAAACACGCAAAGGGTCAGCGCTCTCGTGCCCTTTGCGTTTGCAGCAATGCCTTGCCGGGCTTAGATGCCCAGGCAGAGGTATTTGATTTCCAGGTAATCCTCGATCCCGTACTTGGAACCTTCACGGCCCAGGCCCGAAGCCTTGATACCGCCGAACGGCGCCACTTCGTTGGAGATCAACCCGGTGTTGACGCCGACCATGCCGTATTCCAGGGCTTCGGCCACACGGAACACACGGCTCAGGTCACGCGCATAGAAGTAGGACGCCAGGCCGAACTCGGTGTCGTTGGACATCGCGATCACTTCGGCTTCGTCCTTGAAACGGAACAGCGGCGCCAGTGGGCCGAAGGTTTCTTCCTTCGCCACAGCGGCATTTTTCGGCACGTTGGTCAGGATGGTCGGCTCGAAGAAGTTACCCTCCATGACCTTGCCGCCCGCCAGCAGCGTGGCGCCTTTGGCCAGCGCGTCCGCAATGTGTTCCTGGACCTTGGCCACGGCTTTGCCGTCGATCAGCGGGCCGGTGGTGGTGCCGTCTTCCAGACCGTTGCCGATCTTGAGCTTGGCCACCGCCACTTTGAGTTTTTCCGCGAACGCGTCGTACACCGCGTCTTGAACGTACAGACGGTTGGCGCAGACGCAGGTCTGGCCGTTGTTGCGGTACTTGGAGATGATCGCGCCTTCGACGGCCTTATCCAGGTCAGCGTCGTCAAACACGATGAACGGCGCGTTGCCGCCCAGCTCCAGGGACACTTTCTTGATGTCCTTGGCGCATTCGGCCATCAACTGGCGACCGATTTCGGTCGAGCCGGTGAAGGACAATTTACGCACGATCGGGTTGCTGGTCAGCTCGCTGCCGATATCGCCGGCGCTGCCGGAGACCACGCTGAACACGCCTTTCGGAATGCCGGCACGCTGCGCCAGTTCAGCCAGGGCGAACGCCGAGAACGGCGTTTGCGAGGCAGGCTTGAGCACCATGGTGCAACCGGCGGCCAGGGCCGGGCCGGCTTTACGCGTAATCATCGCAGCGGGGAAGTTCCACGGTGTGATGGCGGCTGTCACGCCGATCGGTTGCTTGATCACGATCAGACGCTTGTCCGGCTGGTGGCCGGGAATCACGTCACCGTAGATGCGCTTGGCTTCTTCGGCGAACCACTCGATAAAGGAGGCGGCGTAGACAATTTCGCCCTTGGCTTCGGCCAGCGGCTTGCCCTGTTCCAGGGTCATCAGGCGTGCCAGGTCTTCCTGGTTCTCGATGATCAGCTCGAACCAGCGGCGCAGCTTGTTGGCGCGCTCCTTGGCGGTCAGCGCACGCCAGGCCGGCAGCGCTTTGTCCGCCGCTTCGATGGCGCGGCGGGTTTCAGCGGCGCCCATCTTCGGCACAGTGCCGAGAATCTCGCCCGTGGCGGGGTTGTTGACCTTGATGGTCTGACCGTTGTCCGCATCGACCCAAGCCCCATCGATAAAGGCTTGCTGGCGGAACAACTGGGCATCTTTAAGCTGCATGTCGGCTTTCCTTAACAGCACCGCGCGCGCGCGGAGCGAATTAGAGTTGTTGAAAGGCGCCTTTGGGGGCTGCCGTCAGGGAAATCAGCCCCTGCGTGCAAGCAAGTGGAGAGCGCACGGGAGACAGAGCGTTTGAAATCTCAAACGAATCCTAGGATCAAAGGGGGTACAGGGCAATAGGATGTTCGAAAAAAAGAACGAAAACCGCTTATTTGCCGGATTTATCAGATCAACGACCTCAAGCCCCGCACCCCACCACCGAGCCACAGCGCCCGACGCAAGGCCCCAACACAGACAATTCCCACCCGCCAGCAGCCAAAAACCAGCATGGACGCCCAAGGTCGACATGGGTATGATGTCGCCCGCACAAGCATCCGTAGCTCAGCTGGATAGAGTACTGCCCTCCGAAGGCAGGGGTCGTGGGTTCGAATCCCGCCGGGTGCACCATCTTCTTTCCCTTGTATTACAAGGGGATAGCGCTCCTGACAGAAACCTGTCCTAGTCCTGAAAGTCGTTTTTGCCACAAATTTGCCACACTTGAACGTGGCGGGAATGGTCGAAATGGCAACAATTAGGAATCGCGGCGAGTATCAGTGGGAAGCGCAAATCCGCCGTAAGGGCTATCCGGCCCAGCGCAAAACCTTCGAAAGCAAATCCGATGCCCAAGCCTGGGCACGCATGATCGAAAGCGAAATCGACCGGGGTATCTTTGTTTCTCGTGTTGAGGCTGAACGCACTGCTTTTTATCAACTCATTGATCGCTACATCTCCGAGATCGCTCCGAAGCACAAAGGCGCCTATTCGGAAATCAAACGACTGGAAGCGCTCAAGCGTCACCCGCTGGCGACACGCATCGTTGCCACCCTCACCTCCTCCGATTTTGCCCGCTACCGTGATGAACGCTTGAAGATCCGCAAGGGCAACACGGTGAAGCGTGAACTCGCATTGTTTCAGTGCGTGATCGAGGTCGCTCGCCGGGAGTGGGGAATTCATCTTGCCGAGAACCCCGTCAGGATGGTCAGCCGTCCCAGCTACAACGACGAACGCTCGCGGCGGCTCGACCCAATTGAAGAGCAATACATCCTCAACGCCCTGGAGCTTCGTGAGCGCCGTGCTGACGGCACCTATGCCGACGCCTCACACAATCCATGGATACGGCCCATTGTCCAACTGGCGATTGAGACAGCCATGCGCCGTGGCGAAATTTTCGAGCTGCGCTGGAAGCATGTGAACCTAGATCGCAGGACCGCGCATCTTTCAGCGACTAAGAACGCATTATTTTCTACCTTAGCAAACGCAGCGAATGTCACATGCAAAGGAGGCAACCCAAAAAAGGTAATTTAACGTTAGCAGAATGGGCTTTTCAAAAAGAATGGCGACGTGCTATCAACAAGACTTGAAGACATCCCAACCGCGGCGGAATCAGCCATGCTTATGGAAAAACCTCTCCCGCTTTCCATAGCCGCTCGCATTCTCAAAAAGAGCACCATTGAAGGAGTTCGTCGTTCTCCCTCGTATCACCACATAGGATGGAAAATTTTTGATCGTTGCGCGTTTTGTCAACCAACTGAACTACTGACGCTGAAGACGGAGGGCGAAGTGATCTTGCTTGGTCGCTTATTGGAACAGCAAAGTGTAGAGCATAAAACTCTTAGCTCGGCAATAGCTTTGGGTCAAATACAGCGAAGCTTAACAGAACATGAAATTCTTACATCTAATAAAATACAAATAAATCTGCCCAAAAGCGCAAACATGAAAACAAACAACGGCGCTGACGGCGTGGCCCTGGCCCTGGCCCTGGCCCGCCAGGAAAAACCCGACGCGGTGCTGATGGACAAGAACCAATAAACCGATGCAGATCCGGCAGTCGCCAATATAAGCATCAAGAAGAAGGATTTTCTATGAAATTAGCACAGATTCGTTTAAGGAATTTTCGGTGTTACAAAGATGAAGTATCTATAGATTTTGGAGACATGACTGCCCTAATAGGGCGAAATGACGCTGGCAAATCTACGATAATGGAAGCACTCGATATTTTCTTTAACGATGGCCTACCGGATAAACACGACGCCTCCAAGACGGGTAATGCGGCGGACCTGTGTATCATCGCAGTATTCGAGGATCTGCCGGAATCCCTCGTACTTGATCAGACGCAGCCAACATCACTAGCTGATGAATACTTACTTAACGCCGATGGAAAGCTAGAAATTCATAAGGTATTCAATGGCGGGCTCGAAAAGCCAAAACTGACAAATTTGAAAATTATAGCTGTGCATCCAACCGCAGCACGTGTAAACGACCTTGTTACGTTAAATAGTTCCGAACTAAAAGCGCGAGCACGGGAGCTAAATATTCCGTTGGACACAGTTGATCAACGCGTCAACTCTCAATTACGAGCAGCAATTCGGTCTTACGTTGGCGATTTAGCGCTCGACGTTAGAGAAATAACATTGGCTGAAGGGAACGGTGTAAGCGTCTGGAAAGGCATGCAGGCACAAATGCCTTCATTTGCTCTATTTAAAAGTGATCGAGCCAGCACCGATCAAGATCCTGAAGCACAAGATCCGTTAAATGCAGCTATAAAAGAAGCAGTACGACAGAAGGAACCTGAGTTAAATGCCATCGCGATACATATTGAGGCCGAAGTCAGAAAAATTGCCGAGTTGACTCTAAAAAAACTTCAAGAAATGGACCCCTCTCTTGCTAGCTCACTCACACCAAACTTCCCTCCACCCAAGTGGGCAAATCTGTTCAAGGCCAGCATTACTGGAGATGATGATATACCTATAAATAAACGAGGCAGCGGTGTTCGCCGGCTAATTCTATTAAATTTTTTCCGCGCAAAATCGGAACAGTTAATTCGCGAACAGCATAGACCAAATGCAATTTATGCAATCGAAGAACCTGAAACAAGTCAACACCCCCGAAATCAGCGCCTTCTAATAAGCGCCTTGCAAGAAATAACCGGAACTGACCAGGTCATTTTAACAACCCATACGCCTATGCTTGCCAGAGCCTTACCGGCTTCCGCACTTAGATTTATAACAAAAGATGAAAATAATCAGATTGCCATTCTAAATGGCGGTGAAGACGGAACGAACGTGTTGATAGCTAAAAGCTTAGGAGTCCTGCCTGATCATAATGTAAAAATATTCATTGGCGTTGAGGGAAAGCATGATATTTCCTTTTTAAAAAATATGTCTACAATGCTTATAGATTCAGGATCAAAAGTTCCTGACCTAAACAAACTTGAGCTAGAAGGGGAATTAATTTTCACCCCGCTCGGAGGGTCCGCATTAGCGTTATGGTGCAATAGGCTGGCAAATCTTAATCGGCCAGAATTCCACATCTATGATCGCGATGATGCTCCCCCTTCACCGCCAAAATACCAAAGATATATCGAGGAAGTTAATCGCCGCAACGGATGCCTAGCTCTAGCGACCAACAAAAGAGAGATGGAAAACTACATCCATTTATCTGCAATCAACTTAGCATTGAATGAAGCGGGAATCGCGACCAATCTAGACAGTCCCATTAATAACTTTGACGACGTACCTTCTTTACTCTTTAGGAAAGTTAATGAGGTGGTTAATGCCTCAGACATGTGGGGACAGGGTCGAGCAAAAGAATTCTTATGCAACTCTGCCATAAAAAAACTAACAATAGAAATGCTAAGAGAAACAGATACGAATAATGAAATATTGGGTTGGTTCGATCGAATTGCTGAAATGTTAGAGACTCAGAACTAACTCAGGCATAAAAATCACAGATAGATCTCTTGGGACCCTCACATGGAAAATTATCAAGATTCGCCACTTTGGAAACAAGCCTTTCAAAGCAAGAGCGACGGCCTCGATACAAAGCGTCAACTGTTAAACACAGCATTCACCGAATTCCATCAGCGAGTTTCCTACCTTGTAAATCAAATCCACAAAGACATGCCGTCCTTGACAGTACATGATATTACGCATTTAGATGCCTTATGGTGGACGGCCTCAGAAATTGCTGGAGAAGGCTACCCGCTAAACCCTGCTGAAGCGTTTGTATTAGGGGGGGCCATCCTTTTACATGATGCAGCTCACTGTATAGCTGCTTATCCAGGTGGGATAGATGAGATACGATTGCTTCCTGAATGGACAATTTTCTCCGCTAAGCACGGACTTGATGGACAGTCCCTAACCTCCGGGACCGAAGAGTTTCAGATGGTTTTGTTTGACGTTCTTCGCATCATGCATCCAAAACAAGCGCGCCGACTTGCAAAGGTTCACTGGCAAGCACCGGGCGATGCCACCCCACTTTACCTCTTAGAGAATGACAATCTTCGACGTTCTTACGGTGATGCTATCGGTCAAATTGCTGAAAGCCATTGGTCCTACCCACACGAACTAGAGAGTCTGGATCAGTTTAAGATTAATCCGCCTTCTTTTCTCCATCCCGCCGACTGGTCGGTCGACATCTTAAAGTTAGCAATTCTCCTACGGACAGCAGATGCTGCTCATATAGATCAGCAGCGCGCACCCAGATTTTTGCTTGCACTAGTAAAGCCTGGAAACTCGTCACTCGTTCACTGGAACTTTCAGTCCAGAATGCACGAAGTAAAACTTGATTCTGATCCAGAAAGGAATGACCTAAGGGTATCGGGCATGCCATTCCCGGCTAGCGAACAAGATGCTTGGTGGATGGCATATGATACTGCCCGCTTAATCGATAACGAGCTACGAGCGGCAGACCGGCTTTTGTTAGACAATAATAGACAACGATTGTCTGCTCGATCTGTAGCATTTTCATATAGCCCAGAGGCATTTGCTAGGAATGTTCCAACCGAGGGATGGCACCCTGTAGATACCAGCATAAAAATTACTGATATTAAAACAATGGTAGAAAGATTCGGGGGAGACAAACTCTATGGCAGTTCACCGTCAGCCGCGCTGAAAGAACTTCTACAGAACTCTGTGGATGCTATCCATGCTTGTCGAAGCCTTGGCGGATTAGGTGATGAAGAGGGCGAGATCGAAGTAGCCTTGGAAGAGGAGGGGAATGAGCATTGGATTCATATAACAGATACAGGTATCGGAATGAGTCGCTATGTTTTGACAGATATTCTTCTGGACTTTGGGCGTTCCCTTTGGCGTAGCGGTGATTTGCAGGGAGAATGGCAAAGCCTGTCTGCTTCTAATTTTGAAGCTATAGGTCAGTTTGGTATCGGCTTTTTTTCTATTTTTATGTTAGGCGAAAGGGTACGAGTATTGACTCGGCGCTACGAAAGTAAGCTAAGCGAAAACCCTCAATGGCTTTTAGAATTCACAGCAGGCACAAATAAACGACCAATCCTTAGAGAGCCGTCAGAGATTGAACGACTGAAGCGACATGGAACTAAAGTTTCAGTACTAATCAGCGCCGATATAATGAATTCGCTATGCCCGATGATCGGCCATCCGAGAAATTCGAAACGAATCACCCTCAAAAAAGTTTGTGCCGAGCTTGCACCAGCATTAGATATAAATTTATTTTTCCGCGACGGAATCCTTCCTCGAGAAACTGTTATCAAAGCAAACGACTGGATGACAATTCCACCTCTCGACCTTTTAGATCGAGCAAACCCAAGCAATTATTATTATTCTAAAGAAAGTTTAATTAGTGAATGGTCATACCTTTCCTGCATAAAGGATAGCCATGGAAATATTAAAGGTCGCTGCAGTATTGGAAACTCAACGAGCTTATCTGGCTATCATAGGAGTCACGGTATCGGATCGGTTAAGGGCCTATTAGCCGGAAGCATTTCTGGACTGAATGGCATTGTACTGTCGAAACCTCAAACAGATCTAGCACGAAAAACGTCAATCCCGGACATCGCTATTTCGGAGCTAGCCACTTGGGCCAAAGAGCAAAAAATCAAACTAGTTGACTCTGGAAAGATCCAAGCATCGTCAAGTCTTTTACTGTCTAGATTTGGAGCCTCACCGTCCAATTTAATAATTGGTGAAATAGCAGGAACAAAAACAAGCCATGAACAGCTTACATCTGAAGCTTCCAAATTCGACGCCTTTTTAATTCATGACGGAGAGATAACTCATGAAGATGAAGAAGACATCTCGAAGCGAGATTTTCTGGATAACTTTGAACGCGAAGATAACTTGATTGAGATGTCGTCAATGCGGATCCCCGACTGGTTCAAGCAGCTAGATGGTTATTCCGACTCTGTCGATACATGGACCAATGAAGAGTTGATAATATCGGCATTAAAAGAAGCATGGGGGGAAGTCATCATTGATGAAGATGATACCCACCGTGTAGGTATTGTTAACGACATTGAAATTACACGATCCTGCAGGGTCGCAAGGAAGCCTAACATTCACGATCAGGAAGATTAATTCTTGAAAATTCACAAATTATCTGGAGTGAAAGTAGCGCATACACTAGGCATCAAATTTTTTCACTTAAAAGGGGAGAAGGCCCCTTCTATAAATCTGAGCAATGCTAAGTCATAGCCAACCGGATCAACCTAAGAGCCCTGCCACAAATTTGCCACACTCGCCCCGCTAACCGGGGCGAAAACCCGCTAATCTCCGCTATCACAATCCTTTGATTCCCAGCTAATCCCCGCTAACGTATTGATTCTAAACGTCGACTTTTAGGACTCCGAAGGCAGGGGTCGTGGGTTCGAATCCCGCCGGGTGCACCATATAGCAGTCTCGAGCTGTCTCAGACAGTCTACGACCCCCCCCCAAGAAGCCCGCCTTGTGCGGGCTTCCTTGTTTCTGGCTATCCATCTCTCTCCAACCCGATAACTTCCCGCAATGCATGCCTTGAGACTCCTATAACTGGAGGCATACAGAAAACCGCCCCTTAGCAAACACCACGCTCGCCGGCCTGGAACCTGAACCACGCTACCTATCGCGAGCAGGACGGGAACGGCCTCTACTTCAGCGTGAAACCTAACGGACAACGGTCTTGGCTGGGTCTCGGCAGCCAACACGCAGCTGCGCTGACGAGCCTGATCCAGCCGACTAAGCTCAATGGGCATGATCCATCTGGTTATCTCAAGGATGTACTAACCAGCGCGCCAGCAAGATCGCCGGGTTGTTGCCGCATAACGGGTTACCGTTACGCAACCTGTAATGCCCATTCGGTTACCGCACAACTCGCATGAAAGTCCTTGTGCATGACGGCTTCGGGAGCTGGCTCCGCCGCAGATTGAAGCAAGGCAAGCTCCACCGGCCAGGCGTTCGCCAACCACATCGCCTTTCGACGACATCCTTAAAGTTTCCGGCTTTGAGTCGATATCCTGTTGAACATATCAACAACCGTTGGAAAACAGGAATCTTGTATGCACCTTAGAAATCTCAACGTAGCGCCACGCGCTGCCCTGTTTTTCGCGTTGATTATTGCGTTGGTTTTTGTGCTCGGCGCATTCGCAGTCGTGCAAATGGGCAAGCTGAGGGACTCCGAAAAAGACGTCGAACTCAATTGGATGGCTAGCATCCGACAAACGGAGCTGATGAACAGTACAGCCCTTCGCTTGAGGCTCGAAACACAGCGTGGCCTTGCTGACCCTCAGTCGATACAAAAGACGATTGATAGCTTCGCCAGCTACCGTAAGGCGTTCAACGATGCGGTGGCGAATTATGAGCCTCTGATAGCGAGTGATAAGGAGCGTTCGTTTTATACACCGGTAAAAAACAGCGCCGATGCCTACTCCAAACTAATGGATAGTCTTGAACCGTTGATGAGGCAGGGTGACGTAGCGGCGGCGGTCAGCCTGGTGAAGACCGGCATCCGCCCTCTGACGAACACGATGGAAATGCAGATCAAAGACTTGACCAACTTTAACAACGACGGCGCTGCGCAGGCTGGGCAAAACGCAACCGATCTTTATAACAATGGGTTGTGGTTGGTTGTCGGCCTTATTGCTGCCGTTGTCGTCCTGACAGTTGGTTTGGCATTGCTGTTGACGAAAAGTATTACCTCTCCGATTAAAGATGCCCTGTCTGTCGCGGAGCGCATCGCGGCCAGCGACCTCTCCAAAGAGGTATTGGTCAGCGGGACTGATGAAGCTGGACGACTGTTGAAAGCCCTCGCGCAGATGCAGACAAATCTGCGAACTACAATTATGCAGATATCCGATTCGTCCACCCAACTGGCCTCTGCGTCAGAAGAGATGACAGCGGTCACTGAGGAGTCGAGTCGGAGCCTTGTCGCCCAAAATGACGAGGTCAATCAGGCTGCCACAGCGGTCACAGAAATGAGCGCAGCTGTTGATGAGGTCGCTCGTAACGCGGAGTCGGCTTCCGAAGAGTCAAAGCGTACCCAGGGCTATACCGAAATAGGTTTGGAGCGAGTGGCTCAGACATTGAAGTCCATTCAAAAGCTGAACGGGAACGTTGAGAACACGAGTGAACAGATTCAGGGGTTGTCAGATCGTGCCCAGAGCATCACTAAAGTTGTCGAGGTGATTCGGGCCATTGCAGAACAAACCAACCTGCTGGCTTTGAACGCGGCTATCGAGGCAGCACGCGCAGGCGAGCAAGGCCGTGGGTTTGCGGTAGTTGCTGACGAAGTAAGGGCGTTGGCCCATCGCACTCAGGTGTCGACACAAGAAATCGAGCAGATGATCGCTGCCATCCAGAACGATTCTGATCTCGCCGTGAAGGCGATGAATACGAGCAGAGACCTGGCGACCGAATCACTTGGTGTCGCCCAAGAGGCCAGTACCTCGCTGGATCAAATAGCCACCGCCATTGTTCAGATCAATGAACGTAACCTCATGATCGCCACGGCGTCTGAAGAGCAGTCGCATGTTGCGCGTGAGGTTGATCGTAATCTGGTCAGTATTCGCGAGCTGGCAACTCAGAGTGCTGCGGGTGCCAGCCAGACGGCCAGTGCAAGCGGTGAGATGTCAAAACTGGCGGTTAACCTGAATCAGTTGGTTAACCGATTCGCGGTGTGAAAAAGGCGCCGAGCGAAATTCATGCTTGGGGCATATCACGCCTCGATAGATGACTTGACCAAACGCGTGCTGATGTCGGCACGCCTGTCTGGCAGATGTGCTGATGCGGCGCTTACCCACAAGCCCAGGCCGGACGGGTGATCGGTGGCGACTCGCTACTCGTCGGCAAATTCCGGCAATACGGCATGAGAGGCCGTCGATAGACTCCATCAGCCGCACGCCACCCTTGCCACTCACAACGAAGTGGCAAGGGTGGCGTACTGCTCATCGCTCTCTTCAGACCCGAGCGGGCGACACGATGATTTTCACGTTGTGCTCCTTATTCTTGACCAACTCCTCAAAGCCCTGCCCCACGATCTGTTCCAACTGAATGCGCCCCGTCACCAGCGGCGTAATGTCCAGCCGTCCATCGGCGATAAACGCGATCACGTCAGCGAACTCGCCGTTATAGGCCAGCGCGCCCATTACCTGTTTTTCCGTCGCCACCAACTCGAAAAAGTTGAACTCGCTGGGTTCCTCGAAGATCCCCACCAGGACGCACTTGCCAGCCTTGCGGATCAGGTCGATTGCGAGTTTGGCCGTGTGTTTGTTACCGATGCATTCGAAGCTGACATCCGCGCCGAGCCCGCCCGTGAGGCGGCGGACTTCGGCCAGGGCATCGCATTCATTCGGATCGAGCACATGGGTCGCGCCCACTTCCCGGGCCTTGGTCTTGCGGGCGCCGGACATTTCCAGCGCGATCACCTGCGCCGCACCGGCCGCCTTGGCGCACATGATGGTACACAGGCCGATGGTGCCGGCACCGACCACCACTACGTTTTGCCCGAGCAGGCTTCCGGCTTTTTTCACTGCGTGCATGCCCACCGCCAGCGGCTCGATCAGTGCCCCGGCTTCAGCGGGAAAATTCGCCGGCAATTTGTACAGCAGGTTGGCGGGCACGTTGACCAGTTCGGCGAAGGCACCATTGTTCATCAGCCCGGTGAAGGCCAGGTTCTCGCAGATGTTGTACATCCCGTGGGTGCAGTAGTAGCACGTGCCGCAATGCTGGCACGCATCAGCCGCCACCGGCTCGCCGACGCTGAAGCCCTGTACGCCGGCGCCGAGTTCGACGATCTCGCCACAAAACTCATGCCCGAGGATGCACTGCCCCTTTATCCCGGTCAGCGGGTGCGGGGCGTCGACCGGTATGAACACCGGCCCGGCCACGTACTCATGCAAATCGGACCCGCAGATTCCGCACCACTGCACGCGGATCTGCACCCAACCGGCCGGCGGCGAAATGGGCAGCGGGACGTCTTCGACGCGGATATCGTGACGGCCGTGCCAGACAGCGGCGCGCATGCTGCGTTGCGGATTGATCGAAAGGGTCATAGCGAAATCTCCTTGGAACGATTGGCCCTGGCGCCCCGCAAGAGTCCGCCAGGAGGGGCGTCAGCGCGGTAGCACAAGGTCCAGAACCAGTCGATTGAGCTGTTGCGGCATGCGACTCATGACGCCGCCACGGGCAGAACCGGGAAAGGGAGTTGGGCAGGACATCGGGCACCTGTTTTTATTATTGGGTCACCAGTCGGGCTGGTTACCAGAGCCAGAGCAAGGCCGGTGCCAGATCCGCAAAAGCACCTGAACAGGCCTTGCTTAGAGCGGTCCGCTGGAACCCCAGGGGCGGCCGCGATCGCGTTCGAATGAGACGCGCCATGTCAGACCACACCTGGTGGCGATGAGACGGCGAGACGTTGCGTCTCACCGCCCGCCCCGCGTTCAGCGCTTGCGCAACACCTCCAGGCGCGCCGGCAAGTCCTCCTGGGGAAAGCGCGCGTGCAACGCAAGCAGCTTCTCATCCGCCGCTTGGCTGTCCCCGGCCGCCCGCAGGTTGACGATTTCCTGCAAGCCCTCTTCCAATGAAGGCAGTGCAACCGGTGCGCGCTTGCTGAGCCTGGCCGGCGATTTGTCCGACAACGCACCGGCGATTTCGGCTTGGACCGGCGCGCTTTCGGCTCTGGGCGCGACGGCCATCCGGGCCATCGGCGCGGGGGCCGGGCGGGCGCTTTCTGGGTGGGGCGCGGAGAACGTCGCCGGGGAGATGTCGGGTTGAGGCACGGGCGAGCGCATGACCACGCCGATCATCAGCGCTAACCCTGCGACGGTGGCGAATGCCACCTGCCAGCGTGGGCGTTGGCAGGCGTGCAGCCAGCGTTGCCAGCGGCTGGGTTGCGGCGCTGGGGTTTCGCGGCGGGCGGTGGCGAGGATGAAGGCGTCGAGGGACGCCGGTGGCTCGCCGCGGCTGTGTTGACGCACGTGCTGGATGAGCAGGTCGTCGGGGTCGGGGGTGTATCGGGAGTCGGTCATGCGGGTATCTCCTCGGCCAGCAGGCGGCGCAGTTTCTGCTGGGCGTAACGCAGGCGGCTTTTCACGGTTTCCAGCGGGGCGCCGGTGAGGGCGGCGATCTGCGGCACGTCGAGGTCGCCATGCAGGCGCAGCAGGAAGACTTCGCGCTGGTCTTCGGGCAAGTCTTGCAACGCGGCGTCGAGACGCGCCTGGTCGCGGCTCAGGCTCAGATGCTGCTCGGGGCCGGCGCTGGTGTCGGGCTGGGCGTGCAGTTGTTCATCGTAACTGTCGTGCAACGGGTTGTGGATGCCGTGCTTGCGCCAATAGTCGATCAGGCGGTTGCGGGCGATCTGGAACAGCCAGGTACGAAAACTCGCCCGGCCTTGTGGCTGAGTGGCGCTGCGAATCAGGCTGAGCCAGGTCTCCTGATAAATTTCCTCGGCCAGTTCGGCCTTGTTGCTCAGGGACACCAGGAAGCGGTAGAGACCTTGGCGGTGCCGCGCGTATAAGGCCTCGAACGCGGCGCCGTCACCGCTTCGGTAGCGGGCCAGCAGCGATTCGTCGCTGGGTGAATCATCTGGAGCGGGCATGTTGGTGGCGAACTCCTTTCTGGTCGCTGTGTTCACGATCAAGGTTTGAGGCTTTGCGCCACTTCCACCAGTTGCACGAATTCATTGCGCAAGCCGAACGGGTCATCGCCCCGGGCAGAGCGGGCGAGTGCGGCGGTGTCCTGCAAACTCATGCTGCCAGTGTAGCGGCCATCGCCCTTGAGTTGCTGGGCGAAGGCGGCCACGGCGGCGCAGAAGCGCAGGTCGTCGCTGGCCTTGGCCGCGGCGTTGCTCACCGGCCGCTCGATCAAGCGGCTCGCGCCACCGGCCGCGGGCTTGTAGCGCACGCGCAACATGGCCAACTCATCGGAAGCGCCCGACACCGCAGGCGCGGAGGCATAGCGCAGCGGCTCCAGCCAGCCCTGCTGGCCCTTCGGTACAATTTCGTACAGCGCGGTCAGCGTGTGCCCGGCGCCGATCTCTCCCGCGTCGACCTTGTCGTTGTTGAAGTCCTCACGCTTCAACGCGCGGTTTTCATAACCCAGCAAGCGGTATTCGCTGACCTGGGCCGGGTTGAATTCCACCTGCACCTTCACATCCCGCGCCACCACCGCCAGGGTCGAGCTGAGTTGGTCTACCAGCACCTTGCGCGCTTCGCGCAGCGTGTCGATGTAGGCGTAGTTGCCGTCGCCCGCGTCGGCCAGCTGCTCCATCAGGTGTTCGTTGTAGTTATCCACACCGAAGCCGAGGGTGGTCAGCGACACACCGCTTTTGCGTTGTTCCACGGCCATTTGCTTGAGGCTGTCGAAATCGCTGACGCCGACATTGAAGTCGCCATCGGTGGCCAGCAGGATGCGGTTGATGCCCTGCTCGATAAAGCCTTCGCGGGCCATCTGGTAGGCCAGTTCGATGCCTGAAGCACCGGCGGTGGCGCCGCCCGCGCTGAGTTGGTCGATGGCGTTGCGCAGCTTCACTTTGTCGCGCCCGGAGGTGGGAGGGAGTACCACGCGCGACTCGCCGGCGTAGACCACCAGCGACACACGGTCTTGCTCGCGCAATTGATCCACCAGCAATTTCAGGGTGCTTTTCACCAGCGGCAAGCCTTCGCGGCGGTCCATGGAGCCGGACACATCAACCAGAAACACCAGGTTGGCCGGCGCCAGCTGCGCTACGGCGCGGTCGGAGGCCTTGATGCCGATGCGCAGCAGTTGGGTGCGTGGGTTCCACGGGGTGGCCGCCAATTCGGTGGTCACGCCAAACGGCGAACCGTCGGTGGGCAAGGCGTAGTGATAGGGGAAGTAGTTGAGCATTTCCTCCAGTCGCACAGCACCCTCGGGTGGTAGACGGCCTTGGTTGAGGAAACGTCTCACGTTGGCGTAGCTGCCGGTGTCGACGTCGATGCTGAAGGTCGAGACCGGCGTTTCGGCGACCCGATGCACCGGGTTGTCCGGCAGGTTGGCGTACTGCTCGCGGGGTTCGCTTTGGTAATCCAGGGTTGCCGACTCCTGCATCCGCATCGGTGCAGGCATCGCCTGGCGCTTGACCAACGCGCCCTGGACCGGCGCGCTGTGCAGCTCGGCGACGGGCTCAGCCGGTTTGGCTAAATCTGGGGACGAAGACAGCCCACAACCGGCCAGCGCCACCAGCAAGGTAACCGCAAAGCCCTGGGCAGCAGGACGCAGGAAAAGCAGAGGATGGGACATGGACTGAACCTCGTGAATGAATGATCCGTTCACAAGGTCAGACGCAAGGTGCGGGGTGTTCGGGTTAAACCCTGGACTAGATAACACCTCGATCAGTGTGGGAGGGGGCTTGCCCCCGATTGCCAACTGTCAGCCACTGCATCGGGTGACTGACCCACCGCCATCGGGAGCAAGCTCCCTCCCACCTTTGATCTTTGGTGGTGCCAGAATCGAGACGGTTAACTCAGCCCGGTGCACTGCCCCGCCTGAATCCTGGTGTAGATAACACCTCGATCAGTGTGGGAGGGGGCTTGCCCCCGATGACCAAGCGCCAGCCACTGCATCGGACGACTGACCCACCGCCATCGGGAGCAAGCTCCCTCCCACCTTTGATCTTCGGTGGTGCCAGAATCGAGACGGTTAACTCAGCCCGGCGCGCTGCCCCGCCTGAATCCTGGTTTAGATAACACCTCAATCAGTGTGGGAGGGGGCTTGCCCCAGATGACCAAGCGTCAGCCACTGCATCGGGCGACTGACCCACCGCCATCGGGAGCAAGCTCCCTCCCACCTTTGATCTTCGGTGGTGCCAGAATCGAGACGGTTAACTCAGCCCGGTGCACTGCCCCGCCTGAATCCTGGTTTAGATAACACCTCGATCAGTGTGGGAGGGGGCTTGCCCCCGATGACCAAGCGTCAGCCACTGCATCCGGCGACTGACCCACCGCCATCGGGAGCAAGCTCCCTCCCACCTTTGATCTTCGGTGGTGCCAAAATCGAGACGGTTAACTCAGCCCGGTGCACTGCCCCGCCTGAATCCTGGTTTAGATAACACCTCGATCAGTGTGGGAGGGGGCTTGCCCCCGATTGCCAACTGTCAGCCACTGCATCGGGCGACTGACCCACCGCCATCGGGAGCAAGCTCCCTCCCACCTTTGATCTTTGGTGGTGCCAGAATCGAGACGGTTAACTCAGCCCGGTGCACTGCCCCGCCTGAATCCTGGTTTAGATAACACCTCGATCAGTGTGGGAGGGGGCTTGCCCCCGATGACCAAGCGCCAGCCACTGCATCGGACGACTGACCCACCGCCATCGGGAGCAAGCTCCCTCCCACCTTTGATCTTCGGTGGTGCCAGAATCGAGACGGTTAACTCAGCCCGGTGCGCTGCCCCGCCTGAATCCTGGTTTAGATAACACCTCAATCAGTGTGGGAGGGGGCTTGCCCCCGATTGCCAACTGTCAGCCACTGCATCGGGTGACTGACCCACCGCCATCGGGAGCAAGCTCCCTCCCACATTTGATCTTCGGTGATGCCAGAATCGAGACGGTTAACTCAGCCCGGCGCGCTGCCCCGCCTGAATCCTGGTGTAGATAACACCTCGATCAGTGTGGGAGGGGGCTTGCCCCCGATTGCCAACTGTCAGCCACTGCATCGGGCGACTGACCCACCGCCATCGGGAGCAAGCTCCCTCCCACCTTTAATCTTCGGTGATGCCAGAATCGAGACGGTTAACTCAGCCCGGCGCGCTGCCCCGCCTGAATCCTGGTTTAGATAACACCTCAATCAGTGTGGGAGGGGGCTTGCTCCCTCCCACCTTTGACCTTCGCTGAGATCAGTCCGTACCGTATTTCGGGTTGCGCGGACCGTACAGCAGCCCGGTACGCTGCCCTGCCGAGAGCAGGCGCGCACTGGTGATGCCCGCGATCGGATGCGCTGCGTCGGTGGAGCTGTTGATCACCTGCTTGACCGCCGCTGTGATCAACATGCCCACCAGGCCGCCGCCGTTGTTATTGTTGCCTTCCTCACTGGACGCACGCGCCGAGCCGGTCCACAGGGTGGTGCCGGTGCGCAGGTCCACCAGTTTGGCCGAGGCGGTCACCGCGGTGTTGCTGGAGATCAGCATGTACTGGGTGCCGTACTCGCTGATGGTGATGTACAGCGCTGCATCCGCACCGAAGATGTCATGCAGCTTGGCCGGCGGCACGCCCTGGATATCGTTGGCGGTGGTCAGGCCGTTCTGGCGGAAGGTTTCGTCCACCAGGGCAATCGGCAACACGTAGTAGCCGGCTTCGGCCAGCGGGTAGGTCACCTGCGAAACCATGCTGTAGGACGCCTGCACTTCCGGCGATTCATTGATCGGCGGCAGCACCAGGATCGACTTCGGCCGCGCCTGTTTGTATGCCGTGTAATCAATCGTCTTCGGTGCCGCGCAACCGCCGAGCAAGGCCAGGGCCAGCAAGGCGCCGGTGAGTTTCAATAGGCTCATTTGGTGGCGACTCCAGTCTTGGCGTTTTTCAGCAGAAAGTCCATGTACGCAGCGGATTCGGGGAACAGCGCCTTCTCGGTGCGGAACTCCTGCACCATCTGGTCATCCTTGCCCATGCTCAGGTACAGCATGCCCAGGTGGGCGTGGTAACCCGGCGGTGCTTTGCGGCCACTGGCGTTGATCTTCTGCAGATCGCGCTCCAGGGCCTCGACCTGCGCTTCCTTGGGCTCGCCCTTGAAGTACTCGTAAACCTGTGGCTGGTAGCTTTCCCATTGATACAGGGGTTGAGGCGCCGTCTGGCACCCGGCGACCGTCGCGATTGCTGTCAGCATCAGCGCCAACTTCACTGCCTTGCTCATCCGTGTACTACTCCTTGAGGGGTTGCCAATCAGTTGCGCGGGTTCCAGGCGCCGGCGTTGATACCGTCGACCAGGCGGTTGATCGCTTCACGCATGGCCAGGTCGAGCACCTTGCCATTGAGGGTGGAGTCGTAGCTGGCGGTGCCGCCGAAGCCGATCACTTCACGGTTGGACAGCGCGTACTCACCGGCACCCTGGGTGGAATACACCACTTCGGAAGTGCTGATGTTGACGATATTCAACGCGACTTTGGCGTAGGCCACTTGCGTCTTGCCACGGCCGAGGATGCCGAACAACTGACGGTCGCCGGTTTCTTTGCGGCCGAACTCGGTCACATCGCCGGTCACCACGTAATCAGCGCCTTTGAGCTTCTGCACGGTGCCTTTGATCGCGGCTTCCTGGGAAATTTCGCCCATGTTGTCGCGGTCCAGCACGCTGAAGCGGTTGGTCTGCTGCAGGTGGGTGATCAGGATGGTCTTGGCCTGGCCGCCGAGACGGTCGACGCCGTCGGAGAAGATGCCGCGCATGTAGCTGGAGCGGTTATCGAACTTGCCCACGGCAATCGGCACGCGCACGCCGGAATAGGCGACGTGGGCGCTGGCGACCTGTTCCACCGGCATCGCGCGGTTGCTCTCCGTGGCGCAACCGGCCACGGTCAGCAGCGCTGCGACGGCAACGCCGGACAGCAGGATTTGGGACAGTGTTTTCACATGTTGCTCCTAAAGTGAGGAAATCAGCAGCGCTCGGTGTAGCGAGAAACCGGGCACGAGGCGATACCCACCCCTTCGAGGTCGAAGGCGTCGGGCCAAGGGCGGCAGTTTCAGGGAGGGAGGCAGGCTGGCCTGCGCAAAGGCAAGAACTCGCGCGTAACTGACTTCATCCCTGAACATGTCGGGTCGCAACGGCTGCAGCATTTTACGGGGTTGAGAGGGGTTCTCAAGGTGTTTCGTCGGTTGAGCTCGCCCTTGGAATGGGCTGGATTCAATCAATAACGATCGGCGTCCATATTCACCACTGCAAGCGATGACGCGATCAAACACCTCATCAAGAGCTTGTGCCTGTAGCTGGACAACCCCATGCCTGGAAGCTGCAATCGACCAGCCCATGGAGTTCAAGGTCAACCCGGTGCAATCAAGGCGCCCGACGGCCATAAACCCGACCGGGTGATCAAATCTGCGGGCCAATAACGCCTCGGGCGTCTGTTCGGAGTTGTCCATTACAACCTCAAGAACCAATGATGGTTTCGGGGGCGGCACGCATTTTCGATGCGCCCTCCAATGCCGCGTCGAGAGCTTCACGCTCAGGAGCAAACCACATAGCATCGGCCACATAGGCCGCACCCGCCGCCAGCACAAGCACCACGACACACCGTGTCATCAAGTAGCGCACTGTTGCGCTAGGCGTACGCGAACGCTCGAATACAAATGCGAACAGCAGCCCAATGCTGCACATCAGGAAAATACCCAATGCCGTTCCGAATGCGGAGGCAGTCGAGCTATCGAAGTAGTCCCACACCAGCATGCAAACGCTTGCACTGATGAACATCAACAGCAGGCATAACCCCTGCACCAAACGCCAGCCAATTACCGATAACCCTGCCATCTGAACCTCGCACAGTGGAACACTCGATACGCACCTACCAATAGCGTTACGCCAACGCCGGGATTTCTTCGGCGGGTTTACTTGAGTTCCTTCACCAGATATTGCCCTGAGATCTGTGTGATACCCGTTAGCGCCCGGCGCAAGGCTTCAGGGTCGGTGCGGTAAGTCAGCGGCGTGTAGCCATAGACATTCTGTCCATTGAACGGTGTGACCGCTTCACTGGTGCGCCAGATCATCTCGTCACCGCGATTCATTTGCGCGACTACATTGAGGGTGGGGTAAATCACGCTGCTGAAACCTTGGGTCAGGCGAAAGCCCCACTCGGCCACGGTCAGTTGGATCTGCGCATCGGCGGGCTCATCGTCGCCCACGACCTTGAGCGAAGAGGTCTTGCCCAGCGCATCAACAAAGCCTTGCTTGAGCAATACACCCACATCGATTTTTTCGGCCTCCATCACCGTCAGAATCGCCACCGGCGTCGGCATTTCGGCCAGTTGCCCGAGCTTCATGCCGCCGGCAAACCCGGCGCCGCTCAATGCAGCGGTGCCTACCTTAGACGCCCCGCTGGCCATGCCAACACCTGCGCCGAGCCCGGCCCCCAGGGCAGCGCCCCAGGCTTGTTCACGGCCGAAGTACACCATGTTTTTTTCCCACTTCACGGGCAGCACCTTGACGGTCTTGATCTGCGCACGGTTTTCGGGCGTGAGGGGTTGGCTGACACAGCCGCCAAGGATGAGGCTGGCGAAGAGAATGAGAAGGAGGTTTTTCACGTCAGTCCTTGAATGTTTGCAGTTGAACGGTGACTGCCGGCAGAGCCTTGAGCCCGGCCGGTGCCAAACGCGTTAACTCACTTGCTTTCTTTAGCCACGGTGCCCAAGGATGCATCTTTGACCAGATAACGGCCTTCGATATCACTCAGCACTTTGAGGCTGTTACGCGCCATCACCACACCGACTTCGACTTCCTGCTTGAGGTACACAACCTCGCCGGCCTTGACGTTGATTGGCAAGTCCGCCCAGTTTTCGGCCTTGGAACTGATCACATGCTGACCCGGCGTCACATAGAAGTAGATGTACTGGTTACCCCGGTTGTAACCCATCTCCGAATCCGCTTCTTTGTCATCCAGGAAAACGTTGAACCGTACCATCACCCCGACGTTGCTTGGGCGCACCACGTACACCAGGCCTTTATCGGCGACTGCAGCCTTGGGCAGCGAATAGTTCGCCACATCAGCCTGCATCTTCTCTACCGACGGCACCGACGCACAGCCAAACAACGTGGCCAGGGACAGAACAACAGCAGCCTTGAAGAACAGCTTGATCATGTACTTCTTCCTTGTGGAGTAACGGTAGAACGGGTTCAAAAGCAACGGCTATCGCCGATGCCCACCCTTTGATGCCTTTAGTCATCGCTAGGTTGTCGGCAACGGACGGCAGGACATGAGGCACTATGCCACTATTCTTATGCTTTGCACGGTTCTAGTTCCCGCCACCCTGAACGCAGTAGGAGCGAGCTTGCTCACCCCTCCATTGGAGAAATAGGGGTCAGACCACCATTATAAGACTAAGAAAAAACAGCCTTCGGATGACATACCACTCCTCGGATAACTCTCTTTTTAAAGGACTGAACAATAGCCACGAAAACTCCTTAAATGCAAAACGTGGTCTGACCCCTATTTCTGTTGAGATTTTGCTCCTGTTAAGGGGCGAAAAATCATGCTCAAAAAGGGCGTATTGAGCAGCTAGACCGTAGGTCGTCAGGGTGGGTGCAAAAGGGATGCAACTTGACTGCAGAAAGGAGGCAAGTAGGATGCAAAAAGAGTGCAATCAGGGTGCAAAAACACCGGCGCAAGGCCGGTGCCATATCAACTCAGACCCCTTAAAATTTATAATGGAACTCACCTGTCTTTTTCATCTGTCAGCTTTTGTTAAATTAGAGTAACAACCAAACTTGGGAAGTTTTTCATAATTTCGAGACGGCTCGAAACTTGATCTGGCCTCTTCAACCTCATGAGGATTAAATTTTTCTCGCCTAATAACAAGGCCGCCTTCCTCATTGAAAATATAGGACTCCCCACCTATGACCTCGTCTCCATCCCCTTCAAACTCACGATGAGTCGCCATAGTCAAAAATAAGTTATCCGAATCTGTTACTTGAAATTGGTAGGTCAGGTACTCACGACATTTTTTATCTAAAAAACCGACACCAACCATTCCTTTATCTATGGAGAACTCAACAAAGCAAGATGGCGCAGAGTCCGAGCCAATGAGAGCCGTATATGACTCACCCGAGAGATGCCTAGAATGTGCCAGAGATTCATCCATAGGCTCTATCGCAAACTTCTTCATCCGAAACCAAGTCTTACAATAATAAATAGGCAGCTCCATCAATACACCTTCCCATTAGTATCTCTAATTAAAACCCCTGCTTTATTGGCAGAGTCCAAGATGGCTTTTGGAATCACGCCATTCTGTGGAGGAACCTCCAGAATAACAGTACCTTGCAATTTTTGACCACCCAAAGACCCACTAGATGGAACTTTCGCAATGGTCGCACCAGAAGGGTATTTCGTAATGGCCTCACTTATGTAGCTCTTTGCTGTCGCCTCTGAAACCTCAGAAAGCTGTGTCAATTTACGAGAGACGATTTCGCCTTTTATGGGATTATACGAATCAACACGATAATAGCCATTCCCGTCAGGTCGCTGAATATAAACTTCGTTATTCGGGTAGTTTTTAGACTGTACCTTATTAAACTCATTACCCGCATCAAGCCGTTGCAACCATTCAGGTTTAGACGATGGAGCTACAACATCATCTACCTTTTCTGCAGCACCGCCAGTTGCTTTTGCACCAAGAAAAATTTATGAAATTAAGTGTTACCTAAATAAACGACCCCGTCCGAGAACTCCATAAGCCAAGGCTCAGTTGATGACGAACAAAATGCATTCAAGACGCGGCCGTCAGATAATTTAAAAAATGGATCAATTGGCTGAGCATCAATAAGCCAACCTACCTCAACAATGGATAAGCCTAAAAGCTCAGAAACATGGTCAAGGGCATCGTCATCCCAACAAGCGAACAGCAGCTCCCCCCCCTTAGACACACGCCACGCACTCTCAGTCCGAAAGCTCCAACCCGCCGAAAAAAGCATCAAAGTATCGCCATCCCAAAATACTCTTTCAATTTTCATAGGCAACAAAAGAGCCACAGCCTGCAAGAGTGTATTCATCATTTAGTCCACCTGTTCAATATGCGTACGCTCTCTAATCCACTGCTTCCGTTCAGCCTTCGATAAACCTTGCGGGGGCTGCGGCGGTTTTCCAGTAGTCGGATCAACAGGTCCGCCATTAGCGTTCTCGAATGATGCGCGCTGGGGACTTCGACCATCCGCCTGCATCACCCGAACTCGCGAACCATCAGGCAAGATGTATTGAGTTCCGACCACGTTTCCGCTGGTCGGAGAAACTACTGGTTTTGTTGGGTACCCTGCTGCTTCAAAATCAGCAATCATCTTAGACTGACTTTTAGGAAGATTCACTCCAGAGATGTGACTAATGGACCCCACATTTGCTTTTGCACCCTGCGGTACATCAGGACCCGCAGCTTCACCCTGACTACCCTTCCCTTTCCCTGCTCCAGAGCGCGAGGGTAATGTTACTCCAACTCCAGCCTTGATAGCCTCCGCCCCGAGCTTAACCAACACCCCACCGCCAGCAGAGCTGATATCTGCAGCAATTTTGCTGGAAGCGTCTAGGTTGCTCCCTATCACAAAACCTACAGCAGAAGCAGCACCACCCTGTCCCTGGGACCTAAGTTTACCTACCAGATCGACGAGTTTCTGATCATCGTTCGCCAACGAGATAGCAATACCCCTGCAGCGTTGCGGATCGCGCGCGCAGAGCGCATCCAATTCGTCATTTCTCTGCTGATCAAGGGCCGCATACCGCTCCCTAACCGCCCTTTTCTCTTGTTCCGTACTTTTGCTGTCAACCTCCCGAAGCATCTCCTCGACTTCTTTGTGGTAAAGGTAGTTAAACGTCGTCGCCTTCTGAGCAATCTGAGAGCCTTTCTCTAAATCACCATCAACCGCCGCCGCTGCTAACAACCCAGTCAGTTGTGAAAGCATCAAAGTGATGTCTTTATTGCCTTGGGCGGCCCAAGTTAATTGATTGATGAGCGCTTCATTCAACCCAGCCGCCGCAGCCCCGGTTTTGAAATCACTGCCGGTCGCTTCCGCCAGCAATCCGCCCATCAATGCATGAGCAATGATCTTTTGAGGGCTTCCATTCGGGAACGTGACGTAGTCACCCACCCAATTAAAACCGGTAGCCATCGCAACGTTGCCAGCCTCTCCCAGCAAGGCAGCATTGAAATTGTCGCCGAAACTTCCGCCCTGGATGGCCGTAGAAATCCCGCTAGAGATTACCGCCCGACCTCCAGTGCGCAGGGCGATATCACCCGCTGACGTCCAGGTGAAAATATCTTTGGAGGAGTTAGTAACCGCCAAGGTTGAGCCCGCACTCGGGTTAACACCTTGGACGGTGCTAGTACTTGCACCTGCTTTGTCGGCACCAGCGAACCAATTAGAGAAATAGGTGAGAAATAGGGGTCAGACCACCATTATAAGACTAAGAAAAAACAGCCTTCGGACGACATACCACTCCTCGGATAACTCTCTTTTTAAAGGACTGAACAATAGTTACAAAAACTCCATAAATGCAAAACGTGGTCTGACCCCTATTTCCCCTATTTCCCATGCCATTAACAGGCCACGACTCAACCATTCCCGCGTTGGTGATCGACACGCAAGCGCCCCTCGATGTCCTCCATGAGGCTGCCGCGTATCGTATTCGTGCGGTGACTCAGTTTTTGGAGAATCTGGCATTTCGGGAAAAGATCAGCAGTGATGCGGTTGTGTTGCATGATTTTGCGCTGCTGCTGGCTATACCGCTGCGGGATGGGTGCGATCTGCTGGATGTTATTGGACGGAAATCAAACTCGAAGATCTAAAGCAGAATCCGGGCAGTTAAACCATAACTGCCCGGCCGATATATAAAACCATTTTATTAAAGAACCATAAAAGCAGAATCTTCCCAACAACTCTACCAGGCCCAGTCAAAACAGCCCTACACCGACCATCTTGACCAAAAAAACAATCAAATCACCAAGCTTTTTAGTCGATCACCCGCACTGAGGAGCTCGTCGGCAGATAGCGGATTATAACTAATCACAATCAAAGCTCCATCTTCAAACTCACGCACTTCTTCTACATAATCACATATTAAATCAACAAGTTCACGAGGTCCCTTTCCAAAAGCACGAAAACACAATTCCTTATCGAAATAATTCGCTGCATTTATACGAAAAACACCATCCCTACCATTGACGTCTTTCTTTGTAGCTTCACAAGCTTCTACCACTAAAGGCCAATCGCTTCTCGTAACACTCCAATCATGCAAAGCCGAGCGATAGGAACCAAACGCCTTAATATATCTAGGAAAAACAACTTTCAACAAATCTGAATAGTCGACTTTTGAAGCTGTAAATTCAATAAATAGAGTATCATCAAACTGCGCATCATCTTCCAGATACTTCTGATCTCGCAGGGCGTATGAAATACGACCTTTAACGCCGACTGGAAGTAGCTTATCTAATGACGCCGAGGTCACCAACTCGCTTCCAATAGGGGGAACTTTAAGGGAATCGCTCAAACCCCATGGAACGCCCAAATCGCTTACAGCTCTCAAAAAATTATTATGCCTATCTTCGATAGACTCTGAAAAATTAGGTCTATGTCGAAATTCAAGCTTATATTTAGTCATTAAGGTGCCACCCTTACAGAAATATTTCTGATATTTTGCTCAACAAGGATATCTGTTGCCCTATCAGCTGCTTTTTGATTGGGAAATTCAAAAACCGCCTTAACTCCCGGATTCTGCTTTAGCGCTGCCGATACTCGCTGAACGCTCTGTATCTGTTTATCAAATGTAGTTAGCGCCGTTTTTCGATCAATCAAGGTGATACCGTTAAGAAAAATAGGGGTCAGACCACCAATATACATTGGTGCACTAATCGTGGTCTGACCCCTATTTTCTCCTATCAAAGTAACAGTCTCAGAGAGAGGCGAGTACTTTCATTATGGCGTTTAGGCCTGGAGTATTGGCGCAGTTGCACAGGTTTCGGTGACCGAGAGCACTTGGAAATATTGGAGCATGCTCTGCGTGATGAGGTGCACCATCAGGCGTAGAACTTGGAGTAAATTTGTGGGGATCCCTCAGGCTCTGATCCCTATTTCTCCTCTTTATCATTATTTTCTTTCTATATCTTTCTCCTTTGCAGCTTTATGCGCCTTCAGTCTCGACAAAAACCAAATCCCTACTGTAGCAAAAACGGTATAAATTAAAGCACCAGCGATTAAACCTGTTATATCAGACCATCCGAACTCCCACAGATTGCTTTTAAGAAAATTTATTACTGCCCCTAAAAATACTCCAATAACACTTACGAACATAAACAAAACAAAACAATATACAAACAACAGTGCAAATGCTTGCAAACTCGATTTCGGCTTAATCATTTCTTGCCCCCCAGTGTTCCGACCTTCCCACCAACAACTTCGGAAGTAATAGAACCGGCCATGTTACCAATAACATCCGCAGATTGGCCTACATATGGTTTCAAGTGACCAGTTACTACTTGCCCACTTTTGAAACCTAACACCCCCCCTGCAGCGGTTCCCAAAAGTGAATACGTTGGATCCTCTCCCTTCAACGAACTACCCAAATAAGACCCGCTTAGCCCTAGCCCTTGCGTCACCATAAACCCCTTGCCCTGTGTCGCAGCACCAACGGCGGCGGCAATAGATGCGTCGGTATAACTGAACTGCTCCCCTGTAGATAGCTGATAACCTATATTCGCGCCGCCGGAAATAAGTGCACCAGCCCCAAGACCAACTACACCTACTGGCGCTTCAACGAATACAAGCGGCGCAGTAATCATTACTGACCACGCTTGCACAAGCGCGTTTGCAGGCATTGGTCCGTCAAACCCGTCGCCTCTGGTCAATGAGCTGAGCGCCTCAGACCTCTCAGCGGGTGTTGCCCCATTTTCGACGTTGTATGCATCAAGGCTAGCTGCAGCAGCGCCCCAATCCCCACCAAAATGCATCATGTCGTTATAACGCTGAGCATTACCTGCAACCCAACTGGCAGTTTCAGGATCACCATCGACTGCTGCACCCGCCAAAATCCCTATGATCTGGGCCGTACCAACCTTGAACTGATCATTGGTTGCAAATTGGGAGTCCAAATACTTGCTCAAATTTTCGGTTGCCCCAGCAGTCAGGCCCTCCGCTGCTGCACCGGCTAGCGCTCCAGTTTTGAAGTCACCGCCTCTGGCGGCAGACAGCGCGCCACCCAAAATAGCATGTAGAAAAACTTTCTCTGCCGAGCCATTGCTCAGTTTCATGTAGTCAGCAAAGTCCCCAAGACTCTTGTTGCCGACAGCGGCGGCGACGTCAAAGCCTTCCGACACCAGGGCAGATCCCAGATTGTCCTGCAAGCTACCGCCATTGATCGCAGTAGAAATGCCACTTTTGATGACGGCATGTGTACCGCTGCGCAAAACCGTATCCTGCGCTTTCGACCAGTTGAGCCATTCACTGGAATAACCCGGGTTTTGCGCCGGCCCGGAAGTCGTTACTTGCGCACCATTACCGTTAGCCGGACTCGCGCCCTGGAACCAGTTGCTGTCCGCGTAATTCAACACGCCCGTTGTCATCGCACCGATGGCAGCGTTTTTCAAGCTGTCGCTGCTAAAGGTGTCGTTGAGTGCCATACCCAGGTTGCCTTTATTGTTGATGACGCTGACAGCACCGGTACTGGCCAGCGAGGTCAATGCGGCGGTGGCCATCATGTTTCCAAAACCTGCTGCGGTGGCTGCGGTGGCCGCCGTCGTTGCCGTCGCCGCAGTTGCTGCGGTGCCGGCGGCCATGGCGGTTCCTGAGCCAGCTGTCGCTCCTGCGGCACCACCCGCTAGAGCACTCGCGCCCCCTGCCGTCAACACAGTGACGATGATGATGATCGCCAACATCGCCGCCTGGCCCATGCCCGAGTTGCTGTACTTGAAAGACTCGTGAAGCTCCTTCACTTGCCGCCAATCCACATCACCGCGCTTCTCGGCATCCTTGAGCCAAGCCAATTGCGGATCAGCCTTAACCATCGTATCGATGGTCTGACTGACAGTTTGCTGGTCGACTTGTTTTACATCGATCTTCAGACCGTTCACGGCCTGGATGACGGTCTGACCCTGAGAGACCAGTTCGTTTTGACGCAAGGTTTCGTCAGTACTGCCTTTGCCTTTCATCGAGAACCAAGCCATGCTGCTCTTGCTCTTGGTATGGCTCTCGTCGTGATAGTCCTTCACGCCTTCAAAGGTTATAGCCCCGCCGCTTTTCAGAATCAGGTCATTGCCGCTATTGAGCTTGGCAACCTGATAGAGTTGGTCGCCATTGCTGACCAGGGTCAGGTTGCCTGCGGTTTTGATTTCGGTGCCGATGTTGGTGGTCTGAGTGACTTCATCGCGCTTGGCCTTTTTGGAGCCCCAGCCGCTGTTTTTCTTCATGTCATACAAGGTATGCGCGCTGTTCTGCGCCGCCAGCAGGTTCAGCTTATCCCCGCTATACAGATAAGCCTCATTCCCCGCGCTGATCTTGCTCGCCACGATCGTGGTGTCACGCCCCGCCTGGCTGACAAAATCCCCGCCCGCCGTCAGCACGCTCGCCACTTGGGTGGTCTGGTCATCCGAGGTTTTGATGCGCTTCTTGCCGTGCTTCTCCTTGCCTTCGACGTTGTGCACATCGCTGACCGACGCCACGTTGAAGTCACGCCCGGCGTCGATGTTGAAGTCTTTGCCGGCGGTGGCATTACTGCCGATGATGTTGACGTCCTGCCCGGCTTTCATGTTGAGGTTGCCGCCCGCCGTGACGCTGGCGGCGAGGTTTTTGACGTCGGTGGTGATGCTGGATTTTTGCCCGCCGTCGCTGAAGGCGTGTTTCACGCTGGTGTCGCTGACGGGCAGGATGCTGATGTCGCGGCCGGCGGTTAAGGTGACGTCGGTGCCACCTGCCAGGGCGCCTCGGGTGATGAGGTCGCGCCCGGCGTTCATGGCCAGGTTTTCGCGGGCGACGATGAGGCTGGTGCCATTGTCGGTGAGGGTGCGCATGCCCGCGCCGTCACGCACCTGGATGGCGGTGTTGTCGTTGGTGATGTCGCCTCTGACCGCCGCCATGCTCACTTGCTTGCCGCGAATTTCGCCGGCCATGGCATTGCGGATGCTGTCCTGGGCCAGCAGGCTCAGGTTGTTGCCGGCGTCGATCAGGCCGCCGTTGTAGAGACTGCCGCCGGCGGCGGCGGAGAGGTTGTTGCTGGCGCGCAGGGTGCCGACGTTGATCAGGTCGCCGCCAGTGAACAGGTTGAGGTCGCGGCCCTGGATCAGGCTGTTGCCGCGTACGTTGCGCGAGTCGGCCTGGGCCAGGTAGAGCACCGGCACGAGGACGGTCTGGCCGTCGACCACGCGGTTTTCCATCCACACGATGTCGTGGGTCAGGGCGCCGACTTGCTGGCCGGTGAGGGTCACGCCGAGGCTCAGGCGCAGGGCGTCCTTGCTGGCCAGGGCGTTGTCCATCAGGTAGCGGAACTGGTCGGCGTCGCTGGTCAGGCCGCCGGCGAGGAAGCGTTGGCCGGTTTGCGCGAGCACCGCGTCGCGGATCAGGCGGCTTTCGTATTGGCCATCACCGAGGCGGCGCCAGGCGTTGTCGCTGGTGAAGCCGAGTTTGCCGAGCATGTAGTCGGAGCTGAAGAAGCCGGTGAGGCTGGCAAATTCCGGGTTGGTTTCGATCAGATAGTGGCTGGTGGGGTCGGCGTTTTTGACGAACAGGCCGTACTCGCCCTTGGGCAACTGGAAGTTGGGCGCGGTGGTGGGGTCGACCGGGGCGAAGGCCACGCCGGTGTAGTCAACGGGTACGAAACCGCCACCCGCTGCAGGGGTAACCACCGGCAGTACGCTGCCAGGCGCCTGGGCGCCGGGGTTGTTGGCGTGTTGGCTCAGGTTGATGTTGATGCCACCGACCGGGACACCGGTCTGGTCATCGCCGAGGGTGCCGGTCAGTTGCGCCAGGGTGTTTTCGTGCAGCGTGCCGTTTTGCGTTTTTCGGGTGACTTTGGAAAGGTCGACCGTACCACCGGCCTGAAGCGTGGCGTCGTACTCATGGCCGGCGTTGGGGGTCCAGGTGGTGACGTCGCTTATGTAGGCGAAAGGAAAGCTATTGGGTGAGCGGTTTTTCAGCTCTTCGAAGCGCGCCTTATCGAAATGCCCAGCCGCCGTGGCCGCATTGAAAGCGGGAACATCGACATATTGCATGCGTTCAAACAAATCGTCGGAAACGCGACCTGGCGTGCTGACGACAATCTTGCGCTGCCCCGTGCGCGTAGCGGCGCCCTGGTTGAGCAAGTCACCGGCGGTGATACTCAGGTCGCCATTGGCAGCCATCAGGCTGTAGCGGTTCTGCACATTGTCGCCTTGCAGCAGCATGTTTTTGCCAGCCACCAGGCGCGCCGCCACCGAATCTTTGGTCGCCGCCTCAAGGTACGTCTCGTAGATGGTGATCAGGCCTTTTTCCCAGTTGTCTTTCTCGCCGCAGTGCTGGCCACAGATCCAACTCAAGCTGCCTGTGGTAAGCGTCTGCCCGAGTTCGAACGCATCTTTGGCGTTTTCGATAAAGCCTGCATTGATACCGATCGAGCCTTCGCTTTCCACGGTGCCGGAGCGGTTGCTGAACAGCACGGCACGCCCGCCATCCTGTGCGGCGAAGCTCAAGTTGCCTTTGCTGTAGACATCGCCATAGAGGTTGCTGAAACCATTGCTGCGCAAGGTCATATCGCCGCCGCTGAACAACAGCGAATCGGCAGCGTTGGTGATGCCATTCACGGCGGTCAGGTTCACCGCGCCCTGGGCGCCCAAGGTGCCACGGTTATTGATCTGCGCCGCCGCGATATCCAGTTGCTGACGTGCGGTGAGGAAACCGAGGCTGTCGAGGGTGCCGGTCAGGCTCAGACGGGTGTCGGTGCCGGCCAGACGGCCGCCGTTCTGGCTCAGGTTATTGGCTGTAACGGTGAGCGTTTGCAGGGCCGATACGCGGCCGCTGTTGGTCATGTCGCCGGCGGTGATGCTCAGGTCACCGTCGCTCAGCAGTTCGCCGCCGTTATCCAGGCTGGCCACGTCGATGACCAGGCCCTTGCCGCTGGCCATGCGGTCACCGGCTTTCAGCGCCAGCGCCTGGCTGCTTTTATAGGTGATGACTTCGTTGAGTTGCACACGGCCCAGACCATCGACCTTGCCGAATGCCCAGTCGGCTGTGCCCATGCCGTTGATGTTGCCCTGGCTGCCGGTGAGGCTGGCGGTGTGGACGCGCATCAGGCCGCTGCCGGCGTGCTGCAATTGGCCGGACTGGTTGTTCAGGCTGGCGGCGTCGAGGCTGAAGCCCTGGCTGCCAAACTCCAGAATGCCATTCTGGTTATTGACTGCGCCGCTGACGTTGATGCTGCTGGTGATCCCTTTCAAGGCGCGCAGTTGACCACCCGCGCTGTTGTCGAGGTTGCCGCCACCGACGGTCAGGCCCTGGTTGGCCTCAATCAGGCCGCCCCGGTTGGTCAGGGTGTCGCGTGACGTGAGGTTGAGCTGATTGCCGCTGAGCTGGCCGCCCGCACTGTTGTCGAGGGTGGCGCCGCTGATGGTCACCTGCTCTTTGCCGAACAGCTTGCCGCCGCGGTTGGCCAAGGCTTCAACGGTCAGTTGCAGATTGCCGATCAGGCTCGCCATCAGGCCGTCGCTGCCGTTGTCGACCGAGTCGGCGGTGACGGTCAGGGTATCGCCCTGCACGGTGCCGCCCTGGTTGTCCAGGCTGCCGGTGGTCAATTCGGTGAGGGCGCCGCCGCTGAGGATCAGGCCTTTGCGGTTGCTCAGCTCTTGGCCGCTGTAGTTCAGGCCGAGGTTGCCGGCCAGCAGTTGGCCATTATCGTTGTTCAGATGCTGCGCGGTGATGTCCAGGCGCTTGCCACGCAGCAGGCCGCCGCTGTTGTTGAGGGTGGTGAGCTGTTTGACCAGCACGCTGCGTTCGCCAGCGTCAATCGCGCCACCGGTGTTGGTCAGCAGGTCGCTGATGTTGAGCGTCACGTCACCGGCATCGCTGATCAACGAGCCTTTACTGCTGTTGTTGAGGGTCCCGGCGGTCACATCGACGGCGTTGCCCAGCACGGTGCCGGCGCGGTTGTCGATGTCACCGGCGGCGAGCAACAGTTGCTTGCCGACGATCACGCCGCTCTGGTTATCCAGGCTCGCGGCATGCAGTTCAATATCGCCCTTGCCTGCCTGCAAACGGCCCTGTGCGTTATTGAGCTGTTGCGCAGTCACGAGGGTAAGCTTGCCGGTGTCGGCGCTCAGCACGCCATTGGCGTTACTGCTGAGGCTGCCGGCGTTGAGGTTCAGATCCGTGCTGGCCTGGGCAAACCCCTGGCTGTTGTTGAAGGCATTGGTGACGTTGAGGGTGAGCGCGCCGGCGTCGGCCTGGATCAGGCCCTTGAGGCTGTTATCCAGGTCAGTGGCGTTCACGGTGGTGGCGCCGGCGACCACTACGCCGTTCTGGTTGTTGAGGCTGCCCGCATTCACGGTCAGATTGTTGGCGATGATTTGTCCGCCGTTGTTGTTGAGGTCGGCACTGGTGAGCACCAAGCTGCCGCCGGCCATTTCGATGCGGCCCTGGCGGTTATCCAGCGAGGCGCTGTTGAGACTTGCGGCCTGGCCGTCACCAAAACGAATCAGGCCGCCGAGGTTGACGATGGCCGGCGAGTTGAGCGCCAGGCTTTGTTCGCCAAACAGGCGTGCCGTAGCGCCCTGGTTGGTCAATTTGGCGCTGCTGACGTCGACGGTTTTGGCCTGGATGATCGCACCCTGGTTGGTCAACGCCTGCGCGGCGGTAATCGCCAGGTTGCGGCTGGCCAGAAGGTTGCCGGTGGTGGTGACGGTTTGCGCGTTAATCACCAGGTCGCCGGTGGTATTGCGGGTGTTGTCGGCGGCGACGCCGGCTTCGATGATGCCGGGATTGTTGACCGTGGCCGCATTGATGTCGATGCGTTGGCCGGCGGCCACACTCTTCTGGTTGACCAGGGCCTGGGCGCTGGTCACTTGCACGTTGCCGGCGGCGTAGACCTTGTCGGTGAGGTCGACGTTCTGCGCCGTAACCTTGACGTTACCGGTGGCCGCTGCCTGCGCCATGCTCAAATGGCCATTGGCATCAAGCTGAATATCCCCACCACTGGCCGCCAACGTACCGTCGAGCTTCACACCCACGCCGGCTTCGGTGCCGACCAGTTTGATCGCGCCGGCGTACATGCCGCCCAAGGCGCTGGAGTCGATTGCCAGCTCAGGCTTGGCACTGCCGTCATCGGCGCGTGCGGTGGCGTTCAACGTTTGTGCATCCACGTCATTGCGACCGGCAATCACGGTGAGTTGGCGCGCGTTGATTTGCGCGTTGATCTTGGCCGAGCGGGTGATGATTTCGAAGCGGTCGACGTTGCTCGCGTTCAGGCCCTGGCCGTCGATGGTCACCGCGCCGCCGTCGACCTGGTAGCTTTTCAGTTGACCGGTCGGATCGATGACGGGTTTGCCGGTGGTCAGGGTGGCGTTGGGGGTGTTGATGAAGCCGCAGCCGTTGCAACTGATGCCGTAGGGGTTGGCGACGATGACCTTGGCCGACTGCCCCGCTACTTCGGTGTAGCCGCGCAACTGGCTGGGGTTGCCGCCGTTGACTTCGTTGAGGATGACGCTGGCCGCGCCGCCCTTGAGGTTGGGGTTGCCGACGATGTAGCCGCCCAGCTGGGTGTTGGTCACCGCGCCGCTGGCGTTGTTGAGGATCACGCCGTTGGGGCCGACGTTGTAGTCCTTGAACTGGTTGTGCGACAGGCCACTGCCGTTCGGTGTGGCGATGTTCACCACCGGCACGCCATTGCCCGCGGCGCCGACGGTGGTGCCGGGCGCGCTGACCACGATGCCCTCGGCCTGGGCCAGCAGCGGCTGCCAGAACAGCGCGTTGGCGAGGATCAACGCCAGCCCGCGCTTGGGCAGGCCGAAGAACGCGTCGCGCGGCTTCAGGGCGGCAGAAGGTTGGCGGGCCAGGAAGGCAAATTGGCGAACATCCATTTTCAAATTCTCGATGTAACGGGGCGTTGAATTACAGGAAGAAATCCATGCGGAAGTAGATCGGCGCTTCGCGCTCGTTCATCACTGCCGGGCGTTCCAAAGAATGGGCAAACGTCACGCTGGTGCTGACATGTTTGCCCCGGGCGAACAGCTCCAGGGAGTTGCTCGAGACCCGACCGTGTACGTCGCCGTTGTAGCGACCGTGGCTGATCACACCTTGGTCGTAGCCGACGCTGGCGCCGTATTCGGCAAAGGCCGGGCGCAGCCAATCGAGCGTCACCGGGCGCGCCCAGCGCACGTCGTTGCGCCAGTAGCCGCCGCTGTCGCCGCTCAGTTGCTGGTCCTTGAAGCCGCGCACCGAGGCTGAGCCGCCGAGGCTGATGCGCTGTGGACTGAACAGGATGTCTTCACTGCGTTGGCCGGTGGCCAGGCTGGAAAAGCTGAACGACTCGCCCCACAGCGTGAACGGCTGCAGGAAGCTGGCGGTGGCGGTGTATTTGCGATAGCGCGCGTTGGGCTGCCGATTGCCAGCGTCATCACGCTCGTCCTGGGCCTGGGCATCGAGCAAGCCGATGCCGTTCTGCATGCCCAGGTCAACGTTGACGAACCCGCTGCCGATGCGACGCCCGTGGTTGAAGCCCAGTTGCAATTCGCTGAGGCGGTTGCTGCTCGAGGCGGTACGGGTATCGAGGATGTAGTTGTTGGTGCGCAGGTGCGCCACGCCGACGTTCAGCGATGTCTTGCTCACATCGTCACGATGGACCACCCGCTCGGCGCGCAACTGGTGATTCTGGTTGTCGCCGTTCTGCTTGAATTTGTAGTCGTTGGTCACGCCAAAGGTGCGGTAGTCGCTCTCGTTGTAGGTGTAACTGAAGTTCCACCAGCCCCACGGCACGTTGTAGTAGAGCATGCTGTTTTTCGAGGTTTTCTGGTGGTCGCTGACAGCATCGTGGCCGCCACGCAGCACCAGTTGGTCGGCCAGGCCGAGCGGGCTGTCCCACTCCAGGCCGGCGCCCCATTGCTGTTCGCCGGTGCTTTTCTGCCCATCGTTGTTGCGCGACAGGCTGGCGCGCCAGGGCTTTTGCGGGGTGTTCTTGACCACGACGTCACTGCCGCCTACCTGGGTGCCGGGGGTCAGTTCCATTTGCGCCTGCTTGGAGGGCAGGCGGTTGAGCTGGTCCACCAATTGCTCGACTTCGCGCAGGTTGAGCGCCTCGCCGACCTTGCCGGGAAAGGCCATGGCCAGCTCGCGATCAGTCACGCTGCTGCCTTGGGCGCCTTTGAGTCCTTCGAGTTTGCCTTCAACCACCAGCACCTGGAGGTGGCCGCTGGAAAGGTCTTGTTGCGGCAAGTAGGCGCGGCTGGTGACCCGGCCTTTGTCGATGTAGTAATCGGTGATGACCTTGAGCAGTTCATTGAGCTGCGACACGCCCAGGCACTGGCCGACATAGGGTTTGAGCAGGCGCTCGCGGTCGGTGGCGGGCAGGCTGTCGGCGCCTTTGAGCGTGATGTCCCGGATCGGGAAGCAACGGCTGTCGGCGGGCGTGGCCGGGGCCTGGGGCTTGGCTTCTTTGCCGGGCAGGTCCTTGAGCTCGTCGAGGCGCCGGCGCTGCTCGTCGAGCAGGCGGTTCTGGCGGTCGCGGATCAGGTCCTGATCGCCCGGCGTGGGGGCGGCCGTGGCGCTGTTCAGGCTTAACCAGGCGAGCAGCAAAGTACACAGAAGATACCGAGTCCGTGGCAATAACAAAGACATGTTCGATCCGTCGAAAATCAAGGCGCGGCAAACTAACATCGAACTTCGGCTGACCCAAGGAACTGGATTAGTTGCACGAAAGTTCTAGATAGTTCTGCAACACACTGATTTATAACCATAAAAATAATCAAAACAGATAAGCAAGCGCTCACCGGAAGTATTATTCCGACAAACGGCAACTATTTTGATGTTGATTCAGCGAATAACTTATTAATTGCCACTACTTGGCCATCAAGTTATTGCCGAGTTAGGTTAGTACCGGGAAAGACGGAAAAGTTCGCAGGAGTTTTGTGAACCAGGGCTCATTTATCGAGATTGCAGGGCAAACCGATTGGCGACGAGCGGCAAACCTGATGCTGCAGAACCGCTGGAGGCGCTGTAGAGCCTCGCCGGGGCTCCACAGCGACCACAAAGAGCGGCGTGGTCTGGCCTTCAGCCGATGTCCTTGCCTTTTTCCTGGCCGGGCACCAGGGTCAGCGGCGGGCGTTCCACGTCGCGGGAGACATGCGACTTCACGTCCTCGACGCCGCCATGCTCGTCGTTGTGGATGACCAGCACACCCGGCCTGCGCAGTTGCTCCAGGGCCCCCTCGTCCAGCTTGAAGCTCTCACTGAGGTTCTTATCACTGAGCGCATTGGCCTCGGCGCGGCGCTGGGCGAACTTGCGTCCCTTGCGTTGCTGGTAACGCGCCCAACTGATCAGGATCACAGCGTTGAACAGGGCGATCCACAGGTAGATCTGCAGGGTGTTGAGCGCCGCGAAAATCGGCGCTTCCAGGCGCGGGCCACCATGGCTGTCCAGCATCGACGTAATGCCGCGCACCAACAACCAAATCAGCCCGGCCCAGGCCAGCAGGGTCAACACCACATCGATAACCCACATCACCGGGTTTTGACGAGTTCTCACCAGTTTCATGATCTCGCGTCCTTATTGACAGGTTTGATACCGCGATCCGGGCTGACCCAGCGCGCACGCTTCTGATGCTGCTTGAACAACACCTTGGGAAAACTGACCAATGTGGTGAACAAGCTGACCAGCCAGAACACCATCGGGTACCACACGGTCCAGAACAGGGTTTTCCACAGGTCTTTTTCGTAGCGCCGGTCGATCAGGATGCTCACGGCAAACTGCACCAGGCACACCATCGCCAGCACCAGCCCGGTAAAGGCGGGAGGCACCAGGGAGTCCACCGCGATCGCCGGGGGCAGCACGATGAACTTACCCACGGCCCAGAAGATCACCGACAACAGGAAGGTGAAGGCCCAGCCGGTGGACAGGCAGTATTCGAACAGCAGCGGCCACAGGTAACGATGCCGCCATTGCCAGATGCCACGGATGTTCTTGAACAGCACTTCGGCGCCACCCTGGGCCCAGCGCAGGCGCTGTTTCCACAGGCCACCGACGGTTTCGGGCATGAGAATCCAGCACAGGCCGCGCGGCTCGTAGAAGATGCTCCAGTGATCGAGTTGCAGCTTCCAACTGATATCGATGTCTTCGGTGATCATGTCGGTGCTCCAGTAGTCGACGCGGTCGAGCGCCTTTTTACGGAACGCCACCACCACACCGGAGACCGTGAAGATCCGTCCGAACACACGCTGGGTGCGCTTGATCAAGCCGATGATCGAGGAGAACTCGCCGACCTGCACGCGGCCGATCAAGGTCGAGCGCGTGCGGATGCGTGGGTTGCCGGTGACGGCGCCCAGGCGCGGGTTGTCGAGCATCGGCGCCACCAGGTAGGCCGCCGCGTTTTTGTCGAGCAGCGCATCGCCGTCGATGCACACCAGGTACTCGCTGCGCGCCGCCACGGCGCCCATGCGCAAGGCCACGGCCTTGCCCTGGTTCTGCGCCAGGTGCAGCACCCGCAGGCGCGGATGCTCCAAGGCCAAGGCATCGAGCACCGCTGCCGTGTTGTCCTTGGAGCCGTCGTTGACGGCGATCACTTCAATGTTCGGGTACACCTGGCCCAGCGCCGCATGAATGGTCTCGGCGGCGTTATCGCCTTCGTTGTAGCAAGGGATGATGATCGAGATCAGCGGGTTGCCGGCCAGGGTCGGCGCCGGCGTGTCTTCTTCCCACGGCCAGTGGCGCTCCCAGTGCAGCCAGAAGTACAGGCCGCCGGCGATCCACAGCGCCGACATGAACAGCGGGTAGAAGAACACGAAGTCCATCAGGAATTGCCCGGTGATCAGGAAGATCAAGCCCAGGGGCACGCCCAATACCAACGCCAGTACGAATAAAGCCAGGATTCTATCGAACATGGTCAAGGGTTCCATTGGTTGGAAAGGGCCGGACGCACGGTTTTCAAGTCCGGGGAATTTTCCAGGAAGTTGTCCGGGTAGTAGCCAAAACTCGTGACCCCCTGGCGTTTGAGCACGCCCATCCATTCGGCCAATTGCGCACCGTTCAGGTCCGGCGCGGCCTTGGTGCGCCAGTCTTTGGCTTGCAGTTCGAATACGGTGCGTTCCAGTGCGCCGGGGCGCGCCTTGACCGTGGCGACCAGTTTTTCCAGCCAGGCATTGGAATTCTTGAGCGTCTCGCCTTCCATCAGCGGCATGGCCATCGGCGCGGTCCAGTCATAGGTCTGGAGGAAGTCGTCGAGGTTCTGCGCGAACCACGCTTCGCTCTGCGGGTTGAGCATCGGCTCGGCGAAGATATTGCGCGCGGTCTGCACCTGCGGACCACCGATGGCGCGGACCTTGGCGGTCAGCTCCTGGGTGAAGTCGATCAGGTAACGACTCTTGAAGCGCGTCCAACGCTGCATCACCGCCGGGTCGGCGCGCAGGGCCGCGATGCTGGCGGGCAGGCCGTTGGCGGCATAGACCTTGAGCGCGGCGGGGCTGGCGTCTTCGAAGTCGGACAGCAGCGCATCGTCGTGGTACAGCACGCCGTCGATGGCATTGTTGCGGGCCAGGTCCTCATAGATCTCGCCAATGATCTTGCGCACCTGCGGGTCGAACGGCGACAGGCGCTGGTATTGATCCGGGTCGAGGCCGACCTTGCCGGTCTCCGGGTCCCAGCGGGTCACGCGCGGCAGCTTGGGGTCGAGGGCGAAACTGAGCACCGGCATCCAGGCATACACGCTGGCATGGGCACGGGTGTGCAACTGCCAGGCGACACGGTTGAACAGGTCGGCACGCACCGGCAAGTGGCGGTTGGGGAAGTACAGTTGATGCACTAGGCCATCACCCTTGGGGTCGGCGAAGGCTTGCAGGAACACGGTGCCCGCGCCCATGTCCACCACGCGCTGCACCAGTTGGTCGAGGTTGCGCGCTTGTTGGGCCGGGTCCGGGTCGTAGACGTTGTCCAGGTCCACATGCAGCACCCGCAGCGGTGCCTGGGTTTGCACCGCGACGATGCTGTTGGCGAAATGTTCGCCGTCCGGGTCGGACGCCACCAGGAAGCGCGGGCTGTTCATCAGGTTGGACGAGCTGTCGAGGCCGTCTTCCAGGGTCAGGGCCATCTCATAGCCCTGCTCGCCGACGATCGCCAGCGAGGTGCCCTTGGCTGCGCCGTAGGGCCATACCCACACCCGCGGTGCCTTGCCGGTGACGCTGCGGATCTTGTTGGAGATCGCCACGACATCCGCGCGCATCCGCGCCTCGAACTGCGCCTGGGTTTCATAGCGGCCGGTGGCCGGATCGAAGCGCAGGGAGGTCGCCGCCGGCTCCAGGTTGCCCTGGGGGTTGGCCAATATCCCTTTGTGACTGGCATCGGTGTGCGCGGCGATTTCCACCAGACCCGAGCGGGACACTTCGCGGATCTGCGCCCAGGTCAGGAACTCACCCCGCGGGCGCGGTGAGCCGGCGAAGTCCACCGGTTGGTTCATCGGCGTGTCGATCCAGGTGCCAACCGGCGCGAGCAGGGCCGGCCAGTGATAGGCCCGCAGTATCGGCATCACGCGGGTATAGAAGCTCGAATAGCCATCATCGAAGCTGAGCATCACGGCTTTCGGCGGCAGCGCTGGACCGCCACGGCGGGCCGCGAGGATCTGGTCGACACTGACCGCCTGGTAACCGTTCTCCCGCAGCCAGGCCAACTGCTCGATCAAACGTTCGGTACGCACCGCCACCACCGCCTGGTCGGGGTCGCGATCCTCGACGTCGTGATAGGCAATGCCCAGGAAATGGTTTTTCGGCCACGGCACTTCGTTGGCCGGGGTCGGCCGCTCGGCGGGTGGAGTGAAAGGGGCGGGCTGCTGGGCGCAGGCACTGGCCAGCAATACACCCAGGACCAGCAAGCAACGGCTGAGGACAGTCATGGTCAGGCTCTTCTAGAAACGGTAAGTGAGGTCGACGAGCAGGCGCAGATCGCGTTCGCGATCACCGTCATAGGGTCGACTGATCAGGCTCAGGTTGGCGCCGGCTTCGAGAACGTCGTTCCAGCGAAAGCGTTGGCCGTAACCGATCAAGCCGACACCGCCGGTGGAATAATCCCTCTGGCTATACGTACCCGCTCCGACTTGGAACTGCTGACTCCACTGGGTCTCGTAGCGGTGATAGAGCACATGGTTGACGGTGACGGTGGGCAACACGCTGAAGTCCGACTTCGGGTTGAAGTACACCGTGTCGGCCTTGCTGTTGTGGCTGGCGCTGACTTCCAGGCCCAGGTCCACTTGCACGCCCGGCGAGCTGTAGATGCCCTCGCGGCCAGTGAGCAAGGTTTCGATGCGGTCGTTGCCGTCGCTGAAGTGGGACGGGCTGAGGGACAGCTTCCACTCACGGCTTTCATTGGCGCGCCAGCGGATGAAGCCGCTGCCGCCGTTGGCCGTGATGTCGGCATTCAGCGCACGCAACGGTGTGGTGGCCGAGAGGTAATCGAGGCTGCCGCCGTATTGCCAGTTATCGTTGATGTCGCGGGCGATCGACACGCGCGCGCCTTGTTTGGAGCCAAAGCCGTAGGAATGGTTGGACACCTCGGCTTCCAGGGTCATGTCGCGGGTCCGCCGCTCCACGCCCACGCGCTGCCAACGGTGCTGGCCGGTGCCTTCGGAAAAGTCGGCGGTGGCGTAGCCGGCGCCGGCGAACAGGCGCCAGTCTTCATCAATGGGCGGCGTGTAGATCACGCTTTCAATGCCCCAGTCACGGCTGCCGGTGACCGCGCCCACGTCGCCGTTATTACCGCCGCCATAGCTTTTGCCGGTGTAGGCCTCGACGCGCACTTCGGCCATGTCGTGGACGTTGCGCAGGCGCTGGAGACGCTGCACCTGGCGGCTGTCGGGGTTGCGGGCGATGACGTCGTCGGCGAGCACGTCGAGTTGGCGCCACTCCTGCAGATCCATGGCGGTGTAGGCCTGGGACACTTCCAGGCTGATGTCGCGCGGCACCTGGGCTTCGGTTTCCTTGAGGGTCGCTTCGGCGCGCCGTGGCAGGTCGCGGGCGCGGTACATGTCCGCCTGGGCCAGGCGCAGGCCGACGTTGCCCGGAGCCCGTGCCACCAGGGCTTCCAGGCCGGCTTCGCTGCCCGGCAGATCGCCCCCGTACACGCCGGACTGCGCCGACAGTTGCTGGGCATCCATCCATGCATCGTTGGGGTTGCCGATGGGCAGGCCTTTGAGTTCGACCCGCGGTTTCTGGTTGTCGGCGAGGGTAGTGGCGACCTTGCGGGCTTCGACACCTTTGTCGCTTTCCTGCAGGGCGTAGAACAAGGCCGTGCTGTCTTCGACCCGGTCATCGGGCTCGGCGTCGGTGGCGCTCAGTGCCTGGCGATACAGCGGCTCGGCCTTTTCCGGCTGGCGCTGGTCAAGGTAGGACGCCGCCACCCAGCGCACTGCGTAGGTCGGCAATTGCACGCCTTCGGCCGTGAGGGTTTCGTACTCGCGAATCACCTCGGCGGTGCGCGCCCGGGCCTTGAGTGCGCCCAGGCGGTCGATGCGCCAGCGCACCACGTCGTCATGGGCGCTGGCATCGGGGGTCCAGCGGGTGAGCAATTTGTCGTAGTCCTGCAGGGCGCGGTCGGCGATCACGTAGCGTTCTTTCTCGGTGCGCGTGGCGAACTCGGCCATGCGTACCCGTTCGGCGGCCAGGTCGCCTTCGAGGCGGCGCTGGGTGACGGGGTCGAGCAGGCCCGGGCGCTGGGTCGCCAGACGCAAGGCCGGCTCCGGCAGGCGGGCCTTTTGCAGGGCGACGATGTATTCACGGGCAACTTCAGGCTTGTCGCCGGCGCGGATAAACGCTTGGTCGAACTCGAACAGGGCGTCGTAATTCAAGCCGGCGCGGGTCAGCGCGTAGCCCAGGGCCATGCGCCGGTTGGGGTCGTCGGGCTTGGCCGCGACCATTGCGCGGGTGCGCTGCACGGCCTCGCTGGCTTGGCCGCCGTCGGCCTGGGTCAACGCCAGGCCGAGTTGCAGGTCGGTATTGTTCGGTTCACGCAGCAACGCCTGGCGATACACCGCCTCGGCCTTGGCCCACTGCTGTTGGTTGCGATAGGTGCGCGCCACCGTGGCGAGCGCCTGGGGCGTGAGGTTGCGATTCTGGCCCTGGGCCTCGTACACCTTCAGTACTTCGGCGTCCTGGCCGGCCCACCCGGCGATCACCAGATGGTCGCTGACCTGGCCCGCTGTCTGCCGTTCGGCAGGCAACTGGCGCAGTTGGGTCAGCGCGGGGGTGAAGTTGCCGTTGCGCGCCTGGATGATCAGGGCGTCATAGGCCGGGTCGGCCACGGCGAAGGTGGGCATCAGCAACTGACTGCACAAGGCGACCCCGATGAGCAGCCGCAACCGGCCTGATGCACTGAGTGGTGGGTTTGGCAACATATCGCGAGCTTCCTTACACACGGAAAGCTGTAACGATAGGTGGTCCTGAGCAATTTGCTGCAGGGTGCCGGCGTCTCGGGACCCGGCCTAGCTTTCCTGTGGGAACTATCCCTCAAGAAAATAGGAAAAAGTCCAATTCAGAACAATTGTTCAGAATTGCCCGACATCCTGAAAAAAATCAATGTGGCGGCGGACTTACCGAAGATAACGGGGCTTCAGCCAATCGCCATGGCGACTATTTGACCCGTTTCACCCGCAAACCCGCCCCCGCTTTTTTTATTTCTGACCGCTGCAGAATTTTTTACTGCGCGCCGCCCATCGCACCGACTTTGGACATGACGAAGGAGAGGAACTGCTCAACCGTCATCTTCTGGCCGTTGAACGTCACTTCGTTGTTGGCGTAGTGCAGCTTGGACACCACGTCGCTGCCGACCAGGGTCGCCAGTTGCGTACCGACGGCCATGCCGCTGATCATCTCGCTGGCCATCTGGGATTGCTGCTCGATGGCTTCAGGGTCGGTCACACCACCGAGCTGCGCTTGCAGGGCGGCAACGTCGGCGATCATTGGCTTGGACAGGCTCAGGTTGGCATCGAGCAACGCGATGATCTGCTTGCCCAGCTCCATCGGCGGCAGTTCCATGCTGCTTGGCTTGGCCAGGTCCACGACCAGGCTGAATTTGCTTTCGCCACGGGTGGTTTTCAGCGACAGGTTTTCCACCGCCACTTGCGGCTTGGCGGCCAGCAGTTGGTTGACGTTGGTATCGGCCAGGGCCTGCTCGGCGTCGCTCAGTTGCAGCTCGGGTACCGGTTCCCCGGCGGCAGCGGCGGCCTGCACGGGTGCCATCTTGTCCTGATAGAGCTTGGTCAGCACCAGCATCGACGGCACGTCGACGTTCTTCATGCTCAGGGCCATGGCGGCCGAACCCACGGGTTTGCCCTGGTAACCGATCTCGTCGATCTTGTAATCGACGCGCCCGGCCAGGTTGTTGTCCTTGGTGTCGCTGGTGTCTTTCTGCTCGAAGCCCTTGAGGGTCAGCACGGCCTTCTGCGGGCCCATGGTGAGCTTGGTGTCGGTCAGTTCCACGGTGTTCTGCCCGGTGTAGAAACCGAACGTGGATTTTTCCAGGTTGCTGGCCACTGTCAGCCCGGCTAGTTCGGCTTCGAACGGCGAGCCATTGGCGTCGACGACGGCGACCTTGAGGCTGTTCATGTAACCGTCGGCCTTGACCTTCTTGCCTTCGGCGCTGCTGTCGAAGTTCAGGTTGGCACCGGAGAAGCTCACCGACGACTTGTCGTCCTTGAACGCCAGGGGCAGCAATTCGACGTTGCCGTTGACCGAGAGGCTGTAGCCGATGTTGGCCACGCCCTTGAGCGGCGACACGTCTTTGGCGGCGGCAAACCACTTCTCGGTGGTGGCGTTCTTTTCCAACTCATAGTGACTGGTGGCCATGACCGGCAGCCATTTCAGCGTGACCAGGCGCGACAACGGCAGCGGGCCGTGTTCGATATGGTCGACGAACAGCAATTCAGGGTTCGGGTTGTCTTCGCCGAAGACCGCACCTTGTGCTTTCAGGCGGTAATGGGCGGTGCTGCTGAACACGCCACGCTCCAGGGACACCAGCTCAAGGGCCATCGTGCCGTCGACGCCGGCCATGGAGGTCTTCAGTTCCTTGTTGGCGTTCTGGATCGCGGTTTGCAGCACCGGTTCCAGTTGCTTACCGGTGTACCAGGCGCCGCCTGCACTGACGACGCCAACGGCGACAACAAAACCCAAAAGAACGACTGCTGGCTTATTCATGAGGTGACCTGATCAAATCCTGTGAGAAGTGGGCTGTCTTCCTTGAACCCCGAGTGAGGTTGGCTCAAGCCCGCCGAAAAACGGGGGGAAGATTAGCACTGGCGGCCGCGAACGGCCCAGACTTTCAGAGGGATCAGTTCCACGCAAGTTCAGGAATATTCCGTTTCGATCTCGTCCAACTGGTGGTCGAAACTCTTCAACCGGGCGGTCCAGGTGTACACCAACACCTCGAATTCACGGTGTATCACGGCATTACCGGGGGTATCGACCTTGGGGTCGCAGAAGTCCAGTTGGTAGCGTTCGCGGGCCATCTGCGTGGCCACATCGGACAATTCCCGCGCATTATTCAGCCAATGTCTACCGTCGGCGACCTGCCGATCCAGCAGCACGCATTGTTTTTTCAGGGTCTCGAGGCTTTTTTCCAGGGGCGTGCCGGTCAGGTCGCCCATGACTTCCTGGAAGGTGCGCCCGGGCTGCCAATAGCTGCCCCAGAAATAGCGGTCGAACACGGTTTCGACCCGGCGCAGGGCGACCTTGGTGTCCCAGATCGCGACGCGGGTCTTGCCTTGTTCGAGGAGTTTTTTCTTCACCTTTTGGTTTTGGTAGGACGCCCAGGCGACGACGCCGATGGACAAGGTGCCGATCACCAGGCAGGCGCTGTCGAGAAACACCATGGCCGTGTCGATTCGGTGAGCGAGCATGACGCCGTAGAAGTAGGCCGCCGATAACAACACCAGTGCGAAGCACACGCACCAGAAAGCGGGAGCATAAGGGTTTTTCATTATTGGAATCCCCATGAGCAAACGCGAGCTGTGTCAGGCGGGCCCTCTGCCGGTCAAAAAGCATGGCGGCCCGCTTGTCAAAGCATAGCTAGCTGCTCAGGGTTTGCCGGGCTGTGAGGCTTGCGTTCGTCCGCTTTCCCAGCCGCCGCCCAGGGCCAGGAACAGATCGATCTGGCTCATGGCAACCTGGGTGTTGGCCGCCGCCAGTTGCGCGCGCACATCGGTGTAGGTGCGCGTGGCTTGCAGGTCGGCGAGGAACGATGCGCGGCCGGCCTGGAAGAAGCGGTGGGTCTGGTCTGCGGCTTCCTTGGCCGATGCGTCGGCTTCGGCCAGGGCATCGCGGCGCTGTAACTGCGCGGTGTACTGCGCCAGGCCGGTCTGGGTTTCGCGGATGGCGTTGAGCACCACCCCGTCGAAGTGCGCGAGGGCGCCCTGGGTCGCCGCTTCGGCTTCGTGGATGCGCGCGCGGGCGCCGTTGGTCGGCACGGTCCAACTGATCATCGGGCCAAAGCCCCAGCGGTTGGTGGCCGGTGTGCCGAGATTTTCGAGCAACCCGACCGTGCTGACCGAGGCGCCGATGCTGATGTCCGGGTACAGCGCGCCCGTGGCCACGCCGATGCGCGCAGTGGCCGCGGCCAGTTGGCGTTCCGCCTGGCGCACATCGGGGCGACGCTTGAGCAGCGTCGCGCCATCGCCCACCGGCAGCAGTTGGGCGATGTGCGGGAGTTCGGCGCACGTACCGGTGCCCGCCGGCAGTTGCGCCACCGGCTTGGCCAGCAGCATCGACAGGCGAAACAGCCCGGCCTGGCGCGCAGCTTCGTAGCGCGGCATGTCGGCGCGCAAGGATTTGTACTGGGTCTGCGAGCGGGTGACCTGGGTTTCATCGCCGCGCCCGGCGTCGCGCAGGCGCTGGGTCAACGTCGTGCTCTGGGCTTGCAGGTCGAGGGATTCGTTGGCGATCGCCAGCTCTTCGTTGGCCGCGCAGACTTGCGTGTACGAACGCACCACATCGGCGACCAGGGTGATCCGCGCAATATCGGCCGCGGCCTGGGTTGCGTCGGCGCTGGCCTGGGCGCTTTCGATGCCGCGCTGCAAGGTGCCGAACAGATCGAATTGATACGAGGTGGTGATCCCCACGCTGCCGATGTTGCCCACCGGGACTTTTTCCGAGAGTAAAAACGCTTCGCCGGACTCTTGCAGGCGCTGGGCTTCGGCCTTGGCGCCGGCGCTCCAGCCGCCGACGGATTCAGCCTCCTGCACCTGATAGCGCGCCCGCTGCAAGTTGGCGGCGGCGACGCGCAGGTCGGTGTTGGAAGCCATGGCCTGGCGCACCAGTTCATCCAGGCGCGGGTCGTTGTACAGCTTCCACCAGTCCGCCGGCACCGGCGCCGAGACCACGTTGGCGCCCTCGCCCGCCAGTTGCCCTTGCAGGTCGCCACGGTTCATGGCGGCCTTGTCCGGCAGTCGATAATCCGGGCCGACCACCTGGCAGGCTGACAACAGCACACCCAGCGCCGCGGTTGCCAAAATCTGCTTCATGGCTGGGCTCCGTCCTTGGGCTTGTCGCCGATGATCGACACCGTCGCGGTGCGCCCGGCGATCATGCGAAAGTCCGCCGGCACCTCGTCAAACGCGATACGCACCGGAATCCGCTGGGCCAGGCGCACCCAGCTGAACGCCGGGTTGACGTTGGGCAGCAGGTTGGCGCCGCTGCTGCGGTCACGGTCCTCGATACCGGCGACGATGCTCTGCACATGGCCGTGCAGGCGGGCGCCGTCGCCAATCACACGGATATCGACGCCCATGCCGACGTGGATGCCGTCGAGCTTGGTCTCTTCGAAGTAGCCGTCGATATGGAAGGAGTTGCTGTCCACCACCGACAGCACCGGGCGCCCGGCGGTGACGAACTCCTGCGTGCGCGGCGCACGGTCGTTGACGTAGCCGTCCACCGGGCTGCGGATCACCGAACGGTCGAGGTTGAGTTGCGCCGAGTCCACCGTCACTTGCGCTTCGGCCAGGGCCGACTGGGCACGGGCGACGCGGGACTGGCTTTCTTCCAGTTGCTCGCTCGGCACCAGGTTGCCCAGGCCACGGTTACGCTTGTACTCGCGCTGGGCCTGGGCCAGGGTTTCCTGGCGGTCGGCCACGGCGGCCTGGGCCTGGCGCAGGGCCAGCTTGAAGCGGTCCTGGTCGACGGCGAACAGCACCTGGCCTTTGCTCACCAGTTGGTTGTCGCGCACGTCGACGCGCTGGATCAGCCCGGACACGTCCGGGGCGATCTGCACGATATCGGCACGGATGTGGCCGTCACGGGTCCAGGGCGCAAACATGTAGTACATGACCATGCGCCATACGACGACGACCGCGAAGCTCACGATCAACAACGTCAGGACGACACGGCCGATGGTCAAAAAAGGTTTTTTCATGTCATCAGGTATCGACTGAGTGAGTCCACCGCGCCCAGCAACAGCGCGTAGAGCCCCACGTTGAACAATGCCCGGTGCCAGACCAGGCGATAAAAGTGCAGACGGGTCAACAACCCGTGCACCAGCAGAAACAACACGTAAGCAATGCCCATCAGCACCAGCAGCGTGGGCAGGAACACCCCGCTGATATCCAGATCACCGATCATAAAGGCGCTCCATCAGGCAGCGGCGCTTCGGTCTCGGTGCCGCCAATCAATTCCACGCCGGGCAACAGCGCCAGGCGCAGACCCGCCAGGGCATGCAACAGATGCAGGCGGGTGTCGTCTTCGTCTTGCAGGCCTTGGCCGTTGAGGGCGCGGCGCGTGCGGTCGAGGGTCATCAGCAGGCCGCTGGGCGAAGGCAAGCGTCGGCCCGCCTTGAGGCAGGCCTTGTAGTAAGCGCCGACGCCTTCCACCACTTGGCCGAGCAACACCCGCGGTACGCCGTAGATCCGTGGCGAGTAGGCCAGCAGGTCGAGCAGGTTCAGCGCCACGCGCAAATCGCGCAGGGCGACGCCGGTGTCATGGCCGATGATGGCCAGGCGCGGCAGGTGCTGCATCAAGCGGTCGAGCATTTGCGCGGCCAGGTGCCGTTGTTCGGCCAGGTTCGCCGGTTCGGTCAGGCCGACGATGTCGTGCCAGGTGAACCGGGTCAGGCGCTTGGCGGCCAACTCGGCACCGAAGGGCCGCGCGATCAGCGTCCACACAAAGGCAAACAGCAGGCCCACGGGCCCGGCCAGGTTGACGTTGGCGAAGTTGAGGAAGTCGGCGTCATAGGCGCCCTGGATGCTGATGAAGGACGAGGTGTTCACTAACGTCAGCAGCATGCCCAGGTAGAAACGCGGTTGGACCGTGAGTGTGCCGATGCAGATAAACGGCACCGCGAACGCCAGCACCAGCATGGGGAAATCGTGCAGGTTGGGCAGCACCAGGAACAGATACAGGCTGGCGAACAGCACCGACATGGCGGTCCAGAAAAAGAACCGGTAGATCTGCGGCGCCGGGTCGTCCATCGACGCAAAGAAGCTGCAGGCGACGGCTGCCAGGATCACGGCGCTGCCGCCGTCAGTCCAGCCCAGCAGAATCCACAGCACCGAGGCGACGATGATCGCGGTGACGGTGGAAAACGCCGAGTAGAACATCAGGCCACGGTCGAGAAAAGGCGTCAGGCGGCCCAGGCGCCAGTGGCGGTAAACGGCGCGCCAGGTGTCCTGGCTCTCGCATTGGATCGCGGCCTGCAGGCTGCGGCAGTCTTGCCACAGGTCGATCCACTCACCCAGGCGATACAGGGCGTTGGAGAACAGCAGCGTGTGGCGGTCGTCCAGCGCTTCGCCTGCCGGTTGCAGCGCGTCGAGTTGGTCACGCAGGGTGCGCCAGCGCTCCAACGGGGCCGACTCGGTGGTGCTTTGCAGCCACTGATCCGTGGCCTCCAACAGCGGCGCGAGCGTTTCGAGAAACTCCGGCGCACGGTGTTCGATGGCGTATAGCGCATCGTCGAGCGCATCCACCACCGGCAGCAGGTGGATCATCCGCCCGCGCAGTTCCTTGGTGTTGCGCACCGTCTGCGGCCGGGCGCCTTCGTGGGGCAACTGGCCGATCATCAATTCCAACGTGTTGAAGGTGGCGACCATACCGCCGCGCAAGGCGCTGACTTCGTCGCGCGCCACGTTGCGGCTCATAAAGCGCTGGCTGTAGACCTGGGCGTCGCTGAACCACTTGGCCACCGAGCCATCGAACACCGGCATCAGGCGCCGCGGCCAGAACATTGCGCCGACCACCGCCGCCACCGCGATGCCAAGAAAGATTTCCTCGGTGCGCGCTTCAGCCACGTCCCACACCGTCAGCGGGTTATCCACCACCGGCAAGGCGATCAGCGGCAAGGTGTAGCCGGCCAGCATCAAGGCGTAGTTGTTCGCGGTGCGCAGGTGCATGGAGAGAAACAGCAGGGTGCCCGTCCACAATGCAATCACCACCACCAGCAGGTAGGGCGATTGCACAAACATCGGCACGAACACCACCGCCGCCGCCGCGCCCATGAAGGTGCCGATCGCACGGTACAGCGCCTTGGAACTGGTCGGCCCGACAAACGGGCTGGAGACGATGTACACCGTGGCCATCGCCCAGTACGGACGCGGCATTTGCATGAGCATGGCGATGTACAACGCGATCATCGACGCCGCGAACGTGCGTACCCCGTAGAACCAGTCCCTGGCCGGCGGCATGCCGGTAAAAAATCCTCTCAAGATGCTGCAACCACAGGGTATTGATGCGCGACTTCGAAGGCGCGCAACACGCGCAGCGCAACCTCCATGTCCGCAGGCGCGATATCGGCCAGCACGTCGCGGCGCAGGCGCACCAGTTGCGCCTCCACCGCCTGTACCAGCTCACGGCCCCGCGCGGTGAGGCTCAAGGCCTTGGCGCGGCGGTCGTGGGTGTCTTCGCTGCGGCACACATAGCCGCCGCTGCACAGTTGGTCGAGCAGGCGCACCAGCGACGGGCTTTCCATCCCCGAAGCCTGGGCCACTTTGACTTGATGCACCCCGTCGCCCAGGCGGCCGATCATCAGCAACGGCACGGCGCAGGCTTCGGAAATACCGTAGCTCACCAGCGTGTTCTGGCAGATTTTGCGCCAATTACGGGCGCCCACCACCATGCTGCTGCTGAGGTTCATCTGGAGTTGTTCGAGGGTTTTGGGCACTGGATCGTTCGCATACAGTTAGTTTGCTAACTATCAATATGGTGGATGGCGCTAGATGCGTCAAGTTTTGAAACAAATTTAGCGGATGGGTGGTGTCGGTAAGTAAAGCGGCTTTCAGTGTGAGGGTTGGATCTTCAACGATAGCCACAACGCCGCATGACCCCCTCCCACATTTGGATCGATGTCGGCTTCAGGATTGCTGTGCGGCCTGCCATTCGGGCGGCGCGTGGGTAAGTAAAGCGGGTTTCAGCGTGAGGGTTGGATTTTCAGCGATAGCCGCAACGCCGCATGACCCATGTGGGAGGGGGCTTGCCCCCGATAGCGGAGTGAAGGCAATACACGGTTGACTGATCTGCCGCTATCGGGGGCAAGCCCCCTCCCACATTTGGATCGGTGTCGGCTTCAGGATTGCTGTGCAACCGGCTTATTGACCGCTCAGTCTCCTAAGTAGCTCTGCCGGAAAATATCAGCACCTTTTGCTCCACCGCCAGACGCTCCAGACTTTCACTGCCTCGGATACAACAACTAACGCAGCCATTAACACCACGTTGTAGTTGGGAACAAGCTGAGCACCCACTAGCAACAGCGAAACAGAAGGCACAATAAAAGCCAATCGCAAGGGTGTTTGAAGGTAAGTAACCCATCTCACCTGTTCACGTCCAAGAAAGAACAGCAAGCACGAGATCACAATGGAAACTTGCAGCAGCATGGCAAAGCCGAACATGAATAACTGCACAACGCTATGATCACGCAGCACCCATAAAGCACTTTCAAGATCACTTAAATATGGAATCCTTCCCTCTATTGCGCTGGCCACTGCATAGCGAATCAGATAAAGGGCATCCATGGCTCCCCAAAACCATAAGATCTGTTTGCGTGTCATTTTTTAACATCCTTGTATTCATAGGCCACATCAGGTGTTACAGGTTGCCAGTGCCAGGATTTTCCACCCTGTAGCCAATTGTCATCCCCTTCCAGATAGCGTTGTTTGATATGCCGTAGATCACCATACCGCCGCTCAACCGATCTGTGAGTGAGCTGATCATCGCGACTGTCAAGCCGCACCCACCGTTGAGTCATAACCCTAGTGGTGTTCGCGAGATCCTTGCCATCCGATAAGAACATTCGCCCCTCATCACCCATGGAAACTAATCGATTAGCCACCAATAGTGCGGCGTTTTTAATGCCATCGTAATCGATGCTGACCTTTTCCCACTTACCCGGTCCGATATAAAGCCGACGGCCCATCAGATGCCCGTATTTAACGCGACACGCTCTACTTAAAGGAACGAAGGGATGATCCGTCACGAATAACCAATCACCTGCCGCGAGTTTATCCAACACTCGCCTTTGATCTTTTTCCCCAGAACAAAAAACAGGGGAAATATTGCATTCACCAAGAAGTTCACTCAGTCCCTGCAACGCATAAGGCGCACGGAAAAACTCCCTTACTTTGCTGCCGGCAAAATAGGGACTCTCGATTTTTGTGAGGTCATATTGTTCAATTTCAGCGCGGGGGATCAGTCGTTTCATGTTGTGTTCAGAATAAGGAGTCAGCCCCTGTTGATAAGGGTTCCTCACTCTGCCCACCATCATCCACTTCCTATTAGTCGATAGGAAATTTCCCAACCTCGTGTATCACCCACCCCAGCGCGCAGGTCGATTGCCATGGTGCGAAGCTTTCCAGAAAAAATTAACTGGGCCGCTTACAGCCCAGTTTTTTACCGCACACTAATTTTTTTTACATTACGGCATTTCATCAAAGATTTTTTTACACCTCTCAATTACGCCGCAACATCAGGTTCAACTCATCCACCACTTCAGCCCAATCCGCATCCTCCAGAATTTCCTCACGCAAAAACGCTTTCTGGCTATCCGTCCAGAAAAACGCATCGGCCAGTTTCAGGTCCGCCTTGAGCGGTGAGTGCGCGGTGACGAACTGCTCGATGCCAGCGGGGTCGTCGGCCAGGCCGAGTTGTTTGAACAGGGAGGGCAAGCTGTGTTCAGGCGATTGCATGATGAGCTCCGGATAGATGGGTTTATCCGAGTCTAGCCCTCACCCACGGCAGGCGCGAGCTTGCGCTACAGGGTTTGCAACCAGGCCTGCAGTTGTGCGACGCATTGCTGCACGGATAGCTGGCCGGTCTCCAGGACCAGGGCGGCTTGCGGCGGTGGTTCGTAGGGTGAGCCGATGCCGGTGAACCCCGGCAGTTCGCCGCGTCGGGCGCGGGCGTAGTGGCCTTTGGGGTCGCGGCGTTCGCAGATGTCCAGTGCGGCGTTGCACCACACTTCCCGATAGTCCGCGCCCAGGCGTTCGGCGAGCACCGCGCGTAATTCGACCAACGGCGCGATCAGCGCCAGGATCACGATTTGCCCGTTGTCCACCAGCAACGCCGCCAGTTCGGCGGCGCGGCGGATGTTTTCCAGGCGGTCGCCGTCGGCAAACCCCAGGTCTTTGTTCAAGCCGCCACGCAAGGCATCGCCGTCGAGCACGATGCTGTGTCGGCCTTGTTCGAACAACGCCGCCTGCAGCCCTTGGGCCAGGGTCGATTTACCCGACGCCGGCAGGCCGGTCAGCAGGATCGCCACGCCGCGATGACCGTTGCGAGCCTCACGCTGGGCACGCGTGATGCTCGCGGTCGGTGCCACCAGGTTACTTGGCGGCGGCACGGGGCACCGGGGCGGCGATGTTGCCGGCGGCCCACGCCGATTCGCGGCCGGCCAGCGCGGTGGCGATGGACTGCACGCGGTCGGAATCGACCTGCTCCGGCAACGGGTCGAGCCCGGCGCTGGCGAAGATCTGGCCGTAGGCGTTGCGCAGGTCGGCGTAGGCCAGGTCGCGGCGCAGGTCGGCTTGCAGGGTATTGAGTTCGCCCTGGATCAGGTCCAGTTCGCCCAGGCCTGCGGCTTGGTGACGGTTGCGCAGTTGGGTGAGGATCTGCCCGTCGATGTCGGCCAGCTGTTCGTTGGTCTTGAACTGGCGCACGGCGTCCTGGAAGTTCGCGTTGGCGACGTAGAGTTGCGCCAGCACCGCGATGGACATGGCCTGGCGCCGTGCGGTGGCGACTTCTTCGCCGGCCTTGGCGACGTCGATGGCCGCCGGGGCGGAGAGCACGTTGAACAGGTTCCAGGTGACCTTGGCGCCGTAGTCGGCCCAGCGGTTGTCCACCAGGAACGAGTTGCTGTCGTAATGCCCACCGGCCGAGAATTCCAGGCCCGGCAGCAGGCGCAGCATGGCCTTGCGGGTTTCGGCGGCGCTGATGCGGGTCTGGTAGTCCTGCTCGCGCAGTTCAGGGCGGTTGGCCAGGGCTTCCTGTTCCAGGCTGGCGAAGTTGACCTTGAGCTGCGGCACGGCGTAGTCGTCCGGCGTGGCCAGCTTGAGGTCGGTGCCCATGGGCAGGTTGATCAGGGTCGACAGTTCAGTCTTGGCCAGGGAGAGCGCGCGGCGCTGTTCCTGCAATTGGCGCGTGGCTTCGATCAGCGAGCGCTGGTAGCCCAGGGCCTGGATCGGGTCGCCGATACGCTGCTCGCTCATGCTTTGGCTGTTGCTCTGGGCCTGGTCGACCCGCGCCATCAGGCTGTCGATCTGGGTCAGCAGGCGTTCGGCCGCGACCGCCCGCCAATAGGCCGAGCGCACGTCCTGGACGATGGTGTTGATCACCTTGCGGCGCCGCTCCTGGACGATCAGGCGTTGGTCGCCTTGCTGTTTGGCACTGATGTAGCTGACGCCAAAGTCGAGGACGTTCCACACCATGGTCAGGTCGGCCACGCGACGGTCGCGGTCCTGGGATGTCGACGGCTCCAGGGACTGGGTGCCGGTGCGAACACTCTGGCTGCTGGAGGCGTTGGTGTTGTTGCGCCCGGCGTAACCGGCGGACAACGCCATGCGCGGCAGCATGTCGAAACTGGCGAGGTCGAGTTGGCGCTTGGCCAGGGCCTCCTCCATGATCTTCAAGCGCCCTTCGAGGTTGTATTTAACCGCCCGGGCCATGGCCTGGTGCAGTGTCAACGGGCCGTTCAATGGCTCCTGATCCTTGTACATACCGTGCAGGTCGCTGCGGGCTCGCTGCTCACTGACACTGCGCTCAATCGGCTCGCTGGTGACCGCACAACCGCCGATCGCCAGCGCCAGCACGCTGGCGCCGAACAACTTATGAACTGTATTCATCCTTGGACTGCCCCTGTTACTGCGCCTTGATTTAAGTGTGTCAGGCCTGCATTTCGCTGATGCCGACCTGTTGCAATGCCTTCGCCAGGTCAATCACCTGACGCTGTTCCACGTCTTTGATCTGCTGCAATTGCTGGCCCAGGGTCGGGGCGCCGAACACGCCCCGCAGGCCTTGCGCCGCGTCACCGCCGCCCTGGATCGCTCGGCTGTCGAACGCCTTGAGGCCACTGTCCCCGCCGCCGCTCTCGCGATTGAACAACCCCGACAAGGTGCTTGAACCAAACACCCCGCCATCGCCGCCGCCAAAACCGAGGAAGCCCTGCGCGCCGCCGTTCGCGCCACTGTCGCTGTTGAACACCTGGGCAATGAAGCTGGGCGCCAAGGCACCGTTGCGAATGAAGATGTTACCGATAGGCGGCAAGCCCGCGCCCATCTCGCGCTGTTCGAACAACGCCGGGAAGCCAATGGGTGAACCCAGGTCGCCCACGGGCCGGCCAAACACGATCGGTTGCAGCGGCACATCCGGCGCGCCGGGTGGCGGTGCCGGCTCGGTGACGCGGAACAGCGGGTCGCCGGTCAGGGCAATGGTGTTGATCGCGTAGTTGTTGGAATTGGCATAACCGCTGCCAGCGTTGCCCGTCATGTCATTCACCAGGCCCGTGTCGAGGGTGATGAAGTTGCTCGGGTCGTTGAGGTTGGCCGTCGGTGTGAGGGTCGCGGTCCAGGTTTTGCCGCCGTCGTTGCTGGCCAGGTTGGACAAGGTGCCGTTGGCCACGCTGAGGTCATCCAGCACGAAGCCGCTGACTTTCTCACTGAAGGTAAACGTGACGGTGGTGGTCTGGCCGACGGTCAGGTTCGGGTTGGCAATGGTGATGGTCGCCGTCGGGCGTTCGCCATCGATCACGAAGTTGTTCGAGATCGCAATGCCGCTGCCGGCGTTACCGGCAGCATCGTTGACCTGGCCGGCGTCCAGCACGATCACGTTGGTCGCATCGGTAATCGCCGCCATCGGGGTCAGGGTGGCGGTCCAGGTTTTGCCGCCATCGTTGCTGGCCAGGTTGGACAGCACGCCGTTGGCCACGCTCAGGTCAGACAGATCGAAACCGCTGACGGCCTCGCTGAAGCCGATGGTGACGGTGGTGGTCTGGCCGATGCCCAGGGTGCCGTTGGCCACCGAAATGGTCGCGGTCGGGCGCTGGGTGTCGATCGCATAGTTGTTCGAATCGGTGCTGCCGCTGCCCGCGTTGCCGGCGGCGGTCTGTACGCCGCTGTTGTCCAGGCTGATCAGGTTGCTGGTGTCGGTCACGTCGGCCGTCGGCGTCAGGGTCGCGGTCCAGGTCACGCCGCCGTCGCTGGAGCCCAGGTTGCTCAGCACGCCGTTGGCCACGCTCAGGTCGGCCAGGGTGAAACCGCTGACAGCCTCGGAGAAGGTGATGGTCACCGGGGCGGTCTCGCCGGCCTTGAGGGCGGTGTCGCCGACCACGATGGTCGCCGTCGGCAGCACGGTGTCGATGCTGTAGTTGGCCGAGTCGGTCGTTCCCGTACCGGCGTTGCCGGCCAGGTCGGCAATGCCGGTATTGGCCAGGGTGATCACGTTGCTGGCGGCGCGGATACCCGCCGCCGGTGTGAAGAGAGCCGTCCAGGTGATGCCGCCGTCGCTGCTGCTGACCGCGCTCAGGGTGCCATGGGCGACGTTCAGGTCGCTGTTGTCAAAACCGCTGACGGCTTCCGAGAAGGTGACCGTGACCAAGGAGGTTTCGCCGGCACTCAACACAGGGTCGGCCATCACGATGGTCGCCGTTGGCCGCTGGCTGTCGATGGTGTAGTTGTTCGAGTCGGTGGTGCCGCTGTCGCTGTTGCCCGCCAGATCGGCGATGCCGGTGTTGTCCAGGGTGATCACGTTGCTGGTGTCGGTGATGCCGGACGTCGGGGTGAACGTCGCGGTCCAGGTCACGCCGCCGTCCGCACTGCTCACGGTGCTCAAAGTGCCGTTGTTGATCGTCAGATCGGCGTTGCTGAGCCCGGTGACCGCCTCCGAGAAGGTGATCACCACCAGTGAGCTGTCACCCACGCCGAGGGCCGGGTTCGCGACCACGATGGTGGCCGTTGGGCGCACGGTGTCGACGGCGTAGTTGTTCGAATCGGTGGTGCCGCTGCCGCTGTTGCCGGAGCCGTTTTGCACACCGCTGTTGTCCAGGGTGATCACGTTGCTGGTGTCGCTGATCGCGCTGCTCGGCGTGAAGGTGGCTCTCCACGTCACGCCGCCGTCGTTGCTGCTGACGGCGGTCAGCGTGCCGTTGGCGATCGTCAGGTCGGCGTTGGTAAAACCGCTGACCGCTTCGGAGAAGGTAATGGTGACCAGCGAGGTGTCGCCGATTTTCAGGGCATTGTCGGCGACGACGATAGTTGCGCTCGGCTGCACCGTGTCGATGGTGAAGTTACCCGAGTTGGTGACACCGCTGCCGGCGTTGCCGGCCAGGTCGGTGTAGCCGGCGTTGTTCAGGCTGATCAGGTTGGTGGTGTCGCGGACGTTGCCGGTCGGTGTGAAAGTCGCCGTCCAGGTCACGCCGCCATCCGCGCTGCTGACTGTCGAGAGGGTGCCGTTGGGTGCGTTCAGGTCGCTGTTGTCAAAACCGCTGACGGCTTCCGAGAACGTGACCGTGACCAGGGAAGTTTCGCCGGCACTCAACACAGGGTCGGCCATCACGATGGTCGCCGTTGGCCGCTGGCTGTCGATCATATAGGCGTTGGACGACGTGGTGCCAGACCCGACGTTACCGACGCCGTCGACCACGCCGGTGTTATCCAGGACAATGTGATTGTTGTTCTGAGAGACGCCTGCCACAGGCGTCAACGTCGCGGTATAGGTGATGTTGTCGCTGGTGCTCAGGCTGCTCAGGGTGCCATTGTCGGTGGTCAGATCGGCCAGGCTGAACCCGGTCACTGCTTCGCTGAAAGTGATGGTCACCAGCGACGAGCCGCCGATCCCCAGGTGGTCGTTGTTCACCACCACCGTCGCGGTCGGACGTTGGGTGTCGATGGCGTAGTTATTGGAATTGCTGGTGCCGACGCCGACATTACCCGACACCGCCGCCTGGACACCGCTGTTGTCCAGGGTGATCAGGTTGGTGGCGTCGCTGATCGCGCTGCTCGGGGTGAACGTCGCGCCCCAGGTAATGCCGCCGTCGCTGCTGCTGACCGCGCTCAAGGTGCCATTGGTGATCGTCAAGTCGGCATTGCTGAAACCGGTCACGGCCTCGTTGAACGTAATCATCACTTGGGAGGAGTCACCGATTTTCAGCGTCGGGTTGGCCACCACGATGGTCGCCGAAGGCAACACCGTATCGACGGTGTAATTCGCCGAGTTGGTGGTGCTCGCGCCTGCGTTGCCGGACAGGTCGGCGATGCCGGTGTTGGCCAGGGTGATCACGTTGCTCGCGCTGTTGGTGTTCGTTCCTGGGGTGAAGGTCGCGGTCCAGGTGATGCCGCCGTCGGCGCTGCTCAGGCTGCTCAGGCTGCCGTGGCTTGCCGTCAGGTCGGCGAGGGTGAAGCCGGTCACGGCTTCGCTGAAGGTGATCGTCACCAGCGACGTTTCGCCAGCGGTCAGCGCCGGGTCGGCGACCACGATGGTCGCGGTGGGGCGCACGGTATCGATGACGTAGTTATTGGAGTCGCTGGTGCCGGTGCCGGTGTTGCCGCTGGTGTCGCTATAGCCGGTATTGTCCAGGGTGATGACGTTGGTGGTGTCGGTGAGGTTTGCACTCGGCGTGAAGGTCGCGGTCCAGGTGATGCCACCGTCGTTGCTGCTCACCGCACTCAGGGTGCCATTGGACACCGTCAGGTCGACATTGGAGAAACCGACCACGGCTTCCGAGAAGGTAATGGTCACCAGCGAGGTCTGGCCAATGCCCAGGGAGTTGCTCGCAACCACCAGGGTCGCGGTCGGACGCACGCCGTCGATGGCCACGTTGTTCGACGTGGTAGTGCCGCTGCCGGCGTTGCCCGCCACGTCCTGGACCCCGGTGTTGTCCAGGGTGATGTGGTTGCTCGCGCTGACGATACTCGCCGTCGGGGTAAAGGTGGCGGTCCAGGTGGTACCACCGTCGTTGCTGCTGACCGCGCTCAGGGTGCCATTGGACACTATCAGGTCGGCGTTGGTGAAACCGGTCACGGCTTCACTGAAGGTGATGGTCACCAGCGAGGTCTGGCCGATGCCCAGGTTGGTGTTGGCGAACACGACAGTCGCGTTCGGCCGCGCGGTGTCGACCGCATAGGTGTTGGAATTGGTGGTGCCACTGCCGGCGTTGCCCGCGCCATCACTGACCGCGGTGTTGTTCAGGGTGATGACATCGCCGGTATGGGAGGCCCCAGGGGTCGCAGTCAGGGTTGCGGTCCACGTGAGACCACCGTCGTTGCTGCCCAAGTTGCTCAGGACGCCGTCGGCGACCGTGAAGGCGCCGACGGTGAGCCCGGTGACCGCCTCGCTGAAGGTGATGGTCACCAGGGACGTGTTACCGCTGATACTCAGTGCGGTATCGGACACCACAATGGTCGAGGTCGGCAGCACCGTGTCGATCGCATAGGTGTTGGACGTGGTCGTGCCGGTACCGGCGTTGGTCGCGGTATCGGTATAGAGGGTGTTGTCCAGGGTAACGACATTGCCGCTGCTGCTGTTGCTGGCGCTTGGTGTCAGGGTCGCGGTCCAGTGGATATTGTCACTGGTGGTCAGGTTGCTCAGGGTGCCGTTGGACGCCGACATGTCAGTAAGGCTGAAACCGCTCACCGCTTCGCTGAAGGTAATGTTCACCGTCGAGTTGACCGTGGTGCTCAACGTCGGCGCAACGACCGTAACGGTCGCGGTTGGGCGCACGGTATCGATGCTGAAGCTGTTGGACGAGGTGGTGCCGGTCCCTGGTGTCCCCGTCGACGTGGCGGTGACGCCGGTATTGTCGAGGACAATCTGGTTGGTGGCGCTGGTCACGCTCGCGCTCGGCGTAAAGGTCGCGGTGTAGGTGATGTTGTCGCTGGTAGTCAGGGTGCCCAGGGTACCGTTGCTGATCGTCAGATCGGCGCTGGTAAAGCCGGTCACGGCCTGGTTGAAGGTAATGGTCACCTGCGAGGTGCTGCCGATGTGCTGCGCGGTGTTGCTGACCACGATGGTCGCGACAGGGGCCGGACTGTAAGCGGTGTTCGCCGTTCCGCCGATATCGTTGAACAGACCGTTGACTGCTGTGGGTTTGCTGCCCGCCGAGGCGTTGGTGGCCAAGCCACCGTTACCACTGGCACCGGTGTTGGCCGAACCGCCCAGCGCCGCGAAGTTGGCCGCCGTGATCAATACCGTGCCTTTGTTCCAGATGGCACCGACACCCAGGCCACCGTCACCGCCATTCAGAGTAGTGCCGCTGCCGGTAGCCGAACCGCCACCGCCGCCGCCGCCGGCACCGATGTTACCGGTAATCGAGCTGGTGCCGACGATGGTCAGGGTGGCGCCGCTGGCGTTGTAGATACCGCCAGCCGCTCCGCCGCCCTTGCCACCGGCACCATCCCAGCCGGAACCACCCCCGCCGCCGCCGATCGACAAGGCGCCAGAGCTCGCTGTGCCACCCGCGGAGCCGTTGGTATAACCCCCGACACCGGTCGAGCCGGCGCCACCGACGCTCGAACCACCGCGACCGCCCATGGTGTAGGCGCCCCCGCCTGCCCCCCCAAGGTTGGTTGAACCTGCGATACCGGCGTACAGGTTGGCCCCGGAGTTGCCGCCAGTCCCGCCGATGCCGCCGCCCAACGCGCCGCCACCACCACCGCCACCGCTGGCATTACCAACGCCCGCGCCACCACCACCGCCGCCGCCTGAGGCCGCGTTCGCTGTCACGCTGACATTATTCAGGGTCAGGACACCGAAGTTACTTATCCCCGCCCCCAACAAATTGGCTGCGGTGGCACCGCTGCTATTGGCGCTGCCATTGCCGCCGTTGCCAGCCGCTAGACCCTGGGTGATAACCAAGCCGTCCAAGGTCGCGGTGACACCGCTGTTAACCTTGAGCACCTGGGTCTTGTGCTGCCCGCTGAGGGTCACATCAGCAACGCCATCGAGGTTCAGGTCGCCCTCGACGGTCAGGTTCTTGCTGATGACCAGTTGCGAATTCAGGTTGACCGTCATGCTGGAGTTGAAGGTGACGATATCACCCGCCACCGCGCTGCTCAGGGCCGAACGCAGTGAACCGACGCCACTGTCAGCGTTGCTGGTCACGGTAATGGTCGCCAGGCCGTACTGATACGCCGACATCGCCTGGTACGACAACGCCGTATGACTTTCGATGGAGCCGGTGGCGACTTCCAGGGTCCAGTCGCCGCCCAGGCCGGTGCGGTTGGTGGACGCGGCAACATCGCGCCCGGTCAGTTGCGCCAGGGAGTCGACAAAGTTGATGCCTTTGTCGCCAGCGGCGGTGTTGCAGGCGTAGATCAGGATATCGCCGCCCACGTTCATGTCCTGACCGATCTGCGCCAGCACTTCGCTGCGGGCCGCGACGTTGTCGGCAGACAAATAGGTACTGCCCAGCCACAGATCACCGGCATTGCCGTGGGCGATGATCTGCACCGAGCTGACGCCCTGATGGCTGCCCAGGTAATCGGCGATCTGCTGCAGGCCGTCCTTGCTCGCATCCAGTTGCACCACTTGGGTGCCGGGTGCGACGCCTTTGAGCAGCTCGGCGGAATCCTTCACGCGGGCATCGACAAACACCACGCTCTGCCCCGGCACGGCAACCGGCGCGGGGGTGGCGGGCGCGTCGGACTGCGCGTGGCTTTCGCTGCCGGTGGCGGCGTGTTCGGTGGTCGTCGGCGCCTTGGCCGCAGCATCTGCGGTGGCGTGGCTGTCGGCCTGGGCCGCATCGGCCACGGTGGCGGCCACTGCGCCGTCGAACAGCATGCGCGGTTCCAGGGACATAATCATCGGCGTCGCCAGGGTGCTGGCATTGGTTGTTGCTGGCCGTGCCTTAAGGTTGTTCCACCACATGCTGCTCACCCGTTGGTCGAATGCTGATTTGCGCAATGAAAAAAACCGCGATCAACTGATCGCGGCATCGGCTTTGGTACGGATCACATTGGCGGCGCTGGAAGTGCCATCACGCCAAAAAGACATATGCGCGAACTGCTCGAAGAGATCGGGCGGCAGGATGGTCCGCCGGGGCTGCAGTTCCACCTTCGGTTTGACCCGATGCAAACCGCTCACGCCGAGGGCGTCGTCGAAGTCCGGCGCGTCGTAGCTCAGGTGCTCGAAATCGTGCTCGAACCAGGGCTCGCCGATAAATTCGTAGACCAGCCGCATGACCCGCTCGGGGGCCTGGGAGAGCAAGTCGTAGTCGACCACCAGCATCGAGTCGGCGTGTTCGCCGTAGTACGCCTCTTTGAGCGCCGACCAGGCGTACCCCACCAGGCGATTGCGCTGGCCAAGGGTTTCGACACGGCTGTAGACGGTGTTGCGCTCGACGTCGTCGTTGAACAGCTTGGTGTTTTCGAAGGGGTTGGCGCGGTACACACGCTCGAGGCTGTCCATGATCCACGCCACATTACGCACGCAGGCGATCACCTTGGCCTGGGGGAACAGGTCGTGCAGCGCCGGCATGCGGGCGCACCATTGGCGATTGGTGTCGAACACCACCGGCACAGGGGCGCGGTCGGCGTAATAGGCATCGAACAACCCGCGCAGCAAGCGGCGCCGGGTGTTGGCATCGATGACCGAGCCGAACTCGCTGCCAGCACTGCATTGCCCCAGCACGCCGTTGAACAGAGTGCCCACGGGGCTGCTCATGCCAGCGTGAAAGCGCGGGTTCTGCAAGAGGATCGCAGACAGCAGCGTCGAACCGGAGCGGGGCAAACCGGAGATAAAGTGATACTGCATCCCTTCACCACTTTTGTAGGACAAAAATCCATTTGTATACGAATCGTAACTGATGATTACAAAGTTCACTAGTGGTCAAATGCCACTGTTTTGATATTCCCTTCATTCCAAATGGATATTAGCGGCAGGCCTCTGGCTGCGAAGGCTCTGGGCCGAGGCATAGCACGAATAATCGCGCCCTGGCACCGCCCCCGTCCTGCTGCATTTTTTCACGCCATCCGTCCGGTAGCGGCGCAAAATCGTCCGGTGCTTCGTTGCTGCTGATCAGCCAGACACGCTGGGTATCGGCCGGTAATGCCGACAAACGGTCGAGGTAAATACGCCCGCCGTCCTGATCCACCAGCGTGCCAAAACCATAGGAGTTCGGCCGCGTCGGCGTGCCATCCGGTTTGGGCGGGGTGTAAAGCTGCAATTGGGCGTCGGTCCGGTCGTAATACACGTAGCTGAGGTACCACAGCATGTCGCTGAGGACGATGCGGTCACCTTCCTGGTAGTTGCGATTGACGAACTCCACCGGCACGTTGAACTGATCATCCACATCCACGGTGGCATTGTTCTTCACCCCCAGCAGTTCCACACCGACGCACAGCACGAACAATGCCGCGCCCAGCCATGAAAGACGTCCGGGCAGGCGGTCGATGGCCAGCGCCAGGATGATCGGCAAAGCCAGGGCATAGACGGTGAGGTAACGCTCGATAAACACCGACGAGATAAACGACACCCCGTACACCAGTAGCAACGGCAGCAAGAAAAACAGCGCCAACAGACCGGCCGACCGGTAGCGCGTCTGATCGCGCCAGGCGCAGACGCCGACCACGGCCACCAGCAGCAGCGGGAATGACCAGAACAGCACAGGCGATAAGCCAAGACCCTCGTCCTGCAACATGAACTGCCAGATCATCGACGGCACGGAGAACAGGTTGATCGGCTCTTCCCAGCCGATGTCGCCGCCGACCTTGAGCTGTTCGACATGCTGCACCAGGCCCACCAGGTTCGGCAGCCAAGGCAGGTACACCAGCACGATCGCGACGTTGGCCACCCACCAGGCCGGACGCGTGATCAAGCGCCGACCGGGGGGCTGGGACGCACTCAACAGGCCCAGCCAGGCCCAATGCACCAACACACACAACGCGGTGAAGTAATGGGTATAGAAACCGGCGGCCATCAGCAGCCCATACCCCAGCAGGTAGCGCGTGCGCTCGGGGTGGCGCACCCAATACACCAACGCCAGCGTCGCGCCCAGCAGCCACACGCCGAGCAGCGAGTACATACGCACTTCCTGGCTGTAGCGCACCGCGCTGGGAAACAGCGCCAGCAGCACACCCGCCAGCACGGCGGCACGAAGGGTGGACAACTGCCGCGCAAGGCAGATGCCCAGGCCCACCACGACCACACCGGGAATCGCACTCATGCTGCGAATCGACCAGATGCCGTCGCCGAACAGCTCGATCCAGCCGCGCAGCAAGAAGAAATACAACGGCGGATGCACATCGTGGGCGGCGTGAAACCACAGGTCGGTCGCCGCATATTGGCTGAGCAGCAGGCTCGAGCCTTCGTCGCCCCAGATCGCCGCGGCCGTCAGGCCATAAAAACGCACGGCCAGCGCCAGCGCCAGAATCGGCACCCACCATAACTGGCGCAACCAATCGCCACCGTCACGGCCCTTTGCGAGGCGATTGACAGCAGAAATCACCCCAACTTTGTCGTCTTGCTCTACCACAGACCGTCGCACCCCGATTCCCCCGCCACTGCCCATTTCCAGGGCCAAACCTGCGCATGCGCAAACAAGCGCCACTCTAGGACAAAAGCCCCGGATTCGCTCGTTGTTTCGCAACCGGCAGGCAGCGCTCAAAACCTGCGTCTACGCTCTGCGATGAAGCCGGATCGACTGGCTTTATATCCCCTTGAACAGCTCACACAAGGATGAACGATTCATGGAAGTATTCATCGGCACCATCCAACCTTTCGCCTTTAATTTCGCCCCAAGAAACTGGGCCTTCTGCGCCGGCCAGCTCCTGCCCATCAGCCAATACCAGGCGCTGTACGCGCTGATCGGCACGACATATGGCGGGGACGGCACGCAAACCTTCAAGCTGCCTGACCTGCAAGGTCGCCTGCCCATCGGCCAAGGCAATGGCCCGGGCCTGTCGCAGCGGTTGATCGGCGACGTCGACGGCGTCGAAAGTGTGATGGCCACCCAGGCCAACCTACCCACGCACACCCATAGCACGGCGGCGCTGGCAGTCAGCGCGGCGGTGCAACTGGCCGCCACCGCCAGCAACCCGCTTACAGCGCCGAGCGCCGCCAACGCGTTTATCGGCGCCTCCGGCGGCGGGCCGGGCAGTGCCTCGATCTTTTCCGACCAGCAGGGCGCCAGCCCGGTACCGCTCAAAGGCGTCAGCACGAGCTTGACCGGCACGCTGGCCTTGGCCGGCCAAGGGTTGCCCATGGACACGATGAACCCGTTCCTGGTGATCAACTTCAGCATTGCCCTGAACGGGGTCTTCCCGTCACGCGACTGACCCGCACCCGGGCCGGGGCACTTGGGCCTCGGCCTCTCTGACACGGAGCCGATGTATGTTGAACCTGGTCACCCCCGAGCACTTTCGCCCTCTGCTTGCGCGCACGAGTGTGTTGTACCTGCCGGATGGGTCGGCGCTGCCGATCCAGATCCAACAGGTGACTGATGCGCCCAAAGCCAGCGTGCCGGGCAGCCCGCGCACGGCCTTCAGCGTGTTGCTCGACAGCCTGGAGCCGACGGATTTCGTCGACGGCCTCTGCCGTTTGCCGCTGGCGCAGACCTGCCTGGAGCAGGTGTTTGTGTCCCGCGAACCCGCCATGGGCCGCGACAACGCCCGCGGTTATTTCTGCATCGTGTTCAACTGAGACGGGTACCACACCAGCCGCTGCGCGGCGGGCGTCTCTTCCTCCAACCGAAACCCCAGCGCCAGGTAATGCTGGCGCGCATGGGGGTTGCTCGCCCACACCACCGTGGCCACCGGGCAACACACCTGCTGCGCGGCCCGTTGCACGCCGTGCAGTACCGCGCGGCCAAAACCCTGGCCTCGGGCAGCGGGGATAAACGCCAGGTACAGCACACGGATTTCATTCGGGCCGAAATCGGCACTCAGGGCGCCAATGGGCGTGTCGAGTTTTTCGATCACATAATGCAAGGCCCCGGGAAAATGCTCGCCCATGCCGTTTTCCTGCACTTGAAACTGTTGCGCGATCACCGCCTCGACCAGCCCCTGCTCACCGTCGATCCACTGCAAATCGGCACGCGCCGAGCGGTAGAGGCTTTGCAGAAATGGCCCGTCGGTGGGCCGTGACGGGCGCACCACCAGGCCCTGCGCCAAAGCGCCGTCCTTGTTCAACATGCCTTTGCACTCCTGTCAGAATCCGCTTTCCCGCACGCCCAAGGCCGCCGCTCGACGCCAGGCCACGCCCAGCACCGACTCGCTGCGCCCTTGCAACACCACCACGCCGCGCAGCGGTTGATGGGGGGTGGCGATCGGTTGCGCACTGCGCAACCGCACGCCGTACTGCGCCTGCACCGGCGCCGGGCGCTGGTTTTCGTCGCGGCGCACGGCAATCGGCCCGTGGTGGTCGGAGGTCAGGGCTTCCTGGTCCAGATAGGCCACGCCGTTGGCATCGATATCGGTCAGCACCACCGGGATGGCGGCGCGCATCGGGTCATCGGCGATAAAGCGCCCGCTCGCCCCCGGCGTCACCCGCCACAGCTCGGCTTCCGCCAGATACCCGCGCAGGCGCGCGCCCTCCTCGACCACTCGCGCCAGCGCGTCTTTAGGCGACAGCCAGCGGCCCACGCTCAATTGCGGCAGCACGTCGCGCACGGTGCCGGCATGGGGCGCACGCAACAGCAGGCGTTCGCGCTGGGCGGCAAGCCCGCGGTATTCGGCCAGGGCCTGGGACAGGCGCTGATCGTTGATCCCGGCGTCGGCCGCGGTTTCACTGCGTCCGGCCTGGCGACGCATCTGCAACTGCAGGATCTCCACTTCGCGGCGCACGATGCTTTGCCGCGCATCCAAATCCGGCGATTCCAATTCGATCAGCACCTGGCCCTGGGTCACAACTTGCCCATCCACCACCCGCAACTGTTTCACCCGCGCCGCCACCGGCGCGTGCAAGGCACTGGCGCGCCCGGCCTCGAGCATGCTCGGCAACTCCACGGCACTGCGCCACGGCACCACCAGGGCCAGCACGATCAACAGCAGCCCCAGGCCGCTGAGCAGCACCCGCGGCGCATGGGCCTGGCTGCGGCGACTCCACCATTCGCGCCACTCCTTGAAGATCGGCAGGCAGATGAACCACACCAGTTCCACCAGCATCAGGAAGATCCCCAGCAGCTTGAAGAACAGGTGATACACCGCCAGGGCAATCCCCAGGAACAGCGCCGCCCGCCACAACCAGGCCAGGTAACCCCACCACAGCAGGCGCCGTTGCATGTTCGGCGCCCAGGGTTCCGGCGCCGGTTCGCCATAGCCGAACAACCACTCGCGCAGGCGCCAGCGGCAAAGGGCGAAGGCGCGACCTTGCAGGTTGTCGACGCCCCACAAGTCGCTGATCAAAAAATAACCATCGAAGCGCATGAACGGGTTGAGGTTGATCGCCAGGGTGGTCAGCCACGTCGCACTGGCCAACATGAACGCCGCCGTGCGCGCCGCGCCGTCCGGCAGCAGCGACCAGGCCAGCAAGGCCACGCAGGCCAGCAACAACTCGGCCATCACCCCACCGGCGCCGATCAGCAATCGCGCGCGCCGATCATTGACCCGCCAGGCGTCACTCACATCGGTGTAGAACATCGGCAGCAACACCATGAACGCCACGCCCATGCTTTGCACGCGGCACCCGGCGCGCTTGGCCATGAAGGCATGGCCGAATTCATGGCACAGCTTGGCGAAGAACAGCGCCACGCCAAACGCCAGGGCACCGCCGAGGCTGAACAGGTGCGGGAACGTCGCCAGAAAGCGCTGCCAGTCCCGCGCCACCAGAAACACGCCCAGGCCCAGGGTCAGCGGCAAGCCGTAGCGCAACAGCCCCGGCCCGAAGCGCGCCAGCCACGGCCAGGCGCGGTTGAGGAACGCGTCCGGGCGCCACAGCGGGATGCGGAAGAACAAATATTGATGCAGCAGGATTTGCCACAGGCTTTGCTTACGGGCGGCGGCCTTGTAGGCGTAACTGGCACGTTGCTGCGGGTCCAGCGCGGCGATCAGGTCATGGGCGCGCAGGAAGCTCAGCAGCTCATCCACTTCGCTGGCGCCCAGGGGCAGGCCCGGCTCACGGTTGGCGGCTTGCAGGACGTGTTGCGGGTCGCCCAAGGACCAGTGGCGCAGCAGCCGAATGGCGGTGGCGCCGAGCTTGAAGTAACGCCCGCGCACCGGGTCGGCCAGGGTCCAGCGCGGCGAGCCGTCCAGGGCCGCGCCGGCGCTGGACAGTTGCAGGTCTTCACGCAGTGGGGGCAGGTTCATCAGAGGCCAACGCTCTGGCGCAAGCCGGCCAATGGCCGACGCAACAGGTACAGGGCCAGGGGCGCGCGCTCACCGAAGAGCTTCGCCGTGCCGCGCAGGCCGATGCGTGGCGGTGCCTCATCGAAGCGCGCATCGAGGCGATAGGCGAGTTGCCCGCCGGGCGTGGGCTGCGCCTCGTAGGCGGCGCGTTGCAAGGTGGCGAGGTGGCGCTGCAACGGGTCGCTGTCGAGGAACAGCGCAACCTGGGCGTCGGGCGCCAATGCGATGGCATCGCCCACCGCCAGTTCGATGCGCAACTCTGCCTGGCCGGGATCGGCGATCTGCAGCAGACGCTCGCCGGTCTGTACCGGTTTGCCGGTCCAGCGTTCGGCGTCGGCAAACACCGCGATACCGTCACGCTCGGCGCGTACTTCGCTGCGCTTGAGCAGTTCGCGGGCATAGTCGCGCTCGGCGCGTTTTTGCTCGACCCGGGCCGCGAGCAGGTCGATACGCGAACTCGATTCGGCATCGGCAAAGGCGCGCTGGGAATTAGCCTTGAGCTCCGCTTCGGCCACGCCCAGGGCACGCGCTGCCACATCGGCCTGGGCCGTGAGGGTGGTGCTTTCGAAGCGCAGCAGCAGGTCGCCGGTTTTCACCGTCTGGTTGGGCTTGACCAGGAACTCGGCGATCACCCCATCCAGCGGCGCCGCTACCACCTGGCCGGCCAACGGCACCACTTCGGCGGGCGCCAGTACCGATTGGCGCACCGGAATCAGCAGCATCAGCAGCAACGCGACCACCACCAGCACCTGGCGTTTGCGGGTCAGGCGCAGGCGCCACGGCTGGCGCGGTTGCAGCGCACGCCAAGCGTGGCTGTAGGTGTCGCCCAACTGCGCCAGCAGCACCTGCTCGGCCGGGTTCCAGGGCGTATCCCGCGCCAGCCACACACCGCCGAACACTCGGCCTTGCGGGTCGATCAAGGGCAACCAGAACACATGGCCGGCGGACAGGCTCTGCCAGTCGGCCTGCAGTTGCGCGCTCAATTGCGCGGCCGGCACTTCCCGGGCGGTCTGGCCCAGCCCGTGTTTGTGCAGTTGGGCCACGGCCTGCTCGACGAAGGCCACGAACGGCGCGTTCGGGTCGACGCTGCTCACCGCCGTCACCGCCCGCACCTTGCCGGCGATCAACAGCGCCGCATGGCGATAGCCGAACAGCGGTTGCCCATCGTTGACCAGGCTGTAGGCCAATTGCTCAGTGCTCTGGGCGGCGCGGGTCTGGCGTTCCAATTCGAGAAACTGCGCGAATACCCGCTCGGCATTGCCCGTCATCGGTGCGTTCATTGCAGTTGTGCAAAGTGCGCGGTGCCGCTCATGCCGGCCATCAACCCACTGGCATTGGGCAAGGTCGCGACCAGCAACAGGGTCTGGCTGCCTTCGTCGATGCGCGCGCCAAGGCGTTTGACGGTGGCGTTGAATGCCTGGCCGGTTTCGTCGGGGGTGAAGCTGAACGTCTGCCCGGGCTTGAGTTTGCCCATCCAGCGCGACGGCACCAGCAGGTGGATCTCCAGGCTGCGGTTGTCGACGATTTCCAGCAGCGGTGCGCCGGCCGAGACGCTTTCATAACGTTGGACTTTGCGCTGCACCACCTGGCCGTCATACGGCGCCAGCACGCTGCAGCGCTTGACCTGCACCTGATAGACCTGGGACTGGGCCTGGGTTTCGGTGAGTTTGGCTTCGGCGCGGGCCACTTCGAACCGGCCGACCGAATTCAGCGCCGCCAGTTGTTTGTTGTGGGCCAGTTCTTCGCCGGCGCCACGGCTGGCGGCCGAGGCGGCATTGAGTTGGGCCTGGTAGGCCGAGCAATCGAAACGCGCCAGGGTGTCGCCTTTCTTGAACGACTCGCCCTCGCTGAACGGCAGTTCGACAATCCGCCCCGACAATTCACTGGCAAGCATCGCCTGGTCACGGGCGCGCAATACACCACGGGCTTCGCTGTCGGCGCTGACGGCCGCTGCGGGCGCGTGGTCCAACAGCGGATCGTCCGCCATGACCATCGGCGCCAGGCTCACCAAGCAGGAAAATCCCAGTACCGATCTACATAACTGCTTCATACATTCGACCTCCCTGACGATGTGCGCAGTCTAGGGCAGCGGAGTTAAATTGCCACTACCCCCAGTCAGACAAATCAGCATTTTTTGTAGGCCTTTGCCGAAGCCTTCGCCGGATCACGTTATGATTGCCGACCTCCAAGGACTCAGGATCAAGGACACGTCATGCACATTGGTTTTCTGTCACCCCTGGCACTGGCCCTGCTCGCCGGTCTCTCCCTGCCGGCACTCGCCAGCTCCGACGACTCGTGCTACCCCGACTGGAGGGTCTCGCGGGACAGCCTGGACACCTGCAACAACCTGCCGTTCCTGAGCCCCGGCAATGACAGCCGAACCAACCTGCGCCTGTTGCTGGCCGACAAAAAAGCCGCGCCCCTGGCGCCGAACGCCTTGAGCGAGGACGACCTGTCCCAAGGCTTCGGTCCGGTGCCGTTCCCGGTGTACCGCCTGGTGCCGATCGCCGCCGCGCCGGCCGAAGCGGATAACACATCGCACACCTCGCCCAGCGCCGAACTCGACACCCTGCTCCAGCCTTTGGGCATCAAGCGCGACGAATACAAATCGGCGGGGGCTGACTTCCTGAATGGCGAAGGCAGCCGCTGCCGCAGCAACGACGATGACAGCGCCACCGCGTTTATCCGCCAGGTGCTCAAGGCCGACATGCCGGCAGCCGAACGCGAGCTACTGGTGAAGGCGCGTTTGCAATTGCTCACGGCCTGTTCTTGGGAAGGCCAAGTGCTGGATGCACAGCAGATCCAATCCAGCGAAGGCCAATTGTTCCGCACTTATCTGCAGGCCGCCGCCGACTTCTATAGCGGCCGTTTCAGCGACGCCGAGCGCGGTTTCGCCGGCGCCAGCACCAGCAATGTGCCCTGGCTGAAGGAAACCGCGCTGTACATGACCGCGCGGACGTCACTGAACCAGGCGCAGGCCGACGCCTTCGACGAATACGGCATGCCGCAACTCGAGCATGTGGATAAGTCCGCCCTGAGCGACGCCGAGGAAGGCTTCCTCGGTTACCTGAAGACTTATCCACAGGGTGATTACGTCGCCTCCGCCCGTGGCCTGCTGCGCCGGGTGTATTGGTTGGCGGACGATCAAGCCAAGCTCGCCGAGGCCTATGCCTGGCAACTGACCCAGGCCACCGACGCCCAGCGCAATGTGTCCGTGGATGAGCTGGTGGCCGAAGCCGACGTCAAGCTGCTGATGGTCAACGGCAAGGCAGTCCAGAACCCGATGATCCTGCTCGTCAGCGACCTGATGCGGATGCGCGCTCACACGCCGCCGGCCCTCAGCCGCGCCGATCTCGATCAGCAAAAAGCCGTGTTTGCCGACACGCCGGCGCTGTTCGACTACCTGCAAGCGGCGTATGCCCTGTACGTCGAGCATCAACCCGACAACGCGTTGAAACACCTGCCCCAGGACGTGCCGTCGAACCCGGATTACTTCGCCTTCAGCCAACAGACCCTGCGCGGCCTGGCCCTGGAAGCCAAGCAAGACTGGAAAGCCGCCGAAACCCTGTGGCTGCAACTGCTGCCGCTGGCCAAGCAACCGCTGCAACGCGACCAGTTGGAGCTGGCACTGGCGATGAATTACGAACGCAGCGGCCAGTTGGCCAAGGTGTTCGCCGCCGATTCGCCGATCAGCGCCAAACAGGTGCGCTACATCCTGCTGCGCCACATCGCCGGGCCGGACTTGCTGCGCCAACAGATCGCCCAGGCCCATGACCCGCTGGAGCGCCAGACCGCCCAATTCGTGCTGCTCTATAAAGACCTGCTGCGCGGCCAGTTCGCCACCTTCGACGACGACCTCAAGCAACTGCCGGCGTCGGCCCCGGACGACAAGCTGGGCACCAGCCTGGGTTATGTCTACAGCGCCAGCCAGACGTTGAAACTGTTCCAGTGGAACGGCGAAAAAGCTGAATCCGGCTACGTCTGCCCGAGCATTGCGCAAACCGCCGCGACCTTGCAGAACGACGCGAAAAACCCACAAGGCCTGAACTGCTTCGGTGAGTTCATCCTGCGCAACAACCTCGACGGCATGCCCCTTGAACAGGCACGCGCCGCCGGCAGCCTGGGCAGTACGCCATCGGACTTCAAGGGTGACACCTTCTCGCGGCTCGACGGCTACCAACAGGTGATCGGCAACCCCAAGGCGCCGAAAACCGACAAAGCCTACGCGCTGTTCCGCGCCATCAACTGCTACGCGCCCGCCGGCTATAACAGCTGCGGCGGCGAAGACGTCGCACCGGCCGTGCGCAAGGCCTGGTTCCGTCAACTCAAGACGGGCTTTGCCGACACGCAGTGGGGCAAATCCCTGCAGTACTACTGGTGAAACCGCTGTGGCTCGGCTTGCTGTTGCTGGCAAGCCCGGCTTTCGGCGCGGTCGACGCCCGCGACTATGACGCCTTCTGGCTGTGGAGCGGGGTCACGCCGCAGCCGGTGCTCAAGCAGGCAAACACCCTGTACATCCTCCAGGGCCAGATCAACGCCACCCGCCGCGCGCCCCAACGCGGCGTGCAATTGATCGCCCAGGGCATAAGCGTGCCGCGCATCACCCAGGGCGACATCTGGCTGGTCTACCGCGCCCACACCCTGCGCTGGCCGGACCGCGTCTACACCCAACTGCTCGGCCAGGTACAACGCTGGCGCGACGCCGGCAACCCGGTGATCGGCATCCAGATCGACTTCGACGCCCGCACCCAGTACCTGCACGAATACGCCGACTTCCTGCGCGACCTGCGCCAGCGCCTGCCCGCCGACCTGCGCCTGAGCATCACCGGCCTGATGGACTGGAGCAGCAACGCCGACCCAACCGCCATCGCCCGGCTCAACGGCGTGGTGGATGAGGTGGTGGTGCAGACGTATCAGGGGCGCCAGAGCATCCCGGATTACGCCGCGTATCTGCCACGGATGAATCGGCTGGGGCTGCCGTTCAAGATCGGCTTGATCCAGGGCGGGGAATGGACGGCGCCGGGGTATTTGAAGGGGAGTGAGTGGTTTCGCGGGTATGTGGTGTTTTTGCGCAACCCCTGATCAATCCTGACGCCCAATTAAAATATGCAAGAAGCCATGCGTCTTTGCTCCAACGGAGGCCCGGGCTAACCTCGACCCCTTTCTAAATCTTCGCCTCGCAGGAAATGACGAGAAGATTTTCCCATTTCAGCGTCGAACGTCCGTCAACGGGTAGACCGACTCCCAGCCGCCGCCCAGCGCTTTATACAACCCCACCATCGCCAACGACACGCCGGTAGAGCTTTCCACCCACTGCTCTTGCGTGGTCAGCAGCGCGCTTTGCACGGTGAGTACGTTGACGAAATCCACCACGCCTTCGACGTACTGGTGTTGCGCGGTGGACAGGGCGATCTGGTTCTGGCGCACCGCTTCGGCGAGGCTGTCGCGGCGCAGTTGGCTGGTGTTGTAGCGGGTCAGTTGATCGTCGATTTCATGCCAGGCACGCAGCACGGTGTGTTGGTAGGCCAGCGCGGCTTCCTGCTGCTGGGCTTCGCGCAGGTTCAACATGCCTTGCAAGCGCCCGCCGTTGAACAGCGGCAGGCTGAATTGCGGGCCGAAGGCAAATGCGCGGGAGCCCCAGGAGCCGAAGTCCGACAGTTGCATGGCCTGGGAGCCGAGACTGCCGGACAGGGTGATGCGCGGGTAGAAGTCGCCCCGGGCCACGCCGATGCTGGCGGTGGCGGCGTGCAGGCGCGCTTCGGCCTGGCGGATATCGGGGCGGCGTTCGGCGAGTTGCGAAGGCAGGCCGATGGCAACCTGACGCGGGGTCTGCGGCACGGCCGCGTCCCTGGACAGTTGCGCATGCAGGGCTTGCGGCGGTTCGCCCATCAGCAGGCTGAGAGCGTTGATCAACTGGTCCTGGCGTTGCTGCAAATCCGGCAGGCGCGCTTCGATGGCCGCAACCTGGGCGGCGGCTTCAGCCACGTCCAGGTCCGTCGCTACACCGTCAGCCAGGCGAAGTTGCGACAGTGAGAGGCTGCGGCGGGCGACGGCAAGGTTTTGTTCGGTGACGGCGCGGGTGTTCTGCACGCCGCGCAGTTGGATGTAGTCCTGGGCGGTCTCGGCCAGCACCGACAGCAACACGGCGCGGCGGTCGTTTTCGGCGACGTGCAGGGTGGCGTCGGCGGCCTCGGTTTCGCGCTTGACGCGGCCCCAGAAGTCCAGTTCCCAGGAGGCGGAGAAGCCCATGTCCCATTGGCTGAACGCCGAGCGACCATTTTCGCCAGAAGGGTCGCTCAAGCCTTTGCCGCTGTTGCGTTTGCGCTGAGAGCCACCCGTGGCATCGACATTGGGGTAACGTTCGGCGGTGATCACCTGGCGCAGGGCGCGGCTTTGTTGCAGGCGGCTGCTGGCCAGTTTCAGGTCCAGGTTATCGGTGAGGGCGCGACGGGTGAGGGCCGACAGTTGCTCGTCATGGAACACGTCCCACCAGCGCTCTTGCAGCGCATCGCTGACCGCGCGACTGGCCGCCTGACGGCCCTGGGGTTCGGCCCATTGCGCCATGGGCAGGCCTTGTGGCCGCTGAAAATCCGGGCCGACGCTGCAGGCGGTCAGGCTGATGAGGCTCAAGGTAAGCCAGGCGACCTGTCTCATTGCTGGGCCACCTCACGCTGTTGCGCGACGGACCGGGTGTCGACGCTGGCTTCCACCGACATGCCGACGCGCAGGCGTTCGGTCAGCGCTTGGTGGGGTTCGAGGACGATCCTCACCGGAATGCGCTGCACCACCTTGGTGAAGTTGCCGGTGGCATTGTCCGGTTTGACCGCGGCGAACGTCACCCCGGTCGCGGGTGCCAGGCTTTCAAGGTGACCGTCGAGCAACTCGCCGTCGAGGCTGTCGACGCGCACCTGCACGGCCTGGCCGGCATGCATATGGAGAAGCTGGGTTTCCTGGAAGTTAGCGACCACGTATGCCTCGGCCAACGGCACCACCGCGAGGATTTTGCTGCCCGGCGTGACGTAGGCGCCGACCCGCACCGCGCGTTCGCCGACCATGCCATCCAGCGGCGCGACGATGCGCGTATAGGACAACTGATAGCTGGCCATTTCCAGAGCGGCCTGGGCGCGTTTGAGTCCACCGGCGGCGGCGTCGCGCAAGGCGCTGAGGATCTCCACCTGCTTGCGCTCGGCCGCCAGCACCGCCGTGGCATTGGTCAGGCGCGCGGTGGCCTGGTCGATGCGCGTCCTGGCTTGCTGGGCGTTCTGCACAGTGCCCGCACCGACACCGGCGAGGTGGTTGTAGCGGTTCAGTTCGTGTTCGGCGAAGGCGACTTCGGCGCGCTCTGCCGCCACCGTGGCCTGGGCCTGGGTGATCACCGAGCTTTGGCGCTCAAGGGTGGCGGTGGCGTTTTTCAGTTGAGCCTGGGCCACCAACATATCCGCATCGGCAGCCTGGGCGGCGGCGCGAAAATCGCGGTCGTCGATCAGCGCCAACAACTGGCCGGCCTTGACGCGCTGGTTGTCTTCCACCAACACCTCCTTGATAAACCCGGCCACACGGGGTGCGACCAGGGTGAAGTCGGCGGCGACGAAGGCGTCATTGGTGGTCTGGCGCTGGCTGCCCAGCAGACCCGGCACAGCCTGGTACAGCAGCACACCGACGGCGAACACAGCGATGGCGGAGACAGCCATTTTGTCTTTGCGTTTCATGGAAAGTCCTTAGGGCTCGGTGAGCAATCAAGTCGGCGCGCGGGGCGGAAAAATCCGCGTGGGCATCCAGAAAATCAGCAGGATCAACGTCGCCGCGACAACCGCCATGACGTAATAGAGATCCGAGGAAGTGAGCACCACGGCCTGCGCGTGCAGGCGCTGGGCCAGGCCCGGCGCGTCGCTGTCGGCCAGTGGCGAGTTGCCCAGGCGGTCGACCAGCACAGTCGAGTGGAAATGCAGGCGCCGGGTGGTCAGCACATCGAGAACGGCGGTGGCGATCACGGCGGCCAGCCCCTTGACGGTGTTGAACCAGGCCGAAGCGAACGGCCCGTCCGCCGGTTGGATGCTGCCCGTGGAGAGCATCAGCAGCGGCAACACGGCCATGGGTTGGCCGAAGATTTGCAGCAGATACAGGCCATAGAAATCGTCGCGCACCCACGCCGACGTCAGGTGCACACTGCCGATGCAAGACAGCGCCAACAGGCCCAGCCCGATCCCCAGCACCCAACGGCAATCGACCCAACGCAGGTTGCACATCGCCGCCACCAGCGGCAGCGCGATCAATTGCGGCAGCGCCATCAGCAACATCAGCGGCGCGGTTTGCAGCGGCCGGTAACCCTGAATCTGGGCAAGGAAACTCGACGGGATGATGATCACTGAGGTCAGCACTATCAACACCCCCGCGAGCACGATCAGGGCAAACGCTAAGTTACGCAGGCCAAGCATCTGCAAATTGAAAAACGGCATCGGGTGCGACCATTCATTGAACATGAACAGCACCAGCAACAATGCGCCGCCGCCCAGCAAGCCGGTGATCAGGCCCGACTCGAACCAGTCCAGGCGGTTGCCCTGCAACAGGCCGATCACCAGCATGCAGATCGCCGGAAAACCCAGCAGCAGGCCGCGCCAGTTGAACTGCTTGAAGCGCTCCAGCCGCAGCGGGTCTTGTGGCAGGCCGTAAGCCACGGCGGCCATTGCCAGCAGGCACGTCCCGACGATCTGCCAGAACGCCCATTGCCAGCCGACGTATTCGGTCCACAACGCCGCCAGCGGCGTACCCAGACTCGGCCCGAAGGTGGCCGTGAGCGCGTAGCCGGCCAGGCCATACAGTTTGACGTTGGCCGGCAGAAAACGCAGCGCCACGGTCATCAGCATCGGCGGCAGCGCTCCGCCCGCCAGGCCTTGCACAGTGCGCAACAGCAGCAGGCTTTCGTAGTTCGGCGCAAACGGACACAGGATGCCGAGCACGGTGAACAGGCCGATGGCGCATAGGGTGAAACGGCGCAGAGAAAACGTCACCGAACACCAGGGCGCAAACGCCATGGCCGCTACGGAAGTGGCCGTGTAGGCCGCGACCAGCCAGGTGCCTTCGTCAAAACCGATGTACAGCGCGCCACGGATATCGGCGAGGGCGACCTTGGTGACCATTTCGTTGAGACCGGACACCAACACCGCGAGCAAAACGCCGACCAGGCCAACGATGATACGCGGGCCGAACACGGGCGGGCTCGGGGCAGTGGGTTTGGCCGCGGCCAGGGGGGCCGGGGCAGCGAGGGACGTCATGAACAGGTAACTCGGGATGAGAAATACCCGAGTAGTTTAATCGGGCACATTCATGACAAAAAGTTACATATCGGAAGGTTATAAGTGCGCCGAACGCAATCCTGGGCTCACCCCTTCCACCCTTGATCGTGCATGCTTAAAGCCTGGGCAGGCTGGGCTTCCAACCAGGTGGCGTGGCAACTCTCGCGCAGGGTTTCGCGCAGCCATTTGTGGGCCGGGTCCTTGTCGAAACGCGGGTGCCAGAATTGGGCCAGGACCAGGGTCGGCAGGGAAATCGGCAACGGGAACACACGCAACGGCAACTTCAAGCGATTGACGCTGTAGAGCGCTTCCTTGGGCACCGGCAGCAACAGGTCGGAGTCGGGCAACATGAACATCGCGCCGTGAAAACCCGGGGCGATCATTGCCACGTGGCGCTCCAGGCCCAGGGCATTGAGCGCAGTGTCGATCGGCCCTCGGGCGATGCCGCGTCGCGAGATGCTGATGTGGGAATAGCTGGCGAACCGTGCGGCGGTGATCTCCTCATCGAACAAGGGATGATCTTCCCGCGCGAGCCCGACGAAGGTGGTGGAGAACAGGTTCTGCACCTTGACTTCGGGACTGGCGGGCAGGGTATTGCTCACCCGCAAGTCCAGGCGCCCTTCGCGCAGCGCTTCGTCGTCGGTATCGCCTTCGGGCACGAAGCACAGCTCGCATAACGGTGCCGAACGCTCCAGGGTGTCGAACAGACGACCGCCATACACACCGATGAAAAAGTCGTTGGCCCGCACGCTGAAGCGCCGGCGCAGGGTGCTCAGGTCGACCTGATCCGCCGAACGGAACAGCAGCGCCGCCTGTTCCACTACGCTGCGCACCTGGCCCTGCAACGCCAGCGCCTTGGGCGTCGGCACCAGGCCACGCCCGGCGCGTACCAGGATCGGGTCACCCACCGCCTCGCGAATACGCGTGAGGGTGCGGCTCATCGCCGCCGGGCTGAGGTTCATCCGCCGCGCAGCACCGACCACGCTGCCCTCGTCGAGCAATGCGTCGAGAGCGACCAGCAGGTTCATGTCCGGTAGTTGCATGCCAAGCACTCGTGATCGATAGGGAGTGAACTGGGCGCAATCGTAACAGGGATGTCGCGTGGGGCTACAGCATCAACGCTGCATGCCCCAACGCTTCACGGTGAGCCGCTCGAACGTGTCGAACACCAGGTTTTCCACCAGCAAGCCGATCAGGATCACCACCGCCAGCCCGGCAAAAACCTTATCGGTGTACAGCTCATTGCGGTTCTGGAAGATGTACCAGCCCAAGCCACCTTTACCGCTGGTGGCGCCGAACACCAGCTCGGCGGCAATCAGCGTGCGCCAGGCGAATGCCCAGCCGATTTTCAGGCCGGCGAGGATCGACGGCAGTGCCGCCGGGATCAGGATGAACAGCACGAAGCGCATGCCCTTCAACCCGTAGTTGCGACCGGCCATGCGCAGGGTTTCGGACACGCCGAGAAACCCCGAATAGGTGTTGAGCGCCAACGCCCACAACACCGAATGCACCAGCACGAAAATCAGGCTGTTCTGGCCCAGGCCAAACCACAAGAGCGCCAGCGGCAACAGCGCAATCGCCGGCAGCGGGTTGAACATCGAGGTCAGGGTGCTGAGCAGGTCGCGGCCCAGTTGGGTCGAGACCGCCAGTGTGGTCAGGGCAAATGCCAGCACAATGCCGATCAGGTAACCCTTGATCAGCACCACCAACGAAATGCTGACTTTGCTCAGCAGCTCGCCACTCAGAAGCCCGTCGTAGAGCGCGTGAAACGTCTGCAAGAAACTCGGCAGCAATAGGTCATTGTTCTGGTAGCGCGCGACCGCTTCCCAGAGGATCGCGAGCACGATCAGGATCAACCCTTTGCGCAACCAGCCTTGTTGCCACACGCGTTGGCGCAGGGGCAGCTCGCGCTCCACGGGGACGCTGAGCAGCGGTTCGAGGGTGACTTCATATTCCTGGCGCATGGGAGGGGCCCTTCAGTAAGCGATGCGGATATCGGCGAAGCCCAACTCACGTTCGGCTTCGGGGGCTTCATCGAACAGCAGGCGATGAATCCTTCGCGCCGAGGCCTGGAATTGCGCACCGCCAAGGCTGTGCAGATCGTATTGATGGCTGTGGATTTCCGCGCGCACACGCCCAGGATGGGGCGACAGCAACAGGATGCGATTGCCCACCACCAGCGCCTCTTCGATGGAGTGGGTGACGAACAGCAAGGTGAAACGCACCTCTTCCCAGAGCCGCAGCAACTCTTCCTGCATCTTGCGGCGGGTCAGCGCATCGAGGGCGGCGAAGGGTTCGTCCATCAACAGGATTTTCGGCTGCATCGCCAGGGCGCGGGCGATGGCCACGCGGGCTTTCATGCCGCCGGAGAGAGTGTGCGGATAGGCGTCGGCAAAGGCACTAAGGCCGACTTTGTCGAGGTAGTGCAGCGCGCGTTCTTCGGCGTCCCGCCGCTTGAGGGTGTTCGACGCCAGCAGCGGGAACATGACGTTTTGTTTGACGGTTTTCCACGGCGGCAACTGGTCGAATTCCTGGAACACCACGATGCGGTCTGGACCGGGCTGTTCGACCCTCTGCCCCAGCAGGCGGATCTCCCCTTCGCAAGGCTGGATAAACCCGGCGATGGACTTGAGCAAGGTGGATTTGCCGCAACCCGACGGGCCGAGCAACACGTAGCGGTCGGCCGGGTCGATGTCGAAACTGACTTGGTGCGTGGCCCGCACCACGCGCTCGGGGGTGCGGTATTCGAGGCTGACGTTATCCACCGCCAGCAGCGCAGTGGCGGTGGGCAGGTTGCTGGCCGTGTGGCCTTGCAGGGGCGCGTTCATCTCAGCTTCCTTGCAGGGGCTTGGCGTCCTGGAAGAAGTAGTCCTTCCACGATTCCGGCTTGTTCTTGATTGCGCCGACGCGGTAGAGGAACTCCGCCAGCGGGTAAGTGTTTTTCGGCGTGACACTGAACTCGAATTGCGGGTTGTCGATGATTTTCAGCAGCTCGGCACGGTCGATCTTGGCCTTGGTCACGCGGATGTAAGTGTCGGCGGCGGCGCCTTTGTCGTGCTGGGCGAACTGCGCGGCTTCGGTCAGCGCATCGACGAATGCCTTGTAGGTTTTCGGGTTGTCGTTACGGAATTTTTCAGTGGCGAACAACACCGTCGGCGAGTTCGGGCCCAGCAGGTCATAAGTGTTGAGCACCACATGCACATTGGGGTTCGCCAGGGCCTGGTCCTGGAACGGCGGGTTGGAAAAGTGCCCGGTCAGCTCGGTACCGCCGGCGATCAGCGCCGCCGTGGCGTCGGGGTGCGGGACGGCGACGGTGTACTGATCGAGGCGATTGAATTGCTTGTCGCCCCACTGCTTGGCAGCTGCGTATTGCAGGAAGCGCGACTGCACCGACACACCCACCGCCGGTACCGCGATGCGGTCGTTATCGGTGAAATCGGCGATGGTCTTGACCTTGGGATTGTTGCTCACCAAATAGTAGGGAAAGTTACCGAGGGAGGCGACGGCCTTGACGTTCTGCTTGCCGCGGGTACGGTCCCAGATGGTCAGCAGCGGCCCGACGCCGGCACCGGCAATGTCGATGGAACCGGAGAGCAACGCATCATTCACGGCCGCGCCGCCGGAGAGTTGGGTCCAGTCGACCTGGATATCGAGGCCTTCCTGCTTACCGTATTTTTCGATGAGGTGCTGGTCGCGCACCACGTTGAGCAACAGGTAGACGATGCCGAACTGCTCGGCGATGCGAATCTCACCTTCAGCCTGCGCCACCGTCGGGGCGACGAGGCTGCCGGCCAGCAGGCTGATACCCAGGCCGAACGTGGCGGCCAGCCGCGCAAATGGAATGCTTCTGGACATGGTCATGCTCCGAATCAGAAAGGCGCGTCGCCCTGGATGGTGGTGCGGTACAGCTTGCGGCGCAGATGGCTCGGGCAACCGGTAGCCAGGTGGATCAGCGAGCGGTTGTCCCAGAACACCAAGTCGTGGGGCTGCCAGTGGTGGCGGTAGATATTGTCCGGCAGCACGCTGTGGGCGTAGAGCTGGGCCAGCAGGTCGCGGCTTTCGTCTTCCGGCAGGCCGACGATGCGGGTGGTGAAGCCTTCACTGACGAACAGCGCCTTGCGGCCGTTTTCCGGATGGGTACGCACAATCGGGTGGACCACTTCGGCGACCTGGGCGAGCTGCTCGGGAGTCAGTGTCGGGCGCCAGCTGCCTTCGAATTTGGTTTCGCTGTAACGCGCGGTGTAGGAATGCGCAGCGCTGCGGCCGTGTACGGCGTTGCGCAGGTGCTCGGGCAAGTGGTCCCAGGCCTTGTGCATGTCGGCAAACAGGGTGTCGCCGCCTTCGGCTGGCAGTTCCCGGGCATGCAGCATCGAGCCCAGGCTGGGCAGTTCTTTATAGGAAAGGTCCGAATGCCAGAACTTGCCCGCATCGCCCAGGCCGATGGCTTGGCCGTTTTCGATGATGTTGGAGACAATCAGGATTTCCGGGTGGTTGGCCAGCAGGAACTGCTTGAGCACATGGATCTGCAGCACGCCAAAGCGACGGCTGAAGGCGATCTGCTGGTCGGGGGTGATGCGCTGGTCGCGAAAGACCACCACATGGTGATCCAGGTGCGCGCGGTGAATGCGGGCGAAATCCTCGTCATTGACCGGGCGGGACAAATCCAGGCCGATGATCTCGGCCCCCACGCTGCCGGGGAGTGGACGAATCTCGAAGGTTTGGGCGTTAGGGATCGCTGCTGGAACAGTAGAGGTGGCTGACATGAATTCACTCCCGATCGGACAGGAGAGTGACTTTATAGATATAAGAACTGTATTTTAAATACCGTTAGAGAATATGCATAGACAGGAATGCACCGACGAAACCCTGCGTTGGGCGGCGGGAATGGAACAAACGATGGCGGTGAAGTGTTCAATGCAGGGCAATCCGACACCTCCGTGTAAGACAGCGCAAAAGCTCGATGTGGGCACCCAGAGTGGCGTGTTTAGCCGCTTACAAGCCGAAAACCTTGCTCGTTTGACAAGCCTGTAGGCAATCTCTAGTGTGCATTGGATCCAATAAGCCATTGCCATTCTATGAGGAGGCTAGCGTAGCCGTGACGCAAAAGCCGAGCCCTTTGAGCAGTATCAAGGTCAGCGGGCCTATTCCCGCCCATCTTGCTCGTTCCGTAATCGAAGAAACCTTGCGCAACGCCATCCTCGATGGCCGATTGCCTTGTGGTACCGCCATGCGCCAGCAGGAGCTGGCCAGCCTGTTCGGCGTCAGTCGCATGCCCGTGCGTGAAGCCCTTCGGCAGCTGGAAGCCCAGTCGTTGCTGCACGTCGTGACGCACAAGGGGGCGGTGGTTGCACCGCTGATCGAAGACAATTCGGCCGAGACCTACGCCCTGCGCATGCTGCTGGAGTCCGAAGCGCTGCGCTTGTCGATTCCGTTGCTCAGCGCAGACGACATTGCCCAGGCCGATGCCTTCATCACGGCGCTGGAACAAGAGAAAGACTATACCGAGATCGGCCGGCTCAACCGCCTGTTCCACATGGCGCTGTATGGCAAGGCCCCCAACCGGCGGCTACTCACGTTGGTCGAACACGGTTTGAATGAAGAGGAGCGCTTCCTGCGTTTCAACCTTGAGGCGATGGGGCTCGGCGAGACGTCCCAGGAAGATCACCGCGAACTGCTGAGCCTGGTGGCGCAGAAGAAGGTCGACGAAAGTATCCTGACGTTGCGCAATCACTTGATGCGAGGCATGGAGGTCATCAGCACTTACCTCAAGGGCCTTGAGGCGACCGGCAACTGAACTTTTCCAGCCTGCTTCACCGATCAAGCATTGCGGGGCGACCTTCGCTGTTGGCAGAACCTGCATCAAGACGCCCCGGTTAAAACTATTCGACTGCGTAATGCCTGCTAATGTTCGAGAAACTTCCCACGTTTAATAATATAACTTACCCACAATCGGAATCTTTTCGAAAAAACATCTAATACATTTATAAGCTCGCCCAAACGTTTAATCGGCTTATTATCTTTCCTCAATAAACCAAGCACCTCAACAGCTTGCACGAACCCTTGTTTGGGCAGCGCTGCGCGCGCTGCTTGGCTAAACGTTATCTGTCCGCTTTTGGGCTGCAAAAGCCCAGCACTGTTTTCAGAGCAGTCGCAACAACTTATAGGCATCAACTATGTATCAAGGTTTACTTAAACAAAAAAAACTGCAGTTATGCAGCCATCCGTTATTTGAAGAAATAACTTCACTTGGCAAGTTACAAATCTTTATGGAAAACCATGTATTTGCCGTTTGGGACTTCATGAGCCTCACCAAACGCCTGCAACGGGACCTGACCTGTACGCAATTACCCTGGCTCCCGCCGACCGACCCGCAAGCCGCCCGCCTGATCAACGAAATCGTGCTGGGCGAAGAGTCGGACGAACACCCCCGGCGCGGTCATTGCAGCCACTTCGAGCTGTACCGCGAAGCCATGCTCGAAGTGGGCGCCAGTACCCACGCCATCGATACGTTCATCACGCTGCAACGTCGGGGCGTCGAGGCCAATGCCGCCCTGGGCCAGGTCGATGTGCTGCCCGGCGTGGCCCGCTTCGTCGCCAGCACGTTGCACATCGCGTTGAATGCGCCCACCCATTGTGTGGCCGCCGCCTTCCTGCACGGCCGCGAAAGCATTATCCCGAGCATGTTCGAACGGCTGTTGCAGGGCAGTGAGATCATCAGAAGCCAGGCGCCAACCTTGGGCGAGTACCTCAACCGCCACATCGAACTGGACACCCAAGACCACGAGCCAGGGGCGCAGAGGATGCTCCAGGGCCTTACCGACAACGCACCCGAGCGCCAGCAACAGGCGGCTGAAACCGCGGTCAACGCCGTGGAAAACCGCATCAAGCTCTGGGACGACGTACACACCTTGCTGCAACAGGTGCGCCCATGAACATCAGCGCCTACCGCTCCATCGCCGAAGACTGGGAACGCCGCGCCACCATCCGCACACGCCCTCGCCGCCTGCTGGAAAACGACGACAAACTGATCTACCCGCTGTGCCGCCAGCCCCTGGCGCTCAGCGCGACCTTCCTTGAACATTGCCCGCAGTGGCGCGACTTCGTGCTGTTGCAAAGCTTCTACAAATTCATCAATGACGTGGTGATTTTCGAAACCGAGATCGTCGACAGGACCGCGCGCAACATCGCCAAGAACCGTTTCGCCCTGCCCTTCCCCCTTGTGTGTCGCTACGACGCGATGACCGTCGTGGTGGACGAGGACTATCACGCCCTGGTCGCGCTGGACTTCCTGCAACAGACCGTGAAGATGACCGGTATATCACCGCTGGATCTGCCCGGGCAGATCGAACTGAGCCGCGCCCTGCCGGCGGCGCAGGCGCAAGCCCCGGCGCACCTGCGCGATGCGGTGGAATTGATTGCCGTAGCCATTGCCGAAAACACCGTGACCCATGACGTAGCGGCGTTTTCCAGGGACGACAGCGTCAAGGCCTCCATCCGTGGCTTGATGGCCGATCACCTGTTCGACGAAGGGCGCCATGGGCAGTTCTGGACACGCCTGGTGCGCCTCTATTGGCAGGCGGCAAGCCCGGCTGACCGCGACAGCATTGCGCCGGTCTTGCCCATCTTTCTGGCGCATTACCTGACTAACGAGCTGCAAAAATCCTTCGACCTGCAACTGATTGATCAGTTGGACGTCAGCGCTGACGTTCGCCATGCGCTGCGGGCCGACATGGCGGCACTGGAGTTCCCCATCACCCGCCACCACCCGCTGATCGGCAACATCATGGGCTTTCTGCAACACAGCGGTTTGCTGCAGACACCGAGCGTGGCCCTGGCATTGGCCGACTATCTGCCGGTGGCCGGGAGAGCGGCATGAGGCGCCTGACAATTGGATGGTTGGGTATCAGCCGTGCCCTGGATGCGGTGAGGGTGGAGCTGGAACAGTATGGTCATCTGTCGGGGCATGACGCTGCCGACCTGGTGATCGAGGACGGTAGCGAGTCACTGCCCGCGCACCTGGCCGCCGCTCCACGCATCAGCCTGCGCCTGGGCGTCGGCCCGCTGACGGAGCATGGGTTGCCGCGGCTGCAGTTACGCGCTTATGCCGCCGGCCAATGCTTGCTGGCCGTGCTGGACCTTGCCGACGCGCCCAGCGGCAATGGCCAGCGACTGCGCCTGCAAGCGACAAGCGCGCTGGTGGAATGGGTCGCCGTGCTGGTCAGCGGCTTCGCCCGCGACCCGGAGTATTGCCCCGCCGCGGCCGGCATCAATGCCTGGCCCGAACACAGCTTGCAAAAGCTGGAGGCACTGGCGTTCGTGCATCGGTTCAATCACACCGCCGATGTGCAATTGCTGCAGGCAGCGCAGGTGCCGATAATCGAACGACTGCAAGCCAGCCTGCTCACCTTCGCCGCACGACCGGCGCTGAACATTGCCGGCCGTGTGCTGACCTACCGACAATTGCACGCTCAAGCACGGGCGATCCAGCAACGCCTCGGCCCACTGCTGGAAGGCCTCGAGGTACCACCGGTGGTCGGGGTGTGCCTGGAAAAAACAACGGCGTTGTATGCCAGCATTCTTGCGGTGCTGGGCTGTGGCGCGGTTTACCTGCCACTGGCACCGGATCATCCGGCGCAACGCCAACAGGCCATGCTGGACAGCGCGGGAGCCAGGCTGTTGCTGGATGATGGCGGCCACCCACTGCGCGAGTACTTCGTTTCATTGGATGTCAGTGCGCTCGATCAGCACGACACGTCACCGTTGCTGCAGCATCGCCCCTCCCCGGATGCACCGTGCATGGTGCTCTTCACCTCGGGCACCACCGGTCGCCCCAAAGGCGTGTTGCTGAGCCAGAGCAACCTGGCCCATTTCACCGCCTGGTTCGGCGGTTGCATGGGGCTGGACGAGCAGAGTCGGGTACTGCAGTTCGCTTCGTTGAGCTTCGACGCCTCGCTGATGGATATCTTCCCCAGCCTGATTGCCGGCGCCGAGTTGATTGTTCCAAGCGAGGCGCAACGACGCGACCCGCAGCAGCTGGTAGAACTGATCCGCCAGCAGCGGCTCACCCATGCCTTCCTGCCGCCGGCGCTGCTGAGCATCCTGCCGCTGGACCAACCGCTGGGCCTGACGCACCTGCTGACCGGCGGCGATGCCTGTGAACCCTATGTGATCGAACGACTGGCCGGCCAATGCCAGTTGCACAACCTCTATGGCCCCACCGAAGCCACGGTGCTGGTCACCCATCGCACGTTGCGGCCCGGGGACAGCAATCGCAACGCCGGCCGTCCCATCGCCAACAGCCAGGTGCTGATACTCGATGAGCATTTGCAGCCAGTGGACGAACAGGTGATGGGCGAGCTGTACATCGTCGGGCCGGGCGTGAGCCTGGGGTACTTGAACGCAACACAACTGCACGACGACCCTTTTGTCGAACTGGTACTGCCGGGAGGACAACCCGTGTGCGCCTACCGCAGCGGTGATTACGCAAAGTGGACCGGCGACGGCATCGAGCTGGGCGGGCGTCGGGACGAGCAAGTGAAGATTCGGGGGTTTCGAGTCGAACCCCAGGAGATCGAACAGTGCCTGCGTGCCAGCCGCCTGTTCCGCCAGGTGGCGGTGCTGATCGACGGTGATCGCAGGATTCGCGGTGTGGTCGCCCAGCCGGAACCGGGTGCCACGATGGACGACCTCAAGCAGCATGCACGGCAGTGGCTGCCTGATTACATGCAACCCGAGCGGTGGATCGAACTCGCCGGCCTGCCTTACGCGAGCAACGGTAAAGTCGATCGCCAGGCCTTGTTGCAACTGCCGGTGCAGCGCCCTTCGAATCACACCGCAAAGGCCGCGCAAACGCCGCTGCAGGTTGAGCTGTTGGGGCTGTGGCATGAGTTGTTGCAGCTTCCCACGGGCACGTTGTCCATCGATGACAGCTTCTTTAACGTCGGCGGCCACTCCATTTTGCTGTCGAGCCTGCTGCTGCGGGTTCGCGAACAATTTGGTCGCAGCCTGCCCCTGAACAGCTTTTTTGAAATGCCGACCATTCGCACGCTCGCGGCGCTGCTGGAGGACGGCCCGCGCGCTGCCGCACCCGTCGGCCAGGCGGTTCAAGACGCACAGCGGGAACCGGCTTTTGAGGTGCTGCCCGAGGACCGCGCCGGTGATCGCCGCAAAGTGATCGTGACGGGGGCCAACAGTTTTATCGGGGTCCACATTGTCGAAGCCTTGCTGGCCGGCGGTGCGACCGAAGTAGCATGCCTGGTGCGGGAACTGCCGAACCAGCCGGCAACGGTACGGTTCACCCAGGCGTTGCAGGAGTACCGCCTGGAACATCTGGACCGGAGCCGGGTGCAGGTGTACGCCGCCGATGTCAGCCAGCCTGGCCTGGGCCTGGCCGCCGAGGTGTACGAGCGCCTCGCCAGGGACTTTGGCGTGCTGGTGCATAACGCGGCGCGGGTCAACCATGTGATGGACTACGCGTCGCTGGTGAAAGACAACGTCGACCCGGTACTGGAATGCGTGCGCCTGTGTGAAACCCACAGCAAAAAAGTCTTCAACTTCATCTCGACACTCTCGGCATGCAGCGCCATCGACGCCGTGGGACAGGTCCTCGAGTCGCCTGCTGCGGCGACACCGCCGATCTACATCAAGAATGGTTACAACCTGTCCAAATGGGTGGCCGAGCGGCTATCGGCGCGCGCGCTGGAGCAAGGTGCCTGGGTGAATATCTATCGTCCGGGCAATATCAGTTTCAACAGCCAAAGCGGTGTTTGCCAACCACAGAAAAATCGCCTGATGCTGATGCTCAAGGGCTCGCTGCAGTTGGGCCTGGTTCCGCGGTTAGCGGTGAACTTCGACCTGATGCCGGTGGACTTTTTTGCACGCTTCATCGCGTTCCACTGCGCTCATTTCGCAACCGGGCGCAGCGTGTACAACCTGCATAACCCACAACCCCTGAGCTGGGAGCAGTACCTCGATGCATTCCGCGACGCCGGCTACACATTCGAGCGGGTCAGTGTCGCGCAGTGGCAACGGCAACTGCGAACGGTGGGCCGCGAAAATGCGCTGTTTGGCGTGCTGGGTTTTTACCTGGACGGGTTGGGTGAAGACATCGGCGATACGTCGATGATCCGTCACGACAACGCACGCCGGGGCGTGGAAGAAATGGGTAAGCCGTACCCCGAGAAAAGCCCCGCGCTGTTAGGCAAAGGCTGCGACTACCTCAAGGCCATCGGCTTTCTCTGAACCGCCTCAGGACAACCTCATGAAACCGTTGCAACCCGATACATTGATCCGCAACCCCCGGGGCACACCAGTGGTGGCCTCTGTCGTAGTCACCTGCGAGGCCGCCAGGCTGTGGGGCTTGGTGGGGGACTTTGCAGGCTTTGATGCGTTCATTCCCGCCTTGTCGCACATCGAAATGACCGGCACCGGCGTAGGCGCTTTACGCACGAAGTATTTCCACGATGGCCATTGTGCGGTGGAGCAGCTCAACAGCCGTGACGAAGAGGCCATGTTCATGACTTGGACCACGGTCTACAACACCTTGGGCGTGGCCCGCTTGTGGGCGGCAATGCGTGTGGAGCCACTTGGCTGCGGATGCTCCAGGGCGACCTGGACGCTCATCGGCGAACCGGTCGACACCGCGCAGGAAGGGTTCGAACACTTTATGCAGAACTTCGCCGACGGCGCACTGGAAAATGTCCGACAAATGCTCGGCTAAGCAGTAGGAGCGAGAGGCCTCGCTCCTATGCCGTTGAGGTCAGATCTTGAAACTGTCGACCAGTTGTTTCAAGCGGCTGGCCTGTTGAGACAACGCGTCACAGTCCTTCAATGTTTCATTGAGGTTGGCCACGCCTTGCTGGTTCAGCAGGTTGATCTGGTTGATGTCGACATTGAGGGTTTCCACCACCGCGGTCTGCTCCTCGGTGGCAGCGGCGACCGACTGGTTCATGCCGTCGATTTCAACAATCCGCTGCGTCACGCTGATCAGGCGCTCACCGGCCTGGTTGGCGACTTCGACGCTCTCTTCGCTGGAGGTCTGGCTCGCGTTCATGGTGGTCACCGCTTCACGCGAACCCACTTGCAGCGAAGTAATCATTTTGTGGATTTCCTCCGCCGACTCCTGGGTACGGTGAGCCAGGTTGCGCACTTCATCGGCGACCACGGCAAACCCGCGACCCGCTTCCCCGGCACGGGCGGCCTCAATCGCGGCGTTGAGCGCGAGCAGGTTGGTCTGCTGGGAGATACCTTTGATCACATCGAGAATGTGGCCGATGTTATCGGTGCTGGCGTTCAAGGTTTCGATCTGGGTGCAGGACAGGCTGATCTTTTGCGACAGTTCCGACATCGCCAGGATGGTTTTCTCCACCACTTTGCGCCCATCGTCAGCCTGCTCGCTGGCACCACTGGCGTGCTGGGAAGCGTCAGCGGCGTTACGCGCGATTTCCTGGGTCGCGGCGCCCAGTTCGTTGATTGCCGCCGCTACGCTGTTGGTGCGCGCGCTCTGCTCGTCAGAACCGACGATCGAAGCGTTGGACGACGCCATTACGCGCTGGGACAAGTCATGCACCTGGCGTGTTGCCGAGGACACCTCGGAAATCGAGGCGTGGATACGCTCGACGAACTGGTTGAAGGCACTGCCTACCTCGCCAAACTCATCTTTGCTGGTCACGTCCAGGCGGCGGGTCAGGTCACCCTCACCCTGGGCGATGTCCTGCATGGCAACGCCCATGGTGGTCAACGGCCGCAGCAGTACTTGGATCAGCAAGCTCAAGAGCACCGCAATCGCCACCACGGCAATCAGCATGGCAATCAGCGCGGAGGTGCGGAATTTACCCAGGGGTGCGTAGGCTTTGTCTTTATCAATCGACAAGCCGATGTACCAGTCCGCACCTGGCAAGCCGGCGATCGGGGTGAAGGACAGAATGCGATCCTGACCGTTGAGGACAACATCCTGGTTAAGCTTCTCGATGCGGACGCTGGTGCCTGGGTAGATGTCCTTGAGGTTCTTCATCACCTGGCCCTGATCGGGGCTGACGATGACCTGACCGTCGCCGCTGACCAGGAACGCATGGCCGATGCCGCCGAAGTCTACCGAGTTGATGATCTTCACCAGCGTTTGCAGGCTCAGGTCACCACCGACCACGCCCAGCAACTCGCCGTTCTTTTTCACCGGCATGGCGATGGTCACGATCTGCCCACCCACGGCTGCCATGTAAGGCGGGGTCAGCATGGGTTTGTCAGCCGCCACGGCTTGCTTGTACCAAGGACGCTGGCGCGGGTCATAGCCATCGGGCATTTTTGCGTCGGGGCGTTGGGTGAACACGCCGTTGGTTTGGCCGACGTAAGTGAACTGGAAGTTCGAGGTGAGTGCGGGCTGATCAACCAAGCCTGGAAGATCTGCAGTACTGCCCTGGTGGGCCATGTTTTGTGCCAGGTTTTCGAGTATCAACACGCGGCCACTGAGCCAGTTCTGCACACTGCTGGCGGTGAGTTCTCCGGATTGCTGGATGGACGACTCCAGGTTCTGTTTGATGGTGCTGCGCTGTAAGTAATCGTTGTACAACGTGAATAACGCGAAGGCCAAGACCACGACGCCTGACGCGGCCAACAGAATTTTATGACTGAACTTTAGATTCATTTCATCGACTTCTTTTGCCAAAGGGGGGGAGCGTGCTGGGTGGAACATTCCATGTAACGCCTGGGCAGACGCTTGATCTGCTCCAAATCGGTGCACGCATGGCTCGTCAGGCTTTCGGCCAAATGAAGTGGAATCTTAAGGTTTTGTCAGAAAGATCCTCTTTTTGAGTGGGAAACAGACCGGCGGTACAAGCAAGGCGTCCGAAACTGCAAAGTCTTGCAGTTTTCGAGGACGGATGAGCATCGATCAGATGCAGGGAGTCAGCTGAGCAGATATGCGACCGAAGCAGACCTCTTAAACGACAAAACCCCTGTCTGCGCAAGCAGACAGGGGTTTTGGAATTTAATCTTGACGATGACCTACTCTCACATGGGGAAACCCCACACTACCATCGGCGATGCATCGTTTCACTGCTGAGTTCGGGATGGGATCAGGTGGTTCCAATGCTCTATGGTCGTCAAGAAATTCTGTGTACCAGACCGTTGCCTTGGCAACGCTCCAGTGAAATTCGTGGACTTCTACTAAAACAAAACCCCTGTCTGCGCGAGCAAACAGGGGTTCTGGAATTTAATCTTGACGATGACCTACTCTCACATGGGGAAACCCCACACTACCATCGGCGATGCATCGTTTCACTGCTGAGTTCGGGATGGGATCAGGTGGTTCCAATGCTCTATGGTCGTCAAGAAATTCGGGTACTGAGTCGTGGCCTGTTGGCCTCGCTTCAGCAAATTGGGTATGTGATAGCTTTCGGTGTTTTGTAAGAGTCGAACTTTCGGTTCGTTTCGTCTTCACACACCGCAATCTGGTCTCTTTCGAGTTCGCAAATTGCTTGGGTGTTATATGGTCAAGCCTCACGGGCAATTAGTATTGGTTAGCTCAACGCCTCACAGCGCTTACACACCCAACCTATCAACGTCGTAGTCTTCGACGGCCCTTCAGGGGACTCAAGGTCCCAGTGAGATCTCATCTTGAGGCTAGTTTCCCGCTTAGATGCTTTCAGCGGTTATCTATTCCGAACATAGCTACCCGGCAATGCCACTGGCGTGACAACCGGAACACCAGAGGTTCGTCCACTCCGGTCCTCTCGTACTAGGAGCAGCCCCTCTCAAATCTCAAACGTCCACGGCAGATAGGGACCGAACTGTCTCACGACGTTCTAAACCCAGCTCGCGTACCACTTTAAATGGCGAACAGCCATACCCTTGGGACCGGCTTCAGCCCCAGGATGTGATGAGCCGACATCGAGGTGCCAAACACCGCCGTCGATATGAACTCTTGGGCGGTATCAGCCTGTTATCCCCGGAGTACCTTTTATCCGTTGAGCGATGGCCCTTCCATACAGAACCACCGGATCACTAAGACCTACTTTCGTACCTGCTCGACGTGTCTGTCTCGCAGTCAAGCGCGCTTTTGCCTTTATACTCTACGACCGATTTCCGACCGGTCTGAGCGCACCTTCGTACTCCTCCGTTACTCTTTAGGAGGAGACCGCCCCAGTCAAACTACCCACCATACACTGTCCTCGATCCGGATAACGGACCTGAGTTAGAACCTCAAAGTTGCCAGGGTGGTATTTCAAGGTTGGCTCCACGCGAACTGGCGTCCACGCTTCAAAGCCTCCCACCTATCCTACACAAGCAAATTCAAAGTCCAGTGCAAAGCTATAGTAAAGGTTCACGGGGTCTTTCCGTCTAGCCGCGGATACACTGCATCTTCACAGCGATTTCAATTTCACTGAGTCTCGGGTGGAGACAGCGCCGCCATCGTTACGCCATTCGTGCAGGTCGGAACTTACCCGACAAGGAATTTCGCTACCTTAGGACCGTTATAGTTACGGCCGCCGTTTACCGGGGCTTCGATCAAGAGCTTCGCGTTAGCTAACCCCATCAATTAACCTTCCGGCACCGGGCAGGCGTCACACCCTATACGTCCACTTTCGTGTTTGCAGAGTGCTGTGTTTTTAATAAACAGTCGCAGCGGCCTGGTATCTTCGACCGGCATGAGCTTACGGAGCAAGTCCTTCACCCTCACCGGCGCACCTTCTCCCGAAGTTACGGTGCCATTTTGCCTAGTTCCTTCACCCGAGTTCTCTCAAGCGCCTTGGTATTCTCTACCCAACCACCTGTGTCGGTTTGGGGTACGGTTCCTGGTTACCTGAAGCTTAGAAGCTTTTCTTGGAAGCATGGCATCAACCACTTCGTCATCTAAAAGATGACTCGTCATCAGCTCTCGGCCTTAGAATCCCGGATTTACCTAAGATTCCAGCCTACCACCTTAAACTTGGACAACCAACGCCAAGCTGGCCTAGCCTTCTCCGTCCCTCCATCGCAATAACCAGAAGTACAGGAATATTAACCTGTTTTCCATCGACTACGCTTTTCAGCCTCGCCTTAGGGACCGACTAACCCTGCGTCGATTAACGTTGCGCAGGAAACCTTGGTCTTTCGGCGTGGGTGTTTTTCACACCCATTATCGTTACTCATGTCAGCATTCGCACTTCTGATACCTCCAGCAAGCTTCTCAACTCACCTTCACAGGCTTACAGAACGCTCCTCTACCGCATCACTTACGTGATACCCGTAGCTTCGGTGTATGGTTTGAGCCCCGTTACATCTTCCGCGCAGGCCGACTCGACTAGTGAGCTATTACGCTTTCTTTAAAGGGTGGCTGCTTCTAAGCCAACCTCCTAGCTGTCTAAGCCTTCCCACATCGTTTCCCACTTAACCATAACTTTGGGACCTTAGCTGACGGTCTGGGTTGTTTCCCTTTTCACGACGGACGTTAGCACCCGCCGTGTGTCTCCCATGCTCGGCACTTGTAGGTATTCGGAGTTTGCATCGGTTTGGTAAGTCGGGATGACCCCCTAGCCGAAACAGTGCTCTACCCCCTACAGTGATACATGAGGCGCTACCTAAATAGCTTTCGAGGAGAACCAGCTATCTCCGAGCTTGATTAGCCTTTCACTCCGATCCACAGGTCATCCGCTAACTTTTCAACGGTAGTCGGTTCGGTCCTCCAGTTAGTGTTACCCAACCTTCAACCTGCCCATGGATAGATCGCCCGGTTTCGGGTCTATTCCCAGCGACTAGACGCCCTATTAAGACTCGCTTTCGCTACGCCTCCCCTATTCGGTTAAGCTCGCCACTGAAAATAAGTCGCTGACCCATTATACAAAAGGTACGCAGTCACCTAACAAAGTAGGCTCCCACTGCTTGTACGCATACGGTTTCAGGATCTATTTCACTCCCCTCTCCGGGGTTCTTTTCGCCTTTCCCTCACGGTACTAGTTCACTATCGGTCAGTCAGTAGTATTTAGCCTTGGAGGATGGTCCCCCCATATTCAGACAAAGTTTCTCGTGCTCCGTCCTACTCGATTTCATGACTAAGAGATTTTCGCGTACAGGGCTATCACCCACTATGGCCGCACTTTCCAGAGCGTTCCGCTAATCTCAAAGCCACTTAAGGGCTAGTCCCCGTTCGCTCGCCACTACTAAGGGAATCTCGGTTGATTTCTTTTCCTCAGGGTACTTAGATGTTTCAGTTCCCCTGGTTCGCCCCTTACACCTATGTATTCAGTGTAAGGTAACCATCTTATGATGGCTGGGTTCCCCCATTCAGAGATCTCCGGATCAAAGTCTGTTTGCCGACTCCCCGAAGCTTTTCGCAGGCTACCACGTCTTTCATCGCCTCTGACTGCCAAGGCATCCACCGTATGCGCTTCTTCACTTGACCATATAACCCCAAGCAATCTGGTTATACTGTGAAGACGACATTCGCCGAAAATTCGAATTTCTCAATTAAGAGAACTCACAAATTTTACCTTAGCCTGATCCGTTACCAGTGAAAGTAACGTTCAGTCTATCTTTCTATCACATACCCAAATTTTTAAAGAACGATCTAATCAAAGACTAGAAATCAACATTCACCATCATCACGATGGAATGCTCATTTCTAAGCTTTCAAACTTCAGAAGCAGTAGTGGTGGAGCCAAACGGGATCGAACCGTTGACCTCCTGCGTGCAAGGCAGGCGCTCTCCCAGCTGAGCTATGGCCCCGTATTTCTACAGGTTCCCACACAAAATTGGTGGGTCTGGGCAGATTCGAACTGCCGACCTCACCCTTATCAGGGGTGCGCTCTAACCAACTGAGCTACAGACCCAATTTCGGGCTGCTTCTTATCGTCTTCTTCAATGAATCAAGCAATTCGTGTGGGAACTTATGGAGCAGCTGATGTCGTCGATTAAGGAGGTGATCCAGCCGCAGGTTCCCCTACGGCTACCTTGTTACGACTTCACCCCAGTCATGAATCACACCGTGGTAACCGTCCCCCCGAAGGTTAGACTAGCTACTTCTGGTGCAACCCACTCCCATGGTGTGACGGGCGGTGTGTACAAGGCCCGGGAACGTATTCACCGCGACATTCTGATTCGCGATTACTAGCGATTCCGACTTCACGCAGTCGAGTTGCAGACTGCGATCCGGACTACGATCGGTTTTCTGGGATTAGCTCCACCTCGCGGCTTGGCAACCCTCTGTACCGACCATTGTAGCACGTGTGTAGCCCAGGCCGTAAGGGCCATGATGACTTGACGTCATCCCCACCTTCCTCCGGTTTGTCACCGGCAGTCTCCTTAGAGTGCCCACCATTACGTGCTGGTAACTAAGGACAAGGGTTGCGCTCGTTACGGGACTTAACCCAACATCTCACGACACGAGCTGACGACAGCCATGCAGCACCTGTCTCAATGTTCCCGAAGGCACCAATCTATCTCTAGAAAGTTCATTGGATGTCAAGGCCTGGTAAGGTTCTTCGCGTTGCTTCGAATTAAACCACATGCTCCACCGCTTGTGCGGGCCCCCGTCAATTCATTTGAGTTTTAACCTTGCGGCCGTACTCCCCAGGCGGTCAACTTAATGCGTTAGCTGCGCCACTAAGAGCTCAAGGCTCCCAACGGCTAGTTGACATCGTTTACGGCGTGGACTACCAGGGTATCTAATCCTGTTTGCTCCCCACGCTTTCGCACCTCAGTGTCAGTATCAGTCCAGGTGGTCGCCTTCGCCACTGGTGTTCCTTCCTATATCTACGCATTTCACCGCTACACAGGAAATTCCACCACCCTCTACCATACTCTAGTCAGTCAGTTTTGAATGCAGTTCCCAGGTTGAGCCCGGGGATTTCACATCCAACTTAACTAACCACCTACGCGCGCTTTACGCCCAGTAATTCCGATTAACGCTTGCACCCTCTGTATTACCGCGGCTGCTGGCACAGAGTTAGCCGGTGCTTATTCTGTCGGTAACGTCAAAACAATCACGTATTAGGTAACTGCCCTTCCTCCCAACTTAAAGTGCTTTACAATCCGAAGACCTTCTTCACACACGCGGCATGGCTGGATCAGGCTTTCGCCCATTGTCCAATATTCCCCACTGCTGCCTCCCGTAGGAGTCTGGACCGTGTCTCAGTTCCAGTGTGACTGATCATCCTCTCAGACCAGTTACGGATCGTCGCCTTGGTGAGCCATTACCTCACCAACTAGCTAATCCGACCTAGGCTCATCTGATAGCGCAAGGCCCGAAGGTCCCCTGCTTTCTCCCGTAGGACGTATGCGGTATTAGCGTCCGTTTCCGAACGTTATCCCCCACTACCAGGCAGATTCCTAGGCATTACTCACCCGTCCGCCGCTCTCAAGAGAAGCAAGCTTCTCTCTACCGCTCGACTTGCATGTGTTAGGCCTGCCGCCAGCGTTCAATCTGAGCCATGATCAAACTCTTCAGTTCAAACATCTTTGGGTTTTTAAGAAACCCTAAACTTGGCTCAGCAATCGTTGGTTACATCTTTGATTTCTCGCGGAGTAACTTGTGATGCTGATAATCTTGTTGACTATCAGTCTGACTCCACAAGCACCCACACGAATTGCTTGATTCAGTTGTTAAAGAGCGGTTGGTTAAGATCTTTCGTCTCAACCGAGGCGCGCATTCTACAGCAGCCTCATTTGCTGTCAAGTGATTATTTTCAGAAGTTTTCAAAGTTTCCTTTGTAACTTCAACCACTTGCGCTTCCGATCTCTCGTTAGCGGGAGGCGAATTCTACAGCGTTACACGCTGCTGTCAACACCTCTTTTTCTCCGCTTTCGACCGAGAAGATCGAAACGTTAATAGAGCCAAACAACCCTGCTCTACCAACTCCTTCCAGGCTTCGATGAACTGAAGCAGGCCGCTGTCGAATCTCGTGTAACTCTTTGTTTACCAAGGAGTTTTCCGTTTCGACTGCGCCGGAAGTGGGGCGAATTATAGACGTCCAGGATTTGCCGTCAACCTTTAATTTCGCTTATCTATCCAATAGTTAGGATTGGCTAAAAAACAACCAACTTTCTTCTATATAGAGCCCTTAATGACGCTCTATATAGAAGAGATGACTCAGATAACCCCAGCTTCTTTTAAAGCAGCCACATTCGCCGGCATCAACCCCAGCACTTCCTGCAACACCCTGACCGTATGCTCACCCAATAAAGGAGGCGCGCTGCGGTATTCCACAGGGGTCTTGGATAACCGTATAGGACTGGCAACCTGAGGCACCATCCCCGCCAGTGCGTGAGGCAACTCAATCGCCAGCCCGCGCGCCTTGACCTGGGCATCCGCGAATACCTGCGCCAGATCATTGATCGGCCCGCACGGCACGCCGACTCGCTCCAGTTGCGACACCCATTCAGCCGTCGTCTTGAACACCGTCGCCTGGCGAATCAAGGGAATCAGTTCCGCGCGATTGGCCACCCGCACCTTGTTGGTCGCGAAACGCGGATCATCCGCCCACTGCGGCCGACCTGCCACCTGCGCAAACTTACGGAACTGCCCGTCATTCCCCACCGTCAGGATGAAGTCGCCATCGGCCGTGGGAAAATCCTGATAAGGCACGATATTCGGATGTGCATTGCCCAAGCGCTTTGGCGGCACGCCTGTCGTCAGGTAGTTCATCGCCTGGTTGGCCAGACAAGCCACCTGCACGTCTAGCAGCGCCATATCAATATGTTGCCCGCCGCCGTCACGCTCGCGATGAGCCAGCGCCGCCAGGATCGCCACCGTCGAATAGAGCCCCGTAAGGATGTCAGTCAACGCCACCCCCACTTTCACCGGGCCCGCCCCCTCATCACCCTCAGGCCGCCCCGTCAGGCTCATGAGTCCGCCCAACCCCTGGATCATGAAGTCGTAGCCCGCACGCGCCGCATAAGGCCCCGTCTGGCCAAACCCCGTGATCGAGCAATAGATCAACGCCGGGTTGACCTCCTTCAGCGAGGCATAGTCCAACCCATACGCCGCCAGGCCGCCCACCTTGAAGTTCTCGATCAGGATGTCGGACTTGGCCGCCAGGTCACGCACCAGCTTCTGCCCCTCCGGCTGCGTGAAGTCGATGGTCACCGACTCTTTGTTGCGGTTGGCCGACAAGTAATACGCCGCCTCACTGGTGTTCTCGCCATACGCGTCCTTGAGGAAGGGAGGCCCCCAGGCACGCGTGTCGTCACCATTGCCCGGCCGCTCGACCTTGATCACTTCGGCCCCAAGGTCCGCGAGGATCTGCCCGGCCCAAGGGCCCGCCAGTACTCGCGACAAATCCAGTACCCGCAGATGCGAAAGCGCGCCCATGCCCGTGCTCCTATTAATAGAACGCCTGAAGACCGGTTTGCGCGCGCCCCAGAATCAAGGCGTGTACATCGTGGGTACCTTCATAGGTGTTCACCACTTCCAGGTTGACCAGGTGACGCGCCACCCCGAACTCGTCGGAGATACCGTTGCCGCCCAACATATCCCGCGCCATGCGTGCGATATCCAGCGACTTGCCGCAGGAATTGCGCTTCATGATCGAAGTAATTTCCACCGCCGCAGTGCCTTCATCCTTCATCCGTCCCAGGCGCAGGCAGCCTTGCAAGGCCAGAGTGATCTCGGTCTGCATGTCCGCGAGCTTCTTCTGGATAAGCTGGGTCGCCGCCAATGGCCGACCGAACTGATGCCGATCAAGGGTGTATTGGCGAGCGGTATGCCAGCAGAACTCGGCAGCTCCCAGCGCGCCCCAGGAGATCCCGTAACGAGCGGAGTTAAGGCAGGTGAAGGGGCCTTTCAAGCCACGCACATCCGGGAAGATGTTCTCGTCGGGCACGAACACGTTGTCCATGACGATCTCGCCGGTAATGGAAGCCCGCAGGCCGACCTTGCCGTGAATCGCCGGAGCGCTCAGACCTTTCCAGCCTTTCTCCAGGACAAAACCGCGGATATCGCCGGCATCGTCCTTGGCCCACACCACGAACACATCGGCGATCGGGCTGTTGGTGATCCACATCTTGGCGCCGGTCAGGCTGTAGCCGCCATCCACCTTGCGTGCCCGGGTAATCATCGCGCCCGGGTCGGAACCGTGGTTAGGCTCGGTCAGACCGAAGCAACCGATCCATTCACCCGACGCCAGTTTCGGCAGGTATTTCTGTTTTTGCGCTTCGGTGCCGAACTCATTGATCGGCACCATGACCAGTGACGACTGCACACTCATCATCGAGCGATAGCCGGAGTCGACTCGCTCGACCTCACGCGCAATCAACCCGTAGCTGACGTAATTCAGGCCACTGCCGCCGTACTGCTCGGGAATCATCGCGCCCAACAGGCCGGTTTCGCCCATCTCACGGAAGATCGCCGGGTCGGTCTTTTCATGGCGGAAGGCTTCGAGCACCCTTGGCGCCAACTTGTCCTGGGCGAATTGCTCAGCACTGTCGCGCACCATGCGCTCTTCTTCGGTGAGCTGTTGATCCAGCAGCAGTGGATCGATCCAGTTGAAGCTTGCCTTGCCAGCCATGAATAAGTCCTCGCAAAGAAATCAGAAGTCGTGGATGCAGACTAGGCTCGGCAAGCGCAGAGGGCAAACGAGGTTTTTGCATAGGCTTGTGCTAATTTCTCACTCCGTAACGGCCGAGAAGGGCGCAAACGCGCCTTATAAGTGAGAACAAGGTACATGCGCAGAAAAATCCCCAGCACCACCGCCCTTGTCAGCTTTGAAGCTGCAGCCCGCCACGAGAGCTTTACCAAGGCGGCGCAGGAGCTCTCCATCACTCAGGGCGCCATTTGCCGACAGATCGCCAGCCTCGAGGAGTTTTTAAGTGTCGAGCTGTTTCGACGCTCGCGGCGTGGGGTCAAGCTGACGGAAGCGGGCCTGTCGTATAGCCGTCGTGTCGCCACGCAATTGGACGCGGTGGAGCGCGACACCTTGTCCGTCATGGGACAGCAGGGCGCGAACGTCATCGAGCTGGCGGTGGTGCCGACCTTTGGCACCCAATGGCTGATCCCTCGCCTCAAGGACTTTCAGCGCCAGCACCCGGAAGTCACGGTCAACCTCACCAACCGCACGCGCCCCTTCCTGTTTGCCGACACCGAATTCGACGCCGCGATCTATTTCGGTGATGCCGACTGGTCCGGTACCGAATCCCACCGGCTGATGGGAGAAAACCCGGTCCCGGTGTGCAGCCCGCGCTTACTCGGCAGCCGCGCACACTTCAGCCCCCAGGAAATCGCAGAACTGCCGCTGCTGCAGCAGACCACGCGGCCCTATGCCTGGCGCCAGTGGTTCAACGCGCAACAACTGAACATACCCCGCGACATGACAGGCCCCCGCTACGAGCTATTCTCGATGTTGTCCCAGGCGGCCATGCATGACATGGGCATTGCGCTGATTCCACCGTTCCTCATCCAGCGCGAACTGGACGAGCACCAACTGGTGATCGCGAGCCCTGAAGCACTGAGCAGTTCGAAGGCGTATTACTTGATGATTCCTGACAGGAAAGTCGAATCGGCCTCCCTGCACGCCTTCAGGGACTGGCTGATCGACCAGTCCCAGCGCTATAGCCCAGTAATCTAAGGACGGAGCGGCATTTGTTGACTATGTAGTCAGCTAAAATAGAATCCTACAGATATATATAAATGTCGCATTCCAGCAAACTGTACCTGTTCGGCGAAAATGAGGCTAAAAGCCATGATTCTCATGGTTTGTAGCAACTATTACCGGCTAATGCCCGACTATTCACAACGGCGAGGGCGAAACTACCAAAAAACCGAAATACACCTTTAACCACTTGTATTTAAATAAGTTATCTCAAGGCATTGCGACAATCAGTCACAGGGTGACTTGTAGTTAATTTTTCGTCACCCGTCATAATCCCTTGAAGGCCGTAAAGTTCGCCTGCAAAATGCCGCGCCCCGCTGTCATTTCAGCGGGATCGTGCTGATCGGCCGCCCCAGATGCGCCACTCACGGTGCGCTGGCCTTTTTACAATAAGATCAAAAGCAAAAAGATCATGCAGGAGATTTCACGTGCACATTGGTGTTCCTCTCGAAACCCAGACCGGTGAAACGCGGGTGGCTGCCACCCCGGAAACCATCAAGAAGCTGATCGGCCAGGGCCATAAGGTCACTGTACAAAGCGGGGCGGGCATTAAAGCCAGCATCGTCGACAGTGCCTATGAAACGGCAGGTGCAACCATTGGCAGCGCCAGCGATGCATTTGGCGCGGAGCTGATCCTTAAAGTGGTTGCCCCCAGCGACAGCGAACTGACGCTGATCAAAAGCGGCACCGTGCTGGTGGGCATGCTCAATCCGTTCAGCAATGAAACCATCGCCAAGCTGGCCGAGCAGGGCATCACGGCCTTCGCGCTCGAAGCCGCGCCGCGAACTTCGCGGGCCCAGAGCCTGGACGTGCTGTCGTCCCAGGCCAACATCGCCGGTTACAAGGCCGTGTTGCTCGCCGCCCATCATTACCCACGCTTCATGCCGATGCTGATGACTGCCGCCGGTACGGTAAAAGCCGCGCGCGTGTTGATCCTCGGCGCTGGCGTCGCGGGCCTGCAGGCCATCGCCACGGCGAAACGTCTGGGTGCAGTGATCGAAGCGTCTGACGTGCGCCCGGCCGTGAAGGAGCAGATCGAATCCCTCGGCGCCAAGTTCGTCGACGTGCCTTATGAGACCGACGAAGAGCGTGAATGCGCCGTCGGCGTCGGCGGTTACGCACGCCCGATGCCGACCAGCTGGATGCAACGCCAGGCCCTGGCGGTCCACGAACGCGCCAAGCAGGCCGACATCGTCATCACCACCGCCCTGATCCCGGGCCGCAAGGCTCCGACCCTGCTCAGCGCCGACACGGTTGCCCAGATGAAGCCGGGCTCAGTGGTGATCGACCTTGCCGCAGCCCAGGGCGGCAACTGCCCGCTGACCGTCGCCGACCAGGTGGTGGTGGAAAACGGCGTGATCATTTGCGGCCCGACCAACCTGGCGGGTGCCGTCGCCGCCGACGCATCGGCCCTGTATGCGCGCAACCTGCTGGACTTCCTGAAGCTGGTCTTCAACAAGGAAGGGCAGTTTGAAATCAACCTCGAAGACGACATCGTCGCCGCGTGCCTGATGTGCCGCGACGGCCAAGTCATCCGCAAAAACGCCTAAGCAGGGATTCAGACGATGGAAGAGCTTATCTCCCCCGGTATCTACAACCTGATCATCTTTGTGCTGGCGATTTATGTCGGTTACCACGTGGTCTGGAACGTTACCCCCGCACTGCACACGCCGTTGATGGCGGTGACCAACGCAATCTCGGCGATCGTGATCGTCGGCGCCATGCTGGCCGCTGCGCTGACCGTGACTCCGCTGGGCAAGACCATGGGCACCCTGGCCGTGGCCCTGGCGGCCGTCAACGTGTTCGGCGGCTTCCTGGTGACTCGCAGGATGCTTGAGATGTTCAAGAAGAAAGCCCCGAAAGTAAAAGAAGAGGCGCCGAAGTAATGAGCATGAATCTTGTCACGACGCTCTATCTGATCGCGTCGATCTGTTTCATCCAGGCCCTCAAAGGCCTGTCGCATCCGACCACTTCGCGGCGCGGCAACCTGTTCGGCATGCTCGGCATGGCGCTGGCGGTGCTCACCACCGTGGGCCTCATCTATAAGCTGGGCGCTGAGCTTGCCACTGCCGGCATCGGCTACGTGATCGTGGGCCTGCTGATCGGCGGCACCGCCGGCTCGATCATGGCCAAGCGCGTGGAAATGACCAAGATGCCGGAACTGGTCGCCTTCATGCACAGCATGATCGGCCTGGCCGCGGTGTTTATCGCCATTGCCGCCGTGGTCGAACCGCAATCCCTGGGCATCGTCAAACACCTGGGCGATGCGATCCCGGCCGGTAACCGCCTGGAACTGTTCCTCGGTGCCGCCATCGGCGCCATCACCTTCTCCGGTTCGGTGATCGCCTTCGGCAAGCTGTCGGGCAAGTACAAGTTCCGCCTGTTCCAAGGCGCACCGGTACAGTTCGGCGGCCAACACAAACTGAACCTGGTGCTCGGCCTGACTACATTGGGGCTCGGCCTGACCTTCATGTTCACCGGCAACCTCTCTGCCTTCGCGCTGATGCTGGCCCTGGCGTTCGTGCTGGGCGGGCTGATCATCATCCCGATCGGCGGCGCCGACATGCCGGTAGTGGTGTCGATGCTCAACAGCTACTCCGGCTGGGCTGCGGCAGGGATCGGCTTCTCGCTGAACAACTCGATGCTGATCATCGCCGGCTCGCTGGTGGGCTCCAGCGGTGCGATCCTGTCCTACATCATGTGCAAGGCGATGAACCGCTCCTTCTTCAACGTGCTGCTCGGCGGTTTCGGCAATGCGCCGGATGCCGGTGCGGCGGCCGGCTCGAAAGAAGCGCGCCCGGTGAAGTCCGGCTCGGCCGACGACGCCACGTTCCTGCTGACCAACGCCGATACCGTGATCATCGTGCCGGGCTATGGCCTGGCAGTGGCACGGGCACAGCATGCGCTGAAGGAACTGACCGAGAAGCTGACCCACCGTGGCGTGACCGTGAAGTACGCGATCCACCCGGTGGCCGGCCGCATGCCCGGACACATGAACGTATTGCTGGCCGAGGCCGAAGTGCCTTACGACCAGGTGTTCGAGATGGAAGACATCAACTCCGAATTCGGCCAGGCTGACGTAGTACTGGTGCTCGGCGCGAACGACGTGGTCAACCCAGCCGCCAAGAACGATCCGAACTCGCCGATTGCCGGCATGCCGATCCTCGAAGCGTTCAAGGCCAAGACCATCATCGTCAACAAGCGCTCGATGGCCAGCGGCTATGCCGGCCTGGACAACGAGCTGTTCTACCTGGACAAAACCATGATGGTCTTCGGCGACGCCAAGAAGGTTATCGAAGACATGGTCAAGGCTGTCGAGTAACACTGCGCCAGCGCAATACCCGAAACCCTGGCCTGCAGTAGGCTAGGGTTTTTTATTGCAGCATGAAAACCGACCAAAGGCCCTAAATCGCTGCCCGGCATTCGACCATGGTAGCGGGCCGAAAACTTTTGAAATCACTAAACTGCGCACCTTGCCTCCGTATCTCGAGATAACAATCCATGTACCGTGATCGTATCCGCTTGCCTTCGCTGTTGAACAAGGTCATGAGCGCGGCTGATGCCGCCGCACTGATCGAGGACGGCATGACCGTCGGGATGAGCGGCTTTACCCGTGCGGGTGAAGCCAAAGCCGTCCCTCAAGCTCTGGCCGAACGTGCCAAGACGTCGCCGCTGAAAATCACCCTGATGACCGGCGCCAGCCTGGGCAACGATCTCGACAAGCAACTGACCGAAGCCGGCGTACTGTCGCGACGCATGCCGTTCCAGGTTGACAGCACCCTGCGCAAGGCGATCAATGCCGGCGAGGTGATGTTCATCGACCAGCATTTGTCGGAAACCGTCGAGCAACTGCGCAACAACCAGCTCAAGCTGCCTGACATTGCCGTGATCGAAGCCGTTGCGATCACCGAACAAGGCCATATCGTGCCGACCACTTCCGTGGGCAACTCGGCCAGTTTCGCGATTTTCGCCAAGCAAGTGATCGTCGAGATCAACATGGCGCACAACCCGAACCTGGAAGGCCTGCACGACATCTACATCCCGACCTATCGGCCAACGCGCACGCCGATCCCGCTGGTAAAAGTCGACGACCGCATTGGCAGCACCGCGATCCCGATTCCGCCGGAGAAGATCGTCGCCATCGTGATCACCAACAAGGCTGACTCGCCTTCCACAGTGACGCCGCCGGACGCCGACACCCAAGGCATCGCCAGCCACCTGATCAACTTCCTCAAGCAGGAAGTGGACGCCGGCCGCATGACCAACAAGCTCGGCCCGCTGCAGGCCGGGATCGGCAACATCGCCAACGCCGTGATGTGTGGCTTGATCGATTCGCCGTTCGAAGACCTGACCATGTATTCGGAAGTGCTGCAGGACTCGACGTTCGACCTGATTGACGCCGGCAAGCTGAGCTTCGCCTCCGGCAGTTCGATCACCTTGTCGGAGCGGCGCAACAGCAACGTGTTCGGCAACCTGGAGCACTACAAGGACAAACTGGTGCTGCGCCCGCAAGAAATTTCCAACCACCCTGAAGTGGTTCGTCGCCTGGGCATCATCGCGATCAACACCGCGCTGGAGTTCGACATCTACGGCAACGTCAACTCCACGCACGTGTGCGGGACGCGGATGATGAACGGGATCGGCGGCTCGGGCGACTTCGCGCGTAACGCGCACCTGGCAATCTTCGTGACCAAGTCGATTGCCAAGGCCGGGGCGATTTCCAGCGTGGTGCCGATGGTCAGCCACGTCGACCACACCGAGCACGACGTCGACATCCTGGTGACCGAAGTGGGCCTCGCCGACTTGCGTGGCCTGGCGCCACGGGAGCGCGCACGGGTGATCATCGACAACTGCGTGCATCCGGACTATCGCGATGCGTTGAACAAATACTTCAACGCCGCTTGCGCGATTGGTGGCCACACCCCTCACGTCCTGCGCGAAGCCCTGAGCTGGCACATTAACCTGGAAGAAACCGGGCACATGCTCAAGGATTGATCGATACACAACCGAGCTGATGCACACAGTTTCATCAGCTCGGTTGCACCACCCTCCTTTCTGTAAAAAACTGTACTGCTGTACCGGTCTTTTCCTACCGAAATATCCCACACCCTTCTTCTAAAATCCCATTTTTGCACTGTTTCAGTGCGGACAGGTACAGTTGCCCCATTTCCGTACAGTACAGCCGCTATAAACAGTTAACTGGCCCCTCACAATACAGGTGAACTGTATCTAGAGAGTCTTGCGCGGGAGGAGGATCATTGGCATCAGTTAAACCACTACCTAATCCCGCCACAAGCGGAAGGATGTCATCATGGAACGTACACTCAGTTCCGATCTGTTCTTTGAAGAAAAAGCTGTAAGCACCCAGGCTTCCCTGCCTCTGCGCGTTATCGCCAACCTGATGCTGTGGCAGCGCCGCATCTCCAGCCGCCATCAACTGGCTCGTCTGGATTCGCGTCTGCTGGCTGACGCAGGTATCAGCGAAGCACAACGCTACGAAGAGCTGAGCAAGCCGTTCTGGCGCTAATGAGCGCTCGCTGGCCCTGACCCACCGGGTCCACAGCCAGCAACCTGATTCGTTAAGCAAAGCCCGCCCCGGGTCACCGGAGGCGGGCTTTGTTGTGTCTGGGCCCGGGTGTTTTCGGCCCCGAACAGATCGCTTGCAAAGCAACCAGTACAGTTCAATTATTATAACAATTAGGCAGTACAATTGAGCGCCGGTGTATCTGTATCGGTCGAAACGATCCGCTCAACATGGTCTTCCAAAAAAAAGACCCTGTAAGGCGCTCCCCATGCACCCACCAGCCCCGCGCACCACGTTGTTACGCCGCACCGTCGCCACGCTCGCCAGGTGGCGGCAACAGGCCCGAGAACGACACCAACTGGCCCAGCTCGACCCGCGAGAGCTGTCCGACGCGGGTATCAGCCCCGGCGAGCGCCAGGTCGAGCTGTCCAAGCCGTTCTGGCGTGACTAGACAGTCAAGACGCTTTTCGAATGGACAGGCCGCGGCTTAATATCCGGTCACCACGTGGCGAACCGTGTAGAACGGGCGTCTGATGCTCAATGGCATCCACATCCGTTTCACAGTGGCCGCTGCGCGTGACCTTATTTGTTCATCTACAGGAGTAACCCCATGTCCCGTCTTCGCCTGCTGAGTGCCGCCACCCTGTTGGCCCTCGCCGCCAACGCCCATGCGTCCAGCCTCATCGTGACGACCGACTCGATCGTCGGCGCATTGAAAGCCACCTCCGATGCCAGTTCCGATGCCACCTCCTCCCTGCGTGACAACAAGGTCGTGCGCGCCGCCCGTGACGACGCCGCCAGCTTCGTCGCCAGCCAAGGCGCCATTCGTGGGGTCAAACTGGAAAGCGCTCTGGCACAGATCCGCCAGCAAGCGCCACAACTGAGCGCTGCGACAGACGCACAACTGGCCCAGGCTATTCTGGCCATCTGAAAACCCGTCGGAACAAGGGAGCGCCAGCCGCTCCCGGATGCCTCGACGCTGGCTCTCGCCCGGGCATTGCGCTAGCCTTGGCGCTCGCTTTCAGTTGTCGAGTCCCATGGCTTTTTCATACCGCCTAGTGCTGGTTCCCGTGATGTTTGCTGCCGGCTGGTCGCCATTGGCTTCGGCCTTTGATCTGTCCACCCAGAGCACTGTGGTGAGCGCTTATGCCACCAGCAAAGTGACCTCCGCGCCGTTTGACCGAAAGTGGGTGCTGGCCGCCCAGGATGACGCTGCCGCATTCATTGCCACTGACGGCCGATGGCGGGGGGCTCGGCTGGAATCAGCGCTGGATCGTCTGCGCCGCAGCCAACCAAAACTTAACGCCAGCGACCTTGAACTGGCGCAAGCAATTCTCGTCCAATAATCATCTTTGTATTTCGGAGTCATTCCATGCGTAGCCCGCTGATCGCCGCCGCTCTCGGCCTGCTGTTGTTGACCGATGTCGCCCACGCGCAGACCTTGAAGGCCACCAGTAACATCATCGTCCGCGCCTCCGCGCGCACCATTGATTTCACCTCGGACACCACCACCTCCATCCGCGACTCCAAAATCGTGCGCGAAGCCCACGATGACGCCGCCAGCTTCGTCGCCAGCAACGGCGAGATCCGTGGCGCACAACTCGAAGCCGCCTTCGACACCCTGCGCACCCGCGTGCCGGAAGCCCGTGATGCCAGCGACCAGACCCTCGCCGAAGCCATTCTCGCGCTGTGAGGCGTCTCATCGCCTGGCTCCTGGCCGGGGCTGTGCTGTTGTGTGCCGGCGCAGCCCAGGCCAGCCTGCAACTGCGGCTCATTACCGAGGGTTTGAGCCCAGCCGAACAGCAGGCCAGCCAGGCGTTGCTCGATGAAGCGCTGCGCTCACTGCCGCCGCGCTTCATCGAACAGTTGGACCGGCGCATCGATGTCGGCTGGACCGACAAGATGCCCGCCAACGCCTACGGCCAGGCCTCCCTGGTGTCCGAGCTGGACCTCAACCGCAACCTGCTCGCCAGCCTGACCGACGGCAGCGCCGCCACCCGCAAGACCAACCGCCCCCACGGCACCGTGCGCCGGGAAATGCTCGCCACCGTGCTGCATGAACTGACCCACATCTACGACCGTGCGCGCCTGTGGCCCAGCGACGAGCGCGCGCTGATCCGACGCTGCAGCCGCCAGAACAACATCACCGGCCTGGTCGGACTGCCCGATCAATGCCGTGGCCAGAACGACCGCCGCTTCACCCTCAGCGACGACCCGCGCCTGCTCGACCTCGCCGGCTGGCCGCAATACGTCGGCCGCCGCGGTGAGCGCGAGCAGCACAACCGCCAGGTCGCGCGCAGCCCGGACCTCTACGAAACCAGCAGCCCGCTGGAGTTCGTCGCGGTCAATATGGAATATTTCCTCCTCGACCCGAGCTACGCCTGCCGCCGCCCCGCGCTGTTCCGCTATTACAAGGAACACTTTGGCTGGGCGCCGCCCGCGCAAGACACCTGCGCCAAGACCTACGCCTTCCTCAACGCCGGCAACGATTTCGCCAAGACGCCCCTGGGCCATGTCGACCCGGAACGGGTCTACGAAATCGATTACCTGCTCGCCGAAGCCAACCAGAACCTGGTCAGTCGCTGGGGCCACAGCATGTTGCGCCTGGTGATCTGCGCGCCGGGGCGCCCTCGCGGCCCGGACTGTCGGCTGGATCTGGACCAGCATCTGGTGTTGTCCTACCGCGCCTTTGTCGGTGACGTACAACTGTCGAGCTGGGACGGCCTGGTGGGCAAGTACCCGTCACGGCTGTTCGTGTTGCCGCTGGCCCAGGTCATCGACGAGTACACCAAGACCGAGTTGCGCGGCCTCGCCTCGGTGCCGCTGAAGCTGACGCGCCGGGAGATCGAGGACACCGTCGAACACGCGGCCGAAATGCATTGGAGCTACGACGGCAACTACTTCTTCCTGTCCAACAACTGTGCGGTCGAAGGCCTGAAACTGTTACGCAGCGGCAGCGCCAACCCGCAATTGACCGGTCTGGACAACATCACGCCCAACGGGCTGCTGGAGGTCCTGCAGGCGCGCGGCCTGGCCGATACCAGCGTGTTGAACGACAAGCGCGAGGCGCTGCGCCTGGGCTATCACTTCGACTCGTTCCGCGAGCGCTACCAAGCGATGTTCGACGTGCTGCGCAAGCGCCTGCCGATCCAGCAGACCCAGGTCGAAGACTGGCTGTCCCTGAGCGCGCAAGAGCGCCGCCACTGGTTCGAGCAGGCCGACCTGCGCACCAGCGCCGCATTACTGCTGCTGGAACAGGCAAGCTTTCGCAAGCAATTGATGCTGGCCCAGGACGAAGTCAAACAACGCTACCTCGGCGCCCGCGAGCTGAAAAATGGCGGCATGGAGAAAGCCAACGCCACGCTGCAGCAGATTCTCGCCAACAGCGGCTTCCTCAGCCGCCCGGCAGAACTGCTGGGCAGCGGTGGCTACGGCTTGCCGCAACCTTCGGAGTCCAAGCGGCTGGAATCGGAAAGTGCCGAGCGCCAGAAACAGCTGCAATCCCTGACCGGCGAACTGGATAAAGAGGTGAGGGCGCTGCTGGACCCGTCCCGCGCCGCCGAGATTGCCGCGTGCGAAGCCAACCTCAAGCAGGTTGGCGAACATCTGCGCAAACTGCACAAAGCAGCGGGCGGCCTCGAATTGCCCTGAAAATTTGCGCATACACCAGCTGAATGTGGGAGCAAGCCCCCTCCCACATGTTGATCTGCGCAGGCCTGGAGACCGTGTGTCATTTCCACCTCACCTGTTTGATCAACGAAAGCTGGCTGAAAGCTTACGCGTCTAGGATCGCCCCCACTGCCGGCAACAGACCGGCTGTTAACAACAACAATGGTGATTCCCGATGTCCGCTCGCTCCCGCCTGTTCGCCCCCACTCCACCCGTAAGCCTCGTGCCTCTCGTTCTGCGCTGACCCCACCCGGTTCGCCATTCCTTAGCCGCGCTACGCCTGGAGTATTCCTATGCTGACTTTCCTTGGCTTTGCCATGGTCATCACGTTCATGTTCCTGATCATGACCAAGCGCCTGTCCGCGCTGATCGCCCTGATCATCGTGCCGATTCTGTTCGCGCTGTTCGGCGGTTTCGCGCCGAAGATCGGCCCGATGATGCTCGAAGGCATTACCAAGCTCGCGCCGACCGGCGTGATGCTGATGTTCGCCATCCTCTACTTTGCCCTGATGATCGACTCCGGCCTGTTCGACCCGGCCGTGCGCAAGATCCTCAAGATGGTCAAGGGCGACCCGCTGAAAGTCTCGGTCGGCACCGCCGTGCTGGCCTTGGTGGTGTCCCTCGACGGTGACGGCGCCACCACCTACATGATCTGCGTGGCCGCGATGCTGCCGCTGTACCAGCGCATCGGCATGAGCCCGCGGATCATGGCCGGCCTGATCATCCTCGCCGGTGGCGTGATGAACATGACGCCCTGGGGCGGCCCGACCGCTCGCGCCGCGAGTGCGCTGCATGTGGACCCGTCAGACATCTTCGTCCCGATGATCCCGGCCATGGCCGCCGGCGTGGTCGCGATCCTGGTGATCGCTTACATGTACGGCAAGCGCGAACGTGCGCGCCTGGGTGAACTGCACCTGCAGGGCGACGAGATCGATCACAGCGAAATCAGCGTGTCGCAATACCCGGATGCCCGCCGTCCGAAGCTGATCTGGTTCAACGGCGTGCTGACCCTGGCGCTGATGTGTACGTTGATCGCCGGCCTGTTGCCACTGCCGGTGCTGTTCATGGTGGCGTTCAGTATCGCGATGATCGTCAACTACCCGTGCCTGCAACAGCAGAAAGACCGCGTCGCCGCCCATGCCGGCAGCGTACTGGCCGTGGTGGGGTTGATCTTCGCTGCAGGGATTTTCACCGGCATCCTGTCGGGCACCGGCATGGTCGACGCCATGTCCAAGAGCCTGCTGGCGGTCATTCCAGAAGCCCTGGGCCCTTACCTGGCGGTGATTACCGCGCTGGTGAGCATGCCGTTCACCTTCTTCATGTCCAACGATGCGTTCTACTATGGCGTACTGCCGGTGCTGGCCGAAGCTGCCAGTCACTATGGCATCACCGCCGTGGAAATGGCCCGCGCCTCCATCGTCGGCCAACCCGTACACTTGCTCAGCCCGTTGGTGCCATCGACTTACCTGCTGGTGGCCCTGGCCGGTATCGAATTCGGCGATCACCAGCGCTTCACCCTGAAGTGGGCAGTGCTGGTGTGCCTGTGCATAATGTTCGCGGCGTTGCTGATGGGGATTTTTCCGCTGTTCAGCACTCTATAATCGTACCGACTCACCGCGCGGCGCTGCAGCTGGCGCGGTTTAACACTCGCTTAAAGGAATACACATGGAATGGCTGACCAATCCGGAAATCTGGATTGCCTTCTTCACCCTGACGGCCCTCGAGATCGTCCTGGGCATCGATAACATCATCATGATTTCGATCCTGGTCAGCCGCATGCCCAAGCATATGCAGGCGCGTACCCGGATCTTCGGCCTGGCCCTGGCCATGGTCACGCGAATCCTGTTGCTGCTGTCCATCACTTGGGTCATGCGCCTGACCGACGACCTGTTCGTGGTCTTCGGCCAGGGCATTTCCGGGCGCGACCTGATCCTGTTCTTCGGTGGTTTGTTCCTGCTGTGGAAAAGCTCCCAGGAGATGTACCACGCCCTGGAAGGTGAAGACGAAACCCACGAAGAGCCCAAAGGCGCCGGTGGCAAGTTCATCTACACCATCATCCAGATCGCGATCATCGACATCGTGTTCTCCCTGGACTCGGTGATCACTGCCGTCGGCATGGTGTCCCACGTGCCGGTGATGATCGCGGCGATCGTGGTCGCGGTGCTGGTGATGATGGCAGCGGCCGGCACCATCAGTGACTTCATCGACAAGCACCCGTCGCTGAAGATGCTGGCGCTGTCGTTCCTGGTAGTGGTGGGTACCGTGCTGATCGCCGAATCCTTCGACGTGCATGTGCCTAAAGGCTACGTCTACTTCGCCATGGCGTTCTCGCTGGCGGTGGAAGCGGTGAACATCAAGATGCGTACCGCCATCGCGAAAAAGAAGAAACAGCAGGACCCTGTGAAACTGCGCAAGGACATTCCGGGTCAATAATCTTGATCCGCTGCTGAAATGGGGCGTTCGCGCCCCATTTTTTCATCTGCACAAAACTGACTTCATGACAGTTTTGTTTCAAACCCGACTTTAGCTATGCGATGCTGGCGCACAGCCCTTTCGCCAACTACAGCTTAAGTACAAGACGTAGAACGGCACGCGGCAATTCTCATTGGCTCCTGTTGGAGCCCACCCACACGGGGGGCCGAGCATGCTGACCTTGCTCAATCTGCTTTCCGCCGTGACCCTGCTGATCTGGGGCACGCATATCGTCCGTACCGGCATCCTGCGGGTCTACGGTTCCAACCTGCGCCACGTCATCGGGCAAAACATGTCCAAGCGCTGGCTGGCGTTCGTCGCCGGTATCCTGGTGACGGCCATGGTGCAGAGCAGCAACGCCACCGCCATGCTGGTCACATCGTTTGTCGGCCAGGGCCTGATGGGGCTGATGCCTGCCCTGGCGACCATGCTCGGCGCCGACGTCGGGACGGCGCTGATGGCCCGGGTGCTCACCCTGGACCTGTCCTGGCTGTCGCCGCTGCTGATCTTTCTCGGGGTGATCTTCTTCCTCTCGCGCAAGCAGACACGGGCCGGGCAATTGGGTCGGGTCGGGATCGGCCTCGGGCTGATCATCCTCGCCCTGCAGTTGATCGTCGAAGCCGCCGGGCCGATTACCCACGCACAGGGCGTGAAGGTGCTGTTCGCCTCACTGACCGGCGACATCCTGCTCGATGCGCTGGTCGGCGCGTTGTTCGCGATGATTTCCTACTCCAGCCTCGCCGCCGTACTGCTGACCGCCACCCTGGCCGGCGCCGGAGTGATCGGCTTGCACGTGGCCATCGGCCTGGTGATCGGCGCCAACATCGGCAGCGGCGTGCTGGCCTTCCTCAGCACCAACATGCAGAACGCCGCCGGACGCCAGGTGGCCCTGGGCAGCCTGTTGTACAAATTGATCGGCCTGTTGCTGATCATCCCGGTGCTCGACCCGCTCGTGTTGTGGATGGACAGCCTGGATTACAGCGCCCAAGGCATGGTCATCAGCTTCCACCTGCTCTACAACGTCAGTCGCTGCCTGATCCTGCTACCGAGCATCGGCCCGATGGCCCGGGTCTGCGCGTGGTTGCTGCCCGAACGGGAAGAGGCCAACGGCAAGGCCACGCCGCGCCACCTGGACCTCGCCGCCCTGGCCACGCCAAGCCTGGCGCTGGCCAACGCGGTGCGGGAAACCCTGCGCCTGGGCGACCTGATCGACAACATGCTCACCGCGATGCTCGAAGTGCTGCGCGGCAAACAGACAGCCATCACCCAGGAAATGCGCAGCCTCAGCGACGACGTCGAGGCGCTCTACAGCGCGATCAAACTCTACCTGGCGCAAATGCCCCGCGAAGACCTCAGCGAGCAGGACAACCGCCGCTGGGCCGAGATCATCGAGCTGTCGATCAACCTGAAACTGGCCGGCGACCTGATCGAACGCATGCTGCGCAAAGTCCAGCAGCAGAAAACGTCCCAACGTCGCCAGTTCTCCGAAGTGGGCCTGGAAGAACTCACCGGCCTGCACAGCCAACTGATTGCCAACCTGCGCCTGGGCCTGTCGGTATTCCTCAGTGCCGACCCGGAAAGCGCGCGCCAATTGCTGCGCGAGAAACGCCGCTTCCGCGCCCAGGAGCGGCGCCTGGCCCATGCCCACGTCAGTCGCCTGCAACGCAAGATCGTACAGAGCCTGGAGACCAGTTCCCTGCATTTGGAACTGATTGCCGACATGAAACGCTTGAACTCATTGTTTTGCAGCAGTGCTTATGTAGTCTTGGAAACGTCCGACACCGGCGCGCTGTCCGCCGAAGATATTGCCGACATCACACATTCGCCCTGAACGTAAGACGGCCGCTGAAGTCAGTTAACACTGACCTCACTCGCCAGGAAGCCAGTTATGCGTCGCCTGTTACTCGCCTGCCTGCTCATGGGCTCTGCACACGCCTTTGCCTTTGACCGCCTGCACGTCGAGGGTTACACCTTGCCCAACGGCCTGCAGCTGCTGCTCAAACCGGGCACCGAACGCGGGCATGTGGCGATTCGCCTGGTGGTCGGCGTGGGCCTGGATGACTTCCGTTGCGAAGACAAGGAACTGCCGCACCTGCTCGAACACTTGTTGTTCAGCGGTATCGACGGCGGCGGCGAAGGCGAACTCGAAGAACGCATGCAAGCCCTGGGCGGCGAGTGGAACGCCTACACCAGCAACGCCGACACCACCTTCGTGATCGAGGCGCCCGCGCAAAACCAGCGCAAGGTCCTGGACCTGCTGCGGGCGATCCTCACCCGCGCCGAACTGACCGATGCCCATATCAATGCAGCCAAGCAGGTGGTCGAGCGCGAAGACGGCGGCCATTACTCGCACCTGCAACGCCTGCTGGACCGCCAGGACCTGGGCCACACCGCCAGCAACCAATTGGCGGTCGAACTGGGCCTCAAGTGCGCCGAACGCGCCGAGGCCGGCCAGTTGACCCGCGACCAGTTGGAGCAACTGCGCAAAAACTGGTACGCCCCCAACAACATGACGCTGATCATCGTCGGCGACCTCGACAAACTGCTGCCGGCCTATCTGGAACGCACTTATGGCCAACTTGTCCCGGTCGAGCCCACCGAGCATCTGGCCCTGCCGGAAATCCAGCACGCCGCCGCCAACCGCCGCGACCTGATCCATGGCTGGGTCGGCAACGGCGCCAAACTGCACTGGTTGTTCCCCGAGCCGGTACTCGACGACCAGCATGACGAAACCTACAACCTGCTCAAGGACTACCTCGACTGGGCGCTGTATCGCCAACTGCGCCTCAAGCACGGTTTGTCCTACGGCCCGTGGAGCGAACGCGAAGTGCTCGGCGGCGTCGGTTTCCTCAGCCTGAATGCCGACCTCGAACGGGAAAACCTCGCCGAAGCCGAACAGGTGTTGCAAGACCTCACGGCCCAACTGCTCAAGGACGGCCTCGACCCGGCGGCATTCGCCCGCCTGCAAAACGCCGCCATCGCACGCCAGGCCTGGGCCGTGCAGGGCAACAGCGCGCTGGCCGACTATTACTGGAGCGCCTCGGGCGACTACGACAACGGTCACTTCAGCGACCCGGTCAAACGCATCAAGGCCGTGAGCCTGACGCAGACCAACCAGGCCATGCGCCAACTCTTCAAGCAGCCGGGCTACTGGCGCATCGAGAAACCGCTGCTGAGCTACGACATGCTGAACTGGATCGGCGCCGGTGTGCTCGGGCTGATCGCGATTGGAGTGATCGGCGTGCGCAGTTATCGCAAACGGATCGCGTAATGAGGCACCGCACCCTGGGCTAAGACGTTATTCTGTCTGGGATTTTTCCTACAAAGACTGTGACCGCCGAATGCCGAACCTGAACCACTACATCCAGCGCATCCTCGAACTGATGAAGCGCTACCCAGGGGTGATTGCACTCGGCGGTTTCATCTCGGGGGTGAGCAGCTTCATCCTGGTGGACCGCCAGCAGGGCATGGCCAGCTGGATCGCGGTGATCATGCTGGTGAGCTGGCTGTGGCTGATGCTGGAAAACAGCTTTACCCAGCTGTTCACCAAACTCTTCAAGCGCGAAATCCCCGAACCGCTGCTGCGCTACGCCACCCAGATGATCCACCAGGAAAGTCTGTTTTTCGTGCTGCCGTTCTTTTTCATCACCACCACCTGGAACAGCGGCCAATCGATCTTCACCGGGCTGCTCGGCGCGGCGGCGCTGGTGTCGATCACCGACCCGCTGTATTACAAGTGGCTGGCGCCCAAACGCTCGCTGTTCCTCGCCTTGCACACCTTGACCCTGTTCGCCGCGCTGCTCACCGCGCTGCCGATCATCCTGCACCTGACCACCGCCGAGAGTTACAAGCTGGCCCTCGGCGTGGCCATGGTCCTGTCGATCCCGAGCCTGGCCGTAAGCCTACCGCTGCGCAGCGTCAAAGGCTGGGCGATGCTGCTCGGGGTCACGGCCGCGATTGGCTGCGCCGGATGGTTCCTACGCAGTTGGGTTCCACCGGCCACCTTGTGGATGACCGAAGTGGCGATCAGCACCCAGTTGCAAGACCGCACACCCGGCGACGATCTCAAAGAGGTCAGCGCCGCCCAACTGCGCAGCGGCGGGCTGTATGCCTATACCGCGATCAATGCCCCGCGCGGGCTGGATGAGCGGATCTACCATGTGTGGAAATTCAACGGCCAGGAAGTCGACCGCATCGCCCTGGATATCCACGGCGGGCGCAAGGAAGGCTACCGCGCCTGGACCCACAAGCAGAACTTCCCGGCCGACTCCGTGGGGCGCTGGCAAGTCCGGGTGCTGACCGAGGACGGGCAGGTGATCGGTGTGCTGCGCTTCAAAGTGACTGACACAGCACAAACGGACAACCCAAAGTAAGCTGTATCGTGCTATTACGTAGGCATTGTGGATAGCCAGACAAGCTCGGAGCTTATGACCACTCGTACCTCGGCCGGCACAGCCCACCTCGATACGTCCACCGCCCCCCCGTTACTCAGGATTACGGGGGACTGGACGCTTGCCCACTACACAAACCTGAAGAAACTGTCGGACAAACTCGACGGCCAATACGACGCCGGTGCCCGCATCGACCTCAATGGCCTCGGTGCCCTCGACACAGCCGGCGCCTCACTGCTGGTGGAGCTGCTGGGCCCGGACCGCATCGAGCAATCCGCCGAGCAGACCGATTGCAGCCTGTCCGCCGCCGACCGCGCGCTGCTCAAGACCGTCTACCGCTCCCTGAACGATTTCTGCGTACCGGAAAAAGCGCCGGAAGAAGCCGCCGGCATCCAGTTGCTGGCGCGCATCGGTGCCGCGGTGGACACAGTGTGGCTGGACAGCAAGCAACTGCTGGGCTTTATCGGCCTGATCCTGGAAACCTTCGCCCGCAGCATTTTCCGGCCCAAGCGCTGGCGCGTGACGCCGATGGTTGCGCATATCGAACAGACCGGCCTCGACGCCGCGCCCATCGTCGCCTTGCTGACGTTTCTGGTGGGCGCCGTGGTGGCATTCCTTGGCGCCACGGTACTCAAGAGCTTTGGCGCGACGATTTTCACCGTGGACCTGGTAGCGTTCTCCTTCCTACGGGAATTCGGCGTCTTGCTCACCGCGATCCTGATCGCCGGCCGCACCGCCAGTGCCTTTACCGCACAGATCGGCTCGATGAAGGCCAACGAAGAAATCGACGCAATCCGCACCCTGGGCCTGGACCCGATGGAGCTGCTGGTATTGCCCCGGGTACTGGCACTGCTGGTGTCGCTGCCGATGCTGACGTTCCTGGCGATGCTCTCGGGGATTGTCGGCGGCGGGGTGGTGTGTGCGCTGACCCTGGATATTTCGCCGGCGATGTTCCTCTCGCTGCTGCAGTCGGACATTGGCGTGAAGCATTTCCTGGTGGGCATGGTGAAAGCGCCGTTCTTCGCCTTCCTGATCGCCGCCATCGGTTGCCTGGAAGGCTTCAAGGTCAGCGGCAGCGCCGAGTCGGTCGGCGCCCATACCACCTCCAGCGTGGTGCAATCGATTTTTGTGGTGATCGTGCTCGATGCAGTCGCCGCGCTGTTCTTCATGGAGATGAGCTGGTGAGTCGCCGACCCCGAGCGCCCAGCGAGGCGGTGATCGAAGTCCGTGGGCTGTGCAATCGCTTTGGCAGCCAGAGCGTGCATGAAAACCTCGACCTGGATCTGTACAAGGGCGAAATCCTCGCCGTGGTCGGCGGTTCCGGCAGCGGCAAGTCGGTGCTGTTGCGCAGCATCGTCGGCCTGCGCCGGCCCAGCGCAGGCGAGGTGCGGGTATTCGGCAAGGACTTGTCGAACCTGCCGGAGCATGAGCGCTCCCTGGTGGAACGACGCTTTGGCGTACTGTTCCAGAAGGGCGCGCTGTTTTCCTCGCTGACGGTGATCGAGAACGTCGCGCTGCCGCTGATCGAACACGCCGGCCTGAGCCGCGCCGACGCCGAGCACCTGGCTGCGGTCAAACTGGCCCTGGCCGGGTTGCCGTTGTCGGCGGCCGACAAATACCCGGCGTCGCTGTCCGGCGGCATGATCAAGCGTGCAGCCCTGGCCCGTGCCCTGGCGCTGGACCCGGACATCCTGTTCCTCGACGAACCCACCGCCGGGCTCGACCCGATCGGCGCCGCGCAATTCGACCAACTGATCCTGACCCTGCGCGATGCGCTGGGCTTGAGTGTGTTCCTGGTCACCCATGACCTGGACACGCTGTACACCATCACCGACCGCGTGGCGGTGCTGGCGCAGAAGAAAGTGCTGGTGGCCGATGCCATCGATGTCGTCTCGGAAACCGACGACGCCTGGATTCACGAATATTTCCACGGCCCCCGGGGCCGCGCGGCATTGGATGCCGCTCAACCGCTCAACGAGGTATGACATGGAAACCCGAGCCCATCATGTGATGATCGGTCTGTTCAGCGTGATTGTGGTAGTCGGCGCGATGCTGTTCGGCCTGTGGCTGGCCAAGTCCAGCGTCGACACCGCGTTCCAGGATTACGAAGTGATTTTCAACGAGGCGGTCAGCGGCCTGTCCCAGGGCAGCTCGGTGCAGTACAGCGGGATCAAGGTGGGCGATGTCATCAGCCTGCGCCTGGACCCCAAAGACCCGCGCCGCGTGCTCGCGCGCATCCGCCTCTCCGGGCAGACGCCAATCAAGGAAGACACCCAGGCCAAACTGGCGCTGACCGGCATCACTGGCACATCGATCATCCAGCTCAGCGGCGGCACACCGCAAAGCCCGAAACTCAAGGGCAAGGACGGCAACCTGCCGGAGATCATTGCCTCGCCATCGCCAATCGCGCGGTTGCTGACCAACAGCAACGACCTGATGACCAGCATCAACCTGCTGCTGCACAACGCCAACGAAATGTTCTCCGCGCAGAATGTCGAGCGCATCAGCAACACCCTGGACCACCTGGAACAAACCACCGGCGCGATTGCCGAGCAGCGCGGTGATATCAAGGTGGTGATGCAGCAACTGATGCAGGTCAGCAAGCAGGCCGGTGCCGCCCTGGAGCAGACCACTGCGCTGATGCGCAATGCCAACGGCCTGCTCAACGATCAAGGCAAGCAGGTCTTCGGCAGCGCCGAACAGGCGATGAAATCCCTTGAGCAAAGCACCGCGACCATCAATACCTTGCTGACCGATAACAAGGACTCGGTGAACAGCGGCATGCAGGGCCTCAACGAACTGGCGCCGGCCGTGCGCGAACTGCGCGAAACCCTCGGTTCGCTGCGCGCCATCTCCCGCCGCCTGGAAGCCAACCCCAGCGGTTACCTGCTGGGCAGCGACAAGAACAAGGAGTTCACGCCATGAAGCGTGCTTACCAACTGATCGCCCCCGTGGCCCTGGCGCTGGTCAGCGCGTGCTCGATCCTGCCCAGCCCCAACCCGTCCGACGTCTATCGCCTGGCCTCGGCCCCGGCGACCACCCAAGCGGCGCCGGTAGCCTGGTCGCTGCGCGTGACCAAGCCGCAGACCAGCGAGTTCCTCGACAGCTCGCGCATTGCCGTGGTGCCCCAGGGTGATCTGATCAGCAGCTACGCCAACTCACGCTGGAGCGACCCGGCGCCGGTGCTGCTGCGTAACCGCTTCATGGATGGCTTCCAGCGCGATGGCCGGGTGACACTGCTGAGCAGCGACGAGACCAACCTGCAGGCCGACTACGAGTTGGGCGGGCAATTGCAGGCGTTCCAGAGCGAATACCGCGGCAACGCAGTGGAGGTGGTGATCCGCCTGGATGCGCGGCTGGTGCGCGGCAGCGATCAGCGGATCATTGCCAGCCGCCGGTTTGAAGTGCGCCAGCCAGTCGGCGACAACAAAGTACCGGCGGTGGTGGCCGGGTTTGGGCTGGCGGGGGATCAGTTGAACAAGCAGGTGGTGGATTGGGTGGTGGCGCAGGGCAACACTGCGCCGAAGCGCTGAGGGCCTCATCGGGAGCAAGCTCCCTCCCACAGTTGACCGCGTTTCGTCAGGATGAATACGGTTGAGTGTGGGAGGGAGCTTGCTCCCGATAGCTATCCAAGCCTTAACCGAAAAACCAGTAGCACACCGCAATCGCCGCCACCACACCAGCAAACTCCGCCAGCAATGCACAACCCACCGCATGCCTTGCCCGCTGGATGCCCACCGAGCCGAAATACACCGCCAACACATAGAAGGTGGTCTCGGTACTGCCCTGAACCGTCGCCGCCACCAACGCCGGGAAGCTGTCGACGCCCTGGGTCTGCATGGTCTCGATCAACATCGCCCGTGCGGCACTGCCGGAGAACGGCTTGACCATCGCGGTCGGCAGCGCGTCGACGAAGCGCGTGTCCAGGCCGGTCCAGGCCACCACATGACGAATGCCTTCCAGGCCAAAGTCCAGCGCGCCGGACGCACGCAACACGCCCACCGCGCAAAGCATCGCCACCAGGTATGGCAGCAGGTTCTTGGCGACGTCGAAGCCTTCTTTGGCCCCTTCGACAAACGCCTCGTACACCTTCACCTTGCGCAACGCGCCGACCAGCAGGAACAGCATGATCAGACCAAACAGCGTCAGGTTGCCGAGGATCGACGACAGCCCGGCCAGCGCCGTGGCGGACAAGGTCGCCAGCAATGCCATGAAGCCGCCCAGCAGCAGTGCGCCCGGGATCAAATAGGCCAGCACCACCGGGTCCCACAGCCGCAGGCGCTGCATCACCGCCACCGAGAGCAAGCCCGTCAGGGTCGACGCGCTGGTGGCCAGCAGGATCGGCAGGAACACCAGCGTCGGGTCGGCCGCGCCTTGCTGGGCGCGGTACATGAAGATGGTCACCGGCAACAGCGTCAGCGAGGACGCGTTGAGCACCAGGAACAGAATCTGCGCGTTACTCGCGGTATTGGGGATCGGGTTGAGTTCCTGCAACGCCTTCATGGCTTTCAGGCCGATGGGCGTGGCGGCGTTGTCCAGGCCCAGGCCGTTGGCGGCGAAGTTGAGGGTGATCAAGCCGATGGCCGGGTGGCCGGCCGGCACTTCCGGCATCAGCCGGCGGAACAGGGGGCCCAGGGCCTTGGCCAACCAATTGACGATCCCGGCTTTTTCGGCGATGCGCAAAAACCCCAGCCATAACGTCAGGGTGCCGAACAGCAACACCATGACCTCCACCGACAATTTGGCCATGGCGAAAATGCTTTCCACCATCGCCGCAAAAATCCCGGCGTTACCGCCCACCAGCCATTGCGCCAGTGCTGACACCATTGCCACGACAAAGAAGCCAAGCCACAGGCCATTGAGCATCAGTTGAATCCCCCGAAAGATGGGGCGAATGATAGCGGGGCTGGCAGAAACGACAAACCCCGGATTTCCCGGGGTTTGTTCGCATCAGGCTGGCCTCAGCCGCGGCTGGTCTCGCCGACCGGCAGCACTTGCTTGGTGCGCCAGTGCGGCAGGGAGTTCCAGTAGCGCTCGCCCTTGGCATCGTCGTACATGCCTTCCCAACGGGAGATAACCAGTACCGCCAGGGCGTTGCCGATCACGTTGAGCGCGGTACGCGCCATGTCCATGATTCGGTCGACGCCGGCAATGAACGCCAGGCCTTCCAACGGAATGCCCACGCTGCCCAGCGTCGCCAGCAACACCACGAAGGACACACCCGGCACACCGGCGATGCCCTTGGAGGTGACCATCAGCGTCAACACCAGCATCAGTTGCTGGCCGACCGACAAATCAATGCCATACAGCTGCGCGATAAAGATCGCCGCGATGCTCTGGTACAGGGTCGAACCATCGAGGTTGAACGAATAACCGGTCGGCACCACGAAGCTGCAGATCGCCTTCGGCGCGCCGTAGGCTTCCATCTTCTCGATCACACGCGGCAGCACGGTTTCCGAACTGGCGGTGGAGTAGGCCAGCACCAGCTCATCCTTGAAGATACGCATCAGCTTGATCACCGAGAAGCCGAACAGGCGTGCGATCAGGCCCAGGACCACAAAGGCGAAGAACAGGATGGCGACGTAAACCAGGATCACCAGCTTGGCCAGTGGCAGCAGGGAAGCGAAGCCGAAGTTGGCGACGGTCACCGCGATCAGCGCGAACACACCGATAGGCGCGTACTTCATGATCATGTGGGTGACTTTGAACATGCTCTCGGACACGCCCTGGAACATCGTCACCAACGGTTCGCGCAGCTCAGGCTTGAGGCTCGACAGGCCCAGGCCGAACAGCACGGAGAAGAAGATGATCGGCAGCATCTCGCCACGCGCGACGGCGGCAAAGATGTTCGACGGGATCAGGTTGAGGATGGTCTGGACGAACGCATGCTCATGCTGCACTTCCGCTGCGGTCGCCTGGTACTTGGAGATGTCCACGGTACCCAGGGTACTCATGTCGATGCCCGTACCGGGGTGGAACAGGTTGGCCAGCAACAGGCCGACCACGATGGCGATGGTGGTGACGATTTCGAAGTAAAGGATGGTTTTGACACCGATGCGCCCGAGCTTTTTCGCGTCACCGACACCGGCAATGCCGACGATCAGCGAAGAAATCACAATCGGGATCACGATCATCTTGATCAGGCGGATAAAGATATCGCCCGCTGGCTGCAGCACATTGCTGATCCACCAGGCCTTTTCAGCACTGAAATGGTTGAGCACGGCACCGATTGCGATACCCAGCACCAAACCGATGAGGATCTGCCAGGCGAGGCTTAGCTTTGCCTTCTTCATGTCATTACCCTTACTTCAAGTGAACTTAAGGCAAATGCGCCAGCTGCAACGCTCGGAAGCGAAAAAGTGTGTGCATCTGCCTCCGTAGAAAGTCATCGCCGCATGGCCGAAATGGCTTACTGGCAGGCGAAAAAAGGCGCAACTATTCCCATGCAAGGGGGCGACGTCTAATGCCGTAAACGCCTACCCCATGCCGAATCGGCATGGCTTTTTTTAAGAATAACTGTCCGAACGGTCAGTTCAAATGCGACATGTTGCCCGGTGAATATGCCGTGAACCGGTCAAATCAGGCTCGCTCAGAGATTCAGGAGACCTCAGGGCATTCGCGAAAATGCCTGTGTATTCAGGGGCCTGTTGTCTGAAATGTCCTATAGCGCAGGCAAAATTTTCTCGATAGATGGTCGCCCCGACATACCCAGTAATGATTGGGCTCGGGCGAAAAGAAGACTCTCGGCTATGAGCGGCATAAGAAGCGGGGATGAACGTAATAAGCGCGCCGCAAATCCAGCAAGCTCGAAAGCGGGTGGACTTGCGGCGCAGCTTTTCACCTGACCCGGCCCTTGCGCAGGCACTCCCTGTCCCCGTAGGTCGCGCCGATCGCGAAGGATCAGAGCAACCCGGCCCCCTGGTCATGCATCACCCTTGGCGAGCGATGCAAACAGAAAGAAGCGCACAGGCTTCTTTCTATGGACGCCGGTCCCGTAGACGACAAATGCATCAGACGGAACCTAGTACCAATTCGGATCGTTCTTAAGCTGCTCCATCAGCAGTTTTTGCATGCCTGCGTCCGGCTTACCGATAAACCGGTAATCGGCGTGCCGGGTCGGGGACTTGTCCGCCGGCAGGCCGGCCGGGACTTCCACCAACATGGCGTAGGCATCTTCCTTGTCGTAACTGAAGGCGACGATCAGGCGCTTGTTTCGGCAGGTGTCTGCGGTTTCGCAGAGCGGCCCGACCAAGTACTTGTCGCCACCTTCTTCGACGGCATTCATTTGCTCGGCGGCGCCAGACAGGTTCATGACCCATTCTGGCAGGCGCTCTTCTTTCTTCACCACGCTTTGCCAGGTTTCACGGTACTGCGGGTCCGCGCCGAGCAATTCGTTGGCGCGGCTCTGGCCGTCGTGAGCGGCCATCGCCAAGCCGCTGCCGCCCAGGAGCAGGACGGCAGCCATGGTTTTGAGGGACAAACGGGTCATATTCAGCCTCGGCCACGACGACCAAAGAAGAACGAAGCGATGAACATCACCAGGAAGACCACAAACAGGATCTTGGCGATACCCGTGGCGGTGCCCGCGATACCACCGAAGCCCAGGACTGCAGCCACAATGGCGATGATCAGAAATGTGATTGCCCAACTCAACATGGTGATTCTCCTTACGCTTTTATAGGGGGTGACAGCGGTACTGCCGTGCAATCGCTCAACTCAAGCGACCTTTTATTGCCTAGAACACCCAACGTTCCTGGGATGGCAGTTCATTCAGGGCAGACGCCTGGTCAACCATCCGCAGTTGGGGAACGGTTACATCGGCAGAAACGCTGCCAACGGAACGGCTATCAATGGAACGAAAGTGGGTCTGGGTCATCGCCGGACGTTCGAAATGCGGGGTTTGCTGCTGACTCTGCTGCCAATGCTGCAGCTGCTGGCCGCCAATCAACGTGACCATCAAGGCCAGGCTGGCGAACAGGCCTTGTTGCAAGCGCAGTGGCGATACATGCAGTGAGCTGAGGCTTGGGCGAGTCATGCTGCTTTCTCCCGCATTTTGATTATTCGTTAGGAGAGCTATTGCAGAGCGCATGCCAGTTTTTTTACAAAATAATATTCAACTAAATCAATAAGTTAGATATATGCGACCGGAGCAAAGCCCAGCATCCTGCACGATGGCCGCCTGGGCGCCGTGCGAAATGCACGATCGCCAGCGGTCGGATCGACGGATAGAAAACCCATCGCGCGTTGCCGAAGTGGCAAGAAGGCATGAAAACGCCATTGGGCGCAGGCTTTGTAGGAATGCAGGCAGATAGCTGCACGACGTTGCGTTTTATCGATCAGAATGAACCATGCAACTTGCCCGATTATTCCGGGACTAAACACCATCATTCATATTAAGGAGCGCGGGACAGATGGAATCAGCCAAGGAACTTCAAGGCCGCATTCTTTTGGTGGACGACGAATCCGCGATCCTTCGTACCTTCCGTTATTGCCTGGAAGATGAGGGCTACACCGTAGCCACCGCCAACAGCGCCGCCCAGGCCGATGCCTTGATGCAACGCCAGGTGTTCGACCTGTGCTTCCTCGACCTGCGCCTGGGCGAGGACAACGGCCTGGATGTGTTGGCGCAGATGCGTATCCAGGCGCCGTGGATGCGCGTGGTGATTGTGACCGCGCATTCCGCCGTCGACACCGCGGTGGATGCCATCCAGGCCGGCGCGGCTGATTATCTGGTCAAACCGTGCAGCCCCGACCAACTGCGTCTGGCCACCGCCAAACAGCTGGAAGTGCGCCAGCTCTCCGCGCGCCTGGAAGCACTGGAAGGCGAAGTGCGCCAACCGAAAGACGGTCTCGACTCCCACAGCCCGGCGATGATGGCGGTGCTGGAAACTGCGCGCCAAGTGGCCGGGACTGACGCCAACATCCTCATCCTCGGCGAGTCCGGCACCGGTAAAGGCGAGCTGGCGCGGGCCATTCATGGCTGGAGCAAGCGCTCGAAGAAATCCTGCGTCACCATCAACTGCCCGTCGCTGACGGCGGAGCTGATGGAAAGCGAACTGTTCGGCCATAGCCGCGGAGCCTTTACCGGCGCCAGCGAAAGCACCTTGGGCCGGGTCAACCAGGCGGATGGCGGCACGCTGTTTCTCGACGAGATCGGCGATTTTCCCCTCACTCTGCAACCCAAATTGCTGCGTTTTATCCAGGACAAGGAATACGAGCGCGTGGGCGACCCGGTCACCCGGCGCGCCGATGTACGCATCCTCGCGGCCACCAACCTGAATCTCGAAGACATGGTGCGCGACGGCCGCTTCCGCGAAGACTTGCTGTACCGCCTCAACGTCATCACCTTGCACCTGCCGCCGTTGCGCGAACGCAGCGAAGACATCCTGGCCTTGGCCGACCGCTTCCTCGCCCGCTTCGTCAAGGAATACGCCCGCCCGGCGCGGGGCTTCAGCGATGAGGCACGCGAAGCGCTGCTCAACTACCGCTGGCCGGGCAATATCCGCGAGCTGCGCAACGTGGTGGAGCGCGCGAGCATTATCTGCCCGCAGGAAAAAGTCGAAATCAGCCACCTCGGGATGGCCGAACAGCCGACCAACAATGCCCCCCGTATCGGTGCAGCGTTGAGCCTGGACGAGCTGGAAAAAGCGCATATCGGCGCGGTACTTGCCACCAGCGACACCCTGGATCAGGCGGCCCGCACCCTGGGCATCGACGCGTCGACGCTGTACCGCAAACGCAAACAGTACAACCTGTGAGCGGCACCCTATGAAGTTAGCGATGACATTGCGCACTCGGTTATTCCTGAGTATCTCAGCGCTGATCACCGTCGCCCTGCTGGGGTTGATCCTGGGCCTGGTCAGCGTGATGCAGATGGCCAAGACCCAGGAGTCGTCGATCCGCAGCAACTTCATCACCCTCGACCTGGGACTCAAACTGCGCCAGAGCCTGGGCGATCAGTTGATGATGATGCTCGAACAGCGCCCCAATCCCGAGGCGCTGCAAGCGTCCGAACAGCGTTACTTCGAGCTGCTCGACCAAGGCATTGCGCATGAACAGCGCGACGGGAACAGCGGCGGTTTCAGCCGGGCCCGGGCCGACTATCAGCGCTTCCTGGCGGCTTTTGACGAGTCTCAACAAGCGTCCCCACCGCCCGGCAGCAAAGAGAAAATCACCGAAACCTTCAATGTCCTGCGCAACGGCCTGATCGCCGAGCACAAGCAGGCCTTGGAAAACATCAGCGCCAGCGAACATAAATCCCGCGAGCGCGCCTTGTTGATCGCCGGGCTGCTGGGGTTGGTTGGCCTCGCGGTGTTGATCATCGGTTTTGTTACCGCCCATGGCATCGCCCGACGGTTTGGCGCGCCGATCGAAGCACTGGCCAAGGCCGCCGACAAGATCGGGCAAGGCGATTTCGAAGTGACCCTGCCCATTTCTTCGGCAGCGGAAATGAACCAACTGACCCGGCGCTTCGGCATCATGGCCGAAGCCTTGCGCCAGCATCAGGCAACCAATATCGATGAGTTGCTCGCCGGCCAGCAGCGCCTGCAGGCGGTACTCGACAGTATCGACGACGGCCTGTTGATGATTGACCGGCAAGGCCGCCTGGAGCACCTCAACCCAGTGGCACAGCGCCAGTTGGGCTGGGACGAGGAACGTCTCGGCCAGGGCCTGGGCGAGGCGCTGGGTCGCCCGGAAATGGACGATCAGCTGCAACTGGTGCTGCGTGGCGGCAGCCTGGAGCGCGCGCCGGACGACTTGGAAGTGGAAGTCGAGGGCGAACTGCGCCTGCTGACCTACAGCCTGACGCCGGTGAGCCACACCCAGGGGCATATCCTCGGTGCCGTGATGGTGCTGCATGACGTCACCGAACAGCGCGCCTTTGAACGGGTACGCAGCGAGTTCGTGTTGCGCGCCTCCCACGAACTGCGCACGCCGGTGACCGGTATGCACATGGCCTTCGGTTTGTTCCGCGAACGCGCGAAGTTTCCTGCGGAGTCCCGTGAAGCGGACCTGCTGGATACGGTCAATGAAGAAATGCAGCGCCTGATGCAGTTGATCAATGACCTGCTCAACTTTTCGCGCTACCAGAACGGCCTGCAGAAACTCACCCTGGCCCCGTGCGATGTCACCGACCTGCTGGAGCACGCACGGGCGCGCTTTGCCGAGCCGGCGAATGCACAACACATCGAACTGCTGGTAGAAGCCCAGCCCGACCTGCCTCGGCTGTATGCCGACCAGGCGCAACTGGAACGCGTGCTCGACAACCTGTTGGGCAACGCCCTGCGCCATACCGCCGAGGGCGGGCAGATCCGTCTGCAGGCACGGCGCCATGGCGAGCGGGTGATCATCAGCGTCGAGGACAACGGCGAAGGTATCGCCTATGGCCAACAAGGGCGCATCTTCGAACCCTTCGTGCAGGTGGGTCGCAAGAAAGGCGGCGCCGGCCTGGGGCTGGCGCTGTGCAAGGAGATCGTGCAACTGCACGGCGGCCGCATGGGCGTGTATTCGCGGCCGGGGCAGGGCACGCAGTTCTACATGGCGTTGCCGCTGTAGCGATTAACGCCGGTCGAGGGCACGCAGGATCGCGGCACTCTCGGCATCCGGCGTGCCATCGAACAGCGCAGGGCGGAAGTGCATCTGGAACGCGGCGAGCACATGGCGCGTGGCGACGTCCAGCTCACCGGTCTGCGGCGTCTGGTAGCCCAGGTGCGCCAACGCTTCCTGGAACCAGGTGATGCTCGGCAGGTCCGTGGCGTACTGCGCCTGGAAGCGTGCCACCGCCTGCGCGTCGGGCCAGACGCCCAGGCCTTTCTCGGCCAGGCGCTTCCATGGGAACAACGGCCCCGGGTCCAGCTTGCGCAGCGGCGCGATGTCGCTGTGACCGATGATGTTTCTGGGGTCGATGCCGTTGCGCGTGCTGATGTCCTTGAGCAACACCTCCAGGGATTTCACCTGCGCTTCGGAATACGGGTACCACACGCGGCCCGTCGGCGTGTCGCGGAACCCTGGGTTGACGATCTCGATCCCGATGGAGCTGGAGTTCAGCCAGGTGCGGCCCATCCACTCGCTTTCCCCGGCATGCCAGGCGCGCTGGCTTTCATCCACCAGCTTGTAGATGGTGCCCGAAGCGTCGTCGCCGATCAGGTAATGGCTGCTGACCTGACCATGGGTCAGCAGCGCCAGGGAGCGTTCGAGGTTGGTCGAGGTGTAATGGACGACCACGAACTGCACGCGGTTGTCATGGTTGACCGAAGGGTGGCTGGTATCCAGGCGCGGGCCGCTGGCGCAGCCGCTGAGCAGGAGGAACACAAAGGCGAAGTACACGGATTTCATGGCGGATAACGTTACGCTGAAGACGATAATGCAACAGTGTAACGTACCGTTTGTGGCCCGAACGTCAAATTACAAAATGGAACATCTTTTAGGCCGCCTGCACCCGGTTACGTCCCGCTGCCTTGGCCCGGTACAACGCCTCATCGGCGCGCTTGAGCGCCAGGTCGCTGCGCTCGCCGGGCTGGAACTGCGCCACGCCCATCGACACCGTGATCGTCACCGGCTCGCCCTTGAAGTGGAACGGGCAGACTTCAATCGCCGCACGCAGCGCTTCGCCGGCGGCGAGGGCATTCGCCAGGGATGAGTCGGGCATCAGCAACACAAACTCTTCGCCGCCGAAGCGCGCAATGAAGTCGCCGGGGCGCAGGCGCTTGCGCAGCACGCTGGCGATGATTTTCAGCACTTTGTCCCCGGCCAGGTGCCCGTAACCGTCGTTGATACGCTTGAAGTGATCAAGGTCCAGCATCGCCAGCGACAGGCTGTTGCCGCGCTGATGCCAGAGGTTGACCTCATGGTCCAGGCGCTCGCTCCACGCGGCACGGTTGGGCAAGCCGGTAAGCGGATCGACCAGCGCTTTCTGGCGCTGCACTTCGAGGTGATCGCGATAACCCTGGGCCTCCTGCTCCATATTGGCGACGCGTTCGGCGAGCCCTTTCAAGCGCTCCGCCACTTCCTGCTCGCGCAGGTCACGCTGCTGCTGGTGCTGGTCCATGGTGCCGAGCAGGCCTTCAAGGTGGCTTTCCAATACCTGCTTGAGGCTGTCCAGGTCGGCGGCGCCCTGCACACTGCTTTGCAGGCCGTCGACCTGTTCGCGGATTTGCGTGTCCAGCTCACGGGCGGCCGAGCGACTGTCGGCATAGCCTTCGCTGGCCGTCTGCAGATGGCCCTGGAACGCTTCGAGGCGTTCGTTGAGCTGCTTGAGGTAGGCCTCGAACTCATGCTGGCCGCTGTCGGTGATCGCCAGCATCAGCGTGGCCAGGTCATCGAGGATCGGCAGCAGTTCGTACCAGTTCAAACCATGGGCCAGGCGCTCGCGCATGGCCTCGGCCTGGGGCCGGTGGCGCTCGGGCAGGGACAGGTCCTCCAGCAGGCCAAGCAAGGTGTCTTCAATGTGTTTGGCCACGGAGCTGTAGGACGGCTCCGGCGAATCGGGCAGGGCGTAGATTGCGTCCGCCAGCAGCTCGTCCGGGTCCGGCGCGTCCAGCACCGGCGGCAGTGACAGGCTGCCGATGACGGTTTGTTGCGGTGCATCGACCTGAACCGGTGGTGGTTCGATAAGCGCGGCGAGTGCACTTTCGGCGCCAGGTTCTGGCGCCGCTGCTGGAAGCGCGGCAGGCGCCGCCACTTCGACGGGCCGGGCGATCGGCACGGGCTGGGGCGCGGCTTCGGGGGCGACGACCGGGCTCACGACCTCGGCCGCCGTGGCCACCGTGGCCGCCTTGGCCGCTGCCACCGGTTCCGGCGGGGGCGGGGCCGAGCCTTGCGGCAACGGCGCGAACGCCCGCAGGGCCTGGGCCAACTCGTCGGACTGGGGCGGCGGTGCCGCTTCGGCGACGGGTTCGGGCACCGGCCTGGCGGCGGCGGCGGGCGCAGAGGGCGCAGAAGGCGGCGGCGCGGGCTCGCCGGTCGGCGCCTCACTCGCAACTTCCTTGGCACCAAACAGACGTTGCAGCAGGCCGGGACCGGGGCGTGGGGTTTCGCCGTCCGGTTCCAGGTTATTCAACGCCTGCCCTTGCAGGTTGCTCAACTCACTGAGCAACAGCGGGATCTCGCGCGCCTGACCCACGCGGCTATCCAGCTGCTTGGCGAAGGTTTTCAACGGGCGGGCCACCTCGCGGGGCAGCGGCAGTTTCTGCAACTGCGCAACCAGGGCCGTGAGCGCGCTGCTCATCTGGTCAATCCGGGTTTCGCGACGCTGCTCCGAATCCAGTACGGCTTTTTCCAGGCGCGGCAGCAATGCGGCGAGGGCGGCATCCATGTCGTCGCTGCGCACCACGTCGCGCATTTCCTTCATGCATTGATCGACCGCGCGGTCGGTGCCTTCAGCGGCCAACGTACTGCGCACCAAGCCTCGGCGCAGCAGGTCGAGGCGGGCGGCCCAGCGGCGTTCGAGTTTGTCTTGTTGATCGATGCTTTTAAGGTATTTCTCTTTCCAGCGCTGGGCTTCGTCGCTCATGCAAGGGGTCCGCGAGGGCCGGGGCTCAACGCGGGCAATGCATCCACCGTGAGCGAACCCGGCAGACGAATCTCTACCGCGACCGGCAGGTGATCGGAGATGGGCTGCGCCAGCACCTGCACACTTTCAAGCGTGAGGGTCGGACTGAGCAGGATGTGATCAAGACAGCGTTGCGGGCGCCAGCTGGGGAACGTGGCTTCGACTTGCGGCGCCAGCAACCCAAGGTCACGCAACGGGGAATTCTGCAGCAGGTCGATGGCATGGGTGTTCATGTCACCCATCAACACCTGATGCTTGTAGCCGCCAATCAACTCACGCACGTAGGCCAACTGCAGGTTGCGGGTCCGCCCCCCGAGCGCCAGGTGCATCATCACCACCACCAGGGCTTCCGAACCTTCGCCAAAACGCACGAGGATCGCGCCACGACCCTTGGGGCCCGGCAATGGGTGATCTTCGATGGCCGATGGCTTCAGGCGGCTGAGCACGCCGTTGCTGTGCTGCGCCAGACGCCCGAGGTTGCGATTGAGTTGCTGATACCAGTAGGGAAATGCACCCAACTGGGCCAGGTGTTCCACCTGGTTGATGTAGCCGGAGCGAATGCTGCCGCCGTCGGCTTCCTGCAGGGCGACCAGATCGAAGTCGCCCAACAGGTCGCCGATCTTCTGCAGGTTGCCGGCCCGCCCGTTGTGGGGCAGCAAGTGCTGCCAGCCACGGGTGAGGTAGTGCCGGTACTTCTCGGTACTGATACCCACCTGGATATTGAAGCTGAGCAGCCGCAGGCGGCTGTCCGCCGGCAGGCCCGTGGATTCCAGGTGAGCTTCGTTGACCTGCGGGTCATGCAGACCGACAACGCGTTCGGTACCCCAGCGACGCATGGCAGGCCCCTTACTTGGCGGCGCGTTCTTTGGCGATCAACTGGTCGGCCACATTGAGGGTCGCTTCAGGACCGCCGGTGGTGCCCAGGTCAAAACGGTACTTGCCGTTGACGATCATGGTCGGAACGCCTTGCACGCCATAAGCCACGGCGAGTTTCTTGGCGGCTTCGATCTGGCCCTTGATGGCGAAGGAATTGAAGGTGGCCAGGAACTTGTCCTTGTCGACACCTTGGGTCGCGACGAAATCAGCCATGTCCTCAGGCTTGGTCAGACGCTTGCCTTGTTTCTGGATCGCCTCGAAGACAGCGTTGTGAACCTTGTGCTCGACACCCATGGCTTCCAGGGTCAGGAACAGTTGGCCGTGGGCATCCCAGGGGCCGCCGAACATGGCAGGGATGCGTTTGAAGTTCACGTCCTTGGGCAGTTTCTCAACCCATGGGTTGATGGTTGGCTCGAAGGCGTAGCAATGCGGGCAGCCGTACCAGAACAGCTCCACCACTTCGATCTTGCCCGGCACCGAAACCGGCACGGGGTTGGCCAATTCCACGTAGGTTTTACCGGCTTCAAGCGGCACATCGGCGGCTTGTGCGGTCATGCCGAAGAGGCTGGCGGTGACGAGAGCGGCGCTGAGGATCAGATTACGCATGCTTTACTCCTGGACAAATAAAGTCGCCTCACGCGACCTTTGTTGTGACAGGTCTGCGCGGGCATGAGTTCGTTAGTGTAACGGCACCGGCCACAAAAAAGGGCGGCCTAGGCCACCCTTTTTATGCTTGCATCAACGGATTAATCGAGCGTTAACGCAGCCCTCGATCAGTGCAGCCCCTGAATGTATTGGGAAACCGCTTCGATGTCCTTGTTGCTCAGCTTGGCGGCAATGCTCTGCATGATTTTGGTATCGCCGTCGTTGGTACGATTGCCTTCACGGAAGTCCGTCAGTTGCTTGGCGACGTACTGCGCATGCTGGCCACCCACATGCGGGAAGCCCGCAGCGGCGTTGCCCACGCCGTTAGGCGAGTGGCAACCGATGCAGGAAGGCATGCCTTTGTCGAGGTTGCCGCCGCGGAACAGTTCTTCGCCACGGGCCACTTGCTTCGGATCAGCAGCTCCCACGCTGCCTTTCTGGCTGGAAAAATAGGCCGCGATATCGGCCAGGTCCTGATCGCTGAGGTTGGTCAGCAAGCCGGTCATTTCCAGGACCGTGCGCTTGCCGTCCTTGATGTCGTGCATCTGCTTGGTCAGGTAACGCTCACCCTGGCCGGCCAGTTTAGGGAAGTTCGGCGCCGGGCTATTACCATCCGGTCCATGGCAAGCACCACACACGGCGGCTTTCGCCTGACCCGCAGCAGCGTCGCCTGCAGCATGGGCAACACCGGTGATGCCCAAGGTCAACAGCAGACTCACGATCAGTTTGTTCATCAGCTAATCCAACTACGGCTAAGGGTTTAAGAGTTATCTAACCGGGTTTACTCACCATCCACTCAATGATGGCCTGGTAATCCTCGGTACTGCAGTCCATGCACAAACCACGCGGCGGCATTGCCTTGAAACCCTGGGTCACGTGTTGCACCAGCGTGTCCATGCCTTGCGCCAGTCTGGGCGCCCAGGCTGCCTGGTCACCCCGCTTCGGGGCGTTCGGCAGTTGGCCGGCATGGCAAGCCACGCAAACTCGGTTGTACACCGCTTCCGGTTCCTGTGTAGCCTGAGCGCCGTAAAGCGGCATCAAGACACCGACAGCAAGCAACCATCTGGTCATACATCGACCTTTTCAGGGTTTGGGAGCGTTTTGCGTTCTAATGCGCAATAAAGGTCTATCGCTCCCGTGAACTTCATCCTTCGCTGGGACAAAGCACACACAAAATCTGCGGCATTATATACTGGCGCTACTGAAACGGAAACGACACCGCTTGCCGCACCCTTTTTCGGCACCGCCCATATCGGAAATCTCATGCAACTCAAGAACCCCATCCTCGGCCTGTGCCAACAGTCCACCTTCATGCTCAGCGCCGCCAAAGTGGACCAATGCCCCGATGACGAGGGCTTTGAAGTCGCCTTTGCCGGCCGTTCCAACGCGGGCAAATCCAGCGCCCTGAACACCTTGACCCATGCCAGCCTGGCGCGCACCTCGAAAACCCCGGGCCGCACGCAGTTGCTCAACTTCTTCAAGCTAGACGATGATCGGCGTCTGGTCGACCTTCCGGGCTACGGTTATGCAAAAGTACCTATCCCGCTGAAGCTGCACTGGCAGCGTCACCTCGAGGCTTACCTGGGTGGCCGGGAGAGTTTGAAGGGCTTGATCCTGATGATGGACATCCGTCATCCAATGACCGACTTCGACCTGCTGATGCTCGACTGGGCAGTCGCCAGCGGCATGCCGATGCATATCCTGCTGACCAAAGCCGACAAACTGACCTATGGCGCCGCCAAGAACACGCTGTTGAAGGTGCAGGCGGAAATCCGCAAAGGTTGGGGTGACACCATCACCATCCAGCTGTTCTCGGCGCCAAAGCGCCTGGGCCTGGAAGAAGCCTACACCGTGCTGGCCGACTGGATGGAATTGGCCGACAAGGGCGCAGAAACCGCGGAGTGACTTTTGCGCAGGCAAAAAAAACCCCGGACTTCGTATGGGGAGGGGAAGTTCGGGGTTCAAGCTCCGGACCGCTAGGGCGGGGTCCAGATATCTGCCAACACTTAACACAACATAGGAGCATTGAAGGGCTTCACCACCCATTCAGTAACTCTGAGTGGCATTTCATGAGTTAAGTTCCGGCAGGTACAAAAAACTATTTGCAATAAGCGACGGCGTTTTCGGGTCTAAAGCGTTCTGCCACCACCCTCGGCGGTGGCAGAACCGCGCTATCAGTGCGCTTCGTCCCAGTTATCACCCACGCCCACTTCCACCAGCAGCGGCACATCCAGCGTCGCCGCGTGGCTCATGTGCTGGCGGATCTCGTCACGCACTTGATCGACCAGATCCTCGCGAACCTCCAGCACCAGTTCATCGTGTACCTGCAGGATGACTTTGGCATCCAGGCCTGACGCGGTCAGCCAGTTATCCACCGCCACCATGGCTTTCTTGATGATATCCGCCGCCGTGCCCTGCATCGGCGCGTTGATCGCCGTGCGCTCGGCGCCTTTGCGCAGCGCCGGGTTCTTCGCGTTGATGTCCGGCAGGTACAGGCGGCGACCGAAGATCGTCTCGACATAACCCTGCTCGGCCGCCTGGGCGCGGGTGCGCTCCATATAGGCCAGCACGCCCGGATAGCGGGCGAAATAACGGTCGATATAGGCCTGGGACTGTTTACGATCGACACCGATCTGCTTGGCCAGGCCAAACGCGCTCATGCCGTAGATCAGGCCGAAGTTGATCGCCTTGGCGCTGCGACGCTGGTCGGTGGTGACCGCGCCCAGCTCCACGCCAAATACTTCGGCGGCGGTGGCCTTGTGTACGTCCAGGTCATTGCGGAAGGCGTGCAGCAAGCCTTCGTCCTTGGCCAGGTGCGCCATGATCCGCAGCTCGATCTGCGAGTAGTCCGCCGCCAGCAGCTTGTAGCCTTTTGGCGCGACGAACGCCTGACGAATCCGCCGGCCTTCAGCGGTGCGGATCGGAATGTTCTGCAGGTTCGGATCACTCGACGACAAACGCCCAGTGGCCGCTACCGCCTGGTGATACGAGGTATGGATGCGCCCGGTGCGCGGGTTGATCTGCTCAGGCAAGCGGTCGGTGTAGGTGCTTTTCAGCTTGCTCATGGAGCGGTACTGCATCAGCACCTTGGGCAGCGGGAAATCCTGCTCGGCCAGTTCGGCAAGCACCGCTTCGGCGGTCGACGCCTGGCCCTTGGCGGTCTTGCTGAGAACCGGGTGGCCGAGTTTTTCGTAGAGGATCGCGCCCAATTGCTTGGGCGAGCCGAGGTTGAATTCCTCACCGGCGATGGCAAATGCCTCACGCTCCAGTTCGACCATCTTCTCGCCCAGCTCAACACTCTGCACGCCGAGCAACTTGGCATCCACCAGTGCGCCCTGGCGCTCGATACGCGCCAGCACCGGCACCAGCGGCATCTCGATATCGGTCAGCACGCTGACCAGGCTGGGGATCGCCTGGAGTTTTTCGAACAAGGTCTGGTGCAGGCGCAGGGTGACGTCGGCATCTTCAGCCGCGTAAGGGCCGGCCTGTTCGAGGGAGATCTGGTCAAAGGTCAGCTGTTTGGCGCCTTTACCCGCAATATCCTGGAAGCTCACCGTGGTGTGACCCAGGTATTTCTGAGCCAGGCTGTCCATGTCATGCCGTGTGGCGGTGGAGTCGAGGACGTAGGATTCGAGCATGGTGTCGTAGGCAATGCCCTGCACCGTGATGCCACAATTCTGATCGCCACCGATGGCACAGTTGGCCAGGATATTCATATCGAACTTGGCGTGCTGGCCCACCTTGAGCTTGCTCGGGTCTTCGAGGATCGGCTTGAGCGCGCGCAGCACCGTGTCGCGGTCCAGCTGCTCCGGCACGCCCATGTAGGAATGGGTCAGCGGGATGTAGGCCGCTTCGTAGGGCTGCACCGCGAACGACAACCCAACCAGCTGCGCTTGCTGTGCATCGATGCCGGTGGTCTCGGTATCGAAGGCGAACAGCTTGGCCTCGCCGAGCTTCTTCAGCCACACATCGAAACGCGCCTGATCGAGGATGGTCTCGTACTTGAGCTCGGTGCTGACGACCGGCGCATTCTCGGCGACCGGAGCCGCCACCTCCAAGCCGGTGCGCTTGGCGTCGCGCTGCACTTCCTCGAACCAGCTTTTGAACTCCAGGAGGGTGTACAGCTCCAGGAGTTTTTCGCGATCCGGCTCGATCAGGTGCAGATCATCCAGGCCCACGTCCAGCGGCACGTCGATCTTGATCGTCGCCAGTTGATAGGAGAGGAAGGCCATGTCCTTATGCTCTTGCAGCTTGGCCGGCAGGGTCTTGGCCCCACGGATAGGCAGGCTCGGCACAATATCCAGATTTTCATACAGCTCTTTCAGGCCGCCATTGACGCCCACCAGCAAGCCAGAAGCGGTCTTCGGACCAATGCCCGGAACGCCAGGAATGTTGTCGGACGAATCACCCATCAACGCCAGATAGTCGATAATCTGCTCCGGAGCGACGCCAAATTTCTCCTTTACGCCCTCCACATCCATGGCGCTACCGGTCATGGTGTTGACCAGGGTAATGTGCCCGTCCACCAGCTGCGCCATGTCTTTGTCGCCGGTCGAGATCACCACCGGGCGGTCCGCGGCTGCGCTGCTGCGGGCCAGGGTGCCGATCACGTCATCGGCTTCGACGCCTTCGACGCACAACAGCGGGAAACCCAGGGCGATCACGCTCTGGTGCAGGGGCTCGATCTGCAGGCGCATGTCGTCGGGCATGCTTGGGCGGTTGGCCTTGTATTCGGCGTACATTTCGTCGCGAAAGGTCCCACCCTTGGCGTCGAACACGACCGCGAACGGGCTGTCCGGGTACTGCTTGCGCAGGCTCTTGAGCATGTTCAACACGCCCTTGACCGCACCGGTCGGCAGGCCTTTGGAAGTGGTCAGCGGTGGCAGCGCGTGGAAGGCGCGGTACAGATATGAAGAACCGTCCACCAGGACGAGGGGGGCTTGGCTCATGAGCAGGATCAACCTTTTCGGCGGGTCAGGCGCTAGAATAGCCGGACCACAGACAACAAAGGGACAAGGTTATCATGCGCTCATTCAATCGCCTGCTGTTGACCGGCTTGTTTGCATTCGCTCCGATGGTTGCCATGGCGGCCGACAGTGCGCCTTCGGGTGATCCGGAAGTTACCATTCGCACAGAGGGCGACAGAACCATTCAGGAGTACCGTCAAAACGGTTTCCTGTACGCAATCAAGATAACGAAGAAAGGCTTCCCACCGTATTTCCTGGTGCGCGCGGACGGAACCGATGCGAATTTCATCCGCTCTGACCAACCGGATATGCTGATCCCGTCATGGAAGATCTTCGAATGGAAATGATTTCTTAACTTCAATTGGCGCCGCACACCGCGGCGCCCGTACTGGCAGTTTTAACCATGTCTGTGTTCACCCCCCTGGCTCGGCCCGAGCTGGAAACCTTTCTTGCCCCTTACGGGCTCGGCCGCCTGCTTGATTTCCAGGGGATCGCCGCGGGTAGCGAAAACACCAATTTCTTCATCAGCCTGGAACAGGGTGAGTTCGTCCTGACCCTGGTCGAGCGCGGCCCGGTGCAGGAAATGCCGTTCTTCATCGAACTGCTCGACGTGCTCCACGACGCCGACTTGCCGGTGCCTTACGCCCTGCGCACCACCGACGGCGTGGCCCTGCGCGAATTGGCCGGCAAACCGGCGCTGCTGCAACCGCGCCTGGCCGGCAAGCACATCAAGGACGCCAATGCCCAGCACTGCGCCCAGGTCGGCGACCTGCTTGGCCATCTGCACCTGGCGACCCAGGGCGACAAGGTGCTGGAGCGCAAGACCGATCGCGGGCTGGACTGGATGCTCAGCGAAGGCGCGCAGTTGATTTCGCACCTGGACGCAGCGCCGCAACGCCTGCTGCGCGACGCACTGGATGAGATCGAGGCCCACAAGGCGCAGATCCTCGCCCTGCCGCGCGCGAATATTCACGCGGATCTGTTTCGCGACAACGCGATGTTTGAAGGCACGCACCTGACGGGCTTGATCGACTTTTACAACGCCTGCTCGGGCCCGATGCTGTACGACGTGGCGATCGCCCTGAATGACTGGTGCTCGGACGCCGACGGCGTACTCGACGGCCAGCGCGCCCGCGCACTGCTCGGGGCTTATGCGGGGTTGCGCCCGTTTACCGCGAAAGAAGCCGAGTTGTGGCCGACGATGTTGCGCGTGGCGTGCGTGCGGTTCTGGTTGTCACGCCTGATCGCGGCGGAGTCATTTGCCGGGCAGGATGTGTTGATTCATGACCCGGCGGAGTTCGAGCATCGGCTGGCGCAGCGCCAGCAGGTCGCGATCCAGCTGCCGTTCGCGCTCTAAAATGCGGGAGGGGGCTTCTTGCTCCCTCCTACAGACGTTATGCCTGGGCTTTCAGAGCGACTCCAGGCAGCCCGCCAAGTCATTGCCCAGCTTGTCCAGCACCTGTTCGTAACCTTGAGCGGAAGCCGGGGTGTACCCGCCCAACGCATCCAGCTCCGCCAATTTCACCGGCAAACCGGCCACCAGCGTTTCCGCCAGGCGCGGACGCAGCGGCGGCTCACTGAACACGCAGGTCTTGCCGACTTCCTGCAAACGTGTACGCATCGCCGCCACATGCTGGGCACCGGGCTGCACTTCGGCGGCCACGCTGAACACACCGGCGTGCTTGAGGCCGTAGGCCTCTTCGAAATAATCAAAGGCTTCGTGGAACACAAAGTAAGGCTTGTCGTGGATGCCGGCCATCCGCGCTTTCAAGCGCGCGTCCAACGCATCCAGTCGGCTCACGAACGCCTTCACGTTGAGCTGGTAGCGCTCGGCATTGGCCGGGTCCGCGGCGCTGAGGTCGGCGCCCATGCGTGCGGCAATCACCCGGGCGTTGAGCGTCGACAACCACAGATGTGCATCCAAAGTGCCTGGGCGATGATCGTGGTCATGTTCGTCGGCATCGTCGGCGTGAGAATGGCTATCTTCGGCGAAACGGCGGAGTTTCATGCCCGGAAGATCCTGCACGGCCACCGTCGGCAGGCTGCGCCCCTTGAGGACGCGGGGCAGGAAGCCTTCCATGTCCGGGCCGATCCAATACAGCAAGTCCACCGACTGCACGCGCCGCACGTCGGATGGGCGCAACGCATAGTTATGCGGCGAGGCCCCCGGCGGCAACAACACCTCGGGAACCGCCACGCCGTCCTGCACAGCCGCAGCAATCAACTGCAGCGGCTTGATGCTGGTCAGCACCTTGACCTCCGCCTGAGCGGCACCCGCGGTGAGCAAACTGGCGACAAATACGACAAAAACGGGAAAAAGTCGGGACACGATGACCACTCAATGGCGTAGGAACGGGTAACATAATAACGTCTCTATCAAATATCTGTCGCCGCTCATGCCTATAACACCGCTTGCCAGCCGTCCCCACGACCACTCTCACTGCGTGCATACCGCGCTGTCGGAGGCCGACACCCTCTGCGCACGGCAGGGTCTGCGCCTGACCGCCCTGCGTCGGCGCGTGCTGGAACTGGTCTGGCAGAGCCACAAGCCGCTGGGCGCCTACGACATCCTCGGCGTGCTCAGCGAGCAGGACGGTCGCCGCGCCGCGCCGCCCACGGTGTACCGCGCGCTGGATTTCCTGCTGGACAACGGCCTGGTACACCGCATCGCGTCACTCAACGCCTTCGTCGGCTGCAACCACCCGGAACACGCGCACCAGGGGCAGTTCCTGATCTGTCGCAAGTGCCACGCCGCCATTGAGCTTGAGCAAAGCAGCATTAGCGACGCCATCATCCAGAGCGCCGCCGACGTCGGCTTCAAGGTGGAAGGGCAAACCGTCGAAGTCGTCGGGCTCTGCGCCGGTTGCCAGGGGGCTTGATGAGCAACGCGTTAATCCGCCTGGAGCAAGTCGGGGTCACGTTCGCCGGGCAAAACGTGCTGGATAACATCGCGCTGAGCGTCGAACCGGGGCAGATCGTCACGCTGATCGGCCCCAATGGCGCCGGCAAGACCACCCTGGTGCGCGCCGTACTCGGCCTGCTCAAGCCCGACACCGGCAGTGTGTGGCGCAAGCCCAAGCTGCGTGTCGGTTATATGCCGCAAAAACTCTTCGTGGACCCGACGCTGCCCTTGTCGGTGCTGCGCTTCCTGCGCCTGGTGCCGGGCGTGGACCGCGCCCGCGCGCAAGCCGCGCTCAAGGAAGTCGGTGCCGAACAGGTCATCGACAGCCCGGTGCAAAGCATCTCCGGCGGTGAAATGCAGCGCGTGTTGCTGGCCCGCGCCCTGTTGCGCGAGCCGGAGCTGCTGGTGCTCGACGAACCGGTGCAGGGCGTCGACGTCGCCGGCCAGGCCGAGTTGTACAGCTTGATCACCCGCCTGCGCGACCGCCTTGGCTGCGGCGTGCTGATGGTCTCCCACGACCTGCACCTGGTGATGAGCACCACCGACCAAGTGGTGTGCCTCAACCGCCACGTGTGCTGCTCCGGCCATCCGGAACAAGTCAGCGGCGACCCGGCGTTCGTCGAGCTGTTCGGCAAGAACGCGCAGAGCCTGGCGATTTATCACCACCATCACGATCACGCCCATGACCTGCATGGCGCCGTGGTCGACGATCCCGCCACACCCCACACTCACGTTCATGGAGATAGCTGCAAGCATGGCTGATTTTCTGCTCTACGCCCTGCTGGCAGGCTTGGCTCTGGCGCTGGTGGCGGGCCCGCTGGGCTCGTTCGTGGTCTGGCGGCGCATGGCCTATTTCGGCGACACCTTGTCCCACGCCGCATTGCTGGGCGTGGCCCTGGGCTTTCTGCTGGATGTGAGCCCGACCATCGCCGTGACCGTCGGCTGCCTGCTGCTGGCGGTGCTACTGGTGACCCTGCAACAGCGCCAGCCGCTGGCCTCCGACACGTTGCTGGGCATCCTGGCGCCCAGCACCCTGTCCCTGGGCCTGGTGGTGCTGAGCTTCATGCATGAAGTACGCATCGACCTGATGGCTTACCTGTTCGGCGACCTGCTGGCGATCAGCCCCACGGACCTTGCGTGGATTCTCGGCGGCAGCGCAGCCGTGCTGGTGCTGCTGGTGACGCTGTGGCGCCCGCTGCTGGCAATCACCGTGCATGAAGAACTGGCCACGGTGGAAGGCTTGCCCGTGCCCGCGCTGCGCATGACCTTGATGTTGTTGATCGCCGTGGTGATCGCTGTCGCGATGAAGATTGTCGGCGTATTGTTGATCACGTCACTGCTGATCATTCCCGCCGCCGCCGCCCAGCGCCACGCCCGCTCGCCGGAACAGATGGCGATCGGCGCCAGCGTACTGGGGATGCTGGCAGTGTGTGGGGGCCTGGCGCTGTCCTGGTTCAAGGACACGCCGGCAGGGCCGTCGATTGTGGTCACGGCGGCCGCCCTGTTTCTGCTGAGTTTTGTCCTGCCCCGTCGAGGGGTGTAGACTTGCTCGCTTTTTGCGCAAATAGAGAGTCGCAGGAATGAAGCCGTTCACCTCCCGTTATCTGCTCCTTGCCGCATTTTCCCTGCTGCTGGGCGCTTGTCAAAGTACCCCGCCCGCCGCCCCCGAGGCCCCGGACGCACGCGCTGTCGCCATCGCGCAACTGGAGCAAAACCTGGCCAGCAGCGAGCTGGCCACCGCCGAAGACCAACTGGCCGCGCTGCAAGCCCAGTCGCCCAACGATCCGGCGCTCGAGGCTTACCAGCGTCAACTGGCCGAAGCCTACCTGCAACGCAGTCAGATCGTGTTGCAAAAAGGTGATGTCAACGCCGCCGCTACCGCCCTCAGCCGCGCCCGCGCATTGATGCCCAAGGCTCCGGCGCTGACCGGTGGCGTCAACAGCGCCATCACCCACGCGCGCAAAGCCGAGCTGGACAAAGCCGAGGCCGCCCTCAAGGCCGCCGAAACCAAGCCCGTCGCCAAGGTCATCGACCCGGCCGCGCAGAGCACCACCGTGGCGCTGAACCTCACAGACATCGAAGAGCTGCGCCATCAGCTGGATGCCATCGCCACCGACGTGGTGAATTACCAGTGCGATGTGACCATCCAGGCACCGCGCACCCAGGATTACCCGTGGCTGGCGACCTTGCTGAGCAAACGGGTCAAGCGCATTGATTCGGGCTACGACCTGACGATTCACCGGCAGATCCTGAAGACTATTCCGGCGCAGGTTGTGCTGATTCCGCGCAAGGCGGAATAAAGCCATCGGGGGCAAGCCCCCGATGGCGATCTAACCAACAGCAGATGACTTAAGCCGGAACCGCCTTGGCCTTCGGCTCACGCTCCCAGACCCGATGCTGGGCAATCGCTTTAAAGAACGCCTTGAACGCCTTGGCATCCGCCCCCACGATCAACCCCGCATCCGCCTCGAGCTTGAGCAGATCGAGCAAGGGCTGCGCGTCACTGGCCACGGCAATCGCCTTCAGGTGCTTGTAGGCCTCCAGCAGGTAGTGCAACGCCACACCGTCCCCACTCAACGCCTTGATCGACGCCTTACCGCCGGGCACGAACACCGCATCAAACGCAATCGAGGGCAGGCCTGCCATCGACGCATCCACCGCCAGATGCTTGCCATCGGCCGTGGTGACCGGCGCCGAGGTCGGCCCGAGCAACTTGGCGTGTGCGCCCTCGGCTTGCAGCGCTTTCTTCAATGCAGCAATTGCCGCGCCGTCGACACCATCGGCCGCCAGAATCGCCACTTTGCGCGTTTTGATATCGCCCGACAGCAGGTTCACCTGGCTCAACGCCGGCGACGCTTTCACCGACGCCTTGCGCGGCGGCACCGTGCCTTTGGTCGGTGCGAGCAGACCCAGGTTCTGTGCAACGCGCCTGGCCAGTTCCAGGTCGATGTTGGCCAGAATCTCATTGACCTGACGGGCACGGATAACCTCGCGCTCCACCTTGCCCAACTCAAAACTGTAGGCCGCAATGATGTGCTCTTTCTCATGGTGGCTCATGCTGTTAAAAAACAGCGTGGCCTGGGAGAAGTGATCGCCAAACGACTCACTGCGCTCGCGCACCTTGTTGGCATCGACGCGCTCGTAATAGGTTTCGAAACCACCCTCCTGAGCCGCGGGCGGCGTTTCTTTCGGCCAACCGCCATCGATCGAATTCGGCTCATACGCAGCCCGGCCCTTATCGATCACAGTGCGATGCTGGGCATCCCGCTGCCCATTATGGAAAGGCACTACAGGCCGATTGATCGGCAGCTCATGAAAGTTCGGCCCACCGAGTCGGCTGATCTGGGTATCCGTGTAGGAAAACAGGCGGCCTTGCAGTAGCGGGTCGTTGGTGAAGTCGATACCCGGCACGATATGGCCAGGGCAAAAGGCGACTTGCTCGACTTCGGCAAAGAAGTTGTCGGGGTTGCGGTTAAGCACCATCTTGCCCAGCGGCGTAATCGGCACCAACTCTTCGGGGATGATCTTGGTCGGATCGAGCAGGTCGAAGTCGAACTTATGCTCGTCTTCTTGCGCAACGATCTGTACACCCAACTCCCACTCAGGGTAGTCACCGCCCTCAATCGCTTCCCACAGGTCGCGACGGTGGTAATCGGTATCTTTACCGGCAAGCTTTTGCGCTTCGTCCCACACCAGGGAACAGGTGCCGACTGTTGGATGCCAGTGGAATTTCACGAAGCTCGATTTACCTTCGGTATTGATCAAGCGAAAGGTGTGAATACCGAACCCCTGCATGGCACGCAGGCTTTTCGGAATAGCCCGGTCAGACATGGCCCAGATCACCATGTGCGCCGATTCCGGCTGCAGCGAGACAAAATCCCAGAACGTATCGTGAGCCGAGCCACCGGTAGGCATTTCATTGTGCGGCTCAGGCTTTACCGCATGCACAAAGTCGGGAAACTTGATCGCATCCTGAATGAAAAATACCGGCATGTTGTTGCCCACCAGGTCGAAGTTGCCTTCCTCGGTGAAGAACTTCACGGCAAAACCGCGCACGTCGCGCACCGTATCGCCCGAACCACGCGGGCCTTGCACGGTGGAAAAACGCACGAACACCGGCGTTTTATGCTCGGGGTTACGCAGGAAACCGGCCTTGCTCAGCGCCGAATGGTTCTCATAGGTCTGAAAATAGCCATGCGCGCCCGTACCGCGCGCATGCACGATGCGCTCCGGGATACGTTCATGGTCAAAATGCGTGATTTTTTCACGCATGATGAAGTCTTCCAGCAGCGAGGGGCCGCGGGCACCGACTTTCAAGGTGTTCTGGTTATCGGAAATCTTCACGCCTTGGTTGGTACGCAGCGCCTGGCCGGTCGCGTCGCTACGGAATGCCTCCAGGGCCTGCAGCTTGGCGTTGGTGTTGCCACGGTCCAGGGTATCGGTGCCCGCCAGTTCACTCTTCGGCGGGATGGCTGGCTTGTGGGTACTCATCAGACAAAACTCCTTATTCAAAGTGGCCAGAGCGGTCCCCGGCTCGTTTGAGCAAAACCCCAGGCACGGCACCCGGGAAATCGAGTTGCTGAAGTAGTGACTGACACGAATTTGCACCGTTCCTTTTTTATGACCTTTGATCGCGTTATTGCCAAATCACTGGTTGAATGCGAAATAAATGCTAAGAACCGCTATACGGACAGGCTAAAATGCGCGCCCGGCTAACCGCTGATCCCTTTTCCATGCGCCCCACAAGGTTCGCTACGTGATCGAGTTTCATAACGTCCATAAAACCTACCGCGTCGCCGGTAAGGAAATCCCCGCGCTTCACCCCACCAACCTGCGCGTCGAGAACGGCCAGGTGTTTGGTCTGATTGGCCACTCCGGTGCGGGAAAAAGTACCTTGTTGCGCCTGATCAATCGCCTCGAGCAACCCAGCGGCGGCCAGATCAACGTCGATGGCGAAGAAGTCACGGCCCTGGATGCCAACGGCCTGCGCCGTTTCCGTCAGCAGGTCGGGATGATTTTCCAGCACTTCAACCTGCTGGCCTCCAAGACCGTCGCCGACAACGTGGCGCTGCCGCTGACACTGGCCGGCGAATTGTCGCGCAAGGCCATCGACCAGCGCGTCGCCGAACTGCTGGCGCGCGTCGGCCTGTCGGACCACGCCAAGAAGTACCCGGCGCAACTGTCCGGCGGCCAGAAGCAGCGCGTCGGCATTGCCCGCGCCCTGGCGACCAAGCCGAAAATCCTGCTGTGCGACGAAGCCACCAGCGCCCTTGACCCGCAGACCACCGCCTCGGTGTTGCAACTGCTGGCCGAGATCAACCGCGAGTTGAAGCTCACCATCGTACTGATCACCCACGAAATGGACGTGATCCGCCGCGTATGCGACCAGGTGGCCGTGATGGATGCCGGCGTGATCGTCGAGCAAGGCTCGGTGGCCGACGTGTTCCTGCACCCCAAGCACCCGACCACCAAGCGCTTTGTCCAGGAAGCCGATCAGGTCGACGAAAGCGAGCAGCGCGATGACTTCGCCCATGTACCGGGCCGCATCGTGCGCCTGACGTTCCAGGGCGAAGCGACCTACGCACCGCTGTTGGGTAACATCGCCCGCGAAACGGGTGTGGACTACAGCATCCTCGCCGGGCGTATCGACCGCATCAAAGACATCCCCTACGGGCAACTGACCCTCGCCATCACCGGCGGTGACATGGAAGCGGCCTTTGCCCGCTTCACCGCCGCCGACGTCCACATGGAGGTGCTGCGCTAATGGAAGTCCTGATGAGTTTCTTCGCCAATATCGACTGGTCCGAAATCTGGCTCGCCACAGGCGACACCATGACCATGCTGTTCGGTTCGCTGTTCTTCACCGTGCTGCTCGGCTTGCCCTTGGGCGTGCTGCTGTTTCTGTGCAGCCCGCGCCAGCTGTTCGAGCAAAAAGGCCTGTACGCGTTGCTGTCGCTGAGCGTGAACATCCTGCGCTCGCTGCCGTTCATCATCCTGTTGATCGTGATGATCCCGTTCACCGTGCTGATCACCGGCACTTCGCTGGGCGTGGCCGGTGCGATTCCGCCGCTGGTCGTGGGCGCAACACCGTTCTTTGCGCGCCTGGTGGAAACCGCGCTGCGTGAAGTGGACCGCGGCATCATCGAAGCCACCCAGTCCATGGGCGCTAGCACGCGCCAGATCATCACCCATGCTTTATTGCCTGAGGCCCGCCCCGGCATTTTCGCGGCGATTACGGTGACGGCGATTACACTGGTGTCCTACACCGCCATGGCCGGCGTCGTCGGTGCCGGCGGCCTGGGCGACCTGGCCATCCGTTTCGGCTACCAGCGCTTCCAGACCGATGTGATGGTCGTCACGGTGGTGCTGTTGTTGATCCTGGTGCAAATTCTGCAAACCGTCGGCGACAAGCTGGTGGTGCATTTTTCTCGAAAATAACGACTATTGCCGGCTATACGCCGATAAATGCCCGAACAAGGAGCTTGCTGGATGAAAAAACTACTGGTTGCTTTCGCCGCCGTCGCCGCGTTTTCGGCCCACGCCGAGACCATCACGGTTGCCGCCTCGCCGGTGCCCCACGCGGAAATCCTCGAATTCGTGAAGCCGGCACTCGCCAAAGAGGGCGTGGACTTGCAGGTCAAAGTCTTCACCGACTACGTGCAGCCCAACGTACAAGTGGCCGAAAAGCGCCTGGACGCCAACTTCTTCCAGCACCAGCCGTACCTGGATGAGTTCAACAAAGCCAAGGGCACGCACCTGGTGAGCGTCGGCGCGGTCCACCTCGAGCCCCTGGGCGCTTACTCCAGCAAGTACAAGACCCTGGCCGACCTGCCTGACGGCGCCAACGTCGTGATCCCGAACGACGCCACCAACGGCGGCCGTGCGCTGTTGCTGCTGGCCAAGCACAACCTGATCACCCTGAAGGACCCGACCAACATCCTGTCGACCATCAAGGACATCACCGCCAACCCGAAAAAACTCAAGTTCCGCGAACTGGAAGCCGCCACGTTGCCGCGCGTGCTGACCCAGGTCGACCTGGCGCTGATCAACACCAACTACGCGCTGGAAGCCAAACTGGACCCGTCCAAGGACGCTCTGGTCATCGAAGGCAGCGACTCGCCTTACGTGAACATCCTGGTGACCCGCGAAGACAACAAAGACTCGGACGCCGTGAAGAAGCTGGTCGCAGCCCTGCACACGCCTGAAGTGAAGAAGTTCATCGAAGAGAAGTACAAAGGCGCGATCAAGCCAGCGTTCTGATCCGACTCGCTCCCCAACACACCGCAGATCAAACAATGTGGGAGGGGGCTTGCTCCCGATAGCGGCAGTTCAGTCGATGCATACGTTGACTGACCCACCGCCATCGGGAGCAAGCCCCCTCCCACCTGTGTTTTGTGTTGCCTGTTATTTGCGCTGCAACAGCCCTGGCAACTGCGCCACCAGTTTCTGGTTGTTCAGCGGCGCACGAATGAACCCACGCTGGGTGCCATCCGGACCGATCAGCGCGAGGTTGCCGCTGTGGTCGACCGTGTAGTTCGGCTTGGTCGTGTCCGCCGGAATGAACGGGATGCTCACCGCGTTCGACACCTTCTGCACATCGTCCACATTCGCGCCGGTCAGGCCTTCGAATTGCGGGTCGAAATAGCCCAGGTATTGCTTGAGCTGAGTCGGCGTGTCGCGGTTCGGGTCGACGCTGACCAGGATCACCTGCAACTTATCCACAGCCTCTTTGGGCAACTCGCTCTTGATCTGGCGCAGTTGGGCGAGGGTGGTGGGGCAGATGTCCGGGCAGAAGGTGTAGCCGAAGAACAGCAGGCTCCACTTGCCCTTCAACTCGTTGACCAGCACCGGCTGGCCGTCCTGGTTGGTCATGGTCACCGGCGGCAATTGGCGGCTTTGCGGCAGCAGAATGATGCCGGCATCGATCAAGGCGGTCGGGTCGCCCTGGCCCTTGCCCGAGAGCACTTTGTTGACGGTCAGGCCCATGATCAACGCGACAATGGCCACCAGAATGAAGACAGTTTTTTGAGTTCGGGTCATAGGTTCAACAGTAAGTAGTGGTCTACAAGCAGGGCGATAAACAGCAGGAACAGGTACCAGATAGAGTACTTGAACGTGTTGATCGCCGCGTGCGGCTGAGCGCCACGGTACAGCACCCAGGCCCATTGCAGAAAGCGTGCACCCAACACCAGCGCAGATCCGAGGTACAGCAGGCCGCTCATATGGATGACGTAGGGCATCAGGCTCACCGCCAGCAGGACGCAGGTGTAGAGCAGGATATGCACCTTGGTGTAGTGCTCGCCATGAGTGACCGGCAGCATCGGAATATCGGCCTTGGCGTATTCCTCCTTGCGGTGAATGGCCAGGGCCCAGAAGTGCGGCGGGGTCCAGGCGAAGATGATCAGCACCAGCAGCAGCGGCTCGGCGCTGACATGCCCGGTGACCGCAACCCAGCCCAACAGCGGCGGCGCCGCGCCGGCCAGGCCACCGATGACGATGTTCTGCGGCGTCGCGCGCTTGAGAAAGCCGGTGTAGATCACCGCATAACCGAGCAACGAGGCCAGCGTCAGCCAGGCCGCCAGCGGGTTGGTGAACGCCAGCAGCAGCGCCAACCCGGCAACAGCCAGAAACAAAGCAAAGGCCAGCGCCGCTCCGGGCGACACACGCCCCTGGGCGATCGGGCGCTTTTGCGTGCGCGCCATCAGCGTATCGATGCGCCGATCGACGACGTGGTTGACCACCGCCGCGCCACCGGCACACAGGGCGATCCCCAGATTGCCGAAGATCAGCACCGCCCACGGCACCCCGGCGCGGGTGGCGAGGAACATGCCCACCAGCGAGGTGATGAGCATCAGCACCACCACTTTCGGCTTGGTCAGCTCCAGGTAGTCACGCCAGATCGCCTGGCCGTGACGCGCACCGATCAAGGTCGCCATGGCATCTCTCCTTTGAGGGTGATAAGGCCCGATACGTGTTTACGCGGGCTGAAGCGCCAGCCGAACGGCATCTGGCGGCGCACCCGGACCAGGCTGGTACGGGCGTGGTAATTGACCAGTACCAGGGTCAGCAACAAGGCTGCGCCACCGGCGTTGTGACCGACCGCCACCGGCAGCGGCAGGTGGAAATACACGTTGCTCAGGCCCAGGCCGATCTGTGCCGCCAGGGCGATCAGCAGCAAGCCCGCGAGCCGGGTCATGCCCACCGCGCGCAGCTGCCAGGCCAGGCCCAGCAATACCAGGGTGACCAGCAGCGCGCCGATGCGGTGGGTCAGGTGAATGGCCGTGCGCGCGTCGCTGTCGAGCTGGCCGCCGAGGTAATTGGGGCCGATGTGCTGGGTCAGGTGGAAGCCATTGGCAAAGTCCGCCGCCGGCCACCACTGGCCGTGACAGGTGGGCAAATCGATACAGGCCACCGCCGCGTAGTTGGAACTCACCCAGCCGCCCAGTGCGATCTGGCCGATCACCAGCACCAGGCCGGCGGTGGCCCAATATTGCAGGCGCTTGGGCACGATCAGCGCGGGCAGCACGCCGGACAGGCGCAGGGTCAGCAGAAACAACAGGCTCAAGGTCGCAAAGCCGCCCAACAGATGCCCGGTCACCACTTGCGGCCAGAGCTTGAGCGTCACCGTCCACATACCGAACGCCGCCTGGGCGAACACCACCGCCAACAGGAACAGCGGCAACTTCACCGGCTGGCCGGGGTCGCGCCGATGCCGCCACGAGCGCGCCGCCAGCAACACGATCAGCAGGCCCAGGGTGCCGGCAAAGTAACGATGAACCATCTCGCTCCAGCCTTTGTCGGCCTCCACCGGCGTGTCCGGGAAATGCAGCTCGGCATGGGCCAACTGGGCGTCGCTTTGCGGCACGCTGATAAAACCGTAGCAGCCCGGCCAATCCGGACAACCCAGGCCGGCGTGGGTCAGGCGCGTATAGGCGCCGAGCAATACGACAATCAGCGCCAGCAAGGTGGCAAACAGCGCGAGGCGAAATCCAGGTTTGGCCATGACGATGCCCTTATCCGATGTTCGACAGTTTCAGCAGGTGGCGCAGGTCGTTGAGCAAGTCCTTGCCCTTGACCGTCGTGTCGTAGCGCAGCACCAGGTTGCCATGGGGATCGACGATCCACAGTTGCGCCTCGCCCGGTGCGGCGGCGGCTTTGCCGAAGGTCGTCAGGTCCAGCGGGTAGCGTTGCAATTGCGGGTATTCGGCCTTGAGCCTGGCCTCGTAATCGGCGCCGACCGGCTGCGCACTGGCCAGGGCATGACTGGCCCGGGACGCATCGCGGCCGAGGCCGATCTGCAGCTGCCGCGCCAGGTACACCAGTTGCCGGCACTCGGCGGCGCAGGCGCTGGGCGCGGTGACGAGCAACTGCCAGCGCTGTTCGTCCGCCTGCACGCCGATATCGGCGCGGGTCTGGCCGTTGCCGATCAGTTCGCCGTGGTAACTGCGACTGTCCGGCACCCAGAACTGCAGCTTGTACATAAAGGTGGCGAGCGCCATCGGGCCGATCACCATCAGCAGGATCAGGATCAGTTGCCAGCGGCCTTTGCGCCGGTCGGGCGTCGCTGGCGCATCAGACATGTTGAGTGGATTCATGGCCGCTCCCATGGTGCTTCTCCTTTGCGTTGTGCCATCCGAGGTAGAGGTAAAGGCTGAGCAGCGCCAGCGCCATGGCGAACCATTGCACCGCATAGGCCAGGTGTTTTTCCGGGCCCATGGCAACGATGGGCCAGGTGGTTTCGTAGGTGCCGGGGCCGGCTTCGGCGCGCAGTTCGTAGGCAAAACCGCTGCGCCCCAGCTCGGCCCACAGCGTGGCCGGATGCAGCGCGGTGAGCAGGCGCGGCCAGTGCGTGGTCGCCGGGTCGGCGTGCAACTGGAAGGTTTCGCCGGGCGCGACATACACCCAGGCGTCAAGATTCACCGGCTGTTCCGGCGTGCTGAAGACGGGCGGCGCGCGCCGATCCGGCCAGGGCAACCAGCCGCGATTGAGCAGCAGCCACAAGCCGCTGGCCTGGTCGTGAAACGGTTGCAGCAGCTCGACGCCGGCCTTGCCATTACGCATGCGGTTGTCGAGCAACACACTGTGCTCGCCGTCGAATTGGCCGCGCAGATGCACGCGACGGAAGGCCGGATCAGCCATGCTGTCGAGTTGGGCACTGCCCACCGGCTCAGCGGCGCGGCGCTCGGCATAGCTGTCCACCATCAGCTGTTTTTCATGGCCGCGCGACAGTTGCCAGAACCCCAGGCCCACCATCAGCGGCAGCAACACGAGCACCACCAGCGTCGGCGCGATACCGGGGCGAAAGCGCTGGATGGCACTGGCTATACTGGATTTCATCGCCCCTCCCCTATAAGCCCTGGAGCCAGACCATGCTCAAAGCCGCCATTGCCCTGATGCTGATCGCGACCGTCGCGAGCCTGTTCAGTGGCTTGTTCTTTCTGGTCAAGGACGAGGGCCACTCCAACCGCCTCGTCACCGCCTTGACCGTGCGTGTCGTACTGGCCGTGATCACCGTGGCGTTGATCGCCTGGGGCTTTTTCAGCGGCCAGTTGGTGTCGCATGCGCCTTGGTAGCGCGCCTCACAGCACATACACGAAGAAAAACAGGCCGATCCAGACCACATCCACAAAGTGCCAATACCAACTGGCCGCCTCGAAACCGAACTGGTGCTCGGCATTGAAGTGCCCGCGCAAGATACGCATCAGCATCACGAACAAAATAATCGTGCCGATGGTCACGTGGGCCCCGTGAAAACCGGTGAGCATGAAGAAGGTCGCGCCGTACACGCCGGAGCCCAACGTCAGGCCCAGCTCTTTGTAGGCGTGGATGTATTCCTCTGCCTGGAACCCAAGAAACCCCAGGCCCAGCAGCACCGTGATCGCCAGCCAGAGCTTCAGCGCACCGCGATGGCCTTTGCGCAGCGCATGGTGGGCGATGGTGATGGTCACGCTGGAACTCACCAGCAGGATGGTGTTGACCAACGGCAGGCCCCACGGGCTGATGGTGCCTTCGGGCGCGGGAAACAGCTTGGGATCGGGGTTGTTGAGCAGCGGCCAGACAAACTCGAAATTCGGCCACAGCATATGCGCGATGCCTTTGGAGCCTTCGCCCGCCAACCACGGCGCCGACATATGCCGCACATAAAACAGCGCACCGAAGAACGCGATGAAGAACATCACTTCGGAAAAGATGAACCAGGTCATGCCCCAGCGGAACGAGCGGTCCATCTGCGCGCTGTACAACCCGGCGCGGCTTTCCTTGATCACCGCGCCGAACCAGCCGAACAGCATGTAGGCCAGTAACAGGCCACCGACGAAAAAGATCCACGGCCCGTGGGATTCCGGGCGCGCAGCCTTCAGGTCGTTGAACCACACGCCCAGGCCATACACGGTGATCAGCAGGCCAACCGTGGCAATTATCGGCCATTTGCTTTGCGCTGGTACGTAGTACGTATCATGAGTCGACATGTATTCGCTCTCCTGATTGAGCGGGCAAACAGTAGCTAGCCGCCGCTATGGACAGCCACGGGCGGTTGGCGCGCGGTGATATCAAACAGCGTGTACGCCAGGGTCAAATGCTTCACATCCTTGGGCATGTCGCGATCGACAATGAAGCGCACCGGCATTTCGATGCGCTCACCGGGTTGCAGCACTTGTTGGGTGAAGCAAAAACACTCGGTCTTGTGGAAGTACATCGCCGCTTCAGCCGGGGAAATGCTCGGGATCGCCTGGGCGGTCATCGGCTTATCGCTGGGGTTGTAGGCCACGAAGAGCATCTCGTTGACCGCGCCGGGGTTGACCACGATCTCATCGGCCTTGGAATGGAACTCCCAGACCATGTCGATGGCATTGGTGGACAGGAACTGCACCCGCACCTGGCGCGACGGATCGACGATCTGCTCGCCCTCATACTGCCCGGCCGTCTTGCCGTTGATGCCGAACGCCCTGCACATCACGTCGTAGATCGGCACCAGGGCAAAGCCGAAGGCGAACATCGCCAGCACCAGGATCAACAGACGGGTGACCAGGCGCTTGAGTGGCACGGAGTCAGCCATGGCGATCACCCGACAGTGTGGGAGGGGGTTTGTGGAAGCCGGTTCATTTGACCTCCGGTGGCGTGGTGAAGGTGTGGTACGGCGCGGGCGAGGGCACGCTCCACTCCAGGCCTTCAGCGCCGTCCCACGGCTTGGCCGGTGCTGGCGGGCCGCCGCGGATGCACTTGATCACGATAAACAGGAAGAAGATCTGCGTGGCACCGAACATGAACGCGCCGATGGACGAGACCATGTTGAAGTCGGCGAACTGCAGGTTGTAGTCCGGCACCCGACGCGGCATGCCGGCCAACCCGACGAAGTGCATCGGGAAGAACGCCATGTTCATGCCCACGAAAGACAGCCAGAAGTGCAGCTTGCCCAGGGTTTCGTCGTACATGTGGCCGGTCCATTTCGGCAGCCAGTAGTAGGCCGAGGCGAAGATGCCGAAGATTGCGCCGGGCACCAGTACGTAATGGAAGTGCGCTACCACGAAGTAGGTGTCGTGGTACTGGAAGTCTGCCGGCGCGATGGCCAGCATCAAGCCGGAGAAACCGCCGATGGTGAACAGGATCACGAACGCCACCGCAAACAGCATCGGCGTCTCGAACGTCAGCGAGCCTTGCCACATGGTGCTGACCCAGTTGAACACCTTCACCCCCGTCGGGACGGCGATCAGCAGGGTGGCGTACATGAAGAACAACTCGCCCACCAGCGGAATGCCGACCACGAACATGTGGTGCGCCCACACGATGAACGACAGGAACGCGATACTCGCCGTGGCGTAGACCATCGAGGTGTAGCCAAACAGCGGTTTGCGCGAAAAGGTCGGGATGATCGAGCTGACGGCGCCGAAGGCCGGCAGGATCATGATGTACACCTCGGGATGGCCGAAGAACCAGAACACATGCTGGAACAACACCGGATCACCACCGCCGGCGGCACTGAAGAAGCTGGTGCCGAAGTGGATGTCCATCAGCATCATCGTCACGCAGCCGGCCAGCACCGGCATCACCGCGATCAGCAGGAAGGCGGTGATCAGCCAGGTCCACACGAACAGCGGCATTTTCATCAGGGTCATGCCCGGTGCGCGCAGGTTGAGAATGGTGGCGACCACGTTGATCGCGCCCATGATCGAACTGATGCCCATCAGGTGGATGGCGAAGATGAAGAACGTCACGCTTTCCGGGGCGTAGGTGGTGGAGAGCGGGGCGTAGAAGGTCCAGCCGAAATTCGGCCCGCCACCCGGGGTGAACAGGGTCGAGACCAGCAGCAGGAACGCCGCCGGCAGCAACCAGAAGCTGAAGTTGTTCATGCGCGGCAGGGCCATGTCCGGCGCGCCGATCATCAGCGGGATCATCCAGTTGGCCAGGCCGACGAACGCCGGCATCACCGCGCCGAACACCATGATCAAGCCGTGCATGGTGGTCATCTGGTTGAAGAACGCCGGCTCGACGATCTGCAGGCCGGGCTGGAACAGCTCGGCGCGGATCACCATGGCGAACGAGCCGCCGAGCAGGAACATGGTGAAGGCGAACCACAGGTACATCGTGCCGATGTCTTTGTGGTTGGTGGTCAGCACCCAGCGCATCAAACCCTTGGCGGGGCCGTGGGCATGGTCACTGGCGTGGCCATGGTCATCGATCACAGCGCTCATGGCCGTTCTCCTGCAAACGAGTGGGCGGGGCGGTTCAGCGCATTCGCAATGAAGTGAGTCATTTGCTTTCCGCCTGTTTCAGAGCCAGCACGTCTTTGGGCGTGACCATGTCGCCTTTGTTGTTGCCCCAGGCGTTGCGCTCGTAGGTCACCACCGCGGCGATATCCACTTCCGAGAGTTGCTTGCCGAAGGCGGCCATGGCGGTGCCGGGCTTGCCGAAGTAGACGCGGTGCAGGTGGTCTTCCTTGCTTCCGGTGGCGATCGGCGAGCCTTTGAGTGCCGGGAACATCGGCGGCAGGCCCTGGCCTTCGGCCTGGTGACAGGCCACACAGGTGGTGTGGTAGACCTTGTCGCCACGGGCGACCAGTTCGTCCAGCGTCCACTCCTTGGAGGTCAGCTCCTTGAGCTGAGCGGCCTCGGCCTTGCGCTCGCCGAGCCAGGTGTCGTAGTCGGCCTTGGACTTGACCTCGACCACGATGGGCATGAAGCCGTGGTCCTTGCCGCACAGTTCGGCGCACTGGCCCCGGTAGATGCCGGGCTTCTCGATACGGGTCCAGGCCTCGTTGATGAAACCGGGGATGGCATCGCGCTTGACCGCAAAGGCCGGCACCCACCAGGAGTGGATCACGTCCGCGGCGGTCACCAGAAAACGCACCTTGGCGCCCACCGGCAGCACCAGCGGCTGGTCGACTTCCAGCAGGTAATGTTCGCCTTTGGTGGCCTTGTTGTGGATCTGCTCGGCGGGAGTAGCCAGGTTGCTGAAGAACTCCACATCCTGGCCGAGGTATTTGTAATGCCACTTCCACTGATAGCCGGTGATCTGGATATCGATGTCCGATTCCGTGCTGTCGTAGATGTTGATCAGAGTCTTGGTCGCCGGAATGGCCATCGCCACCAGGATCAGCAAGGGCACTACGGTCCAGAGGATTTCCACGGTGGTGCTTTCGTGGAACTTGGCGGCCACCTGGCCCGTAGACCGGCGGTGAAGAATCATCGACCAGAACATCGCGCCAAATACGACAATGCCGATCACTACACAGATCCAGAAAATGGTCATGTGCAGGTCGAACACGGCGTGACTGACTTCTGTCGCCCCTGGCGCCATATTCGTTGTCCAGGCGGCATGCGCCTGACCGAATACTGACCACAACAGGAGGCCCATCCAAACATGTGGATGTCGCGTCATTGCGGGTTCCCCTTATCGTTCTTGTTATCCCGCCGGTGTGCACCTGCGTCGAAGGGAGCGGCTTCCATACTGCTTACAACCGCTTAGCCTCACCTGCTTATGCAGTCTGGCGTCATCAGCTAATCGCGTACAAAACCGAGTATAGACAGCACCTGCCACCCCGCAATGTGCAGGGGCAAATGAGCTGAAACAGACGGACGGGGCCCATAAGACCGGGGGGCGGAATCGTTTATCCGACGAACGATGGCAATTCGATATAACAGCGGCGCATAACCATGAAATAATTATGACAAATGCGTCTTAGACGCTTGTATAAACGAACTACCTTGTCCTTTCCCTTTTCCTACGCCTGCTTCACTGGAGCTTTCATGAACACCGCCGCATTGCGCGAGCAGATTTCCCTTGCCCATCAACACGAAGCCAGCACCGGCCAACTGGCCCAGCAACTCGAGAAACAATTACCGCACCTGCATTCGGCCATTACCCTGGCGGAGGGTGATCGTAACCTCGTCATGACACGCTTTGTCACTGCCTACGTCGACCTCGTCCCAGACCTGCTGGACGCCGCCAACGACGTAGCCCGCGAGGCCGGTATCGAAAGCCAGGTCAAGCCGGTACTGAAGATTGCCGAGCAGTTTTTCCTGCAACCGCCAGCGATTCTGGCGGGCCATATCGGTCTCGACGGCCTGCTGGACGAGGCCTATCTGGCCCATCGCCTGGTCGAAGAGGTCAATGACCTGTACATCACGCATTTCGGCCAACCGTTGATTCCAGCGGACACCACCGTGGCCAATCTGATTGCCCATCAACTGATCGGTGAAACCTTTGCCAACCAGTTGGACGAAGCCGTACACCATGCGGTAGATAAAATGCTCAGCGAAGACAGCTTTGCGCTGGAATCGGTCGAGGCCTACCGCGAGCAGCTCAAAAGCCTGGCAACGGAAGCAGCGTGGAAGCGCTGGCCGTGCCTGTCGCGCAAGTTGGGCATTGAGTTGGAACTGGATCAGCAGGCCTGAATCTTCGACCTGACGCTAAACACATGCGGGAGAGGGCAAGCCCCCTCCCGCATTTTTGATCCGGTTCCGTCAGTTGGTAAACGGCGCCGAACCGATCCTCGTCGTGGTCCGCACCCGACCTTCCAAGCGACGCTTCAACCCCCGCGCCTCGATCACCAGCTTCGCGCCCTTGGCCGCATTGGCCCGACCCCATTCCTCCAGCAACTCCAGGCAAGAATGGTCGATGTAACTGAGGTTGTTCAGCGGTACATGCAGGGTGGTTCCCGCCGGCACCGTCGACAGCACGCGGGTTAATGCCGGCACTTTCAGAAAAGTCGCCGCGCCGCTCAAACGCAATTCCATTTCACCGTGGCCGGGCAAATCGATCAGGCTGATTTTCAGGCGCGAAGCCTTGAACGCCAGTTTCAGCAACGTCAGCCCGAAACCCACCAGCACGCCGGTCAGCAGGTCGGTAAAGACGATCGCCAGCGCCGTGGCCGCATAGGTAAACATCGGCATCCGCCCGTAGCGGCCCAACGCGCGAAACGCCTTGACGTCCACCAACTTGATCCCGGTGTACACCAGCACGCCCGCCAGGCTCGCCACCGGAATGCTTTGCAGCACGCTCGACAGCAACAGCACGAACCCCAGCAGCCACACGCCATGGAACATCGCCGACAAGCGCGTGGTGGCGCCGGCCTGCACGTTGGCCGAGCTGCGCACGATCACACCCGTCATCGGCAAGGCGCCGACCAGGCCGCAGAGCATGTTGCCTACGCCTTGCGCGGACAATTCCTTATCGAAGTCAGAACGCTGACCACTGTGCATGCGGTCGACTGCGGCGGCCGAAAGCAGGGTTTCGGCACTGGCGATAAACGCCACGGCGAACGCGGCGATCAACAATTGGGGATCGGCCAGGTTCAGCAAGTCGCTGGGACGCAGCCAATCGATGGCGTCGGCGAGGTTTTCCGGCACCTCCACGCGCTTGACCTGCAACGCCAGTACCAAGCTGGCCAGCGTTGCCAGGCCCACACCCAACAAGGCGCCCGGCACAAACCGCAGCGGTTGCGGGCGGAACTTATCCCACAGGTACATCACCAACATGGTCGACAGCCCCAGCAAACCGGCCTGCCAGCCAAGGCCGCCGCCCAGGGTAGGCACCGCCGCTGCCAACGCGGCCGGGAAGCCCGCCAGGTTGTCCAGCCCTGATGGCTGGGGCGCACCGTCGAGCATCACATGGACCTGCGACAGCACAATCAGCACGCCGATCCCCGCCAACATGCCGTAGACCACCGCCGGCGCCGTGACACGGAACCAGCAGCCCAGGCGCAAACGCCCGGCCAGCAGTTGCAGCAAGCCGGCCAGCAGCAGGATCGGCCCGAGCATCGGCATGCCGTGCTGGCGCACCAGTTCGAACACCAACACCGCCAACCCCGCCGCCGGCCCGCTGACTTGCAACGGCGACCCCGCCATCCAGCCCACCACCAGGCCCCCGATGATGCCGGTGATCAGGCCCTTGGCCGGCGGCATGCCGGAAGCGATCGCGATCCCCATGCACAAGGGCAGGGCGACCAGAAACACTACCACGGAGGCCAGCAGCTCCCGAGGCAACACAGCTTTTAATTGAGCAGCACGCATGATGACTCTCCCGAGGCATTCGCCGGGCGCGGCAAAGCCTGGCTGCATCCATGGCAGCCACCGCTTTACCCGGCAGGGAAGTGTGTTAGAAGCGCGCTTTAGGCGTCGCGGAGGGGATTGGTTCGGTGCCGTTCAGCGGTCGAAACGCCGCCTTTTCCGCATCGTAGGCGCGGATTTCACTGGTCTCGATGTTGTAGATCCAGCCATGGATAAACAAATGACCATTGGCCATGCGCGAAGCCACGGACGGGTGGGTGCGCAAATGCTGCAACTGGGCGATGACGTTTTCTTCGGTCAGCATCTTCATGCTCTCGCCTTCATTGGCGCAGTCGCAGTTGTCGTGAACCATGGTCTTGGCGACTTCGGCGTGCCGCAGCCAGGCCTTGACCGTCGGCATCTTCTCCAGGCTCGCGGGGTTGAGCACCGCGCGCATCGCGCCGCAGTCGGAGTGCCCGCACACGATGATGTGCTGCACGCCCAGGGCAAGGACCGCGTATTCGATGGCCGTGGAAACGCCGCCGTTCATCTGCCCGTAAGGTGGCACCACGTTGCCGACGTTACGGGTCACGAACAGGTCGCCGGGCGAGCTCTGGGTAATCAGCTCGGGCACGATGCGCGAGTCGGCGCAGGTGATGAACATCGCCCGAGGGTTCTGGGCTGTGGCGAGTTTCTTGAAGAGTTCTTCTTGCTGAGGGAAGACGTCGTGATGGAAATGCAAAAAGCCGTCAACGATGTGCTTTAGCGCTGCATCGGCGGACTCCGCCACTTGAGCGGCTGAAGCCGACGCAGCCAACGGCTGTTTATCCTTGTCACTCATGATTCATCCTCTTGATTAATGCAGGGGAGGGTTCAGGTCAATTCGACGCCGGGCCGATGGAATAGTTTTAGAACGCCGCAAAGCCGGGTGCCAACTCGTCAGTCACTCGCTGAACAAAGTAGCCGTCGAAACTTAACTCAAACTGAATCAACCGCTCTAGATCGCGGGTTTCAGTGATGTCAAAACGCGACCACCTCTACGATCACAGTGCGTATTTGCCCGATAGTCTACAACAACGCCATCTGCCTGCCCGGTGGGCAGAACGCCGTGCAATCCAGATTGAAGCCTTCCCGACGGTCGAGCCCAAGGCGCTTGATTGCCTTGCTGAAGCGCTGCGCCAGCAGATCGGCAAACGGCCCCTCTCCGCGCATACGCACGCCGAAGCGACTGTCATACACGCCCCCACCCCGCACCTGGCGTACCAGGCTCATCACATGGGCCGCGCGCTGCGGGTAATGCGCCGCCAGCCACTCCTCGAACAGCGGCGCCACCTCCAGCGGCAGACGCAGCATCATATACGCGGCACTTTGTGCACCGGCTGCATGGGCTTCGGTGAGCAGGCTCTCCAGCTCGCTGTCGTTGATCATCGGGATCATCGGCGAACACAGCACCCCCACCGGGATACCGGCCTCGCGCATCACCCGGATCGCCCGCAACCGCGCCTTGGGCGCCGCCGTGCGCGGTTCCAGGATGCGCTTGAGTTCGTCGTCGAGGCTGGTGAGGCTGATCATCACCGCCACCAGCCGCTGGCGCGCCAGTTCGGTGAGCAGGTCGAGATCGCGCAGGATCAGCGAGCCCTTGGTGATGATGGTCACCGGGTGCCGATAGCGCAGCAGCACTTCGAGGGTTTGCCGGGTGATCTTGTACTCGCGCTCGATCGGCTGGTACGGATCGGTGTTGGAACCCAGGTTGATCGGCGCACACACGTAGCCGGGCTTGGACAGCTGCTGTTCGAGCACGTCGGCGGCGTTGGTCTTGGCGATCAGCTTGGTTTCGAAATCCAGCCCCGGCGACAGGTCCCAATAGGCATGGCTGGGCCGCGCATAGCAGTAGATGCAGCCATGCTCACACCCGCGATAGGGATTGATCGAGCGATCGAACGGCAAGTCCGGCGAGTTGTTGCGCGTGATGATGGTCTTGGCCGTTTCGATACGCACTTCGGTGCCCTGGGTCGGCGGCACCTCCTGGTACCAGCCGTCGTCCTCGGCCACGCTGACGGTGGGCGCGAAACGATTGCGCAGGTTGGTCGCCGTGCCCCGGCCACGGGGCGGCAGAGGTGCAGACATGAAAACGCCCCTATACTGTTTTTATATACAGTATAGGGGCGCAAGCTGGATGACCAGTGCCGTTTGGCGGTCAGTGCGGTTGCGTGACTTGCCCCAGGTCGTCGCCTGACGTCGTGTGCATGTCGTTCTTGCGTAGGTCGGCCACGTCACTGGCCTTCACCGCAGCACCTTTATTACCCCAGCTACCGCGCACAAAGCTGACGACATCCGCCACTTCCTGGTCCGACAGGCGCCAGGCAAACGCCGGCATGGTGAAGGTGGACGGCGCAGTGTGGGTGGCCGGCAAAGTGCCGCCGTTCAACACGATGTTTATCAGCGACGTGGCATCCGCCGTCTGCACCACCGGGTTGCCCGCCAGCGCCGGGAACACCCGCGTGTAGCCATGACCGTCGGTGCGATGGCAGGCGGCGCAGTTGTCGATATACACCGACGCGCCCGGCCGGCTGTCATCGCCTTTCCACAGCGCTTCGGCCACCTGCTTGTCGTACTGGTGCGGCGGGTTTTGAGGGTCCACCGCCGGCAGGCTCTTGAGGTAGCGGGCGATCGCGGTCAGGTCGTCCTGGGACATGTACTGCATGCTGTGGACGACCACATCGCTCATGCCGCCGAACACCGCGCTGCGATCACTGCGGCCGGTCTTGAGGAATTGCACCAGTTGCTCTTCGCTCCAACTGCCGAGGCCGTCCTTGTGGTCGCCACGCAGGCTTTTCGCGATCCAACCTTCCAGCGGCGCACTGCCGGCCAAAAAAGCGCTGCCGTCGGCCGCACTCAAGGCTTTTTCCTGCATGGTCAGCGCCCGCGGCGTATGGCACGCGCCACAGTGGCCGAGGCCCTCGACCAAGTAAGCGCCACGGCTGATCACCGGATCGGCGCCCGCCACTTCCGGGGTATCCGCCACGGGCGGGGCAAACATCCAGCGCCACGCCGCCAACGGCCAACGCATGCTCAAAGGCCAGGGAATGTCACTGGCCCGGTTTTCCTGGGCGACCGGTTCCACGCCCTTCATGAAGTACGCATACAGCGCCTGCATGTCGCTTTCACTGACGCGGGCGTAAGACGGATAGGGCATCGCTGGGTAAAGCGTACTGCCACTCTTGGCGACGCCATGGCGCACGGCCTTGTCGAAGTCCGCGAAGCTGTAGGCGCCCAGGCCGGTCTTGTCCGGGGTGATGTTGGTGGAATAGATCACGCCGATGGGGGTCTCCATCGGCAGGCCGCCGGCGAACGGCTTGCCGCCCTTGGCAGTGTGGCAGGCGACGCAGTCGCCGGCGCGGGCCAGGTATTCGCCTTGCTTGATCAGGTCGGCGTCGGCGGCGCTCACCGAGCAGTTGCCGAGCAACGCCAGGGACGCCGCGAAGGAGGCGATAACACGTGCTTTCATGGTCATCGTTCCTTATGCCTGAACCAGTGGGCCGGGATTTTTCAGGTACTGCTCACGAATCGCTCGCGCCGACCAGTAGGTCAACGCCGCCACCAGGCCGGTAGGGTTGTAACCTAGACCTTGTGGGAAAGCGGACGCACCGGGGACAAACACGTTGTGTACATCCCAGCACTGCAGGTAGCGGTTCAACGCACTGGTTTTCGGGTCGGTACCCATGATCGCGCCGCCGTTGAGGTGGGTGGTCTGATAGGACGCGGTATTGAAATGCTCACCGACCTTCTTGCCCAGCACGGCAATGGCCTTGGGGTTCATCGCTTCGGCGATCTTGCCCATTTTCTCGACCATGAAGCGGTTCATCTTGATGTCGTTTTCCTGCCAGTCGAAGGTCATGCGCAGCAGCGGCAGGCCGTAGGCATCGTGGTACACCGGGTCCAGATCGAGGTAGTTGCCGCGGTAGGATTGATGCGCGCCGTGGGCATCCATCGACACCTGATGGGTGTAGTAATCAGCGGTGGCACGCTTCCAGGCGCTGCCCCACGCCGGAGTACCGGGTGGGTTGGAGGTGCCGGCGATCGGCCGACTGCCGGCCTGGTTGACCCACATCGGCGAGCCCCCGACGAAGCCATGGGGCCCGTGGTCGAAGTTGTCGGCGTTGAAGTCATCGATGGCCACGCCATTGCCGCCAGCACCGATAAAGTTGTTGGTGTGGGTGTCCTTGTCGAAGAAGGCCTTGATGGTCGCCATGTTCTGGTAGGCGAAGTTCTTGCCTACCACGCCTTCGCCGCTGATCGGGTCGTAGGGCTTGCCGATCCCCGACAGCAGCATCAAGCGCACGTTATGGAACTGGAACGCGCCGAGAATCACCAAATCGGCCGGCTGCTCGCATTCCCGCCCCTGGGCGTCGATATAGGTCACGCCGGTCGCCTTGCTCTTGGTGTTGTCGAGGTTGACCTTGAGTACGTGGGAATTCGGCCGCAGCTCGAAGTTCGGCACCTGGCGCAACGCTGGCAGGATGTTCACGTTCGGCGACGCCTTGGAGTACATGTAGCACACGTAGCCACTGCAAAAACCGCAGAAGTTGCACGGGCCCATTTGCGCGCCGTAGGGGTTGGTGTATGGCCCCGAGGTATTGGCTGATGGCAGGTTGTAGGGTTTGTAACCGACTGCCGTGGCTGCTTTCTGAAACAGCTGCGCCGACACCGTGTTCTTCTGCGCCTCCAACGGGAACGGGTTGGAACGATCCGGCGCATACGGGTTGCCGCCACGGCCTTCGCCGACCAACTGACCGTTGACGGTCCAGGCCTGGCCGGAGGTGCCGAAGACTTTTTCGGCGTAGTCGAAAAACGGCTCCAGCTCTTCATAGCTGACGCCGAAGTCCTGGATAGTCATGTCCTTGGGAATGAAATGTTTGCCGTAGCGCTCTTCGTAGTGGCTGCGCATGCGCAACTCGATAGGGTCGACGCGAAAATGCACACCCGACCAGTGCAGCCCCGCACCGCCGACGCCGTTGCCCGGCAAAAAGGCGCCGAGCTGACGGTTGGGCAGGGCGACGTCATTCACGCTATGGCGAATTGTCACCGTCTCCTTGGAGATGTCCTGGAAGAGTTTTTTACGCACGCTGTAGGTCAATTCGTCGATGACCTGGGGATAGTTGCCGTCCGGGTAAGTGTCCTGCATCGGGCCGCGCTCTAGCGCTACCACGTTGAGGCCCGCTTCCGTCAGTTCCTTGGCCATGATCGCGCCAGTCCAGCCGAAGCCGACGATCACCGCATCCACTTTTTTCATGATGGTCGCCACGTTTATGCCCTCTCGCCGCGAATGGAAACCGCCGGGAAGGGGTATTGCTCGTTGCGCTCCACCCAATCCATGAAGTCGGCGCGGGCGCCGGGGAAGCCGATCATGGTCCAGCCGACCAGGCCTTTATTGCCGCCGTGGATCGGATCGCAGAAGAAGCCTTCCTTGGTGTTTTGCAGCAGCAAATTGAAGAACATCTTCGGCGGCACCGCCTCGAAATGGGCACTCACCTCACTACCGCCAGCCTCCAGGCGGCGCAGCATGTCATCCTGGGTAGCGCTGTCTTGCGCAGCAAAAGCCTTGCCGTTGAACGCTTTCGACCAGGCATCCGTCGCGGCAATGCCCAGGCGATAGATGACCTTGGGTACCAACTTGCTCTGCCAGCCCATTTCCGGCGCGGCGTCGGCGTTGAACGGACCTTGCATGAACCACAGCGCGCCACTGGCGTAGGGCGTGTTCATCTGGCGGTCGATGTATTCCGCCGCACCGGCTTCCAGGGCGCCAGGGCCTTGGGCATCGGCGGGGATCAGGCGCGCCACGGCGGCGTTGATGAATGCCCATTCTTCGGCGCTGAAATAGCTCGGCTCATACGCCTTGTCGCTGACCGGCGGCGAAGCGGGGCTGGCTTGGGCCGGTGCGGGCGCGGCCATCAGCATCGAACCGCCAAGGCCGGTGCTGGCAACCGTGACCACCGGGATCAAGGTCAAGGATTTGCGCAAAAAGTCACGCCGGGGGTTGTCTTGATCTTGATCAGACATGGGTGTACCTCATCATGTGGTCACGGGTTTATCAGCCGCTTCTAGGAGCAGCTTGTGGTTTGGCAGCAGCAAGGTGGACCCCACCGATCCAAGCAGATAGAACGTAGCGGCAATCAATAGTTACAAATGATAGCAGGCTAAGTATAAAGAGAATCGATTCAGCGTCAAAACTGCAACATCGACGGTGATTCACAATTCTTTGACGCGCCCCTCACACCCCATTGACCGCGCCTGGCCGACTCTTGGCATCACCCGCCAACCCCCTATCGGTTACGTCGCCCATGTTCAATCATCAATGGCTACCGGCCCTCGGCCTTGCGTTCCTGGCACTGTTCACCAGCGCTCACACCTGGGCGGACGACAGCACATCCCTGCGTTCCCCCGAATGGGCGCAGCCGGTCGGCAATCAATACAACCTGCACCAGATGACGCCCACCCTCTACCGCAGCGCGCTGCCGGACAGCAATGCCGTGCCTCTGCTGGAAAAACTCAAGGTCGGCACGGTGATCAACTTTCTGCCGGAGTCCGACGACAGCTGGCTAAAAAATTCTGATATCCGACAGATCCAGCTGATTTATCGTACAAATCATGTCGATGACGCTGACGTGCTGGCCGCACTGAGGGCGATCCGCGACTCCGAAGCCAACGGTGCAGTGCTGATGCACTGCAAGCATGGCTCAGACCGCACCGGCCTGATGGCGGCGATGTATCGCGTGGTGGTTCAGGGGTGGAGCAAGGAAGAGGCGTTGAACGAAATGACCTTGGGCGGCTTCGGCAGCAGCAAGGGCTTCAAGGACGGCGTTCGCTACATGATGAAGGCCGATATCGACAAGTTGCGCACAGCCTTGGCCAATGGCGATTGCAGCACCAGCGCGTTTGCCCTGTGCTCGGTGAAAAGCTGGTTCAACACAGCCGGCAACAGCCATGTCGAACCTCAGAAAAGCACGCTGACGCTGACAACCCCCTGACAGGGTCTCAGTCTTTCTTCAGCTTGGGATTAGGAAAAAACTGCACCGACTGCACCGTCGGGTCCGGCGCTTTGAGCGCCGAGGTGTTGACCCGCGTGCCCAATTCCTTGGGCACTGACAAACCTTGATCATTCAAGGTGTCGGTATAGCCGCAGGCCACGCATTCGCGATGCGGCACGCTGTCCTCGGTCCACATCTTCAACTTGTCCGGCTCGCTGCACGCCGGGCAGACAGCCCCGGCGATGAATTGCTTTTTGGTAATCACTGGTACGTCACTCATGCTGCTGCGTCCTCACTCAGGCCGCTGTGGCGCAAGAGTGCGTCAATCGACGGCGCACGCCCGCGGAAATCGACAAACAACACCATCGGCGCCTGGGAACCGCCACGGGCCAGGATCGCCTCGCGGAAAGCACGTCCGGTTTCGGCATTGAGCACGCCGTCTTCTTCGAACTTGGAGAACGCATCGGCCGACAGCACTTCAGCCCACTTGTAGCTGTAGTAACCCGCGGCGTAACCACCGGCGAAGATATGCGCGAAGCTGTTGGGGAAGCGGTTATAGGCCGGCGGACGCATCACCGACACCTCGTCGCGCACGCTTTCGAGTACCTGCGCCACACTGCGGCCATCGCCATGGGTGGCATGCAATTCAAAGTCGAACAGCGAGAACTCCAACTGGCGCACCATCATCAGGCCGGACTGGAAGTTCTTCGCCGCGAGCATTTTTTCCAACAGGTCCTGGGGCAGCGGCTCGCCGGTTTCATAATGGCCGGAGATCAGCGCCAGGCCTTCCGGCTCCCAGCACCAGTTCTCCATGAACTGGCTCGGCAATTCCACCGCATCCCAGGCCACGCCGTTGATGCCGGACACGCCGGCATGCTCGACACGGGTCAGCAGGTGATGCAGGCCGTGGCCGAATTCGTGGAACAGCGTCGTCACTTCGTCGTGGGTCAGCAGGGCAGGCTTGCCGCTGTCGGCCGGGGTGAAGTTGCACACCAGGTTGGCCACCGGGCTTTGCAGCACGCCGTCGATGGTGCGGCGACGGTCGCGGGCGCCGTCCATCCAGGCGCCGCCACGCTTGTTGGCGCGGGCGTACAGGTCGAAGAAGAAGCGGCCGACGTGCTGGCCGTTTTCCTTGATTTCGAACAGCCGCACGTCTGGGTGCCAGGTGTCGAAGCCCTTCTGCTCGGCGATCTCGATGCCATACAGACGCTGCACGATGGCGAACAGGCCGCCAAGCACCTTGTCGATCGGGAAGTAGGCGCGCAAGGCTTCCTGGGACACGCTGTAGCGCTGCTCACGCAGTTTTTCACCGTAGAAACCGCTGTCCCAGCTTTGCAGGTCGGCGCAGCCTTGTTCGGCGGCGTAGGCTTTGAGCTGTTGCAGGTCCTGGGCGGCAAACGGCTTGCTGCGCTTGGCCAGGTCGCGCAGGAAGCTCAGCACCTGGTCGCTGGAGTCGGCCATTTTCGTGGCCAGGCTCAATTCCGAGAAGGACGCATAGCCCAGCAGTTGGGCGAGTTCCTGACGCAGGTCGAGGATCTGTTCCATGACCGGGCCGTTATCGTTCTGACCGGCATTCGGGCCTTGGTCCGACGCTCGGGTGCAATAGGCTGCGTAGATTTCTTCGCGCAGGGCGCGGTCCTGGGCGTAGGTCATCACCGCGTAGTAGCTGGGGAATTCCAGGGTGATCAGCCAACCGTCGAGGCCTTTGGCCTGGGCCGCGGCGGCCATTTGCGCCTTGGCCGAGTCGGTCAGGCCGGCGAGGGTGGCTTCATCGGTGACGTGTTTGGTCCAGGCCTGGGTCGCGTCCAGCAACTGGTTGGAGAACTTGCTGCCCAGTTCGGAAAGCTTGCTTTGCACTTCGGCGTAGCGTTTTTGCTGCTCGGGCGGCAGGTCGATACCCGACAGGCGGAAATCACGCAGCGAGTGTTCCAGGATGGTTTTTTGCGCCACGTCGAAACCGCCGGCTTCCGGGCTGCTGGCCAGGGCTTCGAAGGCCTGGAACAGTTCGCGGTTCTGGCCCATCTCGGTGGAATAAGCGCTCAACGCCGGCAGGCATGCCTCGTAGGCTTCGCGCAGTTCGGCGCTGTTGCACACGGCATTGAGGTGGCTGACCGGGCTCCAGGCGGCACCCAGGCGATCATTCAGCTCATCCATGGCGAGGACCAGGCCGGCCCACGTCGGATTTTTCCCCTGACTTTGCAGGATGCCTTCGATGGCAAGCCGGTTGTCGGCGAGGATCTGTTCGATGGCCGGCTGAACGTGCTCGGCACGGATCGCCGAGAACGGCGGCAGGTCGTAGGGCTGCAGAAGAGGGTTGTTCGCGCTCACGGTTGGCACCTTGGCTGAAGAAACATGTAAGAACAAAGATGGGGCCATCTTAATTACAATCAACGTCCACCGCAGCTATCAGCAGAAGAGAGAGAGGCTATCGTGACCCTTCGCACCTATCAGAACCACACGCCAACCCTGGGCGCCGGGGCTTTTGTCGATATTTCGGCGGTGGTGATCGGCGATGTCGAAATCGGCGACGACAGCTCGGTTTGGCCGCTGACGGTGATCCGCGGCGACATGCACCGCATCCGCATCGGCGCGCGCACCAGCGTGCAGGACGGTTGCGTGCTGCACATTACCCACGCCGGGCCGTTCAATCCCGATGGTTTTGCGCTGCTGATCGGCGACGACGTGACCATCGCCCACAAAGTCATGCTGCACGGCTGCACCGTCGGTAATCGCATCCTGATCGGCATGGGCAGCATCGTGATGGACGGCGCCGTGGTCGAAGACGACGTGATCATCGGTGCCGGCAGCCTGGTGCCGCCGGGCAAGAGACTTGAAAGCGGCTTCTTGTACGTCGGCAGCCCGGTTAAACAGATCCGCGAACTGACTGACAAGGAACGCGCGTTTTTCACCTACAGCGCAGCGAACTACGTGAAGCTCAAGGACCTGCACCTGGCCGAGGGATTCGATCAATGACTCTGCACCATCAAACCGTACTGTTCGATCTGGACGGCACCCTGACCGACCCGCGCGAGGGCATTACCCGTTCGATCCAGTACGCCCTGGGCAAACTCGGTATCGATGAGCCGGACATCACCCAACTGGAACATTTCATCGGCCCGCCGTTGCTGCAAGCCTTCATGCAGTTCTACGACTTCGACGAAGCCAAGGCCTGGGAAGCGGTGAATTTCTACCGTGAACGCTTCAAAGTCACCGGTTTGTATGAAAACCGCGTGTTCGACGGGGTGATGCCGCTGCTCGAAGCCCTCAACAGCCAAGGGCGCCAGCTGTACGTGGCCACCTCCAAGCCGTGGGAATTTGCCCGCGAGATCGCCCGTCATTTCGATTTTGCCAAGCACTTCAAGGTGATCTACGGCAGCGAACTGGACGGCACGCGCACCAACAAGGTCGAGCTGATCGCTCACTTGATGCGCGAAGAACGCCTGGACCCGGCCACCACCTTGATGATCGGCGACCGCAAGCATGACTTGATCGGGGCGCGCAGCAATGGGCTGGATTCGGCGGCGGTCGGGTATGGGTTCGGCAGTTTCGAAGAGCTGAGTGCCGAAGCGCCGACCTGGCATTTCGAGACGTTGGCGCAGATGCATCAGGCGTTTTTGCAGCGGCCTTGAGGGCGCTATCGGGAGCAAGCTCCCTCCCACATTTTGATCCGTGTACGCAGGCCAAATGTGGGAGGGGGCTTGCTCCCGATGAGGCCCTACCGGCCAACACCTTCCAACTGCCTCAACGCCGCCTTACGCTGTGCCACCGGCAGTTGGCCCATCCGCTCCACTGCCGCATAGAACTTCAGCCAATCCCCGCCTTCCTGCCGGAACAACGCCGCAAACGCCGGCACCCACTGGTCATACAGCCCGAACGGTAAAAGCCGCGCATTGTTCATCGGCAGGTTCATCCAGGCGTCATAACGCTTGTCGCCGCCCCACTGACTGTCCCGCACCCGCCGGTAGTCGCTGCGCAAACGCTCGAATTCAGCCGCCTTGGCCCGCCGCATCGCATCGGCCGCCAAGGGCTGGGCGTAGAGTGTTTCCAGACGTTTGCGAGTATCGAGGAGCAACTGGGTAAATTGGTCACGCTGCTGCAGCGCCGCGCTGCCGATCGGCGCCAGGCCACGGGCGGCGCGCCATTGGCGCGTGCCTTCCTGCTCGACAAAGGTGGCAAAGGACTCGTTGAACTCGGTGTCGTCCTTCACGTAAAAGCGTTGGTGCGCCAGCTCGTGAAAAATCAACGTGGCCAGCCGCTCGTCGCCCCAGCCCAGCATCGAACTCATGATCGGGTCATTGAACCAACCCAAGGTGGAATAGGCCTCGACGCCGCCAATCGACACGTCCATGCCTTGTTGCTTGAGCAACGCCGCCTCACCCCGCGCCGCGCCCTGGCTGTAATAACCGCGATAGGCGACACAGCCAGCGATGGGAAAGCAGTGATTTTGCGCCGACAAGGAAAATTCCTGCGTGGCAAAAACATTCCAGACCACATAAGGCCGGCCAATATCGGCGTACAACCGGTAACTCTGATTGTCAGGCAGGTGCAACTGCTCGCTGGCGAACGTGCGCGCCTTTTGCGATTGCACCAAGTGCTCACGTAACTGTTGCGGCCGCGCCGGGTCGGCAATCACCTTGGCCACCGGCTCCCGAGCCTGCAGCAACTGCCACTGGCCGCTGGCCAATTGGCCGTAGTAATCGACGCTGGAACAACCGCTGAGCAGCACCCACCACAACCCTGGAAGAAAACGCCTGATCATGCCGCGACTGCTCCTGGGTAATTGGCTCGCCAGCCTATCGTGACTGCCCGGCGTTTTTCCATGGCGTAGCGCGTTTATACTCAAGGCTCTCCTTGTGTTGAGTGCCCGCCATGCGCCAGCTAGTGCTTCCCATCGCCGCCCTGTTGCTCAGCGCCTGTGCTTTACCACCCATCCCGCCGATGGACGCGCAACAGGCCTGGGTCGATTTCGCCACCCCGACACCGGGGGCCAAGCTGGTGATGGCCCAACGTCTGGATGGGAAAAACCTCAACGACGGGCGCTTCTTCCAGGTCCCGCCGGGCAGTCACGAGTTGATGGTGCGGTTTGATTTCGAAGTGCCGACCGGCGGCAGCTTTGGCGGGTTGTCGCAGACCCAGGACCGGACCTGTTTCATGACCTTGCAGTACGACCACTTCGAGGCAGGCCAGCGTTATCGCCTGGAGGGGCGCTCGTTGTCCTACACACCGAATATCCGGCTGTACAACGCCGCGCGTCAGTTATTGGCGCAGGAGCGCAGCGTGAACTGCATCTGATCAGTCATTGTTCTTCTGGTAGATGATTGCCTTGGTACCGTTCTCACACGTGCCTACGACCATGGCGACATCGTGCTTGTCGGCTTCTTCCTTGCTGACGATTTCCAGGGTGTAGGACGGAATCGCCTTGGCCTGGATCTTCACTTCGATCTCTTTCCTGAGTTCTTCGCAGTCTTTGGGCGCGGCCACAGCCGATGTGGCCAATACACCGCAGATGATCGCCAAGACAAAACGTTTCATGTGTGAAGCTCCCTGAATGCACGCGCACGAATGTGCGCCTATGGCTGCATAGGCTATAGGACCACATCGGGGAAACACGAGTTCTGATTTAACGCACAACTGAATGTGGGAGGGAGCAAGCCCCCTCTCACCTAAGGCTGTGTCAGTCGACGAGGGTGGCGTCCAGGCTGATTTTCGCGTTCAGCACCTTGGACACTGGGCACCCTTCCTTGGCCTTTTTGCTCAGCTCATCGAACTGCGCCTGGCTCGCGCCGGGAATCTTGGCATTGAGGATCAGGTGTACAGCGGTGATCGCAAAACCACCGTCGACCTGGTCCAGGGTCACTTCGGCCTGGGTGTCGATGCTGTCAGCCTTGAGCCCGGCGTCGCCGAGAATCATGGAAAACGCCATGGAGAAACAGCCAGCGTGGGCCGCACCGATCAACTCTTCAGGGTTGGTGCCCTTGCCGCCCTCGAAACGGGCCTTGAAGCCGTAGGGCGCTTCGCGCAGCACGCCGGTTTCCGTGGAGATGGAACCCAGGCCTGTCTTCAGATCACCTTCCCAATGCGCAGATGCTTTTTTAACGATACTCATAGCAGTCTCCTCAAACGATGGTTTTGCGTCAGTAAGGGTTCTGAGGATAGATGCTTTGGCAAAGTTCACTTGTAAGAGAAACCTAGCAACAAAGTAGGAAATTTCGCACGACCTATTGAATCTCGGGTATATGCCCTCATTGCATAGAACATGCACATGAAGCGGCAGGTTTTGGTTCGTCTAAGAAACCTGCGCCCTTATTGGAGAAGCAGGCTTATGAAATCGCTGTCCGACGTGAAGTTCTCGACCCTCGACCTGGTGCCCGTGCGGGCCAACGGCAGCGCCGCGCAGTCGTTGCGCAATTCCCTGGACCTGGCCCAGCATGTGGAAAAGTTTGGCTACAACCGCTTCTGGGTGGCGGAACACCACAACATGGACGGCATCGCCAGCTCGGCCACCTCGGTATTGCTCGGTTACCTGGCCGGCGGCACCTCGACCATCCGCGTCGGCTCCGGCGGCGTGATGCTGCCCAACCATGCACCGCTGGTGATCGCCGAACAATTCGGCACCCTGGAAAGCCTGTACCCCGGCCGGATCGACCTGGGCCTGGGCCGTGCGCCCGGTTCCGACCAGATGACCGCCCGCGCCCTGCGCCGTGAGCGCTCCGGCAGCGCCGACGACTTCCCCGAAGACGTGGCCGAATTGATGGCCTACCTCGGCCCGCGCACGCCCGACCAGCGGGTGATCGCGGTTCCCGGCACCGGCACCAACGTCCCGGTGTGGCTGCTCGGGTCCAGCCTGTTCAGCGCGCAGTTGGCGGGGGAACGCGGCTTGCCCTACGCCTTTGCCTCGCATTTCGCACCGCGCTTGATGCATGAGGCGATTCGCGTGTACCGCAATCACTTCAAGCCTTCGGCCGTTCTGGACAAGCCTTACGTAATGCTCGGCCTTCCGTTGGTCGCGGCGGATACCGACGAACAGGCCGATTACCTGGCCACTTCCGTCTACCAACGCATCCTGGCGCTGATGCGCGGGCAGAGCCTGGTGCAGCGTCCGCCGGTGAAAAGCATGGACGGCCTGTGGCTGCCCCATGAAAAAGACGCGGTGGGCAGCTTCCTCGGCCTGGCGATGGTCGGCAGCCCGGCGAAGATCCGCGCCAAACTGGACGTGCTGGTCGAACAGACCGGCGCCGACGAGCTGATCTTTACCTGCGACCTGTACGAACACGCCGACCGGATTCATTCCTACGAACTGCTCGCGCAGTTGATGAAGGGCTAAATCTGGCAGGCGAAAAAAAACCGACGCGCGCGCGTCGGTTTTTTATGTCTGCAACGCGCGATTAACCGCGCTTGTAGACGATTTCCTTGGTGCCGCCTTCACAGGTGCCAACCACCTTGCCGTCAGCCGCAGCGCCTTTAGCCACCACGTCCAGCGAATAACCCGAAGCACCCTTGGCGTCGATTTTCGCGGCAATTTCGCTTTTCAGCTCTTCACACGGCTTGCCCGCCGCCAGCACGGTGCCCGCCATGCTCAACAAACCTACTGCTAACAAGAACTTCTTCATCCGTCACTTCCCTTGCGCTGATCGAAACGAGCGTGCCGACGCTGGTCGCATCGGCCCCCATTGGTTGTAGCGCAGGTTATGGCAATCGGCCAGCCGGCAAGTTCAACGGTTTCGATCAACTACTGGCAATTCGGAACCCCACCTTCAACGTAACCTGGAAGTGCGCAGCCTTGCCGTCCTTGATATGGCCACGGGTTTCGGTCACCTCGAACCACTCCAAATGCTTGATGCTCTTGCTGGCTTCAGCCAGGGCGTTGTTGATCGCCTCTTCGATGCTGGTGGTGGACGAACCCACCAATTCGACTTTCTTGTAAGTGTGATGATCAGACATGGCGTTTCTCCTGAGGGTCGTCAATAAAGCCTAGCAGTCAAAGCTCATACTGCTTCTGGCGACCGTTCCTACTCGAAAGTTCAGATTTACTGCACTTTCTGAAATGGCCGTAGTCGGTATCTACACACGCCACCTAATCACTTCAGGAGAGTCCACATGGCCAACACCTCTTTACGCAAAGCGTCGCTGGAAAGCATGGAAGCCGAGATTTCGAGCCTGCTCAAGTCTCTTGAGAGCCTCAAGGACGACGCATCCGATGAGTCGCTCAAGACTCTGAAGGCCCTGAAAAGCAATGCCGAGAACGCGCTCAAGCATTCTCGTCACCTGATCAGCGACGCCTACGAAGAAAGCAAAGTCAAAATCCGCGAAACCGGCGTGGCGACCCGGGACTACGCACAAGAACACCCATGGACTACCGCCGGCGTTGCCGTTGGCGCGCTGGGCCTGCTGGCGGCTTACCTTTTGTGCAAACGCGGTAACTGATCTGCCGGCTATACCGGCTGGCGCGACAGCTCAGCCTTGAGCCATCGCGCCAATTGCCGAGCGCGCCCGTCCGCGGCGCGCTTGGGTAGCCACAACGCCAGGTGCGCCGGGGTTTGCGTGAAACCCCACGGCGCCACCAGGCGACCGGCGCGCACGTCCTCCGCCACCAGCGGCTCCGGCGCGATCGCCACACCCAGCCCCGCAACCGCCGCTTCCAGCAAGTAATACAAATGCTCAAACCCCTGGCCGAGTTTTAACGCACCGGGTTCGATCCCGTGTTGCTGCGCCCAGCTGGGCCAGGCCTGCGGGCGAGACGTGGTGTGCAACAGCGCTTCGCCGCACAGCGCCGTGGCCGGAGCGTCGCGCAGGCGTTCGTAACCGGCGAAACGCGGGCTCATGACCGGGCCGATACGTTCGCTGGCCAGCTCGTACACCTGCATATCCGCTGGCCACGGCGGTTCGGCGAACAACAGCAGGGCATCCAGGCCGGGACGGCGCGGGTCCAGATCACCTTCACCCGCCGACAGGTGCAAGCGCAGATCGGGCAGGTCGGCATTCAAGCGGCCCAGGCGCGGAATGAACCAGCGCGCCAGTAAACTGCCCGAACAGCCGAGGACGAACGGTGCATCGGCGCTGCTTTGGGTAATTTGCGCGCACACCTCCCTTAACCGCTCGAACGCCTCGGCACTCGCATCGCGCAGACGCACGCCGGCATCTGTGAGTTTGAGGCCGCGCCCTTCCTTGACGAACAGGCTGACCCCCAAATGTTCTTCCAGCACTTTAAGCTGGCGGCTCACGGCGCCATGGGTGACGTGCAACTGCTCAGCCGCCTGGCTCACGCTGTTGAGGCGGGCCGTGGCTTCGAAGGCGCGTAGGGCGTTAAGGGGCGGGAGGTCTCGGCTCATCTGTGAGTTTTCCTGACAGGTTGCAGCGATCTTATCGGTTTTCAGCCCTGAGCGTCAGGGGTAGAGTGAGCGTCATTGCTTCCCACCCGAATTCTTTTCCTGGAGCGTCCCATGACTCAGTCCCAGACCGATCTACGCAACGGCCCTGACGCCAACGGCCTGTTCGGCGCATTCGGCGGCCGCTACGTCGCCGAAACCCTGATGCCGTTGATCCTCGACCTGGCCCGCGAGTACGAAGCGGCCAAGATTGATCCTGCGTTCAACGAGGAATTAGCCTACTTCCAACGCGACTACGTCGGTCGACCAAGCCCGCTGTATTTCGCTGAGCGCCTGACGGAGTTCTGCGGCGGCGCCAAGATTTACCTCAAGCGCGAAGAGCTGAACCACACCGGCGCGCACAAGATCAACAACTGCATCGGTCAGATCCTGCTGGCGCGGCGCATGGGCAAGAAACGCATCATCGCCGAGACCGGCGCCGGCATGCACGGTGTGGCCACCGCCACCGTGGCCGCGCGTTTCGGCCTGCAATGCGTGATCTACATGGGCACCACTGACATCGAGCGCCAACAGGCCAACGTATTTCGCATGAAGCTGCTGGGCGCTGAAGTGATCCCGGTGGTCGCCGGCACCGGCACCCTCAAAGACGCGATGAACGAAGCTCTGCGCGACTGGGTGACCAACGTCGACGACACGTTCTACCTGATCGGCACCGTTGCCGGCCCGCACCCTTATCCTGCGATGGTGCGCGACTTCCAGTCCGTGATCGGCAAGGAAACCCGCACCCAGCTGCAAGCCCAGGAAGGCCGTCTGCCGGACAGCCTGGTGGCGTGCATCGGCGGAGGGTCCAACGCCATGGGCCTGTTCCACCCGTTCCTGGATGACAGCAGCGTCGAGATCATCGGCGTCGAAGCCGCAGGCTTTGGCATCGAAACCGGCAAGCACGCCGCCAGCCTCAACGGCGGCGTACCGGGCGTACTGCACGGCAACCGCACCTTCCTGCTGCAGGACGACGATGGCCAGATCATCGACGCCCACTCGATTTCCGCCGGCCTCGACTACCCCGGCATCGGCCCTGAGCACGCCTGGTTGCACGATATCGGCCGCGTCCAGTACACCTCGGTGACCGACCACGAAGCGCTCGACGCCTTTCACAAATGCTGCCGCCTGGAAGGGATTATTCCTGCACTGGAAAGCGCCCACGCCCTGGCCGAAGTGTTCAAACGCGCGCCGACCCTGCCGAAGGAACACCTGATGGTGGTCAACCTGTCCGGCCGTGGCGACAAAGACATGCAGACCGTGATGCACCACATGGAACAGTCCCAGCAGGAGAAACACTAAATGAGCCGCCTGCAAACCCGCTTTGCGCAACTCAAGCAACAAAACCGCGCCGCCCTGGTGACCTTCGTCACCGCCGGCGACCCCGGTTACGACACCTCGCTGGCGATCCTCAAGGGCTTGCCCGCTGCCGGTGCCGACGTGATCGAGCTGGGCATGCCCTTCACCGACCCGATGGCCGACGGCCCGGCCATTCAACTGGCCAACATCCGCGCGCTGAGCGCCAAGCAAAACCTGGCGAAAACCCTGCAGATGGTGCGCGAGTTCCGCAAGGACAACAGCGACACCCCGCTGGTGCTGATGGGTTACTTCAACCCGATCCACAAATACGGCGTGCCGGCCTTTATTGCCGACGCCAAGCAAGCCGGGGTCGACGGCCTGATCGTGGTCGACCTGCCGCCCGAACATAACGGCGAGCTGTGCGACCCGGCCCAGGCGGCAGGCATCGACTTTATCCGTCTGACCACGCCGACCACCGACGACGTGCGCCTGCCGACCGTGCTCAACGGCAGCTCGGGCTTTGTGTACTACGTGTCGGTAGCCGGTGTGACTGGTGCCGGTGCCGCCACCCTGGAACACGTCGAAGAAGCCGTGGCCCGCCTGCGTCGCCATACCGACCTGCCGATCAGCATCGGTTTCGGTATCCGCACGCCGGAACAAGCGGCCGCCATCGCGCGCTTGGCCGATGGTGTGGTGGTGGGTTCGGCGCTGATCGATCACATCGCCAACGCCAGCAACGACCAGCAAGCCATCGACGGCGTGCTGAGCCTGTGCGCGGCGCTGTCGGAAGGTGTCCGTAACGCACGTAAGTAAGCGCCTCGTATGCGGTAGGTAAAGTTCCTGATACACAGGAATCAACCGGCAACACCGTGGCCTAAACAACAAGACCAAGGGATTTCGAACCGTGTTCGCAATCCCTTTTTTTGTATGTGTGCCCCGAGGAATTCCCGATGAAAATGCGCAAATCCGTGATTGCTGGTTGTGGCGTCCTGGTGCTTGCCGCCAGCGCCCTGGTGCAAGCCGCGCCGCCTGACCAGCGCGGTGACGACCGTGGCGGCCCACAAGACCAGCACGAGCAACGTGGCGACGACCATCGCGGCCCGCAGGACAACCATCGCGGCGGCCCGCCCCAGGACTTCGGCCCGGTGCGCCAGATCATCCACGACAACCACGGCCAATTCGGCCGTGGCGCGCCGCCGCCGCCGAATGTGCGCCTGGTCCGTGGCCGGCCGCTGCCCCACGGCTACTACGGCGAACGCCTCGACAACCGCGCCCTGGCGCGCCTGCCGTACTACGAGGGTTACGAATGGCGCCGTTCGGGCCCGGACGTGGTGCTGATCGCAGTGGGCACCGGCATCGTCTATGAGATTCTGGAAGGCGTGTTGAACTGACGCCACGGTTCCGCGATTTCTTCCGCTAGGCTTAAGGGGCGAACCGTTCGTTCCCCCTTAACGCACTTCATGCCTATTGCCGTCTAACCACCTCAGCAAGCCCCGGTATTTCTTGCGCTCCCGGTCGTTAAGTTAGCCGCATCAGAAGTCATTCTTGGCTCTATGGAGTACATCATGGCATTTGATCTCATCACCGAATCGGACCGCCGTCACGCCACCTTGCAAAAAGGCTTCAACCTGCGCTGGCCGTTGGGCAACGTGCAGGGCCAATCCTCGCCCAACGGCGCCAACCTGATTTACCTCTGTTACAGCCCCCAGGACATCATCGACGCCGCGGCGCAGGCCCTGGCCGTTGCCAATGGCCGGATTACCGTGCGCAGCGGCGGCCACTGTTACGAAGGTTTCGTCGCCAACAAGATGCCCAACAACCCCAATGAGGTATTGGCGATTCTGGATATCGGGCAAATGAAGCAACTGGACTACGACGCCGACGGCCAACTGCACTCCCAGTTGATGCCGACCTTGCCCTATCGCTACCGCTTTCGCCTGGAGGCCGGCGGGCAGAACTGGGACGCCTACGTCGCACTGTACACGTTGGCCAACAAGACCCTGCCCGGTGGTTCGTGTTATTCGGTGGGCCTGGGCGGGCACATCTGCGGTGGCGGCTATGGCTTGCTCTCGCGCAAACACGGCCTGGTGTGCGACTGGCTGTCCGGTGTCGATATTCTGGTGCCCAACGCCCAGGGCAACGGCCTGACAGCGCTGCATGTCTGCCGGGAGAGCACCGACCCGGACGAACTGGACCTGTTTGCCGCGTGCTGCGGTGCCGGCGGCGGGCAATTCGGGATCATCACCAGTTATTACTTCAAGGACCTGCCGGACGCCCCCAAGGAGGTGCTTTGGCTGGTACTGGAATGGGACTGGGCGATGCTGACCAAACCGGCGCTCGACCGATTGCTGGTGGCCTATCAAGCCTGGTTCGCCCGACATCAGGCCGACCCGGACACCTGGGGCCTGGCGACCAAGCTGGAAATGCGCCACCAGCACACCGGCAACGTCACGCTGGGCATTCACTACGTGGACAAAGACGGCGAGTTGAACGATCAGGCGCCCTTCAACGATTTTGTCACGACGATGCTGGACGCCATCGGCATTGCCGCCAGCGAATCGGTGACACCGTTTCACGTGATCCACCTGCCGCGAAGCAACCCCACCGGGCGTGTCATCAACTCCTTGAGCACGGCGCAGGCCGTCGTGCGCCGTCTCGACTGGCTGCCGTGCCAGCAAACCCTCAACGGCTCCGGCGACAACCAGCGCGGGCGCTATAAGTCGGCCTATCAGAAAGGCATTTTCACGCCGCAGGTGTTATCCGCGATCTGGACCACGCTGACCTGGCCCGACCCGGCGAACGTGTTGACCCAAAGCCTCATACAGATCCAGTCGTTCGGCGGGCGCATCAACCAGCCAGATCCGGCGGTGCGGCGCGAATCGTCTGCGGCCCAGCGCGGCTCTTTCCTCAAGTGGCAACCGCAGTGTTATTGGCGCGATGCCAGCGCCGCCACCGACCAGGCACATGCCGATTGGATTCAGGGGCTGTTTTTCAACGCCTTCGCCAACGATCAAGGCGTGCCGCTCAACGCGGAGTTCGAGGGCTGCTACATCAATTACCCCGACCTCGACATGACGCACCTCGGCGGCAACCCGGCGAACGCCAAGAACCCCCAGTGGTACACGGTTTTCTTCCCCGACCTGATCATCGAAAGCCGGCTGCGGCGTACCAAGCAGCGCTGGGACCCGCTGAATATATTCCACAACGAAATGTCGGTGCCGTAAGCCGCAAATAAAAACGGGCGACCCCAAGGTCGCCCGTTTTTTTACAACTCGATCCGTTCGACCTTGCCCACCAACAAGATGTAGGAAAGCGCCCCGAGCAACGCCAGCACTGCGATATAGGTGATCGCCGGTGCGAACGAATCGCCGCTGGCCAGGAAGCCAATCACGATCGGCGTGGCAATCGCCGCCAGGTTGCCGATGAAGTTGAACACGCCACCGGTCAAGCCGAGCAAGCGAGCGGGTGCCAAGGTCGACACCAGCGACCAGGTGATCGACGCCAGGCCATTGCCGAAGAACGCCACTGCCAGGAACGCAATCACCCAGGCCGTCGAATCCACGTAGTTGGCGCCAATGATCGCGGTGGAAATCAACAGCCCGCCAATGATCGGCAACTTGCGCGCAAAGCCCACTGATGCGCCGCGGCGAATCAACCAGTCGGAAAAAATCCCGGAGCACAGCACGCCGACAAACGCCGCGAGGAAGGGCAGGGAAGCAAGCAGGCCGGATTTGATGAAGTCCATCCCGCGATATTTCACCAGATAGGTCGGGAACCATGTCAGGAAGAACCACAGCGTGGAGTTCAGGCAGAACTGCCCCAGGTAGATGCCCCAGAGTTTGCGCTTGCTCAGCACGATGCCCAGGTCGACCCAACTGAACGGTGCCTTGGTGGTTTGCGCCTGCATGTCCACCAGCCCGCCGCCGGCACGGATCAGTTCGATTTCAGCGGCGTTGGCGCCTTTGAAGTCCTTCGGCTCGCGGTACACCGCGTACCAGATCAGCGCCCAGAGGATGCCGACGCCGCCGGTGGTGACAAACACCATGTGCCAGCCGTAGTGGTGCTGTAACCAGGCCAGCACCGGGGTGAGAAACGCCAGCCCGACGAACTGGCCGGAGGTGTAGAAGCCAATCGCCGTGGCGCGCTCACGCTCGGGGAACCACGTGGTGACCACGCGGCTGTTGATCGGATAGGCCGGCGCTTCCAGGGCGCCCACCGCCATGCGCAGGACAAACAGCGCGATGAAGCTGGCCGCAAAACCGAGCATCACAGTGGCGATGGACCACAGCAGCAGGGCCACGGTGTAGAGGATGCGCGGCGGCACCCGGTCGACCAGCCAGCCGCCGGGGATTTGCATGGCGGCGTAGGTCCAGCCGAACGCCGAGAAAATCAGCCCGACATGCACCGGGTCGATGCCCAGGTCACTGGTCAGGGCCGGGGCCGCGATCGACAGGTTGCTGCGGTCGAGGTAGTTGATCACCACGGTGATAAACAGCAGCACCATGATGAAGTAGCGCTTTCTGCTAGGCGTGACTAAAGAAGCCTGCCCGGTGAGGGATTCAGGGTGCATGGGGTTGTCTCTTCTTATGTTTATTGAGGACGGACTTACTGACCAAACCAGCTCAAATGTGGGAGGGGGCTTGCCCCCGATAGCGGTGAACCAGCCGCCGAAGATGTCGACTGACACTCAGCTATCGGGGGCAAGCCCCCTCCCACATTTTTTGCCACATTTTTTCAGGCAGACATCACCACTCGGCAAAACTGCCGTCGGCATGGCGCCAGATCGGGTTGCGCCAGCGATGGCCGATGGCCGCGCGTTCGATCACGTATTCCTCGTTGATCTCGATGCCCAGGCCCGGCCCGTTGGGGATCTTCACGAAGCCCTGGTCATAGTCGAACACGCCCGGGTCGCGCACGTAGTCGAGCAGGTCGTTGCTCTCGTTGTAGTGAATGCCCAGGCTTTGCTCCTGGATAAACGCGTTGTAGCAGACCGCGTCCAGCTGCAGGCAGGCGGCCAGCGCGATCGGGCCCAGCGGGCAGTGCAGCGCCAGGGCCACGTCGTAGGCTTCGGCCATGTTGGCGATCTTGCGGGTTTCGGTGATACCGCCAGCGTGGGAAGCGTCCGGCTGGATGATGTCGACGTAGCCTTCGCTGAGCACGCGTTTGAAGTCCCAACGCGAAAACAGGCGCTCGCCCAGGGCAATCGGGGTGCTGGTCAGCGGTGCGAGTTCCTTCAGCGCTTCGTAGTTTTCGCTGAGTACCGGCTCTTCGATGAACATCAGTTTGTACGGGTCCAGCTCTTTCATCAGCACCTTGGCCATGGGCTTGTGTACGCGGCCATGGAAGTCGACGCCGATGCCCACGTTGGGGCCGACGGCATCGCGCACGGCGGCAACGTTGGCCAGCGCCAGGTCGACTTTTTCGAAGCTGTCGACGAACTGCAATTCTTCCGTGCCGTTCATTTTCACCGCAGTGAAGCCACGGGCCACGGCCTCTTTGGCGGCGCGGGCGGTGTCGGCGGGGCGATCGCCGCCGATCCACGAATACACGCGAATCTTGTCACGCACCTGGCCGCCCAGCAGGTCGCTGACCGACACGCCCAGGGCCTTGCCCTTGATGTCCCACAGCGCCTGGTCGATGCCGGCCAGCGCGCTCATGTGCACGGCGCCGCCGCGATAGAAACCGCCGCGATAGAGCACAGTCCAGATGTCTTCGATATTGCGTGGGTCTTTGCCGATCAGGTAATCGGACAGTTCCTCGACCGCAGCCGCCACCGTGTGGGCGCGGCCTTCGACCACGGGTTCGCCCCAGCCGGTGACGCCCTGGTCGGTCTCCACTTTGAGGAAGCACCAGCGCGGTGGGACGACGAAGGTAGTCAGTTTGGTGATTTTCATCTTCTTATCTCTCTTGTCGATGCAGCGCCCAAGGCGCCAAGCTTGCGATCAGTTCAAGGCGTTCCAGGCCACGACATACGCCTGGGCACTGCTCGCCACCTCGGCCACGGACATGCCCGGCTTGAACAATCCGGACCCCAGGCCGAAGCCCCTGGCGCCGGCGTCGAAATACACCTGCATGTTGGCCGGGCTCACGCCGCCGACCGGCAGCAACAGCGTGCCCGCCGGCAACACCGCCAGCCACGCCTTGATCACCGCCGGGCCCATTTGCTCGGCGGGGAACAGTTTCAATACGTCGGCGCCTTCGGCCAGCGCGGCGAACGCCTCGGTCGGGGTGGCCACACCTGGCGACAGGTACAGGCCGGCGGCTTTCGCGGCACGCAAGACCTTGGCGTCGCTGTGGGGCATCACGATCACCTGGCCACCGGCGGCCTTGACCTGCTCGACCTGCGCCGGCGTCAACACCGTGCCGGCGCCGATCAGGCAATCGGCGGGCAGGCTGTCACGCAGGGTGCGGATGCTGGTGTAAGGGTCCGGCGAATTGAGCGGGACTTCGATCACGCGAAAACCGGCGCGGTACAGCACCTGGCCAACCGCCTCGGCTTCGTCCGGGCGCACGCCGCGCAGGATCGCGATCAAACCGTTTTGCGTGAGTGCTTGCTTGAGCATGTCAGGCCTCCATTGCTGGTTGAATGAGCCCGGCGGCCAGGGCCAACTGCCAGAGACCGCGTTCGCTGGCCTCTTGCGCCAGGCTGACGTGGGCGAAGCCGCAGAGGCCGAGGGCACGCTGGTAACGTGTACAGAGCGGTGCGGCGCCGACCAGGATGATCGGCTTATGTTGGGCGGCACCGGGCAAGCCGGCGAGTTCATGGCCGATCAACAGGCCGGAGAGGTAGTCGGGCTGCTGGTCCGGGGCGAGTTCGCCGGTCAAGCCCAGGGTGCGTGCGCTGAACAGCGTCGACAGCACGCCGCGCTGGCCGTCTGCCGACAGCGCCACGCGCACGCCGCGGTCGAAAGCCGCCGCCTGGAAGTGTTCGGCGGGTTGTTGGGTGCGCCCGAGCAGGCTGTGCTTGCTCAGCACCGCGAACAGCTCGCCGGTCATGAAGGTGTCGAAATGGGTGATACAGCCATCGACCACCTCGACCCATTTGGAATGGCTGCCGGGCAGGCCGATCAAGACCTCGGCGCCAAGGCCTTGCAGCACGCCGAGTACCTGGGTTTCTTCGCCGCGCATCACGTTGGGCAAGCCGACCTGCTCGATCACGCCGGGCACGATATGCACATCGACGCCGCGCACACTGCGCACGCGGTGCAACGCTTGGCCGAGGCTGGCGACGTCGACCGGGGTGTTGCGGTAGGCCGCTTCGCTCCAGCCCTGGGCGCTGCCGACCATGCCGCAGGCGATCACCGGCAAGCCCGGTTGCGCGTCGAGCCAATCGCCACAGGCCGCGTCGAACGCCAACTCGAAGCCATCGCTGCAGCAAACGCCGGCAATCTCCCGGGGCTGGCTGGGCAGGTGCATGATCCCCGACGCCAACGCACGTTGTTCCAGCACCACGCCTGCGGGGCCGAGTTTATAAGCACGAAGGGAACTGGTTCCCCAATCGAGCGCGATCAATTGCGCCGGCATCGCTTCACCTGAAATGAGTGGGTGCTGAAAAAAGCAGATGGGCGAATATAAACCTATGCTCGGCGATATCTCAATATATAAATATCAATCCCATATATTGGAATGAATCGAGATAAATCCTACAGCCACTCCGCCTTTTACTGCGGGAACGGCCAGGCTTTATCTGATAAGAGAGGTTAAAAAACCGACAGATTCAGTTCGCGTATCGCACCCATCCAGATCGCGTACTCGGTGTGGTCCTTCAGGTCGTCGCCCCCTAGACGGCAATCGACGGCAGGGCCAGCCCGGTCAGCGACTGTGCACTGCGCGCCTGCTCCGCCACCAGCCAGTCGACGAACCGCTCGACCAACTGCCCCCGCCGTTTGCGCTGCGGCTGCACCACGTAGTAGCCGAAGCGTGAGATCACCGTGTCGCTGATCGGCCGGCACAGCCATTTCTGTTCCAGCAGGTTGTCCACCAAGTGGCGCCAGCCGATGGCCACGCCCTGGCCGGCAATCGCCGCCTGGATCAACAGGGTGTAGTTATCGAAGCGCAGTTGGCCGGGGGTCGGCGTGCTGGTAATGCCCAGTTCGCGGAACACGCCGCTCCAGTCGAACCACTGGCTGGTGTGTTCCTGGCGCAGGTGCAGCAAGGGGCAGTCGGGCAAGGTCTGCACGGTCAGCGGCGTGGCCTGGTCCTTGAGCCATTGCGGACTGCACACCGGGAACACTTCCTCATTGAACAGCCACAGGCTGTCGCCCTGCTTGAAACGGCCGTCGCCAAACAGCACCGCCACGTCGATATCGCTGCGCAACGTGGCGTGATTGCGCTCGCTGGTCACCAGGCTGACGTCGACCTGGGGGTTGGCCGCATGGAAGCGATGCAGGCGCGGCATCAGCCAGTAGGCGGCGAAGGCGAAGTCGGTGGCCACTTGCAGCACTTCGTGCTGGTCCTGCTGGGTGATCGCGCTCAGGCCCTGGTTGATGGTCTGCAAACCGCCCTGGACATGTTCGAACAGCAGCGCGCCGGCGTCGGTCAGCTCGATGCCACGGTAGATGCGATCAAACAGGCGGATCGCCAATTGCTCTTCGAGGCGCTTGATCTGCTGGCTGATGGCCGGTTGGGTGGTGCCCAGCTCCATCGCCGCAGCGGTAAAACTGCGGTGGCGCGCCGCCGCTTCGAACGCCCGGAGCAAATCGAGGGATACGTCGCCGAAGGCTTTATACATAAGCTGTACTTATCCTAGACATTGCATTTCATGGGCTTTACCCCATTTTCCATGGGCTGCATGCTCATTCGCATAAACACCGCCTATGGAATGCCGAAGACCCATGAAGCGCAAGAACATTCTTTTCATCATGGCCGATCAAATGGCCGCGCCGATGCTGCCGTTCTACGGACCTTCCCCGATCAAGTTGCCGAACCTCAGTCGCCTCGCCGCACAAGGCGTGGTGTTCGACGCCGCCTACTGCAACAGCCCGCTGTGCGCGCCGTCGCGCTTTACCCTGGTCAGCGGCCAGTTGCCGAGCAAGATCGGCGCTTACGACAACGCGGCAGATTTCCCCGCCGATGTGCCGACGTATGCCCACTACCTGCGTCGTCTTGGCTACCGCACCGCGCTGTCGGGCAAGATGCATTTCTGCGGGCCAGACCAGTTGCACGGTTACGAAGAGCGCCTGACCAGCGACATCTACCCCGCCGACTATGGCTGGGCGGTGAACTGGGATGAGCCGGACGTGCGCCCCACCTGGTACCACAACATGTCCTCGGTGCTGCAAGCCGGGCCGTGCGTGCGGACCAACCAACTGGATTTCGACGAAGAGGTGGTGTTCAAGGCCCAGCAGTACCTGTTCGACCACATTCGCGAGGGCGGCGACCAGCCGTTCTGCCTCACCGTGTCGATGACCCATCCCCACGACCCGTACACCATTCCCAAACCGTTCTGGGATCTGTACGACGACAGCGACATCCCGTTGCCCACAACCCCGGCCCAGGGCGATCTCGACCCGCACTCCCAGCGCCTGCTCAAGGTCTACGACCTGTGGGACAAGCCGCTGCCAGTGGACAAGATCCGCGATGCGCGCCGCGCCTACTTCGGTGCCTGCAGTTACATCGACAGCAATGTCGGCAAGCTGCTGCAGACCCTGGAAGACACCGGCCTGGCCGACGACACCTTGATCGTTTTCTCCGGCGACCATGGCGACATGCTCGGCGAGCGCGGCCTCTGGTACAAAATGCACTGGTTCGAAATGGCCGCCCGCGTGCCGCTGCTGATCAGCGCGCCGGGGCAGTTCGCGGCGGGCCGTGTGACCCAGGCGGTCTCCACCGCCGACCTGTTGCCGACCCTGGTGGAACTGGCCGGCGGCGAACTCGAACCGCTCTTGCCCATGGACGGCCGCTCGCTGGTCCCGCACCTGCAAGGACAGGGCGGGCACGACGAAGTGTTCGGCGAATACATGGCCGAAGGCACCCTCAGCCCGCTGATGATGATTCGCCGTGGCGCCTACAAATTCATCTACAGCGAAGACGACCCCTGCCTACTGTTCGACATACACAACGACCCGCGCGAGCAGGAAGAACTCAGCCAATCGCCGCAGCATCGGGCGCTGTTTGCCGCCTTTCTGCTTGAGGCGCGGGCCAAATGGGACATCCCGGCGATCCACCAGCAGGTGCTCGCCAGTCAACGCCGTCGCCGCCTGGTCTATCAGGCGCTGACCCAGGGCAAGCTGAAGAGCTGGGATCACCAGCCGCTGGTGGACGCCAGTCAGCAATACATGCGCAACCATATCGACCTCGACGACCTGGAGCGCAAGGCACGTTATCCACAACCCTGCCAAAACCAATAAAACAGAGGGAAGGCCATGCAAAAATTGACTGTGGTGCTGGGCGTAATGGGCATGGCGGCGTTGAGCAGCGCCACCGTGTACGCAGACGCCGGTTGTGAGACGGTGAGGATGGCCGATCCTGGCTGGAGCGATATTGCCGCCACCAATGCCGTCGCCGGTTTTCTGCTGACGGGCATGGGTTACAAGCCCAAGGTCGACACCCTGGCGGTGCCGATCACCTTCGGCGGGCTCAAGGACGGCCAGGTGGATGTGTTCCTGGGTAACTGGATGCCGGCGCAGCAAGGTTTCTACGACAAATTCGTGGCCAACGGCGATGTGGTGCAGTTGGCGAAAAACCTCGTCGGCACCGAATTCACCCTGGCTGTGCCGGACTATGTGTGGGACGCCGGGGTGCATGACTTTACCGACCTCAACTCATTCGCCGACAAGTTCGACAAGAAGATCTACGGCATCGGCTCCGGCGCGCCAGCGAACCTCTCGCTGCAGGAGATCATCAAGAAGAACGACTTCGACCTGGGCCAATGGAAGCTGATCGAGTCCAGCGAACAGGCGATGCTCGCCGAAGTCTCACGGGCGGTGAAGAAACAGCGCTTCATCACCTTCCTCGGCTGGACCCCGCACCCGATGAACGTGCAGTTGAAAATGCATTACCTCAAGGGCGGCGAGAAGTACTTCGGCGACACCGGCAGCGTGTATACCCTGACGCGCAAGGGTTATGCACAAGCCTGCCCGAACGTAGGAAAACTGCTGACCAACCTGAGTTTCACCCAGGCGATGGAGAACAGCATCATGGCCGCGGTGGTCAACAACAAGGTCAGCAATGCGGATGCGGCGAAGGCGTGGATCAAGGCCAACCCGGCGGTACTGGAGCAGTGGCTCGACGGCGTGAAAACCGTGGACGGCCAGGACGCGTTGGCCGCCGTAAAAGCCAAGCTCTAAAGCCCACCACTATCCAAATGTGGGAGGGAGCTTGCTCCCGATAGGTGAGTGTCAGTCGACATCTTCGGCGGCTGGTTCGCCGCTATCGGGGGCAAGCCCCCTCCCACAAAAAGCCGGTGTGTACTGATACCCTGAGCCAAACCTTTCAACCCGAGTTTGCGATGCCCCGGCCCAACCGCCACACACTCTTCCCCTTCCTCAGTTGGCTGCCGCGCCAAACCCGCGCCAGCGTCGGCCGGGACGCGATCGTCGGCCTCAGCGGCGCGGTGCTGGCCTTGCCGCAGTCGATTGCCTATGCGCTCATCGCCGGTCTCCCACCGGAATACGGCCTGTACGCCGCGATCATCCCGGTGCTGATCGCGTGCCTCTGGGGTTCGTCCTGGCACCTGATCTGCGGCCCCACGGCGGCGATATCCATCGTGCTCTACGCCAGCGTCAGCCCCCTGGCCGTGCCGGGTTCACAGGACTACATCACCTTGATCCTGCTGCTGACCTTCCTCGCCGGGGTGTTCCAGTGGTTGCTCGGCCTGCTGCGCTTCGGCGCGCTGGTGAATTTCATCTCCCATTCGGTGGTGCTGGGGTTCACCCTCGGCGCCGCCGTGGTGATTGCCCTCGGCCAACTGCCCAACCTGTTGGGCCTGGATTTGCCGAGCCAGGCCACGGCGATCAACAGCCTGATGGCACTGATCGAGCACGGCGGCGAGTGGGACCGCGCCTCACTCGCCCTGGGGCTCGGCACCTTGCTGGCGGGCGCGCTGCTCAAGTACCTGCTGCCGCGCTGGCCGACGCTGTTGATCACGCTGGCGCTGGGCAGCCTGGCCGCCTGGCTGTGGCCGGCGATATTCGGGCAGGTGGCGCTGGTCAGTGCGTTTATCGGCAAGCTGCCGCCATTCAGCCCGTTGCCGCTGGACCTGGACATGCTCTTGCGCCTGCTGCCCAGCGCCGTGGCGGTGGGTATGCTCGGGCTGGTGACCAGCCTGTCGATCGCGCGCTCGCTGGCGGCGCGCTCACAGCAATTGCTCGACGCCAACCAGGAAGTTCGAGCGCAGGGTTTGTCCAATATCGTCGGCGGATTTTTCTCCGGCTACCTGTCGGCCGGTTCCTTTACGCGCTCCGGCCTCAGCTACGAAGCAGGCGCCTGCTCGCCGCTGGCGGGGGTGTTTTCCGCCCTGTGGGTGGCATTGTTCGCACTGTTTGGTGCAGCGCTGATCGCACATATACCGATCCCGAGCATGGCCGCGAGCATCCTGCTGATCAGTTGGGGCCTGGTGGATCATCGGGGCATTCGTGCGTTGTTCCGGGTCAGTCGCGCCGAGTTTGTGGTGATGAGCCTGACCTGCATCGCCACGTTGCTGCTGGAGCTGCAAACCGCGATTTACGCCGGAGTGCTGGCCTCACTGTTTTTCTACCTCAAGCGCACCTCGCAGCCGCGGGTTCAGCAATGGCGCGACGGCGAGGAAGAGGTGTTGCGGGTCGGTGGCTCGATCTTTTTCGGCGCCAGCCATTACCTGCAGGTTCGCCTGCAAAGCCTGCAGAGTGAGCGGGTGGTAATCGAAGCGCAGCAGATCAACTTTATCGACTATTCCGGGGTGGAGATGCTGCACCAGGAAGCGCGTCGATTAAGGGCGATGGGCCGTAGCCTGACCTTGCGCCGGGCCAGGCCGCAGGTCGTCGAGGAGTTGAAAAAGCTGGAAGGCGCCGACAATTGCCCCATCCATTTCGAAGACTGAATGCGGTCAAACAGGTGGGAGGGGGCTTGCTCCTCCCACCTTTCGAGTTGCTTCAAGCCAATTGGCGGCGCAGTTCAGCCAACACCGGCGCCGAATCCGGACGCACGCCGCGCCACAGGAAGAACGCTTCCGCGGCCTGCTCCACCAGCATGCCCAGACCATCCATCGCCACCGCCGCGCCGTGTTCCGTGGCCCAGCGGCAGAATGCGGTCGGTTCCTTGGCATACATCATGTCGTAGCAAAACGTTTTGCCCGGCGCGATCAAGCTGCCTGCAATCGGCGGTACATCGCCTGACAGGCTGGCGGAGGTGGCATTGATGATCACGTCCACCGGCTCACACAGCCAGTCGAAACCACTGGCAGACACCGGGCCCAAATCGTCGAACAACTCGGCGAGCATTTCGGCTTTTTCCACGGTGCGGTTGGCGATGATCAGCGACGCCGGCCGCTCGGCCAGTAACGGCTCCAACGCCCCGCGCACTGCACCGCCAGCGCCGAGCAAGAGGATGCGTTGCCCTTGCAGGTGCAGCCCGGCATTCACCGTCAGGTCGCGCACCAGGCCGGCGCCGTCGGTGTTATCGCCCAGCAGGCTGCCATCGGCCAGCTTGCTCAGGGTGTTCACCGCCCCGGCGCGCTCGGCGCGTGCGGTGAGGGTATCGGCCAGGCGGTAGGCGTCTTCCTTGAACGGCACCGTGACGTTGGCGCCACGGCCTTGTTGAAAAAACTCACGGGCAAACCCGATGAAATCCTCGAGCGGCGCAAGCAGAGCGCTGTAGTCCAGTTGCTCGCCGGTCTGCTCGGCGAACATGCGGTGGATCAACGGCGACTTGCTGTGGCCGATGGGGTTGCCGAACACCACATAACGGTCCATCAGACCGCCGCCTTGGGCGCAGCCACGCCGAGCCAGTCGCGGTCTTGCAGGAAGTAGTCGGTGAGGCGCGCTTCTTCGCTGCCGGCCTCGGCTTTCCAGTCGTAGCTCCAGCGCACCTGGGGCGGCAGCGACATCAGGATCGACTCGGTACGCCCGCCCGACTGCAGGCCGAACAAGGTGCCACGGTCGTAGACCAGGTTGAATTCAACGTAGCGACCACGGCGGAATTCCTGGAATTCGCGCTGCTGTTCGGTATAGGCCTGGGCCTTGCGGCGCTGCACGATCGGCAGGTAGGCGTCGATGTACGCATCGCCGATGGCACGGATGAAGGCGAAGCAGGTGTCGAAGTCCCACTCGTTCAAGTCATCGAAGAACAGGCCGCCGATGCCGCGCGGTTCGTTGCGATGCTTGATGTAGAAGTAGGTGTCGCACCAGGCCTTGTAGCGCGCATAAACGTCGGCGCCAAACGGCGCACAGGCCTGTTCGGCCACGCGGTGCCAGTGGATGCAGTCTTCTTCGTTGGCGTAATAGGGCGTGAGGTCGAAGCCGCCGCCAAACCACCACACCGGCTCTTCACCTTCTTTTTCAGCGATGAAAAAGCGCACGTTGGCGTGGGAAGTCGGTACATGCGGGTTGTGCGGGTGAATCACCAGCGACACCCCCAGCGCTTCAAACCCGCGCCCGGCCAGCTCGGGGCGATGCGCGCTGGCGGACGGCGGCAGGCCGCTGCCAAACACGTGGGAAAAGTTGACGCCGCCTTTTTCGATCACCGTACCGTTTTCAATCACACGGGTGCGACCGCCGCCGCCGGCTGGCCGGGTCCAGGCGTCTTCGATAAAGCGAGTGTCCGTCTCGAAGGTTTCCAGGGCGCTGCAAATACGGTCTTGCAGATCAAGCAGATAGGCTTTAACAGCCTCGGTGCGGGTAGTCATGGCATCACCTTGAATCGGGCAAAGCTACGCGAGGCCATTGGGCGTCGGCGGCAAATGGGCGCACAGGATACCACCGCACTCAACTCCGTCGCAGTTGACGAAGATCAAGCTTAGGAGTCCGATAGGGCGCTACCCGAATTCGAACCCAGGAGAAGTGCAGATGGCCAAACGTATCCAGTTCAGCGCCCATGGCGGCCCCGAGGTGCTTGAGTATGTGGACTACACGCCAGCAGAACCTGGCCCACAGCAGGTTCGGGTGCGCAACGCGGCCATCGGCCTGAACTTCATCGACACCTACTATCGCAGCGGCTTGTACGCGCCGCCGGCCTTGCCGTCGGGCCTGGGCGCCGAAGGTGCCGGTGTGGTCGACGCCGTGGGCAGCGAGGTCAGCCAATTCAAGGTCGGCGACCGCGTGGCCTACGGCAGTGGGCCATTGGGTGCCTACAGCGAACTGCACGTGTTGCCCGCAGCCAACCTGGTTCACCTGCCGGACGACATCAGCTTCGAACAAGCCGCTGGCGCGATGCTCAAGGGCCTGACCGTGCAATACCTGCTGCGCCAGACCTATGAGTTGAAGGGCGGCGAAACCATCCTGTTCCACGCCGCAGCCGGTGGCGTGGGCTCCCTGGCCTGCCAGTGGGCCAAGGCCCTGGGTGTGAAGCTGATCGGCACGGTCAGTTCGCCGGAAAAAGCCGCCGTGGCCAAATCCCACGGCGCCTGGGCAACCATCGACTACAGCAAGGAAAACGTCGCACAGCGCGTGCTGGAATTGACCGACGGCAAGAAATGCCCGGTGGTGTACGACGGCGTCGGCAAGGACACCTGGCTGACCTCGCTGGACTGCGCAGCGCCCCGGGGGTTGGTGGTGAGTTTCGGTAACGCCTCGGGCGCGGTGGACGGGGTGAACCTGGGGATTCTGGCGGCCAAGGGCTCGCTGTACGTCACCCGGCCGACCCTGGCGACCTACGCCAGCAACCCCAAGGACTTGCAGGCCATGGCCGATGATCTGTTCTCGATGATCCAGAGTGGCAAGGTACGCATCGATATCAACCAGCGCTTCTCGCTGGCGGAAGCGGCCAAGGCGCAGACCGAGCTGTCGGCGCGGCGCACGACCGGGTCGACCATTCTGTTGCCGTAAGGCTTGGGGTTTCTGGCGTGGCTAAGGGTGCCATCGCGGGCAAGCCCGGCTCCTACATTTGACCGTGTTGTCATGACGGACACCGATCGAATGTGGGAGCCGGGCTTGCCCGCGATAGCCACGCCACGGTCTCAGGACGGCCGCACAACCTCACCCGTCACCAGATCGCGAATCAGGCTCGGGTTCTTGCGCCCACCGAGGGCGCCACCCAACACCAGATCGACCTGGCCACGGAAGTACTGCTCGACGCGAATCCGCGTGCGGGCGGCCGGGCGGCCCTGGGGGTTGGCCGAGGTGGAAATCAATGGCCCGACCAATGAGCACAAGTCGCGCACCAGCGGATGGTCGCTGACCCGCAGCGCCACGGTGTCATGCTCCCCCGTGACCCATTCCGGCAACAGGTCCTGATGAGGCACCAGCCAGGTGTTCGGCCCCGGCCAGGTGCTGGCCATGCGGTCGATCCAATCCTGCGGGAAGTCTTCGAAGAGAAAATCGAACTGGCGGATAGTATCCGCGACCAGGATCAGGCCCTTATCCACCGAGCGGTTCTTGATCGCCAGCAGCCGGTCCACCGCCGCTTCGTTCCACGGGTCACAGCCCAGGCCCCAGACCGCCTCGGTCGGATAGGCAATCACCGCGCCTGCGCGAATTTCTCGTGCGGCTTCCAGCACACGCCACCTGTTGACCATTACTCACTCTCCGGACTAAAGCTCTGCGCAGTTTACCGATCTTCCCTGCAAAACCTAGCAGCGCGCGAGCCAACGCCCGCTTTCGCAGATCACCTGGCCTTCCAGCTCCAATTCAGTGAGGCTCGCCAGCACCTGGGACAACGGCCGCCCGCTGGCAATCGCCAGGGCTTCGCTGGTGTGGGGCGCCGCATGCAGCAGTGCGACCAGCGGATGAGTCGCCGGCAGCGGCACCGGACACGGCAGCGCCTGCCAGCCGCGCAAGCCTTCAAGAATGTGCTCGATGGTTTCCACCAACACCGCGCCGTCGCGGATCAGCTGATGACAACCCTTGGCTGCGGGATGATGGATCGAGCCGGGAATCGCGTACACCTCGCGCCCTTGCTCGGCGGCGAGCCGCGCGGTGATCAGCGAACCGCTGGCGATGCCGGCTTCCACCACCAGCACGCCCAGCGACAGACCACTGATGATGCGGTTGCGCCGGGGGAAATTGCCGGCCTGGGGCGCGGCGTCCAGCGGAAACTCGGAAACCACCGCGCTGCCCTGGGCAATCATCGCGGCCGCGAGGCGTCGGTGGCGCTGTGGATAAAACTTTTCCAGGCCGGTGCCGAGTACGCCGATGGTCTGCCCGCCGACCTCCAGGGCCGCTTGATGCGCCGCGCCGTCAATGCCCAGGGCCAGGCCGCTGGTGATGACAAACCCAGCACTCGCCAGGCTGCGGGAAAAGGCGGCGGCGGTGTCCATGCCGGGGCGCGATGCGCGACGGCTGCCGACCATGGCCAACTGGGGTTTTTCCAGGATCGCAGGGTCGCCGGCGACGAATAACAACGGCGGTGCGTCATCGATCTGGGCCAGCAGTGCGGGGTACTCAGGCTGGTCCCACATCAGCAAATGCTGGGCCGGACGCGCCAGCCAGGCCAATGCGACACTCGCGCCCTCGCGGACTTCATGGCTGCGCCGGGCCTCGGCGCTGACGGCGGGCAAGCCGAGCGAACGCCAGGCGCTGGCCGGCGCGCTGAGCGCCTTCGAGGCGCAGCCGAACGCGTCGATCAACCGGCGAAAACGCTTCGGGCCCAGTTCCGGCAGCCTGTGCAAGCGTAGCCGGGCTTCCAGTTCTGCCGGGGAAATTTCACTGCTGTTTATCGGATACATCTGATCATCCTTGACCGGAACAAGCTGTGGATAACTCTGTTGGTAACTTATTTAGCAGCCTATTTATTGCGTTTGACGGGCCGTCTCGAAACGGTCCATCACCGCCAGTGGCCGCGAGGCATTGAGGACCAGGCCGTAACTGAGTTTTTCGTAGGTGCGAAACACCAGCAGCATGCCGCCGTACTCATCGGCCAGCTTCACCGGAGCGCCGCTGAGAGCGTCGCGTACCGTGGCGCCGGTCTTGATCACATTCAGCCGTTGGCCGTCGACCAGGCCGTCGCGGCGGCCTTTATTCAGGGTCACGGCATCCAGCACGCCGATCTGCGTCACGCCCTTGGGTACGTCGATGATGCGCCCTTCGATAAACGGCGCGGCCTGCGGGCCTTCCAGGCTGGCCAGCGCAACCGGCGGTTCGGCACGCAGCAAGCGGTCGCCGGGGCGCACTTCCTGGGTGACCCGTTGTACGGCAAGGGTGGTCAGGTCGCCGGCCATCACCCAGTGCGCGGTGCCGATGTCGTCGGCGTGGATACCCAGTAACTCCTGGGTTTTGGGGTCGGTGTAGACCTTGCCTCGGCGGAAAATCCCATAGCTTGGCTGGGCCGGGTCCAGGACGCCGCGGGCATGCACGCGCTCGCCATTGGCCCCCAGCACGCGCCCGGCCTCTGCCGCGACAACGTAGGGCGCGTTATCGAGATCGAGGGGCGAATCGAGGATGCGATTGTGTAACAAAAATCGCTGGATGGCCTGTTGCGTCGGTTGATCCAGGCGCGGGCCGGGCGATGGAAGCAGGGCCTGGGCGAACGGCGCCCAGAGCAGCAAGACGAGTAGCGATTTCCTCATGGGGTGAATCTCCTTTATTATGTACGTTCGCGTGAAACGCCATAGCCTTCGCGGCTTCCGAGCGTTCCACACCGGCCGTGCGGGTCCATCCCTACGCCGATTTGCCTTTACCTCACATGTGCAGCAATTACGCTTATGGCTATTTTGAACATCCTCGAATTCCCCGACTCGCGCCTGCGCACGATCGCCAAACCGGTGGCCGTAGTGGACGATAAGGTTCGTCAGTTGGTCGATGACATGTTTGAAACAATGTATGAAGCCCCGGGCATCGGCCTCGCCGCGACCCAGGTCAACGTGCATCAGCGTGTCGTGGTGATGGACCTGTCCGAAGATCGCAGCGAGCCACGGGTGTTCATCAACCCCGAGTTCGAAGCGCTGACCGACGAAATGGGCGAATACCAGGAAGGCTGCCTGTCGGTGCCGGAGTTCTACGAGAACGTCGAGCGCCCGGTGCGCGTGAAGATCAGGGCCCTGGACCGCGACGGCAAGCCCTTCGAGCAGGTTGCCGAAGGCCTGCTGGCGGTGTGTATCCAGCACGAATGCGACCACCTCAACGGCAAGCTGTTTGTCGATTACCTGTCCACGCTCAAACGTGACCGGATCAAGAAGAAGCTGGAAAAAAAGCACCGCCAGCAAGCTTGATGCCCTTCTTCCAAAGGCTTGCTGCGGCAAGCCTTTTTCTTTTGTGACTGCTTTTAACCGAGAACGCCCATGACCGAGCCACTGCGCATTGTTTTTGCCGGCACACCCGAATTTGCCGCCGAACACCTCAAGGCCCTGCTCGCCAGCCCTTATGACATCGTCGCGGTGTACACCCAGCCGGATCGCCCGGCCGGTCGCGGGCAAAAACTGATGCCGAGCCCGGTCAAGCAACTGGCGCTGGAGCACCACATTCCCGTGCTGCAACCGCCGACCCTGCGCAACGCCGAGGCCCAGGCCGAGTTGGCCGCGCTGAAACCGGACCTGCTGGTGGTGGTGGCCTACGGCTTGATCCTGCCCCAAGTGGTCCTGGACATCCCGCGCCTGGGTTGCATCAACAGCCATGCCTCGCTGCTGCCACGCTGGCGCGGTGCGGCACCGATCCAACGCGCCGTGGAAGCGGGCGACAGCGAAAGCGGCGTGACCGTGATGCGTATGGAAGCGGGCCTGGATACCGGCCCGATGCTGTTGAAAGTCAGCACCCCGATCACCGCCGAAGACACCGGCGGCAGCCTGCACGATCGCTTGGCCGAGATGGGCCCGCCGGCCGTGATCCAGGCGATTGCCGGGCTCGCTGCCGGCACCCTCGAAGGCGAGGTGCAGGACGACAGCCTGGCGACCTACGCGCACAAACTGAACAAGGACGAAGCGCGCCTCGACTGGAGCCGCCCGGCCGTGGAACTGGAGCGCCTGGTGCGCGCGTTCAACCCGTGGCCGATCTGCCACAGCACCCTCAACGGCGAAGCCTTGAAGGTGTTGGCTGCCACCCTGGCCGACGGCAAGGGCGCCCCCGGTGAAATCATCGGTGCCAGCAAGGACGGCCTGCTGGTCGCCTGCGGTGAACAGGCGCTGTGTCTGACGCGTCTGCAATTGCCCGGTGGCAAGGCGCTGAATTTCAGCGATTTGTTCAACAGCCGTCGTGAGAAATTTGCCGTAGGCACGCTTCTCGGGGTGGCCGCCCAATGAACCCGCGTCTGGCCGCCGCCAAGGCCCTGGCCGCCGTGCTCAACGGCAAGGCTTCGCTGAACAGTTCGCTGCCGACCCAGTTGGATAAGGTCGAAGACCGTGATCGCGGCTTCACCCAGGACCTCGCCTTCGGCACCGCGCGCTGGCAGCCACGGCTGTCGGCGCTGGCAGCCAAGCTGCTGCAAAAGCCGTTCAAGGCGGCCGATGCCGATGTAGAAGCGCTGCTGCTGGTAGGCCTCTATCAATTGCTCTACACCCGCGTGCCGGCCCACGCCGCCATCGGTGAAACCGTCGGCTGCGCCGAAAAGCTGAAAAAACCCTGGGCCAAAGCCCTGCTCAACGCCGTGCTGCGCCGCGCCCAGCGCGAAAGCGAAGCGCTGCTGGCCGAGCTGGAACATGACCCGGTGGTGCGTACCGCTCACCCGCGCTGGCTGCAAAAATCCCTGAAAGCCTTCTGGCCCGAGCAATGGGAAGCCATCTGCGCGGCCAACAATGCACACCCGCCGATGATCCTGCGGGTCAACCGTCGCCATCACCGCCGCGATGCTTATCTGCAATTGCTGACCGATGCGGGCATCGCGGCCGCGCCGTGCGTGTACAGCACCGATGGCATCGTGCTCGAAGCCGCCACCGACGTGCGCAGCCTGCCGGGCTTCGCCGAGGGCTGGATCAGCGTGCAGGACGAAGCCGCGCAACTGGCGGCCGACCTGCTCGACCTGGCCCCAGGCCAGCGCGTGCTGGACGCCTGCTGCGCCCCCGGCGGTAAGACGTGTCACATCCTGGAGGTCGAAAAAGACCTCGCCGGCGTCGTCGCCGTCGACCTGGAAGCCAAGCGCCTGGTGCGCGTGCGGGAAAACCTCGCACGCCTGGGCCTGAGCGCCGAGCTGATCGCCGCCGATGGCCGCGACACCGCCACCTGGTGGGACGGCAAGCCGTTCCAGCGCATCCTGCTCGACGCGCCGTGCTCCGCCACCGGCGTGATCCGTCGCCACCCGGACATCAAGCTGACCCGCCAACCCGACGACATCGCCGCCCTGGCCGTGCTGCAAGGCGAACTGCTCGACGCGTTGTGGCCGACCCTGGAAGTCGGCGGCATCCTGCTCTACGCCACCTGTTCCACCTTGCCCACCGAGAACACCGAGGTCATCGAAGCCTTCCTCGCCCGTACCAGCGGCGCGCGCGAGCTGGACCTCGCCACCGCAGCCGGCATCAAGCAGCCCCACGGGCGCCAATTGCTGGCGCAGGAAGGCGGACACGATGGCTTCTACTACGCCAAACTGATCAAGATCGCCGCCGCACGCGGCTGAACGGTTCAAAGGGAGTGACCGGATGAAAATCATCATCCTCGGGGCAGGGCAGGTCGGTGGCACGCTGGCCGAGCATTTGGCCAGCGAATCCAACGACATCACCGTGGTCGACACCGATGCCGAGCGCCTGCGCAACCTCGGCGACCGCCTGGACATTCGTACCGTGCAGGGCCGTGCGTCGTTTCCTACGGTGCTGCGTCAGGCGGGTGCCGACGATGCCGACATGCTGGTGGCCGTAACCAACAGCGACGAGACCAATATGGTCGCGTGCCAGGTCGCCCACACGCTGTTCCACACCCCGACCAAGATCGCCCGGGTGCGTGAAGCCGCCTACCTGACCCGCGCCGGCCTGTTCGACAACGACGCGATCCCGGTGGACGTGCTGATCAGCCCGGAGCAGGTGGTCACCCATTACATCAAGCGCCTGATCGAGATTCCCGGCGCGTTGCAGGTGATCGACTTCGCCGACGGCAAAGCGCAACTGGTCGCCGTGAAGGCCTATTACGGCGGGCCGTTGGTCGGCCAGCAACTGCGCCAACTGCGCGAACACATGCCGAATGTGGAAACCCGCGTCGCGGCGATTTTCCGGCGTGACCGGCCGATCCTGCCCCAGGGCGACACGGTGATCGAGGCTGACGACGAAGTCTTCTTCATCGCCGCCAAAGCGAATATTCGTGCCGTGATGAGCGAAATGCGCCGTCTCGATGAGACGTATAAACGCATCGTCATCGCCGGTGGCGGGCAGATCGGCGAACGCTTGGCTGAGGCCATCGAAAGCCGCTACCAAGTGAAGATCATCGAGATGAGCCCGGCGCGCTGCCGGCATTTGTCCGACACCCTCGACAGCACTGTAGTCCTGCAAGGCAGCGCCTCGGACCGCGACCTGTTGATGGAAGAAAACATCGCCGACGCCGATATCTTCCTGGCCCTGACCAACGATGACGAAGCCAACATCATGTCATCGCTGCTGGCCAAGCGGCTGGGGGCGAAGAAGGTGATGACCATCATCAATAACCCAGCGTATGTCGACCTGATCCAGGGCGGCGATATCGACATCGCCATCAGCCCGCAGTTGGCGACTATCGGCACCTTGCTCACCCACGTGCGCCGTGGCGATATCGTCAGCGTCCACTCCCTGCGCCGCGGCGCGGCGGAAGCCATCGAGGCGATCGCCCATGGCGACTCGAAGTCGAGCAAGGTGATCGGCAAGGCCATCCGCGACATCGGCTTGCCGCCGGGTACCACCATCGGTGCGATCATTCGCGATGAAGAAGTGATCATTGCCCACGACGACACGGTAATTGCCACCGGTGACCATGTGATCCTGTTCCTGGTGGATAAAAAACATATCCGCGATGTGGAGAAGCTGTTCCACGTGGGGTTGAGCTTTTTCTGATCAAACGGAGTACACCGACATGCTCGAATCCCTGGAGAAAATGCTGGCCAAGGGTGTGGATAACGCCCTGCTGCGCTTTGGGCTGGGCAAGGGTTATCTGGACCTGAAGGACAACGCCAAGGCCGCCGAGCATCTGCACAAGTGTGTCGAGTTTGATCCGAAGTATTCGGCGGCGTGGAAGCTGCTGGGTAAGGCCCACGTCGGGCTGGGCGATCAGGCTGCCGCGCGACTGGCCTGGGGGAAGGGCATTGAAGCGGCCCAGGCCCATGGCGACAAGCAGGCCGAGAAAGAAATGACGGTGTTCCTGAAAAAACTCGACCGCAAGGCCTAAGCGGAACTCAAATGTGGGAGGGGGCTTGCCCCCGATAGCGGTGGTTCAGTCCAATATGCATCGACTGATACACCGCTATCGGGGGCAAGCCCCCTCCCACATTGGTTTTGGGTTGCCTTTGAGTCAGTACCACCGCGCCTCACCCGGCGGGCGTTTCTTGAAGCGCTTCATGCTCCACATGTACTGGCTCGGGTAGGCGCCGACATAACGCTCCACCACCTTGCTCATCGCCGCGCAGGAGGTGGCGGTGTCGGTGCTGTACATGTCTTCCGGCGCCGCTTCCAGGATCACTTTGTAGCCTGAACCGTCCGGCAGGCGCAGGGCATGCAGGAATACACCGACCGCCTTGTGGCCCGCGAGCATGTTCGGCACGAACTTGCTGGTCAGCGCCTGGGTGGCGAAGAACGGCACGAAGATCCCCGCCGATTCAGCCGGCTCCGGGTCGGCCGGAATGCCCACCTGGCCGCCCTTGCGCACTTCCTTGATGACACTGAGGATGCCTTCCTTGGTGGACGCCGCCACGCGGTTACCCAGTTGCACGCGTTGCTTGCGCAGCAGGTCATCCACCGCCTTGAGCTTCGGCGGGCGGTAGAAAATGATCGGTTTGCACTGGCTGCAATAGAAGTGGTTCAACACCTCCCAGTTGCCCAGGTGGCTGGTGATACCGACCACGCCTTTGCCCGAGGCCAGGGCTTCGTGGAGGACTTCCAGGCCTTCGACTTCGCGCACCAGGTCGATGGAGCGCTGGGCCGGCCAGATCCAGGCGCAGGCGCTTTCGGTCAGGGACTTGCCGATGTCCATCAGGCTGCGGCCCACCAGGCGCTCGCGCTCGGCCGGGTCCATGTCCGGGAAGCATTTTGAGAGGTTGATCCGCACCGTGTCGCGGGAGCGGTTGGGGGTTTTCCACATGATCCAGCCAATCGCCGAACCTACGGCTTGCACGGCGCGCCAGGGCAGCAGGGCAAACAACCGGAGAGCGCCTACCAGCAAGGCGCCTTTAAACTTTTCCACAGGTCACTCCTGATCGTGTGTGGTGCGCAAAGCACGCATTCTAACCGGCGTTGGCCAAGTCCGCGTAACGGTCGCAGTCCTGGGTGTGGTCCATGACCATGCCCGAGGCCTGCATGAACGCGTAGCAAATGGTCGGCCCGACGAAGGTGAAACCGGCTTTTTTCAGCGCGCGGCTCATGGCCTCGGCTTCGGCGGTAATCGCCGGGACTTCGCTGCGGTCCTTGAAGTGATTGACCTTGGGCACGCCGCCGACAAACGACCACAGCAGCCCCACCGGGTCCTCCAGCGCCAACCAGGCCGCGGCGTTGCGGCGGGTGGCGTTGAGCTTCAGACGATTGCGCACGATGCCTGGGTCGAGCATCAACGCTTCGATCTCGGCATCGCTCAGCCGCGCCAGGCGCTGTGCATCAAAACCGAACAAGACCTTTCGATAATGCTCGCGTTTGCGTAAAACGGTGATCCAGGACAGGCCCGCCTGGAACCCTTCGAGCAAAAGTAACTCGAACAAACCCTGCGCATCGCGCAGCGGCGTTCCCCACTCCTGATCGTGATAAGCCATGTACAGCGGATCTTCAGAACACCAAAAGCAGCGTGGCATAAGGCTCCAGGGGATGGTGGCGCGGCCGAATCGGGTATACTCCCGCTCTTTAAATCGCAGCCCAAGTAACAGGTGAATTTCGTGAGCCAGCCTACGCCAGCCGTGCGTACCTTCCAAGACTTGATCCTCGCCCTCCAGCAGTACTGGGCCGAGCAAGGTTGTGTGGTACTTCAGCCCTACGATATGGAAGTAGGCGCCGGCACTTTCCACACCGCTACATTCCTGCGGGCCATCGGCCCGGAAACCTGGAACGCCGCTTATGTGCAGCCCAGTCGGCGCCCGACTGACGGCCGCTACGGCGAAAACCCGAACCGTCTGCAGCATTACTACCAGTTCCAGGTGGTATTGAAGCCGAACCCGGACAACTTCCAGGAGCTGTACCTCGGCTCGCTGAAACATGTCGGCCTCGACCCGTTGGTCCACGACATCCGTTTCGTCGAAGACAACTGGGAATCGCCGACCCTGGGCGCCTGGGGCCTGGGCTGGGAAGTCTGGCTGAACGGCATGGAAGTCACGCAGTTCACCTACTTCCAGCAAGCGGGCGGCATCGAGTGCTACCCGGTGACCGGCGAGATCACCTACGGTCTCGAGCGCCTGGCCATGTACCTGCAAGGCGTGGATTCGGTCTACGACCTGGTGTGGGCAGACGGCCCGTTCGGCAAAGTGACCTACGGCGATGTGTTCCACCAGAACGAAGTGGAGCAGTCGACCTATAACTTCGAACACGCCAACGTCGAGAAGCTGTTCGAACTGTTCGACTTCTATGAAAGCGAAGCCAAGCGCCTGATCGAACTGGACCAGCCGCTGCCGTTGCCGAGCTATGAAATGGTGTTGAAGGCGTCCCATACCTTCAACCTGCTGGACGCCCGCCGCGCCATCTCGGTGACCGCGCGCCAGCAATATATTCTGCGTGTTCGCACCCTGGCGCGTTCCGTCGCCCAAGCCTACCTGCTGGCTCGCGCCAAGCTGGGCTTCCCGATGGCAACCCCGGACCTGCGTGATGAAGTGTTGGCTAAGCTGGAGGCTGCACAATGAGTGCTCAAGATTTTCTGGTTGAACTGGGCACCGAAGAGCTGCCACCCAAGGCACTGAACACCCTGGCCGATGCGTTCCTGGCCGGTATCGAAAAAGGCCTGCAAAGCGCCGGCCTGAAGTTCGAGGCGAAAAAAGTCTACGCCGCGCCGCGTCGCCTGGCGGTGTTGCTGACCGCGCTGGAAACCCAGCAGCCGGATCGCAGCATCAACCTCGACGGCCCGCCACGCCAGGCCGCTTTCGACGCCGAAGGCAACCCGACCCAAGCAGCGCTGGGTTTTGCCAAGAAGTGTGGCGTCGAGCTGAGCGAGATCGACCAGAGCGGCCCGAAACTGCGTTTCAGCCAGGTCATCAAAGGCAAGCCGACTGCCAGCTTGTTGCCGACCATCGTCGAAGACTCCCTGAACGACCTGCCGATCCCCAAGCGCATGCGCTGGGGTGCGCGCAAGGAAGAGTTCGTGCGTCCGACCCAGTGGCTGGTGATGCTGCTCGGTGACCAGGTCATCGATTGCACCATCCTTGCCCAGAAAGCCGGCCGCGATTCCCGTGGTCACCGCTTCCACCACCCGCAAAGCGTGCGTATCACCGCGCCGGCCAACTACCTCAACGACCTGCGCGCCGCCTATGTGCTGGCCGACGCCAACGAGCGTCGCGAGCTGATCAGCAAGCGCACCGAAGAGTTGGCCCGCCTGCAGGAAGGCACCGCCATCGTGCCGCCAAGCCTGTTGGACGAAGTGACCGCCCTGGTTGAATGGCCGGTGCCGCTGGTGTGCTCGTTCGAAGAACGCTTCCTCGATGTACCGCAAGAAGCGCTGATCACCACGATGCAGGACAACCAGAAGTACTTCTGCCTGCTGGACGTGGACGGCAAATTGCTGCCGCGCTTCATCACCGTGGCCAACATCGAAAGCAAGGACCCGCAGCAGATCATCGCCGGTAACGAAAAAGTCGTGCGCCCGCGCCTGACCGACGCCGAGTTCTTCTTCAAGCAAGACAAGAAGCAGAAGCTCGAAGACTTCAACCTGCGCCTGCAAAACGTGGTGTTCCAGGAAAAACTCGGCAGCGTCTACGACAAGGCTGTGCGCGTGTCCAAACTGGCCGCCTACATTGCCCCGCGCATTGGCGGTGACGCTGCCTGGGCTGCGCGCGCTGGCCTGCTGTCCAAGTGCGACCTGGCCACCGAGATGGTCGGCGAGTTCCCGGAAATGCAAGGCGTTGCCGGTTACTACTACGCCCTCAACGACGGCGAGCCGGACGATGTCGCCCTGGCCCTGAACGAGCAGTACATGCCGCGCGGTGCTGGCGCCGAGTTGCCGAGCACCCTGACCGGTGCGGCCGTGGCCATTGCCGACAAGCTGGATACCCTCGTCGGGATCTTCGGCATCGGCATGCTGCCTACCGGCAGTAAAGACCCGTATGCCCTGCGCCGTGCGGCCCTGGGCGTGCTGCGGATCCTGATCGACAAGAAGCTCGACCTCGACCTGACCCAGGCCGTGGTGTTCGCGGTCGGCCAGTTCGGCGGCAAGGTCAAGCAAACCGGCCTGGCCGAGCAAGTGCTGGAGTTCGTGTTCGACCGCCTGCGTGCGCGTTACGAAGACGAAGGCGTGGACGTTTCGGTGTACCTGTCGGTACGTGCCCTGCAACCGGGTTCGGCGCTGGACTTCGACCAGCGCGTGCAAGCCGTGCAGGCCTTCCGCAAACTGCCGGAAGCCGAGGCCCTGGCCGCCGTGAACAAGCGCGTGTCGAACCTGTTGAGCAAGGCCGACAACCTTGGCAATGCCGATGTCGACCCAGGCCTGTTCGCCGATGCCAAGGAGTTCTCGCTGAACTCGGCCATCGCCAAGGCGGAAAATGCGGTGAAACCGTTGATCGCCGAACGCAACTACGCCGAAGCACTGGCGCGCCTGGCTACCTTGCGCGAGCCGGTGGATGCGTTCTTCGAAGCGGTGATGATCAATGCCGAAGATGCCGGCGTGCGGAAAAACCGCTACGCCATGCTGGCGCGTCTGCGCGGTCTGTTCATCAACATCGCTGACATTTCCGTATTGGGCTGATCATGTTGAAACTGCTGATTCTCGATCGGGACGGGGTGATCAATTACGACTCCGACGCTTACATCAAGTCGGTGGAGGAATGGATCCCACTGCCCGGCGCGATCGAGGCCATCGCGCAGTTGAGCAAGGCCGGCTGGACGGTGGCCGTCGCCACCAACCAGTCCGGCATCGCCCGCGGCTACTACGACATCGCAACCCTGGACGCCATGCACGCGCGCTTGCGCACGTTGGTGGCGGAGCAGGGCGGTGAGGTGGGGCTGGTGGTGTACTGCCCCCACGGGCCGGATGAGGGCTGCGATTGCCGCAAACCCAAGCCTGGCATGTTGAAAACTATTTCAGAACATTACAACGTGCCCCTGGCTGGGCTATGGTTCGTCGGGGACAGCCTCGGTGACCTGGAGGCGGCCAAAGCCGTCGACTCTCAGCCAGTTTTGGTAAAGACCGGGAAAGGCGAAAAGACCCAGGCGAAAAACCTGCCGGTAGGCACCTTGATTTTTGACGATCTGGCGGCGGTTGCCGCAGAACTTATCAACAACTAGCCGCCCTCGACTGCCTGACCAAGGACTGTTCGGGAGTGCGCCTTCAACAGGCGGGCTGTGTCCCGCAACGGTAAATGCCGCCATGTCGATTTTGCAGGCCATCAGAACCTTCTTCTTTTACCTGCTGTTGGGCACCAGTTCGTTTCTCTGGTGCACCCTGAGCTTTTTTATCGCGCCTTTTCTGCCGTTCAAGGCGCGCTATCGCTTCATCAACGTCTATTGGTGCCGCTGCGCGCTGTGGCTGACCAAGGTGTTCCTGAACATCCGCTTCGAGGTCAAGGGCGCGGAAAACGTCCCGGATCAGCCCTGCGTGATTCTGTCGAACCACCAGAGCACGTGGGAGACGTTCTTCCTCTCGGCGTACTTCTCGCCCCTGAGCCAAGTGCTCAAGCGCGAGCTGCTGTATGTGCCGTTCTTCGGCTGGGCGATGGCGATGCTGCGCCCGATCGCCATCGACCGCGACAACCCCAAGGCGGCGCTCAAGCACGTGGCCAAAAAGGGCGACGAGCTGCTCAAGGACGGCGTCTGGGTGCTGATCTTTCCGGAAGGTACACGTGTGCCCTACGGCACCGTCGGCAAGTTCTCACGTGGCGGCACGGCATTGGCCGTCAACGCCCACCTGCCCGTGTTGCCGATTGCACATAATGCCGGCAAGTACTGGCCAAAAACCGGTTGGGCAAAACGTGCAGGCACCATCACCGTGGTGATCGGGGAACCGATGTACGCCGAAGGTGAAGGACCGCGTGCAATTGCCGCACTGAATGACCGCGCCGCCGCCTGGAATGAAGCCCAGCAACGCGCCATGGGTTCGCTGCCGCCGGAGCCGGTGGCGGTGGACACGCCGGTGGCCTGAGCATCTGTGGATAACCTGTGTACGGTTTGTTGGCAAAATGGCATTTTCTCTTCATAACAAGATGATTTTATTAGATATTTCCTGAACTCATAAAAATACTAAAAACGTGCATAAGTTTTTTTTGGATAAAAAAACCGGTCCTTGAGACCGGTTTTTTATACACAGCGCAAAAGCACGTGTTGTCAGTCTTCCAACTGGGGCAGCTGCAGGGTGAATGTGGTGCCCTTGCCCACCACGCTTTCGCAACAGATACGGCCACCGTGCCGCTCCACAACGGCCTTGACCATGGTCAGGCCCAACCCAAGGCCTTCGCTACCCTGGGCAGAATCGAAGCGGCGGTACTGGCTGAACAGTTCCGGCAAGTCCTTTGCCGCAATGCCCGGGCCCTGGTCGCTGATGCGACACTCCAGCCAACCTTGCGCGCTGCCGTGGCTCAACCTCACGGTGGTGCCGGCCGGCGAGTATTTGATCGCGTTCTCCAGCACGTTGAACAACGCGCGGGTGAGCAGGGATTGATCGGCCGACACCATGCCTTCATCCGCTTCATCCAGGTCGTGGATCAACTGGATGCCCTTGAGCTGCGCAATCACCGCCACCTGATCGAACGCATCCATCACCAGCATGGCAAACAGGCTTGGCTGGAAGTGGTAGCCGTCAGCCTCGGCTTTCGCCAGTTGTACGAATGATTCGGTGAGGCTCAAGGCGCGTCGAACCTGCTGCTCGATCTGGGCAAACACCGGCGACTCCGCGTTATGCACATCCAGCAACGCGAGGATCGCCGAGTGCGGCGCGCGCAGGTCGTGGGACAGGAAGCGCAGCATGGTTTCGCGGTGTTGCTGGGCTTCGCGCTCCTTGCTCAAGTCGGTCAGGCTGAGCAGCCAGCCGAGGGCGACATCGCCTTCGGCGGGCAGCAAGGGTGCGATTTCCATGCGCAGGCTGCGTTGGTGGATGTCCCGGAACTCGACGATTTCCAGGGCGGACAAGGCAGGGCGCACGCCGTTATGCAGGGGTGGATAACCCAGGTCGGCGAGCTGCTCGAGCAGGTTTTGGTTGACCAGATCATTGCCGAATACGTCGCGGGCAATACGGTTGGCCAACAGGATGTTGCCCCGCGGGTCGGTGATCAGGGTCGCCACCGGGAGGCATTCGAGGCCATCGGCCATGAAGCGTCGGGTGTCACGGGTGCGGCTGACGGCCTGCTCCAGGGCAAAGATGCGCCCTTGCAACACATCGCCTTTGTTCGCGGGCGCTCGGCGGCGTTCGGGCAGCACCTTGGGTTCGTTGTCCAGGCGCGCCAGTTCCCAGCCAAAGTAGGCAAGGATCACGCTCAGGCGGCGCCAGTTCCAGATCAGGTAGCTGAGCAACATACCGATCAGGCAGGCCGCGGGCGACCACCAATGGCCAAGGCGTAACAGCGCCCACGCGCCGAGCAACGCGCCGGCCATGCAACCCAAGGTCATCCACAGCGCGTAACGTGGGCGGTACAGCAAAAGGCCGAGCAACAACGCCACCCAGGCCGTGGCGATCAGTGCCGCGAGCCAGCCGGGGAGGTCGACAATGCTGCGCTCCTGCAGCAAGCCGTTGAGCACATTGGCCTGGATTTCCACACCGGCGGTGGTATCCGGAGTGGAGGAGAGCGGCGTCACAAAACGGTCCCCCAGCCCATAGGCGCTGGCGCCCACCAGGATCAGGCGGTCGCGCAGCAATTCGGCCGGCACTTCGCCGTGCAATACGCTGGCGTAGGACACACTGGGAAACCCATGCGGCTCAGACGTGGACGGGACGCGAACTCTATATTCCCGATGCCAGCGCAGACTGTTGGGTTGTTCGCTGCGTCCAGGCATTTGCGCGGTTTGCCCGCTCAACGTATACGCCAGCCATGCCAACTGCGGCAGGGTGTTCCCAGGCGGGCCTTCACGCAGATACAGGCTGCGGACGGCACCGTCGCTGTCTGCTTCGACGTTGATATGGCCCAGCCCCTTGGCGCAATTGAGCAGCGGCAACAGCTGTTCGCCCGGCTGGCTCGCGCCGCCATCGCGTTCCAGGGGAAGCAAAACATTCCCAGCGTTGCACACGGCATTGGCCAGGCGCTGGTCATCCGTGGCGTTGCGCGGCTCACTGAAGATCACATCGAACAAGATACCCGCGGGTTGGGCAGCGCTCAGACGGTTGATGACGTCGGCATGCAGGCTGCGCGGCCATGGCCATTGGCCGAGCTTTTTCAGGCTCTGGTCATCGATGGTCACCAGCAAAATGCGCGGATCGACCGGCAGAGGGGTCAGGCGGCGCAGGCCGTCATACAGCGGATTATTGAAGGCCAGGCCCGCACTTGAGGACAAATATGCAGTAAAGGGCAGCAACACCAGGCCAATCCACAGCCACTCCCGAAACAGGCCATGGAACAACAACTGCGCCTGGGTGGGCTGGCGTTTTTCGGCCTTGCGCCACAGCATCACAGGGCGACCGCCAGGAACCCGCACCGCTGCTGAAAATGGACAGTTGAAGATGTCATAGACCCGGTTTCTCCCTCCAGGTGGTGCGCGGTGTGGTGCTGAACCCAGTGAAGCTCATTTTGATCGCCCCGGGGGTTTTCCTGAATGCGTTCGTTGAAACATACCGTACATCGGGGCGCAGTATCAGCTACCCGCACGGCTATGCAATGCCAGCGGCACTGATCCTTTTCCTTACGCACGGGAGTCGGTATCTTTCCCCCTGAGTCGCATGGTTTTTCAAAGCGTTAACGGCCCTTTGATATCAGCGTACCGAGAGATCCAAAGGGTCGTTGAATCTGAGCACAATTCTTCAGATTCAATGACTGGCATCTGCGCAGCAAGGACGCCCGCTCTTCGACCGGCCGACAGCTGAAATATTTCCAAGTAGAAAGGACCCACCCATGCGTGTCGCAATACTGGATGACGAACCCGCTGAATTGCAGCGGGTGGAACAGACACTGCGACAGATCCCCAGCAACCTGGAACAGCCCTGGTCTGTGCATTGCTTCGAACGCGGTGAAGACCTGCTGCGCCAACTGCGCCGGGAAACCTTCGACCTGCTGATCCTCGACTGGCAGTTGCCCGACATCAGCGGCATCGCCTTGCTGCGCTGGACCCGTGAACACATGGAATCGCCCCCGGCCGTGATCATGCTTACCAGCCGCGATGCCGAAAGCGATATCGTCACCGCCCTGAACAGCGGCGCCGACGATTACGTCAGTAAACCCTTTCGCCCGAATGAACTCAAAGCCCGGGTCAACGCCGTCCTGCGCCGCCACGGTCTGCAAAAGTCGGCGACGTCTGAAGTGCAAAGTTTCAACGACCTGACCTTTGACGACGCCGAACTGACCGTCACCCGTGCGGGCAAACCGATCAACCTGACCGAACGCGAATACCGCCTGGCCAGCTGCCTGTTCGCCAACCTGGCGCGGCCGTTGTCTCGCGAGTATCTGTATGAGCGGTTCTGGAGCCATGAAGAAATGGTCTCGTCGCGGCCGCTAGACACACATATCTATCGGCTGCGGAACAAGCTGGGGTTAACCGCGGATCGGGGTTGGCAGTTGTTGACGATCTATGGATACGGCTACCGCTTGGAGAGTGTGGCGGCCGCTTCAGCGGGTTAAAAATGCCGATGTTCCACGTGGAGCATTTGGCTTTATTGATGCAGAGAGACGTGGCGGCTATCCAAATACGGCCGCATCAATGCCTCGAACCACTCGTGGAACACATCCAGTCGCTGCGAACGCTGCCGGCGGTGCGGGTAGAGCAGGGATACCGGCATCGAAGCGGCACAGTAACTCGACATGACCTCCACCAGTTGTCGTGAGTCCAGCAGGTGTTGGACGTCGAAGCGCGGGATCTGGATCAACCCCAACCCTGCAAGGCAGCAAGCGATATAGCTTTCGGCATTGTTCACGATCACCCGGCTCGGTACGTCGAACCGCTGCACGCTGCCGTCGCCGGACAGGTATTCCCAAGGCAGTTCCTTGCCCGACTTCGGCGACGCATAGCCGATGGTCCAATGTCCATCGAGTAGCTGCGCAGGCTGCTGAGGCTCTCCATGCTCAAGCAAATAGGCCGGGCTCGCACAATTGATCAAGGCAATCTGACCCAGCGGCCGCACCACAAGACTGCTGTCATGCAGCGCGCCAACGCGCACCGCGCAGTCCACACCTTCCTGCACCAGATCGATGGCCCGGTCGGTAGAACCCAAAATCAATTGAAGCAGGGGATGACAACGCAACAGGCCGGGCAGCGCTGGCGCAATGACGCGGCGGGCAATGCGGCTGGGCACATCGATGATCAGCCGGCCGGAGACTTGCCGCTGGCTGGCCTGGAATAACTGGTCGATGTCTTCGACGTTGCACAACACCGGGCGCACACGGCTGAGCAATTGCTCCCCATCGGGTGTCAGCCGTACCTGCCGCGTCGTGCGATGCAGCAGGCGCACGCCCAGTTGAGCCTCTAACTGCTGGATGGCCGCAGACACCGACGCTCGTGGCATCTCCAGCGCGTTGGCAGCTTTGATGAAGCTGCCCATCTCGGCCACTTTGGCGAATACGCGGTACTGGTCGAATCTGTCCATGTATCTGCCCTGCCGATGGTCCCGACGTCAGCCTGCCCAGGAGCGCCTGCTCTGCGTCGATTGTACGGCGCCCCAGCAGCGGATGGCGACGAAGATCACACTGCGGATAATGGATTTACTTGGTGGTGTACCCACCATTGATGAGAATGGTCTGGCCGGTGATCCACCAGCCGTCACTGACCAGATGGCGAATGAAAGGCACCACATCCTCGATGTCGGTCAGGCCTGTTTTGCTGAACGGCGAGAGCGCGGCGGCGGTCTTGTGATAGGCCACCGCGTCGGCGCCTTCGGCCGGGTAGAAGAACGGCGTATCCATCGGCCCCGGACCGACCGCTGTCACCGAAATACCGCGCGCGCCCAATTCCTTGGAGGCCGCTCGGGTGTAGTGTTCGACCGGCGCCTTGGTGCCGGCATAGGCGGCATAGAACGGCGTGAAGGCGCCCAGTAGCGACGTCACTATCGTGCAGATCTTGCCATGGTCGTTGAGGTGCTTGCCCGCCTCCTTGAGGAAGAAGAAAGCGGTCTTGGAATTGACCGCGCTCATCTCGTCGTATTCGGCTTCACTCACCTCGGCCATCGGCTTCTTGAGCACCTTGCCAACGGTGTTGATGGCGATGTCGGGTGTGCCGACCGCGGCGATGGTATCGGCGAACAACCTCTCAATGGCGCCGGCCGTCGTCAGATCCCCCTGCAGCGCGACGGCCTGTGCGCCGCTGGCCTGAACGGCGGCAACCGTGGCATCGGCATCAACCTTGGACGCGGCGCTGTTGTAATGGATCGCGACAGCCTTGGCACCCTGTGCGGCCATATCACGGGCGATGAGACCGCCAAGGTTCTTCGCGCCACCCGCGATGAGAACGACTTTGCCTTTAATGGAATGGTCTGCCATGGAGAATCTCCTTCACGAATCGATGGAGAATCGAGATTAGGCCGCTTCAACGCGGCGATAAACCGTGGATGACTGGATGAATAATCCAGAAAAACACCCCAATCAGGCAGATTGGAGCGGGGAAGGTCACGTAATAAAAACCCGGATCGAATGCAAAAAAAGCCCGCGATTTGACGGGCTCTTTTCGTGATGTTCAGCTAATCGGTGAGGATTAGCCGAACCATCTATGTGTGCAACTCCACGGAGGGCCTGGAATGCTTGGGAAGACGCAGACGGGAGCCTCTTACTCCTCAGATGCCACCAGTCGCACACCTTTACGGGTGACCTGTTGCCCGACTTCAAAACGCCCATTGGGTGAGCGCACCGTACTAATCTCGCCTTGCGCGTTTTTCACTTCATAAGCGGTTTCAGACTTGCCAATGCCTCCTTGCACCGCACTGCCGGCGAAAAATCCGCCAGCTGCGCCGACTAATGCTCCAATCGGGCCACCTACCGCGCCAACCATCATTCCGGTCAAAACGCCGACCCCCTTGCCGGCGGTTGTGTCGGGGACTACACGGATTATCTGGTCTGCCTGGCATAGCGGAGACAGCAGTGTACACAGGGTGAAACTGAGCGCGATGGTACGAGTCATGAGATTGTCCCTTTGGGGTTTGCGTTAAGTTCATTACCTAATACACAAACCGGGCCAACAATTTTATTGTTTAATATCAACTAGTTAAATAACAACACTGTCATTATGACCTAACTCGAAAAAGGTCATAATGACAAAGGAATAGTCAATATGACTTCCTATCGCCGGTTGAGGCAATTTGTTGAAGGGAGGGGTTGAACAGCGCTCAACGCTCTACAGAGCCGCTATGCGTCATGAGCGAAGATCGAGTTGTTGCACTTGAGATAGCGTTGAAACGGTGATGGCGATCGACAGAAATAATGGAATTGATATTGATCAACTATGCAGACAATCAATTGGCGCGATAATCGCAACGGCGCAATGACCTGGGCTCTAACGTTCAAACCCCACATTGAGGGCCCAGGTTATCTGGAATCAAAAAGGCAGCGGCAGGGGGAGGGCGACGGCATTCAGATGGCCCAGGAAGAGAAAGCCCGAAACCAATACCGCGTTGATCGACCAGGCCACCGTGAGGAAACGAGCGATCTGACCGTAGAGGGGGTCACTGACATTATCCGCATTGCGCCATACCGCATTGAGCATGCACGCGGTGTAGGCCACAAAACCCAGCAGCATTAGACCAAACAGGGAGGGTGCAACTTTGTTGAAGGCGACCAGAATCAGGCCAAACAGTACATTGCTGAGCACCACCCCGTAGAGCCAGAACACCACCCACAGCGCAGTGCTGCCCTGCGAGTTTACCCACTGCTGAAGCTTACTCATCACAACCCCCTGGCTAGCTAATAGCCGATTTTCCCTATAAGCCCGTACAGACTTCACCCAAGTGATGCCGACGTAGGGACGTCGTGCATGGTTTCAGTCTAGCGGGTATTTCCTACATGTCCCGACCGAGTACAAGTAGGCCGACAAACCTTGCTTCCTTGTTTCCGGGTTCTCAGCGGGACGGGTTTATGGAGTAAACGATGGACAAGAAATCGCTACCGGATTGGGATCCCAGGTCTGAAGCCGTATTAAAGGATCAGACGACAGCCTATGACGACATGCGCCACCGTTGCCCGGTCGCACACAGTCAATATGGCTATACGTCGTTATTCAGGCATGCGGATGTGCTGCGCGTACTTAACGATCATGAAACCTTCAGTAATGCCGTCTCGCGTTTCCCCGCGGTCCCCAACGGAATGGATCCGCCCGAACATACGGCGTACCGGAACCTCATCGAGCGTTATTTCAGCCCGGAGCATATGGATGCCTTTGCGCCGACGTGCCGTGACATAGCGGTTCGTCTGGTGCAGGCATTACCGGATGAAGGCCGTGCAGAACTGATCGGCGAATTTGCCCAGATCTTTGCGTTGCAGATCCAGTGTGCCTGGCTGGGTTGGCCGGCGGATTTTCATGAACCGCTGCGCCTGTGGACGCTGAAGAATCACTCGGCCACGCTGTCCCGAGACGAGGCGGCCCTGAGTGCCGTGGCCCTTGAGTTTGACGGTTACATCAAGGATCTGCTGGACGTGCGCCGTACCGCTGGCGCTGCTGCATCGCATGACATCACGACCCTCTTGCTACGCGATCAGTCCTTGGGAAGGCCCCTGACGGACGACGAGATCGTCAGCATTCTACGTAACTGGACAGTCGGCGAACTCGGAACCATTTCCGCCTCGGTCGGCATTCTTGCGCACTATCTGGCGACCAACTTCGGGTGGCAGCAGCGATTGCGCGAACAACCCGCGCTGTTACCTGTCGCCATTGATGAAATACTGCGTATTCATGCGCCACTGATCATGAACCGTCGGGTGACTACGAAAGAGGTCACGCTGGGCGGGCGCACGCTGGCGAAGGGTTCGCGTATTGCCCTCAACTGGGCGTCCGCCAATCGGGACGAAGCGGTCTTTGGAGATCCCGATGAATTGCGCCTCGATCGCGATCCCGAGCTGAACCTGCTCTATGGCGCCGGCATTCATGTCTGCCCCGGTGCGCCGCTTGCCAGACTGGAGCTACGGATCGTGATGGAGGAACTGCTTGGACGCACCAGCCGGATTACGCTGGCGCCGGATAAAGAACCAGTGAACGCGTTTTTCCCTGCCGGCGGGTTTTCTTCTCTACACCTGCAGATTCAGAAACCGCCGTCCCAACCGCTGGGCGCCGGCCTTCCCCCCGAGATCCGATAGCGTTTTATGCTGGACAGCTTGGCGGCGAGGGCGACATGTGGGTCAGCATGACTGACCTGCATTGAGCCCTGATCGGCCGCGAGTGTTATTTCAAACCGAGCCGCTTCGCCAGTCGGTGCAGGTTGGCCACATCCATATCGAGCATTCGCGCACAGGCAGACCAGTTATCTGCGCAATTTTTCAGCGTGCTTTCAATCAGCTGACGCTGGAAGCTATCCGTCGCGTCCCGTAGGCATTGGCCAACGCTGCTGGAAGGAACATCCACAGCAACAGGCTGTATTGCCAGCTGTTCGGGTACTTGATTGAAATGCTGTGCTTCCAGCAGCAGCTCTTCACTTTGCTGGGTCGCACGAGCAAGGATTGTCGCTCGATAAACAGCATGCTCCAGTTCGCGAACGTTTCCTGGCCACGAATACTGCTTGAGCAACGACAGGCAACCGGCAGCCAGCGCCACCCGTTGCAATCCCATGCGTACCCGGCTCTGCTCGCAGAAAAAACCCGCTAGCAATGTGATGTCCTGCCCACGCTCACGCAGTGGCGGCACATGCACAGGGAACACGCTTAAACGGTGGAACAGGTCGACCCGGAAGCGATTGTTCAGCACCTCCTGCTTCAGGTCACGATTGGTCGCGGCAAGCACTCTTACGTTGACCCGCAAGACGGTATCGTCACCAACCCGTTGCAGGTCGCCGTATTGCAATACCCGCAGCAGTTTTGCTTGCAGGCTCAGCGACAGTTCACCGATTTCGTCGAGGAACAGTGTGCCGTTATCGGCCATTTCGAACTTCCCGGTGCGATGATGGATCGCCCCGGTGAAGGCACCTTTGACATGGCCGAACAACTCACTCTCAGCCACTGACTCCGGCAGCGCAGCGCAGTTTAGATAGACCACAGGGTGACTGGCGCGTGATGAACCTTCATGTATCGCCTTGGCGACCAGTTCCTTGCCGACCCCGGTTTCTCCAGTGATCAAAACGTTCAGGTCGGAACCTGCCACCATTTCGATCTCTCTTTTCAACTGTTGCATGACCTCGCTGAGCCCGACCATTTCGGTGCCGGGTTTGCCCGCCGGGACATGACTGATGGAGAGAGGCGTAATGGTCTGACTCTCGAGTTGCTCGACCAGCAACGCATTGGTCAAGGCAGCAGAAGCGAGGGCGCCCACCAGTCGCAGCTCTTCGTCGCTGAAGTGATCAAACTGTGCCGGGTCCATGCCATCGATCGTCAGCGCGCCAATCAGTGTCTGGTCCGCGAACAACGGTAACCCGATGCAGGCATGTACTTTGAGGTCCTGCCGGCTCGGGATCAGGCCGTCATAGGGATCAGGCAAATGACTCTCTGCCGGAAAGCGCACCACGTCACCGGCGCGGGCGATGGCTTCCAGACGTGGATGTGCATCAAGGCTGAAGCGGCGCCCCAGAACATCCGGTGCCAGGCCATCGATCGCCAGCGGACGGAACAGTCGCTGTTCATAACGTAACAAGGCAGAGGCGTCGCAACCCAGCAATTGGCGCAGGGTATTGATCAGACGTTGAAAACGGTCCTGATGGGAAATGCCGCTTTGCAGCTCAATAGCGATGCGTGCCAGGGATTCAACGGAGAGACTCATGGTTTGTCACTTTGACAATGAATTAGTCATAAAGACAATAGTCGGGCAATGTCATATTGACAATCATTGTTTTATTTTTCCTTTTAAATCAACTAGTTATTATGTGGCACGAAGGTTGCCATCTTCGGTGTAGAACATCATTTCTATACCGAGGTAGGTCATGTCAATTCACGTCAAAAACAACATTCATTGGGTCGGTCAGCGCGATTGGGAAGTGCGGGACTTTCATGGCACAGAATACAAATGCCACAAAGGTAGCAGCTATAACAGCTACCTGATCCGTGAAGAAAAGACCGTACTGATTGATACGGTTGATCACAGGTTCAGTCGGGAGTTCATACAGAACCTGGCGATGGAAATCGACCTGAACACGCTGGACTGTATCGTCATCAACCATGCGGAAGAGGACCATGCAGGAGCGCTGACAGAGTTGATGTCGCTGATCCCGAATACGCCGATCTATTGCACCGCCAATGGCGTGGACTCGATCAACGGTCATCACCATCATCCCGAATGGAATTTCCACGTCGTCCATACCGGCGACACCCTGGATGTCGGCAATGGCAAACAGCTGGTTTTCGTGGAAACCCCGATGCTGCATTGGCCGGACAGCATGATGACGTACATGACCGGCGATGCCGTTCTGTTCAGTAACGACGCCTTTGGCCAGCATTACTGCGACGAACACCTGTTTAATGATGAAGTGGATCAAAACGAACTGTTCGAACAGTGCCAACGCTACTACGCCAATATCCTCACCCCCTTCAGTCGCCTGGTCATTGCCAAGATTACCGAGATCCTCGGTTTCAACCTGCCGGTCGATATGATTGCCACCGCTCATGGCGTGGTGTGGCGTGATAATCCGACGCAGATCGTGCACCGCTATCTGGAATGGGCGGCGGACTATCAGGAGGATCGCATCACCCTGTTCTACGACACCATGTCGAACAACACCCGCATGATGGCCGATGCCATCGCGCAGGGTATTCACGAAGTCGATCCAGGTGTGGCGGTGAAGATTTTCAACGTCGCGCGCCACGACAAGAATGAGATTCTGACCAACGTGTTCCGCTCAAAAGGCGTTTTGGTGGGCTCGTCCACCATGAACAACGTGATGATGCCGAAAGTCGCCGCGCTGCTGGAGGAAATAACCGGGCTGCGTTTTCGTGACAAAAAGGCTTCGGCGTTTGGCAGTTACGGCTGGAATGGCGGGGCGGTAGACCGTATCCAGACGCGCTTGATGGACGCTGGTTTTGAAACCACATTGGCGCTCAAAGCCAAGTGGCGGCCGGACGGCGAGGCGCTTGAGGTTTGCCGGGCTCATGGCCGCGAAATCGCTCGGCAATGGGCGCTGCATCCATCGACGGCTGCACATGTCGCACCCGCTGCAGCCACCGCAACTGCCCAGGCAGACCCCATCGCGGACAACGGCCTGCGCATGCGCTGCAGTGTCTGCCAATGGATTTACGACCCCGCGATCGGCGAGCCGATGCAGGATGTGCAGGCCGGTACGGCCTGGTGTGATGTGCCTGATTACTTCCTGTGCCCTGAATGTTCAATGGGTAAATCCGTGTTCGATGAGCTGCCTTCGGAGGCGACATGAACCGGGAAATCGTCATTGTGGGCTCCGGCTTCGCGGCTCGTCAGGTGGTCAAGAACTTGCGCCGGCTCGATGCGGCGGTGCCCATTCGATTGATCGCTGCAGACAGTTGCGATGAGTACAACAAGCCCGACCTGAGTCACGTCGTCAGTCTCAATCAGACCGCAGACGACATGACTCGCCAGCCTGCAGCAGAGTTTGCCGAGATGTATCGGTTGACCCTGAACTCGTGCTGCCAGCTCACTGCGATTGATCGCGAAAACCAGCGTGTTAGCGCCGGGAATGAGGCATTCAGCTACGACCAACTGATTCTCGCCACGGGGGCGCAAGCCATGGTTCCGCCGATTCCCGGGCGGGAGTGGATGGTGACGCTGAACAGCCAGCAGGAATACCGTCATGCACAACATGCACTGCGGGCTGCACAGCGCGTACTGATCCTCGGGGCCGGCTTGATTGGCAGTGAACTGGCGATGGACATCAATCGTGCTGGAAAGCAGGTGGTGCTGATGGACAAGTCCTGCAGCCTGCTCGCATCGTTGCTTCCTGTTGAGGTGAGCAGCCGCCTGCAGCACCGGTTATGCCAGATGGGTGTGGAAATGCTGTTTAACCAGGCGTTGGTATCCATTGAAAAGAGAAACGATGGCCTGTTGGCGACGTTGTCCAACGGCCGACACATCAGCGCCGATGTGATCGTTGCCTCAATTGGGTTGAAACCCGATACGACGTTAGCCACACAGGCTGGCTTACGAGTGGACCGTGGCATTGAAGTTGATGAACGCATGTGCACCTCTGACCCACGCATATTCGCCGTTGGCGATTGCGCGCAAATCCAGGGCAAGCTACTGCCGTTTCTGCAACCTATTCAGGTAAGCGCCATGACCCTGGCGCGTAATGTGCTGGGTGGGAATGAGGAAGTTAAGTTCCCGGCGATGCTGGTGAAGGTCAAGACACCGGAAATGCCGCTGCACCTGGCCGGAGAAACCAGCCGCAAGGACTTGCAATGGCAGATCAGCCTTGAGGCACAGGGGCTGATAGCCAAAGGTCTGGACATGGCAGGGCAGCTACGTGCGTTCGTCGTCAGTGAAGACCAAATGAAGCAGGCCTTTACACTATTACGGCAACTCTCGCTGTGAATCCAATTGGCAGAGCTCTCGCGCGTTCCTGGACATACGGGCAAAAAAAAGGCCAACCCGCAGGGGTTGGCCTTTTTTGTAGCGCGGCGAAAGCAGCATAGTGTGAACGTCAGCTGCTTTTGTGAGTTCCTACACCCGATCAGAAATCCAGGTTAGACACCGCCAAAGCATTGCTCTCGATGAAGTCACGGCGAGGCTCGACCGCATCACCCATCAGCGTGTTGAAGATCTGGTCTGCGCCAATGGCGTCTTCGATGGTCACGCGCAGCATACGGCGCTGAGCGGGGTCCATGGTGGTTTCCCACAGTTGATCCGGGTTCATCTCGCCCAGACCTTTGTAGCGCTGGATGGTGTGACGCTTGGTGCTTTCGGCCATCAGCCAGTCAAGGGCTTCCTTGAATTCCCTGACCTGCTTCTTGCGTTCGCCACGTTGGATATAAGCGCCGTCGTCCAGCAGGGTGCTCAGTTGTGCGCCCAGGGTGACCACGGTTTTGTAGTCGTTGCTGCCGAAGAAGTCGCGGTTGAAGGTGACGTAGTTGGACAGGCCGTGGGAGATCAATTCGACCTCGGGCAGCCACACGTTACGTTCACGGTCTTCGCGCAGGCTGGCTTTGTACACCAGGCCGGATTTCTCGACGGTGCGCAGACGCACTTCGTACTGGGCCAGCCAATCCTGCATCGCTGCGTGATCGCCCAACTGCTCCAGGCTCACGGCCGGCAGGTAGATGAAGTGCTCGGTCAGCTCCTGAGGGTACAGGCGCGACAGACGCTTGAGCGTCTTCATGACCATGCGGAAGTCGTTGACCAGACGCTCCAGCGCCTCACCGGAAATGCCCGGTGCTTCTTCGTTCAAGTGCAGGCTGGCGTCTTCCAGGGCCGACTGCGTCATGTACTCTTCCATGGCGTCGTCGTCTTTGATGTATTGCTCTTGCTTGCCCTTTTTGACTTTGTACAACGGCGGCTGGGCGATGTAGATGTAGCCGCGCTCGATCAGCTCCGGCAACTGACGGAAGAAGAAGGTCAGCAGCAGGGTACGGATGTGCGAACCGTCGACGTCAGCATCGGTCATGATGATGATGTTGTGATAGCGCAGCTTGTCGATGTTGTATTCGTCGCGGCCGATACCGCAGCCCAACGCCGTGATCAAGGTGCCGACTTCCTGGGAGGAAATCATCTTGTCGAAGCGTGCTTTCTCGACGTTGAGGATCTTACCCTTCAGCGGCAGGATGGCCTGGGTGCGACGGTTACGGCCCTGCTTGGCGGAACCGCCAGCAGAGTCACCTTCCACCAGGTACAGCTCGGAGAGGGCAGGGTCCTTCTCCTGGCAGTCAGCCAGTTTGCCCGGCAGGCCGGCGATGTCCAGCGCGCCTTTGCGGCGGGTCATCTCACGGGCTTTACGCGCGGCTTCACGGGCACGCGCTGCGTCGATCATCTTGCCGACAACCAGCTTGGCTTCGTTCGGGTTTTCCAGCAGGAAGTCGGAGAAGTACTTGCCCATCTCCTGTTCCACGGCGGTCTTCACTTCGGAAGACACCAGCTTGTCTTTGGTCTGGGAGCTGAACTTAGGGTCCGGTACTTTCACCGAAATAATCGCAGTCAGACCTTCACGGGCATCGTCACCGGTGGTGGCAACTTTGTGCTTCTTGGCCAGGCCTTCGGCTTCGATGTAGGTGTTCAGGTTACGCGTCAGCGCGGAACGGAAACCCACCAGGTGAGTACCGCCGTCGCGCTGCGGAATGTTGTTGGTGAAGCACAACAGGTTCTCGTTGAAGCTGTCGTTCCACTGCAGGGCGATTTCCACGCCGATGCCGTCTTCACGCTGGACGTTGAAGTGGAACACCTGGTTGACCGGAGTCTTGTTGGTGTTCAGGTATTCAACGAACGCACGCAGGCCGCCTTCGTACTTGAACAGCTCTTCCTTGCCGCTGCGCTCATCCTTGAGGACGATGCCGACACCGGAGTTGAGGAAGGACAGTTCACGAATCCGCTTGGCCAGAATGTCCCAGCTGAAGTGGATGTTCTTGAAGGTTTCGTCAGAAGGACGGAAGTGAATCTGGGTACCGGTAGTTTCGCTTTCGCCAACAACCTTCATCGGTTCCTGCGGAACACCGTGAACGTAGGTCTGCTCCCAAATCTTGCCGCTGCGACGCACGGTCAGCACCAGCAATTCGGAGAGGGCGTTTACTACGGAAACACCTACGCCGTGCAAACCACCGGATACTTTGTACGAGTTGTCGTCGAACTTACCGCCAGCGTGGAGCACGGTCATGATGACCTCTGCCGCCGAAACGCCTTCTTCTTTATGCACGTCTACCGGAATGCCACGACCGTTGTCGCGCACGGTGATGGACTCATCCGGGTGAATGATAATGCTGATGTCGTCGCAGTAACCGGCGAGAGCTTCGTCGATGGAGTTGTCGACCACCTCGAACACCATGTGGTGCAGACCGCTACCATCATCGGTGTCGCCAATGTACATACCGGGACGTTTGCGTACGGCATCCAAACCTTTCAGCACTTTAATGCTGGTCGAGTCGTACGTGTTTTCTTCGCTCATGCCTTCACTCCCGATGGTCGTGGGTCTGGGTGATACGGCCTTGTTCCACGTGGAACAAAGCGACTGGCGTTTCCGTCTGCCAGCCTTCCCTCAATAATTCGTGGTCTACACAGGTGATAAACACCTGGCAGCGTAAGTCTTCCAACAAGCGGCATAACGCTCGGCGGTGTTGCTCGTCGAGTTCTGACGGCAAATCATCCACCAGATAAATACATTGACCGCGCCGGGCCTGGCTAACCAAATGCCCTTGGGCGATACGCAATGCACATACCACCAGCTTCTGCTGGCCGCGGGACAAGATATCCGCGGCATTATGTGCGCCTAACCTAAGACGCAAATCAGCGCGCTGGGGGCCGGCCTGGGTGTGGCCGATTTGCTGATCCCGCTGCAAGGACGTGGCGAGCACTGCACTCAGTTCACGCTCTTTGTCCCAACCGCGGTAGTAGCTCAGCGTCAGCCCTTCGAGGTCCAACAGCTCACTCAAGGTCTGCTCAAAGACTGGTTTCAAGGCTTTGATATAGGCGCGGCGGTATTCATCTATTTCGTCGCTGGCCAGGCACAGTTCCCGGTCCCAGGCTGCTTGCGACGCGGCGTCAAGTGTACCATGCCGCAGCCATGAGTTCCGCTGCCGCAAGGCCTTCTGCAGGCGCTGCCAAGTGGCCATGAAGCGCGGTTCCACGTGGAACACTCCCCAATCGAGGAACTGCCGACGGATTTTCGGCGCGCCTTCGAGCAAACGGAAACTGTCGGGGTTGATCAGTTGCAGCGGCAGGATTTCCGCCAACTGCGCCGCGCTGCGAGCATTTTGCCCGTCGATGCGGATCTGAAACTCGCCCCCGCGATCACGGGATATCCCCAGGCTGCTGTGGCCGCCTTCAGCCAACTCGACCTGGCCAAACACCGTACACGCCAGTTGTTCGTACTGAATCACCGGCAACAGGCGGGCACTGCGGAAAGACCGGGCAAGCCCCAACAAATGGATGGCTTCCAGCACGCTGGTTTTGCCACTGCCGTTGGCGCCATGGAGGATATTGATGCGGGGGGAGGGGGAGAAGGTCACCGGGTGCAGATTGCGCACCGCGGTGACCGAGACGCGACTGAGGGACATCTAGCTTCTGCTGAGCATGATTACAGACGCATCGGCATAACAACGTAAGCCGAGTCATCGTTATCGGATTCTTGCACCAGCGCACTGCTGTTGGAGTCGGACAGAATCAGGCGAACCTGTTCGGTGGTCATCACACCCAGTACGTCGAGCAAGTAGCTCACGTTGAAGCCGATTTCCAGCGAACCGCCGTTGTAGTCGACGCCCACTTCTTCTTCCGCTTCTTCCTGTTCCGGGTTGTTGGCCTGGATTTTCAGTTGGCCGTTGGCCAATTGCAGGCGAATACCCCGGTACTTTTCGTTGGACAGAATCGCAGTACGGCTGAACGCCTCACGCAGGGCCTGACGATCACCGACCACCAGCTTGTCGCCACCCTTGGGCAGTACACGCTCGTAATCCGGGAACTTGCCGTCAACCAGCTTGGAGGTGAAGGTGAACTCGCCAGTGGTGGCGCGGATATGATGCTGGCCCAGGACGATGCTGACAATACCGTCCGGCTCGGTGAGCAGACGCGCCAGTTCAAGGATACCTTTGCGCGGCACGATCACCTGATGACGGTCCGGCTGACCGATATCGGCCTTCATCGAACACATGGCCAGGCGGTGACCGTCGGTGGCCACGGCGCGAATAATGCCTTCCGACACTTCCAGCAACATACCGTTGAGGTAATAGCGCACGTCCTGCTGGGCCATGGCGAAGCTAGTGCGCTCGATCAAACGACGCAGTTTGCTTTGCTCCAGGCTGCAGGTCAGCGAACCCGGGCCTTCTTCCACAGTCGGGAAGTCATTGGCCGGCAAGGTCGACAAGGTGAAGCGACTGCGGCCGGCCTTGACCACCAGCTTCTGCTCATCGACCTTGATGTCGATCAGCGCGTCGTTGGGCAAGCTTTTGCAGATATCCATCAGCTTGCGCGCGGGCACGGTGATCTCGCCAGGTTCAGCGGGCTCTTCCAGCTGAACGCGACCCACCAGTTCGACTTCCAGGTCGGTGCCGGTCAAGGACAATTGCTGGCCCTCGACAACCAGCAATACGTTAGAAAGCACCGGCAAGGTCTGTCGGCGCTCGACGACGCCTGCGACCAGTTGCAGGGGTTTCAACAGGGCTTCGCGTTGAATGGTGAAGTGCATGGTCTAGTCCCTTGCCTTAATAAGCTGCGCTGGTGTCATCAAGTAGTCAGTGTACGCAGCAGGTTCTTGTAGTCCTCGCGAATATCCGCGTCGGATTCCTTAAGCTCGTTGATCTTGCGGCATGCGTGCAAGACCGTGGTGTGGTCGCGACCACCGAAGACATCGCCGATTTCCGGCAGGCTGTGGTTGGTCAACTCCTTGGAGAGTGCCATGGCCACCTGACGCGGACGTGCCACCGAGCGCGAACGGCGCTTGGACAGCAGATCGGAAATCTTGATCTTGTAGTACTCGGCCACGGTGCGTTGGATGTTATCCACACTCACCAGTTTGTCCTGCAGAGCCAGCAGGTCTTTCAGGGATTCGCGAATCAGCTCGATGGTGATGTCGCGGCCCATGAAGTGCGAGTGCGCGATGACCCGCTTGAGCGCGCCTTCCAGCTCACGCACGTTGGAGCGAATGCGTTGGGCGATGAAGAACGCGGCGTCGTGGGGCAGATCGACTTTGGCCTGATCGGCCTTTTTCATCAGGATCGCCACGCGAGTTTCCAGCTCCGGTGGCTCGACCGCTACGGTCAGGCCCCAGCCGAAGCGCGACTTCAAGCGTTCTTCCAGGCCTTCGATTTCCTTCGGGTAGCGGTCGCTGGTCAAGATGACCTGCTGGCCGCCTTCGAGCAGGGCGTTGAAGGTGTGGAAAAACTCTTCCTGGGAACGTTCCTTGCGCGCGAAGAATTGAATGTCATCGATCAGCAAGGCATCCACGGAACGGTAGAACCGCTTGAACTCGTTGATAGCGTTGAGCTGCAAGGCCTTGACCATGTCAGCCACGAAGCGCTCCGAGTGCAGGTACACGACCTTGGCATTCGGGTTCTTCTTTAATAGATGGTTACCCACCGCGTGCATCAAGTGCGTCTTACCCAGGCCAACGCCACCATAAAGGAACAGCGGATTGTAACCGTGCTTGGGGTTGTCGGCGACTTGCCAGGCGGCCGCGCGGGCCAGCTGGTTGGATTTACCCTCGACGAAGTTCTCAAAGGTAAAGGTGCGGTTCAGGTAGCTGGTGTGCTTGAGCGCGCCTTCGACCTGCACGGTGCGCTGCTCGGCGCGAACCGGTGCTTGCTGGGAACTGGCACCCGCCATCGGATCGAAGCTGTCGCGGGACGGCTCTTCATTGGCCGGCGCGTTTTTCTGGGCCGACGATTTCGAAGGCGTCGGCGCGGGAGCCGGCGCGTGGTTGACCGGAGCCGTCACCGCCTGGGCTTGCGACGCGGCAGCCGCCAATGGCGCATTCGGCGCAGCGCGAGGCGCGGAGCTACGTTTGCTGCCTATTAATAAGGAGAGCACGGGCGCGAGGCCGTTGCCATGTTCATCGAGCAATTCGAGAACGCGGCTCAGGTACTTCTCGTTGACCCAGTCGAGAACAAAACGGTTGGGTGCGTAGACGCGCAACTCGTCGCCTTCGGCTTCGACCTGTAGCGGACGGATCCAGGTGTTGAATTGCTGGGCAGGCAGCTCATCGCGCAAAAGCTCTACGCACTGCTGCCAAAGTTCCACTGACACGGATATCCCCTAAGTTGAAAGCCGGTGAGGCAAAAACAGCCGCCATTGTAGCGGTCGGCCGCCCACTTATCCACATGTAGGTTGCGCACAGGCCAGCCAA